>NZ_CP074694.1:0-4800000 GCF_018398935.1 Telmatocola sphagniphila | reverse complement strand
TTCTGATTGTGTCCGTTTTGATTTTCCTGCTGATTAAATTCGGGCTCGACGTTTTCAGTTCTGATGTTGGATCCCAGAAATACTTTTTTATGATCCTGTTACTCTTTGCGGCGGCGATCTCTTTAAAACTATTACGGATAATTTTCCTGGTGCAGAGAACGGTTGTCAGACCAAAATTGCATCAGGTGCAACAAATTTACCTGTCGGGCTTGCATAAGAGAGTTTTCGAATACCAGAGTCTTCTGGTTCACGCTGAGGCGGAACGAGGTATCCGAATTAAAAGAGGCTTCGAATTGTACCGAATTCTGACGGAAAAAGGTTACGAGGTGTTTTCGTTTGCGGATAAATCTGATTCGATGCGATTCATGGAAGTGCTTCGCTCTTTGGAAGGGTCAAGTCAAATTTGATTTTTCCGGGAGTCTTCAATGCATCTAAGACCAGTATTTTTCGGTTATCTGAGAATTTGGCAACAAGGTGACTTTCTGGTGGTTAGAGAGCGAACTCCTTTATTGGTGCTAGGGGAGTTTCTGAATCGAATCCTAGTTGTAACTATAGTTTTGATTGCACTCTGCATGCTCGCTCTAAAACAGCTTTCCGGGGACTGGAATATCTTGGGAGTCATCAGTGGGATTGTGTTTCTCATTGCCTTCGCTATGTACCTCGGTATCGCAATCAAAATATCTTCGACCGCAACCTCCACCGTTTTTCAAAAGGCTTCGCATCAGGTTTCACGATATTACCTCTTCGGGCTCTTCAAGAGAACGATTTCCTATTCTCAAATTCGATTAGAACAAAAAAAACACGATTGGGGAAGGTTCGGTGGTATTGTTGAGTCCTATCGAATACTTACGGATCAGGACTATGAGTTGTATTTCTTCATGGAGGAAGCGGCAGCAAAAAGGTTTGTAGAGATGGTTAATATTTTTGAAAAGCCAGTCTAAAAATAGTCTGCAGAGATCAACGAGCCTTATTATCTCCCGGTGATCTCCACATTGCAAAGCAATGATTACGCCAGCGCTTCCTTGCAATACGCCACGCACTTGGCGACCTCGGCGACCGATGTGGAACCGCTCGGGATCTTGTACTCCAACTCGATATCGGCGTAGATCGGCCATTTCTCCTTCTTCAGTAGCTGCAGCACTTCCTTGATCGGTGTTTCTCCTTTGCCCCAGGAAAGATCAGCCCCGGTCGCAGTACGATCTTTTAAATGCAAACTGACGATCCGCTCGTGATACTTCTCAATCACCGGGATCGGGCTTTTACCCTTGGTACCTGCAAAGTAGTGGCCGATGTCGAAATTGAACATGATGTACGGCCCGCAGTCGAGTATTGGATCGAGCTTATCGATGACCGGCACATTGTTCGTATGGTTATGGAACGCGACGTAAATCTTGTGCTTCTCCGCGAACGGGGCTAGCTTCTTGGCCAGCTTATCGTCCCGTTCGGTTGTGATCGCCTTGCAGCCGAGGGCCTTGGCCAATTCGAAGTTGAAGTTGATGGCTTCTTCCGATGCCCCGAAGGGACATTTATGGATGTGAATGTTGACTCCGGCGTCGTTGTACATTTTGCGGAGATCGGCCGCCTTGGAGAGAAGTTTGGCTAGCTCGGCATCGCTGAGTTTGGGGGCGGATTTTTCCTCCCCTTTCTTGGGAACTGGTGGAAGTACTCCGAAGGCTCGGATCGGCGTTTCCTTCAGTTCGCATTCGCTCAGGCCGTCGTCGATCAACGCTTTGAGGGTCGCCTCGGCGGAATCGATGCCGCTATTCCGGTAGCTGTAGGTGTTGGTTCCGATGCGGACGCCGCCAAATACGGAGTTGGGCTTTGTGCTGGAAGTTCCCTGGAGATTATCGCCTGCGAATGCGCTCTTCCCGATCAGAGCCGCCGTGCCGCCGGCCAGGGCGCTGCCGAGCAATTCACGACGGGAGAGATGGATGGGCAGGGGGTTGTTATTGGGAGTAGACATAGTTGGTTCCTCGGTTCAGTTCGCTGCATGGCCATTTGGCAAGGGTATATCGTACCCCAGTCGGTTGCCAGGTGTCTACATTTTTGGAGGAGTGGGGAGTTCGTTGATCCGGGTCCCTGTGGCATCACTACCCAATCAAACACCGAGTGCAAAACCCGTTTTTCCTCGATGAAATAATGCTTCTATTCCCGGCCAATGGCGAAACCACTGACAACCGACTGTCGAATTGGCTCGCGATTTACAGAATGAAATAATGTGGTACCTCGAAGCACAATCTCAAAACGAAGGGTTTTCTGATGAAGGCGAAGCAAATCGGCGGCATCCTATGTCTAGTTCTGGCAGCGGCTTTTTTTGTTTCCGGGGCGAGTTCCCTTGCCAAGCCAGATGGACCTCAGGTTGGAGACGCCTCCGGATTGGGTGTAAGTCGAATGATCGGGGCATTTCTCCCGGGGGTTTTCGCTCTGATTATTGGGCTCTGGTTGTTCCAAAAGCCAAAACCGGGAAAGAAAGATTGAGTAATTTTGAAAATGAATCTCGGGTGCCTATGGCTAGGCCATTGGCATTTCTCAACTCATCGGAAAATCGCAATGTTTTCGAAATTTATGTATCGTGCCAATGGCCTAGCCTTTGGCACCCGGCTTTAACATGAGATTCCGCTCTCGATCAAATTCTGCAATCCAATCTTCAAGAAGACTGTAATAATCAAATGCTGATACCCACAGATCGCGGATCGTACTAGGATCAGGAACAAAATTACTAGACTTAAATCCAATTAAACGCACTTGATTTCTGATATCGAATTGCAAAATGTAACTACTGTCATCGAAAGCTTCATCTCCATCGGGTGCCCATGTACAGGAATTGCCTTTTGGATAGAAATGAACACAAAAATCTTCGGCTGACAAGTTGAAATACTTTCTATTCTCATGTTTAGGAGCGTAAATGGCTTTTATGTAAGCGTCCGCAATGAGACCCGCATCTGATTCCTCGGAAAATGGGGCTGTATGCATTCCCCGTTTGAAAATTCGATTTTTGACTTCATCATAGGAGCAACCAAGTAACGTAGCGTCAGGTTTGTGCACTCCATATCTAAAGTTCTCAATATGAATTACAAAATAACCTAAAGCCAAATAGTTCGGCGCTTCCCAAATTTTGGAAATACCTGATTCGATAGCGAATATGGCAGGATTGCCGACTATCATCGGAATCGTTTCCTCACATTATCAATAGCTGCCAATTGCCTCACTAGTGGCATTTCTCAAACCATCAAAATCATAACATTCCGAAACTTCGATTCCGTGCCATTGGCGCCCGGACAGGGTCTCTCGGTGATCTCAGTGTTTTCTGCGGTTAAATCTTTGTTCGTTTCACTAAACTTCGACTTCATCCCAAAGCCCACCGACTAATGGCCCCACACCAGCTTGCTTGCCTCGAACACCGGGCCGTCGATACAGACCCGCTTGTAATCGACTCCTTCTGGTGTTTTCACGGCCGTCACGCAACTGAAGCAGGCGCCGAAGCCACAGGCCATTGGCGTTTCCAGCGAAACATAGCAGGGTACCCCATACTTCTCGGCCAATTTCGAAACCGCCTTCAACATCGGCTCCGGGCCGCAGGTGATGATCGGTGCTTTCGGCGGATCTTGCTCCAGCAACCCAGTGACCAGACCATGATAGCCGACACTTCCATCGTCGCTGGCCACCTTAACTTGCACGCCCGCTTTTTCAAAATCGCTCACGCCGGCCAGCAGATTCTTATTCCGCACCCCGTAATAGAGCGTGACCTTATCGATAACTCTTTTAGCCGCTCGGCCACCGAAGCCTTTGGTTCCCAGCAGCTGATGGGCATAGGCCAGAAAAGGCGTCTGCCCGATCCCCCCGGCCACGAAAATTGCCTCCGGACCCGGGCTCAGTTCCGGAAAACCATTGCCCAACGGGCCCCAGATTTCCAATTCCTGGCCTGGGGAGATTTCCTGCAAAAGTGTAGTCATCTTGCCGATCACCAGATAAACGACGTCGATGGCTTGTTGCTCGAAATCGACATCGTAGACGGCAAAGGGCCGACCCAGAAGGGGATCATTTAAACCCGGCAGCTTCAACATCAGAAACTGGCCGGGAAGAATCTTCGCGGCAATGGTCGGGGCGGATAGGCGGATGCGATAGGTCTTTTCCGCCAGGGGAACATGCTCCAGAACTCGGGAACGTGTCTGGATCATTTTTCCGTTTCCTCGGGGCTGCTGCTTTTTCGCGGCCGGCTCTTTCGCTCGGCGAGATCCTGCAGGGACGCGATTTCGTCCGGTTTTAGCCGCCGGCACTTCCCTTTAGGGAGCCGATCGACCTTGATATGAGCAATCGCGACCCGGTGAAGTTCCAGAACCTTGTGTTCCAGCTTGGCCAGCATCCGGCGAATCTCGCGATTCTTCCCCTCGGCCAGCACGATGCGAACCCACGTGCTGTCCCCCTGTTTTTTCAGTTTGCGGACGTACTTCGCTTTCACTTTTCCATCAGAAAGCCAGATCCCGGCCGTCAGCTTCTCCAGATCGGCCATGCTGGGGTTACCGGCCACCAAGGCTTCATAGGTTTTTTCGATGCCGACGCGCGGGTGCATCAGCTTATGGGCCAGGTCGCCGTCGTTGGTCATCAGCAACAGACCTTCGCTGGCCTCGTCCAATCGGCCGACAGTATAGACCCGCTCGGCCACGTGGGGAATCAGATCGAGGGCCCGCGGTCGGCCGGCCGGGTCGTGATTGGTGCAAAGGTACCCGGCCGGTTTGTTCACCAGCCAGTAGACTTTGCGCTCGGTTTCGACAACTTTGTCATCGACGGCGATCTTTTGCTTATCGGGGTCAATCTGGGTGCCCAGTTCCCGAGTGATGATGCCATCGACGCGCACGCGGCCGCTGGCGATGAGTCCGTCGCAATGACGGCGCGAACCCGCCCCGGCATGAGCCAGGAATTTATTCAAACGAATCATGGGGATATTGTATGATCGCGGGCTTTCACCCGCCGAGAGATTGCTTCAGCGCGGCCAGTTGCTGCTTCAGAACTTCCATCTGTTCCTTCAAGGAAACGATGTCCGCTTTGAGCTCCACCAGCGAGGCTTCCATCTCGTGCCGAGGAGGAAGAGACACTTTTTCCGTTGCGGAAAAATCTTCGTTTCGGGCGGAAGAACTCCCGTGATCGGCCAGCTTCTCCAGTTCGCGCGGGTCGTGAAAACCGTGGGTTAACAGGGTGCCCCGACGATTTTCCGGGCCGAGGTAAATCACTAATTTGCGATCCAGCAAGGGTTTAAGAACCGTTTTGAAAGTTTCCATATCCGGAAACGGTTCCATGCGATCGGAATTGCGACGCAGCTCCGCTTCCGTCTGCGGGCCGCGCAAAAGCAGCTCGGCCAAAATAGCCAGTTCGAGTTTGGTGACGGTCCAGGCTTCGTAGAGTTGTTGCCGCCAGCGGTCGACCCGGCCGCCTATGACTCGCATCGTCAAACCCTGCCGGCAGAGCACCTCCAGGGTTTCTTCGATTTGATCTTCCTGAAGATTCATCACCGGGTCGCGGTTGCTTTTCTGGTTGCAACCGTTGACCAGGGAATTGAGACTCATCGGATAAACGTCGGGTGTGGTTTTGGCCTTTTCGACCAGAACGCCTAACACCCGGCGTTCCAACAGAGACAGAACGGGCCAGGCAGTCTCGGGGGTTGTCATTCCTGCTCCACGCTTATTTCGCGGGATCGGCCACTATCGGATCGAGTGCCTCTCCCTCCAGGGCTTTCAGATAGAGTACGAGATCGGCTTTCTCCTGGGGGGTCAAATTGAGCTTGAAGGGAATAATCGGCAGACCCGATTTGGTGATCAACTCCGGCTTCGGACCGGTGTAAGGCTTGCCCGACTTGGCCGCATCGAGGTAGGCCTGCTCGGCCTGGGTGTCGCGCATCTTCGAATCGAGGAATTCATTGACGTTGCCGCCGCGATCGTAGAAATCGATCACGGCTTCCAAAGTCGCTTCCGAACCGTCGTGCAGATAAGGCCGGCTCTTGGTCAGTCCGCGCAACGGCGGAGTCTTGAAAGCCCCCATCATGCTGGGATCTTTATGGCCGGTCGGCTGGCTGTTGATGCGACCTTCCTGGCCTTCGAGCAGCTTGCCGTTCTTGGCGCCAACGCCCAGGTTGTGGAAGGTGTAGTCCGTGAAGTTCTCACCGACATGGCAGGAGTTGCAGCGGGCCTTGTTGAAGAACAGGACCCGGCCGTTGTTGATGCTGGCGGCGATCTGGGGAATCTTAGCCACGTCCTTGGCCGGATCGAAGCCGATCGCTTCCAGAGAGTTTGTATCTTTCTTGGCCACGGCCTCTTTCAGAACCTTTTCGTAGTCCTTGGCGTTCACTTCGAACTTGTTGCCTTCTTCTTCTTCGACGCGGGCTCGCATGGCCACTTCCGCGCGGTCAACCAGCGAATTGCCGATGATGACCAATCTTTCATAGGTCGCAATGGCCTTGGCAATCGAATCGACGGTCGGCAGCGCGCCGAACACTTCTTCGAATCGTTTGCTGTAATCACCTTTCAATCGAATTCGCTTCACGGCTTCGTGAAGCGCTTTGCCTTTGCCGTCGAACATCTCGGAAGGATTGCCGATAGGGCCGTGCGCCTGAGCTTCCAGGGTGTCCATGCGGCCATCCCAGAACATGAAGCGGTTGTAGACCGAATTAAAGACGGTGGGAGCGTTCATGCCGCCGATGTTACCGGCGATGCCCAGGCTGGTCTTGCGCATGTCGCTGTAGCCTTTGCTCGGCTCGTGACAGCTGGAGCAGGAGACGGAATTGTCGCTGGAGATCACTTTGTCGAAGAAGACTTCCTTGCCCAGTTTCCACTTGGCCACCGTGATCGGATTTTCGATCGGCACCGGCGGCAGCAGGTTGATGCCCAGAGGTAGCTTGATTTTGACGACTTTTTTACCATTCGCGCCGGGAACTTCATTCCAGTAGCCGGGTAGTTTCTCCCATTCGGCGCGATTCGAGCTCCGGGAAACGAAGCTGACCGGAATCTGATCTTCCAGCGGCTTCATTTTGGTGATGTCGGGGAGCAGGTAATCGTAATTGTTCTCTTCGGCCGCCCGAATCTGAGAGAGGGTAACAGTCAGCCCGACTACTAAACCCAATGAGCCGAGTGTGGCAAAAAGACGTTTAAACGGGAGAGACTTCATACGCGGTCCTCAACGATAAGTGCGAAAGTGAAATTTCGGGGTGATGATATTTATATTCGAACAGGGCAGCGCAGCACCAATAGCTTTTGGCTATGGCTGCGATAGTTTTTTCCATTGGGAAGTGGGCATTTCCCCAACGAAGCTTTGAAGGAGGGCGATTAGGCGGGATTACTTATCTTCCAGATCCACCTGAATGGCCTGCAGGATTTCGTTGTTGGTATCGTCCTGAATGAAGGCGATGGCTTTCAGATTCTTAAGACTCATCGGCCGCTCGGAAAATTCCTCTTTGTTTTCTTTCACCACTTCATCCAGTTGTTTGTTCAAGCTGGCCCGCAGTTCGTCGAGGTTCAATTTCACGCTCTGTTCGCCAGTCGCCTTGGGTAGGGGGAAGCCGTTGGCCCCCCCTGGGAAAGCCCGCACCACGGCGTGGTGATAGCGAATTCCGTTGCCGCCCGCGTAGCGGACGCGATCTTCGGTGATGGCGAACCGCAGCATGGTTTTGGCAGCCGGTTTCTTCAGGTCTTCGACTTTGGCGGTCAGGTTGATCTCACTGCCCTTTCGGGTAGCGGTCAGTTGGAGTTTCGCACCGGCCGGTTTTTCGAGTTCTTCGTCGATGGTCTCGCGAAAACTCTTGTTTTTGGCTTTAGCGGCCGCGGCTGGGCCTCCCCCACTGACGCCCGATTTCCCTTCAAAATAGATCGAAGGTGTGCCTTTCACTTCGTAGAAGCCGGCCCGGGTTTCGCAATCTTTCATCGTCATCGGATCAGGGCCGGGCACATGCAGGTGATACTGCATCAGAACGACTTCGGTCGGTTTGTACGATTTGTCCAGAGCTTCGAAAGCGAGATCGGCTGCCACGCAAGGGGGGCATTCCGCTCCGGTAAACATCTCGACCAGCACAACGCGGTCGCTCTTGGCTTTTCGGCCGGCGTAGGCTTCGGCCTGGAACGACATCTTCTTGGAATACTCGGCGTAATCGCGAGCTTCGGCTTTCACAAGCTGAAGCTCGACCTTCTTGGCTTCATCCAGTTTTTTCGTCTTCACCAGAACGTTTCGCAGGCCCTCCAGAACGCTCATCTGAGTGCTGGCATCGTCGCTATCGGCCAGCATTCGCTCGGCCTGGCGGGCCTGCTCCAGAGCGATCGCGGCGTAAGGTTCCTGATCGGCCAGAGCCCCGGCGATGGTCAACGCGGTGGTTCGCTGGAAGCGATTGCCATAAACTTCGGTTTCTTTCATCGCGCGGTCCGTGTAGCCGCGAACTTCTTCAACTTTCAGGCTTTTTTTGCCGGCCATTTTCAACACCGGAAGCAGGCTGTTGAGATAAGCCTGGCCATCCTGCTGCTCCAGAACTTCGCGAGCCAGGGCAAATTCGTCTTTCAGATTTTTCAGCTTGGAGGGATAGAGATCCATCAAAAGAGTATTTCCCCCAAAGATCAAGCTGCCGCGCAATTTCTTGCCATCCTTGGTGAACTTGCCATCGAACGAGAGGGTCTGAGATCCGAACAGCATGTCGAATTGAAGCAGGTCGTCTTTGACGGTGACCGCGGAGATCGACGGTTCCAATTTCAATTGGGGAGACATATCGAGAACATCGCCTACCCACTTACCCTTGGCTTCGGAGAAGGAGACCAGCATGTTGAGGATCATTTCCCCTTGTTGCGTCGGTATAGGAAGCGAGAGCTTCCAATTGCCTTTCGCGGGGGTATCGGCGGCCGGGGCCAGCTGCGTTATCGTCAGAAGTAAGAAGCCGAGAAAGGCAAAACGTAACCGGTTCATGAAGTTCATCCTGTAAGAGTTAATCGTCGAACCGTAACTGAGCCTGGGTAGGCAGCGCTGCCTCCCGAATCCGTTCCGCGTTACGATACGTTTTCCAGACGGCGGATGCAACCTGTTCCAACGCGGAATCCCCGGCGAGTAAGACAGGATGATGGAGCGTAATCAAGTGCTCGCTCGCCAGGTCAGCGTGAGATAGGGAGCCGATTTTCCGGAAACGGTTGGCCGCCCGACCCCGATGCAATGCCCGAAAACCGGGGCTGAAGGCGATGCCTTCCGCTCGTAAAGCCCTCACGAAAATTTCACGCGAGAGCCCGAATGCATCACTTTCGAAAAAGAATCCCACCTTATAGTAGTCGGCCAGCGGCGGCTTTTCCGGGGTGGGAATTGGCCGCAGGCCCGGGACTTCGCGTAGCAGACTATTGAGTCTTTGAAAGGCATCCCGGCGCTGCTGGGCGTGGGGTTTCAACTGTTCCAACTGCGGCAATAACACACAGGCTTGCAATTCCGATAATGTTCCCCATTGATGCCCGGCCCGGTAGAGCTGAAGTTTTGCTTTCTGACAACGGGCAGTGTCGCCGCAAAAGAGCATGCCGCCGCGGCCGGCCGAAAGGGGCTTGGATCCACCGAAACTCAGAATGCTGAAGTCACTGTCGGGAACCGGGTCCAAGCCGGGCATCTGCGATAGATCCTGGACAAGGGCGATTTCCCTTTTCGAATCGGTAATGACCTTTTGCAGTAGCGAAATGTCAGCGACTCCGCCGTGCATATGGGAAGCGAGGATCACTCTGGTTTTTTCTCCGATGGCCTGGGCGACCTGCTTCGGATTCAGTGTGGGATTATCTTGTTGAATATCGACAAGAACGGGAGTTGCACCGAGGGCATGGATTGTCAGAAAAGTCGGTTCGTATTCGTAGGCGGCCAGAATGATTTCATCGCCTGGCCCGATGTTGAGGGACTTCAGGGCGATTTCCAAAGCTAAAGTTCCACTAGCCAATGCGAAATTCGGCTGATCAATGATCTTCCGGCAGCGGATCTGCAACTCTTCGACATGCGGGCCGTGGTAGAGTCCCCAGGTATTGGCGGCGAAGGCTTTCTGAAGCGACTCCTGAATCGCCACATCAGCCACCGGCCAGGGGGGAGGGCCCTCGGGTCGAGTTGGTTGCCCCCCCAGTAGTGCGGGTGTTTGATCGTGCGTCATGGGCTACCACTCGCAATCACTCGGCGCTCCCCCGTGCGAAAGGTCTCGGCCACCACTCCGCTGCGATGGCTGCGAATGGTGATCAACCCGGCCGTGCCGGTCGACCAGGTCAGTATCTCCCGATCATTCTTCATTTTACTGCTAAATCCGCTTTCGGAATTATTCACGACGACGAGTTTCGGTTTTGCCCAGTCGAACAACTTGGTGGGATTGGCCGTGACGCTGCCGTGGTGCGGCGACATCAGCACATCGATCGGGGAGATCGGTTGCGATAGAACCTGATCCAGGCCGACTTTTTCGATATCACCGGTGAATAAAAAATGATGCCCCTGATGTTCCAGCAGCAAGACGAGACTGCGGACATTTTCGATGCCGGGAGGGCCCTCAGCCGGTGGGTGCAACACCTGGAAGCTGACATCACCCGATTTCCAGGTCATCGGCCGATGGATCGCACGCAAATTCATGCCACGCGTTTCCAGTACTCTCAAGACTTCTTTGACGCCCGGCGCGTTCTTGTCGGCGAAACTCGGCGTTGTGGTAATCTGCCCGATGGCAAAGCGGTCGAGCAAGGCGGGCAGTCCGTTGAAATGATCCAGATCGGCATGGCTGAGAATCACTTCATCAATGCGCCGGATGCCGCGCGACCAGAGAAACGGTGCCACATGCCGTTGAACAATATCGGGCCCGGCCAGCGAACCGGTATCGTACAGGAGGGTTCGGCCATCGGGCAACTCTACCAATGTGCAGCCGCCATGACCCACCGAGATAAACTCGATGCGAAGTTCATCTTTTTCAAAATCGCGCTGTGGCCAGAGAAAACCGATCGCCATCGTCACCAGCAGGGTTTTGAGAAAGTGACCCGATTTTAATTGCGCAAATATTCGCGGCAGGGGGAAATTGCGCCACTGCAACCAGATCAGCCACCCGACCAGAAGTGTGTAAAAGAGGATAACGCAGCCGATGGGTAATGGCCCGGTATACCAGCAGCCCCAGGTAAGCTTATCAGCGAACAGGACCAGGTCGTTGGCCAGCGCGAGACTCCATTTCAGCAGGAAAGTACAAATGCCACTGAACAAACCTCCCAGCAGGTTGTCGAACAATAAACCAAAGCCGGCTAATAGGGCGATGGTTGAAAGCAGGATGACGGGCGGGCCAATCAATAAACCCGATAGGGATATAAGATTTTGCCAATAGATAATCAATGGTATTAAGGAGACGCTAATGTATAAAGTCGTCTTATAAGCGAGTCGCATTTCGCGAAAGAGAAATCTGCTGAAGCGTAGCAGTCTTGGTTCGCTCTCTTCAATCAGCTGTTGCAGCGGATCGATTGCGGGCGTCGGGGACCAGTAAGGAATTCCCCAAATCAATACGGCCACCGCCAGGAAAGATAGTTGAAAGCCGGAATTGAACAGATCGCCGGGATTGAGTATCAGGACGACGATCCAGGCCAACGCAAAAGTATTGGCCGGGAAAACCCGTTTGCCGAGCAAGATTCCCAGGCAGCCCATCATCACCATGGCCGCCGCCCGCATGGCCGAGGGTCGACCGCCGGTCACCATCGCGTAGATAAAAAGCAGCAGAGCCACAATCAATGCCGCCCGGCGATAGTCCAGCCGTGCCAGCCGGAGGAGGAAGCGAATAAATATTCCCAGGATCACCAGATGCTGACCCGAAATCGCCAGCACGTGAATGACGCCGGTGCGCACATAATGATCCCAGTCCGCCGCGGGCAGAGCATTATTCTGTCCGAGTAATAAAGCGGCGGAGAGGCCGTATTCATTCTCGCCGATGCGATGCTGCAAAACCTCCTGTCCGTAATGGCGAATGCGGGCCAGGAGGCGGTCGAAGGAGAATCCGCCCGGGTTGAGTCGGGTAATCAGATCCTGGGCCTTGCGGATATGCATCTCGGCGGAGATACCCTGGTCGCGCAACCAGCGCGAGTAATCCCATTCTCCGGGATTCGCGGGAGTGACCGGGAGATTCATCCAGCCCAGTAATTCCACTTCGTCGCCGACGCGGATCTCCTCGAGCCGGCCCGGCACAGTCAGCCGAACTTTCCCATCGTGCGGTATCCAGTCCCCTTCTTTTTGCAGAGCGTGCAGTTCCAGAACGGCCAGACTGCTTTCCGTGCGCGGCTGGGAAACCAGAGGGTTCTCGCGAGTTTTGGGACGCACCGTCCAGTCTTCGCAGAGCATTCCGCGAGCCCGAACCAGCATCGGTTTTTCTGTGAGAATGCGTGCGACGTTGCCCGGCGCGACATACTGGCACTGCTGGTTGTGGTGTGCCCCACCCAGAGCGGTGAAAGCCAGAAGCAGCCAGGGGATGATCGGTTGTTTTCGGCGACTTGCCAAACTCGCCCCGAGTAGCATCAGGGTGGCCATTACCAGCCAGCTTTTCAGGGCAACGACCAAATATCGATCGAACAAAATACCGAGCGTAAAGGCCGCCGCGACCGGCACCAGCGGAGCGTAGTAGAGAGGTGGTGTAGGGTTCGGGCGCATAGCAGCACTCTACGCGAAAAATGGGACTCCGAGTATTAGGGAAGACAACTACAGAAGAAGTTGCATCAACGAAAAAACCCGGGTCAATCGACCCGGGTTTAGGAGATAAAATTCTGGTTGAAGAATTAGTCTTCGTAAATCTTGGTCGATTCCTGCTTGATCAGGGGTTCCACCATGCTTGCCGCGCTGATAGCGGCCTTGAAGCGGGCATCGCCCTTGGCGGTTGCGGTGCAAGTCACTTTGAACACCACATCGCCCTTGGGATTCAGCTTGCTGAGCGGTTCGAACACCAGTTCGTTACCTACGGAATCGTACTTCACCGGGGCGTTGACGCCCTTCAGCTTCATCTGAGCGGGAATCGTGCAGACCAGCTTCACGGCTTCTTCCGCCTTGGAGCCACTGTTGGAAATGCGAATTTCAAAAGTCGTGTCGTGGCCGACTTCGACCGGGTTTTCGGTTTCGGTCACTTCCATAGCGATGGCGGAAAGTCCTTCGACCTTGGTGGCCATTTCCTTTTCGGTCTTCACGCCGCGGCTGCCGGTGGCCACCACTTTGTGCAGGTGTTCGCCCTGGTTGACTGCCATCAGTTCAACGCGGACTTCCTTGCTCTGACCGGGAGCGATTTCTCCGATGAACCACTTCACAGCGCCCGAGCCGGCGTCGTGTTGTCCACCCGCATCGGCCTGCAGGAACTTGAAGCCAGCCGGAACGATATCGGTCACGAAGACATTGTTGGCCGGGGCATCGCCCGGGTTGGTGACCTTCAAGGTGTAAACGGCCTTCTTATCCAGATAACGCAGTTTCGGCCCGAGCACTTCGAGATTCAATTGCGGCGTGACGACATTCACGGCCACGGTATCGACGGCCTTCAGGCCGCCTTCACCTTCGACGTAAATTTCGCATTTCTGCATGCCGCCCGCCTTGCTGACGCAGGGCAGCTGAATAGTACGGGTTTCACCAGCGGCCAGGCTGCCGATCTCCTGCATCATCTTGTTGCCGCGAACGCCTTCCAGACCTTCGCCCAGGGTGGCGACCAACTTCACCGAGTCGGTGGTGGAGTCACCGGGGTTGCTGATTGTCAGCGTGATATTGGCGGGGTCGCCCATCAGCACTTTTTCGGGCGCTGAGGCTTTCACGGCCAGTTTCGGTTCCCGGACCATTAATTTCATGGTCGAGGAGCCGGTGAACGTCACCCAGGCCTGGCAATTCAGATCGCCCTTGGTCAGAGTGGTCATCTTGATGCGAAGCTGTTTATCCTGCTTGGGCATCACGGTACCCAGTTCCCAGAGCATCACGCCTTCGATCATTTCCGGCTTCGGTTCCACGCCGCCCACAGTGACTTCCTTGGGCAGACGAACCTGGACTACGACCTTTTGCAAGGCGCTGGGACAAGTGTTTTTCACATGCAGAACGTAATCGGTCGGCTGGCCCAATTTCACGGCCTGATTGCCAGTCCATTCGAGTGCGATGGAAGGATCCTGCTTGCTGATGACACCCATGCTCATCGGGGCCGGACTTCCCAGAGTCATGCTCGGGGTCGGCTTCAGCTCGATGGGATCTTCCTTCAGCGGACTCGGTTCGATCGGCTTGATGGCGGCGGGAGTGGTGGGCGTAACCATCAAGGTTTTGGCCGGTTCCGGCTTCTTGGCATCGCGCGGATCGGTAATCGGCTCGATGGTCAACGGCTTGAGGGTCGGATCAGCCGGTTTGGTCTGTGGCGTTGAAGGGCTGATACTCGGCAGGGTCACATCGGGTTCGGGTACCTGCAGCGAGGGGGGTGCCTTGGGCAATCCGCTCGTGGGAATCGTTAAATTTTGCTTGGGTAATACCGGAATCGCGGGCAGTGTGGGTTCCGAAGTGCTGGGGGGTTGTGCTTTGCTGAACGTTGCCCAGCCGACGAGCCCGACGCCGAGGCAGGTTGCCACCGCAGCCGTCCTGGTCCATTTGTGAATCATGATTCTTCCTCCATGAAGCTTCCGCGTGGCGGGAATGCACGCAAAATACGGAACTCGCCCGCGCTTGAGTAGAAATTTCAAAATCGTTTATAACCGACTGGCATATCGCGTCAAGCCCGGCAGATTGGCCGGAGATTAAAGGGTAGACAACTGGGCGTCCTACTTTACCCAACTTGCGGAAATGGAATTTGCAGGGTTTGTGGCAAGCGAAGCAAATGCATCGAACAGGAAAATTTGTTAATCTGCGTCAAGCGCTTCAATTAACTTCTTGGAAGCCACCTGGCAGTAGGCTTCAATCAATAGGGCTTTCACTTCCTGCCAACGCTTCACGGATTTCAGCCGCAGAGAAACCCAACCCTGGTGGGCGGCGTAGGGTGTGGGGTAGAAGCGGGGATCTTCGAGCAGTTGCTCCTGTCGCTCGAAACTCATTTTCAAGCCGAGATTCGGTCCTTCGATTTCATCCACTCCAAAGGCCGCAAATAGCTTTTTGGGAGCGCGAAAAGTGGGATGCCCCCAGGCCTCTACTTCCTTCACCTCGGGTAGGGCAAAGCAGATTTTGCGAACCTTATCCAGATACTCGGAATATTTGGCTTCGATCACAAGCACCCTTATTGGAAGGCGATGGGCCATTATTTTTCGAGCAGAAAATCCACAGTATTCGCACCGGCCACCAACTCAGCCGTGAGGATGGATTCTTTGTGATATTTATCCGGCAATGCTTCCGCGATCACATCCGGGGATTTGCCGTAGGTCGCCTCCCGTTTTTCTCCCGTCGGTCGAGCCCAGTGAATTTCCACACGATACTTACCGGGCGGAATTCCGGTTTCCCGCAAGACGTGGTAGGTGCCGTTCTCGATGGGAGCCCCGTAACTTCGCGGCGCTTCCGAGTCGAGGCTGATAAACGAAATGATACCCGAGGCTACTGGCGTACCATCGTAAGTCAGCGAGCCTTCCACTTCCGTTTGCGGGCCCGGGTTTTCCCCGCAGCCGACAAGTAAGAAACTATTCAGCAACAGCAAAAGTGCTAGGAAAACGCGTTTTAACATGATTCCATCCGGGCAAAGTTCTTGAAAGAAAATCAGCGGTCGCCGTTCAGGTTTGAGCCTGAATGCCGACCGCTGAAATGAATTCTTGACTGGATCTTCCCACTGATTATTTCACACTGGGATCGGAGAGATCCAGCTTCTTCATCAGCTCCCGGGCTTTAGATACCGGACTGCCTTTACTTTTCTTGATTTCATCCAGCCCGGCCTTCAGGATATCCGCCTTGGCGGAATCAATTTTTCGAATGTTATCGATCATCGCATCGTAAGTCGTCACTTCACTGGAAACCGGTTTTCCCTTGATGTAATTCACCAAGGTCGCCTTCACCTGGGCCCAGGGATCGACATTTTTGACCTCGATAATCGTTTCCGGGGCAGGAGGTTTACACCCGACGACCAGTCCCGTGCTGAGGACCAGGCCGACGAGAACTCTATCTATCCGCATCGAATCCGCTCCTATTGATTAGTAATTGCCCAGAGGTTGCCCATCGCGAGCATTTCCTAATCTTTGGAAAGTCAGAATATCGACGCTATTTTGGATGAACCGCACGGAACCATCGCCCAACAGCGCATTGACGCCGCCCGTGTGTAAACTCCGCGGAGGTACGATGCCGTTCGTCCAGTCGTGAGCCCCCCCGGGGCAGCAGCTGCCCCCAGCCGTGGGCCATTTCCAGTTCGGCGGAGCCGAAGTATTCAAGCAGGAGTGACCTGAGGCATACCATAGCGGCATGGTACCATTATTCGATTTCACACCTTGGGGACTGTTCATCGCCGCGGAACCAATAGCATCGAGTTCGGCTTGGGTGGGGAAATCGGGATTCACCACTGCGTTAAATAGACTATCTCCGGCATAGAAGAAGTCATAAGGATATTTACCCGGGCCGCCTGTTTCAGGAGCGTTTGAACCGGGGAGCAATTCGGAGGCCAGCAAGGTGTTCGAAAGGCCGTCGGTCACATCCGAGAAGGAACGCTGTTCGAGTTGAGTGACCATCCCGTTCGAGTTGCTGGTGCCTTGGGTGCCGTTACCGTCCCACATCACATAAATTCGGCTACCCACGCTCCAGCCATAGTTGGAACCGGGGCCATCCCAGCCGTTCTGGTTGGTGCCGCGCTTGGGAGCCGAGGTCGAGGAGGGGCAAATGAAACTGGACAACGAGACGTTCATCTGATTGTTGTAAACGTTGCCAAAAACGCCTGAGTCGCCGCAGCCATAACAGGAACGCCCGGGTTGAGGCACATTCGAAGGCAGCACGATCGAGCTAAACAGGTTGCCCTGTTCCAGGAACGGCAGGATGGCGTAACTGGCACTCAAGGATTCCCAGACGTTCCAGCCGACCTGTTGCTGATTCGCCGGCAATTTTCCGGTCGCGTCGTGGAAGTTGTGGATGGCCAGACCCATCTGCTTCAGATTGTTCGAGCACTTCATGCGAGCCGCGGCTTCACGAACCTTTTGCACGGCCGGCAACAGTAATCCGATCAGGATTGCGATGATGGCAATAACTACGAGTAGTTCGATCAGGGTGAACCCACGACGGGGCAACCCATTCCTACGGAAGGGAGTAAACATGTTTTCCTCGGGAGAGAACGAGAATAAATTTGGTGCCAAATATTCAAATGTGTATTTGACGAATCGGGCACTTGAGAGTAATTATTGCGCCGTTTTAATTTCTCGGTCAAGAGGAATTTATAAATTCACAATATAATTTTCACATTTTAAGCAGTGGGAGAGACTTCTTAATGAACTATGAGAGTTTGGGAGCCCATAAACCCTCCAAATCTCTCATCCCTTTTTCCTTTATGTTCGTGACTATCAAGGTTAGGAGCGATGTTGCATCGCTTCGCCTCTCCTTGTTCTGTTCGCTGGAGGATTTATGGGAACGCTGGTTCGTATGGGTTGTAGTCGGCTTTGGTTGCGAAGTTTTTGCCTGCTCGTTGCTCTCGGTGGGGTCGTGATGATTCCGATGGTGTCTCAGGCCCAGGACCGGCCCGGTAAAGAAGGCCGGCCCGATCGCGAGAAGAAAGAGGGCAAGGAAAAAGGGAAATTTAAGGAAGAGCCCGGCGACATCCGCAAGGACGAAGAGCATATTCGCCGATTGGAAGAGCAGCTTTTAGCAGCGAAATTGAAGTTGGAACGGGATAAAGAGTTAGTTTCCCGAAAGAATCTCGAAAAAATCGAACAGACTCGGAAACTGGTTCGCGATCTGGCCGATCAGGCTCGTGCCGCGGTCACCAAGTTTCTGGACGCTCGAAAGCAATTAGCCGAACTGGAAGGTCGGCCCGCACCGAAAACCCCTAATATTCTGAGTCTGCTCGGCGACAGTCACGAACCGCCTTTGGAACCGAAATCGGAGCGTCCGGCGTTTGGTGGCCCGGGTGGTCCGGGTGCCGGCCGTGGCCCAGGTGGTCCAGGAGGTAGTGGATTTGGAGGACGAGAGGCGTTTGGCCCGGGAGGTATGGGTGGCCCCGGTGGTCGAAGAGGCCCCGGCGGACCGGACGGGTTTGAGCCCAAGCGAGATTTTGAACCCAAAGGCGGTCCGGGTGGCCGAGGTTTCGGAGGATTCGGTCCGAGAGGTGCACCCGGAGCCGGACCGGACGGGGATCGTCGAAATCGCGGTCCTGAAACGGCCCCGATGCCGCGCACTTCCAGTTCATCCAGCACAACCGGTAACAGCGGTTCGAGTTCCTCGAGCACCAGCAGTTCTTCCGGTTCCTCAAGCACCAGTAGTTCCGTCTCAGCCAGCGAACTGAAGCAGATGAAGAAGGAATTGGCCGAGATGAAAGAGATGCTCCGCGAACTCTACAACGCTGTGAAGAATCGAAAGTAAGAATCCGGCGATTGTTCTTCGATCAATTTCCCTCTCAATAGGTACTGCGCCGGATTCTGCGGTGCAGTACTTCCGGCCCCGGTTAGGGGAGATTTCTCACAGCTTCTTCTCTTCAATGCGTCTTAAATATTGCTGGCCAGAAATTAATCTCCTCCCGGAATTGTCTTTTCCACCGACTTTTTTGAAGCATCGGTTTCTAAACTTAATGAATCAAAGGGAGCTATACCTTAACGTTGCGGAATCAGAGTGGATTCGATTTGAACCACTGGCCCCTCTTCTATTAACCTGAAGAGCTCATAAAATGTAATGGAATTCATTTTTATGAGAACGCCTATGTCTCAAGTCTACTGCGCTTATTGTTCCGCGTTGATCAGCGACCAGGATGACCGCTGTGGTACCTGCCGCCGCAAAAATCTTCGTCGGGAGACGGATCCGCGACTGGGCTTGGGATTTGTGACGATTATCGTCGCTACGATGATTACCGCGGTTTACGGGCGGTTGATCTACGTCATGTGGCCGCGCTGGGAGAAGATCTTTACTCGGGAGGGTCAACCGCCGCAGTATGCCGAGGAGGCCGCGATGTTGTTGGGTATTCTGGTCTTTTTCGCTTCGGCCTTTCTGACGATAATGGTGATACGCCCGCAGAAAGCACAATAGGCCACTTTGGCTATATCGATGTCCCGTCAAGTTGTCTTGAGAGTCCTACTAACCACCGCGTTGTTAGGGTTCATTTCCCTATTTCCCTTAAGGAATTCGGTTGGGCAAGCTGAAGATTACATCCAGGATTATTGCTCCGCCCAGGCTTGGCTGAAGGGGGAAGATCCGTACCAAGATTTACACGAAATGCGCCGAACCAGCGGGTTTGATGGTCCGGGCAATATCGTGGCCTACAACCCGCATCCGCCTCTGGCAGTGTTGCTCACTGTCCCGTTTTCCTATCTCTCCTTCTATTTGAGTTGGCGAGTCCAACAGGGTGTGCAGTTGTTCGTCCTGGCTATAGCCTGGAATTGGGCGGGCAAACTGTTCGGTTATCGCAGCTGGCGATTTTCCGCTTTAGGCGGTCTGACCGTTCTCTGGGCACCCATCTGGCAAGGTCTCGATTGGGGTCAACCGGTTGGCATAATTGCTTTTTTAGCAGTCATGCTCTGGGCTCTGGCGCGCGATTCCCGGCCGGTGCTGTGCGGCGTGGGCTTGTGTGCGGCCTGCTTAATCCGGCCCTTTTTTTTCCTGATCAGTGCTGTCGCGATCACGTGGTCACTTAAACGTTTTATGATCGCTGCCTTGGCCGCGCTGGCTACAACCTTCCTGATGTTCGCGTTGATCGGGGTCTGGCCCTGGACTTGGACGGAGAAGGCCGCGGAGGCGGGACAATTCTCGGCTCTGTGCGGGTCTATACCCGGAGTGCTGGGGTTAAATTCCAAAATCGGCATGGTCTTATTTTTTGCCATGTTAATTCCGGTTGCACTCGTTCGCAGCCGGGCGAACAATCCCGATCTGGGAGTAGCCATGGCTTTGACGCAGGCGATGCTTACTTACACGCACGCCTGGTTCCAATACGATGTTTCGTTGTTACCGGTGGTGATTTGGATTGTATCTCGCACGTCGATGGACTCCGAGCGATCCAACGGTAATCAGCGCCTGGCGCTTCGGCTCGCGTTCCTTTACATAGTTCTTCGAGCATTGCCTAGTATGGCCACGGGCTCCTCGATCGAGCTTTGGATTCAAGTCATCGGTCGATCGATGTTGCTGATCGCCGCTTGGCTGACTTCGGAGGATGAAGACCGGCACTCCAACCTCGAGCCCACTGAACCGCGCGACGGGCCTCGGCCACCGGAGTCGAGTTTGTCCGATGTTTAGGATCTTGGGCTCTGGGGAATAGATAATAGGCGTAGGATTCGGGGAGCATGACCTCAATATTGTTGAAAGGCGTTATCCGTAACGGGCGTGTGGAAGGGGAGCAACCGATCAACCTGCCGGAAGGCATTCGGCTGATTGTGACATCAGGAACAGAAGTATCTGAAAACGGCCCTCTGTCAGAAGACGAAATCGCCCGGGTGCAAGCGACCATGTTGAAGCCGGGTGCCGATGGCTATGCCATTGGTGCATTCGACGCATCGAGTTCTCAATCGGTAAAATGCCATATTTCACAAGAAAATCGGTGTTTTTGAAGGATAAATCTCTCGCCAATGGCAGTACCATTGGCAACCGCCTACTACTCTTGGATAAATGAGAACGGAGCTGATGAAGGGCCAATATTCCTGAAAATTGAGCTTGCAACATCCGCATCGCCTCGCGAGAATGGCGTATCTTTTCTGAATCGCCGAGGCTCATCAAAATGTTCTCAAAAATTAGGATCTCCCTTGCGCTCGCAATTTTAGTTTCAGCGGGTTGTTCCAAAACGGGTGCACCTCCCGCAATCGCGGATGCGACGGTTCAGAAACAAAAAACCATTGTCGAATTGATCAATTCGCCCGCACTTCAGAGGTTTCGAGAGAACGAAACCATCGACTGGACGGACGCGGTTCCGGGTCCGGATGAAGTCGAAAACGAAATGGCTGAGAAATATCCGCTGAAGAGAAATTTGAAGGCTCAAAATCAAAACGCTTTGATGATGAAGAAGTATTACGAAGAGACCTTGATTGAGACATATAAAAAAAGCGGGCATCGCGATCCGGCTTGGGATGATTTAACGATAAAGTCGATGCGTTCTCTAATACTTGCGATGGTTCGGCTCGAAGGGGCAAGAACCGATCATTTTCAAGACTCCTACTTGTTCGCGAAGGCCGCCTACGAAAAAGGTTGTCGTGATGCTATTATCTTTCATCTCCTGTCGCTTCTTCCTAAATTCATGGGTGAATATTTCCCCGAAAAAGCCTACCCTTTTGCTCAGGAGGCCGTCAAAAAAATGGCTACGGCCTCGTATCCGTTGAGCTGGCAATTCGGAGCGAAAATGCGATTGCTGAATATCGAATTGGATCTGGCCAAGTTGAAACCCAAATTCGAATACAACACCAAATTAATTGATGAACAGCGCGATTGTCTTCCTTTGTTGTGGCGGGAACCAAATCTGCCAATGAGTACGGGAATCCAATATACAAGGGAAGTCATACAGCTTTATACAGATGCTGGAAAGAAAACTCTGGATGCAACAGCGGATGTAGAGGCTGTTCTTAGCGATATCCCCAAGGCTACTACTGCGCTTGCATGTATAAAGGGTATTTTTCTTATCGAGATTGCCTGGAAATTCCGAGGGAGTAAACCTGCTTCGGAAACGACCGATAAACAGTTTGAAAAATTTCAAGAACACTTGAATGAAGCGGAATTGTGTCTTCGGAAAGCCTGGTCGCAGGATCAGAATCTTTCCCTGGCGGCAGCACTCATGATCCGTGTCTGTATGGGACAGGGATTGCCTCGAGAAGAAATGGAATTATGGTTTAAGAGGGTTCTGGATTCTGATAACTCCTCAGCTATCTATGAAGCCTGTTATTACAAGTTGGGTTATCTGAAGCCTCAATGGCATGGCTCTGAAGCAGAAGTTCGTGCATTTGCGCGTCAATGCATGCGTACTTGGGACGACGTACTTTTACTACCTTTACTAATGATCGAAGCACAAAATATGCTTGGCGGTCTAAAGGGGTATCCGCGAGGAATCGCTTTAAAGCGTTTGCAAGAGGAGGATCCAACGTATTGGGACGATTTAAAGCCTCTCTATGCCCACTACGCTAAACTGCGGCCCGACTATCGAGGCCCTCGAACGCTTTTGGCCTATCTAGCGGGTTTTGGTCTCGAAAAATATGATCTGTGCGTTCGCGAGCTGTTCCTCTTGGGGGATGGCTATAGTCGATACGAAATTGCGCAGCAGCCCGAAATCAAAGCAACTTGGGTGCGACATCCCGATTCCGTTGATCGATACGAGCCTGTTGCCGATGCTGCCCTACGCAATTTTCTCAACCAGCTCGAACGTATTGCACCGTCGAAATAATTCCTGTTCGACGGATCACCCCCTTGGCCAACGGCTAGCCCATTGGCTCGGGAACGAAGATCTGAAGACAGCCAGGCGGCTTAAAAAAATTCCATTTTTCCGGGATTTTTTGATTCGACGAGGCGTCGATGTCCAGGCCATTTGCGCTTGCAATCCATGGTAAGCTCCGTAGGAAAGACGGCCTATTTCTGGATTGATTCAAGCGTTCTGGAAGGTTGAAACTCGTGGCAATGGCGGAGACACTAGCAACTGGCTCTTCGGTAAAAGGAGATATTCGTGCTGCTAATGTTGGAGGATAATGCAGACAGGATCATCAGATTTAGTACTGTCCTAAAGGGACTGAACCCTCAATTACATCTGCACGTGTGGCGTGATGCGTGGTCAATGATACGTGAGGTGGAATCGTTGTTGCCCTTGGCGATTCTAATTTCTCTCGATCATGATCTAGAACCTCTTCGAGATAGCTTGGAAGATCCGGGAACAGGATGGGATGTAACCAAATATCTTGCGACGCTTCCTCCTATCTGCCCCATCCTTGTTCACACAAGTAACCTGGAGCGTTCGAGCTGGATGATGGGAGAATTTGAATTAGCAGGCTGGAAACACTACCGTGTTCCGGCGATCGGAGATGATTGGATTGAACAAGATTGGCGCAGGATAGTCCGCCGAGTACTCCAAAAAAATGCCCCCAAGTAACCATTTTTCCGAAGTCGGATTGTTATGTGCAGTCAGCTCGCTCAGGATCGAAGGTTTCAAAACTATGTGCACAATCCACATCGGCCGACCAGACTCCGAATTCCTGGCAATAGCGTTGTTCGACCGTTCACATCCCGCATGCCAGGATTACTGGGATGGAAACTGGATACGCTCTCAAGTCGAAGTGGTAGCAGGCGGCTTTCACGGTCGGGCTTATGGTGATCTTCGTGCCGACGAACTAGTCCGCTTTTACGACCGACTTTCCAATCTGGAAAAAATTCTGCGGGGAACTGCTGAGTTCGCGACCATGGAAGGTTGGTTGTCAATCCGCGTTGTGGGTGATGGTAAGGGTCACATGACATTCGAATGTGAATTACAAGACGAACCGGGTGTGGGCAACACTTTGAAGTTCCAGCTTCGTCTCGATCAAACCTTCCTGCCACTTCTCCTCTCTCAACTCCGCGAAGCAATCGCGCACTTTCCTGTGCTCGGCCAGGCTTCCTGATAAGATAGACTGTGCGGAAGCGATACCTTCGGAGCTTCGTCCGCCGAGCAGGAAATTTGATACCCAGAGTCGCAATCATGCACTACATCGACCCGCACGAATTATGTCACTAGAACGGGAACTAAACGTCCTTCCTGAAAAGGGGTTACGTCAGATCGTGGCGAAACTGGAACGGGGCGGATTGGCCATTTTTTCCACCCTTTCCACAGAACTCGTGACTAATTCGTGACTATTCGCGACAGGCCTCCGGTGTGCCAGCGTTCTCGTCTGCATCACTTGTTGTCGCTGTGCTTGCTGGTGCCCTCAACCTCGCCCGGGGGAAGTCATGCAGACTGTCCAAAATACCATTGAGCAGCTTTACCGGGCGTTCGCGAAAAACCCGAGGCCGCGACACATCGACGGCTGCCCCTGCTGCATCGATAAGAAGGAGATCCATGTCCTACTGGCGAAGAGCCTTCGGGCCATCACCCCGCAGGAACTGGCGTCATACGCCTCATCCGCGTTCCTGACCGTCGGGGAGGTTGCAGACTACCTATACTTCCTGCCGCGCATTTTAGAGATAACGGCGACTGACTCGTCGTGGTGGCCGAACCCCGAAGTAACGGGCCGAGCGATACGGAGCGCTGATCCCGATTCTTGGACCGACACTCAGCGTTCCGCGTTGAACCAGTACCTTGAAGCCGTGATCTGTTCGGTTATCGAATCCGGGGATTACCACCGGCTCGACGACTGGATGTGTGCGATCGCGCGGATGGGGTTCGACGTCATGCCGTATCTGAGGCAGATTGCGAAAAGCCCAGCGGCCGTACTTGCTTACTTCGAGGACAACGTCGGAAGCTTACCCCGAAACAAGCTATCGAACGCCTTTTGGGAACTACCGTGTCCAGCACACGACGCCATCGTGAACTGGTTCTTCTCGCCAGAGATCACGAAAATACCGTTTGACGCCTACGGTTGCGCGTTGACGCGGGCCGAGTGATGGCAACGATAGTGGAAACGAGGATCGATCTCGGGACAGAATTCGTGACGGCCAAACCGCAAGTCTATTATTAATAAGGAGATACGACACCATGCAATTCATCGACCCCCATATTCACATGATCTCGCGGACCACGGACGACTACCAGCGCATGGCCTACGCTCAGTGCTACGCCATCAGCGAACCGGCCTTCTGGGCCGGATTCGACCGCGGGACTGCCTCCGGTTTTCACGACTATTTCCGCTCCCTCACCGATACCGAACCCAAACGGGCCGCCCAGTTCCATATCAAGCACTACTGCTGGCTCTGCATCAACGCCAAGGAAGCGGAAAACGTCTCCCTGGCCCGGGATGTCATTGCCCTGATTCCCGAATTTCTGAAAAAGCCCAACGTCCTCGGCGTCGGCGAAATCGGCCTGAACAAAAACACCCCCAACGAAGCCATCGTGTTTCAGGAACATCTCGATCTGGCTGCGAAAACCAATGAACTGATTCTGATTCACACGCCGCACCTCGAAGATAAATATAAGGGGACGCGGATGATCATCGATATGCTGCAAAACGATAAGCGGATCACGCCGCAGCGCGTCTGCGTCGATCACGTCGAGGAACACACGGTAAAACTGGCCCTCGACGGCGGATTCTGGTGCGGCATGACTTTGTACCCCACGACCAAGTGCACGCCGGCCCGGGCCGTGGATATTCTCGAACGGTACGGTACGGATCGCATTATGGTCAACTCGGCGGGTGACTGGGGCAAATCGGATCCGCTGGCCGTGCCGGAATTGATTCAGGAAATGAAACGTCGGGGACACTCGGCGGAAGTGATCAAGAAAGTGGTGTTCGATAACCCGCTCGAATTCTGGCGGCAGTCGAACAACTGGAAGGAATAGTTAATTATTTAAAAAATCAGAGCACATCAATCATGTGCTCACCGCCGTGCTCCGGATTCCCCACCAATTTCTGTTCGCGCATGTCGATCACCCAATCGAGGAGTTCCAAAGGAATCTGGCCGACAATAACCGGCAGATTATCGTCGATCTCGCCGACATCGACATTGCAATCCCGGCCCTGAATTGTCAGACGCACGGTTCCATACATATCAATCTTGATCGGACCGCCAATTCCGCGACCCTGCCGGGCGCGAAACATTTTCAATCCGAGCGATTCGATGATATGCTTCGGCGCGAGTAAACCGGTGGCTCCTGTGTCTACCAACGCATTTTTGACTTCAATGGTCCGGACCTCGGCGGCTTTTCGAGTACCGTTGAGAACTTCGAACACATCGCTGATATTTTCCAGCTTGGCTTCGACCGTGATTTTGGCCATGATTAGCTCGGGAAATCGGCGAGTGAATATTAAAATTATATCGTTAGATTGCGATTTTCAGATCGGAATTCAGTCCGGACTTTTCGCAGTTCACCAGAAATAAGCCGTAAGGCGATCTCGGAATGCTCCCATCTTTCAAAACGCAAAATCCCAATAGAATGAGATCCTTTACAGCAATTTCGATACCCGACTCGGCGGTATCGATTCCGGATAATTGGCAACCATGCTCTTTCTTGCTCTCGAAACTTCCTGCGACGAAACCTCGGCGGCCGTGTTTCGCGATGACCTGACCATCCTTTCCAACGTGGTCGCTTCGCAGACCGACCTGCACGCTCACTTCGGCGGCGTGGTCCCCGAAATCGCCGCGCGGGCTCATCTTCGCAACATCCTGCCGATGATCGAGGAAGCCCTGAAGCAGGCGAATGTCACACTTTCGGATATCAATTGTATCGCCGTGCATAACACGCCCGGTTTAGTGGGGGCACTACTGATCGGAGTGACGGCGGCCAAGTCGCTTTCCCTCGCTCTGAACCTGCCGTTGATATCGGTCAATCACGTTTCCTCGCACATTTTTGCTTGCCGGGTCGCGGCCGCGCGAGATATTTTCCCGTGTGTCGGTTTAGTGGTTTCCGGCGGACACACTTCACTCTTTCACTGCAAGTCGGCTCTGGAATTCGAACTCATCGGCGGCACGCGCGACGATGCGGCCGGCGAAGCCTTCGATAAAGTCGCCGCGATTCTCGGACTGGGTTTCCCCGGAGGTCCGGCGCTCGAAAAAGAGGCCGCGTTGGGCAATCCGCAGGCGCATGCTTTTCCACGATCTTTCATTCACGACGATTCGCTCGACTTCAGCTTTAGCGGTCTGAAAACGGCCGTGCTCTATGCCCTGCATGGGGTGGGCAATGCTAAAGGGCCATTTCCCGGTCCGGGCGCACGGCGGGCCGATCTGGCGGCCAGCTTTCAGACAGCGGTCGTGGATGTGCTGGTTTCCAAATGCGATAAAGCGTTGCGGCAAACCGGCCTTAAACGTTTGGCCGTGGGCGGCGGAGTGACTGCCAATAAAACGTTGCGGGCCGGGCTGGAAAAAATGTGTGCGAAACGAGGCTACGAGTTATTCATTCCCCCGATGAACCTCTGCACCGACAACGCGGCGATGGCCTGCCTGGCGGTCGAAAAGTATAAGCTCGGACGCTTCGCGGATCTCGATCTGGATGCGGAACCGAACTCAATAGGTGTTTGAGGGATGCTGAAATGTTTCCTCGTCGGATTTTCGTTTCTTCCGAATTAAAAAGTTAGCCAAATATAACAGGAACATACCGCTGCCGATAAATAGGAGTCCGAATTCCCAGCCCTGCCCCTGATTTAAAACGGTAAACAGTCCGATCAAAAAATGGGGCACACCAATCAGGAGTAAAATAAATACCGTCCAGCGACGGGATTTCCGGGATTGAACCGCTGGCGCTGCAATGTGACTGACGGGCACTTTCAATTCGCGCGATAACCTTTCTGCCAGTACCCGACAATGTTCGCTGTTAGTGGAAACAAAACAGGGCCAGGGCAGCTCTTTGAAGCGATTTTCGACCAGTTCCAATTTCAGATTCGGTACGAGATGGGTTCCCGCTTCACCGCTTTGCTCCGACATCCAGAATCGAATCGCTCTGCACTCCCTGGCAGCGACCCAGAGTTTCGAACCGAAGTAGATCGACCCGTCAGAATCCAGGATCAAGGGCTTATGGGCATTTCGCGAACCCTGCAGAGATACCCAGAAGAGTGACACTCCGAAGAAACCGAACATACCTGCAGTCACGGCGAACAATACTATTCCCGTGAGCTGATAGGCGACCAGACAGCCCAGCGTCACAATGAGAAATCCGAGCGTGATATATTGGATGATCCGAAACATCTTTCGCGCGGCAGGTAACGGCAGAAATGTGATCTGCCCGTTATCTCGACTGATCTCATAGAGACTTTCGAGAAGCTGCGTATCCTGGGAAGATTCCGCTGGTGCATCCGAAGAGAGGCTCATGAGCTTGCTCTTGTTGAATTTACAAAGTTGGATTACTGTTCTTCTTACGGAACTCGCCCAATTCTTTTGAAGAGGAAATCCGCTTCAGCATGGATGCTTTGCGGAAGATCATCGTCATCGCAGGTGTTTTGGCCTGTCTGGCCGGAGTGGCGGAACGTGCTTCCGCCTCGGGGTGAACGCCGGGCGTCCCTTGTGGACCAGACGTGGGCGGTCCGCCCATTCTCCAACAAATACCTGGCTATCCTTACTCCCCCGGTTTACTGTCGCAGCATCCGACGGGACAAGCGCCGCTCGATGCGCGGGCACAGTCTACTTATGTCCCGCCCTTGCTGAAGGGGACCAAGGGCGCGCAGAATCCCGCGGCCCGGGCCAAGACCGCCGAGGAAAAACCGCGCCGGGAATTCCGCATCCCGACTCCCGAAGAGTTAGGGATCGGACTGAAGACGGAAGTGCTGGAGGAAGCTCCCGACTGGTCTTTGGTGCGCAAGCAACTCGCCCAACTCGGGGCAACCCGCTTTGCACTCGATCAGCAAGGCGATAAATACTCCTTCTCCTTCTTCACGGCCAAGGGGCGGGTGGAAGCGTTTGGTCGAACCGAAAAGGAAGCTGTGGACGCAGCGTTGAAAAAAGCCAGTGCCGCTCAGTAAGCGCTGGCTTTCGCCCAGCTCTTTTCTGAGTAGCGGTAGCAAATCAATCTCCATATCTGAATTTTAAATCGACAAATTCGGGAAACCGCAGAGCACGCCGAGAGCGCAGAGAAGAATGGATGTGCAACCAAAAAGCCCTTAAAGAGCTATCCATTCGCGTTCAATTTCTACGTATTTTTTCCACTTTTGCTACGCTGATTAGGAGTAACGAAGTAGATGGGAGACTTGGTCGGTGCCAGCAGTGATCAACATATCGGCTTATAAATTCGCTCCGCTGACGGATCTGAAAACTCTGCGCCAACAACTGATTGCCGATTGCCGGGCCTGGGGACTTAAAGGAACCATTCTTTTAAGCACCGAAGGAATCAATCTCTTTGTCGCCGGGCTGGCCGCCGATATCGACCGGCTGTTGGCCTCGCTCCGCTCCGTTCCCGGTCTGGAAATGCTGGAACCCAAAATCAGTGAAAGCGAAGATCAGCCGTTCACGCGGATGCTGGTGAAGATAAAGAAAGAGATTATCGCTTTTGGGGTTCCCGGCATCGATCCGGCCCGTCAGCCGGCGCCGCGAATTTCCGCGACGGAATTAAAACGCTGGCTGGATGAAGGACGGGCCGTGACGCTGTTGGATACCCGAAACGATTTCGAAGTGCATCTCGGAACATTCCGCAATGCGCTACCCATCGGTATTCAACATTTTCGCGATTTTCCCGCGGCCATCGATAAACTGCCGCGACCCTCGGCCGAGCAGCCGATGGTCACCTTCTGTACCGGTGGAATTCGCTGCGAAAAAGCGGCCCCCTTTCTTCTGCAACAGGGCTTTCAACACGTCTATCAACTTGACGGCGGCATCCTGAAATACTTCGAGGAGTGTGGCAGCGAACACTATGACGGGGAATGTTTTGTTTTCGATAAGCGTGTCGGTCTGGCGACCGATCTCGAAGAAACCGGCCGCGGCCTCTGCTTCGTCTGCCAGCGCGTACTCTCGGCCGAGGAGGTGGCCGACCCGCATTACGTCGAAGGGGTCTCCTGTCCTCATTGTTTCAGGACACCCCAAGAGCAACAGGAATTAACTCTCGCGGAACATCGGCTAAGGTTGAAACAAGTCACCGCGCCGTTGCCGGGAAGTGTACCCAAGGATAATTATCGGCCTCTGAAAATCCATGCCCGGCACGATGGCTGGCAGATCCTCGAATTTCTTTGCGATGTACTGGGCCATCTGCCGAGAGAAGAATGGCAATCGCGTTGTGCCGCAGGCAATGTGGTCGATGCCGAGCATCGACCGGTAGTGGAAACGCAGATCGTTCATCCCGGCGAACAGTACTACACCTGCGAGCGTTTGCAAATCGAACCGGAAGTGAATGGCGATATCGGCATTCTTTACGAAGATGCGGCATTGATCGTTTTGAATAAACCGGTTCCTTTGCCTATGCATCCCAGTGGCCGGTTCAATCGCAATACACTGCAATCGATTTTGCGGGAAGTCTACGCTCCGCAGAAGCCGCGGCCGGCGCATCGGCTGGATGCCAATACCTCCGGCGTGGCCGTGTTTACGCGGAAGGCGAGTTTTGCCCAGATTTTGCAGCCGCAGTTCGAACGAGGGGAAGTGCAGAAGGTTTATTTGGCGCGAGTGCAGGGAACGCCGATGGCCAAACATTTTGAATGCCGGGCCGCAATCGGAACCAGCACCGGACATTGCGGCGCGAGGATTATTGATGAGGAGAATGGTCTACCGGCCCATACCGAATTTGAACTGAGTCGATCTTTCGAAGATGGCACGACGCTTTTGAAGGTGACGCCGTATACGGGCCGGACCAATCAGATTCGGGTGCATCTCTGGTATTTGGGTCTGCCGATTGTGGGCGATCCGATGTATCGGCCGAATCGCGAATTGGGAGAAGTTCAGACGCTGGGTCGAGACGATCAGCCGTTGTGTTTACACGCGTGGAAATTGACTTTCACGCATCCCCAGGATCAGAAGCTGGTGACTTTTGAGGCCCCGCCGCCGGGGTGGGGGGAGTGATTTCCCTCCCCCGGGTAGACCGAAATCTACACCCGGGTAGACCGAAGCGGTCAACCCGGGTCTGTCCTCTGGAAGCCCTCCGGGCTTCCATGAATATTTTTAGAACCCCGGAGGGGTTCCAGAACTGAGCCCTGGGTTTCTTACCCGGGGCATTAGGATTCGAATGAAATTGGTTTATTTGTTCCCCCCCGGGTAGCCCGAAGCGGTCAACCCGGGTCTGTTGTCTGGAAGCCCGGATGGTTTCCAGATTTGAGCCTCGGGTTTTTTACCCGGGGCATTAGGATTCGAATGAAATTGGTTTTCTCCCCCGGGTAGCCCGAAGCGGTCAACCCGGGTCTGTCCACTGGAAGCCCTCCGGGCTTCCATGAATATTTTTAGAACCCCGGAGGGGTTCCAGAACTGAGCCTCGGGTTTTTTACCCGGGGCAAAATGATACGAATGAAATTTGTTAGTTTTTTGATCTCTTCGGATTAAATCCCTTGAGACAAGAATATTTGATATTTTTATGTCAGAAATTGGATGATCTTTTCATCCGGCTTCAATTTTATGCTCCGGAAGCAGTGCTCCCGTCTGAAATTAAAGTCACTATTGAAACATTGCTGTCATATCTTCCCAAAGTAATGAATCGGATGTTTTGATTCCATGGCGGAAGGTATGGAAGATTTGCTGTACCAAAGCGAGATTGAGTAATTGATCTGCTCGCACGGAGACGCTCATTCCGCCTATAGTTAGTCGACATTCCTTTTTATCATTACCCGGTAAGGTTGCCTTTTTATGTCTGAATGAGCCGTCGGGAAAGATCTCCCGTTCCTCGACAGTGAAATCGGTTGGTCCACCTCCGACTTGCACATAGCTTCCATCCGAACGAGTAAGGTAAGCGTAGCTATTTCGTTTCCCATCGAGTAAAGACAGAAGTTCATTAAGGTTGCTTATTGAAGGTCCTTCTAATCTAGTTCCAGATTCGGATTCGTAGAGAAAGTTCATGAGTTACCAGCCTTGGAGATTAAACCACAATTTTATGTTTTACTGAGAGTCTGTTCCAAAAGTCCCTATTTCGGGCTAATTTCTCATGGATTTGTAGGGTTCATCCCGGCTTTTGGAACAGACTCTGAGTTTTGAGTAGAGCTTTAAAATTCCGATTGAAAGTAGGAATCCAAGAGAGAGAAAAAAGGTAACTATCATGAGATAGGCATCTTTATCGCCAGGATCTTCCACAATAAGATTGATAGACGTTTTACCAGTGACGATGCTTCGAACAGTGTAAAATTGGTAGCGTTCCAAGTTGGCAACCACGGTAGAAAGAGCGTAGCCAATTCCGCAACTCATAACCAGTAATAAAGCAGATTTCCCGAGTCTTCTTTGAGCGATCATATGCTGATCTCTACTGGTTGTAATAATCCAGATGCTAATGAAGTTCGCGGAGTGCTTCCAAGCTTATCTTGTGAGCAATTTTTTATGAATGCACTGCCAATTACCTAGCCATTGGCACCTAGCACAAGCCTTGGAACCTTTTTATTTCAGTCTTCGCGATTAACTTTTTTCGTAAACATCATCACATCATCTAGTGAATCCTCCGCATAAGCTTTGAGATAATCATTCGAAAGGCTTGTTCTGATTATCTCCTCGGCTTTAGGGGATATTCTCCCATGAATCCTTGCAAGGTGTCCAAGACATGTTATCGCTATACGTTTCAGCTCAAGGTCTGAGCTATCGTAGATCTGTATGCATTTCGATTCGACCCACAAGTAGTCTGGATCGTGAAAAGTTACCGATAGCAAAGCATCTATTTTGGGATTCGTGGCTTCAGATGATTCGAATATCTGCTCAGCTTTATATCGGCTTATTGGTTCCGGTTGCGAATATCGCAATTTGCGCCTCGAAACGGTTTTTTTCTGTCAATTTCCAAGAGAATTCAACTATGCATTTCGGCTTGGCTACGCCTTGGCACCCGGTTTCCCGAATTGAATCTCTCCCCGGGTAGACCGAAGCGGTCAACCCGGGTCTGTTCTCTGGAAGCCCTCCGGGCTTCCATGAATATTTTTAGAACCCCGGAGGGGTTCCAGATTCGAGCCTCGGGTTTCCTACCCGGGGCAATCAAATGGGTTTCCTACCGGGGCAAAATAAAACCCGGGGCGGATAGCCTCACTGCTGCTGCTGGCTCTGCTGCTGGCGATAAATGATCCGGCGCTGCTGATGAAAGAACGCCCGGTTGTTGGTTCCCACCTGTTCCGCACTGGTGCTGGTCCAGGCCGGAGAGGCCAATTCAGTCAGTTCCGTAGGCACCCGGTCGATCTTTTGCACGTTCACCAGAACCGAGATCGTTTCTTTAGCTCCGGCGCCTTTCCAGACTCCCTTGTTCGGCGGCACATCGCTGAAATCGCGGCCGACCGCCGTCAGGATATGATCGTTGCCGCAGAAAATCTTCCGGGTCGGATCGACATCGACCCAGCCCACCCCGGCCCCCGCCCAGATCTGGCACCAGGCGTGCGTGGCAATCTCCCCCGGTTCGTTCACGTAGCCGCTCACATAGCGGGCGGGCAGGCCGAGCTGCCGGCTTGCGGCGATGAACAGGTGCGAGAAATCCTGGCAGACCCCCTGTCCCAATTCCAGAGCTTTGGAAACAGGTGTGGAAGCATCGGTCACCTGCTTGGTATAATTTAGTCGTGCCCGAACGGTATCGAGCAGAAGCTGCACGGCGTCCAAAAGGGTGCCGGGAAGTTTAGGTAACTCGGCCGCGAAGGCCCGCAGTGAATCACACGGTTCGGTTAACGGGCTGGGGCGAAGAAATTCGACTGCTTCTACCGAGAGATTCTGGTCGATCGGCCACGGAGCACCGGACAGGATTTTTCGCGGGTCGCGACGATGGACCCGGACGCAAGTGGCCGCTTGAATTAAAACCTCACTGTGCGGCGGCACCACGCTAAACAGCTGCGCCTGGTTCCCGAAGCCGTCCCGGAAGATCGTCAGAGCGGCACTCGGGGAGATGCGGATCTTATGCCCCAAAATAGTCTGATCTTCGTTAGAAGGCGGAGTCATCCGCACTTCAATGACCGACTCGATAACCGCTTCGGAATAACTCAACCGAGTTTCATGATCGATTCGGAGCATTAAAACCTACAGGTGGATTGACAGGGGGAATTTCGATTATAATTAGCAGAAGTGGCTTCAGTATCCAAGAAGCTCTTCGATTTTGAGAACCAGAAACAATGCTTATTACTTGCCCGGCCTGCGGAGCGGATAACGACTGGAGCTACGAGTCGAACGGTAAACCGAGCTGTTTTCGGTGCGAATCTCCGCTGCGCGCCGATAGCAAAACCAAGTCTCGAACCCCGGCGAAAAAAAACCAGCCGCAACAGGACGAACAGCAGCCCCCGAAAAATCACACCCTTCGCAACGCCATCATCGGGACGATTCTGTTTGCGAAAGTCATTCTCATCCTGATTGCCCTCGGCAGACACGGCAAACAGCCGAATCCCGCTGCCCCGGCGCAGGCCTTCGGCTTTCCTCAGCCCGGCCGAGGGGGACCTGGATTCGGGCCGGGCTTTGCTCCGATGCGGGCCCAACAGCCGCGCCAGATCATGAGCTACGAATTGTTCGAACCGGAAGAAGTTCCTTCTCCCGATGGCGCTCTTCGCACCTTTCATCTGAAGGCGAACAAACTGCAAGCCGGATTTTTTGAACGCCAGCCCGTACTGCGAGTTCGACTGGGCCAGATTACTCGAATGTATTTCGTCGATCCGCAGATACTTCGAAAAGCCGATACCACCAACATTGAATTCAGCATACCCAAAGACAACATTCTCGAGGGTGTCAACGAACTCGTCGTCTGGCTGGAAGTAGCCGAGCCTAACAATGCGATACCGCGCTCCGGGATTGTGGTCTCCCCCGATTTGAAGGTGTCCCTGAAAGCTCACTAACCCGGCGGCGATTTTGGAATAGGCTGATTCAACTTAACGACGTCTTTGAATTTCTCTCCCCTGTCGAAAGATCAGCTGCGATGAAATCCTATCAAACCTATCGGAATCTTCCGCCTCTCGCCGGCCTGGCTTCCATGGAACAAGCGGCGAAGCCCGGGCTGGGAATCGAAGAGTGCGTGACCCGGCTGAAACGCTTTCATTATGCGTTCAAACGGCTCCATGAAATTCTGACCGCCAAGATCACCTCCGAGCCGATCTACGAACTGAAGACCGCTTTTTCCTACCATGCTTATCTCTGTGCCGAGCATGTTTCGGCCTTGCGAACCCGTGTCGGCGAAATGCGCGAACCGCCGTTGGGTCTGGAAGATATTCCCCACGAAGCGTTGCAGATTTTCTTCGATGAAATCCTCTGTGCCCCCACAACATTCGAATTGCTCTTCGGTCTTTACGAAACCGCTCTACCCGCGCTGACGGGGGCCTTGCAGGATTACATGCAAGTGACCAACCCGCTGACCGATGCCCCTTCGAATCGCGTCTGCCGATACGCCGGTATCGAAATTCAAGACATGCTGAAGTACGGGCGGGAAGCCATTGCCTGTCTGGAAGAGCCGGGCGTTCGTCAGACGCTGGAGCCCTGGTCGAAATATCTGAGCGAGTTACTCCAGATCGCCGGGGGGCTCGGCGGCAGTCGGCCGGCGCTAGATCAACCCTGTGAACGGCGGTATTCTCAGACGCCGTACGTTTACGATGCGGTACCTAAACGCGATGAACGCTTTCAGGATCTTTACAATCAGGGCGTCAATCCGGAAGCCTTCCTTTACGACAAGCAGTATCCCGCCAAGCCCAAGGCGCTGATGATGCTCTTCAAGCGGATTCGAGAAATCGACGTGCCGGAGATGATGGCGAGCATCATCATCCAGACACCGGGCAAACCCTGGGGTTATTACCTGGAGATGAGCCGGCAGCTTTGGGACGAAGCGCGCCACACCATGATGGGGGAAGTCGGCTTTGTGGCCATGGGAGTCGATTGGACCCAGGCCCGCATTACCCACAACTGGTCACTGCGCTTGAACACCGAATGCAAGCCTCTGGAACGTCACGGCGTGCTCTATTTCATCGAGCAGGGCCTGATGCCGAAGACCGGCAAGCGCTACGAATTTGAAACGGCGGCCGAGAGTGGCATCCCGCTGATGAAGACGATACAGGATTTTGATTGGGCCGATGAGGTCTTACACGCCGCGATTGGCCGGCGCTGGTACATCACTCAGTTCAAGGACATTCACGAAGCTTTGGCCTTCGGCGATCAGTGCTGGAGCAAGATTGTCAGCAACTGGAAACAGGTGAAAGAGACCGGACTGACCGAACATACCAACTGGTGGCCGTCGATCTACAAGCAGGCCTGTGCCAAGTGGGGGGAAGACCCCAATCCGGCGGTTCTGGCGTACAACACGACTTACGAGGATAAGCGGGCCGATCTGAAGGATCTGACCCGGGCGTAGACGCGGAATTCAGAAACTGATGAACGGAAACACCCGCCGGAAAAAGGCGGGTGTTGGTGTTTCTAAATTGGTTACTTGGCCGGGATCTTGAAGGAACCGGCGATGAACGATTTGAAGGCATCGGAAGTCGAGAGATAAATCGTTCCTGGGATTTCTCCCTTATCGTTCTTGGTGCCAAATGTCAGCTTCAGAGCGTAATTGGCCACGAAGAGATCGGTTTTGGGAAGTTTGGAGGCGGCGTCCTTGGACGAGATGGAGATATGGGGCGATTGCGGCGGATTGGATCGCGCTCGGGCGATGCTGTAGGTCTTGCCTTCCAGAGATTCATCCGCTTTCAGAAACGTCGTCACCACTACTTCAAATTCCGGGAAAACATCTTTACCCTTCTTGAGAACCAAACGGCTGCCTTTGAATTCCACGATGTCATATTTGAATTCTTTCCCATGAATCATGCCCACCACATCCCCTTCGGGCGGCGTCATTTCCTTCAGGTCCATGGTCCATTTGGCGCCGAGCTTCTTCATGTTCTCTTTGTTGATTTCATCGTCTTTGGCCGCACGGGCTTTGGCCTCCGCCTGCAGAACTTCGGTCGGGACTAAAACCAGCGATTTCAAAAAGGTGTCGGCCGTTTCAGATTCCAAGAAGGCCTTATCCGTCGATTGCACGCTGAATTCATAAACACGAGGCCGGGCAAAAAGCAGGACCATCCGCTTTTCGGCGCTGTCTTTGGTGAGACGATATTCCTTGGCCTTCAACTCGCCAACTTTGGTTTCCTTGGGCTCCGAAACTTTGTAGCCGTCTTCCTTCTCTTGCTTCACGAAAATATCGAGCACATCGTTGACTTTGACGCCTTTCAGGGCGGGGCCGCTCAGCGCGCTGCTATAGACTTCCAGGGTGGCGCCGTTTTTCAGAGAGTAGTCGTTGATCTGAATTCGTTCGCGGATTCCCGAGACGGTCATCGTGCGATCCCGGCTGCCGCTGCGTTTCACATCCTCGGGGATGAACCAGCGATACGTCCCCTCCTTGCTCGAAACCAGTTTCCAGCCTTTCGGTGGAGTCGGCGGTTCCCATTTGGTTTCTTTTTTGTCTTGCGCAGTGGTGGTGAAGGTCATTGCCAACGCGAGCAACGCCAGTCCGGGGAAGCGGTACATGCACTCTCCAATGTGTCGATTCACAGAATTAAAATTGAGATTCCTGAAGGCATTGAGCAGGGTGTTCTATGTACACCCGAAGTGAAAGTTATTTGATCGCGAGCCAAAAATCCAGTGTTTTTACAGACATCCCTTAATCTCGGCGGAAATTCCCGATGCCCTACAATGCAAGAGAGCGAAATATTTCTTAGACCATCGACTCCTGGGAGGTTCTGTTATGAAGTTTTCAAGAACGGCGATTTTCCTGGCCTGTACTGGCTTCTGCGTAGGACTGACGGGCTGTGCTAAACAGGAGGTGGCCTCTACACCCTCCCAGCGCGTTGTGACAAGTGAGCCGAAAGACTTGCCAGCCAAGACCAGCAGCGAAAGCACGCCTGAGAAAGCCACTGCCGCGGTTCCCCCGAGTGCCAAGGACGCGGGAGTTAAGCCGAATAAGGAAGCCGCCCCGGAGAAAGCCTCGACGGGCGATGCCCCCTTTTATACCGTGGCTCATTACGATGAAATGCGCAACCCCGCCAAAGATCTCGAAGACACGATTCAACGTGCCAAGAAAGAAAACAAACGGATTCTGGTGCAGGTCGGCGGCGACTGGTGCCCATGGTGCAAGATCTTGACTGCCTTCCTCGAAAAGACTCCAGCGTTAAATAAAGTTTTGACCGATAATTTCCTCTTGATGAAAGTGACCTGGACGGAAGAACAGCATAACGAGGAATTCCTTTCCAAGTATCCCGCGATCAAAGGCTACCCGCATATCTACGTTCTCGACACCGACGGCAAACTTCTGAAATCCAAAAACACGGACGAATTGGAAAAAGGAAGCAGCTATAGTGAAGAAGCGATTCTGAAATTCCTGACGGAATGGACGAAGAAATAATCGAATCGGTCTTCAATCTTTTAGTTGGTTGCTTGCTCTATGAACCCCATTCGTATCGTGATGATGGGCACCGGCACCTTTGCCGAGCCCACCCTGGAACATCTTCTGCAAGGTCCCGATCCAGTCGTTGGGGTGTTCACTCAGCCCGACCGCGAAACCGGCGTCAAGCGCGGTTCCACGCGGCAGGTCGGCCGCGGCATGAAAGAAATCGCTGCCGAGAAGAATGTACCAGTCTTTCAACCGGAGAGCATCAATAGTCCGGAAGGGGTGGCTCTGCTGAAAGATTTGAATCCCGATCTTTTAGTCGTCGCGGCCTACGGTCAGATTCTTTCCAAGGAAGTCCTGGGCCTGCCCTCCATCGGGGCGATCAACGTTCATGCCTCTCTGTTGCCTAAGTATCGTGGGGCCGCCCCTATCGCCTGGGCCATCTATCACGGCGAGGCGGAAACCGGCGTCACCATTATCCGCATGTCGGTCGGACTGGATGCCGGGAATATGCTGGCTCAGAAATCGGTCCTCATTCAACCCATGGAAACCGCCGGGGAACTGGAAGCCCGCCTCGCCCCCATCGGCGCACAAATGGCTCTGGATGTCATCGCTCAGATGAAGCAGGGACCCGTGGTGGGCACGCCGCAGGATAAAGCCCTGGTGACCAAGGCGCCCAAGCTGAAGAAAGAAGATGGTTTAATCGACTGGAATCGCCCGGCGGAAGCGGTGGCCCGGCAGATCCAGGCCATGCAGCCCTGGCCGACGGCGTACACGTTTCTGCATCGCGAAGGTAAAGAACCGATGCGGGTGATGATTGCGCGGTGTGTCCTTACCGAAGGTCACGGCGAGCCGAGCACGCTTTTTTCCCCGGATGGAAAAAAGTTAGTTGTGCATTGCAGTCCCGGCGCTTTGGAAATTCTCGAATTGCAACCGGCGGGGAAAAAGAAAATGAACCCTTCCGATTTTCTGCGCGGCCATCCCATTCAGAAAACCGACCGCTTCGGCTGTCAGGATTTGTTCGCTGCTTAGCTCAGGCAAACAATCCCATCACACCAATCCCATAGAACGTATATTCCACATCGAGAGCGGTATCCCAGAGGCCGCCTTTGAAACCGCCGGTGGAACTTTCCAGCGACTGCGCGTAAGCGACCACGTTGGCCACGTCGATGCGATCTTTGGCTCCCAACTGGGCCAGTGTCCAGGACGCCGTGAAGGTCGAGAGCAGATCGGCCGTGGGGATGCGGTCATTCGCCCGGAAACCGCCTTCGAATTCCCCAACTAATCGGAAGAGAAAATCAATCACGAGGTTTCGCGAAGAGTCATCCAGAGCATTCGCGATTTGCAGTAGGCCCACCCCGGCCGCCGTCGGGTTGGTCCCGCAGCGACGCATGGCCGGGATTTCAACGTAGCCGCCATCGTCCCGTCGACGCTGACGAGTGAACTCGACCAGGGCTTCAATATTGGGGATCGGCTTCTCGAGCAGTTCAATCGCCAGGGCCACCAGAAAGGAATGGTAGGTACTGCCGTAGCTGGCGTCGGGCGTTTTGGCGTAACCGCCGTCGGCGGTACGAAATTGTTCGAGGCTTTGGGCCACCCGTTCGGGCCAGTCGGCGGGGGCTTCGGCAAACACATCGTAGCCGCCGAGCCGGACCAGGAAAGAACCGACGAGCAGACTAAAAAGATCGATGACACTGGCGGGCTGATTCAATTTGGATTTGAGGAAGCCACCCGCTTTTTCACAAATCGTGGGAGTTAGTCCCTGCAAAATGGCTAAGCTGCGTAAGCCGAAACCGGTGTAGTAGAGATCGGAGCCCCCTTCGCGGCCACTGAAACCGCCATCGGGATTCTGGTTGGCAGTCAGCCAATTTATGTGCCTTTCCCGAAAAGCGGCGGGAAGCCGATCTACCCCATCGACTAAATCCGCCGTCAATTTTTGCAGGTATCCTAGCGAGCTCATTCAGCAATTGTAAAGCGCCGAAGCAGTCCGGTTAGGTACCCGTTTCCCCCTCGTCAGATATCTGCTCGAAAAGATCCGGGAAATGAGTAAAAAGTGAGATTTTTGTCTGACACAGGAACTCCCTGAAATATTCGGTGTTAGAGAGCTATATACCTTGTAGGGAATGGGGCCATCGGACTCGCAATCTAAGATGCACATTCTTTGCCGGACTCTGTTTTGAAATAGCGAAGGATTAGTATGGTCAATCACTCTCCTAAAGTGGCCATGACATTCTGGGACAAGTTTAACAATTGGAATGGCTGGCAGAATCTGGTGCTCAGCTTGGCTGTTTTTGTGGGAATTGGCCTCCTATTGGTGCTAACCACTCCGAAGCCAACCTCCAAGCAATTTGTCGCGAATCCAGACATCGTCAATTTGGACAAGGATGTACTTCAGGAACGCATCGAAAAGTATCGAAATTTGTCCTCGATGGACGATGCCAAGACCCTCAACGTTCGGAAAATTCTGGAGCAGGGCCGGGAAGTGCTCAAAATTTTCATCGGCTCCAGTAACTCCGTAATCACTCTCGATGCCAAATCGGGGGAACTAATCACGGAAGCAAAAATGGAAGATCCCACGATGAAATTTCGGACGGTCGACTAAAGGTCGCTGGCAATTCGAGGGTAAACCCTCGAATTGAATTTTTATCATCCGCTCTCAATGTACTCATTCTTACATTCACTGAGATGAGTAACAGGCCGCAGGATTGCACAATAAGAAGGGAATGGTCATGAATAGGATTCGCCCCACGAGCAAGCACTGGGAAGCGCTGATACATTGCCTCAGTCGACCTTGGGTTGCGACAATAGGGGCAGTCGGTCTATTAAGTGTCTTTGTGCTGCTCACCCGACATCCGCATGAGGGAGCGCAGTCCTTTGTAGAAAGCGCTAAGCAGCCGCTACTTCCAGAGATCCCGCTACTGACCCAAGTGCGGGAATTGCCTTCCCAACGGGCGATCGATGAACCTTCGTTTCCCGGCTCCGAACTTTTGCATCTGGTGCGGGAAGAAATCGTCGAAGGCCGAAAAGTTCTGCGCATCCAGGCGGTGGCGAATGGACCGGAATTGCTGATAGATGCAATTACCGGAGTAGTCCTTCGCGAACGTAAAGCGGAACAACCGACGAGCGTAAATCCTGGCGAACCATCCAAAGATAAAGACTCATCCGTCGATTAACCCCACGTCGGGCCGCGAAAAGTTTTCCGAATGAAGTAAACCGGTTCGCTGAATTGGTTTTGTCGATCCTCATTCGGATTTTTGTTGCTCTTGCGATTTTTGTACGCCCGGCTCGGTCGCTTGCCATTCCGTCGAATCAAGCCGATTTTTTGAAATCCCGCCTTTTCGAAAACCGGATTCACTCGACCCATAGCCGAAAGAGTTTCGATCCACTCCACCGGGCAACTATCGCAAGCTTCGGCAATAAACCGGGCCGCGATGCCCGCCCCTCGATAAGTCGGGTGCAAAACTACTCGCGATAATACCCATAAAGACTTGTTCATGCGTTGCATCATCCGGGGAGATTGCGGACGTTGCAGTCCGAAATAGCGGGTGCGCAGAGTCAGGGAGGCCGCCGGGCAGCAGAAGATGCAAATGCCGATCGGCTGATGGAGATGCTCCAGCACGACCACCCGGCGGACGAACGCAACTGTACGGCTTCGATAATGCCAGCGCGCGAAATATTTCCAATCCGCCAGCGTTCCTTCTCGAATTTTCAATTCATCGGCAAAGGATATCGGCTTGGAAACTCGGTTTTCCGAGCGAAAAATCCGAATATCGCCGTCGCCTCGACATTCCACTCGTACATCCGGCTGCAAATCTTCGAGAACGTCCTCGTGGCTAGTGGCCAGTAGTAGCCGGCCCTTCCAGCGTTGGACTTGCTTGCGCAGATTATAAGCCACAACTTTCGCCAGAGTGCGATCGAGAACCGCCGAGAATTCATCCACCATCACGGTTTGCGATAGAGACATCGCGTACGCTAGGCGGAATCGAAAGCGTTGACCCTCCGACAACTCGCTCGGCGTGCGCAGCATCAAGCGGGCTTCGCCGAGGCCGCATGCGGATAGTTCACCCAGACGTTTTTCCAGTGAACCTTCCAGCGCATCGATCAGAGGAATGTCCGGCAGCAAAATCTGCTGGGCGTCTCGTGCGTTCCAGGATTGTCCCAAGGTTCGCAACAACGAAGATTTCCCGCTGCCGGAAGGGCCATGAAACAAGGCAATTTGTCCCGGCTGCAAATCGAGCGAAAAATTTTCCGCAACCGTTATTGGGGGTTCTTCGTCCGAGAGGCCGAACAGATCGCAGACCTGATTAGACCAGAGTGAACGGCGCTGCGGTAAGAAAGGAAATCGAATGGAGATCATGCGGGCGATCCCGAAAAGTGAAAATAGAAAAGTATTACCAGACGCGCAACTCGGTTTTCGTACTCAGCCATTGCGCGGCCATCGCGGCGGCATCCAGAAGGTCATCGTGATCGCCGAGCGGGAAGGAAATCATTTCATCGAACAACGGTTTTTGCTCCGGCGATACCTCGTTGTTCTGACCTCTCAGATAGAATCGGCCGGTTTCCACCAAAACACTGAACGCCTGCACTCGTGCCAGCTTGCTGACGGACTGCGTGATGCCGATTAATCGACCCGCGAAACCTGCCTGGCTTTGCAGCATCTCAAACACGGCGCGGAACGCCCCATTCTGCTCAAAAAGAATCGCATCCGGCTTCCAAAGTGCATCGAACTGGCGAATCAGTTCGATCAGTTCGGGTGGGCGAATTCTTCGGCCGAGCGCTTCCAGACAATCCATTTCCCGATTGTCGCGCAAACCGAGCACGACTAATGCGCTGCAATCGGCCTGGGCCGTCGTGCTGATGGCCGGGTCGATGGCGAGAACGATTTTGGAATAACTCTTGTCCCGCTCGCGAAAACGGATCCATTTCAGCAGTATCAAGGTGTCCGCTTCCACCAGCGGTTTCAGATGATAGGCTCGGGCAAACGGAATCGTCCCGATCTCGCGTCGGCGTTGGAGCAGCCGTTCTCTGGGCCAGTGCTCCGGCCACAGCGGTGTCAAATCTTCATCGATCGCCCGTCGAAAATGCGCGTACGCGGAACTGGCTTTCAAGCGAGCGTTCAAATCGTCCTGATGCCAGGGCGTGAACAGATTCCAGAGCCGGCCCTGCGGTTCGAGCAAGTTCATCAGGTTTTCGCGAAAGTAACTTTCGACGCGCCGCCGTTCGCGAGCACTGTAAAGCGATTTCACATCGACGATGTCATCGCAGATGAGCAGATCGGCGCGCACACCGGTGGACCCGGCCCCGATACCGAGAGCCGTAACACTCGGGCCAATGCGAGCGCGCTGCCCCGCTATGTGAAAGCATTTCGTACCCCAGGGCCGGCCAGGCCGCAAGTGAGGAAACAGAGGAAACAGCCAGGGATTAGTTTGCAGTTGCTGGCGGATAAACCCGCTTCGTTCCAGGGCAATCTTTTCGTTGCCGCACACCAGGACGATGCGCAGATTCGGCTGCCTTCCCAACTCCCAGAGAACGCGGGCGCAGACCTGCGTACTCTTGCCGTGATCGCGCGGCAATTCGATGAGCGCCCGCGGATTCCGAGTCAGGAAATCCTGCAATTCTTTGTGAATCATCGCCTGCCGGAATGGTTTATCCGGCTGACTGAGAACCAGTTCCAGAAATGCATTGGGATCCTGACGAGCCTGACGTCGATTCTTTTCCTGTTGAATCAGATGCCATTTTCGCAGTGAGTTCTGCCGCGAGCGCTTCGAGCTGTTCATCGGGGCACCTCAGTAAACCGCGGGCGAAAATTTGTAGCGGGTCCAGCCCCTCCCTCTCCGGAGATTGGCCCTCTTTCCATAGCGGATTGAGTAGAGAGATGAGTACCTTTGCACTGGCAATCGCGGTTTTGGCATCCTGCTCCCGCAGCTGTCGGCGCATCCAGGAAATGCATTCGAGGCGGAACTCGGCGGCTGAATCTTTCAATGCCAGCGTCAGGGCACGACTCCATAATCCCGGGTGAGCATAGATCAGTTCATCCAGATGTTTTCTGGTCTCTCCCAACTTGCTGGTGCAAGTCTTCCAACTCAGCCCGCGGGCTCGATAGCCGGCCAGCCGAGTCAGAAGTCGCTGAACGCTCGTTCGCGAGTTTTTTCGCTGGCGCATGATGGTGCAAAGGCCGGGAAATGTTGAAGAAGAAGCGTTAGTCAATCTTTCAGGAATGGCGCATCAGATAGGCCCGTTTCCGCTCGAAGGAACTTCCGGGGTTTACGATTTCCACCCAGACGACGACAAATCTATTGCCGCCCATGCGAACTTCATCGCCATCGGCGTACACGATCGCATTGGTTCCCGCCGTCCGCGAGCAACCATCGCGTAGATCCGTGGAAGAAGCCGTTTCCAGAATGTGAGTCCATTTCAGTGTCCGTGTCGAATTCAGACCGGAACTATCGGCGATCAAGTGGCCGGAGATCTCTGTAGCGATCGGTGTAGGCGAACCGAAGGGGCGATAGATGGCCGTGGTCTCGGGATACGGAATGGGAATCGGTGCGGTACTCATGTTGACTCTCGGGGACTTTTCAAAGACTGGGCTGCCGAAACGGTTCCAAAAGATCGAGCGCTTGCCGATACGAATCGTCTTTATTGCTCTCGAACATCACGAATGAATCGCCTACCCGTTCCTGCAGAATATTTCGCTGATTGGACGCCTGATTCGTCTTCACTTTCCGATAAGAGAAACCGACCAGGAGAGCTAAAGCTTCCTGGATCTGCTGCGGTACCGGTGCACTGACGGTGTAGATGACCCGGACCATGCCTGGAAAGCTTTCCCAGACCGGTCGAAGTTCCTGAAAGGCCGTGTAAAAGCGGGTCTGGTAGAAAGGTCCGCACAACGACCTGACGATACCCCGGACGGCATCCACCTTATAGGCGATCGCGGGGATTTCAGTTTGCAGGCCGAACTCGCCGAGATTATCGACGTAGACATTCAGGTTTGCCACCGGATAATTTTTCAGCTGCACAGAACGCAGCGCGGCCGAGAAATCTTCGGTGAAGGTTCCCCCTTCGAATTTTCGACCGGTATGCTCGGCGATCAATGCTTCCGCGGAAGATTGAATTTTGCCGAGCAAACTATCATCCTCGCTACCGGAGATCCCCAGCCGCGCTTTGATGTTCGCCAGTGTATCGAGTGCCATGATCCAATCTCCGCTGTGAAATCGGGCGAATTCAGGGAACTAATTTTTTCTGAGTGGCTAGCACGACGCTGCCGAAGCAACTGGCAAGATCGCCATCTTCGAAGATATACTGGTAGCGCAGATAACGCTGCGAGCGCACGAACGAGATGATTTGCAGACTGTTTAACCCTTTGACCGGTTCGAATGAACCGCCGGGGATGTCGGTCCAATTGATCCTGTCGGACGACTCCTGAAACTTACCCAGAAACGCACTGCTGCTGAGCTGGCCGATGGATTGAATCGCGAAACAGGCTCCATCGGAATCGATCATATCAACGATGGTCGATCCGTCTTCCGATAGAGAATTGGCCTGAACGACCGATTGCAGGGCGACGGCGCTGGCGACATCGTGAAGTAAGGTGGACATGGAAAACTCCGAAGGAGACATCAGTAAAAAATGAGAAAAACGCGGGCGGGAAAGATCCTTCGTCCCACCCGCGCGGGCGATCAGGCCGCGACCAGTTGGTCGCAGAGTACGAAGCTGCTGATGTTTCGAGGGCCGGCATCGATATGCTGGATGCCGCGCAGATAAGTCTGATCGTTGGTCAGGGCAGAATCTCCCAAACCGCTGGCCATGAACTCCATCACTCCCATGCGGGCGATGACCCAATCGGGGAAGTACCCCAACAGGACATAGGTAAGATTGGAACCGGAACCCTTGGTGCGGGTAGTACTGACCTGCGAGGAGCGAACCACTCGGGTGCCGTAGATCTCGCTCGGCGGAGCATCGGCCGCACTCCGCATGGGATGGAACAGGAAAGGCCCTTTCCCATCGTTGGCGTTCACGGCATCCGCCCGCCGGTTCATCAGGGCCGCGAACATATTTTTTCGCATCAGCCAGGCCGTTGGGGCGCCGACGGCATCGGGCAGCTTTCCTTCCATCAGGGCCACATCCTGCGGCTCGAAGGTATTGCCGTTGGTTCCTAGTGTGCTGGCGGTGTGCTGGGTGATGCCACCGTACGTCAGCAGCCCTTTAATCTGCGTGCTGCCGTTGCCTTCCAGCATCGACAGATCGGCCTTCAGCGCCACACTGCGGGCCATATCGTAGCGGATCAGGCCTTCCGCGGAAGGACTGGCAAAGCGCAACAATTCGTTGTTTACCTTCACCAGTACGCCGAGTTTCTTGGCTTGCAGATCGAGGTTACCGGTGGTCGGTTGGCTTTCGGTGATCGCAGTCGCTTCGCCGACCCAGTAAGCCGTGCTGCCCCCGGTGAGTTTGGGAAATTGAATGCGGCCGTTGGGAGGCAGGGCGATTTCCTGGGCCCCGGCCATCGAAAAGACTTCCAGATTCCGCTGCAGATCGATGATCTCGCCGAGCACGGGATAACGGACCAGCGTTCCGCCGGCGGTATCGGTGATGGTTCCCAGCGATTTAGTCTGAAGGTTCAGGCGACGGTTCAGCCAGCGGGCCTCATCCGGATCGAACTTATCGGCCTGGGCCGTCATTTTGCAGCGGATCTCATCGCGCAGTTTCGCGCCGCGGCTTTCGAAAGCCGGCAGATGATTGGTCGAGAGGGGGATCAGGAAAGATTGCGCGCCGCAGTGCGGTACGAACCCATAAGTGGAATAGAGATCGCGCAACTGTTGATGCGTGTGAATCTCTTCTTTAGCCTGATCCGCCCCGATATAACCCAGGGCGTAGGCGGCCGCCTTCAGAACACTGTAGCCGTCGGAATCCCGGCCGACCGGGCCACTGGTCGCCCAGGGCACCCGGCGGTCGACCCGGCTTTTTTCGATCGCATCGCTGGTTTTCTGTTCGATGAACTGCACAAGCTCATCGCGAGTTTGAAAGCGGTCGTTGGGGATGGTAGTGGAAGTCGTTTCAGTCGTCGTCATGAAAATATCTCCAGGAGAAAGGGCACAAAAAATTCGGTTAAGGGAAGGTAAGAGCCGTTATTTCAACAGCCCGCCGAGAACATCCCGGCGCAGGTAATCGATCAAGTGGGAATCCTCGATCTGACCTTTCTGAATCGCCAGCGTCAGGGCCTGAGGATTATCCGGGATCGGCACCGCACTATATTCGAGCAGTTCCCAGGAATCGAAAAACAGCCCGGCGGGTTCCTCACGCTGCCGTCGTCGCGGTCGGGCACTTTTCGGAACGAAGCCGATCGACCAGCCACGCAGCGTCCCTTCGGCGTAGAGTCGAAACAAATCGCGTGCGAGCGGTGTGGCCTGAGAAAACTGCGTTTCCGCAACGATTTGATCGGGTAGCACTTCGAGTTTGGTGCAGGTACCAATCGGCGGTACGTTCCGCTGATGCGCCCAGAGAACGACGGGGTTCTTCAAATACTCGGCCGCGTTACTCAAACCGGCGGGCAGGATGACATCGCCGCGCCGGTCGACTTGCGATGTACTAATCACGGATCGCACCGTGTGATTTTCGGTATCAATGGATAATGGAGTCGCGTCCACAGACATATGCAATTTCATGGATGTGTTCCTTTGGAATGCTTTCGATTCAATTTCCCAATGATGGCCGTTCCGCGACGTGACCCAAACACCGCGGCTGGTCGAATTTGCCATCGCTGAAGGGTTTCAGGCCGCGCGCCCGGCGGATTTCATTCACGGTTCGTAGACCGAGCCGAGCATCGAGTTCATCGTCCAGCCGACGTTGATCCTGATTGCGCGGCGAACAATCCGGAAACGCGATCACCAGATCGGCATCGAAGCGCCGGGCCAGATCTCGGGTCAATGCCTGAGCAATCAAATCGAGCTTCGGTTGAATCGTTCCTTCGCAGAAGATCGTCCTCGCCCCGTGCCAGATATCCGCGCCCAGGCCCACCGTCTCGATCATCCCGGCCACCGGCGGCGGCACTCGAAAGAGTGCGAAAATTTCATCGCGCGTCAGCCGACAGGAGTTCAAATAGTCCATCTCGGCGGGGGTGAAGGTCCAGGGACTGGCTTTCAACCCTTGCTCAAGCACCAGCGGTCGTTGCCAGTTTTCCCGGCCGGAGAATTTGGATTGCAGTTTCTCTTCCAGTCGTACGACCGTGGCATCGTTTAAGGTTTGATCGGTCTGCAAAACCATTCCGGGCCGTTGACCGGCCTGAAAGGTCTGCCACCGGCTGCGCTGCAATTCGGCATTGGCATCTATCGTGAGCGCGTTCGCCTGCAACGGCGACAAGCCGTAATAGACATCCAACGGATTGGGATATTTCAGATGAATAATCTCTTCCGGGCTGAAATACTCGGCCGGTGCGCCAGGTACGCGCAATTCATACGCATAAGCATAAACCGATGTATGGGTGACAATGCGAATCCAGTGAGTGGGAATGATCCAAAGTTCGCCGGGTAGTCCATCGCCGCGACTGGCCACATGCCAGTAGCAGTTGCCCGTCAACTCCAGATAAAGCACCGTCAGGTACCAGAGTTCCCAGGGGGTCATCTTCGGATTGGGATGTTCCAGCAGTTGAACCAGCGGATGATTTGCCACCAGGGGTGTCTGCTCGTGCTCGGCCTGTCCCCAGTTGCGGTAGCAGTAGGGGCGTTGCCGACCGATTTCCTGAGCAATCGCATTCACGGCGGCATAGACCCAGGATTGATACTGCCGTAGCTGCTCGGTCGGATCGTCGCGCCACCAGCCGGCGTTTGGGGTGGGCGTGCTCCAAAGCGAGCCGATCCGTAATCGGGAGGCCTTGGGCCCCAGCGCTTTGCGTAACCAGGAAAAAGCCATACCGCACCTCGAAAAGGAAATTCCGCCAGGGGCTAAAAATCGCTTCACAAACCGAATGAGACAGGACCGGGCGGGGGCGTGGGCTCCCTAGACGTTTCGTCCCCCGCCCGGCGCAGGAAGGGTCGCATCGTTGTTCCACTCGTACACCAATCAAGTAGTGTACATGCGTATACTTTACTTGAGGTTCTCGAGTTTGCCCAAGTGCGTAGTCAAAGAATTTTGAAAAAGGGGGGGAGGCGATTCCCATGGGTTGATCGAAACGGTCAACCTGGATATTCAATCCCCGGGTAGCTCGAAGCGAGCAACCCGGGTCTAATATCTGCATGCCCTCCGGGCATGGTATACAGCACAAAATTTTCTTTTCCCGGAGGGCAAAGAGAGGGGTGAGCCTCGGGTTGACCGTTTCGGTCTACCCGGGGCTCGAAGCGAGCAACCTGGGTCTAATATCTGCCTGCCCTCCGGGCATGGTATACACGACAAAATTTTCTTTTCCCGGAGGGCAAAGAGAGGGGTGAGTCCCGGGTTGACCGTTTCGGTCTACCCGGGGCTCGAAGCTCCGGGCATGGTACACAGCACAATATTTTCTTTTCCCGGAGGGCAAAGCGAGGGGTGAGCCTCGGGTTGACCGTTTCGGTCTACCCGGGGAGAAATTGGTGATTCAAAAGCAGGGGAGCTTCAAAAGATAAGAAAAAGTTCATATAAATATGCCAATCGCGATGTGTTTTTTAACAGGCGATCATCCACAAAATTTTTCTTAGCCCAATGCGTCAGGTTGCCCCATGGAATACTTACCGGCGATATCCATTTGCGGTGGTTTGGGAATCCTCAGTCTTATTGGTTTTGCTTTTTGGCAGAACGGTCGTAAAGTCAAACGGATTATGAACTTGGCTCAGGATGCTCTGAAATCTTCAGCCAACTCCGAACAAATAAAAGAACGTCTGCTTGCCGAGAAGATGCGTCCCGAAAATGTCGACTGGATTCTTCAGAAGGCCCGGCGGGAAATATTACTTTCGGAAACAGCCAAAAAAGTGGCCGCCGGGTTGAACGCAAACGAAGCGACCCAACTTTTGATCAGCGGTGGCGTCGATTTGGAAACTGCGAAGGCTACGGCGCACGATATGGTTCATGTCCCCTGGTCGCACATTCATCCTAGACTAAGTGTTGTCTTGGGCAGCGTGCTAATGATTTTGGGAAGCGGCGTTTTGATTGCCAGCCTTATCCTTCGCGATGGCAACATCACCGGTAAGCTGCCAACCTTCCCTTACGCAGGAATGATCACAAAACTCGTCGGTATGGCCTTTTTCGTATTCGGTCTCGTGATGGTCGTCATTCCCCTACGTCGCCCTGCGTATTTCGATGAATTGATTGCCAAGGCGCTCCATGGTTCTACAAACTCTGCTTCAGCGGAATAATGGCACTCGGGGAGCTCGCCCGGCGGTATAAAAGCCAGTTTTTTTCTTCGATAGTTGACGTTTAGGCCGATTCGTCAAAACACTCCAAGACAGATTTTGCCCGACTCCGTAAGATGATTCGAGTTTCGATTCGAAATCTCTACTTTGAGCACCATGCCGAAACGTACAGACATCAAGAAAATCCTGCTAATTGGTTCCGGTCCCATCATCATCGGTCAGGCCTGTGAATTCGATTATTCTGGCACCCAGGCCTGCAAGGCCCTCCGCGAAGAAGGGTACGAGGTCGTACTCGTTAATTCGAACCCGGCCACGATCATGACCGATCCGGATACGGCGGATCGCACCTACATCGAGCCAATTACCTGGCAGGTAGTGGAAAAAATCATCGCCAAAGAGCGGCCCGATGCGCTTCTCCCGACCCTCGGTGGTCAAACCGGTCTGAACACCGCCATGGACCTGTACAAACATGGCGTTCTGGAAAAATACAACGTCGAAATGATCGGCGCCAAAGCCGACGTTATCGACAAGGCCGAGGATCGCTTCAAATTCAAGGAAGCCATTCTTAAAATCGGTTTGGATGTTCCCCAATCGGGCGTGGCCAAGAGCCTCGCCGAGGGAAATAAAATCGTCGAAACCATCGGACTGCCCTGCGTGCTGCGCCCCAGCTTCACTATGGGAGGCACCGGCGGCGGCATCGCTTACAACCGCGAAGAATTCATTTCCATGCTCACCCTGGGCTTGGAACTGAGCCCGGTCGGCGAAGTGCTCATCGAAGAAAGCATCATCGGCTGGAAGGAATTCGAACTCGAAGTCGTGCGCGATAAGGCCGATAACGTCATTATCATTTGCTCCATCGAAAACCTAGATCCGATGGGTGTGCACACCGGCGACAGCATCACCGTTGCCCCGATTCAGACGCTTTCGGACAAGGAATATCAGCGGATGCGCGATGCGGCCAAGGCCATCATTCGCGAAATCGGCGTGGAAACGGGCGGTTCCAACATTCAATTCGCCGTCAACCCGGCCACCGGCCGGATGATCGTTATCGAAATGAATCCGCGCGTCAGCCGCTCGAGCGCTCTGGCCTCCAAGGCCACCGGCTTCCCGATCGCCAAGATAGCCGCCAAGCTGGCCGTCGGCTTCACGCTCGATGAATTGAAAAACGATATCACCCGCGATACCCCGGCCAGCTTCGAGCCGACTATCGATTATGTGGTGACCAAGGTCCCCCGCTTCAATTTCGAAAAATTCCCCGATGCCGACCCGACACTCACGACTCAGATGAAATCGGTCGGCGAGACCATGGCCATCGGTCGGACTTTCAAGGAATCGCTGCAAAAAGCCTTGCGCGGCCTCGAAGTTTCCCGCTTCGGTCTCGGCTGCGACCGTCTCGACCGCTGGGGCACCCCCGACCAGCCGACGATGGAAGAAATCAATAACAAGCTGGCGAAACCGAATGCCGAACGCATCTGGTTCATTCGCTACGGTTTGAAGTCCGGACTGAGCGTCGAGGATATCCATGCCCGCACTCACATCGATCCGTGGTTCCTTCGCCAAATCGAAGAACTGGTGAAATACGAAGATGTGATTCGCAACACCAAGCTCCAAGATGTCACCCCGGCTTTGATGCTGGAAGCCAAGCAGATGGGTTTCATCGACCGGCAACTGGCCAACCTCTGGGAAACTTCCGAAACCGAAGTCCGCAAACTCCGCAAAACCTTTGGTGTGAAGGCAGTTTTCAAACTGGTTGATACCTGTGCCGCGGAGTTCGAAGCGTTCACTCCCTACTACTACTCCACGTACGAAACGCCTTTTCTGGTCCGGATGCCGGATGGAACGTTTTCGATGGAACTCGAGGACGAAATTCGTCCGACCAGCGGCAAAAAGCGAATCATGATTCTCGGTGGCGGCCCCAACCGTATCGGCCAGGGGATCGAGTTCGATTACTGCTGCGTTCAAGCAGTGGTGGCGTTACGCAAAGCGGGCTTCGAAACCATCATGGTCAACTCGAACCCGGAAACCGTCAGTACCGATTACGATACTTCCGATCATCTGTTCTTCGAACCGCTGACGGCCGAGGATGTGATGAACATCTGCGACCGCATGCAACCGGCTGGTGTGATTGTGCAATTTGGCGGTCAGACGCCGTTGAATCTAGCCAAGGCTCTGAAAGCTCAAGGTGTGCCGATCATCGGGACCAGCGTCGAAAGCATCGACATGGCGGAGGACCGGGAACTCTTCAGCAAACTGATCGACGAATTGAAGTTGAAGCAACCGCCCAGCAGTACCTCGCTCGATTATCAGGGTGCTCTGCATACTTCGCGCAAGATTGGCTTCCCGGTTCTGGTCCGGCCCAGCTTCGTGCTCGGCGGCCGGGCCATGGAAATCGTCCACGATGAAAGCTCGTTGGAACGTTACGTGAAGAAGGCGATGGAAGCTTCGCCCGGCAAGCCGATCCTGATCGATAAATTCCTCGAAGACGCCGTGGAAGTGGACGTCGATTGCCTCAGTGATGGCAAACGCGTTGTTATCGGCGGCGTAATGCAGCACATTGAAGAAGCCGGGATTCACTCGGGCGATTCAGCCTGCGTGCTGCCGCCGCACAGTCTCTCGATGGCGGTGATCGACGAGATCAAACGTCAGGCCCGGGTGCTGACCAGCGCCTTGAAGGTGAAGGGCTTGATGAACATTCAGTTCGCGATTGCGAACACCTGGGGACCGGCCCCGGAAATCTACATTCTGGAAGCCAATCCGCGAGCTTCGCGAACCATTCCGTTCGTGTCGAAAGCCATCGGCGTACCTCTCGCCCGGCTGGCCGCGCTGGTTATGGCGGGTATGACCCTGGATGAGTTGAATGTGGCCGATGAGGTGGTGCCCAAGCACTACTCGGTCAAGGAATCGGTCTTCCCGTTCAACAAATTCCCGGGAGTGGATATTATCCTCGGCCCGGAAATGCGCTCGACCGGTGAAGTGATGGGCATCGACGATTCTTTCCCGATGGCCTTTTACAAGTCGCAGCTGGCCGCGAATTCTCCGCTACCGGCCAAGGGGACCATCTTCATCTCGGTCAACGATCGGGACAAGCAGGAGATGATTCCGATTGCCAAGGATCTGGCCGATCTGGGCTACCAGTTACTGGCAACACGCGGTACTGCCAAGTTCCTGCGGAATGAAGGTATCACCGTTCAGGAAGTATTGAAGATTCAGGAAGGCCGGCCCAATCTGCTGGACAAGATGAAGAATGGCGAGATCGCCATGATTCTGAATACACCGAGTGGTAAAGGCCGGCGTACCGATGAAGGGAAGATTCGTTCGAGTGCGGTGGCTCAGCGCGTGACTTGCATCACAACGATGGCCGCGGCTCAGGCGGCGGTGGAAGCCTGTCGAGCGCTCCGGCAGAAAGAGCTGACGGTCTGCGCGCTGCAGGACCGGTTTACGAAGTAACGAATCATTTTCACGTCTCGCCCAATTTCTACTCATTAGCGATGCATCGTAGGCTTTGCGGAGATGCGTATAGCGAATGAGGCATCAATCGTATCATGATTGGGCCATGCATCGTGGGAGGCGGTTCGGTATGCAGGCCTTCACGCATCTGCGCTAGCGCTCCGATGCGTCGCTAAACCGAGCCTATTTTAAACTCTTGATCCACTCCCGGATCAGTTCCACCGCTCGCTCGTCGGTCTTCACCGAACCCAACGGCGGCATGAAACCTTCCTTGCGCTGTTCGATTCGCTTGAGAATCACCGATTTATCCGGCTCGCCGGGGTAAATGAGTTTGGCATCTTCCACCCCGAATTTGTGATGCATAGGTGCCACGTTCATCAACTTCATCTTCTGAACTTCAGTTTCGAAATGCGCATCGAATTGAGCATTGCCTCCACCGGCCTCCACGTGACAACTGGCGCAATTGCTATGCAGCCAGGCTCTCGCCCGAAGGTTCAAATCTTGCTTGGGATCGAACGGATCGACCAACTTTTTCAACTTCTCTGGAGGGTTTGGTAGCAGACCGGTTTTTAATAAGCCCAGGCTTTCGAACTGCCGCAACTGATCGCCTTTGTTCGCCTGTAACTCGCTGAGTCCTAGCACGAAATTGGCCGCCCGGCTATGACAGACCAGGCAATCGGCCCGGCTTGGATAATGCCAGACCTGCGTGCTGCCATCGGCCAAATTGTACTTCACATCCCGGCCGGTTGCTTCCACGAGATCGGCATCCGTCTGCTCCGGATTCCAGATATAGGAATAGCCGTACCACTGGCCCATCTGCCGGCTCATCAGGCGAGTTTCAATCCACTTCTTCCCTTGAGCGGTTTCCAGAGAGAAAGATTTGATGGTGACTGCATCATCGGGAAATTCCCAACCATCCTTGCTCTTGTAATCGATCTGCGTATCGCCCGGTAGATAGAAGAAGCGGGATTTGGCCGAGCCATCCGACCAGAAGGGGGCGTTGATCGAGTAGGGATAAACGCTCGGCTGCAGCGTATGGGTCTTGATGTCCTTAAAGAGGCCGGTTTCGCTGAGCTTCTTCGGAAAGCGCAAATACGAATCGTCTGACGGCGTCGACTCCAGTGTGTAGAAGCCCCCCTGTCCCGGAGGCTGATGATCGCAGATCAAAATTTCGCCGTCTTTATCCAATCCGAAATAGGTAATCAGCATCGGCGTTACTGCCAAGAGCTTGTGCCAGAGAACTTTAGTACCATCGTGCTTGCCGGCCCAGATTCGGCCGGTGCTGTAATCGCCGTAAATGTAAGCTCCGCGCAATTCCGGGAACTTCTTGCCGTAATAGACCAGCCCGCCGGTCAGCGAACGAGATTCCGCATGGCTATGTTCGAAAGTGGGATTAACGATCGGCGTAGGGCCGCGCTTGCGATCCGGATAAAAAGGATGGCTCCCTTCCTGAATGCTCCAACCGCAGTTATCGCCTTTGTGAATGAGATAGACCTGTTCCCAGAGATCCTGCCCATTCTGCCCTACCCAGATATGACCGGTGACCGGATCGCAAGTCATTCGCCAGGGATTGCGCATGCCGTAGGCCCAGGTTTCCGGCACGATATCTTTCTGGCCGACGAAGGGATTATCCTTGGGAACGGAGTAGGGCTTGCCTTCGTCGGGATGATCGACATCTAGGCGTAGCACCTTGGCCAGGAGGGAGGTCATATCCTGCCCCTTCAGATTGCGGTCGGAATCGGCCGTGCCATCTCCGAAGGTCACATACATCATGCCGTCATTACCGAAGCAGATCGCCCCGCCATTATGGCCATCGCACAACGCTTCGATGATGATCTTCGCCGAGGCCGGATCGACTTTGTTAGGTTCTTTCAAATCGACGGTGTAACGGGTGATTCGGGTGGCATTTCCCTTGGGTGTGCCGATGTTGTGGCCGAGGTAGACGTAGCCGTTTTCCAAGAATTTCGGGTGAAAGCAGATATTGTAAGCCACGCCAATGTCAGTGAGCAGAACTTGAAAATCCTTCACGTCTGGCTGATCTTTCAGGCGGACCACTTTGGTGGGGCCGTAGCGAGATTCTTCCGTGATGACCCACAAAAGGTCGGTCTTCGGCTGATTCACCACGGCGATTGGATATTCGAGTGTCACGCCGGGATGAACTCGCTTGATCCGGTAAGGCGGCGGCGGTTCGGGAAATCCAGTCACCTTGGAAGTCGTACCGGCGACTCGCTTCGGGCCATCAGCTTTAGCCGGGCCGGTGAATTTCAGATCGGCGAAATCTTCATAGCGGTGAAAATCGGGCTTGGTCAGCGGAGCCGCGGAAGAGGTATCGGGCTCCTTCCAGTGAATGTTGTAATCGTAGCGGCTGAGGTTCGTCTTCCAGATCGCATTCACTTCCGGTCGGCCGCCCGATTTGGCGAAATCACTCCAGGGAATGCGGCCCTCGACCACCCAGCCTTTGTCCTTGTCGTCGCGCTTGTTGAGCGTGCCGTCGAGTTTCACTTTGGCATCGATGTGAAAAGTATCGGCCTTCTTGATCTGATCGAAGTTGCCTTTACCTCTTTCGGGAAAGTAGCAATCGAAGATCGTATTCGCGGCGTTGACCTGAAATTCGTAATAGCCCGGCTTCTTCTCGTCCGGTTTTAGGAACAGTTCGAACACATCGTTGAACCAGGTGTTGCCGTCGTGTTCGGTGATGTCGGCAAAGAGATCCTCATCCTCCATCTCGGCCAGGAAGTAAATATATTCCCGATCCCAGAGCAGTTTCGCTTTGGTTTTACTCTTGGGCGTCTGTTCTTCGCCCTGTTTCCAGTGCTTGCGAAAGCAGGAGATTTCCTGAGCCTGCTTCCAGCACTCATCGTTCGGATTGCCGTCGATTTTTGGGGGTGTCTCGGTGAAACGGCACTCGAAAGCGGTCGGCGCAACGGTACTCTTCTGCAGCGAATTTTCGTCGGACGAGACGAGCCAGGAGGCGTTCCCACGCGACCATAGGCCGAGTAAAGCCACAAGACCGAGCAGAATTCCCGCGAGACCAATCCGCACCATAAGAGAGTTCCTATATCGAAACAGGAGTATGCAGATATGTTAAGTGCTCCGGATGGCAAAAGGGTACTCTAATTTCGGCCTAAGGAAAGCAATTCCCGTTTTGGCAAAAAGTGCGGAGCTCTCAGACCTTCGGTTCCCAGCCTTTTTCGTATTGTTTTCCCCACAACTTCGCGGCTTCCTCATCGACCGGCCGGCCGGTTTCAGAGTCGACGTTGACGAGCCGTCCCAAGCGATAAGCGATGTTACCGAGATGGCAAACCAGAGTGCTCTTGTGGCCCTCGGTTATAGGACTATTCAGCTTGGCCGAGCCCCGCACGGCATCGACAAAATTCTGAACGTGCGGCGTAATATCCGCCGATCCATCGACCTTTTTCTTTTCTTTGCCTTTTTCGTCATAGATTCGGTAGCCGCCGCCCGAAATGGAAAGCGAACCCTTTTCGCCATGGAACAGCACATCGGGTGTCTTTCCTTCCGGGAACCGATTGCAGGATAGTCCTTCCCAGACAATCGACTTGCGATCCGGATAGACGATGGTAACAAGATTGGTATCGGGGGTCTCCTGATCGTCCTGGAAGCGATAGCGCCCGCCGGTGCTGGTCACCTGAATCGGATACTCGGCCTGCAAGCCCCAACGGCAGACGTCGATCATATGAATGCCGTTATTGCCCAGTTCGCCGTTGCCCCAGTGCCAGAACCAGTGCCAGGTGTAGTGAAGATAGTTGCTTCGAAAGGGCTTGCGGGTCGCCGGTCCCTGCCAGAGATCGTAATCGAGGGCTGCCGGCGGATCCTTGGCCATGCCGGTTCCGGTAGCTCCCCGGGAATTCTGATACCAGCATTGGGCCAGATAAACCCGCCCGAGTTCGCCTTCATGAATCAGCTTGATAGCTTCTTGAATCTTCTCGAAACTTCGCCTCTGATTTCCCATCTGCACGAGTTTTTTGTGCTTCTCGGCCGCAGTGACCAGCCATTCGCCCTCCTGGCCGTTATGGCTACAGGGTTTCTCGACATAAACGTGCTTTCCGGCATTCAAAGCGGCGATTGCTCCCGGAGCATGCCAGTGGTTCGGGGCCGAGCAGAACATGGCATCGACATTCTTGTCATCGAGGAAAGAGCGAAAATCTTTAGCCAACTTCGGAACGGGTTTCTTGGTCGCTTTTTCAAACTTGGCACCCGCCGCCGTCAGTCGATCTTTATCGGGATCGGCAAAATAGGCGATCTCCACGTTATTCAGCTTGGCCCAGACCGGTGCCATCTCGTTACCCCGGCCGCCCATTCCCATAATCCCCAGCTGAAGGCGATCATTGGCGCCGAGTATTTTCCCATAGGAAGTGGCAGATAAAGCGAGCGCGGAAGCGGAGGTTAACACAAAAGCGCGACGATCCATGAACCGAACTCCGACGAGGAGACAAGGCGGAAGGAATTCACCTAGTTTGCCTCATACCCGGTCTAGGGGGAAGAGAATTTTGTAAGCTATTTCAAAAATGGGAGCCGAGCATGAGTACAGAATCTCGCTTGCAGAAACTGACCGCCGAGATCATCCAAGCGGACTTGGATGCTTATATCGTTTCGGCTGTCCATCATGTCACTTACTTGAGTGGCTTTACCGGCGATTCTTCTTATTTACTAGTCACTCGGGACCGGGCGATCCTTCTGAGTGATGATCGGTTTGCCATCCAGATTCAGGACGAGTGCCCCCATCTGGAAGTCCAAATTCGAGGACACGACCGTTCCACGCCGCAATTACTGGGCGAGGTCCTCAGTAAACTGGGGGTTCGCAAAATTGGCATCGAGGCGGCGTATATGCCAGTGGCCGGACTCGAAAAATTTCAGGAATTGGTCCCGACGGCCACTTTTGTCCCCAGATCGGGCTGGATCGAATCTTTGCGGGCGATCAAGGATGCCAGCGAGATCCTGACGATTCGACGGGCTATAAGCATAGCTGAGGAAGCGTTTACGAACTTTCGGAACCACATTCAGCCCCAGGATTCGGAATTCGATCTGGTGAATCGAATGGAATTCGCGATCCGTTGGGCGGGGGGAACCAAGAGCGCCTTCGAGATTATTGCCGGCGTGGGTGAACGCTCGGCTTTGCCGCACTGCCCGCCGAGTTCGAAGAAATTGGAAGAAGCGGATTTTCTCCTGATGGATTGGGGAGCTTCCTACGAAGGATACAAGAGCGATCTGACGAGGGTTATCAAGTCGCCCTATGCAAACTCGGCCAGATATCGGATGATTGAAAATCGCTTACATGATTTATACAAAATGGTATCCGAAGCGCAGGCTCGCGCCGCGGCGAAACTACGACCGGGCGTCCACGTTCGCGAGGTGGACATTGCCGCTCGCGGATACCTGGCCGAGCAGGGCTACAGTCGGGAATTCAACCACGGCTTAGGTCACGGTTTCGGTTTGGAAATTCACGAAGCACCGCAGATTCGCAGTAATTCCGAGGATGTGCTTCAGGCAAATATGGTGGTGACGCTGGAACCCGGCGTCTATCTCCAGGGATTCGCCGGGGTGCGAATGGAAGACGACTTCCTGATCACGCCCGACGGAGCGGAACGACTCAGCAGTTTGCCCCGGGACTGGGCATTCTTTGAAGGATAAATCACGGGAGGGCCCCACGTGGCCGATGACAGCAAAACCTCGGGTACAGGACCATTCGACCTGGATGCCATCCGTCAACTCGTACGGTTGATGAAGCGTTTCGATCTCAGTGAAGTCGATCTCTCCGAGGGAGATCAACGCATCCGGCTTCGGCGCGGTGCCCGGCTGGTCGCGGCCGCTCCCCTTGCGGCGCCCGTCCCGATGGCCGCACCGGCGTCGTATCCTCAGCCCGCGGCCGGTGGGCCGACTGCGGCTCCCGCTCCCGCCGCCGACACCAAGAAGTATTTGGAAATCAAGAGTCCCATGGTCGGCACGTACTACGCCAAGCCCGCTCCCGATAAAGACGATTACGTGAAGGTCGGTTCGAAGGTCACCAAGGACACCGTGGTCTGCAAAGTCGAAGCCATGAAGATCTTCAACGATCTGACCGCCGGTCTCAACGGCACGATTGTGGAAGTCCTGGTGCAAAACGGCGGTGCGGTGGAATACGATCAGGTCCTCTTCCGCGTCGATCCCTCCTGATTGAGCGAGTGCTGAACTTTTTCTCATCTGAGAATCATTCGATATGTTTCAACGCGTTCTAGTAGCCAATCGAGGGGAAATCGCCTTGCGCGTCATCCGCGCCTGCCGGGATCTCGGCATTGGCGTGGTGGCGGTTTACAGTACGGCGGACAAAGATGCCCCGTATCTGAAACTCGCAGACGAAGCGATTTGCATCGGGCCCGGGCCAGCTCCCGAGAGCTACCTGAAGATTCCCCGCATCATCAGTGCGGCGGAAATCACCGGTGCCGATGCCATTCATCCCGGTTATGGTTTTCTCAGCGAGAATGCTGACTTTGCGGAAATCTGCCGCGAGTGCGATATCGAATTCATCGGCCCACCGCACGATGCCATGCGCAAGCTCGGCAATAAGAACGAAGCCCGCAAGATGGCCAAGGCCGCCAAAGTCCCCGTTGTACCTGGCTCCGATGGCATCATCACCGAAGATTCGGTTGCGCTGAAGTTCGCGCGGGAAGCCGGCTACCCGATCCTGATCAAAGCAGCCGCAGGTGGCGGCGGTCGCGGTATGCGTGTCGCCCGGGATGATAAGAGCCTGATCGAAGGCCTTCAGTCCGCCCGCCAGGAAGCAGAAGCCGCTTTCAAAGACGGCAGCGTTTATCTGGAAAAATATCTCGAGCAGCCCCGGCACATCGAAGTGCAATTGCTGGGCGACCGGGAAGGCAACGTCGTTCACCTCTACGAACGCGATTGCTCCTTGCAGCGCCGGCACCAGAAACTGGTTGAAGAATCTCCCGCGCCGAATCTGCCCGTGAAGGTTCGGGATGCCATTTGCGAATCGGCCGTGCGACTGGCGAAAGCGGCAGGATATTACAGTGCGGGAACGTGCGAGTTCCTGCTGGATAAGCAGAACAATTTCTACTTCATCGAAGTGAACGCTCGAATTCAGGTGGAGCACCCGGTTTCCGAATTAGTGACCGGCATTGATCTGGTGAAAGAACAGATCCGCATAGCGGCGGGCGAGAAACTCCGCTTCAAACAGAAGGATATCGTGCACCGCGGCAGCGCCATCGAGTGCCGAATCAATGCGGAAGATCCGGCCAACAACTTCCAACCCAGCCCGGGTCTGATCACCACCTGGCGCGTACCGGGTGGCCCCGGGGTTCGCGTCGATTCTCATGCCAGTGTCGGTTATCGCGTACCACCCAATTACGATTCGCTGGTCGCCAAACTGCTGGTTTTCCAGCCGACCCGCGCGGAAGCCCTGGCCACCATGCGGCGAGCACTGCGCGAATTCGCGGTGGAAGGAATCAAAACGACGATTCCCATCCATCGCGATATCTTCAATTCGTCTTCGTTTATTGAAGGAAATGTCGATACGACCTTTATCGAACGCGTCTTTTTGAACCCGCAAGTCAATGAGAAGAAATAGGCCTGACTTATTTCTTCTCGGCCAGCAGTGACGGACCCTTTTCAGGATGTTTCGCCAGATAATCGGCAATGCCGGAGAAAAAGAGCAGAACCTGCTCAGCGCCCTGTTCCGCATAGCGGGGAGCCGCCGGTCCCAACAGACGGGTGACAATCACGGCGGCCTTGCTGTCGGTTTGCAGGAAGATTTCTGTCTGGTGTCGAACCCCGGACAATCCCTGAGAATCGCGAATCGCCTTATGGCGAAGCACGGCTACCGCCTTCACGGGAACCACCGGACACAGGGCACCCGCTCGGGCTTTACCTTCGGCATACCAGATTCGACCTTCGTCGTTCGACGCCACGCAAGTCCAGACCAGTTCACTGCCTTGTCCATCCGACCAGGTGAAGTTCCCCTCTTTTGTCCTGCGAATCTCCACGGCGGCGATCCCCAGCCGACGCCAGGCGAGGGTGACCCGCTCGGGATGATCGAGCATCCACAAATACGATTTGAAATCGCTGTGAAACTCTTCGGAACTCCCCAGGGCGGATAGCGTGGGCGATTGTACGACCTTTGTGACGGCTTCCCGGTGGGTTTCCGGTATGGCGGAGAGCTCCACGGGCCAGGGCAGCTTAACCGGAATGGTTACGGTTTTTTCGGAAGAGGATTTGATTAAACGTGGCGGATCGGCCAGTGCAGGGGAAGCTAAGGAGCTAACCGCACCTAAAAGGATGCCAGTAATCCACCATGGCTTCCGAATCATATGTCTCTAAATCGTTCCGCAGAGGGGGCGATCATGAGCTTTTTTCTGAGTTGGTTGACGGCATAAAATGGGTAAAATTTTCACATGGCTAAGCTGATCGAAATTGAAAATGGACGCTTCGTTCGCATGGGCAATGAAGTGGCAATTCAGGACCTGAGTTGGGTTTGGCAGGATGGGGAAACCTGGGCCATTACCGGTGACGTTGGCAGCGGCAAAACCACTTTCCTGGACCTCCTGTTAGGCCAACTCCGGCAAACGGAGGGCCAGATTCACTGGCCAATCCTGGAAGTGCTCCGCCGGGCCGGTCGCCCGGTCGCCTGGCCTTCCGAGATTATGGAGCGTGTCTCCTTCAAAGAGGAATCCCGCCTGTTCAGCTACGGCAAGCATTACTACCAGCAGCGCTACGATTTCGCCGATGCCGACGATATACCGACTCTCGAGGAGTATCTTCGTAACGGCAGCCCGTTCGAGGAAGCTCATTTTGAACCAGTCTGCGACGAACTTCACATCAAGAATTTGCTCCCTCTCACCCTGGTAAAACTTTCCAACGGCCAAACGCGGAGGGCACGCCTCGCCCGGGCCTTGCTCCGAAAGCCAGAAATTTTGCTGCTGGATGAACCCTTCATCGGTCTGGATGTGCAAACCCGCGCCGAACTCGATCAGCTCCTGAAGTCGCTGGTGGCTCGGGGTCAGCGCCTTGTTGTAACCACCAAACCGGACCAGATTCCCGATTGGGTGACCAATGTACGGCGACTCGGACCAATCTCAACGACCGTTTCGAAAATCGCAACTCATGAAACAAGCGCCGAGATAGCCGGCGAACCGATCATCGAATGTGAAAACGTTCGGGTCACCTACGGCGGCAAACCGATTTTGCAAAACATTTCCTGGGTGGTCCGGCGCGGCGAACACTGGGTTCTTTCCGGCCCCAACGGTTCGGGCAAAACGACTCTCCTGAGCCTTCTTTGTGGCGATCATCCGCAGGCCTACGGAAATAACATTCGTCTCTTTGGCTCGCAGCGCGGCAGCGGCGAGACGATCTGGGAAATCAAAAAACGCATCGGCTTCGTATCCCCGGAGCTTCACCTCTACTTCAACGAACCGCTCGACGGCTACGATGCTGCGGGTTCCGGTTTCCACGACGTCCTGGTTCATCGCGAGTTGACGCCGGAGCAGCAGAAACGACTCGATAAACTCTTCGCGCACTTCGAACTGAATGAACTCAAGAAAAGGCCCTTCCGGCAGATGTCGACGGGCGAGCAACGCATGATTCTGCTGGTGCGCGCTCTGGTGAAAGAACCGGAACTCATGATCCTCGATGAGCCCTTTCAGGGATTGGATACCCGGCGGGTCGAACTGCTCAAGGACTGGCTGGAGAATCATGTTCGCGCCGATCAGACGATTATTTTCGTCAGTCACGTGCTTTCCGATATTCCGGGAAATATGAGGCATCATCTCCGACTGGAAAATGGCCGCATCGCTGTAACTGCGTGAAGTTCGGATAAGATAAAGGGCATCGATTTCGAGGAACTCTCCATGCCGCCAGAGCAAACCGATCCCACCATCATCGAGTTCGATGTCCGAACGGATGAAATGCTCCTGAATATGGGGCCCCAGCATCCCAGCACCCACGGCGTGTTGCGGCTGGTGTTAAAGACAGACGGCGAAATCGTTTCCGAAGTCACGCCCCACCTGGGTTATCTGCATCGCTGTGCTGAGAAGGTCGGCGAAAATGTGACGCCCATTCAATTCATCCCTTATACCGACCGCATGGATTACCTGGCCGGGATGAATATGAATCTGGGCTATGCGCTGACCGTCGAAAAACTCTGCGGCATGAAAATTCCCGAAAAGGCCCAGGTCATTCGAGTCCTGATCTGCGAGTTGAATCGCATTGCCAGCCATCTCGTGGGTATGGGAGCCTACGGCCTGGATCTGGGTTCGTTCAGCCCGTTTTTGTACGCGTTTCGGGAGCGGGAGCACATTCTGGATCTCTTCGAAGGGGTCTGCGGAGCCCGCCTGACCTACAGCTATATCACGATCGGCGGTGTGCACGATGACTTGCCCGAGGATTTCCTGCAGCGAGTCACCAACTTCTTGAAATACTTCAAGCCGCGCATTCCCGAATATCATGCGATGCTGACCAACAATCATATCTTCGTGAAGCGCACCGCCGGTATTGGTGTCATGTCGAAAGAAATGGCGCTCAGCTATGCCTGTACCGGGCCGATGCTGCGCGGGTCTCTGAACCGGCACAATGGTGATACGGCGTGGGATCTCCGCAAGATCGAACCCTACTCCGGCTATGAAAATTATCAGTTCGATGCGATACTTCCCCCATTCGAGGAAGCCCCCGAGGAGGCCGTGATCGGCGATTGCTGGCACCGCTTCTACGTACGAATGCGGGAAGTGATCGAGAGTATCAAGATTGTCGAACAGGCGATTGAAAAGTATCCGTCGGCCACTGGCAGCCATCGTATCGAACCGCCGCGACAACTGACTCCGGGGGAATGTTATTTCGAAACCGAATGCCCCCGAGGCCAGATGGGCTTCTACGTGGTCGGCCGGCCGAACAAAGAAAACGTACCGCTGCGGGTCCGGGCTCGTTCTTCCAGTCTGTGCAATCTGAGCGTGGTCGGCGAGTTATGCAGGGGATCTCTGCTGGCCGACATCCCGGCCATTGTCGGCAGCACCGATATCGTGATGGGGGAGATAGATCGGTGACACGAATTTCCATAAGTCATTTTTTTTCAATCACTTGTGGAAATAGAAAATTCCTCGAAATTGCCCAAAATAGGGTGCATTTCATGGAATGCGGTGCATTTAAGGTGCATCGCCAACTCGACATCGTAGCATCAACTGACCACCCTTCTGGCATCGAAGGCTGGTCAGTTTTTTGTTGGCGACCGGCCCGCCAAAGTAAAGCAACGGAGGCCGCAAAATGAATCCGACACAACTCTCCGCATTGCTGGTCGAACTTCTCTCGCTGCCCGCCGAGACGGAGTGGGTGGAATGGAAGCACAACAACGACCATCCCGAAATGATCGCCGAACGGATTTCCGCCCTGGCGAACTCGGCGGCGCTCCACGGACGGGACTTCGGCTACATGGTATGGGGAGTGGAGAACGGCTCGAAGAAGGTGGTTGGCACGACCTTTCGACCCCGACAGAGTAAAAAGGGCAACGAGGAACTAGAAAACTGGCTGATGCGGTCGCAGCATCCGCAGGTCAACTTTCAGATACACGAGTGGTCGCACCAGGGCGTACCGATGGTGCTGTTCCAGATTCCACGAGCCAGCCAAGCTCCGGTGCGATTCGGCAGCGAGGAATTTGTTCGCATCGGCAGCCTGACCAAGAAATTGAGGGAGTACACCGAGAAGGAGCGAGAGCTATGGGCGATCTTCGCCCGCAAGCCATTCGAGACAGGCATCGCCAAGCTCGATGTGGATGGGCCTGACGTGCTGACGCTGCTCGACTTCGACCGCTGCTTTAAGCTGCTACAAATCCCGCTCCCGACCGACCAGCAGGGCATTCTTGGGAAGCTGGTGGACGAAAGGTTGATCGTGCCGAAACCGGGCGGTCGGTTCGACATCACGAACCTGGGAGCGATCCTTTTCGCTACCGACCTCAACAAATTCGAGCGGCTGGGGCGGAAAGCTCTGCGGATCATCAAGTATCGGGGCGATGGCCGGACGGATATGGAGCGAGAATGGCGGGACGCACCAACGCAGATGGGTTACGCCGTTGCATTCGAGGCGGCAGTGGCGTTCATCAACTCTCAGTTGCCGCAGAACGAACCCATCGGCCAAGCCTTCCGTGAAGAAGTGCGAGTCTACCCGGAAAAGGCCATTCGAGAGTTGGTGGCAAACGGCCTGATCCACCAGGAGTTCTCCGTGACCGGGGCGGGGCCAATGGTCGAAATTTTCGACAGTCGGATGGAAATCACCAACCCTGGCGAGCCGCTGGTGGACACGCTACGCTTTATCGACACGCCGCCGAAGTCCCGCAACGAGACGTTGGCGGCGGTGATGCGGCGAATGAAGATTTGCGAGGAGGCTGGGACGGGCATCGACAAAGTTGTTGCCGCAATCGAAGCATTCCAACTTCCGGCTCCCGACTTCACGGCGATCACCACTTCCCAGCCGGGGTTCACAAAAGCCACGCTGTACGCTCCTCGCAGGCTGAACGACATGGACTCGAAAGAGCGGATTCGGGCCTGCTACCAGCACGCCTGTCTTTGCCTCGTGTCGGGTAGTCGGATGACGAATACAACACTTCGGGAACGGCTGGGAGTTGAGCCGCAGAACTATGCCATCGTGTCTCGGATCATCCGAGACACGATCAATGCGAATTTGGTCAAGGCATACGATCCGAACACGAGCAAGCGATTTATGCAGTACCTTCCCTTTTGGGCCTAGCCGGTTCATGTGACGGTCATGTGATCGCCGGGCTGGAAATCAGCGAAAACGCCGGGGCGAGAGTGCGGAACCCCTGATTTTTCCAGGGTTTCGGGGTTGCCTCTGGCGATTCTTTATGTGACGGCCATGTGATGCGTGGTGGCATTTTCCAGAAGGGGACGGACGCAGACCTCTTTATCACCCCTTCCGCCTCACCACCACGAACACGAACCACGCCCTCGGTCCGCCTTCGCTGAAAGCAATGTCCGTCAGATCGGGCCGGACCTCGAAACGGGTATGCTCGATACTCTCCACCGCCCAGCCCTCGGCGAAGGCAACCCGTATATGCTACTAACTCCCGACGAAGTTCGACTGTTCTTCAAGTTGCACTGGGCGTTGCTGTTTTTCGTGAACAAGCGACTTCAGGTGATTCCTATCGATTTCGACTCACCGGAAGAATTCTCCATCCTTTCTCCGGACCTTCGGCTCAAGGTCCGGAACTCTCTGAACGCCAACCTCGATCTGATCGAATTATTTGCCGATGAGAATCCATCTAACCTGTCGAGCGAGGAACTCGACATTGTTCGGTCCTGGCGGCATCTCGTTAACGACACGTTCTACGTCTTCCGTGAGCTCAAGAAGTACACGGTGTTCATCTCCACAACTTCCCCCGAAATCGCCTTCGGTGTCCTGGCGTTGTCTCAACCGTTCGAGGAGTTGATCGGGCCCTATTGGCCGGTGCTGACAAAGACGGTCCTACTCCCCTTTAAGGGTAAGATCGTCTATGACGGTTTGCTGAACAGCTACAACGTCTCTTTCGGCCCCGGTATTCGCCGCTCTGTGAATGAGAGTTTTAAAGAGGCCAAAGCCCGGCACGGCATAGTCACGTCCCTGCCGATGTCGGCTACACTTCCAACGCCGAAACCCAAGCCCGCCCCGAAGCCGCCGTCGAAAGAGAAAAAGGAGGTAGCCCTAAGCCTCGTTCTCGGATTGATCGACCAGTTTTGCAAAGAGCATCTTAACGAAGAATACGCCCAACTCTGCCGCAAACTGGCCGAGAAGCTTAGCCGCAAGCGTCCGTCACCGCTGCTCAGCGGCAAACCAAACACCTGGGCTTGTGGCATTGTGCGGACGATTGGCTGGGTGAATTACTTGGATGATCGCAGCCAAAAGCCCCACATGAAACTGACTGCCATCGACAAGGCGTTTGGCGTTGGCGAAAGCACCGGACAAGGAAAGTCGATGTTGATCCGCAAGATGTTCAAGATCAGCCCCATAGACCCGGAATGGTCGCTTCCTAACCGGTTGGACCAGAAGCCGACGGTTTGGGTGTTTTAGATGCATGGCTTCCTGATAGATGCGCGGTTCTTGACGAGAGAAAATCAGGAAGAGGCGTGGAGAAAAGGATTGATCCCTTACATCCCCGAACGTCCGAAGCCTGTGAAGGAAGAGGAGGCCGAGGAGTAGCGCGGCGGCAAAGAAACTGGACTGTTGCGAAAACTCGCGTTCATAGAACAGGGCGGACCGATCGTCGATTTGCACACGAAATGATTACTGTCGAATAAATTCAAAATGATTTCGATCTGAGTGATCAGTAAAGGGATGATTGAATCCACTTACCCCACCCGCTTCGCCTGACGAACGATCGCCAGAATCGCGGCGGTCCAGAGTCCCAGCGCGGCTCCAAAGCCCGCGACTAGAATACCCGTAGGCTCCGGTAGAAACAAACCGACCAAAGCAATTCCACTCAACAGTAAGCCCAAAATGAGGAAGGGTCGAAACGGGAACAACCAACCCATCGGTAAAAAATGCAGGCCTACCACCAGAGCAATCACCGGCAGTCGTAATTCCGGGTGTCCCAGATTTGCAGCAATATTAATCCCCAGAAAGATACTGATCCCTTCTCCAGCCGAGCTCCAAGACCAAACTTTTTTAGCCGATGGGCTCATTTCGTAAGGCGTGGTGCCTTGGGCCGCCCGCCAGGCAAAAAAGGCGATAATCGCTGCCACCAACAACGGCCACGCCAGGATTATTCCATCCCATTGCAAGGCCTCTCGAGACGTCAGGACGGCAAAGATCGCTCCGAAAAATGCAAAGATGTACGCACCAATGCTACCCATCCGATTTCCTCAACACGAAATGATCGCTCATCGTTAGAGTATAAAATTCGCCCTCAAACCGCATTTGAAGTCTTTCCAAGTTTCTGCATCCTGGGTTTTAGAATCTGGCAAGTCTCACCAGGGGACTGTCCAGGATCCTTATTGGCTTCACTCTTCGTTGCCTTAAGCCTAATTTCTCGCTAAGAATGTGCTCAAGTTTAAGGATTCGATTCAGCTAGGCCGTTTTGGTAAAGCTAATCCAAAAACTGCTCGTCGGAATCCAACAAATTCAGTGTTTCCGTTTCTCACACTCCTCTTCTGTCCTTCGCTCCCTTGAGGCTTCTGCATATGGTATTTTTTCGATGGCTCAGCCTTTGCTTGTTCTTCACCGGCGTCTGCCCGGCCCTCCTCGCTCTGGAGCCGCGAGAAGTTTTTCTCCTGGTGAACAAGGCCGAGCCCGAAAGCCAGAAAATCGCCGACTACTACTGCGAAATGCGTAAGGTGCCCAAAGAAAATATCATCGTTCTGGATGTGACCACCGAGGATGAGATAAGCCGCAAGGACTACGACACGAAAATCGTCACCCCCGTTCGAACGGCCCTGAAAGGCAAGGAAACCCAGGCCAAATGCCTCCTGTCTATCTACGGCATGCCGTTACGCGTCCTGGCTCCCCTGACCGCTGAACAGGAACAACAACTCGTGAAGTTCCGACGGGATCTCGAGTCAAAGCGGGCCGAACTGGATAAAGCCCGAAAGGACAAGCTGCCGAAAGAGAAGGTCGATCCGCTGGAAAAAGAAGCGAACGATCTCCAGGGTAAAATCAACGGCCTGATCTATCACGAAGCCGAAGCCAGCGTCGACAGCGAATTAACCCTGCTCTGGTGGGAGAAATATAACCTCCAGCGATTCCTGTTCAATCCCCTCCATTGGCAACGGCCCAAGGACATTAAGGGCAAGTCGCCGACGGTTATAATGACCAGCAGGATTGATGGTCCGACGCCGGCGATCGCCAGGAGACTGATCACCGATGCCGTGAATGCGGAAGCCAAGGGGCTGGAAGGAAAGGTCTATGTCGACGCGCGCGGCCTGACCAAAATTCCCAAGGGGGATTCCGGTTGGGGTCTGGAAGGCTACGACGAATCGATGCGCGAGATGGCCGCACTACTCAAAGAGGTCGGCAAAATGGATGTCACGCTGGAGAACACCGAGAAACTGTTCCCGGTCAAATCGTGTAAGGATTGCGCGCTGTACTGCGGCTGGTATTCGGTGGCAAACTTCGTCGATTGTTGCGAATTCGTACCGGGAGCCATCGCCTGGCACTTGGCCAGCTACGAGTGCCTGTCGCTGCACAAAGAAAACAACGGCTGGTGTCGGAATTTACTGCTCAAGGGAGCGACAGTTACTTTGGGACCGGTGGCTGAGCCTTACTCCGCGGCGTTTCCCAAGCCGGAAGAATTCTTCGGCTTCCTGGCCACCGGGAAATACACGCTCGTAGAAGCGTACGCGCGAACTTCGCTGTTTACGAGTTGGATGATGGTTCTGATCGGCGACCCTCTTTACAACCCTTACAAGAAGAGTCCGAAATTGAAGGAAGCGGATGTGAAGCCAAGTCCCAAATGGGGCCGGTATATATCGTCCGATGAGTGATGGGCTATCTAGCTTCAATGCGAAATGTGACTTTACGAGTGCGACATTACTGGATGAGTAAACTGGAATAAAAGGCGCCTTCAGAGATTGAAGTCATCCAACCATTCATCATTTATACCATCGAAGACAAACTGTATTGAGCCGGTGTCTCTGTCTGCGTCCGTCCATCGCTCCAATTTTCACTTGAGCGACTCGGCCTCCCGCCCTTGGTCTACCCATCAAATTGCCCTCGAAAATTATTGTCTGGCAAATAAATTTCGCCCGGCGCAATTCAGCTACTACAAAAAACTTGAGGCTTTACCTTTATTTATCTAATTTTCATTGAGATATTTGCCCGGAGCTGAAGGATAACCTAATCGTTCAGCACAGGCGTAACAATCCATCGACTCGCCGGATTCGTTGCCAACGTGAAAATTTATGCAAATTATCAAAAACCTTCTGGCACTGGCCGGAGTCTCGCTCCTGCTGATTTTTGGATCCTCCTACTACCACGCGCGCACCCAGGCAGAATCCAACGATGACAAACTGGTCGTCTGGTCCAGCAGCAAGCCTCAGGGCAAGACGTGGCATGAGTTAGGAACCAAAGGGGGAGTCGTGATCGTTCCCCGCTCGGATTCCCCAACGGAATGCGGTCTTCTGGTTCGCATGACCTCTCCGCAGTTTCGCTCCTTCGGCCTGAACTGGAAGAATTGGTACCCCACGGATGCCTGCGACGATTGCAGCCGGTTTCAATCGCTCAGCTTTAAAGTTCGACTGCTAATCAATCAAAACCCCACGGCCGATCTCGGCGTGCGTTTAGTCGACAACAACCAGGGTAAAGACACCAAATCGGGAGCGGTAATTCCCATCGTTTCCGGCGGTTACATCAAAGAACTGACTTCGGAATGGCAGCAAGTGCGCATCCCCCTCGAGCGATTTGCCACCAATCGAACTCTAAAACTGAATCGACTCTGGGAAATCGTTTTCTCCAATGACGATAAAGCCGAACAGCTATTCCAGATCGACGAAATCGCTTTTACGAAAGAACCCCAGGAATCGAAGCCCGCTAAAGCCCAGCCTAACAACACTGGCACGCGTCCCGAAGTTGCTTCGAATATATCCCGAACGAACCCGTCGGAGTCGATGGCAGCCATGCCCGTAAATACCTATCCCGCGCGGGCGAAATGGGGGAGCGATCGCACCGGCTGGCCGATTCGCGATACGATCTACGGCGTTGCCGATATGCCCAAGGAAAAACGGCAGGCCTACGGCCTCCCGCTCAGCCGTTTTGGCGGAAATACCACCTCCCGGTACAACTGGCGCATCAATGCCGACAGCGGTGCCGACGACTGGTTTTACAAAAATCGCGGCAACCCGGCCGCTCCCGAAGATAATGCCTACTGGAAACACCTCGAAGAGAACTACTCTCTGGGGGCCTCCAGCTACGTTTGCGTCCCCATGCTCGGCTGGGTCGCCAAGGATAACTCCAGTTACGGATTCCCCGTTTCCAAGTATGGCGAGCAGAAATCCCACGAACCGAATTCGCCTGATGTCGGTAATGGCCTTCGCAAAGATGGCTCGCCGATCACCGGTAATGATCCCAAAGAAACTTCCGTTGCTTTCTCGCCCGAAGATGTGGCCTCCGGAGTGAAAATCTGCGTCGATCGGGCCAATCAGCTCTCCCAGCAGGGACTCAAACAGCCGGTACGCTACTGGGTGCTGGATAACGAACCGATGCTCTGGCACAAAACGCATCGCGATGTACACCCCAACCCGGCCAGTTACGATGAACTCTGGACCAAGACTGTTCAATATGCCGAAGCCATCCGGCAGGTCGATCCCCAAGCCAGGATTGCCGGTTTCTGCAGTTGGGGATGGGTCGATCTTTTCTACTCCGCTCAGGATCAGGGCTACGATTCCTACCACAGCAAGCCCGATCATCGGGCCCACGGAGAACTGCCATTAGCCGAATGGTTTTTGAAGAAATGCGCCGAGTATAAGCGTGCCCACGGACGAAATCTAATCGATGTCCTGGATGTCCATTGGTACCCTCAGGCGGAGATCAATGGCAAGTCGCCGTTCACCGGTAAAGGTTCGGAACTGAATGAATTACGGTTGAGAACCACACGCGATCTGTGGGATTCCAGCTACACACAGGAATCCTGGGTCCGGAATTCCGGGGATCGTCGGCCCGTCGCTCTCATTCCTCGGATGAAGCAACTCATCGAGAAATACTGTCCCGGAATGGATCTCTGCCTGGGAGAGTACAACTTCGGCGGCGCGGAAAACATCACCGGCGGACTGGCTCAGACAGAAATTTTCGGAATCTTTGCCCAGCAGAAACTCGATCTGGCCTTTTTCTGGCAGCAGCCTGAAGGCACGCAATGGGCCGCGTGGGAACTATTCCGCAATTACGACGGCCAGGGCGGCAAATTCGGGGATCGCTACCTGCCAATGGAATGCGATCATCCCAAATGTGCCGTTTTTGCTGCCCGTCGGCAGAGCGATAATGCCGTGACTGTAATTTTGCTGAATAAATCGCTGGCCGGGAGCTGCCGTCTTAAACTCGAACTGCCAGGCCTGGAAGGGCAGGGGAAGTTGTGGAGATTCGATTCGGCCAGTTACGGAAAAGTTTATGAGGTGCCGGGGATCACCCGGGTCAATAACGGGCAGACCGAAGTTGTGCTTCCCCCGGGTTCAGCGAGCATGTTTGTTGTTCGCTAGATGAAGCTCGACGAAGTTTTTCCCAAAAAATCCTGACTTAAGCTTACGTAATGGTCTCCTCTCGATGAGGCTTATTTCATTTTTACAATTTGAAAACTATTTCCATATCTGTTTCGTCTGGATTATGTGAAAATATCGCTTCATTCAAATTCAGGGTCAATCGACCATGGCAACCCGGTTTGGTCCCGAGTTACGCGTTTAATTTACCGGTTGGCCGGGTTGTTCCGGTTTGGCTGAGGCGTCTATCATCACACGGGACGATTTTGGCGGGCTTTCCTCCAGATTGGCCCCGTCGGAACGGATGAATACTTCATGGCATTATGCCGTACGCGGCATCAGGCAGTACATAGGCGATGCGCGACTTCGCGCCGGAGCACAGGAATATGTTCAACACATTGCGCAGTTGGATTCGACCCGATTCAGTCAACCGGAAGCCGAACCCATCGATGCAGAAGCATGCAACGGTACGACTCGAGACTCTGGAAGATCGGATCGTGCTGAGTCAGTATCCGAATATCTCTCCGGCTCTGGAAACCATTTACGACGCCTACGTCGCCAGTGGTGCCACGACTTTCACTCCCACCTCTGCACAAAGCAGTCAATTCCTCTTTGATTCCAGTGGCGATGTGAAGGTCACGGTAAAAATCCCATCGACTTCGTCCTCCGCACTCGCCTCCATGATGTCCAGCTTGAGCGCGCTGGGCTTTACGACGGTTACCTCCAGTGCCTCTGCAGGTGAAATTGTCGGCATGCTTCCGATGAAATCGGTCGCCAAAGCCGCCTCCTTAGCGGGCTCGCCCGCCATTCAGATTAACTACCGTCCCATCCTCAAGTCCGTCGGAGCTTGGCCAAACTCCGCTGATCAGGTTCTCAAGGGCGATATTCTCCAGAACACATTCGGGCTGACCGGTAAAGGCCTAACCATCGGGATCATTTCCGACAGTATCAATCAGGTCGGCAATGGTATCGCCGACTCGGTCGCGACGGGCGACCTCCCGAATAACGTTGTGGTACTCCAAGACGGCCCGGCAGGATCGACCGACGAAGGCCGGGCGATGGCCGAGGAAGTTCACGATATCGCCCCGGATGCTCAAATCGTTTTTCACGCAGTGGGTTCGAGTGATTTGGAATTCGCCGACGCAGTAAATTCTCTCGCTGCCTATGGCTGTAATGTGATCGTCGATGATGTCTCGACTTCGGATGAACCCTGGTTCCAGGATCCTCTAGTCGCCCAAGCCATTCAAAATGCTTACACGACCAAGAACGTTACCTACTTTAGTGCAGCGGGTAACTACGGCGATAGCGGCTGGCAATCCGATTTTCGCGGATCTCTGGATACGGCCCCCAGTCCCACTTACGCTAACCTGACCGGTACCTGGCATGTGTTCGATAAGACCACTGTGGGCGGCATCGAACAGGATAACATTCTTCAGGAAGTCGAAATTCCGGCTCTCTCGAGCGTCAACATCGAATTTCAGTTCGATGATCCGACTTATGGGGCCGCAGTCACTCGAAATGTTAATTTCTATCTCTTCAACAATACCGTGACTGCAACTTTGGCCTCAGGTACAGCCAATAACGTTGCATTGAACTCGCCGACACAGATGATCACTTACACCAACAGTGGCCAAACCCCTGTTTTTGGGTTCATCGGCATCTACATGGCGAGTGGATACGACATCGGTAAATTCCGGTACGTTGACCTTGCGGATAATTTGGTGATTCTCGGCGGCTTGCCCGGCGTTAACGACTATACGAACCCGGCACCCAACAGTGGAATAGCCACGACCACGGGCGACCACGTAATTTCCAATGATGTCCTCGCCATCGGTGCAACGGAGGAAAATAATCCCAACGTTTATACCAAGGTCGACTACTCCTCTTATGGTGGTGGTTGGAGAAGCTTCGATGACAGCGGTAATCGACTGACCACACCGGTTCAGCAACACGGCATCGATTTAATGGCCGAGTCGGGCATCACCACATCGCTTTCCGGTTTCCGACCCTTCCACGGGACCTCGGCCGCCGCGCCTAACGCAGCCGCGATTGCCTTGCAGATACTCCAGTACAATCCCAAGCTGTCGAATACCCAGCTTGTGAACTTGATGGAAAGCACGGCTCAACCGCTGAATAATCCCAGCCCGACCTACTACGATGGGCTCTTCAACAATCCTAGCGGCGTCAATGCGGCTAATTTCAATGAATACGCCGGATATGGACTCGTGAACGGCGCCAGTGCGATCCTCGCTCTCGACGGCGGCGTGCTGAACGTGGTGGGTGGCCGGAATGGCACCGCTCCGGATAACTTCCAAATCAGCGTCTCTACCGATCCCCGCTTCGTGAATAACGTTCAGATCATCCTCAACGGGCAGATCCTCGGTAACGTTCTGCGAGATCAGTTCCTCAAGCAGATCAACTTCGTCAGCGGAATCGGCAATTCGTCTCTCACAGTGAATACCAGCAATGGCCCGGTGAACACTACTTTCAATGTCAACTACATTGGCGGTCGCGGAACCAACACGATCGACACCGTGGGTACCGGTACCTTTACACTTCAGAGTGGGAAATTGCTGGCGGGAACCAACGCCCCGATCACTCTCTCCGGTGTGACGGTCGCCAATCTGACCGGCGGCAACAGTGCGACGACCTTCAATGTCTCCAACTGGGTCGGCACGGCCAACCTCCTCGGCAACAGCGGTAACGACACCTTCAACATTCAGCTCTCCGGTGGCGCGGATACCATCAACATCAATGACTCCAAGACCACTGGAACGAACAAGCTGAATTTGACCGGATCGGCCGGCAACGATAACTTGACGCTCGGCATTACCAGCGGCGGCACCGCCGGCCAGATCCGTAACGGCGGCTACGAAAGTGTCTCCTACGGTAATCTGCAAAGCGTCAACATTAACGGAGCCGGGGGACAAAATGCCTTAGCGATTTCCGATACCTCGAGTGTCGGCTACGGAAATGCCAACAACCTTCTCGGTGGATACGTCTACGCTCCCATCGATGGCTCGAGCGGTCGGATCACCAACGGCACCGTCAATTCGAGCGTATCCTTCACCAACATCAATTCGGGCCTCTCCTTCAACGGGGATGCGAATAATTCCGGCAAGAAGGACACGCTAACCGTGGTCGGGATCACTTCGACCGGTCAGGCCAAGACCCAGTTCAACGAAACCACCGCCGCCAACGGGAGTACGACCTTCAACATCTCGGCCACCGGCGTTTCGATGAACAACAAGACGCTCGGAAACCTGCGCAGCATTTCGCTGGCGAATCTCACGAACCTGTTCGTCGAAGGCGGCAACCAACCTGTCGGTAGTGGCGACGTCTTCAACGCCACGCCTTCCCTCTCGACAAATATCTTCGTCGATGGCAATCTGCCTTCCACGGGTGTGGGCGATACGCTTAACGTGAACACGACTGGAACGCGAACCACCGTTACCAACATCCAAAATCCGAATCTGGGGCCACTCGGCCAAAGCCGAATCTACCAGAGCCTGGATGGCGGTAGCGTCGGTTATCAGAACATTGAAACCGTGGGTGGGACGAGTTATCAAGACAGCATCTATGTCACCACTACCCCTTACGGGCCGGGTGTTTCTTCCTCGGTGAACGTCTACGACGCCCGAACGGGTAGCCTGCGATTCTCCTTCACTCCATTCCCTGGTTTCAACGGCCCACTGAAAGTCGCCGTGGGTGACATCAACGGCGATGGCATTCAGGATGTGGTGGTCGTACCGGGAGCCGGCGGACCTCCGCACGTTGTCGTGTACGATGGCCAGACCCATCAGGTGACGCGCAGCTTCTACGCTTTCAGCCCGAGCTTCACCAGTGGCATCAGCCTGGCCGCTGGGGATATCAACGGGGATGGCCGAGCGGATATCATCGTGGCGGTCGATGGACCGGGTGCTGGTCCGCACGTCGAAGTATTCGATGGAGCTTCCAACGCTCTGATTCGCAGCTTCTATGCATACTCCCCGAGTTTCCAGGGCGGAGTATCGCTGGCAGCCGCGGATATCAGCGGTAATGGTTACGATGACATCATTACCGGAGCCGGACCGGGAGCTATCGGTCCATTAGTGAACGTCTTCGATGGCCAATCGAATTCTCTGGTCCGCACGTTCTACGCGTTTGCTCCGGGCTTCATGGGCGGCATTAACGTGGCCGCGGGCGATGTTGCCAACGACGGCTCCAACGACATCATTGTGACCCCGCTTGCCGGGGCCGGTCCGCACGTCATCGTCTACGATGCGAACTCGCTGACGGTAATGGCCAGCTTCTACTACAACCCGACCTTCAGCCCGAACACCTACCAACCCCAGGTCAGCAATGCCCCGGTGAATGTGGCGGTGGTCGATGTCTCCCCGGCAGGTGGCGGTAACCGCGAATTGATGCTCTCCCGCGGCTTCGGCAGCAAGCCGCAGGTCTCCTTCTACAGCATTAACCCGCTAGCTTCGATCAGCGACCTCACTCTGGCGAACATGACGTTCGGCGGGGGCGTCTTCATCGCGGCTTCCAGCAACTCGTAATCCAGAAGCCGGGTCAGACAACAACCGAGTTGAGAACTCCTTGATCCGGGGTTTCTCAACTCGGTTCTTTTTTATCCTCGGCCCGCACGGATACGAATGACTAATATGTAAAGTATGAAGCTCGCTTTCATCACGGCCGGTGCGGCAGGAATGTTCTGCGGTTCCTGCATGAAAGATAATACTCTGGCGACCGAACTGATTCGCCTGAATCACGATGCCGTCCTGATTCCCACATATACTCCCATTACTACCGACGAGGCCGACGTTTCGGCCGGACCGATTCAATTCGGCGGCATCAACGTCTACCTCCAGCAGAAGTTCGCACTCTTCCGGCATACGCCGCACTGGTTCGACAAGGCCCTGAATTTTCGCCCGCTGCTGAAGCTGGCGGGACGCTTCGCCGTTAAAACGCAGGCGAGCGATCTGGGCGATCTCACCCTATCCATGCTGGAAGGATCGGCCGGCAAGCAGCGTAAAGAGCTCTCGAAGTTTCTGAACTATCTGGAACACCAGATTAAGCCGGAAGTCGTATTACTCACCAACGTACTGCTTTCGGGAATGGTCCCGGAGATTCGCCGGCGCTTGAAAGTGCCCGTCTGGGCGATCCTGCAGGGGGACGACATTTTTCTGGAATCGCTCCCGACCGATTATCGGGAGCGCTGTCTGGCTCAGATTCAGAAAAACTGCGCATCGCTGACCGGCCTGATCGCCACCAGCCAGTACTACGCCGATTTCATGAACGAATATCTGAAGCTGCATGCTTCGAACCTGAAAGTCGTCTACCCGGGGCTGAAGCTTACCGGTCATGGCCGGCCGCGCGAGTTTCGCCAGGAGCCCCCCTATACGATTGGCTACTTCGCCCGCATCTGCCCCGAAAAGGGGCTGCACATTCTGGTGGATGCCTTCATCGAGTTGCGAAAAACTCCTTCGGCTCCCCCGAGCAAACTAAAAATTTCCGGCTGGCTGGGCGGCAATCAGAAAGACTATTTCGCAGCGCAGATGAAAAAAATTGAAGCCGCCGGCTTAACGGCCGAAGTGGAATATCTGGAATCTCCCACGCACCGCAGCAAGCTCGATTTCATGTGCAGTATCGACGTTCTGTCCGTTCCCACGACTTATCGCGAGCCGAAAGGGATTTACATCCTCGAAGCGCTCGCCAACGGTGTTCCGGTCGTTCAGCCCGAACATGGTTCCTTTCCAGAACTTATCGCGGCCACTCGCGGCGGTCTGCTCGTTCCGCCGAACGATCCGGCCGGTCTGGCTAAAGCTTTGCACAGGATTCTGAGCGATGCGACTTTGCGAAATCAGTTGGCGGAAAGCGGCAAAAAGGCTGTGTTCGAACACTTCACGGCCGAGAAAATGGCGCGCGATACCCTGGCGGTTCTTTCTCGATGAAGGTATTGCGTTTCACTTTAACTGACGCTAACATGATTGCTTTCCCGTGCGGCAATCGCTCTCAGGACTTTACACCATGGACCCGTCGTTGTACGAAACCGCCCCCAAGCAATCGTTTTCCGGCATCCGCAAGTTGATTCCGAAACGCATGCAACCGATCCTCCGGGGCTTTCGCAAGCGGCGCCAGCTTCGACACCTGAAGCTCGACTTTCCTTACAACATGGTTTTTCCATTCACCCAGGCCAGCTTGACCCGGCAGCAGCATCTCGTCAAGCTCTGCCAGGAGCTTTCAGAAAACAAGATCGAAGGCGCGATCATCGAATGCGGCGTCCTCGATGGAGGAACATCCGCACTCATGGCCTGGGCCAGCGCGGCGGACAACCGGCCCATTCACTTGTTCGATGCCTGGGAAGGCTTACCGAAATCGGCGCCGGAAGATGGCATGGATGCTCGCAAATGGGAAGGGCAGGTCGTCGGTAGCCCGAAGCGAGTGAATCAGATTTTCACGCAATTGAAAATCGATCCCAAGCGGGTGACCATTCATCACGGCTGGTTCAACGAAACCTTCCCCAAAGCCGATATCAATCGCGTGGCCTTACTGCATATCGATTGCGATTTCTTCGAACCCACGGAGCTGACGCTTTCGCGCTGGTGGCATTTCCTCATGCCGGGTGGGGTTATTCAGATAGACGATTACTCGGCTTATCAGGGCTGTCGAAAAGCGGTGGATGAGTTCCTGAACGAGCATCCGGAATTGAAATTGGAAACTTTCGGACCTGAAGGAAGCGGCGAAGCTTACTTCATTCGTAAACCGAAGGAATAGTTGTGATTTGCTTCGATGGCCGCGGACTACGAATGCGACCTGTGTGGCGCCGGCTGCCGGGTCTTTCCGATTTACGCTTCTGTAGCCGATGCGGTTCGAGAACCCAGAATCGCATCGGAAGCCCGCTGCCGGGAGGCCTGGTTGGCCAGTCCCGAACAGCGATATCAAATTTATCCTTTGCCTTTTCTCGAAACCTGCAGCTTCCTGCAGGCCGACAATCGATGTGAGATCTACTCGACTCGCCCGGACGTCTGCCGAAGATTCCAGCCGGTGGGCACCCAGTGTCCGGAAGCCCGCCAGAAAATGCAACTGCCCTTGTTGAAACCTTCTGAGAGGGGACCTTCTTCAAATTTCCGCTCCGATCGCGCTTAGAAATTTTCCTTTAGCCGGGGGGTGGCCCGCCCGGCCCGCCGGGACCTCCCGGCCCGCCGGGTCCCCGATCACGCATCTGCTTGAGCTGTTCCTTCTGATCGGCGGTCAGAATTTTTTCCAGCTTGGTGTCGACTTCCTTTTGCAACTCATCGAGCTGCTTTTTCTGAGTGTCATTCAGATGGAGCATGTCCTGAAGGAAATTCGGTAGTACTTGTCCCGGTTGAGGCGGCCCGCCGCGACCCCCTGGCCCACCCGGGCCGCCCGGTCCACCGGGCCCACCACCAAAGCCGCCGCCAAAACCCCCTTTGCCACCCTTGCCGCCGCCGCCCTTGCTGCCGTACTCGCTGGCTTCTTTGACGAATAAGGCTTTGAGCTCTTCCTTGGTGATGTAACCTTGTTTCTTGCTGTCCGCCCGCTCGAACAACGGCAGCAGCCGTTCATCGGTAATCTCTTCTTTGGTCAGTTTGCCGTCTTTGTTGGCATCGAAGAGTTTGAACATCCGTTCGACGGCCGCATCGGGATCGGCGGACCCTCCGCCTCCCTTCCCGCCTTTACCGCCGCCGGGTGGTTGCGCCTCGCTGAGCGAAGCCGTTACCAGCAAAGCGCTGGCGATCAATAAACCGAACAGTTTCCGCATGGCCGTAGTCCTCTGGGTTCGCTTCGCGAACGATCGATTGTTCCTGGAAATTGAAAAGGGAAGTCGATGACTCCCCGAGATGTTATCGTTTGCGGTCGGACGAATTTTCGTCGGGTGTGCGGCCGACGATGATATCGAATTTCACCGCCCATTCGCCCACTTTCGATTCCGGGACTCGTTTGAAATCGCCCAGAACCAATTCGCGATCGATCGGATCCCGCAAATCGCTGAAGATGCCATCGCGAGCGTTGCCCGCATGTCCGCGAACCATCAATTGAGTCGTGATCAATTCGCGGTTGCCCTTTTTCACCTTGAAGTGAATGTGCGGTGCCGGCCGGCCCGGATAGGGAACGGGTTTGATGGTTCGGAACCGATATTCACCCTTGGAACTGGTGCTGAAGCGGCCGAATCCCTGAAAATTTTTGTCGCGCTGTTTGGCTTTAGGACCGCTATCGGAGGAGTGCAGATAGACTTCGTTGGCATCGCACTGCCAGATTTCGACGGTCGCATCCTTGATCGGACTTCCCGACAGGTCCAGCACCCGGCCGGTCAGATGAGTGATCTCGCCGACCGCCGGGGTCAACGAGTTATTGACGATAATCAGGTCGTTGTCGGTATCGAGGGGTAATTTGTCGGGGTAGAATGGCCCCTCGGTCATCCGGGGCGTGATAAGCAGTTGCTCGGCGAAAAGTCCTGGAGTGAGGAACAGGCTGGCGCTGAGAGCTCCCAGAAACGCCCGGCGATCCGATCTTTGGAATTCGGGATGCAACATTTGAAACCTCAGTGGAAAAATTCGTACTGCGAGTTACCTGACTTAAAAGTACCGGAATGCCCCCATACGCTGCCATCAATTTCTTCTTAAGTATCAAAACAAAAAGGGAATCGGCGAACCGATTCCCTTTCGAAGATTTTTGTTATTGTGCCGCTGCGCGGTATTAGTCGTTACCGGGGATCATGTCGATCTTCACGGTCGGCATGGTCTTATTGTTGGAATTGAACAGCGGGGTGAGAACCATCTTCTGTTCCCCATTAGATCCAATCACGACCTTGGCGACCATTTCCACGCCATCGTTGATCAGCGAATCCACTCGGCCAGTCCAGGAGATATCCACAGCCGGTTTCACCTTCGTGGCGGCGGTGGGTTTGGCGGTGGAGGTAATTCCCCCTTCCATGGCATTGACCGGTTCGACAATCGCTTCGAGCTTCTTGACGGCCAGATCTTCACGACTTGGCTTGCTCGATTTCACGGCGTTGAAGTTCGGCGGAGGTACCGAAGCGACCTTGGTACGGCGACCATCCTGAACCGAGAGCTTGACCACTTCCGGCTTGGACAGGTCGATCGTGTGCATTTCGATCTTTTCGTTCGGCATACCCTGGTTGCGGGTCACCTTGATGGTGGCTTTGTTACCCAGAGGACGGCCCCAGACTTTATCGACGGAGATCGAGTACTCGCCACTGAAGGCTTCGGAAGCCGTGTAAGTTTCCACATGGCCGCCGTCGTTCTTCTTGTAGAAGTCGCTGATCAGTACGCCACCCGAAGCGGTCTGGCTGTTCAGAACGCTGCAGACGCTACCGGCCGGTTCGTTCACCTTCAGATCCAGACCGGCGGTTTCGCGTTCGCCACCGTTGGTCCAGATCAGTTGAATCACCAGATCGCGACGTTTGTCGCCATCCATCATGATCTGGATCTTCTTGGCTTCTTCGTGCCGTCCCTGAGTCGTCAGTTGAGCGATCATATCGTTCAACTTGGCTCGGGCTTCGCTGTGGTATTCGGCGGTATCCGAAGCCCAGTCGCGATTCAGCACGTTGTTGGCCGCCCAGCTCAGCTGGTCGATGTTCATCTTACCCTTGGTATCCCCGGCGAACGCCATGGCGTTCATGTAGGGATCGGCCAGTTCCGGTTCGAGTTTAGCTGCCACCACGCAAAGCTTGATAGCCTGTTCCGGATTGGTTTTGGCAATTGCTTTGGAAGCCTTGATGTAAGCCTGAGCATTCTTCGGATCGAGGTCGATCGCGGAGGTCAGGGCCCGTTCGAGATCGATATCCGAAGCCTGGGAAGCTTCCATCGCCTGGGCCAGAGCTTCGTGAGCCCAGGGTTCCACGGTGATGCCGCGACGCAGGCTTTCTTTCAACAGTTCGACCACGTGGTTGAACTTGTTCATGACGCCCAGAGTACCGGCGGTATCGACGATCACACCGGAGCGTCGGACGTCGGCCTTAGCCAAAGCTTCCTTCCAGATCTTCTTGGGATCCAGATCCAGCTTGTCTTCCTTCAGATCCTTGCTGACCGACATGGCCATGCCACGGAGAGCCTTGCCTTCCTTGTTCTTGCCTTCGACCAGGTTGTTGGCCAGATCGCCAATAACGTTGTCTTCCGCCTTGGCGACGTTGTTCTTGCCATTGCCGTCCGCCATAGCCATGCCGCCTGCACCCCCACGGGTCAAACGGGCACTCGGGCTGGCGTGAACGCGGCTGGTACCGCGAACCACCAGGGCCAGTGCGGGCGGATAGAAACCCATCGAGTTCAATTCCGAAGCCGGAATAATCGCGGTTTCTTCGCCTTGAGCATTGGGGTCATTGACGTTGGTGTTACCCGTGATCAATGCACTTTGAACGGTCAACCATTCGCCGCGAGCCACAACGTTCTTGATGAGCTCGATGAGAATCTGATGCTGGGTACCCCCCTGGAAGCCGAATTGGCCCCCGAGGTTACCGAACTGACCTAACTGGCCACCGCCGAACCCGAGCAGACCACCCTGGGCTCCCAAGTTTACGTTGGATTGACCCTGGAAGGTGTTTTGAAGCCCTTGGAAGGCTCCGCCGGCTCCGCCCGCTTGTCCACCCGCTCCGAAGCCACCAGCCCCGACACCGCCGCCGAATACGGCGAACTGCGGTTGGCCGAAAGCCCCGGCGATCGGAGAACCGCCGCCACCCAGAGAGAAGGTTGCCCCTAGAACTTGCAGACCCTGCTGCAAGGCCTGCTGGCTAATTGCACTCGGAATAGGCACGACCAGGTCGGCCACGGAGAAGGCGGTTACCACTTTCTCCCGAATAGCGGCATCGATACTGGTAATTTCGATGTAATCGCGGCGAACCCAGTACGAAGCATTCAACTGCGAGGTCACGATTCGCAGAACCGTACCCAGCGAGGCGCCCGACAGTTTGGGAACCTTGATCGTTTTCATCGTGGAGTCGAACTGTTCGCCACCCGTCGCCCGACCCAGTTCCTTCTCGTCGACGAGAATCTTAACCTTCTTCAGCGGGTTCTTGGCCGAGTCCGGAGGGCTGGCCAGGGTTTCGAGGATCTCCAGGAAGTCGGCCAGCGGGCCTTCGTACTGGTTGTCCAGCGGAATTGGCGTGTCGAGAGCCGATTGCAGGAAGCTCATGCGAGCCCGGGCCCGTTCCGGCAGGTCGCCCGAAAGTGCTTCAGAAGCGAATCGCTTGCGTTGAACCAGCATTTCGCGCCAGACTTTCGAAGGCGGGAAGTGAACCGGCGGTTCATCCGGATAGGGAACGTGGCTCTTTTCGACCTGCATCATGGTCAGCAGGTAGCGGTCTTCGCGGATGCGAACCAGTTCGCGGAATTCGCGAAGGTTGGTGGCCGTCTGACCAATCATGTAGTTGGCTGTGGTTTCCGGCAGGATCGGCCGGGCGCTAGCCAGGTCTTCCTGTCGCTTGGCTTCCGCTTCGCGGTATTGTTCCTCGAAACGGGCCTGTCGCATCAGTGTGGCGAAAGCCGCAATGCGATCGCGGTTACGCAGTTCTTCGGCCTGTCGTTTGTCTTCGTTCTCGAGGCGGATGCGGGCTCGAGCAATCGCTTCGGATTCATCCTGTCGACGGCGAACGATTTCCGCTCCGCGAGTGTTCACTTCGCGAATCAAGGATTCGATCGAAGTGAGCATCTTCTGGCGGGTCGTGTCGGCAATATCCGGGTTGCTGCGAATCGCATCGCGCTGCTGCTTCAGCAAGGCTTCGGCAGAAACCGGATCGCCTTCGGCCAGCAGGCGTCGACCGCGGCTGAGCGTTTCGTCGACCACTGTCTGAATCTGCTGAGTCAGAACGTTCCGGCGGGACTGCTCCATCTTCAGGAGGTCGTCGTTGTTCTTCTGTGGAATCACCCCGGTCGTCGCCTTGGGCTCTTCCGGTTTGGCATCCTGCAGTTTAGAAACTTCTTCGAGAGCCACCTGAGCCAGATGAGTCTTGCCGTCCGCGCCTTTCTCGACGGCCACACCCGTTCGGGCCCCGGCCGCCAGAGCATCCTTGAACTGCTGAATGCTCAACTTGCCCGATTTGAGCTTGTCGACCAATTGCAGACCGGCCTTGGCTTCGATTTCATCCTGTTTGAGGTCCTGAGCGGCCACGAACAGATGTCGAGCCACTTCGACCTGATTGGCTCCCAGAGCCCAATTGGCCTGAGTCAGCATTTCGTCCAGCGCGAGCCGGGTTTGTTCGTAAGCGAGAGCCAGCGTACGGTCGGACCGCAGCAAAGCTGGAGCGTTAGGGGAATCAGACTTCTTCCACTGCGTCACCAGGTTCGGCAGGAAGAAGTTATCGGAAGCGGAAGGAACCATCGCTTCTTTGACGGCGACTTCCGTCGGCTGTCCGGCGATCTTGCCCGAGATCGTCAGTTCGATGGTGGAGGGTTTCTTGCCTTCGTAACGGCCAATCAGCAGCGTCGGGCTGTCGGCTCGCAACGGCGGCAATTTGGCCGGGAAGACTTCGGCCGGAGCCTGTGCGAACTTCATTTCGCTCGGCATCAGCACCGGAACGGATAGAAGATCGTTGATCTTCTTGACCACCGGCTTCAGGTCGCTCTTATTCTGCTTGGCGTCTTCGTGCACGAAGCGAACTACCGCGCCGCCCGTTCCCGTCACTAGACCGTGGAGGTTCTTGGGGTTGGGGGCACCCAGCGGCACTGCATAGAAGCCGATATTCGCGGCCACCATGCGGTCGGTCAGAGCGATCCGCTCTTTTTCCGAAATCGGATTGTAAGCACTTTCGCAATCGCCCAGGAAGAGGATGACCTGCTGACGGGTCGACTTGTTGTCGAATTCCTTCATGCCCTGCTTCAGAGCATTGCCCAGATCGCTGGCGCCCGCGGCGTATTCCTCATCGAGTTTCTTCAGGGCGTTCTGGACGCTGATTGCCTTGGCATCCTGAAAACCGGAAGTGAGGTCGTAGCTGGCTCGGGGGGTATTGACCGTCATGATCGCAATGCGATCATTCGGGGCCATGTCATTGATCATGGCTTCCGTCAGCCGTCGGCTGATCTGCAGCGGGAAGCCGGCCTGACTGGCCGTCGTATCGATCATCACCAGAATGTCACGCGGACGAGCCGGTGCAGCGGTGAGCTGCGGCTTGATTTGCAGCGCGAAATATTTTTCGCCCTGAACATCATAGCTCAGTAGCGGAGTCTGGCTGAAGCGGCCGCTTCCCAGATCCTCGGCCAGACGTACCAGAGTACGCGGCTTTTCCACAACACTTGGGTTGCGCGTTCCCTCGACGTCGCCCCACGCATAGAAGTATGCACTTGTAATACCGGCGGCTGCAGCGAGTAGAGCCGCTGTCTTCTTGAGCCTGCTGACCATAGTCATCGTTCAGACTCTCCTAGAAAGGGTCCGTTGCGGGACGAAATGCCCGGTCGGGACTGTCCGATGGCTTAAAAAACTTAAACAACTATAAACGGTGGTTGCCCCAAGCTGCCACCGCATTTTTCACTTTCAGCGAGCGGGGAAGTCACTTCCATGGCTTCCATCCGCATTCCCGATCCATCCGGCACGACACCGATTTTCGGGAAGGCCGCAGATTAGATACGACCCTAACAAATTCCAACTGTCATTGTAACAACTTCCTAATCGACAATTAAGCAACCCGACTCATTTCCCCATCGTTGGCGCTCATTTGGAAATGAAATGAAATTTCGGGTTTGGGGAAGCCGGTTAATCCTACAAAAACAGTACTCTATTGCGTGGGGTTGCTGCGAATTCCCGCGACTACCCATGCTACCAGAGATCGCCGTCCGCTACGACCCCGTTCTCATCTCATAATCGGTAATTTTCCGGAAACTTTGCCCCTCACGGCAAAATGAAATGCAATTTAGCTACGTCTTAGGGTAACGATTGTGACAAAATTGCCAGTGTTTCAACCTTTACGGTAGCTCGTCTATAATGAGCACCATCCCTGTTCAGCTCTGCCGATTCCGGCAGGCGGGGAAAGGCATTTGAGGAATACCCGATGAAATTGTTTGCCACATTTCTGTTCAGCGCCCTGCTACTCGGTTTCAGCAGCCTGATCAGCGCGGACGAACCCAAGAAAGAACTGACCAAGGAAGAGATCATCGAAAAGCTTCTGGGTAAATGGGAAATTGTGAAAGCGGATGGCGCCGGTCTGGAGGGGGGTACGATTACCTTCGAGAAGGGAGGCAAATTTACCCTGGTGCTCAAGGAAGACTCCAAAATGGAAGGGACTTTTGAGATCGAGAAAGGCCGACTGGTCACCAAGATCGGGGATGCCAGCGATACCGACACGATCAAAAAATTGACCGCCGATGAGGTCGAACTTCAGAACGATAACAAGGAAACCACGCAGCTGAAAAAGAAAAAATAGTCGAGCTTCAAGTCCCATTTGCAAACGTGCTTCCCACGCGAATATGCACCTGCCTACGGCTTCCCTAGGGGCCGTAGGACACCTCCCATCTACAATAAATCGATAATCTGAGTTCGCATTGATGGGGCCGGTCTAAACCCGGTACTTCTCTTCCCTCTGCCAACGATTCAGGTATCCATGACAAAAATTACTTCGCGGTGCAGTTTCACCCTCCTGGTGTTGGTATTAGTCGGAACAAACCTTTTTTCCAGTTCTTCTGCGCAATCGCCGACGCCGCAAACCAAGAGCTATTTTCAGGTGAAGGAGGATGCCGGGGTTTGGTCCTTTGTCGATCCGCAAAAGCGGAAGTTCTTTTCCATTGGAATCAATTGCATCAATCCTAAGGATGAGAGCAAGGGACAAGGCCGAAGCTACAACGGACTGCAAAAGCACGGCGGCGATCCGGACAAATGGTCCTCCGCCACCCGCAAGCGTCTGGAAGACTGGAACTTCAACACACTCGGGGCCTGGAGCTCGCTTCGGGGCCAGCCATATGTCATCGAGCTTTCTCTGGGTTACAGCTATGCGGATGTATTTGCCGCAGACTTCGAGAAATACGTGCAGGACCGGGCTGTAAAAGTACTCAAAGAGCTCGCCGTCGAGAGTTACGAGGTACTCGATAAGGATCCCCTGCTAATTGGTTGTTTCACCAGCAACGAGCTTTCCTGGGGTTGGGGCTTCGGTTGGAAAAATAAGAAAGGCTTAGAATCGCTTTTCGAATTTTACGTCAACCTTCCACCGGAAAGCGAAGGGAAGAAGGCATGGGCTGACTATCTGGCCGGGGCGTTTAAAAACGACTGGAAGAAACTCGGTGAAGTCTGGGATGTAAAGGTCAAAAGCCGGGACGATTTATTGAAGTTGAAAAAAATTGCTCCCGTGTCGCCCGCGGTCTATACAGCGGCGGAGGAAATCGCCAACGGCTTCGTGCGGAAATATGCGGAACGCTATTTCTCGATCACCGACGCCGTGATGCGCAAGCACCTGCCGCACCACTTGAATCTGGGTTGTCGGTTAACGCCGAGCAATCCGGCACCGGTCATCGAAGTGGCCGGGAAATACTGCGACGTCATTTCCTTTAATATCTATTCCAAAGATCTGGCGGAGATTCGGGAAGAACTCACTCGGTTGCATCAACTGAGTAAAAAGCCGGTGATGCTGACCGAATACGCCTTTCTTGCCAAACACAACCGCAGTGGCAACACCAACAAGGATTACGAACGCGTTGTAGTCGCGAACGATCGGGAACGGGGCGAGCTCTATTCGCACTGCGCCGAGGCGTTGTGTAAGTTACCCTTCTTGGTAGGCTTTCACTGGTTTCAGTATTTCGACGAACCATCGCAGGGCCGGGGCGATGGAGAGAATTGCAATTTCGGTTTTGTGGATGTCGAGGATGCGGTCTATGAAGATCTTGCCCGGGCCGCGACCGAAGCGAACAAAAAGGTCTTGAACCTTCGCCAGAAATAGACCTCCTGCAGACTCTTCTCTTCTTTAGTCCTTCACGATTGAATCGTATATCTAATAGCGTCTTTTCATTGACAGAGAGTTTCCGGAGACAAAGCCTTTTTAACGGCGAGGTCTATGGAAATTTGCCCGTCCCCCGCGGGAGGCGCGATGATGCAGCGAACGAAGCGATCTTTAATTACTCAGCTCGGACTGGCACTCCTGGGCCTGCTTGTGCTGTTTGGCATTTGGCAGATCCTGATCCGCACGCTGGATAATCCCGCAGCGGATTCTTCCACCGAAAAACAACTCGATCCTGCTGTGCTCGACAAGAAGCTGTTCACCGCGATTCGGGATGGAGATAAAGCGCAAGTCCGGGAGTTGCTCCAGCTCGGGGCGAAACTCAGCAATCGCGATGAATCGGGGGATACGGTTGTGATGCGGGCCGCGCTGCACGCCGATGCTGAAATGATGCGGATTCTCCTCGAAGCGGGCGCGGATGGCCTGGCCCGATCCTCCGATAACACTCCTCCTTTGCTACGCACGCACCACGATATTGAGAAAATGCGGCTCCTCCTGGATCGTGGTGCCACCGTCGACGATTTTGCGATGCTCGCTGCCGCCAGCGTTCCCGGCTGCCAGGAGGCTTTGAAATTACTGGTGGCGCATGGCGGCAAAGCCAATCCGAGCGCGGCCGCCTACACTCCGTTGATGGCCGCTGCGGGAACGGGTGATTTCGATGCTGTCAATTATCTCCTGAGTATCGGCGCGAACGTGAAAGTGCAGACACCAACCGGATTTACTGCTCTCATCGCGGGGGCTCTTTCGGGAAATCCTCGCGTGGTGGCGACCCTTCTCGAGAAAGGCGCCGAAGTCAATGTCGTGGCCAAGTTGGAACGGGGGATTCTTCAGACTCCGGTGGGCGTCGCGGCGAGTATGGGACACGCGGAATGTTTGAAACTGCTCCTGGCGGCCGGTGCCGATGTCAATGTGCAGGGAGGCCCCTTCAATCATTGCGCTCTGCTGGGGGCGGCAACCACACCGAGCCAGGAAACAATGAAAATCCTGCTGACTAAAGCGGATATCGCGGCCACCGATTGGACCGGTCGGACCGCTTTGGATTGGGCCGAGCGCTCCGGCGATACGGAAATCGTTCGGATGCTGCGACAAGTCAGTGGTGCCAAAAAAGGGGACGGCCCTGCAAAGCCGAGTCCGGTACCTGCGATCAACATCCCGGTGGACGAGACGGCAATTCGGAAAGCGATAACCCGGGCCTTACCGCCCTTGCAGCAAAGCGAACAGAAAATCACGGAGACCCGAAGCTGCGTGAGTTGTCACCAGCATGGTCTGGTGTCGATGGTCGTCGGAATGGCTCGCAAGCGGGGACTTCCGGTGAATGAAAAAATCGCCGGTGACGAACGTGCTTACATGATCAAGGACATGCGAGTCCGCCATCGCTCGCTACTCTTGGGAACCGGGATCGACCCCACCCTATCGGCCCATGTGCTGATCGGTTTGTCGGCGGAAGGTGAACCCCCCCGTCGAGTGACCGACGCTCTAGTTCATTACCTGGTTTTACGCCAGCGGATAGAAGGCCGTTGGCAGCAGGAAAATTACCGGCCACCCGATGAGGCGAGCGATTTTCAATTCACCGCGCTGGCGATTCGCGGTTTGCAGGCTTACGCTTCCAAGGGGCGCAAGCAGGAAATTGCTGCACACATCGAGCGCGCCCGCGAATGGCTGGAGCGAACGCCGACCGGGGATGTGGTCGATAAAGGATTTCAACTATTGGGGTTGGGCTGGAGCCAGGCGGCACCGGAAGTGATTCAAAAAGCTGTGCAAAGTCTGCTTAAGGAGCAGCGCGAAGAGGGCGGTTGGTCTCAGCTTCCCACGTTGGACAGCGATGCCTATGCCACCGGACTAGCCTTGTATGCATTGCACGAAGCCGGTGGCTTGGGCGTCGATCAGGCCAGTTATAAGCGGGGATTGGAGTTCCTGGTGCGAACTCAGAAAGCGGATGGTTCCTGGTTCGTCGCGAGTCGGAGCTTCCCGTTCGTGGAGTATTCGACGAGCGGATTCCCCCACGGCCGGGATCAGTTCATCTCCGCATCGGCCACCTGCTGGGCAACGATGGCTCTGATGCAGAGCATTCCAGTAGTGGATTCGAAGAAGTAGCAGGGCGATGGTGAACTGAGAATTTGCCCCAACTTAGTCGAGCTTCAGGTCGATGGCCGAACCGTCAGAGACATCCACGGTGAGTTTGGACTTTTCCAGACTGCCATAGAGCTTGATGATCGGAGCCAGATCCGGCGGCGGCACTGGCGGCTTGGGAGCATTCGAGCCCTTCTTCTTATTCTTGTTTCGCTCTTCCTTATCGTCGAATTTGGGTTGTTCGCGTGGCATGGAAACCCACACTTTATGTTTGCCGACCACGGCGCCACTACGACCCGTGCTGACCACTTTCAGCGAGTATTTTCCCTGCTCATCGGTCTGGCCGCTGCTGACACCGAGTTCGGACTTCCCTTCCGGAACGAAGGAAATCACCAAACCGGGAACGGGCTGACCATTATGGGTCACGGTGCCGGAAACCGCAACGACCTTTTCGCCTCCTCCGCAACCGGAGCTTGCGAACAGACTCATTGAAAGCAGAAGGAAAGCGTTAATAGAACGGAGATTAAAGAAGATGCGCATGACGATGTTCTTTCCAACCAGGAGTAACAATGACGAAGCCCATCCTTAAAAAGGATGGGACTTCGATTAGAATCCAGACCGCGAGTTCCGCCTTACCAATCCGAGCCGGGAATCTGGCCGGAGTTGGGAACGCAGACGGCCAGCCAGGAGGCTTTGCTGATGCTGCCAGACACGCTGCGAACGCTACCATCACCCAGACCCACTTGCATAACCGGGTGCGGGCTATTCAGAACGAAGATGGAGCACTTCGTAATGGTGGCATTAACATCGAACACATAGTTCGGGTTGGCAGTGGGGTTCGGCGGAGAGTAGTTAGCACTCCAGTCGTAGTAGTCGGTTCGAAGACAGGTGCCGTTGCCCGAAGGATTCGAATACCAGCCGGAAGTATACCAGCCGAAAGCCGACCACTGGGCGCCGTCGCCGTGGTCGGGGTAGATCCAGCCGTAAGCTGGGCCAATGATCGCCTGGCCCGAGCTGCTATAGCCCAGAGCGATCGAAACGTCGCAGTTTCCGATTCGTTCGCCGGTGATAACCGTATTCGAGGTACCGTTGGGCATGGAGGTCAGAATGCTGCCCTGGCCGCTGGGATTGAACACCATCACGTTTCCCGCGTAGTTACTGGTTGCGTAACTGCCGGCGCTGTGAGTTTGTTGTTCAAGCGGATTCGAGGAATCGGAAGGACAGAGAAAGAGCTTGACCGGGGTGCTGATCAAGGCATCGTAGGCATTGAAGTAAGCCGAGCTGGCGTCGTTGGTGCTGAGGTTACCCAGAGCCTGAAACTGGCTGTAAAGGTTGCCTTGCTCGATGTAGGGCAGCAAGTGAATGAACAACGAACCGGTCGCACCGTCCGCGGAAGTTAAGCTACCACCGCTTTGGGCCGGCGGAAAATCGTTGTTACGGTAGGTGGCTCCCCAGGAACCGATGGGGGGAATCTTGCCGTAGGTGCTTTCGAAGTTGTGAACGGCCAAGCCAATTTGCTTCAAGTTGTTGCTGCACTTCATGCGGGCAGCGGCTTCGCGCACCTTTTGCACGGCGGGAAGCAACAGACCGATCAGGATCGCAATGATTGCGATGACGACGAGTAACTCGATCAGCGTGAAACCAGAACGTCTGGTCGTCCTCATGCTGTTCCTCAGGGAAATTCGACGCACGGCAATACCCCTTTCCGGGAAATTATCCCAAACAAAAATCACCCACGGGCTACGACACCACAACTGTCCTAGCACGCATCCCGTCGGTACCCGACCACCTGGGTCGGTGGATAAGTTGAAATGACGACAAACCAATGCGTGAGCAAATAATCCTATAAACGAATGAGAACTTCAAGTGAGTAGTTAATGAATGTTACAAGAAGTTGAATCTAACAAGATTTGTATAAAGTAATCTTTATACGCAAGTGAAATTGTATATATTCGAGGAACTTACTGATATAGAATTTGAATTGAAACAAGTGATCGCCGGATGATCGAAAAACAGGATTCATCCAGCGGGGTTGAGCAGCGTTTATTCGGAGGGCGAGGAGCGATTTAATCGCCCTTCACTTTGAAAACGCCATCGTCGATGCTTTCGAGCAATTCCGACTCTTCGCTTTCAATCTCACCGAATTTCTTTCCATCGTGATAGATCGAGATCTTTTTTGGTACCTGCAACCCGGCCTTGTTTTTGGTGAATTCGGTAATCACGCGCTCTTCGTTGACTTCCATTCCGCTACCGCTCTCCAGGGTGCGATGTTCGATTTTGACCATCAGGTGAGATTGTTTATCGAAAGCGAGCGTCACGTCCTTGTGGCCCTTGGAGGCCACGCGAATAGCGATCGCCGGCTTGTCATTCACCTTGATTTCGCCGACGCTCGAGAGTTCCAGGGTTTTATCTTTGAGCAGCGACGTCAGGCGGGCGACTTTGACAAGATGCTGAGCATCTTTCAAGGCGGCTTTGACTTCCTCGGTAACGGGCACAACGTTGCCGTTCACTTCCAGGGAAATCTTGTCGCCATTAACGGTCGTAACAATTCCCACTTCCTGACCCATGACGTTGAGCGTCAGACTATCCAGAAGTTTATTGGGCAGCATGTACTGCATATCTTGTTTGAAGTCGACTTCGCCAACCATGGGCAGGGTTAGCTTTCCTTTATTTTTCGAATGCCCGGCTTTCAGCTTTTCGAGGAGCTCTTCGCCCCCTTGAGCCTTGATCGCATCGTTGATGATCGCTTTGATGTCCGCATCCGCCGCTCGCACCGGAGCAGCCGAGGCCAGGAATGCGCAGGAAATACCGGCCAACAGGAACGCTCGCAACATGTTTACTTCCTCAAAGTCAGTAAGGGACAAGAAGACGCCAGGAGTTCGAATCGGAGAGCCAGAGGGCGATCTCGCTTCCGATACTCTCTATTTTCACTTGTTCGATTCAACCGATGGGGAATTTGAGCGGGCGAAAGATAATAAAGTTATTATTCCAGTACGATTTTTTCCCCGGGAGTGGGCACGCTGACATCGGGAAATCCCATACCTCGCATCATTCGGGCCAGAGCCTCGGCCTGTTCCTGCTCGCCGTGGATCAACCGGGCGTGCGGAACTTTGCCCGCCAGTGGAGACAAATACTGCTGAAAATCGATTTGATCGGCATGGCCGCTGAAGCCATCGAGGTGCACGACTTCCAGCCATTTATTCCAGTCCCGGCCCTGAATCCGTACGGTGGGGCTCTTTTCCAAGAGTCGCCGTCCGGTCGTCCCCTGGGCCTGATAGCTGACCAGAATCACCATGCAGCGGGGATCGTCGACGTGCCGTTTCAGATGGTGAATGATCCGGCCGGCATCGCACATGCCGCTGGAGGCAATCACCACGCACGGGTCGGGTCGAAGTGAAACCTGAATGCTATCTTCGAACTCGCGAATGTACTCGACGATATCGCCGCCGAGAATCCCGGTGCCATCCAAGAGCGACTGCTGGGCCTGATCGGTCAGGCATTCCGGGTGCCGTTCGTAGACTTCCGTGATATCGGCCGCGAGCGGGCTATCCACAAATACCGGAATCCTTGGGATTTTCTTCTGTCGGACGCCTTCGTGCAGGTAGTGAATGATCAACTGCGTCCGGCCGAGGCTGAAGGCCGGAATCAGGACTTTGCCGCCGCGCTCGATTGCCCGATTGATCGAAGAGTATAGCTTCGAAACGGTATTTTCGATCGGTTCGTGCACGCGGTTGCCGTAGGTCGATTCGCAGACCAGCACATCAGCGGGGGGGATGGCACCGCTGGTTCGCAGTAACGGTAGATTTCGACGGCCCAGGTCGCCGGTAAAAGTGATCGAACGCTCGCCGTTTTCGCCCGCCAGCGTCAGGTGCACCATCGCCGAGCCGAGTACGTGGCCGGCTTCGATGAGCTGAAAGCGGACATTCTTGGCCAGATCGCGCGTTTCGTTGAATTTCACGGTCACGCACTGCCGGAGCACCAGATCCACATCCTTGGCGGTGTACAGCGGCTGAACGAAGGGTTCCTGGTAATTCCGTTGAATGTTCAGGTGCGCGGCGTCCTCCTCCTGAATCTTGGCCGAATCGTACAGCATCACTCGCAGCAGATCGCGGGTGGCGGCCGATAGATAAATCGGACCATCGAAACCTTGGTGAATCAGGCTGGGTAGATTCCCACAGTGGTCGATGTGCGCGTGGGAAACCAGCACGGCGTCGATTTCCTCCGGCGGGAAGGGAAAGGTTTTATTGCGGCGATGGGCTTCGTCCCGCTTTCCTTGATAAAGCCCGCAATCCAGGAGAACGCGCGTATTCCCGGCCTCCAGCAAATGCATGGAGCCGGTGACCATCTGGGCTGCCCCCCAGAAAGTGAGCACCCCCGCTGCTCGTTTTGTCGATAATTTTGAATTCATAGAAGTATTATATTTATGTGAAGAAGGGTATTTGCACCTCCCTTCCCGGTATAAGGCCAAATTTTTTTGCTCCGGATGCGAATAAGCGAGCATGCCGATCACCATTGGCGAACTCGGACAGACGATCGGTCCCTTGCGGCCGGGAGGGGTTATTTGCGTCTCGGGACGTCGTTTTCCCGCCCGGAGCGTCGAAGGATTCCTGGAGGCGGGGAGTTGGGTGATCGTCACAGGCAGCGACAATTTTGAATTTTTGGTTAGGGCCCGGAATTCGGTAGGAAATTTGCCCGGCTTGAGCGGATTTGGCCTGGAACTGCCCACCCGTGAAGAAATTCACGAAGAACGCAACGAGGAACAGGTCGATCGGCAGCAAAGCCTCACCCGCTGGGAGCGCTTCGAGTTCGGAACCGAAGAATATCTGCTTCTGGGGGTCTCCGCCCCGATGATGGTGGCAGGCTATTTTTTCTTCGGATTGATCGGTCTTTTGGCCGGTTTACTGGTCACGCTGGTCATAATCGGCTATTTTCTCTTCTTGAGCTGAAAAGCTAACGTATTATTTCCTAAAAGACGCGCTCGGCACGGCCTGGGCCATTTACGCAACCTTTGCAGCAGAAACACTATGCAATTTACCGATGGCGAGATCAAAGACATCGTCTGGAAGAAACTGACCCATTTCAAGGACCATCGAGGCTGGTTGTGCGAACTGTTCCGCCACGATGACATTCCCACGGAATTTCATCCGGTCATGGCCTATATCTCCATGACGGAACCGGGTATCAGCCGTGGGCCGCACGAGCATATCGACCAGGCGGACTATTTTTGCTTCTATGGGCCTTCAAATTTCAAAGTCTACCTTTGGGATGCCCGCAAAGATTCTCCCACTTACGGAAAGCGCGACGTTCGCGTAGTCGGCGCAGATAACCCGTTCGCGCTCATAGTGCCCAAGGGTGTGGTGCACGCCTACAAAAACGTTGGGAACGTCCAGGGTCTGGTCTTCAATGCCGCCAACCGGCTGTATAAAGGCTGGGGTCGCAAGGAAGCGGTGGACGAGATTCGCCACGAGGAAGCTGCCGGTAGCCCCTACCAGCTAGATTGAGATTTTTCGGACGAAGCGACGGCATGAAAATCGGCTCCCAGCATTTTCGTTTTGACGAAATCGACAGTACCAATCGCCAGGCCCTGGAGTATGCCAACGACCCTTCCCTCGACGGGGCCGTGTTCCAGACCCGGCTACAAACGGCCGGTCGCGGTCAACATGGCCGCAGCTGGCAGGCCAAGTCCGATTCGGCCATTCTCCTTTCTGTTCTTCTCTTCCCTCCGCCCGAACTTCGTAGACCGGTGCTGTTAACCGCATTAGCGGCCGTTTCCGTCTGCGAAACCATTCAGCAGGCGACCGGCCTGATAGCCCGGATGAAATGGCCCAATGACATTCTGATCAATCGCAAGAAAGTCTGCGGGATCCTGATCGAGTCGAGAACCAATCGGGATCAGGAACTAGCCGTGGTTTGCGGGATGGGCTGCAACTTGAATCAGACGGCGGCAGACTTCGCGGCCGCGCAATTACCCGATGCGAGTTCTTTGAGCATCGAAGCAGGCCGAACCTTTGAAATTGAAGAGGTCACGCCAAAACTGCTGGCGAATTTGAACGCGCACTACCAGCGACTTCTCCAAGGGGATCTCGAAACGCTGGAATCTCGTTGGCGCGAACGGCTGGGATTGGAAGCCAAAACGGTCACCGTCGAATTTATGAACGGCACTTCGGAGACTGGCTATATCGAACGGCTGCATTTCGCGGAACTGGAGATGCGCGACTCAAACGGCACAATCAGATCAATTCGTCCCGAACTGGTGCGACACCTCACAATTCTCAATCCGGAGGGTTGAAATACCTGAGGCCCGGATTGACCGTTTCAGTCTACCCGGGGAGGGAGTTGCGACGCGACCGCCAACGGCGGACCCTGCGGTAAGCGACTATGCAGAATAGAAAAAAGAGAAGAACGAAAAAAAAGAAGCATATTATGGAAGCTAATAGAAAGTCGTCTTGGCTTATATCTTTAGTGAGAAGTTCCCAAAAATCTCCTTTTACTTGTGGTTCCCTATCATACAGCTTGTCGAATTCAGCTTCGACGTCGAGACCTGCTTTTATCCAGCCGATTTCCTTAAGGCGTAATTCTTCATACCACTTTTCGGCGTCAGCGATCTCTTCCAGAAATTGCGGTTCTATCGATTCGACAGACCTTTCACTTTTTAGATAAAGAGCGGCAGTGGCTATTTTTCTATATTCTTCCCTTTGCACATCATCTTTCATCTGGTACGAAGCCTGTAGATAAGCACGAGCGGCCAATAATTTACCATCGTGTGGAATATTTTCTGGCCAGCGTTCAAATGTCTGAATCCAAAGCAAATCCCCAAGTGCTTCGAGAAGAATCGGATTTTTATAATCCGCAAATCGCATCATTCCGAGGACACCCTTAATAGCATCTTCACGGGAAATGGAATTGTAATCTGCCGGTTTCGGTGTTAATAGCCAAGGCCTAAATTTGGAATCTTTTTCGTTGCTTTTCGTGCCGAGCGACCCCAAAGGAAAGGTCAATTGATTCTTGTTCGCCATCTTTTCAAGCACATACTCCACCAAATACTTCTGATATTTCTCTCGCCCGAAGTGCGCATCGGGATTAATTGCCAGAGCTTTATCGATGTAAGGCAGCCCTTCTTTGAATCGCCCGGCGAGGATATAGAAAGTGCCGAGATTGGAATAGGTTTCGTATAAGCCTGGCTGGATCTTCTCTTTGCGTTGAATGACTTCAATGGCTTTATCAAAGTTGCCGATTTTGGAATAAGCCACAGCCAGGTCGTCGTGGTAGTTGAGGTTGTTGGGATCTTTTTCGAGTTTCTTGAGCCGGTCCTCGATGCGCCATTCGTAGAACTCGGGAGAATGGCGGAGGAACTTGCCAGTAATCAGTTCGAGCGTGGAAGGGAACCGGCCGCGTTCCTGAGCGAGCGTGTCGTAATCCCAAAGACAGGCGACAGCCATCATGGGTAATGAAACTACGGCAGCTAATGTTAGAACGAATCGACGGGATGTTTTCATGACGAGCACCTCACAATTCTGACGAGAGGAGGATTGAAGGAATCTAGCCTTGGGTTGACCGTTTCGGTCTACCCAGGGAGGTTAGCACGCCTAAGGCAAATTCGGCGATACGCGAATTTACAAAGTAAAAGAGACGTCGGGATTATGAGTAAAAGGCAGGCTAACAAACCAAATACGATAACCGTCGGATGCGTGTCAAAATACTGTATCCAGGTCTGACGGCCGGGTTCCCATTCCTCTCCTCCAATATGCGGATCTTGGGCATAGAGTTTGTCGAACTCCTCATCCGCGTTCAGGCCGGCCTTGATCCAATCGATTTCTTTCGCACGTAAATCGTCATACCACTTTTCGGCATCGGCCAATTCTTTCTGAAATGCGGACTCCACAAGTTCCAGAGTTACACCCTGCTTCATGCGCAGGGCCGCCTTCGCTAATTTCCTATACTCTTCGCGCTGGTCATCAACTTTCATAAAGTAAGAGGCCTGTAAGAAGGCCCGGGTGGCCAGTTGCTTCCCGTCCCCTCTTTCCCTTTCCGACCAGAGTAAATTGCCTAGCGCTTCGAGTAGAATTGGATTCTTATAATCCGCAAAGCGCATCATCCCCAGTATGCCTTTCACGGCGGAGTGTCGATCGTCGGAATTGGGATCAGTTTTTTTAAATGAATTCAACCAAGCATCGAACTTTAGATTATTAGACTTGTCCATTGCTTCGGCGGATACCAAAGGAAATGTCAGTTTTCTCTGATCTTTCATCTTTGCAAGCACATACTCCACCAAATACTTCTGATACTTCTCTCTTCCGAAGTGCGCATCGGGATTAATTGCCAGAGCTTTGTCGATATAAGGCAGACCTTCTTTGAATCGCCCGGCGAGGATATAGAAAGTGCCGAGATTGGAATAGGTCTCATATAAGCCTGGCTGAATCTTTTCTTTCCGCTGCATGACCTCGATGGCCTTATCGAAGTTGCCAATTTTGGAATAGGCGGCGGCCAGGTCGTCGTGGTAGTTAAGGTTGTTGGGATCTTTTTCGAGCTTCTTGAGCCGGTCCTCGATGCGCCATTCGTAGAACTCGGGAGAATGGCGGAGGAACTTGCCAGTAATCAGTTCGAGCGTGGAAGGGAACCGGCCGCGTTCCTGAGCGAGCGTGTCGTAATCCCAAAGACAGGCGACAGCCACCAGGGGCAGAAGAAAAACGGTTGCCAAAGCCAGACCGAAGCGTCGTGTATTTTGCATGGCGATCTCCTCGCAGTTCAGACGAGACGGAAAGCCGTCCCGTTTATTGCCGGAAGATGAGTACGACGATAATTATCAACATCAGCAGCGATAACACCAGCAATAAAATATTGGTGATCTTCTGATTCCAGACGATTTTGTTGGTGCTCTCGCGTTTTTCCCCTTCATCTTCCGAAAGTTCCAGGTTCGGCATCGATGTCGATTGCGAACCGCTTTCCGAAGGAACTACCGCCGCCAGCGTCGTGCCAATCTCACGCCAGTAATGCATCTTGGTATGCGTGACCTCTTCGATGATGGCGGTGTTGGATAGCTCATCGTCCTGCTTCACCGGCTGATCATCCTTGGACCAGGGCATGATCGCCTCGCAAACCGCATCGGCGTTCTGGTAGCGCCGCGACGGATCTTTCTCCATCAACTTCTCGGCGATGCGGGCGAATGCTTCCGGCACCTCGGGATTAATCTCCGGAATCGGCTCCGGAAATTCCGTCAGGTGCATTTTCATTTTGCGCTTGGAACTTCCGCCCGGGAACGGCGGCTGGCCAGTCAGCGTGTAGTACATCGTGCAGCCGAGGGCATATAGGTCGGCGCGGAAATCGACATCGGCCGAGTTCTGAATCTGCTCGGGAGCGATGAAATCCATGGTTCCGACGACGTAGCCTTTGCCGCCGATGATGGTCTTGTCTTCGGGAATTTCCTCGTCGCTTTCCATCGCCAGACCGAAGTCGAGAATCTTCGCATGCCCGGCCGGGGTCACCATGATATTCGAAGGCTTCAAGTCGCGGTGTATCAGGCCGCGAGCGTGCGCGTATGCGAGGCCGACCGAGACTTCTATGAACAGGGCCGAGGCCCGATCCACACTGAGTGGGCCTTCATCGACCACCAGTTGCTTGAGCGATTTGCCTCGAATGTACTCCATCGCAATGAAATAGATGCCCTGCGAGGTGCCGACTTCATGCGTGCGGGCCAGATTCGGGTGCTTGACCCGTTGCGAAAGTTCCATTTCGCGCAAGAACCGGGCCAGGGTACGCTCTTCCCGTTTCGCCCGTTTGGGAGGAAGCACTTTCAGAGCGACCAGACTGCCGTTTTCGTGCCGGGCCAGATAGACCGTGCCCATACCGCCCCGGCCAATAGGGGACAGAATTCGATATTTACCCAGCACCAGGCCCTGTCGGATGCCTTTAAGAAGCTTGAGAGCCTGAAATTCCGTCAGGAAGCGCTGTTTGACCAGAAAGGCTGCCATTTTACCGGCATCGGTCCGTAAATTACTGGGAATATCCTTCCAGACTTTGCGCAAGCGATCCGGATCGATCAGTTTGCTCTTGATAACAAGTGCTTGAAATTGTTCCGGCGAAATCGGGTTCATATGCAGAATTGTAGTTGATAAACGGCTCGGTAGCGAGCCAGACCCCGATGATCATTTTCTAATCTCAGCCGCTTTCTGCTAGATCTTGTCGGCTATTCCTTTGGGTTGGGCGGCGTTCCCAGCGTCTTGCCCAAATTCAACATCGGTAACGAGATATCGCGCATTGGATTCGGGTTCCGTTTGCGATTCTTATAAATCTCCAGCCGGGCGTCTTCGAAGATCGTCCGGTTGCTGCGTATTTCAACGGTTTTTACCAACTCGAAGCGATCGGCATATTTCCTGATCGCTTCCCGGAAGTTTTGGGCTCCCGGCAGATCGAAATACAACTGCGGTTGTTCGACCACAATGTAGGCGGGATCGTAGTCGAAAATCCTCTGGGCAATTTCGTCCGGTCCTTGGGCGAAATCCTGGTAGCCGCCGTGCGGATCGCTGATCATCCCGTAGAAGATTTTATCGCCGCGTAATACTGTCCGGCCGCGCTGGGGATCGAGCAGGCGAACGTCGGCGATAAAGCCACCGTTTAGAAAAGCATCGATGAGAATCCGCTCTTGAGGTTCGGAATGTTCGACGACATATTCCGCGGCCTCCCGGTAGCCGAAAACATAGTGGTTTGGGCCGATCCAGGTGGTGTAGAGCAGGCCTCCCAGAACCACGATGCCTCCCAGGAAAATAGCCATGACTCGGGTGGTCAGTTCCGGGGCCGCCGAGCAGAGCCAGAAGAAGCCATAGACGCTGAAATAGGCCCAGGCCGGCAGCCAGTAAATCGTGTGTCGAGAATCGAGTTCCGCCAGCGGTGTGAAAGTGAGATAGACCGCTATCACCAACACCCGCCACACGGCGGAGTGATCGAGCCGAAACGGTAACCAACTCACCAGAAAACCGACCAGGGCCGGGAGCAGCAGAAACCAGCTGATCTGCTTGGGAAGTTGGCTGGGGTAGAAGAAAAGATTGCTCAGAGCGAAGAGACTCGTCGAACCTTCGACCGTCCCTTCACTCGCGGCCTTGGCCACTGCGGTACCGTACTCTTTCCATGTGAGATAGTAGTAAGGGGCCGTCAGGCCAAGCGCGAGCAGAATACCGCCGATCACAGCGCGATTTTTCAACAGGGACAATTGCCGCGTCATCACCAACCGCCCGAAAAAATAGGGCAGCAGCAGCACGGCATCAAAACGGGTCAACGCCGCCAGGGCCGCGAACAGACAGGCGAGCCAGACATCGCGCACCCGGCGCGCTACCGGCTTGGGACGAAGATGTTCGTTTCGTTCAATTTCTTCAAGCGTCGGCGGGAGAGCCGGCACGATATAGCGTTCGAAGTGAAACAGACTGGCGAGAATCCAGGCCAGTGTCGGCACTTCTCCCATGATGTGCCGGGCGGCTGGGACCACAGCGGGGAGAAGCCCGAACAGGAAGACGGTTCCGAAGGCGAGCGGTAAACCGCTGGTGCGGACAATCAATCGAAACAGGTAGAGAGAGGAAATGACAAAAAATAGCTCGACGAGTATGCGGCCGGCCAGAAACGTTGGCCCCCAGAGCAGAAACCAGAATCCCTCCGCCACATGCAACCCGGGGGGCCAAACCAGCAGGCCGAGCGCGGGATACTGCAGATAGTACTGGGTGGCGTATTCTTTCGGGTGAAGGTAGTCGCCCGATTTTAAGAAATCGTGGAAAAATATCCCCGTCATGAAATGGCGAGTTTCATCGTTGTTGAAAAAGGGTTCCGTCTTCTGGAACAGCGAAAGTTGAACGATCGCGGTCGGGAGCAGCGCCAGCAGAAAGAGGAAAATTTTCAGCCGGCGATCCCAATTCATGATTGCACTGCAAAAGCGGTTTTGGTCTCTTCCCCGGAAGCAGGGGCTTGTTCCGGTTTAGTGAAGAAGATTGCTTGAGTCAAAAGCAAAAAGGCCCCGACCACCAGACAGCAGTCGGCCACGTTGAAGACCGGGAAGCCAATCTTGTAGAAGTCAAAGAAGTCGCGCACACCCCCGAACACTACCCGGTCGTAAAAATTGCCCAGAGTGCCACCCAGAATGAGCCCGAGCGAAAAGGTCAGCAGCCGATCCTTTGGCCCGGCTTTCCGGAAGCCCCAGACAAAGATGAACACCGCGGCCGCCACGCTCACGCAGGCGAAGAAAAAGTTGCTGCGATGCTCGTGCTCGTTGCCCAAACCGAAGAGGGCTCCTTTGTTCACCCGGGGGAGAATTTTGCCGCTCCAGGTCGTGAGAGCACAATCGCCCTCCGGGCCGTTGGGAATGTAATCGGCGCGCAGACAGAACCAGCCGTCTACGACCTGCTTTTGATCTCCGATGCCATCGTTGTAAAGCCAGCGAAAAATCCCATACTTGCTGGCCTGATCGCCCACGAAGGACAGTAGCGCTAAAGACAGAAACAAAAGGCGGAAAAGTGCTTTCATGCCGGAAATCTTTCGTGAAACGGGCATCCCACCCGCGGACTGGAGAAACGCGAGCCTGCTGCCCGTCTAACTAATTTACTCCATCTCCCCGAGAATAGCCATCTTCCGGAAAACCGTCAAGAAACGCTCTTCCCGGAAATCTTACCAGAAGCTATTACTGGGATACCGGATGAAGCGAATGCGCACAAGAGAATTACTGTTCCAGTAGATATGTCTACCCGCTTTGGGGGGATGCGCTAACTGGGGAATAAGACTCAAGGTGCGCCGCATTGATTGACCGAATGGCTTTCAACGGGAAAGTTTGAAAGTAGCCTACCGTAGAACGGCGGCTGGCTTTCGGGGGTTCCATGCGTCGGTTCTGCCTACTTTTGACCTGTCTGGCCCTGGCGGGATGCACATCGACTGGTTCCCGGAACCCGGACGGCAAGCCTACATCCCAGCAAAACATCCGGAATAGCGATCGGGACCGCGGTCCCGCACAGGCGCCTTTCTGGGCCGATCCCAACGATCGCAGTGCGCCGCCTCCCACCGGCACCACCGGTCGAAATAATCGTATACCGCCCACCAACTTACCGACCCGAAACGATGGCGAAACCCTGTTAGCCGGGGCAGTGGTCGATCCCGACGGGCAGCGAATTCCAGATGCTTTCGTACAGATTTTAGCCCGGCAGGGCTCCAAAACGGGTAAGGCTAAACCGATCGGCGTTCACACCGATGGGCAGGGTTACTTCACCGTTCCGGTCCGACCGGGCGAAGATTACGAACTGTCTGCCCGCGTCGACGAACGGAATCGAACGCTCGGCGGCTCCATGATCGTGCAGGCGCCCGACACGCAGATTATTCTGAAAGTCAGTGAGGGGGGCGTCTCTTCCATCACGCCGTCCGCGCCTCCCGCGATTGGAAATACGGGCCCGTTTGCTCCCAAGAGTAAAGATTCCACCTGGCAGGATATGACGCCTCCTGCCGCGCAGTTCGGCTCGCCGAAGAAGCCGCCGATCACTTCCTCGCACCCGGAGAACATTGCGGCCGATCCCTCGCATGTCACGCTGCCCGCGGCCAATATCCCCGGGCCGAATAGTTCACCGGCCCCTTCGGTTCCCGCGCCGTCAACGACACCGAATCTGCCGCCTCTGGTACCACCGGAAGATCCGGAGAAAATTTCGACGCCGGTGCCGAAGAACAACTCCAAACGATCCTTCGAACTAATGGATCTGCAAGGGAAGAGTTGGCGCTTCGGAGATCACGCGGGCAAACTGGTGCTGCTCGATTTCTGGGGAACCTGGTGCGGCCCGTGCATGCGAGCTATTCCGGAAGTGAAGAACCTGGCTAAGCAGTATGGCACATCGGGACTGGAAGTGCTGGGAGTGGCCTGCGAACGAGACGGATCCTGGGATCAGCAGGCGAACAATGTCGCCAAGGTGGCCCAACGACAGGAAATCAATTACGCTCTCTATCTGGAACCGCCCGGCAAATTCGGGCAAGTTCAGGATAAGTTCGGGATCAAGAGTTACCCGACTTTGATTCTGCTGGATCGCGAGGGTAAAGTGCTTTATCGGGGAAATGACTTCGTGCAGCTCGAACGAATCATCAAAGCCAACATTCGCTAACGGCCCTTAGCCGTTAACTGCCTTATCGTAACACCAATCGAATAAAACTTCCCATTCGCGCAACTGAATCTGTTTGCATTCCATTTCATCCGGGCTGCCGGTGTCGCGGTAGCTTTCGCAGCGATCCACGAATTCGAGCGGATCGTAGACGCGTCGGAACGAATCGCTGATTTTTCTCAAAGCGGGATGTCGGCCGGTCTGTCGGAACCAGTATTTGGCGTTCCAGGCATCCGGTTCCCGGCGGTGCATGATGCCGTGCCAGTAGCTGCCGCTGGGGGTTTTGACGATCTGGCTGATTTCGTGGGATTCTTCGAGAAAATCGTGACGCAGCCAGAGAGCCGCGAGGCACAGCATGGCCATATTCGGATCATTGACGCGTGGAAATGCATTCTCGGGGGTCAGCGCTTCGAGGAGTACTTTTTTTTTCAGGTTCGGTTGTCCGGGGCCGAGGTCGGGAAGACGATCCTCCTCCAATATGGGAAGAATGAGTTTGCTGTAGCGGGTCGCCGTTGCCGTTTTCATGATTTTCCCACCTCCGGATGGCCGAGGTTGTGTAATCGAAGTGTGCGTAGTTATTGATACGCTGAAAGTCAACTTAAGCTATATGCAAATCGGGAATCGCCGGGAATTTAGGTGGGGAGAGATCCGCGTCCCGCCTTCGGCTTTCTGCTGAATGCGATGCGAAATCAGCTAGAAACTGTGAGTTAAATTTGGAACAAATTTCTAAGAGGAACGACTCCTCGACTTGAATCTCGCGGCGAAACTTCGACGTGAATTAATCTCTAGCTGAAAGCTGAAAGCTGAAAGCTGGCCTCTATTCTTTCATCAACCAGTTAGCGATGATTTTTTTGTCCGGCGTTTCGGTCCAGATGTCAGGACCCTTTCCCTGCGATCGTTTGCCGGTAACGTCATACTTGAACTCTTTGCCCCACGGATCGAGGAGAGCCTCCGGCCGCAGGATCTTTTTATCGACCAGCGTTTTGAGGTGGGGTGGGTAGTTAACGCCGGCTCCCAGATCTGTATTACCAAGGTACCGTTGTGTCGCACTGTCCAGGATGCTGAGTCGAATCTTCACGTTGTCCAACTCCGTGCCCCGCAGGTGATTTTCAATTCTTGAATTGCTATATTTGGTCCAGCGGTAATCGAACTGTTTATCATTCAACGTAACCACATAGACTTTAAAAGATTCTTCGGCTTCATGACCTTTGGTAGGCGACGGCGTCAGTACTAAAGTCGGTGGGAGTTCGCTCCATTCCATTTTCCAGGTCCCCGTTTCAAACATACCGGCTCCTGGCCCGTAATTCGATCGATGATAGGTTCCGTCCGGCTGAAAAACGGAATTTCCCACACACGGTCCGTGCCCGATCCAGGAACCCACCAATTTCTGCTCGAGGGCTGTCAGATCCCCTTTTGCAGGAGCATTTTTCTTGTCATCGATCGGTTTTCCGTTGATGGTCTTCACTCCCTCCCGCTTGATCTGGACCAGATGGTAGCCGAAGCCCGGACCACCGATCTCTGTGCTTTGGAGGGTAAATTTTAAATCGCCTTTGTCATCCACGGAGGGAACAATTCCAATCGAATTGGGGCCTGGGATGACGCCAAGAATAATGAGTTCCTTTTTGAAATCCACGGAGGGAACTTCTTCTTTAGGCCTCCAGGCTTTCCAGAGCTTCTCCAGGAGTTGAGCGTTCGCAATATAGCCCTCGGTCGGGGCGATTTTTTGAAGGGAGTCATCGGCCACCTTGCCCTGCCAGTGAGCTATCGGCTCCACGGGAGTGTCGGCGAGTAGAAGGCAAGTAAAGAAAATGGCGGCATTCATTTGGGTTGGCTCCTTACAAGTTCAGACGACAGCCGGGCCGAAAAAGTTTCGAGTACTTCGGCTGCCCGAATAATGCCGCCGCGCTGCCGCAATTCCGATTCGAAGGATCACGGCTTAAAGATTCAGGGGCAACCGCACACTTCGTTTCAAGGCGATAGACCAGAGATAGTATCTTGCTTGGGAGTGAATTGGTATCTTTGAGGCATGACGACTTCATCACAACCAAGGCACCGAGGGGTAATAGCGATTTGAACTAAGCACCTGATGCTTGGATATGTGTCAAACGAAGTAATTCCTGGCTACGAAACACACAGCAAGACTGAAGAATTGCAAGTCCGACCAACTGAATTGTAGTAATAAAGACTCTCAAAATTTTATTAAAGGTCAGAAAAGCCAAGTATTGTAAGTGTTAATCTTGGATCTTCCCGCATTGCATCATCTTAAGCATTGACTCGATTATAAATTTCATTTAATGAATTGGTATGCAATTCAAATTCGAATTGTCCTTTGGTTTGCTTGTAACCTTTTGAGAGAATTATTAATGCGTAAGATGTTTTATGGTATAGCGCTGTTTGCTTTGCTTGCAGGCCCCGCTTTGGCTGACGATATTGTTATTCCGCACGATGCTAAGCCATTTGAAGTCAAGGAAACTGACATAGTAAGAATTCCTGTGAAAGGTATCGCAGGTACTAATTTTGCCGTGAAAGTTAAAGGGCCGGCTAAAGAGAAAGTAAACAATATCAGTATTCGGGTTAATGGCGCCAAGCCTATAGGTGCTAATGATCGTGAAATTGATTTGCAATCAACTGGAAAGGGTAATGTGGAGGTTGAAATAACTATCACTCCTCCAAATGGCGAAGCAAAAACTGAAAAATATGAATACGAAATTAAATAATCTCATGAGACGCCGAGTGAAAAATCTCGGCGCTCTCTCAATTGGAAACGACTTAATTTTAAAGCACGGACTTTGTCAGAGCGCAGTCCGAAATATTTCTTCTGGCTAAAGGGAATTTCCAACTTATCTCTCCCTGATCGCTGACCGCTGACCGCTGACTTCTGACCGCTTGCCCCTACTTCTTCTCTCTCTTGTACTCCGCGAGGAAGAAGCCATTATCTTTCGTCGTTTTGAACTCGGTCGGTCGGGTGGTGCCTTCCAGCGCATAGCAGACGCGCAGATAATCGCCGTTGACCTCATAGATAGCCAGGAGCGTTTTATCCTTGTTCTCTTTAACGGTCCCTTCCCGGCTGGTAATGTCCATCTGCTTCGGCTTCATCGTGCTGTCGAGCTTGATGTCCCCCTTGTCGTTGATCGCCTGAAAGACCAGTTCGTATTTATCTTTGGTTAATTTCAGCTTCGAATCCTTCAACTGGCCGACCTCGAATTTCTGCCCGCCTAGTTCCATGCCGACGGGAATCCAAACCCCTTCCAGAGTCTTCCAATCGTCGGCCTGCGCCGATACACTCAGAACCAAGATCACCAACAGGCTAGACATCCATTTCATAAAGTTCCTTCCTTTGCTCTACTTCAAACGCCAATATTCAATTCCATTAAAAAGCGTGGCCGGATCCAGCGAGCTGGGAATTTTTCTCGGGGTCGCCGAATCGAAGCGGATCTCCAGGCCGGAGTGCACCACAATCTGCCGATCCAACTGCCACAACGGCACGAACGGCACTCGATAATTGACCATGCCGAACAGATCGTTCATCTGTTCTTTCAGCTTGGCAAAATCGGTGGTGCCGCGAATCTGGCCGAGCGTTCCGGCAATCCGTTTATCCTCCGTTTTCGCGCCGCTATCCTGCCCCAAATAGCCGAGGAAATTTCGCTGATCGTTCCCCGCGGCATTACCATCCAGCAAGCCGCCGAGCCAGAACTGGTCATCCTTGTAATCGAAGGAGGTATAAGCCAGATCGAATTCGTGGCGGTTGATTACCCGCTCTTGAAATTCTTCCCGGCCCAGTCCCTCAATCTTCAGTTGCAACTTCTTGTCCGACTGTCGTTCGATATGTTCTTTAATCTGCGAAGCGGCCTGCGCCGCGCCGGGATCGGCCGAGCAGTAGCGAATCGACAGACTGAGCGGAATCGGAAACGCCTGAGGTTCCTTAAGCGACTCGGCAAACAGACCCTTGGCCAACTCCGGCTGAAATAGCGGCTTGGACTGCGACGGCGTCGGCCAGCTGTTGGTCGGGAACGGCCCATTGAGCACCTGATGGTATTTGGTACCGGTCGGTCGCTGCGTTTCCGTCAGAATCTGCTCGCGATCGATCGAGTGGTTAATCGCCCGGCGCAGATCGTCCTTCCACAACGGCGGCCGACGGTGGTTGATCGCCAGCATCCAGATACGGCGATTGTTCTCCATGGTGTAGCCGCGCACCATGTTGGCCAACTTCGATTCGTTGGTGCTGCGAGCAAAAATCTCCGCTCCCGGATCCGCTAATATGTGCAACTGGCCGCTTTCGAAATCGCTGGCGACATTCTCCGGCCGGGGAACATAAAGGCGAATTTCCCGAATCACTGGCAGGCCGAAGCGCTCCGGACGATGGGCATAAGCCGGGTTGGCAACGAACACCGCACAGGTCCGCACCGGCGATTCCACTTGCAGACCCTTGAACATGTAAGGTCCGCTGCCCATGGGGTTGCGCGAAAACCGGTCGCTATCCAGATCGGGCACCGTGCGAGCCGGCAGCACCTTGAAGTTGAACCTCGGCAGCGGTTCCAGCAGCCGTTGCTGCAGTTTGAGTTTGATGCGAGTGGAATCTTCAATCTCGTCTTCCCCGAGCAGACTGATATCTTCCATACCTGGTGCAAACTGGTAGTTCCGATAGAGCCGCAGCGAACCGCTGACATCGGCGGCGGTCACGGCATCCTTGTTATTATTGGCCGGCCAGCGCGTAGTTTTAGCCAAGCGGAAGGTTCGCGAGTCGCCGCTGCCGGTAGGCAGATCAACCGCTAGTTGCGGTCGGAAAATTCGCCCCAAGGTATCATCGGGAATCGTTTGCAGCAGCGATTCGAAGATCAGTTCCATCGCCCATTTTTCGCTGTCGCTGAGGGCAGTAGTCGGCGACATGTGAATTGGCAGGCTCGGCACGCCAACGTAGAGAATCTGGGCTTTCATCGTCAGGCGGGCGTCCTTGATTTCTTTCGAATCGGGGTCGTAGGTCTCCGCATCGCGGAGCGTTTGCAAGGCCCCGGCAGCGTCTCCCTTACCCAGCTGAGCGTTGGCTTTGCGAGCCATCTCTTTGGCATGCTCTCGAAGCAGTACGCGAACCGATTGGGTGATCGGGTCATTTTCCGCCTCGGGCAGGGCCAGAAAAATCTGGAACTTCTCGCGCAGGTCGCGATAGTCCTGCTCGTTTTCTTTTTTCAGAGTATCTCGGCCACGCAGTAGACGGTATTTGTTCACATCGAACATTACAGCTGGTTCATTGGGAAAAGCGGTGATCAATTCCTGAGCTAGCTTGTCGGAGTTCTCCCACAATTTGGCCTGCTGAAAAGCGGTCAGCAGTTCGCGACGCATCTGCAGGATCTTCGCTAATAACTTCTCCTGCATCGGTCGCCAGCCGTCACCGGTACGCAAGTTAGAGGAGAGGGCGAGGCGGTGCCAGGCTTCGGCCGCTTTCAATTCCTTGAGTGCGGTTTCGATAACCACAATCCGCTTTAACTCGGTCTTTCTCGCTAAAAAACTGTCGACCTGATCGCAGACGATTTCCTCGAACGGTTTCACCCCGGCCACATTGGCTGTGGGGAGCTTGTATTCCTTTTCGGGCTGACCGCCGACTAACTTGGTGAAGAGGATCGTTTCGCCGGAGAGTTCGCGAGCGGGTAGAGGAACGATACTGTAATCGACATTGGCTCCGGTCGTGAGAATATCGTAAGGCACGGCCAGACGAAAATAGAAGTTCTGAATTTCCCGGGGCTGATTGGTCTTCCGCGACTCTTCGGCCAGAGCCGCCGGGAGTTCGCTGCGAGCGGGAATTTCCCCCTTGTTGAAACTCGAATTCGCATCCGATTTGGGCGGTGGACTCTTTTTGGGCAGCATATCCTTACGGGGGATATCTTTTTTCTCCGGTTCTTCTTCTTCCTCGGTTCGCGGCTTCTGGGAGCCTTGTGGATTCCCGGCCGATTTACCCTCGGGAGGCAGCTTCTGGAACGGTGGCTGAGCGAAGGTCAGGGGAACCGCCGTCCAGCAAATCAGCAGTAAAGTGATGACGCGCAGAATGGGCAGTATGGAGTAGCGACCGCCGCTTGCTTTTACCGGACAGGAAGGGTTTAACACGAATTTCATAGCGGATTGTCCTTCCTCGTCGAAACTTATTGATTCGCTAAGGGTTGATTATACCAGAGCAGCGGCGTTCCACAATTAGCTGCGGATTCTATTGACTGAGTAGGTGTTCTATAGCTAATTATGAGTGATTTTTAACTTGAATGATGCGCCGTATTTCGAAGAATTGAAATTGAAACCAGATCCTCTGCGATGAGGTGTCGTAGGGGATCCATCTGGAACGAGCAGTAATAGCTCAAGAGGAGTATATCGATGCGTAAGTTTCTGGCAGTTGTGGTCGCTCTGATGTTGGCTGTCGGCGGCATCTTCGCCGAAGAAATCAAAGGCGCGATCTTCAAAGAATATAAGGATGGCAAAGCCACCTTCACGATTGAAGAAAAGGAAAAGAGCTTCAAGGTTGATCCCAAGGCCAAGATTAAGATGAAGAGCAAGGGCGGCGAAGAAACCGAAATTGAATTGACCAAGCTTTTCGAAAAGGCCAAGAAGGACAGCAAGTACACCATCACCGTTGATGGCGACAACCTTACCGAAGCCAAGCGCGAACGCAAGAAGAACTAAGCTTCTTTAACTTCCTGAGCTATATAATGAACCGTCTGTGTTTCACAGGCGGTTTTTTTACGTATCCTGAAATAAGAATCGCCCGCCTCTGATAGGAACTTGTCTATGTCCTCCATTGCCGTTATCGGTGCCAGCTCCGACCGCAAGAAGTATGGCAACATCTGCGTTCGGGCCTATACCGATGCCAGCTTCGACGTTTATCCCGTGCATCCCAGCGAGCCGATTATTGAGGGGCATACCGCCTATCGCAGCATCACGGATGTACCGGTCTACCTCGATCGCGTCAGTATTTATCTGCCTCCCGCCAAGGCTCTGGAAGTCCTGGACGAACTGGCGGAGATCGAAGTCGGCGAACTCTGGTTGAACCCGGGTGTCGATACTCCCGAAGTGGTGGATAAAGCGCACAACCTCGGCCTGAACGTGATCGTGGGCTGCAGCATCATCGATCTCGGCGTCAGCCCCGCCCAATACATGATGGGCTAAGCGATTCGCCTACTCCAGCGTCACCAGCAAACCTTCCATTTCCCCGGCGGCATGAGCATTGCCTTGGCGCCGGGCCGCTTCGATTCCTTTGCGCAATAATTCCACCGCTTCCGCATCGCGATCCAGCCGGTGCAAAATCTGCCCGGCCATCAGGAAGCCCGGCACGTACTCATCTTCCGCCAATAATTCCTTGAGCTTATTCGCCGCAGTGACATCGTCGCCACTGCTGGAATATTCCAAAGCCAGACCGTAACGCAAAAAGGAATCCTTGGGGTCTTCCGCAAGCAGTGCTTGCAACTGGGCCATGCGTGGCGTCATCGTAATCCTCGATATTGGGGGGGCGGATGGCTCCGCCCGAAATTTTTTCAAACTCGCGTTTCAAACCAGTAACATACGCTGAGATTATCGATAGGAAATAGATCCCTGGGGACCGCATAACTATGAGACTTTTCTCACGAAATTCCTTATTCGTCTTTTGGATCTTTGTCACCTCTCCCCAATTATTCGCGCAGGATCGTGGCCCGGCCCAGGCGATCACTACCCCGAAACAGGCCCTGGGCTTCAACGTCGGGGATGACTACCAGCTCGCCAATTACACGCAGCTACTCGATTACTGGAAGAAGCTCGAAAAAGAATCGGACCGCTTCAAGGTCGTCGAATTCGGCAAGACTGAAGAAGGCCGTCCGCAGTGTCTGGCGATTGTTACCTCAGCCGCCAATCATAAGAAGTTAGATCGGTATCGCGAGATTTCCCGCAAGCTTGCTCTGGCCGAAGGAGTGACGCCGGAAGAGGCTCGCAAGCTGGCTCAAGAAGGCAAATCGGTCGTCTGGCTCGATGGCGGCTTGCACGCCAGTGAAAGCCTCTGTGCCCAGGTTCTCATCGAAATGGCTTATCAGCTGACGTCAGGGAAAGATGCCGAGACACTGCGCTTTCTGGACGACACGATCATTCTGCTGGTTCATGCCAATCCGGATGGCCAGGATCTGGTTGCCAATTGGTACATGCGCGAGAAAGATCCCACCAAGCGAACACTCCAAGGCTTGCCCCGACTCTACGAGAAGTACGCCGGGCACGATAACAACCGCGATTTTTACGCCAACAATCTGGCCGAGACCATCAATATGAATCGCGTGCTCTATCGCGAATGGTTTCCGCAGATTATGTACAACCACCACCAGACCGGGCCCATCGGTACCGTGATGTTCATTCCGCCGTTTCGCGACCCGGCCAATTACAATATGGATCCGATGGTGCTCAGTGGCATCGACGCCGTCGGCGCGGCTATGATGAACCGCTTTCTGGCGGAAGGAAAGCCGGGCGTCACCGTTCGCAGCGGAGCTCCCTATTCCACCTGGTTCAACGGTGGCCTGCGCACCACGACCGGTTTTCACAACATGATCGGTTTGCTGTCCGAAACTATCGGCAGCCCGACTCCGTCGCGGGTGGCTTACCAACCGGCCAAGCTGTTACCTAAAGCCGATTACCTCTCTCCGATTGCTCCACAAGTCTGGCATTTCCGGCAGTCGGTCGATTACTCGGTCACGGCCAATAAAGCGGTGCTGGATTATGCTTCACGCTATCGGGAACACTTGCTGTACAACATTTATTTGATGGGCAAGAATGCAATTGATCGCGGCAATCGGGATAGCTGGACGACCACGCCGAAGATCGTCGAAGCGGCCCGGGCCAATCGTGGGGGTGGGGCCGCCGATTACGAAAAATTCTTCCACGACCCGGCCAAGCGTGATCCGCGCGGCTACATCATTCCATCCGATCAGCCCGATTTTCTGACGGCCACCAAGTTCGTGAACAAATTGATTCAGGCCGGTGTCAAGGTTCGCAAAGCAACCGCCGATTTCGAAGTGAACAAGAAAAAATACCCGGCCGGTTCGCTGGTCGTCAAATCGGCTCAGGCGTTTCGGGCTCATGTGCTCGATATGTTCGAACCGCAGGATCACCCCAACGATATTCCCTATCCCGGTGCGGCCCCCACTCGGCCTTACGATGCCGCCGGGTATACGCTGGCGTATCAGATGGGGGTGAAGTTCGACCGGATTCTCGACGGCTTCGATGGCCCGTTCGCTGAAGTTCCTGATGTGCTCGGCCCACCGCCGGGTAAGGTGCTCGATACAGAAGGAGCGGTCGGCTTTTTCTTAAGTCAAAAGACCAACGACTCTTTCCGGGCGGTGAATCGACTCCTTAAAGCGGGGGAAGAAGTTCGCCGATTGAAGGAGGAGTTTACGGTTCAGGGCATTAAGCACCCGGCCGGGATGTTCTTCATCCCCAAGAAGCCGAGTACACTGGCAGCGCTTGAAAAGATCGCCACCGAAATCGGCACTTCGTTTCGTGGTACGCCGACAGCGCCGGATAAAGAAGCGATCACCCTGAAGCCCGTCCGCATCGGACTGTGGGATCGCTACGGTGGCTCGATGCCCTCCGGCTGGACTCGCTACATCCTCGAAGGTTTTGAATTCCCGCACAAAGTGGTATTTGCTCCTGAGCTGGATAAGGGCGGGTTGGCCGAGAAATATGATGTGCTGATTTTCGTCGATGGAGCGATCACCGGTCGCTCTGGCCCGCGTCCCAAGGGAGGTGCCGGTGGCGGTGACAACGGCGAAATGGCCGAAGGCAAAGGTTCCAATCTGCCACCCGAATATCAAGGTCAGCAAGGCAACATTACCTCGGAGAAAACTATTCCCGAATTGAAGAAGTTCCTGGAAGCGGGCGGAACTATTCTGACCATTGGAAGTTCCACCAGTCTGAGCAAGGAACTCAACCTGCCGATCTCGAATTTCCTGGTGGAGAAAGATAACCCGGAGAAAGCTTTACCCGCCGAGAAGTTCTATGTGCCCCCTTCGATTCTCCGGGCGAAGGTGGATACCGCAAGCAATCTTGCCTGGGGTCTGGAGTCCGAGGTCGATGTGAACTTCGGCAGCAGCCCGACGTTCAAGCTGGGTGCCGATGCGGAGAAGGCCGGCCTGCATCGCGTCGCGTGGTATGAGGGGAAAAACGTCCTGCGCAGCGGATGGATCTGGGGTCCGGAATACCTCAACGGCGGCACGGCCATCGTCGACGCCACGGTCGGCAAGGGCCGGGTGGTCTTCTTCGGCCCGCAGATTCTGTTCCGGGCACAGCCACATGGCACTTACAAATTCCTGTTCAATGGGATCGTGCAGGCGGGGGTGAGGTAATTTGACTTGCCCGGATAGCTCGAAGCGAGCGATTGGATTTTATCCCCGGATAGCTCGAAGCGAGCAATCCGGGTCTTAAATCTGGAAGCCCTCCGGGCTTCAAAATACAAAACGCAAACAAATAGTGGGATGCCCGGAGGGCATCCAGATCGAAGCCTCGGGTTGACCGTTTCGGTCTACCCGGGGTAGAAAACGCCGTTTCGGTCCACCCGTGGAATATTCCGGTGTTCATATATTATGTACCCCTCCCGGATAGCTCGAAGCGAGCAATCCGGGTCTGAAATCTGGAAGCCCTCCGGGCTTCAAAATACAAAACGCAAACAAAAGGTGGGATGCCCGGAGGGCATCCAGATCGAAGCCTCGGGTTGATTCCTGATTTGTATTATTTTTTGTATGCCCGGAGGGCATCCAGATCGAAGCCTCGGGTTGACCGTTTCGGTCTACCCGGGGGGATTAAAATCCCGTTTCCATCACCCCAGCGAATTCATTCTTTCACCCTTTGCAGCGTCAGCGATGTCACCGTGGCTTCCGGTTTCTCGGAGAACTTCGTCGGCTTCTCCTCCCCCGATAAGGACCACGCCAGCTTCAGCGTGAGTAGCTCGAATTGATATATGCCACTCGCCTTGCTGGATCCTTTTTCTGATTCAATAAAAATGCTGGCGGGTTTGGTGGTGGGGTCGATGGTAAACTTGGCTTTTTCTTCAATGGCTCCATCCTGAATGATCATCGAGCCGTCTTTGAAGGTGACGGTCATTTTTTTCAGATGGGCATCGTCCTGGGTTTCGCCGCGCTTGGTAGCTAAGAGAACCCGCCATTTTCCATCGAAGCGTTTGATCTCCTCGGCCGGCTTCTGAGCCAGCACGCAGCCGCCGAAGAGCAGAAAGAAAACAAGCGTACGCATCGGTTCATCTCGGACGGAATCGAAAAAATTCACACCCTTAATATAGGGCCGAGACCGCCGATGCCCGCACGATGTCGCGAATGATCTGAATCAGCTGATCGTCCTGATACGGTTTGACCAGATAGGCATTGGCCCCCAACTCCATGGCCTTGCGGCGATGCTTGTCGCCCGCGCGTGAAGTCACCATGACCACGGGAATCTCTTCGAAACCCTCCATCGAACGGATGGTCGAAAGGAATTCGTAACCATCCATGCGCGGCATCTCGATGTCGAGCATGATCGCATCGGGGTATTCGTTCGCCTGATGAAGAAATTCCAGCGCTTCGATCCCATCTTTCGCGGAAGAGGAAGTCCAGTTGACGCGCTTGAAGATCGAACTGACCACCCGGCGCACACTCGGCGAATCGTCCACAACCAGTACGTTCAAGCGGCGGTCGCTGTCGAGCGACTTTGGCGTGTACGCAGGACTTTGCGGGAGTGAGGCCAGAAACTGCCGGGGTCGATATTCGCGATCCAGATCGGAAGGATTGACAATCAGAACTACCGAGCCATCCCCCATAATGGTGGCCCCGGCGATTCCGTGCACCTGCCGGACGTGGGTCCCCAAATTCTTCACGACGATTTCGCGGCCCCCCTGCAGATGATCGACGGCCAGTGCGATATCCCGCTCGCCGGTTCGGATAATTGCGACCGGCAACCGTTTGACATTCTCGTCGACCGGCTTCTTCAGGTTCAGCGCGTGGCCCAGATGCACCAGTGGATAGGTTTCGCCATTCACCGTCACAATCGGTTTATCGTTTTCCATTTCCAGCATCTCGGGCTCAAGACGAAGGATCTGTTTCACAGCGCCCAGTGGCAGGGCAAATGTCTGATCACCCGAGCGCACTAACAAGGCTTTCATGGCCGCGAGTGTGAGCGGCAATCGAATGGTGAAGGTCGTGCCCACCCCGAATTCCGAGGTGATTTTCACCGTTCCCTTGAGCTTATGCACGAGGTTATTGACGATATCCAGGCCGACGCCGCGACCGGAAATTTCGCTGATGGTTTTAGCGGTGCTGAAGCCGGGAGCAAAAAGGTATTGGTAGATTTCCTGATCGCTTTGCTGGGCCAGATCCTTAGCAGAGGCTATCCCGCGCGAGGCGATGACTTCGCGCAATTCGTTCGGGTTGATTCCCCGACCATCGTCGAGGATCTGCAGAACGATCTGTGAACCTTCGGGGAAGGCGCGAATCCGTATGGTGCCTTCTTCCGGTTTCCCGGCTTGCTGGCGAACTTCCGGAGTCTCAATCCCATGGTCGACGGCGTTGCGCAGAATGTGCAACAGGGGCTCGGCCATATCATCCAGCACCGTCGTATCGAGTTCGGTATTCTCTCCCTCGATAACCAGAAGGGCCTGCTTGCCGCAGGTGTCGGCGGCATTGCGTATAGTTCGCTGCAACCTCGGGGCCAGCATGCCGATGGGAACCATCCGCACGCCCATTAACTTGTCCTGCACTTCGGAGCTCAGACGGGTCTGGCGAGTCAGGTAACCCTCGAAATCGCCGTTGAGAGCTGACAGCTCGGAGACGATGGACTGAACGTCGTTGGTGGTTTCGGAGAGCTCGCGCGAGAGCAGATGAAATTCGGTATAGCGATCCATTTCCAGATCGTCGAAACCGTAGCTCGGCATGTTAGCCAGCGACAACATCGGGTAAGAGCCGTTCTTACCGGGGAAGTTGCGCAACCGGCTGCTGGCCAGCGTGCGGGCTTCGTATTCGGTTTCCAGCTTGGTGGCCGCACGGCGCAGCCGCGAGGAGCTTAGCTGGAGTTCTTCGATCTGGCGGACGTAATTGCTGAGGCGTTGTTCGAATTCGGTTCGGCTGATGACCAGCTCGCCAATCAGGCGCACCAGATCGTCCAATTTTTCGATCGGCACGCGCAGAAACTGGCCCGAGCGGCGGGCTTTCTCGGGAGTCGCCGCTGCCGGAGCCGGAGCGACCAATTTGCCCGCAGCCAGAGCCGCCGCAATCCGCTCCAGTGCGGGAATCGGGGCATTCTTGGGCTCGGGGGGTCTTTCGACGGGTACGGCGACCGTCGCTGGGGCCTCGGCTTCGACGGCCGATTCCAGTGGGGTTCCTTGAAGGATCTGTTCGAAATCGCCGTAGAGGGCTTTCAGTTCGCTCGAACGATTCTGGCCCTTGGAAAGGTCTTCCAGCACGTCCGTCGATTTGAACAGGATGCTCAGAATCTCCGGGGTCGTCTTGCGTCCTTCCTCGTACATCTGATCGAGTAGATCTTCCATCCGGTGCGACAGATGGGTGATGTCGTGGAAGCCGACCATGGCCGCCGAGCCCTTTAGCGTATGAGCGCTGCGGCGGATCTGTTGAATCAGATCGCGGGCTTCCGGCTGGTTCTGCAATTCGGGAAGCAGCGTGGTGATATTCTTGAGGTGATCTTCCGCTTCCAACGCGAAGATTTCCAGAAGTTCCGGCGGGATGGGTTCGCTGCTGCTGTTTTCTTCGGCGACGGCGGGCTCGAAACTTCCCAGGTCGGGCTCGCCGGGATCGAAACCGAAATCCGGGCCCTCCTCGCTATAGTCCATCTTCAGCAAACGCGAAGGAGATTCGGCGGAGAAGGCGGCTGTGGGTTCTTCCCAGATTTGCGTCAGAGCCTGAAGATCGGAAGTATCCTCGTAATCGCCGTCGGCACAGCGCTCCAGATAAGCGCCGATGATGTTCAGGGTTTCCTGGAACAACTCGAGATTATCCGTGCTGGCCCACTCGGGATTCATCCCGATTTCCTCGGCCGCGCGCTCCAGCTTGTAACCCAGTTCGCTCAGTTCCGGAAGGCCGACCATCGAGGCCGCGCCCTTGATGCTGTGCGAGAGCCGGAAGACTTCCTGGATCGATTCTCCCTGGCTGTTATCGGCCAGAAAAGTCTCCAGATAACCGGGAATCAGCGTCAGATACTGCTTGGCCTCGGCGACGAAATCGGCCAGCAGTTCCGCATCGGGTTTCTTCTTCATCGGAGTATCTCCGGTACTGAAATCCATAGAGTTTCGATTTCTAGAACCGGGTTACCGGCATCGCTTCTTTGGGTTTGTTATTGCCGCCCACATTCGGCATGGAAGAGAGATCCAGGCCGGCCCGAGTTGCTCGGGGAGAATTCGAGGTGCCGTCTTCAGTCTGGCCGGTTCGCGGTAAGCGGAACATCGAAACCGATTGTCGAAGATCTTCTGCCAGTCCGGCGAGATTGGAGACTGCTAAAGCCGCGTTCTTGGTACCCGCCGCGGTCGATTGGGTGATTGCGGAAATTTCGTTCATCGACTTGGCCACCCCTTCAGAGGCTCTGGCCTGCTGACGGGATGCGGTCGAGATCGAGGAAATCAACTCGGCCAGTTTCTTGGAAACGGCTTCAATTTCCGCCAGCGATTGACCGGCCTGCGAAGCGAGGCGAGAACCTTCCACCACCTCCTGAATACCCTTTTCCATGGCCCCGACCGCTTCGTTGGTTTCCGATTGAATCGTCTTCACCAGCGTGGCAATCTTGCGGGTGGCATCGGTCGACCGATCGGCCAATCGTTCCACTTCCTCGGCGACCACCGCAAAGCCGCGGCCCGATTCCCCGGCCATCGAGGCTTGGATCGAAGCGTTCAAAGCGAGGATCGAAGTGCGGTCGGCGATATCGTCGATCAACTGCACGATCTGTCCGATTTCCTGCGTCGATTCACCCAGCCGCTTGATGCGTTTTGCCGTTTCCTGCACCTGATCGCGAATGCGGTCCATCCCGGAGATGGTATTCTTCACGGCCGAGTTACCAGCCTGGGCATTCTTCAGAGCCTGCTCGGCCACTTGAGCCGAGACGATGGCGTTTTCCGAAACCTGTTGAATCGAGCCCGCCATCTCTTCGACGGCCTCGGAAGTACTGACGATCTGCTTCGATTGCTGTTCGGTACCGCCCACCAGATTCTTCGCGGAGGAGTAGACATCGGTGGCCGAGCGGGAAACCTGGCGAGTGGTCTGCTGCACGTTGCCGATAACCATTCGCAACTGGCCGATCATATAGTTGAACGAGTCGGCGATGGCGCCAGTCACATCGGCGGTCACTTCGGCTTCCTTAGTGAGGTCCCCATCGGCGACGCCGGAAACTTCTTCGAGCAGTTTCATAACTGCGCCCTGCATCCGATCTCGCTCTTCGCGCGACTGGATGAGGCTTCGCATGTTATCCATCATGGCGTTGAGGCCGTTGGCGATCTCGCCGAGTTCATCCCCGGTGATCACTTCGGCTCGGGCGTCGATATTCCCGACTGAAATCTGCTCGAACATGGCGCGGATCGACTGCGTCTGCCGATTCACCGAGCGGGTGATCGCATACATCAGCCAGCCGGCCAGGCCGCCCCCTAAAAGAATGACCACGAAGGCAGTGACCGAAGACTGTTCGCCCCGACCACCCGCGATGGTCAGATAAGCGAGCATCAGGATCGGCATGGTCAGGGCCACGGCCACGAGAGTCAGTTTCTGCCAGACGCGCAGGTTGCTGAATTTCGATAAGGGGTTCATCAGTTCTACCTACTCTCAATAGAGTTCGAGATCTACTCAATCGGTTAATACTCTCCACGCTCGTACGGGAGCGGCGGAGGTCGGCCGTCAGGCCATTAATAAATTTCAAACTGCCGCATCTGGGGAGAATTCAACATCTCCTCCGTCTGCAGAAGCGATATCTCCAGACCTTGCGATTCGACTCGGCCGCGCACGAACGGCGACGCGATTTCCATAGGCTGCAAGGTCTGTTCGTTCAAATTTCTCAGGCCGCGGATGCGATCGACGATCAAGGCCGTCTGCACGCTGCTTTGCTGGCTACGCACGACCAGAATTCGCTTCTCGGCCGTATCGCCCGAGGAATTGATTTGCAGGAAGCCTGCGAGATCGACGACCGAGACGATCTCGCCTCGTATGTTCGCCAGGCCTACCAACCAATCGGGTACGTTGGGCACCGGTGTCGTATGAGGAGCCCGGCCGACTTCACGCACGACAGACATCGGCAGAGCAAAATCGGAATTATGAATGCTGAAAACGATGTGCTGACTGGTTTCGACAGTCGCATCGGCGGCCCCGCTAACTGCGGGAAATCCCACGTTGAGTCGAGCTTCCATCGACGCGATGAACTGTTCCTGAATCTCGCGCTTGCGGTCGGTTTGCTTTTCGATCGTCAGCGACCGGCTCGATTTGATGCGTGCACCGCTGGCCGTTCGAACTTCGACGTTCAACTCGGCGATTCCCAGTTGAGCGGTCTTGAAGCGAACGGGATAGGAGACTTCCGAGTTCGGCTGCATGGCCGGCCCCGTCCAGCTCAGGCGACGACGGACCGAATCGATGGAACCGCGCTCGAACTTGAGTGGCTCAAGGTGGGCCGAGTAATCGAGATACACTTCGTATTGCTCGGTGCAGGCCCGGCCGAAGTTGGAAAGCTCGAGTTGAAATTCGACTTCCTGATCCTGAGCCGCCCGAATTGGCCCCGGGATGCGAAGTTCGAGCTTGGGGGCCAGGACGACGATGGTCCGTTCCACCTGGCAGGAAGTATTATCGGAACCGCTGAGTTCGAAGAGGATGGTCTGCGGACCTTCCTGCGTGGCTCGCACCCGGTAGCTGAATTCGTAAACTTCTCCCGGCAGCAATAAACCGATTTCTTCCTGAGTCGGAGCATTTTCCCCGAGCTTCAAGCCGGTCGGCAGCAGTCCGCGAACAATGGCGTTCTTCACCGGCCAGTTGCCCGAATTGCGAATTTGCAGCCGGACGGTTTCCCAGGTTCCCATCGGCATTTCAATGGGACCATCTGCCACTGCCGACAGCCGCGGCCGGGCGATGGGCGTTTGAAAATGCAGCGATTGCTTGTAACCGGCTTCAAAGACGGCGAGGTCGGACGGGTTGATGACCGCACCTTCCTCGGGCTGAATCACCAGTTGAAGGCGGATTTCCTGGCCCGGATCAACGCGGCCGAAACTCCAGATGATGCGATTGCCAACGACCGCCGCTTTCGGTTTCACATCCAGTAATGCGACATTCGCGGGCAGATCGTGTTCGATCTTAAACTGAAAAGCGGGGCGCGGCAGCGAAACTTTGGCGATGAGCCCGTAAACCAGGGGATTCTTGACGGCTTTTTTCAGAGCTTCGGGAGGAAGTGTCGATGCATTCGGCACATTCGGGGCTTTGGCGGTTAAAGCATCCCGCTCGATTTCATCTCGGCGAACGATCAGCGTGGATTGCCGAACCTTGCGGATAATCGTGGGGGAAGAAGGGACCAGTCCCGAACGAAATTCCTCTCCCGAAGTTTCGTTGTTGAGCCAGCCGGGAAGAGGAGATTCATTCCCGTCCGGGGGACTCGGCGGAGCCAGCCAACCAATACTCGATGGCTCGTCTGCACCGGGCAGAACCAGCTCGAACGAGATATTTTCCTCTTCTTCTGGAGGTGTCATAGCAGCGGCAACCCCGTTGCAGTGCCGCACAGGACGGCACAAAATATTTGAGAGTCTGGAAGAAATCTAGGACATCATTTCGGGCGAGGCAGGAAAATTCCGCGCGGGAAAATGCTTACATGAAGGCACCGACACTGGAAAGCAGTTCTGCTTCTTCAAAAGGCTTGGTCACATAAGCATCCGCACCCTGCTTCATGCCCCAGTAGCGGTCGCTATCCTGACTTTTGCTCGTCAGAAGAATGATTTTGATGTCCTTGGTCTCGGCCGAGTTCTTCAATTGCCGGCAGACCTGGAAACCATTTTTCTTCGGCAGCACAACATCCAGGAGCATCAGCCGGGGCTTCTCGTGCGAAGCCTTCTGCAGAGCTTCATCGCCATCGATGGCCGTGACTATGCGATAACCCCGATTGCGCAAAGCATTGGTCACAATCTTGAGTTCCGTGGGAGAGTCGTCTACGATCAGAATGGTGTTATTCGTCATGTCCTGAATTCCTTCGTACTTCCGTTTCAGTTAAACCGTAGGATCTTAAAATTCGCTGCACGTCGACGCAGAAAACCGCGGCGGCTTCCACCCAGATTCGGGCGTGCCGCCGATCGGCCAACTGGCTCGTGAAAAACTCGAACTGAAGATACAACGCTTCTACAAACAAGTTCAATACCCGGGCGATCAGCCCCTTCTGGGCAGCGAATTCGCCGCTCGTCAACGAGCGCTGAAAGCGTCGGCGTCGCAGGCTCGGTAACAGCTCGTTCGAGTCCTGATAAAATTCCAGAATCGTCGCCTGCAACTTCTCGTGCCGATGGTTGATGCCAAACCGCTCGTTGGCAAACTCCACGATACTATCCACCAGCTGGTACACCGTCTGAACGGCTCGCTCGGCATCGGCCGGAAGTTCGACCTGTCGCAGAATTTCGCGCTCCTGATCGAGCTTCGTCAAAAAATCGCACAGCTCCGTCAGAAATTTTTCAGAATCGGGAAGCGCAGCGGCGGGGACCGCTCGGGGAGCCGAACTGGACGGTGCGACAGGACTTGGGCGAAGGATCGAACTCATAACTTCCCGTTGAACTTATCTCGCGGTGAATTTTAAGCGGTGACGGCCATCCCATCCGCCGGGCAGTACTTCTGCACGACTTTCAGCAAAGCATCGGGTTGAAAGGGCTTGGTCAGATAAAGGGTCGAACCTGCCATTTTCCCACGAATTTTGTTGTAAAAACCATCCTTGCCCGACAGCATGATCACCGGAATTTTGGACGTTTCCGGCTTCTGACGGATCAGCTTGCAAAGCGTGTAGCCATCCATCCCGGGCATGTTGATATCGAGGAGCACCAGATCGGGAGTGCCCTGTTCCTGCATGCGAGTGACCGCTTCGTTGCCTTCGCTGGCTTCGACGACCCGGTAACCGTTTTTGATCATGGTCATGGCCACCAGCTTGCGAATCGTCGGACTGTCGTCGACAACCAGGATCATCCGCTTGGACCCGGAATCCGAGGATAACGGCTTCGGCGTCGGCGGACGCATCGCTCCGGCCACGACCGGGTTCGATTTCGCAGGCACGCGAATCGAAGCCCGCTCCGGGGTGGTTTTTCTCTGTTCGAGCTGCTGTAAAAAGACATCGAGCGCTTCATTATCGGGCTGAAAGCGAAGCGCCGCCGTGAAGTGATGGATCGATTCATCGATCCGGCCCAGATTCAGACAGGCCAAACCGAGATTGTAATTGGAAGCGTAGTCGGGCTTGGTCCGCAGCTGCATCGTCAGTTTCATGACGGCGGTGCGAATCTTCTCGCGATCGACATCCGGCGTAAAGGTTTCCAGATTGATCTGATGCGGAACCTGGATCGCCCGGCAATTGGGGCAGCGATTGAGTTTGACTTCCGCACCTGTGGAGCAGAACGGACAGATCCAGACGGCCGAACTTTTCTCGAGGGAAATTGGAGGCGGTGAGAGCGGTTCCGGCGCGGGAGTGACCGGCGGCGCTTTGGGAATCTTGTTCTGGTAGTAAGTGACCCCGCTCTTGGCTCTTTCGTTGTTTGGATTGATCTCCAGAACGCGGAGAAGATAGCCCAGGGCCTCTTCGGGCGAATCCGTAACCCCCGCGAGCCACATGAGAGCCACTTCGTTACGCGGCTCCTCGGCGACCACCAACCGTAGCAGATCGCGAGCCCCGCTGCGATCTTGAGCCTTGGCCGCTGCAATCCCCGCCTGCAGCCGAACCGTCTTAATGCCCGTCAGTGCCCGCTCGTTCCGGGGATTGATTTGCAGAACTTTTTCCAGAAAGCGAAGAGCTTCCGCAGGTGAATCGGTCACCCCGGCGTACCAGAGCCAGGCAATTTCGTTAGTAGGATCGAGCGCAGTGCTCTGGCTCAACAGTTGCCGCGTCCGTGGTTTATCGCCCGCTCGTGCGGCGGCAATTCCTTCACGCAGTAATTCCAATGCTCGTGCTTGAGACACAACCTGCTCCTCAGTGGCGATCGTCGGCCGCTAAGTTTTAACGCCCGCGACAATGCCCCGAACCGCGGAAAGCCTCGGCTTATTTGCGGTGGAACATTTCTCTTCCCCATGCGCAATATAGATCGCAATTTTTGTCTGTGCGCTGGCGCAATAAATAATTCGCCCCGAATACAACCCCTGATTGGCCCCCCACGAACTGCCCTAGGTGAATTTCATGGCCCGACTTAAAATAGATCCAAGTACGTTTGGGCGAGAGAATTTCCGCTTCAAAAAATGATCGTTTCCTTATCCCGGCAGGTTGGTCATGAGCACGCTGAGTCCCCGCCGCGCCGTCTACACCGGCGTCTTCGATCCGGTCCACTGCGGTCATCTGGATGTCATCCAGCGGGCCAGCAAAATCATGGATGAATTAATTGTGGGAGTGGGTGTTAATCCGGATAAAAGCCCCTTCTTCAGCCTCGACGAACGCGTCGAACTGCTTCAACTCGTCACCAAGCCATTCCCAAATGTGGTCGTCCGGCCCTTCAAAGGCTTGGCGGTTCGGTTCGTCCGGGAGGTGGGGGCTGGCATTATGGTGCGCGGCCTGCGCACCCTCAGCGATATGGAATATGAATTTACCATGTCGCTGATGAATCTGAATCTCGATCCGGGAATTGAAACCATTTTCCTGATGGCCAAGGAAGAGTTCTCGCACGTCAGCGGTTCGCTGCTCCGGCAGATTGCTCTCCTGGATGGTGATATGAGCAAGTTTTTGCCCCAGGAAATACAAAAGCCGTTGCGGGAACGTGCCCGGCAACGGCTGAGTGTCTCTTAACTCGCCCGCAGTTCAACTACTAGCGAATATAAGTAAATCGGAAGCTGGCCGCTGGTGGAGGCGGCGGTGGGGGAGCTACATAAACCGGCTGCTGGACGTAGACCACATCAGGCGGCGGTGCTTGTCGCACGATGACCGGCTGTTGAGTCACCACGGTAACCTGCTTGGCATTCTGCATCTCCATGATCACCCGGTTGCTGACGCCATTCTGTGTCAGGTACTGGATGTCCGCCGCGGTCAGTTTATAAGTAGAGCCGGTTGTGCGGATCTGATTGATAATCACATCATCCGGCGTTCCACTGGCCACTAACTGGCGAACATCTTCCACCGTAAGCGGCGGCTTCGCGTTAGCAGCGGCCTGAGCCTGGGCCAGTTTCGCCTGCTCGGTCTTCTTCTCCTTCTGGTCCATATCGTTTCCGATCAGACCACCGGCCGCGGCCCCCGTGATACCACCGATGAGGGCGCCTGCGCCTGTATGGCCCGACGCGGAACCAATCGCCGCACCGAGGCCCGCACCGGCACCGCCGCCAATCAATGCTCCATTACCGGTATTGGACAAGGACGAACAACCCGTCGAACCCATGGCCACTACCGCAAATAACGCAAGGATACAGTAATTACGGTCACGCATTTTCATTAGAGTTTTCCTTCCTTGGCCCTGAGCGCAGCCAATCACCTACATCATCGTCTCAACAATGCCCGAGTCATGAGTTGCCGTCAATAGGTTTTAATCTTGTTAGTACCCAACTTGCGTTAAATTGGGTGGTTCGTACCGTTAGGGAAATTTTCGAAGCGATAACATTCATACAACCACTTTCTTCCAACGTCCGGAGCTGAACCGCCAGAAAAATAGCGCCCCGCGAATGGCCAGATCGATGAACATAGCCCACCAGGCTCCAATCAATCCGAGGTTCCAGCCCTTGATGGTTCCCAAGCTTCCCAGATCAATGGTGCTGCGCGTAAATAGGTAAGCCAGGGGCATTCGGATGAGGAGGAACCCGATCCAGGTCGCTACCATGGGCATGCGGGTATCGCCCGCGCCGCGTAGTGCCCCGGTAAAAATGATGATCGCCGCGAGGGCAGGCATGGCGAAGGCCACCAGTCGCAAAACGGGTACCCCGGCATCGATCACCGGCTGCTGGTGCGGGTAGGGGTTGAATAGCCGCAGCATCGGCTCGGCGCAGAGGTAGAAAACGAGTCCCATGACCGCCATGCAGATACTGCCCATGGCAAAAGCGGTCCAGCCACAGCGGGCGGCTTCATTTGGGTTGCGAGCCCCCAGGTTCTGACCTACCAGAGCCGCGGCCGCCGTCGCAAAGGCCTGACCGGAGAGATAGCCCAGACCCTCCCAGCCGATGGCATTACCGTGAGCGGTGGCCGCTTCTTTTCCCAGCACATTCACCAGCGATAGGAACCAGAGTTGGCAGGCGGCGACGGATAGCGAATCGATGGCGGCGGGAATGCTCACCCGCAGGATCCGCTTGATCAAAATGATCTGCGGTTTAAACAACCGGCGTTGCAGCGACAGGCCGGCCCGACCTTTTATGAGAAAGGTGAGAACGACCAGACCGCCGATCGAATGGCTGACGGCGGTACCCAGCGTAATTCCCTGGTGGCCGAATGCTGGCAGGATCCAAAAACCATGGAAGAACAGATAAACCATCGGTATGTTGAAAACCGCCACACCGCCCAGCACCAGCATGCCGGGCTTGGTATCCCCGGCCCCCGTCAAGCAGGCGATCCCGGAGAGTTCGATCATCTGGAATACTAGAAACAAGATCACCGGCTGAAGCATTTCAATCGCTAATCGATCGGAGGGCGGATCCAATTTCAGCAGAGCAATCAAATCGGGTAATTTCCATAATCCGACGAGGGAAGCGAGAATGCCGAAAAATATCGCGAGAATGATCGATTGATTGGTCACGCGATTGGCGTCTTCCACTTCCCCCGCGCCGATGAATCGGGCGACTAGTGCGGTTGATCCGACACTGACCAGCACGGCGAAACAGGAGATGCTCCAGGCGAGATATTGAACGGTACTCAAAGCCGCCTGATAGGAGGAGTGCAGATTTTCATCGCTCGGCAAGTAGTTCCCCGCCACCCAACGATCGTAAAGCCCGGCGGCTAGAATCAATGCCTGCTGCAGTAGAACCGGCCAGGCCAGTAGTAGAACGCGCTCCACGGGAGATCGTGAAGAGTCGACGTTGATGTTTTCAGGTATACTCATCGAGGAGCCATTCTCGTGTGCGCATTCATCCGTGAACTTGAAGAGAACGCATCGTGCAAAAGAACTTGCTTATAATCGGATTTTTTTTCATTTTTTGCCCGCCGCTGTCCGCACAAGTTCCCCAGGATTCCCCATTCAGCCCCTCGGAATTCAAGAAAAACCCTGAAGGATGGAGCGATTTACTAGGAAAAGGCCTGAATGGCTGGAAGCGCGTTCCGATTCCGCCAGGTGGAAAATTGTTGGAAAAAAATCCCTGGAAGCCAGGCAAGGAATCGATGCTGTGCGAAGCTGCGGGGTTTCACGAGATGCTGCTTTGGGAGCACGAACTGGCCGACGGCACGCTGCACGTCGAATGGAAGTTCCGCAAACAAGCCGAGAAGAAGCCCTACACCAGCGGACTTTATGTCCGCAACAGCTCCGACGGATCCTCCTGGCATCAGGTGCAGATCGGCGATCAGAATATCGGCTACCTATTTGGAGAGACCTTAGTGAATGGATCTAAGAAGCGTTTCCGCACTGAGTCTCTCGGCCGGCAGCGGGGCTATCCGCCCGGAGAATGGAATACCACCGAAATTCACTGCGCGGGAAAATCGATCACCCTCTGGCACAACGGCTACGTGACCTCGGAATGGAAAGACTGTCCGTTGGCGAAAGGTTACTTCGGACTGGAGGCGGAGGGATCGCCGATCGAGTTTCGCAATGTGAAGTGGAAAGAGAAGAAATAACCCGTCTAAGCCTGTTCGCGTTGCAGCATCGACTCGTAGCATTTGCGAACGTTGCCGGTCACTCTCTGAATCTCATCGCGCAGGTCGGCCGCCGTGCGTAAACCGGCGATTCCTAGCCGGCGCGCCAGTTTATCCTGTTCCACGCTCGCTTCGGGATATTCATTTTGTGGCCGGTTGGTGACGATGCGCAACCGGCTCTCGGCTAACCGCAAGAACGAATAGGACAGTTTCAGAGTTTGATACTCCGCCGAAGGCAATAGCCCGGTGTTGTGCAATGCATCCAGCGCGGCCCAGGCATTAGGCTGCAAAATATGCGGGAACCCCCGGCCATACTTGATCTGCAAAAGTTGAATCGCAAATTCCACATCGGCAATTCCCCCCGGTCCTCGCTTTAAACTGCGCGGCGAGGCGGAATGCTCGAGGCGCTTGCGCATCGAACGGATTTCCTCGATGACGACCGTGCTCCAGGTCACACCCGTAATGGCTTCACGAATCACCGCCATCACCTGTTCGTTGAATTGGGTATCTCCTTTCAGCGGCCGGGCCCGCGCCATCGATTGCCGTTCCCAGATCTGCGCGGCCGGGGACTGGTAGTAGCGCTGGAATGCTTCCAGGGATGAGACCAGTGAACCCGATTTGCCGGTCGGCCGCAACCGCATATCCACGCTGTAAAGCTTACCATGCTGACCCATCTGGCCCATGACCTTGATGACGCGTTGGGCCAGTTCAGTGAAGTACAGGAAGTTATCGACCGGCCGAAAATAATGGTCTCCGGGTACCGGGGATCCGGTCTCGCCTTCGCCTTCGTAGATCAGCAGCAAATCGAGATCGCTATGGTAGCTCATCTCTTTGCCGCCGAGTTTACCGGCCCCGAGAAAGGTGAATCGACAGGCCCGGCCGTCGGGCAGTCGCGGCACGCCGAGGCGGGTCGGCATCTGCTGTTGAATCACAGTTTCCAGGAGCGTTTCGGCAATGTCACTGATGGCCGCCGTGGTTTCGAAAATGCGATCTTTACCCAACAGGTCGCGCACGCCAACGCGGAGAATCTCTTTATCCTGGAAACTGTGCAGGATGCTGCCGAGCGCTTCGGGTTTATCAACCCCGCGGGTCAGCTCGGCCAGTTCCTGACGCAAATCCTCGATTTTGCGCGGCTGATTCAAAACCAGACTGTCCAGCAGTTCGTCGATCATCCCCGGATTGTTGATCAGGATCTCCGAGAGGAACGGGCTGTTGGAGCAGAGATCGACGTAAAGTTTCAGACTGGGGGGATTGAAGCTGAACAACTCCCAGAGAACCGCTTTGCCCCCGAGAGAGGCCGTCACTTTCTCCAGATTTTCCAGAGCCAGATCGGGGTCGGGCGTTTCGGAAATCGCCTTCAGTAAGCGCGGCGCAATGTTCGCTAAAAAGTGCCGGCAGCGCCGCGTGGATAGAAACAGTGAAGACTCGCGCGAAAGCTTCATCAAGTTGGCATAGGCCGCCGGGATGTTCCGAAAGGGATACCGGCTGAAAATCATATGAATGGTTTTTTCGTCCGGGTCGGGATCGAGCACCAGATCCGTCTCAGGTTCCGCGGCCTCGTCCGAATCGGCGAAACTCTGGTGCAGCAGGTGATCGAGAATCGTCCGATTAAGCAGCGTTTTTTCCTGATAATCGAGCAGGAACTGTTCGAGTGGATCGATGAGTAGCGCGCGGGTATCGAGTGACAGCCCGGGAGGAGGTTCATCGAGCGGCGAATGCTTCTGCGGACTCAGCACATTTTCCTCGGCCACGATGCGGGCGATCGGCCGCGGTTTCTCCGGCTCCGTGTAACCCATCCGGCGTGCGAGCGTGCGCAGGTCTTCCTCCTTGGATGGGAGCCGATGCGTCTGCAAATCGAAAAGTAATTGCAAGCGGTGCTCGGTCTTTCTCAAGAACCGGTAAGCATCGTCGAGCCCGCGATATTCGGTATCGGTCAGGCAGCCGACCTCTTCCAGGGCACTCATGGCTTCCAGCGTGCCTCGTTTCCGAACATCCTGCAGATCGCAGCCGTTGAGCAACTGGAGAAATTGAATGGTGAACTCGATGTCGCGGATCCCCCCCCGGCCGGTCTTCACCTCGCGATCGTCCACGCCGGCTTTCTGGGTTTTATTCTCGATCAGCCGCTTCATGGCCTTGATGCCGTTGATCTCCGCGAAGTTCAGATATTTGCGATAAATGAAGGGTGTGATGCTCTGAAGAAACTCTTTTCCCAAGGGCAGGTACCCGGCCACCGGGCGAACTTTGATGAGCGCCTGCCGTTCCCAGGTCCGACCGAGGGTGTCGTAGTAGTAAAGCGTGCTGGAAAGGCTGCGGGCCAGCGCGCCGTTACTGCCTTCAGGTCGAAGTCGTAGATCGACGCGATAGGCCTGTCCGTGATCGGTATGGGCCGAGAGCAAGCGCACGATTTCCGGAACGATGCGCGAATAAAATTCCTGATTGCTGATCCCTCGGCGATTTTTCGGCTGTCCCTCCTCATCGAAAATCACCATCAGATCGATGTCGCTGGAATAGTTCAATTCCTGGGCGCCGAGTTTCCCGAAAGCCAGCACGGTGCAGTGCGAGGGCTGGCCATCCTCACGCAACGGCGCTCCATATTTATTCGCGGCGTTCCGGAGGGAGACCTGCAACGCGGCTTCGATGCAGGCATCGGCCAGATTCGAAAGATCGCCGGTGATCTCTTCGAGCGGCCTTTCTCGAACAATGTCGTTGAAGCCGATCCGAACCATCTGCCGCTGGCGGAATTTTCGGAGGATCTTCAGGACGGTCGCATCATCGCCCGCTTGCAGCACTTGATCGGTGACGAGGCGGGTCAACTCCACCGCCGTGGGGGTGAGACGGGCCGGAAACTCGAGAAGGTCGAGATTTTCCGGCTGGGAGATCACCACATCGCTAAGAAATTGCGAAGTGCTGAACAGCGGCAGCAGCGATTCCAGCGTGCTGCTGATGTTCTCGATGCTGCTGAAAAATTTCCCCGTGGCCGTCAGTCGTTCGAGATTATTGAGCGCGCGGTCCTGATCGGCCAGCGTCGGCATCAGCCGGTCGAGCGCCGACAGCAGCTTTTCGCGCAGCGGTATCGGGCAGGCCTCTTCGATCGCGGCCAGGTTCGTGCTGCCGAGGCTGGCGTTCTTCAGGCGCCAGGTTTCCAGCGGTAATTTGGCATTCCTCGGCATTTTCCTCCCCTGCAAACTCCCGGAAACGGTGGCTTCCCGACAGCTGCCTTATTGCATTCTCTGCACACTCTCAGGATAATCATAGAGGGAGCGAATGAATGGCCGACTATCAACTTGATTTCAGTAGTAACCCGGCGTGGCGCCCTTTAACCGAGGGGGACCGCTTCGGGTATGTCTTTTTGGGACTGGCCGCGGGCACGCTCATCGGACTGACTATCTGGACTTACCTGGGAAATTCCAAGGCCAGTGGCCGACGGATTCTGCTGCTGATCGCCCTGCGACTGCTCGCGCTGCTGATTGCGATTCTGACGACCCTGCGCCCTTCGATTTCCGTCACCGATAAACCGAAACAGCCTTCCACACTTCTGGTAGCCATCGATTCCTCCGAGAGTATGACCCTCAAGGATGAATCGAATAATCTCAGCCGCTGGGAATTCATGAAGAAATTCCTGGAGAAGAGTGCCCCCCTGCTCGAATCGTTAAAGAATGAACAGCAGGTGAGCGTACAGCTCTTCCGGTTCGATAAAGATTTCGACCCCGCCAAGGACGTCTGGGATCCGGCCACGGCTAAACCCGATGGCAAGCGAACCGATTTCGGGACCATGATGTCGAAGTTGTACGACAAGTATCAAGGGGAAGCCCGCCTCAGGGGGCTACTTATCCTGAGCGATGGGGCCGACAACGGAGTCGCTAAACCGGCCATCAGCGAAGCTCAGAAATATCGCAGCATCGGCTGCCCGATCTATTCTTTCGCCGTCGGCCAGGAATCGACCAGTTCGGAATCCAAGGATATCGCCCTGACGAGTATCGCCGCCGATCCCTCCCCGGTGTCGATCAAAGCCGATCTGCGCATCAAGGTGATCGCCGATGCGCTGGGCTTTGAAGGAGCGCGAACCAAAATTAAACTCTTCATCGACGATAAGCTAGTGAAAACCGACGATGTCCAGCTTCCTAAAAAGCTGGGGAATGAAATCGAAATTCTCACCAAGGCTCCCGATAAGCCGGGCGAGTATCGAGTGAAGGTCGAATTGGAACCGCTCCCGGGCGAAACCACCGTGCTGAATAACACGATTGAAAGTTATTTCAGCGTTACCAAAGAAGGCGTTCGCGTTCTTTTGATCTACCGTCTGCACGAGGATTTTGCTTACTTGCGCACCGCGCTGGCCGGCGACAAGCGTTTCGATTTCGTCGAGGTTCTCCGGCAGACCGACGATCCCTTACCTGAATCCGAACAGCGAAAATTCGACCTGACCGAACAAGCCTACGACGTCATTATTCTCGGTAACGTCTCTCCCAAACGGCTGCTGGCCATCAATCCCAAATTGATGACGCAAATCGAAAAACTGGTGCGCGATAAGGGAGTAGGGCTGATGATGCTCGGCGGCCAGGATTCGTTCGCCGGCTCCCCCGACACCCCGGCCGACGATCGCTGGAATATCACCGGCCGGCCGATTGCCGATATCCTTCCGGTTTCTTTCGGAGAAGTTCAGCAGTTCGACGAGGAACGGATTCAGATTATTCCCACGCCGACCGGCCTCAACAATTTCATGCTGAAGCTCGACAGCGACCCGAAAAAGAACAAGGAAATCTGGAATCGGCTGAACGACCCGGCGGGAAAGCCGAATACCCGACTCCAAGGCTACACACCGATCGGCATTCCCAAGACCGGGCATATACCCTTGGCGGTTGCTCGGCGGGAGAACGGGCAGGAGGCGCCGCTGATGGTCGGCATGGAAGTCGGCAAAGGGCGAACGCTGGCCTTTGGTGTCAATACCCTCGGTCGGTCCTGGCGTAAGCTCGGCCTGCCGGATAAGCCGGAAGGCTACGATCTGACCTTGCGATTCTGGAAGCAGGTCGTCCTCTGGCTGGCTCATCAAGATGAAGTGGAAGGGGTTGTCTACGCCCGGCCGGAATTCCGACGACTGGCTCAAAGCGCCAAGCAGACCATCCGCTTCGGCGTACGCGATAAACGCGGGGAAGACATTCCCACGGCGGATATTAAATTCCAGATCCTGCAAGGGCAGGAAACTCCCGATAAGAACAAAGCCAAACCGCCGGAGCGGGATGCGAAGGGACAATTTGTCAGTGCCTTCGAGGTCACCCAGCCCGGAGAATATCGCGTTGTCGCCTGGGGGCAGGGCAAAGATGCGGAAGGCCATGAGGTCACCGGCGATGCGATGGCCCGATACATCGTTTTTCCTGATATTTCCGACGAATTGATCAAACCGGCGGCCCGTTACGACATACTACTCGCCATCGAGAACACCGCGAATGGCACGGTGCAGGATGCCGTACGGCGGGTCGATCGTTTGCCGTCGTTCCTCGAGGAAATGTTGAAAAATCCAGTGCAGGCGCTCAACGCTAAACCCAAGCTGTATCCCGACTGGCATCGCAATGCCAACAGTTGGTTCCTGCCTACTTTGTTGATTCTGTTCGTTTCCCTCCTCGGCTTCGAATGGGGCTTGCGCCGACTCTGGGGGATGATCTGAGTTCCCCTTTGATCGTGATCGGAGCTTCCGCGCGAGCGGCGGCTCAATCGGCTCGACGGGTGGGTCGGGAAGTCTTCGCGATCGATCTGTTCGGCGATACCGATCTTCAGCGGATCGCCACGACGCGCGTCCTTTCTTTCGAGGAATATCCAAACGGATTTTTGGATGCTTTGAATTCTTTTCCGAAAGCCCCTTTGATTTACACCGGCGGGCTGGAAAATCATCCCGATGTCGTGGATCGACTCGCACTGCAACGGCCGCTCTACGGTAATGCCGGCGAGAGCCTGCGAATAGTGCGCGACCCCTTTTTTCTGTCGCGAATCCTTCGCAAATACAATTTGCCCGCGCTAGAACTGGCGGAGACTGCGCAACCCGGTAAGCGAAACTGGCTGAAAAAGCCGAAGGGCAAATCAGCCGGAATGGGAATTCACCAAGTGGCCGGAACGGAAATCGCCGCGCATCCCGATTACTACTTTCAGGAATTCTGTCCCGGCGAACCGCACTCGGCGATATTCCTCGCTCATCCGCGCGAAACTCGTTTACTGGCCCTGAATCGGCAACTGATTGGGACTTCCTGGCTGGGGGCAAGCGGGTTTTTGTATGCAGGCAACATCGGTCCGCTTCCCGTGAACGAGGAACTCAAAAGGCAGTTACAAGCGATGGGAGATGCGGTTGCTCATGAATGCGGTTTGCGGGGTTTATTTGGCATCGATTTCCTGCTTCATCAGGAGCAGGCTTACTTGGTGGAAGTGAACCCGCGCTACACCGCAGCGGTCGAGCTTTACGAACGGGTTACGGACTACCCGTTGCTTCGCGATCACTTGGCCTGTTTTGAAAAGGGGCAAATCTCGGCGGAGTTGGCAAATGGGAAAATGGTCGAGGGCAAAGCCATCCTGTATGCGAGAGTGGATTTTCCTTTTCCGCACGGGCGGGAATTGGATGCTTCGTGGGCCGATCTGCCCCGAGCGGGCCAGCCGCAAAAAGCGGGCTGGCCGGTTTGCATGAGGTTCGCCTCCGGGGCCGATGCCGCCGAGGTCCTCAAGAAATTACAGCAGCGAGCAGAAGAGACTTACCGTCTCTTCAGATGATTATTTACCCATCTTTTTCTTGAAGAAATCGAGAGTTTGCTTCATCCCGACCTGGCGTTTGACCTTAGGTTCCCAGCCGAGCAATTGCTTGGCCCGAGTGATATCGGGCTTACGAACTTTGGGATCGTCTTGCGGCAACGGTTTGTAGACGATTTCGCTCTTGCTGCCCGAGAGTTCCAACACTTCCTTGGCGAATTCCAGGATTGTCACTTCATCCGGATTACCGAGGTTCACCGGTTCGTGATAATCGGTCGCCAGTAGCCGCCAGATTCCTTCGACGAGATCGGAAACGTATTGAAAGCTTCGGGTTTGCGAGCCATCGCCGTAGACGGTGATCGGTTCGCCGCGCAGCGCCTGCCCCATGAAGTTCGGCAACACCCGGCCATCGTCGAGCCGCATGCGTTCGCCGTAGGTGTTGAAGATTCGGATGATGTGGGTGTTCAAGCCGTGCGTGCGATGGTAGGCCATCACCATCGATTCGGTGAATCGCTTGGCTTCATCGTAGACGCCGCGCGGGCCGATGGGATTGACATTGCCCCAGTAGTTTTCGTGTTGCGGGTGCACTTCGGGATCGCCGTAAACTTCGCTGGTACTGGCCACCAGATAGCGGGCTTTTTTCTCTTTGGCAATCCCGAGCGATACGTGCGTGCCGAGAGACCCGACTTTCAAAGTCTGGATCGGATAGTTCAGATAATCGACGGGGCTGGCGGGGCTGGCGAAATGCAAAACGTTGTGGATTTCGCCTTTGATTTTCAGCGGATTGGAGATGTCGTGTCCGATGAACGTGAATCGGGGATTGTCGCGGAACTCGTCGAGGTTCGTGAGCGAGCCGGTGATGAAATTATCGACGCAGATAACTTCGTGGCCTTCTTTGAGAAATCGTTCGCAAAGGTGGGAGCCAATGAAACCACCGCCACCGGTAATCAGAGTACGCATCAAGATTCTTTCATGTGAACAGTTAAGGGACAACCGGAGATCTATTTCAGTTCGAAACAGAACAGTTCTTTAGCGCTACGGACGTAAAGTTTGCCGTGGACCAGAGCGGGATGCGCCCAGGCGTTGCCATTGGCCGGGAAGAGACGGCTACGACTGAGTTCGGTATATTTCTCGACCGTGGGATCGATCAGGAACAAATAGCCATTATCGTCGACGCCCAGAACTTTGCCGTCCTGGAGTTTGATCAGCGAAGCGTGATACTTTCCGATTTTTTCGTGCTCCCAGAGGGTTTTGCCGGTGGCGATTTCGACCAGGCGCAGCCGGGCCGGTTTGGGGGGAATGGCGTTGCCCGTCACCATCAGCATGTGCTCCGGCGACAGCACAATGGGCGTTGAGAAGTAGCAGCTCAACTCCGGTTTTTTCCAGAGTTCCTTGGCCGACCATTTACCGTCGGTTTCCTTGATTTCCAGACAGACTGCCCCGGCCGTGACCGAGCTGACGACAACTTTATCGCCGATGACCACGGGCGTCGTGGAGCTTTCGTTTAGTAAATCTTTGAAAGGATACTTCCAGAGCACTTCGCCTTTTAGCGATAACCCCACGGCGTTGGCCCCGGTCAGGGCGATAATTTGATTATGCTTGTAAACCGGCGCGGCATAACTAGCCGGGTCGTCGAGAGCGCTCCAGGCTTCTTTGCCGGTCTTGCGGTCGAACGCCATCATCCCATGCCCGGCACCGCCGACGGGTACCACCACGAGATTTTCCACCACCAGCGGCGAGGCGGAGATGCCGAAAGTCAGATTCTTGGCTTTGTACTCTTTCAAAAGATCGTTTTGAAATAGCGGCTGTTGAATCTTATCGGCGGAAAACGCCGAGAGCACGGCTGTATTGCCGTACGTGTAAACGGTGTTATCGAAAACGGCTGGGGTGGCCCGGGGTCCGTTGCCGAAGATCGATTCGTATTTGTCCTTGGGATAGGAGGCCGTTTCGAGCAGATCGCCTTTTTTGGCGTCGAAAACCTGCAATTGTTCGTGCTGCTTGCCGTCCTGCAGGGCCATCGAAAATAGGAAAACTTTGCCGTGGGCCACGACCGGGGAAGAGTGCCCATCGCCGACGGGAGCCTTCCAGAGCACCTTGGGAACTTCTTTCCAGGGGGCGATGGTTTCCTGAGAGATGCCATCGCGAGTCGGGCCTAGCCACTGCGGCCAATCGTCGCCGTGAGCGCTCGGAGCGAGACAGAATAATCCCAAAAACAGCAGTATGGATCGCATGGGAAAATCTCCGGTTCGTGTGAGCGATTAAGAGAGGTTATTCTAGGTGTGGTGGGCGGAATGTCTGATGAAGATGTCTTTTTCCCCCGGTGGCCTCGCGTTGCGTGTCTGTTTCCCCCCCCGGTAGCCTCGCTATGCGAGTCAACCGGGGTCTATAATCTGGAAGCCCTCCGGGCTTCCAGATTTGAGCCACGGGTTTTTAACCCGGGGAAAATATTTGGTAAGGTGTATATTTTGGTTCCCCCCCGGTAGCCTCGCGTTGCGTGTCTGTTTCCCCCCGGTAGCCTCTCTTTGCGAGTCAACCGGGGTCTGTTATCTGGAAGCCCTCCGGGCTTCCATCAATTTTGTAACCATTTATTCGGAAGCCCGGAGGGCTTCCAGATCGGAGCCACGGGTTTTTAACCCGGGGATGTAATCCCCGGGGCTATTATCCGATGCGATAATTAACCCGGGCCCATCTATACCCGTCAAATTTTCGTCAGTATTTTCTGCGCCTAGTTAATCGCACGTAATCGATATAAATCTTCATCAATTCTTACTTGTCGGAGACATCGCCCATGGCTCATTCGCTTTCGAAGTTGTACGTCCATCTCATTTTCTCGACCAAATACCGGCTTCCTCTTTTGCTCGATTCGTTCCGTTCCCGATTTCATGATTACCTCGGGGGTATTCTGCGGGAGCTGGAGGTTCCGGCGATCGAGATGAACTCGGAACCGGATCATGTGCATATCCTGTTCGTTCAATCTCGAACGATGTGTCTGGCCGAGATCGTCCAGGAAGTCAAACGATCCTCCAGTATCTGGCTCAAAAAGGTTGATTCCTCGCTGGAAAACTTTTATTGGCAGAAAGGCTATGGAGCGTTTTCCGTCAGCGAATCCTTTTTGGAACAAATCCAAATATACATTCGCAATCAAAGAGAGCATCATCGCAAGATTTCTTACCAGGAGGAATATCGCGATTGGTTGCACCAATACCGGATTGAATACGACGAACGATATGTTTGGGAATGATGGGTTAGCGTTCATTTTCATTTCCCCCGGTGGCCTCACGTTGCGTGTCTGTTCCCCCCCCGGTAGCCTCGCAGAGCGAGTCAACCGGGGTCTGTTATCTGGAAGCCCTCCGGGCTTCCATCAATTTTGTCCTCTTCTAATTGGAAGCCCGGAGGGCTTCCAGAATTGAGCCACGGGTTTTTAACCCGGGGAAAATATTTGTTAGGGCGTATTTTTTGGTTCCCCCCCGGTAGCCTCGCGTTGCGTGCCTGTTCCCCCCCGGTAGCCTCGCAGAGCGAGTCAACCGGGGTCTGTAATCTGGAAGCCCTCCGGGCTTCCATCGATTTTGTAACCTTCTAATTGGAAGCCCGGAGGGCTTCCAGAATTGAGCCGCGGGTTTCTTACCCGTGTCTATTAACCCGTGTCTATTAACCCGCGGCTCGCATTTTACCTCACTAACACCCATTCCAGCATCCAGCACAGCGCGGCCAGGCTGCAATCATTATCATCCCGCGCCGGTAGATACTCGCTGAACGAAATTCCCATCACCTTTTTGGACCAGACGGCCTCCAACAATCCGACTACCGCCAAAGGCGATAATCCCATCGGTTCGGGTTGAGCCACGGCGGGGAGATAGGCGGGGTCGAAGACATCACAGTCGATATCGATCCAAATTTTCTTGGCGGACTGAACGAGTTTCGAAAGCTTCTTGGCGCTCGACTCGGGACGAGCCGTGAGTTCCAGGCTCGAAAAAGTATCGGAATAGTATTTGTTGATATGATCCGTCGGCAAAAAGAGATCGCGATGCCCCAAGTTAATCAATTTCGGGCAGGGCTTTGCATGCATCACGAAGTTGCCGTGCGACAACTCTTCGGTGCAGCCGGCGAGATTGAAAATATCCAGATGGGCATCGAACTGCAACACCAAGGTATCCGCCGGGAGTGATTCATAAACGGGCAAAACTCCCAGGTGATTGCCGGAGAGCCAGATCGGAAAAGTCTTTTCCTGCTTTGCGAATAGTTTCTTACCGCGCGCTAACCACGATCGATACTGCTTAAGTGTCTCAAACGGGATTTCGACGATTTTCAGCCGATCGCGATAGGCCTGACTGCGCGCGGGTTGAGTTTCGGCCCGGGCATCGGAACGCATCTCGCGCAAGGCATCGCCGAGGTTTTCCGCTCCTAAGCGGGTGCCTGGTGAACCGTAAAGATCGAAGGGAAAAACGATCGCTGTGATAGACATGGAGATGTTAGATTTCCGAAACGAAAAAAGGGGGCCGAAGCCCCCGGGATGGGTAGTTTAGAAATCGCCGCCGCCACCAAAATCTCCGCCACCACCGCCGAAGTCGCCTCCTCCACCACCCCAATCTCCGCCGCCACCACCCGTATCTCCGCCACCGGCCGATCCGCCGTCATCGAAGGACCCGCCGACGCCACCGTCGCTGAAGTCCCCGGCCCCGGCATCGTTGTTGCCATAATCCCCGCCACCGGAGTTGTTGTAGTTGTCGCTACCCCAGGCCGAACTGGTGCTGCCGCCAAAGAGGTTGTTGTAGAGGTAGTTTCCGGCGACCGCGCCGAACAAGCCGCCCATGAGGCCGCTGAAGAATCCGCCGCCTCCACCCCCGTAACCGCCGCCGACCATACCACCGCCCGGACCATAACCCCCGCCCCCGCCACCGGAGAAGGCACGGAACAGACCGGAGATCAGCCAGATACCGGCAACGATACACAGACCGATGCAAATCCAGGACATCATTCCACCCCCTTCGCGCGCTGCCCCGTTACGGGCCGGTGCGTTGTTGTGATTCGTCGTATTCCCACTGTTTCGACTGGCGGGAACACTCTTAGTTGGAAGGTTATTCGCCAGATACTTCACGCCATCTATCAGGGCGACATTTCGGGCCACTTCCTGATCGGCGGGTGTCGTTTTGCTGGCCGCTTCCCGTAAACCCGCTGTCAGCATATCTTTCAATTTTCTGTCGTTCGATTTATCGAAACCTTCTTTAGTCGCCCGGGAATCGGACAGAACGTAAACCATCCCGGGACTCTTGTTGATCAAAACCACCACATCCTTATCGCCGACAGCTTTCTTTTTCGCCCAACGGTCCCAGAATTTTTCGAGTTCACTCACCTCAGCCTTCTTGGCATCGACGTCTTTTTTCAGAGCTTCGAACTCTTTGTGATCGTCGTCCGATAGTTTCGCATACGTCTGAATGTGAACTTCGCGCTCCCGGTCGCCCAGCACATCCGCAATCGTATCCTTGGCTTTCTTGATAGTCGATTCGCTGAAGAGACCCGCGCCATCTTCTACGAATAAACGGGCCGCCTTCTTTGCCTGGGCTTGGGCTGTTCCTCCAGCCATCAGGCTGACGGTGCATACCACTGCAAGCAGTTTGCCGAACCACGCTCTCATATCGGTCTCCCTGAGATCACCGGAATGGTTTCCAGTAATTATTTGGTGCCAGGCAGGGGTCAGGCAAGCGAATTCATTCCTCCCCGGCTAATATAATCCTATGGTTCCGGCAAAATCCCACGATAGGGTTTCCCGGCGCTGTCCATTATTTATGCCATGCCAGGTAGTTCGGTTCAGACCCAGGAATCTTTTGTGAATCGCATCCACGCCACCACAATTTTGGCTGTTAAACGCGACGGAAAATCCGCCATCGGGGGCGATGGGCAGGTTACGCTCGGTAATATCGTCATGAAAAATGACGCTCTAAAGGTGCGAAAACTGTTAGATGGTAAGGTCCTCGCGGGGTTTGCCGGAGCCGCTGCGGATGCTTTTGCCCTACTCGAGCGATTTGAAACCAAACTTAAGGATCATCAGGGATCAGTCCCCCGGGCCGCGACCGAACTGGCCAAGGATTGGCGTACCGACCGGGCCCTGCGCCGGCTCGAAGCGATGATCATCGTGCTCGACAAAGATCATTTGTTGTTGGTATCGGGCACCGGCGATGTGATCGCACCGACCGACGGCATCCTGGCGATCGGCTCCGGCGGCTCTTATGCCTTAGCGGCTGCCCGAGCGCTGATGCAACATTCGAAGTTAGACGCGGGCCAGATCGTGAAAGCGGCCATGGAGATTGCCGGCGAGCTCTGCATTTACACCAACAAAAACATCAGCGTTACGACCCTGGAGTGATGGCAACGAAACCGCTATTCGTGTTGCTGGGTGGAATCAATGGAGCCGGTAAATCATCCGCGGCCACGGAACTGATTGGTAAATCTTCCCCGCCTCTGATTTTCGTCAATGCCGACCAGATCGCCCGAGGACTCAATGGCTTCTTTCCGGAAAGTGTGGCCTTCGAAGCAGGCCGGATATTGGTGGAATGGCTGAATGCCTTGAGGGAAAAGAGAGCCAACTTTTCGGTGGAGACGACTCTTTCGGGAAGATCCTACATTCCTCTGATCCAGAAATTAAAAGCGGAAGGATACGAAATACTGTTGCATTACCTCTGGCCGGGATCGGTGGAATTGGCGGTTTCCCGTGTGCAGTATCGGGTGAGCCAGGGGGGCCACGATATTCCAGCTGAAACGATCCACCGCCGATACAAACGAAGCTTGAAATTGTTTTGGGATCACTATCGGCCACTGGCAGACAGGTGGTTTGTTTACAACAACAGCGGTCTTAATACTGCCTCAATTGCCGAGGGAATTGGTAGTGCAATGCCAAACGTTCTAAACGAGGATGTCTGGGGAAGATTTCAAAAGGAAATCCGATATGAACCAAAGTCCTGAAGGTCGGGCCTATACGCAGGCCGCGCAGCGTGCGATTCGAGATGTTCTGCGGCGCAGCGCCCTACTGGGCCAGAGCGTTCCGGTAGCCGGGCCCGGAAAAGGCGAAGTGATCTGGCTCACCCCGGAACAGATTTTGGAAGAACTGCGCAAGCAGGAAGCTGCGGAAAAAGCCCTGGTCGAAACTCTTTGAGAATTTCAATGGATCTTACGCCAAGACAGATAGTCGCCGAATTGGACAAATACATCGTCGGTCAACCGGCGGCCAAAAAAGCAGTGGCCGTGGCCATTCGCAACCGCTGGCGCCGACAGCAGCTGGCCCCGGAACTTCGAAAAGACGTCACCCCCAAAAATATCATCATGATCGGGCCGACGGGTGTGGGTAAAACGGAAATCGCCCGCCGTCTAGCTCAGTTGATCGGTGCCCCGTTCGTCAAAGTCGAAGCCACCAAGTATACCGAAGTCGGCTATCACGGTCGGGATGTCGAGAGCATGGTTCGCGATCTGCTCGACGCCGCCATCAATCTGGTCAAGCAGCAGCAGCGCGAACAGGTCAAAGTCCGCGCGGAGGAAAAGGTCACCGAAAGATTGTTAGATCTCCTCTTCCCCGACGATAAACGCTATGACCCGGAGGAAACCAGCGAGGAGACCGAGCGAAGAAAGCGGACGCGCGAAAAATTCAAAGCGAAACTACTGGCCGGGGAATACGAGGAGAAAACGGTCGAGCTGTCCATCGAACAGAAGATGGTGCCCGTGCAGGTTTTCTCCAATATGGGCATGGAATCGATGGATGTCGATCTGCAGAACATGTTCGAAAAGATGATGCCCAAGGGCACCCAGAATCGCACCCTCACGGTGGCGGAAGCTCGCAAAGTACTCATGGAACAGGAAACCGAAGCTCTGATCGACAGGACTTCGGTTAACGAAAAGGCCATCGATCTGGCCGAGAATTCGGGCATCATCTTCATCGACGAAATCGATAAAGTCTGCGGTCCTTCCTCCTCCCATGGCCCCGATGTCTCTCGACAGGGGGTGCAGCGTGACTTGTTGCCCGTGGTGGAAGGGACGACGGTCAGCACCCGAAACGGCGCGGTCCGCACCGATCACATTCTCTTCATGGCGGCGGGGGCGTTTCACGTCTCCAAGCCGGCCGATCTGATGCCCGAACTTCAGGGCCGCTTCCCCATTCGCGTGGAACTGACCGATCTCACCCGCGACGATTTTCTGCGGATTCTGACCGAGCCGAAGCATGCTCTCACGAAACAGTATGCTCAACTGCTCGGTACCGAAGGCGTTCAACTCGAATTTACCCAGGATGGCATCGAAGCCCTGGCCGAGATCGCTTACGAAGTCAACCGCACCCACCAGAACATCGGCGCCCGCCGTTTGCACACGATTCTGGAGCGTGTCGTCGAAGAAATCAGCTTCGAAGGTTCCGACCTGACCGATAAAAGGGTGGTGATCGATGCCGCTTATGTGCAAAGCCGACTGGGTGAAATCGTCAAACGCGAAGATTTGAGCAAATTCATTCTCTAAGTGGCCCGAAGGGAGTCTTCCGGGCTCCCACTGGTCTGGGCTTATACCAATCTTCGGCTATAATTTCGCCACGAACGGCTGGTAATCCGTTGGCTGATTTCTCGAGATAACCATGAACTCACTGAATATCCGGACCGATGCTTGCGAACTCGATTTTCTCTCTCTAGGGGCTTTAGTTCACCGGCTCGACCCGGGTCTGATTCCGTTTCGCAAAGCCCGTTCTTTCGATATTCACGTCTCCGGCGGTGAATACAACGTCTCGGCCAATCTGGCCGACTGCTTCGGCCTGAAGACCGGCGTCGCCACCGCCATGGTGAAGTATCCCATCGGCGAACTGGTGCAGGCCCGCGTTCGCGAAGCCGGCGTAACCCCGTTCTACAAATGGTTCGACCATGACGGCGTGCGCGGCCCCAACATCGCCACCGTCTACAGCGACCGCGGTCTCGGCGTTCGAGCGCCGGTCGTCTTCTACAACCGATCCAACGAAGCCGGCTCGTTGCTCAAGCCCGGCGACTTCGACTGGAAAAAGATCTTCGCCAGCGGCGTTCGCTGGTTCCACTCGGGTGGCATTTTCGCGGCCCTTTCGGAGACCACCGCGGAACTGATTATCGAAGGCATGCAGGCCGCCAAGGCCGCCGGGGCGATCGTCTCGTTCGACTTGAATTACCGGGCCAAACTCTGGGCCGCCATCGGAGGCCTGAAAAGAACGCATGAGGTTATGGGCCGAATTGTCGAAAATGTCGATGTGCTGATCGGTAACGAAGAGGATTTGCAAAAAGGTCTTGGGATCACCGGGCCGGATGTCCATGCAACCTCGAAACTCGATCCTGAGGTTTTCTTCAAGTCCATAGACGGCGTGGTTCACAAATACCCTAACATCAAAGGCGTGGCCACCACCCTTCGAGAAGTTCATTCCACCAATCGCCACGAGTGGGCTGCAGTCGTCTGGCTCAATGGGCATCGCTACATCAGTCCGACAACGCACCTGGACGTTCACGACCGCATCGGCGGTGGCGATGGCTTTGCGGCCGGTCTGATCTATGGTTTGATCACGGGCCGTTCGCCCGAGGAAGCCCTGCGGCTCGGCTGGGCTCACGGAGCCTTGCTCACCACTTTCCCCGGCGACGTCACCATGGCGAAACTCGAGGAAGTGGAAGCCTTCGCCAAAGGTGGATCTGCTCGCGTTCAACGCTAATCGGCGTAGAATGACAGTATGATCCGAAAATACCAAACCAATCTGCGTTGTGCCGGATGCGTCTCGACCTTGAAGCCGCATCTCGAAAGTCTGCCCGGGCTAAAAAGTTGGTCGGCAGATGTCGATTCGACCCAGAAAACATTAACTGTCGAAGGGGACGAGAGCGTCCTGGCTCAGGTCCCTGAGCGAGTCAGCGCCGCCGGTTATGCGGTGCTCAAGGAATTACCAACTTCCCTGTCGTTGGGGATGGTTTCCGAAGCCGTCACACCCGTAGCGCCTGCCTTGCCTGAACCGGGAGCAAAGACCTATTTGCCGCTAATTCTCATTCTCGGCTATCTGCTCCTCGGTGTAGCGGCGCTGGAAGTTGCTGCCGGTCACTGGCAGCCGATGCGGGCTATGCGGAATTTCATGGCCGGGTTCTTTCTGGTCTTTTCCTTCTTTAAATTGCTGAATCTGCGAGCGTTCGCCGATGCCTATGCCGGGTACGATATCGTAGCTCATCGAATTTACGCATACGGATTTGTTTATCCGTTCATAGAACTCGGGTTAGGCTTGGCTTACCTGGCCGATACGCCCATAACTCCGGTGAATGTGAATCTGATCACGTTTTTCGTGATGGCGATTAGTCTGGTGGGTGTGCTGCAAACGGTGCTGAATAAAAAGAAGATTCGCTGCGCCTGCCTGGGGACGGTTTTCAATCTACCGATGAGTTACGTGACCATCATCGAAGATGGTCTGATGCTGGCGATGTCTCTGATCATGCTGATTGCCGGCTGATTATTAGCGACTCTCGTTTTATTAGCGACTCGCGTTTTTATTAGCGACGCATCGGAGGGTTTCCGGAGATGCGTTTTGTGCTAACGCATCTAGCGATGCGCCGCTAATAGTCAGGTCATGATGGCTTTCACTACCGTTCCCTTGGTATCGGTCAGTCGCATTTCCCGCCCGGCGTAGCGACAGGTCAATTTCTCGTGGTCCAATCCCAGCAGGGCCAGTATCGTCGCATGCCAATCGTGGATGTGAACTTTTCCTTCGACCGCCTCAAAGCCATAGTCGTCCGTTTTGCCGTAGGTTAAGCCACCTTTGACGCCGCCCCCGGCCATCCACATGCTGTAACCCTTCGAGTTGTGATCCCGGCCATCGTTCCCCTGCGCGGCCGGAGTACGGCCAAACTCGCCGCCCCAGATCACCAGGGTATCTTTCAGTAATCCTCTAGCTTTCAAGTCGGCAATCAAAGCGGCCGCCGGTTGATCGACCGCGTGACAATTCGCCGCCAGATCGTTCTTCAAGTTTCGGTGCTGATCCCAGGCGGGCTTGGTCACTTCCACGAAGCGAACCCCCGCTTCGACCATCTTGCGGGCGATCAGGCACTGTTTGCCGAAGACATTGGTTTCCGCTTCACCGATGCCATAACGCTTCAAGGTTTCCTGTGATTCGTTCTTGGTATCCATCACCTTGGGCAACTCGGCCTGCATGCGAAAACCGAGTTCGTACGATTCAATGAGGCCTTCGATGTTGGGGTTCGGACCCATCTGATCGAGTGCGTTGCGATTTAGCGATTGCAGAAAATCGAGTTGCTGCCGTTGAGCGAAGACCGATTGTTTGGAGTTCTCGATGTTGGCGACTTTGGCGTCCTCGCCGAACTGCCGCGGGCCATTCCCGGCGATCTTCGTACCCTGATAAACGGCCGGCAGAAACGAGGCTCCGTAGTTCGCTGGTCCACCATTGGTAGGCGGTGGAGCAATTGTAATGAATCCAGGCAGATTCTCGTTTTCCGTGCCCAACCCGTACAGCACCCAGGAACCGAGGCTAGGTCTTGGAAACTGGAAGATGCCGCAGTGCATCTGCAAAAATGCCTGCGGGTGATTGGGAATATCGGTATGCATACCGTTGAGTATGCACAGATCGTCGGCCTGCTGGGCGAGATGCGGAAAGAGTTCGGAAATCATCTGCCCGCTCTGTCCGCTTTTTTTGAACTTCCAGGGGGAACCGAGCAGTTTGGCGCCGTTGAAGCGGCCGCGGCTGTAGGGCTTGCCGTCATCGGACTGCAACTTCGGCTTGTAGTCGAAGGTGTCGACGTGCGAAGGACCGCCGTCCATGCAGAGGAAAATCACATGCTTGGCCTTAGGCGTGAAGTGCGGCGACTTCGGGGCGAGAGGATTCTTGTTGTCCTTTGCCGATGCTTGCGCGGCCAGCGCCGAAAAAGCCATATATCCGAAGCCGCTGGCGGTGGTCTGTAATAGCGTCCGTCGATTCAGGAACATCGTCGATTCTCCCGCAAGGCCTCTAGTTTCGCATCAAAAACTCGGCCGAACCCAACATCGCCTGAGAAAAAGCCGCCCAGGTGGTTCGAGCTTTCTTTGACTTCCCGTACTGTTGGATGAATTCCTCGGCCGAGGCCATTTCTTTTTCGTTGGGCAAGCGATTGAACAGCATCAGATAAGCCTGGCGAATCCGATCGCTGTCAGTCGTGCTGGCCGCGAGCAGACGATCCCCCAGAGCTTCCGATTGCCGGATCATGAAAGGACTGTTCATCAGAAAAAGAGCCTGCGCCGGGACGGTCGTGTTCGCCCGTTCGCCGACTACGATGCTCGCATCCGCGGCATCGAACAGTGCTAAGGGCTCCGGCAAATTGTCGCGAATGATCGGCAGATAAATCGAACGGTGGGAATCGTTCTGTCCCTGCACTCCCAAAATTCCCGGTCTCCGAGCGATGGCGAAACCTTCCCCGGCGCGGGCCGTAGGAGAGTCCTGCGGTGGTGCCAGTTGGATTAAACCGCTGGCCGTCAGCATCGCATCCCGGAGTACTTCGGCATCGAGCCGGGCCGGCGTCATCCGCCAGAGCAGCACGTTATCGGGATCGAGGTCGTAATTTTTCGCGTCGAACTTGCTGGACAGTTGATAAGTATGGCTCAACACCAGTTCGCGGATCAGCTTCTTGGTGCTCCAGCCTTCCTTAATGAAGCGCAGGGCCAGGTAATCGAGCAATTCCGGATTACTCGGCGCCTGACCGGTAGCCCCAAAATTATCGGAGGTGGTGACGAGGCCGCGTCCGAAGAGATGCAGCCAGATGCGATTGACATAGACGCGGGCCGTCAGCGGATTATCGGAGGAAGCGATCCAATCGGCCAATTCTTTACGGCCGCTTCCTTTTTGAATGGTCGGCATACTTTTGCTGACAACTTGTAGCACGCCCCGATGGACGACTTCCGCCGGATGTTCCGGTTCACCGCGACTATAAACCGGGCTGTCCACCGTTCGGAATTTTTCGCGAACGCCCATGGCCTGCTTCTTGGGTGTCCCGTCCTTTTCATACATCGCCAGCTTCGCTTCCAGTAGCGCGATTTGCGTTCGAGCCCGGAGAGTGGCCGGCTCGAGCGGGCCCTTGCCGAGATCGGCCCGAAAATCCTTGATTTGCTTCTCTATAGTCTCTCGTTCGCTTTTGCTCAACGGCGGCAAACCGGAGGGAAGATCGACACTCGCGGGGAGTTGAATCAAGGCAGACGGATAACGGGCCTGAATGAGTGTGACAGTTCCGTAGCAGGTTTCCGTGCTGCGGAAAATCCCCGCCAGAGCGTAGTAGTCCTTGCTGGGAATGGGATCGAATTTGTGATCGTGGCAGCGGGCACAGGCCGCGGTAATTCCGAGGAAAGTCTGCGTCACGACGTCAATCTGCTCGTCGACGACATCGAGTTCGAATTGCAGGCGGTTCCTTTCATTCAGCGTTTTGGTGCCAAGGGCCAGAAACCCGGTGGCCACGGTCTTGCGGGCTTTGTCTTTCTCGTCGGTCGCGGGAAGGAGATCGCCCGCGATCTGCTCGCGAATGAACTGATCGTACGGCTTGTCGGCGTTGAAAGCCTCGATCACATAATCCCGATAGCGCCAGGCGAAGGGATAGTTGATATTCACCGATTTGCCGGTCGATTCGGCGTATCGGGCGACATCCAGCCAGTGCCGGGCCCAACGTTCCCCGAAGTGCCGGGAGTTCAACAGCTCATCGACCGTCTTTTCCAGCGTGGCCTGCGGTTTCGACGCATAAGCCTCCAGGAATGCGTTCACCTGCTCCGGCGCGGGCGGCAACCCGGTTAGATCCAGATGCAAGCGGCGAAACAGCGTGGCCGGTTCGGCATCCGCCACCGGCTTCAGCCCCTTGGCTTCCAGCCCGGCCAGTACGAACCGATCTAAATCCTCTTTCGCCCATTGCGAATCCTTGACCTGGGGAGCCGCTGATTTTTTCGGCGGCTGGAAGGACCAGAACTGCCGGCCTTTTTCGATGTCGATTTCCGTTCGGGCAGCTTTCGCTCCCCCATCGCGCGGATCGGGCGCTCCCATTTTCACCCAGGTTTCAAAATCCTGGACCACATCGGGAGAGAGCTTGTTTTTGGGCGGCATTTGCAAATGCTCATCGTTATAGCGAATGGCTTTGATCAGCAGGCTTTTATTCAAATCGCCTGGAACCACGGCCGGGCCGGTATCGCCGCCCTTGCGGGTAGCTTCGCGAGTATCGAGCAGCAAGCCGCCTTTGATTTTCTTGGCGTCCGCCGCATGGCAGGAATAGCACTCGGCAATCAACACCGGCCGAATTTTCTTCTCGAAGAAAGCGACTTGTTCCGCGGAGGGCGGGGTGTCGCTGGCTTTGGTCGAGGACTCCTGCTTAACGCCTTTTTTAGACTGTCCCTTGGCGTTTCCTTGCAGGAATGGGGCTTTGCTGAATTCTTCGAGCGACAGATAACCATCTTTATTGGTATCGAGGCGATCGAAGATCTGTTTTGCCAGAGCGGGATTGTCTTTGACACGAGGGTTGTTTTCGACCAGTTTGCGAAATTCGTCCAGCGAAAGTTTGCCGTCGGAATTACTGTCGATTTTCCTGAAGATCGGCCCGGGATCGCGCGGCTCCTGCGCGATCACCCAACCTGCCAGCAAAAGGGCAGTCATAAAGGCCGTTAATCGCAGTTCGAATCGCATGGTTCGAAACCTCAAAATTCAGAAGCTGTGCTTGTGGCAAACCGTCGAGGGCACTACCCGACGATCTGCTTGATCGGCACCGCCGCTTTATCCACCACGCGAACGGGTCGGCCATTCGGGGTCGTGTTGTCTTTCTTGTAGTTGATTCCCATCAGCGTGCAGACGGTCGACAGAAAATCGACGGCGGAAGTCTTTCCTTCCTCAACTATAGCCCCTTCTTTGTCGGTGCGCCCTATCACTTGACCGCCGGGCACTCCGCCGCCCGCCATCATCAGGCTCCAGGCTTTCGGATAATGGTCTCGACCCGGTTTGGCGCCGCGCGTGTTAATCGCCGGCGTACGACCGAATTCGCCCATCCAGATCACCAGCGTGCTATCGAGAAGTCTCCGTTCCGTGAGATCCTTCAGCAGGGCCGACACGGCCTGATCGACCCGGCCCGAGAGATTTTTGACTTTGTCGAAGTTGTCCTGGTGAGTGTCCCATCCGCCTAAAGTCACCTCGATGAACGGCACACCGATTTCCACCAGACGGCGGGCCATCAGGCAGCCATCGTTAAAAGTGCCGGAACCATATGCGGAGCGAACCGTCGAGGATTCCTTGGAGAGATCGAAGGCTTTGGCTTCCTTCGATTTCATCATCTCGACGGCCCGGTGGTAATTCACCGAGTGATCGATGATGTTGTCTGCCTGATAATTGCCGAAGAACGATTGTTCCATTTCTTCCAGCAACCCGACGCGGCGATCAAATTGCGTTGTGGATACCATCGATTTCAGATCTTCCACCCCTTTATCGGGATTGCCGACGATCAGGGGAGCATATTTCGGCCCGAGGAAACCGGAGCCGAAACTCCGGCCGCCAATCGCAACGTAGTTCGGCAACGGGAATTCTTTCTTGGCCAGTTCCATCGAAGCGATGGCCCCGATACTGGGATAATCGACGCCTCCCTGTCCTTCGCGATAGCCGGTGTGCAGATTGAATTTGGCTCGCGGGTGGGCTCCTTCCGGCGTGCTCATACCGCGAACCAGCGCGGCCTTATTCATCCACTGCGCCAGTTTCGGAAAATGCTCCGAGATTTCGATGCCGCTCGCGGAAGTCTTGATCGGTTTGAAATCGCCCGCTCCCTTGCTGCCCGGTTTCAAATCGAATGTGTCCTTGTGGCTCGGCCCGCCGTCCATCCAAAGCAGAATGCAGGATTTGGCTTTGCCCTTAGTCGGCTTGGACTCGTCGGCTCGGGCGGCCAGGACATTCATCCAGCCCGAGAGCGATGCCCCGAAGACACCGGCCGAGGTCAATTTCAGAAAATCGCGTCGCGATTTGTCGTTCAGATAATTGAGAGGAAACATAGTTGGCCTCGTTACTGTTGTGCGGTAAGCGGTTAAAAACCGGTTGTATTTAGCGAATAAAGGTGAACTCGCTGGAGTTCATCAAAACCCAGAGGATGTCGGAAAACGCTTCGGTGCGGCTGGCGGTTTTCGCAATGAATTCCTTCATCTTTTTCTCTTCGGCCGCCGTCGGCTTCCGGGCGTACGTGGTCATATAAAGCTGTTCGATGCCCTGTTCGACAGTGCTGGAAGCCTTGGCGATTCGGTCGGCAACGGAGCGGGGATTCAGGCGGTTGTTGTTCATCAGTCGCAGGGCCTGGGGAATGCCCGCTTCGTAATCCACCGGCTTCATCGAATCCGAGCCGTTGAAGAACAGCACATAATTATCGCGAAGCGTGTTGGCGTTCACCGGTTTCATCGCGGCCCCCTTGCCCGCCACTCGTTCGTTCTTCAAATCGACTATCTGAGCCAGGGAATCGAAAAGCTGTTCGGGCATCATGACCTTCATGGCCCTGTGGCTGTAGTAATCGCGATCTTTAGTGTTGTTGTCCGTCGGCTTGCTGCTGCGCTGGTAAGCCTGGGTGTTGCAAAGGATCCGAACCATGTGCTTGATGTCGTAGCCGCTGGCCGTGAATTCCTTGGCGACGATATCCAACAGTTCGGGATGCGTCGATTTGTCCTGTTCATCGAGATTATCGACGGGATTGACAATGCCCCGCCCGAAAAATTCCAACCAAAGTCGGTTCACCATAGCCTTGGAGAAGTAGGGATTCTCAGGGGAGGTGAGCCAGCGGGCCAGATACGGTCGGCCCGGATCGTTGGCCGAGATTTTCAGTTCCTTGCCACCTAGAAACTTCGGAGCCACCATCTTGGCGGAATCGGGCAAGGGATTCACCTTATCGTTGCGGCGAACTACCGAAACTTCATTCACATTGACCGGGTTACCGTTCTTGGCCGCCATCTGCGGATTGCCGGTCTGCACCCTCATGAAGAATTGAGCGAGGCCCCAGTAATCTTTCTGGGTCCAATCGGCGAACGGGTGATCGTGGCACTGGGCACACTGAATCTGCAGACCCATAAACACCTTGGAGACATTATCGGTCATCTTGTCCACGGTGCGGTTGGCCAGGAAGTAGACGGCCTCCTTATGTTCTTCTGTATTTCCGCTCACGGTCAACAGGTCGTAAACAGCTTTATTCCAAGGCTTATTCTCGTTGAAGGTGGTCTTCAACCAATCCACCAGAGACTCTTTGGGGACGAACCGGTTGTCGCTCTCGCGAGGATAAAGCAGAGCTTGCCAGACATCTGATTGATGGGTGCCGAACTTGGGACTTTCCAGCAGTTCATTGATTAACTGAGAACGCTTATCGGTTTCTTTGGCATCCACAAACTGGCGAACTCGATCGGCGGTTGGGATGACGCCGGTAATATCCAGCGAAACCCGGCGGATAAAGTCCTCGTCGGAGCAAGTGGGAGAGGCCGTCAGACTCTTTTCCCGCATTTTGGAGTCGATAATTGAGTCGATTTTACCGGCAAAAACGGCAACATCGGAAGGGTTTGCCGAGACAGTGATCATGGCCGCATCGGCCTTGGGGGTGAGTTCCCGGGCTTCAACATTGGCTTTTTTGTTATTGGCCTTCTTGGCTTTCTTGTCCTGTTTGGGGTCCTGGGCGTCCACGGTCGTGGAGCACCAGAGAACGCCGCCCAGGAGTAAGCCGAAAGCCAAGCCGGAGAGTATTTTTCGTGTGTTCATGGGATCGACTCGAAAGCATTTATTGCGGGCTAATGCAGCCTACTTCAAATTAACCCATTAAAGTGGAGAACGTACCGCCGCGGCGTACAAATAATTTGAGTAGGGCCAGCACCAAATTATGAGCAAAAAATGAGGGCGTGCCCGCTGAATAACACATCAGTAGATGCGTTATTCACGGGATTGCTTTGCAAAACAGATGTTACATTGCTTTGCGGACGTGATCGAGGTAGAGCGCTTCTTCCAGGGCGTCGCTAATCGGATACGTCTTTGAAAGCCTGCGGAACTTCAAAAATTCTACTTCTTCCCGACAAACTCCTGCCATTTCTTGAAACTCACAGCCCGGTCGTCCGGATTGCGAAATCCAAATGTTAATGGCGTCAGGTCGGACGGCTTCTCCGGCAGACGTTTATAGGCAAAATCCTTGGGGTTTCGCTTGCTCAGGTAGATCGAGACCCCCAAAGCCACATCCCGAACTTGAATTTCATAATGTCCTTCCTTGGGGACATCGATGCTCGCGCAGACACTTTCATTTTTCAAGAGAGGCTTCAACAACTCCAGGTCTTTCTCGGTGCCGTACTTGGAGAAAGCCTGAAGTGCCCCGGCCAGTTCATCCGCATCCGGATCGGTTTTGGCGAGCAGCTTTTTCAGCTGCGGCACGGCCTCCTTCAAATCGTGCAGCCAGCAGGCTTCCACAATATCCTCGAAGCCGGTTTTATCCTGTCCGTTGGTTTGAGTGTGTTCGAGGGTTTTGTCGAACCAGTAGGCGAAAAGCTTGCGAAATAGTGGAGAATTTTCATTCTTCGAAAAGTACTCTTCCGCATAAGGCCGGCTGAAAAGATAGCCGAGCCGATATTCCGGATCGTCGCCCCGCGTATAGGTGATATCGCGAATTTTTGGATCGCTGTCCAAAAGCATCAGGAGTGCCAATTCGTAAATGCTCGGCGGATTCGGATGCACTTTCAACGGGGCCGATAATCCGCCGGCCCGAAAATCGAATTTGTTGATCCGGCTGATCAATTGAAAGTAAATTCGGGCAGCTTCCTGCGGATTGCTTTCCAATAATTTCAATTGCTCGGCATGCTTAAGCACGATGTCGCTGAAAAAAGCCCGCGCTCCCGGTTCCTTACCGGCGATTTCCTGAAAACGCTTCCAGCCGGGAAGCACGATATTTTTCTTTCCCTCGGTGTCGGCCAGAAATTCCCGAACTTTTTTGTTGAAATCCGCGCCGCGAACCAGAGGCAGCAGTTTTTTGCAGCGTTCGCTGATTTCTTTATCGGGACTGTTGATTCCGGCTTGAATTGCCGGGAGTGCTTCGGACCCCAGATTCAACAACTCCGACTCGGCCTGCTCCCGCTTGCGAAATGACGAATCTCCCAGCTGCTTAACGAGTTGCGCCGCCTGATCGCTACCATTGGCCGTTGTGTAAAATGTGCAAAAGCTGAATATCAAACAGGTTGCGATCGCGTACATCTCGTATCTCCCGATAACTGACATTCACGGTAGCATTGCCGAACTGCGAACGCCAGTCCGTTGCGCTTTTTCCTGATTTTTTTAGGTGCGCTATTGTCCACTAGTCCCGGCGCTCTATCTTACCGTTTCCGATATTTTGAAGCATTTATTGGAATTTGGCTCCAAATGGCTCAGACTTTGAATGAAAGAATCCGCATTCGCATGGAAGGTTACGACCATGAAATGCTGGATCGCACGGCGGCCGAGATAGTGGATACTGCCACACGGACGGGTGCTGATGTCCACGGTCCGATTCCGCTACCGACCCGAATCGAACGATACACGGTTTTGCGATCTCCTCACATCGACCGCAAATCCCGCGAACAGTTTGAAATTCGGACTCACAAGCGGGTCATCGATATCCTCCAGCCTACGGGCAAGACCATTGAAGCTCTGAACAAGGGCCTCAGCCTTCCCCCCGGTGTGGATATCAAGATTCGGGTTATGGCTCAGCAGAACGCTCCAGGCGCTGCTTGAAACTCGGTGTTAGTGTCTTATAATCTTATTCCCCAGTTATAAAGGCAAAGAGGTTTGCCGGGGAAATTTCGACTCGGTGCCTCCAACAGCTCGAGCGAAACGGGTGAATTTCTCCTGCAGAAATTTATCTGGGGGCTCTTGTCGCCACCGTCAGCCTATGCAAAGGGGCTGAAAGGAAAGTGGATATGTCCGAACACGTGGAATTGATTACCGGTGCTATCGAAGTGCCGGTTTATAACCGCCAGGGTCAGTCGGTCGGCACCATCAGTGTCGATGCGAAGGAATTCGGCGGTAAAATCAGCCCCCGACTGCTCCACGAAGCAGTTGTGATGTACCAGGCCAATCTTCGCGAAGGTAATCACCATACGCTCCGCCGCGGCGAAGTGTCCGGTTCGAGCAAAAAAATCTTCCGACAGAAAGGTACGGGCAACGCCCGTGCCGGTACCAAACGCACGAACAAACGACGTGGGGGCGGTACCGCTAAAGGTCCCAAGCCTCGCGATTACGAATATCACCTGCCCAAAAAAGCGATCAAGATCGCTACCCGAATGGCCATCCTGGCCAAACTGCGGGACAAAGAAACCATCGTCATCGACGAACTGAGCATGACGGCCCCGAAGACCAAGGAAATCGCCTCGTTGCTGAAGACCTTGAACGTTACGAAGTGTCTGATCGGGACCAACGGAACCGACACCAACGTCTACAAGTCGGCCCGCAACATCGAAGGCGTGAAAGTTCTGCCGGCAACGGAACTGAATAGCCACGCCGTGCTGGGCAAGAAACACCTGGTGCTGACCAAGGCAGCGCTGGAAGCGCTTCGTCATCCCAAGCCTTTGAAAGCCGGGGAGTAATCGAACATGAACACACGACCAAGACCGAAAAAATATCGGCCAAAGAACAAGAAGCGGAAGATTCCCAAGGCGGGACCGACCGGGGTCGTTCTCGAACCCTATCAGGTTCTGCTGCGACCGCTGGTGACCGAAAAGGGAACTCACCAGAGCACTCGCTATAACGCGTATACCTTCCAGGTAAGCCCGATAGCGACCAAGACGGACATCAAAGGGGCGGTCGAGCAGATGTTCAATGTCCGGGTCACCGGCGTGAACACCCAGATTCGCCACGGCAAGAAGCGACGCTTCAAAACGACCATGGGTCAGCAGCCCGATTGGAAGAAGGCCGTGGTGACGCTCCACGAAGAAGACAAGATTGAGTTCTTCTAAGAGCGATCGACGGCGAGCAGTCTCTGAGTTCAGGACTGCCTGATGAGTTGGATCAAAGATTGAGAAAGTAGTCGGTTAGTGGACAGCGGATCGCTGAAAACTGACGGCTAATTAGCGGAAAGCTAAAGCATTAAGCCAGAGAGGCTATATGGGCATTCGACAATACAAACCGACTTCCGCAGGCCGTCGTGCCGGTTCCGTGAGCGACTTCGCCGAGTGCACAACGCCTCGCGCGAATAAGCCGGAAAAGTCACTGCTCGTCCCGAAGAAGAAGTCCGGTGGCCGAAACAACCAGGGCGTGGTCTGTGTCCGGTTCCGTGGGGGTGGGCACAAGCGGATGTTGCGTTTGATCGACTTCAAGCGCAAGAAAGACGATTCACCCGCCAAGGTGCTTTCGATTGAATACGATCCCAACCGAAGCGCTCGAATCGCTTTGATTCAGTACGAAGACGGAACCAAGAGTTACATCTTGGCCCCGAACGGACTGAAAGCGGATGATACGGTGGCCAGCGGTGAGAGCGTGGAACCCCGATTGGGTAACAGCATGCCGCTGAAGAAGGTTCCGGTCGGCATGACGATTCACAACGTCGAAATGCAGCCGGGTCGAGGCGGCCAGATCTGCCGGACCGCAGGTGGTTCGGCCGTGTTGACTGCTCGCGAAGGCGACTGGGCTCAGGTAACGCTGCCTTCGGGCGAAACCCGCCGTATGCCGTCTTCCTGCCGGGCCACGATCGGATCGCTGTCGAATCCGGATCATATGAATATCTCGCTGGGTAAAGCCGGCCGCAAGCGTTGGTTGGGTCGCAAGCCCCACAACCGCGGCGTGTCGATGAACCCGGTCGATCACCCGATGGGGGGCGGTGAAGGCCGTACCTCCGGGGGTCGAAATCCCTGTTCGCCGACAGCCGTGCTGGCGAAGGGTGGAAAAACGCGTAAGAAGCGCAAACCATCGAACAATGCGATCATCCGACGACGACGTTCGGGACCGCGGTTCGCGGGTTCGTGATTCGAATAAATTTTAGAACGATCCGGCAAGCGCGCTATCGCCGGTCTGTTATGTGGTCGATATCATCTTCTCTTCCCCTTTTTCGGGGTAATAGAAGATTTTGGGGAGGCGGACGGGCATGAGCCGTTCATCGAAAAAAGGACCGTACTTCGATCCTAAGCTTCTGGCGAAGGTGGAGAAGACTGGTAAATCGGGCGCCCGAGCTCCGATCAAGACCTGGTCCCGTGACTGTACGATTTTGCCGGATTTCGTGGGCGTGACCTTCGAAGTTCATAATGGCAAAAACTTCATCAAAGTGTACGTGACCGAAGAAATGGTCGGTCACAAGTTGGGGGAATTTTCTCCGACTCGGGTATTCAAAGGTCACAGTGGTGGGAAGGCCAAGGCTGCCCCAGGCAAATAAGCGAATCTCCTGCTTCGGAAGCGGGATTCGAGGACTGAACTATGAACTACAAAGCCATACATCGCTTCGCGGATATGACTCCCCGAAAGATTCGTCCGTTCGCGGACATGATTCGCGGCAAATCCGCCGATGAAGCGCTGCAATCGCTGAAGTTTCTCCCGAACCGGGGAGCTCGGCTGTTGGAACAGGTCCTCAAGAGTGCGCTGGGTAATGCCAGCGACCGCGGGGCCCGCGATGTGGAAGATCTGGTCGTGAGCGAATCTCGCGTGGATGGCGCCCCGACTTTCAAGCGAATGATGCCGCGTTCCCGCGGTAGTGCGAACATGATTCTGCGGCGGATGGCTCACATCCACATTACATTGTCGGATGAAGCCGAGAGCTAGACGGAAACAGGGAGCAAGAGGGTAATATGGGTCAGAAAGTTCGACCAACCGGGTTCCGCGTCGGTGTGATGACGAGCTGGTCCAGCCAGTGGTTCGCCAGCAAGAAAGATTTTTCGGACTTGCTGGTCGAAGACTTCAAGATCCGCAAGTACATCAAGAAGCGGTTCGGCCGGTCCGGCATCGCTCGCGTGACCATCGAACGGACGCGCGAGAAAGTCGTGATCAACATCTTCTCCTCGCGAGTGGGTGTGATCATCGGCAAGAAGGGCGCCGAAATCGACAAGCTGACGACCGAACTGGAAAAACTGATCCATCGTCACGTGGAAGTGAAGACGATGGAAGTGAATCGTCCGGAAACCGATCCGCAGTTGATCGCCGAGGAAATCGCCGAGCAACTGGAAAAGCGGGCGAGCTTCCGACGGACGATGAAACAGGCGATCGGCAAAGCGATGGAAGGCGGCGCCAAAGGCGTTCGACTCCAGCTTTCCGGCCGACTGGGTGGTGCTGAAATGGCCCGCTGCGAAAAAGCCATGGAAGGGAGCATCCCTCTCTCCATGCTGCGAGCCCGAGTGGAATATGGTTTTGCCGAAGCTTCGACGGCCCAGGGGAATATCGGCATCAAAGTGTGGGTTAACAACGGCGACTATTTGACTGAGGAGACTACCGATGCCGCTAATGCCCAAACGCGTAAAGTATCGAAAAAGCCAGCGCGGTCGCGTCAAGGGTAACGCCTGTCGCGGCAACACCGTGAGCCACGGCGACTTCGGTCTGCAGGTTCTCGAGGGTGGCTGGCTGAGCGCCGAAGCGATTGAAGCGGGCCGCGTTACTGCGGCCCAGTTCACCCGCGGCGAAGGTCGACTTTACATTCGCGTTTTTCCGCATAAATCCGTGACGGCCATCCCCGCCGAAACCCGTATGGGTAAGGGCAAAGGGGAGCCGGAGTACTGGGCCTGCGTGGTGAAGCCTGGCATGATTCTGTTCGAGATCGGCGGTCTCCCCGAGAGCGCCGCGAAAGAATGCCTGGCCCGCGTGGCCTACAAAATGCCTTTCCGGTGTCGATTCATCGGCCGGCAGGCGAGCTAATACTGTGACCCGCCGCCTGTCGGCGGTGTTTTTTTCGAGTGGCCGCCTCCGAATGAGGCTGCAACGGGATTGGATAACATGAAGGCTCCTAAACCGAGCGAACTCCGGGCGATGACTGATGAACAGTTGACGCTGACGATTCGCGACCTGGAAAAATCGCTGTTCCAGCTCCGCTTCCAATCAGCCACCGACCGATTGGAAACTCCGAGTGAAATACGAAATCACAAGCGGCAGATTGCCCGCATCAAGACCGTACAACGGCAGCGCGAACTGGCTAAGGAGAACGCGAAATAATGTCTGAGACTACTGCCACTCCCGAACGTAATGCCCGCCGGACCCTCGTCGGCGTGGTCACCCGCGACAAAATGAATAAGACTCGGCGCGTCGAAATTCAGCGCCTGGACAAGCATCCCCGGTACGGCAAGTACATCAAGCGCCGTACCGTCTGCTACGTCCACGATGAAGCCAATGAATCGCATACCGGCGATACCGTGGAGATCATGGAAAGCCGACCGCTCTCCAAGCTGAAATCCTGGCGACTGGTTCGCGTAGTTATCAAGGCTCCGACCAAGGTGACCATCACCCCCGCCGATACGACCAAGGTACTGTAAGCCGCTGACCCGGCGGACGATTGAAAAATAAAGCGATCCCGTCGGTTCGATACCGACTCCATCGCATGAGGTTGACATGATTCAGATGTACACATACGTGGACGTGGCCGACAACACCGGTGCCAAGGAATGCATGTGCATTAAGGTACTCGGCGGTACCGGCCGACGCTACGCCGGCATCGGCGATGTCATCGTCGCCAGCGTGAAAAAGGCGATTCCCGGCGGCGATGTGAAGCCCGGCGATGTCGTCAAGGCCGTGGTCGTTCGCACCAAGAAGAGCACCCGTCGCGACGATGGAACTTACGTTCGCTTCGACCGCAACGCCATCGTGCTGCTGGATAACGATTTGAATCCCCGGGGCACCCGTATTTTCGGGGCCATCGCTCGTGAACTGCGAGCGAGTTTCAACAAGATTGTCAGTATGGCTCAGGAAGTCGTCTGATCTAGCGTAATTCGCTTTTTGGTCTTCGGTCGGACATCGAAGACCTGGGAGAAAGCTCAATGGCTCGGTTGCAGGAACGTTACACCAAAGAGATCGCTTCCGAACTTTCCAAAAAGTTCGGTCGCCAGAATATTCTGAGTCTGCCGCGGCTCCAGAAGATCGTCCTGAACATGGGGGTGGGAAAAGCCCTTCAGGATAAGAATCGCATGCAGCAGGCCGCCGAGCAGCTGACCCTGATCTCCGGTCAGAAAGTCCAGATCACCAAAGCTAAAAAGGCCGTCAGCGCCTTCCGCCTCCGCGAAGGTTACGAAATCGGCTGCCGCGTCACCCTGCGGGGCAAGCGGATGTACGAATTCCTGGATCGACTGGTCAACATCGCCCTGCCGCGAATTCGCGACTTCCGCGGTGTGAACCCCAAGAGCTTCGACGGCAACGGCAACTATTCGATCGGCGTTTCCGAACAGGCCATCTTCCCGGAAATCGACCCCGACAAGCTGAACTTCAGCCAGGGGATGGATATCACCTTCGTCACCAGCACCCGCAGTGATGAAGAAGCCCGCGAACTGCTCCGACTGTTCGGCATGCCGTTCCGGGAAGTCTAATATCAGCCCCCGCTTTCTCGGAAGCGGGCCGAGTGTGGAATTTACTGCCCTTCGGATTGCCGATGGGATTACAGGGATAGAAATCGATGTCAACAAATTCCAAAGAAGCGAAGTTTCGCCGCGAATTGAAAGCGTTGGAACTGCACCGCGCCGAAATGGCCAAACCGGCCGATCAGCGCGACAAGCATAAGGTGATGGAAGGCCGCGAACTGATTCGGGTTCGCCTTCGCTGCAAACTGTGCGGTCGGCCCCGCGCGGTGTATCGGAAGTTCGGTATCTGTCGCATCTGTCTGCGGAACATGGCCAGCGATGGTTTGATCCCGGGTATGCGTAAGGCCAGTTGGTAAGAGGAGCAAACAGCCATGATGACCGATCCGATAGCCGATATGCTGACCCGAATTCGTAATGCGAATTCCATCGAACGTCCCGCGGCCGAAATGCCCGGCACCAAGCTGAAAGCCGCCATCGCGCAGGTTTTGAAGCACGAAGGATTCATCCTCGATTACCAGCTGGGCACCTACGTCGTTAAAGACGGCCACAAGGAATTCACCCCCGGCGCCACCTTCAGCGACCCCAAGGTCGTTCTCCGCGTCTTCCTGAAGTATGGCCCCGAAGGCGAAAAAGTGATTCGTCACATCGCCCGCAGCAGCAAGCCCGGCCGCCGTTACTATAAAGGCGCCCGCAGCCTGACCCGCGTGCTCGATGGACTGGGTATCTCCATTCTCAGCACCAGCAAGGGTGTGCTGAGCGATCGCCAGGCCCGCGCTCAAGGCGTCGGCGGCGAAGTCATTTGCAACGTTTGGTGATTTATTAACTTCCCCCGGATCGCCCCCCAAGGGAACAGGAGTAGTTTGAAATGTCTCGTATTGGAAAACAGCCGATCGTCGTTCCAGCCGATGTCAAAGTGGGCATCAAGGACGGTCTGGTTTCGGTCGAAGGCAAGAAGGGCAAGCTGGAATTCCAGCACCACCCCAACATCAAAGTCGCCTTCGATGCGGCCGCCAAGTCGATTCTGGTCACCCGACCCGACGACGAACGACTCAATCGATCGCTGCACGGCCTGACCCGGTCCCTAGTCGCCAACATGGTTAAAGGCGTTTCGACCGGCTTCGAAAAGAAGCTGAAGATCGAAGGCTTGGGTTATCAGGCCCGCATCGTCGACAAGAAATCGATCGAACTTTCGGTCGGCTTCGCCAACAAAATCTTGTTGACGCCTCCGGAAGGAGTGACCGTCACTCTGCCGGATCCCAAGGACCCGACCGTGATTCTGGTCGCGGGTTCCGATAAGCAGAAAGTCGGACAGTTCGCCGCCGAGATCCGGGCTTCCCGTAAACCTGAACCTTACAAGGGTAAAGGTATCCGGTACGATAACGAAGTGGTTCGTCGCAAGGAAGGCAAGTCCTTTGCCAGCGGCGGTTAATCTATATCCGAAATGAAATACCCGCGGTTGCAGTCGTGGGCTAACTGAGTGAAGCGAAAATATGGACGCTCAACGTCGTAAACAGCATCGGTCGATCCGCCGTAAGCAGCACGTTCGCAAGAAAGTGCAGGGCACTCCGGAACGACCCCGTCTGAGCGTGTTTCGATCCGCGAAACACATTTATGCTCAGCTGATCGATGATTTGAATGGTCTGACTCTGGCATCGGCCAGCACCGCCGGCAAGAGCAAGCCCTACGGTGGCAACGTCAAGGCCGCAACCGAAGTCGGTAAGGCTCTGGCCGCCGCCGCGACCGCCAAGGGAATTCAGGTCTGTGCGTTTGATCGCGGTCCTTACCGCTATCACGGCCGCTTGAAAGCTCTGGCCGAAGCGGCCCGCGAAGGTGGCCTGAAGTTTTAATTCTGCGGGCGGCCTTCCGGGGCTACCCGCTACGAAAGATTGTCAACTAAACCGGGCTAGGGGCCAACAACCGCTCTTAACCTGCTCAGTGCACGAATAAGTTTCTTGAGGGTTCAGTAATATGGCTCGTGAACGCGGAGAAGGCCGGGACGGCGGTCGCAATGAAGTCCAACTCAAGGACTTCGTGGTCAAGATCCGCCGTTGCGCAACCGTTGTGAAGGGGGGCCGACGCTTCAGCTTCGCCGCTCTGGTCGTCGTCGGCGATGAAAGCGGTCGCGTTTTTTACGGTTACGGCAAGGCCAACGAAGTGCCTCCTTCGGTCGAAAAGGCTTTGAAGGAAGCTCAGGAAAATCTCCGCCGTCAGAAGAAAGTGGCCATGCGGGGTCAGACCATCCCTCACCGGGTGGTCGGTCGCTACGGCGCTTCCCGAGTGATTCTGGTTCCCGCGGGTCCGGGTACCGGGGTTAAAGCGGGTCCAGGCGTTCGCGAAGTCCTCCAGGCTTGCGGCATTCGCAACATTCTTACCAAAACGCACGGCAGCACGAACCCGCTGAACCTGGTGAAAGCCACCATTCGCGGCCTGCAAGCTCTGCGAACCCGTGAAGATGTGGCCCGTCTCCGAGGAGTGGAACTGTAATGGATCTCACAAACGTACACGCAGGCACGCAAAAGCGAAAGCTGAAGAAGCGAGTAGGACGCGGTGTCGGCTCGGGTCAGGGTAAAACCGCCGGTCGCGGCCACAAAGGTCAATACGCCAGCGCCGGAGCCCGGCTGCCCGGTATCACCTTCGTCGGGGGTCAAACCCCGTTGTTCCGACGCGTTCCCAAACGCGGTTTCAACAACGCTCGCTTCCGCGCCACGGCCAACGTCGTCAACGTCGGCGACCTGGACATCGTCTACAATGACGGCGATGTCGTGACCGCCGAATCGCTTCGCGAAAATGGTCTGGCGACAAGAACGCGAGAACATGTCCGTATTCTGGGTGATGGGGAACTCACCAAGAAGCTGACCATTCGGGCCAACTACTTCTCCAAGTCCGCTTTGGAGAAGATTCAGGCCAAGGGTGGCACGGCCGATTTGATCCCCCTGCCGAAAAAACCGGTTCGCAATAAGATGAAACCGAAGAAGGCGAAGGATTAATTCGCCCGACCTCGAAAAGGGATTAATGAACCGGAAGCGAAGGTGACGGAAAGCAATTTCGCGTCGCTGACGCTTCCGCTTGTGTTTTCGGATTGCCGGATTTCGCACCAAGGAAGTATCGATGGGTAAGCTGCTCACCATCTTCAAGATTCCGGAACTGTCGCGGAAGATCATGATCACCGCGCTGTTTCTGATCATCTATCGCATCGGCTACTGCATCCCCCTGCCGATGATCGATCAGGTCAAACTCGCCCAGCGGGCCGCCGAATCGAACTCCCCCCTGTCGCAGGTCCTCGGCTTCGTCTCGATGTTCTCCGGCGGTAACCTCAGCAACGCCTGCATCTTCGCCCTCGGCATCATGCCGTATATCTCCGCCTCGATTATCCTTCAGCTCCTCTCGGCTTCGGGACTCTCGCCTTACCTCGAGAAGCTTCGCAAGGAGCCCAATGGCCAGAAAAAGATCAACGAATATACCCGTTATCTGACGGTGCCGATCACAATTATCCAGGCCATGCTTCTGGTCCACTCTTTCGTGGGCGGCAACGCCGCGCTCTTCTCGCCTATAGAGGGTTATGCGGACGGGGTGAACTTCTACTGGTTTGGCTTCGCGGCCGTTACTACCATGACGGCCGGGACGCTGTTCCTGATGTGGCTGGGCGAACAGATCGATGAGTACGGGATCGGTAACGGTATCAGCTTGATCATCATGGCCGGTATCGTCGCCCGCATTCCCGATGCCATCCGCTCGCTGGCCTGGGATTCCTCCAAGGGGGGCCTGAAAGAAAGCCTGTTCACCCTGGGCAGCCCGACCGGGGATGTCAGCTTCGAAAAATTAATTCTGCTCATGGTGCTGTTTGTGGCCGTGATCGTCGGTGTGATCGCCATTACCAAAGCCCAGCGACGCATTCCGACCCAGTCGGCCAAGCACGTTCGCGGTCGCCGGGTCTTCGGTGGTACACGCCAGTTTCTGCCTTTGAAAGTCAATCAGGCCGGTGTGATGCCGGTTATCTTCGCCTCGAGCCTTCTGGTCATTCCCAGCGTATTCTTCAACATTCTGAAGAATGCTGGAGTCGATTGGGCGGGCGAAATGGCTCAAAACTTCCAGCGGAACTCCGGTTGGGTTTACAACATCTGCTACGTCGGCATGATTTACTTCTTCTGCTACTTCTGGACCGCCATCACTTTCAACCCGAAGGAAATGGCCGCTAACCTGAAGGATCACGGCAGCTTCATCCAGGGCTACCGGCCCGGACGCAGCACTTCCGAATATCTGGAAAAAGTGCTGATGAGAATCACCTACGTCGGGGCGGCCTTCCTCGCCGTGATCGCCATCATCCCGACGATTATCTCCTCCGAATTGGGCGTCGATTATCGCATCGCCAGCTTCTTCGGGGGAACCGGTCTGCTGATCGTCGTCAGCGTGGTGCTCGATCTGATTTCCAAGATTAACAGCCATCTGGTTATGCGGAACTACCCCGGTCTGACCGAAGATTGATTAAAAGATTAAGACTTGCCCGACCAACTTTGGCGCATATGAAATTACGGTGTAGGCGAGGCTGATTTTAGCCTCGCTTTTTGCTTCCTGTCAGGTTTGGGCACGCTCCCATGAGATTGGTACTCGTTGGTCCTCCGGGAAGCGGTAAAGGTACCCAGGCCGAATTGCTAACCGATAGACTGAAACTGCGTTATATCGGTACCGGCGACATTCTTCGCGACGCCATTCGACGCGGTACAGACGCGGGAAAACTGGCAGAACCCTTTATCAAAGTGGGGAATCTGGTCCCCGATGCGGTCGTGAACGATCTGGTGAAGGAACTGTTCGAATCGCCCGATGCGCCCAGAGATTTCGTGCTCGACGGTTACCCGCGCACGCGGGCTCAGGCCATCGCGTTCGACGCGCTTTCCAAAAAGCACCACGTGCAACTCGATGCGGTTCTGAATTTCAAAATCGACGACGAGGAAGTGGTTTCGCGCATCGGCGGCCGGCGGATCTGCTCCAATCCCGCTTGTCAGGCCCCGTACCATATAACAGCCCGGCCGCCGCGCAAGCCCGGCATCTGCGATCGCTGCGGTTCTCCGCTGACGATTCGCTCGGACGACAAGGAAGAGACCATCCGTGCCCGCCTGCGGGTGTTTCACCAGAATACCGACACCCTGCTGGAGTATTACGAAAAACTCGGCCTGTTGAAAAACGTTCCGACCACTGGCGAAGTCGAGGAGATCTACGCGGATATCCTGAAGCAGCTTCCCAAAACTTCCAGTTCATAGTCGCGGAAATTGAGTAACGACCGTGGAACACCGTTCGAACCCCAAATTTCAGCCCATTCTGAAGACCGACCAGGAAATCGGTCTGATGAAGGAAGCCGGCAAAGTGGTGGCCCAGGCGCTGCGCATTTGCCGAGGTCTGGCTAAGCCGGGCACCAAGACCATCGAGATCGACAAAGCGGTCGAAGAACATTTCGCGAAGCACGGCGCGATTCCGCTGTTCAAAGGCTACCCCGGCCAGAACGATAGCATGCCGCCGTTCCCCGCCGTCACCTGCCTGTCGGTTAATGAGCAGGTCGTTCACGGTATCCCCAGCCAGCGCATTCTGAAAGAAGGGGATATCATCAAGATCGACACCGCCTGCAAACTCAATGGCTGGTGTGCCGATGCCGCGATTACCCTTCCCATCGGGCAGATCCGAAGCGAACGAGCCCGGTTGATCAAAGTCGCCGAAGGCGCGCTGCTCCTGGCCATCAAGGAAATGGGCCGACGGCGCTGGTGGTCCGAAGTTTCCATGCGGATGGAAAGTTATGTGAAAGAACAGGGCTTCGAAGTCGTGCAGCAATTCGTCGGCCACGGCATCGGCAAAGTCATGCACGAAAATCCGCAGGTTCCTAACTACTGCAGCCGGGATTTCGTGAAGAAAAACGACTTCAAGCTCGAGCCGGGTCTGGTATTGGCCGTCGAGCCGATGGTGAACATGGGCCGCTTTGACGTTGATATCCTCGGCGACAAATGGACGGTCGTCACCAAAGACGGCATGCCCAGCGCTCACGTCGAGCACACGGTCGCTATCACCGAGCGAGGAGTTGAAGTCATTACTATCGATGACGATCCGACGCCCGCCGGGATCGACATCAGTTCCGTCTATCAGACCACCTCCGCCTGATTTCCGCGGAGGCGATGAATGATTCCCTCCGAAATTATTTCGAAAATCCATAGCCTCGCTTATCCGGGCGTCCTCGCCATCACAGGCGGCGGCGCGAACGCAATCTCGCAACTTCTCACGGTGCCCGGCGCTTCCCAAACCATCCTCGAAGCGATAGTTCCTTATTCGGAAAATGCCCTGAACCGCTGGCTGGGTCATCCGCCGGAGCAATACTGCAGCGCCGGCACGGCCCGGGCCATGGCCGAGCGCGCTCTGCAAAAAGCCCGGCTCTATCAGCCCCACGAACATAACTGGGGACTGGGTTGCACCGCCAGCCTGGCCACCTCCCGGCCCAAACTGGGTGAGCATCGTTTTTTCCTGGCGATCAAAAAGGGTGGCATTGTTCGGGAATATTCTGCCGTGCTGCAAAAAGGGGCGCGAGACCGTGCGGGAGAAGAAGAGTTACTCGCTCAAATCATCCTGCAGGCGCTACTGGAAGCGTTCGATCAGCCGGAGCGTTTGGCAATTGATTTTCGAGAGGCCGAAGTCCTTCACTCTTCAAGCGATTCGCTACAGCGTCTGCCCGCCGGTTGGTATCTTCAGGATCTCGATGGTCGGATTCGTCAGGAAGTGCCGACTCCCAAGGTGTTGTTTCCCGGTTCATTTCGGCCGTTGCATGCCGGGCATCGAAAGCTGGCGGATTTGGCGAAACAACGTCTGGGCCAGGCCGTCTATTTTGAGTTGAGCCGGGCCAATGTCGATAAACCATCGCTCAGCGAGAGTGAGATTCGTCATCGATTAAAACAGTTTGAAGGCTATGCACCGGTGCTGGTGACCGAGGCACCGACATTTCTGGAGAAAGGCCGGTTGTTTCCGGGCACTGTTTTTGTGGTCGGGGCCGACACGGCGGTGAGAATCATCGACCCGCGCTATTATGGGGATGATTCCAGTCAAAGAGATGCGGCCCTGGATGAACTCTTGGCCTTGCGTAATTCGTTTCTGGTGGCGGGTCGTTGCGATGCGGAGGGCCGTTTTGTCGATCTCGATCAGATCGGTGTGGATCTCCGTCACCGGTCGCTGTTTACGGGGTTGTTGGAATCGGAGTTCCGATTCGATATCTCGTCGACGAGTATTCGGGGTGGGTGAAGAATTTTGTGTTCGGCTTTGGGGCGGCTGTCATTCCAAAATCAAAAATGCATTTTAACCACAGAGAACACCGAGGACACCGAGAGAATCTGTATGCGGGAGGGATCGCTTGAGAGGTGTTGAAAATGCGAGGCATTTTCAACGGAGAGCAGTGAGGGAGTAGCAGTCTAAGAAGCCTTGTATTTCTCTGTGCTCTCTGTGTGCTCTGCGGTTAATTGTTTTTCGAGAGAACTTGAACCGCAGATTCTGGCGAGATCGCAAAGGAGCGAGGAAATCGGAGTCAGTTTTCAGGTTCGGTTCTGGTAGCAATTTATCAATTAAGACACAAGCATTTTAACCGCAGAGAACACCGAGGACACCGAGAGAATCTGTATGCGGGAGGGATCGCTTGAGAGGTGTTGAAAATGCGAAGCATTTTCAACGGAGAGCAGTGAGGGAGTAGCAGTCTAGGAAGGCCTGTATTTCTCTGTGCTCTCTGTGTGCTCTGCGGTTAATTGTTTTTAGAGAGAACATGAACCGCAGATTCTGGCGAGATCGCAGAGGAGTGAGGAAATCGGAGTCAGTTTTCAGGCTCGATTCAGTTATCTAATTTTCAATTAAGACAAAAGCATTTTAACCGCAGAGAACACCGAGGACACCGAGAGAATCTGTATGCGGGAGGGATCGCTTGAGAGGTGTTGAAAATGCGAGGCATTTTCAACGGAGCGCAGTGAGGGGGTAGCAGTCTAAGAAGCCTTGTATTTCTCTGTGCTCTCTGTGTGCTCTGCGGTTAATTGTTTTTAGAGAGAACTTGAACCGCAGATTCTGGCGAGATCGCAGAGGAGTGAGGAAATCGGAGCCAGTCTTGAGGCTCGGTTCTGGTAGCAATTTTTTCAATTCAAACAAAAGCATTTTAACCGCAGAGAACACCGAGGACACCGAGGGAATCTGTTTGCGGGAGGGATCGCTTGAGAGGTGTTGAAAATGCGAAGCATTTTCAACGGAGAGCAGTGAGGGAGTAGCAGTCTAGTAGGCCTTGTATTTCTCTGCGCTCTCTGTGTGCTCTGCGGTTAATTGTTTTAGAAAACATGAACCGTAGAGCACACCGAGAGCATTGATATCTTCTAGGCCAGTCCCCAGCCTTGCAGGATCTGGTACCCACCTACGCTTTATTTGTCTCGCTCGATCCAATACACCTACTTATGCCCCCGAGCCGTGAACTCCTCGACAAGTCGATTCGCCTCCACTTTGGCTAAATCTTCTTGAACGATGAACTTGTTGCCGTGGTCGTCGATCCTCCAGACTGTCCAATTATCAAGTGGGGTTCCGGGATCGTTATCAATCTCCACCATCACTGGTCATCCACTGAGTTCCATTTTTGAAAGCTTGGCTTTCCAAAAGTGGGACGATAATGCAATTCCCTCTCTATTGTTGATAAAAGCATGCTGCAAAGCTAAGCACCGTTCGAATTCACAATCGCCACGATCTGCTGCAAAGCATTCTGCGATTCCGGCAGGTTCAGCATCATCCAATCGTGAATCATTTTCGGATACTCCCGATAGTTCAGCGATGCACCGGCGAGATCCGCGAGATTTCGCAGCTTCCGGCAATCGGGCAGCATTATATCGTGCGTTCCCACGAATAAATGAATCGGGCAAAGCCCGCGTAAATCTCCATAGATCGGACTGATCGAGGGATCAGTGGGATCATCCTCCTGCGCATAGCGCTGGCCGGCCACGATGCAAGCCTTCAGACCCAGATAAGGATCGTTCTGGGCCACACCTGGGATATCCGGATTGGTCATCGTCACGTCCAACCAGGGCGATAACAAGATCAAATCTTTCGGTTGGTCCAGTCCTTTATCCCGGGCTTTCATCATCAGGGCCAGAGCCAGTCCACCCCCCGAAGAATCCCCCATCACAATCAGATTTTCAGACCCCACTTCGCGCAGCAACTCTTCGTAAATTGGCTGCACCATGGCGAAGATATCCCGGCTACTACTCTTCGGCGCCAGCGGAGTATCCGGGGCGGTCACGGAACAGTTCGCGGCAGTTATCAGTCGATCCACGAATTGCCACTGAACTGGCAGAAAGCCATTGAAGTAGGCGCCGCCGTGCAGATAGAGAACGTGCCGAGAGGCTATCTGGTCGCGTGGCTGGATCGTATAAACAGGACGGCCCTGTAAAGAATACTCGCTGAGTTCGTGCCGGCGTCGCAGACCTCCCAGCGGTTTACAATTGGTGGAAATATAGGGATACAGCTTCTCGAAAAAATGATTCCCCAAGCGGTTGACCTGAAGCATTCGCAACAGGGAATCGACAATCCGTGCAGAGAGACTTGCCATCGGTATACCTCCGTGTCCGGGCTCAGAGCAGATCAGGGCAACGGGATGTTGTTCTGATTCAAAAAGAAACGTATGACTTCCTCCGTCAACAGACTGATCGGCTTGATGCGCACGCTCGGCCGGGAGAGGGTGCCCGTGACTTCGAGATTCACCGTTCGATTCGAAAGGAAAGACGATAGCTGAACGATCAACCCTAATGGGATAGGCCCCACAGTAGTCGGCAGTGTAATACCGAATGCTCGCAATGCCAGCGGGCTGATATCGAACCGGCCGGTGTTGGCCGTCATTGCCAGATTGAGTCGGCCGGAATTGGAAACCGTACCCGTTCCGTAGAGTTGCAAGTTCTGGCCGACCAGGGCCAGCTTTTCCACTCGCCAGTTACCCCGAGATAACGTCGCTTTCACTTCGCTCTGTTTATCGGCCACCCGAGCGGAAGGGCCGAGAAAAGGTAACACTTCCTTCAAGACCGGAATCTCGGAAAGCTGAGCCTGCCCCAGTGTCGAGGTCAGCGTACCTTTTAGATCGTCGAACGATCGAACCTCACTACCCGAGAAGCTAAATTGACCAGTGGCATTGCCCACGCCGAGACTGCCGAGATTTTCCGAGCGGGTTAAAGATGGCAGACTGACGTTGCGGAATTTGATCTCTCCTTCTGCCCGGCCTCCGGAATGGCCAAAGAATTCATAACTTGCGGAACCGCTCAATCGTCCCTGCGCGATCTCACCGCTCAGATCGCGAACGGCAAAACTGCCGCGCTGCTGCGCCGGTACAAAATCCCATTGCAACGGCAGGCGAATCGAACCGGCACGTTGGCCCATCAGTTTTCCGGCCATCAGACTGAGCGTGCCGTTGCCTCGAATTTCCGAGCCAAGTGAAGTGCGGATTTCCGCATCGAGCGGTGCATCAATCTGGTCGGCCAGATCCGGGACCAAAAACAGCAGATTTTTCGCCGGTACATTGCGGAGCGACAAGATCGCCCGGCTCTGATCGAACTGCCGGTAGTTGATCAAGATCAGACCGCGAACGAAGCCGGTACCGAAGGGAGCTTCAATTTGCTCCACGCGAATCATCGATTCGACAAAGCGGACGCGACTGTTGATGCGCGGCGTGAGCTCCCGGCCCCGATAGCGCAGCCGATCCAAGCGTAACGTGCCCGATCCGGTTGGTTCCCCGGAAGCACCGATGTTGAAAGGAAGATCGAGATACAGATCGCCGTTAAGACCTTTCAGCGTATCGCTCAGACCGAGGCCGGGCCAGAGCCGGGCGAGTTGTAGCCCGCGCAGTTGCAATCGACTTTGCTGTTGGGGATCTTTTTTGGTCTCGGCGTCCGGTGTCGGGGGATATCGGCCATCCAATTCGATGGTCCCGCCCAGGGCCGCGGCTTCGAGCTTGTATTGGAGAATACTCCGTTGCAGTTTCGCGGTGGCATGCAGCTTGTCGGCGGCAATACCTCTCACTTTCAGGTGATCCGCCCGAATATCCGCATCCAGCTCGGTTTGTCGCGGCTCCTGATTTTTAACGGGATGAACGGTAGCTTTGAGAAATCCCTCGGCCTGTCCTTCCAGCCGTAAGTTCGCCGTGGTGGGCACACTTTGGGAAAGGTTTCCCAAGTTCACTTTCTTCAATTTCAAATCGATGGTCCCCGCCGCCTCCGGCTTCAGAGGAATAGCCGCTTCTCCCGCAATGGTGCCCGCGAACAATTGCGAGGAAATCTCGGTCAACCGAAGTTGATTCGGATCGACGTTCCAGTGGAAATCGATCTTATTGACGGGAAACTTTTCGATTTGCAACTGAGCTAGCGAACCGGTACCGGTCAGTTGATAATTCAGAGGGTTCAGCGTCCCTTTCAAATCGGATTGTGCTTCCAGCTTCCCTGCAAGCTGAACGGGGGGTTGGAAATCGGGATAGAGCTTATTCAAAGCGGACAGATCCGCATGGCGAAGTTCAATGCGTCCCTGCCAGGGATATTGATCGACTAGGCGCAGATTTCCCGTCGCTTTCAAATTGGCTTCTTCGATATCCCCGCTCAGATTTTTCAAATTCAAGACACCCTCGGCAAGTTGAGCCGCGAGTTGAACTTTGTGAAAAGTTAATCCCAGGGCTTTAGCCTGTTCGGAATTCAGATTCGCCTGCCCGGACCATTTGGACGGGTCGCGCAGTTGACCGGCCGGAGCGGCTAGATTGAATTGACCCGTGAAGTTCCCTTCGGCTCCTTGAGCAAAGGCTGGGAACAGACCGAGCATCTGGTCGAGGGGTAGTTGTCGTAACTGAAGATCGGCCTTCAAATCGCCCGCGGGAATCAAACCGAGACTGGCAGTACCTTGGAACGAACCGCCGTTTTTGCTGGCGATTTTTTCCGGCATCTGTCCGCTGAAATTGGTCAGCGTCAGTAGCCCGTCCCGATAGCGAATTTCCGCTTTGACTTCCTTCAAGGTCAAGTCTTCGATCTTCAATTCGGGAAGATCGGCCGTGCCGGTGAAGCGATAACTTTTCAAATCGCTGGCTTGATTAGTGGGAATCGCGGCCTTCACCTGAAAAGTAATTCGACCGCCAATCTTAAAGGGCGTGCCGACTTCCAGTTTGTTAACCAACTCGCCCAGATCGACATCGCGCAGTGCAAAATTCAGATTGAGATAATTGTCTTCCCCGTCTTTCGCCTTCGGCGGTTCTTTTGTACTCGGGCTTGGCGCTGGGGTTTGAGGCGGCTGCATTAACAGCGTGTGCAGCCAGGCCAGGGGCACTGGCCGGTGGTCGGTACCAGTTGAGGAAGTGGATTTCTGGCCAAATTCATAGCGACGGCCCCGAGGCGCCAGTCGTAAATCGATCTTCAAATCCTGTCCGCTGACGAATGACGGGACAATCACTTGGGCGGTCCCAGAGCCGCCCGTGGTCACTCCTTCGCTGCCGATGCTCACGAGAAGATCGGCATGGCCCGTCAGCCGGCCATCGCCGATGCCTTTCACCGGGACCTTCTTCTGGATTTCCCAATTCTCCGGAAGTTCCTTGATCAGAAGATTTTTGGCATCGACGCCGACCTTCAAAGAATTTGGCTGCTTTTGAAAATCGAGAATGCCATCCACATTCAGATCGCCTTGCGCAGTCTGACCTTTCAATTGACTTAAGTTGACGATGCCATCTTCCACGTCCACCTGTCCGGTGACCCGATGCGCGATTAAGTCGATGTCCGAAACATGAACCTCCGCATTTTTGGGGTGGACGGTTACAGCATAATGGAACGTTTTCGACTGCGGCTTTAAATCGAAGCGCACCTCGACCGAGGAAGGTCCGCGCCAAACCACGGCATCCCAAACGTTGACCGGTATGAACGGGACCGAACGCAGGAGTTGCTCGCTGACTTCCACATCGGAGGATGTGCGCAACGTGGCTTCTCCGGAACGCGAAGCAATGTCCACATTCAGGGCCAGTCTCCACTGACCCCAGTTTTCATCGGTCATGGTGCCTTCCAGGACGAGGGCTCCTGAATTCGATTTCAGCACTCCATCGACGCCGCCAAATAAGGCCGTCGGATGTCCTTCCTGTTCGATTCGCAGTTGGCTTTTTTCAATTCGGATTGCGGGCATCGCGAAGGAGCTTTTGGACGGGGAAGTGGTCGATGTGTTGGCGCCTTCGGGAAACTTGGTGAGCATGACTCCTTTGGAATCGAAGCGCAAAACAATTTCCGCTTGTTTCAGCGTCACGCTGCTGGGCATCACGCCGCGAGCCAGACTCGCCAGCGAGACATCGGTGGAAACCTCCTGAGCGGTCGCCCAAGGTTTGCCGTTGTTGGCTCCATCCTCTTCACTGATGGCAATTCCGCCGACCGTGGATGATGAAAACCCGGCGGAAACCGACTTCACCTGGACCGTCACGCCGAGCGTATCTTCCAGTTTGGAAGTCACCATTCGCACTGCACCGGGAGAGGACAAATAGAGGCGTAATCCCAAATAGAGCAGGCCAATGATAATCACTACAACAGAGAGCGCAATCAACAGCTTTCGCCCCAAAGTGTGGCGGCGGGCGGGCGAAGAGGTGACCGGGTTCAGGTTCAGATCGGTGTTATCCATGCAGCAGCCTCCCTACATATCCAAAAAACGCTCTTAGGTCTTCCGAGTTCCTCTGAATCCTTGAGGAAGCCGGAAAATGAAAAATCCTTATTCGTAATAGGCCGGCTTAACGTTTTGAATGGCCTTTTTGAAGTGGTTTATCGCCTCATCTCCAGTCAATTCGGTCCCCCCTCGGAAAACGACTTTCGACGGGGGACAAATCTTCCGTGAATGGTGCGTCTTTTCATGGACATGCACATCAACCGAGGCCGAAGGAAAATTCTGCCGCAGCGCCTCGGTGAAAGCCTCCTGGGTCGTAAGGGGGTCGATGTCCCCTTCAAGGCCGTTGGAGTCAAGGTGATATTCGATTCGAAGGACTTGCTCATTCACAGTAATCCTCTTCTCGTCAGGCTTAAGAAGCAGTTCCTGCGGTGAGTGAATGCAAAGGATGTGCCAGAGCATCGGGAACGGATATCGGAAGCGAATATCGTCGGCACGGGAGTTGCGATTCCAATTGAAATGAGCCTCAAAACGCTTTATTCGATTTTCCGGGAATCGATCTCGGTCTGGAGCGACGCGAAAGTTCCTCGATTGGGAGCGGCGCTTTCCTACTATTCGGTATTTTCGGTAGCGCCGTTGTTGCTGATCGTTATCGGCGTGGCCAGCTTGCTTTTCGGAGCCGATGCGGCTCGGGGCGCGGTGGTCGGCGAGATAAGGAGCACCGTCGGCACTCCCGTTGCGCAGGCAGTGGAACAACTCCTCGCGACCAACGAGGGGAGCCGAGGGGCCGGCATGACCATTGTCGGCATCGCCACATTACTTTTCGGCGCGGCGGGAGTCTTCGGCCAATTGCAGGATGCGCTCAACACCGTCTGGGGGGTAAAACCCAAACCGGGGCTGGGAATCCGGGAAATGATCCGGGCGCGCTTTCTGTCGCTGAGTATGGTGCTGGGCTCCGGATTTCTCCTCCTGGTTTCGTTGATTGCCAGCGCGACTCTGGCGGCCCTCGGTTCGGAACTCAACACCCTCCTACCCGGCGGGACCACCTTTTGGCGTTACCTGAATGTGATCGTCTCCTTTCTGCTCTTCGGGGTGCTCTTCGCCATGATCTACAAGTGGTTGCCCGATGTGCACATCGGCTGGCGCGATGTCTGGATCGGTGCGCTCCTGACGGCCGGGCTATTCAGCCTCGGTAAATTCCTCATCGGCTGGTATCTGGGCCGGGCCAGTACCACCTCGAGTTTTGGGGCCGCCGGCTCGCTCGTGATCATACTAATCTGGGTTTATTACGCTTCTCAAATCGTGCTGTTCGGCGCGGTCTTCACACGCGTCCATGCGGCCCATCGCGGCACCGAAGTCAAGCCGACGCATATGGCCCATCTCGCGCCCGGCAGCAATCCCGTCACCCCTAACTATGTCGATCCCGTTCCGGTGCTCGGCGCCAACTACCAACGCTAGCTGGCACGAAGATTGCAAAGGCTCTCTCCACTCGAGAGTTCGGGTTAACGACGATTTTCAAAAGTATCACGGGAGAATATTCATGGCTCTTTCCACACTTCATAATCTTTTTGTCGATCAGTTGAAGGATCTTTATAACGCGGAAAATCAGTTGCTCAAAGCGCTGCCCAAGATGGCCAAGGCCGCGGCCGCCCAGGAACTAAAGGATGCTTTTGAGGAACACCTCGAAGTCACTCGCGGGCATGTGGAACGTCTGGAAACAATTTTCGGCGAACTCGAAATCTCCGGTAAAGGGAAGAAGTGCCAGGCGATGGAAGGACTGGTAGCCGAAGGAAGCGAAGTGCTGGCGGAAAAAGGGGATCCTTCGGTCAAGGACGCCGCGCTGATTGCCGCCGCGCAACGAGTCGAGCATTACGAAATGGCCGGCTACGGCTGCGTTCGAACCTTCGCTACGTTGCTGGGTTATGAAGATGCCGCGAACCTTTTGCAGCAGACGTTGGATGAAGAGGGGGAGGCCGATCAAAAGTTGACGGAGCTTGCTGAGACGGTCATCAACGTCGAAGCCGAAAAAGCCGAAGGGGAAGAGGAGGAAGAAGAAGAGGAAGAGGAAGAAACCCCGCAGCGCGCGGCCGCCCGCAAGAAAATGAGTTCCAACAACGGCCGTAGTAATTCCCGTAAATAGCAGATAAGTTTTTAAAACGCGGTTCCCAGGTCACCCGCTGATTCTTTTCCGGCGAGTTCTTGGAAACCGCGTTTTGATAACCTGCGTTCCCAGGACTGCGCAGCGCCTTTCGAGCGCGCCCGGCCCTTTTTATTTCCCCAAAAATCGAGTAATTGCCGTGAACGCTTCGCTAATGCTGGTTCTGCTTTTCGCCCAACAACCGCCGAGCTTGCCCAAGCCATTCGCTACCCCGTCCGTGACGAAACATCCCAAGGTAATTGGCTGGCCGGAAGGGAAGATGCCCAAGGCTCCGGAAGGCTTTGAGGTTTCACTCTTTGCCGACAAACTCGATAGCCCGCGCTGGATCACTGTATTACCCAACGGCGATATTCTGGTGGCCGAGGCCCGGACGCCTCCCAAAAAACAGGCCCCGGAAAAAGTGAAAGAGGGTATGAAACAATCGAAAGCCGCCGGTGAATCCGCCAACCGCATTACCCTGTTACGGCCTTCTCCGGATGGTAAGTCCGTGCAGTCCCGGCATATTTTCATGAAGGATTTGAATAATCCTTTTGGCATGGCCCTGATCAAAAATACTCTCTACATCGGTTGCATGGATGCCGTGGTGAGGGTCGCATACACCGAAGGGCTGACGGAAATTCGCGAAAAGCCGATGGAAGTGCACGCGTTGCCCACGGGCGGTTACAACAACCACTGGACTCGCAATGTAGTTCCCAATGTGGAAGGAACTAAGCTCTTTGTGACTGTGGGATCCGGCAGTAATGTGGGGGAGCACGGCACTCAAAACGAAATATTACGCGCGAACATCCTGGAAATGAATCTGGATGGGACTGAACTGAGGGTTTATGCCTGGGGTTTGCGGAATCCGGTCGGCCTCGCCTGGGAGCCGCAGACGCGAAAGCTTTGGACGGTAGTGAACGAGCGCGACGAGTTGGGCGATGAACTGGTTCCCGATTATCTGACGCAGGTGAAAGCCGGGGGATTCTACGGCTGGCCGTATAGTTACTTCGGCGCCAATGAGGACCCGCGCCGCAAGGGAGAACGTCCCGATCTCATCGCAAAAGCACTTACCCCCGATTATTCGCTCGGTTCGCACACGGCCTCGTTGGGTCTGACTTTTTGCACTTCGGACCATTTCCCGAAACATTACAGCCAGGGAGCGTTCATCGGCCAGCACGGCTCCTGGAATCGTTCGCAATTTGTCGGTTATCGGGTAGCCTTTGTGCCGTTCAAGGAAGGTCATCCGAGTGGCCAGGCAGAAGATTTTCTCACCGGATTTATTGCAAATGAAGACGAGGTTTATGGCCGTCCGGTGGGGGTAACGTTCGCCAAGGATGGAGCGCTGTTGGTCGCAGATGATGCCTCGAACTGTATCTGGCGCGTGGCGGCGAAGTAGGGGGATATTAACGGCAGAATTTAGCCGCAGAGATCGCCGAGATCGCAGAGAAGAAGAGAATAAAATCGTTTACCACAGAGAACACAGAGGTCATTGAGAGTGTTTTCTTTTGGGAGGGGAGCTGAGACATTTGCACAATTCTCTGTTGAAAATGCATTGCATTTTCAACCACATTCAGGATGAGCTACCAGAATCGAGAGACTCTCCGTGTGCTCCGTGTTCTCGGTGGTAAACATTGCTTGATAAAATGGTGTGGTGCCTGTCCCCCCGTTCAACTTGTAGCGACAGAATTTAACCGCAGAGATCGCCGAGGTCGCAGAGAAGAAGCGAATAAAATCGTTTACCACAGAGAACACAGAGTTCACTGAGAGTGTTTTCTTTTGGGAGGCGATCTGAGACATTTGCATAATTCGCTGTTGAAAATGCATTGCATTTTCAACCCCATCCAGGATGAGGCCCCCGAAACCAGAGACTCTCCGTGTGCTCTGTGTTCTCGGTGGTAAACATTGCTTGATAAAATGGTGGGGTGCCTGTCCCCCGTTCAACTTATAGCGAAAGAATTTAACCGCAGAGATCGCCGAGGTCGCAGAGAAGAAGAGAATAAAATCGTTTACCACAGAGAACACAGAGTTCACTGAGAGTGTTTTCTTTTGGGAGGCGATCTGAGACATTTGCATAATTCGCTGTTGAAAATGCATTGCATTTTCAACCCCATCCAGGATTAGCTACCAGAATCGAGAGACTCTCCGTGTTCTCGGTGTACTCAGTAGTGAAAATGCTTTTTGTTCCAAGGATTAATATTTTTGCCCGATAAGCAAAGCTGTATTGCGGAATAAAATTGCCCAGGATCCATGAGCTAACAGCTAAAGTAACTTCGATCTTTAAAACTAAGCAGGTGAAAATTGAAAGAGGCTGAATGGATGGCATTCACCGATCCGAGTGCGATGCTCGATCATATTCGAGGGCCAAAAGATCGTGTGCGCGGACCGGGTGATCCTTTGAATTACGTGATAGCCACCGATCATCAATTTCTGCTCTGGGGATGCGCGTGCTGTCGACACTTGGGGCCAATAGTAGATGATCCTCGATGGTTAAAAGCTATCCAGAGCGTGGAACAGTTCTCAGAAGGTCGGGCAACGTACGCGCAACTATTGGCCGTGGGCGTTGAAATGGAAAATTGGTTCGCTGAATTAGGCGGTTATGCGAATACTTCGCCCAAGGCACTGATCGCCCGCTCCTGTGCTGACCTGACAAGCGGCGTGGACTCTGCCTATGATTCTATGCGTACTCCATTTTTACCTGCTATGTACGAGGCGAGTCGCTGGGCAGTGGCCGCCGTACGGGAGTCCGCTGGGGAAAAGATGGCGAAGCGGGAGCTTGCGCTCCAATGTGACTTCTTGCGCGACATCGTCGGCAATCCCTTCACTCCTCTGACTGTTCAAGAAGAGTGGAAGTCGGCCCGCGTCGTTGAACTGGCGGAACAGATTTATTTGGAACGATCCTTTGCACAATTACCCGCACTGGCAACTGAACTGATTCAATCGAAATGTGATAACCAACTGATCCTGGAGCATTGCTATAGTACGGAGCCGCACGTTAAAGGATGCTGGGTCATAGATATGTTTCGTCGAGTTGAAAATCTTCGTTGGGATAAGTAATTAGTATCCTTATTCTCTATAACGATTTTCAAAGTAAAAATCGGTCGCCGTAAGTTCTGGAATGACCTGTAGCGGAGAAGCTAGTTTTCGCTGAGAGGCTCTGCTCCAATGGCGGCACGCATCATTTTCTTCAAGCATTCGCTATCATTTCCATCGCTCCGTCGCAGCCTTGAAGAAGGAACTTCACCAGTGGGGCCGACTTTAGTGTTCTTCGACCATCAACCTACATAAACCATCCCGGCGGCAGGAACATCCTCTAAAATGGAGTTCGCGATCTCTTGAAACGAGTAATCAAGGAACTTCCCAATGGAACCGAAAGATGTGATCGACCTGAAGGCATTCGTTCCCGCCAAGGACTATTCGCTTTCCATTCGGTTCTACACCGACCTCGGTTTCCAGCTCAACTGGGGCGGTGAGGGAGTTACCGAATTTCAAATAGGCTCATGTCGATTCTTACTACAGAATTTCCATGTCGAGCAACACACCGCCAACTTCATGATGCACTTGATGGTTCAGAATGCCGATGCCTGGTGGGCGCATATCACCCAAATCGAATTGGTGAAAAAGTATCCCGGCATCACGGCCAAACCGCCTGCTCTGATGCCATGGGGGTTGCGGGTACTCTATCTCTCTGATCCGTCGGGTGTCCTGTGGCACATTGCCGAGCGAGTCCAGAAGCCCGAATAAACACCTCGCCCGCTGGGTGGAAGGGCGGTCGATTATTGGCGCCCTCCCCTTTTTGTTTGCCTAGTTATTCCTGTTCGTCTCCATCAGATTCTTCAAGCTTTCCAAATCTTTGCGAACCTGCTCACTGGGGTCTTCCCCCAGCCACTTGGCCAGCGCCGTGCCCAAACGTCCCGCCGGCGGATTGTACTTCATCGACACCTGAATCTCCGTGGCGTTGCCGTTATCGAGCGATCGGAATCGCACTGAACCGGCCGTGTCCACATCCGATTCCTGCGACGATTTCCAGGAGATGGTTTCGTTCGGCTTGTCACTGATAATTTCCGCATCCCACTCGACATGCATCCCAAACGGAGCCTTGGCCACCCAGTGCGAATGCAAACCGTCGGTTTCCTTCACTTGTTCCAAATGCGACATGAAGCGCGGTAGATTTTCAAGCTTGCGCCAGTACCGATAGACCTCGGCCACTGGTTTGCGAATTTGAATCGATTGATCGACTCGCGAACCTTCACCCGCCGGGATCACCGACTGCGAACTGCACGATTCGCCACTCGCGCAACCCATCGCCTGCGAGAGGGGACAGTTGCCGGTCGTAGCCCGGTAAAGCAAAAAGCCCCCGGCCAGAATCGAAAACGGACCCGGCCCGCTTTTCCCGAATCCGTGCATGAGTAAATATCCGGCCGCGGCGGCCGAGAGCCAACGTTCGGTTTCACCCACATTATGATCGAGGTGAGGGAGGCTTTTTAATGATTGCGATATCTGGTTATCCGAACCGGCAACCGACTTGGCGGCGACATTCAGCATTGTGGTAGCCATAATTCTAATCCTTGAACAAGGTCAGGGCGAACCTCGAAGTTCAATGCAATTCCAATGCCGGAAAGAAGGATTAAAAAGACGCAAAATCTGTTCATAAACCCTTTAGTGGCATTCCATTTGCGAAAAATTCCTTCGGATAACTCCTCGATCAGGAAGCTAGAGTCATGAACTGGACGGAAATCGATCAACCAGGCGTACGGGAAAATATGGTGAATGAGATCGGTTTGGATCTGCGCAGCCGACAATTCTGGATTCCCGACTGTCTCACCCCTAGCGGCATCAAATATTATCCGCGGCTGTTTCTCAAGGCCGCTCGCGTCCGCGATGTTCATTGGCTTCTCAACAAACTCCATCGCGAAAAAATGTTCAGGGTCGATCATCTTTTCTGGTCTCGCGGCGGCGGAACGGAAAAGCGAAATCGAACCCGCAAACAGGAGAAACAGGTCGAGAAAGAGTTCCATCAATATTATCTGCGGGCTCTCTGCAAAAAGGCCTTGGAAGCGAACAGTCACGCCCGGGTGATGCTTCACTGGTCGGGCAAGAAAGGCTTGGAGACAGAACCGCGTGCAGAAGCTCACCAGCGAGTCTCGGCCCGGCAATTGCTCAAATACCTTCGTCAAAAAATGATGAAAATTTGCCGTCGGTCTCCCTCCGCCAAAAAGACGGAAGCCGTTGTGAACTTGGAATTGCCTCTTCCCAAACGTTGGCGGGTCGTGCACAGCCTGCGAATTCATAACCAGGATTCACCCGCCTGAGCAACCAGCTGCGCTCCTACGGAGTCTTCTAATACTCATCGATTAAAAATCGTCTGGGGATTTTCTTTGGCCTAACGCTTGCAGGTCATCTTTAAAGGAAGCGATTCTCGGAATCGGACCGAGGAAAACAGGAGTTTAGCATCAGGGAGATGACATGAGTGTGAAATTAAAAAAACTCGCCGATCAGGTGATCGTGATAACGGGTGCTTCGAGCGGTATCGGTTTGATGACAGCCGAGGCCGCGGCTAAAGGCGGTGCAAAATTGGTGCTTGCTGCACGGAGCGGTCAAGCCTTGGAAAACATCGTCGCTCGTCTCGGATCGGAAGCTATTGCGGTAACCTGCGATGTATCCGATCCGCAACAGGTGCAACAATTGGCGGAAAAGGCCATCGCCCGCTTCGGTCGCATCGATACCTGGATCAATAATGCCGGTCTGGGCCTTTATGGTCGACTGGATGAGACCAATGAAGACGATGATCGAAAACTGTTCGACATCAACTTCTGGGGAGTGGTGCACGGCAGTCGGGCCGCGCTTCCCCATCTGCGCAAAAATGGCGGGGCGCTGATCAATGTCGGTAGCGAAGTCTCCGAATCGTATACACCACTTCTGGGAATGTATACCGCCAGCAAGCATGCCGTGAAAGGTTTTACCGATGCTTTACGAGTGGAAGTGGAGAAAGTCGATAAAGCGCCGGTTTCCATCACTCTTATACAGCCCACGGCCGTGAATACGCCGTTTCCTCAACATGCCCGCAACTATCTGGAACATGAACCGGCGCTGCCCGATCCCAAACTCGATCCGAAGCAAGTCGCGGCGGCAATTCTTTCCGCAGCCGTGAAACCGGTGCGTGAAAAACGGGTGGGCACCATGGCCAAGATCAGCACCACGCTGGCGACTCTCTTCCCGGCAGTGGAGGACCGAGTAATCGCCTCCCAGGTTGCTAAATTACAAACGGAGGATCCGCCGCGCAATACGGCCGGGGCGTTGCATCAGTCGAGTGAAGCTGCGGGTACCGCCGGGCACACGCACGGCGTCTCCGCATAGTTTGATCCCTATCAAAAAAGCAAATTTCTTAGAAGGGGACTGGTTCCGAAGGTGCCGGTCCCCAATTGATTATCCTAAACTTTGCGGGCCTCGGACAAACCTCTCTTCCATCTGTCTTCCCTCGGCGACTGGCACGAAACCGGAGCCAGTCCCCGAGCTTAGGATTCTTAAATGCATTTAACCGCAGAGAACACAGAGTACACAGAGAAATCGAAGAATACTGATTACGCTGTGTTGAAAATGCTTCGCATTTTCAATTCTCTGAAGAGTCCGAAACATCCTCCCCCGCAATCTGATTCCCTCTGCGCTCTCCATGTGCTCTGCATTTGAATGGCTTTGGATTTAACCAGTAGGGGACTGGCTTTGAAGCTGCTTGGCCCCGGAAGCCTCTCAATTTTTTACTGCAGCGCACTTCGACGCCGTTCTGAGTGGTTAAGTGCTTCATAAATTTGAAACCGCAAATTAATCAGGGTTGAAGATGGGCTCCTTCGTCTCGCGTTAAAAACCGGTCCCGTGGATTGCTAGACCAGCCGGAACATCATAGCCTACGCTAAAAGTTATTTTTTCGCGCCAATCTCTCCCTGTATACCGGCGTCCCAGACAATCGAGCGGCGAACTTGACGGCCCCGGATTGTCTCCTTGCAATCACGCGTACTTGAAGTAATCCAACGAATCTTCATTCGGGCGGCCCTATGGATACGATCATCGGCATTGACCTCGGTACCACCAACTCGGCCGTGGCTATTATGACGCCCGAGGGCGCGAAGCTCATTCCCAATTCGCTCGGGCAGAATCTCACCCCGTCGGTCGTTGCACTGGATGAAAAAGAACGAGTTCTCGTCGGTTCCGCCGCGAAGGAATATCAAGTACTTCATTCCGAACGATCGGCCAGCCTGTTCAAACGCTACATGGGCACCGAATGGACCACCAAAATTTCCAAGCGAACGTTCACTCCGGAAGAGCTTTCCAGCCTCATCCTGGCCGCCTTGAAGCGCGATGCGGAGAACTATCTCGGTCATCCGGTGACTAAGGCAGTTATCACCGTCCCGGCCTACTTCAACGACCGGCAGCGCAAAGCCACGATTGCCGCCGGGCAGATCGCCGGGTTGGAAGTTCAGAGAATTCTCAACGAACCGACGGCTGCCGCGATTGCCTACGGCCTGCACGAAAGCCAGCAGAACAAAACGATCCTGATCTACGATCTTGGCGGGGGTACTTTCGATGTTTCCATTGTGGAATTCTTCGAAGGAGCTCTCGAAGTGAAAGCCTCCTCCGGCGAGAACTTTCTCGGCGGCGAAGATTTTACCCGCGCCATCGCCGCCATGATCCTGGATCGCGAAGGGGTTTCCTTTGAACGTGCCGAAATTGACACTCCCAAACGAGTCTCCCGGCTGATTCAACTCTGCGAAGTCGCTAAACGCAAGCTCAGTCAGCAGGAAACGGTCTCGGTTCAGGTTCCCAATCGGCAAGGTATTATTACCGAGGATACACCCACTTTCGAAATCAATCGGTCACTACTGGAGGATCGCATCAAATCACTCCTGGCCCGCACCGAATTGCCGGTTCGCCGGGTGCTGAACGATACCCGCCTGCCCAAAGAAAAGCTGGACGAAGTCATTCTCGTTGGCGGTGCCACCCGCATGCCGATGGTGCGCGATCGGGTGAAGCAGATGCTGGGCCGCGAACCGCAGATTCGCCTCAATCCCGATGAGGTGGTTGCTATGGGGGCGGCCGTTCAGGCCGGACTGTTCAGTCGTTCGGCCGCGCTGGACGATCTGGTGGTCACCGATGTTGCCCCCTTCACCCTGGGTATCGAGACGGTGAAAAAATTGGGTGGCAGTTACACCGACGGCTATTTCGCCCCGATTATTGAACGCAACACCACCATCCCGGTGAGTCGCGTGGAATCGTTTTCCACGGTGGAACCCAATCAGACAATGATCACGGTGAAGGTGTATCAGGGAGATAGCCGGAAGACAGATCAAAATCTTTTACTGGGCAAATTTGATGTGATGGGCATTCCCCAGGGACCGCCCGGCCAACAGGTCGATATTCGATTCACCTACGATCTCAACGGCGTACTGGAGGTGGAGGCGACGATTGCGAAGACGGGCAAGAAGAAGAATTTCGTAATTACCTCCGGTGCCAAACAGATGTCCGCGGCCCAGATCGAGGCGGCTTTGAAAGCCATGGCCACCTTGAAGATTCATCCCCGTGAAAATGAAGTCAACCGCTATGTGCTGCTGCGGGCCGAGCGACTTTACGCGGAATTGAGCCGGGAACTTCGCGAGCGTCTCGCGGTTCTAATGGATACCTTTGAAGCCGCGATGAATCATCAGGATCCCGTCTTGATCGAGTCGACCCGACAGGAGCTTCAGCAATTTCTCAGTGCCTTCGATCCATCTGAAAAGGCGGAGGAAGATGGACCCTAAACCTTCAGACAATCGACCTCCGGAATTCTGGGCTCTGGATATGCTCGGCCTGAACGAGCATTCCGAGGAAGCGGCTCGCGATCAGGCGATATTGAAGATGCTCCAGGAGCAATCGTTCACCCCAGACAAAAACCGGCAGGCCGCCCTCATTATGCTTTTGCGCGGCCAGTCCGTGGGACGGGCCGTACAAACGCTGAAACTGACCGACGGCGAGTATGCCAATATCAAAATGCAGCTGGCCGATCTTCGAAGCAAGTTCTGGACTCTCAACGTTTTCGAACGGCAAGAAAGAATCGACCGGTTGAACGTTGTCACTGAAAAATATCCCCTCTTCCAACGGCAGCTGGAATCTTTTCGAAATGCCCAACTGGTAGCGGCCATTAAACCGGCCACCCCCGAAGGGGAGAAGTTGCGTACGCTCTCGTCCGAGTGGTTGCTGAATTCTCCCACCGAATTTGCCGCGAAAAGCCGAGCGTGGTTTGAAGCGGATGTTCATCAGAACCGGATTCTGCTGGGAACGATCAAGAACGACGATCCGGAGTTGATCGAGTCGCTACCCGGTTTAAAGCAATTTATCACTCCCGACGACTCGGCTTTGAAGGAAGAAATTGAAATACCAAACCGGGAGAAAGTTCTCGGGAAGGCCCGACAGAACCCGAGTCAGCAGAAGCAGAGTAGCAGCTCCAACTCGGACGGAGGAAGCGGTCGATCTGGTTCATTCATGATTTTTGTGTTGATGCTTTTCCTAATGCGTGGCTGTCTAGCACTGAATTCCGGTTCGACCAGCCGATCGCCCGATCCCTCCAACACGCAATGGAAGCCTACGATCATTCAGCCCAAGGATTCGACACCCTATTGGATCAAGAAACCAAATGAAACCGATGCGGCTTATGAAAAGCGGATGCAAGCGCAAGATAGCTTATTAAAGAATCTGCGCGACATCAAAGCGAAGAAGCCTTAATCCTACCTGAAGGATAAAAGATCCCATGCCTCCGGAAGATCTGCCCGAAGATCTCAAACATTGGCCTGCTAATCCGCGGGAACTTTTCGGTCTTTCGAATCGATTCACTCGCGAGGATCTGAAGCGGAGCTATAACAAGCTGATTCGTCGCTTTCGGCCCGAACATCATCCGGAACAGTTTCGAAAAATTCGCGAGCACTACGAATTTCTGCAGCGCTTCGAAGATCAGGAAGCAGACGACCTCACGGCAACGAGTTCGCTGATTGTAAATTTTGAACCGAACAGCTTTCAGCCAGCTTTCACAATTACAAGTACCGGTCCCGAAGGTCATACGGCTCCGCAGCTCACCGACTTCTGGCAGATGGCCGTGGATGGTCAACTCCTGGAGGCCTACCGGGGTTTGAATCGTCTCGTCACGGAACTTCAGGCCACTCCCATTCACTACGTGCAACTTTACTGGTTGTGCGAACTGTTTTCGGAGGTTAAGAATCTCTGTCCCGAGACCAATTGGCTTTATGAGGGACTCAAACGGTTCGGTTGGGCGGAGCCTCTGACTGAACTGCTGCGCCGGGAAATTTTTGTCGACGCAACGCTGGTGAACACTCCGGAATTTTTGGAACTGAAGAACTTGCCCAGCACGAGCCTCCACTTATCGCACTGGTATCAAATCCGCTATCGCGCGCTCTGGGAAACCTCGGATATACTGCAATTCATCGAGGACTTTGAGACACTGAAGCAGCATTACACAGAAGTCGACGAAGATCTGGCTTTCCGCCTCGTCCTTCAGATGTTCGATTACGTCGCCTGGTTGCCGATGAATGAGAATCGGGCGAGTCAGTTACTGGATCGAATCCTCGTTTATCTGAATTCCTTCGCAATGCGCAGCGACCGCAATTACCAGCTGGATCGTTGTGAATCCTTGCAGCTGATTCGCCTGAGTTGGAAATCCCTTCAGGCCCGGATGCCGCCAATACCTTACGTGTTTGAAATTCTGGCGGCGAACTGGTTGAACGACTCCATAACCTGCACGGCCGACTATCTGGGCTTTCTAAACTCAATGGAGATCCGGCCCATCAAATGGCTGAACCGACTGGAGAAGGTTGCAGTTGTGGCGCCGGTTATCAATTCGCTTCTGCATGCGGCTCTGATGAACGAACTTTGGCGAACGGATGATTCCGAGACCGATGTTGAAAGTCCCTGGCTAAAGGCGGAATTGAAAAGACTTCTCGGGGAGATCTCTTTTCCCAATTTGCGCGGCTCATTGACTTTCAGGAGGATTCGCCAAATTTTAGTACATGTCTGTCTGAAGGAGCGGTTGATTTTCGAGCGGGGTATTCAGGCTCTAGAATCGATGATGGATCGTAAAACGAGATCAGAGCAAGAATTATTAGATGATCTAAATAACGATCTTAACGCCAAGATTGTCTGCCTGGCCTATCGCCTGGCGGGAAGTCAATGAGGCGGGAAAAATATATAGAAAGCGAGGTATATTAATCCCCCCGCTTGCTATTAAGAAATAGTTATTAATTTACTCGAACTTCGTTTCAAGCTTCCGAATGATTTCCAGATGCTCTTTGATCACCGGGAGCGTTTTTTCCGCGAAGGCTCGCAACCTGGGATTCTTGGCTTCCTTGGAAGCGCGAGTGAATTCATGCACATCCTCTTCGTGATCCTTAACCATATGCTTCACATACTCCTTGTCGAACATCGCACCCGTTAAAGATTTCAACGCATCGAATTCTTTCTGATGTTCGGGGAGCTGCTTTTCCGTAACCGCGAAGCCTTCGGCTTTGGCAATATCCTTAAGCTCCTGCCCCGCCTTGGAGTGATCGGTCACCATGCGATCCGCGAACTTAATAACTTCCTTATTGCTCGCCGAGGTCTCGGCCAACTTGCCCAACTCGACTTCATGTAAGCCACCACTGCTGGCTTTCTTTACGAACTCGGCGTCGTTGAAAGGCTTCTTGTCATCGCTATTTCGAACAGCGGTTTGCGCTGTTAGATTCACGGCAAAGGACATTAAAGCTATAAAACCTGAAAGAAATCGAAAAGTTTTCATGCAAAAGCTCCTATTGAGAGTGAAGTCCGGGCATCAACCCGGCCTTGAGAGTTGAAAGGGAAATGTCGCTGCTCAGTTTTAGCAGCTTTCAAGATTCTTCGAATTTAAAACTTCAACACAACTTTAATACACCCATCTTTTTTATCGCGAAACTTTCTATAAGCTTCGGGAGCCTCCTCTAAAGGTACGCGATGAGTGATCACGAAGGAGGGATCGATTTCACCGGATTCAATTTTCTGCAACAGCGGTTTCATATAACGTTGCATGTGGGTCTGACCGGTTTTCATAGTCAGCCCTTTATTCATAAATGCCCCGAACGGGATATTATCCGGAAAGCCGCCATACGCGCCCGGCACCGATATCGTGCCCCCCTTGCGACAACTGATAATGGTCTGGTTGAGTACGTGGGATTTATCCGGCGTCACCTTCACCTGCGAAGCTACTTTATCCATGACGTTGCCCAGCGTGCCTGCCGCATGGGCTTCACATCCCACGGCGTCGATGCAACGATCTGGACCACGCTCGGCCGTCAGCGCCTGCAAGCGTTCGTAGACATCTTCCTTTTCGAAGTTGATCGTTTCCGCCCGGCCTTCTTTTCGCGCTAGTTCCAAACGCTCTTCCACGCAATCGATGGCTATCACCCGGGCCGCTTTGAACATCCAGGCCGACTTAATCGTCATTTGCCCCACCGGGCCACACCCCCAGACGGCCACGGTATCACCCGCTTCAATTTGAGCATTCTCCGCTGCCATATAACCCGTCGGGAAAATATCGGAGAGGAAAATCACTTTGTCGTCGGGAAGATCCGAATCGATCTTCAATGGCCCCACATCGGCGAAGGGCACTCGAAGATATTCTGCCTGACCGCCGGGAAAGCCGCCGAGCATATGCGAATAACCAAATAGCCCGGCGGGGGAGTGTCCCATCAATTGCTTGGCAATCTTGGCGTTCGGATTCGAATTATCGCAGCAGGAGTAAAGCGATTTTCGGCAGAAAAAACAGCTTCCGCAGGAGATGGTGAAGGGAACGACTACCCGGTCCCCCTTCTTTAAATTGCGGACTTCCCGGCCAACTTCCACAACTTCACCCATCGGCTCATGGCCCAGAACATCCCCTTTTTCCATCGTCGGGATGTAGCCATCGAGCAAATGGAGATCCGACCCGCAAATGCCGCTTGTGGTAATTTTGATAATGGCGTCCCTCGGATCCTGAATTTTCGGATCAGGAACCGTTTCGACTCGTACATCGCCTTTTCCGTACCAGCACAGCGCTCTCATGAGTGAAATCCATTCGAATTAACCGAGAAGTCCTATTCGAGCGATTGCAATTGATATGCCAAGCGATTCAGGGAGAATAGATGGGCTTTATGAATTAGAATGGAAGTGTTTTGCCGGAACTATAAAGATCTTTAAGTCTTAAATTACTCAAATCTGCGAAATGGTATGCTCATTAATAGTTGAATAATTCAGGTCTTCCGATTCTTTATGCGAAATGAAATCTTCCCCCGGTCGTCCGAGGGAAGTATGCGAAATTCATTTCTTAGCGAGGTAACTGCGTCGGCATGGGGTTTGGGGGGACAGCCGCGCTACCAATCTGTGTTTGAGTGGCGGCCGGTGCGCCACAAGCTCCTCCAGCGAAATCGCAGGAACGCTGTGGACCGGTGCAGGTCACGCAAGGCTCCTTGTGGAAAACACCTTCAAAGAAACATTTACTCGAGACATAAATGCGATCGCCCGGCTGCAACTGGTAATTCGTGGAAGTGTCTCCCAACTGTACGATCTCCGGATAGCAGACCGCCAGCACCGTTCGACAACCTTCCGGCAGGCTGGGCCGTACCAGAATGATGTTTTTGCGCGACGATTTGCTGTTCAGCCCACCCGCGGCCAGAATTCCGTCCAGCACCGTTTCGCGACCTTGAATCGGGTAGGCGCCCGGCGTGTTCACTTCTCCGAGTACGTAGTAAACCTTGCTAACCCGGTTTACCAATCGCACCGTCAAAAGGTTCGATTTGCCCGGTTCCGGAGCATTCGACTGAGCCTTGACCGTCTGATTCACGATCTTCTCGATATCCGGCAGAGTTCGCCCGGAGACTTGCGGACGGCCATACCGACCCAGATCGATGGTGCCATCGGGCAAAACGGTCTGATCGCTCGGCACCCGAATCGTCGAATCGATCTCGGCAGGAAGGATCAATAATCCATCCCCAGGTTCAACGACGTAAGCCTCGAGCGGCTGTTTGTTCAGTTCGCGGGGCAGGGGGGCCACACCGGTATATCGGAGCTCTTTCGCCGAGTCGATCATCTTGTGATCCTGAGCGAAGGGGTTCACCGAATTGCCCGTGCTACTGCAGCCTGTAGCAAGAGCCAGCGAGAAACCTATCATCCAAAAATGAGTCGTTCGTAACAGAGCCGGAAAGTTCACTTCTCTCCCTCCTAACCGGAAAATAGCGATTATTCGAAACTTCAAAGTAAATCGGGCTTTAGAGAACGAAAAATTGACTGGGAATGGGTTGAATTTGCCGGTTTTGAGGAAATAGGAGGGGGAACTAGGCTGGGCTGTCCAGATAAATATTTTCAATTCTAAAGTTTGTTATTATTTCACCGGACGAATTGGAATTGGGGATTCCCGAAATGCAAAAAGGCCCGCGGTAGGAACCGCAGGCCTTTTCGTTAATTGAGATGCCGAGGACAGGAGTTGAACCTGCACCCCCTTGCGAGGACTAGCTCCTGAGGCTAGTTAAGACCACTTTCAGTCACATTAGCTTCGCAACTTGTTCGCACTGCAAATCCAGTTATTTAAGTTACTTATGGCAATTTTCGTACCTACGTCCATTCTAGGTATATTTCAATCACATGGCCTATTATTGCAGCAAAACTGCAGATAAAATCATATTGGAACAGAAATAAAACCGATTTTAGAAATAGTGCTTGGAGAAATTCCCTTAGCGGTGTATTAGCGATAAATACTAGTCTAAACTTGGAGGAAGTTATGAATGAAGTTGATGCAACCAGAGAAAATAGTGGTCCCGTTCAGGAGGGGACTGCGACGGGGATCGAATATTTAGATGCCGTCAGAGCTATGATCACGGCTTTTTATAATGCAGAGCCATCAATCAACCAAAAACCAAATTTTAAGACAGCAGATGACGGACTAGTATTTGACTTTGGCGAAACTAAACCTTTAGTCAGGGGTTGGTGTTCTCGTTGGAGACATAAGCCGCGTGAATGGGACATTACAGTTTCAACCGAAGGATCCATGGAGGCCGTCTATAGAAGGCACTGTAGCAATCTCAAGGATTTTTCAGAAGCATCGAAGGAAGCGTTTGACGCCGCCTCGAAAGAGCTGCTATCTGAAAAAAACCAGACGAAGATCATGTCTGGCAGAAGCTTTTAGCGATTAATCTATTCCTTGCTTTAACATCGAGCGTAGTAATTCTATTTGAGTGGAAAATTTATCCTCGGTTTTTTTGTTCCGTTCCTGCTCTTCAATGTCTTTGATAGCATTGCTTATTCCATCTTGTAAAGATCCAAGATCCTTCCAACAAGAGTCTTCTAATGCTTTGAAATGAATTCTCCATGCGTCATGCATAAGGTACATTCGTCCTAACCATCTGTGAAATCGCCTGGATGTCTGATCGTAGTGTTGCAGCAAAGATCGCCAGAGAAAGTTGAACTGTGGTTTATTGGGTTCTGAAGGATTGCTGTCAGGTGCGATGGCATAAAGCGCTTCCAGTGTGATATGTCCAATATCCATATTGGGAGTCAAATCACTTTTCCATGGAGCCACGAGCGCAGTTCGGACAGAACCTACACTATCATCACTCAAGATCTCGCGTACTGGTAATCCAATTCCTGCTCTGAGTCGTTCAAAATTGCCTCTGGTACTACATAATAAGTCCATAGCTCTTAAGCCAAGCCGAGGTGACCGACTTCCTTTTGCGAGCCCTAAAAACCAATCACCACGAACAGAGAACCATCCCGGCAGCTTTAGTGGAACTAAACGGCCGGAGTTATAGTTTTTTCGAGCAGCAGTCGAATAATAGTGTCTCGCAGTAAACGCATTCGGATTTGCAGGGCGACATACAAAAGAGCCGCCCTCAATTTCCATTTTTGGAAGGTTACTAAAAATGAGTTGTAACGCCAATGCCAATGCCAGTTCACCGCATTTAACACCTTTTTCATCTTTAAGATCGATCAATTCGACTAGTCCTGTCGACATAGTTGCTTCATCATGTCTAATGCCGTTAAGTATCTGATCTGGCAGTTTTATACGCAAATCGAGCAAAATCGAGCACCAAACTTCAAGGACTAAACAGGAGAGAACTTCTGATGTTTGCAAGTCGATATCAAAAGGGATATATCCTCGACTCCGAGCGAGTTCACATATGCCGAAGAACTGATACCAACTAATATATCTGTCTTTCTCTGATCCCAGTTTTTTATGATATTCACCTGAATTGAGTTCAAATACCGAAAGAGCCGACCAAATCTCTGATGAGTTTGGTTGCGATTTTGCTATGGAGAGCCACTGCTCACGATTTGCTAATAAGAAGCCAAAATCCCAAAGAAATGGAACCTTGTCTATTCGAAGTGGTTTTTTCTCTTTGTTGAAATACAAATTGTAGTCATTCTTAAATTTTTTTGTGACAACATTAAATACCTCCAATCGACTCCTCTGTCCCCTACGAAGCCGAGATGGATCTTCAATATCACTTAATTCTTTTTCATTGATGTCGGTTTCATCATTCATATAATCTGTCAAGTCTGCTAACGACGGGATGCTCTCCGACCAGAATTCATCAACTTGCATAACTAAAGTATGATCTAGGCGAGTTCCATCTTGCAGATAGACGTAATCCCGCATCCGATCGTATCCTGCACTGTCGACCGTTTCGAGTGTCGAGTGATCCTCATTCCCGAATAGGTCACTCATCAGTTGGCGAATTGTTGTGATGTACTCTCCTTCAATAGGCTCCTCGTCGGACTTTTTCTTTGCACCGTTATAAAGGATCACTTTTAGTGCTACTCTTTTGATATCTGAAGATTCCAAGCCTGTGTACATTTCAAAGTGAGGATCAACAATCAATTGTTCGTCTTCAAACTGTGTACTTTGCTCGACTCTACGTGGCCTAAGTTCGAATATTGGGGAAGGTACTCCTGATGCAGCAGGAGGTGTTGTCGTTATTGCAATCCTTCGTTCTCCGTAAAATGGCACAAGCCATGTATATAAGTGTCTTGAAGCCAAAGCTCGGAGCGTAACATCAGAATGTGCGTCCGGCATTAATGGAATGCCAGGTTCAGTGTCGAGAAAAAGTGCCGTGATGCCTTGGCGACTAAGGAAGTGAAAAATGTGTGGTAGCAGCATGGGATCTTGCGCAGCTTCGGGAAAAGTATCTTGAAAGACATGCCAATCATCGAACACAAATCTTATATTACGACAAATTTCGCGTGTCTTCGTTGTTCCGTGTTTCTCTTTTACCTCAACTTTATATAAGTTCCCTGATGGATCACTAAGATTGAGTAATTGCTGCTGAGCACTTTGAATGGACTCTTTGATTACATGTACTATCCCTTGCGACGAATAGCGATGAACTTCAAGCCTGCGTACGATAAACGGACACAAATTATCTTCGATCAATTTCGTTGTATGTCGGACGGCTTGCGCAGTGTCTTTCGCTGCAAATGGTTTACCAAAACGATGCTGCCATGCAGTTCGGAAAAGTACAGATCGGTCCACTCTTTGAGTCGAGATTAATACTCCTAGTTCTTTGATAGTGGGCTTTAGTGAAGGTTGCTTCCCGGATTCAAGCGATTCAAGATAATCATCCAGACCATCGGGCAAAACTTGAGCTAAAAACGCTCGCGCTAGACGACTCTTGTGTGTGGTTAAAGGTCCAATGAGAGCTGAGGCCGTACCGCCGATCAAGCCATTTGTTCTTTCGTCTCCCTGACTACTCTCGACTCTTGGAAGAAGGCTATCCAGATATTTGATCCCAAACCCATAAACTTTGTCTCGTCTTGGGTTGATGTCAGGCGTTTCTCCTGAGGGTAATTCGAGCACCTGTCTACTCATTGAATGTAGTGATCGCATTACATGCATGTAAGCGATATTTTCTCTATGAGTATTTTTGAGCCGAGGAACTTTAGGATCGTCTGCATTCACCTGCTCACCCGTTGCAGAGCCAACACCAGATCGAATCGCAAAATCGTGCTGTCCGCGAATGTGCTGAGCACCTCTGGCTTTTTCGACCTCAATTGTTCGATGAGAATAATTACCCGTCTTTTCAACTGTCAGACGAATTACGACGTCTGTAACATATTGCGTATCTAGAGTCTCTCCTGGCCTTGGCTCCTCGACAACATATACAATATGACACTTTTCTCGAGCCGCACGAATCAATTGCGCTAGACGAGTTCGGCCTGCCGACTCATGCCCGAATATATCACGACGACCGAAAGCGGGTTCTAACCCTTCGACTGCATCAATCAATAAAAGATGGGGCCAACTGTCACCTGAGGGAAGAGGTAAAGTACTTATAAAACGACTCAAATATAGCCAGTCATCGCCGCATGGTTTAGCCTGACTGTCTAAAAAAAACAACTCAATAGGATCGGAAGGCAGATTCCCCACACAAAGTGAGCTTAGGAGGCTGTTATGAGATCCGTCGTGCTCTAGAAATGGTTTCACCCCGCGAAACCCAATGTTGTTCAGTGTAGGTTTTTCACCGTCCGATCCTTTAGCAAAGGATGGTAGCTCTTCCCACCTGAGTTGAGGATTGTCCAGAGCAAATGCTTTCCACGAAGTCTCAGCTTGGGACTGAGAGAGATCCGTCGAGAAATAGAGCGCCAAAGGCTGGCAATTTCCAATTGTTTTAGCATCAACCAAGTAATGGTTAGCGAGGTGTAAAGCCAAAAGGGATTTGCCAGTCCCATCGGGTCCTAAGATGCAGAGGCTCATGCATCCCGAGTTCACGGCCTCAATCTCAAGACATCCTAGTGCAGGTTTGGTGTCTGGGGCTGTTGAGTGAACTTCTTTAGGTTCCGGTGGGAGGTCTTCTTGAGAATTCATCGCCGTCACCGACTCAGCAAAAACACAACGATTGTCCTTATTCAAGAGATAATCAAGTTCGTAAATCCCGAATCTCAATCTACTGCTTTTTCGCTCGTTAATTGCCATGTGCCTAAGTTCCTTCGAGGTCAAGCGCAATGGCTCTTCTGAGCCATTGAGATGCTAAGATTATTTTAAGTTCTTCCTTAGAAAAATTTGTAACAGAATTGAGATTTTCTTTATTCGAGTAAATCCAAGATTTCATCGGTTCATTAGATAGATGGTATGCCAGTAACCACTCGAGACAGCTCGCTCGACCCTGGGTACCGGACAATGCGGTCGCTTTAGTCCAATCATTTGGCACTCCATGCCTAAAGGGCAAGAGCGATGCTAATCCATCGCCTGCAAGTTTGGCGATCGCCTCGTTAGTATTACGCCACAAGGAAGGCACGATAACAGAATTACCTAGCTTCTTTACAGTCGATTCTTTCTTGCCCTCGGAGCGATAAATCCCAGACTTGAAATCGATTGCAGAAATTGAGCGTAAACTCACAATACCAAAAATACGTTGTGCATACTGTATGAAATCAGATGGTTTTTTTACCCCGATCGCATTAAAAACTCTTAAAAATGTTTCGGTTAAACTCGACGCATGAGCAGTGGCAACAACGAAATGGCCGGTTGCGGCGAAGTCGAGAATCGCACTCCAATCATCGCCACCGCGCACTTCGCCAATGTAAACGATGGAAGGGGTTTGCCTTAGAGCATCATTCAGCACATTTCTTACGCTTGCACAATCTACCCCTATGAGTCGTGGTGTGTAATCTATCCCGTATTTTTGATAGAGACTTTCATCTGTGTGTTTTTCATTAAACAGAGGCTTCTCGATCGGATCTTCAATTGTAAGTAGATGGGGATTTCGAAAGCCTGACCCTTTTTTTTCACACCGAGCTTGTATCAGCCACCTTGCGATCAGAGCCCGAGACATCTCACTTTTACCAGACTTTGTGGCTCCTGAGATAATTAAAAGTCCCTGTGGAAGTGTTTGATCTCCTCGCGATTGGAGCCGTCGAAAAACGAAGTTGTGCAATTCAGCAAAACTTAGTAGATAATCATCTTCGCATTTTGGTTGAGAACTCAGATAATTGAATAGGTTTATAATGTCGTTATCTACTTCGATATCATCGAGCTGCTTAAATTTTGCGGTCAGATCTTTTAGCGAATTTTCTGCTTCAAGATCATTATTCTCTATTTGTTGTTCTATCAATTTCCTAGTATTAGTATCAATTTTCTTTGGCAAGAAGTAAATTCTCTTATCGGACACTATTATTGGTTTGCCAAGATGGCGATAGGTCAAGCTGACCTGCTCACCACAACGCATTCGAGTGAAGATAGCCCTACCATGAGATTCATAACTATTTCCAGAATCGTTAATAATAATTTTCAACTCTGTATCGTGAGAATATATTTTCCAGGATCGTGGATCATTTGAAGGTAAAGACGACTCATTTGAGTTTGATCGTTTATAAGATTCTAGCCATTTAGTCAAACCCGCATCGGAATTCCCCAAGTCTTCTAACCTTAGGCGCAGAGTAAATTCACTTGAACAAAGTGAGTGTTTAACTATATCCCAGGGCAAAATTAGGCTAGGTGTATCCATTAAGTTCACTCAGTGTTCAGTTCAGGAAAAGAGAACGAAAGATGGCATCTTTTTAAATCTAGTCATGATAAGCGGTTCTAGAAAAAAATACTAAAGATAATATACATCTTGTGTTTTAATGGAAAAATCTCCCACCAAGAATATAGAGTTAGTAGCAGTGGAACAATCTGAGATTATGATAAGTATTGAACTCGAGGAAATAGATGGTTTACCAATTGGTTCTTCTGAATACGATTATTAAAATCCTCACACGTCGCGTTCACCATAGCTTGTAGCATTTCCCTTAAAAATTAGAAGAAAAACCAAACGTCCTCAGCTACTGAGCCCTCGTTTCTAGTATCGCCAACAGTTCATAGTAAGTTGGAATCGTCAGAGCTTGGTCATTTAGATCTGGAAAATTGAAATAGACGGATGCGAAAAATATTTCTGACGTCGATTTTTCCTGAAGAAATGATCCGACCAAAGGTGCCTCAATCACGATAATGTTCCTTTTGGGGGTTGGAACCCATGTGAGAAATACTGCTTACAATCAAACAAATTTATAATTATTTTCGACTTCATCGTCAACCAATAGTTTTATTAATTTGCCTTTAAAATCGCGACTCGAGCTTTTGAGCTGAGCATTAGGAATTTCACACCGCTACCTCTCACTTGGATGAATAACTTGCCTTAAGTTCAAAATATTCGACGATTTCTGCATTTTTTGAATCAATTGAAACGAAGTTGGCTACTGGAGAAGCAGTAGTTCAGCCTAAGCCTAATTACGATCTTGTCTGGTTCGGATTTTTCGTCTCGTTGTAAGTCAGCAACATCTCTCTTGCGCCCGTAAAGGTAGAGTTAACCGAATTCGAAAATCTCTAAGCGATGTACGTTGGTAATGAAAACCAGGGAAGAGAGCAATTTTCACTACCCCGCAGGAATTTTGCCCAAAAATGGCTGAAGATATTGATAGAAGCTGGTTCACTGGCAGATTCGTCACGCGTAAGCGCATTCTCCTTCTACACATTCGGGATATGTGAATGTGTAGAAGGATGCGACACATAGAATGGAAAAAAGTGAACCACAAGTCAGTTCTTCAGAGGCAGCAACCCCTCCCGCTGGAATCGCAGAAGCTCCTCGTGCGAGACCACCCAAGCCAGGAACTTGCCCCGGCCACTCTGTCGCTTCTGGGCTTTGATGCGACCCAGCCGACACCACTCGCGGACGGTAAATTCCGCCTTGCCGACGACTTTGGCCAGTTCTTCGGTGGTGTACCACTCTTTGATCTTCTCGCGTTCGACCAGTTGATCGAGGCCGATTTGCAACTGATCGAGCCGCTCGAGGATCTGCGAGAGCAATGGCTCCGCACTAGTCATTATCACCTCCCAGTCCCAAACGGCAGACCGAATAGGTGTTCGCCGATTCCTGGGCTCGCGCCCGCAGGAGATCGCTATAGACAAAGATCCCGTTCAGGATTCCCCGCCGAATCGCTCGGCGGATTTCCTTCCGCTGTTGCGGGGTATAGTCCCCCTCCAGATAATCCATCGCCACGTTCGCTCCGGAGCAGGCGATCTCGATCTTGGTTTCGCGTAAGGTTCTCCCTGGCTGTTCAGTGTCCAAATGAACGGATGCAATAACCATAAAACCCCTTTCCCAGAAAGCAGGCCGGAAAGTCCCTCATCGGAAGAGATCCAGCACCGCTGCTACGAAGATTGTTTGTGGAAGAAGGCCCAAGGGGCTTTGAACCCCTGGAGCCCGAAGGTTGACGATCAGCGCCTGAGCATTAGGCGCTGAAGTGGCTCTTGGTGAGAGCCCGGATCTTGTCGATCTCGCTGGAGGTCAGCTCCTCGACCGTCTTGTTGTAAAGGCTACGGGCGTAGCCCATGGCGATTCGATCCGCCTCTTGCTGCTCTTCTTTACTCAGCTGGTAGTACCAGTAGAGTCCGCCCAGACCCAATGCCGCACAGACCGTACTAATCAAAGGCACAATCGGAAAACGCATTGAACTATCCCCCAAAAAGAAACTATGTTCATCACACCCCGCGTGTGAATCCCATCCCCAGTTAAAGACCACGCTGCAATTCCTCTTGCTGGCGTTCGATCTCGCGGAACTGCTCGTTGATCCGCGAAACCTCGTTGAGCTGTTCGCGTTCCTTACCGTAAAGAACAAACGCTGAACCGGTGTACAAACTGGCTGCCAATTCCGAAGCTCCATGTGAGCCGAGGCGTCGGAATTCGGCATCCACTTCTCGAACAAAGCGTTCGAAAATCGCCTTCCAATCGAAAGGCTTTTCTTCCTTTTCCCCCAGAGCGGCGATCCGCTCGCGATTTTGTCTCGACATTTCTCTCCTCTAGCGTTTCGAAGACTTCGGCGATACGGGTCGGGAAGTATTCCCGCCCTTGAGTGCTTGGCCGGTCTTCTGATTCGGCAAAGCGGCTTTTTTGGCTTCCGTGGGCATCATCGTCCGGGTCCGATAGGTGCGAGGCTGATTGTCAGTCAGCACATCGACCACAAAGGCCACCATCACGATGGAAGCAATTAACGTCGCTAACGACTGCGCTACCAACGGCCACTTCGCATACTTCCGAGGAGGGCGAGGTTCGTACAATTCCAACTCCTCGTAGCTGCGCAGCAATCGAGTCTTAATCGGCGGCAGCCCGGGCACAAAAGTCACCGCCATCCGATTCGACCATCGCATCAGCTCATCCGGTCGGGCCAGCCGTCTCGACTGCTGGTTGAAGTTCCGGCTCGTGTTGAACGTTCGGTTGCGGCCTTCCACGCCCCCCCGGCCCGAGGAGACTCCATTCCCCTCGCCATCGCCTTGGCTCTCCACCCAGATGGTCGCATCCCCGAGTCGCGAACTCACAAAATCAGCCGTGGTCGGCTCGTTAATTCCGAAAAAAATCTGCGCCGTGTTCGACAAAATCGTGAGATCCAAACCGTCCGGATAGTGCTGCCTAAGCTGGCCCAGCGACTGCAGATAGAACTGCAATTTCAGTCCATAGCCCCGAAATTTTTCGACCGCGTCAATCAAGATGTCCATCCGTCCTAAGGACGAACTTTCATCCAAAACAAAGTGGACGAAATTTTTCTCCTGCAAACCTCCTTTCACCACCGCCCGTATCAGGCAGGTCAGCCAGCAACGCATCAAAGGCGATTGCGTCCTCTGATGTGTTGGCGGTAAAATCAAAAACGCCGTTGTCCGCTCGCGGATTTCTGCGGGGTCAAAACTCGACACCCGCATGCTCTCCCCAACCGCCGGGGAATCCAAGAAGCGAAGGCTTCGATTCGCCGTTGTCAGTACCGATCCCAGCTCCTTATCCCGATAGGCCATCATCTGATGGCCAAACCGCCGCAATCGACCCCCCAGAGCGTCCGAGGCACACAAAGCCTGGATCGCACTTTGAAACTTCTCCGGATCGATCAAGCGTTCGCGAACGCTTTGGAGATTCCGTTCCGCTTCCGGGGCAAAGAAGGCCACCGCCACGATCAGAGCGGTCAGGAGCACCTCGGCCGAATCGGCCCAGTGGGGATCATGCTCTTTGCCGGTCCGTATCACCAAGGCCTCGGCCAGGTCGAGAGCCTCCTGCAAAACCTCCGGATCTTGCCCGTCGAAAAAATCGAGCGGATTGAGCATGTCCGGCTGATCGGTGCAGAGTCGCCAAGGATCCAGCAAAACCACCCGATGCCCAAATCGCCTTCTCCGAAATTCCGCTAGGTCTCGGGCCAACTCCCCCTTGTAGTCGACCACGACGCAACTGTCGGGGCAGGTCAACAGGAAGGGCGAAGCGATGGACACATTTTTGCCAGCGCCCGTTGGTGCAAAAATTACGGTGTGCGGAACCCAGCGAGGCATTCGCACCCAGGTGTTCTGGCTCTCGACTTGCCACCGTTTGCGTCCGAGCGGCAACACCCGATTCACAGCCGTTTCGTCATCGAGGTAGGGATCGAATAATCCCCGGATGGCCTCCCGCAGCGGCGGTGAACGACTGGTACTACTGCGACCCAGGATGATCCCGCCGTTGGGCTCGAGCATTCCGGCTCGCTGATGGTCTTGATGGTTCGACCATCTTGCAGTCCCCATCGCCCAGAGACTGGGGCTGACCCGTTTGAGTCGAACGACCGAACAAATCAGGAAGAACAAAACCAAGGGCGGCGGTAATAACCGAATCAAAAAAACGAAGCCGGTACCGAACGGGACCAGGACGGCCAGAACCAAAACTGCCCGATTAAATTTCGCTATGAGGATCCTCCTTCCGATTTTCATCGCCGAGAACCCGTTCCAGCGTGCGAATATCCCAGCGCATTTTTTCCGCACGACGACAGTGATTCAGCCCGGTTTTGAAGAGTTCCGACAGATCTTCCACGGAGACCGAGCTTCCCGTAACCAGGATTTGAACTCCTCCGATCTGCATGCGAACGCGCGACGATTTCACGGTCGTCGTTTCGGAGGTCTGATGCTGAATGCGAAGCTTCTTCAAGGCCTCGCGATTGAGGATCTCTCCACTCGCTCGTTGGCTGGCCAGGGCGCGTTGCACTTCCACCGGCAACTGGGCTAGCTCGGCACAATCACTCGGGGTCAGCAGGTTTTCCCGATAGAGCTTCTGCACCTCGGGAGCACATTTGAAGACCGCCAGAAGAGTCGAGATTTTAGTCGGGGTTAGTCCCACCAGATCACTCAGCTGCTTCTGGTTGAGATCCGCATGCAGTTGCTTGAGATCAAAAAGCCGGTCGCTTTGCTCGGTCGGAGTCCAGTTTTGGCGACGCATATTCTCCACCCATTTCAGAAGGTTGAACTGCGCCTCCGACATCGACTCCTGCAGCCAGCAGACCAAAATGCGCTCGCCCGGTCGGGCCTTACGTTTAGCCAAAACTCGGCCAGTACCGAAAGCCACCTGGAGATTCCGCAGGACGCCCGGCGGCTGCAGAATGTCGTCCCGGCGTACGCTCTCCACCAAGGCCGGGAATTCCGGCGAACTCAGATGCCGTTCGGCCTCGCGCGGATCGACAATCAAGCTCTCCGCGTCGACCAAACCGAATTCCAGAGGATGTTCTTGTTTCGGTTGCATAATTCCGGTCAAATTGCCTCCTTAAAGCACGAAGAATCCCTGCGACGCTGAAATCAGCGTCCGGCGTACGTTCGGAGATTCTTGAGTAAGTTCCTGCAAGGGCGATTTGAGTCGGAGCCGCGCACGGTTCCGACTCGAGATTCAATAAGTGCTAAGCGCCCCGGTATTCACCGGTAGTGCTTTTCTTCCTGAAGATCCGCAGCCACACTAAGATCAAGACCAATACAAAGTCGTCCAAGAACAGCAGCATCACCCCATCGAACACAATCTGGTCCTCAAAGAAGTAGTGCTTACCCACATCTGCCCAGCCGCTGGACAATAAAGCGTGAACTTCCGAGATTCCCTCGATCCCGTTCCGCTTTCGCAACCGTCACCTCCTCGCGTTAGTACCAAATTCACTCATCCCAAAGCGCAGAGCTTCCCCGCGACGCGTTTTACCGCGACTTCTAGTGGTGAGCTACCTACTCGAACTTTGGGAACTTAACCAACCCAGGGCAGAAGTCTGAACCGATGAGAGCTCATCCTCCTGTTGCGATTTTCGATTCGGCTTTAAGCTATCCGTTTCGAATAATTCAAAGTTGTCGAATCACCATCGCTACGTGAACTATACGTTCACAGAGGGGGGTCTGAAAATTCTGTTTCTGAAAAGAAAACAGTGAGTTGAACTGTTCCCGAATCAAGAACAGTCAGCGCGAATACGATCTTGCTTGAGAAGCAGCTTGAGATTCGATGTTCTGGATCAATACCTCTGCCTGATGCTTTCCCTGAGCGTGCGCGATGCCATAGGTTTCGTAAAATTGAGTCAGCTCCTCGACGCAATCTTGCCGATCGAGCCCGCGTCTCTGAAGTACGTCTTCCGTCTTGCCCAAGGCTTTCTCAAACGCTGCCCGCGCTAGCAGTCGTTCTAAATACAAAATCAAATCGAGCGTGAAAGAGCTTTGATCGACGATTTTTCGGAATCGAGGTGCATCCTCAACGTCGAAAAGATCCGGATGGACGCGTCTAATGTCCCGCATCGTTATCTGATCGCTCGGAAATCGTATGGCTTGATAATCGATGAAATCAAGGGGAACTTCGGATTTGGGCATCGGGAACAAATTGTGAAATTGCTATTCGACATTAAGCGGTTATTTCCCGGTTAAGTCAAGCAATATCGATTCCACGCCTAAGAAATGGAGATTCCCAGTGACTACCACTCGGGCAGTTCGTAATAGTCGTTCAGGAACTGTCGCGTCAGCTGCCAAGCCTGCTGCCCCATTTCACTCAAAACGGCGGATTTTCCCCGCCCTTGAGGAAATTCCAGAAGTGAAAAAAACTCGGATTTGAAAAAGGGACCAAAGACTTGTCGTTCGAGTTCGGCGATGACAACCGATAGCTTGCTTGCACTCGTCGGCATGCCTTCCGCAAGTCGGCCCTGGCAATCCCGATTGCTGAACTCTCGGGCAATATCTCGAAGGGATCTCCGCTGGTCTTGATACGCACACCCGATCAGATAGAAAATCTTCAATTCTTCCAGGTGATCCAGTACCGGTTTTCCCAGACTCAATAAATCATCCGAGTGCATATTTTGCCTTCGTGGGGGGGATATTGACTGTGAATTTTTCTTAAATTTCGAGACAATTTTGCTCGAAGTTTTCGTGGGTAGGAGCAGAATCGCTAATGTCGAACCCTGCGTGAAATCGTGCTCTCCTTTTTGGATCCGATCAATCAGATCGGTTGCCTGATCATAACTCAGGCAGGGGAGCTTCGGAGATTTGGTTGACCGGCCACGCATGGATTGCTTCGAAGTCTCAAAGGAAGCAGATGTTCCAATTTCACTGAATTTGGTTTTCCCATACGTCGGGGGCTTGCACACCCCAAGTTAATCCCAAAATATTTTTTTTCTCCGGAAATCATGACTCAGCCCGAATCGCCACGAAAAAAACGAGGGATAAAAGTCGCGGTAAAACGCATGGAAGAATTGCGGTGTTGCCGGGGAATCTCTCAAGCCGAACTCACCCACTTAGCGGGACTTTCGAAAAATACCATAACGAATATCATCAAAACGGGATTCGCTGATGCTACTTCCATCAAAAGATTAGCTGAGGCACTCGAGGTCTATGAAGATTTTTTGACGGAACAGGATCAGAAGCCAGCGGTCCCCGTTAGAGAAGTACCTGTAGCAAAACCGCGTCCGGACGAAACCGGTCTTCATTGGATCGTCGACGGGATCATTCTTCAATGTGCGGGAGAATTGATCTTCGACAGCGATGCCACCTCGACCTTACGCACTAAAAACCGCAACACCTACATCGCTTGCTTTGAAGATTTCCTGTTTACCAGCATCTACTCCGATAGCTTCGGGACGACATCAGCGTTGCCTAACGCGGGTACGGATTCACCCGCTCGACTCCTCACCACGCAATTATCATCGCTTTTTAAAAATCACGAGCAACAGATCGTTAAACAAATCACTCACGAAGAGATTCTTAACCACCACGTTCATCGTCGGAACCTCCAATCGGACATGATGGCCATGTTCGATGCCTACTCCTTGAACAAGAAAATTTGGCACGACTGGATCTTGCGGGAAGCTCGCCTTTATTTGGGAACCCATAAATCGGTGCTTCAGAAAACGGCAGATTTCGAGAAATTCGTATTCGCCAAAACACCGGAATTTTTTCAAGACGCCCAGCTGACCAAAGCGATTCACTACAAATTCGTCGATTCACTTTTAGCTCCTCTGGTGGAACTGTACCCCAAGCATCACAAAAAAGCGTTGCAGGAATTCTTACTCCGAACCGCTTTGAGTCACATTGTCGTGGGCTGGTGGTACGATCTGAATTCCCTTTCCGTTCCCGCTTCGATTCGAATGCCATATACCGTGCGATCCTCAATCCGGCTGGCCCTAGCCGGGAGAAAAAGTGCTCTCTCCAAACAGAGATTTGCCAAAAACTTTTTGGTGAAAAATGCCTTTTTGGAACTAATCGAGGCTTACCGCTGTCGGGATCGAAGCGAAGTACTCGACATCCTACTGCTGATGCGAGACAAGAAACATTTTGTGAATTTGCGAAATCGCTGGAACGAATTGGAACTCGAAATGAGCTTGGGTAACGAAAAAGCCATCGACACATTAATCGACGATATCACCCGAGTGGCCACGCCCACTCAACAACAGCCTCAGCCGGTCATTTACGAAAGAGAAGCCGTACAGGATCAACCGGGGCTGTGCGTCAAAAGAGCTCTTAGAGACGGAACTGTTCATCTCACGGAACATTATGCACACGCACTCTTTTTGATTTTTCCTGAACTGAAAGAGCTTTAATAATCGATTGAATTGCCTGAAATAAGCGATTGCTTTCCTCTAATTTGAATTTTTCGATGTAATCACGAATGACTCGAACCTGCGGAATCATTCAGTCCCAATGATACGTGCTCAATTCTTCAAACAATATTTGCAATTGGATCGGTATTATTTGATAGAAAAATATTACTTATTCTACGGCCCGATTCCTCGTACCCAGGTGTGAAATGCTTTCGCCTATCACTCGTCGCTCTTTTCTGGAATCTGCAGGGGTTACTGTCGCGTCTATTTTGACTTTTGATGCGAAAAGTCAGACGCCTGCTCAACCCAATCTCTCGAGTCCCGGTGTTCGAGAAAACGTTGCGGGGATGGATGAAAATCATCCTACTCTGGTTTCCTACCGCAAAGCAGTTGCGGCCATGATTTTGCTGCCAGAAACAAACCCTCTCAGTTGGATATATCAGGCCAACATGCATGGTATACCGGATGGAACGGTGAACGTGCAACCCGATTGGGATGGGTGTATGCACGGCAACTGGTGGTTTCTTCCCTGGCACCGGGGATACCTTTATTACTTCGAACGAATTATCCAAAAAATGTCGGGTGATCCGAGTTTTTATCTCCCATATTGGAGTTGGGATACTGCCGGTCAGAATGCACTCCCCGCCCCGTTTCGTGCGCTTCAGTATCAAATGACGCCTAATGCGCTGTACGATGCTCAGCGTGGTGATGCCGCTAATAGTGGCCAGCCGCTCAGGCCCAATCCGGAAGCAGGCACCACCGGCTCATTTGCTATGGACTGGAATCAAGCCAAACAGACCGCCGCATTCACGAACCAGTATCCCGAACTGTCCTTCGGTGGCATCAAAGTAGCCAAAACGCAACTCCCGACACGACCAGATTCGACCGACAACCATGGTGTCATGGAATCTAGGGCTCACGACCTCATTCATGATGCTGTCAGCGGAGATATGGGTGATCCAAGAACCGCGGCCCGTGACCCGATCTTCTGGTTACACCATGCGAATGTTGATAGGCTCTGGAATCGCTGGCTGGATGATCGAACCCATCAGAATGCTTCGGATTCGGATTGGCTCGATCAACAGTTTCCTTATTACGATGAAAATGGCAACCGAGTGGTAAAGTCTGTTTCAGAAATTCTGAACCTTGCTGTTGGAGCGTATATTTATGATGAAGAACAGCGGAGAGTTCGAACCGTTGCAGCGAGACCGCCAGTAAAAGGAGTCAGACTTGTGGAACCACAAATCGTTGGAATTGCTTCCGCACAACCCTCTTTAAAACTCAATACAAAGCCTTTCGTGAAACAATTATCGTTTGATACGGATAATCATCCCAAATTGATGACTGCTTTGAATGCTCCCCCTAAAACGGATGCAGAACCCGCCTCGGTTCTCCTACGAATCGAAGGGATCAAGCCGCCAGCGAAGCCCAATCTAATATTTGACGTGTACCTGACCCTTGTCGGAGAGAAAGTTTCTCGGAAAAGCTATGTTGGGGGGATCTCATTTTTCGGTAGGACAGGTGGCGGCCACGGGCATGCCAAAGACGGAGGAGGTTTCACTCAAGGATTTGACATTACCAACACGATTCAAGCAATCAAACGAGCAAATAAGGGAAAACTCCCAGAGCTGCAGATTCACATCATACCGCATAGCACAACCGGAGTTAGTGATGACGATCTCGCAAAGCAAAATCTCGATATCCCGATAGCAAACATTACGATCAAGCTCGTTTCCGAAACTAATCAATGAGTTCGAGTAATTTTTCAATACGTAGGCCGATCCGAAATGGTGTCGGCCCGAATTTCTCAAAACCGAATCTTCTCGATCTCGTCCAAGCTCACTTGATCGTCCGTCCGATCGTATAGCTTCGTAGTCCTGGGTGACTCGTGAGCAGCGATGGCCATCGCTTTTTCGATGGTTCCTTTGTTTTCCAGGTAATTCGTAATCCCCGTCGCCCGAAAACTGTGATTGCAGATTCGATTTCCTAATCCGGCCGCGAGCGCTCTCCGCTTGACCATGGCCAGAGCTTCCCGTCGATGCAGCCGATCCTCTGAGATCTCGCGCTTCCGATTGAAGCTGCGAAACAGGGGACTATTGGATTGACCCGTGATCCCGGTGGAGTGAATGTAGGTATCCACCAACTCGACGAGCGTGTGATGTGCGGGCACTTCATGGTGCTTCCCGCCCTTTTCATGGAGCCGAAGAAAGTATTTGGTGCCTTGCTGGTAAAAGTCGTCGACGTTCATCGCCAGAACGGCCGAAATCCGGGAAAAGCTGTAGGCCATCACGCCTATCAATGCCCGGTCTCGGAGTCCTATCAAACTATCTTGTTCGATACTCTCGAAGAGGAGCTTGGTTTCTTCACCCGAGAGGACCGGAGTTTTCCCTTTTTTGACCACGTATTTCGGGCCGCGTACCGCCGAAGCCGGATTGAAGGGGATTATTTGCCCAATCACCAGATAATCGCAAAGCATACGGAGTGCCGCCAGGTGCTGCTTGACGGAGGGCTTCGCCAGAACTTTGCCCAGCACTTCGATATAGGCGGCGATATGGAAGGGGGTCAATTGCTCAAGTTTCAGCTCGCGGGAAACGCACCACTGGTCAAAGCGAAGAATTGCCCGACCGTAGCTCTGGCGAGTATTGGGGTTTTGGATCTCGGCTGTGAGAAATTCGATGAGTCGTCGAGAGGCCCTCTCTCCAGCGGCGGTAAAAGTTGCAGGGAATTGAGCACCCAGTAATTTTGAGGGAAGGGAAGACTCAAAAGGGAGTATTTCCTGGGGCACGCAGAAATCACTCATCGAATAAAATGATGTTTGATTCAAGCCGTGCCATGGTTCGATACCCTTGGGATATTCCGAAGCAATTTCACATGATCAAATGTTTTGCCTGCCTTGGAGTGGAACTTGTCATCAGCGGTGAGCAACGAAGCGCCTTGCTCGACTGCCAAAGCCAGGTAGAGACAATCTTGAATCGGATGTCGCAAATCCAGTGCGATCTTTCGAGCCAGCGAAAGTTGATTGTCGTCCGGGTACAATTCGACGTGCTTTCGAGTAATCAGATGCCGCTCAAAAGCCGAGGAGTGCCTTTCGACTTCCTCGCGAGAGAGGGCATTTTCTCGATAGTGCCGGATGATCGCGGAATGCACTTCCAAGCGGAGCAATTGCGGAGCGATGAGTTTCTCGCGTCCGGTAATGACCGATAAGGCTTCCGCACTGCCAACCTCGGGAAGATAGCACTTCACCACGACACTGGCGTCAACGACGATCATCCTTCCAGATCCCGTTCTTCACGGATGAAAGCGGTCGAGTCGGATAAAAGTGCGTACTTATCGGTGAGATCTTTTTGCAAACCCTGCAACTCGTTCAGGAGTTCTTGTTTTGAACGGGAAACGGCTTCTTCCAAAGTCGCCCGCAGTTCAGCCTCCATGGTTCGGCCATGAGCTTTGGCCAAAGCACGGATGGATTCGATGACCCAAGGTTCGATGTTGCGGATGCGGAGATCGGTCATGCCAAAATGCGTTTTATTGCACACAAAATCATCTTGGCACAATTAGTGGGCAAGTGTCAATCGATAAATATATGCTGATTTGTTATATTGTGATTTGTGATTGGAGTATATCCCATAACGTCCTTTATGGGATATACTCCAGATTCTCAAAAAGAAGCAGACGAAATCTGAATTTTCGCGTCTCAGAATACACTAAAACTGCATCAGGAGAAATTTTCAGAAATTTTGGAAAACGGCGCTTGTAATTGATTTCTCCGTCGATTAATATCCCTTCAGATTCAGCCTGAATTGAGTTCGTTTTCAAATCAAAATTGATCCGTCAGGCAAAATAACAACGTCCACTCGGTTCTTTTTCCGGACTGGGTATTTTCTTCAAGTTTGATGAATATTGATAGCTCAAACTCCAGGGCACACTTGCTATGCCCTCTTAATCATCTTCGAGATTTTCCTGGAGAACTGCATGTCGGATTATTTAGAATCACTAACTGATATATCCTTACAAAACTATTGCATTTCCATCTCTAATAGACCCCCTGAGCTATTGAACGGGTCTTGATCGCGAGAGCTGACCTGCTACCTCTTTATACCCTTGAAGAATGGGTTCCAAAAGAGCGAGCACAACAAATTAATTCCGTTTTGTCCCCATCGGTCCTGATTGGGCACCTTCACTTGTTTATGCACGCAGATTTTCTGCGCCTATACAGAGATTTTCCCCATGAAGCGATTCCACATCTGGTTGTTTCGAAAACTCTTTTGGGTTCAAAAGACTCTTCCTATTCGACGACAGCACAAAATTCGTCTGGACGTGCAACGACTCGAGCAAAAGGATCTTCTTAGCAATGTGATCATTCATGGGAGTCTGCCTTATATCGTTGGGGCAAAGCCCGGTCAGAGTCCTGTGATCAGCGAATATGACAGTGCCACGGGAAGTTTATTAGCTTCTTACATGGCCTACGATTCGAGTTTTAAGGGAGGAGTAAGGGTAGCTCTTGCTGATCTAAACGGCGATGGTGTGCCCGATCTCATTGCCGCACCCGGTCCCGGAATGGCACCCATCATCAAAGTTTTCGATGGGGCCACCGGAAATTTATTGAGTAGCTTCGATGCATTTGCTCCAGGCTTTCTGGGAGGAGTCACCGTAGACGCTGGGAATATCGGCGAAGGTCGAATGGGCATTATTGTTGGAGCAGATGCCGGGGCTGGACCTCACGTCGAGACTTTCACCTTAAATGGAACTCTGGTTGACTCTTTCTACGCTTTCTCGCCCAGCTTTCGGGGAGGTCTGAGTGTTGCTCTTGGGATAAGTCCACTTGGGCAAGCAGAAGCGATTGTAGGTAGTGGTGCCGGAGCCGCACCCTCCATCAAGGTTTTTGATTTAGGAACGAACTCGGTCATCCAGACGCTATCACCGTATTCGCCCGGCTACATGGGTGGCCTTCAAGTCGCGGCTGGCGATTTGAACAAAGATGGTACGACGGATATTCTGGTTTCTCCCAAAAATGCACCAGAGCTGCACATCCAAGGATATGATGGAAAAACAGGAAATTTGCTGGAAAATTTCAATGCATCAGGGTTTGATGCAGGATCATCTGGAACGGTAGGGTTTGCTCAGCTCACAAGCAGTGTTCCGGCAATCACGATAGCTGGGTATCGCAATGGCGCTGCAGAAGAACAGATCTACAATGGAGTTCCTCAAACGAACCAGGCAGTTCCTACCCTTGTTTCCACTTTTCCACCGGTAGCCGCAACACCCTTACTAACTCCGGGAGTTCCTCCACCAAAACCTATCTGTATTCAGCCAGTATCACTACCCAATACCGTTTCAGCTCCCCGAGTTGTACCAATTGGCGATTGCACGCCCGACCAAGTAACGACCACATCCTGTGGCAGCGATACCCTCGTCACTGAATCTGCTGGAGCAAGTGACATTCCCTCGGGTGCCAGCGTGGGAGGTGGAGATAACGTCGCCACCGGGTTTATTTCGATGAATTCGACCGATCTGTCCTCGAATGGATTTGGTTCCGATTGGGGCTTGACTCGAAGCTGGACCAATAACGTCCTAGTGGTTGCAGGTGATTACTTTGGCATTGGCTGGACAGTATCTCAAAACCCTTATCTACTCCAAGCGGCAGGGGGTAACTCAATTGTTGTGGTCACCAATGGGAACGATTTTCAGACCTTTGATTTGCAAACGGGCGGTAGCTATACGGAACGAAATTTTGGGAGGAGCAATTTAACCTACAACTCTTCGACAAACTTATACACCTTCGTAGATGAATTCAATGATGTAATCAGGTTTACAGGATTCGGATCGAGTGCTCCTACGGCGGAACAAGGTCAATTCCAAAGCGAGACCGATCCTGCGGGAGTAACGACGCAAGTCACATCGGAAACTTCCAGTGGAACTATTGGCGAAATTCAACGCACCGTAGGTAGCGGGTCTAGTGCAATTACCGAATCCTACCTCTATAGCTATCTCGGCTCTGGTGATCCAAACGCAGGATTAGTGTCTTCGGTCGTGGAACGGACGAAAGTAGGTTCGGGATCATGGACGACTGTAAGACAAGCAATTTACACCTATTACAATGGGACCGAAGCTTATGGAAACTTGAATGACTTGAAGCTTGCCCAAATTGAGGATGGTTCTGGCAACGTCTTAGATACCAGTTACTACCGCTATTATGGGGCGAGTGATCCGAATGGCCCCCAACAAGGATTGGAATATGTTTTGAATTCCGATTCTTACGCTCGCCTGGCTGCAGCATATAGCAATCCCACGACCGTTAGCAATACTGTTCTGTCGGGATTCGCTGACGAGTATTATCAGTACAACTCGAACTTTCAGGTTTCTGAAGCGGTGACTCAAGGCAGTGGTTGTACCTCCTGTTCTTCGGGTTTTGGAACGGACACATTCACTTATTCCACCAGTTCAAATGCAGCCGGATACAATTCCTGGCACATGAAAACGGTCGAAACACTTTCGGATGGAAATACGCAAACTACCTACTCAAACGTCTACGACGAGCCGATGTTGAGTGTCTACCAAGACACGACCTCGGGTCTCAAATGGTGCACCTATACGAGATACGACAGCTCTGGAAGAGCCATTCTGACGGCCAACCCCTCCGCTGTCACCGGCTATAGCGAGAGCTATGCCGATCTTGTGAATTTCACCGGAGGAAGTTCTTCTTACATTTCTTCGACGAATGGCTTGATCACGAATTATAACTTCGCAACATCGACCACGGCCTCGGGAACAACAGCTGGGAATATCCTCGGTTACTTGATGAGTACCTCGATTCAACAAGGGCTCTCGGGGACAACAATTCCCCAGTCAGCGATGACCTATTACGACAAAGTGGTGAGTGGGAACGATACAGCTTTTGAAGCGACCTCGACCCAATACCGAAACACCAATGGAACTGGGGCAGAAACTACCAGTTATTCGTATACCTGGCAGGGTTCGACTGCTCAAGTCGCCTCTGAAACTATATCGTTGCCTGTTATCTCCAGTGCGGAAAATGGGCCGGGCACGGCCGATGTCTCCACCACTGTTTACGATTCAATCGGACGCCCCGTTTGGACCAAAGATGCCGATGGCTATATCAATTACACGGCATACGACACTTTAACCGGGGCGGTCATTACTCAAATCACCGATGTGAATACTTCCCTCACGGGGGAATTTGTCAATCTTCCTTCGGGCTGGAGCACGCCTACCGGTGGCGGGTTGAATCTGATAACTTCTTTCGTAGTTGATGCTCTCGGCCGCACGACAAAAGTGACCCATCCCAACGGAGATATCGACTACACGGTCTACGACGACCCGGATCACGAAGTCCGAACTTACATCGGCTGGAATTCGACTACAAACACAGCCAGCGAACCGACTCAAGTCATACGGGAGGATCGCTCGCATAGCTACACCGAAACATTGACGATGTCGGCGACTCCGGCGGTTTCGGGAGGAGTTCCGACCGGAACGGAAGCTATTTCCAACGTTCAATCGTTGACCCGTGACATCACCAACGATGCTAACCAAGTCGTCGAAGAAGATCAATATTTCTCACTCTCTGGCGCGAGCTATTCGACCAGCACTTATTTAGGCACCTCCGGGACCAATTATTACGCCACGCAGTATTTCTATGGCCACCGTGGTTGGCTGGAAAAGACCGTTGATCCCACCGGAACGATCATTCGAACGGTTTATGATGGTTTGGGAAGAGTCGTGAGCACCTGGGTCGGAACCAACGATACTCCAGCCAGCGGCTACTGGTCACCGACCAACAACACCAGCCCCTCCAATATGGTGGAAACTGCCTCTTACGTTTACGACAATGGCGGTGTTGGGGATGGCAACAAAACAGCCATGATCCTATATCCCGGTGGCGGTACAGCCAACCGAGAAACTGATACTTATTATGATTGGCGGGACCGAGCGGTTGCCGTAAAAGAAGGGGTACAAACCTCGGAATCGACGACGGTCCATCGCCCGATCTACTATACAACTTATAACAATTTGGATGAAGCCATCGAAGTGCAGCATTTCGATGGGGATGGGGTGAGCATAACTTCCACGGGCGGAGTACCCAACACGCCTTCGGCAAGCCTGCTTCGAGCCGAAACTCAAACGTTTTACGACGATCAAGGTCGAGTTTACTTGACGGAAACATTTGACGTTGATCCGAGTACGGGAAGTGTTTCGACATCGTCCTTGAATACGAACACTTACTACGATCATCGTGGCGATGCCATTGAGACTTCCAGTCCGGGCGGACTCGTCGAGAAAGAAGTTTACGACGGAGCGGGACGAAACACAGTAGACTACACGACCGACGGTGGTGGTGGCAATTCTTGGGCAGCGGCCAGCAGTGTTGCCAGCGATACCGTGCTCGATCAAAAAGAGTATACCCATGATGCAAATGGCAATGTGATCCTGACGGTAGATCGTCAGCGGTTCGATAGTGCCACCGGTACGGGGGCCCTCGGATCGCCGACGAGCGGTATCGGAGCTCGCGTCTATTATGATGCGAGCTACTACGACATGGCCGACCGTGCAATTGCGGATGTGAACGTCGGAACCAATGGAGGAACAGCTTACACGCGACCCAGTTCTGTTCCAAGCTCAAGCTCAACTGTATTGGTCACAACAACCAGTTATGATGCAGCTGGCAACGTCTTGGATGTCGTCGATCCCTTGGGATTGGACACTCGAAATTATTACGACATGCTGGGGAGAACAACGGAAACTATCCAAGATTACACCAACGGCATTCCTACGAACGAAACTAACAAGACCACTGAGTACACTTACAATGCGGTGGGGATGACGAGCGAAACAGCCGTTGCCGCCAGTGGTAACAACGAAACCACGGCTTGGGTTTATGGCGTTGTCGGTACGGGCACCCCGGGGAGCTATCTCTATTCCAATGATTTGGTAGGAATTACGGAGTATCCCGGACCAACCGGCGCACCCAGCACCACTCAAGAAGAAATAACCAATTACGATGCTCTCGGTGAGAAAATTTCGTTCCAGGACCGCAACGGGAATGAACACACTTACTCGTACGATGTTCTCGGACGACAAACAGCCGATGCTATCGTGCAACTGGGAACAGGAGTTGATGGAACGATTCGAGAGCATACGATTGCTTACGACACGCAGGGCAATCCGTATCTTTTTACCAGCTACAGCACTTCGAGTGGTGGAACAATAGTAAATCAAGTCGAAGACGTTTATAATGGACTGGATCAATTGATCGGCGAATACCAATCCCATTCGGGGGCCGTCGTGACCGGCACTACTCCTGAAATCCAGTATTCTTACTCGGAAATGGCTGGCGGTGCGAACAACAGTCGATTGACGAGCATGACGTACGCCGATGGCTACACCATTAACTATAACTATTCTTCGGGGCTCAACAACACAATCAGTCGACTTTCGTCCCTAAGCGATTCCTCGGGAACTCTAGAGAGCTACACCTATCTGGGATTAGATACCATCGTAGTACGCGATCTTAATCAAGCAGGGATTGAATTGACTTATATCAAGGAATCGGGGGAGAGTAACGGGTCAGCCGGGGATCAATACACCGGCCTGGATAGCTTTGGTCGAGTGATCGATCAACGCTGGGTTAATTCTTCGGGAACTGCCGTCGATCGAATCCAATATGGCTACGACGCGGATGGCAACGTTCTCTACGAAAACAATCTCTTAAATTCAGCGGAAAGTGAGATTTTCACATACGACGCACTGAATCAAACATCGAGTTATGCCCAGGGGACTCTGAATGGAACTAAGACAGGAATCAGTGGAACACCCAGTGCAACACAAAGTTGGACTTATGATTCTTTTGGGAACATGACCAACGTTACGACCAATGGAACGGGCCAGACGCGTACTGCTAACACACAAAATGAATACACGGCAGTCGGAAGTGCAACACCAGGTTACGATTCGAACGGAAACACTACCACCGATGAAAACAGCAATCAGTATGTCTATGATGCTTGGAACATGTTGGTGGCAGTCAAAAATTCCAGCGGTAGCACTATCGCTTCTTACGTGAATGATGCCTTGGGTCGTCAAATTCAGGCGATTGTATCTGGGACGACAACAGATCGATATTTTTCAGCGCAGTGGCAACTGATCGAAGAATATCAAGGAAGTACTGAAACGGATCGGTATGTTTGGAGCCCAACCTACATAGATGCCATGATTAGTAGGGACACAAGTACTGGAAGTGGAACATTAAATCTGCGAATTTATGCACTCCAGAATGCTGATTACGACACAACCTCTCTAGTAAACACCTTCGGAAGTGTACTTGAGCGGTACACTTATTCGCCTTTTGGAGTGGTTAGCTATCTGAATTCATCATGGGGTTCTTTAAGTGGAAGTGCATACGGATGGAAATTTTTGCATCAGGGTGGAGAACTCGAAGCTGGAGGACTTTCCAGCTTCCGAAATCGAATGTACAGTCCAACACTTGAGAGATGGATGCAAAATGATCCAATTGAATTTCTTAGTGGTGACAATAATTTTTATATGTTTTGTAATAATAACGTTATAAAATCTATAGACCCATTCGGACTGTCAGATTTGACTTTGGCAGAAGCACGGAAATTGATAAACCTTTTTTTAAATAACAGAACTGATTTAACACTAGCAGAATTAGAAGCCAAAGTCGGAAAAAATAATATTGAAATCATGATAGAGAAATATTGTAATGCCATTGAGAAGCAGCCGGGTGTAACTGATTTTAATAAGTGGAGAATTCTGAGATTAACTGATCCAAATGCACCACGACTTCCAGGTAATGGATCATTTCCAGATTTTGCAGCGCGTGAACGAGTAGTAAAAATTGTAATGCGATTTTGCAGATGTGCAGGTGCTCTCGCTTTGATAGGAGGGATTATATATATAGCTTATGAAGGAAATGAAAATTCTCAACCAACAGGAGTAGTGCCTCCCGGCTCCGTGCTTATAGACACGCTGCCGGGTGCAAAATGGACTGTGCAGATTTGGCTAACACCTGGAGGGCAAAAGATTAGAGTTCGCGTCGACGCAAATGGAAATCAGGTCGTTGGTATCAAATAGGAATTGCTTAAGCGACCTCGACGAAAACTATATCTTTTTCGCATCGAATACAGAAAAACGGACTTGATTAGTTTTCTTCCGAGAAGATCGATCAATCAAGAATTGTGTTTTATTCAAAATAGTAGCAATATATGTATTCTTAATTTTTGCTAGAAAACTTGATTTTCGCTTGTTTTTTACTTAGAAGCCCTAACAAAACCCCTTTTTATAGCGGTATTCAATGGACAATCAGAGGTTTTGTTAGGGCCTCTTAATTATTAGCATTTGTCAATTAGTTCGATCTGCGATACTATATCCGGCTTAGGTTAGTTAAATAAAAATTATTACCAAATATGCAGATAACTTGTTATTGCGTTTTTGCGCACAGGCTATTCATTATGATCTATTTTAAGATTCAGCTAAATACTTTTATGTGCGGGCATTCAATTGATATTTTGGGATTTGTCAGGTCCGCTTAAGATACTCTTCTTAATACGGAAAATTCGTTTTGATTAATTCGCATTGCGCCAGACTAGATGAGTATTTTGCAATTAAGTCAAACAATGTAACCACTTGACGAGGAGTAATCGTGCTTGGAAATTGATAGTAATTAGTATGTATTAATCGCTAGTCAATATTTAATTACTGCTAATTGTAATAACAACCTCAATTTATTTACCTTTGCAGTCATATTGTAGCTGAAGAGTCGTAATTATTTTCAGATTGTAACTTTGTGTATAAATTCTCTGCTTTTAACCTCATGCGAGAGGCTTTGATTTTTTTTCACTCGGAGAGGCATTTCAATATGACCGATTTGCTTTTTGAATTTGGAAATCCTTTATTTCCAGATGGAAATTGGGCGAAGGAAAAACCTAAACTATTTAACCTAATGGTTCGTGGTTATTTTCCTCTGCTTATAGCAGATACCTCAAATTGCTTCTGCGGCATTCATGTTGTATTTTCATCTCCTGATGCTGCACTTGTCGATCATTTTGTTAAAATCGCAAGCCACTCGAATTGCGTCAAGTTATCAAACTATAAGTCGTCTGAGTTGATTTATCCAGACGATTGGTTATCAATCGACATATTTCTTTCAGTTAAAAATACATTTCAAAATAAAATAAAATATGTTTTTGGTTATATAGATTCTGAAGTTTGGCTTGCGAGCTCTACGGATAATAATCCCACTTACCTCGAGATATTAGATATTTTCAATATACTGGACGCTTATGATCTCGTTTGGGATAGACCTCAATGATTTATTTTATATTGCTGCTTCGTGTTGTATGATCTATTATCTTGTTTTATTCTCCTCCACTCCTCCTCGCCCTGATACAGCCGTTGCAGCATTTGCAATATCCTGGGAAGGAATTTTAATTCTCGGGATAGTTTTCAATACGTTTGCTTGGGGTGCGGTCGTGGCCATACCATGGTTATGTCAACACAAACCACCGCCTCTCTGGTCAAGAAAATTACTAGCAGCCAGGCGCAAGAAAATCGACGCCGTCTCGGCGTTCAACTGACCCTGGAAGGCAATACTATCCAGAGAGTGGCCCAGATACTTAAGGTCAATTCTCGTAGCGTGGATCGCTGGATCTCCTGCCACAAAACTCGCGACAAACAGGGGCTCGAAGCTGTTAAGCATCCCGGTCCGAAATCCAAATTGACCCAAGAGCAACTTCGGGAAATCCGTTCCTGGCTCCTATGCGACGCCCGAGATTTCGACTTTCGGACTAACCTTTGGACATCACCGAGAGTCGTTCACTTGATCAAAAAGAAATTACGCATTCATTTTAATACCAACTACCTCTGCGGCTGGATAAGCAAGCAAGGCTTCTCTCCGCAAATGCCCAGAAGAAAAGCGATGATTGCTAAGAGATCTTTCTAAATTATCCTTCGAATTGCTACCTCCGTACGCTTCGGAACTCAATCCCGTCGAACAACTCTGGAGCCACCTCAAGCACGGGCGCTGCGACAATCTCCTTCCGAAAGATTTGCAAGTACTCAAGGATGAAGCCGTCGAATTCTAGGCAGAAGTAAAATTCAAACCGGGTATACATTTCTCCTACTTGTCCCGAACCGAATTCTGGTCGCATTTGTAGCCGAATTAAAGCTGTAGGGATTTTGGCATTTTGAAGGGTGTTTTGCCGAATACCGGGGAATTTTGGAGCGGTCTGATGACCGAGACCGGGGTGTTGCGATGGGCCGGCGTAGTCCGGCGCGAGGCGCTGCCGGTCGCCGCGAGCAGCAGAGGTTCGTAGAGGAACGGGCTTCCTGCGACTGATTACTTTTTGGCTTGTCGGGTTTGATATTCGTTGAGCCAGCGTTCGAGTAAATCGACGGCGGTGAGGAAGTCGTAATCGAGAGTGAGCAAGAGGTCGATGTTGTTGAAGTTTTTTTGGCAGTCGAAGCAGTGGGCGAGGTTGTTGCGTGGGTTGACGGTAGCCCGCATTTCGCCGCAGTTGGGGCAGAGGAAGCGGAAGTAACCTTCGCTCATTTTCGAAGGTGGCCCATCGGCTCCCAGCGTGGCGATGGTGACGGGCATGGGCAAATCGTTGCGAATGCGGCGTAGTAGATCGGGTTGGATCATCGTTTCTCCGACGGGGGCGCTGAGAATCAGTAATCGGCGAGGTCGGATTCTTTTTGCCAGTGGGGTTGCATCAAGACGCGGTTGACGTTGTCGATGTCCACGGTTTTATTGGCGGATCGAACGGCTTCGATGAGGCAGCCGACGCAGAGATTGCGGGCTTTACGCAGGATGCCGTCGGCGGCGCGGACGATGAGATCGACGGCGGGTTGCGTAAAAGTATTGTGGCCGAGTCCGATGCGATCGAGTTCCCGGAGAAGGAAGTCGCGCAGTAAATCGGGTCCGAGCCGTTTGGCGATGACGGAGTAAGTGACTCGGCTTTTGATGTCCTGGTTGACGCCGAGGTCGAGGTTGGCGAGCAGGCTGGGTTGGCCGATGAGGATGAGGTTGTGGTTTTTGGGGAAGTCTTCGAAGAGCAGCCGCAACTTTCGCAGACAGGCCATATCCATGAGGTGAGCGTCGTCGAGAATGGTGGTGACCGACTTGCCCGCATGGTTGAGGCTGAAGGCTTGTTCGATGAGTCGGCGTTCGCACTTGAAGGCAGAGCTTTCGAAGTCGATGCGGAACGCATCGCAGAGTATTTTGACGGAGTTGGTATAGGTGTGCAAGGTGCGGCCCACGGTGGCGACCAGGTGCTGGTTTTCGGGAAGCCGCTGAAGGGATTGCTTGATGAAGCTCTTGCCGGTGCCGGGAACGAACTCCATTCCTCCTCGCTGCGGTAAAACCGCACCTCGCCCAAGGAGTAAGCCTCAGCAAAATGGAAAAGGAAAATTGTACAGACACGAGGCGGGGTAGGAGCGAGGTACGATTTATCACCGATCAAAGACGGCGGGGAAAAACCGACTTAACAGGTCAATTCCCTTACCAAATTCGCAGCGTAAGCGACGACTGGCAATTCAATAACTATTCGGCTATTCGAATTCCAAAGTGCGATCAAACCGCGGTAAAGGACAATGAGTTCATGCTCTGGATCGACGAGCAGGCCAAGCTGGTGTTGCCCAAAAGCCCGATGGCCCAAGCCATCGCCTACGCCCAGCGACAGAGCGAGGCCTTGCGTCGCTTCACCGAGCACGGCTTCTTGAACATCGACAACAATGCCGCCGAGCGAGCCTTGCGTGCGGGAGCCGTCGGACGCAAAAATTGGATGTTCGCGGGCAGCGACGAGGGCGGCCGAACCGCCGCCGTGCTCTACAGCTTCACGCAAACTTGCCGACGACACGGCATCGACCCTTTCGCCTACCTGCGAGACGTGCTGGCACGGATTCCCAAAGCCGACTACCAACAGTTGACCAACCTCTTCCCCTCCCGCTGGGCCGAGGCTCAGCGAGCCAAAGCTGAAAAACCGTGCTGATTGGATACATAATACTCTCCATACTAGCAAAGCCCGCAAGTATGCAGTTCACAGCACGGGTACACTATTCCTTGCAAATCCTTTCGCATTCTGACCCATCCAGGTTTGAACAGTCTCCTCGGATTCACATTCTCCGACGGCAATCGCATCGATAGAGGGATCACTTGGCTTCAATTTGCGAAGCTCATCCTCGTCCATCTCCCGGACCCAAGTAATCCGCTGCCGCTGAATTCCCCTATCGGTGAGATTGACCTCCATATCCTTCAGCACGACATCGAGATTGCTGCCGGAGATCATCACCATCGTGGTAATATCCCCGCCGAAGCGAAGTAGGACCCCATAAGACGGATTGAACCGCATCGAATGCAAAAGATGATACGCCAGGGCCTCGGTATTGCCGTTTTTGAAACGCAATTCGAGCATGTGGGCCTTCTCTCGCAATCCCCGCAAGAAACCGTACGCCCGGCAAGAGGCTTCTTCGTCCGTATCTGCGGCCTTGAGATCTTTCGGCAGAAACCCCGTTTTGGGCTGGGCTCGTCCGCCCCGAAAGATCTCTAAAGCTTCTTGTTGCGATTCAGCGTTCATGCGTTACCTCCGGTTGACGAGTTTGTGCGAATTGATCGCGGTGCAATTCGTTTTGCCGCGTCAGGTTAAAGCTTCGTTGGTTTCTTGCAAGTCGTTTGTGCCGACGCTTCTTTGTGGTCGCTTGCTGTCGGGCTAACTCTTCGAGTTCAATCGCCGACATCGGCTCATCGGCCCGACGCACGGCCTTGGCAAGCTGTTTAATGTCATCGGTGAAGATGACCGCTTCTTGACGTGCTCGTGAAGCCGAGACGTAGATCTGACGACGGTTCGATGCTGGGAACGATTCACTCGACTGACCGATGAATACTCGATCCACCGTCTTTCCTTCACTGGCGTGTGAGGTGACCGTATAGCCCTGAGTGATATGCCCAAAATCTTTGTCGATCACCCAACCATGATCGACGATCAGATCTCCTCGCGGGGTAACCTTTTGGACGGTAAAAAGGGCATTTCGGGCCAGGAGATGTTTGCCGTCCTGAGTCTGACCGCGATGCGTAATCCGAATGCGATCCCCACGGCCAATAGTGAGCGACGAAGGCTTAAACAGTTCAAAGCGATCCGCCACTTCTAGAGGAAGTTTTTGTCCTTCCAGGAGGACTTGGCGAGAGCCACTTTTATGCCCCGGGGCATTCTGATGGAACTGGATCATGTCCCCCGATTCATAAAGCGTGCGATCTCCCTTCTGGGGATCGCTTAGACCGGCTGATTTCCAGGTGGAGAGAGTGACTTCTCCTTTAATCCTTCCCGCTTTTTTGAGCTGGCTCCGGATCATCTCAGCAATGCGATTGCCTTCGGAGTGGGTCGGGCTGACCACCAAAGCGGTTGCGTTCTCGCCGTTTTTCTTCTTTTCCTTCACCGCCGCCAGATAGGCCTGGCTTAATGCGACATCCCTCTCCTCCCCGGCGATCTCGCGAATTTTTCCCATCTTCTCGAACAAATCGAGTCCGGCCGCCGTATCGCCCCGACTCAAAAACTCCACCGCACGGCGATAGTCTTGCGGTTTCTGGCGCATGATCTCGGTGATCTCTGCGACCGGCAAACCGGCCCGCTGTTCAAGCAGCCGTAAAGGTTCCCCTTGGGCGACCGCCCGATGTTGGAAGCGATCCCCGGATAGTACGATTCGGGCTCCCAGATCCTGGGCTTTTTGGAAGAGTTTGGCCATCTCCTCTGTGCCCATCATACTCGCTTCATCCACCCAAATGATCTGCCCCCGAGCTTTCTCCTGCATCTTCGGATCTTTGAGAAAACGGGCTACTGTATCGGCTTCTCGAAATCCTTCATCGCGAAGTACTTCATGGCTGGCACTCACGGTCGGTGCCAGAACCGTGACATGACGACCGGCCGCCTCCAAGCCATCAATCGCCTCGGACATCATCGAAGTTTTGCCGGTACCGGCCGCCCCGCGAATCAGGGTGACAAAATCCCGAGAGGCCCAGACGTGCTCGACCGCTCTTCTCTGTCCCTCATTGAGCCAGTCCCTGCGGATCGTCGGTGAATGCAGCAAAAACTTCTGATACCGCCCCCTCCCCTCTTGGGCCGACTCTTTGACGAAGACTTCCAGGCCGTGAACTTTCGGGGTCGTAATCAGAACCTGATCCCCTTTGCGGGCCCGAATCAAGGATCGTAGGGACAGTTCCTGCTGTACCGAAGTGACATCGATGCAATCGACATAGCGTTTGAGAGCATGGGTCAGGACTTCCCGCTCGGTCGCTGTGGTCTTGGTTTTAAAGACGTGTGCGAGAGCATAGTCGACGGCCGCCTGACTTTGCGGCTCCGGTTTGTTCGAAGGAGATTCGCGACGGTGGACCTCGGCCATAGCCTCCCTATCCTCGCGAGAGAGCTTGGCATCCCAGATCTGTCGCAACTGGTTCCAGCTATGGCGGCTCGATTTCGATTCCCGGGTTTCGGCCCCCAGTTCGTCTTTGACCTTGTCGTTCGTCAGCCCATACTGTTCGGCCAAGGCAAGGATATCTTCATCGGAAAGTAATTTTTGATCCGCATAATACCCGTCCTCTTTCCGCTCGACATAATGCGACTCGACGAGTTTCTCGGCTAGGTAATCGCGATAGGCCCCCTCGATAACATCAGTCCGTCGCGAAAAACGCTTGATAACCTCCTTGGAGATCCCGGCTACCTCGAAATCATCTCGTTTTCGTTCCAGTGTAAATCCGAGATCCTGGAGCTTGCCCGCCAACCGGGCGCGAAAAGCCGCCTGAAAGTACGGGGCATCCCGTTTCAGATCGCGGAACTGACCGGCTTTCCAGCGGTTCTCTTTTTCATCAAAAGTAGTGTTAAAAACGAAGCAGTGCGAATGCAATTGGGGGTCAGGAACACCTTGTACTGGCCTTGAGGTCGTGTGGATAAACTCGGCCCAGACCATATTGCCCGTGGTGCGATTTTCGTCGCGGCCGTTGATGCGAACGCGCGTTTTCATTTCACGTTCGATTTCTTGCATCGATTCGCGGACCGATTCCCGAAAGGCCTCCAGAATTGTCTGATCACCGGTGAGCGCATACATCAAGGAAACAGACTTCGGCACCGACCAGGTAAAGTCATAACCGACGGTTCTTTCAGAGCCGTCTCGAACCGTGAGTTTTTGATTGGTGAAGGGATGGCGATTGTCGCACATCCGCTCGAAGAGTTGCTGATCGACAATTCCTTCGAGGCCTAATTTCTTGGCAGCTTCCCCTCCCCAGGAACCGACGATCTCCTGGCCTTCCGTGTAATAATCTGCCGTGCTGTAATACTTCTTAGCAGCGGCGGCACTGACGGACTGGGTGATGCGAAGCATGTACCATCATACGCCAATTCTTAAGGACGTAAATGGTTGACTGACGGTGCTTTAGGGATACTGACCGTCAAGATTTCAGACTGTGACGAGGAGTCAAATGTGATCTCAATTTTGTGCCAATGTGAGACACATTAGGATCAACTTATGCATGCCGACAGTCAAATTTTTGGGGAAATTACGCAAAACATTGCTCGTTAGAGCTCCGGACACGTTGTGTTCGGTCCGCCCCGAAAACGCGAAGCTGGTCCGGGTTGCGAAGCGTTGAAGGGGCAGGGCAAATTGTATTACCGGCTTATGATTCAAAAATCCGGCAGGAAGTAGAGAGCACAATTGTCTACCCAGTTTAATTGATAATCGACCCTTGCATATTGCCAGACTCCATTGGCGTCCTGCAGCTGACATCCCGCGTTACCTAGAGGATTCCACACCGCGTAAGTCCAATCATTCTTGGCGCCGCTGGCAAGCCATGCTTGCGCCCAAACGCGTCCTGTTTGTGGCATGCCATCATCAACTTTATTGTCGATATACCAAAGTTCGTAGGGAGTCAGGTAAGATGCTATCGACAATCCATTACCTGCGAAAGTGACTGTCATCCCCAAACTGGTGTTTGTAATCCAGATGGCGTTACCCGATGTCCAGCCACCAGCACCGGAATAAAGATTCACTGGATCAATCCAGCCGACATTCGGCACGCAATTCGCCAACGTTGTGGGATTGAACGGAGCAAGCGGGATCAAGCCGGCATATGCAAGATGTGAGTTGGCGGCAATCAATTCAGAATTTGTACAAGTGGAATATTTTGATGTCGTTGTGCTGGCCCCGGAATAAGTGCGCTCGATGATGCCATTGCCGTTACCATTCACGACTGTGCTGCCGAAGAAATCAGTAGCGTTGAGGCAATCGCCGGGTAGACAATTGTACTTTGTTTTGAAGGTATTGCCCGCTGCTTCATATTTATTGAAGGCACTGGTATAGCCGCGTAATTGCGCCGCATGAATCATATCCCTGCCAAACAAAATCGCCCCCACCAGCAGCCCGATGATCATGACCACAATCGACATTTCGAGGAGCGTGAAGCCACTTTGGTTTTTGGAGACATGCTGCATTTCGGGATTTTGCCAGCCTTCGATTAATATTTGATTAACACTCGTGTGCAGTAAAACTGGGGAATTTCCCCTCGCGTCGGTCAAGGATTTCCTTCGGCGCTGGCGCGGCCCCTCCCTAGCTTCCGCGCTCGTAGAGCCTCGCTTGTGCAGCCAGGGAGACCCTCCTCGCCATCGTCCTTGACCAACGCTCCCTCTTTTGGAAATACCGCTCTTTTGTTCCGGGTGAATGCTGTTGCATTCAAACCCGGAAGACTCCATTTAAGAATAGAAAAAGCCCAGTTCGAGCGATCTCGCGCTACCCCCATTCAGCGGAATGCACCTGCTGATCTCTCTTCTTTTTGCGGCTGTGGCTGGGAAGCATTGAGCCCAGGTGCAGGCCGAATAAGACCCCTTATCGATTGTAATTTCTCGCAAGGCTTCTCGGATACTTGTTTCTTGGGGCCGTTCTAAGCGGATCAACTGAAACGAGCCTTCTAGCGGTTGCTCCAGGGGACACATCTCTTCTGGATCCCGGGCAGGGAGTTCGAGCACGTGGAACTCCTTCTCACTTATAAGACGACCGCAATTTCATGCAGCCTGGACGAACAACCGCTAACACCGCCGCCGTTTCGGGCAAGCACAAAATCGGTTCCCCCAGAGGTCTCCCCCAATTTTGTGCTTGCCCGATGCGCTACGCAACGGCTCAAGCGGTGTTGGACGCGGTCCGTCAGGCCGCAATGAAGCGGCCTCTAACAAATGAGAAGGAGAACACTATGTCTACACAACCCGCCCACAAAATCCGTATCGGAGTATTGCAAGTCACCATCTGGAGAAATCACAGCGATAAAGGCAATTGGTACAGTGTGATTCCCAGCCGAGGTTATCGACAGGAAGAAACCTGGAAGGAGACCGATAGCCTCGGGTTCGACGATCTACTGACTATGGCGAAATTATTCGACCTCGCCCATACCTGGATCATGCACCAGCAAGCAGCTGACGCTAAAGCCCGCAAAGAATCGAAGCAGGTCGTCGCTTAAGCCAGCGGGGCGGTGGAGGATCTCTCCACCGCCTACTCCTTTTGAATCTTTTATTTCTCACTCGATGGAGAAGCCCATGTCTCAGATCTGTTTGCTACCCAATTCTCACAGTCATCAAAAAGCGATTGCTCCGAACGCGGAATCGATTTATAACTCTGCTACCCCTTTCCAATATTCATTACTTTTGATGCCCTCGAAGCCCCCTTCACGGACTCCTCAACTCCCCGGCTTTGCCACCGATTTTGAAGAATTCGCGGAGACAACGACGTCGGTGATCGACCCAACCGAGGCTCCTAATGCAGTACAAGACCATCGTTCTCGATTGGATTCAAAGCCGATCCAACCTCTTCGAGCCTCTTCGCTCTTCGAAGACTCTCCTGTCGACCGTCAACCGGCAAGCGAGTCGACTTCGGGAGCTTCATCTCGAAGCTCTAGCGAGCTTTCCGAACGATCTTCCAATGGATTCCCTCACTCAAAGCCAAGCCGCATTGGAGGTAGCACTCCAACAGTGGGAGGAGGAATTCTTACCCCCAGCTATGCCGAGCGATTCGCCAGTACCTCCGACTCTCATCACTTAACCCAGCGATTCGGATTAAAGCCCCGCCCCCGGCAAAATTCCTTGTTCGATCAACCTATCGAGCAAGTCGAAGCACCCATTTCGCAAGTCACCGTCCCCACAGACTCATCCCCTCTGAGCGTCTCAACGTCCTCCGGTGAAAAAGCGAAGGCCCGCGATATTCTCGCGGCTATCCGCGTCTTAAACCGGCTCGATGCTGAAAATCGTCTGGCCACCGAGGAAGAACGGCAAGCTTTGGCCCGCTTCGGTGGTTTCGGAGCCGTGGCGTTATCGCTGTTTCCCGATCCCATTAAAGGCACTTACAAAGACGCTTCGTGGCAGAGTCTTGGCGAAGAATTGAAAAGCCTACTCTCCCCCGAAGATTACGAATCCGCCAAACGAACTACTTTCAACGCCTTCTATACCGCACCCGTTGTTATGACGGCGATGCACCAAGCCTTAGATCGCCTGGGTATCCCGGAACAAGCCACGGTTTTAGAGCCCGGCTGCGGCACCGGGAATTTTTTAAGCTACGCCAAGCCGAAGCAGCATTTTATCGGAGTGGAACTCGACCGCACTTCCGGCCGCATCGCAAAAGCGTTGCATCCAGACCAGGACATCCGCATCGAGAATTTTCGGGACACTAAACTTCCCGATGGCAGGCTCGATGCCGTGATCGGCAACGTGCCGTTTGCCGACGTCAAGCTGGATCATAAAGGGCAGCGATTTTCTCTGCACGATTACTTCTTTGCCAAATCGGTCGATGCCTTAAAGCCCGGCGGAGTACTGGCCCTGGTCACTTCGCACTACACACTCGATAAGCAAAATGCCTCGATCCGAGAATATCTCGCGGAGCGAGCCGATTTTATCGGAGCGATCCGCCTTCCCTGTGACGCCTTCAAACGCGAAGGCACTGCTGTCGTTACCGATATAGTTTTCCTTCGCAAGCGAGCCCCCGACGAAGCAGCCCATCACACGGAGACCAACTGGCTGAAGTCCGAACCGCTCGATATCGAGGGAAAAGCCATTCCGATCAATGAGTATTTTCACAGCCATCCGGAGATGGTGCTGGGCACCTGGACGAGCAAGGACAGTCTCTATGGCGGTGAGACCGGTTATAGCGTGTTATCCAACGGCGACTTATCCTCGCAACTTCGCGAGGCGATTGCCCGCCTGCCCCGGTTCGAGACGCTGCAAGATGCGACGGAATCCCAACGAGATACTACAACTTGCTTCACTCCGCCTCCTCTGGAGCGGCATATCACCGAGGGCAGTTTTTTCTTGAGCGATCAGAAAGCCATCTGTCAGCTGATCGGCGGTCGGGCCGTGCCCGCCCAACACGGAAGCACGGTACTGACCGCCACCGGCGGCTTGATGGGCAAACGCTTAGCCGCGTTGATTCAACTTCGCGACGAAGCCCGTCGCGTGTTGCAATCGCAGAATGAGGGCTGGCCGGAGGAGCATCGCGAGCAGGCCCGAAGAAAGCTGAATCAGACTTATGACTATTTCGTGTCGCAATACGGTCCGATCAACAAAACCACTTTCGGCGAAACCGCCGATGGCACGGTGATCCGCCGCATGCCCAATCTCGCGAAGTTTCGGGAAGACCCCGATGCGATGTTGGTGATGTCGCTCGAAGAGTACGACGAAGTCACGGGTAAAGCGACCAAAGCTGCCATCCTCCTAAAAGATGTCGTTGGCAAAACGCCGGAGATTCTGCAGGTCCGCAGTGCCGAGGAAGGGCTATTGGTGTCGCTCGACCGCAAGGGCGGCATTGATTTGGGTTATATCGCCGAACTTTACGGACAACCCGAAGAGAAGATTATCGGCGAACTGGGGGAACTGATTTACCTCAATCCCGAATCGCAACACTGGGAAACGGCGGATGAATACCTTTCGGGTAATGTGCGGGCGAAGCTCGCGTTAGCCGAGCGAGCGGGCGAAAAATTCTCGCGGAATGCCGAGGCATTACGCGTCGTCCAACCGCCCGATGTTCTGCCCGGCGATATCGATGCTAATCTGGGAGCCCCCTGGATTCCGGAGTCCGATATCCAGGCGTTCGCCAGCGAGCTCTTCCGAGTCGATGCCGACTCCGTCAAAGTCGCTCACTTAAAGAAAGATGCCTTGTGGAGCTTTGAAGCCGATTACCATACCGAGCGTTCCGTGGCCGCCACGGCCGATTACGGCACCGACCGGGCGAATGGCACTTGGCTGTTCGAACTGGCTCTCAATTTGAAGTCGCCGGTGATCTACGACACCGTGCCGGGATCGGATAAGGATGAAAAAGTCATCAATCCCGATGCTACTTTAGCCGCCAAAGAAAAACAGAAAATCATCAAAGAAAAATTCCGGTCGTGGATCTTCCAGGATCCGGAACGGACCGAGCGTTTAGTTCGCACTTACAACGACACTTACAACAATTTGCGGCCGAGGTTATTCGACGGCGGTCATCTGGATTTTCCAGGGATGAATACTACCGTTCAGCTTCGTCCGCACCAGAAGGATGCCATCTGGCGGGGTATGAGCAGTGGCAACACCTTGCTGGCTCATGTCGTCGGAGCGGGCAAGACCTTCACCATGGCCGCTACCGGTATGAAGATGAAACAGACCGGGTTGGTGAAAAAGCCGATGTATGTGGTTCCCAACCACATGCTCGAGCAATTCGCCCGGGAATTCATGCAGTTATACCCCAATGCCCATCTACTGGTGGCTACCAAGGAGGACTTGAGCCGGGACAAGCGGAAGTTCTTAACGGCCAAGATCGCCAGCGGGGACTGGGACGGCATTATCGTCACTCATTCTTCCTTCGAGCGGATCGGCATGTCCAAGGATTATCAAGAGAAGTTCCTAAGAGAGCAAATCGCCGAGTACGACGAGCTCTTGCGTGATCGCTCCCGTTCCCAGGACAAACCGCACCGCAATCTGATTAAGACCATCGAGAAGCAGAAAGCGTCCCGCGAAGCCAAGCTCAAAGACCTATTGGCCGAAGATAAAAAGGATGATGGGCTGGTATTCGATGAACTGGGAGTCGATCAAATCTTCATCGACGAGGCCCACTTCTTTAAAAACCTGGAAACCCCGACCAAGATGGATAGGGTCGCTGGAATCCAGACCGGCGGATCGGAGCGAGCCTTCGATCTCTTCATGAAATGCCGCTACTTGAATGAGCAACATCCCGGTCATGGGGTCGAGTTCGCGACCGGCACGCCGGTCAGCAACTCGATGATGGAAATGTACACGATGCAGCGCTTCCTCGATCCGAAAGGATTGAGCGACCGAGGCATCGAACACTTCGATGCCTGGGCTGCCACCTTCGGCGAAGTGGTGGATACCATGGAGATATCCCCCGATGGTCAATCCTTAAAGCCTCGTAGCCGCTTTGCCAAGTTCACTAACCTTCCGGAACTGCAACAGATGTTCCGAGCGTTTGCCGATGTGCAGACCGCCGAAATGTTGAACCTCCCTCGTCCCAAGCTCGAAGGAGGCAAGGCGACCATCGTCGCCTGCCCGATGTCGGAAGCCCAGTCCCGGCTGCAGCAGGAATTGGTGCAACGCTACGAGCAGATCCGCAGCCAGAAGGTCGATCCTCGCAAGGATAACGCCTTAGCCATCACCACCGATGGCCGAAAACTGGCCCTCGATGCTCGCATGCTCGACGCCCAGGCCGAGGACGATCCAGGATCGAAGGTAAACGCCCTGGTCGAAAATGTTGTCCGTATCTGGCGAAAGAGCGAAGTCACTCGCGGCACGCAGATGATTTTTTGCGATATGGGAGTGAATCCGACTCCCTGGGGCTATTCCGCCTACGAGGATATCATTCAGAAGTTAATTCGGCAGGGAATCCCCGCCGAGCAGATCGCCGCCGTCGGCGAAGCCGATTCGGACGCCAAGAAGCAGGCCTTGTTCGAGAAGGTCCGTCAGGGTTCGGTGCGGGTGTTACTGGGCAGCACCATGAAAATGGGCACCGGAACCAACGTCCAAAAGCGACTGGTGGCCTTGCATCATCTCGATGCCCCCTGGAAACCCGCCGAAGTCGAACAACGAGAAGGCCGGATTCTCCGGCAAGGCAATGAAAGTGAAGAAGTTTCGATCTATCGCTACGTCACGCAAGGCTCGTTCGATTCTTATATGTGGCAGGCCTTAGAGACGAAGGCTCGCTTTATTGCCCAAGTCATCTCGGGCAATTGCGGACTGCGTAAGGCCGAGGATATCGGCGGTCAGGAACTCTCCTACGCCGAAGTCAAAGCGATTGCTTCGGGCAATCCGGCGGTGTTAACCCTCGCTGAAGCCGATGCCGAATTGCAACGGCTATCGGTCTTGAAAAAGAACCACGCCGACGAGCAGTATCTGGCGAGAAAGCATATCCGCAACTTACCTGATCATATTGCCGATTATCAAAGACGCCTCGCCGCCTTCGAGGCCGACCGGAACACGATCCAGGACCATCCGAATTCTCTCTTCGTCGGGAATCGTCCGGTACCTCCTCGCGATGCCCAAGCGGTACTCGGCCAGCGACTAGAGAATCTCCCGGAGCGAGTCAGTCAATCCACTCGAGTAGCCCTGGGACGATATAAGGGATTGAATTTTGGGATGATACTACATGCGGATTATCCCCCGGAAGTCTATCTCGAGGGAGCCAGTAAACGGACGGCAACACTCAGCCGCGAGCATCGCGGTCCGCGTGCGGTGCTGAATGCTTTGGAACGATTGGCCACTACCTACGACGAAAGGTGCCAGAAAGAACGGGACGATCTGGAACTGGCCCAGAGTCAGTTACACGACTACCAGAGTCGTCTGGGTCAAGAATTTGCCCATGAGGATTATTTGGCGGAACTGACCAACCTCCGGGATCAATTGAAGCTGGGGCTTTCGATCACGACTCCTCCCGCTGAAGGAGAAGAGCGGGTATCGACTTCTGAAATTGCCGAACGGATTAAAGATCTGAAATCGATAAACACGATTGAAGCCACCGCCCAGCGTTCCGGAGAACAGAGAATCATCATTGCCGAGGAGCCGGTGACTAAACGGGTTCGCGAGCGGATGCAGCGAGAGCAAGAGCTATTAAAGGAGGAAGTAAACCCTTCCGAGGAAACTTCACTACCGGAAGTCTCCCCTCACCTCTCCGATTACCGGACGCAAGTGACCCAATCGTCTGACACTCGATCCAAAGAATTGATGATTTGAAGGAAATCGATTCGAGGGAAATACAAGAGTCCCGCAGAAGTCCGGTTCCGTGTCGCCCACTCACGAAAGTCGGTAGCATTCTGCGGGACAACCGGAATTGTATAATTTGTCAATCGAGGTAAGCAAATAGAAAACCCATTGAGACTCTTTATGGGCTATTTTGATTTATCATCCTTCTGGGGATCTGAATTCGTGGAGGGTTCCTCTTTTTCTTTGTCTTCATTCGAAGTGTCCTGAATCATCTGAACCACATCGCCCGTAATCGCAATCCCTAGGAATAAAACAAAACTTTTAATGCTGTTTTGCAAACTCGTTTTATTCAGCAAATAAGTTCCCACTGCTCCCAGGGCCATGAACAGCCCAAAGCCTCGAATGAACCAAAGCGGTAACGCTGAGGTCGTGCCCGGGCGCGGCCCCCGGTAAAGCCGAACGCAAACAAAAAAAGATACCGCGAAGAAAAACGCCATGATGCCGCCAACTAACAGCAACATGGCCGAATCATCTTCTTTATGCTTTTTGTCTACCGGCCCAAAAAGAAAGAGCAGTGTCAGCAAGAAAAAAAGGAAGGCTGCGAATCCGAGAGGAATCAGCAGGATCCAAGGACGCCGGTAGTGCGGTAGTTCCTGGGATTCCGAATCGAGTTCTTCCATGTCATTCATATTCCGATCTACGACCACCGATTTCGAGGCTGGGGATTTAATATACTTTGCAATGATTCTGGTCGATTTTAGGTGCAATCGCTCGCTTCGGAAGGATACTGGGGACACTTTTTCTATCTTCAGCGCCCCAAATTCTAATGCATTTACGAGCGACTTTCCTCGAGGGAAAAAATATCCGTCAACCGTACAGGCATCTTCCCGATGCTTCGCATCGACAGAATTTCTCCGTGAAATTCCGGCAGATCAGCCAGAAAGCTGACTTTCAGGCCTGTAAGCAGGAAGACCAGCAGACATGTTTTCAGACAGGCATGACGACATGAAAACATGATTACATGTCAGGCGGCCATTTTGCATTGTTGTAAACATGTAAGCATGATTGCCAGACTGCAGGAATACATGAAATACAGATTACTTGCTTACATGTCGCACTGTCGCCAAGTCATCAAAACGTCATGCTGACATGCTTGCAAGACGGCAAGAAATCCTAATTACTTGAAGACATAAAATTATGTCACCTTGCCGACATGCCGTCGTGTCTTCATGTCGCACATATTACTTGCAATCATGTAAACATGTGGTACCGTCCGCCGCATGATCATTGTTGTTGCAAATTCAAAAGGGGGAGTTGGGAAGTCCACGCTGGCTGTCCATTTGGCCGCTTGGCTTTTTGAGCAGGGCCATACGGTAACTCTCGCCGATTGCGACACGCAGCATTCCTCCTCCGATTGGGCCGCCGAAGCGGTACCCGGAGTTAAAACGGTACGACTGGCCGACCCCGAAGAAATCTTGGATCGTTTGCCAACACTGAGCGAACACGCCGAGTATGTCGTCGCCGACGGCCCGGGCAGCAACACCGAAACCAGCCGGGCTTTGTTACTTCGAGCGGATCTGGCTATCGTCCCCTGCAAAGCCTCCATGTTGGAGGTGAGGGCGCTTTCCCAGGCCACCAAGGTCTTACGGCAATCCCAGGATATTCGGGGAGGCCATCCCGAAGCCGTGATCGTCCTTTCGATGGTGGGAAAAAACTATCGCTTGACGCAGGATATGAAGGATGCCGCCGAAGCTTTAGAACTTCCGCTGGCCAAGACTGCTTTAACTCTGAAGCAGATCTATGCCGATGCACCGGGGCAGGGAGCGGTCGTCTGGAAACTGGGGAGTCGGGGCCGCGAAGCCGCCGATGAGGTGCAGGCCCTTTTCCGGGAGCTACTGCCGGATGCGGTCGCCAGCAAAAAGCGAAGCAAAATCAAGAAATTGGAATCTGCTTAATTGTGGGAGGAAGACTCATGAAAGAGAGAAGACCATTAGTCGCCGGACTGAAGGATCCTATCGATCCAGCCATTGAAAAACAGTTTGTTTTTGGCAGCAAAGAAGCTGAGGAACCCGTCAAAATTCATCCGAAAGCCGTGGAAAGCCGCGATCCCAAAGGTCAACCGCCCATAAATCGAGTTCCATTTACTTCACGACTCCGTGCGGAATTCGCCAATGCTCTCAAGAGGGAATCCCTGGAACGGCAATTGAATAACCAGTATCCCAATTCCTTGCAGGAAGTGCTCGAGGAGGCTTTGGAGGACTGGATGCGAGCGAAGGGCTACTGGTCTTAGATTTCAGAAAGTCATTAAACGCCGTTTATTAGGCGCATATCCGGATCGAAAAACAAAATGCCCGGGAAATGGCTTTTTTAGAAGCGAAGAGGTTTTTTGATAGGGTAGGGGCTTCGATACGCCTTTCGCCTCAGGTTGCCCACGCTAATCGTTCATTGAAGGGAATAAATCGATCCCGGGAAGTCCCTTTCTGCTAAGCCACTTCCTTCTATCGATCTAGAGGATCGATTGGGAGCAGGGAAGGGACTTATCCACAGGTCCCGTGCGTTAAAAGAGTTATATTTATTGTTTAGGTTAAACAGTTAGGCTCCTTGGAACCGCTTGAAACTCAAGAATTTGTCGGGCGTTGGCGCGCCTAATAGGCCGAATCCATGCGCCCAATAGGCCAAATGAAACTGCGTCTAATAGGCCGAGCAGGTTGCGTCTAATAGGCCGTGTTGTATTGGAGGGGTCCGGGGATAACTTGCCCCGAAGAAGGAGTCCCAGAACTGTACGCCTAATAGGCCGATGACCGGCACTTTGCCGAAATCCTCTCCGAAATTCAGGATAATTACCCATAAATCGATTCGATTGCGTTCAAAGTCGGGAGAAGAGGGGACTCGAAAGGAGATCCGAAGGTGAAGAATTCACCCTAAATGCGCCCGATAGGCCGACCCTCGGAAATTTAAGTGACTGTTTTCAATCAATCCCTCAAACCGCAGCGGGCGTCAAACGCCGCTTTGGATTCCGTTCGAACTGGTAATTCGGATCATCGACCCCCAATTGGCTACGCCTCAGGAAATTGATGACCTCTTCCTCCTGCTCATTGCGATGCAGATAGAGCGAATATTCGGGTAATTGATTCAATTCGACCAGCTTCCGGACATCGATAGCGAAATCCGAAAACCGAGCTGTCGAACCGGACTTTTCATAAAGCTGCCGCATGGTAAACTGCCAGCCAATCTCCTGATGCCCGGCATGCTTCCGGGCAACCCGATAAAGCCATCGCTCTATACCGCCCGTGAGCAGGAAATAATCCTCGTGGATAGTCAGCACACCTCCCTTCATCACGATGCCTTGGAATAGCCAGTCGGGAATAGTAATGGTCATCCCCTGGGTTTCGCCCGTGGTTTCATCGGTGACCTCGGTCCAGCTTTCCAGCCAATGGAAGGAAGCGAACTTCTTTTTGCCATTGGCCCGGATATTCGTCCGAACCGCCGTATGGGTGAGGCGTTCCAGGGCTGCCCGCAATCGGACATAGTGATCCCCACCGATATCTCGACGAATGGACTTCAGCAGATTATGAGGATGGAATTTGAGAGTGCGATTGGCCGGAAGACCTCGGTCGAGAGCCTCCGTAATTTGAGTTGAAGCCCAAAGCAGAATATCGGCATCCCAGATGGTTGCCATGCCGAACTGGGGATTGGGACTGACTTCCACCCAAACATCGCCAACATGGTAAGCGATTGGAGTAATACGAGGTTTTTTGGAAAGGCTAAAAAATGGCCGCTCCATAGTATCCCGCTGGTCGCGGATCGGGATATCCGCAAAACTGGCGGCAAAGAGATCGGGCTGAAAATCGCCCTTGGGGGGAAGACGGCGGGGCATGATTCAAGAATACATACCCACTTGCTCTACGCAAGAGATTTATATCGCAAATAACCCAATAAGTATTCAGTTAGTAAATCGAAACATCAAGTTGTTTTCAGAAATTTTCGCTCGCGCAACCAACTGAAAAGGATCTTTACAACGTCCTCCATGATATTAAGTACAGCGTATTCGAGTTCATTGAATTCTTTCGCTGTGAATCCTAATCGATCTGTTCCATGGGAAACACCATTTCGTTTGTTAACAAGATTCCATACAGCCCCTTCATGGCTTCCGAATGTCTGGTCAGGAAATCCAAGGCGAAATAATATCTTCCGTATAACAACAGGCCAAAGATTGGATTCAGTATCTACAACTTTTTCTGCGGACAACTCAAGACGCGTTGTGTCTATGTTGGGCAAATTATCGATGAACTCGACTTGACGGTATAGTTGATGCAGCTTGGTATCATCAGCTGCTCTTTCACGAAAATAGGGATGCTTTGCTTGGCTTGATAAAGCCGAAAACAAATCGAAGAGACTTGCAGCAACCAAATGATTAACAGCATCTTTACATAAAATTCCTTCTGAATTTAGTGTCTTAACGTAGATTGAAAATGCCGCTTTCCAGAAGCCTTCAAAGTGCGCATACAGCATGACAACAAGAGCTCGTCGAAATTGGCAGCGTTCGTCATCATTTCGTAGGTCTGTCAATTGGTTTTTTAAGAAACGGAGTTCTTCCGAACGCCATCTAAGCTCATCTTCAAGCTCTGCGCGGATGTCGGCAAGGTTCATATGACTTTACCAATACGATCAGATACAAACTGGATCCTCTTTGTTAGTGATCCTTTCGTGTTTTTCCCACCTCCTGTCGTCAATTTAATAAACTCTTCGTCATACTTGATTTTCGTTGCTTCTGATTTCATTTTTTCTATTTGAGATGAGTTGGTGAGATCGAGACGCTCTAAGTGAGATTGCAGCCCTAGTGTAAATGCTTCATAATGTAACACACTAAAAGGATACTTCGATTGAGTCCCCGTACTCCTCTTAACAACCATGTAGAATGCGTCACTTCCGAGACATGCACGGAGAACTCCGAATGTTTTTTTGAACTTGAGGCGCTCTGAGGTGTAATCAAAAGGTACACCTTTCAGAGGGTCCGTTACAGCCTCCATGTATTCAGTCAGAAACGAACCGATTTCGTGGCTATATTTGTCAGGCCAGTTTTTAAATGCAAAGAATCTGAGAGCCAATTCTTGATCAAATTTCTTGTCGATCTGTTCTGAGCCCACATTCGAGGTACATTCGATGAAATCGGCTTCTTGACTGCAATCAATGATGAATTGATTGAAGGTGTTATCAAGGAGCCGAATAGTACAGTTTCGAATTTCTTGTTCACTCAGTAGTGCTCCTCCTGTATTCAACCGCTTGAACATGTGATATCTGAGACGTCTGTCGCTCTCTTTGCGAATCACTTCGACCCTAACAGAATGACGCTTGAGTTTGATGCGAAGTGCTTCGGGCAAATCATCGTATACGTGCCCATTTAGCGCTTCCACTATATCACAGTCGATCAGTTTCAGGTAATCATTAACCTTTATACTCCTATGAGGTGCTTTGAGCTTACCGCGATAATGGAAATATGATGAGATTCGCTGTAACCCGTCAATTAGTTCGTATCTCCCGCCCTCAACCTCGATCACGAAAATTGGAGGTAAGGGCAATTCTAAAATCAGAGATTCTATGAATCGAGATTCTTTTTCTTCTGGCCATCGGAAGAGCCTTTGATACTCTGGGTTAATAATCAGTTCGCCCTCCTCATGCATGCTAAGGAGTTCGTTGAAAGAATAGTCTTTGCCTTGAGTTCGAACCTTTGCTACCTGCTCGTCAGCTGCAGCAATAAGGGAGACAGGATCGATGGTTGGCATAATCCAAATTCCTCACGACGCTTTTCGAAACCAGAGCACGCTCTCGGTTGCACCCGAGTAAGTTCGGTATTTTTTGATCTTCGGATTCATTCTTGCCATCACAAGGTTAGCCTCGAAATCAAATCGGTTTTTTAAGGTCCAACCAAGATTTCGAGCCATCTCGCCGATATGCTTTGCAACATCAATGTGTACTTCTTTGTAAAAGGAGTCCTGTACCACAAGGACGCACTGGCCATCAGGTACCAGTACACGATTGATCTCTTGCAGTGATTCGTACATGGCAGCGTAGTATTGCAAGAACAGCTTGTGGTAATAGCTGCGTGATCCCTTCGAAGGATGTGTCTCAACTGCTTTTAAGAAATTTACGCAGTTTTCACCCCATCCTGATTTTGTTGAACTGGCTAAAGAGGTAACAACAGGACCACCCATCATAAGTCGCCGCAAAGAATCAAAATCTCTCTTCTGCGAATAACCAAGTACCGCCAATTCTGGCTTCGTGGCAATTGCGTAATCAATTCTTGTACAGTACGGCGGTGAAGCAATAACCGCATCGACACTCTTCTTTGCTAATGGAAGGTCACTAGATGAACCGAGGGAAATAATTGTGTTTGCTTGCCCAGAAATTGGTGCCACCCCAGCCAGCATTTCCCGAATATTCAAACGAAACTCATCGTAGACTTTTTCGGGGTTAGGTCGAATCCGACATTTGTCAGATTCCGGCGCTTTGATCCACGTTGGGTTGGTTGGTCGAAATCGCACGACGAGAGATCTGGTTGTTCGAAACAGAGCGACCAGAAAGAAAGCGGCAAGATCAGACACTAGACAAATATGGTCTGAGAGGAATACTTTCTCCCAAGCCTCGCTAGGCATCAGTATTTTGGAAATTGCGTCAGCTAATAATCGAGTTGGTAAAGCCCCAGCCGGGGTAAACCATTCCAAGAGGGGGTCGGTATAATGGATTCGCTTTTTCGTCTGCTTTGCTAAAGCAATAATCTCTTCTGCAAGTGGCAGCAAGCTTTCAACAACTCCTGGTGACAGTAATTTCGCCTTTGCGACAATAATCATGACTGGGTTAATATCGATACCGGTAGAGTCGATACCTTGCTCATGTGCAGTTGTTGTAGTGGTACCGCTCCCATTCCACGGGTCCAACACCCGCCCCTGATTATTCGGCATCACCTGAACTAATACGTCTCGAACAAACGCCCCTGAATATCCGGCATAGAAATTGAACCACGATTCTTTATTGGGCGTTTTCTGTTTCATCCGCTTCGGGTTGGAGAATATCATTCAGGAATTCGCCTCTGTAAATATTCATGGCACTTATGTCTGCTTTAAGTCAGTTTTTTCTATCATACGGATATCCTAAGCAGCCACCAAGAGCACCGATGTAAGGGAGCGTGCTTCAGAGACAGCGATATGGATTACCCGTTTTTCGAACAGTTTTTAGGTCGTTTTGGCTGTAAATTTGAGTAAGCAGTCATAAATTTATTGTGTTCGACGGGGAAGACGGACAAAAAATACCTCGAGAATACTTAGGATCCGACAATGCAAGTAACTACGACCGGATTCACGATCGCCGAATACTGTGACCAAATGGAGAAAGGATCAATCACGATCAATCGCGATTATCAGCGTTCCGATGCCGTCTGGCCACCCGCTGCTCGTTCGTATCTAATCGACACTATTCTCCACGGTTTCCCGATTCCGAAGTTCTGCCTATCTCAGAAAACTGACTTACGGAGTAGAAAGACAGTAAAGGAAATCGTTGACGGACAGCAAAGAAGCAAAGCAATTTTAGACTTCTATGAAAATAAATTCCGACTCACGGGAAAAAGCGAGTTCTCTGGAAGGTCGTACGATCAATTGGATCAAGGAGATAAACAACGATTCATCAGCTATTCCATATCCGCTGATGTGTTCGTAGGAGCGACGGATAATGAAATCCGCCAAGTGTTCCGCCGGATGAACTCCTACACGGTGCCGCTGAATCCACAAGAGAAACGTCACGCCACCCACCAAGGAGAGTTGAAATGGTTCATCGTTGAAGTGACAGAAAGATATGAGAATACGTTGAAATCAATTGGTGTCTTCACTGAAAAGCAACTTAGCAGAATGCAGGATTCAGGCCTTCTTTCAGAGATCGTTATGACTATGCTCACGGGAATAAAAACCGCATCGCAATCACTCTTGAATAAATTCTACACTGACAAAGATGCTGAGTTTCCAGAAGAACAGGACATGTCGACCAGGATAGACCAAGCATTTACCCATATCCTAAGATGGGAGCAAATTCATAACACTACCCTCATGAAACCATTCCAATTTTTCACATTTTTCCTTGCGATTTCCCACGCATTGAAGCCTTTGTCAGTCCTGAATTCTGTTTACCAGGCTTCGGCTTTGCGAACGTTTAACGATGACATCGTGCTGGCAAATCTGGGAGCGATTTCTGAGGCCTTGGATGCTGAGGACCCACCGGAATTTCTAATTAACTTCGTTTCAGCCAGTAGAGCTGGGACGAATACCAAGATAAATCGTGAGATGCGGTTCAAAACATACTCAACAGCAATGAGACCCCAGATGCTTCAATGAGACGAACAACTCGCCTCAAGAAAATCCGGAGAACCCTCCTAACTCAATTGAACCGATTACGGCGTGACATTCAAGGAATTCCCCCTAACGCCACTCTACGGGATATTGAAAAGGTAGTGGGATACGTGACCATTCAGCTTCTGAACGTCTGGTCGAACTTCATGCGCGGTTATTTCCTCGCATGCATGGCTCAGGCCAAGAAGTGTGGCGGGGGGTGGATTACTATTGCAAATCCTGGACTCAGTTTGAACCAATGTATTGGCCGTGCCGTTCTCTACTATAATCCTGGGGCTGTGCCTAATGCTGTTGGTGAGTATCAAAGACGACTCGAGCCAAAATGGTATCTCAGTAATACTCTATTAGAGTTATCAGTCTCCGAACGATTCTCAAATACATCTGATATTGCGGCCGCGCTCTCAATTAGCACACGGGTATTTGTCGATCTTCCAGTATTCCGAAATTACTTCGCACATAAGAATCAACACTCCCGACGTGCTGCTTCTAACCTTGCTCCCAACTATGGCATAGGTGTTCTGAATCGACCTAGCCTGATCTTACTGACATGTCCACTTTTAAGACCGCAAAGGTTAATTTACGACTGGATGGATGACCTTCGATTTGTTGCCGAGTATTTGTGCCATTAGTGATTTAGATTTTCCGCCTCCAACCACTGAGATTTGTAGTACGGAATATGATCGATGCCGTTTAACGTTTTTCGTATAAAATAAAAATCAATTATTAGAGCGGATGGGCCCGTCTTCCTTGATTGTGGGGTGGGCAACCCGTCGCTTCCATCCAGAAAAAGGGCGATCCGTGTTACTGTTAATTCGTTTATAAGAGACAGCGATTGACCGTCGCGCTCGGCAAGTCGACGACCGGATACGCGAACGCGTAATGGGCAACGACCTGACCTAGCTGCGTCGTTTCGCGTTCTCCCTGCTGAAGAACAACTACTCGAAGGACAGCCTCTGCAGCATGATGACCTACTACATCCTCAACGCTTCAATGCCCAGTCAGGTGCTTACAAGGAAATGGCATCTGACACGCGCCCGCCCTGCTGCCAAGCTTGCCTGTCAAGCATCCGGATGAAGAGGTATAACGGAAAATACAGCACTAAAAAAGTACAGAATTTAACTGCGAACTGGCCGATAATCAAGGGCCAAATATTGGCCTGTAGCGCTGTAAAGTAGCCAATGTATACAAAGAGGGCTGAGTCTAGGAATTGGCAGATGCAGGTCACGAACGCTCCAACCACTAGTGCCTTGTCCGCGCCGAAATATCGAATCAAGTAACTCATAAGTAGCATATCCAGTACGACTGTTATGATGTAGCCCATCAGGCTGGCAACGAAAAGCATCGAGACAGTGTGGCCAAACAATGAATTGTACTGGTCAGTGGAAATACCACCCCCATCCATGACCCGACCCGGTCCGGTTGAAGATACCACAAGCGCGATGTAGACAAATGGATATGATGCCATACCGAGAAGCACCGTCTTGACAGCCGCCTCCACGCCCTCGAACGCAACCATTAGGTGAAGGATTACGAAACAAAAGACATAGCACAGGCCACCGTGACTGAAGGATACACCTCGAATGTCGGCTAACTTCACTGCAAGAAAGTTGGACAACACCAAGGATACAACGAACGATACACGCAGTAACTGCGTCAACATAGCGCGCCGCTGATCCCGGTATCGAATCCCATCGAGAAACACTTCTATGGGCGTCTTGCGCGGAGTTCCGTCTGCGCTCCACAGGTAAACCAAGAGGTTGGCAGCGAGTAGGAGAAAGACGAAGACAGTCAGCGTACTGGCAAAGACCGCCGAGTTTTGATCTGGTTTGAGAGTATTAGGTGACAGATTGTGAAAGGCGTCGAAGACATCATCATTGGCAACGAGAACTGTAGCGATCATATAAACAATTATCGCAGCGATTTGATATAGACGGCCAATCAGTGCGGATCGAGCTGAAAAAATTGCTTCGTCACATCGGTCGAGTTGTGTTCTCTTTTTTTGCCGTAATGCTTCTTGCCATTCTTCCGACAGCCCGCCTGCGCACCCTTTGACAATGTTGAACACTGAAAATGCTACCACATCCATAGCAATATACCATCCGCATATCATCCATGTAGCAATGTGGATAGCAAAAATTGAGACAGTGACTAAAAGTGTTTTTAGTGCTATATATTGACGTTTCTTGGACTCACGCTCTGGATTGCGGAAGAATCTACGGAAAAGTGTCACTCCTATCAATTCCGTACTATTGATTATGTAGAACAGCAATGGTATGAATATCGTACAAAGTAAGGGGTATGTAGGAACCTTGTCGAACAACATCTTTATAGCTTTGATCGAGAAGTAAAACTGTGAGAATTGAAGCAGACCTTCCAAGAATCCGACAGCGAGAATGGATTCCCAGACATCCTTTTTAATTGAGTCGTGCTGCGACTGTATCTCTTCGGTGTCGCTATGGATATTTAGACCAGCCGACAGTTCTAGTTTTTGGATCCAGTAAAGGAGAAGCACCATTGGGACAATATTTATTAAGAAAATCAAAGAGTAACACCATGGTGACCGGCTTGCATTCGGATGGCAGATCAGCACTAAGCACCACACGAAGGCGCCGACCGCTGCAGCGGCAGTTGCTCCAGCAGTTTTACATTTGCGAAACTCACCTCCTGGCGATATTGGGCACTTCCCCGGCAAACGGATTCGGTCGTAGACTCGGCCAGACAATTTTGAGTCCACCCCATAGGTTAGTGCGAATGGCACTCCTGTGAACAATTGAAGCCACAAGTATCCAACAAGTATCCACCATGGCTCAATACCCACTGCCGATGCCACGAAGAGCCATACTCCGAGAGCGGCGCTTATGATAATCGTAGCCCAAGCTCCGAGTTTGATCGGTCTCGTAACTTGCGAGCTCTGTCTGATCCCTCCCAAGAGGCTGAGCCAGAGGATAATCGAAAGGGTACCGATACCGAAACTGATGAGACCCCATACATGGGACTCAGTAAGCGCGTAGGGTATTAGGGAAATGAGTGGAGTCGCTACGAAGGCGACGCTGAACAGCCTAACGTTGACCAAGCACGACAGAATGTCATGCGACGTATTCTGTGTGTGTTTATGGAGTTCACTTTTTACGCTCGGTACGCACCAGAACCACCGAGCGACGATAAGGAGAATATTTGTCATCGGTGAGGAAGGACCAATTGGGGGATGGGCTACTCAGTAGTAATACGCATGAAAGCCCTTACTCGATGCGCCGCGCATTATGGTATCTTGTGTCCCGTGTCGCCTAACATCTTTTATCTCAAACCCTTAAGCCGATCACGTGGGCAATCCAGTGGCGGATTTGCCGCGTATTCTAGTGATCCATAGCCTAAATGACGGCACCACACATGTCAAAGATGATTTCCAAAATTGCCCGGAATTTCCCGGCCAATCGGGAAATAATCGAACGAGTTGTTTAAACTCCGTCATTTTCAGTCCGGGTGAGTTTTGACGTGCGGTGTAGAGCGGTGTTGACCGCTTTCACGGTCAACCTTGAACCATACCGTTCCTGAACGGTATGTAATAGCTAGCCTAACCATCGAATACGAGCGAAAGCGCCTGCTGCTCATTCGTTGGTATCAAGTGCAAGTATCTTCGCCGGATTTCAGTTGTGTGCCCCATCCAGGAATCAATGAGCCGCTGATCGATCCCTTTGGCAGCGCAATTCGATGCGAAACTGTGCCGCAGCACATGCCAGCCCCGCAACACTTTCCATTTACTCCCGGCCAATGTCCTCTTGAAATGGTCATGTGCCTCATCTTCGGTGATCGGGACTGTGCTTGTCCGTGATTTCTTTCCGTGTTCGAGCCGACCCGATTGGCCGAATAGAAATGCTCCTCCTGGATGCTTCGCCAGCCATGCTTGCATTGCATCAATCAGGAATCCGGAAATCGGAATTCGTCGCAGCGTACTTTTGGTTTTTGACTTCTTCTTCTCGCGGATGAAAACATGCTTGGCTTCCAAGTCGATATCGGAAACCTGAAGGCGGAGTAATTCGGAACGTCTCGCGCCGGTATGAGCCGCGAAACAGAACATGGGATAAATCCAGGGATGAGTAGCGGACACTCGCACATGATCGAGAAGTTCGCCGATTTCTGGAAGGGTGAGAAAGACGCAATCCCAAAGATCGGCCGCTTCGCCCTCCGTGACATTACCTTTGGAAAGACGCTTTTCGATTTCCGGCCAAGTTTGGAAAGGAGGTTTCTCTTCGATCTTCGGAAAGGCCAACTTGTTGGCCGGGAATTCACCTTTGAGTAAAGTGGATTCTTTCGCCCAATTCCACACAGCACGCAACGTCTTGATTTCTTTGCGAATCGTATAGCCGCTTAGCTTCTTGCCCCTCAGTCCTTTCGCTTTGACACGCCGGTTGATATGTTTCTGCAAATCCGCAGAAGAGAGGGTCCGCAAATTGAACTTGGCTTCGAGAGTGCGTTCTATGTGCTTCAGGTGAATCTTGGCGGTGTAGAGGGTATTTGCTTCGAGCGCCCCGTTCCCGTGAGTTTGCAAATAGAGATCGCGGAGAAATTCCAGGGTGAGGGGGCCTTCTTCCTCGAGTGGTTCCGAAGTCACCTGACCATCAGTGAGAAGAAAATCGACGATTTTAACTCCTTTAGGCACGGCCAAGAGCTTTTGCCTTATTCGCATCAATAAATGTTCGATTTTCCCAACGAAGGCATTGGCCTCTTGGTCACTGACCTGGCCGATCGTAACCGTGTAACGTTTGCCCTGGAAAAGGAACTGACAGTAGTACGATTGATTTTTCTTCTGCAAGGACGCCATGACGATCTCCTACGGTCTATGTTACCGCAGTGCGAGTGCCATAAGTGCAGCAAAATTGCAGAAGCCAAATTGAGAGAAGTTGAAATCGGGCTTAGTCATTATTGACGTAAGCCCTTATGATTTCAGTAGATGCCGAGGACAGGAGTTGAACCTGCACCCCCTTGCGAGGACTAGCTCCTGAGGCTAGCGCGTCTGCCAATTCCGCCACCTCGGCTTAGGTGTCTATCCAGTTTAGGTTCCTAAACGGACACGTCAAGACAAGGCGCGGTTCACTTGGGCGCTTTCTCCCCCAATTTTTTCGGTTTGGAAGGCTTCCCCAGGCCCGGACCTGGCGTCCCCTAGCCAATTTTTACTGGCATAATCTGACATTCGTTTTTGGGCCGGGCAGATATAATCTAAGTGCCACCTCAGATAGACGAGCGAAATTACCGGGCAACGGAGGTTCAGGCCATGCGTCTCGACCATATAGCCTATCGCGTAGCGGACCGGCAAAAAACCGCCAACTTCTTCAGGGAAGCCTTCGGTTACACGGTTCAAACCGAGTTCGATATCGTTTTCGACGAAGGCGGTTCGGCCAAATGCATCGCTCTGGAGCCACCGGAAAAACTCAACGGCGAAATTCCCTGGAAGCTGTTCGCCGCTGGTTCCGAACAGGAGTATCACCTTCCTCCCGAGATCTTCATCTCGGACGGAACGGCCGATTCGGTCGTCGGCAAGTGGGTCGCGGCTCGCGGCGGTGTCGGCGGGATTCACCACCTCGCTTATCAGGTCGATTCGGTCGAAGAGAAGATGAAGGAGTGGCGGGATAAGGGTTTCGCCGAGTTCAGCACCGACGATGTTCTGAAGTGCCCGGGGCTGACCCAGGTCTTCACCAAACCCTCGGCCCTGACGGGAGTTATCTACGAGTTCATCAATCGGGGCAAGCACGGGTTCTGTAAGGATAATGTGAAAGATTTAATGAAAAGTACCAAGGACTTCCGGTAGTCCCGCGCTCAAAAACGGCGCAACCCGCATATCAGTTTCGGCCGCCCGGCCTCCCCTCGGGAGCCGCGCGGATTAGTCCAACAGGAGCGGTTATCTCCAAACTGGACTCGACGACTTTTCACTTGCATATGCTCCAGTACTTGCTCAAAATGACAAAAGATTCATAAAGCACTGCAGCGCTGGGGAATCGGGCTACTGGGGTGGTTCCTATCTATTGGATTGCTATGGGGATGGCATTGGCATTTCCCGAAGGCCATCCGAATGCGGGGGATCTGCCCTCCGAAGGAGATTTTTGTCTATGGCCAAGGCACGCGGCGACTTTACCGATATTCTCATCCGCAATCGCCTCATTGGCCCCGATCAGTTAGAAGAAGCACTGCGCCTGAGCTCTTCGACCGGTACCAAGATCCAGGAAGCACTGGTCAAATCGAACTACCTGACTCAAAAAGAAGTCATGGCGGCCATGGCCGAATTCCATGGCCTGCAATACGTGGATCTCGAAGGCGTGGAAATCGCCAAGTCAGTCATCGAATTGGTACCGGAATCCGTGGCCCGAGAAAACGTCGTTCTGCCACTGCAACTCGAAGGAAACGTTCTCAAGCTCATCACCTCCGACCCCACCAACTACGATACCATTCAGAAGCTGACCTTCATTCTGAATAAAGACGTCACCCCGGTGCTGGCGGATCACGAGCAAATTCGCGAATCGATCAACCGGCACTACGGCCAAACGGAAACGGAGTCGATGGACTCCATGCTTTCCGAATTCACCGACACCCAGATCGAATTCACCCAGACCGAAGCGGCCCGGGCGGCTCACTCCGATGCCGGCGATTCCGACGCTCCGGTGGTCCGGCTCTGCAATATGATGCTCGCGGAAGCGGTGGCCCAGCGGGCCAGCGACATCCACATCGAGCCGTTTGCGGATCGCGTCCGAATCCGCTATCGCATCGACGGCATTCTCGTCGAGCGCGATGCCATCCCCCGTCGTTTGCAGGCGGCTATGGTCAGCCGTTTGAAGATTATGGGCAATATCGACATTGCCGAGAAGCGCCGGCCCCAGGACGGTCGGATCAAAACGACCATTCAGGGCAAGCACTTCGACCTTCGCGTTAGCTTCTTGCCGACCGTGCACGGCCAGTCCTGCGTGATGCGTATTCTCGACCGCGGCAACATCCAGGTGAACATCCGGGATATGGGCTTCGGCGAAGACGACTATCTGCGCTTCCAGAAGATCATCAAACGCCCCAACGGCATCTTTCTGGTGACCGGACCGACCGGTTCGGGCAAAACGACGACGCTCTATGCCGCGTTGAATGAACTCAACCGGCCCGACCGCAAAATCATCACGGCGGAAGACCCGGTGGAATACTACCTGCCGGGGATTAATCAGGTGGAAGTCCGGCACAACATCGGCCTCGATTTCCAGCGAATTATCCGCGCCATGTTGCGACAGGCCCCCAACATCATTCTGGTGGGGGAAATTCGCGATAAGGAAACGGCGGAAATCGCCGTGCAGGCTTCACTGACGGGTCACTTGGTGTTCTCCACGCTGCACACCAACGATGCCCCCTCGGCCATTACCCGGCTGGCCGACATCGGCGTGCCGCCGTTCTTGATCGCCTCTTCGGTGATCGCGATTATGGCCCAGCGTCTGGCCCGCGTGAACTGCAGTAAGTGCAAGGTCGCTTACGTGCCTCCCGAAGCCGAAATTCTCTCGGCCGGGATCAAGCCCGAACAGCTCAAGGGAGCGAACTTCATGCGGGGCCGCGGCTGCAGCAACTGCAACCAGTGCGGCTTCCGCGGCCGAACCGGTATCTACGAAATGATGGCCCTGAACGCGAAGATTCGAGAAATGACCTTCGCACAGGCCCCTGCCCAGCAAATCCGTCGCGTCGCTCGCGAAACCGGGATGCGCAACCTTCTGGAAGACGGTGTGCTGAAGTGTCTCCGAGGCGTCACCACCGTCGAAGAAATTTTGAGTATCTGCCATTCCGATCACGAGTAGCAGTAGTTGTCAGCCAAGCCCGCTCATTGAGGTTATTCAGGAGATCCCGTGGCCACGGTAATGATCGATAAATTGCTGGCGACCGTCATCCAGCTCAAAGCCAGCGACTTGCACATATCCGTCGGACAGCCTCCCGTCGTCCGGCACAATGGGCGCATGCGCAAGCTGGAAACCAAAGTTCTCGATAACGACGATACGACCGCGCTGATGAAGTCCATCACGCCCGATCGCTGCCAGCAGGAACTGCAGGAAAAAGGGGGATCGGACTTCGCCATCGAATTCACCGACGGCTACCGCTTCCGCTGTGCGATTTTCAAACAGCGCGGCACCATCGGCATGGTGCTCCGCCGCATTCCCAGCCAGTTCCTCACCTTCGAACAGCTGATGATGCCCGACGCCATTCGATCGCTGATCGTCCGGCCGCGCGGTCTGTTGCTGGTCACCGGGCCGACCGGTTCGGGAAAGACCACTTCGCTGGCGTCGATGACCAACTTCATCAACGACAACTACGACCGACATATCATCACCCTCGAAGACCCGATCGAATACTACCACAAGCACAAAAAGTGCACCGTGAACCAGCGGGAAATCGGGGTGGACGTCCCCGACTTCAAGGAAGGGATTCGCCGGGCCTTGCGTATGGATCCGGACGTCATCCTCGTCGGTGAAATGCGAGACTTGGCGACGATTCACGCGGCCATCGAAGCCGCCGAAACCGGCCACGTCGTGTTCGGTACGCTGCACACCTCCGGGGCCGCTTCGACGATCAACCGAATTATCGACGTGTTCCCGAAAGACCAGCAGGATCAGGTTCGCACGCAGCTGTCGACCGCTCTGATGGGGGTGTTGTCCCAGGCGCTTCTGCCGAAGAAGCCCGAAGGGGTGATCGCCGCCTACGAAATGATGGTGGTGACCGATGCTATCCAGAACCTGATTCGCGAAAACAAAGTGTATCGAATCGACTCGAGTATCCAGACCGGTCGTAAGTACGGGATGTTCCTCCTCGACGACAGTCTCTTCAATCTCTGGAAGACTGGCCTCTGCGATAAGGAAGAAGTGCTGCTGCGTTCGAAGAAACCGGCCGACCTGGCCGCCAAAATCGCCGCCGCCGAGAAGGGCCTTCTGGAAGACGACGAGTACGAAGACGATGAGGATGACGACGACGATATGGACGATGAGGACGACGATGATGACAAGCCCCGCAAGGGCGGACCGCCTCCCAAGAAGAAACTGAACTACGGCCGCTCGTAGAAAGCCGCCGTGGCTGCTTCGACTTGAGGGGCGCTGACCTCGCCCCGAAAAAAAGGAATGATCAGAAAACGATAGCCCTCGCTAGGTGAAGACCGGGTAGCCGAAACAGGATAGATGAAAAAATGACCACCCCTTCCAATAAATCGAACGACGGAAAGAAGCCCGATCCCACGAAGCCCACGGCGCCCAAACCGATGGTCAAGCCGACAGCTGCCCCTGGGGCTAAGCCGGCCGCTCCCGGAGCCAAACCCGTGGCCAAGCCGGGTGCGGCACCTGTGGCCAAAGCGGGCGAAGCGAAACCGGCGGCGGCCAAGCCCGTCGTCAAAAAAGCCGAAGGTAAAGCGGCCCCGAAAAAGACCGCCCCCTCCTCGGGCACCCGCAAGCTGGGTCAGATTCTCGTCGACCTGGGGTTCATCGACGAACTGCAGATGGAAGATCTGCTCGAACAGGCCCGCAGCACCGATTCCCCTCTGGAACTGATCGCCGTCGAACGCGGTCTGATCAACGAAGATCAGTTGCTGCAGGCGTTGGCCGAGCAATCGGGCATGCGGATCGTCAATCTAGACGAGACCAAGCCCGAAGCCAAAGCCCTCGGCATGGTTCAGGAAACCATGGCCAATCTCTATAAGATGCTGCCCATCTCGTTCGATAACGACACGCTGACGGTGGTCCTGGCCGATCCGAACAATCTGCAGGCCATCGACGATGTGCGGAACTTCCTCGGTATTCCAACAGTGATTGCCTGTCTGGCGCCGGTCAAGAAGATCGAAGCGGCCATCCAGAAGGCCTACAGCGGCACCAAGGAAGAATCGATCACCGATCTGATTCACAGTCTCGAAGTGGACGATCGCTTCAACAAGATCAAGCGCGAAACCTCGATCGACCTCGACGAAATCGACGAAATCGCCAATACGGCCCCCGTCCGCAAGCTCATCAACATGGTGCTGCTGATGGCCATTCGCGACCACGCCTCGGACGTCCATTTCGAACCGTTCGAAGACGAATACAAGATGCGTTATCGTTGCGACGGTGTGCTCTATGAGATGGTGCCGCCGCCGCGCCACCTGGCAATGGCGATCTCCTCGCGTATCAAGGTTATGTCCAACCTGGATATCGCCGAACGCCGTCTGCCGCAGGACGGCCGCATCGAATTGAACATCGGCGGCAACCCCATCGACATGCGCGTTTCGGTTCTGCCGACCATGTTTGGCGAGAGCGTGGTCATCCGGGTTCTGGACCGTACCCGGGTCGGTCTGGAACTGGATCGTATCGGTCTGCCCGAAGATATCCTGGCCGATTTCCGCAGCGTCATCCGCAAGCCCAACGGCATCTGTCTGGTGACCGGGCCGACCGGGGCCGGTAAGACGACGACGCTCTATTCCGCGTTAAACGAGCTGAACGAAATAACCGATAAAATCATCACGACCGAAGATCCGGTCGAGTATGAAATCGACGGCATCGTGCAGTGCCCGATTAATGCGGAAATCGACCTGACGTTCGCCTCCGCGCTGCGGGCAATTTTACGGCAGGACCCCGACCGAATCCTCGTCGGCGAAATTCGAGACCTGGAAACTGCCCAAATTGCCATTCAGGCCAGCCTCACTGGACACATGGTGTTCAGTACCTTGCATACTAATGATTCACCGAGTACGATCACCCGTCTGCGCGACATGGGCGTGGAGCCGTTTTTGATCACGGCCACCGTCGAGGCGATTCTGGCTCAGCGTCTGGTGCGAAAAATCTGTCAGTTCTGTAAAACCGGCTACGATCCGAGCCGGGAACAGCTGATGGAATTGAATATGAAGGCTGAAGATCTCAAGGGCCGCCAATTCTACTTTGGGGAAGGTTGCGACAAGTGCAACAATCTCGGGTTCAAGGGCCGAACCGGGATTTATGAAATGTTGATTATGAACGATGACCTCCGCGATATGGTTTCGCGCGGGGCATCGACCGATGCTCTACGAAACGCCGTGCGCGCCCGGGGGGCTCGCGGTCTTCGCGAACGGGGTATCGATATGCTGTTCAACGGCATCAGTAACGTGGAAGAAATCGTCCGCGAAACGGTGCTCGAAGACGAAGGTTGATTGCCGGATAAATCGTATATTGGGGGGAACAGGACCGCCCGCTCGCACGGGATTCTGTTCCGTTTGGACATGTGGACTCGCTTGCACGCGGATAAGATTGTTTGTCTCCCTCGTTCCCGTCCAGTGCTAAGCCATTCGCAGGGGTGGAGTTTACGGTATGCCAACATATAAATTCGAAGCTCTGGACACGGCCGGTGCCGAAGTCAAGGACGAAATCGATGCGCTGAACGAAGAAGAGGCGCAACAGAAAATCAAGCAGATGGGCTACTTCGTCACGAAGCTCACCGCCATGGGCGTGAACACGAAGACGAAGAAGAAAAAGAAGACGGGTAAATCCCGCAAGACCTTCACCATCGGCGGCGTCTCCAACAAGATGCTTTGTACCTTCACCCGCCAGTTCAGTACGCTTCAGGACGCCGGTCTGCCCGTGCTCCGCAGCCTGCGAATTCTCGAACGGCAGATGAAGCCCAGCACCCTGAAAAATAACCTCATCGACGTGGTGGACGATGTGGAATCGGGCAGCACCCTGTCCGAAGCCATGGCCAAGCACCCCCGCTGCTTCGACCGTCTCTATGTGAATATGGTGCGTGCCGGAGAGGCCGGCGGTGCCCTCGAAATCATCTTGCAGCGTCTGGCCGACTTCAAGGAAAAGGCTCAGAGCCTCAAGCGCAAGATCATCGGCGCCATGGTTTACCCGGCCGTGGTTATCATGGTCGCCGTCGGTATCTTGACGTTCATCATGATCTCGATCATTCCGAAGTTCAAAAAGATCTTCGAAGAATTCAACATGAAGTTGCCCGCGCCCACGCAGATCCTCATCGATACCTCGAACTGGTTCGCCGATTACTGGTGGACGATTCCGATGTTCCCCATGGGGCTCTATCTTCTCATAAAACTCATACGACTATCGAGGGCCGGTACATATGCCTTAGATAGGATGCTGCTCTGGGTGCCCGTCGTCGGGAACCTCGTGGAGAAAACGATTGTAGCGCGGACAATGCGCACCCTGGGCACCCTCGTGGCCTCCGGTGTGCCGATATTGGAGGCGTTGAGTATTGTCCGCGACACGGCCAATAACGCCGTGTTCGAGCGAATGTTTACTCGCGTTTACGAGTCGATCCGGGAAGGGGATACGATTGCCGAACCCCTGAAGGAAAGCCGGCTCGTCGACGATATGGTTTGCAACATGGTGGAGGTCGGCGAGGAGACCGGCGACCTCGACTCCATGCTCTATAAGATTGCCGACTTCTACGATGAAGAAGTCGACACGGCCGTGAAAAGTTTGATCAGCTTGATCGAACCGTTGATGATTGTCGTGCTAGGTTTTATCATCGGGGCGATTGTGATCTCGCTCTTCTTACCTTTGATTAAGCTGCTGGAAGGTTTGAGCAAATAGCAACCAGAGGCGAACGTCGCGGCCGGGCCCGACGTTCGATTCCCCGGCCAGACGCCGGGAGCACCAAGCAGGAGACTTTGGCCATGAAACCACGACCGCACGCCATGACCCCTCGTAAGGCATTTACCCTTGTGGAAATGCTGGTGGTCATGAGCATTATCTTCATCCTGGTCGGCCTGCTGCTCGTCGGGATTTCCGCGGCAACCACCAAAGCTTATGAAGCTCGTATCCGGAGCGATATCACCAATCTGGATAACGCCATCGGGCAGTTCCGGAGCGATTACGGGAATCTAACGCCGCCGACGCATTTGGTGATTGCGGCGAATTATGGCGCCGCCTATCAAGCTGCTTTGAATTTGCCTAATCCAGCTGTTCAGTGGATGCCTCAGATGGTTCTTGATAGTCAATCGTTCCTAAAGAAAATGTTCCCTCGCTGGAATCCTAGTCCTAACGGATCAAATGGGTTACCGGTGCAATCTGGAGCGAATTATCAAGTTATTAGTGGTTCGCAAGTGTTGGTTTTCCTATTGGGTGGTTATGCTCAGCATGGTGGCGGAAATTATAATTTCGCTGCTGCAGGGCTTGGTTTTTCGGATGATCCGACCAATCCTTTTGGGAATCCTGCTATAGCAGCAGGAGGTCAGCCGACGATTACCTATAAGAAACCATACTTCGATTTTCCGGCCGGCAAGTTGAGTAACCGGACTACCGGTACTCCGTATCCTGCGCTAATTTCGCATGAATTCGATCCCAACGTAGGAAAGGTATCTTACTTTCCTGGTTTCTTGGATGCGTATGACGTTCCTTATGCTTACTTTGGCAGTCGTAATGGAAATGATTATGCAGATCTGACTACAGGTAATAACAAATATTTTTCAACCAATGGCTATTTGCCTATCTTGACCACAAATTCCTTGGGTGGTGGCCTGAGAGTTTACTGTTCAACTCCTTCGGGATCATTCAGTAATACGATTAATCCTTACGTCGATTCAACTAACAAATTTGTGAAGCCCAACGGCTTCCAGATCATCAGTGCCGGTACCGATGGTCAGTACGCCATTAAAGATCCTACCAACGGGAAGGGCGGATTCGGCCCAGGTGGTTTACTTTGGCAGCCGAGCAACAACCCCTATTACCAGCAGCAATCGACCGGCTACGGTTACGACGATGTGTCGAACTTCTCCTCCAAACTGTTAGGTATTCCTTAATCCCGGGCGACTCTGGCGGAATTCCGCCAAATGGATTGGCTGCCGGTTCGCTTGTGCGGACCGGCGATTTTCGCGAGGACTTTCCCATGCGTCTGAATCATCCGCACAGAAGCCGAGCGGCCTTCACCCTGATCGAACTGCTCACGGTGATCGGCATCATCACGCTTCTGATGGGATTGGTGGTTGGGGCCGTATTCCGGGTGCAGAGCTCGCAGCAGCGCATCGCCACGGAAACGCTTCTCGAAAAAATTGGCACCGCTTTCGATCAGCAGTGGAAGTCGGTAATCGAAACGGCCAAACGCGAACAGATGGTCGATCCGAACAACCCCTACACCCCAGGTTATAACTGGGAAGACGCGATCAATCAGTGGTCGGGTTTTGATTCCGCTCGAGGCCGAGCTCTCTGGGTTCGCCTGCGGCTATTCCAAGAATTTCCTCACGCGTTCAGTGACGTTTATGTAGGCGGTGTAGGAACCACTTATTCGGCAGTTCCTAATCCAGCGACGGTTGCTGCAGTTAATCTCCCAGCTACCGGTACTTTACCACAAGTTTTATTATTTTCTAAACAGACTTATCGGGATGCACTCATCGGTGCAACCCATTTGCAAGATGATACATTGATTACCACAAATAGTGTATTTAATCTGGAATCTGCTGTACTGCTATACCAGATTCTTTCAACTTCTCGCGGAGGTATGGAATCTTCAGTTGATACTTTCGGCGCCAACTCGACGGGAGTGATATCTCGCGGAGGCAAATCTTATACTGTTTTTATCGATTCTTGGGGGATGCCAATCGGCTTCCGTCGGTATGGTACTTATGGTGTACATGGTGGGAATCAAGCGATACCACAGCAACCTCCTAACCGAAATAATCCGATATTGCCTTTCACAGCGAATAGCTACATTGGCGAACTTAGTTCACCCCCTTTCGTGCGAAACGGAGCAACAACTCTCGATCCGCTCGATCCGGAAGGTAAACTGCGTGAGAACTGGACAGGTAATATTTCGGGGACAATCTTTAAAGCGTTACAGCCAGATTTTTATACATCATCAGGCAATCCTAATTCTAACGCTAATCAGAATAGTTACTTTATGCAATATAGATTCCCGAACCTGAACATGGGTCCGATTATTTTCTCGGCCGGTCCGGATAAGCTGTACCACACCGATGATATTAATGAGTGTAAAGAAACAAAACCAACGCCAAAATCGCTATCGCGCAGCATCGCCAACGACGACATCATCAGCTACCGGCTCCGTCGGACCGGCCAACGGGGAGATTAATCGATGCGAACCGGTTTCAACAAACAGGGCCAGCGCGGTTTCACTCTGGTCGAACTGCTCGTGGTCCTCGGAATCATGGTGCTGTTGGCCACGCTCGCCATCCTGGTGGTGCCCAGTAGCGATAATCGCGCCGCCGCTCGTGCGGCCGATCAGGTTCAAGGCTGGATCTTCGGCGCCAAGAATCGGGCCGTGCGCGACCAATCGGTGCGCGGCGTGCGCCTTATGATCAACGACCCGACGAATCCCACGCTGGTTACCGAACTTCAATATCTCGAACAGCCGGAAGTTTACCTGCCGCGAACTGCGGTTGCGACTCCTACCGTACCCGCGGGCTCTCCTTGCACCGTCGTGATTTATCATCCGGATGTCTATCCCGCAGGTATTCCTCAGGGAAGTTACATCGCGACCATCGGGGATCCCACCCCGTCTCAAGCGGGTGTTCCTCTGCCGCTGCAGGATCGGCGGAGTTTCATCAACCCAACTGCGACTACACCGCAACCCTTCGGTGCTGGCGACACACTGGAAGTAAACTATGGCACCACTTATAGATTCAAAATTCTAGGTGTAGCTAGGGCACAGCAGATGGGTTCGGGCCCCGCGCCTAATAATAACGCTATTGACCTGATCCTCGCTCCGGGTCAACCTACGGGGGGAGGCTTCTCTATTCCACCCGGGCAACTCAATATCAGTCCAGTTACTAATCAACCCAATCCGCCCTATAATCCGCAGGCGGGCGTAAATGGAAAGATCTATTTCAGCAATGGCGAGTGCCGCATCCTTCGACAACCCAAACCAGTCATCGGCGAACAACCCCTCCTACTTCCCAAAGGGATCTGCATCGATCTGGCCTTGAGCGAACCGTTCAACTACGGCGGCCTCACCGGCACAAATTACACCGACATTCTCTTCGGCGCTTCGGGTGAAGTGCTTTATAACGGGGCTCCCCGTGTTGTACTGTGGGTTCGTTCCATTGATGATGTTCGCTGGACTTGGACTTCAAATAATGGTTACTCCTTTAATGGCAACACTCAAAAAGGGGCCGGTTCGCCGACATTGATTTCAATTGCTTCCCGGACGGGAAGTGTCGGAGCCCATCCGGTTAACGTGACACCAGGAAGTTCTCCAGTTTGGAATCCTTATTACTTCCTATTAGATGGAAGTGGCGATTCTGGGATGTAATTTTATACCGCGATGAAGAACGGTAATTAATACGAGTTCGATCATGAAACTGCGAAGTCATCGCCGATCCGCTCTCAGCCTCACCGAGGTTCTGGTGGCGATATTCATTTTGGCCATCGGCCTGATGGCTCTGATGGCGCTGTTCCCTATCGGCGCGCTCCAGATGGCCCAGGCCATGAAGGACGATCGCACCGCCACGGCCGCCGCTAATGCCGATCGACAGTTTCGCCTGTTCTGGAAGTACGCCTGGTTGAATGGCAATGGGGGATTGAATCCGGAATCCGCAGTCTTCACTCTTCAGCCGGGAATCGCTGCACTTGATAATCGCAATTCCGGCGTTACTCCCGGGTATATCGTATCGAACGCAACCGCTACCCCCGCCGGGCAGGGAGCAGTACTTCCTGCTCCTAACACCGTGGACCCCACGACACTGACGGTTCCCAGCATGCCGGTGTTTCTCGACCCAATTGGCGTGGCACTACAACAGACAATCAATTCGAACTTTTGGGTGGCCGGATTAACCGGAGGCGGTGCCAACGCTTCCCGCTATATTGCTCGACGGGATGTTTTATTCCCGGCTTCCAATGGCACACCTCAAGCGATCTCACAGCAGCCCTTCACTCGACTCAACTTCTGCAGCCTGCTAGACGATTTTACGTTCAACGATGTCGGCCGAGCCGGTAATCCGAATTATAGCGCAGGACAACCAGGTTACTTCCCTGTGAAGCGGGAAGGGGACTACAACTACGGCTGGATGATTCAACGCCTCAAAAATAATATCCGGTATGAAGTGAATCTCAACGTTGTGGTCTTCCGCCGTCGACCGGCCACTGATGTGGCCAATCAGGAATATATCTATGGGGTCTCTGCGAATGGAAATCTTCTGCCCAACACCGCCGGGCTTGCCTACACTTCGAACTCGAACATTGTGACTTTGAATTACAGCGGTGCCCGGCCTCCCATCAAGCGCGGCACTTGGATCATGAACGCTTCGCAATACGCCGTGACCGAGCATAGCGGTGCTCTGAATGGTCCGACAGTCGATCAATATCTGCGGCAGTTCGCCGATTTCTACCGGGTGGTTTCCGTTCAGGAAGCGACCACGGCCACAGGCGGCACGATGGATATCGAAATTCAAACTCCATTAAAACCTTTGCCTCAGCCAGGCCAGATTCCGGGCACGAATAATTACGCCCGGTTTACCAATGGCCGCACCTGGCAGGTTCTTATCGTGATGGACAACGTGACCGAAGTATTCGACCGGGGAACCATCTCGGCGTTCGGCACTCCCGCTCCTTGAGGATTGCATCGGTTATTTGGTTTTTGCAGATATTTTTTCGTCCGAGGCGACGGTATCGGGTTGCGGAATTTCGCGACGGCCTGGATACTGGACCCTCGGACGCGGCGTCTAAGTCCCAATCTCCTCCCACCCGGACATTTGTTCCCCACCGGGACGGGGTAGGATAGTTTCGAGGCATGACTCGCAATCAAGGCCTCCCGGAACCTAACTTATGAAGCAGTACCTTAAACGTGGTCGACGGGGTTTCACCCTGGTGGAAATGCTGGTCTCGGTGGCTTTGTGCATGTTCATCATGCTCATCCTCACCGGCGCTTTCCAATCGGGTATCGACGCCTTCCGCATCCTCCGCTCCACCGGTCAGATGGCCGAAAAATTGCGAATCGCCTCGGCCGTGATCCGCCGGGATGTCGCTTCGCAGCACTTCGATGGCAGTTTTCAGCCGGGATTGTCGGGGCCTTATCTGTCCGACCAACGACTTGATAAAATCGGCTGGGCCCCGCCAGAAATGGGCTACTTCCGCATCTACGCCCCGCGTGTCATCCGCGAAGGTCTCGATAGCGATAATGTCCCGGTTACCCGCGCCGTCAATCATCAGATGGCCATGACCGTCAAGCGCAGCGGCACCACGGTCGCAGATGCCTTTCAGGCGAATATGCCCGGTCTTCCGGGCTCGAACCTCACCAGTCTTAGTTCTTATGAGTTGGGCACCTCGAGTCTGTTCGCCAGCAAATGGGGGGAAGTGAGCTATTTTCTTTACCCCAATCCCAACCAGACAATTCAGGGCGCCTACGGTCAGGAGCAGCTTTATACGCTCTACCGCCGTGTCAGCACTTTGGCCCCGAGCCCGGTGTCGGGACAGGTCATTGATTCTTCGACCTCGTCCGCTTACTCGGCCCCGGAAATCAGCCAGACGTTATTAGCCAATGGTGGAGTTACTGGTTATTATAATTCGCCAGCTGATGTGACTATGCCGCTCTACTCGGTGGTGACTACACCTGCCGGATCTCGCAATTATTCGGGTGCCACGCAGCCGAATCTAGTTAGACAGATCCCAAATCTTTTAGATCCCAATACAAACCAGCCACTAGCACAACCTTTGTTGCAAGAGGTCCTTTCGTTCGAAATTCGTGCTATATACGATATTCCTTCGGTAGTGAATCCATTAAACGGCGCAGTTACGCCTCTGCATACAATTTTGCAAGACGGCACAGATCCTCTAACAGGCCCTGTTGGATCAAATCAATTTAATCGCTCGAACGGCGGGATTAGCGATCCAGCGGACGCGACTATAAACTGGCCGTTTTTAGAACTACCGCGCTACACTTATTTGCCACGCCGGAACAACAACGGTTTCAACTACGGTTACCATCCAGGAAATCTAAATTCTTCTTTTGCGCCTCCACCCACTCCGCCTTATCCTGCAATTGCGGTATCGCTTCCTTATCCGCCTCCTTATACACAAGTTACTAATGCAGGACTTAATACTAATCCCAACCCGTCATCCTTCAATTATCCACCTTCGATTCCTCCCAATCCATTGGACATAAATTTTCCATCGAATCGTTATCGTCCTGAAGGTATGCAGTTCGCTTACACCTTCGATACCTGGACGCGGTATGGCAATGCATCCCAGTTCCCAAATCTTAAATATGTGAACTGGGATAACGACAGCATCGAGCCGCCTAGTCCGACCCCGTATGTTCCAGGCAATCCTTATACGGATCTTCAGACGAACCCTGCCAACAACGTGCCGACGGGTTGCCTGGTTCCCTGGGAAGATCGGCCGCCCATGCGAATTCGCATTCGCGCCTTGCAGATCAAGCTGCGGGTGTGGGATGCCAAGGCCGGGCTGGCCCGGCAAGTGACGATTATTCAAGACGTCTAAGCGGAGAGGTTTTCGAACCCCGCGTGTTAGTACTTTAAATCGCCGAACCCGGCGAATGTTTCAGAGGGAGACCCTCACCATGTTGCTGCAAACGAAAAAACTATCGACCCGCCGTCGCGGAATTATTCTGCTGGTCGTAGTGACCATGCTGGCGCTGTTCGCGGTGGTCGGCATTACCTTCGTGCTCTATGCGGAATCGGCCGCTAATTCGGCCCGGCAGGCCCGCGAAACGCAGTTTGGCGGACATACCGGAGTGGCTCCGGGTCTGAATATCACCAACCGGGGTTCGAGCGATGATGCGCCGCCGATCCCGAATGAGATTTTCAATAAGACGCTTGGCGATCTGATTTACGACGTGGAAGACGATGTCGGCCGCTACAACGCTTTGCGCGGCTGGAGCCTCGCCCGGGATATGTATGGGTACAACTACAATGCAATCAATGGCCAACCCTTCGCCGGTCTGGGATATCCAGAAGGTGTGACTTTTGGTTCAATAACGGACGCCAATGCTTCCCAGCAAGGTGCTACGGCTTCCGATCGGGCTTACAACTACATCAACTACTCAGATTCTCCATATCCGGCGGATTATCTTGGCACAAATCCAAACGGTTATTTCCCACAGCGTGATCCGGAATGGATCACCAATGGACAAAATGGTAATCAAGCCCAGTATTCACTCCGCTCTGCGGCCAATGCGATCTACGTGCCAAAAAATGCCCCTTATACTGCAGTCGATACCAACCACTTGTATTTAGGCGCGATTTCTACAGCGAGTGGAACGCCTCAGGTCGTGATGCCTTCTTTCTTCCGCCCCTGGCACTTTGAAACACAGGCAAACGGCATCACTTATACCGGCTTTGCTCCGACTAACAACACTCTTCCAGTTCTGCACCCCTCCAACCCACTCTGGGGAACAAGCGGCGACCCAATAGCTGGTCCTCGCGGTCAATATCGCATTCTGCGCCCCACGAACTATTACCATAAAAATTTCCCTCCGGTTCCCATGAACGCGGATGGATCGTATACGGGCGATGTCCAGAACCTGGAAGGGGGGCCCGGTAACGACAGCCTCTGGATGGATATCGATCTGCCGGTTCGCCGTTGGAGAGGGAAGAACTACAAGCCGTTGGTCGCGATGTTCATTACCGATCTCGATGGCCGTATCAACTCGAATATCGCTGGCAGTATGATTCAGGCCAGTGCGAAAAACGGTAATCCTGACTTCCTTCAGCGCTCGAATCAGGGGTGGGGCCCTTGGGAGCAAAATCTGGCTATCGCGATGGGGGATATCGATCCCAACACAGCATTGGGAGATCCGAATTCCGCACTCGTCCGAGCCGATGCTTTTAATGTCATCACTCGACCCCCGACCGCCTACACGGCCGGGCGAATGGTGCAGAGCATGGCACAGACCCCTCAGTTTAACAGTGTGGGTAATGATCCAGGCGGCTCACCGATTTATCAAGGTCAACTGAGCAATGTTGCTATCGGCAAACCGTATGGATTCGATTTGAGTACATTCGCTGGGAATTACTCTTCCGATTTCCCGAAAGCAATCTTCTATTCCAATGCAGATTATGATGCGCTCGATTTGCAAAAAAGTGGAAACTCACTAATACCTGTGCCTTCCGCGCAGAAAATCGCACTCCCCGCTAATGTTGTGGGTCTCCCGAAGATGACTGCGCCGACTTTCCCTGCCACGCAGTTCCAAGCGTGGAACATTACCGATAACGCCGTGCAACCTACCTTTGTGAACCCGACAGAATTGATTTATCATCCGAGTTTGCACAACCCCTATCTGACTCTCCGCGTGCCACCGCAGAACTTCCAGACCGATCAAAATTGGTCATTGAATCATGGGCACAATTTTTCTGACGTGCGCTGGTTGAATTACAAGCTCAAAGGGGAAAATGATGCCATCCTGCGTTCGGATCTCGCCAATCTGGCTCCAAACTCCCTCTACAATTTGCCGACCGCCGCAGCCTCTCGTTTCCGAATCACCCCGACCAGCAATGATTTGATCACTCCGGGTATCACCGGCTACGAGTGGGCTAGTGGCCGCACCGACCACATGTTTACGACTTATGGAAATAATGTGGACCCGCTGGCTCGCGGTTTGATCACTCAATTCAAGATCGCTAACCAGAACATCACAACGCCAGATGGGGCACTATCACCGTTTGCCTTCCCCACTCTTTATAACCCGGTAAGCGGGGATTATAGTGCTCTGAACAAAGCGTCGGCGGTACAGGCGAAGCTTTGGGGTGCGGGCAACTCGAATATTATCAGTGCGCTGGATTTGAATCGAAAATTGACGCCATTCCCATCGGGCACGAATGGCATTGCTCAGACTTTGATTCCGCAGATCATGCAGGAGCGACAAGTCTTTGCCCGCGACATTTTCCTGCGACTGGTTGTGGCGACTGGTATCTGGACGAATCCGCCTTCACCTACGACCGCTAACTATGGTACTGGCAAGGTACTACTAAGAGATCAATCAATACCCAATTATAATACGGCCCAGGTGCAGAACTCTCTGCGTTATTTAGCCCAGTTGGCAGTAAACATCGTCGATTACATCGATCAGGATGATGTGATGACTGTCTATAACTGGCGAAATTTGAATCCGTTTGATCCCAATTATCTGACCTTTGCTTACGATGCGAATCCTGGGGCACCCCCCAGTTTGGCCACAGACGCTGTCAGTGGAACGGAAATTATTTTCGGGGTGGAAAACCCGCGTCTGGTCATTAACGAAGTTTATTCACACATTAGAAATGATCCGTCGGATCCCTTTCTAGCTAATCCGCAAGCTCCCAATGATACGACGCAGTGGAAAGCCACATTACCTCAGCCGTATATTTACCAGCACTGGATTGAACTGAAGTGTCCGGTTACGGCACCCGTTTCGCAAAATGGCCAGCCAAATCTTCAATCGATCTTCAAAGCAGATTTTACCTATTATCGAATTTTAAAGATTCAGGCGACTTCCGATTTGGCGCTGGATGGCTACGTCAGTCTTCTCGAAAATTACGACCACAGGGTTTTCGATGCAACCTTTTTCAATCTCCAAACCGGAGCTTTGAATAATGGCTTTGCATCAACCGTCAAAATCATTCCGTTCAAGCAAATTTTCAAGGCCTTGAGCCAGGCAAATCCGGTAGTTGCCAATGCCGAACCCCTGGACCAAACGAGCGATCAGCAGAACTATATTGTTATCGGTCCACCCGATGCTCAAACGGATACTACCACGGGCAAGTACGCTACGGCGGCGGGTGTACAGGCCAATACATTAATTCCCAATATGTCTAACGATCCCACTATGGGTGCTGGAAAAGCGAATGTTCAGGTGAAAAGTTCAGTTTTGGGGGGAACTACTCCTTATCCACCTAATATGGATCAGACCGCTACTACCGCGGATACACAAGCACTTACCACCAACGGAGCGAACAACCGCTATATATTCGTCTTACAACGGATGGCGATGGCGCCGCAATATAATTTCGATCCGACAAATCCGACTAAGGATCCCGCACCGAACGGCGTCAATCCGATTCTTAATTCCTGGGTAACCGTCGATTATTTCGTACAGGCCGGTAATTCCATTTTCGATAATCGAGTTGTTGGTGCCGGCAAGGGAAATTTCACGAGAATCCCGAATACAGCCATTGCCCAACAGTTTTCGATAGGTCGACGCCAGCCACTCGATGGCTATCAACCGAGTAGCCAGTTATTGAATCTGGTTGCCGATGCCGATGCTCCTGCGAAGGATGCTACAAACTCGAGGACGCCAACGATTTCGGCAGCGACAACGGTAGCTGCCCCGACTGCCATAGCTTCAGTCGTTCAGCAAACTCCGCAGCCAGCGGCTAAACCGGCGGGAGTAAGTCCCACCATAACCCAGCCACCGGCAATAACAAATATTCTCTCGACCTTTGGACAGGTGAACTATCCTCCCCCGCAAAGGTATCTGTCTCCTTCTTTAACCCTGAAGAATGGGAACCAGAATCTGTCCGCAAATTACGATTGGTATACTCACCTGGATCGGCCGTTGATCTCCCCAGCGGAATTGTTGACGGTGTGCGCTTACTCGAATCATCGCGTTACAAATCAATTCCACTGGAGTAACAACACGTATCAACCGAGTCGAGTAAATAGTAAATCGACTGCGGCCGGTACTGCCGCCGCTATGCGATCGCAGAGAATGATGCACTTGGCACCTTGGACCGATATGGAACCGGCTTTCAATGATCCCACGGGTACCGTCCAACCGGATCCAAACGACACGAACTTTTTCGTGGCCGATCAAGTTCGCCTGTTCCGGGCGCTTGCGTTGCTGGAGACAAAGACTCGCGTTCGCGGTATTCCCTATGGCGGACGCACGCCAGGCAAAGTGAATATCAACACAATTTACGACCCGACGATCCTAAAAGCAGTTGTGTCCGGCAGTGATGCTAACACGTTCACTTATATCGATGCGAACGGTGTGAATAGCGATGTTACGAATGCCTGGACTGCTATACAGAAATATCGTTGGCCCGGTGAGTCTTCCACCAATATCCAGCCGGGTAATTTCTCTCGAAATGACCGGGCTTTCATGCCGCCAGGGCTTCCGATTTATACTGCCCATACGAATGCCACAAACTTCTATTATCGCAATAATAGCGGTATTCAAAATACATTCCTGTGGGGCAACCCTCTTCAGGTCAATACGAATGCACCAAACCCGGTCGGTAACCAACCGTTGTTTATCACCGATCAATTCCATCCGTATATGAACCATGAAATGCTGATTAAGGCCATGAATAACCTTACCACCCGCAGTAATACCTTCGCGGTCTGGTGTACAGTCGGCTACTTCGAGGTCGAAAACGATGGGCCTTATACACCTTCGAATCGTCCCCGATTGGGTAAAGAGCTCGGCTCAAAAGATGGAACAGTCGTTCGACACAAATTCTTCTCGGTCGTCGACCGTTCGAACTTAGCTACCTACTCAGCCGTAGCCGGCTCTCAGCCACAGGCCTCGGCGCCGGTGCTGTTCGATTTTCAACCCGACCCATCCCCAAACCAGGATCCCTATACGCCAACCAGTGTGAATGGTACGTCCTACTTCCAGTACACCTGTAGCATTCCGGGCTTCGTCTATCCCTCAACCATCTCCGGGAATACCGATTTGATGCCATTAGTTGATGCTTTCAGTGGTAATCATTATGTCATCAAATCGCTCTCGGGCGAGTACGATGGCCGACCCTGGAAAATCCAGTCGCAAACCAGCACTACACAAGGAACCTCCATCTTGATTGGAGCGGGAACGCCCAACGAAGAGTTTATTACGATCGGCTATAATGGAGCTACTAATGTTGTGCAAGGATTCATGTCGGGTCTTGGCGCAACAAATAATGCCAGTTCCACTCCTCAACCCGCTCCTTACCGGTTGACGATTCGTACTAAGAATAAACACTACCCGGGCGAGAGCATCGCAGTCTTCCCGGTAATTGGCGCTGTCGAGCCCTCCTTCTACGCCAACCCGGGGCCGCAGACCAAGTACTTCAACTACCAGGCCTCGCCGTATACGGACGTCATCCGCTATGCGACGCAGATCCGGTAGTCGATAGCTCTAAAAAAACCAAGGCGTGGTCCTCCGTTCGTACGGAAGACCACGCCTCTTTTATTTGGTTATGTCCTTCAAAGCCCTATTTCTCTCGGCAACGCAGCTGGAGTTTCTTCCGAACCCACTCATAATGGCTATGAGCGGGCGGTCTGGCGGCCGATCTCCCCCGTCTCCCGCACATAGTCCCCCAGAGAGCGAAACCCGTCTCGCTCTGAAAAAAATTTGCACCGCAGTGCGATACGCCATGCGAACTCGATTTCCAATAAAAACCGGCGTTTTTCGAATCAAGGTCATCAAAATCGCCGTTTCCACTATGTGAAAATTGATGATCTGATGACCTTTACGGGAAAACCCTGAAAAAATCCGCTCGAACTGTCCGTTAGAGACCCCCCTAAATTGCAGCCGGAGCTTGAATTGTAAACAGCGCAATAAATTCCGGTATATAATACCACTGGAATGGATTCCCTTAGCTTCTAGGGGAGGTTCAAATGAAAAAACTCATCCTGTTAGCCGCTCTAACGGCTCTGTCCTTATCCGCTTCTTCTGCTCAGGCTCAACGCGGCGGCGGTGGCCACGCCGGTGGCGGGTTTAGTGGCGGCGGAGTTCGCGGCGGCAGTTTTTCGAGTATTTCCCGGCCCGCTTTCTCCAGCTACTCCAATTACGGCGGCGCGTATCATTCTTCCTACGCATCCAGCTTCGGAACCAATCGCTACTACGGCTCGGCTTATAACCCCAGTTATGTCGGCGGCTTCCGAGCCGATCGGCCGGCTTTCGTCAACAACGTCTATGCCCGGCCCGGCACCCGCGGCTGGTACGATTACAACTATCACAGCTACTGGTCGCACGGCTACTGGCCCTGGTGGAATTACGGTTGGGGTTGGGGCTACTACGGTTATGGTTTCGCGCCGCTTTTACCCTGGGGGGGTGTGGCCTCTTACTATTACTCCAACCCGTACTACATAAATCCCACTACGTATAACATCCAACCGGCCGAGCCTGCCTACGATTACTCCCGGCCCATTCTGCCGCCCGCAGAGGCACCCGTGGCGAATTCGGTATCCGGGCAAAGCGGCATTCGCATCTTCCAGGTAGCTCGAGAATTGTTCCGAGCCGGCGAGTACAAGAAAGCTCTGGATATTAACGAGGCCGCGATCAAAGAGATTCCGCGCGATCCGATTCTGCACGAATTCCGTGCTCTGAGCCTGTTTGCTCTCAAAGATTACAAGCAATCGGCGGCCACCGTTTACACCGTCCTGGCGGCGGGTCCTGGTTGGGACTGGGATACGCTGCGAAGCCTCTACGCCGATCCCGAAACGTACACGCAACAGCTACGCGATCTCGAAAAATACCGGATCGATCATCCCACGGAACCAGCAGCCGCGTTCCTGTTGGCGTACCACTACCTGGTGTTGAACTATCCGGAGCAGGCTTCGCAGATGCTGGAAAAAGTCGTGAAGATGCAGCCGAACGATCTGCTGGCGGCTCAGATGCTTAAGACTCTGAAAACGAAATCGGATAAGCCGAAACCGAACCTGGAACCGCCGCAAGCACAACCGGCCCAACCCCCGGCGGCGAATGAGCCGGAAGTGCTGCCGTTGCCGAAGGGCAAGTAACACTCATTTCACGAAAAAACCCGCGCGACTTTTGTGTGCCGGTCGCGCGGGTTGATTTTTTTATTAGCCGTCAGCAGTCAGAGAATTCAGCCCAGTTTAAGTCTTAAAATCTGTAACGATGCTAATATTTATTCGCTGATCGCTCCAATCAGATCAATTCGTTTATCGGATCGCGATCATCGAGAATATACATCGGTCGGCCGGCCCCATTGGGGAAGGTGAGAGCTGGATCGATTCCCATAGCCTGGTACAGAGTGCAGAGCACTTGGGGAACTCGTAGCGGTCGGTCCTTGGGTCGTTCCCCGCGATCGCTGGAAGAGCCGATGACTTGTCCCATCTTCAGGCCGCCACCCGCGACGAAGGCCGACATAACTGGCGACCAGTGATCGCGTCCGGCATCGGTCGTGTTGATTTTGGGAGTTCGGCCGAACTCGCCCCACATCACAGTGACCACATCGTCTTCCATCCCGCGGTCGTGCAGATCCTGAATCAGATTCGCCAATCCCCGGTCGAGGTTGGGGAGTTGAGTCTTGAGCGTTTTGAAGTTACCACTATGCGTGTCCCAGCTGCCGTAGGAAAGGGTAACGCAGCCGACGCCCGCTTCGACGAGCCGGCGAGCGGTCAGGAAGGGTTCAACGCCCTTGTAGCGGTCGCGAACCCGAGGGTCTTCCTGAGTCAGATCGAGTGCCTTGCGAACATGGCCGGAGGAGATCATGTCGAACGCCCGGCCCGCAAAAGCATCCATCCCTTTCATGGTCGAGCCGGTATCGACTTCGCGCCGGATCGAATCGAAACTGGTCAGAAGGCTCTTGCGGTCATCGAGCCGATCGAGGTTCACGTTACTCTGGACCTGAAGGTTTCGCAGCCCCGGACCATCGGGGGAGAACGCTTTGTGTGCCACGCCCAGATAGCCCGGCTCGTTGCCAACGCTCATGCCGCGCAAGCTGACGAAAGGGGGAATGTCCGAAGTTCCGGAACGGAGTTTCGAAATTACCGAGCCGAAGGAGGGATGCGAGGCAACGCGATTGATCGCTTCACTGTAACCGGTCATGACCTGGGAGTCGGAGTGTTCGTCGACGGCCACCAGCGACCGGATGAGGGAAAATTTATCGGCCATCCGCGCCTGCATCGGCATATGCTCGCAGATCTCGATGCCGGGGACATTGGTTTTGATCGGTTTGAATTCACCGCGGAACTCGGCCGGGGCGTTGGGTTTGAGGTCGTACATGTCCATGTGCGACGGGCCGCCGGGCAGGTAGATCATGATGGCGGATTTTTGTCGGGTCGGACGATTTTTTTGTTCGGCGGCTTTGGCCTGGTGCCGGAGCATGTCGGTCAAAGTCAGGCCGGCGCCAAAGGCACCGATTTGCAGAAAATTGCGGCGATGGAGCCGATCGCAAAAGCGGTGGGTGTTACCCAGAATCGAAAGCATTGAAGAGAACCTCCAGAAAGAGGCATGGCAGGAGAGTGGGGCGATGCATTAATGGTAATCCGAATATTGAAGGAGTGCAATTGGAAAAAGCGCAGAAAAACGAGGCGAAATTTGGAGCGGTCGGGGCTGGCCTTCCCGCTGGGGGAGGGTTTCAGCCCGAGTTGCATTTTTGACTGTTGGAAGGCGAGGGGATCAGGGAATTTTAGGTCCTTTAATATCGACGTCGAAAGTTTCGTTCTTGGCGACCTGACAGCCCAGCCCCGACTTTGTGGCATCCGCATAACTTGACGGTGTCAGAAGAGGAGGGATACTGGTTCGATACTCGCCCGGTTTCAGTTTGGTCGACTTATCGCGGCTGGCTTTCGGATTCGGGTAATAGACCGCCACCTGATTGGGCCCCGCCACCACGCCGGGGGCTTTGTAGGTCCCGTCTTCGGCAATATCAGCCGCCGCCTGATCTCCGTTGAAGCCCACGAAGACGATTTTGCCGCCCGATTTCGCTAACGGAGCTCCATTATAAGTAACTTTGCCAGTAACTTCGTAGTGAGGCACTCCGCATCCCGACGTGGCCAACGATAGGGCGAGGGCGAAACCGAGGGTTCGCCAGGAGGATATCCAGTGCATGTCTAAGTTTCTCCGACTCGAAGGGTGCTCAGGGAGTGGGGAATACTTCGCCGCCGTTGCGGGTGCACAACTGGGGGAAGATCGGGCCGGCAATACTATAGCTCAGAAAGTGCACCGAGCCATCTGCGTACAGGAAATTGCCGCCGCCCGTGTGGAAGCTCCAGAAGTGCGCGCCATCGATTTCGGCCGTGTTGCTCGGCGGTGCAATGGGCGCTTTAAATCCGATGTTGGTGGCGACGTCGCCCAGGGTAAGAGCGAGTGCAACGTCCTGGGAACCCAAAACGGTATCCCCATCTCCCGCTCCGGTCCCGTACGGGGCGAAACCCCAACCGTAGTATTGATCGCCCGTGCAGGGCCGTTCGCCGACCATGGCTGTGTTGGAAGTGCCGTCGGTGATATCGGTGAAGGCAACTTTCGCGTTCACATAGAGAATGCCGTCTGCAGAAACCGGATTATTGCTACTGGTTCCGGTAACGCCCATATAGGATTCGATCTCATAGGTGACGCCGCCGTAGTTGATAGTGGTGGGTCGCGTGTTGGAAGGGCAAACGAACATCGACATATTAAAACCGCAGGCAGGATAGGAATTGTTGTCCGTATTGCCCGGATTGGCTTTCAACCATGTATAGCTGTTGTTCCACAGGGGATTTTGTTCCAGATAGGGAAGCAGTTGCAGCTGCCAACCGGTATAGGTGAATGTCGGATCCAGCGCGCCGTTGTAGTAGCCGGCGGGAAAATAGCCGTAAACCCCTGAGTAGTTGTGGCAGGCAAGACCAATTTGCTTGAGGTTATTACTACATTTCATGCGGGCGGCCGCTTCGCGGACTTTCTGGACGGCCGGCAACAGCAGTCCGATGAGAATTGCGATAATCGCAATTACAACAAGGAGTTCGATCAGGGTGAAAGCCTTTTTTCGAGACCTACAAGTGAAATTTTTCATGCTCAGCCCGTCCTTAAAAAAAGAGATGAGAACGTAACAGAACGTTCGGATGGCCGCAGTCTTTTGCGAACAAAACGGAGAGTAAAAAAAGCTCGCAAAAATCAAGAATTTAAAACGCTAGATAATGAATGTTGATTCGAATTCGCATCAACTAAGACAATTCATAACATTTTGTTATCTGCTTACAAGAGAAAAATATTCATTCGATGAAAATATAGAAAATAATTTGCGAAGGTGGATGTCGGTTCGCTTGAGTGCAAAAGATTGAGGCTAGGAAATAATGGATGTCTCATACCATTTTGATTTCTGGAAGTTAAAAAGAACGGTTCGATATTCGGGATCCGCGAAGTGCCTGAGATCATGGGATGCTATGAAATTAACCCTGCGAATTTTTCCAGCGATCGAGCCAGGATTTCACGGCAGAAAACGGTTCTTCGAACACTCGTTGAAAACCAGTCATTGATAAAAATAATTTAATTCAGACGGTTGGCGAAAGTGAGACACCGATGGCTTATGACGAGTCCCTAGCGATCCGAATCCGCGAGGTTCTCACTCATACCTCAGGAATCGTGGAAAAGAAAATGTTTGGCGGCGTAGGGTTCCTTCTCCAGGGTAATATGCTGGTCGGGGTTCTCAAGGATTCACTGATCGTTCGTCTGGGACCCGATCAATATGAAAACGCTTTGTTGGAATCCCACGTTCGAGAATTCGATATCACGGGTCGAGCGATGAAGGGCTGGGTAATGGTCGGACCGGAGGGAGTCGAGGAGGACGATCAGCTGCAGCAATGGATCGACCAAGCCTTGAATTTCGTTCGGACATTACCGAAAAAATGAACGGCTCTCTTTCCGAGTTTTTACGGAAAGCTTCACGCATCCAAGCCGTCCGGTTTCGAGTGAATGACCGAATAGGGGGTTACGGGAATGGACAAGAAGGAGTGAAAGTGGGGAGACCTCCTGTTTTTTTAAGTCTGAATTATTGGGCGGAGGTAGACTTCGCAGTTGCTAACAACTTCCTCGACCCAAGCTGACCAGCCTTGCTGGCATCCCTAGAATGTCAGCCGATGAAGGGAGATCTTCCGCGTCGGGCGTTCACCTTTCATCATTTTTCGGAGACGATTATGAAAGCAATTCTCTCAATGGCGTTGGTCCTCGGGATCTGCAGCCTGGTAGGCGCGAAGGATGACAAGGCGGCCAATCCGGTCGGTAGCTGGAAGTGCGAGTACGACATCGGCGGTATGAAGCGAACCTCTACTTTGACCATCAAGAAGGATGGCGAGAAATATGAGGGAACCATTTCCTGGGCCGATCAGAAGGATGTGAAGCTTAAGGACGTCAAATTCAAAGATAACACGCTGACCTTCACGGCCGATCGAAAAGTTATGGATAACACGTTTACGGTCGAATACAAGCTGACGATCACCGGCGATAAGCTCAAAGGCAAAGGTGCAGTGGATGCCGGTGGCGAAAAGCGGGATTTCGAGATTGACGGCAAGCGCGAGAAAAGCTGATAGTTGAATTGAAAGGTATTTGAATACACGCGGACTACTCTTCGGAAAAATGGGGAGTAGTCGATATCTGAGAGCAAGCTGGCTCAGAACTTCTGGTTGAGATCCTCAATTTTTTTAACTGTCAGAATTCCACGACCTTCTTTAAAGTAGGTTTATGTCAATGCCCAGTCTCCTCCCTGGAGGTAATTCAGAACAATCTTGATATTTTCTTCTGCGGCTTCGCGCCCCTTATCTTCATCCTTTTCATGTCTAAAGGGAAAAGCGGCAACCAGACGATCTTCCAGTAATTTTGGATCAAGGAGCTCACGATCGCACATTTCTCGAATATCCGACTGATCTTTCTGCGAGAATCTCTTCAATTTCGTGACTGCAAAATCGTGGTCTTCCAGATGAAATAATCGAATTACCTTCCATTTTCCATTCACTTCAGTCGCACGTTTGTAGAAACCACCTCCAACGGGTGGCAGGGCTTCGGGAACAACCTCGATATAGAGGTTGTATTCCTTCGCTTTTGGTGTTCCACGTCCAAATAAGCGTATTGCTTCGTTAATTAACCTCTGGTCGCCACGGGCATTACGACATCTATATCCTCTGTCGCCGCTTGAAAGCCATGCTTCCAAACCAGTGCCGATCTACCGATATGATAAAGGCTCAGTCGTGCTCCGGCGGCTGTTTGTATTAATTCCGCATCCATCGCATTCAGGAGGAGGAGTATGCGATCTATCAAAGCCTTTCCCCTTTAGTCTCCCTGGCAGTTAGCTCTCTCAATCGAATTTGAAAACTCTCCATCGTTCCTGCGTAGGTGATGTTCCAGCGTCTCCAAATCGGACTGCTCACTCTTTGCTTGCCCGCCAGTCCTAAATCGTCTGGCTCGGTAGGCTTCTTCACGCGCTTCGTAATTTTCTCTAACACTTCGGGGTAAGAAATCGGAATTGGAAAATCAGGAAGTCGACTCAGCGCGATTGTGACATCGCACAACCAGGCGAGTCTCACCCGCACGCGTCGATCGTAGAGTTTTGCGAAAGCAAAAGCTAATCCGATATTCAGTTCCTGATTGGCCAGGACTAGCGGTAGAGCATCCACGATCCGGGAATCCGGGCGATCACCCCGTAAGACCAAGGCAATTACTTCCTCGATTCGACGGAAGGCTCCCGGCACCAGAGCTCCTTCTACCACATAATCTTTGATCCCGAGTTGATAAAGCTCCTGTGCTATTCCCTTCAGACCGCCCGGGGGCCTTGTTTTACCAGTGATGAATTTCTGAATTGGTACTCGTAGCGCTGCAGCCAGTTGCAAAAGTTCTTCCCAAACCGGGGAGTATTCGGCCGTTTCGATTCGAACTATTTTGAGCCGATGGACTTGGGATTGTCGAGCGAGTCCAGCTTGGGTTAGGCCGGCGCGCAGTCGTTCCTCCTTAAGAATTTCACCGAAGAAGCGACGAGATTTCTCAGACATGGCCACAGATTCGATCAGTTCTAATGAGAACAAAATGTTCTGTATTGAACATTTGCATTGCTGTTACTTTAACCCCAAGTGTGACAAACTGCAAGTTTATTTGACGGAAATTGAGATAGCGAATTCCGAATCGCGGTGAAGAAGCCGGTTCAAATGTGTGCCGCCGTTGCACACGTTGAACGGGCTTCGTCTCGTTTTGAACTTTCCCGTGACAACCCTCTCTGATTTCGTTAAAGTACAACCAGTCTACACCGTTAGTTGAGGTTTCGCCATGTTCCCAACCGCCCGTCAAGGATTCCGTCTGATTGAAGTAATCGTGGTCGTCGGAATTCTGCTTTTTGCCATGGCATTGTTCTTGCCTAAGCTCCGGAATATTCGAGGCGCCGCTGAGAAATCGAGTTGTCAGAACAATTTCAAAAGACTCTTGATAGCCATGAATGAATTCGCATGTCAAGCATCCAATGAATCCTCTAAAAAAAGATTTCCGATCGGCTGCTCTGGATTGGGAGATCAGCCGGAGGATCGTCTCAGCTGGATGGTCACTTTGCTGCCCTACCTGGATCAGGGAAATATGTACAACCGAGTTCAACTCGACAAAGGGTATGTCGGCAATAAAGCATTACTTGATGTTCCACTGAAGACTTTTCTTTGCGCATCGTTCGCAACCGAGAACAAACCAAGTCCATTATCTAATTACTATGCGATGGCTGGGATCGGACTCGATGCACCACTGCGGCCCGAAGGTGCTGCCGGAAACGGCGTCATGGGTTTCGACCGCTCCTGTACCTTCGAAATGATAAAGGATGGGCTTTCGAATACGATCCTATTGATGGAATCTCACAGTAACCTTGGTCCCTGGGCTCAGGGAGGTTGCTCGAATTTGCGGGGTTTCGATCCAGTCGATTTGCCTCTAGCTGGCGATAAAAGACCGTTCTTCGAGCATGTTGGAAAATCGAAACCTTTCACTTCCCTGAACTGGTCTTGCGCGAGGGATTGCGATTTGCTATCACTTCGTCATGGCTTCTGCGATTCCAACTTCGACGGAAACTCCCGTTCTCGATCCCGCTTTCCTTTTAGCGTTCCGAAGCGGAAAGCTGACGTCGGAACAAGCTCGGGAATTCGTTCATCGAGATCCCCTGGAATTGCAGTTTCTGTTGCTCCAACTGAGCGTCGCGGTCGCTGCAGGCACGATACCTCTGGGGCCAAACACTCCCTCGGGATCCATCGCTCCCTACTTAAAGCCGAATGCGAATCCCAAGAAAAAGAAGGGAAAAGCCGGCCCCAAGCCTGGACACGACGGTCATTATCGCCCAATTCCCACCCGCATCGATAAACGCCAGACCCACCAACTGGAGGTCTGTCCCTGCTGCCAGGGAGCTCTGCAACGCACCGACCGCCAACGCCTAAGGATCATCGAAGATATTCCCGACGATTTGCACGCTCAGACGACCGAACACACGATTCATCGCGACTGGTGTCCCAAGTGCAAAAAGCAGGTCGAACCGGTTGTTCCCGACGCTCTGCCAGGCTGTCAGCTGGGCCATCGAACTACGGTCCTGTCGGCCTGGCTGCACTACGGACTGGGTACCACGACGAGTCAGATCCTGGAGGTCTTCAACGGCCACCTTCAGATGAAACTCAGCGCGGGCGGCTTGACCGAAATCTGGCACCGTCTGGCCGAGGTACTCGAACCCTGGTACGAGCAGATTCACCGCGAATGCCTTTTGGCCGGCGTCCTGCACGCCGATGAGACCGGCTGGCGAACCGAAGGAGTGACGTCCTGGCTGTGGTGTTTTGCGCGGGACGATGCGACCTATTATCGGATTCACCCCAAGCGGGGTCACGAGGCCTTGAAGGTCTTCTTCACGGAAGCCTTCCAGGGCGTTCTGGTCAGCGACTTCTGGAAAGCGTACGACATCGTGACCCAGAAGCGTCAGAAGTGTTGGCCTCACTTGTTGCGGGATTTGACGGCGGTCGATGAAGGCTCTGAAAGCGGCGAGGATTGGCCAGAATTCTGCAAGAAACTGTGGCGGATTTACGCCGATGCCGTGCGTTTGGAGGCGGGTATCGAAGAGTTGCAACAGGAGAGCTACGACAGCCGATTGCTGCGGCTTAAGACGCGGATCACCGATTTGGCGGTGCGACCGTGGACGAACCGCCACGCCCGGAGATTGGCCAAGCGTTTGTTCGATTACGGCGACGATCTATTAACGTTTCTGGAAATAGAGGGAGTGCCCAAGAGCAACAATAAGGGGGAGCGAGAAATCCGACCGGGCGTGATGATGCGGAAAGTCAGTTTCGGCAGTTACAGCCAGCAGGGGGCTCGGACGCGAAGCATTCTGATGAGCATTTATCGCACCCTGAAGTTACGGGACCTGGATCCTTTAAAGGAGACCGAATCGGCCCTCCGCACCTACACGCTTACAGGGAAACTACCTGCTCTACCCGTGAAGCTCAGTTCAGGAGAGTGAAAGATTACGGAAAATCTATTGTTGTCGGGATGTGCGATGGTACTGTTCATTCTCTGCGGTCTGACTGCAATCCAGAAGTACTCTCCGCTTTGATTACAATCGCAGGTGGTGAGACAATAGATTGGTACTCGATTCAGGAATGCCGACCTCGGCCGTAAGCTGACTGCAAGGAATTATTTGGAGAGGATGTTACTTACGAGGTATGATCATTCTTGGTTATTCAACTGGTGAGCTTGATAAAATATCTCGCGTGAGGATACCACATGTTCCCAACCGCCCGTCAAGGATTCCGTCTGATTGAAGTCTTAGTTTTACTGGGAATTGTCTTAGTTGCGATTGGACTCTTTCTACCGAGTGTTCGCAATGTTCGAATCCCTGCGGAAAGGATGAAGTGTGCCAATAATCTCAAACAAATTGGGCTGGCCCTAAGTAATTTTCATGAGGCTTCGAATTCCAACGATTCGTTGAAGCAATATTTTCCCACAGGTTGCATGGGATTTGGCAACGAGCCGGAAGAACGCCTCAGTTGGATGGTAGCATTACTTCCCTACGTCGAAGAACAGGAATTATTTGCGCAATTGGATTTAACAAAAAATTATGGTGGCAATTATTCTTTACTTAATCGACTAATTGGAATTTATCTCTGCCCGACGTATACAAGATTAAATAACGCCAGCGCGATCACGACTTACGTGAGCATGGCCGGAATTGGAGTCGATGCTGCATCTCGTCCACCCGGAGTTGCAGGAAACGGCTTCATGGGTTTTGATCGTTTGACCACTCTTGAAATGATCAAAGATGGTGCTTCAAATACTATAACTTTAATGGACTTGCACAGTCATAACGGCACCTGGGCTCAAGGCGGGCCATCTAACCTGCGAGGTTTTGATACTACCGATCTCCCGCTTCTCGGCGAAGGAAGGCCGATTTTTAGCAACCATCAGACTCTGCACACTCTCCTAGTGGATGGTTCATTTCGATCAATTCGGTTTGATTGCGATCCTCGGATAATTGCCGCGGCCATCACCATCGACGGTGGAGAGGAAATTGATTGGAATTCGAATTGATAAAAACTCTTTCGCCAATCAGCAATAGTTTCAAATTGGTCAGCCATGGTATCGAGGTTACGCCATGTTCCCAACCGCTCGCCAAGGCTTGCGATTGATCGAAGTCTTGGTAGTACTCGGAATTGTTTTTGTTGCTCTCGCATTATTCCTTCCGAAAGCGCGGGATCTTCGTGGATTAGCCGACTCGATGAAATGTCGGAACAATTTTAAGGGAATCCTGCTTGGAATTCTGAAATTTGAATCTAATAGTAGTCCCAATGAACCTCTGAAAGGTTGGTTTCCCACCGGTTGCATCGGACCTGGAACTAATCCAGAAGATTGCCTCAGCTGGATGGTTTCCATACTGCCGTATGTGGAGGAAGGCAATCTCTATAAGCAGTTAGACTGCAACAAAGATTTCGCCAACAATCAATCTCTCCTCGATGTATCCATTTTGTCCTACGTGTGTCCTAGTAATAATCGAAAAACAGAATCCCCAATTTCGACCAACTACATCGCCATGGCTGGTCTCGGGTTGGATGCTCCCGGCCGCTTAGCGGGAGCTTGGGGCAACGGTTTTATGGGATACGATCGCTTGACATCTTTTGAGTCAATAACGGATGGCATCTCCAACACGATTGCCGTGATGGAAATTCACACAAAGCTGGAGCACTGGGCTCGAGGAGGACCATCCAATTTACGAGGTTTCGATCCGACCGATCTGCCATTAACTGGAGAACGAAGACCCTTCTACACGCACGAGAGTAGAATGTTAGTTGGGAAACTTGACGGATCTGTTCGCGAGATCTCGGCAAATTTCGACCCTACTGTGCTTGCGGCTGCAATCACCATAGCCGGTGCCGAAAGAGAGCGATGGGGATCTTCCTGGTGAGATTGACTATCCTTATCCAAGCGCTTCGCGTCCTGGCCGTGCTGTTGATTCTTCAGACCCTATTTGCGATATTCTCCAACTATCCTGATTACTTCCCCCCGAATTTTGAATCGCTCTTTCTGCTCGGTCGGGAAAAGACATTTTCGGGTATTTACCCGCTGGCTTTTTATATCCACATCTTCACCGGACCGCTCGTTCTCCTCAACGGATTATTTCTTCTCAGCGATACTCTTCGCTCGCGTTATCGGGCCACACATCGTTTTCTGGGCTGGGTTCAGGTGCTGGTTCTGCTAATCCTTTTTCTTCCCAGCAGCCTGATCATGGCTTGCTTTGCCTTTGCCGGTTTCTGGTCGGGCCTGAGCTTTTTTCTCCTTACTCTCACCACGGCCATTAGCACGACTCTTGGTGTTCACTACGCTCGTCGAAGGAGTTTCGGACTCCACCGCCGTTGGATGCAGCGCAGTTATGTACTGATCTGCTCGGCCATAACGCTCCGTCTGATCTCGGGCACTTTGAGTCTTTACGAAATTTCTAATGCCGAGATTGCCTACATCATCGCCAGTTGGTGTAGTTGGCTGGTACCACTGCTGCTTTATGAAACGTTTGCAAGAGTTCATCTTCGATGAACTCTTGAGGATATCCTGCTAATCCTTCTTTTAATATGCGTCAGGAAAGTAGTAACTCCAGATCTTCCCGGCCCAGATTCCGGATGAGGCTGTTGTCGGCGTTGATAATCGCATCGGCTAGAGCCCGCTTTTTCGATTGAAGTTCAAGAACCTTTTCTTCGACGGTATTCCGGGCGATCAACCGATACGCAAAGACGGGGCGAGTCTGGCCGATGCGATGGGCTCGGTCTATCGCTTGACTCTCCACGGCCGGATTCCACCAGGGATCCAGTAGGAAGATATAATCGGCCGCCGTCAGATTCAGACCGACGCCCCCCGCTTTCAGACTGATCAAGAACACTTTGCAGTCGGGATCATTCTGGAATTGTTGCACGCGCTCCTGACGGTCTTTGGTTTGTCCATCCAGGTAGGCGTAGGGAATTTTTTCCTTGTCCAGCCGATGCTTGACGATCGCCAGCATGCTCGTGAACTGGGAGAACACGAGAGTTTTATGGCCTTCCTGAAAAACTTCTCGAAGCTGTTCTAATAGTACTTCGAGTTTAGCGCTCGAAGTGTTGAACTGTTCCGCCTTATCGATCAGCCCGGGATGAAGGGCGGCCTGTCGAAGCCGAAGCAAAGCTTCCAGAATCAGAATTTTTGACTTGTTGATGCCATCGCGTGCGATCCGGCCTAGCAAGGAACTTCGATAGTGTTCGCGAAGGTCGTCGTAGAGCATCCGCTGATCGGGATCCAGATCGCAATAGATGGTCTGTTCAGTCTTTTCCGGTAAATCCTTGGCCACCTGCTCTTTGGTTCGCCGCAGAATGAACGGACGCAACGCTTTGGCCAAGATCGCGGTCCCTTCTTCATTCGATTTACCCAGACCCAGATCGGACTTGCCCATTTGGGAGGTGTTGCCAAGCATGCCGGGATTGAGAAACTCGAAAAGGCTCCACAATTCTCCCAGATGATTCTCGACCGGCGTGCCGCTCATCGCCAGCCGATGATCTGCATTGATAAGCCGGGCGGACTTGGCTGATAGACTGTTCCCATTTTTGATCGCCTGGGCCTCGTCGAGAATGGCGTAATCGAACTTATAATCTTTCAGCGTGAGGATATCTCGACGAAGTGTCCCGTAAGTCGTCAGAATCACATCGTAATTCTCGAATTGATCGGTGGATTTAATTCGACCGAGGCCGCTGTTGTCGAGGATCCGGAGCTTAGGTGTAAAACGACTAGCTTCCGACTGCCAATTGAAAATCAACGAACGAGGCACTACCACCAGCGAAGGGGGCAGTCTATTTTTTTTGCGGGCATTACAACGCAACTGCCGGCGAGCTTCCAGAAGTGCTAAGACCTGGATCGTCTTGCCCAACCCCATGTCATCGGCCAGGCACCCGCCGAAGCCGAATTCGCGAAGGAAGTGCAGCCATCCCAAACCCTCTTGTTGATAAACGCGAAGATCTCCGGTAAATCCGTTGGGCGCTTCGTGCGGCGCAATGCCCTGAAACTGGCGGAGTCGTTCCCGGGCTTGCTCGAATCGTTTGTCAATACTGACTTCTGATTGCATGGCCAGCATAGCATCGAGCAAGCCGACCTGGGTCTGCCGAAAGCGAACGTGGTCGCCTTCCGTCGTTCCCATCCGAGCCAGTGGCAGGTACTTATTCAGCCATTCTTCCGGCAATAAACCACAACTGCCATCTCCCAGAGGGACGAAGTTTTCACCGCGCTCCAAAGCGGCGATCAACAGAGGAAAAGCCACCTCGTGTTCACCGAAACTGACTTTCCCATGCAGCTCGAACCAATCGATCCCCGAGCGCAAGTCAACTTGATAGCTTCCCGCCGGACGACACAGCTTTCCCTGAGCTTCGACGCGCCAGCCTTCGCGAAGTAGTGTGTTGACTGCTTCGGGAAGCTGGGAAGCGGAGATCAACTGCACTTCTCTCTGAGAAGCGTCTCTGTGCCTTAGAAAGCCGACCTCGAGGGTCTTTGCGGCGTAACTTTGTTCGGACACTCGGTCTCGAGGGATAAATTTTCGCGAATCGGCTTCGTAAATTCCCGGCAGATTGCTCTGAGCAGAAATTACGTGCTGGCCGTACTCGAATGCAAGTTCCCCTGCGAGCATTTCCTGCTTGCGGTCGCGATTTCGAAATCGCTCGGTCTGGCGTTGGATCTTCAGAAAAGGTCGAGGCGTCAGGGCGACTTCTTCAAAGCGCATATCTTGCGGGAGATCGAGGCGGGGGAGATTCCGAAGTTGAAGCAATTGCTTGAGAAAGTGCTCCTTCTGGCCGAGAGGCACGGGAACTTTTTTCTGGCGCAGAAGCATCTCGATCCATTCGAAGCAATTGGCGTCTTCCAGCGGCGCGACACGATCTTCCCAGAAGACGAGACCGCCGCGCAGAATCAAACGAGTCGCCTCCAATCCCAGGCGCTGTTCACCGCGTCGAAGTTCGCCGAGGAGTTCGTAGGATTTCCCCGATTCACTGGGAGCGACCTTTAACCAGAACTCCCAAAAATCAGGGCCGTCCCAGTGCAGTTTTTGCAGGGAATCGTTGTTTTCTGTTTCGCGGAGCACGCATCTTCCCGTCGCACAGACTAACGGGAGTAGCGTAGCGCCGAGTGGATGAGGTAACTCGTAGCGGGTTGAGATTTTACTTCTGTGGTAGGGGTTGTAGTACTGCGCCTGATCCGATTCTTCGCGAACCTTAGCCAGCGCCTGTAGCGTCTGACGATCGGGCAGGTCCTCCACGCGGTCGAGGCTATGTCTGGGCAGACTCCAGTTCCGCGGCTCGCTCCACTGGCCACTTTTCAGATGATAGCGAGTCGTCAATTCGATGAGGAGGTGCTTATTGGCACGGCTGCGCAGTAAGTCGACAATGTAGAAAATCGCGTGTCCTGGATCTAAAAGAGCACTTGCGATAGTTGGGTGCGGATTTACCTTTTCATTGAAATGAGAGAGCGCCTGTTTCCAACCGATGGCCTGGCGAGGAGAAAGAATCGCCCTAGCAGGCCGCGGTGGAATAGGACTGATGGGAGTTGTCGCGGTTGGCGGCGAAATTTTGACTTCGTAGGGCGTGTCGTACTCCTCGAATTCGTCATCTTGATTGGTGTCAAAAATCTGCAGCTTTTTGATCGTTTGATTGTTGTCGCCTTTGAGAAAGCCTTGTTTCTCCGCTTGCAGAATTGTTGCCCAGATGTGCTTACAAGCCCCATCGTACCGGTCCATATAGGGACATGTACAGGAGGCGTTCATTTGATCCTTGCTTCGAAAGAGATTGACTTGATAAGTATCGCTACCTTCGACGCGAGCTCGCACAAGCTTGCTGTTCCCCGAAAGAATCTTCACATGATTCATGCAGAAATAAGCGACGCCTCGATCACGTATTGCTTGCGAAAAGAAGTTTTTCAGTTTCGATGCTAGCACTTTTCGATTCTCTGGCTCGGATCCGGATGCAAGTTCGGGAGTTCTTTTTTTAGGAAATGGGCTGTGGTAAGTAACGGGTAAGCATCATTCGATTTTTCAGGAAATCCAAACGCGAAAAATTGCGGCTTGTCTACAGGAATTTCCCATAATCAACGTGCCTCAATCGTGATTCCTGACAGGACATAACGTCGCTTTTGAAAGATCATTTCACAATCAAGCCAGAAACAGATTTCGTACTCGGTTCGACAGGAAGTGGATCCTTCTCCCCCTCTACAAGCCACTTCCCCATCACCGCGAAGATCAATAACACGACACCAGTATACCAACCTCCCAGACTAAAACTCGTCGAGAAATAAAGTGCAATGATAGTACCGGCACCCAGAAGCAATGCGCCGAGCACCGCGAACATCCTTAGCCCATAAAGAAATGCGAACGGCAGATAGTGAGCTCCTAACAGGATCATCAGGGCCGGGTAGAACAAGTTCAACTGATGAGAACAGACCGGGAACAAAAGAGTCATGGATAAGGGGAGCGTGAATGCGATCTGCATGCCCAGTTGCGGCAAAGAATTTTGAGTAGAGAGTTTCATTCGGTTGCCGACCGTACGGACAAGCAACTCGGTAATTGGAAAGATGAAGAAGCCGCCGAGGACGAGCATCGCGATGGCCGTGCGCGGACCATCAAAGGATGCGAGGCTAGCGGACGCCAACCAAAGGATGCCGGAAACCGCTTGGCCGTAAAAGCCGCCCGAATATCGATATCTGACCTCCCGCTGAGCATCTTCAATGTCCAAAAGCGACTCCTGGCTATTCGATAAAGTCCACCTTGCGGCGGATCAGCTGATATACAGTCTCCTGTCTATTCGGAGAGTGAGTAGGGGAATTTGGATTAATTTGCCTACTCTGGTAAGGGTAACGATTTGCTTCACCCTTTTATGGCAGCCTCGATAGTGGCAACATCGATTTTTTTCATCGTCATCATGGCTTCAAATACTCTCTTCGCAACTGCAGCATCGGGATGCGTGTAGCCATGCACCAATGCCGCCGGGGTGATTTGCCAGCAGAGACCCCACTTGTCTTTACACCAACCACAGTCGTTTTCCTGGCCACCGTTGCCGACAATCGCATTCCAGTAGCGATCTGTTTCTTCCTGATTCTCCGTGGAGATCTGGAACGAGAAAGCCTCGGAATGATTGATGCCGGGTCCGCCGTTCAGGCCCAGACAGGGAATACCCAGGACGGTGAATTCGACTGTCAGAACATCTCCCTTCTTCCCGGCCGGATAATCGCTCGGTGCACGATGCACGGCCGTTACCGCTGAATCCGGAAAAGTCTTGGCATAAAATTTCGCGGCCTCTTCCACATCGCCGTTGTACCAGAGACAAATCGTGTTTTTGGCGGGTTTATGCATGGCTTCTTTCTCTTTGTAACAAGCTAATCCAGAATAACGTTGGCTCGAATCCTATCGGTGTATCTGAAGAGAAAAAAGAGAAATATTTGGGCCACGCAAAAACCTGAGTAGAAGTTCTCTTCTGGCTTCCCAGTTACAAATTCCACAGGCTAAATCACACGGACTTCCCAAGCAAACAATTCAATTGATCGATCAATGCTTCGCCATTCGGGAGAGATCGTTCCAAATGGATCCAGCCATGTTTTTCAATTTTTAACCACCAGCCGATTAGAACTCTGCCGCGCTGTCCGCGCTCCTCAAGGATTTCTCGGATTGCTTCTTTAGCCCGGATGACGAGATGTTTGCTCGGCGTCTGGGCAACGAATTCGTCCCCATCGAAGACGAATCGAAGAACGGTTAACGAAGGCACACGCCAAATGGCGTAATAGAGTATTATCCCAAATACAGATAAAAGTGCGAGACCCGCGGGTAGACAGATCCAGAGTTCCGCCATGTCTTTACGCGGCCCCAGCGCGAAAACACCCGTTAAGAACATTCCGCCGCCCATCAGGAGAAACGGCGAGCAGAATAAAATGTAAATGGCCCCCTGAAGTAAGCGATCCGCCTTGCCCATGGGGGCCATTTCACCCGACAGCATCTCACTCACTCCTCTAGGAATGGATTTAAAATGGGAGTTATAACGAATCCATGCCTTGAGTAATTCTCCTAGGGACGATTTGATTTTGAAAATAAGGTTCGGGGAAAATCCATTTTAAACTTAGCTATCGCCGGGAATCGCTTCGCTCTATTTCGGTTCCCAGAGTTCGAACCGATTCCCTTCCGGATCAGTCGCCCAACCGAAACGGCCAAAATCGTAATCCTGTACCTTTTCATCCACCGGCACCCCGGCGGCCTTCAGCTGGGCCAGCATCGCATCGAGATTGCGGACGCGATAGTTCACCATGAAAGGAGTTGGGCCCGTGCCAAAGTAAGTCGTGTTCTCGGGGAACGTCGACCAAACCGTCTGCTCGTCCGCAGAGATGGATGCAAACGCCCCGTAGGATTGACCATCGGCCACTGGGACTCCCAAATGTTCGGCATACCATTTGGCCAGCGCTTTGGGATCGCGTGCCTTGAAGAAAATCCCGCCGACGCCTAGCACTTTTTCCATGAGATGCTCATTTTCGGGTAACAGAGGTTACTACAGGATTCGATCAGGGTGCATGATAAGCGGCTCATTGAGGCCGGTCAATCACGGTTCTACGGAATTTATGCAACTTTGATCTCTCCTGAAACACCCTAATCGAGCTGGCCATTTTTGCCGGACCAGAAGAAGCTCCTGACCGAACGTTGAACTGGCAACGATTCCTCATTCCTCCACCAAATTCACTCGGCTGGCGATCATCTCCAGCATCTGCCCGGTGATTTCGTGCTGGCGTTCCCGTCGTTCGCTGTTGAGCAGGTCATCGACGATCCGGCTGGTATTTCGAGTCGCGCCATCCATAGCGATCAAGCGACTCGCCTGCTCGCACGCATACGATTCGGCGGCTGCCTGGAAGAAGCTGATGTAGGCATATTGGCTCACCAGACCGGCTATCAATTGCGAGTCGGAAAGGTACGTTTGAAATTGCATTTCCGGAGGAACGGCCGGTAAAATCGCTGGTTCAATTGGAAGCAATCGCATGATTGTCGGTACGCATTCGCTAATCGACTGATAGCGCGTATAAACGAGATCGACCGCGGCGACTTTTCCCGAAGTATATTCGCGATCGATGTAATTCGCCAAACCCTTGACGGCCTCTTTCAGCCCGGCCAGCGAAGTCGGTCCCCTTTCGATTCGCAGAGGAGTTAATCCGCAGGCCGTCATGACAGGGCCGCCCCGCTGGCCAACGACGATAAGTTCGACTTTTGCATGAGCGGCTCGCTCTTTGTGCAGAACGTGTGCGATCGAGCACCAGATGATTAAAGCCGCCGCAAAGCGGCTGTTCGGAGGTCAGGACGATTACCAAGCTATTGTCGGCTTCGACTTCCTGAGCCAGTAACCTCACCTTGGGCCCCGCGGCGGATATTGCGCGAACAACCACCTCACGGTACTGACGGGCTGTCAGGATTGCTCTCTGACCCCTGCGAAAACCGCCACGCCGTCGCGATGATCGGAGATGGTGCGGATCAATTCTTGAAGCAGGATTGTTTTGCCGACCCCGGCTCCGCCAATCAATCCGGCTTTGCCGCCGCGCGCCAGCGGAGCGAGCAGATCTATGACCTTGATACCGGTGGTGAGAAATTCAATTTTTCTACGTTGGGAACTCAGTGGCGGTGAGGAGCGATGGATCGGCATTCGCCGCGTTTCGGGTGGCGGGAGTTGATCGAGTGACTGGCCCAGGACATTGAACAAACGACCCAGCGTGTTCGGACCGACGGGGACTTGTAGCGGACTATAGGTTCTTCGAACGGGCATGCCCCGGGCCATACCTTCCGGACGGCTCAGTACAATCGCTCGCGCCCCCGTCAGACTGATGTGATGGGAAACTTCCAGAACCACCTCCCGGCCATCCGCATCCAGCAGGAGAGATTCATAAATGGCGGGCAAGTTCGTTTCAGCGAATTCCACTTCCACAACCGGACCGCGGACGGCACTCAATCGTCCCAGTTTGGATGGCACCGACTTGATCGGAACTTGTTGCAGAGAAGTCATGAAGAGCTTAGATACAATTTGAATTTCGAATGTGTAGCTATCCTAATTTGTCTTCTGTCGAATTACAATTGTTCTCGATAGAAGCCGAAGCAATTCGATTTTTTTGAAGTGAATGAGTGGCTAAAGATTGATCAGCAGAGTCGTTAAAGGGGTGTGAAGCAAAAGGGGATTGCTCTTCCAATTAGCCGATCCCCTTTTGCTTTACAAGTAATATTTGCTAACGGCTGATCAGACGCCGTTTGGACGTTCGAGCAGCCGATTTCGCATAGGGGATATTGCGAATGGCCGGTGAAGGACTACTCGTAGAGATCACGGAGGGTTCCGAAAACTCACTCAGGAGTTCGTTGGGCTCCAGGTCATCAATCGACGCGACGACCTTGTCCGGACGGTACGTGTAGCGCGACAAATCTTCCAGGCGTGTGCCGCCGCTGAGAACCAGAACAGTTTTGAAACCGAGTTGCACACCGCCAAGTATGTCGGTCTCCATGGTATCGCCGATGACGATGGTCTGGCTGGTCGTCAGTCCCAATTCTTTGCGGGCGGCACGCAGCATAATCGGACTGGGTTTGCCAACGCTGAAAGCTTTCGCACCTGTGGCTGTCTCGAGCATGGAAACGATGGCGCCGCAACCGGGTCTGGTGCCCGTCTGCGTGGGGCAATTGGGATCCATATTCGTGGCCACCAATTTTGCACCTGCCAAAATCATCCCGACGGCCGCTTCCACCATTTCAAAATTCAGAGTGCGGCCTTCCCCAACCACGACGTAATCGGGGTTCTTGTCCACGATGGCATAACCATTGTGGTGCAATTCGGTTAGCAGGCCGGTTTCGCCGATTACAAAGGCCGTGCCGTTGGGCTTCTGCATGGCCAGGAATCGCGCGGTGGACATCGCACAGGTGAAGATATGTTCTTCTTCGACTTCGATTCCCATACGCTGCAGCTTGGTAGCCACATCGAGTCGCGTGCGCTGGCTATTGTTCGTCAGAAATCGAAAAGGAATATTTTGTTCCCGGAGGCTGTGAATAAATCGATCCGCGCCTGGGATCAGTTCGCTCCCGCGATAGATCACCCCATCCATGTCAATCAAATATCCAAACACTCGGCTCTCCTAATTGAACAATCTCAGTCAAGTCGTTTATTTGATCCCAAGCCAACGCTTGAGAAAAGAAGAGGAGTTGAAGATATAGGCAACAACTATGCCAATAAGACTTCTAATTAAATAAGAGGAATACGCAAGTGCTTAAAAGGCCGGGAATTAATGAGGAAAAAGGCCAAAAATGAAACGTACGAACAAGCTTTAGTATGCTTAAGAAATGCGCAGTTGCTGCCCGCCACGATTGGCGAAGCAGAATATAAAAAGAGTTCGACAAAAATCTTTGCGAACTTTTTTTCGACTGTTTAAAATGCGCACTTAATAAAGCCGAGAAGCTCCCCGGGAGCGACTCACTTACTTAGGCGGAACTTTGTCGAAACCCAGATCCCGACCTTCGTGGATGGCCAGACCGATCTGTTCTTTGCCTCCATGTCGTCCGTTGTACCAGAGCAGCCATTTTTTGCCGTCGAAAATCGCGTAAGGTTTATAGACGGCGTCGTGGTCCCATTGGTCCTTATTGGGCTGAATGATCGGGTTTGCCGAATAGCGCTGCCAGTTGGTGATGCCATCCCGGGATCGTGCGACGCCGATTTGCGCATGTTCGATGTCACGAAATCCTATGTAGAACATCACATACCAGTCGCCCTCGCGAATCACCTGACAGGCAGTGACGCGTTCTTTCTCCCAATTCTTCTTCGGATCGGGCTGGAAAATCGGATTGTCCGAATGCTTGGTCCATTTCAAACCCTCCGGACTGGTAGCGTAGCCGATGGCATTCGGTTCGTACTGCTCGCCGCCCGAATACCACATCCGATAGACCTTTGCCTTATCGTCATAAATTACGTGGGGGCACATCACCGCCACTTTCTCCCAAGCTTGTTCGGCCGATAGTACAGGTTTGTCGCTCTTATGTTCCCAGTGCTTGCCATCCTTACTGGTCGCGAAACCGATCCAGGACTTGTTCCGGGCCTGACCGGTATACCACATTTGATAGAGGTCGCCGTGCTTTATCACGACTGGACGGTTCAGATCACTTTCCCAATCGGTTTTATCGTTGGGGGCGAGAACAATTTCCGGTTTACCCCACTGGATCCCGTCTTTGCTTTCTACCAGGGCAATACTTTTTTTGGGCCGCCAGGAAAACCACATCCGATAGGTATCCCCGTCTTTGAGAACGGAGATATCGAAGCAGGTCCCGAGGTCGCCCCCCAGCACAGGATTTTTTTCGTACTTGACCCAGCCGGTTTCCGATGGAGACCGTCGATTTTCCTGGGTGTTACCCGCGAGCACGCTGGCGATCAGATAGAGCAGACTCAATAGCAGCTTCATGGCGGGTACCTCGAATCAATTACTTTCCGTTCAACATAGGGGAAATCCCCCCTGCGAATTGAAACTTTTCACCGGCGTCGATTGCCCGGAAACGAATCGATCTCGAATTTCGCCATTTGAATTCGATTCTCGATGGAGCGGGAGAAGTTTTTCGATGAAGTGAACTCTCTCCCCCCCGACTGTTCGATTGAAAAATTTACATCCCGAAGGAATCGTTCCGATCTCTGGAGCGTCAATCGACTCGCCAGCCGACGAATAGGCGTCCGCGTTCGTTGAAAGATTGATAAACTGTATCGATTAACGGGATTATGACCAATAACTGGCCCCCGGATGAATCCGGGAGTGGCCGTGCAATCGGTTCAAATGGAGTAACTCTTCTCTTCAGACGATCACATTTTTACGTAAAATCGTTTAATCGCGAAAAGGGGTGGAGAGTGATTCCTCTTCGGAAATTGACACTGGCCGGGATTACTGGTCTGAGTGCGTCGTTGAGCTACGGACAAGAGCCTAAAGCGACAAATTCTGTCCTCAATCCTACTCCCATCGAAGTGTTGACGCAGGGGGATGCCGCTCCCAAACCGGCTCTGCAATCCTGCCTGGATAGCGACCCGAAAGCGAAGGAAGAAGTATCTCCCTTCATGTCGACTCTGACAGGAAATTGGGGCGGCTACCGCGATTCTTTGGCGCAAAATGGCTTTATTTTTCGAGGCGATTTGACCCAGTTTTATCAAGGTGTGGCCTCGGGCGGTAAAACCAATCAGTTCGAGTACGGCGGCAAGCTGAACTACTACGTCGATATCGATGGTCAGAAGGCCGGACTTTGGGAAGGCCTGTTTATCAATATGCACGCGGAAACGCGTTACGGCGAAGATGTCAACAAAGCATCGGGCGCCCTGTTACCCGTCAACCTGGCTTCGAAGTTTCCCGGCGATGGAAACTTGACGGCCATCACCTCTTTGAAAGTGACCCAGGGGCTCAGCGAAAACCTGGCGGTCTATGCTGGAAAGATTAATACTCTCGACGAAGACAAATTGACCTTCGGCGGCGGTATCGGCATCGATAACTTCATGAGCGGTGGTTTGACCTTCAATGCCACAGCGCTTCGGGCTGTTCCCTATTCCACTTTTGGGACCGGCGTAGTGTTCCTGGTCGATCATCAACCTGCCGCGGCCATTTCGGTATTCGATGCCGTGGACCATGCCACCGATTCGGCTGTCAACAATCTGTTCAGCAAGGGAGCCGTGATCGTGGCCGAGGGAGGCTTACCTCTCCCTTTTGAAAAACCGGGGAGCGTCTCGATCGGTGGCGTCTACAGCACGAGAACTTATACCTCGCTCGATTTCGATTCGTATCTTCTCTTCCCCCAACTGAATCGTGCGATTCCGGTACTGGGTCGAGAAACCGGCTCCTGGTCGGTGTTCTACAAAGCCAGCCAAACTCTTTGGACATCGTGCGAAGATCCGAAAAACGCCTGGGGGATCTTCAGTGAAGGGGGTGTTGCCGATGGTAATCCCAGTCCCCTCAATAACTTCTTTAATTTTGGAATCTCCGGTTCGAATCCTTATGCGACGAAGGACACCTTCGGATTGGGTTACTTCTACCTCGGTTTGAGTGGGCCGATCAAAGGAACCCTGGCTCTAGCAGGCTTGAATGTTCGAGATGAACAGGGTTTTGAATTGTTTTACAACTGCGCCGTAACTCCCTGGTTCCACCTCACTCCTGATGTGCAGTTGGTACTGCCGACGCAGAGCAAGCAAGAAGCGGCCTGTGTCATCGGCTTGCGGGCCAAACTCGACTTTTAATTTCTTCTAAGGCCCCGATGCCAATTCATCGGGGTCTTACGCATTTCATTTCCAGATTCCATCAAATCGTTCCACCCTTCCAATCGGTTTTTCCTGTCCTTGTCCTGCCGGACTTGCATAATTTCTCTTAGAGCCCAGATGTTTCCACTGCCGAACAGCTATCACCATGAAATCTTCATCCCAGAATCCTCTTCCTGCAAATATTCAGGCGTCTCCCACTTCCTGGATCTGGATGATCGCTTTGTTCGTCGCCGCCACGTTATTAACTTGGGGCGGCGTCAAGCTGTTCAGTTCATCCGTCAAAAAAATCGTAACGGTTGCCAAGGAACTCTCTGAGGTTCCCACCGCAACGACGAACGCGGAGGAATTTCAAGCTACGCAGGAGAATTCGAAGCCCGCACCGAAACCGGCGCCGGCAGGAATGGTCTGGATACCGGGTGGAGAGTTTTCGATGGGTTGTGCCGATCCCCGCAATACCGAGGCGGGCGGGAAAGATCCCATGAACGACACCCGCCCCATTCATCGCGTTTATGTCGATGGATTCTGGATGGATACCCACGTAGTCACAAATGAAGAATTTGCCGCCTTCGTAAAAGCGACCAATTATAAAACCACTGCCGAGATTCCTCCGCGAAAGGAAGATTTTCCGGATGCTCCGCCGGAGAACCTGAAGGCCGGGTCGGTGGTTTTCTCGCCACCCGCGGAACCCGTGGAATTAGATAATCATTTTCAATGGTGGAACTATGTGAAGGGGGCCAACTGGCAACATCCGACGGGGCCCGATAGTAATCTGGTTGGCAAAGAAAAATATCCGGTCGTGCATATCGCTTATGCCGATGCCCAAGCTTACTGCAAGTGGGCGGGTAAAAGATTGCCGACCGAAGCGGAATGGGAATTTGCCGCTCGGGGAGGGCAGGCCGGTAAGCGTTTCTTCTGGGGGGATGAGTTCAAGCCCAACGGGAAAAGCATGGCCAACACTTTCCAGGGAAAGTTTCCCATTAAAGATACCGGGGAAGACGGATTCGCCGGCATCGCTCCTGTCGCCAGTTTTCCTCCAAACGCATACGGCCTTTACGACATGGCCGGTAACGTCTGGCAGTGGTGCTCAGATTGGTATCGACCCGACTACTATTCGGATCTCGCCAAGCAGGGCGGGGTGGCGAAAAACCCCCACGGACCCGAGAGCAGTCTGGACCCAGCTGAGCCGGGACAACCCAAACGAGTTCATCGCGGCGGCTCATTTCTCTGTACCGAGCAATACTGCAGTCGATATTTGCTCGGGACGCGTGGTAAGGGGGAAGTTTCGACCGGTACCAATCACGTTGGCTTTCGCTGCGTCATGGATCCCAAATGACGGAACCAATTTGGTTCCGGCAAATCGAGTCGTATCCATTCAAAAGTCGAACGGCGATTGTTTCATCCGAATTCGCAACATTCATGCGTTGCGGCAATTTGGATCGGCTGCGCAGCTTCATTTCACCTCGAATTGACAGCCCCAGAATTTCCGTTATTGAATTTACTCGATCTCGGGGAAAATTAAGGGCGGGTCATGTGGTCACTGCTGAGTGCAATACTGCTGCAATGCGCTACACCCGTGGAAGACCCACCCTCTTTTGAAACGCCCGCACGGGCTACTTCGACGGCGGAAGTCGAAGATCTGAAGCAACGCCTGTCCATTCTGGAAAAACAGGTTGCCGAGCAGAAGAAAACGGACGATGAAAAATCGGAATACTGGAAGAACATTTTTTCGTCTTTTTCAACGGAAGGATTCGTTCAAAGCACTTCCGATGGCTCCTCCAAGATTCGACTCGGGGGCAGCGTAAACCTGGATTCGACCTGGTACTCCGCGCCTTCTCAACTCAATCAAGACTTAAATTATCCGTTGCAATCCGGGGTCAGTCTCAGACGCGCTGTGATCGAACTCGAAGGAACGCTTTGGAACTCCATCGAGTTTGCCTTCAAGGCCGATCTTGCCCAGTCCACGGATCTTCAAAAATCGCCGAATAATCCGCAACCTAACGTCTTCTTCACTGATAACTGGATCGGTTCCACCGATTTATTCTTTCCCGGTCGCATCCGCTTCGGACACCAGAAGAATCCATTAACTTTCGAGGCGGCCACCAGCAGTAAGAATATTCCCTTCATGGAGAATTCCGCCGCCTACGATGCCTTGAACGACAACTTCATTTATTTGACGGGGATCAGCTACGGAAATTCCTGGTGGGATGATCGCCTGACCCTGTACGTCGATGTCGCCAAGCCCGGAAGCCGAACGAGTGTGTTCTCCGTTTCCTCGGATGGGAAAGTAGCGGTACTGGGCCGGTTGCACGGGTTTCCGATCTACAACGAGGAAGAACAATACTGGTTATATCTCGGCGGGGGATATTCCGCCGGCGGCCAAATCAACGATCAAGCCTCGGTCTATGCCCGACCTCTCATCCGCAGCGGTTCCTCTTTTCAAACGCCCTTTTTGGTAAATACGGGAAATCTGTTTTCGGAATCGAGCAACCAGGCCTTCGGTGTCGGAGGCTTCGCCGCCTGGGGGCGATTCGCACTGGGTTCGGAATATCTCGGCTCCTATCTTCCGAATGCCTACCAGAACGGTTTACCCGGCACAGTCAATTCGCTCGCCTTGGGCAACCTTTACGGTCAGGGATTCTATGTTGAGGCGTTATATTTTCTAACTCCCGATCATCATCCGGCGGACAAAATCGCAGGCGGACTTGGCCGAGTCAAACCTGTTTCACCATTAAGACCGTTACGCGAGGATACCGGAGCGGGTTCGGGACTCGGGGCCTGGGAATTGGCCGCTCGCTACGATCGCCTGGACTCGGGTCGAAATTATCCCGGCTGGGGTTCCATGGCTTCCTGGACTGCCGGTGTCAATTGGTACTGGAATGCCAACGCCAGAATGATGTTCAACTACGTTTATACCCAGTTGGACGATCGCACGTCGGTCAACGGTTCGATGCAGGCGTTAGGTATTCGCTTCGCCATCGATTTCTAAAATTCATCGCGGCAATTTCAATCGATGGAAAAAAGAAAAAGGGCTCAACCACAACGTGGTCGAACCCTTCGGGAATTATCACATCTCTAAACAGCTAACTGTTATTTATCGCCCGCCCCTTTGGTGACGGCTTCCATGACGCGATCAAGGTTAAAACTGCCCGGTTTCTGACGCGGCGGAAACTCTCGGAAGCTTTGCAACCATTTGCCCACATAACCCGCTGCGGGAGCCATGGCAAACATATGTTCGAGATACCAGCGCTGAAAACCGATGGCGTGTTCGGGTTCGGCGCGTTCGAAGGGATCCATTCGCAGATTCGTCAGCAAGGGAGCTCGCAGCTCTTCGAAGGGCTTCTGCCAAACTTCCAGACCATGACCATTCTGCTTCAGGAAGGTGATTTTCCAGTCGTTATAACGAAGCGCGGCCACGCTACCGTCGTCAGTCCAATAGATGAACTCTTTACGGGGCCATTCGGCTTCCCCCTTCAGAGCGGTGAGCAGGTTGTAGCCGTCGAGATGGACCTTATAGTTCATCTCCCCAACTTTTTTGCCTTTGAGAAGATCTTCTTTCGCAGTGGTATCCCCGGCGGCCGCGAGTAGAGTTGTCATCATATCTTCGTGTGCACCGATGTGATTGATCACGGTTCCCGGTTTGATCACCCCCGGCCAGCGAATGGCGCAGGGCACTCGGTAGCCGCCTTCCCAGTTCGTATTTTTTTCACCGCGGAACATGGTCGTCCCACCATCGGGCCAGGTGAAGGTCTCGGCCCCGTTATCGGTCGAGTACATCACGATAGTGTTGTCTTCGATTCCGAGTTCTTTCAGCTTGGCCAGCAATTGCCCCACCATGCCATCATGCTCGACCATGCCGTCGGCGTAGATCCCGTAACCAGTCTTGCCTTCCGAGGCGGGTTTCAAGTGCGTGAAAATGTGCATTCGGGTGCTGTTCCACCATACAAAGAATGGCTTGTCTGCTTTGACGGCCTTCTCCATGAAACCCATGGCCGCATTGGTGACCTCCACATCGACGGTTTCCATACGCTTCTTGGTCAATGGTCCGGTATCTTCAATCTTGCCGCCGGCAAAACTGTGGATCACGCCGCGAGGACCAAAGCGTTTTTTGAATTCGGCCGACTTGGGATAATCGGGATTTTCGGGTTCTTCTTCGGCATTGAGGTGATAGAGATTGCCGAAGAATTCATCGAAACCGTGGTTGGTGGGCAGCATTTCGTCCCGGTCGCCCAGGTGATTTTTCCCGAATTGGCCGGTGACATAGCCCAGGGGCTTGAGGAGTCCTGCGATCGTCGGATCTTCCTTTTTCATGCCTTCGGGAGCGCCGGGAAGACCGACTTTAGTGAGTCCCGAGCGAATCGGCGATTGACCGGTGATGAAAGCGGCTCGACCGGCCGTGCAGCTTTGTTGGCCGTACCAGTCGGTAAAGAGAGCGCCCGCTTTGGCGATGCTGTCGATGTTGGGTGTCTTGTAACCCATCATGCCCATGTTGTAGGCGCTGACGTTGAAGCCACCGATGTCATCACCCCAGAGAATCAGAATGTTTTGGGCTTCTTACCGGTTTTTTCCGCTTGTAGGCTTACTCGTTCGTTGTGGTTGGCCAACGCGACCAGAGTGCTGGCCTTCGGGTCCGTACCCGAATTGGCAGTTTGAGTAACCTCGGGAGGATTTCCCTTAGCCCAGGAAATTGGATTCAGATTTCCCGTCGCCGTGGCATAGCCGAGCATCATCCCAAAGCCGATGAACGCCGCGGCCTGCAATTTGGCTTTTGCAAGCATAGCAAAATTTTCCTTAAAACGAGTGGTGAAATGAGAGCCGATGGTGCAAAATAGAAGCTCGACCAGGCTTGGCGGGTGTAGAACTGAATCAGACTTCTATAGTTTGTAGTTTTTTAGGCTTACACGCGCGAATCGTCTACAAAAGCCGGATGAAGCTTTAGAGAACAGGAAAAATGTGGGCGCTGGGCCTTAGCCACCCGAGTCGGTCTGTCTCGGGTACTTTTGCAATGTGAACCGGTGACGTTTCAGGTGCACAACAAAAACGTCAACGCCCAACTCCAGATTCGAGAGGTTCGGCCAAGCTGGAGTTGGGCGTTTTGACTTGAAAAGCTTAAGCGTTGGATTGAAGCCTTTGCCAAGGTTGTCCCGGGGCTGTGCGGTGCGCCTCCCATCCTACCGGCAAGTCCGTAATCTCTGAGAGTGTTGGGTCGAGAGCGATCAAGTCCGGCTTGGCCACACAAACAGGCGACCGGCCAGACAGGTTCAGTCCATCGTACATTTGCCATCCACCGAGTCCGCCTCCCACTCCTTCATCTCGGATTACCACTAATACGGGATTCTTCCCCGAGGCGACCTCGGCTACGGTCGTCACCGCAATATCGAGAGGATCATCCCATGTTCGGACGGACATCTTGTGATCGGCTCGACCGAAAAGAGAACTAATAAGGCGAAAGAGTCCCATGGCAAATTCCTATTTTTTAAATCGAAAGGTATGCTTCAAACTCTATAATAAACTAAATTTTATCATCTAGATTAGAACTCGTTTGGAGCTTGTCCAGTCGTTGAAAGTGCGGATAATCGGCGTCACTAATAGAATAGAGACAATGAATCCACCGAAAATGAGTAGCGCCGGCATCGGCAAAGGACGGGTCGAAGCCCTGGCCGATGGAATATTCGCCATCGCGATGACCTTGCTGATTCTCGATGTTAAAGTTCCGGCCTTGTTGCCCGATCAGATCGATCAGCTTCCTAATCGCCTTCTGCAACTTTGGCCCAAGATGGCTTCCTTTGTAATCAGCTTTTTGATCTGCGGCGTCTATTGGGTCGGCCACCATGCCCTTCTGCACTATGTTCGTCGATCCGACCGCACTTTCATGTGGCTGAATATTGCTTTCTTTCTGGTGATATCAGCTATCCCGTTTTCAGCGGCATTGATCGGCGAGTATCCCCAGCAACCGACAGCGATTCGCGTCTATTGCGGTAACCTGATTCTTGCAGGAGTCGTTCTATTTGGGCAGTTGCGGTACGCAGCCGGACGAGGGCAGTTATACGATCAGGACATTGACGCGCGATTCATTACAAGCGCCGGTCGACGCATACTGATGGGGCCAGCGGTCTATCTTGTCGCATCCTTGCTGGCTAGCGTATCGCCGATAACGAGTCTTATCCTGTGTGGCGCGGCGCCGGTGCTTTACCTGCTACCCGGACAAGTGGATCAGTACTGGAAGAACGGTCATCGTACGACCATCCAAGAAGATTCCTTGGTGAAGTGAGAGGGTGGCGACATTAAGCGCAGATCATCAAGTTGCTGTGGTCCTTCGGCGGTAAGAGTTTTCGACAATGAGCGAACCGGGAAGCGGTCGAATGAACTGGCCGTTCACCTTGGCTTCGATCCACTTCTCACGGTCATCTGTTTCGTTGTCTTCGATCAGCCGGTATTCCGAAGAGGGAGTCACCGTCAACGGCACAGGAAGAACGAGTACCTTTGAACTTGGGTGAATGTCATACTTTTGACAAAGTTCCAACCAACTTATCGCCTCATCGAGTTCAAGTTTCAGTTGGAGACCATCTTGCTGTTTTTCGGGATCGCCAAGATCTTGAAGAATGACTTCCGACCTCCACGATCTCAATTTCGACAGCACAGTCGTGAAAACGGGATCGTTCATGGATTTGCTCACCTTGTCGAATTGTCGGCTACTCGCCGATGACCTTGACCAGCATCCGCTTTGATCTCTGGCCGTCGAACTCACTCAGTAGCTCGCTATCTCATCCGGTTTGACTGAGAGATGCTTGGCAAGAGATACCAGTGTCGTTTTCTGGATGCGCGTTACCTTTCCCTGCTCGATTCGAGCGACCGTCTTCGCGGCCACATCAGGTTCGAAGTCCTCCCGGCGAAGCCCTCGCTGCTTGCGGAGCCTACGAAGAGAAGCCCCGAACGAGCGATCTTCCTGCAAACGCTTTTTCGAAATCTCTCGGCGATAGAGCGGGTCGTATTCGTAAAGCAGGGAATCCACCGCCGCTTCGTAGTTTCCAAGCTTCACTGTCTGACCGCAATCAATCACGGATAAGGCTTTGAAGTCTGGCTTCGTTCCGTCTCCCGAGTTCTCAAAAGCGGAGAAGGGCACGGTCAGCGATAGCAGGTTCCCCCGCCAAAGAGTGATGGTTTGCTGAGCCTCATTTACGAAACCCCCGATCAGCAGGTTCTCGCGATTATCTGCTTCCAGGACTTCCGCCAGTTCTTCAGCGGGAAGGAATTTCCCATCAACGGCGAATGCTATTCGACGAAACAGGGAAGAAAGCACCGGAATTGTTTTCAGGTCGATCTCATGGAGAAACAATCCCAACCCTAGCGAGGCTGGGGTAGGAGAAGCGCGTTTGATGAGTGCCTCCGTCAAATTACTTTCGTAGCTGACCCAAATCGAATCCTTCGACGAGTGGGTAACGGAGTCAAGCAGTCCCGACACGGACGAGACAACCTCAGGATGCAAGCCCGCAAACGCGGCCGCACGCTTCGGACGACGATCAAGCAAAATCATGGTTCGTTTAGCTGGCTTCACTTTAATATTCATCGCTTGTATCCCTTCACTCTGTTGAACTGGTCTTGCGCGAGGGATTGCGATTTGCTATCACTTCGTCATGGCTTCTGCGATTCCAACTTCGACGGAAACTCCCGTTCTCGATCCCGCTTTCCTTTTAGCGTTCCGAAGCGGAAAGCTGACGTCGGAACAAGCTCGGGAATTCGTTCATCGAGATCCCCTGGAATTGCAGTTTCTGTTACTCCAACTGAGCGTCGCGGTCGCTGCAGGCACGATACCTCTGGGGCCAAACACGCCCTCGGGATCCATCGCTCCCTACTTAAAGCCGAATGCGAATCCCAAGAAAAAGAAGGGAAAAGCCGGCCCCAAGCCTGGACACGACGGTCATTATCGCCCAATTCCCACCCGCATCGATAAACGCCAGACCCACCAACTGGAGGTCTGTCCCTGCTGCCAGGGAGCTCTGCAACGCACCGACCGCCAACGCCTAAGGATCATCGAAGATATTCCCGACGATTTGCACGCTCAGACGACCGAACACACGATTCATCGCGACTGGTGCCCCAAGTGTAAAAAACAGGTCGAGCCGGTAGTTCCCGACGCTCTGCCAGGCTGTCAGCTGGGCCATCGAACTACGGTCCTGTCGGCCTGGCTGCACTACGGACTGGGTACCACGACGAGTCAGATCCTGGAGGTCTTCAACGGCCACCTTCAGATGAAACTCAGCGTGGGCGGCTTGACCGAAATCTGGCACCGTCTGGCCGAGGTACTCGAACCCTGGTACGAGCAGATTCACCGCGAATGCCTTTTGGCCGGCGTCCTGCACGCCGATGAGACCGGCTGGCGAACCGAAGGAGTGACGTCCTGGCTGTGGTGTTTTGCGCGGGACGATGCGACCTATTATCGGATTCACCCCCAGCGGGGTCACGAGGCCTTGAAGGTCTTCTTCACGGAAGCCTTCCAGGGCGTTCTGGTCAGCGACTTCTGGAAAGCGTACGACATCGTGACCCAGAAGCGTCAGAAGTGTTGGCCTCACTTGTTGCGGGATTTGACGGCCGTCGATGAAGGCTCTGAAAACGGCGAGGATTGGCCAGAATTCTGCAAGAAACTGTGGCGGATTTACGCCGATGCTGTGCGTTTGGAGGCGGGTATCGAAGAGTTGCAACAGAGAGCTACGACAGCCGATTGCTGCGGCTTAAGACGCGGATCACCGATTTGGCGGTGCGACCGTGGACGAACCGCCACGCCCGGAGATTGGCCAAGCGTTTGTTCGATTACGGCGACGATCTATTAACGTTTCTGGAAATAGAGGGAGTGCCCAAGAGCAACAATAAGGGGGAGCGAGAAATCCGACCGGGCGTGATGATGCGGAAAGTCAGTTTCGGCAGTTACAGCCAGCAGGGGGCTCGGACGCGAAGCATTCTGATGAGCATTTATCGCACCCTGAAGTTACGAGAGCAAGATCCTTTAAAGGAAACCGAATCGGCCCTCCACACCTACATGCTCACGGGAGTGCTCCCACCGCTACCGGTGAAGCTCAGTTCAGGAGGGTGAAGGGGTACCATCGCTTTAGTCTGCATTCTCATCATCAGAAACGGGATTATGCGGGTACATCTTGTCCCACACATCGCAAAGTTCCTGCCAGTTCGCCTCATCCCGGATTAGTTCGATCAACTCTTTGGGAATTTCCGAAGGATCGGGAGAATCGTCCATGAATTCCGCCGTACGCAAATCGATACGCCAGGATTTTGTGCCTCGAATAATGGTGAAGTGCGGCGGCTCGCGATTTTCCTTGTCCCGGATCTTCACCTTCCAACGGGCACTTTTGAGGGCCGCTGTCAACAGTAAGGACTAGGCCATTGGTAGCGACCATCAAGCTGATACATCGTTCCTTCCTAGCCTCCCTATCACTCCTGTCATTCAAAATTATGTCCTTTTCCTGTAATAATCAATACAGGACATTTATATTGTCTGCGCTTGAAGATCAGAAATTCCCTCGTTCGATTGATTCCGAAGCCAAATCGGCCCAATCATGATTCCCGAATTCTTGAAAAGATCACGATCTCCCAAACGAATTGATAAGGAAGTCCGTACTCATCCTAAAGGGGCTTAGACTTAACCTTCTACTCCCCCATAAATCGTAGCGGCACCCGCAGCAGATCGTCAAATTGCTGCGGTCCTTTTCCGCCTTCGATTGATCCAAATTCTACAATGTCATGTGCAATAGACCTTTGCTTCACAAACCGGACAAATTGCATGTTTTGCGATACTTCTGACCAACGATCCGCACTCGGTACATTGACCTGTCTGGCAAATCGGGCAGTCCTTTGACCATCCATCTGAATCGTTAATAGGATTGGGCATTGCGAGAAAAACCGTGTCTCGTTCTTCACCCGGCACCTTGCTTGTATTCGCCAAGACAAAGTGGCCACGCTCACCATCAATTTCGGATGTGTCCCGATTGGACGCAGCCTCGTAGAAGAAGTCGACAAATTGCTTGTCCGTCATCGACGACAGCCAAGCCAAAACGCTATCTCGATTCATGAATCACTCCCCGATGACCTTCACCAGCACCCGCTTCGGGCGGTGGCCGTCGAACTCGCCGTAGAAAATCTGCTCCCACGGCCCAAAGTCGAGTTTTCCCTTCGTGATGGCGACCACGACCTCCCGGCCCATGATCTGCCGCTTCAAGTGGGCATCGGCGTTGTCCTCGCCCGTGCGGTTGTGGTGGTAAACGTTCGGGTCTGGGTCGAAAGGGGCTAATTGCTCCAGCCATTTGCCAAAATCCTGATGCAGACCCGGTTCGTCGTCATTAATAAAGACGCTGGCCGTGATGTGCATGGCATTGCAAAGCGCCAATCCTTCCTGAACTCCGCTCTTGCGGACGGCTTCGGCCACCTGAGGCGTGATGTTCAGAAAGGCCACCTTAGTAGGAGTGTTAAACGTCAGGTATTCGGTATGCGATTTCATCGGCTCACTCGAAAGCAGCTCTTCACTTCAGAAAAATTTCGAATCGATGTAGTACGGTTATATATCAGTTCCTAGGCAGCAAACGGAAGCGCGAGCTTGACTTCGTTTCCATTTTAATTGAGTTCTTCTGAATCTTCCAACCCAGGGTCGATATCCACTACTTTGGATGAATCTCAAATCATGAGCCAGCCGAATCCGAAAGTCGACTTTTATTTCGACAAACCTTCTCCCTGGCAGGAGGCCTACCGGGAGTTACGAAAGATCGCACTCCGCTGCGATTTAGCCGAAGAATTGAAGTGGGGTAACGCTTGCTATCAATTCGAAGGGAAAAACATCATGCTCATTCACGGATTCAAAGAGTATTGCGCCTTCCTTTTCTTCAAGGGAGCTTTGTTGAAAGACCCGCAAGGCATTCTGATTCAACAAACCAAGACCGTGCAGGCGCCGCGTCAGATCCGTTTCACTTCCACAGCCCAGATCAAAAAACTCAGCAAAGTTTTGCAGACTTACATTCTCGAAGCGATTGCCGTGGAACAGGCCGGCCTGAAAGTTCAATTGAAGAAGACTTCGGAATTTGAAGTGCCGGAAGAATTGCGGAGAGCCTTTAAAACCGATGCCAAATTCGACGAGGCATTTCACTCGCTGACTCCGGGCCGGCAGCGCGCCTATCTACTTTTTTTCGCCGCCGCCAAGCAGGCCAAAACCCGCGAAGCGCGAATCGAGAAATACCGAGAGAAGATTCTTTCTGGCAGAGGCATGGATGATTGAACCTCCCTGAAGACAGCAGGTATTTCAATCCTGCTATATTCAATATCGGATTTCTGTTGGTCGATTCTATTACACTGTATAGTGTAATAGTGGATCAGGTAGACTCAACATGAAATCGAAAAAGCCGGTTACGGACGAAGAAAATTGCTGCCTTCAGCCGCCGCTGAAGAACCGGCCTCTTCTCTCACCCATTCAGGCGGGTGGTTTGGCGTCGGTATTTAAAACGTTATCGAACGACACTCGCTTGCGCATTCTGCATGCATTGGTACGAGCCGATGAACTCTGCGTAACGGACCTTGGCCGGGCACTGGGAATGAAACCGCAGGCGGTATCGAATCAACTGCAGCGGCTCTCCGATCTCGGAATTCTGAGCTCCCGGCGCGATGGCAACAGCATCTATTATCGGGTAGTCGATCTTTGCGTGAAATCGCTTTTGGACCAGGGGCTTTGCCTGATGGAAGAAGTCCGAGAGCGAGATCGACTACGGACCATCTCCTAGGAAGTATGACAAATATGCGGAAACTCACCGCTGAGATGCTCGGTACATACGCCCTGGTGTTTGCAGGAACCGGGGCAATTATTGTCAATGATGTGAGCGGGGGGGCCGTCTCTCCTATTGGTATTGCCTTGACTTTCGGTCTGATCGTTTTAGCCATGATTTATGCAGTGGGTGAGGTTTCCGGGGCGCACTTGAACCCGGCAGTAACGATTGGCTTTTTCGCCGCAAAGCGAATCTCGGGATATCAGGTTACTGGGTACATCATTAGCCAGTGTGCGGGAGCCATCCTTGCCAGCTGCACGCTGCAAATTTTGTTTCCTATGCATGGCTCACTCGGTGCGACTCTTCCTGCCGGGACGCCCATTCAATCCTTCCTGCTAGAAACAATCCTGACGTTTCTGCTGATGTTTGTGATTTTGAGCGTTCCCTGTCATTCCAGAGAGAATCGACATCTGGCTCCACTAGTGGTCGGAGCGGTAATTACACTGGAGGCCCTTTTCGCTGGTCCGGTTTCTGGCGCATCCATGAACCCGGCCCGATCACTTGCCCCAGCAGTGGTTTCATTACATTTCGAAAGTTTATGGATTTATCTTACTGCTCCGGTCCTCGGGGCCAGTGCCAGCGTACTCGCCTGCCGGTGCGTGCAGGAATCCGATTGTTGCCGGCCGGTTATGAGTAAAAAGGAGACCTGCATATGAAGCGCGTTATCTTCGTCTGCATCGAAAATAGCAATCGCAGCCAGATGGCTCAGGCCTTCGCCCGCATCCATGGTGCGGGTAAAATAGAAGCTTATAGCGCTGGTTCTCGTCCTTCGGGACGAATCAATCCCAAAGCCATCGACGCCATGAAATTGCTCGGCTACGATTTGACTTCACATTCCTCGAAAGGATTGGACGAATTCATTGGCCAGGAATTCGACGCGGCCGTAACCATGGGATGTGGCGATGAATGTCCACGCGTGATAACAAACAAAAGAATCGAATGGCAGATACCCGATCCGAGGGATATGACTCCTGATCAATTTTTGGAAGTCCGAACGCTCATTGAGGTTAAAGTCAAAGAACTAATCGATTCAATTTAGAGTGATCTATTCATGCCGAAAGAGAGTAAGGCTTCCCAAGCGCTGGATATCGACAACTACATAGCGATTTTCCCAGGCAATGTTCAGGCGATTCTGAAAAAGATTCGTCAGACCATCCGGCAAGCGGCTCCGGAAGCGAAGGAAATGATCAGCTATCGGATGCCCGCTTTCAAGCAGAATGGAATTCTTGTCTACTTCGCGGCCTGGGAAAACCATATCGGTCTCTATCCACCGATTTCCGGCAACAAAACTATCGAGAAATGCCTCGCCCGTTATAGGGGGCCAAAGGGGAATCTTCAGTTTCCCCTGAATGAGCCTATACCTTACGAGCTGATCGAAAAGATCGTGAGACTACGAGTCCGGCAAGATACCGAAAAAACCGCCGCTCAGCGAAAGAAACGGCCTAAAGCCGAATAAGGCCTGCGCTGAAGGGCAAATCGAAAAATCCGTTTCCCACCCAGTCTCGTCTAAAAAACAGCGACAACCTTTAAAAGAACCTTACGGCCGAGGCTGCTATGTACCTGCGCATTATTGCATTTGCTCTGACTGCTCTCCTGATTGGAATTACCCCGGTTCACGCTGGGAATATCTATCAGGTGACCAGCCAGGAAGGGGATAAAACGGTAACTTACGAGGTCCGCTTCGGAGGCGGTAAGATCATGGATCAGTACACGGCTTTCGATCCCGAAACGAAAAAATTCGTTTACTTGCAGTGGAAGCGAAGCGAAGCAAAACCGACGCCGGTCATGAAAGTCTGGGACCACCATACAGGAGAGACGATTTCTCTTTACAAATTCCCCGACGTTCAGAATCCGCTGCCGGTGATCCCTAGTATTGAGGCCATGAAAGTTTGCCCGCTCACCGGCGATAAAAATTTCAAAGCCAAGCTGCATATCATCGTCGACTGAGTATTCGATATCATTCCTGCCGCGTCAAAAGCACCGAAGCCGAGAGCCCGGCGAATCTGATCGAAGTAGGAAAAATAGCAACAGATTCACCGTGCTAACCGGTGAGAATTCCGCTTGACGAGCCATTTAATTGCGTATACAAATATATGCTGGGAGTTATGAGTAAACCGGTCACTACTATTGAGACAATCGCCACCCATTGCATTGCTGGGCGGCTGCGCCTCCTCAATCGCGTGATTACCAATCTGTACGACGATGCCCTTCGACCATTAGGTGTGAAACTGAGCCAGGGCAACGTACTGGCGGTTACCGCGAAACTCGGGATTGCACGACCGGCCCAGGTTTGTGAAATCCTTGAACTCGACACCTCCACCCTCAGTCGGACCGTGGAACGCATGGTGGAAAATGGCTGGCTGGAAATCCTGCCGGACGAAGATGGCCGGTCTCACCCGTTCCGTTTGACCGAGGAAGGTCGGCGACTCATGGAAAAAGCCATCCCCGCCTGGGAGAAAGCTCAGGCCGAAGCGAAAAAACTGCTCGGAGGCCAGGGCCTGCAGATGCTCGAGAGTGCCATCGAGCGGGTTAAGAAAAACCTGGGTTAAAATTTTTTCGCCAATTAATTGCATATACAAATATTGGAGACGACATGGTCGCCAGATCGCTACCCGTGCTTCAGCAAGATGCGAACACTCGGAAGATCGATGCCGGGCGCTTGCGGCAATTCGCTTTGGACAGTGGAGCGGACGACGCCGGTGTAGTAGAGATCGGCGATCCGGAATTGGAGGATCAGCGAGCCGACATTCTGAAGTTTTACCCGAAAACGAAATCGCTCCTTTCGATTGTCTGTCGGATGAATCGGGAACCGATCCGCAATCCAGCCCGATCGGTGGCGAATCTGGAATTTCACACTACTGGCGAAGAAGTCAACGATGTCTGCCGGGCGATCGTAAAGACTCTCGAAAGCCAAGGTATTCCCGCGATTAACTCTCCGATGGGATTTCCGATGGAATCCGACAAGTGGACGGAGAAGATGTGGGTAGTCTCCCACAAGCCGGTGGCAGTCGCGGCCGGTCTGGGGCGAATGGGAATTCACCGCAACGTGATTCATCCGAAATTCGGCAACTTCATTTTGTTGGGCACGGTCCTCATCGGGGAAGAAGCGACCGAGTACAACCAACCGATTGACTACAATCCCTGCCTCTCCTGCAAGCTCTGCGTCGCGGCCTGCCCGGTCGGAGCGATTTCACCCGATGGACAGTTCGATCTGGCTTCCTGTTACACGCACAATTATCGGGAATTCATGGGTGGCTTCGGCGACTGGGTGGAACAGATCGCGGATTCCAAAAATGGTCTCGATTTGCGCAAGAAAGTTGCTCGCGAGGAAACCGTGTCGATGTGGCAGAGTCTCGCCTTCGGGCCCAACTACAAAGCGGCCTACTGTCTGTCCGTATGCCCCGCCGGGGAGGAGGTCATTGGGCCGTTTCAAGCGGATCGCAAAGGTTTCCTGGAAGAGATAGTGAAACCACTGCAGGAAAAAGAAGAGACCATTTACGTGGTGCCGAAGTCGGATGCGGACGATTACGTTCGGAGGCGATTTCCACACAAAAAAGTGAAGCATGTGCGCGGCAGTCTGCTGCCAAGAAGTATCCCGGGTTTCTTAACAGGAATCCAACGCACTTTTCAACGCGGCCAGTCCGCTGGTTTGAATGCCGTTTATCATTTCACTTTTACGGGTAAGGAAAATGTCAAAGCGACCGTCGTTATCCAGGAAAAGACTCTGCGGGTGGCGGACGGTCACGAAGGAACTGCCGATCTCCGAATGACCGCGGATAGTGAAACCTGGCTGGGATTCCTGGCGAAAGAACGCGGACTCCTTCGAGCTTTGCTAACGCGGAAGATTCGGATCAAGGGCTCGCCGAAGTTGCTGGTTGCCTTCGGGAAATGTTTCCCAAATTGATAGAAGCGCGGGCTATTTAATCTCTTAGAAAATTACGGCAGAGTAACAGGAATTTAAAATTCGACGTAAAGTCGCCCTAGATCTGCCCTGAATTTCCTAGTATCGAACACTACTCCTCTCTCTGATAGAATTAACTTTCGACTTCACATATAAAGGCTTTTCGTACTTCGAACGGCCACTTGCATGAGGGATTTTGCCCTTCCCAAACCGAAACGATAGGGCCATGACCACACCGGATACCACGGCCCTGCGGAAACAAATCGACGACCTCTACCGGAGCGAGTCGCGACGAGTCTACGCTTCGCTGGTCCGACTCCTCAACGATTTTGATCTGGCCGATGAAGCGATGCACGAGGCCTTTGCCTCCGCCCTGGAGAATTGGCCGGGTACAGGTATCCCCGAAAATCCCCGGGCCTGGTTGATTTCCACTGGCCGGTTCAAGGCCATCGATGCCATCCGACGACAATCTCGCTGGAAAAATCTGCAACCGGCCTTTGCCGCCCGCATGGACGATCTCGCGGCCGAGAATGCGATCCGGGCCAGTGCGGAGATCGAAGACGATCGATTGCGACTGATTTTCACTTGCTGTCATCCGGCCATCGATCCCGATATTCAAGTGCCTCTGACGTTGCGCGAAGTGTGCGGACTGACGACCGAAGAAATCGCCCGCGCATTTCTCACCACCAAGACCACGATGGCCCAGCGAATCGTGCGCGGTAAAGCCAAAATTCGCGAGGAAGAAATCCCATACGAAGTTCCCTCACTCGCCGATCTGCCGTCGCGCCTCGATGCGGTTCTGGCAGCTATCTATCTCGTCTTCAACGAAGGTTACTCAGCCTCCCAGGGTAAATCTTTACTTCGAGTCGATCTCACGGCCGAGGCCATCCGACTGGGAAGGCTGCTCCAGGATCTGCTCCCCGATCCGGAAGTCCAAGGCCTGCTCGCTCTGATGCTGCTGCACGAATCGCGGCGGGAAGCTCGCGTTTCCTCGGATGGGGAGATCATTCTTCTCGATCAACAGGACCGCTCGCGCTGGGATCAGAAGCGGATTTCTGAAGGTCGAGAATTGGTCGAACAGGCGCTCCGTTCTAAAAGATTTGGTGTTTACACGCTACAAGCGGCGATTTCCGCCATTCATGCACAATCGGCTTCTGTGGCGGAAACCGATTGGAATCAAATCGTTCTGCTCTACACGTTTTTGTTGCAAATCGACCCTTCACCCGTGGTCGAATTAAACAGGGCGGCCGCTGTCGCGATGCGCGATGGACCGGAAGCCGGTTTGAGGCTGATAGAAGACATCCTCCAGAGCGGCCAATTAGAAAATTATCACCTGGCCCACTCGGCCCGTGGTGAATTACTCCGCCGCTTAGGTAAAAATCCGGAAGCCCTCCTGGCCTATCAGCGTGCATTCGAACTGGCTCGCCAGGAGCCTGAACGGAGATTCCTGGAGAAAAAGATTCGGGAATTGCAGGACCCAAAATAAATCCTTCGAAAATCGCAAAATCTGTCGATTTCTAACCGACCCATTCGATTAAGTGCTGATTGTCTGGCTTAAAGGAAATCCAGACAAGTCTTCAAACGTTCTCCTGAAAGGCCAGGTGTATGAAATACGTCTGTTTAGGTTTCTATGATGAAGCCCGGTTTGCTCAAATTCCTCCGGAAGAAGCCCAGAAAATGATAGAGGATTGCTTTGCCTACGACGATGAACTTCGCCGAGGCGGGCACTTTCTGGGAGGGGAAGCCCTGGATTCCGCCCGCAATGCCGTGACGCTTCGTTCGAAAGGAGGCCAGGTGGAAGTGACCGATGGTCCCTATGTGGAAACCAAGGAAACTCTCGGCGGTATTCTGCTTCTGGAAGCCCGCGATCTGAATCACGCCATCGCTCTGATGTCTCGACATCCGGGTGTAAAAATGGGGCCCTTTGAAATCCGCCCCGCTAACGAAATGGTCAACACACTTATCGCCCAGAGAAGTTCGGCAGTCGCAGAGGAGAAACGCAAATGAAAGTAATGGTAATTATCAAGGCCAGCAAAGAGTCCGAAGCTGGCGTAATGCCCAGCGAACAATTGCTGACGGAAATGGGCAAATTCAACGAAGAATTGGTCAAGGCCGGCATTATGCTCGATGGACAGGGCTTGCAGCCGAGTTCGAAGGGGGCTCGGGTGCTATTCTCCGGTAGGGAACGTACTGTCAAAGATGGTCCATTTGCCGAGACCAAGGAGTTAATTGCTGGCTTCTGGCTCTGGAAAGTGAAATCATTGCAGGAGGCCATTGACTGGGTGAAGCGCTGTCCGAATCCGATGAGCGGCGAATCGGAAATCGAAATCCGGCCGATCTTTTCCCCCGAGGATTTTGGCGACGCCTTAACCCCGGAGTTACGTGAACAGGAAGAACGGTTGCGAACAGAAGTTGCTGCCAGAACCAAAAAATAATCGACCATCCTGACAAAAACAAAAAACGCTATCGCGATCATCCGCGATAGCGTTGGGTTCGTTTTTAAGCAACACAAGCAGGAACTTGTTACCCCAGCGTATTCAATCCAACGCCTTCGGGGCTCTGAAACTCTTGCTATAGAAACCCGATCTATCGAAGCAGCAGACCCGGCGCTTCCCCGAAGAAAGCATATCGCAGGCATTTTTCACTCGCCGGGTTCTCGTCTCCGGTCTTTTAGCAGAGGTAATCCAATGAATCCAATCTCGCCGGGCAATCGGGGTGATATCGGCCCAGACATCTCGAGCTTTCGGATCTGCCATCAGGCCTTTGTGTAAATCCTCCGGAATCTCCAGTTCCGGTTCTTGATCCAAGGGCTTAATTTCGAGTGTTACCTCATCCCCCACTTCCATCCTGGCGGCTTTACGTAATTTTTGATCCACCTTCAACCAGTGGCTTTTCTGGCCATCCGGCTCCAACGTCGCCTGAAACGGATAGCCGTTGATCTTGCCCTCCACGCTAGTCTGGCTGCGCGAAGGCAATTTCGCACTGACCTTGCCCGGCAGAATCAGAAAGCTCCAGGTCTGGTCCGTCCCGGGCTCAGCTGGGCGAAGAAGTTTAGCCTGGAAAATGATTCTGGAAATGTCTTTCTTCATGGATCCCAAGTTCGCGGTTCTGGCATCTAGAGAATTTAAGGGGTCGTCCCTTGGCCAGTGATCCTGCCAATTGTCGACCCTAATTATTTTAATCTAAAAGCCAAAAAATTCTAAGCGGATTTAGTTCGCCTTCCGACCTCCAAATCCTTCCGCGAACTTTCCTAAGAAGAAGCCCCAACCCTTCTCGTGATTACGACCCGACTCATCATCCGGCAGATTCTCGTGGCGAAGTTTCATCAGAGTATCCTCTCCCTGTTGTTGAAACGTCACAGTCACCAGCGATTCCCTACCGTGTGTATGAGGCGAGACCCAGGTATATTGGATCTTAGCGGGCCGCTCCACCAGAGTGAAACGGCCGTAATGCGGGGTATGCTTATCTGATTCGCCGACGTACAACCAGTAAAACAAGCCGTCCACCTTCGGATCCAGAACGAACTTGGCCGCCAGGTTCCAAGGCGTGCCCGGGCATTTCGGGTCCAACCAACCGTCGTACACCTCTTCGGGTGTTGCAGGAATGGAACGCGTCAGTTCCAGATCAATCGTCTTCATTTTTTCTTTCATGCTTCTTTTTCCTTTGGGTTTTGAAAAACTCTTCGAATTCATCCAGACGTTCGGTCCAGAATTTCTCGTATTCGTGCACCCAACCGGCCACCAGTCGCAACGGCTCCGGTCGGAGGGAAATAAAGACCTCGCGTCCTTGTTTTTCTCGTGCGATCAGTCCCGCCCGTTCGAGAAGTTTCAAATGCTTCGTAATCGCATTGAGCGACAAATCGAAAGGTTTCGCGATATCGGTAAATCGGGCCGGACCGGTGGTCAATCGCTGGAGCATCGTCCGTCGGGACGGATGCGAGATGGCCGTGAGAACATTCGATAGCTGATCCATAGTTTTTCACTTCGGGCAAAGGGCCATGCTGCACTGCTTAGATATTACACCTTAAGGTGTAATATAGCAAGAGAATTTTGGAAATGGTCGCACGACGAGGAAAATGCATCTAGGTGAGCGAGATATTTTGGCGAGGGTATTTCGAATCCAAACTCGCTTCATTTCCCCATCGGCGGTATCGTCCAGAAGGGCTGGCCGCGATCTCGCTCGGCCCAGGGACCGGAGATAAAGGGAAACGCAATTCCGGGAAGAACTTGAATATCAAAGAGTTCGTCGACACCCGTTTGAAATTCCAAAAAAGCCACTTGGAGTCCGGAATTCAAATCGATCACAGAAAGGCCACACAATAGTTTTTCTCGATCTGCCACAATCGGCACTCCCTCCAGACTTGGTCGGGCTTTCGATAGTCCGATGAAGGCGTAGCCCGCATGAATCGCCAACCCGCGTGCTATCCCCGGTAGAGAACTGACGGTGGCGATGCGCCCCGTGGTGAGGTCCAGGTAATCGAGAGTGCCAGAACCGGATTGCAGGAAATAAAGACGCTCTCCCAGTACGCGCGGCGAATGCGGGAGCGACAATCCGCGAGCAACGATTTGCCCAGTCGGGATAGCAACGATGCACCCGCTGTAGGCTTTGGCCGGCCGCCAGCCTTGAGCGGCATCGCTTTCGGCGAGGGCCGTGACATATCGAGGTTGGCCAGCGGCGATCGCCAAACCATTCAGATGACAGCGATCTTCGGGAGCATAGGCCGTGATGAACGGCGGCCGCCAGCGCGGCGCAAAACTGTAGTAAGGGTGTAAGGCGCTGATGCAGGAAAATCGCGTATTGACGACGCAGAATTCCTCTCCAATCCAGGCCGCTTCATGAGCCTGAATATCGCCGGTGAAATGCGATGTTCGCGCCAGGAAGCAAGCGTCGTAAAGACCACTCGGCTCGAGCTTGGCGGCGATATCGGGAACGGAACGAAGAAACCAGACTTCGCTTCGGGTGCAAACGGCTATAGTTCCTTCTTTGACGGCTATTCCCATAGCTCGATCGAATTGATGGAACGTTATCACCAGCTTTCCCGCGCTCGCGCAGACGGCGACCAAATGTCCGGTTTGATAAGTCGAAAGCAGCAATGTCAGACGAAGTGAGGCTAATAGTGGGGGCAGGCTATCGGAATGTTTGCAACGCACATCCCGCTGCTCGGGCGCTGGCTGAGAATAGACGGCCATCAAAACACCCCTTTTGAACTTAAATTGACCGATCGTCGATAAAGATTAGATCGATTCTGCAAATCTTCGAGTGGAATCTCAAATTTCAATATCCGAAGGAGCGGGCTTCCGCTCGAAATTCCTCACAGCTTTCAGGGCAGAACACGATCTTCTAATTATTTCACGAACTCTTTGGGAACACCAATTCGCGCACTAGGCTCTCTGTTAATCGAAGAGGCAATTCTCCAATTTTTCGAGCGGAGAATCTAGCCTGGATCGCCCGAGTACAATGAGTTGGCTTCTCCCAACATTTCGATTGTCTGAGCTGCATCCTGCCCAACGGTTTTTACAAAAAAGGGGCGACCATGCTGGGACTCTCACGCATCCTTGAACTCTCGAAAAGGACAGGCTTCCGACGAGCAACGGCCTTCGATTGGCTGAATTGGGATCAAACGAAACTCCAATCCAAAAAGCGCGGCCTGACCTTCGAAGAATTGGAAGGAAGAATCGTCCCCACGCTGCTCGGCCAGCAATTGTTTCCGACCGACTATCCGTGGAACCAGAATATCAGCAACGCTCCGGTCGCCGCCAATTCCGCAGCCATCATTTCGCACATCGGCACGAATATCGGCATTCACCCCGATTGGGGACAGGATAGCTCCAGCAACGGCGCCAGCCCCCTTTATGGAATTCCGTTAAATGTGGTGCACGGGAACACAACTGCAAAAATCAACGTAATTATCGACAACTATCCGGGGGAAAGCGATATTCTCCCCGTGCCGATACCGGCTAACGCAGTCCTGGAAGGCGACTTCCAGAACGGGCCCAACACTGCAGGCGGCGGCTACAACACCGGGCAGCGCGGCGATTCGCACTTAATCATCTGGGATGAAGACAATAACATCGCTTACGAACTCTACGGCGTGACCCGGCCCTCCGACGCAACTTTGTTCCCCAACACCAGCGGCACGGAATTACCGCACTCCGATAATCAGTGGCACGCGGCTCAGGAAACTGTCTGGAACATGAACACCAACACCTTCCGTCAGCTCGGAGATACCTCGGCAGATGCGGCCGGGTTGTCGATTCTTGCCGGTCTAGCTCGGCCCGATGAAGGATTACCTGTTTCGCAAGGTGGCCAGGGAGCAATCGATCATGCACTCCGCTTTACACTACCCTCCGGAGATGTTGCGCCACAGTATATTTATCCCGCCTCGCACATGGTCAGTACTTCCACTGGTTCCACCAAGCTGCCTTTAGGATCCCGGCTGCGACTCCAGAATACACCTGCCGTGAATGCGATTATCAGCACGCTCGGTCCCGAGGCTCAGATCATTGCACATGCCCTGCAGCAGTATGGGCTGGTCCTCGCAGATATCGGCAGTGCAATGTACGTCAGTGGTTCTTCTGCAGCAGTTAACGCCAATAACGCGATTTCGTTAACCTGGAATATGAATGATGTGCTCGGCCTGAGCGCTTTGAAAGCCAGTGATTTCGATGTCGTGAATTTGACGCCGGTCGTTAGCGGACTGAGTTCCACCAGTGGCTCGGCGGGTAATACCCTGACGATTACCGGACAGAATTTTTCCGGCTCAGCGGGACATCTCGCTGTATTCTTTGGCAGCACGGCCGCCACTTCGGTTACGTTGGTCGACGATTCGCATATCGCAGTCGTCGTTCCCGCGGGAAGCGGTAGCGTGAACGTAACGGTCCAATCGGGGGTCAAGGAAACCGACCCGAATAATCCCAGCGATAATGTGAACAATCCGATCTTCGGTTACGGTACCTCGGCGCTTTCGAGTGCCGATCAATTCACATTTTCCTCCAGCTCACCCACCGTGAGCAGTACGAATTCGCTGGTAAGTCTGGCCGCCTCCAATCTGGCATCTGGCAGCACCGACCTGGTGACCATCACTGTTAAGGATACTTCGAACAATCCTATCTCCGGCCTCAGCAACAGTGCCTTCAGTTTCAGTATGTCTGGTGGTACCAGTGCCGGAACTTTCGGAACGGTCTCGGCCACTTCCACGGCCGGCGTCTACACGGTAGTTTTAACCGGCACTACGGCGGGCACAGCCAGCAACCTTCAAGTTTCCGTCAACGGCGTTGTGCTTTCGACCAAGCCAAGTGTTACGGTGAATCCTGGTCCAGTCAGCGCCAGCAATTCAAGTGACAGCTTCGCCGCTTCCAGTGTCACTACTGGAAATACCGATCTGCTGACCATCGTCGTAAAAGATGCGGCCGGCAATGCGATAACTGGCCTACTCAATAGTGCGTTTGGTTTCAGCCTCTCGGGAGGAACCAGCGACGGAACGTTTGGAACGGTTAGCGAAAGTTCGACGCGTGGTACCTACTCGGTTCAATTCACCGGTGGTACTATCGGCACGGCCAGCACGCTCGCCCTCACGGTTAGCGGAGTGATTCTCAACTCAAAACCGACGATTACGGTTACCTCGGGATCGAATGGCAATCAAACTCCCACGATCAATCCGATTGTAACTCAGAATGTGGCGGATGGATCGACACTCTCGCTGACCGTAACCGCATCCGCCACGGCTAATCCACCCATTACCTACGGCCTGGGCGCCAATGCTCCGGCCGGCGCAAACATCAATCCGCAGACCGGGCTGTTCACCTGGCAACCCTCCGAATGGAACGGCATTGAGCCGGGTTCTTTCACCGTGACCGTCACGGCGGCGCTTACGAATAACACTTCTCTATCGAGTACTGCCTCTTTTACTGTCAATGTTGGCGCAAGCTCGACGATCCAAGGAAGGGGAAGTACTTCCCGAAATCTGGTCGAGCTGGGTCTGGTGCAGAGCGCGGAGTATTACTCCAACTTTATCACAGCCGCTTACCAGAAATATCTCGGCCGCTCTCCCGATAAATCGGGTCTAGCCAACTGGATTAGCCAGATGCAGCATGGACTGACGGATGAGCAACTGGAAGCGAATTTTATAGGCTCCCCCGAATATATCGCAAATCACGGCGGCGCCGGTGCGGGTTGGATCAAGGGAATGTATGTCGATCTGCTGGGTCGATCTCCTTCCGCCAGCGAGGTGCAAGGTTGGGTAAATCAGCTGAACGCCGGGGTCTCCACGACTCAGATTGCATACGGGTTCGCTGCTAGCCAGGAACGAGAGTCGCAGCGAATTGTGGCCGACTATCAGACTTATTTGGGTCGATCACCGAGTCAGGCCGAGATCAACATGTGGATCAACGATTTCCTGCACGGTACGACCAATGAGCAGGTGATTGCGGGTTTCGTCAGTTCCAACGAGTACTTCCAGATGCACAGCAGTAATATCGTCGATTGGCTGTTTGCCGCGTTCCGGGCCAGCCTCCAACGGGCGCCCAAAACGAGTGAGTATCAATCGCTCATACCTCAATTGCAGTAACTCGAAAACATCGAGACCGAAGATGGTTTCGAGACTTTTGAACGTGGAGTCCTGCGGAAAACTTCGACGGTCGAAAAAAGCCGCCGGGAGCTTCAGGCTTTAAACTCCCGAGACCGTTTTCTATTGAGAATAAAAATCACCCACTCCGGAAATCGTTCGAGGAAGTCGGCTGGTAAAGCATGAGTCGAGACGCGCGGATAGAGTTTGTACAGGACCTCGGCCTTGGCGTTCACTAGCCACTCGTTATCCTTCTTCACCAGCGAAAGGTTTTCCCGGTTTTCCAAGGCGCCGCACGATATGACAAAACGGCGTGAAGCTAGTAACGGCGATACTTGGATCGATTGCAGGTGCGAAGCCGCCCTGGGAGATAACACAATCGATCCGGCGAACTCCTCGGGATAGCGTGCGGCGAGTTCCAACCCGACCTGCCCACCTTGAGAAAAGCCCAAAGTGATGATCTTGCCTTTCTCAATTGTCACCTGATCGCTAGCTACGGCCAGAGCCTCTCGAATACGGTCGGAATCCTTGTCTATATCTTCCGCCCAGGCGAACGTATTGGGACCGCGTGGCTTGGTGCCGCTGATCCCGATCAACGCCACATTAAGCTGATCCGCATATTTTTGGAATGCTTCAGTGAGAAGATCGCTCGGACTCGAATCCAGTCCGTGCATCCAGATGACTGCGGGGATAGCTACCGACTTGGTATAACCTCGCGGAAGTAACAATATCGTTTTGAAACTATCGGCCTTTTCGAAGTAGTTGTTACATTCCTGGATGTAACTCAGCACCTGATTCCAACGCACATCCTCCCGAAGAGTTTCGAGATCTTCATCGCGTTCCGCATGCTTAGCGTCCACCCCTTCCTCGATCGCCGCTTTTTGTAGCCAGTAAAAGGCAGGCTCGATTTGTTTTGTAATGGCTAGATAGCAGGCCATAGCATATTGGCCCTTCTGGGTTTTCCGAACATACCAGTATTGGGCGATGGCCGCTAATTCATATTTTCCTTTCTCGGCGGCGAATTTGGCCGTGGCAATGAGCAGATCCGTCTCCATACTTCGCAAGATGTAACCGTTCACGGCACCCGGCAATTCGGGAGGCACAGCCAGTTTAAAAGGAGCGACTGGCTTGCTTACTTTTTGTGCGGTCGCATCGGTGGAATTGTTTTTCAATGGGGCAGTGTTCGCAGACCCGAGGCTCGAGTCGCAGCCCGCTCCGACGAATAGCAACGGTAAAAGCAAATAGGGGTAGGCACGGGCTGAGATCATCGATTGTTCCTAACAGAGCCAAACAGATCCTGTGTTATTCCGTATTTGGGATTTCAGAAATGAGGTCCCATTTGGGCTATTCCGAATGAATCAGAGAGAACTCCTATCTATCGCTATTTAGTACACAAAAAAAGAATGGAGAGAGAGGCGGGTAGTTTTTTATCTCTTTCAGAGGATGGTGAGTCAGTTTAGTTCGTGGATATTTTTAAAGTCCTTTTTTGCACTGACGAAATAGTCGACGCAAGGAGCTTCGAACGCCTCACACTAAAAATTCGTGGGATATCTAGGTGAATTTGGCCCTGCCGCTGGTGGAGGCGACAGAGGTCGACTACTTAGAAGCAGTCCGCAAAGAGTAGAAGATTTTAATGGGCGCTTCCCGCAAACTCGATCAACGATGGATCTCTAAGCAAGCCTCTAGGATTTCAGTCAGTTTTAACCGGGAGTGGGCGCGATGCGTTGAGTTGCCCTTTTAGAATCCATTTTTTTTGCGAATAACGGACGAAGCAAATGTCTAGTAATCGCCCACATGACGATAAGTCCCAAAATCAGACCGACTAAGCCACCGATAATGCCGCCAAAACCGATGCCGAGTACGATATTCACTAATTCCGATAGATCGGGAGCCAAGCCGATACCTTTGGGTGCGGGTTCCACCTGCTCGTAGGTTGTGAGCCCTGTGACCATACCGATCCAGATGCCCGCATAAATGCTGAAGGCCACGCCGATTGCAAAAATCAAACCGAGGATCAATCGACCCGGGATAGAAATCCTCGGAGAAACAGGCAGTTTTTCCGTTTCTAGTGGGATCTGAGGGTCATTCATGGTTGGCGATTCCTTTTCGGACCAATCGGCTGAGTAACTGTATTGGTAACTCATGCCATCTTATCTCGATAAACGACTTGGATATGTAGGGAGAACGCTTATTTTTCCGGGACTTGTCTGTTTTGCGGGTCCAGGCGATGCAAAAGAATTTGTCCCAGGTGACATCGCCGCACAATAGTAGCCTCAACCTTATGGAAGTCAAAAATAATCAAACTCTTGAGATTTCTGGGCAATGAGAAGCCTGAACCTCCCCAGTTAGCTTATCAGCTTAACTCGGTGTCCGTTTCCGTGGGGAAGTCCACCTCCTCCATCCTCTCGGCAGGCTCTGGGGTTCCTGTTATTTCAAAGTTTCTTAACCAAAACAACACGAGGTGCGCCAAGAACTACAGAACTTCGATGATTTTTATTCCCTCGGAGCCCCACTATTACATTGCAATTCCTCATTAGTCTGCGAGCTACTCTGTCGAGTGCGCCACACAGTTAGCAGAATCGCGAGGGCTATCGGCGGAAGGATTACTAACAGCACTTCCACGAGATGAAATGCGTCAAAACTTTCATCCTTGGATCGCCTCGGTATCAATCCCAGAAAACCTGTAACGCCCCAGACCGCTCCGCTACCTCCAAAAATCCAGATCAAAGTCCGGGCTAAATTTGACCGGCGAACCGGAGCATAAACGGCCCAGCCCGAGCAGGCACCCAAGGTCGAACAAGCGAGTGCCACGAACGGAAAATACTCTCGAAACTCTTGTAAATCGTAACCGCGATCAAATTCGGAAGCTCCGATAGTTGCCCAGCGGATGACCAGGTATCCCGACCAGAGCAAAGCCGCCAGTGCGACGGTACCGATTGCCCCGCAGGCCGCCGCGCACAAGCCTCTGGAAAAACGCGGTCTGTTTCGAGCGAGTTTTAACATTCGGATAGTAATATTTTCCTCGTATCAAAGTGCTCTCATCGTAGTGCGATGTAACGAGAGGGTCACGCGGTGACATTTCGTTGACTGCGTAGTGATCCTCAATCAGAACGAGGTCTAAAGATTCCAGAGCCACCGCCCAAGTCGTCGCGTAAACTTCGATTACAGTCCTTCGCTATCTGCGAGCTGTCTCCGCCGAACTTCCCATTCGAGAATATGCATGCCAAGCTCCTTCGGCCCATTCCTTCTTGCACTGAATTTGCTAGGGATCGTCTTTTCCTCGATCGCATCGGCTCAGCCGGTCACACCCACCTTGAGTACTCAGGGACTTCCTGCGGCCGCAACCCTCGGCGCATCGCAACCTAAACTCGACTGGCTCATCGACAATTCCTTTGCCAAGGCAAAAGTCCTCCGTGGCGCCTCGGAGAGCGAATTGATTCTCGATAACGGGATTGTACGACGAACTTTCCTGCTTCGACCCAATGCCACCACCATTGGTCTCGACCACCTGGGGACTGGGCAATCTTTCCTTCGCAGCATCCGACCAGAAGCGCTTCTGGAAATCGACGGCAAAAGAATTCCCCTCGGCGGCCTTATCGGGCAGAAGGTCCACAACTTCTTGTTGCCGGAGATGCTGAAAAACATGCCGGCCGATCCGACCTCGTGGAAGTGCGTCGGATACACTCTCGATAAAACGCAAGAACGATTTCCCTGGAAGCCGCACAAGGAATGGATCAGTCAGCTGGTCAATTGGCCTCCGCCAGGGGTTCGCCTAACTTTCGACTATCAGTCGGAGGAACGGCAGCCCGGGATAACTGTTCAAGTTCACTACGAGCTTTATGATGGGATCCCGCTCTTTTCGAAGTGGCTGACTATCCGGAACCGTTCAGACAAACCGATTCACCTCAATCGCTTTTCGGTAGAGCAATTGGCGGTAGCGGAAGAAGAATCTATGGTCGATTCGAACGCCGCTCAATTCCGTTCCGCACTGCGGAAAATCCAGGTTTTCAGCGATTATGCCTTTGGGGGTGGCATGGCCGAGCATATCAGCAACCCGGCCGTGCAATGGAAAGCCGATCCCAGCTATGAAACGCAGGTGAGCTACGACAAACAGACGCCCTGTCTGCTGGAATGCACTCCACCGTACGGGCCGGACATTGATATTGAAGCGGGAAAATCCTTCGAATCCTTTCGCGTGTTCGAATTACTTCACGATAGTTCCGAGCGGGAACGGCGAGGGCTCGCCACGCGACGGGCTTATCGGCTGTTGGCTCCTTGGGTCAACGAAAACCCGATCCTGATGCATGTCCGATCGGCCGATCCGAAATCGGTGAAACTGGCCGTGGATCAGTGTTCGCAGGTCGGATTCGAAATGGTCATCATGACCTTCGGCAGCGGCTTCAATATCGAATCCCGCGATCCCAAATATCTCACCAATATGAAGGAACTGGCCGACTATGCTGGCCAAAAACGGATTGCTTTGGGAGGCTATTCGCTGCTGGCCAGCCGTTCGATCAACAAGGAAAACGACTGCATTAATCCGGCCACCCATGCTCCCGGTGGGATGCGCTTCGGGAATTCTCCCTGTCTGTGCAGTCAGTGGGGAGAAGATTACTTTCAGCAGCTCCGCAACTTTTACGAGAAAACAGGTTGTTCGGTTCTGGAACATGATGGCTCCTACCCCGGCGATGTCTGCGCCTCAACTACTCATCCCGGTCACAAGGGCCTGCAGGATTCGCAGTGGCGGCAATGGGAGAAGATCCGCAATTTCTATCAGTGGTGTCGATCTCAAGGAATTTATCTGAACGTGCCCGACTGGTATTACCTCGCCGGTTCGAATAAATGCGGCATGGGTTACCGGGAAACGAACTGGTCTCTGCCGCGCGAATGGCAAGAGGTGATCGAAAGGCAGAATATCTACGATGGCACCTGGGAAAAAACCTCGAGCATGGGCTGGATGTTTGTACCACTCACCGAATATCACGGCGGCGGCCCGGCCGCCACAATCGAGCCGCTCTCCCAACATCTGCCGCATTATGAATCTCGCTTGGCCAATCTGTTCGGCGCCGGAGTGCAGGCCTGCTATCGCGGACCCCGCCTTTACGATACCGATGAAACCAAGGCCGTGGTGAAGCGCTGGGTCGATTTCTACCGGAGCCATCGCACGATTCTCGATTCGGATCTGATCCACCTGAGGCGCGCGGATGGCCGGGATTGGGATGGCTGGCTGCATGTGAATCCGAATTCCGAAGAGCGCGGCCTCGCTATGTTTTACAATCCGCTTGAATCGGAAATGGTTCGGAACATCCAACTGCCGCTCTATTACACGGGATTAACTGGAAAGGCCGTGATTTATTTCGCCGATGGGAAAAAGCAGGAAGTATCCATCGCCTCGGATGGCTCGGCCACGATTCGCGCGACCATCCCGGCCCACGGCCGGACCTGGGTGCTAATCAAGGGCTCGTAAGAGCGGTGCTGGCAACCGGGGTATTCCAAAGAAGGAATTACTAAAAAGGCTCGCAAAGAGGGGAAGCCCCAGCGCGCAATCCAACTTTTGGGATCGATTCCGACGCGAGTATTTGGATCGGACCGGACCATAAGCACTCCTTTAAGCCGCAAGAAACAAAGAATTTCTAATGAGATTCCGGAACGAATTGGCTCCGGTTAGTTGGTGCTGAGAGTCACTCCCAGAGTGCAGGACGCAAAATCGCCTGCATCGAACTCGCACGAATAGCGGAGGTATCTCTTCGAGCTGGTGAAGTTAATGGTCTGGATGTTCGAGCTGGTGATGACGAAGGTGAAGGCGGCACCGGCCAGATCGGTCCAGGTGACTCCGTCAGCGGATTCCTGGTACTTGCCGTAAAAAGTGCTGCCATTCAGCGAGCTGAGTGTTTGCGTCGATTTGCAACTGACCCCGCCCGCCTTCAGATCGAGGGTGGCCGAGCGCAGGGGTGTATCGGCGTCCGTCACTGCCGTTCCCGAGGGAATTACGGTGAAGGAGAGGCCGGGGATGGAGTCGTTGAATAGGAACCAGGGTTTCATGGAACCGACTATAACAAAGCGTCCCGAACTGAGTTGGCGATCCGGGGGGAGTGGGCGAAGAGAAGAGGGATTAAAGGCCTGGCTTGCGGCTTAAGGGATTGGGCTGAGGTGGTCGGTTTGGGTGCTTCGGACGGTGTGACCGACGCGCACAAGGTGGATCTATATACGAGACTGAATTCTCTATTTTCATTTGTATGTCAGCGTTTGTCTGGATAGAGTTTGGAATATTGAAAGTACTAGTTCACTCAATCGGGATAGTATCAGTTACAATTGTTCGTCGTCTGACATAATGAATCCTGACTAATCGGCGATAGACAGCGGAGATTGCACGAATGGCTAAAGTACCACTAACTCACTTCACCCCGGATCCTGAAAGGCTTGAAGTTATTCGTGAGTGCATGGAGAGCTATAATGTTGGCGATCTTAAGGCTGAATGGCCAAACAACATCATCTCCCGTCAGGCAGTGGTGTATGGCAGCGGTGTAATTGCTCGACGAAGCGAATCCATTCACCATTCTGTAGACCCAGATGAGTTGACATTATGCCGCCAACTCTCAGCGGAAGCCGAAAAAGTTATGGACGAGACTGATGTAGGAATGGGTTCTTCTTCGAGTGATCCGTTCAGAGGGTTCTTCATCGCAGCAAACGTTGGAGAGTCTGTATCGAAGATTACTGAAGAGCTGGTTCGAGCCAAATTTGGTAACACTCTATTTCCGCCGGTTACGATCACTGTCGAGCCATTGGCCGAATCCGGAGTGTGGTGGTCTGAAGTGGAAGAAGATGGATCGGAGTCGGATCCTGAGTACTTTCTTCCTTGGCGGGAAATGATCCAGTGGTTCCGAAATCGTCCAGAATTTGTGGACACGCGCTTTGTGCGGATAGGCCACGATCGTGATTTGTGGGAGCTACCTCGGAAAGATTATCCCGAAGGAACAGAGATCACTGGTTGCGTTCTACCTCGACTAGCATTAGGTCTTACGCGGGGTGGCAGTCTCGTGGGTCTCTTTGGATATAGCGTCAAGTCGTAAAACTTTAATTGAAAGAGTAGTGCACTCTACACGAGGGCCATCCATCACGGGTCCAACTCACTCCGCCTAATTCGGCTTCAAATCTCCCCTATAGAACGACACCCACTGTGGAGAATGTTGAGTCCAATTTAGAATTCGGTATCGCCGCTTGGCTTCTGTGATTTCCTCAGGTAGAGGATTTAATCCGTTCGGGCAAAACCACAATTCCGGAACAGGATCATCAAAAGTGTATCCGAAAAATATGCAAAAACAGCCTCCTTTCTTTGTAATCTTTCACTCTCCTGAACTGAGCTTCACGGGTAGAGCAGGTAGTTTCCCTGTAAGCGTGTAGGTGCGGAGGGCCGATTCGGTCTCCTTTAAAGGATCCAGGTCCCGTAACTTCAGGGTGCGATAAATGCTCATCAGAATGCTTCGCGTCCGAGCCCCCTGCTGGCTGTAACTGCCGAAACTGACTTTCCGCATCATCACGCCCGGTCGGATTTCTCGCTCCCCCTTATTGTTGCTCTTGGGCACTCCCTCTATTTCCAGAAACGTTAATAGATCGTCGCCGTAATCGAACAAACGCTTGGCCAATCTCCGGGCGTGGCGGTTCGTCCACGGTCGCACCGCCAAATCGGTGATCCGCGTCTTAAGCCGCAGCAATCGGCTGTCGTAGCTCTCCTGTTGCAACTCTTCGATACCCGCCTCCAAACGCACGGCATCGGCGTAAATCCGCCACAGTTTCTTGCAGAATTCTGGCCAATCCTCGCCGCTTTCAGAGCCTTCATCGACCGCCGTCAAATCCCGCAACAAGTGAGGCCAACACTTCTGACGCTTCTGGGTCACGATGTCGTACGCTTTCCAGAAGTCGCTGACCAGAACGCCCTGGAAGGCTTCCGTGAAGAAGACCTTCAAGGCCTCGTGACCCCGCTTGGGGTGAATCCGATAATAGGTCGCATCGTCCCGCGCAAAACACCACAGCCAGGACGTCACTCCTTCGGTTCGCCAGCCGGTCTCATCGGCGTGCAGGACGCCGGCCAAAAGGCATTCGCGGTGAATCTGCTCGTACCAGGGTTCGAGTACTTCGGCCAGACGGTGCCAGATTTCGGTCAAGCCGCCCGCGCTGAGTTTCATCTGAAGGTGGCCGTTGAAGACCTCCAGGATCTGACTCGTCGTGGTACCCAGTCCGTAGTGCAGCCAGGCCGACAGGACCGTAGTTCGATGGCCCAGCTGACAGCCTGGCAGAGCGTCGGGAACAACCGGTTCGACCTGCTTTTTGCACTTGGGACACCAGTCGCGATGAATCGTGTGTTCGGTCGTCTGAGCGTGCAAATCGTCGGGAATATCTTCGATGATCCTTAGGCGTTGGCGGTCGGTGCGTTGCAGAGCTCCCTGGCAGCAGGGACAGACCTCCAGTTGGTGGGTCTGGCGTTTATCGATGCGGGTGGGAATTGGGCGATAATGACCGTCGTGTCCAGGCTTGGGGCCGGCTTTTCCCTTCTTTTTCTTGGGATTCGCATTCGGCTTTAAGTAGGGAGCGATGGATCCCGAGGGAGTGTTTGGCCCCAGAGGTATCGTGCCTGCAGCGACCGCGACGCTCAGTTGGAGCAACAGAAACTGCAATTCCAGGGGATCTCGATGAACGAATTCCCGAGCTTGTTCCGACGTCAGCTTTCCGCTTCGGAACGCTAAAAGGAAAGCGGGATCGAGAACGGGAGTTTCCGTCGAAGTTGGAATCGCAGAAGCCATGACGAAGTGATAGCAAATCGCAATCCCTCGCGCAAGACCAGTTCAGGGAAGTGAAAGGTTTCCTTTCTTTTTACAGTATCTCGCTCCGTAATAGATCAAAGAAGAGGGGATTACATATCCTCGGGTTTCTTCAAAGTACACTTCATCAGCCGCAAGTCTCTTTCCATAATCCTGGATTGATGACTCAAAACGGTGATATATCAGTTCTGGACGATCATCCATTTGAAGGTGATCGTAAGTATGTAATGGCAAACCACAACAGAACAAAAATGAGGCCAGGAGAATTACGACCGGTAGAAATGGACGTATTGTTTTATTTAGGCGCTTCCACATGCGAGGCTTCCTGGCACTAGCTGGCGAAGACAATTCTGTTATAGGAGTTACAAGAGCGATCCATTCAAAAGTCGTTGACTTTTGCATCCGATTGATAAATCTCAAACTTCCAGTTCCTGAAGATCAGGGTGCTACTTTCGTTCTCACTTTGATCATCTAACCGCCTGACCCACCTCAACTCTCCGCCGAATTTCGCGAACCTTCATCCCTTTGCCGATCTGCTTCGGCGATCAGCTCCGCCGGTTCTTAGGTAGGAGTGTATTGTCGTCGCAGGAGGCACAGTCGGGCACGTCTGACTCCTGCGTCAATCGACACTCTCCATGCAGCCGACACTTGCGCAACCACTTCCCCTGGCAGCTGCATTCGAAGCCGCCGGCGTCGGTCTTCTCGATCACCTTGCCCAGGTAGTCGCACTGCGTCAGAGCAATCCGCTTGGGCTTCGATTCCGGAGCGGCCGGCGGATCCAGCGGGTTGACCTCCCAGGCTCCCTGGAGGCACTCCCGTGTGTGATAGAGAAAGCAGAACTTGCACGCCCAGGCCTTCTGTTCGGGCCAGGGCAAGTCGCGGTCGTATTTGTCGCAGGTGCAGACGCTACTGCCACAGCCGCTCAAAGTGACCGTGATGGTGTAAGATCTCGGCATCGGCGGATAGGTGTGAATCTGCACGAGGCCAGCGTTGGTGGGTGGCGAGCCATCGTTCCAATCAATCGTGAAAGCTTCGTAATCGCCGAGGGTGTTCACGAACGCGATCACCTTGTAGCCGTCCACGGACACGGAGACGCTGGTGATCGATGGCGGAATACAGAGATTGATCGTTTCGGAAGATTCGCCTCCGCAATCATTCTTCACTGTCAACCACGCGGAGTAAGGGCCGACACCGGTGAACGTATGCGTCGGCTCGAGGCAAGCTGGAAGATCATGGCTCGATCCGCCGCTCGATCCTCTTTGGCCTGGGGAGGAAGGTACTGGCGATCTGACGCATGTCCGCGATCGCGGCCAGGCAGGCGTAACTGAACAACACCAGAATCATGCCCGGGAAGCGGTTGGAGACGGCCGTCCCCTGATGAGGGCCTTGAAAAAAGTGAATATTTCCGGGAGCGAGTGGAAGTTCATGCTTCAACCGATTCCAGGATTCGCTGCAGCGCTTCCACCAGCGGCATTTGAGCGGCCTTAATCTTAAGGCGAGCCTCTTCCACGCTGAAAAAATCTGCCCGATCGATTTCGGGAAATTCCTTCGTCCGACCCGATTTGGGAGGCCATTCCATCGTAAACGTATTGCTCTGAATAACGTTCGGATCGCAGTCGCCCGCAAATGCCCAGGCGTGGACGATCTTGCCCCCTTTTTGTTTGATTGACGACAATTCCACGAATGGCCCGGTTGGTGTAATGCCGGTTTCTTCCCGAAATTCTCGCTGCGCGGCCTCGAGCAGATGTTCACCCGGCTCGATTTCCCCTTTGGGTATCGACCAGTGGCCCTCGTCCTTGGTTCGATAGAGAGGACCGCCGGGGTGAGCCAGGAGCACTTGCAACTTCCCCTCTCGGAAGCGATACATCAGCAGGCCGGCACTCACTCGGGGCATGGGTGGGTTCACTCTCGAATAATCTGTCGATAAGTCAGATTGATCCGCTCGCCGACAGGTCGCTTCGTTTTCGGGATTTCATGCTTCCAAAACTGTTGCATGGTCCCTGCCATGATTATCAGCGTACCGTGACCGACGGGGAAGTTCATCGTTTCTTTCGATTCATTGTGCTTGATTCGAAACGTTCGGGTTGCCCCCAGTGATAGCGAGCCGATGATGTGGCCCACCTCCGGCTCATCGTCGGCGTGCAAGCCCATGCTGTCCTGCCCGGAGCTGTAACGATTCAGCAGACAGTAATTATACTGCCCCTCGATGGACTCGATCTTCTGCTTGATCTCCAGAAGTGTGGGTGTCCAGGGCAAAGCGACGTTGTCTCGGCCGGAGTAGCGATAGACGAGGCCGGGTTCTCCGTACGCGGCGATCAGTCGGGGCTGCAGGTAACCAAATATCCCCGGTTTTTGTTCCCAGGCAGAATGATCCCGAAGCTCAGCGAAGTAGCGATCCGCCATGTCGTGCGGGATGAATGCCTCTTTGTAAAGCAGAATCCCGCCGTCGGTGAGTTTGATGGTTTGCATGGAATTTCCCTCCGCCTTGCGAAGGGAGTGGGAAAGTATTCCACCCAGTTGGGGTGGCCGATATTCAATGGATTTCGCGCTATCCCAGCTCTGTCCGTAGGTGTTGCCATAACGCCGTTTTAAATCTGTGTATTGGCCGGATAGGGATTCAGGTCGCAAGGAATAAACTCTCCGGCGTGCGAACTCACTTTTTCCTTTTATAGGTGAGCTTAACCATCGGCAGTTCCTTACCGTCTTTATCAACCAGGAACAGGCTATAGTTCACCGTATCGTCATTTTTGATCTCAGTAACCGACTTATAATTCACGGTCTTCTGGTCCGCACCTCGGCCGGTTCCGGTCAGGGTCATGATCTTGCCCTCCTTGTCGAGATCACCTTCCATAATTCTGGGCTGGGTGGAGAAAGAGTCTACCCAAACACTCCGGTATTTCTTCGTCGCCGAGTCGTAACTCTCGAGGCTTTTCCCTTGAAACTTGAAGCCGCCAAATTCTCCCTCGAAGTCTCCCATCAGCCAAAGACCGCCCAATTCCATCTTGTAAATCATCGTCCCTTTCCCGTTTTCGGAATCTGCGCTCCAACTCCCCACGAGTCGCTTGAGGTATTCCTGATCTTTACTCGGCTTCTGCGGTTCCTGAGCCTGGGCAGGTAGTGATAGGTGGAGAAGGGCAACACCGATCAGCAGGGCTTTCAGAAAAACTACCATGTCGATTATCCTCTATTGAATCAGAGTCCCAGCCGAGGCTAACTGCACGTGCAGTGGCGAACGCGGAAGGTCGATTCCACATTCAGTCGAATGAAACTGGAGGAAATCGACAGAAGAACGGAAAATCCTTCCAATTGTGCAAAAAGTCGATTCTCGGAGGCGACTTGGTTCCAGGCTTTCAGCGTCTTATGGAACCTAATTGGGAAGCGGGTGTCAAGTAGCTCGCAGGACGACTAGCGGTATTTTTCCGCTAGGAGCCGCCGAAGTAAGCCGAGCTATCCGGTGCCTACAGCAAGCCCATCGTGAGCCGGGAAATTGATCCGCCCCGCCACTCACCTGTACGGCCAGGTCCCGAATCGATCCGGCCTGCGATGGCAACCAGCTTCTCCTATAGATCAGCGGTATCGAGATACCAGGAGACTTTCGGAATTTCCGGCATCTCGCGGCCATCGTCCTTCCCGATCTCGGCTTTGATCACTGCTTCGAGCTTGGCACTCATGGCCAGAAGCAGCGCGGCGTTCTTCTCGCGATCGGCCGCCAGATTGATAACTTCCTCGGGATCGGATTGGTGATCGAAAAGTTCCACGTCATTCGATTTGTAAAGTTCATCGAGCGTGGTCGGGTGGTTGCGCTCGATAGGGGCGAAATAGCGCGAGAATTTATAACGCCCATCAAATACGGTTCGAACACTTCCGCGTTTCCTCAGATCGGGTTTGTAACCGGCTTTTTCCAACTCCTCTTTGGGGGAGCGGTTCGCCGCGAGGGCTTCCCCAGCAACTTTGAGCAACGTCGAATCGTTGGTGCACAGCGCGCTGTAGGCGAACAGCACACCCTCGCGCGATTCGGTGATACTCGCCTCGGCTCCCTTCGCCAGCACGGGTGAGAGGTCCTTCCCCGGAAGGTCGCGGCCTGCCACTTCACTCCGTTTTGTTGCGGATAGGCCCGCCATGGACAGGAGTGTCGGCACCACGTCGATATGACTGGACAAAGCTTTGCACGACTGTCCGCCTTTGACATCGGGGTGAACGACGAAGAACGGAATATGAGTGGCTTCCTCATAGGCAAACGGACCCTTGCCGCGCAGGCCGTGCCCGCCGGCCATTTCCCCATGGTCGGAAGTGAACAGGATGATCGTCCGCTCGGCCAGACCCAGCGCATCGAGCTCATTGAGGATGTTCTGCAGCTGGATGTCGACGGAGCGAATCGAATTGAGGTAAAAGTCGTTGAAACGGCGCCAGCGCTCTTCTTCGAGAGGTATGTGGCCCAGCACATAGTCCCACATCTTCAGAAACTCGCCGTGGGCCTTCGGTCGATGCGGGGCATTGAGTGGCTCTCGAAGCGTTTTTGCCACCGGCATGTCCCATTTCTTCTTATAAATGGGGTGATTGGGGGCTTGGGTGGCTCGTTTCAGGAGTTTACCCGTGTCCTGGGTTTTCTGGCCGGGCGCATCGGTGTTGAAATACATCACATCGTGCGGATTCACCAGACTGACGAACAGGCTCCAGGGCTTACCGGCGTCTGAAAGCGGCCGCCCCTGACGTCGGAGCCAGGTGATTGCGCTGCCGCTGATCAAGTGGTCGAACTGGTATCCTCCCAGGTCGTGGCCGACCAGATCGCCGGGCGAGGCGTAATCGGCGAAACCGTATTCTTCCATTTCTCGAGTGAACAGCTTGGTCGGGTTATGCGAATCGAATTCCCGATTGAGGTGCCACTTCCCCTTATAAGCGGTGTAGTAGCCCGCCTTGCGGAGCATATGGCCGATCGTGGGCACCGTCGGAGAGAGACTGTTCTGCCAGGGGGTATCGCAGTTGTCGAACATCTTGTTGTCGGCCGTTTGCAGACCGGTCATCAGAACCGACCGCGACGGCGTGCACATGCAGGCACTGGTGTAGTGGTTGGTGAAAGTCGTGCCGGTTTTTTGCAGCCGTTCGTGAGCGGGCAGCGACATGCCCCGGGGCCATTTGGGGAAAAAACGTTCCTGATCCGTGAAGAGGAACAGGATGTTCAAACCGTTCTTGCCTTCCGAAAAAGCAGCAGTGCCTTTCGCTTCCAGCTCCGCTCGGGCCGCTGCCGTGCCAAACAGCATCGCCGCCGAGGTACCGGCAGTCAAGCTGTTGAATTCCCGCCTCGACACATGATGAGGGTCCGATGGGTTGCTCATGGATCTGATCCTTTAGGATTATCACTGGATTCACTTGGCCGCAGGATTTCGGTCTGCGAATGGCCACAATGAGGGTACCGACTGAAAGCTTGAATTTCTTTTTCTATACCTGAAATGAATGGCGATGTCCAGTTTATCATGTCGGTCGGGGCAGGAGATTTAGCATCGTTGCTTGCTGTAGGAGTAACAGAAATGTCTGGTTGAAAAACTCCACTATGTAACTCGGATTCGACCTTAAATTGCTTTCGAGCACCCGGGAAGGCCTCTGGGATAGCGACCTTTTCGGGGCATTCTCGACAGTCGTACAACATTTTGTCGCGGGCCGTTTCGTGCGAGCCTTGGATGTAATTTGCAGGCGGACCAACTAAACTACCCGGAAAGAATATTGCAATCGGATTTCAGAGCTATGCAACGGAACAATCCCAGCTTGATCCTCAGGCCAGCCTGCCAAAACGACTTCAGTCAAATCTGGGAGATCCTAAAACCGATCCTACGAGCCGGTGAATTTTATGCACTTCCTCCGGAGATGACTCAAGAGAGTGCAATCGCCTATTGGACCAAATCGGATCACGATACTTTTGTCGTTGAGGAAGACGGTAAAATTCTCGGGACCTATTTTCTTAGAGCAAACCAACTGGGGGGCGGCTCTCATGTCGCAAATTGCGGCTATGCGACCTGTCTGAAAGCGCGCGGACAAGGAGTGGCCCGCAAGATGTGTTTGCATTCACTCGAGTTCGCGCGATCCCGCGGCTTTCTGGCGATGCAATTCAATTTTGTGATAAGCACCAATGACCGGGCAGTCCGGCTATGGACAAGTCTCGGGTTCGAAGTCGTTGGCACCTTGCCTGGCGCATTCGCTCATCCCGAAAAAGGCTTTGTCGATGCTCTAATTATGTTTCGAAAACTTTAGTGAATTCCCGCGATGAACTGAGCGGAGAACAAATATCGAGTGGCCCAGAACGGAAAGTAATGACGCTCCCGCCTGTATTGGGTCGACCAACGGATTCATGAGATTTATCGCGCTCGCATCCGAAGCTGCGATACTTGCTGGCAGGGTTACCCGTCCGGCAAAACGATAGCGGCTTTACATTTTTCCCAGTGTCTCCTCAGGAGGGACCGCTCGATTAACGAATCGTCGCTTATTTGCGGACCTTCAGGATAACCGGCTTGGCTCCATAATCCGTACCCTTCGACTCGTTGCGGGCGAGGACTATCAAAGGATGTTCCAGCTCGGGAACCCACGATTCCGCAAACAAAACGATCTCGCGCTCCGAAGTCCCCGGAGTGATCAGGATGCCATTGAGCCCGATGTTTTCCACGCGGACTCCGTGCGGCAGGCCGCGAACCTCGATCGGAATCCGTCCCGCGTAGCCGTTACGTCGTTCGACTTTCACTACGAGCCGGGTTTCTTGTCCCGGTTTGAGAGAGACTTCGCTGACGCTGGTCGTAGCAACAATATCACCGGCATCGGCCAGCTTTGGCGGGCCTCCGACGAATTCCCGTACAACCTCCCGCCCATCGATGGTGGCCCGGGCTACGAGCTTCAGCGGCTTGAGCGCGGGAGTCTCGGGTAACTTCGCCGACAATTTTGCAAAAAGCGGGAAGGTCATCGTCAATTGCTCGCGGTCGATCGAACTGGGCGGCGCTTCCAATCCTTCGGGAAGATTTTCGAGCGCGAAGTGGATGGGACCGTTGAAGCCATCGATTCGCGTCGCGGTAACGTTGATCGGTACTGATCCCCCTTTCCAGACGACCGGATTAGCTGAGTTGAACGCAACTGCGAAATCGGGGTGGGGTGGCCGCACTGTCAACCGGTAGCTGAATAACTCGCCGCCGGCGCCACGCACGTCTTTGAGACGAACTCGATAAGTTCCATCCTGGGGTGGATCGAAAGTCAGTAGCGAATCTTTGCCGTAACTGGCTCCGCCGTCGTCATTTCGATAAGGCAATTGAATGAGTGGCAGGCCATTGGCGGGGAAACTGCTTCCAGCCGGGTGAATTTCCACCTTGTACATCGGCGAGCCGTTGTAATGCTGAGTGGGGGTGGTCTCCAAAAATCCCTGCCGACGGCCAGCAACCTCGTAGAACTGACAATCATCATCGGGACCTTTAGGAAGCTCCTTGACGCGCATCAGTTCGCCATCGACGAACAGGTAATCATCCATGCCCAGTTCGTGCCACGATTCGAGGCGAATTCCGGGGTTGACAGAATCGCTATCCCGAAACGTCGAAAAGATACGTGCCGTGCTGCGCAGAGTGGCCCGCATCACCAGCTGATTCTGAGAATCGACGATCTCGATGACGGAGTCCAATGGCGAACCGAGTCGGCGCGCTTCGACTTCGAGTAATAGCCGTTGCCCTTTTTTGGCCTTAAAGTAAATCGCATGCACCTGCTGAGGTTCAGCCAGGGTCCCCGTTGCAGTTCCCGGAACTTGGATGTGCGCCTCTTTTTGAGCCACCCTGACTTCCGGAAATTCCCCCGCTCGCACAGCCGCTTCCCCGACCACCGCTTCTGGCAAGCCCGGCAGTGCAATCGGAATTCTGCTCCCCGGCTTCGCATCAGCGGGAATGGTGACCGGCAGGCTTCGCTGATTGCCGAGATTCACCCCATGAATCCGCACCAACCCGGAAGTTCCCCGCTGGAAACTCAGAGGAGACGCTCCGGTGATAAGGGGGAACGAACCGATACTGAGCCGATACGAATAATCGCCGCCGCCCCGAAATTCCTTGTCGCGAATACTGATCGCCAGGTAACCGCTATCTTGGGCCACATAGCCGAGCAGGCCGTTGGCACTGTCGACTAGGACTTTTCCCTGAGCGTCGGTCAGTTCAAGGAACGGATCGAGTTTGGAGCCGATCTCTCCGGTGAAAACTTGAATCGCGATTTCCTGACCGGCCTTCGCTTCGAAATGAAAATAATCGGCTTTACCCGGCTTGGATAGAGTACCGATCAGAGTGGCCGGGAGAGTCACTCTCGAACCGGTGCGAGACGATTCGTTGGCCATCATTCCAGAAGCCACGGGATAGCGATCCACGAAAAAGGGCAGGGCCGCGGAGTTTCCCGCCGGCGATTTGGCCAGGAGATTCGTCTTACCCGGCTTGAACTGGGAATCGATTGTTAAACGGGCGATCAACTGCGTGGGTCCGCGTCCTTCCGGGAGAATCTCAGCCTGGATTCCGGGACTGGCCGCGATCTCCGTCACCTCATTTAAGTGTTCTCCGGTGAAAACGACCCGGACTTGCGAACCGCGGACACCCTGTGCCGGAGTCATCTTCCGGAGGATGGCAGGCTTCGGTTTAATCGGCAGCGGTTCGGCCACTATTTTGCCGTTGTCCGAAGCGAGAAGTTTCAAAGCTCCATCGAACAGTCCCAGCGCCAACTGCTTTTGATCCGGACTGAGAGCCAGCGCCAGAATAGTTTCTTTCTGTGCCGGGAAAACCAGCTTTTCCTTCATGGCCGCGGCGTTCCAGCTCTTGCAACTCCCCCCTTCGCCGATCGAATAAAGCACTTGTCCGTTTTGGGAATAGAGGATCCGGGTGACCGGTTCCGTATGCGCGAAAACCGAGTGGACCAGTCGTCCGCCGTTGGCGTCCGCCTGCCAGATTCGAATGCTTTTGTCTATTCCCGCGGCCGCCAGATGGAGCTTATCAGGACTCCAGACTACCGAATGGACCGCATCGGTCGGCTCGGAAAGCGTATAGAGTCTCTTGCCGGTCGCGATATCCCAAACCTTGACGGCTCGATCGGCACCCGCCGACGCCAGCAGTTTTCCCTCGGGATGGAAGTCTAAGCCATAGACGGCATCGCTGTGATCTTTGAGTTCTTGAATAACGACTTGAGGCTTGGCGGGATCGACGACTCGAATAACGCGATCGTAGCCGGCGGAAGCCAGTTTTTTGCCGTCGGGGCTGAAGGTCAGAGCATAGATCACATCCGTGTGGGGAGTGATCGTCGCTTCGAGTAGCGGCGAAGAGAAGGTTTGCGCCGTCACACGATAGAGTCGGATTTCACCCGATTTTCCGGGCCGGCCGCTGGCGACTGCCAACCGGTCGCCCTGACTACTGAAGGCCAGCGCAGTGACGCGTTCCGTTTGTCCCGAGAGTCGGCTAATGACGTCCGCTTTCGCCGGATCGATCAGCAACACTTCTCCGTACAATCCCGCCGCCAGCACGGGAAAGCTGGGATGATAAGCCAACGCCGTGACTGGAGGCAGAGGAGCCCCCTGGGAAATCCCTGCGCTCAGGAAAGTAAAAAATAGGAGGAGAGTCTTTTTCATAATCGATTTTTGATGCAGCTGAGCGTCTTCAGGACGCGGCAATCAGTGATTGAACAGGAATTCCCGGGAGGTCAGCACGGCCCAGAAAAGGTCTTCAAGCGCTTCCCGGCGGCCGGGAGCATTCGGCTCACTCGATGTTTTGTTAGCGAAAATCGCCTGGAAACGCTCGCGTTCTTTGGCGCTGGGTGGCCGACTGAGGGCCAGCATAAAGATGCGGCTGATCGCCTGTTCGTCCGTCACCTTCTCTTTCAACCAGGCGCTGACACGCGAATCCGGGGCACGGAGCTTGTCGTTGAGGGTCTGGCCATTATTCATCATCAGAGCCTGTCCGACGGTGGGATCCTGCTGCCGTTCGCAGGAGCAGGTGGCCAGGCGATCCGGCCGGCCGAACGCATCCAGAAACCGGGAAGCGACTCGGGAGTCGGGAAGCTGCAGAGCGCGTGTGCCCGGCGGATAGTTCGAGGTCGCGGCGACCCCCCCTTCGACGCCTGTGTAAATTTCCTTGAAGGGCGTCGGTGAACCAGTCACCTGCGACAGGGCATCCAAAATCACTTCACCGGGAAGACGACGCACGAGGTAACGGGAATAGTAGCGATCGTCCTGAGCATTCTCTTCCAGTTTCTGCGAGGAACGCTGATAGGCCGCCGAATTCATGATGGTGCGAATCAGAACCTTCACATCGAATTTATGGGTTATAAAATCGCGGGCGAGTGCGTCGAGTAGCTCGCGATTACTGGCCGGATTGGTTTCGCGCAGATCATCTTCCGCCTCGACCAGTCCGCGGCCCATGAAGTTCCGCCAGACCCGATTCACCAGGGCCTTGGCAAAGTACGGATTATCCGGCGAAGTCAGCCAGTCCGCAAAATAGATTCGGCGATCGCGTCCCTCCTCGGCGGCAAGAGGTAGGCCATCGAGCGGTGCGGCTGGCATCGGCACGCCCCGGCGGGGATGCAGCACATCTCCGGTCGGTCGCTCAAAGACCACCACATCTCCGTCTCGTTCCCCATTTTTCAAACCGACGCGCGAAAACAGATTGGCGAATGACCAGTATTGATCCTGCGTCCATTTTTCGAGCGGGTGATTGTGACAGCGTGCGCAGGTTACCGACATGCCGAGAAAGCTGACCGCGACCGTTTCCGCGACATCCGAAGTGTCTTTATGCAGAACGAAAAAGTTCCCGCCGCCATTTTGCATCGTACTGCCGTTGGCGAGCAGGATATCGCGGGCCAATTGATCCCACGGTTTGTTATCCGCAACGGCCTGACGCAGTGAACGATAAAAACTCCACATGGCTGGCTGCGGCAACTTCCGGGTCGAGACCAGAAACAGATCGGACCATTTATAAGACCAGTAATCGATTAACTCCGGTCGCTCCAGTAGCTCGGCGATCAGCTTCGCCCGTTTATCGACCGATTTGTCTGAAATGAATTTTTCGACCTCTTGTGGTTGTGGAAGAATTCCCGTCGCGTCGAGAAAGGCTCGGCGGATAAATTCGGCGTCCTTACAGTTCGGCGAAGGAGGCAGGTTTAGCGACTGCAACTTCTGCAGTACGAGTTCATCGATGAAATTGCTGCGAGGAGAGTCCGCGAAAACTTTCGGATTCACGGAGTTAGGGAAAGGAGAGGTTATCACCATGGTGGTGACTCGGGAGCCGAAACCCACCGTAATGGAGGCCTCTCCATAACCGGCTCCGGAGACGAGAGCCTCTTCGGTTACTTTCGCAACATTATCGTCGCTGCTTCCATAGTGACACCAGCGCGTCACATCCTTGATCTGCCCATCGGAATAAAACGCCCGGACGATTAGGGAAGATTTGGCTTGCGGGGAGAGCAGGGCGGCCCGGGGGAGTACTTCGATGCGATCCAGCTTGGCATCGACCGGATTGAGGAGCGCGCCCGACTGTATCCAGGTGAGGAGCGTATTATAATCGGCCTCATCGGCGAACAATCGTTGCCCACCCCCGTGCGGCATCAGGCGTGCCCCTTTGAGGAGCACGAGACTTTTTTCCGGCTGGCTGCGGTCAACTCTTCGGGCCAGGGCCTGTCGAGTGAGAACGAAGTGATCGGATTCAGGATCATAGCCGCGCAGGGAAAGTTTGAGGCCGCCCTTACCGGCGAGCGCTCCGTGACAGGAACCGGAATTGCATCCTGCTCGCGTCAGAATCGGGATTATGTCGTTGCGAAACGATGGAGGCGCATTCTGCTCGGCTTTCAGGACTAGAACTTTGGCCGTCGCGGTCTTTCCATCGGAAGTCTTTGCCGTCACAATCACATTGCCGTTGCCGACCGCTTGAAGGGTTCCCTTATCAATAACCGCCACTTTAGTATTCGAAGAAACGAGAGTTACGCCCGCCGTCTTCTCAGCTATCACGCGTCCTTTTTCCTCTTCAACGATCAAAAGTTTTTGCGAGGCGCCCGGTCCGGTGAGAGTCACCTCGGAAGGCAGAATCCGCAGATCGGCCGCCAACACCTGCACGGCGGATAAACCGAAAAATAGTACTGTCAGAAGTTGACGCATGATCGAAAACGACTCCGGTGTGAAAATCCCTGGAGAGCTTCGTCGAGTGTGATATCCGACTTCTCGGCGGAGATATTGGCGGCGAATTCCGGTTAGCAGCAGTGCCCAGTTAGAACAATTCCTCAATCGGCTTAAGGTTAAAGTCGGCCAGCGGAATCGGTCTTCCTTGCGGGCCCGGTAATTCTTTGTGCGGATCGAGCCCCAGTCCCTTGAAGATCGTGGCAGCGAACTCACCCGTAGTCACCGGACGAGTTTTCGGAGCATAGCCGAATTCGTCGGATTCGCCGATCACCTGACCGCCTTGGATTGGGCCGCCGCCGATGATCACCGTCCAGACGCCGGGGTGATGGTCGCGACCCCCAGCCGGGTTGATTTTCGGCGTACGGCCGAACTCGCCACAGGCCGTGACCATAGTTTTTTCCAGTAAGCCGCGCTCTTTCAAATCCTCCAGCAAGGCACTATAGGCCTGGTCGAAGTTGGGCGCTACGAGTTTCGACATTTCCTGAATATCCGTAAAGGGCTTCGAGCCGTGAATATCCCAGGTGATTTCATCGAAGACCGTTTCGAACATGTTAACCGTCACGAAGCGGACACCGGCCTCGATCAGTCGGCGCGCCATAAGGCAGCACTGTCCGAAGCGGGTACGGCCGTAACGGTCGCGAACCGCGGCCGGTTCTTTCTCGATAGCGAATGCTTCGCGAGCCCGGGGAGAACTCATCAGCTTGTAGGCTTGATGAAACGAATCATCCAGTTGTTTGGCGGCCGCGACATTTTCGAACCTTTGCATCTCTCCATCGATGGCGTCGCGCAATTTCTGGCGTCGTTCGGCCCGGATATCCGAAATGTAATCGGGGGGTAGTAGATCGGGAACTTTAAAGTTCGCAACGGAAGGATCGGCATTCAGGACGAAAGGATCGTAGCTTTTCCCCAGATAGCCGGCGTTTTGACCATGCGGTAAATTGCCGCCGGTTCGGCCCATCAAGCGCGGCAGAATCACGTGGGCGGGCAGTTCGCCTCGCCCGCCGCGCAGATAGCCCAGCGTGCACCCCATGTGAGGATGTTCGACGCCGCCGGTAAAGAGTCTTCCTGTTTGCATCATCTGATGACCGGTATCGTGAACCGCGGTCGCCGTGTGGAAGACGGAGCGAATCAGAGAGAATTTGTCGCCGTGCTTCGCCATCTTGGGAAAGATTTCGCTGATTTCGATACCCGGAGCGTTGGTCTTAATCGGTTTGAAGGGGCCACGCACTTCGGCCGGTGCGTTCGGCTTCAGATCCCAGGTATCGAGTTGACTGGGACCGCCGAGCAGAAACAGCATGATGCAATTGACGTCTTTGTCCGGAGTGCCTTGTGCCTGCTGGGCGCGAAGGTAAGCCGGTAGCGACAATCCCAGTGTCGCCAGCGTGCCTGCGTGAAGGAAATCCCGTCGGCGCACGGCACCGCATAGCGAGGCGGGACGTGGAGCATTAAGTCGAAGCATTGCATAGCCTTGGAAACGACTCGATTCGGATTCTGCTGCGAACCCCTACTTTATCCGATGCGGCCGCCGTTGTGCAAATCTAAAAAGCGCGAGGTATCATTTCCGTGCTTGGAAAGGTCGTCGTCACCAAACTTTTCGCGAATGGGTTCGATATCCCTAGTAGCCGAATCGTTCAGTAAGGGGTTGCGGGAAGCAGTCGAGAGTAGTCCTCATTGCTGAATCGTCAACCCTCAACCTTAACCACGTGAATACGGCCATAGTCTGGCCATTGACCCTTATTGGGGCCTGGCTGACCGATGACCGCACTTAAATACAGGGTATTTCCATCCGGGGTGAACTTGGCCCGGGTCACCCGAGACTTGGTATCCAGGGAGGCTTTCAGCTTGCCATCAGCGGCGAAAAGGGCGGTGGTCCAGGTACCCTGGGCTTGCCGGCCCGCCATCAGAAAAGAACCGTCCGGCGCGTGAGTCAGCGTTTCCATAAGACCGGCGCCGCCTTCGCCGTCACGGATCTGGGAGAGTTTCTGCGGTGTTTTTGCCAGCCAATCCCAACGCTGCCAGGTCATCTTGCCATTACCGGCCATGGGATCTCCCATCGGTCCCATGCCACAGGCCAATAGAGACTTACCATCGGGAGAGAACGCAAGACCATAGATGCCTCCACAGAAGTGCGGGCTCTTGATGATGCCCCAGCTCGTGAAGTCGGGAGAGTTGAACTTCACCGGCGGTGCTTTGCCTTCCAGGTCCCACACGGCCACATCCCCCATCATGTTGGCCGCCGCCAGATGACGGCCGTCCGGCGAGAAAGCAACGCTCAGTACCGGCGGCAGATAATCGAACGACTTCAGCAGTTCGCCGGTGAGAGTGTCAAACACCTTCACCGTCGGCTCCGGTGCCTGAGCCGGCTCGTATTTCTCGCCACCCGCGAGGTATTGCCCGGTCACCGTCGCAACGTGGCGACCGTCGGGAGACAGCGCCATTTGCCAGGACCAAAACCCATGAGCTTTCAACCGCCGCACGCACTGTTTGGATTCCACATCGTGCCATAACAGCCAGCCATCGTAACCGGCAGAGATCAGCGTCTTACCATTGGGCAGCAGCACGCAGCCGGAGGCAAAACTGGTATGACCACTGGCGAATGGCGTCGATTTTCCTGTGGCCGGGTCGCATTCAAAGAGTCGGCCATCCATGCACGCGGCATAGAGATGTTTCGCATCGGCTGCGACCGCGAGGCCCAGAACACCGGTGGGAAGCGACAGGTCTTTATTTTTCGTCAGTTTCATGCCAACACCTCCCGGATCGGTTCGGCCCGGTCTTCCACCCTATGGAAAGTCGGCATGTTTTTCAGATCGTACTCCGCGTGCGGGTCGATGCCGAGCGCGGTAAAAATTGTGGCGAAGAGATTCTGTTCGTTGAACGAACGGCCGGCGGGGTCAACACCATCGACATCCGTGCCGCCGACCACCACGCCCCTCTTAAGACCGCAACCGGTCATCATCATGCTCCAGGCGTTGGGATAATGATCCCGGCCTCGGGCGGCGTTGAGCCAAGGAGTGCGACCAAACTCTCCCATCGCCACCACCAGCGTGTGTTCGAGAAGACCGCGGTCCTTCAGATCCGTGATGAGGCAGTGCAGGATGCGGTCCAATTCCGGCACGAGCATCTGGTGAATCTCGTGCTGGAAGACGTGATTGTCCCAGGGCATGCCGTTGGCGACCATCACGAACGGAGCGCCCTGCTCAACGAGGTTGCGGGCCATCAGAGCGTGCAGTCCGAAAGTACCAGGGCCGTAGCGGGAACGGTCCTTTTCCGGCAGTTTAGCCACATCGAACAAGTCGGCACTCGCGCTCAGTCCATTCATCTTTTCGAACGCGGCATTCTGGGCGGCCGCCGTGCGGCTCTGTTTTTCGGTCTCGTATCGTTTGGCGAAATATCGTCGCAGGGCAAGGCGATCCTGATTATTGTCCACTGCGGAGTCGACCGCTCGATTCAGTTGGGTGAAGGTGCCACCGAGTCGAATGGGGGCATGTTCCGGCCCTAGCCAGCCCGCGAGATCGCTGGCCTTGTAAGCCTCGAATTCGTTTCCCTTGGGGTTCGGATCGAGAAGAATGAAGTTTGGCAATTTTGCGTCCAGCGTGCCGATGGCCGCCGAGATCGCCGCACCGAGAGTGGGACGGGTGAAGCCAGGCCTTTCTGGGTTGCCTCGGGTCAACAGGTTAATGGCCTGCAGATGCTCGGTCTGCTTGGTCCTCATGCACCGAATGATATTCAACTCATGAGCAATGTTGGCACAGCGCGGCATGAGAGAGGAAAACTGTACCCCCGGTAGACTGGTTGCGATACTTCCGAACGGCCCACCGGAAGGCCGTCCCGGTTTTGGGTCCCAAGTTTCAAATTGGCTGGGAGCCCCGCAGAGCCAGAGCAGGATGACATTCTTTTGAGCCTTCTTCGTTTTCTCGGCGAAGAGCGGATTCGTGAACAGCCCGGTGAAACTCGTTACAGCGGGTGTTGCGGCGAGGCCCTTCAAAAACAAACGGCGGTGAAGCCGATGGTCTTCGGGCGTGCAGGAACCGGGCGGCGGCGTTTTGTTCATCGGCTTTAATGGTTCGTAAGGAATTCGGGTCCAGCCACCAGTGCCCAGAGCAACTGGCCAGCGGCGGCCGACGGATTGGGGTTCTGTTTCAGAAACTCCAGGCTGTGAGCGAGTTCTTCTTTGTCCGGTTCCCGGATCAAGGCACGGCGAAACAGGGCTCGAACGCCGGCTTCGTCCGCAATGATCTTGGCCGGGCCGGATTTGAAGAGCGCCGCGACTCGTTCGCTATTCGACAGGAACATCGCCTGTTGAATTGTGGCCCGCGAAGTTCGAGGCATCACGTCGGGGAATCGTTCCACGACCGCCTTTCGCAAAGCTTCATCATCGGGCGTCTGACCTGCCGAGATCCGAGCAGAACGGGTAATCGCTTCGCCGGTCAGCGGCCGTTCCATTGCACAGGCGAACGCGTCCGGCGGTGGAGCGTTGTGACCCCCCATCGCCAGCTGATAACCGCGACTGAGCACGATGGCCCGCAGCAGCCGCCGTACGTCGTATTGGTGTTTTGCGAAATCCTCCGACAGCCAGTCGAGCAGTTCGGGATGACTTGGCGGATGTTTGGAGTTCATCTCATCCGGGGGATCGACGATACCCCGCCCCATCAGAAGTGCCCAGGTGTGATTAACAAAGGAGCGCGCCAGCAGGGGATTATCCCGGGTCGCCGCTTCAGCCAAGGCGGCTCGTCGTGAAAACTTGGGTACCTTCACCTTGGCCATCGGGTCGAGGTATAAACCGGATAAGTCGTCGTTTTCCGGCCGTGCTTCTGAGATCACTTTCCCCGTGAGCAACGTGATCGATGCGGGCTGCGATTCTTTCTTGAGATTCGTGAAATTCATGAATCCGCCGCTGGCCATCTCTCGCACCGCGCTGGGTCCGGCTTCGACATTTTTGCTACGATTGAAGGCCGCGACGAGGCCCCAGTAGTGTCCCTGCTTGATCTCGGCGGCCAGCGGGTGATCGTGACATTGGGCACAGTCGATGCGAGTGCCGTAAATGATCGGTGCTAGGGCTTCGGCGATCTGCTGGTGTTCGTTTTTGCGTTCGAAGAGGAACCAGACGGCCCCCTTGTCCTCAGGTCGCTCTGGCCGAGCGGTTATGAACCCGCGCACGACTTCATCCCAGGGGCGGTTCTGCTTGTAAGCGTTTTCGAGGTAGGTATACCAGCCGCTGTCGCGCCTCTGTTGCTCGCGACGGCCACCCTGCCGACCCATCAGCAGAACATCCCAGATTTCGCGAAAGTTACGGGCGGCCTCCGAACTGGCCATCAAGCGGTCGACCAGAATTGCTCGTTTGTTATCCGCTTGGTCTTTCTGAAATGCGGAAGTCTCCTCCGGTGTCGGGATTCGCCCAATGAGATCGAGGGAAACCCGTCGGAGAAAGGTCAGGTCGTCACAGAGCGGAGCCGGTGTGATTTTGCGTTCTTTCCAGCCCTCCGCCAGGAACGCATCAATCGCCGCGGAAGGCTCGGCGGGTACAACCAGCTTCACGACGCGGGCCTCTTTCACCGGCTTTGCGACCCATGCCCGGACTTTGGCAATTTCCGCATCACTCAGCTGCTTCTTGGGTGGCATGTGTGGATCTGAATTTTTCGCCAGCACTTGGAAGAGTTTGCTTTCTTCGGGGTTGCCCGCTTTCACAATCGCGCCATTCTCACTCCCTTTCCAGAGTCCCGCCGCGGTATCGAGTCGCAGGCCCGCTTTGTCTTCCAGCGGGCCGTGACACTTCACGCAGTGCAAATCCAGTATTGCTTGCACCTCGACGGTCGGGGCTGGTCCATCGCTGGCTGTGGCAATCGAAACGTGCAACGCCGTAATGGAGAGGATGGCGATAAAACCGGACAGCGGCTTAAGTAAGATTTCCATGTTCACGACAAATTGCTGCCCGAAACGGCACTGGCGGGTGGATCTATTAATCTTTAAGCATCTGGGAGTGCGTGTCAATTGATTTCGGGGGATTTTAGGCCCTGGCCTTGCGGTATCCGGCTCAGAGGAGGATCGATTCTCACCCGATTAAGCTGGAACGTAAGTTAACTTAATTACGTCCTCGCCCATGCGGTCCGTGGAGATCAAACGAAGTGGTGGCCGTGGACCGTCAAAGAAAGGCTTACCGCGACCCAGCACGAAAGGATGGAAGTAGAGGCGATACTCGTCGATTAGCCCAAGATCGGTTAGGCTTCGGGCCAGGTCTGGTCCGGAAACGGTAATTTCCCCCACGAGCCGAGCCTTCAAGTCCCGTATCAGCGGTTCGAGGTCGTTCTCGACAAGAGTGGCATTGGGACCGACGGACTTTAGTGAGCGCGACACGACCCACTTCGGTAGGCGTCGCCACGCCGTCGCGAATTCCTGTTGTTCCGCATTCCACTCCGGACGGTCTTCGTCCCAATAGCGCATGATTTCGTACATGCGCCGACCATAAACACTGCCGGTCAGGGCGCGCACGTGTTCGATCCAGTGACGAAAAAGGGCAGGGCCTGTCCGCATTTCCAGGTGGTCAACGTAGCCATCCAGGGACTGGTTCATTCCAAAGACGAGTTTTGCCATCGTAAAAATTTCCACCCCCAGCCGAGTTCCCAACCTTCATTATCTCGTCGTAAGGCGGAACCGGAAATCGACAAATCATAAAAAAACAACGATCTGAACGAGTGAGCTCCAGGGCTGGGTTATTGCAACCCGCCGACAATCCATTCCAGGTTGCCGATGAACTTCTGCCAAGCCGTAATTCGCCCCCTGGTAAGCCTGCTCCTGATCCGGCCGGAAGCCAGTTGGCTCCATTCGCGTGTGAGTCCCTGCGCTACTCGAGGTGAGAGTCCAGGTGACGACACTCTTCAGACCGTAAGCCGCCGAGGTGTAAGAAAGCGCTTTGTTCGGTTCGAATGACAGGACTTGAAAGTCTACCGCGCCCCCTGTCTGCGCTAAGCTTGAAACGATGCTCCGCGACCAGCCCGCCTACTTTTTCTTTTCCGCAGCAGGAACGAGCTTCAGTTCCACTAGCCATGCCAGCGACTGAGTTTGCCAGGCGTCCCACATCGGCCCCTTGTAACCGTTGAGTCCGTGGCCTCCGGAAGCCAACTCCAAATACTTGGCAGGAACCTTATGTGCGAGTAGAGCCTCGTAGAACATTTTGCTATTCTCGGGCACCACCACTCCGTCGTCCTTCGCATGCGCCAGAAACGCGGGCGGCGTCTTATCACTGACCTGCGTCTCGTTCGAAAATAGCTTAATCAATTTGTCGTCGGGATGATTTCCGAGCAAGTTGGTCCGGGTGCCGCCGTGACCCTTCTCCCCCAGTGTCACGACGGGGTAAACCAAGATCATGAAGTCTGGACGACAGCTCAATTTTTCAATGGGATCTTCAGACTTCGGGTTGCCCTCGTCGAAGTGCGTCCCCGCCGTCGATGCGAGGTGGCCGCCGGCCGAAAAGCCGATAATACCGACTTTCGCGGGATCGATTCCCCAGGACTTGGCGTTCGCCCGGACAGTTCGAATCGCCCTCTGGGCGTCCAGGAGCGGCACATAGGATCGACCTTTGGGTAATCGATATTCCAGCACAATCCCGGTGATGCCGTGGGTATTCAACCAGGTGGCGATTCCGTGACCTTCTGCTCCGGTGACCAGTCCCCCGTAGCCACCTCCGGGGCAGATGACGACCGCCGTGCCGTTGGCTTTTACGGGTCTGTGAAGGGTGATCCAAGTCTCGGCCTTTTCGAAGGTTCCATCGCCGATTGGAGCGTGCATATTCCAGAGCTTAAAACGCTCGGGTTCGCTCTTCTTGGACTCTTCGGCTTGAACCTTCAGCGCCCCAACCCACATAACACCGATCAGGATCAGTAACTGCGTGGCCTTCATATTTTTCTCCGTTTTTATTTCGCTATCCGAGCATCCCGAATCGTTATCCGATTCAGCGTTGGAGTTGAAAAACTATCCTGCCAATCGCTATAGCCCTCGAATCGGAGTATAGTCGGCCATTTGAAGCAATTCGCGGCTAGCGCCTCGGGTGATGCGGAGTTTGCCCGTGTCGAAAAGGGTATGCATGATCGTCCCAATCAGGTTTGGGATTCGAACCGGATCGCTATTCGGTTCACCGCCGTTTGAGTTGGATTGTCCAATGACCTGTCCCATGTTCAAGCCACCCCCTGCCAGCAGAAGTGGGCCGAGGTTGCCCCAGTGGTCTCTGCCTCCATCTTTATTAATCCGCGGTGAACGTCCCATCTCTCCGCAGGCCACCAGCAGAACCTTGTCTTCGAGTCCCCGCTGGCGAAGGTCTTCTAAGAAAGTACTCAACGCATGATCCAGCGGCGGACCCATATAGCTCATCCCCTCGACCATCGGGGCATTATTCACATCGGAATGCATGTCCCACACAAAGTTGGTGGTTACCGTCACGAACCCGGCTCCTCGTTCGACCATCCGGCGCGCGAGCAGGAGGAGTTTCCCCAGGGTCCGGGCGTTATCGGCGTAATGCTTGTGATTGTTCCATTTCTTGTTAATCTTTTCGACCTGGAGCAGTTTGTTCGTGTCGTAAAGATTTACGATCTTTGGATCTTCTTTTGCGAGGTCGAACGCATCCCCCACGCCGCTGAGCAGGACCGAGAAAGCTTGCTGTCTGGCCGTATCGACATTCTCCACTTCGCTTTCCATTCGCCGCTTCAACTGATCGAATCCAGCGAGGAGCGAACGGCGATCATCGAGCCGGTCGAGAGGCAAATTCAATTTCATGTCTTTGTTCAGCGTTCCGTCCCCATCGGGTTGGAACGGAGCACACGATCCACTGAACGGCCCAGTGGAGGCGAACTTTCCGAATGCCGCTTGTCCCGGTCCGGAATTGGGATCCACGGACCGCGGAAACAAAAGAACGTTATTTGGCATGCCATTCGAGGGATTGTTGGCACCTGCCATGGAGGCAAATGCGGAGCCAAGATTCGCACCGAATCCCTCCTTAGCAACAATCGGCTTGATGTCGTGGTTGGCATCGCCGGGAACGAAAGATCTCACGATGGCCAGCCGGTTCGCCATCTTTGCCAGCTTGGGGAAGGAGCCGCCGAAGGTAATTCCCGGGATGTTGGTTTTCACTTCCCCGGTCGCGCTGCGGATTTCCACGGGGGCGTTTGGCTTCGGGTCAAATGTCTCGAACTGACTGGGGCCGCCGTGCAGAAAGAGGAAGATCACGGCTTTATCCGTGACGGCTTTTCCGGAATCTGATCGCGACTCTCCGGCGAGGCAGGCGCTAGGGAAGATAGGATGCAGGGATAGGCCGCTTAGATTAAGGCCGCCGACTTGGAGAAAGGCTCGTCGATCCATCCGTGAAAAATCACCAATTTTCAGCATGGAGAGCACCCAAATCGCGATAAGAATTCTTTGCACGAGTTCTGCGGTGGGAGCAGGCAGAGTTCGAGGTAGGACTGTCAGTATAACACGACGAGGATCGGTTGGCTATAGCATGCAGTTCGCTGAAGCGCGAGTCGTAGAGCCGACTGCTGGAATTATGCTCCGATGGAGAGCTTCTTTGCCAGCCTGAAGAAGGAGTCGTGCCATCGAGTGAAATCCGAAACCCAGGACGAAGCTAAAAGAAGCATCTTCGAATACATCGAAGTGTTCTACAATCGGATCAGAAGGCTTTCGAGTCTGGGATACGTTTCCCCGGACGAGTATGAAAGGGCAGGCAAAAAAGCTTAACTCCGTGTCCGCGCAAAATGGGGTGGATCAAATCCCCCAGTAAATATTCTTTCGAAATGAATTCCAACATTAGGACAGTTTCGTCTCTTGATTCTGAATGGGTAACCTTTCACTTCCCTGAACTGGTCTTGCGCGAGGGGTTGCAATTTGCTATCACTCCGTCATGGCTTCTGCGATTCCAACATCAACGGAAACTCCCGTTCTCGATCCCACTTTCCTGGCGTCGTTCCGAAGCGGAAAGCTGACTTCGGAACAAGCTCGGGAGTTCGTTCATCGAGATCCCCTGGAATTGCAGTTTCTGTTACTTCAGCTGAGCGTCGCGGTCGCTGCAGGCACGATACCTCTGGGGCCAAACACTCCCTCGGGATCCATCGCTCCCTACTTAAAGCCGAATGCGAATCCCAAGAAAAAGAAGGGAAAAGCCGGCCCCAAGCCTGGACACGACGGTCATTATCGCCCAATTCCCACCCGCATCGATAAACGCCAGACCCACCAACTGGAGGTCTGTCCCTGCTGCCAGGGAGCTCTGCAACGCACCGACCGCAAACGCCTAAGGATCATCGAAGATATTCCCGACGATTTGCACGCTCAGACAACCGAACACACGATTCACCGCGACTGGTGTCCCAAGTGCAAAAAGCAGGTCGAACCGGTTGTTCCCGACGCTCTGCCAGGCTGTCAGCTGGGCCATCGAACTACGGTCCTGTCGGCCTGGCTGCACTACGGACTGGGTACCACGACGAGTCAGATCCTGGAGGTCTTCAACGGCCACCTTCAGATGAAACTCAGCGTGGGCGGCTTGACCGAAATCTGGCACCGTCTGGCCGAGGTACTCGAACCCTGGTACGAGCAGATTCACCGCGAATGTCTTTTGGCCGGCGTCCTGCACGCTGATGAGACCGGCTGGCGAACCGAAGGAGTGACGTCCTGGCTGTGGTGTTTTGCGCGGGACGATGCGACCTATTATCGGATTCACCCCAAGCGGGGTCACGAGGCCTTGAAGGTCTTCTTCACGGAAGCCTTCCAGGGCGTTCTGGTCAGCGACTTCTGGAAAGTGTACGACATCGTGACCCAGAAGCGTCAGAAGTGTTGGCCTCACTTGTTGCGGGATCTGACGGCGGTCGATGAAGGCTCTGAAAGCGGCGAGGATTGGCCAGAATTCTGCAAGAAACTGTGGCGGATTTACGCCGATGCCGTGCGTTTGGAGGCGGGTATCGAAGAGTTGCAACAGGAGAGCTACGACAGCCGATTGCTGCGGCTTAAGACGCGGATCACCGATTTGGCGGTGCGACCGTGGACGAACCGCCACGCCCGGAGATTGGCCAAGCGTTTGTTCGATTACGGCGACGATCTATTAACGTTTCTGGAAATAGAGGGAGTGCCCAAGAGCAACAATAAGGGGGAGCGAGAAATCCGACCGGGCGTGATGATGCGGAAAGTCAGTTTCGGCAGTTACAGCCAGCAGGGGGCTCGGACGCGAAGCATTCTGATGAGCATTTATCGAACCCTGAAGCTGCGGGACCCGGATCCTTTAAAGGAGACCGAATCGGCCCTCCGCACCTACACGCTTACAGGGAAACTACCTGCTCTACCCGTGAAGCTCAGTTCAGGAGAGTGAAAGATTACCTTGATTTCATTCACAGTCACTATTGAACTTTTTATCGCTGGCGTGCGGGGCTGGGAAAGTGGGCTACAGCGGCGGCTGCATGACACAAAGCCCACGGCAAACTGATCTTACGACTGCGGAGAGAATCTCGTTCTGTTCAACGCGAACGCCGCCGTTCCAGTGAAATGGAACGGCGGCGTTCGGGTAAGAGGTTACGTTTTTCTGTACGCAGTTTTCGGGAAAGCGTAGAATCTCACAAGTGCAATGGGGGGAAATGCCAATGAAGGCGGGACACAATGACCCCTGTCTGTACGGCAGCGGCAAGAAATTCAAGAAATGTTGTATTTCCAAGGATCAATCGACTGTGAGCTCCTACCAGGAAATCTATGATCATGAGCAAGAAAGCAACATCGACACTGGAGAATTTGCGGTTGGCAATCCATGGAGTGACTGCTCCATTTTCATGCAAAGGAACTTGCATTCCGAAAAATCCCATCGCTTTTATGTTTCGGGATAAGACCCGGTTTGAAGTCGCTCGCGCGAAAAGTACATTCGAGCAGAAGAATGAATTAAAGCCGTTGCTCGACCACTGCGAGCCGGCGCCTTTTGGCGACGGCAAAAAGACCCGCTACGATCGCATGGTGCGCGATGCGCTTCAACTCAAGGCCGAGAAGGGCGGATTTTCCATCGAAGGCTTCGACCCCGAATCCGCCGGCATTTTGAAGAAGATCCAACGAGAACTCGTTCCACACGATCCTAATCTCATTTCAGCGGAACTTTACTCCGTAAATGTTTATAGCTCTGGCGGACACTTCGCGCCTCACAAAGATACACCGCGCGGCAACGATATGTTTGGCACGCTGGTTGTGTGTTTGCCGTCGAATTTTTCGAACGGCAAATTGGTTTTGAGGCACCGGGGAGTCGTGCAGAAGTACGACTGGGGATCTGCCATCGAAAAGCAAAAGAAGCCGAATCAACTTCATTGGGCCGCGTTCTTCGGCGATGTGGATCATCAGATCGAAAGAATTTGGAGCGGTGCACGCGTCACATTGACCTATTTGCTAAGACGCGGAGAAAGCGGTGTGCCGGTACACGATGTGGCTGGCGAGGATCTCGCGCCGCGCATTCAAGAAGCGTGGCAGGCCTTGCTGGCCGACGAGAGTTTCCTTCCTAATGGCGGAATTCTCGGTTATCCCTGTTGCCATCTCTACCACCAGGACGCACGCTTTCAGAGCAAACAGAGCTCCATCGATCAGCAGCCTTCAACCGCGCTCAAAGGACGCGATTATTTGGTGGCGGCGACATCGCTCCAGGCCGGATTGAAAGTCAGCTTCAACCCATACATGTTCGAAAGCTGCGTCGATGAAACCTGGCAACTCGATCGCTTTCCGACGAGCAAAGAGAAATCGAAACTGGGCTGGCAGGTGGCTGCGTCCGACCTCGAAAGCGCTTTGCCGATTCGAGGAAGTTCCGAAACGAAAGGCGGTTTTGGCGTCACTTGGATTGAGCCTCCTCCCTCCTCGGACAGTTCAACACGGCAATCCCAAGATAACGGCGATCCGGAACTTCCAGCGGCTGGACACCTTCATACCTGCGATTATTGCGCTTGGGGATATTTTGGAAATGAGAGTTCCGAAGTCGATCTCTACACCTATGCGGCATTGCACATCGAGATCCCGAAGTTCGGCAAGGGCCTTCGCGCACCGGCCATACCGCCGACAGACGCAAAACGTAAGCGGTCCACCCGTAAACTCAACTTAAAGCAAAAGTGATTCGCCGCGCGGTTGCACACCTCAATAAACTGAGTACAGGAATAGTCCTAAATGCCGACGCGTTTTCGAACTCGCATCGGCTCGAATTGACCAATACTGGAGAGACTCGGATATGGGCGCGATTGCGGAAGGAATTGTGGCTTACGCAAAGCCTCTTCTCGATCAGACGGATGGTTCTCCGGAACAGATTGAGAAAGCCTTCGCCATAGCCCAGCTGTGCTATAATCTCGCAATTTTTCCTGAAGATAGCTGGGAGAAGACGTTAAGCGACGTACAGAAGAGTTTCGCCATGAACGACGAGGAATTCGATGCATTTAAGAAATCCGTCATTATGCCCATGATCCAAAGACACCACGAAATGTTCCCGTTCTTGCATCGACGGGCTTCCGCTGGACCTTCACTAAGTGGTCCTTCGGAGCAGGAGCTTCCCAAAAGAGGGGCGCCAGCCCAAAGAATCTCTAATATCGACCGCTATGCACCATGTGCCTGCAATAGCGGCAAGAAATATAAGTTCTGTTGCGGTGCGAAGGGACGCTGATTCTCGGCTGAATACAGTTACATTCGTTTTTCCAAAAGCAAGTCGAACTTCAGGGAAGGGCAATGCATGGTGACTACCTATGAACCGCCAGCTCCAACCCGTCAATCGTCTTTCTTCTCCCAAGGCCAAGATTGCCCTGTTTCGAACGCTCTTTCGCGGACGCGACGACGTCTATGCCCGCCGGTTTGAAAGCCTCCGCACAGGCAAGTCGGGGTATGCGCTCGCGTGCGGCAACGAGTGGATACAGGGAGTATGCGAAAAGCCTCGCATCAAATGTGCCGCCTGCCCGCACCAACGATTCTTACCCGTGACTGACGATGCCGTCCGCTGGCACCTGTCCGGACAAGATGACGCGGGGCGCGACTTCGTCATGAGTGTCTACCCTTTGTTGCGCGACGAGAGGTGCTTCTTTCTGGCCATCGACTTGGACAAACAGAATTGGCGGAAGGATGCACAGGCGGTGATGGACACGTGCCGCCGCCTCGGCTTGCCGGCGGCGCTGGAGCAATCGCGAAGCGGAAACAGCGGTCATCTTTGGCTGTTCTTCGCCGAAGCAATTCCTGCCGTTCTGGCGCGCAAACTCGGGGCGTACTTGCTGACCGAAACCATGGATCGGCAGCCGGAAATTGGGTTGGATTCCTACGATCATTGCTTCCCCAACCAAGATACGCTCCCTCAAGGCGGTTTCGGCAACTCGATCGCGCTTCCTTTGCAGAAAGTATCGCGCGAACGGGGCAACAGCGTTTTCCTGGACGACGATTTCAAACCGCACGTCGACCAATGGGAGTTGCTGTCTTCGGTTCGGCGAATCGACCGAGTCGGTGCCGAGTCCATCGTCTCGCGTGCGGAAAAAGCGGGGCGGATCATCGGCGTGCGATTCGCTCCCGTAGAAGAGGACGACGCTCATTACTGGACAGTGCCTTCGGTGAGTCGTCGAAAAGAACTCCCTTGCGACGGGCCGCTGCCGAGCCGAGTCGAATTGATCCTTTGCAATCAGCTCACCATCGCCAAGGACCAACTGACTCCCAACTTGCAAAACCGTCTCGTTCGGATGGCAGCTTTTCAGAATCCCGAATTCTACAAGGCCCAAGCGATGCATCTGCCGACATTTGGCAAGCCGCGCATTATTGTTGGTGCCGAGGACCATCCGCAGCATATCGGCCTTCCTCGCGGTTGCATGGACGAAGTTCAAGCTCTCCTTGCAGATCTGCGAATAGGCATCGGCTTGCGGGATGAACGCCAGCAGGGCAAGCCGCTGGAAGCTGCGTTTCACGGCCATTTGCATGACGAACAGGAGATCGCAGCCTACGCAATGCTGGCACACGACACGGGCGTGCTCGCCGCCACAACGGCTTTTGGAAAGACCGTGGTCGCATCTTGGCTCATTGCGAAGCGAGGCGTTAACACTTTGGTTCTCGTGCATCTCCGGCAGTTGATGGAGCAATGGGTGCAGCGTTTGGCAACGTTTCTGAATCTGCCGCCCAAAGAAATTGGTCAAATCGGCGGCGGGCGCAAGAAACCGACCGGCTTGCTGGATGTGGCGTTAATTCAAAGCTTATCGCGACAAGGAGCCGGACTCGATTTGCTCGGGGATTACGGGCATCTCGTCGTGGACGAATGCCACCATCTGCCCGCGGCCAGTTTCGAGCAAGTCGTCCGCCTGGCAAAATCCAGATTCGTCACCGGCCTATCCGCCACAGTTGCTCGAAAAGATGGCCATCATCCGATGATTTTCATGCAGTGCGGACCCATTCGATATCGAGTCGATGCCAAGAAGCAGGCAGCTGAGCGTCCCTTCGTGCATACCGTCCATGTCCGGCCGACGGGCTTTTGTTCTCAGGGAATTGTCGCTGAAGATCGGCGCGTCCAATTTCAAGAGTTGCATTCAGAATTGGTTGTAGATCCGGTTCGCAACCGGTTCATCTGCGCTGACGTGCTTCAGGCCGTTGCCGAGGGCCGGTCGCCTTTGGTATTGACCGAACGCAACGAGCATCTCGACCTGCTGGCTGAGCAATTATCCAGCACCGTTCGGCATCTGATTGTGATGCGCGGAGGCATGAGTAGAAAAGAAATCGGCGAAGGTGCCGGCAAATTAGCAGCAATTCCCGAATGCGAGCCGCGTGTCTTGCTCGCAACCGGACGCTATATCGGCGAAGGCTTCGACGATCCGCGCCTGGATACCCTATTTCTAACACTGCCGATTTCGTGGCGCGGCACAATCGCGCAATATGTAGGCCGGCTGCACAGGCTGTATCATAGCAAACGCGAAGTGCGCGTGTACGACTATGTCGACCTGAACGTACCCATGCTGGCTCGTATGTTCGACCGGCGTTGCCGCGGCTACGAGGCTGTGGGTTATACGATTTTGCTCCCTGCCAGCGCGGTGCCGGGTTGGCCGGCGAGCGTTCCTTTGCCCGTCGATCCACAATGGAAAGCGGACTACGCAGCCAGCGTCCAGCGGCTGATCCGCGACGGCGTCGATGCTCCCTTGGCGAACCTGTTCACGCAAGCGGCAACGTCGGTCGCTTTCGAAGCTAATGAAATCGATCGTGCCCGCAGCGCAAGCGAGGCTTTTCTCTATCAACGTTTACAGACCCTTCCCGCAACAACCGGGCGGTTTAGACTGAACGCTGAACTGCCGATTCCCTTCGACGGCAACGGCAGAATGGAAGTGGATCTGCTATACGCCGAAGCCCGGCTCGCCATTGAGTTGGACGGCGCCCAGCACTTCGACAGCCCGGAAGCTTATCGCCGCGACCGCCGCAAGGATATGCACTTGCAGGAGCATGGCTATTTCGTATTGCGCTTCCTGGCCGAAGACGTCGGCAAGCAACTCAACAGCGTGCTCGATACGATTCTTCGCGCTCTGTCGCACCACCAGCAGAAAGCTTTTGGAAATTCCGAGTCGAACGGCGGCTGAGTCAAACGATCAATCTCCCAATAAAGGACAGTTGGAACGCGAGAATTCGCATCTCACTCGACTGACCCGAAATGGAGGTACTCGCACTGAACTGCAATTTTGTCGTAATGAGAGGGACAACGGAATTTGAACCTCAAAACGACTTGCTAACAAAGAGGTTACGTCAAATCCAATGAAAAATCATGGCAATGAAGCCAGTCTTTTGAACGAAATCAACCCGTGATACCCGCCCATTATTTAGCAATGAGAAAGCCCTTCGACGTACTCGCCGAAGGGCTTCTTTTAAAAAACAGTCGGGCTGACAGGATTTGAACCTGCGACCTCTTGGTCCCGAACCAAGCGCTCTACCAAGCTGAGCTACAGCCCGAATTTGGAAGGCATATCCTACGTTCATGCCTCGATTTGTCAACCCGATAACTTCCTCGGACAACTCCACCCAAACTCATAGATCCTCCCGCCCCGCTTCGGGTTCACGAGCACTTCCTGGCCGCGCCGAGAGCAACGATCCTGACGGTCTTACGCATTACACTTCTTGAATCATAATCCGCGAAATCGTCAGTTTCCTTCTTGGCGGCGCTTCACATTGCCGATCACAAAAAATAGCAAATTTGGATGAAGTAAAGAACTTTCGATGGACGAAAGAAAATGCGAAGGATGTAACGGAGCTTCCCGAACGGAATCTTTTGCCAGAATTTCCCAGCTCCCCGATGTACACATTTTTGTCCGTCGGTTAACCTAAATTCGAGGGTCCCTCCATGAAGCGTTGGAATTTGTATTTAGCCCTGACGTTCACCCTGATCATCGGAGCCTGGGGTTGCTCGCGCAGCACCACCGCCAGCGTTGCGATGACCGAACGACTGCAATCTCTGGAAGCCAAAACCATCCGTCTGGAAGAAGATTTCAAAACCTCCAGCGCTCAACGGGACCAGTTTCGCAAAAAGCTGATGATGGAAGAAGAATCGCGCGCCCAATTGCAGGCCGAAGTCGATCGTCTGCAGGCCACCGTTAAAGAATTGAATCTGGTGAAAACCGAATTGGCCGTGCGTACGGCCGAGCGGAACGACCTCCAGAACCAGTACGACTCCTTCCGCAAGAGTCTCCGCGACATTCTCAGCCAGGCCGACGCCAGCGCGAATGCCGGGAAGAAGCAGAACGTTCCCGCGATTCCCACTTCAGGACTCAAGGAAGACGCCAAGATTCAGACGATCCCGGCGGCCATCCTCGAGGCCAAGAAAAAATCGGGCCTGTAATTCCGGTCTAGGGATCGATCAGAATCTGGGGCTGGGCCTGCCGCCATAGCGCATCCGTAATCCGCTGATATTCACTATCCAGTATCTGGTTGGTGAGTTTTCGGCGGATTTCCGCTTGGAGTTTATCGTTGAAGGGCCTCAAGCCGGGATACACCCGCTCCACCACTTTCACAATGTGGAAGCCGTTGTCGGTTTCAATCAATTTAGACTCGTTCGGCTTCAGGGCAAAGAGCGTTTCCTCGCACTCCGGCGGCCGAATTTCTCCGCGCTTCTCCCCGGCTCCCATGCTCTTGCGGAACTTGCTGTCTCCCTTGTCGTACTGCTCGCCGAGTTTCGCGAAGTCCTCGCCAGCCTTCACATGTTCCAGTATGGCCATCGCGTACTTGCGGGCCTCGCCTGGTTTACTGTTGTCGAAAATCGATTTGCTGATGAACATATCGTTCCACTTCACGCTCTCTTCGACTTTGAATTCATCCGAGTGCTTGTCGTAATAATCGTGGATATCCGCAATGCTGATGAGTTCCTTCTTGGGCTTCATCAATTCCTGCAGATAAATGTTCTTGATGAAATCCCGTTCGATCTGACGGCGCAGGCCGGCCAGCGAGATCCCTTGTAGATCGAGTAGTTTGACGAACTCTTCCTCGGTATCGATCTTGCGATTCTTCCGATATTCCTTCAGCTTCTTGTCGGCCTCTTCCTTCGCGACCTTCTTGATTTCCTGCTGCGCCTTATCGTTTTTGGCCTTCTTCAGCTTCACCATTAATTCGTCGATGATCAGTTCCCGATCGATCAACTTCTTGAGCTCTTCCCAGTAAATCTGCTTTTCTTTGGTTCGACGGGCATCGCCGACCAGTTGATAGAATTCGCCCGCCCGCTGCGCGACGACTTCTTTCACTTCCCGGTCGTACACGGCGGCCTCGCCGAAGCGAGCCACCACGCGAACCTGCAGATCGGCTTTGAATTCTTCATTCACTACCGGCTGGATCACCTGCGGAGCCGGTTGAGCGGGCGCGGCCAGCGGAGCCGGTTGATCCGGCGGTGACTGCGAACGCGCGGTCAGTTTGTTGCCAGAGTTGTCGTCTGGTTTATCCAGCGCCTTGCTGGCGCGGTCCATGGCGTCTTTTTCACGCTCTTTATTAATACCGCTGGTTTGACCGGTGCCGGGCGTGCAACAGCCCGCGGCCAACAGGGTAACGAGCGGCAAAGCCGCAATCCATTCGAAGGATGTCCCACGCAAGTCCATTCGGGAGGCTCCTTCCACTTCCGAAGTGGAATCCATTCCTATTTTGACTCTTCGCTTATAGCGGCCGGACGGGAAGACGCAAGTCGAACTGCAGATTGGACGACGGAGGCAAGAATTTGATCGTGTTTATACGGATAATGGAAGCGGCCAGATTGCGCCGTTTATCCCAACCGATTCTTTTAATGTGCGATGGAGAGATAGGAATTAAAAAAGCTCCCGGATCGAAGCGAACTTCCAACCGGGAGCAGCGAAATACGGGCAATCTATCAGCGTTTGGGGAAGACGGGGATTGCAGGAAGTTTCTTCTCGTCCGTCTTCAGTTTTTCCAGCATCACCTCAATCGCCTTGTTCAGTTGCTGGTCGATCCCGGCGTATTCCTTGGCGGGATCGTTATCCTGAACGATATCCGGATCAACGCCATGACCTTCGATAATCCATTCCTTACCGGCCACGTCGAATCGGCTGAACTCTGGTTTGCTCAGCGTGCCGCCATCCAACAGAGGTAGCGAACCGCGAATGCCGACCACGCCGCCCCAGCTTCGCTTGCCGATCAGTGGCCCCAGCTTGTAGTGCTTAAAGCGATAGGGGAAAAGGTCGCCATCCGAAGCGGAGTATTCATTCAGCAGGCAGCACATCGGTCCGTAGAAAGTCCCTCCCGGATCGACAGTCGGCTGAGCGTTGCGAGCGATACCGACCATGGCAATTTCCCGGCGCAGCCGGTCGATCAGCATGGGGGAGACGTTGCCGCCGCCGTTGCCGCGCATGTCGATGATCAAGGCTTTCTTGCCCAACTGCGGATAGTAGTACTTCACGAACTCGTTCAGGCCGACCTGCGACATATCGGGGACATGAATGTAGCCCACTTTGCCATTGGTGGCCTCGCTGACCTTCTTGATGTTGGCCTGCACCCAGTCATAGTAATACAGATCGTGTTCGTTGCCGATGGGAGTCACCGTCACCGTGCGAGCGCCCTTCATATTCGGCTCTTTGTTCACCTTCAATTGAACCGGTTTGTCGACGGTGTTGATCAGCAGTTCATAGATGCTCTTCACTTCGTTGACCGGCACATTATTCACCGCGACGATATATTCCCCTTCCTTGACTTCGTTACCCATTTCCGTCAAAGGGGAACGTAGCGATTTGCTCCAGTTGGCTCCCTTGAGGATCTTGGCCACCTGAACGTAGCGGGTTTCCGGATGCAGCTTCAACTGAGCTCCCAGCAGACCCATGGGAATTTTCGTCACAGCCGGGACATCGCCGCCGCCGACGTAGCAATGCCCGGCGTTCAATTCGCCGATCATTTCCCCGATGAGGTAGCTCAGATCGTAGCGATGTTGAACGTAGGGCAGCAAAACTTCATACTTCTTTTTGACGCCGACCCAATCGACGCCGTGCAGATTGGGATCGTAGAAGAAGTCCCGCATCTGTCGCCAGCATTCGTAGTAGATCTGCTTCCATTCGGCATGGCGATCGAGCTTGACTTCCAGGCCCGAAAGATCCATGTGCTTGAATTCGAAAGAGGCCCGGGGCAGATCGATGATGCCGTAGTTGCCGCCCTTGGAAACCATCATCTTCTTGCCGTCGGCGGAGATGTCGTAGTTGTCCACGGTACCGAGACTGAGTTCCTTATTCCCGCCCAGATCGTAGGCGTGGAAGGATCGTGGCATGCGGAAACCGCCGCGGGTGTAGTAGAGCAGTCCGCCCGCGGAATGGAGATTATTGTAATTGGCGACCGGTACCGGCAGGCTCAGCACGCGATCTTTGATACCGTCCAGATCGACTTTCACGTTAAGCGGTTCGCTGGGTTTGGAGGCGGCCGGTTTTTCGTTCACTTCATCCGATTTGGGCTTGAAGGGATTTTCGGTGTCGCTGGCCAGCGACACGAAATAGATCCGCGAGGTTTCCAGATAAGCGTGATTCCATTCCGTGCTGCTATAAATGGGGTTGAAATCCCGGCTCGAGACGAAGAACAGCCATTTGCCATCGGAGCTGAAGCAGGGGTTCGAGGCGGCTTGCCAGCCATCGGTAATTTCCGTGGTGGTGTTTTTCTCAACCGAATAGAGAAAAATCTTGTTCATCGTTTCGGATTCGGGTTTCGCATAGGCGATCCACTTGCTGTCGGGGCTCCAGGTGAAATCGCGAATTTCGAAATCCTTCGCTTGAACCACCTGCGTCACTTTTTTGCTCTCGACGTCGACGAATTGCAGACGAAGCTTCTTGTCGCTCCAGAGAATCTTCTTCGAATCGGGCGAGTAATCGATCTCGTACTTGTAGGTGTCGGCCCCGCTGGTCAGTGCCTTGGGGCTATCGCTGCCATCCTGGGGAATGGTGTAAATCTCATCTTCGCCGCTCTGATCCGAAACGAAAGCAATCGACTTGCCGTCAGGGGACCAGGCGGCATTGCGTTCGTGAACGCCGGGCGAATTCGTCAAATTGCGAGTGAAGCCCTGATTGGCTGGGACGCTGAAGATTTCGCCTCGAGCGCCGATCGCCGCCCGCTTGCCATCGGGCGAAACGCTGAAACTAGTGACTTCCTTCGAAACGTTCTTAAGCACGTTGCGACCGGTGTTCAGGTCATCCAGAACGCGAATGGTGATTTTCTCGGCTTTTTCCGATTCCAGATCCATCTTGTACAGGGCGCCACCCAGTTCGAAAACGATGGCCTTGTTCCCCAGTGAAGGGAATTTGATGTCGTAATCCTTGAAGTGGGTGACCTGTCGGGTCGTCTTGGCGACCGTGTCGTAACAGAACAGGTTGAATCGTTTGTTTTCATCGCGATCCGAGAGGTAATAGATTTTCGTGCCGGCCCACATCGGGAAAATATCCTGGGCATCGACATTGGTGATCTGTTCCGAAGTCTTAGTTTTGAAATCGTAGATCCAGACATCGTCGGCCATGCCGCCGCGGTAGCGCTTCCAGGTTCGGAATTCTCGGAAGACGCGGTTGTAGGCCAGCTTGCTGTCATTGGGAGAATAAGAAGCGAAGCCGCCGCGCGGTAACGGCAGCGGTTCGGACATGCCACCCTCGGTGCTGACCGTGTAAAGTTGACCGATGAAGTCGTTGAAGCTGGCCATGCGGCCGCGGTAGATGATGCTCTTACCGTCGTTTTTCCAGCCCATCACCACGTTGTTGGGGCCCATGCGGTCGGACACATCGTCCCGGCTGAGCGTCGCCGTGAAGGTCAGACGCTTGGGAATGCCTCCTTCGGCTGGTATCGAATAAACTTCGGTATTGCCATCGTACTGGCCGGTGAACGCAATCGTCTTTCCGTCCGGCGAGAAACGCGGGAAAATCTCATAACCTTCGTGGCTGGTCAATTTGCGGGCAATTCCCCCCTGCGCGGAGACGGTATAGAGATTCCCGGCATAACTGAAAACAACCGTATCGTTGTGAATGGCGGGGAACCGCAGAAGTAGTGTTTCACTTTGAGCCTGGATGGGGATTGTAAATACAAGGCTGCACAAAAATGCGAACAGACCTTTCCGCATGGAGAACCTCGAAGAAGTAATCAAATCACTGGGAAGCATTATGATTGACGAAAAATAGGCAAAAGATCAACCGCCATTCTCCAAATTGCCCAACAAGCAACACCGTCAAGGATGGAATAATCCGATTTGTCCTTGGGTTCTTGCAGGGGATCGGTTAAAAAGGGAGGTATGTTTATCAGCCTAATTGTAATAGTAAACACCCTCTTTATTCCACCTGTCCCGCAAGGGGAGAATGGGAAGAATTCGCCCTCGATCCCGCGGTTGCGCGATGCCCAGGGGGATCTCCTGCCCGAGGGGGCCATCGCCCGGCTCGGTTCGAATCGCTGGCGTCTGGCCAATTCCTCCCAGTCTTTACTTTTCACCCACAACGGTCAATATCTCATGTCCTCGGGCACGGCACTCGAACAGTTCGATGCAAAAACCGGCAAGAATTTAACTCTATCCCAGATCGGCTTTCCAGGGATGGGCTTCTCGGGAAATCATGTCGCAGCTTCCCTGGATGACCGCTATGTGTTCACGGCGCTCGACGGACCCGGCTACCTCTTGCAGTTCGATATGCGCACCCGCAAAGCCCGGAATTTGCTGTCCCAGGACAACAGCCAACCCCGAAATTCCTTCATGGAGCTGAGTGGTAACGGGAAAATAGGTTTGAAAATGGAGCTTCTCAATGCGCCCAATGGAGCGGGCGGGCGCATTGAAGTCTCCAAAATTACTGTAGGCCCCCCTCTTAAGATTCAAAAGCTCGAGCAGCGACTTTTGTGGAACGGGAACGTCTTGCGCAGCCTGTCGTACTCCGGTCGATTCGCCGCGATGGTCGAAACGCGCGATCAGGGCTTTGAAACTTTCACGAATGATTTTGTTTTCTGGGATCTGGAGACTAACAGGCGGCTTCGCTATGCCGTCCACAATTGCCATTCGGAGCCGCTGCACTTTTTCTTCACGCCCGATGAAGAAAGTCTGGTCGTCCGCTATCCCGAGGGCTTTCAGGTGATTGCGAATCCGCACCGCGATCCGGCAGGTCGGGGTCGGGTGATCGTCCGCAAACAACTTGACACCCGGTTGGACGCGAATAATGGAACGAATCTTGTGCCCATCGCGATGATCGACAACAAGCAGATTTGCTTCGTCGATCTCTCCGGGGCCTTGTGCCTTTCGGAGTTCCCGTCCTTCAAGCCGATCTGGAAACAGTGGAATACCAACGGTTCGGGCAACGTCAGCTGCATGACCTTCACGCCGGATCGTAAAAAAATTGCCTTTGCAACCGAGTTGGGGCGCGTGATCCGCTTTCTGGATAGGGCCACGGGCAGGGAGCTGATCGATCCGGGGCATACCGAAACGATTTCCTCGCTCAAGTTTCATCCCACGCTTCCGCTTCTGGTCTCCGCCGCTAGCCAGAATTTGCGAATCTGGAGCTGGCGGCCCAAATCCCATTTCGCGGAAGAACGGGAAAGCGGCAGCAACCCTTATACGTTTCGCACTCACAGCAACCTGAATCTTCACCCCAGACAATCGCAGCAACCTTATGGCGGGATCAATGCTTTCAATTTTATCGATGGAGGCAATCGACTCGCCGCCATCACGACCGAGAACCAGATAATCGACTACGATCTGCGCAGCGGTCGGCGATTGAATACCCGTCAGTTCCCAGCGGAGAATACCGGGGCCATCGTCCTCTCGGCCGATGGACAGGCCGCCGTGCTTCAGGACTTTGTGAATCGCAAGATTTCAGTCTTGCGGGGCGACTCCGCGAAGCTTCTGGATGTGGAAATGAGCCGGGTCAACTTCCGCGATTTTTCATTCAGCAATGATGGAAAAATCATCGCCTGTCTGCTTCAGCCGAATACCCTCTTGTACTTCGATGCCGAAACGGGGAAGAGAATCCCCGCCGAAAAACGCCCCGGGGCAGCCTTCAGCAAGGAATGCCGATTTCTGAACAATCTCAATAACACCCTGTTCAATAACGAGATCGCCGCCCGGTTGATCGATCTGCAGAGCAGTCGAACCTGGAATCCGGTGGTTCCCAGCCTTCAATGCGCGGCCTTCACCCGGGACGGCCGCTATTGCTTGAGCATCGATGCAGGCGAACAGAAAATCCAGATGACCGAGATCGTGACGGGCAAAATCGTGCGCTCCTGGTTGTATAGCCGACCGGGAGAGAACACTTCGGTGAACGATTGTGAGTTTTCCGGCGATTCCCGTTTCTTTGCCACGGCTCTGGAAAGCGGTGTGATTCTACTTTGGGATATCGATCCGCAGTCTCCCCGTTATCGGACTCCTGCGCCCGCCAATTTCGATCAGATGTATCAAGCCATGAAAGGAAAGGACGCCACTCGCTGGTACGCCGCGTTGGGCTTCGCCTTAAATCAACCCGCGGAGACCCTCCAGTACTTCAAAACCCACTTCAAGCCGCACCCCGGACCGGATGCCGTTCGGGTGGCGCAGTGGCACAATCAATTGAAGGATCGCAAGTATAGACTCCGGCAGGAAGCTTATGCCGAGCTCGTCAAACTCACTCCGATCTTGCCGGGATGGCTGGAAAAGAAGTTGCAGGAATCCCGGGATCTGGACGAAAGGGAATGGCTCAAGCAGATGCAGGAGCAGCCGATTTTTCCACGTCAGGCGAACGATGAGATATTGGCAGTGCGACTGGTGGAATGCGTTGAGAAAATCGGTACCCCCGAAGCCTGGGAGTACCTGCGAGAGCTAGCGAAGGGGGCGGACTGGTCCGGGCTCATGGCACGACTGGCGTTGGAACGCCAGAATTGAAAATCTCTTCTTAAACGAACTCATTTTTCCTCGCTGAGTCTGGAAAGTCAGGATATGCATTCCAGCCCGGCGAAATTTTCAAAACGGCGAACTTACTGATTACCGCCCGGTCCGCCCGGTCCACCTGGTCCGGGTTTGCCTCCGGGTCGTCCTGGGCCAGCGGGCGGACCACCCGGGGGCCCCCCAGGAGGTCCACCGGGAGGTCCGCCCGGCGCACCTGGACCTGAATTTCGGGGCGCTCCGCCACCCAAATTACCGCCTCCTCCGGGAACACCGGCAGCGAAGCGATTTACGAGCCCGACGACATTTTTGTAATTGGTCTTGAAGTATTCCGTGGCCAAATTGCCGCTCCGACTGGTACCGCGGTACTCGAGCAGATCGTTGATCATGTTTCGAATCTCATTGCTCATGGCCCCGATTTGATTGCCCGCCCGAGTGATCTGAGTTTTCTGCTCATCCGTGTAGGTGCCGTTGCCGAGCAACTTTTTGACATCATCAGCGGAACTCATCAGACTGAGAATCGATACTTCCACCTGTTCGGATTGCGTTCGGACTGTGTAAGCCATCTGCACCGGCTGGGGGGCCGAATCCAGTCTCATTCCTTTGAAGATATTATTGGCGCTCGTCCCCCATCCTTTGGACATCACGCAGAAGAAATCGGCGGTCCAGCAGACTTTCAGCAACCTCTCCGAATCTTCAGAGAGTTGATACTTCTTGATGTCTCGTTTCAGGATGTCTCCTTTGAGCATGCTCTCCGGAATGTAAAGCATGAGGTCCTTTTCCGGAAAGTAAAGAACTCGTTTTTGAGCATCCTTGAGTTTGTAAATGGTTTTGTCCTGTTCGGTCGCTTTCTCGGCTCCGAAACTGGTTGCCAACTTTTCGGGTTCAACTGGTACGACGAAGCGAACGGCGGTCACCGACTCGCGATCATTAGACATGATCAGGATTTTGCCGACATCGGCCTCGTTAACGCCCGCCGATTTTAACTTGGCCAGATCGACTGTCGTCAGCCCCATCACAATCTGATTGGCCTGTTTGGACGTCTGGTCGTTGTTGACGATTTCCTGGGCTTCCAACCCAACAAAAATCTCCGAGGAGGCCGGTGCAAAAGCCAGCGCGGCCACATCCATGCTGGTTTTCAGCGCCACCGTGTAAACGATGTAGCCGAAAACCCCGAAGAAGAGCAAGGAAACGACTGCCGCCGCACCGATGATGAGCCCGGCTCCCTTTTTCTTCTTTTTCTTCTTCTTCTTTTTCTTGGGCAGTCCGTCCGGACCGAGTTCCGGCACGCGTCGCTTGGGTACCGATTTGGGCTCGGGGGCTTCCTCATCCTTAGCAATTTTCTTCACCGATTTTTTGGCAACAGACGGTTTAGAAGGAGCATCTTCCTCGTCTCCGTTATCATCCACAATCAGATCTTCCGACATCTTGAATTGGCCACCGCACTTGGGACAACTAATCTTTTTCCCCTCGGCAACTTCCTTGGAACTTCGCAAGGTGGAGTCACAATGCGGACAGGTGAACGCAAATGCCATCAGGTTACCCCGCTCGATATCGTAGTCTGGATGATTTATACAATCTTAACGAAACCGGGGCAGGATTCGCAAGTTACTAATTCGCTTTAACGCGTATTCGTTGTCCGGGACCAAAAGTCTGCCGACTGTACGGGCTTTAACGTAGACACTTCGCGGCTCCGCGAGCCAGATTCTTTTCATCGCTTGACGACGGCCCCCGAAACCGTCATTCTGAAAGAGAATCCACCATTGGGGAAATGTTATGAAGTCCATTCGTAGGATCTTATTCTGTCTGGTCGTTGGCCTGATCTGCACGCCGCTGGAAGCCCAGCCGCCGGCCGAGGGCGACTCGACCAAACTCAACGGCGGGTTCCGGGCCTATATCGTTCGCGATGAACGCTTCCCTCTGAACGATGAGAAGAACCGGACCGGCAAACTGCATTGCCCGGTCTGCGAAAACGGATTAAATCCTGTAATCGCTACATTTTCCCGTTCCATTCCCAAGGATGCTAATGCTCCTTTGGTCGGGCTGCTGAAAAAACAGGACGAACTTGTTCAGAAGTACACCACCAAGCGTCTGGGAAGTTTTGTAATTTTCCTGGGTCTGAAACAGCTTTATGAGGACGATCAGACTCGCGAGACCAAAATTGCCGAAGTCGCCAACTTTGGCCGACAGGTAATCCTCAAGAATATTCCCATGGGTCTGGCCGAAGCCACCGTTGTGAAGGGCGAAAAAACGGTGCCGGATGATAAAGTCACCGCCTACGGTATTGGCGAAGGGGACGACATCACGGTCATTTTCTACGACCGGCTTAAAGTGATTCAGCGTTGGAAATTTGCTGCCGACAAAGGACCGACCGAAGAAGACCTCAAAGCGATTGAAGACGCGGTTGCGGCCCACTTCAAAAAATAAGCTCAAACGTTTTGCATAATCGGTTTCAAAACAGATTCCGGGAATAACACCCAACTGTATTCCCGGCTCAAAGCCACTTTCTGAATGGCCAGTTGATGTTCCACCTTGCTTCGCTCGGATTCTTTCTTCTCAATCTCTCCCAGTAACGGTTGCCGCAACTCGCCCGTAATCTCTTGCAACTCTCGGAACCACTTGCGACGCTCCGCCTTTCCGGTAGGCTCGGCGGCAATTAACTCCTGCTTCTTTTGCGTCCGGCCATCCTCCGCCAAGTGTCGTTGGGGGTTCCAAGTCAGGTCCCGGATTTGTCGGCCGATGTTTTGGATCCGGTCCCCTTCAATTTTCTGCCAGTCGAGCGGCAGGTGAACGGTCGCACTCACCACGCCATAACCGGGAGCTTCTATTCCCAGCCAGCGTTCAATGAGAGCGTCGGTTACTTCGTCGTATTTGCCGCCGCCGATGCCATGAATGAAACCCGCCCCGAGGAAAACTCGGGCGTAAAGCGTTGTAATCAACGCCTTGGAGCGAAGATACTTGGGATCGACGGAACTTTCCGGCGAGTGAAAATAACTCTGTCGATTATTGGCTTTTGGGTCGATGCACCAGAAGGGAGTTTCGAGAGCTGCGCCCTTTTGTCCCAAAAGCGGTACAGGGTGATTCTCGCTGCGAAGCTTATACTTCCTCCGATAGTCCAAAACTACCTGATTGTAAATCGAGCGAAAATTCTCCAGATCGTTCAGCAGGTAACGAACGAACTTCAGAAAGCTCGGCGTCTGCGACAACTGGCTGATCGGCAGTTCCCAGTTATGGCAGCCCCAATCCCGTTCGGCCTGCCGACGCGGTGCCGTCAAGGCAGTAGTTAAGTCGGTCGTTTCTCGAGCCCAATAGCGATTCAGAAGTCGGTCGGCTTTCGGTCCCAGAATCTTGTCGACTTCGTGCGGCACTTGCCGGAACAGTTCCGGTTTGCAGATATGACTTCCCTCGTAGATGCGGCCAGAGCGAGCTTCATCGAACGGCACCGCCACCGATTTGTAGCCCCCTGCGATGGCTTCGGGCACGGCCAGCACCGTCGATTTCACCAGATCGGTATCAACAATGAGATTCAGGGGAACCAGCTGATTTTCCCGGGCGATTTTGTTCAAGGCGAAGTTTTTGATCCAAACCCCGGCATGAAACAATTCGGGCTGATGACCCGCCACCAGGAGTTGATCGAATTCGATTGCGGGCAACGGTTCGCCGAGCGCTTGATGATAATTTTTCGCGGCTACCAGAGCTTCCTGACGAGCCTTTTTTCGAAAATCCGCCAGGGGAGTATGGTCGATCTCCAACGGGGAAGTTTCAAGCCGCTGGAGATTCGACGCGATCAAAGAAGGGTACTGGGCACCAGACGGAATTTCGAGAATCTTTCCATGTTCTTTAGGGGCGCGATAGAGTTCCCGCTGGTTCACAGACAGTTTTCCATAGACATCAATTCCAGGAAGTCGGTGCAGAGATTGGGTGGCAGGCAATCCCGTTCCGCTCGGGCAATTATATCCCGATAGTATTGCAGGCGCGCCTGGCTATCGTTCAGAACACCACCGAAGGCCCGATTCGGGTCGAGATAAAGTCGGGGCACGGCAATTTCTTTAATTCGCAGTTTCTGACGGGCCGCTTGCACCCACAGTTGCAACGGCATGCCCCAACCGCGCTCGGTAATCCGCAGCATTTCCAGGGCATCCCGACGGTAAGCCTTGAAACCGCAGAAGGAATCGGTGAGGTTCAATTGGAATTTCTGATTCAACTCTTCCGTAATCGTCTCATTGATATACCGGCGATCGCTCGGGGCCAGCGTATCCTGGCGGAAATCGCGAAGATAACGGCTGCCGGAAACGATATCGCACTGGTCTATCGCTTCCAGTAGAACCGGAATGCGGGAGGGTTCGTGCTGGCCGTCGCAATCCATGGTGACCAGCACATCGTAACGGTGCGCAATGGCATACCCGAAGGCGCTGACCAAGGCCGCCCCGTACCCGAGATTCCGGGCATGAGTGACGACATGCAGATCGGATTCGGAACGGAGCAGTTCACCTGTCGAATCGGTCGAACCGTCGTTGATAACCAGAATCTCGGAAGCATAGCGGCGAACCTCGCGCAGCACGTTCCGGAGAGTCTTTTCTTCATTGTAAATCGGTATGGCGGTCAGGTATCGCACGATTTAACCTCCACGTGAAGATACCGAATTCTAAGGGCACTTTCATTGAAAAGACAAATCTCTTACACGAAATTGTCATTCAAACCCCAGAAATTTCGGAATTGCCAATACTTAAGAATCTCTCCAGCACACCAGATGCCAGACACTTTTCTATAATTTCTGATGCCCTTGAAGGATTCGCCGATGCTTTTGATGAGTGTGAACAATCTGAGCCGGGCTTACGACCGCGGCCAATTGTTCGATGAAGTCAGTTTCGAGGTCTTCCATGGAGACCGCATTGGACTGGTCGGCCCCAACGGCGCCGGCAAGACGACTCTGATGCGGATTCTCTCCGGTCAGGATTCTCCGGATTCCGGCGATGTGCGCTTCCACGCCGGGGCCGAGGCAGTCATCCTCGATCAGGTCGCGGAGTTTGCTCCGGGCCGCACGCTCTTTGCCGAAGCCCAGTCGGCTTTTGCCAAATTGCTGAAAGCTCAGGAAGAACTGGTGCGCGTCGCTGAGAAGATGTCCGGCGTCAACGATCCCCAGGAACAGAAAGTCCTCGAAGCCCGCTACGAACGGCTCAACGAACAACTGCACCACAACGACGCCTACGCCCTCGACCACAAAGTCGAAACCGTGCTCGGCGGTCTGGGCTTCAACACCGTCGATTACAACCGCGATGTTCGAACTTTTTCCGGCGGCCAGCAAAGACGCCTGCTCCTGGCGAAGCTTTTGCTCGCCAGCCCCGATATCATGCTGCTCGACGAACCGAGCAACCACCTCGACATCGACACCACCCGCTGGTTGGAAGATTACCTTTCCCAGCAGCAACAAGCGATGATCGTTGTCAGCCACGACCGCTATTTCCTCAACAAGGTCGTCAACAAGATCTTCGAACTGCACAATCGCAAGATCACCAGCTATCCCGGCAACTTCCAGCAGTACATGCGTCTCCGCGAAGAAACCTACGAGCGTCAGCTCAAGGAGTTCGAAGCTCAGAAGGAGTACATCGAAAAAGAAGAGGAGTACATTCGCCGCATTCACTATGGGCAGATGGCCCGCACCGCTCAGTCGCGAATGAAGAAGCTCGACAAGATCGAACGCTTTGAGGCTCCCACCAAAATCACCGCACCCGATATGCGCTTCGGACCGGTCGTGCGCGCTGGCGACATCATCTTCCAGGTCGAAAATGTCGGCAAAGCCTTTGGCGAGAAGCGACTCTTTACTGATCTCAGCTTCGATCTGCAGCGCGGCAAACGGCTCGGCATCATGGGGCCCAACGGCTGCGGCAAAACCACACTTCTGAAAATCCTCCTCGGCGAAGAAAAACCGACCGAAGGACGGGTCAAAAAAGGAGCCCTCACCGAGTTAGGCTATCTCGATCAGCACCTGAAGCTCCTCGACGAAAACAAATCGATCATGCAGGCGGCCTGGCCCGAAGGCGACCCCAGTATGACCGAGCAAAAGATGCGCGATCTGCTCGGCCGCTTCGGCTTGTCCGGAAGGATCATCGAACAACCGGTTCGCGAATGCAGTGGCGGTGAAAAAAGTCGTACCGCGATGGCCCGGCTCGTCGTACTCGGTGCGAACGTGCTGATTCTGGACGAACCGACCAACCACCTCGATATCTGGGCCTGCGAAGCGCTCGAAGAGGCCGTGTTAGCTTTTGAAGGCACGGTAATCGTGGTCAGCCACGATCGCTACTTCCTCAATCGCGTCTCCGATATTCTGCTGGTCATGGAGCCGGGCCGCGTCGAAGTCGTCTATGGCAACTACGACACCTACGAACTACTCCGGGCCAACCGCGAAGCGGCCGCCAAGGAGGAAGCCGAGCGGAAAGTCGCCCGGGAAGCGGCCAAGAATAAGCCGGCCGCCGTCAATAACGCTAACCCTGCCAAACCGACCAAGAAAAAGCGAAAGTTCCCCTATCGCAAAGTGGAAGAGCTGGAAGCGGAGATTCTGGAACTGGAAATCCGCTCGGCCGAGATCGAGACGGCTTTGAATTCCGCCGATCTTTACCGCGACGCCAACCGCATGAAGGAGACTTTGCAGGACGCGGAAGACACTAAGGTCCAATTGCAAAGACTTTATGAACATCTCGAAGAAGCCATGGAATTGAATTAGCACTTCCAAAGACGATTGGAATATGGTTAGATAGTGCTTCAACACCTCGCACGGCGGCTATGAGGTGGAACTCGCACGCTCGATTCAGGGATGAACCGCATGGAACTGGCATCAGTTGCTCGCGACTCCTATTTTGCCCCCTCCTCGAAAGCTGTCAACTTTGAAGCCTCCTCACTTTATGAAGTGCGCGAAATCCTGCAGGAATTGAATTATCTCCTACCTCAGGGATCACTGTGCGATCTCGAGGAAACCGCATACGTTTCCGAGTTGATTCAACTTCAGGCCAAACGGCTGCGCGTTTTGGTCGTCGAGGCCGAAAACCGGTTGGTGCATTCGCTGGTTGCCCGCCGGATGGCCCGGGCCATTCCTCATTTCCAGGCGCGGCTGAACGCCGCGGCCATCTATACTCGAATGCTCAGGAGACTGGTACAGCTTCTCGAAGTGGCGGATGACTGGCGGGTCCGAATCATACAGCCTCAGACCGGTACTCAAGGTCTCTTTCACCTGGTCGGAATCGAAAATAACGCTCAGCTGGGCCAAGAATTACTCACGATGCTCTATCCCTCTGCTCTGGGGACCTGCGCGCTGTTTGACGACCCGGCCGATTGTCTACTTTCTGACCAGCGGCGCCCAACTCAATCGATTCATCGGCTGGGGAACTGGGCTTCGCCGCGGCTGTTCCCCAAAATCGATCAGATTCCGACAGCTTACGTCGCGCTGATACCGGGCCAAAGCCCTTGGACGCAACGCCTTTTTCCCGAGATGATCAGCAAAGTCGAATTCCTGAGCTGAAGTCGGGACGATGACTTTTCGTTGACAAATGCACCTTGTTTTAACGGACTCGAGCAACAATTTGCGCCGGGTACTCGGGCTTTTTTGTTGCAACGAACTCTCCGTTGGCATAGATTACACCTCAATTATCCCACCTTTTGTCAGGAGCTCTCTCCATGGTTTTTGAGCACATTGATCGACGGTCCTTCGTCGGCACCACGGCCGCCGGACTGGGCTACTTTTTAACGGCAAACGCTAACTCCGCTGCTCGCGCGGCCAGCGGACCTAATGGTAAAGTTCATTTGGCCGGTATCGGCGTTGGTGGCAAGGGCCGCAGCGATATCGAACAAGCTGGCAAACTCAGCGAAGTTGTCGCTCTGTGCGATATCGATGAAACCGGTGGTCACCTCGGCGGCGCTTCGGACAAGTTCCCCAGCGCCAAAAAATATAACGATTTCCGCAAAATGCTCGACGAAATGGGCAAGGATATCGATGCCGTGACGGTCAGTACTCCCGACCACACGCATGCTCTGGCCAGCCTCACGGCCATCAACATGAAGAAGCATGTTTACTGCCAGAAGCCATTGGCCCACAGCGTCTTCGAAGCTCGCCAGATGCGACTTCTAGCCAAAAAGCATGGTGTCTGCACCCAGATGGGCAACCAGGGAACGGCGGCCAATGTTCTGCGTCGCGGCGTCGAATTGATCCAGGAAGGTAAACTCGGTAAAGTCACCGAAGTTCACGTCTGGACCAACCGTCCTATCTGGCCGCAAGCTCCCTGGGTGACTGCTCGATTGGGCAAAACCCCCGTTCCTGATACGGTCCACTGGGATCTCTTCCTTGGGCCAGCATCCGATCGCGAATACGCTCCCGGCTATCACCCTTTCAACTGGCGTGGCTGGTGGGATTTCGGAACCGGTGCCCTGGGCGATATGGCCTGCCACACCGCCAACCTGGCGTTCATGGGCTTGAAGCTGACCTCGCCGACCAGCATCGTCGCTGAAGCGGGCGATGTGAACCCCGAAACTTGCCCCTCATGGGCGCAGATCAAGTTCGAGTTCCCCGCGGTTGGAAGTCGCGGACCGATCACCTTCAACTGGTACGAAGGCAAGAAGAATATCGACAAGGATAATAAGAACTCGGGCAACAAGGTTCTGCCTCCCGCCGATCTTCTGGCCAAAGTTCTCCGTCCGAATGAAAAGCTGGTGGATAGCGGCTCGATCATCGTCGGCGACAAGGGAATTCTCTATTCCCCGAACGACTACGGTGCCGATTTCCACATCTTCCCCGAAGCGGAGTTTCAGGGCATGAATCTCAGGACTCCTGAGAAGTTGACCAAGAACAACGGCGGCGACGATGGTCAGAAGAAAGAATGGATTGAAGCGATCAAGGCGAGCAAACCCGAATTGGCTTTCTCCAACTTCGACTATGCGGGCCTTCTGACCGAAGCCATTCTGCTGGGCAACGTGGCGATTCGTACCGGCAAGCCGCTGCAGTGGGATGCGGAAAAGCTGACCTGCACCAATTGCCCCGAAGCCGCCCAGTACATCAAGCTCGCCGCCCGCAAGGGATGGGAGATCGATCCGTTAGTCTAAACTGTGAAAGGTTGGCGCGATACAAGTCGCGCCAACCCCTTAAATGAATCTTGAACCCCTTCTGCATTTGCTCGCCGATGAGCCGGAAACTCCCGTCGATGTGACGGAGATCAATCTACTTCTATCGACCGACGAATATCCCAATCTGGATGTGCACCCGCTGGTGGAACGTCTGGACACCTACGCGGCGACGCTCCGGCCCCGATTGCGCGGCGTGCACTCCCTCGAAACCAAAGTCCTGGAACTCTGCCAGTTTCTCTTCGGGGAACTCGGTTTCACCGGCAACCAGGAAGACTATTACGACCCTCGCAACAGCTACATGAACGAAGTGATGCATCGGAAGCTAGGCATTCCGATCACTCTCTCAGCGCTGGCCATCAGCGTCGGACAGCGGGCCGGGATGAACATTCTCGGGGTGGCGTTGCCCGGACATTTCATTGCCCGAGCTCAATACGAGGACGAAATTATATTTTTCGATCCGTTCAACGACGGCCGGATACTCGACATTACCGAGTGCGAACAGTTGATCGAGCGGATTACCGGTAAGCCCTTCACGGTGACTCAGGACACTTTCCAAACCGCCTTACCCGGCGAAATCGTGGTCCGAATGCTGAACAACCTGAAGGGAATCTATCTCGAAAAGGGAGATTTCCTCCGCTGCGGCCGAGTCATCGAACGGCTGAAGATTCTCCTACCGGCCGATCCGCATCAGAAGCGAGATCTCGGGCTGTGTCAGGTGCAACTGCTTCGTTACGGGGCGGCCATCGATAATTTGAAGCAATATCTGGAATTGGTACCCGGGGCCAGCGACGCCCAGGCGATCAGCAAAATACTGAACCAGGCGACCTCCATGGTCGCCAAGTGGAACTGATAAGATTCACTTCGAATCCGAAGATTTGCTCACTACCGTCAATTCGTCTTCCACCTCTTCCACACCCACCGTGCCCCGGGACAGATCGAGAGCAGTCGACTTGCAGGCTTCGTCCGGAACCTCGCCCTTAATTCGCACACCTCGTTCGGTCTCGAAGACTTCGAAATTGCAATTGGCCAGAGCCTTTTCCGATTCTAAGCGGATTTTTACCCGCTCTTTTTTGCTAAGTTTTGCTTGAAGGGGATTATTCAAACGAGGAGTTTTTTCGAGAACGGCGTTGGTCCGTTCGGAGACGATAGAACCGATTTTGATCACGATTTCCACATCGTTGCGATTGCAGCCGGCACAAAAGAGGAGTGCGAGTAATGGCCAACAATTCTTCATATTCGAAATCCTTTCCCTGTCCCTATGTTATTCCTTGGAGCGGAAAAGCGAAAGGAATTAGCACATGCGTTTCGTCGATCTGACCTGGCCCGATATTCAGGAGATCCCGTGCGACGGGGTGGTGGTGGTTATCCCTATAGCCGCCTGCGAGCAGCACAGTTTGCATTTGCCGGTTTTTACAGATACGATTCTGACGACGGCTATTGCCGAGGGTTTGGAACGCGCCTTGCAGGCAAAGGTGCTCCTGCTGCCGACGCAATGGCTGGGAGCCAGCGATCACCATCTGCCGTTTGGCGGAACACTCTCGGCGCAGGTTGATCGCCATATCGATCTGGTGGGCGACTTGATTCGTTCCGTCCTGAAGAGTCAGTTCACCCGAATTATGATCCTCAACGGGCATGGCGGGAACATCGATACGATGAAGGTGGCTTTGCAACGGCTGCAACCGGAATTCCCCGACCGACTGATGACGGCGGCCACCTACTGGGAAGTGGCCGAGGCGGAATTCGCCGAGTTGGGGCAGGGGCCGCGCCGAAAGATGGGCCACGCCTGCGAGTACGAAACCTCGATGATTATGGCTCTTCGTCCCGATCTGGTGCGAACCGATCGCATCCGCAACGACGACACCCGATACCGCGACGAGGCCTGCCGGGGTGTTTACGTAGCCGAGGATATGAGCCAGTGCACCCGGCAGGGAGCCGTCGGCTATCCGGAATTCGCCACGGCCGAGACCGGTAAAGCCCTGCTGGAAGCCGCTGTGAAACGGCTCGGGGAAGTGGTCGAAGCCCTTCTTCGAAGACCGCTGCCTTCAACTGATTCTCCGCTCCAGCGGATGCGAATCGCCTAACTGATTGAATAGATGCCGTATCCCGTTCGCCAAATTACGGTCTGTCCGAAGTGCGCCCGCGAAGCCGTGCTGGTGGAGGCCGCCGTACCTCCCAGCGTACTGCGCGAGGGCGACCGTATCGTCTGGACCAATTGGGAACTCCGCAAGGACGAAACCTATTTCTACGACCGCTATCTGCTCGAATACCCTGGCGACAATCGACCCAAGCGTATGGTGCTGGTCAGCGAATTATCCTCTCGGGCCTACATCTGGCTCACGACGATGCCGGTCCTGATCGCTGGTCTGCTGCTGGCCTTATTCATTTCGAATATTCATGGCAATCACGTCGTGCTGATCCTCATCAGTCTGATCGTGTCGGCGGTTCCCCTGTGGCTCATCAATAACCGCGCTGATAAGAAAATCGACCAGGATCAGGAACTGGTGGAAGCCTTCTGGGAAGAGGCCGCCCCGCAGTTTCACGCCAATGCTTTCAACGTCAAGCAAATGGCCATGGTCTATGAGATCTGTCTGTTTGAATCGCACCAGCGGATGCCGATTGTCCGCTTCGGGGAAATTCTGCGACAGACAAAAATCTGTGCCAATGCCGTCAACTCCCGCATGGAGGAGAACGGCAACACCCGGATGTACCGGCTGATGGTATCCAGCACGCTGCGGATGCTGCAGGTCGAGGATATCACTGCAGTTGCGTTAGTCCTGCGCCTCCTCGATCACATTGCCTCGGTCGCTTCAGGAGAATTGCCGCTAGCTTATGCGGATGAAGTACTGCAGATGCTGCCCCGCGCGACCGAAGACCGCGAAGTTCGCGTCCGGCTGCGCGTCCTGCTCTGCCAGAAATGGTTCGAAGTCGGCTGGCAGCCGCGAAAATTGCATTTGATGGGAAAACTCTACCCCAGTCTGGGTCAGGCCATCGCCAGCGAAAATGAATCGGGACTCTGGAACCTTTACACGCTCTGGAAACGAGGCAAAGTCTACGACTGGAAGACCCTCGGCGAAGTCGAAACGGTCTTCTCGCTGGCAGGGACGGAAGGCGAACTCTCCCAGATCCTCCTCAAGGAACCCGATCTGTTGATGATGATTCAGCGCTCGGAAGCTCTGGGTGGAACGGCTGAACATGCCATTGTGCTTTGCGAAGAAGGGCTGTTTTTCGACAAGAAGAAAATCGACGATGTCAAGTTCACCGTCTCTCCCAAAGTTCCCAAGGAAATTGTTCGCAAATTGCACTCCTGGACCGACTACTACTTTGAAACGTTCCAGCATTATGTCGAGTATTATCAGCAGCAGGAGAAGGACGCTTACCACGAACTCCTCTGGAAGCAGCGATTGATCACCTGCGAGAACTGCCAGACTCCTTTTCTGGCCGTTCCGGGCGAAGCGGGCATCCTTGCGGGAGCCGTGGTATGAAGGATCGCATTTATCTCATCGGTTATCGCGGCTCGGGCAAAAGCACGGTCGGCCCCCTTCTGGCGCAGCATTTGAATTGGCGCTATGTCGATGCCGATACCCTTTTCGAACAGAAGCACCAGACGACGATTCGGGAATACTTCGCCGCACAGGGCGAGCCGGCCTTTCGCGATCGGGAGTCGGAAAATCTTCTCGAACTGAGCCGGGAACACAAAACGGTCATCTCCACCGGCGGCGGCATCGTTCTCCGGGAAGAAAATCGGAAAATTATGAAGAATACCGGCTTCGTGGTCTGGCTGAGTGCCAGCCCGGAGACGTTATTCGGCCGGATTCACGCCGATATGACCACAGCGGACCGTCGGCCGAACCTTGCTGGCGGCGGATTGTCCGAAATTCAGCAAATGCTGGATATTCGCACGCCGCTCTACACACAATTGGCCGATCTTCAAATTTCATGTGACTCCTTATTCCCGGACCGCGTTGCCGCTGCTATTCTGGAAGCATGGGATTCCCGCTTTTCGTCTTCGAACCCTATTTCCTGATTTGCGCTTTCGTTCTGGGCACCATCATCGGTAGCCTGCTGAACGTCTGCATCTATCGGCTGCCGCTGGAAAAGAGCATTCTCTGGCCCGGTTCACGCTGCATGAACTGCCTGACGCCGCTGCGCGGCTGGAGCAACATCCCGGTACTCTCCTACATTATCTCGCGCGGTAAGTGCCGTCATTGCGGCGTGCCCTATTCCAGCCGGTATATGTGGATCGAGTTGATGACCGGCACTCTATTCGCGCTGCTTTTCTATGTCGAATTTCACTGGAACGTTGAAGGTATTCCCTTCATCAAAACTCACAAATATCGTCTGGAACATGGCGATATCCCCTGGCAGATGCTGGTTCTGTTCGTTCGGGATGCCCTGTTCCTCAGCTATCTCATCGTGGCCACCTGGTGCGATATTGACCACAAGCTGATTCCGCTGACGGTCACCCTCCCGGGCACTGTCTTCGGCCTGATCTTCACGACTCTGCTCCCCTGGCCCTGGCCGAATAATCCAATGGTGGCCGCGGGCCTGCCGAACAATCAGGGTTGGTTCATGCCGGAACTGCACGGCCTGATCCCGGCCGGGCTGACTGCGTGGCCGGTTTGGGGGCCGCTGCCCGAATTTCTGCCCCCGGGCAGTATTCAACTCGGTCTGGCGAATGCTCTGGCCGGGGCTCTGGCGGGGATGTTCTTTGTCCGGGCCGTGCGTTTTCTGTTTATGATTGTGCTGGGCCGGGAACCCTTGGGGCTGGGCGATGCCGATCTGATGATGATGGTTGGGGCCTTCCTCGGCTGGCAGATGACCATTATCAGCTTCTTCGTCGGCTGTCTGGCGGCACTGTTCATCAATTTGCCACTGGAAATCTTCAAGAAGAAGGATCAGGAGGAGGGATTTCCGTTCGGGCCGGGGTTAGTGCTCGGGACTTTGATCACCTGGTTCAGTTGGCGTTGGCTGGGGCGTGAACTTCAGGACATTCTGTTCTCTCCCTTCATTCTGGGAGCCTTGGCAGTGTTTATGTCGGGCGGCATTCTGGTCATCACGCCTCTGGTGACATTCGTGTTGAATCGGGGGCCCGAAGAGCCGGCGGGAAAGTAAGAGCATGGCGAAAATTGCGATTGTCGATTACGGAATGGCTAATCTCCGCAGTGTCCAGAAAGCGTTCGAGCGGGTCGGGCACGAGGCGGTGGTCACTTCCGACCTGAATGAGTTAGCCGAAGCGGAAAAGCTGGTACTGCCCGGCGTGGGAGCCTTCAAGGATGCCATCGCCAAGCTGCGCGAAACGGGGCTCGATCAACTCATCGACGAGCATATTGCCGAGGGCCGGTTGTTTCTGGGCATTTGCCTAGGTTTTCAGATGCTTTTCACGCGCAGTAGCGAGGATGGCCTGCACGCCGGTCTGGATATCTTCCCGGGCGAGGTCGTGCGTTTTGCAGCCGAGCCGGGCTTAAAAGTGCCGCATATGGGTTGGAATCAGATCAAGATCCTGCGAAATTGTCCGTTGTTCCAAGGCCTTCCACCCGAGCCCGATGTCTACTTCGTGCATTCCTATTATGTGAAGCCGATGGAAGATGATTTGACGATCACCGAGACCTGTTACCCGAAGCCGTTTACCTCGGCGATCTGGCGGGATAACCTGTTTGCCACGCAGTTCCACCCGGAGAAGAGTCAAAACGTCGGTTTGAAGATGCTGCAAAACTTCGCCGAGATGTGAACGAAATCTAGTTTTAAACTATTACCAAACAAAGACTTGCGTGGCACTGCCAGTGTACACGAATAATAGTCATAACCTATTAACCAAAAAGACTTTGCGTGGCACTGGCTCCGCCAGTGCGTCATTCCCAATTCAGCGCCCCCTCCCATTTATTGCTCAGGGCTTCTGAAAAACCCGCACGTAGTCAACTGACGTCAGATAGGGAGGCTTGCGCTCGCTATTACCAGAAGGGTCATATCGAACTCCATCAAAAAGGATTTCTACTTTTAACTCTTTAATAATTTTTACAGCTTCTGTCCTATAAATTTCTATGCCGTTCAAGTAGAAGATGAATTCCTTTTCGGTCCAAAGTAAAGAGTGAATATGGTAGTCTTCTCCGAGTCCTTGAGTGGCTTTTAGCTTGGTATTTTGCTTGGCATAGGATGCTAACTTGGGGAGATAGTCAATTTTGCCCATGTTAGGTTGGCTCGAATTGAGGACGATTCCACCAAGGGGTTGTTCAGCGCCTTTTGTGTAGTGGAAGATATCTATGCAATCTGTGACTTCACTCAACAAAGATAAGCCCACAAAGTGGCCATCAAGTTGTTGAGATCTCATCCTCGCTTCGAAATAACCATATTTCCATTTAACTTTTGAAGTCAAACATCCGCCGAAAAGTGTTTGGTTCACCCGCTTCAACTCAATATTCGCATGCCCCTTTCCATCCAGATAGACAGAATCTTTTGAAAGAGGAAGTCCATTCCAATTGTCCCTGTCCGAGTTCCATTTGCTAGCATCCACTTTGGTGCCATCGAATTCGTCATTCCAAACCAGTTTGTAACCTTCGGGCAATTTAACCGCCGGTTTCATCTCCTCTCGCAACTGTTTCTGGATCTTCTCTTCGTTGTTTTCCCGCGTGATCGCAGCCACCGCCTCTACCGTCAGCTTCCAATTCGCAACTTCCTTTAGCTCCTTCTCGGCCGCAGTCGCCAGTTCGTCCTTCTTGAGTTTCTTGTACTCTTTCACGACCGACGTGAAGCTGTTCTCCAGGGCCGTGCGGAGCGACTTGGCTTTTAAGCTCAAAGGAGGCTGAGCCGATTTGGGCAAGTCACCCTTATCATGGAAAAGCAGCCACTCGGCTTTTATCTGATCTACGAGCTTTTTGTTACCGTCTTTTCGAGCCGCCTCTTCCCGATGCTCGAACCAGTCCCGGGATGCGTTCAGATACTTTTCCATTTCGGAGATGTAAGTCGCCTTGGCTGCGTTGAGCTTGCGACGGAGGGGTCTCCATTACTGACCGCGATCTTCGCTTTGAATGCGGCCAGTTCTTTCTCGACGGCCGTGGCTTCGGTATCTTTAGAGGCTTTAGTATACTCTTTGATGGCCGTTTCGTAGGCCGCGATCAAAGTCTTGCGTGCGTCGGAAATATCCTGTTTGAGGGGATTCGGTAATGATTCGGGAGTTTCATCTTTGTCCAGAAAAGCTTGTCGATCCAACTTGATCAACTCGGCCGTCTTATTGTTGCTTTCTTTTCGGGCTGCTTCCTCGCGCTGGTCGAGCCAATTGCTAACCGAGGTGTACCACTCCCGCAGTGCCTTGTCGTAGCGATCTTTGGCCGCATCGAGATTTTTGGCAACGGCATCGTCCTGAGCGAAGGCAACGCAGGCGAACAAATTGAATAATAAGGCCAAACATAAGAGTGGGTATCTCATGGCTAACTCCCCGAAAAAAACTGATGAAAAAAGTTGCGTGCCAATGGCTATGCCAGTGTACACGAATAATAGTCATAACCTATTAACCAAAAAGACTTTGCGTGGCACTGGCTCCGCCAGTGCGTCATTCCCAATTCAGCGCCCCCTCCCATTTATTGCTCAGGGCTTCTGAAAAACCCGCACGTAGTCGACTGACATCAGATAGGGAGGCTTACGATTGTCTTGTGCTGCAAGATCGTTCCTGTCTTCCGAAAGTAGCAGTTCGATAGCCAATTCATCGTTAATTTTGGGGTCATGTGCCCGAAGAATTTCAATGCCATTCAGGTAGAAAACGCATTCCTTTTCCGTCCAGAGAAGAGAATGAATATGGTAATCTTCTCCAATCCCTTGAAATGCCTTTATACTGGAAATTTGCTTGAGATAAGTTTCGAGCTTGGGTACAAAATTGGTTGTTCCACCATTAGCATGGCTGAACTGAATAGTCTTACCACCAATCGGTTCCTCAGGAGCTTTTACATAGTGAAAGATGCTAATCCATCCCACACGATCTCCTAGTAAAGCAAAGTCTGCAAAATGGCCTTTCAATTGTTGGGTTCGCATTCGTGTTTCGAAGTAACCATATTTCCATTTGCCATTAGACATCGCTAAACCGCCGAACACGGCCTGATTGATTTTCTTAATTTCCAGAATCATGTGCCCCTTACCATCCAGGTAGATCGAATCTTTTGATACCGGATGTCCGACCCAATTATCTCTTTTTAAATTCCATTTCTCAACGTCTACTTTCGTCCCGTCGAATTCGTCATTCCAAACTAGTTTGTAACCTTCGGGCAATTTAACCGCCGGTTTCATCTCCTCTCGCAACTGTTTCTGGATCTTTTCCTCGTTGTTTTCCCGCGTGATCGCAGCCACCGCCTCTACCGTCAGCTTCCAATTCGCAACTTCCTTTAGCTCCTTCTCGGCCGCAGTCGCCAGTTCGTCCTTCTTGAGTTTCTTGTACTCTTTCACGACCGACGTGAAGCTGTTCTCCAGGGCCGTGCGGAGCGACTTGGCTTTTAAGCTCAAAGGAGGCTGAGCCGATTTGGGCAAGTCACCCTTATCATGGAAAAGCAGCCACTCGGCTTTTATCTGATCTACGAGCTTTTTGTTACCGTCTTTTCGAGCCGCCTCTTCCCGATGCTCGAACCAGTCCCGGGATGCGTTCAGATACTTTTCCATTTCGGAGATGTAAGTCGCCTTGGCTGCGTTGAGCTTGCGACGGAGGGGGTCTCCATTACTGACCGCGATCTTCGCTTTGAATGCGGCCAGTTCTTTCTCGACGGCCGTGGCTTCGGTATCTTTAGAGGCTTTAGTATACTCTTTGATGGCCGTTTCGTAGGCCGCGATCAAAGTCTTGCGTGCGTCGGAAATATCCTGTTTGAGGGGATTCGGTAATGATTCGGGAGTTTCATCTTTGTCCAGAAAAGCTTGTCGATCCAACTTGATCAACTCGGCCGTCTTATTGTTGCTTTCTTTTCGGGCTGCTTCCTCACGCTGGTCGAGCCAATTGCTAACCGAGGTGTACCACTCCCGCAGTGCCTTGTCGTAGCGATCCTTGGCCGCATCGAGATTTTTGGCAACGGCATCGTCCTGAGCGAAGGCGACGCAGGCGAACAAATTGAATAATAAGGCCAAACATAAGAGTGGGTATCTCATGGCTAACTCCCCGAAAAAAACTGATGGAAAAAGCTACGAAGATAAATTGAATTTGAGATTGTTTTAATAGAACTGGTGGGAATCTTCAAGCAAATCGAATCTGCATCTCCACTACCGGGTGGCCGAGCATCCAGCAATCAGCAGGCCTCTTTTTTGCCGCCTTTAACGAGCACCAGCGTAGTCCTATAACCCCTATTGTCCGCCCATCCCCTTTTTTCCATAAATTCATTCAGATTCCGCCAAATTGCAATTGCGTTCCCGCAATAGGCGCGTTCTAATCTGAAAGTTATTACTTTTCCGACTACGCAATACAGTTGCTTATCCCATTTTGCCGATAGTAACGTCAATTGCGAAGGTTGGGTAATACGGTTTACGCAAAGGCTTGCAATTAAACCGGCCGTTCTTCACTAGGAGTTTCACCATGAACGCGGCAACCTTTTTACCAACCACCTCCGACAGCGCCATCCTAAAAGTTCTTCGCGAAACCGTTGTCGAAAGCACCGATGTCCTGGTAGAGGAATCGGAAGATCAAGTGGTTTTGCAAGGATCGGTTCCCAGCTACACCGCCAAGCAGGCTGCCCAGGAAGCCGTGCGAAGCCACTTGGGCACCCGCAAGCTTCTGAACCGCCTGAAGGTCTACCGCATCTGACCGGCGGCCACTACTTTTATCGCTCAGCCCAGCTTCCTTCCAAATAGACCGCCTCAATCCTGTATTGCGCTCTCCGAACGCGAACCTTGCCTCAGACAAATCGGACTTTTCCTCTAAGATAAACTCTTCGCCCGCATAATTTCCAAGAGGTGCGAACGTGTCTGTGAACGTGGCGGTTGTCGGCGCTACCGGTGCGGTAGGCGAGTTGATGCGAAGGGTCCTTCTGGAACGTCAATTCCCTCTGAAATCGATCAAATTCCTGGCTTCCGAGAAATCGGCCGGTAAACAGATCGAGTTCGCCTGCGAGAAACATACCGTTCAACTGATCCGTCCCGAAGCGTTCGCCGGGGTGCAGATCGTTCTTTCGAGCACGCCGTCTTCCGTCAGCAAGGAAATGAGCCCGATCGCCGCCCGACATGGCGCGATAGTGGTCGATAACTCCTCGGCCTGGCGTATGGATCCGCAGGTTCCCCTCGTGGTGCCGGAAGTCAATCCCGAAGAGCTCGACCACATCCCCAAGGGAATCGTCGCCAACCCCAACTGCGTGGCCATTCCCTTGTGCGTTGCCCTGAAACCCTTACAAAAAATTTCGCGCATCAAGCGCATCATTATCTCCACCTATCAGTCCTCCTCCGGCAAAGGGGCCAAGGGACTCGCCGATTTCGATGCACAACTCGGGCCGTGGGTCCGCGGCGAAAGCGTCCCCAAGCCGACGGCTCACCGCGCTCAACTGGCCGGGAACGTCGTGACGCTCGACTGGACGCTCGATCCCAACGGCTACACCGAGGAAGAGAACAAGGTCATCAACGAGACGCACAAGATCCTCGGAGACAGCCAGATCGGCATTTCCCCGACCTGTGTGCGCGTGCCGGTGAAAATCAGCCATAGCGAATCGATCAATGTCGAATTCTTCGAACCGATCTCGGTCGAGCAGGCCAAGGCCGCGCTGGCGACGGCCCCCGGCGTGATTCTGATGGATGAGCTCAAGGGCGAATTCCCTCAGCCGGTGCACGCCACCGGATCGGATCACACGTTTGTCGGCCGGGTGCGTCAAGATCCGGGAAATATCAACGCCCTTAACCTCTGGGTCGTGGCCGATAACCTGCGAAAAGGCGCGGCCTCCAACGCGGTTCAAGTCGCCGAGGAATTGATCCGCCGCGGAATCGTGAAATGAAGCGGCGATGCGGAACATCAAATTCGTTCTGAGCTACGATGGAACCGACTTCAAGGGCTGGCAAACCCAGCCCGACTGTCGGACCGTGCAGGAAACGCTCGAGAACGCGATCAAGGAAATCACGGGCGAGAAAGTTCACGTTTTAGGCAGTGGCCGGACTGATGCCGGGGTGCACGCCGTCGGCCAGGTCGCCAATTTTCGGACTTCGAGTCGGCTTACTCCGGACGCTTTTTTGCGGGCCGTCACTACCAAGCTTCCTGAAGATATTTGCATTCGCGAGGCGAGCGAAGTCGATTACTCGTTCGATTCGTCCCGGCACGCCGTACGTAAGCTGTATCGCTACATCATTCTCGATAGCCCGCTGAAAAATCCCTTTATGCGGAAGTATGCCTTCCGCTGCAAGCATCGGCTCGATGCCCGTAAAATGGCCGAGGCTTGCAAGGCTTTTCTCGGCACCCACGACTTTCACAGCTTCGAAACCAACTGGCCTAACCGCAATACCAGCATTCGCACTATCCTGCACATTTCCGTGAACCGGGTAGGGGAATTCATCTGGGTCGATATCGAAGCCGATGGGTTTCTTTATAACATGGTCCGTTCCATAGTCGGCACCCTGATCCAGATTGGCCGGGATCGCTGGCCGGTCGATTGCGTGAAGAAAATCCTGGAAGCTCAGGATCGCATGGAAGCGGGGCCGACCGCACCCCCCGAAGGGCTCTACCTGATGCGAGTTTCTTATGAGTGAGTTTGTCTATCCCCAGGCACTGGATATTCGCCCGCTGCACCACCCGGCGAAACTCACTCTGCGTGTGCCCGGCTCCAAAAGTATCACCAATCGGGCTCTGATTCTGGCGGCGCTGAGTGGCGATTGCGCGGTGACCAACGCACTGCGCAGCGAAGACACCGAAGTGATGGTCGACTCCCTTCAGAAGCTCCGCTACCTCGTAGAGACCGACTGGCCGGTCAACCGAATTTCCGTGAAGTCGACCGCCGATTCTCTGAAAAAAGATGCAGAACTATTCATCGGCAACTCGGGGACCTCCATGCGGTTCCTGACGGCCCTCTGCTCGCTGGGTCAAGGTCGGTTTCGACTGGATGGCATCGCCCGCATGCGCGAACGGCCGATTCAGGATCTCCTCGATTGTCTGAAGCAATTGAACGTCGATGCCGTCAGCGAAACCCAAAGTGGTTGCCCGCCGGTTCTGTTGAATGCCAGGGGACTAAAGGGCGGTCACGCCAAGCTGAACGCCGAGTTAAGCAGCCAGTTCGTCTCGGCCCTTCTGATGGTGCTGCCGTTTGCGCAGGGCGATTCGATTCTCGAATTGGAAGGGGAAATCGTTTCCGAACCCTACATCCAGATGACGGTTGCGATGCTTCAGCAGAACGGTATTCAAATCGATACTTCAACGAGTGGGCGGTTTGGAATTCCCGGCAATCAAAAGTTGAATTGCCAAGTGATCGACGTCGAGCCCGATGCTTCCTCGGCCAGCTACTTCTTCGCGGCCGCGGCCATCACCGGCGGTACGGTTCGCGTCGAAGGGCTGAACGAACAGAGTCTGCAGGGCGATATCAAATTCGCCGACGCGCTGGCGGAAATGGGCTGTCAGGTCGAGAAAGACCCGGCGGGCATCACGGTGACCGGCGGAAAACTGCACGGCATCGACATCGATATGAATGCGATCAGCGATACGGTGATGACGTTGGCCGTGGTCGCCTGCTATGCGGACAAGGAAACCGAGATCCGCAATGTGGAGCATATCCGCCACAAGGAAACCGATCGCATCGAGGCCATCGGGAACGAATTACGACGAGCCGGCGTGGAAGTGGAAATCTGGAAAGAGGGCCTGACGATATACCCCGTTGAGAAGTTCCGAGCTACGAGGTTCAACACCTACAACGATCATCGCATGGCCATGAGCTTGGCGCTTCTAGGTTTACGCAGCCCGGGGATGCGAATCAAAAATCCCGGGTGCGTGGCCAAGACCTACCCGGGTTTTTGGCAGGATTTTGAGAAGTTGTACACGGAATAGTGGGCCTTCGTGTGACTTTTAGCGCCGCATCGTGAGATGCGTAGTGTGCTGAATGTCTGAAGAAAGAAATCAACCGCAGAGAGCACAGAGAGCACAGAGAAAGACAAGAGATTCGAGGGAGATTGCATCGACTGGTTGAGGTTGAAAATGCGATGCATTTTCAACTCGTGAGCGGGAATTCCGTTTGTTTAGCGCCGCATCGTGAGATGCGTAGTGTGCTGAATGTCTGAAGAAAGAATTCAACCGCAGAGACCACAGAGAGCACAGAGAAAGACAGGAGATTCGAGGGAGATTGCATCGACTGGTTGAGGTTGAAAATGCGATGCATTTTCAACGAGAGTCGGGGGATCGCCGAAAGTCAGAGCATCTCTGTGGGCTCTGTGCACTCAGTGGTGAAAAGCATTTAGCGACGCATCGTGAGATGCGTTGTGTCTCCAGAATGCGGGCTGTCAGAACGCATCTCCGGAAACCCTTCGTTGCGTCGCAAATAGCTTGGGTGGCTGTGGGCAAAAAAAAGACCAGCCAGCGGCTGGTCGAAAAATTGAACTTAGGCTTGCTTGGCGGGAGCCAGGTTAATCCAGGGGCTCAAGGAGTGGATCTTGTAGATCAGCTTTTCCTTGTCCTGCTCGCTGGTGGCCTTCTCCAACTTGGCCTTCAACTTAGGCACTTTCTTCTTGCGGTGATAGCGACGCTTCAATTCCGCGCGACGTTCGACCATAACCCGATTCCCTGAAATTTTCGTTCAAACTAAATAGCTAATTTAGAAGACGCCCTTTCGTCAGGCAAGTCTCGCGGGGAAAAGCCCGCCGAAATCTCATTCTATTGTCGGTTTTAATATGCGATTTATCCGGGTTAAACCGATTATTTCGAAAAATGGGTAATTCATCAAAAATACCTTGGACTCATGAATCTCTCATAAATTATAATACCCCCGCTCACAGCCGGTTGAGTTGGTATCATGTCGGATCTCAGCTTACAGTGTTTGGTTGAGTCGTTGTCAGATCGACGGCTCCTGAACTCGGAACGAAACAAAGAATTCAACGAGCAGATTCTTGCGCTCTGCGAGGAGCCGCGAATCATTGCTTCCGAATTGATCTATCGCGGCTGGCTTACCCCATTTCAACTGGAAATGATCGTTCAAAACAAGGCTCGAAAGCTATTTTTGGGGTCTTATACGCTGCTGGAACCGCTGGGCTCCGGTAGTATGGGAAAGGTCTACCTGGCTCGCAACTGGAAGACCCAGAAGACGGTTGCTCTGAAACTGATTCGGGATGAACTGGCCTCCAATGAATTGGCCGTGCGAAGATTTCAGCGCGAGATTCGAGCCCTCAGTAAGGTGAACCATCCCAATATCGTGTCGGTTTATGATGCCGATGCGGTGAGCGATGTGATTTACTACGCCATGGAACTGGTCGAGGGAATCGACCTGGGTCGGGTGTTGCAAAAGAGCGGCCCATTGAATGTGGCCCGGGCTTGCGAATTTGCTCAGCAGGTAGCTCTGGCGCTGGAAAGTCTGTACCAGGCAGGGCTGGTGCATCGCGACATCAAGCCTTCCAATCTGTTGCTGGCAAAAAGGGAACAGCACATTAAACTGCTCGATCTGGGTCTGGCGCGTTTTCAGCCCGATCACCAGCAGTACTCGGGCAATTTGACGCGCTTGGGCATTCTGATCGGCACCCCCGATTACATCTCTCCCGAGCAGATTCAGGATCCGCGCTCGGCCACGATCCGTTCCGATCTCTACTCCCTGGGATGTACACTGTACCATTTGCTGGCCGGGCGAGCCCCTTTTGAATCGGTGCCGGTCGTCGACAAGTTATACCATCAGTGCTTCAGCCAGCCGAAGCCGATCGAGCAGCTTCGAGGCGATTTGCCCAAGCCGCTGGTGAAGCTCATTCATCGCCTGCTGGAGAAGAAGCCGCGCCGTCGTTATCGCCGTCCAGCGCATGTGGCCTGGGCTCTGGAAGATGTGATGCGTCTGCTGGCTCCGTTCGACAGCAATACGAACATTGTGCTGGAGTCGAAACTGGTGCGCAAATTCGAAAAGTTCGAGGAGAATCTGATGCCGGCCACCGAGTGCTTCAAGGAAATCCCGACGCCGAAATTGTTGAAGAAATTTTCGGACACCGATTCGCACCATAGTCTGCAGCTGGGGGTGTGAGGGGAACACAGCGGGTCGCATTGACTATCTGCCAGTGCGAATACCAGCTTTAGAATCTTTCTTCTTACATTTTTACGCAAAAGATTTGTGTATTTTATTAAATTGCCATAGCGAGTTCTTTGGGATTGTTCTCGACTGAGACAGCCGTCGCGAATCGTGATCGAATGGTACCAACAGTTTTAAGAGTTCCGGCCCCTTGCCAAGCTCTACCGTTTCAGTCCCACTTGCCGCTGCCCATAAATCGTAATCCTCTGGTTTCCATTCCCTTAAGCGGAGACTGCCCGAAGCGTGACCAGGGCCGTCACCAGGGTCCACAGGTGCAGTATCGTGTGCTCCAGGTTGGGTACGATTCGTCCCGCTCGCCGGGGAAAGATCGTAATCGTCTCCGAGTGCAAGCGCTCGTGAATATTGATCCAGTGCTTCAACGTATCCCCAGGCTCGAAATTGGAAGTGCCGATTGCCAGTGCGTTATTGTAAACCCGACGCCATACCCCTTGGGGAACGACGAAGTACGGCACCCACCAGATGAGCAGTTCGGTCAGGAACAGGAAAAAATAGTAAATGACGCCATAGATCTGAAGGGCGTGGATGTCAAACGCAAAGCCCAGCGGAGCCAACCCCATGAGTACCGCGTTGACTCCCATCTCGACCAGTCGCTCGTGTCGGGTGTAGTTCCGGACACCATTGAAGGGGAAGAGATCCAGAAAGGTAGTAGCCTGGTGATAGACCAGCAGCACGATCTGACAAATCAGAGCCGTGATCATAAAGCTGCCTCCACCAGAATCGCGGTTGCCAAAATCGGTCAATTCAAATGAAAGAAGCTCGCTATTGTCGAACCAATCTCAACGACTGGGAATCTGAAGTAGACAAATTTTTTGGGTGGTCCGGCGCACGGGTGAGTAGGCTTGCCCACGTCATTTGTAATCCACGGTGAGTTCCAAGTAAGAAAGGCCGTTGATCATGTTCTTTTTCAATTCCTCCAGCGTACAGTCACTGGGATATGGTCCTAGAAAGTCGCCAAAATAGGCTCCAAAAATCCGCGGCTGTGTAGAAGCCATCCCAGTCACCACACGCAGGATATGAGTTGCACCGCGATTTGTAGCATCGAGAATTTTGGTCGAATGTTCACGGACGCGTGTCCCGGGCTCCAGAGGGCCAAGATTCAGAATGAAAATAGGGGAGATTTTTTTCTTCAATCCAAAAGGATCACCTTCCCGCATCACGAGGTGCAAGCGCCCCGTGATTTCCTTCGGACCCGGTATGTATTGATTCCAGGAACAAGTTTCCTTTTGGAGGACTTCTACCTTACCATTCGCAATAACCGAAAGTTGGAAAGTGAGCTCTGTAAGCGCTTTGCCTTCGATATCCCAGTTAATGAGTTCACAATCCGTTTCATTCACGTTACCTGGATACTGGCCCACTTTGAGGAAGGGCTGGGTTTTTTGTTCGACTAGCGGGCTGCTTCGTTGGCAGGAAATTCCGGAAACAGTAAGGAGTAGGAACCAAAAAAATGCAAAAGTTCGCATTCTGTTCTCCTCTTTGAGCAGGGTGCTGGGACAATCGGCGCTGGTACAGGAAAAACCAGGATCCGAAAGAAGCTGGGCCGGGATCGGAGATTCTCAAGTTATTCTATGGTTTTTAGAGAAATGCGAAGAAGGTCGACGAAATAGGATGGTAATCTTGATTCTCGGGCACTGACAGCTGCGCATCATAAGTGATAAGATAAAACGAACCCGCCATGAAGAACGCTGCGGACCGTTAGTATTCTGAGGTTGTCAACTAACATCGCTCGACTGAGAATCAGCACGTAACGAACGAATCATGGCAGGGAAATCAAGGTTCTTTTACGTCGATCTATCTTTTGACCATTCGGGTACAAAAAAATTGATGAAGGAATCACGGAACATCAAAAGATTCCCCACCCGCACGGGTGCTTAGTGCAGACAGGATTTTGTTTGCTGAATATGTCAAAAACTTTACCGATCCATCAACAAAGGTAAAATTTGCCCCGCCTGGATGGAGAGACCAGAAATGCAAGGTGTCGCACATATTATCGAGTTTGCCCTGTTTAAAAAGATGTGGTCCATGAGTGCATTCCGGAAGTCGAAATGAATTGTTATATTCTGCCGCTCCAAGAATCATGTCACCGGACCCAGTGCCATTTTGGCCAACTCCTGCATACCACCAGCCCCATCGCGAATCAGGACTGGGAGGGCGCTCGCCTACGAAAATTGTCTGACTCGTACCATCGCTAATATCGGTTAATCGAACTTTTGAATTGGCATAGAGAACTCCATTTGCAAGTGTAGCATCACTTCCCAATACCCCGAGATACCAGGTAAATGCCACATCGACTCCTTCTGGAGTTTTACCGGTCATTCGATCAGCATTCGGACACCGGTACGCTTCTACGGGTGTAGAAAGGGTAACATGGTAAGGAGGATTTAATAATGTTAGTGGGCTTTTTGCATAGTTTTGAACCGTTTGCTGCCAAAGATCGTTTCTTTCCAGATAAGGGAGAATGCGGGCATTCCAACTTAGATAGAGGTATGGGTCGTTCCGATTTGTAACTCCGGCCGGGAAGCTTAAATTGGAATAGTGATACTGGTGAAGAGCGAGACCGATTTGCCTCATTCGATTTTGACAATCGGAGCGTGTTGCAGCACTGCGAACATTTTGAATGCCGGATAACAGTAATCCACAAAGAACAGTAATTATTGAAATCACAACAAGAAGCTCGAGAAGGGTAATACCTAATCGGCTTACGCATTTGTGTTTTGCTTTTTGCGGAGCCATAACCAAACCCCTCCAATGAGGACGAGAAGAGCACCAAAAAGCGAAAACCAAATTTGCCTTTTAAAATTTGGGCGCTGAGCGATGAGTGCGGTATCCATGACAGATAATTTTGTCGATTTATCAACTTTATCGAATAATTCTGCCAAACCATACGCCGTAACTGTCTCGTTTTGTTTTAAATAGAACAAACCTTTCTCACCGACAACAAATACTTGAGTACCTGCGGGAAAACTACATGAAATATCTTCAGGTTTTGGTCGACGGTCTACATCAAGGGTGAGTGTTTTGATCTCATAGACTAAACATTTGCCTGAACCGGCTAATGAGGGTTCGTAAATCATCATCGTCCGCATTGGAAACCATCGATTCGGTGCTACTTCCTTAGCCTCTAATAATAGAGCACGGCAATTCAATTTATTATCCACGCGAAGTTCATAATAGGCGACCAAGAAGCCTTGAGTCGGATCGAAAAAGAAATCGTGAATTTGACCGTATCTAGGCTCAGTAAAACGCACGCCGATCAAGTGCTTACCATTTCTTTCCATTCTCCCCAAGAATGAAGGTTCAAAATTTGATTTATCTTGCAAAAGTTTGTCTGGGCCACGTGTAAATCGGTGGCCTAAAAATCCCATCGATAGTGGCGTCGCAAAGTCAAATGGGTCATCAGTATCTAACCGCCGCAAGTTAATAGCATCAATACCCCGAGTATACTTTGCTGTGCCCGATGGAGATCGAATATACTTTTCTTCCATAAAGTCATTTATTTGTTGGAAAAACACACCACCTTTTGCTTTGCCATTTGAAGGGGCCGATATTTTAGGTGGAGGTTTTCCATCGTGTTCGTAAGATTCGAATTCACCATCCACAGTATGAACGCCAATATATGACTTTGCGCCTTCCCACTTTCCTTGTATAGCATCTTCATGAGTTGAAGATTTTGCAGATGTGAATTGGAATTTAACTGTGTAAAACGAAAACGACTCAATATTAGATGAATATCCTATTATTGCCGACCGAGTGATTTGCTCATCATCAGAAAGTGCATGGCAAATATTCGGGCACAAGACAAGTAAAATGCAGATTGCGACAACGGTACCGCAGTCGCGAAAGGGCCAATTGTATTTCATAGAGTATCCATGCTTGAAGTTGCAAATATTACTGCCCTAGAAATTAATTAACTTTATCAATCAGCAGGCGGAGGGGCAACAGCGACAGGCGCGAGGCAGGCGTTGCCATTGATGATCACCCACATATTACAGGTTGACATACTAGTACAACCTGCATTCTCATAAAAGGTAATTCGAGCGCAAACAGGATTAGTATATTGATCGCAGCTGCTACCTCCATTTTCAAGTCCATCCAAAACGCAATAGCCATATGAACGAAAATCAGTTCGTTTCATATTCGGAAATCCTGGGCACACCCCAGTTAAGTTTGGATCTGTGTTATTTCTAGCAATGCAATAATTATAATGCGTGCAACTACCGCCGTTAGAGTATGGGTCTTGTTGGATACATCTATTCCTAACAAAAGTTGTCGCAGTTCCCAAGGTGGGCCAATCGGTTGCGTTTGACGCGGAGGCTGCAATGAGCAAAACTCCCGTTGCGATCACGCTCCATGCTGTCACCGTAGTTCTTGCGTTTGCCATCTGATGTCCCCTTGATGAGTAAAAAGGTTTTTTATTAACTAGGCATTATGGCTACGGGTATCGTAACTGTAAGTGCTTTTGGATTGTCGGTTTCAATTATCAGGTCGCCATATTGAAAATCAGCTAAAGTGTTCGTCAATATAGTTACTTCGATCATTGCAAGAGTTTCATCTTTGTTGATTACTTTTGCCTGAATTGATGAATGTGGGCTGATAATTTTAGTTATTTTGAAGGGTTTATTTGTTGAAGACCGAATTTGAAGGTTGCGTCTGATTTGCTTTGCTTTGCGTCTTTAACTTCGGCAGGCAGTATCCCTACTCGAGATGGACTGACAGAAAACGGCGATCGGACAAACCAATCGACTTGGATAGATTGCATTTGCGGCGATTCTGTACCGATTGAGTATGTAGCCGTCAAATTCGATCCGCCTGATCCGAGTTCCGTCGGTGCTATCAGTTTGCTAGTGGCGGATATCCGCTTGACCCAACAGCCATCCTTCATTGGCTCTATGACCTCATTTATTTTCGATATTACGGTACCTTGAGATGAGAAAACGATATTCTTCGGTAGTTGTGTTTCGGTAGTCGCTGCAAATGTGATCGCGAACGACTTCTCGTATACTGATAAAGGATCAACCATTCCGAAATGAATCACCGGTTCTGAAAATTGGGCTTTTCGATAGATCGTAGTCCGAAGTTCGAACGTTTTTGTATCGCCACCTATTTCATCGATAGCACAGGTGATCTTTTGAGCACCTGATCGGGTCGCGGGTCTCAGTCCCATGCGCAGTATCGTCGATTCGCCCGGTTGTAAAGTTTGCTTACTGAGTTCAGCATCCTGACATGAACAAGACATCCTCACAGGAGAAAAAGTGATCGCCCGTTCTCTATCATTTTTTACTGTGAACGTTGTCGAAATTAGTTCGGCATCATCATCATCTATGATTACAGGTGGGAGTTCTTTGGTAAAAAAATTAGGATATTCATTATTATTATAGTCCGATTTATTGATAGATGTTAAATCTATTTGTTTGGATTCGGCAGAAAAAACACCAACAAATAGTAAAATAAGTACGGCGATCAAAATCATGATACCAGTTAATACTAATCGTGAGAGCCTACTAAAGGTTGTTGCCTGAATCTCTGTCATATTAACCTCAAACCACTGGTGATTACTCTTCCTCGCTCTGAGATAGCCGGTGCAATATATGCATTATCCCCCTAAGGAATTTCAATTACCTGAATACTTTTCAATCTATTTGCTCAGAGTGCGATCTCGGCCCTACCATGATCGTATCAACACAAACCGCTACCTCACTGTTATAGAAAATTACTAGCCACCAAGAGCCGATAAATCGACCTAGTCTCGGCGTTCAACTGATCTTGTGAAGGCAACACCAAAAAGAGAGGTAGCTGAGATACTTAAGCTTAATTCTCGCAGCGTAGATCGCTGAATCTCCCAACACTAAGCTCGCGTTGGGATGGCTGTCAGATTTTAATCCTAACCCTTTATCCTGATTTCTTTTGGATGGCATTAGCTATCTGCTAATGCATCTTTTCGAATTCCTAGATCATCAGAGTCATTGGATGAGGGTCAATGCAATTCCAGAATTCCAATCTTTTTGACACTGGAAAATAGCCGGTGTCTCCCCGTCGTCGAACAACACCGGAGCCACCTTAAATACAGGCACTGCGCCAATCTCCTTCTGAAAGATCTGCAAGAACTATAGGATGAAGCCGTTGAAATTTTAACAGAAGTAAAATTCAAACCAGATAGACTACTCTCCTACTTGAAAGAAACTCTACTCGAAGAATCAAGAACGGATTTCGACGGATGAGGAGGAGTATTACTAAAACCCAGGTGACACAAAAGTCATTTCGTAATGCTTTCTTAAACTAATCTACATCTTACTTAATAAAAAGTAAATAGAAATTAATGTTAAAATAAAAAAATAAATAAAAAAGTACTGACAGTGATTTGCAGGGCTCGGCAGGCTGGTACTGACCAGGTCATCACTTTGATTTTAACCCTTTATCACGATTTGTCTTGGGTGGCTATCCGTCAGTGCGTATTCCAGAAAAAACGCTAACTTATAAGAGTCACAGGATGAGGATCTTAGCCTTTTCAGAGGATTAAGTTTTCGTACGCTGACAAATAAACCGTGCCTCCCAATACATTATTAGTCAACAACTTTTGCCAATTCATAGGAACAAGCAGTACCACCCCACCGCGAAAGGGACGACTCGAGGACCTTTGGACTGATCGATCAAAAGCCTCGGCGACAATGCATTCCATAACCAGTAAAAATCATTTCGACGGAGGAGATTCCTCCGCCAAGTAATCGCAGCGGAGCTCGAATGCAGGCGGCAGTTTTTGTCTGATTTCTAAACCGTTCAAAAGGGGAGAATCGATGACCCGAATTTGCGATAGATCCCCGGATGTTTTCGAGGATATCAATATCCCATCTCGAGAGACAAGCTCTTCGTTTAAAACCATTTCCAGCAGCAAATCTTTGGATCGCTGATCCCCCAATTTCGCAGCTGCTCGAAGCAAGTTAACAGCCTCGGACTTATTTTTAGTAACTCCCAATCCCTGCCAATACATTGAAGCCAACTTTCGCACCGAGTAAATCTCTTTTCGCTTCGCGCCTTCTTCAAATTTCTTAGTTGCCGAAAGAATCCACTTCTGGCTCTCGCGAAGATTTTTTTCGACACCATACCCCAATTTGAGGAATTTAGCGACTTCGAGCATGGAATCCGGATCGCCCGCCTCAGCTGCTTTCAGCATCCACTGAAATGCTTTTTTCTCGTCCGCAACAAAACCGCGACCAACCATATATAGTTGTGAAAGTCGATTCATCGCCACGGCGACATTCTGTTCGCTTGCTTTGCGATACCATTCCGCAGCGACCTTAAATCCTTCAATATTATTCAAGGATTCGCTGTAAACTCCCAGCTGGTACATCGCCGCCGGATTCCCAAAATCGGCTGACTTTTTCAGCCAGCTCAAAGCCAGATCCAGATCATCCTTGTTCCTTTTGTCCGACAGAGAATTTCTACCCAGAAGATACATCCCGTCACTATCGTCCAGCGCCGCCGCTTTCTGATACCACTTGATGGCTTGAATCAAATTCTTTTCTTTTGAATCGAATTCGAAATGAGCACCGATACAAGACATGGCAATGGGTAGCCCGCCTTCTGCCGACTTTCGAAACCAATTCATGGCGGCATCCTGATCCTTCGCAACACCATATCCGTTATGGAGACATTGCGCGTAAAAGTATTGGGCTATGGGATAACCATTCTCGACCGCTTTTTCCCAAACTTGAATTTCTTTCGGACCAATCTCCTTGAAAAACGCTTCGCTTTTCTTCGCATCAAATCGACACTTTTCGAACTGCTTTAGCTGGTCACGAAAAGGATCCTCCTTCAAGCGTTCGGAGACATTCGATGCGGTTTGAGCATGCACTGAACTGTGATAAATTATTTGAATAATCAGAAAAAAAAAATGTAAGCATTCGCATTTTTGTCTCTCAAAAAGGAATAGCGCAGACAGAGTACTTCAGATCAATAATTCGAGCAAGATCAGTCGTTGCGCGAACACTGTCTTAGGGAGAGGGCCATCTTGCCGAGTGCTTCAAGGAGATCCCCACGTCGATATTCCCGAAGAAATTTTCGGACACCGCCTCGCATCAAATTTTGTGAATTTAGAGGGAGCGAGGGGAAAGAGGGATTCAAAAAACCTTGATCACCCGCAAGGCAATCAGGCACCCGGATATGTACAACGCTATGCCGGCGATCATCCAGATGACGCTGGCTCCCCGACGGCCCAGCGCGTCCGCGTCTGAAAGAGATCCATACCAGCTCGTCCAGCACCATTGGACCACCAGGCCGAAAATTCCATCGAAGATTCCGACGATGCGTTCCAGCCATTCCAACTCTAGCAAGCCAATGGCCATGAAGGCGATTCCCGACAGCATGGAACCCGCCGCCGTCAGAATACGCTTCCATTCAAATCCGTGCGATAAGATTCCGATAATCAAGCAGATCAGGGCGATGAGCCCGATGCCTAACAGGAACCAGGTGGCGGTTCCATCGTCCGATGGCGAGGTGTTTGCGTCTCGGGTATCCGTGGGATGAGACTTTCCCTTTGTAGAAATATTGCCCGAATCTCCCGAAGACATCATTGAATCTCCAAGTACTTATAAGCTTTGAATCCGCCAATCCCCCTCTTCAGACCCGAACTCCGTGGTAATCTGGCACCAACTTTTGCCCATACCCAGAATACCCACCGTTATCCATTACCGATGGGTGATGCAAAAAGATTTACCGGATTTTCCCATTTACCGGAGCCAAGAGCCAGACTTTTTCGCGAGGATTCGCAAAGAACGGCGGGTGGCACTAGTGTAGTGTCTCACACGGAAGGTGTTTTATCCAGGGTAGCCCTCGCCCGGCGGACTTTCTCCAGAATAGCCTCGGCTTTGGCAGTCCATTGGAATCCCTTTCCTGTGTTGTTGTGATGATCGATGTAGTCTTCAATCGCCTGGATCAACTGCGGCACACTTCGAAATGTGCCTCGACGCAGTCGTTTGTCCGTCAAGTCGCGAAACCAACGCTCCACCAGATTCATCCAGGAACTGCTCGTGGGGGTGAAATGCATGTGGAATCGAGGATGTCGGGCCAACCAACGCCGAACCTTGGGATGCTTGTGCGTAGCGTAGTTGTCCACGATCAAATGCAAGTCCAAGGACGGATCGGTGGCGGCATCGATCCGTTTGAGAAACTTGATCCATTCCTGGTGTCGATGTCGCGGCATGCATTCGCCAATTACTACTCCTTCTGCCACGTTCAAAGCCGCGAACAGAGTGGTGGTGCCATGACGCATGTAATCGTGAGTCAGAGTGCCGCAACGGCCGGGTACCATCGGCAAGCTTTTTTGCGTGCGATCAAGGGCTTGAATCTGACTCTTCTCATCGCAACTCAGCACCAGGGCGTGCTCGGGAGGGTTCAAGTACAAGCCCACTACATCCCACAGTTTCTCGGCGAATTGAGGATCATTCGATACCTGGAAGGTCTTAAGCAAATGAGGCTTCAGGCCATGGGACGACCAAACCCGCTGCACGGTGGCTTTGCTCACTCCCACCTCTTGGGCCATCGTTCGTGTGCTCCAATGAGTCGCACCGGATGGTTTCTCCTGAGTGGTCTTGCGGAGAATTTCTTCGACGACTTTCCCGCTGATCGCTGGCGTTCGACCCGGCCGCGAAGCGTCCCGTTCGATACCCGCCAAACGCAGCTTCGCAAATCGGGTCCGCCAGCGCGCCACCGTGGGTTTCGACGTGCCGCACTGCTGAGCAATATCCTTGTTCAGTACACCTGCGGCCGCCGCGAGTATGATCTTCGCCCGCAGGACCAGCCGAGCGGGAGTGCTTCGTCCCCGAGACCAAGCAGTCAAAGTTTGACGTTCCTCCTCGGACAGCGAAATTGGCAGCGCGACTTTCATGGGTTTTCTCCTTCTCTATAGAGTAAACCGCAAAAAGTAGCTAAAGGTAACGCTATTTCTGAGGCACTACACTAGCTAGATTCTCTCTAATCCTAACCCCATCTCCTGATTTGGCTTGCGTGGCACTGGCTATCTGCATGTGCGTATTCTAGAGAAGTTCCCAAATCAGCAGAGTCATTGGAGAAGATCGAAGCCGTTTTAGAAGCTTGATTTTTCGTACTCTGGCAAATAGCTCGAGCACCAACAGATTACTTTTCAATGATTTGAGACGAATGATAGGAATAACCTGTCTCCTGCCGCTGTTATCAGGCGGACGCCAAGGTAACAAGCCTCTGGAACAATTCGATGATTACAGCTCACGGTTACAATCGGTCTTCTCGTTTTCAATTTCCTCCCTCTCACGATTCAAGAAGTCATCAAAATAATGATGGTGTTTCGGGCTTGGAGACTTGCGGCATCGGAATCGATTCTTCGAAACACTTGATGAAATCAGGTCGAAGCTGCTCTATCGCTTTGAAAACTGATTTGTGGACACACAACACGAAACGAATTTTTGCCCGAGATACCGCGACATAGGCGATTCTTCTTTCATCAGCGTCAGTAGCACCAGGCCACCACTCTATCGATGGGCAATTTCCTTTTGTAGTTTTTGGCACGAATAAGATCACAGTATCAAATTCCGCACCTTTGACTTTGTGGATAGTTGAAATTGTACTCACCACATCCCAATCCATGGAAGAACTAGTTTTCATGAAATTGGAACGAGGAGTATTGCCCTTCTCGTTGCACGACCTGTATGTGAGGAATGCCTTTCCATCGTCTGTCCAGCCGAGCGATTTCGCCGCTTCCATAACTTTATCTCGAGTTCGCTTTACCCACTCGTTCCATGACTCATTCGGGATATACACGAATGAATTCCTCAAGACGCTGAATACGGCGTTTCGCAAATTCAATTGCGAAATGCCCCTTTCTTCCCAAGCAATCGCTTTAGCCGTTTCATCACCTAGGATAATCCTTGCAAGTTCTGTTTGGAGTAATTTGTGTGCCTCGCGTGGTTCGCCATTGATGAGGAGTTGTAAGGCGCGATGGACCCTTCTAGCAGCTTTTGAAACTCCTCTAAATTCATCCTTGACTATCTCGCCTTTCAGACCGCAGGCAGTTTTTGTCCTACGTGAGAGAATTGCAAGAGAACTTCCAATTTTGAGGCTTTTCAAAAATTCCACATGCGCCGGAGAAAGAACCGCTTCCTCTAGATCATGAACACTAAGACAAGCCGATCCGTCAATTGCTGAAGGTATAGGTATAAGTTCACTCCCCGTAGAGGATAAAGCGTTGGCTACTTTTGCCACAGCCTTCGAGCATCTATGGCTGAGTGAAAGAGACAACGATTTTGCGTTTGCAAGTGATTCGAAATCTTTGAAAATACTAGGGTTAGCACCACTGAATCCATAAATGGCTTGGTTAGGATCCCCCACTACAAAACCGAACGATTTTTCTTCTGCAAGAATTGCAAGAAAAGCGCGGGCCAAAAAGAAACCTGTATCTTGGAGCTCATCGATTAGTATGACTGGGAAACGAGAGGTCAGAATCTTTCTTACGTTCTTTCCAAAAGTTGGATGATTGACGATACAACAAGACAAGTAATGGCAATCCGAGTGAGTGACTATACCAGTGCTCTTCCAAAATCGCTTTTTCTCATTCAGAACTCGAATTTCACTTGCTGGAGGTACAACGAAATCATTGGACCTTGACAGCTTTGTCTTCATCCGAGGTTTTTCACGATCACCGCCGAAAAAAGAGATGGAGTAAATCGAGGCTCGTTCGTGGTTTTTGTCACCCACCTTTATCACTGGATCTTCTAGTACTTTGGCTATAGTGGCGGGGAAAAGACGAATGGCGTTTTGTGGTAGTCCAACCAGATGCCCGAAAGGCTTGACGATGAAGCGATAGCTGAAAGCGTCCAGTGTACCAATAAAATGTGGATAAGGTGTCGCCCCCCCAATTCGTTCCTCGATGGTGTCCCTGGCTACATTTGTAAATGAGAGTGCTGCGAGTCCGCCATTCAGATGGTCCCAATGCCGGAGGCGCGTTCGAATGGCCTCTACGAATACTTCGGTCTTGCCAGCACCAGGACATGCGCGGACAACCGTGATTCGAGCATCGGAACGTAAAGCAGCCTCTTGCTCTTCAGTTGGAGGCTTTGGTTGATTTTTGCGCAACATGGCCGAATGCGTCTTTCAGGTATTTTGGAACGACAAAATCTGATGTAGGTATGAGGTATTGTCCTTGAACATTTTTTTCTTCTAAAGTCTCGGCAAGCGCTTGAGCGAATTCTGCTTTTGAGTATGCTGTATCCGCAAGGCAAATACCTCGCCAAATAGTTAGAACTTGCTCGGAATGCTTACCATTGCAGGCCTTCAATTTTTCATGGTTCAAGGTTTTTGGTGTCTTCTCGAACTGGTTTACCCAGACATCGCACATGATAGAGGGGTTCTTTTCCCCCGCTGATGCCAGCGAGTATTCGAGAGTCACGTCAGAGTTATGGATCCTGATGAATTCGTGATTTTCGTACTCTTTTTTCAATTTAACTACACGATCACAGATCATTGGTTTCCCGTTAGTGTCAAACTTCGGCAATTTCGATTCCCATTCCGAAGCCTTCCCAGATCCGCAACGTTCTGTTCCTGAATCCCCATCAGTGACGACTGCAATAGGGGTGTGAAGTCCTTTATCTCCATAAAGATTGCAAATCGAAACAAAATCTACCCCGCACACTGGTACTACCGAAACGCCAGCCGCTTCAAGGTTGAATCCTTCGCGGCGGGCCAAAACAGGGAGCAATAATGCTTCAGTAATTCCTTCGACTAACAGTACTCCTTTAGCGAATAGAATGGCAGCCTTAGTCACATCAAACATTCGCCTAAGTTGTTGAAGTTGACGCTTTTCAATTGAACAGTCACCGAATGAGGCACATCGTAATGCTTCATCCTTCCCGCGATGAAGTATTCGCAAGTTTGCCGGTGATACATGCGCAGCAATAGTAGGCGAGTGTGTTGTTACGAGAGTCTGGACTTTCGCTTGGTGGATTCCTTGCGGATCACTTAGGAAATTGGCAAGTAATATCTGCAATTGGGGATGTAAATGTGCTTCTGGCTCCTCGACTAGCAACAGCGGCATCAGGGCAGATTTCGCAGCGTTGAGCTCTAGCATTACCGTTGCGATAAAAAGAAGATTGTTGTAGCCTAACCCATTAGATCGTAATTCGTCAAGCACCATATTACCGTTGGAGCCCAACCGGGCAATTACGAGTCTCAAACTCTGAACCACTTTATCGAATTCTGGCTCGGCCGTTTTGATCGCAGCTTCCTGAGCCATCATCGGCCCTGATGCTTTCTGCAATGTGGTCTTAATTAACTCTTGGGTTCTCGAAACAAGTTTGTCTTTCTCCAATGCGTTGTTAGCTGTGACGACGAATTTAACGAGCGACTCTTTTTCCTCTTCTGTAGCATGAGCGATGAGTAAATGGGCGAGTCTGCTGTTCCTCCCCGGCAACAAGGCCGAAGCTGCATCTCTTAGAGCTCCGAGGAGAGTCACGGGCACAGATTGCAGTACATCTTCTGGAATGCCACTTTCGGAACTGCCTGCGCTCCCTCCCCACCGATTGATGCTATAGCGGCCAGTTTTTGCATTCCAGTTCCATTGAAAATTGATTTGTGCTGTTGATTCGCTCGGCTCAGTAGGGTTGTAATTCAATATGTCAATGAACTGGCCTTGTTCCTGCTCCGTGAGATCAGCAAATATCAACTTAACCGATATAGGGGCATCTATATAGGTCCCTTCCTTCGTCCTATGCCGATCATCCTGAGTAAGCCTAATTGCCTCACCAGTAGCGGCTGCGGGCCCTAATGCTGCTCTGATGGCGTCTAAAAGCGCAGTTTTTCCCGTATTGTTTTCGCCAGCGATGACATTCAAGCCTGGTGAAAATGACACGGTTATGTCCCGCAAACAGCGATAATTCTTGACGTGGACGATTTGAAGATACATGGCCGCTTTCCAATTCGATTAGCTCGGCGGGCAGCACTGGCTATCTTCCAGTGCGTATTCCAGAGGAGTTCCAAATCAGCACCATCATAGGGAGAAGATCGAAGCCTTTTCAGAATCCTGATCTTTCTCGCGTTAACAAATAGCCACCCCGTTGGGCACATCGCCGGGGTGGGACAAATTTAATCTTTTCTACTCCTACCGAATCTTTCCATTCACCGGAGCCAAGAGCCAGACCTTTTCGCGCGGGTTGTTGAAGAACGGCTCCAGCATTTTCAGATGCTCACCTAAGCCCAGCAGCGAATCCGAACTCAGCCCCAGTTGATTCAGCACATTCACCCGGGCGCCGAGGCCGCCGTCCAGGAAACGATCCAGGAAGTTGGTCGGCTCGGGCAGAATCAACAGTTCCGGTTCAACCTTGGGATCGAACTTGGCTTCCTTCTTGGCTTCTTCCAAAGCATCATGCAAGGTACCCAGTTCATCGACCAGTCCGCGTTCTTTCGCCTGCCGACCGGTCCAGATGCGGCCCCCGGCTATTGGCTTGAGTTTATCCAAAGGCAGGTCCACTCCGGCCGCTTTGCGATTCTGCACGGTGCGATCCAGGAATTGATCGTAAACGTTCGACATCACATTAGTGATGGCCTTACGTTCCGATTCAGAAAAGATCGTGTTCGTCGACGACCAGCCGGCGTTCTGACCGCGGTTGAGCGTCTGGGTATGCAGACCGAGCCATTTAAAGGTTTCACCCAGCACCAGCTTGCCGCCCAGTACGCCGATGGAACCGGTCAGGGTACCCGGTTCGGCGTAAACTTTCTTCGCACCCATGGCAATGTAATAGCCGCCACTCGCGGCCACATCGCCCATGCTGGCGATTACTGGTTTTTTGCAGTTTCGCAAGGCGTTCCACATCAAGTCGCTGGCCAGCGCGGAACCTCCCGGGCTGTCGATGCGAAGAACAATGGCTTTCACCGTTTCGTCCTTATCGGCCTGTTCGATGGCTTCGACCATGGTGGTGGAACCCATCGTATGGCCGCCCATCAGGCCGCCGCCGCTCTTGCCGGTGGAGATTTCCCCCACGGCGTAGATCACGGCGATCTTCGGCTTCTTAGACGAAGTCTTCTTCTGCGGCTGCATGATCTTCATCAGCGCGGCGAAGGGATTGTCCGCATCGGGATCGACCTTTTTGCCGTAGTTGCGGACGATCTTGCTCTTACCGTCTTCGAATTTCTTGATCAGGCTCGCTTCGAATTCGTTGGGGTAGGCCAGTTGATCGACCAGTCCGACTTCCAGGGCTTTCTTGGCCGTGTGGGGTGCGGTGTTGATCAGTTCCTTCACTTGTTCGGTGGTCCATTTCTTGGCTGGCCGATCGTTCTTGATGCCTTCGATCAGGCTTTTTTCGTAGAGATCATCGAGCACCATTTCGTACTGTTTGCGATTCTCCGGGCTCATTTCCGTTCGCAGATACGGATCGGCAGCGCCTTTGGCTTCGCCCATGGTCAGGAAGTCGGCTTTGATTTTTACTTTTTCGAATATCTCCTTGAAGAACTGCATTTCCAGGTGCAGGCCGGTCAGACCAAATTCGCCCGACTCCGGGATGGCGATAGTATCGCAGGCGGAGGCGATCAGATATTCCAGGCCACCGATGCTTTCGAGGTAAGCGACGGCCGGTTTGCCGGAGGTCCGGAAATCGGCGATGGCCTTGCGGAGCTCTTCGATTTTGCCGAAGGAGAAGAGCCCCAGGGAAGGTTCTTCAATTTGCAGGTAAAGGGCTTTGACGTTCGGGTCGAGTTTCGCTTTGTGGATCTTTTCCAACCGGCTCGAGAGGTTGTCGCTGTTGCCGCCGCCGAACAGACCTTCAGCGCCTCCCGGACCTTCGCTGAGGCTGCCGCTGATTTTCATATGAGCAATGACCGGCCCGGAATCCTTTTTCTTATCGGTGTCAGCCGAGCGGGCTGGGGTGCAGAACAGGCTGGTGAACAGCAGTAGTAAGCTAGCAAGCAGGTAATGGCGAATCATGCAGGGTACTCCCGGTGAAACTATTAGTGAGATCATCTTTTGCGAAAATGGGCAAACAGTCAAGGCAGAACCGGGGATTGTAGGAGAAAGAGGCAATTCAGTGCGGCCCTAGTTGAACTCCATTTTTCCCGAGAAATCTTTGCGTTTTGGGGTGCCATTGGCTCCGCCCATGCAAGTTGAAAAGATCGGGCATTCCCCCTCCTCCTAGATTGTCTGCAGCATCGAATTATGTTCTAATGAAACGCGGCTCCAAAAAGCCTTTTTCGAGCCCGAGTTGTCCGAATCCGAGGTAACTTGAGAATCGCGCCTGTTGGCTGTTTGCTGCGTCCAAATTTGAGCTCGTTTTTGACCGATTTGCAGCAATTCGCAAGAGTTAGCGTCCTGAAAATGCCTAGTAAGGTCATCATTTTGCCCGTTTCCACTATGTGAATATTGATGATCTGATGACCTTTACGGTTAAATGCCTACATTTCTCAACTTGCCTGCCTTATCGGGGTTCAGCGAACCCGAGGAATTGGCTCCTCGGTTTTCTTGCGAATCTGGCGAAATTGAAAGTGACCTTTTCAGAAATTGCACAGGAGTGGTATGCTGGGCATACTGTTCTCGATTTCGGAATCCCCTGAGGTACCAAGGATGGCACCCGTGCGATTGACAACTCTGTTACCCTTGGTCGCCTTGCTCGCCCTGAGTTCGCGAACGTTCGCTGGCCAATTTCAGGAACCATCCAGGCTGCCCCGAAACGTTCTAGAAACTCCGGAGCCACCTCGAGCGGACTCCTCCGAAGAGCCCGGGGCCATTCAGCCGGTGGCCGGGCAGGTCCCGATGAATCCGGTTCCCAACAGCTCGCCCTTCACGGCTCCCAGCAGTTTCATGGGCGAGCAGTTGCCGACGCCCGCCGTTTCGCTCATGGTGATCGGCCCGGCGCATGCCCAAAAAGAAAAAGAGGTCAAGTATATCGTCCGCGCCTCCAACCGCTCGGCCGCCGATGCTTACGAAGTCTTCTTGATCTGCCCGGCCCCCAAAGGAACGACTGGAGTGAGTTACAAAATCGAAGGCAAGGAGGAAGGAAAGCCTCTGCCCCCGGATGGCCGGATCAAAATCGGAACTCTGAAAATGGGAGCCAGCAAGCAGGTGGAAGTGGTTCTGAAGCCGGAACCCGACGCTACAGATATCAAGTTCGTGAGCAAGGTTACCTTCGAACATGGCGTGGTGGTCCAGACAGCACTTTCGAAACCGGGACTGGTGGTACACAAAAAAGCCTCCTCGAAAATTATTCGTGGCGTGCCGTTCGCCTGCCGTCTCGAATTGCAGAACACCGGCAAAGTGACCATTAACGATATCCTGGTCGATGATATACTCGACGAGGGGCTCGTTCTCGATACCAAGAAAGCTCCTTCGCCAAAACCGGTGAAGGAAGACCTTAAAACGCTGTCGTGGAAAATCGATGTTCTGAAGCCGGGGCAGACGCGCGTCATCGAATATCAGTTGATCGCTTCAGGAGATGTGGCCAACAGTAAATATCAGGTCTCGGCAAACGGGGTTTCGAATGTGAACAACTGGTCGGTGAAGGTTACCGATGCCAAGCTGGATGTCGCTCTCTCTTCCGATAACCAGCGTGCGATGATCAACACGGCGACCCCTTACTTCGTGATGGTCAAGAATACCGGCACCGCCGAGTTGAAGAATGTGCTGGTGAACTGCAGTCTTCCCGGTGACGTCAAGGCCACGAGGACTTCCAGCGGAAGTCAAATGTTCCCCGACTCGGTTCAGTGGGTGTTACCCAGCCTGAAACCGCAGGAGGAAAAAAAGCTTCGTCTGACGGTGGAGGCGAGTAAAGAGGGTTCGCGGGCCATCACTTTCGCGGTGCGGGCCAATCCGGGACAGGATTTCCAGAAGACGATCACCACGGAGTTTTATGGCTCGCCGACTCTGAACTGGACCAGCGAGGGAACGACCAATTGTAAAGTCGGCGATGACATTACCGGAACGATCACCGTCAAAAATGGGGGGGATGGACCCGCTAAGAGAGTTACGGTTAAGATCGACCTGCCGCCGGAGATCGAGTTCCAGGAAGAGGCCACTCCCGCTCATTTCAAGGCCACGGCGAATGGAATTACGTTCGATGCACTCGATCTACCGGCTGGTAAAGAGCAGAAGTTCACCTTCAAAGCCAAGGCGAAAACGAGTGGGGAAGCGCTCTTCAAAATTTACTTGTGGGCCGATCATCTGGGCCAGCAGGAACCACTGCATCGGGATATGGTAACGAACATTAACGGAGGAGCCGCCGGATTGTCACCCGCGAAACCCTAAAGGGGGGCGGGTCGGCCTGCTAAAAGAAGTGTTATCGCCTCAGCATCACGTATCGCCAGTGCCGGGGCATATTCATTCGATAGCGATACTCAGCCATTTCATGTTCCGAAGGAGCGGGATCACTTTCCGTTTCTTTGACTTCAGCAACATTACCGGCCAGTTGCAGTTCTTGAGCGTGTGCGGATTTGTCGCCACTCGCCGTTCGTAAAATCCAGAACGCGAATATTCCCAGTCCCAGCAAGCCGGCCGTCCACTGACCTCTGCGCATAGTATCTCCCTCCTGGAGAATCGCCCGTTGTAACTGAACTTAAAGCAGAATGGGGGAAAATAAACAAGTTCAATCGATCAGGCGTAACGGAGCGGATCGGATTCGCACCGGCTGGGAAAGGCCTGAATTCCCGGGAATTTTCCGCTCAACCACTCGGCCAGTTGTTCGATGGCGGGCCGTTCGCTGGCATAGTGACCCGGCATCAGCACCACGATGCCGGCTGTACGGGCCGCCAGTAACTCATGGAAGCGCATTTCACCAGTGATAAATAGATCGGCTCTTTTTCGGAGGGCATCAGAGAGAAACTCTCCAGCAGCCCCGCAGGCGATCGCCACTTTTCGAATCGGAGTTTCTTGGCCGCCCACTATCTGGAGTTGCTGAACGTGGAATATTTTCTTGGCCAACTCGAACAGGCTTTCGAAAGGCTGCTTTTCCGGCAGGCAGCCGAGTCGTCCTTCCCCGGATCGCGGCGAAACGGTTTTCAGGGGATAGAGGTCGTAGGCCGGTTCTTCGTAGGAGTGCGCTTTGCACATGGCACTTACGATGCTTTCCAGCAACCGGGCCTGGCAAATCACTTCCAGGCGGATTTCCGCTACCAGTTCGAAATTTTCTTTTGCGCCTATCGTGGGATTACTCGCAGGCGAGCCTCGGAAGGTGCCTACGCCCGGCAGCCGAAAGCTACATTCGCTGTACTCGCCGATCTGACCCGCGCCCGCATCGAACATTGCCCTGGAGACGCGTTCCAGATCGGTTTCGGGGACGAAGACGACGAGTTTGTACTGATCGTTTCCTGTACGGATTCGCAGCGGTTGAATCTGTTCCAGACCCAGCTGCCGGGCGATACGGGCATTGATGCCATCGACGGCGTTGTCGAAGCGGGTATGCGGCGAATAGACCGCGATCCCGGCCCGAGCCAAACGCAGCAGCAGATGGCCATCGCGGTTCTGGCTGGAAAGATTTTTGATCGCTTTAAAGAGGATGGGATGGTGGGTGACTATCAGCTGCACATTGGAAGCGATTGCTTCCTCGGCGACGTCCCGGGTGAGGGTCAGGCAAGTCATGACCCGGTGGACTTCCAGCGCCGCATCGCCCAGAAGAAGGCCGGTATTGTCCCACTCGGCCGCCAGCGCCGGGGGCGCGAAAGAGTCCAGTTCTCGGGAAATTTGGTCGACGCTCGGCATGATTTCCGTTGCGGTTTTAATCGTCGCTGGATTCTTCGCGGCGAATGGGAATGCACAAAGAACCGACGATCAGGATGGCCGCTATGGCGGCTAGCGCGATGGAAGGCACCGGCATCAGCTTGTTGTCTTCACTTCCCGTCGGCGCCGGCCCGACATAAGTGGGCACCATCCCGGCCTCCACCTTGTTGGCCCCTTTATTTTCTCCCTTATCCCCTTTGGCATCCTGGCGCGCCGAAGCGGGGGAAGAGAGTGCGGCCAGAATGATTACGGCGAAAGCAAGTGCGATAATGCGTCGCATGGTCGATTAGTCTCCGGGTCGGCTGGTCAGTCGCTCCAGCATTTTTTTGGGATCGGCCAAATCGGGTAGGCCGTATTTGCGTTCCCGCTCGGCGTCTTTGAGTTTTTGTTCCGCCAGATCTTTCTTTCTCTGGGCCCGTCGTTTGACCCAACGTTCCATCAAAGTTTGAACCAGCACGCCGACGAGGGTGGAAGAAATCAGAATCGCATGAAAGAGTACGCGATTCTTTTCCGTCCAATCCGCCTGGGGCTGATTCTGAAGCAGCCAGCCGGCCCCGCAGTAAAGGGCCAGCAGGGTGCCGGAAAAACTGCTGATGGCCATCGTGCCGAGCCGGTAGAGCAGTACCGAAAACAGTCCGCCAACCAGGAAAGCCAGCCAGCGTTCCTGCCCTTCCGGAAAATAGTTCTGCACAATCAGAGCACACAGCACCCCGCCAATCAGAAAGGAGAGCAAGCGAGCCAGTTCGAGAGCCAATAGCCCGGCGCTGATGGCCAGGAGCAGTCCGAAAGCCAGCATGTGCCCACCGACGATTTGACCGGTCCGCAGGCCGGCCAAGCCGCCGATAATCGTGATCGTCAGAACCACCCAGAATCGATGCCAGCGCCAGCCGAACAACCAGACCAGCACGCCCACGGTCAGCCCGAAACCGAGCGCCGGCGGGGATAATTTGGCGGTCTCTGCCAGCAGATCGGCATCCAGCAGGTTCATGGGGGGAATTTCCGTTCCTTGAATTCTACTCTTACTTTACCGAGTTCGTCTCAACCTGCCATGCATTTGATGTGGACTTTTCGGGTTCGCGGGCCATCGAACTCGCAAAAATAAATTCCCTGCCAGGTTCCCAAAACCAGTTGGCCCTTTTCGACGATAATCGTCTCACTGGTGCCGACGAGGCTGGCCATAATGTGGGAATCGCTGTTTCCCTCGCCGTGCCGGAAGCCGGTTTGGAGCTGTGGAATGGTTTTCTGAATCCACAGTTTCATATCGTGAACGACGTCGGGGTCGGCGTTCTCGTTGATGGTTATCGCGGCCGTAGTGTGCAGGGTGTAAACGCAGACCAGCCCCGAAACCAGCCGGACCTCCTGCACGATTCGCTGAATTTCGGAAGTGATTTCCAGAAATTGAAACCGCGTCTGCGTCGAGAGAGTAATGGTATGCATATCCGCCTGAGAGTTTGTTTTTGCGGGATTTTCAAATGCCCGGTTTTATAATGAGAATATTCAAGTAAGAAACCTACCACCACAGGAGAGTTTATGATTCGCCGAGCGATCTGTTTATTCGTCGTCGGTGCGGTAAGCCTCGGACTGACGGCCCGAAGTTCCGCTCAAGACAAGCTGGATAAAGAAGCGGTTCTGAAGAAGGCAATCGAAGCCAGCGGGGGCGCGGAAGCCGTAAAGAAATATCCTGCCGCTCGCGAGAAGACCAAAGGTACCATCGAAATAAACGAGTTGGAAGTGGCCTTCACCTCCGAGTCGGTTTATCTGAATCCCGACAAGATGAAGACGATCGTTAACGTCGAATTCATGGGCCAGAAGGTCAAGATGGTGCAAGTGGTCAACGGCGATAAAATGCGCATGGTCGCCAACGGCATGGAAATGCCAGTGGATGAAGCGAATAAGGGCGAATTGAAAGAAAGCCTGATTCTGCATCAGATCGGACAGCTGACCCCGCTCCTCGAAGACAAAGCTTTCGAAGTCACCCTGCTGCCGGAAAAAGCAAAGGTGGCGGACAGCGAAGCTTACGTGGTACTCATTAAAGCCAAAGGTCTGAAGGATACCAAGATCTATATTGACACCAAGACCTACCTGGTAACCAAGATGGAAAAACGCGGTTTGAATACCGAACAAAAAGAAGGCAATCAGGAATATTTCCTGAGCGATTACAAAAAGGTCGACGGAGTGATGATGCCCATGAAGTCGAAAGTGCTTCACGACGGCGCCAAGTTCATGGAATCTACCACCACCGAACTCAAGCTACTCGACAAAGTGGAAAAATCCGAATTCGATATTTCCGACTGATGCCAACCTTTGCTTTTGAACGGGAAGACCGCCAGTTGACGCTGGCAGCCTTCTTGCGCCGAAAACTCTCCCTGTCCTGGTCGCAGGCGAAGACCCTTATTGAAACCGACAAGGTTTTCATTAATGGTCAAAAGTGCCGTCAAGTCGATCAGCGGCCCAAGATCGGCGCCCAAATCGAGGTGCGCGAACCCGCGCAGCACACTTCATCTCGACCCAGGCCCGTTGCTCCGCGCCCGGAACGAACGGCTCCCGTCTATGAAGGCCCCACCCCAAAGATCGTCTATCTGGACGGCGACCTGGTAGTCGTGGACAAGCCCGCCGGTCTGACCACCATGAGAGATCGAGAGGAAGCGGAAGAGTTTGGCGCAGGAAAGCGAAAGTTTCTGCCGGCGACTCTGGCGGATCTGCTACCGGGATTGCTCGGCGAACCCAACCACAAAGTAACGGCCGTGCATCGCATCGATCGCGATACCAGTGGTCTGGTGGTGTTTGCCCGGAATCGGCCCACTGCTCAGAAATTGGAAGACGACTTTCGGGCCCATCGTCTGGAACGCCGCTATCTCGCTTTGACGCGCGGAGTTCCTCCCGAAGGGCGGCTAGAAAGTTATCTGGTTCGCGATCGGGGTGATGGCCGCCGAGGAAGCGGTTCGGAATCGGCCGAGGGAGCTCAAAAAGCCGTCAGCTACTTCCATGTGCAGCAGACTTTCGGGGATTATGCGCTGGTCGAGTGTCGACTCGAAACGGGCCGCACCCATCAGGTCCGCATTCACCTGGGGGAAGCGGGCGCACCGCTTTGCGGGGAAAAAATTTACGATCGTCCACTTCATGGTAAGCCGGTTCCGGACGAGAGCGGAGCCACTCGTCAGCTGCTGCATGCGGCGGTTCTCGGTTTAACGCATCCCACAACGGGCCAAACTCTGAAGTGGGAGAGCGAACTGCCGACGGATATGCAAAGGGTGCTGGATCGGTTGATCGCGAATAGTTGAAGTACTATTTGGTACTGCGAGATTCAATTCAAGACTGTCAAGAAGAGATCAGCCGTTATCGAACTGGTGAGTGAGCGCCCGGATGCCAAGGACGGCGAGAATCAGAACGATAAGAATCACGCCGGTAAGTATCCAGTTCAAGTGATCGGCGTGCTTCAGTTTACGAATCGTATCGGTATTATTTACCGTCGTTTTGCTCTGATCGCCCGTTAAAGTGTTGGTGCTGGCGTTGCTGGGATCGTCTTCGAGGCTCGCCCAGAGTTCATCGATATCACTGGGGATCTCGATTTCGGTGGGTCGAGGCAGGAAGTTGCTGCTGCCGAGGGAAATTTCCGACTCCTGCGCCAGTGGCTTCACGTCAATCCAACTTCCCTGTTCCGGCTGTCCCAGCATAGAGAGCACGGCGGCCAGTTCCGCCCCCGATTGGAAGCGATCGTCGGGATCTTTGGCCATCAAACGTTCGATGATTTCGGAAATCACATCGGGAACGCTGGGGTTTACCTGTTGGGCGGTGCGAGGTATTTCCGTGGTGTGGCGAACCAGTTTTTCGAACGCAGTACCGCCGACAAAGGGGACCTGACCAGTAACTAGGAAATAGAAGGTACAGCCCAGACTATAGAGGTCGGAGCGGGCATCGACGGAATGGATATTTCGAGCCTGTTCCGGTGCCAGATAATCCGGCGTGCCCATGACCGACTGTTTATTGGTCAGAATGGTTTCGGAATTATCGATCGTTCCATCGTCGGAGGTCGACAACCGAGCCAAACCGAAATCGAGAATCTTGACTGTAAAACTGTTTGCAGCGGACTTACTGGTGTTCTTCTGGACGAGCAGGTTAGCGGGCTTGATATCCCGGTGTACCATACCCAGATCGTGGGCGAACTGCAGTCCCAGAGCAGCTTGCCGAATGAAATCGGCCGCCTGGGTCACGGGGAGCGGACCATGTTTTTTGACAAAGTCGCTGAGGTTCGGGCCATCGACGTACTCCATCACGAGATAGCAGCGATCGGCTATCTGATTGGCGTCGAAGGCGGTGACTATGTTGGGGTGATTGAGTTTCGCCGCCGCTTTGACTTCGCGTTGAAACAGCAGGCGAGCCCGGTCCGTTTTGGTCAGCTTGGGATCGAGAATCTTAAGAGCGACCACTCGGCTCATGGTCTGGTGTTCGGCTTTGAAGACCCGGCCCATGCCTCCCCGACCAATCTCTTCGAGAATGCGGTATTGTCCGAGGATGAAACCGTGGGTTCGACCGGCCAGCAGAAGTTCGGCCTGGAAGCGGGTGAGGTAGCCTTTTTCCACGAGCTCGCGCGCCAGAACCCGGCCCCGAGGAGCATTCGATAACCCACCGATGACGGTATCAAAGTCCTTGCCGTCCAATAGGCCGCTCAGCTTCAGATGTTCCAGGAATACATCCCGACTCATCTTCGGCAGCCGAATCGTTCTCGGAGATTGCTCCGCCATGCGGCAGTAGTCCTTGCCTCTAAAGAATTCTAAATAATCCCTTCGATTCTACTTTAATCTGAACGAGTTCCGATTCAAAAAGTTTCGAATTCTCATCGAATTGAAATCAAAAACACCAAACTCTCACAATTGTGAGGTGTGTTACTCCCATTGGAGAAATGGACTTCACCGCTAAATTAAGACTTGTTGAAATGATTTCCCGGAGTTCCTATGCGGTTTATTCGCTGTATTTTCCCACTTTTGCTAATTCTAGCGACCGGCTGCCGCGGTGGAACAAAGCCCGAAGCTATTGTGCTGGCTCAAATTTATACTGCGCCCGAAGAGTTGCGGGCCGTCGAATTTGCCCTGCAAGATCTGGAGAAGAAAGAGAAAGGATGGCCGCTGGGACGTCCGATCAAGGTTGTGGAAATCGAAGCCCGCTCGGAACCTTCGGATTTTGAAGCTCAAACGATTCGCGTGGCTCAGCTTAACAAGCCTCCGGCTATGATCGGCGCCAGCGTCGAATCGGAAGTGCAGTCGATGATACGCGGTCTGAGTTCGGAGCCGATTATCGCTCTGAGCCCGACGCGAGCGGAGCGTACTGTTACCCAACCGAATGTGTTCCATTTGTCACCCTCGCCGAAGCAGAGTGTGGATCTAATCATGGAATGGATCGGCAAACAATCTCCGCGGAAGAAGATTGCGTTGCGAGATAATAAGAGTGAAGATCCCCAGATACTTTTCGGAGATCTCCGTCAGCGGATCACAGATCACAGCGAACTGAAACTGGTCAACCAGGATTTTGAAATCCTGATTCTTTCGGGCGACCTTTTCGAAGTCACGGGGTTACTCGCGGGCGAAGATCCCAACTCCCGCTTCAAGACGCCAGCGAAGGGACTGCAGATTCTTTACCTGGGACCAATTGCCCTGGAGTCGGAAAACTTCAAACACCTTCAAACGCAGCTGAAAAAAGATGGAATATCGCTACACAATCTGAATTTCGAATCGTATCGGGCAGATCAGAAAGCTTTGGCCAAACGCTACCAGGACAAATTTGGTACCGAACCGGGAACGACTTTCTACGAAACCTATGCCGCCCTGGAGATCATCGCAGAAGCCATCGTACGCGCCAATCAGAGCAGCGCGGCCCGGATGCGGGAAGAATTATTGAAAAAAGAAAAGCCTTTCGAAACGATTTTGGGACCCGTCAGTTTCGAGGCCGATCAGAGTATCCGATATAGAAACGTCCAGATTGTGCCGTTGCCCTGAACGGAATCTTCGTAAGCATTTGGTGACTTCCCAGCGGCCGATGATCGCTGTTAAAATTCAGTTACTCGCCCAAGCGGTCACCCAGGAGATTTCGCCATGCAGCGAGGTTACGACAAGCCCCTTTACATCCTGCCTTTCGACCATCGGGCCACGTTCACTAAAAATTTGTTTGGCTGGGAAGAGCCGCTAAGCCCCGAGAAGATTGAAAAAATCGCTCAGGCCAAACGAGTGATCTTCGACGGGTTCCGGCTCGCCGTTGCAGAAGGCGTACCCAAGGATCGCGCGGGAATTCTGGTCGATGAAGAATTCGGTGCGGGCATTTTGAAAGATGCCGCACGAGAGGGGTATCTGACTGCTTGTCCGGCCGAGCAAAGCGGTCACGACGAATTCGATTTCGAATATGGGGATGATTTCGCCCGTCATATCGAAGCGATCAATCCTACCTTCTGCAAAGTTCTCGTCCGCTACAACCCGGGTTCGGATACCGGATTGAATCAACGGCAGATCAACCGACTCAAGACTCTGTCCGAATATCTTCATTCGACGAATCGCTGGTTTATGTTCGAATTGTTAGTTCCCGCTACACCCGAACAATTGCGAAAAACCGACAACAATTCCAAGAAATATGATCTGCAGTTGCGACCGCAATTGATGGTGCAGGCCATCGAGGAGTTGCAGAAGGGCGGAGTGGAACCGGATGTTTGGAAAATCGAAGGTTTAGATAAACAGGAAGATTGCCAGAAGATTGTGGCCGTGGCACGGCGTGAAGGACGTTCGCGCGTGGGTTGCATCGTTCTGGGCCGTGGGGAGAATGATCAGCACGTCGCGGATTGGCTGAGGATCGCGGCCTCAGTAAACGGGTTTATTGGTTTCGCGGTGGGTCGCACCACCTTTTGGGATCCGCTGAAGAATTTTTTGAACAATCAGATTCAGCGAACTCAGGCGGTCGAACAGATCGGCAATGCTTATAAGGGTTGGGTCGATCTTTTTGAAACCGCGCGGTGAGAAAATGATTATTGAGGAAATGTCACGGGCGAATGGAAACAACTTCGGGTGTTTCCATTCTGTTTCCCGATGGCTGAGAGAAATTACTCCGTGGCGGACGCTTAGGGGCCAGGTTTTGCAGCAGCGGCCGGACTATTGCTTTCCAGAGGTTCGAAATTCGATACGAAGCCTACGATTCGCCAATCTCTTGGAGGTGCAGTTTTAATGTAATCATTGGTCACCTCGGCCTTCAACGTCGGATCCTTCGAAGAATCCTGACGGAGCTTATAGCTCAAGGCGATGAATTCCGGATTGGTACTTTCCACAATGATTCTACCGGAACCAGCTGCTCCGGGCGGATTCGGCAAACTAAATTCGACAGGGAAGGTGAGACGGGTTTCTTTTTCAGAGGCACTAAACTCCGGGTACTTTTCTGTATTAGCAAATTGCTTCGAAGCGCCCGCTGGTCGTAATGTTCGGCTGGTAATAATCTGCTCGAACATTTTCAGTTGCTGGGGAGAGGGGGTCTTGTCTCCGCTCAGACGCAGAAATTCCTTGGAAAATTCCGGGGGAAAATGCCAGTTTTTCTCGATCCCAGCCAGCGTCCCACCGCTCAAGAGGAGTTGACCGGACAGATTAGCTTCATTTTTCGACATTTCCGCAATCGGCCGAGTCATCAGATAAGCGGATTCCAACTGATTGGAATTCAGCTTTTCCACGAATCGAATCGCAGTCGAGAAGGCCTCGCTACCGATGTCCTGATAAAGCTTGCCGTATGGGGAACGCGAGACCAATGTCACCGCCGCTTCAGCCTGGGGTACGTGTACCGACCACTGGCGACCGCGGATATTCGGACCTTCAAATCCCTTAAGTACCAGGGAAACTCCATATATCCCTTCCGGGCAAAGGATCTGGTAGCCCAACCGGAACTCATATCCTCGGGGCGTACTTTCCCAGCTTTGAACGCCCAGCGGCAAGTAATTAACTTCTCCCGTCGAGGAGTAACGATTGAATATGCGAATCAATTCGTTCTGGCGGAAACCTGCAGTCATCGGTTTGCCGAATTCCGCTTCCAAAGCTTCGGCATCATCCGAAGTTACGGAGGCCCTTCGGCCCGGATCGACTGTCAATAGAAATGCTGTGTTCCATTTGCCTTCTTTCATGGCATCCATGAATTTCTTGGCGGTCTCCTGAGATTGTCGACGAAGTGCAAAGTCGTTCGCCAGAATGTACATGGCAAACATCACCCCACCCACGATGGATAACCACCAGGCAATGTTGCAAAGTCCCAGTCCGACTCGGGTTCCTTCCGATTTTTTGATTTGCGATCGCCCGATGATCGAGAAGACCAAACCGAGCGCGGGAAGCAGCAATAGCTCCTGAATTAAAATCGGTTTTTTTGCTACAAACGCGGCAATCGTCAAAGCCAGAATGATTACCGTATACAGAACGGAGAACACCACGGCGGCAACCGCGAATCCGGAAACCGGTTTATAATTGAGTCGATCCCCTGAAGGACCGCCTAAAGGTGCTATTCGAGGTGAATCCGCCATCGAGTGAAACTCCGAATGCATCAACCGTTAAAGTTTTTCAGGCGCCTTGCTGGAAAAAATTGGCTCTCAGAGCCAATCGATCAGCCCAATTGTTCGTCAACTGCCCCTTCGATCGGCGGAAGATCCGATTCCAGGGTCTGGAGATTCCCTTCGGTATCCAGAAATATCTTTCCTTGCAGAATTTCTTCGACCACAATGGCCATGCGATCTTCAGTTCGCGTGCTTACGAGCGGTTTTGCACCCGTGTTCAAGGCCACCATGCGTTTCTGCATCAGCGTGGACAGCTTAAAGCGGCCGCCGACGCGATTCACGATTTCTTCTTCCTTCAATTCATCGATCATAATCACTCCTACCGGGATTCGGTAAAGCGTAGCTCTACCTCAGCCCGTATACGTTCTACGGTTTCATCCAGATTGTCGTTCACCAAAGTCAGATTGTATTCTTTCATCCGCGGAATTTCGGTCTGCGCCGCCCGCAATCGTCTCTGTATGGCTTCTTCCGTTTCGGTCCCCCGGCTGCGAAGTCGGCTTTCGTAAACGCTCAACGGGGCCAGCAGGAATACAGAAAAGGTATCCGTCAGCTTCTCCCGGACCTGCGCAGCTCCCTGGACGTCGATCTCCAGCACCACTCCAATCCCTTTATTCCGAAACGGTTCGACTTCCTCGATCAGCGTGCCGTAGTAATCCTTTTCGTAAACCCGGGCCCATTCGAGGAAGCGGTTCTCCCGGATACCCAGCTGAAACTGCTCGACGTTCCAATAGTGGTAATGTTGTCCTTCTTTTTCGCCTTTACGCGGGGATCGGGTTGTCGCCGATATCGACATTCTTAAAGGATACCGGCAGGTTTCCAGCAGACGCGCGATAACACTCGATTTGCCGATTCCACTCGGTCCGGAGATGATGATCGCCGGTGCCGTCATGCCGCGTTCCTTTTCTCGGTGTTTATTCCACGTTCTGAATCAATTCCCGAATATTCTCTAGCTTCGCTTTGATCTCCACCACCAGTCGGGAGATGGCGGAATCGCTGGCCTTCGAGCCGATGGTATTCACTTCCCGACCCATTTCCTGAACCAGAAATTCCAGTTTTCTGCCGGGTGAATCGCTCTCTTTTTCGATCACATTATCGAACTGAACCAGATGGCTGTCCAGGCGTGCAATTTCTTCGTTGATGTCGCAGCGGTCGGCAAACAGAGCGACTTCCCGGATCAGATTTTCCTCGGAAACCGCCACTTTCTCTTCTTTCAGAACGCTCGCCAGCCGGTCTTTCAACCGGTTTCGGAAAAGACCCACCACCCGTGGCGTCTGTTCGCGAATCGAATTCAACTGCTCGACGATGGCCGCACGCAGTCGTTGGAGCTCCAGGGCCATCGCCCGACCTTCTTCCACCCGCATCTGCTGCAACCGATGGACGGCTTGACTGAGCACATCCTCGAATAATTTCCATTCCGTCTCGGAAGGATGCCCCTCGAGGCTGGTCTCCTGAGCAACCCCCGGTAATTGCAGCACTCCAGGCATCAAAGCCGGAGCGTATTGAGGCATATTGGCCTGTAACAGAACCGATTCCACCTGTTTCAGGTAAGAGAGTAACGCAGTGGAATTGAGACGATATTCCCCTCTGCCATCCTGTCGATTGATGCGGACTTGGACGAGAAGAGTGCCTCGTTTGATGGTCCGGCGGATGACTTTTTCCACCTCCGCTTCCAGCAGAGGATAGGGATCGGGGCCTCGTACCGTGACTTTTAAATAGCGATTATTGACCGCGCGAAGTTCCACCAGAAGGGAAAACGAATCCCCTTCATGGCGAGCCTCACCGAAACCCGTCATGCTGTGGAGCACGGTCAATATATTCCAAAGGGGTTGCGCGAATCACTGCTGCGTGGCGATTTGTGCGGTTTCCGGATGCGCGCCATCGTATTTGGCCACCCGGACGTGCACCATCAGCGCCAGAACCCAAATTCCCGCAACAATAATGGTAAATTTGGTAAACTGGTCTCCAGCTTTTGCCCCGAACGCGCTGGATCCCCCCGCCGCACCGAAGGCTCCTGCCAGACCGCCCCCCTTACCTCGTTGGATCAGAATGACCAACATCAGGAATAAGCCCAGCAGAATGATGATAATATTCAGCAGGTGCGACCAGAACGAAGCAGCTAACAGTGACACCGGTATACCCTCGCGATCGAGAATCTGAACGGCTTCATGCCATTCGATTATTCATCAAACAGTAAGTGTAATGAAAAAGCGCATTTATGGACAGATCGCGCGACCTTCCCGCGACTCTGAAATCTCTATCATTGAAACTCGGAGACTCCCCCGTTACGCTGGGAAGGGAGTCCTATAATTTTATAGGTACGCTTACGATCATTCTAGCATTTGAGTATCTTTGCCGGTTGATTATGTTCAAGCAGACCAGTTAGACGCTCACAGAAAGACCCATGGCCAACCTATCGGGAACGATCGACCGCATTATCTTTCACAACAAGGACAACGGATATGTCGTTCTTCGCGTGCAGGCGGCCGGATTTCCCGATAGCGTCACCGTTGTCGGAAATCTGCCGACGGCTGTGGCCGGAGAGTTCATTGACGCCGAAGGAGACTGGATCGTCGATATGACGCACGGCCGGCAGTTCAAGGCCAATACCATTAAGACCACGCCCCCGCACACCATACAGGGAATTGAAAAATATCTGGGCTCCGGCCTGATTCAGGGAATCGGCCCTGCATTCGCCAAGAAGATCGTCGCTCATTTCAAAGAAAAAACGCTCGAGATCATCGACCAGTCGCCGACGCACCTCTCGGAAATCAAGGGGATCGGCCCTTCGAAGATGAATAAGATCCGCCGAAGCTGGGAAGAGCAGCGCGGTCTGCGCGAGATCATGGTCTTTCTTCAGAGTTACGGGATCGGTCAGGCACGAGCGTTACGAATCCACAAAATCTACGGTGATCGGGCCGTGGAGATGATCAAGCAGAATCCCTACCGGCTGACGCAGGATATCTGGGGGATCGGCTTCAAGACCGCCGATGAAGTGGCGCGCAATTTGGGCCTGCCACTGAATTCGCCGCAACGAGCTCGCGCCGCCGTGCGGTTTGTGTTGCAGGAATCCTCTCAGAACGGACACGTCGGCTTTCCCGAGCCGCGCGTTCTCGAACAAGCGAGTGTGCTGACCGATATTCCTTCTGAGATTCTGCAAAGCGCCATCCAGGCGGGAATTCAGGATGATGAGTGGATTCGGGATCGACCGAAGCCGGAAGATCTGGCGGAAGCCTTCCGCAACGATGACATGTCGGCCGGCAGCCAGGAAAACGACGCCTGGTTGTTCCTGAAGCCCCTGTTTCTGGCCGAGAACAGCATCGCGAATTCCCTGCAAATTCTCCGGCAGGGAGAACATCCTCTACCCGATATCGACAGCGAAAAAGCGATGCAATGGGTCGAAGAGAAAATGGGAATTCAGTTTGCGGAATCCCAGAAGGAAGCGATTCGTTCGACTTTCACGGAGAAAGTGATCGTCATTCGCGGGGGGCCGGGGGTAGGGAAGACCACGATCGTTCGCGGTATCATCGAAATCTTCCAGGCTAAAAAATTGACCGTGGCCTTGGGGGCTCCGACTGGACGTGCGGCCAAGCGATTATCCGAATCCACCGGGCAAGAGGCCAAGACGATCCATCGCTTACTCGAATATGATGCCGGTCTGCTCGGCTTCGTTCGCGATCGGGACAATCCGATTGACTGCGACTTGCTGGTTGTCGACGAAGCTTCAATGGTCGATGTGACTTTGATGCACCATCTTTTGCGGGCTATCCCTCCCTGGGCTTGTCTGGTGATCGTCGGTGATGTGGATCAGTTGCCTTCCGTTGGTCCGGGATCGGTGTTGGCCGACCTCATCGCCTCCAAAACCATCAAAGTCGTACAACTCAAGGAGATTTTTCGCCAGGCGGCCGAGAGCCATATCATTCGCGCGGCCCACGCCATCAATAGCGGCGAAGAACCGCAATCTTCGCCACCCGGTACCGGCGATTTTTACTTCGTTGAAGCTAATGAACCGCCCCAGATCATCGAGAAGATGGTGGCCATGCTGACGGAACGCATCCCGGCCAAATTCGGGCTGGATCCCAAGCGGGATGTGCAGGTCCTTTCGCCGATGAACAAGACCGAACTCGGCGTTCGCAATCTGAATCAAGTGTTGCAGGAAGTTCTCAACCCCCGTTCGGATACCAAGGTCGAACTGGAAAGGTTTGGCGTAACATTCCGCGTGGGAGATAAGGTTCTTCAGACTGAAAATGATTACACCAAAGAGGTATACAACGGCGACATCGGTATGATCGTCGATATCGACGAGGAGTACCGCGAACTGTTCGTACAGTTCGAAAACAAGGAAGTGAAGTACGAGTATTCCGAGCTCGATTCGCTGGTCCATGCGTTTGCTACGAGCATCCATAAATCCCAGGGAAGTGAGTTTCCGGCCGTAATTATTCCCCTTCATACACAACATTTTGTCATGTTGAAGCGGAATTTGCTTTACACGGGCATCACGCGCGGAAAAAAATTGGTCGTCGTGGTCGGGAGCCGGAAAGCGTTGTGGCTGGCCGTTCGTTCGGTCGATTCCACGCAGCGATATTCGATGCTTCGCTGGCGGTTGAAATCTCCAGGCTCTCAGAAACTCGAACCCCGGCAGCGTCTGAATTACGAGGTCCGGCCATGAGCAAGCGTTCGGCGTCGGAGTGGGAGCTTTGGGAGAGACAACTGGCCCAGGAAGGCTACGAAGAAGCCTGGCGCGGTATCCAGTGCTTTTTTCGATGGATCGAGATACGGGCCGAGAATGGCCATGCGGTACCCAGTTTTCTCGTCGGACTCGAAGAGGATGTGAAGCACTCCTCCCTGTTGCGAAGACTCATTTCCGGGAAGGAACCACTGCCGGAGGCTCCTCCGGAATCCTTCGGCCAACCCTGGTACGAACTGATCGAAAATGGACGAGCCATTGCCACCGAAGTAGAGCCCTGGGAATGGGCCCCCGAAAAAAAATTGACCATCAATAAGGGCGTCTGGACGATTGTCGAAAAAATTAACGAAGCGGATTATCTCGTCTGCTTTCGCGAGCCCGGCGATCGATTTCGCATCTCTCGCGAACGGGATCATTGGTTGATCAGTCGACAGATCAAAGCGTGAGCTTCCGCCTCAAGACTTTGGAATCTCAAAGGGCCAATGGTCGGAGAATGGCGTACCGGCCGGGATTTCTCGATTAAAATAGTAGGCATCCACATTTTCGAAACCGAGAATCAGAACCGGCTTGCGGATAAAGAAAGTGGGCACTTCCTCATATTCGTCCATCTTGCTCAATGCCTGCTCATCCACTTCATAGATCTCCCCGCGGACGGCAAGCCCTTGTGCAGAAACTTCAATCATGCCCGGATGCCAGCCGAAGTGGTAGATGCGGTAGTGCGGCAGCGTTTTAACTTCCGCGACAAATTTCTGTTCGTCAAGAAAATGCTGATTCTGCAAGCCACGCTTCAACGTGCCATAAACGAAAAGTAATTGTCTCATGGATTAACGCCAGCGGAATATTCGGAGGGCGATGAAGAACGAAACCAGACCCCAGGCCGTCAGAATTCCCAATTGCGGCAAACAGTCCAGAACCCCTTTGCCTTCGTTCATAATAGTTCGCAAAGCGTTGTTTAGTGCCGTCAGTGGCAGAGGTTGAATAAACGGCTGAAAAGCCTCGGGAAATCGCTCGGCTGAGAAGAAAACTCCGGAAACGGCCCATTGGGGAATCAGAATTGCATTCATCAATCCCGAGACGGTTTCGATAGTCTTCGCTCGGCTGGCGATTAGCAGACCCAGGCCCGTAAAGGCCACTCCGCCAAAGAGCATGACGATAAAGAGATCGAGCAACGAGCCTTTACATACCACGCCGAAAAACAGATAGGAAAATCCAAATAGAACACTCACTTCGGGTATCGTGAAAAGCAATCGGCTGGCCATCACACTGGCCGTGAAGTCGGTTTTCCGCATCGGTGTGGCCAGGAATCGCTTCAGCAGTTTCCGGACGCGCATATCCACGATGACGAAGCCGACTCCGAACAACCCGCCGCCCATAAGGTTCATGCCGATGAGACCGGGTATTAAAAAATCTATATATCTTCGGCCGACTTCCTGAAGTTGGACGTCTTCAATCTGAACCGCGTTTTCACCGAGCTTGGATTTGTTCAGAATGCTTTCGACAACACTTCGGGTCAGAACGCTTTCCGGCCGGTTTCGCTCTTCCCAGACTTTGAAATTGGGCTTTTCTGTAGCGGCGAGGGGTTCGAGGATCAGATCGGTCTTCCCACTCATCAGCCGTTTACGGGATTCATCCAACGAATAGGTGTTCAGGACCAGACGGGTATCGACTTTCAATGTTTCCGAGAGTTTGGTGCGGGCCGATTCGTTCTCCGCCGTCGTAATCACATCGACATTCAATTTCTCGACGGGCCGATCTTGAAAAGCAATCCCGAGAATAAGAGCTAAACCCAGGGGGAAGCCGTAGACCCAGAAGACTGCCGCGGGCTCTCGAAAGAACTCGAGCAGTCGCGCTCTCGTGAGATGCATGAGTGCGGATTGCCGCATAATTCCAATTCCTTATTCCGATGAATCAATCCGCATCCCGTAAATGCCGGCCGGTCAATTGAACGAAGACATCTTCCAGAGTGGTTTTGCGATTCGCCAAACCAGTCAATTCGCAGCCCTCTTTCACCAGCATGTCGAGAATTCGGGGCATGGTCACGTGCGTTTCATCAATGGTCAGATGAATGGTTTTGCCTTCAATCGCGACCTTACGCACACTGGGAAGATCGTGCCAGTAGGATTCCGGAAAGTGCGGGTCTTGAGCCAGTGTGACGTCAATGATATTGCTTCCGCCGGCCTGCTGGATCAACTCGGCCGGTGTCCCAAGTGCAATGATCTTGCCATGATCGACAATGGAAACTCTATCACAAAGACGCTCGGCCTCGTCCATGTAATGGGTCGTGATGAGCACAGTGCGTCCTCGTGACTTCAATTGCTGTACGATATCCCAGACTTGCCGGCGTGATTGCGGATCGAGGCCGGTGGTCGGTTCATCGAGAAACAGCAGTTCCGGGTCGCCGACCAGGCCGCAAGCCAGGGCCAGACGTTGTTTCTGCCCTCCGGAGAGCTTGTCGATATAAGAGCGAGCTTTTTCTTCGAGCGATACGATCCCAATCGCCTCCTCAACAGTGATACCCTGCTTATAGAAGCTTCGAAAAAGATTCAGAGTTTCGCGAACGGTGAGTTTGTCCGACAGCCGAGTTTCCTGAAGCGAGATGCCGACTCGCTCACGCAGGTGATCCCCAGCATCCATCCAGGTTTTCCCGAGGACTTCCAGGGTTCCCGAAGTTGGATCGAGCAAACCCTCCAACATTTCCATCGTCGTCGTTTTCCCGGCTCCATTCGGGCCGAGCAGGCCGAAACACTCACCGGTGTTTACGGTCAAATCAATCCCCCGCACGGCCTCCACAGGCGGCTTGGCAGGATAAGTCTTTTTGAGATCGCTGCATCGTATGGCTATGGACATGGCGTTATGATAGTACCCTCTTGGCACGGGAAGGAAATCGGCAGAAGCAGTTTACTCGAAAAACATCAGTTTTTAACAGACCGGTTGTCAATTATTGGGTTCAGAGATTTCTTTTTTAGAGATTCTTCAAAGTGGTTGTCATTTTTCATGACAGAGGTCGATCTGTTTCGTTATGATTGCTCACCGTCAAAATCACCCAACGGACCCTAGCGAATGGCTGACAACGAATCGAGGAAGCTGCAAGTTCACGGAAGTGGAACTGCCTCCGTACGCGTTCGACCTTGCCTTCTTTTAATGAAGCTTCGAATACGAGCGGCGGAATCGACCATGGAGCTGGGTCTAGCCAAGCTCAAGAAACAGTTCGAAGCTGCACGTGAGTGGCTCACTCCCTTAGGTGCGACACAAATCGATTGCGGGGAACCGCACTTCAGTGAACATGCCGTGCCGGATTCCGTTAAAAATTTGCAGAGATTCAAACGCCCGATACCCGGCGTGCCGGCCTCTCCGGAAAAAAAGGTGACTGATAACCCGGAGTTGCATGCGGTACTGACGGCGTACTGGCCGATCGATTCCCTCCGCGCAGAAGAGGTTCTTATTATGGTGGACCGTCTCAAAATAGAGGCCACCGAAGAACCGCCAGCGGAAGAAGAACCCGTCAATTTGGCCCCCGGGTTGGAAACCCAAATGCATTACATCCAGGCCATGCAGGCATCGATGCAGGACCCCGAACCCGATTTCAAACCGCAATTCCTTTACATTTCTCGCTTGTCGGACGCGCAGCAGATCCAGGCAACCCGGGAGGCTTACCTCAAGGCACAAGCCGAGGCGGAGAAATTAGCCAAATCCCTAGGTAAGAAGCTTTTGGAGCCGAGCTTTGTCCATCCGACATTCAACAGTAGAACTTCGGGAAATTCACAAAGATTGATGAAGCATCAAAGATGTTTGGAATTACTTGAGGATTGCTCTTATTACTTGCAGGAAGACGAGATTATTTCGGACGATCCGCGATCGGTGGAGTTTCAAGTAAATTTCAGCCTGCACTACTATTGCGAGTGAAGCTGCATGTCCCATTCTTTCATTTCAATTAAAGATCTCGGTATATCTTGTTGAAATGGGTAATTCGGGTGACCCACGTAAAAACGGGCCGAGCCGTTTCCCAACTCCCCCTTGACCGTTTTCCCGAAATATGGGTAATACGCAGGGGCATGTTTTTACGCATGCCAAAAAGGGGAAAGCAGGTAAGGGATGTTTCATTTTCTGGGTCAAAAAGCGGGTCGGCACCCGTGGAAGATCCTGTCCATCTGGCTGCTAGTGGCAATTGGGCTGAAAGTTGTCGCGCCCGACTGGCAGAAAAACGCTACCGACGACGATGTCAGCTTTATGCCGGCGTCGGCACCCAGTGTTCGAGCTTTTCATCTGCTAGAATTGGCTTTCCCTAAAGATGTGGCCGCTAGCCGGGCCATCGTTACCTTCGAGCGCGAAGACAGTTCCGAATTACAGCCTGAAGAGTTTCGTTACGTCGATACTGTCATTACCCAACTCCGCAAATTGCAATCCACCGATTCGGCACTGGGTATCACTCAGATTGCTTCTTATAAGGAAGGGCCGATTGGCGCCCGGCTGATCAGCAACGATAAGAAGTGCGTTCTGGTGCCGATCAGTCTGGCGACTCCCTATTTAGCCCATCAGACTCGAGTGGCGCTCAACCGCGTTGAAGACGAACTTCGCGAAAGTGAAACCGCCTCCCCCAAATCGAATCTTCGCTGGACCATTAGCGGGGCGGCCGGTGTGGGCCGAGATCTCGTGAATGCCGGAGGCAAAAGTCTGGATCGCACCACCTTCGCGACGATTGGGCTGGTAGTCGTTGTACTTCTAGCTGTGTATCGATCGCCCTGGCTGGCGATGGTCCCCTTGGTGACTATCGGATTCGCCGTTTTCGTCGCCTTGCAACTGCTGGCGATTCTCACCCTCATTCCCGGGGTGCAACTGGTCAATATCAGCCAGGTGTTTGCCATCGTTATTCTCTTTGGGGCCGGGACCGATTACTGTCTGTTTCTGATCAGCCGGTATCGTGAAGAATTGGAATATGGTCAAACTCCCCAAGGGGGTTTACCCCGAGCCATGCGAGCGGTCACCGGTGCAATCGTCGGTAGCGCTGGTACCGTTATTTGCGGTTTAGGGATGATGGGCTTTGCTGAATTCGGCAAAATTCGCTGTGCCGGGCCGGTAATTGCTCTTGGCCTGTTGGTCGGATTAATGGCCGCGCTGACGATTACTCCCGCACTCCTGGCCATCGGCAAACGAAGCGTGTTCTGGCCGATGCGCGTCCGACTGATGTCTCCCTCGAAACTGGAAAGTACATTCTGGCAGCGGGCGAGCCGCTTTGTGGTTGCCAAACCAGGCTGGGTTTTCGGCATTTCGCTGCTAATTCTTATGCCGCTAGTCATACTGGGCACGCAAATTCGTCCGAGTTTTAAACCGACAGGGGATCTCAGCCCGAATGCCTTGAGTGTCAAAGGAATGGGTGTGATCCAACGGCACTTCACGGCGGGCGAAACCGGTCCGATTACCGTACTATTGACCAGCCCGCGAAATTGGAATGAACCCGAGGGCCGGAATCTCATTCAAAGACTGAGCTTCGGGTTTGCCAACCTGGAAAATGTGGCCGAGGTTCGAAGTCTCACGCAACCGCTGGGCAAGCCTTTGGAAGAATCACCTAAGGCGAATCCGTTTCTGAGCCGCTTTCAGGAGGGAATCGATTCGCTGACTCAACTGGCGGCCGTCGAACACTATGTGGCCCGGATCGGCGAAGAATCCGAAAGCGAATATGTCACACGGTTGGATGTCGTGCTGAAGGCCGATCCATTCGAGCCGGAAAGTATTCGCAGTCTGAATCAATTAGAAAGTTGGATCCAGAATCTCCTGCCCGGGCAATCCGAAAGTTTCCGAACCACCCGGGCTGAATGCTATGGTGTGACCATCAACGCCCGCGATATGGCCAACGTCATCTCTCGAGATCGGCTCGTGGTGAATTCGCTAGTGATTACGGGAGTGTTTCTCATCCTCTTGATTCTGGTTCGCCGAATTTGGTTGGCGACTTACCTTCTAGGTACCGTGCTGCTCAGCTACTACGCGACACTGGGAGCAACGGCCTTGTTCGGCATGTGGCTCACCGGGCGGTCATTCGGTTTAATCGAATGGCGAGTGCCGTTCTTCCTGTTCACCATTCTGGTGGCAATCGGCGAAGATTATAACATTCTTCTGGTCAGCAGGATTCTTCAGGAACGCCGTCGCTACGGTCTGGTTGAAGGAGTGCAACGCGGATTGGCGAAAACCGGTGGAACCATCACGGCCTGCGGCGTCATCATGGCCGGAACGTTTGGAACACTGATGCTGGCCGATCTGTCGACTCTTAAGCAGGTGGGCTTTGCACTCGCGTTCGGTGTGATGCTGGACACGTTCGTCGTTCGTCCCTTTCTGGTGCCCGCCTTCCTCTTGCTGGTCTGGAACGAACCGGAACCGATCCAGGTTCGAAAAACTCAAATTCACGCTCGATTTGTTTCCTCTGAGGCCATCTCCCTGCGTCGAGTGGCCTAAAGCCCGAACTTTTTCCGGTTGACTGGTTTTCGCTGTTCCCTCGCGCGGCGTGCTGGTTTAATAGCAACTCCATGATTATCAAAAATACCGAAATTGAAGATACTTTCGCGGAAGCCTTCACCATGACCGCGGCCCGCCTCATCGTCACCGCGGCCAATACTCGCTGGGCGAAAGTGGCGGCCACAACCGCTACGGGATACGCCACATCCGTCATCGGTTGCGATGCCGAGGCGGGCATCGAGAAAGAAATTGCACCGGTCGATTCCCCGGACGGACGCCCCGGATATTCCCTGTTGTTTTTTGCGTTCAGTCGCGATGCCCTGGAGAAGGCGCTGGTCAATCGCATCGGGCAGTGCGTTCTGACCTGCCCGACGACCGCCTGTTTCAATGGTCTATCGATCGACCCGACGCGCGCTCTGCGCATCGGCGGTAATCTCCGCTTCTTCGGTGATGGCTGGCAGATCAGCAAAAAAATCGAAGAGAAGCGCTACTGGCGAATTCCTGTGATGGATGGGGAATTCGTCTGTGAGGATCGCTTCGGAACGGTGAAGGGTGTGGCCGGGGGCAACTTTCTCATTCTCGGGAAAAGCCAACTCGCCACACTGCAAGCAGCGGAAAAAGCCATCGAAGCAATTCAGCATTTAACCGATGCTATTACGCCATTTCCGGGCGGCTTGGTTCGCAGCGGCAGCAAGATTGGAAGCCGTTATAAGAAGCTGCGTGCCAGTACTAACGATGCTTACTGCCCAACTTTAAAGGGGCAGGTAAAAACAGTTCTGCCTACGAATGTGAGCTGCGTTTATGAAATCGTAATTGATGGAACGAGCCTGCTGTCCGTGGAAGACGCTATGCGAGTGGGCATTCGGGCCGCATGTGGCACGGAAATAGTGCGAATTTCCGCAGGCAATTACGAAGGAAAATTGGGCGCGTATAAAATTTTTCTTCGAAGTTTATTTTAATGTGTATTAAAATTGGGCTATTTCCTTTTGTTAATTTAGTGGTCAATTTTTAAACATTTATATCTCCAATTCTCGGTGAAAATAGCATTTCTCTAGTACGAGATAACTATTATCATTAACGAGAAAACAATTTTTAATTGCTGTCATATATATTTGGTTAATCTCTGTTCTTCCTCTCGGTCATTGAAGTGGTAGGATTTCTCAACGAGACTTTTTGAGAATTCGTCGAAGCCCAGACTGGCGGAACACACGATGATACTATTTGGCCAATCGACCGATCTCCTTTTCCCGGCAGTAGATCCAATCCCGATTCCGGCGCCGGTTTGGCTTTTCAAAATCCTTCACGATCTGACGCTCACGCTGCACTTCCTGGCGCTGTTCCTGTTGATTGGCGGCCTCTTCACGGCCATCTTCTTCAACTGGTATGGGCGATCGTCAAACCGTAACGATATTACCGAAGCTTCCGGCAAGATCGCGGGCTGGCTGCCGGTGATCATGACCTATGTCATCAACCTGGGCGTGCCGCCGTTACTCTTCGCTCAGGTTCTCTATGGCCGGGCGCTTTATACCAGCAGCGTGCTGATTGGGGCGTACTGGATAGCCGTGATCCCGATCCTCATCGTCTGTTATCAGTTCCTTTACACGATGAAGTATCGCGCCGAAAGTAGTCGGCCGTGGTGGGTCCATGGCTTCTTCTCGCTGGTACTGGCGATCTTTATCGCCAAGATCTACTCGACGAATATGACCTTGATGCTGCGACCCGATCTCTGGAGGGATCTCTATCGGGCCGATGCGCTCGGTAGCCATATGCCTGAGAAAGAACTCGTCTGGCTGCCGCGCTTCGCTTACGTGCTGATCTCAAGCTTTGCCGCCGCCGGCGTCTGGATGATCTGGGTCTCCCGCAGCCACTGCCAGAATTCTGGTACCAGCCATTACCTTCGCAAAACGGGAGCTCCTCTGGCTCTATTCGGTTCGATCGGTTCGCTGGCCACTGGCTACTGGGTCTGGGCCTCGCAACCCGATTACGTGCAAGCCGTTTGCAACTCGGGCGATACCGTCTGGTTGATCTCCGCCGCGGTCTGGGCAATCGGGGCAGTGGGTACTGCTGCTCTCGCCGGTTTGTTGATCACGAAAGAGAACCTGGGCGGATTGCCGGCCCTTATCGCAGTGTCGCTTACGGCATTCCTGAATATCGTCGGAGCCGTGGTTAGCCGCGATCTGATTCGGGATACTTCGCTTTCGCACTTTGGCTACGACGTCTGGAAACGTGATGTCTTTGTGAACTGGACAGTATTGGGTCTGTTTCTGCTCCTGTTCGTGATCGGATTGGGAGTCCTGGCCTGGTTGTCGACCGTGGCCTTCCAGAGCAAGCCTGAAGAAATTTCGCAGGAGAATGTATGAAAACGGAACTCCCGCTGGCCCCGGACACCGATACCGGCAGTCCCTCCCGGCGCGTCTTTATTCAGGTTGTCACCGCCGCGGTCGGTTGTGGTTATGCCGGCATGATCGGCTACCCGGTCTACAAGTACCTGGCCTCGCCAATTGAAAAAGCGGAAGCGGCCGGTGCAGTCAGCGAAGTGACTCTACCCAAGGCCGACGAACTTCCCAAAGGCTCGGCTACGATCTTCAAGTTCGGAAACAAACCGGCCATGCTGATCCATCTTCCCAATGGGGAGTGGACCGCTTTATCGGCCGTGTGCACGCACCTCGCCTGCACCGTGCAGTATGAACCGGAAAAAGAACGCATCTACTGTGCCTGCCATGGCGGCACCTACGATCCCGCCTCGGGTAAAAATGTGAGCGGTCCGCCACCTCGCCCTCTGGATCGATTCCAGGTCAAAGTGCAACCGGGTAGCGTGACGGTAACGAGGAGTTGACATGCAAAACGAAACCATAACATCGGGCGGCGTGACGGCGGTCGAAATTAAGCCCGTTGTGTCGGCTCCCCTGAAACAGCGATTATACGATTGGGCCAACAGCCGATTGGGTCTGGATGAAATCCTCCATTTCGCCGCCAAGAAGACAGTCCCCGAACACAAACATTCCCTCTGGTACTACTGGGGCGGCATCTCACTGTTCTTCTTCATTGTGCAGTGCTTCACCGGCGTGCTGCTGTTGATCTACTACCGGCCGGGACCCGACGCTTACGAATCCGTTCGAAAGATCACCTATGAAATTCACTTCGGTTGGCTGATTCGCTCGGCTCACTCGTGGGCGGCGAATCTGATGGTCGCGGCGGTCTTCGTTCACATGTTCTCCGCCGGTTTGATGAAAGCTTACCGAAACCCTCGCGAATTCACCTGGTGGAGCGGCTTGGCTCTCCTGATGCTGACTCTGCTGTTCGGCTTCAGCGGTTATCTGCTTCCGTGGGATAACCTGTCCTACTTCGCGACCAAGGTCGGCCTGGAAATTCCCAATTCGCTGCCGCTGGTTGGTCCGAAAGTGGCCGAGCTGGCCAAGGGGGGGCCTGAAGTCAGCGAGTTCACCCTGCAACGCTTCTTCGCATTGCACGTGGTGGTCTGCCCGGCGCTGTTCCTGCCGATTCTGGTCTTCCATCTCTGGCTGGTGACCAAGCATGGCAATGCCACCCCGCCTTCGGAAGAATCAGTACCCGTCGCGAAACGGAAAACCATTCCCTTCTTCCCGAACTTTCTGATGAAGGACTTGGCCATGTGGCTGATCACGCTCAACGTGTTGGCGCTATGTGCCTCGCTATTCCCATGGCAACTCGATCAGGCGGCGGATCCTCTGAAACCCGCACCGCTGGGAATTCACCCGGAATGGTATTACATGAGCCAATTCCAGGTTCTGAAGATCTTCGGAAACTGGTTCCCCGGTGCCGCCGGCGAAGTGGTTGGGATGACCGTCTTCACGCTGGGACTGGTTCTCTGGACCCTGCTCCCGCTTTACGATAATTCTTCAAAAAATGGCAAGCGCGCACGCCGCGGCACCTACTTCATCTTCCTTGTGATAATCATTTACACGGGAACGACTTTGTGGGGTTACGCGGCTCTGTAGTCTGGATCGGAAGGTAAGAGAATATGAATTATCCATTTTGGGATGTACCGTTTATCGGCAGCACTTGGGTGATCGGCGCCATCGCTATATTTCATGTGATGGTCTCCCACTTCGCAGTGGGAGGTGGCCTGTATCTCGCCATGGCCGAATACAAAGCCCGCAAAGAAGGCCGCACCGATTGGCTCAAACACCTGAAGAAACACTCCTATTTCTTCCTGGTGCTCACCGGGGTGTATGGGGCGGTGACGGGTGTGGCGATCTGGTTCGCCATCGGTCTGGCTCAGCCGGAAGGGACCAGCACGCTCATCCATAACTTTGTGTTCGGCTGGGCGATCGAATGGGTCTTCTTCATTGTCGAACTGACTGCGGCGGCCGTCTATTATTACACCTGGAATCGCATTCCGGATAGGACCCATCAAAATGTCGGTTGGTTATATGCGATCACCTCGCTGCTGACACTGGTGATCATCAACGGCATCTTAACCTTTATGCTGACGCCCGGGGAAAGTTGGATGGAAGTGAACGGGACGGGCAAAGAAGCTTCACGCTTCTGGCAGGCCTTCTTCAACCCGACCTACTTCCCCAGCCTTTTCATGCGAATCGCCGTTTGCTGCTCAATGGCCGGGATCTTCGGGATGCTGACCGCTTCCCGGATCGACAGCGATGAAAAACCGGAACTGAAAACCAGTCTGGTGCGCTGGTCCGCCGGGTGGTTGTTTCCCTCGTTCCTGTTGATGCCGATCTTCTTCCTCTGGTACCTCTCCTCCGTACCCGCCGATAGCAAGGGCCTCTTGGAACTGGGCATCACCACAATCGGGCAGGGCACCTTCACTCAGGTCACCCGTTCAGCACTGGTTTCCGTGATGACCTCGGCCACCGTGCTCGCGATTGTTTACTTCATCGCTTACCAACGGCCGACAGACTTCAGCTTTGGCCATGCAATGGCGATTATGTTCATTGCCGCCGCCGCTACGGGATCCACGGAATACGCTCGCGAGATGCTGCGCAAGCCTTATGTGATTTCCGGCCACATGTACTCCAACGGCGTTCGCAAATCCGATGTCGAGAAGTTCAATGCGGAAGGATTCCTCAAGAACTCGCCTTGGTTGAAACCGGAAGAACGGGCCGACTGGCAGAACGGCACTGCAACCGGCGAGCGTCAGAAAGACATCGGCCACCTGATGTTCCTGGGCCAATGTTCCAGTTGCCATACTGTGAATGGCTACCGACCGATGGCCTCGCTAATTGCGGGTCGAGATGCAACCGCCATCCAAGCGTTACTGGAAACGCTGCATAAAAATGCAGCGGAATCCACCTACCGCAAGTACATGCCGCCCTTGGTAGGCACGGCCACCGAACGGAAGGCTCTGGCTCAATACTTGGCCAGCATAGGTAATCCGTCACCGACCCACTAAGCCGGTATTTCCTCGAATTAATCATTAAGGCCGTTCAGAATTCCGCGAAGATGGGAATTCTGAACGGCCTTTTTCGTTTCCTGGCCGAACTCTCTGGGACTTTTGAACTGGTACAGATCTAATTTGAATCTTCGTTAAAGCACATTAGAGTACAATAATTGAGATTGTATCTTTGAGATCGTGACTAAAAGGATCGCGTATGACTTGGCTTCGATTGACCGCGCTCCCTCTGGGGGCATTAATTGGTTCGTTTGCACTCAGTGCCTCTCCGCCCGAAGCCATTGGACCCAGTTCCGGGTTTATGCCGAAGCTTGCCAAAGCCTCGGACGAAGCGGAAAAGGCCATTCCCCGTTTCCAGATGGATAAACGGCTGAAAGCCACTGTCTGGGCAGCGGAACCTCTGCTGGCCCATCCTGTGGCTTTCTCCTTCGATGAGAATGGTAAATGCTACGTCTGCGAGACCTATCGCCATTCCCATGGAGTGACCGATAACCGCGGCCATATGTACTGGTTGGATGATGACTTAGCTTCCCGAAGCGTGGCCGATCGCGTGAACATCTACAAGAAGGATGCGAAAGAGCGATTCACGGAGATTTATGAGTCTACCAGCGAGCGAATCAAGCTCCTCGAAGACACCAAAGGCGCGGGCAAAGCCGATAAGTCCACCGTTTTCGCCGACCGCTTCGGCCATGCCGAAGATGGCATCCTGGCCGGCGTGCTGGCTCGCAAAGGCGATGTCTTCGCTACCTGCATTCCCACCCTCTGGAAGTTCAAAGACACCAAGGGAACGGGCAAAGCCGATGTCGAACAGAATCTGGCGACCGGCTTCGGCGTGCATACGGCCTTCCTCGGCCACGACATGCACGGTCTGACAATGGGGCCCGATGGCAAACTCTACTTCAGCCTCGGCGATCGCGGCCTGAACGTCATCAACAAAGAAGGCAAGGAACTTTTCTACCCCGATATGGGGGGTGTTCTGCGCTGCGATCTGGATGGCTCGAACCTGGAAATGGTTCATAAGGGGCTCCGCAATCCGCAGGAACTGGCCTTCGACGACTATGGCAACCTGTTCACGGTCGACAACAACTCCGATTCGGGGGATAAAGCTCGCTTCACGCACATTATTGAAGGGGCGGACAGCGGCTGGCGCACCGGTTATCAGTACGGCAGTGCTACTAGCGATCGCGGCCCCTGGAATGCCGAAAAGCTTTGGCATACCCGCCACGCTGGGCAGGCGGCTTACATCGTTCCGCCGGTTTGCTATTACGCCGATGGACCCAGCGGTTTCGTCCACTATCCCGGCTTGGGTCTGTCGGATCGTTATAAGGATCATTTCTTCCTGGTCGATTTCCGCGGCTCCTCCGGCGCCAGCGGTATCTGGTCGTTCTCGACCAAGTCTAAAGGAGCCAGCTTCGAAATGGTAGATTCGCACCATTTCGTCTGGAATGTGCTGGCCACCGATTGCGATTTCGGGCCCGATGGGGCCTTCTACCTGAGCGACTGGATTGAAGGCTGGGATATTCAGGGGAAGGGCCGAATTTATAAGGTGACCGACGCCGAGGCGATGAAAGATCCCAATGTCGCCATCGCGAAAGAACTGATCGCCAGCGATCTGACCAAGAAGCCTGTGAACGAGTTGATCGAACTGCTCGCTTTCCCGCACCGTAAGGTTCGCCAGGAAGCGCAATTCGCTCTGGTCGAAAAAGCCAAAAACGATCAGTTGATTGCCACGAAATTGTCGCAAGTGGCGACCGATAGCAAAACGCTCCTGCAGCGAATTCACGCCATCTGGGGCCTGGGGATGATCAAGAAAAATGATCGTTCCGCCTCTGTGGAACCAGTACTGGTGAAATTGCTTTCGGATACCAATGCGGAAATCAGGACGCAAGCGGCGAAGCAGCTGGGCGAAATCGGCAAAGTGCAAGCCGCTACTTTCCAGCAATTGGTCGATTTGCTCAAGGATTCTTCCAGCCGGGTGCAAATGTACGCGGCGTTATCGATTGCCAAACTTTCATTGAAGAACGAACTCCCTGCCGTGGCGGTGACGGGGGAAGAGAAGAAGAAAGCGCAGCAAAACTTGTTCTCGCAGACTTTGGCATTTCTCGCTGCGAATGCTGACAAGGATGCTTATGTGCGTCACGCCGGGGTGATGGTTTTAGCCGGTCAATTCGACGCCCCCCAACTGGTGGCCCTGAAGGCCAATGATGATGCCTCGATTCGTCTGGCTGCGGTACTGGCTTTGCGAATGAAGTCCAGCACGGCCCTTACCGAATTCTTCGCCGATAAAGACGCTTACATTTCCACCGAAGCGATTCGAGCCGCACACGATCTGGAGCTGAAGGAAACTTACCCCGCTCTGGCGGAGTTGCTATCAGAGAAAGAGCAGAATCCCGCTGTGATTTTCCGCACTCTGGATGCCAACTTCAAACTGGGCGGCTTAAAGAATGCAGAAGCGGTCGCCAAAATCGCTGCTTCGAAATATGTTTCTGAAAGCGTCCGAGTGACGGCTTTGCAAATGCTCGCGAACTGGGCCAAGCCGCCGCGACGGGATTACGTCACTGGCTTAACTCAAAATTTGGGTGATCGCGATGCTACCGCGGCAGCGACCGCACTGAAAGCTCAACTCTCCCACGTTTTCGAAGGTGGGGGAAAAATCCCTGCGGAAGCTTCCCAGGCGGTCGCGAAGCTGCACATTACTGAGGCCGGAGCTCTTCTGTTGAAGGAGCTGAGTGATAATCGGCTCTTGGCCGAAAGTCGCGTGGCGGCATTGCGTTCTTTACAGCAGATCTCCGCGAAAGAACTTCCAGAAGCCGTGAAAGTGGCCCTGGCTGCCAAAGAGCCCAAGGTTCGTTCGGCCGGTTTGGAAATTATGCTGAAGTCGAATCCCGCCGATGTGCTGAAGCAGATCGAACAGATGCTATCGGCCAAGGATCCGCTGGAGCAGCAGGCGGGAATGCAGGTGCTCGGTTCGGTTAAAACCAAGGATGCCGAGAAACTGGCACTGACCTGGCTGCGCAAGCTGCGAAATAAACAGGTGGCGCCGGAAATTCAACTCGACGTATTGGAAGCGGCGGCCAAATTCAAAACCAAAGAGATCTCCGAAGAACTGAAATCCTTCGAGGCTTCACGACCCAAAAATGACGATTTGTCCAAATATCGCGAATCCCTGTTTGGGGGGGACGCGAATCGGGGTCGGGAGATCTTCCTCAAGAACACCGCCGTGCAATGCCAGCGCTGTCATAAGATCGACGGTACCGGAGGTGAAGTCGGCCCGCCAATCAATGGTGTTGGCAAACAGCCGCGCGAGTACCTCCTGGAATCGATTGTTCTACCCAACAAGCAGATTGCCAAAGGGTATGAGAGCGTGATTGTGGTGACCAACGATGGGCAGACCATCACCGGTGTGCTGCGCGGCGATGACGGCACGACTTTGAAGATCATCAATGCCGAAGGCAAGGTTTTCAATGTCAAGAAAACCGACATTGAGGAAAAGCGCCCCAGCAAGACGGCCATGCCCGAGGACATCATCACCAAGCTTTCGAAGCAGGAGCTTCGCGATCTGGTGGAATTCCTGTCCACTTTGAAGGAAGAGAAGAAGTAATAAACTTTTCTCGATGACATTTGCGCACCCTGGCTATCTCTGGCTCCTGTTGAGTATCGGGGTGCTTCTTTCACTTTCGATTCGCACTCACCGGCTTCGAGGTCGAGTGCGATTTTTCACGTTCCACCGGCCCGATTCCCTGCGCTCGACGCTCACGACTGTCCTGCCGATGCTGCTGGCGATCACGCTGATGATTATCGCCCTCGCGGGTCCACGTTGGGGGATCGATGACTCGCCGGGGATTATCCGTGGCCGGGATCTGGTGCTGATTCTCGATTTGAGTAAGAGCATGGAAGCGGCCGATATGAACAACCCCCAACGGCCGCAGCGCTGGCAGGCCGGACGCGATGCCATTTTCAATCTACTGGAAGATTTGAAATCGCGGGGCGGCCATCGCGTCGCTCTGATCGTCTTTGCCGCCAAACCGCTTTTGGTCTGCCCACTGACAGTCGATTACAACCATTTGCTACAACGTGCCAGTGAAATTTCGCTCTCGGCGCCGCCGACGGGGATATATCCCAATGACGATGAGCCCTGGACCTCCGGTACGCGAATCGGATCGGCCGTTCGCCTGGCGGTCGATTCGCACGATCCCCGCTTCGAGGGCTATCAGGATGTGATTTTGATCTCCGATGGCGATGATCCTTCCCCGGACCGCGACAGCGAAATTGAAACCGGCATTATCGCAGCGAGTCGGCAGCATATTCCAGTGCATTGCGTTGGCGTGGGAGATAGCAAGGAAGGCGGACAGATTATCGTCGAGGAAGTGCCGGTTCAGACGAAACTCGAAGAGGCACCGTTGCGAACGATCGCCCGGTTGACCGATGGAATTTATTTCTCCGCAGGACGGGATCTCCCCCCGCTCGACAAATTCTTTCGCGATAAGATCGAGCCGCGGCCCAGCCGGGAGCTACCGGAGGAACTGTTGCCGCAGGCGAAGGACCGCAGAATCTGGTTCGTACTGCCGGCGATTGCTTTACTTTGCCTCGCCTGGCGGCGAGAATGAAATAATGCGTTCTGCAGGAATTACTACCGGAATTCTCCTTTGCATTTCATTGCTGTCTCCGCTTCTGTTTTTGGAATCGAATCCCACTCTGGAAAATCCTGATTTCATCCTCCAAAAAGCTCAACGGGCTTTTGAAACTCAGCACCTAGATGAAGCTTTGGAACACTACGATCAGATCTCTACGCAGGTGGCCGACCCGGGTCTGGTAGCTTTCAACCGCGGTGTGATCTACGTCAAACAGGAACGCTACAGTCTAGCCGAGCGCTGTTTTCGGCAGGCACTGGATGGCTCGGAGGGACAGAGCGAGCGTTCGACTCGGGCTTTTTATAATTTGGGCATCTGCCTATTGAAACAGTCCGACGACAAGGATGTGAAGCGACTGAATGCGGCCGTGGCATGCTTCACCTCGGCTCTGGAGGCAGGCATTGGAGACGACGATTTCAAATCGGATGCGGAGTACAACCTGCAAATTGCCCAGTTGCTCTATCAGCAGGCCAAAGCCAAAGCTCCCCCCGTTCCGGAGCCACCGGAGAAAAATTCGGATCCCAAGATTGATCCTCCCCCGCCAGAGCGTGAGCCAATGCCCATGAAGACTGAGAATTCCTCAAATGGAAGCGAAACCGGAGACCGCTCGCCGACAGCAGGCCAGGGGAACGCGCAGCCGAGTGATCGCAAGCCTTTACCCGGGGCCGGTTCGCTTCCCGTGTTAATGGATACGAGCGAACCCCAACCTCTAAATCCAGAAGAGACCCGGGATCTGCTCAAGAGCGCGGAGAAGCGATTAAAAGGGGAACGTCAGCGCGTTCGCGAAGGGGCCACCAATGCGGATCGGCCCCGGCCTAATAACTGGTGACTCATGCCAATCTGGATAATTCTGCTCGGGCTGCTGATCCCTCAGGGTGCAGATATACAAATCCCGGTCGTTGGTCGTCCCGCTCAGGATTTCTATAACGCCGCCGGTGAGAAAGTGGTTGTTCTTGCACGGGCGAACAAAACAGCGGTCACTACTGAAGAGTGGGTGACCTACACTCTCGAAATTTCCGGACTCAAGAATCGGCCGGATGTGGAAATGCCGAAGCTGGAAAATATTCCGGGCTTTCGCGAATCCTTTCAAGTGGAGCATCTCCCCGAGAGCGATAAAGCCCGGGACGACCAGCGGATCTTTCGCTACCGGCTACGCCCTCGACTGGCGAGTGTGCGAGAAATTCCCCCGTTTGCGTTCTATTACTACGATCCCCGCGACTCCAATACCGACACGGCCTTTCGATTGACCTTAGCCAGCTCGATACCGCTAGCGATCACTGCAGCCAAGGAAGTTAATCTCAAAACTCCGGCAGCGAACTTGATAGAGGATTGGCTGCGCTCGGAAAGTTCCACGGAGAAATTCTTCGACCGCAATTATCTGATTTTGCTTCCCCTCGCTTTGGGTAGCCCGATACTCCTCGTTGGCGTTTTGCTGTTTGAAGCTCGTCGGAAAGTGGGACATACCCGGGTTTCGCTGATCCGCCAACGGTTGCTGAGTTGGCAGAATTTAGCAGCGGATGAGCAGGCCGAGCGGGCTCGCAGAATCGTCTTGCAGTATTTGCAGCGGCGCTATCAGTTCGATCCGGCCATTCAATCGACCAATGAAGTGCTTCAGATTTTGAAGAATGCTGTTCCCTCAAAGGCTCAGGAGCCAACTCGGCAATTTTTAGAACAGACGGACGCCGCGATGTTCGGTGGGATGAAAATCGCCTCGAACTGGCCCGAGAAATTCGACCAATTGATCGCTTCTTTGGGAGGCGAATCTCCATGAAGCAAGTTCTTTTGATGTTCGCTTTGGTCAATGCTCCCCTACATTCCACTGGCGAGTTGGGACCAGAAGTTCCTCTGAAGGAAGTCGTCGATAGCTTTCCGAATCTCATCGCCCAGACGGCCGGAAGATTGAAAGAAACATCGGCGGGGTCCGATAGCCGCGCTCTTCGACAGCTCTGGGATAAACTACAGTCGGAGATTATTTATCCGGATGCTTTGGTTTCGTATCGCGCACCGCAATTCAACCATTTTCAGTTGTTACCCAGCCTTGTGAAGTTGGCGATCTGGGCGACGCTGGGAACGATTCTTGCGGTCTTCCTCTACCGAATTGGCTTGCGGCAGCCGTCCCGGTCGCTGCTGTTTCTTCTGGGCGCAGGGCCCCTAATCTTGCTCGGCCAACTCGCACTTTATCAGGAAAAGAAATCCCAGACGTTTTTTCGCCAACCCTTGGTAGTTCTTAAGGAATCACTTCTGGTCCGGCAGGGGAATAGTGCACTTTATCCGCCGGTACTGCCAGCGAATTTCCCGGTCGGGCACACCTTCACTAAAATTCGACAGACTTCTTCCTGGGTGCAAGTTCAGTATGCACCGGGTTGTTATGGGTGGGTGCCTGCCGCCAGCCTAATTGGTGTAGTAGAGACACCGGAAGTCTGATAATTTACCCAGAACTTATTTGGCTACTAAATTGCGGGTATGCTGTGATTAATTCTTTATTTCTGCCTGAAATTCGCGAAATGTTGGACACCGCTGATCGCGAGGGACTCTCCGACGTTCTTTCCGAAACTCACCCGGCGAGTATCGCCGAGTTTTCCGAAGGGCTATCGACGGAGGAAACCTGGAAGCTGCTCGATTACACCGATAGTCAGCAGCAAGCGAATATCTTTGCTTTCTATACGCCCCAGCATCAACTGGAATTGGCCGAGGGAGTGAACCACGAACGTTTCGCTCCTGTATTGGAAAAGATGTCCCACGATGACCGCGGGAACCTGCTGCGTAAACTCGGGCCGAAGTTCGTCGAAGCGTTAATGCCTTTAGTGGCCAAGGCGGATCGCGACGACATCAAGAAGTTATTATCCTACCCGGAGAACACGGCCGGCGGGATGATGACGACGGATTTCGTTTCGATCTCGGAAAATATGACCGCCGAGCAGGCGATTAGCATGCTTCGAGAGAAATCCCCCTCTTCGGAAACGATTTACTACCTTTACGTCCTCGACGATTACTATCACTTGCAGGGGATCGTCTCACTTCGAGACTTGATTATCGCGAAACCCGATTCACGGGTGAGGGATATCATGTCTGATCGTGTCATTTCCGTGAAGGTGACTCAGGATAAAGAGGAAGTGGCCCAACTGCTGGCCAAGTACGACTTCCTGGCCATGCCGGTGACGGATGAACAGAATCGTCTGGTTGGAATCGTTACCTACGACGATGCCATCGACGTGGTGACCCAGGAAGCTACGGAAGATGCTCTGCACATGGCCGGTGTGGGGAATCTGGCGGAAAACTATCTGGAGGCGAAGTTTACCTCCATCTGGCGTCGGCGAGCCGTCTGGTTATCGCTACTCTTTCTGGCCGAACTGGGAACATTCTCCGCGATTGCACACTTTCAGGATCAACTCGACAAACTCACCGTGCTGGCTCTGTTCATTCCGCTCTGCATCTCCACGGGAGGTAACTCCGGTTCGCAGGCGGCGACCCTCGTGACGCGAGCACTGGCCTTAGGGCATATCAAACTTGGCGACTGGTTCCGGGTTTTGCGTCACGAATTGGTAATGGGTATCATGCTGGGTCTAACGCTGGGCGTAATCGGCTTTGCCCGGGCCAGTCTGACGCCAGAGAGTGTGATCAATCCCCCCGCCAAGGTCGAAGCGGCCGAGGCCAAGGAGAATGAAGCACCCCCGGAAAAAGTGAACCGTTTTATGCTGGCTCATACGGTTTCGCAGGCAGTGGTTTGCATCTGTCTCTGGGGAACGATGGTGGGCGCCATGCTACCGTTGATTTTCAAGAAGTTGGGTTTTGACCCGGCATACGCTTCCAGCCCGTTTGTGGCCACCTTTGTGGATGTGACAGGAATTGTGATCTTCTTCTCTCTCTCGAAGATCTATCTGCTTTAGGCAAAGCTGAGGCCTCCCGATTGCTCGGGAGGCCTCGCGCTGTATTTACTTCTTCTTCCAGGATTCATCGAAGAATCCCGCTTCCACCACCTTGCCGGGATAACGACCATTTGGCGGCGTGCTGATGTCCACCAGAGCCCAATCGGGCAACTTGGGCACCTGCCGGGCGTTGTTCAGTGCATCGTACTCGCGGAAGGTGAAGCCGCTGTTGGTCACGATATATTTCTTGGGATTCAGCGGATTCGGGTAGATCAGGAGTGGCACAATCTTGGGGGCATCGGCTTTCGGCTGAATGGGCAGCTTGTCGGCGATCTTCGCATAGACCGAATTGCTCTGGGGATCGCCCCACAGGATCAAATTGCTCGACTTGATATCAGCTTCGGTGATATCCTTGTCGTCCTTCACCAGCGGTTCGCCCCGGAACACTTTTCGCCATTGCATGATGGCTCGATTCATCTCCTCGTTCACCCATTTTTCCACATCGGCATTCGCGGATTTACCCGTCGGTTTTACAAGGATGAAGCGATCGAGGAAGGCGTCATCGATCGGGCCTTGCAGACCATGCACTTTATGCAAACCCGAATGTTCTGGAGAATTGACAACTTTCCAGGCTCCTTTATCTTTTCGGAAGTGGAAGGAGTCAGCTTTATTGCCTGCAACTCGCTCGATTTGGAATGGGGTCCCATCGATGAGAACGTGCAGTGTAGTACCTTCTGCTTTTAGATCGACAAGAGTTAAGGCAGCGACATTCTTCGTTTCAATTGTGCATTGGGTGCCCATCGCCTTCAAATTAGCAATCACCCTGGCCTGTTCCCAGTGCTGTTCCAGTTCATCGATCTGTACCCAGTAACTCTTGTTGTAGCGCAGGGTGAAAGTCGCGAATTTCACCGTCTCAGGCATGTCGGGCTTTCCTTTTTCAGCCGCTTCGTCGACAAATTTATTGATGAGCGGAATCGCATCCTTGTGGTAGGAGTGTCCTGTTTTGGGCCCGATGATATGGGGAATCTGCATCCCTTCTTTATCGAGGGCCTTCACCATCATATCGGCGGCCTGCTTCTGGCTGTCGATTTCGCCGCTATAAGCGATCGTCGGAATATTGAAGAGATTGAGAGCCGTGTCGGTGGCGTTGTACATGTGCCAAAGTTTTTGTTCGTAATCGGTCGGAGTGATCTTCTCGTTCTGGAAGACCTTGAGGAACTCCGGCGTCTCGCTGAAGCCGGCTCCAGGAGCCGCCGCACAAAACAGACTCGGATAGTGCACCGCGAAATGCCAGGTGGAGGCACCTCCCATGCTGAAGCCGCGAACGACGAGTCGGTTCGAGTCGATGTTGTACTTTTTCGAAATATCCGCAAGGGCTTCGAGCAAATCGATTTCCCCCGCCAGCTTGTTGGCGCAGCAGAAGCGGCCGTAGAGATGGCAGACAATCGCGTTCGGCGGAGTGAATTGGCCTTTCCCGGTTTGCAGGAAGTTCAGTTCGCTTAGCGTTTCGCCTCGCCCGTGGCACCAGAAGTCAAGCCGAGTAGGTTTCTTGGGATCGTAAGATTCGGGCACCACCAGCACATACGGCTGAACCGATTCATCGATTTTGGACTGGTAGCCGCGCGGGACGAGTCCCTTGGCCGTTGACCAGGAAGGCTTTTTGTCTTGCAGTTCCTTGGCTCGCTGAAGACCGTTTTTCAAAGCTTTACGGGCCAGATCGACCTGACCTTTGGCGGCTCTTTCGAGGGCCGCTTTGCGTTCCGCTTCGATCTGATCTTTGGTTTTCTTTTCCCCGGACTTGGTGGTCGGAGAGATGTTCGGTGCGTTTATCAGAAACTCATCATACTTCAGGGCGTACTTGACGGCATTCAAATAGATTTGCACATCGGGCAGATTCAATTTCACTAGAGCATCGGTCGATTGGGCGAGCTTATCGACTTCCGTTTGGAGTGCGGAAACGCCCGATTCCAGTTCCTTGCGAGCCTCGTCCTCGATTTTTACACCGGGGGGCGGCACCGGACGAACCTTGTCGAACTGGTTATCCTGCGGCCCATCGGCGTAGCAGATACCGGCCAGGGCGGTGAACAGTATACCGAACAGGAATCGGCGCATAAGCAAACCTCGTCTGCAGGCGTTACGCCTGCGCTAAAAGATGTCGTAACAGATTCATCGCATCTGACTACGAGTTGGCGGGGTGTTCCCAGGGCCCGCGATAGGGCCGTTTCAGCAGTTTGTTGGCATCATCGTCGCCTATTACCCGATTCTTTACCGGATCCCAGGTGAGGGTTCGGCCGACCTGCAAAGCGACGTTGGCCAAGATGCAGCTGGCGGTGGAGATATAGCCTTGTTCGATGTCGGCGACAGGTTTGCCCCGCTCGGCGATGGCTTTCAAGAAATCGCGCATATGGCCCCGAATGGCGGAGGCGACGTGCTGTTCCAGATCCTTCTCGGTTTTGTCTTCGGGATACTTTTCGTACTCGAATAACGGCGTGCCACTCAATGTCGGTTTATTTCGACCGGCCGGGAAGAATTCATACTTATTCACGGAAAGTTTGAGCGTACCCTTTTCTCCATAGAGGGTGGCTCCCCACGGATAATCGGGATCGACCGGCGGCCCCCAGGTGCGATGATTCCAGACGATAGGGAATTTTTCGTAATCGAACGTGGCCGTCTGGGTGTCAGTTATGTTCGACTTGCCCCCTTTTTGGATGAGAATCCCACCGTTCGACGAGACACTCTTGGGCCAGCCGAGATCGAGCATCCAGCGAACCATATCGAGCATGTGAATGCACATGTCCCCGACAATGCCGTTGCCATATTCCATAAAGGTGCGCCACCAACCGCGATGCGGCATCTTGTCGAAAGGTCTTAGCGGTGCCGGGCCGGTCCACATATCGTAGTCGAAATATTCGGGAACCGGCATCTGAGGCGGGTTACCGTTATTGCGCATGTGATAGTAACAGTAGATGTCGACTTGCCCGATCGTTCCGAGCAGGCCCGCCTTCACCACCTTGTCGCGCGCTTCGATCAGGTGCGGCGTGCTCCGGCGTTGCGTTCCCACTTGAACGACCCGCTTGTATTTGCGGGCCGCATCGAGCATGGCTTTACCTTCAAGAACATCGACGCTAATCGGTTTCTGAACGTAGATGTCGGCGCCCGCCTTCATGGCTTCGATAGCTGTGAGTGGGTGCCAGTGATCCGGAGTACCTATGAGGACGATATCCAGATCCTTCTCGGCCAGCATCTTGCGATAGTCGCGATAGGTCCGGGGTTTCTTTTTAGACAGCTGCCGCTGAGAGATCTGATCCGCGGCGTCGGTGAGCATATGTTCGTCGACATCGCAGATAGAGACAACGTCTACCGGGGCGACTTGGATCATTCGAAACAGATCGCACTTGCCATACCAGCCAGTGCCGATGACGCCGACGCGAGGTTTTTTATCTTCGGAGCCCCAAACGGCCGAAGTGGCGGAGGAGCCCAGGAGAGCAGAACTCGAGGCGATAAATTGACGCCGATTCATGGGAGAGGTCCTTTTCCAATTTTTGCCAGTTTAACAGCAGGCGAACGAGAAAGGAAATGTAAATTCGTGGGGTCAATTGCACAATTTCCCTAGGTATTTTGTACGGTTTCTCTCAAGTTGCAAAATGTACTTCCTTACAAAATCCTTCCCGTCAAATTGCCGATTCCGCAAGTGACTATCTGATTGAGACTTGCGACAAATATCGTCTTTTTTTGGCGTACTGGCATGCCTGCTGCAATAGAAGTTCTTCGTAAAGTTAACCACCCCCGAACTGGAGAGTAACATGATTAATAAGATCCAGACTGAGAAAGTGATCGATATCAAGACCCGTGCGATTCTCCAGGATATGGCTTTCGTCCTGGCACTCACCAAACGAGTCGCCAAGGAAGTACGCCAGAGCAAAGATTACAACCTTGTGGAAGCGCAGCGAGCCTGGTCAGAAGAAGAAAATTCGATGATTATCGCTGCTTGATTGATATTCCCTGCAACCTCCTGTCTTGTGGAAGCGCAGCAAGCAGATCAGATGAAGAAATTCGATGATCCTTGCTGCTTGATCTATATTCGAACTGCATTCCTCCCGTCGGGCACTGAGCGATCAGTGCCTATTTCTATTTCTGCCTGTCGCTACGAACGAAAAAAAACTTGTCCGATAGCCAACAAAAAACTCCGGCATCGATAACTCAATGCCGGAGTGTGTCTATTTGGAGAAAAATCGAAATCTGGGTACTTGGCCGGTTAAATGGCAATCAGCGAATGAGCAGAATAAAGAGCATCGTATAACTGATCCAGCAGGATGTAGTACTCGGCCTTTTCAGCAGCGTATCGGATCAGAAGGTTAACTGGTATTTCACCCGATTCAATTTCGGCGTCAAAGTACGGTGATATAATTGGAGAAAGCATGAGGGAATCCTAAATCTGGTCAAGTAAGCTTGTCATTCGCGGGTTCGATTCTCAGTTCGATGCCCGACGAACTTAAAAAAGCACTTGGCGCGCCAGAGTTGGAATTTCTGCTATCTTCAGCCGTAACCAAAATCGACTTATTCCCGGATCGGAAATTTATCACTTTGGGAAATCGGCAGTTTCAGACTGATAATTTTCACGCTTCCATGCGAATCGAAATGAGAGAAATCGCGGCCTACCGGTAATTTTGAGATTCTCGGTTTATTTCAGACGAGAGTTCGCACCAGCGGTGAACCGCTTATCCCAGTCTTCACTTTTGCATTTGGGGCAAATCGGTGGTCGAAAATCGCTAGAGTGAGCCCATTCGTGACCGCACCGGCAGCGGCAGCCTCGGATAACTACTTCGCCTACGGGAAGTTTTTGACTCGAGTGCAACTTTCTTAAGGAATGCATTTGCTTCCCTTCGGCAAAATGTGTGATGCCTTTGGGCCGTTGTTATCAAAAGTTCTTTTACCGGCTGATAGATCCTTACACACAGTGAATCGGGGGAAGGATCAGGATTTTCCTGATCCCTTGATATTGAGAGTGCAAATCCGGTTTGTTTTTTTCGCAAAAATGCTGCGGAGGCTTTTTGAAAGTTAAAATCTTTACGCGTTGAGGGCAATGAAGCCGATCACTAAAAGTCGACTGGTTACTTCTCGGACAAAAATTCACAGAGAGCTTCGAGATGGTTCGACAGGCGATTCCAGGGATTGGCCGCTTTAGGATCATTTTCCCGATAGACGGCCTCGGTCAGATAGATCCAGCGTGCGTACTTGCGAACCATCTTCAGGCCGGCTTTATCGACACTTTTTTGGGAGTGCAGTAATACGCCTCGGGTAAAGGGGGGATAGTCCGAATTGCCGCCAAAGTAGTCGCCTTTGAGACGTTCCTCTTTGGGAATGCTGTCGCCTTCATGAACGACGATGACATCGGCCGCCTCGGCCGCAAAATACCGGCCCGGCGTCTCCGCCCCCGGATTTGCAACAATTGGCCAGTAGCCGAGCTTGTGAGCATAATCCTTGAGAATGCACTGATGTTTCACGCCGGCTTCGGTATCGGTGTAGACCATTTCATCGAAGAAAATACCTTGTGTCCTGGGGTACATTTTGAGCCAGAGGTCGACCTCCTTCCGCACCTCGGCCTCGGCTCGCTTGCCATAGCGGGTGGACACGTAGCCGAGAGTCATGCAACCGGCTCCTCGGAGCCGATCGATTGCTTTGGTGTAGTTGGCATCGATCTGGTTACCAGGTCCTGAGGCGGGGTTCAAAATCACCCACATCGGTACGGTTTCGTATCGTCGTTTCAGATCGATCAGACGGTTGTAATCGGCATTTTTGTGAATGTCGGCCGGGTAAAGGTACAGGGGGATCAGTAGCCCGGTCCGCTCCTGAGCGCGAATATGGAATTCCAGGGCCGACTGACGGCGTTTTTCCGGGGAAGAGTCTTCTTCAGGAGCCGTGACGCGAAAGGCTATTCCCCCCAATGTGATGCAAACGAACGGAATCAAAATCCGATTCATGACCATCATCCTGAGGACGAAAAGGGGAGTATCGGGAAATCGCGGCATTCGAATCGGTTTGATTATAGGCGGGAACCTAGACTGATTTGAAGCAAAAAAGGAGGAAGGTTGCGGCTGCGGGCCTTGGTGCGATCAAAACCGAATTGTCGAATTTAAAAATTGAAAGGGTGACTGACGGGACTCGAACCCGCGACAGCCGGAACCACAATCCGGAGCTCTACCAACTGAGCTACAGCCACCATACTTAGTTCATGATAACTTCCCGGCTCACCTTGGCAAGACGTCCCCGCGACAGAATAGGTTCGCGAATCGCCGCTTCCCCGTTTCAAAGCGACCTGGAAACTCTTCCAACGAAAAAAGCCATGGGCTTTTTTCCCATGGCTTCTTCCAACCAACCAAAGTTAGATCTTAGTAGCCGGTATGTTCCTTCGTGATCGACCGCTGAACATCGACATCCGGACCAACGTACTGGTGCAGGTGATCCTTGTCGATGTACATAACTTCCACACGGCGTTTCTTCAGCTTAACCGGGAACGGGTAGTCGCTCTGGATGGTCTCGGTGAAGTAAACCGTGCACTTCCAGTGGCAGTGATGCAACTGAGCTGGCCCGATGAGCGGGAAGAATCGGGGTGGATCGATCTTGTCCACAATTCTCTCGAAAGCGACACGGACATCGTCCCGGAACTCTTCGATCACATACGGCACGCCCCGGGTCATCGAAGGCATAGCCCGCAGCACTTCGCGAACTGAAGGCTCATCTTCACACAATGGTGGAGGGAAACCTTCACGAATCGGAGGCATGATCGGAGTTCGGAAATCGTTCTTGTGAAGATACTGATTTTCGATCTTTTCCGAGGTCCAGGGTTGGACCGGGATCGGCGTAAACGGCCCGGGAAAGGCACAGCCGATCGGGGCCGCCACCAATGCCACTGCCAGCAACATCAAACTTTTTCGCAACCAGGACATGGAAGTTCCCCCGATCCTAATTCCACGAGCCCTGACCTTAATGCCGATTCTGCGGCCTGCGTCAGGCTAACTGTTCTTAACGATCCTATCGGAAGGATTGAACCGCTGGCTTTAACGACTTTACCGATTTTCGAAGCAGGAATGACTGTCAGGCCGGTTTTAGATTCAGACTTGCTCTACCCGGTCCTCCCGTCCTAATATGCTCTGGGTAAACGTTCCTTTCATTGGATTCCACCTACATGGTTTATCTTTCCCGAATTTACACCAAGTCCGGCGATCAGGGCCAGACCGGGCTGGGGGATGGCACTCGAGTCAACAAGGATTGTCCTCGAGTCACGGCCTACGGCGAGATCGATGAACTAAACGCGGTGATCGGATTATTGCTTTTAGAACCCAACGTGCCTTTTGCCGAGCTTCTACTGTCTATCCAACATGACTTGTTCGATGCCGGGGCCGACCTTTGCGTTCCCATGGTTGCCAACGAACAGAACGCCCTCCGCATTACCCCGGAGCAGGTCAGCCGTCTGGAAAAGGCCATCGACCATTACAACGAGCAATTGGCCGCCCTGAACAGTTTCGTGCTTCCAGGCGGTTCCAAAGCTTCCGCCTGGCTGCATCTGGCCCGAACGGTGTGCCGACGGGCGGAACGCTCCGTCGTTACGCTGATGCAACAGGAGACGATCAATCCCCAGGTCATGATTTACTTGAATCGTTTATCGGATTTGTTGTTCGTGTTATCGCGCACGGCGAATGATAACGGCAAAAAGGACGTACTCTGGCAACCGGGAAAAAGTAGACAAAGTTGAGAGGCTACGGGCGACAGATCTTTATTTGGGTGTGCTAAATGCCATCTTCGCCCGGTCGTAGCCATACTGCCACTGGGCGTTGATTTTCTTCTGGTATTCCTCAAAGCTGGCCGGGACGTTGTCGACTATCCGATACCTGGGAATCAGATAGGCTCGATCCTTCTTATAATCCCCCGATAAAACCGATTGGACTTCCGATTCATTATTCACGAATTTAGCGGAGAACCAGAACGAATTTCCCTTGAGTGCGGGAGTCGCATCCGAGAAATCGACCCGGTATTTCACGGGAAATTGATTCACGGCATCCATTCGCTGGTTGGGCTCATATTCAAAAACACTGTGAATCACATTCGTGGCGACTCGAGAGTGATGTCCCATTTTGGGAGTAATCACTTCCTCTGCCAGTCGGCCGGCCAGTTCAATCGCGTGCAAATTGATTACGCCACCGGTATAGGTCTTACCGCCCACGGTCACAGGCAGAAAAACGTGCGGCTCGGCGATCGAGGCCATCATCGCTTCCGAAAGTTTGACATCTGTTACGGTCTGCCCGAGCGGACAGACTGCGCTGTTTGGGTAAACGGTCCCGATGGTCGGCATATCGGCGGGGATGTACCTGGCCGTATCGGGATCGGTAAACCAAGTCTCGGTGAATAGCTTCTGGGAGGAGCGCAAACCTTTGGAAGTATCAAAATGTAATTCACCTGCCACCAACAGGACTTTGGGACCTTTGGGATTCACTTCAAAAGGGTGATCCGATTCGGTGAGGCCAAAATTCCCTGGGATCGAAGCGATGGGTCGCGTGAATATGTCCGGCGGGTGGGGGGCAAGTCCTATCCCTCGAATTCTCCAACGAAGTGCCCGACCCGATTCTAGTAACACCCGAGGATGTTCGATTTGAATCGAAAGTAACATTTCGTGAAGGCGACTTGAAGCGATAAATTTATTTCGCTCAAGACGATCCGGGTACGTGCTAATGATCAAAGCAGCGATAGAACCGCCACTAGTTCCGATAATTAAGTCCGGAGCCAGACCTGCTTCGACGGCGGCGTCATACATGCCAATGTGACAGGTAAAATCGGTCCCTTCCCCGGAAAAAATTATCGCTCGCTTAAATGGCAGACTGTCGCAGCAACGAGGCATAGGCAAAATTTCTTGAGCGTCGGCCGGGTTCTGAAAAAACAGGTAAAGACCGATTACCAGCAGGCACGAATGCAGCCTGAATGGCGAGTGGATTTTAGATTGTTCCAACTCTAATCCCATGGTGCTCAATTAATCTGTGGAGTTCTGGAACTGATTGGAATGAGGGCAACAACCGATCCTCAAGTTCGCATATTGGATCGTTCACACAATATGGGAAATTTTTGCTTCTGCCCGCAAACTACAGAGGAGAAATTAAATCCATTTTGCAAAATAGTACCAAAATCCTATCGAATAATCCGGATTGTACCATTTGGGATTAGTAGTTAGAGTGCGCTCTCTGGGGAGTGATTTTCGGGGGTTGATATAAATCTGACCGGAGTGGATCGAATACAGCAGTTAGAGTCGTCTCATTTCCCTGTATTACCGATAAGTTCGGACACACCGGCTTGAAGTGAGCCGATCATAAGGAACAATGGATTGGTTTCCGGTGCGAACGTTAGATTGTGTCCGTCACCGGCCTTAAGATTTATGTCCAAATGTACTTCTCTATTTCTGAGTCTAGCGGCTATGACGGTTTTTACCGTCCTTCTACCGGGCTGCGCTTACCGGATGGATCGGGCCTGCGTACCTAAACCGGTTTCCAATGGCGGGGAACTGATCGATCTGCATGCACCGCCCGGTTCGGATCGCCCGGTCGACAGCGAAGTTTTTCGGGCAGTGACCAATCCTCTGCAAAATTCCAATGCCCCCTTACCGGAAGGTAAGAAACAAAATGTGCTGGCCCTATCCGGTGGCGGCATGTTCGGCGCTTACTCGGTTGGCGTACTCAACGGTTGGACGACAACCGGCCAGAGGCCGAGTTTCGATGTGGTTACGGGCGTGAGCACCGGAGCGATCATCGGCACCTTTGCACTGCTGGGTACGGAATACGACAATCGGCTTTGTCATCTTTACACCACCATTAATTCCGAAGATATCTACCGCGATAGACCCAAGCTCTCTATCCTCTGGTCGGATTCCACCTCCTCCTCGAAACCGCTCGAAAGGATGTTGGAAAAAGAAATCGACGATCAGATTATCCAGTCCGTCGCCGTTGCACATTCTCAGGGTAAGCGTTTCTATGTGGCCACGACCAATCTCGACACGAGACGACTGGTCATCTGGGATATGGGTGCGATCGCTTCCAGTGGCCGTCCGGATGCTGCGAAACTCTACCGAAAAATCATTCTGGCCTCGGCGGCCGTTCCCGGCTTTTTCCCACCAGTTAAGATCGACGTGACGATTAACGGTCGCGTCTATTCCGAAATGCATGTCGATGGCGGAGCAGCCGATCAGGTCTTCGTCCGGGCATCGCTGCTGAATGTCGATGAAGATCGGCTGAAAGCGGGTCAGAAGCCCTTGGTGGGAACGAACGTTTACGTCATTGTTGCCGGGAAAATTTATGCCGATCCGGAATGCACCAAATCGAAAATTAAGGACATTGCCGCCAGTTCTCTCATCTCTCTGGTCTACTCCAGCGCCCGAAATGAGATCGACAAAATCTACACGCTTTCGCTGTTGACCGGTATGAAATTCCATCTGGCCGCGCTGCCTCAGGAATTCGCCACCAAGAGCGACAGCCTCGATTTCGATCGGGATGAAATGCGACGTCTCTATGCCGAGGGTTACCGTTTGGCGACCTGCGGACAGGCCTGGCAGGCGACGCCGCCGGCGGCCGATCCGGCCGAGCAGAGCACGCCCCGTCGCGGAACCGATTTTCTCGCTCCCGTTCAATCGGTGGAAATTCCCATCCGTCGCTAGAATCGCCTGACATCTTCTCCCGTTCGCGAACCTCGCCCGCAACACGGCCTGTCAAAGTCGATATACCACCTTCTCAGCTATTTAATTCACAGAAAGCGATATACGCCGGCGTGGAAAAGAATTTAACCCTGGATCCTCAGAACTGGGACGCTTTGCGATCTCTCGGCCATCGAATGCTCGATGAGATGTTCGATCAGTTCATACATCTCAAAGAGAAACCTGCCTGGCAACAAATGCCCCCGGAAGTTCAGAAGCAGCTCCACGAACCACTTCCGATTCAGCCGCAGGGCGAGGAACAAGTCTGGCGGGAATTCGTCAACAACGTCCTTCCTTATCCCAATGGCAGCTGGCATCCACGTTTTTGGGGCTGGGTTCAGGGAACCGGGGTGCCCTTCGCCATGCTGGCGGATATGCTGGCTTCCGGACTGAACGCTCATATGGCGGGCTTCAATCATGCGCCGGCGGTGGTGGAATTGCAGGTTATTGCCTGGCTGGCGGAATTGATGGGTTTGCCCAGTGGCTCCAGTGGACTGCTTTGCAGCGGCGGCACCATGGCAGGTGTGCTGGGGTTGGCAGTCGCGCGAAACGCTCAGGCCGGTTTTGATGTCCGCGAAAATGGCTTGCATTCGCGTGAACAACCTCGCTTAATGGTCTACGGTTCCACGGAAACTCATGGCTGGGCAAAGAAAGCTCTCGAGCTTTTGGGCCTGGGACGCCGTAACTATCGCGCGATACCTGTCGATTCGCAGTATCAGATTCAAATACCGCTTTTGCAGGAAAGCATCGCCGCGGATCGAAAGCTCGGGCATCGGCCTATCTGCATCATCGGTACGGCTGGCACAGTGAACACGGCGGCCATTGATAACCTGAACGGTCTCGCCGACGTCTGTGAAAGGGAGAAAATCTGGTTTCATATCGATGGGGCCTTTGGTGCCCTGGCTCGTATTTCGGACAAATTGCGATCCCGGGTGGCCGGTCTAGAACGCTGCGATTCCATTTCCATTGATCTGCACAAGTGGATGTATCTGCCTTTCGAAGTCGCTTGCCTGCTGGTGCGGGACGCGGAGTTGCATAAGGCCGCCTTCAGCAGTTCGGCGAGTTATCTGGCGGAGTTCGATCGAGGAGTCAGCGTTGGGCGCATGACTTTTGCCGACCGGGGGATTGAATTGACCCGGGGTTTTAAAGCCCTCAAGGTCTGGATGTGTCTGAAGGCCTATGGAGTTGAAAAGTTTGCCCGCTTGATCGAGCAGAATGTGGACCAGGCCAATTATCTGGCTGATCGGGTCCAATGCGAGCCCGAACTGGAACTGCTGGCTCCGGTTTCGCTGAACATCGTCTGTTTCCGCTTTGCCCCGAGTGTCATGCCCGAGGAAAAACGCAATGCACTCAACCGCGAATTGCTGATGCGGCTACAGGAGTCGGGAGTGGCGATCCCCAGTTCGACGCAAATTGGAGATAAGTTTGCAATTCGGACGGCTATCGTCAATCATCGTAGTCGAATAGAAGATTTCGACTTGCTGATCGATACCATATTAAAAATTGGCCGGGAACTGATAACTGAAGGTTTCAAAGCTTAACCGCAAGAGTCGACCTATGAAAAAACTGCTGCTTGGGCTGGCGATCATCTTGACAATGACTTTTCCCGCGCTGGCGGGACCAGTCGAATTCGAATTACAGTTCCCCGAAAGCGTATCGAACAAATCTTTCAGCGGCAGAGTCTTCGTTCTGCTGACGAAAGGGAAGCCCGCCGTTTTAACCCCCAATATCAGCTGGGGTCGTCCCGAACCGGTGTTCGCTAAGGATGTGAAAGACTGGAAGCCGGGCGAAAAACTCAAGATCGATTCGACGGCGATCTATTACCCCACTCCGATGGACAAACTTCCGAAGGAAGATTTTTACGTTCAGGGGGTCATGGATTTCGAACAGGGCATCAACTTCAGTGCGGCACCCGGTAACATCTATTCTGTACCGATGAAAATTGCCCTGGGGGAGGATCAGACTGCCCCGATAAAATTAACGCTGGATCAAGTCTATAAAGCTCCTGCTTTCAAAGAGACCGATAACGTCAAGTACATCGAAATCGAAAGTAAACTTCTTTCGGAATTTCATCACAAGCCGACCAATCTTCGGGCGGGGGTCATCCTTCCCAAGAGTTTCACGACCAATGCGAAAAAGCAGTATCCCACCATCTACGAAATTCCCGGTTTTGGTGGCACTCATCAAGGAGCGCGGGGCCGAGCAGCCCGCAATGCTACCGATGTGGATGGGGTCGAAATGCTCTACGTCATGCTCGATCCTTCCTGTCCGCTAGGGCATCACGTCTTTGCCGACTCGGCGAATAACGGACCCGTCGGCAAAGCCTTCACCGAGGAACTCGTCCCCGCCATTGAAAAGCGCTTTCGCGGAATTTCTGCTCCCGGGGCTCGTTTCGTGACGGGGCACTCTTCGGGGGGATGGTCGAGTCTCTGGCTGCAAGTCGCCTATCCCGATTTCTTCGGAGGCACCTGGTCCACCGCACCCGATCCAGTCGATTTCCGCGACTTCCAACGCATCAATATTTACGAATACGACAATATGTTCACGGATACGCAAGGACAGGCTCGCCCACTAGGCCGTCGGGGCTGGATTCCCTTCCTGTATTACAAACCCTTCTCCGACATGGAAATCATCATGGGTCACGGCGGCCAACTGGCTTCGTTCGAAGCAGTTTTCAGCGAAAAGGGGAGCGATGGTAAGCCGATGCAACTCTGGGATCGCAAGACGGGAAAGATCGATCACGCCGTGGCGAAGACCTGGGAGAAGTATGATATTCGTCTGGTTCTGCAGCGGAATTGGTCGACTTTGGAACCGAAGCTGAAAGGGAAACTGCACGTCTACATGGGCGATCGCGATACTTTTTATTTGGAAGGCGCGACCCGGCTTCTGGGCGAAACGCTGCACGTACTCGGAAGCGATGCGAAAGTCGAACTCTTCCCGGGTAAGGACCACGGCACATTGATGGATCGGGCCCTGGTCGAGCGGATAGGCAAAGAAATGGCCGAGCAGTATCGGAAGTTCGACAAAAAATCTGCAGAACGCTCGCAGTAACTGCGAACGCTCGAATTCGTTTGAATTCCGGCTAGCGCCCAATGGATCACTTCGTGGTCGGTTTGGCTGCTGTGGCAACGGTCGAAAACGTGCTGTTGGCATTTTTGCCGATGGTTGTCACGGCGACAATGCAGACGACAATAATCAAGGCCAGCATCACCGCATATTCCACTGCGGTCGGGCCATCTTCTTTTTCCAGCAAGTTGATCAGTGATGTAATCAGCGGCAAAGACATTTCCAAATCCTCCTCAAGATTTCGAAGTTGTTATCGAGCACGATTCGAAAGCGGGGAATTTCACCGGTGAATTCCTGTGGCCAGGAAGAATGTTGTTTCAGAATCAATTCCGCTTATCCTAATTAATTGAAGATTCGACTTGGATTTAGCAGCGAAGGCACTGGAATGGCTTCACGATTTGTCATTGGCATCGATCTGGGTACTACCAATTGCGCCTTGGCGTATATCGATACCGGCCGAGGAGAAGATCCACATAGCCAGACACTGTCTATCCCCCAGGTAGTGCGCGCTGGTTTGGTTGAAGAACGTCCGCTCTTGCCCTCATTCCTTTATCTGCCGGGAGAAAACGAACAGCCGGCGGGCAGTCTGAATCTTCCCTGGGCCAGCGATCGCGATTATGCGGTCGGCGAATTCGCTCGGAACTTCGGTTCGCAGGTTCCGACCCGGCTGGTTGCTTCCGCCAAGTCCTGGCTCTGCCACCCGGGTGTGGATCGCAAATCTCCTATTCTCCCCTGGAAAGCTCCGGAGGGGGGCCGACGCATATCGCCGCTCGAAGCCAGTACTCGGTACCTGAAGCATCTGGCCGAAGCCTGGAATGCTCAGATGGCTAAAGAACTGACTGCGAATCGCCTTGAGAATCAGGAGATCGTTCTCACAGTGCCCGCTTCCTTCGATGCCGTCGCTCGGGAACTGACCGTCGAGGCGGCCCGGGCCGCGGGATTCGAGCATCTGACGCTGTTGGAAGAGCCTCAGGCCGCGTTCTATGCCTGGCTCGATTCCTGCGGAGAGAAATGGCGAGAACAGGTTAAAGTCGGGGATTTGATTCTCGTCGCCGATGTGGGAGGAGGAACTACGGACTTCACATTGATCGAAGTCGCGGAAGTTCAGGGACAACTCGAGTTAACGCGTCTGGCCGTGGGAGATCATCTGCTATTAGGTGGCGATAACATGGACCTGGCTTTGGCTCACTTGGCGGCTCAGCAATTCGCCGCCAAAGGGGTCAAGCTCGACGCCGCGCAGATGCTGGCGCTCAGCTACTCGGCTCGCGCGGCCAAAGAAAGTCTTTTGGCAGATCCGTCGCTGACGGCTGCCCCGGTCACAGTCCTGGGGCGAGGTTCCAAAGTCATTGGCGGCACGCTCAAGGGAGAACTGACCAAGGCCGATGTGGAAAAAATTCTGCTTGAAGGGTTTCTGCCGTTATGCAAGGTGGACACGGAACCGAACAAGTCCCGCGCGGCCGGTTTCCAGGAATTGGGCCTACCCTATGTGGCAGACCCGGCCATCTCGAGGCATCTCGCGCAGTTCCTGACCAAGCAACGCACCTTTCTCTTGGAGAGGGAATCGAATTCCAAGAAGAAGAAAAAATCTCCCCCCGGGCTGCCGACAGCCATACTCTTCAACGGTGGTGTTTTCAAATCCCCGTTGTTGCAGGATCGCTTCTCCACGGTTCTCAACGGTTGGACCAAGGAAATGAAGGCCGAGAGCGTGCGCGTGCTGGAAGGAAATGATCTCGATCAGGCGGTTGCTCGGGGCGCGGCCTACTACGGTCTCGTGCGACGGGGTAAAGGAATCCGGATTCGAGGGGGCACCGCCCGAAGCTATTACATTGGCGTGGAAAGTTCGATGCCAGCTATTCCGGGAATGCCTGCACCGCTAAAAGCTCTTTGCGTTGCCCCCTTTGGCATGGAAGAAGGTACCGAGACCGATATTCCTTCGCAGGAATTTGGGGTGATTGTCGGGGAACCGGTTGAATTTCGCTTCTTGGGCAGCTCTCTGCGTCGGCACGATGTGCCGGGAACGATTCTGGAGGATTGGCAGGGCGACGTGGAAGAACTAGCCCCCGTGCAGACAACGCTCGGCGAAGAGAAGTCGGGTCGATTGATCCCAGTACACCTTCATACCAAGGTCACGGAAGTCGGACAGTTGGAACTGTGGTGTTTTAGCCGGGATGGCAAGGAGCGCTTCAAGCTGGAATTCAATGTGCGGGAAGCGGAATAAAAAAAGGACTGGCTCTGAAGAGCCAAATCCTCATTTTCAATTTTCAGCAGATGAGAAATTAGAAGTTAGGAATCACTTCACCGCCCGCCTTCGTGACCAGGGCCACTAGCGTCTTGATATCGATGGTCGAAGCCACGAACGAGACGTGTCCATCCGCAAAACAGATATTCGCTCCCCCGGTGTGAAATGCGTAGATGTCTCCCGAGAGATTATTGCAGTTGATGACGCAGGTGCAGTTCGTGCAGGTTGCGGTGGCTACAGTTTTGCCATCGGCGGTAGTTCCAGTTACCGTGATGCGGTTATCCGAATCGGACCAGATTGGGCCGGTGACGGATGTATCGGGGCCGGCATTCACGTAGCCGGTGTAGAACTGATTAGCTCGACCGGCGGCTTCTGAATACAGAATCGTCGTGCTCGTGCCGTCGATAATTTCGGTGATTTTCGTCGGACCGTTCTGTCGCATCGCACCCTTGCTCGGAGTCCCAGGATAAGCGGCGGCAACAACCGGATTGGTGAAGGCGATCTCAGCGCCGAGAGCATCCTTGGTCGTTTTGACTTGGACCGCAGGAGCGTAGTCGGACGGCAACCCGCTCACCGTGATATTGGTGGTAGGGTAGAGTTTGGAGCCGTAAATATTCTTGCTGGCGCCCGGTGTGGCCGGGGGAGCGAATGAATTGTTACCACCACTGATATAAGTCGTGGGGTAAGTGATAGGCGAAAGACCGCTGGGGTTCGAAGGACACACAAACAGGTTGAAAGGCAAAGAAAGTGTTGCGGTGTTCATCGGATCGCTAAAATCGACGTTGAACGTATAAATCGGCAGGATGTTATTCTGTTCCACGAAGGGCAGTAGAGGAACCAGGCCGCCACAGCGACCCTGCGTACCGCCGGTGTTGCCCGGGGTCGGAACCGTACCCGCTTGGAAGGGAATGTAGGGAGGTTGGCTATTGTTTTTGGTGATGGCATTGAACGGGAAAGCCCCGTACGAAGATTCGTAATTCAAAGCCGCCAGCCCCAATTGCTTGAGGTTGTTCGTGCATTTCATCCGAGCAGCCGCTTCGCGAACTTTTTGAACGGCGGGTAACAGCAGTCCGATCAGAACCGCGATGATTGCAATGACGACCAATAATTCAATCAGTGTAAAAGCTTTTCGACGGAGACGTAAACTCATTCGTTTTGTCCAGTAAGTGTTTGAGCGATTTGAATTCCAAAAAAAAATTCAAACTTAACGAATTAAGCATCTTACTGGAGCTGAGAAAGTTGGAAGAGCCTTTACGGTAAGCTCTCGAATTCTTCACGAATTGTTAACAAGAGAGACGAATCTTCATCAAATGCTCATTAGCCGGGGTCTTCAGCGAGCAAAGCGAAACGATTTTTGAAGAGGGTCCACTTCGATCTTTCGGATCCCTTTAAATTCGTCGTAGGTCTTTGCCATATCGGGAATCGAATCGAACCATCCCACGATATAGGCCGCGCCAAATTTCTCACCGGTCTTCACGGAACGTTTGTGAAGTTCCTGAATGAAGCAAACGTAGTCGCGCTGATGGCACCACGCTTCGGAGGTCGCACCCGGATCGAGAGTCAGGCCGGCTAACCAGGGCCCGTTGCGCGTTTTATACGCCCGGATCATCCGGGCAGGGAGCTTGGAATCGTCACGCTGGTAGAGAAACTTGGCGTCGGGGGCGAAGTTGTTTTCAAACTCCTTGGCGGTGAGAGGTTTTTCCAGATAGCTCAAGTAGACCTGCTCGAAAGTATCGCCCTTTTTGTGTTTGATGTGGCCCGGCATATCGATGCGGTAGAACAGATCTTCGACGGTATTTGCGGAAGTGATTTCTTCGGCCGAGAAAAAGTAGCGGATCCCCGTCTTGAATAGCAGCGTTTGTTCCCAGAGTGAACTGGCCTTCAACCCCGGGGCCGCCTCGGTGAATTTGAAGCGCAGTTGCACGGCTACAAAGTCGGTGCCGCGCGTGATGGCCGGTTCGAGTATCTTCGCTTGCGTGCAGATCTGCGGCCCTTCCACCAGATGTTTGGCGAGCCGGCCGTGGAAAGGAACTTCACGCGAATACTTGTCTTCTCGCCAGCCCGGGGCCAGCAGAAAATCCATAATGTGCAGGCCAAAGCCGAGATCCTTGGTCTCCGTTTTCTTGTCGATCAGCGAACCCGCCGAGACGCCGCTGACATACCCGCGCGTCTGGATTCGGGCCGAGAGGGCATCGGTCTCAATCTGAAGGAAATCCTTCTCCTGCCGGATGGCAATTCGCTCTTCGGCGAGTCCCAGCGGCGGCCACGCCAGCAAAAAGCATGAAAGAAGGAAGTATTTCATTTCCCCATGATGTTCGAAGCTTGCGATCAGCTCAAGCGAAAAGCTGAAAAAGCGATCATTCCCTCGCTCGTAACTTACAGGAAGCGGACACGGAAGGTTGTTCCCTTCAGGTGGGTCGAGTAGATCTCGAGTTTCGCCCCATGGTGTTCCAGTACGGCCATGACAAACGATAGTCCTAAACCCATCCCGGCGTTGTAGCCTTCGTATAGTGCGTTATTCCGCTTGGTGGTGAAATGGGTTTCCACGCAACGTTCGCGAACTTCGTCGGTCATACCGATGCCGTTGTCCTGGATGTCGAGCAGCACTTGGGAATCCTCGCGATAGGTGCGGATGATGACCAGACCGCGCCAACCGGCGGCATCGATCAAGGCCTGTTTGCGAAGGGCTGGCTCCGCATTGCGAGCTTCATCCCGAACGTGGTTCCGCATTTCGAAGGTGGCATCGCGAGCATTGAAAAGCAGATTTTCTAGGGCTTGCTGCAAGTGCGAGAGATCGGCATCAATAATCAGCGGTTCGGACCAGAGATCGGTCTGAAGGTTCAATTTCCATTTTTCAGTGCAAAGTTGGCTCCAGGTCTTGGTCATGTCGTTGACCAGGTGATTGAGATCCAGCGGGCTCATGGCCGTTTGCGTGGGATCGCGCCGGACGGTTTTTAGAATTTCCTGCAGACGTTCGGTGACCGTGCCGAGGGTACTGCGGACTTCGTGCATCATGCTCAACTGTTCGGAATTGAGGCCGTCCTGTTCCAGGCAGCGATGTATCAGATCATTTGGGCGTACCAGCAGATTTTTGATGTTGTGGGCATATGAACCGGCCATGATCCCGATCCCAGCAAACAATTGCGATTTCATTTCCAGAGCTGTGCGTTCGGCCTCTTCGGCACGCAGTTTCTCATTCAAAACTTCGTTTTCTTTGTGCTCCAGGGCTCGTTCCGCTCTTAGGCGTGCCAGCTCGCGATTGCGCTCCCGGCGAAGCAACGAACTGGCCGCGAGCAGAGCGAGAAGGCTGCCGATGATGACCACGCCGCCGATGATTCGAAATACCAGCTGCTGTTCGCGTTCGTCGCGTTGCGTGCGGTTAAAGGCATGCAGATGATAGCGGCAGTAAATGATCGCACGGCCGGTGATCGGTTCGTACTGAAGCGTTCGCAAGGTGTTTTGGAGAATCTGCGGCTTGCGATCGAGGGTTTCCCAGGTGATGGGATTGACTTCCGGATTATTCGGAAAGCGAATTTCGATGCGCTCGACATCGGGAAAAAGCGGCAACTGATTGGCCAATGTCTGGAGCGGAAATGTTAACGACCGCAGCTGGGCACGAATTTCCTCGGCCTTGGTTTCAAGCGGTACTAAATTTTCGTTATCCGGGTTATCGAGCTTGGTGATGTAATCCTCGATCATCTCCAGAAGGGTCTTGCGGAAAACGCGGGTTTCATCCAACCATTCGCGAACGCTGGCTTCATCGTTCTGCCGCGAAATCTGGGCTCGGGTGTAGAGCAGGTAGGAAAGCCAGCCGACGAGGACTATCCAGGCCAGCAGCATTGCACCGTAGGTTTTGAGCGTCTTCCAGGGTATGTAGTTCACAAGGAATCCATTCGTGAATCTGCCGGAAATTTCAGGAGTATTATTTTAAGGGACCGGGTTCGGCGGGTTGTATTTACCCAGCTGTTGAACCAGTTTCCACTTCTGTCCGGTCGGTCGGTTCCAAATTTCGATTTGCGGTTCGTCCCGCACGCGATCCCCTTCCAGGAAGATCGGCCGGAAGATAACGACGTATTCGTTCTGTCCTGATTGTCGATTTCCATCCTTGTCGAAGAAATCGGGATTCTGACTAATCAGGTTATCCCGAAGTGTATCGGCATCTCGAGCTTCTGTTTTTTTGTCCTTGGGCAGAATGGAATTCATGATTCGCGACATCATATCCTGATACAGCAGAATGTCCTCCGTGCTGTTCGGCCCCTGGAGCGGAGCGATCTTGGTAATTCCTTCATCCCAGCCCACAGGATTTTGATGCAGGAAAGTCGCTATCGGCACCGGAATGTCTCGCACATTCCAGGCAAATTCGGCGTCCCGATAAAACGTGTTGAATGAGATCGCATCCCCGGTGACCACCACGATGTTCTTGCCGATCATCGGAGCATCGCCGCATAGCGAGCGCAGGACTCGCCGGGCCGGGGCGGCTACCGTCGGCAGAATTAACAAAGCCCGCTCACCCGGGGCAGTGGAAATTTCACTGAGAAGTTCGCGGACCGCTTCTTCTTCGGAAGGGTTGGCATGGTTGTAGGTTCCGACGCTAAAGGGGACATTCAATTTGACCAGCCGGTTGCCGCCGTAAGTGTTGAGGCCGTTGCGGGCCTCCTGAATCACTTGTTCGAAGCGATCCAGAAGATCGCTCGAGTAGGGATCGTCCCGCCAAAGTACCGCAAAACGGTGCGGCGTTCCGAAGCGCAAACCGCTGTTGGTCAGAATCAGATTCATCAACAGATCCAGCGGGGTGTGCTGACCCATCATCATCAACTGCCGTTGAAACGGGGGAAAATTCCGGCTCGGGTGCAGATCGGTTTGATCGATGCACTCCATCACCGCTCTCGCCATCTGGAGGTTGCTGAAGCAAAAGCGAAATGTCCGGCCGGGATAGAAGTTGATGAGCTTCTTATAGTCGTCTGGCCCGGTTTTGATCTCATCGGCCGTGGCGGTGGTCAGAAACAGTAGGGGCGCTACGCCGCCTTTCCAACTGCCCTGTTCATAAAGGCTGCGGGCGAGATCCTCGGCACGGTCGCTCGATCCCCCGCCGATTATGGCGATGGGCGCTGGGTTGCGTTTGGAAAGTGCTTTTACCCATTGCTTACTACCGGTTTCACTCGACAGCTTATACCAGCGGATGCGAACTTTCCGCGATTCACTGGGCCGTGTAATAGTGACTTCCGGGATGCCGGTGGTTTCCTCGAGTAGGGCTTTGGAATCATCCACTGTCCAGCCATCGTTAGCCAGTCGCTTGCATCCGGTAACGAAGCGTTCCCAGGTGGCGGAGTTGGTGGAAGTGTGGATCCAGGCGAGTTCCACATCATCGGGGGGTACGGGTAGAACGACTGTGTTCATGTGCCCGTACGATTGAAACAGCAGACTGGCCCCCACAGCCAGGAGAGTCAGAACGATCAGAGCCCAAACTATTTTCATGGCTTCCTCGCCAGTAAACGATCCTTAACCGGGCGTTTTCACACCGAAATCGGCGACTGTATAAAGCGGCTGGAAATCGTAGCCCTTCAGTCGCTCGGCTGCTCCTTGCAGGCGGTCGACAACGCAGACTACTCGCAGCACTTTACAGCCAAACTCTTCCATAACCTTCACGGCCTGCAGAGCCGATTCACCGGTCGTCAGCACATCGTCGATGATGGCGACGTTCTCCCCCGGTTTGATCACTCCTTCGATCCGTTCTTTACTGCCATGTTCTTTCGCTTGTTTGCGAACGAAAAACCCTTCAATGGCTCGTCCCTTTTGATGGTAATACATCCCCGCCGCGGCGGACATGGGAATCGCTCCCACTTCCAGTCCGCCAATTCCCTGAATAGGCAGATCGCAGGTTGCTTCGTACAGCAATTCCCCTAATAGCGCCACGGCCTCCGAATGAAACAAAATCTTTTTGGAGTTGATGTAGTAAGAACTCTTTTGACCCGAGGCGAGCGTGAAATCGCCAAACGCGAAAGCTCTTTGCGTATACAATTCTCGCAGTCTCAACCAAGGCTTGGTATTTCGCATGAATTTTTCCGGAGATCAACAATGTCCGACAAAAAGACCTCTCTGAAGGTGTACAACGAATCCGAAGTAACGGCCAAGATCGCCGAAGGGAAACTGACCGGCTGGTACCTCGAAGACGGCTGGCTGCGACGGAAATATACCACGAGCGGCTGGCAGGCCACGCTTCTGGCCGTGAATGCCATCGGCTTTCTTTGCGAAGCCGCCGATCATCACGCCGATCTGGCGGTGACCTATGCAAAAATCTGGGTAAAGCTGCAAACGCACAGTGAAGGCGGCATCACCGACAAAGATTTTGAACTGGCCCAGAAAATCGAGGAAACCATTCTCTGGCTACCCAAAACGGGAGCCCTGGCTCCGGGAAAAACCGAGAAGTTCGTCAGCGGAAAATAATTTCTGTGGCCGCTGGCGGGAGTTTTGTGTTCCAATATTTCAGTCAGCCCAAACTGATTTCGCGACTCCCACCGAGAGCCCGCATGTTCCGTTTAATTCTGGTATCTTTGTTCTGTTTCACCTCCGCCCGGTTGTCGGCTAGCGAGTCTGTCCGGATTGTGTGCGATGGCCCGAAGAAGGATCTCAGCAATGTGCTGCTTCAGTTACCGATTACGGCGAAGGATAATTCGCTATTCCACGTGACCGATGCCAAGGGCATGGTTTACGCCAATCAGGTACGCCATGGATCGCTCGGGCTGGGCACGGAAAAAAGTGTTCTGGTGATTCTGGTGACGAATTGGAAAGCCAATGAAAATCTTAAACTATCAGTGACTGATGTTACAAACAATCCCAGAAGCGAAATTCATTCAGGCAAAGGCTTCCAATGGACGACTTTGGATAACTATCCCCTTCTGAAACTGGATGAACGCCCGGTACTCGAGTACATGAATTCCAAGCACGACAACAGTTCGAAGACTGGGCACTATCTCACCTTCAAACTCTACCATCACGTGTTCGATCCAGTCGATGGTAAAACGGTTTTGACATCGGGCGCTTATCGGGAGGACGAGAAAAAACTCTATGCCCACCATCGCGGGCTGTTTTACGGTTTCAACAAGATCTCCTACGACGATAAAAAGCAAGCCGATGTCTGGCACGGCAGCAAAAACGAATTTGTTTCGGACCAAGGCATTCTTGCCCAGGACGCGGGCTATTTGCTCGGCAGTCAGCGTTTAGCGATTGACTGGCATGGCCAGGATGGGGCCACTTTCGCAAAGGAACAAAGGGAATTAACCGCTTATAATCTGCCCGGCGGAACACTGATCGATTTTGTGAGCCTCCTGAAAACCGACAAACCGAAAGTCCGACTCGATGGCGATCCGCAACATGCGGGTTTTCATTTTCGAGCGAACATGGAAGTGGCCGACAATCAGAAGACCGTCGGAAAAGAGAAAATCAATCTGGATACTTACTACCTTCGGCAGGATGGCAAAGGTAAACCGGGCGAAACTCGAAACTGGGATCCCAAGACTAAAAAAGGCCCCGTGAACCTCGACTGGAATGCCATGAGTTTCGTGGTGGGGAACCAACGCTACACAGTGCTTTACATGGATCATCCCAAGAATCCAAAAGAGGCTCGCTATAGTGAGAGGGATTATGGTCGGTTCGGCTCTTACTTCGAATACGATTTGACTCCACAAAATCCCCTCTTGGTCCGCTATCGACTTTGGATTCAGCGTGGGGATATGACCTTGGAACAATGTCAGGCCCTGAGTGCCGCTTTTCACTATGATGGCAAAACCCAGCCGGAATAATTCGTTCCCGGTGGCACCAAGTCCTCATTCCAGGGTTTAATTCATGAGAATGCTCTCGTTAGTCGTCGCGCTCCTGTTCAGTGTCTCCCTGTCAACTCGGGCTGATGACCCCAAACAGCAAAGCGATAAGGAGATCACGGAGAAGCTGGTCGGTAAGTGGGTGATTGAGATCAATGAAGGAGGGGTCTCCGGCAAAGGGTACTCCACATTCAAGAAGGATCTCTCCTTTGAATTTTCCGCGAAGCTGAAAGCGGGCGGTCAGACCGTCGAACTGGAGATCTCGGGCACCTGGAAAGTGGAAAAGGGAGAGATGACTTCCACTGTGGCGAAATCCAACAATCCCACACCCAAAAAGGGCGATGTCACGAAAGACAAGGTCATTCAGGTCGACGACACGACGCTGAAACTGAAGAATGAAAAGGGCGAAGTCGAAACCTACAAGCGAGTCAAAGAATAATTCACGCGGCTCGTAAAAAGCGCTCCCGCAGAGCCGCCAGCAATCGTCGGCGATGCTCTTCGGGGGCAAATGGATCGAACTGGAGATTCCCGCCCAGGATATGCTTCAGCACTTCAAAGGATCTGGAGCGCAAATCGATATCCTTGCGTTCGAGTGCTTCGAGCAATGCCGGTACGGCGTCCTGTCCGTGAGCCAAAAGTTCCTTGGTAGTTTCCCGTAGTTGACTCGTAATTTTTAACTGTTCCACAAGTCGGTGGATTTTCTCCTGCGCCAGGAGTTGGTTCACCGCCGAGGCATTGGAAGCGGCGGACGGCGTCGCTACGGGTTGAGCGACTGGCGTTTTCAAAGTCGATGGCCCTGCCATGGGAATCGTATCCATCGGCCGTCCCAGTGCATCTTCCACGAAGGTTTTGCCGAGATAGCCATCGATGGCGATGGGGTCGTGAATCAGTTCCTCGGGCGTCCCCTTGGTGACAACTTTACCATCCTTAATCAGATAACTGCGGTCGGTGATCTTCAAAACCTCCCGCACATTATGGTCCGTCAGCAAAATGCCGATCCCTTGCTGAGCCAACTCGCGAATATTACGTCGGATTTCTTCGGTCGTCTTGGGGTCCACGGCCGCAAACGGTTCGTCGAGCAAAATCAGTTTGGGTTCGCAGACCAGACAGCGGGCGATTTCCAAACGGCGTTTCTCACCCCCTGAAGCGCGAGCGGCGGCGTTGTACCTGACATGTTCCAATTTGAACTGGGCTAGCGCATCGTTGGTGCGTTGCCAACGTTCCTCATAAGTCAACCGGCGACCCAACTCCCGGCTTCTGGGGAGCACTTCGAGAATCGCCAGCAGGTTCTTCTCGACGGTCAGCTTGCGGAAAATACTCGGTTCCTGGGAAAGATAGCCCATCCCCAAACGGGCCCGCCGGTACATCGGCATCGAGGTCACATCGCTCCCATCGAAAATCACTTCGCCTTCGTTGGGCGTGAGCTGACCGGTGCTCATGCGGAAACTGGTAGTTTTTCCGGCCCCGTTCGGGCCGAGCAGGCCGACGACTTCGCCAGCATTGACATCGAAGGAAACGCCGTCGACCACCTTACGGCGACCGAAGAATTTCACCAGTCCGCGCACTTCTAAGAGGGCCATCCTTGGTCTCGTTGATTCCGGGGTGCGAGTTCGTTGCGTCCGCAATTTTACCCTGGGCGAAAGTACTTTATCGGCCTATTTTCCGCAATATCAAGATAGCGAAGCCATTCGCCGGCGTTATGATGGGTAGACTGGATAAGGAACTGGCTGCTGAGAGGCTTTATGACAGAGATTCAAACTCCCCTTTTGGATGGCGCTTTCCTCAGCCGCCTTGAGCAGCTCGAGATCGTTTCCAAAAAAATTCTGCAGGGGAGAACCAAGGGTGATCGACTCAGCAAACGCAAAGGGCAGTCGGTCGAATTCGCCGATTTTCGCAACTATGTAGTGGGGGATGACTTACGCTATCTCGATTGGAATCTTTACGCCCGGCTCGATAAATTGTTCCTCAGACTCTTCCACGAAGAAGAGGATTTGCACTTTCACATTTTGATAGACAACTCCAAATCGATGGATTACGGATCGCCGACTAAAATGCATTACGCCCGGCAGGTGGCCGCAGCCCTGGGCTTTATCGGTCTGGTCAACCACGATCGCGTGATGGTGGAGAGCTTTAACGACCACATCACTCAGTCCAGCGCACCGATTCGCGGCCGGCGTAACATGATGCAGCTTGTCAACTTCCTGAACAAGATGGAACCCTCCGGGCCGAGCGACCTCACCAAGTCGTTGAAAGCCTTCAGCATGAAAACGACCAGCAAAGGCGTGGTGGTAATACTCAGCGATTTTCTGGATAAAGGGGGCTTCCAGGAAGGGCTCCGGTACCTTTTAGCCCGGCAGTTCGATATTTACGTGATCCAGATTCTCTCACAGGAAGAGATCGAACCGCCTATGACGGGCGACCTGAAGCTAATTGATATCGAAGATGGGGATCGTGCGGAAGTCACCATGAGTGCCCCGCTACTGAAGCGCTATCAGGATACGTTGAATGCTTTTCGCGGCGCCTTGGGCGAATTTTGCGTTCGCCGCGGTATCAGCTACCTGTTCACGTCGAATCAGGTGCCGTTCGAAAAACTGGTTCTCGGCTACTTGCGAAAACGGGGCCTGGTACGCTGAAATACCTGCATCAGGCAGCCGTTCGTAAACGCTCTTCCACAATCGGCTGTTGACCGATAGTAACAGTTGCAGATTTCAACTGCCAACATGTGGCCACGCCCCAACCCCACAGGATAACGCCGCTTTCGAGGGTCACTCCCGCATCGCGTAATTTTTCCAACGCGGGGATTTTGGGAAGGATTTCCATCGCCATCTGGATCAAGACTAGAATCGACATGCTGATGCCGAACTTCAGGTCGCTGCGATTCTGCATTTCTACTGCCACCAAAGTCAAAACCAGCGGCACGGCGAGAGCAAAATAATGGTGATGGCAGACCGGGCTGGCCATGAACATGATCATGGTGAGATTACCGATCAGGAACATGTCGCTGAAGCGTCGATCCGCCCATCTTCGGACTGCCAGAAAGCTGACGAGCGTCATCAATCCCGCCAGGCTCACGTGCAGCAGTTTAGTAGATTCATCGGCTTGTCGAGGCCGCGGCAAATTCGACCAGTATTTCAAGTTATGAATAATCGCCTGGAAAGACTGATTATCGGTCACATTCATCCCGGTCAGTTCTTTGGCCATGGTCCCGGTACCGGCTTCGCCCAGCCCAGGAGCGATCGTATGAACCAGGAAATATCTGGAACTTTCCCAGGCTCTTTCGGGGCCCATGCCAACGGTCGGAATAACGGCCAATCCGATAAACATTCCCAGCGCAGAGTAGCCGAGCGTTCGTAAATCGCGACGTACTAACGGCAGGATCAGCAGGAAGGCCGGGATGACTTTCAAACAAATCCCCACCGACAGCCAGAGCCCGGCGCAGCCCCGGCGATTGCGAATTGTCTCGGCCGCGAAACCGGCGATGGACAGCAGCACGATCGTGTTCACCTGGCCGCGGGAGAATGTGCTGCCAATCGCCGGGAGGCAGATACCGAACGGAACCAACCTCAGCCACCACCACGGACGCGAGCCCGGCGGATAGCTGCTGAGGAAACTCCCTTCTGCAGAAGTATCCTCGACCGCTTTAGCCAGGATATGAATGCCCCAGGCCAGGCAGATCACGCTGATGAAATACCAGATTGCGACGGATACTTTGTAAGGGAAGGCAATCGGTAGTTGTTCGAAACCTTTCGGAGCATCGGCGAAAGGGGCCATTAGGATCGCAAAAGCGGGCGGGTAAGCATAGTGCCAGCCGTTATCGTCCGGGACATCGTAAATGTTCGTATCCGTGCGATAGGCCCAGGCGGCCCGAAAGTAACAGCCGACATCGGTCTTACGGGTCGACAGGTAGACTGATCGGATCTCGACTAAGGCGCCGAACGCCACAGTCGCTACCAGAATGACCCCGATGATTGCCTTATCCAGCAATCGTAACCGGTTGATATCGTACAAGGCCGCACCTTTTGAATTCGATCTCGAATCTTCCGACTGCCTCAAATGGAATCGGCAGTGGCAAAGGATGCGTTGAGTGGGAAGGATTTCAAAAGAGTAGCTAGTTCAGCGTTGGTGTCGAATTTGCCGCCTTCGAAGAATGCTTAAATGATGCAAATTGGGCTAGGCGGAGAGTTTGGGCAATATTTAGGGGTTGCTGTCAGTAGAGGTTATCGCTTTCAGGCCATGGCCTACGCCAACTCGTTCATCGAAGACGAAGCAATGTCCCTTCCAGAGGCTTTCCTCATCAGGGATTTCTTCCAGATATTTCAGAATGCCGCCTTGGAGCTGATAGACTTCGGGAAAACCTTTGGACTTCAAATAACTGGCGAATTTCTCACAGCGTATTCCACCCGTGCAATAGGTGGCAATTTTGGTGTGCTTGGCGGGGTCGAGATGTTCCTCGACGTACTGTACGAGGGCTTTGAAGGTGGGAATTTTGGGATCTACGGCCCCCTGGAAGGATCCGAGTTCGACTTCGTAATCATTTCGCGTGTCCAGCACCAGCACATCGGGGGATTGAATCAAATCATTCCACTGTCGCGGCGTGCGATAAGTCTCGGCCAGCACTTCCGGAGCGATGGGCTTGCCGAACGCTATGGTCTCTTTCTTTAGCCGAACCTTCGTCCGTTGGAACGGCTGGGTATTATGAAGACTCTCTTTGTGAACCAGCTGTCCCAGACCTGGAAGGGAGCGCAATTTTGTCAGAAGTGCATCGATACTTTCACGTGAACCAGCTACAGTACCGTTGATGCCTTCGGAGGCGAGGAGAATCGTTCCTTTGATTTCCTTCTCAAGCAGGAAATCGCGTAATGGCGTCCGGTGACTCGCAAAGTCCGCGAAATCGAAGAAATGATAAAAGCAGGCCACGACAGTCTTCATAATGGCTGGTAAAGGAATTCTTAAGGGAAATTTCAAGTGAAAGCGATTATATTTTAGTGCCGTTCAAACGAATAATCCCTTGGCACTCAAGCAGCAGGTGTAATCGACCTGTTAGTTAATATCCTTACCTCAGTGAGTTTGCGACCGGGCGGCTCGGCGATCGCTTGGTTCTGCTCGATTTTATCCGCCGAAGCTCATGATTCTGGGAGAATGTCGATGAAATTAGTGAAAGCCGTGGCACTCTCTACCGTGCTGGGTCTGGTCTCGCTGAGTGGCGTGGCCTGTGAAAAAGCCGCTGAAGTCGCGAAGAAGAGCGAAGAAACCGTCAAGCATCTGACCGGTGAAGCGTTGCAGAAGGCCAAGGAAGAATATGCCAAGCTGACGGAAAGTCACTTCGGTGGAATCGAAGAGAAGATCAAGGGCCTTTCGGGCAAGACCAAGGAAGAAGCCCAAGAAATGTATACCAAGCTGAAAGAAAAGCTGGCCAAGCTGAAGGAAACCGCTCCGGAGAAGTTCCACGAAGCCAAGGAAGAAATTTCCAAGCATTTGGCCGAACTGAAGACCAAGGTCGGCGGTTGATCTTTTTTGAATTCAAGTAACATCAAGCCGGCGGGAACTCACTACGATTCCCAGCCGGCTTTTTCGTTGATGGGTGGATTTTCGATCCTACTGCTGTGGTGGGTTCACTTCCCGAATTAGGGCTCCCTGCGTTTCGCTCAGCACCAGAATCCCAAATTTCGTAATGGACGAATGTTCGGGTGTGCTGACCGAAGCGTAATCGAACTTGCCACGCAGATCGGTGTAGCCATCTTTGTGGAATTTCACCGTGCCATCCGCCAGACGGACATAAGTCTTCACATACACCTTCGGGAGCAATTTGCCGGTGGCTGCATCGGTCGCCTGTAATTGACCGTAATTCTCTTTCAAGGTGACATTCATGGCGTTGGCATAGTAGGGCAGTGCCTGGGTCTTGCCCTTCGAGGTGATTTCCACCAGAACGTTTTTCTTCAGGAACTCTTCCGGCAGTGGAATCGCAAGCTTATTCTGGCCAGTAACCAGTTTCACAGTCTTGGACTCGTTCGGGCGAACCATGGAGAATTGCCGACTGCCCGATTGCTGAACGAACGGGTTGCGGCTGAACAGCAATTCCACATCCATCAGATAGTAATTGATCGTAACCGAGTCGAGATTATTCCAATTGAGATTAATCGTCTTGTTGTCGATGGTGAAGTCGAGGCTCGGCTCTTTCGCGGCGAGGCGGGCCTGCTCCTGATCCCGATTGTTCTTCTCGGTGACTTGAGCTGCCTTGCCTTCGATTTCATCCAGCTGGTTGATAATCGCAGCAAAGGTATTCCGCCAGCGATCGACGGGAGCATTCGCATAATTCAAAGCGATGGCACGCGCCGCGGCCGTGTTATCCTGATACATGTCCAGGTAAGCGGCGCAATAGTCGTATTGCATCTTCGTGGAGATATTGGCCGCGTTGACTTTGGCAAAACTTTCCACGGCTTCTTCAATGCGGTCCTGAAGCAACAGGTAGTAAGTCACGGCTAAAAGATCGGTATCATCCAGAATGGTGCGATAGCTCAACAGTTTCAAGTACTGTTGGTACTGATTCTGGAAGGCTCCGTTGACGATCTGTCGAGCGTGGCCCAGAGCGTGAGCGCGGGCATTCACCAGAGGCTTATACTCCAGATGTTGATACTGGTGTCGCACGGTAGGATCGATAGTCAATAACGGGCTTTGCAGCGGACCGCCGCACAGGTTCACGACTGCATCCGCGTGATTGAAATATTCCCGAGCTTCTTCCGGTTTGTTATGAAAAATCGCGTAGGACCAGACGGTTTGTTGGTAGACGTGACGACTTTTCAGCAGGGTGATAATCGATTCGAAAAAGGCTTTATCCTTCAGCCGAAATGCAATCTTTTCGAGGTCGAGCGAATTGATGTTTTCGCGTTCCAGCATGGCCAGCACTTGTTCGCCGGTGCCGTTTTGCGAAACGTATTCCCACGATTCGGTATCCAGTTTGGTCGGTTTATCGACCACATTGAAAGTGAACGGCGTGCCGGTGGCGACCAGAGTTTCCGCTTTGGCGACCTGGACCGGCAGATGCTGGTACTTACCGGACATGGGGAAATAGAAGCGGTAGTCGAGGATCTGGGTGCGATACGGTTCCAGATCGACGGCGACCGTTTTTGTCGCTTGGCCATTCGCCAGTGCGATGGCGCCGACCGGGATTTGCATAAGGACATTCAATCGCTGCCGCGAGGGCGTGGGATTGGTCACAACGATCTGGCAGCCGTAGACGGTCTGGATCACGAATTCATCGGTAACGAATTTGTCGAATCGTTCACCATCTTCATCCTTGTAACGATCTCCGAGCCGATAGAAATTCTGGCTGACCAGAATCTGGACCTTGTCGTTCAAGCCGGCCACCGGTTTAACCTCCTCGTGGAAGGCCAGTACCGTCCCGGCCGGGGTAAAGGTCATGTGGCCGGCGTCGAACTTCACATCATGCTTACCGGCTGTGAAAGGAAGATCGAGTACTGAGAGTGCGAACATCATCTCCGTGAAATTGTGCGAGGCATCAGGCAAATATCGGGAAAGGAATGGAGCTTTCAGGTCGCGCTTCGAATAATCCACCCAGAAGTTGCTGACGCCCACCAGGTCGCCGATTTGCAGGTGTATAGGAAGCTTGTAGTAGTTGTTCTCCGCCAGCTCGTTCGTGGGATCGACTTTTCGGTAAAGCCGATCGGGGATTGCCTGTTTCTGTGAAGGCTCATCGGCGAAGTAATCAACGTTTCTTTTCTCCAGTGCACCTTTTTCGTCTTTGCCACCTATGGCACCTATGGCTTTTGCAACTGGTCCCGAAGCGCCATCTCGCCGTTTGGCAGAGTCTTTTTTGCGATCCGTGTCGTTCAATGCATTCAAATTAAAATTCTCACCTGCTCTATCTTGCTCTCCCTGACCTCCATCGGCACCTCCATAGGTCGCTTTCAATTTTACTCCCCTAGTGCTGGATAAACCTAAGGCGTCGGAGTTCAGCGACAGCTCTCCCGCTTTCACGGCCGTTTCGAAGAGCATTCGAGAACGATCGTTATTCGGTGGTAGGAGTCGAAGCAGGTCGTTGAGATGGCGGGTAGTTTTGGGCTGTTCCCCGATTAACCGCTCGGCCAGCAGGATTTTTTCGACGGTGTTCAAGCGCGAGTAAGCCCACGGTTGGAGATAGCCACTCAGATCGGCTTCGAGCAACCAGAGGTCGAGGAAGGTTTTATCCTTCTTATTTGCCAGATAGGGCTTCACGACAGATTTGAAGAACTCCGGATCTTTACGATACAGGAAGAAGTTCAATTCGTGGCAGGCATGATCGGAATACTCTTTCCGTTTTTCTTCAGGTTTCAAGTTCGGCCAGTTGAGAAGAAACCGAAACTCGGCCAGCTTCGGATCGCCCGATAAAGTGGCGTAGAGTGTGAAAACTTTATTCAAGCTGTCGTACACTTCGAATCGGCTCGCCGCTGCATCCGCCAGAACAAACGGCTGTCCAGCGGTCAGAATGCTCGCCTGCTTCTGTTGGGTGAAGCGTCCTTTGGGATCCAGACCGTTTCGCAGCCGCAGATCGACAAAATCGGCTTTAGATTCGGGCAAAGTAAATGTTCGAGCCGTGGTATTTAAGGGATCAACGGCGATAACTTGGATCATCGAATGCGAGCCCAGTTTTGCCTTGGGTAGCTTGATGACACCGTCTTTATCGGGTACCAAATTCAGGATTTCAACCGAGGCTTCGAACAGGAAGTCCAGGTTGGAAAAATCTCCTTGAGGTGGAGTGGCGCGGCTTAGAGACGATTGCATTTCCTTCCGAGGCATAGCCGGAGGCCCAGAAGGTAAAGCTGCCGCAGGTGCCTGCTTCAATAGTTTCTCATACTCTTCCCCGTCGCGCGCGAGTTGCTCGCCGGTTACGGTGGAGCGGAGCACCCAGGGGTTGAGCAGCAAGGCCGGTCGATCCAGCATGTTGCCGGGATAGTGCTTTTGCAGGCGGCGATCCAGGACATAGCGATACTCATCGCCGATATTACGCCCGGATAGATAAATCGATTCGGCTCGCGTGGGATAGTACCCTTTCAACTCCGCATCGCGAACTTTAGCTAACTCTTCAAAGGCGGAGAACGCGGGTTGATAACGCGTTCCAAAGACATGGACTCGAGTAAACGGAGAGATATCTCGCAATTGGATAACCAGATTATCGCCTTCCAGAGTTAGAGAACTGATCTGCACCGGTTTCAGTCCAGGAAGTTGAAGTTCTCGCAAATCCCCCAGGACGTAGCCGTCAGCCAGGTTCCCTTCGGTAACGCGAATTTGAATTCGTTCATCCGATTTTTTCAGCCAGAGTTCGAAATCGCCAGCCGGGAGATCTTTGATTTCCAAAATCGCATCTTTAATGCTGAGATTTCCAAACCGGTCAGCAAACACTGTCGAACCGTGCAATTCAAACAACGATAACTCGTCCCGGGAAACCATCGCCTCCTTACCCATGTATGGTAGGGTGATGATGTCGCCGCGCTTGCTATGGAGTGTCTTTCGGTAGCTGTGTCGGTCGCTAGAGAGATTCCAGGTATGCGAAATTTGCTCCGGTCCAGTCACCGCTAGGGAGGTGATATCCAATAACTCTCCTAACTGGATGCGGCCCGCAGAATTTGTTTTCAATTGAACGGTCGTCGAAGTCTTAAAGTCGCGATGCTTCAAACCGATTGTCACGGGTCGTTCTGGCTTCGGCTCGCCGGTTCGTCCCCGAACTTCGAGCACATACTCGGAACCGAATTTAGCTAGGTGAATATCTTCAATTTTTTCGGTTTTGGAGATTTCGTTGGTGACAAAGCTGTGCCCGGCGGACAGGGTGATCGGCTTGCTCAGGCTACGCGAGTTGACGGTCGCCTGGAGCGAGATATCCAGACTATTGAGTCGGGCGGGAACTCTAAATTCGTGTGTCGATTCCCGGTCTTCAAAGAGCTTGAAATTCGGGACTTCGGTAGTGGTGACTATGCCGTCGAGATCCTTGGCGGATAACACCAGTTTCGCATCTTTAAGCAATTTCAATGAGACGGGTTGATCGTTCAATAGTAAACTGGGCCGCACGACAATCGTAGCTATACGCTGGGTGAGCAGTGCTTCGCGATCGACGTAGAATCCGATCTGAAGCTTGTAGTTTTCCGAGGCGTGCAAAAGATAATCCAGGCTGGCGAAATCCCCTTTTTTGATGACGATCGGCTGCTGACCAGAAGCTGTACTGAATGGGATATAGACAACCCCGGTGTCATCGGCTTTGTATTCCTGTCCGTGGAGCCAAACGGTGCAGCCCGTCACGATCTGCTTGTTCTCGTCCACAATGACCAGTTTTTGGCCGACAGTACTGGTCGTCACCAGCGGTAGCAACCGGCCCTTGTGAATGAGAGCGCGGCTGCTTTTTCCCGCGCCAATGAAGTCGATGACATATAGGCCGGCTTTGTTGAGTTGCGGAAACTCGAATTTGCGGGATACCCGCCGAACCGCATCCTCGGTATAGGCGTAGGTTTTTTCAGAATTCGCCACCAATCCGTCGAGGTTAATCGCCGTGTCGACTTCACGCTGCTGACTCTGATAGAAGTTGGCCGTGTTGATTTCAAAGACCTTCACCATCAAAGTGGGGACATTTTTTACCCAGAGATTGAGCGAAACCGGTTCATCCGCTTTGTAGTGCGTTTTGTTTGTCGGCGCGAAATCGATATCGATTCGTTCCTTGAGCGCTCGGTAGCTTTCCGGCGACAAATAGTTCGCCCACTGTTCAACATCGCCCAGCCCGGCCTCAATCTTGGTTTCCGCAAACACGGCGCGCAGATAGGAGTCGTTAATGAACGGCGCAAATTCCTTATAACCGCTGGCATTCAGCAATAAGTGCTTCAAGTAGTAGCGGACCAGTGCTTCATCATCCCGCACGATGGGTAATAGTGTCACCGGCTTCCAGTCGGCATTTAAATCCGCGGGGAATCGCCGAGAGTATTCCGAGTCCAGCATTTCCTTCGGCATATAGCCGCGCTGTCGAGGCAGAGTCAGATACTCAAGAAAGAGTGCTTTATCGAGATTTCCGGAAGTTTGATCCAGCAGCAGGCGGTTGAATAGAACGTGCGCTTTGAGCGAATTATTGGCGGGATCTAATTTTCGGACGAAAGCCAGTAGCCGATCCAAATATGCTCGAAGCAATGCGGGTGTATTTTGCCAATCCTCATCGTCCCCCGGATGCAATTTCTGAAGCATGGCCCGCACGAAGTGGTCCTGGTTCAGCAGATCGGGCTTTAATTTCAAAAGTTCGTTTAACTGATCCAAAGTCAACTGATAATGAATTTTCCACTGCCCGAAAACAATATTGTTTGGGGCTTTTAAATCTTCCACGATCAGCGCGGGAAGGTTTTGGATATCCGGCCGTTCCAACCGCTGGAGTAGCAAGCGTCGGCGTTCCCAGCTGAGGTTTTCATTCGCCAGCCATTGCATTGCGGAATCTTCGAAATTCTCCAGATTCGGCCAGCGGGCCAGCGAATCGGCTTTCAAAGTATCCCGGCGGATTAACTTGGCATCGAGTGCGGTGGGAAGGTTCGGCGATCCCCCCTGAATGATGCGTTGATGGGGATAATTCAATCCTAACGTTCGTCGGAAATACGAGAGAGTTCGTTGCGGGTCTTTGTTATAGGTCAGAAAGGCATAGCGAGTTTGAATCTCGGTCAGGCGTTGTGTTTGATTAAAACGCTCAAACCAAATTTTCGTCAAAGGTTCTATTTTGTCGAACTGTTCGGTATTCAAATAATGCAAACAGTGATAGTAATAGTAATCTTCTGTTCCGGGTATGAGCTTTTTGAGGGCCTCTGCCCGATCTTTTGCAAGGGCGAAGTCCTCCACGAAACCGATATCGCTAGCTTCCGCATGGGACATCAGAGAGACTCCAAGAGCAATCACGGCACATTTGAGCCACTTCATAGTGATATCCGGAGAGTATAAAAGTTCGTTTTCGCCGAACAGAATGCTTGCGAGCACGTTGAGTCTGTGTCCGGTCTTCGTACTAACGTTATAGACGACAAGTGGGCGCGCTTCGTTTGTGAAACGTAAAAGAAAATTAAATAATCTCCCGGGCACTACTAAGCGACAGGAAGGCGCGGTTCTCTTTTTGATTGTTGCGAATTGGGAAGTTCGATCAATTTCGAAGTGACCGATTAGCCGAGCATAGAAAAGGAGACTGCGCAATTACTGGAACTAGGCGGCCAAATTCCTGGGCTTCTCCTTCTCCTCCTGCCAGTCCTCGAAGCGGATGGAGACTTGCTTGGAGATGCCGCTCTCCTGCATGGTGATGCCATAAAGAATATCGGCAACGGACATCATCCGCTTTTTGTGTGTGATCACAATGAACTGGGATTGCTGAGTGAAGTCCTTGAGAGCGGAGGCCAGGCGCTGGCAGTTCGCTTCATCCAGCGCGGCGTCTACCTCATCCAGCAGGCAGAACGGGCTCGGCTTGCTGCGGAAAATGGCCAGTAGCAGGGCCACGGCCGTCATCGTTTTTTCGCCGCCGCTCATCAGCGAGATGCTGCGCAGTTCTTTGCCGGGGGGGCGGGCGATGATTTCCATTCCCGATTCGAGCACATCATTGGGATCCTCGACTACGATTTCAGCGCTTCCTCCCCCGAATAACTGGCGGAAGATCACCTGGAAGTGCTCGCGAATAGTCGCCAAAGTCTCCGTCAGCATGCGCTGACTGTCGCCGTTAATCTTGGCGATAATCTCGAGAAGCGACCGATTCGCCTCGGTGAGATCGTCGTACTGGGCCTTGATATCTTTTGCTCGTGCTTCGACCTCGTTCAGTTCGTTCAAAGCATCCAGACTCACGCTGCCTAATTTGCGAATTTTCTCCTTCAGCTCGGTGATTTCCCTAGCCCACTCTGGAACGGGAACCGTCTCACCCAGCCAATGGGAGTAAGAGCTTTCGGTGACGTTTTCATACAAGGTAGGCAAATGCACCTGGAATTCTTCCAGAAGTCGATCTTCGAGTACTCGATGCTGCGATTGCAGTTCCCGAAAGCTCAGATCGCTCTGGTGCAATTCTTCGAGCTTTTGCTGGTTGGCAACTCTTATCTGCCGGAGTTGATCCTCCAGATCGGATTTGCGCGCCTTGAGTCGGTTTCGCTCCGCAGTCAGTTCCCCGGTCTTCGCCAGGGCCGATTCTTTTCGAGCTGCCCGCTCAGCAATTTGCATCGAAATCGACAGAGCCTCCAGTTCAATCTGCTCGATGCGAATGCGAAGATTCGCACTGTCCTGCTCGATCTGCTGCGTCAGAGCCACAAGACGATCCGATTCTATTTCCAGATGCTCCTGCTCTCGGTGCAGGTTGTCCCTCTCCATCTGGTACTGTCCGAGAGCGACCCGCGAGATCGTCAATTCTTCCTGGAGCTTGGGTCGGTTCTGCTCCAGGGCTTGATGTTGGAGTTCTCCCTGGGCGATTCGTTTCGTCGAAGCCTCGGCTTCGTGCTGCCGCGATTGAGCTTGGTTTTGCAGTTGCAGCCAGGTAGTCTCGAGTGTGCCGATCTCGCCGGCCATGAGATTCATTTCGCTCTGGTTCAATTCGATCAGTTCCGCCAGTCGATCCCGGTTGGAACGGTTTTCCGAAATCGCCCGCTCCAGGTCACCGGCCTGATGATTCAGCATGCCCAGTTCGTGTTCCAGACCATGGATCGGGGCTTCACTGGCTTCGATCGATTTCTTCACATCGCTGAGTTTCTGCTCGACCTCGGCGATTTCCTGTTCCAGGATTTTAAGTTGCGATTTGAGTTCGCGCAGTTCGCTTTTGCGGGACACAATTCCCGATTCCCCGGCTTTGGTCCCCACAGTGAGCGAGCCGTCCGGTTCCAGGAGTTCTCGCAATTTGGTAACGAAACGATGGCCGGCACATTCCGGGTTCTGGCTCAGTTCCCGGGCTTCGACAAGATTTTCCACGATGAAGGTACTACCCAGTAATTGTCGAGGCAGTCCGCCGAGTTCGCTGGTGACCCAACGGTCGGCCGTTCGGGTATCGGCCCCCTCGTCCAGCGGGGTAAGATTGACATAGGGTAGGAAACTAGCCTTCCCCGGTAGTTCATGGGCCGGGTCAGCCAGATAGCGATCCAGTTCCTCGGCATCGCGTACAATGAAGTGCTGGGAAATATCGCCCAAAGCCAGATCGACATAGGCGGCTAGCTCGCCCGGCACATTCAGCAGATCGGCCACCAGACCGAGTACGTTGCTGCGAAGGGCGGCATCTCCACCAGCGATCCGGGCCATGACTTCACGGGTTCCTAAAGCCAATCCCTCCTGAGATTTTTCGAAATTATCCAGCGCCTCAAAGCGGCCGGTCATCTTTTCGCGACGTTGCCGCAGTTCATCGAGATCCTGCTGAATCAGCTGCGACCAGGCGATGAATTCTCCCCGTTCCTTCCTACGTTCTTCCAGTTGAGTTCGAACTTGCGAGATCCGGCTTTGCAACTGTTCGTCATTCAGGCGCAGACTTTCCAAACCCCGATCGAACGAATCTCGCTCGGCCAAATGCTGTTCGGCCTGCCGGCGTTGCCTTTGGTAATCGCTGGTCAGTCGCTGCCAGTCGCTTTTTTTCTTTTCTGCCTCGTTATGCAGCCGGCTTGCTTCCTGAAACAGTTCAAACTGGTTTTGCCTTTCCGCTTTCACCCGGTGGGAGTTTTCTTCGAGAGCGGCTTCCAGTTGATCCCATTCCCGCTGCAACCGGCTGCAAGTTGCCGTGGATTCCGAAACGCGTGAATCCGCCGCGGCGAGTTGATTTCCGTGCTCCGAGCGCTGGTCGGTTTGTTGATGAAGCCTCTGCAAGCTCTCCGCCAGCCGCTGTGAAAGTTCCCGCTGCTCGTTTTGGAGTCGTTCGGCCATCTGTACGGCCTGATGGAATTCCGCCGAGCGCGATATAATTTCCTGTTGAGTGACGTTTACCAGTTCCTGCAGCGAACCGAGTAGGCGCTCGGTTTCCAGCAAGCCGGTATCGATCTGCCGAGCTTCCAGTTCCCAACTGGTCATTTGTTCCGTGGTCTGACTGAGATCGCTGCGCAAAGAATCGAGCCGTTCCTGCGTCTGCGAAATTTTCCCGCGCCTTTCATCGAACTCGCGAAGACTGCTGCCGATGCGCAGTTCCCGCAGCCGTTCGTTCAGTTCCTGCCAGCGCTGGGCCTTGGTCGCTTCCTGCCGAACTTTGCGAAGTTGTTTGTCGATTTCTCCCAGGATGTCTTTCACCCGGCTGAGATTTTGCGAAGTCGCTTCCAGTTTGCGAAGCGTTTCCAGTTTTTTGGCCTTGAACCGGCTGATCCCGGCTGCTTCTTCAAAAATGAGTCGTCGATCTTTGGTGCTGGATTGAAGCAGGGCGTCGACCCGGCCCTGTTCGATGATGCAATAAGTACCGGGACCGGCACCGGAGCCGAGAAAGAGTTCCTTCAGGTCTTTGAGTCGACAGATCTGGCCGTTGAGTAGATATTCGCCCGTGCCGTCGCGATAGACGCGGCGGGTGACCTGGACTTCCGCGGCATCCGAATTGAGAATTTTACGGGCGTTGTCGAAGGTCATCGTGACCTCGGCCATGCCGAGGCTGCGCCGCGAAGCCGATCCGTTGAAGATCACATCGGCCATCTCGCCGCCGCGGAGGCTCTTGGCCGATTGTTCGCCGAGGATCCAGCGAACCGCATCGACCACGTTGCTTTTGCCGCTGCCGTTGGGACCGACCACGGCCGTGATGCCGTCGTGAAAATCGAAGCGGGTCTTATCGGCGAAACTCTTGAAGCCGATTAGTTCCAGACGCTTGAGCATGGGAGAATCCGAGCGAAATCCGGTAAGACATCTGCCGTCGATTCCCGGATTATTTCTTCGTCACTTCCTTGGATTTCGAACTATTGTCGAACAGGGCTGTGCCTTCTCCCTTACTCTGGGCCTTCTGCATCAGTTCCGCTTCGGTCTTGAGGGTGGGGTCGTTCTTTCCCGATTCTCCCAGCTCCTGAATTCGCAGCGACTTCGGCAGGGCCTGGACCGCCAGCTTGCAGTTCAGACAGTGGGTTTTATCCGCCAGCTTCACGAGCTGTACGACTTCCGAATATCCCGCGCCCATGCCAGCCATCGTGCGAATGATCGCTTCCAGATTCAGCGGACACTGTTCGACCTGATTGCCGTGCTTCACCGAGAAGCGATTGATCGTAACCGTATTGTCTTCCACTTTTGCCGAGACCGTCAATTCCGTGCCGATCGCAAAAGAGAAGGGAGCAATCAGAGCTGGCGTATCGCCGAAGAGCACTACTTCGCTTCGCTTATCGTTCAGCAGGTGAACCATGGGCAGAGAGTTCAGAGCGACCTTATGCAGGTAGAAGGATTTGTTCAGTTTGGTGCCTCGGATGATTTCCTGATTAGGATCCTGCTCGCGCAAGGCCCGGAAGGCCCCGTAGCGAACTTCGGGAATCGTGGAGGCCAGCAAATCCTGAAGCTTGTAGTAGCAGGCGGCTTCATTCAAAGAAGCGAGTGCTGTGAGAGCGTAGGCTTGCATCGAAGGATGTTCCTCGGTCAGCTTGCCCAGTTCATCAGCGGCACCGGCGTAGCCCAGATAGCAGAGGGCTTCCGCGGCCGCAAATCGAACAAGGGGATAGGTACTCTCCAGCCCCGTCTTCAAAATGGGAATGCTGTCCTGCCCCATCGCCTCAAGTCGTAAAGCCGCTGCCACCGTCGTGGCCGGCTCCTTCAACTGATCTTCCCAGGTTTGCTTGTAGTTGTTGGTCAACTGCCGACTGTCCAGAGGAATGTTTCGCAACACCCGGAGGAAATGTGGCACATTCAGACGGTAGATGCTCGGTACCGCGATGATGATCGTATCCTTGGTTTTGGCGACTGCAACGCGATCTTCGCCTTGACCGTGGAACACTTCGTTGATGCGGTTGGCGGCTTCCTGAGTAACGGCGTAGCGCTGTTGATCGGGATTCATCAGAACGTGGAAGCAGTTGGAAGCTTGAAGTTTTCCTCCCGCCCAAACCCAGGCGGTTTTCCATTCCGCTTCAGGATCATTCTTATCCAGGTTAGGGGCGGCTAGAGGGCCTTCGGCGTAAATCAGCTTGTCGCCCTGCAACAGTCGATTATTGCCGGCCGCCTTGGCATCCGGATTGGAAGCCATCATCTGTCGGACGTTTTGCTGCGTTTCGTAGGTCATCAAGTAGCAGAGTTCGAGATGGCCGCCGCGCAGGCTCTTGGTCTTACTGCCTTCGGGCAGGGTGACTTGAATATCGAGCATATCGTCTTTCCGCGAGCCGGGCGGAATGACCGAGGTCAGCATGACCATCGAGTGATTGGGTGATTCGAGAATGTCGCGGACGTTATCGAAGCCCTTCTTTTTCAAATAATCTTCGAGCATCGACCGGTAGATACCCGGAGGGGCACTGCCGCCATTACCGTCGAGCCCGACTACCAATCCCACACCGCTGACCGGGATGGGTACGGCGTTACCGATGGTCGAGACATCGCCGATGGTTTTAACGACGGCTTCTTTGGTGGGTTCGCTGTCGATGCGGGCTCGGGTGACTTTGGAGTCGACGCAACCTGTGCCTACCAGAAACAGGCTGGCGAGCAAAAGATAACAAGGCTTCATGCCATTCCCCCTAACTTCCCCGAACCTCAACCGAAGCGGCCGCCGAGTCACTCCCCCGAGTTTCTCAGAACCACCTCGTTCCGAAGCTGATGCTTTCGGAAGCAGTCCCTGAATAGAGCGGGTTGAGGGATCTGTCAATTCTTTATTCGACGGAGAATGGAAAAAACCTTGGAAAACTCTGTCAATTCACGGAAACTCTCAGATCTTCATCTTGTAGAATACAAAACGGCGAGCTTCAGCGAATTCAAAGAGGATTCCGCGATGAAAGTGGGCTTGGTAGGATATGCCGGTTCCGGCAAAACAACAGTATTCCAATGGTTGACGGGAGTTGAACCCGACCCGGCAAAAATTCAGCAGGGGCAGATGGGCATGGCGGCCGTTCCGGACGAGCGCCTCTCCAAAATGATTGCCAAGTTCAAGCCGAAGAAGCACAAGTTTGCCGAAATCGCCTTTCTCGACACTCCCGGTTTGATGACGGGGGAGAAAAAGGATAACCCACGCCGACTTGGTATTCTGCGCGAAGCGGACGGGCTGGTGATTGTGCTCGATGGGTTTACCGGAGCCAGCCTGCTCGATCAGCTGCAGCGTTTTCGCGAAGAACTGATCTTCGCCGATCTGGAATTGGTGCTGAACCGGATCGATAAACTCAAGGTGCAGATCAAGAAGAATAAGCCGGTGAAAGAGCGAGAAGCGGACGAAGCTGAGCTAGTGTTGATGCAGCGAATTCAGGAAGCCCTGGAAGCCGGAAAGACATCCAAATCGCTCGGTTTGAAAGACGAGGAAGAAAAAATCATCCGCAGCTTCCAGCTCTTCACCTTGAAGCCGGAGATCGTCTTCATCAATCAGGGCGATAGCGGTATCAACGAACCGCTTCCCGGCGAGTTGCGGGCCGCGGCGAGGAAAATTGTCAAAGCCCCGGTGAAACTCGAGGTCGAACTCAAGGAATTGGATGAGGAATCGCGTCAGGTCTTCATGGCCGATCTGGGAATCACCGGCAGTTTCCACGATACGGTTCTGCGCGAGATTTCACAGGCGATGAATCGGATCGTCTTTTTCACAGTGGGAGAGGATGAGTGCCGGGCTTGGGCGATCGATCAGGGTACACCCGCGGTACTCGCCGCAGGAGCAATTCATACTGATCTCTCGAGAACCTTCATCCGCGCGGAAGTGGTCAGCTACGATGATTTTCTTAAGTCCGGTTACGAAGAGAAAAATTGCAAAGCTAACGGGACCTTTCGTCTGGAATCGAAAGAATACATTGTTCAAGATGGGGACATCATGCATATTCGCGCGAACTCCTGATCGCATGGGGATATGCCATGAGCCTACCTCCGGTGATCGGCCGCCTAGCTCCTTCCCCAACGGGTTTTTTGCACCTGGGCAACGCCCGGACTTTTCTGATCGCCTGGCTGCATGCCCGACAGCGGGGTGGTCAGATGATTCTCCGGATAGAAGATCTCGATGCACCGCGAGTCAAACCTGGATACGCCGAAGCCCAAATCGACGATCTGAAATGGCTGGGACTGGTTTGGGACAGGGAGCCTATTTTTCAAAGCCAGCGCCTGGAATACTACCGGGCCGCATTGCAAAAGCTGAAGGAACAGGAACTCGTTTACCCCTGCACCTGCACACGGAAAGATATCGAACAATCGGCCAGCGCTCCGCATGCCGATAATGAACCGCCTTTGTACCCGGGACGTTGCGCCCATAGACAGGCTGCGGATGCGGATAAGCTGACAGTTCCCTATGCCTGGCGATTTCGCTTTACTGAAGCTCCGGAATTCCTCGATCTGTTCCATGGCTCCGTTCGACTTTCTGCACCGGCCATTGGCGGGGATTTCGTGATCTGGCGCGGGGAGATACCTTCCTATCAGTTGGCGGTTGTAGTCGACGATGCCGCTCAGGGCGTGACGGAAGTCATTCGAGGGGATGATCTGATTTTTTCGACACCTCGTCAATTGGGTATCTTTGCCGCTCTGAAGCAGAAACCGCCCAGGTATGGGCATGTGCCTTTACTATTGGACTCTCAAGGGAAGCGCATGGCCAAGAGAAACGATTCCACGCGGTTGAGCAATCTTCGATCGGCGGGAGTCCGTTCAGAGGATGTCATTGGTCGGCTGGCTTATTCGTGCGGTTATCTGGACACACCGATAGCGATCAGCGCTCAGGAATTACTCGGCATTTGCGATGCATCAAAATTGAAAATCCGGCCCCCTCTGAAGGTATAGGCGGAACGCTTATCTCTGCGTGAAGAGGATGACCTCGATCCGGGCCGGGGGCAGTGCATCCTTTTCAACCAGGGGAGAACCTCCCTGTCCCATGCCAAGGGTCACAACCTTGCGGGAACTGAACCAGCTCAGGCGAGCAACGCCCAGTTCCTTCAGATAATCCCCAACAGCCTCCGCCTGCTTTTCCGTCAGCTTGCGAGCCCCGGCCTGCGTGAGTTCCCGATTTTTGGGATCGGCGAACGCCGCGATTACCACTTCATTACTCGAGCTCTTATTGACATTCAGCCACCGGGCGGCCGCTTGCAGACGGGTTCGCCCTTCCGGGGTCAGCACGGCCTTACCCGGTTCGAAAAGATACTCTTCCCGGTACACTTCGCGCTGCCGTTCCGCCTGGGGGCGGACCAGGGTGCCCACCGGGTCTTCGACATAACTGCGAATAATCGGTAAACCTTTTACAGCATCCGCATCCTGCTTAATCGATTGAATCGCATCGTTCCCGTTGCGAATGAATTCCTTCATGCCATCGAGCTCTTCACGGATCGAACCGATTCCCTGATTGGCATTCGCCAGAAGTTCTTGAGCCTGCTTCCCGATCGACTTGAGATCTTTGTAAAGGTCATCGTCCTTCAGGAGTTTGCCGACGGTACCCTGGCCTTGCTGCACCTGAGCCAGAAGAATATCGGCCTGATCGGCGATCTTGGCGAGCTTGGTAGCGACCGTCTGCAGATCGACGCTATTGTCGCCGGGTATGATCTGACTCTGTAGGGGACCGGACGCCGAGGTGCCGGGATTGATTCGCAACTGGCTGCCGCCCAGTAAACCTTTGGAGTTTATCTGAGCTCGGGCATCCGCATAAATTCGATTCCGGTGAACGGCGGAAATTTTGATTCGTAGCTGGACATGGTCGGGATCCTCCTCGGGCACTTCTATCCCGGAGACAATCCCGGCGTCGATTCCCCGAATCCAAACGCTGGCCCCGGGTTCAATGTCCTGGGTGTCAGACAAACGAACCAATAGTTCGAAGCTGTCGCCCAAGCTGGCTTTGCGGGTTCCTATCCGGAACAACCCCCAGCCCGCCAGACCCAGGCAAACACAGACGACTAAACCCAGACAAATCGATTGGACGCGTGTCAGACCACCATTCATGGGAGGCCCTCAGAGCAGGAGATGCGAGAGTATTATACTCCCTATCTAAAGAGTAAGTCGAAACTCAAATGATCAAATTTAATACTCAAACCAAGGCCATACTGTCGTGATGTTGAAATCGTCAAGGCAGACTTCTTCGCTTTAATCCATTCAAAGGATTACTGCCGGGCCTGAATCCTTTTGTCGAAACCCTTGACAGACCCCCGTTTCAAGGCTTAGATAGAAAAGGTAAAATAGCGAAATTTCAGACTTTTACCTTCCGAGATCGTCTGGGCCAGGACGATTGTGGTTTTTTGTTCTCCTCTGCGATGGAAAGAAATTGGCGTGAAAGCCATCATCAGCGATATTCACAGCAATCTCGAAGCCTTGCAAGCAGTCATGGCAGACATTGAAAAGCAAGGCGTCACAGAGATCTATTGCCTCGGGGACGTGATTGGCTACGGTCCAAACCCCCGCGAATGCATCGATCTCGTGATGAAATGCCAGGTAGTGATTCTCGGGAATCACGACCAGGGGGCGCTTTTCGATCCGGATGGCTTCAACCGCACCGCTGAAATGGCTATCTTCTGGACCCGGGCGCAACTCGAGTCTCCCAGCGATTCCCGCGCACTGCGCGAAAAACGTTGGGAGTTCCTGGCCGAGCGGCCTCGATCGCACAAAGAAGGCGATTATCTTTTCGTTCATGGCTCGGCTCGCAATCCTTTGAACGAATATGTCTTCCCCGAGGATATTTACAACCAGCGAAAGATGGAACGCATCTTCGCATTGGTGGATAAATACTGTTTTCAGGGGCATACCCACGTCCCGGGTATTTTTACCGAGGACGCCCAGTTCCTGACGCCCGAAGATATCAACGGCGCCTATAAGCTGGAAGGCAACAAGACTCTTTGCAATGTCGGTTCGGTCGGCCAACCCAGAGATCTCGATCCTCGAGCCTGCTACATTCTGATCGACGACGATACGATTAAGTACCGTCGGGTCGAATACGATATCGAGACCACCATCAAAAAGATTTATGCCGTGCCGGAACTGGATAACTTCCTGGGTGACCGGCTTCGAGAAGGCCGGTAGAAACTCCGCAAGTCAAGCTGGATTCCACAACCGAAGGTTACGGCGTATTTCCCGGCTTCATCATCTCCGTGAGCTCAATCCCCGTGAAATGAGCTTCTCCTCCACTGGTGGTGAGTTCGAATTCCCCAATTAGGGGAGTTCGTGACTCCGTGCAACCACCGAGATACTTGCCATTGAACCAGGCATACCAGCAGCCGTTGAGATGCTCGATGCGCATTTCGTTATAGGTAGGCGTATTCTCAATCTCTAATTGTTGGAATGGCAAACTCTTCGAAAGTGCGATCAGCGGGCGATCTTCGGAAGAGCATTTACCAAAGACGGCCCCTTCATTCCTGGAAAGTCGTAGTACCAGACTATTGTCCGACCGGGATAGTGCGAAGCGCAGTTCGACCGATTCCGCACGATACAGATCGACTTCCACCGAGAGTCGATAATCTCCTTCCGAGGGTAGTCGAGCTTTATTCTTGCCATTACCGATCAGAATGTGCGCGCCTTCGGAATCCCGTCCCGGGCTCCAGGCACCTATCAGTGGACTCCAGCCCGTGAGCGATTGTCCATCGAACAGATTGGTTGCCACACCTGGGTTATAACCTCGAGGTTCCGGCAGAATTCGAGGACTTCTCAGCTGCGTGAACAGAACAGCGATCACCATCAGAGCTGTCATGCATGCAATTACTCGCTTCCAGGAAACTTTCTCCAGGAGTCGGGTTACTCCGTTTGACTGGTTCGAAGTCTGCTCGGAGTGACTGAGCAACTTGTCGATCTCGGCGATTAATTGAACGTAGGACTGCGGCCGCTGATTTGGATCCAGCGCTGTCATATATCGAATCAGATTCAGTGAAGCAGGCGAGATCTTTTCGGAGCCGCTCCAATCCGAATTGCTTTTGATCGAAATCAGTTCCCGCACCCGTTTGTCGGCAAAGGGCAATTGTCCCACTAGCATCTCGAAAGCCGTAACGCCCAGGGAGTAAATATCGGTTCGGAGATCCCCACCGTGTCCTTCAAATTGTTCTGGGGCCATGTAAAGGGGCGTTCCGATGATTACCCCAGTGCTCGTGAGGCGTGTGTCCAGCGAAGAGTAGGCATTTTCATTAAAAATCGCCAAACCAAAATCGGTGACTTTCACGAGGGGTATCCCCGGAGGAAGGGCAAATCCTTCAGGGGTGGGAGTCAGGTAAAGATTTCCCGGTTTTATATCCCGGTGGACTATTCCCTCGGAGGCGGCATGAGCCAGACCGGCACAGGCTTGTCGGATGACCTGCCAGGTAACTTGCTCCTCCAGTTTCTGCTGCTCGCGGATGTGCGTTTCCAGAGATTTTCCATCGAGCAATTCCATGCTGTAGAAAACGACGCCGCCATTTTCACCGCAATCGTAGGCCGTGATGATATTTGGATGGCGCAGCCGAGCGATGGCCTGCGCTTCTCGAATGAAGCGAGTTACAGTAACTTCATTGATTTCGCGCGATTGTTTGATCGTTTTCAGGGCGACGACGCGATTCAGGGAAACTTGCCGGGCACAATAGATGACCCCCATGCCTCCCGAGCCGATTTCCGAGAGCAATTCATAACCGGGGAATAAATGAATATCGGGAATTGAGCCCTTTTTGAGCGCTTCGAAATTCTGGGCAACCGTGTCCCTGTTGGAATCGTGAGGGATCACTCGGAGTCTCCGCTATCCCGGATTCGGTCGATTTGATCCAGCATGGCTTTAATGGAGGGGCGATCGCCCGTGTAGGCCCCCACGTAGGCAAAACGTACCTGTCCCTTTTTGTCGAGAATATAAGTGGAAGGTTTGGCCAGCGAGCCGCGGATTCCCAGACGGTCCACAGCCACATAATTCGGATCGAGAAGGATTTTGAAGGGGACTTCGAGATCGCCCGCTTTTTTTCGGCTGATAGCGATATATTTTTCGAGGTACTCCGTCGGACCTGGGAAAACCACCAGGATTTCCGTATCTCGGCGCGAGAAATCCCTGTAATTCTTGATCAGACGAGATGTTTGCGCCGAACAGTTCACGCAGATATCTCCCGGGTAACCCCGCATGAAAACCAGCATGACGTTTTTTTGATCTCGATACGAAGAGAGATCGACTCGGTTCCCGTGGCAATCCAGAAAGGAAAGATCGAACTGGGGAGCCGTGACCGAGACATTAGTTTCTACGTCGTCTTTATGTTTTGGTTCTGGGCCCTCGGAATAAATTACCAAATCGGGATCGAACATCACAACTAGTGAGCCGCCCACTAATGCTGCAACGACTACCAACAGTATAATTTTTGCAGTTCGCACCGGACGGTCTCCTGTACTTGTTTTTCCAGAATGGAATCATCCGGCCAATCCGAGGTTCTGAAATCATTGATAGGTTTTGATCGACGATAAAATCCTTAACCGAGCAATTTCGCGACGCGCGGCGCAAAATAAGTGAGAATGCCGTCCGCCCCGGCGCGTTTGAAAGCCAGCAGGCTTTCCAGCATCACTTTTTCCAGATCCAGCCAGCCGCGCTCGGCCGCCGCATGTAGCATCGCATATTCGCCGCTTACCTGATAGACGAACGTCGGCATCTGGAAGGTAGCCTTGACCCGCTGAACGATATCCAGATAGGGCATCCCCGGCTTTACCATAACCATATCCGCCCCTTCCGCGATGTCGATTTCCACTTCGCGCAGGGCCTCGTTACCGTTCGCGGGATCCATCTGATAGGTTTTCTTATCCCCTTTTCCGAGGTTCCCGGCAGAACCCACCGCATCCCGGAAGGGACCGTAAAAGGCGGAGGCGTACTTCGCGGCGTAGCTCATGATTGCCACGTCGATGAACCCGGCAGCGTCCAGCGCTCTGCGAATTTTCCCGATGCGCCCGTCCATCATGTCGGAGGGGGCAATGATATCGCAACCCGCTTGAGCTTGGACCACGGCCTGTTTGCACAGCACCTCGACCGTTTCGTCATTCACCACATAGCCATCGCGCAAGAGGCCATCCTGGCCATGCGTGGTATAGGGATCCAGCGCCACATCACACAGAATGCCGATTTGGGGCACAGCCTCTTTAATGGCCCGCGTCGCGAGATTGATCAAGTTTTCCGGGTTGAAAGCTTCTTCCCCATCCGGCGATTTGCGGTCCGTGGGAGTGGCGGGAAATAGAGCGATAACCGGAATTCCCAGGTCGGCGGCTTGTTTCGCTCCTTCCACGGCCAGATCGACGGAGAACCGTTGCACGCCGGGCATGGAGGTGATGGGGACCGTCTGATTTTTACCTTCCGTGAGGAAAATCGGCCAGATGAGATCGTCCACTGTCAGATGGTTTTCCGCCACCAGTTTGCGAAGCCAGGGGTGCCGTCGGTTGCGTCGTAAGCGGGTGGTTGGGTAATCGCCTTGCATATCGAATCCTGTATTTCCAAAAGACATTTTCTTCATTTTATGCGGGAGACTAACAATGCGACAAAATCGAGGAGGGTAATGCATTCAGTTATTTCATGGAATAACGCTTCCGCTTCGGATAATATTTTCTTGCCCTCACCGCATGGAGTCAGCAATGTTAAGAATCTCTCTGATCTTCCTCTTATGCAGCATGAATGCGTTGCTCTACGCCCCGCGAGCACTCGCCCAGCAACCGGCTTCCAAAAAGGTCGATGAATCGGAAGAGTTTTTCAAAGGGGAAAAACTTCGAAAATTTACGGTGACCGTCGATGAGGAGAATCTCAAAGTTCTTCGTCGCGATCCCCGGAAATACGTGCGGGCCAGCTTTTCCGATGGCTCGAAGGGCATGGGGGATGTGGGGCTGCACCTTAAAGGAGCCGCCGGGTCGTTCCGGGGCTTCGACGACAAGCCCGCACTTACGCTCAACTTCGATAAGTTCGTTAAAAATCAGAACTATCGGGGCATGGACAAGATGCACTGCAACAATTCGGTGCAGGATCCTTCTTTTTGCGCAGAACTCATTTGCGGTGAGTTGGCCCGGATGATGAATATCCCGGCCGCTCGAACCACGCACGCGGTGGTCGATCTCAATGGTAAGAAAAAAGGGCTCTTCACGGTCAAGGAAGGCTTCAACAAGAACTTCCTGAAGCGTTATTTCACGAATGTGAACGGCAACTTGTACGATGGCGGCTTTTTGACCGATATCGATGCCGATCTCTATCGCAACTCCGGTTCGGAAGGATTGGACAACCGCGAAGATCTGAAAGGCGTCGTCAAAGCCTGCCGGGAACCCGACGCCAAGAAGCGATTTGAGGAAGTTGCCAAAGTTGTCGATATCGATCGATTTATCTCGGTGATGGTCTTCGATGCCCTGACGGCCCACTGGGATGGCTACACTTCTCAGAAAAACAATTACCGCATCTATCACGATCCGGAAACGAAGAAGATTGTCTTTTTCGTTCACGGGATGGATCAGATGTTTTCCAACCCTGGCTGGAATATCTGGCCGGCCACTAATGGTATGGTCAGTCGAGCCATTTGGGATACCGAGGAAGGCAAGAAACGCTATGAGGCTCGTTTGCGGGAAGTGGTGGCCAAGTATTTTAAAATCGATTGGATGCATCGCCGGATCGATGAAGTGATCAGCCGGGTGAAGCCATTCGCCGAAAAGGAAGTCGATAAGAACACGGCCAACGATTTCGAAAACAATGCCAAGGATTTCAAACGCCGAATCAAGGAGCGCGTGGAGTTCGTCGAGAAAGAGTTGGCGAAGAAGAAGTAGGAATTCAGTCCAGGGTTGGGCTGCTTGAGCAACCAACCCTCCGATCCTCGTTGAACGTTAAAGTATCATTTTTTGAATAGTTCCTGTCGACGTCTTGCAATTCGTACTAAAATAAAATTAGTTTAATGATAATGGTCGAGCAATTTTTCCCTCGGTGAACGAATGCAGTCTATTCGATGCGCCAAATGCAGCCGATGGCTGACTGTTGCGGAAAGGGCACATCCCTGCCCTCGGTGCGGCGGTCTGGAGCGAATCACCTTCGATAAAAACCAGGCCGTTGTGGAAGAAAAAGCGGAGGTTGCCAAGACCCTAGCCAGAAAACATTTCAGCGCAGAGAGAGGACTTCAGAGGATTATTCGCCTGACTGGAACTGCCGAAGTGGAATCGATACCCGTAGAGCCGATCAAATTGCTGGAAGTCAACACCAACACTGTTCCCTCGGGCGTGCTTCCGGTGAGTTTCGGCCCGGCCCCGGCAAGCGGGATACCTTATCCGTCGGTCATTGTGGAAGTATCTCCAGAAGAGTTCGCGAAGATTCAGAGCCAAGAATTGAAGCTTCCAAGTGGTTGGTCCATGGGGGAGGAATTACCGAAACCGCTTGAAATATTGGAGCAGGAGTAAATGGCGACTTCGGGTGAGTGGGCTTGGGCCTACGCTCGTCAGGCGCATGCAGATTTCCAAACCTGGCAGTCGATTGAGGGCAGTGAAGATGTGCATCCCTGTCACCGAATGCTCTTTCTGCAGATGGCTTGTGAGAAACTTTGCAAGGCGAGACTTATCGATGGTGGGACGCCGCCAGAATCGCTCCAATCGAGTCATGGTTACGTGGCTAATCCTTTGCCCTTGGTCATTCGCGCACAACTCGAATTCATGGGCGAGGATCAGAACAATAGAGTGGGCCTACTGAAATACACCCGGTATCTCGCTTCTGAGATTGAAGTGTTGAACCCGGCTGTTGATAGAAATGGTCAGCGACCCGATAACTGTGAATATCCCTGGGAGGATGATCGGGAGATCCTTCATTCTCCTCTCGATTGGCAATACATTCCCCTACAACGTCTGCGCGATCGATTCGGACCAAGCTTCGTTAAATTACTGAAGTTGTCGATCAATCGCGCTTTGCAAAAGCTGCAGCAGTGAAGCCGATTTCAGCGAAAGAAAAAGTGAGAGGTACCTGAAGGCGCGTGTCCCTTTTTCCTGTCACTTCCCCTTCCATTCCGCGGCCTTGTCCATCAGTCCCATCGCCTGATACAAGCTGACGATGTCGTCCTTCGAGACAGCCTTTCGTCTGGAGATCTCATCCGCGGTACGTTTTGACTTTGCTAGGGAGGCGTCGCCGGAAATTGCCAAGGCTTTCTCAAAGGCCTGATGGCCTTTCAGAAGCATCTCCTCGGCTTCCTTGTAACGCTTCAGATTTTTGAAGCATTTGCCCAGATTGTTCGCCGACGTGCCTTGATCGTAGAGATCCTTATCGAGTTGATAGGTGTAAACGTCTTTCAGAAGCGGCAGGGCCGATTCGTTCTCATTCAGCTTGAGGTAAAGCTGCCCCAGGTATAACTCCGTCTCGGCTACTTTTGCTTCCGAATCGGGGAGCTTCCGAGCAACTTCCAGAGCCTCGATCGCCGGTAGCAGAGCCAATTTTTTTCCGTCGGAGAGTTCTTCTTTGGTGTTCAAGTTATCGAAACTAGTCAATTGTCTGGAAAAGCTGAGGCAGTATTTGAACCAGGTTTCTGGGTTAACGGATTGGAACGGCTTCTGGAGTTCGTAGGCGGCTTTGGCATGCGCTAGACCAGACGCTCTTCTTACGCTCTGATCGGGTCCCAGTTCACTAGCTAGGAGAACTCGCAGTTCAAAATTCACTAACATGTTGGCGAGATCGGCGACAAGCTTACCTTGCGTCTTTTTCTCGGCTACTAACTTATCCCAGGTCTCGCGCAGCTTATTTTCCACATCCGTCACTTGCTCCTTAGTGGGATTGTTCTGGAGGATCGCTTGCGAGATCTGATACAAGGTGCTCAACCGATCTGGGTTCGTTAAGCCTAAAGTCTTGGTCCGACCTTCCAAAGCCTCTCGTAAATCGGCCAAGCCCTCTTTCGACTTGCCAGTCCTACATTTGACGATCCCGTAGTCATTTAGCATCTGCAGTCGTTCAGGGTGATCCGCAGGCAAAGTTTTCTCGGAAATCCCGCGAACTTCCGAATAAATTTTATCCGCGTCATTGTAGCGGCCCATCGAAGCATAAGTCGCGGCCAAATTCCGCCTGTATTTGAGTGTGGTCGGATTATCTGCCCCGACTCGATTCTTCGCTGCTTCGACCGCTTCCTCATAGAGCGGCAAAGCCATCTTGAAATCTTTCTGACGATAGAAAATCCGAGCCAGATTGTTGATGGCTGAGAGAGTATCGATGTGGTCCTTACCGCGCACCTGCCTGGAGATAGGAATTAACTCATTCAGCAAATCTTTTGCCTTTTCCAACTCGTCCTTGGCGTCGTAAATCGCCGCCAGATTGTTTTCCGACTCCAGAGTATCTGGATGCATGGAACTGAGGGTCTCTTTTCGACGCTCGAAGGCGATCTGAGTCATCTTCAACGCTTCATCGTAATTCTTCTGGTTGTACAAAGCATAACCCAGATCATTGTAGACTTTCAGAGTGGCTGGATCCTTTTCCCCTTTCTGACGCTCAAGAGCGGCCAGAATCTCCTGAAAAATGACTCGGGACTTTTCACTTTGATCGTGATTGTTCAGCAGACTGAGAGCATACGATTCGCGGATGCTCAAAGTGAGATCGTTCGTCGCTCCAAATGTTTCGGTAGAATTCTTCTCCGCATCCTCGAACCATTTCTCGGCCTCTTTCCATTTGCCATCATCGTCGAGGGCAAGAGCGTATTCCCACTCGGCCATTAGCGTCTCTTTGGCAGCGGCCCCGAGTTCTTTAAGCCGAGTTTCATAGGAGCTCTTCAGAAAGCCCACGGCTTTCTTGGGTTCTCCCAGAGTCCGATAACTCCGCCCGAGCGCAAAGCGGACGCCGGCATCAATGCGGGGTTCTTGGAATTTTCCATCAACATGCTGGGCGGCGTTATCGAGAACTTCGATAACTCTTAAATCTTTTCCCAGAGTTTTTTCGGGAGAGGCATTCGATAGCATGTCGAAGACGATGAAGTCATTCACGGCATCCGTCGTTTTGGCGTGCTGCTCGGCGGTGCCCTCCGCGATGATAGCGTGAGCCTTTTCCCGTTCCGCGCGCCGCCATTGCCAGGTCACCCCGGCGAAGCCAATCAGAAACAGAAATACCGATGCGGATACCAGAGACGAAACCGCCGGGTTTCGTTTGGCCAACTTCCAGAGTCTTTCCACACGGCTGATCGGCCGGGCTTTGATCGGTCGGCCCGCAATCAGCGCTTCCAGATCTTCTGCCAGTGCCGCGGCGGTTTCGTAGCGATCCTGTGGTTTTTTCATCAGGCATTTCAGACAGATCGTCTGAAGATCCCAGGAAACCCGCTCTTTTTGCAGCAAAGTCGGCTTCACTTCCAGATCGACGACCTTCTTGATGACGGCAATTTTGGTATCAGCATGGAAGGGGGTTTCCCCGGTCAACATTTGATAGAGCATCACCCCGAGGGCGTGCATATCGGCTTCAGGCCCCACATCCTTGGTTCGACCCGAGGCTTGTTCCGGTGACATGTACTCGGGCGTACCCATCACCCGACCGGTTTCCGTTAAACCGGTCGAGGCTACCGTCAATTTCGCCAGGCCAAAGTCGGTGACCTTGGGTACGACCAATTGCGGTTCCTGATCGATCGGGAGCATCACGGCGGAAATATTCCCCGTAGTCGCATTCGAATTGACGACCGACTTCAAGGACTGTTTCGTGCTGAGGTTGTCGGTTCGGGCCAGGAGCACGTTGGCCGGTTTCAAATCGCGGTGAACGACTCCATTGCAATGCGCGTGATGGATAGCCCTTGCCAACAGAGCGATCAGACGGGCGGCAGTTTCCTGCGAGAGTTTTTTGCCACCCCGCAGAATATCGGATAATGTCCCGCCATCGACCCATTCTAAAACGAGATAGGGGGAGCGGTTGTAGTTCCCGCTATCGTAGACTTGAACAACGTTGGGATGGCGAATGCGGGCCGCCACTTCCGCTTCGAGACGGAATCGGATTAAATCTTCCGAGGAAGGAAATTTCTCCGAGATCAGCATTTTGATGGCGACGAGTCGATTCAAGTCCTTTTGACGGCCCTTGAAAACCACCCCCATGCCGCCTCGGCCAATTTCCTGCTGAATATCGAAACCGCGAATTTCCGGCAGGCCATCCGTGCCGTTTCCCACGGGCATTTCCCGATGCTGCGAATCGATGGTATTCGCTGTATCGAACGAAAAATCGCCGTTACCCGTACCGGACTGATCCTTGCTATCCTGAGTCTTCTCCAGGAGATCGCTGCGTGAAAGCACGGTGCCATCGAGTTCACTGACGCTCGAATGCAATTTCGTCAGTTCAGTTGGCTGATCGGTACTATCAGCTGGCGTGAATTTGGGGGACGATAGTTCCGTCCTATCGTAATTGGAAAACGGGTTAGATGCAGGAGTATTCGGGGCATCACTCGGGCCCTCAGTAAAATCCCCGGTCTCATCATGTCGCTTGTCAGGGGCACTCATAACTCTACCTCGAGCGGAATTCTTCGGCAGTCAGACCAGGATTCGAGCGGATAAGTCAGGATTTTTTATGCGTTGTTTAATTTAACCCAAATGAACCAGTCCTCCAACAGTTTTTCGAACTTTGGAAAAGTGCAAGGAGTCCAACATCAAAAAATGTTCCGATTAACGGCTTCTGATGCGGGGTTAGCGCTGACATTCGCTAGAGCCTGCATAGAATTACCAGCCGCCCAATTCAGGAATTGATCGATGAATCCTAACGAAACTCCTTTGAACACCGATACTCCGGCAACCCCTCCGGAGGCTGTCGCGGCTACTCCCGCCAAGCCGACGGACGCCCCGGGTAAAGGGCCCCGCGATGAGCGCCGAGGGCCCGATAAGGGCAAAAATCGGGCACCCAAGCCGCCTAAAACGCTCACTATGCGAATGGAAGAGCCTTATTCCGCGATCCCGAAACTGTATGAACTCGACAAAGAAATCGAGGATGAACTCAAATCGGTGATGAGCGGCTTCTCGGCCGAAAAAGAACTGGGAACGGTCGACGAGAAGGCCGTCAAAGCGGCACCCGCCGGCGATGGCAAGAAACGGGGAACGGTTCTGAGCATTCGGGGTCAGGATGTTTTCGTGGAAGTTCCGGGTGGGCGAGCCCAGGGCATTATCTCCATCCTCCAGTTCGGCGATAATCCGCCGAAAGTGGGTGATGTGGTGGAAATCGCCATTGAAGGGTTTGATGGCGCCAACGGACTCTTGAAGCTTGCTAAGCCCGGCGCCGCCCAGGTCATTCAGGATTGGTCAGGCCTGCAAATTGGCAAAATCGTCGAAGCTCGTGTGACCGCCAGCAACCGAGGCGGTTTGAGCGTTGAAGTTAATGGCATCCGGGGCTTCTTGCCCGTCAGCCAGATCGACGCATTTCACGTGGCCAATCCCGAAAGTTTTATCAACCAGCGTATCACTTGCATGATTGCCGAAGTGAATCCGGCCGAGCGAAATCTGGTCGTCAGCCGACGGATGCTGCTGGAAGCCGAGCGGAAACGATTGCAGGAACAATTTTGGATTGAAATTGAAGAAGGCCAGATCAAAGAAGGCATGGTCAAAGGCATCAAGCCCTTCGGAGCTTTCGTCGATCTAGGCGGCGCCGATGGCCTGATTCCCATGGGGGAACTCTCCTGGGGTCGCGTGGAAAATGCGGAGTCGGTATTGCAACCGGGCCAGAAGGTCCAAGTCAAGGTGATGAAGGTGGATCGGGAGGCTCGCAAGATCGGATTGAGCCTCCGTCAGTTGACTTCGAATCCCTTCGACAAAATTTCGGAAACCGTTCGCATCGGTAGTCGGGTGATTGGTAAGGTGACCCGTATCGCGGAATATGGTGCATTCGTCGAACTAGCTCCCGGTATCGAAGGCTTGATTCACGTATCAGAACTGGGCAATAATCGCGTTCGCCGGGTGCGAGATGTGGTGACCGAAGGCCAGGAAGTGGAAGTTCAGGTCGTGAACATGGACCGCGAGACATCCCGCATCGGCTTGTCTTTGAAGGCGATTGCCGATGCCGCGTCTCGTTCCGAGCAGGAAGCGGCGGTGGCCGATGCCAAGGCTCATGCCGAGGCGCAGAAGAATCGCGTTCGACCGGCCAACCTCAAGGGGGGACTGAGCGATAGCGGTAAGGAATTGTTGGAGAAACTGGCTCAGAAGTACAAATAGCCAGAGGAAATTCTAATTCCCCTGCGATGACCATTTCTGGATCATTGCAGGGGACTTTTTTAACCGATCACGCGATTTCGACCGTCCCGTTTCGCTTTATAGAGATTTGCATCGGCCCGTTTCAGTATCTCCCGGGCGGTATCCGTGCCATCCAACAGGCATTCGGAGATTCCAATACTAACCGTTAAATTGATTTTCTTATCTTCGAATTTGAAGGGCTGTTCGGCGATCATCTGCCGGAGTCGGTCGGCGGCTTCATAAGCCTGCTTCATTTTCGTCTCGACCAGAACTAAAACAAATTCTTCTCCCCCATAGCGGGCAAACAGATCTTCCCGGCGGATCAGTCTTTTAATGCGATGGGACAATTCTCGAAGGCAGAAATCCCCGCCGAGATGGCCGGCATCTTCGTTGACCTGTCGGAAGAGATCGATATCGATCATTGCCACGCAGAGCGGCCGTTTATGCCGGTTGGAGCGCATCACTTCACGATCGAGAAAATCACTCAGGTAGCGGACGTTGTGCGTCTGGGTCAGGGCGTCGATAATCGTCAGTCTGTAGATCTCTTCGTGGTATTCCGATTCGATGTTGCCACCGACCAGGAAGCGGTAAATGCAGTTGCCAACTCGAAGATAATCGCCGTCGTGAAGGATATGGCTTTCTGTCAGTTGTTTGTCGTTAATAAATGTGCCGTTAGTGCTTTGCAGATCCAGGACGTAGAAAACTTCACCGACAGGTTCAATCCGGGCATGCCGTCGGGAGACGGAGCTTTCCTGAATGGAAATATCGCAGTCTTCGCCTCGACCGATGATCAGCGGTTTATCACGGAGCACATACCTGCGACCCATGGCCGGCCCCGTCGGATAGATATGCACGAGGCAAGCATCCGCCAGCGTCGAATGAGGCAATTTGTTCGATAATGTCGTTTCGAACGTTCGATCCATAGCCACAATTTATTACCTCTGAAACACTCGTAACTAAATCGTATCTCAAGAGGTCCATCCCGGAGTGAAAAAATGGATGGGGAAATCGAAACTTCGCCAACTTTGGGGTGGGAAAATAACGAGGGCGAATCGATTTATTGCGAAAAATGAACTAAGTTTAAGCAGAGGATTAACGACAGCGAATTCCCTGATACTCCAGAGGGAACTCATAGTCCTTGCGGAGCGGGTGGCCTTCCCAGTCGTCGCTGAGGAGCAAGCGGCGGAGATCGGGATGTCCGATGAATTGCACGCCGAGCAGATCGTAGACTTCTCGTTCCTGCCAATCGGCCGTTTTCCAGAGGTGCGCCAGAGTTGGCAACTCCGGGAGCAGCCCGGGCTTATTGTCTTTCCAGCGGGGCAAAACGACTTTCACACACAATCGATGCAGCTTCGAAAAACTGCTGAGATGATAGAGCACTTCCAGATGGGGTTCAAAACCGGCCTTGGCCAATTTCTTCGCATCGGTTTCCAACCAGTCGGTCCCGGTGATGTCATTCAACATTTCGAATTTCAATTGCGGTTCGTACCGCAAAAACTGCATCAGGCGAACTAACTGCTCTGGCTGGACCTGCACGAACGGATCCAGAACGTCCGACTGAGCCTGAAGCAGGGAATCGCCAAAGAGGCTTTGCAGGAGTGCCAGGATTTCGCTGCCGTTCATAATTAAGCCTTGGTGGGTTTCGCTTTTTCTTTGTTGGCCGTCAGAAAAGCCAGAGCTTTTTCCGGCGTGTTCAATTCATCGGGCAACAGTACATGGCCGGTTCGCTTGGGCACCAACTGTCTGGGCAGTTCGCCTTTAGTGATCGGCTTCATCGCGGCAATCTTATCCTGAACGCGCATCAGCCCTTCCAGAAGTGCTTCGGGTCGGGGAGGGCAACCTGGCACATAAACGTCGACGGGCACGACCAAATCGACTCCTTTCACCACGTTATAGCCATATTTGTAATACGGGCCGCCGCCACAGGTGCAGGCCCCCATGGCAATGACGAACTTGGGATCGGGCATCTGGTTATAAAGACGTCGGACGCGGCTGGCCATCTTGTGATTCACGGTACCCGCGACGATCATCAGATCGGCCTGACGGGGGGTAGCGCGAAACGCCCCCGCTCCGAAGCGATCCATGTCATATCGGGAAGCCCCGGCGGCCATCATCTCGATGGCGCAGCAGGCGAGACCGAAGGTCATGGGCCAGAGACTGCCGGCCCGTGCCCAGTTCATGGCATGGTCCAGCGTGGTGGTAATCAGCGTATCTTCGAAGCGTCCTTCAAGTATGCCCATAATTTTGGCTTTCTTCAAACGGACAGTCGGGCGACTGGCTGGTCGTTCGGGTGCAAAGGAAATTTCTCCTGGGCGGCGGTCGATCGCACCCAATCGAGATCGCCGCGCTTCCAGAGATAGGCAAACCCAATTAAGAGGATTGCAAAAAACACGGCTAATTCCGCGAAGGCGAACCAGGCGACCCGATGCGCTACTGCTGGATCGGGCGCGGTTGTCGCCATCGGCTCGAGCGTTCGAACCAATTCCAGCCGAGCTTCGGTGGTCAGGTTCTCGTTTTGCAGCCGATTGCTGGTCCCGAACACAACGGCCCAGGGAAAAAAGAAGGCCATTTCCACATCAAAAATCACGAAGAGCAGGGCCACAACATAGAAGCGTAAATCGAATTGCACCCATGCGGAACCAATGGCTTCTTCACCGCACTCGTAAATCTCCCCCTTGGCCACGCTCGGTTTATTCGGCCGTACCAATTTCCCCACCATCATATTGGCGAAGAGAAAACCACAGCCGATCAGCAAAAAGATCAGAATGAATAAAACCAGCGTGGTCATGCGGGGTTCCCCGGCGCGGGTGCGGGAGCTTCTTCTTTTTTCGGCGCGGGCGGCGGAGTCCAAACTGGCAGCGCAATTTTCTTCGACTCCAGAATGACCGTCGGGTTCAGCGTATCCTGCCCCCAGGCGATATCCAACGGTAGTTTGGCATAATCGACTATGCAACTATCGCGGGTGTAGCAACTGATGTCGTAGTTCGACCCCATGAAGATGCATTCGACGGGACAGGGATCGACGCACAAAGCGCAGAACATGCACTTGGTGTAATCGATCTTGAAACCGTTGACGACGAAGCCTTTACCCTGCGTATTTTTTGCTTTGTCGATGTAGATGCAATCGACCGGGCAGGCCTTGGCGCACTTTTCACAGCCGATGCAGGTGGTGAGATCGAAGCGGTGAAAGCCTCGATAGCGGGGCCGAATCGGAACCGGTTTTTCCGGGTATTCGAAATGTTGAGTGAAGGCTTGCCTACGAAATGTCTGGACCATCGTCTCCAGCGTCACGTACATGCCGCTGGAGATCGTTTTGATGGCTTTATTGACGTTGCCAAGCCAGGTTCGCATGGGAGAGTCCTTCGTCTCGGAAAGGACAGTATATAGCGCTCCCGGCACGATTTGGAATAGATTATTCGCAATGTCCGGTGACTCTCATACGCGATCAAAACTGCGCATGCGAAAACCACCGGGATTTCGGAGACTTTCGAGATGCTTGCATTTGCCATTTCATTCCTGCTTTACGGTCTGGAACCGATCGTTCCCGCCGAAACAGTCCTTCTTAACGGGAAAATTGCCACACCTTGGCAGGATGCACAGGCGCTGGCCATCTGGAAAGATCGCATCTTGGCGGTGGGTACCAACGAGGAGATCAAATCTCTGGTGGGTTCGAAAACGCAAGTGATCGATCTGCAAGGAAAACGAGTGGTGCCGGGCTTCTACGATTCACACACGCACTTCATGGGTGGTGGTCGACTTCTTAATCAGATTTACCTGAAGGATTGTCCCGATGAGGCCTCGGTCGGCAAACTCTTGAAACACTTCGACCAGAAATTGCCGCGTGACCGCTGGCTTCTGGGAGGCAACTGGGACCACGATCGGGCATTCCAAGGTAAGCTGCCCACGGCGGCGTTTTTCGATCAATTCGTGAAAGATCGCCCCCTGTTTCTCAGTCGCTACGACGGCCACATGGCTGTTGTAAATACTGCGACTTTGAAGTTGGCGGGGATTACCGCCGCTACGAAAGATCCTACCGGCGGAGTGATCGAACGGGACGCGCAGGGAAATCCGACGGGGATACTTAAGGATAATGCCATGGGACTGGTCGAGCATCTGATTCCACAGATGAGTGATGAGGAGATCTTGGAATCGGTGAAATCGGCCCTGGAAGAAGCCCGGAAATTTGGTGTCACCAGCGTGCAGGATATGGATGGAAGCGATGCCAGGACCCGCCAGAAACTCCTGCGGATTTACCAGCAACTCGCGAAGAAGGGCGAGTTGACCTGCCGGGTGGATATGCGCTGGCCGATTGCCGCCCAGGAGGAAATTTCGCGGATCGGTGTGCAGGCTGAGTTTGGTAATGACTACATTCGGATCGGGGGAGTGAAAGGTTTCATGGATGGCTCGCTGGGCAGCAGTACGGCCAAGATGTTCGATCCCTACGTTATCAATCCGAACACGACCGGCGTCTTTGTCACGCCCCGCGATACGATGCAAAAATTGATTCGAAGCGCGGCTCAGGCGAAACTGTCGGTAGCCGTGCATGCCATTGGCGATCAGGCGAATGCAGAACTTCTGTCGATGTACGAGCAGGTCACACGCGAAGGCGGCTATCCCGATGCCCGTTTTCGAATCGAGCATGCTCAGCATTTGCGGGCCGAGGATATTCGGCGATTCGGAAAATCGGGAATTGTCGCCTCGATGCAGCCGTACCACTGTTCGGATGATGGCCGTTGGGCCGAAGGGCGGATAGGTGCCAAACGATGTCAAACGACTTATGCATTCAAAACGCTACTGGAGACCGGAGCGGTATTAGCTTTTGGGAGCGACTGGCCAGTGGCACCGCTCGATCCGATTACCGGTATCGATTCCGCCGTCAATCGGCGGACGCTGGATGGCAAGTATCCCGATGGCTGGATTCCCGAACAGAAAATAGGGGCCCGCGCTGCTCTGGATGCCTACACTCGCGGTTCGGCTTTCGCAGCTCATCAGGAAAAGAGCAAAGGGAGTATCGAACCAGGTAAGCTGGCCGACCTGATCGTACTTTCCAAGGATATCCTCGATCCTAAGGAAGCTAGTACTATCGGTGAAACGCGAGTATTGAAAACGATTGTGGGTGGCAAAGTGGTATTTCAGAAGTAAGGCCGAGTAGGAAGCCCGTAATAACGGGCCTCTGAGGAGGCATTTAGAGGCTATCCTTAATGAACTTCACCCCATGGGCGATATCCTCAAAACGCTGTTGTTGATTCCCGACTTCCCGCTCTATAAACAACGACCCCTGATAGCCTACCTTTTGGAGAGTCTGCAGGAAGAGTTTGATGTTCACCTGACCCTTACCCAGGGGAACTTCTTCGCCCCAAGTTCCTTTCACCGTCGGTCGATTGGCATCTTTCACATGTACCGTTCGGATATCGGGAGCCAGTAATTCGACAGCGCGAATCGGATCGTCCTTATCGTAAAGCAGCATGTTGGCGGGATCGAAATTCACTTTCAGGTTCGGACACTGGAGTTCATCCAGCGTAGCCCGTAACAAGGTCGAAGTCTCCTGGCCAGTCTCGAAGGCGAGTGTCAAACCCCGCTCGGCGGCTATCTGGCTGGCCTGACCAAGTGTCTCCAGGAACGATTTCCGAGCAGGATCGCCCATTTCGGGAATAAAACCCGCATGAAGCATCAGATCGGTCAGACCAAGCTCGCAGGTCCTCTGACAGGCCCATTTTAATCTTTCGAGTCGTTCCGGCCGATCTTTCGGATCACCGAATCCGCCCGTTTGCTGAATGTGCTGAGGCGTGGTGTAGTCTTCGCCGGGAAAGCCGAGCATGGCACCGCCCATCTTAAAACCGGCTTTAAGGGCCGCGGCGGGCATAGTCTCTCCTTCATCCCAGGCGGCGTGATGGGGATCGCCGCAGGCGATTTGAACCAGTTCGATTCCCAGTCTATCCAGGAATCCTTTGAGTTCGGGAATGGAATGAACTTGAAGCGACCAGCTGCAAACACCAATCTTGAGTGCCATCGGAATGCCTTCAGGGAAGGAATAAAAACCTGTTCAGAAAGAACTAGGCCGCGGGCTCAATCCGGCTACCCAGCGAGCCAAGATTTTTTCCAGTGACGGGATGCTTTTCGTGAAAGGTTTGAATTTGTTCCAGCTTTAACTCGGCCACTTCCTTGGCGCCCGTCCAGACGATGGCCTGGCCCTTTTCATGGGCTTCCAGCATGAGGGAATAGGCTTTAGGCTGGTCGTATTTAAAGACTTCGCGCAGAACGAAGATGACGAAATCCATCGTATGATCGTCGTCGTTTTCGAGAATGACGTGGTAGGGCGGCAACAGCTTGACGGCTGTTTCTTCTTTCGATTCCGTTATGGGCAATGCAAATGCATAGATCATAGTCCGGATCTCCGGAGATCAGCAGAACCGTCCTGCATAGTACAACCATTCTAACCGGACCCCCTGAGAACGGAAGAAAAAAATGAAATCGTTAAAATGGAGGGTTTGAACCAACTTTCTGACTTATGCCTCGTCTGTCAGTTAGGAAGAATAATATCAAGGTAGCAAAGTTGGCTGATCCTCACTTTTAGGAAGTGATTTGCACCGATAGAATAGTTTGCACATATTTCGCCTATTGGCTAGATTCCCCATAGTAAGCCAGGGTTCAAGGCTGAATCCAACCTTATTTTCACAAGAAGAGACGTGTCATGGCTCTTTCGCGCTGGATGAAAACGCTTTTTGTTGCCAGTAAAACTCCCTCGGCCGTTGCCTCCGATCGACGCCGGACGCACAAACTTCGTCGAATGATGGAGCCGATGGAAGATCGCTGTCCGCCGGCTTCCTGGACTTGGACGGGGATTACAACTGGTTCCCAGAACTGGAGCGACGCGACCCAGTGGAGCCCCAACACCGTGCCGGCGAATACCACAAGCACGGCCCTGACATTTTTAAATTACACTCAAAGTGGCTATAACGCCGTCAACGATATTGCGGCTTCCTTTGCGGTCAATACTCTGACGTTTAACGGTCGATATGGGTACATGCAATCCACATCGGGCGAGGCGATCACCGGCGCTCAGATCAGTGGCGATTCGGTCGGTCTAAATGTTTCGAGCGGCGTCAATCCCACGATTACACAGAGTGGCGGCGGAGTGGCAGCTTATGCCGCTTCCGACATCGACATTAACGCGCCCCTGACAATCACCGGAGATGGAAACGGAAGTCTTCTCATTGAAGGGACGACCAGCCTGTCAGGAAACAGCCCTTCGATCACGATAAACCGCGGTGGGAATGGTTTCACGCTCCTCGACGATCCCACGGGCAATCCGACGATCAATCTCAATGCCGGTAACCTGGTATTCGGAAGCAATTCCAATGCAAACCTGGTTGTCAACGGCGGCACACTCAGTTACGGTCTCACGACTACACCCACCGATACTACCAGTAATCTCTCTTTGAATTCCACGTTGAATGTATCGGGTTCGACCAGCAACATTCAGGATGGCGTGGTCACGGGACAGGGCGGCCTTTCGATCTATCCGCTTCTGCCCATCACCTACACACTGCGAAACTCCGACAACTACGCGGGAGCAACCACGGCAGGTTCTTCCTATTTATCAAAAACGGGCGCCACGATCATTCTCGGAACTAACGGAACGGTCGTTGGACAAATCACGGGCAGTTCTGGTTTGATCGCCGCACGCGGCGGAACAATCGAAGTCAACAACTTGAATCTTCCTTCAACAAACACCAGCCCCAACCGCATTGGCGACTCCATTCCGCTGACTCTCTACAGCGGCGGTACCTTCGAGTACACCGGGTATAACAATACCGCTTCCAACGGGGCCACGAGTTCGGCTTTCCAGTCCACGGAAACGATTGGCACGCTGAATGCTTCGGGTAACCCGACGATCATTCTGAACCATTTGGATAAAGAAACCACGGATGTGAACACCAACGCCATCACATTCGCCGACTACAATGTCGCGGCGGGAACAAACATCCTTTTCCAGGCTAATAACCTCGGAAATCTCGGAGCTTCGAACAACAATTACGACACCATTAATTTCACAAATACAGCGAATATTTCCAGCGGTCTGATCGGCGGCAACGGAGCATTAGGAACGAGCTACATCAGCATTCTGCCCAGTGCATACGGCAACGAATACACGACAAATAATACGACCGGAAATACGCTGGTCACCTATACGACTGCCAACGGGATTCGCCCCTTGCAGTTTACCGAATACGCCAGCACTTTTTCGGGAACGACCCAGAATAACATTCGGGAAATCGTTCCGACTACGGTCGGCGGAAGCACTTTGGGATCGATCAATGCCCTGGTTCTCGATGCTTCCAGCAGCACGAATTATGGGCAACTAACTGGCGCGGGTCGGTTGAATATCGCCAGCGGTGTGATTCTCGCGTCGGGCGCCAACCCCAATTCGGACCCCACGAGCTCCGCTCGAAATCGTATTGATATTTCCCAATTGGACTTCGCGACTCGTCCAGGTTACTTCATCGTTCCGACGGCTCTGACGGTCACCAGCCCGATCACCGGTTTCAACGGTTACACGGTATCAGGCGGCGGAACGCTGACTTTGTCCGGCAACAATAACGCCCTTTCGGGAACCATCTACCTGGCGGGCGGTAATCTCTCGCTCGCTTCGCTGGCCACCAGTCTGGGTGGCAGCGGAGCCGTGGTGTTGAATGGCGGAACGCTGCAATACACCGGCACGGGTGAAACCTTCTCGCGCGGCTTTAACGTCTCGACGGGAGATGGTTTCATTAACGTCGGTTCCAGCTCGGCCGATTTGAATGTGACCGGAGCCATCAGCGGTTCTGGAAATCTCTACAACACCGGTTCCGGCATCCTGGAAATAAACGGTAACAGTGCGATTTCCAATGCCTTCACAGGCAATTATGTGAACAATGCAGGTGCCACGCTGCAGTTCGATAACGAAGGTTCAATCGGCTCCGCAAACTCCCTCATCCTGCAAAACGGCAGTACGCTGAATTTGCCGAACTCGATGTCAATTGACACGCCGATCAACCTGCTGGCGAACGGAACTCTCAACGGCACGCCGAACCCCTTCGGTTCGGCAACCATCAACACCGGCGGGAATATCGTCGTCAATAAATCGATTGGCTACATCGGCGACATTTACAGCCAGTACGGGATCAACAAGACTGGGTCGGGCACTCTGACGTTAAATAACGAACAGAAATTCCCAGGTGTGTTGGATGTCCAGCAAGGGACCGTCTATGTCAACGGGCAACTCGATGCGATCAATGCAGCTGGCAATGGCGTCGTCGTCGAGAACGGCGCTTCGCTCGGGGGAACGGGTAACATCATCCGGGACGTCACGGTCAACGCCGGTGGTAACTTGACGCCGGGTGTTTCGACGGGTGTTCTGAACACCGGATCGGTGACTTTCGCCAACTCGACCTCGACCTACTCGGTGGATATCGCCGGTACCACGGTGGGAACGAACTACTCGCAACTCGATGTCACGGGCGGCATCAACCTCAACGGGGCGACTCTGAGCCCGACTTTTGGCTACACTCCCGCTCCAGGTGATACCTTCACGATTATCAAGAATCTCAGCAATAACCCGATCGTCGGCACCTTCAATAACCTTCCGGAAGGCTCCACGTTCAAGACCGCTCAGGGCACGTTCCGTATCAGCTACCAGGGCGGTAGTGGTCACGACGTCACTCTGACTACTTTGGACACCGTGGCTCCCAAACTGCTGTCGATCAATCGCAATAATCCGACCAACAGTATCACCAACGCAAGTTCGGTTACTTATACGGTGGTCTTCTCCAAGCCGGTGGTCGGCGTCTCCGCCGGTAACTTCAGTATCACGGGCACGGCCTCGTCGAGTGCCACCTTCGGAACCATCGTATCCTACGATGGTGGAACGACCTGGACGGTTCCCATCGTCGGCCTCGGTTCGGTGAACGGCACCATTCAGCTGAATCTGTTCAGTGCGTCTGGGATCGCCGATCATTCGGGCAACGCTCTTTCTTCCGGCTTCGTCGCCGGCCCGGTCTACACGATTGATCACGTGCAACCCTCCGTGACAATTACCGCAGCCTCCGGCCAAGCCAATCCGACGTCCTCGACCCCCATCAAATTCGATGTGAATTTCAGCAAAAATGTGACCGGCTTCAGCGCGTCTGGAATTACGGTCACCGGAACGGCGGGTGCTGGCAACGTCACCATCACGGGCAGTGGTTCCAGCTACGTCGTATCGATCAACCACGTGACTCGAAACGGCGTCGTTACGATCGCCGTGCCGGCGGGTGCGGTGACCGACTCTGCAGGCAACAGTAATATCTCTTCCGCCCCCTCCAGCATCACCTACGATCAGACCGCTTTGTTCGCACTGGGTGCCGGGCCGGGCAACGGCCCAGACGTCCGGGTTTACAGCGCCAGCTCGGGACAACTGCTTTACAATTTCTTTGCCTATAACTCGAATTTCCGGGGTGGTGTGAGCGTCGCCACGGCGGACTTCAACGGAGACAGCGTTAAGGATATCGTCACGGGTGCAGGCCCCGGAGCCGATCCGCATGTGGACGTCTTTAATGGCGTCAATGGCCAGGAACTGCCCGGTTACAGCTTCGATGCGTTCTCTCCCGCTTACCTGGGTGGGATTACTGTCGCGGCCGGGGACATCAATGGCGATGGAATTCCCGATATCGTGGTTGGAACCATGGCCGGAACGGCCCCGCACATCGAAGTGTTCGATGGTGCAACTTTGAAGCTCATCAATAGCTTCTACGCTTACTCAACCTCCTATCTGGGTGGTGTGAATGTGGCAGTGGCCGACATCAATGGCGATGGTTACGGGGATGTGATCGTTTCGACTGCGAGCGGCAATAGCCCGCACGTGGAAGTCTTCGCTGGTGGGCCGAATGGTCTGAATCTCAATCCGATTGAAAGTTTCATTGCTTCCGGAGTCATCGGCGCCAACGGGATCTCGGTTTCGGCTGGCATCACTCAGGCAGGAAACACTAAGGCCACCCTCGTCATTGGCGATCTGACGAACGGTCAGGTGGCCGTTTACAGCGGAACTTCTCTGGTGACATCCTTCGCAGGTTTCGAACCAGGTGTCACCAATGTGGGAGCTCGCGTGCTGGCTCTGGATACCACGGGCACGGGAATCGCGAGTGAGATCGCGGTGGCCAGCGGACCAACCGCCGTGCCTCGGATCCGACTGTATTCTTCGACTAACTATCAGATCCTGAATGCCTTCAACGTCTACGATCCTCAGTTCCTGGGGGGCGTGAACGTCGGTTAATCGCAGAAATTAAAACAAAGAATTTTTGTATTGGCTCAGTCTTCCCTTACCCGGGGGATTGAGCCAATTCGCGTTTCCCCCAGTTCATTAGCCTGCCAGTACTGTCCGCTGTCCACGTCCAGACAGGTTAACCAGCCATCGCCGTAGGCCCAGGTATCGATGCAGATCGCTCCCGGCAGAACCAGCGGATTCCCTTTTTTCTGTGCGGTATGACCGCAGATCATCGTTTTACCCGAGTAGTGCGGCTCGTATTTGCGAGGATTCAAGGATTCCCAGCAGAGAATCAACTCCGGCTGTTCGGGCATATCGACCCGCGGCAGTAGATTCGCGTGAACGAAAATATGCGTCAGAGTTTCGAAATAATGCTGACAGTTCGTTTCCATGAAGCCCCAGTGTGAACTGGGAACATCTGCCAGGGAGACATGCTTGCCTGCCTGCCGGTAGGACTCGAGAGCCTCCGATCCTCCATGAGTCAGCCATTGCCGGGCTTCGGCTTTCCCTTCCAGCGCTGTGAGCATCAGCAATTCGTGATTGCCCAATAAACTGACCATTTTGCGTTGTTTGTGCAGGGCAATGAGGCGATCGAGCACTCCCTTGGTATCGGGGCCGCGATCGACGTGATCCCCGAGGGTTATGATCAGATCCTCTGTCGCCGGCTTAACGAAATTCAGTAAATGATCCAGGGCCGAAAGACACCCATGAATATCGCCAATGGCGAGTGTTCGCATACTACCATCCCGCTCGGACTGGATCGGCCCACCTGTTCCGAATTCTATTCTGCACCGATCAGCAAGATGTATCATAGCTCAAATGGAAACACCTTGGTACACGAACGGCTTGCGATTCTCCTGTACCCGTTGCGGTAACTGCTGCACGGGTGAGGCGGGCTTCGTCTGGGTGGATGAAAATGAAATTCAGGCTATTGCGGATCGGCTGAAGGTCAGCGTGGAAGAAGTCATTGGAATTTACACGAAGATTCTTTACGAAAAACGTTCGCTCAAGGAGAAGTTAAACGGCGACTGCGTTTTTTTCGAAAAAGAAAAAGGCTGCACGATTTACGACATAAGACCCCGCCAGTGCCGAACCTGGCCCTTCTGGGAGAGTACCACTCGTACGGAAGAGGCCTGGCAACGGACGCAAAGAAATTGCCCCGGGGCCGGGCAGGGGGAATTGATCCCGATTGAGGAGATTACCCGGCGCATCCGAGTGATAAAAATTTAGGCCCTTCAGTCGTTGCATCTTCTCCAGGAAAGAGCCTCCAAATCGTCGATTTTTCTGACATAATGAAAGTTGATATCGTCTGTTCGACCTGACGTAAAGACTTAGACCCACAGCCCCTTATGATTCGTTCCAATCATTATGAGACGGCCTTCGAGCAGTTTCTGCGTTTTAAGAATCTCGGATACGTCGCCATCGACGAAAGTCGACGTGCGACATTGGATGACGAACCCGTGAAAAGCCTGGATTTCATCGTCTACGGCTCGAAGGAACGTCGACTGCTGGTAGATGTCAAAGGGCGTAAATTTCCCGGCGGGACGGCCTCGAAACCCAAGAAGTCCTGGGAGTCCTGGTCCACCTTGGAGGATATCAACGGCCTGCGCCGCTGGGAAGAACGTTTCGGAGAAGGATACCGCGGAATTCTGGTGTTCGTGTATCATATACAGGAAGAAGTCGATCTGCCGATCGGTACGACCGACTTGCTGTACTGGAGGGATAGCCGTTATTTGGTGCGCGGCATCGCGGGGCAGGACTATCGGAGGTCCATGCGGGTGCGTAGCACCAAGTGGGGAACCGTCGATCTGCCGCGCGAGGAATTCCGAACACTGGTAAAACCCTTCAGCGATTTTCTCGATTGAAATCGCATCACTGCGAACAGGATGCTATGAAGCTTGGAATCTGTTTGGAATCACTGAATTTTTCCCTGCGCCAGGGACTTCCCCAAATTTCCCGATTGGGAGTCGCCGGGGTACAGGTCGATGCTTATGGAGAACTGGCTCCCGCCAAACTCACGTCCACAGCCAAGCGGGAAATCGGCAATCTGCTCCGTTCGAATAACCTCCAGCTCACGGCACTGAACTGCCCTTTGCGTCGAGGCATCGACGTCGCGGCTGATCAACAACCCCGCCTGGAATATATCCGCCAGGTGATGGATCTGTCGTTCGAACTGGGACCGCGAATCGTTCTCGTGCAATGCCCTCGGCTTCCCAGTGGACCGGATTCGCCGCAAAATCCGTTGCTTAATGAAGCGCTTCGGGATCTGGCGGCTTATGGAGACAAAACGGGCGTTCGAGTGGCTTTGGAAGCTGGCTTCGACCCAGCAGATAAGGTCGTCGAATTTTTGAACCGGTTCGACTACGGCAGTCTGGGAATTAATTTCGATCCGGGAAACTTCCTACTGCATGGCCACAATCCGGCTCAAAGCATTCTTCCGCTGCAACACCGGCTCGTCCATTTCCAGGCTCGCGACGTGCAGATCCACACGGTGAGCCAGGCGGCCGACGAAGTGCCCTTGGGACATGGCAATGTGGAATGGATGGGAATTATCGGCGCTCTGAGTGCCATCGAGTACAAGGGATTTTTGACGATCAAACGGCAGCCGGGCCGCGCTTCTTTAGCCGAAATGCAAAATTCCGTCAGCTTTCTGCGTAAATTCGTACTTTAGCTCGCGAACTTCGCCCAGTTTCAAATTGCAATTGACACAACCTCCCGACAGCGATTATCTCCTCGCGTTCAGTGCTACGCGCCTGGTGGGGGCTAATCGCGCGCGGCCACACGACGGGGGAATCACATGATCAGAGTTAAATCTTGGGGTCTAGGAGTAGCTTTGGGACTGACTGGCCTGGCCACGGGCTGCGCTCATACCACTCAACAGCCTTCCACACCACCCGTTATGACACTGAATAAACAGCCAGCGACTGGCACCGTGCAGACCGCGGCCAACGCCCCTGCTGGCGGTGCGACCCTGCAGCAGACCGGCGGCGTCTCGTCGCCTGCTTATCGAAACTTGCAGGTGGCGAACTCTTCGCCTTACACGGGCGGAGCTCAACTGCAATCGCTGCCAAATCCAAACACGGCCGTGGTCAGTTCGAGCCCTGTGACCAATCCGAATGCGTACGGTCTGAATCCTAATCAACCCCAGCAATCCATCGCTTACGCGCCGAATGGGGCTGGGGTACCGCAGCAATCGGTTCAGCAGGCGCAATATCCTCAGCAGGCCCCCATCCGTCAGACTCCCGTGACTCAGCCTCCTCTGCCGGGTTCCGGTAACGGCATTGCCATGATGCCTCCCGCCACGCCATTAGAGCCGACCAATGTGCCGCCGACGGGCGTGCCGAGTTTGCCGCCTTCGCCGTCGAATCGCTCGGCTGTTTCATCCACTCCGATCATGGCGACCGCGGGGACCTCCGGACCTCAATTAACGAACTCGGATGCGAATCTGGAAAGAATGCGCATGCAAGCGCCCGCATTGCCGGTTAAACCTGATCTGCCCATTTTGAACGGGGGCGGATCGAGCGTTCCTGCTTTGAATCCAACTCCCGCGATGAATGTGCCAAAGCTGCCGGAGTCGGGTCCGGAATTGAAGCTGCCGTCCAACAGCAGTTCGACGTTGCCCGATCTTGATCCCGCCGTGACGCAGCCGCGAACGGGATCCGCGATCACCAGCACGCCGGACGTGGTCCTGGTTCGGCCTGTAAATGCCACGGCGCCTGCATCTCCCGCACCGACACTGCCATCGCCGTCAACGCCCTCGGGCTCGAATGCGACGAAGTTCTCGGAATTGCCTCCCACGCCGTTGTTCCCGGTGCCGGAATCTTTGCAGCGATAATTTTTGGAAGTAGCCTGGTATCGCACTTCTTTGCGAAATACCTGGCTCGAGCTTATCAAATTGCGGATGGGAAATGGGACAGAGCCTGGAGAATCCGAGATCATCTCGGAATTCTCCAGGCTCTGCTGGACTATAAATCGCAGGGCAATTTACAGTGATTAGCTCTTCTTGTAGTTGCCGAACTTCTTCTTGAAGCGTTCGATCTGACCGGCCGAATCCAGCAGTTTCATCTTGCCGGTGAAGAAGGGATGGCTGGCGCTGGAAATATCGACGCGGACGAGCGGATATTCCTTGCCATCTTCCCACTTGATCATCTGGTTGGTTTTGACGCAGGATCGGGTGAGGAACTTGAAATCGGCCGCCTGGTCGAGAAATACCACATCGCGATATTCGGGGTGAATGCCCTTTTTCATGTTACTTCCCTTCCTTATATTTTACGTGCTTGCGGATCGTGGGATCGTATTTCCGCAGTTCCAAGCGTTCCTTGGTGTTGTTTCGGTTCTTCTGCACGAAGTAGCAATGGTCGCTTTCGCTGCTGACCAGCTTGATATAGGATCGTGCGTCTTTGCTCTTCTTGGCCATGCGGGCCCCCTCCGGAACTTCCGGTTCATATAATTGCTGAACATTTAAATTTAGAGCGCCCGGTCCTGCCCGGAAAGGGACGGTCTGGAAAAAAAGAAAAAGCTGCCAAAATTGCTGCCGAAATAATGGCCCGGGCTCTAAATGAAATTTATTTTAATTATTCACTCCAGCCGCCTAATTTGCTCTCTTCGATCGCCAGTCAGCTGGGATTTTGTTTCTCTGCTACAACCAATTTCACACGATTTGGCGCCAAACCTATACGCGCAGTTGTGCCGCTGTTGAACTCCAGAAAATCGGATTCGATTCCATCGCTGAAGATCACCCCGTTCTGCGGCATGTGCGATTGCAGGATCAATTCGCTCCCGCGCGGGATCATTCCATAAATGAGATCCGCCTGGGACGTGTTGCTGATGAAAGGTTCCCGAACACAAAAGACGAGGTGGTCAGAATCCGCAGGGAATTGATAATTTTTTTGCTGCTCCCGGATTTTGGGATTGTGCGCTCGAGCGGACATCAGAGCGGCTGCTCCGGTGATCAACGATCGAAACCAACCTGTGGAACCGGCCCCGGTAGAGACAATCAGGCCGCTCGAGGATTGATCTTCAAACTTGTCCGCTAATTGAATGCGATAGCGGGCCGATGTGTGAGACTTGGGTCCGATGAAAATGTCGTTGACACCAAGAAGCGTCTGGCCGTTGTTCAAGGTGGCTTGCGCCATACTAATCCGTTTCGATTTGAAGATCCCATAGATGGCTCGGGGGAAAATATGCGCAGCCGCCTCCACTCGAAACGGCAAGAGTACTCCATCGATTCTGCTGGGATCGGGATTAAAACCGAGTACGGGCTGGCTCTGGAGATACTTGGCGGTGTTGACGACCAGACCATCGCGCCCGAGCACTGCCACCATATCCCGTTCGCTAAACAGAAACTGGGGAAGAAACGAGCGGTCAATTATCTGATGTCGCACTCCTTGGGGAAGATACTGTTTGAGCTGGAGCAAAGAATTGTGGTAGATATCATGCGCGAAACGATATTCGTCGAAGGAGCCGCCCATATGCTCGATGTAAAACCGAGCCTGTCTCTCGGTGTTGTAGCGTTCGATAAGTTCTTCGAGAGCGGTCTTTTGCGTGACCACCACTATCTTTTCGAAGCGAGGTCCGGCCCCCATGCCTTATCCCCTTAGCCGTTATGAGCAGAGTCCGCTTTATCGTTCAAAAGACTCGCCAACATTTCCGAGGTGATCGTCAGATTTCCGACTTTTCCAGCGTTACTGCCGAGTTCTTTGAGAGCGTAGGCCAGGACTTTCTTGGCGTCGAGTTCCCGGAAAATGGCCAGTTGCATCTCGGCTGCCTTCGCTTGATATTGCGCTTCCTGCAGCAGCGCCTGGCCGCGGTTCTCCGCCTCCTGCTTGGCGTTTGCCCCTTGCAGCAAAATCAAATCCTTCCGCTGCTCTTCGATGGTGCGGTCGGAAGCTAGTTCCTTCTCCTTGATCTTTCGTTCTTCATCGACCGCGGCCGCCCGGCGGGCGTAAGTTGCCTCGTCGGCTTTGCGAAGCAGGGTCTCCCGATAGTCCGCTTCTAGAGCTTTTGCCACTTCCGGGCTGGGCCGGGCGGATAAGAAATAGACGCTTTGCAATTCGAGGCCGAGCGGTTCGAGTTCCTTGGAATTGCGTAGTCTTTGCAGCACCTCGGCGGCGATGGTTTGCGAGTCCCGCAGAGTTTCTTCCAAAGTTCGTTTCTGGATCTCTTTGCGGGTTTCTATCTGAACCACGTTACTGACACGGCCGGCCAGTTTCTCCGGATCGTTCGTGAGGTAGTTCTTCTTCTCGGGGTGAATGGCAAAATTCAAAAGTGTTGCGGCCTGCTTCGGATTGACGATGCGATAAGTCAATTGCCCCTGAATCATCACTTCCTGGAAGTTATTGGTGACTTCATTAAACACGAAATTGGAATCTTGGCTATTCGTTGGAACCGCGACGATCTGCGTGTCATACCGCAGGTAGAAGAAGGAGAGACCATTTCCTTCGCCTACGACCCGACCTGCCTTGTATCGGAAAATGTAATCGGTCGCCTGCCCTTTAAAGTAACCAATGTTGAACATGGCGGTATCCCCGGAAGTCTTCGCAGAGTTGTCGGTGAAATTCTCGTAAGTTTAGTCGAAGTAACAAGTCAACGATCGGATTTCAGCAGAATTTTCATCGTCGGATTGTCTGACCCGATCCTCTGAAACGTTCGATCCGGAGGGGTAAGTACACTTGGGCCAAACAGGGTCCGCGCCGATTCCCGCCAGTAGAGTTCGCTGGGAATCTCCAGAAATTTCTGAGGTTCCTGCAAAGTGACTTTGTCCCAACCGGTCTGGCGATAGCAGTAATGCGTACTGCTGGGGTATCCCTCCAGTGAAACCGGCCAGTGGATCGAGAGCTGTTGGGTCGGCAGTTTCGCCGGTACCATATCGACGAGTAAGCGAAATTTGCCACTGAGAGAATTTTGCAGATCGACCTTCAATTCCCGGAAGCCGTTTTTTACCTCCGGGTTTTGAGTCCAATCTTTAATCGACGAATTTGGCAACGGATTCAAAACGCCATCGGGTCGCACCTCCACCCGACTGATCAGCCATTGCTCGGGAATATTCAGGCTCAACTGCTGAATCGATCCATTTTTGACATCGAACTGCCAGGCCGACTGCAGAGCGATAGTTCCAGTTTCGATTTCCAGGCGATGGATTTCGTAGAAATCAATTTTTCGATTCGGATTCTGAGAACTCCAACGGAAGTGTATCGTCCGTACTCGGCCCAGGTCCGCCACGAGTACCCTTCCCAGAATGGAAGAATTGATAGTTTGTTCTCCCCGTGGATTTATCACCCGGGCCTGCTGAGCTGAGGGTGGAAGAAATAATTTAACACGGGCCTGCGGCAGTTCGGGGATGCCGAATCGAATCTCACTGTCGGAGCCATTTTCCAATACGGGCGTTTCGACCGTTACCACCAGACGATGCTCCCCGGCGGTTTTAAGGTCGACTTCATACTTATCCGAACTCAAAGCTCGCGGATAACCTATCTGGCCATCGATCATTACGCTCCGCAGCCTCGCATCAGGAAGTGCAAAGCGGTAAGTCAATTCGTCCTTTCGGGTCTGCAATTTCCAGTCGAGAATAAACTCCGCCGAGCTTTCGTGCACGGCGCCCACATACTCGGCCTCGGTTACGATCAGATTCGTCGAGCTGTCCGGCTTGGGTTTTTTCAGATTCTCCAGATATTCTGTCGGCACATAAGCAAATTTGCCTTCGGTTTCGCTGACGACCCAGATGCGAATATTATCCGGTGGCTGACCGGCGGAGAGACCTCCGGTGAACCAGATAACGGCGAGAAGCAGTAGGCTCCCGGCTGCTACTTTCGCCGGAGGAGGTGAGTTCCGGGGGCTGGTAGTGACAAGAAAACGCACTAAGGTGAGAAGCGCCAGGACCACCAGAGCCAAAAGAACAAGTTGCTGCTGACGATAAAATTTGAAGGTGCCCTTCAGAGCGGTTCGTCCATCGCCCGGTTTCTGAGAACGCAAGATCCAATGCTCGGGGAGTTCCCATTTGATGGGACAATCTCCCAGGAGATTCTCAGGTACTAATTGGGAGCACTCCAGATGGAAAAATTTCGTTTGCAGGGGTAAGCGATAAGTGAGTTCGAGATCCAGCTGCGGATTCAGGGAAGGTCGTGGCAATTCGATCAACCAGTCTCCATTTTCCGCAAATTGCATCGGAGCGTTCCGCCCGGCTATCAGCACTTCCTGAAGTTCGAAGCGGCGCGGTATCACCAGGGGGGCCCAATAGTCTTGGGAGTTCTGCAGCAAGATTTTACTGGCAAGTTTGCACCGAACCGTCCGACCGCTTTCGATGGAGCAGTCGAGGCTCTCCGCTTTCCAGTTCGGTTCCTGCAAAGTCGCGTTGGGTCGGCTGGTGCGTCCCGTCGGACTTGGGAAAGCCTGCAATTTCTGAATATGCGCTGTCAGTTCTGCGTGTTTGCCTGTTTGCGGTGTCGCAATCTCAAGAGCTTTTAAGAACGGGGAGCTGTACGAGAGTACGGGAAAATCCAAGCTGGCACTCCAACCGACGGGCAGTTTCCAGCTCAACCGGGTTTGCACATCGACGGCCGATCGAATCCGCGGCCAGGGAATCGGTAGCTGAAAATCCTCCTGCAATTGAAGACGCCGGCGATATCCCACCTCGATTTTTGCCAGGCTACCGGGGATCCAGCCGCGCAAAGGCTCGATGATCAGATCGGTGCCGCGGACCTGCCATTCCGGAGGTAAATCGGAACCGGCTATTTCCACCCTTTCGACCTCCCAATCCTTGGGTATTTCGACCGCAAGTTGCGAAACGCTGCCAAATTTCACCTGCAATTGAATCTGCTGTCGCAGTGTCGCGCGTTCCTTCTGAATACTGCATTCCAGGATTTGCTCGGCGGAGAATTCCCCGGCGCGCGGTCGGAGTTGCAGTCGAGGACGAGTGAGATTCTTTCCGACGGCGGGAAGCGCCGACTCCAACATCAGGCTTTGCGTTCCATCGCTTCCGTTCAGCCATTTATCTGCGGCCCGAAACGTACCTGGTTGAACTGCCTCCGGCTTCCAATTGGAGATTGCCCGAAATTCCAGCTTCTCCGCCAGACAAAGGCCGTTCTCTATCCGTAAAGAGGGGCTGGTCCAAGTGACGCCTTCGGAGGGTAGAGGCGAGGCCGTACGGACTTGTAATCGGCCGCCGCGGATCGGTTCGTTTAAACGTATGCGTATGCGTTTATCGGCCGTATCCTTAATGTCCTCAATGGTCCAATCGAGCAGATTATTAATCTGAATTTGTCGAACGATCTGGCGGACATCGTGAATCAGAACTAGTTCGGTCACTCCCGACCGGCTGATATCCAGATCGAAATCGTAATCGTTCATAACTTGATTGGTGCGAAAAGTCTGAACAGCGTTCAAGCGACTCCGAATCAGTACGCTTTGTGGCGGCCCGATCTTTCGGATGGAAAACGCCAGACGATTCTGGCCGCCGAAGACCATCCGCCAGCGCAGTTGTCCGTCCGGTTGGGGAACCGGGCCATCGATCAGTATTTCCTGTAGCGGGTAGGGGCGCGAATCGGCCGGAGTATCGAGTTCGAAAATCGCCACCGGCGCGGCAGGTACCTGAAGGTCGAATCGTATTTCCCCGGGGTCGGCCTGACCGTTATACGACCAATTGAAATGAAGCGATCCTTCTTTTACCACCGCCAGGGATAACTGGTTACCGAGATTCGATTCCGCAAGATGAAATTCTGCTCTTTGACCTTCTTTCCAAGTGGCTTCTTTCAAGGCAAGTTGCATCGGTTCGACCGGGAGCCAACTCGTAGTACCCGCACGATGAGCGATTTTCCATTCCCCTTTACCAGTGAGGAAACTGTCGCCACTGGCCGACTGGACCCATTTTGCTTGATAGGCAGCGGAAATCAGCCGAGTGCCCACTTCTTTAGGATGGGAAGCCGGCGGGTTAAGAAGTACATCGAGTTCCGACGGGGGCAGTTTGGTCAATGGCGGAGTTTCGGGCTTCGCCAATTCTTTCTTTAGCTGCGAAGGGGTCAGTGCTATCTTCTGCTGGCCGTATGTCCCGGCCGCAAAAAAAAGGAGCAAAACGATCAGCGCGAGGAAACGCCCGATCATTTGTTGCTCCCGAGTGAAGACAGAGGTTTATCCGCCGATTTGGTCGTGTTGCGGGCGCTGCCGTTTTTCGAAGGCGCGCTTTCCACAAAAGTGATGTGTGACTGAAAGCCTGGGAGTTTGTTGCGTATCCGATGATATCGCATCAAATGATATTGGACGTAGCCGAAAATCAGAAGAAAGCCGATGATTCCGGGCAGCGCGCAGGCCAGGAGGATAGGCAGCCATTGCCCGTTCCAGAGATAGATCGTCAGAATTCCCGCAATGAGCAACAAGCTGATTATCCAGCGGATGAGCATTTTCGCTTTCAGAATCGAATAGCAGATCACCACGGCCAGACCGGAAAGAATCATCAGCGTTCCGTATCGGGGCAGCAGCAAGACCTGTAAGTCATCCAGCGTGTTTTGCCGGGCGGTAATACCCGCCTCGTCGAGTTGCCAACCGGCCGCTTCCGTCGGCTCCTCCCCACTGGTAAACCAGCGCTCCAGCTCCTGAAGGCCGCGAGCCGCGACTGGAAACGGTAACCCGGGTCGTAAGCTCCAGGATTCTTCGAATATTGCTTCGCTCCAGGCCATAGGTAAGGCCCGACCCGGCAGGGCAATTTGCCAGCGGCAGGGCCCTACCGATACTCGCCCCAAAGGAATCGGTAGTTGCCAATCGGCCAGTCCCAGAACGCGACCCGGACGGTTGTATCGAAATTCGATCACGGCGGAACGATCGGGTTTCCAGGCCGGCATTTCGATCTGTACCCGGTTCGGGTCGTTGGCCGGAGGAGTGACTTCGAACGACTTGCCGTTCAGTAAAATTTCCAGATCGCTGGCATCTGAGGGAAGTTGGAAATCGATGGTGCGGGTCAGCCAGCGGCGAACCAGAAAACGCACCCGATTGCGCTGCTGGCGATCCGGCATCTGGGATTGGGCGAATATCCGATCGATCCAGACCCGAGTTTGAATGCCGGAACCTTGTCGAGGTACTAGCTCGAAGGAGAGATCCGCACCCGGGGCCACGCTGCGGAGCACTTTAATAGGGAGATTCTCCCGCTCGGGCACAATCTCGTACGGGGCTGCCTCCCAGAGATGATTCTCGGCCTGCATCGTGTTCAAATCCCACTCAATCGTGCTGGTGGAATCGTACCAGAAACGCACATCGGTATTCGTCCGGCCCTCGGCCTCAAGCCAGAAAATGGGCACCGAATCCAGACTCAAAGATTGGGAAGATTCGTCCGATTTCGGATCGGGAAGAGGTATCTCATAACTGAAGCGAAAGACCGCTTCCTTGGTGTTCGTGGTTGAGATCGGCAACACGAAATCGCCCGCGGCGGAAACTTCGCGAGAACCTCCAGGAGTGCGGATCGCGGTGACACCGCCTCGCGATTTCCAGCGCAACCTCGGTGGGACCGTTTCCAAAAAGGTGACTTTACTCTCCACATCAAAACGGAGCGATTTTTCTTTGAGCGTCAAATCGACAATGCTGATCGAACTAACTCGAGGAAGTCTCGGCTTCCAATCCAGCAGCACTTCCCCGACGGTTCGCGCGAGTTTGGCGCTCATGATGCCCCCTCCTTGCGATTCCAGGGGAGCCGTCCAGGTGCCGGCTTTATCCTGATCCCACTCGCGAATCGTGCCGGACACTTCAATACCCGGTGAGGGATTGGCGGTCAGGCTGCCTTCACGATCGAGAGTCTTATAAGGCCGGGGCAACTGCAGGTTGGCCGATTTTTCTGAAAGCGGAATCGGATAAAGTCCTTCGAGCGTGATCGTGAAGGGATTTCTTTTCGGGGCGGCCAGGTTCACGGAAATCAAGCGCTGGCTGGGGTTCAAGTTCTTCACTGCCTCGGCCGATACTACTGATTCCACGGACTCCACCAATTCTGGAGGCGTCACCAGCACGTTTTCCAATTCGGTTGTGACTGGAACCACTAACTCGATTTTGTCGATTTCCTTGCGTATCGGTTGAACGGTCACATCCGTTTTCAAGCGCCAGCCGGTTTCCGAATAGTAAAGCGAATGACTGGTACGAGTCTGGACCACACCGACGGCGGGTCGAATATCCAGCTCCGCCAAGGGCTGCGGTAAATTGTTCGTAGAGGACATGGAACTGAAACGTAACGAAATTTCAGAAGGGTCATCGCTTCCGGGTTGGCGTTTTGTATCCCCCTTGAGGATCTCCTTGACTCGTAAAGTGGGAATACTTTGGATCTTGATGGTCCCGGTTTGTAATGGGAGATCCAGGACCCCGATGGCACACAGAGGTACAAGCTCCCTGCTATTGGGATTTTTGCCGCGCGTCTGGGTATAGCTGACTGTAACGCTCATATCGACGTTAGTCGCTTCGGGAAAAGCCACTTTCCAGATGGGAGGTTCTTTGGGCTCCGGGCGGAAAATTCCCGGGGGCGGATCGAAGGAAGTTTCCAGGGAAGTATTGCCGACCGCTCGAGCGACCGTCAATTGACTGTTCGTCGGAGCGGCAATCAGCCATTCCCGTGCTGGCCCCGAAAGGTTGAAAACGACATTAGTGACGATTTCCGTATCGCGAATCTGCACATCCCAAGTGCTGCGGGCCATACGCTGTTTGTCCGGCGTCGGCTTGGTCGGTTCTTCCCAGGCGACTTCCAGATAAACTACCGGACCCAAGGCTTCTCCGGCTCCGCTGGAAGCAAGACTGGACGATGAGTATCGCTTACTCTCAATGGCCTCCGTGCTGTTTTCCCGTCGGCCGATTCGAATTCTCTTGATCGTCTCGGCGCTATTCCATTTCAAGACCGTAATAGGACTACCGGGAAGTTGCAGATCGAAGCCGAGTTCGAGATTCCGCAATCCTCGAGGCTGAAGAGGAGCTTCCACAGTCAGGGTGATTTCGTGATCGCCGGCTTTCTCCACCGCGACTGTCAATCCCGCATCGGTGCTTTGCAATGGCGGTAGACCCTCGGGCCATTTCGCTTCGGTGACGAACGCTTTTTTTAAACCCAATAGAACATTCTGCTTCGGCTGCGTGGTCCGAAACTGATACTTCAACTGGAGTAGGGCAAATTGATTATCGCCAATTTTTGTCTGCTGGCCTGTGATGTCGCAGCGGCTCGGCGCGACCGGCTTTTCCTGGGTCAACTGCTTCTGCAATTGTTCCAGTTTCGAAGTGAGTTCTTTGAGCTTGTCGGGAGTCGCAAGAACCGGCTGCGGATCCTGAGCGCAAAGCTGCGCCATCCCACTCAACAAAAGTAGGAATGCGAAAGCACGGCTTATTGGTTTCCAACCCATTTCTTTTGAACCGCGATCCGTTAGATCTCGTCCTAGACCGAGGATGTGAACCCGTCACCGGGCCGGCGATCTCCACTATAACAAACGTTCCACCCCACTGGATACCGAGTTTTCCCCAAAGTTGTTACAACCCCCCGATTTTTCCCGATGGGAAGAACCGTACCGATTGTATGGGATGAAAGCCGGGCCGGAGGTGATAAAAATACCGGCCAGGAGAATTATAATGCCGAACTACAATCCCCGGGTCATCGAACCGCGCTGGCAGAAATATTGGGAAGAGAACAAAACTTTCGCCTGTCCCGATCCCCACGCGCCGACCGTTGCGGGTAAGCCCAAGATCTACATACTCGATATGTTCCCTTACCCCAGCGGGTCGGGCCTGCACGTCGGGCACCCGGAAGGGTACACCGCGACCGATATTCTGAGCCGCCAGAAGCGCATGGCTGGATATCACGTCCTGCATCCGATGGGCTGGGATGCCTTCGGGTTGCCCGCCGAGCAGCACGCCATTACGACGGGCGAACACCCCAGCATTAACACTAAGAACAACATCGATAACTTCCGTCGACAGATCAAATCTCTGGGTTTCAGTTACGATTGGGACCGCGAAGTCGATACGACTGATCCGAACTATTTCAAATGGACGCAGTGGATCTTCCTGCAGCTTTTCGACACCTGGTACGACCACGATCAGAAGAAGGGTCGGCCGATAGCCGAATTGCCCATCCCGGCCGATTTCAAAAGCGAAGAAGAGAAGCGAAAGTTCATCGACTCCAAGCGATTAGCCTACTGCGCCGAAGTACCCGTGAACTGGTGCCCGGCGCTGGGAACGGTTTTGGCGAATGAAGAAGTCATCGATGGTAAATCGGAACGGGGCAATCATCCGGTAGTGAGACAACCACTCCGGCAGTGGTTGTTACGCATCACCGAGTATGCGGAGCGCTTGATCGATGATCTCGAACCGCTCGACTGGTCGGAATCGATCAAACAGATGCAGCGCAACTGGATTGGGAAAAGCGAAGGGGCCGAGGTCGATTTCGCCTTGGCGTCCGGGGCCGCGAAAATTCGGGTTTTCACTACCCGGCCCGATACACTTTTCGGGGCCACCTACATGGTGCTCGCTCCCGAGCATGCGCTGGTGGAATCGATTACTACTTCTGAGCAAAAGTCGGCCGTGCAAGCCTATCGGGAAGCGGCCGCGCGCAAATCCGATTTCGACCGCACCGAACTGGCCAAGGAAAAGACCGGCGTATTCACCGGCGCTTATGCGATCAATCCGGTGAACGGCAAGCAGATTCCTGTGTGGATTGCAGACTATGTTCTGGCGACCTACGGCACGGGGGCGATCATGGCCGTGCCGGCCCATGATGAACGGGATTTCGAGTTCGCGAAAAAGTTTGGACTACCGATACCGCTTGTGGTGCAGCCACCGGAAGAATGGTTTAAGAAAACTAGGAGCACTCCAGAGAATTTGACGGAAGCGTATTGCGAAGAGGGGGTCGCTTGCAACTCCGGTTTACTCGATGGTTTAAAAACCGCAGAAGCCAAGCAGAAGATCATCGCTCATCTCGAAGCGAAGGGAGCGGGCACACGGCGCATCAACTATAAGCTTCGCGATTGGCTCTTCTCCCGGCAGCGCTATTGGGGTGAACCTTTCCCGTTGTTGCATGAGTTGGACAGCGAAGGCAAACCCACAGGCAACATTCGCCCACTGGAATTGAAGGATCTGCCCTTAACGCTGCCTCAGATGGCCGACTTCAAGCCAACGGGTAGTCCCGAAGGTCCTTTGGCCAAGGCGACCGACTGGATCAACGTCACCATTGATGGGAAGAAGTATCGTCGGGAAACCAACACCATGCCGCAGTGGGCGGGGAGTTGCTGGTACTATCTGCGTTACCTCGATGCGAAAAATCCCAATGCCTTCTGCGATCCCGCTAAAGCCAAGCACTGGTTGCCTGTGGATCTCTATGTCGGTGGGGCCGAGCACGCCGTGCTGCATCTGCTCTATTCCCGCTTCTGGCACAAAGTCTTATTTGATCGAGGGCATGTGCACTGCCCGGAGCCCTTCCAGAAGCTGGTGAATCAGGGGATGATCCTGGGCGAGATGGAATATCGCATCAGCGCGGAAACTTATGAAAAGCATCGTGCAAAAATTGAAGAGTTGCGTGTAATTCCCGCGCATGTAAAGAATGAGGAAGAGGAGTATTACGTTTTGCGTCTTGCCGATTCGGAAACTGCTAAAGGCAAGAATCTTCCCGACGAGCAAATCGAAAAGCGAAAAGGACGCACTTTCCTGGTCGGCACAGAAGTCGAACTTACGGGCAAAGCTGACAAGATGTCCAAGAGTCGCGGCAACGTCATCAACCCGGATGACGTGGTCAAGGAATATGGGGCCGATTCGCTGCGGCTCTACGAAATGTTCATGGGGCCACTCGAAGCGACCAAGCCCTGGAGCATGAAAAGTGTCGAAGGGGTCTATCGTTTCCTCTCGCGGGTTTGGCGTATGGTCGTCGACGATCGTGCCGAGACGAATGTGCTTTCCCCGTTGGTGAAAGATGTCGAGCCGGATGCGGAAACTCTTCGGCTTATGCACAAGATGATTCAGAAAGTGACCGAAGACACCAACGGCCTCCGCTTCAACACGGCCATCGCGGCCATGATGGAGTTCAGCAATCATTTGACCGGTAAAGAAGTCCGGCCCAAATCGGTTTTGGAAACTCTGACGCTTCTGCTGGCACCTTACGCTCCGCATATGGCGGAGGAGTTGTGGAATGTGCTGGGGCACACGACGACGCTGGCTTATCAAGCCTGGCCGAAGTTCGATCCGGCTTTACTGGTGGAAGATCGGGTCGAGATTCCCGTGCAGATCAATGGCAAGATTCGCGCGAAGCTGATGGTGGCCGCCGATCTCGATCAGGCGGGGTTGGAAAAGTTGGCACTGACTGACCCCAAAGTGATCGAACAGATAACCGGTAAATCGATCAAGAAAATCGTCGTCGTACCCAAGAAGATGGTGAATATCGTTGTGGCCTGATGCAGAATTTCCGTCGCGGGTGCTTACCTTCGATTAAACCTGCTTCGGCAGGGCTTTTGGGGGAGTGGAGAAAAAATCGTCTGCACTGATTCTTCATCGAGTCAGTGTTTCTTTTAAATGAGGATGTTCCTAGAACGAAGTAGAGGCATCGTTCATTTCCACCGTTTCAATCAGGAGCAAGGTATGCGTCTTTCTGTAATCGCAGCTGGAATATTCGTGCTATTCACCGGCCTCACTTTCGCCGAAGACAAAGTCGCCAAACCGACTGGAAAGTGGGAAAAATCGGCAGGCGACTTCAAGATCACTTTTGAATTCAAAAAAGAGGACAAAGTCACGATGACCGTCACGAATGACGGCGGTGGCTGCGTGATTGAATCCAAAGCCACTTACGAAAAAAACAAAGTGAGTTGTGTCGTAGAATCCTGGACCAACAAAGGTACCTTTCCGGTCGAGAAGGAAAAGGGCTACAAGTTCAGCTTCGAGTATACGGGTACGGGTGATGGTAAAAAATATACGCTGAAGAATTTTTCCGCTGATGATGTCAGCGATCAGGCTCGCGAATTGATCGAAGGCGACTACTCGCCGTTCAAAGGCGACTGAGTTCACTTTGCTGAAGCAATAATTTTGAAAGGATCGCAGCATTTGCGATCTTTTTTTTGTTTGCTCACTTTCTGACTTAACATCCCATCCAATTCCTTTCGCAGAAATTAATTGAATGTCGATAAAGCTGTTCTAAGCTATTCGTTAGTCAGTGGGCTCCCCCCAAGTTCGTTTCGTTATTCGATCTGTTCCGACTCGCAAACGGCAATTTCGATTAGCATTGGGGTATGCGAAATAGTGGATGACGAAGTCGCACGCTTCGTCCCATTCTCGCAGTCGATTTGTAAAGTTGGAATCCAGGCCGGATTCAACGAGAACGATATGGCTCGAAATCCCAGGAATCTTGAACCTTCACCTCTGCCGGGTAGCCTTCCTACCTCTGAAGATGCCGAGGAACGACGGAAATTTCTTGAAGCATTTCATGCCGACCGCCCACAGCCAGACAGCAATCTACTCCTGCCGAAAGTTCACCGAATTCTCATTGTCGACGATGAGCCTAAGCTTCGGGATATTTGCCGCACCGCTCTCCAGAATGGGCCAATTCAGTGCGAAGAGGCGGCCGATGGCTTGCATGCTCTACAAGCGATCTCCGAACGACCGTTCGATCTCATTCTTCTCGACATGGCCATGCCTCGTCTCAACGGCGAAGAAACTTTGAAACGCATCCGCCAATCTCCCACCTGGCCGAATCTGAAAGTCATCGTTTTTTCCGGCCATATGCCGGGCGACGAAATGGCGGCGTTGCTCAGTCACGGCGCCGATGACTTCGTCCCAAAACCTTACAGTGTGGCTCAACTGCGAGCCCGCGTGAACGCCGCCTTACGATTGAAGCAGGCCCAGGACCGCTCCGATTTGCTGAATCACCGGCTGAGCGGAGTCAACTACGAACTCGAAAAAGCTCTCGGCCTGAAAGACGAGCACTTAATATCGGCCCGCAATGGGCTGGTGCTGGCATTGGCAAAGCTAGTGGAATATCGTAGCCTCGAGACGGGAACGCACCTGTTGCGTTTGCAGAAATTCTGCCGAGCTCTGGGCGATGAAGCCAAGAAGATGAGTGAATTCAACTTGGTGGTAGACGAAAATTTCGTGCAGACTCTGGTTGCCTGCGTTCCCCTGCACGACATCGGCAAGGTAGCCTTAGCCGATCACATTTTGCTTAAACCGGGAAAGCTAACGGACGAAGAACGCATTCAAATGCAGTCGCATACCATCGTTGGAGCGCAGACACTCCAGTCCGTTGCGGCTGAGTATGGTTTTGCCGCCGGTTTCCTCCAGATGGCCATCGATATTGCCCGATATCATCACGAAAGATTCGATGGCATGGGTTACCCAGATAGATTGCACGGCCACACCATACCGCTGGCCGCCCGGATTGTCGCAGTGGCCGACGTCTACGATGCGCTGCGCTCCCGACGAGTTTACAAATTGCCCATAACTCATGCTAATGCGAAAGACCATATCCTCACGCAGAGCCCGGGGCATTTTGATCCCGCCGTGCTGCGACTTTTCGAACGTTGCTCCGACGAATTCGAACGAATTTTTCAGGTAGCGGGCGATTGAGTCGCATCGGAATTTTCGCGATGAAATCTCGCTGATTGAACGCTTTCTCCGTACTCTTTTAACTGGTACGACCCTCCTTCGAACAATTCCAGGAGTCCTCTCCCATGCGATTGCTGTTTCTGGCAACCTGCTGCTTCCTTTTCCCATCGGCTCCTGCTCTGGGACAACCGGCCAAGGCTACGGAAGATATCCGCGAGTTGAAGCTTCGAGACTGGGAACCCAAGTCGATGATGGTGACCAAGGTGAGCATTGTCGAAAAACCGATGTACCCGGTCATCGACATGCACAACCATCTGGGCGGTGGCAAAAATACATTAACTCCCGATCGGGTGAAACGCTATCTGACGGAGATGAACGAGGCGGGCGTCCAAACAGTCGTCAATCTGGACGGCGGCTGGGGAGATCGATTGAAGGAAACCCTAGCGGCACTCGACGAAGCGCACCCCGGCCGATTTCTGACATACGCCCTGATCAACTTTGAAAACCTCGACGATGCGGATTGGGGAACCCGGGAGGCCAAGCGGCTCGAGGAGAGTTTCAAGGCCGGGGCAAAAGGGTTGAAGTTTCACAAAAGTTTGGGGCTGACGGTCCGCCACAAGGATGGCACGCTAGTGGCTGTCGACGATCCCAAACTGGATGAAGTTTGGGAAATGTGTGCCAAGCATGGCCGTCCGGTGGTGATTCATATTGCGGATCCGGCCGCGTTTTTCACGCCTTTGGATAAATACAACGAACGCTGGCACGAGCTGAATTCCAATCCGGGCTGGCTCTTCTTCGGCGAAAAGTACCCAAAGCGGGAAGTACTGCTCGATCAACTGCATCGGGTCATCGCCCGCCATCCGAAAACGACCTTTATCAATACCCACTTCGGCAACAACGCGGAAGATCTGGCGTCAGTGGCCGACAAGCTCGATAAGTATCCGAACATGTATGTGGATATCGATGCCCGCATTTCCGAGCTCGGCCGACAACCCTACGCCGCTCGCAAATTCTTTCTGAAGTATCAGGATCGAATCCTGTTCGGAACCGACACGACACCCCGGCGGGAAGCTTACCGAATTTACTATCGTTTCCTGGAAACGGAAGATGAATATTTCAATTGTGCTGCCAGCCATCATTTACAGGGCTTCTGGAACATCTACGGCATCAATCTGCCAGCTCCTGTTCTGGATAAGATTTATCGGCGGAATGCAGAAAGAGTGCTCTACGGCTTGAAGCCGGATGCTTCGAGGCCTGGACCTAAGGAGTTGCATGTTGCAGAGGTGGAGGATTTCGAACTCAAGGGCGACGGCTCGGCGGAAGCCTGGAAAAAAGCCGAATGGCAAATGCTCTCTAAGCGGAATAAAGACAGCCTGCCGTATGAAACGAAAATCAAGGTTCTGCATTCGAACAAAGGGCTTTATGTCTTGATGGAAGCCACGGATGAGAAATTGACCTCCACTATTACCAAGGATTTTCAGGATCTCTGGAAAGAGGATGTCTTCGAAGTTTTTCTGTGGCCGGATGATCGGGACGCGATGTATTTCGAGTACGAAATTTCCCCACTCGGGTACGAATTGCCGATTATCATTCCCAATCTGGAAGGGCGATTCCTCGGCTGGCTACCCTGGCACTATGAAGGGGCGCGCAAGATTCGAAAAGCGACATCTGCCCTGGGTGGAGAGTTGAAATCGGGGGCGAAGGTGACCGGCTGGAAAGCGGAATTTTTTATCCCCTACGAACTCATGCAGCCTCTGCGAAACGTGCCACCGAAAGCTGGTACGCGCTGGAGGGCCAACTTCTACAGAATGGATTACGATAACGGCAAAACCAGCAGTTGGGACTGGTCCCGCGTCGGACCCAGCTTTCACGATTTTCAGAAGTTCGGTACTCTGATATTCGATTAATGACGTCGGTCTTTGTTAAGAAAGTGTATAGATCCTATGAAGCGCGGATCTATACTCGAAAGAATTATAGAGATTAAATCCTTGCGGCGATCTATACTTCGTAGTAGCCGCGAAATGGATCAATCTTCTTTGGTGTATTCTTAACTGCCAATTTGGGAAAAGCCGTGTATAAGAAACTCAGTAGGCAGTACCAGACGCTCGCTGACAGAACCCAGTTAATAAGCAGGATAGCCCCGATAGAAAATTGCTCGTTACCGAATGAGTAGAGCTGAAAGCCGGGTTTCGAAATCCAAAAAAGTCCCTCGAATTGACTGAAATTCAGAAGAATCCAAAACACGATTTGCGTAACAAACCCGTACCACATAGCCTTCTGCCACTTCATCATCTGCCTCCCGTGAAATGAATACCGACTTGAAAAATCCATGAAGCATCGCATCGACCAAAATTCGCATTTCGGGCGATCGTCCGTGAGAGGGCAAGAATAATACGTTGCGAAAAACACTCTTCTAAGTTGAGCAAAAACAGGTCAAGTCTATCACCCGGATACTTGTTTAAATCCTAGAATTGTGAATCAAATCCATCAGAGTCGACTAATCATTTTTACTCGATACCAGTCGATGATCGCAAGTGAATTTTGATAGAGAAAATCGATTAAAGTGTTTTATTGCGACGCCATAAAGATATTGGCGGAATTTTGAGAAGTGCGAGTTCGCCGGGACGATCTATCCGATAGGAGTTTGAGAGAATGCTAAAATAATCGTTTCAGGAATGAAAAGCTGCCTTTTTTAGGTGATGAAAACGGGTTCAAGTTATTGTGTTTTTCGATCACAGACTGTGCCGGGGGCGTGAGGGTTTCCCAGACCTTCGGTCTTTTACTGGTAGAATCTTTTTTGTCGTGCTTGCGATTCGCTTCGATCCACTCCATGGCTTCCGGCACCTCAGAGGTCTGACTGGGGCGTCGTTCGGGATCTTTTGAAAGCAGGATATGCGTCAGTTCGGCCAATTCCGGCGCTACATGAGGATTGAGTTCCGCGACCGGGATAGCCTCTTGCGTGAAAACGGCCATCAAAGCATTCGAAGAATTTTGTTTGGGAAACGGCAGCTTTCCGGTCAACAGCAGGTATAGTACTACTCCCAGACTGAAAAGATCGCTGCGAAAATCGATCAGATCGCCGCGAACTTGCTCCGGGGACATAAAAGAGGGCGTCCCGGCGGCGATATCGAGGTTGGTCAAAGAAGCGCCCTCTTCCTGATACCGTGCAAGACCGAAATCCAGGATCTTCACGCGTCCTTTGGGAGCTTCCAGCCAGAGATTAGAGGGTTTGATATCGCGGTGAACCAACCCGATTTTGTGCGCCGCCAGCAGTCCGAGAGATGTTTCGCGAATGATGCGTATGGCCTGACTGATCGGTACGCCACCTTTTAAGGTCAAGTAGCGATCCAGGGTGTTGCCGTGCAGATATTTTTGAGCAATGAAAGGAATGTTGTCTATTTCGTCCGCTTCGTAGATCTCAACGACGTGGTCACTGGAGATTCGTGCGGCGGCTCGAGCTTCCTGCAGGAAACGATCCCGAGCTCGCATATTAGAAGCTGCGGTAGGCAGCATGACTTTCAGAGCAACATTACGTCGCAGTTTGTGGTCGAACGCTTTGTAGACGGCTCCCATGCCGCCAGTCGCCAGGAGGCGGATAATTTCATATTTTTCCAGTCGTTTTCGGCCGCGCAGCGGGTCGTAACCGACCAGAGATTTGACTTTATCCTCTAAATCAACCGTTTCCAGTGCGTTCAACTGCGTCGATGGGAGTAACCCAGTCTTAGACGATTCGGAATCGGCCGGAGAAGCCTGGGAAGGCGACTTCGGTCCTACCTCTAAATCTACTTTGCGAACATCGATCGAACTCTTCATCGGTCTACCCTATACTCGAACATTGAACTCTACTGCGCAAAAACCTTTCCACCAAATAATTACTTTGTTGTGGTGTAAGTAACTGAAGTTGTAGATGTATGCGTGGTAGTCGAGCCGGTCGAACTTGTATGAGTCGGAGCAGTACCCAATGGGCTACTCGGGGCAATATCAATCGGATCCGTGAGCGTGACGAGATCCATGATGACGCCCAGGTTCGGGACATTGCCAAAAACATTGAAGCCGGTGATGGAGACCGTATAGCTTCCCGGGGTCAGAAAAAGAGTATTGCTGAAACTCGTACCCTGCAGAACAAACCATGTGGAAATGGTATTACCCGAAGCGTTCGTGATCGTCACGGTAGCACCCGAAAGCGGGGCACCCGAGGCGGAGGTCAAGGACAGTTCCAGCGAGAGTATCTGGCCCTCATTAATCGTAAGCACTCCCGTGCTGCTGGGGGCCGCACTGGTCAAGGTCGTTGACAAAGCCTGAAGCTGCTGCACGGCCACCGGTTGAAAGACAGCTGTCAGTAAATAATTGCTGGCAAATGATAGAATGTTGCCTTTAACCTGGATATAGAACTGCTGCCCTCTGGTAACGTTCAGGATCTGGTAAACATTATGGAATCCTTCCGACGCGATAGACTGGAGCGATAAGGCCGTGCCGTTTGAGTTATAGACCGTCACATTCGGTGCAAAAGTGGCTACAGGATCGGTAGTGCTGGAACCGCGAGAAGAGTTGTATGCGGCCACGACGATAGTTAAAGTCGTTGTGCTTCCACTCGCCAGTGTCGGAGCAGTAACTTTATAGTAAGAGGGAGTAGAAAGGTTTTGCAGGACCGCAAAAGTCTGATACGACAGCTGACCGGTTGCTCCGCTGTAGCTGGGAATCGTTTGAGCATTCGAGAGGCTTGAATTGCTGGTCGTGGTCGAAGTGGGAGTCTGGGCCAGGAAACCGTAAGGGGCACTTGCGGGCGCGGTCGCCGAACTGGCGTTGAATACAGTGGAAAGTGTATAGGCCCCCACATTGAAAACGGGATCGGTCGAGAAGACTTCCACGTAGTAGGTTTTGCCGGCAGTCAAAAATAGAGTTACCGATGCGTTGGCACCGTTGAAAGTCGTATCGGATTGGGTTTCCCCGGAGGTGGCCAGAACGTTACCCGAGGAATCCAGAACCTTGAACGAACCCTGGAGAAGGCTGATAGTTTCTGTAGAGAGCGTTAAGGTCGTTGAACCCGTCTGGGTACTTGGCACCGTGAATTTGTAATACTCTGTTTGACCAGAAGCAGTTAAGGAAGCGTTCGTAAAGAGATTGCTGGAACCAGTGACGGCGGGAATGGCGGTGGCCGTTGAGAGTTTAGTGCCCGCACTGGAACTGCTATTTGCGGCGCCATACAGGCTTTGGATACTAGCGATATCCGTTTCATCGAGTCCAGTTCGAATGCCCTGATAAGTATAATACATCACCGAGTTTGGATCGGTCGTATTATCGTCGATTCCCAAAGCATGGCCGGATTCGTGGATGACGGTGGAGAAGAGATCGTAAGCCCCGTTCGTTCCGCCGACGCCAAATTTATAGTTGGTATTCAGAATGACGTCCCCGGCACCTGTTTCCGAGGTGTAACCCGGAGGAGCCGTGAGAGCCAATTGATTCGAGTTAAACGCTTCACCGAAGATTCGGACATCTCCGAAGTTCGGATCTCCCTGGATGAAACCGGGTGAACCTTCGGCCGCTCCGTTATCGGCCACGACGCCGAGGTTGATGTTGGAAACCGCCACCCAGGATTCAAGTGCTTTAAGTATCTGTCCTTGCCATTGGGCCTGGGTCAAGCCATCAGCAGTCATGGCGGCAAATAGATTGCTCTGATTGCCTTGGATATTTGTCCCATCGGGGGCGAAGCTCACGGTAATGTTCCTACCCTGCCAGGGAATGCCGAATGTCGCCGGGACAATACGCTCTTCGAAGGTTTCCAGCTTCAATTTGTGGTGCGTTTTCATTTGAAATCCTTCGTATTAAGGTTGAGCAATTTTCAATTGTTCGGTTTTCTGAACGAAGTCGGACAAGACTTTGAAATCCGGATGGTTACGAACGGGATCCAAATCTTTGTCGATCATCAGATAATCGAATCCGAAGCCACGCTGCAGACTGGAGGCCAGCTGTTTCAAAGCTTCGGGAACATAGCGGAGGTCTTTTTTTGCCAACAGAGCGTAAACGCAGGCCGTCTGATATTGAGCGTTGGCGGAGGGCTCGCCCGCTTTCATTTGGGAGACGATCTTCAGGGCTTTTTCGGCCTGCCCCAATCGGGCGTAATAGACGGCCAGTGCATCGCGAGCTTCGAGAAAATCGGGGTTGCGTTTCAGAAGCCGTTGCAGAATGTCGATCGCATTTTCGGTGTGATTGAGATACCGGGCCTCGACGTGAGCCTGATTCTGGAGAGCTTCCACGGGTTGAGGGTCGATTTTCTCGGCGGCTTGAAAATCGAGCAATGCGGCCTGCGGATCGGTTTGCATTCTCGCTAAGCCTCGCGAGAGGAAATCCTGGTACTCGACGGCATGGCCCGCGAAGCCTTTTTCCAGATCGCGAGCCGCGGCTTCCTTGTCCCCTTTTAATTCATTCAGCGTCGCCCGAGTGAACCAACTCCAGATCGGAGGCGAGGGCTGGTTGCAAACGATATCTATAGCTTTCAAAGCTTCCAGGTAGTGTTGATGCCTTCCTAAAATCTGGGCCTGGAGCAATCGAATATCGGCATTGTCGGGTTCCAGCAGGGCGGCCTTTTCGATATCGATTAGCGCTTGCGGAATTCCCAGCTTATTGGAGATGTAGGCTCGGTTGTAGTAACCGGCGCTGAAGCTGGGATTTAGTGCGATACAGACGCTGTACTCCTGATGCGCCCGCAGATAATCGCCGGTCATATGCAAGGCCCGACCCAGCAGGAATCGGTACTCCGGCACGTTGGGATATTCTCGCTCCAAGCCCTCGAGAATTTTCAGTGATTCGCGATACCTCCCGGACATCTGGAGTTCCACAGCGCTGAGGAAAGATTTTTTTTCGGCAAGCAAGGGCAGTTCGCGCAAACGCTGATGATCATTTTTGAAGGTGTTTTCGAGCGGTTTGCCGAGCGCCGGATGCGTCAGTTCGGTGAGGCTGATGAAATACGATAGCTCTTCCGCATTCGCTTTAAGCCGGCCGCGTTCGGTCTCATCCAGATGGGAAAATGCGGGTTGATTTAACCAGTTGACATCTCGATCAGCCCCGAGCGTTTTCAACGCTTCGAAGCCGTGCTTTAACCCCTCCTGTATCCACGAGGGTTGCGCGAAGGGGGCCGTCAGGTATTGACGGGTTAGCTGATTCTGGTCGTTAAACGAACGGATTTTTTCCTGGCCTATCGCAATATTATCTGTCAGCTCCCGCTGCCGATTGTCGTAGGAATTTTTGGCGAAGGCCACGATCACGCACAGAAGCAGACTGGCGGCCAAGGCCACTAAAACGAGCGGTGAACAGAGCTTGGGATTACGCCGCGTCCATTTCTGAAGTCGTTCGAGTCGGGACGGATCTTTGGCATATCTTAATGGCAGATTTTTCAAGTGCCGTTCAATGTCTTCGACGAGTTCCGATGCGCTCTGATAGCGCGATTGCGGATCGGGTTGAATGCATTTGAGGACGATCGATCTGACCGCGGGTGTCACACCTGTATTCGTCGTCATCGCAAAAACCGGATTCACGAGTCGCGATTCCAGCATTAGGGGAACCGCCTCGGTCAGTGAACCGGAGATCGTTTCCTGCGCGTAAATGCATTTCCCGGTCAGAAGCTGATGCAGAATCAGTCCGAGCGAATAGAGATCGCTTCGGCCATCCAGCTTAATGGCTTGGCCCGCAACAGATTTCAACTGCTCCGGGGACATATAGGGGAGGGTACCCCCTTGGAAGATCTGTCGCAGTTCATCCTTGACATCCTGGGCCAGATTGAAGTCCAGGATCATGGGTGTTCCGTCATCAGTCAGCAGAATGTTCGCAGGTTTCAGATCGCGATGGATGATGCCGCGTTCATGTGCGTGAGCCAATCCCGCCGCGATTCCCTGACCGATCCACAGCACGGCCTCCACATAGGTCAGTTTCGAGAACCGCTCGAGGAGCTTGATCACCGAATCGGGAACTGAGGTCGGGCCTTCCTCCTGGGGTAATTCCGGGAGTTCGACGCGGGTACTCACTTTCCGATCGATAACGGTTTTAGGACTGACTCGATCTAAAGTGGAAAGATCCATTCGCCGGCTTTTAAGTGTGCTGACCAGATAATCGGCGGATTGGGGGAGGATCTTTCGGTCGCGAATCTCCCGATAAATAGTCGCCAGAGTGGTAGAGCCATAATAAGGCATCACCACCGCTTGCAGGGTTCCGGATACTCCCGCCGAATAAACCGGCATGATATTGGTGTGCTGGAGTTGGGCTAAAGTTTGCGACTCGCAAAAGAGATCTTCGGAAATTTTGATTGCTACCAGGCGACCGGCCAGGCTGGTTTGCCGAGCCAGGAACACTACTCCGAAGCTGCCTCGACCCAACTCTTTGATCAGCTCGAAATCGAGGAAGATATCGCCCACCTTGGGAAGTTTGGTGGACAAGTGTTCAAAGTGATCGAGAAATTTTTCGTCGATGACACCTCGGGTGACCAGTGTTCGAATTTCCTGGCGCAGGGTATGGAAGTCCAAGTCCGATGTGTGTTCGGCGGATTCTTCCCGCAGAGGCAGATTAACGATTTTGGATACTTTTGTCTGTTCGGAGGAAATGGCCTGCAAAGCCTGCGATCTTACTGTGCCAGGATCGGGGAGCGATTGGGCGAGCTCGTCTATCAGTTGCGATCTCATTATTTGCGAACCCAAAATCAGATCCAAACCCAAGCGACGGGGCTATATCGATTCCCTCGCAAGACTAATAATTGGAACCTAGGACGATAAATTTGGCTGTGCGCCGAATTTTGGCTGAAAATGCAGACTATTTTCCTGACGTAACTTGATTTTGGTCGAAACGTATTTTTCACAAAAAAGGGTTCAATTTAGGTGGCACTTCATCCCGGAAAAAGCGCTGACTGAAATGGAGAAGAGGAATTATCGTCGGCAGGTTAAAATTTTTCTGGTCAGAAAATAGTGGTTCTGGTCGTTTTAATTCGCAGGGTAAAAACCAGTCGAAATATTGCATGTCAAGATCGGTGATAACTGCATCAGAAGTTGCGGTGATGATACTACATGCTGTTTTTCAGAACTTGGCGGCTGCCTTGTCGCTAGGGTGAAAGTTCGAAATTGGGTATACTGGGTAATGCAAAGCTTTCTGGAAGGCAATATGAGACGTCGAGCATTCAGTCTGGTGGAACTCCTGGTGGTGATCGCCATCATCGCCATTCTGATCGCCTTATTATTACCGGCCGTGCAGAAGGTTCGGGAAGCAGCCGGACGCATCTCGTGCACCAACAATCTGAAGCAATTCGGACTGGCCTTACAAAACTATCACGATGCCGTCGGTTCTTTTCCGCCGGGGATGACCGTCAACGGCAGCAGCGTGGCCGAGACCGGCACCTTCAGTGGGCTTGTTCCGCTCCTTCCTTATCTCGAACAGGATAACTGGGCCCGAATCTGGGATCCGACCAAGACTTGGTATCAATCACCCAATTTCGATATCGTGCCAATTCAGATCAAAGTCTTTTATTGCCCGAGCAATCGCACTTCGGGCGTCATCGATACTTCCTTCCTTGTCCCGTTCGCTGGCCGGCCGTTACCGAATGTGGCTTCCGCGGATTATTTGCTCTGCAAAGGGGCAAATGCGGCTTTGTGTCAGTACACTCAAGTTCCCTGGACTGCTCGCGGCGTGTTCGATGTGAACACCAGTACGCGCCTAACCGATATCACCGATGGAACCAGTAACACCTTTGCCATGGGCGAAGGTGCGGGAGGCAATCCCAAATACGGCATCCGGCGCTGGTATCCGGATACCACGCCGGCCCAAGGATTATTTCCCGGGCAATCCAGCAACATCGACCAGAGCTGGTCTTCGGGACCGATGGCTACTGTAACACTTAATACGATCGGTTATTTAGGTGGAGCTTGTCTGGGCGTAACCGCCGAACGGGGCGGCAATTCGGATCCCTGGAATGAACCGATGAACAATCCGCTGGTCCTACCGGCCCTCTCTTTTCACAACGGCTGTATCAACAGCGGCACTGCCCCCGGAACCTATGACATTATTTCCGGATTTCGCAGCGTTCATCCTAACGGCTGTAATTTTCTATTTTGTGACGGCAGTGTTCGATTCATGGTCCAAACTATCAATCCAGACACTTATCGAGCTCTCTCCACCATGGCTGCGGGGGAAGTGATTGGGGAATAGATTAACTCACTTTCAGGAATTCATCTGCCAAATCCTAAAGTTCAGAGCCATTGCAAAACTGACCCAGGCGATATAGGGAAGCAGTAAACCTCCTGCCAGTGTTTGGACGCGCAGAAAAGCGATTGCTGTTGCCAAAAGTGCCAGCCAAAGTAGCCCGATATCCAGCAGTGCTAAGCCGAGGTCATGGATTCCGAAAAACAAAGGGGTCCATATCGCATTCAGGATTAGTTGAACCAAAAAGAGCGCTAGTGGCCCTCTCTGTGCCCTCCATCCCCCTTGTCTCCAGACATACCAGGCCGCAACGCCCATCAGGATGTAAAGTGTTGTCCAGACCGGGCCGAAAACCCAGTTTGGCGGATTCCAGGAGGGTTTTTGCAGTTCGCGAAACCAATCCCCTGTAGAGATGAAAACGGCACTAATCGATGCCGTGCAACTCAACCCAATCCATCCTAGCAATGCCCAGAGTTCCTGACTGGTCGTTCTGGGGGAGTTCCGATGGCTCGGCGTTATAGTATAGGAATCCATGATTTTTTTGATCTCGGGTTTCGCGAAACGCGCGGGAGTTCTCAATCCATCTATAGACAGTCGTCTAACCGACTTCGACAGTCACATAGACGGCTGTGCGAATTATCATTTCAGTCCTTTTTGTGTTCCCCATGATCTGAGGACGGCTCTGCACCGGGAACCGGACCGTCGTGTTTGCCGCCGCGTGCAATCGTTTTCCCAGTATCGAGACGCTCGCCGCGTTCTTCGGCTGGATTCAAATCCTCTTTGTTAGTTTCCGATACCCGGTGGGGATCATTAGACGGTTGAGATTTCTTGGCAGGTTCTTTTGGGGAAGGTTTCATGGATGTTCTCCTGGGTTTTGAGCTTTGCAGCGTAAACCGTGCAACTTTGATACCGCAAACGCGTGCGTTTATTGAAACGGGGGGAGCTCAATCAGAAGGTTACAAACAGACCTAAACTCCTAGAGAATAATTGCTTACGTTCAATAATTGATTTCGAGTTGGCCAGCTATTTGCTACCATTGATCTCAGGGTAATTTTATTCAGATAGATCAGAGACCAGGGCGGGTCGAAAGCATAAGGAATTTCCATGATTGAGAGCTTCTCGCTTCGTTCGGCTCAATTACGTCTCGAGCCACTCGAACAACGGGTGGTGCTAACAACCACTTCGAAATTGATGTATGCGATCGCACCCGGGTTCGGAAGTGCCGCCAACATCAACGTTTACAATGCAGATGGGAGTTTACGTTTCATCATTAAAGCCTTCCCCGGCTTCCTCGGCGGCGTCCAAGTAGCTTCAGGTGATGTGAACGGCGATGGCTACCAGGATCTGATCGTCGCGGCTGAAGTCGGTGCCGGGCCGCATATTCAGGTTTTCGATGGCAATAATGGCAGTATGATTCGCAACTTCTTCGCATACGATCCCAATTTTATGGGTGGCATCTCGATCGCGGCGGGGCATATCTCCAGCAATGTTTACGAGGACATCATCACCGGGCCGCTTTCAGGAGCAGACCCGCATGTGGAAGTATTCAATGGGATAACCAATCAACTCGTACGCAGCTTCGATGCTTTTTCTCCGAGTTATCGCGGCGGAATTTACGTTGCGGCGGGCAACACTCAGACCCAGCTCAACGACGATATTATCGTGAGCATGGCGAGTTCGAATCCGAGTACCGGCAATCCGCTAGTCAATATTTTCAATAGCCAGACCAGCGCTTTGATACGCAGTTTTCAACCCTATAGTTCCAGCTACTACGGCGGTATCTATTTGGCGTCGGCGGATGTGAGTGGCGATGGATATGCCGATATCGTGACGGGACCTACCGACGGGGCACCGGCTAACGTCGAGATCTTCAACGGCTTCAACGGTCAGCTGATTAAGAGTTTTTATGCGTTTGGTAATTCGAATTCGACAACCGGCGCCCGCGTCGCTGCCTCCGACCTTCAAGGCAATTTGAGAGCGGATATTATCGTGGCAACGGGACCGACTCGCACGCCTATCGTGGACATATTCCAGGGAATATCGGTATCTCCCTTCCTGCAAACTCCTTTGTTCTACCAGCAATATACGGCGTTCTCTTCGGACTACTTCAATGGGATTTATGTGGCCTGATCTCGTTCGCCAATCGCAGGTTGAGATTTGGTAATAGGTATCTCTATTCGGGGACAGAGTATTCCCGAATCTCAGCAGGCTGACCCTTTAAAGGTGGAACGGCAACATACACAGTGCGTTTTTCCGGAACGAATAATCCGGTCCGAGTATGGGCGGGTATCGGTAGAGTATGTTGAAGGATCGGTTTGCCGGTTTTATCGACGCTATACGTGGCAATCGCGGCTCCATTGCCACCATAATTAGATCCAGAAACGGCCTGACCCCCACCGATAACGATTACCTGCCGGGTTTTTGCATCCCAGAATAGGTCGTCCGAATCGGGTGGACATTCTACATCGCCGATAAACTCACCTTTGGACGCGGTAAGTACGATCAATCTGGCCGGAAATCGTGTGCTAAGAAGCAGCCTGTCGTTGGTCTCATCCCGGCTGAGGGCAAAATTTCCTCCCCGGCCTTTCAGTTTTATTTCCCAGTGAATTTTCCCTGTTGTCGCATCTAGACAAAGCAGCGTTCCATCTTCGGTTGAACGCTTGCCGGCCGGCATGTTTACAAACAGTCGGCTGTCTTTACTCAATCGGAATCCTTCCGGCATTTTGGGAAACTTAAAAGAACTCTTCTCTGCTAACGTCTCGGGATCAAAAGATTTGATTCCCCCTGGACCATCGCCGCCATAGCTCACCCAGATCCGACCTTCCGATACGCGCACATTGTCGGCGTCCTCCCCCACCGCGATCGATTTCTCGATCTTGAAGCTTTTGAGATCGACCCGGTGCAATTGGCCGTCCCCGCCGGTGGTGACATAGGCCTTGTTTTGATAGATTCCCACTCCTTGCGGTTTCGCTAAGTTTGGGAGAGTTGCGATTCGCTTTCCCTTTTTGAGATCGATCACTTCGAGAGAGCCATTGGCTTTGCAGGCAACGAACAGACAGTCTGAATCGGGATCGTATCCCAGGTGATCGAGCCGGCCGATGATGCCGGTTCCATCGGCTTTGCCGCCGACACCTTCCAAAACAAAGGTGCGGTTGAGTTGGGGAGCAGCAATGGATTCGCGATTCTTCTCCGATTTTTGAATTCCGGGATGGAGAAAAACCAGTGAGAAACAAGCTACTTGCCACATGAAACACCCAATTTTTAGTAACTGTCTTCCGAAAGAATTTCTCCGCCCGACTTGGTGACCAGCCCGGCGAAAATATCTCGATCCAGTCCCACCCGGAGAAAGTGCACCGACCCGTCGCAGAAGACGGCGTTGGCTCCTCCCGTATGGAGAGCATAGATACCCCGGCTATTGTCGCAATTTATGGTACAGGGGCCACCTTCGGTGAACCCATCGGTTGACCAGGTTTTATAAATGCAGGATTGATAGGAGGCCCAGGGTCCCCACCAGTTCGGGAAACGCAAGCCGGCATTCGTAGGCTGTTTATTACCCATAACGTACCAATCGGGACGTCCCGCCATTTCGGCCACGAGTAACGTGGAGGAAGTTCCGTCCGTAATATCGGTAAATCGACGCCGGGTTCCCAAACCTAGAGCCGGACAGTTCGATTCATCGAGTGCCGCCGCGTAGCGAGCCGCGGGCCACCAGTAGGCATCGACGCAATTCGGAGCAAAGTAATCGCCCACGGCCGCCGAGATTCCAGTGTTGATTCCTACGATGGGAGCATCATCGTCGGTGATGATCGAAACGGTTCGGTTAGCGGGGGTTGAAGGACATTGATAAATTTTGACGGGTTGCGAAACTGCCGAGGCGTTTGACGGATCCCAGAAATTGGCCGAGAAGTTGTAGAGTTTCGCCAGTGGTTCCTGCTCGATATACGGCAGAATGAAAACACCCCAGCCGCTATAGGGAACCCAAGATTGCCCACGCGGTGGCAAGCCGCCTAAGGCCGATTCGTAATTATGCATGGCCAGACCGACTTGCTTCAGATTGTTCTGGCACTTCATACGGCTCGCTGCTTCACGAACTTTCTGCACAGCGGGTAGCAATAAGCCGATCAGAACGGCGATAATTGCGATGACTACCAAAAGCTCGATCAGTGTGAAGGCTCGACGAACCACTCTTCTCATCCTAATCTCCAACTTAAATTCAACGAGGCTAGATAGCCACGCTCACCTGTTGGACGGCAAACATCCGGAATTATTTCAAAGTGAAAAGAAAATCTGATAAATCGTTTGGAATTCAATTACAAATTGCGAGTGAGAAGGAGTTTCACTTGAATCGGCCGGAAATAGATCCAGATCGATACACTGGCATTAGAGAGTGAGTTTTGATTTGGTAAGCAACTCATTCCTGGAATAATATTCATAAAACTGCATGTTCTCGCTCGATGAATTAAAGACTTCCCGCATCTGGAGGAACACATGGGCCGTTTCGTAATTGTGGCGTATGCTCCCAAGCCGGGGCAGGACGAGGCTCTTCTGAATGCCGTGCGCAAGCATTTGGCGGTATTGCGAGGAGAAAATCTGGTAACAGATCGACCCGCCTATGTCATGCGAGGGGCGGATGGCACCCTCGTTGAAATCTTCGAATGGTTATCGGCGGAGGCTATTGCGAAAGCACACTCTTTGCCCGCCGTGCATGCGCTATGGGCTGAGTTCGGGGCGGCGTGCGATTACAAGCCGCTGAATACCTTGGCCGAGTGCCAGCAACTCTTTGCGGAATTCGAACCAGTTAACATCTGAAATGCCAAATGATCGTTTACGTCTTCTCAAACAGGGCGGCGACGTATTCATCGGGATTGAATATGTCGAGGTCATCCAACCCCTCACCGACGCCGATGTACTTAACTGGCAGCCCCAGCTTGCTCTTGATGCCGAAGATCACGCCGCCTTTGGCCGTGCCATCCAGTTTAGTGAGAATAATTCCCGTGCATTTGACGGATTTGGAAAACTCCTCCGCCTGTGCGATCGCATTCTGTCCCGTGGTGGCATCCAAAACCAGTAACACTTCGTGAGGAGCCCCCGGTATCTGCTTCTGAACAATGCGATGAATCTTTTCCAGTTCCCGCATGAGATGAGTTTGGGTATGGAGCCGGCCGGCGGTGTCTACGATTAGCACATCAAATTCGCGGGCTTTGACTCGTTCGCAGGCGTCGTGCGCCACGGCCGCCGGGTCGGAGCCCTGCTGATTTTTGACGATCTCCACGCCGATCCGTTCGCTCCAGATCGTCAATTGTTCCACGGCGGCGGCCCGAAATGTGTCACAGGCCGCCACACAGACCTTTTTGCCCTGTAGTTTCAGATTGTTCGCCAGTTTGGCAATGGAAGTGGTTTTGCCCGATCCATTCACACCGGCGATCATGATAACTGTGGGTCCGCTCCCAGCAAATTGGACCCCTTGAGTAGGTGCCGAAAGCATTTCACGCAACTGTTTCTTAACGAACTCTTCGACTTCCCCGGTAATTTCCTTGTCGATGAACGATTGCTTCACCCGATCGACGATTGTGGCTACCGCAGCGCCGCCCACATCGGCCAGGTAAAGGCGTTTTTCCAGCTCGGTCAGGAATTGCTTGTCTACCTTACCGCGGCCGCGTACCAGATCGACCAACCCGCCGAATACTTCGCGGGTTCTCGTCAGGCTTTTTTTGACTTTCTTGAAGAACGAACCGAGCATGGATTTTCCTGAATGCAGATCTGGATCAGTTAAAGGTCCGATTATTTCACGGAGATTGACACTTGTTGATGTACGGAGAGAAGGTGCCTCCAGTCCACCGGAGAGATTCCCCGTTGGCCCAATGCCCGAGGACCTTTATCATCGCCATGGAAATCGCTGCCGCCGGTGATGAGTAGTCCGACTTGTTCCGCGACTTCTCGCAGTTGCTGTGTCCTACTCGATTTTCCCCAGGGATATTCGCACTCCAGCGCATCGAGACCCAGGAATTTCAGGTCCTGCAGTTCCTCTGTCGTCAAATGCTGCGGCGGGTGGGCCAAACTGGTCAACCCACCGGCCCGATGCACCATGTCGATCATTTGCTCTAAAGGGACGCCGACATGAGGCAAACTCGTCTCCGACGGCAACTTCAGGTGCTTTTGAAAAGCTTCGGTGCTGCTCCGCGCCTGGCCAGATTGAATCAGATGCCGGGCGAGATGCCGTCGGCCCAGGGAGCGGATCGACTCCTCGAAGAGATTTTCGATCTCCATTCGGTAACCGGCTTTTTTCAAAAGTTCCAGTCTGGCCCGCAATCGTTCTCTGCGTTGCTCCCGAAGAAGGGCCAGCAGCGTTTGTAGTTCCGCATGTAGAGGGTCGAAAAGATATGCCAGAAGGTGCGTTTCCCGATCCTTGTATCGGGTTGTGATTTCCACGCCCGGAATGAGAGTGAGTGATACCGAGGGGATTCGAGATGCTAACTCGAAACCGTAGGTGGTGTCGTGATCGGTGATGGCCAGAACCTGAATTTTCTTCTGAATGGCTTGCTGGATCAGGAGACTGGGAGCCCAGTCTCCATCGCTGGCAGTGGTATGAGTGTGTAGATCAATTCGGCTCGAACTGGCCGAGGCCATTTGTCGGCACAGTTGCGTGAAAGGGGCGCCTTTCATCGCGTGATACGAAATGAAAGGCTTACGGGAGCGCGCATTAGCGGATGTACCGGTTGATGATGTTTTCAAGCATTTCCTGTCGACCCGACACGTTTTTGGCCGAATCGCCTTTTTCGAGCATGTATTTTTCCAGTTCTTCGAACTTGGCTTTGCCCGCTTCGATATCGGCACCAATTCCGCTATCCCAGCTCGAATAACGTTCTTTGACAAAATTCTTCAGCAGCCCATCCTTGCGGATGGCCGCGGCGATTTTCAGGCCCTGCGCGAAGGCATCCATCGAGCCGATGTGAGCATGGAACAAATCGATCGGTTCGAAGCTTTCCCGGCGAACCTTGGCATCGAAATTCAAGCCACCGGAACCGAGGCCACCCTGTTCCAGAATGACCAGCATGCACTGGGCCGTCAGGTAAAGGTCGGTGGGGAACTGGTCGGTGTCCCAGCCGAGTAGCAGATCGCCGCGATTCGCATCGAGCGAGCCGAGCATGCCGTACGAAGACGCATAGGTCATTTCGTGCAGCATCGTATGCCCGGCCAGGGTCGCATGATTCGTTTCTATATTAAACTTGAAGTCCTTCTCGAGCCCATAGGTCCGCAGGAAGGCCATGCAGGCGGCACAGTCGGTGTCGTACTGATGCGTGGTGGGCTCCTTCGGTTTCGGTTCAATCAGAAACTGGCCGGTAAAGCCAATTTTCTTTTTGTAATCGACGGCCAGACTCAGGAATCTGCCGAGGTGATCGAGTTCACGTCGTAGGTTGGTGTTGTAAAGGTTCATGTAGCCTTCACGGCCACCCCAGAAAACGTAGTTCACGCCACCCAGTTCCTTGGTCACTTCCATGGCCTTTTTGACCTGGGCCGCGGAGTATGCGAAAACATCCGCGTTAGGCGAAGTGGAAGCCCCGTGCACGAAGCGAGGATTGCTGAAAAGGTTGGCCGTACCCCAAAGAAGCTGAATTCCGGTCCGTTGTTGTTCCTCTTTGAGGGCTTTAACCACTACATCGAGGTTTTTATTCGTTTCAGCGAGGTTTTTTCCCTCTGGCGAAACGTCCCGGTCGTGAAAACAATAATAGGGGGCACCCAGCTTTTCCATGAACTCGAAAGCGACTCGAACTCGCTTCACGGCCATCTCGACGCTATCCGTCCCATCCTCCCAGGGACGAACGGCACAGCCGGGACCGAAGGGGTCGCTGCCGGTGCCTCGGAAGGTGTGCCAATAGCAAACGGCAAAGCGAAGGTGATCTTTCATCGACTTGCCATCGATGATTTCCGCTTCGTTGTAGTGTCGGAAGGCGAGCGGATTTCTGGAATCCGGTCCTTCATAAGCGATTTTGGAGACTTCAGGGAAATACGGCATTGCCGCTACCTCTAAGTATTCATTAAAGCAGCCTGGTTGTTAGTTTATAGAGGATAGCGCAGGAACAAGGTAGACTCGGGAGAATCCGCAATGCATCGATTGATCAAGGGAATACATGAATTTCAATCGACCGTTTTCCGGTCGAAGCGTGAATTCTTTGAACATTTGGCCCATGGTCAGAAACCGGAAACGCTGATGATCACCTGCAGCGATTCCCGCATTAACCCCAACATGATTACCCAGACGGATCCGGGCGAGCTTCTAATTCTTCGCAATGCCGGGAATATCGTCCCGCCCTATGGCCCAGATCTGAAGGCGGGAGAGCAGGCGACCATCGAATTCGCCATCGAAGGTCTGGGAATTAAGGATATTATCGTGTGCGGGCATTCCCACTGCGGCGCGATGAAAGGGCTACTGAATAAAAACAGCCTGGAGAAAATGCCTTCTTTGAAAAATTGGCTGGAGCATTCCGAGCTGGCCCGAATGATCGTGGAAGAACGCTATCAGGCAACCACCCTGGGGGAACGACTGAATATCGCCACCCAGGAAAATGTTCTGGTTCAATTGATCAATCTTCGAACGCATCCGGCCGTCAGCCGGGCGTTGAACGAAGATCGCGTAAAGCTGCATGGCTGGGTTTACAAATTCGAAACCGGCCAGGTCTTCGAATACGAACCTGAAAGCGGGCAATTTCTTTGCGTAACGACGATGGAAGTGGGCTCGAATCGCGATCCCGAAGATTCGGAATCGCTGGAACGCTTTAGTATTTAAGTTCCCGGGAAATTAAGCCGCGGCCGTAGCCATCTTTTCGACGGGTACTTTCAGGGAAGTCTTGTGCTTCCAACGGCCAGCGTCGGCCGCGCCTTCCCATTGTTGCAGCGAGATGGTTTCGGCCAGCATCCGCTCTTCGTCGTCGAGAACTTCGTTGAAAGCCGTGATGTACCCGGAACGAATTCGGGTCGAGGATTGACCGAGAAGCAACAGCGCTTCCGACCGGCCATCCTTAAACGTAACCATTGCACGCCAACCCTGGGCTTTGTCTTCGGTTTGATAAAACATGCTGCAGACCCTCCTTGGCCACAAACGAGTGGTGAATCAAAATCCGTGGGGAGTATAAGTGCGCCAAAACGGGTTCGAAGTCAACAAGTTTTTTGGAATTATTACAATGATTTTAGCTTGAACAATCTTTGTTCCCCAGTTCTGAGAGTGGATACGGGCCGCGAAAATTCGACTGCCATCCTAATCTTAATAATACCATTTTTGAGAGTCATAATACTCCTGGCTAGGACCGTTACTTTCGGCATGCACGGAGTTTACGTCGCAACGATTCTTTTCCCGGCGCGCAATCTGTTTGACACCGATTTGTTAATGTGGGTAATATTAAAGAAGCGGTATCGCACCACATCTTGCCCGGTCTCCGACCGGATGTCTGAGTGTTTGCACGCTTCAGGGAGTTTTCGTTATGGCGAAGAAAAAAGAGGGGGCTGGCCAGGGATTGATTATCACTCTGGTGTTTTTCGTCATTCTGTCCCTCATCTTGGGGGCATTGACCTACTTTGGTTACTCGGAACAGGAAAACCTGACCAAAGCGAAGGATGAAGCCACGAAGAAGTTGGCCACGGCTCAAGTCGAAGTGGAAGAGCAGCATGCTCGCCTTCTGGCGGCCCGCATGGCCATCGGCGTGGAAGAAGCCAAGGATCGATCCGATTTCGAAGGCTTGCTCGGTAATCGCAAAAAAGATGTCGTCGATGAACTGAATATCATCAAGGGCAAATTGGGAGATCGCTTCCACTGGGATAATATCGCTGGTTCGGATGCTCCCGCCGCCGCTCCCGCAGCCAGCATGTTGCAACTCCTCGATAACTCTGCCAAAGATTTGACGAATGCCCGGAAGGCCGAGGAAATGGCCAAGAATGATGCCAAGCAGGCACGCGATAACGCCGCTAAAGCTCAGGATTTGCAAAAAGCCGCCGAAGATCAATTCAACAGGAACATTGCCGACCTGAATAAGAAGTTCGGCGACTTGAACACTCGCTACGAAACCGAATTCAAGAAATTCGCCTCAGGACTGGATCAGCAGGGAAAAGAGTTCAGCACCGGGATGAACGCCCTGAAAGACGAGAAAGATCAGGTGCAGCGTGATCTGGAAACGGCAGCTAAAAAACGGGATGAGTTCCTGAAACTCAACAAAAAACTCATTGCCGAGCGGAGCTTCGACGGTCCGGATCTGATTAAGAACGATATGAAAAAAGGCTCCATCACCCGAGTCGATGGCGACTTTGTGATCATCAATCTCGGTTCCGCAGTCAACGTCCGCCCGAATACGACCTTTGCCGTTCTGCCCCAGGGGGTAACCTGGCGGGATAACAAGGAAAAAGAAAAGCTGATCAAGGGCCGAGTCGAAGTGGTGGAAGTGCTCGATGCTTTCTCCTCGCGAGCCAAGATTCTGAATCAGGTTGAACCGATCCGGAATCCGATCACCGGCAAGGATGAGTTGTACAACCCAGCCTGGTCCGCCAACGAACGAATTCATGTGGCCTTCACGGGCGCGATCGACCTGCATGGTTTGGGTCACGATTCCAATGAAGAATTCATTCGCATGCTCGAAGGTATGGGCGTAATCGTCGATTCCTACCTCGACCTGAAGACCCGGGAAATCAAGGGTCCTGGAATCAATCTCAACACCAAGTTCCTCATCATCGGCCCGGATGCCAAGGCTCCGGACAGTGGTTCGGATTCAGTGAATGTCAAAGATCCCCGCTTCGCAACTTATCTGGAAATCACGAGTAAGATGGGGGAAATGAAGACTGCAGCCCGGGATGCGGGCGTGCAGGTGGTGGAAGCTCGCAAGTTCCTGAACTTCATGGGGGTCCGTATCCCCGAACGTCAGGAACCAGTCGACTACGGTTATCTACCGCCTTCGCGCGGCGAAAATAAGGCCGATACGAAGCCGGAAGAAAAGAAATAATAAGAACTTTCCTGGAAACCTAAGGCTCGTATCTCCAACTACCCAGTTGGGATGCGGGCCCTTTTTATTTCAGGTCCGTTACTTGTTCAGATCTTTGGGAGGAAGAATTTCCTCATACCCGCTAGGAGTCGCTTTAGCCGGGGCCGGCGTGATACTGGCCGGAGCGACAATATTTGCCCCGCCCGTTACATTCGTGTTGTAGTAGTTGCAGCTACCTGGAACCGGATCAGGTCCGCAGTCGCATTTACCCCCGACATGGCTGCAACCTTGGTTCACCAGAATGGCGCCACAAACGCCGAGCAGTGCTATGATTCGTCGCATGAGATCCTCTCCGTGATAACTCGCATTATCTCTTTCGTAGCGGATTTATCGACTATTCCGAAACGCTGGCTTGACTATATTCCCGTTACTATCGCTATCTCTGGAAAGTCACCACCTAGTTTTCGCCGAAAAAATTTACGCCATTACCGCAAATTAACACCCTCATTTTTACCTCGAATCCCATACCATGCTAAAATCAATTTCTTCCTACTTCGAAATTGAGTGACTTCATGGACGCTATCATTCTGGCTGCGGGATTTGGTACCCGTCTACGCCCCCATACGGAGAAAACTCCCAAACCCCTTCTGGCAGTCCAGGGACGGCCTATCCTCGATTGGATCATCGGCGCACTTCCTCCCGTCGATCGGCTGGTCGTGGTAGTTAATTATCTGGCCGAGCAGGTGGAAGATTATCTGAAGCAACAGCAACACGTGAAGAATTGGGTCACGGTTCGGCAACCGGTCCCGCGTGGTACGGGCGATGCGCTTATGTCCTGCAAGAAAGAGATTGGGAGCGACCGCTTGCTCGTACTCAACGGCGACGATCTTTACGGGGTCGAAGATCTCTCGAAACTGGCATCCAAATCCGCCGGGATCATGACCTATCCGGTCGACGAACCGAAAAAATTTGGCATCGTTTTTCCTCGAGCGGATGGCACGCTGGCGAATCTGATTGAAAAACCGAATCTCGAAGGCCGACATCTTGCGAATATCGGAGCTTATCTATTTCCCAGAAGCGTTTTTAACATCGAACTGCCGCTGTCTCCCCGCGGAGAGTATGAAATCACCGATGCCGTGAGCACGCTGGCCGCGCAGGCTCCGTTTCACATCGTCGAGGCCAAATTCTGGCTTCCGATTGGAACCATCGAAGCCTGGCAAGGGGCTCAGACGGCGGACGTGTCGCCGGCTCGCAAGAGCTGAGTCGGGCTTTTCTGTCTGCCGTGCTGTCCTGAAGCCTACAATGAGAAAAGCCTGAAATTTTTCTCCTTGGGGATGCCGCAACATGATGTCTCCGCTTTCGCTTCTGGTTTTTCTTACCGGATTGAACTCTCAGTACGTTAGTGACTGGCCCATTTTTCGAGGGGACGCCGCGCAGGACGGCATTCGTCTGGAAAAGTCCCCGGATAAACTCGAGCAACTTTGGAAATACAGTACGAAAGATTCCATCGAAGGGGCACCCGCCATCGTCGAGGGGGTGGCGTACGTTGGCTCCTACGACGAACACTTGCATGCGATCGATATCAAGACCGGCAATCTGAAGTGGAAAGTGAAACTCGGGCCGATCAAATCCTCCCCAAGTATCAAGGGAGATCGGATCTACGTCGGCGATGTCGATGGGAAACTCTACTGTCTCGAATTGAAAACCGGTAACAAAATCTGGACCTTTGAGACCAATGGCGAAATCACCGGCGGGGCCAATTTTTATAAAGACCTCATTCTCATTGGTTCGCACGATGAAACTCTCTACTGCCTCGAAGCGAACGGCAAGAAGAAGTGGGAATTTAAAGCGAATGGTCCGGTCAATGGAGTGCCCTCCGTCGTCGGCAATCGCACGTTTGTCGCGGGCTGCGATAATAATCTGCACATTATTGAGATCGAAACTGGCGCAGAAAAAGCAGCCATCGATCTCGGCGGTCCCTGTGGTGCTACGGCCGCGATTTCAGGCGAAGAGCTCTTTGTCGGCACGATGAATAACGAAGTGATTGCAGTGGATTTGAAAAAGGAGAAAATCAACTGGCGATTCGCAGCACCCAGACGACAGCAGGCATTCTACTCCTCGGCCGCCGTGACTGATTCTCTGGTAATCGTCGGCAGCCGGGATAAGAAGCTTTACGCCATCGACCGCAGAAAAGGCGAGGCTGTTTGGGATTTTTTGACAGATAATCGCGTTGATTCTTCCCCCATCATTGTGGGGGACAAGATTTTCATCGGGTCCCTGGATCGAACTTTCTACGTGCTGGATTTGAAAGGGACCAAACTGCAGCAATTCGATTTGGACGGGGCCATTATCGGCTCCCCGGCGTACTCCGACGGAAAAATCCTACTCGGCACGGACAAGGGAACCGTTTTCTGCTTTGGTTCTAAGAAGCTGTGATAGAATGATCGAAATGGCAAGTAATGCCTGAAGAATGGGTCAAATACACCCCTTCTGGCAGAGTCTCTAAGTAAAATTTACGGTTTCACGAAATCGGCGATGTACAACTGCGTCGGGCTGCGGCCATCCCGACTGCTCGTCCACAAGATCTTCGTGCAATCGGGACTGAAAACAGGCAATACGTCCTGACCCGGTGCATAAGTCAGCCGGGTGGTTTTGCCCGTTTCGATATTCATCCAGTAAATATCGTAGTTCGGTCGCTTCGTCTCATCGGAATGATCGGCCGCCGTGTAGATGATATGCTGGCCGTCTTTGTACCAGTAGGGAGCCCAGTAAACCCATTTGTCGTTGTTGGTCAACGCTTTTTCGCCGGTACCATCCGAATTGATCACATACAGTTGCAGCCGATCTTTTTCTTTGCGATCGCTCCGGAAAATCACTTTTTTGCCATCCGGGCTGAAGAACGGACCACCGTTGTAGCAGTTCGGCGTGTTGGTCAACTTGCGAACGTTGCCTCCATCGGCATCCATGATGTACAGGTTCAGGTGCCCATCGCGGTTGGAACAGAACACAATATGTTTGCCATCCGAACTGTAGGAACCTTCGGCGTTGTAGCCCTTGCTGTTAGTCAGGTTCTTGAGTTTGGTACCGTCCAAATCGGCTTCGTAAATCTGCATATAAGGATCGAAATCCCAGGAATAGCGACGGCGTCGACCGGTCTTGGCGTCTTCTTCGCGCCGTTTGAATTCTTCCTCTTGCGTTTTCTTGACTTCCGGATCGGTATGGCTGCTGGCGAAAATGATTTTCTTCCCATCTGGTCGAAAGAATGCGCAGGTGGTCCGTCCCTGCCCGGGGGAGATTTTCCGATAGCGCCCGCTCTCCAGATCCTGAATGAAGATCTGATAGAAAGGATTTCCGGTGCCTTTCTCCTCGGCCTGATAAATGATCTGTTTGCCATCGGGACTGAAGTAACCTTCCCCCGCGCGTACGAAATCGGAGGTCAGTTGTTTGATATTCTTCAGATGGGCCGCTTCCGCCTTTTTCCAGTCTAAATCCGGGCTGGCAGGCGGTTGCAACAGCAACGACAGGGTAAACAGGAAGGAAAGCATGTCGAATCCTTTTTCGTCTTGCTACTTATCGAATCAGTTTAGAAACTAACCTTGGAGATGATTCTATTCAATTATTGGAGCAAACAATGCTGTTCGCACAGCAAGTGGACCAGGTCGCCAAAAAGTTGGAGAGCGCTGCCCAGGACCCGGAATATTTGACATATATCGGAATTGCAGTCGCGGTCATTTTGGTAATCGTCGTCCTCGTCAAATTTTTTGGCGGTCCGAGAACTCCTCCCGATCTGGAATCCGGACTTAGAGAGAATCTCAAAGAGTTTCCGCCTCCGCCCGCCGCGGGACAGCGAACGCTGATTTTCAACGGCCTGGAAACCCGCATCCGGTTAATCGTCGTAGCTCCGCAAGGTAAGCAGAAGCAGACGATTACCGCCCAGGATGTGCCTAATCTCATGGGCGATCTGTTGAGAGGATTACAATCGGTCGTCAAAAGCGATAAGCCGCGCATCAAGGTCTGGCCGACCCAGTTGTCTATCGACGGATTCGCACCGACTTTCCACCGGTTGGTCGCATCGCCCGATGCGGATAAAGCCAAGTCCAAGTGGATTCGGATCGCCGGACCGGTGAAAATCGGCGGCATCAACTATCTGGTGGGTATGGCCTTGTGGAGTGCAGAGGCCACGAAAATCGGCAAAGTGATTATGCAGCCGACTTCCTGGGGCAGCGATTTAAGCATCGAAGGTTGATCTAGCGGTTGTAAACTTCGGACGGGTCGAAGATTTTCTCGCCGACAATTTGCAACCCGTCACCCGCCACGCGCCGAAAGAAACAGCTTTCGTAGCCTTCGTGACAGGCCGCGCCCCCTTTTTGGGTGACTTTCAGCAGCACGGCATCCAAATCGCAATCGACGAAAATCTCGCGGACTTCCTGATAATGGCCGCTCTCTTCGCCTTTACGCCAAAGCCGATTCCGGCTTCGGCTGAAGTAAACTGCTCGACCCGTTTTTACAGTTTCCTCGAACGCTTCCTCGTTCATCCAGGCGATCATCAGGACCGTACCCGTATCCGCATCCTGAGCAATAGCCGAGACCAGTCCGCCCGCTTTTTCGAAGTTCAGTTTCATAATTGTTATTGTACAGCCGGCTACCCAACCGTCCAAAGCGCTTCGAATCTACCCCAATGATCCATCTTCGCGCCCTTGTTTTATTTTCCCCGCCGGGGATGATAGCCAAGTCGCTCTTGACCGGTTTGAAATTTTGACTTATCACCGATGGTCGTTCTATGCACAGGTCCGTCCTGCCGATTGAAACTCTGGAACTGCTGGCCCCGGCAAGCGGGGAAGTCTGGATCGATGCCACGGCGGGGCTGGGTGGGCATAGCCGGCTGATCGCGGAAAAATTGCTGCCGGGCGGGATGCTGATTGCCCTGGATCAGGATCCGAGCATGCTGGCCTTGGCGAAAGAGAATTTAAAAGATCTGCCGGTCCGCTTTTTCCACGCTAACTTCGACCAGTTCGAAGCCGTGCTGGAAGAGTTGAAATTAGAAAAAGTGAACGGCCTTCTCGCCGATTTGGGCATTTGCTCCGAGCAACTGGACGATCCCCAGCGCGGCTTGAGTTTCCAGAAAAACGGGCCGCTCGACATGAGGCTCGATACAACCACCGGTCGCCCGGCGGCCGATCTGGTGAATCGACTGGAAGAAGAGGAACTGGCCGACATTTTCTACCACTACGGGGAAGAACGGCTCAGTCGGCGAGTGGCGCGCAGAATTGTCGAACAGCGAGCTGTTCGGAAATTCGAAACGACGGAGCAACTGGCGGAACTGGTTCGAAGATGCGTTCCGCGATCGCCCGGCCAGCGAATAGACCCGGCCACCCGAGTTTTTCAGGCTCTGCGAATTGCGGTGAATGAAGAACTGGCGGTACTGGAAAATCTGTTGCGGATTTTGCCCCGGCGAATTGCACCCGGGGGACGAGTGGGAATTATCAGCTTCCACTCGCTCGAAGATCGGCCGGTCAAGCAGGCCTTCGCCGACAAGGATATCTGGGAGTCCCTGACCCGAAAACCGGTGCAGGCGGGCGAAGAGGAATGCCGGGATAACCCGCGTTCCCGAAGCGCTAAACTCAGAGTGGTAAGAAGAAAAGCATAGCAGAGTGGACCTCTGTGCGTCGAGATAGGAGATCTCAAATGGCTGGCGATAACAAACCGATAGAAATGAAACCGATTGATCTTAAATCGGTGGAAATGAAGCCCGCAGCCAAGCCGACCAGCGAGGCCCCGGAATCGACTCCGGCGAGTGGGGGTCTGGCCCGTGAAACACGTTTGGGTTTGGCGGTGGCCGGTTCCTTTGCCGTCATGGTGGGCGGCATTTTCGGTGTGAAGCAGCTCTCGAAAAGTGCGAACTTCACCAACGAAAAGCCCAACCAGACGCTGGCCAAGCTGGAAGAAGTCAAACCGGTCAAAGAAGCTCCGGTCGAGCCGTTCCCGGAGAACCCCGGCGAAATCAAGATCGACCTGAGTCATATACCCAAGATGCCGGAGCCGGAAGTTAAGAAACCCTCGGAGTTGGAAACGCCCTCGCTGAATTTTCCGGATTTGAAGCCGGTCAATCTTCCCGAGCCGACCCTTCCCGCTTCAAAGCCGAATGATCTTCCCGAATCCAAATCTTTGAACCTAAGACCCACCGAGGGTAGTACGCTCGAACCGAGCGTGTCGACTCTGCCTCCGCTGACGCCGGGGAATGACGATTTCAGCAAATCGCCGAAAATGAATCTGATCAAACCGGTATCGTTTGATGAGCCGATCAAGCCGATTGATCCACCGGTAAAAGAACCCAAGCTCCCGGACATAAAGTTGCCGGGGGGCGGAGATGAGAACACGAAGAAGCCTACGGATATCACTCCCCCGAAAGACCTGGCCCCACTGACGATTCCTTCCGCGGATTCCATCAAAGAACCTGGTTTGCCTCCAATTAACACCAGCGCTTTGGCGATTCCTAAGTCGCCTGAGAACAACGGTCTCGATAAGAAACCGGAATTGCCTCCTTTGGGAGGTTCTTCACCTGAACTTCCGCCGATCGACAAAACCAGTAAGTCGAGTCCGGAACTGTCGAAACAGGATATCCCAAAATTGGACATTCCCAAAGTGGATATACCGAAATTGGGAGATGACGCTCCTGAAACATCACCTAAAAAAGATTCCCGCAGTAACGGCTGGAAATCGCTGGATACGACACCACTGGATGGTGGTAGCGGCACTATTAAATCAATCCCGAAAAATACCGAGCTGCAGCCGACTCCCTCGAATCTGAATAAGCCGATCGACATCAAGATGGAGAGCAGCGAGATCAAGCCGGAGCCGAGTCGCACTACGATCAAGGTTCCAGCCCGGACCATGGAAAATCGCGAACCGGGGACCGTACCGACTTCATCGGCCACCCGTTCCACCAATCGCGATTACGACGAAGATTGGCACGATATCAAAGCCGATGACAGTTATGCCGCGATCAGCAAAAAGTACTATGACGACGCTTCGTATGCGAAAGCCCTGCAGGCTTACAACGAGGCGAATCCTTCCAGCGATCGCAAGAAACTGCGAATTCCGCCGATCTGGGTGCTGGAGCAGAACCACGGCAAGTTCGTACCCGTGAGCAACATCAAGACGACTTCCCTGACTACTCCGGCTTCTGATCGTCGCGATCTGTCTCCTCCGCCGAGCGTGGACAATCGGGACGAGAAGTCCAACTCAAATGATCCTTTCGCCAGCTTGCGGGTTTATACCGTGCAGGGCAACGGCGAAACTTTGAAAGATATCGCCCGTCGCGTGCTCGGGAACGAAAGCGCCTGGCAGTCGATCAAGAAGTACAATATTTCGGTGAACGAAAGTTCGGAATTGCCGGTGGGCACCAAGTTGTACATGCCGCCGGGCACCCCCTGATAAGGGGGCTATCGAAAAGTGAATTAACGCGAAAAGGACGAGGTATTCCCTCGTCCTTTTCCTTTAAACGGCTAACGCTTTTTGCTTACTGGAGATCCGGCGCGGGCGGTTCGCCGGGATGTTTTCATTCGGAGTGTCCTGCCGGCCATCCTCCAGGACATCCTTCAGTCGCAGGCGAGCCACGTGGAGCCGACGTTTGATCGTTCCCACGGGAGTTTCGAATTCCCGGCTCATCTGCTTGAGCGACCGGCCGCGCAGGTAGAAGGCTTCCAGCGTCTCCCGATCGAGCGGCTTCAGCTGCTTCAGGCCTTCCCGCAGTTCTTCCTTGGCTTCCGACCGTTCGATCGATTCCAGGGGAGATTCGCTCCGGCCGGGAACCGAATCGAGAAACTCCGGTTCGCTACCACGCACCAGCCCCTTCCGGGTCAGGCGGTTGATGGCCATGCGTGCCGCGATTCGACGCAGCCAACCCGCGAAGCAGCGCGGGTCGCGCAACTGTGGCAGCTTTCGCATACCATGCACGAACACTTCCTGGGTCAGTTCCTGAGCCTCATTGGTGTCCTGAACGCGGGTCATCGCCGTGGCGAAGACCACGCCCTGGAAGCGTTCCACCAGCGTTCCGTACGCTGCTCGGTCGCCATTTTGTGCTTTCAGCACCAGTTCCGTCACTTCCGTCCAGCTCATCATTATTTCCTGTCTCGATCCATGAATTTTGTTTGGACCGCCAGACGGGATCAGTCCTTCCTTCCCGGATCAAATAGCGGAAGAAAGCACTGGACCTGCACCGGAGCATTCCCTGCCTTATTGCGGGATTCATCAGCTCGCTTCGCTCTACGAAGCAGCTATCCCGGCAGTGTGATGAATGCGGGTGTCATCGGCGGTTGGCTATCGGATTTCGGCGCAAATGCCGAGGTCCGGAAGCCGTTGTGAAGTGCGGAGAAACGAGAGTATTCAGCGGTTGCTTGCGGAGGCAGGCGGACCGGTGAAATCGGCTGTTTTCAGCAATTCACGCAATTCCAATCGGGAATCGTAGTCGGTTGTCGGGGTCGCGTTATCGACCTATCATCCCCATCGAATGGTACTTGTCTGAAAGGGTTCTTCGCTTCGTCAGAAGCCTTCGCCCAGGTCAGTGAGGACCAAATTTAGTAGATGATGTCTATAACGCCGTTCCTTATCTGCCCTGGTCTGGGGCCGTTATCGAGACTTGCAAGTTACCTTGCAATTGTCCCTGTTTTTGACCGGGAGTATCGTTCGATTGGCAATCGCGATAATCCACTGAGCGGTCTAAACGGGACGTCCCTACTACGGTCCTGTTCGTAAAACTCGTCCTATCACCTGCTGGGATCGGTACGGTAAACGAACGCCCGGCACAACCAACATCACATGCGTCTGCGAGTCGACCGACTCGTGTGGGTTTCCCACTGCGTTTAGTGGGTAGCTCACTCGAATAAATCGTCTCCGGCATATGTGGCGACAGAAGTCGCCAATGAGACAGGCTGGAGGAGTCCTGACCCATCATACCGACAACGACGTTACGATTCCGCAGGGCCAGATTGGCTTGCAGATTGATCGCCGCGTTTTGGTTGATGATCGCCATGGATAATCCTCCAGTAAACAAGGAGTGAAGAGAGTGCTCTCTTCCTCGAACAAAAAAATACCTCGCACCTTGAGGCGCGGGAATCTTCAAGATTATAACGCCGCAAGATTCAAATCTTGCGACATTTCGTCGAAAATTTTCCCAATTCACCGGGTAACGATACCCCTGAGATGCTTTTGAAAAGCTTCAGGTTCGCGCGGAATGCGATATTTTCCAAAATATTTTTGAATGTCGCCCAAAAGGCCCCGGGGAGCGACTGCAAATATTCAAACGGGGCAAAAACCGCCATCGTTTGATAAATTTCTGCCAAATTCCGTCCCGAGAAGCTTTAAGCTCGCCTTGCACATCCGGATGCGGGGGATTATTTCTAGTGAATGATTGCTAACCTACTATTCTGGCTGTTTCTAACCCAGGCGAACCCGCCACTGACCTTCGACACCACAAGGCACGATTTTGGGGCCGTCAAGACGGGCACGATTCTGCGAAAAACTATTCAGTTGAAAAACGACTCGGCCGACTCGGTAGAAATCACCAATATTGTCACGGTTTGCGGCTGCCAACAGCCAAAGATCGGGCAGAAAAAGCTGCCGGCGGGTCAATCGACGACTCTCGAATTTTCTCTGAATACCATCACCCAGAACTCCGGCCCAAATCAATGGAAAGCTACGGTCCAGTATTCTCAGTCGGGGAACAGCTACGAAAAGGAGATCCTTTTCACGGCTCAATTGACCCGGGAACTTGAAATCACGCCAGTGCAGATTGCCGGGAATTTTGAATCGACATTTGAAACCAAAATTGTTCTCCACGACCGGAGAGCTCAACCCAAAGCGGTACGAGCCGTTCGCACCAGCCTCACTTTTCTGGAAACTCATATCGGGCTCATCGACGCTTCCGGGACACAGACCATCGAGCTCAAAACCAAGGCCAATATGCCCGTGGGGGAGTATTCCGATATTCTCCTTCTCGATACTCAGGATCCCGATTATCCCGAATTGAAGATTCCCATACGGCTGGTTAAAAACGCGGCCAACAGCATTGCAGTCCAGCCGGAGAAATTGACGCTTCGTTGGGTTCAGGGCCAGAAGGCCGTCGTCGGACGCCTGCTGCTGCGGGCGAGGGAGGAAGGCAAAAAATTCGAAATCGACAAAATCGAATGCGAACTGCCCAATTTGCAAACCAAATTCGCGCTCGCCGAAGGGTACGCGAGTGTGAAAGTGACCCTGGAAACCGAGAATTTAAAAACGGGTGAAACCGAATTGCAAATTCAGATTAAAGACCCGCTACCGCGAACGATTAAAGTTCCCGTCCGCTGGGAAGCCCCCTGAGAATCTTCAGGTCAACCGCATGAACTTGGCGGCCAGAAGCGTGCGGTCATCGCTGGGCGGGGCATCATTGGTAAACGCCGCCAGATCCTTTAAAACCGAATCCAACATCGCCTGAGCGCCCACAGGACAGGACGACAAAGCGTTATCAATCCCTTCAATACCGAAGTAATCCCCGTTGGAATTGGTCGCTTCAATCACTCCATCGGTGAAGAACAACACCTGATCGCCCGGCGTTAACTCCACGATCTGTTCCGGGTATTCCGCCTTTTCGGTGATTCCCAGAGGCAAGCGGGGTGTACTCCCCAATTCCAGCCGTTCCTGCGTTGAACAGCGAAAAAGTCGGGGCGGAATATGCCCGGCATTCGCGTAGTGCAGCGTGCCCTGGTTCGGATCGTAGACCGCATGAAAAGCCGTCACGAAAGAGCCGAACGGCCGCGTGAAATGCCGGGCCAGGTGTTGGTTCAGCGATGAAAGTAGCAAGCCAGTGGGCCACGGCGGCCCCGTGTAGGTTTTTGCCAGAGAATGGACCACGGCCATGAGAACCGCTGCCGATGTGCCATGGCCACTGACATCCGCGATCAGAATGCCCCAGCGATCTTTGGGGAGTGGAAAGACATCGTAGTAATCGCCGCCGGCCTTCGAGGAAGTCTGGTAGTGGACGGCCAGATCGAGTGTGGGAATCTTGGGGAGATTCGTTTGGAGCAAAGCATGTTGCATTCGCCCAATCGTCTGAATCTCAAAGTCACTGGCGGCCTTGGCTTCTTGCAATTTCTCCGTCAGCACGCTTGTCTGGGTCGCCCGGCCAAACAGGTTACTCATCCAGACCAGATCGGGAAATCGCTCGTGCGGGAAAGCAAACGGCATTTCCCGAGTTGCAATGACCATGTTAAGAGCCTCCCCCTGATCGTACTGGGGGATTGCGAGCAGAGATTGCTGATTCTCGAGATACTCCGCCGCCGGGTCATCCGGAGGGATTTTCAATTCGTCGATGATGACGGGAGCGTTGTTGTAAATCAACTCGCCGAAGAAACCGCCTTCGATGATCGGTAATTTACCGTTCTCTTTCCAGGGATTGACGATGTTCGGCCAGAGGTTGTAGCGGGTGACTTTCACCGCGGGAGGATTGAGGCCGCGGCGGCTGAGTGAAATGATCCGATCGGTCGGGAAAAGCTGGCTCATCCGGCGGGCGTAAACCTGATTCATCGCCTGCGGATCGCGTGCGCAGCTCAGTTCCTTCATCACTTCTACAGTGACATTCAACCGGGCTTCCCAATTCAAATTCATGGGATCGAAAAAGTTCTTCATCGCGCCTATCAGTAGACACGATCCGGCAGGGGATTACAAGCAGGAAGACGCTCAGGCGGCACGTTTTTGCGGCTCGCTTTTGGGCTGATGCAGCGGAGCCCGCAAAGCGGGGTAGCCCAAATTGTAAACGGCATGGGTAACTTGATAAACCGGTTGAGGAGTAACGCGCTGGGACCACCAGAAGGGAATCAATTGGCGCAGCGTCCGGGGAATATCCATTAGGGAGACTTTACTTTCCCCTTTACGACGCTGCCGATGCCGGACGCCTGCCTGACCGATGCTGACCCCGAGAGCCCGAGCCCGGCAGATCATCTCCGCATTTACGAAGAATCCGCGAGTAGTCGGTAAAATATCCATGAGGACATCGCGGCGGAACAGCTTCAAAGCACAATCGCAATCTCGAACGCCGGTTTTCAGCATCAGGCGAATCAGTTTGTTGTAGCCCCAGGAATAGAAGCGTCTCTGCCAGGGATCCTGCCTGTCAATGCGGTAGCCGACGACAATGGAATCGGTATCGGTTTTTTCAAACAACAGCGCCAAGTCTTCCAGGTGGAACTGGCCATCAGCATCGGTGAAAGCCACCCAATCGGCCCGTGCCGATTCGAACCCGGTCCGCAAGGCGGCGCCGTAACCCCGGTTAGTCTCGTGGCGAACCAGGAAAACATTCGGAAATTCGAGATCGGTCACGATCGCGGCGGTCGCATCCCGGCTGCCGTCGTCCACAACGATGATTTCGTAGGCGATCCCTAAAGTGGAAAGAGCTTCGTCGGCTTCCCGCACGGCCAATTCGATTACCGCTTCCTCGTTGTACGCGGGCATAACCAGGCTCAGCGAGCGTTGCGTTCTTAGAGAAACCATCATTCTTCGGCTCCTTCCGATCGAATGACGCAGATTCGCAGAAGGGGTAAAAACTGTCAAGATGAATGGAATTCGCGAAGGGAAGAATTGCCGCTGCAAGTTGGCAGCCGCAATTCAGAGAATTTGAAGCGTTTGGAGAAACAGGCTCTACTCGACTTCGAAGCGGAAACTGTTGCTTTTACCCGCTTCGACTTTTGCAGACAATTTGGGAGCCGAAGGATTCCCGTATTTGCCCTGGAGTCGATCGGGACCGGCACCTCGATCGTTGATTACCATTTTGGCCTCTTTGGGAGCCTTCTCCCAAACGATGGTAACATTGTACTCTCCCTCGGGAGCCCCATCTTTATCCATGTAGGTTGTCAACTCGTAAGATCCGTCTTCTCTAACATGGGCCGACGGCGCCCGACCTCCCATGGATTTCATCAATTCGGGGGACTTCGGCTGAAAGACAATGAATGCCCCATCCGCCGGAGTCGTCTTCTTGAAGAAAACTTCCCCTTTCACGGGAATGGCCGGGGCGAATTTGGGCGGGCCATCGCAACCGACCATCGCCCAAAATAGACAGACCAATGAGATACATCGAAGCTTAATCATTTTTCTGTTCTTCAACTCGAAGTTTGAACTTTAAAGAAATTAGTTGGGACTTGGGCTGGTCTCTTCGGGAATCAACCCGCCACCAGCGGCCGTCACCAAAGCAGCATAAACGCGGGGAGCAATCGACTGCTTGATGAATTGCACAGAGCCATCCGACATCACGTGATTGGCCCCTCCGGTGTGAAAAGAATAAGTTTCGTTATCGTTCGAGCAGTTGATCACGCAACTTCCGGGTTGAATGTCCTGCCAATAGCCATTCGATCCCATGACCGGGTTGGTCCCGTCCAGACCATATTCAGATTGCAAATCACCCCAACCGAATCCATTGGAGGTGGAATTAGGGATCAATTGGCCGTTTACATAATGCGTGGGGCGTCCGGCATCTTCGCTTAACAGAATTGTGTTCGAAGTTCCGTCGGTCACGGCCAGCATCGTGTTCTGGGTGCTCTGTACCACGCCAAAGGCCGCCAGGATGGCGGCTGGGCCCTTGATATTGGGCCGCATCGCACTGCCAACTTGCAGAGTAGCGGTAGAAGGATAACCGAAGTTGGTTAGTGAAGAACCGCCATTGATACCATCGTCCGGTGCATAGTCGGCTACGCTCGCACTGAATGGGAAGCCTGCATAAGTATCGGAGAAAGTCGTGCCCATGCGCGGCGTGGATGGGCAGTTCATGATCTTGATGTAGTTCGAAATTACTGCAACGTTATTGGAAAAGTGCGTGTCTACGAACGGTTGTTTGAAATTATACTGGGAATAAATATTTCCCTGCTCGATGTAGGGCAGGAAGTAAATGCCCCAACCGTGCACAACGGCTGGATACGCCGAGAGACCGGGGGTGGCATCCACCGTGAAGCTGGCGGGCAGTAACCCGTAGCTGCTTTCGTAATTCAAAGCGGCCAGTCCAAGCTGCTTTAGATTGTTCGAGCAAGCCATACGGGCTGCGGCCTCGCGAACTTTTTGTACGGCTGGGAGCAGCAATCCGATCAGAATTGCAATAATCGCGATAACGACCAACAGTTCGATCAATGTAAACGCACGACGTCGTCGGAGACGAGGAGTGAGGTTCATACTGGCACTCATGGGAATTAATAAAAAATTACATCAAAGAAGTCCTAAGCAATGTCTCAAGTAAAGAAAGGCCAAGTTTAATTTGACATCGAATCTTCTTCAGTCTTTCAGAATTGAGTCTATCCGCGATCCCTCTGGTTAGGTGAAAACCTTTCGCTTTCCCTTGAAAGCCAAATCGACTGTGAGGATTCCTTGAATTCCGCTCAAAGCGAGTCAAAGCGAATTCTTTTTCCCACCCCACTGTGTAGATCATCCCGAGAACATCTTTGAGAATCCGGGGGCATCTAGCATGTCGCGTCTATTAACAGTCTTCTTGCTACTTGGGCCCTTAGCGAGTTTGCAGGCTCAAGACGCCGCGAACTCGAAACCCAGATATGTCGGGCCGACTTCCACGGGGTTTCTTCTGCCGAACGGCTGGCATCTGACCCCCGCCGGCAAGCATGTGGAAACAACCGATCTTCCTTTGAATATCATCCCGCTTCAGGACAATCGCCATGCCCTCGTGGCGACAAGCGGCTTTAACACGCATCACTTGTATCTGATCGATTATTCCGCTGGGAAAATAGTTAGTGAACCGTCGACGCGAAATAGCTGGTTCGGTCTCGTACTCAATAAAGAGGAATCTAAAGTTTGGTGGTCGGGAGGGGGCGTTGGTCTGGTTCATACCTTCGACTTGAAGGAAAACTCTCTCAAATCGACCAGTCCCGCCGAGGCCGATCTCAGCAAAATTTCGATGCCCGAACTGCTGAAACTGCTGGACGCCGAGCCCGATTCCAAGTCTTTCCTGAGCGGTTTGTGCCTGGATGAAAAAAGAAAGGCGTTGTATACGCTCGATATCAATAACGGGAATCTAACAGTTGCGAATTTTCAGGACGCGAACAAGAAACACTCCCATTTGGGAGGCCGACCTTACGATATCATTGCTCCAGTCCGGGCCAGCTTGCTTTATGTCTCGGATTGGAGCGGAAGACAAGTTCTCGTTGTTGATCCGACATCTTTGAAAATTACCGCTAAAATTCCTGTCGGCGAGCATCCTAATCAGATGGTTGCCCACCCCTTGGACAATCGCTTGTTTGTAGCCTGCGCCTCCAGCAATACGGTGTGTGCGATCGATACTCAACGCGGTGTCGTCACCGAAGTGATTTCCACAACTTTGTTTCCGAAAGCACCGGAAGGAAGTACTCCTTGTGCCTTGGCCATTTCGCCAGACGGGAAATCTCTTTACGTTGCCAATGCCGATAACAATTGTGTGGTAGCGATCGATATCGAAGACGAAGATAAGAGTTTAATAAAAGGGTTTATTCCCACCGGCTGGTATCCCACATCCGTGGCCGTCACACCCGATAATAAAAACCTTCTGGTGGGCGTTGGTAAAGGCTTGCAATCGAAAGCCAATCCCCTGTTCACCAAAGAACAGTTGGAATCCAAAGAAAAGGATATCGTCAAAACGATAGCCAAAAAACTAATGCCGTACCCCTATGTGGGAACGACGATGAGCGGTGCGCTTTCCATTGTCCCGATCCCGGATCGCAAAGCTTTGAAGGAGTATACGGCTCAAGTTTACCGGAACTGCCCCTATTCCGATCAGCAACTGACTTCAGCACCTTATCCCGTTAAAACCGCCATTCCTACGAAAGTTGGAGACCCAAGTCCGATCAAATACGTGCTTTACATCATCAAGGAAAACCGAACCTATGATCAGGTTTTCGGAGATATGAAAAAGGGTAATGGGGATGCCAGTTTAACCATGTTCGGCGAGAAGATCACCCCGAACCATCACAAATTGGCCGAGGAATTCGTACTGCTGGACAACCTCTATTGCAACGGCCAGGTCAGCGTCGATGGGCATCCCTGGAGTACGATGGCCTATCACACCGATTACATCGCGCGGGATTGGCACCTCACCTATTCTCGAAGACCCGGAGTGAAAGACGACGACGAAGGGAATCTCTCCAATGCACCGTCGGGTTACCTTTGGGACGCCTGCAAAAGAGCCGGTGTAAGCTATCGAAACTATGGGGAATACGGCAAGCGCGTTTCCGATGGTAAGGGGGGTGCCCGCATGGAAGCGCGGGTTCCAGGACTGATCGATCATATCTGCCCGAATTATGGAGTATCGAAAGAAGTCACTGGAAATGTTCGCGACACCGAAAATGCCGAAATCTTCTTGAAAGAATATCGGGCCTTTTTGAAAACCGGGAACATGCCGCGAATGATGATCATGAGTTTGGGCGAAGATCATACCTCCGGAACCTCACCCAAAGCGTTCACACCGGAAGCCTGCGTTGCCAGCAACGACTTGGCTTTAGGCCAGATCGTAGAAGAAATCTCGAAGGGACCGCTTTGGAAAGAAACAGCGATCTTCGTCATTGAAGACGATGCTCAAAACGGACCGGACCATGTAGACGCCCAGCGAACCGTGGGCCTGGTGATCTCCCCTTTTACGAAGCGAAAATATCTCGACAGCACAATGTATTCGACGGTCAGCATGATTCGCACCATGGAGTTGATTCTCGGCCTGCCGCCATTGAGTCAGTACGATGCCTCGGCCCGACCGATGTTCGACAGCTTCACCGACAGGATGGATCTAACCGAGTACAAGCATGTCGGAGCTCAAATTGATTTGAATCGCAAGAATGGAATGACCGCGTATGGGGCAGATCGATCCGCGAAAATGGACTTTAGCGATTACGATCTGGTCGATGATTTCGAACTGAACGAAATCCTCTGGCGTGCAATCAAAGGGAAGGATGCCCCCATTCCCCCGGCCGTGCGTCGAGCAATTATTTTCCGCAATCAGAATACGAAAGAGTGATGAGATGAGGAAGCCACTGAAACGCCAAGCCTTTACTCTGATCGAATTACTGGTGGTGATCGCGATTATTGCGATTTTAATCGGCTTGCTATTGCCGGCCGTGCAGAACGTTCGTGCGGCCGCTGCACGAATGCGTTGCCAGAATAATCTCAAGCAGTGGGGACTGGCGCTGCATAACTACGAATCCTCACAGGGGAGTTTCCCGACTCAAGGAGATGTCCCCGTAGGCAAAATAGGAGATCCCTGGTCCGCGCAGACACACCTCTTACCTTACATTGAGCAGGACAATCTGGAAAAACTCGTCGACTTCTCGCAATCGAGCGATGGGCAGGCGATGGCCGTGAATCGTGTGGCCTTGCTGATGTGTCCTGCTGAAATCAATGATCATCCTCAGTCAAGTGCAACGGCCCCTTATCCGCTGAATTATCTCATGAGCGTGGGAAGTTGGTTCGTTTACGATCCGGTCACCGGGAATACCGGGGATGGCGCCATCGGGATGAATAGGAAAACACGATTTGCGGATCTCGTGGACGGAACCAGTAGTACTCTAGGCATGTCTGAAGGCAAAACGTTTACCATGCTGGTTCGCGATGGAGGTTTACCCGCGAGTCCCGGAGCACCGATTCCGTCCTCGCCCAGCGATCTTATACCGTATGGAGGTACTTTCAAATCAGGGGCTGGGCATGTCGAGTGGATTGATGCCCGGAGCAGTCAATCCTGTTTCACCACAACTTTCACGCCGAATACTCAAGTGCTGCTCTCATCGGGTGGACAAACATACGATGTCGATTTCACCAGTCGCCGGGAAGGGAAAACGGCCAATCTCAGCACATATTCGGCCATCACGGCCCGCAGTTATCATACAGGCGGCGTTAATGCGCTGATGATGGATGGTTCGGTCCATTTCATCACCAATTCCATAGCGCTTCCGACTTGGCGAGCTCTGGGTACTCGAGCGGGTTCTGAAATCGTTTCAGGTTTTTAGCGTAATCGCTTATCGATTCGAGTTAGAGTCAGTTGTGCTTCTGCTTCAACTCCTGTTAGGGGCGTTTGTTTTTCAACATCGCCTCACAGGCAAACCCGGCGATAATGCCTTCCACAAATGCCAGCGGTAAGTGCCCCGCCACAACAATCGCTGCAATCCAGCGCCAATCGGCATTCCCGAAAGCTACCAGCACGAAACCGTTGAGAAAAACCGTCAGCATGACCGTCGTAAAACCGCACAGAAAAGCGGCCGGAAAAAATGATTTCCGGCTCAGCTGCAATCGTGCCATCTGAGTGACCAACCAGATCGGAAGAGTAAGGATGGGTTGCAGCAAAGCCCCCAAAGCGAGTGTAAAGGGCAGTGAGACTGGGCCGCCGTAGTCGTCGGCATTTTGCAGTCGGCTGAATAAATAGGGGGCGATAAGTGCCGGGAGAGTGAAGATACAGCAATTCATACCCCAAACCAGAAAACCCCCGTGACCAAACAGCACGGCCTGCATGAAAAGTCCGACCGCAATCGGAATGATTGCCAGATATCCCAGCAGAATTCCGATCAGCCCATTGAGCAGCAAATGGGCACTGGTGGGGCCGATGCGTATGTGAATGAGTGAGGCGATGAAAAATACAGCAGTGCAGAGAATCACGCGGGGTATTTGGTCATCCCGGAGTTTTCTCAAGGCAAAGGCTAGCAGGGCAACCGCGACTGCGATTCCGACAATTTGCGGAATCGGCTGCAGCACTCCATCGGAGATATGTGCGGCCAAAAGTGGAAGCGGCATGGACACTTATTCAATCCGCACTCGTCTGAGATAGTTCGAGCAGTCCTTGCCGTGAAACTTTCAGGATATCGGACAGTTTCGCTGTCGGCATCTGCGACGAATTTTGCAGGCCGATCAGGATCACTTCGGTGCCGTCGGCCCGATCCCGGCTGACATCCGATTCTCGACCGATTCCCTCCAGCGAATTCAAATTGATGATCCCCGGCTTGGTCCAGATTCGAAAACTCAGTGAATCGGCATCCTTGCTTCGAATACGAATCCAGGTTCGGTTGTTTTCCTCCAGCTTGATGGATACTGCATCTCGAGTATCCCATTCGAAGCGAACCTTCCGGCTAGTTCGTTCGACTAAATCCAAAAGTTGTGGAAGGAGCGTTTTATCCCAGCGGACTTTTTTGCCGACCGGGAAGCCTTTATCTCCCAGGTGCCACTTGCGACCATCCTTCTTCCAGGGCATGACATCCTCGATGGAGGTCTGCATCGTTTGAATATTCTTACCAAACGCTCCAACCGCCTGTTTGAGAAAATCCCGGAAGGCCGGGGTGTTGATCTCCCCGAGGTTATTCACCAGCATCCAGACTTCCTGCCAGGGACCTTTACGGTTTTCGACATTCACGCGCTGCTCGTTGGAATAAACCTGTACCTTCAATTCCGGCGTCTGATCGAGCGGTTTGATACCCAGCTTGGCAATCAGAGCTTCTTCCTTAAAGGTATTGCGAGCCACACGGAACACTAATCGCGTTAGCCACTCCATCCCGGTGTGAGCATGGAAGAACCAACCCAGGCTCTTCGGTTTACCGGCGATCTCTACCACCGTTCTCTCGCTCCAGTCAGTTGGCGAGAATTCCCCCAGTTCATGAATGCGCTCTTCTACCCAATTGATAATCTGGCCTTCCCACTTCGCCGGTTTTCCCGTGGTGGTCACCCGGTCCTGAGTATGCCACTTTCGACCATCCACCTGCCAGGGGAGTAGAGCATCTTTGCCCACTTTTTCGAGGTCGACGTCGTTCTCCCGCTTTTCCGTAAGCGTTTTGGGATCGAAGATCGGTCGATATTCCAATGGCCCGGCGGCCAACACTGTTTCGATGAAAGGAGCCGTCTGCGAAAAGGGCTGCTTTGCCTTGCGGGCCTCCTGCATCTGGAGCACAACCTCCTCCGGTGTGCCGGCAGCTATCACTCGTCCGCCGCTCGCGCCTGCTTCCGGGCCGAGGTCGATGACCCAATCGGCGGTTTTTATCACGTCGAGATTGTGCTCGACTACCAGTACAGTGTTCCCCAAATCGACGAGGCGATGCAGAACATCCAGAAGTTTGCGAATGTCATCGAAGTGCAGGCCTGTCGTCGGTTCGTCGAGCAAATAGATTGTCCGGCCCGTGTTGGGGCGGCTTAGCTCGGCGGCCAACTTCACCCGTTGAGCTTCTCCGCCGGAGAGTGTGGGGGCGGGTTGGCCGAGCGAGACGTAATCCAATCCCACATCCGAAAGCGTTTGCAGAATCGAACGGAGTTTGGGAATGTTTCCAAACAGTTCGAGAGCTTCATTCACACGCATATTGAGAACATCGGCAATCGATTTGTCCTTATACTTCACTGCCAGCGTCTCGGGATTGTAGCGAGCCCCCTTGCAGGTGTCGCATTCGATCCAGACATCGGGTAGGAAATGCATTTCGATACGCTTCTGGCCATTACCCTCGCAGGTTTCGCATCGGCCCCCCGGCTGATTGAAGCTGAAACGTCGCGGTGTATAGCCGCGTAGTTTCGATTCGGGCATCTGTGAAAAGAGCTGGCGGATGTGGTCGAAAACGCCGGTATAGGTCGCGGGGTTAGAACTCGGGGAATTGCCGATCGGATCTTGGTCGACATTGATGATTTTGTCGATTTGATCCAGTCCGGTGATTTCATCGTGCGCGGCCGTAGGCGTGCTGGCCCGATTCAGTTTTCGAGCCAACGTGTTGTAGATGACCTCGTTAACCAATGTGCTCTTACCCGAACCGCTCACTCCTGTGACGGCCACGAAACTTCGAAGCGGGATTTCGACGTCAATATTCTTCAGATTATTCTGCCGGGCGCCGCGCACCTGGATTAATAGGGTCGGCTTTTTTGATTCCGCGTAGGAGATTCCATCGAGGGAATTGGGCAGTCCGTTCGCCTTGCCACGCACTAGCCGTCGATTGAGAGGAATCGCAATCGATTTACTGCCGGAAAGGTAATTACCGGTTAGTGATTTGGGATTTTTGATGACTTTCGCGGGGGTGCCCTCGGCCGTGATTTCGCCGCCGCGATCTCCCGCACCCGGTCCGAAGTCGAGTAGATAATCGGCTGACTCGATCACTTCGCGATCATGTTCGACGAGAAGTAGAGTATTCCCCAGATTCCGAAGTTTTTGCAGTGCTTTCAGCAATCGCGCGTTGTCACGCGGATGAAGTCCGATGGTCGGCTCATCCAGAACATAGAGTACGCCCGTGAGGCCGCTGCCGATTTGCGAAGCCAATCGAATGCGCTGCGCTTCGCCACCCGATAGAGTTGGCCCGGGTCGGGATAGGGTCAGATATTCGAGTCCCACATCATCGAGGAATTGTAAGCGGTTCTGGATTTCCCGACGGAGTTCGCCAGCAATCTGAATTTCCCGTTTCGTCCATTTCAAAGTCTTGAATAGGTTCAAGGTTTGCGAGATCGGTAAATTTCCGAGTTCGCCGATGGTCAGATTCTGGAAACGTGTGGCCGCTGCATCGGCCCGTAACCGCGATCCGGCGCAGGCACTGCAAGCCACTTCATCGACTAGCGATGTCAAGCGCTGGCGATAGACGAAGCTCACGCGGGTGGCTTCATCCATAGCCGGAACAATCCCCTTGTATTGAATCCGACTCAAGGGCGATCCCTTGGGAAGGGAGATCCACTCGCTACCAGTGCCGTAGATCAATTGGCGGCTCGCCGCTTGCGGCACGGTATTCAATGGCGAATCCAAATCGATACCCAGATGCTCGCAAATCGCCTCTGCAATCGGCAAAAACGGGCTATCGGTGTCCAGCCGAGGCCAGGCTGTAATGGCTCCGCCCCGAATCGACAAGCTAGGGTTGCGAATGATATTGCTGGTGTTCGCCCCCTTTTGGGTTCCCAAGCCCTCGCAGGACGGGCAGCACCCGAGCGGACTGTTAAAGCTGAAGTTATGGGGATTCAAGCGATCGTAACTGGTGCCGCACTTGCTGCAGGCCAGATGCTGGCTGAACTGCTCTACTTTCCACTTGGTCTCGTCTTTGGTGTCGTCGACATGGGCGATGTGCATCACCCCTTTGCCCATCTCCAAGGCCTTTTCGATACTCTCGGCTACTCGGCCGCGATTCCCCGACTTCACCACGTTACGGTCGACGACGACTTCAATCAAATGCTTGCGACGATGATCGATATCGGGAGGCGAATCGATGGGATAAGTTTTACCGTTAACGCGAACGCGGGCGTAACCTCCGGATCGTATTTCATCGAAGAGAATCTGGTAGGTTTCCTGGCCGCGCGGCTCGAGCGGCGCGAGGATATACAGCTTACTGCCTTCAGGAAGTGCCATAACTTTGGCAATGATCTCATCGGCCGATTGAGTGCCGATCGGCAGTTGACAATTGGGGCAGTAGGGTTGGCCGAGCCGGGCGTACAGAACGCGGAGATAATCGTAGATTTCCGTGATCGTTCCCACTGTGGAACGGGGACTGCGGCTGGTGGTTTTCTGCTCGATGCTGATAGCTGGTGAAAGCCCGCTGACCGATTCTACCCGGGGTTTTTGAACCTGTCCCAGGAACTGGCGGGCGTAACTGGAAAGGCTTTCCACATACCGCCGTTGGCCTTCGGCATAGATCGTGTCGATGGCCAGAGTGCTTTTCCCGGAACCGCTGGGTCCGCAACAGACCGACATTTCTTCTCGCGGTATCCGGACGGTTAGATCCTTCAAGTTGTTCTGGCGAGCTCCGGTGACGCAAATATGAGTGATGCGCTCGTTTACCGCGCGAGTCTTTTCCGCGGTGGGCTTCGTCGGCCTTCCGTTGAGTTTCTTCTTCTGGAAGAATGGAGCGAGTGACTGTCCGGTGTGCGATTTTTTGCAGGCGACCACAGTTTCCGGTGTGCCAGTCACGACGATCTCGCCGCCCCGTTTACCCCCCTCTGGTCCCAGATCGATAATCCAGTCCGCCGTTTTGATAACGTCCAGATTATGCTCAATCACCAGAACGGTATTGCCCGCCGCTGTGAAGCCATGCAGCACTTCCAGAAGCTTGCGGATGTCTTCAAAATGCAGGCCGGTGGTCGGTTCATCGAGAATGTAGAGCGTTTTGCCGGTGCTTCGTCGGCAGAGTTCGCGTGCCAATTTTATGCGCTGAGCCTCGCCGCCAGATAAGGTGGGGGAAGCCTGCCCCAATTTGATGTAATCGAGCCCGACATCATGCAGTGTCTGCAGCATGGCGCGGACCTTGGGAACGTTTTCGAAGTGCTGCAGAGCCTCCTGCACGTCCATATCCAGTACTTCGAAAATATTCTTGCCGCGATAGCGAACTTGAAGAGTTTCCCGATTGAAGCGCTTGCCTTCGCACACCGGGCAGGTGACCCAGACATCGGCCAGGAAGTCCATTTCGAGCTTATTCGAGCCATTCCCTTCGCAGCTCTCACAACGGCCGCCGGGACGATTGAAGCTGAAGCGTCCCGGCTGGTAGCCGCGCAGTTTAGATTCGCTCATTTGAGCAAAAAGACTGCGAATTTCATCAAAAAGCTTGATGTATGTCGCCGGATTCGAGCGAGGCGTCCGCCCGATCGGCTTCTGATCGATGTCGATCACTTTGTCGATTTCATCGGCGCCTAAAAGTTTATCGCAGCGCGTACCGATGACCTGATCTTCGATCAGGTGCTCTTCCTCTTCCTCCGACTTTTCCTGTTTGGCTTCCCGTCCCAGCGATCGCAAACCTTCCAGCAGAACTTCGTTCACGAGGGAGCTTTTGCCAGAACCGGAGACTCCCGTAACGACTACGAATAGTCCCAGCGGAATATCGACTGAGACATCTTTAAGGTTGTTGTGTCGGGCGCCGCGAATGGAAATCTTCCGGGCCCCCGGAGCCTTTCGTTCCTTGGGGATCTCAATCTGAATTTTTCCAGAAAGATATTGGCCAGTTTGGGAGACTCCGGAGGCCATCACCTCGGCGGGCGAGGCCGCGGCCACGATTTGTCCGCCGCGCACTCCCGGTCCCGGCCCGAAATCGACCAGAAAATCGCAGCGCCGCATCGTGTCTTCGTCATGTTCCACAACCAGGACGGTGTTACCCATGTCGCGCAGCCGCTCGAGACTGGCGAGCAGTCGTTCGTTATCGCGCGGGTGCAGTCCGATGCTCGGTTCGTCGAGAATGTACAACACGCCCACGAGGCCGGAACCGATCTGCCCGGCCAGCCGAATGCGTTGAGCTTCGCCGCCGGACAGAGAGGGAGCCGTGCGATCCAGATTCAGATAATCGAGCCCCACATTGAGGAGAAAGGTCAATCGGCTTCGAATTTCCTTCAACAAATCGACGGCAATAATCTTTTGAATCGCATCGAGTTTTTTGGGAAGAATCTCAAACCATTCGCTCAGCTCACCAATGGGCGTGGAACCGACCTCGACCAGGGATTTATTGGCGACGCGCACGCCACGAGCCTGGGGATTGAGTCGGTGTCCACCACAAGCGGCGCATTTCTGCACCCGCATGTACTTTTCGAGCTGGTGACGGCGTGGCCCGGCGGCCGTCTTCTTGAAGCTCGTCATGAGTTGAGGAATGACCCCTTCCCATTCTCCGCCGTGCCGCCAGATGTTACCGCCGCGCATCTTCCATTCGAAGGTAATGTGCTGTTTGCCGGAGCCGTAAAGGAGGAGTTTTTGTTGCTCCGCGGGGAGCTTTTTCCAGGGAGTCTTCAGATTGATCCCGAGCGTCTTTCCGACCCCTTCGAAAATGTGTTTGCGCCAGCGGCCCATTCCCTTTAAAGGACCAACGATCGGGAAACATCCTTGCTCAAAGGATTTCTCTTCGTCGGGAACCAGCAGAGTGGGATCGAAGGCGAAACGGGTTCCCAGGCCATCGCACTCCAAGCACATTCCCTGGGGTGAATTGAAACTGAACAACTGCGGGCTGGGGGGTTCGTAACTGATACCGCAATGGGTGCAGGCATAGTCGGAGGAAAGCAGGATATCTTCGTATTCGTTCCCGTCGCTTTCTGTAGCTTCGGCCGGCTTTTTGAGTTTTTCCTTTTCAACCGAAATGATGCAGTTGCTGCCGCCCAGCTTCAAGGCTTGCTCGACGGCCTCGGCAATGCGAGTACGATTCTTCCCGTTAGCGACGAGCCGATCGATCACCACTTCGATGAAGTGTTTGATTTTTCGATCGAGCTTCAAATCGTCGCTCATGCGGACAATTCGGCCATCAACACGGGCGCGGACAAACCCCTTTTTCAATTGCTCGGCGAAGAAATCCTTAAATTCCCCTTTCTGGCCGCGGACCATCGGTGCCAGGACTAGGAATTTCGAATCGGGGGGGAGGGCCAGAATCCGCTCGATCATCTGATCGCGGGATTGCGCTGTGATCGGTCGGCCGCACTCAGAACAATGGCCCAGCCCGATGCGAGCATAAAGAACGCGTAGGAAATCGGAGATTTCAGTGACTGTGCCGACCGTGGAACGGGGATTTTGGGCCGCCGATTTCTGTTGGATGCAGATGGTGGGCGACAAACCGCCGATAAAATCGACGTCGGGCTTGGGGAGTTGACCCAGGAATTGCCGGGCATAGCTGGAGAGGCTTTCGACGTAGCGTCTCTGGCCCTCGGCATACAGGGTATCGAAAGCGAGTGAGCTTTTCCCCGACCCGGATACACCGGTGAAAACGATAAGCTTGTTGCGGGGGAGTTGAAGTTCTACATTCTTGAGATTGTGTTCGCGAGCACCGCGAATGACGATCTGCTGACTTTCCATGTACCCGCTCAAGTGGTGTGCTGACTGATCTAGTATACCTATTTATAGGTGTTTCGCCGGGATTTGGCGAGCGATGATGTTTTCCGGGAACTTTCCTTATACTTTAACCGTCTCTCCCTACAGAGTAACCCGTGGCTGCTGACGATGCAGAGCTTTTGAGCCGGGCAAAAGGGGGCGACACCTCCGCTTACGGCCAACTGATCGAACGCCATCAGGACCGGCTTTACCGGTCCGTCCGGCAGATTTTGCATTCCCCCGAAGATACGGCGGATGTCTGTCAGGAAGCCTTTATTAGTGCTTTTCAGTCCTTGGCGAAATACCGGGGTGAATCGCAATTCTATACGTGGCTCTATCGAATAGCTTTTAACGCGGCCGTAAGTTTTCTAAGATCCAAAAAGCCCTTGATTTCTGTGGAAGCGATTCGGGGCGAAGATCAAAACGGCCTTGAAATTGCCGGCGAAATTAGCTCGACCGATCCCACGCGTCCGCTGGATCGTCGGGAAAAAGCCGCTGAAGTGCAGCGGGCTTTGTCGATGTTGTCGACCGAACATCGATTGATTATTGTGCTCAAGGACGTGGAAGACACTCCTTACGAAGAAATTGCTTCGATATTGGAAATACCTGTCGGAACGGTTCGCAGTCGGCTGCACCGGGCCCGCGAAGAATTGAAGACAATCCTGGAGCGATTGGAAATCGAACCCTGACCCAAAAATGTTGAAAGCCAAAGACCGAGAACTGATTTCCGCTTACATCGATGGGGAATTGAACCCCGCCGAGAAGGCTTCGGCGCTTCGATTGATTGCGGAAAACCCCGAAGCGGGCCAATTGCACGCGGCATTCCTGACTATGCGCGGTGCTATTCGCCGCGCTACGGAAGAAACCCGGCCGATTTCTGTCCAAAATCGGGTGATTCAAAAGCTGAATTCTGTCAAACCGGCGAATGTAGGCCGTACAGCCCGCAGAATTCGCACAATCGTTGCAATTGCCGCATCTTTACTATTGTTCGCCGGAGTGGGAATTTTCTACTCCAACAAAGGTAGCCCGGGCGATTTAGCAAAGCAATCCAAGCCGGAGCTTCGAGTAGTTCAAATACCAACGGTACCAGAGATAACGCCCGAAACTGTGTCGAGCCCCCAACTCGTTCAAATTCCGCGTGCCGAAACCAATCGTGAAGCGCTACCCACGGCTGAAATCCTGCCCGCACCCCGGGAAGTCGATGAAATTCTGGCCAATCCGTTCCGCTCCGAAGTGCAGTTCAATATCGCCCCCTCCGGACGCTTGCCGCTCCTCTTTCCGCTCAAAGATCTCGAGCAGGATTACCCGTTCAAAAAGTTGGTTACGGAACTCAGCCGAGAAGAGATTGTTCGAGTGGATATCTTCACCCGAGATATAGCCAAGGCTTCCGAAACGCTTCAAACGGCTCTTAAAGCTCGCAATTTAGTTGGCCATGTCGATTCACGAATTGCTGAAGCTTTCAAACGCAAGCAGCTTCTGGAATTGGTCTTCTTCACCGAGAGTTTGAACCAGTCGGAGATCGCAAATCTATTGCAGCAGTTGGGTAAAGACGATGTTCTGCGAGCTTCCAAGACCAAAGAGGACACCTTCTTCGGAAGCTTCGTGTTCTTCCCCCATCAGGTATCGGATCTGGAACGTTTGAGCCGGTCCATCGGTGTCCCGACGGCGCAGCTGAAACTTAATCGTAAGGTCTCTACGCCAATCGATCCTAAGCAACCCTTGGAATTGAATACTGGCAGCCGGTTAACCCAGGGGATTCGCGGTAACGCCAAAATTGCCCACCAGTTCCTGGTAGTTCCATTGTCTGAAAAAACCAATCTGCTTCCAAGTAAAGAGAGTCGGCAGTTTCTGGATCAGCGCGGTGATAACAAACCGGATGTTAAGCCGCTGATCGTGATTCTGCGACCCCTTCCTTCCTGAAATGACGAGTTCTTGCCCGACTCGATTTTCAGATTCGCCGATTAAACGCTCTTTCCCCTAAATCCCATCTGGCCGAAATTCCGGTTCGAAGCACAATGAAATTGTCGCCCGAATTGAGGAAAAATCACATGCTGCGCGATACGGTTTCTCTCCACCGTCGGGATTGTCTGAAGATGGGTGTGGCTGGGTTGGCCGGTTTGGCTCTCGGACGCAATGCCTTTGCAGACGATGCAAAGGATGGCGGTTTTCACCTTTCCATTCAGTCCTACACCTTCCGCAAGTTCAGCCTCGAAAAAACCATCGAGAAAATTTCGGCGCTCAAGATTCCTCACGTCGAATTTTACAGCGGCCACTTTCCGGTCAACAGCAGCCCGGAAAAGATCAAAGCGGTGATGAAGCTCTGCAAAGACCACGGCGTAACTCCGATTTCTTTCGGCGTGGAAAATTTCACCAAAAATCACGAAGCCAACAAGAAGCTCTTCGACTTCGCCAAAAGCATCGATCTGAAATACCTCACGGCCAATCCCTCCCGCGACAGTTTCGATTCGCTCGATAAGCTATGCGAAGAATACAAGATCGCCATTGCCATCCATCCCCACGGACCGACCAATCTGGCCAAAAAAGAGAAAGCACTGTGGACGACAGCCGAGCAGATTATGGCCGCGGTGAAAGATCACAATGAACTGATTGGAACCTGTCTGGATACCGGTCACCTGATTCGCATGGCGCTGATAGGCGAACCGCTCGACGTAGTGCAGCAGATTAAAATTATGGGCAAGCGGAACTACGGCTTCCACCTCAAGGATAACGACAATAAAGCCGATCACAATGTCGTCTTCGGCGATCCCAAGGGGGTGCTGAACGTTCCCGAAGTTCTAAAAGCTTTGAAGGAAGTGAAATTTGGTGGCTTCATGAGCATCGAATACGAATATCATGATGACGAGCCGACCCAGGACGTGGCCGCCTGCGTGAAATACCTTCGCGAGAGCATTGCGAAGGTGTAAGGTTGATCCGACGAGTTAGGATGAGTCCATGACGGGATTACTACCCGCTCAAATCGATGAATTACGCCAGAGACGGTATAACGGTACCGTCTTCAGCGTCAAAAAAACTCACAGCGACCTGATGATTCTGCGGGTGAAGCCGGACTTCCCGAAGCCGGTGGCTCTTCCCGGGCAGTATTGTTCGCTCGGTCTGGGAAACTGGGAGCCCCGTTTTCCCGGGACTCAGATGGAAAATCTGAAGCCGGAAGACGAAAGTCGGCTGATGCGTCGGGCTTATTCGCTGAGTTGTTCCATTCTCGACGAAAAACAGAATCTACTCGATGTCGAGATCCAGCCATTTCTCGAATTTTATATCGTTCTGGTTCGCGAAGGCAGCGAACCGACGAAGGCCCCGGTCCTGACACCACGTCTGTTCATGCTCACTGAGGGGGATCGCCTCAACATCGGCGAGAAAGTGACCGGCCATTATACCCTCGAAGGTGTGAAATCCGAGGATACGGTCATTCTTCTGTCGACCGGAACCGGGGAAGCGCCTCACAACTATATGATCTGGCAACTGCTCAAGAATGGTCATCAGGGGAAAATTCTTTCCGCCTGCTGCGTCCGTCTTCGCAAGGATCTGGGCTATTACGAAACGCATCAGAAGCTGATGGCCCGCTTCCCCAACTACATGTATCTTCCCTTAACTACTCGCGAGACTGATAATCTCGCCCATAAAATCTACATTCAGGATCTCATCACCGGTGGGCAGATGGAAGCTCATCTGGGTGAGAAACTCAACCCGGCCAGCACCCACGTGTTCCTGTGCGGAAATCCCAAGATGATTGGCGTTCCCGAAAAGGATCCTCAGACCGGCGAGAGAGTCTTCCCCAAGACCACCGGAGTTATCGAACTTCTGGAACAGCGGGGCTTCGCGGCGGATAATGCCACGCTCAAATTCCGCGGCAATATTCATTTCGAAGAGTACTGGTAGCACAAGCCAATAACGGGAGAAGAAGCCAACATGGCCGAAATCAATGAGATGATCAGCGGTTACAAGTTGCGTTCGCTGCTTCAGACCGGGCAGGTTTCCCAGGTCTTCGAAGTCGTCGAACCGCAAAGCAACCGCCACTTCGCCATGAAAGTCCTGTTGCCGGAACGCGCCGACGATCAGGAGCAGCGCCGTGTTCTGTTTCACGAGGCGGAAATCGGCATCAAGCTCCGCCACGAGAATATCATCCGAATCGTGAAGACGGACAAGTCGATGACCAATCCGTTTTTCATCATGGAATATTTCCCCTCCGGCAGTCTCCGCAAGAGGCTCTTCGATAAAGACCGGGATTTCATCAAGGAACATGCCGCGAAAATCTTCAAGCAATGCGCCACGGGACTGGCGTACATGCACGGCAATGGCTGGATTCACTGCGACGTGAAGCCGGATAATATTCTGGTGAACGCCGCGGGAGATTTGAAGCTAATTGATTTCGCCATTTCGAAGAGGTGGAAAAAAGGCTTTTTTGCAAGAACGTTCCATCGAAGAAGGAAGGCTCAGGGAACGCCCAGTTTTATGTCGCCCGAGCAGTTGAAGGGAGAATTAATCGATCCCCGAGCCGACGTTTACAGTTTCGGAACCACCTGTTATGAGTTGCTGACGTTTAAGAAACCCTTCACGGGAATGAATACAAACGACCTGATGAACAAGGTCGTCTATCAGAAACCCGACTCCGTCCAATATCATAACAATGATATTACTGATGAGGCGGCTGGCCTGATCCTGCGAATGATGCAGAAGGAGCGCGATAAACGCCCTTCCACCATGCACGAAGTTCTTATGGAATTCCGGAAGATTCGCATTTTCAAGTCGCAGGTGAAGACCCAGGAAGAGTATTAATAGAATTTCGCAATGAGCATACCCGCACCCTTACCGTTCGAAAACGACATTCACGCGCTGGAGCAGGCCCTTTCTCGTCTGGAACAGGCGGCGGATCCGGCCCAGACCACCGAAATTCGGCGCATTCGCAAAGAACTCGATGGTCTGCTGAAACAGAAGTACGCCAGCCTATCGGCCTGGGAAACCGTGCTCGTCTCCCGGCACCCTAACCGACCGCAAACCGTCGATTACACCAACATGATTTTCGATGAATTCGTCGAGCTTCATGGGGATCGGGCTTTTGGCGACGACCGGGCTCTTCGCACCGGCTTCGCCCGCATCGGCGGACAGAAAGTCATGCTGATCGGGCATCAGAAAGGAAAAACGCTCAAGGAGCGACAAACCTGCTTTTACGGCTGTGCTCATCCGGAAGGCTATCGCAAAGCCCTTTCGAAAATGAAGCTGGCCGCCAAATATCGAATTCCGATCATCTGCCTGATCGATACACCGGGAGCATTCCCCGGCATCGGCGCGGAAGAGCGCGGTCAGGCCCTGCTGATTGCCACCAGTATTCTGGAAATGTCTCGGATCGAAACGCCCATCATCTGCATCGTCATTGGGGAAGGGGGCTCCGGCGGAGCGCTGGGTATCGGCGTCGGCGACCGGGTTTCCATGCTGGAGCACGCTTACTATTCGGTCATTTCGCCGGAAGGGTGTGCGGGCATTCTCTGGAAAGTGGCTAACGAACAGACCAAACCCCTTGCGGCCGATGCCCTGAAATTAACCTCGGGCCATCTTCACAAACTGGGGGTCGTTGACGATGTGATCGATGAGCCACTGGGGGGCGCGCATCGCAACCCCCGGGAGATGGCCAATATTCTTAAAAGCTACCTGACCAGGAGTTTGCGCTCCTTGATTCGCAAACCGCTCGATGTGCTGATGACCGAGCGTTACGAGAAATTCCGCAAGATGGGCGTTTTCACGCAGTAAGCCTAATAGCGGGCCAAGTCCGACTTGGCTCGTTGGCTTCCGAGTTGCGTTAGAGTCGATTTCGCCCCATCCAGCATCATCTTCAATTCACTGGCAATCGCGATAAACTGCCATCCTTCATCGATTCTCCTGCGAGCTTCCTCGGCCGTGCCGCAGTGAATTCCCGGAGCCACCTTGTTTTTCTGGCAGCTCTTGAGAATATGCTGCAAAGCCTCTTCAAATGCTTTCGGTGCAGGCAGCGTTCCCTCTTTCGTCCGCATGCTGGCCGCTAAGTCATTGGGGCCGACGAAGATAGCGTCGATACCGGGCACCGAAAAAATATTGTCCGCGTTCTCGACGGCTAGTATGTGTTCGCACTGGAGCACGACCAAGAGTTCCTGGTTCACTTTGGCATAATATTCGGTGGCCGTGGTGTGAAAATTCAAAGCGTGCACACCGCCGCCGACGGAACGGTTTCCCAAAGGCGGATAATGCATGGCCGCCACGGCCGAGACCGCTTCCTCCCGGCTGTTGACCATGGGAACCACCACGCCGTGCGCTCCGTTGTCCAACACTCGCTTAATATGATCGTGCCGATTGCTCGGAACTCGGGCAAAGCAGGGGAAGCCGATGTCGGCGCAGGTGGCGAAGATGTTGACCGTGTTTTCGATGCCCACCATGCTGTGTTCGATGTCAACATTCAGCCAGTCGAAGCCCGTCCGTGCCATAAAGCGGGCGGCGGCCACATTACCGAGCGATAGCCAGGTGCCGACCGACGCTTTACCTTCTTTCAGAGCTTTTTTGACGGGATTTTGCCACATCTTCGTTCGCCTTTATCCAGAGCGAAAGTTTTTCACTGCCTTTCGGAGTTATATCAACTGGCGCTGGCGAGTTCCTCGATATCCTCGACCAAATGTTTCCCCGCTTCTCCCGGTTCCAGATGCACTTTGTCGAGCTGCGGCCGAAAACCGATCCAGAAAAAGACGAGAACCCCGGCACTCATCAGCATGGGGACGACCCACACCGGTTGCCAATTGATCATTTCCCCCTGGGTATTCAACTTCACCACCCAGGCCGCCAGCATGTTTCCGGAAAGGACGCCCATACCGCTAGAAATGAATGTAAAGATGCCCTGGCTGCTGGCTCGCAGTTTTCGAGGGGCCTGTCGATCCACGTAGATCATGGCGGTGACGAAGAAGAAGGCGAAGCTCAAACCATGAATAGGCAGTCCGACGAAGGAAACAATGGAGACTTCGCAGGTGCTGAACAGCGCATTGCGGAGCGTCCAACCCAGTAGTCCCGCCAGCATGGTTTTTCGCATCCCCCAGTGATCGACTACCCAAGGCAGGATGGCCATGCACAAGACTTCACCGACCTGGGCGATGGTTTGAAAACCCGCCGGCCTGGGAAGGTGCAGATCGTTCAGGAATTTATTGGCGTATACCCCATAAAACTGCTGGACCATCGACATCAGAAACACGCTGCCCAGCAGTATGCGAAACGGTCGTTCGCGAAACAATTGCAGGGCGGGGAGGCCAAAAGCTTCGCCCAAGGTTTTGCCTTGACCCAGAGGGGGAGTGTGCGGGAGTGTCAAATGGTAAACGCCCATGACGAACGATAGGCCCGCTGCAAAGAAGAGCGGAAAATGCGAGATGGCCGTGCCGCTGAACGCAACTATCAGCCCGGCGAAAATCCACCCCACAGTGCCGAACAGCCGAATTCGGCCGTAGTTTTTCTGCGGTTCCGCCAGATTGCGAAAGCCCATCACGTTACTGCAGCCGATAGTCATGATGCAGCAGAAGCAATAGCAGAACATCAGCCCAAAGAGGGTATAAAAAGCGTGATCGACTGTTTCGCTCAGTCGCGGGTCCTCGAGTAAGTTCCTCTGTTCCGCAATCAATTTCTGTTTCAGTTCCGGATCCAGCGCCTGCGGATCGGCGAGCATTTCCATCTGCAGATCGAGCATCGGGCGATTTTCGATGGTGATGGCCTGCGTTAAATCTCGATAGATGGATTCAATGTTCGCCTGTTGCGATTCGCACCACAAGGCGACGAAAATCAGCAATGCTCCTCCCAGAAAGCTGAAGAGAGCCAATAACCTCTGAACGGCAAAAAGTCGATCGGCCAACAGACCGATGAAGATGGGGGCGAGTAGCCCGCCGAAGGCCCAAGTGTTGTAAATCCAGCTGACGTACTTGGCGGAAAAACTGAGCCCACCCAGTAGAGGCGAACTGATCAGGTAAGTCGCCAGGGTAACCGCCCAGGCGCCGACGATCAGATATAACCCGAACATCATGACGGAGAGGCGTAGACGGTTCGATGCAGGCTCCATGGATCCTCGGCCGGGCAGATGGCTTCCTTACGCGGTTTTCTCAAAAGAAATGATCCTATCTGGAACGGTTCGGGCTAGACTCGTCTGGCATTTTGGGCGGTCGAAATGCGGTACGTCCTGAACGCGATCCAAATAAATTCCTTCCTTCTGGTTAATCGGATTCGACCGCGAACGGCAACTCATCCGAAAATTTCATAATCTGACATGAGGGGAAATTCATCAAAGGTTCATCAATGAACATCAATCTTTACGGCATGACCTTCATTACCAAGGGCATCACTTTTTACCTTTGGTCACCCTGGCGCTGCATGGCCATCGAGCATCGCCTGTTCGAAGCGATTCGCCTGCTTCCCGGAACGGAATTTACTCAAACCCCCGACGAACTTTCCATCGAAATCAAAACGGACAAGGTCTGGAAGCTTGCGCGGGAAGCTGTCGAAAGAACGTTAAAAGGTTGGCAAGAGGAAGCGACCGATTCGGGGACCGACCGAAGGAGTTGGTACTGGCTGATCGAATCCGACACCGACGCCAACGGCTACGATCACAACGGCGAGGCCGCCCATATCTGGTGCTTTGTACGACTGATGATCGAATCGGGTTCGGATATCAACGGTGAAGGGGGCAAAGTGGATATGATCGATCTGGAGGGCTTTGGTTTTCGCGTGCTGAGAAACGAACCCGTCTGAGCGAGACTATTCTTCAACGACTCTTTTTACCCACTTCAAGCGGATTCTGTCCCGCTCTTCTTCAATCCCCATCAACTTCACCCGCACGGGTTGGCCGAGGCGGAACGAGAGACGTGACTGCCGACCCTGCAAGGTGTGCATGGCCGGGTCGTAGTCGAAGTGGATGCCCTTGAATTCCTCCGCCGAAACGAACCCTTCAATGGGAATCGTATTTCCCTGTGCGAAAAAGCCCCGTTCGATGACGCCGGTGATCTTCGCATCGAATTCCAGACCGAAATTCTTGCGGACGAATTCTTTCAGCCGCAGTTCCACGGCACCGCGCTCGGCCTCCTCGGCCAGACGCTCCCGCTTACTGCACAATTCGCCCAAAGCTTTCAATTCGTCGGCCTGATAGCTGATCCGCCCCTTTTTGATCCACTGATTCAAAAGTCGATGCACCGTCAAATCGGGATACCTTCGAATCGGGGATGTAAAGTGGCAGTAATCTTCACTCGCCAGAGCGAAATGGCCTTCCCGATCGGGGGAATAAACTGCTTGTTTTAAACTGCGCAGAAATGCGAAATGGACCGAGTGGCGATGCTCCGTTTTAGAACTCTCCTCCAGCAGTTTCTGGAGTTCAAACCGGCTCGTCGGATTCTGAATCTTGAATCCCAGCGAGCGAGCGAACTCGGCAAACGACTCCAGCTTTTGCGGGAGTGGCGAAGGGTGAATCCGGCGAAGGAACGGGACATCCAGTTGTCGAAAATGGCCCGCCACCGCTTCGTTGGCCGCCAGCATGAATTCTTCGATCAGTTGATGGCTGGCGTTGGACTGAGTGAAATTCGCACCGGTAATTTCTCCGTCGCGGTTGTAGCCCAGGCGCACCTCTGGCATCTGCAATTCGAGACTGCCGCGCTGGAATCGTCGCTCGCGCAGTATTCGAGAGAATCGGTGCATCTCCCGGACTGCCTGTTGCATATCCTCCGGCCAATCGACCGGCTGAGCTTCGATGAATGATTGGACTTCGTCGTAGTTGAATCGCTTCCGAACTTTTATCACCCCGTTTGCGAAACGGGTCGAGATTCGCGCCCCGGCGGCGTTGTATTCGATTTGCACGGTTTTGACGTATCGAGTCACGCCCTCTTTCAGGCTGGCCACATGATTCGAAATGAGTTCCGGAAACATCGGTATCGCCCGCATCGGCAGGTAAACACTGGTGCCGCGTTTGCGAGCTTCGGTATCCAGAGGCCCGCCGGGAGATACGAAATAGCTGACGTCCGCGATATGTACCGTCAGGATCCGGTGCTGCGTGGTGAGATCGACAGTCAAACTGACCGCATCGTCGTGATCCTTGGCATCCTTAGGATCGATCGTAATAACCAGATCCTGAGTGAAATCCTCACGGCCCGGCTTGATCGATTCATCGAACTCCGCGGCTATTCGCTGCGCCTCGGACAGAACCTCTGGAGGAAACGTTTCCGAGATGCCGAGATTGCGCAATAGTGCCCGCTCTTCGGTGTTGATATCCCCGGCCTCGCCGAGTTTCTCCAGGATTCGACACGAACCGCGGGCGTTGTCGGTGGGAAATTCCAGGACTTCGATCCAGACGCGATCTTTGGGAAGTAGATCGGGAAGCGATTCTTTAACCAGAACCGATCTTTCGAATTGATCTTCATCGATGCGGACGAGTGGTCTATCGTTTTTCTCGATATAGGTTCCCACGAAAGTCTTTTTACCGTGGGTAACAATCTTAACGACAACGGCCCGCTCGCTGGCTCCCTGCAGATCTCGCCGGGACTTCGCCGGGGCGATCATCACCGTATCCCCCGTGATGGCCGAGAGAGTATCTTCTCGTTTGATGAACCATTCGACTGGATCGCGCTCGGGCTTGGCCGGCATCGTGACGATACCGTGGCCGCTGGGCAGCTTGCGAAACAGTCCGGTTCGATCTTCGACGGGGATTTTCGTCAGGGTGAGCAGATCCCCCGGTCCGAGGTCAATTTTCTTTTCTTGGAGAAGTGTCTGAAGAGCGTTTTTGAATTCTCTCTTTTCGCCAGCGGAGACTTCCATCTCGTGGGCCAGGCCTTTTACCGTGGCCGATTTCATCTTTTTCAAGTGGTACAAAATATCCGATTTCAAAGACATGAGCATATCCTAACGGAGCCAGCCCGGTCGGAAGAGGTTCGCGGGCTTATTTACAGTGCTCCGATTTTTGCGAAGAATTAATCTTCGTCTTCCTGGGCCGGAGTGCCATTTTTCGGCTTCGGCCCCTTATATAGTTTACGCTGCAGCGCGGCGTTGTAGGGTGTCCAGTTCGAATTGCTTATCACATCGTCCTTGATCTCCCGAACCGTTATGTGGATTCGGCTATCCAGACTGTCGATGGCATGCAGAGCGACGGCTTCCGGGGTCATGGGAATCTTCGGACTTCCGAATTCAGCCGTGCCGTGATGGCTGATTATCATATGTTTCAGCCGTACCGATAGATCTTCGGGCATATTCTCGCCCAGCAGAGATTTAACCTGCCCCTCATAGTGTTTCAGCATTTCAATGCCGATGTTCATGTGGCCTAGCAACTGGCCTTCATCCGAATAATTGAATGCGCTTTCATAGGTCAATTCGCGAATCTTACCGGTGTCGTGCAGAAAAACGCCGATCATCAGAAGGTCGCGATTCACGTCGGGATAAAAGGGCAGAATCCGGTCGGCCACATCCATCATGGTGGTGACGTGTTCGAGAAGACCGCCTACATAGGCGTGGTGGACTTTCACCCCGGCTGGGGCCTGGCAGAATGCAGCGACGAACTTGTCGTCCATCAGATAACACTGGGCCAGCGATTTCAGATAGGGGTTGGTCAGCTTCATCAGATAGCCGCGCAAACGCTCGAACAGTTTGGTGATGTCCTGTTCGGTACGCGGTAGAAAATCGGCGAGATTCACACCTGAAGAGTCGATCTTCTCGATGTTGTTGACGATCAGTTGCAGGGCACCCTGGAACAACTGCGCTTTACCCTTAACCCGGATATATTCCCCGATTTCGAAGGTTCGAAAGAGAGCTTCCCCGGCATTCCAAACCCGACCGGTCAAATTCCCGGAACGATCCTGGATCGTGACTTGAATGAAAGATTGTCCGTTGCGGTTATTGCGAAGCTGTTTGTCGGTAGCGAGAAAAACTTCGTCGACGGAATCTCCATCGCGCAAGGTGGAAATGGTACGTCTGCTCATCCTTACTTTCTGTTCTGACTGGGCACTTATTTTTTCTTCTTCAATGGCACGGCACACTGTCCGTCGTGGCAGGGGACTAATCCATAGCGATTCCGAGCCACCCAAAGATACAACTTCTGCCCGAGAAAAGGTACACCGGGAATATACAGAAAAGGCACTATTAGCCAAAGGGCGGGAAGTCGGCCGGCGATCCAGCGGAAGGCCTTAAAGCCAGCAAAGGCCTTTGTGCCCTCCGGAGTGAGTACGTGCATCTCCTGAAGGAGTCGATCGGCGTCCAAAGCAACGGTGTGCGGAGGGATGGTATCGAAGTCCCGGGCATTATGAAAGCTCAAACGCTGCAGCCAGTCTAGCTTCCGCAGCAACGCAACCGATTTCTGACAGAACCGGCAGTCGCCATCGAATAGAACGCAGGCTTGAGATTCCAATTTGTTGGCGGTCAGTGTGGTCATGTTTCGACTTCTTTAATCATTATACCTTGGAAGTCCCTATTCCTTTTCAATTTCCGATCTGGTCGGGCGATCCCGCTCTACCTCTAAACCCTACAATCGAAAAGGGCGAGATGGAAGGATGGAAGAGAAAATCGCATGGCTGAGACACCCAAAAAGACGGTCCGCATGACCGTTCCTGATTTTTTAACCGCAAAAAAAGCTGGCCGTAAACTATCCGTTCTCACGGCTTACGATTACACCACCGGATTATTGCTGGATTCTTCGGGCGTGGATGCTCTTTTGGTTGGCGATTCCCTGGGAATGGTCATGCAGGGGAACGACAATCCTCTGGCAGTGACCCTGGAAGAAAGTCTGTACCATACGCGCTGCGTTAGTCGGGCCGCTCGCCGGGCGTTGGTGATTGGCGATTTGCCGTTTCTGACCTACCAGACCAGTGCCGAGCAGGCAATTATCAGCGCCGGGCGAATGCTCAAGGAAGCCGGTGCCCAGGCTGTGAAATTGGAAGGTGGGATTCGCTGTGCCGAGGCGATCCGCCGGATCGTCGAATGTGATATTCCCGTGATGGGTCACGTCGGGATGACGCCGCAGAGTGTCCATGCTTTCGGCGGGTTCAAAGTGCAGCGGAATGAGGCGAAGATTCTGGAGGATGCTCTCGCCGTTGAGCAAGCGGGGGCATTTGCCGTGGTCCTCGAATGCATTCCGTCTCCACTTGGGGAGGAAATCACCAAAAAGTTGACGATCCCCACTATTGGCATCGGAGCCGGCCCGAATTGTGATGGACAAGTACTGGTTGTTCAGGACATGCTGGGGATGTTCGATGAGGTCCGGCCGAAATTCGTAAAGCGATACGCCGATCTGGGCTCTGCGATTCGCCAGGCCGCGGAGAAGTTCCGGGAAGAGGTTCGGGATGGGGTTTTCCCCAGCCCGGAATACTCATTTAAATAATTTCCGAACATCGTCCGCCGTAAGTTCATCCAGCCGATTTACACAGCGGTCGGCACCGGCTTCAAGAAGTTTCTCCTCACCGTGATGGCCAACAAAGGTCACGGCCACACACTTCATTCCCGCTGCTTTAGCGGCCTGAACTCCCGCCACGGCGTCTTCAAAGACAACGCACTGCGAGGGCGTAATCCCAAGACGGCTTGCCCCGGTAAGAAACACCTCGGGATCGGGTTTGCCTCGGGAAGTGTCCTCCATTGCCACGACAGTCTCGAAGAATATGCGGGAGTCCGTTAAATCCAAAATCAGTTCGAGATTAGCGCGAGGAGCGGACGAGCCAATCGCCTGTTTGAAATCGGCCCTTTGAAGCTGTTCCAGTAAAGTACGGACGCCGGGAAGCAGTTGGACTCCCTGCCGAGCCTCGTCCATGTAATAACGTTCTTTGGTATTTGCGATCCGCTGACTTTCCGTTTCGGAAATATGATCGCCGTAAATAAAGCGGATGATTTCCGGGTTACGTCTTCCAAAGGTGGCGCGAAAGTGTTCCCGGGTGAAATCGACCCCTAACTCTTGCGACATCTTCCTCCAGGCTCGGAAGTGCATTTCGCCGGTGTCGACAAGTGTTCCATCCACATCCCACAAGGCCGCGAACTTTTGACTCATAGCATCCCGATTCATTTGGATTTTGACTCTCCCATTGATTATCTTTATGGAAGGCGGCAATGATTGCAGCCAGGGGTTGGGGAAAGCTTCGTCGGGTTCCATATGACGGCTGTTACGAATACCGCGAAAGAAGATAATTGGGCCGAACTCGAGAATATTCTCGGCTACAAGTTCCAACGCCGAGAACTACTGGTGGCCGCCCTTACGCACACCTCCGGGGCGAATACTCGGGAGCATTCGAACGAGCGATTGGAATTTCTGGGGGACGCCGTTCTAGGGCTTGTGGTCGTTGAGGAATTGTATCTCCAGCATCCCAATTTCCATGAAGGGATGATGACGAAGATCAAATCCGCCGTGGTGGCCAAGGAAGCATGCATCAAATTCAGCGAACAGCTGGAACTGGCCCGTTTCATGATTCTGGGCCGGGCCATCCGCAGCAACCCGAAAATTCCCGGCAACGTTCTGGCCGATGCTTTTGAGTCTCTCGTGGCAGCCGTCTATCTCGATTCCAACTTTGCGGTCGCTCGGGATTTCATTTTGAAATTCCTGAAACCGGAAATCGATAGAGTTCTGAAAGACGAAGATCTTCTGAACGCCGCCAAGTCCAACCTGCAGCAACTTTGCCAGAAGAAGTTCTGTCAAACGCCAACCTATCGAGTGCTGGACGAGCAGGGGCCGGAGCACTCGCGCTCCTTTCAAGTTGTAGTGGAAGTGGGCGATCGTCGGTTCAAACCGGCCTGGGGGCCGAGTAAAAAAAAGGCCGAGGCCCTGGCCGCACAGAATGCCCTGGATGAGTTGGGGGATAGCCGCTGTTCGGCAGTTCCATCCGAATAGCGAGGCTCCCCAGAAATTTTTTCGCGGCCCAACCGAGTGTCCGTTTTAATTCAAATCAAATGGCGGTAGAACAGTTGGCTTCGCCTCCACGAGGGCATGCAGCTGCGGTTGCTTGGGACTTGCGTAACGGCCCTTCAATTTATCAGGTCCATGTTGCGGGCCGCCTTTGAACTGGCCTAGGGTTCGTTTCCATTCGATCAACACGTCATAATCGCCTGGCGGCGCACCTTTGCCCTGCGAACCACAGACGATTTCAAAGGAACCATCCGCAAGAACGATGCCCATAATCATCGGATCGTTTATCGGGTCGCCCCCTTGGCGGTGGAAGAAAACCGTGGCTCCTTCCGCCGGGGAGCCTTTATAGGTCACCTTGCCGCTCACTGGGTAAATCTTGTTCTGATCGCCGCAAGCAGAATTTGCTAATGCCAGCAGGCTTCCCAGGAAAAAATACAAACTTCGCACGTTCTGGCTCCTGCTTAATATTCGAAATTGATAATTTCACCGCCCGCTCGGCTGAGCAGGGCTTGCATCTGGCCCATGGTTAGACCGTTTTTCACGAAGCGTACGGAGCCATCTCCAAAACAGACGTTGCTGCCGCCGGTGTGAAAGGCAAAAACTTCGCTGTCGTTGCTGCAGCCATTACCGCAGGACCAGGGAGCGGCGGGAATTCCCATGAAATTCCCTCCAGCGGCAATGCCAGTGCCGAGAGGATCGGCCCCATTGGTGGCGATGTAGTTCAGAGGATCGGCCCAGCCGCCGCCGCCTTGAGGGGTCGTGCCGGCGGCGCCACTGTAACCGGATACCAGGGCAGGGCCTTTGCTACCGTACCAGGTGGGCCGACCGGCGTCTTCCACGATCATCATTGTGTTCGAAGTACCATCGGTAATCGCAGTGATGCGTACCGGTCCATCGGGTGGCTGGCAAATGATTGAGGCTCCGGCATTGATGTTGATGCCCGGTTCCTCGGCCTGCATCCCCGCATCAGGCGCGTAGTCCGCTCTTCCGAAGATCAGCCCCGTGGGAAAGCTGACGGTAATCCCGAAATTATTGAAACTGTTGGACAACTCGTTTGAATAGTCCACGGTGGTAGGCGCGGGGGTGGAAGGGCAGAGAAACGCTTTTACAGAAGTCGAGTAAGCGGAATTATTCGCCGGCATATTCACTGGATTGAGCGCTGCCTTGGTAATGTCGATTTTCGCATAAAGATTGTCCTGTTCCAAGTAGGGCAAGATCAGCACTAAGACCGATGGCCCAAACGTGCCGGTTCCCGCCGGCGCGGCGGGGTCAGATGTGGAAAGCATCTTGTAGGCAGTCGGGAAGTAGCCATTGGCGCTTTCGTAATTGTGCAGGGCCAGGCCGATTTGCTTGAGATTATTGCTGCACTGAGCGCGGGCAGCCGCTTCCCGGACCTTCTGGACTGCCGGTAATAGCAGGCCGATCAGAATTGCAATGATGGCGATTACAACCAGTAACTCAATGAGGGTAAAGCCATTACGCTTAGTCAGGTGTCTGTTCAATTGGATCTCCTAACAATTAAATTAGTTTAATCTTATCATATAAATTAGGTAAGACTAATTTTGATGATAAGTCTAGGCTATTTAGTTGGCAGCGCATGACAAGTTTCGAGTTCAATTTTTTGAGAAAAATCCATTTCGAGGATGGTTAGCTGCTTGACGGAAGCCACCAGATCGGCAGAATGGAAAATCGACTAATAGGGGCGCAGCATCGCCTGGAGATCAAGAAATGGATCGTTTAAAGATATGTCGATGAAGCCGTACCCGATCCATTGCTACACGCCGGAATGTGGCTTGATTGCTCTCTATAAGGTGGCTTCGCGCTGGAGTGACGGTTTAACCAAGGAATTGAAAACCTATTCACTTTGCTGCGAAAGCTGTCTTCCGAAATTGTTTTCAGACGCGGTTCGTCGGCAGCAGGCTTGTCGATTGACAGAAGAGGAGTCGCTGGAAGCGCCTTCGATTTTCGATCTGGTTCCAGGAACCCGAGATCGCTTCCTCAACCCTAGGGAAGATCTGGCCCGAAAGTTTCGGGAAGCGACCTCCACCTGAGGCAGGGATTCTCGATCTCTAGCCCTCACAAAATGAAAATCTGCAGGGACATCACGTAAAAGAGGGAAAAGCTTCCGCGTCTCCCTTTGTGTAATTACCATGGAATTACGATCGATTCACCGTAACTATTTCTTCTTGCTCATCGCGGTCTTCACGGCCTGGCCCAAATCGGCCGGGGTAGGAGCCACTTCGATGTTAGCCTTCTTCAGAGCGGCAATTTTATCCACAGCGCTTCCCGAACCCCCCGAGATAATAGCGCCCGCGTGACCCATCCGCCGACCCGGAGGAGCGGTCTGGCCCGCAATGAACGCGGCGACTGGCTTGGTGACATGCTTGGCGATGTATTCGGCCGCCCGTTCTTCGGCGGTGCCACCGATTTCACCGATCATCAGAATAGCCTCTGTTCCCGGGTCATCCTGGAACAGTTTTAGACAGTCGATCTGATTGGTGCCGATAATCGGGTCTCCACCGATTCCCACACAGGTTGACTGACCCAACCCGAGAGCCGTCAATTGAAACACGGCTTCGTAGGTCAGTGTGCCCGAGCGGCTAATCACGCCAATCGTACCCGGTTTGTGAATGTAACCCGGCATGATACCGATTTTGCACTCGCCTGGCGTGATCACACCGGGACAGTTCGGCCCGACGAGGCGGACGCCTGGCTTCTCTTTGAGGAAGGCCGCCACACGTGCCATATCCAGAACCGGAATGCCTTCGGTAATTGCAATGATGACCTTAATCCCTGCATCCGCCGCTTCCATGATGGCATCCGCGGCGGCCGGCGGCGGTACGAACACCATGCTGGCCGTGGCACCTTCCTTACGCACGGCGTCATAGACCGTATTGAATAACGGGAAACCTTCCTTTACCTGTCCGCCCTTGCCCGGAGTAATCCCTCCCACCATCTGAGTGCCGTATTCCCGGCATTGAATGGAGTGGAAGGTACCGGCCTTGCCCAGTCCCTGGCAGATTACTCGTGTGTTCTTGTCGACAAGTATGCTCATGTGTTTCCCTTGGTAAAATCCCTGCCATATTTCAGAAGACCGCTCATGCAGTCCGTTTTCTAGCAAATCGAATTACTGCACTTCGAAATTCTCGACCAGCCAGTTACCGTCTTTGTTCACCAGCTTCAACTTGTAGCTTTTCTTCTGATCGCCGTTGATCAATTCACCGCTGAAGGTGCCCAGGTCGTTGCCGACGGTCATGGTTATTGCCGTGGCTCGCCAGGCTTTGATTTTTAAATTCAACATGCCAATGTTGTAACCGAACTCCTTGTCGGAACTCAGCGGTTCAGCGATCTTCGCTCGGAATTCCGGGGTCAACAGCGATGCGGTGAGAGTTTCCTGACCACTGCCGGCCACCTCTAAAAAGTCGCGTGCGGCGTCGACATCAGGGCTGGCTTGAGCCGTGCGATCGCCGGCCCGAAGGTTGGAGCGATGAAACCAATTCACTTCCGGCGTTTTGCCCGGCAGCATAACCATGCGAAGCACGAAATACTCCGTCTTCGGACCACCAGTGACTGTACCCATGAGCGTGTACTGATTGGTGAGCTGGCTGAAATTCGAGTTGCTCTTGTAAGTTGCCCCAGCCAGTTTATCGAGCCAGTCGTGGGCCAGGGAGTCGGAGTAACCGAGTGCTTTCTCTTCTGTATTTCGAGGCCGTGTGATCTGCTTTTTGAAGGCCGCGCTCAGTTCACTCGTTTTGGCCTCGCCTTTGGACAATCGGGCCAGGAATTGTTCGGCTTGTTCTTTGATGGGGAGCGAAGCGGATTTATTGGTCTTTTCCGAACTGTCTTTTTTGACTTCGTTATTTACGGGCGTTGTGGATTTCGAGACTGCAGGGGTGGTCGTTTCGGTAGTCGTAGCAGTCGGCTTCACCCGTGCCGGGCCGCAGCCAATCAGACAGATGGCCGGTGCCATTAGAAATATTGCAAATCTCATGAGGAGCATCCTGTGGTGAAAGCCGAGGTTAATCCAGGAGTTCAAGTTGGGCGATGCTTGAGATTATTTTGCGGCGGCGACGACCATCTTGGCCGCTTCCGTCAGATTCGGGGCGCTGCGAATCATTGGTAATTCCGCCTGCGCGGCCTTGAGAATTTCCCGGGCTTTATCTACCTGATTGCCTTCCAGTCGCACCACTACGGGCACCTTGAAACCAACTTCCCGTCCGGCTTTGACCAGGGCTTCGGCAATCAGTGCACAGCTAGCGATACCGCCGAAGATGTTCACCAGAATGCCTTTGACCTTGGGGTCGCCTAGGATGATTCGGAAAGCTTCGATCGCAGCTTCCGGTGTTACCCCACCACCGACATCCAGGAAGTTGGCCGGTTCGCCGCCGGAGTACTTGATGATGTCCATCGTGCCCATGGCCAGCCCGGCCCCATTCACCAGGCAGCCGATGTTGCCATCGAGCTGAATGAAGTTCAGGTTAGCTTTGCCGGCTCGAATTTCCGCCGGATTTTCTTCGGCGAGATCGCGTAATTTCGCAATGTCTTCGTGCCGGAACATGGCGTTGTCGTCGAAATCGATCTTGGCATCGAGGCAAACCACTTTGCCCGACTTGGTGATAGCCAGCGGGTTGATCTCGGCGAGGGTGGCGTCTTTTTCCAGATACACCTTGCTGAGGGCGAGAAGAATTTTCACAACCTGAGGCACCTGATCGGGAGTGAAGCCCAGATCGAAGGCCAGGGCCTGTGCCTGGAAGGGAAGCAAGCCCGTCAGCGGGTTGACTGCTCGCTTCAAAATCTTTTCCGGGGTATTATGAGCGACTTCCTCGATGTCCATACCGCCTTCGGTACTGGCCATGATGACGGGGAGACCGATCGCCCGATCCAGGACCATGCCCAGATAATATTCCTTCACCGGTTCCGCATCAGCTTGGACGATCAGGGTGGAAACTTTCTGCCCTTCCGGACCCGTCTGTTTGGTTTTCAGAGGGTATTTGAGCATTAATTCAGCCACACTCTTGGCTTTTTCCTTGCTGGTGCAGAACTTCACACCGCCCAATTTCTCGTTGTATCCGAGCAGTTGCCCGGCACCACGACCGCCGGCATGGACCTGCGCCTTGACGACCACCCCGCCCCCGTTCGAGAGCTGGTCAAAAGCCGCCGCCGCTTCTTCCGGAGTGTGCACAACAATATGCTTGGGAGTCGCAGCCCCTGCGGCGGCGAGCAATTCCTTGGCTTGATATTCATGAATCTTCATGGAAATCGCTTCCTGAATCAGGTGTGAGAACGTCAAGGATTTATAGAGGTTGTCGGGGAATCGGGGTAGTGCCAAACGGGAGGCAATCTTTCCATTCCTGCCTGGAGAACTCGCGGCCCGGGCAAATTTAATGGCGGAAGTGCGGATCCTCGCCGCTGGGTTGGTCTTGCCGAGAGAGGGAATTTTTGAAAGAATTACTCACTCTCAGCGGAGGGATCCCCATGAAGTTGCTATCGAAGCGCGTTCTGTTTGTTGGATTTAGTGGTATATTGCTTGCGGCGGGCCTCGCTCTCTGGAAGTACGACGCGCTGAAACTCGAGTATGACTGGTACCGCCTGCAGAGCGTCTCGGAAATCGACCCCAAGCTTGCCATCAATTTCGCCAGTCGGGGACAAGTCGGGCTGGATCGGATTTTGAATTCATTGAAATCCCAAGAAAGTTCGAAACGCCAAGCGGCCGGTCGGATCCTGAAAGCCGTTCTCCCGGTCTGGGGAGAGCAACCGGAGATGGCGGATCAGCTGATTTCCTGCATCTCGGAAATTCATTCGGTTTGCCCTGAGGAATCGCAAAAGATAATCCAGGATCTCTTACCCGAATTGCTTCGCACTAAATATGTCGTCGCACTGGATCCCTGGAAAAAGGGGGATGCCGTACTGCGAAAGGAAGTCGTTTCCGCAGTACGTCACAAGGTTCCTGAGCATCCCGAGTTGGTTTTGCTCCGCTTGAAAGACTCGGAAAAAGAGGTTCGCCAAATGGCCCTGCTTCTGGTGGGACCCGGTTCGGAAACGGGTCGGGATTGCCTGGATACCGAATCCCTGATTCCATTTTTGCACGACAAAGATCCCGAGATCAGTGCCATTTGCGAATCCTGCCTGAAAACGCGAGGCTTGGACGAAGAAATGATTCGGCTGGCGAGACGAATTTCCCATCCCGATCCCCGCGAAAGATTGGATCTGCTCCTGGACTTGAGAAGAGATCGGGAACTGGATGTCCGCTGGCTGGAAAGACTCAGCCGGGATTCCAATGCGGCCGTACGCCTGGGCACGGTCCGGGTGGCGGCCGAGCGCAATGTCTCGGAATTTGCAGAACGACTGCAGCAGATGCGAAAAACCGATCCGGATGGCACAGTCCGGCAAATGGCGGGTTATTACGAACAGTTTTTGTCTGTGTCGCAACATTAAGGCCTGACGAGAGATGGGTAGCCGGAAATAGTTGAGATTCTGGCTCCTAATTTCTGTGCACTCCGAACTTTTCTGAAGTAGAGTCAAGGTAGATACTAGAGTTCTGAGACGGAGATGAGCGATCCCATGGAATCCATGAACGGAGAAGATTGGAAGGCCATTCTGGCACTGATGCCCCCAGATCAAATCGGCCAATTTGTAGTTGTTTTGTCAAACGGCAATGAAATCTGCCTCGATACGGTGGTTCGAACGGATGTCAAATATCTAGTTTTTCGCGGTCGACTGGCAGGTCAGACCGAGGAAGGCCGGGCGTTCTTTGTGCCCTTAAGTAATATTTCCTATCTGCGATGGGAAAAATTCGTCAAAATCGATGAACTGCGAACGATGTTCCCCGATCTGGCCTTGAAGGCGAGCGAAGCCGCGAAACAGACCGAAATTGAAGCGGCGCCGCCCACCGAACTGCTGCCGCGTCCTCCATTGCCTCCTCTGCAACCGGCCGGGGAAAACCCGTCACCGAACACTGTGAATTCTCGAAACAATCTGCTCGAAAGAATTCGGGCCGCTCGTGCTTCTACTGCCCGTTAATTAAACCTCATTTTAGAAAACTCCTGGGCAACACCCTTCAAGTTGCCCAGTATCTCATTTTTGCGCGAGCCCTTTTCGGATTTCTCGAATCCTTACAATAACGATCTGAATTATCCTCTTCGCTGGAAGGATTAGCGGAATATGAAGCCTCGTCTGTTTACGCCTGGCCCGACCCCCGTACCGGAAGAGACGCTTTTGGAACTCGCCAAGCCGGTGACCTATCACCGGACAGCGGAACAAAAAGCGGCGCTCAATGAAGTGATGGAAGATCTGAAATATGTCTTCCAGACCAAGAATCCGGTCATCGTGCTGACCAGTTCGGGCACCGGCGGAATGGAAGCGGCCGTTTCTAATGTTCTTGCCCCAGGACAGAAGGCGATTCTGCTCACGGCGGGTCGCTGGGGCGAACGCTGGCGGGGCGTTTTAAAAGCCTTTGGGGCTAATCTGGTAATTGTGGAGCAACCCTACGGGAGCGCTGTCGATCCCCAGTTGTTGAAAGAGGCTCTCGAAAAGAATCCCGACACGGTGGCGGTTTATGCCACATTGAGTGAAACTTCCACGGGCGTAGGGCACGATATCGAAGCCTATGGCAAAATTGTCGCCGGAACAAAGGCCCTTCTCTGCGTCGATTCCATCTCCGGATTGGGGGCCATGGTTTGCAAAACCGATGAATGGCAGATCGATATCAACGTCAGCGGTTCGCAGAAAGCCCTGATGATGCCCCCTGGACTGGCTTACGTCTCGGTGAGCGACAAAGCCTGGAAGGTGATCGAATCCAATACCGCAACGCGTTCTTTTTACTTCGATCTCAAACGATATAAAGCCAAAATTGCCGAGAACGATACTCCCTTTACGCCGGCCAACACGCTCATCAAAGCCCAGCGGCTCAGCTTGAAGAGGATCCGTGCCGAGGGAATCGAAAATCTCTGGGCGCGGCATGCGAAGATGGCCGAGGCCACCCGGGCAGCGATTACCGCCATGGGCCTGAAGCTGTTTGCTCAACGGCCCAATAATGCCTTGACGGTTATCGTCGTTCCCGAGGGCATCGACGGCAGCGCCACACTCAAGGCTCTCGAAAAGCAGTACGGCTATAAACTGGCGGATGGACAGGACAATCTTAAAGGACAGATCTGGCGGCTCAGTCATATGGGCTGGTGCGATCCTTTCGATGTTCTCGGGGCTCTGTCGGCTCTCGAATTGACGCTACTGAAAAGTGGTTTCAAACTCGAACCGGGAGCAGGTGTGGCCGCCTTTCAGAAGAAACTGGCCAGTTAATTTCGTTTGATACTTCGTAACTGTTAGTTTCTGCCGCTTAACCCCACCGCGAAGGAAGACGCGAATGCCGAAAGTTCTGCTCTGTGACAAGTTGGAAGGCCAAGGACTTGAGATTTTAAAATCGGGTGGCCTGGAAATCGACAACCGACCCGGTCTGAAAGGGGACGAGCTTCAGGCGGCGCTGCGCAATGCCGATGGTGCTATCCTGCGCTCGGGAACCAAAATTACCGCCGAATTACTGGAGAACCCAGGTAAGCTTCGAGCGATCGTTCGAGCCGGGGTGGGCGTCGATAATATCGACGTCGCCGCCGCGACTCGAAAGGGCATCGTGGTGATGAACACGCCCGGCGGAAACACCGTTTCTGCCGCTGAGCAGACTATTGCTCTTTTGATGAGTCTGGTCCGTCCGATACCCGCGGCTCATGCCAGCATGAAAGCAGGTAAGTGGGAGCGAAATAAGTTCGTCGGCACCCAACTGGCCGGGAAATTGATCGGTATCATCGGTCTGGGTCGTATCGGCCGGGAAGTGGCCAAGCGCTGTCAGGGCTTGGATATGAAAATCGTCGGCTACGATCCGTTTCTATCATCGGATCGAGCCAAGGAACTCGGCATCACGGCGGTGGCGAATATCGATCAGATGCTACCCATGGTGCAGTTTCTGACCATTCACACGCCACTGAACGACGAGACGAAGAGTCTGATTGGTGCCCGGGAGTTGGCCCTGCTTCCCAAAGGGGCGCGGGTGTTGAACGTGGCTCGTGGTGGAATTATCGACGAACGGGCTTTGAGCGAAGCTTTGCAAAGCGGACACATTGCCGGGGCAGGTCTCGATGTGTTTACAGAAGAGCCACCTCCCGCGGATAATCCGATATTGTCTGCTCCAAACACGGTTTTGACTCCCCACCTCGGCGCTTCCACCGTTGAAGCTCAGGAGGCGGTCGGTGTCGAGGCCTCGCAGTTGCTGGTGGATTTTCTGAATAAAGGGATCGTCCAATTTGCCGTGAATATGGCTGCAGTGAATCGAGCGGAACTCGAAGAGATCCGGCAGTACGTCGACCTGGCCCGGCGTCTCGGTTTGCTGCAGGCTCAGATGGCTAACGGGGCGATTCAGAAAGCCGAACTGGTTTTTAAAGGGGATCTGGCCCGAAAGAATACCAAGTTGCTCACGGCGGCTTTCGCGGCCGGTTTGTTGGAATCTTATCTCGAAGGTGGGGCTAACATCGTTAATGCGGTGCTGCTGGCCAGCGAGCGCGGCATCGAAATTGTGGAATCCTCCAATCCGTCCAAAGGGGATTTCGCTAACCTCTTACAGACTACCGTTCACACTTCCGAGGGCAAATCGAACATGGCCAGCGGAACTCTGTTTGGCAACCAGTACCTGCGTCTGGTGCAGTGGAATGAATGGCGCCTGGAGGCCTTCCTCGATGGCATACTCTTTGCCTTCACGCATCGCGATGTGCCCGGCCTGATCGGGTTTGTCGGTAGCATCTTCGGAAATAACAATGTGAATATTGCCTCTATGATTCTGGGTCGAATGACCCCCGGCGGCGAAGCGGTAGCGTTCTTGAATCTGGACAGCACACCTCCTGAAGCGGCTTTAAAGGCCGTGAAGGCTCACGAGAAAATTCAGACTATGAATGTCATCAAGTTGCCTCCGGCCGGGCAGATGCCCGCCTGGTTCGGTTGATTTTGTTGGCTCCATTAATCCCGATGTGATAGTCTCCCCGAGTAGATCATTTTCGACTTGAGGAGACTTATTGATGCTGCGAATCCTACTCTTTCTATTCTGCCCAACGGCTGCTTTTGCTGAAGAGATTCCTGTCGAGTTGCGTACTCGAGTCGCTCCCTTCAAAAATCAAACCACGACGAAAGAAGTTCTGGTATCAGAGAAGCTGGATCCTTCGAAAACTCTGATCGTCATTTGCGACATGTGGGATAAACACTGGTGCGATAAAGCGACGGAACGATGCGGCGCCCTGGCCGCGAAGATGGAACCGGTTTTACAGGCGGCCCGAAAAAAAGGCATCACCATCGTGCATGCCCCGTCAGACTGCATGGCCTACTACAAGGATTCCCCGGCCCGCAAGCGAATGCTGGATCTGCCGAAGACGAAGATACCGGTCAGTGTGAATCTCCCCGACCCGCCTTGTCCCGTCGACGATCGAGATGGCGGCTGCGACGATCCCAATCCGGTGAAGCCCTATATCGCCTGGAAGCGTCAGCATCCCGCACTGACGGTAGACGAGGCGAAAGATTACGTATCCGCCGATGGGAGCGAGGTCTACGCTCTGATGCAGGCGAAGAATATCGACACGCTTCTAATGATGGGCGTTCACACTAATATGTGTGTGCTTAATCGTTCCTTTGCTATCAAATCGATGACCCGTTCCGGGAAAAAATGCATTCTGGTGCGCGATCTCACCGACGCGATGTACAGCCCAAAAAGCAGTCCTTTCGTTTCGCACGAGGATGGTACAGAGCGTATCATCCAATTCATCGAACAGAACTGGTGCCCGACGATGCTGAGTAAGGATTTGAAATAGCCTGCGCTGAGTTCATTTTGGGATTTGGCTAACGAAACATCCGCCGAAACGATTGATTTCTCGCCTACAATATCTCCGTGATCTGAAACTTACTGAAGCGAGTCACGGCGATGACAATTGCTGATTTACGCAAGGAATATCAACGAGGCGGATTGCTGGAATCGGAAGCCGATGTCGATCCGATCAATCAGTTTTTGAAATGGCTGCATCAGGCGGTCGATGCACACCATCCGGAAGCGACGGCCATGACCCTGGCCACGGTATCCCCGGAAGGCCGCCCGGCCGCCCGGATACTTCTTTTGAAGGAATGCAATCACAAAGGATTCGTCTTTTTCACGAACTACTGCAGTCGTAAGGGTAATGAACTCGATCACAACCCCTTCGCGGCCATGGTCTTCTACTGGGTCGAACTGGAAAGACAGGTACGCATTGAAGGGCGAGTCGTCAAAACCAGCGAAGAGGAATCGGAGCGATATTTCCATTCCCGGCCCGTCGGTAGCCGGTTGGGGGCTTGGATCTCGGAACAAAGCTCGGTCATTGCCGGTCGCGATGTGCTGGAAAAGAAGGAAGCCGAATTGAAGGCCCGGTTCGGCGATAATATCCCCAAGCCGCCACACTGGGGTGGCTATCGGCTGGTACCGGATGCCTTCGAATTCTGGCAGGGGCGACCCAGCCGTCTGCACGACCGATTGAGGTATCGTCTGGAAAATGGCGTCTGGATTCGGGAACGACTTGCTCCCTAAATCCAATTAGCGAGATATCGGAGTGTAGTTCGTGGTCGGGGGCAGAGAACCGAAGTTGTAGTTCAATTGAACCATCAGTTCGTATTCGTAGGGTTTGGGACCTGTTAACGGAGTATTGGCAGCAATTGCCAGACTCGTTCGAGCACCAATTCCAAAAGTGATGCCCCCGGTTAGCGATACCGTATCCGGAATGAACGCGGGTTCGAATTGGTCGCGATGATTCAATGGCGAGGTTACATGTAATTCCAGGGTTGGAATAATCGAGGAAATCGTACTGGATGCATCCTCGGCCTGATACAGTCGATAGCCCAAGCCGTAGTCATTGCTCAAGAATGTCACATCGCGTGAGTCGGTGGGTACCAGGATCCCCGTAAAGCCATGCACGAACCACTTTTCGCTTAAATTGTAAATCACCCCCATGTAAGGCTGAATGAGCGTGGAGTGGATCGAACCATCTATCGTGCTGGCCGATCGGCCGGTCGGTGCGGTCACGGCCAAACCACCCGACAGAAGATTCCCTGTTTCCAGATTATTAATGAACGCGTATTTAAAGATAGCCGTGATATCGCCTAATTCGCTGGAACCATCAATTCCAGCCACCTGAATAATGGGCAGACGCATACCGAAGGAGGCGTCGCCGTCCAGGAAGGTTTTTTCAAATCCCAAGGTTTCCCTATTGATATCCGCGTGCTGACTGAGGTTGGTTGGTGCAATAGTAATCGGCTGATTCGAACCGAACGGCCCGCCGCTGACCGTGATCGAACCGGTCTGGTAGATCGGGATACTGTTCGGGAACGGTCGGCCATACTTGATCGTCGGATTGGCCGCTTTGATCGCGGCGATCGTGGCATTAATCAAACTGCCCAGAGCCGGGTCCGAGATCTTTGGATGCAGTGCATCGCCGCTGACCAGCACCCCTTGAATGTAAGCGTTGTATGCGGCGGCATTGATTCCTTTGGCCTGCTTGAAGTAGTTGGCGATCTTGGCGAATTCAGCAATTTCAATGGGAGTCTGAGGTCCGACCGCCGTGGGAATCCCGAAATTCGTCAGCTGAGCTGCGGTAATCTGTCCCGGAATGTTGACTACATCTCGAGACACACTCGAGAAGTAGTTGTAATCCACGTAAATGCGATCCAACGGTCGCGGACTTTCGTTCTCGGAGATCTTGAAAGCCCCCGCGGCCACATAGGGAATTCGCAAATGTTCGTAATAATCCGCGGTCAAATCGACGGTATAACGAACCGGTTTTTGAGCTAATGTAATGGGGACTTTTTGATTCTCCTGCGTTCCGGGTAAAGTGATAAACCCGGTTCCTCCCAAAACCGATTCATTGAATGCCGTCCCCTTTAATAGGACTCGAACGGGTGTAGTCGCCGTCGTGTATCGGCTGTTCAGATCGCCGAGCATGGTGGGGGTATAGCGAGCCCGGTTCGACAAATACTGCGAGGCATCGGTCGATGCTACCACCGGAATATCCGGAATGACGCTCGCCTCCTTCTTGTCCTTGGCATCCTCTTTCTTGTCTTTTTTCGGCTCGTCAGTCTTGGCTTTCGGATCGACTTTGGGTGTTTTGGTATCGACTGCGTCTTTCTTGGGCTCCTGAAAATCGACCGCCGGATTATTTCCCACGGCCACAATCTTTACGGACTGAAGTTCCTGCGCCCGACCCGTCTGCCACAGCATTAGCGACACAACGAAAATCGGTACTAGCCTTCCCGTAAAACCAGACATAGCCAGGCTCCCGCAATCAATTAGACGAATATACAGAAGGGATCGACTGCGCAAGTTGAATCGAATATCAGAAATAAGAAGCTTGGGACAAATGTGGCGTTAAAATAGGTAAAATCTTCTCATTAAACAGGTCAAATTCAAATCGACGTTATGAGTCGCGCCACTCGATTCCGTCTATGGGTATGTTTCCCACCCCCGCCCTCATAAAATGCCAAAGTCGGAATCCCATGCAACCGGGAAACTTCGCGTTATGGCCGAATTGGAAGCTGCCTTTTTCGATCAGCACAGCAAGCAAAGCAGTCTTTGGCGAAAAATCTTCGACAAACAGGAGATGAAAGTAACCTTAGGACGTTGCCCCAAGCACGATTTGTCTCGGCCGCCGGAGAATCGCTCGGATTGGGCAGTGCCCGAGGACGGCGAGATATCGGGTGTACATGCCGAGTTGCATTGGTCGGCCCCTACATTAACGGTTCGGAGACTCGAAAAAGCTAAAAACCCCATTTTTTATAAAAAGCATCCCACTCAACTTCCCATCGCGATAGAGCCCGGGGACTCATTTGTACTCGGTGCCGGAGAGGCTTTCATCATCGGTCGCACGCAGTTTACGCTGTGCATGACCGAACCGGCTTCATTTGCCCCCGAGGCACCTTCGCTGGACATGACCATTCAGCGAGTGGAATTGCGGCGAAATGCATTCAAAGATCCGTTATCGCCTATGCAGGCGCTGACCGAAATTCCGGAAATGATTGCCGCGCCTGATATCGAGCAGCTGATGCAGCGGACCCTGGATGCCGTATTCCGAGGTGTGCCGCGGGCGGATGCGGCGGCCATCGTCACCCTGAATCTCGACGACCCAAAGGCCCGGCCAAGTATTCGCTATTTAAAACAGCGCGGCAATTCTAGCACGGAGTTCAAGCCTTCCAACCAACTCGTCCGCCGGGCCTTGCAGCAAAGCTACGACAGTGTCTTTTATGTCTGGGAGTGTCTGACAGAATCAGCCGTGCAGTTGCAGACGACGGTTGCTCCTGATCAGGATTGGGCGATGTGTACCCCACTGAGACCTTATGAAGGTATGCAGGTTGCCCTTTATGTGGCTGGCAGCGTCCCGAGTAATGTGACGAAATCGACCCTGCCTAAAGATCCGGTGCTGCGCGATAGCCAGAAGTTCATCGATCTGGTTGCCGAGTTGTACAAATCGACCCAGGATATGCGGCGAATGGAAAGGGACATGGCGCTGTACCACCGCTTTTTGCCCCGGCGCATGGTCAATCTGATGCATCAGGGCAACATGGATCAGTTACTGGAGCCGAAGCTGGCTCCAGTGACGGTGATCTTCTGCGATTTGCGCGGTTCCTGTGGTCTTGCGGAGGCCGGGGAAGCGGATTTGCTGTCCTCGTGGAATCACATCAGCGACGTTCTGGAGATTATGTCCGGAGCTATCACCGACGAAGAGGGGGTTATCGGCGATTTGCAGGGCGACGCCGTAATGGGTTTCTGGGGTTGGCCGCAACTCGAATCGGACGCGCCGGAGAACCAGATTGAACGGGCCGTGACCGCGGCTTTGCGCATTCACAAAGAGTTTGCGAAAATGCAGGAGAAACGCAAAGGCATTTATCAGTGCGGTATCGGCATCGCCCACGGACCGGCGGTGGCCGGGAAATTGGGTGTGTGGGAACAGTGCAAGCTGGATGTCTTCGGACCGGTTGTCAACCTGGCTTCGCGCCTGGAATCCTTAACCAAGCATTTCGGCGTGAAGATCCTGGTGGATGAAAGTATCTCAAAAGTCCTCGAAAATCGCCGACAGAACACCTGGTATCTTCGACCCCTGGCCCGTATTCGACCGATGGGGATGAGCAAGTCGTCGCTGGTCAGTGAACTAGTCCCGATCATGGGGAATCCTATCGATCGGGGTCAACCGCTCTTCGATATCTGGCGTACGGGATTGAAGTGTTTTTTAAGCCGCGACTGGGAGAATGCTCGCCGGCATTTCGAGCAGTACAAGCGGCGCGGCAACATCAAAGAAGAGAAGTCGTTGCAGATCCTTCTCGAATACATGGATAAAATCGGCCAGCCCGATAAGGATTGGGACGGCACGATTTCGATGGATGTCAAATAACTAGAATCGAATGCCGAATTGGACGCTGAAGCCATCCACGGTCAAGTCGCTGCTGGTATAGGTGTAACGTCCCTCGGCCAATTCCCCGGTGTACTGCGGTTTGTTGACCAAGTTGAACCAGTTGGAAACTTCATATCCCAATCGCACGCTGAAACCGTGATATTCCCACTGAGCTCCCAGTCCCAGGTTTAACACGGGCACGTTCTGCCGATAGTTGTTCTCAAAGCTATCGTCGGGCGTTAAGCCAGAATTATTCGTTCCAAACAGCGAAGCTTTCTGGTTGCCGAGAATCATGCCGCCGCTGATTTTGCCGAACAGACTGAAGTGCTTGTAAATCTCCCCTTGGAATTCCATCCCGAGGATTGGGCCGGCTCCGGAGAAGGAATTTTTATTTTCGAATGCCGCGTTATCGGCAAACAGGCCGTTGTAAAGGGTATCTTGCTTCTGGTTGATGTTCGCAAAACGAACGCCGCCGAATAATCTCAGCGTCACATCGTCTTCCACATGCAATTTCTTACCGAAGGTCAGATCGTAGACGTCGTAGTCGAGCTTTGCACGGCTGACGGCGGTGTTGGCCTGATCGACGAGACTTGGGCGGCCGAAGGTAGTGTAGATCAAACCACCATCCGGTGCATACGCCGTATCCTGTGTCGAAGTTCGGTAGTAGGTATACCCTGCCGAAACATCCCAGCCGTTACTGAATTGATAGCCGAGATCCGTGCGGAAGCCGACTTTCATTTCGTACTTGAGCGATTTAACTTTGCCTTCGGGGATACCGTCGTTGTTCGGATCGACCAGCGCGAAATCGAGCCCCTGCCGCTGGGGCTGCCAGAAGAGTATGGCCGCATCGCCGTAGAACCCTTTATCCGCTTCCCGTTTCGTTTCGGGAGGCGGGATCAAATCTTTCTGGGCATCCGGCAATGTGGGAACTGCTGGCCAGCTGGGCGGAGTTAAATCTTTTAGAGGAGCCGCCTGGAGGCCGTCAACGGTGTGGATGCCGACGACTCTCGTTTCGCCCACCGAAGGGGGCGTAGACGAACTCTGCGCTTGTAGCGCGGTGCTGGCGACCAGTAATCCTGCGAGTGCTGTCAGTCGCATCGGCTCACCCTCTGGAGATCCTGAAACTCCTCGGGGCTTCTAACCGGCTTGACCGAAGCACACAAGGTCAATTCGATGCGAGAATTACCTAACTTGACAGCATCTTCTGAAACAGTTCGGTAGTGAAATAGCGTTCCATGCGATCCGGAAATACAGTTACAATCTGAGGATTCTGAAGCTGGAGTTTTTTCGCCAGGGCCAAGCTGGCGGCGTAATTCAGACCGGAACTGGGCCCGACCGGAAACCCTTTTTTCATCAGGAGTTGCGTGGTGTGAAGGGCTTCTTCGTCTGGAACGTCGATCGTCAGCAAATTGGGAAGATCGGCCTCCCGAAATATTTGGGAAAGACTGTCGACCACTCCCGGGATTCGACTGCTGAAACTGTAACATTCAACTTCGGGCGTGCTCAGTATGTTCACGGGTCTCGCCAGGGCGGGAACCACCTCGCAACCACTTTCAACCAGCCCCTGATACATGCCGACAAGTGTGCCGCCGGTGCCCACACCGCTCACTACGGCATCCACGGTTCCTCCGGGGATTTGATCGATGACTTCCCGGGCAGTGTTCAGCCGGTGAGCTTCCGCGTTATCCGGGTTGGCGAACTGTCGGGGTAAAAAGATGTTCCCGTCTTTAGCGAGCCGTTCGGTTTCCGCGATCGAACCGCGCACACCTTCCGACTTCGGAGTGAAGCGGACTTCGCCGCCATAGGCGCGAATGATCAGCACACGTTCGTTGCTCACTCCTTCAGGCATTACCGCAATAAAGCGAACGCCGAATTGGGCGCAGGCTAGAGCAAAAGCGATACTTGTCGATCCGCTCGAAGCTTCAATCACGGTACTGGAAGGCGTGAGTTTACCCTGTCGCCAAGCCTTTTCCAGAATGTATCGAGCAATACGATCCTTGGTGGAACCACTCGGATTCAGAAATTCCAGCTTGCACCAGATCGCCGGTTGATCGTCGTAAAGCTGAATTGGTACCAGCGGAGTGCGCGCGATGTGATTCAGGTAGCGATGCTGGAAACAGGATAGATTGGTAGTCATTTTGAAGTTTCAGATATCAGGGATAAAGCAAGAAGCGCTTGCGACGATCGAGAAACGTCTTCAATTCGGGCTCGTAGGCTTTCATCATACTGTCTAGATCGGTACCTTTCTGAATGGCCTCGATGGTCGTTTTATGAACGAGTAGCGTATCCAGATTTTTAATGGACCAGGCCTCCGGATAAAGTTTCCTCAAACTGAGCATGAAGGCAAAACCCGTTTTCAGTGGATCGAAGGTTTCCCAGTCGGTTATCAAAATCGAAACGCCGCCGCAGATTTCTTTTTCGAATTTGCTGCTACTCGGTGTGAGATTAGTCGGAACGAAGGAAACTCCCGGAAGTCGAGCTTTTTTGAGCTCAGCCGCCAGACGCTTACCATCGATGTAGGGGGCGCCGACCCATTCGAATGGTCGATCGGTACCTCTGCCGACGCTGAGATTGGTGGTCTCCAACAAGCCGATGCCCGGATAAAGTAAGGCGGCGGTCAGGCTGCGCATATTCGGCGACGGGTTGACCCATCGCAATCCGGTCCGATCGAAAGTGTCGCCGCGCTTCGAATTTTTTAGTTTCACAATCTGCAAGGGAACCCGCCAGCCGCGCTCCTCATTGAGTATCTGAGCGAGTTCTCCGATGGTCATGCCATGGCGAACCGGCAATGTATGATAGGCCACAAAGGAATCCCGGCTGGCATCGCGAACGGGACCTTGAACCAATACGCCGCCGATGGGATTCGGCCGATCCAGAACGACTACTCCTTTACCATTCTCATGCGCGGCCTCCAGCACGTTTCCTAAAGTGCTGACGTAAGTGTAAAATCGGCAGCCGATATCCTGGATGTCATAGACAACCAGATCGATGTCCTTCAACATATCCGCTGTCGGTTTCCGCCGTTTGCCGGCATAGAGCGAGTAAATGGGCAGCTTTGTTTTTTCATCGATCGTATCACCGATATTGGCCTGATCGAGAGCCCCGCGGATGCCATGCTCCGGGCTGAATAGGGCTATGAGTTTCACGCCGGGGGCCTGATGCAAAATGTCAATCGTAGAATTCCCCAGGCGATCCACACCCGTTTGATTGGTGACTAGACCGATCCGCTTCCCCTGAAGCAGATCGAACTTGGCCGCTTGGAGCACATCAATTCCCGTGGCTACGTTTTCTTCCGGCGCTGACAAACCAATATCTTCCGCGACGAGGTTTGCGATAGCCCGGCGCAAAGGGGTAACATTTCCCTTGTCATCAGGGTGAACCCGATTGGTGAGAATCAGAATGATGGTTTTGGTTTCGCGGTCCACCCAGAGGGAAGTTCCGGTGAATCCCGTGTGCCCGAACCCTTTTCTTCTATTGAACAGAGTGCCGGCCTGGGCCGTGTAAGCGGTGTCGACGTCCCATCCTCGGGAGCGAAAACCGCCGGGAATAGCCGCCGGTTCGAGCATTTGTTTGACCGTTTCGGGTTTAAAGATGCGAAGACCCTTCAGCTCGCCTTCTTGTAACAGCATCTGGGCGTAACGCAATAAATCTTCGGCTGGAGCGAACAGGCCGGCGTGTCCCGCCACTCCTTCCAGGGCATGCGCTCGCGGATCATGCACGACTCCCCGGAGGATTTGGCCATCGCGTTTACCCGTCGGGGCGATTCGATTTTTCTTCTCCGCCTCCGGAAGATAGCGGGTATCTTTGAGGCCGAGAGGCGCAAAAATATTTTTCGTGGCAAAGTCATTTAACGACGTGCCCGAAACGCGTTCTACGAGATGCCCGAGCACGATATAGCCGACATCGCTGTATTTGAATCGAACGCCCGGTTCCGCTTCCACGGGAAGCTTGCAGATCTTCTTGAAGGCCGACTCTTTTCCACTCTGATAATCGCTCAAAGCATTGTCGGCCATTAAGCCGCTGGTGTGCAGAAGCAGTTGATCGATAGTGATTTTTTCTTTTCCGGCCCCGGTGAATTCGGGCCAGTACTGGCTGACCCGATCGGTAACTTTGAGTTTACCCTCCTCGACCAGTTTCCAGATACAAGCTGCGGTCGCAATCGGTTTGGTGAGCGAAGCGAGGTCAAAAATTGTGTCCGGAGTCATCGCTTCCGGCTTGGGGGCTATCGCTCGCTGTCCGATGGCCTGAAAGTAAAGGGTTTTCGAGTTACGATTTACGAGAACAACGGCGCCCGGTAGCTCTCCCCGAGCAATCGCGGCCTCCACGGTCGTTCGAATTTTTTCCAGGGGTGCGGTTGATTGTGCCGAGGCAGGCGGGGTGATGATGAGCAGCAATATAAGAAGCAGGCGTTTCACGGCTACGGATCCCGTGGTTTAAGGAGCCAGAAAGAGATTGGGGCGGATGTGACCGCCCCAATTCGCAAAAGGGGTTGATGAGAAACGGCCGCCTACGGGTAGAGACCTCGTTTTTGTTTTTCGGTCGCCACTTTGAGCACGCCCAACGAAAGGGCTGCCAAGCGCATGGAGACTTTCTTTTCTGTGGCTAGCTTGCGTACCTTTCGGAAGGAACGCAGCATCAGCTCTTTCAACTTGGCGTTTACTTGCTCCTCGTCCCAGAAATATTGCTGTAGATCCTGCACCCATTCGAAGTAGCTGACTGTTACGCCACCTGCATTGCAGAGGATATCTGGGATGATGTAAACACCTGCGTCGCTGAGGATCTTGTCCGCTTCCGGTGTGGTCGGTCCGTTGGCTCCTTCGGCCAAAATTTTGCATTGCACTTTAGAAGCATTCTCTGCGTTGAGAACGCGCTCCAGGGCGCAAGGCGCCAGGATGGTGCAGGGCTGAGTCAGTAGCTCTTCATTCTTGATCGGTTCGGCTTCACTGAAACCGACGATCGTTTTGCGCTCGTTGCTGGGCAGTGCGACATACTTATTCAAAGTATGAATGTCGATGCCTTTTTCATTGCGTATGGAACCATAACGATCGCCGAGGGCGATGATCTTCACCCCGCGTTGGAACAACTCCTGCGCTACGATGCTTCCGACGTTCCCGTACCCTTGAACTACGGCGGTCGCCTCCGTTATCGGTATTTTCAATTCGTCGAGGGCTTCAATGATGCAGTAGGTAACGCCACGGCCCGTCGCTTCCCGTCTGCCCACGCAGCCACCCAGTTCAACGGGTTTGCCAGTCACAATTTCAGGGCAGGCATAACCAATCTTCATGGAGTAAGTGTCCATGATCCAGGCCATCGTCTGTTCATCGGTGCCCATATCGGGAGCCATGACATCGATGCGCGGCCCGATGATCGACAAAATTTCCTCCGTGTAGCGGCGGGTCAGTCGTTCCAGTTCGCCGCGGCTCAGCTTGGCCGGGTCGACGGCGATTCCCCCTTTGGCACCGGAGAACGGTAAATTCATGATGCCGCACTTCCAACTCATCCACATGGCCAGGGCCGCCACTTCGCCGATATCGACCTGGGCATTGTAACGCAGTCCCCCTTTCGATGCACCACTCGTGAGTGAGTGCTGCACCCGATAACCGACGAAGCATTGGGTGGAGCCATCGTCCATTCGGATGGGAATATTGACGATCATAGATCGCTTCGGAAGGCTCAGTCTCAGAATGATTCCAGGATCGACATCGATGATGTTCGGAACCGCTTCGAGTTGCTGACAGGCCATCCGATAAACTGGGGATGCCGAAAATAATGAGGCTTCCGCTATCGAACGCTGGGGAACCGGCGCTACTGCCATGGATATATCTCCTGGAGAGTGAGAAGTTGGACAGATATGGTATGCACTTCCGCATACTCCGACGATGCATCGAGATCCATAAGTAGCAAGGAATTACCGATCTCGCCCACGTCCATTTAATTTAGGTGAACAAAAACAAGTTTCCGTTCATTTTCAGTCTGTTTCGCCCCGTTTCAATCGCCTATTTTTTCCGATGGAATTCGTTCTGAAGGAAAAGGACCACGGTTCTCATCCAATTCCACAGCCGCAAACCCTCTCTCCGAGTTAGGACTTTTTTAACGCTAAAATCGAAACATATACAATGTAGGCATGATTCTCGAAGGGCTGGTAACGACGATTAATGCCGATGGAACGCCCCATCTCGCTCCCATGGGTCCCAAGATCCTGGGCGAGTTTGAAAGTCTGCTACTTCGACCTTTCCCATCCTCTCATACATTCCAGAATTTGAGGCGACAGGGGCAGGGAGTCCTGCATGTCGTCGACGACGTATTGTTGCTGGCTCAAGCCGCAGTGGGCCAGGCGCAGCTTCCCGAGATGGAAAGGGCCATCCAAATCGAGGGGTTTCTTATGCGTAGGTCGGCCTGCCGAGCCTACGAGTTTCAGGTGGAATCCCTCGATGAGTCCCACGAACGGGTTCACATTCTGGCGCGGGTGGTCACGAAACATTGGTTCCGGGATTTCTGGGGCTTCAATCGGGCGAAGCATGCGGTGATCGAAGCGGCCATACTCGCTACCCGACTCCATCTCACGGGGAAAGATGCCGTTTTGCAGGAGTATGCCAAGCTGATCGTCTGGGTGAATAAAACCGGCGGGGAGCGGGAAATCGAGGCCATGCAATTCCTTCAGGATTTCGTGAAGGAGTCGCCATGACGCGCTGGCAGGCTCGTACCCGGCTTCACTTCGGTCTATTACAGATTCCGCAGGGAAACAACTCTCATTGGCCCGGGTTGGATGGCGAGACCGGCCTGCCGCTAAGACAGTTTGGAGGCGTCGGGCTGATGATCGACGATCCCGCGATTGTCGTTCGGGTACAACGCTCGGATACTTGGCAGTCCCAGGGGCCATGCGCAGAGCGAGCACTTAGTTTCGCCCAGCAGTTCGCGAAAGCTCTTCCCCCGGATTTAGCTTCCCCATTTTCAATTGTTGTGGACCAGTGTCCGCCGGAGCACACCGGCCTCGGAGTTGGCACCGCGCTGGGGCTGAGCGTGTCCAAAGCGATCTCTCTCGAAATCGGATTACAACTGAGCTCGGTGGAACTGGCCCAGAGAATTGGTCGGGGCGAAAGATCCGCCATAGGCGTGCATGGATTCGATTGTGGCGGGTTGATCGTCGAGGGGGGAAAACTTCCCGGCATGTGCCTCTCGCCCCGGATCGCTCAACACGACTTTCCGACGGATTGGGAGGTCACCTTGCACACTCCTAGCGACAGCAGTACGTGGTTCGGTCAGCGGGAGCGTGATGCTTTCCGCCAACTGCAGAAAAATTCAGGCCCGGATTCAGAGGAAATCAATCGGCTTTGTCGACTGATTGTACTGGGGATTCTGCCGGGGATCGCGTCCGGGGATCTTCAGACTTTCGGAGAAGCAGTTTACGAATACAACTCCCGTGTGGGAGAAATATTCGCGTCCGTGCAGGGCGGGCGCTATTCGACACCCGGAATTACGGAGAAAATAGCAAGTCTTCGTCGCTCGGGCATCCGCTGCGTCGGCCAGAGTTCGTGGGGGCCGACGATCTTTGCAATCACCGCGAAATGAGTTTCCGCGCATAAAAAAAAGGGAATCCGAAGATTCCCCATAGTTTAACCACTTCATTTCAATCGCATTAGCGTTTGTCGCTCGCCGAAGTTCCCACGATACCAATGATGCGAGCGTTCGGTCGGCTCTGATCTATCAGCACGGCCTCGGGAGTTTTGACTTCCGCAATGTTGCCTGCGGTATCGCGTGCGCAAATCCGCAGATAGATTTTATCGTGCGGGAAATTCGCGGGCAGTTTCCAGGCGTAGCTTCCAGTGTTGGCCATCCGCTTCGCTTGAGCGATGGGTATCACTGAAGAAGTCGTAATCAATTCGTCGTTCGTAGTATCGGCCGCTACCGAGGTCCAGGGACCATCGGCATTTTTCGACCATTCAATGGTAATCGGTTCCGCGGCGAGGTTGCGATCGGCTGCATGCCATTTCAAAATCATCGTGTGGCGCTGATTCGGATCGGGCAGCGGTTCAAACAATTTCAGAACCGGCGGTGTCGTATCCACGTCGACTCGAATTTCCGGTATCTCACCGGAAAGAGGTGCGCCCTTGGTCAGTCCCGCGCCGCTGGCTAGCACGATTTTGAAGCCGTACATGCCTTCGACCAGAGGATTGGTCCGATTTTCGATCTTCTCGAGATTCACCGGGAACTTGCCGTCGACTTTGTCCGAAATGGCCCAGCGTAACCAGGTTTTTCCATCGTCGCGCGTGACCCAGAGTTCCGCCCGGCTGACGCCCGATGCTCCAGTTCCTTCCACTTCGTAACCCAGATCGAACTTGGAAATATTCATGATCTGCGCGGTCGGTATTGGGGCTCCCGTATAACCGGCGTTAGGAGTCTTGAGAGGAGCCAGTGTATTCGAACCCAGGGGGGCAGCATTGGCATTGGCCGTGGGACCTACCGAACCGACGGGAGAGTAATCGGTTTTCGTAGGCAGATCCAGCGGGGTAGCAATCGGCATCGCGGGTATAGAGTTAACTGGCGGTGCCAATTCCTTCAAAGATGGTCCACCTTCCCCCGGCAGCGAGAGCTTGTTGTTCGGAATCAGATTTACCGGCGTTTTGCTATCCCCGGTATTCGACAAGCTCATAGTAGTGGCGGAAACGGAGCTTCCGCTTCCGGCCACATCCTTGACTTGTTCCCCCGGATTGCCCGCCAGGTCCGTCAACCGGACGCGAACGGAAAGTTTTTCATTCGTGCTAATCTGAAAGCGAGCACTCGATGACAGAAGTGGTTTGATATCCTGGATCGGATACCAGACGCCGTCAGTCCCCTTGTATTCGAGAGAGAATTTCGTCAAATCCGGATTCTCTTCCTGAATTTCCCAGGAGACCGTGACGTCGTTACCGACTTTCTCGGCGGAGCGAATGTTAATGATCGGCGGCTTGGTATCGACGGTGATACGCTTGGCAGCCGCCGCCGCTTCTGGCTTGGTATGATCCTCGGGAGAACGATTCCCCTTCTGGTCAACGATGACCATCTGGAACCAGTACTGGCCGTCCTCGGGAGCCTTATAAGTGACCGAATTCTGAGTCGGCTTGGTCACCGCATATTGTTCCCAACGTTTCCCGTCGCGGGAAACGTATTGGATCATTTCCTTGATCTCGGCTTTTTGTTTGGGGTCGAACTGAATGGGAATCGCTATTTCCCGATCACTCACGACATCAACTTCCGGTTGAGCGGGTGCATCACAAGGCGAAAATAACGCGCCAATCAGAATGAGGTTTATCAGTCCCATCTTCTGTCCCCCGAAAGCAGCTCATTGCAATAAAAACAGTTTGGGACAGGTCCTTTTCCCCCGGACCTCCCCTTGCGGAGTCTGCTCAACGAATTCAGGCCATAGCAGGCTCCGGGAAAAAAATAAAGGTGAATTTCTCAAGTCTCCCGGGACGATAGACGGATAATTTTTCTTGGAAACTTTCTGGCTGGGGGTCTGGGAGAAAGGCGAATTTTCCTTCGTTCGCCAGATCCCCTATAATTACCAGAAGAGCGTTGTGGGTTATTCCTCCGCCACTTGAAAAACAAGGAATTCAAATCATGAGCGTAGCCATCGCGGAAGACGTCGTTGCGGAAATTCAGTCCCTCAAGAAACAACTCGGGGCCACCATTCTCGCCCACTATTATCAGGAAGGTGAGATTCAGGAGCTGGCCGATATCACCGGCGATAGCCTGAAGCTGGCCCGTGAAGCTACCAAAGTCGAATCGCCTGTCATCGTATTCTGCGGCGTTCACTTCATGGCCGAGACGGCCAAGATGCTCAACCCGTCGAAAAAAGTTCTTCTTCCCGACATGAAAGCAGGTTGCTCCCTCAGCGATTCCTGCCCGGCCGATAAACTGCACCGATATCAGGAAATGCTGCGGGAAAACGGCCATAAATTTCAGACGGTCACTTATATCAACAGTTCGGCGGCGGTAAAAGCTCTCTCAGATTGGGTGGTTACTTCGGGAAATGCCGAGGAGATCATCCGGCGCGTCCCCTCCGAATACGAGATTCTGTTCGTGCCCGACCGTCATCTGGGAAGATACCTCTCGGAAGTGACCGGTCGACAGATGATCCTGTGGAATGGCTCGTGCATGGTGCACGAAATCTTCAGTGTGCAGGATCTCCTCAAGCTCAAAAAGCAGATGCCGGCGGGAAAGACGCTTGCTCACCCCGAATGCCCGGCGAACATCCTCGAACATGCGGACTTCATCGGCGGAACCGAGGCAATGATCAAGTACGTCGGATCCTTTAAAGAGCCGGTGGACTTCCTGGTGGCTACCGAGGCGAATATGATGTGGCAGCTGCAAAGCCGGTTTGCCCAGCACCGCTATCATCCGGTGCCCGGAATCACCTGTGCGTGCAACAAATGTCCGCACATGGCTTTAAATACGCTTGAAAAACTCCGGGATTGCATGCTTCATCAGTCCCCGGAAATCATCTGGCAGCCGGAATTCGACCAAGCCCGCAAGGTCTTGGAGAAGAGCCTGTTGAATCCAGCCCCGGCCGTAAAGCATCCCGCCGGGGATTGAGCTTTTTTTCGCGGAAATCCGCGGCCTGCAGCGCGAGCTAAGTCCGCTTTCGATCCGTAGAATCTAAATACGCCCGAATCGCGACATCTGCTGCAGGATTCCATGAGCGAACCAGCTTCCCCATCGCCCGAATCGGCGAAGACACCCGTTACCGCTCCGATCCCAGTCCCAGCGGCCACTCCCTGGTTCTACAGCGCCTGGGATATGTTGCTGACCGCCATGACGCTCGGGCTGGCGTTTCTCATCGCGTCCTTCGCCGTACGGAATTCGGATTTCTGGCAATATCTATCCGCGGGCCGATTGCTCTCCGAGGGCAACTACTCCTTCGGGAACGATCCGTTCGGCTACGGGCAGCCTGAGAAGTACTGGGTCAATCACGCCTGGGGTTTCGACTGGATTATTTATCAGCTTTACTCCAAGGCCGGCGCTCCGGCCCTGGTCATGCTAAAAGCATTGGGCATTGCCCTGATGGCGGGAATCGTCTTCCTCACCGCCCGGAAAGGGCAGCCACTCTGGTTGTTCGCGGTTTGCACCTCCCTGGGAATTCTCATTGCCGGCCCCCGTTTGCTCCTCCAGCCGACTCTCTTCTCCATGGCGGGTGTGGCCGCAACAGTTGTAATCTTGTTGCGAGTCGATTCGACAAAATGGAAATTCCTTTTCCCGGTGATCTTCTGCTTGTGGGCGAACGTCGATCAATGGTTTATCCTGGGACCCGCGATTCTTCTTCTCCTGTTCATCGGCGATCTGCTCAAAAAGTCGGGTCGGCAGTCGGGAATTGCTATGATTGTCAGTAGCCTGGCCTGCCTGGTGAATCCGCACCATTATCATGTCTGGCAAATCCCGGCGGAGCTGACATCGGAAACGCTACGCGAAGTTCTGACGCTCCCCGAATACCGCGCCTTCTTTAGAGGGTTGCTCGATGATGGAGTTTTGAGCTTCAACTTGCAAAGCGGTGTTGTGCCCCAGACCTTGGCATTCATTTTGTTGACGCTCATGACCCTCATTGGCTTTCTGACCAACTTGAGAAGGCTTCACCTGGGGCACGTCTTCATCCTCGTTTTGTTATTCGTCGTCGCCCTGCGGTTTGCCCGAGCGCTCCCTTTTCTGGGAATGGCGATGGCTCCCATCGCCGCCCATTATTTGGCGATGACGGCCGATCGATTGCGAACGGCGACTCTGGATGAGAATACTAGACGGTCCCTGCGAACGGCTCGGTTGGGAGGTCGCTTTATCACCACGATACTAATGGCCGGTTTACTTTTTGCTTCCTGGCCCGGCTGGCTGCACGTCAATTGGGACATTCCCCAGCGTGCGCAAAGAGTCGCCTGGGAAATTGAAGTCGATAATGGTCTGGAACGCGCAGCACTGCAGTTGAAAGAATGGCGCGACAGCGGAAAGATTCCTCCCGAAGTACGTTCCTTCATCTTCTCGCCCGATTTCTCGTACTATTGCGACTGGTTCTGCCCTGGGGAACGCCACTATTTCGATTTTCGATTTACTCACAACCTCGATATCGTGGAAAACTACGTGGCGGCCGTGATGACCACCCGTCCTACCGTCAGCGCCGACTTTCAATTGGTCTTATCCGATTTCAATCTGAAAGCGTTTTTCGAAAAATTAAACGTCGGCTTTGTCGCCTGGAGCTCCGGGTCGCGCGAGGAGAACCTGCGCGGCTTGAGCCTGCTGTTGCGGGTCAATTATCCGAAAAACCGGCCCGATTCGCCGATGTACCAGTTTTGGGATACTAAAGGTCGGGTTAACTTTCTCGGCTTCAATGCTCAGAGTAGTCTCGCTCCTGAGAAATATGCGGCCATGAGGTTCGATCCGGTTCGGCAGGCTTTCACCGGCGATACCAGTATTCCGATGAGCACCGAGCCGGTAACGGTTCCCACCCCGGTCACCTTCTGGGAAGATTACCATCAGAGACCGCGCAAATTCTCCTCATACGTCGATGAAGCGGCCAATCTGGTGGAATTTCAACTGGCTCAATTTGAGAAGGCCTACTCGATTTCTCAAAATGCTTGTGTGATTAGCGCCTTGCTGAGCAATGGCCTATCTGGAGCCCTCCTCCGCGAGGCTTTGCTGACGGGCAGAGTCGTACCGCCGCTGCCGCACAATTCGAATCTGCTGGCGACGCCTCTTCTAGCCGTGCGGGCCGCCCGACGAGCCATCCTCGAAAATCCCGATGCCCCGGACGGCTATTACTATCTGGCCAGAGCCTATGCACCCAATGAAGGGGGCTTGGACACGACCGAAGAACTGCGCGGCTGGATGGTCGGCACGGGCTATCATCGCGCTTTGGCCCGGACGACCCCGCAGGAACAGCATCGCCGTCGGCAAGTTAACTATTACGGAGCCGCAGAACGACTGTATGGACTTCACATCAGTCGAAATGAGTACGACCTGGCCGTCGAGGCTTACGAGTTGATGCTGAAATCGTTCTGGATCGATCCGCCCGTCAATCTGCGAACGGATAAAGAGCGGCAGGAATTTTATACTCATCTGCAAAATGACATTCGATTCCCGAGTCGGGAGGGCCAGCAGATTCATCCGAGAGATTTCATCAAAAAGATTGAGGATCGCTACGAGAATCTCACTCGGGATAACCACGTTAACGATCCCTACGACCGGGGTATGATAGCCGCCTCCCCTCCAGGTGAGAACCGACCGTACTTCGGCTTGATTCGGGAGGCAATCAATGAATTTCAGAAGGTCGATTGGGACAAGGAAACTTTCGCGAAGCGCATAAATGGATTGCTCTTTCTATCGACGCTCTATTTCCGAAGCGGTCAGGTCGAAGAGGCTTATCAGGTCCTGGGGGAACTGCAGAAGAGCGATGAATTGATGAAAAATCCCCAGTTTCAAATTGCCTACATCCCCCTGTTCATTCAAGCGAAATTCGTTCAGGGCGAACTGGATGATGCCATCAATTCGCAACGGAACTTCCTATCGGAAATGCTGAAGCTCGAGGGGGCTCGACTGGAAATTCCACTCAAGATCCTGCCGCCGGAAGTATGGGAAATTGCGATGAGTCTGACTTTTCAGCCGAGCGGGAATTTCGTCTCCATGCTGCAGTTGTCATATTTCTCGGCGATTCAAAAACAGCGTAACTTACTGGTTATCGAATCCGAGATCATGGCTAAATTAGGGCTGATGGCACTCGACGCGGGGCACAATCAGGAAGCACTTCGCTTCTTTGAAAAATCGTTGAAGCCGCGCGCGGGTGTGGGTGTGGAATTTCCTTCCAAAGCGATTGTAAAGCGATATCTCAGCGCCATGAATTCGGTAAAATAAATTTTTTGGCCGGTCTCGGGCGCCCAGCGAGTATTTATGCTTCGCGAAGAACAGATCGATCTCCGGCGGGAACGGGCGCGCCAGGAACGCTACACAATCGAGCGGTTGGGCCGCAATCGAGTCTTCTCGGATTTTCTGGTCAAAAATCCCGCAACGGAGGGCCAGTACACGGTCCGCATTCGCGGATTCGAGCTTGGGGACAATTCGTGCACCTGTCCTGATTTTAAAGCGAACACACTCGGTACCTGCAAGCACATCGAAGCGGTGCTCGACGATTTGCGGGAAGAACTTCCGGAACACATTCAGAAGCGAAAAGCCGCCGTCACGCAGCCGAGTCTCTATCTGCACTATGGTGAGCAAATTTGTGTTGCTCTTGCAATACCTGCCCGGCGATCAGATTCCCTGGAACAGATCGCCCGCCGTTACTTCGATGCCCATGGGCTGTGGAACAGCGAATACAGCTACGAATCGCTGCTGACCGCGCTGGGAAGTGTGGCGGAAGTCATTAATGTTGCACCCGAAGTTTACGATTTCATCGATCGAGACAATGAAAAACGATTACTTCGCGAAAAGGAAATCGATTGGCTTTGGCATCTGGACCGCGGCGAAACTCCCACGGAATTACGCGATCTGGTGAAGGTGCCTTTGTATTCCTATCAATTGCGCGGCGTCGTGTTTCTGGCTACCCGGTTGCGCTCCATTCTCGGCGACGATATGGGTCTGGGGAAAACCATTCAGACTCTGGCCGCAGTAGAAATCCTGGCTCGCGAGCGTGGCCTTCGAAACGTGCTCATCGTTGCTCCCGCCTCCGTGAAATATCAGTGGCAATCGGAAATACAGCGTCTCACAGATCGAACTGCGCTGGTCATTGAAGGGCTCAAGGACGCTAGAGAAAATCTTTACAACCGGGATTCGTTCTATCGACTGGTCAACTACGAGCAGGTGGTTCGGGATTTCGATCTCATCAACGCTTGCGAATTCGATCTCATCGTGCTCGATGAAGCCCAGCGCATCAAAAACTGGGAGTCGAAGACCAGCCGGGCCGTTAAGAGATTGTGCAGCAAATTCGCCTTCGCCCTAACCGGTACGGTGCTTGAAAATAATCTGGAAGAGCTATTCAGTATCTGTCAATTTGTCGATGAACGGCGCCTGGGCCCAGCCTTTCAATTCATGGAAGAGCATCGGGTTCTCAACGACCAGGGGGAATTGGTCGGATATAAAAATCTCGAAGCTCTCCGCGAAAAACTTCGACCGATTCTCCTTCGAAGAACACGGGCCGAGGTTCTGAAGGAGTTGCCGCCGCGAATCGATACGACCATCCGCGTCGACCTGGCGGAGGAACAAAAAGTCCCTTATGAAGAACAGCGAACAACCCTCATCCGGTTGCTCCAGAAGAACTCTCGTACGGAAATCGACCGCAAACGCATTCTCGCTTGCATAGCTTATATGCGATTGGTGTGCGACAGTACCCGGCTGATCGACCCGACGCAGGATATCTCTCCTAAGCTGGACGAACTCGAAGAGCTATTGCCAGAGCTCATCGCGGGCGAGGGGCGCAAAACGATCATCTTTTCCCAATGGGAGCAGATGCTTCGGCACTGCGCCGAGCGGCTTGAAAAAGCCAGAATCCCGTACGCCCTTCTCCACGGCGGCTTATCGGGCCCCGATCGCAAAGCGGTTCTCGAGCGATTCCAGACCGATCCGGAATGCCGAGTGTTTTTGAGTACCGACGCCGGTGGAACGGGGTTGAACCTGCAAGTGGCCGACACGGTAATTCAACTTGAACTCCCCTGGAACCCGGCCGTACTCGAACAGCGGGTTGCCCGGATTCACCGCCTGGGTCAAGAACGGCCGGTGCAGAATATTCAATTTGTTACCCGGGGTACAATTGAAGAAAGAGTTGTTGAAACAATCGCTGTGAAAAAGCAGCTGTTCACTACTCTTTTTGAATCCGATCGGGATGAGATAACTTTCCGGGCACTGGAGCAGTCGGGCTTCATCGACACGCTTCGGGATTGGGTAGAAATTTCCAAGGAAAAGCCGCCGCTCGCTCTCGCAGCTACTCCGGTGATTTCTTCAGCTGAGGTCATCGAGGCTGGGTTAAATTTTCTCGATTTGCTAGCGCATAGCGACTGGCCGCGAGCTATGCTACCGGAACAGTTAAAGAAACTGGCCGATAGTTGCGATTTGATTCAAAGACGAGCCAGAGAGTCCGGTGGTACCGTTGAGAATTTTGGCTGAAATCCCCTAGACGGTGAATTGCCTCATAAATTTCTCATTTTGTATCTCTAGACCCACAATAGTCGCTTTTCCCACCTAGAGTTCGAGATCATGTTTCCCGCTTCTCGCAGACAGTTTCTCGGCACCTCTCTCACCGGGCTAACTGCATCGACTTTTCTCGGTTCCGACGCATTTCACCGCGCTCGCGCCGATGACCCTACCTTCACCCCCAATACGCTGTTTCTGACCTGGCAGCGCGATCCCACGACAACCATGACCATCCAGTGGGTGGGAGTGAGGGGCGAAACGGCCGACACCAATATTTACTACCACGCCCTGAACAGTACCAACTTGGGACCCGTTCAGTATTTTGCTCAATCTCCCGTGCTGAAACCCTATCCGATGACGGATTACAAGATCTTCCGCGCGGAGCTGACCGGTCTGAAACCGGGCACCGATTACCAATTCTTCATCGGCAAGCAGTCCCCCAGTTATCGTTTCCGGACCATGCCCGCCAAGGCCAACGATACTATCAGTTTCATTTCCGGCGGCGACTGCGGCGTTAATGAGCATACGATTGCCAATAACATTCAGGCCGCGCGGCAGGATCCCATGTTCGCCATCGTGGGGGGCGACCTGGGTTACGACAACGGCCGATCGGTCGATATTAGTCTGGCGTTTCTTCGAAACTACAGCAAACACATGATCGGTCGCGATGGCCGCTTAATCCCGCTGATTGCGGGGATCGGCAACCATGAAGTTGCCAACGGCGGCTACGGCCAGAAGCGCGAGCAGGCCCCGTTTTTCTACGCACTGTTCGATGGTCTCTATCCTGAAACGGGCTATGCTTCTCTCGACTTCGGCGACTACTTGAGCCTGATCCTGCTGGACACTGGTCATACTTCGGCGATCGGCGGTGAACAGGCGGACTGGTTGGAATCGACTCTGCGAGCCCGGCAGGATAGCCCGAACGTGTTCGCCATCAACCACGTTCCCTCGTATCCCTCTTTCCGCAAGATGGAGGGCGAACCGGCAAAGATTGGAAAACCCCCGCTCGCCGGTACGGGCGAGGAAAATCGCAAATATTGGGTTCCGCTCTTCGAACGTTTCCGCGTCCCGGTTGTGCTGGAACATCACGACCATACTTTCAAACGCACCAAACCGCTGATTAACGGACTCTACGACGCGAACGGCGTCCTTTATCTCGGAGATGGTTCGTGGGGTCGATTGAGAAATCCCAATTCCCCCGATAAGCTCCATCATCTGGCAGTCGCCAGCCGGGACTATCATCTCTCGTTGCACCGCATTCAGGGCGATGAACGCTTCCATCTGGCTCTCGATGAAAACGGGCGAGTGATGGATGTGAGCCGAACAGGTCAGCGCAAGCAGGGACTCGTCAGGGCTTCCGGCTGAAAGTGAACTCCGGCAGACCGAATAATCGATCGCCCTTCGCCTCTACATGGCACTTCATGCAGGATTCGATTCTCCCGGCGGAATTCACTTTCTTGCCATCGGCACTTACTGTCCCATACACCCAACCCTGATCGGTCCCTTCGGTTTTGGGATCGAGTTTCAGCATCACAAATAGATCCGACTGCTTGGCAGCTTTGAAGACTTTGTCCCCCTTCCAGGCGTAGGGGTAAAAGTGATCGTCCTTTTCGTTCCACTCCCGAGGAGCCTGAGGAGTGGCTTTGGTTTCGATGACGTTGCTGAAATCGGCGCTCTTGCTCGGCTTTAACTTTTCATCGGTGATCTCTTCGGGTACCCAGGATTCCTTAACGACGATCTGTCCGACTCTCGCCGATTTCTCCGGCAACACATTCATATAGTCTCGCTGATTTTTGGCGAACAGCGAATAAATCTTCTGTCCATGCGTGGCTTCATCCTTGCTCGCGCTGACCCGGGCTCGGCCGGGTTCAGGAGTTCTGCAAAGCCACGGAGCCCAACGATACTCGTCGTCGACGCGCCCCCAACTTTTGTACTCGGCGGCGGCTTTCAACAGTTCCTTATGGAAAGGCCGCTCATCAGATTTGGGGTCTTCCGTCGCGTGAGCGGAAGGATTTGTCGAGAACCCCGTGATAAGGCCGAAGGGGATTAACGCGAGGAAAAAAGTCTTTCGAAGGATTCTCATGATACTTGCTCCATCGATACGAGGGCCGATCAGTTCCTGCAATTATAACTCCAGCGAATTTTGATGGGTGTAACAAGCTTGCAACATGAAGCGAGGGGCGAGGATGGGCGAAAAAGAGAATTCTCAGGCGGCGGCCGGGCTGCGCTTCGGTGTCCAGTAATCGATCAGATCGATTCGAGTGACGATGCCGACCACATGCCCATCCTGAAGGGCCAAGATTCCGGTGTTACCCGAGAGCAGGAGCCGGTACGCTTCATCCAAATGCGTGATCAGTTCCAACTGAGGCAAGGGCTTACCCATGATTTCCCCAACGGGAACTTCCTCTGGATTGCGATGATCATGCAATAAACGAGCGATAGTGACCTCTTGCACGCTACCGACCGGCTTGCCACCTTCGAGTACGGGAAGCTGTGAAATCCCGGCTTTTTGAAAGATTTCAATCGCATCGGCCGCGGAAGCTTGCGGGGTGATGGTGATCAAATGCCGGTCGCCACGCTTCTTGATGAGGTCGCCAACCGTATGGGGCGTGTGCGTTTCCCATTGGAGTTTGTTGGCGGCCAGCCAGTTGTCGTCGAAGCACTTGCTCATGTAGTTTCGCCCGGTATCGGGGCAGATGATGACCATGAAATCGTCGGCCGTCAGTCGGCGAGCATAACGCAGCCCCGCGGCAATCGCGGTCCCGCAGGATCCACCCACGAGAATACCTTCCCGGCGAGCGACTTCGCGGGCCATGTGGAACGATTCCGCATCGCTGACGCGCACCCAGTCGTCTACCAGTTGACTGTTGAAAGTTTTGGGAACGAAATCTTCGCCGATGCCTTCGACTTTCCAGCCGTGCGGGGCACCACCGGATAGTACTGAACCTTCCGGATCCGCACCGATGATTTTGATGTCGGGATTTCTTTCTTTCAGATATTTGCTCACCCCAGATAAGGTACCTCCCGTACCAACACCTCCGACGAGTGCGGTGATGCGTCCTTCGGTTTGCTCCCAGATTTCCGGGCCCGTGGTTCGATAGTGAATCTCGGGATTGGACAGATTAGTGAACTGATTGGGTCGCCACGCTCCCGGAATTTCTCGGGCAAGACGATCGGCCACGCCGTTGTAACTTTCGGGAGAATCGGGTGCCACATTGGTGAGGGTAATGACAACCTCAGCGCCGTATGCTTTGAGCAACGCAATCTTCTCGTTACTCATTTTGTCGGGCAGAACGAAGATACACCGATAGCCCTTAACGGCGGCGACCATGGCCAGACCGACGCCGGTGTTGCCAGCGGTAGCCTCGATGATCGTGCCTCCGGGACGTAGCCAGCCTCGCTTTTCTGCATCGGCAATCATGGCAATCGCCACGCGATCCTTAGTGCTGCCGCCGGGATTCATCGCTTCGACCTTGGCGGCGATTGTGGGGGCCAGGCCTTCGGTAACGCGACGTAATTTTACTAGAGGGGTGTGGCCTACAGACTGAAGAATTGTTTCGTACATCGTCTATCTCCTCCATGCCGAATGGATCGGCTTTCGGATAGGTCGTCCACTCTATCTTACGGCGATTTCGAAACCTGGGTCAAGTTCGCTAACCGAGAGTGATATTCGGCAAATAATCGTTCCGTGAAAGAGACCCCCCCACCGGGATTGACGTGATGCATGTCGTAGAAAGCCGCATCTTCCAACCAGGCCCGAGCGTCCAGAATCTCAACCGACGTTTCACTCTGAATGTCTTTCAAGAATTTCTGAAGAGCGGCCTCCGCAACCTCGGTCGTCAGAGAACGAAATTCCGTCCCCTCCGGCATCAGAATCAAGGTTATTCGAATATTCCGGCGGTTTGCATACTGGAGGATCGAGTTCAGTGCCTCCCGGGCGCCCGGAAGAACCTCAAACTTCGCATAGTATTCGTCGTACTGGGCATGGGCTAATTGTCGGATTGCTTCCGCTTTGTCCTTCGGCACATCGTTCGGCTGCCAGCCCCATTGATCGACCCGGGGAACGTTCGGCCGGGAGTCGTAATACGTGGAGGTATCCAGATGGGTTGCTTCGCGGAGTTCCGCCTGATGGCGATTGGTCGGCAGTAACCGGCCCCAGAGCCATTTTTTCCAGCTCGATTCGCATTGTGAAAAATATTTGTGCGATTCTCCCAGTTCGTGCAGAGTGAGCCGAGCGGCGTCGAGCATGCGAGCTTCAGACGGCGGCTGAACAACGCCGTTGTAGTGGATCGGCAGCACTTCCAGGATGAGATGATCGGGACGGATGCCTGCATCGTCTAATCGCTTCAGAAGAATCGATTGCATCACCGGACCAGCCCCCGGGATACCAAAGTTGAATGCCACCACGGCGTCGTCGGTTCGCCGTTCAAAGTCCCTGGCCGCGAAGGAATAACTGGTTCGCGAAGATCCCAGCATCATTAGCAGTGGCTTCTGAGGATTGCGGGCGATCCGGGTCTGAAGTTTTTCCAGGCGTTCTTGAAATTCCGGGTCGCGGACACCGGGCAGGCCAATTTCGATGAACAGCCCGATGATCAATTGAAGCAGCAGCAGGAAACCGACGATCCAGAGGGCCGTTCGGCGATGTTGCTTTTGCCAGGTGTCAGTAGCCGGGTAGGTCATATGCGACTGCAAATTTTCGATTTAAAACTGAAAGTAAATAAAAGCTTTACTCGAACCGGGACCCAGCACGATGGCCAGAGTCACCATGCCCGCGTATGCGAAGCCCAAGAGCGAGGGCGGGGCCGTGCGAAACAATCTCCGCCAGGCGAAACGATTATCGCGAAGATACACTCCCCAGGCATGGCCAACGATCAGGAGCAGAATGGTCACCAGCAAGCTCCGTAAAGGGAGCGGGGCGGCCTGAGTTCCTTGCCCTCCCAATAATCCTTCAAACATAAATCCGGTGGCCCGCAAACTCGGGGTGCGAAACACCACCAGTGAGAGTACGAATAAAAGAAGAGTGCAGCCTACGCAGATAGGTGTCAGATATGTGCTACGAAGAAAGCTGTTGAAGGACGGCCAGGGTTGAATGAACAGATTAAAGATCCGATGAAGGCACAAGAGCAAGCCCATCAGCGTGCCCCACAGAACCATGTTCCAGTTCGCACCATGCCAGAGACCGCCGATCGTCATGGTGATGATCAGATTCCGACATACGAAGAGCGTGCTGCCCCGGCTCCCACCGAGGGGAATAAACAGATAGTCGCGCAGCCAGCTGGATAGACTCATGTGCCAGCGGCGCCAGAATTCACCGAGGTTTCGGGAGAGAAATGGCATCGCGAAATTCGGCGTCAGCTTGTAGCCAAGCATATGCGCGGTACCCAAAGCCATGTTGGTATATCCGGAAAAATCGCAGAATACCTGTATCGCGAAGCCGATCGCGGCCATCCAATTGGCTTGAGCGTCGAATCTTTCGGGATTCTCAAAAACCGGGTCGACGATCAGGGCCATACGATCGGCTAGGGCGAGTTTCATAAACAGGCCGAGAATAAAAAGCCAGCCGCCGAGGGTGAATCGTGCCCAGTCCCAGCGTTTGGGGCGGTTGATTTGTGGAAGGAAGTCTCGGGCTCGGACTATTGGCCCGGCAATCAGGTGTGGAAAGAACAGGATGAACAACAGAAAATGGGCCAGGTTCTTCTCGGCTTTCAACCGGCCCCGGTAAACGTCCACGATGTAGTTAATCGCTTCGAAGGTGTAAAATGAAATGCCGATGGGGAGTATGACTTTCAGAGTGGGGAGCGAAACTTCCGCTCCCGCCGATCTGAGAGTTTGTTCGAGTGAATCCAGAAAGAAGTTGGCATACTTGAAATAAACCAGAAGCCCGATGTTCATGAGAACGCTGAAGCTCAAAAGAGCTTTTCGGGTTCTGATGCTAATGGCTTTCTCTATACGCTGGGCCAGCAGAAAATCGGCTCCCGAAGTAACGACAATCAGCAGGGCGAGCCAGTGGTTCCACGTGGCATAAAAAATGTAACTCGAAATGAGGAGTAACCAGACGCGAGCCCGGGCATTAGGAGTGGCCCAGTAGAGGCAAAAGACTGCCAGGTAGAAGAACAGAAAATCTTTGGTACAGAACAGCATGAGGCATCCTTGCCCGTCGCCCGCTCAAGTCGCTCGTCTCGAGATTCGATTTCAGTATCCCGGAATCTGTAGGAAGCGCCAAGGCGAAGTGCGAAATTTTTGACTCTCCGGTCTATGATTGAAGTACATAAAGGGGACAACTATGAGTGAAAATACCGAAATTGCAACTTTGGGTGGGGGCTGCTTCTGGTGCGTCGAAGCGGTACTGGAGTTGTTGGAAGGGGTAATCCTGGTCGAATCGGGTTACAGCGGCGGTTGGGCAAAGAACCCCAGCTATCGGGAAGTTTGTGCGGGACAAACAGACCATGCCGAGGTGGTGCAGGTCACCTTCGATCCGACGAAAATTTCGTATCGCGATCTGGTGATCGCTTTCTTATTATCGCATGATCCTACAACGCTAAATCGACAAGGCGCGGACGTCGGTACGCAGTACCGCTCGGTGATTTTTTATCACACCGAGGAACAGAAAAAGACGGCGGAAGAGGTCATCCGCGAGATTGGTGAAAAGAAGATCTATCCTCAACCGATTGTGACCCAAATTGCCCCGGCAGTGACCTTTTACATGGCAGAAGATTATCACCAGGAGTATTTTCGCAATAATCCGGAACAGGGATACTGCGCCGCGGTCATTGCTCCCAAGGTCACAAAGTTTCGAAAGATGTTTTTGGAGCAGTTGAAGAAGAAGTAAATTCAGAAGCCCCGGTGATCTCTCCAAATCACAGGGGCTTCAATCTCAAAATCGCGAAGGGTTACCGAACACCTTCCAGCAGCTTATTCACTCTTTCCTTCTGCTGAGCGGGAACTTTGTCGAGACTGTCGTAACTGGTCGACTTGTCTCCCGCTTTAACGGTCACGCTGGACACATCCTTCTTGCCACCTTCCATATGCCCCTTAACGGTAATACTCTCCTCGTTGTTGCGAGACTCGATGGTGAAGTCGCCATTGACGATGGAGACACTCGTACTGTTAAAGTTACCTAAGCCCCCCGGGAATCCGTTCAACTGCAATCCGTTCATTTGCGGGAATACCATTTTTGCATCGGCCTTGGCCACTTCAGGAAGTTTCAGACCGCTCAATTTTTCGGGTTTGCCTTTGCGGATCACCTTCACATCGAGGTTTTCGTTGGCTTTGAAGCCTTCCAGAAACTTCGGCAACTCTTCCGAGGTGGGAGGAACTTTCTTGCCGCCAATTTCCATCAGCACGTCGTTAGGTTTCAAGCCCGCCTTTTCAGCCGGCGTTCCCGGAACGACTTCTTTCACCAGCACGCCCTGGTTGGGTGGGAGTTCCAGTTGTTCGATCAACTCGGCTGGTGGGGTCGAAACCCGCACGCCCAATCGAGGTTTGGCATTCATGCCGTTGAGCATCATCGGGTTGCCAAACTGGAAGCCCTGAAGTTGGCCATTCCCCAGCTGAAGCTGCAGCGCTTCCATTTGCTTCATGGCTTCCTGAAGTTCCTTCATATTATCCAAGCCTTCCAGAGGAATGACCCGGAGTTGGAAGTTGGGAAGCGCGGGCATTGCCGGGATTTGTGGAGGTACCGGTACGGCGGGTGCTGCAGGAACGTTACCTGCATTCTGGCCTTTTCGTTCCGCGTCCAGTTTTTCGAGCTCTGCTTTCAGTTTCTTCTGCTTTTCAGCCAATTCGTCTTCGGGAGATTTCTTGGTTTCTTCCGTCTTGGGTTTGTTATCCTGCGCGATAGCTGTCTGACTCTTGAGGCCAAGACCTGCCACCAGGACTGCGGACGCTAAGATGGTGGCACCGGTCAAAAAATTCCACTTACGGGGCGGTTGGGATTCGAGATTTTCCTGTCGATGAATCAACATATGCACTCTCCGAAAAAGTTCTGAACGTTTGGGAAACACGGCGGCGGCTCCTCGCGGTAATGAAGCCACGCCGAGACTGTCGATTAAAAATTGGGCGTATTCTGCCGTATTGGCTTGCTCCCGGGCGACGGCCGCATCGGCGAGATACTCCTGATTTCGCCGCATGTCCCGTCGCAATAACCAGTAGGTTGGACACCAGAAATAAAACACACCGGCCAATTCCAGAAGCCAATTCACCAGCGGATCTTTTCGTTTCAAATGATTAGCTTCATGCGTCAGCACCCAGCGTAAGGCTGTGAATCCATTCGATCGAGTCATAATCTCGGGAATCAAAACTCTTGGACGAAACATCCCGAAGCACATCGCCGTGGGGAGCGGGTCGAGCATCCTGCAACTTCCGGAGATCCGCACATCGGTCTGAATTTCCTTCCAGAGGCCTTTGATAGGATAGCTGAGCTCCTGGCTTTCCTGCCAAAGATGACGCAGCACCCAGGTACCTCGGAGCAGCCGAGCGAATAACACCACTGAAATCCCGCTCAGAAGGAAGATTCCATAAGGAATCAGGCTGGTCCAATGAAAATACAATACGGGAGCGATCGTTTCACTGAGCTGTTCCCGGGGGATGGGCTCTACTGCTACAGTAGAGGCTCTCCTGGTCGGGAGCGTATAGACCACCATCACCGAGCTAGGCGCGGCTTCGGTGGTGGATTTTTCGACAACAGTAGTGGACGTAGAGTTCTTTTCCGGCCACGGGTTGCTCCAAGGCAGGGCAATCCAGCTGGGCGCAAAGCTGAGCGGTATCAGCAACAGAGACGCTGCCAGAGTGAAGACGCCTGCCCGGAGTCGACGCGCGGGCTGCCCCAGAGCCTTCACCAGCAGATACCCCATTGTCCAGATGGCTAAACCACCTAAAGCGATGCGGATCGAAATCAACAGGCTGTCGTTATTCATGACAGCTCCCCTTGGAGACCTTTTCTTCTCGAGCTTTATTGATCATCTGCTGGAGTTCGTCCAACTCGCTGGAAGAAAGACGCTCCGTACGCAGTAAAGTTAAAACCAGCTGTGAGGCCGCCCCGTCAAAAACCCGGTGCAAAAATCGGGAAGTACTTTGTTCCCGACTGAAGTTGGGCGTGTAGACGAAAGTCCGGCCTTCCACATGATGCGATACCAGTTGCTTCGCTTCCATAACCCGCAGCAGAGTCTGAACCGTATTATAAGCCAGTTCTTCATCATCCGCAGGCTGCAGAAATTCGTGCACGACACGCACGCTCGAAGGACCCTTTTCCCAAAGTACCTTCAGGATTTCCAATTCCCGACCCGTCGGGGTGGGTAGCGCATCCAATTTGCTCATGTCTCACCTAATTCTTTAAGACATAGGTTATTATGCACTTGAACTTTTTGGATGTCAACAGCTATCTCTTAAAAAATTAGGTGAAGAACTTTCTGTACAAAATACCTAAATATCCCTTCCTTCAATCTTCAGGCATCTTATGACTCACCGTTATCTTCTCTTATTCGCGGCTGCATTGGGCGTATTTCCTGCACCGCTTGTGGCACAGGAAACCAAGTCCAAACGGGGACTCGTAACCGTAACCCCGGAGGCTTTGGCCATCCACCAGGAAGCGATTGTTGTAGATGGTCACAACGATCTGCCCTGGCAATATCGCGCCAAAAAAGACTTCTCTTTTAAGACGATTGATATCACCAAAAATCAGCCGGAATTGCATACCGATTTGCCGAGATTGCGAAAAGGGGGTATGGGCGCACAATTCTGGGCGGCCTATGTCGATGCCTCTGTCCGGCCTCGCTCGCAATCGGTCAAGGAAACCCTGGAACAGATCGATGTGATTCACCGCATGGTGAAAACCTATCCCCAGGATCTGGAGATGGCGTATACGGTCGATGATATTTTGCGCATTCACAAGACCGGCAAAATCGCTTCGCTGATCGGTGTGGAAGGGGGCCATTCGATCGACAACTCCATCGGTACCCTGCGCACTTTCTATATGCTGGGAGTTCGGTACATGACCTTGACCCACTCCGAGACGCTCGATTGGGCGGACTCGGCCACGGATAAGCCGAAAAACAATGGCCTTTCACCTTTTGGTGAAGAGATCGTTCACGAGATGAATCGACTAGGTATGATGGTCGATCTCTCCCACGTCTCGCCCGATACCATGCGGCATGTGCTGCGAATCACCAAAGTTCCCGTCATCTTTTCTCATTCGTCCGCTCGGGCAATCGCCGATCATCCCCGTAATGTTCCAGATGATGTTCTGAAAGAGGTCAAGAAAAACAACGGTGTGGTGATGGTCAATTTCTTCCCGGGATTTGTTTCCCCGGAAGGGGCTCGATTGAGCCAGCGAATGTTTGAGGAATACCGGGAAATGAAAGAAAAAATCAAGGATGAGAAAGAACTGGAGCGAGCCTGGAAAGAGCACGTGAAAGCGATGAAAACCCCTCCCTGCAGCATCCACGACGTGGTGGATCACATCGAGCACATCATCAAAGTCGCCGGGATCGATCACGTGGGATTGGGTTCCGATTTCGATGGCATCAGTGCTGTGCCGACCCAATTGGAGGATGTGTCAACTTATCCGAAGATCACTCAGGAACTGCTGAACCGCGGCTATAAGAAGGAGGAAATCCTTAAGGTGTTGGGCAGTAATCTTTTGCGAGTGATGCGAGCCGTGGAGCAGGCGGCCGCAAAGTAGTTGCCTTGAACGCTTGTACGAGTCTGAAAAAATGACCACCCAGGTTGTCCCCACTTGGGCGTGACAAGTGGGATAGAATGAGCTATAGGCCGCCATCTCGCATTCTTGTTTTAAGGGCTCCTGCATGAAAGCCGTATTTCTTCTGTCGGACGGTTTTGAAGATTTGCAAGTTTTCCACATTCTTTACCGGTTGCGGGAAGAACGCACCCAGGTAACCCTGGCTGCGGCCACGACTCACAAACTCACCGGCTTGCATGGCTATGTCATCGAGCCGGATATGCCGATCCACGAGATCAATCCCTCTGAATATCAGTTGCTCTACATTCCTGGCGGCCACTCTCCCGAACGCCTGCGCCTGCGTGAGGAGGCCGTCGACATCGCTCGCACCTTCATTCAGGAAGATCGCCTGGTTTGCATCTGCGGCCATGGGGCGCAATTGCTGATTTCCGCCGGTGCTCTCGATGGGAAAACTTTGACCTGTGCCGCCGGTATTCGAGACGATATCCGTAGTGCCGGCGGCATCTACCGGGACGAACCGGTTGTGGTCGACGACAATCTGATATCGGCTCGCGAAAATGGCGATCTTCCCACTCTCACGAGCCATCTGATGCACGCCTTGAGCGTTCGAGCCTAATTCCGGGATACAGTTCTGCGTTGTCTCCGATCCGGAAATACAATAGCTAAAATTGATTTCCGGGAGAGGATGGCAATCGATGCGCGATCGGCCGATTCAGACGATGATTTCTGCGGCGGAGATTCAGAAGCGGGTGGATGAAGTCGCAGCCGAGATCACCAAAGTATATGGCGATCAACCGATAACCATCGTCGGTGTTTTAACCGGTTGCCTGGTGTTTCTGGCCGACCTCATTCGTCGACTCGAGATGCCTTTGCGAATCGCTCTGGTACAAGCCTCCAGTTATCGGGGCACCTCCACCACTTCCGGCCAACTCAAAGTTCAAGACGATTTATTACCAGACCTGCGCGGCAAACATCTGCTGATTCTCGACGATATTCTCGATACAGGTCAGACGTTGCACTACATGGTTGGTCATATGCACAAACTGGGCGCGGCCTCCGTGCGAGTGGCGGTGCTGCTGCGTAAAGTCGGTCGCCAGAAAATTCCCCTCGATCCCGATTTCTTCGGCTTCGAAATCCCCGACGCGTTCGTGGTGGGCTATGGTCTCGACTACGACGATGAATATCGGAACCTGCCCTACATTGGCATCCTTGGCGGTGTTGTCGATCCCTAAAATCCTGTCCGACTAGGATGCTCATGACGCGCGGTTTTTTGATTCCGGATCTCGAGTATCGCTTTCACGCCCGACAGGTTACGCTGCGGGCACGGCAACTTCACAATAATCAGGCGAGAGCACGCGTACTTTCTCTGGCGGGTGGCGGGCCGTTCGCCCAAGCGCTTCCCGATAATTCCCTGGTCACGTTGTCGCATAAAAATCGCCTGCTCCCTCCGGCCGGTTGGCTCGAGCTTTACCATTGGTTGAAGACAGAATCCCTCGATCATCTTGAGGTCTGGGGACGAAGTGCCTTGAGGGCTTTCATTGCAATTCGGAAATTTCGCCGAGTACAACTACGCTGGACTTACCATCCGCTTATCGGAGAAAAAATATCGCAGTGGGATCGCTACTGTCTCCGTGGGTGCGAGGCTGTCGTAATTTCCGGCGCTGGCTACGGTGAAATATGGCATTCTTGCCAGGAGCACGCTCCCGTTTTGATGGGCGAACCCGTAACGGGTGGTCATTTAACGCCACTCTCTCTTCCTGAGAATGCCCGAATCCTAGTCAGCTATGGCCAGATGGATCGCTTCGATTCGTTTGTGCAACTCTTGTGGGCCTTCGACGTGCTTCGCCGATTGGAACCATGCCTGCACCTGGTTTTAATTGGAGAAGGATTGGCAAAAAATCGGCTGATTCAATTTGAAAACTCCATCAATCCCGGGAACACACAAGTCCACTTTTTGCCGGAATATGAAGCCATTTCGCATTGGTTATCGATTGCTTCGGCAGTCTGGATACCCGCCGATCCACACGGCGGAATATGCCGGACTCTAGAGTCCCTTCAATTCACTAAACCAGTATTTGCCCCGCGTTTTCGGCATCTGGAGTTGTCCGTTCCGAACTCCCCGGCGCTGGATTGGTATGACGACAGCGAACCGATCCAATTGAGCAATGGGACTCGCCGAAGACTACTGGGATAAAATTTGCCCAGATATTCACCGGAGTATAATCGCATTTTGCCGATTTTTGCGGTCGAAATGGGTCAAATACAAATTTTGCATCTTAACTGATGTAAGAGACACATGGCGATTCGGGTAAGGAAGTAAAATACCCGACATAGTTTGTATTAGGCCCGGAAAAATAAAAAAATGCGTTGCCCGAAATGCCGCCGCAAATTCCCGTTAAACTGGTTGAATCCTGGCCCGTTAGAGATCTTCGATACCCCAGGTGGCATCCTCGCAGTGAGCACATTCTTGATTGGGCTGGGGATAGTGCTGCACTTCTACGTTTCCGACTTAGCCGGCTTCATCCTTTACGGAATAGCCTGTGCCATGCTCGCGCCCTGGTACATGGCTTATAAAAATAGCCGGGTCTGTTACTGCCCGGCTTGCAATAGGAAACAGCAAGTTTATCCCTGGAGCATGTGACGAATTCATCGGGAAGAGCTTTTCCACTCTTCCCGATAGCTCATCAAGACTGCACGGGCATGCAGACCTGTTCCAGAAGTTTTTCGCAATATTCCTGAATCAGATCAGCTAGATTCGGCAGAGAACTTCCTTCGGGCAGTGCTTCCATCAAAGCCGTGACCCAGCGGGGGAAGGCGTAGAGCATGGCGAATGTATCCACGCTCACCGGTTCCATGCGGGCATGTCGACCACGTTTCTCCGATTCATTCCAGAGTGTCTTACTCTTACCGGTGATGGCCAAATCATCTTCCGGACGCAAAAGAATCAGATGATCGACGATAGCCGGTTCGACTTCCATCAGCGACAGTTTGATCTCCAGATCCTTCGGTTTGCCTGCCGCCCGAGCCATGAATAGGCCGATACCGATGCGCCAGGGTTGCGAATCTTTGCAGGCCCAATGCGCGAGCGTCGCACACCCGTAAGTGGGGTGATCGCCAAAGGTATACTCGGTCACCACGTGCTGCAAACGCCAGGGACCGAATTTTACACCATGCTCGTGGCAGATTCGCAGGAAAGTTCCCAGGCCGGCCTGCAACTCGCGGGTTGCCCCAGTGAGAGCACCTTCCGGTTCGAGTTTTCGCAAGGCGGATCGCTGTTCCTGCTCCCACAACTCGACCATCATTTCAGTAGTAAGAGTTCTCGGCGAGATCAGCGGAACAGGAGCCATCACCGGCTCATTCAGAACCACAGGAGTTTCGACAGCTGCGGGTGTTTCCACGACTTCGACCGATTTGACGACATATTCCCCTTCGATGGTTGAATCCATCTCGGAGATGCGGTTCGACAATTCTCGGGCCGCTTCTTCGAACTTGATCGTCGGATTTTCTTCCTCGAAGCTGCTCGAAGTTTCCACTACACTGATCGGCGCTTCATCGAAAAGAGCCGCCAGCTGCCGGGAAGTTTCGCCTTCATTTGCCAGGTGATCGAACAGTTGTCGGAACTGCTGGAGCATATCACGTAGGGTCGGTTCGGTCTTGGCAATCCGCTCGATCTGTTCGTTCGTAAACGGGAACAGAGTGTGGATTCCTTCAACTTTTGGAAGATCCGCGAGTACCGGCTTCATGCGAGCCTCCACAACTCTTTTCACCAGATTGACTGAAGGGGCTTCCAAACGCAGCGCCTTGATGGTTCCAAAGCGCGGAATGTGTACCGGGTTATTGAGTCGATCCTGAATGTAGCCGTCGAGTGAGGGAACGAAGCGGTTCCACAGGCCTCGCTCGGCGAATACCAGGAAACAGAGCCCATCGATCTGGTGCATGATTCGCACGATGCCCGCAAAGAAGGCCTCGGCGATCTGGTGCGCGTCATCGGTGCGTCGGGCCAGGAGTAGATCTTCCAGCTGATCGAAGGCAATGACCACCGGCGTTTTGAGGGTCCGGAAGGCTTCCATGAGTGTTTTGAAGAGAGCCAGAACGAGATCCTGACGAGTGGGTCGTACCGCGAAATCGAGTTCGGCGAAGCCGTAGGTGAGAAACTCTGCCAGTTCTGACTCATCCTTGAGCAGAAATGCCTTGACCACACAGCGGTAGATTGCCCGCCGCATCAGCCCGGAGGTGCTATGCCCTTCGGTGCGGTCGAGATAGGCCCCCAGGAATTCGTAGACATGCTCGACCGTCAGCCCGGCCTCTTCAATTGCCTGGTCGATCGGCAGATTAGACCGGCTGCCGGAAGTGCCGCTGAGATTCTCCATCAGCCACTGACAGCGTTCCTGCGCCTGGCTATGGCCCAGGCCTAGCCTTCGAGTCCATCGGCCCAGACCCGGAGGCGGAAATAGATCGAGCTTCTCTTCCGGTGAAAGATCCCGCAGGGCGAGCGTCATCAATCGTCGGGTGAGCATCTCGCCGATGTATTGGAGGGGCCGTTTGCCGCGCTGTTCGCCCCCGCTCAGTAAGGTGTCGATGATCTGGAACAGGAGATATTCGAGGAAGTCGGCATCCTTCTGGAAGACGCCCGGGGTCACCAGCATCTGCCAGGTGCTGTCGCTACCATGCTTGATGGAGTGGAGCAAGTGTGTCTTGCCAGCCCCTTTGTTCCCCAGAATCGGTACGATCTCGGAGTGGGTATTGGGATCGCGACGATAGAGGTCGACGACGGCGAAAAGCATTTCCCGTTCGGTCGAGTAAAGTTCTGGGACGTGATACCGGGCGCACACATCATCATCCGGATTTCGAGCGAAGTAATTTCGGAACGGATTGCCCCCCAGACGCAGGGCTTCGAGGGCCGATTGCGCGGGCGACAGGCTTGCGGTGATCATAATCTGCATCCTCCCTGATGAAGATCGATTTCAGCTTCTTCTAAATGACGTTGGCGTAATACGCGATTTCATGGCCAATGAGCAAGGCGAAAGCGGGTTCCGGAAGTGCGTATAACGGACCGGTCCAGGGGTGCAAAGCAATCTTGCCCTGTTCGTGCAGCTTACGCAAAGCATCATGGAAAGCGCCCAGCTTATCGGGCTCGCTCATAGTTTGTTGATACAGCTTCGGTAACGGAATATCCTGAGCGGCGTTTTCATTTCGCCAGGCTTGCAAGTTTTTAAGAAGGATCTGTTGCGTCTCGACGGCATCGTCCGATTTTTCCAGCAGTTTTGCAACATGTCCGTTCGTGCCGGAGGAAGGTGTGCTGAATCTGACCTTCAATTCTCGCAGCGTGGAATGCATTCCCTCGATAGTCTTTTTTAGTCCCAGCAGATGATTGCTTATGCTGTCCACTTCCCGCTGGCGCTGTTCGAGAATCCGCACGAAATCTTCCAGCACCTGTCGCGGATTGCTGTGGTGGAGGAGATATTGCAGACCTTTTTCGCTCAGTGTGGCAACTTCCCGATTACCCGAAGAGGTTTGAAAAGTGAAAAGACCGTCTTCCCGGCAGCGTTCGGCCGTAGTTTTAGCAACGGCCGTGGAAGGAAATAACCCCTCTTCGGACTTGCTCGAAAAGAGCGGCATCCCATCCGGTTCGGTGCTGGCGCGGGTGAGCGCATCCAGAATCAGCTTCGTTGCCCTGTCGGCCAAGCGAGGTTCCTCCCTGAAGTTCGCTCCGGCATCCTAACGGAAAACTGCCTATTTCATCAAGGCCGATCAGTGGGAAGGAAACCCGCGAATCGGAATCCCCCCAGACGAAAAAAAAACGCCAGTCTTTTGACTGGCGTTGAGTTGTTATGGAGTAGAGGAACGGATTAGACTTCTTCGACGATCCAGCTATCGAGTTCCGTGGAAACGTTGTCCATGATCCAGCGGTTGAGGTCCCGCATCATATGGGGGTGCAGTTTATGGTTGGTCTCGTAACTCTGGAAGGAGACATCGAGACCTGCACTGTAAAGGAGCCGAGAATCGCGTTTCGCATCGTTGATCGAAATGTTCTCATTGAGGCTGCCGTGACCGATGAAGGTTCGCATACCACGTATTTCGGGATACTTCAGGAGGGGTTGGCCTTCCACTGGTTTGGGCAATGAGCCGTTCAGAGAAATCAGCCCTGCGAGCTTCTCGGGCATCTTGAGGCCGAGGCGGTAGGCCTGGGTAGCCCCTTCTTCGATACCAGCCAGGAAAATCCGCTCGGAGTGCACATGGTAGCTGCGTCGGGTCATTTCGACGGCTCGCAGCATGTATTCTTCGATAAAATCGTCAAACTCGCCCGATTCCCCCCAACTGTAACCTTCGCGTCCATCTTCCCGAAGTCCCGTAGCTTTAGGGCCGCGAAGACTGATGCAGATGTAGTTCCGTCGGCTCAAGCGGGGAGCGATTTTCAGCACTTGATCATCGTTTCCGCCATGTCGGTGAAACAGCACGATCAGAGGGTAGGGATAATTGGGTTCGTAACCTGTGGGGAGAAATGTTCGAACCGGAAGCACCTGCGGCTTCGTGAGTTCGGAGGCATAAAAACCTTCGATTGGCCGTGTTTGCAGAGAAATCGGACTGCGCGGCATTGTGACAACCTTTTGTAATCCCACCAGACTTTTACAGTCATTGGGGGGTCTTTTCTGATGAGCCGTTTGCCATCGATCCGCCTCGCCGGGTTGCGAGTTACGCTCGCGGCAAACTGACCCGTTCAAGACTTCCGTTTCGTGTTCCCGTTCCAATTCGCGGCAAGTCTACGTCGATTGTAAAAAGGTGTCAACGAAGCTGTATCCCGATCTTTACTGAAAAACTTCATTTTGTCCTAACTCGCTTCGGGTTGAAACGGTTAAGCGAAATAGACTGATCGCGGTAATACAGGAAAGCTAGACAAACATTTGCAATTGGATCATCTATCGGTTCGTACCCACCTTCGACGCCGACTGGAGCGCGCAGTTCGTAGCCTAGCAAACCCAGCGCAGACGCGCAAGTGGGACACTTCGACAGAATCGTTAATTTCTGATTTTTGCTGAGAAATGAGCCAATCAAAGCGCCGGGGACGAGTCGAAGAAACAGAAATTTCTCCGCGTCCCCGGCGTTACTCCGGAGCGAAAAAAGGAATTACTTGTCCTTATCTTTCTCCATTTCGTTTTCTTCTTCCCGATCCTCATCCTCGTCTTCCTCGCCGCCACCAAATCGCGGACCGGCAGCCGCATCGCCCACGATCTTCAACAGCTTCGAGTATTCCTTGTCATCCACCTGCAGAACGACGCGATAGGTTCCACTCGGAACAGGACGGCCATTACTGGAAACATCCCAGGTCTGTTTGTGAATCCCCGCCAATCCCGGAAGCTTGGTATCGCTGATCGTTTTGCCTTCGACATCGAAGATTTTTATCGACACTTTTTCGGCCCGTTTGGGAAGGATGTAAACCAGCGGCAGACCCGGCTTGGGGTTTTCGCCCGCGTAGCGACGATTGGTTCCACCCGTGGCGACCGTTCTCGGATAACGAGTGAGCGTATTCGGCTTCAATAAAACCGGTTTTTCCGATTTTATCACGTCTGTAGCCAATTGCCTTAGGGCGGAAATATCCGCGATCCATATGCTTCGGCCGTGTGTGGCAATGACCGCTTCCCCCGCAGTGGGATGGAAAGCAATTTCGTGAACGGCCACAGTGGGAAGATTGGCATTCAGTTTCACCCAATTGCCGCCGCGATCCGTCGAAGCAAAAATCGAGAACTCGGTGCCGCAGAAGAGCAGGTTGGGATTTTCGATATCTTCGCGCAGGCAGCGGGAAGAACCGATGGGAAGATTATTCCGAATCGGCTTCCAGGTAGTGCCGTAATCCTCGGTAACGAACAGATAAGGATCGTCGTCGTCGGAACGATGACCATCGAAAGCGACGTAAGCCCGACCTTCGATGAAGCGGGAAGCTTCAATAGTGGCCACGCCTAGTGGTTTCTTCAAGCCGAATTTTTCGGTAACATTCGTCCAATCCTTACCGCCGTTTTTGGTGACCCAGACGGCCCCGTCGTCAGTACCCACCCAGAGCACATCGGCCTTCAGCGGAGACTCGGCAAGAGCGGTGGCGCTTCCGCGTTTAGTCCGGGTGATTTCCGGGGAAATAGCCGTCATGCCTTCGCCGCGATTGTAGGAACGGAAGACATATTCTCCGGCACAGTAAACGATACGCTGGTTGAAGCTGCTCAGAATAAAAGGAGTGTTCCAGTTAAAGCGATACGGCTTACCCTCGGCGGGACGGCGCGTGGGAGCAACGTTACCGCGTTCGCCAGTTTTCAGGTTTCGCCAGGAGATGCGGCCGTTTTGACTTTCCGAATAAACCACATCGGGATCGTTCTGATCGACCCGCATCACGAAGCCATCACCGCCGCCGACGTTCAGCCAGTCTTCGTTGATGGGTCCGCTTCCACCTTTAAGTCCGATGCTCGGTCCTCCCCAGGAGCCGTTATCCTGCAACCCGCCATAGACGTAGTAAGGCTGCTGTGGACTGACGGCCACATGGTAGAACTGGCCTATGGCCATATGGTTGAGGTGGTCCCAATTCTGCGCCCGGTCGTAGCTGACGTAGAATCCTCCATCGCAGCCGACGATCATATGTCGTCCATCCTTGGGATCGATCCACAAGGCATGTTGATCGGCATGGACACCCCGACTGGCATCGGAGGTAAATGTTTTGCCGCCGTCTTTGGAGTGATACATGCTGACGCCGGTAACAAAGAGATGCTTGTCATCGCTGGGATCGACGCGAATCACGCTGAAATACATCGGTCGGGGATTGAGACTGTTGATTCGTTTCCAGCTTTCGCCGCCATCGGTGCTCTTGTAGATGCCACCATATTCGTGGCTATTGGGGCCTTGTTCCTCCTGAATGTTGGGGCTCTGACCCGCATACAAAGCGGTATAAGGCCGTTTGGGATTCCCGCCCTTGGCCAGGCCACCGCCACCTCCTCCGCCACCACCACCGGCTCGATTAGGAGCAGTTCCAACGGTGATTTCGCCCATCTTCTTTTCGTTGTTGCTGGTGTAGGCCAGTTTCAGCTTGTCGCCCGGTTTGTGCTTTTGGTAAATTTCGACGAAAGTCGTGTATGAATCGACCAGTTTGCCATCGAGTTGCGTGATGACGTCTTCGATTTTCAACCCGGCCATGTCGGCGGGGCCGCCGGAGACGACGTTCGTCAACTTGGCGCCTTGCGGATCCTCCGAGTCTTCCCCACGAACGCCGAGATAAGGGGCGGCCTCTTTCGGGGCGTTGTCTTTTTTGGGCGGGGTTCCCATCCCAATTTTGTCGCAATCGATGATGGCAAACAGGGTCTTCGGATCTTTCAGGTAGAGATCCAATCCGACACGGCCATATTTGCCGCTGGGTAGTCCCTGCGTCAGTTTCTTGAAGTTCTTACCACCATCGGTTGTTTTGTAGATACCGGCTTTTTCCGACCATTTGAATACAGGATCGTAGCTGTCCAGACCATCGGGCAGGGTTTCGCCGATGTAGTTATCGAACTCATCCCTTTGTCGGGCCCAGACCGCCACATACAGAGTGTCTGGATTGGTAGGGTCCATCTTCAGATCGATGACGCCGTGCTTATCGTCGACGTAATGAATCTTGTTCCAGGTTTTGCCGCCATCAGTAGTTTTGAACAGTCCGCGCTCTTCATTGGGCCCGTAGCATCGGCCGAGTGCGCCGACATAAACGATGTCGGGGTTCTTGGGATGAATCACGATCTTCCCGATCTGGAAGCTTTTCTTCAAACCCATATTGGTCCAGGTTTTACCGCCGTCGGTCGATTTATAGACGCCATCGCCGTAGCTGACGGAATTGCGCGGGTTGGCTTCCCCCGTACCAACCCAGACGATATTGCGATCGGAGGGAGCCACGGCCACATCCCCAATGCTGACGGTGCCCTCGCGATCGAATTGATGCTCGAAGGTGATTCCGTTATTGATTGTTTTGAGAAGACCGCCGGAAGCCGTGGCGACCCAGTACGTCGTTGGGTCGGCTTCGAAAATTGAGAGTGCAGTAATTCGGCCACCCATGGCAGCCGGGCCCAGGCAGCGCCAGGAAATCGTTCGCACAAATTCGGGGGGCATCGGTGCACCCGGGCCGTAATCTTTCTTCGGTTCGCCTTTGTTGCGACCGAAGCCGAAGCCTCCCCCACCGCCCTTCCTCCCTTTTTTCTGCTCGCCTTCGGGGCCTTCCGCATCGGGATTTTTAGCTTTTTCGGTTTTCTTATCCTTGCTCGGTTGCTGGTCTTGGACCTTGTCTTTTTCTTTTTCCTGTTTGTCCTGTTGCGAGAGGACTTCCGAGGCGAAACTCAGAAATCCAAATAAGAGAACGCATAAGCCCAAGCCGATTCTTCTGCGGTGAACCATTGAGACTCCTCGGTGTAAGACTTGTTGGAATGGGGGAGCATCTATTCCAGGGGAAGTTGAAAATAAGCTATAGAAAGCCGGACTCCCAAGTTCGGGCTCATCAATTTTTAATCCAATTGGATTCGCCACCAGGCCAGCATCATAAACCCGAAAGCGAACAGACACAAGACTCCGCAGGATAATCCGATCACATTCCAGGCGGGAATCGGATTCACCAGAAGTTGCGAATAGGCATCCAGTGCCCAGGCATGGGGGGTGATGTAGCTGAAGCTTTTCATCTCTTCCGGCATCAGATCGCGCGGCATCATCGAACCGCTAATCCCGGCTAGAACCAGAACCAGAAGAGTCCCATAAACAGCGACCTGCGTTTCCGTTCGAGCCAGTCCCGCAATCAGCATCGACATACCGACTGCTGCGAAAGCGGTGGAGAGCACCACTGGAATCAATCCCCAGGGCTGCGTGCCCCAGGACATTCCAAACAATATTTTTCCGGCAAGCAAAAGAAAAAAGCCCTGAAAGACCGCGATGACCAGACAGGGGATCATTTTGCCCAGAAGAATTTCTCCGCGATAGATCGGCGCAGCTCGAAGTCGGATGAGAGTTCCCTGTCTGCGCTCGGCCACGAACAGCCAGCCGACCGTCAGAACCAGAAAAAAAGCAAACATCACCGTGTAGGCGGGAACCAGGATTTGGTAGCGTAAAGCGCCTCGCTTCAGGAGGCCGGAGCCATCCTGCGAGACATAGGGAGAATAGCTTCCTTGATTACCGGGCCGAGGCTCACTCTTGGTCAGCCCGGCCCAGGTCTTCGCCGTGAAGTTATAGCGGTCGAAAAGCTTGGCGATACCTTTCTGTACGCCGGGGCCCAATTCTTTGCGGACGCTTCCGGGCACGAGTTTCATTAGCGGGATATCCTCGGCCATCCGCGCCATGAATTTCTCGTCCCCAACCCGCTCGAAGGCTTTCCCGATCATCCAGGGGATTACAACCCGCAGCATGGTCACTTGAGCGGCCTGCTCGATGATGCTGGCGGCGACCTGTTGGGTGGGATCTTTCAAGATCGTCAGTCCCAATTCATTCACATTCACCCCATCCCGATAGAGCGGATTCAAAGGGGGTAACTCGGGAGGGTCGGTTTTAGACAGGAACGAACAGGCGTGAAGTCGGACGCTGAATTCCGGCTCCAGAATCAAAACGCAGGAGCGCTTTCCCTGGCGAACCATTGCCTCGGCTTCTTCGCGGGTGGGAATCAGTTCGATTCGGAGATCGGCCGTGTTGGAGAGATCATCCAGGAAGATTTCCGACCAAGCGCGATTGGGGAAAGGGCCGGGGTTTGGGGGTAAGCCTTGATCGAGATTCAGAATGGAAATGCGAATGCGATCGTCTGGTTTTTGACCAAACCCTTCGCCGACGGCCATTCCCAATACGGCGACGAAGAGCAGGGGCATGACAAAAAGTATCACGGCCGAGCGCGCATCACGTCGTAGTAGTCTCAGATCCTTGCCAGCGAGAGTGCCGATCGACATCCGGTCGTAAACCTTCCTCAATTCAAGATATCTGTCCGATCAAGATCTCAAGGATTTTGTATGGATACCCAATCAAATAGGTGTCTGATAGCGATCTTCTGGACCAGAATTTGACAAGCCTCTTGGGGACCGGTACCTTCAGAACATGACTCCCGACAAATTCCGCAAGCTGGCTCTGACCCTGCCGGAGACCAGCGAATCGTCTCATATGAATCACCCGGACTTCCGGGTGAAGGGAAAGATCTTTGCCACCCTCGGCTATCCGGACGAAACGTTCGCAATGGTGAAACTCAATCCCAAACAACAAGCACGATTTGTAGCTTCCTCCCCGAAGGCCTTTCAACCGGTGCCGGGAGGCTGGGGATTGAAAGGAGCCACACGAGTTCACCTGAAATCAGTCAAGGTGGCTGATTTGAGAACGGCGCTTCTTCACGCCTGGCGGAACAACGCCCCGAAATCACTGCACGATCTGCTGGAAGACCCGGATTGATCCCTTCGAGAGTCATTTTTTTAAGATGGTCCTCTTCTGAGCGTGCCCGACTAAAAATGATGGCATGATCAACTATGTATCTCAGCCGTCTCGCCCGAAAAGTGAACTCCAGCAGCTTCTGGCGATCCAACCCTACCGACTCTATCTGCTCGGTCGATTCTTTGGAACCCTGGCGACTCAGTGCCAGGCAGTCGTCATCGCCTGGGAAGTTTACGAGTTGGCTCGGAAATCGATGAACGTCGATGAGGCGTCGTTGCGTGTGGGCCTGATCGGTCTCGCACAATTTCTTCCACTATTCGCTTTTACTTTACCGGCGGGTGAAACGGCGGATCGTCACGATAGGCGAAAAATCCTGGTTGCCTGTTTTCTCGTTCAAATGTTGATAGCCATCGCTCTGACGGTTCGCTCCTATCTTCAAGGAGATATGCTCGTCATTTTTGCGATGGCCGGATGTTTCGGTATCGCACGAGCGTTCTTTCAGCCGGCCGCGAGTGCCCTCGGGCCAAAGCTGGTGCCTATTGAGTTACTTCCTAGATCGATCGCAACCAATTCCTTCATGCTGCAATTGTCGATTATTCTTGGCCCGGTGCTGGGTGGGCTGGTCTGTGCACTGAATCCTATCATTGGTTATGCCCTCTGTATCGCCTTGTTTTTTGGATCAATCCTTTGCTTTAGCGGCATTCTGGGCGATACCAAGCCGGTGATCGAACCGGGGAGATCCCGCGCGCAACAGATTCGGGAAGGGCTGGATTATCTCTGGCAGAACAAAATCGTACTCGGAGCGATTTCGTTGGATCTTTTTGCGGTGCTTCTGGGCGGTGCAACTGGCTTGTTAACAGTTTTCGCTCGCGATATTCTGGAAGTGGGACCGCAAGGTTTTGGTATCCTCCGAGCCTCGCCGGCGGCGGGTGCGGTGATCATGGCCGCCTATCTGAGTTCCCGGCCCATTCGAAAGCGAGCCGGGATGAAAATGTTTATAGCCGTGGGCGTTTTCGGTCTGATGACGGTGGTCTTCGCGTTTTCCCAATCTTTTATTCTTTCGATTGCGGCTCTGGCTGTCTTGGGCGCGGCGGACATGATCTCGGTATTCATCCGGCAGAGTCTGGTACAGATCACCACGCCGGATCGCATGCGTGGCCGAGTCTCCGCGGTATCCACTCTCTTCATCGGGGCGTCTAACGAACTAGGGGAATTTGAAAGCGGCGTCACGGCCCGATTCATGGGACCCGTAGGCGCTGTGGCCTTTGGCGGCTTTGCGGCCATATTCGTCACCGGCCTTTGGTTGAAACTTTTTCCGGCCCTGCGGCAAGCCGATGAGCTCTTACCAAAACAGGAGCCGGCGAAATAATCCTCAGGAGGATTTCTTTTTGGGAACTCTCGCGCCGGATTTGCGAGCCTCGGAAAGGCCGATGGCAATGGCCTGTTTGGGATTCTTGACTTTCTTGCCGGATCGACCGCTGACCAATTTTCCTTCCTTGAATTCGTGCATGACTTTTTCCACCTTTTTGCCAGCCGATTTGCTGTATTTCCTAGCCATGGTATGCTCCCGGTTGAATCAGGAATGATTCTTTTTTCTTCCGAAAGAGAATGCAAAATCTATACCAGCGGAGTTGCGAAAATGCATTTTTCTTTCAGCGAACCGATATCCTAAAGGCATAGAAGTGAACCCGATGATGGATAATGACTTCTTCAACCATCCCGCTTGCGAATCAATTTGTCTCTGGGCTTGAAAGGCGCGATCTCTCATGACTGCACTACCTGCTTCCCGTCGTCTATTTCTCAAAAACTCCCTCACTCTGGCTGGAACTTCTCCGCTTCTCAAGCGGAGTCTGCTGGCGAGACAGAATTCAGACAATAAGACTTTGTTTGCCTACGTCGGCACCTTCAGCTCACCTTTAAAGGACGTGCTGCCAACTCAGGTCGATTTGCCGCCGGGCAATGGCCGAGGGATACATATCTTTCAGGTGAACCGTACTTCGGGCGCTTTAATGCCGGTCGGGATTTTCGAACTCGGTACTAGCCCGAGCTGTCTGGCGGTGAACGCCGCCGGTACGAGACTCTACTCGTCCAACGAAACCGATAAGGTGGGTGAAAAAAAAGAGGGAACGGTCAGTGCGTTCGCCATCAATCGGGCCGACGGAAAGTTGGATCTACTAAATACGGTCAACTCGGGCGGAGCGGGGCCGACTTATGTGAGTATTCACCCCTCGGGTCGATATTTATTCGTCGCCAATTACTTTGGCGGCTCCGTGGCCGTGCTACCGATTCAAGATAATGGACGGCTGGGCACTGCGACGGACGTCAAGAACGATGCAGGTACCCTCGGTCCGACCCGGGCAAAGAATGCACCTTTGGGCAGCTTTGCATTCAGTGGACATGATCACACCCACGCTCATATGATTGAAGCCGATCCGACTGGCCAATTCGTTATCCACGTCGACTTGGGATTGGACAAGATTTACGTCTGGAAGTTCAATGAAAAGAACGGCACCTTAGCTCCCAGCGAGAATCCCACGGTATCGGTTCCACCAGGCGATGGACCTCGTCATTTTCAGTTTCATCCCAATGGCCGTTGGTTCTATTGCATTCAGGAGGAAGGTTCGACGATCATCCTGTTCGATTACGAAGCCAAAACCGGAAAGCTGACAGCGCGACAGACTATATCGACTTTGCCGCCAGGCTTTGCTGGCAGTAATTTCTGTTCGGAGATTCTCGTTTCCAAGGATGGTCGGTATATCTACGCCGGGAATCGGCTGCACGATAGCATTGGCATTTTTGCGGTGGGTGAAAACGGAACTTTAACTTACGTGGGGGAGGAGTGGACGCGCGGCAACTATCCCCGGAGTTTTTCTTTCGATCCCAGCGGGGAATTTTTGTACTGCTGCAACCAGCGAGGCGATAATATCGCCGTTTTTCGCGTGGACCGCAAGACGGGCCGGCTCAATTTCACCGGGCAGTATACGCCGGTAGGGAACCCGAGCATGGTTGCGTTTTTGGAAGTGAAGCGCTAAAGGCAATAGTTTTGACGAACCAGAGAGATGGAACGGACTTCTGAAATGAATTTCTGAAATCTGTTCCAGTTTATCCGTGACTAAACGGCATTTCCGTTTTCATCCTTTTCAATTTGCCATATTACTTAAATTTCTCTGAGCTATTCCTTCAAAATACCGGCCACCTTAGCGGGTGTTTGGAATGCATCAGCGATCTCACTCTCATTCCCGCCGAAATGTTCAACTTTCTTGTTTTCGTTTACGCATGAGGACGATGAGATCAGCGATACCGATTTTATTATCGCGACTTTTCGGAGACGGACGATGACCGGAACGAGTCAAAGAAATTGTTTTCAGCCCTGGAAATCCTTTCGGTATCTCTCGCTTTTATTTCTCCTGAGCTTGGCATTCCCGGCATTGGTGGCGGCGCAATCCGCTCCCGTGATGAAGTTGAAGGAGAATAATAAGCTCTCCGCAAATGGCGATTGCTCCTTTCAATATGAAATCAAATTGCCCGTAGCCCTCTACACCATGTTCAAAAAGACCACTCCCAACACGGCGGTGATGATCCGCAAGCTCGGTCTAAGCGATCAGAGTGCCGCGGTAGAAGGTATCAACGGGGAATGGCTCGATGGTGAGAGCACACTGCGAATCAGTTTTCTCTCTCGCGGCGTTGCACGTGTTCACAAAGGAGAGACTTGGGAATTACCGCTCATCGATAGTTTGGATACCGATCTGGTGGCCGTTGCGGACGGCGTCGCCGTACTGACGCAGGCAGCGGAAATTCAGGGAATGGGTGTGGCGACCAACACGATCAAGGTAGCAATGCCCGCCGGGGCCACTGAGGTGAAAACTCTGAAATCGCCCGCTCGCCTGAGCTATAAACTGCCGGCACCTGCCGCGACGACAGGGACTTCCAAAGTCGAATTTGATCTGGAAGCCAAAGACCAGGTGATGTCGAGTCTGGCCAAGGCTCTGAGCAATAGATCGTTCAGTGCATTATGGACCGCTCGCAGCAAATTCAAAAATACCGGATCGGTAACTCTCAATGATTACCGGGTGCGCTTCCGCATCGCTGAATATGCCCCAACGTGGAGTTCCTGGCAGGGGACTCCACTGGTCGTCGCGGGTCAGACAGTCGTTGATGGCTACTATCCGATCTTCGATATGGAACGAATCGGCCGGCTCACTGGCCAAAGCCGGGCCGCGATTGAAATCCAGTATCAATACAGGGGCTCCGACGGGAAACTGGTGGAAGAGACCGAATCCAAAGAAATCATTCTGCTGAGCCGCAATCAGGTCTATTACACGAGCATGAAATTCGCCGATTGCGTCGATTGGAACGACCGGATGAATCTGGTCGGGGCTGTGGTTTCCTCGTTTGTAACCCACGAAGATACCGTTATTCAGCAGGCCGCGGGTCGAATCGCGAAATGGTCGGGCGGCACCAACGCGGCCGCAAGTGACGAAGCGGCTCTTAAGTTCATGGCCGCGGCGTTTCAGTTCATTGGCGAGAACGTGGCCTATCAGACTCCGCCCTCGGGCGAGAACGAAACGAAATTCATCCAGCACGTCAAATATGGCCGCGATGTGCTGAAGAATCATGCCGGTACCTGCATCGACTTGGCCATTCTCTATGGCAGTTTGTGCCAGGCTGTCGGTCTGGAAGCGGTGCTGTATAACATTCCGGGCCATTGTTTTCCCGCCGTGAAATTGCCCCAGAGCGGAAAGCTCATTCCCGTGGAAGCCACCCAGGTCGGCCGACGTAGCTTCGACGAAGCCGTTGCCTACGCGTTCGAAAATCACATGAAGCCTATTAGAGCCGGTTCGATGCCTTACGATGAAGCTGTCGTGTCCAAGTATCAGAAATTAGGAGCCATTCCCATCGATTTGCCTCCAGTGGGCGAAGATCCCCTGGAAAAATGGGGAATCAAAATGCCCACCGCCGTGGTGAATCGCAACAACCCGACTCCGAATCAGAATAACCCGGTTCCCAGTACTGGTGACACCATTGTGGGCATGTGGGTAACCCGATTCAACCTCAACGGAGGCACCGTAGGCGGAGCCGCACTCTTCAAGCAGGATGGAGCCTTCGAAGGGGCCTGGGTTCGAAACGATGCCACTGGCAAACGAACCAGCGATGATACAGGCACCTGGACGATCAACGGGAATAAGCTGACGATCAAAGGAGACAAGACCGGCACGGTTGTCAGGCCGTTTGAATTGAAGGGCGACATTCTGAAGTTGGAAATCGCGGAGTTTGGCGGCGTGGTGACCTTCACCCGTAAGAAGAATTGAAACTCCCGATTGGGATCGAACACAAACAGTCCTTCACCTTGACGGTGAAGGCCCGATGGAAAAGTCGGTTGTCTATTCTGTGCAAATTAGCCCCGCGAAAAGCAATCGTTCTGGACCAAAACAGGACGATTTTTTTCGGCCTCAATTCGGCAGGCCATTCTCCTGGAGCAGGATTCGAATTCGTTGCCAATTTTGAATTCGGAACTTAGGACGCCAGCGATCATAATTGTGTTTTACTGAGGACTAACTAAGCTACCGGTATCCGTCCGCATTACCCATTACCGGAGCTAATATGATTTGGTCTCACTTGCGGAATGCAGTCGCCCTGCTTCTTCTGATTACTTGTCGCACACCATCCAGCATCTCCCAGGAATCCTCCACTCTCGACAAGGCGGCAACACTGACGGAAATCCGAGACGCGATAGACTGGTCGAAATTACCCCTTCCCGCCGGCGCAAAGCCGGGACGGATCGGTCTCTCGATGTACTCCTTGGAGGTCTCCGGGAACTTTCAGGAACTCGCCGCATTCTTTCAAAAGAATCTGCCCAGCGCTGGCTGGAAAGAAGATCAGACTCCGATCCCCGGCATCGATCAGAAATCCTTCCTTTTTCTGAATTTCGATAAAGGGGGAATTCGGTTGTCGATCAGCGGCTACCGACTGGATCCCGCCCGCCCGGTCAGCATCACGATCTCCAATCTGGGGAATGTGGATCTGCGGAAACTTGCCAAGCCCTCGGATGCAAAATTTTTGAATAATGGCCGGTCAGTCGCTTTGTACACGACGGCGTCCAGTCCCGAACAAGCGGCCGATTTTTGTCGAAAGGCGCTGGAGAAAAATGGCTGGAAGGAAGCTCCCGCGGACTCGGCTATTTTTTTTGCCAAGCAAGGCCGCATCCTTCTTCGGTTTCTGCAAAATGCCATGGAAATTAGCGTAATTTCCGCAAAAAATGCATCGGGCCTAACCGAAGTGACCATTAGCAGTGGCGTTCGTAAGACCTTTGACGCCAGCGAAGTCAGAAAAGTTTTAACACCCAAAGAGGTCGCAGTCGCCGCCAATGAAAAAGAGTACCTGGCCCTTCTGGACCTTCGTAAGCTTCCCCTGATTAAGGATGCAAAGAAAAGAGATCGGCAGATCGAGCCGATTGCCAGCTCAACGACCGTTCAATGTCAGGCACATGGCACCTTGGAGGAGGCAATCCACTTCTATCGCAAGCAGATGGTGGAGAACGATTGGCGCGAAGTACAAACCGACACTGCCATCCCCAATCAAATAAGTATGCTATTCGAGAAACAGGGCTACCGCGTGGCGGTCGGTTTATCTCAAAAGATGAAGGAAGACGTTCAAATCGGCATCGTGAATCAGGGGAATGTCGATCTCCGTCAATTGCCGTATCCCTCCGGCACGGAGATTCCCCCGGAGCGGGCGGACACATTCAACTCCAAGACCACATTGTCCGAACCAGATACCGTGCAATTCTTTAAGACCGAACTGAAAAAACTCGGCTGGCAGGAACTCGAAGCCCGTGGTCGGGCCAACTACCAATTTTTTCAAAAAGCCAGTCTGCTGCGGCTGGAAATTCAGAAAAATTCGGAAGGTGCGACCGCGATCGAGATCAGCACCGGCTTGATCGCGGTCAAGTGATTCTTCCCAGGATGTTCTTTAGCTCGGCTGAATGTAAGGCGAACGGACGGGAACTCGATTGAGAAATTTCCCGTTCGTTCACTAATCAACTATTAACGGGGGGCTTTCTCTTCCGCGATAGTTCGAGCAGGAAGCTTCATCCCCATCTTCTCGGCGACCAGCAGAGACATTAAGGTCCCCAGCAGGCCCGATCCCTGATCACCGCCCCCGGCAAACATCGTTTCGGGAACAAGAGGCTGTTTGCTCTGCGCGAGCGACTCGGCGATCAGAGACATCGCGTAGAGTCGGGAATCGCCGAACGATTCCACTTTCTTCTGGAGCACTTCGGCCTCGGCTTTCCCGACCAGATTCACTTTCTCTGAAAGCCCCTGACCTTCGAGTGAAACGCTTTCGCTGGCGGCCTTGGCCGTCACCACGATTCGTTCCGCATCCTTGCGGGCGCGGGCAAGTGCCGCTTCCGCTTCGTTTGTCTGTATGCTGATCTGAATCGCCGAGTGCGTCAGCTGTGCCTGCATCTCGGCTTTCGCATTGGCGTCGTTCAGCGTTTGCTTTTTCCCTGCGGCAACTTCTTGCTTTCCGTAAGTTTCAATCTGCTCCAGCGAGAGTTGTCGCAGGCGCAACTGCTCCAGTAAGTTTTCGATTTTTCCATCATCTCCTTGAGATTCCGGTTTTCCAATCAGCACGTCGACACACTGGATATCGAACTGCTCGAACTTCAAGCTGAGTTCCATGCGAGCCTGTGCCTGGATATCGTCGCGATCATGCACCAATTCTAACATGGTTCGTTTGTGAGCCACGTCTCGAAAGTAAGCCGACAGCATGGGGTCGATCGTCTGGGTAATCAATTTCTTGACATCGCCAAAGCGTTGAATCACATTCGGGGCTTTCTGATAATCGATGTGAACCACCACCGATAACGGCAGAATCGGCTCATAGGCATCCTTGGTAATCAGGTCGATCGATCTCAGGCTTTCGTCGTACTTGTGCCCTTCAGTTTTGCCAGTTATCCAATGCAACACGAAGTTGGTCGTCGGCACGCGAATAATCTGACCTGCGTAAGTATTGAACGGATACTTGCCAGGACCCAGCGTGTTTTCCCAAACTCCGCGTTGACCCTGATGCACGCGCTCGCCGTGGCGGAAGGTGGCGCCGGAAGTGTCGTTGCCTTGTTTACCGTAGTAACTCACTACAACCCCCACTTCTCCAATGGTAATCACTTCCTTGGGAATGAGTTCGATCGTGGCGAACCAACGGTTGATGAAATACGTGCCATCGACGAGGGGGGCATACTGTTTACCCCGCCGTCCGCCTGCCTTTAGAAAAGCCTCAATATCCTGGTAATTGTTGTGATAGTTCGGGTTGTCGACTTCATTACCTACCGGCGGTGCGATGATTTCCCCGGGCTCCAGCGAGGGGCCATCGTGCGTCGTGACGATACCGATATCGTCCATCAATTTTTCGGTCGAACTGCCAATCACCACGGGATCGAAACCATTGATCTCGGCCAGGTGGCGATGCCACTTGGCGGCGTCCTGTGCCACGTCGATTGCGAACACGCCGTCCTCGGTTATCACACTGAAGACGGCTAGGTTAATGGCATAAACCCCTTCGCGAAGAATGGCTCGCTGCCGACCCTTCTGACCGTGCTCCAGAAAAGCTTCCACATCCTGGTAGTGATTGCATTCGACCACGCGTCCCAAAGTTTGGCTGGGGCCAAGCGCTTCGCCGGTCCTGGCAAAAACGTAGCCCATTTTTCCTTGCTTTATGGTAATCAGAGGGCGTTGATGGACTTTGTATTGCCAGCGCCAATAGCCGAAGTGGATGCCGCCGCGCAGCACATCGGGTTCGAAACCGGCCTCGCCATTCCGCGCGACAATTTGGCCGCCGCCGAGCGATCCCCGGTTGGACCAGAGTTTTTCAACGATACCGACTTTATTATTCGGTAGGTAGCGGGCTACCAAAAAGACTGAGATCAACAAGACAACTAGGACTAAGGCTAGTGCCACGATCGAGTAGAGATTTGCAGGGTCCATGATTCATCCTTTAAGAATCGGAAATTCTAAATTCGAGCATAATTCGAATGCCCTGGCGCGGCGAGCAGGCCAGCGCGGCCTTCCAATAAAGCTCTTACTTGAGGTTCGCGCGACTTCGGCGAACTCGTCGTTTTGAAGTTAATAATTCGCGGGATTTCAAATACGAACCGAAACTCAAAATCTCAGGGTGGTGAAACCCATTCCGATTGTAGACAGAGTCGTCGTGAGGAAGTTTTGAGGTGTTTCACAGGGAACCTTCGATTTGCTGTCGCAAATCCTTGTGCTTCGCTTCTCGCAACTGGGACTCATTGGCGAGAGGGAAGATTACCTTCTTATTCGCATCCGATCGCCGATCATTTTAACCGGGTCGCTCGGCCGCTACTGCCAGAAGTAGCATTCCATCTACACTTCGGGTCTTGCTTTGAAAAGAGGGAAATGACCATCGCGATTGAAATTGATGAAATCTTGATAACTAGCAGAAGTCTTTTGACAGAAACTTAACAACGAAAAGTAGGATCTCAACGAGATGAAATTGGGATCTTTGAAATCGATACGTCTTGGGAAGTGACGACGAATCTGGGTCCTCTACTAGGAGATAGAGGTTCAGTCGTTATTGCCAGGAGGATTCTAAACGGTCTTATCGGGAGTCTGCGATTTTCGAAAGACCGATTTAGCAATTCGATAGCCGCCCAACCCAACCAATGTCCAGGGGACGAGCACACACAAGCCAAAGATCAGCCAGGTGACACTCAACAGCAGCATCGAAGCGCTGTAGGACAGTCCCTTGCGGACCTGCGGCCATAAGCCCTCGTCCTTGGGTACTATGGAAGCAATATTGGTTAACTGCACGTCGATTCGGCCAATCGCATATCGGCCATCGCTGGCCTGCGGATCCCGACTGTTCTGATTGACTCGCACGGTTCCGAGCGATTTAATGCGTTCGATCAGACCGGAGGATGCGGCCAGCGGAACGTCGTAAATCAGCTTGGCAGTGACATTGCCGTTGCGTTCCTTGCTAATCTGAACATCGACCTGATGCCCCTTCAATTCATTGACCTGAGCGTTGATGAGTGTCGCGGCGTTTTCCGCATCCTCGACCTCAACAACCAGATTCGTGGTCTCGCGCGGTTTTATCTTGGAGGCATTTATCAGAGTGGCCCGATAGAGAACTTTTGTGTCGGTGACATTATCCGATTCGGGTGCTCGGCTGACCGTTCGAGCGAATATCTCACCAATACTACCCAAAGAAGTCTGGAACGCGCTTTCTTCGGTTCGACGCACTTCGAAGTCGATTTGGGCCGTGATGTTTTGTCGATCATTGGCGTTGACGCTGCCACTCAGCACGCGGCCATTTGCTTTACTCACCGCGTCTTTCAGAGCCTGATAACCGGCGGCAACATCGGTCACGGCGATTTGCAGGGTCGTAGTTTCGCGAGGTGCGATGGCCGCGAGATTGTAGATCTGGACGGCAAAGATCGCATCGCCGCGCTTCACCTTCGAATCGGCCTGCGGAGTGCCTCCGTCGGAAGTGGTCACGCGATCAATTTCGAGCCGGGCGAGCCGACCAATCTGTTTGAGTCGATCGCGCATCGGCCCCGATTGATCGGGCGGGACTTCAAATTGCAGCACCGCATTAAACTGCCCGGCGGTCAACTGCTTCAATTCCGATTTGCTGATTCGCCCTTTCAATTCCGTCACGGCGGCAATCGCTTGCTGCAACGATTTATCGACGTCTTCGACTTCGATGCCGGTCTGGACGCGTTCGCGTTCCGTTAGGCCGATTGCGGAGCGAATTTCTTTTTCCGTAAGAGTGATAGTAAGAGTGCTCAACGCGGCCTGATTGGCGTAGAAACGCAATTCGCCTTCGTATTCTTCGATCTTGGTTCGCCAGATTCCGAGTTCCTTTTCGGCCTCCAGCAGTTGTTTGATCTCGCCTTTGCCTTCCTTGATGATGTTCAGTAGTCGCTGTTCCATCGTTCGGGCCGCCTTGAGCCGGCTTTCCAGGTCGGTGTATTGCTTGGTGATATCCTGGCTGCCAATGCGCTGGCCTTTCAGTTCACCGTCTTTTCCAAGTTTCTCGCGGAGATCGAGCACAAAACTATCGAGTGCTTCGGGCGGCATTCGAACCACCAGCGAACCCTTCATTTTGCCGTTGCTCAGCTTCTCACTGTTGACCGTTCCGATGTATCCCCCCTTGATGGGAATTAGGAGTTTCGTGATTGTCGCCACGGCCGAATCGAAGGAGTCGATTACAAATTCGATTTCGCCCGTGCGGATGATGATCTTGCGGGACTGCTGGGAAGCGACCGGATCAGCTTGAGGATTCTGGGGTTCATTTGGGCGATAACTTATTCCGTCTATTGCTTGTCGAGGTCGATTGAATGGTTCGTTGACTTTCGCCGTGCCGGACGGGGGAGTTTGCTCGACGTATAAAACATTGTTACTTTTGCCATTTCTTTGATCTGCGGGTGTCCCACCGAAATCGAAATTGTTGGATGGCTTCAGGTCTTTGACTTTATCGCTATACCTGTTTATGCCGTTGGCGACGTAACCTAATTGCGGCAAGCTAAGCGTGTCGCTACTAGACCCATTGCTGGAAGCTCCAGTATCCAAAGTTGTGACGGGCTTCGGAATGCCGTTTCCGGATTGTTCAGGCATTCTTTTGACGGCTTCTTCCATACCTTCAATTTGGTAGGAATACGGCTTCCGATATTCTGACTGACCACTTTCTGACAGTTTGGAAGGTCGGTCTTGAACAATGCCATCGCTGGCTAGCACTTTCCTCGAATCGATTCTCGATTCAAGAATAGATTCGGAATTGTCAATTCCGAGGGTAAATGTGGCAATGGGTTCGGATTGAAAAACATTTGCAAAGGAGACCGAACCGGGAAATGGCAATCGTTCCGGGTTCATGGACTGGCTCGCGACCAGACCCGTTAAGCCGATGCCGAAAATGCCCACCGAAGCAGCGATGCCGAAGAACAGAGGGCGCTTCCAGGCACGCTTTGAAACGGATTGAATATCACGTTTCCAGGAAATGGCTTTGATCATACGGTCCTCCAGCGCTGGATCGGGTCGGATCGGCGCAAATAGGGAATTCAGGTTGAAATCCCAAGTTCGGGATTCGGCTAATAGTTTCTGGCATTCAGTGCAGTTCAACACATGCAGGTCAAATCGCTCAATCTCGGAACGATCCAATCCGCCCGCCACATAGGTTTCGATGTTTTCGATTATCCAATCATGTTCGTTCATGATTCACCACCTCGTCATCCTTCTCCAGGAAGCCGGACGCCAGCTGATCGCGAAGCATTTTCATGCCGCGATTCAATAATCCGCGCAACGAACCGTTGGTCAGACCGAGCTGAGTACCGATAGTTTCGTAATCTGCCCCGGTGATATACCGGAGCGTGATGGGCATTCGATATTCCTCGGGTAAGGAACGCAGAGCTTGCAACACGGCCAGTCGCGATTCCTCCCGTTGAGCTTCCAATTGAGGATCAGGTCCCGCAGCGCTCAAATCTGCCCAAGAAACAATCCGGGCTTCGGGCTGCGTTCTTTTTTGTCTCCCCGCGTTTCTCGCACAGTCCAAATGCACCGTCTTGGCAATGGTCAATACCCAGGCTCGAAAACCATCGGGATTGCGCAATTGATGGAGCGAGCGATACGCTTTGATCCAAACTTCCTGAAGCAAATCTTCCGCCAGATGAGAGTTCCCGGTATCGAGATACAAGCGCGCGAAGATCAGCCGCGAAGTTCGACGGATGAGTTCTTCGAAGGCGGACGAATCCCCTGATAGGGCTCGTCGGACCAGTGACGTTTCTTGTTCACTCATAGGCGTTCCGATAATAGAAACGATGTTGAGGAACAAAGCGCGCGCAAAACAGAAGAGTTTTCCCAAAAAAGCGAGCGAGGATTTGGCTGTGACCTGTAGAATTTCAACGGTCGATCTGAACCGGAAGAGTTCTACTCTCGTGTCAGGACACTCTTGGGAATCTATTCGCACTACGACGGAGCGATCTCTTGGATTTGAAGGAATTGGAAGCGATCGCTCAACGCGAACTGGCTAAACACAATCTCGTCGGATGGACGTTTGGCTTTTCCGATACGAAGCGACGGTTGGGTGCCTGCAAGTACAAGCACAAGAGAATCGAAATCGCCCGCTATTACGCCCAGCACAGCAATCGAGAATCTGTCATCGATACGCTTTTGCACGAGATTGCGCATGCCATAGCCGGACCTGCCGCTCGGCACGGACCCGCCTGGAAAGTCGTCGCGATTCGGCTCGGCGCGAAGCCGCGCGCCTGCGAAAAATCGGATAATGTCGTCATGGAACCGGGAGTGTGGCAGGCGTTCTGCCCGGCCTGTCAAACCACCTTCCATCGCTACCGCAGGCCGATGAGTTTGACCGGCTATCGGTGTCGCTGCCCGGGACGTTCGCCGTTAACCTTCGAATTTCGCGGCGATGCGAAACAAAAAGCGCGAATGCTGGCAGAACCCGACCGTTCGATTCGCTGGTCGGCTACCTGCATTGGATGTCAGACGGTGCATTATCGCATGAAGCGGCCTAAAGCGGGCATCTGGCGCTGCAAATGCCCTTACCGCTGTGAGTTGACTTGGCAGAGTAAGAGATGATCTTCGCCAGCTTCGGAATAATCGTCGTCCTCGCGAGAACTCCATTCCTTACTTCATATCCTTGGCCGTTCCCACGCCATAATCGTCCGCGGGATTTCTAACGACCGTGTGAATATGATCGGCACTGCCTTGCGGCGCATATTCGATGACAATGCTGGGGCCCTGAATGCGGAAGTAAGCGGCGCTCCCTTTTTCCGTCGGTCCACTCCACGCGAAGTAAGTATCAGCGACCTTCTCCTTAATCTCCGCCATTCGCAAGGCCGCGGAATCGGGTTCCGTAATATCGATCCAGGCCGCGATGACATCCAGTAGCATAGTCCGCTGCTCGTCCGTCAGTGCGGATCCTTTAATTCCTTTCGCTTCAATCTTTCTTCCATCCCGGCCTGGCCCGAGCAGCAATTCCTGTTGAGGACGGCTGCTGAGGATGGCCGCGGCCTTCTGCTTTTCGTCCAGCGAATTCACCAATTTGAAAGCCGTGTCATTTTCCAAGCCCAGTGGACGAACTTCTTTACCGTCCCGTTTGTAGAGAGCGGGTTGGGATCCGGTGTGTGTGGGGGTTAAAATGAAGTGTTTACCGACGATACTCACGTTCAGGCCAAGGTGATGGCCGCCGAATTGCAGCATCCAGGGTTGGGTTTCAGAAGGTTTGCCGAAGATCGCCAGGAAATAGAGATCGGAGCCGAACATAGGGCCGCCGCCGCCTTTCCCGCCGCCTTTGCCTCCCTTGCCTGGGTTGTTATCGAGCAATCTTTGATCGCCCTCCATGATGTCGATCATCTTCTGGAAACCGCTTTTGCTGAGGACTGAAGCCAGAACCTTAAAGGCCAGAGCCCGTTGATCCTTCGAGAGGTCGCCTAATTTTACTCCGTTGCGGGGAACGAAAGAGGCGGGGAGATTGGACCAGTTTGATTTTTTGCCGCTGGTGAAGTCGAACAGAGTCTTTTCTTTCTGTTTATCATCCAAGGCTTCCAAAAAGGCGTTGGCCGCCGTGACCGCTCGACTGGTAGGCGATCCCGTCACTTTATCATCAATCTCCAGTCGGGGAGAATTATCGTTGCTCAACCCGTAAATCGCGGAGCCGGTAATTGCCAGTGTGAGGACTAGTGCCAGAGATTTTCTGCCGGAGGTGTTTGAAGTCTGCGGCGATTCTAAGATCATTTGGCTCATCGACATCTCCCCAATTGAAGTTAACCCAGATAGTAACGGAACTCGGGGAATTCCAGCACGGAAAAATTGCAAAATCTCATTTTTTCGAAGGCTTCAAGATGGTGCAGCGGTTTTTCGATTTTTAAAGATTGTCCGGAGCCATCTCGAGGCAATTGGTTGGACATAAAATTCAAGGAAGATGGCCGCCAGGATACTCGTAGAGAGGAAAAATAGGGCTTTCAGTGGGAAGGAATCGGTCGGCAGTTCGTTAGCTAAGCGATTGAACGGCAGATGGATGATGTAGATTGAGAACGACAATCTTCCGAGAAGTAAGGAAATCCGTTCGACAGCTTTAGACTGGAAAAGTTCGAGGTTTCGAAAACAGAAAGCGGCTAGCAGTCCGAAAAGGGGCAAGATTGTGTAAATAAGAATCGCCCGGCGTGTCGAAGGGCTGTGCTGGATCAGATAAACAAACAGCAAATAGAACCCGATAAAAGCGATCAACTCCCTCCAGGAGACTCGCCGCAAGGATCGCCGAGCCGTTTCCTTTTGGAGTAAGCGAATAAACAGCGGTGCGATCATGAGTGAGGAGAGTAGGGCACTTAAGGCCGAATAGAACTGAGTACTCAGTGCCAGTCGATCCGCCATTGGCAACATCGCCAACCAACCGATCGCCATAATTCGATTCGGAAAGATCACTTTTTTCAGATCGATCAGATAATAGCCCAACAACCAGACACAGGAGTAGGCATTCATTAAGAGGAAATGGCCCCCCGGTCCTTCCGGAGTATAGATTTCGATCAGCACGGCGCTCACCAGGGAGGTGATAGCCCAGAGTTTCAGCCAGAGTTTTTGATGCGACCCGATGGTCAGAGCGAAAATAGCGTAGAAGAACATCTCAAAGCTGATGCTCCAGAGAGCCGCATTGGTCCACAGCGATTTGATCCAAACCTCTTCGGTGGTATCGACGAACAACGCATTCCCCAGAATGACTTTTAGGGTAGGAGGGCCAAGTGTGAAGCATTCGACCAGGATTCCGAAGGTCAGGGCGATGTAGTAGAGCGGAAAAATGCGAATTACACGATCGATGCAGAACTGTTTGCGACTTTTGGGATTGCGATCATAGCTGAGACGGATAACGGTGCCCGAGAGCAGGAAAAAAGTGATTACCGCCGTGGAACCCCAGTTAAACGCCAGAGCCAAGAATCCCAGAGCTTCCCGACTGCCGTCCAAAAGTAACAGATGACAAAGGAGCACCATCAGAGCCGCTAAGCCGCGAATCAACTCCAACCCTGTATTTTTCATGCCGAAGACTTTCGCCGCTAAATCTTGCCAAGTCTCTCGCTCACGTCTGCGAGAGATCGCTTGCCGGTAGGAGATTGAACCTAGGGAGAACCCAAGCATTTTATGACGTGTTTTCCATTTGCAAATTTTAATTGAGGGAGAAATATCTCGACGCAAAAATCCATCGTTTACTGGGAAAAGAAGCAGAAATCCGCGATTTTTTTGCCGTGGTGAGATGCATTTCTCGCGATAATTCAAACCGTATGGTACCATCGAGCGAAGCGGACTCGCACTTGCTCCAAATTCCCGGAGTGATTGCTGCCCTAAGAAGAAAGAAGGAAGAAATATGAAGCTCTCCTCGTGGTTAATTCTCGTTGCCGTACTCCTGACCATTTCGCCTTATCGCTGCCCGGCCCAGACGGCGGAAAGCAAATTCTCCGCCCCACCGGTGGGCTACGACAAGAAGAAAGAAGGCATCGAACGCGGTAAAGTGGAACTGGTCGAGTACGATTCCAAAACGGTAGGCGCCAAGCGTAAAGCTCGTGTTTACACACCTCCCGGGTTTAGCAAGGATCAGAAATATCCCGTTCTCTATCTTCTCCATGGTATCGGAGGGGATGAGAACGAATGGACGCGGAGCGGTTCGCCCGATGTCATTCTCGATAACCTCTATGCCGAGAAAAAACTGACGCCAATGATCGTAGTTATGCCTAACGGCCGAGCTTCCAAGGAACTCACGGCGCGAGATCCGATCCCCAAGCAATCTCCAGCGTTTGCCCTGTTCGAAAAAGATCTGCTCAATGATCTCATACCGTTTATCGAAAAAAACTACCCTGTAAAAGCCGATCGGGAATCGCGAGCTCTTGCAGGGCTGTCAATGGGTGGCGGCCAATCTCTGAATTTTGGACTCAGCAACCTGAACACTTTTGCATGGGTCGGCGGTTTCTCCTCCGCCCCAAATACCCGGCCGCCGCAGGATCTGATCAAGAATCCGGAGGAAATGAACACCAAACTTCGGCTGCTCTATGTGGCCTGTGGTGACAAAGATGGACTATTCCGGATCACTGAGGGGCTTCATAAAGCTCTGGAGGAGAAAAAAATCCCTCATGCGTACAACGTCATTCCCGGTGGCGCGCACGATTTCAAAGTCTGGAAAAGCGACCTGTACCACTTCGCGCAGCTCATCTTCAAGGACAGTTCGCTGGATAAAAAGTCGTAGCCCTCTTCTTCAGGAGCCAAGTTGGAAAAGCTATCCGAGTGGCTAGCCTTTCTCGTATTCCAGGCTCATATATCCAATCGAGGCACTGCAATTCCTCAGAAGGCAGTGCCTCGCCTAAATCGTTCAGTCGGACAAAAAATAGCACTTCTAAAGAGTCACTAAAAGCTCAGGATTTCTATTAATCGGTAGCAGTTTTTGCGGACATTTCTTGTCGTTTGCAGTCTTCACTAAAGCTTTATCCCGCGAACTTCGATCCATCACCGACAGTATTTAAACTGTACCCGACGTGATTATCGTATTCCTTCGAATTGATCTTCCTGTAGAGGTGGAAAATGACTCACTATCGGGCAACTCGAGTATCGCGCACCGCATTCACACTGATTGAATTGCTAGTCGTCATCGCAATCATTGCCATCTTGATTGGCCTGTTACTGCCCGCAGTGCAAAAAGTACGCGATGCGGCCGCTCGCACGCAGAGCATGAACAATCTGAAGCAAATGGCCCTGGCAACGCATTCTTATCACGACGCGATCGGGCATTTTCCGCCCGCATTCGTCGATTGGGATTCGGATTATAATCCCACCTGGTACAATCATTGCGGTTCGACGCATTACTTCATTCTCGCCTACATCGAACAAAGCGCTTTGGCGGCAAAAACGCCGACCTATTTCTGGTCGGTCTACACTAACTATCCCGTGAAAACTTATCTCAATCCGGGCGATCCCACAACTCCGGCGAATGGCCTCGAAAACGATTACGGGGCACTTTACGGTGTGACCGGTTACGCGGCAAATTACCAGAGCCTCGGCTACTTCCTCAATGACGCCACCCAGAAAATTCGAAACATGGCGAGCATCACCGACGGAACTTCGAACACGATTTTCCTCTCGGAGAAGATTACCGTCTGTCAGAATTCCAACTATTTCGATTCGGCAATTCAGGGTGATCCCAATTACTACAACATCTGGGCTTATGGTCGCACCGCCTGGAAAGAGTGGAATCCCGTCTTCGAATACCAGCTGACAGGAGTCGCTTCCCTGTTTCAGGTGAATCCCATCACTACCGGAGCGAATGCCAATTGCGACCCCCGTTTGGCGAGCACATTTCGCTCCTCCGGCATTCTCGTAGGAATGGCCGATGGCAGCGTGCGATTTGTGGGATCCGGCGTCTCTCCCCAGACCTGGTGGGCTGCCTGCACTCCCGATCAAGGCGAAATTCTCGGCTCCGATTGGTAATCATCGAATAATGGACTTTCCCATGCGTTTGCATTATTCCTTTGGAATCATCTCTATCGCACTCCTGTCTCTTGCAGGATGCGGTGGGGATCTTCCTCGCTCCCGAGTACACGGCAAAATCACGCTGAATGGTAAGCCGCTGACAGAGTCCACCGTGGTCTTTCTGACTCAGGATAAAAAAACTACCCTCGTAAAACTCCGCAACGATGGTACCTATTCAGTCGATGGCGTGGTCCAAGGGCCGGTTGAAGTTTGTATTCAGCAGGATTTACCGAAAGTCGGTCCGCGACCAAATCCGACTCGAGCAGCTCAGAAACCCAAGAATAGCGAGGCGAAGGATCAGCAAAAGGTGGTTGAGGATGCTCCTCCGGCTTCCACTCCAATCGAGCGAAAAGTCGTCTTGCCAGTAAAATACGGCGATCCGAAGCAGTCGGGCCTGAGATTTGAACTTAAAGAAAAAGACCAGGAGTGGTCCGTCGAATTGAGCTCGTGATTAACGGGCCGGTGTTTGCTAATTCCGAATCTCCTCAAAGTCCGGCCACACCAGCGGCGGCAATCCGGCGATGTTCCGTCCATGAGCCACGCAGGCGCGAGAAAGCGCCTCTTCGGCAATCTCTAAGGAGGCATAGCCGATCGTATTGCCGGTTTCGCCGTTTAAGCGAGGCAAAAATCTCCCGATGTCGGCGGGCAGATAGGAATCGTGCATCGGGCTAGGAAATCTCAGAAAAGAGAGGCTCCAGAAAAACTGCCTCTCCTGTTCTAAAGGCTTCTTATCGATTAACTTTACTACGGTAATTGGCTGACTGTTGAACAGATCTCTCACATTGAAGAGGAAATCGTAACAGGTAAAAGAGACGGCCTGCACAAAGCCGTTTTCGATCTCCCAACCAGGACGAGATATCTTCTGAAAACGAAGTGAACTATCTTGCGTGGTATGGTACAGGATTAGCTGTGAAGATTCTGATTCTTCCGCCACGGGCGAATGTAGTCCGCGAATGAAATTAGCCGTTGAAAGGTCTCCCTGCTCCTCCAGCCAGTCGGCAAATATCAGTCGAGGGGTCGCGTCGAACGGGTACTCCCGGATATGTCGGAGAAATGCTTGCAGATCGGTCATCGGACCTTAGTTCTCATCGCACTAATAAACTTCGATCGCGAACCGCGACGAACTCAAATAGATCAATAGCGTAACAATTGACCTGGGAGTCTACGTATTCTCAGATCCATGGTATCAGGAATTACTTATCCATTTTTCTCAGTAGTTGCCAATACAGTCTGTTCTGGTTTTATTTAATACTCACTATGAATATCTTATCCTCTCTTCGCAGTCTGACAAAAACTTTGGCAACCGACTTTCGACTTTCTCTGCATGGTATGATGCCCGGCCAGTACACGCGAATTCACTATCGGGATAGAGTTCGTAGTCGTCGTGGAGAAGAGGCTCCCAAGATTGAGAGTTCAATTCGCGTTGACGGGAAGAGAATTCATCTTTACCTCACTTCCGCGCATGCCTTTACGATGGCCAATCTTTTTCTAGGGGAAGAGTATGACCTTCGGAAATTTTTGAACGAATCACCTAAGTTGATCGTCGATCTTGGGGCTAATGCCGGGATGGCCACGGCGTATATGAATGCGGTCTATCCCGATGCTCAGTTCATTTGCGTCGAACCCGATCCGAGAAACCTGCCGCTTCTGGAACAGACAATCCAGGCCAATCAGATACGTGCTAAGGTGGTGCCTGCCGCAGTCTCCTCGGAAGCCGGGGAATTGATTTTACGGTTTGGAGACAATCCCACCTGCAGCGCCCTGGAAACGTCGCCGATGCACGATCTGAGTTCCGGAGTCAAAGTCCCGGTACGCACGGTTCCGGATCTGCTTAGCGAGTCGGGATGGAGCCATATTGATCTTCTGAAAATCGATATCGAAGGAACCGAGAAGGATTTACTTGGCTCGAATAACGAATGGCTAAAACGGGTTAAAGCCATCGTTCTCGAAATTCACCCCAATACCTCGGAGCAGGAAATCAACAGTTTCATCAATCCCTTTGGTTTCAGTCTTACGCGAATTCAGAAGAGCGTTGAGCCCGTATTCTTCGCGCAGAAAAAGTCAGCCAAAGACTGATCTTCCGATTCTCGACTTCAATGCTCCACAAGTTTGATGACAAGCCAGTCGGGTAACCAGCGAACCACTCGCATCATCAGCGAAGTCTGCCAGGGGAAGCGCAATACTTTCTTCTTTTTCTGAATGCCGCGGTAAATGATCGTGGCTGCTTTTTCCGCACTCATCTGAAAAGGCTGAGGGTAGGGATCCTTATCGGTCATCGGTGTTTTCACGAACCCGGGACAGACACAGGTCACGGCAATTCCCCGGCCACGCAACTGCATTCGCAGACCTTCCAGGAAGACATTCACGGCGGCTTTACTGGCACAATAGGCGGATTCTCCGGGCAGTCCCTGAAAACCTGCCAAACTGGAAATGGCCACAAGTTGACCCGATTGGCGTTGCAGCATTTCGGGCAGTACGGCATCGAACGCATAAACGACGCCCAGTGTGTTGATCTGGAATGTGGACTCGATCTCCATCCGATTAAATGGTTCAATTCGCGTTGGGATGCCGATGCCGGCATTGGCGATCATCAAATCGATCGGTCCTAATTTCTCTCGAAGCTGCGCTACAGCCCGTTGCAACGACTCGATCTGAGCGACGTCGGCTTCGGAGTATTCGGCGATGGCTCCCGACTGCCGGAGGGCTTCGGTCAATTCGATTAATTTGTCTTTGCGACGTGCGATCAGTCCAACCGACCAGTTGTTCCGGGCGAATTCCCTGGCCAGAGCGGCACCGATTCCGCTGGAGGCACCAGTGATCAGGGCAACGCGTGGATCAAGTTTCATCCCAGAAGTCTAGAGTGATTCCGGCGATTTTCCACAGCGGAAATTTTTGTTCGATTTTCATCTTGTATCGGAAGCAATTTCCGGCCAAGATCGCTATAAATAATTAGCGAAGAAAAATCTCTCGCTAGTAAACTTATCACTCGCTTTCGAGCGCTATGAAATATCAACCTGCGATTTTGGAGATCGCTCAAAAGGGCGGTCGGTACCCTTATGAGGCCTACGATTTCATTGAAGAGGCCTTAAAATTCACGCAGAAACGATTGGGCCGCGATCCGGGGGATGTCACACCTCCCGATGCCCGGCACCACATCAGTGGTCCAGAACTGGCTGTCGGAGCGGTCGAATATGCCAAGCAGGAATTCGGAATGCTGGCCAATGCCGTTTTCCGCCACTGGAAGCTCACCTGTACCGACGACATCGGTGAAATCGTCTTCCACCTGATCGATGCCGGCATTCTCTACAAGAACGAGAATGATAGCCGGGATCACTTTCATCAACTATTCGATTTGGAGCATGCCCTGACCGAGGACTTTGCCATCTCCCTGGCAGAAACCCCCTGGTCCAAACGAGGCACTCGATGATTTTCGCGAAAATTCGCCTCTACATCGCAGCCGTGCTCTTTTTCGGCTGGATCGCTTATTTGGCGTACCTGGCTCTGAACTTCAACCACCCCGTCATCCTTTCCCGTTCGCAATTACTCACAACCGAGTGGGCAGTCGTTGCGGACATCAAGGTGGATGAGAAAGGGGATCCTTCGCCGGAAGTTCAGGTAGTAGAGGATCTGCACTGGGATAAGCAAAAGCCGGAATTGCCGAAAAGCATCTCCATCATCAATCTCGCGGATGCCAATTATCCGGAAAAGAAAAAATTGGAATCCGGGAAGCACCTGCTGCTTTTAGGCAAGAAACAAGGCGATCAGTATACCGTGGCTTTAACGCCTAATTCTCCCGGCGAACATGGTGGCCGCGTTTACCTATATCCCTGGAATCCGGAAATCGAAAAACAATTTCAGAAATACCGCAGTCCCTGATCGCCATAGGTTGTTTAGTTCGTCGCTTCTCCAATCCGCTGCTGGACGATTTCCACCAGCAGGGGGTGCCTTCCCAACGGTTCCGCTAACAGAAATTTCACATCGGGATATTGCGCGATCAATTGATCCCGTGCTTCGGTCAGATCCTCCCGGACGTGGACACCAGGCGAGAGAAAATAGGGCATCATGACCACTGTCGAAACCATTTGCTGAGCACACAAAGTGCCACCCTGTAGGATGTTGGGTTCGGTCAGTTCCAGATAAGAAGTTTGCACGAACCGAAAAGTGGCCGTTTCGCGGATTCTCCCGGCCAGCCATTCGAGATCTTCATTGGCCTGCTTGCGCCGGCTGCCATGAGCAATCAACAACAGCCCGATTCCTTCTCGACTCGACATTTCGGTCCTACCTTGCAATCCATTTTGACATATTTTATTGATAGTCTGCCCAATATCAGAGAATCTTGCATGGCCAATGCACCCTCGATCTCACTTGCCAACTATTGCGCTCTGATCGTGAAGAGCAAGTTGGTGCCCGCCGAGATGGTGAAAGAACAATTCGAACTCTGGCAGAGCCGTAATTCTGCCAGCGATGATGTCGAACACTTCAGAAAATTCCTGGTTAAAGCCGGTTTTTTATCCGAGTATCAATCGGTTATGCTGGCGCGCGGACACGCGGACGGCTTCCAGCTCGACACCTACACGATTCAGGACCGCATCGGCAAAGGGCGAATGGCCGGGGTCTTTCGAGCCATCCATAGTACCGGCCAAGTCGTGGCCATAAAAGTTTTGCCTCCGTCCTCCGCTAAAGATCCTACGATGCTCTCGCGGTTTCAGCGAGAAGCCAAATTGCTGATCAAGCTCGATCACCCGAATGTGGTGCGGGCTTTTCAATTCGGGGAATCGGCTGGCAAACATTACTTCGTGATGGAGTATCTCGATGGGCAGACTCTCGACGAGATTCTTTCGACGCGTAAACGTTTGCCGCCCGCCGAGGCCATTCAGATCGTCTATCAGGCGATGCGAGGCATGGAGCATATCCATTCGCGCAACATGGTCCACCGCGACATCAAGCCGGCCAATCTGATTTTGATTCCTTCCGCCGGTTCCAGTCTGGCGGAAAACACACTCAAAGCTAATGTGAAACTGTTGGACATTGGCTTGGGAAAGACTTTCTTCGACGAAAATATACCGATCCACGAAGCGGAAACTCAATTGACCAGTGAAGGCGTGCTGCTCGGCACCCCGGATTATATGTCCCCCGAACAGGCCAAGAACGCGTCCGCGGCGGATATTCGAGCCGATATTTATAGCCTGGGCTGCGTGCTCTACCATTGCCTGACCGGCCAGCCGCCATTTCCGGATCGCAATCTGATGAATCAGATTATTCGGCATGCGACCGAAACGGCGAAACCTTTAAAGGATATGCTCAATCCGGTTCCGGAAGGATTGCAGGCCGTTATCGACATCATGCTGGCGAAAGAGCCGGAGAAACGGTACCAGACACCCGAAAAAGCGGCTCAGGCCTTGAAGCTCTTTTTGAAGCATCTCCCCGAGGCTCCGGTATCCCCCGAGCCCTCCGCCAAGTATTTGAAATGGCTGCAGATCCAATCGTCCGAACAGAAAAAGCTCGCTGATACGGCGGCTTTGAAGGCTACCGATTCCGGGCACCGACCGCGACCGAATCCGGCCAAACTCGAATCGCCTCGTACACCTCCGACAGCCGAAGTTTCGAAGGCCAGGACTAAAGAAGCCAGCCCGGCTCCGAAACCGATTCCGAAACTGGAACCTCTTGAAGTGGATGTCGAACCGGTTTCGGAGGAGTTCGACGTCGAACTGGTGCCAGACCAGGGAGGCGCGGCTGTGCCCATTCAAAAATTTGCACTGTCCCGCCGAGATTTTGCAATGCTCGGAATTGGCGCGGCGGGGGGATTGCTGATTGCCGGGATCGGTTATGTTCTTTCCCAGGGAGCGAAGAAGGAGAAAGCCGAATAACCTCACTCGGTTTGTAGAAAGCCAATGATCCGCTATCGTGGCCAGCATTTTCGGACCAGGCAACCGATCGACATCGTCTGTCGCGAGGGACGGATCGAGGCCATCGCACCGATCGATCCGAAGCTTACCGCCGATGTCACGGCGGAATTTCTCGCTCCCGGATTATTCGATATTCAGATCAATGGAGCGCTCGGCATCAGCTTCAATTCGCTGCAACTCGATGAAGATCGCATCCGTCGAGTCGTCCAAAAGTGTCAAAGTCATGGTATCTTTCGCTTTTGCCCAACTTTGATTACTGCGAGCCGCGCCGCCATCTCCCACGGTTTTGCCGTTCTGCATCGGGCCTGGGAAAGAGACCCGGTTCTGTCCCGGGCTCTTCCCGGCTTTCATCTGGAAGGCCCTTATATTTCGGGGGAAAACGGGCCGCGCGGTGCCCATCCGAAAGTCCATGTACGCGATCCGGATCGCGCGGAGTTTCAAAGTTGGCAGGAGGCGGCCGGCGGGCGAATTCGGCTGGTGACGCTTGCACCGGAACTGCCGGGCGCCATACCGTTTATCGAGTGGTTGATCCGACAGGGCGTCGTAGTCGCGATTGGTCATACAGCAGCCTCTCCCCAGCTCATTCGCGATGCCGTTTCTGCAGGTGCCCGATTGAGTACGCATTTGGGGAATGGCTCGCACGCGGAAGTTCCACGGCACGAGAACTACATCTGGGAGCAGTTAGCCTCCGATGAATTGATGGCCAGTGTGATAGCCGACGGGCATCACCTGCCAAGAGCGGTGCTCCAGAGTCTAATTCGTGCGAAAATGCCGGAAAGGATCGTCCTGACCTGCGATGCCAGCAGTTTGGCGGGGCTACCACCTGGAGAATATTCCGAATGGGGGTCGGTCTTTGAAGTACAAAAAGCGGGCCGGATTGTGGTTCCAGGCACTTCCTTCCTGGCCGGTTCGGGAATCTTTCTGAACGATTGCATAGTTCATCTGGTCAATGAGATCGGCATCGATTTAGGAACCGCGGTGGATATGGCCACGGCTCACCCGGCTCGTTTGCTAGGTTGCCCGATTCACACCCTGGAAGTCGGCCAACCGGCGGAGATTTGTCTTTTGAATCTCAGTTCGTAATTGCTCGGAGCCACATCCCGCGATAAGCCGTTTCCAGATCGCGCACGAATTGTTCCCAGTTGCAGGCGGCCGAGCTTTGCAGTTTCCCCCGAAGCACATCCCTGAGTATTTTCAACCGCGACGCATCGCGAGCCAACCGCACCGCAATTACCTTGTAATCCTCCGGCTTCCAAGTCACCAGATCGTTCAGATCCACCAGTCGAAGTAAGCTGAGGCCCAAGCGGGAGACGGCCGTTCGACCCGACAGGGTCACTACAGGAACACCCATGAGTAAGGCGTCTGCCGTCGTCAATCGTCCGTTGGCCGGAAACGTATCGAGTGAGATGTCGATGCTATTGAAGAACTCCCAGTAGTCCTTTTCTTCCAGTCTCGGCAGAAAGTCGATGCGGGCGGGATCGATTTCAAATTTGGTGAAAATTTGAACGTAGCGTTCCTTCGCGAATGCGTTTTTTCCCAGCACCATGCGGAGTCGTGCCGTCGGTTCTTCCTTCAGAATTGAGGCCCAGACATCCATCATTCCGGGCAGCACTCGCCGCGGGGTCTGCATCACCCCAAAGGTGATATAGCCGTTCTTAACGAACGGAGGGGAACTCAGTTTTGGTAAGGGCTCTGGCGGTTGATAGGCCCAGGAGACCTGAGGCAGTCGCCAGACTCTTTCCGAATGCAGTTTCTCGGTACTTCCCGGTGGATCCGCATAAGATTCGGAGATTCGATAGTCGATCGCCTTCATTCCGGTCGACAAGGGATAGCCGAAGAGCGAAGCCTGTACGGGAACCGTTTTCAGAGCGAAGAGGCCGAGACGATTCCCCGGATTATGGCCGCTCAGATCGACCAGGATGTCGATCTTCTCATTTTGAATCAGATGTTCCGCTTCGGCGTCGTTCAGCCCGACGATACTATGCAGGGCATCGCAAGACTTTCTTAGTGCGGCTATTACCGGTTCGGTTCGGGTGTTCGATAGAAGAATCACTTTCACCTGGTCCCGCTTATGCTGCCGGAACAAGGGCTCAAAAAATGCACGCACTTCCGCCAGCGAAACTTCACCGAGAACATAGCCGATATTCAGAATTCGTTCGGCCTGAGAGTCGGTCGGTTTCGGATTGACCGTCGGGTGAATCGGATTGGCAAACCGGGCCGCCCATTTCAAGTGTTCCTGAAAAAGCTCTTCGGGAGGCATGGCCACGGAGTTCAGTAAGCGAATAAGGGAACTATGCATGGCCGGGTTATGCGGGAAGTGTTCCAGGGATTTTTCCAGAGACCCCACGGCATGATCGAGATCGCCTGCTTCCTCGGCTACCGAACTTAAGTTGGCTAAGAATTCAGGATTGTTTGGCTGTAGCGTGATTGCCTGTCGCCAATCGCCGATGGCTTCCAGACATTTTCCCTGTTGCCAGAGTAAAATGGCCCGGGCGTTGAAGGCTTCCGCATAATTCGGCTTGAGTTTCAGAGCCGCTTCAATGGCCTGCTTGGCCGGTTCCAGCATATTGCGCTGGGCGAGCGCCAGCGCAAGGTTATGAAAACCGCGGGGATCGTTAGGCTGCAAGCGCGTATAACGCTGAAACCGGGAAATCGCCGCATCGAATTTGCCCGCCTGCAGCAGAGCCTGACCTAACAGATTGTGCACTTCCACAAATTGCGAATCGAGCCGCAGAGCATTTTCATAGCAGGGTATCGCTTCATTCCATCGACCCATCTGACCCAGAACCAGGCCGAGGTTATGGTAGGAACGGGCAAACTCCGAGTCGGCCACCAGAGACCGCCGATATAGCCCCTCGGCCTCCGACAATCTCCCAAGTTTTCGCACCAGATTGGCGAGATTGTAATAGCCATCCGGTCGATTCGGATCGGCCTTGATGGCATGTTGATAAGTTTGAATCGCGTCTTGAAGCTGGCCTCGATTCACGAAAATTGAGCCGAGGTTGCTCAGACTGGGGGCGTGATCGGGAATTTCCGACAGCACCTGACGATAAAGCTGGTCGGCCAGATCCAGCCGACCGTTGCGGTGAGCCATTACCGCCTGTTCAAAAACAGCCTGAAGAGCATCCGTCATACAGAATCGCTAATCACTATAAGTCTGAGGCATTCCGATTCAACCAGAACGGCTGGTCCTCTCTCTCGGAGTGAACCTATTTTAGGGTAATTGGCAACGCACGTCTCAAAACTCGGAGGCACTGTGGCTAATGGACGAGCCCTTTCGTAATCCGACGTTCTCATAAAGATTTAATTTATAATGGAGTGTATGATCCTGGAACACCGTTCGCATAGCCAGCATTCGAAGATGCTGCGGATTTCGAATTCCTGTTTTGGGGAAAAATCGGCCTGCTCCCACTCTCCCGGGGCAGGATTTAAAAAAAAATGGTTACTTGGGATCGTAGGATAATCGGGAATCCAAACTGGCTACGACTCGAATTTCCTATCTGAGCTTTACTTGGGAGAAATGTCATGCAGGAGATTACTCGGCGCGGCTTGATGCAAGCCGGCGCGGCTGGTCTCGCCAGCAGTCTGTTGCCCGGTTGGGTGTCAGGCCGCGAAAATGAAATCCCTGCCGAGGAATTCGCCTTCCATCATGACCATATCCTTGGTACTTCCTTCGATTTGATAATCCAGACAAATTCTTGCGAGATCGCGGAAGAGGCCGAAAGCCTCGCTTTGCGCGAAATCGATCGACTCCGAAAAGTCTTCAGTCTGCACGACCCCGAAAGCGAACTGTCACGCTTGAACCGGACCGAATCAGCGATGGCCGTTTCGGCCGACCTGCTGACCGTACTCCGACTTTATGAAAATTGGCAACCGGCCACTGGTTGGGCATTGAATGCCCAAGTGGATGTTTTGCGAGCGATTTGGAAGACCGCGGAAAACGAGGGCCGTCTACCCGAACCCGAGCCACTCCATTCCTTGGTCCGTGTGATGAGAAGTCCCGCCTGGAACATCGATTCGGCGAGTGGTCTGGTAACTCGAACGACTTCCCATACTCTCGACCTGAATGCGGCCGCCAAAGGTTACATCGTGCAGCGGGTGGGCGAGGTAATCAAATCCAATTTCCCAAACATCGCCAGCGGTTTAGTAAATCTGGGTGGCGACATGTTCGGTTGGGGCCGATCCTGGCCGATTGGCATTCAGAATCCCAAAACGCCCGAGGAAAATGCGATTCCACTAGCGGCGGTGCGGTTGAATAATTCCGCTGTTGCCACCAGCGGCGGCTATCAGCGTTATTTCGTGATCGACTCGCGGCGTTACTCTCACCTGATCGATCCGCGCACGGGCCAGTCGGCCGAATCGGTGTGCTCGGCTACGGTTACCGCCCGGGATAGTACCACCGCCAACCTCCTGGCTACCACCCTCTGCGTACTGGGTGTGGAAGAGGGACTTCGGCTCATCGAGTCGATTTCGGGTGTGGAATGTCTGCTGGTGAATGCCTCCGGAGAAGTATTCACCAGCAGCGGCCTGGAATTGCAGCCGATTCTGTCGGACGATGACAAGAAAAAATCCGACGACTCGAAAACCAAACCCAAATCGGAAGCTTGGCCCGAGGGTTACCAGGTTTCCATAAATCTGGAAATCCCCAAGATCGAAGGGGCCAAGAAATATCGTCGGCCTTATGTCGCCGTCTGGATCGAAACGGAAGAAGGCAAAGCAATTCGAACGCTAGCGGTGTGGGGCAATGCTCCGAAGTATCTGAAGGATCTCACCGATTGGTGGAAGATCGGTAAAGACGATAAGGATTTGATTAAAGCGGTGACTCGTGCAACGCGCGGGCCGGGTAAATACGATCTGGTGTGGGACGGCAAAGATGATAAGGGTAAGAAGCAGGGTCAGGGCACCTATCAGTTGAAGATCGAAGTTCATCGCGAGCATGGCAAGCACCTCCGGCAGACGACCAAATTGGAATGTCGGGCGGAAAAGTTCTCCGCCTCCCTGGAGAAAAACGACGAGACGGGCGACACCAGTGTGGAGTATGGACCTAAGAAGACATCATGACTCCTGCTTATCGTCGTTTACTGAAAGTTTCACGGCTGATGCACGTCTACTTGACCCTCTTTGGGCTGGTGACGATCCTCTTTTTCGCCGCGACCGGCTTCATGCTCAATCATGAAGACTGGTTTCTGCCCTCGGAGCCGCGCGTTCGAACTATGGAAGGGAAACTGGATGCGGCCACCCTGCACTCGGTCGATAAGTTTATCGTTTCCGAAAACTTGCGGCGCGTTTTTGGTATCGCCGGTTTCGTGAACACTTTCCGGGACGATGAGAATTCCATTGAAGTCGAATTCATCCGGCCCAGCGAACGCACTGTCGCCGAAATCAATCGGGAAACGGGTGAAACGCAAATCACTTTCGAAAGTCGAGGCTGGGCCGGGTTGATTACCGATTTGCACAAGGGAAAATCGGCCGGTTCGGTCTGGGGATGGGTGATCGACATCGTCTGCATTTTGTTGGTGATCATCTGCACCACCGGCTTGGTGCTCTGGTCTTCTCTGAAGTCCCGCGGCAAATGGGGGACAGTCGCCATGCTCCTGGGTCTGGGAAGCGTGATCGCGGTTTTCTACTGGGCAGTTCCCTGATCCTTCCCGATTTCTTCGATACAAATCGGTGGGGATCGGTAACCTAAAAAAGATCCATCCCATCCGATTATTGAGTATTGCGAATGATCTCGCTATTCCGCTTGAATTACACTCCCCAGCCGAGCGAACAACCTTACCTGTCGCGAATCCAAAATCAATCCGATGAACATGCCGAAATCAGCATTGCGATTCTGACCTCCCTAGAGGCCAAGCAGATACTCGGCGTACCTCTCGCTAATCGCGGCCTGCAAGCGATCTGGGTCCGGGTGAAAAATAAATCGGAGAATGGCACCCGTCTGTTGATGACCAAGATCGCACGGGACTATTTCACCGCGCGGGAGGCTGCCGGGGTCTGTCACTTCTCCATACTCAAACGGCTCCTGGCCTTCGGCTTTGCCGGTTGGTTTTTACTTCCCTTGGTCATACTGGCTCTGCCGTTCAAGCTTTATGCGGTGCGCCGAGCGAACGAGAAGATGAACGCCTGCTTCCAGCAGCTCAGTTTTCCGCTGAAAAATATCGCCCCGGGAACGACCTCGGAAGGAATCGTTTTTGCACCACGAGATTTCGGGACCAAGGTGGTCGATGTCGCTCTCGTGATGAATATGGATGTCAAAGAATATCGCTTTTCCGTCGATCTGGTGGGACCGAAAGTCGATCATCAGCTGACGCTGGCCCCGACCGCAGCGTCTGAGGAAAAGCAGGACCTCGATCTCGCGACGCTACTGCATAAATTGCGCGGTTTACCCGCCACGACGACCAATGCTTTAGGGGGACGAACCGGCGACCCGGTGAATCTGGCGGTGATCGGTCAGTTCGCTACTCTGATCGGTGTCTTTGCGCCGCGCTGGGATCAAACGGAAATCATCACCCTCGGTTCCTGCTGGCGAACGTTCAAGTCATTTCTCACCGGTGCGGAGTATCGCTACAGTCCGGTGAGTGCTCTTTATTTGTTCTCCCGACCCCAGGATTTCGCACTGCAAAGGGTGCGAGATTCGATCAACGAGCGAATACATTTGCGACTTTGGAGCACTTCCTGGCTTTTTCAGGGTCAGCCGGTTTGGGTGGGGCAGATCAGCCGGGATATCGGAGTCCGCTTCACCTGGAAAACCTGGAATTTAACGACCCATCGCATCGATTCGGATGTCGATGAAGCCCGGGATTATGTGATGGAAGATTTGTTCGAATCGGGTCGTTTATTGGGAGGCGGCTACCTGCCCGGAGTCGGGGCTTGCACGCGGGAGAATCCCCGTCACAATTTAACGGGCGATCCCTACTTCACCGATGGAAATCGCGCCGTTCTAATGGTCTCCGAGGAGAAGACCCTGCCGAAGATCTTTCAATGGGCCTAAAAGAATAACGGCTTATTCATATTCCTGAATTTCCTCGTTCAATTCGCACCAGCGCTCCTCCGCATCCGACAACGGCTGGGTAATGGCATTGATTTCGTTGTGCAAACGCATGGCTTCGGCCGAATTACTGGTATTCATCAGCTGAGCGTTCAGTTCTTTCTTCTGACTATCCAATTCTGCAATCTTTTTCTCGATCGACTTCAGTTCCTTGCGAATCTCCTTCTCGCTGCGGTGCGGTTTCTGCACCGCCACTCGAGTTTTGATGACATCGGGCGGGAGCTTGGCCTTCTGGTTCGCCAATTCCCGCTCTCCCGCTGCGATCTCTTCGTTCACTTTTTCGACATAGTTATGATATTTGCCGCTGTAATTCACCACCCGACCGTCGCGAACTTCAACGATGCAGGTTGCCACTTTACCGGTAAAATGCCGATCGTGGCTGGTGAAGATGACCGTTCCCTCATAATCCAGCAGAGCGTCCACCAGCGCATCAATCGTATCGACATCCAAGTGGTTACCCGGTTCGTCGAGAATCAAAATGTTGTAGTCGCTGAGCAAAAGCCCCGCGAGACACAAGCGGGCTCTTTCGCCCCCGGACAGCACAGAAATAGGTTTTTCCACCTGCTTCTTTTTGAAGAGCAGCGACCCCGCCACTTCGAGGATTTCCTGCTCTTTCTTTCCATAGGCCGCCTGACTGCGCAAATATTCGATCACCGTCTGCTTTTCAGGAAGCGTGGTGTAAACATGCTGGGCGTAGACCCCGATCTTGCAACCGAACCCCCAACGAACTTCTCCCGAGACGGGCTTCAGAGAATCGACGAGAGTTCGCAGAAAAGTCGTTTTTCCCTGACCGTTGTCGCCGACGATCGCGGCCCGCGTACCATGGTCGAGTTCCAGCTGAATGTCAGTAGCAATCGTCCGTTCGGGATACCCGATCGCCAGATCCCGGCAACGGAGTGCCGGGCCTTTACGCGGCTCGACGCGCGGTGGCCGAATCCGCGCGGTCGGTTCATCGCCGAGGACTTCCATCAGTTCGAGTTTCTCCAAGGCTTTGCTCTTGGATTGGGCCAGGGCGGCCGTCGCGGCCCGCGCTCGGTTGCGGGCAATAAATTCTTCGAGTTGCTTCCGTTTGGTCGCGATCGCGGCGTTCGTTTTTTCCTCGTGCTCGCGCCGTTCTTTCTGAAATTCCAGGAAGGCTTCCACTTTGCCCGGAAAGGAGGTAAGCTTCCCGCGGCTGAGGTTCAGCGTGTGGGTACATGTCGTCTCGAGGAAGGCACGGTCGTGGGAGACGATTAGGCAACCACCCCGGTAATTGATCAAAAAGTGTTCAAGCAGAATCTGGGTGCGCAAGTCGAGGAAGTTTGTCGGTTCGTCGAGGATCAGGAGCGTGGGTTCGTGCAACAGTAGCGCAGCGAGTTTCACGCGCGTCTGCCAACCCCCGGAGAGTTTAGCCACAGGACCTTCGAGGTAGGCCCCCTTCAATTCGAACTGCCCGGCCACTTCCCCGCATTTCCAGTTCGGCTGGCCGCTGTCGCGCATAAGAAAGTCGATGACGGTCTCGTTGGGGAGGAACGGGTCGTGCTGCCGAAGATAGCCGAGCTTCAGGTTCGGATGCCGGGCGATTTCGCCCTGATCCAATTCTTCCTCACCCAGAAGAATGCGCAGCAGGGTACTCTTACCGGCCCCGTTGCGTCCGATAAACCCGACTTTGACATTATCCGTGATGGTGGCTTCGGCCCCATCGAGCAGCACTTGTTCCCCATAGTGCTTATAAGCTTTTTTGATTTGAAAGAGAACGGCCATCGACTCAAGTCACCTCATAACGGGTCGTAATCGTATCAGAAGAAGGGTAAGGCACTCGGAGAGTGCATTGGAAAATCGAAAGTGCATCGCCCGGCCCGACCAGATGGCCGAGTTCGTTCCCTTCAGTTGCAACTTCCTGTCAGCTCTTGAGTCGTTTAACTGGAGAGAAAGAGCCGAAGTGTCCTATGTTATGGCTCGGGACCACTTAGTGGAACCCAAGGCTCCTGAATTCATCGAGGCTTAATAGGAATTCTCAATTATGTACTGGTAAAGCCTAATGAAAATCAAAGCGATTCGTTGTAAAATTTAGTTAATAAATCAGCTGGGGCAGCCGAACTACTAGTGTGAACACTTTGCTGAACCGAAACCTGATACTGCTCTTAATACTCGTTGGATGGGTGACCGCACCCATCTGGGATATCACCTGCTGCGCTTTCACCAATTCCATTTCCCGCTATAGCGAGGATGATGATGATAAGGTGGATTCGCAGAAACAAAGCCTGCACTCCTGGATTCGGCAGTCTCCCGGCAAAATTCCACCTCGCAAGCGATTCTTCGAAAGACCGAAAGATTACTCTTCCCCCGCTTTGCCCCAGTTCGTTGCATTCCCCAGTAGTCTCCTTCGTCGATCGATTGGCGCGCCCATTCCACTACGCTGTTAAAGCTCTTTCCATCTGCTCTCCTGATCAATCTTCGTAGGCATCTGCTTCCGAGCGGCTGCCAGACTGCACATTATTGGAATTCGTAGAGAGTGAAGTCATGGAAAATGTTCTGCGCGGTATTCTGTCGTTCAAAAAAAATCGCCGGTACCAGAAGGAAGAATTGTTTCGGAAGCTCAGCAAGGGTCAAACGCCCACGGTGATGCTGATTACCTGTTCGGATTCTCGCATTCAGCCCGATATTATCACGCGTACCGAACCGGGTGAAATCTTCGTGGTTCGCAACATGGGCAACCTCATTCCCGCGAAACACGAATCCGAGCCGGGTGCGGAGTCGGCGGCGATAGACTATGCCATCAACGTCTTGAATATCCGCGATATCGTCATTTGCGGACATACGAAGTGTGGGGCCGTGCACGGTCTGTTGCATCCCCAAACGATCGATTCGATGCCGGCGATTAAAAATTGGCTCGACCGCGCGGGAACCTCCGCGCGGACCCGCATCGAAGCGCTGCACCAGAATCCGGAGGATCCCAACCTCTGGAGGCAGGCCGTGGATCTGAATGTCCTCGCGCAATTGGAAAATCTCCGGTCCCACGACAGCGTTCAGGAGGCATTGCGACGGGAAATCCTGAATATTCACGGCTGGGTTTACGAAATTGAGACGGGGGAGATTCAGGCCTACGAACCCCATCTGGATCGATTTCTGCCACTGGAGCAATCGCGAGTCGCGACGTCGATATTGGGTGCAAATAATCAATTGGATTTAATCCTGCCCGATTTGGAAACCGTAGAATCAATCTCATGATCCGAGAGTTACGACTCGCACGTTCCGGATCAATTTAAAAAGGGATTGAATGGACTCGCAAAACCAAATCTCTCCCCCGGTTCTTGCCTTCAAGAGTGACCTGCCGGCATCGGTGGTCGTCTTTTTGGTGGCGTTGCCACTGTGCCTGGGAGTGGCTTTAGCCTGTGAAATGCCGCCGGCTGCCGGTTTGATCACCGGAATAGTCGGCGGCATCATCGTCGGCTGCTTTTCCGGTAGTCCACTCCAGGTTTCCGGGCCCGCCGCCGGTCTGACCACGGTCGTTGTCGGTGTCGTCTTGAATAAAGATCTGGGCCCGGCCGCTCTGAGCGTTATCATCATTCTTGCAGGTTTCATTCAGATCCTGGCGGCCTTCGCTAGTTGGGGGCGCTGGTTTCGGGCCGTCTCCCCCGCCGTCATTCACGGCATGCTGGCGGGAATCGGGACACTCATCGTTCTGGGCCAGATTCATGCCATGTTCGATGTGAAAGCCAAATCGACCGGACTGGACAATCTGCTGATGTTGCCGGAGTCGTTTCAGAAAGCCTTTTCGTTTGACTCGGAAAACAGCCATACCGCCGCGGCCATTATTGGTATGGCGACCATAGTCGCGTTGTTCGCCTGGAAAAGCCTGGCCCCCGGGAAATTGCAATTTTTACCCGCTCCCCTGGCGGCGTTAATTGTTGGAACTCTGCTGGCTAACTTACTTCCCTTCGCGACGAAGGTGCAAAAAATCGAAGTTCCGCAGAACCTCTTCAAAGCGGTGATCCTGCCCGATTCCGCCTCGCTCCCTTTCCTTTACCAGAAAGTGACTTGGATTTCAGCACTGACCGTAGCTTTGATAGCCAGCGCGGAGACGCTGCTTTGCGCCGGCGCTGTGGACAAGATGCATTCCGGGCCACGGACCAATTACAACAAGGAATTAGCGGCGCAGGGAATTGGGAATTCGATCTGCGGATTTCTGGGAGCCCTCCCGATGACCGGGGTGATCGTTCGCAGCGCCGCAAATGTCCAGGCCGGAGCGCGTACCCGATGTTCGGCGATTTTTCACGGTGTCTGGCTACTGGGGCTAGCGGTTTGCTTTCCCAATTTGTTGAACCTAATTCCCAAATGTTCGCTGGCGGCGGTGCTCGTAGTAACCGGTTTCAAACTGGTGGATCTCGACCAGATCTGGGAATTGCGAATTTTTGGCCGGGCTCAGGTGGTCATCTATTTCGTTACTGCCTTAACAATCGTCTTCTCGGATCTTCTGGTCGGGGTTATCCTGGGGCTGGTGCTGTCGATGCTGCATCTGCTTCACCAGTTCGCGAGCCTGCGCGTTGAGAAAACTCTCATGGAAGGAAATGAATTTCGAATCATTCTCGACGGAGCCGCTACCTTCCTTTCCCTGCCCAAACTCGCGGCCACACTCGAAAATCTTCCCTTGCAAACCACTTCGTTGCAAGTCGATCTGCAAAACGTCAGTTTCATCGATCATGCTTGTATTGAGCTTCTGAATAGCTGGCGATCTCAAAATGAATCGGCCGGCCGGAAAGTGACTTTCGAATGGGGTGAGAGTCGACCCAAGTATAACCTGGGATCGGAACACGAGCTGTAATGGCTCGCTAGAAAATTTCGTCTTCCTGCCGGTGATCGGGATGCCCCGGCGGATGATCCAGCTCATGGTCGGCTGGTTCGAGATGGGTGGTGATTCGTACCGTACGACCCGGGAAGAGCACTCGAATCTCATCCTCAAGTTTCGTTACGGCGTGGTGAGCGGCACGGAGTGTTTGATCGCTTGCCATCAGCAGGTGCACTTCAATCCAGAGATCTGTATCGACAATTCGATGACGAAGCTGATGCCAATCGACCAGGACGTTATCTTTCACCGCTTTTCGCAAGATATCTCGAATTCTCTCCGTCTGCTGAGGATCAGCCCGTTCCATTAAACCGTCATACGCTCGCCGCATTAGGGACCACGCCATCACCAGAACGTTGATTCCTATCAGAATTCCGACTAAAGGGTCGAGCCAGGTTAAACCGGTGGCCCAGACCAGGAAAATGCCTAGCACCACGCCAGAACTCGTGATCATATCGGAGATTGCGTGTTGGCCGTTGGCGAGCAGGACGAGCGAATTTTCACGGCGACCAATGCGGATGAGATAAAGTCCGAGAAGCAGATTCACCAGGGCCAGAATGACAATGATTGTCAAACCTGTGCTGAGGTTACCCAATTCCTGACCGAAAATCCAGGCGCGGATGCTACTGGTAAAAATGCTCAGGGAGGCAACCAGAATGAAGGCCCCCTCCAACCCGGCGGAGAAATAAGCGATCTTCCCATGACCATAAGGATGGTCGCGATCCGCGGGCAGTCGCGAGTACCATAAACTGAAGGCGGCCACGGATGTGGCCCCAATGTGAATGATCGATTCGAGGGCATCGGAAAGAATCGCCACGCTACCCGTCAAATAGGCGGCGAAGACCTTGCCGATGAGCATTAAGCCTGCAATCAGAAGGCTCGCGCTCATGGCCCGTTTACGGTAGTCGATTGGCATAGATAGGGATTATAGGATCGAAATGCGGGCCTTGCCTAAGTAACCCTATTTTGTCCAACCAACTCCGGCTAATTGTCAATCGAGCCAGCAGACTGGATATCTTTTTTCACGCTTTCCGGCGAGCCGTGGTAACGAACTTTACTGGCCGAGTGCGCGGAAGCTTCCAGACTCGTCTTGGGGCTCACTTCCATGGAACTGGCCTCTTTACTAATCGCTTTCACGCTGACCGCTTCGAGTTCGAAAGCGTGGAGCTTACTAGCACTCTGGCAATTGGCTACGAGTTCAAGTGCTTTGCCTTTAAGCGTTCCGGTCGAGGCACTATCTCCGGAATAAGTTATCTTGTCGGCTGTGCCCGACCAACTTCCCTGGCTGGCTTCGGAGAGGCGCATCACGAATTCTTTCGCGGTGGCGTTTTCAATTTTCACCTCGCTGGCGGAGCCGGCTTCAACCTTTTGCAGATCTTTCACCGTAATTTTGACTTTGATCTTCTGAGAGGTACTGTAAGAATCCGTTGCGCTAATTTGGAGTTGCTTACCATTGACCGAGGTCGATAACAGCGGCAGCAGATTTTCATCAGCGGTGATTTCCAGAGTGGGTTTTTCCCCTTCGACCACTTCGACGAGACAAGGGGTATCCACTTTAAGTTCGGTGAAGCTGCTGATATCCCGCTTTTCCGTCTTGCTCACCCCGTTACCCACAACGCCGACGATCAAGCGACCGCACCCGCTGGCGAAAATCGAGGCGATAAGCACGGAGGTCAAAAGAATACGCATCAGGGAGGTCCTCTGGGGAATATCCGATTCGAGTTTATTCGCTCTAACGATTGAGATATTGAGCTAATTTTTTAAATTTATCCCGGCATCGGAACACTACTAGCTCTCCAGCGCATACCGCAAATCTTCCTTCAAATCCGCTACATCCTCGATTCCCACACTCAATCGTATCAGGGCATCATCCACGCCCCGAGCTTCCCGTATTTCCCGAGGAATGCTGGCGTGCGTCATCTTCGCCGGATGATTGACGAGCGATTCCACGCCTCCGAGGCTCTCCGCCAGGCTGAAGAGGTGCGTTCGCGTGAGAAAATTATGAGCTGCGGTCGCGCCCCCTTTGAGACGAAGCGAAATCATACCTCCGAAATCACGCATCTGTTTTCGAGCCACCTCGAAACCGGGATGACTCTTGAGTCCGGGAAAATAAACCTTCTCAACGGAGGGATGTTTCGTCAACCAGTCCGCCAACTCGCGAGCATTCTGGCAATGCCGGTCCATACGTACAGCGAGTGTCTTCATGCCGCGAAGAGTCAGGTAGGAATCGAACGGACCGGGCACTCCGCCGGCAGCGTTCTGGTAAAATTTGATTGGCTGAACTAGATCTTCCCGCGTGACGATTGCTCCCCCCACCACATCGGAGTGACCGCCGAGATATTTCGTCGTGCTGTGGACGACGATATCGGCTCCCAACTTGATCGGCTGTTGCAAATAGGGGGAAGCGAAGGTGTTGTCCACGACCAGCAGGGCGCCGTTTTTATGGGCCAACTCGGCTAGAGATTCGATATCCAGGATTTGCAACAACGGATTGGTGGGCGTTTCGATCCAGACCAACTTCGTCTTCGGTGTAATGATCTTGGCGAAGCCTTCCGCGGAGGCATCATCGGTATAGTGGGCGGAAATCCCCCAGGGTTTGAAAACTCGCTCCAGTAGTCGGAAGGTCCCTCCGTAGAGGTCGGCCGCCGCGACCACTTCATCGCCCGGTTTCAAACAGGCCGCCAGTACCGCATTAGTGGCCGCCAGACCGGAGGCAAATGCGAGTCCTCGTTCGCCGGATTCCAGGGCCGCCAGACAGGTTTCAAGTGCCGTTCGCGTGGGATTGCCACTCCGGGAGTACTCGTATCCTTTATGCTCACCGGGGGCCGCTTGCGTATAAGTTGAAGTGGCGTAGATCGGCACCACGGTGGCTCCCGTGGCCGGATCGGCCGGTTGCCCGGCGTGAATCGCCTTAGTCGAAAATCCTTGTTCGAGGTTTTCCCGGCTCATTTGAATCCCTTCTTCGTCAATTCGTTAATGAATTACCGAATCCGCGAATCGTTCCATTTCTTCGAGTTGCGGACTGCATTGGAGCAATAGCAGATTCACTCCCGCCGCTTCGAACCGACCAATTTGATCCTTCACCTGCTGCGGCGTACCCACCAGACCCGCTCTCAAACCGCGATTGGAAACGGAGTAGTCTTCCAGCGAAACCTTTTGTTCCAGTTGCGTGCCGGATAACCACTGCTGATAGTTATCGTAGCCGGCCGCCGACTGCTTCACATCCGTGATTCGAGCTAATTCTTTCTTTGCGTCCGCTTCGGTATCGCGAACGATGGAGTAGCCGGCCACCCCGTAAATCATGAGGCCCAGCCCCAACTTTTCGCGGCGCTGATTCATGTCTGCGATCTTCAGCTGAATGCGCTCCGGCGGATCACCATGCATGACATACGCATCGCAAGTACGAGCGATGAGATTCTTGGCCGCTTCCGATTCTCCACCGGCGTAAATCGTCGGACGGGGTTTGGTGAGCGGCTTGGGTTGCAGCACGGAATCCTGAATCTTGTAATACTTCCCGGAGAAATTGAAGTCGTCGCGCTGCCAGAGGGTGTCCAGAACTTTCAGCCACTCTTCCGTGCGGGCATAACGATCGTCGTGCTCTTCGAAGCCCACGCCATATTTGAGGGCTTCATCTTTCCACCAGGAGGAAACGACATTTAGGGAGAGACGCCCCCCGCCGCCGATGTGGTCGATGTTCGCCGCCTGCTTAGCCAGAAGGGCCGGGTTATGAAAGGTCGGTCGCACGGCGACCATATATTCAAGTCGCTCCGTAACGGCGGTCAGCGCCGCCGCAGTCGACCAGGCATCCAGCGACGGCTCGCGAATTCCTTTAATATCGTTCAGATTCAACTCGGCCACGAGGCTGAGATCGAAGCCGATCTGTTCGCTGCGTTGGGCGAGCTTTTTGGTATACTCCCAGGTCGCAGACATCTTCTCGTCATCGACGTTGCGTAGCCAACCACCGAATACCGGCATCCAATAACCATATCGCATGGTGAAATTTCCCGTTTTTTTACAGTGCAGCGTCCCAGCAGGCGAAATCGGAATCGACCGCAGAATGCTTCTTGAGCCGTGTCGGGATATAGCCGCGCTGGGCGACATCCTGAAGAAAATCGACTAATCGGGCAAACGGATCGAAGCCGACGACATTCTTGGCATCGGCCACGAAATTCGAGAGAGCGTTAATGTCATAATAGACCAGCCGGCCATCGCGATCATCGACCATATACTCAATGCCGCCGATGTCGATCTGGGCATTCTCCATGATCTCTTCGCAGGCTTCGATCACCGAAATCGGCGGAGTATAAGATTCGACCTTCAATCCGGTTTTCGGGGCATCCACCGGGCAGGCCGAACGCTCAAGGGCCATGCCATCACTGCGTTGGCAAATATCCGCCGGGCAGAGATTGAAAGATTCGCCGGTTGTAAAGACCTTGATGGCGTACATATACCGGGCGCCGAGTAGTTCGACCCGGACGATATGGCCGCCACGGGCCGGGATGTACTCTTGAACCAGCGCCGTGTGATCGACGCCAAAGTCAAGACGATTTTCCTCGGCCGCGCGAGCAAGATCTTCGAGTTGGTCGAACCGGACGATCCCGGCTCCACTGCCGCCGATGTTCGCTTTGACGACCACTGGGAAGCGCAAATTTTTTGCGGCTTCCACCGCTCTGGACGGATGATTAATGACGATGGCTCTCGGATAGGGCAGCCCCAGCGATTCGAGCAGATCCAACTGGCGGGCCTTGGAAGTTTCCACGGTGAAAGCTTGCAGGCCATTGATTACCGGAACATGCAGCCGTTCGAGATGGGCGAGATAGCTCAAGGTAAAAAACATCCCCTGCACGCCATCGCGGAGATAAGCGGAGGGGCTCATCCGGTTGAAAACTAGAGAATATGGGGAACTGATTTCTGCGGGATTGTAGAGATGGGCTCGCGGATCCAAACGAACATAGGATTGCTCCCGTCGATCCAGTTCCGCGAATAAGGGGCGGAACCAGTCAGGATGTTCGTGATAGATCGCCATCGGTCGCTTCGGCATAGTTCACTCCGCAGATCCGCAAATTCCATTGTTCAGAATATGAACGGGGCTGTTTTTTGCTGCGCCGCAGTGGCCGAGTATGTCAGGTAAACCTGAAGAGTTCCAAGGGGGGGCGAAAGATCCTGTCCCAATCGTCCCTAAGATAGAAACTCATCTCTGTTTTTGATTTGAATTGGCCATAACAGCCGGCGTTTTTAAATCCGGGCTCTAGAAATCACTGATGTTATGCTATTATTTCCCATCAAGATAAGTCCTTTGGGTGATCAGGCGATTCTGACTTACTGGTCAACTGAGGTCGCCGCGCAAACTTTTGCTGTCCAGCTAAGAGCTCAAAATCCCGGCTGGCTTCAGGATGCGGTGCCGGCCTATAGCTCCGTTGGCATTTTCTTCGACCGAAGCAAAATTCGAATTCAGGAATTGATAGTGACACTCCGTGGGGGATTGGAAATCTCTGATTTCCAAGCGGAGAGTGTTACGGGTAAAACGCATCTAATTCCCTGCTGCTATGAGATGCAAAAGGACATGAGCCGCGTTTGCGATTTCACCAGGCTGAATCCGGAACAAGTCATTGAGCAGCACACCTCGGTTACCTACACCGTCTATGCCATCGGATTTTCCCCCGGCTTCCCCTATCTCGGCTATCTACCGGAGGCATTGCAGAATGTGCCGCGGCTCGACACGCCGCGATTACGGTTAGAAGCTGGTTCCGTGGGAATGACCGGTAAACAGACTGGCGTGTATCCGCTGGTTCGGCCGGGAGGCTGGAATATTGTGGCTAGAACGCCTCTGGTGCTCGTCGATGTTGAGGATCGGTACTTCCCTATCGATGTCGGGGACGCTGTGAAATTCGCAAGAATCGATGAAAAACGTTTCCGGGAGTTGGAAGGGGAACGACTCAATTAACACTCCGGCGTAAGATGTCTGGAGATTCGATGTAGCAATCTACGGAATCCTCTCAACCTCAGGAGAAACAGCATGAAACAGATTTTGTCAGCAATGGTGATTCTTTTCGGGGCCTCGCTGGTCCGAGCGGAAGTGAAGACGCGGACCATCGAATATACCTACGAAGGAACTAAACTCGTTGGTTTTCTGGCTTACGATGATGCTCATAAGGACAAGAAGCCGGGAGTGTTGGTGGTTCATGAGTGGTGGGGCTTGAACGACTATGCCAAGGAACGGGCGAAAGCTCTAGCGAAGCTGGGTTATGTGGCATTTTGTCCGGACATGTATGGGGAGGGAGCGACGACGGAGCATCCGGAAGATGCAGGCAAAATGTCCACTTTGGTTCGCAACAACGTTAAGATTTGGCAGGGTCGTGCTAATGCTGGTTTGAAGATTTTGGCGTCCCAGCCCGAGGTGGATTCGAGCAAATTGGCGGCGATCGGTTACTGTTTCGGAGGTTCGACGGCTCTGGAACTGGCCTATTCCGGGGCCAACTTGAAAGCGGTGTGTACATTCCATGCAGGGTTGCCGACTCCGTCAGAAACCGATGCGAAAGCCATCAAGGCCAAGGTGCTGGTTTGCAACGGCGCGGATGATACCTTTGTCTCGGCCGCTTCCATTAAGAATTTCAAGGCCGCGTTGACCCAAGCTGGAGTGGACCTGCAATTCGAAAACTATCCGGGAGCGGTTCACAGCTTTACGGTGGCCGAGGCGGATAAGAGAAAGTTGCCGGGGATGGCTTACAACAAGGCCGCGGATGAGAAGTCTTGGCAGCAGATGCAGGACCTGTTCCATAAAGTTTTCGCCAAGTAGTTAATTTTTCGTACTTTCCTGCTGTCGGGTAGAAAATTTACTCGACAGCAGACCCTTCCTTGATTTACACTTCACAATCCGAAAATCTCGGGATCGTTAAGTCCATGCCCCGCCATTACTTAACTGAACTTCATCGATAGACCTCTTTCGCTTTCTGGTGTCCTGAATATGCGTATCCGCCGACGCTGGCTTTTAGCGGCTGTTCTTGCAGCGCTTTATTCAAACTCCGATTTGAAAGCTCAGACAACTTACTATGCGACAGGGAACGGAAACTGGAGCACGGCTGGCACCTGGACGCCGAGTGGAATTCCGGGGGTCAATGATAGCGTCTACATTGGTAGCACGGGGGGTGGTGCCAATAGCGCGACCGTGGCGTTGCTCCAGGCTCAATATGCGAATGATGTGACCTTGGGCGACGGAGCGAGTGCGAGTGGTATCCTGAATCTCGGTGCCTATACCCTCACGGCAGGATCGCTAACGATCGGTAACGGTGGTAACGGAGCGATCACCCGAACGACTGGCTATCTGGTATTGGGCACGTTAAATATGAACGGGTCCAATACACTCGTGATGAATGCCAATGATAGTGTGAACTCGATTGCCCTGGCTGCTGGGGCGAGTCTGACAACCGCTTCGGTAAATAACATTACTTCCGCGAACGCTCCGAGCAGCATTTATGTGAGCACTGGCAGCACACTGACATTGGGTGCTAATCTCGATCTGTCGGCCAATGGGGGAAGCATTTATCTGACAGATGCCGGCAGCGTTTTGAATGCCAATGGTCACACGATTAATACCGGCCAATACGGAGTGTTGAGTATCGGCGATTCGGGTTCAGGAAATCCGACATTGCAGAATCGAGGACCAATCATAGGTAACCTGTCGGTTTCGAATCAGACTTTCAACCTCATTTCATCAGACAATTTAACAGGAGCCAATGGATTTACTCTGACCAATGGTTCCTCCACTCTTGTGGCTGGATCGGTAGTTAGCAGTTTAACACTTTACGGTTCGAATGCAACCACAACGCAAACTGGGAATATTACCGGAACCGTGACTGTGGCAAACGGAAGCACCTTAACGTTGGGTGCGAATTTGGATTTATCGGCGAACAATGGGTACAGTGTGAATTTGCAAGATTCAGGTAGCACCTTGAATGCGAATGGTCACACGATCAATGTTGGTCAATTCGGTGTCTTGAACATCGGTGTTAATGGTTCGGGCAATCCGACGTTGTTGAATCGGGGGCCGATCATCGGCAGTTTGTCGGTTGCCAATCAAGATTTCACATTAACTTCTTCAGATCAGATCACAGGTTCAAGCGGGTTTAGTTTAAGTAACGGTACGACGACCTTGGGAACTGGGGTAGTGGTGAGTACTCTTTCGTTGAGCAATAGTGCAAAGGCTACTACGACTCAGACGGGGAATATCACCGGGTCTATAACAATAGCGACTGGAAGTACGTTAACCCTAGGAGCGAATCTTGATGTGTCTGCGAATAGTACTGGATTTGGCTTCGTAAATCTACAAGACAACGCCAGTGTGTTGAATGCCAATGGATATTCGATCACAACCGGCTTCTTTGGTGGAGTAAATATCGGCACCTCCGGCTCTGGAATGCCAACAATTCAAAATCGGGGTCCGATTATTGGGAATTTGTCGGTATCGAATCAGAATATTACTTTGACTGCGGCGGATCAGATCACCGGAGCTAACGGTTTGACGTTGAGTAACGGTTCGACGACGTTGGGTTCGGGTGTGGTGATAAGTAGTTTAACGTTAAACAACTCTGCTTCAGCGACTACGACTCAGACGGGGAATATAACAGGTAGCGTAATTATTACTAGTGGCAGTACTTTGACCTTGGGAGCGAATCTGGATTTGTCGGCGGGTACAGGCCAGAATGTGTATTTGCAGGATTCGGGAAGTGTGTTGAATGCGAATGGTTACACGATCAACACGGGCACGAATGGGACACTCAGTATCGGTGTAACCGGATCTGGAAATCCGACGTTGTTGAATCGTGGTCCGATAATTGGGGGTTTGTCGGTAGCGAATCAGAATATTACTTTGACTGCCTCAGATCAGTTGAATGGAGCTTCTGGATTTTCGCTGAGTAATGGATCGACAGCCTTGGTTCCTGGAGTTGTGGTGTCCAGTCTCTATTTGAGTAACGGTGCGACCGCAACTACTTCACAGATTGGAAATATTACCAATGGTGTCTCAATATCAACAGGCAGTTCTCTTACTTTGGGAGCAGACCTAAATCTGACCAATTTGAACGCGGGAAGTGTTAATCTGACTGATAGTGGAAGCGTTTTGGATTGTCAGTTCCATACAATCACTACTGGGCCTTATGGTAGTGTAAACATCGGATTGACCGGTACCGGTAATCCAACTATCCTTCATCGCGGTCCTATTATTGGCAGTTTGTCAGTAGCAAATCAAAGCATTACGTTGACCACAGCCGATCAAATTACTGGGCCTTATGGTTTGAGTCTCAGCGGAGTTGCCGCCACAACAGTTTTAGGTACTGGAATTGTCATCAGCGGACTTAATTTGTCTAACGGCGCAACTGCGACCACAACGCAGACAGGGAATATTGCGGGGCAGGTTGGCGTTAATATCACATCGGGAAGTACGCTTAATTTGGGTGCAAATTTAGATCTTTCCGCCTTCAATTATGCCAACGTCAACTTGCAAGATGCGGGCAGTGTATTAAATGCGAATGGATATAGTATTAAGACGGGGTATTATCAGCAATTCTTCATTGGCACAAATGGTATCGGTAATCCTACATTACAGAGTAGAGGCCCGATCCTAGGAAATCTCTCGATTGCAAATCAAAGCTTTACTTTAAGTCCCGCGGATCAACTTAATGGCGGTTATGGATTGAGCTTGAGTGGCAACCTCGCTACGACCGTTTTAGGGACCGGTGTTGTAGTTAGCGGATTAAGTCTGACGAATGGAGCTTCAGCAACAACGACGCAAGCTGGGAATATTGCAGGCCAAGCCGGTGTGAGCGTTGCATCGGGTAGCACTCTCACACTTGGAGCAAATCTGGATGTATCCGCTTTTAGCTACGCAAATATAAACTTGCAGGACGCAGGTAGTGTTATAAATGCCAATGGATACACAATAACGACGGGTTACTATCAGCAAGTTTTCGTAGGTGTAAATGGTACGGGTGCTCCGACTCTCGTCAACCGAGGTCCAATCGTAGGCAATCTCTCCATCAATGGAATTGATCTCGATCTCACTACCTCCGATAATCTCAATGGCGCCTATGGATTCACTGTTGCTAACGGCACGACAACTTTAAATCCCGGGATCGTTGTAAGTAACCTGACCTTGAATGAAGGTGGAATTGCAGTCGCCACGGCAGGAACGACTAATCCAGTTGCAGGTCAATTTGCTATCAGTGGCGGAACACTTAGCCTTCCCAGTGGTTCCGTTTTTACATCGGCCGCAACTTCGACAATCAATCTCTCCACCGGATCCATCACCGGGACGGGTACCTTAATCAACAACGGTACACTCAATTACACCGGCGGGACGATCACCAATATCACATTTACCAATAATGGAACGCTGACCGTAACAGGGAGCCTCGATCTCAGCACGGTGAATATCACCAACTATGCGGCGAATACCCTCACGGGCGGAATCTGGCAAGTCAACGATAATTCCACTCTGAGCTTTGGCTCCAATCTCATTACCACCATCGCGGCCAATACTACCGTGATCCTGGGTGGCCCCAATGCGACCTTCACAGCTATCAATGGCTTGAGCACCAATAACGGTACATTGTCCCTTCAAGGGGGTAGGACCTTCACCGCAGGTTTGAATTTCAATAACACCGGAACGGTGGACGTTCAGAATGGAACGCTCGATCTCAGTAACAGCAACATCATCAATTTCTCGGGCGGTACGTTGACCGGCGGTACCTGGTCGGTGGGAGACACCAATAATTCAAATGGTACCATCAATTTTGGCTCGAAATCGATCACTACTCTGGCCTCCAGTACCACCGTCATATTAAGCGGTACAGGGGCGACTTTTAATGCCATCAATAATCTGGCCACCAACAACGGCAACTTTCAGGTCATCAACGGCAAAAGTTTTACGACCGTTGGCACGTTCCTGAACAACGGTTCGCTCACGGTAGGTACTAATTCGACGTTAGCAGTACCCGGCGATCTCACTAACTCGGCTACCGGCACACTCATCAATTATGGGAATATCAACGTCGGCGGAACATTTTCGACCAGCGGCAATTATCAAAATTATGGAACTCTCTCTTCCAATAACCCCGGCTACTTCAACGGCGGCACCGTCAGCACCAGCGGCACCATCACCTTGGGATCGACGCTCACGGTGAATAGTTCCACGAATCTTCTCAATGGAACGGTAAGCGTAACAGGCACCACAACAGTTAATTCCACTCTGACTGTCAGCGGCGGGGCAAATTTTACAGGTTCCGGGAATTTGATCGTTACGAATTCTTCGCAACTCTCGCTGCCCGACCCGACAAGCCAGGTTTCCAAAGTGGTGACAATTCAATCGGGTGGTTATGTCAACGGCAACGGGACGATTTCCACTCTCTCGGTGCAGTCGGGCGGCATTTTGAAGCCAGGCGATTCTCCTGGAATTATTACCATCACCAATGGCTTGGACCTTGGCGGCGGAGCAGTCATCGACGTGCCCCCCGGGAATTCAAATACTCAGGGAAATACCAAGCCAGGCAGCGGTTTCGACACCATTACCATTACTACCAGTAATACGATAATTCGTCCGGGTGCATCGATGCAGATTCGCACGACTCAGCCGAACTGGGGCGATTCTTTCTGGGGCGTGTCCGAAAGTTGGCGGGTCATCACCAACAGCAAGGGCAATTTCGTCGATCAGAATAGCATTATCCTAACCGGGTCGAACGCTCCGTTTGTCTACGGTATGATCGATACCAATAACAACCCAATCTCATACAGCAGTTATGGCACCATCACGACAAGCATCATCAACAATTCGGATGGTTCCTCCACCATGGATCTGATTTGGCAGCCGACACCGGTGCCCGAGCCGGTATTCCTGGTGGGTCTGGCCGCGATCCTGGTTCCGGTGTTGCGACGGAGGAGAACACCGTCGCACCCGGCCGTTTGAGCTTACTTCTTTTCCTTCACAACCACTTTATCCATTGGTGGATGCTTCAGGTGGTGCCCGGTCGCTTTTTGGTATGCGCTCGCCACTGCCAGCAGATCGCTTTCGCCATACAGCCGTCCTGTGAAAGTGATGGCCGTAGGCGTCGAGATCTCATTCATCTTTCGGAACCCATTGGGCATCACGGCCGTCGGGTGACCGGTCAAGTTGGTGATGCCGAGATCTGGAATACCGACGTACATGTCCACTTTTTCGAAGATCTTGGCCATTTCTTCCATGAGCACGGCTCGCAGTCGATTGGCTCGCAGATATTCCACTGCCGAGATGAACTGACCGCCGCGGAAAATCTCCGGCCAGGAGTTTAAACCTTCGGTTACGCCCTTGCGCGTCAGATCATCAAAGGCCGAGGCACATTCGGCATTGAGAATAATCGAGGTAATGCCCATCGGCACTTTGTTCGGTAAAGAAAGGGGAATCAATTCCACGCCGAGTTCTTTTAGAACCTGCAATTCCGTTCGATCTTTGACCTCTTTCGCACCTTCCGCATAACCGACCTTGATTCCCTTGAGATCTTTCCGACCCGGCCAGTTGAAAGGGCGATCGACGGCACAATTGTCGAGACCATCCGCGCCATGGATCACCCCTAAAATCAAGGCGCAATCTTCCAGTGAACGTGCGATAGGACCGAGCTTGTCCATACTCCAGGCGAGTGCCATGCAGCCGGCCCGGCTAACGCGTCCGAAGGTGGGACGCAAACCGCTCGCGCCGCATCGCGTGCTCGGGGAAATGATGCTTCCAAGTGTTTCCGTACCAATTGCGAAGCCGACCAAGCCAGCCACGGCCGCGCAAGCGGAACCCGCAGAGGAGCCACTCGAGCCGACCTCCACGTTCCAGGGATTGCGGGTCATGCCGCCGAACCACTGGTCCCCCATGGCCAGGGCTCCTAGCGTCAATTTGGCCACCAGCACTGCTCCGGCGTCGTCGAGTCGTTGGGCCACAGTCGCTTTGGTCTTCAGCAGTTGTTCCTTATACGGCGTGGCTCCCCAGGTGGTCTTGTAGCCAGGGTAGGAAATCAAATCCTTCGCTCCCCAGGGGATGCCGTGAAGAGGTCCGCGATATTTCCCGGCAGCGATTTCCTTGTCGGCTTCGGCCGCCTGTTTGAGGGCTAGCTCCTCGGTGAGTGTGACTACACACAGTAGGGCCGGGTCGTATTTTTTCAGACGAGACAGATACAGTTTGGTCAACTCGAGGGACGTGACTTGTTTCGTTCGAATCAGTTCTCCCAAAGCTGTGACGGGTAGAAAAGCCAGTTCCTCCTCGCTCGCAGGTTTTTTGATTCCCTTCGATTCGCCGATCTCGACGGTCCCGCGATTCGGTTTTTCAGAGGGGACTTTCCAAGGCTCCGGCTGGAAGGACAGGGCCGGGGCATGGGCATTCGTGAGCTCGAATCCTCGCATCGAGGCAATTGCGCGGAGTTCACCATTCACAGTTCGGACGATGGACTTCCGAGCAGCTTCATCGAGTTTAATGCCGGAAATCCATTCGGCCTGTTGAATCATCCCTTCGGTAATGGTGGAGGATTGTTGAGCTTGAGCGGCGACCGATCTTTGAAATGGAAGCGAGCCAATTCCGAGCGCGCCCAAAATTTTCAAGAGACTTCGACGACTTGGGGTGAGGGAGGGGGGATCAATTTCTGAATTCATAAATAAACCTCAAAAATTATAAATGGAAACGAGAGCCTTGCGCTTTAGTGTAGGTATTCTTCACGCTTCCGGGCGATCCCGGACTTGACCGGAATCTCCAGATTATTAATTTACCAATCGGTTAATTAACCTGGTGGTAAATTGCGCATGTCCGCCGATCCCTTGAGTGCTGTCTTCGCCGCTTTGGCCGATCCCACGCGTCGCGCGATTCTGTGGAAGCTGTCGAGCGGGGAGTGTTCCGTCAACGAACTGGCGGAGCCTTTTGAAATCACCCTACCCGCCGTTTCGAAACATCTGAAAGTTCTGGAAAAAGCGGGACTGATTCGTCGGGGGCGTGAGGCTCAATCGCGACCGTGCCGACTCGAACCGGCTCCGTTGAAGAGTGCCGCCGAGTGGATCGAACATTACCATCGATTCTGGGAAGAAAGCTTCGATCGACTCGATGCCTATTTGAAGGATCTTCAAAATCAGAAGAATCCTCGCAAGAAAGAGAAAAAAAATGCCTCAAAAAGATGAACCGAATGCCGTTCAGCCCCTGATGGAAGTTTCCAGGATCTTTCAAGCTTCCTGCGATCAAGTGTACGATGCCTGGCTCGACCCCCGTTCCCTGGGAAGATGGCTGTTCGCTACGCCGCAGGGAGAAATGGTTCGGGTGGAAACCGAACCTCGTCCCGGCGGTAAGCTGGTTATTGTCGAGAAGCGTGGAGAAACCCTGGCGGAACATTTCGGGATCTACCTGGAACTAGATCGGCCCCGAAAGCTGGTGTTCTCGTTTTCCACGGACCGGGAATCGGAGCCGACCATTGTCACGGTTTTATTCGAGGCCGTGCCGGAAGGATGCAAAATGACCGTGTCGCATCCGATTGCGCCGAAGTGGGCCAATTTCAAGGATCGCGCTCAAGCAGGCTGGAGTATGATCCTGGAAAATCTTTCCGGAGTGCTCGCCACCGGGCGAGAGTTGATATCCAGCAGATTTTTTGATTTTCCCCGCGAGTTGGTTTTCGAAGCTTGGAAAGACCCGGATCACATCATCCACTGGTGGGGGCCGAACGGGTTTACGAATACATTTGAAGAATTCGATTTTCGAATAGGGGGGCATTGGCGATTCGTCATGCACGGCCCGAACGGCGCGAACTTCCAGAATCACATTATTTTCACCGATATTTTAGAACCGGAAAAAATTGAATTCGATCATGTCTCCCTGCCGTATTTTCAAGTAATGGTTAACTTTGAAGAGTCGAATGGAAAAACCAAAGTGACCTTCCGGCAAACCTTCAAGACTCTCGAGGAATGTCAGCGATTGCGAAGTATTGCAGTCCCGGCAAATGAACAGAATTTTGACAGGCTTAATGCCGAATTGACCAAGATGACATAAAAGCATATTATCAGTCGCGCTTTTCCTTACCACCTTGGGAGATTTCGATGCTGGAGATTCTGATTTATGTTGGTATCGCTCTAGCCGCTTTCTTCCTGGTGATAATCGGCCTCGCACTGACCAAGCCCAAAAAATTCGTAGTGGAGCGCAGCCAGAATATTCAAGCATCTCCCGCGAAAATTTACGAGTACATTAGCGATTTTCACCACTGGAAGAGCTGGTCGCCGTGGGAAAAACTGGATCCAGAAATGCAGGCCACTTTTAGCGGGGCGGAGAAGGGAAAAGGTGCGGTTTACGAATGGCTCGGGAATAAGAAGGCGGGCCAGGGACGCATGGAAATATTGGATGCGGAGCCGGAACGATATGTCTCCATCAAGTTGGATTTCATCAAGCCATTCCCGAGTCATAATACGACGACATTCAAACTCGAGCCCCAAGCGGAACATTCGACTGTGATGACTTGGCGAATGGAAGGTCCCATGGTGTTCATGGGTCGAGTGATGAGTGTTTTCATTAACATGGAGAAAATGGTGGGGCGCGATTTCGAAAATGGCCTGTTGAACCTCAAGGAACTTGCCGAAAAATAAAAAATAAAATTTTGTAAATTTCTTCCTCTCCAGAGTCCTACTATGAGCCATGTTCGCGTACTGGTTGGTACCCGCAAAGGGGCTTTTCTCCTCAACTCTGATGCCGAACGCAAAAAATGGGAAGTGAATGGCCCATACTTCGGCGGTTGGGAAATCTACCACATGAAGGGCTCGCCCGCCGATCCCGATCGGATCTATGCGTCCCAGACCAGTTCCTGGTTTGGCCAGATGATTCAGAGATCGGACGATGGCGGTAAGACTTGGAATCCCGTGGGAAACAAATTCGTGTACGATGGGATTCCCGGCACCCATATGTGGTACGACGGCACCCCACATCCTTGGGAGTTCAAGCGGATCTGGCATCTGGAGCCTTCCTTAACCGATCCCAATAAGGTTTTCGCCGGTGCGGAAGATGCCGCTCTATTCGTTACTAACGATGGCGGGCAGAACTGGGAAGAACTGTCGGGATTGCGCAAGCACGGCACCGGACCAAAATGGCAGCCGGGGGCCGGAGGGATGTGTCTGCACACCATCTTGCTGGATCCATCCAATAGCCAGCGCATTTATATTGCCATCTCGGCCGCCGGTGCTTTTCGGACCGATGACGGCGGCCAGAGTTGGAAGCCCATCAACAAGGGACTCCATTCCAAATACATACCCGATCCGACGGCGGAAGTTGGCCATTGCGTGCACCATGTGGCCATGAACCCGAAACGCCCCAACGTCCTGTTCATGCAGAAACACTGGGACATCATGCGATCCGATGATGCCGGCGATAACTGGACGCGTGTCAGCGGCAATCTACCCACAGACTTCGGGTTTGTCATTGACGTGCACGCTCACGAACCCAACACAATTTATATCGTTCCCATCAAGAGCGATTCCGAACATTACCCCATGGATGGTAAGTTGCAGGTCTATCGCAGCAGGACGGGCGGTCATGAATGGGAAGCCTTGACTCAAGGGCTTCCTCAAGAAAATTGCTACGTCAACGTTCTTCGAGATGCCATGGCGGTGGATAGCCTCGATTCCTGCGGTGTCTACTTCGGCACCACAGGCGGGCAGGTGTACGTCTCGGCCGATTCAGGCGATAACTGGACCGCCATCGTTCGGGATCTTCCCGCGGTCCTCTCGGTGGAGGTACAGACGATCTTATGATCCGTGTGATTCTGCCCTATCACTTGAGAACGCTGGCGAACGTCGGAGAGGAAATTAGCCTGGAAATCGATGAGGCCGGGGATATCGGTTCCGTTCTGAATGCACTGGAAGCCCGCTATCCCGTTTTACTCGGGACGATCCGCGATCATGTTACTAAACGCCGTCGACCCATGTTGCGATTTTTTGCGTGCGAGGAAGATATATCACACGAACCTTTCGAGTATAAGCTACCCGCGGACATTTTGAGTGGTAAAGAACCTTTCTGGATTCTCGGAGCTATTGCTGGCGGATGAAGTTTTTAAATGCAAGAAAGTCGCAATTACCCAAGTGGGAGTTGCGACTTTCAGTTTTTTAGAAACCTAATCTTCGGCGGGGATTTTATTTTTTAGCGTCGCCGGAGGCCGCATTCGACTTCATTTCAATGTCATAGGTGATTACCCCTCTTCCCTTGGCTTCGAGATTCAGAGGAGTTTTCTCGGGATCCTCGTAGATCGCCGGAGCATCGATGAAGGTTCCTTCCATCGTAGGCGCTCCAACACCCTTTGTCGGGTTGGCGTTCTTTTTACCAAGCGCCATTGCACTACCCTTAAAGGGAGTGGTTTTTACCACTATTCGCAGGAAGCCGGCCGGCACATTTCCCAGGGAGTATGTTCCATCGGCATTGATCCTCGTGCTCTGAGCATTGCCGCTTACCTGGATGCCGGTAAAGGGGAATGCCATCACTTGGCCAATCGTGATGGGCTTTCCGTCCAAGGTGACGGATCCTTTGATTTCGATGCCCGTACCCGGATCGAGTCGGGGACCGCAGCCTTCAGTGACGAATAGAATTGCGAGTAAGAGTGCAGGGGGGATTAGACGTAATCTCATGGCATGTTGCTCCAGAGGTGGGAATATATAAACAAGAAACCTCGGCGGAGCGTTCGCCGAGGGTCAAAAATATTTAATCAAAATTAACGCTTACCAATCGGAACCCAGAATTTCTCCACCATCGGGAGTAATCGCGGCACTCCAGGTCTGGTAAGAAATATTGGTGCTAACATTTCGAACGCTACCATCGCCCAATAGGCATTGGCAACCGCTGGCCGTCAGGGCCGTTGGACGCCAGTAGGAGCAGTTGGCGGGAGCGGGTTGAGCCTGCGGAACTTCCCAGTAGCCGTTGTTGTCACTCCAGTTACTGACTGGCCATTGGGTAGAGATACCGGCAAACCAAGGCGTGCTGTTGACATCCTGATCGGTACCCCAGGCGGACACGAAAGGATTACCGTTCAAGTTGTTGGGCTGGCTGGCACCGCAAATCATCATCTTTTCCGCGACAAAAATGGTATTGGACAAACCATCGCTAACTCCGGCAATCGTTCGTTGGCCGCCACCGCTACCGTCCCAAATGTTCCAAACGTAGGCTTTGGGATTCTTGGCGAAGACGCGGTAGCTCGGTGCGTAGCTAGTGAGGCCGACGGGCACTGGATTGTTACTATTCACCCAACTCCAATTGGCGGTAACGGTGTTGGCGACACTGTAATCGGTCGGTGACAACAGAACGTTCAGTTTCTGACCGAGCACGATATCTGCTGGACCGGTCACCCAACTGTACACGTTCGAAGGCTGACCGCTCTTAGCATAGAGTGGCCCCTGCTCCAGGTAAGGAAGCAAGCAAGAAAAGAAAGTGATTTCGTAGTAGGAAACGGCACCAGGCTGGGCCAAGGGGGCATACGGCCCGGTGTATGGGTTAGGTCCACCATAGCCGCCCTGTGCGGACGAGTACGATGCCCACCATCCAGCCGAAACTGGAGGAAATGCACCCAAAGAATCATGGGCATTGTGAAGTGCCAGACCAATCTGCTTCAGATTGTTGGCAGATTTCATACGTGCAGCCGCTTCACGGACTTTTTGGACGGCCGGTAACAACAGGCCGATGAGTATCGCAATAATTGCGATCACGACGAGAAGCTCGATCAGGGTGAAACCCGACCGACGGTTGGAGAGAAACCGTTTCATTGAGACCTCTTAAAGTAAAAAGTATACGGTCATAGTCTTGATCGAAGTGACCAAGCGTCGACCTGATAAATAGAAAAAGCTCCTTAAAGCTGAGTTCTTAGACCAAGAAGGTGATCTGTAAATCGCGGTACGCTGACCTAGGCCACAAAACCGCTACTTAACTTGTAAACAGATTTCATTTCGGAGTCAAATACAAATTGGAAATTTATCAGGATTCAGAGGGGGCGCACGAAGCAGAAAATAATAAAAATCTCGCTGAATAATAAGAATGAGAGGGATCAGGGAATTTACGCAATTTGTTGGAAACTCCCGATTTCACCGATTGAACTCCACCATTTCAATCTTGTTGATTTTTTCACAAGCGGTTTATTTGCGGATATAGTTGTCCCTTATTTTTGTCCTTGAAATACATCAATATTCAAAAATCCCTGCATATAGGTTGTGGCTCTACCGCCTATTCCTACGCGTTCACCCCGGAGTTCACAGAACAGCTCCCCACCTCGAGCTGAAATCTGTCGCGCCTTTAGTACGGTTTTCCCCAGACGAGTGGACCAGTAGGGAATCAGCGTGCTGTGAGCGGAGCCGGTAACGGGGTCTTCATCGACTCCGGCTCGCGGCGCGAAAAATCGCGATACAAAATCGACTTGTTTTCCAGGAGCCGTGGTGATGATTCCCAGAGTATCGATTTTTTTTAATTCCTGAAAATTCGGATTCAGCTCAGCCACGCTCTTTTCATCCGGCAGTACGACCAGATAGTCCCGGGCTTTGCCAATGAATAGAGCCTCTGTAATACCCAAACCTTCCAGGAGTGAGGCCGGGGCATTGCAGGCAACAGCGGGGCGGGAAGGGAAGTCCAGTTCGAAGTAATCCGCCTTTCGGCGAACAGTCAATATTCCGGAGCGGGTTTCAAAAGCGATCTTGTCTTTTGGATAGCCATAGTGCTGAAAAAGGACGTAGGCCGGGGCGAGAGTGGCGTGGCCGCAAAGATCCATCTCCAGATTCGGCGTAAACCATCGCAATAAAAAATGGTCCGATTTCTGTACTACGAACGCCGTTTCGGGCAAGCCATTTTCAGCGGCAATCGCTTGCAATAAGGAATCGGGAAGCCACTCGGGCAGAAAACACACTCCCGCAGGATTGCCGTGGAAGATTCGATCGGAAAACGCGTCGATCTGAAAATAGGGAATGCTCATAAGCTCGGCTTCTCTTTATTAGGGAGCTGGTAAAACATGATCACCAGATAAAAGGACAAAACGGCCGCGAAGAAACACCACACCGAAACGAAAGCGTAATCGTAAAGGGCTATTGTCACCCCGGCGGATATTCCCAGCGCCAAACCTGGGATTTTCCCCAGAGATTCCGAACTAAACGCCATCGGCAGAGCCACCATGAGAAAGTAAATGATCCGTAACGGTGTCTTCGGCAAATACTGATAGATCCATAGATCGGGATAGTAATACTGGATGGAATGCCGCTCGACGCGCGTGATGAGCAATTCGGACGGCCCAAATACCAGCGGTAAATACATGGCGAATAACCAGAACGTACTGAGAATTGCGAAGCCCCAGAACAGCCATTTCTTTGTGGACGGTGGTTCCATGATCGCGGCCACCAACGGAAACCAAAAAGGCCAGAAAGCGATCGCGAAAAATAAGAATGCCAGCGAGCTCAGTCGGAGGTTTTCTCCAGTACCGGTAATGTTCTGCCAGACGAAGCCTTCGCAAATTTGCTGTATCCCGAATACCAGGGGAATACAGGCGAGATAAATCGTCCGAGGATTGATTCTCACTGCTTGTCGAATACAGAAGAGCCCGGCCGGGATCAATCCTGCACCGACTGTAAAACTGGCCTCTGGCGAAAAGCACATAAAACTTCTCCACGGTTACATTTACGGGGGAAATTTTATGCGTTGAAGTCCAGATTCCCTAACGACATTTCGGAATTCCGCTAAAGAACTCTCAACATTCCTACCACTAACAATGTGGCCAGTACCATACTCGAGAGACAAACGATTAGGCCCCAGGTTCGTGTGGATTTGATTTGCCACCACATGAATAAGCCCGATACTCCCCAGAAGATCAGCACAACGGACATGATGTCGACAATCACAGCCCAACCCCACCGCGCAGTTCGAGCGGAAGGGTAGCCATGCGCTTTGTGAAGAGAAAGCAAAAATTGACGGGCCGATAGCGAACGACCTGAATCGGCTTCCAGCGGCTTTCCAGAGACGCTTCCTGTCAAGGAATTATAACTCACCAGCCAGGGCTCCCCATCGACCGACATAGGGAATTGCAGATCGGGAACGGAAGTGATGCGAACTTCGCCCGATGGTAATCCCTTGCGTTCCAGAATCGTCGGGAGACTTTCCCGGAACTGCGTGCCAAGGGGTACCCCGGCTTGTACTCCCTCTTTCTGAGCGAAAGGGGCGACAGTCTCGGGAGGTTTTTTTGTGGTCGGCTTGGGCTTAGTGATCGTTCCCCCATTCCCATTCACTTCAAAAAGCGCATTCCAGGGTCCATCGGTGGTATTCACAACGGCAAAAGCGAAATCCCGGCTGTATTTTGCCTTCTCCACATCCAGTAGTTGCAAACTCTTATCTGGCAGCCTGCTTTTCAAAACCTCAAAGACTTGCGCTGCGATGTCGGAAGGGGGTGAGCGAGACTCCAAGGGAGTTCCCGCGATTTCGCTCGCACCATAGTAATGCAGCGGCTGTTCGTTGAAAAATTCCGGATGGTTGAACAGTAGCCCGCTGCTGCCGTAGATCAGAGCCCAGGGGAAGAGCAGAAGCCCCAGATAGAGATGGAGCCGACGGAGTATTTGCAGCGTTTTTTTGCTGAACGAGCGGCGCGGAAATTCTGCAGATTCAAGGACTGCCATGGGATATCTCGATTAACTCGGAAACGAGTGCGACCGAGAATCGGCCGCACTCACTTGGATACGATATCGAATTAATAATCTCCCAGAACTTCGCCCCTGGCCCGGGTGCTGAGGGAGCGCCAGGTTTGCAGCGCAATAGAGTTGGTAAGGAAGCGGACTGAGCCATCCATTAGCACGGCATTTACACCCGAAGTGTGGTAACTTCGAGACGTCACCGCCGCATAAGTGTCGCCCAAATTGGCTTCCGTGGCGGCAATGTAATCCACGTCATAAATTTGGCCGTTCGCACTGTAATTGACCTTGGTGTTCGGCGTAAAGATACTCGTGAATCCTGTTTCGTGTACCTTGCCATCCACCCACTCGACGTGGGTGTTTTTGCTCGCATCGAAGGCCGCGAGAGAAAGGGCGGTAATATCGACCGGACTGTTCGGCAGCGGGGGCGGTGAACTATAGGTTGTGGAATTGGAAGCGCCGTTCACCCGATTCGTGTACCCTTTCACCTCGGCCAGGGCGAGAGTGTTACTCATGCCATCAATGAAATCTGAAGGACGGTAGCAGAAATTCGGAGAAAAAGCGCCATCGGTACCTTGCATCGACTTGGACTTATTCGTTAGCACGCCCCAAGTGCCTAAATTCACCGCATAATTCAGCGTCCAGTTTTTATTACCATAGGTGGCATCCGTGCCACTGCCTTTGTCGTTGATCTCACTCGGGCAAAGGAAAGTCGAGATGCGTTTGGAAGTGACGAACGGCTGTGTGCTGTAGTTTGTGTTGAAGTCGATTGCCTTGGAAAGATTTTCCTGTTCGATAAATGGCAGAATACGCGACAAAGCCGACCACGGGGAGGTTTGGGTAACCGTCGAACCGTTGTAAGTAAATCGACCGTTGGGCGGCAGACCGTTATTCACGTCCATGTAGCCATGCATCGCCAGCCCAATCTGCTTCAAATTATTTTGACACTTCAGTCGGCTGGCCGCATCGCGGACTTTCTGCACTGCTGGCAGCAACAGGCCGATCAGTAACGCGATGATGGCGATGACCACCAGAAGCTCAATGAGGGTAAAAGCATTTTTTCGTCGAAAACTAAATCGCATAAATCTACCTCGAATACGCCCTTTGTTAATGAGATTGAATCTCAATAGCAACATATATCGAAATAGAAGTAAATCAATACTGTTTAGTAGTCTGGATTGGGATAAATTGCTATAAAGTCTGAATTTAAATGGACTTGCAGAATGAAAAAATCTTAAATATCCAGACAATTCGGAATATGTTCCAGGGATAAATTTTTGCGGAAAAGCCCAAGTTCGAAACTCTCCGTACCTCCGACTTCTCCCTTAAATCGGAGAACCCTTGGGAGTGGAACGTTAATCTGAAACAGCCTATTTCCGGCGGAAGCGGGTGTCCGCAATTGCTCTTAGGGCTTTCGCTCAAACTTGCGCATAATTGCCGAGCCCGATCCTTTCGCTTGCTTAATTGCAGAAAATCGAAGTAGAATCAGATCGGTCTCTCAAACTCTCCTTAGGAGTCACCGCCATGCAAGAAAAATTGAATTGCCCCGAATGCGTCGATCTGGATCGCAGAGATTTTGTCCGTCTGATGGGTACGGGAGCCGCCGTGCTTTCGGGAGCGGGTCTGAGTTTGGCTTCGGAACCGGAAAAATTACCGATGCCGCAAGTCATCCATCCGGCCGAGGAACTGGTCAAGGAACTCTTCGCCGGGCTCTCCGAGGATCAGAAAAAGAATATTCAATTGCCCTGGAATCACGAAGCTCGCGGCCGCATGTACAACAAAGCACTTGGCAAGCCGATCAAGGACGTCTACACGAAACCTCAGCAGGAGTTGGTGGTTCGCGTTCTGAAGGCCATGTCCAGCGGCGAGGAAGGCTATCGTCAGTTCAGCCGGGATGGCACTTGGGATGCTTCCAAATCTTTCGAGAATTGCGGAGCCAATATTTTCGGCGACCCCACCAAGGATAAATACGCTTTCGTCTTCTCGGGCCACCATATTACGTTGCGATGCGATGGCGATTCGGAAGAAGAAACCGCCTTCGGCGGGCCAATTTACTACGGCCATACGCCGATGGGCTACGATTCTAAGAACATCTTCAACTACCAGACGCGTGAAGTTGCCAGGTTGTTCGAGGCACTCGATGCCAAGCAGCGCTCCAAAGCTCTCATTACTATGGGGACGCCCGGCGAGCACGAGGAATCGGTCAGTTTCAAGGAAGCCCGCAAGCATACCCCCGCTGGTCTGGCCACCGCTGAGATGACGGCGGACGAGATTAAACTGGTGGATAGCGTGATGAGGACCATACTTTCCCCTTACCGGAAAGAGGATGTCGATGAAGTGATGGCCATCATCAAACGCACCGGAGGCATGGAAAAAATCCGCTTTGCTTTCTACACCGATGAAAGTGAAGGTGCCAAGACGAATGAAAAGCAGCCGTGGAGCTTCTGGCGCCTGGAAGGCCCTGGCTTCATATGGAACTACCGCGTGTTACCTCATGTGCATGCCTACGTAAACGTCAGCAGCAAGGCGTAATCGAATCCTATGAAAAAACCGGAACCGAGCGGCCCGGAACCGCTCGGCGATATTCTTGCCCGCCTTTTTGCCGCCCGGGGCTTTGGCCGCAAGCAGGACCGCCTGCGGCTGGAGCGCGCCTTCGAAGCTTCTATAGACGAAGAGTACAAAGCCCACGCCCGGCCTTTGAATATTCGCCGCGGCGTGCTGGAAATCGAGGTACGCTCGGCTGTCTTGATGCAGGAACTCGCTCAATTCCACAAACGAAAGCTGCTCGAATCGCTGAGAAAAAATCTTCAGGGCATTACCCTCAACGATCTCCGCTTTAAAGCGGGCGTTTGGTGAAACCGGCCAAATCTTTTTGGACTCTGCTAAATGAAAAAGAACCCTCGAATCACTTCGAAGGACTCCGTTCTGCTAGTGATCGATGTGCAGGATAAGCTTCTGGCCGCGATGCCGAAAGCCAGTGATTTACTGCGGGATGTCGGCTTTCTTCTGGATGTAGCCCGCCTTCTGGAAGTGCCCATCCTGGCCACCGAGCAATATCCTCAGGGCCTCGGAGCTACCCATCCGACTCTTGCGGTTAGGATTGCGAGTCCGATAAGTGCCAAGACGCAGTTCAGTTGTTGTGGACCCGGCGAGTTTCTGCCGACTTTGAATCACTTTGGGCGACCTAAAGTGATAGTCACCGGAATGGAAAGCCACGTTTGTGTGCTTCAAACCGTTCTGGATCTGATCGATCGGGACTATTTGGTATTCATCCCCGTGGATGGGGTGCAATCCCGTTTTTCGCTGGATCACGAAGTGGCTTTGCGCAGGCTGGAAAGTGCCGGTGCGATACTCACCAGTGTGGAAACCACGGCGTTTGAATGGCTGGAGGATGCCAAGCATCCGCAATTCAAAGCGGTCAGCAAACTGGTCCGGGAGAGGATGAAGTAAATTAACTCTCGTTTCGCACTTAGCGTCCTGTTAATGCCCTGGAGCCATTTCGGTTTAACCCTCACCTATTTTTTGGAATCGATTTCTTGTCCAGTGAACCCCCAAAATCCTAGACGCTCTTTCACATTGTTTGGCTAGTTAGTAAAATTACCAATCTTTCCTTGTTCCGTTGTTTCGAGCTTCCATGAAAGGGAGAAGGACTACTGCGATGAATGAAGCCGGCCTGGCCTTAGTGCGGTCACGAGAATTGCTGTATCAGGACGACGTGGGTAAAGACGCCTGCGGTATCGGCGGGGTAGCTGCTAAAGACGGCAAACCCACGTCGGAAGTCTTGAAACGCACGCTCACTGCATTGAAAGCCGTCGAACATCGTGGTGGTATCTGCGGTGAAGCTGGCGATGGCGCCGGAGTCTCCCTGCAAATTCCTCAGAACTTTTTCAAGGAAGAAGCTCGTCGGCATAAACTCGACCAAGCCCGCTTTCTGAAGGAAGAAGACAAACTCGCTATCGGCGTGTTCTTCTTTCTCGATCGCGAACCGCAGCGAGTCGAAGCCGCCAAGAAAATCATTCGCGACGTGCTGGGAAGCGGTCCCTACTACCTGTTCGGCTGGCGGCCGGTTCCGGTTCACATGGATGCCATCCCGAAGACAGCTCGGGAATCCTGCCCTTCCAGTATCGAACAATTGCTGATTCGCGTCGAAGGAGATGCTTTCGCCGCCGAGAAGTGGCTTTATCGCCGTCGACTGGAATTGCGTCAGCGCTTTGAGGAAGAAAAGCTTCAGGTATATGTTTGCTCGCTATCCACTCGAGTGATCAGCTACAAAGGATTGTTAACGTCCGATCAAGCGATAGCGTTCTATCCCGATCTTTCACGGGACGACATGGAAACCGGCATCGCCTATTTCCATCGCCGCTATTCCACCAATACCTATCCGAACTGGATGCTGGGCCAGCCGTTCCGGATTCTCTGTCATAATGGCGAAATCAACACGATTCGCACCAATCGCAATGCCGTGCATGCTTATGCACGCGGCCTCAGCCCTGCACTACCCGGTAACGATTTACTCACTCCCCGGATGTCGGACTCCGGCTCGCTCGACGAGTGGGTTGAACACCTGATGCTGGAACGCGATTGGTCTTTGCTCCGGGCGATGCGCTTGAGTTTGCCGCCGGTTTGGGATTCCGAAGCCGATTACTGGGGTCCGGAAGCGGTCGATACATTCACCTATTGCCGTCGAGCCTACGGTTCGCTCTCGGCCTGGGATGGACCGGCGGGATTAGTCGCTTCCGATGGTCGTTATCTGGTCGCTCTGGTCGATCGAATGGGCTTGAGGCCGGTGCGTTGGCTGTCGGATAAGCGCGGCTGGTTGTACATCGCTTCGGAATCGGGAGTCTTTGGTCTCGACAATGCCACGATTGTCGCCAGCGGCCAGTTGCAACCGGGACAGATGATCGCCATCGATACGCAGACCGGCGAACGGCTCGACCACTTCCAGACTCTGGATCGTGTCGTCACCGAAATGTCGAGCGGTGAACTGGAAGCCCGCAGGAAGATGACCGGGATCAGTTACCCCAATCTTCACGAATTGAACAAAGCCGAAATTATTATTCCCGAAGGCTTCGATTTCACGGCCCAAACCTCGGATACCGTGGAAGCGCAGTTGAACCATCGCAACTGGACGCTCGATCACCTTTTGCAAGCCTGCGGTTGGGATTTCCAGAGGGCGGTTTTCGTTAAGGAAATGGCCAAGCTCCGCAAGGAGCCTCTCAGTTCGATGGGGCACGATCGCGTGCTGACCATCTTCTCGAACTACCATCAGACGCTCTTCAAGTACCTCCAGCAGACCTTTGCGGAAGTGACCAATCCTCCGATCGATCCTTATCGAGAAGGGGGGGCCATGAGCCTGATGACCTACCTCGGTAAGCCTGCTGGTTTTGCAGATGGCCAGCAAAAGACGAGTGATGGAAGAGATGCTTTGCCGATCAAGCAGATGGAGCTCTCTTCGCCCGTGGTTTCCGATGCGATCATCGAAGAAATTCGCCGAAATGAAGTGCTGGCCTACACCACTCTGGATGCCACCTTCAACCTGTCCGGCGGCAAAGCGGCTTTACGCACAGCGTTAACCTCGCTTCAATCCGCCGCGGAAAAGGCCGTGCACGAAGGATACCGGGTGCTCTGCGTGTCCGACAAGGAATCGAGCAAGATGGGGATCGTACCGATCCCATCGCTCTTGGCGTTAGGGGCCGTTCACACCTATTTGTGCAAGCAAGGTTTGCGCGATCGCTGCTCTCTGGTTGTCCAGGCTGCCGATGTTCAGGAAGGCCACGATATTTGCTGCCTGATCGCTTTTGGCGCGGACGCCGTGCATCCCTATCTGATGCTGCGAATCATTCAGAATGGTCTAACTTTCAAGGAAGCCGATACCAAGCAGGAATCGACCCTCTCGGCCCGCGAGTGCCTCGAGAATATCTTCGCCGCGCTCGAAGATTCCATCAAGAAGATCATCGCCAAGATGGGGATTACTACCATCGAAGGTTATCGGGGCGCCCAGCTGTTCGAGGCGGTCGGGTTTGGCTCGGAACTTATGGAATTTCTCGGCGAATTCCCGAGTCGAATCGGCGGCATCCAGTTGGAACATCTGGTGGAAGATGCTGCCTGGAGAGTTGAGCAGGCCGAGAAAATGTCGGTTCTGGGCAAGCACCTAGACTACACAGCCTTCAATGCCAAGGTACGCATGGCACTTCGGGATGCCGTGAAGGAAGCCTATCCCGAACCGGAAATGGGCGGCGGCGAAAGCGTTTACACTGCCGTTCCGACCGATAATGATCCGGAAGCCCCCAAACGGGTCGCCGATAAATACGTCAAATTCACGGAGTTGGTCCAGAATCGGACTCCTACGGTTCTCCGCGATCTGTTCCTCATCAAGCTATCCGGACAGCCGGTAAAGCTGGAAGAGGTCGAACCGGCGATCCACATCATTCGTCGTAAGTTCCGTGGAGCTGCGATGAGCCACGGAGCATTGACCGGCGCCAGCCATCAGACTCTGGCCGCGGCGTTCAACGAACTGGATGGCCTCAGCAATTCCGGTGAAGGGGGCGAAGCCCGCTTCCGCAACGACATGCCCGAACGAGCCTGGGGCGAATTTTGGGATACTATCCGTCAGCAACGTATTCAAAATCCTTCGATATATACCTTGGCGGGAGAGCTTCGCAAGAGCCGTTTCCGCAGCAGAATCCGTCAAGTGGCTTCCGGCCGGTTTGGAGTGGATGCGGAATACCTCATCAATGCCGACGAACTTCAGATCAAGATGGCTCAGGGGGCCAAGCCGGGTGAAGGCGGCCAGCTGATGGGCAAAAAGGTTACCAAGGAAATTGCCGAAATTCGCTATGGCAAGCCGGGTAACGACCTGATCAGTCCCCCACCGCACCACGATATTTATTCCATCGAAGATCTGGCGCAACTGATTTACGATCTTAAAGCCATTAAACCCGGCATGCCGGTCAGTGTGAAGCTTGTGGCTGTCGAAAATATTGGTACGATTGCGGTGGGAGTTGCCAAGGCTGGGGCCGACATCATCGAGATCGATGGTATCGATGGCGGCACCGGCGCTGCTATGATCTCATCGAAAGAGCACGCTGGGCTACCCAGCGAAATGGGACTGGCGGAAGCGCATCAGGCTCTGGTGGTCAATGGCCTGAGAAAAGCTGTCACGCTTCGGGTCGGTGGCGGTATCAAAAATGGCTACGACGTCGTTAAGTACGCCTTGTTTGGCGCCGACGAATTCAGTTTCGGACAGGCCTTGATGGTCAGCGTGGGATGTATTGTCTGCAAGAGCTGCCACATTCCCAATTGCCCGACCGGAATCACGGGTTCGATGGAGAAATATCACGGCCATCCGGAACACACCAAGGCTTATCTGTACAGTGTGGCCGAAGAAGTCCGAAAGCTCCTAGCCAATATGGGCTTCACGAAGCTCGAGCAAATTGTCGGTCGAGGGGATCTGCTGCTTAAGAATCCTTCCATGAAGGGTCGTGCAACGCTAGTGGATGTCAGCCGGTTTGTCCGCACGGACATGGCTCTGACGAATCTCCTGGAAAAATATCCTCAGGATCTTCAGCCGGGCGGGGTATGCAGCACGGGGGTGGGTTTCGGCCCCGAACGATCGCTTAATGAGAAAATCGTCGCGGCCGCTCAAGATGCTGTGGATGCCTGCATGTCGTCCGAGCTGATGTTCCGGATTCGCAACTCCGACCGGAGTGTAGGGGCTACCCTGGCAGGCCGGATCGCGATGCTCTATGGTCGGGAAGGTATGCCGAACAATCGACGCATCGCTGTGAACTTCGAAGGGGAGGCCGGCCAAAGTTTCGGGGCTTGGAACCTGAATTCGATGGAATTGAAGCTGAACGGTTTTGCTCAAGACGGCGTGGCGAAGGGTATCTCGGGTGGTACCGTAACGGTCACGCTCGATTATGAGCGAACCGATTACGGAAATCAGATTCAGAGCGTGGCGGGGAACAACGTCGGCTATGGGGGCACGGGAGGCCGGATTTATATCGGCGGCCGGGCCGGTCACCGTCTGGGCATCCGCAATAGCGGCGCTGTCATCGTCGCCGAGGCTGCCGGGAAGTATGCCTGCGAATATATGACGCGCGGAAAGGTACTCATCCTCGGGGCCATCGAGAATGAAGTCGGGTCGGGCATGACCGGCGGAGAACTCTTCATTTTCGATCCTAAGAATGAACTGCCGGGCAAGCTGCATTCCAAGAGCGTCGCTCTAGTGGATTGCAATTACGTCGATTACGAATGGATTCATCCGCTGATGGATCACTACTACTCGCTCACCAGGTCGAGATCGGCGGAAAAGATACTGAAGGATTGGACCGAGATTCGTCGCGGTAAGAAACTGAAGAAAGTCGTTCCATTAGCTGTAGCCCGAAAAATGGAGGACTACGCCGCTACCGGAACCAATGCGGGCTGATGACGGTTAACGCAACCGCACATTTTAAAATCCAGCTCTAGTCAGCGAAAATTCTGACGAGAGCTTTTTTTTGACTTGGCGCTTGCAATGAAGCGCTAGTTCAAGTAAAAAATCGTTCAAACCATGTAAGCTGCGAGTAGGCTCGCCCGCATGGGAAGCTTCGCTAAAAACTCTCATCTCTCGTTGGAAAGGACGTTATGGGCTTTCTCTACAGCGTACCCGGCATGCTCGTTATGGCGGCATTGCTAGTTGGTTTGATCGTGTACTATCTGCAATTGAAGAAACGTCAGAACGACGACTAAAAATGTGGAGAGGCAGCGGCAATTACGCAATCATCTTACAGCATTCATTGCCGCTGTTTTCTCGGCTCGATCAATTCATGGGCGAGGCTTTAAGACGAGCCTGAGCTCGCTCCCAATCGCCTACGATGGCCTCGATCACGATACTTTTTTTGTCCCGCCACAGCTGGAGCTTCACCTTTTGTCCTGCGGGTAAAGCACTTATCAGATTGATGAGATGATTATCGCTTTTGATGATCACATCATCAACTTTCAGGATCACATCGTTCGCTCGCAAGCCTGCGCTGGCGGCCGGTGTTTCCGGATAGACTGCTTCGACGAGAGCCCCTTCGGATTTCGACATTCCCAGTCTCAAGGCGTCATTCGGGTCAATACTGCCTGAAAGTTGCACGCCAAGATATCCACGCGTGACCGAACCCCGCTCGACTAATTGTTTGGCGATCCGCTTGACCAGATTGGAAGGAATGCTGAAGGCCACGCCGCTGTTGCTGCCGGAGTGGGAGGCGATCGCCGTGTTGATCCCGACAATTTCACCATCGAGATTGAGCAGTGGACCGCCGCTGGATCCCGGATTGATGGCGGCGTCAGTCTGGAGGAATTCCTTGATTCGAATCGTGGTACCGAGGCTCACCTGGCCGCGTTCCTTGGCACTGATGATGCCGTGTGTAACGGTCTGGTTCAAGCCGAACGGAGAACCGAAGGCCAGAACAAACTGGCCCACTCGAATCCGGTCGCTGTCTGCGAAATTGGCCGTGGGTAAATTGTCGATATCGAGTAATAAGCAGGCGATATCCGACTCCGGATCGGCCCAGACTTTAATCGGTTTGAGCAGTCGATTGTCTGCCAGATTGACGGTAATCTGTTCCGCTTTGGCACCGGAGATCACGTGGTTGTTGGTAATAACCAGCGTGCCTTTCATCCCTTCGAATCGAATCAGTACACCCGAACCCGATTCTTCCACCGGTTTGCTTTTCGCATTCGGGGAATTGGCGGCGGGGGACTTAACCGCTTCGATAGCGACCACAGTGGGGGAAACCCGCCGGGCAACTTGTTCGAAGGATTCCGAAAGCAATTGAATGTCTTGAGGACGGCGGGGATCGGCGTGAACGGTGTTAATCTGGCTGAGAATTACCGTACCGGCCGTGCCACCGACGAAGGCGCAAGCGCCTAGGAAAAAAGAAAAACCAACACGTCTCATGGATGTTTTACTGCTCCCTACTGGGTCGGCCTGCTTTGGCATCTTCGCAAGCGGACGCGTATTGAAACTGGTGCATCCATGAACCGTTCTTCTGTAACTCTAAACGGTGGACTGAAGCGAGGAATGAGAAATTCCCTGCCAGGATTCGCAAAATTGTATACAGGAGGCGTTACAAAAAGCAAATCAGCGACATCCTGCCAATCGTTTAGTCGAACGTTGGAGGTTCAGTGGGTTGGAAATGTGTGGAGAGTGGGAGAACACGAAAAAGACCCACCGAGAAAACTCGATGGGTCCAGGCTTTAATTTCAGGAATTGTACTTAACGAGCCATATCCAATTCCAGATCGGAAAGGTTTACCTTCCGGTCGGAACTATAAGGATCGTGATCGTTGACGCGTTCCCAATCGAGATTGGTACGGTCTTCAATCATGCTCGGATCGTCTTCCAGATCTCTCTGGCAGCCGATACAGACTGTACTGTAAGGTAAGGCATCGAGCCGGGCTACCGGAATCCGCTTGTTGCAGATTTCGCATAAACCGTATGTGCCATTTTTCAGGCGTTTCAGCGCCCGATCAATTTGAACTAATTCCCGGCTTTCAATTTCCGCCAACTGCGAAGAAATTTCTTCACCGCTGGTGTCGAAAGCAATATCTGCTGTATCCCCCGTGGATTGTTTCGCAAGATCTTCGAGTTCCATCCCCATACGCCGCTGGAGTTCCACACGACGCTGAGTCAAAGTCTTGTGCAATCGGAGGAGTGCATCGCGTCTGGCCATGGTACTTTCCTCCCTTTCTTTCAACTTGTACCCACACTGGTGAGTGACGACTGCAATCAAGCAAATCTGATGCCATTAACTAAATTGCCCGATTGATTTCTTCTACTCAAACCCTCGTGAGAGCCGTTCTGTTTGTAAATCTTTCAAAACAATCCAATATACCCCATCTTATTTGGAAATATGGGGATTCTGCGGTGTTTTTGAGCAGCCTGTTCAACTCGGAAAGGATAATCCGAACAACCCGCAACCCTCCTTCAGAGAGGAGGATCATTACTGAAATTGGATCGTTCAAGCGATTGTTAAAACATGTGCAGAAATGCAGTCCTGCGCGTTCCAAAATTGTACAAATCGGGTCTGAATTTCTGTAGCTAAATCTCGGCCAATTTCGCCACTTCAGATTCATCTGTGAACACCAGAGATTCCGAGTTTACGCAGTAACGCAATCCCGTTGGGGCCGGACCATCCTCGAAGACGTGTCCTAAATGGCAGTCGCAGCGGGAACAGAGAATCTCGTCGCGGATCATGCCGTGCGATCGATCGCTCGCCGTTACGACATTTTCGGGTGCTACAGCTATGAAAAAGCTAGGCCAACCAGTTCCGGAGTTGAATTTGGCCGTGGAGGCGAACAGGGGAAGCCCGCAACAGACGCAGGAATAAATTCCCTTCTTTTTGTTATCCAGAAGGGTTCCGCAGAAGGGGCGTTCTGTTCCTTTATTGCGTGCGATAGTGTACTGGGTCGGGCTCAGCTGAGCCTGCCACTCGGCGTCCGCTTTGGTGATCTTGGGAACGCTTAAGGGGCCAACCAACTCACCCCGGGAATTGAAAACTTTAACCTGAACCATCGCAGTTACCTCAGGAGAAGATTACCTCTACCTGAAGTATAGGCGGCTGAGAAAAGGCCGGGCCCAATTACATCGCCCGCATGACCAGGGCCCCGTTTTGTCCCCCGAATCCGAAGCTCGTGGAAATGGCCACGGCGGGAGCCCAATCACGAGCGACGTTAGGAATGTAATCCAGATCGCAAACCGGGTCCGGGTGAGTCAGATTAATCGTCGGCGGCGTCACACTTTCGCTCAATGTGAGAGCCAGAGCGACCGCTTCGATGGCCCCGCTGGCCCCGATGGAGTGCCCAATCATCGACTTGATCGATGAAATCGGCACCATCCGGGCTTTATGCTCGCCAAAGGCATGTTTAACCGCATTGGTCTCCATGCAGTCGTTCAGTCGAGTGCTGGTGCCGTGAGCGTTGATGTAACGAACATCTTCCGTGGAGACCTTCGCCTCATTCAGAGCGTTACGAATGGCTCGAGCGCCCCCTTTGCCCTCGGGATCCGGCTTGGTGATCGAATAAGCATCAAAGCTGCTGCCGAAACCCAGGATCTCGGCGTAAATCTTGGCTCCCCGTTTTCGGGCCCGGTCGAAATCTTCGAGAACCAAAACACCAGACCCTTCGCCCAAGACGAATCCATCCCGCAGGCGATCAAACGGTCGGGAAATCTGTTCTGGCGGCAAGTCGGTTCGGCGGCTTAGAGTTCCAAGAGCGGTGTACGCCATCAGCAGCAGAGGATCCAATCGGCTATCGGCCCCTCCCGCCAGACAGACGTCGGCCTCACCCCGGGAAATCATGCGAAATCCTTCGCCGACCGCCTGGGTCCCCGCCACGCAAGCAGTCGTGATTGTGCTGTTGGGTCCTTGAGCATTAAAGGCCATCGAAATATGGGCAGCTACCATGTTGGGCAAATATTTTAGCAGCCAGAGCGGAAAGATAGGTGACCCCCCGCCCGCATCCAGCTTTGTCAGGTCAAAGTGGCCTTCCTCGTTCATGACTTTGCGAAGAAGAGGCATAATTTCGGACATGTCGATGGGTACCAGGCCGGTGCCCATGACGACGCCGACCATGCCCGGATCTTCCGTGCGCATATCGATGCCGCTGTCTTGCAAAGCCAGACCGGCAGCGCCCAACCCGAACTTGGCTGCCCGACCCATGATCTTCAGCGATTTACGTGAAGATTCTGGAACGAACGGCGTAGCGTCGAATTGCTTAACTTCTCCGGCAACATTGATGGGGAATGTTTTCGAATCAAAGGCTGAAATCGTACTGATCCCGCTACGTCCTGCGACGCAGCTGGACCAGAATTCTTCCCGACCTATGCCGTTGGGGGCCACCACCCCTAATCCTGTGACAACTACACGGCGCATGGCCGAAAAACCTCCGTCCCGCATCGCGGCTGGTCCTGTGCGATTGGTAACGCTGGCTGATTCCTTGCTGAGCGTCTCGATGTCTCTCATCTTTCTACAGATTACCCACTTTATCCGCATTGAGAGATTAAAAACTATCATGATAACATTCAATGAGTATCCCGGTGGGCCAATTTCTCCCTAATTTGAGATTACTCGTCAAACCCGGAAGATTGGGAAACCTGGGAGTTATACCGGAACTTCTGGGAAAGCTGAACGGATTTCGACCAGATCTAAATGTGTCGGCAGTTAGTATAAAGATGTAACCCGGCCGAGTTTCACCGTCCGCGTAGTCAATTCGCGCTGACGAACCTAATTTTTGTTCTTTCAGATATGAACCCAATCCAGTTTGCTCTTCGCCATCCGATCACCGTGCTCGTAGGTGTTTTGGCCATCATTTCGGGTTCTATTTTGGCGGGAAGCCGCGTCAAAGTGGACGTTTTCCCTTCATTGAATTTACCCTCTATCGTCATCGCTCAACCTTACGGCGGCATGAGCCCCCCGCAAATTGAAGCACTGATGACTTACTTCTTTGAATCTCATTTCTTTTATGTAAATGGTATCCATCACGTTGAAGCCAAAAACATTCAATCTTACGCCTTATTAAAAGTCTACTTCCAGCCCGGTACGGATATGCCCCAGGCGATGAGTGAAGTTGTGGCGGCCGTCAACCGAGCGCGGGCTTTCATGCCGCCGGGCTCGGTGCCGCCCTTCGTTGCCCGTGTCGATACCGACACTGCCGTCGTCGGCTATCTGGTCATTTCCAGCGAATCGCGATCGATCACGGAGATTCAGGATTTTGCCACGCAGCGGGTTCGGCCGATGTTCGCCAGTATCGATGGGATCTCGTCGCCACCAGCTTTCGGCGGAAATCAGAAAGCGGTAGTAATCGGACTTGATCCAGAAAAACTCCGGTCGTTGAACCTGACTCCCGAAGATGTCACGAATGCCGTCGCAAGTGGTAATCCCATCGTTCCACCGGGCAATGTGCGCGTGAACGACCTGATGTACCTGGTCAATACCAACGCCGCGGTGGGTAAATCCCCTGCGAAAGAATTGGGCGACATTGCTGTTCGAACGGGCCTCAAACCGGTCTTTCTGCGCGATGTTGCCGATATAAACGATCACACCAGCGATATTGCCACGGGTTACGTTCTCGTCGATGGCCGGCGCTCGAACTATATGCTGGTGACCAAAAGGGCGAATGCTTCCACTCTGGATGTGGTGAATCGCCTGAAGGCCGAGTTGCCGAGGCTGCGGGAAACGGTACCCGAAGATGTGAAGCTCGATTTCATTTTCGACCAGTCGCCGATCGTAACGAATGCCATGTGGGGAGTAGGCATCGAAGGGGCCATTGGAGCCATGCTTACCGGTTTGATGGTGCTGATTTTCCTGAAAGATTGGCGCAGTGTGATTGTCGTGGTGTTGAATATTCCGCTAGCAATTCTTGCCGCCGTGATTGGGCTCTGGCTGTCGGGTAACACAATCAACATCATGTCGCTCGGCGGTCTCGCTCTGGCCGTCGGTATTCTCGTCGATGAAGCGACTGTGGAAGTGGAAAACATTCATACGCAGATGGAGAAAACGGACAGCATTGCCCAGGCGGTACGAAGAGGAAATGCCGAAACGGCGGTTCCTCGTCTGCTGGCGATGCTCTGCATCCTGGCGGTCTTTTTACCTTCTTTCTTCATGGAAGGCTCGGCCAAAGCTCTTTTTATCCCGTTGTCTCTGGCCGTCGGTTTCGCCATGATCGCTTCCTACATGCTCTCTTCCACTTTCGTCCCCGTTGTGTCGGTCTGGTTGCTGAAGAATCATAAACATTTCGAAGCCGATAAGCCGAGCGATTCACGCATTTATCAGTTTCTGTTGAACTCGACCATTCGACTCCGCTTCCTGGTGGTTCCTATTTATCTGGCTGCAGCTGGGCTGGCAATTTTCTTTCTGACCACGCAAGTAGGACTCGATATTTTCCCACGCTCCGACAACGGTCAGTTCCAGCTCCGACTGCGCGCTCCAACGGGTACTCGGATCGAGAGAACCGAAGAAATCATGCAGCAGGCTCTCAAGATCCTAAAAGAAGAGATCGGTGCCAACAATATCGCCAACAGTGTCGGTTACGTTGGGATGATACCCAGCTCCTATCCGGTACAGGCACTTTACCAGTGGACTAGCGGGCCGGAAGAAGCCTTTATGAAGGTGGCCTTGAAGGCGGAGGCGAAAAACGACTTGGCCGCCATGAAAGAAAAACTTCGGTCGGTGCTGCCCCAGAAATTGGGTGTCTGGCTGACGAATCAATGGACCCTGGAAGGATTGAGTAGTCAGGAAATCGAAAATCGTCTGAATAAATTGCAACTCTCTTTTGAGCCGGCCGACATCATCAACGAGGTGATGAGTTTTGGTGCTCCCACGCCGCTGGAGATCGTGATCAGCAGCCCGAAGATCGCGGACAGCATCGAATATGCAGAAAAAGTTCGCCAGCAATTGTCGAAGATTAAAGCCTTACGCGATCTCAAGTCCGTTCAACCGCAGGATTATCCCACCATCGATGTGAAGATCGATCGACAAAAGGCGGCTATGAGCAATTTGACCACCGAGAATATCTCGAATGCACTGATCGCCGCCACGTCCTCCAGCCGATTCATGCGACCGATCTACTGGCCCGATCCCGCAACCGGCCACTCTTATCTGATTCAGATTCAAGTGCCGATTCAGAAGATGAATTCCAGCAAGGAACTGGGAATGACCGTGGTTCGAAGTAACAACCACGGCGGCGACATCAGCATGTCGGACACGATGGACAGGCCTTCGCTGCTGCTTCGGGATGTGGCCACGGTCACGGAAAAGGTGACTGCCGGTGAAATCGATCGCTACAACATGCGGCGGTATATCAGCCTTGTGGCCAACGTAGAGGGAGAAGACCTGGGCCGTCTGAGGAAGGATGTGGAAAGAGCGATCGTGGCGGCGGGTGAAAAGCCGCGCGGCCTGATCGTCGATATCCGTGGGCAACTCGAACCGCTCAGCCAGATTATAAAAGGACTAAGCTTTGGTTTGTTGATGGCAATTTTGATCATCTTTCTTTTGCTCAGTGCCTACTTCCAATCGTTTATACTGGGGTTGATTTCCGTCACTTCCATCCCGGCCGCGTTGACGGGTGTAGGCCTGATTCTCTGGATCAGCGGCAACACTTTAAATCTGCAATCTTTCATGGGTGCAATCATGGTCATGGGGGTTGCGACTGCAAATGCCATCCTACTGGTGACCTTTGCGGAACGGGCACGCCGGGCTAATGGCGGCGATGCACGCGCGGCTGCCCGGGACGGAGCTAAAGCCCGATTCCGGGCTATTTTGATGACCAGTTGTGCCATGTTGGTCGGGATGGTACCGATGGGGTTCGGTTTCACCGAAGGAGGCGAGCAAGCGAAGCCGCTCGGCTTGGCAGTTATCGGCGGCTTGATTTTTTCGACACTTTCCACGCTGCTGTTATTGCCATCGATATTCGCTTTGTTGCGAGGCCGTTCGGGAATCGAGAGTGCGTCGCTGGATCCCTACGATCCGGCCAGCAGTCACTATGATCCTTCGACCGCTCATCCCTAAAATGAAAGTTGTCCAACGGGATTGCATTCCAAAAGGAAGATTTGATGGGGATGTCAAAGTCGGTTTCATTTAGTCAGGGCATACCTTCCTGGTCGGCGATCCAGGCGGCGGCTGCGAAAGCACTTTTGCCGCTAGCCATTAAAATGATCGATAATCTTCCCGCTTTTCCCAATGAAGAGCCGGAGGATGGCTGGAAGGAAATCCGATTCAGCACGACGGCGGGAATGATGACGCTCCGAAAAAACGGTCATAGCCTCGATTGCGTCATTTGGGGTAATGCCGATGCTCAGCTCACCAGCGAATGGCAAAAACTTGTGGAGATTCTCAGCGTTCTTGGGAATCCCAGTTAATCCTCTTCTGAAGGCAGTCGTTTATTTGCGGATGCGGGGTCAATTTCCGAGAGGATATGAGTGCTGGTCTCGAAAGAAACCACGCGAGAATTTTGATACTGTTTCGGCAACCGGAATCTCCACCGTGGCGTGAGCATTTCCGCCCAAAAACCAAATCCGAACCCGCAGTGGATGGCTAGAAACACACAGGGCATCAACAAGCCGGGCAGTGGCTGTCGAGCACTTTTTCGGAGGGCTTCCCAGGCGGTGCAGCCCAGATAGCTTCCCCAAAAAATCAAGGCGAGTAACGTTCCGAGAGAGGAAGCCCAGGCAATAGCCGGTGCCAAGATCAAGGCGATGACGAATAGAGGCGGCGCCAGGGCGGCTACGGTCAGTGATTGGGAATCTTTACGAGCCAGTCGGGCTCGACCGACTCCATACCGAAACATCTGTCGGAATAACGCGGCAATACTGCTGCGGGGCCGATAATCGATTCCAATTTTCGGAGAAAAATAACAGGTCAAGCCCGCCGCATCGAGACGACGATTGAAATCCACATCTTCGCAAACGTCGAATTTTTCATCGAACAAGCCGATCTGATCGAACACTTCGCGGCGATAAGCCACCGCCACATTTTCCGCTTTAAGAAACTTTGCCTTGCGGGAGAACACGGCCGAATCGGGATTGTGTCCCAACCAGCTGGTTCGGGCCTTCTGCACGGCCACTTGGAAATAAGTGGGCTTAGAACAACGCAGCGGTTGAGGCCGGCCAAGAGAGTCTGCGCCGGTCTGTTCGAACACTTCGATCACCCGGCGAAGATAGTCTTTCGACGGGATCTCACAGTGCCCATCGATGACAATCAGGTACTGGCCGTGGGCATTTTGAATTCCCATGTTCCGGCCAACACTCGACCAGCGCTCAGGATTGGAAAAAATACGCAATTGCGGACAAGTTTTGCCGATCTTCCGGGCGATCTCCAGCGTGTTATCGGTCGAATCGCCATCGGCCAGAAGAATTTCGAATTCGCCATCGCCCAAGTCCTGTTGCTGAAGGGATTCCAGCGTTTTGCACAGAAACCGACCTTCATTACGCACGGGAAGTAAAACCGAAATTGTCGGGCGATTGCTAGCCATGCTGCACACGCGGGTAGATCCAATTCTGCCGGAGCCCCATTTCTTTCAAAAAGGTCCAGGTCAGAATCTGCAAATCGAGATCCAAACATCCTTCGCGAATGTACTGAAGATCGAGTTCGGTCTTACGGCGGAAGGCTAAAACGGTGTTATCGGGGGGCAAGGTCACCTGCGCTAAACCTGTGATTCCCGGCCGCACGGCTAGTCGCTGCGTGACTTCCGGTATATCTTTCTGCAGTTCCAGAATGATTTCCGGTCGTTCGGGACGCGGCCCGATGAGTGACATATCTCCGATAATTACATTCCAGAGCTGCGGCAATTCATCCAGGTGCCAGCGACGGAGAAATTGTCCTCCCCAAATGATCCGTCGATCATCGGCCGGGGACCAGATGGGGCCCGTGGCTTTTTCGCAGTCGACCAGCATCGTTCGCAACTTGTAGATCGTGTAAGGTTTGCCTTTCAGGCCAAGCCGGACTTGCGTGTAGATCACCGGTCCCAGAGAAACCAGCTTAATCCAAATACCGCAGAGGAACATCAGGGGGAGAGAGAGAATCAAAAGCGGCACTGCCAGCATCACATCCAGAAATCGTTTGCTCGAATAAAGTTTCAACGCGAACGGAAGATGCACTTCCGGCAGTGGACCTTTCGCGGCCGCTGAAAGTAAAGAACGCCGGCCCAGTACGGACTTACGGCGTTGCTCTATTTCGGGTTCTATAGTCGCTTCCATGCGATTTCTCGTTAACGTCGTATTGCCGCTGAGAGGGCGTTCAGCAGGGGCGATGCACTGTTGAGCGAATCTTCATTTACCGTCCAATCATCCCCCGTTTCCAGGGGATGCACGACATACAACTTCCATAGTCTCAACGTGCGGGCAAACTGCCAGCGGGGAGAATCCGGGGCTTGCCAGCGACTGCCGTCGCTCCAGCTCCAGTAGACGCGAATGCGCTCTTCATTTTTCTGAAAATCGCAGCACCAGAGGGTAGCAGGTCCTTGTTCGGTCGGCACTTCCACTCTTCGTGCCTGCGTCATTGCCTGGAACCCGGAGCCGACGTAACAGACATCGGGGGTGTGCACGGCCACCACGGCAGGACGGCCACTCGTCAGCGATAGAACGATATTACGGTTGGAGGGAACGTGCCGGATGATGCGATGCTCGGCCGAGGATTGAAAAGCCAGCTCCCGACTATCGATTTTCAAAAAATTTCCCGGGGTCCAGTCCCCCATATGCTCAGGCAACTGATTCAGTACAGGTCGGATTTCGGTGAAATCTTCCCAGCGGCCGGAGTAATGGCCGTGGACCAGACTACTGCCGACCAGGACGATTGCCAGGATGAAGAACGCTTGCGGTTTCATAGCTCTAGTTCCAGCACTCGTTTTCATTGCCGCCATTGAGGACCAAGCCAAACAGCGAAGGCGTGAGGCCGACAATTTTATCCTTGGCCCGCTCGATCAATTCCAGCCGGCTGTGATGTTTTTTCACGCTCAACAGAATCGCATCGGCAAATTTGGCGATCGGGTAGGTCTCGGCGACATTCAGTACCGGATGAGTATTCACGACGATCACATCGAATGCCTGGCGAAGTCGCTGGAAGAAGGATTCCAAACGATCGGGCACCAGTTCCCGGCGCACCAGATCGCACCAGGCCCCTGCTGGCAGGAAAGCCAGGCCATCGGGCGCGGTTCGAATATGGGCTCGGACGTCATAGTTATCGATTAAGAGATCGCAGACGCCCCCGTCGTTATCGGTCTTGCAGAAGCGATGAAGCCGGGGTTGGCGGAGGTCGAAATCGACCAGCAGCGTTTTTACGCCTGCGCGTTCGAAGCTAAGAGCCAATTGCCAGCTCAGATAATTCTTGCCGTCTTCCTCGCGAGCACTGCTAACCACGATCAACCGGCTGTTCGGACTCACCTGTTCGACGAGCAATCCGCGAAGTTTATCGAGCGACTCTTCTACACGCGGCCGATTGAGAACTTCAGGAATCACGCCCAGAATCGGAGCCAACCGAGTCAGATCGGCACTCGCAGTCGTTCGTTTGAGAGCCGATTCATAGGCCACGACGCTGAACGAAATCAGACCGAACCCGAAAAGCGCGGCAACGATGCTACCGAGAATCTGTCGACGGTAATCTCGTTTTTGAGGAACGATGGCCGGTTGAAGGGGACGGACCCGAGCCGGAGCATCCAATTCAATTCTCAAAAGATTGGAGCGGTCGATCAGGTTGGTGATGATATTCTGCCGATCCTGAATTTCTAAGACGGTATAGTCGAGTGGTTTCTCGTTACTGGCGAGTTCGGAGTCCAGCATCCCCTGGTATTCGGAAAGCTGCTTTTCCAATTCCCTCTTGTAGTGCCGTTGTTGAGCGAGGAGCTCTTTGGCCTCGTCATACTGACGTTTGAGTTGCTGACTGAGCAGTGGGATGTGGGCCGCGCGATATTCGTTCAGTCTCTTTTCGCGGAGTTCATCCCTCAATTTTGTTTCCTCGATCAACTTCTCCTGCAGTTCTTTGAACTGGGTGGTATCCAAGTTCTGGAAGACCCGCTTGTACTCATCAATGCGAATTTGCACGCTCTGCATACGTTCGTTGCGTTTCTGGATGTCCGTGTCCCGATCCAGGAGTTCCAGAATATTCGGTGGATCAATCCACTCCGAACGAGGCTGGTTGAATCGTTTCTGCAGTCCCGTGATCTTGTCTTCCTGAGCGCGAATCGCGGAGTCAGAATTCGCCAGCATTTCTTTGATGCGTACTACCTGATTAGCCGCGAGTTGCGGTACCACCTGAGAACTCACCTTGAGCGGCGTACCCGGCGGCACCAGTTTCTGACGGGTCTCCACCTCGTCTTTCATGCGGTGAACCGTTTCTTCAAGCCGGTTGAGGCGAAGCTTCTTACGACGCTGTTCGTCCTCGACCACTTCTCGAAAATAGGCGTCCTGCACGGCGTTGACGATCTGGGTGATCGCCTGGGGATCGTCCCCGCTTAACTGAATTCGCAGCAGTTCGCTGCCATCCTGATAATCGAGTTTCAGTTCTTCCATCAGAAAAGCGACCGGATCGGACTGCTCCCGGATCATCGGCAAGGATGCGATCTTGGGATCCAACAGAGCGATGTGCAGAACCCCATAACTGCGGATCATGGCCGCTTGTGTTTTCAGGTAGGTTGAGAAATCGGCTCGATTGTTGATGTCGCCGACGGTTAAGCTGGGAATTTCCGCGGAGATCCGAATCAGCGACGAGGTAGTGAATTTGGAAGGAATCAGGTACCAGGCGGCCGCCGCCAGCACGGCGGCCAGGAATCCTCCCACGAATAAAATCGTAGCCCAGCGATAGAGCAGATACTTAAGAAACGGATTGGTCGCACCGGCGGATTGGGAATCCGGGGGTTTGAGGTAGGTCGTCGAGCGCGCCGGAAGGCGATCGCCGGTACGTCCTTCGTAGAGCCGCATGTTCAAGGAAGATCGATTCATCGGTTCGGAATTCCCATTCCTTAGGCGGCTTTTCGAGCCGGTACTTCTGGCATCTCACGCCGAATCGGAAACGAAATCACCCGTTCCAGTTTCTCTGGCTCGACGAGCAACCATTGCAATACTTTCAATTCAATCCCGAACAGGACCAGAGCGACCGGCATCATCATCCAGCCATTAAAGTCGTGAATGAAACCCAGCATGTTCTGCCGTTCGGGAGCTTCCCGCAGCAGTACGTAGGCCAGGCCGGTTGCCGAGATCCGTAATACGTTGACGATCAGGGCGATCGGAATTGCGCTAAGAATTAAAACGGTCTTGGTTGCCCAGCTCCGATCGATCAGCAGAGTGATTCCCGTCGCGAAGGCCGCGAAAGTCATCAGCATGCGCAGGCCGGAGCAGGCTTCGACAATGCCGAGCTTAATTTCATCGATGAGAATCACATTGCCTTCATTGATCGCCGGCTGCCCGATCGCCTGGAGCAGATAGGTGCTGGCGAGAGTCGCCAGATGCTGTAAATCCTGGCTGAGCCAGCGTTCCATGCTGTACGGCAGCGGCAATGCGAACAAGAGAAATCCGAGAGCCGGTGCAACGGTCTTCAGCATCTCTTTTCCTTGAATCAGACTCACAGCACCGGCCAGAACAAGAATTAGGGCCAAACCATCGAGAGGCAGAAAATCGAAAATCGCCGATGTTGCCCGGCACCCTAACGCAGTGGAGAGAAATAACAGACTTAGAGGCCAGGAGGGTACCGCCGAAATTTGTTTGAGGTCTTCCCGCTTACGATGAATTAGATAAGCGACGAAAAAGGGGACCAGCAGCCCGTGAGAATACTGCGGATCGTGCTGCCACTTCTCCGCGAGATCGCGAAGAGTGGGCCAGAACGCCCAGGCGCCGACCGCCGCTAAAAGGCTGTATCCTATCCCCCGCATGAATTCCGCCCCCGGAAATTCGATCGATAATCAGGTGCGGACAATACCGGCGGACTTTATAAACCGCAAGACGGATTCAGTGAAAGGGGGATAGGTTGGGCAAATCGGACAAGCCAGATTCGAGGGAATAGCGACGAACCTGGCGAAAAGTGTATTTCCGATTGGCTAACGTTGGTAAGCTAACTCGGCGGCGGCGACCCCGGACCCCGGCGTCACTTTCGCGCCCGCCGAGCGCAAGCACTGTTCCAGTGCAGCGAGTACAGTGAAAACGGAGCTCGATTTGCTGTTGTAACCCATCAGGCCGATGCGCCAAACCTTACCTTTGAAATCGCCGAGCCCTCCGCCGACTTCGATGCCGAATTCCATCAGTAATTTTTTTCGCGTGGCCATATCATCCACGCCATCAGGAATTCGAACCGCATTCAACTGCGGTAACTGATGGCCGTCTTGAGCGGTGTAGTGTAGACCCAGAGCAATAAGCCCCGCTTTGAGAGCGGTGTGATTTTTCAGATGCCGAGCCCAGCGATTCTCCAAACCTTCTTCCAGAACGATTTTCAAACCTTCGCGTAATGCGTAGGTCATCGAGATCGGGGCCGTATGATGATAGGCCCGTTCCGCTCCCCAATATTGTTTCAGCAAAGTCATGTCCAGATACCAACTCTGAACCTTGGTTTTGCGTTTGCTTATAGTGGCTTCGGCACGCGGGCTGAACGAAACCGGCGCCAGACCCGGGGGGCAACTGAGGCCTTTCTGCGAGCAGCTATAAATGGCATCTATCTCCCATTCATCGACTTTCACCGGAATGCATCCCAGAGCCGTCACGGCATCGACCACGAGAAGGCAATCGAATTCGTGGCAGAGCTTGCCCAGCTCTTCGATCGGCTGCCAGCTCCCGGTGGAGGTCTCCGCCTGAACGATTCCGAGTGCCTTGGGGCGAATACGCTGGAGTGCCTCGCGAATTTCGCTCAGTTCGAATACCTGCCCCCAGGGCTTGGTGATTGTGGTAACTTCCGCACCACACCGGGTGGCGACTTCCACCATCCTTAAGCTGAAAAATCCGGCTTGGCAAATGATGACTTTGTCACCGGCTTCCAGAAGGTTGACGAGACAGGTTTCCATCCCGGCCATACCTGTCGCGCTGATCGGAAATGTCAGCGGATTCTTCGTTTGAAAAGCTTCGCGCAGCATAGCCGCAGTTTCATTCATAATCTCGAGGTAGGCCGGATCGAGATGCCCCAGCAGCGGATTGGCCATGGCCGCGAGTACGCGCGGATGGGCATCACTGGGACCGGGGCCCAGAAGCAGGCGATTGGGGATGTTTAGCTGACCAGGGAGGGACATCGAAAGCTCCATCAGATTCTGTTTCACTTACCGACCGTTTTATGCCTGGCAGCAAGTAGGGACGAACAGAATTCTCGAAGCGGGCTGAGTGCGCGGTGGTTTGAAGTAAAAGGAAGATACCGAAACGAGTAAGGGCCGGCTCTTGGCCGACCCTTGCAGTTAATCAAAAGTGAGTGGTATGCGGCCTAATCAATCGTGCCAAACCAGCCGGGCTGCAATTTGCCGTTGCGAATTAGGTGATATCGCAAGGGTGTAAAACTATTCAGGTCCGGGTGGGTCAGCACGAATTGAATGTTCTCCGAGGTGATCGTTTCCCACTGATGCAGGCCGATGAGAATATCGCCTCGTTGCAATCCGGCCTTGGCGGCTGGGCTATTGGTATTCACTTCGAGAATCGTCATGCCGCCGTGCAGTTGAGCGTTCACTTTGGTCACCGTTTCGACATTGGCCGGTTGAACTCGAATGCCCAATTTCTTCCAGACGATATCGCTATTGGAAACTGCCGTGGCGTTGACCGAATTAGTAGGCTTCAGAACGAGTTCCAACTTGAACTCGGCGCCGCCTTCCCCCTTGGCATTCACACCCCGTCGGCCTAGGACGACCAGCTTTTCGCCATTTCGGATATCGATGAGAGCCCGTTCGAAGTCGAGATTCGTTTTCACTTCGAATTCGCCGACGCGATCGATGACATCTCCGATCTGCAGGCCCGCTTCGGCGCCCGGGAACTTGGCATCGCAGCGATCCACCAGGGCCCAGCGACGAATCGGATTCTGAGACGCATCCAACATATTGCGAATACCCAGGCCGTGAATGATCCCCGTACGGCGACGCAGGCTGATCATATCCGACGCGGCATTGATCATCTGGTCGACCGGGATCGTGAAGCCAATTCCCTGCGCCCCGGCGCGAATGGCGACGTTCACGCCGATCAACTCGCCGTAGACGTTCAACAAAGGTCCGCCGGAGTTGCCGGGGTTGATGCTGGCATCGGTCTGGATCAGATTGCGATAGGAGACTTCTTTATTCAGGCTGACGTTACGCTTCTGAGCACTGACGATACCTGTGGTAATAGTGTGCTCATAGCCGAAGGCGTTACCAATGGCGATGACCGGTTCACCATCCATCAGGTCGGTGGCCGTGCCCAGCGGAATCGTGGGGAGCGGTTTCGCCGGATCGATTTTCAGCAGAGCCAGATCGTTTTCGGGATCGCGAGCGACAACCCGAGCCAGCAGGTTGGAGCCATCGGTCAGGCGAACTCGCAGCAGTTGGACATCGTCCACCACATGGTGATTGGTGATCACATAGCCGCGCGGGTCGATGACAATGCCCGTTCCCATGCCGTTGACGCGTTGCGAAGATTGAACCTGTTCGTAGAACTGGTCTCGAGTGGCGGCACTGATGGTGCGTTCACTGTGGATGTTCACGACCGCCCCGCGACATTTTTCGGCGACTTCCACACACGCCGTCCGGCGGGGATTCGTCCCCGTCTGTGGAAAGAGCGGTCGATTGGCGTTATTCTGAGCCTGAATGGGTGTCGGTACGAGACCGGCGATCACACTGAAGCATGCGGAGAGAAATATTCGGCGGGGCAATGTCACAGCAGAAAGGACTTTCATGCAGGCTCCCGGCATGGTGACACATTTCAGGCCCCGGCTTCCCTGCGCGGACTTACCTGAAACACGTCTCTCTCTGGAATCGGCCGAGATTGCCGAGTAAATCCAAATTCCCCGGTCGGATCGAAGCTTCCCGGCCTACCTAAGTCGCTGCGCGAAAGGATTGAACGTAAAAGAAAGGTTCTCTGGAAACTGCCGATTGGGTAAAATGTGCGGGCTTTATCGATTGTCAGGTGAATCAATTATGAGAGTTACCGGACCATCGTTGATCAATTTAACTTGCATGTCGGCGCCGAAGCGACCGGTAGCCACGGTCATGGCAAATCGCTTCAGATATTCGATGAATTTCAAATACAGGGGTTCGGCAACTTCCGGCCGGGCGGAATCGATGAAGCTGGGACGCCGGCCTTTGCTGCAATCGCCGTATAGGGTGAATTGCGAAACTACCAGGAGGCTACCTTCGACGTCGATGAGGCTTCTTTTCATCTTCCCGGCTTCATCTTCGAATATCCGCAGATTCACGAGTTTCTCGGCCATCCAGGGGATGTTCGCTTCGCTATCGGATTGATGAAAAGCGATCAGGATTAACAATCCCCGCTCGATCCGACCGGTCACTTCCTCGCCGACTGTGACTTGTGCCCCATTTACTCGCTGAACGACTGCCCGCATTCCGGTTGACTCCCGATCTTCTGAACCGACTATAACAATCTATGCCGCGGTAACCGCATGGAGAAATTGAAAGCTCTCTAATTCCAAATGAACAGCGTTCCTTCCACCTTCGAATATCGTCTGCTGCCGGAATCCGCCTGGGAAGAACGCCGGCAGCAATATCAGGACGATCTAAGGCCCTATGCGGACGAGCGACTCGTTCGGATGGCCAGCCAGGTCAAGCATCCCATCAATGATTTCCTCTTCGAGTACTATCCGCTTCGGCCGGGTCAATTACTCCGCTGGTCTCCGGGGCCGGATGTCATTCTCGCCAATGCTCAACGGAAGAAGACCGACTGGCCGGTGGAAGGAGAACAACTTGAAGAAGGAGTGGTAATATCCACTTCGGGTTTTCCGGATCATCGTGTCGATTATCTGGACTGGGCGCTCGATTACCTGCGAGCAACGGGGGAGCGGACGCCGAACTGGAACTGCTTCGGCTTACATGAATGGGCGATGGTCTATCGAACTCAAGAAATTCGCCACGCTTCGACACCGTTGCGTTTGACGAGTTCGGAAATTGCCGCCGTCGTGGAGGATCTGGGGTTACGCTGCACTCATTACGATGCGTACCGTTTTTTTACACCCGAGTCATTACCGAAAAATCGGATCGCCTTAACTCGGCAGACTACGGTGGAGAATGATCAACCGGCCTGCGTACACGTGTGCATGGATCTCTACAAGTTTTCGCAGAAGATTATCCCCTGGATCGAATCCGAAATCGTGCGGGACTCTTTTCTACTCGCCTGGGAGGCTCGCCAGATCGATATGCGGGCCAGTCCTTATGATGTCAAGAAATTTGGGCTGGAACCGATCCCCATCGAAACGAGGAACGGGCGGGAAGAGTACCTGATTCACCAAAAGCGTTTGTCGCAAATGGCTGAGCCGGTACGGCAAAAGATTCTTGCCGCTTATCGATATCTGCAGGAGCGGAAATCCCGGCAGAGATAAAGTGCGGAGTTAATTGTTGTCTTCTTCCAGATTCGGTAGATCCATGATTTCAATCACACTGCCGAAAGTTTTGTGCAATAAATCATCGAGGATCAAGTTCAGGAGGTTTTCGACTCCCGCGACGCTTTTATTCTGAAAAATCTGGGTCTTCGTAAAGAAGGGTTTCTCGGGTTCGACGGGACTTTGGGATTCGGAACTGCTTTGCGGCGCCTTCAAAGTGTACGACCACTGAATGTCATAAACATTGTTGGGCCGGGGGTTCAATAATTTCCAGGTGATGACCAGATTGGCTCGATCTTCCTCGGAAGTCAAAGCCAGGAAACGAACTAGCCCGGGCTGAAGTACGGAAAGAACTTTGCGAGATACCCGTTTCACCGCGCGGTCTTTTCGATCGCCGACGTTTATCTCCTGGAAATCCTCCCCTTTCAGTTGATCATTCTTGATTTCGTTAAGATAGATATAGAGCCCGAGTTTTCGGTCAGAACGGATCTTGTCCAAGATCTTACAAAATGCATCGGCTCTCAGTGGATCGACACCTTCCTTTTGCTGAATTGCCGCAATCTGCTTATCGAAGGCTTCACTCAGCGCTTTTTCCGCGTCTTCTCGATGCAGTTTATTTCGTTCGTCCGCAAGATAATTTCTCAATGGGTGCAGATCATGATCTTTCTGACTGAGAGCATGCGCGTAGGTCGATTCGTCGCGGAGAGGCTCATTGATTTTGGGAAGTCCGAAGTAGCAGAGGCAACCCACAGCCAGTATGATCAGCAGCGGTACGATGCCGCTCGAGGAGGAATTGCCCACTTGAGGATGGGGCAAGGAGTTCAATAGGCCGCCGCTCCCGCGATCGAGAAATTCGGGGTAACGGCCCTGTCCGGCGATGATCTGGGCATTGTGTCCGAGTTGAGCCGGGGACATGTTCGCCGCATCGGGGTAACGCACCTTCAATTCGTGCAATACGTTCAGGAAATCCACGAAATAGGAAGCCATGAGTGAATCGCTAGCCACAAACGTATAGTTTCCAGCCAGCGTCTGAACTACGACCTTGCTGAGTTTGGATTGGTCAGAAATGCTCTGGGTCTTGGCTAATTTAATACTTCCCTGAGCCAGAATCGTCACTTTCCAACCACTGCACATCCAGAGATAGTGTGGATCGGCATACCAGAATCTTCCTAGGTTCTGGTTCCGGCCTTGCGCCCGCCAGACTCGAAAGGCATAAAGTGTGGTCCAACCGCCCAGGAGGAATCCCGCGGTTTGCAACATGGCCGTCTTGTGAGGATCCTCGGAACTCGGAAAAGTCAGAATCAGTGTAATGATCAGAACCATCAGCCCCAACAGGAAGATCCACAGGGGATTGCCGTTGGAGCCTTCGAGAATCGCCCCGGGTAAGCCGGTGGCACGAGTATCGCGTGCCTTACGGAGGTAGCCGGTCGTCACTTCATCGAGTTGTGCTAAATCGTACGTCTGGCTCATGGGTATCCTTCGACGGCTCACACCATCTGGTGCGGCACGAATCGGCTGGTATTCTGGGTAATCGGAGAGTCATCCTCGCGTATGCCAATGCCGCAGGATACACCGTTAACCACCCAACTTCCAATCACCGGATAACGATCGTCGTGCGGCTTGATTGGAATTAATTGTTGATAGACGAACGGTCCTTCGCCATAAACTCCTTCCGTGGAACGCTGAACGGTATCGCCCCGGAAGATCGTGACGTTCGCGCCTTCCCGAGATTGCAACGGTTTACGGACGTACTCTCCCGTGAGCGGCTGAAACGAAGCTGGTACCAGATAAGGACAATCAGGGTGCCGTTCGTGCAGCAAAGGGAGAATTGCCTTGTTGCTGAGAATCATTTTCCAGGCGGGTTCGATCCAGTGGGTCTGGTTGCGGAGGATATTCTTGCCGAATTCCTCGCGTATCAGCCATTCCCAGGGATAGAGTTTGAAGATTCGCTGGATATTCCGCATCTTTGTATCGACGAACCGATTCGACAGGGAGTTCCAGGCAATCGCCTCGACGTTGATGTATTCCGTATCAAAGCCTGCCTGAATGGCGGTATCGCGCAGATACTCGACGGTAATGTAATCCTCCATGGCATCCGACATGGCTGCGAAGTGAATCCGCGAATCGTCTTTTTCGAGCACGGACCGCCAGGCATCCAGGAGCTTTTCGTGGATGCTGTTGAACTGATCGCCCCGTTCATCGATATCCTTCAGCCAGTACCATTGGGCAACAGAAGCCTCGACCAGGGCCGTGGGAGTATCGGCGTTGTATTCCAGCATCACCGGAGGATGGACGCCATCGTACGCCAAGTCGAACCGTCCATAGATCGAGGGCTCTTCCGCTTCCCAGGACTGGATAATGTAATCTTCGAATTCTTTGGGGATGAGGAATAGCCCGAACATTCGCTCGTCGATGACTTCCTGGACCAGATTCATGCACATTTCGTGCAGTTCGTTGGTGGCAGCTTCCAGGGTGTCGACTTCGAAGGCGGTGAACTGATACGCGGCGGATTCGTCCCAATAGGGTTCGCCGCGCAGAGTATGGTAGTGCAAGCCGTATTTTTCGACTCGTTTCTGCCAGTCGGGCCGAGGATCGATTTTGATGCGGTGCATGACGAAGTGCCAGGAAGAGGAAGAGACGGTAGAGTTAGGCTCCAGCAGCGCCACGACCGAAACTGCCGAACCCGCCGGAGCGAACTGCACTACTGGCACTCGAGAAGGAGGAGCGGGAACCGCTCCCGTAACCATAACCGGTGTGGTACCAGAAAAAGTGGCTGTGGGAGCCGCCGCCACTCGATGTATTGGAATCGACGCCATTCTGGGCGAGTTCGGCGTCCTCTTGCTGCTTCTCGCTGGCATCCAAAGCAGGTTCGGGATAAAGAAAGTAGCCCGCCGTCATGACACCGGCGCCGAGCAGGACCAATGAAAATTCTCGACTCATGCGAGCCATGCGAGTTCTCCCACATTCTGAAGGATGCTGTAAACTAGCATATCTTTCAGCGTTATAACTTATTCGATGGAGACGCCCATCAATTTCTCCCCGGACAAGTGAGATTACCTGATCCTGGGTCGGCCCTAAACTTTTTCCCAGGTTGTCTATCTGGTGCAAGCTTACGCATATTAACTAATAAATGTTTGATATTCACACAAAATCCTACCGGGATTGAAAATGCGGCCTTCAGGATTCGCTTCGAATGAAAGTTTTTTGAAGCCGGAATTCCCGATTGGGGAATCTGAGGTCACCTTACGATGGGGAGAAAGGTCATGATTCCTGAAAATAGCCCCTACCATAAATTTGATAAGATAAGCCGAACAGGATGGATATTACATCGCAGAGATAGGTTGAAGGCTGATGATCACCCCAGAAACGCTGGCCGTACTCCGTTGTCCCAATGATCCACGGCGGGAGTCGAAATTAATCCTGGAAGAAGATGTGAAGATTTTCTGCGAACGTTGCCGGATACAATTCAAATCCAAAGAAGGGCTGCCCTCACTACTGTTGGACGAGGCTATCTTACCCGAAGGTTGCACCAGCCTCAAATCGCTGCCTTGCCGAACTGGCGAGGCAGCTAAAGTTTAATTATCCCTTAGGTCCGAAGGACCTTTCGCAGAAGCAGTTTGACGCCAGGAATCCAGGAGACCCAGCCGATCGTCTGCAGGAGCAGCAGATCGCGGAAGAGCAGGGGTGCGATCTCCTGCGAATTGTGGTCGTGCCCATTCTCATCCACCAGCTTGATTGTCTCCGACGAATTCGGCGATAACGGATCCTGCTGGACCTGATTCGACAAATCGAGTGATTTGATGACTGCCGCCGTGTGAGCCTGCTCCGGATCCTGCGGGTTGTATTTCAGTCTCAACTTCTGGCCCCCAGGTCCTACGCCCACTTTTTCTCGAACTAAAGCCGCGGGGATGAAACTCAAGACCCACGAATGCATGAACAGACTGAATACGGACAGTCCCATGAAGAAATCGATGCCCAGATGCAGAAGAACGCTGCTGATCACGGCGTAACCGCGAAGTCTCGTCCAGACCAGGAAGGGTAAGCCGATTTCAGCCACGAGAGTTCCAAGTACACCGAAAGCGAAGATGAACGAGAGTAAAGGACGGCTCTGGGAAATTTCCTCGAGTAAATGTTCGTACCATCTAAAGTGAGTCGGGCAGAACTCCGGGTTCGACATCACATACCAGGGGGCCGTCATATTCCACCAGGTTGTTCCCTTGAGCTTGGAAAAACCGGCGGAGAGATACATGAAGCTGAAATGGATCTGCATCATTCGAAGTACGCAATTGGCCAATCTTGATGGCACGGGACCAGCCAGGGTCGCTTCCGCCCAGGGAACCGATTTGCCATTGGCTTTCTGCAAAGCCCGGGCGGCTCGGTAGCGGGCTCGTAATCGGTCAATGGAGAAGGCGGCACCGCTTGGAGCGATGCACATATAGAACATCAGAAGACTCATCATCGCATCCATCCCGTAGAGTGAGAACGGTGTGCGATGGCAGATATTCAAAAGGCCGATCCAGGTGAGAACGCTGGTGATTCGAGTATAGAATCCGAGTGTGAACAGAGCGATGATAACCATATGGAGACCGTAAACGATCCACATCGTCGTCGGGTCGGTCACGTGGAACCAGAAGGAAAATATGTAACGACCTTTGCTATAGCACTGGCGCGGATCGGCCTGCCAGAAGCCCATGTAATCGAGGATACTCTCGCGTTCGGTGCGGTCGGTAGGTAAACCCATCATAAAGGCGAGAGCTTTCTGACGTTGGCCGACCGATAGCTCCTTCAACCAGGTAAAGACCCATTCGGCATTCTCCAAGTTTTGCAGATCAGTCCGACTGGCTACCATCATCAGAAAATCAGTTAGTTCGACTCGGATCGCTTCTCGCCGGGCCACATCGCTTTCTTCCAAAAACAGAGGAATGCGAATCGGCAATTCCGCGGTTTTCAGAGGTTCCTCGCTTAACTTCTTCAGGAACTTCGCTTCCGATTCTTTATTCAACCGCGTGTACGCCCCCGCCAGATCCAGAGCCTCGATCACTTTCTGATTGGAAGCTCCCGTGGGATCTAGATCGCTCGCCTGTTCGATGAGTGGGATCAAATACCGGAGGTCGTGCTTGCGTTGTTCCACGCTATCCGGAAGTGCCTTCAGGAATTCGATGGCGATTGCCCGGCGCTGCGTCGTCTCCGGAAGTTTGATGCGGGGTTCGTGGTCGTCGCCCCAGTTAAAAGTACCGAGGGCGATGGGGAGTTCCCGCCGCTGTTTGTTCGCTACATATTGATCCCACCAGGCGTACTTGCCATGGAGATCCTGGGAATTAAAGAAGTAAGCGGCATGCAGATAGAAGACGAGTAATCCGATCATCACCCGCATGAAACCGAGCGTGGAAGGATCGGTCGGCGAAAAAAAGAAACGCGTCCAGATATTCGGGAGAGAGTAATCGACTCCATTATTCGACTTGCTCATGGTTTGCACTCTTCAAGTTTATTTCGGCCGGAGGAACGACTGGGCAAGTCGCCGGGGATTGTCGGGTGGGAACGCGATTCCTGCGTCAATTGTCGAAGCGTTTATCCACTTCAATCAGATCCCGGCTGGTATGGTCGCTGCCCGCGTGTGTCCTCACGCTGTCTATGTAGTTCGAGTAATAATCGTCATCCCCGAACTTGCAGAACTTGCCGTTCAGTTTGCGCGAGATCGGCAGAGCCCAGTACAACATCGGCTCGGCCGGATCCTTCAACGTTCCGTCCGCGAAGAATTCACCGAGGAAGAAGGGCTGATAGGTCGAAGGCTCATAGACGCTGGAGTAACGTTTTTCCCGGGAATCCTCTTTCAGGTTTTTCGGATCGCCCATGACGTCCGGCTCGATGATGCGGTGCATCACCCGATAAATGCGAACCGTGTGGAACTTTAATCCCGGCTTGATGTTTTCGTATTTATGAGCCAGATGCCGGGCATAGGAAGGCACAATCATCTGGGTGACGAGATTGCTTGGCGGACGGTACTGCATCGTCGGATATAACAGTTCGTTGTGCAACGGAATGCGACTTCGCATCGCCTGCCGACGGCGTTCGATTTCCTTGGCTTCCGTGGGGAAGGCGTTGTAATTCGCATTCGTCCCCTGGTAGGTGTACTCCGTCAAAGCCAGTTCTCGATAATATGTAATCCCCAGGGGATCGCGATAATCGCGGGGGCGTTCCGGCATCTTGATCCACAGATGCATTTTCGGAGCCAGATCGTCCATCACGCCGGGCGCCTGTTTGTCCATTCCCAGTAGCCGCGCGAATTCTTCGCGAGCTTTCTCCTCATTGCTGATGCCGCCGGGACTGGTGGAGTCGGTTTTGAAAAACTCGATGCAGAACCAGAGCTGGTTGGCCGGGCCTGGATCGGGAGCGTAGAACTGGTAGGCGTTGTTGATATAGATGGGATCGAACCACCAGGTCAGACAGCGTTGCCAGATTTGGAACACGGCCCAGGGAGAAGGAGGCGGCGATAGGATCGACATGCTGATTCCGAAGAAGTGGAAGCAGATCATGCCGCCAATGATGGCACGTCGAATCCCCGTGAAGCATGCCACCAATAAGCCGATGATGAAGGTCACCAGCATCATCCCGTGATAGAGCAGTGGGATGCTGTCCCAGGGGAGCGGGATAGCCAGAGTTCCCAGCAGGGCCGACACGGAGGAGAGGAACCAGGGGAGGTACCAGTTCCAACGAAGAGTCAGAGCGCAACCGGAGATGAAACTTCCCAGAAAAAGCAACCCGACGGCGACCCGGTTCAGAGTATTTAAATTTTCGGGATCGCGGGAGACATAGCCGATTCCTCCGGCCGCAGCACAGAGGAGTAATCCGATGATCGACCATCGGAGCGCGACGGACTTCTCCGCCAGCGGTTCGGCAATATCCGGTTGCAGTTCTAACGACATCGTCAATACTCCCTGGGCGGCCTCTACAGGGCATTAATCGGTTCCGCTTCATCCTGCCGATGATAAAAAGTCAACTTGTACTTAACCGCTCCCGTTTGCGCCACACCACGAGCCGTCAGGATAGATACAACGCACAAGCCTTCGGTAAACCGGCAAATTACCGTCTCGGAAACAGGTTCCCCACCCCTAAAATGAGTACATGCATCCCAAATTCCCAGACTGGCACGATCGCATTTATCGGCTCTATTTAGAGCTCGACGCTGAGATTGCCGGGCACCAGCCGCGCTGTGAAGCGTCCGGAAAATGTTGCCGATTTCGAGAATACGGCCATACTTTGTTCCTCAGTCAGCTCGAAGCGGAAGTGCTTTTAGCCAGCGCTCCCCCCTTTTCGGGACCGGCGAGCGCCGATCTCTGTCCTTATCAGAAAGACAATTTATGCACCGCTCGAGAGCCCCGTCCGCTCGGCTGCCGGGTCTATTTTTGCGATCCCAAATATGCGGGAGTGGGAGAAACAATCACCGAGAAATATTTGAAAAAGTTGAAGGCCATTGCCGACGAGTTCAATCTGGGTTGGGAATACGCTCCGCTCCACAAGTTTCTGAACGAACATCTGCGAGTTCATGAATTGTATCCGCCTCAATCAAGGGAGGATCCGCGAATCCGGCTCCTGTGACGGTTTGATTCTTCCTTTTAAGAACGCCGGATTCTCAAACTCAGGAGAAAAAGAAGATCGCTGTAGTGCGATTTGGCTTCGGCTCAGTCGTGAAGGATCGTGGTTTGAATACGCAAAAGCCCGCTATTGAAACCGAACTGCTTCGCTGCCAGTTCGTTCGAAAATAATTTGATAAAATCCAGTTTCAGGAAGATTTTTTTTCGGTTTCCATTTTTTGAATCCATCCGCATTGGAAGCCGCATGCATGCGATTCTCGCCAGTTTTGGAACAGATGGGGATGTCTTCCCCTATATCGGTCTGGGCATCCGGTTGAGGGAGCGCGGGCATCGAGTCACGCTGGTTGTGCCGGAACCTTATCGCGCACGCGCTGAACTGCTTGGGTTCGAATTCCTTCCCATCGTCTCCCAATCTGAAATAAACGAAGTCCTCCAGAATCCGTCACTGTGGCACCCCTACTGGGGTGGGCGAGTTATGTCGAAGTGGGCGACTCGATTTATCGAACGCCAGTACGACCAGCTATCAAACGTGGCTTCCGATCCACAGTCAATCCTTGTGGCCAACCCGGGTGTCAGCGCGGCTAGACTGCTTCAGGAGAAACAATCTCGAAGAGTAGTCAGCCTAGTCCTCCAACCCGGGGTCATTCCCAGTATCGATTCTCCCCCCACTATGCCAGGCGGGTTGACTCCTCCTTCCTGGCTTCCGAGACCAATCGCACAGCTCTATTGGCTGGGGGTGGACTTGGCCGGGTACGCCCTTTTTGGGCTGGCACTCAACAAGGTGCGAAAAAAAATTGGATTGAAGCCGGTCTATCGAATATTTCAGTGGTGGCTTTCGCCCGATTTGACGATTGGATTATTTCCCGACTGGTACGCCTCCCCTCAATCCGATTGGCCGGCTTCCCTTCGATTAGTCGGGTTCGGCGATTTCGATGGAAGTCGTTCTTTGGAACTTCCCGATGAACTTCGTAAATTTTGCGAAATGCCAGGTCCACTAATCTCGTTTACTACGGGTACCGGTGTAACCCATGGCTCCGGTTACTTTCGAACAGCTGTGAAAGCATGTCAGTCTTTGGGATTGCGGGGAGTATTGCTGTCCAAAAATCTGCACCAGGTGCCTCGCGATTTGCCCAGTTCGATCCGCGTCTGTAGCTATGCTCCTTTTCGCGCCCTCTTCCCACACTGTGCGGCCGTCGTTCATCATGGGGGAATAGGCACCACCGCGGCGGCTTTAGCAAGTGGAACCTCGCAATTGATTTTGCCCTTGGCGTGGGATCAACCGGATAACGCCGAGCGGGTGCGAAAATTGGGAGCCGGGAATTGGCTAGGACCTCGTCAACGCACTTCGAAGCATATTGTTCGGGGACTGAACGAAATTTTGAACCCGATTGTCAAAGCACGCTGCGAAACGCTGGCAGAGAGAATGAAGGGAAAGGATGGTTTGGTACAGGCTGTGGAAATGCTGGAAGGAATTGTTTAGCGTCGCGAAGTATCACCGGCTATCGGCTAATACTTCGCGAACTGAAAAGAACTATACCGAACTTAGTCTCTCAACCGAATGCTGATGAACTTCGTTTCCAGATAAGCTTCCAGACCTTCGTGCGCCAACTCCCGGCCGATGCCCGATTCCTTCATGCCTCCAAACGGGCATTGCGGGGTGGCGGGTACCGGGTCGTTGATGCCGATAATCCCTGCTTCCAGTCCTTCCGCAAGTTTCCAGCTCACCGTCAGGTCATTGGTGAACACATAAGCGGCCAAACCATACTTAGTGTTGTTCGCAGCGGCAATTACATCGTCGATCTTCGAAAAATCCATCACCGGCATAACCGGGGCGAACGGCTCGTCCGTCAGTAACCTAGCATCGGCTGACAGTTCGCTCAGAATCGTCGGCTCGAAGAAATAGCCCTTATCGAACTTGGCCGATTTGCGGCCGCCCGTCAGGAGCTTGGCCCCCTTGGCAGTCGCATCACCGATCAGATTGCCGGTAGTTTCTAGAGCTCTTTTCGCGATCATCGGCCCCAGTTGCGTATCGGCGTCCAGTCCGTTACCCTGCTTGATAGCCTTCGCGGCCTCCACAGCCACTTCCAGGAATTTCTTCTGAATATCCTTGTGCACGTAGAACCGGCTCGGGGAAATGCACACCTGACCGTTGTTGCGAAACTTACCGGCCACGGCCGCCTTGGCCACCACTTCGGGATCGGCATCCGGGAACACAATCAACGGTGCGTGGCCGCCCAGTTCGAGGCTAAGCCTTTTTACCTGATCGGCGGCCTGCTTCATCAGAATCTTGCCGACGCGGGTTGAGCCGGTGAAGCTGATCTTCCGCATCTTGGGATTCTCCATGAACTCGGCGCCGATTTCCTCGCCCGGGCCAATGACGAAATTGACTACTCCCGCCGGCACTCCCGCATCAATCAGACAATGAAAGACATTAATCAGCGATAGCGGCGTCGGATCGGCTGGTTTGCAGACGATGGTGCAACCCGCAGCCAGTGCCGGGGCGATTTTGCGAACATGCTGCGTGATCGGAAAATTCCAGGGGCCAATGCCTCCCACCACGCCGACGGGGTGCTTCAGGGTCATGTGACGCTTACCCGCCACTGCGGGGGGTATAATCTGCCCGTAAGCACGTTTGCCTTCTTCGGCGAACCACTCGAAAGTATCGGCTGAGTGCATCACTTCGGCTTTGGCTTCCGCGAGTGGCTTGCCTTGTTCCTGGGTTAAAATGCGGGCGTAAGTTTCGACCCGTTCGCGCAGCAGCTCCCCAGCTTTTTTCAAAATCTTCGAGCGATCCCATGCGGTGAGACGAGACCACGCGGGCATGGCCGCGTAGGCCGCATCGATAGCCTTGGCGGTATCGGCCCGACCCCCCCAGGGAACTTCGGCGATTGTTTCTTCCGTGGCCGGGTTGACCACAGCCAGGCGCTGACCGCCGATCGCGTCGACCCACTGACCATTGATGTACATCTGATGATAATTCGAAGCAGCCATTGGAATTCCCTAAAGGATTGAATCAGTGCTGTTTTAGGGGAAATGGCGGCGAAGTTTAGCCGACACGCGCGAAGCGACGCTTGTGAGAAAGGAGTTCGGGAAGTTCGCGAAAGGCTCTTAAGCGGCCTTTGCAAAACGGAATCAGATTTCCTTCCCGGGCTCTTCGGATCGCTTTTAAACCTAGCACGGCCAGATGTGTAGGGATATGTCGGGAATCGATATTTCGCCAGAACACACGCTCTTCATTCAAGGATTGCAGTGCCAGAACTTCGCGGCTAGGTTTTCGCCCATGTGAAGCGCTGACGGCATGCCACACGATGGAGGAGGGTTCAAACCAGGTGCGAAAGCCGAGGTTATTCAAGCGATGAGCCAGATCGACATCTTCGAAGTAAGCTCCGAACTCTGTGGGAAACAACCCCGCTTTTTCCAGCGCGGCTTTGCGATAAAATGCACTGGAGCCACTCGCCCCGAAGACGAATTTGGGTTCGAGGGGAATGTCCTCGAGCATACAGTTATGAAATCGCTTGCGGGCAAAACCGCCGGAGTGGTATTCATCCCCGGCACTATCGATCAAGTAAGCTGTTCCCGTTTGCAGAACCAAGGGGGCTACGGCTCCCACTTCGGGATTTTCAAAAGCGAGCAAGGCCGCTTCGGCCCAGCCAGGGGTGACTTCGGTATCGTCATTCAACAGTTCGACGAACTCCCCTTGAGCAGCAAGTATTCCCGCATTGGAGGCCAGACAGAAGCCGGATTGTGTTTCTAAGCGAAGGATTTTCACGAAAGAAAAATCCGCAGCTGTTTTGGAAATGATGCCTTCCGCGGAACAATCATCAACCACGATTATTTCGCAATTTTCCGGTGCGAACTGTTCGAGGCTGCGCAGACAAAGACTTAGGAGATCTGCCCTCCGGTAAGACGGTATGACGATGGAGAACTTCATAGTCGGTCGTACCTGCGTATTCCGACATTAAGGTTAGAGGCGATTATTTGCGGCCAGATCTTCCAGGCGACCGGCGTTCTCGTGTATCACATCATGAAGGCCGATGCGATCGTCGTTGATGAAGAAATAAAATAGCTGTCGCAGATCCTGATTGGCTTGCTCGCTCGGCTTCTGATACAGCCGATACTTGGCTTCGAGCCAGACCATGCCGCAGAGCAGAATCGCCTGCCAGCGTGGCCAATGTTTCCAGCTATACATCAGAAGTGCATGACGAGTCATCACGCGCAGCGGTGCGGGAACCTCGCGAGTATGCAGCGGATGGAAGTGCGTGACTTCAATCCTGGGGTTGTACATCACGTTCCAGTCGGCTTGTTTGGCGCGCCGGCAGAAATCCACGTCCTCGTAATAGAGGAAGTAATCTTCATCGAAGCCCTGGAGTTCCTGCAGACACTCCCGGCGGACCAAAAGACAGCACCCGGTGACCCAGGGCACATGCGTCGGCTTGCGGGCCGAGTTCAGTTTGCACTTTCGCAACGCCCGAGGAGCAAACAGGCCCGTGATCGTTCTCATGAACGTTGGGAAGGGGCCGGAAGAGGCCTGCCGGGTTCCATCCCCGTGCCGTAAGCGGAAGCCGACCACGCCGATGCGGTTGGATTCCTTGTCCATTTTTCTGATTTCGGCTTCCACCCGATCCAGGAAGCCGGGTTCGACTCGCATATCGGGATTGAGCAGCAGCACCCAGTGCCCCCGGCTCAAATGGCAGGCTTCGTTGACCGCCCGGGCGAAACCCAGATTGCGGGCAAACTGGCGAATGGTCACACCTTCGGTTGAACGCAATTGATCGCACAGCGGATCGGACGGTGAGTGATTATCGGCGATGACGATATCGGCTCGCCCTTCGCGGAAGCTATTCGATTGTCGGAGTTGTTCGACCAGTTCGAAAGTATTTTGCCACTGACAGAAATTGACGATGATTATGGATAGCCGGGTAATCTGCTGGCTGGCCCGGCCGCGGTGCCGTTCCCGTCGACGGAATGGCGCAGCTTCACCAGTAGCGGAGAAACGCTCGCTTAAACGATGTCCAGCAGCCATTCGGGAATCCTTCCCAAGCCATCCACGGGGCTGCCTCCGGAGCCCCGAATGGGCCACATATAACCAAACATTTAAAGTTTATGCAATGCCGACTTTCCCAGGTTGGAGAAGCTTCGAAGCAACTTCATCACTCATTTTTTGAAAAACGAGATTGTTTTTAGGCGTAAGTTCCCACAACCCCCGATTTTGGTAGTCTGGGGAAGCCACTCGGCGGTTAGCGACTGCTGCCGAGTTCAAATAGTTCCAAAGGGGACTGCTTTCCCCATTTACTCAGGGTGCCAGGTTTGCCCGATTGTTACGTTCGCTACAGCCGGAACTTTGATCTCATTCCCCCGAGGAAAGTAGCCGATAGAGAAACGGAAGCGTCCCTGCCGAGCATCGACTGGTTTCAGGTAGTTCAAATGCCGTTGCGATGTACCTGTCTGGGTATCGGATTAGTGCTGGGCTTTCTTTCAAGTGCTGGGTCCGCTCAGGAACCATCTGCTAACCTCTCCGCAAAACCGGAATCCCTTCGTCGAACCAGTTTCCAGGTCGCGATTCCCCTTTTCACGGAAGAAAATAAATCGGCCGCACCCACTCCCGGCGAGCCCGAAACGAAAAAACTGATACCGTCGGTCCGGCCGAATCCGCTGGTGTCTCTGACCGCAAACCCGAACTATCGGCCGATCACGCTTACGGAAGCCGTGTTGATTGCCAATCGGCAGGGTATCGATGCTTTGCAGGCCGATCGGGCCATCGATCTGGCCAATGCGGAATATCAGAAGACCCGCCTTCTCTGGTTACCCAACATCAATGCCGGGACTGATTATTTTTACCATAGTGGGGCAACTCAAGGGGCGGATGGCTCCTTGCTGATGAATAATCGGCAGAGCTTTATGTATGGCGTGGGCTGGAATGCGGTGTTCGGAATAACCGATGCGATCTACGCTCCGATAGCGGCTCGGCGCGAATTGCGAGCGCGCGAATCGATCAAACTGGCAATCAATAACGATCTCTCCCTGAGTGTGATAGAAGCCTATTTCACCCTTTTGCAGTACGCCGGCGAGTTAGCGACCGACCAGATGCTGATTATTCAAGGAGAAGAGCTGGTCCGGCAGGTAGGTGCCCTGGCGGAAGGTCTGGTTCCAGCGGTGGAAACCAACCGGGCGAAAGTCGAACTCTCCCGGCGTAAGCAGGCGGCCAGTACTACTCGTGAACGTTATCTGTATTCCCAAGCCGATCTGACGCGATTGATGCGAATCAGTCCCACTCAGCCGTTGATGCCCAGTGAACCCTCGAATCTGAAAATTCGGTTGATCGATCCGAAGTATTCCGTGGATGAGCTAATTCCTATTGCTCTAACCAATCGACCGGAACTCGCCAGTCAGCAGGCTCTGGTGCAAGCCACTCTGGATCGATTGCGGCAGGAAAAAATGCGGCCCTTGATTCCCAGCCTGGCCTTTCGCAGCGTTTCCACAAACCCGAGTGGTTCCCTGGCGGTCGGAAGTTTCTCAGCGGGTAGTGCTGGGAACTTCGGTAGTATGAGCGGTCGCTTCGATTATGACATCCAGGTGATCTGGGAGTTGCAGAATCTCGGACTCGGTAACTACGTCCGCATCAAGGAAAAGCGCACGGAACACGAAATAGCCCTTCTGGAACTATTTCGAATTCAGGATCGCGTGGCCGCCGAGGTGATCCAGGCCTATGCCTCCGTGACGTCGGCCGCAGAACGACTGTTAGTGGCGGAACCCGCCTACGACGAGGCGCGCGAATTGCTCGCTAAAAACATTGAGGCGATGACCCAAACTCGACGTGTCGGTAATCTGCTGACATTGATCGTTCGACCTCAGGAAGTGGTCGCTTCCATGCAAGCCATGGCTCAGGCCAATAGCGATTATCAGGCGGCCATAGCCGATTATAATCGAGCTCAATTCCGACTTTATCGGGCGTTGGGGCATCCGATAGATACCCTTCTCTCCGGCCTGCGATAACTTCGTTACAAAAAATCCTGTCGGAATATAAATTGACACGTTCGGCATATTTTCTTCAATTTTTTAGTATTATCTAGCTTTCCTGGTCGCTGTTGGTGAGTTTCCTCTTTTCTTCAAATAATTTCCAATAGCACAATCCCTAGCGAAACTCCCTTCGTCATTTAGGTGGAACCCAACATGGAAACTGTGCGTGCTGCTCCAAAAGATGCTAGCGCGGCAAGCGGTGGAAACCCGCCTATTGCCAGCGAGGAGCTATTGGTTTGCACGTTTAATACGATTCGCGATGAACTCGTCAGTACGCTGGTGTATGTGTTGGGGAACCGGGAAGACGCCTTCGACGCGACACAGGAAGCCTTTTTGAAGTGTTGGCGGGCGAGAGCGAGTTTAACGGATGTGCAGAATATCCGAGCATGGATATTTCGCGTAGGACTCAACGCCGCCAAGGATTATCAGCGTTCCGCCTGGAAGCGTCGCTCCCGGGCCATCGCAGGGGACGAAACCATGATTATGGGACGCGACATCGGCCCAGGACAACCGCTAGAGGATCAGGAAGATCTGGAATTGCTCCGTCAGGCCATCCTCGGTTTGCGGGAGGAAGAAAAAGAAGTCTTCCTGCTTCGGCAAAACGGCGGATTGACCTACGAGCAAATCGCTGAAATCCGATCCAGCCCAGTCGGAACTGTGAAAACGCAAATGCGATCCGCATTGCAGAAACTCCGACAGAAACTGGCGTAACGAGATACCTTCCGCGACTCCCGGCATTCCCGGTTGAGATGCGGTTCAAACTTTGAAACGGGTGCGATCATGACGACTCGCGATCAAGCGTATTACGAAGCTCTGATGCTCGATCATCAGTACGGCTTACTGGAACCGGAGCAGGTGACCGAACTCGAGGCTTACCTGCAAGGGCCGGATGGCGATCGACTGATCAAATTGGCCGAAGCCTGGAAAGCCAAATTGACCAAAGCGGCCAGCAAGGAATTCCCCAACGTCGAATTCCGGGCACCCACCGAAATGCAGTTGGCCACTGCTCAACCCGGCGTACCGACGCGCAAATCGCATCGAATCCTTCGTTTCCTGATTGCGGCCAGCCTCCTCGCGGCCGCAGGTGTCGTGGGCGTTCCGTATTATCAGCAGACCGCCGAACGAAATCGTCAGGCCGCCGAAGTCGCGAGCCTGAAGAATTCGTTTGCTCTCGCTGCGCAGAAACGGCAGGAGTACGCCGATCGATTCCGGAACGAACGAACCAAACTGGAAGCAGAAATTCTCCTGGCCCAGAAGAGCTATGAGGCCACGACTCAGGCTGCTGAAGAAAAGGGTAAGAAGTTCGTCGAAGAACTCTCTTCTCGAAAAGTCGTCATCAAGCTCAGTGGACCGGAACGGCCGATGCCCGGCGCGCCCAACGAGTGGAAAGTCACCACGCTGGATCGCGCGAATCAACCGCTGATCCCGGCCATGATCAGTCTGGTCATTCGCAATCAAGCCGAAAAAGAGATTTACAGCGTTTCCCTGCAGAATCCCGACACCACCTCCACTCTCCGACTGCCGGTATCGGCGTGGAAAAATGTGAAACCCAGCGATGAATTGACGCTGGAAATCACCGCCAAGATGAAAGATGATGTCGGGGCGAAGTTGGTGGAAAAATTGAAGCTGGCCCGACCGGTTTTCATTACCCACCTCGCCACGGATAAACCTCTCTACCAACCCGGCGAGACCCTCCGGTTCCGAAGTCTAACACTCGAGCGTTCGACTTTGATTCCGCCACCCGAAGATCAGATGGTACGATTCAAAGTCGTCAAGCCGGATGGATCGGAACAGCTTCTCGCCGCCGGTAATGGCCGAGTGATCAACGAACAGGGAATGCCCATAGCACTGGCTAACTCCCCACCGATTCGGGGCATCGGCGTCGGTGAATGGATCATTCCCGAAGGCGCTCCCGGCGGCGAGTACACCCTGGTCGTCATGAATGACTACAAGGAACTGGAAAAGCGAAAATTTATCGTCAACAGATACGTGCCTGATAAATTCTTCAAAAAGCTCGAATTCGATGGCAAATCCTACGGCCCGGGAGACATCGTTCAGGTCCGCTCCGAAGCCAGCCGTACCGAAGGCGGCGCACTGAAGAATCAGACTATATTCGTTTCCGCCATCGTCGATGGTGTCAATGTTCCTGTCAACGCCCCCAAGACCACCGATGACAAGGGAGTTGTGAACCTGAAGTTCACACTGCCCAAGGAAATCAAATCTGGGCAGGGCACTCTCAGCATCACTTATATGGATGGTACGGGTCCCGAGGTCATCTCCCGGCCGATCCCGATTATTGGCCGGCAATTGAATGTCGATTTCTATCCGGAAGGGGGCGATCTCATCGCCGAACTGGACAATCGGGTTTACTTCCAGGTCCGCACGCCTTATGGCAAACCGGCTGATCTGAAGGGTTACATCACTGATGGTAAAAATAAGATCGCGGACGTTCAGACTTTGACCGATACCTCTGAAGCGGGTGTCAGCCGAGGCCAGGGTTCCTTTACTTTCAAGCCCCAGGCCAATGTCAAATATTACCTGAAGGTCGAACGCCCGCTGAACATCGAAGAGCCGAAGGACGGTTTCGTATTACCCACCGTGAAACCGGATGGCGTCGTGTTAACTGCCCTGGACGAAGTAACTTCGGGGGATGCCCCAATTCGCGTGCAAATTCAAACTCCTCGGGAGAAACGCCGGTTGGTAGTGGGGGCCTATGGCCGGGGCAAATTGCTCGATCATCAGTTGCTGAATATTGAACCGAACAAGCCCACTAAAATCGAACTTGGCGGTGGAGTCAATCTCGGCGGAGTGATTCGCGTCACCGTGTTTGAAGACTTGACTGCCGCCAACGGCGAGAGCAATCTGATTCCCTTGGCCGAGCGCCTGGTCTTCCGCAAAACCCCGAACAATCTGATTCTGAATGTTAAACCCGATAAGAATCGCTACAACCCGGGCTCTCGAGTGGGGCTGGAGATTTCCAGTAAGAACGAAAAAGATTCCCCGCTCCCCGCAGTACTGATGGTCGGCGTCGTGAATCAGAGTGTGATCACGATGGCGGATAACAAGACCGATCGTCTGATGCCGACTCATTTCCTGTTGGCGGGGGAAGTCAAAAAACCTGAAGATCTGGAGCATGCGGACTTCCTGCTCAGCGACCATCCCAAAGCGGCCAAGGCGCTGGATAATCTGCTCGGAACTCAGGGCTGGCGCCGCTTTGCCGAGCAGAACCCTACGGCCTTCGTGGCCAGTAAGAGCAATGTCGCCGAGAAGCAGGAAGCCGAGCGACTTCTGGTCAGCACGGGTCAGGTGACCAAACCCGCTTCGGATTTGTTGTTTCTAGAACGGCAGAAATTCCTGGCGGAGTACCAGCCGAAGTTAGAAGATTATCAGGCAAAACTGAATAAATCCCGCAATGATTTGAATGCTTTCCTGGCTCAGATGCGCTCGCAGAAGGAATATCAGCAACTGAGTTCTTCAGAAACTCAGGCCGAGAGTTCTTATCTCGCCGCTGAGCGCGAATTGAGAGCCGCCCCGGCATCTGTCGATCTCGAAGAGCCCTTGAAAGTGGCCGAGATCATCCTTTTCTTAACCGGTCTGCTTGTGGTAACCATTACCCTGGTTCGTCGGATCCGCAAGCATCAGCCGTTGGGGTCCTACGCCTGGGTCGGATTAATACTATCGGGGATTCCGCTAGTCGCCTTCTTGCTCGTGAATCGCTCCGAGGTGACCAAAAAACCGCTCGATTTCTCTCGAGATGCGACGACGATGCCAGCACCCGCGGCCATAGGAGCTGCTCGAATCTTCAAAGACGATCTAGATCAGATGCTCCGGGAAGAAGCGGAACTCAGGCCGGGTGCTGCCATGAATCCGATGGAAAAGATGGAATTTGGCGGCGGTGGTTTTGGGGGTGCTCCTGGCGCCCAAGGCGGCGGGTTTGGAGGTTTCGGTGGTGGTCCGGTTGCTAAAGCGGAAATGCGGATGGCTCCCATGATCGCCCGCGGGAATAAAGGTGTTGGCGCTCCGGAAGCCCTGAAAGGAGGCGATAATGCCAAGAAGCTGGACATGGCCAGGCCCATGATGCCCCGTAATGCGATGATGAAGCAGGCTCAGAAGCCGGCGGGAGATCTCGATAAAAATCGCGACATGGCAAAGGATCGCGAACAATTCGACGGTAAACGGAAAGTTATGGCAGCCGGTGCAGCTCCCATGGCCGGCGGCTTCGCGGGGCCGGGGATGGGTGGTGGTGGCTTCTTCCCTGACATCGGGGGTGGTGCTGGCGGTCCAGGCGGAGGCGGCTTCCGCAGTCCGAATGGGTTAGCAGCTCCCGCGAATTTTCTGGCCGCTTGGGAGGAAGTTAACGGGCAAATCGTCGCTATGCAAAAAGTAATGCCCGGGGCCCTAGTGGTTCGCGAATATGCTCATACGAAAACGCCCGATGCGACGAATCCCGAACTGCGCAATGACTTTACAGAGACCGTGTATTGGAACCCAGTGATTGTGCTCCCGGATACCGGTAAGATCACTATACATTTTGATCTCGCCGATGATGTCACACGGTATCAGGTGATGGTGGCAGGTCATACACTCGATGGTCGTGTGGCCGCGAATGTTTCCACCATCGAAGCTCGCAAACCTTTCAGCGTCGATCCGAAACTGCCCGTGGAAATTTCCAGTGCGGATCAGGTCGATGTACCTGTTCGGATTGTCAACGATTCCGACACCCAGCGCGAAGTCAAATTCTCGGTGAATCCTCAAGGACTGGAGTTGTTACCGAGCGACTTGAGACGCGAAGGGGACCGCTGGGTCGATTCGATTGCTCTAGATGCCAATGGCAAGAATCGCAAAGTCTATTCATTCAAACCGGCAGTGACTTCCGGAAGCCTGTCGCTGCAACTGGATGCGACCAGTCTGGACGCTCCCAGCGATCATATTCTCCGCCACATGACTGTGGTGCCGGATGGCTTTCCCGTGAGCGGTCAGGTCAGCGATCTCTTGGATAAGAAGGCGACACCCACGATTAAAGTTCCTGGCGACATTCTTCCTGGAACCATGAAAGTTCAGGTGAAGCTCTTCCCGACAACACTGGCCGATCTCCAAGCGGGCTTGGATGGCTTGTTGCGGGAGCCCTGCGGATGTTTCGAACAAACTTCGACTTCCAATTATCCGAATACGCTGATCCTGGATTATTTGTCGACCAGCGATCAGGCCAAGCCGGAGGTCAGCAAACGAGCCAAGGACCTGCTCGAAAGGGGTTATCAGAAACTGACCTCCTTCGAATGCATGAAGGTCACCAACGATGGACGGCAGGGCTACGAATGGTTTGGCGGCACTGCTCCTCCCCATGAAGCTTTGACAGCTTATGGTCTCCTGCAGTTCGTCGATATGTCTCACGTTCAGCAGGTCGATCCCCTTATGATAAAGCGGACCCGGGATTACCTGCTGAGTCAGCGCGACGGCAATGGCAGCTTCAAGCGCAATCAGCGAGCACTCGATACATTCGGTCGAGCCCCCCAGCATGTCACGGATGCGTACATTGTCTGGGCTCTCACCGAGAGCGATCTCGAAAACAAAGAGAAAATCGATCTCAGCAAGGAATTCGAAGCCCTCGAGAAGAAAGCTCAGTCGGAGAACGATCCGTATTTCCTGTCGCTCTTAGCCAACGCATTGTTCAACCGCGGTAAGACCGAAGCCGGGCTTACCTGGATGAAGAAAGCGACGGAAAAACAATTGAAGCCCGACGGACGATTTACCGGTGCGGTCACCAGCATCACTTCCTCGGGGGGGCGTGATCTCGAAATCGAAACCACCAGCTTGGCCGTGCTGGCCTTGCTAAAGGCAAACCGTCCCGAACTGTTCACCGAAAATATTCAGTTGGCCATTCGCTGGTTAGGGAGGCAACGCGGCGGCTATGGCGGCTTTGGTTCAACACAATCGACCATCCTGGCTCTGAAAGCACTGATTGCCTACACGAAGGACCAGAAGAAAATGCCCGAAGGGGGCACTTTGACTCTATTTGTCAATGACAAGAAAGTCGCCGAAAAGGTTTTTAGTGCGGCTGACCGCGAGGTGATCACACTCGATGTAATGGACCCGGAAAAACTCTTCACCAAGGGCGAAAATAAAAATATTCGCCTGGAACTCGATACCAAACAGGGGCTGCCCTATACCCTCGCCTGGGAATGTCGAACGGCCAGGCCCTTGAGCTCGGACGAGTGTGCCCTGGAATTGAAGACGAGTCTGGATAAAGCCGTCGCGAAAGAGGGGGACACTCTTCAAATGTCGATGAAGTTGAAGAACAAGCTCGATAAAGGGCACGGCATGTCGGTGGCGATCCTGGGACTCCCTGCCGGTTCGAAAGTTCCCACCGATCTCAAGCAACTCACTCGCTTGAGGGAAGAGAACAAGATCAGTTACTTTGAAATCCGCGGTCGCGAACTGGTACTCTACTGGCGCGAAATGGCTCCCAAAGCAGAGCTGGAATTGAAGATTGATCTCGTTTGTGAAACCCCGGGCGTTTATCGGGGACCCGCAAGCCGAGCTTATCTCTACTACAACGCGGATAACAAAGCCTGGATCGATCCATTGGCGATTACCATCAAGCCCCAGGAATGATCAGCTGCTAGCTACCCGAGCCGCAGCGAGAAAACCGCTGCGGACGGCCCCTTCCATAGTGGCTGGCCAACCGGTCTGAGTGTAATCTCCCGCCAAGAAAAAATTCTTAAAGCCGATATCCTGTCCCGGTCTTAGTCGATCGACGCCGGGAACAGGGGCAAAGGTCGCCCGGCGTTCGGTCACAACTCTAGAACGAAGCAATCGCGCCCGCTCTGTCAGGGGATAGAGACGCTTCAATTCTTCCTGAATCGCCGATTTGATCTCGTCGTTGCTTTTGCCGGGGAAGGTGCGATTGCTCGCGGAAATTACCACTTGCAAATAGTATTCACCCGGTGAACTCTCCCCCCGATTAAATATCCACTGGCCGAGGCAATCGACCAGTGCAACGTGGGGTCGCTGCAGGATCGATTGATCGAACCACAGATGAACACTGGTGATCGGGGAGAATTCCAGTTTCGCCAGATCGGAGCTCATTTGATTACCTACGAGTTCATGCGGTAGGAGATCGAGGAGCCTTTCAAAGGGTAATGCGGAAATGATTGCATCGGCTGCAAACTGCCGTCCATCATGCAGGGTGACTGAGGTCGCTCGATGATAGCGGTCGAATGAAATCTGCTGCACTCCTGCATTCAACTCCAGCCGAACGGAGTGGCGATCGAACCAATGACGCAGCGTCTCGCCGTAGAGGGAATCGAGTGATGTTTTAGGGAGCGAGATATTCAGTCCTTCCCGATTAACCCAGAAGGCTTCCCGGAAGACTTTGCGAGCATATTTCAGCCCGACTTCTTCCACACGCATATTGAGCGCACTGACCAGAACCACGTTCCAGAATCTTTCGATGGTCCTTGGAGATTGATAATGCGCTTTTAGCCAGGGCAAAAAAGGAGGATCTTGCTGTGCGGACTTTCTGACCAGATGCGAAAGCCCATAGGCTACCTGGATCTTTTCCAGAGCTGTCAGAAATCGCAACCGCAGGAAGGCCCGGCCCAGATGAAAAGGCGCGGGAAGAGCATCCCCGCTAAAAATATCGACGCGGCGATCGGAAGCCTGGAAATAGAGCTCGCTCTGCTTTTCGAGCAACTCTTCGGTTCCTGTAATGCGACAGTACTCGGCGAAGGCGGTACAGCAGCCCAAGGTGACGTGCTGGCAGGCATCGATTTTCTGGCCGCTAATCGCATCCTGAAAAGAACCCGCCCGTCCCCCCAGCCGATTTTTCGATTCCAGTAAGGTGACCTGATGGCCGGAGCTGGCAAGTTTCACGGCCGCGGAGAGTCCCGCCAGGCCGCCGCCAAGCACAAGCACGGATTTGGGTTGGGGAGGGTGTTTCAGGAGATCTTTTTTTTGAGCTTTCGGGACGACTATGGACCAACCCAATCGAGTCGGCAGTGCCCGGGCAAAAATCGCCAGTTTGCGGGTTTTCGAAATTCGTGGTCTTGATCCCGGTTCAAAATTTCGCGATTTCAACTTCAGAAAAATCGAATGATAGGTGTTCCACATCACTTCGAATATGGCTCGACCGGGTAGTGGCAGTAACGGCAGCAACCCCAGGGCTTTCCGATAATCCTCTTCGATTTGTGTCTCCAGATCCGCAAGAGCAATTCGCGAAGGATCGAAATACACACGTTGATTCCGCTGGTCTTCATCGCGATCCCGCAAGATATTCGTCAGCTGAAATGCTTGCCCGGCGGCGATGGCCAGTGGATAGGCGAATCTCGAAGCGCAACCCCAGATCGGCAGGCAGATTAAACCCACAACCCCGGCCACCTGATAGCAGTACTGATTCAACTCCTGCAGGCTGGAATAACTTTTTGGGGCCAGATCGGATTGAACTCCGGCAAATACCTCTCGGAACCACTGCGGATCGATACCCGGATAACGCTTCAGAGTATCGTGAAGGGCGGGGTGGATCGGGTGATGATACTCCCCACGCAGCATGCTTTCGAATTGCTGTTCCCACAGGTTCAACGACAATTCTTTTTCCGCTGTGACGGAATCGTCCCCAATGTCATCGGTAATACGCATGAAGGCATAAATCGCATGCATGGCCCGGCGCTGCGATCGGGGGAGAATGAGAAAGGCAAAACCAAAGTTGCTCCGCGCCTGTTGAACCACCCTCCAGCAGTGGCGGTACGAATCTTGAAGAGTCCCGGCGTCGCTCATGGTAGGATATGATAGTGTACCGGATAACTTTTATTTCCAGCATTTTCCAACCCGCCGACATAAATTCTCAACCCTTTTTCCAAATACGGCGTTGCGTAGCTAAATCGTAACTTATCCCTGCGGAATACTCTGGGAATCGCACATCCTTTCCGATGTCCTTGCTTTAGTGTGTGCGAACTCGCTTAATTCATTTCTTTAAACCAAACCGCAACATTCTTTTAGGAACAGTTCGACCTTGGCGTTTCTGCGGATTGTCCGACCACCAGAGACTTATCCCGGACGGCACTACCGGTTCTTTCCTTTTGACGGCTAAAACGTTTCAAACTAGCATGGAGCGTGCAGATGGCAGAACCCCGGCGCAAAGCACTTTAGCAACCACCGGTTAAGTTTAGCCGACCGTCAAAGTTTATGCAGATTATCACCCTGAGAAGGCACCATGCGAATCCCACAGACCACCCGTCCTCTGGGGGTGGAAGCTCTTGAAGCACGCGATCTTTTAAGCGCAGCCACACCCATCTCGCTGATCAATTCAGCTCCTTATGATCCCCATTCGATCATCGTGGGTTGGACGAATTCCCCGGCTACTTTTGGAACTCCCGCCCAAGATGCCGTCGATCTCGGCAACGGCGAATATCGAATCGATCTCAAGAGTAGCTTCAACGTCGAGCAGGCTCTGGCCTATTACTGGGCCGATTCGAATGTTACGTTTGCCCAACCCGACTATACCGTGACCATGGCGGCCGCCAGCATCACCAACGATCCCTACTCCAGCAGCCAGTGGGCTTTGCAGAATATCAACGCGGCGGGTGCCTGGTCGATAACCACAGGCGCTCAAAGTGTCCTGGTGGCGACCATTGATTCCGGCGTCGACTACAACGCCCCCGACTTGGCCGGTAACATCTGGTCGGGCCTGGGCTACAATTTTTTGAATAACACCGCCAACCCGATGGACGACAACGGGCATGGTACCGTCGTGGCCGGGATTATCGGAGCCGTGGGAAACAATGGCATCGGTGTCGCCGGAGTCGATTGGAACGTTAAGATCATGGCTCTGAAGTTTCTCGATTCTTCGGGCAACGGTCAGATGAGTAACGCGATTCGTGCTCTGAACTACGCCGTGGCCAATGGCGCCAAAGTCGTGAACATGAGCTTCTCCGGCGGAGCTTACGACCCCGGAATGGCAGCCGCCATACAAAATGCTCAAAATCATGGTGTGATCATCGTCACTGCCGCCGGAAACAGTGGTACGAATATCGACACCAATCCCGACTATCCCGCCAGTTATAGCTACAGCAACGTCATTACAGTCGCGGCCATCGACTCCAATAATAACCTGGCCAGTTTTTCGAATTACGGTCCGAATACTGTGGATCTGGCCGCTCCCGGCGTCAGCATTTTGAGTACCACGCTCAATGGCGGCTATGCCTACTACTCGGGCACTTCCATGGCGGCACCGTTTGTGACCGGCGCCGTGGCGCTCATCTATAGTCTGCATCCCAACTGGACTTACCAGCAAGTCATTGCAGACATTGAGCAGAACGTCGATCCTGTTGCCGGCCTTCAAGGAAAAGTGAAAACCGGTGGCAAACTCGATCTCGCTAAGGCGGTCGCGGCCAGTATGTCCAGTTCTGCACCGGTAACCTCCAGCCCCACCGTCAGTGGCCCTTATGTCACGTCGTCGGTTTTCTCGGGGAGTGCGGTCACCAATTTGAACAACGTACGGGTAACTTTCAGTTCGGCGATCAACATCGCTTCCTTGCAGAATGCAGTCAGTATTACCTCGCCCAACGGCAGTACCGTACCGATTACTTCGATCACGGCGGTGGCCGGTTCGAATAACACGCAATTCGACATTCATTTCGCCAACGGAACTGTAGGCGGACGCTACAACCTGGTGATCAATAATGCCGCGAAGGATCTGGCCGGGAATGGTCTGGACCAAAATCGAAACGGCACCAGCGGTCAAACCTCTGATTATTACTACGGGTCTTCGGTGCTACAAATTTCCGCCGGAGCTTACGGCAGTCCCCCTCTGATTCAGGTATTCGACCCCTCGACGGGCAGTCTGAAATTCTCCTTTTACGCTTTCGATCCCTCGTTCCTGGGAGGAGTGAGTGTGGCACTCGGGAACGTACTGGGTAATGGCACTCAGGAAATTATTGTTGGAGCCGGTTTGGGAGGGGGTGGACACGTCCAGGTTTTCGATGGAAACAATGGGACTTTGCTGCGCAGTTTCCTGACCTACCCCGGCTACAATGGGGCCATTTCCGTCGCTGCCGGGGATGTGATGGGTAGTGGCTACGACGAAATCATTACCGGTTCGGGATTTGGAACGCAGGGACACGTGAAGGTGTTCGATGTCTCCAACTCCACCAACCCCAATCCCCAGGTAAGCTTCTACGCTTATGCCGCTGGTTACATAGGTGGCGTCAGCGTCGCGGCAGGGAATATCAGTGGTAATGGCAAGGCTTCCATCATCACCGGCTCTGCTTTGGGGGCCAGTCACATCGAAGCATTTTCGATCATCAGCGGTAGTCCGGTCCTGACGCTTAGTTTCATGGCATTCGGCAGCAATTCAACCGGTGTCAATGTCACCACTAATACCTCAACCGGGACCGCCAAGATCGTAGCGACGACCAACGATGGTTCGGTGAACTATTTCAATGCCTCGGGTAACAGCGTTCAGATCGCATCCGTTCCAGCGACTATCGCAACTGTAACGCCCTTGTTCGCTTCGACTCAGACAGAACAGACTGGGCGAGAGGATGTACTGGTCAGTCGGGCTCGTCCACAGGCTTCAATTACGTCCTTCCTCAATAACGAACCGTCTTTGCCGTTGATGCTCTCATAAAAATTTGCGTCCAGAACTCTTTCGCTTTCTCGGAGCCAGCTCCATTTGCGTATACTAAAGAAAGGAAATCTCTTTAGGATGCGCGGAAATGCGGTCGAGAATAATTGCTGCTGTTGTTCTTTTTTTATTCGCCCCTTTCTCCGCACGCGCCGAAGGTCCGGAAGCCACATTCACTCTGGAGAACGGTTTTCTCAGCATTCGCATCATTAAAGAAGATCGCAGCCCGTTGCCTTGCAAGTTGAAGATCTTTCTGCCCAATGGACAATTATGGGCCGAGGGCGAGACAGACGAAAACGGCCGGGTGGAATGTCCCAAACCGAACACTTTGGATTGTCGAGTCGAGTTCAACCATGGCGGCGAACCCGTACCGCCGATCCTGGTTCAGTTCATCGATGAGGGTAAAAGTGTCGTGCCGCTGATTGCACCCCTCACTCCCGGTCCCTGTTGCAAGCCAAAATCCGCAGAACACCACCATTCGATATCGCAATTGAGTGCTACCGAGATCGGAGCGATCTGTATTGTGGTGTTCCTGCCTTTGATAGCCGTTTGGTGGCAATACCAGAAAGATAGTCGCGCCTGTGCGAGGCCTACATCATGAGAACATCTGAAGATCCGGACTATTGCGCTCCTTGTCGGAGTTCCTCTCCCCAGGCGGTCTGTTGGATCATCTTGGGTTTGGTGGCAATGGGTTGTGTGATGTGGTTCACGCGCATCGGTAAGGAGAACCTCGCCGAGATGGCGCAGATGGATCTTCGCGAAACGAAGCCGATGCCTTTGAGCGGCACCCTTACCCAGTTGATCGAATCCAATCGAGAGAAGCTGGTCGCCACGCAAGCTCACCCGCTGCTGGGTAAGCCGGCCCCCGATTTCACCTTAAAGGATGCTGACGGCAATGATGTTCGATTGAGCGAGAAGTTGAAAAAAGGACCTGTAGTATTGGTGTTTTACCTGGGCTATTGGTGCGACCATTGCGTCAGTCAATTATTTGGTCTCAATGAAGATTACAATTACTTTCGTGAAACCGGTGCGGAAGTTCTGGCCGTGAGTTCCGATCCGATCCAGTTGACGCAGGAACGCTATGCGGAATACGGCCGATTTAAATTTCCCGTCCTAACCGATCCGGATCATTTGATCGCCCAGAAATTCGGCGTTTATGCCCCGGCCGGTGAGGGCCGCAAAGAATGGGAAATTCATGGCACCTACGTGATTAATTCCCAGGGAATCATCATTTGGGCTCAGACCGGTAAGAAGCCTTTCACGGGAAATCCGACCCTCTTGACCGAGTTGGCCGGACTTTCGTCTTCGCTTCCCGCGCCCTCAAAACCGGAGTAGAGAGAAATTCCGTATCCGTTGCCTCTCGAACGGACTTGACAGAAATGGCTGGCGCCCTCATAAGGGCCAATCAGGGAATTTCTCGCGAACCCCCGACGGGTGGACTTGTCCTCCCTGATAGCGACCTCAAAAAAACTGCGCATATTGAGACTGGCGATGACGATTCTGAGAATTATGGAGATCAGCGGTGTATCAATCGCGGCCATAAGTAGCGTTTTAATTGCCGGTCGCAAAAATCTCGATCTCATGGGCGTGATGGTTATCGCGATCGTCACCTCGGTGGGCGGCGGAACCATCCGGGACCTTTTACTCAATCGCCATCCAATCTTCTGGGTGGAAAATCCCATCTTCCTTTACGTGATCATTTTGTCCGCTCTTTTGACTTTGATCTACGTTCGGATCTGGCCTCCCCCGCAAAAATTGCTTCTGACCGGCGACGGCCTGAGTCTGGCCGTGTTCACCATCGTCGGAGTGCAGATCACCGAACAGGCTGGTCATGGCGGAATTCTTGCCGCCATGATGGGAGTGGTCACTGGGTGTGCCGGCGGTATTATCCGCGATGTGATGACCAACGAAATTCCCCTGGTTATGCGTGGTGGCCGACTTTACGCCACGGCGGCCCTGGTGGGAGCGACGCTTTATCTGGGCTTGCAAGCCGCAGGAATGGATAGTCACATTGCTTCCGGATTGGGCATAGTAACGGTCGGAGGTTTGAGATTTGCGGCAATCATTTGGGGGATAGGCCTGCCCTTGTTCCATATCGAAGAGAACGGCCAGGGCCGACTGAGCCGATATCGTAAGCGGCGAAGCGACCGTCTGGAGGATGATGAGGAATCGAAGTTCGCTGCCTGATTGCCACTTCCTGCAATCCATTCAATAATTCGAATCCATTGAGTCTGAAATTTTGATGAAAGTTGTCCGGACACTTGACAGCGGCGTCCCCACCCTTGCTAACTATGGTGAATGGGGACATTTCAGTTCTTTTAAGTTTCTCTTAGAGCAGTTATCCTTCGCGTGTAGTAATCCCGATTAGAAATCGAACTCCTGATCAGGCTGCACTTGACGTGGATTACACCTTACATCACGATGACGCACTGTCGGAGTAGGGTGCGGAGAAACTGAGTACTTCAATCAGTCCCGCGGACGTTAAATTGATCGGCTCTGTAAACTGGGGTCATACCCGGAGCTAATTGATGATTTGGCTTGCACTCAAAATGCTCACGGGAGATCGGGCCAAGTACTTGGGGATTATTTTCGGAGTGACTTTCGCCTCTCTTTTGATGGCACACCAAATCTCCATTTTCATCAGTCTGATGGCGCGTACCACCAGTGTGATTCGCGATGTCCGCGAGGCCGATATCTGGGTGATGGATCCCAATACCCGTTACATCGATGAAGCATTGCCTCTGGCGGATACCGATGTGGATCGAGTTCGCAGTGTGGCCGGGGTGGAATGGGCTGTACGACTGTTCAAAGGAAGCATTCGTGCCAGGTTGGCTCAGGGCAACGAGCAGGGGGTTAAAGGCGACTTCCGACAGGTGATCCTGATCGGAGTTGATGACAACAGCTTAATCGGTTTGCCCCGAACCTTGGTAATGGGAGATATTGCCGATCTCAAAAAGCCCGATGCTGTGATCGTGGATACCATCGGTTATAACTACCTCTGGCCGGGTCAGCCCTTTCGGTTGGGGCAAGTGCTGGAGATGAATGACTGTCGGGCGGTAGTCGTCGGCATTTGTGAAGCAAATCCTCCATTTCTTTCCAACGCTATCTTTTATACCCGTTACTCGAACGCTCTGAATTTCGCACCTCCCGAACGACGGCTATTGACCTTCCTGGTGGTTAAAGCTCAGGAGGGGGTGAATCACAATGATCTGTGCCAGAGGATTCAACAACAGACGCGATTGAAAGCGGTAACCCAGGAGGCTTTCTGTTGGGAGACGATTCAATTCTATCTCTCTTCAACGGGTATTCCGGTGAACTTCGGCATCACGGTGATGCTGGGATTCGTAGTGGGGGTCGCAATTGCCGGGCAGACATTTTACCTCTTCACTCTCGAAAATCTCAAGCAGTTCGGAGCCTTGAAGGCGATGGGACTCTCCAATCTGCGAATTATTGGCATGATCCTGACTCAAGGCTTTACCGTTGGCTGTATTGGTTACGGATTGGGAATGGGTTTAGCCGCCATTTTTTTCGAGGGCACTGGTGGAGTGCCTGCCTTGAAAGGCTTCCATATGTACTGGGAGATCATGCTGATCGCTGCCGGGGCGGTGACAGTCATCGTCGTACTGGCCAGTCTGCTCAGTATTCGCAAAGTTCTCTTTCTCGAACCAGCAGTGGTCTTTCGCTAACCCGAGGCGTGGTCGATGGAATCCGCTGTCCGCTGCGTACGTGTTGAGAAATTCTTCGGCGAGGGAGATACGCGCGTACAGGTTCTGCGCGGTATTGATACGAACGTTCGCTTTGGAGAAATGACGCTTCTGGTTGGCCCCTCGGGCTGCGGTAAAACGACTTTAATCTCTTTAATCGCCGGGCTTCTTGATCCGACTGAAGGAGAAGTCTGGGTACTCAGCGAATGCATCTCCAAACTTCGAGGGGGTCGCAAAACCGCCTTTCGCAGCAAAAACATCGGCTTTGTCTTTCAGCAGTATAACCTGATGCCGGCATTAACGGCCGCGGAGAATGCGGCGGTACCACTGATTATCGCCGGTTGGTCGCGGACCAAAGCAGTGGATCGAGCGGCGGAGATGCTCCGGAAGGTTGGGTTGAGCGATAAGATTCGATCGCTGCCAGCACAGCTCTCCGGTGGGCAGCAGCAGCGGGTGGCGATTGCGCGGGCCCTGGTGCATGAGCCCCGGCTACTGGTCTGCGACGAGCCGACCGCGGCGCTCGATGGAAAATCGGGGCAGACCGTGATGGAACTTTTGAAAGAGGTCGCTTGTAAACCCGATCGCGCGGTGATAATCGTCACACACGATAATCGAGTCTATAAATTCGGCGATCGGATCCTGGAAATGGCCGATGGCTTGATCGAAAGAATAGTCGATGGCGCCTCTGTCGCAACGCTGAGTGCATGAAATTCCGATTCCTGGGAGCTGGTACGTGTTTCATAAATATTTGCTACCGTTGATTGCCATCGGCCTGCTGGGATTGGCCGCCGCGCATGTAGCTAAATCGCAGCAGACGCCACCTAAGCTGAATCCCATCGTCGAACCCTCGAAGAATCCCTTTAGCTCGAGCATTGCCGGTTCGGGGATTGTAGAGCCGCGCTCGGAAAATATTTCAATCGGATCGCATTTGCCAGGGGTCGTTGCCGAAGTTTTTGTCAACGTTGGGGATCAGGTTCGGGCAGGTGACCGCCTGCTGCGCTTGGACGATCGCCAATTGAATGCGGAATACGCCGTTCGATCGGCAAATCTCAGCGCCGCGGAGGCGCAACTCAAACGTCTTCGAGATCAGCCGCGTGCGGAAGAGATTCCTCCATTGAAAGCCAAGTATTTCGAGGCTCAGGCAAATCTCGATAATGCCCGGGACCTGTACAATCGGGCGCAGAGGTTGGCGAAAACAGGGGCTATCGGCGAGGAAGAATTAATTACCAAGAGGAATGCCGTCGCTGTGTCGGAAGCGCAACTTCAGAAAGCCGAAGCCGATTTGAAACTGACCGAAGCCGGAGCCTGGGAACCCGATAAACTCGTCGCTCAACGAGCGGTGGACCAATCGCGTGCGTTATTGATGCAGACCAAAATCGAGTTGGAACGCAACGTTGTCAACGCTCCGATTTCCGGTCAAATTCTTCAGAAGAATGTTCGGCCCGGCGAGTACGTCGGAATTCCTCCTTCTCAGGCGTTGTTCATTATGGGCGATACCTCCACCTTGCACATCCGTATGGATGTGGATGAAAATGATTTGACTCGTTTCAAGCCCGGATTGCCGGCCAAAGCGTTTCGGCGGGGCGATCCGCAGACCGAAATTTCCTTGAGTTTCGTACGCATCGAACCCTATGTCATTCCGAAAAAATCGCTTACCGGTTCGGGTAGCGAACGAGTCGATACGCGGGTGTTGCAAGTGATATATAAAGTGGCAGAAAAATCGGTGCCTTTATATATCGGACAGCAACTCGATGTCTATGTGGATGCTTCTCAGAAATGATCAGCGACTGTGCCTTGAGCGGCGGCATCGTTCGGAACAGAAGCGCACTTCGGCCCAACAGCGTGCCCACTTCTTTCGCCAGGTAAACGGCTTTTGACACACCGGGCAAATTTTACTCGGTAGGTCCGATTTCTTTTGCGTCATATCCGATCAATAGTCCGCGGGCCGAACCGCCGGCCAGCTTTCTCACGGCCGGACGGAAGTGGGATTACTCTCAAATGTCGGAGCCCTGAGTAAGATCTCACCCTTCTCCGGAAAGGTCCAGCAGTAAACGTGACCGACAATTGAAAGAACGAGTGCCAGTCCGATAAAGATCCATTCGTGCATCCAGCAGCCATAAATGAAAGTCGCCATGGCCAGGACGCTCAGGATCAGATGTACCGGGTTGGCATGCTCCAGAGCTCGCCGTTCCATCCAATTGGAGGACCGGCCCTGATGGAACTCGCCTATTCGATGTTCTGCCCATCCCATGACTCGTCTCCTTATTAAAAGTGCTCGAGGTTTATCTCTCGATCTAGCGATTCGCAAACAGGTTCGTTTTCGCAGAATCGTTCTTATCGAGTCGTGTTATTACGAAGTCCCGTATGTACGTGTGGCAGTTGAAACAGGTGTGAGTCATCTCCAGATAGCCCATTTTGGCGCCGTCCAAATTGTTTTCTTTGGCACTCTCGCCGATCTTGCGAATATTCTTGCGGAACGAATCGCTCCAGATCTGGTATTCTTCCAGACGATCCTTGGGTATGAGCGATTGCCAGGCGGGATCTTTGCTGACCTCCAGTAAATCCTTGGCTGATTTGACTGCACTTTGGGTGTCGTTCAAAATCATCGCCGTGAGGAGTTTGTGCGAGAGTTCCAGTTTCCGGCTCATCAACTCTTTGACCTTTTTTTTCTCCTCCGCCTTCTGTTTCTTTTCATTCTGAGAGGTCTGATAGTGGCCGAAGGCGACAACCGGGCCAACGGCTGCCAAGGCTACTGCCAGAAGGGAAGCAATAATCTGTTTCATGATCTACCCGAAGAGTGGATTGTTTCTGTTCAATTGAAAAGTCGGCAACACCGAACAATTATGCAAGTGCTATACCAAGTGAGCGCTGGGGGAAAAAAGCTGAGAGAGTCGAGAATTCACGGGCTTGGCCAGTCAGCCAGCCTCGCCGAATGGCGATCAGGGTGGATAATAAATTTACTCTGCGGAAAGTTTAAGCCAGGATATCGTTCAGTGCCTGGAGAAGCTGTTCATCGGAATAAGGTTTCTGAAGGAAGGCTTTGGCTTCGGAACTTATGATGCTGGCCGCCCGAGTCGTGGGTCGCAGGCCGCTGGTGGCGATGAATTTGAGATCGCGATCCAATTCATGCAACTTCTGCATGGTAGTAGGACCATCCATGCCCGGCATCATCATATCCATGACTACAACGCGGATCTCCTTGGGATACTTCCGGAATATCGCGAGGGCTTCTTCACCTCCGGACGCCGTGCGAACGATATAGCCATTCGATTCGAGAATGGCTTGCGTTGTCATCAGAATGGCCGGTTCATCGTCGACGACCAGCACGCATTCCCCATTGCCTTTCTGAGCGGCGATCCCGTCCAAGGGTAAGTGAGCCAATTCCGCCGAATGCGTAGCCGGGATGAAAAAGTTGATGCGCGTGCCCCGGCCAAATTCGCTATAGACGTTGACGAAACCGCCATGATTTTTGGCAATGCCGACGACGGTCGATAATCCCAATCCCGTTCCCTTACCAAATTCCTTGGTCGTAAAGAAGGGATCGAAGATCTTATCGAGAACTTCGGGAGCGATACCGGTGCCGTTATCAGTCACCGAAAGAACTACGTAGGCTCCTGGTTTTGAGCCGGGATACTGGCTGATCGTTTTCGTACTGAAGATGCGATTTTCGATGGAAATATCAATTAAACCACCCCCCGGCAGGGCATCCCGGGAGTTGACGCAAAGATTCATCACTACCTGAGCCAGTTGCGTCCGGTCACCGCGTACTGGCCAGATGGGGCGGGCGCAGCGGATTTCGAGACGTACCGATTTGGGCAGCGTATGTTCCAGAATCGTTTGCACTTCCGAAGCCACTTCGTCGAGCTGAACGGTGGTCCGCTCCCCTTCCATACCCCCGGCAAAGGTGAGTAGTTGCTTGATCATGGCGGTACCGCGATTCACGCTCAACTCCGCCGTTTCCAATAATCCTCTGCGATCCAGCCCGGGTTTCTCTTTTTTGAGGAGCTTGATCGTCATCAAAATCGGCGTCAGGACATTATTCAAATCGTGCGCGATACCGCTAACCAGCGTCCCGATACTTTCCAGACGTTGAGCTCTCAGGAAGCGGGCTTCCAGTTCCTTGCGTTCGCTGACATCCAGATGAATGGCGACTATGCTCATGGGTTTGCCTCCATCGTCTCGAATGAGCGTCCAGTGCGATTCGACGACTATTTTTTGCCCTTTTGTCGTTTGACGGAACTCCCCATCCCAGATTCCAAATTCTCGAACCTGCTCCCGGGCCGCAATCAGAGCATTTGTCGATTCCGTCTCCACCAGTTCTGAGAGCTTCCGATTAACCGCTTCACTGGCTGGGTATTTATAAAGCCTTTCAGCGCCTCGATTCCAATAAAGGACTCGGTCTTCCAGATCGAGCACGATCACGGCATCGCTGACTTTATCCAGGAGATCGGCTTGCTCTCGAATGCGCGCCTCCGCTGCTTTGCGATCCGAGATATCTCGAATCATACCGACGAATCGGCGTTGCTTAGGTGTTTGACTTTCCCCCACGGCCAGATCAATCGGAAACAGCGTTCCATCCCTCTTTCGACCGATCACCTCCCGACCAATCCCGATTATTCGCTTTTCCCCGGTCCGCTTATAGCGATCGATGTATTCATCATGTCGCTCTCGATCCGGGGCCGGCATAAGGAGCGAGACATTCTGACCGATCACCTCGCTAGCCGAGTAACCGAATATCCGCTCAGCAGCCCGATTGAAGGATTCGACAATTCCTCGGTCATTGATGGTGATGATGGCATCCACTGCCGTGTCGAGGATCGCCGTGACTCTCGATTCGCTTTCGCGGATCGAATTTTCTCTGGCGATGCGAGCGGTCACATCCTGGAAGACAAACAAACGGGCCTCCCTATCTCCGACCTTGAGTCGGCGGATGTAAACCTCGAGATCCTTTCCTTTATCTCCGGGATGGAATCGAATGATTTCCTCGCGTTTTTCCCCTTCTCCCCCAGCTAGGAATTCATCCTCATTGAGGACGGCGAGAAATTCGGAGGGAACCACTTCCCGAAGCGGCTGGTGTAACAAGCTCGTTTGAGACCGATTGAGCAACTGGCAGGCTTCGAAGTTGACAAATTCAATTTTCCCCTCAATCGCAAAAATGAAAGCGTGGGGGCATATCTCCATAATCTGATGAAAGAGGTTTTCGTTGAGGCCGTACTCTTCTGCCATAAACAACTGCTCCCCGGAACCCGCTGCGCCGACTCCGAGGAATATATTAAGAGTGACGGAGGAAATCGTTCATCCGTCACTCGCTCTCGAATCAGAAGTATCTCACAACTAATTGGCCTGCAAGTACTCCGAAATTCTTGTCAGCTCTTCTTAACCGCGATTTTCAGCGCTTTCGCTGCCGGGGATTTTGGCAGCTGAATCGTCAGTATTCCGTTCTTGTAGCTCGCTTCGATCTTGTCCTGCTCGATACCAGCTGGAAGTCCGGCGCTGTAGCTGTACGTGCATTCCGTTTTACTGGTTTCCTGATCCTTCTTGGTTTCCTGTTTTCGGCAGGCTTTGATGGAAAGATTCCCATCGTGTACCTGGATGTCGAAGTCACCCGCTTCGAATCCGGGAGCTTCGGCCTGCACTACGACCATGTTTTCTTTGTCTTCCACTTCCACACCCCAGCGCCAATTCGCATCGAACTTGTCCTGTTGTAACTGCCAGGGGTTGTTGAAAAATCGTTCCATTGCCCGGTCAAAATCGGAGAAATAACGATTTGCCAGTTGTGGGAAACCCGTGAAGGGAGAAACACCACGCATACCGTTACCTGTTTGAGACAAGCGGTTCGGAACTACTTGATTACGCATGGCTGAATTCTCCTAAATTTGAGAAAGCTCTTCGATTGTTTCCTCGATCTTTTCCAGATTTTTCAAAGAGCCAATATCTTCAAAAAACTATTTATGCAGACTTTGTGCCAATTCATCGTAATGGCGATCCCAAAACGACACGCGACATTTTCGCGATATAACCGACTGATTTTCTAAAACGAGAGGCCAGTTTGTCAGACCACTCTGGAAAGTGAATTTCCGGTGTGACAAATGCTTTTTCGAATTTGGCACACCTTGTCCGGGAATTGCTGTTAAGATGGGCGGGAGAACAATCAGAATAAAAATTCTCGACGCGGACCGATCGTCTTAAACTAACAGGGAGAGTCGACCGGTTCCCACCTAGCAGATATGTGATTTCCGCATGAAGCGTCTTATTGTCATCGACGATGATCCACTGGTGATTAAATGCTTCCATTATGCTTTTCCGCCGGACGAATTCGAAGTCCGGGAAGCTCTGACGGGGGCGGAAGGGCTGTACACTTTCAATGAAGACCGACCCGATGTGGTAATTAGTGATGTGCGGCTTCCCGATATGTCGGGGCTGGATCTGGTCGAAAAGTTCAAGGCTATAGATTCGCGGATACCCATCATCCTGATGACTGGTCACGGCACGGCCGAAACCGCAATCATGGCCATGCGTCAGGGCGCTTTCGACTACATCATGAAGCCGATCGATCCCGATCAGCTTCTGGAATGCGTCAACAAGGCATGCGAGATCAGCCGTTTGATGCGGGTGCCTGCCCGGTTGCCCGATCCGGAAATTGAATACGACTCTACCGGCGAAACGATTATTGGCCGCTCTTCCGCGATGCAGGAGGTCTACAAAACCATCGGACGGGTTGCCTCCACCAATGTCTCGGTTCTGATTCTCGGCGAGAATGGAACCGGCAAAGAACTGGTGGCCCGAGCGATCTATCACTACAGCAAGCGATCCGACAAGCCTTTTATGGCCGTCAACTGCGCGGCCATACCGGAAACGCTTCTGGAGAGTGAACTCTTCGGCCACGAGAAGGGCTCCTTCACCGGCGCGGATCGCAGACGTATTGGCAAATTTGAGCAGAGTTCCGGCGGTACAATTTTTCTCGATGAAATCGGCGATATGACGCCTCTGACGCAGGCGAAAGTTCTGCGGGTGCTGCAGGATCAGCAGTTCGAACGAGTGGGTGGTAATGAAACCATCCGTGCGGATGTTCGCCTGATCACGGCCACCAACCGCAACCTCGACGACATGATCACTCACGAGAAGTTTCGCGAAGACCTTCTCTATCGCATTAATGTCTGCACGATCCGACTGCCGCCGTTGCGCGAAAGACGCGAAGATATTCCGCTGCTGGTTCATTATTTCATCCGACGCTATGAATCTGAATTGGAGAAGAAGATCACCGGGGTCGAGCCACAGGTGATTCAGCTGTTGACGGATTACCCCTGGCCGGGCAATATCCGGCAGCTTCAAAATGTGATCAAGCAAGCGCTGTTGCGAACGGTCGGGCCCAATTTACTTCCGGAATTTCTACCCGATGAGATCGCCGAAGTCCGTGGCCCGGCGACGCCGGAATCGGGGGTGACAAAGAGCGGCAGTTGGACCGGGATGTTGCGGGGCTTCATCAAAAAACGCCTCGAGGAAGGGGGCACCGAACTACATCAGGAGATGCTGGCTCTTCTGGAAACCGAGCTGATTGCCGAAGTCATTCGGTTTACCAAGGGCAATCTCAGTCAGTCTGCCGCCATTCTGGGTATCACTCGGCCAACGTTGCGGGCGAAGCTGGAAAAACTGGGAATCGATATCACCAGTAACTGTGAAGTGAACACGTAAATCAAAAAAAGATTTGGGACTGGGCTGGGTGAGGTGATTTAAACCATCACCCGGACGGTCGTTGTCGACTGAGATTACTTGCCGTCTTTCATTTTGCTGTCGTCCATCTTGCCTTTCATCTTTCCGTCGTCTATTTTGTCTTTCATTTTGCCATCGTCCATCTTGTCCTTCATCTTTCCGTCGTCCATTTTGTCTTTCATCTTGCCGTCATCCATCTTCCCTTTCATCTTCGTATCCATTTTGCCTTCGGTGCTCTTGGTCTTGCTGTCGTCGCAGCCGGTCAGGGAAACGGCGCTGAAAGAAGCTACCACAAAGGCCGCGAGAATCGTCTTTTTCATCCTAAACTCCTCAAATAAAATTTTACATCTCGATCTCATTCCCGAGCGGAGAACCATTCGCCGTCTAGAGTGTTTTCGAGCATTACTCCTACTTGGATTACAGCCCGAAGAAAAGGTTACAGGGAATCTCCGGAGAATAATTGAAGAAGAACGCGGACCGCGTAGGTTTTCTGAGGTCCAACTAATAATTGCGCTCGCATTAATTCTTCTTCGGCAATTCTTTTAAAGCGGCTTCCACCACGGAAGTGACCTTCTTGTAACCCTCTTCACCCAGTTCGCCTTCCCAGCGGTAGCGAACTTTACCTTGTCCATCGACTACATAAACGCAGGGCCAGTAGTGGTTCTGCCAGGCGCGCCAGTTGGCTCCCGAATTGTCCACGGCGATAAGAAATTTCAACTGATGCTTGTCTGCCTGGGCCGCAATTTTCTTCACGTCTTTTTCGCTATCGAATTCGGGTGTGTGTATGCCGACGAGAGTTACCTCTTTGGTATTCTTAAACTTCTCCTGCCAGGCGCGCAGATGAGGATAATTGTGGACGCAGTTGATGCAGCCGTGAGTCCAGAACGCGATGATCGTAACCTTATTCTTTTGATCGGACATTTTGAGCGCCTGGCCATTGATCCAATCGGTGACGTCGCGAAACTCGGGAGCACGGGGAAACTCCTCTTCCGGAGAAACCTCTTGAGCCAATGTCGGCCAGTTGGAAATTGGTGTGATTAATACCAGCGGCAATGCCAGGATCAGGGACGTTAAGAAGTAGTGCATACAGGTCTCCTCGTGCGGAATTCCAAAATGGAAAATTACTTGGGACGGGCTTTAATAATCGCCTGGATCAGCTCTTCCGGCGCTTCGGAAGTAGCCGAGCGATCGGGATCTTCGAACACCTTCTTTTCGATGGCAATCGATTTTTGATAGCCTTCGAGATAGGCCCGGCATTTGGCGCAGCCGGTCAGATGCAGCCGGAATTTCATCCGCTCCCAGATCGTGAGTTTGCCATCGACGTAATCGACGATGAATTTATCCAGCTCCTCGCAAGTGAGGAGCAAAGGCATTTTTTCTGGGTTCATAACAGTTCCTCCTTCCACAGGGGCTCCAACAGTTTTTTCAAAGCGGCCCGGGCACGATGCAATCGCACCTTCAGAACCACTTCGGTTATCTCCAATATTCGCGCGGCCTCGGCCGTGTCGTAACCTTCGATGTCTCGCAGCACCAGTACCAGTCGATAGGCGTCGGGAAGCAAGGCGATCTTTTCGCGCACCTGTTCCCGCACTTCCTGACGAACGGCCAGCTCTTCCGCAGAGGACCGGGGATTAGCCGATTTTCCAACGCGGTGCCCGCTCTCATCGAACTGCGGCAACAAATTCTCGTCCAACTCCACCGCTTGGCGCTGCCGGCTCCGTAGCTTCATTAACGCGGCATTGACCAGAATGCGATGCAGCCAGGTTCCCAGAGCGGATCGCTCTTGGAATTCATTGATCTTGCGAAATGCCTGCAGGAAAGCTTCCTGTACGCAATCTTGGGCATCCTCTTCATTCGCCAGCATCCGGCGAGCCACGGCCAGCAGCCGACTGCACCAGGTACGCACCAGATATTCGAAGCCGTCGGCATCGCCGTTGCGTAGCTTGGCGAGCAGGGTTTTTTCATCGAAGGGCCCCGGTGGACTCGGCTGCGTACTCGAATACATTCCTTCCATTCCCAACTGCTCCTGACCTGCTAGCGATGGAATTTCTTCATTGCTTTGTTGGATGAGCTCGGCTCCCGAATAGTTACAGGAAATTTCTGATATACGGTTTGGGAAGGTGGGAAGTGGCGTCGAAAATATAGGGTTTTCCCAGGAAAGGTCATCAGATCATCAAATTTGTGATAGTGGAAAATGGAATTTTGATGACCTTTGATTATTTCTCGGGGTTTTCTGACTTTTCTTCCGCGAAGTGTGGGAAATCCATTCGGGGAACTGAGGGGAACTGGCTCGGGCTTCGGTGCCTGTACCCCGAATGGTCAAGGAAACAATTTCACCTCAAGCGAAAAACGGTTCGGGGTGAGAGTCGCCTCTTTCACCTGCCGATGAGAATGAACTGTCCAGTTCAAATCGCATGGTAGAAATCGCCAATTTCCACCACACCTGATTAGACCATATTTTTAGCAATAGCGGACTCCGGGAAATCCCTATTTTTCCCCCGGAACATCCTGCAGAATTGCTGCTTTCTTGGCCCGATTCGCGGGATCCCATAAGCGAATGCCAGTGTCCTTAGGTTGATAGGCTTCGCCAAAATCCTGTGCATCCAGCGACCAGGAGCGCGGCTCGGGTAGTTCCTGGCGAATGAGATCTCCCTGATCGTCGATTCGATTTTTGCCCACCGAATAAATGGCGATTCCATCGGAAAGTCTTTGATAAAGCATCGGTTTCCCACTGAAAGGATCCAGGGGAAGAGTTTCCAGATATTCGGGACAGATCTCTTGGAGTTGGTCGGGCCACTGGCCTTTCGCCAGTCGGTAACGTTCGCAAGCGACCGCGATGAGAGATGAGCCCGCGAACGCCCGGCGATTGCATTCGGCTTCGAAAATCCTCAGTCCGGACGCCATCAGATTTCGTGTCAGAGGATGTCGCCAGGAACGGACGATCGTAGGAAAGTCTCTTTCGATTTCCTTGAATTTTTCGAGCGCCTCATACGGTGGTAGCATCGCAGCTTTCACCATTTCCGTACAGATTTTCAGGCCCATCGCCTGATCCGAGCTCCAGGTGATTTGCATCAAAGTTCGCTGTAAAGGGTGAATGGAAGCATTAAAGCCCATCAGTTGATCCGGATCGCGCCGCAAGAGATTGGTGAACTCTAAAAAAGCGGCCCGTTCTCCTCGAAAGCCGGAGAGGACCAGATTTTGATTTGTTTGCCGTTCGAGCTCGCGCTGCAAATCTCGCAATAGAATTTCCGGCAATACCCCTTGCGACAAGATATCTTGCGTGGTGCGAATCGCGATATTATCCAAAGCCATCTGAATCAAATTGGCGAGCAGGGAGAGCTCACCCTCCACCGAACGACCCGCATTAAAAATGGCTCGAATGTCGAGGACGGCCGTGTCCCACTTCTGATTTTGCGCCTGATGAAGGGCGTCCCATCTCAGCAACTGAGCGATTCCCCGGCATTTTTGAAGGCCACTGAGATCGGTTTTCAGCCAGTTCTGATCGTATTCAAGAGAATGCTTCCCCTGCGGATACTTGACTAGTTTTCGAGCCAGTTCCACGGCGGCCGGGTCTTTGGCGAGTTCCTTCGTGAGCCACTCGTCCAATTGCTTGGGAAGCTTTTCCGGCAAGAGTCTTAGGTTTTCGATATCCGGGCTTTTGACCAGCGCCGCTATTGCGGCAGGGTGTTTCAGAATCAATTCTTCGATCACAGAGAAGCTATTCGGTTCTGGCTTATAGGCGTTCCGCTGTTCGATTAACTGTTCGAAGCGCCAGCCGGGGTCTTCCAGGTCGAGTTGGGCCTGAAGCCTCTCGAGATCATTGTTGAAAATGAGGAAGAGAACTCCCGCAATCAGGGAGAGTAGCAGTAGGAAAGAACCTATCAGAATCCAGCGTTTGATTTTTCGACGGGTCATTCTGCATTCGTTCCCACGGCTACTTCCAGTGTGGACGATGATAGGAAGTCTTCCGATGTTTTTCCGTCCGGCTTACCCGAACAACTTGGCGATGGTGAAGGCCGCGGTGGCCGCCAGTCCGCCGACGACCACTGTCTGCCACGCCGAGCGGAATGGGTGACTTGTAGTATACCGCCCTTTGATGTAACCAAAAACTAATAACGCCAGCAAAGTCACGGCGGCCGAGATCATCAGGCCTTGTCGGGCCGTCGCGGCGAAAAAGTAGGGAGTTAATGGCACCATACCGCCGACGATGTAAGAAACGGCGATGGTGAAAGCGCTGGTTCGGGCCCGTTTAGGGTCAGGTGCTTCCAGGCCGAGTTCGAATTTCATCATGAAGTCGACCCACTTCACGGGATCTTTCCGAAGTGAATCAACGATTTTCTCTATCTGGTCATCCGGCAGACCATAGCCGCGAAAGACTTCGGCCACTTCCGCTGCTTCAACTTCGGGCAGTTCCACCACTTCGCGCTCTTCGCGGTACTTTTCGGAAGCGTAATGCTCGGCGTCTGTCTTGGCCGCGAGATAGCCGCCCAAGCCCATGGCAATCGAGCCAGCGGCCACTTCCGCGAGGCCCGCTGTGATGATGATCTGCGTAGCTTCCACGGCCCCCGATAAACCGGCCGCGAGGGCGAATGGAACCGTCAAGCCATCGGCCATGCCGATAACAATGTCACGCACCATTTCCGATGCGGTAAAATGCTTTTCAATATGTTCCGGATGGATCATGTCTGCCTAGCTCTTGGTAGATTTGCCAGATAGAGGATTTACAGGATTTGATTGACAAAAAAAGAGCAAACGACCGCTTAAACCCGATGGAAATTATCCAAGGGGTTCAGCGCGAAGCAGACTGAGATTCAATCTCACGAAAACAGGTCGGCAATCGGTTTGCCATAGGGCAAAATCGGCATCGGTCGGCCGAGATTATCCAGGAAGCTCTTCTCGGGGTCGATTCCGAGATGCTGATACATCGTCGCCCACAAATCGTTGGGGCTGAGCGGCCGATCCTTGGGATGTTCTCCCTTGGCATCGGTGGAGCCGATCACCTGGCCATGTCGGATACCGCCGCCGGCGAGCAGCATACTCATGGCCTGGGGCCAGTGGTCGCGGCCAGGCCGTCCTTTTTCGTACGAAAGCTTCGGCGTTCGGCCAAATTCCCCAGTGACGATCAGCAGAACTTTTTTGGTCAGGCCGCGATTGTGCAGATCTTCGACCAGTGCGGTGATCGCCTGATCATAAAACTTCAATTTGTATTTGGTATCGGTGAATATGTGGCAATTCACCGCATGCGAATCCCAGTTGTAGCAGCAGTCTGCAGGTAGCTCCCCGGGGTTTTCCAGAACCATGGTGACGAAGCTGACACCGGCTTCGACCAGTCTTCGGGCCAGGATGCAGCGCTGCCCGAAGCGATGCATGCCGTAACGTTCGCGAAGTTTTTGAGGTTCTTGAGAAAGATCGAACGCTTTCTTCGCCTTCGGACTGGTGATTAACTCCACGGCCTGTTTTTCGAAAGTATCCAGCGCGGCCATAGTACCCGTTTTGTCGATGCCGCGGTTCAGCGAATCGAAACTCGCAAGCAACTTCTGCCGATCGTCCAGATTGGCCACCATGCCGGGCGACATCTTCAAATTCTGTACGCTGAAATCGGGCAACTGCGGATCGCCGGGCACGAAAAAGGGTGTGTAGCTCGGCCCCAGATAAGCGGCCCCGAAACTGAAGACATCCACACCTTGTCGGCCGCTATCGACGCCACTGATGTAGTTAGGCAGACCGACATTGCGATCTTCGCGGCACTTGGCGACGATGGAACCGACCATGGGATGGTCGTTCACGAAGCCGGTCGGTTCCTGGGGATCGCGGCCCGTGAGAAATCGTTTATGGCCGCCGCCGTGGTCGCTGAAGGTGTGGGAGACCGAGCGAATCAGAGTATACTTGTCGGCCATCTTGGCGTGTAGCGGCAGATGTTCGCAGATATCGATGCCCGGGACGTTGGTCTTGATCGGTTTGAAATCGCCGCGATACTCCGTCGGGGCGTCCGGCTTCATATCATAGGTTTCCAGGTGCGGCGGGCCGCCTGGCAACCAGATGAAGATGACCGAGGTATCGTCCGAACCGCTCGGATTGGCTTTCGCCTGCGATTGCATGCGCATCAATTGCGGCAGCGAGAGGGCGCCGAGCCCGAACAGGCCGGTGCGAAGGAATTCTCTACGCGATTGCGGTCCGGGGCAGCGGTTTGGCAGGTTCAGCATGCGATAGCCACTCGAAATGAGGTTACCAGCGGATGTTCTAATTATCGCTTAAATCCCATATTTGAGCAACCGGATTTACAGGAAAAATCCTATGGCTGAACCTGAATTGTCCACTACGCCAGGCAACTCCGAAAACCGCCTTCCAGTTCGGCGCGGTTCAAGTTTCGACCTATGAAGACGATCCGGTTGGTGCGTTCCTCTTTCTCGGCCCAGTCGCGTCCCGGTTTGCCGTCGAAGAGCATATGAACCCCCTGGAAGACAAATCGTTGGGGATCGTTCTTGATGCTGAGAATGCCCTTCATGCGGAAAATATCGGGGCCCTTGGTGGCCAGGAGTTCCGAAACCCATCGATTGAGCTTTTTGGGGTTAAGATCGCCGGGGATGAGAAGACCGATCGATTTGACTTCTTCATCGTGGTGATGATCTTCGTGCTTGTGCTCGTGATGATGTTCATGGTCGTGGGGCGATTCTTCCTTGGGCAGGAAATCGGGTTCGTGTTCCAGAATGCGATCGAGATTGAAGCCGCCGATACCAATGATTTTATCCATATCGATCTCGGCTTTTTGCGTGCGATAGATCTTGGCCACGGCGTTCATCTTGTGAATCTTGGCCTGCAATTCCTCTAATTCCGCTTGGGAAACTAAATCGGTTTTGTTCAAAAGCAGGACATCGGCGAAGGCAATCTGCTCTTTGACTTCATGAGAATCCCAATGCTGCGAAACGTGCTTAGCATCCACCAGGGTGACGATGCCATCCAGACGGAAGTTTTCCTGCATGTCGGAATCAGAAAAGAATGTTTGAGCTACTGGTCCGGGATCGGCCAGGCCGGTGGTCTCAATCAGTACGTAATCGAATTTGTCCCGGCGTTTCATCAGGTTGCCGAGAATGCGGATCAGATCGCCGCGCACGGTGCAGCAGATGCAGCCGTTGTTCATTTCGAAGATTTCTTCATCGGTCTGGATTACCAGATCCTGGTCGACGCCGATTTCACCGAATTCGTTTTCGATTACGGCTATGCGCTTCCCGTGGTGGGCCGTGAGAATATGGTTCAGGAGGGTGGTCTTACCCGAACCGAGAAAACCAGTCAGAACGGTGACCGGGACGCGTGCTATTGCTGCTGCCATCTTTCAACCTCCAGAACTAGCGAGAATTTATGCTTTAGGGGGAGGAAGGAATTTCGTCGAGTCATGTCAATTTTGCTTTCCTTCATAAATGTCCGTCGATTACAATAACTTCCTTCAAAACCCATCTCTTCGAGGTGTACGATGATTCCCTTTCCCGAACTGATTCAGCAATACCATTCCGGAATAGATGTTTTGCGTAAAGCCGTCAGCGGCATGACCCGGGAGCAACTGCTCGCGCATCCGATCCCGGGCAAGTGGAGCACGCTCGAAGTCGTCGCCCACATCAGCGATTTCGAATCCATTCTGGCCGATCGCATGAAGCGGATTATCGCTCTGGAGCGACCTTTGTTGCTGGTGGCCGATGAGAATCTGTTCGTGACCAAATTGGCATATCAGGAACGGGATCTGAACGAGGAACTGGAACTCATCGCGGTCACTCGCAAGCAGATGGGGCGGATTTTGAACACCGTCAAGCCGTCGGAAGCGACCAACCGGGCTGGCGTACATAGCCTCAAGGGATTGGTGACGCTGGAGGCCGTGCTGAGCTCGGCGGCGAATCACATACCGCATCATGTCCCGTTCATCGCGGAGAAGCGAAAAGCGTTGGCTTCGTGAGTATTTTTAGCGACGCAGAATAGCATGCGTCGCTGATAGTCGATTCACTTCATCGTCAAAACCAAAATACCTCTCAAGCTCCATGCGATGGTGCGTATCCAGTTGGTACGCACCAGACGGCGATGCACCTCGGGGTCAAAGCCATTCGCGAGACGTTCATGGCAGGGCACTTGCAGCAGGAAAGTGGACGCCCAAATCACCACAAGAAGTCCCAACCCCGCACTTAAGAGTTCCGTCGAAATTCCCGCTGGTCTAAACCAGAATAGGGCAATGGCACTTCCCCCTTCCGCAACCATTGGCAGTATTACTACCCAGCTGGTAAGCCGCATGTTCGTCCGGATATAGTTCTCAAATTCATCACCTTTGGCCAGTGCGAATAAAGGATAGTGAACCACCTGAACAAACCAGATCAGTCCCACCATGTAGAGCGTACTGGCGACATGGATCTGCGATAACCACTCGGGTAAATGTTCCAAGTTCATCTGTCTATTTTTGCTGTGCGGAAGTTTCGCAAGTACCAGATTCGACGATCTGTCGAGTAACTTGGTGTCGATAGGTAAACATCTTCGCCAGTTTCCGGCGAACCAACCAGCCTCCCAATATTCGCCCCACCGCACCCATCGGGGCAACATACTCCACATTATCCCGCAAGATCGTCCCGCCTGCGCCATCATCGATAAACTCATGCCGATGGTACCACCAGGCAAACGGACCCGACAATTGCTGATCGGCGAACATCCGGGGTGGCTCGTATTCGGTATGAAGGGCAACCCATCGCATTGGAATAGGGCCGCTCTTCCCGGCGAGCACTACCCGGCTCCCAGGTTTCAGCGAGCCGGCCGATTCAGAAACTTTCATGTTTTCCCAGGGTGGAATCAACTTTTCCAGCGCTTCCGGGCTCTCATGAAATTGAAAAACGGTTTCCGGAGTGGCGGCGATGCGCGATTCCCGAATGAAGTGCTGAAGGGCGTTCTTGCTCGGTCGCTGATCGCCGCGATAATTCATCGCATCCCAGATCAGGTAGGTGAACGGCACCCACCAAATCAGGTCGTTCGTCAGAATGGTTAACCCGAACAACGGCGGGAAAGTGCCTTTGAAAAGTGCAAAAGCGAAACCGATCGGACCGAAAATTTTACCGAGTAGTCCGACCAGAACTATCGGCCAGTGCGTATGAGGATCTCCCGCGGCAATCAGGTAGCCGACGCCGTAGACGCCGACGATCATGCCGACGCACTGCCAGATTTCGGGATAGTTGAGGCGTGGAATGCCGACGAGATCGAACAACAGATTGGGGAAAAGGATTGTGAGTGTTCCCCAGATCAGGTTGTACCAACCGGCCACCCAGAGCCAGCGCCGGGCCCAGCGGGGAGCTTCCGAGTCAGTCGGGGATGTATGCAATTCCATTTCCAAACCGATCTTTTAATGCCTAAGCAAAGGAGAGGGATTCCTGCAAAGCATCCATAGCCCGCAAGAGGGGGGATGTCCAGTAAAGAAGTTTTTGAGTTGGAGAGTGTGATTTGGTTACTGCGAGGAAGGCGCAAAAGAACTTCCTTCCTCTGTATTCAAAACTCAAGGTGCCTAAGCCTTCACTTGCGCCGTGGCGTCGGCAAGGAATTCGGTTGAGGCCAGAATGGTGGCTTGAAGAGTCCCGAAAGTCAATCGTCCATTTTGGAGTTGATTCTCAAAACCACTCACGGCGCCCGGCTCCGCACTTCTTTCCAAATAGCTGTTGAAATCGGATTGGATAACGAGGTTTAAAGACTCATTTGAAAACAGAATATTTCTTGCCACTTGGGCCGGTGTAAGCTTGCCCTGATTCAGAGCGTTGACCCACCCGGCGGAACCGGCGACGTCCGGAGTGCGACCCAGAAAGAGTTGATAGAGTTTCGAAACCAGTTGCGTGTTGTTGTTGGCCGCTAGGAATTCCTGAGAGGAGAGAATTTGCAATACCACATCGCTTTCATTCGCTCCATTCTGAAGCATTGCGACAAAATGCTTTAATCCCTTCGGATCTGCAGCGCGATTCAGCAGAGTCTGATAGTAAGTCTCCACTTCATTGGTTCGATTCTCTGTGGAATTGATCAAAGCATAGGCGAGAGTTTGCCGGGAGACTCCCGAATTGAGATCTGCGACTAGCGCTGTGATTCCAGCAGTGTCCCCCGATCGTTTCAGGACGGCATTGTAAAGACCCAGTACGAAGGCTGTGTTGCTATCGGCTGCCGGGGTCGGCGCGAACAGCGTGGTCGGCGTGGTGGCCACGCCGTATGTGGACAGTAAAGTTTGGCTGGTTGTTGGCGTTTCTTGATAGGCTCCGATATCAGGAGCCAATTGGGCCCGCGTGACACCGCGCTGATCAAAATTTACGTAGTTGGGAACCTGCGGTGAGCCATGACCGAGGGCGAGACTGTTTGGGATGAGTGCCAGAGTTTCAGTCGGACCGCCGTTGTTCTGAAGCGTCGGATTGTTGCCGAAGAGGACTGCGAGATTGTCGTACTCGATTGCTTCACCTAAAGGATATACTTGTGGCATAAAAATGTTGTTGTTACCGTCTGGCATGCTTGCCGAACTAGTGATGTTATTGGAACTCGTGGAAGATACGGGGCCATTGATATTGGTATCGGTAAGATAGTCGTGGCCGGATCCTCCTCCTGAATTTCCAGCAATAATCGAATTGTATATGCCGAAAGCGGTATTCGAATTGATGGCGAAACCACCATAGCTTGAGGCGTTATTCACTATTGTTGAATTCGTGATAGTAACGGTGGCTTTATCAATTTCTATTGTGCCACCACTCTCGGCTAAGTTTCCAAATAATGTGCAATTTGCGACGGCAGCATGCCCAGAAGCAAACTCGAGAGCATACCGTAAATTGGTCTGATTCTTATAGAACGTGCTATCCGAAATTAAAATATTGCTAGTGCTGTAGATGCAGGTGTCAATTGTGCCAATACATAGGTTTGAAGTGAAATTCGAGCTAGTGAGAGTTAGATTTCCCGAGTTGTTAATTAGACTACCATTAGCTGAGATGATATTTTGATAGAAAGTGCAATTTCCCAACTTCAAAACCCCGGCATTACTAACGAGGGATCCATTCAAATTTTGGACCGGAGTCGAGAAATTCGTAAACTCCAAATTCTCGATATCGATGTTGGCTGAGCTGGCCACGGTGAAAGCAACATTGCTGATGTTCGGTGCCGAGAGGATGATCTGGTTCGCAGTCGGGCCGAGAATGGCGAAGTTGCCCGTCAAGTTTAAGGGTGCGGTCAGGGTGAAGGTAGCAGACCCATTTTTGGTGAGTGCCGGGTCGAAGGTGATGGAATTCGAGCCGGAGGCGCTATTCGCCAGACTGACGGCGTCGGGTAACGTCATGTGGGCGGTAGTGATGGTCGTATCCAGCACATCATCGAGGCTGTTCACAATGTAGGTAGAGAGAACTCGGCGGGCTTCGAGATCTTCCAGTTTCAAACGAGTTGTTCGCAGTTTTTGGGTAGCGGAGTTCGTGCGAGTAGAAAGCCCGGAGCGAATCGAATATAGCATGCGTCCCATCCTGAAGTGTGAATCTCTTACTGTAGAATTATACCCAGAGCAGTTTTCGTTCAAAAGGATTTGGGAAAAATACTTTCCGGACTCTCACTTCAACTCCATCGCGATTTAACCGATTTACTCACCCCTCGTTAAATCCCTATATTTTCTCCTTACCCTCCGTTTGGCTTTTTTCTCTCCGGGCGAAGACTTTTCATGAAATCCTGGTTTCGATCCGAGGATGTACTGGCCGTGCTGCTAGGCATTCTCCTTATCGCCCTGAGCTTGGGAATGCTGGCCGGCATAAATCTGCTCGGCTGGTCTGCGGCGGTCAAAGAATGGACCAGCTTCTCCAAGGCCATCGCGCCCTCCTCTTCCTCTTACGCCAACATCACCGGTTGGGGAGCCTTGGGCGCGACCTATGCTTTTTTGCTCGTCGTGCTCTCCGGGGGTGCGATCTTCCTCGGCGTGAACCCAAAGCAATTTGCCATCAAATTCACTCTGCTTTTTGCAATCGCGTTCTTACTCTGGATCCTCGGCCATAATTCCTATATCGCCGCGACTCCCAATAAACGACCGGTCGGCGTCGAGTGGTCCCTGGGTCTTACCGGAGAAGCGGGCTATATCCTGGCTCTGCTGGGAGGCTTGTTGATCGGCAACCTGATTCCTAAATGGGCTGACTGGTTCAGAGAGGCCGCGCGACCCGAGTTGTTTATCAAAGCGGGCATCGTGATTTACGGAGCGGTGTTGGGGATCAAAGCCGCCGAAGAGTCGGCTCGGGCTGGGGCTATTCTGTTTCGCGGACTGGCCGCCATCATCGAAGCCTATCTCATCTACTGGGCACTCGTCTACCTGATCGCACGAAAATTATTCGGTTTCAGCCGGGAGTGGGCGGCTCCCTTGGCTTCGGGAATATCTATCTGTGGGGTCACGGCGGCCATCACTACCGGGGCCGCCATTCGGGCCCGGCCGCTGGTGCCGGTTATGGTTTCTTCTCTGGTAGTTGTCTTTGCGGTTATCGAAATGCTGGTCCTGCCGAGTCTGGCCCACACTCTTCTTCCCAATGACCCGATGGTGGCTGCGGGTTGGATGGGTCTGGCGGTCAAGACGGACGGCGCGGCGTTCTCCAGCGGCGAGATTACCGCCGCACTCTACTATCCCGATCCGGCCGATCCGAGCCGGAAGTGGATGGCTTTGACAACGACCACGGTAAAAGTTTTCATTGATGTGTTCATCGGCATTTGGGCCTTAATTTTGTCGGCCATCTGGGCCTGGAAGATCGACAAGCGAAAAGAAGGCGGCTTGCCGTTGCTTGAAATCTGGGAGCGTTTTCCAAAATTCGTTTTTGGCTACGCCCTGACGTTCGGAGTCTTCTTCGCACTGGGATTTTTCGATCCTTCCGAAGCTCCGATCTTGAAGAAAGCGACCGATCAGACGGACGTTTTTCGCCGGATCTTTTTCGTGCTGACCTTTTTCAGTATTGGTCTGGCAACGAATATTCGCCGACTCTGGGCCGAGGGGTTGGGTCGACTGGCACTCGTCTATGTCGTCAGTCTCTTCGGCTTCGTGATCTGGATCGGTCTGGCAATCTCCTATCTGTTCTTTCACGGCATGTCCGCGGGGGGAGTGAAGTAACATGGAAGCACCCAAAATACCGCCGAGTGATCGGCAAATTGCCGAGGAATTATCGAAGGTGGAGGCCGAGCCGCTATTACCGGTGGAGAAGTGGCTGATCTTCGGCAGCCTGTCGCTGGGCATTAGTCTGTTGGGACTCTTGCTCTGGATCAGCCATCGCTATTTCCCGATCGCTGGGGAGTAGGGGGATGAGGGATGGAAATCATTATCTGCTGCAGCAGTGAAGTGAAGTCATCCGGCGTTTCGAGGGGAACTGGCTTTGACTTCGGAGCCTGTTCCCTGAAGTCAGCAAATTAAGAGATGAAGAATTTAACCACAGAGGGCACTGAGAACACAGAGAGGTTTTGTGGTAGGCTTCAGTTTACTGAATTTTGAGTGTTGTTGAAAATGCGAAGCATTTTCAACAGAGCAAAGAGAGTTTTAAGAGATGTTGTGCCAAATGGAGAAGACTCTCAGTGTTCTCGGTGTACTCAGTGGTGGAAAAAGTTTTGTGTTTATTTGAAAAGCATTTAACCGCTGAGGAAAGAAGAAAATAAACCGGCTATTCGAGCGGGACTGGCTCTGTCTTCGGAGCCTGTTCCCTGAAGTCAGTAAATTAAGAGATGAAGAATTTAACCACAGAGGGCACTGAGAACACAGAGAGGTTTTGTGGTAGGCTTCAGTTTACTGAATTTTGAGTGTTGTTGAAAATGCGAAGCATTTTCAACAGAGCAAAGAGAGTTTTAAGAGATGTTGTGCCAAATGGAGAAGACTCTCAGTGTTCTCGGTGTACTCAGTGGTGAAAAAGGTTTGTGTTTATTTGAAGAGCTGTTAACCGCAGAGTTGGCTGAGAAGAATTAGACTACCCCAAGGGGAGTAGGCACGTTTCTCTTCCCTCTTCTTCCAATTTCTGGCTCCACAAGGCCCGGTAAATCGTGTAAACTGATACTTCCCGCCAGTTAAACACGAACAGCCTTTTCTATCGATGAGCGACTCGTCATGATCTCACGGATTCTCCTCGCCGGATTATGCCTCGCCTTCCCAGGTCTTAGCGCCTCAGCTCGGCTGTATTCCCAAGAATCAAAAAACCCAGTTGTGAACTTCGAAAAAGAGATTCAACCGATCTTTCAGAAGCATTGCTACTCCTGCCACGGCTCCGAGAAACAAAAAGGCGATCTGCGTTTTGACCGGCGGGACTCCTTCTTCAAAGGCGGCGGCTCCGGACCGGCAATTGTCGCTGGTAAAAGCGAGGCCAGTCTCCTGATGGCTCGCATTCAGAGCAAAAATCCAGAGGAGCAAATGCCGCCACAGGGAGATCGGCTGAGCTCGGCGGAGATTCGGAGCATTAAAAACTGGATTGATCGCGGGGCCGATTGGCCCAAGACCTCAGATGTGGACGCTCGACTGACGCACTGGGCTTATCAACCGGTTAAACGGCCGGACGTGCCTTCTCTGCCTAAAGACAGCACGGCCAAGAATCCGATTGATAATTTTCTCATCCAAAAGTTGGCTCAATCCCATCTGAAGATGAATCCGGAAGCCGACAAAGTCACACTTCTACGGCGATTGAAATTCGATCTGCTCGGGCTGCCGCCGACGCCCGAGGAAGTGCAGGCATTCCTGAAGGATAACGATCCCAACGCCTACGAGAAATGCGTCGATAAATTCTTAGCGGCTCCGCAATTTGGCGAACGCTGGGCTCGACACTGGCTGGATGTCGTTCGCTTTGCGGAAACTCAAGGCTTCGAGATGAATCTGTTCCGCCCGAATGCCTGGCCCTATCGCGACTATGTCATTCGCTCTCTCAATGAAGACAAGCCTTATGATCGTTTCGTCAAGGAACAACTGGCCGGCGATCAACTGGGGCAGGGGGAAGCGACCGGCTATCTGGTGGCCGGGGCGTACGACATGGTGAAGGGCGATCCGCTTTTGAATGCTCAGCAGCGGGCCGATGAATTGCACGATATCATCGGCACGACCGGCACGACCTTTTTGGGAGTTACGCTCGGTTGTGCCCGCTGTCACGATCACAAGTTTGATCCCGTCTCGCAAGCCGATTACTATGGGCTGAAGGCCGTCTTTGCGGGTGTACAACATGGCGAGCGGCCCGTGAAGACCGGCCAGACGACTGTGAACCCTCTTCTTAACGAAGAGCGATTTCCGGCCGTGGAAGCTCGCTATGTCCGAATGACCCTATTGAAGACCGAGGGCAACGCCGAACCCTGCATAGATGAACTGGAAATCTTCACCAGCGGCCCCGCATCTCGCAACGTAGCTCTGGCTAAAAACGGCACCAAAGTCACGGCCTCCGGCACACTACCTGGTTATGCCATCCACAAGCTGGAATTCATCAATGATGGGCAGCCGGGCAATTCCCATAGCTGGATTTCCCACCAGACTGGGCAGGGCTGGGTGCAGTTCGAACTCCCCAAAGTCGAGAAGATCGATCGAGTTGTCTGGAGTCGGGATCGGCTGGGGCAATTTGCAGACCGGCTGGCGGTCGCTTATCGAATTGAAGTCGCCAGGGAGCCCGATCATTGGCAGACGGTGGTGAAGAAAGATTACACGGTCTCGGATGGCTCAAGTAAACTTCCGTATCAGATTTATGCGGGGCGATTCACGGCTCCGGAAAAGACGCATCGATTGTTGCGCGGCGAAATCACCGCGCCCAAGGAAGAGATGGCTGCGGCCGCACCGGTGAGCCTGGGAGCCAAGCTGCAGTTACCGATGAATGCCCCGGAAGAAAAACGCCGGCTGGCCTTGGCAGATTGGATTGTCGACCCCAAAAATCCGCTCACCGCGCGGGTGATGGTCAATCGCCTCTGGCAGCATCATTTCGGGGCGGGAATCGTGGCCACGCCCAGCGATTTTGGCATCAACGGCGCGAAGCCGGTTCATCCGGAGTTGCTGGATTGGCTGGCCGATGAGTTCGTGATTGGCGGCTGGAAAATGAAGCGGATACACAAGCTGATCGTGATGTCCGCTGCTTATCGTCAGGCCAGCACGCCAAATTCACAGGGATTGGCGGCCGATACGGATGCTCGACTGCTCTGGCGGTATCCGCCCGCTCGACTCGAAGCGGAGCCGCTGCGCGATACGATTCTATTCATTTCGGGCAAACTCGATTTGACAGCGGGGGGACCGGGCTTCGATCTCTTCGAGCCGAATTCCAATTATGTGAAAGTCTATATTCCCAAGACCAAATTCGGTCCGCCCGAATGGCGGCGCATGATCTACATGACCAAACAGAGAATGCGCGTCGATGATACCTTCGGAGCGTTCGATTGTCCCGATGCCGGGCAGACCGCCCCGAAGCGAACCAATTCCACCACGGCCTTTCAGGTGTTGAATTTGTTCAACAGTCCGTTCATGTTGCAGCAGGCCGGTTTCTTCGCGGAACGGATTCAGAAAGAAGCCGGGAAGGAAAGTCGGGCGCAGATCCAACGAGCTTTCTGGCTGGCCTATCAAAGGGAACCGCAGGAAGCCGAGATTGGGGAAGCGAAAAAATTGATCGAGAAGCATGGTTTGAAAGCGTTCTGTCTCGCGCTGTTCAACACTAATGAATTCCTGTTTGTATTCTAATTCCCCTTCCTGGGGCGAGCCGATATGACACCCAGCCATTTTCTTTCGCATGCCGGTCGGCATCTGTTGGATCGCCGATCGTTTCTCCGCGATGGCGGTACCGGTCTGGGTGGTATCGCCCTGATCAGTCTCTTGGCCGAGCGCAGGTTGTTGGCGGCCGATCCGATTCGACCGGTCATCAGGCCGGAAGCGCCGCTCGCGCCGCGAGCTCCCCATTTCGAAGCCAAGGCCAAGCGGGTATTGATGATTTTCTGTTCGGGAGCCGTCAGCCATTTAGACACCTTCGATTATAAACCGGAGCTCTACAAGTGGGACGGTAAGCCGTTGCCGGGTGCGGAGAAAGAGACGGCTTTTCAAGGTGGACACGGCAATCTGACCAAGCCGCTGTGGAACTTCAAACCGCGCGGCCAGTCGGGCAAAATGATCTCCGATCTCATGCCAAACATCGCCGAGTTGGCCGACGATCTCTGTTTCATTCACTCGATGACGGCCAAGACTAATACGCACGGCCCGGCCGAGAATCAGATGAGCACCGGCTACACCATCGATGGCTTCCCGAGCATCGGCTCCTGGGTGAGTTACGCGCTTGGAAGCGAGTGTCGGGATCTTCCGGCGTTCGTTGCGATTCCGGATCCGCGCGGCGTGCCCCAGGTCGGGCCGAACAATTGGAACAACGCCTTTCTACCGGCGGTCTTCCAGGGGACTGCGTTTAATACCGATAAGCCGATTCCACATCTGAACCGGCCATCGGATATCTCGGCCGATACCGAATCGGCCGTGCGCGATTTTGTGAAGCAGTTAAATGAGAAGCATCTCGAACGCCATCCGGGAGATACCGAACTAAGTGCCCGCATTGCCAGCATGGAGCTGGCCGCGAAGATGCAGCTACGAGCTCCGGAAGTGACAGATTTCAGCAAGGAAACCCACGCGATTAAAGAGAGTTATGGCGTGAATGATAAAAACCCGATCAAAGCGGGATTCGCTCGTAACTGTTTGCTCGCCCGGCGGCTGTTGGAACGCAATGTCCGTTTCGTGCAATTGTTCAACGGCGCTTATGCAATGGGCGAGGGCGTTGGAAACTGGGACGGCCATAAAACCCTAAAGAAATTTTACGACACGCATGGCCCGATCCTCGATCAGCCTTGCGCGGCATTGATTAAGGACCTGAAGCAACGCGGAATGTTGAAAGACACATTGGTGGTCTGGGTGACCGAGTTTGGCCGGATGCCCACGTTTCAGAAGGCGGGGGCTACCGGTCGCGATCATAACCCGAAGGGGTTTACGGTCTGGATGGCCGGGGCCGGAGTGAAAAAAGGATTCAGCTACGGGGCGACCGATGAGTTTGGCTACGCGGCCGTGGAAAAGAAGTCGTCGATTTACGATCTGCACGCCACGATTCTGCATCTGTTGGGTTTGAACCACGAACGGCTGAGTTTTTATCACAATGGGATCGAACGGCGGCTGACCGATGTGCATGGCGAGGTGTTGAAGGGAATTTTGGCGTGAGAGGGAAACTCGATCGTGTACGGAGGGTAGTTTAACGTCCGATGGGAGTTTTCAATCGGATCTAACAATCCAAACAAACTTCTTGAGCTTTCATTAATCTCTTACGGCAACCGCTATTCTAAACCCGATAGTGGGGCTACGATACCAGTTATCGATCATTTGTCGGGAGGCCGAGCGGCTGGCGGAAGCTTCAAAAGTAAAACAACCACCACGAATAACGCATTTACTCGGATCTTCTGGGTGAATTTCTTCACAGCGCTGCCAGACATTCCCACTCATATCGCACAAGCCCCAAGGATGCGGCGCCTTTTTTTATATGCACCGACCAGTGTGGGATGCCCAACGAAAGGTCCTTGAGTTTTAGTTCCGTAGGGCGTTTGGCCATTGCAATTCGCTTTGTCCCCATTCAATACGCTACCCCAGTAAAAAGCTCTATTATTACCGAGCCCTCCTCGACAGGCGTATTCCCATTCATCTTCGTAAGGTAGACAGAAGTTGAAATTCTTTCCAAATACTTGGTCTATCTTTTCACGATTGGCACTGGAATTCATTTTTTCAAGAAAGGCTTTTGTCCCTTCCCGCGATATTTGCTCGGCGGGAAAGCGGCTGGTATCCAGTCCATCGACAGCTTTCAAATAGGTTTTTTTTCTTCCATTTTTGTGATGTGCAAAAGGTGTAGAATCCATTAATGCTGTCCATTCTCGCTGGGTGACAGGATATTTTGCCAGCCAGAAACCTTGCTTGAATGCTTTTTTAGCAAGCTGATCGATTCCATGCTTGCTTCGGTCTTGCGCGATTACACTCGCATTCGAGAAGGTAAAAGCGAGGAGCAAACAAATTTTGTAGAAGCACATAATTAGTAGTTGTAAATCTTGTGAATTAATAAATAGATTGCTCTAACTCTAAAAGCATTACTTTCGCTTTTTTTGCGACTCTAACACTGCAAATTGAAATTTTACGGCATCATTCACATATCTGCTCTTTACTGTCGCAAGCTCTTCAGCAAAATTATCAAATCGCTTGGAGTGTTTTTCCTCGGATAATCTCTTTAAGTCCAGAATAACAGTGCTACGATTCCAAGTTTCTGGCGAGACATTTACTTTGTCATCTAATAAAAATCTCCGACATATCTCTTCCAAAATCTCATAATTCTTAATTTCCAAAGTTTCCCCATAAAGAAGATTCATGGTATCATCATTGGGAGCATTCCGGATGAAGTTTGAATATTTTTTGATTCGCAGCGAATCGAAGTACCAATCGGAATCCAACGCACATAGGGCGCGGTCGCAATGAAGGAAATTGAAAAAGGTCAGTTCATCCTCTGCAATATGTTTTCTTAAGAGGCTCTTGGATTCAACGCCCATGCGTTTGCAATACCGATAAAGTAGCCAGGACATGGCGGAGGATTTGGCATCTTTTAGTTCGTTGAAGGTCCTATCGCGAAACGAGTTGTCTTCCGCCAGTTGCATGGCTTTTACCCACTCCCCCTGGTCGGAATACTTTCCATTAAATTTATCTTCGTACTTGATAAGTTGATCTTTTTTTAGAGGGATCAAATACCAGAGCGGGCTTTTCGCTTTCATCTCGTCTATTTCAGTGCAGGGACTAGATAGTTCCTCTTTACGTTTGCCCATAGGAGCAACTCATCCCCTTTTTTTAGTGGAGGAGTGAAACAAATATGATGAACGCTGATGCCACCAAAACCCAACTGATATTTGGGCATTTCAAAAAAAGGGACAACCACTCGCTTGCCAAGATAAAGCTTATTCCCAGTATGCACCTCTGTAACTCGAAGAATGGCAAGCCGGGGAAGTGTAAATGGTAGTTTATCTGGATCGGAGCGGTCTGGAAATTTGAAATTGGGAAGCTGATTACTGATTTTCCAGGAGCGATAATCGGTGGTCATTTCCTCGACAGTACCGGATAGAAATGTATCCGGTCCATTTTCATTCAGTAGCAGAAAAATGCAAAAGTGTAGCCCATATCGTAAAGCAAATATATTGGCGAGCATGGATTCCTCTTCGGAAGCTAACGAACCGGGGAGGCCTCATTCAATTGATCTGTATTGGAGATATTACTCCTGTAATAACCTCTCAATCAATAACAATTTTCATTAGCATTTCGTTTGAGGCTTTTTGCTCGCCCACGGAATCCTATTTCCCCTTCACATCGTAACACCACAGCGTGTCGTTTTCCCGGATGTACATCTTTCCGCCAATCACCACCGGGTGCGCCCAGCAATTACTGCTACCGTTGGGAATTTTGAACGTGCTGATTTCCTTGCCATCCTCTGGATTTACCAGAGAAACCCAACCATTGGCGTAGCGAATGTAAAGTAGCCCATCGGCAAACGTCGGGGAGGCCGAGCCGTTTCCTTTGGACCGATCCGACTTGGACCATTTTACTTTCCCCGTTTTGAAATCGGCACTCCAGGGCCGGCCGCTATCATCGCGATCCCCATAGACAGAGTCGCCGACGTGAATGACACCGCCATGCTTGTTGGTAAGAGCGTTTACCCAGTACTCCTCATGCACATCGAATTTGCCACCACTGCTGCTGACCGTCAACAATGCGGCTCCGCGACCATATCCAGCGGAAGCGAAAATCTGATTGCCCTGAACGATGGCCGTCGGAATATTGGCGGTATTATGACCAAACCGATCATTACCGGTGCCGTAACGCCAGAGCAGTTCCCCTTTATCAGCGGAGAAGCTCACTAGACCGTTGGCCATCAGCTGAATGTACTGTTTCACGCCGTCGATATCGGCCACCACGATGGAAGAGTACCCCGCCGTGTCGCCGCCCGGGACCAGGCCCTTCCAAATCAGATCACCCGTCTTTTTGTTCAGGGCAACCATGGTGAAATCGGCCCCGCCGGGGGTAACGACGAGTTTGTCTCCATCGATCAGCGGAGATTCGGCAAAGTTCCACCCTCCCGATCGGCCTTTGAAGTCCTTGCCGATATTTTTCTTCCAACGTTCTTCTCCGGTTTTGGAATCCAGACAGACGAAATCGCCGAACTGACCCAGGGCATAGACAGAATCGCCATCCGCCGTCGGCGTGCAACGTGGTCCGACGTAGTTGCCACCCGCTTTACCGATCAGTTTCTTCCAGAGAAGTGTTCCTTTGGCTCGATCAATCCCAAAGACGTAGCAGCCGTCTTTCAAATCCCCCATGGTGTAGATACGGTCGCCTTGAATCGCTACTGAGGAGAAGCCGACACCGAGGTCGCTACACTTCCAGACGACTTCGGGGCCGTCTTTAGGCCATTCCTTCAGGAGTCCCTTATCGGGGGAGACGCCGTCGCGATGGGGGCCGCGAAATTGGGGCCAATCTTGCGCTTGGATTTCCCTGGTGAATCCGAAAAGAGTGGAGGCAAGAAATAAAGTGAGAAATCGGCGTCTTAACATAGGAGTCTCGAGTGCGGAAGTTGTTAAGTCATAGGAAGGTTGATCTGAATATACCGCATGGCGTCGTGGCTTGCAACGAATTAGCTCTCTGTGGGAGGAAACCGCCGCGGAGGTGGAAAGAGAATTTCACCACAGAGCACACAGAGAGCACAGAGAGGTTTAAGTCTGTGGGGCCAGTGCTCAGTACTGTGAGTGTTGAAAATGCAAAGCATTTTCAACGGGAAGGAAGCCTATTCGTTGAGTGTTGTTGTGTATTTCTCTGTGTACTCGGCGCTCTCTGCGGTTAAAGTTCTGAAAATTGAACCGCCGCGGAGGAGGAAAGAGAATTTCACCACAGAGCACACAGAGAGCACAGAGAGGTTTAAGTCTGTGGGGCCAGTGCTCAGTACTGTGAGTGTTGAAAATGCAAAGCATTTTCAACGGGAAGGAAGCCTATTCGTTGAGTGTTGTTGTGTATTTCTCTGTGTACTCGGCGCTCTCTGCGGTTAAAGTTCTGAAAATTGAACCGCGGGGATTGCGGAGGGCGGAGTGAATCTGGGAAGAAAGGTAAAAATTTCGCCCCACAAGACCATGAAGGGTACCGGGAGCATGACAATCGATTGAACGCATGAACCGACGATTTGTACTACGGCTTCGAGCCCGAACAAATACTATAGGAGGAAGGTAATTCTTCCCAGGAAAAGGCTATGGTCGATATCGCTGCGGTTGGGCAGAAAGTTATTTCCAATATCGAGAAGGTCATCATCGGCAAACGGCCGCAACTGACCCTCTGCCTCGCGGCCTACCTGTGCGAAGGACATATTCTGCTTGAGGATGTTCCCGGGGTTGCCAAGACCATGCTGGCCCGGGCTCTGGCTCGAAGCGTACAATCCTCCTTCAAACGGCTGCAGTGCACGCCCGACCTTTTGCCCACCGACATTACCGGCGTATCGATCTTCAATCAGAAGACTATCGACTTCGAATTTCGACCTGGGCCGATTTTTACTCAAACATTGCTGGCCGACGAAATCAACCGGGCCACACCTCGTACTCAAGCGGCTTTGCTCGAGGCGATGGCCGAGCGTCGAGTGACAGCCGATGGCAAGACCTATGATTTGAAAGCCCCGTTCCTGGTCATCGCCACCCAGAATCCCATCGATCAGGAAGGTACCTTCCCGCTTCCCGAAGCTCAGCTGGACCGCTTTCTGGTCCGGCTCAGTCTCGGTTATCCCACGATGGAAGAAGAGAGCAAGATGCTCCTGAAACTTCAGAAGGGGCACCCGATCGATGAATTGAACCCGGTGGTGAAGACCGAAGATTGGTTGGCTTGTCAGGAGGCCACGCGGGATATCCATGTCGATGACAAGATTCGGAAGTACATTCTTGAGATAGTTCATGCCACACGTGAACATGAAGAAATTCAACTGGGGGGTTCGCCGCGAGCCTCAATCGCTTTGTTCCGAACGTCACAAGCGATGGCGGCCTTAAACGGTCGAGACTTTGTTTTGCCCGACGATATCAAGAAGATGGCAGGCCCAGTGATGTGCCATCGGTTGATATTACGTCCGGAAGCTCGCCTACGTCGTAAGACGGCTCAATCGATTTTGAACGAATTAATCTCAGAAATTGCAGTTCCTTTGACGGATCGACACAAATCGTCTATGAAAGATGACTTCGAGTAGGTATATTACTTATCAGTAATTACCAGCTCGGGATGAATGCCCACAAAATATAGAATCGGCCGATGCGAAGTACTCTCCAAGCACTCGGATTATTGGCTCTGTTTCTCACCGGATGTCGGCGCGAAGCAGAGCTGCCTACAGTGCAACCCGGTGTGGACGTGAGCGCCGATACTCAGCCCCGATTGGTCGCACTTGAAGAGCTGGCAAAAAAGTACTGCATACAGGTAGTGACCCAGCCAGCGTTTCCCATTCCCTATGGCAAAGATTTGATCACCGGTCAAATTGCCGAGCCGAGTGATGTTGAGAATTACGCCGCACTTTTCATTGAAGAATGGAGTCTTTACCCCGTCGAGATGATCCGGAAAACGAATCTTCGCCGGGTGATCCTGTGCAAAGGATTGGCTTTCAACGGTCAGCTTCGGACCGCGCTCCCCGATTATTACCATGATGATCTCCTGGTGGACATTATCCGGGGGCGGGAAAATTCGGTCTATACTCGACAGATTCTGCATCACGAGTTCTTTCATGTGGTGGACTGGAAAGACGACGGTCAGGTCTATCAGGACGAGCGCTGGCTGAAACTGAATCCGCGCAGCTTTAAATACGGCTATGGTGGGCCGGCGATGCAAGGGGATCGCAACTCTTCCCTGTTAACGGAGGACCTTCCGGGCTTCCTGACCCGCTACAGCACCAGTGGCCTCGAGGAAGATAAGGCGGAGGTTTTCGCCTGGATGGTCATGAAGCCGTCGTATGTATCGGAAAGAGCGAAGAAAGATCCGGTTCTGAAGGCGAAAACGGTTCGGATCAAGGAACTCGTCCAGGATTTCTGCCCTCAAATGGATGAGAGCTTCTGGGCAAGAGTGCAACGACGCTCCACCGATTTGCGATCTGAACGTCGCTGAGGCATGGTTCGAACCTTCCCGGACGAACGACCTCTCTAAACTAACAGGATGAACCACAAACCCGTCATTGGAATTGTCGGCGGCATTGGGGCCGGTAAGTCCACCGTTAGTCAGGCACTCGTGAAACTGGGGGGCTGTCTGATTGATGCCGATCAGATCGGACACGCCGCTTTGCGAGATGCGGAGAATCTTCAAAAAATAATCGAAGCATTTGGGCCAAAAATATTGAAAGAAGATGGCAGTGTGGATCGTCGAAAGTTAGGCAGCATTGTTTTCAAAGATCCCCTTGAGAGGGAAAAGCTGGAATCTATTGTCATTCCTTGGATCTCCGATGAGATTCGGTTAAGGATGAAAGATTTCTCAGCTAACCCGGTATGCCAGATGGTCATACTAGACGCGGCCATCATGCTGGAGACCGGTTGGAACGGAGTTTGCGACAAAATTTTGTTTGTCGAGGCTTCTTTGTCAACTCGCGAAAAGCGTGTGAAAGCTCGAGGTTGGTCCGCGGAGGATTTGAGAGACAGAGAATCTTCGCAACTCCCCCTGGAAGTGAAAAAGGCCCGGGCTGACGCAGTCCTTGCAAACGACCCGGATTCACCGGAAATCAGTACTCAGCTAGTTTCTTTGCTTAAAAATTGGGGTTGGAGGCGTTAAAGGACAATCGCCGTCGTCTTATGTTGTGTATGATAAACAGAGAGATTTTTTCAGCCTGATCACCTGCCGCGATGCCCATTCACGGATGTCGTTCGCACATCCTCCCAAATCGCGCGGTGCCTCTCCTCCTGAAAGGGAGTTCACATGTCGGAAGTTATGCATGAGCCCAAGCCGGCCCGCATACGGGCCAAGGCGGATGCTCCCCCAACCTCACCGGCGGAGTTCGGTGAAGGTTTGGATGTTGTCGAGTCCCCCCCGGCACCACCTGCGCGCGCTCCGGTCAGCGACAATGTCTCGCCGCATGGGAAAAATTCCCATTCTCACGGCGAGAGTACGTTTGTCGGTTATGATCGCGATACCAACAAACGCTACGAAGAAGTGAAGCGCGGCAGCACATACATCACCGAACTGCAGCAGATGAACATGATTCAGCTGCAGCAGCTGGCCCGCGACGAAAATCTGCCGCGCGAAAACTGGGCCAGCCTGAAGAAGCAGGATCTGATATTCACCATTCTCAAGGAACGGGTGAAACAGAACGGCCTGATGTTCGGCGAAGGAACTCTGGAAATCCTTCCCGACGGTTTCGGCTTTTTGCGCAGCCCCGATTTTAACTACCTGCCGGGCCCGGATGATATCTACATCTCCCCCAGCCAGATCCGCCGTTTCGGCTTACGTAACGGAGCTGTGGTTGCCGGACAGATTCGGCCACCTAAAGAAAACGAGCGCTACTTCGCCTTGTTGCGTGTCGAGGCCATCAATTACCGCGATCCGGAACTTCTGACGCAGAAAGCCGTGTTCGAGGATCTGACGCCGTTGTTTCCGAACAGGCGATTCAAACTGGAAACCGAAGCGGCCGAACTGAATACCCGGGTGATCGATCTGATTACTCCGATCGGGAAGGGGCAACGGGCCATGATTGTGGCTCCGCCGCGAACCGGTAAGACGGTGTTACTGCAGAAGCTCGCCCAGGCAATTTTGAAGAACCACCCGGAATGCTACATCATCGTTCTGCTCATCGATGAACGACCCGAAGAAGTGACTGATATGTCACGGACCGTCAAAGGTCCCCGCGCCGAGGTTATCAGTAGTACTTTCGATGAGCCGACCAGCCGCCACGTGCAGGTCAGCGAGATGGTAATGGAAAAAGCCAAGCGTCTGGTCGAATATGGCACCGACGTGGTGATCCTACTCGATTCCATCACCCGCCTGGCCCGGGCTTACAATGCCGAGGTGCCCAACAGCGGTAAAATTCTCTCGGGTGGTCTGGATGCGGCGGCTTTATTCAAGCCCAAGAAGTTCTTCGGAGCGGCTCGCAATCTGGAAGAAGGGGGCTCTCTCACTATCATCGGAACCGCGCTCGTCGACACCGGCTCCAAGATGGACGATGTAATTTTCGAAGAGTTCAAGGGCACCGGGAACATGGAGTTGCATCTGGATCGTCGGCTGGTCGACAAGCGTGTCTGGCCCGCCATCGACGTCAATGCCAGCGGCACCCGCCGCGAAGACCTGCTTCGGGAAGTCGATGAATCGAAATGGGTCGATATTCTTCACAAGGTGCTGAGTGATATGCACCCGGTGGAGGCGATGGAATTGCTCACTAGTCGTATGGGACGGAGCAAATCGAACAGCGAGTTCCTGGGCAAAATGAATCTAACCTGAAAACGAGAAGAGGCGGGAATTTTCCCGCCTCTTCTGTTTCGATCCGCCAGAATCTACTTGGTTTCCATTTCTTTCAGAAGCTTTTCGACGGCTTCTTCCAACTGTTCACCGCGAATTTCCTTATAGCGAATCACGCCCTTGTGATCGACCACGAATATGGTCGGGTAGTGTTCGATGTTAAGAATGTCGTGAACTTCGCCCGAAGCCCCGATGTGCCAGTGGGTCCAAGGCATCTTTTCTTTTTCCAGGAAGTCTTTCAGAGTCTTCACCTCGCCATCCGCGCTCAGGCTGATCAGGTTGAAAGGTTTGTCTTTCAGTTTTTCGACCATCTCCCGTTCGTGCGGAATCATCGCTCGGCAGGGGCCACACCAGGTTGCCCAGATGTCGAGAACGACAACCTTGTTCTTATAGTCGGTCAACTTGACAGACTTGCCATCGAGATCTTTGGAGATGATTTCCGGCATCGGTTTGCCAACCGCCAGGTTTTCAATGGCTTCGAGCTTCTTGGGGAGTTTAGCGGCCATCTTACCGATTTCATACTTGCGGGGGCTGCCGATATCCAGAGCCATATCAGCTGGAACTGCGGCCACTAGCTTCAACACTTTTTCCTTGTCTTCTTTTTTGCCCGATTCCGAGAATTCGCTCATTGCAGCTTGAGCTTTAAGGAAAGAGACCAGAGCCGTCACTTCCTTCGACTTGTTGAGTTCCATGGCCTTGTCCAGGAACTTGGGATTTCGACCACCGAGCATCATGATCACTTGAAAGGGCTTTTCGCCTTGCAGAATATTGGTCTTCAAAACGACCGTTTCGCCAAGCTTGTTCATACTCTTTTCGCTCGTAACGTAGCGAGCAGCGAAAGAGACCATATCGTTGATGTCGCTGGCTTTGGGATTATCTTCGATAGCGCGAAGGAAGCGTTCGAAACCCTGATCGACAACTTTCAACAACTCGGCGCGATCGCCCGATTTGTTTTCCTTCTGGAATTTTTGAATTTCGTCCAGGACCTCTTTATTGAGCTGCTTGGCGGTCAGAGGTTTTTTCTCTTCGCCTTCCGGCTTTTTGTCTTGAGCCGTCAACGGCAGGCCGATGAGTAGCATCGCCAGTGTGACGCCGAATAATTTCCGCATCCGAAATCTCCAGTCGCAGTATGAGTTTGCGAAACGTTTCCCTTAACATAGATCAAGACGTACGATGGGTGAAGAGCTAACTTAACTGAATTAGTGAACATTCACTACAAAACCGGGGAAGAACCGAATCCGTACTTTGGTCGAAAATCGCATGATTACGCTCGATTGTCCGCACTGTCGCCGTACGATCCAGGCTGATTCCGATACCCTGGGTAAGACCATTCTCTGTCCGCTTTGCAATCAGGCGTTCGATGTGCAATTGCCGCGTGCGAAGCCGTTTGTCGACGATAAACCGATTATCCCAGTTGAAACTGTTCCGAAACCGGTCGCACCCCGACAGCCGAAGCAGCCGATGTTGCCGACCTGGATGCTGGCCGTGCTAAGTCTGTTGCTCACGGCGGGGAGCATGTATGCCGTCTGGCGGTATTACCAGGGTAAGGCCCCGGAGCTAGCAACTCAGGATAGTGTCGCTTGGGAAACGCTCGCATTGGATAAGCCGGAAAACACGGCTCTCTGGCCGGCGAAGCTTCGCGTACCGCAGGAGATACCGGGAGAACGGTTTTTTCAGAAAGGGCAGGGCTATCGGACGACATTATCGGGAACGGAGATCGAATTGAGGGCCGACTGGAGAAAGGTCGATACTCGGGCGATCATCGACCACCCGGCCGAGGATTTTTTGTCGGCGGAGTTAATGCGGGTCACGGAGGGGGCGCAGGCCTTGGTGAAGAATCCGTTACAGTTTCAGCAGAGAAATCGCCGGTATGAGGGGGTGGAATGGGAACAGTCCACGGCCACTGCGGTAACCAAGGGAAGAGTTTTCTATTGCGTCGACCCGGTGGGTGAGGCGGTTTATTCCTTGTCGATTCGGGTGCCGGTGCCGGTGACGGAGCGTGCCGCGCGGATTGTAACGAAGTATTTGAATGGATTTGTGTCGGAATGAGTGGGAGAAACGTCTTTCCCCGAACATGTTTGCCTTGTAGAATGTCCCTCCCGCATTATTGGAGAGGTGGCAGAGCGGTTGAATGCGTCGGTTTCGAAAACCGATATAGGGGAAACCCTATCGGGGGTTCGAATCCCCCCCTCTCCGTATCATTTTCGAGCCTTTCCGTAAACCCCTGTAATTATTGGATTTACGCTTATCCCATCTGATTGGCACAGTCGCCTGTGCCAATACTGTGTCAATCGATGTCCCAGTAACTCTCAGATTTCTCCTTCTTCTCCGCAGCGACCTCCAGACCTATAACGTTCAACCTACCTCCCGGACCTCCCGGGAGGTATCTTCGAAAGACAGTTTCTCTATCTGCCTTCGTGATTCCGTATTCGATAAGTGATAATAGTGCTGAACCATCTTGCTATCGCGATGGCCCAGCCACTCTTTAATTGTCAGCTCGGGGATCCCGTTCGCTACGCACCGCGAACAAAAGTAGTGGCGGAAGGAATGCAGGCGGCCATCGCAAAAGCCCTTCCCATATTCGGTTGCAGGAAAGCGTGGGGCCAAAGGTTCAAGAACGTCGCGGACGAGGATGTTGCGAACGGTATCCGGCTTCAATCGCCCACCGAGCGGGCCATGGAGGAGATAGCCGTCTCGATTACGGGGTAATTCCTGGATTACTGCTGACAGTTGCGAGTGGATGGGCAACATTCGAGACCGTCCACTCTTCGTCCTCCGCACTTCCCGTTGCCGATGGTTTCGCGCCAAGTTCATTTCGTCGTTGAGGTGGATCAGGCCCGCCTCAAAATTTAAATCCGCCCATCGCAACGAGGCAAGTTCCGAGATTCGCAGCCCAGTAAACGCCAGGAACACGATTACATCGCGAAGCCAGTGTAATCCGGGAATACTTTCGCAACGCTCGATCATCGCCTGTACTTCGGTTCCCGAATAGCAATACGTAGTTGTTCCTTGGGGCTTGCGCAATTTCAGTTTTATTCTTGCAGTTGAGGGCAGATGGCCGCGATCAATCAGGAAGCAAACTACTTGTTTCAGGGTCGTGACTTCCAAATACTGTGATGCCTGCGCATAATCATCGGCCGCCAACTGCGTGACGTACTGTTCCAGCACGCGAGAATTAACCTGGTTCCAGTAGGAGATACCTCGTTTAAAACAAAATTTTTCGAACTTATCCAGGACGGTCCGATATCGCTTTTTCGTGCTAAATCGCGTCCCACCCGCCACAGGAGCTCGCCCAATGAATGATTCATACTCTTTCCTACCATCCTTGATACTGAGCCCTGAGTTTTGCGGTTCAAGGATTGAGCGATCGGCCAAATTATGCTCTACTGCCTTTCGACGATCGAGTTCATCAAGTGCTACTAAGGCTTCATTTTTATCGGCGCTTCCAAGTGATTTACGACCCAGGTTGAAGGGATTTCCGGATCGGCCATCCGCGTACCAGATACCGTCACGCTGGTAGATTATCCATGTATAGAATTGGCGTTTCAGAACCTCTTGCTGTCTTCGAGCTGGCATGGTTCGTCCTTTCTTATGTTGAGTTACTTCCTCCATTGGGGTTGCGTTTTTCGCCGTGGAGGAACTTGCTGAAAGCTATGACTTGACACAACAGGGGTAGTTGTGGACATGTTTGCCGATGGAGCTTGTTCTTGGGCCTCAGTGAAAAAATGCTCTAACGAAATCAAAATCCGACAACGTTTGCCGCCAGGCTGTGAGACTTGGATGGAACCTTCCTTGATTCGCCGATGGATCGTGGCTAACGATAGACCCGTTATCCGAGCAAATTCAGCGGGCGAAACATATTTTCTTGCACCCAAGGGTACTTCCATGACCACGATTCCGTTTCGGCATGTAACTCTTATCCCAACATCCTGCGGAATAAGACGTTCTAAACTTTCCTGGAGGAGCTTTCTCAAAAGTCCTCCCTGAATCGATACGCTTCTCGATAAAAATTTAGTGCGTCCAGAAAAGCAAATTAGGAAACTGAGGATCCTGTTTTCCGATCTCGAACCAAGTCAGATAATCGAGTGATGATCCTTGTCCAAAATGTGGCCAGCCCTCTACGACTCCCTATAAGTTTGTTTCCCTTGAAGAGATTCCAGTCCGCAGGAGGCTAAGATTTGCAAGGTGGCCGAATACGTGAGAATACGTCAAGCCAATCGAATAGATACGTTGGGCATCCGGAAATTGGCCCGTACATTTCATCATTCCCGAGGAAGGTCCCTCAGGTTCAGGATAAGCTGAAACCGCCGTAAACGCATAGAGCGTTGCCGTCGCTGCGGGATTGCCGATACGGACGACGCGTCCACTTCTTTACAGCCACCGACGTAGCCAAAAATCTGGAACAAGCCAAAAAGTATCATCAATTCGACCGGTTCCTGCAGCCCTTGAATAGAGTCGATTTGCTGATCATCGACGAAATGGGATATCTGGCGTTTAGTCTGATCGCGGCGGAATTGCACTTACCGTTCTTTACCGAACGCTTCGAAAGGAAGAGTCTACTAAACAACAGGCATCTGACGGTTGAGGTCTCGCCGCAGCGCGATGGTGTGAGATTGAAGGAAAATCTATATGGGCGCATTGATGGGAGATAGCTAATCTTCCTACTACATATTATGACGCGTTTTTGCTTGAAATTTAGGCTATTTTTGACTGTTATCTGCACTTTCCCGGATAATCTAAGTGGCACGGGCAATTTGGAACAAGCGTTTCATGGCCTTTCGGTATTTTCGGTTTCCGGGTCCGTTGAGCGGAAGCGTTCGATATTCCTCGTGCAAAATCAATTTCAGCAAGGACTTGCGTCGATCGTTATGAGAAGGCCGTTCGGCCGATTGTCCCAAGGTCGATCCGAACGATCCACCAACTTCTTTTGCGGCTGATCCCAGGCCCACAATTCGGTGAGCGTCATCATCCACAGGTTCATGTGAAACGCGCCGATGTTGGCGTGCAGGTTTCGCAATTGCTGCTGACCGGCTCTCCAAACTTCCTTGACGTCCTTGAAGACCTGCTCAATGGCATTGCGGCTGGCCACGGTTTCCAGGATCTGGGCCACCGTCGCCTCCGGATTCGTCGAGAAGAAAGCGATCCACCCTTTTTTCTCTTTAACCAGAACCACGCGGATGACTCCCTCCGCCGACTTCCAGGTCGCCAGAAAACTCTTGTACGTTTTGACTTCTGGGCGACCGTACAACTGCAGGGAGGCCGACGACCATCCCCGGGCATGAGCCGCTCGCTTGGCCAAGTCGATTCGCTTCTCTCCGTACTTGCGGGGACGCCCCCGACCTTGGGAGGGAGAGGGCAACTCGTATAGGGCGGCATCCTTGCGGAGCCGACTGATCAATGTGAAGTTCAACTGCCGACACGCCCGCAGAATCGGTTTCTTCGCATAGCCGCCATCCGCCACGATCCAGACTGCTTTCCCCGGAGAAAACAAAGACTTCGAGAGCCATTGCAGGATCTCCACCGCCAGTTGCAGCTTGGTCCGAAACTTCCACTGGTACTTGCGGGGAAGCGTCGCGACCTCTTTCTGGCGGACGTATAACTGGGCTCGCCAAGGCAAGCCGATAATGCCGTGGAGAGGATGCCAGGCCAATAAAGCCGCCACGACGAAGTTCTGCCCGTATTCGAGCAACTGTCCGATCGGACCCGGAGTCGGATTGTGGTGAATTCCGGCCCCTTCGACCTTCGGACCGTAACGTTTGGTGAGGGTGTCATCCAGAGCAATCACGATCTTCTCGGATTGGGCCGCCGGGTGTTTGAGAACCAGTCGTCCCACGGCGGTACTCATCGAAAGGGATTCTCGACCGACCGCTGCAAGGTGCCGGTAGGCCGACTTGTACTTTCGACGGATAGCGGCGGCTCGGAACCATCGGGAGGCGGTGCGTCGCTGGTCCTGAGCGAGGAACATGCCGCGGAAGATACGCACGGTTAGCGACTGGATTCGAGCATCCAAAAAGAAGACCAGGGCGGAAAAAGCGCTGGACAGAAAGGAGGGAAAACGAGATACTTCCATGGCCGGTGCCTTCCTGGCTTGATGTTTTTTAAGCACCACCATGCTGACGGAAGCACCGGCTTTTTCAAGAGCAATTCAAATTCCCAATACCCCTAAATTGTTAAGACTTTCTGGGAAAGTGCAGGATACCCAAGGGAACGGAGCTAAGATCCAAATTTATGAGACACCTGCGGAACTAGCTCAGATTGAACCCTTATACGTCTTTGTTTATGTGAAAACAGGTTATGATTTTTCCAGTGAAAATGCTAGCAGAAGCCCGTGAGTACAAATCTACAGATCTCAATAGCGGCCATGGAGCAACCTAAGACTTCAGAGATAGGACGGGTAGTCTTCGCCCTCCGGCTGGGTGGCTATCTGCCCGCGCGCGAAAGATCGAGCCTCTGAAAAGGCTTCAATCCTTCTCCAGAGGCTATGTTAACTTAGGAATTCGATGGTTATCTGGTTTGAGTGAGGGAGTTGTCCCGAACCGAATTCTGGTCGCATTTGTAGCCGAATTAAAGCTGTAGGGATTTTGGTATTTTGAAAGGTGTTTTGCCGAATTCCGGGGAATTTTGGAGCGGTCTGATGACTGAGACCGGGGTGCTGCGATGGGCCGGCGTAGTCCGGCACGAGGCGCTGCCGGTCACCGTTTATTGCCGAAGTGGTCCAAGAATTTTGCAGCGAGAAGGCGTGTTCGGCTTGTACTCTCCGCCGAGGAGGCCACAATATAACGGTGCGATCGAAGCGGGCATAGGATCTTTGAAAAGTCGAATCGAACGTAGAGCTGCCTGGGAAGGCCATCCGGAAGTGTGGAACGCTGAGGATGTGGAGGCGGCTCGACGGGAAGCCAATGCCTTGGCTCGACCGAGAGGAGGTCTGGGTCCTACTCCCGAGACGCTTTGGAAAAGTCGGGAGAGAGTCGCGACAGAATCTCGCGATCAGTTCCGAGAGCTTGTTGAAATCGATCGGAACCGAGCTATGGAGGAGGAAGGAAAATCTCCTTCGGGAGTGTTGCTCGAGCAGGAAGCTCGCCGTATCGATCGAAATGCTTTACGCCGTGCTCTCGTCGATCACGGCGATCTTTTGTTCAAGAGAGGGCCAATTCCTCTAGTAATTAAATCGCAAAAAACGGCAAATATTACGTGAGGGGTACAGTGGCTGGTTTCTCAAATATTTCAAAAACATTGATAATAGAGAAGAATAATGATGCTGCATATATGCCGCTTTACGATGACAAAGGGGAAATTAGAGACAACTCAGATGCCAGCCTCGAAGATTATAATTACGTGGCGAATGGTATTAAATTTTATAAAACAAAAACAAATTTATTATAACCCTATATGCAAAGACGCGATAGACAAAATCAACAATGCCATTGGGGGTTTTAAAAATTCGATATCCAAGGTGCTGACTGATTCGAAATTAGAGTTGGGGGAAAAGGGATTTGAATATCTGAATTTTACCCCAGGACTCAGTAAGCCTTATTTTTTTCCATTTAAGTAAAGAGAGGGTTCCATATGTGCAAAATCTTTGTAGTATTTATTCTGCTTTTAATTGGCTTATATTTGCATAATTCGAATTCTCATTTTGAGGCAGATATCACAAAAAAGAATTTGATAAATGAAGTATTTCAGGATGCTGATTTGGTTGCTATTTGCAAGCCACTGAAAAAGTCGGATGGAGGAGAGTTGGTGAATTTAAAGAAAAAATATGGGTTTGACACTATATTAAAATTATATATAACCGATCTTGAAGTGAAGCAGGTATTTAAAGGGCCTAATCTTAAAGAGATAAAACTACATCACTATGAGATACATCAAGAAAACGAAGTAGTCATACAGGGAAACCTGCCCAACATCCTGACTTTCAAGTATGATCCGATATACATTTCAGATTCTAAGTCAATTTATTTAAGAACTGAAGCTCCTCTGTATCTACTATATTTAAAAAAATCAGACAAAAAAGATAATTTGTATACTACTGTAACCGACATTGTTGATTCTCGATCATCCTGTTTTGAACTATATCGCCCAATTGAATTAATAAAAAAATAATTCAACAACTCGCTAGGAGGCAACTAAACATTAGGCATTGATTTAGATCAAAAAAACGCCAAATAGCTATTTCTTGAATTGGCCTTTTGTTTTTATTGGCTGTAGAATAGTTTAAATATAACGTGTTGGCAGTTTGGTATAAATTTACGCTCGATTAATTCTCTGGCTGCACTTTCCCAGATAATCTAAGCGGAGCAGGCCATTAGGAACAAGCGTTTGACGGCTTTTTTGTATTTTCGTGTTCCGGGCCCGTTTTGCGGAAGTGCTCGAAATTCTTCTTGCAAAATCAGCTTTAGCAACGACTTGCGTCGATCGTTATGAGAAGGCCGTCGCGGCTGATTATCCCAGGGACGATCGGCACGATCCACTAACTTCCTTTGCGGTTGATTCCAAGCCCACAGTTCGGTCAAAGTCATCATCCACAGGTTCATGTGAAACGCGCCGATGTTGGCGTGCAGGTTTCGCAATTGCTGCTGACCGGCTCTCCAAACTTCCTTGACGTCCTTGAAGACCTGCTCGATGGCATTGCGGCTGGCCACGGTTTCCGTAACCGTGCTGTGAAATGCGTCCTTGCGTACTTTGCTAGTCTGGAGAGTTTCTTTAACGGAGACTTTCCATGCCTCGACACGAACGCAACCTCCAACGCGAGCAATTCTGGCGGCGACGGGTGACACTGGCACCCCATCTCAATAAACGCAAGTCGATGTAAAATCTAGACTTGAGTGGCACTGTCTATCCGACAGTGCCATTTAGAACTCACCCATCCTACAACAACAAAACACCCTATTTCAACCCAGAAGGAATTCATGCCCCGGCGGGTGGCACTGGCAAGCATTCTTAATCAGCGCATGTCGTTATCCAGTAACGGTTTGAGTGGCACTGGCCATCTGCGAGTGCGTTTCTGCAATAAAGCGTTCTTTCTGCTCGAATTTGTGCCTGAGAGGGTGACAATTCTTTGGCACTTTTTTCTCCCACGCACTGGCAGTTAGCCAGTGCCACACGGAAATTGGACGAGGATTGAGTCCTACAATTCGCAAAGATCAATAAAAAAAACAGCAAGTAACCAGTGCCACCCAAACTGTTACTCAATAACGACTTGAGTTGATTTAGTTAGGTTACCAGTGCCACTCCGCCGGGGATGACTAATCATTGCATATGTGTGGGAGAACATAATATATGTCTACTGAAAGATTGAAAAATATTGAGCTTCGCATTAGAAGACAACGGGGAAGATTGCTAAAGGCAGACTGGCTGAAATCATTGAATAAAGCATGTGGCTTTGAGTTTTCAGAAAAATTGTTCCTCACGCTTGAGCACACGGAAGAATTGAAAATAGCATTCTTCAAAAAAGTCAAGAATGAAAATGCCCAATCGTCGAATCACTGGAGTAAATCAGAAATCGCAAAAATTTTATCAGGATTGTTCGGATTAAGCAAAACTTTGATGTCTACTGAAGTTATTCTCTTTAGTAGCATTGATCAATTTGTCGGGGGAATACGTGTTCCCGCAGGATTAATTTTGCGCAACTTATTGCCTGTTTGGCAGTTAGTGAATGAAGACTTTGCAATGACAACTGAAGATGTTGAGCATGGAATTTGCTTGGAAGAGAATCCATATACAGAAACAGGTGAATACGTGAATTACGGACAATATCAAATTACTTCATGGGGCTTTTTTAACAGTATTTCAAAATATATATAATCGTTTGAATAATGGAAAATATTTTTATTGTGTATTTTCCTGGTCAAAAACATGTCCGAACATTGGAGTGGAATTTTCATGGGTCAAATCAGATCAAGGCTGATTGGTATCGTCCCAAAATAGTGGTTCGAATTCACAGTCGACTGACACTATGATTGGATTCATGCGATTCGGCGCGTTGAATCGCCATGGGAACTTGGGACGATTTTGACTTTCTGCCGCTCGGCGATAGCAGTCGGTTTTTATTCTCAAGAAATGCTTTAAAATCGGATCGGGAACCGTGTTCGAAGCTGTCGAACTCGATCTTCAATTATCACCGCAGATCTATCCCAAGTTAATGAATGAGCGATACGACCTGATGCGTTTCCTTGTGGAATGTGGGATGTAACTTCAGAAAAACTTTGTCTCAAAAGTTTGCTTAATTCATCAACGTCAGGTTCCAGCCACCAGGGACGGGAGATGGTTGCATCGCTATGCACTCGATCACTTCCAAAGTACTTAATTTTCGCAGGTATCTTCCAACCTGCGGAGTTGGGCACGAAATCATCCGTTGGACCACCTGCGGTGACGATTACAGGTCTGCCGCATGCCATGGCTTCCAGTACGGGCAAAGCAAAACCTTCCGCTCGATAGGGATGCACGAGTATATCGCAGGCGGAGTAAAGTCGTGCAAGTTCCGATTGCGATAGCTCCTCATTCAAGTAAAGAATCTCTGGAGCTCTCGTGTCAAATTTCAGCTCTTCAATCAATGGTGCGAACGATTCATTCCTGTAGAAAGATTCAGCGCCGACATCCTTCACTACGAGGCAGACATCATCCGTATTCGAGAAAGTAGTCCGATAAGCTTTCAATAGATGTCCCGAACCGAATTCTGGTCGCATTTGTAGCCGAATTAAAGCTGTAGGGATTTTGGCATTTTGAAGGGTGTTTTGCCGAATACCGGGGAATATTGGAGCGGTCTGATGACCGAGACCGGGGTGTTGCGATGGGCCGGCGTAGTCCGGCGCGAGGTGCTGCCGTTCGCCGCGAGCAGCAGAGGTTCGTAGAGTAACGGGCTTCCTGCGACTGATTACTTTTTGGCTTGTCGGGTTTGATATTCGTTGAGCCAGCGTTCGAGTAAATCGACGGCGGTGAGGAAGTCGTAATCGAGGGAGAGCAAGAGGTCGATGTTGTTGAAGTTTTTTTGGCAGTCGAAGCAGTGGGCGAGGTTGTTGCGTGGGTTGACGGTAGCCCGCATTTCGCCGCAGTTGGGGCAGAGGAAGCGGAAGTAACCTTCGCTCATTTTCGAAGGTGGCCCATCGGTTCCCAGCGTGGCGATGGTGACGGGCATGGGCAAATCGTTGCGAATGCGGCGTAGTTGTCCCGAACCGAATTCTGGTCGCATTTGTAGCCGAATTAAAGCTGTAGGGATTTTGGCATTTTGAAGGGTGTTTTGCCGAATACCGGGGAATTTTGGAGCGGTCTGATGACCGAGACCGGGGTGTTGCGATGGGCCGGCGTAGTCCGGCACGAGGCGCTGCCGTTCGCCGTTTATTGCCGAAGTGGTCCAAGAATATTTGCAGCGAGAAGGCGTGTTCGGCTTGTACTCTCCGCCGAGGAGGCCACAATATAACGGTGCGATCGAAGCGGGCATAGGATCTTTGAAAAGTCGAATCGAACGTAGAGCTGCCTGGGAAGGCCATCCGGAAGTGTGGAACGCTGAGGATGTGGAGGCGGCTCGACGGGAAGCCAATGCCTTGGCTCGACCGAGAGGAGGTCTGGGTCCTACTCCCGAGACGCTTTGGAAAAGTCGGGAGAGAGTCGCGACAGAATCTCGCGATCAGTTCCGAGAGCTTGTTGAAATCCATCGGAACCGAGCTATGAAGGAGGAAGGAATATCTCCTTCGGGAGTGTTGCTCGAGCAGGAATCTCGCCGTATGGATCGAATTGCTTTACGCCGTGCTCTCGTCGATCACGGCGATCTTTTGTTCAAGAGAGGGCCAATTCCTCTAGGAATTAAATCGCAAAAAACGGCAAATATTACGTGAGGGGTACATTTTTTTGATAGCACAAGAGGTTGGCTCCCTGCTAAATATTTGAAAATCGGAGACCGAATACAAGGCAACGAAAAAGAGTGGTTATCGATCACAGATTTATTCGAAGACAAAGAAGTAGAACCGGTCTATAACTTAAGAATCGCTGACTATCACACTTATTTTGTTGGAGAAGATTTTTGGAGCTGGTGCATTTGGGCGCATAATCATTATTTTGAGGTTGGCGCGTTTAATGAATTAAAGCAGATAACGGGCTGGGCGAGGCATCACGTTCCACAAACAGTGGTCGCATTGGCTCACGGAGCCACCGATTTTGTGCGAGCAAACGGGCCTGCTATTCGTATACCAGAATGGATGCATAAGGAGATTATTCACTTAACTGAGAGTGGTTTTTTTGCTAAAGAAGCTGGAAACATTTCACAGCATATTAAAAGTCATTTGCAGCAATTGAGTAACATGGGTGTGCCTAAACAATATTTGCAAGAATTGAAACAACTTATAAAGTGGTGGGAATTCGGATAAATTGAACTGAAAAATATTTCTTATTTTATGAGGTATTGGTGACATTATGCACTCGGAGATGATAGAAAATGTCGCCCTCCATTATTATAACTCCGTTGTTATTGGAGTTATAAGAATGCTCGGGCGAATTCGGGATTTGAATTTGGGCGATTCGCGCAATCCACGTTACAATGACTTGAAAAAATTGCTTCAAAATTTAAATAAATTTGATCCCGAAGATAAATCTTTGCTGATTTCAGGATTAGTAGCAGTGGCTGAATATTCTTGTTATGCTACTGCTGGATTTGTTGAGCATTATAATTCATTTGAATCTGATAACAATAATGATTTATACCCTTCTCTCGTTCTATCGTACAAATATGAAAAAGATGGCGTAATTTCATCAGAGGACGTGGCATCATATCAAGACGGCTTCTCAGATGGCTCCTTCGAATCAGCCTTCATGAAAGTTGCATCATCACCTCAAATGAAAGATCTCGTTCAAAGTAAATTGGTGGAAATATTAGCCAAACTAAATTAGCAGAAATTGTTTCTAAGAAGCCCTAACAAAATCTCTTTTTATAGCAGTATTCAATGGACAAATTGTGGTTTTGTTAGGGCCTCTAAGGCTTTGTCTCTTCATCGTCAACGCACACACACTCACACATGTGCCTTGAATTCTATCTAAGAGACTCTATCGATGCCTTAAATTGCCGATCGAATAACGCCAAAAACGAGGGTTCTATTAGAGCTTACAGACAATCGATCACATTGCAAACGGATTTGGTCGTTAATCTCTTGTCAATTCTTCTTGCGAGTTGATATGTGAAATTTAAAGATCGAAAAGAATTCGGAGTATTCCTTCATAACCAGTTCTTGGGATATTAGCGATACGGATGCACTCTACATTCTCAAAAACTCTACTTTTGATAACTTTGAGATTCAGTACTCCCTCCGAAGCCTCCAAACTCATATTCCTTTCATTCGTAAGGTTTGGGTCTTCGGAGATAAGCCAACATTTCTTTCGTGCAACAAATCGATCATCGAGCATGTGCCTCATGAGTATATGGCAAGTCCTTTGGGTTTTAAATCACCAGTCACAAATACGTTTCTTATAACATTTCTTGGATCAATAATACCTGGGATGGACGAAGAATTCCTCTGGTTCTGTGATGATTTCTTCCTTCTGAAAGATTTCCCACCTGAGGAGGCTTGTAAAGATCGCTATTACGAAGATATGTCAAAAGTTACAACTCGAGGTCGACGGGTGACACTGGCACCCCATCTCAATAAACGCAAGTCGATGTAAAATCTAGACTTGGGTGGCACTGTCTATCTGACAGTGCCATTTAGAACTCACCCATCCTACAACAACAAATCACCCTATTTCAACCCAGAAGGAATTCATGCCCCGGCGGGTGGCAATGGCAAGCATTCTTAATCAGCGCATGTCGTTATCCAGTAACGGTTTGAGTGGCACTGGCCATCTGCGAGTGCGTTTCTGCAATAAAGCGTTCTTTCTGCTCGAATTTGTGCCTGAGAGGGTGACAATTCTCTGGCACTTTTTTCTCCCACGCACTGGCAGTTAGCCAGTGCCACGTGCGCCCGTGACTATTCGATACTAGCAGGGTGAGATTCCCTGTCGAAAGGAGGCTTGGCCTTTTGTACCCGAAGGTAACTGCGTCGCTGCGAGGCGGGGTGGGGAGCAACCCGAGGGGAGCATCTCGTCCGCAATAAAGTGAACTCGTTTCGGCAGCGGATACCGGCGAGCCTGCGTGGCTAAGGGCGAAGCTAGCAAAGCCGGACTGACCGAGAGGTCCGCCAGCGGTTGGAGAACTTATGGTGACGGCATTATCCCGAGATAAAGCCCCAAGCGAGTCGAGGGAGGTATCCGATGTGGTTGGAGGCGGAAGGAGTGCGAAAGGTATCGAATGTAAGCGGGGATATCCGAGGCACCGGGGAAGGCGATTGCCTTGTGCGTCGGAAGTCAGAGCGTCCATAGTAGCGTGGAAATCGGGTAATGCCGACGGAGCGAAGGGACGTAGGAAGGTGGATTTCGAGGAGTTTATGGGCAGGAAAGAGAAACCGCCGTCAGTGCCAGTGGCTAAACAAGGCGGAGAAGAAACCGACCCACTCTCGGGTACCGTTAGTAGGGTCCGAGAGCAATGGTCGTGGACGACGGGTGACACTGGCACCCCATCTCAATAAACGCAAGTCGATGTAAAATCTAGACTTGGGTGGCACTGTCTATCTGACAGTGCCATTTAGAACTCACCCATCCTACAACAACAAATCACCCTATTTCAACCCAGAAGGAATTCATGCCCCGGCGGGTGGCACTGGCAAGCATTCTTAATCAGCGCATGTCGTTATCCAGTAACGGTTTGAGTGGCACTGCCCATCTGCGGCGGGTGGCACTGGTAACCCTTTAGAATCACCGTAAGTCATTGTCAGGTAATGTTCTGTGTGGCACTGGCTACCTGCCAGTGCGTATTCAAAATAAGTGCCCGCACTACAGTATCGCATCCTACGTCCACCCTCAACTTTTATTGCGTTTCCCGCTTAAATTTGGTACTATGGAGTGGTTGAATGAGACTCTCGGCGGTCTCATCACACCAATGGTAAAAACGCGATATTTCCCGAGAAATAGTCTAAGGTCATCAAAATTGCGTTTCCCACCATGTGAAAAATGATGATCTGATGACCTCTCTAGGGAAGTCCCGGACAAGCGAGCGGCTAACGCCCGACAAATTTCTCGTAGGCCTCGGCCACCTGACCCGACTTCACATCTCCCGTATGCAGGTAGATCGCATAAGTGAGTTTCAATTTGTCGCCCCGGGCAATCTTCACCAGATCCTTCTTCCCCTTCTGCGATGGGAAGCCGGACACCTCGCGACCGAAAGGATTGGCCGCCATTAAACCGTAAGCCCGAGAGTGCCAGGCCGTCGGAATCGTGTTCTTGGGACTTGCAAAGATCGTCAGCCCGGCCTCTTTCCCGTCCTGCTTGCCCGAGTAGTCGCACCAGTGGGAGACTTGACCCCAGACATTTTTCTCCAGCGTTTTGCCGTCCGCCTGAGTCAGAGTGCCGCCATGAATCTTTTTCTTCTCATCGATCACTTCCCGTATCTGATCGCTGATCCTCACCCCGAAGGAACCTTCCTTGGTATCGCCGAAAGTGATCGGGCACTGGCTGGCGATCAGTTCCGAATCCATAATGATCAGCCGGCCGGTCATATTCAAATCGACGAGGGTAATCGTCCGAACTTCTTCGAGAACTTTGACGCCGTCGGCCGAGTTCCAATCGTTATAAGTCACCACGCTTGCTTCGTGCGGCTTCTTGGTGATCTCACCGACTTTGGTGCAGCGGATCACGCCGTGGCCGGGCAGCTCGCTCCAGAAGTCGACCCCTTTGACGTGCGGATCGGCCGTTTTAGTTTTGATCGTCAAACCTTCCGGAATGACATCACCGTGGCAGAACCAGCCCGACTTGTGGTGTGGGTGATCCTTGCTGGTTTCCTTGGGAAGATCCTTCACGATGGGATAGCCTCGCGTCACCATAATTTCCCCCGGCGCATTCAACGGCCACCAGTAAGGTTTGGCGACTTCCTTACCATGGTAATAGCTGGTGACCAGTTCGCCGCCCGATTTGAATTCGAGTTTGCCCTCGCCGACAACAATCTCTTGAGAGTAGAGCGGAAACGCGGCCAGCAACAGAAACGAGAGAGAAGCAGCACGCATGGGAGGAGTCCCAATGGGAGTGGAAAATTAGATAGGATAAAGTTATGGATCTGGAAGACAAAGTCTGTCTGTGCTTTCACGTCAGTAAGCGACGGGTGACACTGGCACCCCATCTCAATAAACGCAAGTCGATGTAAAATCTAGACTTGGGTGGCACTGTCTATCTGACAGTGCCATTTAGAACTCACCCATCCTACAACAACAAATCACCCTATTTCAACCCAGAAGGAATTCATGCCCCGGCGGGGGGCACTGGCAAGCATTCTTAATCAGCGCATATCGTTATCCAGTAACGGTTTGAGTGGCACTGGCCATCTGCGAGTGCGTTTCTGCAATAAAGCGTTCTTTCTGCTCGAATTTGTGCCTGAGAGGGTGACAATTCTCTGGCACTTTTTTCTCCCACGCATTGGCAGATAGCCAGTGCCACGTGCGCCCGTGACTATTCGATACTAGCAGGGTGAGATTCCCTGTCGAAAGGAGGCTTGGCCTTTTGTACCCGAAGGTAACTGCGTCGCTGCGAGGCGGGGTGGGGAGCAACCCGAGGGGAGCATCTCGTCCGCAATAAAGTGAACTCGTTTCGGCAGCGGATACCGGCGAGCCTGCGTGGCTAAGGGCGAAGCTAGCAAAGCCGGACTGACCGAGAGGTCCGCCAGCGGTTGGAGAACTTATGGTGACGGCATTATCCCGAGATAAAGCCCCAAGCGAGTCGAGGGAGGTATCCGATGTGGTTGGAGGCGGAAGGAGTGCGAAAGGTATCGAATGTAAGCGGGGATATCCGAGGCACCGGGGAAGGCGATTGCCTTGTGCGTCGGAAGTCAGAGCGTCCATAGTAGCGTGGAAATCGGGTAATGCCGACGGAGCGAAGGGACGTAGGAAGGTGGATTTCGAGGAGTTTATGGGCAGGAAAGAGAAACCGCCGTCAGTGCCAGTGGCTAAACAAGGCGGAGAAGAAACCGACCCACTCTCGGGTACCGTTAGTAGGGTCCGAGAGCAATGGTCGTGGACGGAACCTGCGGTATGGACCGATCGGATGTTGAGCGCGCTCGAAGAGGGCGTTAAAGGAGGCGTCTGGTTTAGCTTGATGGACAAGGTGTGCAAGAAGAGTAACCTGAAGTCGTCATCGGCGAAAGTCGTGGCGAATGGGGGCTCAGCGGGCGTGGATCATGTGAGTGTCGAAGCGTTTGCCAATCATTTGGACGAGAACCTGGAAGCTTTGGAGCGGACTTTACGGGACGGAACCTACCGTCCTTCGGCGATCCGGCGAGCGGTAATTCCGAAGCCGGGGAGTGAAGAAGGCCGTCCTCTAGGAATTCCGACGGTTCGAGACCGGGTGGTTCAAGGCGCGATTCGTCAGGTGCTGGAACCGATTTTCGAGAAGGATTTCGCCTCGAATAGTTACGGCTTTCGTCCGGGCCGGGGCTGCAAAAATGCCTTGCGAGAGGTGGACAGACTTCTGAAAGAAGGAGGCACGCATCTGGTGGATGTCGACATCAAGGGCTACTTCGACGCGATCGATCACGATCAGTTGATGGATGTGCTGAAGCGGAAGATCGCGGACGGAACGCTACTAGGTCTGGTGGAACAATTTCTGAAAGCCGAGATATTCTCGCCGATGGGGAGTTGGGAGCCAGATTCGGGAGCGCCGCAAGGAGCGGTTTTGAGTCCGTTGTTGAGTAACGCCTATCTGGATCCTTTGGACCATTTGATGGAATCCCTAGGTTTTCGGATGGTGCGATACGCGGATGACATGGTGATCGTCTGCCGCAGTCGAGCGGAAGCGGAAGAAGCCCTGGCGACGTTGAGCCGCTGGTGCGAATCGGCCAAGCTACAACTGCATCCGGAAAAGACGAGAGTGGTGGACACGCAGATCGAGAGTTTCGAATTTCTAGGCTATTGCTTTGGAGTTTATAAAGGACAACGTCTGATATATCCTCGGAAGCGAAGTCTGGAGAAACTTCGGGATGCGATTCGCGCGAAAACGAAGCGGAAAAGAGGCGATAGCCTGTCGCAGATCGTCCGCGACGTGAGCGTAACGCTACGAGGCTGGTACGGATACTTCAAGCACAGCAAAAAGGGGATCTTTCGGGACGTGGATAAATGGACTCGAATGCGGCTGCGGTGCATACTGCGTCGTCGTCTGGGTCACGATTGTCGAAGCCGAATGATGGACAACTTCAAGTGGCCCAAAGCTTACTTTGCCGAGGCGGGACTGTTCTCCCTGGAACAGGCGCACTGTCTGGAAGCTCAATCCCTCAAAGGGTAAGACCACTGACCGGAAAGCCGGATGCGGGAGATCCGCCCGTCCGGTTTGGAGGGAAGGGGGAGCCCTATACTCCTCCTAGCCCTATCCGGAAATTGGACGAGGATTGAGTCCTACAATTCGCAAAGATCAATAAAAAAAACAGCAAGTAACCAGTGCCACACAAACTGTTACTCAATAACGACTTGCGTCGATTTGGTTTGCTTACCAGTGCCACCCCGCCGGTTTAAGAAGTGATCAATCGAACGGTTTGGATTTTGCGGAATGGCGAACTTACAACCCCCAACTCGGACAGTGGATGTCCGAAGATCCGATCGGGTTTGCCGGTGGGGATGCTAATATTAGGAGGTATGTGGGGAATGATGTCACCAATACTATTGATCCAAGTGGTCTTTGGGCGGACCCTCCACCCCCAGGGCAGAAGCAACCATTTACGCTACCAGGTGGAACACCAGGCTTGATTTTAGACGGCCCTTATAAAGATTCAGTACGAATTCTGCCAAATCGTCGAGGAACTATTTATGATCCAGAAGTCATCGAGAGTCTAAAACCTGAAGGAGTAGAAGTTCCACGCCAGCAGAATATTATTCATAATGATGCACGTACGCCTCAAACACCTCCAACAATTCGTGTTGTGAATCCTCAGGATGTTAAAAGAGGATATGAATATCCTCGACCAAAGGATGAAGTGACTAGCGAAGACGTTGGAAAATTTATTATTGGTCTGACCCCGATTGGAACCGCAGGCGAGGCAATAGATGCCTTCTGGAATCACAATTATTGGCGCGGAGTCGGAAAAACAGCCCAAACCATAGTGGAATTGACTCCAGCAAAAGTTCTGAAATATCTTGGTAAAGCGGCAGAGTATGTCTTAAAATGGGGCACAAAAGCTTGTTTTGCGGAAAGAACACCAGTTTTAACAAAAGAAGGCTATAAATATATAGAAAACATTAAAGTTGGCGATTTTGTTCTTTCACGCGACGAATTTAACTGCACGGGAATGATTGCACCGAAAATGGTCCTTAAAACTTTGATTCATGAGTCACGAATATTAAAGCTAATTGTTGAAGGGCGAGAGATATTGACTACCGGAGAGCACCCATTTTATGTACCTGTTAGAGGCTGGGTGCCTGCAAGCGAACTAAAAGTAAATGATGAACTGCTCTCGATGAATGGAGATTATTTATCAGTCAATTTGGTTCAAGATATAAATCGAATTGAAAAAGTATACAATATAATGGTTGATCAATACCATACTTACTTTGTTGGCGGCTCGGATTGGAATTTTGCAGTCTGGGTACATAATCGAAAAATCAAATCGCCATTACCTGGCGAGAAAATTGTAAAGATAGATATTGGTGGCGAGGGTCGCAATCCTGGCGCGATCAATGTGAATCCTAGCGAAACTACTACGACGACTGGCGGCTGGGGACGTCCGATTCCAAATCGCGTTCCTGGTAAAGGAGAGAAACTTCCGTTCGCTGACCAATCGGTTGATGTAATTTTTTTGGAGAATGCACCTATCCGGCCCGGTACAATTTCCGAAATCCAGAGAGTTCTTAAACCTGGCGGAGAAGTAAGATTGGTTGGGCCAAATGCGCCGGAAGTCATCGAAGCGCATAAAAAAATTGCGAATTTACTGGGTGGAAAAGTATACCAGATCGTACTTCCATCCAAGAACGATGTGGGCGGTTCGTTGTACACGAACATCATTACGGTGAAGTAAACTATGGGATTTAAACTTACGAGTAATTCTGAGGGCCGATCTCAAATCGAATTAACAGATGATTCTCCATACATTATTCCGCTCACAATCGCACCTTCTTCTATAGAAGATATTCTAACCAAAGGAAAATGGTTGGTAGTGAGTTTCTCGGTATGGAGTATTCAAGATCTCGAGTCTGCCAATATTGCCTCAAATATTATGAAGCAATATGGACAGCATTTGAGGCTAGGTTTACGTCCTTTTGACTATCCAGATGAAAATTTAACTTGGTTACCACTTACGAAAGCTGCTATGAATGAGTCCGTTGACATCGAAGTTGTGGAATCGAACAAACTGCGACGTATCACGATAAGCGGCAGAGCAGACAAGAGCCCTATTTGGGCCACTATCCTGAACGGCCAATTCATTTCGATCAGTTTTGGTCACCTCTCAGAGATGGACATTCATCATCTCATTAAAGACCTGTTAAATCTATCTTGGTAGAGGTGTAACGTCCTGGTCAAAAACCGTATCGAACTGTTGGAGTGATTTTTTTATGTTTAATGTCCCGCTCGAGATCAATCGGCGACATCCCAACTCATTTGTCCCGAACCGAATTCTGGTCGCATTTGTAGCCGAATTAAAGCTGTAGGGATTTTGGTATTTTGAAGGGTGTTTTGCCGAATTCCAGGGAATTTTGGAGCGGTCTGATGACCGAGACCGGGGTGTTGCGATGGGCCGGCGTAGTCCGGCACGAGGCGCTGCCGTTCGCCGCGAGCAGCAGAGGTTCGTAGAGGAACGGGCTTCCTGCGACTGATTACTTTTTGGCTTGTCGGGTTTGATATTCGTTGAGCCAGCGTTCGAGTAAATCGACGGCGGTGAGGAAGTCGTAATCGAGGGTGAGCAAGAGGTCGATGTTGTTGAAGTTTTTTTGGCAGTCGAAGCAGTGGGCGAGGTTGTTGCGTGGGTTGACGGTAGCCCGCATTTCGCCGCAGTTGGGGCAGAGGAAGCGGAAGTAGCCTTCGCTCATTTTCGAAGGTGGCCCATCGGCTCCCAGCGTGGCGATGGTGACGGGCATGGGCAAATCGTTGCGAATGCGGCGTAGTAGATCGGGTTGGATCATCGTTTCTCCGACGGGGGCGCTGAGAATCAGTAATCGGCGAGGTCGGATTCTTTTTGCCAGTGGGGTTGCAGGAGGACGCGGTTGACGTTGTCGATGTCCACGGTTTTATTGGCGGATCGAACGGCTTCGATGAGGCAGCCGACGCAGAGATTGCGGGCTTTACGCAGGATGCCGTCGGCGGCGCGGACGATGAGATCGACGGCGGGTTGCGTAAAAGTATTGTGGCCGAGTCCGATGCGATCGAGTTCCCGGAGAAGGAAGTCGCGCAGTAAATCGGGTCCGAGCCGTTTGGCGATGACGGAGTAAGTGACTCGGCTTTTGATGTCCTGGTTGACGCCGAGGTCGAGGTTGGCGAGCAGGCTGGGTTGGCCGATGAGGATGAGGTTGTGGTTTTTGGGGAAGTCTTCGAAGAGCAGCCGCAACTTTCGCAGACAGGCCATATCCATGAGGTGAGCGTCGTCGAGAATGGTGGTGACCGACTTGCCCGCATGGTTGAGGCTGAAGGCTTGTTCGATGAGTCGGCGTTCGCACTTGAAGGCAGAGCTTTCGAAGTCGATGCGGAAGGCATCGCAGAGTATTTTGACGGAGTTGGTATAGGTGTGCAAGGTGCGGCCCACGGTGGCGACCAGGTGCTGGTTTTCGGGAAGCCGCTGAAGGGATTGCTTGATGAAGCTCTTGCCGGTGCCGGGAACGAACTCCATTCCTCCTCGCTGCGGTAAAACCGCACCTCGCCCAAGGAGTAAGCCTCAGCAAAATGGAAAAGGAAAATTGTACAGACACGAGGCGGGGTAGGAGCGAGGTACGATTTATCACCGATCAAAGACGGCGGGGAAAAACCGACTTAACAGGTCAATTCCCTGACCAAATTCGCAGCGTAATCGACGACTGGCAATTCAATAACTATTCGGCTATTCTAATTCCAAAGTGCGATCAAACCGCGGTAAAGGACAATTAATCACCTGGAAGCATACGCTGTAAGTACATATATAGTAGTAGATTATGTTTGTATCTCTGCTGGACAATTGTATGCGGGAATAGTGACGTCTCGCATCCGAGAGCCGCGATTATTCCCGCACACAGTTGTCAACATGCAACTGAAAGCAGCTGGATAGCGCCGTCGCCCAGGCCCGATGCGGTAGATTATACAGGCATAATACACCTTCCGGGCATTGCCCAGCTCGGTGAAAGAGACTGTCGTCTTGATCTGATATCGGCTCGATCGGAATCGGAGTGGGTGCGGCTCTCGCGTTGACTCCGGTCTTGGCATCTGGATTCTCCCTGGTTGCGGGAGCGATTGGGATCATTCTCTCGCCGATCACTATTGTAGGAGCTATTGGCCTCCTTCACACCTGCGGTGAAATGGTTCTCGTAAACCTGAAATAGCTCCTGAAGGGTTAGCCCATTGGCCAGGACGGGTTGGTGATTGAGTTTGCCACCGGACAATAGGAAAATTACGATTTAGCCACCCGGGGGCACCGCCAGCCTTCCCCGCTCAATCAAAATAAGTTTCTCTTCTAGCCTCCAGCGAGAGTTCGGCCTCTCGCTCGTTGCCGGTCTTCAAAGAGACAGAGTAATTGTTACCGTTGTAACGGAATTTGATGCGGTGACGCTTGCCACGCACTTCAAGCCACGCCATTGCAATCCTCCCCACAAATTGTGAGGGATGGGTCCATCGACGCGAGCCTAACACGGGAGCGATGCTGCACCAAATTTGCATCCAAAAAGGCGTTTGGCGACGAAGTCAGCACAAAGGGCGTTTTTCGTAAGTGCTTATTTGATAAATATTTAAGAATTTTTTAGGCGTCTTAAAAACGAGTTACCCGACTAGGATTCGAAGCTATCAGTGGCCCCTGTGAAGCACATTGAATTCACATTTGGTTCACGTCGCAATCGCCAATGGTGTCGGTGTTTGCGATAAGTAATGCCTCTGTTTGCATTTTAGAAACGTTGGCCTCGCATGGCCAATGATGTTCCCAAAACGTTCCCACGGATAAGTGATAACTCGCATTTAAGTCTTGTTAAACCGGGACGACAAGCTGGCTATTGAACTTTTTGTAGCCGGGTACGCGGTTTGGAATCTGGGATTCTGCGCCGATGGATGAAGTAAATGCTGACTCTGTTTGAGTTTTTTTAAGACAAGGACGATGCTCAAAGAGCCGTGTTGCTGGAATCATTATCAAGCCCAAGCCGATCCCAAACCTGCACCATCAGTGCCCGCTCAGCTGACAGCCAATCGTCGAGGTCGTGCCCAAGTGTTCTGCCTCGTCGATCCCATGTGAAGTAAGCATCAAGGCAAATATCTTCTTTATGGGGCATGGACGCAAGGAGCTGTTTCGATGAGATGTGTTTCTTCGAAGAGCCGAAGATCCTCTTGCACATTTCAGCCATATCACCGGACGTTTCGTCGCTGGCAAGGGCGTCGGCGTAGTGCAATAGTGCCAAATACTCCAAATCCAACTTCGTGTTGGAGAATTTCTTGCCGGGCTCTTCAGTCAGGGAAATCGCATTTAAAGCTGAAGGAATTCTCGAATAATTAATTCTCGGCGTTCATCGCTGGCGCAGGCTTTCAGTCGTTTGACTGCCATCGATTCCTTGCCGCTCGCATTCGCTACTATGCTCAGAGCCAACCTTTTAATCCTGGCGAAATTCTGAGGGCCGTTATCTTTTCGAACCCGGCTGTCGTCGTCGCCGAATGTCACATCCAAGGACCAATGCAAATTATTCTCGATCGTCCAATGTTCCCGGACCGCTTTCGCCAACACCGGAGCGTCCGACGCTCGGCTGCAAATATAGTAGCGGATTTCGCTCGCGCTCTTGTGGTTTTCTCGGCGGTCGGTCACCACCACGACCACCGTCTTCAAGCCTTTCCAATCGTCCTTCATCGATAAGAAATTGACGTCCGAAAACACGAGGCACGAACGGTACTCCACTCGGCCTCGATTCTTCTCCGTCGATTCGCAGAACGTCGTCGGTACATCGGCGAATCCGGACTCCAAATGCTTGAAGTAATGAGCCTTGATCTCGGCCAAGAGAGTCGGTTGATTGTCCTTCACCGCCAACAGGTAATCCGCGTCCCGTTCCCGCACCGCCTCGGCGATTTTTTTGACAGCCCATCGCGTCGATAGTCACGATTTTTCCGGCAATGTCCAGCCGTTTCAGCAATTCCGGGATCGCGGTGATCTCGTTCGATTTATCGTCCACCGCCTCTTGGCCCAGCGTCACGCGGTTGGCCGTCGCAAACGCGCTGACCACGTGCAGGCACTTCTGACCCGGACCGCCTGACGAACGCATCGTCTTGCCGTCGATCGCCACCTGAAGCAGGTCGGTCCCGACGCAGATTTCCGCCATCCATGAAGCGAAGCAGGCCTCGAAAGCATCCGTGTCCAGATAGCGGAAAACTCGGCCGAAAGTGTCATGGCTCGGGATGCCGTTGGGCAAGGGAGATACTTCCGGAACCAGTCGATCTTGGTCACGCCGAAAGCTTCGACGGCCACCCAGTCGTTGGCTCCGGAAACCGCGGCGCAAATGGCTATGAAAATGATTTCCGAAAGCGTGTGTTGTTGGCAACGATCGAGGCGGTGGTCGGGCAAATCCGCGAAGTGGACGAGGAGATCGGTCAACGGAGTTTTCGCCGGCGCGGGAGATAGTTCGGAAAGCTGAAACATCGAGGAACCCCAGGGCGATCTAGCGAGCGATTTCCACATCCTCCACTAAAGAAGAACGATGCGCAATACAATTAATGACATTAGATGTTTTCTTGGAATTTAAGCGCGATTTCCCTGCCAAAATAGCCCTTCGCTTCATACGAAAAAAGATTGCGCTGAAAACAGTCGATTTGCCGAGAAGATGGCTCTCTCCGCCATACTGCTGGAGGGGTATAGCTTTGCTTAGACTTAAACCGAAAACCTTTTTTGGTATTAGCCACCAAAGTTGGTCGTCTGACGAACTTTGCATCGATTTATCCCACTACTCCAAAGGCGTAGCTTTTCCAAAGCATGAACATCGCGATCCGTATTTCTGTTTCGTACTCGATGGAATTTGCGAGGAGCGTACCGGCGGGCGTTGTGAGCCGCTGAAACCTGGTTCGCTTGTCTTCCATCCGGCCGGTATCGAGCATTCTAACAAGTGGCACGAGCAAGGACGTTGCATGCACGTGGAATTCGTGCCTAGCTTTTGCGAAGAGATTAACCGCGTCCGTTTATCCGATCCGATCTGGCATACTGACGGCGGCCGAGCCTGTCTGGTGGCCAGGAATATTTATAAAGAATTGCTCAACCGCGATTCCGTTTCGGGCATTGCTTTCGAAGGGTTGACATACCTGCTGTTAGCGGAAACGGTTCGCGAGTGCGTGCGCGACAGCAAGGTTCCAATCTGGCTACGAAGAGTCCGGGATCGATTGCACGAAGAATATGAGATCGTGCCTTCATTAAAACAGCTAGCCGCAGATGTTGGTGTTCATCCAACTTATCTCGCCTCTAGCTTTCATAAACACTTCGGGATGAGTATTGGCGAGTTTGTCCGTTTACGCCGCATCGATCGCGCTCGAGACTTGCTGGATAAGACTGATCAGCCTCTATCCGAAGTGGCACTTCTCTTAGGTTTTTCCGATCAAAGTCACTTCTGTCGAGTCTTTAAGAAGCAGACTGGATATTCTCCTTTGGAATACCGCCGGTTTTCTACTGGCAATCCAAATCGCGTTCAAGAATCTTAATTCCGTCCTATACACGGAACGGATGCCCGCAGATAATCACTCACGGTTTCGCATCGAAGCGGCGAAATTCAGAAGATCGTTGTACTTCCAGAATTGAAGAAGGGTTCGCAATGCGCGTCATATTGTCAGTCATGCTGCTCTTAGTCGTGACCGGTCACCCGACACACGCTCAGCCAAAAAAAGAAGACAAGCCTCAAGACAATATTGAAATATTTCTTCGTCGCGAGATGCAGAGGCGTCGGATTCCCGGGCTTCAGGTTGCGGTGGTCCAGCACGGAAAAATCGTACTGCTCGGCGCATACGGAACGGCGAATATCGAACATTCCGTTCCAGTCACCAACAAGACCGTTTTCCCAGTCCATTCCATCACCAAAGCTTTTACGGGCGTGGCAATCATGCAGTTAGTGGAAGCGGGCAAGTTGGATCTTTCGGCGCCAATATCGAAATATCTCGAAGAACTGCCGGAGGCTTGGAAAGCTGTATCGGTCCTGCAATTACTTATTCATACATCCGGCATCCCGGATATTTGGGATGACAAAGCCAAAATGATTGCTGACGACGAGGACGAGGCTTGGACAAAAGTTAAAACTCTACCCATCGAATTCGCGCCTGGGGTGAAATTCAAATATAACCAGACCAATTACATTCTGTTGGGAAAAATTATCGACAAACTCAGCGGTGAACCTTTTATTAGTTTCATCAAGAAGAAGCAGTTCGATGTCGCGTCGATGCCGCTGACGGGATTTGGCGATTCGCGCGATGTCGTCTCTGGAATTTCTGGAAGCTATAGATATTTCCGGATTGTGCGCGGCGTATTTCAACCTCTCGACAAACCGGAACCGCTTTTCCTGGACTGGCCGCCGATGATCCGGACCGCAGTAGGAATCAACACAACTGCGGAAGATTTGGCCAACTGGATAATCGGCTTGCAAAAGGGCCGGTTTTTGAAAAAAGACAGTCTTGAAATACTTTGGAGACCGGGAACGCTCAACGATGGGAAACCGAGTCGATCGGGAGATCTCGTTAATGGTTATGCTCTTGGCTGGCCGATTGTCACTCGGTCCGAACACCGTGCGATCGCATCGACCGGCGGCGGGCGAGCGGCCTTTTTTCTTTATCCAGACGATGATCTCGCCATCGTGGTATTGACCAACTTGATAGGCGCCAATCCCGAATTATTCATAGATGAGCTGGCTGGCCATTACGTTCCCAGCATGCATCCTTCAACAGGGTTTGGCCTTCCACCCGCAATTAAGATTCTTCGCGCCGAATTAGTGGAACGCGGTTTCGACCATGCGCAAGAGATAGCGAAAGAACTAAAGACTAAGGACGCAAAATTTCAACTTGAGGAAGAAGCAGTAAACACCTGGGGATACCAATTGGTGGACTTGGGACAGGCAAAGAACGCGGTCGAGATTTTTAAACTTAACGTGCATTTGTATCCCCAAAGCTGGAATACTTACGATAGCCTGGCGGAAAGCTATGAAGCTGTGGGTGACAAATCGTCGGCGATCAAGAACTTCAAGCGCTCCTTAGAGTTAAACCCAAAGAATGAAAATGCCATCGAACATCTTAAGCAAATGAAAGGAGAGAAAGAGAATCAGTCGTCATTCCCACCTTCTGCACCTTTGCAAACCAAAGGAACAAAAGATGAGATCGTTAAACGACTTGAGCAACGCATTCCTCAATTGATGAAAGAAGGCGAAATACAGGCTCTTCCGTTTTTAGGCGCAACTCTCGGCGAATCAGTCATTTTGGGATAGATTGCAACTTAGAGTAACCATTTCCTGGTTCACGGAAGAGCCGATGACAACGACTACCATTGCCATAGACATGGACGTCCCTGCCGGAGTGAGCGTTGGCGAATACGAACGCATCGACGGGGGCCACGCCTTTCACGTGAGTTGGGAGTTGCCCGACAATCTTTGTTGCGAGACATGCCAGCGAGAGTCTCGGCTTCAATTGGTGGAGAAGAACAAGTTTCTGAGCATCCGCGATCTGGATTTGTGGGGTAAGCCGAGCTTTTTCGTGTACCAGGAGGTGTATCACCGCTGCCCGTCGTGCGGTCACCGTCAATCGCTGTTGCCGCCGTTCAAGCGTCGGGATGTGAAATATACGTTTCGCTTCGAGGAGCAGGTGCTGGTCAGTCTGATCGGGAGCACAGCCGAAGACGTGGCAGTGCGTTTGGGGATCGCCGCGGAAACGGTGGAGCGAATCGTCAAGAACCGGATAGAGGACGCCAAGGCGAAGCAGATCGATCCCCAGCGGAAGATCGAGCGTTTGGGTCTGGATGAGATCAGCCTGCGTAAGGGGCATAAGGGATATGCGACAATATTGACGGACCTGACGAATGGGGAGCGTCCGGAGATTCTGGCTCTGTCCAAGGGTCGTGACGAAGCAGCTGGGCGAGCGTGTTTGGAGCGTTTGTCGGCCCAGCAACGGTCGGCGTGGTAATCCTTGTCGAAAACGGGCCCAGGTACTCATTAAAATCCTTGTCGAAAACGGGCCCACCCCTCAACGTCTTCCTGTAAACTGGTTTCCCCTGGAGGGATCCCAGACTGCAGGAGGCAGAGGATGGTCAAGGTGGACGAATACGCGAGAATACGTCAGGCTCATCGAATAGATAAGATGGGCATCCGTGCACTGGCCCGGACTTTTCATCATTCCCGGCGGAAGATCCGTCAGATTCTCGACGAGCCGGAACCCAAGCCGTACCAGCGACGAGCCATGCCATCGCTGCTCGACTCTTTCACAGCGATTATTGAGGAGATCCTGCGGAGCGATCGAGAAGCTCCCCGCAAGCAGCGTCACACCGCGGCCAAGATTTACCGTCGGCTGCGCGATGAGCATGGCTATCGCGGGAGCTACGATCGCATCCGAGTTTACGTGCAGTCTCAGCATCGAGTCCAACGCGAGACGTTTATTCCCCTTCAATCGGAGCCGGGTCAGCGACTCGAAGCGGATTTCGGCCACATTCACGTCGATTTTCCCGGTGGTCGCCAGTTGGTTCCCGTTCTGGTGACGACCTGGGCTTACTCCAATTGCCCCTTCGTGTTGGCGTTGCCCAGCGAACGGACCGAGGCGATCCTGCATGGTCTGGTCGAAGCTTTCCATTTCTTCGGTGCGACGCCGCGGGAACTCTGGTGGGACAATCCCAAAACGGTGGCCCCGCATCCGTTCGCCGGTCGGGAACGCCAGATCAACGAACGGTACCAGGCCTTGAGCAGTCACTATGCATTTCAGCCGCTGTTCTGCCTGGTCCGTCGACCTCAGGAGAAGCCGCACGTCGAAGGCCGAGTCCGGCACTTGCAGCGGGACTGGGCGACGCCGGTTCCTTCCGTTGGGAATCTGGCCGAGTTGAATGCCCATTTAAGAACCTGCTGCGAACGCGATCGCCAGCGGACGCAGCAAGGGCAAACGCAGACCATCGGCCAACGCTTCGCGAGCGAATTGGAGAAGGCTTTGCTGCTGCCGCCTCGTCCGTTCGATCCCTGCCTCCACGAATCGGGCAAGGTCGACAAGTATCAGATGGTCCGCTACGACAACAATCGCTACAGCGTTCCCCGCTCGGCGGCCTTTCAAACGGTGACGGTGAAGGTCTACGTCGAACGGATCGATGTAGTGCTCGGCGCTCAGACGATCGCTTCCCATCCTCGTTCTTACCAACGTCACGAGCAGATTCTGGATCCCCGCCATTATCTGAGCACGCTGCAGCAGCGGCCGGCCGCCCTCGACCACTCCGATCTGTTTCGCCGCTGGCGCTTACCTCCTCTGTTTGAAGAGCTGCGTAAATCTCTGGAAAAACAGCACGGTGCTAATCGCGGTCGCAAGCAGTACGCTCGGATTCTGCTGTTACTTCAAGATCATCCCATCGAGGATGTTCGATGCGAGATCGAAAAGAAACGCTCCGAAGCGGGCTTCGATCTCGAAGCCATCCTGCACGGCGTACGCGGCACCTGCGGCGATTCTCTAGCGGCTTCGCTCCCCAAGGATCAACAGCCGGAGGCCCTTCGCGACATTCATTTACCCCCGCCCGATCTGAAAAAATTCAACCGCTTCTTATCCCTCGGAGAAACCCCCGATGATCGAGACTCACCGACTGCTGCTCAAAACCAATCTGAAGCAACTTCGCCTGCCGACGATCCAAGCCGAATTCGAAGCCCTGGCCCGCGAGGCGGCTCAGGCCAACGAGAATTACGAACAGTACCTGCTCCGTCTGACCGAACTGGAAGTGACTGCCCGAGCGGCCAACGTCCTCAAAAGTCGGATCAAACAGGCCCACTTCCCCGCCTTGAAGGATTTCGACACCTACGACTTCACCGCCCAGCCTTCCCTGAACAAACCCAAAATCCTGGAACTGACCCGCAACGAATGGATCGACCAGCACTTCAACTGCTGCTTAGTCGGCGATTCCGGAACCGGGAAAACCCACCTCTCGATTGCCTTGGGCCTGGCGGCTTGCCGAGCCGGACGACGCGTCCGCTTCTTTACTGCCGCCGGCTTGGTCAATCATCTGGAAGAAGCTCAGAAGCAGCATCAACTCGACCGCTTTTTGCAGCAGTTGGAGCGAGTCGATTTGTTGATAGTCGACGAGCTGGGGTATTTGACGTTCAGTCGGATGGCGGCGGAATTGCTCTTCCAGGTCTTTGCCGAACGCTACGAACGGAGGAGTTTACTGATCACCAGCAATCTGCCGTTTGGGGACTGGGTGCAGATCTTTCAGGGCGAACGGATGACGGCGGCATTGCTCGATCGGCTCACCCACCGCTGCCACATCTTCGAGATGAACGGCGAAAGTTATCGCTTCCGAGAGTCGATGAAAACCAAGAAGAATGCCAAAGCGAACAAGTAAACGAAGGCAATATGGCAAACCGATTCAATCTGGAGAATTTGGTCGCCCGCGGGAACCCGCGGTAGTTTCAATTACCCGGGGTGGGCCCGTTTTCGGCAAGGAGGTGGGCCCGTTTTGGATAAGGATTACCACGGCGGTGCGTTGGCATCATACGGACATGAGCGCGGCGTATTTGAAGGCTTGCGGCGTGCATTTACCCAACAGCCAGTCGGTGATAGATCGCTTTCACGTCGCCAAGAAATTGGGGGAGGTGGCGGACGATCTGCGAAAAAAAACTATCGAGCCTACAAGCGAAGTTTGAGCGGGGAAGCCCGCAAGAAGCTGCGTTCTCAGATGCACGACTTCCGGCGTCGTCCCGAGGATTTGAAACCGGAGCAGGTCCAGGCCCTCGAGGATTTGTTCGAGAAGGTGCCTTCGTTGGGAACGATCTACCATCTGCGTTGGGAGGCGACCAAGATCTTCGATACGGCCCCGAACCGAGCCGAAGCCTCGCGACTGTTGGAAGATTGGATCGTCCAGGCCCGCGAGACCGAGATGGATTGGGAGCCGTTCATCACGATGCTCAAGAATAACTGGGAGGGGATCTTAGCCTACTTCGAGGAACGCAAAAGCAGCGGCCCGGTGGAAGGTCTGAATACCAAGATTCGGGTAGTGCTACGTCGGAGTTATGGAATTCAGAGTCTAACTACGCTCTGGACGAGAATACTCCTGGACGTGAATTGGGCTGCGAAAAAATTAGGGCCGACCATTGCGGAGATTCGCGGCTTCGTCAACCAGATCCAGAAGTATTTCTCTGAATGCTACACCTAGAAACGGAAGAGCCGGGAAAAAAGGGTTTTTTATGGAAACTGATCGAACGAAATGACTCGAATAAACAATTCGAAGATGAAAAAGGTCCGTATCAACAGTTTTCTGATTAACATTTAGGGATATTTTATTAGTATAACTCCCTCTCAATCTGATGTATTCGTTGTAAAAACATCCAAGCATTTGGAGTAGTAATTTCAATTCGCGAGATTGTTTTCAATCGATTTGATTCTGGAAATAGCCCATCCATACGATGGGCATGGAAACGAAAAGCATCCCTCGTTTGGTCAAGAAAGTTACTAATCGCCCGGAGATGGAGAACCGACGCCGTTTGGGCGTTCAATTGATCCTCGAAGGCCATACTATAAAGCAGGTTTCCGACATGCTCAAGGTTTCGACCCGCAGCGTGGATAATTGGATCTCCTGGTACAAAAATCAAGGGGAAGCCGGACTCAAGGCTCTCAAGCATCCCGGACCGAAATCCAAGCTCCGCCCAGAGCAAATTCAAGAAGTTTGCTCCTGGCTGACCCGTGACGCGACGGAGTTCGGCTTCCGCACTCACCTGTGGACTTCTCGGCGAGTCGTCCAACTCATCAAGGAGATGTTTGATATCGATTATAATGCCAATTACTTTTGCGATTGGTTACGCAAACAAGGTTTCTCCCCGCAAATGCCGGGCAAGAAAGCCGTCCAACGCGAGGAACAGAAAATTGCCGATTGGCCGAAAACCGAGTGGTCCCGAATCTTAAAAAAGGGGATCGCCGGCGGGCGCCTATCGTATTCATCGATGAAACCGGACTGAGACTGGCTCCCCTCTTGCGACGCACCTGGGCTCCCAAAGGCCTGCGACCTTATCTCAAACAAAAAGCCGGTCGCCGTCAGAAAATCTCGATCATCGGAGCTCTAACCTATCTTGCGCAGTTGGCAGTGTCGACAATGCGTTTTTTTCTAGTCTCCGGTTGGTGAACTCCCTTCTTGTCAGATGAGTTATCCTGATGGTTTTTAACCCTCAGGAGTCGGAGTCATGTCGAAGCGTCGTGTACGAGATCCCCAGCGGGAAGCATTTTGGAAGAAGACGATTTTGGATCAGCGATCCAGCAATGAATCCATTCGAGCCTACTGTCAGCGGCATCGCATCAGTGAGGCGGCCTATTATTACTGGCAACGGGAACTGAAGCGTCGGGAGGCCGAAGCGTCCCCTGCATTAGTTTCGATCACAGTAGTTCCCACTGCTTCCGATTCAACAAAGCCGTCCCCGACGATGATCGAAGTTCGCTGCCCATCGGGGCACGTTGTGACTGTTCACAGTGTCGAGGAATCGACCTTTCGAGCCCTCTTCGGAGCCTTGTCCGCCCAGGAGGTCTCATGCTGAACTACACCTCGGTGAAGATTCTTCTGTGCATGACGCCCACCGACATACGGAAGAGCTTCGACGGTCGGATCAAACTCCTCTATGCGATTGAAGATCGGGCTAAAGGCTTGACCGCTCCCGCACGCGCCGAGCGGAGGCGAAACCGATCTTGGAGTCCTTCGGCACCTGGCTGGAAAAACTCCAGAAGCAAGTCCTGCCCAAAAGCCCGATCGGAGAAGCGGTCGGCTATTCATTGAATCAGTGGAAAGCCCTGAATGTATATATCACCGATGGGAGATTGAGCATCGATAACAACGTGGCCGAGCGAGCGATTAAACCTTATGCCATCGGACGACGAAACTGGTTATTCTTCGGCTCCGACAACGGCGGACGAACCCTGTCGATTCTCTCCAGCTTCACCGCCACTTGCCTGATGCACAAAATCAATCCCTGGGAATATCTCCGCGATGTCTTGATCCGACTGCCCATCACACCGAAAGAGCAACTTCCCATGATGCTACCGTAAAGTTGGGCGAAAAACAGTTCTTGAACCGTGAAAGCACACTCACTCGGTTGGAGCTCACCACTTCCTTGGCCGATCGGATACGTTAATTTTGCTAAGTCGCTGTTTTGCCAAAACAGGACGGGTAGGTACAATCAAGAATAGGTTTCGCTAAACAATTGAATTTGTTATATTAGTTTTTGAGTTAAACGATGACAGAAATACTCGCCAATTATCTCGCGTATTGACTGACTCGTAGTTCCTCTCCGATCAAGCTGAGAAACTATCCAAATGGCACGATTCGGTTGCGTTGCACGATGCAATGAAGGAAGGGATGATGGTGGCGGATCTAAATGCAAACTATAGCAGGAGTTCCTGAAAATTATGTTTCTATCCATTGTTGAAATCGAGAATTTTCGTGCGATCAAATCCTTGAGGGTAGATTTAGGTGCAGGGCTAAATGTGGTAGTCGGTAGAAACAATACTGGCAAAACTGCAATCTTAGATGCTATACGTCATGCACTTGGCCCTAGCGCGTCTAGAGGTGAATCTCTTTGGCTTGACCGAGATGACTTTTTCAAGGAATCTGTAGAAGATACTGAATACCGAACGATTTCGATAACTCTAACCTTCGCAGATCTTTCGGCGGAACAACGCTCACATTTTTTCGAAATAGTTGATTTCAATGTAACGAACCTTGCTAATTCCAAAGCGGTTATCAAATTCACGGCTAGCTGGCCAAAAGGGAAAAGGCAGGCCCAGATTCGGAGAACTGGCGGCCCTGTTGCCCCAGACACACAAGATATTTCGACGCGGATTTTAGAGTCCTTGCCTGTCACGTATCTTCCTGCCCTTCGTGATGCGAAAGCATCTCTTACTCCTGGGAGCCGAAGTAGGCTTGCACTGCTGCTACGCGATCTTGCGGAGCGTCGAGGTGGCACAGTCAAAACGGACATTGAGTCGATCTATAGCCAAGCGAACCATGAGCTCGAAAAGCATGATTTAATTAAAGGAACCATTACCTCTCTTCAGTCTACTACGATTGAACTTGCTGGTAGCGACTACTCCCCATCTGCGATTAGGGCAGCAGAAGTTGAATTTGAACGAATACTTCGTTTGCTTCACATCCAAATGGATGGAGCACCAATTGGCGATCTTGAAGCTAACGGGCTAGGCTACAATAATTTGCTCTATATTGCGGTTGTCCTAGAGCATCTTCGAGAGCCAGTGCCCGACGAAAGCCCCCTCCTGCTTATCGAGGAGCCGGAGGCTCATTTGCATCCTCAGCTTACTATGCTGCTCGCTGAGTATTTGTCTAACAAGACACCTGGCTCCAAAACTCCTCAAACCATAGTCACAACTCACTCCCCAACGCTGGCGGCGAGTGTGCAGCCATGCCGAATCTCGGTCCTGTTCGCGGACAAAATGGGATCGCTCCATTGCAACCGAATCGCAAATTCGGGAATGACTCCCACGGAAGAATCAGACCTTCAGCGGATGCTTGATGTTACGCGAGCGACGCTTTATTTTGCAAAAGCCGTAATACTTGTTGAGGGAATTTCAGAAGCACTTCTTCTTCCACCATTGGCCAAACGTCTTGGACGCGATTTGGCGAAACTGCACATTTCTGTAATTCCCATCTGTGGTGTAGCGTTTGGGACATTCAAAAAGCTGTTTGACACCAAAGGTTTTGGAATCCCCGTGGCGATTGTATCAGATTCTGATCCTTCCGTGCCTACGAATGTGAAGTGGGAAGAAGCGGTGCCTGAAATGAAAGATGGGGAATTCGTACCATCGGCGCGCATGGTCAATCTTAGGTTGCTATTTGACAAGCACACTTCGGTTCAAGTCTTCAGTTCGGCACTAACACTCGAATATGATCTAGCTCTAGCGGGCAACAACAACGCTAACGTCATGGCAGATGTTTGGGAATCATGCTTTGAAAAAAAGCCCACAACCTTCAACAAAGATAGGCTGGCTAAAGCAGGCAACGATCTAAAAGACCGCGCGTTAGCAACTTGGCGAGGGATATGTCGTGCCAATCACACAGGAAGCAAAGCCGAATTTGCGCACAAATTGGCTGCCAAGTTAACCATTTCTAGCAAATGCACAGCCTGTACGCTCGAATTCGCAGTGCCGCCGTATCTCAGTAGAGCAATTGACTTCGTTGTTACGGGAATTGATCCACCAAAAGACCATTCTTCAGGAGACTCTACACAATGAGGTTTCCGACCGTTGAGCAGCAGGCAGTTATTGACAACAAAAACGGGTCTCGAATCCGCGTGGTACGCGCATCGCCCGGCAGCGGAAAGACTTGGATGGTGGCCGAACTAATCCTCCGCGAGCTAAACTCTTGGCAAACCCAAACCAGCGGCATTGCAGCTTTGTCATTCACAAAGGTTGGCGGAGAAGAAATTCGAAAGGCGGTCGGTCGCGATCTAAGCCATCCACATTTTGTGGGAACAATCGATTCTTTTCTATTTCGCTATGTGATTCGTCCATTTTTTTGCAAATGTTATCCGATCTTCCGCCACCCTCGGTTGTTACCCGGCGAATGGGGAGCAGAGCATTGGAGCAGCCTTGGCAAAGGCCTGAAGGCGAATGTAGGCAAAGGCATTAACCTCTGTAGCTGCGTCTGGATTGATGAAGACTGTCAAGGCGCAATTGCAGCGAGAAAACCTCACCCAATGCAGCCATTAATCAAATTGACAGGAGACGATCTGAGAATTGTAAAAGAATGTAAAAATAATGTTTGGAAGAAATCTGGCCTTATGACTCATTCAGATGCCGCGTTGTGGGCAAGCAAGCTTTTAGAAGATGAAAAATATAAGGCGTTAATTATCACTGAGATCACACGCCGTTTCCCTTTAATTTTTATTGATGAATTGCAAGACACCGGTTTCTTCTTGAGTAAATGTCTGAAGAGCATTTTAAGCAGCTCATATGTGCGCGGCGTTCTTGTTGGCGACCCTGACCAGTCAATTTTTGAATTTAACGGTGCGCGACCAGATTTGTTTGACCAGTTTGAGATCATCCAGGATGCTGAGGTCTTTCCATTGAGCACGAGTCTTCGTTGCTCAAAATCGGTTGCTAAAGTGGCAAGTCACTTGAAGGAGACAGGAAACATCGTATCTCCCGAAAATAACCCTGTCGGTAGGGCGCTTATGGTGACTTATGATGACATGGTTGTAGATTTCAATCGGCTGTCTGCGGCGGTTAGTAAATCGCATTCAAATTCGGTTATCAAAGCTATCGCAAGACTCAACATGACCGTAAGGGTACTAAAAGGTCACAAATCAGAACAGCCTCGCAAATTGGGTAGCCCACCCTTAAACCACTTCCAACGCGCTGTGATTGCTTTCCGTCAAGGACAAAACTCCTTGGCCCTCGCGGCTTGCCGGGCTTCGCTCGAATTAGCTCTGTTCGAACAGGAAGGAATTACTGATGAGCAGCTATCTAAATATGGTTTGTCGGTATTTGAATGGAGAGAACGATGTGTCCAGTGCCTCCTTGAAGGCGATTCATTAGATGTTAATGATACACTTTTTGGTTGGCAGAGCAAAGCGTGGACAATTATAACCAGGCATATTTCTGCTGTAGCCGCAATCAAAGGATTGGCAGGGAAATCGCATTTAAAGCTGAAGGAATTCTCGAATAATTAATTCTCGGCGTTCATCGCTGGCGCAGGCTTTCAGTCGTTTGACTGCCATCGATTCCTTGCCGCTCGCATTCGCCACTATGCTCAGAGCCAACCTTTTAATCCTGGCGAAATTCTGAGGGCCGTTATCTTTTCGAACCCGGCTGTCGTCGTCGCCGAATGTCACATCCAAGGACCAATGCAAATTATTCTCGATCGTCCAATGTTCCCGGACCGCTTTCGCCAACACCGGAGCGTCCGACGCTCGGCTGCAAATATAGTAGCGGATTTCGCTCGCGCTCTTGTGGTTTTCTCGGCGGTCGGTCACCACCACGACCACCGTCTTCAAGCCTTTCCAATCGTCCTTCATCGATAAGAAATTGACGTCCGAAAACACGAGGCACGAACGGTACTCCACTCGGCCTCGATTCTTCTCCGTCGATTCGCAGAACGTCGTCGGTACATCGGCGAATCCGGACTCCAAATGCTTGAAGTAATGAGCCTTGATCTCGGCCAAGAGAGTCGGTTGATTGTCCTTCACCGCCAACAGGTAATCCGCGTCCCGTTCCCGCACCGCCTCGGCGATTTTTTTGACAGCCCATCGCGTCGATAGTCACGATTTTTCCGGCAATGTCCAGCCGTTTCAGCAATTCCGGGATCGCGGTGATCTCGTTCGATTTATCGTCCACCGCCTCTTGGCCCAGCGTCACGCGGTTGGCCGTCGCAAACGCGCTGACCACGTGCAGGCACTTCTGACCCGGACCGCCTGACGAACGCATCGTCTTGCCGTCGATCGCCACCTGAAGCAGGTCGGTCCCGACGCAGATTTCCGCCATCCATGAAGCGAAGCAGGCCTCGAAAGCATCCGTGTCCAGATAGCGGAAAACTCGGCCGAAAGTGTCATGGCTCGGGATGCCGTTGGGCAAGGGAGATACTTCCGGAACCAGTCGATCTTGGTCACGCCGAAAGCTTCGACGGCCACCCAGTCGTTGGCTCCGGAAACCGCGGCGCAAATGGCTATGAAAATGATTTCCGAAAGCGTGTGTTGTTGGCAACGATCGAGGCGGTGGTCGGGCAAATCCGCGAAGTGGACGAGGAGATCGGTCAACGGAGTTTTCGCCGGCGCGGGAGATAGTTCGGAAAGCTGAAACATCGAGGAACCCCAGGGCGATCTAGCGAGCGATTTCCACATCCTCCACTAAAGAAGAACGATGCGCAATACAATTAATGACATTAGATGTTTTCTTGGAATTTAAGCGCGATTTCCCTGAAAGGATTGGCCACTCCAACGACTGTACCCAAACCCAAAAAGCTAACGTCAGCATCTGAAATTGCGAATGTTACTATTCCATTCAAAAGCCAGCAAATATCTGCCAGATCAATATCAATTGAGACAGTCCATGCAGTCAAAGGAGAAACTCATGATATTTCGATTTTTGTCTGTCCAGACCGAACGAATACAGCTAATTGCCCTTCACAAATTTGGTGGTCTAATAATACGAAGGATCGCGAAGCGAGGAGAATAGCTTATGTCGCTATGACGAGAAGCCGTTCCGATCTCATACTTTTTGTTCCGGTGAAATGCAAGGAGAGTTTCGAGACAAATCGGTCGAATTTTGCCGAATCCTTCCAAACGATGACAACTGACGAAGCAATTTCGTTGTATACCAATAAATGATATAGAGTGACGAATTACAACTCAGCTTCCGGCAGCAGGATATAGTGACCAGTTGCCTCAAGATCGCGTCTGGTCGAACGATAAAAGGCGAATGCATTCAGTTGCAAGGAAGGGAAAGCTTTTTCCTTGTTCAGAGCCTTCCTTTTCCCCTGAAGTGTATCGACGTGTTCGAGTTCCTAGTTGGATATTCAATTGTCATTGGTTGGTCAGAGGTCAAAGGAGTTTTCCCACTTTTCAAGGTAATCGTCGCTCTCCTCACGAAACTGCACGGGCTGCAAGCCGCCGTCGAAGGCGAGCCGGACGAAACCCTCTTTAGGGTCATCGGGCAAGCGTGGGAGCTCAAAGACGCGGTATTCCGTGATCGAATACTTCAGTGCCTTCGGCAGTTTGTTGCGGGCTTTCTCCCAATACTCCCTGTTCCCCTTCTCCTTGATGTTGTCAGTGTTGGAGGCGTGCGCGAAGCCGCTCGGAGGAGCCCATATCTCGTGCAGGGGCCGAATAATCCGGGTGGCTAAGTTATCGAGGTCCTTACCCCCACCCTTCGACGGGATCATTAAGACTGTCACGTTCAGTACAGTTGCGAGAGGAAATAAGTAGTGGTGCTTAGATTTGTAACTTTCGAGCGTTTTTCGAATTGCTTGGTCGAACGCTTCTCCGTCGCCCTTGCGTTGCGCAGGGTAATTCTAGCGTAAATGGTATGGCAAACGACGCGTTCCTGGTCTGGAAAGTAAGTCGATTCAAAATGTTTTCGTGAGACTCTCCTTTACTGAGGGGAGTATTCTGAAAGGCATACAAGCCTCCAGAACAGGTGTGTCTTTCCAAGCGTTGGTGATAGCACTCGTCCACGGCTACTCCTTCGCGACGATCGGCAGGTCAAGGCGCTAATTGTCCGCTACCACTTGTGTGGCCGTTCTGAGAAACCTGGAGTATGGCTGCGAGCGGAGCCGTTCCGCGACTTCCTCGCCGGAGTCCGCCTCGTCAAAAGAATCAATTGGGACGACTTCGAGGACGAGGATTTGATTCGGGGACATGCATGGAAAACAGACTACTTGGGGAGCGGTCCGTTTCAGGACAACGAAGACTTCCAGCAACTGGCCGAGTTCGAAGACGACAAGGATTCATTCATAAGGCTGCTGAACAACGACGCTTTTGAGTACATGCGACAGATGAAGCGAATGGATGCCCACCAGAGCTATCTGCAACCTTCGCGTGCTTCCGTAACAGATCGATGTAGTTCTTGGGCAAACTGTAGATCTCAGGTGGGTCTTTCGCGGTAGTGAAGAAGTCCAACTGAAGGAAAACGTTTTTTCGGAAAGCCGTTTGGCCTAACATTTTGAGCCATTTGAGGATAGCGCTTCGAAATGCCTCCGCATCTGCTGGCTTAATGTTTTTGCTCTGCGGCTGCTGTTCGAGCATAACAATGACGCGGCGCATACGGCGCTTCCCCAAGGCCGAGGCCTGACCCCGCCTGGTCACGATGTACTTACCACGTTCCACATCGCCTCCTTGATAGCGAGACAAGATAATGCTCGTTCATTATGTTACCAGAGGTTTCGGGAGAAGAAGGGGTTCGAGACGTTGCAATTTGACACAGACCTCGCATTACTCCCCGACGCATTTTTGCTGACGGATTTGAGAAGCTGGTAACGCAGACTAATCAGAGTACTATGTCCCATACCGACTGATAGGAAAATACAAAGATCGTATTCGATTTTATCGCAGAGTGACGGTTTTTTGGCATTTTGGCCTTAATTGCAAAGAAAAGTACTCGTCATAAGTCATAATCAAGTAACAACTTACATCGATTCGTACTTGGGGATGCAAAAAGGCTTTGCATTAAGAATTAGTATACTAAGGGCAGCGTGACTTTCTTGGGGGAAATCATGGTTGCCGCAGTTCCGCAAAAGTTCAAGCCATCCGATTTGATTGGCCAATGCGAACTCATCACTTCTTCCGAATTGCTCAAACGAATGGCTGAGCGTGGGATGGGGAGAGATGCCGCTAAAAAGTCTATCAGTCGAGCATCTACTCGCGACCCGAAGCTCTGGAGATCTGGACACTTGCAACTCCCCCATGGGGAACGACTTTTTGCGAGATCTTCATTCGTAGGTACACCGGGCTTTTGCCGTCAAGCCGCAGAGTGTCTACGTGAATTAAGACCAGGACTTGCACGTTGTCTGGAGGCACTGGAACGTTATACTGTCCTTCACCGAACGCATGCGCATCGACTCGTGGCCGCAACGGTCTCGACCAATCCCCATTCACCCTCTTTCGATGAAGAAGTTACAGCTTTAGCAGAATTGGGGGTGAAGGTAGGAGGGAAAGGCACGGAATTCGAATACCTTGTTACAGAGAATTCTTGGGAAAGCCAAAGTAGTTATGACGAGCTAGCGATTAGATCACTGCTAACACTCCGGAAGGAGAGCCTTCTTGCGCGTATATTAACAATCCGGCTTAAGCGGCAAAGCTTAGTTTCATGGAACGGCAACGAGTTGCCCTCGCAATCGAAAGGATATGTCGATTACAGTGGTCAAATCTTCACCGCATACGGCTTTAGCTGGCTTGCTCCGCTTGTACGTGTCAACGAAGCAAAAAAACGAATTCCCTGCCCTGTATTGATTGACGTTTATGCGGATCGATGCTCATTGTCCGCCGTTCAATCATTTCTAACTCGAGCAAACAATGCGACCAACTGGGGGAGAAGGCGACAGCCATATCTAGGTATCATTGGTGCTCGTCAATTCGATAAGAATGCTTGGGACGAAGCAAAAAATAAGGGGTTGGTTACAGTTAATTTCACCCAAATGTTCGGTGACGAAGCTCTGAATGCAATGGTTATGGTCGAACAAATTCTCGGTGATTTAAGAGTTAGTGGCCAACAGAAATCTCTTGAAAATGAATTCAAGCAGTTCCTAGGCGCATTGGAAAATCTAAAGTCGAATCCTGTTGTGATGGATCTCTGCTCCATAGGATTCGAAGTTCTCGCAGGGCTTGTATTACGTTCAGAAGGTTGGGAAGGCATCGTACTTGGCCAAGATGTACCCTTTCGGGAAGAGCGTAAGCGGGATGTTGATGTCTTTGGAAAAAAGGGAGATGATCTTATTATGGTAGAATGCAAGGCCTACCACGAGCATAAAGAGTTGAGTCCTTCCGAAGTGACCAAGTTCTTCGTTGAGACCGTACCCTCTTGTCGCAAATGGTGGACGAAGAAAGAAAACAAAGCTATCGGCAGATGCTACGCAGAGATTTGGACTAGCGGTGCTATAGGGGAAGACGCAAAAGCAAAATTAAAAGAACTTGCTCTTAAGGACAATATTCAAGCAGATATTCTCGGTCCAGATGAGATCCTTGCTCGAATTCCCAGCGATATGCGTAAACGTTCAAATGCATTACTCTCAGTAATCGCCAAGGGCGGTCAAGAATGGGGTGATCTTGAGGTGAACCAATAATTGCAGGAATACTGCGGGGATTAATCCAATTTATTGAGATTTATTTATTCATCCGAGGAAATCCGATGCCATTTTTCAAGACGTTAAACCGTGATGGTTCTTCTGGCTTCGGCGTCAATAATGCCTTTGTTGGCAAGTTGCCGATCAATGATCTACCCGGCGATTGGGCTGAAGTCGAGGGCGATCTCTCAATAAACGTCAATGCGAAGAATTCGGATAAAGGCATTTTTCTCTGCCTAGATATGTGTGAAATGGTTCAGTGGCTTGGAGACGCTCTATTCGAGGTGGAGTTCGATGCAAATGCTCCTTTTCTGCAACGGGATGGATACACGGTTGCAAAGAGGGTACGACTCGTGCGGCAACTTTATGCCGGTACCTGGACAGATGATACTGCTCGGCGATTTGCATTGGATTGTGCAGCACACGTATTGGACATCATCCCTCCGGGCCAACAAAAGGACGTAATAATGGCAACGATCGCTACGGCGCGAGAATTTACAGATGCCGCTCAGAACGACGACGCGCAGAATGAGTCGGAAGCCGCTTGCAGTCGAGCGGAAGAAGCATCTTTGACATTAGGACTGGCATCCGTAGTTGCGGGTAGGGCAGCAAAGTCAGCGGCCGAAGCTTCAAGAGGCCATGTCACCGGTGCTTCGGCGGCACGCGAGGCTGCGAAATTTGCCCGTCATGCCAAAGGTGAGCTAATGAAAGAGGAGCTAGATTGGCAAGTAACTCGTTTTCAAGCGATTGTCACGCCTCCAGAATAGTTTCATTTCTGTGCATTTGTAAAATTGTTAATAGGTCCAATTACCAACCCGAAACTGTCTTACTTATTAGCTGGAACGGCAGTTTGGCCTGGATGCCGAATCTCCAAAAGTGAAACCCAAGCGGCAGCAAATCGTAATCGTAACTGTTCGCGCCGCTGCTTTTATCATCTCAGTGGTGCGCGCGTAAGGTTCCGTCCTTCATTGGACGTGTCGGAGGCCGAATGAGCCCGCTATGGCGCGAGTAGAAGGAGGGATGCAATTGCGGAAAGTAGAGAGCCGATCCGGGAAATACTTCAAAAAACGGTGCTAATCTGGGATGCAACCGGGGGGGGTGTAATTTTCGCGAGACGCGCCTATCCGCTAACGAAAAATTGTGCATTTTTGCTTTGACTTGGCTGCTTTATTCAGCCCGTATCGAAAATCGCTGAGACACGCACACAGTCTATTGTGCAGCGATTTTATCAGTGCTATAATGTGCTTATGTCAATGCCTCCAACACCTTGCTTTCAAGACTTCAGACGACGAATGCAGTCGATGGCCAGAAATTGAGGCAATGAACGTGTCGCTATGGTCATGCAATACGCTTCGGAACTAATCTTCAAGATGGGGCCATCAATTTCTGAGTAAGTTGTGCGCTGTTTCGATGGCGTGGAAACAACACGGGAATTGTTAAACAGTTGGGTGCGATGGGTATTCAAGTGATTTGAATACTTAACGATACCCTGGTCTCAGGAAAAATGAGCGGACTCATGCTTACCGGCTACCAATTCTATAAAATCAAAATAACTGGCTATTACTTTCTTACACTCACTCCTTTCGACTTGACGACAAAAGAGTTTCCATTTGTAGCTCGAGTAGAGATCAGTTCGCCTAATGAAAAACAAATTCTCGTCAAAGTCTGTTTCAAGCAAGTCGCATCCGTTGAAGATGCGGATAGCATTGGTCGATTGATCGCGACACAAGTCGCTAATCGACTCGCGTTTGAATTCAAGATAGCTGCAGAGAATGCTGTGAAAGGTGATAGTAGCTTCGAAGTCCAAGTCGCTGGAGAAACTGTCCATAGATCCTTCTCTAATACAATCCATTTCTCAGGTAGTGGATGCTTTACGCACACGATAAATGTTGCTGACGTGCCGCGATTAAAAATCGCCATTGGAGCATCCGATCCGAAGAAAGACACTTACTATGCGCAATTCCGATGGATTATCTGCCAAGAAGATCCTGTAGCAAGATTCATGCATCTGTACAAAATACTCCTTTCACTGGAGGGTGGATCGAAATACACGCAGAAGTATGTGGATGACTTCATTATTGGGCAAGAACCGGGAGTTCAACAAATCTTCAATTCTCATCTCAATCGGAACGAGACGATCTACACCCGACTTCGGAATGAAGTCGGACATGAGATTGCAGGCACAAACCCGGCAACTACTCGGCAAGGCATGGAACAGTATTTGGACAAACTCGCCGATCATGTAAAAGCGGCCATCGCCAATATCTGTTAGATGCGGGACGATATCATACCCGGCCGTTGCGGCACTCTGACTCACGATTACACGCGTCATGGCACCACTCTGTTCGCGGCCCTGAACGTGGCCAAGGGAGTAGTAATTGGCGAATGCATGCCGCGACATCGACACCAGGAATGGATCAAGTTTCTCAAACGGATCAAGGCCGCCACCGATCCGGCCTTGGACTTGCATTTGATCGTGGACAACTACGCGACGCATAAGCATCCCAAAGTTCAGCGTTGGCTCGCCCGACATCCTCGATTCCACATGCATTTCATCCCCACGAGCAGTTCCTGGATGAACCTGGTGGAACGCTGGTTTCACGACTTAACGGACAAACGACTGCGTCGAGGGATATTTCGAAGTGTGCCGCAGTTGTTCGAGGCAATTGAAGGCTACATCGATCATCACAACAACACGGGAAAAGGATTCCAATGGACTGCCAAAGCCGAGGCTATTCTGGAGAAAGTCCGCCGGGCGAGGGCTACCTTGGATAAAACATCTTCTGTGTGAGACGATACACTAGTGCCAGAGCCTCATTTATATTGTTATTTAAATTTACCAGGTGAGTTTAATGGCAGAAGCTTTAATATTAAAAATTCAGAGGGATTATTTAATTTCTGTAATCAAAACAATTCAAGAAGAATTTATTGATACTATTCCGGCATTAGAATTCGGCAGAATTATTAAATGCAATTCTGAAATAGAATACAAATGCTTTGTTTCAACTGATCGAATAGTAGGAATATCATTTCAGCCAACAGTCGATACCACAAGCATTCTCTTATTAAGAATTGGAATATCATATCCAATATTAAATTGTTGGAGATTTCCACTTTATCTACTTAATATAAAATCAAATCAATATTATAATCTATTAATAACACGCCAAATCGCAAAAAAATTACTCTTGTTAAATGGTGTCAACTACTTCAGCGGGGGGTGGATTCTTGGAAGAAGTGAAACAAATAAAGACGTGATTGACTAAAAACCCCTAACAAAACCCCCCAAATAGTGTTGCATTTGCGCTTTCGAAATCTGTCTGGGGAATCATGTATGCTCGCTTGGCGGTGTTCGAGGCCGGTGCGAAAACGGGCTTCACGCCCTCAGTGTCGAATAACAACCTCTTGACCCGCTTCGATGATTACGAAAAAGGGGGCAAGATTGCCATTCCGAGTCAAACGCTATACAACTATTAAAGCTACCCAAGGAACTACGAAAACCCGTGATTTCCCCGGAAAAATGCGTCAAAACGACGCCGCTGCAAGGCGGCCCCAACGAGGTCGAAACTACATTCGAATCCTAGTCGGGTAAACTGCCATACCTCAATGTGGGCAGTTCCAAGTTTTTCAGATTCCATTCCAGGCTTTATTTTTTGACCGCTGTGAGATTGTCGATCATCAACAATTGCAGATTAGAGCGCGTTATGTCTCCTGGACCTGAGTGATCGACGAATTTAAACCGCTACTACACACTATTATGGACTTGTTGGTGGGAATAGTTTGGTACTGAGATTTTCAGCTGCTACCGGGTCGATCTCCTGTGCCGCTTCTAGTGCTTTGCGGGCATCCTCGGAGCGGCCGAGTTTCTGGTAAGCTCTGGCTTGGCCGAGATAAGGTTGTAAATGTTGGGGTCCCTTGCCGACAAAGCCTTCCGGCAACTGCGCGGAGTGAGCTTTAAGAGCTGCTTCCCAGTCGCCGAGTTGCTCTAACGTCCACGCTCGACCTGCCAGTGCCGCCTGCTGACGTGGAGACAAATTAAGTACAGCGTCAAAATCCTGCAGTGCTCCTTGAGCCTCGCCTGATTCAAGCCGTAACATCCCGCGAACTACGAGGGCTCGAGACTGCCTTTGATCTTTCATCAAAACTTTATCCACTACATCTCTTGCAGCTTTAAAGTGCTTACTTCCCAGCAGAGCTACTCCGTGGCAAGCCTGAATCTCCAAGTTGTTAGGATTAAGTTTCGCTTCTTCTTCCATATATTTCAACGCCCACTTCGCGATAGAGGGCAGGCCGGATGTGACTCCATTTCGCTGAACGATTTCCTTTTCCATGGCATCCGTCGCAACTTGCAATGACTCGTCTTCGCGACCAAGCCTCTCCAAGCAGATCGATTCGAACCACCGAACTTGCGGATCAGCGCGTACCGACTCTGGCGCTTTTTCGATTCCGCGCAGTGCCCCTTCAAGGAGGTCCTGAGCCAGCCGAGGCGGCTTCGCTCTTTTTGTGTCATTCGATTCGATGATCAGGGTTTCCGCGCGGCCGATATAAGCTGGAACGTAATCGGGACGTAGTGCAATGCAGGAGTTGAATGCTTGCTCTGCCGCCGAGAAATTCTTAGCTTCCCTAAGGCAACGGCCGAGCCAGTAGTGAGAAAGATAGTGGCTTGGGTCCATCGCAACTGCGTTTCTAAGTTGTCGTTCCGCTGTGACTAATGGGGTGGTGAAATCAAGTCCGCTTAATTTTTTAAAATCGCCGAGTCGGGACATCAAGATGTCAACCATGGATCCCCGGCCTAGAAGAGGCAAAATTTTGCTGAAGGTTTGCCCGGATTCTAGATAACCTCGTGAGAACTCAAGAAATACATGAGTTACGCCCAGGAAATAGAGGTCGGTAGCGTTGTCGCCGACGAGCGGTAATTTTAATGCATTCGGAGGTTCTCCCAATTGGAGCCGACAGAAGAGTTCGAGGCCATCAGCCGCCGGAGACACCCGCTCTCCAGATTTACGCCGCGTATCGGACCGAACGAACGCTTGGATGCGGCCGAGTATCTCGATAGTATTGCGATAATCGATCTTGCTCGCTTCCTTTGCACCTGTCAATTCCTTCATAACGGCGCGTTTGGTTCGCCACATTGCCAGGAGGCCGAGTGAAGAACAAGTTTCTTCTCGTAGACGGTGACGCTGGTTCTCCTGAAGTTCACTATCTGGCAAATGATTCCACCACTCGGCGGGCCCATTCAGGACACCCAAGTTCTTTAGGCCCGCTTCGCAGGCCGCAACCACGGTGTCGTCTCCTGGTTGATATGAAATATCATCAGTGACTAAAGCCAACCGTTCAGCTCGTTCCCAATAACGGTAAAATCCAGCTAAGTGCCCAGCCTCGCGATGCAAACGTTCTAACTGCGAGCGCATGCCCGGATCTTCAATCGAATTTATATCGACCAACCCTTTACGGAAGGCCTGTTCAGCAGCGGAAAAGCGATCTGACTTCAGTTCAGCGATACCGCGGGCTAGCTCATATTGGGCGGAACGAAGAATCGCTTCTCGCTTTTCGGTTCGAGCTTGCGTTTCCTTACGTTCCGATTCGTAGGCCAAGCGATTGCGATCAATTTGAAAATTGAGTTCCTGTTCGCGCCGCTCTTGCTCCGCTTGCCAATGCAGGTAAAGACCCACAACGATACCCAAGGTGGAGAGTACGACCGCCACACTGCCGGTAGCGACGAGAAGACGATTCCGGCGCGACCACCTGGCAAACCTTTCGTGCAATCGTTCCCTGTAAACCGAGACTGGCTCTCCCGCTAGACATCGCTCTACATCGTCCGCGAGTGCTTTTGCCGTCGGATAGCGATCCTCTCGCCGCTTGGTCATCGCCTTCAGGCAGATTTCTTCCAATGGACGTGCAACGTTCGCCGCTGCTATCGAAGGACGTACTGGTTCGCTCTCCAGTATGAATTGCAGGATATTTCCATCTACACAACGATGAGGTAGTTGGCCCGTCAAAATGTGGTAAAGAATAGCTCCGAGTGCATAGACGTCGCTTTGAGCATCTACTTCATCCGTTCGGCCTGCCGCCTGTTCGGGAGACATGTAAGCAGGTGTTCCGAGTACTACACCGCGCGCGGTCAATTCGACGGATGAGATCTTTGCTTCGGAATAATGCGAATCGTCTGGTCCAACTTCGCTTAGTTCTTTTGCCAAGCCCCAATCGAGTATTAGTGTCTCGCCATATTCTCCGAGTACAATATTCGCCGGCTTTAAGTCACGATGAATTACGCCTTTCTCATGGGCGAATGCCATAGTTCGAGTGACCGCGAGGAAGGCTTCGATCAACCGTCGGCGGGCGACGGCCTGTTCGCTAGGGGGTCGTTTCGAGGCATGGAATTCATAAATTGCGTCAGCCAGACTTTTACCTCGAACAAGCTTCATCGTGTAAAATGGCTCGCCCGACGAAGGCGTCACTAGTTCGTGAACCGGAACAACACCGGGGTGCTCAAGCCGAGCGGCAACGCGTGCTTCAGCCAGGAATCGCATCCGAATTTCTGAGTTGTTCTTTCCCGATCCTAATCGAGATGTTTTTAAAGCCACTAAGCGCTCGAGTCGGCCTTCGACAGCCTCGTAGACAACTCCCATACCCCCTTTGCCCAAGACCCTGAGGACTTCATACCCGTCGACTACTGGCGGTTTATCTTCACCTTGGACATTATCATTTGTCGCGTCGGTTTCCAATTTGTCTACAACAGTTGCGAACTCGGGAAATCGCTCGCGGAACTCGTTGGTTGAAGGTCGATCCCCATAATTCTTTCGTATATCGAATTCTTGCCTGAGCAGACGAGAGACGATATTGAAAGAATTCAATTCAGGGAATCGCGACAGGTAATTCTCGACACGAGAGGGTTGTGGACCTGCTCTTGACTTTTGAAATGCCTTCCAAGCAAGTTCGAGTTCGATACTGACGAGTTCTTCAAGCGTCGCCAATCGTCGAGGATCATCAGGCCGTGGGATGAAATCTTCGATCAGGCGGGGCGAGCCAGTTGCCCAAGATGCTTCGAACTCGCGACGTGCGGATTCATCGATCGATTCGAGTAAGGAAGCAGAATTCACAGGAGAGGGATTCATGTTCGCACACAGTCCCCAACATTTGAGATTGTCACATCGATTTTGGTGCCCGATATCATACTACCTGCACTTTCCCAGATAATCTAAGCGGAGCAGGCCATTTGGAACAAGCGTTTGACGGCTATTTTGTATTTTCGCGTTCCGGGCCCGCTTTGCGGAAGTGCTCGAAATTCTTCTTGCAAAATCAGCTTTAGCAACGACTTGCGTCGATCGTTATGAGAAGGCCGTCGCGGCCGATTATCCCAGGGACGATCGGAACGATCCACCAACTTCCTTTGCGGTTGATCCCAAGCCCACAGTTCGGTCAAAGTCATCATCCACAGGTTCATGTGAAACGCGCCGATGTTGGCGTGCAGGTTTCGCAATTGCTGCTGACCGGCTCTCCAAACTTCCTTGACGTCCTTGAAGACCTGCTCGATGGCATTGCGGCTGGCCACGGTTTCCAGGATCTGGGCCACCGTCGCCTCCGGATTCGTCGAGAAGAAAGCGATCCACCCTTTTTTCTCTTTAACCAGAACCACGCGGATGACTCCCTCCGCCGACTTCCAGGTCGCCAGAAAACTCTTGTACGTTTTGACTTCTGGGCGACCGTACAACTGCAGGGAGGCCGACGACCATCCCCGGGCATGAGCCGCTCGCTTGGCCAAGTCGATTCGCTTCTCTCCGTACTTGCGGGGACGCCCCCGACCTTTGGAGGGAGAGGGCAACTCGTATAGGGCGGCATCCTTGCGGAGCCGACTGATCAATGTGAAGTTCAACTGCCGACACGCCCGCAGAATCGGTTTCTTCGCATAGCCGCCATCCGCCACGATCCAGACTGCTTTCCCCGGAGAAAACAAAGACTTCGAGAGCCATTGCAGGATCTCCACCGCCAGTTGCAGCTTGGTCCGAAACTTCCACTGGTACTTGCGGGGAAGCGTCGCGACCTCTTTCTGGCGGACGTATAACTGGGCTCGCCAAGGCAAGCCGATAACGCCGTGGAGAGGATGCCAGGCCAATAAAGCCGCCACGACGAAGTTCTGCCCGTATTCGAGCAACTGTCCGATCGGACCCGGAGTCGGATTGTGGTGAATTCCGGCCCCTTCGACCTTCGGACCGTAACGTTTGGTGAGGGTGTCATCCAGAGCAATCACGATCTTCTCGGATTGGGCCGCCGGGTGTTTGAGAACCAGTCGTCCCACGGCGGTACTCATCGAAAGGGATTCTCGACCGACCGCTGCAAGGTGCCGGTAGGCCGACTTGTACTTTCGACGGATACCGGCGGCTCGGAACCATCGGGAGGCGGTGCGTCGCTGGTCCTGAGCGAGGAACATGCCGCGGAAGATACGCACGGTTAGCGACTGGATTCGAGCATCCAAAAAGAAGACCAGGGCGGAAAAAGCGCTGGACAGAAAGGAGGGAAAACGAGATACTTCCATGGCCGGTGCCTTCCTGGCTTGATGTTTTTTAAGCACCACCATGCTGACGGAAGCACCGGCTTTTTCAAGAGCAATTCAAATTCCCAATACCCCTAAATTGTTAAGACTTTCTGGGAAAGTGCAGATACTACAGAAGTGACTCGATTTTCCATGCAAGATGATCTTGCAATAAACCCTGAAAGTGCTGTACTGAACGGAAGATGCTGCGTCGCGCGTTCCAGGTTTGGGGTGTGTCGCCTCTCAGCCTGGCTATTTGTCCTACAGAGGGAAGTCTCGCCTTCATCCCACTTGAGAGCATCTCCGATCGAACGCTACTACCTTGTATCCTTCGTGTGGAGTTTTCAGTGTTTGAGTTGAACCGAGATCAGTAGAAAGCCTTCTTCAAGCATGTAGTCTCGGAATCATACGGTGTGATGAAAAAAATTAACTCCCTTTCTTACGAGAGGGAGCAACCGTTGAAGTTATTCGAGAAATTTCCCTTTCGAATTTCGAGGTGTTAGATCGAGGAATATTCGGATATCGACACGGGTAATCGCGTTTCTTCCCGATGTGGAGTCTGGCGTGGAGAAAATTAAGTAATCAACGCCCGTGCGAGTCCAATCTCAGATTTTCGAATCGATGCTGGATGTCCTTCCATGGTAACTCATTCGAGTATTTTGGGTACAAGAAAAATCCCCAACCGAGCACGATGAAAAAAGCCACTACGATTAAAATCTTCCGCATCTGACGTAGCAGGACAATTGCGAAGGTGACAACCACCAATGCGGCACCGACGATGAATGTTGCTTCCGGTAGAAAATAGGAATTAAAAGGCATGTGGATGTCACCCATGTCAAATTCTCCTGTGCGCCAGGCTATTATCTCAACACTGTCATTTTTTATTGCAGTGCCTCGCATGCTAATCCTGGACTTACTTCTTGTTTCTCGGACAAGTCACCCAATCGTGAACTCGCCTACACTTTGAAATTGCCGTTAGTGGAAGATACAGGCCAAAAAAATTGAAACAGAAAGTGAGATCTGGATCGCCGAACGCATCAGATGCGTTCAAATCAGGTATTTTGGTGTTTACCTTCCCTTGATTTGATATTCGATGATACCGACAAAACGAAGTCCTTTGAACCATCAGCTCAGCGATTCTTCAGACCGATGTGGCAGTTCATCGAGTTGCCTGAATTGCGTTCGGAACTTTTTACATGGCTTCCCCCGGCGGATCTCTGCCGTCTTCACCTGGGATCAGAGATTTCCTGCCTTGGCGTGCCGTAATATTAGTAATTACTTTTCATTCGAAGTTAAGGAATAAGAAAATACTTCGTTTTCTGGAACGACACGGATAGATTGCCTCACGCTTTGCCAAACTTGTCAATCACTTGAAAAGATTTTTGCTTTTTTTGGGCCGCTCATTTCTGCGGACGGCAATTCTCTTATTAACGGGGGCAACAATAATAAAAGGCCCCACAACCTCAAAAGTGCCCGAAAGGGCAAAGGAGAATGTACGATGTTTACGAAGTTTCACACACATTTTTTGACGCTGGCAGCCCTGGCTTTTTTCACCCTCTTCGGCGGGGGAACAGCTGGAGCTCAGGATGAACAGTGGTCGCCCAGAAAGGACAGTACCGGTTATACGTACTACGAATCCGGAAACAAAAGAGCCTATCCTGTGGGCAAGGCCTACTTCACCGTCATCGACAACGGCGGGGGAAAGTTCGAGTTCTACTACGAAGAGGGGCAGGTCTTCAAGCGAACTCCGACAGGGCTCTGGCACGCACGCGGCGGCCAATGGGAGGCATACACAAAAGAAGCACTGTTGGGGGGTAAACTGGCGGAATTCAAGCGTCACTCTAATGAGGCATATCGGGAGCTTCTCAAAAACCCAGCCAATATGCTCTATCAAGCAAGGAACCTTGCTGCAAAGCAGATGCTTGATAGCGCAAAGGCTATCGCGGGGGAGTAGTAAGGTAACAGGATGCCGCATGGCCATGGACGGCCATTGTTTTGTGCTTTTCCCGGCCGGTGAAAAAAAAGTCAGCGGTTTTGGGTTTCCGCGTTCTGGTTACCGCTCCTGTGTGCCCAATATCTTAGAATTCCATCCCGGGTTTTAGCCTTTGACAGCATTCAGACTATCAATCACTTTCCCTGCTTCCTTCTTGGTTAACTGATGGATCGTACAGGGTCGCCCGATCACCTCCTTGATTCGAAGTTCCAGTTGCTGATCGGTGAGTTTGTTCCGTCGGGCCATCGTTTCCAGGAATTGCAGTTGCTTCGGTGTTGCCTGATCTGCTTTTCCGTTCGGGCTGTTGTAATCGGGACGATTCATTGACAACGGCTCAGTTCTACGGGCGGGATTGGCGTGTCCGTTGCTCGATTCGTTGTTGGTTGGAATCGATGGGGATGTTTTCGATGACGGCGGATCAATTTCTCGGTCTCGGCTCTCTTCGATTTCTCGGTTCAGGGCCTCCTCGGCCAGGTCAAAGAGTTCACTCACTTTTTCCAGAACACCTTCGTGATCGCTGGGTGGAAAAGGAATTTCTCCGTCCAGGCTGACGGTAAAACCGGTGGAGTTGTAGTCCTGGCTGAGTTTTCGACTGAGGGAAACCGTGGCTTTGAGCATTTAGTCCTCCTGTAGGTTTGGATTATAGAGGAAGTACGCCACTCAATTCGATGGGGAGCTAATCGAAAGGTTCCGGCGAGGAGGTCCAAAACGGCAAGGATAAAGTGCAAGCTTTTTCTCAGCAGTCACATCGCCACAGGCCATACTTGTACAGCGATCTCAAGGAGTGCTTCTCGTTCTCTCAGATCGAGCAGATTCTCATGATTGCTCTTCAAATCGATGAATGATTTCGTGAATTTCGCAAATTCCAAAAAAATAAATGGCCGCCTGTTTTCGCTCACGGCAATTCCTTGGTAGGAATGGCGAAAATGCTTCGCCGATGTACAAACTAATTCAAAGCGGAGACTAAAATGAAGGCGTTATTCTTAAAATCGATTTTCGGCATCTCGACCTTGCTCGTAGTCGCTGATTCGGCTTCAGCTTGCGACCATCCGCGGCATGGAGCCCATGCCAGTTATCCGCAAGTCTGCTACGTGCAGGCTGTGCCGAGCATGGCACAACCTATGATGCAGCCTCAAGCTCCTATACCGCCTCAAGCTCCGATGGCGTACGCCCAACCCAACTATGCTCAGCCCGTCCCAACCATTCCACAACCAGTGATGCCACAGGCACCGACACCTCCTCAGGCTCCAACCTCCCAAGCGCAATCAAACTACGCGAATCCGGTTTCGAATCTACCTCAAGCTCCAGTGCCTCCCCAGGCACCCATCACGCCACAGATTACGCCCGCGAATTTTCAGACTCCGATTCGAGTGGGGCAAACGCCGATAAACGAACGCGAACTCCCCGATGATGTTAAGGCTCTCATTCGCGAAGCGGTCAAACAAGCACTTGAGAATCAAAAGCGGGAGCTCATGGAGGGCAATCGAGGAGCAGCTATCCAGCCGCCTTCGCGAGAAAGCTCAGATAATCGTGCAATTCCTTCTGTCATTAAACCAATGGATCAGGACTTGGCGGCGGCTTCGAGGCCTGCGATTTCGAGTGGTGATAGACCCTGAACCTTGGGTAGAATATCTAAAATTTAAATCTCATCAGCCTCCAAAAGGGGCTGATTTGTAATCGACAAATTCTTTTTCACGCTTGCCAAATCTATCTCCAAGTTAACTCCATCTTCCAGCTTGATTGCTTCCTCGCATTTGCATGGGCCAATCAGTTTCAAAGAAGTTAGCAAGTCTCCCATTCTCATCGACTCTCAAAGGATACCCCGACATCTGCTGAGTGGTACTTTCATCGTCGTGGGATACCTGGAGACTTTTGCACATCGAGTTAGAGAAAATTGCATTGCGGAATACTTGGCAAGTTTGACCACTTCTGGAAGGAAATGGCAATTATTCGATAGAGCTTGGTACCACTAAACACCGAAGTGTGTTCACCGATTGCCAAAGTAATAACGATTTTCACTTGAACCAGGGAGAAACTATGAATCGATTTCCAGTTCTTTGTTTGCGGAGTCTCGGGATATCCCGTAACAGGCCATGTAAATCTGAACATGGTGTCCACCAAACCATAAACAGTAGGCGATTTTTCAAGTGTCACTTATTGAATCCGTTATCCACTCTTTGCTTTTTCTCGATTTGGCTCTTAATCATTCCATCTGTCCACGCCGGCGATGAGCCGGAACATCGCTACCTGACGTATACCATGGCCATCGCAGTGGGCTACACGCCGGAAGAGGCCAAGATCCTTTCGGATGGTTGCTGGAGTTTGGACATGAATGACACCACCACGGCGTTACCGAGCGCAAACCCCACCTATTGGGAGTACGTCAAGACCGTCTTAGCTACTCACACAGCTTTACACTCACCGATGGCGAAGAAACTCTGTGATAAGAACGATCCTGCTCTCGATCAGCTCGTCTTCAATACCGGTGGCGGCGATTTCGGTCGAATCGGTCGGGGTGTATTTTACCATGCGTTATATCAGGATGAGCCTAAGGACGACGCACGCCACGAGAAAGGAGGCGCGCCGAGTCTGGACAAACCCTGGAAGCAGTACATCAAGTTTGAACTGGCCAAAATGAAGGATCAAGGTTGGCCCGAGGACGTTGTGCAAAAATACAAATTGATCCTGATCGGTCAGTATCTCCACATGCTCCTTGACTCCTACGTTCACCCACCTAATCCGTGGATTGGACACTCGCTGCAGGGCCACGAACCGGACTATACAGCCAACCACAAGGATTGGTACAAAAATGCTGTCAGAAGAGTTCTTACTGAACTTCGTTCCGACGATTTCATCCAGGGCAGCAAAGGCCAATTCACTTCATTTGGGGTGAAGGACACCGAAAAGGAAAAAGCGTTCGCCGAGGGCCTGGTCAATGCACTGGCCGACGACGGTTATAAAGGCAAAGCTCCCGGGTCGCTAGAGGAATCGGACAAGCCTGGCACAGTCAAGGCAAGCTGCATCGCTGCTATCGAAAAGTTCATGAACGATTATTTGCAGAAAAGGGACGATTCCACGAACACCGGGGACGGGGTGAGCACATTGGACGACAAGCGTGTCAAACTCCGCGACATTCAGCCAGTCAGCGAGAAGTTCAGCATCCCCGCTTACACTCACATCCAGTATGTTGCCCCCGGAGTTGTATTTTCGGGACCACCGCGAATCCCGGGAGGAACGCAACGCACTGGTAGCGCTGACAATTTATTCTGGACGCAATACGGTGACAATGAGCCCGGTCCGGTCCTCGACAACTTCATCACTTGGATTCTTAAGCGAGAGAAAGAGAAAGATCCGGATGCTATCAAAGCGCTTGAGCGCGTGCGGGAGAGCATTCGAGCCGGGTTTTGCCTTTGCCAGGACAACCCCGCGCAACCGTCGGCCCCCGTGCCGGCGCCGATGCCTCTTCCGATGCCGACCACCAACCCGGCGCCCGCGACCCCTCCTGCACCTGTACCGAACGCGCCGGTCCCGGTTCCGTTGCCCAACCCTACAACTGAAACGCGTGCCCCGGCGGCACCGCCGCCCGCGACGCCTGCGCCGGTAATGCTACCAAATCCAACACCTCGACATGACGATCGCGGGCACTTTTCCATTCCTCTCGGACCAGTCTCGCCACCGCGAGGAATAGTGACCGGATTCGGCGGCGGATCTTCCATGACTCCCTTCAAAATTCCTGAGATTCCTCATGCTTGCAAGCCAGGGATAATCGATGCCGTGATTGAAATTATCGACAAGTCGAATCCGGGGCATGGGAAAGGCGATGGCAAAGACGAAAATTGCACGAAGGGCGATACGGATATGACCATTATCTGCAAATCCAAAGAGATCGATCAAGCGCTCACCAAACGTGAGCAGGCTGAGCGTGAAGCGACTGCGGCAAGGAATCTAGCTGTCCAACAACAAAAAAATTACGCGGCTGCGGTCGCTCGTTATCAGGCCGATCTGGCACGATACAATGCGGCCGTTAAACAGCAGCAGGATTACGCGGCTGCGGTCGCTCGTTATCAGGCCGATCTGGCACGATACAATGCGGCCGTAAAGCAGCAGCAGGATTACGCGGCTGCGGTCGCTCGCTACCAGGAAGAAGTTGCATACTACAATGCCGCCCTTCAGCAGCAGCAATATCAGGCCGCGCTGGCTCAGCATTATTCTGTTCCAAATTATTCAAGCGGTTCTCATTATCAAAACGGCTCTCACGGTGGCGGAATGAGTCACGACGTAGATTGGGGACGCGCTGCGTTATCGATCGCTGGAGCTTTTCTAGGGGGCAATTCCGGACATCATAGATGAGTTTCAATGTAAACAGGTGGTCGCATCTTCATTTCTTGATGCTGACCATCTGTTTTTCAAATAATTTTGTCCGTTTTGATCTTCATATGGCACTTCTCTACTTAGCAGTCAACTGAAGTCGATCCTGCTTGTCAAACAATTGACTTTGTTGAGCTGACTCAAACCTACTGAAGTAAAGCATTCTTATCCGACTCACTCGAAGGAAAGAACCATGAACTTTCAAATGCTGCAATTCCCTATTGTTCAAGCCTGCACCCGACGAAGTAATCGGGTCGCCCGCTATCTCCTGACACTGGCCACTATCGTTCATTTCTCTTGTTCTGCTACAGCAGCCGATGCCAAAATTGTCGAAGTGATCGGTAAAACAGCAAAAGCCAGTGTTACTTCCGGCACACTCAAAGTTGGCGACGGTGTGGCAATCCTTTCGATTCAATCAAACTCGATCGAGGAAATTGTGGCAACTGGCCACGTTTTAGACACGGGTGATGGTTCGATTCTGGTGACAATCGATCAGGCCAGAGACAAAGTTGTCCCAGGACAACAAATGCGTACACTTCCTACGACTTCTTCAGCAAATGAGGACTCATCGCTCTCAAAGAGCGGAGGTTCTACAGAGCGGAATCAGGTCCCGCAAAACAGGATGACATCACCGGGTTGGCTGGGAGTGTCAATCCGCCCTGTTTCGGAACTTTTAGCAAGTGAAATGAAACTACCTCGTCCAGTGGGTGCCCTGCTGGTGGGGATCTACCCCGGTAGTCCTGCAGATAAAGCAGGATTCCGGAGAGGAGATATTGTGCTCAAAATTAATGATAACTGGATCCAGAACGTCGATCAACTCTCACCAGCACTTGCAAAGTTTAAAGCCAGTCAGCAAATTACAGTGGTTTTGATGAGAAATGGAGAAGGTTTGCAAACGCAAATTTCACTTGCGGTTCGCCCAGCTGCTTCTTACTTCGTTCAATCGGTTCGTGAGAAAGCCATGCAAGGCGAGGCATGGGCGCAAGTGGAACTAGCTTCTCTCTATCAGATGGGTGAAGGGGTCGATCGGAACGAGGAGCAGTCGATTGTTTGGGCTCATCGGGCAGCAATTCAAAACGATGTAAAAGCTCAAGACATACTTGGTTACGCATACTCCAAAGGTGCGGGTGTTAAGAAGGACGATAATTTGTCTCGAGCATGGCTGCTCAAAGCAGCTGAACAAGGAATGCCTAACTCTCAGGTGCAATTGGCGGATATGTATCGACGCGGTCTCGGTGGAGTTCAAGATTTTTCAGCTGCATTTAGCTGGTATCGCAAAGCTGCAGAACAAGGCAATGCCCTCGGTCAGTACTGGCTGGGCTTCATGTATCTGAAAGGCGAAGGCATAGAACAAAGCGCGACCAAGTCGGCCGAGTGGTTTTTGCAAGCAGCTAGTCAAGGATGCGCAGTTGCACAACGTGAAGTAGGACATCTTTTTGAAAAGGGTGAAGGCGTACCCCGCGATTTGGAGAAAGCGATCGACTACTATCGTCATGCCGCGGCTCAAAACTTACCATCCGCAATGGTTGATCTAGGTCGAGTCTACCGCTCCGCAAAAGGAGAGTTGAAAAACGTGACCGAGGCAGTGAAGCTATTCCGAAGTGCCGCCGAGCAAGGAGATGCAATGGCCCAGGTCCAGATGGGCCTCGCTTATCTGGACGGAGCCGGAGTTGAACAGGACGAACTGCAAGCCGCACAGTACTTCCAGAAAGCTGGTGACCAGGGTTGTCCGGAAGGTTTTAACTATTTGGGATGGATGGCTATGCAAGGCCCGAAATCCCAACGGAACGAAGAGATGGCGGTGAAATGGTATCAGCTGGCGGCGAATCAAGGATTTGCTAAATCCCAAGTGGAATTAGGAAATCGATACCTATTTGGTGAAGGTGTGCAAAAAGATTACGCTAAAGCACTTCTCTGGTATCGTAAGGCAGCCGATCAAGGACTTGCGATTGCTCAAAATAATATCGGTTTCATGTTTCAACAGGGTTACGGTGTTCAAGTCGACTACGAAAAAGCGTTGGATTGGTATCGCAGAGCGGCCAAACAAGGCTGTGCACAAGCACAGAATAACTTGGGAGTGCTCTATCTTAATGGGCTGGGAGTCGAACGCAATCGGGCGGAGGCAATTTCGTGGTATCTTCGAGCATCCTCTCAAGGTAGCAGGGACGCCAAGCAGAATCTGCGAGCGTTGGGGGTTGAACCTTAATGAGATAAAAAAATAAACGAAAGTGACTTTGCAAATAGAGTCGGTTCGACTGAATTAGTTTGAAAACAATTTTCTCGCTCTAACCTAACCGACTAAGAGGCTGTGCCAGCATGGTCGAAATGGTGAGATATGCCATAAGAATGCGGCAATTTATCTCATTTTGGCAGAGACTCTAAACCACATAAACTTGGCTCCGTCCCTAATTCGCAGGACACGGAGATTCTTCTGACAGCACTAAAAAAACACTTAAAATTTTGTATTTCTTTGTTTGGGCGGATACTAACAAAGCATTTCGCATTCCAAATTTCGATAGGTATTTTTCGACAGGGAAATTGCTTTAGGAATGAGAAAATCCGACTATCGGCAACTTCTAAAAGTCCTAGCCAAAAGGGCTTCTCGTTGCAGACTCAAGGTATCCGACCATTGATTCATTTCTACCAGAAAGACCTACTTCCAGTGCTACATTTCGATTGTCTGGTGAATTTCCAGAGACTAGACTGATCAAAACATTTGAGAATATCTTAAAAGTGTGACAACTGCAGGCCCATCCTGGGGTGATAGCGGTGCAACAAGATGCCGATTTCCGAACTCTAGATGAAGATGCGGTTCGAAAATTCGAGCGATCTTGGATACAAGGGATTATCGAAGCTCTCGAGAAGTACTTGCCCGAAGCCAACAGCCCGCTTTACCTTCCGACACTCGAAGAACTTGTTCTGGTTGATATGGAGTTTCGTTGGAAGCGATCAGGCCAAGCCGACGCGAGTTGTGAGTCAGTCGAAGCTAATCCCAAGGTCGAAGACTACTTGCATCGATTCCCAAGTCTGAATCAACCGCTGATTTGTCGCCGACTGATTCATCAAGAATATCGAGTACGACGTCAATTCAGTACTCGGCCTGAATTCGAAGAGTATTGCCACCGTTTTCCTGACTTTGTGAGTACTTTGCAGGATCTGGCTTCCGAATCGGTTCTTGAGACATGGGTGAGCGCACATACGAATCAATTGAAATCTGACTCTCCAAATGCAGATTCCCAAAAATTAGAATCGTTTGGCAATTATGAAGTATTTGAAGAAATTGGCCGCGGTGGAATGGGTGTCGTTTATCGGGCTCGGCAGTTGCGACCGAACAGAATAGTCGCACTGAAAATGCTTCTTCGGAGTAATCGAGCGATATCAGATGGACTGGATCGCTTCAGAAGTGAAGCCGAGGCGGTAGGAAGGCTTAGTCATCCTAATATTGTTCAGGTTTTCGAGGCAGGCGATCATGATGGCTTACCGTTTTTCACTCTGGAATACTGCGAAGGCGGATCCCTCGCTGAGAAGTTAAGTGGTGTTCCTCAGCCGCCACTTACGGCGGCCTCTCTTGTAGTAGTCCTGGCGCAGGCAATTCAATCTGCTCACGATCGTGGCATTTTGCATCGCGATTTGAAGCCTGCCAATGTCCTGTTCGCGGCGGATGGTACGCCGAAAGTTACGGACTTCGGTCTTGCTAAGCTCATTGATCAGGATGGCGGCCAGACCCATACAGGTACCGTAATCGGTACGCCCTCCTACATGGCCCCGGAGCAGGCGCTGGGTGAAGCTAAGCGAGTCGGTCCCCCTGCGGACATCTATGCACTCGGTGCCATTTTATACGAAGTATTGACCGGTCGTCCTCCTTTCCGCGGCGCGACAATTTTGGAAACTCTCGATCAAGTTCGTAGTCGTGAACCAGTTTCCGTCCGCGAACTCAATCCTGCAGTTCCCAAGGACCTTGAGACAATTTGTCTGAAGTGTCTCAATAAGGAACCTGGGAATCGGTATGGCAGTGGAACTGAACTAGCCGAAGATCTGAATCGCTACCTCAGCGGTGAGACGATTTACGCTCGTCCCGCGGGACGCATCGAAAAATTTGGGCGCTGGTGTCGTCGGGATCCTTATTTGGCGGCAACCGGGGCTTTTGCCATTGTAGCAATGATCGGCGCGATGATCGCGTCATTGGCATATGCCTTTGAGCAATCCCGGAGCGCAAAAGAACAAAAACTAGCGACAGAAAGTCTTCGGCAAGAAAAGCAACTGACGGAAATCGCCCGAGAGCGAGCAAGCCATTTTACATCACTTTCGGCTCGGTTAGCTGCGGAGAGGGGGCAATCCTTCGGTGAAAAAAGAGATGCCGCTTTGGCTTTACTCTGGTATGGTCGAAGCCTCGAAATGGCCAGTCCCGATGATGATGACTTGCAGTGGTTCGTCCGAACTAACCTCTCTGCTTGGCTCCAACAAGTTCAGCCCCTGAAAGCGAATTATCCACACGGCCACAAAGTTACCTTAGCCCTGTTCAGTCCAGACGGAAAAACTGTGGTTACGGGGGGATTCGATGGCACTGCCCGACTCTGGCAAATTGATACGGGAGAGACAATCGGTCGCATGCAGATGCAACATCCCATAGTTCTGGCAAGTTTCTCATCTGACAATAAGAGAATCGTCACGACCGGTCAAGAACTCGTTACAGAAACCGGGACTACCCAAGTCTGGGATGCACGTACCGGCCTGCCTATTGGTCCACTTGTGCGCCACAATCTGCTTACGAAAGCCATTCTCAGTCCCGATGGTCGAAAGATTCTTTTCAAGCGGCAAAACACCAAAGTAGACTGGTTGCAATGTCGGGACGTGGAAAGCGATCAAGTGATCCTGGATCTTCAAGATCCAGAGATAACTATCTTTGACCAAAATTTTAGTCCGGATGGAAAAAGGATTTTGGTGACAGGGAGAGAAGGCGAAGTCCGACTATACGATGCATTTTCGGGGAAATTACTAAAGAACACCCGGCCGTTTACTAAACCGGTGAGCCATTCCGTATTCAGCGGGGATGGCAAATTGATAATATGCAGCAGCATAGATGGAACCGTCCGTCTCCTAGATGCGCTCACACTTGAACCATTTGGAGAAACGATGGTTCACGACTTCAAAGTACTGTACGTATTTCTAAGTCCCAATGACAATATTTTGATGACTTACGGTCTGGGAAAGGTGATTCGACTCTGGGATGCCCACTCAGGTAAGCCATTTTCAACTGCCAGTTTGAGTCTGGATGCTCCGATCGGGTTGGCAAGGTTTAGTGCTGATAGCAAATCGATCCTTACGACATGCACCGATAAAACCGCTCAGATTTGGGATCCAGCGAGCGGAGAGCGACTGGGGCCTGCCCTGAATTTTCGCGGCCAGCTTGGAGACATCACTAATTACTCGAACAGTCAGTTCAGGATTTTATCCTTTGATGGCTCATCTGTGCAGCTTTGGGAATTGGATGCTAGAGAAGTCGCTGGCCATCTCCCTTGCGCGGAAATTGTGGAGGCTTTGAAATATAGCACCGACGGTAAAATCGCGATCACGGCAGGTAGATCAGGCATTCAGCGCTGGAATACTTCCACGCAAGAGCGAATTGGAGATCCCTTAGGGTATAAAAGCGGTGATATTGTTCGCTGCCTGGCGATAAACCCAAAAGACAATGCGATTCTAGCAGGAACCTCCGGTGGCGAGATCAAATGCTGGAATTTGGCTAGCGGACAGCAATTGAATCCGATATCGAGTGTGGTAAATGACAAGACTAACACAATGGCGACTGGCAAATTCAAGCACTCCAGCCCAATACTTGGGCTATCGATCAGTCCCGATGGTCGAAAAATTCTCACTTCTTGCCAAGATCGATCAGCCTATCTTTGGGATAAGAACAGACCGGACACACCCGAAAGAATTCTTAGTAAACAAGGTGTCTTTGGCGTCGATTTCAGTCCCGATGGTGTAACGTTTGCTACTGCTGGCATCGATGGTAACGCTCAGATCTGGAACAAGCACACTGGTGAAGTGATTGGGAAGCCGCTGGAGCACGGAAACTCTGTCTGGAGCTGCCGATTTAGCCCCGATGGGAAGACGCTGCTGACTACATCTAATTCTGCTGCGTATCTATGGAAAGTTTCAAACGGTCAATCAATAACCCTATCTTATTCGGGAGTTTCAGTTGTTCAGGAATTCAGCCCGGACGGACGCATCGTTTTGGTCGGATCCGCCGGAGGCGAAATGTTCCTTTTTGAGGCTATAAACGGTAAACCCATCGGGCCTGTACTACGACATCCGGACCGGATTTTTAGTGGCGCGTTCAGCCCAGACCAGAGAATACTTCTAACGGGTTGTGCCGATCAGAAAACTCGTATCTGGGAGGTTCCCCATCCCGTTGAAGGGGAAGTGGAAAAGGTCGTGCTATGGTCACAAATCCTCACCGGATGCGAACTCGACAATACAGGCGAAGTGCACATCTTAGCAGCCGAGGACTGGGAATCTCGAAGAAAACGACTCGTAGACCTCGGAGGCCTACTAGTATCCTTGCCCCGAAACAAGTCAGCGAAATTGGACAATGCCGATTTTTCAAATCCTTCAGGAATTTGGGAAGGCTGGTACAAGAATTCTCTCAGAACTTCGCAAGGAATGTCGGAAACAAAGTCTAAAATCATCATTCGATGGGATGGGAAAAAGGGAACTGGTGACTGGGATGGTTATTCCATCCAGAATATGGAACGAATAAAAAACCCAGACGGATCACCTGGAAACGAGTACGTCTGGACTCACTCCAACGGAGGAAAGTTTTATAAGGTATCGATTGTACCCCGCGAGGTGCATGATTTCCAGGTTACAAGTCTTTTCATCGCTTACAAAGTCACGGATGGCAAAGGTGAAGCGCTTTATGATGGCCAGGGATATTTCAATGTAACAGCGAACAAATAGTCTATTTCGAGATTAGTGGTTCCGGAACACTTACCGGTGTCCCTAATGACTACGAATTTCTCCAATTAACAACCTTTGTCCTTTTCAATTCACTCCTTGACAAGAGTTAGCCTTCTCGCCAAAACAACTTACGAATTCTCTGCAAAATTGTCTGGATCACAATTCCAATCGATCAAAATGAATATACTTGGTCAGCAAAGGCATATTTCAATTGTTCCGACCGTTCAACTAGATCGCTATTTGGAGGAAATCTATGCCGCAAGATGACGAATGGCTCATTCAAGGCTTGACGAGGGGAGATCCAGAAGCTGCGCGAGTCTTTTGCGAACGCTATGCTCCAATGCTGCAGCGAGTTGCCGACAAATACCTCGCAGATGGAATGCGGCGCCGCGTTGGTCCAGAGTCAGTCTGTCAGTCGGTTTGTCTTTCATTTCTTCGTCGAGCACAAGCGGGCGAGTTCCAGCTTCCCGACAGCGAAAGTCTTTGGCAGCTATTGTGCGCCATTACATTGACCAAGGTGCGTGAAAAAGCCCGATATCACCGTCGTCAGAAACGGAATATTGAGCGAGAACGTCCCTTAAACTCACCTATGGGAAGAAATACTGACGGCGAAGACTTCGATTTGGCTGATCCACATCCCACGAATGTCGACGCGGTGGAGTTTCAAGAGGAGTTTGAAGCTTTGTTGGCCGATTTAGACGATGAAGAAAGGCAACTAGTCGAAATCAAACTTCAGCAAAATACGAACGAAGAAGCTGCAACGAAAATGGGATGCTCCGAGCGTACTGTTCGACGCATACTCAAACGAATTCAATCGAAAGTGAGCCGAGGACTTCAATCGGGATAAATCTGGATAAGACTACTCGATTCAGCTAACTAACAACCCATCCAAAGAAAGCATTTTCTTTCAGAACTGAATTGAGAAAGCAAATTTCATAGATCGCGACACATCGGAGATCAAAAATCTCACCAGAGTTCCTTCTTGCGTCTTAATCTCTTTCTGGTCTAATATTCCCTGCTGTATGTGAACGCTCATTTTCCCCAAGGCTTTTTGGAATAGGTTCGAGAAATCCAGGAATTACCCCACTCAATTCGATGGGGTACTCATGAGAATGGACCGGCGTACCGGTCCGAGTTGAGTTGGGATTGGATTAGGCTGAAGGAAGAATCAGGCGGCCAGTTGCATCGCCAGGTGCCAGGCTCGTTCCTTGATCTTGGCAGCGGTACCCCACCAGATGCTTTGCAGGCGGTTCGATTCTCGATCCCGTTCGGATTTACCCCGGAAGGTGCGGTGGTCGACGTACTCGGTGACGGCGTTGTAGGCGGTCCAGAGACTGTGCCGGATCTCCGGCATGTTGTGACCGATGCCTTGTTCGAAGAGTCGGTGCAGTTCGGCCCGGGCTTTCTTGGTGGAGTTCTTCGCGAGTTCTTCCTCGGGGCTGGGGTAAATCTTCTCGAAGTAATTTTTTAGCTGGGCTTCGGTCGGGTAGACACTGGCCAGTCGATTGATCTTCTCTGCCGCATTGTCGTAGAACCGTGTGGCCAGGCCGAGTACGCGTTGGGCCTCACCGATCTTGGCCTCTAGGTTACCCTGATGTCGGATGCTGATACCTTCGCCTTGCCCCTGGTTCAGTGCCATCGACAGGGTGTTTTGACAGACTACCCGTACCGGGGTGAACAGGACCCTGAGTGCAGCTGAACCATCGTGAGCATTGGATAGAAGCAAGAATTTGTTGACCAGATCTTCGGAGTTCTTCACACGGATGTGTCCGGGGAGTTTGGCCAGCAGGAAGATTTTCTCGCCTTGTCCCAGGGCACCGGCGGTATGGTACCGGATACCCCCGTCGGCCACGACGGCATCCAGGAAGCCGAAGGCTTGCTTGTTCTGCACCGGGATGTACCGGTTGGAGACCAGACCCAGGACGGTCTGATTGTCATACCGAACGACCGCTCGAGCCCGGGGCACCATCATGCCGTCGACGGTGGCGACCTCGGTCAGGGTCACGTCGTAATCCAGGCCGGCGGCGGCGATGGCCTGTTCCGCCGTAGCGGGTTGATCCAATTTCTGGCCCAGGCGGTGCCAGGGTTCTTCGCCGTAAAAGGCGAAGGCAGGTTTGTTATTCGTTGTCGCTAGATCGTGAGCCATTTCGTGTTCTCCTAAATGAGTTGTTAGGAGTTACGCAAGGCAAGAAATGCGAATTTCAAACCCGAATCGAGCCAAAATTTTAAAAAGTCCAATTTTTCGCAAGTGCGTATTTATCTGAGACTTGCGTTGATGAATGCTAATTCATTATCATGAAGTATGCACCATACCGCAAAACAACTATTGACTGACACAGGTAGGTCAGCTAATATTCAATAGCCTGAAGTATTATGTATACCTCAGAACCCAATCTCCGGGGATAGAAAAAAACCGGTTAGGTCTAGTACACCCAACCGGTTCGGAGTTTTTGCAGGCAGAAATCTGGCTCTGGTAAAAACCTTCTAACTTAAGTCTATCACGGCTTAGTGCTAGAGTCCAGTTCTGCCCCTGTCTATTGTTAGGGGTTTAGAATGTCTCGAAGTTTGGCGAAAACGATTAAACCAGGTTCGGAAGCCAGATCGGTTGAGAACCACACGGGGGTTTCATACAAACCCACAGAACGAACAAGAATTAGAGCTATTGAACCTATTTCGTTTAAAGAGGCACTGAGTATTGCCGACGAGCATGGCAAGAAGCATCTAATGCTGGGCAACGGCTTCAGTATTGCTCTTCGCCCCGCCATTTTCACTTACAACACCTTGTATGAACGGGCCAAAGATTCGAAAAAGCTTTCCGCAGAAATGCAGGATGTTTTCGACAAATTGGGAACGACGGATTTTGAACTGGTTATGGAGGCATTGGAAAATGCCGCAATCCTCGTGAGTCTATACGAAAAATCCAATCCCAGGCTTGCCAAAACTCTTAAAAAAGAAGCTGCCCATTTGCGGGATGTGCTCGCCGAAACTATCGCAGAAAACCACCCTTCACGACCTCACGATATTACGCCAGAGCAATATGCATCCTGCAAAAGGTTTCTCGCAAATTTCGACGGGCAAATCTACACTTTGAATTACGATCTTCTCCTTTATTGGACATTGATGCAGTCAGAAGTGGAGCCTAGGGTTAAATCTGATGATGGATTTCGAAATCCAGAAGGCCGTGAAGAAGAATTTGTCACCTGGGATGTACAGAACACAAATGAGCAGCGAATCTTTTACTTGCATGGTGCACTTCACATCTATGATGCTGGTGCAGATCTTTTGAAATTTACATGGAGCAAGACTTCAGTTGCTCTGATTGACCAAATCAAGAGTTCGCTTGCTAAACGAGAGTATCCTCTGATTGTTACCGAAGGAACGTCTGACCAGAAGAAAACTCGTATTCAGCACAGCAATTTCCTTGGACGTGCATATCGTAGTTTTTCAGCCATCACTGGAAGCCTGTTCATTTATGGCCATTCCTTGGCAGACAATGACGAGCACTTGCTGAAACTCATCGACAAGGGAAAGGTAACAAAGGTCTTCGTGGGGATCTACGGCGAACCGACCTCAGAGCGGAATCTAGCCATTATTGATCGTGCTCGAAAATTCCAAACTCGACGCCGAAGCGGTTCTCCACCTGACGTCTATTTCTTTGACGCTAGCTCTGCCCATGTCTGGGATGCGCAAGACTTTGGAACAGTCGAAAAGAAGGGGAAGAATTCAGCAAATTGAGCAGCAGATTTTCCATTAAGGCTAGCTGTTTGAGAAAGCAGCTAGCCTGAGTTGATCCAAGGGCTTTCACTCTAGCTAGTTGGGTAGATTGATGAAGAAGAAACTCCGAGACCTTGCGGACATCCGGACTGGGTATCAGTTCCGCGGGAAGGTCACAGCCAGCGATCAGGCCAACGTATCGGTAATCCAGATCAAGGATGTGGACGACCGGCTCCGGATTCATGTGTCAGATCTGTTGCCGGTGAAAGTTGACAAACCGGAAGCTTACGAAGTGAACCAGGGAGACTTGCTGTTTCTGTCTCGTGGCCATCGTAAGTTTGCGGCCGAGGTGACCGATCCGGTTCGGGATACCATCGCCACCGGGTACTTTTACATCGTGCATCCGAAGTCGAAAGTGGTGGACCCGAGCTTTTTGGCCTGGTCCATCAATCATTCAGAGTTTCAGGAAGCCATGCGTCCGTTTGTTCGAGGGAGCCACATTCCCCTGATCTCGAAGACCGACTTCCAGGACATCACTATTCGGCTGCCACCGTTGGCAGTCCAGAGGCGGATTGTCGAGTTACATCGTTTGTTTGATCGAGAACGAGAACTGACCACAGAGATCCAGTCGAAACGGGAAATGCTCCTTCAGGCGGTTTCCCGGAAGCTGATGACCGGTCAGTTGCAAATACAAGGGGACAAATTATGATGACGCCAATTCTGTCCGAGAACAAAATGGAAGTGAAGAGCATCGGGGGCGTGTCCATCTTTCGCCCCCGCTTGGAGAGTGAGCAGCTGGCTCGAAACGAGGCAGTGAAATACCTTCGTGAGGGGTATTCTTCTGGTACATACTCCGACTCAAAGAAAATCAACGAGATTCTTCAATACCAGTTCGGTCACTTTTATCGTTTGCTCAAAGTCGAAATTCAAAAGACATCTTCACGCCACCTTATGGAGTTTCTTCTCGGACAGTACGACATCACGGCCATAGTTTTGGAGAAGCAGAAGAAAGGCAGCCTCAACGCCGATGATCAGGAATATTGGGCACGACACGGACCGATCATTCGTCGTGCTTTGAAGCACCTAGCTGAGGTTGTAGCAGGCTTAGCCCCACCAGAGGCTCCAACTCTAGACCCAGCTGCATTGCTTCTCAACCTCGACACGATCGTAATCTGCGGAGAAATGCTTGTTGAGCTCTACATATTGAGCGATCAGACGCATGGACTGCACCCAAATGATTCAACCCTGAAAATCCACCCCGAGGGTGGTCTGGATTATCTCTCGATCACCGTAAAAGATTTTGAGCGTTACAATGAATTCCCCCACCGTATTGATGACAACGCATCTCGACAGTCAAAATATTTGGCCCGCAAACCACTTCGCTTTGACTTGGATTTCCAGGCCATGGAGTTAGACTCCACTTTCAAATCAGAGTTCGGTTTTACTTACAAACAGGGTATTCAAGCTCTGCAACAGCTGATTGATAAGGTTATTGTCCCCGATTCCAAATCCTTCAATGTCCCCTTTGTGCGTCGTGAATCGATGATCGACGGTGTAGTCCAGTTGACAGGTGTCAAACGAACCTTGGTGGAGCGATTTATCAAAGGATTTTCACTGACAAAGGCTCAGCTGGAAGGCCGGCTCATCTATAAGCCGAAGCAGGAATATCGAGCCCTCCGCCGTGGTTTCTTTGAAATGCCGCATAAGACTGGCCCTCATCTGGTCTGGTCCAGATGCATGGCTCGGGAGTGCCTCTTAGAGTTGATGAAAGGTACGCTCTTCCAGAGGTGCCCGAGTGAATGGAAAAGTGTCAGCATCAACAAAGCATTCGCGACACTTCAGAACAAAGGCGGGAACTGGTTCGAGGCCGAAGTAGCCCGGAACATGATAGCCCTAGGTGCCCAGGGAAAGGCTTCGCTTAAAGGTGGGATCGGCATAGGTCCTGACCGTGTGATTATTCCCTCGGAAATCGGCGAGATTGACTACTTGGGATTCTTTCCAGCCGAGGGGCTACTTACGCTCCTGGAAGACAAGATGGTCGATGGTGGGTTCGAGCCCAACTACTTTCGGGACGACATAAGCAGCTTTGTCACCGATAAAAAGCCATACGTTCATCAGCTAAAAAGAAAAGTCGAGTGGGTTCGGAACAATCTTGTAGCTGTTTGCAGAGGCCTGTCCAGTCTTTTAGACGAAAAACCAGTGATTAACCCGACTCGTGTTGCAGGTGCGTTGGTTACTCTCCACCCAACGTATGCTTCGTACTTCATCTCCGACTATCCATGTATTCCGCTGACCGAATTAATGGAGGATTTCAATGCAAAGGGAGCCTGGCCTTACGCCGTGGGTGTAAAGCAGGTGCCCTGATTACTTGAATCGGTGACTAGCTCATGGAATAGATCAATTGAATCTTAACTAGTGGGGACCGGTATATATGAACGAATCAATAAGCCAGGATGAAATCAACAATATCGTTTGGAAGGCATGCGACACATTCAGGGGAGCTGTGGATCCGTCCGAGTACAAGAACTACATCCTAACGATGTTGTTCTTAAAGTACCTCAGCGACTTGTGGAAGGACAAGAAGCGGGAGTATGAGGAGAAGTACAAGGGGGACGCCGAACGGGTCAAACGTGCCCTGAGCCGGGAAAGGTTCACGCTGCCGGAGGAGTGTGACTTCGATTACTTGTACTCCAAGCGGGATGCCCCCAACATCGGGGAACTCATAAACATCGCTTTGGAAAAAATCGAAGACGCGAACAAGTCCAAGCTTGAGAACGTCTTCCGCAACATCGACTTCAACTCCGAGCCGGCCCTGGGGCAGACCAAGGAACGGAACCGTCGGCTCAAGCACCTGCTGGACGACTTCAGCGATCCCAAGCTCGATCTGCGTCCTTCCCGCATCGGACAACGGGATATCATCGGCGACGTTTACGAGTACCTCATTGGTCAGTTCGCTGCCGGAGCCGGGAAGAAGGCCGGGGAGTTCTATACGCCGAAGGAAGTTTCGATCTTGCTGGCCAAGTTGGTTCAACCAAAAGCCGGGGACCGTATCTGCGACCCAGCTTGTGGTTCGGGATCTCTGTTGATCCAGGTCTCCAAAGAAGTTCATGACGATACCGGGAAGACCAGCAAGAACTTCTCCCTCTTCGGCCAGGAATCCAACGGAAGCACATGGGCTTTGTGCAGGATGAACATGTTCCTGCATGAACAGGATGGTGCTCGGGTCGAATGGTGTGACACGATCACAAACCCCAAGCTCATCGAAGACGACAAGCTGATGAAGTTCAACGTGGTGGTGGCCAATCCTCCCTTCTCCCTGGACAAGTGGGGAGCCGACTTTGCCAGCCACGATCCCCACAAGCGGTTCTGGCGTGGGACACCCCCCAAGAGCAAGGGGGACTACGCCTTCATTACCCACATGATCGAAATCGCCGTGGCTGACGATGGCCGGGTCGGGGTCATCGTCCCACACGGGGTCTTATTCCGGGGCGGGTCTGAGGGGCTGATTCGTCAGAAGCTGATTGAAGAGAACTTCCTGGAAACGGTCATCGGACTTCCGGCCAACCTGTTCTTCGGGACGGGGATCCCTTCGGCGATCCTGATCTTCCACAAAGGGAAGAAGACCACGGACGTGCTCTTCGTCGATGCCAGCCGGGATTGTGCAGATGAGAAGAAGCAAACGCGGCTGCGGCCTGAGGACATTGAGAAGATCGTTGCTACGGTTCGGAAGTTCAAGAGTGTCCCCAAGTACGCTCATCGAGCCAAACGATCGGAGATTGAGGAGAGCGAGTTCAATCTCAACATCCCGCGGTATGTGGACACGTCTGAAGCCGAAGAAGTGATCGACATCGTAGCCTTACAGACTGAGATCGAAGGCCTGGAAGCCGAACTTAGCAAGACACGGACGGAGATGAGGCGGCACTTAGCTGACCTCGGCCTGAAAGGGTATGCATCATGACATCAAAATCACGATGGATCGACCACTCTTTCGGCGAGGTTGTTCGGATGGTCTCAGGAGGCACTCCAAGACGAGAGACACCAGCGTACTGGAATGGCTCACTTGATTGGTATTCGGCAAAGGATCTAAAGTCATTCTTGCTAAAGGGATCGCAAGATCGGATCACGGAGCAAGGGGCTTCGAACGGAACACGAAAGGTCCCGAAAGGGACGCCTTTGATGTTAGTTCGTGGAATGACGCTTTTGAAAGAGGTTCCTGTTGGAATTACCACTTCGGAAGCATCATTTAATCAAGATGTCCGGGCACTTCTTTCTGACGCGATCGTTGGGGAATACCTTGGTTACTTGCTCAAGTCGCGAGAGCGGACCCTTCTGTCGATGGTTGACCAAGCCGGGCATGGAACAGGACGACTGAGTACAGATCGGATTAACGAACTTGTCCTTCATTTCCCAGAGTGCAAGAAGGAACAGGTTGCAATTGTCTCTGTATTGTCGATGTGGGATCTGTGCATCAGTCAACTCACCGATCTCATTGCAGCTAAACTTGGGTTCAAACAAGGGCTGATGCAACAACTCCTGACAGGGAAGAAGCGGATAACTTCTAGGACCCATCACAGAACTCCTGGGCCGCTTCCTGGCGACTCTCCAGACGATTCCGTCGTCTCGCTTGAAGTCGAGTTTGGCATTACGGGAAAGAGCTTTCAGGAGGGCATACCGGCTGTCAGTACTTGCCCCCCTGGTTGGACTCAGCACTCCTTCCGTCAAGTGTTCAAGGCCGTCGAGCGTCCGGCTGAACTCAGTGACCAGGTTGTTTATCAGTTGGTAACAGCCAAACGCTACCGAGGCGGAATAGTGCCCCGTGAGCAACTCCGTGGGGAGCAGATCAAGACAAAGACCCAGTTCTTTGTCGCAGCTGGCGACTTCCTGATCTCAAAACGCCAGATCATTCACGGTGCCTGTGGAATGGTGCCTGCTTCCTTGGATGGAGCGGTCGTCTCAAACGAATACGCCTGCCTCCAACCGAGCAGTCAGCTTGACCCAGGGTTTCTGAACTACCTGACTCACGCCCGATATTTCCAGCAAACCTGCTTCCACGCCAGTGTTGGTGTCGCACTAGAAAAGATGATCTTCCGGCTGGACCAGTGGCTGAAACACCTTGTGAATCTTCCACCTCTGAGCGAGCAAAGGGCGATTGCTCATTGTCTTTCCACGATGGACCGTGAAATCCTGTTGCTGGCTCGGCAACGTCGGCTCCTCAAGGAGCAGAAGAAGGGGCTCATGCAGAAGCTGCTAACCGGCGAGGTCCGGGTCCACCAAAAGTAGAGGCGTGACACGCTGAAAGGCGACATCCTATGGCTTTCAATCCGAAGAACGTGTTCGACCTACCGGACCTCGACGTCCCGATCTATCGAATCTTCCCTGTCGATCGATTTCGGCAGGTTATGGAGGGACGAAAATTGGCATTGGTGAGGCCAGCGAGTTGGGAGGACAAATTTGAGAACGTCCTCCTTAAGTCGAAGGCCAGTATCAACACCAAGGAGATCGTGGGCCTATGCGACCTTCGTGAGAAGATGTACGGCCAGTGCTGGATGCTGTGCCCAGACTCTGAGGCAATGTGGAAGCTCTACTCGTTTCCATCGGAGTTGCCGAGTCGGTGGTTCCACCGAGCTGTCTACAAGGTCAATCGGTGGCTTAATGGCCTACCTCACAAGCAAGAGGGAGTAAAGGTCCGCACCACTCCTCGAAAGCTCTTTACCGCATTCTTCAAGGACAGCGAGCAGTACTGCGACCTGTGCTACTTCATCGGCCGGGTGCGTTACATGCCTCAGCAGGACATTGAGTCTATGCTGAAAGACGAGGATCAGGTAACAAGCTTAGTGCTTGATAGCACGGGCCGAGGCCATGCTCAGTCGCTGCTTTTTAAGCGGGATTCCTTCAGTCACGAGCAGGAGGTTCGGCTCATCTACGCGGCGAACGACGGCAGCTTTGATCCAAACAGGGCACTTTATCTGAGTGACGTGGCCCCCAACTCTCTTTTCGAGGAAGTCAGCCTCGATCCTCGACTTGCAACCGTTGAGAGGGATGACTCCATTGCCCGCATCAGGTCATGGGGTTACCAAGGGCCGATCAATCAATCAACGTTGAATATCCCGCCCCACTTTACGGTTGATCTGGATGCATAGGCGTGAACATGGCCAATCGACGAGCATTGAAGCTTGGGAATGTCGCACAGTTTGTGCGACTACTGGCAGCTATTTCGCTGGAGGGATCTTCATGAGCGATCAACTTCCCTCTTTTCTGGAGGACGACATCTCCCAGATTCCTGCCCTTCAGCTACTTCAGAACCTGGGCTGGCAATACCTGACCCCCGAGGAAGCGATTTCATTTCGAGACAGGAAACTGTCCAATGTCATTCTCGACGGCGTGCTGATCCCCCAACTCCGAAAGTTGAACAAGATTCGGTTCAAAGGAGCCGAGTATGAATTCAGCGAGGCAAATATCCAGTCGGCTATTCAGTCGATTAAGGAAGTATTGTTCGACGGCCTGGTGCGAACCAATGAAAAGATTTACGATCTACTGATCTTGGGCAAAAGCCTGTCGCAGACCATCGACGGAGACACCAAGAGTTTCCCTCTTTTCTTTATTGATTGGAAACCGGAAACTTTCCTCACCAACAACGTCTTCCATGTTACGGAAGAGTTTGAAGTCGAGCGGACGGCCAGTCACCAACCTCGGCGACCCGATTTAGTCCTCTTCGTGAATGGGATCCCTCTGGCAGTAATTGAATGCAAGCGGCCCGATTTGAAGGACCCCATAGGAGAAGCCATCTCCCAGCAATTGCGGAATCAGCGGGATGATGAGATCCCAAAACTATTCCTTTACTCCCAACTTCTGTTAGGAGTCTCGAAAAATGAGGCTAAGTACGGGACGACCGGGACGGCTCTCAAGTTTTGGTCGGTCTGGAAAGAGGAAGTTGATACTATCCTTTCTCCGATTGTGAATAAGCCTCTGACCACCAAGCAGAAGGATCGATTGTTCTCTGCCCGAGATCCCATGGTTCGAACCTACTTCGAGAATCTGGAGAAGAAGAAACGTGAAGTCACACCCCAGGATCGAACTTTGTTTTCTCTATGCCGACCCGAACGACTCCTGGACATCACTTTCAACTACACGTTGTTCGATGCGGGTGAAAAGAAGGTCGCCCGATACCAGCAATACTTCTGCATCAAGAAGATTCTCAAACGGATTCAGCAGAAGGATAAGGAAGGGCGTAGAAAAGGCGGCGTAGTTTGGCATACCCAGGGAAGCGGTAAATCATTGACCATGGTTATGCTGGCTAAAGCCATTGTTCGCGAGAATTTGCAAGAGTACAAGATCGTTCTGGTCACAGACCGAGTGGACTTGGATGACCAGATCTATCAGACCTTCCGGCATTGCGATCTGGAGCCAGATCGCGCCCAGAGCGGAAGGAACTTGGCCAAGCTACTGGAAGGAACGAAGAGTCGGGTGGTGACCACCATTATCGACAAATTCGAGACGGCAGTGCTGAAGTGCGAACTTCGGAACGAGAGTGAAAACGTGTTCGTACTTGTGGATGAGAGCCATCGAGGTCAGTATGGGGCCATGCACACCCGAATGAGGAAGGCTCTCCCGAATGCCTGCTTCATCGGTTTCACTGGCACCCCAGTCAAGCGGAAGGAAAAGGACACCATCAACAAGTTCGGCGGACTGATCGACACCTATACGATTCGCCAGGCGGTGGAAGACAAAGCCGTTGTTCCGCTGTTGTATGAGGGGCGGGATGTCGAACAGCAAGTAGATCGGAAGACGATTGATCGATGGTTCGACCAGTTGACCGCCAAGCTGACCGTTGAGCAGAGGGCCGACCTGAAGAAGAAGTTCTCCAGCACCGATCAGTTGAACAAGGCTGAGCAAAAGGTGAAGGAGATTGCTTTCGACATTGGCATCCACTTCAGGGACAACTGGCAAGGAACGCCTTACAAGGCCCAACTGGTGACCCAGGATAAATCCACGGCACTCCTTTACAAGAAATACCTCGACGAATTCAATTTGGTATCGTCGGAAGTGCTGATTTCCGGTCCCGATGACCGGGAGGGGAATGAAGAAGTTGACGAAGAAAAACTGCCTGCCGTAGTTAGCTTCTGGAAAAAGATGATGTCCAAGCATGGCAGCGAAGAGCAATACAACAAGAACGTCATCAACTCCTTCAAGCACGGGGAACACCCCGAAATCATCATCGTCGTTGATAAGCTGCTGACTGGTTTTGACGCTCCCAGAAACACCGTACTCTATCTGACCCGGCAACTCAAGGAGCATACGCTGCTCCAGGCGATTGCCCGCGTCAATCGTCTGTATGAAGGCAAGGACTTCGGCTATATCATCGACTATCGCGGGGTTCTTCAGAACCTGAACAAGGCCTTCGATCTGTACGGGAAGCTCGAAGACTTCGACGCGGCTGACCTGGAAGATGCCATCACCGACTTGGCCGAGGAGGTCCGGAAGCTCCCTCAGAGGCACTCCGACCTGTGGGACATTTTCAAGGGCATCAAGAACAAGCAGGACGAAGAGCAGTACGAACAGCGGCTCACGGACCAGGAGGTTCGGGAGCAGTTCTACGAGCGGCTGTCTGCTTACTCACGAAATTTGGCCGTGGCGTTGTCCTCGATTCGGTTCATGGAGGATACCCCGTCAGCCAAGGTGGAGAAGTACAAGGCTGATCTGACCTTCTTCGTGAAACTTCGGGTAGCCGTCAAGAAACGTTACGCCGAGGTCGTGGACTTCAAGGAGTACGAGGCCAAGATTCAGAAGCTGATTGACACCCACGTCACCACTGGGGCTGTCGAGAAGGTGACGACCCTCATCAACATCTTCGACAAGGATGCGTTCCTCAAGGAGATCGAGAAGCTGGAAGGAACTGCCTCCAAGGCCGACACCATTGCCCACCGCACCAAGAAGACCATTATCGAGAGGATGGAGGAGGATCCCGCCTTCTACCGCAAGTTCTCCGAGATGCTGGAAGAAGCCATCCGAGCTTTTCGGGAGAAACGACTGGCTGACCGGGATTACCTCAACAAGGTCATGGAGATCGCGGACTCCATCCGCAACCGGAGCGGGGATTCCCTGCCAGCGAAGCTTCAGAACCATGATGTCGCTAAGGCGTTCTATGGCGTTCTTCTTGAACCGCTGGGGCGGCATGCCGCCGATGCTGGTGAGGGTCGGGAGCTTTCGGCGGATGCGGCTCTCAGGATCGATAAGATCATCCAGGCAGAGAAGATCGTTAGCTGGACGAGCAACGCGGACGTTCAGAACAGGATAAAGAACCAGATCGAGGATTACCTTCATGATTTGAAGCAGGAAACGGGGCTGTCCCTGACCTTCGAGGACATCGACCTGATCCTGGAGAAGTGCCTGGATATCGCCAGGCGGAGGTATCCGGGATGATCGAAAACGGGCAGCCTGGTGAATCCTACCTCCTGCGATATGGAGGGCTGGAAATCCCCTTCCAGATTCAGTTCCGAGAGCGTAAACACCTGGCTATCACGGTTCATCCAGAGTTGAGGCTTGAGGTCGTCGCTCCATTTGGGTCGGATCTGGGCATCGTGCTTGCCAAAGTTGACAAACGGTCTCGTTGGATCGTATGTCAGTGGAGGTTCTTTGAGCAGTACCGGCCACCACAACCAGGCCGTCGTTTTGTAAGTGGGGAGACCCACGTCTATCTCGGAAGACAGTACCGGCTGAAAGTCCAGACGGGTGGTCCAGAGGGGGTGAAGCTTATTGGCCAGTTCCTTCAGGTGAAGTGTACTGACAAAGAAAACAACGAGAGCGTCTCTGGATTGCTTGAGGGGTGGTACCGATCCCATGCCGAACGGGTGTTTTCCAACCGCCTCCAGCAGTGCATCGAGTCCACCGGCTCACTTCGGTTTCCCACTCTGCCGAACATGACTGTCCGCAAGATGACCAAGCGTTGGGGAAGTTGCACGAAGACCGGAAACATTCTCCTAAACCTGGATCTCGTGAAAGCCCCAGTTCACTGCGTTGATTACGTGATCGTCCACGAGTTGTGTCACCTGAAGGTCCACAACCACGGCAAGGATTTCTACCGCCTCTTAACTCGGTGCATGCCGGATTGGGAATTGAGAAAAAAAAGATTAGAGAGAATTATTATTTGAAGTGACTCCATTTCTGACAGTTCACAATCTACTCAGATCTTTTGAGGTTTTCTGTTCCAAGAATCTGAACGAAGAATTTTGAGTATGTTTCCAATTCAAGGGTGAAAGCAGCTTAAAACCAGCTGCCAAAATGGAAGAAACAGCCTCATTCTTTGGGTATTCATTTCCGTTTTGGTGATTCTCGCACAGCATTTAAGGCTTAAATCTATAATAAGATCAGCGATAGTTAATAAATTAGTATTTTTATCGCCTTTTGGATTTCTGCTCTATTGATCGTCGGAGACTTGTACCAATGATTGAGAAATTGGAGCCCCAACAAAACTCATTTTGCTTGGAAAATGAGAAAAGATGGATTGAATAGGGCTCCAGAATCAAATTAACGGTCTAAAATGAGAACCGCCTATTCCCCTAAAAGTTTCATAAAATCATGTTTCTCTCGCTCAAATGCATATTCCTCCGTTGTACTCGCTTTATCTGTTTTATACTCTAATAAAGTTTGTCTCTCAATATGGAGCACTCGAGTCATTGATCCAGCCACACAAACTCGAGTTGTGCATCGATCAGTTTCTGAATTTTTTAGAAGTTCTTTCGCTTTCATTTGCTTTCCAAGCGTCTTATCTGAAAGCGGTAGGGGCTTGAGCCTTGTGCTCTTTGCATATCGCTGTGCTTCCTCTAAACTTTGCGATATAGAAAGATAAATGTCATCATCATCGATCCAGCCAATGCACTCACCTTGAGCTATAAAATGATCTTGGAAATTTTGTTCTGAAAAGGCATTCACGGGTTCCTTTTTGGGATTTGGATTAGATTCGGAGGAATTATCCTCTTTTTGAGTTTTGTGATCAATCCGAAATACTCGCCATCCAAGCACTGTTTCATAATCTGCTGGTTTCTCGTTTTCTAAATCCCGCAAGTGGCATTGCCCTGCAATGAGTGCACTACTGATATATTGAAGAAATTGCTCCACTGGATCTGCTTCTTCGGTAACGAGACTCTGCTCTCTTGCCACCTCACAAAGAGTTTCTTGGAGTAATTCGACCAATTCGCTAGTTTTTGAATCACTAATTGCCCCCACACGCTTTGCGAAGGCAATGAAAGCATGAAATCCTCCATTTAACTCGCCTAAGATGTCCACCGTTCGGGGTAAACAATTGCAACCCCAATCTGCCTTTCGAGCTTCCAATTTCAGACTCTTTATCAAATCGAGAACGATGGGCCGTTGGTAAGTGTAAAAGTGGATGAAGCCTGACATTATGGAAGCCAGCGACCCACTATCTCCCATCTGCACTAATTCATCAAATTTTCCCGAATCCTCGGGCGGAATAACATCTCCCGGCGATACTTCAAGCAAAAGAATTCGAGATAGTAAAGAGTGGCCTTCAGGATTTGATTCACCAGTACTCAGTATCAGTCCTTGAGGTGCCAATGTTTCTTTTGGAGTTCCATCTCGGTTGCAACGACCTCGCCCCGCACGATTACCCTGGGCACGAAAAATACGATCTGCTTCCCGATTTCCGCGGTCTATATCCGACTGTGAGCCGGCTACAACAAAGTCGTCAATCGGGAGCAAGACATTTCGAGCGAGTGCCATCATCGACAGGAGAGAATTGGAGGTCGATAGCCAAGAACCTGGCAAATTCCGGGCTCTTCCGTTTTTAGGCGCAACTCTCGGCGAATCGGTCATTTTGGGATAGATTGCAATTGAGAGTACCCTTTTCCTGGTTCACGGAAGAGCCGATGACGACGACTACCATTGCCATAGACATGGACGTCCCTGCCGGAGTGAGCGTTGGCGAATACGAACGCATCGACGGGGGCCACGCCTTTCACGTGAGTTGGGAGTTGCCCGACAATCTTTGTTGCGAGACATGCCAGCGAGAGTCTCGGCTTCAATTGGTGGAGAAGAACAAGTTTCTGAGCATCCGCGATCTGGATTTGTGGGGTAAGCCGAGCTTTTTCGTGTACCAGGAGGTGTATCACCGCTGCCCGTCGTGCGGTCACCGTCAATCGCTGTTGCCGCCGTTCAAGCGTCGGGATGTGAAATATACGTTTCGCTTCGAGGAGCAGGTGCTGGTCAGTCTGATCGGGAGCACAGCCGAAGACGTGGCGGTGCGTTTGGGGATCGCCGCGGAGACGGTGGAACGAATCGTCAAGAACCGGATAGAGGACGCCAAGGCGAAGCAGATCGATCCCCAGCGGAAGATCGAGCGTTTGGGTCTGGATGAGATCAGCCTGCGTAAGGGGCATAAGGGATATGCGACCATTCTCACAGACCTGACGAATGGGGAGCGTCCGGAGATTCTGGCTCTGTCCAAGGGTCGCGACGAAGCAGCGGGGCGAGCGTGTTTGGAGCATTTGTCGGCCCAGCAACGGTCGGCGGTGCGTTGGCATCATACGGACATGAGCGCGGCGTATTTGAAGGCTTGCGGCGTGCATTTACCCAACAGCCAGTCGGTAATAGATCGCTTTCACGTCGCCAAGAAATTGGGTGAGGTGGCGGACGATCTGCGAAAAAAAACTATCGAGCCTACAAGCGAAGTTTGAGCGGGGAAGCCCGCAAGAAGCTGCGTTCTCAGATGCACGACTTCCGGCGTCGTCCCGAGGATTTGAAACCGGAGCAGGTCCAGGCCCTCGAGGATTTGTTCGAGAAGGTGCCTTCGTTGGGAACGATCTACCATCTGCGTTGGGAGGCGACCAAAATCTTCGATAGTGCCCCGAACCGAGCCGAAGCCTCGCGACTGTTGGAAGATTGGATCGTCCAGGCCCGCGAGACCGAGATGGATTGGGAGCCGTTCATCACGATGCTCAAGAATAACTGGGAGGGGATCTTAGCCTACTTCGAGGAACGCAAAAGCAGCGGCCCGGTGGAGGGTCTGAATACCAAGATTCGGGTAGTGCTACGCCGAAGTTATGGAATTCAGAGTCTAACTACGCTCTGGACGAGAATACTCCTGGACGTGAATTGGGCAGCGAAAAAATTAGGGCCGACCATTGCGGAGATTCGCGGCTTCGTCAACCAGATACAGAAGCATTTCTCTGGATGCTACACCTAGAAACGGAAGAGCCAAATTCCGGGCATGAAGATCTGGGCCAAAAAATTGACAAAACAATGAGGTGAGTGTCGTTTTTCCGGAGTTAGTTACCCCCACAAGATGAATACTGAAATCAACCTGGTCAATAGCTATTCGAAACGCTGCAGAGAGCAGCGGCATCCAAAGGCGCGCGGGAATTGTATCCTCTAAGAGTTCAATCAGCTTAGCTATATCTCTTATTAGAGATTCTTTCTTTGGTTTCTCTGGCAACCGATAGGAACTTAACACCTTAGGAACTCTCACCTCAACGTCCTGTAGCGGATCGACAGTCGAAATTGTCGGACAATTCGGGCATGGAATACCATTCTGCGGGTTTTCGTTGGAATTTTCTATGTCCGATTTTCCATCATGTGATTGGGCATTTGATTTTGGATTGGACCGGATGATCCCTCCCGCATGGAAATAAACCCATTCAATGCCAAATTTACGCCATCCAAGATGCTCAATGACTTTACGTTTCACTATTTTATCCGAGACTGCTTGGATTGCCGCTCGAGCATGATCGCGTGTCATAACTCCAGCAAAAATAATCGCGCCGGCACCCAAATGCGGCATTACCCAGGTCATTCTTTCATATTCCTCTGCCTGGACTTTACACAACTTCGTTTCTCCCCCTAACTCGCAAGTGATTTCGAACTCAAGTCGGGTACTGTTACCATCGTCGATCTCCGCTTCTGCTGTAATGCGAGCAATAAAATTTGTTAGTAAAATCCAAGAAGGCTCTTTATTGTTTGAGCTTAACATAGCTAGGCCATTTTTTGTGCATTTATATTTTGCCATGGCGTTGAAAGGCTCCGAGTCGGCAATTTCGGATATTTCCATTCGGTCTAGAGCCAACAAATCCTTGTCAGTTTTGCCAGAAGCAAGATAATCGTCCAAGCCTTGCTTAGTCTTTTGGGCGGAGTGTGGTAGTATCACAATTTCCGGTATTGCCCCGTGCTTTCTGAAGTTTTCTGCTAGGCGCAGGGCGCTTCTCTTCACATTTTCGTTCGTCGAGATATCAGAATCGAAGATTATGTAGCATGTTCTATTTTTAAGGGGTGCGATTTTCCAAAATGGATCATCGGCACGCCAACCTGAAACACCCAGAACCGAGACTGCTGCATAACCTTTCGAAGCAGCTGCATCAGCTTTAATTGGCCCTTCCGTAACCAGAAGAGGTTGGGTTATATCCAATACCTTTTCGCGGATAGAAGGGGGAACATCAATAGCTACTTTGGATTCAAGGGGCAATTCATACTTGATAGATTTGCCTTCCCGATTTATTCGTGGTGTGTCTGGACGAATTTGGTTAACTGTTCTTAAACCTTCCGCATTCCAAATCGGTATCTGCAAAGCTGGCGCGGTAGCTTGAGATCGAGAGAAGGAAAGTCTCTCGACCTCGACTTTAGTGCTGAGGGTTTTATACCCGCGAGCGGAAATGGCTTCTGGCGACAAGCCTGAATTTTGGAGTTTCGCTTGATGATGAGGCAAGAGATAGTTCGACATGACTGGAGTCCCTCAGCAGCTAAATTTTGGATTTAAACATCCTTCAATGCTCGAAAAGATGTATGTTTTCGATTTAGCAACTGAGGGTTTTGGATAAGTTGTCAAAACACTTTATTCTTTCAAACTTTTCCAGACCACGTAACCGGATTTCTTGCTCAATCGATACGGGTATCCAGCTCGCCGAAGTACTTTATTTACTTCGGTTATCTTCTGGTTTAGTAAGTTAAAAGGATCCGAATCACCTTCATAGTCAATAGACCAAAAGTGCTCAACTAAAGAACTCGCAGAAACCATATTTTTGCTCCAAGTCAGTTTCAAAAGCTTGTCTGCAGTAGGTTGAATTTTGTCGTATACAATTCCCAGATATCTCAAGCCACAAGGTTCGATCGGCCCGTCTAATTCGGGGCACAATACCTTGCAAGTATATCTTGCCAAAAGCAGATTCAGCGACTCGGCCGCCTCTAAAGCTTCTGAACTCTTGAAGAGTGTTAGACGTCGAAGTCTATAGAACGCAATTCTGATTTCCGAAGGAATCATTCCGGTTTGGAAATTGTCTGTGAATTCCTCCCATGCAACGTAAACCGGATGTCCTCTCTTGATAGGCTCTGGCTCGCTCTCAATAAGTGATTCGTCAAAGTATCCTGCAGACGCCAAGGCTTTTTGTAAATTTAAAGCGGTAGCGTGTAGGTCAAGAGGTGCTTTCAATAATTTTTCTGCCGACATTGCTTCTCCTTAAAATTTGAGTTTCATGAACTAACTAAAGTCTATCACCGCTCTTTTTTTTTTCGCTCGTTTTGATAAGACTTTCGTTCGCCTCGAATCCCGAAAAGTGGCTGCCCACGCGGCTATATCTTTTCCCAAAAAAATCCGCTTACCTCTTGACGACTCTAAAATGGCAATCATTTTTTGTTTTTTCGTTCGATTTTTATAGAGTCTGGCACAACATTTGCTTACTCTAGAAAATTCGTTAAAGATGGAATTTTGTTAGCGGTTCAACAGGCGATGTGTAATCTGGGTTGGGTTCGCTTGGCTGTATTAGCGGTAAGATAGTCGACCACTTTTTTGCGACTGAGTCGACAGGTTTGTACAACGGAGAGAATTCGTTCGACGAATCGGCAACCTATCTCGCTATTGCTGCCGAAACTGCGACGACGGCAAAGTACCGCGAGCCGCACCAATCGTTCCATATGATTGTTCGTCGGTTCGACTCCTTCGGTCTTGGCGAAGGTCCACACCGCCGGTTCCAAGGCGATGAGATTTTCTTAGAATTTCGCGATGCGTTCCTCACCCGCCAATGCTCCTTGTAACAAGGTTTTATTCAGACAACGTTCCAAAGGCGCAATCAAAGCGCGAAGACACGCGCGGTCAATCGTGCCGGCTCGGAAGGCCTGCCAGGCCACGAACAACTCCCGGACCAAGCGAAGGCCGCGGCGTCCCACGAACTCACTGGGCCCGCCGCCTTCGACAATTTTTCGAAAGTCCCGTTTTAGATGAGCCCAACACAATTGTCGGCGCTCTTCGGGCACTTGCCGATACGCATGCCAGCGATCAATGTGAAGAATCCCTCGAATGTTTTTCCCCAGGAGCGTCGTCAAACCCGCCACGCCACTTTGACCGTGAATCACAAAGGCTTCGAAATTGGTCGTTGCCGCTCCCCAGAGCCAACACAGCTTGCCCCCAACTTCCAGCTGGTTTCGTCGACATATTTCACGGATGAGTTCAGATCGACTGAACCGCCTCGGTATGAGCTGGCTCGAACGCGACGCTGCTTCCCGCTCCAGGTTCGACACTGTACCCAAGGCAATCGGCACGCCGAAGATCGCCTCGGCGATTTCTCCGACGCAGCGTTTGCTGACTCACTAACAGCCGCTCAAATACGATAAAGTCGCCGTAAACCAAGGACTGATGCTGTGCTGTCGAAGGGACTGAGGACTACTCGCCTGCGTCGTTACGCCGCAACAGCCACACAAATCGGGAACAATCCGTTCGACGCGTGTGGTTCGATCAGAAGGCAATAGCTGTTTCAAATGAGGCATGACCCTGTTGACCGCCGTGTCGACGCTTCGATTTCTGCTTGACTACCGGCGGCGGAGCGTCCAGTGAATTGGCCGAAAGAGGATTGGAAAAATTGCGAGAATTAGTGTTAAGCTTCACTTCCAAAGGCGTGACGCGATGAAGTAAATCCGCGTTGATCGCGTCACGTTTGCGGCCACCGGGACATTCGGGAACTTCCTCGCTCGAATCCATGGCCGCATGCTAATCGAATAGGCCGATTCTCGATAAACGAGTTCGATTTGCGAACACAGAATGGCCAAGATTTAACCAAATCAATCTCGAAGTCCAAACAGCAGTTAGACCGCACGGTATTTGCACGGATAAAGCTTTGAATCAGCAGAATTGATGGAATTGCGAGTTTTTATTCCCAGTTAGCTTCGAAGTCGTCGATGAGACGGAAAAGCAGAGATTATCAGCGTTTTTTGGCGATTTCGGCACTTAAATTTGGTGCGGGTCATTATAATCTACAGGTGATTGTCATAAGCAGCCTAGCCAAACAACTGTTCTGAAATCCTCAAACGTGACAGGAGCAACATTCGTAATCTGGCCATTAGACGGAATCAGAACTCAAATTTGAAAGAACCTCGATCCTGACTTGTTCCATATCTATTCTCGATCCAGTTCTCTCAGTAACTTGGGCCAAATTTTGCCAGGGGCTTGAACTCACTTCGAAAGCGATTCTCAGTTAAAGAGGGAGCATTCCAATACCCCGATTTCGAGCTCACCTCCGGCCCTATCCATCACCATTCATTACTGAGGATATACGTTCGAAACGCCTGCTCTTCTTCGGCCGTGAAATCTTTTATTTCGAAAGTGACGTAGGGTGTCCCGGTAAATCGATGAGACTTGGATTCAAGTTCCCGCTTGCCATTGAGGGCCAGAATGGACAAACCACCCGATTCCGTCTTCTCGGCGCAAAAGGAAGTAGAGAAGATTACCGTACTCCCCAAACGTATTTGAATTCGGATCGGCTTATCGTACTGCCACCTGAGCTTGAACTCTTCCTGCCAATCCTGAATTTGAACGCGATGAGAACCTTTTTGATCAAAAACGATATCGTCGCCGCTGTAAACCACGACCCGATGGAATTCAGCTACCCTAAATTCTCCGGAATTGTGGAGCACGATCGTGAATTCTTCTTCGGTTGCTAGGCGATGAGCCACTTTTATCGCAGCGGCGATCCTGGCTCGTTCCGGATCCTGAGGACTTAATTGATCTCGGAGTTTGGAAAGTTCTGAGAGCCGTTCTGCTATTCCAGTGGGGGTACTGCTATCAATCTGCTGGATCTTAAGTTTGAGCTCGCGGATATCTTTGCCAATCCTCTCGTTGATCCAGCCGAGCACCTGGGCTTTGGATGAGGAATTGGGGTGTTCCTTAAGGAATCTTTGGGCCGACTCCTTAAAGGGAGCTAGTCTGGAATCGAACTCCACCTTTACCTTCTGGAGATCCTTCTCCTCTCGTTTTTGACTGGCTTGGACTATCAAGTCCTCCAATTGAACGCGGGCGTGTAGTGGGAAAAAGGGTTTGAGAACACGGAGCGACTCTTCTTTATTTTTGAGATCGGTGAGACCAGATCCTTCTGTAAGTTGTTTGTGAAAGTCCTCCAGTAGAGAATTCACCAATCGATTGCGTTCCTGTTGTAACGCCTCATCGGGTGTATCCAAGACCTCCGAAAGTCGCTGCTCCCAGCACACCTGGTCATCGCTCAACCGGGCTAAAGCCTGTTCTGTAGCAGTTACCGACCGCAAATGCGGGTTCCAATACTCCAAGAGGCAGAAACCCAGGATAACTAAATTCCCGATCCCTACCAACCAAGATATCTTCGAGCGACGGAATCTATTCTTCCCTGTCACCAATAACACTACCAGTGCGATGAGACTTGCTCCGGCAGCAATCCGGAGGAATACTTTCGAAGCCGGCCGGGAAGTTGTCGACGCAGGAGACGGCCTCCAGAAAGAAGCCATCTCCTCAGCCAGTTTCTTTGAGTCTAAATCCAAGCAATCGGTTGAGTCTTGTTCTTGCTGGATATGCTCTAAATCGGAATCCCAGCGACTGAGAAGAGCGACTTCGAAAAGCTGATCTTGAAGAACTGAGAGGCTATCAGGATTCTTCAGGTAGCTAACAAATTGTTCGTTGTGGGGTAAGTTGTGGGGTAAATTTTCCTGGAAGGTCGGATCATTGGGACCGAAGGCTCCCCTATTTTTATTTGGATCCTTGAGTTGCGAAATTTTCTCATCGATTTTGCGAACTGATGCTTTGATTTTTTCGAAACTTTTCTGAAGTGAATTCCGGTTATTTTGAGAGACTAGACGGGAACCCCGCGAAATCACATACTTCTGGAAAGTCGCCTGGGTCGAGGATCTAGAGAACAACGAAGGTAGAGCCTTTTCGCGGAAGGTTTGGCGTTGAGCGGAGCGACTGATCGAGGGCTTAGAAGCCATTGACCGAGCTTCTTTCAATAGAAATTCCCGAGCTTGCTGAGATTGAACACGTTTCAGTACTTGCTTCGCACCAATCTTGGCAGAATTCTTTGCCCCCGACCAGATTAGTGAAACTCCCGAGGTTCCAACCAAGGCCGCCGCTTCGGACAAATCTAAGGCCGCCCAGCCGGCTTCATCCCAGTCGAGAGTGCCGTTGATTCCATGTCGCAGAGCTAGAAACGGACCGGAAATGATGGGGAGTTCCGCTGCCCATCCCTGATTGACGATGTTTCCTTCGGAATCGAAATCTTTATCCAGCCATCGGGTATCGTCGGGGTTTTCTCTTAGACGCTGTAATCCGGATTCGCCGTTTTTCAACAGGTAGGGAACGACTCGCCAACCTTGTTTTTTCAGGATCTCCTTAAATATTTCCCGATTATCGCTCTTGAGTTCGGCGAAGTATTTCAGAGTACCCCAGGCCGCATCGCCCGTCGATCGCAGTGCGGCGATAGCTTCCGGCATTTGGTCCGGGTAGTATAGATAGAGAAAGCTCGCAATATCATCGATCGCAAATTGTTCCAACAGTCGCGAAGCCTCCATCGGATACTCTCGGTTAAGTTTCCAGCATAAGGGAAAGCAGCGTGCCGCCCGCCAAACAACCGGTTTCTTCGAATAGATCTCTTTCAATTGCAGGGCCAACTCCGATGGTTCCCCCTGATCGAATTCGCCGGGATTGGCATAGAGGATTTCGAGCACTTCTTGAAGATCCAGTTGCTCGTGAACCGCTCTCTCAATCAGGGGACCATACTGTAGCAGCAGGAGCATCCCCTCCGCACCCAGGTTGAGATCCCGGACAATTTGACGAGCTATTGGACCATGCTGCCGGGCAGTGCTAACGATCTCACGTATTAATTCCGGACTATGGACGAGATCCTGACCATCTTTCTTCACTTGGACAATCGCTAGTAACGTTTCATCCAGCCAGAAGGGGTGGGGTTGAGTGCGTTTCTCTTGTTGGTAAAAGGACCAAAGATCTGGATCCGCAAGGACGGTGCGAATTGACTGGTCCCAGGCGGTGAAACCGCTGCGGACCGCCTGAGGATCTTCGCTCAAGGACTTGAGATAGATTTTCTGTCGCTCGGGAGCATTCTCGAGAGTTTTCAGATAAGCGGTTTGAGCGATCAGAAAGCGGGCTTTTTCTGGGGCTGTTGTCGCCGATTGATGAGCAATAATCTTAAGGAGTTCGAAGCGGACGCAGGGTTGCTTCTGGAGTTCTTTTTCGGCCAAAATATTCAACGCTTCTCGCCGCACCTCAGCCGGAGTAAGACGGAGATAGAAGTCCATGGCCTTAGGATCGCGTTGATAAAGCTCTTCATAATAGGACCGTTCTGATCCCGTCGGAGGGATTAGGGCGGGAAAGAGTATCGCACTCTCTGGGTCGGGTGGCGCATGTGAATGGCTAGTCTGAAACCAGCCAAGCCGAGAAATCAACGAGATCAAGAAGAGCAAACCAGCAACCAAATTGGCTCTATGGGCGAGTCTCATTTGAACGAACTATCCTTTTTGCAGATTCAAGAGAATGAATTCAAAAGTTCAGATTTGGGACGCTTTTGGAACCAGAGGCTGAATCAAAATCTCCGATTTTCCTCATATGGGCCAGTTCTTCACTTAGGGGAAACTTAAACGCATCACCAAAATGCTACTTAAACACATCATGACTAATGGCAGCATGTTCGTCAAGCATGAATCTCGACGATCAAGCATTCCTGTTCCAGCTCGGTTCCCGGATACGCGAAATCCGTGAAAAAAAGGGCTTAACCCAAGCGGAACTAGCTGAGAAATGTCAGCTGCACCGAACATTTATCGGTTCCGTGGAACGTGGGGAACGCAACCTCTCCATACTCAACCTTCGGATCATCGCCCGGAATCTTAGAGTCAGCTTAAGCAATTTGTTCTGACTAAAAGGAACATCAACTAGACGACCAATCTGGGCCGCAAATCTCGATTCGACGGCTTTCCTCAATCGAACTTCCATGATCGTTTCGGCCAATAAAGTAGACACTGAAAATTCTTATTCAAAGATCGCGAAACGGGAGTTTAAGATGCCCAAATGTAAAAGATGTGGAGCTTCACTGGGCCTAATTTCCATGAAAAAATATTGCTTTGACTGCCTGATTCTAATTCATCGAGAGCAGGTTGCTGCAGCCGAGGAGCAACGCGAAAAAATGAGAAAGATAATCAGGAACGCAAAAATAAAGCTCTTACCCTCGCCAAGGCGATCAAGAAAAGGATCTTGGATGGCGAACAGGTGGTTTTGTATGAAAGTGTTTACCTTGAGATCGATTCAAAAGTCCTCGACGAAATGGTGTGTTCAGGGTTCAGTCTCGGATTGCTTCCCAAATTGGGGCTCGATGGTTGGGAGATCGTTAGTGTAGTACCCAGAACTCTAGGGATTGGACTCAAAAATAAATCCTTCGGAGCGACAACTGGAACAACCTGGGGGGGAGGTATCGGAGGAAATGTTGTAGGAGTGTACGTACTTATCAGACTCAACGCTCATTCCAAAAATTGCTCAGATCAATTCTTATTTGACTACGTTCTCAAGAACATTCAGTCTCTGCTTAATTGAACCACAATTTCGCGCCTTCCATTCTCGATCTTGCTTCAGCTGTTGAGTGAATCGAATCTAAATTCACTTTCCAAATCTATTTGGAACGGTAGCTTCTCACCCAGTTCGGACCCGTTTGGCATAATCGGGGAGCTTGCACACTAACTCCCTGCACACTGCCATGGCCAAAAAAAACACCGAACCATCCCCGTCCGAAGTTGACGAAGCGGCTCCCGCCCCCGCCTCGCGCCACCAAGTCACAACGCAAGGAAGTCTACGATCATGCCCGTCTGGGGATCATCGCCAACATGTGCCTCACCGGGCACACAGGCGAAGATCGGCGAGGCTCTGGGCATCGACCGGAGCACGATCTCGGTGGCCTAATGCTGCAGCAATGTTAATAAGATCTGTTTGTAGCTATCGAAAATTAAGGGATATTCACAGTTTTTGAAATTGTTATTGCTGCAAAGGGAAAAACAATTTTTTGCAGAGCTATTTCAACTGCCGGAACCACTCGATTAATTTCTTGACCGATGGCGAAACCATCTCTTGATGATTTCCCGTAACGTTTACAATTTCGCAGTCCTTACCGGCTTTCCGAGCGGCCAGAGCCAGAGGAATATTGACGTCTCTTCCATCTTCGCCCTCAAATAATCGAAGCGGGCATCGGATACTATTCACGAATGCCATCGGATTGGTGAAGCAATTCAGCAGCGTTTTGTGCAAGAACGGCTCGGCGGACTTCTGAAAAGCTATCGCCGAGCGGCATAAAGTCAAAATCATCCGAACTTCCCAAGGCGACTCCGCGCGCTGAACCGCAAGAATTCAACCATCGTATCAGTCGGCTGGGATTCGAACCCCTATTTTGAGACAACCCCGGTCAATCTTAGCTTGGATTTTAACCACGAAAAATCCACTCCGACTGTTGGACATGGTTTTCGACCAGGACGGTACTGGTTTTTGATCAGGACAGAGCGTCTACAGTTGCGCATCATCCTGATCAATTATGTTAGATTCTTCATCAATCAACTTCTTGTATTTTATAAATGTTTGTACGGCGGATTGCTCCCTATCTGTTAGCAGATCATAAAATATGGGATTTTGTACCCATTCGCTGAAAGAAATAATCGGGATTATTTCTGAGGAGCCTATTAGATATTCGCCTATTTCCCAGTACTTAGATATTCGATTGTCTGTTATTCTAAATAATGGGGCCGGGTTCCATATTGGATAGTAAGAGTAGTCTTCATCACAAATATAGTACCATAAATGACCGAGGTAACATGTAATACCATATACGACATATTGCTTTCCAGTAATTAAAGAAAAAATGCGATCTCTACCGAGTCCGAGCTCGGGACGAATCAAGTCTACTGGCAAAGTGATTGCAGATTTTGAAATACATTCAATCTTCATTCTCAGTCTTTCGCTAATTGGGAATTACTAGGCTACTTGAATTTAACCTGAGCAATTTCACCAGTAATCGTGTTGTGCATATAATGTACTACTATCTTTGTTCCATCAGGCAGCGTATGCGTAATTTGCTTTTTAACCCAGCCTGGGGCTTGATACAAAGGATCACCAAAAGGACCTTTCATAATCACTTGGCCGCCGTCCTCAAATGCATCTTCCATAATTAGCTGTTCTGCCAAATTTTCAGGCATACGGCCTTGAATCTGTACCCCTCACGTAATATTTGCCGTTTTTTGCGATTTAATACCTAGAGGAATTGGCCCTCTCTTGAACAAAAGATCGCCGTGATCGACGAGAGCACGGCGTAAAGCAATTCGATCGATACGGCGAGCTTCCTGCTCGAGCAACACTCCCGAAGGAGATTTTCCTTCCTCCTCCATAGCTCGGTTCCGATGGATTTCAACAAGCTCTCGGAACTGATCGCGAGATTCTGTCGCGACTCTCTCCCGACTTTTCCAAAGCGTCTCGGGAGTAGGACCCAGACCTCCTCTCGGTCGAGCCAAGGCATTGGCTTCCCGTCGAGCCGCCTCCACATCCTCAGCGTTCCACACTTCCGGATGGCCTTCCCAGGCAGCTCTACGTTCGATTCGACTTCTCAAAGATCCAATGCCCGCTTCGAGCGCACCGTTATATTGTGGCCTCCTCGGCGGAGAGTACAAGCCGAACACGCCTTCTCGCTGCAAATATTCTTGGACCACTTCGGCAATAAACGGAGAACGGCAGCGCCTCGTGCCGGTCTACGCCGGCCCATCGCAACACCCCGGTCTCGGTCATCAGACCGCTCCAAAATTCCCCGGTGTTCGGCGGGGTGGCACTGGTAACCTAACTAAATCAACTCAAGTCGTTATTGAGTAACAGTTTGGGTGGCACTGGTTACTTGCTGTTTTTTTTATTGATCTTTGCGAATTGTAGGACTCAATCCTCGTCCAATTTCCGTATAGGGCTAGGAGGAGTTAATGGCTCCCCCTTCCCTCCAAACCGGACGGGCGGATCTCCCGCATCCGGCTTTCCGGTCAGTAGTCTTACCCCTTGAGGGATTGAGATTCCAGACGATGTGCCTGTTCCAGGGAGAACAGTCCCGCCTCGGCAAAGTAAGCTTTGGGCCACTTGAAGTTATCTCTCTTTCGGCTTCTGCAATCGTGACCCAGACGACGACGCAGTATGCACCGCAGCCGCATTCGAGTCCATTTATCCACGTCCCGAAAGATCCCCTTTTTGCTGTGCTTGAAGTATCCGTACCAGCCTCGTAGCGTTACGCTCACGTCGCGGACGATCTGCGACAGGCTATCGCCTCTTTTCCGCTTCGTTTTCGCGCGAATCGCATCCCGAAGTTTCTCCAGACTTCGCTTCCGAGGATATATCAGACGTTGTCCTTTATAAACTCCAAAGCAATAGCCTAGAAATTCGAAACTCTCGATCTGCGTGTCCACCACTCTCGTCTTTTCCGGATGCAGTTGTAGCTTGGCCGATTCGCACCAGCGGCTCAACGTCGCCAGGGCTTCTTCCGCTTCCGCTCGACTGCGGCAGACGATCACCATGTCATCCGCGTATCGCACCATCCGAAAACCTAGGGATTCCATCAAATGGTCCAAAGGATCCAGATAGGCGTTACTCAACAACGGACTCAAAACCGCTCCTTGCGGCGCTCCCGAATCTGGCTCCCAACTCCCCATCGGCGAGAATATCTCGGCTTTCAGAAATTGTTCCACCAGACCTAGTAGCGTTCCGTCCGCGATCTTCCGCTTCAGCACATCCATCAACTGATCGTGATCGATCGCGTCGAAGTAGCCCTTGATGTCGACATCCACCAGATGCGTGCCTCCTTCTTTCAGAAGTCTGTCCACCTCTCGCAAGGCATTTTTGCAGCCCCGGCCCGGACGAAAGCCGTAACTATTCGAGGCGAAATCCTTCTCGAAAATCGGTTCCAGCACCTGACGAATCGCGCCTTGAACCACCCGGTCTCGAACCGTCGGAATTCCTAGAGGACGGCCTTCTTCACTCCCCGGCTTCGGAATTACCGCTCGCCGGATCGCCGAAGGACGGTAGGTTCCGTCCCGTAAAGTCCGCTCCAAAGCTTCCAGGTTCTCGTCCAAATGATTTGCAAACGCCTCGACACTTACATGATCCACGCCTGCCGAACCCGCATTCGCTATGACTTTCGTCGCCGACGACTTCAGGTTCCTCTTCTTGCACACCTTGTCCATCAAGCTAAACCAGACGCCTCCTTTAACGCCCGCTTCGAGCGCACTCAACATCCGATCAGTCCACACCGCAGGTTCCGCCCACGACCATTGCTCTCGGACCCTACTAACGGTTCCCGGAGTTCGGTCGCCGGCTTCTCCGCCTTGCTTAGCCACTGGCACTGACGACGGTTTCTCTTTCCTGCTCATGTAACCTCGAAATCCACCTTCCTACGTCCCTTCGCTCCCTCGGTATTACCCGATTTCTACGCTACTATGAACGCTCTGACTTCCGACGCACAAGGCATTTGCCTTCCCCGGCGCCTCGGATATCCCCGCTTACATTCGATACCTTCGCTTTCCTTCCGCCTCCAACCACATCGGATACCTCCCTCGACTCGCTTGGGGCTTTATCTCGGGATGATGCCGTCGCCATTAGTTCTCCAAACCACTGGCGGACCTCTCGGTCAATCCGGCTTTGCTAGCTTCGCCTTAGCCACGCAGGCTCGCCGGTATCCGCTGCCGAAACGAGTTCACTTTATTGCGGACGAGATGCTCCCCTCGGGTTGCTCCCCACCCCGCCTCACGGCGACGCAGTTACCTTCGGGTACAAAAGGCCAAGCCTCCTTTCGACAGGGAATCTCACCCTGCTAGTATCGAATAGTCACGGGCGCGTGGCACTGGCTAACTGCCAGTGCGTGGGAGAAAAAAGTGCCAGAGAATTGTCACCCTCTCAGGCACAAATTCGAGCAGAAAGAACGCTTTATTGCAGAAACGCACTCGCAGATGGCCAGTGCCACTCAAACCGTTACTGGATAACGACATGCGCTGATTAAGAATGCTTGCCATTGCCACCCGCCGGGGCATGAATTCCTTCTGGGTTGAAATAGGGTGATTTGTTGTTGTAGGATGGGTGAGTTCTAAATGGCACTGTCAGATAGACAGTGCCACCCAAGTCTAGATTTTACATCGACTTGCGTTTATTGAGATGGGGTGCCAGTGTCACCCGTCGACCTCGAGTTGTAACTTTTGACATATCTTCGTAATAGCGATCTTTACAAGCCTCCTCAGGTGGGAAATCTTTCAGAAGGAAGAAATCATCACAGAACCAGAGGAATTCTTCGTCCATCCCAGGTATTATTGATCCAAGAAATGTTATAAGAAACGTATTTGTGACTGGTGATTTAAAACCCAAAGGACTTGCCATATACTCATGAGGCACATGCTCGATGATCGATTTGTTGCACGAAAGAAATGTTGGCTTATCTCCGAAGACCCAAACCTTACGAATGAAAGGAATATGAGTTTGGAGGCTTCGGAGGGAGTACTGAATCTCAAAGTTATCAAAAGTAGAGTTTTTGAGAATGTAGAGTGCATCCATATCGCTAATATCCCAAGAACTGGTTATGAAGGAATACTCCGAATTCTTTTCGATCTTTAAATTTCACATATCAACTCGCAAGAAGAATTGACAAGAGATTAACGACCAAATCCGTTTGCAATGTGATCGATTGTCTGTAAGCTCTAATAGAACCCTCGTTTTTGGCGTTATTCGATCGGCAATTTAAGGCATCGATAGAGTCTCTTAGATAGAATTCAAGGCACATGTGTGAGTGTGTGTGCGTTGACGATGAAGAGACAAAGCCTTAGAGGCCCTAACAAAACCACAATTTGTCCATTGAATACTGCTATAAAAAGAGATTTTGTTAGGGCTTCTTAGAAACAATTTCTGCTAATTTAGTTTGGCTAATATTTCCACCAATTTACTTTGAACGAGATCTTTCATTTGAGGTGATGATGCAACTTTCATGAAGGCTGATTCGAAGGAGCCATCTGAGAAGCCGTCTTGATATGATGCCACGTCCTCTGATGAAATTACGCCATCTTTTTCATATTTGTACGATAGAACGAGAGAAGGGTATAAATCATTATTGTTATCAGATTCAAATGAATTATAATGCTCAACAAATCCAGCAGTAGCATAACAAGAATATTCAGCCACTGCTACTAATCCTGAAATCAGCAAAGATTTATCTTCGGGATCAAATTTATTTAAATTTTGAAGCAATTTTTTCAAGTCATTGTAACGTGGATTGCGCGAATCGCCCAAATTCAAATCCCGAATTCGCCCGAGCATTCTTATAACTCCAATAACAACGGAGTTATAATAATGGAGGGCGACATTTTCTATCATCTCCGAGTGCATAATGTCACCAATACCTCATAAAATAAGAAATATTTTTCAGTTCAATTTATCCGAATTCCCACCACTTTATAAGTTGTTTCAATTCTTGCAAATATTGTTTAGGCACACCCATGTTACTCAATTGCTGCAAATGACTTTTAATATGCTGTGAAATGTTTCCAGCTTCTTTAGCAAAAAAACCACTCTCAGTTAAGAGTCTGTTCCAAAAGCCGGGACTAACCCTACAAATCCTCGAGAAATTCATCCGAAATAGGGGCTTTTGGAACAGACTCTAAGTGAATAATCTCCTTATGCATCCATTCTGGTATACGAATAGCAGGCCCGTTTGCTCGCACAAAATCGGTGGCTCCGTGAGCCAATGCGACCACTGTTTGTGGAACGTGATGCCTCGCCCAGCCCGTTATCTGCTTTAATTCATTAAACGCGCCAACCTCAAAATAATGATTATGCGCCCAAATGCACCAGCTCCAAAAATCTTCTCCAACAAAATAAGTGTGATAGTCAGCGATTCTTAAGTTATAGACCGGTTCTACTTCTTTGTCTTCGAATAAATCTGTGATCGATAACCACTCTTTTTCGTTGCCTTGTATTCGGTCTCCGATTTTCAAATATTTAGCAGGGAGCCAACCTCTTGTGCTATCAAAAAAATGTACCCCTCACGTAATATTTGCCGTTTTTTGCGATTTAATTCCTAGAGGAATTGGCCCTCTCTTGAACAAAAGATCGCCGTGATCGACGAGAGCACGGCGTAAAGCAATTCGATCCATACGGCGAGATTCCTGCTCGAGCAACACTCCCGAAGGAGATATTCCTTCCTCCTTCATAGCTCGGTTCCGATGGATTTCAACAAGCTCTCGGAACTGATCGCGAGATTCTGTCGCGACTCTCTCCCGACTTTTCCAAAGCGTCTCGGGAGTAGGACCCAGACCTCCTCTCGGTCGAGCCAAGGCATTGGCTTCCCGTCGAGCCGCCTCCACATCCTCAGCGTTCCACACTTCCGGATGGCCTTCCCAGGCAGCTCTACGTTCGATTCGACTTTTCAAAGATCCTATGCCCGCTTCGATCGCACCGTTATATTGTGGCCTCCTCGGCGGAGAGTACAAGCCGAACACGCCTTCTCGCTGCAAATATTCTTGGACCACTTCGGCAATAAACGGCGAACGGCAGCGCCTCGTGCCGGACTACGCCGGCCCATCGCAACACCCCGGTCTCGGTCATCAGACCGCTCCAAAATTCCCCGGTATTCGGCAAAACACCCTTCAAAATGCCAAAATCCCTACAGCTTTAATTCGGCTACAAATGCGACCAGAATTCGGTTCGGGACAACTAGCAAAGTACGCAAGGACGCATTTCACAGCACGGTTAGTGCGCCGGCGAAACCGGCAAGGAGTAGTGAATGAAAGAGTCACGCGAGGAAGACTTAGCCAGTCATCTCGACCCCGAGTCATACGCCGCCAGTCGCGAGGCTGTCGGTGAAGCGTTGACAGGGGCACACACAGGCCAGGTATCGAGCTGCGAAATCACGTCATCTGGGGTGCCGACGCTGTTAACCGAAGCGGAAGGCCACATCGAGGAGGGCATCATAGGCGAGTCTTCCTGGAACTCTACGCAGTCGGAGGCCCTGAGCATGTGGGAAAACTCTTTGCGCGGGAACCGGGAGATCTCAAGTTCATCCGTCGAAGATGGTTCGTCGGATCGGTCGGGAAAGGGGATAACCCATAATCCTGACATGTACGGCCTTGAGAAGTCGGATGATGGCGTAGTACCCGAGAAGTCGTCGAACAAAGGTCGGAGACCGGCGGAGACGATGGAGGGAAGGCTATCAACATCGGGAAACTTACTGCAGAAGGTCGCGTTTCCGACACAGAGCGGAGCCAACGCGTCATCCGGAATGCAGCGAGTGCGAGAAGTGGCACGAAAGGATAAGAAGGTAAAATTCACCGCTTTACTTCATCATGTGACAATACCCTTAATGATTCAGAGCTTCAAAACCTTGCAGAAGGATGCGGCTCCGGGCAATGATGGTGTCACGTGGAAGGAGTACGAAATTGGTCTAACTCATCGAATCGAGGATCTCCATCGCCGCATTCATACCGGAAGCTATCGAGCTGTCCCCGTAAGGAGGACGCACATACCAAAAGCGGACGGAGGAATGCGAGCGTTGGGCATTGCAGCTCTAGAGGACAAGGTAGTCCAACGAGCTATAGTGACGGTTCTCAGTGAGATTTGGGAGGCGGATTTCGTGGGTTTTTCCTACGGTTTTCGACCGAAGCGTTCGGCGCACGATGCGTTGGATGCCCTTCACGTCGGAATCATGGGAAAGAAGGTGAATTGGGTGCTCGATGCGGACATTCGGGGTTTCTTTGATACCATCGACCACGAATGGCTGCTGAAATTCGTCGAGCACCGGGTCGCCGATCCGAGGATTCTCCGCCTGATCCAGAAATGGCTCAAAGCGGGAGTATCCGAAGACGGTCGCTGGTCGGAAACGAAAATGGGTACACCTCAAGGGGCAGTGGTCTCTCCACTCCTCGCGAATCTGTATCTGCATTATGTCTTCGACCTTTGGGTGCACCAGTGGCGGCAAAAGCATGCCTACGGAGACGTCATTGTTATCCGGTATGCCGATGATTTTGCACTGGGATTCCAGTATCGGCGCGAAGCCGAGCGGTTTCTATTCGACCTGAAAGCTCGATTCCAGAAATTTGGACTGGAATTGCACCCCGAGAAAACGCGCTTGATCGAATTCGGCCGGTTCGCGGGCGAAGATCGTCAGAAGCGTGGCCAAGGGAAACCAGAAACGTTCGAGTTCCTCGGCTTTACCCATTGTTGTGGCGTAAAACGATTGAGCAGAACATTTCTGGTGAAAAGGAAGACGGCGAAGAAGCGAATGAGGGTTCGCTTGCAACGGGTGAAAGAAGTGCTTTCGAAAAGGCGGCACGAACCAATCCCCGAGCAAGCAAGTTGGTTACGCCAGGTGCTGGCAGGGTACTATCAGTATCATGCGATCCCAGGGAACATGCCCGCTCTGCAATCGTTTCACACTCAAGTTGTACGTATCTGGTATAAGTCGCTCAGGCGTCGGAGCCAGAGAAATCGCTTGATTTGGGAGCGATTCGGCCCTCTCGCCAATCGACTTCTTGCTTCCCCGAAAATCCTTCATCCTTCTCCAAACGAACGCTTCTATGCCAAACACCCGAAGTAAGAGCCGTGTGCGGTAATTCCGCATGCACGGATCTGTGCGGGGGGCGGGGAGTAATCCCCGTCCCTACCGCGACCGCAAAATGGAAAAGGAAAATTGTACAGACCCGAGGCGGGGTAGGAGCGAGGTACGATTTATCACCGATCAAAGACGGCGGGGAAAAACCGACTTAACAGGTCAATTCCCTTACCAAATTCGCAGCGTAAGCGACGACTGGCAATTCAATAACTATTCGGCTATTCTAATTCCAAAGTGCGATCAAACCGCGGTAAAGGACAGTTTTTGACCAGGACACGCGTTATTTTGTAATGCTGTTTTTTAATTTTACAGCTAAATCTCTTATTTCTGTCATTATTGATAATGATATTAAATCTTTCGGCGGCATATTTTCTGGCACTTTGGAAATTAAATGGTCCAATTTAATGAATAACAGATAGCTTGGAGCAGGGACTTGCCGTGTTTCCAATTCGTGTGTAACGCCTGCATCAAATATCTGGCAAATCGCTTCTTCAAAGGAAGAAATTTCTCCTGAAGATCCATCCGAAAGCCAAAGACGATTTTGAGCTTCTAGGCTCCCTAATTCATCTAGTGCCGACAATACCGTTGATTTGTTATAGTGAGTCATTGGATAAATCCTGGATATCTTTCAAGTGGGATATGAGTATCGGGATCTTTATTTCCGCCATTGGGTAATGGCGAACGAGTACCATCTGGCCGTAAATAATTCCCCCCCGCATCCCGTTGGCGAACATATGGCCCTTGTGAATTTGGATATGGACTGTTCGGGTTGCCTTGCATTATTCTTACGCTTTCATTTGGATTATTAGGGTTATAGTACTCGATTCCACCTTTTGATTTCGTTCCGCGAATTCGCCAACCATCCGGAATGCCTGGTGGCCTGATTCGAGTACCTGGAAGAGGGTTTACACCGTATGCTTCGAATCCAGCAATCGCATTCTGATTATGAACGAGAATACCGAGGGAAGTTATTGCATAATTTTCCAACTCTTCAACTTGTATATTAAATACAAATAAATGTTGCGTCCGAATAATAATCGATTCTACGTTTACTTTGGATTTATTTCGAGAGTAAAGTTCGTCACCCGGCTTCAAATCTTCTGCTAATACCCAGCGACCATCAAGTTTTCCATCTATCTCTCTGGGAGAGATGACTTTTGGAGATGGCCTGTTTTCCAAAAATTCGCCTCTAACCACCCAGAATGGATGACCGCCCGTAGCTTCAATCACTTCGTCTGCAGCCAAAATGGAGGCTAACCCACTCTCAAATTTCAAGATATAGGTATTTAGTATTGGCTTTAGTTTCCATTCCAGATTTTTGTGATCGAATGACCAAACTTTATCTCCAACGTTTAATTCTTCGATTTTTATCAAACCAAATTCTGCGTCTACCAAAGTTCCTGCTGGGAAACATTGTGCAGTTGCCGCATCTTTAAACTGAGCTCTAGTGATTTTGATTCCATTCTTTTCGATTCTAATAATTTTCCCGAATTGATCTCTCACAACTGTCCAACCGCTTTTCGCAAGGAATTCAACAGTCTTCAAAAAAAACGGAGCTCCGTACTGAATAGCCAGATTTACCACGAGTGATTGTGCTGTATCACTCAACATATCTTTGATTGCTTTTGCCGTATCAGCTCCTGCTTGTGCATAAGATTGACCATTAAAAGTGCCTATGTTGCTGTACTTACTTGCATCGATGCTTAATGCATCATTAAGGTCACCTTTAAAAGGATTGCAATCGTTCGCTTCAAACCATTCATTTATTAGGGTTGGATTTTCACGCCAAGCCCCGCCTACGCCTAACCAGTGTACCCCTCACGTAATATTTGCCGTTTTTTGCGATTTAATTCCTAGAGGAATTGGCCCTCTCTTGAACAAAAGATCGCCGTGATCGACGAGAGCACGGCGTAAAGCAATTCGATCGATACGGCGAGCTTCCTGCTCGAGCAACACTCCCGAAGGAGATTTTCCTTCCTCCTCCATAGCTCGGTTCCGATGGATTTCAACAAGCTCTCGGAACTGATCGCGAGATTCTGTTGCGACTCTCTCCCGACTTTTCCAAAGCGTCTCGGGAGTAGGACCCAGACCTCCTCTCGGTCGAGCCAAGGCATTGGCTTCCCGTCGAGCCGCCTCCACATCCTCAGCGTTCCACACTTCCGGATGGCCTTCCCAGGCAGCTCTACGTTCGATTCGACTTTTCAAAGATCCTATGCCCGCTTCGATCGCACCGTTATATTGTGGCCTCCTCGGCGGAGAGTACAAGCCGAACACGCCTTCTCGCTGCAAATATTCTTGGACCACTTCGGCAATAAACGGAGAACCGTTATCCATTTTCAGTACCAGCGGGGCTCCCTCCCGGGTGATCAATGACCGAAGGGCCACAAGCGTTTCCTCGGCAGTTGCCGCCGCCACAGGCCAGGCTAGCAACTGCTGACCACTGCTCAGATCTCGGACTGCCAACAGGTATTGGTCCTTTCCATCAATGAGTGGCGTCTCCGTGTAATCCATCGCCCAGACGGTTCCCGGCGTAGTCCACCTGAGCCGGAAGCCGGTTCGTTTATACCTTTTCCGCCAGACGCGGCGGTAGCGCCTGAGCATGTCTTCGAGCTCGGAACGCGTCATTTCCGGGAAGCACTCTTTGAGAGTTGCCACGCTGGTGGCCGGCCCGAGATCGGCCAACAGAGCAAGCACTTCCATTCGCTTCAATCGCGACGAACGGACAACCGGTCTTCCCAAAGGTCGAGGAGATGTCGCCGCATTGCTCTGAACCCAATGCCGAAGAGTGCGACCTGCCATATGCAAGCGCTGGGCAATCTTAGGTATCGAGAAGCCCCGTTGCCGCGTTCGATCCACTACCTCGACCACTCGCCGCCTCAGATTCCTTTCGATCTCCCGGCGATCTTTTTGCCGCCCCCAACCTCGCCGCCGCCGGCCGTTTTGTCCCCCGGTGGTCGCCCTCGCTTCCGTTTTTTTTTCTCTGGTTCGGTCGCTGACTTAGCGACGCGAGGCAATATCGATGCAAGTTCTTCGCGGACTAGTGCTACATTTAACTCCGCTTCCCGTTCCCGTAATTCTTTTTGAAGTTTCTGAATCTCCGCTTCCGCCGCCGAAGGCACTTGAACCGGACGACCGGCGGGACGCGGTTCCAGGGCTTCCAGGGCCGCCGCCAGCATCTGATGCTTCAACTGATGGTAACGGGGTTCGCTAATGCCCAGTATCTGGCAAGCTTCCGTCACCCGGCATTCTCCGATCATCGTCCGCAACAACGTTTTCAAGCGATCCTTCGCGATGACGGAACCGGGCAGTTCATCGACTGACTCCGGTCCCGCCGGTTTTCGTCCCCGCATCTCCGATCCTCCTCGATCGAGGGCGATATCGTTATCACTGGACGCCGGCTTCCTTCGGGGCCTCTTGCTGCACGGGATTCAACCGAGCGACAATGCTTAAAGCACGCACGGTGGTCCGCCGTTTTCGCCCCTTCTTTCCCGAAGCCGATCGCGTCGGGGGCGGAGCCAGGCCCACCGCACGCTGCGACGCACGGGCCAGAGCTTGGTGCCGACCGAGTTCCCGTTGCAGACGCTGATTCTCCTTTTGCAAGGAGGCTAACTCGCTGGCATCGGTCCGTACTCGACCGCGGGGGCGCGGCTCGCAAGCTTTCAGTAATCCCTGCAAGGCACGCGTTTCGACCTGATAATAATTCGGCAAAGAGATTCCTACCGCCGTGGCCGCATCGGTCGGAGTGCGAGCCCCGGCGAGTACCTCCAGTATCACCGAAGCCAGACGCTTCGCCTGCGGACCGCAGGACTCGCCCAGTTTTGGACCTCCTATCGAACGAGACCGACGCGGTGCTTTCGCCTCGGAATTAGTCGTCATAAGTCACCTCCCTCAGGCGGGATCGACCACATATCCTCGATCAGACGCAGGCTCTCATCCAACGGCGATTCCCCCGGCAAAGACGGCTCTTCCGAACCCAAGCTTTGAGGATTGCTCACCTCGCCGACCGGACAGACCGGCTTGGGCAACTCGTCTCGGGAAGTCGATTCCGGCGGCGGAGGGGGCACCAAGTCTATCTCCCGCCGTTCTCCTTCGGGCCGGGTCAAGATCATCCGTTCCCCTTCCGCATGGACGCTGAAGGGCTGACCTCCCACCTGGCCGGTCAGATAAAACGGCTGCTTCGGAATCCCGTTTCGAGCCAGCTCCAAGGCATTCGCGGCTACCCGAGTTTGAAGACTCCGACGCACTTCCGAGGCCGCCCCGAAGTAACGGTCCGCGGGCACCAGACCATCGATCCCCTGATGGGGCCTCTGGAAGTTGTAATGGTCTATGAATAACCCAATCCGACGCTGAGCATCCCCCATGTCGATGAAGATTGCACTCTCGATGCACTCACGCCACAAGGTTCCCCAGAACCGCTCGATCTTACCCAAAGTCTGCGGATGACGCGGAGACGCTACTACCTGTCGAATGCCCCGTTTTTCGAGTTCCTTCGAGAAGGCACTTTTACCCCGCCAGGTCACATACTGCGTACCGTTGTCGGTGAGAATCTCCTCCGGCGTTCCATAAGAAGCCATGGAAGCTCGCAAGACCTCCAGCACCAAAGCCGATGACTGGCTCGCATGCAAGCCGTAGCCGACCAAAAACCGACTGTGATCGTCCATGAACCCGACCAAATGAACGCGCCGATTCTGACGTTTTAACACAAATGTGAAAAGATCAGTTTGCCATAACTGATTCGGACGGGCCCGCTCGAAGGACCGCACCTTGTCCGGATGCCCTCGCGTCGGAGCCTGCTCCAGTTGATAACCGGCTTCATGCAGCACCCGGGCCACCGCCGAAGCACTCGCCGGTAAAGCCGGACCTCGCAATAGCATGTCGCTAATCCGCTGACACCCCCATTCCGGATTCGATTTTTTGAGCATCAGGATTGTACGCTTGGTCAACTCGTGAACGCGGCTGCCCGGAGGTTTGCCCCGCGGCTGATCCAACAATCCGGCCGGGCCAGAAATTTCAAACCGCTTCTTCCATGCGTAAAGCGTGTGTTTCGAGACGCCTACCAAAGGAGCAAAATCGCCGGCGGGCAAGCCGCTCCGCTGCCAGGTATCCAGCAACAAAATCCGCTGTTCCGCCGTCATCGCCGGCACGGGTTCGGTCGGTTTTTTCACCAAACGCCGTCCCTTAACAGGTCCCCGAACCGATAACCTCGAGTGGAATTCCCTACGCTTCGAAAGGCTGGCTTCTACCTCGGAATCCACGGAATCCGATAAATCCAGACCCGCATCGGGAAAGGACTCCGAAGTGGGGCGGGCTCCGCGTCGCTCCCCTTCGCTGCGCTCAGGGGCGCTCGGCTCCGCCCGCCCCACTTCGGCAGCCGCGGACTGCGGGTCCCTATCCTCCGTCGGACCAGCTCTCGGTTGTTCTTCTCTTTTCTCCGCAAATGCATTCTGGTTGAATTCATCCATATAGCCTCTCTTCTGGCGGTATTCCCGCCTAAGAAAGAGAAGGTAATTCCTATAGCGATTTAAACGGCTAAACCGGTAGATATTTCAGGAAAGGGGACAGTTATGATACATCATCGGAACTAACCTTATCTGCCAATTCCAAACTCCGAGATCTCGAACAACTCATTGAAGATTTTGGAAAACCGGATCTCATTTACTTGTGGCTTGCCTATCAGCAGATACCTGAAGCAATATTTAAACTGCCAATTCCAATTGTGGGTCTTGCGCCGGATTGGAATCTACAATGGCATCATTATAAAAAACACTTCGGCTTATGCGATCTAATCATTTCCGATAAGCCCGGAGTGGCAATTTTCAAAAAAGACAATGTCCAACACGCTTTGAGTGGAAATCTTTTCGGTCTTCCCCGCTCAATGAGAGACCATGCCTGGCAAAAGATCCCGAGAGATATCGATGTGCTCTTCGTCGGAAATTTAAATCCCTGCGTACAAAGTGAACGCATGTCTTGGCTGGGTGAGATTGCGCGTTTATCAAAAAATTGGAACGTCGTTATCCGAACCGGAGTTTTCGGTGAGGAATATAGGAGATTGCTTAATCGAGCGAGGATCGTTTTTAATCACTCAATTCGCGGTGAATGCAATAAGCGAGTATTTGAAGCGATTGCGTCGGGTGCCTTGCTATTTCAAGAGGAAGAGAATTGGGAGGTACAAGAATTTCTAGTACCCGAAAAAGACTACGTGGAATATAACAGCGAAAATTTAGAACAAAAGATCCGATACTATCTTGAGCATCCGAAAGAGATTTCCGAAATAGTGGAGAATGCTCAATCTAAATTGGACCGCTTCACCTTTCCCAAACTTTGGAAAGATATTGAATTTAAAATCGACGACAATCGTTCGCTTCTTGATGATCGCATGGAATTTAGGCTGAAGAACGAAAACTCAATAATGAGATGGGACTCCCCTTTGGAGGTGATGGCTACAAAATTTCGACGTTCGGAATTGGCGGGATCAATTCCGGTACCGCAGTTAATCGAATTGCAGAATAGAATAGCTGCTTTAAAGTCCAACGGTCGAGATCGATTCGATCGCGAAATGCCGGGTCCCTATGACTATTTTAAAGTGGAATGGGAGAGAACCGGTTGGTCGAATGCGGGGGATGTCGAACGCGAATTTGCCGAAAAGAAAATTTTACTGCTTTCTCGAATAAGTGAAGAACTCGCAAAATCAACGGGCAAGATTTATTTTTTCTATGAAGCAGTCAATTTCAAGCGAGAAATGATTCATACTAGAGCCGCCCTAGGATGCGCTTTGGCACGAGAAGGGCATATTCTGGCGGCATCCAATTATCTGTCGCAAGCGGTGAAGGCAAGCCCTTTTGATCGCCAAGCCTCTCGGGCTTATACCCAGACGCTTCAAGATATTCAAGCATTTCGCGAAAAAAACCGCTTTTTACTTCTTCAGCAAGCACTCCAAAAGTCGGCCCCGCAGGTAGTTCCCCAGGAGCACTGGTTCGAGGGAATGATTCTTTCAGGGGACGAATTGACTTCGATTATCATTTTGTGCTGTAATGAAGCGGCGTACACGCGTCGCTGTTTCGAAAGCCTACTTTTACACACTCGATCTCCCTACGAATTGATAGTCATCGATAATGGCTCCACTGATGAAACCGAGTTTCTACTCCAAGAATACAGTGAAAAATTCGGCGCCGATCGCTGGTTGATGATTCGGAATGAGCACAACCTGGGTTTTCCAAAAGGAGTGAATCAAGCCTTGAAAGTGGCCCACGGGGAATACGTCGTCCTTTTGAATAATGACACCATAGTCACTGCGGACTGGTTGGAGGCTCTGATCGATTGGCAAATATCCGCACCCGATCAAATCGGATTAGTTGGGCCCGTTTCCAATGGAACGCGCGCGCCGCAACTTGTTATTCCCGACTACAACTCGCTAGAAGGCATTTCTCCATTCGCCGCTCTTCGTAAAGCAGAATACCAGGGACATTGTCTGGAAACGGAAAGATTGACGGGATTTTGCCTTTTGGGTCGAAAAACGCTTTTTGATCATCTCGGAGGACTCGACGAAAATTTCGGAACGGGATTTTTTGAAGATGATGATCTCTGCGTTCGGACCCGTAAACTTGGATTGAAGTTGCTGGTCGCGCTCGACGTGTACATTCACCACGAAGGAAGCTGTACCTTTAAAGGGCTGAAACTCGATACGAAACGACTCCTTAACGAAAACTTTGCTCTATTCCAAAAAAAATGGGGGGATGCGGAATCGGCAGGTTATCGAAGTCAATCTCCCAAAGCTCATTCTCAATCTCCCTCAAGTAGAATCGAGAAGGATAAAAAACGCTCGGTTTCCATTTCACTCACCATGATGGTCAAAAATGAAGAAGCCAATCTAGAGGATTGTTTATTGAGTGTTAGAGATTTGGTCGACGAGATGATTGTCGTGGATACCGGATCCCAGGATCGAACTCGTGAAATCGCCCAGCGACTCGGAGCTAAAGTTTATGATTTCCCTTGGGTCGATAGTTTTGCGGCTGCGAGAAATGAAGGGCTGAAGCACGCTACGGGGGATTGGGTTTTCTGGATGGATGCGGATGACCGGGTCGACGAGGCTAATCGTCAGAAGCTCAAAGAGCTATTCGACAGCCTCGACAACACTATGGCATCTTACGTTATGAAATGCTTGTGCGTCAGTGACGGCCCAGGAGGCGCTGAAACGGTTGTCGATCATGTGCGGCTATTCCGTCGCGATCCCAGATTACGCTGGCGTTTTCGAGTGCACGAGCAAATTTTACCCGATCTACGCTCCCTCAATGCGGAAATTCGTTGGTCCGATGCGACCATTCGGCATGTTGGCTACAAAGATCCCGCACTTCGAAAAAGCAAGCTGGGTCGTGACCGCCGACTCCTGGAACTTGAAATTGCGGAGAATCCGAGTAATCCGTTTACCTTGTTCAACTTAGGATCGATCCATCAGGAATTGGGGGAACATCAAATTGCTCTGGACCTCTTTCGTAGAAGCCTGGCCGGGTCTCATCCCTCCGATTCCATTGTCCGAAAACTGTATGCACTGATTGTGCAGGCACATCGGAAACTGGGACAAAACGACGAAGCCTTCTATGCAGTGAAAGCCGGCCTTCAGGTTTATCCCCAAGACTCGGAACTCATTTTCTTGCATGCTATGATGCTTCGAGAGCGAGGAGACATCCCAGGAGCGGAGGCTTGCTTCAAAGATCTCATTAATACTCGGGAATCCAATCACTTCGCTTCAGTGGATACGGGCTTACGAGGTTATAAAGCTCGGCACAATCTGGCAATACTTTACATGGAGCAAGGACGATTCGGGGATGCCCAGGAGCAGTGGCAACAAGTTCTGGAGAGCGAACCCACCTTCCTCCCCGCGTTGGCTGGGTTTGCCGAAATCGCCGCTCGTCTTAACAATAAGGCGATCTTCGAATCCTACTTACAACGCATGTCCCAGTTAGGTCCTACTGGTGAAATCGAAGCGGAATCCCTTTGGGTTCGTTACTACATGAATCTCAATGAGTTCTCGAGAGTCAGAGATCGGTTATTCAAAGCAATCGAAAAATACCCTCAATCGGTGCTTCTCAGAACGCATCTGACGCATGCCCTTCTCAGAGAAGGGAAGGATCCGCAAGTGGCTCAGAAAGCGCTGTTGGATTTATTGGAGCTCGATCCGAATAATGCGGAGGCGAAGCATAATCTCCTGGTACTCGAAACCGTGGGATTTAAGAGCGAATAAGAATTCAGAGGGAAACGAAGTCCGTTAAGTATAGTCTCTAAGGATCGCTCTGCGCGTGAGCGATTGTTTTTCAGTCCCCGTCATAACCCAGAATGTCCTTCTTTGGACCGCAATCTAGAAAACGCGCCATCGTGTAGAACATCGATTCGCCTTCCGCGATACAATTGCTCGAATAAGCTATTAAAAAGAAATCGATGAGAGTGTTCAGGTTGAACTCAGACTTCGGGATCTGCAGCTGAAAGTGCGTTCCTTGATCCGTTCGGAATCGATCTAAATTGGGCGTTCGCAGCACTGCATTGGGAAAAGATTCCCGAAGTTCCTGGTAGAGCGGCAGACTGTCGGACACGATCAAAACAGGTTCGGTTTTTGGAATATCTGCCATCTTCGCTTTGATCTTCTCCATGTACTCCGGGATTTTTTCGGAAGCATGCTTGTCCGTGCCGCGCAGGTGGACCAGCGTCTTGAACTTAGAGTACCGTTTTAACTCCTGAACGATACTATCTCGCCAGGGCTTCTTGACTCGGAGCATGCATAAGTTGGCCACGTAATAGGTTCGCAACCCAACGCTGGGATAAACCACCAGCTGCGAAGGCAGATCTTCATCCTTGAGAGTCAGTTCGTACTCGGTTTTAAAAATAAAATCGCAGGATGCCTTGCGATCGTACTGGTTCATCCAGCCGATGGGTTCTACCGTGGAAAAATTCCTCTGGTAAATCTCCGCGGGAGGTACGGTCTGAACTCCGCAAATATGGAAAAACGTATCGAAATCGACTGTGCCATCAGACCAGATCGAATCCGACCAGTCGACGGAAAGTGTTCGGTTGTATTTTTTGGCATGCTCAATCGCTTGGCTGAGACACTGCAGACGGTCGCCAAAGCCAACATGGGCTTTGACTAGAAGATAGCGAGTTTCGCTTGGCGAGGCGGGCACTGGCTCTGAATAAGCGGGAATAAGCTCCCTGGAGAGTTCCGGGAAATTCGAAACGTGACCGTTCGCTGAAGGAAGTTCTTTGAGGCTAGGCTCCGACATCACGAATATCTCTTTTTAAGCCTTGAAGATTGAGGAAGAGAGGTATTACAGAACTGATCTTATCCTGAAACAAACCGCATTTCCATAAAGATTTCTCGTCTATTTCCGCTACCCGAATTTGCAAAAAAACGACCTATGATCCTGAAGATTTATTTCGATTTGAACTCACACGAACCACCAATATAAACGCGCCTTTACCGTGTTAAAGCTCTCCCTGATGGACAATCCATTTTGCTGAAGGCCGCCGATAGCTAAAGAGAAGCTCGCTTGGTAACTCCAGAATTAATTCAACTCTCCCGATCATAAGCGAAGTTACGATCGGGAGATGCAAAGACTACCGTCGAATATTCCCCGAAACGTAATCCACAACGAGCAAAAACGCGAACGCTCCCAAGGCAATCGCTGTTGAATGGAAGATCACCCCGATTAGAATGGCCACCAAAGCTGTGCCCGTCAGATGAGCCGCATTCAATTTTTGTTTAGCACCCATGTCTATTTTCTCCGAAAGAGTTGAGATTTAAATTCAGAATTTGGGAACTACGCACTGCGCAAATTTGCTAGCTCGCTTGAGGCAGATTCTTCAAACATTCCTGCCATTTGTGCTGTTCAGGAAGCAAGCGCTGGAACTGTTGACTGAAAGATCTCAGTCGCTCGAGTAGATCTTGAAGGCTTGACCGGATTGCCGCCGCTTCCGAAACCAGGCCAGTTAGAACTGGTGAGGTGGCCTTCCGGATCCTTACCGGAATAGCAGCTTCGGATCTCGCGTTTCTCGAACCGGGAATCGCAGTCTCCCCCAACTCTACCTGCACGGCTTCTGGGGAAGCCGCAATCACCGAGGCTTTACCCAGGGGCATACAGACATAGCGGCGCGGTCCGTCTGTGCAGAGAATTGGCTTATCGGGATGGGCAATCTGGAACTCGGTAAGCCCGAGACTCAGAGCCCGTCGCAGGTGACCTCGATCCAAAGCAAGCTTTATCGGACTACCTTCGACCCGCGACTGTCTCAGGTGCACTTCCATCGGTTGAGTGCTTTCGGTTCCTCGCGAACGCAGAGCGACGTGTCCATTGAGATCCAGCGTTACCGGCCGATGCGGATCCTTTTCGCCCGGCATCTCTTTCAGGCAATTCAGCAAAGCCCCAGCCTCCTGGCCGTCGACTTTCCAAAGCGTGGCGTCGGTCTGATTGGGGATCGCCCGATAAACATCCGGATAACTTTTCTCCTGGGCGGTTTGCAGGGCGATCGACCAGGCTCCCAGTCGTAACCACAGATGCGAGGCGGTTCGGCCGATCTCCAAAGAATCGCCTTTTAGTTCCTCAGCTCCGAGGAGTCCACAGCGCGGTATCAACAGATCATCTTCCCAGGGGAACGGAAATCCTGATTCGATGAAGAGCTGCCGGGTATCGGTACCGATGACTTCGCCGGTTCTCCCCCGTAACTGCACATAGTTCACCGCGTAGCGAGTGGCTTCAGCCGCTGCCGATCGCATCGCTTCGGCGAGAGCGTCCCGAAGTCGGAGATCCATCGGTGTCCAGACCTCCGGTAAAAGCAGGCTTTCGACACTGGAGGGAATCTCGTACTCCCGAACCTGCGGCATCGAACCCGAACTCCAGGCGACGCGCAACTTCTGATGGACCAGGGCGACAATCTCGACAATGCTGTCGTCCGAACCGGCGGTATCATTGAAAACGGCAAAAGGAATGGTCATCTGCTCCTCGGCAAAGGAGCCCGGCAGCCGGTAAATCGCCGTGACTTCGCCAATCGAGCCCTGAATCGAGAGCCCGGATGAATCAGTCTTCAGCAAGAGGCTAGTCGGAGCTGGGCAGCGGGCTGCACCCAATTTTTTGAACAAGCTGCGTAACTGCCGGACTTGCCGACGCTGCAAATGAATCATGGTTTTCTCCCGGTAAATCGTGTTGGAATGAAAGGGCGAGAAGGCGGGCGAAGAGCTAAAAAGCAAAACTGCGAATCGAATGAGAGGTGGACCGAACTAGACCAGCACCGCTTCCCGCTCAGCAGCCAGACTTTCGACTTTCTGACGGAGCTTTCGGGAAGCCGTGGCCAGGGAAAGCTCCAGCTGATGCTTCTGGTCGGCCAAGAGAGCGGCGTAGGCTTCGACTTTGAACTTGGTGTTGCGAATCCGCTCGGCGGCCCGTTCCACCGTATCGGGCCGGGTGTCTTCACCGAACGAATCGATCGCTTCCTCATGCTCGGCAATCAGAGCCGATAGCCCCGCAGCCACCGCTTCCTTCACCGAGACGTCTCCACTCGCGGTTCCTTCCGGCACCGGGAAGCGCAGCATCTGACCATTGAGTTGCTTCAACAAGCTCTGCACCCGATCGATGAAGCCGGCGTGCAGCTGCGGCACGAAGTAAGCGCCGCCTTGCGGCCGAATCGGGAAAAGATCGGCTTCCCGTTCGAAGAGCTTCTGCACGATCCGGGTGATGTCGCTGCCGGTCCGCACGGCGATGCAGCGATCCAGTTCTTCCTGAGCCAATAGAGCTAATTCTCCTTTATCGCAGTGCACCTGCCCGGTTTTCTTGGTCAGAGTGAGCAGGGTTTCGAAGTCGTAGCTGAAGCGGTCCCCCTGTTTCGATTCCTGGGTGAACTGGAATTGAATCGAGACTTCATCTTCGGCGATCTGTCGGATGATCCGAGCTTCCGACAGCTTGCGACAGGCCCGGGCAAAGGCGTGCCGGGGTGCTAACTCCCGGGCCACGCTTTCATCCAAGCCGACTTCTTTCAGCGCCCGGATCAAATCGCTGTGTCGGACGCTGGCTCCCGAAGCGGTCCAGGTGATGATCTCACCCAATAGGCGAGCACCTGGGGTCACCTTAGGCAAGTGGTTGGTTTTGATAAATGCACTCATAGAGAGTTCCTTTCAGTTCAAGAAGGATAAAAACAGAAATGAAAAAAGCTCGCGGAACCTTCTGAATAAGAAGATCTGCGAGCTTTCACCACGATGGAAAAAAGGGAGACTAGATCGACAGCACGGAACCGAGGGCGGTCTCGGTGACTTCGAGCGATTGGACCAGATGGACTTCATCGCACAACGTCGCGAGGTCTCCTGCTGTATCGGCTAAGACCAACGAGATCACCCGCGCCGAAACCAAGCTCTTCCAGGCCAGGAAATTCTGCTGCAACTCCGGCGGAATCGAGCAGATGGCATCGGTCAGGATCAAGACATCGGTAATCCCCGGCGGGGCCCAGAGCTGTTCCACCATCCAGGGCAGTTCCACAATCGGAACATCCAAGGTCGAACCGCCCCCCAGGAAAGCTCCCAGCCAGTCCAGCACTTCCGATTCTTCCCAGCGAGTCGGCGGCAAAGACAAGAGCCGTTCGCCGGTGTCACCCGAGTAGGCAATCAGGCCACACCAGCGACGCTGCTGCCGGGCGATCCAGGCCAAGGCCAAGGCCAGAGCCTTGGCTGTTTGCACTTTATCCCCAGCCATCGAGCCCGATTCATCGATGACCACCACGATCGGACCTTTGCCCACCGGTTCCAGAGACTGGTAGTCCCGAGCCAGGCACTGCCGTTCGGCCAGACGCCGCAGGGTATCCAGTTCCAGTTCGGGAATTCCCAAGCGGACCAACTCGTGCGGCAGCAGTTGGGCCAGATCTCCCGAGGTAGTCACTCCGACCAGATCGTCCTGACCATGGGCGCATTTGCGACGCTGGCTCGACTGGGCCAATCGCCGATACCGTCCGGCCAGTTCGCAGATCCGTCGCAACGTCGGGTCCTGGCGGACCCGCTGGAACAGTTGAGCGATCGCTTTAGGATCGACCGAGCCCGGCGTTCCCGGACCGAGCCCGCCGCCGAGAGCAGTAATCGCTTCCCGGCACTGGTCGACCTCTTCGCGAGCGGCCAGCACCGCCCGGCTGACCGCTTTTAATGTGGCGATCTCAGGTTCGGCCGTGGCAGAGGCATTCCGCAGAGCAGCGAACTGTTCGGCGAAGTGCAGGGTGGTAATCTCGGAGGAGACCTCATCCAGTCGAGTCCCGGCATGCAACGCCTGATACTCCGGAGTCTGGAACAGCTCGACCAGGAAGGCCCGGCGGGCCGGGTCCTGGCAATCGTCCAGCAGCTGCGGTTCCGGTTCAAAAGCCGCCGTATGAAAATCGGCGATGGCATACTCGTCCAAAGCGAACGATTGCAAACGCGGAGAATCCCGCAGCAGATCGTCGCCCCGACGCAGCCCCCAGGAATCGACCTGCAGGGCCGTTGGATTCCCAGATGGAGTTGTTGAAGGCGAAGGGGAAGAAAAAGGGGAGGTTGTAGAGTCTTCGGCGGAGGAGGGACTGGGCGAGAGCGGGCGATCGAGATCGAAGAGTTTACGGAGTTCTTCGGCATTCATGGTTTTTTCCCTGGGGTTAGATCGCCTCCAAGGAGGCGAGTTTGAGTTGACGGAGCTGTTCGCGCACGTAGTTCCGGGTCCGGGTGACCCGATCACTGGACTTTAAATCACTGAGTTGCTTGTCGATTTCGCCGAGCTTGGCTGCCGCCTTGGCGGTCTCGGGCAGCTTGCGGACATCGGTCGTCGACAGAACCTGTTCCACTTCCAAAAGCAGCTGATTCAGCCGCATGCCGATGGGGTTGGCGATTCGGGCAATCACCTGGGCGACCTTCTGGGGCTGTTCCCGGGGATCGTCCCAGAGTACATGGGCGGCCACTTCCAGATGCTCCGGTTCGACCTGCTCAGCCCCTTGCAGGAAGGCATAAGCCTGGACGATGCCGACCGCTTTGAATTGGCGGCGATCCCCCGGTTGAACGCCTTCCTTGGCCAGATCTTTGAGAATCGTCTCAAAAGCTTCCTGGGCCGTGATCGACCAGGGTAACTCCCGGGCATAGCGGCGGGCCGCTTCGAGATCGGTCGGCTTCAGGTGCACCGAGATCTTCGGGGTATGATCCCGATTCCAGAGCAATTTCTTCCGACCCGACTGCGAGCGAATCGGGGATAAACTCTTGCGCAGAGTGAAGCGATCGAACAGGGCCGCCAGTTCCTGAGCGCTCTCCGGGGCCGGCCATTCATTGGATGCCGCCACGCAGAGCTTCAGGGGGACTTTGCGCAAGGAACCTTCGCCGGCATCGAAGGTTCGTTCATTGAGAATCTTCAACAAGGTATTCAGGATCGCTGAAGAAGCTTTGAAGACTTCATCGACGAACGCGAAGTCGGCTTCGGGCAGTTTAGCGGTGGTGATCCTCTGGAAGCGGTCTTCCTTGAGCCCCTGAATCGAGATAGGGCCAAAGACCTCTTCGGGGACGGTGAACTTGGTGAGCAGGATCGAGAACTTGGAGCCGCCGGTGGCTTTCAGGAGGGAATCGAGCAGCAGCGATTTGGCACAGCCCGGAGGCGAGACCAAGAGCAGATGCTCTTGGGCGATCAGAGCGGTGAGGCAGAGATCGATCTCTTCGTCGCGTTCGATCAGGCCGGAAGCCAGTTCGGAACGGAGCAAAGCGAAATGGGCCTGCAGGGCCGCGCAGTCGGGAACGAGGGTTTTCATGAGAGTACTCCTGGGTGAAGTTGGAAATTAGGCGAAAAGAGAAAGGCAATTGGCAGACACCGCGATAGGGTTCTACCGGGACAGTTTGAAAACGACCGAGTCGAGAGCCCGGTATTTCCGGAAGAAATGGAGCAGGGTTCTTCGGAGCAGAGCTTGAAAGCGGGTGCGATTCAGCTGATGGCGGATTCGTTGCACTTCGGCCTCGGCCGTATCGGCGAGAATCAGAAACGACAGATGAAACTCTTCGAGCAAAACACGTCGCGACATAAGAAAGTCCTTTTTGGAAGAGAAGAGAAGATTTAAACCGGGCGATTGTTCAACTGTTGCCGGACGGTGGCGATGAGCAGCGGAATCTGCTTAATGAAGAGTGAGGCGGGCAGGGGCCGGGAGTACCTGAAATGCTCCCAGGCCAGGGCGACCACTTCGGCCACCGCATCTTCGCGATCGTGCCGAGAGGCCAGATCGCGAAAAGCGAAGCGGGCCTTCGTCTCCAGCAGGGGCAGGATAGTCACAAACGCCTGCTGGCGATCTTCGAGCGACAGCACGGGAATAGAAACAGGAACGGTCATCGGAATCAGCATGAGAAATCTCCAGAAACGAAACCACCGCCGGGTTGCGGCGGCGGGAACAAGGAAAAAAAGAATGGTTACTTCGGGCGAAAGTGAATGCAGAAAGCGGTAATAGCTACCCAAAAAACACTATTACTCACTCATCTATATTGACGCAAAAAAGGCGGAAATTTAGTCAAATAAAATTATAACGGTCGATGAGAAGCTTATTCTTCGGACTTACTTTCTTGGAGGGGTCTTGGCTTCGGATCATCCGATGGGTTGGATTTGCTCGAATCTGAAACAGACGGAAAAATAGGCCGTTCTTCTTGAATTCGAAGGGCAATATGTTTAGCAAGCCACTTCAATAGCTGGTGAGTGGGAGTCTCACGTTCCGTATTGATTGAAGTCAATTTTCTTTTCTTCATCATTTCTCCAAAAAAAATGGCTGGCCATTCTTCCGAATAGCCAGCCAACGAATTATGAGATGTAAAGTTCTACGGACTAGGCCGCAGTGCGTTCTGCAAGTGGTTCAAACGAATATCTCGGATGCAAGTGCCGCCTTATCTTGCTGTCGTTTTGTGGGGCTTGCGTTAATCGAATATAGGGATCGGATAATCCCAGATTTTGCATGGCTCTCTCCAAGCTGATTGCCCGTTGCACTGTGGCTTGGTGAGTACCCAGATGCCTGGCTATATCTCTTTGCTTCCATCGTTCCGCTGTCAAGCGCAAAGCCTCAGATCGAATTCGGATTTGAGCCGGGTAATCGAACAGATCTACTTCCATTGAGTGCGTGGTAATTTCTGCGGGCAGTTGATGCAGATCCGAATCGAGCTGCAACTGATCCAATCGAATCTCAAGATGCGCTCGTAACTCTATCGCGCCACCATTACAAGCTTGAATAGGATAGAATTCCAATCTGTTAACGAACCGGTGAAGAATTCGGGCTAACTCGGGGTCATCAAGTTCCGGGTCAGCTAGAAGATTCTGCAAATGATGTTCCAGCGACCTTAAAGTAGGGAACAAAACTTCCCGCGGGGGTGCTGAACGGTGACTAAGCTCCTCGGTTTTTAGGTCGAGTATCCCTTGTAATTCTCTGAGCGTCGCCCGATAGGTCTCATTCCCACCGTTCTCGGCAACTTCCAGTGAAAGATTGCGCATTCGCCGTCGCAGGTCTTCGATTTCAGAAACCAGAGTGGGAACGCGCGAATGATCCGCCTCAGAGCTGGCCTGAAGCTGTTGCCGAATATTTTGAAGAAGTAGCGAGTCGAATTCAGGAAGTTCTCGAAGTTTTCGGAGAATGGCTTCCAGAATTTTTCGGGCGGCAACATTCGCGTTTACAGTGACAGCGTTCCAGCATTTGTAGGCTTGAGCGCCGGAGCACTGCAGCATGGGAATCGATTTACTTTGAGTTCTATAGAGGATTCGCCCGCAGATTCCACATTTTGCATGTTGAGCTGGCCAGGGTGTCCTTGAACGCGGTAACCCCTCACGAGAATCACGACCATCGGTGCCCTGACGCCGATACATTGCATTAATTTCGTCGATTCGCCTCATCAAGCGATCAAAACGATCTGGGGCGATGAACACTAGATGAGGGCAATTCCGTACCAGCAACTGCGAGGGATCAGCACGGACACTTCGATGCTGGCCCGTTGAATTAATGCGACGGCTCTCTCGGACATTTCGTTGCCGGATGCCTTTCAATAAAGGGTTTCTGGTTATTCTCCCCACCATCGTCCCGGTCCAGCTAGTTCCCCGGGATGCGGGTCCGACTGATATATGACGTTCATTCAACCAGTCAGCGACTTCCGCAAAACTGCCCCCTTCTTCCAAAATCCGAAACCATTGATCATAAATAGGCTCCCATTCCGCTATTTTTTGTAGGCCAGCTTCACCCTCGACACCCGGCACGCGACGATATCCGGCGATGAGGCACGGAACAACGCCACCTGTCTGAAATCTGCCCCGTAAAGTACGCTTTATGCGTTGGGATGTTTCGAGATTGCTTCGTTCGTGGTGCCAAGTCGACAGAAAGGCACTGTCTCGCCAGCCATCTGTTGCCGTGTCCAGGCGATCGTTTATGGTTATGAGCCGGACACCAAAATCCTCGCACAATTCGGCAAACCGGAAGGCATCTGCACGCCGGCAGATTCGTGCGAGGTCTTCGGAACAAACCACATCAAATTGTCTGCTCCTTACTCTTTCTTGAGCTTCGAGAAATTCAGCTCTATCCAGTCGTTCGCCACTTCCCTGAGAGCGTATCTCTTCTAAGTTGAAGGGACCCGAGTAGGAACGCTCCATGAACTGTCTGATGAGTAGGGCTTGTTCATCCAGGCTACGAACGTCCTGGTGTTCGGTACTGATCCGAGTGATGGCCAGCACCTTCAAGACGGTACCTCGTCTTGGTGTCAATGGAATCGACGATCTATGGAAACTCATGAGCAACAACTCCACAAGGGAGATTGCAGCGAAAAATGATTGGCACAGTGTGCCAATCAGGCTGAAAATCGTGAGAATCCCTGAGTATCGCTGACTATTCCTGACATCCTGCAACTACAAGTCGCATATAGCTTTATCGCCACAAGTACCGAAATGACAGGGAGTTAGAGAGACGCCAAAATGGAATCCCCCCCTCTCCGTTTTTTCATTTCTTTGGTTGACGTAAGTCAATATCCAATAAAAACTTACGTTTTTGAAGCGTCTTCAAAAAATCCCGTTTGTGGCAGTTTTTGTGGCATTTTGTGGCGGGAGAAATCTCTGAGGCACGCATGTCGAATGAGTTCCGCATTGGTAAAGTTCGAGGGTATCGTCGCGGCAAAATTTGGTATCTCTGTTACAACGAACAAGGGCGACGGCACCGCCCTCGGGTAGGTCCCGACCGGAATGCCGCCCGCCAACTCGCTTCGCAAATCAACTCGCAGTTGGATGTCGGAGCACCCGCCGCGTTGAGCTTCGAAAGTATCACGATCGAAAAAGCCAGACAGCAATGGCTCGAACATCACGAACAGGTTTCCCGATCCTCGATCAATACGATCCATCGTTACCGCACTGCAACGGATCATTTGCTGAGATTCCTCGACCTAAAACCGGTGAGGACGATCGCCCAATTTACTCCATCTCACGCTGCGGAATTCGTCGCCTATCTACGTTCCATCCGCGTCTCACCGAATGGACATGAACGGACGATCAAGCGTCCACTTCTGGACGGCGGTTTGATTTACGTCCTGGAAACCTGCCGAACTCTTTTTAGCTACGCCAAAAAACGACGCTATTTGAGCCCCTATGCAGAAAATCCGTTTCAAGTGCTCAATATCGATCGAATTCCTATCGAAGAATTCCGACCGATTGAATTATTCAAACCGGAAGAAGAGCGAGTCTTTTTGCAGCAGTGCGACGAATGGCAATTTCCGATTTTTCTGACTCTTATGCTCACGGGTATGCGACCAGGAGAGATGTGCCACCTCTTGGTTCCGGAAGATATCGATCTCGAAAAAGGCAGCTTGAGAATTCGAAATAAGCCGCGGCTCGGTTGGCAGATCAAGACAAGGAACGAACGCGATATCCCACTGGTTCCGGAATTAGTGGAAGTGCTGAAATTGCATGTTTCCCGCTACCCTTCAGGTCCCCTGTTCCGGCGAAGCACTTGGAATTCAGGGCCGAGGAACTTGGTTACCGCTTCCCAAGCGATGATCGAAAGGGAACTAAACCTACGAATGGTGCGAGAAGAGCTGCGAGCTAAAAGGGCCTTGGAAAGAATAGAAAAGCTCAGAATCGCTCGAGCACTCTGGAACGAGATGGGGGCCCTTCAGGAAGATCGACTGCGTATTGAATTCACGCATGTGACACAGGCCATAGGCCTCAGTCACCAGTCCGCACCGAAAGTTCTTCGTCATATGTTCGCCACTACCCTGCAGGAAGGCCGCGTGGATCCGATCATCCGAAATCTCTTAATGGGGCACTCGATCTCTTCAGATCGCAATTCGAGTCACGGATTAGGGATGACGGCTGTGTATACGCATACCCAGGCCGGCACGATTCGGGAACAATTGACCGAAGCAATGCAGCGGCGCGAGGCGATCAAAGTGGCTAGGGAGTGGCTGAGAATCCAGGCAACAAATTAAGATGGAGTATTGTGTCCAGCTCTCATTCTCACCCCCGGGCATTGAAATCGACTTTGAGTCAGTGCCCGAGGGAACTTTCAGAGACAAGGCTTTGGCAGGTGAGCTTTCCACATTGAAGAGTCTTTTTACCCAAACGTTGCCACCACCGGGTTGTGATCACTTAGTCGATCCCATTCTTCTCCCGAAAGCACTCTGCAAGATTGCAGCCGAGACTTCCAGCTTTTCGGAACGAAGATCCCGTCACAGTGGTAAACCGTTTCCCGGTTGTTTGTCCAACGAAGTGTCTGATGGAGCTCCTGGCCGGGATTCGCCTCCTGCCAGCAGTTCATCAATGCAAATTCATCGGCAAGTCGGGCTTGGATAGCCAGATCATGTTTGCTGATCTTTTTTTCCGGACTCAACCAACGGCTTACAGTCAGGTTGAAATCGCCTCCGATGATGACCTCATTCTGACCGGCGATCATTTTCACTTCATCCAGAAATTTGTTCACGGCCTTTGCATACCCGCCCATTAGCTCTGGAGCATGCAGGCTAAACACAAAGATCGATTCGCATAAATCCCGCTGCCACGTAGCATTCGTGATTTTCGCCCCGACCGCCCAGCCCGAGAAGCCTGGCACCTGTATGGCTTCCAGCCTTCCATCCCGAGAGAATATCGCACTTCCCCAGCCTTTGTTTTCAGACATCTCCCAGACGAATTGCTTCTGAAAGTCAGGGAACATATCCGGCGTAAGGTGCAGATCAGGCCTGGCGGATTCCTGTGTAAGTAGAAGATCGACAAGATGACTTTCGATCATCTCTTTCCAATGAGTCCGTTTTGTGCCTCCTTTGAGCAGATTGTAAGTGGCGATTCGCATGACATGTTCCTGCGGCGACGGTTTAAAGCCGAAAGAGTCGGTCATTATGCGGATCGATCATTTCCGAAATCTTCAAGTCGGCTTTCACTGTTTCATATCATCCAGATACTCGGAAGCGGGATCCACTCCCGTAATCAACAAGGAGTCTCGAGCTCGGGTGCACGCCACGTACAAGAGTTGTCGTTCCGTCTCATAGACTTCCTTCAGATCGGAATCCTCACCAACTGCTTCGATTCGAGACTGCAGCGGAATCACCTCATCATCACAGGCCATAACCGCTACGGCCCGGAACTCCAAACCCTTAGCCAGATGCATCGTGCAGATCGAAACCTGGCCGGCTACCGTTTCCACATTCTCATCGAGAATTTTTACCGTTAACTTGGCATGTTGGACTGCATTTTTTGCCCGATCAATCTGTTCAGGAGATCGAACGAACACGCCGCATTCATGGGGTTGAATTCCCGTCGCGATTAACTCCGATAGCCAACTCCCGACAATCTTGATTTCCTCTTTTTCATCCGCTGCAGTTTTGATCGCCGGCGGAGGTCCATTGAACACGGAAATGGTGTCGTTTCTTTGCTCGACATTTCCGTCGACATCCCGAACTTCGACTTCCAGCAAACGATCGGCCTGGCTCCGGATCTGGTGGGAGGTGCGGTAATTGATTCGCAAATTCTTGGAGCGACCTCGAATATCAACTCCCAATTTTTGCCAGGAGAACGGCAGTTGAAAGATCCGCTGTCCACTATCTCCGGCGAAGAACAGTCCGTTCGGCTTATTGCCGGCCAGGGCCGCAAAGAATCGAATCTGCGATTCGGTGAGATCCTGGGCCTCGTCAATCACGGCGAAATCGAACGGTTTGTTCGGAACTTTGGCGATCGCATCTGCAAGTCGAGTGAAGATTCCCGCGCTAGTCGTCAACTTCTGGCGACTCAAAGCTTCGATGACTTTTTGAAAAATCGACCAAAGCAGCTGGCGCTGTGCTTCATTCAAGCGAGTCTTGCGGCCCAGTCGCGTCACGTCTCTGTAAGCTTCCCAACTATTCACCTGTCGGGCATCCACCACCTGATCCCATTCCGACAGCAAGAACTGCATATTGAACTTATGTTTATCGGCTTCCTGCGATGCACGTTTCATCAGTTCAACGACTTCGCTTCGGCTCGCCAGCTTGGCTTTGCCGAGATGCAGTTCGTGGAGTCGCAAGCCGAGTGCCTCCAGCGAATAGACATCGATACGATCTCCCAGGCGGGGTTCATTACCTAGCAATCGACGCAACTTAGTTTGAAGGGCATGCGCCAGAGCATTGGAAAAAGTCGCTAACAACACCCGGCTAGTGGGATTCGTGCGGGCCAAATGTGCTGCCCTGTGCAAAGCCACAATGGTTTTGCCGGTTCCGGCCGAACCGGTCACTCTTGCCGGACCGGAATTATTCTTCTCGACGAGTTCTCTCTGCTCCGGGTGCAGAAAGACCGTCCATTTCTCCCAGGGATAATCGAGCGCTCGTTCCAGCTCTGCGACATTGCCCATGACGCGGAAGCGTCGGAGGGCATCCGGATGCTCGAAGGGATTTGCCGTCGCCGGAGTGGGTTTCGAAATTCTCGGTTTACCGCCGGTGGCAATCTCCAGCAAGGCTTCCGCGGCTTCGGCCGGAAGATGGTCGGCAACCGCGAGATAGTTGTCTTCCGTGGCCGATTTGACATCGGCTAGCCATTCCTGGGGAACTCCAAATCCGAGTAACTCCTCATCGGGAAGCTGATCGAAAAGGGATTTCTTACTGGATTTCGCCTTGGATTTGGGCTCCTGGACATAACTCGGAATGCGTATTTCCTGAACGGTCTCGCGAATCTCAACGAGTTGGGCGGCCCCGGTCTTGGGATGCGTTTCCAGCTTCCTTCGGGAGGCCCAGTCGTAAGCTTTATCGTGATGATCGACATAGCAAAGGAGCAAACTGCCGGTTGTTTTGTGAACAATTACGCGTATGTCTTTGTTGACGCGTACAGACCAGAAGTTTTTATCTTTAGCCCGGTCCAATTTGTGAAATGACATCCCGGGATTGGAGGGATTCAGTTGAAGATCGAAGGCGGTAGTTTTGACCGCCTTTTGCTCCTCACCCGTGAGTTTGGCTAGGCTATTGGAAAATGTGTCGGCGATCCGAAATTCCATAATGATCTCGCTATTTAGATTTTAATACCGGAATAGATCGGATCATAAATTCATCAAAAAGGGGAACCGTAAAAGCCATTTCTCCATGAGCTGGGCTATAGATCATTCCTTTGTGGATCAGCTTAGCCCTAACGGGGCTTAGGCTCGTTACTTTCACTTGGAGTTTGTCCGCGATATCGCCAATTCTTTGAGAATTATTTCCCAAGCTCGCCATAGCTCTCAGAAAATTTTTTTCACTCGGTGTCAATCGATCGTATCGAACACGAAAAAAATTCTTATCCAAACGAGGGATTACCAGCTCAGTTGCTTTCTGAACCACTCGAACGCCGATAGGACTGGATTCAGCAAGATTCCATACTTGATAGCCCCATTCTTGTACGAAATAAGGATAACCTTTCGTTAGAAGAAAAACTTTCTCAAGCGCACTTGGCTCAATGATCACTCCAGAAGCTTTAGCTGGATCTCGGAGTGCTTTTGCTGAATCTTCTTTGGAGAGTGCCCCGATCTCTGGAAAGCTGAAAAGCCTCTCAGCATACGATTTGGATTCTCCGGCGAGTCCGGGTAAAATTGGGAGGCCAGCCCCTACAAGTACCAAAGGAAGCTGAAGCTGTTGAACCTTGTGCATTGCCATTATCAATGCACCAAGTTCTTTGGAACTAAAATATTGTACTTCATCAACGAATATCGCGACCGCTTTTTTGCGGTCCTCTGCCGCTTCCCCGACCGCCACGAATAGACTTGGTAGATCCAGCTCCAAATCCCCACTGTCAGCAGTGCCTTTTTCAGGTTCTATATCTAGCCCTAATGAAAAGTCCCCCATCTTGACCTTCAGGCTTTTTACGAAGCTGCTTAACACTGCGAAGGCACGCTTAACTTTCTCAATGGCCCCCGCCATTCTATTTAATTCGAAGAGCAAACTTCTTAAGTAAGGTGCGATCAGAGGCCCTAACGCTTTATCTTCATGCGCCTCAATATTGATCGTCAGATAGCCCTCTTCCTTCGCATCTCGTTCGATCTCGTTCAGCAGGACTGTCTTACCTACGCCGCGAAGACCGGTCAAAAGTAAGCTTTTTTCAGGTTTTTTTTGCTTCACCCGTCCTAATAAAATTCTTGCTTCCTTTAGAATAGGATCCCGACCTACCAACTCCGGAGGCGGGGATCCGGCACCAGGAGAAAAGGGGTTTTTGAGTGCGTCCATTGTGGCTTTATATCCGTTTATATCTATTTATATCTGATTTTTGCTATAAATGGCAATAATTTGGTATAAAGTTGCCCTTACACCCCGAACACCTTCATGACCTCATCCCCCAGATGATTGATCACCTTCACGGCGATCCGGCCCGATTTCGGCTTGTCAAATGGCCGGGAAATATCGCTATGCAGAGATTCCCAGGCTTCCTCGTTGATCTCTGCCTTCAAGGTTGTTTTCAGGCTCTTGTAAGGATCGCTTGCTCCGAGAAAGTAGGCGTGACGGACGAAGAAACTCTCCTCGTTGTAGTCGGTATCGATGAACCAGCAGGCGATCTCGTCCGTGTTCGAACTGACCACTTCGCCGGTCTGAGGCTTGAACACATCCACGCCTTTCACTTTGATTCGGAGCTGACCGTTTTTCTCAGGTATCAGCTCAATGTCCGGTTCCCCGAAGATCACAAACAGGTTGCCCTTGCCTGTGTTCTTCAGTTCGTCCGACATGTGCAGGTCGGCATTCATGCGGGCTTTCAGAACGGGTATTCGGCCCAAACTGGAGAACTCGGTGGTATGGGCCTCGTAGTTGAACGCGCAGCTAATCAGCACATCGAAACCGGCATCTCCAGCTTCCCGAGCCGCCACCACGAGATCCTGCCTTTGAACGGTGCCGAATTCGGGACCAATGAAAACGCCCGCTCGCTTCTCCTTCTCTGCTTCGAGATAACGGCCTTCGGCACAGATGTACTTTCCCGGCCAAGGAGCGAGCGAAGTGAAAGAAATCTTGTCTTCCTTGTGGGCCTGTTGCACGCCGGCAGTTCGAAGATTTTCCAGAATCATCTGCTCGAAGCTCTGGTGCTCCACATGCAGATTCTTTTTCGGATCGATCAATTCATCGTTTTCATCGACGCCTAGCATACGATGGGGGCTCAGGCTCTCCACCGTAAACGGCCCGGCCACACGAACCTTCTTTTTGTCCTCATAGGGCTTGTCGTAGAGTTTTTCAAATTCCGCCTTAGCGGCAATCGAGGCGTCGATTTCCTTCTGTCGGGAAATTCGTGCCTGCCACCAATCCTTATGGAACCCCTTCGCTTTTTCCGGCCATTTCGCATCGGCTTCTCGAGGAATCTCCCACTCTTCCCACTTCTGCTTCAAGGCTTTATTGAGAGCTTCCCGCAGCGGTTCCAGTTCTTGCTGCCACGTTTCCCAGATGACATCGATTTCTGCATTTTTGGCAATCGATTTTAAGCTGATATGCGGCACTCGCTCGTAAACAAACCCTTGTCGAATACTGCCATGAACCGGCTGCGATGAGGCGATTCGACCGGAGAGTTCTGCTTCCTTAAACTGACCTTCACGGGAATCGGCAAGAATGTAGTAGGGGTAGCGTGCGCCCATGATTCGGGCTCGGGCCAGCGCCAAGGCGACTCGCGAAGTGTCAATCGTTATCCAGCGCCGACCCCATTGCTCGGCCACCGTGGCTGTAGTTCCTGATCCGCAGGTGGGATCGAGAACAAGATCGCCGGGGTTCGTCGCCATGAGAATGCAACGTTCTATAACCTTAGCATTCGTCTGTACGACATAGAGTTTTTCGTCTGTGAAATTGCCGGAGCCGGTATCAAACCACATGTTGCCATGAACGCTAGCTTCGAAATCGGTATGCAGTCGCACGTACTGAATTGAATTCTCCGCAACGTGGATTCTGCTGGCCTTCGCGAGACGCAACATGCCAACAGGATAATTTGCTTTCCAATGGGAGTTCTTTCCCCAACTGTCATACGTCCGACCTCTAAACTCGAACGGTTGAGGTTCCTTAGCTCGTCCTTGCGAGAGAATGTTGTCTGGCTTGTACGGTTTCGCGCCGATTGGTATGGACTTTTCTCCACGCTTCTCTTCAGCGCTGACTCCACGGTAGGAAAAGTCGTCAAAAAGTAGCCAACGCGCATTCCCTTCGCCAAGTTCAAAATTCTTCCGAAACAACGGCGGGTTTGCGCGACCAATTTCCTTCCTCTTGCCATACCAAAGCACGTGATCCGACATGTTTCCGAGATAGGTCGCCTCAAACCCAGTTGTTGTCTGAATTGTGATTTGGCTGATGAAGTTCTGCTCTCCAAAAACTTCATCCATTACCGCCCGGACGCGGTGCACATTTTCATCCCCGATCTGTACGAAGATCGAGCCTGATTCCGTCAGCAAATCCCGAGCCACCGTCAATCGATCCCGCAAGTAGGTCAGGTAACTGTGAATCCCATCGCGCCAGGTATCGCGGAAGGCTTTCACCTGTTCCGGCTCGCGAGTGATGTTGTCCGCCTTGCCATCCTTCACATCGCGGCTGGTCGTCGACCACTGAAAATTCGAGTTGAACTTGATGCCGTAAGGCGGATCGAAATATATGCACTGCACTTTTCCTCGTAATCCTTCGCGTTCCGCCAAGCTGGCCATCACCTGGAGCGAGTCGCCCAGGATCATCCTGTTCGACCAGTGGCCGTCGTGATGGTAGAAGTCGGTTTTGTCAGCGCCTTCTGGTATGCCGTTGAAGTCGCTGAAGAGATCGGGTCCTTGGCTTTTGTCTTTTTTCCCAGACTCTTCCGTTTGTCTCAGGAGATCGTCAATGAGAGATTTGGGATGAACTTTTTCCTGGATGTAGATGGGCGGTGCGGGAGCGATCAGATCGCTCCAATCCTGCTCGTCTTTACCGCGCCAGACCAGCTGGGGATCAAGATCCCGGTTGCGGCGTTCGTAATGGACTTTCATGGGCGATTGTTGCTCCTGCTTCAACACGGACTGAAATTCGGCCGTCGGGATGTTCTTCCGCTTGTCGTCTTTATGCGAGATCGTTTCGACCGACATTTTCGGGGTAGGTTTCTTGGCCATGATTATCTCTTTGCCCCCACTCGCAGACTGACCGCCGAGTCGATCAACTTCTCAAATTCGGCTTTGAGTTTCTTTTCGAAATCGCTTTCGATCGTGTAGACATCGCGAAACTCGGCAAAGGCCCAGCGACCGAAGCTGCCCAGCTGGTTAACGCCTGGAATCCAATAGGTGTCCATCGTCGATTTCTTCTCCTTGGCGTCTTCCCGCCGAAATCCTTTGATTTCCACAACTAAATGCAAGAGGTCCGTTGGCCCACGCCCATCGTCGATCAAAACAATGAAATCGGGCCGGTACTTGCGATTTTCCGAGCCGAACTGGTAGGGGACTTCGAATCCCAGGCCGTGGTTCTTGACATAGGAAAACACTTTGGGATGAGCTTCCGCCACCCGGCAGAACTCCGCTTCCCAATCGCTATCCAGAATGACCCAATTCACATGACATTTGTGGGCCGCCGTTTCCCAGCGATCGGGTTTGGAAGTGTTGAAGCGGACGAACATCGTCGAACCGGCCGGATTGTAAGGATCCAGCATGGCTTTGATCGGATTCTTGTCCTGATGTTTCCGAGTGATCGCTGAGATGATGCGATTGCAGGCAATGTCGGCCAGGGCCGGATCTATTAACTGGGCTGGGTAGGTGCCCCCTTTGCAGTCCAGACAGGTATCGAGCCATTGTTTAACAATGCGTTTCAATTGGCCGAACAGATTCAAGGGGGGATCCTGTCCCGGATCGCGGAATTTGGTGTAGAGCAGCCGTTCGGTGACCTTATAGACGATGGTGGAAGGTCGGTAGTCTTGCAAGTGTTCGAGACTCATTTCCGCGACTTGGCCGATGATACCAGCGTTTTGCGTTTTGGAAGCGCCGACGATTTCCGGTGTGAGCTCAAACTTTGAATCGTCGTTGAACACCGCTTCCAATCGCTCTTCGGGCAATTCAACGCGATAGCCTTCGACGCGAGGGAAGCGAATTTCCAACGCATTGCGTTCGGGCCGCATGGCTTTGACTTGGATAATCTCTCGCGGAGGCTGAGGGGCTGCTATCGTCGGTTTGCTCGCAAAATCGAACGGAATGCCGAAGATGTCCGCATATTCCACATTGAAGAGCCCTTGGTTCGGGCCGTCTTCGTTGATTTCGTAAGATTGGCGGCGGAGTGCTCGACCGATCACCTGTTCGCAGAGAAGTTGTGTGCCGAAGGCCCGCACGCCGAGCACGTGAGTAACGGTGTTGGTGTCCCAGCCTTCGGTGAGCATGGCGACCGAAACCACGCAACGAATACTGCCGCCGAGCCGACCCGGTTTGCCGACGGTATTCATGACCCCGCGCAGCAGTGCCTGATCGGTGATGCTGTCCGCGGCGTGCTGATCGCCTGTTCGCTCGATCAACTCCCGGCGGAAGCGTTCGATTTCATCCGAAGCCATGGCACGGAAGTTGGTATCGAGCGCATCGCCGGCTTCGAGTTGCTCGCTGTCAATCAGCAATGTATTCGGCCGAGGCAAGGGGTTACCAGTGGTTTCATCGAAGTTGCGAAACAGGGCGAGTCGGCCATTCTCCAGGCTCGTCGTGCCATCGGGATTGGTTCGCTGGAAACCGGAAACGTAATCGAAGACCAGTTTAGAGATGGCGGTATTCTGGCAAACGATGATGAAACAGGGCGGGACTTTGATGCCGGCGTCTTCCCAAAGTTTGAAAGTCTTTTCGTAGTGGCCGTACAGGGCTTCGAGCGCCGTTTTGAGTCGCGTGGGCAGCTTCAGCGGATCTAGCTCCGCATTCTTACCCCGACCTTTTTTGGGCATATCTTTTCGGATATTCTCCCAGAGATTCCGGAACATCGGCATTTCCTGACCGGGGATATTGTCGGTGACAGGAACGCGTGGGAGTTTGACGATGCCGCTTTCGATGGCATCCATCAGAGAAAAATCGCTGACCGTCCAGGTGAATAGGGTGCCCTCGGCGTAGTTGGAACCTCTCAGGAAGAATGGTGTGGCGGAAAGGTCGTAAACGCGGTTGACGCCCAGTTGACGCTTAACCGTTTCCAGTCCGGAAATCCAGAGGCGCGCTTTGGCGTTATTCTTAGTCGCTTCATCTTTTTCTTCGCCGGTCAGTTCTTCTTCATCGGAATCTTGGACCTTCGCCCGATAGCAGTGATGAGCTTCATCGTTGATGACCAAAACGTTTTTCATATTCATCAGGTCGGGCATGACCCGCTGGATCATCTGGCCTTCGGTTTCCAGCGTCTTGAGTTCTTCCTTTCGCCAGCCTTCGAGCGCAGCTCGGGTTCCTTTAGAAACGTCGGTTCTTTCCCGTAGCCGGAAAGCGTGATAATTGGTGATGACTATTTTTGCTCGTTTGATGTCTTCGAGCATGTCAGCGGGGACGAGTTCAAAATTCGAGTAATAGCTGTTGGCGTCGTTGGGAAGTAAAACGCCCAACCGCTCCTTGATTGTGAGACCCGGCGCGACAATCAGGAAGCCTCGGGTGAACAGCTTGCTATTTTCATGATGAACGGCGTTGACCGTTTGCCAGGCGATCAGCATGGCCATGACGGTCGTCTTGCCGGCCCCGGTAGCCAGCTTGAGAGCGATGCGAAACAGTTCGGGGTTGGCATCCTGATTGGCCGCTTGAAGATTTTCGAGGACTTTGCGACCGGCTGCGAAGCTGGGAGCCACTTCGCTGAGCCAGATCGCCGTTTCCACAGCTTCGATCTGGCAAAAGAAGGGTCGAATAGCGCTGAACCGGTGATGCCGCCAGTGTTTTAGGAGCCGGGCGGTCTGCGGCGTAACGCCCCAGCTGCTGTTGTCCGATAGCCGTCGCCACTGATCGACGAAGGACCGGACCTCATTGATCATTGAAGTCTGATCGTATTGCTGCTTTTCATTTGAGAGCCCCAGCCCCTCATCGAAGATCATCTCCTGTTGTGCGGTTTTCGCTTTTCGTTTTTTGGGCTTTGGTATCGGCGTGATGAAACTTGCCCGGCGTCGAGTTTCCAGAATTTTCTGGGTCGGCTGACCTTCGGAATCGAGTTCCCAGTGACGGGTGGGGTACTCGTAAGGAGAATTCAGTATAGGCTGATCAAAGAAAGGGTTGTTCATCGCGGGCCCTGAGGGATCTATCGGCGGCGTAAGCAAAAAGTCCTACCCAGAGTGGCTATTATGCGATGAGGAAAAGTTCCAGCAATTGCAGACTCCGAAAAATGCAACAAAGTTTGAAAATTCAGGCATAATTTTCGTCAATCAAATAGAGGATCGAATCAGATGAACTACTACGTCCAGTACCACAATTCCACTTCGACCTTGCTGCCGTTTGAAAATTCTGAAACTCCGTTTGACGCTACCGAACTAACAATTCATACGAAAGTTCCCAATGCGCTCGAGGCCACTGGTCAGGTTTTTCTCATTGTGGGTATCGGGCGGCCACGCCGGTATTTTCTCTGGGAAACCTTTCGAATTCAGTCTGGTAAGCGCAGAAAAGCCCACGATGATTTCGAATTGGGAGGTAAAGGCTGGCAACTGGCTCCACCGCAAGAATTAAAAGGGGCCGCTTTCGAAAAGTTCAAAGTCAGTTGCGGAAATTTGGTGGGTTTCCGCGATATTTCCGATCTTCGTTATACCGAGACACTGCTTGAGCTGGCCCGATCGCACAAGCCACCCGGAGATCCAAAGGAAATCATCAAAACCCTACTGAAGCTCGAGGAGATAGATCCCAGAGAACACAAACAACTGAGAAAAATTCTCGAGCATTACACGCCGGTGCACGCGTTGAGCATTCGCCAGCCGCATGCGGAGGCGATCATGCGCGGGATTAAGGATATCGAGTATCGCTCGAAAGAAACCAAGGTCCGGGGCAGAGTTATGATTTATGCCGCCAAAGGCAGAAGTCCCTTTGAACACGAAATGATGGATATGGCAGACTACGGTATTCGGGATATACTCGTCGATGATTTGCCACGAGGGGTCCTGATCGGTTCAGTCGATTTGTATGACAGCAAAAGGACGCGCCAGGGGGGCGAGTGGTATCTCCGAAAACCGATACGATTCGAGAAGCTGAAGGAGCCGGTCAATGCACCGCAACCGGCCTGGTTCTATCCGTTCAATGAGTTGAGGGAGTATCTGGGGTAGGCTACAATCTAATTCGAAAATTAATTCTTGCTAAAAGGAGTACTTCTGATGGCCGAGAATGAACTTAACGTGCCGATGCATCCCGATAACAAAAGATTTGATATCCTCTTTGGCGAAATAGGTAAACGGACGCATATTATACATCGCGCGATGGCGATGCTGAATAAGCCAGAATCGGCAAAGAACATTGGTGAAACAGCAAGAAAAATAGCGGAAAAAGAACATTTCCCTTTAAATGACGAGACTTTCTCAGCGAGTACGACACGCAGCCATCTTGTTTCTATGCGGGACAAACCCGGTCGCGGTTTTGCCGAACTCGTTTCAAGAGGTAAATGGCAATTGACTGCACGTGCGAAGACTCTGCTCGCACAATCAAATAAGGTAAAAACGGAAATTGAAAACAGTAAGACTTCCCAGCGGAATGTGGCACGATCATCTGGAAGCGAAAGCAACGGTCAACGTGAACAGCTAACCGACGCACCCCTGGCTGTGGATCTCGGCGAACCTCCTGCCCGTATAGCAACAACTACTTATCGGATCGTACGCGACACCAGGCTAGCAGATTGGACTAAGAAGGCTCACAACTACAAATGTCAAATCTGTGGCGTAAGTATCAAGCTTGCAGACGGCTCGGGCTATGCGGAAGGTCATCATATCAAGCCACTGGGATCCCCTCATAACGGGCCAGACGTGATCGATAATATCCTCTGCGTTTGCCCGAACCATCATGCCATGTGTGATTTTGGAGCTATCGAGTTAGATTTGGAGAAACTGGAGACTGCTGAAGGGCATAGCCTGAATCAAAAATACCTGGATTATCATAACCAAAAGATTTTTAAGGGGTAACTTATCCGGCGTGCTTTAAATGTAGCAGATGCAATAGTGTAGGTTATAGATACCATTCTGTGATACTAAAGACGGAGTAAAAAAGTGAGAATGAAATATACTATCAAAATTGTCAGTAAACAAAGTGAAAATAATTGGAAAATACGATAACTAGCATCCAAAACTTTCTCTTTGCCCTCGCCTAGCTTTCTCTGAAGAAACAATTTTCGATTTCTAGCTCTTCTTTCCATTTCCGTATTTTTTAACTGCTCGACTCGAAACTTGATGTACATTGAGAATGCAGTCGTGGTGTTCCCGTTAGCGTACGCGAATGCCTTGGTCCAAATAGCTGGAACAAGTTCTTTTGTGGCGATCTCTTGGCCGGCAATCTCATAATAGCCATCGTCTTCATTTGAACTCATCGAAAACGCTCCAAATTTCGAAAGCATTTAGGATTCGAGCATTCTCCGCAAACCAAGTCTGCCGGATGCAAAATTATTACAGGAATATAAAGCATAGAACGAAAAGAAAACTGAAGCAAAACTCATTTGGACATTCTGATTGGTTGTTTAGGTTCTTTCTGAAAACTGATTTGCAATGATCTCGACTGATCCAGAACCCAATTCTTCCCATTAGCCTACGTCCTTCGAATTCGTTACAATTTCCCAGTCGAACACCACCCACAATCGATGGACGATTCGCTATATGGCTGACACCGACGAAACCGCTCATTATCCTGGAAAAACTCCCGAGCAACTCGACGATAATGAACAGTTGCCGCTTCTGATCGGGCGTTACCACGTTCGAAGAATCCTAGGTAAAGGAGGCTTCGGCGTCGTCTACTTGGCCATGGACGAGCAGCTTCAACGGTCCGTTGCGATCAAGGTTCCGCACAAAGAGCGGATCAGCAGTTCCGATGACGCTGCTGCCTATTTGGCGGAAGCTCGAACGGTAGCCAATCTCGATCATCCGAATATCGTTCCCGTCCACGATGTGGGGAACACTGCGGAATATCCCTGTTTCATCGTTTCCAAATACATTCAAGGGGCAACCCTTTCCCAAAAGCTTGAGAGTTCTCGACCGACCTTTCAGGATTCGGCGGAACTGATCGCCACGATTGCCGAAGCCATTCACTATGCCCATCGCAAGAATTTAGTTCACCGGGACATCAAGCCTAGCAACATTCTGATTGATGAAACCAACAAGCCCTTCGTGGTGGACTTTGGTCTGGCTCTCAAGGAAGAGAATCTCGGTAAGGGGCAAAAATTTGCTGGGACACCGGCTTACATGAGTCCCGAGCAGGCCAGAGGTGAAGGACACCGAGTCGATGGTAGATCCGACATCTTCAGTCTGGGTATCGTCTTCTATGAGATGCTGCTAGGCCGCCGTCCGTTTAAAGCCGATACCCAAGCCGAACTTTTGGAGCAAATCACCAACTTTGAACCGCGGCCACCCAGGCAAGTTGATGATGGGATTCCCAAAGAATTGGAACGAATTTGTCTGAAGGCTTTATCAAAACGGGCATCGGATCGCTACACCACGGCCAAAGACATGGCCGAAGATTTACGCCATTTCCTGGGAAATTTAGATTCTGAGGTATTACCGAAAGTAGAAATCGCCAATCCAGTTCCCTCGCCTGGGGGGAAAACTTCTCAGCCTTTAGAATCGAGCGATCTACGTTCCAAAGTCGTTCGAGGCACTTATTTCTTCGCCGATTTCAAAGGATTCACCGAACGAGTTCGAATTCTGGAAAAGACGGCTGGTCCTCAAGCCGCTGCGGAGATGAAACGCAAAGTAGCCTCGTATATTGAGGGGGCCTTCGATCGCTTAAAAAACCACATCGATCCTGCCAACTATTCACTTATCGATACGGCTGGGGATGGCTTCTTCTACCATTTCCGGATCGCTCTGGATGCCTATCGAATTGCCGAATCTCTGAATCGAATCACTGGCGATCACAATTCGGATGTGGCGGATAATCTCGCCGAACACAAATTCCGTACCGGAGCCTCAACAGGGGAAGCTGCCTGGGACGGAGGTAAACCGGTGGGCCATGTCGTCAACACGGCTTCACGACTCCAGTCGGCCTCGATGGGGGGCGATTTCGTTATTGATCGCTCAACCTTCAATGAGCTACCGCTTGAGATCCAGAAACAATTTGGCCCCCCTGAAGTCATTCGAGACAAACATGCTAAAAGTTACGATGTTTATAGAACGGCGTTTGGCGACCAATTAGTTCCGCTACCCGCTTTAGACCCGGGAATCGGATCAACGATTTCACCGAGTTCCAAGACCGTTCCCAGTTCTGGACCCAGGTCGGATAGCCAGCTTTTAAAGATCGTGCTTAACGCGGGCAATGCCCGCAACCCTAGGTATTAACGAACATGGCGTCGGTTTATCCAATGGAAGTAACCACACAACCGTTGGAGACTCGACGCCATGCCGACGATCAACTCATTTACGAAGAAGTTCGCCGATTCCATTCTATCCGTTCTGGAATGTCACGACCGCGTGATTTTCAAAGGATATCTTCCCTTTTTCAAGAATGGAGATCTCCACCGTCTCTGCGATAGCGGACTGGGCATGCGTCGCAAAGACTTCGTTCCCTTCCTGGAAGGTCTGTCCGAAGAACTGGTGGAACATGGCAAACGAGTCGCCGCCGAAGCCGGTGCTCCTTATCAGTTTCTCCAAGGGGAGCACACCAAAGAGCAGATCATCCGCGAGGAGATTGCCAAACGCAGTCTAAAGGAAGGACTGGTCGCCGTGCTGTGCTGCATGGAAACCTGTCGCGGCGTCAAGCTGCGTCCCGGCAAGGATCGACCGGAATTGTACTTCACGTCTCGCCCGCAACGCGTCGTCTATTTCTATTCTCTCGATCCCGAGTTCGGACTGATCCATGTCCGCATCCAAACCTTCTTTCCTTACAGCGTCCAAGTCTACGTCAACGGTCACGACTGGCTGGCCCGCCAGATGAACGAAAAGCAGATCGGCTTCCTTCAAAGCGATAATGCCTTCGTTCAACTCGACAATCCCGAAGCCGCTCAACGTCTGGCCGATCGCTTTGCCCATTTGAATTGGATCAAAATTCTCGACCGTTGGGTCCGCCGGGCCAATCCGCTATTGAAAAAAGACTGGCTGAACCGCTGCCAATACTACTGGGTGATCGATCGAGCCGAGTACAGCACGGACGTTTTGTTCCGAAGTCGTGAAGACTTACAAGCTCTTTACCCGCGTCTGGTCGATCACTCGATTCAACAGTTCTCTGCCGACGACCTTATGAAATTCCTGGGACGCAAGCTCTATCCTCAATTCGACGGAGAAATTCTTACTCTGGGCCGCAAGAAACGGGCACCGGGCACACGCGTCAAGCACCGCATGAAAGGCAATTGGCTGAAAATGTACGACAAATTCGAACGGATTCTCCGCATTGAAACAGTAATCAACCAGCCAGGCGAGTTCCACGTCCGCCGTCGATGCATCCGCAAAGGGGTCGAAAAAATGGCCTGGTGCCCCATGAACAAAGGCGTGTCTAATTTCTATCGCTACCTCGAAGTCGCCCGCGCTTCGAATCGACGCTATCTCGAGGCTTTGGCCGTTGTGGACGCTCCTTCGGTCACCGTGCGTCAACTCGACCAACTGAGTCAACCCGTCTCTCTGGGTAACCGGAAGCGACGCGGCTTGAACTTGATGCACGCCGAAGAACAGAAGCTATTCCTGGCTGTCTTATGCGGCGATAATCGCATCAATGGGTTTCGCAACCACGACATCCTGAAAGCGTTGAACGAGCCCGCCCGGGATGCCGCTGAACGGCGTCGGCAAACGCAACGAGTCTCGCGACAATTGGGAAGGTTGCGCGCTCATGGATTGATTCGGAAAGTCCCGCGGGCGCATCGCTATCACGTGACGGATAAAGGCAATGCGGTGATGGCGGCGGCCGTTCGTATCCGCATCAAAGAGTTCCCGAAAGAACTCAAAACCGCGATTTAATAAAATACACAAAAAGTTTGCGCGTAATTGTTCACCCCGTTGAACTGACCTTAACTATTCCGCGGAGTCCATTACCTATCTATTCCAGACTGACAACTGCCAGATAAAATAGCGAGATTGAGTCGCTAAATAGGCAAAATAGAAAGTTTCAGTTCAACGAGGTGAAATCTTACGTTTGCGCAAAAAGCGCAAAAGATAAGAAGAAAGACTCTATTATTCCCGTGATGTAGGCATTATATGTCGGACGGCCTCAGAAAACTGAGCATTTGTCGGTTTGTATCCCAGGTAATCGCAAACCCGTAGCAATTGTCTGGGAGAATCATTCATCATTAATGAGTAGTCGACTCCTAGATGGGGTTGCGATCGAAAGAATTCTTCTAATTTATCCCAAAGCCTTTTTTGAATAGCGGTATAGAGTGTCCGTATCTCGAGTTCCGTCAACCTTCGAAGCCCATCCTCAGAGGATTTCCACCAAGACTTTTTGATCAGTGATTCAATCGATTTCGTTAACGGCCTTTGAGTCCAAATGAAATGTGTCTGTTTCCCCCAAGCGGCAAGAATGTCTGGTCCACAAAGACTAAGTAACGGATGTTTCATGCCTATCCAAGTGCCCCCTCGAGACTCTTGCTCGGCCATCCAAGCCTGTAAAATTTTGATTCTTTGATTTTGGGGTAACATTTCCCGAAGATAGGGCTCGTTCCACCAACTCCGCAATTGCTTCGAAAGCCAGTCCGATTCGAAATGAGTCATCCAGAATGGACTTACCATATCAATTCCAATCTGGTGGAGGGCCCCTGCCAAAGCAGAAGATCCCGATCGATAAAGACCTAAAATGGCGACTCGATTAGCAGCCACTTGGGCTTCTCCAAAGAAAATCACTTTACGAAGGCGATCTCAGTTTAATTTCTTCAATCTGAACTATCTGCGGATAGCTTAACTTAGTCGAAATGCACCGAGATACTCTGCTTGGGCAAATCGGCGCCAATTATTCTTTCGGGCATAGTGATCGACCGTTTTTCGTACTTCCGGCCACCCGGGATCTGGGTAATCGTGGAATGCGATTATTCCATTAGACTTTAAAAGGGGTAGACTCGATTCAATATCTCGAGAAACACTTGCAGCATCATGCTCGGTGTCTATGAAAACCAAATCAAATTTTTCTTCAAGTTCTCGACAAACTTTGCCCGCATCCCCCTGACGAAACTCCACCTTCTCCGTCAAACCGTATCGTCGCACCCACTCCGTAGCTTCCAATTGATCTTCGATGTCGACCGTGAGAACCCTTTTCGCCTGTTGTCCCAGACAAACGGTCGATTTACCCCCCGCAGTACCCAATTCGAGAACATTCTTTCCTGCTGCCAATTCCCATAAAAGCTTTGCTTCCGGATAAGTCAGCCAGCCGGGCACTTCTTCGGGAGGCTGGAAACCGCTTAAGATTTCCAAACGGTGATCCCGGTCGAAGTCAGGTGCGTAAGCGGAAGGGGTTCCAAAGGCAGTCGTCAAGGGTACATGTTCGATCAGACAGGGACTTGGGTACCACAAAGGCAATTGAAAACGGGAACACACAGTGATGACCCGTGCATCCTGACCTTCTGTCAGCTGATCCCACAAATCCACAGCTGCTTTAAGAAAGCGGCGTGATAACAAGTAGGCCTGACTGCCCCAGATGCGATGTTTTTCCCACATTCGATTGGGGCCGGCGTATAGTGGTTTGGCTAATCGATAGCCCAAATGATTTTCGCTGCGTTCCCACGGGGAATTGATCAAATCGGGCATGAACAAACTGAAGTAATCGCACTGGTCTCGATGGATTAACGGATTCGTGATCAGATTGTGACGGAGTGCTTGGGTGACGCGAATATCGTCCTCTAGGATGAGTGCAAAATCACAGTCATCTTCCAAAGCTTTTAGTAACGCTCTTTTATAGTTGTTTGAAGCGGAATCTTTTCCTTTGGGCCAGTCAGAAGGCTGAACGAATACTTCCGGTTCCTCGCCCCAATCCGACTTTCGAAAATCATCGAGCGTCAAATTGAGACTTTCGATATTTGCAGGATAAGTCAAAGCATACGCTTTAATGCGAGGAAAACTCTCCGCTAGTTTCGTGGCTACCGTCCGCATGGAGTTTCGCGGAAATTTTCTTGATGCTGGTATAGGTGATATTCGCCGAACCGGCTCCGGAGGCATTTTTAACGCTTCCCTGAGTTGAGCTTTTGCTTCAGACATTTCAGAAGAGAGGTGTGCTACGAACGGTTCCGCAGGAGGGATCCGAAATTCGTTTCTAGTAAGACCCAATTTCTCAGCGATCTTGATAACGGGTGTATGCTGGTTTGTAGTGTAATGTTCATATCGAATTTTGAGAGGCTCGATCTTGAGATCTCGAAAAAATTGTTCCCAACACCTATTCTCTGAACGAATCAGCGTCTCCGCCTCTCTGACTGCTTGGAGGTCGGCCAATCTATCTTCAGAATCTGGCCGAGTCGTCCGACTCCCGTCTAAACTCCAAATACCTGAGGAACGGCTCAAATGGTAGGAAAGAGACTGGGCATTAATATCTTCGCGGTAAAAATAAAGAAACAGGCTATCTCGAAAAAGTGTTTCAAGTTCTTCTCTGAAAATTTCCACTTGCGCCCAGTAAAGCCGTGCTCCCCATGCTCCATTCGAAGTGGTCCTTCTATCCAGGAGGTCTTGAATAAATCTTGCGGGGTCGTCTTTTCCGAGCCCCCAGTGCTCGCTCAGCTTATTCAAATGGGTAGGATTAAAATACAGATGCGGGATTCCAATACCCGCGTTGAATAATTGCCTTGTTAAGATGGATGAGCCGGAACAAGGAGTTGAACAAATAAAATACTTCCGCCGTCTCTTGCCCTCTACCAGTGCGGGTTGGTCGAATCGCGGATCGTCCAATTCTGATTCATTGACTTTCTCGTAATCAAAACTATTTGCCGTAACCGAATTCTTGCTATCAGCTAGGCTTGATACTGTGTGAAATTTAGCCGACGTGGTTCCAGGCCGCAGGTGGAACTGAGCCGAGGATTGGCGGGGACGCGAGGACTGAACGTCTTCCCAACTAAGGGAACTGAAACCCATTCTCCAAATCCGCAGAGAAGTATCGACTCGCAATGGAAATCCGCACAATCTTGCTCTCTCACAGAATGCTCTTTGCTCGTCGAGATACCGATGAATTCCGTTCTCCATGATTGCCAGGGGGGCAAAGAAAGGGATGATGGCCCTACCTCGAAGATCGCTACACCGGGGCAATCGTTGACGGTCACGTAAAGATTCCAAAAGTGCGCGACGCATCAGGGTGAATCCTAATTCCGCAAAACGTGCCTCGATAACTCCTCCGCCTTGTCCAAGTTGCAAGGGATAGGCAGATAATGGAATTTCGCAATTAAAACCACTACTTTCTTCGTTGGGATATACTCCTGAAATAAAATCGTGGCCGGTATTGAAAAGTCGTTCGAGCGCTGGGGGCTCAAATCGCAATCTCGCATCCATCCAGAAAACAGCTTCGATCTTTTCGTCCAACGCTTCGGTAAGAATACGATTCCAATTTGCAGGAGCATCGCAAGCCTCCGCTACTCGCACTCGATAACCCAGTTGTGCAAAAGTATCCCAAGGTAAAACAGATCCCACTGGTGCAAATTCACGATTAATTCCGATGATCCAGAAAGAGCTAGCGGGCATGATTTGAGTTCCGAAAAAAATGTTCCAAATTCCACCTCAACAACTTAGCCGAAGTGTGTTAGTCTGCCAAATTAAATTTCAGAAATTCAATTGACAGCATGCGATAGCAAAAGATATTCTTTGAGCATCTTGATCGGCCCCCGGTCCCGGAGCCCCGTCCATGAAGCGTTTGATTGCTCTGCTTTTGACAGCACCCTTACGCAAATTTTTCCCCCAGTCTCGCAAGCGACGGTTCATATTTCCAATTCTAAAGCCCAGCTTGGGTTCGATGGAAGATCGAAATTCGGTCAGCGCCTTTGTGGGTGGCCCTGCAGCAGCGCTGCTGGGTAATTTTGCGTATGGTCCGCTGAGTGGCGGTTTGGAGCAGCATTTTGATTTGGGTTTTGATAGTTCAGTGGACCTGAAGGACACCTTTACACTGTCAGATCGAGGTCAAACCTTCTCTTCAGTTGAACTTTTCCGCGAATCCGGCTTTGGAAATTGGGAACTGACCGCAAATGCATACGCTGGCACTCGAGCGGAAAACTCGACAGGAACCAGTGCAGCCTTTGATCCGCTTTCCAGCACGCCTTTTCAGTGGTCTGGGGATCTATATTCGACTGCGACTCCCACTCTTTTCAGCAGCGGACCTTTACATCAATCGGCAAATTCAATTCCAGCGCAAGCGACTGGGTTACAAAATCCCTCTCTCAGCGCCACGCCGAGTGTCGCCCCTTTGCAAAGTTCCCCGATTTCTAACGCCTCATTGAATACGCCGACTGGCAATTCCGGTTTAGGTTCTGGCTCATCCAGCACTTCGGTCCCTTCGTCCGTTTATCAAAATCTCCCGAATTTACCTACTCCTGGATTCCATGTCGCAACCATAAACGGGAATGCATCGAACGCAAGCAATCCCGCTACAATTCTGGTTTGGCGAGACGGTGATCCCAGCCAATCCGGAAGTATTGCATTCCAGTTGGGTGGGTCCGCATCAATTGGCAAAGATTTCACGATTGCGGCCTCCGGCGCAACCCTCAGCAATAATGGGGCCCAAGGGACCATTTCCTTTGGAATTGGCCAAAATACAGCAGTAATTTCGTTAATTCCCACAAACAATGTCCGTGCCGCTAGCAATATTTCTTTTGCTCTCCTCGGTCAATCCTCCACCACAACCCAAGTAACCACGACTGTAAACTTAGGAGCGATCACACAAAGCGATTTAGCTGCTTCGGGTTCGGGGCATGCAACGCGAGTGGCGGCCCTGTTCCCCACGACGAACTCGGGGAAAACTGGCGAATTTTTAGTCTGGAGAACGGGCGATCCTTCGCAAGCCTCGACGGTGAATTTCACTCTGAGCGGAACAGCTAAGCGTTGGGAAGATTATCGACTTTACGAGCAGACCGGGCAAGGCAAATCGTTACTCCACTCCGACACGATCACGTTCGCTGCAGGTCAAGTCTCTGCAATAATCATCGTCGAATCGACACCTAACGGACGCATGGATGCACGGGCAGCCATAAAACCAACGGTTTTACTGTCGCTTAACGGTCAATTAAGCACGAATCGCGAACGCTCCGCTGAGGTTAGCATAGGAACCGTAGGTAGCGGGACTGGCGGTTGCTGTTGCTGTGAGTGTGGTACGGGTACAGGAACAGGAACGGGAACGGGAACGGGGAGCGGTGGCACCGGAACTGGGAGTGTCGGAACTGGCACTGGTGGCGGCGGCACGGGGACGGGTACAGGCAGTGTAGGCACGGGAACGAGTGTTGTAGCTATAAGTCATAATCCAGTAAGCACGGGTAGTGGTAGTGGTACTGGTACTGGTACTGGTACTGGTACCGGAACCGGAACCGGAACCGGAACCGGAACCGGGACGGGAGATTGTTGTTGCGATTGCTGCTGTTGCGAGGGAGGAGGCGGTGGAGGCTCCGGGACGGGTACTGGGACCGGAACTGGAAGTTCCGGAAGCGGAAGTGGCAGTGACTCGGGTTCGGGCTCGCAAGTCTACGACCTACAACCAGATCCGGGATCTGCCTATCGATTGACTTGGGATCCCTTCTCCGGTAGTGCCCGACCGCAGACTGGCAACGTAAATGCGAATTATCCTCTCGACCTGGATACCAGTCCCGGCACGGCGAATTCTGCCGGAATCGGATTAGTTTACAATTCCGATTTCGTGGATTCACGCCCGATAATCGACTACACATTCCAAATGCCGGTCGCATTCTCGTCCAATGAAATCTTGCCGGATTCAATGACCGTTACCTTGGAATGGGATGCCCGAATGGTTTCTTCGGGAACCGGTTCGGGCGAGACGGTGACCTGGGCTTCTTCGACGACAGAAACGGTGGATCTCTCGTCATTCCATGGTGGCGACACAATCACGACCGCCATTCAAGTGCCGTCGGATGTCCCGGTGACAGACCGATACCAATACATCTTGGATGTTAGTTACTCTTATCCTGCAACAGGTTCGGGTACTGGTACTGGTTTAGGGACTGGAACTGGCACGGGTACCGGTGGCCCTCCAGAACCTTATCGGATCGTTGGGTCAACAATTGTTGAAGTGCTTCAAAACGGAACCGTGCCGGCCGGGCACGGATCTGGAACGGGTACAGGAACAGGCTCTGGATTACCTGAAGTGATTAATAACGCTTACGGAGCAGGTTGGAACGTGGCGGGAATTGATCGACTCGTTCACATCAGATCGGTCGAGCAAGTACATTTTCCCGGTGAAACGGTCACGGATAGCGGTTCAGGTTCGGGCAGCGGAAGTGGTTCAGGCAGTGGATCGGGGACAGGGACAGGCACAGGAACAGGGACGGGTTCAGGAGGGGATGGCTGTTGCGATTGCTGCTGCTGCGAACATGGATCCGGAACAGGGACGGGGACCGGCACTGGGACGGGAAGCGGTGGCACAGGCACAGGTAGCATTGGAACTGGAACGGGTACAGGAACGGGTACCGGTACTGGCGGTGGTGGTACAGGAACCGGCACGGGGACGGGTAGTGTTGGTACAGGCACGAGTGTTGTCGCAATTGTTCATAACCCCGTAACCGTCGGTACTGGAACTGGAACTGGATCGGGAATAGGTACCGGCACAAGCATTGGAACCGGCACGGGCACGGGGACAGGAACTGGAACCGGCACGGGAAGCGATGGTTGCTGTGATTGCTGCTGTTGCTGTGGTGATGGCGGCGGTGGCGGCGGGACCGGGACAGGAACAGGTACGGGTGGCGGCGGGGGTGGTGGCGGAGGAGGAAGCGGAGGGGGTGGCACGGGAACCGGATCCGGATCTGGTACGTATTCCCCACCTCCCATGCTCCCCGCGGGTGAACTGAGGGTCTACGGCAACGGCGGCTGGCGATTCTTCGAATTGCAAGACTCTGGCACCGGGACAGGTACAGGAACTGGCCCCGAAAGCTACGTTGATGGCATGGATGGCGACCACGGCAAATTGACCTCTTTTGGAAGTGGTTCCGGAAAAACCTTTACTTACCTTGCTCCCGATGGCTCCGAAACGCTTTTCAACTCGCTTGGCATGGAAACTAATTGGTACGGACTGGATGCGGCTAATCAACAATTGTACGTCACCTACAGAGACGCTACCGGCGATGGACGAGCGGACTCTATTCAAACCATTACTACACTTGATGGGACCACGGCCTATTTCAACTATTCCGGAGATGAACTCAGCAGCATTCAGACCTCATCACATGACTATGTTGTAGCTCACAGCGGCGATTCCTTGACTTCGATTTATGTCATCAACACTTTAGGAAGTCCGGGGAATGACATCTCTTATAGTTATGGAGCGGCTCACGAACTCACCGCCATTCAGAACGGCCCTTACACAACCAATTACACATACGATCCTGGATCGGGCCAAGGAGAAGGCAGTACGGATGGCGCGGGGATCGGCTACTCTCTAGAGCCTGCGAACACTTTCGCACTGGACACCGCACTAGAAGGAACTCCCGTCGCGATTACGACACCAACTGGCTCATACGGCGAGTACACCAAAACCTGGATGGATTTGCGAGCGCGGAAATCCGACACCATTAATCAGATTGGGGATACGGAATCCTGGACCTGGTCCCATAGTGACATGACCAGCTACACCGACACCAATGGGAAAGAAACTTCTTATATATTAGACAGTAATGGTTACCCGACGCAGATCGATTACGCGGATGGAAATTACGAACTATTCACTCGCGATTCCCACGAACTCGTTACTTTCCATCAAGACCCGGCTGGAAAAACCACCAGTTCCTATTACGATTCCCTCGGTCACCTCGAGTGGACCGAGGATGGTAATGGCTATTACACCGACTACTACTACAATCCCAACGGCACTTTGGCTCAGATCGAATCCTCGGATCTATCGTATACGGATTTCTCTTACGATTCTTATAAGCGACAGACGCTCATGATCGAAGCGGCTGGAACTTCATTGGCTCGATCAACCGTAACCTATTACGGGGCCAACGGCGAAGTCAGTGAAGTGGATTCCCCTGGTGGCAATAAGACTTATTACCAATACGATCCAGGGGATCGCACAACTTTGATGACCCAAGCAGGTTATGATGCCTCGGGTGCCCCTCTCACTCGCTACACCCAATCGATCTATGATGCAGGCGGGCAATTACTGGAAAGCATCGACCCGAGTGCTAGAGTCACTTACTATACTTACGAAGGCGCCGGCGGAAGCCTGTCATCTTCAGTTACCGAGGCCTACGGTACAGTAGATGCAGCCACAACTACAACAGTGCAGGACATCTCCGGCCGTGTAGTCGATTCAATCTCCCCGACAAATTCTGATACGCACACCATTTACTACCCAAATCTTCGCGAAACCGTACAGATCGCAGGGTTTGGGACTAGCGCAGCTAGCGAGACCGACACTACCTACGTCAAATCAGGCAATTATGAACAAGTGGTTTCTGGAATATCCTACTACGGGACGATAACATCCAATCCAGTCACCGTCGATAACTTCTTAAACGGCGCTTACGAAACCACGGCGGAAGCTGATGGGGTAGGAACTGCATCTCTGGGCGTCACCACTTGGACAAAAGATGGCGATGGTAACATTCTGACTGAAGTCACTCCGACAACCGCCTCATCGAACACCTACGATGGCAACGGTCAGTTGCAAAAATCGACCGATGCCTACGCAAATAGCACTCAGTACAGCACGAACGAATTGACAGACGTATCGTTTGTTCTCGACGCCAGAGGCTTTACTTCCGCTAAATACGCCGACATACTGGGGCGAACTTATAAGACCGTGGATAACGCTGGCCTGCAAGAGCTCGAATACTGGAATGCTCTCGACGAGATGACCAGCCAAGTCGACCCTCAAACCGGTCTGACAGATACCAATTCCTTTAACACATTCGGAGACCAGCGAGGAAGCACCGAATCGGGTCCGGGGATAACAACCACCAGTACCAGCGATGCCGTCAATCCCGATGGCGAAGAGACCGGATCCACCAATGCCGAAGGAGGAGCTTCCTCCGAAACTCTGGATAACATGGGACGAGTTAAATCGGAGACTGGTCCCGATGGTGAAACCAGTAGCACAACTTATAACAAAGATGGCACGGTCGCCACTTCCACGGATAGCGAAGGGGTAACGACCAGCTACCTTTACAACTCGCTCGGATTGCTCACTTCTGAAACTTCGCCCCTCGGAACGACGTCCTATACGTACGATGCTCAAGGAAACCTCCTGAGCACCACGGATCCCGCAGGTCACACAACCGTTAATTCTTACGATCCACGCGGTCGAGAAACGAGCACCACGGACGCCAATGGTCACGTGACCCGAATGACCTACGACGCCGATGGGCACATGCTGACTCTACTCGATGCCGGCGGAACACTAACGACATTCCGCTACGATTTAGACGGTCGAGAAATCGCTCGAGTTCAAAGCCAGGGCACTACGCTCGGAGCCGCGCTCTATACCACTTACGACGCCGATGGCAACGTTCTCACCCAGACCGATTCCTTGGGTCGAACGAAGACCTACGCTTATAATGCCGACGATCAAGTAACTTCGGTTACCTGGTCTGGCACCGGTGCCGGCAGCGGCTCGGTAATCACTTACACTTATGATGGCGACGGTCGCCTCTATACCGCCGGTTACTCAGGAACGACCAATAAGTATACCTACGGCTACAACACGGAAAACCAGATGACTTCCCAATCTGGTCCGTTTGGTGTCAGCTTCACGCTCGGCTACGACAACAACGGCGATTTGACCTCCTTGGTTTCTGGCAGTATCTATAGCCAGACTTCCACCTACGACACCGACTACCGTCTATCGAACCGAACGATAACGATGGGAGTAAACGCCGAGAAAGCCACCTTCAGTTACGACACGGCGGGGCGCTTGAATTCCGTCACCGACGCGATTGGGGCCACAAAGTCGATCACCGAAGGGACCATCACCTACGGCTACAACTCCAAGGAACAGCTGACGTCGATTTCAACATCTTGGGGCCCTACCTTCGGCTACACATATACGACGGATAATCAGGTCTCGACGGCCACCAGCCATGCCGGGACGAAAACCTTCACCTACGATGCGGCTGGGCAACTCACCAACGACGGCTACCACGGCTACGCCTACGACGCGGGCGGCAACCGCACGGGCACCTCACCGGTCCTGAATCGCCAATACTCCGACGGCACCTGGAATTATGTCTATGACAGCGAAGGGAATCTCGACAGCAAGGTGCTGATCGCGGGCGGGCAATCCTGGACCTACATTCACGATTTCAACAATCAGCTGGTCGAGGCCGATCATTTCGTGGGCAGCACGGAGTATCGCTTCCAGTACACGCACGACGTCAACGGCTACGTCATCGAAGCGGTCTATGCGCAGAAAGTGGGGTCCTCCTGGACGACACTCTCGGATACTCAGTACGATTACGTGAACGGACGTCTGGTCTTCGAGAGCGATTCAGGGACGCTGGTGGGGTATCTGAACGGCGATGGGGCGACCGATGTCTATGGCCGGCTGGGAAGTGCCAGCGGCACGCCAGTCTGGCTGGTGCAAGATGCTCAAGGGAGTATCCGGGATGTGGTGAACGGAACTTCGCCTACCCTGCTCGATCAGACCGATTACGATGCGTACGGCAACATCGTGTACGAAAGCAGTGCCAGCCAACGCGGTACGCTGGGCTACACGGGTTTGATGCAGAACGAGACCTCGGGGCTGGTGTTCGCACAGAATCGGGAGTACAATCCGCAGACAGGTCAGTGGCTGGAAAATGATCCGCTGTATTTTGGAGGAGGGACCAATAACGTCAGCGAGTACTGCGGGAATGACCCGGTCGATGGGACCGATCCGAGTGGGTTGCAAGATCCACAGCAACTGCTAGGAAGCGCGTATGGCAGCGCTACCGTTGGAATTGATCCATTTGACAATCCTAATTCCGGCATAAAAGCATGGAATAATTTAAATTTATTCGCAAAAACGCTTTTAGGATTGAGTGGCGATGGAGCGACTTCTTTTACAAGTGGTGTATACGAATCTGTAGCTTCAACAGTGCATTCGATCACCCATCCTTTAGAGACTATCAGGAACTTAGGCAAAGCCTTTGATGCCATCTATTCCGATCCAGTCGGAGTCTTAGAGCATATTACTTCTAATGCAATCAATAATCCAATGAAGACTGCTGGAGAATTCTTCGGCGGACTAGGGATGGCAAAGTTCTTCCAAACTTTGAAACAGTTATCAAGTTTCGCTAAAGAAGGAAAAACACTTAAGTCAGTTACCGAGAAGGGAAGTGCTACCGGCAGCGAAGCAGCAACAAAAATATTGACTGAAGCGCAAAAAGAAGCTAAGGCTTTGGAAAAATTGACTGAGATTGCAGGGTCAGGTCCTAAGGATAATCACTTTCTACACAGACATTCGCCCTCTATTCCCGAAAATAAGCTGAAAGATCGAGCTGTGAGGGGAATTGACCCAGACACCGGGATAGTCAAGGTTGATAGAAGAGGCAATCCTATCTTGCAGGACTCCTCACAATTTACCAGTTACCAGTCAATGCTAGAAGCTATAGAAAAAGCTCAAGCTGCCTTTAAAGCTGAGTTTCCAGGAGGATATCATGTGGGCGGCTACTCAATCACTATTGACATGCTGAAAACTATTGGAAGAGGATTTCAAAGAGGTACCGGCGCGGAAATCACAAATTTAACTAAAGCTAAAATTATTCTCGATGAATATGGCAGGCCGATAACTTTATACCCGCAAATAAGATGAGTCTATGTTAATTTCAAATTATTTTATATTTCAACAAATATGGGATCTGCTCGAAAGGCTACAATTTGTTAACAAAATTGATTTCCTCGAATACTCATCGGAAGATCCAAAAGATGTAATTAAAATTACTCATCAGTGGCTCATGCCAGTGATTCAGTCTCTAAATCCAAAAAACCAAAAAATTATACAAAACACATTCGAATATTGTTTGACAACCTTAAAAGCGCCATTTGGGGAATTGAGAGATTCGGCAGCAAATCTTGATTTATATAACAATGGAAAATCAGAAGAATTTCTAAAAATTGTAGGAGAGTCACTTTATGGCTTAGATTTTTTGAACAATATAAAACCAATCGCATATACCGAAGTTAATGATCCATTGCTTGCCCGCCAGATTTTTTTGGGTTGAGTAAAATAAAATCTGGTTCTTAATCAATTTTAGTGGGTAAGTGCGGTAAGGAGTTCTCGGACTTGTTAGTCTGGAAGGATGATCGAAATAACCAATCACCACCAATTGTTGTTGGTCCTGGATTCCTCCTGGCACGTGGAGCGAGTGAACTTTTCTCTGCAAGAAAAGAAGGTCGAAATCGAGTTGAAGCATCTGGGGGGATCGCTGGTCTGCCCGGAGTGCAAAGCTTCCTGTCCGCAGGCGGATCTGGCTCCGGTGTCCCGAACCGAATTCTGGTCGCATTTGTAGCCGAATTAAAGCTGTATGGATTTTGGCATTTTGAAGGGTGTTTTGCCGAATTCCAGGGAATTTTGGAGCGGTCTGATGACCGAGACCGGGGTGTTGCGATGGGCCGGCGTAGTCGGCCACGAGGCGCTGCCGTTCGCCGCGAGCAGCAGAGGTTCGTAGAGGAACGGGCTTCCTGCGACTGATTACTTTTTGGCTTGTCGGGTTTGATATTCGTTGAGCCAGCGTTCGAGTAAATCGACGGCGGTGAGGAAGTCGTAATCGAGGGTGAGCAAGAGGTCGATGTTGTTGAAGTTTTTTTGGCAGTCGAAGCAGTGGGCGAGGTTGTTGCGTGGGTTGACGGTAGCCCGCATTTCGCCGCAGTTGGGGCAGAGGAAGCGGAAGTAACCTTCGCTCATTTTCGAAGGTGGCCCATCGGCTCCCAGCGTGGCGATGGTGACGGGCATGGGCAAATCGTTGCGAATGCGGCGTAGTAGATCGGGTTGGATCATCGTTTCTCCGACGGGGGCGCTGAGAATCAGTAATCGGCGAGGTCGGATTCTTTTGCCAGTGGGGTTGCAGGAGGACGCGGTTGACGTTGTCGATGTCCACGGTTTTATTGGCGGATCGAACGGCTTCGATGAGGCAGCCGACGCAGAGATTGCGGGCTTTACGCAGGATGCCGTCGGCGGCGCGGACGATGAGATCGACGGCGGGTTGCGTAAAAGTATTGTGGCCGAGTCCGATGCGATCGAGTTCCCGGAGAAGGAAGTCGCGCAGTAAATCGGGTCCGAGCCGTTTGGCGATGACGGAGTAAGTGACTCGGCTTTTGATGTCCTGGTTGACGCCGAGGTCGAGGTTGGCGAGCAGGCTGGGTTGGCCGATGAGGATGAGGTTGTGGTTTTTGGGGAAGTCTTCGAAGAGCAGCCGCAACTTTCGCAGACAGGCCATATCCATGAGGTGAGCGTCGTCGAGAATGGTGGTGACCGACTTGCCCGCATGGTTGAGGCTGAAGGCTTGTTATCCCGAACCGAATTCTGGTCGCATTTGTAGCCGAATTAAAGCTGTAGGGATTTTGGTATTTTGAAGGGTGTTTTGCCGAATACCGGGGAATTTTGGAGCGGCCTGATGACCGAGACCGGGGTGTTGCGAGGGGCCGGCGTAGTCCGGCACGAGGCGCTGCCGTTCTCCGTTTATTGCCGAAGTGGTCCAAGAATTTTTGCAGCGAGAAGGCGTGTTCGGCTTGTACTCTCCGCCGAGGAGGCCACAATATAACGGTGCGATCGAAGCGGGCATAGGATCTTTGAAAAGTCGAATCGAACGTAGAGCTGCCTGGGAAGGCCATCCGGAAGTGTGGAACGCTGAGGATGTGGAGGCGGCTCGACGGGAAGCCAATGCCTTGGCTCGACCGAGAGGAGGTCTGGGTCCTACTCCCGAGGCGCTTTGGAAAAGTCGGGAGAGAGTCGCGACAGAATCTCGCGATCAGTTCCGAGAGCTTGTTGAAATCCATCGGAACCGAGCTATGGAGGAGGAAGGAAAATCTCCTTCGGGAGTGTTGCTCGAGCAGGAAGCTCGCCGTATCGATCGAATTGCTTTACGCCGTGCTCTCGTCGATCACGGCGATCTTTTGTTCAAGAGAGGGCCAATTCCTCTAGTAATTAAATCGCAAAAAACGGCAAATATTACGTGAGGGGTACAGGATTTACTTTATAAATTTCGAAACTCAAATTCTAGAATCATAGGATTCGACGAAAAGGGAAACTTAGATATATTTAATTTTACTGAAACGAACAAGAGAATGACTTACTATCCTCCTAGCCGTGAAATCGGAGACCTATATTCAATACCTTAATATTTCCTGAACAAAAAAAGCTCATTGCCTTCATGGTCTAATAAATGCCTCACAAAAAAACTGGTTTTACTCTGTTTTTTTATATAACGAGAATCAAAATGGACGCCAATTTCATCTTACCTGAACCTCTTGCAAGCAATCTCGACAATTATCTGCTGGTTGATACTAAAAGTCGCGGAGAATTCAATCTTGACAATTGTCAAATTTATGATTTCAGCTGTCAAGGATTTATGCTAATAGAAGACGACGAATTGTATTTCAATTTGCGAAGAGCACTTTTTTATTCGGGTGCTCCGATAGTAGAATACAGTGTCTTGAATGAATTTAGAAAACCCATTATTGATAGGATAGAACAGTTAATCATGAAAAACGAACCGAAAAATATACGAAAGCAATACTTGGAATCGATTGAGAATCCGTTCAAGAGAACTCAGCCTAGAAGCACTTACTATTCTCAGACCGGATAATTGTTGTAATTCTTGATTCTCCTCCAATTTTAGTGGGTAGCTGCAGCAAGGAGTTCTCGGATTTGTTCGTTTGCAAGGATGAGCGAACTTACCAATCACTACCGAATGATGTTGGGCCTGAACTCCTCTTGGCCAGTGATGCGACTAAAATTTTCTCAGGAAGATAAGGTATCTGTTCCGCCAACGACGGGTCGGACAACCCATCTTAGTGGAACCAACTCTTCGCTGTTCAGTCGTTTTTCATCCAATTGTAAGGCAGCAACCTGGGAAGCTGCTCTTTCGTGTGATCGGCAGGCGGATCAGCACATCGCGGAGATATTCCCAGGGATTGATTTTGTGCATCAGTCAGGTGGCGGTGAAGCTGGAAGGAATCGCCAAGATTCGTCCGCCGTTGTCGGAACCGAAGAAGAGACAGTTGCGTCGTCCGACGGCATAAGGTTGAGTCCGTTCCGTGAATTCCCTTCTTGTCGGGGGAGTTATCCTGGTGGTTTTAACCATCGGGAGTTTGATTCATGTCAAAGCATCATGCGAGGGATCTGCAGCGGGAAGCTTTTTGGAAGAAGATTATTCGGGATCCGCGTTCCAGCAACGAACCGATTCGAGCTTACTGTCAGCGTCTTCGAATCAGCGAAGCGGCCTATCTTTACTGGCAACGCGAACTCATGCGTCTGAAGGCCGAAATATTACCAGTCATATGTCAACCCAACTGTACCCTAGTTTTCTCGCCCGGAAACTTTACCAATCCGGTTAACACTTGAGAGGGATTTCTCCGTTCGAAAAGAGTCGCAGTCGCACACCGCTATGGACGCGAACTAAAGCGCCCTATCCCGCTTAGATGTCCCGAACCGAATTCTGGTCGCATTTGTAGCCGAATTAAAGCTGTAGGGATTTTGGCATTTTGAAGGGTGTTTTGCCGAATTCCAGGGAATTTTGGAGCGGTCTGATGGCCGAGACCGGGGTGTTGCGATGGGCCGGCGTAGTCCGGCGCGAGGTGCTGCCGTTCGCCGTGAACAGCAGAGGTTCGTAGAGGAACGGGCTTCCTGCGACTAATTACTTTTTGGCTTGTCGGGTTTGATATTCGTTGAGCCAGCGTTCGAGTAAATCGACGGCGGTGAGGAAGTCGTAATCGAGGGTGAGCAAGAGGTCGATGTTGTTGAAGTTTTTTTGGCAGTCGAAGCAGTGGGCGAGGTGTCCCGAACCGAATTCTGGTCGCATTTGTAGCCGAATTAAAGCTGTATGGATTTTTTGCATTTTGAAGGGTGTTTTTGCCGAATTCCAGGGAATTTTTTGAGCAGTCTGATGACCGAGACCGGGGTGTTGCGATGGGCCGGTGTAGTCCGGCACGAGGCTCTGGGGGTTGCGTTCGTCATAGCCGAACAAAAAGCCGTGCTGAATCAGCGTGCCGACCACTTTGCAGTGCGGACAGTGGGTCTGTTTGAGCCGTTCAGCGATCGAACTCCATTCCTCCTCGCTGCGGTAAAACCGCACCTCGCCCAAGGAGTAAGCCTCAGCAAAATGGAAAAGGAAAATTGTACAGACCCGAGGCGGGGTAGGAGCGAGGTACGTTTTATCACCGATCAAAGACGGCGGGGAAAAACCGACTTAACAAGTCAATTCCTTTACCAAATTCGCAGCGTAAGCGACGACTGGCAATTCAATAACTATTCGGCTATTCTAATTCCTAAGTGCGATCAAACCGCGGTAAAGGACATCTACGGGAGCGAGCAGATCGTATTCTCGGATGAAGCGGTAAAAAGTGGTTTGAGCAATGCGGTCGGCTTGCAGGAACCCCCGTTCGATACAGAAGCGATAGATCGCTCGCTTGTTGGAGCGTTTGTTGTGGAAGTGGGGCTGGGCGGCGTTAATGGCTTCGAGCAGTTCCTCGGGCGTGGCCTTGCGGACTTGTCCCTTGTCCTTGCGTGGCTGAGGAGTCATACCGGTGATGCCGTGGTTTTTGTAACGGTAGAACCAGGTCTGAATGGTCCGCCAGGTGAACTGACGCGAGTTGCCCTGTTCGTCGAGGAAGGTCATGGCGGCCACATTGTGAACGCGTTCATGCCGGGTTCGCCCTTCGACGGTGTCGACAGCACCGAGGACCCGCATCTTCAAATAGACCGAAGGTTGCTTCATGGAGAGTTCTCCGGATTGGGGAAAGTGCTGGCATGGCGGTGCCAGACTCGGGAGATTGAATCAAAAACCAAAGAGAGTCACTACGACATCATGCGTTGTCGGCTATTTTTGAATTTGGGGAACGCGCCGGCGGCGACGTAGCGCGATCCGAATTGGGTAACCGGGGTTGGTAATCGACGTGTATGCGACGCAAATATGTCAACGGTTATCGGCTTTTATGCATCGGGTCAGATTTATAGGAAGAAAATCTGGATTGCCTGTTGGAAGGCGGCGATCGGACAATCGGCGTCGGGAAAGGCGGTTTGAAGATGGGCGAGTACTTGGGCCCGAGCCGGCCAACGCGAGCGTTCAACTACGAGTTCTGGAGGTGGACGCTGATTCAACAGGGCCGTCCGAATCGGGCATTGGCTCAGATCGAAGCGTTTCCAAATCCGCTGCAAGGTTCGGTCGCTCAGATGACAGTCGATGGCACGGATTGATGCGGCGATACTGCCAAATACGGCGAGTTGGAGGAAGCGCCACAAAGTGCTGCTGGTAAGGCTCAAGCGTCGGATTTTGTCGGCGAGCCAGATGCTGAAAGTCCGCCCGCAACCGCGACGGGAATTGCGATTGCTGCAGAAGATCCGCCGGGCACGCCGGGCTCTTCGCTGGGGGTTGCGTTCGTCATAGCCGAACAAAAAGCCGTGCTGAATCAGCGTGCCGACCACTTTGCAGTGCGGACAGTGGGTCTGTTTGAGCCGTTCAGCGATCGAACTCCATTCCTCCTCGCTGCGGTAAAACCGCACCTCGCCCAAGTGTCCCGAACCGAATTCTGGTCGCATTTGTAGCCGAATTAAAGCTGTAGGGATTTTGGCATTTTGAAGGGTGTTTTGCCGAATACCGGGGAATATTGGAGCGGTCTGATGACCGAGACCGGGGTGTTGCGATGGGCCGGCGTAGTCCGGCACGAGGCGCTGCCGTTCGCCGCGAGCAGCAGAGGTTCGTAGAGTAACGGGCTTCCTGCGACTGATTACTTTTTGGCTTGTCGGGTTCGATATTCGTTGAGCCAGCGTTCGAGTAAATCGACGGCGGTGAGGAAGTCGTAATCGAGGGTGAGCAAGAGGTCGATGTTGTTGAAGTTTTTTTGGCAGTCGAAGCAGTGGGCGAGGTTGTTGCGTGGGTTGACGGTAGCCCGCATTTCGCCGCAGTTGGGGCAGAGGAAGCGGAAGTAGCCTTCGCTCATTTTCGAAGGTGGCCCATCGGTTCCCAGCGTGGCGATGGTGACGGGCATGGGCAAATCGTTGCGAATGCGGCGTAGTAGATCGGGTTGGATCATCGTTTCTCCGACGGGGGCGCTGAGAATCAGTAATCGGCGAGGTCGGATTCTTTTTGCCAGTGGGGTTGCAGGAGGACGCGGTTGACGTTGTCGATGTCCACGGTTTTATTGGCGGATCGAACGGCTTCGATGAGGCAGCCGACGCAGAGATTGCGGGCTTTACGCAGGATGCCGTCGGCGGCGCGGACGATGAGATCGACGGCGGGTTGCGTAAAAGTATTGTGGCCGAGTCCGATGCGATCGAGTTCCCGGAGAAGGAAGTCGCGCAGTAAATCGGGTCCGAGCCGTTTGGCGATGACGGAGTAAGTGACTCGGCTTTTGATGTCCTGGTTGACGCCGAGGTCGAGGTTGGCGAGCAGGCTGGGTTGGCCGATGAGGATGAGGTTGTGGTTTTTGGGGAAGTCTTCGAAGAGCAGCCGCAACTTTCGCAGACAGGCCATATCCATGAGGTGAGCGTCGTCGAGAATGGTGGTGACCGACTTGCCCGCATGGTTGAGGCTGAAGGCTTGTTCGATGAGTCGGCGTTCGCACTTGAAGGCAGAGCTTTCGAAGTCGATGCGGAAGGCATCGCAGAGTATTTTGACGGAGTTGGTATAGGTGTGCAAGGTGCGGCCCACGGTGGCGACCAGGTGCTGGTTTTCGGGAAGCCGCTGAAGGGATTGCTTGATGAAGCTCTTGCCGGTGCCGGGAACGCCGAGAACCAGGCAGAGTCCACCCTGCTGGCAATGGACCTTGAGGGTGTCGTGAATTTCTTGCTGCTGCGGCAGGAGTTTGAATTCGCGTGCGTCGAAGGGATTGTGCGAGAGTCCGAAGAAGGAGCGGATCATGGCTGTTCCTTTCGGCGTTGGAGCCCGTTGGCAACGGCATCCAGGAGTCGAGCGGTGCCCATGCGTTGGCCTTTGTAATAAATGACGACGGTGGTAGAGGAGATGTCGATGTCATCGCGTTGTCGGTCGTAGCGGAGTTGGATTTGTTTGTCGTGCAGATCGACGGGAGTTTCGTAACGTCGGTTGCAGAAGCTAAAGGTATTGTCTTTTTTGACTTTCCGGGTGGCCTCGGCGAAGAAGAGTTCGTCGTTGTGTTCGGAAGGCGACAAGAATCGAATGCGAGCCAAGTCGATGCCGAAGCGGTCGATCGGTTTCATGCCGATGGCGTCGTGCTCGCTGGCGTTGTAGTCGCTTTCGACCCAGAGAGTGAACTGGCGATTGAGGGCTTGAAGGGAAGAAAGGTCGAGTTTTTGCAAGAGGAACTGGTCGCGAACGCGGCGGAAAAAGCGTTCGATCTTCCCCTTGGCGGCGGCATCCCGGACAGCGGTATGTCGCAAGAGGCAGCCGACGCGGGCACAGATGAGTGTAAACTCCTGGGAGCAATAGATGGAACCGTTGTCGACCAGCAGTTGTTCGGGGACGCCGCGTTTGTAGAAGGCGGCCCGGATGGCCTGCACGAGGGTATCGACGTTTTCTTCGAAGAAGAATTCGCCGTGGCAGAGGACGCGGCTGGCGTCGTCGATGAAGGCGATGAGCTTGGCTTGCTTGCGTGAGCCGGCGGACGTACCGGTGTCCACGTATGGTCCGAACATGGTGTCCGCCTGCCAGAGTTGGTTGGCGAATTTCATGCTGAAGGCCAGTCGTTTCTTGTTGTCGTTGTCTACGGGAGCGAGCAGATCGTATTCTCGGATGAAGCGGTAAAAAGTGGTTTGAGCAATGCGGTCGGCTTGCAGGAACCCCCGTTCGATACAGAAGCGATAGATCGCTCGCTTGTTGGAGCGTTTGTTGTGGAAGTGGGGCTGGGCGGCGTTAATGGCTTCGAGCAGTTCCTCGGGCGTGGCCTTGCGGACTTGTCCCTTGTCCTTGCGTGGCTGAGGAGTCATACCGGTGATGCCGTGGTTTTTGTAACGGTAGAACCAGGTCTGAATGGTCCGCCAGGTGAACTGACGCGAGTTGCCCTGTTCGTCGAGGAAGGTCATGGCGGCGACATTGTGAACGCGTTCATGCCGGGTTCGCCCTTCGACGGTGTCGACAGCACCGAGGACCCGCATCTTCAAATAGACCGAAGGTTGCTTCATGGAGAGTTCTCCGGATTGGGGAAAGTGCTGGCAGGGCGGTGCCAGACTCGGGAGATTGAATCAAAAACCAAAGAGAGTCACTACGACATCATGCGTTGTCGGCTATTTTTGAATTTGGGGAGCGCGCCGGCGGCGACGTAGCGCGATCCGAATTGGGTAACCGGGGTTGGTAATCGACGTGTATGCGACGCAAATATGTCAACGGTTATCGGCTTTTATGCATCGGGTCAGATTTACAGGAAGAAAATCTGGATTGCCTGTTGGAAGGCGGCGATCGGACAATCGGCGTCGGGAAAGGCGGTTTGAAGATGGGCGAGTACTTGGGCCCGAGCCGGCCAACGCGAGCGTTCAACTACGAGTTCTGGAGGTGGACGCTGATTCAACAGGGCCGTCCGAATCGGGCATTGGCTCAGATCGAAGCGTTTCCAAATCCGCTGCAAGGTTCGGTCGCTCAGATGACAGTCGATGGCACGGATTGATGCGGCGATACTGCCAAATACGGCGAGTTGGAGGAAGCGCCACAAAGTGCTGCTGGTAAGGCTCAAGCGTCGGATTTTGTCGGCGAGCCAGATGCTGAAAGTCCGCCCGCAACCGCGACGGGAATTGCGATTGCTGCAGAAGATCCGCCGGGCACGCCGGGCTCTTCGCTGGGGGTTGCGTTCGTCATAGCCGAACAAAAAGCCGTGCTGAATCAGCGTGCCGACCACTTTGCAGTGCGGACAGTGGGTCTGTTTGAGCCGTTCAGCGATCGAACTCCATTCCTCCTCGCTGCGGTAAAACCGCACCTCGCCCAAGGAGTGAGCCTCAGCAAAATGGAAAAGGAAAATTGTACAGACACGAGGCGGGGTAGAGCGAGGTACGATTTATCACCGATCAAAGACGGCGGGGAAAAACCGACTTAACAAGTCAATTCCCTTACCAAATTCGCAGCGTAAGCGACGACTGGCAATTCAATAACTATTCGGCTATTCTAATTCCAAAGTGCGATCAAACCGCGGTAAAGGACACCCAAGGAGTGAGCCTCAGCAAAATGGAAAAGGAAAATTGTACAGACACGAGGCGGGGTAGAGCGAGGTACGATTTATCACCGATCAAAGACGGCGGGGAAAAACCGACTTAACAGGTCAATTCCCTTACCAAATTCGCAGCGTAAGCGACGACTGGCAATTCAATAACTATTCGGCTATTCTAATTCCAAAGTGCGATCAAACCGCGGTAAAGGACATCTATCTCCCGCCGTTCTCCTTCGGGCCGGGTCAAGATCATCCGTTCCCCTTCCGCATGGACGCTGAAGGGCTGACCTCCCACCTGGCCGGTCAGATAAAACGGCTGCTTCGGAATCCCGTTTCGAGCCAGCTCCAAGGCATTCGCGGCTACCCGAGTTTGAAGACTCCGACGCACTTCCGAGGCCGCCCCGAAGTAACGGTCCGCGGGCACCAGACCATCGATCCCCTGATGGGGCCTCTGGAAGTTGTAATGGTCTATGAATAACCCAATCCGACGCTGAGCATCCCCCATGTCGATGAAGATTGCACTCTCGATGCACTCACGCCACAAGGTTCCCCAGAACCGCTCGATCTTACCCAAAGTCTGCGGATGACGCGGAGACGCTACTACCTGTCGAATGCCCCGTTTTTCGAGTTCCTTCGAGAAGGCACTTTTACCCCGCCAGGTCACATACTGCGTACCGTTGTCGGTGAGAATCTCCTCCGGCGTTCCATAAGAAGCCATGGAAGCTCGCAAGACCTCCAGCACCAAAGCCGATGACTGGCTCGCATGCAAGCCGTAGCCGACCAAAAACCGACTGTGATCGTCCATGAACCCGACCAAATGAACGCGCCGATTCTGACGTTTTAACACAAATGTGAAAAGATCAGTTTGCCATAACTGATTTGTCCTTTACCGCGGTTTGATCGCACTTTGGAATTCGAATCGCCGAATAGTTATTGAATTGCCAGTCGTCGATTACGCTGCGAATTTGGTAAGGGAATTGACTTGTTAATGTTAAGTCGGTTTTTCCCCGCCGTCTTTGATCGGTGATAAATCGTACCTCGCTCTACCCCGCCTCGTGTCTGTACAATTTTCCTTTTCCATTTTGCTGAGGCTCACTCCTTGGGCGAGGTGCGGTTTTACCGCAGCGAGGAGGAATGGAGTTCGATCGCTGAACGGCTCAAACAGACCCACTGTCCGCACTGCAAAGTGGTCGGCACGCTGATTCAGCACGGCTCTTTGTTCGGCTATGACGAACGCAACCCCCAGCGAAGAGCCCGGCGTGCCCGGCGGATCTTCTGCAGCAATCGCAATTCCCGTCGGGGTTGCGGGCGGACTTTCAGCATCTGGCTCGCCGACAAAATCCGACGCTTGAGCCTTACCAGCAGCACTTTGTGGCGCTTCCTCCAACTCGCCGTATTTGGCAGTATCGCCGCATCAATCCGTGCCATCGACTGTCATCTGAGCGACCGAACCTTGCAGCGGATTTGGAAACGCTTCGATCTGAGCCAATGCCCGATTCGGACGGCCCTGTTGAATCAGCGTCCACCTCCAGAACTCGTAGTTGAACGCTCGCGTTGGCCGGCTCGGGCCCAAGTACTCGCCCATCTTCAAACCGCCTTTCCCGACGCCGATTGTCCGATCGCCGCCTTCCAACAGGCAATCCAGATTTTCTTCCTGTAAATCTGACCCGATGCATAAAAGCCGATAACCGTTGACATATTTGCGTCGCATACACGTCGATTACCAACCCCGGTTACCCAATTCGGATCGCGCTACGTCGCCGCCGGCGCGCTCCCCAAATTCAAAAATAGCCGACAACGCATGATGTCGTAGTGACTCTCTTTGGTTTTTGATTCAATCTCCCGAGTCTGGCACCGCCCTGCCAGCACTTTCCCCAATCCGGAGAACTCTCCATGAAGCAACCTTCGGTCTATTTGAAGATGCGGGTCCTCGGTGCTGTCGACACCGTCGAAGGGCGAACCCGGCATGAACGCGTTCACAATGTCGCCGCCATGACCTTCCTCGACGAACAGGGCAACTCGCGTCAGTTCACCTGGCGGACCATTCAGACCTGGTTCTACCGTTACAAAAACCACGGCATCACCGGTATGACTCCTCAGCCACGCAAGGACAAGGGACAAGTCCGCAAGGCCACGCCCGAGGAACTGCTCGAAGCCATTAACGCCGCCCAGCCCCACTTCCACAACAAACGCTCCAACAAGCGAGCGATCTATCGCTTCTGTATCGAACGGGGGTTCCTGCAAGCCGACCGCATTGCTCAAACCACTTTTTACCGCTTCATCCGAGAATACGATCTGCTCGCTCCCGTAGACAACGACAACAAGAAACGACTGGCCTTCAGCATGAAATTCGCCAACCAACTCTGGCAGGCGGACACCATGTTCGGACCATACGTGGACACCGGTACGTCCGCCGGCTCACGCAAGCAAGCCAAGCTCATCGCCTTCATCGACGACGCCAGCCGCGTCCTCTGCCACGGCGAATTCTTCTTCGAAGAAAACGTCGATACCCTCGTGCAGGCCATCCGGGCCGCCTTCTACAAACGCGGCGTCCCCGAACAACTGCTGGTCGACAACGGTTCCATCTATTGCTCCCAGGAGTTTACACTCATCTGTGCCCGCGTCGGCTGCCTCTTGCGACATACCGCTGTCCGGGATGCCGCCGCCAAGGGGAAGATCGAACGCTTTTTCCGCCGCGTTCGCGACCAGTTCCTCTTGCAAAAACTCGACCTTTCTTCCCTTCAAGCCCTCAATCGCCAGTTCACTCTCTGGGTCGAAAGCGACTACAACGCCAGCGAGCACGACGCCATCGGCATGAAACCGATCGACCGCTTCGGCATCGACTTGGCTCGCATTCGATTCTTGTCGCCTTCCGAACACAACGACGAACTCTTCTTCGCCGAGGCCACCCGGAAAGTCAAAAAAGACAATACCTTTAGCTTCTGCAACCGACGTTACGAAACTCCCGTCGATCTGCACGACAAACAAATCCAACTCCGCTACGACCGACAACGCGATGACATCGACATCTCCTCTACCACCGTCGTCATTTATTACAAAGGCCAACGCATGGGCACCGCTCGACTCCTGGATGCCGTTGCCAACGGGCTCCAACGCCGAAAGGAACAGCCATGATCCGCTCCTTCTTCGGACTCTCGCACAATCCCTTCGACGCACGCGAATTCAAACTCCTGCCGCAGCAGCAAGAAATTCACGACACCCTCAAGGTCCATTGCCAGCAGGGTGGACTCTGCCTGGTTCTCGGCGTTCCCGGCACCGGCAAGAGCTTCATCAAGCAATCCCTTCAGCGGCTTCCCGAAAACCAGCACCTGGTCGCCACCGTGGGCCGCACCTTGCACACCTATACCAACTCCGTCAAAATACTCTGCGATGCCTTCCGCATCGACTTCGAAAGCTCTGCCTTCAAGTGCGAACGCCGACTCATCGAACAAGCCTTCAGCCTCAACCATGCGGGCAAGTCGGTCACCACCATTCTCGACGACGCTCACCTCATGGATATGGCCTGTCTGCGAAAGTTGCGGCTGCTCTTCGAAGACTTCCCCAAAAACCACAACCTCATCCTCATCGGCCAACCCAGCCTGCTCGCCAACCTCGACCTCGGCGTCAACCAGGACATCAAAAGCCGAGTCACTTACTCCGTCATCGCCAAACGGCTCGGACCCGATTTACTGCGCGACTTCCTTCTCCGGGAACTCGATCGCATCGGACTCGGCCACAATACTTTTACGCAACCCGCCGTCGATCTCATCGTCCGCGCCGCCGACGGCATCCTGCGTAAAGCCCGCAATCTCTGCGTCGGCTGCCTCATCGAAGCCGTTCGATCCGCCAATAAAACCGTGGACATCGACAACGTCAACCGCGTCCTCCTGCAACCCCACTGGCAAAAAGAATCCGACCTCGCCGATTACTGATTCTCAGCGCCCCCGTCGGAGAAACGATGATCCAACCCGATCTACTACGCCGCATTCGCAACGATTTGCCCATGCCCGTCACCATCGCCACGCTGGGAACCGATGGGCCACCTTCGAAAATGAGCGAAGGCTACTTCCGCTTCCTCTGCCCCAACTGCGGCGAAATGCGGGCTACCGTCAACCCACGCAACAACCTCGCCCACTGCTTCGACTGCCAAAAAAACTTCAACAACATCGACCTCTTGCTCACCCTCGATTACGACTTCCTCACCGCCGTCGATTTACTCGAACGCTGGCTCAACGAATATCGAACCCGACAAGCCAAAAAGTAATCAGTCGCAGGAAGCCCGTTCCTCTACGAACCTCTGCTGCTCGCGGCGAACGGCAGCGCCTCGTGCCGGACTACGCCGGCCCATCGCAACACCCCGGTCTCGGTCATCAGACCGCTCCAAAATTCCCTGGAATTCGGCAAAACACCCTTCAAAATGCCAAAATCCCTACAGCTTTAATTCGGCTACAAATGCGACCAGAATTCGGTTCGGGACATCTAGCTTACCTCTCTAGCTAATCGATCGACTCTTTTTAATAGAATCGGAAAGCGGTGCTGCCCAGCCATGGAGGCGATCTTGGCCGCTGCATCCGTTGCTTCCATTCCAACCGCAGTCACGAACAGTGGCGATTTGCTCCCCCCTCGAGATAGTTCAATCGCAGATGCAGAATGATACCGAGTTTTTGCTACTCCAACGACCACCTTATTCTTCTGCAAGGATTCCCAGAGATACATTCCTAATCCAGGCTTATCGCCGAGCGAAACATAACCGTCGATTACGACAATATCTATTGGCTCTTCGACAAGGGATAGAATAGCATTTAGACACGGCAATTCCCTTTGAAAAAACTGCCCCGGGATGTATTCAGCAATGTCACTGCAGCGAACAGTGTATTCTCGAAGAGGCTTCTCATCTTTCCAGGTTTGGAATACGACTGCGGCCGCAAAAGCGGATGCTGTAACCTCATCGTAGTGTACATCGAGAGCAGCAATCATGTCGTCTCCGTCGCTTGAATCAAAGGCATGAAAAAAAATAGGCTTGCATCGCTCATTGATCGAGGGGGATTCTTCACTGAACGACAGGATTTAAAATTCCATTCATTTGGGAGGCGAATTAAACGTGACTCTACGGAGCAGTTGAAGGGTGCTAAATAGCGGATCGTTCTCGTTTAACTCGTAGCACACGCTTAGTTGACCAGTTAAATCTCTTGCTTTCCTTCTCAAGCACACTCCTCTTTCGTATGCTTCTTCACGTTCCAAGACGCCAGTTTCATCCCATTCAATCACTATTCCATCGAGAGTGTTTTGCTGGTATTGGGCCTCTCGCTTGAGCTGCCCAGTCGGGTAAAATTCTCTTGTTATTCCATGCTGCATGCCGCTTTGAAACTCGATCTCTAATCTAATTACACCATCATCATCGGTTTCGTACCCAACACCTGTGAATGGCTTGCCATCCAGCAAATAAACGTAGTCGTCCGTAAACTCGATCAGGTCCGTATTTACTCGAATCATTGGATCACTTTCCTGACAAAACTTGTACGCCATCAGTCAAGAACTTGCAATTATCACATCTTGGCACTGGAGTTCCAAGTCGGTTGTTCCAGAGCGACACATTGTACATGGAGAACTCATCCAGTGTCCCCTTTCCTGAAATATCTACCGGTTTAGCCGTTTAAATCGCTATAGGAATTACCTTCTCTTTCTTAGGCGGGAATACCGCCAGAAGAGAGGCTATATGGATGAATTCAACCAGAATGCATTTGCGGAGAAAAGAGAAGAACAACCGAGAGCTGGTCCGACGGAGGATAGGGACCCGCAGTCCGCGGCTGCCGAAGTGGGGCGGGCGGAGCCGAGCGCCCCTGAGCGCAGCGAAGGGGAGCGACGCGGAGCCCGCCCCACTTCGGAGTCCTTTCCCGATGCGGGTCTGGATTTATCGGATTCCGTGGATTCCGAGGTAGAAGCCAGCCTTTCGAAGCGTAGGGAATTCCACTCGAGGTTATCGGGTCGGGGACCTGTTAAGGGACGGCGTTTGGTGAAAAAATCGACCGAACCCGTGCCGGCGATGACGGCGGAACAGCGGATTTTGTTGCTGGATACCTGGCAGCGGAGCGGCTTGCCCGCCGGCGATTTTGCTCCTTTGGTAGGCGTCTCGAAACACACGCTTTACGCATGGAAGAAGCGGTTTGAAATTTCTGGCCCGGCCGGATTGTTGGATCAGCCGCGGGGCAAACCTCCGGGCAGCCGCGTTCACGAGTTGACCAAGCGTACAATCCTGATGCTCAAAAAATCGAATCCGGAATGGGGGTGTCAGCGGATTAGCGACATGCTATTGCGAGGTCCGGCTTTACCGGCGAGTGCTTCGGCGGTGGCCCGGGTGCTGCATGAAGCCGGTTATCAACTGGAGCAGGCTCCGACGCGAGGGCATCCGGACAAGGTGCGGTCCTTCGAGCGGGCCCGTCCGAATCAGGTGTCCCGAACCGAATTCTGGTCGCATTTGTAGCCGAATTAAAGCTGTAGGGATTTTGGCATTTTGAAGGGTGTTTTGCCGAATACCGGGGAATATTGGAGCGGTCTGATGACCGAGACCGGGGTGTTGCGATGGGCCGGCGTAGTCCGGCACGAGGCGCTGCCGTTCGCCGCGAGCAGCAGAGGTTCGTAGAGTAACGGGCTTCCTGCGACTGATTACTTTTTGGCTTGTCGGGTTCGATATTCGTTGAGCCAGCGTTCGAGTAAATCGACGGCGGTGAGGAAGTCGTAATCGAGGGTGAGCAAGAGGTCGATGTTGTTGAAGTTTTTTTGGCAGTCGAAGCAGTGGGCGAGGTTGTTGCGTGGGTTGACGGTAGCCCGCATTTCGCCGCAGTTGGGGCAGAGGAAGCGGAAGTAGCCTTCGCTCATTTTCGAAGGTGGCCCATCGGTTCCCAGCGTGGCGATGGTGACGGGCATGGGCAAATCGTTGCGAATGCGGCGTAGTAGATCGGGTTGGATCATCGTTTCTCCGACGGGGGCGCTGAGAATCAGTAATCGGCGAGGTCGGATTCTTTTTGCCAGTGGGGTTGCAGGAGGACGCGGTTGACGTTGTCGATGTCCACGGTTTTATTGGCGGATCGAACGGCTTCGATGAGGCAGCCGACGCAGAGATTGCGGGCTTTACGCAGGATGCCGTCGGCGGCGCGGACGATGAGATCGACGGCGGGTTGCGTAAAAGTATTGTGGCCGAGTCCGATGCGATCGAGTTCCCGGAGAAGGAAGTCGCGCAGTAAATCGGGTCCGAGCCGTTTGGCGATGACGGAGTAAGTGACTCGGCTTTTGATGTCCTGGTTGACGCCGAGGTCGAGGTTGGCGAGCAGGCTGGGTTGGCCGATGAGGATGAGGTTGTGGTTTTTGGGGAAGTCTTCGAAGAGCAGCCGCAACTTTCGCAGACAGGCCATATCCATGAGGTGAGCGTCGTCGAGAATGGTGGTGACCGACTTGCCCGCATGGTTGAGGCTGAAGGCTTGTTCGATGAGTCGGCGTTCGCACTTGAAGGCAGAGCTTTCGAAGTCGATGCGGAAGGCATCGCAGAGTATTTTGACGGAGTTGGTATAGGTGTGCAAGGTGCGGCCCACGGTGGCGACCAGGTGCTGGTTTTCGGGAAGCCGCTGAAGGGATTGCTTGATGAAGCTCTTGCCGGTGCCGGGAACGCCGAGAACCAGGCAGAGTCCACCCTGCTGGCAATGGACCTTGAGGGTGTCGTGAATTTCTTGCTGCTGCGGCAGGAGTTTGAATTCGCGTGCGTCGAAGGGATTGTGCGAGAGTCCGAAGAAGGAGCGGATCATGGCTGTTCCTTTCGGCGTTGGAGCCCGTTGGCAACGGCATCCAGGAGTCGAGCGGTGCCCATGCGTTGGCCTTTGTAATAAATGACGACGGTGGTAGAGGAGATGTCGATGTCATCGCGTTGTCGGTCGTAGCGGAGTTGGATTTGTTTGTCGTGCAGATCGACGGGAGTTTCGTAACGTCGGTTGCAGAAGCTAAAGGTATTGTCTTTTTTGACTTTCCGGGTGGCCTCGGCGAAGAAGAGTTCGTCGTTGTGTTCGGAAGGCGACAAGAATCGAATGCGAGCCAAGTCGATGCCGAAGCGGTCGATCGGTTTCATGCCGATGGCGTCGTGCTCGCTGGCGTTGTAGTCGCTTTCGACCCAGAGAGTGAACTGGCGATTGAGGGCTTGAAGGGAAGAAAGGTCGAGTTTTTGCAAGAGGAACTGGTCGCGAACGCGGCGGAAAAAGCGTTCGATCTTCCCCTTGGCGGCGGCATCCCGGACAGCGGTATGTCGCAAGAGGCAGCCGACGCGGGCACAGATGAGTGTAAACTCCTGGGAGCAATAGATGGAACCGTTGTCGACCAGCAGTTGTTCGGGGACGCCGCGTTTGTAGAAGGCGGCCCGGATGGCCTGCACGAGGGTATCGACGTTTTCTTCGAAGAAGAATTCGCCGTGGCAGAGGACGCGGCTGGCGTCGTCGATGAAGGCGATGAGCTTGGCTTGCTTGCGTGAGCCGGCGGACGTACCGGTGTCCACGTATGGTCCGAACATGGTGTCCGCCTGCCAGAGTTGGTTGGCGAATTTCATGCTGAAGGCCAGTCGTTTCTTGTTGTCGTTGTCTACGGGAGCGAGCAGATCGTATTCTCGGATGAAGCGGTAAAAAGTGGTTTGAGCAATGCGGTCGGCTTGCAGGAACCCCCGTTCGATACAGAAGCGATAGATCGCTCGCTTGTTGGAGCGTTTGTTGTGGAAGTGGGGCTGGGCGGCGTTAATGGCTTCGAGCAGTTCCTCGGGCGTGGCCTTGCGGACTTGTCCCTTGTCCTTGCGTGGCTGAGGAGTCATACCGGTGATGCCGTGGTTTTTGTAACGGTAGAACCAGGTCTGAATGGTCCGCCAGGTGAACTGACGCGAGTTGCCCTGTTCGTCGAGGAAGGTCATGGCGGCGACATTGTGAACGCGTTCATGCCGGGTTCGCCCTTCGACGGTGTCGACAGCACCGAGGACCCGCATCTTCAAATAGACCGAAGGTTGCTTCATGGAGAGTTCTCCGGATTGGGGAAAGTGCTGGCAGGGCGGTGCCAGACTCGGGAGATTGAATCAAAAACCAAAGAGAGTCACTACGACATCATGCGTTGTCGGCTATTTTTGAATTTGGGGAGCGCGCCGGCGGCGACGTAGCGCGATCCGAATTGGGTAACCGGGGTTGGTAATCGACGTGTATGCGACGCAAATATGTCAACGGTTATCGGCTTTTATGCATCGGGTCAGATTTACAGGAAGAAAATCTGGATTGCCTGTTGGAAGGCGGCGATCGGACAATCGGCGTCGGGAAAGGCGGTTTGAAGATGGGCGAGTACTTGGGCCCGAGCCGGCCAACGCGAGCGTTCAACTACGAGTTCTGGAGGTGGACGCTGATTCAACAGGGCCGTCCGAATCGGGCATTGGCTCAGATCGAAGCGTTTCCAAATCCGCTGCAAGGTTCGGTCGCTCAGATGACAGTCGATGGCACGGATTGATGCGGCGATACTGCCAAATACGGCGAGTTGGAGGAAGCGCCACAAAGTGCTGCTGGTAAGGCTCAAGCGTCGGATTTTGTCGGCGAGCCAGATGCTGAAAGTCCGCCCGCAACCGCGACGGGAATTGCGATTGCTGCAGAAGATCCGCCGGGCACGCCGGGCTCTTCGCTGGGGGTTGCGTTCGTCATAGCCGAACAAAAAGCCGTGCTGAATCAGCGTGCCGACCACTTTGCAGTGCGGACAGTGGGTCTGTTTGAGCCGTTCAGCGATCGAACTCCATTCCTCCTCGCTGCGGTAAAACCGCACCTCGCCCAAGGAGTGAGCCTCAGCAAAATGGAAAAGGAAAATTGTACAGACACGAGGCGGGGTAGAGCGAGGTACGATTTATCACCGATCAAAGACGGCGGGGAAAAACCGACTTAACAAGTCAATTCCCTTACCAAATTCGCAGCGTAAGCGACGACTGGCAATTCAATAACTATTCGGCTATTCTAATTCCAAAGTGCGATCAAACCGCGGTAAAGGACAGGGGTAGGAGCGAGGTACGATTTATCACCGATCAAAGACGGCGGGGAAAAACCGACTTAACAGGTCAATTCCCTTACCAAATTCGCAGCGTAATCGACGACTGGCAATTCAATAACTATTCGGCGATTCGAATTCCAAAGTGCGATCAAACCGCGGTAAAGGACACCCCTTGCTCTTGCGAGGATAATTCGATCCGAAGCTGCGTGGCTTTTGCTCCGAACTCTGGTAATACCGGGCTCGGCTTTGGACGTTCGTCGATGTCGAAGGAGTAGAGCCCACCAATAATGCCGCCGAGCGGGCTTTGCGGCCCGCGGTCATTTGGCGGAAGTTATGCTTTGGAACCCAATCGGCTCAAGGGAGTCGGTTCGTTGAACGAATGCTGACCGTGATCGAAACCTGTCGACAGCAGAGACGGAATTCATTCGCCTGGATGACTCAAGCCGTCCAAGCTCACTTTGCCAAAGAGAAAGCCCCTTCTCTCTTGGCCAGGGCGTGAGTTATTACCTACAAACCGATCTCTGGGTCTTCCAGGAGCTGAAGGGAAACGCTCGATATTTTACGCGAATCTGAATAGCGAAAATTTAGACAAATATTTGTGGCGTTTTTGTGGCGTTTTGTACCTCGAGAATGGCGATTTTCAGGTTTTATCGGCTCTTGACATATCGCTATAACTCGTTATTATTCAATCAGTTGCAACAAACGGACGGAAATGAAAAAATCGGCTCAGAGTCTCCCCCCCTCTCCGTATTTTCATTTCTTTGGTTGACGTAAGTCAATATCCAATAATAACTTACGTTTTTGAAGTGTCTTCAAAAAATCCCATTTGTGGCGGTTTTTGGGGCGTTTTGTGGCGGGAGAAATCTCTGAGGCACGCATGTCGAATGAGTTCCGCATTGGTAAAGTTCGAGGGTATCGTCGCGGCAAAATTTGGTATCTCTGTTACAACGAACAAGGGCGACGGCACCGCCCTCGGGTCGGTCCGGACCGGAATGCCGCCCGCCCACTCGCTTCGCAAATCAACTCGCAGTTGGATGTCGGAACACCCGCCGAGTTGAGCTTTGAAAGTATCTCGATCGAAAAAGCCTGACAGCAATCGCTCGAACATCACGAACAGATTTCCCGATCCTCGATCAATACGATCAATACGATCAATCGTTACCGATCTGCAACGGATCATTTGCTGAGATTCCTCAACCTAAAACCGGTGAGGTCGATCGCCCAATTTACTCCATCGCACGCTGCGGAATTCGTCGCCTATCTACGTTCCATCGCAGAGGAGTTTGGCCTGGATTGCCACGATCCTCAGGAGGAGTGAGACCGCATTTGTACACGGTCTCAGTTTAAGACTTTAAACAGATTCATTTCACTCACACCACGCCGTTTTTCTTGAACCATTCCTGCAGGCGTTTCCAGCCATCCTCGGCCGGTTCCTTGCGGTAGCTCGGCCGATAGTCCGCAAAGAAAGCATGCGGCGCATCGGGATAGACCACGAATTCGCAGGGTTTATCGGCTTTTTTCAGGGCCGCTTTCATCGACTCGACATCCTTAACGGGAATTCCCGTGTCCTTTTCTCCATAAAGGCCGAGCACCGGCGCTTTCAGCTCGGTCACCAGATCGATCGGATGCTTCGGCTGCAATTCGTTCGCTTTTCCTGCGCCGACCAAACGGCCGTACCAGGCCACTCCCGCCTTGAGATTCGGATTGTGGGCGGCATACAGCCAAACGATCCGGCCTCCCCAGCAGAACCCGGTGATACCGAGTTTGGAAGTGTCGCCGTTGTTTTTTTTCGCCCAATCGACGGCGGCATCCAGATCGCTCATCACCTGAGCATCGGGAACTTTTGACACCACTTTGCTGATGATATCCTGCATCTGCAATTTGGAGACATCCCCTTGTCGGGCATACATTTCCGCCGCGATAGCCAGATAGCCGAGTTTAGCCAGCCGTCGGCAGACGTCCTTGATGTGTTCGTGAACTCCGAAGATTTCCTGGACTACCAGAATGGTGGGGAAGGGGCCGCCTTTTTCCGGTAGGGCCCGATAGGCGGGAATGGTGCCGTCTTTCACTGGAATTTTGACTTCGCCCGCAGTGAGGCCCGCGGAATCGGTCGTGATCGTCTCAGCGGCGACCGGCTGAGTCGATAGAGCGAATCCGGCGGCCAGCGTGGTCATGGCAAACTGCCGTCGATTCATGGGTAGGGTCAAGCCCGTATTTTCTTCTGACATAGTTCGAAGACTCCTTCAAGTGCGGGCGATAAGGCAATTGTCGTTGGGAGGGGGCGAGGAGGCAAGCGGATAAGGGCTTGTCAGAGTGAAGTTCGAATTGAGTTGAATTTTGCTTTTTCCAAGCGAGGTGTGATATGCTATAAAACATTCCATTGGCAGTTTCGCGTTAACGCTTCCTACGAATGAATCGGGGATAGGTAACCATGATTCTTGGTGCCGAAGTCGCGCTTCTTATTATGGGTTTGTATTCCTTGTTCACCGGCAAGATTCTCACGAATAAAAGATCCGTTCACACGGTTTCGGGTTGGCCCGCCCGTATCGGCGGCCTGATCTGCTTGCTTCCGATTCCGCTGAGCTTACTGACACTCTATTTTCTGGGAATGTTCCCAGCAAAACGTCAGAACCCTCTATTCAAAGATCCCAACAATTGGGAAGGGATGGTGATTGAGGGTGGCATTGTTTTGATTTGCGCCGTCGTAGCACGGGTGATCAATAGGGTGTATCGAGTGCCGAAACAGGAATCGGATCAATCTCACGACACATCCAACCAAGACTATCAACCAATGTAAATTTCCACGGATATCCACACCCCCTAATCTTTGCCCTAAAGGGCATTTCGATGAATAACTTTTCTCGGGTCCGACATAGTCGGGGGAAAAGAGCTTTGATTGGCTTGATTGGGGGCTAGCCCGGAATCGGTCTGGGATTTTTTGCTACTATGAGGAAAGCGACACGATGCAACCAGGGGCCGATATTCGCGGAGTGCTGCAGTTTTCTAGCTCTTTGGGTCAGGATCAGGAAAGTAGCCTGGAAAGCATCTTCGGCATCGGCATGATTGAGCATGCGCCGGCAGGTGGCCCAGATCCAATCTCCATGCCGGCGAAGAATCTCGACAATGGGTGCTTCGCCGTGATGGAGCAGGAACTCGGTGAGCAGTTCGCCGTCAGTTCGGGCGTGAAACTCGGGGACGAGCGTTCGGAGATATTTGGCGACCGGTGTCATACCGTAATAATGTCGGCAGCCGACCGTTTCGCGCAAGTGAATTTGAAGTTTTTGATCTCTATGCTTTTTCGAAGCGTGAAAAGCAGGCTAGTTTTCTCTCAGTTCCGGCTCTTGAATTTCTCAAGCGCTATCTGGGCTTCCAGACGCGCTGATTTTGCTTGCAAGTACTCTTTCTCATTATGCAGACCTGCCTCAACTAACACTTTACTTAGCCGTTCTAACTCATAGTTTCTTCGGATCCATGCCTCATAGTGCCTCACAATGTTGCTGGTTCTATTTTTGCTGTTCAAGGATTCTTCGAGTTCGATGCCTGTTTCACAAAGCTGCTTTGATGCGGCGATTACAATAATCGGATCTTTCCCAAGCTGAACCCTTGAAAAAAGCAATTCCACATGCTTTGCTTCACACTCGAGCCGTAACTTCAAAAGTTTTACGTATTCCGTGTCGGAATCCTGGAAAAGTTTTTTCGAATTCGACTTCTCCGCCTCTTCGTCCGCAGTAGGAACTTTCTCTGCACTTTCCTGTCCTCCAACTATTTTCTCGAAGGGAGTCGTATAAGGGGTTGCCGCCAGTTCTCCCTTACTATTTGCGGTCGACTTTTCCTCATTCGGTGTCTCTTTCGTTTGTTTCTGATCTCCCTGCCTGGCGTGGACGGTGAGGATAGTGCCGGTGCCGAAGAGAGCCAGCAGCAGTCCGGCGAAGGCGATTTTTTTGAGGAAGTACATTTTGAGAACTCCATGGGTCAGGGAAAGCACGGTTGGGGAGACGGCCGCGAGCGCGGAGGCCGTGGGGAAAGCCACGAGTAGCCGGGTTGTTTTGGACGAAAGTTGATCGGGCAGGGCATCTTGATTCTGCTGATAGTCTTCCAGGCGAATACGCAGTTTCTTTAAGCCTTGAGCGAGGTGATCTGAAAGTGTTCTTTCGGAGATCTGGAGTAGCTTGGAGGCTTCAGGTCGAGTAAACCCTTGCAAATGACAGAGAACTATAGCAATCCGATATTTTTCCGGCAGGGAGCAGATGGCTTCATCGAGGTCGATTTGTAGATCGGTGATCGGCTGAATAATGGGAATCGATTCAGAAAGTGGCGTGTGTTTGCGTTTTCGCTGCAGGTTTCTGGCGGTGAGGAAAGCGACGCGGTGCAGCCAGGGTCCGATATTCGCGGAGTGCTGCAGTTTTCTAGCTCTTTGGGTCAGGATCAGGAAAGTAGCTTGGAAAGCGTCTTCGGCGTCAGCATGATTGAGCATGCGCCGGCAGGTGGCCCAGATCCAATCTCCATGCCGGCGAAGAATCTCGACAATGGGTGCTTCGCCGTGATGGAGCAGGAACTCGGTGAGGAGTTCGCCGTCAGTTCGGGCGTGAAACTCGGGGACGAGCGTTCGAAGATATTTGGCGACCGGTGTCATACCGTAATAATGTCGGCAACGCACCTTTTCACGCAAGGAATAATTCGATTACCTCCTGGCAAGTGATAACTTAATCAAACGCCAGAATATTTCCTTCCAAGGTTCGATACAAACCACATTAAAGATATAACTGGTAAGGTTTTATAATCAAACGAATGAGGCTTCATTATTTTCACACAGTAAGATCTTTGCTTCTTCATTTCAACTTCATTCAGCTCAGACATGAAATTCCTATCCTTTTATCACCTCTTCTTTTTCGTTAAATTCATTCCTGAGCATTCAACATGATTTTCCGATCTAAACGCCTCAACCTAATTCGTGGGTTCTGTGCGAGCGCCGCGATTTTCCTGTTACCGCAAACCAGTTTTGCTCAGCTTCAATGGGGCGCAAGTGGCGGCGGCGGATCCGGCACGTGGGATGGCTCCACGGCCGACTGGTACAACGGCAGCACGGCTACAACCTGGAATAGTACGATCGCTTCCTTCGGCGGAACCGCCGGTACGGTTACGATGAATAGCAGTCTCTCCGCCGCGGGACTGGTTTTTACCACCTCCGGATACATACTGAGCGGCACGGGTACCCTGACGTTGACTGGAACTCCCAGCCTTTCCATAAACGTTTCATCGGGCACTTCCGCAACAGAGACCATTAACTTCAATTTGTCCTCTGCCAGTGCAGTAACCTTCAACGCGAATTCCGGCTCTACCGTCACTGCGATTGGGTATGTGCTGGGAGGAACGAATACCTGGGGCGGACAGGTTTCCTTCCTCAGTGGTAGTGCATTAACCTCGGGGAATGCCGCCACCGCAGTAACTTACACGCTGAATGGTGCGAACACCTTTAATAGCGGTTTAACGCTATCGGGTGAAAATTTGACTTTGACCCTCGGTAATGCCAATTCGATCACCGGAACAGGCGCGATCACAATTGCCACCAGCGGCACGGTCTTAACAGTACCTAAGCCGACTTCGGGTGTTTTGCACTCCACCATTGCGAATAATCTCGTTCTGAATCCCAATAATCTGTCCAGTTTTCAGATCGCTTTTGGTGCCACCAAGCCCTCCGCCGCGGCAAGCTCCTTTGCGACGAACGACGCCCTGATTATTAGCGGAAATATTTCTGGTAGCGGTGATGTGTACATTACCAACAGCTTAACGGCCGGGGGCGGTGCCGGGGAAGTTTTGCTGTCGGGGAACAATACCTATACAGGCAAAACCGTGATTGACTTGACCGGTACTTCTGGTGCACTGCTCCTGGGGTCCAGCACCGCCCTGCCTTCCACCACAGCCTTGGTTTTCGGGAATTTCGTTTCCAGCACGAACGGGATCGCACCGTTGGATCTCAACGGAAACTCGGTTACGATTGCTTCGCTCGCTACCAACACCTCTAATGGAGCTGTGATCGGTGCGGCGACCGGTATTACCAATTCGCAATCGAGCGTGGTCACGTTAACCATCAACGGTTCGGCCAGCACGACCTTCGGTGGTCTTATCGGTCTGGTGAACAGTGGCACCTCTGGGGTGGTGGTCGGTACCAATAACATCGCCTTGAACCTGGCTTCGGGTAACACCGGCACTCTGATATTGACCAAAGCAAATACTTACACAGGTGGAACCACCATCTCGGGGGGTGTACTCCAGTTGGGTATTGCCAATGCCGTCCCCTCGGCCGGTGGGCTCACTCTCAACGGCGGAACACTGAGTAGCGGTGCCACGGCGGGCTTTAGCGACAATCTCGGGGCCTTGACTGTCAGTGCTGCTTCCACGATCGCATTGGGTACCGGCTCCCACACCTTGACATTCACTACTGTTACGGGCTCGGGAGCCTTGTCGATCACCGGCTGGACCGGTTCGGCAGGCTCCTCGGGAACTTCCGGAGAGTTGATCTTCACGGGCTACAGCAGTGCGAGTTCCGCGAACTCTTCGCTGTCCACGTTCCTTTCGTCCGTTGCCTTCTCGGGCTTCACTACCGGTGGTACATTTATCACCAACGGCAGCAACGTGGAGTTGGTTCCGGTCACTCCCGTTCCTGAACCGGTTTCTGTTCTCCTCGCGGGGGGAAGTTTGCTGGGCGCCCTCGGCTGTTTCCGTCGACGAAAGCTTCTGAAAGCTTCGAACTGAAATTGTAATTTGGCGGTTCTCCGGGCATTAACTCAAATTCGATTTGCCTAAAGATCTAAGCGAATCCAAATAACCATAACATCCTATTCTTGAGTAAGCTGGAAGGTTCTCCTCCCAGCTTCCCAGAACGAAAAACTCTATTCCGCTTTGTCCTTGGATAATTCCTTCCTGATTTCTTTTTTCAGCATGGTCGCGATGAGTATAGAAGGCAGGAATGTTTTGCTGTCTTTGCAGGTCAACTTGTCCGCATCCACAACCAATTGAATGACCACGAGCTATTGAAGGTTCGATCTCTCGTTTTATTGCTTCTGGAAGGAGCTTACCGAATTGGTTTCCTGCACAAAATTTGATCAGTTTGGCCGCCAAGTGCAGAGACTTCACTGAAAACCCATCAAATTCAATCGCCCTTCGTATTTAGTAGTTTTGCATCCCCAAAAATTTCGGTTAGAATGCCGTCCGTCATTGTCTTTACTACTCATCTATACCTCAGAATTACGGGGATTTATGGAAGCTCTCAAAGCCGCCCCTCCGCTTATCGAATCCAATCACACAGGCGAACGCTGCCGCCCGATTGCTTACGGGGCAATGAACAGAATTAGAGCTCTCGGTAAGAGGCTGGAGAACTCGGTCAACTGCTTAATGCGGTGTGGAAGGCATTGAGAAAGTGCTCGGACTGTTCCGAGATTCTTTTCCAGATGAAAGCCTTTTCCGAGGGATCGATTTTCAAGGCCTCGATGGCGGCCTGGAGAGCGTCAATAGTCTTGATTTCCGGAGTGGTCAGGGTGCGATTAGCGGGTGTCAGAACATCGCTGCCCAGATCGTTGACGGTCTGGCGAACCGGCGGTTGAATTTGTCGCCGGGCCTCGCGTGCGAGTCGCCGGGCGTAGGTGCGGATATTCTCGATTTCGCACTTGAAATAGCCCGGAACGAGCGGATCCCGGGAAGGAATGAATTTTTTGCTGACGACCACGAATCGTTCTTCGGATTTTTCCGAGCCAAAAACAACATCGTGATTGTTTATATTGGTATGCTTAGGGCATATTAAAAGCTTGGAGAGGAGGGTTCCCTTTTCAGAGAATCCCTGACCATCGCGATAGACGAAAAAAGTTCCGTTTAAATAATCGGTGATCATAAGGCATTACCTGTGAGCGTTGATATACCTACTCACAAAATTCTTACTTCACACATCCTCCAGACGCAAAAACAAAAGTCCAATTTTTTTAGAAGTTTTGGGCTTGGGAAACTGGGGTGAGTTTGCGGGGGGGTGTTCCCGATATTTACCTTTAATATGCTACTTTAACTATCCAAACCCAGCCAAATTAAGTAATCGAGCGCATATTGGTTGCCCAGCTTTGCCGCTTTCCGAAAAAGAGCAAAAGCTTCGTTAACATTTTGCTCGACGCCTCGTCCTTGCCAGTACAGCAGTCCTAAAGTGACCATAGCGTCATCGTCTTCATCACCGATACGTTGTTTGAGTAATTTTATCGCATCCCGGCGAAGTCGTTCGGCCAATTTTTCATCGTTCAAGCCACCGATACCCTGTTCGTGATAATCGGCGAGTGAAATCATGCTATAAGGATTTTTGAGATCTGAGGACTTTTCGAGCCACTTGATCGAAGCTTGCACATCTTTCTTAACTCCATTGCCGTAGAAGTAGCGTTTCCCCAGATAAAGCATGGCCATCGATTCGTTTTTTTCGGCCGCAGCCTGATACCATTTGACTGCGGCCGCATCATCTTTCTCCGTTCCTAAGCCATTCTCATATAAGTAACCCAAAAACATCATCGCATTGGGATTGTCAGCTTCGACCGATTTTTTGCACCACCGAAAAGACTCTTGATAATTCTTCTCGATACCGCGAGCAAAAAAATAGGTCTGGCTGAGATAGTAATAAATGGGAGAATAATTTGCCTGTGCCGCCTTTAGATACCATTTATGAGCTTCCCGATCGCTACGTTCTACGCCTTGCCCAATGCAGTACAGATTTCCTAGGCAGCACATCGCAAAGCCGCTTCCACGTGCGGCCGCTGTCTCTAGGAGAATTCGGGCATACTTGAAATCTTTAGGGAGATCATTTCTTCCAGTTTGATGCCAGGCGCCTAAAACTGCAATGGCGTCGGTATCTCCCAGACGGGCCGCTTTTTGGCACCAATTCACAGCTTCTTTGCCATCTCGCTGAACCCCGTTCCCTTCATCGTAAGAACGCGCGACGGCATACATCGCTTCGACATGTCCCGCTTCCGCCGCCCGGAAGTGCCACTTCCAGGCCAGTTTCACATCTACTGGTAAGCCTTCTCCGACTTCGTACATCCAGCCGAGATATCCGGCGGCCTCGATATTCCCTAATTCCGCGGCTTTGAGGCACCACTTGGCGGCTTCCTTGCTATCTTTCGGTACCCCGTAGCCATTTTCGTAACTCATGCACATCGAGAACATCGCGTTCCCGTTGCCCAACTCCGCGGCCTTTCGGATCCAATCATTGGCCCGATTGAAATCTTGTTTCGCATACACTCCATTACCATATAGCGTGCCAAGCAGCAGCATGGCATTGGATTCCCCGAGGTTGGCGGCCGCAACTATTCGTTTAAAAGCGGTCTCCTCATTCTTTGTGCAGCCGAAGCCGTAAAGCTGGTATAAGGCGGAGAAATAGATGGCTGCGGTATCGCCCATATCCGCAGCTTTGCAGAAACGTTCGTAGCTTTTCTGATCGTTTCTGAAGCGGAAAAAACCTTGAACGTAGGACACTCCAGGAGCCTCGACTAACCCCAATACTGTGAATGCCTGGGGTAGACCGGCGTCGGCTGCTTTCTGCAAATAGATCTTGGCCCGATCTGGATCTTTCGCAGTCGAATGACCTCCTTGAAGACACAGGCCGTAGAAATATTGAGCAATTCGAGAACCATTTTCCGCGCCGGTTTTCCATTCGCCGAATCGATGGGGAGCGTTTTTAACAAGGAATTGATCAGAGTTCCCCGCGGCCTGGCGGTTTACGAGGTACTTTTGAAATTCCCCTTCGAAAGGATCCGTCGGGGCTGGCGATGCGGCATCGGGTTGGGGTTGAGCGAAAAGCCAGAAGGACGAAAAAAGAAGTCCTAGGCAAGCGAGAAGACAGATCCTGATCATGGCGAGACCTGAAATGGTGGATCAATTTTCGTGCATTTTAGTCGCATAAAAAAACAATTTGCAAGGATAATTTGTCTATTTTAATCAATCGGGGATCCGACATAAGTTGCTTCTTGAATGTTGCTTTGAGAATTCTTGAGCTACCGGTTGAGATCTTTTCTGAGGGCGAAGATTTGAAATGGCGCGAAGGTCTCTGACTCAGCGATTTTTCACTTCTCAGGAGAGCCATTCCCGTTACAATGCAGCAGTGTTTTCTAACTTGGATCTCTCCAGATTTAGAGGTCTTTCGCATGTCCCGCCCCATTGGAATTCTCGCAGTCGCGTTGGCACTTGTTCTGAGTGCCTCTTCTTCCGGGCAGGTTCTGAAAGAACCGCCGTTGGAGAAGCTGGAGGATGATGATTTGAACAAGCCCTACTACCGAGAGGTGCAAAGCTGGGTGAGGATCGAGAAAATAAATATGTTTTGGGTATGTACGTACGATTGCTTCGATTAGATCGGAAGCTTGCCGAGCGGCAGATCCAATCGAGTGGTCTGTTGTTGGGCGATAAGCGAAAGGATCTGGAGCGAGACTATAAAGCCATGCCTAATCCTCAAGAGTTGAGCGAAAAGGAATGGGATGCTCGCCAGAAATTGTTAAGGAAGTTCGAGCAGGGGATTCTTTTTTCGAAATCAATTCGAGAGCTCGAGAGTCTGATTGAAATCAATGAGCAGCAGGAAAAGTTGATTCAGACGCTGGATTCTTTGAAAAAAACGCAGGAAGAGATGGGATTGGGGCTCATTCTGCAATCTATGGAAGCAGTCGCTGGGGTCGAGAAGGAGCGTAGAGCTGAGTCCATCACCCTTCTCAAAGAGCTCTACCCGCTGCCGGTAGACAAGAAGTAGTAGGAGCTTTCCGGTGTCCCAGCGTAATATCAATTGGATCACAGGTGTCTCGCTACAGACCACCAATGATCTTGTTGGGCTCCACAATCTTGAGTGAACTCCTCAAGATACCCTTTCAAAAATTCATATTCAACTTCGTCAAGTCATCGACGAACCTGTCGATCCAGCGGTTGTCCCTTCCTAATGCTCGCCTGATCCCGAACGCATAATTGCCATTCGGGTGATCAGTCCCGAGATCTGCTAAAACTCACAAAGGAAGTGCTCTCATGGCTCATGTGGTGACAGCTCCCTGTACCGATTGCAGGTACACCGATTGTTGTGTGGTCTGCCCGTGCGAGTGTTTTTATCAAGACGAGAAGATGCTTTACATCGATCCGGAACATTGCATCGATTGCGAAGCTTGCATTCCAGAATGTCCGGTGGAAGCGATTTATTATGAGTCCAATGTGCCCGCCCAATGGCAAAGCTATATCCAGTTGAACGCCGATAGGTGCAAAGTCCTCGCGAGTAATGGTCTGATTCTGGAAAAGCAACCCGCCCTGGAGGGCCCCGGCTGCAAGAAAATAGGATGAGACAATTCTGCATATTTTGAAAATGAATCTTCGTTCGCCAATGCCCGCTCTGTATTGAGAGTTCCCAGCTTCACGGCTATGCTAGAGGGCATGAATCCCACCCAGCAGGAAATCGACCGGGCCGCCTTCATTCGCAAGATCTGCGAGAGCCCGTTCGATCCGACGCCGCGGCTGATCTATGCGGACTGGTTGGAAGATATTGGACAGGAAGGACAGGCAATTCTTGTTCGAAGATCGGTACCCGGACCCGCTCGAGGAGTTTTGATCCTTTCGATCGAGGAAAAGGTATTCGTCAATCCTAAAGCGAAAGGAGTCTTTGATTCGATTAAGTTCGATGTCCCGACATTTTTTGCGAACGCACAAGAGATTTTCTTGAAATTTCCTATCATTGAGGTATCGATCAAAGGTAAGAAACCTCAAAAAGCACGGCAAAATGAATACTGGGTTTGGGTAAGTGACCAATTTTCAAATCATCGATTAATAAACAGTAATTCGGTACCTCAAAGGTTTATTGATTTGATGTGTCATCAACCCAATAGAACAGGTATTGCTTTTCACACATGCAGAGAAGCTATTGATGCCCTTTCCCGTGCCTGCGTCGATTACGGCCGAGAGCAAGCGGGGCTACCCGCAATTGACTGGGAGAAGCTGGCATGAATCCCACCCAGCAGGAAATCGACCGCGCCGCCTTCATTCGCAAGATCCGCGAGAACCCGTTCGACGAGACTCGTCGCTTGATCTTCGCCGACTGGCTGGAAGAACATCAACCGGAGCAGACCAATTGGATTCGTCAGATCCGAGCATGCAGCGAAGAGGTTTTCGAGCAGGATTTAGTTCTTGGCGATCAGAGGTTTATGATCCAGCTGCGTAATGGCATGTGCTGCGAACTGTCGATGGAATGCGATGATTTCATGAAGCACGCGAAGCAAATCTTTGAACTCTACCCAATAATTCAAGTAACCCTAATCGATAAAACACCTGCAGCGGATAGATTTGAACATGAAAGAGGAGAGCCGAGATTTGGTTGGGATGCAACTTCAGTAGGATATTCTTGTTTTATACCAAATGAGATTTTTGAGTTGATGGACAAGCCGCCCGGATGGGTGAGGACTGACTATCCGTTCTTCGATTCAAAAAAAATTGCTATTGCAGCCCTCTCCCGCGCTTGCGTCGAATACGGACGAGAGCAAGCGGGGTTGCCGAAGCTGGAATGGCCTAAAGTCGATCTTTGAAGTGGATTCCGCTTCGAGAGATTTAATGGAAATATTGAAAGAGACTTGCGGTCATTCCTCATTCGGGATTCTTCGAAAGTACTCGCATAAACTGCCGCCCGACGCCGCCATGCAGTAATAGTCGCCAGAAAAGTTGATTTGCCGGAGACTTCCCTGAGGACTGAATTCGTCGTAATAGCGAATCACCACGCTGGAAGAATCTGTGGCGATAACCTCGTATCGATAGGTTCTTCGAAATCCATCCAAGTTGGTCACATAGGTATTGCGTCGCCAAGTGATCACCAATTTCCCGAACATCGCTTTCAATTTCCTGAAACTGCTCGGCGGACAATTTGCTTTCGGCTTAAAGTGCTGGAATGTCTTCCGGCGATCCGATTTCCAGCTTCCCAGTAAGCGAGGATCAACTTTTTTCGAACGGGACGGCATGGGGAAGGTCTCTAGCGATGTTCGAGTTCCGTTTGGTGAACGGGATTACGAAAGGATACGGGCAAATCGGGATGGGTTCGGCGGCGAGTAAGTATTTCGGAACTAAGGATTTCTCAGAATCGCCCGTTCGCGAAGCTTCGAACTGTCCCTCAAATCATTCTGATGAAGGGTATGCACTCAAAAAAAATGTACCCTTCATTGAGATTTTGCCCTGTTTTTCTGGAGCGGTCAAGCCTAAACGGATATCTTGATCGACATGATGCCAACTCAAACTGCATCCGACCGCGCCGCGTTCCTCCGACGAATCTGTGAGACGCCTTTTGATGACACGCCCCGACTGATCTATGGGGATTGGCTGGAGGAGATAGGGGAAGTGCGGGAGGCAGAATTTATTCGCGAACAGATTGTGCGACCTTCGATGATAATTTCTCTTGCTACTGATATCGACGAAATTACTGGAGAAAGATTCTTTGAATATGATCAATGCAGGGGATTTTTTGAATCGCTTGAATGCTCTTGCTCCAACTTCATGGAGCACGCGGAAGAGCTATTCTCTGAGCATCCCCTCACGCGGGTGAAGCTGACGGATAAGCGGCCTTTTTCGGATCAACGCGGACCGACCTGGTTAAATAGAGGTCATCCTTTAATTCAAGGATTTCAACCGTCTGAGAATGTGATTGAGACGGAGATCTTCGATCTACTAACCGGATTCAAGAGGCACCGTGGGCCAATCAGTAGGTTCATTGATTCCGAATCTGCCCTCGAAGCTCTCTCCCGCGCCTGCGTAGACTACGGGCGAGAACTGGCGGGACTGCCGAAGATGGTGTGGCCAGTTGAACAGAATAAGTCGAGCTGACAACCGACCTCGCCCACGCCCCGCCCGCCTGTTCTGATACCTGCATGCAACGCAGCTCCTCCAAATGGACCCTGGCCAATCTCCAGCGTCGGCCGCTCTGGCTCCAGCTCGATCCGTAGAGCTGTGATCGCAAGGGGGAATTCACACTGAAGGGAGCCAGGTACGCGCGCCAAGATCCAGAGGCCTTTGAACCCGAGCCTGTGATCCTGCCCCAGAAAGGCGAGTGGTACTTCTTGATCGGAACGGGCGATTTCGAGATGCTGACCTGGATCGACAGCACGACCGGGAAACGGGAGCAGACGTACTACTTTGTGCGGGTGTGAGTCATCTACTTTCGTTAAGTTATTGCCCTTGCGAAATTTGCTCTCAATCGGAATACTATCTCAAGCAAACGTTACTCGTTCCGAGGTCTGTTGCCATGCTGGCCCGTTGCCTGATTGTTTTGTTGTTGTGCTCTCCTTTCACACAGGCCCAAGAAAAATCCTGGATCGGTGAGCAAGTTATGGCAAGGAAACAGGATCAGAAGCAAATCAAGTTCAGCGATTGGAGCAACAACAAGCGGATTTATTACGAGCTGTCGAATTTTCCCGTTTTTACCGTGGACTCAGAGAAAGAAGGCTTGCTTCGAATCTGGGATGGTTTCCGGGAAGGTTGGGTGATAAAGAACGATTTCATTCTGATTGCCGATGCTCCCGAATTTTTCAGCGATATTTACAAAGCCGATCCGAACCAAACCTGGGCTTTATATCGTAGAGCTGTGGCCTGGGACAAAAAAGGGGAACTTGATAATGCGATAATGGATTACACGACATATCTCGGGAAAAACCCAAAAGATACCAGAGCCTACCTCAATCGCGGCCATGCTTGGTTCTGCAAGAAGGAGTACGACAAAGCGCTCTCCGATTTCAACGAGGCGATTCGTCTCGATCCGAACGAGGCAATAGCTTACGGCAATCGAGGCAACGTATGGCGTGGCAAGAAGGAGTACGACAAGGCGTCTCCGATTATTCTGAAGTGATTCGTCTCGATCCGAACTTGGCCGCAGCCTACGGCAGTCGCGGCTTTGCTTGGCTTGGCAAGAAAGAGTACGACAAAGCGCTCTCCGATTACGACGAGGCGATTCGTCTCGATCCGAAAGATGCGTTAACCTGGACTCACAAAGTCTATCTTCTCGCATTGTGCCAGGATGTTAAACTACGGGACATCCCGAAAGCCAAAGAATTGCTTAAACAAGTTATCGAACTACGAAAATCTAGTCCCTACAATAATGAGGCTTTTAGTGTAATCGCTGCGGCCGAAGGTCGATTCGATGAGGCGATCAAATACCAAGAGCAGGCATTGAATAACAAAAATTACGAAAAGGAAGATGGCGAGAAAGCTCGGAAGCGTTTAGAACTCTACAAGCAAAAGAAGCCCTGGCGGGAATGATTAGTAACATTTGCAGCTTTACCTTTCTCTGATATCCTTGGCCGTCAAACGGCTACAAACAAAAAAGGGGCCGAGATCCCTCTCAGCCCCTTCCCATTACCAGCTTCGTGCCCTAGTCCTGGGCAACACGTTGACGGCGCTTGGGTTCAATCACCACCGCAACAGCTGTCGGTTCAGTTCGAGAGTGGTTTTTGGGAACGAAGAATATTCCGCTAGAATTTGTGCGACAGGACGCTGCAGAAAAGGGGGAGTACCCTCGAGGCGATTCGAACGCCTGACCGACGGATTAGAAATCCGTTGCTCTATCCAGCTGAGCTACGAGGGCTTACTACTAAATTATGGGGTCAGCCACGGCGAGAATAGTCCCGTGCGGACGGATTCCCCCTATCCCAACGGCGTGCGGGCCACCACCGAATAGACAGGACCCGAACGGCGAAGTTCACTGGTCATCACCAGAACCTCGTTCACGTCGCAATACCCGGCCTTCCACTCCTCATGATCCCGAATAATCTGCGGCCAGCTAATCTCCTCCGCTTTCTCTCCAGTAATTCGCGGCGCTTCCGTCTCCGCTTCCACCGGCTCGATCCGGCCCAGCGTCAAATGCGGCGTATAGTTCCGTTCTTCCCGACGATAGCAGCCTATCTCCATTAAGGGAGCTTCCAGCTTGGCATGCAGCTTGGCCAGTTGCTCCTGGCCCTCGGAAACTCCGGCCCAAAGCACCTTGGGCCGTCGCGGCGTCGGAAAACAGCCCAGTCCGCCGACGGTGATCTGAAAAGATTTCTGCTTTGCCAAAGATTTCTGCGTCGAACGGCAAATCGCCACCAGATCGAGTTCGTTCACCTCGCCCAGAAAGAGCAGGGTGATGTGGAAATTGTCCTCTGAAACCCACTTCACCGGCGCCCCGGGAAGAGTCAGGCTCAGTTGGAGATCCAGACACGCGGAACGAATTCGCTCGGAAAGTTCCACGGCAATAAATGTACGAAGTCGTGCCATGCTTTTGCTTCAAAAAATTCCTGAAATCACATCGTCAGGGCGGTCTGCCATTCGAATTGCGTGTCGTGATGCAGCCGGGCCCCAATTTGAAGGATGACCTTCATGGCCAGGTAGTTCGCGGCCTTGGTCGCATCGGCGGGGGTGTAGCCGTGCGTAATTCCGTAGAGGAAAGCTCCGGCAAACATGTCGCCAGCGCCCGTCAGATCCTTCGGTTCACAAGGGAAACTGGGTACATGCCCTTCATTGCCGTTGTAGCGGAAGTGGGCTCCCTGGTTGCCGTCGGTCAGCACGGCGTTCGGAACCAGCGATTTCAATTTGGCGAAACTTTCTGCCGCCGAAGTGCCTTGTGTCACAGCGGCGGCCTCGCTCGCATTGCAGAACAACAGATCGCTGCTCTTCAGCACTTCAAAGAAACAATCGCCGAAGACATTGGGAATAAAGGCATCGGAGCAGGTGAGGGCGATTTTCACGCCGTGCCTTTTAGCGATTTGAACCGCTTTGCGCACGGCCGATTGTCCCGTCACGGGATTGGCGATCACATACCCTTCGATGAACAGCCATTCGCTGCTCTTGATGCGTTCCTCATCGACGTGGCGGTCCGCCAAATGACTCGATACGGCCAGACAGGTCCGCATGGTCCGCTCGGCGTCCGGAGTGATCATGATGGCGCTAGTGCCGGTCGTCTCGCCGACGATGATGGGAACGCCCATTTCGATGTTCAGGTGTTCAAATTCGCGATGGTAGAAGAGACCGTAGCGATCGTCGCCGACGCAGCCGATGAAGGCCGCCCGGCCACCCAGCTGAGTGAAGCCAATGATCGAATTGGCGACCGAGCCGCCGGAAGCCAGCCTTGGTTCTTTGCCCTGGAAGCTGTGCAGGAGTTGCTTCTGATCTTCGGCTTCCACGAGTCGCATGGTGCCCCGCTCGAAGCCTAACTGTTTGAAATCTTGGTCGTCGATTTCCAAGAAGATATCGACGATGGCATTGCCCAGACCGCAGATGTGAAAAGTTTTCATAGGTGTTGTTGAATACGAAGTAATTAAATCATTCGCGATGCGTTGAACTATTCGGAGAGGCTCCGCGAATGGTTAGAGTTTCAGGGCTTTTTCAATTCGTTGCAGGCAGACCTCTTTACCCAGCAGCGCCAGGGTATCGAACAGGCTGAAGCCCACTTCCGTTCCTGTGGTCGCGACTCGCAACGGGTGGACCAGATCCGCCGCTTTGACCCCTTTTTCGGTGGCCACATCATGCAGCAACTTGTCGAGGGTGGGAGCGTCGAAGGGGTCGAGCGTTTTCATCTTCTCGGCGAAGGCCGTTAACAGTTCGGCGGCTCCCGCTTTCTTCAGCCGTTTTTCGACTGCTTTGGGATCGTAGCTGATTTCGGCAGTAAGTATCGGTCCGCCGAACTGCAGGATATCGGAATAGAGCTTGATGCGGTCGCCGCAGGCGATCACGATCTGCTTGATCTTTTCGCGGGTGGTAGCGTCGACGTTCTCGCCGATCAGTTGGGCACGCTGCAGGAACGGGATGGAACCTTCGACTTTCTCGTCGATCGGCTTCAGCTTCATGTACTCGCCGCACAGCCAGTAGAGCTTGTCGGGATCGAAGCTGGCCGGGGAATCGTTGACCCGTTCCAGGCCGAAGTTGGCAATCATCTGATCGATGGGAATGAACTCGGCCTTGTCGTCGAGCGACCAGCCGAGCCGGCCGAGGTAATTTACAATCCCTTCCGGCAGGTAGCCCATTTCCTTGTAGAAAGCGACGGTGGCCGGGTTGAGATCGTTGCGGGTTTCAATTTGCTCGTCGGTGTAGCCGATGGCGTTCAGCTTTTTGCGGATATCGGGTGTAACGAACTTGGCCATGTCGCGCTTGCTGAGCTTCTTTTTCGACTTCGGCTCATTCACCACGGGAACGTGGCCGAATTTGGGCATTTCCGCCCCGAGAGCTTCGAAGAACAGCACTTGAACGTAGGTATTGGCCAGGTGTTCGCGGGCCCGAACAATATGGGTGATCTTCAAGGCCATATCGTCCACGGCCGAAGCGAAGTTGTACAGGGCTCGGCCGTCGGCTCGGAGAATCACGGGATCGCCGAGCAGATTGGTCTGCTGTTCGCAATGCCCGCAGATGAGATCTTCGACGACCGAGAGTCGATCCAGCGGCACTTTGAAGCGCAGCGTCGTCGGCTTCTCTTTATAAAGCCGGACGCACTCGGCCGCCGGAGTGTTCCGGTGGGGCCCGCGATGGACGTAAGCTTGTTTGGCAGCGATGGCCGCGGCGCGTTCCGCTTCCAACTCTTCTTTGGTCATGTAGTCCGGGTAGGCGTGCCCGGCTTCGAGGAGCTTCATCGCGGCATCAATGTAGTTCTGATTTCGCTGACTCTGGTAATAGGGGGCATAGGGCCCGTTGATTTCCGGTCCTTCGTCCCAGTTGATGCCGAGCCAGCGAAAGCCGTCCAGAATCGGTTGCAGTGCTTCGGCCCGGTTGCGTTCGCTATCGGTATCGTCAATGCGCAAGATGAATTGCCCACCGTGACGCTTGGTGAGCAGCCAGTTGAACAGGGCCGTGCGGACGCCGCCGATATGAAGGTAACCGGTCGGACTGGGTGCAAATCGGGTACGAATAGCCATACTTCGCTGATAGATGAAGCGCCCGGTTTGGGGCGCGAATGTTCACAAGTTCAGTTATGATATGGAGCAGAGCGAATTGGGGATGGTTATGGCTGCGGGGCAGGGGATTTCTTATTCGGCTTCAGGAGAGGCCGACTCGTCCAGTTTCGATATCGGATGCTGGTGCATGGCCCGGGCTTCAACCATGGTGACCAGTGTACCTTCCTGGACGATTTTGCCTTCCTGATTGGAGATAGCCCTATACCAGTGCATTTCTCCGCGACGGCCGCGGCCCCGGGGTGTCTTCTGAAGTACTCGGGACTTGAGCCGAACGGTATCGCCCGCGAAGATCGGCCCCACAAATTTCCATTCCTTAACGTAAAGGAAAGCAATCGTTCGCATGGGAGGAGAAGAGACGCCGAGGCCGGAGCCGATGGAAAAAACCAGCAGGCCATGCGCGATCGGACGCCGGAAGGGAGTCGATCGGGCAAATTCGTGGTCCATGTGAATCGGGTTGAAATCGCCGGACAGGCCAGCGAAATTGACGATGTCCGTCTCGGTCACAGTTCGGCCGAGTGATTCGAATTCCGCACCAACTTCAACGTCATCAAAATAGAGGTGCGCACTGGAAAAAGACATTGCAGAAATCCGGATACTTTTTGGCCAAGGGCCTCGGGTTCGGAAAGTGGTGACAACCTTCCAAAATGCAGTTTATCAGAAAATGCTTCTTTTCGGCAAGATTAAGTGGGCTAACGAACAAAAAAGAGGGGCGTTTGCCCCGCATTTTTCAAAGGGATTAGAGGAGCTACTCCAAAGTCAGATCTCCCGCTGCCGGAGTTATCAGGGACCAAAATATCGACGGGGTAATTGAAGGGGCTACTGTGCGCACCGAGCCGTCAAAAAAGGCAGTTTGTATTCCCGAGGCAAGATGGGAGCTTAAGACATGCGGATTGAAGTTACGGGGGTCGGGTGCGGGCTGAAAGGTAACACCCGACGTTGAAGGGTGGGTGAGGATAGGAAGTTTATTGGGAGTTACTGGAATCACATCTCCCCAGAGTTCGTCGCTAAAACTGGGCGTTCTCCAAATCCAGTCGTACTGAAAAACGGGGATATCGTAGCGAATCGAGCCGCCGACAACCCGCGAACCGGCACGGGCATAGCGGTCGGCAAATGCGATGGTGTTCGAAGTGCCATCGGGAAATCCCGAGTCGTAGTTTCTTTCCATCAAAAATGCGACAGCATTGAACGCATAACTGATATTTCCCCAGGAATCATCGGAGACCGGGAAGACGCTGAGCGAGGGATCGGTTGGGCTCAGGTACACTTTGAGCGTCAAGTCTCCTACCTTTTGAGAGGCAGCTAGCGATCCGGTATGGTAGGTGACCATCGGGCACTGCAAGTACGATTCGAGAGTTTTGAAGAGCAACGTCTTGGGTTGTTGCTGTTCGTACCGGGGATGAAAGGGTATATAGCTCGGCACTTTCCCCTGATGATCCGTTGCGTGAGTGACAGTGGCCAAGGCGATTTGTCGAAGATTATTGGAACTCTCTAGGCGACGAGCTTGGGTTCTTACCGCCTGAATGGCTGCCAGAAGTAATCCGATCATCAGCCCGACGATGGCGAAAACCACCAAGACTTCGATGAGTGTGAAAGCAAAGCTTCGAGAGTGGAGTGAAGTTCTTTTCATACCCATCCCTGGGACTTCATGGAAGTTTCAAAAACGCTTTTCACGACAATCCACTAGAATATTTCGCTTTCGATGATGCTCAAAAATTCTGGGTAGCATCCCCCGCGTTGGGAGTTACCAGCGACCAGAAAACGGACGGAGCGATGGTTGGAGTTATGGTCCGGACTGAGCCATCGAAAAAAGCCGTTTCCAACCCGGATTTTACGTGCGAACTTAGAAGGCTCGGATTGAAATTGTGAGGGTCCGGCGCCGGCTGAAAGGTCAAACCGGGCACCGAGGGTTGAGTTGTGATAGGTACTGAATTAGTGGTTACCGGAACAACATCTCCCCACAATTCATCCGCGAAACTCGGCACTCTCCAGAAGATGTCGTACTGGAATCCGGTAACGTCATAGCGTAAATTGCCTCCTCGGACCGAAATGTCTGCTCGGGCATAACGATCCGCGAAGGCGATGGTATTTGAAGTTCCATCCGAAAAACTGGAGTTCAAATTTTTATCGAGCAAAAATGCATAGGCATTGAAGGCGTAACTGATATTGCCCCAAGACTCTTGAGACACGGGAAATGCCGCCAAGGAAGAATCGGTCGGGCTCAGAAAGATTTTGGGTGTTAGAAATTCCAGATCGTCATCTTTGGTATGAAAGGTAACCATCGGACATTGAAAATAAGGCTGCAATTTTTGTAATAGCGACCCCTTTTTCTTAATGCCTTTGTATTTCGGATGATAGGGGACGTAGCTAGGAAGTACTCCTTGTCGATCGGATGCGAAATTATGCGTTGCGATAATGATTTGCCGTAGATTGTTGGCACTTTCCATTCGGTTTGCCTGAAGTCTTACCATTTGAATTGCGGAAAGCAACAAGCCGATCATCGAGCCAATTATGGCTATGACGACAATCGTTTCTATTAAGCTAAATCCTCGATTTATATATCGCACGGATTGATTTCTCATGTTCTTCCTTGAAAAATTTATTTGTAATAGTTAAACCTCGAAATCATAAGACTATGGCTTCAAACCTGTTAAATTGTCCGCCTCATCTGTCAGAGTTTTGGTGTTGCCCAGATTGTCTTTGAACGTCGCCGTTACTTTGACATGGTACGCTACTTGAAGCTTTGCATTATCACTCGTTTCGAATGTAGCTGAAGCGGGGGAGGGAATGACGGCAGGTGCAACTGCTTGAAAAGCACCAGAACCTATCGATACGGAGGCATTCATAAATCCGATTTTCTGAGTGATATTAACAGAGATTAGCTGTAACGTATAGCCATTCCCAAGCACGTGAGAAACAGAAACTTCTACTTTCATCCCATCTTTTGAAACTACAGGTGCCAATGTTACTGAATTCCCACCATCATTCTGCGCTCTTAGATCAGACGCAAAGAATAATACTGTGAATAAAACAATTGCAACCTCTTCATTAGTGATTCTCCTTTGGTGCTGTAAGTGAATCGCTAACTAGCCAGTTTCATAGTAAATCTGATTTTGGCGAGTTTTGCGAGGAATGCATATGAAATGCTGTTGTTACGAGAAACCAGCGTGCTCAAAAGGCTTTCATAATTGCACTCTTCGACGAATGGTAATCTAACTTTATAAAAAGTAAATAGAAAATAATTTTAAAATAAAAAATAAATTACAAAAATACTGACAGTGATTTGCAGTGCTCAATGTCGCGTCGATATTATCCCAATAACAACGGCACCTTCTCCCTCAAATGATCGATTTCCGCCAACGTTTCCCCCAGATATGTCAGTAATTTCAGGTCGTCTCGGGTGACCGTGCCGCCGGAGAAGAGCCAGGAGCGGACGCGCAGTAGTTTGTACAACTTCACCAGCTTGCGGTCGGAGATAAAGATCTTGTCCTCCCGAGCGAGTGTCTTGATTAGCCGTTGAAACTCTCGGAATGTCTCGGCCGGGAAGAACTTTTTTCGGTCGTTGAGTTCCTCGCCCTGAGGATCGGTTTCCTGCTGGGCAAACTGATAAGTGAGGTATCGATTCGCTTTCAAGAAATCTTCGAGGCTGGCTATGCCTTCGGCCCAGGGCTTCTGATTGAGCGATTTCGAACTCTCGGACTGTAGACCGGAATCAATCAGTTCCGTGAAGTACTCGTCGCGGACCGATCGACTTTGGACTTTGAGTACAAATCGATCTCTAAGCGCCGCTAATTCTCCCTGCTCGGGAATTTCGTTGGTCGCGGCGAAGAGAATTCGCAGCGGGACCGATTCGGGCATGCCGTCCTGGTAGAATTTCCGCTCGTTGATGATCGTCAGCAGGATATTCAAAATGGCCGAGTTCGATTTGAAGATCTCATCCAGGAAGGCGATGCGGGCGGTCGGCAATTTTCCTTCCTTGCGGCGGATATATTTCCCTTCCCGCAATTCCTGGATATCGATCGCCCCGATTATCTCGGAGGGTTCGGTAAACCGAGTGAGCATATATTCGAAGTAATCTTCCTGGCTCACCCCTAAAGCGTCCTTGAATTTGACGACCAGTTCCGACTTGGCCGTGCCGGGAGGGCCGACGATCAAAATCGGCTCCTGAGCCACGGCCGCGACGACCATCAGGTCGATAATTTCCTGCTTTTTGACGAAAAATCGGCTGAGCGCTTCCCGAAATCGGCTGATCCGCTTGCGGATGGCATCGGCTTCCTTTCGCAACTCGTCCTGAGACCAATCTTCGCGTACGGGGTTCTTCGCCATATCTTCATCCGCAGTCGGGGGTATTCTGATATCATTCCGCCTGAATTGTATAGGCGAAGCGCCGGCTAAATGCTGTGGACGCTATTTACTTCACCCATACGATTAAATAAACGGGCGACTGTTGTTCAAGCAGCATCGTCCTTTTGTCCGGGGCGGGAATTCTCAACTAATTAATATTGTGAACCCGCCTTTCGGCACAAAGGACCATTCTCAAGTACACCCTGCCTCAATACGGGCACAGGAGCGGATGCATGGTGCATCTGCCGGGGGTGCTTTTTTCATTTGGGGAGCCGGGCAGGCGGCCGGCCGATCACAAAACTATGCTCGATAAAGTTCGAAACATCGGCATCATTGCCCACGTGGACGCGGGCAAAACGACCACAACCGAGCGTATTCTCTACTACTCCGGTACCAAGCACAAGGTCGGCGATATCGACGACGGCGACACCACGACCGACTTCGACCCGGAAGAACGCGCCCGCGGTATTACCATTAACTCGGCCGCCGTTTCCATCGACTGGAAAGACCACGAAGGTAACGATATTGCCATCAATATCATCGATACCCCCGGTCACGTTGACTTCACGGCCGAAGTGGAACGCTCTCTCCGCGTGCTCGATGGCGGAGTCACGGTGTTCTGCGCCGTCGGTGGTGTGGAAGTCCAGTCCGAAACGGTCTGGTTCCAGGCCAACAAGTACAAAGTGCCGCGCGTCGCTTATGTGAACAAACTCGACCGACTGGGATCGGACTTTTTCGCCTGCGTCGATCAGATGCGGACGAAACTGCACGCCGTGCCGGCCGTTTGCACGATTCCCGCCGGGGAACATGATCAGTTCAAAGGGATTATCGACCTTATCCGAATGAAATTCGTCAAGAAGGACATGAACGATAAGACCAACCAGAAGTACGAGCTGATCGAAATTCCGGATGAACACAAAGCGGCGGCCGCCAAGCATCGCGAAGCCCTGCTGGACGTGGCTTCCGCTGCGGACGATGCGATGATGGAAGCGATCCTGGAAGGCCAGGAGATTCCCGAAAAGCAACTGCTCGCAGCGCTCCGTAAGGGGACCTTGGAAGGCAAATTCAACCCGGTCCACTGTGGAACTTCCAAGATGTTCCATGGAGTTCGGGAACTTTTGGACATGGTGGTCGACTTCCTGCCCAGTCCGGTGGATCGTCCTCCCGTCGAAGGCTTCAACCCGAAGACCAAGACGAAGGAACAGCGCAAACCGGATACGAAAGAGCCTTTCAGCGGACTGGCCTTCAAAACGGTTACCGAACCGACCGGTGACTTGGTGTACGTTCGCGTCTATTCCGGTGTGTTGAAGCAAGGCGATACCGTTCTCAATACGACGGTGGGCCGGGAAGAACGTATTGCCCGACTTTACCGCATGATGGGGAATGAAAAGCAGGTCCTGGAAGAAGCCACACCCGGTATGATTGCCGCCGTCGTCGGTCTCAAGCAGACCTACACCGGCCATACCCTGTGTTCGGAGACCCACCCGATTGCTCTGGAAGCGATCACGTTCCCGAAACCGGTTATTTCGATGGCGATCATTCCGGACAAAACGACCGATTCGGACAAGCTGGGTATGGCCATCAACAAGCTGACCCGCGACGATCCGACGATCAAGTTCCATACGGACGAAGAAACCAAGGACCTGATCCTCTCCGGGATGGGCGAGCTTCACCTGGAAGTTTCCGTCGGTAAGTTGATGCGTAATCCGGGCGTGAAAGTGACGACGGGTAAACCGCGCGTTGCTTATCGTCAATGTCTGGCCCGGGCGATGGAATACGAAACCCGCTACATCAAGCAGACCGGCGGTAGCGGTAAGTTCGCTGTGATTCGGATGCGGTATACTCCGCTGGATGCGGAAGGCATCGAACGCTGGAAGAACAAGATGGCGGAGGATGGGGAACAACCCGATCCCAACAACGTCTACTTCGCCAGCGAAATCGTCGGGGGTGTGGTTCCTAAGGAATTCATCCCGGCCGTGGAAGCCGGTATCCGCGAAGTCGCCAAGAAGGGGGCCAAGTTCGGCTTCCCGGTGGTTGACGTCGAGTGTGTGCTTTATGACGGTAAGACCCACGATGTGGACTCTTCGCAGGACGCGTTCAAATTGGCCGGTAAGGAATCTTTCCGCGAAGTGCAATTGGTCGCGGGGATTCGACTGCTGGAACCGATCATGAAAGTGGTTGTGGTTTCTCCTGAAAGTTATCAGGGGGCGATCACCGGCGATATCAACCGTCGTCGCGGGATCATCGAAGAAATCAGCTCGGAAAAGGGCCGCGGCTACATCAATGCCAAGGTTCCGCTGGCGAATCTCTTCGGTTATACCAGCGACCTGCGTGGGGCGACCTCGGGCACCGCAAGCTTCAGCATGGAGTTCAGCCACTACCAGGAAGTCCGCGAAGAACTGGCGGATATTCCCAAGCCCGACGCCAAGAAGTAAAGATCCTCCAGGGACGCGAAAGCGTCCCTTTTTTTGTTTGCCCCAGCCCAAAATTAAACCCCGATTTCCAGAGAGGTAGCCTGACAATGACTCGCGGAACCGTCGCATTTTTTGTCCCGTTAACTCTTCTGTTTCTGACCGGCTGCACCGAAGAAACGAGTGAAGGCAATAAGCTGACGGTGAAGTTCGCCTTCTGGGTACCGTTGGCGGTAATTCTGGGGGGACTCGCCGCAGGGGTGATCGGGTTCTTTCTGAAACGCGTGAATTCCAAGTACGGCTGGACACTTCTGATTGTCGGACCGGTAGCCGCCCTGGTAGCTGGACCGGGGATGTTTAATGATCACCTGATCGTGGATGACGATCATTTTGAACTGCAAACCGGCTTCTGGTTCTCGCCCAAGGTGCATAACGTGAAGTTTGCGGACATCGTCGAGATAGAAATCAAGGACGAACAGAACGGCCGTAACCGAAGTACTTCTATGTTCTGCAAGAGCAAGAACGGAACTGTGGACAAAGTGCCCGTGGGCGATCTGATGAAGCAAGGGGCTATGGACCGGATCATCGAGCGGGCGCAGAAGCAGGGATTTCAGAAGAGGGGGTAGGGCGAAAAACGAATTATCGAGTAAGTGAACCGAAATAATACTTATTTTTTTCTTGCCTATGAATGGGCTTTTGGCACGCGACTCTGACTAGAACCAATTCACTTTGAATGAAGGTAGTTCTTTTTCGCTACAAAATTTTGGCGGTACATTTCAATCGCTCATGAATTCTAGAATTTTCTAGTCAAAAAAATTTTCACTACAAAGCAGAAAGCAGCTTAAATTTGAAAAATAATTTATTTTTCCGGTTGACATGAGCTTTTTGCGGTTTAACATGCCCTCATGTTAAAAATAATTTTATTCGCGGCTTTCAGCATTTGTTCATTTGCAATAGTTTTTATGACCCTGCCTAGCCAAGTAATTCATGAGAGGATTTATCTGGATCAACCAGATGTATTCATTGAGAATGCCAGACAATTTGAAAGTTCAAATATTAAAGTGAAGTTAGTTAATGCGACCTTGCAGCCAATTGCAATAGTTAATGCATTGTCCTCTTGTTCTTGTTCATCACCGATGATTGAGAAAGAAAAGTTGGAGCCGGGTGAGTATTCGAGCATAAATGTTGTTTTTAAAGCAGGTAATCTGCAAGGTGAGGCCGAGAGGAAAATTGAATTTATTTGTAAATATAAAGAAAAAACATTGAATGTCGTACTGAAAATAAAGGCCCAAATTCTGCCGAGGCTAAAACTAGATAAGAAGATTATTGAAATTGATAAATGTACTCAGAAAATTGATTTGCAGATCCAACCGGGCGTGATTGGCTTGGATCAGATTCTGGAAGTGTCAAGTACTACAAATTTGGTTGCTGTAGTGCAAGGTCAGACGTCAGGGGTGTATATATTAAGCGTAAGTCCGCATGCGCTACTGAGCGAATTTGTCGGGCATACGATTGTGGTTAAAACATCTGAGCCGCCCGCTTTTTGGCCAAGAATTCCTTTTATTATTAAAAAGTAAGCCCATGAAAGCAAAATTAGTCCATTCTAAAAAGGATTTGATTATGATTAGAGAAAAATTCGCTAATTCTTCTTGTCGTGCAATGTGTTTCTGTTTCGCGATCATTACGGTAGGGGCCGTGATTACTCATCAACAGGTTAGGGGGGACGATTGTGAACAGATGCTCTTTCAGGAGCCTTGTGGAGAAACATTTGGTTCGCCTTGCGATCTTTATACTTCGCTGACGGATTGCGAAAGCAATATCTATAGCACTACTGAACAAGAAGAAGTTTTGCGTACAATCCGAAATTCATATTCAAGAGTAAGAATGACATCTATGGCTCAATTAGTTTGTACGACTGATTATGATTGCAAATGGGATGGCGTCAACAAAAAATGCAAATCAAATCTACGGAAAGTGAATAAGTGGGGTGCGCCTATATATCAGCAAGATGGCTGCGATCCCAACAATCCTAATGCACCTTGGCCAGTAGTAATTCTGCCCGCGCAGCCAGCTGAAATGGGGTGGCCATTGATACTTGATAAGTGCGACGATTTTTTCAGTATGGAGTAGCTTGCTCGCGGCCTGTACAAAGTTTTGTCTGAAGAATTTGAATTTACTATCTGTGGGGTTCAGGATGTTTTGTCTTGCAGTACTCTCAATAGCAATGCAACTAAAACCTCAGTTTGCAGACCCATCACAACTTTTACACAAGATTTTCGAGCGACGAGCAAGCAGTAATATTAGTATCAAGTTGTCCATTGATCGCGAGGAGGTGTTTTCCTCAGGCAAGACGAGAAGAAAGCATCTCATTCTTGGTCATGCACAATTTGGCAGGAGAATTTATTGCGAATTGCATCGCGACGAGGGGCGTGAAAGTTATAGCTACAAACTTTGTAATGGCTGCTATCAGCCCGACAGAGATCTATTCTTTGTTAGTTCCTCCGAGAGTAATGACACCAAGCCATTTTTATTCGCAAGAACTAAAAAGGAAGCTTATGAAAGCAAAATGGTTTTTGATTTGAGATTGATCGGCTTCTATACGTTTGAACCGGAAGGAATTGATTCCGATTATACCCGTCCTTATTTGCTCGAAATTTATGAGAAGCCGCGGGTGAACAGTTCTTTATCCCATGGCGACATTTGTTGTATAGAACTCCGGTTCAAAGATAAATCAGGCTATCTCAGGTATTTTATCAATTTAAAATTGAATAGATTAGAGAAAACGACTCTTGAGGATTCGCAATTTAGTAGTTCGGTAAGTGTCGAATCTATTTATAACTCTAACAGCGATTTATTTCCGACTAAGATCAAAAAGACGATCTCTTCCGGCAATTATAAGTTAGTGGAAGACGTCGTGATTAGCGAGGTTCGATGGCTGGCAAAAATTGAAGATTTTGATTGGAGTCCTGGCGTCGTCGGCTTTCATCCCAACGTGTTTGTTGCCTGTACAGTTTTGTTAAACAAAAAAAATCCCGTTCAATCTAGTCTTTTTTATGACGGTAAAGTTCTCAGACAGCCTACGTCACAAGAGATTGAAATTTACGGCATGAAGTTTGATTCTTTGGACGAATTTCCAAGCGATAATGCTAGTGTAGTGTCTCACACAGAATGTGTTTTATCCAAGGTAGCCCTCGCCCGGCGGACTTTCTCCAGAATAGCCTCGGCTTTGGCGGTCCACTGGAATCCCTTTCCTGTGTTGTTGTGATGATCGATGTAGCCTTCAATCGCCTGGATTAATTGCGGCACGCTTCGAAATGTCCCTCGACGCAGTCGTTTGTCCGTCAAGTCGCGAAACCAACGCTCCACCAGATTCATCCAGGAACTACTCGTGGGGATGAAATGCATGTGGAATCGAGGATGCCGGGCTAGCCAACGCTTAACTTTGGGATGCTTATGCGTAGCGTAGTTATCCACGATCAAATGCAAATCCAAGGACGGATCGGTGGCCGTCTCGATCCGTTTGAGAAACTTGATCCATTCCTGGTGTCGATGTCGCGGCATGCACTCGCCAATCACAATTCCCTCGGCCACGTTCAAAGCCGCGAACAGAGTGGTGGTGCCATGACGCATGTAATCGTGAGTCAGAGTGCCGCAACGGCCGGGTACCATGGGCAAGCTTTTTTGCGTGCGATCAAGGGCTTGTATCTGACTCTTCTCATCGCAACTGAGCACCAGGGCGTGCTCGGGAGGGTTCAAGTACAAGCCCACTACATCCCACAGTTTCTCGGCGAATTGAGGATCATTCGATACCTTGAAGGTCTTATGCAAATGAGGCTTCAGACCGTGGGACGACCAGACCCGCTGCACGGTGGCTTTGCTCACTCCTACCTCTTGGGCCATCGTTCGTGTGCTCCAATGAGTCGCACCGGATGGTTTCTCCTGAGTGGTCTTGCGGAGAATTTCTTCGACGACTTTCCGGCTGATCGCTGGCGTTCGACCCGGCCGCGAAGCGTCCCGTTCGATACCCGCCAAACGCAGCTTCGCAAATCGGGTCCGCCAGCGCGCCACCGTGGGCTTCGACGTGCCGCATTCCTCAGCAATGTCCTTGTTCCGTACACCCGCGGCCGCTGCGAGTATGATCTTCGCCCGCAGGACCAGCCGAGCGGGAGTACTTCGTCCCCGAGACCAAGAAGTCAAAGTTTGTCGTTCCTCGTCAGAAAGTAAGATTGGCAGCGCGACTTTCATGGGTTTTCTCCTCCTCTATAGAGTAAACCGCAAAAAGGAGCTAAAAGTAACGCTATTTCTGGGACACTACACTAGGACTTCTGCTAATGGATCGCGTCTTTATCTGATTCCTGTTACTTTCTTGGCAATAGCAATTATCTTTGCTTTGAGACGGTTTTCACGAAGTCAAAAAAGTTAGAGCAATCTATGCGATCAAAATACCAATACGCAGCTTACACCCTAATTGAGTTGCTTGTCGTGATTGCCATCGTGGCCGTTTTGATCGCTTTGCTTTTACCAGCGATACAAAAAGTGAGAGAAGCCGCCGCAAGCATGTCATGTCGAAACAACTTGAAACAAATCAACCTGGCACTTCAAAACTATCACAATACTTTCGACAAATTTCCTTCCGCCAGAAAATCGAAAGCGAGCCGTGAAATCGATTTTCGATTGAGCTGGATCACCAAGATTCTTCCTTATCTAGAACAGGAGTCCCTGGAGAAGCAAAAGCAGATGGATCTGGGCGTCAGTACTAGCCCAATATCACCCCGACATTATGGATTGTCTTTTGTAGTCCCCGTTCTTCAATGTCCGTCTGATCCTAACTCCGGTAAGACGCATCTTTATTTGAACAGTAGTTATGCCTATACGAATTATCTTGCTAATGCCGGTACCAATTCTCGTTCGACAGATGGAGTAATTTTTTTCGATTCCAGGATCGATCATTTGCAAATTGCGGATGGTTCCAGCCATACGCTTATCGCTGGGGAACGTCCGCCGAGTCCCGAGTTCCGCTTCGGATGGTGGTATACGGGTATCGGACAGGATGGAACGGGAACTTTGGATTATACGATGGGAACGAGAGCCTTGAATAATTCTCAAATAGGGCCAATTTACCCGAAATGCCCTATTGGGCCTTATCACTTTCAACAAGCGAATCCACTGTCGTTTTGCTCCACATTTCAATATTGGAGTGACCATCCTGGCGGCGCGAATTTTGCTTTTGCGGATGGCTCAGTTAGATTTTTAACATTTGCCAGTGACTCGCTTCTTCCCGCACTTGGAACTCGCAATGGCGGAGAAGTGATTTCAGAGTAAGTTTGAATTTAAACCGACGAAGCGTACGGTATTCCTCCCGTACGCGCAGGTGTGTTATAAACCCTTCGCTTCTCAACTGCACCCGCTCGTGGCGCCGCAGCTGTCGCACTTCAAACAGGCGCCGTTTCGAACCAGCGTCAAGGCACCGCATTCGCCGCAGGGATCGCCTTCGTAGCCCTTCAATCGAGCTTGCTTGACCTTCTCGGCCGTGCTGCTCGGACGGACAGGAGTACTCGGTACCGGCGAAACATATCGTGGTTTTTCGAGGACCGTTGAGCCGCCGTTGGCATGACCGTGACCGTTCGCTCCATTCCCCTTGGCTCCGTTGCCATTGGGGGTGGTGCCGTGGCCATTGGTGCCATTGCCCGGCTTCAGATGTTCCGAACGAGGCACGGCCATCCGGCGGGAGCTACTGACCGTCTCCGAAGGAGTTTCCGGCAGAATGTCTTCGCCATCGAACTCGGGCTCATCTTCTTCGTCATCGTGCAACGCATCGCCGCGAAGATCTTCCGGGCTGACGTGGGCCAGATCGTAGCGACCCAGGTAAGTCACGGCCAGTTCGCGGAAGATGTAATCGATGATCGAGGTGCTCATCTTGATGTGCGGGTTGCCCTGCACGCTGCCGTTGGGTTCGAAACGGGTGAAGACGAACGCGTCCACGAATTCTTCGAGCGGCACGCCATGCTGCAGGCCGAGCGAAATCGCGATGGCGAAGCAGTTGGTCATGCTACGGAAGGCCGCGCCTTCCTTGTGCATATCGACGAAGATCTCGCCGAGCGAGCCGTCTTCGTATTCTCCGGTTCGCAGATAAAGCTTGTGGTTGCCGATACGCGACTTCTGGGTGTAGCCTGCCCGGCGATCGGGCAGACGACGGCGTTTGGCGAGGTAGCGGACCACGCGCTCGGCCACGCGAATTGGCTCGATGGTGGGAGCTTCCGGTTCATCAGCCGCCTTGAGCGCATCGACTTCGGGAGCATCGGCCACGCTGTTGAGAGGCTGGCTGAGCTTGGATCCGTCGCGGTACAGGGCATTCGCCTTCACCATCAACTGCCAGCTCATACGATAGGCGTCTTTAACGTCCTGAATCGTCGCGTTATGCGGCATGTTGATTGTCTTGGAGATCGCTCCGGAGATAAACGGCTGAGCCGCCGCCATCATGCGGATGTGCGATTGGGCGCTCAGGAAGCGCTGACCGCGCTTGCCGCACTTGTTTGCACAGTCGAATACGGGAAGATGTTCCATCTTGAGGTGCGGAGCGCCTTCGATGGTCATGGTGCCGCAGACGTATTCGCTGGCTTCGCTGATCTGGTTTTTGCTGTAACCCAGGTGGCTGAGCAGATCGAAGTTCGGCGCTTCGTAAACTTCCTGCGACAGACGCAGTTCGTTCCGCAGGGCATCGTCGCCGACGGTCCAGCGATTCACGGCGAATTGCAGTTCGAAAGCACTGGGCAGGCCGGCTTCAATGCGGGCGATGCTCGCCTCGCTGAAGCCCTTGGCCATCAGGCTTTCCTTGTTCACGTGCGGGCAGCCGACCAGCGAACCGGAACCGCGGGTGTAGCGGACGATCTCTTCGATCTGCCGTTCACTATAGCCTAACCGCTTCAGGGCGGGTGGCACCGAAGAGTTGATGATCTTGAAGTAGCCGCCGCCCGCGAGTTTCTTGAATTTCACCAGGGCGAAGTCGGGCTCGATGCCGGTCGTGTCGCAATCCATGACCAGGCCGATGGTGCCGGTCGGCGCGATGACGGTAACCTGGGCATTGCGATAGCCATGTTTTTCGCCCAGAGCCAGCATGCGATCGGCTTCGGTGCGCGCCGACTGGAGCAGGTATTCGGGGCAATCGGCGGGATCGATACCCACGGGATGAACCGTCAGAGTTTCGTACTCTTCCGAAGGCGTGTTGTAAGCGGCCCGACGGTGATTGCGGATGACGCGCATCATCGCTTCGCGGTTTTCCGCGAAGCGAACGAACGGCCCCACTTCGGAAGCGATTTCCGCGGAGGTGGAGTAGGCCACGCTGTGCATGATCGAAGTCAGCGCGCCGCACCAGGCCCGGCCTTCGTCGGAATCGTACGGAATGCCTTGCTGCATCAGCAGGGCGCCGATGTTGGCGTAACCGAGGCCCAGCGTGCGGTAGTCGTAGGAAAGTTGCGCGACCGGCTGGCTGGGGAACTGCGCCATGTAGACGCTGAATTCCAGAATCATGGTCCACAGTCGCGAGGCGTGGATGTAGGAATCCACATCGAAGCGCTGAGTTTTTTCGTCGTAGAACCGGATCAGGTTCATCGACGCCAGGTTGCAGGCGGTATCGTCGAGGAACATATATTCCGAACAGGGATTGGAAGCCCGGATCGATCCGCCGGCCGGGCAGGTGTGCCATTCGTTGATGGTAGTGTCGTATTGCACGCCTGGGTCGGCACAGGTCCAGGCCGCGTAGGCGATTTCATCCCACAGTTCGCGGGCTTTCATGGTCTTGAACGGCTTGGGTTCCCGGCTCTGCTTTTGGGCCTTTCGCTTTTCCGTGCGAGCGTAGAGATGCCAGGGGCCATCGTTCTCGACGGCTTTCATGAATTCGTTGGTGATGCGAACGCTGTTGTTGCTGTTCTGGCCGGAGACCGTGGCGTAGGCCTTGGAGTTCCAGTCGGTATCGTACTCTTCGATTTCGAGTTCGGTGATCCCCTGCATCGCCAGTTGTATCGTGCGGGCGATGTAATTTTCGGGAACCAGCTCGGCCTTGGCGTCGCGGATGGTCTTGCGGAGTTCCGAATTCTTGCGCGGGTCGAAGCGCTCGGCATCGGTGGTCGCGGTGCAGGCTTTCAGAATCGCATTCAGATGGCGGTTCAGTTGCTTGGAGCCCTGAACCAGGGCCGCGACTTTCTGTTCTTCGATGACTTTCCAGTTGATGAACGATTCGATGTCAGGGTGATCGAGATCGAGAACGACCATCTTGGCGGCCCGGCGGGTAGTGCCTCCCGACTTGATGGCGCCCGCGGCGCGGTCGCCGATGCGGAGGAAGCTCATCAGGCCGGAGGACTTGCCGCCGCCGGAAAGCGATTCGCCTTCACCTCGGATATCGGAGAAATTGGAACCGGTACCGGAACCGTATTTGAAGATGCGGGCTTCGCGGACCCAGAGGTCCATGATGCCACCTTCATTGACCAGATCGTCTTTGATCGATTGGATGAAGCAGGCGTGCGGGGCGGGTCGTTCGTATGCGGAGGTCGATCGTTCCAGCTGTTTGGTCAGCGGGTTGACGAAGTAGTGCCCTTGCGGTGGGCCTTCGATGCCATAGGCCCAGTGCAGGCCTGTGTTGAACCATTGCGGGCTGTTGGGGGCCGCCATCTGGGTGGCGAGCATGAAGCAAACTTCGTCGAAGAAGGCGCGGGCATCCTGTTCGGTCTTAAGGTAACCGCCTTTCCAGCCCCAGTAAGTCCAGCAGCCGGCGAGGCGTCGAAAGACCTGTCGGGAATCGTTTTCCGAGAGATCGCAGGGATCGCCTTCCAGGGGCTTCGAACGCTGCAGCCAGTGCGGAACACTTTCTTCGTAGACGTGTTGAGACTTCTGAGGCACTCCCATTTTGCGGAAGTACTTTTGAGCCAGAATATCGACGGCGACCTGCGACCAGCTCTCCGGGACCTGAATATCCTTCATTTCGAAGACGAGAGTCCCATTCGGGTTCACAATTCGCGAGGTTCGGGGTGCGAATTTGATCGACGAGAATGGATCCTGGCCTTCAGCGGTATATTTACGGGTGATTTGCATGAAAAGTCCGTTCTTAGTGATCTTAGCGTCCAGTTGCGTTCAAACGAATTTAACGATTGCGAGGACTTTGCCGATTATTCCGATTAGTGGCACAGGTCAATCCTGACGAGAGTCATATCTATACATCCACCGACCCCCCAAAGCAAGCGAAAAAGCCGCCTCGGAAGGGGGTTAAAAAACTATTATGAAAATCAAGAAGATTTGGTGATGACGAAGGGTAGTTGTAACCCTTTCTGGTCTTGATACTTACCCTTTTTGTCGGCGTAGCTGATGCGACAATTGTCTTCTGCCCGGATGAAAAGAATTTGAGCGATTCCTTCCCCGGCATAGATCTTCGCGGGTAGCGGAGTGGTGTTGGAAATCTCGATAGTGACCCGGCCGCGCCACTCTGGTTCGATAGGTGTGACATTGACGATGATCCCACAACGCGCATAGGTCGACTTACCTACGCAAATTCCAATGACACTACGCGGAATCTCGAGACATTCGATGGTTTCCGCAAGGGCAAAGCTATTGGGTGGAATCAGACAGTAGTCCCCGACGATGTCGACAAAAGACTGCGGATCGAAGTTTTTCGGGTCCACAATCGTGCAGCGGGCATTGGTGAAAACTTTGAAGTTTCGGTCCACCCGCACGTCGTAACCATAGCTCGTGACACCGTAGGAAATTACGCCCGGACGAGAAAGATTAGGCTCAAAAGGCTCAATCTTAACGTCCCGTTCAATCATCCAATCAGGGAGCACAGCCATGGAGTACCTTCAGCGAGATTATCGAGGTGGTAGGCACTCATTTTCTATGAGCAACCACCTCATTGTCACCGCCAAAATCTCTACTTAGGTCCTTCACGAAAAGGGACTGGCAAAATGATCCCAAATTAACGATTGTAACGATTCCACAAATTGGGCAATTTACGCCGGAATTAATAAATAATTCATTAAATCGCACTAAAGTAGTGTAATCAATTATACACGCTATTCGAGCGAACGCAAGGTCAGTTGTCGAATTTTGAAGGAATCGGGGAAAGGAAACGGGCGATCTTTTATCCCTCTACAACTTCCACAAATCGGGCTTCTTCGGCTTCGGCTTTTTAGGTCGCAGCGGGCGAGGAGGTTTAGTCGCTTCCGTTTTCTTTGCCTTCGTTCCATCCGTCATCGGCACCGGCTTCTTCTCCGACCCTGCAAGTGGTATGCCTTCAGGCCGATCCATCCGCTTATTTTCCTGGGCATCCTTCTTGGAACGGAATTCCATCTTGATCGGGACTTCCTGGAAAGGTGAGTTTTCCCGCAGATATCGAAGCAAATAGCGCCGATAAGTCTCCTCGAACAGATCCGGATTATTGACCATCATCACAATGGTGGGAGGTTCGACAGCCGTCTGCGTGGCGTAGTAAATCTTGGGCATCCGCTGGCCTTTTTGCGGCGCCGGGTTCTTCGTCCAGGCATCCTCGATCAGACGATTGAGCTCTCCAGTTCCTATTCGTAACTTGCACTGCTTGGCAATATTCTGGGCCAGATTCCAGACTTTGAAGACGTTTCGCCCCTGCTTGGCCGTGATGAAAGCGATCGGCACGAAATCGAGCATCGGGAACATCTTCTCGACGTATTCCCCATACTCTTCCGTGGAGACATGCTCCGGCGCCAGGTCCCATTTATTCACCACGAAAATCGCCGGTTTCTGGTACTTGTAAATGTAACCGGCCAACTGTTTGTCGATGCGCGACAGGTCTTCGCGGCAATCGAAAAACTGCAGCACCACATCGGCCCGGCGGATCGATTCCTCGGCGCGCACCTGACTGTAGAATTCGATGCTGTTGGCCATGCTGCTTTTGTTGCGCAACCCGGCCGTGTCGATCACGACGAAGTTTTTCCCATCCCGCTCGAAACGGACGTCGACGCTGTCGCGAGTTGTGCCGGGAATCTCGCTGACGATCACGCGCTCGGCATTGGCCATTTTGTTTACGAAGGTCGATTTGCCGACGTTTCGTTTACCGACGATAGCGATCTTCAGGTCCGTTTCGGCAATTTCGGATTGGTCTTTGGGCAGTTGATCGGTGATGGCTTCCAGAAGCTTATCTTTGTTTTTGCGCTGGAGAACGCTGACGGGAATCAGCGGACTGTAGCCCAGACGATGGAAATCGCTGGCTTGAAGCATCAGTTCGGGAGTATCGCACTTGTTGACTACCAGAATGACTGGTTTGCTGATATTTCGCAACCGATCGGCCACATCGAGATCCAAAGGCATCACGCCATCACGGACATCGGTCAGCAAAATAATGACTGTGGCTTCCTCGATGGCTGTCTGAATCTGTTTGCTGACATCGGCCTCGAGTTTATGTTCGTCGACGATCCCGATACCGCCGGTGTCGGTCAGTTCGAAGGAGTAATCTTCCCCTTCGATGATTTCGGAGATACGGTCGCGTGTCACCCCGGCCGTGGGATCGACGATGCTGACTCGTCGGCCCACTAACCAGTTGAAAAGCGACGACTTGCCGACGTTGGGACGGCCAACGATGGCGACGATGGGAACTGCCACGGTACTTCTTCCCGAAGAAATTGCGAATACTGCAATCTCTCTTTTTATAATGCGGATAGCTCAAGGCCGCGAATTTATCGGAAATGTGGTGCGAATATGGCCCGCTGCGACGAAGGGTATATCTGTGCGGTATGCCGGTTACCGGTGGATACCCTGCCGGAATCTCTGCTTTATTTGCGATATCTGCTGGGGGAAGTGGGCATCGAAGTGCTGCATCAGCACGCCGATTGTCACATTCGCTGCTGCCCGGAAGTGGGTCAGTATATCCTGCACAGAGATTTCGAGCCGATGGTTTGCGCCGGCCCATTCGCCAAATCTCAATTCGATGAAAAGTTTCGCGAAGACGAGGAAAAGCGCGTGACAGCCGCTTGGACGACCCTGCATGAGGCGGCAGCGAAGGGTTTTTCGCTGCTTTCGTTTATTGCGAAGTAGCGGTCAGCGATCAGCAATCAGCATTCAGCTATAAAGTTAAAAAAGGACAGGCTCCAAAGGTGCCTGTCCCTGTTTCCCTAACCGTAGTTTGACAGCGAAAATCATCATTTCTTAGCTGATAGCTGATAGCTGATAGCTGATAGCTGATAGCTGATAGCTGATAGCTACTTCGTCCCGATGCAATACATCGCTTTCGTTGTCCGCAGGAAAATGCAACCATCCGAAATCGCCGGGGTGCCCATGATCTCGTCCTTCATGTCGTTCACCGCCAGAATTTCCGGTTTGTCTCCCGTCTTGGCCACGGTCACGATGCCATCATCGGCACAGACGTAAAGCTTGCCATCCCCCACAATCGGCGAGGCCCAGTATTTGCCTTTGGTCTTGGTCCGTTCCTGCCAGAGGTCTTTGCCCGTCTTGGCATCGGCACAGACGATTACACCGGCACCGCTGATGTTGTAAACGCGATCTTCGTAGAAAACCGGCGAGCTGTAACCGGCGAAGAGTTTCTGTTGCTTCCAGACTTCCTTGGCCTTATCGGCCCCATCCATTGCGATGGCAACCACTCCGCCCGCAGGCACCAGAATTTTATCTCCGGCTATCGTGGGGCTAGCTGCGGCGGCGGAACCCGTAGGGAATTTCCAAAGAGCCTTACCGCTCTCCGGACTGTAGGACACAACTTCGTTTTTGCCCATCATGACGACCTGAGTGCCCGACTTATAAGCGACAGTCAAGGGCGTGCTCCAATTGGTGTCCTTCTCCCGTTCGGTTTTCCAGATGTTATTGCCATAACGGGGATCGATCCCGGCGATGAAGGATTCGCCGGAATTGACCATCGGAATCACCAGCGTGTTGTTAGCCAGGATGGGCGAGGAGGACATGCCTACTTGATTCCCGATGGTCGGATAGTCGGAAACCAGCGAGCGATACCAGCGTAATTTTCCGTCTTTTTCGAAAGCGGCGAGGTCGCCCGTAGCGAATAAAGCATATACGCCGCTGGCATCCGCCACTGGGGTTGGTGCCGACATGTTCGACTTGGGATGACAGCCGGTGTTACCGGTCGCGGTCAGTTCGCGCTGCCAAAGAATTTTGCCGGTTTTCTTGTCCAGGCAGAGCACATGCAGTTTGTCGAGTCGAAAGCCGGAGTTTGCGGTGAGATAGATGCGATCGTCGAAAACGACCGGGGAAGAGACGCCGCGTTGTTCCAGCGGCGTTTTCCAGAGAATGTTTTCCTTTTCGCTCCAGCTGGCGGGAAGGGCTTTTTTCTCGAGGGAGACGCCGCTGAAGTTGGGACCGCGAAATTGCGGCCAATCCTGAGCCGATAAACCCGCGGATAAAACCAGCGAGCCGGCCAATACAAATCCGAATTTAAGCATGGGTACTATCCTGATTTATGCGAATTATTTTTGGGTGGAGGTTTTGAAAGCGATGGCGCCGCCGGTGTCGTCGCACAAGCGCATTTGATACTGCCAGTCCTGAGCCCAGGGCTCTTTCATGTCGTTCTGCACGACTTTCACCAGCAGGTCATTCTTGCCGGCTTTCAGGGGCACTTTCACCACATATTGATCGAACTTCTGGCCATGGTGATATTCTTCGTTGGCAAAGATTTCCTTGCCGTTGAGAAACACCCGCAGAGCCGTGATCGAGCCAAATCGCAAATCGGCGATTTGATCTTTCTCCACTTCCACATTCACATAGGCAAAGGCCACGGCATGCTTGAATTTGCCGATGGCTTTATTCAGATCGACGACGCCGAAGTTGTCTTTGGTGTTGAACACTTTCCATTCGATCGGCTTGCCTTCCTTACCCATCGGCTTCGCGGTAAGATCCAGCTTCTTCTCCGGTTCCAAGACTTCAGCGTACGCTTTGCCTTCCTTGCCGTCGAAGGGTCCGAGGAGTTGCCATTCCGCGAGGATTCCCAGGTGTTTCTGGTAGTTGACTTCGACTCCCAGATCCTTCAATTTCTTGCCGATCGATTCGACCTGATCTTCATCCCGGCTCAGTGCAAAGAGTTCGGCATAAAGCTTTTTGGCTTCGTCCCCAGTCGGTTTCTTCTTTTCGACTTTTTCCAGTTCGGCCGACAAGGCATCGCGGCGGATATCCACGTTGCGGTCGTTCAACAGCTTCGGCAGGACGCGTTCGGGAGATTTCGGATCGAGTCGTTTCAAACCGTCGTAGGCCAGCTTGCGGGCGGCCGGTCCATGCTGATTATCCATCAGGTAGGTTTCGAAATTTTTGATCCATTCTTCCGTGGGCAACGGCTTTTCCAGAATGGCATCAATCGCCGTGCGCAGCCAGTTGCGGGCAATCACACTCGAAGAATCGTAGACATTTAGAACGGGGATAATCGCTTCCGGTCCGGCAGCCACAATCTGTTGCCAGGCCAGGGCCGCTTCTTTGTTTCCCACTCCCTCTTTGCCGAGGGATTGAATTCTTTGCAGGGTTTCCTTCGACACCGGCTCCGCGGAGAAGCCAGTAGAAGTACCCACGCCGACGATCAAACCGGCCAACCAAATGCGCATAGTGCCGATCCCGTAAGTGAATAATGACGTTCCCATCCGAACCAAGTCGAATCGCTGGTTCAAAACTATCCTAGCAGCGGTGTGCGCGGCGGCGAGGAGACCATTTTTTCCCGGAGTTTCAGAAGATAGTCTTTGAATTCTTCCGGATCCTTAACGCTGCCCCGGGAGCAGGACCCGCTCGAACAGCCCGATTTGCCGTCGCCACAGGATGAGCAACCGCCCCCGGAGCTGCCGCAGCCTTCTTTTCCGCAGCCTGCCGGTTGTTTTTCGACGATCAGTTCCGACTGCACATCGTAAAACAGCGGCTTCATTCGAATGCATTGGGCGAAACTCGATATGAGTTCTTCGGTGAGATCGGCTTCGCTCCAGAATCCGAACAACAGGACGGTTTCATCATCGAAAAGGAGTTCGACATCGAGAAGAATCCGGCTGGGCAACACCTGATTGCACCACTCGGAAATCGGACTAAACAGTTCCTTTTCGCGAGCTTCGATGGAGATTTTCTTCCGCTCGTCTTGTTCGTTAAAAGGGCGCAGGAGAAGTCGCTGGGCAGTGGCGGGGGCATCGCTCGTACCCAGTACCAGGCCGTATTCTAAGCCCCGTTCCGTCTGAAGGACGACGGAAGTTTCGCGAGGAATGGGTGCCATGCAATCGGGTGAGGCCGGGAAGACCCCTACGAAGGCAGACTTCCCGAAAGAAATGATGTAGCGAGGGTTCATGATTGGCTCAGAATTCGCCGGCTCGATGGAAGTGGTAATTTAGACTCCCGCCGGTTCTTCGAAGCCCAAGAAGCTTCGCATGTATTTATCGTATTCTTCCTGGCCGTATTCGGTTGAAAGATCGATACGAGTTTCGTTAATGACCTTCACGCTGTAATTTTTGAACCACTCTTCCCAGCATTCCGAGCAGATTTCGCGGTAGATACGCTTCCCGATTTCATCGGGTATCGGCGGCCGGGCTAACTGCCGGGCGCCGCGGCCTGCCATACAGGTCGGCCGCTGGCAGCGAAAACCGGTGTCGGGACCATCATAAGCATCTTTTTTCTGCACCTGAGGAACGGGGGCGTTCAGCTTTTTCAGCATGTCGCCCATCGCATCGCGAGGCATCTTATCGCCCCGTTCGTCGGCGATCTTCCATCCTTCGGTGAGCTTGCTGACGGCTTCCTCTTGGCGGTCGAGCTTGATCAGGCAGTCCGAAAGCAGCTGGTAAACTTTGGAAAATTGCGGGCTGATCTCCAGAGTTCGATTGAAAGACTCGATTGCCTTTTCGAAATCCTCAGCTTCCATGTAAAGCTGACCTAACCGAAAGTGCCCCAATTCATTGTCGGGGTCGTCGTTGGTCATCTTCTGAAACTGGGCGATGCGTTCACTCAACTGGCTCATATCTCTTCTCGGGGATTTTTTTGCTTTATCGATCTGTTGCGCTCAACACTTTCAGTGGCAGCGTCACCTTATTAACCTTCTTAGACACTTTATCGGTAACCTTCAACTCAATGGTGAAATCTCCCGGCCGACTGAGCGGAACCAGAAACTGCACGGGAAGTATTTCATCGGTCGGCCCGACCTTGTCGTTGATGCCGATCATAATCGGCTTTTGAAGCAACTGCTTGCCCTTTTCAAACGCAGTCATTTCAATGTCGAGATCGGGCAGTTTCTTCAGCGGATTGCGCTCGAAACCGACGACGGAACATTGCAGCCAGTAGGTTTGCCCGGCCACGCCCACCGGAGCCAGCGAAACCGCCCCTTCCTGATCGGAAGAGTACAACACGTTAATTATACCCAAATTCTTGGACAAGACTTCGAACTTCTGTTCGATCGATTTGCGGTCGCCGGTCGCCCGGTCGAAAATCGTGATTTTACAGGTGTACGTTCCCGGCAATTGCGTCATGCCCAACCGCACGAAGGCCCGGGCGGGGAGTCGATTGCCTCCGAGTGTGAGATATTCCTCGCGATCGACGGGGGCCTGTTTAAATACTTCCTTGCCTTTCGAATCGGTAAGCTCCATACCCATGGTGAAGCTGACTTTACCTGATTCATCGGATTTAATACCTTCGATTTCGAAAGCGAAACAGAAGGCATCGCCCGGCAGATACCGGCTATCGGTGCGAGTGGCTCCGAATTCGCCGTATGTCAGACGGTTGTTGGTGAGTTTGAGATTCGATTCCTTGGCTCTGGCCTGAATCGGTTGGGGAAGGGCGAGCGCGAATACCAACGGGTACAGAAATACCATGGTGGATATCCTCCTTTTTTGAGCGTTTGTGGTTAAAACGTCTTGAGATCAAATCCGTTGGCGGTTAATATATAGATGTGGGTTGCGTTAACGTGGCGCAACGGGCTAGAGGCGGATAGGTTCCGAGGTTATCAGGAGCCGATTCCGCGGGTTCTCTGCCAAAGGAGGTGATCCGTGAATATAGGTGACCAACGAAAGCGGCTGTATTGACACCGCCGACGGGCTGCGTCGGTGCAGCCGCCCAAATCTGAGAAGAGGTTTTCGTGTCAAAGCGAAGGCCTCTTCTTTTTTTTGTTTTTTCTTTTGAAAATTCAGCAAATTTCACCAGGCCGACTGCAGAACCTGCAGGAGTTCTTTTTCGGTAACTTCGCGGGGATTGAATCTGGCCGTCCACTGCTCGTTGGCCTCGATGGCCAGTAACGGCAGAATCGATTCACTGACCCCGCAGTCGCGCAGCCGGTTCGGCTGGCCGCAAAAAGCCACCAATTCGGAAATTTTCTCGGCCACATCCGCCGCCGATTTTTCGTCGATATCCCGTGCCAAAATTTCAAAATGCCGGGAGCAGACGCTGGAATTGAAGCGAATCACATGAGGCAATAGCAGACCAATCGCCACTCCGTGAGTGATGCCATAGTGGGCCGTCAGGGGATTGGCGCAGGAGTGGCATATTCCGAGCATGGCATTTTCGATGGCTACGCCGGCGAAGTGAGATCCGAGTTGCATCGCGGCCCGCGCATCCAGATTGCCCGGATTTCTTAAAACTTCTTCCAGATTGTGCACGAGATACTGCCAGGCCGAGCGCGAATACAGCTGGCTGAACGGAGTCGCCTTTTTGCAGACGAACGATTCGATCGCATGAGCGATTGCATCGATCCCCGTCGCGGCGGTCACGCCGCGCGGTTGGGAAAGCGTCAGTTCCGGATCGAGAATGCTGACGCGAAAAGCCGCTTTTTTATCTCCGCAGGCCATTTTCAGATGGGAGCTATCGTCGGTAATCAATGCATAGCACTGAGCTTCGCTGCCGGTGCCCGATGTGGTGGGGATGCCAATGGAAGGCAACATCGGCTTCTTGGCTTTACCCTGACCTTTGTAATCGGCCATATTGCCGCCATTGGTCAAAATGAAGTTGATCCCTTTGGCACAATCCATGGTGCTGCCGCCGCCGACGGCCACGATCAGGTCGATATTCTGTTCGCGGGCAAAGCGGGTGCCCAGTTGCACATCCGCATTGGTAGGATTTTCTTTGACTAGATCGAATACGAAGACTGGCAGCCCGGCGGCTTCAATGAAAGATTTGGCGCGCTGGGGATGGCCGGCTTTTTCCAAGCCCGGATCGGTAACCAGCAAGATGCGCTTTCCCCCTTGCTCGGTACACAGCTCGCCAATGCGGGCGAGCGTTCCTGGGCCGAAGATAACGCGGTTAATCGGTTGAAAGTCGAATGGAATCATGAGGAAAGAAAAACCGCGTCTCCAGCGATCAGTTCGAGTGAGGTTCAGATTTATTCGACTTTCGACAACTGGAGAGCTCTCTGTCGATACAGGTGCGTGAACAAATTCCCTTCGTGGGGTTGATCCCAGGTCAGGCGGTTGGTGGGCAGCGCACCAATATTCAGACGTTCAATCTGGTTCGAATCCAACAATTGGCGAATAAATGCCGGATTCTCGGTCAGGGCCATGACCGCTAGTGATGGCCCTATTCTCTTCAGCATATCGGCTTGAGGGCATTCCAGCACGCTGGAATAGGGGAATAAAAATTCCTTGTTGGCCAGCGGGTGGGTGTAGTTGTCGCAATAAATGATCGCCGGCAGAATCCAGGCGCAGCGACCTTCGCGCACCAGCCGGGGGGTACCGCGGATTCGCTCGGTCACGTCTTCCGCTCCCGGAGTCTTCAACCCTTCATCCACCATACCGGAGATAGCTACGCCGACGTCGGGATTGGCGAAGGCGGCCAGAGCGGCTTCGGGATCATCCCACGGACGGGCTTTGATCTCACAGAGTTTCTTGGACAGGGCCTCGGCAATCGCCCTACCATGTTTGGGAGTCCAGACCGCCGAGACGTTGATGCAGCTGCGTCCGCCATTGGCCGCGATACATTCGACCATCACATCGATGTACTGTTCCCACTTGTCCACCATGTCATCGCCGATCAGGATTTTGCTGAATCCCGGACCGTGCAATTCCACGCGGTGATCGTTTTTGTAGGCATCGGTGGTGCGGGCATCTCCGAACAGCATGCTTCGTCCGGTGCCGCGAAGAATGTCTCCCGCTCCGGCATGATCGGTGGGGTAGAAGTTCAAAGCGCTGGCGGGAATACCCGCTTTCAGAAGCGCCTGCAGCACGCGGAAGGGGGTCCAGGGTTCTTCACGTCCTGGCTTCAGAACCAGGGGTGTTTTCAAAGCAATTGCCGGCACCCACAAGGAATGCACGCCGGGCGAATTACTCGGCAGGATTGCCCCAAAACTATCGGTTGTGGAGTAGAAGGCCTGCATCCGGCCGCCTTGAATCGCATAGCCGTTGTCGAGCACGGCCAGATCCAGACCCCGAGTCAAACCGGCAATCACTTCCTCCACATTTCGCAGAACGTATTCCACCTTCCCGGCATTGCGACGGCAAAAGACCTGGGGCGACCCCGTGGTGGAAGAGAGACAGCGAATGTAATCATCGAAACTTTGCGAAGATTCGCCGACGGGCAGAGTATCCTTGGCGAAATAGTCGGCCGCCTTGGCATACATGCCAATCAGATCTTTGACCGGAATGGCCTGCAGCTCTTTTTTCGCCTGAGTCATTTTCGGTAAATCGCGATTGAGTGCGATTCCCGAAACTTGGCTGACCTCCGCCACCGGTTCGCCCGTCACATGATGTACCAGGGTCGTTTTTTCCAGGCTGACGTAGGGTTTGCCCAGTCGGAGTGCGGGAATGTGAATCATATTTCGAATGTCACTTAGCGGAGGGAAAAAGATACTCTGTAAAGATTATAGACACCAAGGACTGCATTAGTCAGTAGCGGCGGAAGGGATCCATTCTTACGCGCGGGAAATTCCAAAAGAACCGGGATTGACTGACTGGCGGATAGAAAAGAAGTAGTCTAAACGAATCGTTCGAAAGAGAATTTTTTAGGATTGCTACATGAATCAAGGATTTTTCATGTCTCTGGCCGCGGGGGCTGGCATCTGCATCGCCTTTCAGGCCGCAGCGAACGGAAAATTTCGCCAGAACATCAACGAACCGCTTTGGGCCGCGTTTCTTTCAATCTGCGGCACTTTTTTGTGCGCCTGTATCACCATGCTGATCACCCGGCCAAACGTGCCGGAAAGCGACGCTTTTAAAACCACCCAATGGTGGAACTGGATCGGCGGTCCACTGGGTTGCCTGATCGTACTCTCCGGGACCCTTCTCATCAGCCAACTGGGAGCCGCCCGATTTCTGGCCTTCGTAATCGGCGGTCAACTACTCGCAAGCCTGCTTCTGGACCATTTTGGACTGATGGGTCTGAAACCGGATCCGGTAACCACCGGACGGCTTTTAGGTGTGTTATTGATCGTAGCCGGCGTCGTTTTGGTAAAATTCTCTTGAAAATTAAAGTTGGAATTATGAAAAAACCCTTCTGTTCTGGAACTGACGGTTCTCGACAGTTAAATTGCTGACGGAAAGCCCTTTTTTTGGATTTTAAGTCCCGGCCAGGACTAGGATCTTAATAATCTGAGAGAGGGAAGAACTCTGTTTATATTCGATATGAACAACGAGGAAATAAACGCTGGGACGAACCGGTATGTCTCCACGGCTGTGGTGGCTCGCGCTCTCGGCGTGGGTGTCAGCACGGTGAAACGATGGGTCGATGAAGGCATTCTACCCGCGCATCGCACGGCCGGAGGACATCGCAAGCTCCTCATGTCGGATGTGATCCGTCTCGCTCGCGATGGGAACCTCCCGCAGGCCGATCTCAGTCAACTTAACAATCAGATCAACTCGGTCGATTACGCGAACGCCGTCTCTTCCCAGCAGAAACTGTTGCAAGCTCTCTGTACGGGAGATACAACCACCGTCAAGTCGCTCATCCATGGTGCCTACCTTCAGGGCTGTTCCATCGAGGAGCTGGCCGACAATATTATCTCGCCGGTGATGCGCGAAATCGGCCATCAGTGGGAGCGAAAAGAAATTGAGATCGCCACGGAGCACCGGGCTTCTGAAACGCTGCTTTCCGTGCTCTATGGTCTGAAAGAACTGATCCACTCGGCCGTTCAGGGGGCGCAGCCAGTGGCCATTGGGGGTGCCCCGGAAAACGATCATTACAACCTGGCTCCGTTTCTCACGAAACTTGTATTAATGGAACATGGTTGGAAAGTGATCTATCTCGGCCGACATACTCCCTTTGTGGCCTTCGAGGATGCCATCCGGGAGTTTCAACCGAATCTGGTCTGGCTCAGCGTTTCGCATCTGGTGGACAGCGAGCGATTCATTGCCGAGGAAAATGCTTTTTTCGAAAAGTGCCAAGCGCTCCAGGTGCCCTTGGCCGTGGGAGGCCGGGCACTCGATTTTTCAATAATGCCCCGACTGAAGATGGATTTTCACGGCGAAAACTTGAGTCAATTTGCCCGCTACAGCCGTACGCTTCATGACAATCCCGGCGTGCCGCGGCGGGGTCGCCCCCCGCTCAACGGCTATTCCACCACTACTTCGTCAAACTGACGCAGATCAGTTCCTTGTCATTTCTAATAAAAGCACACTTGTTGGCGAATGCCGGGTGCGACCAGACGACGCTGCGACCAAAGGCCGAGTTGGTGGGTTCGATGACTTTCGCCCGGCTGATCTCTTCATAGCCTTTGTCCGAAAGCTTGGCGATGATCAGATGCCCGGATTCCGAGAACAGGAAATATCGGTCGCCATTCTTCACGACGAAAGCCGTGCCGGAACCTACGGGCCGTTCTTCTTCCTTTCCGGTGATCGGAACACTGGTCTGCCAGAGCCGTTCACCCGTTTCCAGTTTCACGGCTGTTAATTTTCCCGGCTGATCCACACCATAGATAATCCCGGAATCGATATAGGGGGTCATGTTTACAGGATAGACCGATTGGTCTTTTTTCCCGCGATAGACTTCTGTCACTGCAGGCTTATTCTTGTCCAGCTTTAGCAGGAGGGACTTGTTCTGAATCCCTGCGGCGAAAAGGTAATCGCCCGCTTTCTGGGGTACCATAATCGACATGCCGTAATTCGGTTCCAGAGCTTCGCTCCAGTACTTGTTTCCCGTTTCCGGATCGAGGCCGTTGATGTCTTTGGAGGACCAGATAATTAACTGCCGTTTGCCGCCCGCTTCGATGATTACAGGAGCCGAGTAGCCCGGTTCGGGAGCATCGAGGTTATGCCAGAGTTCCTTGCCGGTGTCTTTATCGAAAGCCACCGCGAGAGCGTTTGGACCTCCCGTGATGCAAATCAGCTTTTTGCCATCAACGAGCGGATGCCCGCAGAAACCCCACATGGGTGTCTTGGCACCGTAATCGGATTTGAAGTCTTTGGCCCAAATTTTTTCACCGGTAGCCGCGTTCAAGCAAACCAGATTGCCTTCGGCGCCGAGGGTATAAACCTTGCCGCCCGCTATCGTCGGGGTGCAACGGGGGCCGGCGGGGTAAGAAATGTTGTAAATGCAAGGATACTCGAAATTCCAGATCGGTGCCCCGGTCTTAACGTCCAGGCAATGCACCCGTTCCACACCCGCGAGTTTCCCTCGAGTCGCGGGATTATTCTCCGCCGTTACCCCTGTTTTGAAGTCGGTGACGTAGACTTTTCCATCAGCGACTGCCGGCCCGGCATAGCCGCCGGCGATCGTAGTTCGCCAGAGGATTTTTGGGCCTCCTTCGGGAAATTTTTCCACGAGACCGGTTTCCGTCCAATTAGCGTCGCGTTTGGGGCCCAACCACTGCGGCCAGTCTTCCGACTTGACATTCGATGCGATGATGGCCGCGCAGGCCAGCGAAAGAAGAATCCGTTTCATGAGTATTCCTCAAAATATTAAGGGCAGAAGTGTGGGCGAATTCAATTGTTTAATGGTCGGCGTGCAGATGGGCTTCCACAAACCAGAGCTTCTTATCCAAACCTCGTGAAATGCCGGTGAAAAGATCGGCGGTATCAGCATCCAGATCGTCCGACTGACCAATAGCTTCGCGAACGGCCTTGGCGCTGCGGGTCAACGCCTTGGCCACAGCCTCCAGATGCTCTTTGCCGGTCTTGAGAATTAACGGATAGGGTTCCAGGCTGGAACGCTTGTGAACCACGGCTACGGTACCTTCCGCCACGCCACCCAATGCGGTCACCCGCTCGGCCACATCGTCGACATACTCCGCGATTTCATCCACAAATTCGTCGAACATCTCATGCAGGGCGATAAAGCTCGGCCCTTTCACGTTCCAGTGGGCCTGCTTGGTCTGCAGTTGCAGATCGATCAAGTCCGCTAGCCGGGCGTTGAGGAGTTCGATCAGCTTGGTTCGCTTTTCCAGTGGTATATCGATTCGTGTTGGGAACATGCTCATTTCTCCTAGATGTATTGAATCACGTCTTCCGTCTTAAAGCGTACCTTGGGGGCCACGGCGCTTTTGTCATCGTTCGCACGATAACCCACCGGACAGACAACCAGCGTCGTAAAGCCTTGCTTGTCGAGGCCGAGAATTTCATCGTATTTTTCTGGAATGATGCCTTCCATCGGGCAGCTATCGATACCCAGCACCGCTGCAGCGGTCATTAAAGTACCCAGCGCGATATACGTCTGTCGGGCATTCCAGTTTAAAACGTCGGCCAGCGACATGCGACTGACGCTCCCTAGAATCATTTTCTTCAAACCTTCATTGATCGCGCCGCCCCGAACTTCGGCGATACGCTGGATGTATTTGTCGACAAATTCTTCGGTCAGTTCTTTCTTCACGGCGAAAACCACCAGATGTGAAGCATCTGCCACTTGGGTTTGCCCCCAGGATTCGGTTACCAGCTTGGCGCGGACGGCCGGGTCCAGAACCACGATGAACTTCCACGGTTGCAGGCCGTAAGAGGAAGGAGCGAGAACGAGCGATTCTTCCAGAGTCTTCCAGTCGGTCTCGGAAATCTTGCGGGAGGTGTCGAATTTTTTTACCGCATAACGCCAGCGGAGTTGCTTCAACAGATCTTCATTAGCGAGTACGGACATTGGGAAATAACCTCAAACTTTAGATATGTGTAGTCAGTAATAGCCACGCCTCGCAGACATCTTACAGATAATTGCTTTGTCCTTGAGGATCAGCACATTTGGTCGCTTGACATTTCCACCAACCCACCGAAAAAAGAAGTAGGGATTTTTCCGTTTTCCTCATCTGCATCCGGTCGAGAGGTTTTTGTTATGGGCATATTGATCAATCTGATTCAGTCGATCATCAGCAAATTATTCGCAGGCAATACTACGAAATTCATCTCTGTGGTCACGGCCATGCTTCAAAACAAGGAGGGGGGCTTAGCCGCCATTCTGGAGCAGTTTCAGAAGCAGGGTATGGGACACCTCACCAGTTCCTGGGTGGGCACCGGAGAGAATGCCGATGTCTCGGAAGAACAGCTTCAGCAGGGTCTCGGCCAGGATAAGATTCAGGAATTGATCAAATCGACCGGTTTGAGCGAACAAGACCTGCTGGCCAAGCTGAAAGAGCATCTGCCCAAGATCATCGACAAGCTGACTCCGGAAGGCAAACTGCCCGAGTAAGGTCAGCGCAATCAACTCGCCCACATCTCCGTGCGTTTTGCCAGCCCCGCTTCGTAATCCGCGATTTGCTTGAGTGTGAAACTTCGGGTCTGAAAAGTCGCTTTGGCTAGAGCTCGATTCGCGTACCATTCGGCTGTCATTTTTAGAGCCTCCGCCGTCGTCAGAATCGGTAACCAGTTCAGCAAAGTCGCCGCCTTACTGATATCCAATTTCAAAAAGCTCGCTTCGTAAAGCTTGTTCGTGACGGGGGCTTCTATCCTTGGAGGCGGTACGGGCTCCGACCACCGGGCAACCAAAGCATCCACCACCTGGCGGACAGTCCAGTTCGCTCCGGGACCGGGACCGAAATTCCATCCCTCGGCCAACGTCTGCGGATTCTGAAATTGGTGATAGGCCAGATGCAGATAACCCGAAAGCGGCTCGAGAACGTGTTGCCAGGGACGAATGGCGTGCGGATTTCGGATATGAACGGACTCTTGCTTCTGAAATGCCCGAATGCAGTCGGGCACAATACGATCTTCGGCCCAGTCCCCGCCGCCGATTACATTCCCCGCTCGGACCGAAGCGATGCTCGTTTGCGACGCCGTGCCAAAGAACGATTTGCGATAGGCTGCGACAACGAGTTCGGCACAACCCTTGCTCGCACTATAAGGGTCGGAGCCGCCCATCGGATCATCCTCCCGAAAGGCCGTAATGCGATTGTCGTTTTCGTAGCATTTGTCTGAGGTAATGATCTGGCAGACGCGAACGCTCGGGCATTCCCGCACGGCCTCCAGCAAATTCACCACGCCCATCACGTTGGTTTCAAAGGTTTCGACCGGCTGCCGATAGGAAAGCCGGACCAAAGGTTGGGCGGCCAGATGGAAGACGACTTCCGGTTGAATGCGGGCAACCGTCTCTCGAAGAAGTGATCCTTCGCGGATATCGCCGATAGTACTGGATTCAAGCAAATCGTGGATTTGGGCCTCTTCAAAGAGGCTGGGGTCGGTGGGGGCGGGCAGGCTGAAGCCATGTACCTCGGCCCCCAGTGAACTCAGCCAAAGAGACAACCAGCTTCCCTTGAAGCCGGTGTGGCCGGTCACCAGAACTTTTCGGCCGCGATAAAAAGAGTTCCACAAAGCTCGGCTCATGACCAGACTTTCCAGGGGGCCCGGCCGGTCGCCCACATGTCGTTGAGCAGTTGGTATTCCCGGTAGGTATCCATGGCGAAGAAGAAACCATGATGTTTGAAAGCCATCAGCTGCCCCTCGGCCGCAAGTCGTTCGAGTGGCTCCCGTTCCAGCATGGTTTCATCGCCGCGAAGGTAGTCGAAAATCTTTTTGTGAAAAACGAAGTAACCCATGTTCACCCAGCCTTCGATGCTGGGCTTCTCCGAAAATTGCTCAACCAGACCATCGCCTTTGACGTTGAGAACGCCGAATTTGGATTGCGGCCGGACTGCGGTGACTGTCGCCAGCTTGCCGTGCGACTTGTGGAATTGAATCAGTTCCGGGATGTTTACGTCTGAAACTCCATCCCCGTAGGTGACCATGAAAAGATCGTCTGAGATGTACTTGCGAATCCGGCGTACCCGGCCGCCCGTCATGGAATTGGCCCCCGTATCGGCGAGCGTGACGCTGAATTCTTGTTCTTCGTGGGCGCCGTGATAGGTCAATTCGTGCTTGCGGCCCAGCTTGATCGTGAAGTCGGTCGTCATCGCCTCGTAGTTCAGGAAGAAATCTTTGATGATATCTCCCTTGTATCCCAGGCAGAGTATGAACTCCCGCAGTCCGTAGTGGGCGAAGAGCTTCATGATATGCAGCACGATCGGTTTGCCGCCGATGTCGACCATCGGTTTGGGCTTGTATTCGGTTTCTTCCCGGAGTCTAGTTCCCTGACCCCCGCACAGCAGCACGATTTTCATGCTCAGAAGCTCTTCAGTTATTCCTAGTAGTAGGCGGATCTCCCAGTTTTCATGTTAGAGAGATCCGCCTGTCGAGGTAGAGAGCGGCGGCCTGCCAGAAGGGAGTTTGCCGAAGTGGGCGTTCGTGGGATATCGCGCTTAGCCGAGCACGGTACCCAGAGAGGTGCGAAATCGGTCCACGCATTTGCGGACTTCATCCGTACCTTCTGTGGCGCCGATCCAGCCCAGAGATTCCGTTGTGGCGCCTTCGAGTTGCTTGTAAGTGCCGAAAAAATGTTCGACTTCGCGAAGGTAGTGAGGCGGAACATCTTCGAGATTCTTGATATGACCAAACAGCGGGTCGCTATTGGGCACACCCAACACCTTGAAGTCGTTGACCCCTTTATCTTTCATCCGGAACATTCCGACAATCCGGGCTTCAATCAAACAGCCACTAAAAGTCGGTTCGTTGACCATCACAAGCATATCCAGCGGGTCGGCGTCATCCGCGAGCGTCTGCGGGATGAATCCATAGTCTCCGGGGTAAACCGAAGAACTGTAAAGGTATCGATCGAGGCGGATCAGACCGGTCTCCTTGTCCAACTCGAATTTGCTACGCCGGCCTTTGGGTATCTCCACGATCATATTGACCACAGAGGGGATACTGGTGCCCGGATTGACCATCATGTACGGACTGAGCCGGATTAGCATTGCATAGCCTTTGGAATCTTTAAATTAATTTACCCAGTTATCCTATTACGTTTCTCTTGCGGCTGGTAGGACCACAAAAGGAAGTGGGGCTTGAAGTTAAACTCACTACAGTCATCAAAATCGCTGAAATCGATTCGAATCGATAAGAACTGACTTATTGGTGCCCCTTTTCGCTGGATAGTGAGAGACTCCCGTGCGGAATTAAAGATATAGCGGACTCTCTGCACAGTTAGCTTAGTTTACTTTTGCACATAAAGACACAGGCGGAAGTGAAGATGTTCTCATCAATTCGACGCAAAGCGAACAAAAACAGCTCCCCGAAAAATTTGGGGACGAAGTTGCATCTCACTGCGCTGGAAGATCGAACGGCGCTGTCGATCTATCTCCCGACCCCGGGGACCCCGAGTAATGTCTATCTTTTGGGCACTCCCGGAAACGATAGTTTCATTGTTCGCATTTCCCCGACGAGCGCGACTCAAATTCAATTCAGCGACAATGGCGGCTCGACCTTCAGTACCGCGAATCTCTCCGATGTGACGGCCATTTACGTTCAGGACACGACAAATCTCCCCACGGGAGTTACGGCTTCGCAAGTTCAGAACGGCGGCGATGACACCCTGACAATAGATAACTCGAATGGCGTGGTCGGGAAGAGTACAGCGCTCCCCATTTACTACACCGGGGGCCAAGGCAAGAATCAGTTAAACTTGATCGGTAATCCCAAGGTCACGCTGAGCGAAACATATAATCAAACCGCCGGTTCCACCAGCGGTGGGACAATCACGGCCACGGGAAGCAGCAGTTCTTTCACAGTGAATTTCAACACGATCTCGCTGATTCAGGATTCGCTGACCGCATCGAGTTTCACCTTCAATCCGATTTCGGGCAATAACGTCGTCTCCGTACAGAACGGCGACCTGATCAACGGTAACAACAGCCTGAAACTGACCGGCATCGATTATCAGGGAATCACCGACCCGCTGTTCCTCTTGAATCACTTCAACAGTAATACCAATAGTGGTCTGGCCTCGTCCTCCTTTGTGCCAGTCGATCTGCTGAACAAAACGGCCGTCACAGTCACGACTGGGGCGGGCAATTCGACGTTTCTGTTGAACGAAACTGGAAGCGTGGCCGGTTTGAGCACTTTAACGCTCAACGGCGGGACTGGTACGAATACCCTCGACAAAGGCAGTTTCACCAGCACGGTCAACGTCAGCACAAATAACATGGCCACGGTGAACGCCTATTCCTCGGCAGACTGGTTCATCCAACGGCTCTACATGAACGATTTGAAGCGGGTCGCCAGCCAGGCAGAAATTGCGAATTGGCAGGCCGCTTTGACAGCGATAGGGCAGGCCGGTGTAACGAACGCGATCGATAATTCCCAGGAAGCGCAGATGCGCGAAGTGAACGCCTGGTATCAGGCGTTTTTGGGCCGGGCGGCTGATCCTAGTGGTCTGGCCAATGGCCTCACCAGCTTGAGCAAAATGACCTCAGAACAGTACATTGCTTCGATCATCGCTTCGCCAGAATTTTACAGTCTGCAAAATACTAACAGCAGTATGACGGCCGATCAGAATTTCATTCAAGGCCTCTACGAAAATGTGCTGAATCGTTCGGCCGATGCCGCCGGCTTGAATACCTGGACTACTCTGATGTCGACTTATTCTCGAACTCAGATCGCACAACTCTTCCTGACTTCGCTGGAGTTCCGCACCTCGACAATTAATTCGATGTACAGTGCGCTATTGCTCCGGCAGGCTGATCAGGGCGGGTTAACGTCCTGGTTGGGGAACAAACTCGACACCGCCAGTATGCGACGGGCCTTCCTGTCCAGCACGGAATACCTGAACCCCGGGCTGACCAGCGCCACCAGCGAACAACTCTATACCAATGGGGGAGCCATCGGTATCGCGGGCTCTTCCTCCAGTCCCGACAATGTCCAGTACTATTCTTTCCAGATGCCTAACTCGGGCCTTCTGACGCTGACATTGAGCTCGACGGCCAACACCGGCTCAGGCACGCTGGTACTTACGGATGCCTACGGGAATCCGATCAATTCCATCAGCTCAACTTCCGGTACGGGTAACTCCAATAACCTCGTGGTCGGTGGCCGGACTTATTACGTGGCCGTCAGCTCCGCCAGTACGACCGCTTTCTCGTTCAACTTCACCGCGAATCTTGCCAATTAACGTCAAAGATAATTAGGAACGAATGCTCCCAGTTCCGGACATTATTGGAGAGTGTGGATGAGAACACTGATCGCTGGAATATTCTTGTTGGGCTACGGTACGTTTGCCGTGGCCCAATCACCACCACCAATGGTGGAGAAGTTTCTGCACTCCGGAGAGTTCCTCAAAGGGGAACAGCACCTGGAACATATACTTGCGGAACAACCGAAAAACGATGAGGCGCGATTCGGACTCGGCGTTCTCCAGCTTTTACTTGCGGTCGAAAAATTCGGCCAAGCGCTCTACGAACATGGCCTGAAATCCGATCAGGACTTTCCGATACCGTTCCCAAAAAATCCCGATCCCGCGACGATGCGGTATGCGATCTTTCGCCAGTTACTGGAGGATCTGCGGTTGGGGCTCGAACGAGCGGAAAAAACTTTTGCCGAGATTCAGGATGAGAAGGTCAAGGTACCCCTCCGTCTGGCGGCGATCCCTCTGCATCTGGATAGCTCGGGAAAACCCACTGTTCAGCTGCTCGAACTTTGTCGAAAACTCAATGGAGGAAGATTTCAATTCGAAAAAGAGAACCCCGAATTTCTGGTCTGCTTCGATCGGGGCGATGTCGCCTGGTTTCGGGCCTATTGTCACCTCCTTGAAGCCATTATCGACGTGGTCCTGACATTCGACGGGGAAGCCGATTTCGACGCCACGGCATCGTCCTCCTTCGCAAAATATCAATCTCGTTTCACAGCGGCGGAACTCCAAGAAAAAGCCAAGAATCGCAATTTCAGTACGAAATTGATACTCGTGGAACCCAAGAGATTGAGTCGCTTTCGCCTGCACCTGATCCAGGTGGCCAAACTCAACCACGAAACCTGGAAGTTCGTGCGGGCGGAGACTGATAACGATCACGAATGGCTACCCAATTCCAAGCAAAAAGGGGTATTGGGCTTGGCCGTCCAGGATCAGATGATCGATTCCTGGCTGGCTTGTATGAGCGAACTTCAGGATGTCCTGGAAGGGAAGAAGACCTTTGTGGCTTCGTTTCTTTCGCGAAAAGGCAAAGGGATCAACCTCAAGGTCTTACTCGAAGATCCTCCGCTGTCTTGGGATTTCAATAAAGCGCAAACCGATTGGCTTCCCGACGAGAAATACTGGATGAAAGCGCCCGATCTCAATTTGGCGGCATTCTTCCAGGCCCTGCAAATTTTCAATAACCCCATGGGTGTGGCGTACGCGGCCTGGTTCAATTGAAAACCGACGAATACAAATCGCGTCCGACAGATGTGCTGCTGGTGCATGGGATGGGCCGATCGCCGTTTTCCATGGCGCCGCTGGCCCGACGACTACGTCGTGAGGGACTGCGCACGCATTTTTTCGGCTACCAGGCGGCGCGCGATCCTTTCCAAAAAATAGCGGGACAACTCAGGAAATTTCTTGATCAACATACCCAAAAAAAGTTGATCGTGATTGGCCATTCGCTGGGCGGCCTGCTTTTGCGAGTCGCCATCGCCGAGCAAGCGCCGGAAGCCCGGCCACTGCAGTTATTTCAGCTCGGCAGCCCCAATCATTCCCCGCAACTCGCCCGCTTCTTTCAGAAACGATTTCTGTTTCGCATTCTCAATGGCGATCCCGGGCAGCGGCTCTGCGATATCGATTGGATGAATGCCTTGCCGGGAGTTACCATTCCCACGGTGGCCATCGCAGGCACAGCAGGAATGCGGGCAAACTGGTGGCCGATAGGTCACGAACCCAACGATGGAATCGTCACCGTACGGGAAGCCAGTTTGGAGAAGGCAACAGTCATTGAATTGCCGGTGCGGCATACCTTCATGATGAACTATAAAATTGTCGCCGAGACGATCATCGCAAAAATGAACAAAGGATTTTTCGACCCTGTCTGAGGTGGCTTAAGCCGGAAATTCACTGTTCAGCATTGAGCCAACGAATAAGATGACAAATCGGATAAACTAAGTTGGTATTCCCGCAGGTTTCAAAACGTATGAACTTCGATAAGACTGATCGCAGGCAGAAATTCCTTCTGGCGCTGAGCCTTTGCGCCGCTACCGTGCTGCTGCGGCTATTTCCGCTAGCCCCGAACTTCACGCCCATGACGGCCCTGGCACTGTTCGCGATCACTTTTTTCGGCTTCGGCTACCAGTCGTTCCTGTTCATTTTCGCCACGCAGATTTTCGGCGATCTGGTTTTGGCGCTCCAGCACGGCGATATGGAATACGCTTTTCATTCCGGACTGCTGGGTGTTTACGGCAGTTGGTTTTTAATTGGCTTGATGGGATACCTGCTCTCGCGCAAACTCACACTGGGGAGTAGCGTCGGCTTCGGGCTGGCGGCCTCGATACTGTTCTTCCTGGTTACCAATTTCCAGTACTGGCTCTCGGCCGATTCGGAATACACCAAAAACTGGAACGGCCTGATGGAGTGCTATACGGCCGCTTTGCCGTTTTACCGGACGATGGGCGCTTCCGCTTTGATTTTCTCGGTACTCTTTTACGTGCTGGCCGTGTTACCCGTAACGGAAAGTTCGGCGGAAAAGAACTCGAATTGAACGGCTGAAAAATCGAAACCCCGGATGAGGCCATAGGCCCTCCGGGGTTTTTCTATTAGTATTGCAGAGTCAGCCCGATGCTGAGGCCCTGGGTCCAGTAACTGTCATCCCGCCACATAATTCCGGGTCGCTGCGTCTGGCTGCCGTTGCCGTTGGTAAACGGCAAGTAATTCGAGTTGATCGTGGTATCTATCACATCCCCTGGGCGAACCACCGAAGAGAGATACACGAAGTTGTAGCCAATCGAACCGATCAGGTTGTTCGTGAATTTATAATTGAATTTCAAACCGACTTCCGGGGCGAAGGCCAGTCGCTGCCGCTGGTATTCGCCGATATTCGTCGGTAGAGCCAGGAAGCCGCCCGGTTGTCCCACCGGACCCGAGGAGGGGGAGTATCCGTTGGCGAAGCCATTCACGTAGACGTTCTGCGTCGAAGTACCCAGAGAGATCTTCGAAGTGAAATCGAGAGACCAGCGCGAAGCCTGGTAGCTCGTTTTCATGGCGATCTGCCCGCCGTTGAAATCGTTGTGGGTCGAGAAATGATCGTAGGTGGCAATCGTGGCGGGTTGGTTCGGGTAGATCGAGTAATCTTGAATTTGCAGATCATCGGACAAATTGAAATGCCGATAACCGAACATGAAGTACATCGTCATACCAGGGCTCAGGAATTCGAAATGCGGATCGTACAGGAGGTGGATTTCCTGTCCATCGAAGCGAGAATTCGTTTGAATGTTAATGCCGCCGGGATTTCCTGCCCCGGCAATCGGTAGAAACTGTGGAGTATTCGTGTCGGCATCCCGGAATGGCCGTAGTAAGTAAAGATCACCCGCCGAGCCGAACTGTTTTTCGGTACTTTGATCGAAGAGCGTCATCGTCGTGACGTCGATGCCCCAATGAAGGCTCGGTTCCAGCCAGGTGCCCAGGGCCACTTCAACTCCGGGAGCCGTTCGGGAACCTGGTCCCGAATTCAAATAAAGCGGGAAAGTTCGTCCCATCACCGGATTTGCCGGCGTACTGGCGCTCGAAGGCATGCCTCCATAAAGCAAAGCGGGCAGTCGGCCGCGCGGCGTGAAGTAATGCAGATAGTCCACATCCAACCACCACTTCGGCTTCACCGGCATATCGGCCGATATGCCCAGATACTCTTTGCAGGCGTTCACATCCTGGTCGCGCGCCGGATCGCAGTTTGGATCCCAGAACGGTTTTTTCTTCTGCGGTTCGTTCGGCGCTCCCACGCGTTCGGGATTGGTCGGCAGTTGCAGCATTCCCGGCTCGCCGAGATTCCCGGAAGTGGAAGAAGTCGTCGTCAACTTTGCCGGCAGAATTGGCGACGGAGTGAGCGATTGCCCACTCGGCGGTGTCATTGCCGAAGGAACGCTCAGGGGCGGCAGTTCGTTAAAAGCTGACAGGTTCACATCATCGTTTGCATTGCCCTTGGCCGAGCTCGATGCTGCTGGTGTAGGGGTGTTAGGGAGCTTAAGACTGTTGGGAATCGGCGGTGCTTCCTCCGATATCGTCAGCGGCTTTACATAAGTGGTGCCGAGCGGAACCGGTTTCTTCGGATCCAGCGAGGGCGGGACGATCGGATTATCCTCCGAATTCAGCGAAGATTTTCCATTCGCTGGCGACACGGGAACTTTCGGAGGGGAAGGAGGAACCGGGACGTCCAGCTTGGGTAACTCAATGGGGGATTTGTCGGCTGGTTTGCCACTGCCGCTCTGCGGGGCCTCGAGATTGGGCAGTTCCAGCTTGGGAGGTTCGACGACACTCTTTGATTCAGCTGGTTTCACAGATTTGGGCAGTTCCGGATCCTGCGGAAGTTGTACGTTCGGCACGGCAGGAAGAGCGAGCGCAGGCATACTTCCAGTCGCGTTTGCCGGAATCGGATTATCGACTTTCGGAACTTCGAGTTTGGGGAGATCCAGGGAAGGGAGTTCGACACCTTTTGCAGGTGCAGTCGGTGCATCTGGAGCGGTTTTCAGGGCGGGAAGAGGAGGTAGGCCCGGATCATCGGCCGTTTTGACCCGAATCGTCTCGGGTACCGGACGAGAATCCTGAGCCGCAACGGGGCTGTTGAAGAAACCAACACCGCAAACCGCCAGTGCCAAACTGCGGAAATACCATCGTCGCATTACCGCACTCCTTTGCATGCCGTATCCTGGTGAACGACCCTGTCCACATAACGAGACTAAAGGGGATTTCCCTGCGTCCCTGAAACTCCCCTAATGACATATCTGGATAAAAAATCCAGTCCATTTTTAATTTCGCTCAAGTTGCGCTTTACAGAAACCGAACACGCGGCTATTCCCTCCCAGCTACTAACAGCGGAGAGCGACCATGCGCATTTACCTGATTGCCCTTATCTTCACCAGCTTCCTGAGTTCGGGCTGCGCGCTGGATGAGTTGTTCACGCAAAACGACAAAAAAGTCGAACGATTGGATCATCCGTTTCCGACTTCCAACCTTCCTCCCGCGGCCTTGATCAATGCTTCTCGCGTCGATACCCTCGGCCGCAAGATCCTGGGAACCAACCCCGACATCAAAGTCAATCCGCTCTTCCTGACGGTCGGCCTGCAGACGCAATCGATTTATCACACGGGCTTGGAGCAGGTGATTATTACCGAGGGGCTGGTGCAGCGCTGCAAGAACGATGCGGAATTGGCCGTGTTACTCTGTAACGAACTGGCTCTGATGGAATTTTCTCGCCAGGCAGCGAATGAGCCTGAACCGCGGCCGCGCGGAGAACCGCCGCTGGCACCGCCGATCACAGGCGATCGGGGAGGTTACGGCGGAATGGGTTCGGATATGACTCGAATGGCCGAACTGGCGAAATGGGAAGAGCGGAACCCGCGCCGGGATTCTTCTCCTCGACGGCCGAATCCGCAGAACATTGAAGATTCCGCTCGAAGCTATGCGATCAAAGCCGGCATCAGCCCGGAAGAGTTCAGCCAGGCGTTACCGCTGGTGAAATTTGCCCAGACCAATGCGGAAAAGGAAAAAGGCAAGATGGGGAATTAGTTCTTTACAAGCCCGTTTCGGGGGCTACTTTAATCGTCTTCTCGACGCCGTCGCGTTTGATAACCAATTCGACGGCTTTCCCAGGCTTAACGAAGCTGCTGGCGTTGTAAGCATCGGAGATACTGTCGGTCCAGCGGCCATCCAGTGTCAGCAGTCGGTCGCCCACCTTCAGGCCAGCTTTATCGGCGGGGCCGCCGGGAAATAATTTTTCGATCGTGATGCCTGCAGCTTCATCCGACTTCGCGGCGAAGCTGAATCCCCAGTATCCGCCGGGAGCCAGCACTTTCGGACCCTGTTTGCCGCTGCTGCCGGCCATCATGGTTTTCATCATCCCCTGCATCACATCCTCGGGCTGATAGCCGTTGGGGACGAACTTCAGTTCCTTGGTTTGATAGTTCACCGTAGTGGCGAACCGGGCGAAGAAGGGGAACCCGACGATGCCGTCGATCGATTCGTTGTACTTTTTCTCGTAGAAGCGGGAGAAAGCGGAGACCGTGGGATGGTCCATTACCATGGTCGTCACTTTTTCGACTTCGAGATCGCCCAGCTTGAATTTTTTGATCGTCTGAGGCGTGGTCATGGCGCCAAAGAAAAAGCTGTTCGCCGTTTTGATGACTCCGGAATCCTTGGCGATCCGGTTGTCGATCAGGGTCATCGGCGCGCCGGTGTCGAATATCAGATTGTAAGGCCCTTTGTCGTTGAGCTTCACTTTGATCATGAAGTGGCCGGTCTCAATCTGCGTGAAGGGCACCGTGATCGGTTTCGGGGCGTCCTGAGCTCGTCCCTGCAGCGCAAGGAGTAAGCAGCATCCAAAAGCTAGTGTCTGTTTCATGGATCTATTCTCGTGCGAGCGTCTCGCGGTGAAATTTCTGTTACAGGCCTTTGCCCAATTTGACGGTGTAGGATTTTTCTTCCTTGGCTCGTTCGATCGTCAACTTGATGCTGTCGTTCTCGCCGACACTTGAGGTCGCTTTGATCGCTTCTTTGAAGTTGTCGGTCTCTTTCTTATTGAGAGCGACAATGCGATCGCCTGCCGCGAGACCGGCATCGGCCGCCGGACTGTTCGGGATGACCGATTGAATGAACAGTTTGTCGTCTTTAACTTCGAGAGTCACGCCGAGGAAACCGCGCGGCCGCGTTTCGAAGTTCGGCTTAAACCCCATCAGTGGCCCCAGAGTCTGCATCATGGTGCCGATCATTTCGAGACCGCCCTGGCTGGAATCCTTGCCTCCTCCTAAGCGTTGAATATCCGCCGGAGTGAATCCTTTAAGCGCCTTCCAGGTCAGCTTATCTTTGGTGAAGTCGTATTGGATTTCGAATTGGGCAAGCACCGTGTAGCCGAGCACGCCATGAAGTTCGACCCCGGCCACGCCCAGAGCATTCATGCCCTTTAGCTGGAACATCTCGATAGCGAGTCCCTTGGCTTTGGGAATGGTCAGGCCGCCTTCCACTTCGAGTTTATCGAACGTGGCCCAGCCATTTTCCGACTTTACGCCGAGTTTCTCTGCCACTTTCTCACTGAGAATCAGGGCCGGGGCGCCGGTGTCCAGAATGAAGTTGAAAGGGCCTTTTCCGTTGAGCTTCACCCGAACCATGACGTGCTTGGTGTCGGTGAGCTTATAGGGAATGTGATAGCTCGGCAGAACTTCCTTCGGTTTGGGAGTCGTTTCTTGAGCTGACGTGAAGGAATGGCCTTGTGCCAGAAAGCACACGGCCAGAAGGAGTTTAAATTTCATGAGATTTCTGGGAATGGAGATCGGTTAATCCAACTGTAGGAAGTATAGAGGCCCGAATGGCCCGGGCCCAGAGGATTCAGGGAGGGGACAGTTCCCGCAGCCTCTCTATTAAATGGACGATTCAACGCTTATTTCTTGTCTTGAGTTTTCTCTTTCGGCTTCTGGGTGGCCGGAGGAATCGGTCGGATCGAAGCGGAGCCCGCTCCTTTTATGGGGGTCAGCCCGATAAACCCGAAGAGCATTTCATCGGTGGTCTGTTCCCCGACGATTACAGTTTTGGGAGGATTCGTAGGATTGTTGGGGTTCTTGGAACTGTTATCGTAAACGGCTTCGATATCGAACTTCGTTCCCTTTTTGATCGCCATGGGCTCTTTCAACCAGTAAGTTTCCTGCCAGTTGTAATCCCATTCGTGAATATCGACGAGGGTTATTGCATCCTGGCCCGGTTGCTGCATGGTCACTTTCACCGATTTGCCCAACAGATGCATATGCGGCATTACGCTATGCAGGGTGCAATCGCTTTGAGCCCAACCAGTACCGTGTGCGACATAGTGAGGTTCGTTGGCCGGGATGACATTCAGGAATGGCCGAAGTCCCTGGATGGTGCCCGTCCGGAATGGCTTGTCGATGTTCCCTTTAGCGAAGTAGAGACCGAGTTTCAGCCGATCTTTCTCCGGCTTGCCGTTACGGTGATAGTGTGTCTGAATGATAATGTCGGCTCCGGCGGGAAGAAAGTAGCCGGACCCTTCCGGTAGGAACCTGGGAACCTGACCCGGCGCCCAACCGCTAAGCCCACCGAAGGCCGGTTTACCCGGGGGAGCCTTGCTGGCATCGGGGAGGAAGCCGACGCTCATGGCTACCGAATAGCCTGGGCCGTAGTCCTGTTCGTTGGGCTCCTTCTTGCGTTCTTTTTCTTTCTTCTCCATATCCCGGCCGCCGCCTGTGAGATCAAAGAAGTTCAGAGTGTGGTGAACCACCGCTGGATTGCCCGGTCGTACTTCCTGAGCGATTACATACTTGTCTTCAGTCAGGCCAGTGGGGAGCACAAAGCAACGGAAGGCATCGACGCCGCTGGGCCCGACGTGGAAATCTTCGGGAACTTCCAGAATCAGATCGGGCTTGCCCAGTTTCCAGCCTTCGACGAACTCACGCGGTTTTGGAGCCTCCTGAATATTCCCCTCGGGAGTGCCGCCATCGACCCACTTGGCAATCGTTTCAATTTCCTGATCCGTCATCCGGCGATCGTTCAGGTAGGCCGGGCCGCCGTGCGGTTTCCAGGGGGGCATCTGCCGGCTTTTGGAATATTCCTTGATATCGTCGGCCCAGTTCACTGCCTGCTTGTAGGTCATCAGCGAGAAAGGGCCCACTTCGCCGGGGCGATGGCATTCCTGGCAGTTCTTCTGCAGGATCGGCAGGACATTTTTGTAGAAGGTGATTTGCGTGGTGATTTTCCGATCCAAGGCCGCCTTCGCGACTACCGGACAGCCGATGGCTTTAGTCGCAGGTGTCGAGATCGCTTTGCCCGCGACCAATTCGTCCAAAGCTTTGACCAGATCGAATTCGGTGGTGTTCTGATTTTTCTTCAACCGGGCGGAGTAGGCATTATCAATCCGGCCGCGATAACGGAGCACGAAGTTGTGATCGAGCAGAAAGGCTTCAGGGGTCGCGGTGGCCTTGAAGGCATCGGTCACGGTCAATTCGGGATCGACGAAAACGGGGAAGGGGATTTTGTACTCTGTGACGAGTTTGCGAACAGAGTCCGGCTGCTCATCGGTAGGGCAGAGGCCGATGAACTGAATGCCCTTTTCCTGGTACTTTTTATGTAGCTCCGTCAGCGTCACGGCGTAGCTGTTGGAAACGGGACATTCAAAAGACAGAAAGACGACCGCGATCCCTTTTTTGCCCTGAAAACTGGAAAGCTCCGTGATTTTCCCTTCCAGCGAAGTCAGCTTGACTCCATCAATTTTCTTTCCGAGTTTATCGGTTACCAATACGGGATCCGCATAGAGTGAACTGGTAAGGCAACAGGCCAGTAACCCTCCCAGCAGCGATCGTAGCATAGCGTCAACTCCCCAAGGGTAATTCTGTTTTTACTACCCGCATATATCTCTAGCAGTTTCAACAGATCCGATGCCAATGTCCAACTTTTTGGCCTGCGAGTAAATCATCCAAAAAAGTAGCTCATCGAAATCGTATTGTAAAAAGGGATTCGTTTGAACGTGCAATTAATTATGGCTTTGATCGAATTTTCATCGACCTTTCCCAATTGCTGGGAAAAGTCGGGAATTTCTTAAAACTCCCGCATCAAAACAACAATCCGCGAAATTAACGCTGGAAGATCGGCAGATAATTAGCCGGGACAGACAGGATGATCACTCCGATGGCCGTGCTGTAGATCGTCCCGGCGGAATGCTCGATCGGTTTGGTCCAATTGCCATCCTCATTCTGGGATTCCAAAAGCTTGTTCCGCATGTTCGTGTAGTACTTTTCCCAGGCTTTTCCACCGACTTGGTGCATGGCGTGACAGGCATAATAGTGGCCGTACCAGTAGTGTTCGCGGGGGAAGTCCATCTGCGAAAGCATATAGTCGATCGATCTGTCGACGTTCTTATCGTATTCGCCAGTCAATTTTACCACGCACACCCCCGCGGCGGTGCGGGCGAAGCCGGGAGCCCGAGTCATCGGCATGTAGCAGTAGCCGCCGGAGCCCGGATCGTAGCATTTGTTAATGTATTCCAGGGCATTTTTCAGGGTCTTATCGGGAACGTGAATTCCGCTGTCCTTGGCACCGCGGAGGGCCATCACTTGCATGATGGTCACCGAAATATCCGAACCGGAAGGGGAAGGGGAATAGCGCCAGCCGCCTTCCGGGGACTGGCTGCGAACGATCAGATCGACGGCCCGCTTCAGGGTATTTTTTGTTTCTTCGTCCTTCGTCATCCCCCACGCCTGGGAAAGCACGAGGGTGGACATACCGTGACAGTACATGTTGCCGCCGCCGCGACCCGCGAGATAGCCATCCGATTCCCGAGCCGAGGCGATAATGAAGCGAATGCCCTTGGCGACTTCCGGCCCGTACTTTCCCTGATTGGGGATATGGCCTTGGGACATATAGGCCAACAGCACGAAGCTGGTGATGGCGGTGTTGTGGGGATAGCGGGCGTCACCCCAGGAGCCATCCTCATTCTGTTTGGATTTCAACCAGTCGTAAGCTCGCTCGCAAGCTTTCTTGGTTGGTTCATCCAGCTTGACGTTATCCTCTTTCGGCGGAGCGGCGCAGAGGCGGGTGGAGAGACCCAGAAACGCAAATAAGAAAAAAAGTGTACGCATGGGACTTAGCTGCCAGACCCGGATGGAATTCAGGAGTGAAAAGCCTCGGGAGTCGGACCGGGGAGGCCGTCTAACTCCCGAAGAGCATTAAAGATTAGGGCTTCTTCTCTTCTGCGGCCGGTTTTCCGCCGGATACGTTAATTGTATACTTGCGGATCAACTCGGCGTATTCGGGCGGGAACTGCTGCTTGATCTTTTGGAGGATCATTTCGCGCTGCTGGGCCGGCAGGTTGATAAAGGCACCTTCGCCATTGACATTCTTGAGCTGCGAAGCCTGGTTGGCCATTTTTCCATCGGGAGTGCGGTTGCCGTCTCCCTTGTTCTGGTTATCTTCCTTGGCTTGCTGATTCTTCTGGCCGGGTTGCTGACCGGGCTGTTGACCCGGTTGTTGACCCGGCTCCTGGCCGGGCTGTTGGCCCGGTTCCTGACCGTTCGCCTGCTCCTGCCCGGGTTGACCCGGTTGGCCGGGTTGTCCCGGTTCGCCCTTTTGTTGCTCGGCCAGAGCCATTGCCGCCATTAATTGCGTCATCGCCTCGCTCAGGGATTGCTGAGCCTGCTGCTGGGCCTGCGCGGCTTGAGCCGGCTGCGATTGCGACTGCTGTAAGGCTTGCTGAGCCTTTTGAAGTTGCTGTGCGGCGTTATTCAACTGCGGTTTCACTGCCGACGGAGCCGTCGCCTGAGCTTGCTGAAGGGCCGCTTGGGCCTGAGCGTTTGCTTCCGCGGCTTTTTGCAGGGATTCCGTCAGCTCTTTGATCTGCTTTTGAGCCTGACCTAACTCGGCGGGGTTCTTGGCTGCGCTGGGGTCCGGGATTCCAGAAGGTTTGGCATCGCCTTTATCTCCCGCGTCGCCTTTGTCTCCCTTGTCCCCTTTTTCGCCTTTATCTCCATCGGGCTTCTGACCTTTATCTCCTTTATCTCCATCGGGCTTCTGACCCTTATCGCCCGGATCTCCGGCGTCCGGTTTTTGACCTTTTTCCCCGGGCTCGCCTTTATCTCCCGCGTCGCCTTTGTCCGCGGCGTCCGGCTTTTGACCTTTCTCCCCCTTCATCGGCTCGGCCTTGGCCAAGGCGTCCATAGCCTGTTCCTGATTCTTGATCGCTTCGGGGAAGTCAGCTTTGGAGAGGGCTTCGGCTGCTTTTTGAGCGTCTTTCTGAGCCTCGGGCAGCTCCAGTTTCTCGGCCTTGTCCGCGATTTCCTTCTGCAGCTTTTCGAGATTGGCTCTCTGCTGTTCACCCAGTTGCTGCTGAGCTTTATTCGATTGCTGTTCGGCCTTTTCGGTCTGTTCCAGAGCCTTGGCCAGTTGTTGGGCCGCGTTCATCGGCTGGACCTGATTGGGCTGCAACTGCTGCTGGCTGGCGATGTCCTCCGCTTTCTTGGCATCGCGCTGTTGCTGCAGGGCCTGCTTGGCATCTTCGAGCTTCTGGGCCGAATCCTGGCTTTCCTGTGCGCCTTTTTCGAGCTGTTCTTTTTTCAAATCGTTCTTGGCCGATTCCATCTTTTCGCCGGCCTGATCCAGCTTTTCTTTGGCGTCGGGGGATACTTTCTCGACGTCCTTTTTCACCTGATCGGTTTGCTTCTGCAGATCTTCCTGCTTATTGGCCAGCGGCGTGCCTTCCTTGGGCTTGTTTTCGTCGGCGTTTTTCTGGGCGTCTTTCGATAGTTGCTTCTCATCCTTGGCGAGCTGATCCAGCTTCTCGATCGCTTTATCCAGCTTGGCGATGTCTTCCTTACGCTTCTCCAGTTCCTTCAGGGATTCCTCCAGGCCTTTTTTGGCTTGCTCGAGCTTATTGATGGCCTGTTCCTGGGGAGCCTTGGCCTGATCGCCCTTCTTATCATCCAGCTTCTTGGTGGCTTCCTTCATCGCCTGCTCGGCCTTCTTCAGGTTGTCCTGAACTTCCGGCTTGGTCGGTAGCGGCGTATTGGCGATTTCGTTGGCCTTGTCCTGAAGCTTCTTCTGCTCTTCGGCGATTTCCGGCAATTTCTTGGCGTCGTTCTTGTTGTCTTCGGTCTTCTTCTTGGTGTCCTTCTGCTCCTTGATGACCTTTTCCAGGTCCGCCAGCGTGGCTTTCACCGCCTCGGCCGGGTCGTTCTTCTTGGCCTCTTCCTTGGCGATCAGCTGGTCGATTTTTTCCTTCGCTTCGTCGATCTTTTTGATCGCATTATTTTCTTTGGCGACCGCTTCTTTATCGGGCTGATTGGGATTCTTCAGGTTTTCGCGGGCCTGCTTCATTTCTTCTTCGGCCTGACGAATCTTGTCGGCCACTTCGTTGAAGCTTTCTTTCTGCAACTGAGTGCGAACATCGCGTGCTTCGAATTCCAGCCGGGCCTGCTTGTTGGTCAGCTCCTGCTTTTCGTTCTCCTGAGCGACTTTCTCCCGCTTCCGGAATTCTTCCCGCTTCTCGGTATCAGTCTTCAACTGCTGTTCGGCGGTTTCGGTCTCTTCGAGTTTCCGCTTGGCTTCCTTCAGCATTTCCAGCTTGTTCTTAGGCGTCCGAAGAGCCAGAGCAAGATCGCGCATGATGCGGACCGATTCGATCTGCTCGCGGGAAGAGGAATCCACATCCTTTTCCCCCAGACGCTGCAGGGAGGTGATCAGGCAGTTCAAAAGCGTGACCGCCCGTTCGTTCACTTTCGCTTTGTCGTAACGCTCGGCCAACTCCCCCTTCAGGGTCGGTTTCAAATTTTTCAATTGATCGATCAGGACATCCACGTCCTTGGCGATATCCGACTGCCGTTCCACTTCGAAGCTAAACGGATTGGAGTTGTTGCCGGATCGGCGCATGTTGCCGAAGCGGACGCGGGGATCATCCGGATTGCCCTGGCTGCGGGGCAACTGGGCCGATAGCTGGACTTCCAGTTGTTCGCGGGAAAGCTTGTCGAAACGATCGGCCGCCTGATCGAGCGACTTGATCAGATCGAACTTGTTGAGTAATCCTTTGAGGTTGGAAACAATTTCCCGATGGCGGTCGTACGCGGCGGCCTGTTCCTGATTCAACTTGTCGTAGTTCTTGGCATGGGCTGCTTCTTCCAGGTGGGCCAGGACCGCCGTCATCTCATCCTTGCTCAGATGCGAGAGAGTCGTGGCCGTTTCCTGAAGCAATTTCTTCTCAGATTTGGCATCGATCTGGTTGTAGGCCATCACTCGCAGCATGGTGGAGATGCGGCGAGCGGTCTGAAGGGTTTCGTCCTTCAGATTTTTCTGGCTGGCGATCGAATCGTTGATCTGCTGTTTGGCATTTTCCGAGACTTGTGCGAAGAGTTTGTCAGCGCTGGCGCCGGTCAGAAGAGTGATACTGAGTGAAGCAACGCGCCAGTTGATAAGCATAACAGCTCCCAAACGATTCGGTGGACCCGATACGTGAATGGCCAATACATTAAGTATCAGCCGCGGTTAAAACCAACGCAAGTGATAAACGAGAACTCGTTCCGAAATCCCGACACAAATGAGAGTTTTCTCACTTGTCCTGACCGAAAACGCCTCGTTGACGTTTTTCCAGGTCGCGAAGTTTGCTCTCGCTTTGCAGGGTCGAAAAAACCCATTCCATGAATTTATCTTCGGTGACGATATCCTTGGCCCGCACTTCCGATTTTCCCGGTTCGCGATTGGCGGCCGGGTTGAGGTCAAAAACTTCGATGTACAGTTCGATCCGGTCGCCGATTTCCAGATCCACCAGCTTTCCATCCTTCTTCTTTTTCAGAGTCTTGGTCTGGAAAGTAAAAGAACCCACCCCTTCGAGCCGGGAGGGTTTCAAGTCGGGTTGAGCCGAGGGGATCGCGTGAAATTCCACCTGATCGCCTAATTTTTGCTTCTGGTAGGCCACCTTTTGAAAACTATGGCGTGCAAAATCCCAAGGGCCCGTATCCGATGACTGTTTGACTTCGTTTAAGGGCAAATAGTTCCATGGATCTTCGTTGATCCGATAAACAACCCGGGCCCGACTTAAACCCAATATGGAAGAACACTTGTAGTCGATACGCATCGGTTTGCCGAGCGGTAAGGGCATGCCATCGACTTCGGTATCGGCACTAATTACGTCTCCCAGACCGGCAAAACGCTCGGGAAGCAAATCGACCTGGGGCGGGCTATCGGGCAGTATGCGGATCGTCCGCTTGGGGAAAATACTGTTGCGGAATCCGAAAGTATCGGTCACTTCCAACTCATAAGCCGTGGCTTGCGGATCGACCTGAAAAACGCAGCGGGCGATGTTGGAATCCGGTCCTTCGATAATCAGGGGTATTGAGCGTAACCGGACTTCTTTCTTTTCTTCCTTGCCGCTGAGCAGATGTAACTGACCTTCCTTGATGGCTTTGGAAATTTCGATTTCGATGCGTACCTTCGATCCCCCCAAACAAACAATTTCTCCCTGTTGGGGCATATAGTTCTCGTAGGGAGTACCATCCGGTTTCAGTCCCACGTACTCGGGAACCTGAACCCAGGCATCGATGCGCGAAATCACGGGTCGGGGTTCGTAGCGAACCTGGCCAAAATCTTTGGATCGGCCACCGCGCAACCAGGCGCGGTGCGAAAAGTCCTGCGTACCAGGCGGGATTACCGACTGGAAAAAGAACTTGTCTCCTTCCTGGCGGGCAAATTTCAAAGGATAGTCATCTCCTCCCAGATTGCCTACTTTGACGCGAACTTCCCCTTCATTCTCCGGTTTCAAAGGCCCTTCCGCCTCATAGGTCAGAGTCACTTCTTCACCGGAGGGCCAGAGTTCGGCCGTGCGGTTCAGCAGTTGCACATCGTGAGGAATCTCTGTGTTGAGCAAAAACTGACGGCCCAGCAGAATTCCGCTGAGCTTGGTTCCCAGCAGGCCCACGAACAGGAAGATCAATAATGCGGGAACGAGAAACATACCAAAGGAATATTCGTATTTCTGTCCTTGAACCAGATTTGAGAGATCCTTCTTCGAAGTGATGCCCTCGGCTTCCTGCGTCAGATCGGCTATCAACTTTTCGGACATCCCGGCCCGATTGGCGGTCTTTTTCGTCAGCTGAATCGACGTGACGAGGCGATGGCCGTATTCGGGCAGTTCGGTTTCGATCCGGCGGGCAACCAGAACCTCTGCCGGAGGATTAAGAAAGGGCTTTAGAATCCATTTTCGGGCAAAGAAGAGCGCCAGGCCGATCTGAATCAGTATCAGCAGCCCCCTCAGAAACATCGGGGTATCCCGATACTTGTCGACGCGATAGTCAATGATCATGGCGACCAGCGCAGCGAGCACGATCACCGCCAGCCAGCGGACGATTCCCCAGACGACATTACGCAACCATTCCCGCTTCTGTAGCGAAGCGATGGCGGCGATCGACGATTTGGGTGGTACCAGCGTTAGCATAGGGTCATCGGTCCGTAGGTGCCGTTATCAACTCATATTGCTGTATTTGCGAAGGAGCCACTCCGCCGTGAAGAAGACCACGACCAGCCCCAGCAGCCAGCGATTCCAGAGAAGCACCTCGCGTCTCCGGTAGAAAGTCACCGATTGGTCCTGAATCTTGCCAGTCAAGGTATGCAAATCTTCTTCCCGGTAGAACGCGCCGCCACTGGAAGTGGCCAGTTCCCGTAAAGCGTCTTCGTTCATTCCGCCGGGGGCCATTTCGTGATCGGTTGGCAGGCTGACCCGGAAATCGAGGGTGGCCGGTTCAGCCAGCCCATCGGTGATCCGCAGTTGATACTTCCCGACTTTTTCGTTGGGCAGGGTCGTGATGTACTCTCCCGGTTGGTTGGGAACCGATTCCAGAATGATTTCCTGCGATTTCGGTTCGTTGGGGCCGGCGTCGAGCCTTTCAATCTTCGCCTTGATCTTTTCCGATGTCAGCGGGCGGTAGTCGGCATTGAAGAGCCGGGCAAACACCCGGGTCGGCTTGCCTACTTCCGTTTCCCCCTGTTCGAGTTGAATCTGCGCGGCCTTGGAACCCATCGAGTGGGGCAGGCCAACCTGATAAATCACCTGGCCCCAGAATCTCCCGAAGTATTTGTCTTCTTCGTTGAGACGCCAGCGCCAGCTTTCCTCGAAGCCGCAGAAAAGCACCAGCCCTTTACCGAAGTAATGTGCGGCCAGCAGCGGCATGGGGCGGTCTTCGTTGGGTAACTTCGCCTTGGGATGCTGCAGCAACGAGATCGCCCCCGGCTTCAGCTTGGTGATCGGATAATACCAGTACCAGCCGGGCAGAGATTTCCAGATGCGGGCATTCTCTTCCACCGTGTCGGCCAGCGCCAGCAGGCCGTTGCGTTCGCCAGTGTCCGATATTTTCGGTTGATATTCTTCGGGCGGGTTGGTTTCTTCGGCCGGGAAATTGATGGGTCGAAACTCCACAGGCAACACTTCCGACAATGGAGTTTTGTCGTAACTGGCCGGTGCGAACTTGCGGCCGGCAATCATAACCAGACCGCCGCCTTCGGAAACAAAATCCTTGATCCATTCCTGCTGTTCTTTGGTGAAGAAGCGTTCGTTCACATCGCCGATTATCAGCATGTCGTAGGCGAACAGTTCCTTACGGGTGGCCGGAAAATCTTTCAGGAAGGGCATACCCGCTTCCATCGCCTTCGGATCGCCTTCGACCAGCAGGAAGGTCGATTCCACGCGACGATCCCGGAGCAGGGCACGCTGAATAAATTTGAATTCCCAGCGCGGCGTCTGCTCGATGAACAGGAGCTTGATCTTGCGGTCAACGATCCGAACCGATTTTTTTACCAGATCCTTGAGCAGATCTTCCCGACCCACGACCGAGGCCGTGACAGTCATCTCCTGCTTGCCAGGACTCGTGTCTTTTTTCTCCGGCACCCAGTTCAGGTTGTCGAACTGATCTAAACCGGGTTTGATGCGCACGCGTTTACTGGCCACGATGCGATCATTCAGCCGAAGTGATAAATCGACTTCGCCGTCCCTGAGATCTTCGCAGCGCCAGCGAACCGGCACGGTGACCGTATCTTCCACAAACTGGGTTTCCGGAACCGACGCTTCTCGAATCTGGAGGAAGCCGTTGCCGGTAACGCCGACACCGTAGATATGCAGCGGCACACCGCGGCTTTTACATTCCGCGGCGAGGTCGCTCCAGCTGATGGTGCTGCTGTTATCCCGGCCATCGGACATCACCACAATGGCGGCTGGTAAGTCACTGTCATCCAGTTTGAGCAGATCGTGAATGACTTCGAGCAGCGAAGTCCGGTTTTCCGTACCATTGAGCACCTGAGGGAGAGCCTTGGTGTCATCTACATCGACGCCGCGAGAGCGCAGCCCTAACAGGTAACCCTGGAGGGGGCCTTTTTCCTCGAGTTCCTTGATGAGATTCAGTCGCGGATTGTTCAGCACGGCCTTCACCAGATCGAGCCGAGTTGGTTTGGGCTCGCTGAGTTCGCCGAAGCTGCCGGCCGAGTTCAAGGGAGTATTGGGTTTCACTTTATCGTAGGCGATGGCCACCCGGCTCTGATCGTTGGGATTCAGCCGCGTGTCCTTGGAGGTCATGCTGCCGGTGTTGTCCAAAAGCAGCCAGATGGGCTTCGATTTTTTCTCGCTGAACTCAGCGTTCAAAACCGGTTTAAGGATCAGAAACAGAATCAGGCTGAAGGTGAAAATCCGCAGAGCGATTAGCTGCCAGCGGCGGACCGGAGTGAGCTTGATCGCCTCGCGGTGATAAAACCAGATGGTTCCAGCCACCGCGAGTACAAACAAGATCATCGCCATCCAACGCGGAAAGCTGGATCGGAAGATCACGTCAGACAATAAGATCGAAGCGTTCAAATTCACCAGGACCTTCCACAAAACCAGGCCAGGAGAAATTCACCGAATGCCAGAAACAGCAGGGCGACTAACAGCGGGATGGTCCATTCCGATTCGCTTCGGGTCGCATTTATGCGATCGGCGATCTTGCCATCCACATTCACAAACTTGGGAGTGAAACCGAGCAATTTTTCAATCTCATCGAGCTTCATGGGTTCCAGATTATCCGTCTCACGCGGGTCGTAAGCTACCGCAAACACCGCCTCGACCCGGTTGTTCGGCCCATAAATCGTGTAGGTGCCGGGTAAATCAGTATCCGTATAGACGATTTTCGGCTTGGCCCCTTTGCGATCCACATTCGGCTCGAGCGCGTTCCCTAATCGCTCTCTTTTATTATCCGGCCTCAGCAAATCGTACGTGCGAATCTGTTCATCGGTGAAGAATTCCAACGGCTCGCCGCAGGTTCGGTTGAACGGGTTGACGCCTCGGTTGGCCAGGTGGGTGAGAGCCTTGATCATGAAGGGCAGGAAGGTCATTTCCTCCGGTGGCCGGCCGGGAGCCCAGGTCGACCAGGAGGAATCGAGACTGGTGGTGATCCAGAGGATTTCCCCGGCACCAATAGTTCGGGCCACTATGGCCGGGACATCGTCGCTGTAGCGGGCGAGAACCTGGCCTTGCACGCTGGCCGGATCAATATGGACGCGTTTGCGAATCAGGGCATTGCCAATCTGGTCGAAGGGAGGCTTCTGGAAAATTCCCACAAAGGAATTCTGCTCGAAGCTCGCGGGTGCAAACCGAAACGGCTCCGGCTTATTGTCTTTCATGGGTGTCTGATCAATCTCGGTGAACTTGCCCGGCAGCAGATCCAGACCCTGACCCGGACCGAAAGTGCTGGTATAAGCACTCGGCTCGACCTTGTCGCCGACGCCAATGATCAGCCCTTTACCTTCGTTGAGAAACGGTTTGAGAGCGGGTAGAAAACCATTCGAATAGAGCACGCCGCTGGCCGAGACGTTTGAAAGGATACAGACGTCAAAGAGATCCAGTATGCGAGGAGAAGCCTCTTCCGGTTTAACGATGCGAATCTGTAAGGCTCCCTTGGTACCTTCCTGTCCGGCGGCACTGAGCGCATGGCCTAGATAGTAGCTGGCACTCTTTTCCGGTTCGCGATCGTTCGGTGAGCCGTCGACAATAAGCACCCGCAATCGCTCTCGCACTTTGATGACGCGGTCCAGGCGGTTGTCGATATCCAGATCGTCGCTGAGGATTTTCGCGGTAACCGCTTTCCAACCCGGTTTGTCGAATTTGACAGAAGCGGTGACCGGTCGCATTTCGCCCGGGGCCAGCGATTCAATCGTCCGTTCTTCCCCCTCGGCCGCTTTGCCATCGACTTCCAGCCGCAACGACATTTTGGGAATGGCTGCGTATCCCGTATTGCGAACAGTGATCTGGAAGGGAATGCGAGCGCCGGCGTGCGGTATCCCGAACTGAGGAACGATATCCACGATGGCGGCATTGGAGATCGGCTTTTCGCCGACTTTCAGGAAGTAGAGATTCCCTTCCTGGGAAATCTGAGTCGAAAGCTGTTTGACCTGCTCCGACTGGTGTTCGAAGCCGAGCCGCTGCATGTCCGAAAGCAGAATCACTTCTTTGTTGTTGCCGTAAATCTGGCGAAGCAGCGATTGGGCTTCTTTGAGGCCGACAGCAAAGTCGGTCGCCTGACCGGTAGGCTCAATTCGCTTGATCAGTTCTTTCGCCTGATCGAGATTGGAAGGAGAGATCGGTCCAATGAATTTGGCTCGTTCGCCGCAGGTGATGACTCGCACCGTACTACCGGCGGGTAAAGCGTCGATCAGTTTGATCGCGGCTTCTTTCTCCATTTCGAAGCGAGTCTTGGTTCCCTCCCGAGCTTGCATGCTTCCCGAGACATCCAAAATTAGGATCTCATCGACCGATTCACTAGTGGCCATGCCCTGGGAAATGAGTCTTTGAGTCGGTCGAGCCAGTGCAATGGCGAGGAGAATCAAGACCAGAATGCGGAGAAAGAGCAGCAGGAGTTCCTGGAAACGCAACCGTCGGCTGGTCTGTTCCAGGGACAGTTTCAGAAAGCGCATCGCGGCCCAGGGCTGCGGCCGGTACCGAGCTTTGTAGAAAAAGTGCAGAATGATCGGCACGCTGGCCGCTACCGCACCCAAAAGCATCCATGGAGCCAAAAATGTCATGATTCGTTAGCCACTACTTCCTGCCCTGCTGTAACCGTCGGATCAAGTACTCCGCCAGCACATTTTTAACCGGTTTGGATGTATCGCACCGCACATAATCGACCCGATACATCTCGCAGTTTCGTTGAAGTTCTTCCAGATAGCTGCCAAAGACTCGCAGGTAGGCTTCGCGAATCAGGTGGGGACGCGTCTTGTATTCTTCAATTTCTTCCAGTCCTTCAAATTTCACATTCCCGGTGAAGGGGAAGCTGACTTCATCGGGATGGACGATGTGAAACAGCGTGACATCGTGGCCGAGAAAGCGCAGGTGTTTGAGCCCCTTCATGAACGGTTCGATGTCATCGAAGACGTCCGACATCAGGAATACCAGCCCGCGTCGGCGCAGCCGTTCGGCAATCTCTTCCAGGAGCGGGCCGGTACTCGATTTCTCCTGCGGCTTGGCACTTTCGAGGGTATGCAAAATGGCGTTCAAATGGTACATGTTGCTGCTGGGGGGCAGTTGAGCACGCCATTTGGAATCGAAAATATTCAGGCTGGCGCTGTCGCGTTGTTTGAGAATCAGATAGGCGATTGAAGCGGCCAGCAGTTTGCCGTATTCGAGCTTATTCTGTTCGCCTTCGCCGTAGAGCATCGACTTGGAGCCATCCAGCAAGATATGGCCGAGGAAGTTGGTTTCCTGTTCGTATTGCTTGATGGTGTAGCGTTCGCTGCGGCCGTAGCTTTTCCAGTCGATGTGACGGATATCGTCGCCGGGTACGTACTCGCGGTGCTGGACGAACTCGACGGAGAAGCCGCGATAGGGGGACTTGTGGTCGCCGACTCGAAGCCCCTCCACGATATTCCGTGCGGATAGGCCGAGCGCTTCCGCCCGGGCCAGTATGTCAGGTTGTAAAAGCTTTGGCATCAGTTGTTACTTTAACCACAGAGAACACAGAGAGCACTGAGGAGTTATTCACGAAACCAAGCAGGAGGAGAGTCTTCGGTACGCAACTTGGGTTCTCCGTACAATCGTCTTCGCAATCCGTTCTTGAGCAACTTTTCATTGAAGTTAATTAGTAAGCCCTTATGCAAATCCGCCAGCTTGAGGTAAGTGATCAGTTGCGCTTCGTGCACTGGTTGAAGTTTTTCAACCGATTTAATCTCTACGATTAATTCATTCGTAACCAGTAAATCGATCTCTAGATCATTACCTATCCAAGCACCTTTGTATTCTACCCCGATGGCGACTTTGGATCGATGCGGGATACCCCGCAACATTAATTCTCTGCACAAGGCTTTCTGGTAGAGAGATTCCAACAAACCCGGACCAAGCAGCTTATGTACTTCAATAGCAGCTCCAATCACGGCTTCCGTGATTGGATCATTTTCAATGGGCGACATATACCGGCTCTAACCCTTCCTACTCTCGAGAACCTCTCAGTGCTCTCGGTGTTCTCTGTGGTTAATCTAAATTACTTGGCTTATTGCCTAAGCCGCGAACGCTTTCGCCGCTTGCTTCACTAACTGCTTGATCACTTCCTCCGGCGTGACTCCTTCACTTTGGGCCGCGAAGTTCGGAATAATCCGGTGCCTTAAAATCGGAGTCGCCACGGCCACCACATCATCCCCCGCCACATGGTTGCTGCCGCGTAGAATGGCGTGGGCCTTGGCCGCCAGGATGAGGTTCATCGAGGCTCGCGGGCCAGCTCCCCAGGTGAGCCACTTATTCACAAAATCGGCCGCTTCCGGTGTGCCCGGTCGCGAAAGTCGCGTCAGACGCTTGGCGAACTGATAGACCAGATCGGACACGGGAACCCGTCGGACCACTTGTTGCAGCTTGATGATCTCGTCGGCATTCAAAACGGGAGTAATCCGTTCCTTCGTTTCCATGGTTCCCTGCCGCATGATCAACTCTTCCTCGGCATCGGTCGGATAATCGACTTTGATCAGGAACAAAAAGCGGTCGAGCTGGGCTTCGGGAAGTGGATAGGTCCCTTCCTGTTCGATCGGATTCTGAGTTGCCAGCACGAAGAACGGATTTCGCATCGGATGATCGATGCCGCCGATGGAAGCTTTGCGTTCCTGCATCGCCTCGAGCAGGGCCGCTTGAGTTTTGGGAGGAGTACGGTTGATTTCGTCCGCCAGCACAATATTGGCGAAGATTGGACCTGGAAGAAACTTGAACATGCGCTGTTTGGTGGCCGGGTCGTCCTGAATCACTTCGGTACCGGTGATGTCGGAAGGCATCAGGTCGGGAGTGAATTGAATGCGCTTGAAACTGAGGTCGAGGCATTGCGAGAGTGTGCTGACCATCAGGGTTTTAGCCAGCCCCGGTACCCCCATCAGGAGGGCGTGCGAACGACAGAAGATCGCCATCAGCAGCTGATCGACCACCTGTTCCTGTCCAACGATTACCTTGGACATTTCTTTTCGCAGCAGCTTGTGAGCATCCCGCAATTGAGTCAGAAGTTCTGTATCGGAGTCGGAAACCGTGACGTTCGACATGCGTATTCAGTTCCAAAAAGAGCAAGTAAGCCGGGGGGAGGGAGAGCCCGACGGGAAGGTCTTTCATCGTTGCTTCAAAAAAGTCTACCAGTACATGCACTCAGACTCAAGAAACTCTTTCCGAGAATTTCCCTCATCTTCACGACGAGCGCGGAAAGCGTTTTCGAACAGACGAAAGAAACAAAGTCACACTTTTTCAAATTCCCGGCCACAGTTTTCGAAATTCTCCTTGAGATGTGATATTAAAGTGATATCATATCGATATCTAACTATCGGAGGCTATGCCATGGTGGATCGTCCGCTACGTCTGCTGCCGGGTGTGGTGGGAATTCTTCTCTACATCCTGGTGATTCCCGGGATTTTTACGTCGTGGATTGTGTTGGGAGCTCAAACGGAGAAATGGCCCGTTTTTGTCCCGCTGGCAATCCTGACGGGGCTTGTCTGGCTATTAGTACCCTTCGGATTCGTAATTGTGAGTCCCAATGAGACGAAAGTCGTCCAATTGTTCGGCAGATACATGGGAACGATGACCGATGTGGGTTTGTTCTGGGGAAACCCGTTTTACTTCACGACTCGAGTTTCGCAGCGGATGGATACATTTGAAACCGGGCAGTTGTCGGTACCCGAACAGCGCGACAACATGGGAAAATTGATTACCCCGGCCTCTCAGAAACGTCAGCCGTCCAAGGTTAACGATCGAGAAGGCACTCCCATCGAGATTGCTGCGATTGTGGTCTGGAAGGTGGTTCGGCCCGCGGAGGCGGTGTTCGCGGTCAAGAATTACAAGGAATTCGTACAGTTGCAGAGCGAGGCCGCTTTGCGAAACCTGGCCAGTCGTTACTCCTATGATCCGCACGGCGATGAGCGGAGTTTACGCGGGCATACGCAGGAGATCGCCGAGGAGCTTAAGAGCGATCTGCACGACCGGTTAAATAATGCAGGCTTGGAGATTCTCGATGCGAGAATTAGTCACTTGGCGTATTCCGCGGAGATCGCCGCCGCGATGCTCCAGCGACAGCAGGCCACTGCGATAGTGGCCGCTCGCCAGATTATCGTGCATAACGCCGTGGGTATGGTGGAGATGGCGCTTGAGGAATTGCAGAAAAAGAATCTTGTAGATTTGGATGCGGAACGTCGGGCCGCCATGGTCAGTAATCTGCTGGTCGTTCTCTGCAGCCACAGTACCGTTCAGCCAGTGGTCAACACGGGTACTATCTACAGCTAATACTTTATTGAGCCGGTCGCTCTGGGTGACCGGCTCACTTCCTCTCTTCGGGAGCGATCGATGCGAGCGATTATGGTTTTGCTGCTTTTCGCGGGCTCGGCTTCGGCGTCTGATTCGATCAAATTGGAGATTCCTCAAGAAAAAGGCAAGTTGGTCGCCGCATTGGATCTCCCGGAAGGTTCGGGCCCCTTTCCCGTGGCGATCATTCATGCCGGTTCTGGGCCGACCGATAAGGACGGCAATTCCGGTAAGCTCCTGCAATCGAATTGTTACAAAATGCTGGGGCAGGAATTGGCCAAGCAGGGGATTGCTTCGGTTCGCATCGATAAGCGGGGTGTCGGGGAGAGCAGAGAGGCTCTAACGGTGGAACAACTCAAAACCTTCGGTGTCAATGGTTATGAGGAGGATGCGGTAGCCTGGATCAGGTTGTTGAGGAAGGATAAAAGATTTTCGAAAGTCTATTTTATTGGACATTCCGAGGGCTCACTCATTGGAGCCCGCGCTGTGCTTAAAGAAAAGGTCGATGGTTTCATTTCGCTTTGCGGACCCGGGAAGACGATGGGGGCGACTTTACGTGAGCAATTGAGGCCGAAGCTCAGCGAGGAAATGTACAAGAAGGCCGAGGTGGTCATCGTCAGCCTCGAAGCGGGAACGGAGACTGAGGATTTTCCCAAGGAGTTGGCGTCACTTTTTTATAAGGGGGTACAGCCTTATTTGATTTCCGAAATGAATATTAAGCCAGACGAGGATTTTGCCAAACTCACTTGTCCTTGTCTGATCATCAGCGGCAGTCGGGATATTCAGGTGCCCGAGGAGCATGGGCTCTTACTTCAGAAGGCCAATCCCAAAGCGAAAAGAGTGCACATTGAAAAAATGGCCCATGTACTCAAGTTGGTGAAGAACGAAGAATTATACATGAAGCCTTATACCGACCCGACCCTGCCGCTGGCAGAGGGGCTGGTTAGTGCGATCGTGAATTTCATTAAGGGATAAATCACTTGGCGCGTAAGTCCTTTCTACTGAGGATCGATCCCACCTTGCTGGAAGCGGTCCAGCGCTGGGCCGATGACGACTTGCGTAGCCTGAACGGTCAGATTGAGTTCCTACTGCGTAAGGTTCTCATTCAATCGGGCCGGAATAAAGAGACGCCGGAGAAAAAAGAGGGAAAGGAGGAAGAGTAAAGTTTTCTTTGCTGGCAGTTAGGAATCCTCGCATACCGGATTTCTATTAATAGTAAATATACTCATCACCTATAAAACAGTTTCGAGAATTGTAAATGTTTCTGATCGACGATCTGATCAAAATTGTATATTAAGAAATACTCTTTGGAATCTCACAATTAAAAAGGCTCTTCCGTTTTTAGGCGCAACCCTCGGCGAAAGTGTCCTACTGGGATAGATTGCAATTGAGAGTACCCTTTTCCTGGTTCACGGAAGAGCCGATGACAACGACTACCATTGCCATAGACATGGACGTCCCTGCCGGAGTGAGCGTTGGCGAATACGAACGCGTCGACGGCGGCCACGCCTTTCACGTGAGTTGGCAGTTGCCCGACAATCTTTGTTGCGAGACATGCCAGCGAGAGTCTCGGCTTCAATTGGTGGAGAAGAACAAGTTTCTGAGCATCCGCGATCTAGACTTGTGGGGTAAGCCGAGCTTTTTCGTGTACCAGGAGTTGTATCACCGCTGCCCGTCGTGCGGTCACCGTCAATCGCTGTTGCCGCCGTTCAAGCGTCGGGATGTGAAATATACGTTTCGTTTCGAGGAGCAGGTGCTGGTCAGTCTGATCGGGAGCACAGCCGAAGACGTGGCAGTGCGTTTGGGGATCGCCGCGGAAACGGTGGAGCGAATCGTCAAGAACCGGATAGAGGACGCCAAGGCGAAGCAGATCGATCCCCAGCGGAAGATCGAGCGTTTGGGTCTGGATGAGATCAGCCTGCGTAAGGGGCATAAGGGATATGCGACCATTCTCACGGACCTGACGAATGCGGAGCGTCCGGAGATTCTCGCTCTGTCCAAGGGTCGTGACGAAGCAGCGGGGCAAGCGTGTTTAGAGCGTTTGTCGGCCCAGCAACGGTCGGCGGTGCGTTGGCATCATACGGACATGAGCGCGGCGTATTTGAAGGCTTGCGGCGTGCATTTACCCAACAGCCAGTCGGTAATAGATCGCTTTCACGTCGCCAAGAAATTGGGGGAGGTGGCGGACGATCTGCGAAAAAAAACTATCGAGCCTACAAGCGAAGTTTGAGCGGGGAAGCCCGCAAGAAGCTGCGTTCTCAGATGCACGACTTCCGGCGTCGTCCGGAGGATTTGAATCCGGAGCAGGTCCAGGCCCTCGAGGATTTGTTCGAGAAGGTGCCTTCGTTGGGAACGATCTACCATCTGCGTTGGGAGGCGACCAAGATCTTCGATACGGCCCCGAACCGAGCCGAAGCCTCGCGACTGTTGGAAGATTGGATCGTCCAGGCCCGCGAGACCGAGATGGATTGGGAGCCGTTCATCACGATGCTCAAGAATAACTGGGAGGGGATCTTAGCCTACTTCGAGGAACGCAAAAGCAGCGGCCCGGTGGAGGGTCTGAATACCAAGATTCGGGTAGTGCTACGCCGAAGTTATGGAATTCAGAGTCTAACTACGCTCTGGACGAGAATACTCCTGGACGTGAATTGGGCCGCGAAAAAATTAGGGCCGACCATTGCGGAGATTCGCGGCTTCGTCAACCAGATACAGAAGCATTTCTCTGGATGCTACACCTAGAAACGGAAGAGCCATTAAAAAGCCTTTGTAAAGAATCGTTAATAATTAATTTTGCCCTCGGCTTGCATGTTGCTGCTGTACAGGACTCGATTCCAATTTTTTTAGCGATCATCACTTATTATCGCAGCCGGTTGACAAGTTATAAAGCTAATCATCCGTTAAGTGATCAAACCGCTAAATTCGTCAGTACTTGCCGTTTGCGTCGAGAGTAACAACCCAGTCCCAATACAGCGACCAAGGCTAACAAACTTCCCGGCTCCGGAGCGGGGTTGTAGATCACCACATCGTTGCCACCAGTGATGGAATCCGTGGCGGCGTTGCCCGTATAGCTGATGTATCCATAGAAGCTATTGCCACCATAGGTTCCCAGACTGACCTGACTGTTCTGCGGTAAACCATTAAAGGTGCTGTTCGAAGAATTCGTTCCGTTGATGATGATAAAGTACTTGTCTGTCATGGTGGGGCCGTAGTTTAACACGACATTTAATGTGGCATAAGCCGACAAGGTCTGGCCCGCAACCATTTTCAATTGGGAATAGCCCGATCCGGCCGTGTTGCCGTTCAGATAGACATTGAAGGTGCTGCCCGGGCTGAGCGTAACACTCGAGGAAGCATTCAAAATACCCGGGGCATTTGTGTTCGGATTGCTGATGAACAGGCTGCCACCGCTGGCAACACTCAGCGCTCCCGTTATAGAACCAATCCCGTAAAGTTTCGCCCCATTATTGACGTTCACGGCCGCGGTAACCGTGCTGGAACTTCCTACGAAAATGGTCCCGTTGTTCGAAATCGATCCTCCCGTTGGCGTGAAATTCGCACCGCCAATCACGTTCAGAGTGCCATTGTTCGTGGTGAGTGAATTCAAAGCCGCGAAAGTGGCATTCGGGCCGCCGAGTTGCACGAGAGTGTTCGTCCCGATCGTGCTGATGGAATTGGATCCGAAATTCAAAGTGGTGTTGTCTCCGACCAGCCAGGAGCCGCCTGAAAGGGTTCCCCCCGTGAGTTGCGGCAGAATGGCATTACTGACATCCAGGAAGCCAGTCACTGTTTGAACTGTGCCCGTATTCGAGAAGCTGATACTCGAAGAGACTGTGTAATTGGCACTGTTAATAAACTGTCCTGCAACGAAAAAGCTAGCAGTACCTTGATCATTGTACCGGTATAGGCCGGAAGAAGTGTTATTGGTTACTGTCGCCCCCGCATTGATCGTCAACACGCTATTTCCGTCGATGTAAGACGTCCCGCTCCAGGTACTGGTGCCGCCCGCGTTCACTGCGGCACCATTTAGGAAATTACTGGAAGAACCCGTGATATTTAATCCCCCGTTGGCATTGATGGTCGCCGCGCCTCCAAAGGTCCCGCCATTCCATGTGGTCCCTCCGCTGACGTTAAGAGTTCCGGTGCCTTGAATGGTTCCGGAATTGAATTTGAGGTTCACCGCCGAGATGGTGCTGTTGACGTTCAGCGTGCCGCCATTGACTTGAAAAACACCGGAGTTGGAAGCTCCGTAAACGATGCTTGCTCCGCTATTCAAACTATAGATCGAGGCGGATTCGATGCTGATGGTTCCGCCGTTGAGGGCGAAAGCTCCGGTACTGGTGCCGCTGGCGTTGATGAGCAGGGAGCCGGAATTGGCTTGAACGGTACCGGTGTTGTTGAAAGTGACGTTGTTTTGGAGGTTGCTGTTAGTGGTACTGGAATCGTTGATGAGGGTACCCGCATTCACGAAAGTGGCGGCTCCCGTTCCATAATATCGAACAATGGCAAATCCGGCGGTGCTAGTGATGGTGGCACCAGAGTTGTTGGTGAGTGTGGCTCCGTTGTCCATGTAGAGGGTGCCATTCCAGGTGCTGGATCCACCGATATTGACGCTGGCGGCATTGACGAACATGGAACCGGCGTTGGTGTTGAGTCCGCCGTTGGCGTTGACGGTCACAGCGCCGGCGAAAGTTCCGCCGTACCAGTTGGTTGGTCCACTGATGCTAAGAGTCCCGCTGCCTTGAATGGTTCCGGAATTGAATTTGAGGTTAACCGCCGAGATGGTGCTGTTGACGTTCAGCGTGCCGCCATTGACTTGAAAAACACCGGAGTTGGAAACTCCGTAAACGATGCTCGCCCCACTATTCAAATTGTAAGTCGAGGCGGATTCGATGCTGATGGTTCCGCCGTTGAGGGAGAAAGCTCCTGTGCTGGCGCCGCTGGCGTTGATGAGTAGGCTGCCAGATTTGGCTTGAAGGGTACCGGTGTTGTTGAAAGTGACGTTGTTTTGGAGGTTGCTGTTGATAGTGTTGGAATCATTGATAAGGGTACCGGCGTTGAGGAAAGTGGCGATTCCGACACTGTTGTAGCGACTGATCGAGAATCCGGCGGTGCTGGTGATGGTGGCACCGGAGTTATTGGTGAGTGTGGCTCCGTTATCCATGTAGATGGTGCCGTTCCAGGTGCTGGAGCCACCGATGTTGACGGAAGCGGCATTGATGAACATGGAACCGGCGTTGGTGTTGAGTCCGCCGTTGGCGTTGACGGTCACAGAACCAGCGAAAGTTCCGCTGTTCCAGTTGGTTGGTCCGCTGACGTTAAGAGTCCCGCTGCCTTGAATCGTTCCATTGAGGAAAGTTAAGTTGACGGAAGGAATGCTGGCATTTACGTTCAGGGTGCCGCTGTTGACCTGGAAGGAACCGGTGTTGGAAGCCCCGTAAACGATGCTGGCCCCGCTATTCAAATTGTAAATCGAGGCGGACTCGATGCTGATGGTTCCGCCGTTGAGGGCGAAAGCTCCGGTACTGGTGCCGCTGGCGTTGATAAGTAGGAGGCCGGAGTTGGCTTGAACGGTACCGGTGTTATTGAAGGTCACATTGGACTGAATATTGCTGTTGGTGGTGTTGGAATCGTTGATGAGGGTTCCGGCGTTGAGGAAAGTGGCGATTCCGACACTGTTGTAGCGACTGATCGAGAATCCGGCGGTGCTGGTGATGGTGGCACCGGAGTTGTTGGTGAGTGTGGCTCCGTTGTCCATGTAGAGGGTACCAATCCAGGTGCTGGATCCACCGATATTGACGCTGGCGGCATTGATGAACATGGAACCGGCGTTGGTGTTGAGTCCCCCGTTGGCGTTGACGGTCACAGAACCGGCGAAAGTTCCGCTGTACCAGTTGACCGGACCGCTGACATTGAAAATTCCAGTTCCTTGGATCGTTCCATTGAGGAAAGTTAAGTTCACGGAAGGAACGCTGGCATTCACGTTCAGGGTTCCACTGTTGACTTGAAAGACCCCGGAATTGGCGGTTCCATAACTGATAGCCGCTCCGGAGCCGAAGGTGTAATTGGAGGCCGATTCGATACTCAGTGTCCCGCCGTTAAGTAGGAAAGATCCGGTGTTAGTACCGTTGGCGTTGATCAGAAGGATCCCGGAATTGGCTTGAACGGTGCCGGTGTTATTGAAGGTCACATTGGACTGGATATTACTGTTGGATGTATTCGAATCGTTGATGAAAGTTCCCGCGTTCGAAAACGTTCCCGAACCCGTTCCATTGGATCGGCTGATATTTACGCCGGCATTGGTGGACAGCGTAGCTCCGAGAGTGGTCGATAGTATCGAACCGTTGTCGAGTGTAATATTCGTGCCGGACCCCAGGGTGTAGGAGGCTAGGGGTTGCAGTGTCAGCGAACCACCATTGAGTGTCCACGTTCCACTGTTGGTACCATTCCCATTCTGAGTCAGGCTACCCGACAAAAGTTGTATCGTACCGGTGTTGTTGAAGGTGATGTTAGCTCCGATGGAACTGGAACCGGACGTGAGATTATTCACGAAAAAGCCGGCGTTTGAGATTGTGGCCGTTCCGACATTGCTACTTCGGCTGATGGAAATTCCACTGGTGGTCGTGACGGTAGAACCCGAACCGAAGGTGAGGACGCTGCCGTTGTCGATATTGAGAGAGCCCGCCAAAGTGCTCGAAGAGTAGAGTGTTAAGGCTGCCCCGTTGAGATAATTCGAGGAGCCACTAAGTGCGCCGCCGGCATAGGCGTTAATGGTGCCCGACTGGAACGTGCCCCCAGACCAAGTGAAGGTGCCCGAAATGGCAACCGTCGAACTGGGAGCGGCGAGAGTACCGGCTGTAAAGTTAAAGGTCGAACCCGAACTGAAATTGAGATCGATATTGGTAGTGACAGCTCCACCGTTCAGGTTGTAATTGGCTCCCGAATTGATGGTGGCGGAAGAGCCTGAGTTGAGAGTGTAGCTGGCACCGGTGTTGATGGTGAGCGTCGAGCCGTTATTGAGCGTAAAGGAGGAGCCGCTTTGCCCCAGGTAAGCGGCACCACTTGCTAAAGTGAACGAGCCGCCCGTATTGCTGTATCCGGAGTTGTTTGTGAAAGTTCCATAAAGTGTAAATGCGGATCCGCTGGTTTGCGAGAGATTCCCCAAGGCTCCGATCGCTCCGGAGGCGATAGTCAGATTGTTGACGGCTTCGGTGTCGCTGATAGTGACCGTGTAAGTGGTACCCAGGAATCCTAAAAGCGCGTTGTCTCCTGCCAGGGGATAGCTGACGCCGCCGTTGGAACTCGTCCAGTTGGTCGATAAATTCCAGTTGCCGTTGAGACCGCCGGCACCACCGGGGCCGGACCAGGAATAGTCGGATGCGCGACTCAAGCTCGCGTTGAGGGCCAAGAGTAGTGTGCAGGCGATCAACCTGCGAAAAAGAGGTGGTCTGAACTGAAACATATTTGTGCAGCTCAAAAATGAAACAAATTAAAGCGAAATTGGGCTATTGGAAGTTGCGTTTAACGTAACAATCCGAGTTGGGATGTCAAATGAAAATAGGTAGTATTTTACGATTGGGTAAAATGTTCAGAGGTATATCTGTAATTCTAAACAATGAGGATTAAATATGTAGGTATTTGCAAGGGCAGCAATGCCAATTAATTTAAGAATATATTTATATTTTGGCTGCGAAACATGGTTTAAGCATTGCCAGCCGATCGCCCCAACAACACTTTTCCGCAGCCTTCGAAGTATTGCATTTTTAGACTCTATTCCTCAGCAACTGTCGGCCGAGGATAGGAGAAGATCTCTTCAAAAACCAATCCTTGCAGATCGTGCTCTCGGTAGCACTGGATGAATTCCTGGCTACAGTAATAAGGGCCCTAGCAAATTCCCGCTTTCCGGGCCGAGGAATTTTTAGCCTGCCTCACACCAAAAATTGGAATTCCTTCAATTTCTTCCGGCAAGAAATCGTACTTTGAAATTCTGGTGATATTATCATCCACCTGCGTGTTGTGCACCGCTCATGGCCCAAACTCTACGTGCACGAGCGGGCGAATCATCTAGAGATCGTGCGGTTTCGAACATTTCACATCCAAATATTCGACCGTGTTTCCCAATAGAGATTCGAATGCCTCTCGAGCCTTTTGGTTGACAACATAATTCGGATAAAGTTCGAGTAGGTCACATCTCCATTTTCGCTTCATAAATCGGACTCGGGGAACTTTCCAGCTGTTCAAAAAAGGTGTAGCCCGAATCATTTTGTCAGAATACTCCTCCAAATTCCTATCTTCGAGATATTGCAGATTATCCCAGGGATAGAAATTCCCAGACTTGTCGAAACCGCAGCTCAAAGTGGAGACACTTCGTTGATGGTCGTTATTTGGAAGGACTGGTAGTGGGGGCCGCTCTGGTTCCCGGCTTCGGATCTGGGTTTTTACTCCCGAAATTCACCGCCACTAAATCGGAATCGGGAACAGTCGAAAGCAGGGCGACCGTTTCAGGTAACTCGCCGGTCTTTCTGACGCGCTCCGCGACGGGGTAGCATCTGCCATCTGCCATTGCGTATTCGCAACCACTGTCTTTCTTTTGACCACCCTGCCATTTTACATACTAGCTCTCACGAGATTCTGGGTTGAGATTTCAGATTTTTCCCGTGCTCTTTCTCTAACGCACTGTCAGATAGCCAGTGCCACCCAAGCCATTGTTTGGTAATGACTTAGAGTGATCGATAGCGGGTTGTTAGTGGCAGCACTTTCGCAAAAAAAACTGCGGGAAGATACTACCCGCAGCGTGTGATTTCCATCCCGTTACTAACCTGACATCACGCAGTAGGCGCCCACTTCAGAATCGGCGTCTTGGCCGCCTTCACTTCATCGGGCCGGCTGATGTTCAATGTATGCGGGGCCTTCTGCAGGTAGGCGGCGTCTTCCTCCACAATGGAAATCAAGGCTTTCGCAAAAGCGTCCAGTGTCTCTTTGTTTTCAGTTTCCGTCGGCTCCATCATCAGAGCCTCGGCCACCACCAACGGGAAGTAAACCGTCGGGGCGTGGAAACCGTGATCGAGCAGTCGCTTGCAAATATCCATCGCGCTGATCTTCTTTTCGCGGCGGAGAGCCTTGGCACTGGCCACGAATTCGTGCATGCACCGGGTGCCGTGCGGCACTTCGTATTTATCCTTCAGCAAAGCCAGCAGATAGTTCGCGTTCAGCACGGCGTGCTCGCTCACGGCCTTCAACCCGTCGGGGCCCAGTGTACGAATGTAGGCCCAGCCACGGAGCAGAATTCCGATGGTTCCGAAGAACGAGCGCACCCGGCCGATGGTCTTGGGGCGATCGAATTCCAGAGCGAATTGATCGCCTTTTTTCACCACTATCGGTACAGGCAAATAAGGGGCCAGGAAATCTCGCACAGCGATCGGACCGGAACCCGGGCCGCCGCCGCCGTGAGGACCGGTAAAAGTTTTGTGCACGTTGTAGTGCTGCATGTCGGCCCCGAAATCGCCCGGCCGGGTGATTCCGAGAATTGCATTCATGTTCGCGCCATCGAGATAGACCAATCCGCCGTGAGCGTGCAGGAGATCGGTGATCTGACGAATCTGCTTCTCGAACAGACCAATCGTGTTCGGATTGGTGATCATGAACACGGCGGTCTGCTCGTCGATTTTCGATTTGAGATCTTCCAGGTCTACGAGGCCGTTGGCATCGCTCTTGATGGTCACCGTTTCAAACCCGGCCAGTGCGGCACTGGCGGGATTGGTGCCATGGGCCGAGTCGGGTACAAGCACCTTGCGGCGATGGGTCTGTCCCTTGTCGCGGAAGTAAGCGGCCGCGACGAACAAGGCCGTGAGTTCGCCTTGCGCTCCAGCGGCGGGTTGCAGAGAAACCGCGGGAAGGCCAGAAATCTCGCTCAGAAAGTTCTGCATTTCCCAGAGGACTTCGAGCATGCCCTGGGTGGACGCATCGTCCTGCAGCGGATGTAGTCCGGAAAAATTCGGATTGGCGGCCAGTCGTTCGTGCCGTTTGGGGTTGTACTTCATGGTGCAGGAACCCAACGGATAAAAGTTGGTGTCAATGCACATATTGCGTGTCGAGAGATTGGTGAAGTGCCGGATCACTTCGATTTCCCCCAACTCGGGCAACGGCGGAGGGGTCTCTTTCAGATATTTGCCAGGGATCATATCCGAGATCTTTCCGGCATCCGGCACATCGCTTGCCGGCAGCATATGGCAACGCCGGCCGCTCTTGGAAAGTTCGAATAAAAGTTCGGTAGATTGGGTATTATTCATTGTCAGTTTCTTAAGTATCGTCGTTCCGTTTTGAGCAATCAGCAATCACATCCGCGGTCAGAAAACACCTAGAGGAGTCGACTCTCCTCCAGAATCCGATGCGCCCAAGTTCTCTGCTCGGCCGACAAAGGCGGATCGGGATATTGTTCTGCATACTTCGCCAGTCTTGCGTAAGGCATCGCATCGTAGCACCGATCAAAGATCGGTTGTAATTCCACTCTGACCGGTTTCACCGTATCTTCCAGCGGAATATAAACCGGTGGCAAGCGATCTTCGAGTCGAATCGGTGTCACATAGCACTTCTCGCCGCTCGCCAGGGTAATGCATAGGTGGTAATCGCAAACGGCATGTTTGCCGAGCTGGTTCTTCGACACGAAAGTCGTGTGTATCCCACCCCGGAGTAAGTCGATCTCCACCAGATTCACTCCACCCCGAAGATATTCTTTCTGCTTTTTCTGGTACTCCGCTCGCCCAGCGGGGGACGATTTATTCGCAAGACTCAGGATCTCGACTGCAGTAACCAGTCGATCACCATCTCCCGAGCGAATTTCGAGATACATCTCCTCCCGCGTTTCTTCTTCCTCGGCATCCAACATCAACAGCCCAGATTCCACCAAGCTTGTCGCCGATAAAGCATTCGGTTGTTGATTTTCAGTCGCTCGATCATCGTGGTAAACGCTGATATCCGGTTCGCGGGTCTTGCCTGTTTCAATCCAAACCCGGTTGGCACTAATCGCAAAATAATTCGGCTGGAGTAAAGGGTTCAGTACTTCACTCAATCCGATAATTAGTCGATTGTGCAGATCTGGAAAGATCATCGATCTTTCCAGCCACGGATCCATACCCGGGAATGGTGACGGCATAGCTGCCTCCGCACTCAGGCTTTTTGCTTCTTACCGCTCGGGTTGGCGCTCAGGGTGCTTTTCAGCAAACCGGCCAAACCGTCGATCTCGGCCCGGGTTCGCTTCTCCGTCACGGCCACCGTTAAGCAGTCGCTGAGCTCGGGATACCAACGACCTGTTTGCAACCCGGCAAAATAGCCATCGTCCTGAAGGGTGGAGAGCAAGCTCTTCACATCCCCAGGAACCTTCACGGTGAACTCTTTGAAGAACGGGCGATTGAATTTCATCTCGACGCCCGAAATCCCTGTAAGCTGGCTGGCGGCGTAGTGGGCTTTGCGTAGGCAAAGCTCGGCCGTTTCCTTCAATCCTTTTGGTCCCAGAGCCGACAGGTAGACGGCGGCTCGCAAAGCATACAAGCCCTGGTTGGTGCAGATGTTACTGGTGGCTTTATCCCGGCGAATGTGTTGCTCGCGAGTTTGCAGCGTCAACACCCAGCAGCGGTTACCGTTGCGGTCGGTTGTCTGGCCCACCAGGCGGCCGGGGATTTTGCGAACGTATTCCTGTCGACAGGTGAGAATGCCCAGGTATGGACCACCATAGCCTAGGGGTGTCCCGAGCGATTGACCTTCAGCCACGGCAATATCCACGCCGTAGTCGCCGGGACGTTTGAGTATGCCCAGCGAAATGGGATCGAAGCTTTGAATCGAAATCACTTTGTTCTGTCGGGCAATCTCGGCGATCGCTTCGACTTCCTCGAGATGCCCGAAGAAGTTCGGCGACTGGATCGCCACGGCGATGCAGTTCGAATTGATTTCTTTTTTCAACAGTTCAGGATCTAGGAAACCACCTGGCGTCGGCAGCACGCGTACATCGCAGTGCAAATTGGCCAGGTAGGTTTTCAACGTCGCCAGATATTCGGGATGAACGCTCTCGGCGATCAGAATTTCGCCCCGGCGTTCGGCTATGCTCATGGCCATCAGTACGGCCTCGGCGAGGCTGCTGCCGCCTTCGTACATGCTGGCGTTGGAAACATCCATACCGCTCAGCTCGGCCATGAGCGTCTGAAATTCAAAAACGGCTTGGAGCGTTCCCTGACTGGCCTCGGCCTGATAAGGGGTGTAGGCCGTGTAGAATTCGCTGCGGCCGCTGATGGCATCGACGACCGAGGGAATGAAGTGATCGTAGGCCCCGCCGCCGAGGAAGCAGACGGCTTCACCGGCGGCCCGGTTACGGTTCGCCAGTTTGCTGAAATGCTGGGTCAGTTCGATCTCGCTCATCGCGGTCGGAATGTTCAGCGCTCGGTTCAACCGCAATTCGGCGGGTATCGATTCCCATAGTTCCTCGAGGGAATGGATGCCGATCTTCGCCAGCATCGCTTTCTGATCGTCCGCCGTGTTCAATATGTACGCCAAGGAATTCGCTCCCAATCAGTTTCCCAAAATTCTAGTGGCCTTCGTGAGCACAATAGTCTTCGTATTTCTTTAGATCCATCAGATGACTCTTGGCGGCGTCCGGAGCCAGTTTAATTTTAATCAACCAGCCGGCCCCGTAGGGGTCGGAATTGACTAGAGAAGTATCCTTGGCCGCCTTGTCGTTTACTTCGATAACCGTGCCGCTCAGAGGGGCGATCAGCTCATTAACCGATTTTACGGACTCGACTTCACCAAAACGGGTTTCCGCCTTCACGGCAGCGCCGACTTTGGGGAGTTCCAGGTGAATAATATCGGTCAAGAGATCGACGGCATGCTGGGTGATTCCGACGGTGCAGATATCCCCTTCGACGTGAGCCCACTCGTGGGATTTTGCATAATGCAGGGTATTCAAATCCATATTCAAATGACTCCCAAATGGCGGATTATTTCGCTCGTTTGTAGAAGGGTAAAGGTACGACCTTGGCCGGGGTAATGGTACCTCGAATATCGACTTCGCAGGAAGTTGTGCCTGCGGGAAGCATGGCCATGGCGATCGATTTTTCCAAAGTGGGTGAAAAACTGCCGCTGGTGATAACGCCGACTTGTTTCCCCGCAATCAGCACCGGGCAACCTTCGCGGGCGGCCCGTTTCCCTTCGATTTCCAGGCCCATTCGCACGGCCGGAAGACCGGCTGCTTTTTTCTGAGCCAAAGCTTCTTTGCCGATGAAGCTCGGTTTTTCCAGTTTCACGGCCCAGGACAGCCCAGCCGAAAGTGGATCGGTCGTTTCGTTCAATTCGTGCCCATACAGCGGCATGGCCGCTTCGAGCCGGAGGGTGTCGCGACAACCCAGTCCGCAAGGCACGACCCCTTTGGCCAATAGGGCGTCCGCCAGCGTGTTGGCCTGGGCCGCGCCGACCATGATCTCGATGCCGTCTTCGCCGGTGTAACCGGTCCGACTCACCACGCAGTTTTGGCCCAGATACTTAGTTGGACGAGCGTAATAATATTTGAGATCCTCGATCGGATCGGCAAACATCTCTTTGCACAATTCGACCGCTTTCGGACCCTGCACGGCCACCATACAGGTCGCCAAGGTCTGATCCTGAATGGTGACGTTGCGATCGCCCTTTTTAGCATTCAACCAGTCGAGAATTTTGATTCGATTCGAGGCATTTACGACCATCGCCCAACCGTACGGCCAGCGATAAACCAGAATGTCATCAAGCATACCGCCCGATTCGTTGCAGACCAGGCCATAACGGACCTGGAAATCCTTCATCCCGGCGGCGGAATTGGTGAAAATTTCGTCGATCAGCGCAAGTGCATCCGGCCCGCCGAAGCTGAAGCGGGCCATGTGCGAAACATCGAACATTCCCGCGGAGTTTCGGACGGCTTTGTGCTCGTCCATCACGCCCTTATACTGCACGGGCATATCCCAGCCCCCAAAAGGGACCATGCGGGCTTTTTGAGAAATGTGCCAATCGTAAAGCGGCGTGCGCAGGTTTGCCATAACCAGATTTAATCCGGGGTAGTTTTCAAAGAATGGTCTAAAGAAATACTAGTGGTGGAACTGGATCGAACAAGAAGGATTTTCTTGCGCGGGCCAGACCGCCTGGTGCGGTTATTGGCAAAAACTCGTTGAAATCGGGTGGTTTTCTGTCAATATGCTGACATGAGCAGTACTGTTCAACTCATATCCCTCAATGAAGGACCCGATATTCTGCTGGATAAGCCGATTCTTCTCTTCGGTCGGCATCCGGAATGCGATGTACTTCTCAATTCCAAAAAAATCTCCCGGAAACACTGCTGCATTGCCGTGGTGGGGGATGGTCTGATCGTCCGCGACCTGGGGAGTACCAACGGCGTCAAAATCAACGGTCAGAAGGTCACGGAAGGGGTTTTGAAAATCGGCGACGAATTGATGATCGGCACTTTTAACTATAAAATCTCGCTTATCTCCGGCCCTAAATCCCGCTCGAAACTGCAAGACGATAATCTGGATCGAACGATCAATGAGAGTGACTAAATGATCAAAAACGCCTCTTTCGCTGTTCTGGTTTTTCTGCTGACTACGGTTTCGGCCTTCGGACAGGAAATTCGCCACGAATTGGGACGACGGGTCATCGAATTTGAAAAGGCGTTTCAAAAGCATATCGACGATTTGGAAGTTCGGAAGCGAACGGTTCAATCTCTTAATAACGCGGTTCAGTCTTTTTTCTCGTTGAACCTGCCCAAAGCCGGCCAGTATCTCGCCGAGGCGAAATTTGCTTTAACCCAGGAGAAGGTTTCCCCAGCGATGTCGTGGGCGGAATCTCTTTATCTGGTGCCTCAAACCCGGCTGCTGGAGGCCTCTCCATCCGAACTTTTAGTGAATCTCAAGTCGTTTTACGATTCGAAACAGGCCGTGCCTGAGAAAAGTCGACTGCTGCTGTTGTCTGATGGTGATCGCCAGGAATTTGATATCGTTAAGATTCCCAGCAGCTTCCTAGTCAAGTTGCCGAAGCTGAAAGAACCGCAAATCGATCAGAAAATCGAACTGCAAATTCAGGTCGATTCGAAAACTCTCTCGACTTATCAAATGGCTATTTCCCGAGTCGAGAAGCTGGCAACACGGAAAGCTTCGCTCGACACTTTTCTTACCTCTCGAGCCAAAGAGGCCCAGGTATCGGTAGAAACAAAAACCTTAGCGTATCTGAATGACCTTCTGACCGACCTTGCCAAAGGGGAAACCCTGGAGACCGATTATCCGGCCGGGCGATTAATCTTGGAGTGCGAAAAATTAGTCGAGAGCATTCGCCAGGGGGCCACATACTACAATCAGTCCAGACCCGGCGAATTCTGGCTATCTCTCCCCACTCAGGGAAACTCCGCAATCGTCAGGATTTTCGTTCCGGCCAACCTCAACAAAGACAAACCGGTTCCCCTGGTGGTGGCGATGCATGGTGCTGGCGGAAGCGAAAACATGTTCTTCGACGCGTACGGGGCTGGTTGCTGTATGCGAGAGTGCGAAAAGCGGGGGTGGATGATGATTGCTCCGCGTGGCGGCTTCGGTGCTTCCGCGATTCCGGAGATTCTTGAAACGCTCTCAAAAAGATATCCCATCGATCCGCGAAAAATCTTTGTCGTCGGTCACTCTATGGGTTCGGCCCAAGCTTTTAGTGCCGTGCAATCTGCCCCGGAAAAATTTGCCGCGATTGCGGGGTTAGGGGGTGCGGGTTCGATCCGTAAGCCAGAGGTGTTTCAAAAGATGCCCGTCTTCATTGGCGTCGGCGATTCCGATTTCGCTCTTCGAGGGAGCAAATCGCTCTCAGCATTACTCATAAAGAATAAGGCAGAGAAGATGATCTACAAAGAATATCCGGCGGTGGAGCATCTGGCGGTGGTGCAGGTGGCGATTAAGGATGTTTTTCAGTTTTTGGAGGCGGTGGGGAAGTGAGGATTAAATCCTAACAAAATCCCACCACTCAAACCCCTCCGGCAACTCGCGCATCCCGGCGAACTCGAAGTGAAAGATCCTTCGATGCTCCTTCGTTCCTGCTTGAGAATCCCCACTGGAATGGGTCAGAAGTGGCCGCATAAGTAAGGCATCCCCCGCGTTCGAGAGAATTGTCTCGGGAGCAACGCCCGAGCTGTCGATGGATTTACTCGACTGGTGCGATCCTGGCAAAACGCGCAGCGGGCCGTTGGTTTCGGTACTGGGATCAAGATGTAGTCGCACCGTTAACATCCGCTCCAAGAGGGACTGCGGTGCTTCCACATGCGGCACGCCATGCTTGAAGGTGGGATGAATGAATTGGCTGCTCGGCCGATCATTTTTCCGAACGGAGATATTCAGATCTTTGTGCCAGGGCAGGGCCCAGCTTTGCTCCGGCGGCTTATCGAAAAAGAGGATGCGAACTAATCCTGCTTGCGGGCCGAGGATTTCCCGAACCAGGCTGAAAACACTTGTTTCCTCGAGTAGATCTCGAATCTCCGGCCAGTCACGCAGCAGGTTTCGAGCGCCGTAGATGGTGCCGTCGGCTGTTCGCAGAATAGTGGAAGGCCGTTCCGAATTCAGAAAACATTCCCAACTGCTCAGCCAATTGGCACACTGAGTGGGATTTAGTATTCCGGGGACTAGAACATAACCGCGTTCTGTAAGATAAGCTTGCCAGGACATCCGAACTGACTCCGGGAGTATCGCCATGAATTGTTGTATTTCTGTACGGAAGTTTTTGCCCTGTTTGCTGAGTTTTCTGGCCGGGATGGCCTGCATGGTGGCCTGGCCGATGGTGGCTCAGGAGAAGGCTGAACCGCCCGCCGTTAAGAAAGTAGCGTTGGAGTCGCCGCCGCATCGAGGGCTGGACGCGAATTTGTACATGCAGATCTCGGCGGAGTATCGAGCGTGCTGCATTCAGGCATATCAGCTGGGTCTAAATCGCTTAAACGCATATTTCCGATTTCAGATTAATGGATCGATAATGGATCCTGGTCTAGGCGGGAATTTCACAGGCACTGGAGGAAGTGGTATCTCAGGCAACTCAAACGGCACAACTAATCCTTTCGGCTTCGGCTTAAACGGTCCCAAATCAGAACGACCAGCTGCCATAATCATGGATCTGGACGAAACCGTCCTGGATAACGGAGCTTTTCAATCCTATGAACTTCACAACAAACTGGCTTACGATCAGAAGAAGTGGGACCTGTTCGAAGAACGCTGCGGGGATGATGTCAAGTTGATCACCGGTGCCAAGGAATTCATTCAATACGCGCAGAAGATGAATGTAAAAATCTATTACATCACCAACCGCAATGAAAAATATAAGGAAAACACGTTAAAGCTGCTGAAGCGATTGCAGATTGGCGTACCGGCCGAGCAGCTATTATGCGCAACGAAGACCAGCGACAAAACGGATCGGAGAAAACTTGTGGAGAAGGATTATAACGTGATCCTCTATTTTGGAGACAACTTGCGGGATTTCGACGAACGCTTCAAGATGTCTGTGAGCAGCAAGAATACGGACCAAGAGATCAAGACGGCGGTGGAACAGCGGAAGATGCAGGTGGATAAAGAGAATCGCTGGGGCCAGAGTTGGATAATTCTTCCCAACCCGGCCTATGGCGAATGGGCCAAGGTGCTGGGCCGGGGTGAAAAGGACCTCGATCTGCTGCCGCCGTCGGCCAAGTTGGATTAATCGGGTTTATACAGCCCCTAAACCGAGGCCGATTAATTCCGCCGTCTTCATAGTGCCGTCGTGAATCTGAAAAATCCCGGGGAACTTCAATTCCCAGGGTTTATTCGCGGAGGGAAAATATTGACGAGCATTCGCTTCGATGGCCGCGACCCCTTTAACGTGAGCGGCCAGGCCCGCCGAGTGAATGAGCGAAGCGCCGGGGCAGGTCAAATCCTGAACGCAGAGAAACATTTTCAGATGTCGGGCCGCGCCAGCCATCAACAACGATTGCGTTTGTCCCTTGCAGGCTTTCAAGGCCACGCCGGTATATCCCAGATCTCTCGCCAAGCTTAAGCTTTCCAGTCCTAACAAGGCTTCATCAATAACGACCGGTTTGAGTTTCGCCGCCTCATGCATGCGGTTTTGCGCATCGCCGCGCAGATCTCGCTTCGTCGGCTGTTCGATGTACTGGATGCGCTCGAATGCGACGGGAGAGTTCTCCCGAATCTTGTGCAAAACGGCCAGCAAATACTGCACATTCTCGCACTTCTCGTTGAAATCGAGCGAGTAGAAATAGTGCTCGATTCCGCGAGCAGATTGAACTTTTTCACAAACTCGATTGACCGTAAGAACGCGCTGTACATCCCAGTTAAGATCTTCTCCGTTCAATTTGATTTTGAAGTGGGTCAGACCATTAAAAGGAATCCATTCCTCCAGAGTTTCCGGCAGACCATCACCGACCGGTTTTTGAACATCTTCCCTCGTCAGAGGATCGAGGGCCCCAACCAGATGATAAAGCGGCATCCGCGGCTGCGGAGCCTGTGTGATGCAGGCATCGACTCGAATGCCGTTAAATTCCTCATCAAGATAATATCCCAAATCGTGCGGCACAAAATCAGGTCCATAAGTGTAATAGCAGTTGAGGCCGAAAAGTTTCCCATAGGCATCGTGCAAAGCGGCATCGAAGGCACTGGCACAAACCAGAGTTGCCAGCGGTGGAATGGGATCGGGAAACTCGGGCGACAACTCCTCAGCCGCTCGAAAATAATCGGGTTCCAGGGCATGCGTGATATCAATCGGATGGCCGGCGACGGAGCATTCCTTGGTAATTTTCGCGATTATTACAATCAGCTTTCGCATGACCGCCAGGGTATCGGCATAGCCCATTTTTTTCGAAGGAAACGACCAGACGTTACCCAACGGCATGGAGCCGAATCCCTCGGCCGTTTTCAAGCCATCCGCCGATTCGATGCAAATTTGCACATTCAGAATCGTCGCTCGGTCGAGGGCCACTCCGCCGAATTTGATCGGTGTTCGATAGGCAAAATCTTCGGTCTGGTACTGAACCTCGCGAATCCGAACCGAATTGTTCCGCATGATCGCTCCCCGGGCAATTGATACTATTCAGAGTATGATTCCAGACTGGCAATTGCCGCCCGGTACCGACCGCGGCGTGTGGGACTACACTCATAATCCGGAACTGGCACGGACCTACGATACCTCCTTGGCCGGCACACCGTTGCTGGAATTCGATTTGCAATACTGCGAACAGCAATTTTCGCAACCGGGGACTCTCATCGATTTAGGTTGCGGCACTGGCCGGCTGGCTCTGCTGTTTGCTGCCCGCGGCTATCAGTGCACGGCCCTAGATCTGTCCGCCGCGATGCTGGAGCAGGTGAAACAGAAGGCCGAGGCACGCGGGCTGAAGATCGATTATCTCGAAAAAAATCTAGTGGAACTGGATGATACACCGGCGGAACAGTTCGACTATGCCGGCTGCTTATTCAGTACCTGGGGCATGATTCGAGGTCGGGAGAATCGGCAGACGTTTTTAAAGCACGTTCACCGAATTTTAAAACCCGATGGCAAATTCGTGCTGCATGCTCACAATCGCGGTTACCATCTTTTTCGATTGGTGGGCCTGCCCTGGGCAATTCGCGATGGGATGCGATCTTTGCGAGGTCAGGAGCCGGGCGAATATCCGATGCCGCAAATCTGGGGTGGAGCGAAGCTTACGCTTCATCACTTTTCAGTGACAGAGATCGAGAAAGATCTTCGCGAAGCCGGGTTTAAAATCCGCGACTTCAAGCCAATTTCAACCCGCCTAGATGGAACTTTCAAGCTCGGCTGGGCAAAACGGCTGCGAGCGTACGGATTTCTGATCTGTTGTGAAAAGTTGGTTTAACACCCTTTATTTCGACGAGCTCGAATCGACCGGTTCCACAACAGTGCCCTCTGGAAGATCATCCCCGGGTCGAATGATCACAGTCTCATCGCCTTCGAGCCCGCTGAGCACTTCCACTTCCGAGCCGTAATCCCGGCCGAGCTGAACTTTCTTATAAGTGACGGCATTGTTTTTTCCCAGAATCGCCACCGATAACCCATTCGAGCGAGTGATGATGGAAGCGACCGGCACAACCACTGGCTTGAACTCGCGGGTGAACCGGAAATTAACCAGCACATACATTCCCGGCAGTAAAGAACGATCTTTATTGGGAATTCTCAACTCCGTATGTAAAGTCCTGGTCTGCTGGGCAAGCGATTCGCTGGTGCGATCGACAACCGCTTTATAAGGTCGGTTCGGGTCCTCGCGGCGGGTGACACTGGCTTCGATTCCGGGATGAATACCGGCCGCAAATGCCTGGGGGACGTCGACTACTACCTTGATCGGATCGATCTGCATGATATGAAAGAGCTCCTTGGCGGCGGTCGGATTATCGGCGACGATCAAGGCTCCCACGTCGATGTTCCGGGCGGTAATCGTTCCTCGAAACGGAGCGAAGACTTTTTGAAAGCTGAGCAAATCAGTCAGCCTCTGGATGTTCGCCTGATCGACGAGGATCTGGGCTTTGGACTCGCCAATAGTCGCCGCGGAAACTTCCAGTGTAGCTTTCACGGTGTCGTATTCTTCCTTCGAAATGGCACCCGTGGTCAGGATTTTGCGATTGCGCGCTTCGTTGGCTTTCGCCAGCGCCAGGTTGGCTTCATTTTTTTCCAGGGTAGCCTTGTGCAAAGTCATGGTCGATTTCGCTTGATCCAGTTGATCCCCTAGCTCGGGAGTCTCAATCTCGGCGAGCAATTGACCTTCCGTGACGACATCGCCAATATCGACCAGGCGTCGTTTTAAATAGCCGTTGGTTCGGGCGAAGATGGCCGTTTCGAACCAGGCGGAGGTACTTCCGGGCAAGAGTCTTTCCGCCTCACCGGGGATTCGGTGTGCTTTAACGACGGCGACTCGGGGCGTGGCGGCCATCATGGAGGCTTGTTTTCGCAGTTCATCCTGCTGCCGTTTATAAGGTACCTCCCCGATGAAGTAGAGACCGACAAACAGTCCGCCGGCCAGAACAACCAGCCCGGCAACGACTCCCAGCCCGCCTTTAGGTAAAGGCTCGGGTTTGGGAAGCTCTTCCTTCCGAACTTCCGGTGGCTTCTCGTTTTTAGGTAACTCTTGCTGGCTCATCCTAGTCCTCGGAGTCTAGCTCCTGAATTATTCGATTGGTGGTACGGGGGCCGTGCGTCGCAACAGGCTGTAGGTCACGGGAACGAACAAGAGCGTGAACGCTGTAGCCACCAGCAGTCCGCCGATAACGGCCCTACCGAGCGGAGCATTCTGTTCGCCGCCTTCGCTTAGGCCCAGACTCATGGGTAACATGCCGATGATCATGGCCGTGGCGGTCATGACCACGGGACGAAGTCGAGTCGAACCAGCCGCGAAGGCCGCATCGATAGCGGACAATCCTTCGATTCGCTTATCGTTCGCAAAGGTGACCATCAGAATGGAATTCGAAGTTGCCACCCCCACGCACATGATGGCGCCCATCAGAGCGGGTACGCTGACATCCGTGTGAGTTGCGAACAGCGCCCAGAGGATACCCGCGAGCGCTCCGGGAAGAGCGGTCAGAATGATGAACGGATCGATCCAGCTTTGGAAATTAACGACCATCAGCAGATAAACCAGGAGAATCGCGAAGAGCAATCCTCCGGCCAATCCCTGAAAGGAATCGTTCATGCTTTCAATCTGCCCGCGAACTGCAATCGTACTGCCGCGCGGTAGTTCTGGCCGAGTTCGGGCGAGAACTTTTTCCACCTCGCGTTGGGCCGATTCCAAATCCCGGCCCTGCACGTTGGCGTAAACCTCGTAGACCGTTTGAATGTTGTAATGGTTGACGACGGCGGCCGAAGTGGCCCGGCGCACATCCGCGAGATTTGCCAGAAGCTGTGGCGCAGACTGTTCGGGAATAGTGACCGGTGTGTTCATCAAACTCTGCAACGAATCGATTCGACTCTGAGGTGTTTGCACGGCCACGCGATAATTGACTCGATTGGAGGGATTCACCCAGAAATTCGGGGAAGTCTGGCTGGTGGAACTCAAAGAGACCAGAATACTGCGGGCCACATCACTTTGCGTGATCATCATTTCATTGGCTAGGATACGATCGACGTCGATGCGCAAATCGGGCGAATCCGTGACCTGATGAATGTGCACATCGACCATTCCCGGAATAGCGGCAATCTCGGTTTTTAGCTTCTGCGCGATCGCCAGATTGGCTTCCCGGCTAACTCCCACGACCTGAATGTTAAACGGAGCCGGTTTGCCGAAATTCAATACCTGCCCCACGATATCGGCCGGCTGAAAGTAGAAGATCACATCGGGAAATTGCTTCGGCAATTCTTCGCGAAGTTTCTTGAGATATTGAGCCACCGGCGCATGTACCGGTTTCAGGGCCACGAAGATTTCTCCATCCGCCGCGCTCACTGTGCCATTGTCGTTGTAAGCAATGGGAGTCAGGAACGAGGAAAGCCCCATGTTATCCAGAATCAGTTCACGCTCCTCATCGGGCACGATTTTTCGGATTGCTTCCTCGACCTGACCGAAAATTCGTTCGGTCTCTTCAATGCGGGTCCCAGCCGGGGCTCGCACATGCAGGCGGAACTGCCCGGCGTCCACCGTCGGGAAAAAATCGCGACCGATAAGCGGCTCCAGCAGAAACGTGCCCAGGGCAAATCCCATCATGCCCACGACTGTCATCGCCCGATTTTGGAGGCACCAGGCAAGGGCCCGCTGATAGGTGCTGCGAAATCGCTCGAACAGATTGTTAAAGATGCGGTGCATCCACCAGATCGGTCCCCGGCCTCCGCTGGCATGACCCTCATGGCCTTCCGCATAAAGTTTCGCTTCCTCGGGCAGTAGAAAAAGGACGAGCGTTGGGATCAGAGTACGCGATAGAAGGTACGAAGCCAGCATGGCGAAGACGACCGCCAGAGCGAGCGGTATGAACAGAAACGCGACTGTCCCCGTCAGAAATAGAATCGGAATAAAGACGATACAAATCGACAGAGTCGCAACGAAAGCGGGCACGGCGATCTGCGCGGCGCCATCCAGTATGGCATGCCGCAATTCTTTTTTCATCCCCAGGTTGCGATGTACGTTTTCGATTTCCACCGTCGCATCATCAACCAGAATTCCCACGGCCAAGGACATGCCGCCAAGCGTCATAATGTTCAGGGTGTAGCCGAAAGCCCAGAGACAACTAATCGACACGAGAATGGAAAGCGGAATCGAAATCGCCACAATCAGGGTGCTGCGCCAGGAGCCGAGAAACAGCAGGATCATCAGGGCCGTCAGCCCGGCGGCAATCGCCCCCTCTTTGAGAACCCCATTCACGGCCGCCGAGACGAAAACCGATTGGTCGAAGAGTAAATCGAGTTTCAACTCCGGGGGCAATTGGTCCTGAATGCCTGGCAGCGCTGCTTTCACATTGCGGACGACATCGAGCGTCGAAGCTCCTTCTCCCTTAAGGATGGTCATTAATACGGCGCGATGTCCATCTCTTCGCACCACATTGGTTTGGACGGCGAATCCATCGCGAACCTCGGCGACGTTTTTCAGGTATATGGGTACGCCATTAACAGTGCGAATGGGCAGAAAATTGAATTGGTCCACCAGATCCGGACTGGAATTCAACCGGACGTTGTACTCCGTGTCGCCAATTTTCGCGGTACCCGCCGGGATGATGAGATTCTGATTCGTAACCGCCGTGCTGACATCCTGCGGCGATAGCCCCCGCGAATAGAGAGCATCCAAATCGAGGTCGATCATAATCTGGCGGGGTTTTCCGCCGTAGGGTTGCGGCACCCGGGCCCCTTGAACGGTACCCAGTCGCTGAATTACGAAATTGGCGGCATAGTCGAAGATTTGCTGTTCGTTTAAAGTGTCACTGGAAACGGCCACCTGCAAAATCGGTACGCTGGTGGCGCTATAGCGAACGATAAACGGCGGCTGAATGCCCGGCGGCATCGTGACCAACAAAGTCTGGCACGTGGCCGTGACCTGGGCGGTGGCCGCTTCGATTTTAGCGCCCTGCTGAAAGAAAATGCGGATTACGCCCACGCCATTGAGCGATTGGCTTTCGATATGCTCGATGTCGTTGACGGAAGCCGTTAAAACGCGCTCGGTGACGAGGATAATCCGCGATTCAATTTCCTCCGCCGGCATGCCCTGATAGGACCATACCACCGTGACCACGGGGATATCGATTTCCGGGAAAATGTCGGTTGACATTTTTCGGGCGCTCACCGCCCCCATCACGGCGATCAGAACCGCCAGAACGAGAAAGGTGTAGGTTCGCCTGAGGGCTAGCCGGACTATCCACATGGCTTCGGTCTCGGAAGCAAATTAAGTTAGGGAACGGGCCTTAAAGAGTAGTTCCGATCCGTTAATCCCATCACCATTAGGGATACCGCAACTCATGAGAAACCTTTCCCAATTTTGATTTCGGGGGTTTTCCACAGAAATCAGCCACTACACGTTTCGAGGAATGGCCCTATCTAACCGGAAAGGATTGACTGGGTTCGGTAAAAACTTCAGGGGATCGGAACAGTGGAAGAGCCTTCGACATCGGCGAGTAAAGCGGCCGTGAACATGAGCAAGGGACGGCTGGAAGCTTTCAGTGACGGGGTTTTTGCGATTATTATCACCATTATGGTTCTGGAGTTGAAAGCCCCGCACGATGCCAGTCTGAGTTCTCTGAAGGAGTTGATTCCTACCTTCCTCGGTTACGTTCTCAGTTTCATCTACGTCGGAATCTACTGGAATAACCATCACCATTTGTTTCAGGCCGTGAAGTCGGTGAATGGGGCGATTCTCTGGGCGAATTTACACGGGCTGTTCTGGCTGTCTTTGTTCCCAGTAATTACCCACTGGGTGGGGGTGACACATTTCGCCCCCTGGCCGGTGGTGGTCTACGGTGTAGTGCTGTTACTTGCGGCCTCCTCCTGGAAAATTCTGATCTATGTGCTGATCGAAAATCACGGCTATGATTCGACGCTGGCCGCCGCGATGGGAAGGGATATTAAGGGCTGGGTGTCGCTGGGGTTATATCTTCTGGCCATCATCCTGGCATTCGTCGATTCCTGGATTGCTTGTGGGATCTACTTGCTCGTCGCCTTCATCTGGTTCATTCCCGATAAACGAATTGAGCGATTCTTTGAGCAGGAGCCGGGAGAGTAACCGGAATGAAGCGACGATGGATTTACAAACTTAAATCAGACTCTGAGTTTTAATGCGGTTCGCCCGGGAAGATAAATCAGCGGGCGAGATATTTACTGTCATCAAATCTTTCACTTCTTTGCCGGCATCCTTTCGTTCAGCCATTTCACCATCATGGCCGTTTCCTCGACGGTTTCCGGCCAGCCGTGGTCCGCGCCGACTTTTGTGATAAGTTCCGATTGGGCTCCGACTTTCTTAAGTTCCTCATGCATGGAAATAGAATGCTGGATCGGCACGTTCAGGTCTTTGTCCCCATGGATGAACATAATGGGAGCGGCTTTGGCCGTGGCCAGATGCACGGGAGACAGTTTCTTAAGTTCCTGGAGATGCTTTTCTCGATCCGAAATCTTGTTGTAACCATTGCGGCGAAGATCGTATTCATAAAGATCCAAGAGTCCCACATAGGGCTGAAAAAGCGGGAATTCCAGAACCGATTTCCCTTTTTCCCCGTAGTTCAGCCAATCCGTAGGCGGACACATGCTGATAACAGCCTGGACCCGACTGGAAACATTTTCGAGTGGATCGTATTTGACGAAAACCTGGCTGGGATCTGAATCGGGAGGAAAAGTTGGCCCTTTCCCATCGGCTAAACCGAGCATCAGAGATATATATCCGCCGGAACTTGCGCCCATGATGGCCAGCCGGTCGGGATCGATCTGAAACTGATCCGCGTTATATCGAACATACTTTACCGCCGTGTGAATATCGCTGAGAATTTCTGGGATAGTATGTTTGGGGGCGCTGCCGGGCGTGACAAAGATCAATGTAAACCCGGCATCCAACAAACCTTGCTGGCGAGTGCCTAATCCCATTGCGTTAAAAGGCCTCGGAAACGAGACAAAACTGTCATTGATTGGCAGAATAATGGCCGCTCCGTTGGCATTTTTGGGAGGTTGCACAACTGAAAGAGTCAAAGCCACACCATGTCGCCGGCGGTAGATGACATCCCGGGTGAGTTTGAAAGGGGGTGGGCCGAAACCGAGTGTCACGATACCTATGGCTCGCGAACCACCCTTATCGGAACGGACTAGGACGAGCATTCCCCGCCGTTTTTCGACGACGACCCGATCCCTGGCTGTGAGTTTGAGTTTTTCCAGTGCTTTCAGAGTCTCCGGATCCATAGTCAAATAGTCCGCGTATTCTCTTCTGAACTCCGCGGGGGTCAGGGTGGCTGTAATCTCCCATTTGGGCTCGAACATGTAAGGCATGTAAGGCCCTTCGCACAGATCGGTTTTCAAGGAAGCAGCCAAATCTTTTTCGTTCGTCAGAATTTTTTGAAGGTGGGGCGAGCCACCTAGAAAAGGGGTGGTGCAGTGGCGAGCTATTAATGAGGCGTCTTTTTTCGCAATCCCTTCCAGTATTTTTTCGGCCACCTGGCGGGCCGCCGTATTAATATCAGACTGGGGAGGTTGCTGGAAATCTTTAAATTCCACCGGCACAGCGTTTACTGTCTTTCCGTGCAGGTAACGTAACGGCCCTCCGAATCCTAGGGAAAAGCCTATCAGGAGTGGGAGTAGCAGGAAGAATTTTCGTCTTCGCTGAATAGAAACATGAGTTTTATGCATGGCCCGAACCTCTACTAGTGGAGTACACAGATTAGAGAAACACTAGCCATTCCTAAAGCGTAAGAGGGAGTCTGTGACAAAATTTCTAGCATGATTGTGAAAATTGTTTGGCCTCTTGCCCGTGAGTTAAGTTCATGTTTTTTTGAGAATTAGCTGATTCCGAACTTCAGACACGAAGATGGGCTACAACCTAAAAATGTAGGCATTACCACAGAATACTTGGTATTCTTATCAGACTAGAGGATTGCCCGCTTTTGCAATTGCAACTATCAGAGAACCCCAAGCATGATCCCGGAAGAAGATCCACTTTTAGAGTTCGTTGATGAACCGACTTATCAGCGACCCTGGATATTGCTTGGTCCCCTGGGATTCACTGTGTTCATCTTTTTTCTTTTGACACTTATGTTTCTAGTAGGCTCCATAACCAACAAGGATAAGAACGAAACGGTAGGGCTTCTAGCTGCAACGGGTATCATGGCCCTTCTTTTTGGGATAAGTCTTTTTGTTTGGTTGAGGCTTTATCGAGGCCCAAAATCTGGATCGACTCCGACTTTACCCATATGGTTTACGCGAGGTTTCGGTCTGGTTATGGCCAGTGCGATGATCGGTACCTACCGTCACGGGAATATGAGCCTTTCCCATTTCGTACAATGCTTTATCGCTTTTTTGGGAATCGCGTTGACCGGTGATGTCGTTTATCTGTTTCATCATTACTACGAGGGAGCTGAACTTCAGGAAGAGGGTGAAGTTGATCTCAATTCGGACCTGGAGAAGTCGAACTGAAATTGCCTAAGGTGTTAAGACGTAAAATTCGGTATCAAAAAATTGATCAAGGGATAAGGAGGGATGAAAGTATTTTTCCACCCCTTGGAAATTTCATTTATTTCCCTGAACCGAATCTTCCCTTTCTACTTATGTTCGCCTATCTCCCTCAATAAATTCTGATCCAGAACCAGCTTGGCGTCGATCTCCAGCTCGTTCGTATCCCCATCGCCTACTTTCTCTTTTGCCCCGCCGTGCGGTTTCAGGTGCATGGTCGCCTTGCCATTATCAGGCAGATGGAGAGTCCCTTTCCAGGTCGCGCCCGCCGTCGAATCGAGGGGCAGGGTGCCCTTCGAAAAATCCACATGAAGCGAGATCTGATAAGGCTTCGAGCCATCCCCGTCGAGTTTGCCGTTGACCCGGTACTGCTCCCCATTGGCCAGGACGAGTTCGCCAAGACGTAAATCGGCTTTTTGCTTTCCCTCAGCCGATATGGGAGGATGCCGCCAGCAAAGAACTCCTGAATTGACCTTCTTCCCCTCCTTTTTGAATGTGACTTCCCATTGTCCGATAGCCCGTTGCGGAATAAACCGTCGACTGCCAACCGGGGCCACTTCCGTGATGTAATGCGCTTCCGAAAAAGTCGCCAGATAGTTGTAATCTACCAGTGTAAACCCGTCGTATTTGATGATATCCTTCCAGCCCTCGGCGAGCTTGCCTTGCTGGGCCGTGTAATTGGTCGGCCCCCACTGATTCTTGACCACGAAGAATTTGCGGGCGCGGTCATAGCCCACCATCAGCATGAAGTGATTCACTGAATCGCCCCGCGTGTTCGGCTTCAGCCTCCAGACCGGTTGCCCTTTGGCCGCCAGGTCGTTGCTGTTGGCGTGAATGTTCATGCTGAATACGATTTCGTGACCTGAATAGAGAATCTCCTCGAACTTAGCCGAGTTCCTTAAATCGTGAGCCGGAATGCTATCAAACTTCTCGATGGCGTACTTGGCATCGGTGCGGGCGGCCGCCGGGAGATTGGCCGGGTCCAGATTCCAGAGATTGAGAGCCATCTGGCTAAACGGCTTGGACCAATCGTACTTTTCCAGTCCTGAATTTTTGGGGTATTGAATCGAACCTCGATAGGGCATCTCTTCGGCCCGGCAAACGGCATATTGTTGCAGGACTCCCATGCCGCCGCCTCCGCCGAGGGTGCTGATGAGATCCTCGGCCACATCACGACTATTTTTGTCGCTACTACTCATCACATTGCGATTCCAGATGAGATGTTCGACCGACAAATTGACCGCAATTCCCGCCCGCTTGTAAGCCGCTTCGAGCGCGGCCACCGGTGGAAAGTAGGGGCAGGTATCCCGGCCGCCCTGGTTGCGGATTGGCGTCTGCTGTTGGCACAGGTCGAAGACTTCGGGAGTCTTTTTCGACTCGGGCTTTTTGACGGGATCGTCGGCGGCCACGTAAGGCGGCAGCAAAAATATCAATAAGAGTGTGAAAATTGGCTTGGCTTTCATGGAAGGCTCTTCGAGGCGGGGAGGGAGAATCAGTTGATCACTGTAAGCAGTGAGAATGTAATTATAGGGCAACGTGAGCAGAAATGGAGCTCACGCATTTCATTGAGTTAACAGAAGGGAATTTTATAGGCCGCCCATCAAAGGCTAACCAGCATAGGAAAGAGGCTTGTCAGAGATGAAAAATAAAATCAGGCCAATTAGCGCGAGGATTATGCTAATTGTCATCGTGGAGGCAATGATACCTGCAATTGGCATAAATTTCCTCTTTACGCCAATTATGGAAACGACCAGACCTGATGTACATGTGGCCACAGGAATAATCAACGAAAACCCCAATGCAAAGGCAAAGTTTTGCGGATCTTGAATGTAATTTTTCAATGCGATTAAGATGAGCACTCCGAAACTTAGCAAAAGCATGCCCAGCGAAGTTAATCCCAGGATTCCCCCCAGACGTCCAAGCTCTCTTGGAGGATTCTTGGCAATGGGGATGACTATAGACTCGGACGATGATTTCTTCCGAGCGATAATCACTCTTTCCGGTGTCGAGCCCTCTTCCGGAAGATACGCTTCGGGTGGATCGAGTTTGCCCAAAATTTCCAAGACGTCTTCTCGCGAAATCGAATCCGCATCCTTTAATGCGATCAATTCGTAAATTTGTGACTCGACTTCCTTCACTATCGAAACACGATCCACACGAGAAACCTGCCCCAGGAGCAGACGATCAATTGTGTCGAGCCGGGTGTTAATTAGCGATTGCAAAGAATCCTCTAAAACAATCGTGCTTTCCGCTAGACCTCAAACAAGCGAAGTTTTTGATGCCAATTCCGTGGGGAGTTTTAGCGAGATAGTTCGATGAGTCCCCCACGCCGGAGCTTTTCGCTCGGCCGAACGCATACTTCTATTTTTCAAACATTCTTCCTTTCCGCGAATAGCTCTCGGCGTTTTATCGGATCGGGACATCCGGATCCCGACTTCAGTCGGTCGAACGATCAGCACCTCAGTGCTTTCAGTAGTCGGAAGAAGATTGGCAAGTGCGGGTTCCAGCCGAGCAATCGATAGACGATGCGGCCGGCCTTCCGGACGATCTGACAAGGCAGAAGCATGAAAGCATTGAGGAAGGTTTTGAATTCCATTTTCAAAACCGACTGCTTCTGGTCCCGATGCTTTTCCCGCCAGCGACCAGGAGTTTCCGGCAACGTCAAGGCCCACCAGGCTTTCAAGTTCCAGGCCAGGGAGGCCATCACCATGTACGCCCAATTGCTTTCCAGATCGTGCAGCGGCGCGTGCAAGGCCCGGCAACCGCCCTTGAGCTGCGCTATCAGATTTTCCTGATTGCAGCGATCGTTGGCTTCGTAGACGACTTCGGCGGCCGTGCACTCCCGGTCGTTGGTGATGTAGAAGAAATAGCGTTCGTCCGGATACAGAACGGATTCGCCTTTTTCCACGGAAAGATTCTTGCGAATCACCACCAGGCGATACGCCGCTTCGGCAAGCGGTCGGTTGGTACTCGAACTCGGCCACCGCTTCGGAGATCAACTTCACATTTACGAATTCCCGCTCTTGGACGATCCGCTCCTTGGTGTTTTCCCGTCGGTGTCGCAACTTCGCTTTCGCCGAGTATTGCGCGGGACAGCTCGAGCTTGTGCCAAGCCGCTTCCGGCAGTTTTTCCGCGATTGCTTCGAGGTTTTGCTTCGAATCGTAGCCGAAATAAAAGCGTACCTTGGCGTTGGCATCCCAGCCGTCGAGGCGAGTGGTCTGCGAGAAATCGGTGTCGCCGCGAAAGACGATCCTGCGAAAGCCCGCTTGAAGGCACAGCAAAAGAGCCCGGTCGAGTTCGACCGCGGCCCCTTCGTGCGAAGGGCGATTGCCGGGACGGTTGACGATGCTCAGCGTCTCACCGGTGTTGGCCAGGGTCACCGCCAGGGGGTGGTAACACCAGTCTCTGTTATAGTTGATGTCCATCCCCGCTTTACGCTCGCCACGCGTTTGGGTAAAGCTGCCGTCGGCGTCGATCTTCGCGCATTCCCAAAAGGAATCGGGTTGCTTCGACCAGACGCGTAAACGGGTCTGGTTGAAAGCGTCGATCAAAGCCTGGATGCTGCCACTATCGAAGCGTCGACAAAAGTCGCCCGAAGTAGTCGGGTCGGGAAAACGCTGAGTGCCCAAGGCGTTGAGAAAGTTTTCGTCCGTGCGACGCAGTTCCATGTCTTGCAGGCAGGTACCCCCGCAAAGGGAATTGTAAGCGATGGCCAACACGTGGTCCGATTCCGAGTAAGGCCTTTGAAATTGGAGCAGATGCAGCTTCTCGTCGATGTCGTCGATCAGTCCGATACGCCGGGCCAGAAGGTGCATGGCCCCGAGGCCTCCGCAACTGATCGCCCCCACGCGTTCGGAGACTTCGTAATGAATGTTGGAGGCGTCGAAAGAAGGAGCGAAGGTCATCGCGGCCTCTCGCTTAGCCAGGCGACGTTCGATTCGACTCTTGCATTTTTGAAACCAACGTCCGAAAATAACATTCACTCGAAACTCCTTTTTGCGACTGTCGATTTGTTAAGCGGTTACTTACACAAACCGCAGAAAACAAAAAGGATTTCGAGCTTTCTTCGATAAATCGAAACAATTCCCCAAAAAACTACGCTGTTTTAAGGGCTAGAGTTGCCATCCTTAAATCCCCTCTAATAAGGTTGAAATGGAGTTCGATACACTTTTCCAGTAAGAGGAATGCAGGCGTAATTTCCGGAAGCCTGCTTCCGTGAGTCGATAATAGCGCCGAGTTGGCCCCGCCGTAGAAGCTTCCGTACGCGTGGCGAGCAGATTCTCCTGCGCAAGTCGGGAAAGTATTGGATAAACAGTGCTCTCCGAAAGATTCAAACCGTTTAGTTCCCGCAGCTTTTCCACAATCCCGTAACCGTAGAGTTCCTCTTTGGCTAGCACGGCAAGTACCGCTAGTTCCGCAAGACCTTTTCGTAATTGCGTCTCAAAGCTGCTCATTATTCACCCGTGCCAGTAGCTACTACGCATAACATAGTAGATAGGCCTAATGCCTGTCAACACTAATCTGGCGAAGCAAATTAATTAACATGTTGTGGATGAAAATTTAAATAAAGAATTGTGGAAAAGTGAAAATATGGAAAGGAGGTGGAACCTTTCCATATCTCCCCCTCACTTCGGCACCAAACCAATATCCGTTTTCAGCACCGGTTTGCCCCCCTCGTATTGAGTATCCTGATACCAGACCAAACCGGTTTGCGCCAGATCCCACAAGAAGAAGGCAAAACTCGGCGCGGTCAATAACCACTTCTGGCCGTCGTCCGAATACCAGCGAACGTAGACCGTGCCGTCCGTCTGACCATTATCGAACACCAGCCACCAGTCGTGATCTCCCTGATGCGGCACCATAAACAGTAAAGCGTTATCGCCCAAAAGGCCTTCCGCTTTTTTGCCCCGTTCCAGACTCCAGTCCCGCTTGACCAATTTCAACAGCGAAGGATTGTTGGGATGACAGGCGTCAATTGCGGTAGATGCCCCGGTGCGACCGAGGATGCGTTTGAAATTCTCCGGCAGCGAAAGGGAATTTTCTTTCTCAAATTCCTCGAGGAAAGCCGTCGTATTTTTATCCTCCTGCGATTCTTCCAAGCCAAGCGCCTGAACCGTATCCGTTAGACGCACATCCCGCGGCAACTCGGCGGGGTTCCGACCGGCCATTCTTGTCTGGTTCCAGTACAGCTTGAAGTACTCCTTCGGTTGCTCCGAGTTGAGTTTCTGATGGATCACTTTCAAAGGCAGACCGAGGTTCAGAAACAACCGATAGCTCGAAGGCGGATCCAGAGCGAGGGTGTTCAGGGCGTCGCCGTCCACTTTAAAAAGGTGGTGGCAGTGCTGGTCCCAGATTTGATTCGTGACCTCCGGTTCGAGTTTGTAGCCGAGCAGTTCCAGCGCGGCGGCGAAATCCGTTTTGGTCAGGGTGGTCCGATTGGAACTGAACTTCGCGAACATTGCCGGCCAGTGAAGATCATCGTCGAAAGTGATTTCCTCGCGGGTCACGCCCTGCCAGTATTTCAGGATCAGCATCGACTTGATGTCAAGTTCCACCTTAAAGGTGCCATCTTCATTGACGCGGCGGATCGTCGCCTCGCCCCACTGATGACCGGGACCGGTCACGCAGCGAGAGCCGGCAAACGGTCCCTGCGGCGGTCGAGCGGTACTATTCGGCATGTTAAAAGTCGCTTTCGGCGTCAATATTCCCCAGGCATTCAAAGTATCTCTGCTGAACTTAGCGGATCCAAGGATCGGCCGCGAGCCTTATTTTAACAATTGGTCCTTTGAACTTTGAAAAAGCTCAATCTCTTACGGTAAGTAGGTCAGTTACCGGTCGCCATTGAGGGAATTTGGAAAGCAAGCTATAATTCGCGCAAGGAGGGAAATGTGCTGCGACCTCGGGTCCGAGATCTGGAGTTCCATCTGTACAGCCGGCCGGTTCATCCGGAGCTGTTTCAGACGTTCATGCTGCGCACTGTGCAGAAGGACGATTACCAGATTTCCGTACGTCTCACACCCAGTGGCCACGTTTTGACCTTTCGTAACCCGCTTTTCTGGCTGACCGAAGTCACCTCCGTCCGCAATCAGCCCTTGCCCTCGCACGGCCATTTGATGGGGCACCGCTTCCAGGGCGAGCGTAACGATACCCTGCATCCGATCCCGGAATTTCGCTATTGCACGACCACCCAGGTCGAGTCGCTTTCCGAGGTCCATTTCGAGAAAGTGCAGTCGGAAATCATTTCCGATGGCTCCAAAAGCGGCCTTCTGTTTCGGTTCAATCCCCAAAATCGCCTTTTCCTGACACCGGTCAGCTACATGTCGGTTCAGGCCGGGCGGGGAATTCTTTCCATAACGGCTTTACACACTTTCCCTTCAGAAAATACTGTGGTGAAAACCATTTCTCTGATAGAAAAATCCTAAATTCCCATTAGGGACAATTTGTCATTGAATTTGGGGTTCAGCTATGCTCCGACGATCTCTGCACCTGTTGTGGGCGGGTTTTGTTGTTTTCGGTCTGGCACAGTCCGCTCAGGCCGGGCCGCCGCTTTCCGAACTGATGAACTACTTTCCGGAGACTACCAATGCGATTCTGCGGATCCAGGTAGCGGATATTATCAAGTCTCCACGGGGCGTTCGCGAAAAGTGGGGGCAGAAGGAATCGCTCGAATATCTGGCCGGGACTATTCCCATTCACCCGTCCATCGAGCGCGTGATTATCGGTTCGCAATTCGATCCGCACAATAACGTCAGCGAACTGTCGATCAGCTTAATCCCGACCACTAAGGAAGTTTCCCTGGACCGGCTGGCCGCGAAGTTACACGGCACGGTGGAAGAAATCGGCGGCGAAAAAATGGCCGTGGGTCCCCAGAGCGGCTACTACGTGAGCCTGCACCCGGAATTGCTGGCCAACGTCGCCTCCAAGCAGCGACAGGTAGTTTCCAAATGGCTGAAATTCGCCCGCGCCAACACTAAGAGCGTGGTCACACCGTATCTGCAGAACGCCGTAGTCTACAGCGGTTCCGCACACATTATGATGGCCGTGGAAACGGACGATATGATCAACCCGATGGGCCTCCGCCGGGCCCTGGAAGCTTCGAAGATCTACGCAGAGGATCTGAAGACGATGGAAGTGGCTCAGCGATTCCTTTCCGCGCTGAAAGGGGTGCGAATTGCTGTGACTTTCGGGGAAACCACCCGGGCCACGATTTACCTCGATTCCCGAATCAACGCGACGAACAACCTGACGAGTCTGAAGAATTTCCTTCTCTACATCATGGATCAGAACGGCACCACCCTCGAAGATATGCCCGGCGCTAAAGTGCGAGTGGAAAATAACTCGGTGATTTTCGACCTGGGATTCAGCGATAGCGACCTGATGAAAATGACTTCCATCTTGGGAACACCGATCGTTTCCCCGAGTCTGGCGAATATCACCACACTCGAAGTGATGCCTTCCGGGCCGGATGGCCGGGCTTCGCATCGCTACTACCGCACGATCAATCAATACATTGCCGAACTGAAGCGAAATACCCAGTTAAATCCCAAGCCACCCGAAGCCGCCAAGCATGCCCAGTGGTACGAAGTTTATACCCGCAAAATGTCGCAGGTTTCGGTGCTGAACGTCGATCCGGAAGTGCTGGCTTTCGGTCAGGCGACCGAAAGAAAGTTTATGGCCATTGCGGAGTCGCTGCGCGGCACTCCCATCGAGCTCGACAAGTTGCAATCGCAGAAGTACTACTTCAACTACGGTGGCAGCATCTTCTGGGGGAATGGCTACATCTCCTCGAATATTCCCGAGATTGAAGCCAAGCAGTGGGCTCTCATCCAGAAGGACGAGGAAAATCGCAAGCAGGCTTGGAAGATGATCGATTACGATAAGAAATCGTTGCGGGATCGCATGCTGGTGAAGTACAAGGTCGATTTCGACGAACCTTTGAAATAAGTTGGCAGTCCAGGCTCCTGGCGACTTACTCAACTCGTGAAAAGACGGTGAATTAGCCTTTCACCGTCTATGTTCTTTTTCTGACCACGATAACACATCGTTAGTTATTGACTACGAAGAGGGACAAAATCCTGTCAGCCCCCTCTGCAACGGAAAAGGAACCTCTCATGCACGATTGCGTAAACGAAATCTTCGAACTGTTTGCCAACCGGGGGCAGAAACTCTACTTCGGGGAAGAGATTTCCGAGGAAGCCCACGCATTACAGGCCGCCTACCAGGCCGAGAAAGCCGGCGAATCGGATGCTGTGGTGGTAGCCGCCTTGCTTCACGACATTGGCCACTTGCTGCATGGCATGTCGGAAAACATCGCCGACCAGGGGATTGATGGCAAACATGAAGATGCCGGAGAGGAATGGTTGAAGAGTTACTTAGGCCCGGAAGTGACCGAACCGGTACGGTTGCATGTCGAGGCCAAACGCTATCTCTGCGCCATCGATCCGAGGTATCAGGCTGCTTTATCTCCGGCCTCGCAATTGAGTTTGCAATTACAAGGTGGGCCGCTCAATGCGGAAGAACGAGCGAAATTCGAAGAGAATCCCTACTATCGCTCGGCGGTGAAGGTGCGGGGCTACGACGATCAGGCCAAGATAGTCGGGCTGGAAGTCCCGACTATCGAGCATTATCGCGAGAAAATTGAAGGTTTGCTGAGGCCGATCTGCGCCTGAAGAATTAACCGCGGGAGCCGCGCGCCAATCGGAAAATTCCGACCAGAATCAGGATTCCGCCTACGATGGCGATGCCCGGCCCGCTTGAGGTCCCTTTGAGCACCAAGTTGCCGGAAAGTCCTCCGGCTACGAATACGATTCCGATGATAATGTTGACAATCCCACCCATGCGAGTCTCTCCCCTCTGAAGGGTTCGAACTTAAGCCCTTTCCGCGATCGGGGGAACGACGCGATCGGCTGGGCCTTTATAGAGGCCGCGCGGGCGAATGAGCCGATTGTTCTCCATCTGCTCGATAACGTGAGCGCTCCAGCCGGCGACGCGAGCTGCCGCGAAAATTGGCGTATATATCGGGATTTCCAGGCCGAGGGCGTGGTACAGGCGACCGGCCGGCCAGTCGACGTTCGGAAACATCTTCTTTTGCTCGGCCATCAACCGCTCGACGATATCGGCAGTCACTTCGTAGTGCGTTGTACCAGCGCGGGCCGCCGCTTGGGAAGCATATTTTTTGCAAATTCCCGCACGAACATCCCCTTTTTTGCAGACGCGATGCCCAAATCCCATGATCCGTTCTTTGCGGGCCAAGGCGTCCATCACCCATTTTTCCGCGTTGGCCGGACTGCCGATCTCATCGAGCACGCCGACAACTTTTTCGTTGGCTCCGCCGTGCAATGGTCCTTTAAGAGCCCCGATGGCGCCCACCACGCCGCTGTGAAGATCGGACTGCGTGGAAACGATGGTCCGAGCGGTGAAGGTGGAAGCATTGAACTCGTGATCGGCGTAAAGAATGAGCGACACATCGAAGGCTTTGGTATCTTCGGGAGTCGGTTTCTCCCCGCGAATCATATAGAGGAAGTTGGCCGCGTTGTTGAGTTCCTGCGAGGCGGCAACCGGTTGTAAACCCTTGCAGTAGCGGAAGTAATCGGCGATCGCGACGGGGAGTTGAGCGATCAATCGTTCGGCTTTTCGGAGGTTGGCGTCTGTCGAGTTATCGCTGACATCCTGATCGAAGTGGGACAGAACCGATACCGAGCTGCGCAGCGCATCCAGTGGATGGGTCCACTTGGGTAACGATTTGAGAAGATCGCGAAGCGGTTGAGTTAGTCGACGGGCCGCATTGACCCGGGCGGTGAAATCGGCGAGCCGCTTGGCATTGGGAAGTTCGCCGTAGAGCAGCAGGTAGGCCACTTCTTCGTAGCTGCAGTGTTCCGCCAGATCCTCGATGGCATAGCCTCGATAACGGAGGCTTTCATCCACCGAGGATACACTGGTTTCACCGGCGATCACACCTTCGAGTCCGGGAGAGTAAGCTGGAGTCATTCGCATTCACCTGCATGGGAAAGATGTAGAGCGGAGGGTTTTGCACGCCGTGGGATCACTGGGATTCAGAAGCCTTCTTGCGAAAGATTCCCTGAACCCGTTGTGACTATTGTAATTTGCGTCCGAAGTAGGTCGCATCTCTTTTTTCGTAATCGGTGTAGTTCAGGAGATCGTAGAGTTCCGCTCGTGACAGCATTTTGTCGAGTAACGGTTCTTGGGTAGGGCCTTTTTTGATCTGTTCCAGAGCCATACGGGTCGCGAACAGAGCCGCCCGATAAGCACTTACCGGGTAAAGAACCATTTTGTAACCCATCTGAGCAAGCGTTTCTCTGGGAATTAAGGGGCTTTTGCCAAATTCGGTCATGTTCGCCAGGAGCGGAGCATCGACTTCTTTGGCGAATTTTTCGAATTCCTCGACGGATTCCAGAGCTTCCGGAAAAACCGCATCGGCGCCGGCTTCCAAATAGACTTTTGCCCGGCTGATGGCCTGATCGAAATTGCCGACGCCGCGAGCATCGGTGCGGGCGATAATGGTGAAGTATTTATCCGTTCGCGAGGCCACGGCCGCTCGGATTTTGGAGATCATGGTGGCGGCATCGACGAGCGTTTTTCCCGATAAATGACCGCATCTTTTGGGCATTTCCTGATCTTCGAGGTGAATTCCCGCAGCGCCAGCTTCTTCAAAAAGTTGGACGGTGCGCTCCACGTTCAGGTTTTGTCCGAAGCCGGTATCGGCGTCGCAAAGCAAGGGAATCGCGGTTGCCCGGCAGATTTCCCGGGCAGCTTCGACGAATTCCGGCAGGGTAACGATGCCTACATCGGGGAGATTTTTGCTAGCGGAAAGGGCCGCCCCCGAAAGGTAGATCGCACGGAAGCCAATTTTTTCAGCAATTTTTGCGACGAGCGGATGGTAGACGCCGGGAATGGGAAGGCACTCCTGATTCCAAGCTTGTTGCAGACGGAAGCCGGGCGATTCGATGGGCGCAAGTGCTGTAGCCATATTGGGTTCCTAAGAGAGGGTTTTCATACAATATTTACAAGTCTCAACTGTATGGGGGATGGGTGTTGATCCTTTCGGGGGCTGTTCCTGGGTGGGCTGCGAAAACAATTTGGAATTATTTTGGCCCGCGCTGTTGCCGCCCGAACCCTACGGGGATATTATTCTCTTTCCAACAGTGATGGTAACGTCCTGCGTGAGTATTACGAGTTGATTATTCAAGATCGAATCGTGATTGCAACATAACTCTCTGGATTCCAGTTCGGAACTCAGAGAGCCAAACCTAATCGGTTTGGCTTTTTGCTTTAGATCTTTGAATCTTGAGTAAGTTGTGCAGCGGGCGTATAGCTCAGTTGGCTAGAGCGCAGCTCTGATAAAGCTGAGGTCCTTGGTTCGAATCCAAGTACGCCCACTCGAGTTGGAAGGTAAAGCTTTCGACTCAGCTTTATCCGGGGGTGTAGCTCAACTGGGAGAGCACTAGCTTTGCAAGCTAGGGGTTAGGGGTTCGACCCCCCTCACCTCCAGGACCATCCGGTGGGTTAGTGAAACGTCGAAAGAATAAAATTCTGAGACGGGTTGACACTAACTGGATGGGTTACTAAGATTACTAAGCCGAGACGCAAGTGCTGAAATGACAAGAACTTGCGACAAGGTGATGTAAAGTTTCAGATCGAAAGAGCCGATAAGGTTACAGACGATCTGAAATGATATGAGCCGGCCCGATAGGGTTGGCAGTTTTGATCTTTGACAAATTGGTTGGGTAAAAAAGTTGCATCCAAACGATGCTCTTATATTGGTCGGCATGGGCCGAGATGTAGGGGCAGCAATTTGCGATCTCAACATGAGCCTTAGAATTTGAGAATGAGAAGATCGAATATCGTCGATCAGGCTCCTTCTTAGGCCGAATAAGGGGTAAAACCTGAATTGGGTTTGAGAAGTGTGGCCAAGCTAATAAGGGCGTGTGGGGGATGTCTAGGCACTAGAAGGCGAAGAAGGGCGTGGAAGACTGCGAAAAGTCCGGGGGAGCTGTCAAACGAGTTTTGATCCCGGAATCCCTGAACTAGCATACACTGAATCCATAGGTGTATGCGGCGAACGGAGGGAACTGAAACATCTCAGTACCTCCTGGAAAAGAAAGCAAAAGCGATTTTCCTAGTAGCGGCGAGCGAACGGGAAACAGCCCAAACCGGTGAATCTATTTCGCCGGGGTTGTAGGACCGCATTTAAGATTCGATAGTCTAGCTGAACGCTTCAGGAATGGGCGACCATAGAGTGTGAAAGTCACGTAAGCGGCAGACGAAACGACTGAGCGGTATCCTGAGTAGGACCATGCACGTGAAACGTGGTCTGAATCGGCGGGGACCATCCCGCAAGGCTAAATACTCTCTAGTGACCGATAGCGAACAAGTAGCGCGAGCGAAAGATGAGAAGAACCCCGACAAGGGGAGGAAAGTGAACCTGAAACCACATGCCTACAAGCGGTCGGAGGACTATGCCCGCAAGGGAATGTCTGACGGCGTGCCTTTTGCATAATGATCCGGCGACTTACCGTAACTGGCCAGATTAAGCGCTTATGGCGCGGAGTCGTAGCGAAAGCGAGTCTTAAAAGGGCGATCAGTCAGGTGCGGTAGACGCGAAACCACGTGATCTACGCATGGCCTGGATGAAGTGGAGGTAACACTCCATGGAAGACCGAACTCACGAGTGTTGAAAAACTTGGGGATGAGCTGTGTGGAGGATTGAAAGTATCATCAAACGTGGAGATAGCTCGTTCTCTCCGAAATAACTTTAGGGTTAGCGTTAGGATAGTTGGCACTGGGGGTAGAGCGACTGAATTCGAAAGGGGGCCTACCCGGCTACCCTTCGAAACCAAACTCCGAATACCAGTGTACCAAGTCCTTGCAGTTAGACGGTGGGGGATAAGCTTCATCGTCGAGAGGGGAACAACCCAGATCACCTGCTAAGGTCCCAAATTTATGCTCAGTGCGAAAGGAAGTTGGATTCCTAAGACAGCCAGGATGTTGGCTTAGAAGCAGCCACCATTTAAAAAGTGCGTAATAGCTTACTGGTCGAGGGATCCTGCGCCGATAATGAACGGGACTAAGCATAAAACCGAAGCAGTGAATGCGCAAGCATGGTAGGAGAGCGTTGTCAACAGGGCGAAGTGGTACGGATAACGAGCCATGGACAGTTGACAAGTGATCATGCCGGAACGAGTAACGATAAAACAGGTGAGAATCCTGTTCGCCGTAAACCTAAGGTTTCCTGGGGAAGGTAAATCCGCCCAGGGTTAGTCGGACCCTTAGTCGAGGCCGAAAGGCGTAGACGATGGACATACGGTTAATATTCCGTAACCGATTTATGCGATCGAAGGCGTGTGACGTTGATTTGAAGGAGTACCGCCTGCTAGATTAGGCGGGTCGAAAGACGAGGGCTTTTACGATCCCGAAGTCTCTAGATTATCAACCAAGAAAAGCCACTGCCGGACAATTAAATCGACCGTACTAAAACTGACACAGGTAGGTGAGATGAATATTCTAAGGCGCTCGAGAGAACGCTCGTGAAGGAACTCTGCAAATTAACTCCGTAACTTCGGGAAAAGGAGTGCCACCATCCGTGGTGGTCGCAGTGAAAAGGTTCTAGCGACTGTTTACTAAAAACACAGGACTCTGCGAACTCGTAAGAGGAAGTATAGAGTCTGACGCCTGCCCGGTGTCGGTAAGTTAAGGGAGACGGTTAACCGTAAGGTGAAGCTGGCGACCGAAGCTCCGATAAACGGCGGCCGTAACTATGACGGTCCTAAGGTAGCGAAGTTCCTTGTCGGGTAAGTTCCGACCTGCATGAATGGCGTAACGACTGGAACACTGTCTCCACGAGCGACTCGGTGAAACTGTAGTTGTCGTGAAGATGCGACATACCCGCAATTAGACGGAAAGACCCCGTGAACCTTAACTGTAGCTTGGTATTGGGTTTAGACCCAACATGCGTAGTGTAGCTGGGAGACTATAAAGGCGCGCTCTCGGGCGAGCTGAAGTCGTCGATGAAACACCAGCCTTGTTGTGTTTGAATTCTAACCCCGACCCGTGAATCCGGGCGGTGGACAGTGCTAAGTGGGCAGTTTGATTGGGGCGATCTCCTCCTAAAAGGTAACGGAGGAGTCCAAAGGTACCCTCAGCCCGGTTGGCAATCGGGCTTCGAGCGTAAAGGTATAAGGGTGCTTGACTGCGAGGAGGATGCTCCGAGCAGGTACGAAAGTAGGGCTTAGTGATCCGGTGGTTCTGAATGGAAAGGCCATCGCTCAACAGATAAAAGGTACTCCGGGGATAACAGGCTTATCTCCTCTGAGCGTTCATAGCGGCGAGGAGGTTTGGCACCTCGATGTCGGCTCATCGCATCCTGGGGGTGGAGAAGCTCCCAAGGGTTTGGCTGTTCGCCAATGAAAGCGGTACGTGAGCTGGGTTTAGACCGTCGTGAGACAGGTCGGTCCCTATCTGTTGCGGGCGCAGGATACTTGAGAGGCTTCCTCCCTAGTACGAGAGGATTGGGAGGGACGCACCTATGGTGTGCCAGTTATGACGCTAGTCGTATCGCTGGGTAGCTACGTGCGGAATGGATAAACGCTGAAGGCATATAAGCGTGAAACTTCCCTCAAGACTAGGTATCCTTGCTTTGCTGAAGTCTCCCGGTAGACGACCGGGTATATAGGTCAGATGTGTAAGGATAGTAATATTCTAAGCTAACTGATACTAACAGACGAACGCTTTGCCACACTTTTCAAACTCAATGAGTTCTTGAAGAGATCGTGGAAGTTTGATTGCAACAACCCAACCAATTTGTTTCTGATATACAGGCGATTTGCCGGTGAGCTTACCTGGAAGGCCACACCCGTTCCCATTCCGAACACGGTCGTTAAGCTTCCAGGGCCGATGATAGTGCTTCCAGCGCGAAAGTAGGTTATTGCCGGCTTTTTTACAAGAAAACCCATCTCGGTAACGAGGTGGGTTTTTTTTATGCGCTTAGAATCTATTTATTAGCTTTCAGCTTTCAGCTTTCAGCGGTCAGCTAGGATTATAAGAGCTCTGGCCAGATGAGCAGTAAACGACATATTCAGGAAATGAGAAAAAAGAGGCCAGTGATCAAGTGTCTGCTGACGTAAGGGTGAGTTGTCTAGGAGCCCTGGCTCATATCAAATCATTGCCAGTTCGTTCACTGAAGAGTATTCACACGACTATCTGCAATGAAAGCTGAATGCTGACCGCTGAAAGCTGACCGCTGAAAGCTGACCGCTGAAAGCGCCCTATACAATTTACAATTTTACAATTTGTCTCTGTACTTTTTGCACACGGGATACAATTTTCCTCCTCGAGAAATTGGCTGACTTTTCATAAGTCCCATCATAACAACCACTTGTGATGTAGATGACTGGAAATCTTCTCTTTGGCATGACAGCTGCATCACTTTATTTCACTTAAAGCCGACCTGGGTCGGAACAGAGAATTAGAGTCCTGAGCCGGAACTCAGGACAGGACCTTGTGAAGGCAGATCTTAAAATCTGCCTTCACAAGGTATCCACCAACAGGAAGGAATCCCTCAGTATTCAGCGAGTTTTCCCCCCGATCATTTGCTGATTTGAATAAACAGCACCTCCCCCGGTGCTCTTATGCGAAAGCCCAACCCCCTTGGGCTACCTCCTCCCAAACCCACGCTGAACCCCCAGCGTGGGTTTTTTCTTTTTCCAGCTTAATTCTCATAATTAAACCGAATTTTCCCTGAAAATCCGGCTTTATTTTGCTTTACAAAGTGCGAATTATGAACTATCAAGGACTTCTGGTTTTTGTAGGAATGCAAAGGTTCTAAAATGCGTTTCCGTCCTGTGGTGCTGCTTTCGCTCTGGACCCTGCTCATCGGGCCTGTCCTAGCCATGCCTACACCCTGGAGCGGCTCTAAGACTCAGGCACTCCAACCGATTACAACCCTGGAAAAGCCGATACATATTCCGCATATTAGCGAACTTCGCAAATAGCCTGTTTTACTCCGTCCGATTTTTGCAATTCTCAATCATTCTTCCAGAATTTAAATCCCGCCTCTTTTGTCCCCGCAATAATTTGTTTGTTGCTCGAGGTACAAAAAATTCCGGCTACCGATTGTGGTAAAGGGCCAAATGTTTTGTGCGGTTTGGCGTTCCCGAAGTTCCAAACGGATATTTTGTTATCGGATCCCGCAGTCAGAAATCGTTTTTTGTCCGCTGAGACGGCCAGGAAAGTCAGAATTCCATGGCCGGTCTGCCACTCATTAGATTTATTTTTTGAAACAAAATTCCACCGCTGAACGGTTCCTTTTTCCCCCGCCAGCACCAATTCCTGGTCGTTTAAAAAAATAATTCCGCGAATAGTTCCCCCGCCTGGAAGCAGTTCCGAAAGAATTTTTTGGGTACCGATATCAAGAATTTGGACTTTCGAATCGAACCCAACGGCTAATTTGTCGCCCGCTGAATCTAGGGCAAAAAAGGAGATCGGCAGGCCAAAATCCCATTTTCGAAAATATTCTTTCGGATTTTTTCTCTCCCAGGCGAGCAGTTTTCCATCCATCCCGGCTGAGAAAATTGTCCCCGAAGGTCCAAATTTCACCTGCGTGACAGTACTGTCGTGACCTTCAAAGCGAATTTTTTCCTCGAATATTTTTCGTTCCCAAACTCTTACCGAGCGGTCAGCAGACCCCGAAACCAGCCATTCTTCGTTCGCTGAGAGGTCAATCGCCCACACCGCCGCGGAGTGCCCGATGAATCTTTTCCCGTCTCTTTGGCCTTCCACATCCATCACTCGAATCGTTTTGTCGCCGGAAGCCAGAAAGGCTGTCCGACCATCGCCGGTAAAAACCATCGCGTTCGCCGTTCCCGAAATATTTTCCAAAGGATCGACATCCCCGGTGTTGTCGGGCAAGCGGCCACTATCCCGGTTCGCCTGGAAAATATGGCCTACCTGGAGGCCCGTGACCAGATCCGGATAGGCTTGAAGCCAGACCTGGCGAGGAATCACACCTCCGGACACGCGAAGTGCCCCCACATTGCGATTCAAGTCGTGGAGATTTGCCAGACGATTTTGCATCTCTTCGAAAGGTAAACCCAATTCGGCCGCGGCCTGGATGGCCGTCAGATCTCCCTCGTAACGCTGCGTAAGTGCGATGATGGGTTCATTTTTCGATTTCGGCGTACCGGTCATTGCCAGCGCTTTTTGAAACTGCTGACTGTCCTGCTCCATCTGTTTCAAACTCCGTTCTTTATCCGGGTAAAGCGATAGAGCGGTCTCCAGATCCCCTTTTTTGAAAGCCCGGGCATTTTTCAAAAGATGATCGTGCATCTGATCGGCCTTGGGCAGAATCCCGGTGATATGACAGCCCATGCAGGAGATGCCCAGCTCCACGGCCCGGTCGGGTCGTTTCGGATCGCTGACGATTGCCACCGGCGCTTTATCCAGGCGGTTATTCACGGCGTTCATGATGAAGTAGGCCTGTAAACCGTTGGGCAGTCGAAAAATGGCCTCTCCGCCCGCGTGCTGGAACTGCTCGACCAGATTTCCCGGCCCCAGGGGATAGGCAAACACATTGCGGCGATCGGGGAGGAGATTGCCGCGATCCACCAGATTCTGGGGAACTTCCTCGAAATCATACGTTCGCCAATAATATCCCGTCGAGCCGACGTGCCGTTCGAGTATGCGATTGTTTTTAGAGATGCCCGATCCGTTGAATGCCACACGAATCACGCGGTCCTGTTGGATGTCAATTTCCGATTCCACGCGGAGTTGTCGTTCCAACTCCGGTAACGCGGCTGGCAGGCGCAAAATATCCTGATACAACTGTGGCCGGCTCGCCGTGGCAATCAACCAGTCCCCGCGAATCACGGGAAGCCGACTGGACGAGAGGCTGGCAATAACGCGTTCCAGGAAGCTGTCGGTTTGTATGCCATAAGGGTAATCCTGGAGAATTCGATTCCAGAGAACCGCATCCCAGAGATACCAGCGGAGATCGATGCGATAAAGCGTACCCCGGGCATCGACCTTCTGGGGAATTCGAATCTCCGGATGCCAGGAAAGCGAATTGATCAACTTCGAAAGAGCATTCTGATAGGTCTTCAACTCGTCTTCGTTCGCTCCGGCATTCGAAATGGCCGTGAAGCTGATGTAGCGTTGGAATTTTCGAGAACGGGACTCGATTTTCAGCAGATCGTCCTGAATCCACTGCAGTTCCTGTAACGGCGCGATCCAAGGGGCGGCCGCGGAAGAGTTTTCCAGCTTGGCCCCTTCGGCTATCCACTTGCGAAGTTTTTCTATCTCAGCCGGCGAAGGGCGAGGCACTTCATCGCCCGGGGGCATTTCCCCTTTGACCATTCTCTTTAAAAGAGGCGATTCCTCAGGTTTGCCGGCCACAATCAGCCGTTTTTGCAAGAGCCGATTGAGATCGGTGATGTAATTCATTCCGCCTTCGATCGAGCCGTTCTGGCCATGGCAGCGGTGGCAGTGGGTATTCAGAATCTTGGATATTTCTTTATCCGAGGCGTCTGCTGCTCGGACCGAGGGGTTCGAAAGCAGGGCCAGGACCATAGAATAGAGGAAAAATCGGGTCAACATGAGGATCTCTCAGACGATTGGGCCGATGCTTAGTTGTAACTGAGACGATCTTCAATGGTAAATGGTTTCTTGTAACAAGGTTGTCACTTGAAGCAGGGCGAGTGCAAAAGTCCGGGTGGTAAGTTGGTTTCCGTTCATCTCGAAGTCTTGGAGAACAAGCTCAAAAACGTGAGTTTTTCGGGGGATTTTTTCGTTCATCCGGAAGCGGCGGCGAAAACGAGCCTCGAAAATGTCTCGCGAGCTCTCGAGGGATACTGGGCGGATGCCGATGTGGCGGCGCTGGCCGCCCGCATAAGGGCCGCGTTACCCGTCGAGGTAGAACTGCTAGGCACCTCGTCGGAAGCGATGGCGATCGCCATCCGCCGGGCTGTAGGCGATCTAGCGGTAAATCTCGAATTACCGCTGCCTCGCATCGGGGCGTTTACAGCGGATGAGATTCGCGATTTAACCGAGCGTTGGAAATCCCAGTCCTGGAAATTGATTCCCGAACAAGCCCTCAGTCCCGAACTCAACGTGGCCCTGGATGAAATTCTGCTGGAAGAAGTGATCGCCGGGCATCGCCCCCCCACTTTGCGCTTCTGGCGCTGGAATGCCCCGGCCGTGATTATCGGTCGTTCGCAATCGCCGAGCAACGAAGTCGATCTGGATTATGTGGAACGGGAAAAAATCCGTCTCGTCCGTCGCATGACCGGCGGCGGAGCGATGTTTCTTCAGCCGCACGGGGCCATCACGTATTCGCTCTATCTGCCTGAAACACTTTTAAGCGGCTTATCCATTCGCCAGTCTTACGAAATTTGCGAAGCCTGGCTGATTGCCGGATTGAGAAATCTCGGGGTAGATGCCCACCATGTACCGATCAACGATATCGCTTGTTCGGACGGCAAAATCGGCGGTGCGGCCCAGTGCCGTCGCGGCGGTCACGTTCTGCATCACACCACGCTCGCTTACGACATGGACCCGGGAGAAATGCTCCGGGTGCTTCGAATCAGCCGGGAGAAACTCTCGGATAAAAAGGGGGTTTCCAGCGCCTCTAAGCGAGTCAGCCCTTTGAAACGGCAAACCGGGTTAGAACGCGGTGAAATTGCGGAGAGGCTGTTCGCTTTTTTTCAGACGCAGTTTGGCGGCACGCTGGATGCCATCACTCAGAATGAGTTTGGTCTGGCTGAGAGCAAGGTTGCCGCGAAGTATGGGACCCAAGACTGGACTTTCGATATCAACTGAGGCCGCTAACCGCGCTGGCCGTGCCGACGACGCAAGAAAGCCCCCAGTAATCGATCCATCGGCTCATCGGTTCGCATTCTCAGGTAATCAATTCGCAACTGACGGGTGATTCTTTTGATCTCATCCGTATGTTCCTGGAGCCGACGCAGGTACTCATCGCGCAATTGACGAGGCTGAATTCTCTGCAGATCTTTACCCTCAAGAGATCGAAATTCGGAAGGCCGGGTGAACGGGAATTCGACCTCCTCAGGCGCCAGAATCTGCAGCAGAATGACTTCCTGATTCTGATAGCGAAATTGCTGCAAAGCTCGATGAACCTGGGCCGCATCGTCGAAAATATCGGTGATCAGAATCACGATGGATCGGCTACGGAGATAGCGTTTAGCAATTTCCGTCCAGACGAGGGACAAACCGGTGTCGCGCTGCGGAGTGACGCTTTCCAGCATTTTGCAGATTCGCAGGAGTTGCCGAGGTTGAGCTTTTGTGGGGAGTACCGATCCGATCGTGGAATCGTGCAGGATCAGCCCCACGGCATCCATCTGATGCAACAGCAGGTAGGAAAGTGCGGCCGCCGCCTGCTGAGCAAACTCCCACTTGCTGAGCGGGCTTTTCCCCCGATATTTCATCGAACCGCTGGCATCGACCACTAGCCACGCGCGGAGATTGGTCTCTTCCTCGTACTCTTTGACGAAATATTTGTCGGTTTTGCCGTAAGCGCGCCAGTCGATGTGACGGATCTCGTCCCCCGGGGAATACTGGCGATGCTCGGCGAATTCAATCGAAGCCCCCTTGTAGGGACTGCGATGCGAACCGGTCAGAAAACCTTCGACGACTTGGCGAGCCTGTAAAGCCAGGCCGCCAAAGCGTTTCAGTTCGGTGGGATCGAAGACGCTGCTCATGCGCTCGATTTCCGCAGCCGATTGGCCGCCTCTTCCTGGGGCAACGGGGTGTTTTCCAGAATTCGTTTAATGATCATATCCGTTGAAATGCCATCGGCCTCGGCCTGGAAGCTCGGCATGATGCGATGCCGTAGTACCGGATAGGCCATTTCGCGAATGTCCTCCGTGGTGACATGGTGCCGACCGCGCAGAATGGCCCGGGCTTTGCCGCCGAGGATCAAAAACTGGCTGGCTCGCGGGCCGGCCCCCCAGGTGAGATGTTCCTGCACGAATTTAGTGGAGCCGACTTCCTTGGGCCGGGTGGAGCGAACGATCTCGGCCGCGTAGTTGAAGATGTGATCGCCGACAACGACCTGCCGCACGTAATCCTGATAACGGATAATCTGTTTGGCATCCACAATCACTTCGACCTTGGGCTTCTCCAAAGCCGTGGTCGACTTCATGATCTGGATTTCTTCCGAACGGGTCGGGTAGTCGACCTTCACGGAGAACATGAAGCGATCCTGCTGGGCTTCCGGCAGCGGGTAGGTTCCTTCCTGTTCGATCGGGTTCTGGGTGGCCAGGACAAAAAACGGAGTTGGCAGTGCGTGAGTCCGACCGCCAGCCGTAACACTATGCTCCTGCATCGCTTCCAGCAAAGCAGCCTGCGTTTTCGGGGGCGTCCGGTTGATCTCATCGGCCAGGATCAGGTTGGCGAAGACCGGACCGGCCAGGAAGTCGAACTTCCGCTTGCCGGTTTCGGGATCTTCCTGAAGGATTTCGGTGCCGGTTATGTCGGCGGGCATCAAATCGGGCGTAAACTGGATTCGTTTAAAGGAAAGGTGCATGACCCGGGCGACGGTGCTGACGAGCAGGGTTTTGGCCAGGCCGGGCACCCCGACCAGCAGGCAGTGCCCGCGGCTGAACATGGCGATCAGCATTTGTTCGATGACTTGCTGCTGCCCGACGATCACCTGACCGATCTGGGCGGTCATCCGCTCGTAAATCGCGGCAATTTCCTTGGCAATCTGGCCGTCCGGAGCTTTTTCTGTCGTCGCCATATTTGTAATTCCAGAGCCAAATGCCGCTGTTACGGGAATAATCGAATATCGGACAAATTCTGTCCGAATCTTTTTATCGTTTTTGGAACTAATCCGCCGGGCCACCCGTCTTTTATCATATTCAGATAAGAAATTCCAATTGCTCAAATGAAGTTTAGAACCTAAGCTGATAACAAGAAATAAAAGAGATTACCAACCTCGAAGGGGATTCAAATGTTCGGTACCCAGAATCGTCGGCATTTTATGAGTCACATGGCAGGGATGTCGGCCATGTCCCTTCCGGGATTGGCTTTCTTGAATTCGATTCACGCACAAAGCAAGGAATTGAAAAAGAAACAGAAGAGCCTGATCATCCTGTGGATGGGCGGCGGACCTTCCACGATCGACCTCTGGGATATGAAACCCGGTCACGCCAACGGCGGCGAACACAAGCCAATCAGCACCTCGGTAGGCGGCATCCAAATTTCCGAACACCTGCCGACCGTGGCCAAGCAGATGAAGAACATGGCCATCATCCGCAGCCTGACGACGACCGAAGGCGATCACATGCGGGGCACCACCCTCATGAACACCGGCCGCTCCCCGAATCCGCTGGTCGACTTCCCCTCGATCGGTTCGGTTCTGAGCTACCTCAATCGCGAAAATGAAACCGATCTGCCTTCCTTCATCTCGGCCGGCGGCGGATCACGCGGCCCCGGCTTCCTCGGGATGCGCTATGCTCCGTTCAACGTACAAAACCCCGGTCTTCCTCCCGAAAATATCAAGACTCCTTCGGATGTGACGGCCGACCGCATGAAAACCCGCGAAAGCATGTTCAACAAGCTGGAAGCGGGTTTCCAGCACAGCACCCACCTGGATAAGGACGCTTCGAAGTCCCACCAGGAAGTTTACGGCAAGGCCATGAATCTGGTGGTCAGCAGCAAGAAGGATCTCTTTGCTCTGAACAATCAGTCCGACATTACCCGCTACGGTAATAACAACTTCGGCAAAGGCTGCTTGCTGGCCAAGAAATTAACCGAAGCCGGAGCTGTCGCCGTCGAAGTGTCACTGGGTGGTTGGGACATGCACGCCGGTATCTTCAATGCTCTCGCTACTCGGGCTTTGCCGACGCTCGATAAAGCCATGGGATCTTTGATTGAAGACCTCGAAAAGTCGGGCCGCTTGAAAGACACGGTTGTAGTGTGGATGGGCGACTTCGGCCGAACTCCTCGCATCAATCAGAACGGTGGCCGCGACCACTATCCTCGAGCTTGGTCGGTGGTTGTCGCTGGTGGTAACATCAAGGGCGGCCAAGTGGTCGGCTCGACCGATGCCGGCGGCGAAATGGTCAAAGACAACCCGGTTAAGATCAACAATCTTTATGCGACGATCTATGCCGCACTGGGTCTTGATCCCAAGGCTCAGATCCGCGACAACCTGGGTCGTCCTACCTATCTGGCCGCCGACAAGGAAGCCGATGTGTTGCCGATCAAGGAACTGGTGGGCTAAGTGCTAATCAGAGCGAGAAAATAAACTTAAACGAAAAGGCCCTGCTTCGGCAGGGCCCTCTTTTTTTAATGTGATGATGGGGGGTGGGTTTTCAAACCCACCCCTTTCGCATTCTTACTTGCTGCTTTCGGTGCAGCAATCAGCGCCCACTTCGCAGCAAGCCGAGCCTGCGCCACAGCAGGATTTGCTCGTCGCCGAAGTAGCTTTCACCGACTCGCAGCAAGGCAAACCTTCAAGGCAACAGGCCGCACCTTCATAGCAGCAGTTTCCATACGATTCGCAGCAAGGCGAACCTTCGAAGCAACAGGCCGCACCCTCGGTGCAGCAATTTCGGTTGCTGGAACTCGCACCGCTGAAACCCAGGGTAATACCCATCATCAGAGCGGCCGAGGCCGCGATTAGTTTCGTAATCATGGAATTCATCTCACTTGAAATAGTGTCGAACAAATCTTGGTGTCAGGAAGCCTAGCTCCTGAACGACGAGGTTAAAGATCCAATTTGAGAATCTACTGTCCGTTAACAGCGTAAGATCTGCAGCAAAGCGAGTGAATCGCGAAGAGCCATCGGCCAGGGGGGCCGCTCGAATGCGAAATCAAGGGGAGTTAGATTTTCAGTTGTCGGATTTTGAACGAGATAAACCCAAACCCCATCCCATTGACTGAGATTCCAGCTCAGTTCCGCCGAGGTATTTGCGGGCGGAATGTTCAGATCCACCTGAGTGATCTGTCCCTGGCAGGGGCACTTAATCGGACTTTCTTTGGGCGGAGAGGGCTGCGGTTTAGCAGGATGGGTCGTCTTGGCTTTTTCGGCCTTGCAGAAAGGGCATTCATCGACTGGCTCCGCTTCCGGCGTCGCTTCAGAACTGAAATTCAACGGTTCAGCAGCGGCCAGTGGCTTCAAAATACAACAGCAGAGCACCGGCCCGAAAAGGCTGAAAATGGTAAACCAGACGCAGAAGAGACTTCGCAACATGCTTATTAAATCATACCTTAATTTCGATCTCGGGTCAATTCCAGCCTATTTTTCGAGAGGTTTCTTGAGGAAGTTAACGAAAGCCTCTACATTGTTGATCTTGCCTTCCTCGTAGGTGCCCACCAGTTGATACTTTCCCCCCTCAACCGGCTTCAAAATCGCGTAGGTTGGCAACTGAATCGTATTCAGCACCTTCTGTTGAAATTCCAGAATCGCCTCGGCATCTTTCTCCCGCTTCTCGTCGGAGGCCGTGCCTTCGTAAAGATTCGCTGGAACCGTATCGGTATACATCTGCACGTTCAGATACTTCTTCATCAAATCGGCCACCGCCGGTTTCGGGAAAACGTTTTTCTCGTTGAGCCGGCAGTTCGTGCAGGTGACACCTGTGAAATCGAGGAAGACCAGCTTGTTCTTACGACGGGCTTCTTCGAGCGTTCGTTTCAAGTCGGACGAAATGATGAGGCCGGTAGAGCTGGTTTCTTCCGACTCCGGCAGTAGAAACGCATCCACCCAGGCGAACACGATTCCGGCCGGGCGATTTTTCTCACCGTTTTTGCCCGGGAATAAAGCGGGAAAAAGATAGGCCGCCAGGGAGAACGCCGCAATGGCGAAAAATAGCCGAAAAACGCCGATGTGCTCCATCGGTTCGTCATGAGGGAGCCGATACATCGCCAAAAGATAGAGCCCGGCCAGCAATAAAAGGGCGATCCAGATACCGAGCACAAAATCGTAGGTGAAAAGCACAGGTGGGCTATACCAGCGAATTTCCGCTGTGCGAAGGAATTTGAGGGCCGCCGCCATTTCCAAGAAGCCCATGAATACCTTCACAGTATTCATCCAGGAACCGCTCTTGGGCAGTTTCTTGAGCAGACTCGGAAATAGCGCCAAAAGGAAAAATGGGGCCGCGAAGGTGGCGGCGAATACCAATCCGCCGCTATAAAGTTGCAGCCGGCTCATCTTACCCGAGGCAGCCAGACCGGCAAAGCCTCCCATAAACGGGGCGACGCAAGTGAAACTGACGATTGTAAACGAAAGCGCCATGAAAATGGTGCCGAGGTAACCGCCACGACCTTCTTGGGACGATGTAGCCCGCACCAGAAAGCTCGGCAGCACAATATCGAACATCCCGAACAGGCTCATGGCGAAGAAGACAAAGAGAAACGCCAGAGCCACGTTCACCCAGGGATTCACGGCCAGGTCGCGAAACTCCTTGATCAAGGTCACGGCGGCCACACCGAGCACGATCACGATCGTGGCCGTATAGACTGTGGCGAGTGCCAGCGGATTCGCTTTTTTCTTCTCTCCCTGCTTCAAAAAGAAGCTCACGGTGATGGGAATCATCGGGAACACGCAAGGTGTCAGGAGCGTGATTATGCCAAACGCGGCGGCCGCGAGTACGAAAGCGGCGAAAGTAGCCGTGTTCGATTCCTCTTTCACAATATTTTCGGCGATGACATCCAGATCCGGTTTCAGATCCCGGGTGGCCGGGAGTTTGAAGCCAATTTCTGCCAGGGCCATGTCCTGCGCGCTGGCTAACTGAGGGAGAGCAGCCAAAGTGAGCAGGGCGGCAATCAGCACCAGCGGATGGAGTTTTGAAGTCATGATTCGCCAGAGAGTATGTGGAACAGCGAAGGTATTAACAAGAGACGGGTATCAGGCTTGTGCATGATACCCGTCTAAGATCTTAGATGCTGTCGATGGGATACTGGTTACTTTTTGAGGGCCTTAGCTACATCCTCTTTGTACTTGGGATCGACCGGCACGGGTGCGCCGGAGACATTCAAGCTGACTTCCAGAGGAACTTTTTTCGGCGGAAGGCAATTATTCTTGTCGCAGGTCAGTACGGTGAACGTGAACTTGGTCGTCAGTTTGCCCGCTGGAGCATTAGGAGAAATGACCACCTTTTTTTCCCAGACGCCTCCACCCGGATAGTAGTGCATGGCTTTGATTCCCAAGTCGGGTTCTTCTTTAATGGTGGGATTGGCTGGTTCGATCATCTTATCCACGAATACCAAGGGGCCATTGGGATCGAACAACACTTTATTCACTTGATCCTTGGCGGCCTTATCCTGCTGTACAGTTGGGTAGGTATGCCATTCGGGATCCATCTCGGCCTTGATTTTCAGGGTGACTACCTGGCCCGGCTTGGCGTCCGCAGGCTCGAAGGTCGCACTGACCTTCAGATGCGGCTCGCCGGCTAGAGTTATAGAGGCTAACCCGCTAAAGAGGAACAGGCTGAGAAGATGCTTCATAGTAACCTCAGTTGGGTGAAACTGGCGCAATTCGGCTCTCTAATAATCTATCGAGAATTCAGTCCCATACAGGAAATCTTACAGAGAAAACGCGAACAGGCGGCGGAGAACCGGAGCCCTCCCACCGCCTGTTAATTGTGAGCAATTTTATGCGATTAATAAGACAGAGTTAAGTTGATTCCGATCGATTGAGCCGTGAAGTCGGATCGATCGAGGTAAGTCACGGGAGCCGGGCCGCTGCCGCCGACGCCGTAATTGGGACTGCTGGGCACGATGCCGGAATTAATCTGACGTGCCAGGAGTTGATCCGGTGCCCGGACAAAACTGCTGACGTACATCAAGGAATACGTCAAATGGATCTCGACCCCCGGGATAATCCGGTAACCAATCGAGGCATTCAATTCGGGCATGACTGCAAAGTTAAATTTGTCGAACGAGCCGCTATTGCTCGGCTGAGCAAGCAAACCGCCCGGCGTTCCTTGAACGTAGACATTGTTTCTCAAGAGCGTCGTGGCTCCGTAAATATCGACAACTTCTTCGTTCGCACCGATGGCGACCTTACCCGCCACATCGAACAGGAAGTTGCTCAATTCCCCGTGGAACTGCAAGCCGAGATTCCATCCGTAGAAGTGATTGGCCGCCACTACGTGATCGAGAACACTGGTGCCGTACCCGGCACCGAAGGCGTTGCCGAGGTAGAAGATACTGCCTGGACCAATTGCATTCGATGAATCCCGAATGTTGTAGGTTTCATTGAAATACAGATATTTGAAACCGGTCAAGAAACTCAAATTGAAAGTGGAATCGCCGAAGATACTGCAAATCAGCGGATTCACTTCTGCACCCCACATCCGTACCGTCGATTGAGTGAGGTAACCGCCGGTGTTGGCGCCGGGGAAGGAGAGCAGTCGAACATCCTCGGTTGCGAATAGAGTATCAAAGAATGGTCGTGAGATTACAGGATTACCGTTTCCGTCGGACTGGGCCATGTACGTAGACTTCTGGCTGAACATCCAGAGGAAGCTGAGGTTGGATCCGTAGCTATGGTTGTCGTCGTACCAGACTCCGAAGTTGAGCTTCATTCCGGGAGTCCAGTTCCCGTAATTGGTACTGTTTCCCCCGAGCAAGGATGTGGCGGGTTGGTTGAGGACGCCGAGAGAATTGGTATCTCCGACTGTCCCCACGGGAATTCGGACAGAACGATTGGGAATATCCCACAGCAGGTATTCGAAGCCGGCATAAATGCGGCTTGTATCGGTGCTGCCGCTGGTAATAGACGAGCTGCCGCTCGACGGGCTGCTAAACGGATTTGGAGGAGAACTGAGGCCACTGACGCCGGAGGATCCGGACATTCCTTGGATGTTGCTGGCCGGGACACTCATCGTGGGCATCCCCGAAGCACCGCCGCCAACGATGTTTTGTGCGTGAACCTGCGTCGCCCCCAGGCCCAGCGTGAGTGCCAGCGCCGCGCGAAAAGCATTTTTCAGCATGGGAATATTCCCGGCTTGAACGATCATGATTTCCCCCCCCAGTGTGGGACCAAATAGGTACGGCTCCCCCACCGTTGGAGCGTCGCATAGCCGAACTTGCGTAAGATGTCGATAGGAATTTCGAGGTGTCGAAAAAGAAAAAAGCTTGTTCGAGCCGAATTTTCGCCCGGTAGGCTATCGAAAGGACGTTTTCGACTTGCCTTAATTGCCCGATCGACCGGGAGGCCGAATTTCACCGGAAGCTTCAAAATGCGCTATATTCCTCTACTTGTCCTGCTTCTACTTCCCGCCTACTGTCAGGCCGGCGTCTACTATTCCAAAGAGATCTATGCTGATCTTCCCGCCAATTTTCGGGGGTTCCTGCTCGACCATCGGGCGCTGCGGACCATCGGCATCACCCCCACAGATAAATTCCCTGCGACTCTTCAGCGGGAACAATACGAAGCCGCCGCAAAACAGTTGAGGGAACTAGCCAAGTCTCGCAGTCTCTCCGCCGAGGAAGCGGCCGATCTGGGTGCGGTACTGATCCGACTCAATCGATTGACCGAGGCTCTGGATTGGTTGCGGGAGGCCGCTCGACAGCATCCTAAAAACTTCGCCATCGCAGCGAATCTGGGTACGGCGTGGCAATTAACCGGGGATTTGAATCAGGCCGAGAAGCAATTGGAGGAATCCGTTCGCCTGGCTCCGGAGAAATGGAAACCTTATGAAGCGACCCATCTGAAACTGATCCGGCTGCGAAAAGCGAAAGCGACCCCTCGAGATAACTTTTTCGGCATAGACTTTACCGGTAGCTTAAATCGTCCCACGGCGGGACAAATCGACCCGGAACAAAAGAAGAAACTACCCGCCAACGACGTCGCCCTGATCGAACAGCTTGCTCTCTGGCTCCCTTCGGATGGCCCACTTCTCTGGCAAATGGCCGAGTTAGCGAACGCGCACGGCGATGTGCGAACCGCGGCCAGCATCATAGAAGGTTGCGTCAGCGAGTTTGGCATGGGGCAGGGGGATATCCGCGAACGGCGGCGTATCTACAAGGAAGCCGCCGACGAGATCGCTAAATTACCCGATTCGGAACATGCGAAATTCCGGTCCGATATCAAGTTCCTGAGTGCTCGTCCTCTCGTGCGCCGAATCAATCCGGCGAACTTACCGGAGATTAAAAAAGGAGCCATCAATCTCCTGCCTTGGCCGGCCTTGGGAGAGACGACCATCCAAAAGCCTTTCAAAATTCAGTATCTTCCCTATCTTGAAAAATTAGACGGGACGACGGTGACGATCACCGGTTTTGAGTTCAGCACCGCCGAGGCCGTGGAAATCAATAATTTCCTGCTTCTGGAATTTCCGATAGGGTGCTGGTTCTGTGAAAGTCCGGAGCCGACCGGGTTAATCCAAGTTGAATTAGCGGCCGGCAAGGCGACCACATTGCAGCGCGGGCCGGTGCAAGTGGTGGGCAAACTGGTACTTAATAAAAATGATCCCGAAGACTACGTTTTCACGCTGAAGGATGCGAAAGTCAAAGCGGTCGACTAAATAGCATCGAGCGGGACCCGAAGAAAGTGCAGACGAGGTGGACGCTTCCTCGGATCCCGCGCGAGCCGCCTTGGACGACAAAGGCGAATTCGGAATTGTTAGCTAGATGGCCAGCTACGGGCACACACTATGCCATATCGATAATTTTTTTCTAATTGTTTTTAAGTACCTACCAAATCTATACTTGCGTCGAAATAATTTTTTTGGCGATGTCTGGATGTGCTTCTGACAGCGCCGGAAATTCCGAAGGGCTGTCTGAAATTACGGCGCCTGTTCGATGGGACTTCGCGATTGGCTGACGCTCGCTGCCTCAGCACCTTTAATAGAGTGGGAAGGAATGTCGATCGCATGTCGTCTTAGTTTTCTTGTAATTGTTCACCCTGTTGAACTGGCCTTATCTATTCTGCGGAGTCCATTACCTATCTTTTCCAGACTAACGACTGCCAGATAAAATAGCGAGATTGAGTCACCAAATGGGCAAAATAGAAGATTTCAGTTCAACGAGCTGAAATCTTACGTTTTCTTTTAACTTGAATCTTTTAACACTTTTTAAATACAGCCCTTCCTCCTGATCTGCCGATTATACCGCTTGTATCGATTGGATGAGGGGTCAAATATGCGCACCTGGCTAATTTCTCTATGTGCTCTCGCTTCATTGAGCGAGGCGGTGGCTCCGCCGAGTGCTCTGGCCCAGACTCTCAATACGCCAGCACCCACCGTTAACAATACAACGGCCATATCGAACGGCTTGCCGGTAATTCCCGCGGCCCCGACCAATCAAACTCAAACTCCCTTGCAGTCGTCCCCGCCCGCGGCGGCGGGAATGGGTAACACCTCCAGTGCACTGCCGCCCACCAATACCAGTTGGTTGATGAACGCTCAGATTCCCCCTTCACCGCCCTGGGGACCGGTTCTGATCGACAGTTCGGAAGTCTCCAGCTGGTACGGCGGGTTTGAAATTGGATTCCTGAAACCAAAACTGTTCACTTCGCTGACGACGCCAGCTGCGTTCAACGGCCCGGTGATTTCTCAGACGGTATCCAGTATCGACTGGGCCGGTGCCCCCAAGCTGACCGCCGGGTACCGGCTCTCGGAGGGAATGGGCGAACTGCAGCTCAGCTACCGCCTCTTAGCCTCTTCGGGAAGCGAGACGCTGGGCGTTTACGATACCGCCGGACCGGGGCTGATTCGCAGCCGGTTGAATGCAAATACCATCGATCTCGATTACGTAGCCCCCGAATTTCTGGGTGAAGGACGCGAAACTTCGCACAGTTACTTCCGCTACTTGAGCTTCGGCATCGGTTTGCGAGTGGCAACACTCTACTTCGATACGCAGGGGGCCGGACGACAACTGCTGAATCAGGATATCAGCAGCATGTTCACCGGTATCGGACCGCGAACTTTCGTCGAATGGAATCCTGCGCTGACTGACAACGGCCTCGCTCTCCATACCCGTTTGGAAGCGAGTGGGGTGGTCGGCTCGATCGATCAGAAGTTTTACCAGACCGCTTTGAATGCCGGGATGCCGCAAGCGGCCGCTTATAACACTGGCAGCCATAACACCGGGGTCGGCATCGGCAGCTTTGAAGCGGGTTTGACCTATACGCCTCTGGGGTTTGAGAATCGCCTGCGCTTCACGCTCGCCTACAGCCTGGAACAATGGTGGAACGTTAACACCGACGACTCGAAAGCAAAGCTGTTTCTGCAAGGAATCGTAGCCCGAGCGGAGTTCTCCTATTAAATCTCGATTCTCTAACACCTGGTTTCGAGTTCGTTCGGAAAGCGGAGAGGGTCTCATGTACAGCCTGATTCGAAAAGGATTGCTGGCCGCCTCAGCAGGTGCCATCGGCGTGGGATGCGCACAAGTGCCGCGAGCCAACACCTCCGCTCCGGAGATCCCGACGGCCACCACATCCTTGAAGCCGGCTCTCTCGTCCGCTTCTGCACAAGTACCCCCTTCGGTGGCCGGAACCACCACTGCCCCAGTGGTTGCCAGCTCGGGTGCAAAACCCGCCGCCGTGCTGGTCGAGCAACCTATCGGCATGAAAACTCAGCTTCCGGCGGCGAGCGATATCCGGCAAACCAGCTTCCTGCAGACGGAAGTGAAGAGTTTGGTCGATGCTTCAAAAAGCAATCAACCTCTGACGCTCGAGTATTTCGAAAATCTGGCCGATCAGATGAACCCGATCATGAAGCGGGACCGGGCGGCCATCGACTCTTCCAAAGGATCGGCAATTCAGGCCGGTGTGATGCCCAATCCGCAATTCAACGCCAATAATCCGTTCACCTATAACGGCCGCAATACCACGTTGAACGCCGGTTTCACCCAGGAAATTCCCGTGATGGGTAAGAAGCGGCTCGATCAGGCCGCGGCCAACGAAGCGACTCGACAGGCGGAATTGACCTATAAGCAAAATCGGCTGTCCCTGCTCGCTCAAGTCCGGCAGCAGTATTATCAGGTGCTGATCGATCAGAAGCGCATCGAAGTTCTGAAAGAGATCGTGGAAATCGTTAAGAAATCGTACGAGACCGTGGAGAAGATCAAGAAGGCGGGGGATAAAGCGACCTACGATGTTCTGGCTTTGAAAGTCGATTACGATACCACGCGAGCGAAGCTGAAAAATGCGGAAGCCATTCTCGATGGCGATCGCAAGCAACTCGAATCTCTTGTCGGTGTGCCCGGTTGTGTGACTGGCACGCTGATCGGAAATGTCACGGGGCCTTATCCTGTATTCGATGAAAAAGCGGTGCTGCTATTCGTCACTCAGGAGCACACTCAGATCAAGGCGGCCCAGTCGGTCGTACAGCAAAATCGTTTACTGCAACGCCGAGCGGAGATCGATCCATACCCGAATCCCACCATTGGGCCAGCCTACCAGTTTGGCCTGGTGCCCGGTCAACAAAATACCGATCAGTTCTGGTTGAATCTGAGCTTTACGATTCCAGTATGGGATCGCAACCAGGGGAATATTCGGGCCGCTCGGGCAAACGTCTCCTCGTCCATCGAGAATATCGATTCAATTCGTCTGACGTTGGTTAACCAGGCTGAGAATCTCCTGAGCCAGTATCTGGCGGCCAAGGAGACGGTGGATAGCTTCGAAAAGGGTATTCTGGCAGACTCTAAAGAGGCGGCCCGTCTGATAAAAGCCGGCCTGGATAACGGTATCTTTGACTTCGCCACTTATCTGCAGATTCAACGAACGGCCATTCAGGCTAATAGCGACTACATTGATGCCCTGCAGAATCTTTGGACAAACGCTGCCCAGCTTTCAGGCTTAATGCAGATGGAGAAGTTTCCTTAAAGCCGAGTTTACGTCACAAAAAAAAATATTTGAGGATCTGTTCGCGAATGAAGAACAGAGCCTCTATTCTGACTTCCGGCTTAATACCTATTTTTTTAGTTGTCTGCCCAAATCGATAGCAAATCTTCACAATTGCTGAGGTCGTCTGCCGACCTCTGTGGTTTCCAGTCGACCACTCCTGGCGTGTTTTCGCTCAGATTCAATTTCAATCGAACAGATAATACCCAAGAAACGTAAGTGATTTGGTTACCATGGATTGCTAGCGACCAGCTCCAGGAGTTAGGCGCATAAATTGCAGTGCAGTGAATACCAACTGCAGAAAATTCTGATTAAGGTTTTTTAATGGCTGAGAACAAGCGTTCTATTGGAACTTGGCTCAAACGGGGTCTAAAGCCGGCGATTTTCGTGGCCCTGGTGGTAGCGGTTTGTTTCAACTGGTCGTGGCTCACTGAAAAATACGAATCATTGAAGCCGAAAACCGTAACCGCGGAAAAGCACGAAGAACCAAAATCGCTGGTTGAGCTGGCTCGAGATAAAGAAGGCAAAGTTATCAAGGATGCCATCATTCTCGATAAGGAACTGCTCACTAGCCCAAGATTCACCCTGGCCAAGGTGGAAGATTCCCCCGCTCCCGAAGCGCTGAAACTCCCGGGCACCACGATTCTCGATCCGAATCGATTAGCTCGAGTTCACAGCCTGTTTGCGGGTCAAATCACCAAAATCGGTCTGAAAGGCGACAGCTCCAGTACCTCCGAACGGCTTTCTATAGTTCCGGAGAATGGCTTGCGTCCCGGCGATTACGTGAAAAAGGGTCAGATCCTGGCCGTCGTGTTCTGCAAGGATATCGGCGAAAAGAAAAGCGAACTGGTCGATCAAACTTCGCAAATGATGGCCGACAAGCGAGTTCTGGAGCGATATCTGTCGGTTGAAACGGGCATTGTGTCCCTGAATCAATTAACCACGGCCATTCGCTCCTTCATGCAGGATGTGATTGCCGTGGGGCGGGCGGAACGCACACTGCGTTCCTGGCAGTTGACCGAGGAAGAGATTGCCGCCGTGAAGCGGGAAGCCGAGAGAATGGATTTTCTGAACAAGGAAGTCGAACGGCTCAAAGGCGATAAAGCCCCCGTGATAAAACTGCCGGATAGCAAAGGCGTGGCGGATCTCGAAGTCGAACGAAGCTGGGCGGAAGTCGCTATTCGAGCCCCTTTCGATGGAAAAATTGTCGAGAAGAATGTGACGATCGGCGATATCGTCGATCCGACGGTGGATCTTTTTAAAATCGCTAAACTGGATCGGCTGCAAGTGCTGGTTCACGCCTATGAAGAAGATCTTTTCAAAATTCAACAGTTGGAGCGAATCTCGCGTTGGGACGAAACCTACCCGACCAACAATAGCCCGGGTGTGGAAATGGAAAAAGAAATTGCCGCCAAGCACCGCAGCTGGCGAATCACCTTCCAGGCTAATCCCGCCGCTGGCGAGGAAGTCGGCGCCTTCGATAAACTGGGGTCTGTGATCGATCCCGCTCAGCACACCGGTACCATCACCGGCTGGGTCGATAATTTGAAGGGCAACCATTTCGTGGGCGAAGCGGTTTCGGCTGCAATCAACCTGCTACCCGATCCCGATCTGGTTGCAGTACCTACCGAAGCGATAGTCGAGGATAATGATGGTCCCGTCGTGTTCGTAAAAACGGGAGCTGACAATGAATTCACTCGTCGAATCGTGTCAGTGGCCGTTCGCGGTCGCGAAAAGATTTTTCTGCGGAAGGTTCCTTCGACCAAAGATCAGAAGAACGGCGCGGAAGCAATCAAACCGGGCGAAATCGTCGTTCAGCGGGGAGCCCTGGAACTCGCTGGAGAGTTGCAGAACCTGCAATCGCAAAGCGACAAGAAATAATTAACCCGCTGGGAATCGCATAATCGTTATCGCCAGCCCTTCATATGTGGGGCTGGGAACTCGGTTCCCTTTCGAATATCGTCCCGCATCCTAGAGAATCTCATGCTTCAGCGTCTCATCGGTTGGGCTCTCGAAAATACACTCGTAGTGCTGCTCCTGACTGCGGTATTGATCGGTTTTGGCGCATATTCGTTCAAGAACGTCAATGTCGAAGCGTACCCGGATCCTTCTCCTTCGATCGTCGAGGTGATTTCGCAGTATCCGGGTGCAAGTGCGGAAGAAGTCGAACGGCAGGTGACCATTCCACTGGAAATCACCCTCGCTGGGATGCCCGATCTGAAATATACCCGAACCCGTTCGCTGTTCGGTCTGGCTCACCTGCGTCTGCAATTCGAATATGGCATGGAGTACACCAAAGCTCGACAGGAAGTTCTCAATCGTCTGGCGAACATTTCTCAACCGCTACCCAACGGCGTCAACGCAGTCATTTCTCCCACCAGCCCCACGGGCGAAATTTACCGCTACACCTTGAGCTGCCCCAAAGAAGGTGGCCGGGATGTCTACACCTTGAATGATTTGAAAGCTCTTCAAGACTGGGCACTGGAACGAGAATTTCGGCGGGTGCCGCGAATTATCGACGTGACCAGTGCCGGTGGCACCGTCAAACGTTATGAGATTCTTCCCGATCCCGATCGGATGCGACGCTACGGCGTGACCCTCTCGCAGATTCAGAATGCTATCGCTAACGCCAATATGAACAGCGGCGGCGATGTGCTGCTGCAAGGGGCGAATGCCATCAACGTTCGTAACGTGGGTCTCTATGGGGGCGGGTCCGATCCGATGCAGTCCAAAAGTGTGATCGCGGCTGATCCGCTCAAGGCCGCGAAGATTCTCCGATCCGAAGACGAACGGCGTATTCGATCAATCCGCGGAACTGTGGTAACCACCTACAACAACGTGCCGATTCGGGTCGAAGATCTGGTCGAAGGCGGTCCTCTGCTGAACAGCATTGAAATCGGCCAGAAAGGGGTAGTGGTCAGTAATCAGACCAGACTGGGTAAAGTGAGTCTCAGTACGCCGAAGAAAGATGCGAACAAACTCGACATCACTCGTGAAGACGGTTCGGTCGTCTGGCAGGATGAAGACGAAAAAGTTCAGTGCATCGTACTACTCCGGAAAGGCGAAGACTCTTTGCCCGCTCTGAAAGCCGTGAAAGATAAAGTTGCGGAATTGAATGATCCCAAAACCGGGACGACTCTGCCCGGGGTCAAACTGGAACCTTACTACGACCGAACAGAACTCATCGAAATCACCACCGAGACCGTACAGGAAAATCTTGTCGTTGGAATCAGTCTGGTCGCCGTGATTCTGTTGATGTTCCTCGGAAATGTTCGCGTAGCTCTGATTGTGGCGATCAATATTCCATTGGCATTGCTGTTTGCCTTCTCGATGCTCTATGCTCGGGGCAAGTCAGCAAATCTTCTGTCTATCGGGGCAGTCGACTTCGGAATTATCGTGGACTCCTCAGTGATCATGGCGGAAAACATCTTCCGTAAACTCACTTCCAATGAACACTCCGAATTAACACTAAAAGAGCGAATCAAACAGTCCAGCGGTGAAATCACGCGTCCACTGCTGTTTTCGACTCTGATTATGGTCGTGGCCTTTATCCCTCTTTTTGCCATGAAGGGGGCCGAGGGGCAACTCTTCGGGCCAATGGCCGATACTTACGCATTTGCTCTGGCGGGAGGGCTTATGCTGGCCACCATCTTGACTCCCGTCCTCTGCCGGTTATTTCTCGGTCATATCAAAGAAGCCCGGGACAACTTTCTGGTCCGTACCATGAAGGCCGTCTACCTTCACATTCTCGACTATATGCTGGCCCTGCGCTGGTTCTTCATCTTGGGCATGCTGGCCTTTCTGGCCTTCACAATCGTTTATGCCAAGGATCATTTGGGTCGCGAATTCATGCCGGAACTGGAAGAGGGGAATCTCTGGGTACGCGGTATGTTCCCTCGAAATGCTACCCTCGATACGGTTGCCAATGGCTCGCGAGAAGCGCGCAAAGTGATGATGAAATATCCGGAAATCGATGCCATAGCCAATCAAATGGGGCGCCCGGACGACGGTACCGACCCCGAAGGTTTCTATAAGTCGGAATTTTTCGTTCCCTTGAAGCCGCGCGGTGAATGGCCTGCCGTCAAGCAAACCGAGGGTTGGATGTCCCACTTCAACGGTACGCGACCCAGAACCAAGACCGAATTGATCGAAGAAATGACGTCGGATCTACGTAAAGCCACACCTGGGGTCGACTGGAACTTTTCGCAGAACATTCGCGACAACGTGATGGAATCGATCTCGGGAGTTAAAGGTGATAATTCTGTCAAAATTTTCGGCCCCGATCTGGAAGAACTCGAAAAATTGGCCGCGCAGGTCGAGAAGAGACTCCGAGATATTCAGGGTATCGAAGACGTCGGCACGATGAACGTCATGGGACAGCCCAACCTGGAAATCCCCTGGGATCCCGTAAAGTGCCAGCAATGGGGAGTCAGCGTCGCCGATCTGCAAAACGTGGTGCAAACTGCCGTTGGGGGTCAGGCATTCTCGACGATGATCGAAGGGGAAAAGCGATTCGACATCAGCCTTCGATTCCCCAAACCGCTTCGAGATAACGTTCATTCGATCCTGAACATTCCCGTCGATGTCATCAACAATCAGGTTTTCAGCGGCTGGCAGCCTCAGATCGGCTCTAATCGGGGGATTGGCCAATCCGTAGGTCTAGCACCCAACGGCACGCAGAATCTTGGGCCCGCCTTGACGGGCAGCCAGTTCAACGGCACCACGAATTATTTCGGAAATACGCCACGAGTTCCACTTGGTAAACTGGTGACACCTTTTGTGGATTCCAACGGCGAGCAGGGGAAAGACGGTAGCTTCGTACGTCCCGGGGCCTCAATGATCTTCCGGGAGCAGGGCAAACGCATGATTGCAGTTAAATTCAGCGTGCGAAATCGCGACCTGGCAGGTGCCGTGGAGGAAGCGAAGGCCAAGACTGCCGATCTCATTAACGCACCTTACCGCACGGAATGGAGCGGTGAGTTTGAGCAGATGCAAGACGCCGAAGCGCGTCTGATGTTAATTATCCCGATGGCTCTCCTGATGATTTTCGTGCTGCTTTACATGGCATTCAATTCCCTCTTGGATGCGATTGTGGTGCTATCGAACGTGGTAGCTCTTACTGTCGGTGGCATCTGGGCTTTGATCCTGACCGAAACGAACTTCAGCACTTCCGCCGCCGTGGGGTTTGTGTCGCTGTTTGGCGTGGCGATCATGGGCGGTCTTCTGATGGTCTCTTACTTCAATGCTTTACGGGCTCACGGAGTTCCTTTGCGGGAAGCCATTCTGGAAGGGGCAGAAAAACGTCTTCGCCCGGTCGTTATGACGGCCATGACCGCCATTCTCGGGTTGCTCCCGGCGGCCTTGGCACTTCGACCGGCCTGGGATCACACCGGGCACTTCCGCTTCATTGAACCGATCGGCGTGCAAACTCAGCGCCCACTCGCGATCGTAGTTGTGGGAGGGATGATCACTTCACTGCTCTTAACGCAGTATCTGATGCCGGTGCTTTACAGCTTCTACGGGCATCGCGAACCGCCGCAGGGTTCGGGCAGCATGGCACACTAATTTCGGGTGCTTAAAGAGTTCTATTCAGAATTTCAAAAGCCCGAGTCAGGCAGTTGCTTAACTCGGGCTTTGTTATTTGATGGGCACGTATTTCTGTTCAATTAATTAAAGGAGTGACTACTTCACCTTTTTCAAAATCATCATAATTTTCTGATCGTTTTCGACTTCCATTTCATCGAAGGTTAATTTTTTAAAAAAGGTGTCGGTATCGCTCAGACCACCAACTAAAGTGCATTTCAGTTTGCCATCCACGATCTCGTAGGTCCCCTGAGCAGCGTTTCCCATCGGAGCGGCGTGGTGATAATTTCCGTTTTTCTCAAAATTAAATGTATAGCCTGGTAACAGCCCGGGGTTGTTGGTTTTTTCAACTTCCCATTTCCCTATTAGTCGCTCGATGATGTCTTCCTTGGTGTATTGGGCTAGCGTCTTCACCTTGCTTTTGGGGGGCGGAGGATAGGAGAAGGCGACTCCATTAATTGAGAGAAGTACGAGCAGGCTCAGAATTTTCGTGGGAGACATGTCGAGGTTCCTGTATCGGATCGAATAGGATCATATTCTAAACAGCATTCCGGCTCACAGCTAATAAAATTTCAGTCCTGAGTTTGGTCTCAACGCCAAGATTAAGCATATATAGGATGCCCAAATGGGCCAGGGAAATCGCATTTAAAGCTGAAGGAATTCTCGAATAATTAATTCTCGGCGTTCATCGCTGGCGCAGGCTTTCAGTCGTTTGACTGCCATCGATTCCTTGCCGCTCGCATTCGCTACTATGCTCAGAGCCAACCTTTTAATCCTGGCGAAATTCTGAGGGCCGTTATCTTTTCGAACCCGGCTGTCGTCGTCGCCGAATGTCACATCCAAGGACCAATGCAAATTATTCTCGATCGTCCAATGTTCCCGGACCGCTTTCGCCAACACCGGAGCGTCCGACGCTCGGCTGCAAATATAGTAGCGGATTTCGCTCGCGCTCTTGTGGTTTTCTCGGCGGTCGGTCACCACCACGACCACCGTCTTCAAGCCTTTCCAATCGTCCTTCATCGATAAGAAATTGACGTCCGAAAACACGAGGCACGAACGGTACTCCACTCGGCCTCGATTCTTCTCCGTCGATTCGCAGAACGTCGTCGGTACATCGGCGAATCCGGACTCCAAATGCTTGAAGTAATGAGCCTTGATCTCGGCCAAGAGAGTCGGTTGATTGTCCTTCACCGCCAACAGGTAATCCGCGTCCCGTTCCCGCACCGCCTCGGCGATTTTTTTTTGACAGCCCATCGCGTCGATAGTCACGATTTTTCCGGCAATGTCCAGCCGTTTCAGCAATTCCGGGATCGCGGTGATCTCGTTCGATTTATCGTCCACCGCCTCTTGGCCCAGCGTCACGCGGTTGGCCGTCGCAAACGCGCTGACCACGTGCAGGCACTTCTGACCCGGACCGCCTGACGAACGCATCGTCTTGCCGTCGATCGCCACCTGAAGCAGGTCGGTCCCGACGCAGATTTCCGCCATCCATGAAGCGAAGCAGGCCTCGAAAGCATCCGTGTCCAGATAGCGGAAAACTCGGCCGAAAGTGTCATGGCTCGGGATGCCGTTGGGCAAGGGAGATACTTCCGGAACCAGTCGATCTTGGTCACGCCGAAAGCTTCGACGGCCACCCAGTCGTTGGCTCCGGAAACCGCGGCGCAAATGGCTATGAAAATGATTTCCGAAAGCGTGTGTTGTTGGCAACGATCGAGGCGGTGGTCGGGCAAATCCGCGAAGTGGACGAGGAGATCGGTCAACGGAGTTTTCGCCGGCGCGGGAGATAGTTCGGAAAGCTGAAACATCGAGGAACCCCAGGGCGATCTAGCGAGCGATTTCCACATCCTCCACTAAAGAAGAACGATGCGCAATACAATTAATGACATTAGATGTTTTCTTGGAATTTAAGCGCGATTTCCCTGCCAAATGGGCCCGAATCTGCGAATCGTAACTCGAATGCCTTCGACCGAACTCTGAAATACCAACGGCCCCATCGCCGCGATGAGAATTCGAGATTCGGTCCATCGCCTACCCTGATTCTCCGGGAGAAGTCGAATTGAGTGTTGGACTGAGGGGCAAAATTCTGTTCGATGCGAAGACTCTTGAGAGAGAAAGTTCGAACACTTTTCCCGCTCTTGAAAGCTATTGGACTAAAAAATTCTCTATCCGAGTTTCGGAAAACTAATTGATCCAGAGCTTCAGGTGATAAGTGGAAGTCGATCTGCTTAGGCTATCAGAACCAAAAACTCAAGTTTCGTCTTCCGATAGTTCGGCGAAATTCTCAGTATGAAAACCGGAGTATAACTTTCCGGTTTGATGGTCTGCTACCACGCAGTGCCCGGGCATATTCGGGATTTCACCGAAGAAGATATAAACTCCCTTTCGAGTGAAGGGGTATTGGCTGTGGTACTTAAGCTCCATTGAATCGAAGAGAAATCGTACAAGACTGTATTGGCGTGGGATTTTCGTCATCAGTTACTTCTCCTACAAAAACACTTCGATCTACTTCGAGCGTGAACTGTCCAATCTCAACCAGCAGAAGTAGCTACTCAACTGCGGTCGACGAGAGAGGCTATTCTTGCTCCAGAGAAAATAAATTCTGACAGTCCTTGAAGTTCCAACCAAGTGCCAGCTACCGCCAAACCTGTAATGTCCGACGCCAGTAATCCGCGGTACTTGATTGAAGCGATAGCGGCGTTTCCCCGAAACTCGATACCAATCACCTGCTGCTCGCGTTCGTGGAATAATTTTGCAGTCTGCTCCGCTAATTTTCGTAATTCGGCTTTCCCCGATGCCGTTGCAGTGACTTGCCCACCCGAAATATTCCGGAAATTCACATCTTCGGTCATCAGGGCGAGCATTGCATCCACGTCGAAACAGTTGTAGGCTGCGATGTACTGTAAGATCAGGTCACGACATTCGGACTGAACCATCAGCACCTCGGAATTACAGAGGACGGAAAATCTCGCATCGAAAATAACAATTGTCTAGAGTGCGCCAAAAACCGAAAGGTTCAGAATTTTAGTAAAACAACCTCGACGATACAAAGAACGACTCGACTCTGAACGGATGATCATAAAATGCATTTGTTCAACGTTCGCGAAACTTTTCAGATCACTGGTCGTGGGATAATCGTAATTTCAGACCTTGATTTTGAATCGCTACCTAGCAACTTCAAAGTGAAGATTGGCGATCCAATCGAAGTTGTGGAGAATAGTCGAATAATATTGAAAACGTCTGTCGCAGGAATCGAACACTGCGATCCGTGGACATCGAAGCATCCTTTTGCGATTCTCCTACCTCTGAATGTGCTGAAGGAAGACGTCCCGCTTGGCTCCGAAATTCGGAGTCAATTAATAGGTTCGACGGTTTGAACGATAAAAATGCAGTAATCTATTTTCTTTAATTCTCAGTAAAATAAGCACTTGCGACGAATCGCAAGTGCTTGGATTAATGGAGGCGGCGGGAATCGAACCCGCGTCCCGTGGCACAGAAGTGCCCGTATCTACGTGTGTATCAGGCGTATTCCGGCTGGCCGAACCAGCCCGTTCGTCCGACACTACTCCCACCTGCGGGATTCTTGCCAGACTATCGATCAGTTTTTTTAGCCGATTCCGCCCTCGAAGCGCCCTTTCTTGCGAAAGAACTCTGGAATCCGCGAGGTTGATTTGACGACCGCGCCGGGACCTCTCAACCTAAGCTCCCGGACATGGTGGCTACTCTAAATTAGGCAGCCAGGCTGAATGTAGGTTCAGCATCTAACGTTTTGACCTGATTTTTACGTGGCCATCAGATCTTCCACGACACGCAACGAACACATCAAATTACCCGGTCGATACCAGATCGCCCCCGGCTCTTTAATTGTACGCATCCGGGAAATGAGTGGGGGCCTTTTTAGATGGTTCGGAGCTATTCCGAAAAAAATAAACGGAAGAGCCGAATCAATCCCCCATCTGCCCTTTCAGGATCCGCTGGGTGTTCTCCCAACCTTTTTCCAGAAATTCGAAGTATTCCTGGGGGCTCATCGTCGGCACAGGCTCCCCCTTCATATCGAACAACCAGCCCGCACCGTAAATATCGACATTGATGCCCGAGGGATCCTTCAAAAGTTGCTGATTAATGCTCACGAGCTGCCCGGCCACCGGCGAAAAGAGGTCGCTGACGGCCTTCGAAGTCTCGATATTCCCAATTTGCTGCTTTAGCTGGATCGCATCCCCTTCGTTGACGCACCAGTCCAGAAAGTACACGTCCTGCATCAGCCGAACGGCATAGGAACTGAAGCCAAATCGCAGAAGGCCCGACTCTTCGGTCCGGCACCACATGTGATTGCGGCAATAGCGTCTATCGGTGGGCAATTCGGCGGGGAATTTGCCCATCAGGAAAGTCAGATTCGACATCGATCCACTTACAGAGGATTTAAGTATATCGTTGGCTGATATATTGCGGATCGAAGAAATTGGGCAGATGTCTATCGACCTGAAGTAAACCGGCGGGGGTCATTTGAATCTTATCGCTACGGCGTTCCAGCCAGCCCTCGTCCTGAAGTTTCTGCAGAACCGGGGCAAACTCCTGGAGGATATCCACGCCGAATTTCTGCTGAAAATAGCGGTCGTCCAAATGGCCTTCCTTCAGCTGAAGCACCATTTCGCGAATCAGGCGATCGCGGGGTGTAGTGGGAAACGCTCTCCCTAAGGGGAGTTCACCATGATTGAGTTTGTCGATGTAGGCTTCCCAGGTGTCCAAGTTTTGAATGTGAACGCCGTTGATGTGGCCGAAAGAGGCTACGCCAGTACCGAACATATCGGCACCGCGCCAGAGGGCGTCACGGTAGACGAACTGGGTTTTCTTCTTCACAACTGTTACCGTGCTGGAAACTTCATAACCCGCTTCACAGAAGGTTTTGAAGGCATACTCCACCCAGGCCCGCTTCGTCGGCCAGTCGGCGATGGCCAGGCGTGGTTCGTCCGCCCCCAGTTCCTTGGCTTCTTTCGAAAAGACCGTATTGTAAGGAAGTTCCATCTGGTAAATGGTCACGCTGTCAGGGCTGAGCGCAATCGTTTTGCGAACGCAATCCCGCCAGTTTTCCCAATCTTCACCAACCATGCCGGCAATCAAGTCGACGTTAATTTGCGGGAATTCCAGTTCGCGAGCCCAGCCGAATGCGCGGTGAATTTCTTCTTCCAGGTGCGCCCGGCCATTGTACTGAAGAATTTCCGGTTTAAAATTTTCGACCCCCAGGCTGATGCGGGTGACTCCGAGCTTTCGCAAAGTCTCCAGTTTCGGTTTTTGTAAGGTGCCCGGCTCGCATTCGAAAGTCACTTCCCGGGCCTGATCCCACGGCTTGATTTCCTGCAAGCGTTCCATGAGCGACTGGAGTTGCTTGGCGCTGAGGTAGGAAGGGGTGCCGCCGCCGAAGTAGACGTAGTCCCAGGGGCGACCGGCCACCACCGGCTGTTGAGCGAGGATGGAGACTTCCTTCACCAGGGCATCGAGATAGACTTCGATGTCCTTGGCGTTCTTGTCGGTATAGACGCGGAAGTAGCAGAACTTGCAGCGCTTCCGGCAGAATGGGATGTGCAGATAGAGCCCCAGCGGAGTGTTGGGGGTAGGGGGCGATTCCAGAGCTTTTTTCGCCTCCGAAAGATAATCCGGCTTCCAGAAAGAAAAGGGCGGATAGTTGGCAATGAAGTAATTGCCCAGCCCGGTCTTTTCTTTTTGCTGCTCGGCGGACGTGGTTTCCAGCGGGATCGTAGCCATGCGTGAGCTCTCGTCATTCAGCTTTTTAGCGACTCCTTTATTTTACCTGAAATCGCGGTTCGACCTTACATTGGGACAGAATTTGCAAAGAAAAACAGAGTTGGTTGGGCCGTCTTGGTTAGCCTGCTTTCGTTAGCCCGAAACGTAAGTGAGGGCAGTAAGTGGGAAAAAGTCCCGTTTCAAAACAATCGCCCGCTGTATTCCGTGAATGGCTGTGGAGTCGTATATTGTTGCCCTCACTTACGTGTCGGGCTAACCGGAACCGGAAATTAAGACGGGAAAAAGTCCCGTTGCAAAACAATCACCCGCTATATTCAGAGAATGGCTTCGGAGTCGTAAATTGTTGCCCTCACTTACGTGTCGGGCTAACCGGAACCGGAAATTAAGACGGGAAAAAGTCCCGTTTCAAAACAATCGCCCGCTATATTCCGTGAATGGCTGTGGAGTCGTATATTATTGCCCTCACTTACGTGTCGGGCTAACCGGAACCGGAAATTAAGACGGGAAAAAGTCCCGTTTCAAAACAATCGCCCGCTGTATTCCGTGAATGGCTGTGGAGTCGTATATTGTTGCCCTCACTTACGTGTCGGGCTAACGAACATTTTGAGCTAACGAACATTTTGGGCTAAGGAACGTTTCGGGTCAACCGAAATACGATAGCCTCACCCCACCGGCGAGAGCGTCGCATCGCTTTGGGGGATCTCGGCCACTCTTTCGCTCAAACTCTTACTGATACCCGATAGCCATTCGTCGCTCGGGAAGTTATAAGGCCGGAACTTTTCAGGGAAGGTCAGGTCTTCCGAAACGAACAGGCCGCGATATCGACCCAGCCGGGAAGCGGCTGGGCTGTCGATTAACGCACTGGAATCGTTCTGGCTCATCTGGAATAGCACACGCATGCCGAGCTCGCGCATTCCCTGGCGGTCGATCGAACGGTTCAGGTTCGTCAGCGAATCGCACCAGAAAATCACGTGAACGCCCATAGGCGGACCTTCCCGCAGGATGGTGGCAAAATTCTCGGCCGGGCTGGCCTGCTTGTCCGCTCCACGGCGGCCAAAGCCGAAATCATCGTCCGATTTACGCAAATCTCGGAATCGCTGCAGACCCTGAATGTACAGGAACATCGGTGTCTTTTCCGATTCCCCTTTCTGACGTTTGCTGACCTCGCTGGCATATTCCTGGAAGATGGGCCCAATCGCATTCACATCGCCGAACTTAATCGAATGAGGCAATTGCTTGGTCATCTTCTCCATCCGGCCATGCCGGGGATCGTCTTCCTGAGTGCTATCCAGAATGTCGACCCGAAGTTTATCTGGTGAGTGCTGCAAAGCCAGACTGACCAGCACCGAACCAGCGATCGAGAACGAATTTTCCTCATTCTGCCCCAGAATCATCAGATTGGCGCCGCCCTGATTACGGAACACGGCCGCCGTCGGGTCTTTGATGGCGATGGCTTCTCCCAGCCAGCCGTACGTTGCTCGCACTTTTTCGGGGTAGCTTCTTGCGGCAATTAGGTTCGCCAGCTTTTCATTCTTCTGCACTTCCGCCGAGGCCGAGCCTTCGAATACCAGCGGTTCGCGGGTATGCTTCGTACCGGCCCGCTGGCGCATTTCGTGAAGATAATTTTCTCGTTTCTCTTCGGGTAGCCAGACGACCTGGAAGGGATCGTTCCCTTCGACCAGACCGTTCTGATCGTTGTAAATGGCTTCCCCTGGTCGCGAGAGAAGTCGAGCGGCGACGTTGTCCTTGCTGAGAATCAACTGAGCATCGGCTTCCGAACATTGAAGGGCGATACGCACCGCCATCTGATCGATCGTGCTGCGGGCCAGAGAGAAAGCCCCGCCGAGCGTTTGCGATCCCATTAGGACATGCAAACCGAAGGCACGACCCTGACGAACCAGACGATCCAGGAGCAGGGCGACTTCCTGCGAAATCTTGTCGTCTTCGACGAAAAATTCCTGAAACTCATCGACGATCAGCATAATTCGCGGTGAGGGCAAATCGGGCCGAGCTTCCCGGAAACCGGCCAGGTCGTTACAGCCCGCTTCGCGGTACTGTTCCCCGCGCTCGCGGAGGATCGCGTCCAATCGCTGTAACACGCTGAGGCCGAACTCTCGTTCGCTCTCCACAGCCACAACTCGGGCGTGCGGCAGCCCTTCGGTGGCATAAACTTTGAATTCGACGCCTTTCTTGAAGTCGATCAAATACAACTCGACTTGATCCGGATCGTAGCAAAGAGCCAGATTCGTGATCAAAGCATGCATCAAAGTCGATTTCCCGGAGCCGGTTTTCCCAGCGACCAGGGCATGTTGTGCGGTGCCCAGACCCAGTTCCATGAACTGCCGTTTGGTAGCCCCCGCCCGGCCGATGGGAACCTTGATGCTCTTGGCGGAATTGCTCTGCCAGACTTCTTCGGGCTTGGGCGCCACGAATTCGAAAGGCACTTCCACGCGGTTGGCATCCCGGCTGCGCTCACCCACCCATTTCACAAGGCGAGTCAATTCTTCCTGCACCGGTGGCGTTTCGGTGGTCAACGGGAAGCGCTTCAGCACCGGATCTTTCCAGTTGAATCGTCCACTGTCGTATTCGAGGATGATGCCGGCATTCTCCAGATCGGCCAGCTGAAAGCCCTGCGGCATGGGGGCTTTGCTATCCACGGAAACCAAAGTATAGATACCGCAGCTGGCCCCACTGGTGGCAATGCTAACTAGTCGTTTTGCGGCATCCAGATTGAAATTGGTCGGGAAATTGGCAACCACCAGCACCCGGAACGGCTCGGCCACTTCCCCGGCCTGGGCGTTGTATTCTTCAATCGATTTGTACTGATTGCGAAGATATTTTTGAATCACATTTTCCATGTGACTGGTTAAATCCGCCAGGCGTTTTTCGATCTGTCCCGGTTCGGTCCAAATCCGCGAACCGATCAGATTTTCATCGTAATCGGCCAGATTCATATAGGCGGCGAAGTTCTCGCCGAGGCCGACGGGGTCCATGATGGTCAAGCGAACCTTGCCCGGCGGAACCGAGGTCAGGAAACGCAGAATTAAGGATTGCAAGGCCGCGATGGCTGGCTGTTTGCCCTGTTCGCGAGCCTTCAGAATCAGCGCCCCGCGCTCGGGAAAAGGTAGATAGAAAGGCCAGGTGGTTTCGGTCGGTATCGAGGGCTTCAGACGGTCATCAGGCGAAATCCCATCGGGAATCTCGGCAATGTTGACGTTGAGTTCCCCGATACGAATCCCGGCCGGGACGGTTTTGTGCAGGGGAGGTTGCTGCCAGTTCTCGGCCGACCAGGGCAGGAACCGTTCGCTATTCAGTTCCTGAACTTGCTGATAAGTCACTTTGAGAATGTTCAACCGCTTTTGCCAGATGTCATTCATGCCATTCCAGGAGGCTTCTTTTTCGCGGGTGGCGGTTGCGATCTTTTTTTGCAATGCGGCCTCGGCCTCCGCTAACTGCTTATCGTGGGTGGCATTGCAGTCCTTGATTGACTGATTGAACGATCCCTCTTCCTGCTCCATGGCCTGAGTGTAAGTGGTTTCAGTCGATTCCTGATCTTTGGCGTGGCGTTCGACAGTACGGCTGTTTTCCGATTCCCGCTTCTCTTCGATTTTCGCCAGATGCGGTTTGAATTTGTCATCCGCCTTGGTTTTGCTGGTCTTGCGAACATCCTCGGCTGTGCGAATGGCCTTCTTGAAATCGCTCTCACTCAATTCGTATAGGGCATCGCTTCCCAGCGCGGCCTCACCCATGTGCAAAGCGAACGCCTGGCTCTTGACGGCAACGAATTTTTTGGCTTTTCCCTTCAGAAGAAGGAAAGTGACAATTCCCAGAACGAGGCCGCCTACTCCGCCGGCGATGCCAAAGGTGTTCAGATCGTTCTGGGACACTCCCAAGCCGACTCCGAGGCCAGCCACCAGGAGAAAAACGGCACCAGCTCCAAGGCCGCGCGACCATTTCACCAGTTGGGAATGCTCGATGGCATCGAGCGATTTGTCGGCGTTGTCGAAAGATTCTCGGAGGGCAGTGAGAGGAAATTCGGTCGGTTTTTTGGCCTGTTTTTCAAACTCGGCCAGACTCTCCCGGGAGACTTTCCACTGCCCGAAAATCTCATCGGAATGCTTCCAGAGCGTATCGATGCGTTCCCGAGCGCCGGCCACTTTGCGATGCAGTTCCGTGCGGGCACTTTTTGCTTCCGTCTCGGCCGCCTCGTGAATGGAGTCGGCCGCCCAGTAGGCTTCCTTGTATTCGGTCTCGGCTTTTTCCTTTGCGGTATTGCACTGCTGGGCGATTTTCGAGAGTCTGTCGCTCTTTTCGCGCTCCAGATCTTCGAGCTTCGTGGCGAGTTGCTCCTGCAACTCGGTCATCCGGGTGGTATGCGTCTGAGTCAGTTGCTCGATTTCCTGTTCCCGGTGCGACTGAATTTTTTTCTTTTCGCGGGTGAACTCTTTGTTGGCCGTGGCGCTGACGCTTTCGAAAGTCGCATTGAGTTCACTTTCCGCGGCGGAACGTTCCGCAATGCCAGTGACCAGTTCCCGCAAAGCATGCTCTTCGCGGTCGAAAAGATTTCGATTTGACATGAATGTTACCGTGCTTTCAGCGAGTCGGCTTGTAGAGAACAAATAACGGTAGCTAATGGGCGGCTGTCTCTGTCAGGAAATGGACATAACGTTTTCGCCGCCTTCGCATTCCTGCTTCATTTGCGCGAAAATCTGTCCCAGTCGGTCGATCCCTCGCAGAGCTTCGAGGGTCAGAAGATTCATCGGCTCCCAGAGATTCTCTTCGAATTCCTGTTTGACGACATCGAGCCAGACCTCCTGAAGGTCCTCCCAATGCAGTCGCAAAGTTTTGTGGGAGTCGTACAGTCGACCCCGGGCCGCATCGACTTTCATGTCCCCTCCGGTTTCGCGGCCGGCGCGGCTGCAGGCACCTGGCCCATATTGGCATAACTCTCGAGTGCGGAGATCTGTTTGTCGAGAACAGTGATGCCCCGCGCCAGTTCAGTTTCGATAAAATTAGTGAACCGGCGGGCAGGGCCTTCGAATTCCTCGCCGACCATGCGCGGCAGTTTCGTCCGCCAGGACCGGCAAAGATCGATCTGATCGTGGCAATATTCCAGCTTGGCTTTACACTTCTGGACCGCTTTTTTGTGAAGCGTGGTATCGGGTGTTTTTCCAGAGAAATCGGGCATTTCCCGCCGGGCCAACTCGGCTTTGGCCTCGACGAGTTCCTCTTCCGTCTGGCGGACCATCCGCTTCCAGTAGGCTTCTGTATCTTCGAGCCAGGAGAGGGCTTTTTGAACTTCCAGATGCAGCGCGGTAATGCTTTCCAGCCCATCGGTTCGGAAATTCACCAGATGGACTTTCCAGTCTTCCAGAGCCGCAATCGATTTAACGTCGGCAGCCATTATTGAAGTCCCCGCCTAGCGCTGTTGCAGGTATTCTTCGATGCGTTCGGCTTTTCGCATGAGGAACGGGATGTGCTCGTTGGCGATGTCGATGAAGCGTTCGACGACGCGAATGGTTTCCTCGAATTCCTGCCGGAATTTCTCATGTTCCTGATCGCGCCAGGTGTCGCCCAGAGCGAGGAGTTGACCGTGCACGGACGCGAGATTGGCCTGCAAATCGTTGTTGAATCGTTTCAATCCCGACGCAAAACGGCGCAGCTCATTGGGGTCGACGACAGCTTGAGCCATAAAAGATTCCTCCGCGCGAGTCTCTTTTTATCTTCTCATAGTAGTCACGGAGAAGCAAGGGACTTGGCCGGTGCCCTGTCAAGAAATCCCTAACTGCTCGAAAAGTCGCGCGGAAGATTTCCAGTTAAAGGAGTCCCGCCGCTCTCTCATTTATATTTTATCGGGAAAGTCTTTTGGCGGGCGTTGGCTGGGAGTGGGGTTGTATCGATTAAGGAATTTGGAAAGAGCCTCTTCCCCGATTCGTTTTCATTCGCACATTTCCTAGAACTAACCGAATATCCTTCCACTTCAACTGGATTTGTCATGGTTCGTGTTCCGGCATTCATGATGGTCGTCGCCGCCTTGATCATTTTTCTGGCCAATGCGGGCTCTTTGGTTTTGCAGCTTCTGGCCGGGCGTTATCTGGCACCCTTCATCGGTTCTTCCGTTGAAACCTGGACTAGCGTCATCGGCGTCTTTCTCACCGGCATCGCCCTGGGAAATGCCGTGGGCGGTCGCATTGCCGATAAATATCCTTCGACGCGCACACTGGCCGGGATGCTGATCCTCGGAGCTATCTGTTCGCTGACAATGCTGTTGGGAATGCGGATTTGTAATGCGACCGACATCCACCAGAACCTGCCGCTCTGGATTCGAATTCCAGCCCTGGCCTTCGCCTTCTGCCTGGCGCCCGCATTTATCCTGAGCCTCATCACCCCACTGACAATCAAACTGATGATCTCCGATGTTCGCAATGCCGGGCGGATTACCGGGTTGATTTTCGCGCTGAGTACGCTCGGTTGTCTGCTGGGCAACTACCTCACCGGCTTTTACTTCATGGCCGACTACACGCTCGATCAGATCAGCCTCGGGGTAGCGGCCTCACTGGCTGTATTGGGATTTTTGACACTGCTGATCGGTTACCATGCCCCTCGCGAGGAAAAATCGGATCAACTGCCGGAGAAGATGGAAGATTCGATGAAAAATCAGCTCTGGCGGGCCTATGCCATCGTGTTTACCGCCAGCTTCTGCGGCATGTCCCTGGAACTGACCGCCTCGCGCTATCTGGCCCCGATTCTGGGTGTTTCGCTCTATTCCTGGACTGGAATCATCGGTGTGATGCTGGCCGGGACCGCCCTCGGGAATTTCTGTGGAGGGATTATCGCCGACCGGGGCAAATTGCTCACGCGTTTGGCCCAGCTTGCGATCGGAAACCGGCTAATTACCAGTATCCTGCTTTTCTCCCTAGGTGCGATCATTGGTTTGGCAATTGCCCCGCTCGCGGTCGAACGCATCCAGAAAATGGCAAATATCCAGATACCCATGGGCTATCGGATCAATCTCATCTGCGCCGGTTGCGGTGGACTGCTGCTCACCATGCTCCTGTTGCCGACGACCGAAGAGAAAATTCGAATGCTCAAAAACGGCATCGCTCGCACGCATATTCTCTCCACCACATTGCTCTGTGCCGGTTTGGCGACAATCTGCATTCTGGCCATCACGGCGATACTCCAGCAGATGACCATCTACGAAAATCAGCTGGTGGAGCCCCCCTTCGGTAAGCCCTTTTATGTCACTTACGGCTACGTCGAAACCATCACTCAACTGGTCGGGCACGATCTCGTCCGCCAGATCGTGGGTTGGACCTTCGCTCTGTTCTTCATTCCCATGTTCCTGCTGGGCATGATTTCCCCGCAAGTCATTCGAATGAGCGTTCCCGATATCTCCCACGTCGGGCGAGTGGCCGGTTCGGTCTACGCGGTGAGTACCTTCGGGGCTATCGTCGGAACTTTCGTCACCGGCTATTTCCTGATTGCCTCTCTCGGCACCTGGAGCATGATTCTTCTCATCGCTTTAGTGCTCAGCGTACTGGCCGCGCTCGTGGGTAAGCTCTGGAAGAACAGCGTGTTGTTGTTCGTTGGCAGCATTGTGATCGGGGCGGCTTGCTTCGGCATGATGTTGGTTCCCAGCATTTCGAATCGCTTCGACCTGGAAACCCGCTATTATGCGATTCGGGTCAATTACAATTCCGAATATCACGGGCGAGCCGTCGCCTCGCTTTCTTTGGATCACTTGTCGCATTCGTTTGTGGATATCGACGATCCTTCGTTTCTGGGTTACACGCACGAGGAGATTCAAGGGGAATTGCTCCGCTTGGCTTTGGATCATCACCCCGATACGAAATGCCTCGTCATCGGCGGCGGCGGTTACACATTCCCGCGCTGGGTCGATTACACTCTGCCCGAAGTACATACCGATGTCGTGGAAATCGATCCCGGGGTAACCCGGATCGCTTACGAAAAACTGGCTTTATCCAGCCGACGCATCGAAGTCGGCTACCTTCTGGGGAGCGTCGGAGTCGTCCTCTCCGAACAAATGAAACTGCGGCGACCGAGCCAGATTACACCCATTCACATGGATGGCCGGCAGTACGTCAGCGAGAAAGCACAAAAGGGGTATTATCACTTAATTATGCAGGATGCCGTGAACGATCTCTCGGTGCCGTACCACTTGATGACCCGCGAGTATAACGATGCCTTGAAGAAAATTCTGGCACCCGACGGAGTGTACCTCTTAACCTTGATTGACTCGGTGCGGGATGGTGTGCTCTGGCGGGCCGCCGTGCGAACCATGCGGGAAACCTACAAGTACGTTTACCTCATTGATTCTGTGCCGTTCTACAATGATCGGGGTGAGCATATTATGGCTAACGGCCGACACGTTTTGATCGTTTACGGGGCCGATCAACCGATCGATTTGAATGGGCTGCACGCCGTGTTGCGGAAAAAGGTCGCGTCGCGTCTTGGAGGACAAACGGCCATGGGCGTCGGAGCTCTGGCGTATCCTTCCTTCACCTACGTACTGGATTCGGATAAGCTGGAAGCCGCGATGACAACCCCCGTGAAGAAAGCGGCTTTTGGAAACATTCCGATCCTTCTGCGAGACCAGTACGCTCCCGTTGATAACTTGATGAGCGGCGTGTTTCGGGATCGCGAAGAACCCGAACGGGATTGAGATCAAGACCGGAGGTTCTCGACTGAAGTCGAGAACCTCGAGGGGCAAAAAACATTACTCTGCGGTGACGCCTTCCAGCATCTCCGCCCATCGTTTGCCTTTGCGATTCTTCCAGCCGCCCTGATGGAAGGCATAGCCCATGATCAAGGGCACTGCCAAAGTCGCTTCGCTGAAGACCATCTGTTCATAAGCCAAATCGACTTTACCCCAACTGCTCGCTTCTTTGAGTGTACTGCCCGACAGAGCGCCATCGCGGACGTCGGCTACGGTAATCTGAATGGCATACTTGTGCATCGGGGCGTCATGCCCGAGCACATCGGCGGCCACCACGATATCCTGGGCGAAGTTCTTTGGAACTCCCCCTCCGACCATGAACAGACCCGTCGTCGGGTTGGCCATCTTGCAGCGAGTCAGTTCGTAAAAATCCTTGCCGCTGTCGATGGCGATCTTCGGAGCATCGCCCCGAGCGTGCAGGTGAGCGACCAGACCGAAGCCGGCCGAGCAATCGCTGAAGGCCGGGCAGAAAATGGGGACTTCGTTCTTGTAGGCTTCGTACACGATGGAACTGTCGGTCTTGCAACCTTTGGTTTCCAGATACTGGCCCATGGCCCGGATGAATTCGCGGGAAGAATAGACGCCGCTATCGAGGTGATCGGAAATTTCGTGCATCACATCGTCGCAAACCCGCAATTGTTCTTCGTCAATGAGGGTGTCGTAAATGCGGTCGATTTCCAGCTCCCGAAGCTCGGCATCGAACATGCCGCTGCGTAATTTCTCTTCGCCGACGTAGTGCTTGAAGCCGAGTGCTTCGAAGAAATCCTGATCGACGATATTGGCTCCGGTGCTGACAATCGCATCGACCATCTTGTATTTGATGGCGTCGGCGAAGACTTTTTTCAGACCGGCACTGATGAGCGAGCCGGCCAGACAGAGGATCACCCCGCACTCCTCATCGCGGAGCATGCGATCGGTGATATCCGCGGCGCGAGCCAGATCCCGCGCAGTAAACGCCATGTTCTTCATGGAGTTCACCAGGGGCACCGGATTGAACTTGGTAATGTCGATGTGTTCGATCGGGTCTTTGAGGTAGTCGGCTTTGGTCGGCATGGTGTTGTCTCCATGAAAAAAATAAAACCACCACGGATCGCTACGGAGTAAACATTTACCCGCCATTGCGATTCGAGGTGGCTTTACGAAATTGAATTGTAGACTCGTCTACTCGGTTGACAAGATCTTTTGCGGCTTCTTCACGATTGGCGGCGCAATCGAGAGTTCGTGATCTTCCTCTTTATGGCAGCCGTGGGCGATTATCGGCAACACAATCAGGCCCGTCAGCCAACCGTAGGAGCGACGAAAAGCAAAGCGCTGAGTGACGGCGGATTCCCGAAGGGAAGTTGAGAGCCGTTGGGTACGACGTCCATTCGCTACTTGGAAGAGCAACTTCATTTTTTCAAATTCTCTTCGAGGAATTTGAGTGTTTCCCGTGTCGTTCGCCGCTGATCTTCGCCGAAGAAACCATGATCGGCCCCTTCGACGGTAACCAGTTTGACTTTCCCGCCGACCTGCTTGAGCTTGTCTTCGAGTTGAACCGATTGGTTATACGGCACCAGATGATCCTTGGTTCCATGGATAATCAAAAAGGGCGGCGCATCCTTATGGACGTAAGTCAGCGGTGAAGCTTTTTTATAGAGTTCTGGCTTGTCCTTGAATCGTCCGCCGAGCATTGGTTCGAAGACACTATTTTGGGCCGTTTCATCGTTTCCGTAGGCGCTCAGATCGGTCGGACCAAAGTAATCCACAACGCATTTGACTCGAGAAGACTGTTTCGGAAACAGCTTGCCTTCGAAGCCATTATCCGGACCGGTCAGCCCCAGCAGACAGACCAGATGGCCGCCGGCCGAGAAGCCCATGCAGCCGAGCCGATCTGGGTCGATGGAATATTGCTTGGCATTTTCTCGCAACCAGCGAACCGAGGTTTTTACATCCTCGATCTGATCCTGAAACATGACGTCCGGCACCAGCCGGTACTGCACCGCGGCGGCCACATACCCCTGTGAAGCCAGCAGTTTGATCAGCCCCGTCAATTCCTTGCGACTTCCCAGCCGCCAGGCCCCGCCATGCACGCAGAGCACCGTGGGGAAGGGCCCTTCGCCCTTAGCTGGGATTGCCAGGTCGATTTTGATCTCTTTATCCTTGACCTTTTCGTAGACGATATCGGGAATCAACTTGCAGGGTACTTCGCGCGCCGGAGTTTCCTGGGCGGTTACCGGGACCGCGAAAAGGAGCAGACTCAGGAGGATGTATCGCATGGAAATCCTTTCGATGGGCTGTTCTTACGAGCGATAAATCTGGGAGGGCGCGTGGGTTTGACGGGAACTATAGAAGCGGTCAAACAGCGAGTCGAGGGCATGCTGGTAAAAAACTTCCTGTTCGCTACTGAGTCCGGGAAGCGGCGCGCGAAGGGGGACCAGTGCCGAGATCAGCGTTAAGCGGTTCTTCCAGTCCGACCACAGGATGTTCAATTTATGAATGACGGCTTCCAGTTCCTGAATGGGAACCTCGCGATAGTTGGCCAGCACGTCGAAAATGTTTTGCAAGTCCGCCGTTGCCATGCCAAGTTTCGCCAGCTGTTCGTTGAGAGCGGGGTGAGCCGAACTGTTCAATGTCGCGATCTGATTACGCAACTCCTGCACGGTTCGCGAAAGGCTATCCCATTGTTCCGCAATGAACTGACGGGGATTGCCCAGATCTTGTTGTGTCAAGCAGGCAATAGTCCAAAACTCAATCGAATCCCCAAAGCGAACGAGCAACCGTTCGATGAGGTTTCGCAATTCACTTTCATTTAGCTTGGCTTCAGGCATCTGATTCTTTTCGAACAGCTCGCGCGGTTTATTCGAATACTTTCTGGACGACTTCCCCGGCCACATCTGTCAGGCGTTCGTCGCGACTATTATGACGGAAAGTTAACTTCTCATGGTCCAATCCGAGCAGGTGCAAGAGGGTGGCATGAAAATCATTGACTGAAATTCGGTCTTTCACCGCTTTGAGGCCGAATTCATCGGTTTCTCCGATGGCCTGGCCCCCTTTAACACCGCCGCCGGCAAACCACATTGTATAACCCAGCGGGTTGTGATCTCGACCGCGCCCCCCTTGCGTATTCGGGGTTCGTCCAAATTCACTACACCAGACGACCAGGGTATCTTTCAGCAGATCGCGCTGTTTCAGATCGGTCAGCAGTGCTGCAATCGGCTGATCGACGCGGGCACACATGTTTTCATGATTACTATTCAGGTCGTCGTGGGCATCCCATTGTGTCACCAGCGGACCGCCCCCGGAGTAGACCTGCACGAATCGCACTCCCCGCTCGATCAAACGGCGTGTGAGCAGCAGCCGGGTTCCGAAATCGGCGGTTTCTTTGCGATTCAGGCCGTACATTTCCTTGGTTTTGGCCGATTCGCGATTGAGGTCGACCGCTTCCGGAGCGTGCTGCTGCATCCGAAATGCCAGTTCATAGCTGGCGATCCGGGCCGCCAGTTCGGAATCCTGGGCGTCCGGATGCCGCTCGTTCAATTTCTTTACGAAATCGAACGTTTGCTTATGCTGTTCTTCGCCGATGGTATTCGGCGGTCGAAGATTCAGTATCGGCGTACTGCCTTTCCGGAAAACCGTCCCCTGATACAAAGCCGGCAGAAAACCGGATCCCCAACAGGGGGCGCCGCCTTCGAGAACCCCCTCGGGCTGAGTCAAGACGCAATAAGCGGGTAAGTTGTCGCTCACCGATCCCAAACCGTACGTGACCCACGAACCCAGACTGGGGTAGCCCATGAGCGTGCGGCCGGTGTGCAGTTCGTACATGGCCGGGGCGTGGATCGTATTGGTGCACCAGCAGCTGTTCAAATAGCAAATGTCATCCACGCAATTGGCCAGGTGAGGCATCAAATCGGAGAGCCAAAGCCCGCTCTTGCCTTGGCGTTTGAATTTTCGAGTGCTGGGAAGCAGTGGAGATTGGCCATCGGTAAACTGGCTTTTCGGACGGCCGGTCGATTCGGGGAGAGGCTTCCCGGCATATTTTTCCAAAGCGGGTTTGGGATCGAATAGATCGATCTGGCTCGGACCGCCGACCATGAACAGGAATATTACCTGCTTTGCTTTGGGGGAGAAATGTGGTTTTCGAGCTGCTAAGGGATTCGTACTGAGCTTTTGCTCAGCCGCTGCGGAGTCCTGGGCCATCAACCAATTTAAAGCTATTGCTCCGAGACCGCCGCCCGCCTCGCATAAAAACTGCCGACGGTTCTGTGCGCGGGTTTGAGGCCATAGAGAAGACGTATCGGGGAGCATGATACCAAAGTAACCGCTCGACCGGGAGGAAGCAATAGTTTTGCTTCCTCCGGCAATTGAATTCCTCGGAGTCCTTTTGGGAAAACCGCAGGCTCTAGGCAATGCCTAGAAGCTTTGGAAGCTCGGCAATTGTCCCAATTAAATGGGTATGCGGTTCTTTCATAAGCTGCTCGCGAGTGTGTGAACCCTGGGTAACACCTACCACGTAGCCGCAGCCAGCCTTGGTTCCCTGCTGCAAATCACTCGGCGTGTCCCCGATCTTGCAGACTTTTTTGGGATCGCTGACGCCGAGAATACCCATAAGTTGCAGGATCAGATCCGGATGAGGTCGGCCGCGCAGGACTTCATCACTGCATAGGGAGGCATCTATTGAATTTTTCCAGGCCAGGCGCTCAATGATCACATTGGTAATTTTACGACCGAAGCCCGTATCCAGGGCGATTTTGATCCCGGCCGCGCGGAGTTCGGCGAAGACTCGGGAAGCCCCGGGAACTTCCCGGACTTCGGGATCGTGGGTGTAATAGTCGATCATGCGTTTCACAAAATCGTGATGGATGACATCGGCCTGAGCCAGAAACGCTTCTTTATGGGTTCCACCAATTTCGGAGATAATCTGCCTGATGGCCAGTGGCTTGTGAATTCCCATAACGCTGTTGATCAAGGTGGAAGGGGCCTGCAAGCCAGCCTCCGAAAGTGCCTCTCGGAAGCAGTGGCTGACAGCATCGTTGTCTTCCAGACTGGTCCCCGCGATATCGCATACCACCAGTTCAATCGGCATAGCTCTCTCCCAATAAGGCTTTAACGGCTCGTTCCGCGAGTCCGAATGAAAGTGTCATACCCGCTCCCCCCACCATATTCACCGCGGTTACGCCGGGTGCGGGATTTCGAATCAGATAAGCTTCTGTGGGATGTTTGGCATAAACGCCGTGCCATCGACTGGCGATGATGATCGGGTCGAGGTTGAGAAATTTCTTCAGGTATTTGATGATCAACTCGTCGATGAGTTCCTTGTTGAAGGGCTCAATGGAATCGCCGTATTCGTGCGAATCCCCCAGCACCAGTTCCCCGAGCCCGTTTTGCGAGGCCATCACGTGAATGCCATAATGATGATACTCCGGCAGATCGCGATCGAAGCGCGCGATCAGCTCTTTCAGGGTAGGGCACTTGGTGAAAGCTTTGTAGTGCCGCAGCGTCAAACCCGCGGCGAGGTGGGCGCCTAATTTGAAATTGGGCAGCGGCGGCGTTCGCAACATCTGAAGCTTGCACTGCCGGATGCCTTCGCTGGCGAAGGCTTCGGGATAAAGCTGTTGATAGTCCGAGCCGGTACAGAGTAGTATTTTATCTGCGTGAAATTCGCAGTGATTCGTGTGGATTTTGGGCGAATCGATCGCTTGAACGGGAGTATTCCAGAAGAATTGAACGTGATATTTTTTGTGCAAATATTCCGGTAGCCGGGCGATGGTTTCCCGTGGATCGACGCAGACTTCCGAAGGGCTGAAAAGGCCGAGTTTTAATCCCTCGGCCCGGACCGAACTGAACCGGCGAGTGAGTTGGCTGGGGTCCAAAAGTTCCAGCCGCCGTCCTCGGGCTTCCGGTAATCCGCAGAACTCCTTCAGAACCTGGGCTTCATCCTCTTCGTAGGCCAGATGCAGGGAGCCATACGGGTTGTACCAGATCCCCGCTTCATCGAGCACTTCTTTCCAGATATCGACGGAACGCATGGCCAAATCTGTAAGATCGCCCCCCGGCTGACCGATGGGCCAGAGCATGCCGAAATTCCGGATCGAAGCGCCCACGGCCTGCGGATGCCGTTCGAGAACGGCAACCTTTTTCCCTCGCCGGGCGAGGTGGTAGGCGTGCGCCAATCCGAGCACCCCCGCACCGATGACTACGCAATCAAAAGACTTGGCCATTTGATGCCCGTTTGGATTCCCATTTTAAAATTTTGGCTAGTTTACAAGTGATGAAAGTAGATTGCTTGAAGATCTGAAAAAAATGAATCGCACGCCCCTATTTTCCGGTTCGTATAATGCCGACATGGAAGTGAATCCCCGCGTAGCGATGCTCTACTACTTCTGCCGGATGCAGATGCCCCGCATCGAGCTGACCCTGGAGGGTTTCTCCACGCATATTCAGCGAACTTACCAGGTTTTCGTCGAAAAACAGCCCAACAGTATGCCCTTTTCCACTTATCTCGAAACCATGTACGCCCAAGACTGGTATTTGTGCATCGGCTGCCTGGAGCGGCAGAAGTGGGCCTGGGAACGTCTCTTTACCGTCAAGGCCGGTCGAAGCGATGCCTTGTTAATGGATGCTCTGCGAACCCGGGCTCATCGGCTTTATCCGCGCGATGAGGAACGCCAGGAAAACGCGGTGCACGAATTCTACTCGATGCTGCTGGTGCCCGAATCCGAACGCTCCATCCCCATTCTGGCTCGCTACGACGGCCAGCGGCCACTGACGCCCTGGTTGATTCGCATTTTTCAGAACTGGCACGTCTCGAAGCTTCGATCGCACGGCCACACCCAGGCCTTGCCCGATGACGATATATCGCTACCTATCCCGCCGCGAACCGAAACCCGCTGGCACGAAGCTTTCATAACGGCTGCCCGTGCCTGGCTGGATGAACTGGATGAACAGGAACTTCTGCTACTGGGCCTGCGCTGGCGCTACCGTTTTTCGCAGCGCGATATCGCCAGCCGGTTGAAAGTCCACGAAGGCACGATTTCGCGGCAAACCGATAAACTGCGCGATCACTGTCTGGAAAAAATCGGCAAGGAACTGACTTCGCAAGGCTGGAATGGCGACGACCTGGAAGAATACATCCTGACGGAAATGGCCGGCGTATTGATAGACGAACCCCGTCTGGGCATTGAATCCTTGGGGAAACTGCTGGCCAAGAAGGGCATCAAAGCGGAATAGCCGGATTATAAGTTGTCAGATCGGGTTGGCTGCAGGCTTCCGCGGCGGATTTTTCCTACTCGGAACTTCCCCCCAGGGGCTCATTTCCTCCATTTTCCATAAATTAATTCGACAGTATCGGATGAAGTAAGGGACCAACCGTGAGCAACGAGCGCATCAGCGAATACCTTTCTCAGTTCGCCCAGACCCGGACTCAGATGATCGAGCAACTCCGCAAGGTCGTCGTCGGCCAGACGGATGTCATCGAACAGATACTCGCGGCCATTTTTACCCGGGGCCATTGCCTGCTGGTCGGTGTGCCCGGGCTGGCCAAAACGCTCATGGTCTCCTCCATCGCGCAAATCATGGATGTGGGTTTCAAGCGGGTGCAGTTCACTCCCGACCTGATGCCCTCGGATATCACCGGCACCGCAATTCTCGATGAAAATGAAGCGGGACGGCGGGAGTTTCGCTTCGTGCAAGGGCCGGTCTTCACGAACATTCTGCTCGCGGACGAAATCAACCGAACGCCGCCTAAAACTCAAGCGGCCTTGCTGCAGGCTATGCAGGAACGCCAGGTGTCCAATGGTCAGGAGACCTACAATCTCCCCGATCCATTCTTTGTCATCGCGACTCAGAATCCGATCGAGCAGGAAGGGACTTATCCACTCCCCGAAGCCCAGCTCGACCGCTTTATGTTCAATGTCAAAGTCGATTACCCCTCGATCGACGAGGAAAAACGAATTCTTTCCATGACGGCCCGGGATGAATCGCTGGAGATTCAAAAAGTACTCACCGGCAAAGCGATTCTGAACCTGCAGAAGCTGGTTCGCAGCGTTCCGGTGGGGGATTTTGTCATCGATTTTGTCATTCGTCTGGTGCGGGCCAGCCGGCCGAAAGACCCTTCTTCTCCCGAGTTCATCCGCAAAATGGTCGATTTTGGGGCAGGCGTTCGCGCGGGTCAATATTTGATCTCGGCCGGCAAAGCCTTCGCCGCGATGGATGGCCGGTTTAGCGTCGCCATCGACGATATCAAGAAAGCGGCCATCCCCGTTCTGAGACACCGCATCGGTACCAACTTTCAGGCTCAAGCCGAAGGTAAGAGCAGCGATGATATTGTCGAAGAATTGCTGAAGGCGATCGGCGATCCCGAACCGCCCAAGTACGCCGCCAAGAAGAAGCTGTAATTGACGGTTCACTCAGGTGTTTTAGTAGCGCCAGATGACATCGACGGTCAGTCGGAAGTTGTTCAGGTCTTTAGTGCTGGAAATCGGGAATTGGAGTCCCAAACCCGCTTCCCAGGCTTCGGTAATTCGGAACCGGCTACCAAAAGCCAGATCCATGTAATTCGTCCCGCCGTACGAGGCTCCCGTGTTGGCGATATCGCCCCCCTGGAAATTCAGGAACGGGTTGGCGGCCCCTTTTTGGAAGTAGTTGAACCAATTCAATTCGATGAACGGGTAGAACCGCTTCATGTTCGCGATGTCGTAATCGAGATGGATCGTGTTGTAGAAGAATTCCGTGCGATCCTTGTCGACGCTGAAGTCCACGCCGAACGTGTCAGCGAGCCCCCAGGTCCCATAAGACGTTTTCCCGAACTTGTGAGCAAAGCTTAGATAGGGTTGCAGGCCCAGAGTCCCGGTATTCTGATAAACGTTTCCCGGTCCGGTCGGTAACTCCACGTTCATACCCACGGCGCTGATCCAGTTCGAATCGCGATCGCGCAACCAGGTATATTTTGCTCCAAAGTGCATTTCCATGAAACCCGTTTCGCTATGAAGTGGCGAATTACTGGAGGGGTTCAAGAAGGTCCAACCGACTTGGTTGACGACCACCGAAAAGCGATCTCCGAAAGCCAAGCGTCCCTGCAAAACCAGCGTTTCGATATTGCCGCCCCGGTAGAAAAAGTTACTTCCCGGGATGGTTTGATACATGAAAATCGGCCGTAATTCCGTCAGCGTTCGAGGATCTTCCCCATAGAGCGGGTTGCTGGTGATCGACATGAAGTCATCGAAATCGTGGTCGCTTTGAAAGACGTTTTTGCGGACGTAGTTGTAGCAACCCTTCATGTTATCCCCGAACTGCCAGTCATTGTTCGAACTGGGGCCAGAACCGCCAACCGGGGGTGGTCCCACGCCGCGATTCTCAGAAGGCAGTTTGTCGAAATCGTCGTATCCTTTTTCCTGCTTGGTCAGCTTTCCAGGAGTAGTAGATTTCGGATTGTCTCCATTACTTTGTCGGCTCGGCGAGGACTTGGGGGAGCCATTATTGCTCCCGGGCGCTCCCCAGTTGTATTTTTCTTCCGGGTTGTCATCGTCACTCGACTGACCGATGCCCCCACTGCGCGGCACCCCCAATGAGGCTCCCGAACTGCCTGAATTATTCTGATTGTTGGAAGAGTTGCTGGAACCGCCGATGTCGCTTGGCCGGTGAATATCATTACCGCTCGGCGGATCGCCCTGATATTTGGTCGCTTGAATTTTGGTGTCATTGTCAGTCAGATTGACGCCGCGAATCGGTCCACTTTTCTTCGGCTCCGGGGCGGGGGTCGCTACGGCGGGTGGCGGGTCGTCACTCGGGGTCGGTTTCGAATTCTGGTTCACCCGGCCGATTTGAGGCGCAGGGGAATTGTTCGCCCCAGGATCGTCCGGCCGGGCGTTCTGTGCAGAAACAGCCGGAACGATTGCCCAGAGGCTAATCGCCAATACCAGGCTGCCGCGCATGTCGCTCCTCCCTGAAATCGCCGGCGGATCACCCTAATTCGGAGCCGCCTGGAAAATTTCTGTCCCATCTCAAATTTGGACAGATAGAATCGAATTTGGGTTCGTATAACGCGAACAACATCGGGCGTCTATCCCAAATCGAATTGAGTTGGGAAAATTTTACACTCCTGCGGAAAATAATTTCAGTTACCATCAGAACGGGTCGGGAAACGGGAATTTTCGTGAAGATGGATAAAATGACGGGTTTTAATTGTTTTCGTACCCTACTTTAAGCATAATTACTACGATTTTGCATTACCGCTGACTCGCACCCAAGTTTAATTGGAATCCCTATTTATGGCGATTACACTCAATTGCCCCAAATGCAGTAAACCCTTTCGCGTGCGCGATGATGTCATCGGTATGCGGGTGAAATGTCCGAATTGTTCGGCCATCTTGCAGGTACCGGCGGCTTTGTCGCCGGCATCGCTTTTACTCAGCGATTTACCCCCGGAACCGATGTCCGAGGAACCGCCGCATCAACCCTCGCTGCTCAACGCCCCTACCGGCCGGCCTATGATTCCTGGAAACCGGCCGAATCTCACCGGTGCCCCAAAATTGACCTCTCCGGAAGAGGATGTCCGCACAACCTTCGATAGCCACACGAACGAACCGCCCCGACACCAGACCATGCCACAGATGGGACAGGTCGCTTTGCCTTCCCAGCAACCGGGCGGAACCCGTCAGTATCTGCCGGTCAACGCCCCTCCGTCGAATACGAACGTGAGCTATGGTGGGGATCGAAATACGTCGCACGCCTGGTCGCGTGTTCGCGCGGGCCTGGGCTATGTGAAGTTCGGTATGATACTGCTCCTGCTGCCGGCCATTGCCGAAATCGCCCGCATGTACGTCATGGATAGTAACCCGGAGAAGCTGGACCCGAATAAGCCCGGTTTTCTCGGCTTGGGGAATATGAATTTCTGGCAGAATGTCCGACTTCTCTATGTGGCCGGTCCGGTAGTGATCGGCTTTTTGTTTATCCTTCTGGGTCGATTACTCTGCCTTTCATCGCCCGCAAGTTCCCGGACGGCACGACTGGCCTTTGCCTCGCTTTTATGCACCCTCCTGAGCATCGGTGGCATCGCGCTGTGCAGCTATGCTTTCCTGATGCCGATGCTTGGAAAAAGCGAGCCGATGCCCGAAATCAAATGGTTAGGGGCCGGTCTCGGCCTGGTTTTCGGTCTGCTCTCCGAAGTATGGTTCAGTCTCTTCCAGGGCCAGGTCGGTTTCGTTCTCGGCTACCCGGCCGTGCAACGGCAGGTCGGTATCGCGGCCATGCTGGTCGCACTCACGGGATTCGGGATTCTGGCGGCCGATGCTTTCTACCCCTTCCTGAATGTCGATGCCAAGGAAGCTCAAGCCAAACAGCTCAAGGAAATTCTGGTCGACATATCGGATGAGGAGAAGGCCGCTCTGGAAACCCGGATGGCCGAGCAGAAGGCGGAAGACGAGAAGAAACTGGCTGAATCGAAGAAAGACGAAGCCAAAAAAGAGGAAACCAAAAAGGACGAGCCGAAAAAAGGCGATTCCGGCAAGGACGATAAGACTTTGAAGGACCGGGCCGCGGAACTGAAGGATAAAGCGAAGGTTCTCAAAGACAAGGCCGTGGTGAAAGCCTGGGAAATGGAACAGGAGGCCTCCAAGTTCCTCTCCAATCGCAAGCACCTACCCATGCTCGCACTCTATCTGTTTGGCATCGTCTTCGTACTGGCACTCGAGAGCGTTGCAAGCAGCACCCGCACCGTCATCCGCAAGTGGGCTTCTCTCAATCCCGCCTGAACCGACACTGTGCTTAAAAAATTTCCCATACCCCTATTTCGATAGGGGTTTTTTCGTTCCCAAGATTCTAGCGACGGCCAAAGTTCCAGCATTTTGAAATTGCACATTTATCTCCCCTCGCATGGCAGCTTCCGGGTTCTCCTGTAAAGTATTCTCTGTCGAAACCCTCCGTCTCTTTCCTCCTAGAGAGAATCGAAAATGCACTTCAATCGTCGGACTTTTCTGCAGGCTTCCGCGGTCGCTGTCCCCAGTGTTTATCTGCCGCAGGTGACTCGCGCTTCCGCGAACGAACGAATCAACGTCGGCTTCATCGGCATGGGCGTGCAATCGCGCGGCCACATGTATGGCTTGCTGAACGCGGAAAACGTTCAGGTGGTCGCGGTGTCGGATGTGGTCGTAGCTCGCCGGGAGGATGCCCAGAAGAAAGTAAACGCCCATTACGAGAAGAAAGCCAAAGGCACTTACAAAGGCTGCGCGGCAGTTAACGATTTCCGCGAAATCATCGACCGCAAGGACATCGATGCCGTGGTGATCTGCACGCCCGACCACTGGCATGCAATTCCCTGTATCCTCGCTGCCCGGGCCAAGAAAGATATTTATTGCGAAAAACCGCTGACGCACGACATCGCCGAAGGACGCCGTATCGTCGAAGAAGCAGCGAAAACGCAGGTGATTTTTCAAACCGGCAGCCAGCAGCGCAGCGAATTCGGTGGCCACTTCCGCAAAGCCGTGGAACTGGTTCGCAATGGCCGGATTGGCAAAGTAAAGACGATCAAAATTGGTGTCGGAGCCCCGAATAAACCCTGCGATCTCGCAACCGAGAAAATTCCCGAAGGAACCGATTGGGAATTCTGGCTCGGGCCAGCACCCGAACGAGGCTACAACAAAATCCTCTGTCCCGAAGGCATTCACAACCATTACCCGGCCTGGCGAAATTATCGCGAATTCGCGGGTGGCGGCGTAGCCGATATGGGAGCTCACCATTTCGATATCGCCCAGTGGGCGCTCGACATGGATAACTCCGGGCCGACCAAAATCCTACCCCCGGCCAACAATGCTTTGATGGGTTTGAAACTGGTCTATTCCAACGGCGTCGAAATGATTCACGAATATCAGGATAAGGCGCCCCACAAAGACTGCGTGTTCATCGGCGAAAAAGGGACCATTTACGTTTCCCGCGCCGGAATCTCCAGCGACCCGGAAGAGATTGTCAAAACGCCAATTGGGGAAAAGGAATACCACGTTTACCCGTCCAAGAGTCATATCGGGAACTGGGTGGATTGTATCCGCAGCCGCAAGCCGACGATCTGCCCGGCCGAAGTCGGCCATCGCACGGCCACCATCTGCCACTTGGTGAATATCGGCTATCAGCTGCATAAAAATCTGACCTGGGATCCGGTCGCCGAGCGATTCGACGATGCGGAGGCGAACAAATTGATCAGCCGGGAACCGCGCGCCCAGTGGAAGATTTAACGTGAACGAAGTTCTTCGCAACATCCTCGAATTCGTCCGGTACTATGGCAGTACGTTCGCACTGCTGTTGACCTGGGTGACCATTGCCTGGGTCTACTGGAATAAACGGCGGAACTGGTTGCAGAAGGAATTTGTCGAGCAAGTCAACTTCTCGTTGAACTACGTATCCGAGGGAAAGCTCGTGATGCGAACTCTCGCCGAGATGCATGCTCGAAACGTCTGGATCAACGATCTGGGCGTTCGACAGGTCATCAAGGCAGCAAGGGTCACTACGGCAAGCCAACCTTTCATCAAACTCGACGATCCCGAGGATATGGGATTCATTTATCGGGCCGTTTTGAACGTGCTCTCTGAAAAGTTTGCGGAAACCTACCTCGCCCAGCAGCTCGGTTTGCCCATTACTTCCGCCACGTATTTTTTTGCGATCACCATGGAACGTTACGACGATATTCGCACGCTGAAATTGCGGGTGTTGCTCGTGGAAGAAAGAGAATTGAAAACTTGGTTTGCGCCCCAACTGCCGGAAGGCCAAACCATCGGAATTACTGCCCCTCACTACGAAGCTCGCCTGCAGACACTTCGCGCGATGCATCTGCTGCATGAAAAAGCGGGCGAAAAAGGGGCGATTCAGCTCGGGCGAGTTGTTCTCGGTCTACGAAATTGATTTTTCAAAAGGAACTGTCCATTGTCGTGGACAGTCTCACTTCTTTACTTGCAGATAGATCCTTAAGCCTTCAGTGCTTCCGCGCGAGGGAAGTCGATTTCCGTATCGGAAATGTGGTTGAAATAGTTCGTGAAGATATTCAGGGCGACATTCCCGACAATTTCAACAATTTCCGCATCAGTCACGCCGGCCGTGCGGACGTCCTGGACATCGGCATCGGAGACATGTCCCTGCTTTTCGATGATCCGCTGACTGAAAGTGAGAATCGCGGCTGTTTTAGGATCTTGAGAGATGCCATGTCGGCTATCTAGGATCTGTTCAGTCGAAAGCCCAAGTTTTTTACCAATTGCGGAATGGGCCGATACGCAGTAGTCGCAGTCGTTTTTCTGTCCCACGGCGAGCGAGATCTGCTCCCGAACCTTAGCGGGCAGAACACCACCTCCCAGCTTGCCGCTGAACTGAAGGTAGGCCTCTAACAAAGCGGGGGAATGCCCCATCGTCTTCATCAGATTAGGGACTACGCCCAATTTGCTCTTGATCGAGGTGAACAGCTCCTGAGTGTGGCCGGTGGCGCTTTCGGGGGCCAGTGCATTGATTCGAGGCATGATCGTTTCTCCCATTTCCAGTTTTTTGAGGTTAATCATCACGCTTATGTATACAGACAGGTCAGTATAGTATTACGGGAAATCGAAAAAAAATTTGGGTGGAGCGTCGGACAGCAATTATTTATCGAGGTTAAGCAGTTTCAAGGCGGCTTCCCGAGCGACGTCTAGGACGCTCGCATTGTTCTGGATCACCGCCGTCACAATCGCCCCTTCGATTAAGAGATTTATGGCTGGGACGTTCTTCGCGGCAGAATTGCCCACAGAACCCTTTACAAGTTCTACCAGAAAATCCTGGAATCGCTTCTTGTAGCTTCGAGCAAATTCCGTTCCGGGATGACTGGGATCGGCCAATTCCACGACGGCGTTTTGAAATGCACAGCCGCGAAAGGAGTCGCTGCTGAACCATTCCTTTAGAGAGGAGAAGAGAGCCCGTAACTTGTCCTGGCCTCGTTTCTCATGCCGGGCGAGTGCCTCGGTGAAGAACTTTTGGACGGTTTCTTCGCGGTGCTGCAAACAGGCCAGAATCAAATCGTCTTTGGAAGGGAAATACTTGTAAAGGCTCATCTTAGCGACATCGGCCTCGGCCACAATCCGGTCAATACCGACGGTCCGCATCCCGTGTTCGTAGAACAACCGATCGGCCGTCTCAAGAATGCGTTCGCGGGTTTCAGAAACTTTGTCTTGTCGCACCATATAAGAACTATACAGACCTGTCTGTTAATTATCAAGTCACTCCGTCACTCCAATTCCATGCGAAATACGGATTAATTCATTCGGCTTTGAAGTTTAAGCCAAATAAAATGTCAGGAGATTTCCCGGTTTCCCTCGGTTTCCAACAGAAAATTTGAATATGAGAATTACCCAATTACATGGTCTTATTATTCTCGCAGGCTTGCTGCCGACTCTAGTTCGAGGGCAGGAAATAGCAGACAAGATTTACCATGGTGGCGACATTGTTACCGTGGATGATAAGTATCCCTCCGCTGAAGCCGTGGCGATTCGAGCGGGAAAAATTCTAGCGGTCGGCTCCAAGGCAGATCTGCTGAAATTGAAAGGCGAAACCACTCAACTGGTGGACCTTCAAGGGAAAACGCTTCTGCCCGGATTCATCGATGGTCATAGCCACTTCATAAATAGTCTGTCTGTGTCCCGGCAGGCCAATTGCTTTGCACCTCCTTCCGGACCCGGCAAATCGATCGCCGCGATCATTGCGGCTCTGAAGGCGACTCAGAAGCAGTTTCAAATTTCCAAAGGCGACTTCATCATTGGCTACGGCTACGATGGCAACGCTATCAGCGATGGTCGGGAAATGACGGCGGCCGATCTGGATGCGGCGTTCCCGGACAATCCGGTTTTCGTCCAGCATGTCTCTCTGCACGGGGCCGTCTGTAATTCGCTGGCTCTGAAAAAATTCAACGTCACCCAGGATACGAAAACGCCTCCGGGTGGTGTGATCGTCCGTAAACCGAATTCGACGGAACCGGCCGGACTGCTGATGGAAGCGGCCTGGATGCCGATATTTGAAAACCTACCGAAACCCAGTGAATCCGAACTTCTGACCCGTTTCAAGGAAGGCCAGATGATTTATGCGGCCGCAGGCATCACCACGGCCCAGGAAGGCGCCACCTTTCCGGCCGATGTGGCATTACTGCAAAAAGCGGCTAAGAAGGGAGAACTCTTTATAGATGTCGTCTCTTATCCGTTTATCACGGAAGCCAAAAAAGTTTTGGAAAAGAATCCTCCCGAGACCTTCGGCAAATACCAACACCATTTAAAGTTGGGCGGCATCAAAATCACGACAGATGGCTCCCCACAGGGCCGGACAGCCTTCTTTACGACACCTTACCTGACCGGTGGCCCGAACGGCGAGAAGGAATGGAAGGGAGAACCGCTGTTTCCGAAGGCGATATTCGACGAAATGGTCCGCTTCGTTTACGAAAAGAATCTGCAACTGATCATCCACTGTAATGGCGATGCGGCGATTGACTGGTTTCTGGAAGCTCATGAAAAATCGGCCAAGGATCGTTTCGCCGATCTCCGCAGTGTCGTCATTCACTCGCAGTTTGTTCGCAAGGATCAGATTCAGAAATATGTCGATTACAAAATTGTTCCTTCTTTTTTCACAGAACATTGCTTCTATTTTGGGGAAACCCATTTGAAAAATCGCGGCCAGGAGCAGACCTTCTTCCTCAGCCCGCTCAAGACGGCTCAGAAATTGGGAATCCATTGTGCCAATCACACCGACTTCAACGTCTCGCCGATCGATCAACTGTTCGTGGTCTGGTCGGCCGTGAATCGGCTTTCCCGGGAAGGCACGATCATTGGTCCCGACGAACGGGTCTCGCCTCTGCAGGCGCTCAAGACAATTACCATCGACGGCGCCTACATGTATAAGGAAGAGAAAATCAAAGGCTCCCTGGAAGTGGGGAAGCTGGCCGATCTGGTGATCCTCGACAAGAATCCATTGAAGGTGGATCCGAAGGCTATCAAAGACATCAAGGTCTTGGAGACGATCAAGGAGGGAAAGACGATTTATTCGAAGAATTGATTAGCCGGGAGGGCCCCGATTCTCGAAGATTTTGAAGGGTTTACAACTTATGCCGGTCGGGCGCCAAGTAGATTCGACTCTTTTCTATTTACCGGCTGCGAAATCCTTCTTCTCGACTGGAATCTCCGAAGGGCTTTCGCCGATCAACTCAGTTCGCACGCGATTTCTTTCCCGATCGATGTACTCGGGCCCGACGCCTAAATCCCTCAACACGGATTCAGTCATGGCCAGGGCGACTTCCCCTTCTCCGGCATAAACTTCATCGGCGCCCGCTTTCAGTAATCCCGGCCGTTCGCGCAAATAAGCCGATCGTGCTAAAACGCGAATTTCCGGATTCAACTGACGGGCCAGTCTAACCACTTCTTCCGCACCCGTGAGACCGGAGGAACTCAGGATGATGTTCGCGGCGCGGTCCACTCCCGCTTCCTTCAGTGTCTGAATATGGTTCGCATCGCCATAGACCGCTTGTATACCGGCGTTGCGAAGCTTCTGGACCGTTTCGAGATTCATTTCGATAACTGTCGCGACGATGCCGTTATCCTTCAAAAGATCCACGAGCGTTCGGCCGACAGGTCCATAACCCACCACCACGGCGCGATATCGGGCATCGACCTCTTCCTCCTGCGGCGGATTGTTGCCCTCCGGTTTTCGAGCTTTCGAAGTGAGGAATTTCCAAACCTTTGGCTTCCGCGCCGCCCATTTTTCGGCGGGTGTAACCAATCGATAGAGCAGGGGATTCAATGCAATGGAAACAATCGAAGCAGCCACCAGAGCGTTATTTGCTCCCGGCGGTAGAACCTTTAAAGACGTGCCCAACGAGGCAAGAATGAACGAGAATTCGCCAATCTGAGCGAGTGCCACGGCCACTGCAAAAGCCACCCGCACCGGATATCCGAGTAGCAGTACGATAGTGATGGCGGCGAGCGGTTTGCCCAGAAGCACTACGGCCAGTGTCAGCAGCAAGATCCCCGGCGCTTGCAGCAAGTAGCCCGGATCGAAGAGCATGCCGACGGAGACGAAGAACAGCACTGCAAAGGCGTCCCGCATCGGGAGAGCATCCGTAGCGGCCCGCAATGAGAAATCGGATCTCCCGACGATGGTTCCCGCCAGAAAGGCACCCAGGGCCATCGAGACGCCGAAGAGAAGTGATGAACCGACTGCAATTCCCAAGGCTATTACCAGCACAGTGAGCGTGAAAAGTTCGCGGGAACCGGTATCCGTCACCTTCTTCAAAATCCAGGGAATGACTTGGCCACCGATGGGTACACCCAGAACGACTAGTCCCAAAATTTTTAAAACCGCGAACAGAATGGACCAGCCTAATCCTCCCGAATGGCTGACCAAAGGCGGCAGAAGTACCAGGACCAGCACGGTAAACAGGTCTTCCACGACCAACCAACCGACGGCGATGTGACCCACCGGGGTATGCAATTCATTGAAATCGGAGAGGACTCGCGTCAACACGACTGTGCTGGCCACCGAGAGAGCCAACCCGAACACCAGGCCCCCTGACCAACCCCATCCCAATCCGAGAGCCACGATCGTACCCAATGCCGTGGCCAATAAACTTTGAAAGATTGCCCCGGGTAACGCGATCCGTCGCACGGCCAGCAACTCTTCGATGCGAAAGTGCAGACCAACGCCGAACATCAATAGGATCACACCGATTTCAGCCAGTTGTTCCGCCAGAGCCCGATCGGCGACGAAACCCGGCGTATTCGGGCCGACTACCACACCGGCCACCAGATAGCCGACAATGGGCGAAAGTCCAATCCGGTGAGAAATATATCCGAGGATGACGGCCGCGGTCAGGCCGTAGGTGAGCGTGAGGATGAGTTCGATATCATGCATTTATTTAAATTAGGGATCGTTTGGGGGATTAGTGTCCGGAGATTTCTAAACTCTTCCAGTCTTCAAATAGGTGGGAGGAGTTTCAAGATTATTTAATAACCTGCAAATTGCGGAAATGATAAGCGGAAATTTATCCTGGTCGCGTTTTTTAGTTGCCCAGCTTGGTCAATCTAACCGCTTTACTTCTCATCCTTTACGACTCGTGTTGTCTCATTTTTTCCCCTCTAGTAGAATCGCAACTCGAAACGGATTTTCACCGGAAAAAGAGAGAGAAACAACACTATGTTCAATTTCCTGCGATCCTGGATGAGTCGCATGCCGGCCTGCCGCACGATGCGAACTCCTGCTCTGAATTTGAATGTGCAGTCGCTCGAAGACCGGAGTGTCCCGGCAGGCGTCTCCACCGCCAATCTGATGAACCCATTATTCCCATCCGGAGTTCCTACCAATTTTGTGGCGATGTTTTCGCCGCAACCCAGTGCGGATATGAACAGTTCACTCATTAAAGGGTATTACAATACGATCCTCGGTCGCGCACCTTCGCCGACAGAATTGCTGACCTGGTACAATTCGCTGAATAACGGTCTTACTCCCTCTCAACTCGCAACTGGGTTGCTCAATTCCACGGAAGCTCGAACAAAAGAAGTCGTTCGCTTCTATCAGGATATCCTGGGGCGAACGCCCGCGGCTGCGGAGGTAACGGGTTGGGTGGCCGATCTGCAGAATGGGGCCAGTGAAACGTCGGTCTTCGAAGCGTTTCTGGATTCCGCCGAATTCTCGGGTATTCGCGATAACAGCGACTTCGTTACGGCCCTTTATCAGGTCGTACTGAACCGTCAGCCTGATCCGGCGAGCGCCGCCAATTGGATCGCGGCTCTGAACGCGGGCACATTAAGCCGTGCACAACTGGTTGTGGGAATTGTCAATTCGAATGAAGCGGTTTTGGATACCATCAATCTGGATTATTCGGCGATTCTGGAGCGGGCTCCCGCAGCGGCGGACACTATATCACTGTTGCCGCAACTCCAGAGCGGCAGCCTGACCTATAGCGGTTTAATGGCTTCGCTGCTGGCTTCCCAGGAATATTCCCAGGATGCGCTGGCGAATCGCTAAAAGCATTTTGGCAAGGAGTAGATGCCGGGCGAAAGGTTCCCGGCATCGCGGCTGGCTCGGAAGATTACGAGCGAACGAACTTGGTGAAATAATCGCGCAGTTTGCGAGTGATCGGCCCCTGTTTGCCCGAACCGATAATCCGACCATCGACCTTGGTTACGGCGATGATTTCCGCGGCCGAACCCGTCAGGAAGCACTCATCAGCCGTATACACATCATGTTTGGTCAGCGTGCATTCGCTTACCGGGATATGGGCATCCTTTGCTAAATCAATCACTGTGTTGCGAGTAATTCCTTCCAGGATACCAGCATCTACCGTCGGTGTTCTCAGAACGCCGTTCTTGATGAGGAAGATGTTGTCGCCGGTGCATTCCGCCACTTCCCCCTTGTGATTCAGCATGATCGCTTCGAGACAGCCGGCCCGAATCGCTTCAATCTTGGCCAGGATGTTGTTCAGATAGTTCAATGATTTGACGCGCGGATTCACGGCGTTCGAAAGATTCCGTGTGGTGGAAGCCGTGATGATTTCCAGGCCGTTTTCGTACAGTTCGGCGGGATAGAGACTGATATCGTCGACGATAATGATGATGTTCGGTTCACACTTGCGCGGGTCGAGTCCCAGATTGCCGACGCCGCGAGTGACAATGAGGCGGATGTAGCCATCGACCTTCTGATTGACTTTTACGGTCTCTTCCACATCGGCCAGCATGCCATCGGGAGGAATGGGAATTTCGAGGTGGATCGACTTGGCCGATTCGTAGAGACGGGCGATGTGCTCCTTGTTTTTGAAAACTTTCCCGTTGTAGATGCGGATGCCTTCGAAAACGCCATCGCCGTAGAGCAAACCGTGATCGTAGACGCTGATTTTCGCGTCGGCTTTGTCATACAGCTTGCCGTTGATATAGACTCGGTTGCTCATCGCTAGTTCCCTGGAATTTCAAGGATCGGTCGGTCAATTTAGGGGTATCGCTTACGATATGGCCCCCCGCCATTTTCACAACCCGATCTGTTTTGGATACTAATTCCAGATTATGCGTGACCATGAGAATAGTCACGCCCTGTTCGCGATTGATGCTCTTTAAAAGCTCGATAATCTGATTGCCGGTGTCTTCGTCCAGATTCCCGGTTGGTTCGTCGGCAAACAGGACTTGGGGATCCGAGACGAGTGCCCGGGCGATGGCCGTGCGCTGCATCTCGCCGCCGGAAAGCTCGCGCGGCCGGTGCTTCTTGCGGCTGGACAAGCCCACCCGGTCGATGATCGCTTCGGCTTTCCTGCGAGCGTCTTTCCGCCGTCCGAGCCAGTTGAAGATACTGCCTTTGATTAATGCGGGCATCATGACGTTTTCGAGCATCGTCAGTTCCGGCAGCAGATGGTAGAACTGGAATATGAAACCGAAAGTGTTGTTGCGTAAGAGATCTCGCTCGCGCGAGTTCAAATCGTCAATGCGCTTGCGGTTCAGTTCGATCGTTCCCGCATCGGGCTTATCTAAGGTTCCTAATAGATGCAGTAGCGTACTCTTGCCGGAGCCGGAGGCCCCAACAATGCTGAGAAATTCATTGTCGGCGACCTCCAGGGAAAGATCGGTCAGAACCTTCACGGTGTCGGCATGCCGGTGGTAGGTTTTGCAGAGGCCTGTTGCTTTTAGCATCGAAATTCCATTTCTTCGAACCACGGGACGTCCGTCGACATCTTGGACCCGAAACCACTCTTACTCGAATCGCAGCGCCTTCACCGGATTCAACCAGGCGGCACGCAATGCCGGCAGAATACTGAAGAACACGGCGATGGCGATCGCCCCGATGTCGATCAACCCGACATTCGTCATCTGAATATTCGTAGGGATCTCATCGAAATAGTAGACGCTGCGCGGGAAAATTTCGCGATGCGTAATCTCGCTGATTTTATGCTCGATCACATTGATGTTTCGGGTGATCAGCACGCCGAGAGTACTTCCCAGCACGCTGCCCACTAAACCGAGTAAGAACCCATAGCTGAGGAAGATACACATGATGCCCCGGTTCGAAGCCCCCAGAGATTTCATGATGCCGATGTCGCGGGTCTTCTCGACGACGATCATGGAGAAGATCGCCAGAATACCGAACCCGGCCACCCCGACGATCATAAACAGCAGGATGTTGAGAATGCCACGCTCCACATCGATCGCCGAAAGCAATGCCGATTGTTTGTCTTCCCAGCGGTTGATGAAATAGCCGGCACTCTTCGGGAACAATCTTTCGAGTTCTGCCACCACATGCGAGGCGTGTTCGTAATTCTTCAACTTGATTTGAATGGTGCTTGCCGAGCCATCCATTCCCCGCAGTCGGGCCAGGTAGTCGATATCCACGAACACGAAATTGGAATCCTGATCGCCCAGTTCCGTCTTCATATAGTCGCAGACAATGAAACTGGAATAGACCGGCTCCGGATTCTCTTTACCCACACCCATGGTCATGATTTGCATCACATCGCCGGGATGGATGACAAAATTTTCCTGAAGGATGCCGGTGTCCGGATCGGTGTCCCGATAGCTGGCCATCGCATAACCGACAATGATGCCGGGCAGCGAACGGTCTAATTCCGGCGGCGGCATCACCGGCGGCAACGGTGGATCGCCATTAGCCTGTGGGGCGCCCAGTGGCGGTTTTTGCAAATCCGGCAGCTTGTGAGCCGGCGGATAGAGGAAGTCGTAGCGTTTTTTGGCTTCTTCAGTAAGTTCGAAACTGGGATCGATTCGCCGTTCCGGCTGCACCAGATATTGCCCGAATCCTCCCACGGCCGAAAGCTGTTTAGGATTGCAGCCGATGATGTGGACCGGTCGAAGTCCGTTCTCGCCATTGGGATAGCGAAACTGCACCATGGCGACGGTTTCGATGGTGGGTGCCATCGCTTCGATTTCGGGGCCGATCGGCGATTCCTGAATCTTCTTCAGCATTCGCTCGACCGACATGGGAAAGCCCTGGACATTGGGCGATTCGATGACCACATCGGAAATCATTTTGTGAAGGCGATCGCGTAGCTTCGTGCTGAAGCCGCTCATGACCGAATTGACGACGATCAGGGTGGCGACGCCGAGCATCACGCTGACGATGCAAACCAGCGCCAGAAAGCGAGTTCGTAGATACCGGCAACAGAGAATGAACTTGTACATAGCAGGCAGCGGTTGGCGATCAGCCGTTTAGCTATATTGCCTATCCGCCCGACTCCATTCGGGTAAGTGCATCGACCTATGCTGTCCGCGGACTGCCTACACCTCAGGGCGCAGCAGTGGGAAGAGGATAATATCGCGTATACTGGGGGTATTGGTCAATAGCATCACGAGTCGGTCGATTCCAATGCCCAGGCCGCCCGCTGGCGGCATGCCATGTCGCAGCGCCCGGACGAAATCATCGTCCATCTTGGCCATGCTGTCCTCTTCCGACATCCCCACCAGTTGCTTCTTGAAAGTCTCTTCCTGTGTGATCGGATCGTTCAATTCGGTATAGGCGTTGGCCAGTTCCATGCCGTGAACGTAGAGTTCGAAACGCTCGGCCAATTTCGGATTGCCGAACTTACGTTTGGTCAGCGGGCACAAGGCCGCCGGGTAGTCGTAAACGAATACCGGGCCAACAAGAGCGTCTTCTACGCACTTCTCAAATAATTCCTGCACGAGCACGTCGTGTTCTTTATTGCCGATTTCCAGCTTGTTCTTGCGAGCCGCTTCCAGCACGGCCACCGGATCTTCGAGCGAACAGCCGACATGCTCGGAAAACAATTCAGAATAGCTGGCCCGCTTCCAGGGCGGCGTGAAATCGACCTGCTTATCGCCCCAAGGCCGAACGCGTCCGCCGCCGATGGCATCGACGCAGGCGACGATAATCCCCTCGGTCAGATCCATCATTCCCCGATAGTCGCTGTACGCCTCGTACAGTTCCATCATGGTGAATTCCGGATTGTGCTTGTGGCTGATCCCCTCGTTGCGGAACACCCGGCCAATTTCGTAGACCTTCTCGATACCCCCAACCAGGAGCCGTTTCAGGTGCAGTTCCAGAGCAATGCGGAGGAATAGCGGAATATCCAGAGCATTATGATGCGTCGTAAAGGGTCGGGCGGCCGCACCCCCGGCGATACTGTGCAAAGTCGGCGTTTCGACTTCGTTGAAGCCGATGTTGTTGAGGTAATCGCGAATAGTGCGAAGGATCAAAATCCTCTGCTTGGCCCGCTGCAAAGTTTCCGGCGTGTAAACCAGATCGAGATAGCGGTGCCGCAGCCGATATTCCATATCGGACATGCCATAGTAATTCGTCGGATGCGGTTCGAGCGACTTGGATAGTATCGTCAGACTCTTATCCCCGTTGGCCCGGATGGTCAGTTCCCCGGTCTTGGTTCGGCCGAACTGGCCTTCGACGCCGATGAGATCGCCTCGGTCCAGGAGATTGGCCAGTTGCCAGCCGAGGTCGCCGATCTGCTTCTGGCCGAGCATGACCTGGATTTTGCCGGTCTGATCCCAGAGCTCCAGGAAGTGGACCTTGCCCATCCCTCGACGGCCGACGATACGCCCCGCCGCACGAACCACAGGAAGATCGGGTTCGTCGAAGGAGCCTGCTTTCAGTTCGCGAATTTTCTCGATGGCGACATGTCCGTCGAATCGGCCACCCCAGGGATCGATCCCGAGTGCCTCGATTTTCTTGAGCTTTTCCAAGCGGAAGGAAGCGAGATCGGCATCGGGGGCGGGATTGGGGTTCGTCGGGTCAGACACGTTGGCCACTCAGGATCAGAGGAAACTCGGATTTCTGGGGGAAATATTCGACCGGTGTGGCTGCGAGTGGTACCCGAGCCCGCCAGGAATTCCCCAGTCCGTGAACTTAGGTTTAGACACAGAATTCTAGCCAGCTTATCCATCCTGTCAATTCCGAGTCTTGTGGGGAGGGAGATTCAAGTACGGCGGGAGGTTCAAGTGAGGGGAGATCGAACTGTGTGGTTTTGCGAGGAGGGCGAAGGTTGGCGGAGGTTGGCGGAGTGGAACGCACTTGTTACAATCGGATACGCTTTAAACGGCAATCGAAACTCAATCCATCTTCCAATTCGGTAGAACTTTCCGTGCTTCAGGAGTTCCAATGGACTCGAGAATTGTTTGCGCCCGAAGTACACGAAGATTTTCGGGAGAATAATGCCTTTCCGCTTCGAGAATTGCTCTCAACCGTTGCCGGACCTCCGCGGAGGTATGTTTCACTTCTTTTTCGAGTAGGGGAGCCCAGACTGCGCTATTCATCGCAAGTTCCTTTGATGCTCTTTCCCGCACTCGGAAGCTGTTATCACTCAAATCGTGGATTAAATCCAAAACTCGATTTTTCTCGTTCGATTTGATCGCGGACTCTTCCGACTTCAGTAAATCGATCGTTGATCGGGGATTGTGGATCATCTTTCGCATGACTTCGAAAACGACTTTCCCGTCCGTCGAGGCCAGAGCCTCCCAATCTTTTTTCGGATCTACTGCGGTAGTGGTCTTGGGAAACACTTCCCAGAGAAAGCCTGGGGCTTCCTGGCTGAAGGAGAGCAAAAGCCGGCCATCGGGGGAAAATTCTGAGTGATAGACGTGGGTAGTATGCCCGTGGTAGGTGTGCAATAATTCGCCGGAAGATATCTCCCAGAGATGGATATCTCCATATGCGTTGGTGCTTAGTAAGAAGTGATTGTCGGGGGAGAACGCTAAATCGTTTGTGCTGTAGGGGAGGACTGAACTAAAGGAAAAAGTAAAAAAGGGTCTCCAGTCCCGGAAATTATCCAATTTTTTCCCTGCACTCTTACCTACTTCCCATTTTCTATGCAGGTTCCCGCTTTGAGAATCTCGAATCTGAATACGAAATAGGTAACCACTGCCTTCGTTGGTTGTGGTGTACTCATTTTCACTGATTGCAACAATTTGACCATCGGAAGAGATTCCAGTTCCGTTAACTCCTCCGGTATTCCATTTATTCAGTAGTTTTTGTTGGTCAACACCCCAAACATCAATGACATCTTCGGAATGCAAGCCCGATACGGGTTCGTCCATTTTTGATTGACACACAAATAATCTTTTGCCATCGGGAGATAATAAAAGTTTCTGCACGAGGCCAAATTGAGCATTTCCAAGCTGGAATATTTGCCGATTTTTTACCAAATCCCAAACGTATACATGCGAATTGGAGCCGTTTTTATCCAACAAAGCAAGGCGTGATCCATCACAAGAAAATGCATGATATTGAAAATCAGCTAGATCCGGAATTTTGAGAGATTTGCTACTGAGGGAGTCTTTGATATTTAACGAATTATTTTCATAATCCGGTTCGAGTTTATAGCGATCATTTTGAGACCAATTGTAGAGCCGAAATCTTGGGTCTAAAGATTTCTGTTTGCCAAATTGAATTTTCTTTCCAGATTCCCAGTCGATTTTTTCGCGGTAATCCCCGTAAAAGATTATTTCGTTGCCAGAGTTTGAAAACTTCCCCCCATAGAAATTGTCCGAGGAAAGGGGATGTAAGTTCTTATTTTTCAAGTCCAGGATCTTAATGGTATCGCTAGTGGAACAATAATAAAGGTACTTTCCATCGGGAGAGAATGCCATGGTAACTGCGCGCCCATCCGCATTTATTTTTTCGATTTCTTTCATGGAAGCGATATCGACAAACGTAAACGCATCGAGCCGTTGGGAAGTTAATGCAAGAGTTTTTCCATCCGGCGATAGCGAGAACGTATCGTAACCCTGATCGAGTTTAAGATCCGTGGACCAGGTTTTTAATTTCAGATCGAAAATTGCCAGACGTGTCTTGTATTCTCTCGCCTCGTCTTTAAAGATTGCCAACAACTTCTTCTCTTTCGGTAAAAAGAAAGATTTTGAGATATCTGTAATCTCTTTCAAGCAATCATCGAGCTCTAGGTTTCCTTTAGAATCGCTAAAGAGATAAGTGGGTTTCGCATTGTTGTCGTGTAGGTCCAATCTTTTTTTTAAGAAGAAGACTTCGCCGTCGTCCGAAATGGAGACGTTTATGCTACGACTTTGGACCAGTGAGGGTACTTGCGGATTTTGGACGAATGGATGCTGTCCCTTTCGGATGATTTGGCCCGAATCAGTACTACGAATCTCAAATTTTCCATTATCCCAAATAAGGACGGCCACCTCCTTGCTCCTGGCGAACTGCGATGCTATAAGATACTTCTCTTCATTATCTTCGTCTCTCAAGCGTACAGAATAAATCTCTTTGCCTTTGATCGCGTCCCAGCATCGAAAAGCGATATTATCAATTAAAAAAATCTTCTTGGATTCAGAATCGAACTTTGCAATCCGATTCCAGGAAAGATAAGTATCAATTTGTGGGATCTTTAAATGAACTTTCCCTGTCTGAGCATTCCAGATTATTAAGCCAGCATTCGAAGCGAGCCACTTGCCATCCGGTGAAACCGCGAGATCCCAACTGGGTTCGCTCATTCGAAATCTCGAACTTCCTATCCGTTTCAGTACTCCTTCCGGCAGTTTGTCCTCCATCGAATTCGCGTCACCCCCAAAATTTTTCCCGTCATTTTTCTTCTCGGATACTGGATCTGATATTTTCAACTTCGGATTTCCGAGATAACTCGCGTGAAAATGTATAGCTCCATAAGCCATACCCGCTGTGACTAGCAATAGGGTCGATGCCAATAGAACCATTTTTTTAAGGGCCAGGACCGTGGCCCCAGCGGCGAATTCAAGAACTGTTAGCGACACTCTACAAGTGAGAATTTGCGATGCTGCCGCGGAAACTTCACTGGGAACGATTGCAATTGGCAAAGAGGCCCAAGCGATTCCGCGACGTTGCAGCCTTGTTCTTAATCTCTCCTTGGCTCGAGTCAAATAGGAACGCACCGATCCAGTCGGGATACCCAATTCGGCCCCGACCATGTTCGTCGATTTACCTTCCAGTTCGCAGAGCACGAAAATCGACCTTAAGGAATCGGGTAATCGATTGATTTCCCGATCGATTAATTCCTGGATTTCTGAAGAAATGGCTTTTTTGCTGGAGTCTGGAACCGAACTCGGCGAGTAAGTGGCTGCGGCGAGTTCGCTCCGGTATCTTCGCGACCGACTGCGGCGGGCATTTAAAGCGGTACGCCAGGCGGTCCTGTGCAGCCACGCTGCCAGAGAAGTATCCGTTCGAATCGTGCAAGCTCGCCTGGCTAAAATTAAAAAAGTGGCCTGAAAAGCATCCTCGGCATCCGCGGTGTTACTCAATATTCTTTGGCAGACACCCCAGACCAGGGCACTGTGCCGCCAGAATAATAGTTCGAATGCTAAAGCTTGTCGATTTCGGACGAACCGGCCCAGCAATTGAGAATCGCTGAGATTCGACGATTCACTTTTGAGGCTTGATTGGTAGCTCGATAGTATTTTGGCGAAAGAAGTCGTCATTCGAGTATCCTACTCCCTCGGTTTTACACTGAGATAGTAGACACCGGTCTTGTCCGAAATGCTGCATCAATTTTCTAACCGTGAAAAAATTTTGAATTCTCGTTTACTTCATCCGCATCTTGGTTCAGGTGTCTGAAACGCTCCCATATCCGTATCGTTCAGGTAACGGGGCTCCCCGCGCTGATCTACTCTCGAGAGATAAATCCCCGCATGAAGAGCCGGGCTGTTCGATAGCAAAGCGAAGGTTTCCGTATTGCCGCCATTGTTTTGGAGCGGTCCGAGATCCGGATCCACCCCATAAATATTCCCAGTAACATTGTTGGCGAATGCCGTAACCCCGGCGGTCGACTGAATCAGGTTGTAGCCAAGCGATTCCACGTATCCTTGGATATCCGAAGGGACGACCGCAAAGTTTTTCCCATCCGAGATATAGTCCTCACGCCCCTCCGCGACGATGGTATCCAACAGCGCGGTGACCGTGGTTCCAGCGGACCACCCCGTCGGGTCGGTATAGATATTTCCGCCGCTGGCCCTCACGCTGTAGTACGGGAAAGGCGTACTCGGGTCGGGATCGATCATATATACCGTTCCCCCCACCACGGTCGATTGCTGAATCGACAGGAGGCCGCCGCCGTTGTACATCGTCCCTCCCGCCAGGTACCCGGTCGAGTCCGCGGCATCGGGGGTCGCGGCCGTCACGCTGTTCGCGGAAAAGGTGGAATTCACAACTGTGGTGATCGTGGTTCCCGATTGCCAGAGGGCCCCCCCTTGTGCACTGGAGGATCCTTCCTGACCCGGGTAGGCGGCTATGTAGGCGGAATTGGACACAAAAGTGGATGCCCAGATCGATAACCGACCCCCGGCCGCGTAAATGGCCCCTCCTCTTGCGAACGCTTCTGTTCCACCGACTTGGAGTTCGCCTCCCGCTGTGGTAGAGTTCGAAGTAAAAGTGCAGTTGCTGATATTGGTGTTCCCGGCGGTGTAGAGGGCTCCTCCGTAGGCGAACCCCCCGCCATAGCCACCGGCGTTCGAAACGTTTCCAGTAAATGTGCAGTTGAGAATATCGGTGTTGGAGCCGGGAGCCGCATCGATGGCCCCTCCCTGACTTTGCTTATAGTAGGGGTCCAAACCTTTTATCTCGACGCCCAGCACCTGATTGTTGTTGAAATTGACCTGATCCAGAAGTAAAGTCCCGGCGTTGTAAATCCCGCCGGTATAGTTATCGGAGATATTGTTGGAGATGACGCACTGGGTCATGGTCAGGTTGCCAAAATTCGAAACGGCTCCTCCCCAAGTGCCTTCCGCCTGACTATTCGACAGCGTGAACCCGGAGATGGTGGCCGTGCATCCCGAGTTGACCACAAAAATGTTGGTATTGAACCCTTCGGAGAGGCCCGACCGCCCCAGTATGGTGAGGGCTCCATTGGAAAAGCCGTAAATCGCAATGTTGTGGGCTATGGTCAAATTGGGGCCGGTCAGCTGGATCGAGTCTCCCCGCACATTTTGAGCAAATCGAATGATGTCGCCATTCTGAGCATGATCGTTGTCCCAGCGAAGCGAACCCGGGACATCGGGACCATACCCGGAGTCCAGGTTGTTGGTCACCCACCAGGTGGAGGGAACGAGCCGACTTTCGAGGGGCGTCAATTCCATTCGGGAGGAGGATTTCGTCGAAAAGGAACTGCGGGTTTTTAACCGGCTGAGGGAGAGGGTATTCATGTCAATCCTTTGGGTTCATCTGGATGGGCGCTATCCTAGCCCTTAAACAAGCGAAGTTTTTGATGCCAATTCCGTGGGGAGTTTTAGCGAGATAGTTCGATGAGTCCTCCGCGCCGGAGCTTTTCGCTCGGCCGAACGCATACTTCTATTTTTCAAACATTCTTCCTTTCCGCGAATAGCTCTCGGCGTTTTATCGGATCGGGACATCCGGATCCCGACTTCAGTCGGTCGAACGATCAGCACCTCAGTGCTTTCAGTAGTCGGAAGAAGATCGGCAAGTGCGGGTTCCAGCCGAGCAATCGATAGACGATGCGGCCGGCCTTCCGGACGATCTGACAAGGCAGAAGCATGAAAGCATTGAGGAAGGTTTTGAATTCCATTTTCAAAACCGACTGCTTCTGGTCCCGATGCTTTTCCCGCCAGCGACCGGGAGTTTCCGGCAACGTCAAGGCCCACCAGGCTTTCAAGTTCCAGGCCAGGGAGGCCATCACCATGTACGCCCAATTGCTTTCCAGATCGTGCAGCGGCGCGTGCAAGGCCCGGCAACCGCCCTTGAGCTGCGCTATCAGATTTTCCTGATTGCAGCGATCGTTGGCTTCGTAGACGACTTCGGCGGCCGTGCACTCCCGGTCGTTGGTGATGTAGAAGAAATAGCGTTCGTCCGGATACAGAACGGATTCGCCTTTTTCCACGGAAAGATTCTTGCGAATCACCACCAGGCGATACGCCCTTCGGCAAGCGGTCGGTTGGTACTCGAACTCGGCCACCGCTTCGGAGATCAACTTCACATTTACGAATTCCCGCTCTTGGACGATCCGCTCCTTGGTGTTTTCCCGTCGGTGTCGCAACTTCGCTTTCGCCGAGTATTGCGCGGGACGCTCGAGCTTGTGCCAAGCCGCTTCCGGCAGTTTTTCCGCGATTGCTTCGAGGTTTTGCTTCGAATCGTAGCCGAAATAAAAGCGTACCTTGGCGTTGGCATCCCAGCCGTCGAGGCGAGTGGTCTGCGAGAAATCGGTGTCGCCGCGAAAGACGATCCTGCGAAAGCCCGCTTGAAGGCACAGCAAAAGAGCCCGGTCGAGTTCGACCGCGGCCCCTTCGTGCGAAGGGCGATTGCCGGGACGGTTGACGATGCTCAGCGTCTCACCGGTGTTGGCCAGGGTCACCGCCAGGGGGTGGTAACACCAGTCTCTGTTATAGTTGATGTCCATCCCCGCTTTACGCTCGCCACGCGTTTGGGTAAAGCTGCCGTCGGCGTCGATCTTCGCGCATTCCCAAAAGGAATCGGGTTGCTTCGACCAGACGCGTAAACGGGTCTGGTTGAAAGCGTCGATCAAAGCCTGGATGCTGCCACTATCGAAGCGTCGACAAAAGTCGCCCGAAGTAGTCGGGTCGGGAAAACGCTGAGTGCCCAAGGCGTTGAGAAAGTTTTCGTCCGTGCGACGCAGTTCCATGTCTTGCAGGCAGGTACCCCCGCAAAGGGAATTGTAAGCGATGGCCAACACGTGGTCCGATTCCGAGTAAGGCCTTTGAAATTGGAGCAGATGCAGCTTCTCGTCGATGTCGTCGATCAGTCCGATACGCCGGGCCAGAAGGTGCATGGCCCCGAGGCCTCCGCAACTGATCGCCCCCACGCGTTCGGAGACTTCGTAATGAATGTTGGAGGCGTCGAAAGAAGGAGCGAAGGTCATCGCGGCCTCTCGCTTAGCCAGGCGACGTTCGATTCGACTCTTGCATTTTTGAAACCAACGTCCGAAAATAACATTCACTCGAAACTCCTTTTTGCGACTGTCGATTTGTTAAGCGGTTACTTACACAAACCGCAGAAAACAAAAAGGATTTCGAGCTTTCTTCGATAAATCGAAACAATTCTCCAAAAAACTACGCTGGTTTAAGGCCTAGCCGAATCGGGATGGAAATGAATACAAACTCCCTCGTAAAGTGGATGAATGGAAAAATTGGATGGGATTGGATAATTGTTGGTCAGGGGAGGGGGATAGGTGTGTGGCACTGACTATTTGCCGGTGCGCGAAAGCTCGGGTATTTGGAAAGGCTTCGAGTTGCATCCAGAGATTCTGTTGAACTAGGAATTCGATGATCACATAGTTTGAGTGAGTTAGTTGCTTGGAATACGCACTGACAGAGCCAGTGCCACACAAGACAATTCGCTATAACGGGTTATGACAAGCGATAGGAGTTAAGAGATCGCCAGTACCACCCGCCGACAAAGCCGCCAAAGTTGCACAAGATGCTGAAAAAGTTGCAAAAGAGGCAAAGATTGCCCCAAAGACGGCAGTTCCGGAAAAACCAAGTTTAGTTGATCCCAAGGGACAGAAGCACATTCTTGAAGGCGATGGCCCAGGCAAAGGAGGCGGTCACCGCCCTGGGACTGGCAAACCTGGGAAGAGCGAGTTTCGCGAGGGCTGGAGTGATGGCAAGATACTTGGAGAAGTTTCTGACATTGCCACTGATCCGGCTATACGGTGGACCCGGCCAGATGCACGAGGTTACATTTCCGGCACAAAGACTGTTGATGGAGTAGATATAAAAGTCGTGGTCGATACTTTAAACGGCCGCATCGTAACAGGGTTCCCGACGAATCTTCCAAGGAACCAATGATCGATACATGGAGGTCGGAAGAAATGAGCGAAGAGCAGCTGGACAAGATCGTGCAGTCAAGACTCATGGATGTTCTGCAAGAGCTTGAAATGCAGAAAAATCTTGCAGTGCATTATCCCGAAAACCGTCTCTCGTTTCGGGAGCAAATGGAACAGCTCCGTGAATACATTGCCGATACTGGTGAATATGGCATCGCATACGAATCTATTATTGCCGATTTAGAGCAAATCCCTTTTGTTCTTAGCGGAATTGCAGCAGTTAAACTCCTAGAGGTTGGCCTGATAATGCGATACAAGACGGAGCGTCCTCAAGACCAGACATTTGACATAAGAAATTAGTCCGGCCTAAAGCGGACCCTAATGAATCTTCCGGGGAACGTGCCTTTGGCGGGCAGGTTTCCCGGTTCTTTTTTGCGCCTGCTCATTATCCCGAACCGAATTCTGGTCGCATTTGTAGCCGAATTAAAGCTGTAGGGATTTTGGCATTTTGAAGGGTGTTTTGCCGAATACCGGGGAATTTTGGAGCGGTCTGATGACCGAGACCGGGGTGTTGCGATGGGCCGGCGTAGTCCGGCGCGAGGCGCTGCCGTTCTCCGTTTATTGCCGAAGTGGTCCAAGAATTTTTGCAGCGAGAAGGCGTGTTCGGCTTGTACTCTCCGCCGAGGAGGCCACAATATAACGGTGCGATCGAAGCGGGCATAGGATCTTTGAAAAGTCGAATCGAACGTAGAGCTGCCTGGGAAGGCCATCCGGAAGTGTGGAACGCTGAGGATGTGGAGGCGGCTCGACGGGAAGCCAATGCCTTGGCTCGACCGAGAGGAGGTCTGGGTCCTACTCCCGAGACGCTTTGGAAAAGTCGGGAGAGAGTCGCGACAGAATCTCGCGATCAGTTCCGAGAGCTTGTTGAAATCCATCGGAACCGAGCTATGGAGGAGGAAGGAAAATCTCCTTCGGGAGTGTTGCTCGAGCAGGAAGCTCGCCGTATGGATCGAATTGCTTTACGCCGTGCTCTCGTCGATCACGGCGATCTTTTGTTCAAGAGAGGGCCAATTCCTCTAGGAATTAAATCGCAAAAAACGGCAAATATTACGTGAGGGGTACATAACTGACCAGAATGTGCTGTTCGTTTTCGCGGATTATCAATAAATGCGTGTGTGCCCCTCAAGCGCTGCTGTGGAGATAAATATTTAAGATATATCGTAATCCCCAAAGCAGCTAAGCACTGTGCTTCGCTATTGCGAAATCGGGATTTTGTTGAATTCAATGTGTGTCTGGCTGGGCCGATCTCGAGAGTTTAATAACTACTTTGAATGATTTAAGACGACTTTGAAAAGGTTCTATTGATTGGCAATCGATTTTATAACTGCTTCATGAGTATATCTAAAGTCGGCAGGTTCGATACTGAGATATCTTGTAATTTGTACTTCAATCCAATCGGAAAAAGGTTGAAAATATGAAAATTCTATTGATAGTATACAAAAAAATAGTTTATATATGTATCGCTGTATTGTTTATGTTTTTTGGTTACATTATTGGATATATGAATTCAGTAAAGGGAATTTCGGAAAATTATCAAAATAGTCTCATGTATCAAGCGCCTACAATAGAAAAATATATAAATAAATCGCTTTTTTTTGTTGGCAATATGTCGACAGAAATGGAACTGTCTGGCACTGTGCCAAATATGGAAATATTAAAGAAAATTCAAAATGAATCTAGTGAATATTACAAAAACTATACCTTATTCATGTTGCTAAGAGCTATAAGAGTTGAAGGCACTACTGATACAATATTTACTGCGGAAAACCGGTAAGTCTTTGAAATAGTCCTGCCCTGTTTCGACTCTTGCGAGACAATAAGTTGTGATCGGCAGGCGGATCAGGACATCGGGAAGATATGACCTGGGATCGTTTTTGCATCAGGCAACTTGCAGTGAACCTGGAGAGAATCGCCGATGTTCGCACGCCGTTGTCGGATCCGAAGTAGAGCAAGTTCTTACGCCCTTGGGCGTGAGGTGTCCCGAACCGAATTCTGGTCGCATTTGTAGCCGAATTAAAGCTGTAGGGATTTTGGCATTTTGAAGTGTGTTTTGCCGAATTCCAGGGAATTTTGGTGTCCCGAACCGAATTCTGGTCGCATTTGTAGCCGAATTAAAGCTGTAGGGATTTTGGCATTTTGAAGGGTGTTTTGCCGAATACCGGGGAATTTTGGAGCGGTCTGATGACCGAGACCGGGGTGTTGCGATGGGCCGGCGTAGTCCGGCGCGAGGCGCTGCCGTTCTCCGTTTATTGCCGAAGTGGTCCAAGAATTTTTGCAGCGAGAAGGCGTGTTCGGCTTGTACTCTCCGCCGAGGAGGCCACAATATAACGGTGCGATCGAAGCGGGCATAGGATCTTTGAAAAGTCGAATCGAACGTAGAGCTGCCTGGGAAGGCCATCCGGAAGTGTGGAACGCTGAGGATGTGGAGGCGGCTCGACGGGAAGCCAATGCCTTGGCTCGACCGAGAGGAGGTCTGGGTCCTACTCCCGAGACGCTTTGGAAAAGTCGGGAGAGAGTCGCAACAGAATCTCGCGATCAGTTCCGAGAGCTTGTTGAAATCCATCGGAACCGAGCTATGAAGGAGGAAGGAAAATCTCCTTCGGGGGTGTTGCTCGAGCAGGAAGCTCGCCGTATCGATCGAATTGCTTTACGCCGTGCTCTCGTCGATCACGGCGATCTTTTGTTCAAGAGAGGGCCAATTCCTCTAGGAATTAAATCGCAAAAAACGGCAAATATTACGTGAGGGGTACAGGCATCGCATCACCTGGGTTCAGGAGTCGGAAGAGCTCAAATCCAAGATTTTTGACCCAGAGAGTGTCATTTTCGAAAATCGAAGTTACTGAATGGCGCTTCATATGATTCACTCACGATATCTCTCCAAAATTCCAAATTCGATACATGTTTCAGAGTTGATTATTTTAAAGGATCCAATTCGGATTGAATAATATATTTGATCCACTATGGATGAACAAGAAATTCGTCCAAACCAGTACCACTGCATCTTATTAGAAGAAATCCATCACTCACTCTGGCAACGTTACCGTTTATAAATACTATATATCCATCACCTTTAACCAAGGAAGTTATCTTGCTCTCATCGAATATCTCTACAGGGCTTCGGTAGTCAGTCCATATTTGTTTAAAGTCAGAATTGGCATACAACAGTATCTTCCACGAGTTTTCCAAATTTATTTTTGTGTTTGGATAGCTCAGACAATAAACGTTCGATTCGATATTATCTTTTATATCAATACGATAATTTCTTGATGCGTACATATTTTTGTTGATTAATGATATATTATATTCACTATTCCACGGCTCCATAAATTTGTATGAGCTATAAAATTCTTGGCCATCAAGATAAGGAAGAAGCTGCACTCGCCAAGAAGAACAAAAACTATCTGTCGAATTTATCCTTTTTCCCGAAGTAACGAATGAATTCTGAGTAGCAGAATAGTTTTGGGATGCAATTGAGAGCCTTGCTAAACAATCCATAGCCCTCGCACGATCAGCAATATTTCGAACATTAAAAAGAACTATCGATAGGAAGCAAAGCATGACTGCCAAAACTAAAACAACGACGAAATACTTTTTCATAATTACATTCCTAAGTAAACGTAACACGATTCTTAGTTGATCAAAAAAGCGCCCGCAACTTTGCCATTTTAGAACTGGCCGAGCTTTTTGTTTGTAATTGCCGGATAAGAGCCTCTAAAAAACTATCTGTCTGCTTGTTCGTGTGTAGCAAAATGATACACACGAACAAGCAGTTTGAACAAGCTAAACAATTAACTGCAGGATAATACTTGGCGATCGGTTTGGTTTGATAATTTTCTATATTTAGCCTCGATCATACTATTTCTCTATTTCTTAGTTGTTGTAATAAGTGCATATTAATTTTAATACCTGAGCAACGCATATGTTATAAATAATAACAGCTTCACAATATCGGTTCGTGTTAGTTGCCGCGGGTGGCACTGGTGCGATCCTCCCCCCTCTCTCCGAACCATTTATCCATCCTGGTTCTGCGTGGCACTGGCTACCTGCCAGTGCGTATTCAAAATAAGTACCCGCACTACAGTATCGCATCCTACGTCCACTCTCAACTTTTATTGCGTTTCCGGATAAAATTTGGTACTATGAAGTGGTTGAATGAGACTCTCGGCGGTCTCATCACACCAAGGGTAAAACGAGATAATTCCCGAGAAATAATCTAAGGTCATCAAAATTGCGTTTCTCACTATGTGAAAAATGATGATCTGATGACCTCTCTAGGGAAGTCCCGGACAAGCGAGCGGCTAACGCCCGACAAATTTCTCGTAGGCCTCGGTCACCTGACCCGACTTCACATCTCCCGTATGCAGATAGATCACATAAGTGAGTTTCAATTTGTCGCCCCGGGCAATCTTCACCAGATCCCTCTTCCCCTTTTGCGATGGGAAGCCGGACACCTCGCGACCGAAAGGATTGGCCGCCATTAAGCCGTAAGCCCGAGAGTGCCAGGCCGTCGGAATCGTGTTCTTGGGACTTGCAAAGATCGTCAGCCCGGCCTCTTTCCCGTCCTGCTTCCCCGAGTAATCGCACCAGTGGGAGACTTGACCCCAGACATTTTTCTCCAGCGTTTTTCCATCCGCCAGCGTCAGAGTGCCGCCATGAATCTTTTTCTTCTCATCGATCACTTCCCGTATCTGATCGCTGATCCTCACCCCGAAGGAACCTTCCTTGGTATCGCCGAAAGTGATCGGGCACTGGCTGGCGATCAGTTCCGAATCCATAATGATCAGCCGTCCCGTCTTATTCAAATCGACGAGCGTAATCGTCCGAACCTCTTCGAGAACTTTGACGCCGTCGGCCGAGTTCCAGTCGTTGTAGGTCACCACGCTTGCTTCGTGCGGCTTCTTGGTGATCTCGCCGACTTTGGTGCAGCGGATCACGCCGTGGCCGGGCAGCTCGCTCCAGAAGTCGACCCCTTTGACGTGCGGATCGGCCGTTTTAGTTTTGATCGTTAAACCTTCTGGAATGACATCGCCGTGGCAGAACCAGCCCGACTTGTGGTGTGGGTGATCCTTGCTGGTTTCCTTCGGAAGATCCTTCACAATGGGATAGCCGCGCGTCACCGTAATTTCCCCCGGCGCATTCAACGGCCACCAGTAAGGTTTGGCGACTTCCTTACCATGGTAATAGGTGGTGACCAGTTCGCCGCCCGATTTGAATTCGAGTTTGCCCTCGCCGACAACAATCTCTTGGGAGTAGAGCGGAAACGCGGCCAGCAACAGAAAGGAGAGAGAGGCAGCACGCATGGGAGGAGTCCCAATGGGAGTGGAAAATTAGATAGGATAAAGTTATGGATCTGGAAGACAAAGTCTGTCTGTGCTTTCACGTCAGTAAGCGGAAGCTGGTCAATTACGCCCGGCTCTATCAGCCGAAGGTGGCTAGCCAGTTGTCGCAGTGCGGCGGGGCGGGCACCGGGTGTGGCTGGTGTATCCCCTTTTTGAAGCAGATTTTCAAAGCGGCGGTGCAGGGGGGCGACACGACCGAGTTGGAAAAGCTGACGCCCGCGGAGTACGAACAGCGCCGGGCCGCCTATGTGAGGTCGGGGCAAGGGACGCCGCCGCCAGGGGCGACGCCGTTGCCGATTCTCGAGCCGGGACAGGAATTGGAAGGCGAGTGAACCCCTTTAGCCCTTTCGCCCATCTGTACCAATGCATAAAACGATAGTTCGTCGAAACGAACCAAGGAGCAAGCCGAATGGCCGATAAGCCGCGCTGGTTTCAAACCGCCGCCATCGATTACCCGAATAGCCGACCGCACATTGGCACCGCTTTTGAGAAGCTGGGAGCGGATGTCCAGGCCCGCTATCGGCGCATGGAAGGTTACGACGTTTGCTACCTCATGGGCAACGACGAGAATACTTTGAAGGTGGCCGACCGCGCCAAGGAGTTGGGCAAGAGTCCGCAGGAATATTGCGACGAAATGGCCCGACAGTTCCGCGAAGTGTGGGATGCTCTCGACATCAGTTACGACTGCTTCATCCAGACCAGCCACGAACGCCATAAGGCCTGCTGTAAGAAGTTCATTCAGAAGGTCTACGACAACGGCCATATTTTCAAGGGCACCTACGAAGGCTGGTACTGTGCGGGCTGCGAGGAGTTCAAGAGCGACAAGTTCTATGAAGAGAATGCGGGAAATTGTCCCAGCCATCGCAAGCCACTGATCCGCCGGGTGGAGCCCTGTTACTTCTTCCGGCTGTCCGCCTTCCAGGATCGGCTGGTGAAATTCTACCAGGACAATCCCGATTTCATTCAGCCGGAGATTCGGCGAAATGAAATGCTGGGGCTGATCGAGGCCGAAGGTTTGCGCGATATCAACATCAGCCGGCAGGGGGAGGAGTGGGGCATCCGGATGCCGTTCGATCCGGAGTTCACAATTTACGTCTGGTTCGATGCCTTGTTGACTTATATCACGGGTATCGGCTATGGCGACGATGAAGCGTTGTTCCGGAAGAACTGGCCGGCCGATGTCCATTTCATCGGCAAGGATATCACCCGCTTTCACTGTGCTTTATGGCCGGCGATGCTCTGGGCCGCGGGAGAGGAAGCGCCTAAGAAAGTGTTCAGCCACGGCTTTGTGACCATCAACGGCGACAAGATGGGCAAGTCGATGGGGAACGTCGTCGAGCCGCGAGAGATCGTCGCGAAATCGAGCGTCGACGCCTACCGCTATTTCTTCATGAGGGAGTGCGGCTTCCCGGGCGATGGCGATTATAGCGGCCAGCGCTACGAAGAAGTGTACGAAACGGAACTGGTGCGAAAGCTGGGCAACCTGCTCAGTCGATGCTCGACCATACTCGCGAAAAACTATGCGGGGACATTCGAGGGCACGGCGGGCCGTATACCGGCGGCGGTTTCGAATCTGGATCTGAAAGTGTTCGTGGGTGAAGTTCGTGCTCACGTGGAGAACTGCAGGTATAATCTGGCCCTGGCCGCGATCGTGCAGCAGTTGATTTCACCAACCGACCAGTATCTGGAAGCGAATGCCCCCTGGAAGCTGGTGAAAACCGACATGGCCGCCGCGAAAGAAGTGTTGTTTAATGCGATTCAATCGCTGCGAATTGCTTCGATTCTGCTGAAGCCGTTCATTCCGCGATCGGCCGAGGCGATTTACAAGAGCTTCAACTTCGATACGCCTTGGGAATCGGTGGATTTTGCGGAAGCCTCGGAATTGAAGAGCACTCGGGAAGATTTGAAGCTGGTAGCGGAGTTGGTGGACGGGAAGATCAAGCCGCTCTTCCCGCGAATCGTTTAAATGTCCATGCAAGGCGGATTGTGCTACAGTCTGCCTTATTTTTCGGATAGAGAAATATCGATGGCATTCGCACCTCGATGAATCTCGTAAGCGAGCCCTGAGCTTTCAATTTTTTCGTACTTGCCGGGAATTTTAACGTATTTGGGGGGATGTTCAGGATCTCCATTAGCCCAGGCGGGTGCTGGTGGAACATTGGTACCCTTTTTGACGTATCCCTCTTTGGTATAACCTGCGGGTGGTCCCGTTTTTCCGTTCTTGTTTGGTGCGGTGGAAACATTTGTTGCCTTTCTCTCCTCATTGGCTCCGCCGGGTTTGAAAGCGAGAGTTTGGATGGCCACCTTAACTTTGCCGACGGGGGCTTTCACGGAGTAAGTCCCATCTCCTTTGATCATCCCTCCAGCAGTAATTTCTTTGTTCTCCTCCAGCACCACGTAAACGCTACCGGCTGTCACTGGTTTGCCCTCGATACTGACGGACCCAGTCATGTCTGCGTATTCCACTTCATTAGAACAGCCCGAAGAAAAAATCACGGTATTCGACAGGAGTAAAAATAAGCCGGCGCTGCGAAGGAATCTCAAGTGAGACATTAGGGGAGACCTCTGAGGGTAGTAGGAAGATCGATAAACGAAAGGAGTCGGCAGGCGAAAATCCTGCCGACTTGAAGTTGTCAATTATTGCAACAGGGCGAATGAAGAATTAGGGAACGGTAACCACCTGGCCATCGGCGGGCATTAGCAATTTGCCCATGGTGACTTTGTCGATCGTGTAGGAGAGTGAATGAACCGAGCCATCGCCAAAGAGAAAGAGGCCGACCGCGGCATAGGGCCCACCCCAGCTGTTGTTGTGGTTGAAGCCGTGGACTCCGTAGATTCCATCTTTGAAAATGGAGCGAGCCAAGTCGTTGGAGCCGCCTCCAACCGGAAGGTTGTAGTTGGGATTATGTCCATTGTCGTAATTGTTATCGATCCCATCCCACATGGCGCCGCGGCAGGTTCCGCCCCAGCCGCCTGTCCCAATTGTTTCATCCCAGTCCCAGCCGTTATTGCCGTTGTACTGGGAGGTTTGAATGGCTTTGCCCCCGACGATAATTGTGTTGGAGGAACCGTCCTGAATGCCTTGAATGGAAGGGGTTAGAGCGTTGAGAACGCCTTTGTTATTCCAGCCGTCCTGAATAACGTTCCAATTCCCGGCATAGTCGGTATGAGCGCCCAAAGCTTTGTTATTGGGGTTGTCGGCAGCGTTGATCCCGCTGACGCCTCCGTTGGTAGCGGTATTGCCATCGGTCGCAGGTCCGCGGCCGCCATTGACTCGAGCCGGTTCGGCGAAAACCTTGAGTTTGACCGTGGCCGAGTAGTTGTTGTACTGGTTGTTTTGTTCAACATAAGGAAGGATCTTGTAGCACCAGGAGGCCGTCATGACCTGGCCGGTATTGTCTTTCCAAACGCTGGGACTGGGCCAATAGCCGTTGGTGCCGTTGTTGGGCAGATTACCGAAAGTGTCGTTGTAGGAATGCAGGGCCAGTCCGATCTGTTTCAAGTTGTTCTGGCTGGAGGCCCGGGCCGCCGCTTCCCGGACTTTCTGCACAGCGGGCAATAATAACCCGATGAGGATTGCAATGATGGCGATTACAACCAGCAATTCGATGAGGGTAAAGCCTTTGCGATTCCGGTGGAGAGACCGTGACATGAGAGAGAGCTCCTGAAAAGAATAAATAAACAAAAAGCAGATTTGCATCTGCAAGAATCCGTTTGAAAGTGGTCGAAAACTGGCAGGACATAGCGGAAAAGTGAGTAAAACCTTTTACGCAAATGCCCGTTCGGTAACCAACCACACAGATCAAAATGAGTTTCAATAAACCAGAGTGGACGGAGAGCGGTTTATTATAAATAACTCATAATTTACATAAAAGTTACATTATCTGTTGTTAATTGCAAGGGCAAAATCGGTCGAATATGGGAATTGATTTCTCTGGTCGAGCACAAGAAGAAGTTTTGGCGAGCAAAATGTAGGTAGATGGGCTCTCAAAATAGTGGGCAGCGGCGATTTTATGAGAATCAGATTTTTGCCTTGAGGAGGCACTAGGCTGCTATGCTCAGCAGGTGCGAGGGGATAGGTGATCAGGATAGACGAGGCTTTGGTCGAGGAAACTATTGGCCAGACAGTTGGGAAGATGTTTTCAAGTGATACTGGGTGTGCTCGCATCTTGTGCAAACGCACACCCAAAAGCGATTACTTTTCAGCGAGAGTGATCTCAATAGTGTTTGAACCCTTGTGGATGTCGTAGGTTAAACCCGAGGTTTCCACTTTCTCGTACTTACTGGGAATCTTTACATATACGGGAGGATGATCCGAGTCTCCCGACGCCCAAGCCGGCGCTTGCGGTGTAGTAGTTCCCTTTTTGCTAAACCCTTCTTTACTATATCCAGCGGGTGGGCCTTTAGCTGCTCCGCCTTTCGCTCCCGGTGCTGTGCTGGGGGCAGAGGATTTGGTTTTGCTGTCATTTGCCCCTCCCGGTTTAAAGGCCAACGTTTGAATAGCGACCTTGATTTTGCCCACGGGTGCTTTGCACGTATAGGTGCCATCCCCCTTGATCACGCCTCCTCCAGTTACTTCAGGGTTATCCGCCAAGACAATGTAAACCGAGCCAGCCGTGACTGCTTTGCCGTCGATCGATACCGAACCAGTCATGTCTGCGTACTCAACACTTCCGGAGCAGCCCATCGAAGTCAGACTGAATCCCAGTAGCAAAGCCGCCAAGCCAAGAAATCGGTGTGTTTTTTGGAAAAACATCTAATTGAATCTCCATCTCATAACTTTGGGTAAAGCGGAGGGGACAAATGAAAGAAGTCGGCATGAGTTTATCATGCCGACTTGAAAGAGTATTTTTTCTACCGGTGGTGAACTTAGGGGATCGAAACAACTTGGCCGTCAGCCGGCATCAAGAGTTTGCCCATGGTGACTTTGTCGATGGTGTAGGACAAGGAGTGAACCGAACCATCAGCAAAGAGGAACAGGCCAACTGCAGCGTATGGACCACCCCAGCTATTGTTATGGTTGAAACCGTTTACACCCCAGATACCGTCTTTGAAGATCGAGCGAGCCAAGTCGTTCCAGTAGCCGGGATTAGGGAGATTGTAGTTCGGATTTTGACCGTTGTTGTAGTTGCCGTCGATACCGTCCCACATGAAAGCACGCTCGGTACCACCCCAAGCGCCTGAGCCAACTGTTTCGTCCCAGTCCCAACCGTAGTTGCCAACATATTGCGTGGTCTGGATGGATTTGCCACCGACCAAAATCGTGTTGGAGGAGCCGTCAATAATTCCCTGGATGGACGGGGTCATGGTGTTCATAACACCAAGATTATTCCAGCCGTCAGCAATAAGATTCGAGTTGCTGGCATAATCGGTCAATGCACCCAGAGCATGGTTCGAAGGATTGTCCGCTTCATTAATACCCATGTTGTTGTTCGAACTGCCATCATAGGTAGCGGGGCCACGACCACCGTTCACGCGACCAGGTTCAGCAAAAACCTTCAGCTTGGTGGTAATGTTGTAGTTGTTATAAAGATTGGTTTGTTCGACGTAGGGCAGGATCTTGTAGCACCATGACGCCGTCATGATTTGGCCATTGTTATCCTTCCAAACGTTCGGGCTGGGCCAGAAGCCGTTGGTGCCGTTGTTCGGCAGGGTTCCGATCGTGTCGTTGTACATGTGCATCGCGAGGCCGATTTGCTTCAAATTGTTCTGGCTGGAAGCGCGAGCTGCTGCTTCACGAACTTTTTGCACGGCCGGAAGGAGCAGGCCGATGAGAATCGCGATAATGGCGATAACCACCAACAGCTCAATGAGAGTGAAGCCTTTCCGGCTTCCGTTACGGGAGAGATAACGCATCATCTTAAAAACTCCAAAAAATGAGGAAGATTTGGGAACAGAAAACCTACATATAGACTCAATCCGTATAAAGGATATAAGACTTCAGACAATTTTCAGTTTAAACGCTTCTCGAACAAAAATAGACAGTGACGAAATCGCTGGAACCCAATTTACGCACGTAGCTGGAAAGATTTAATTGAATGGACGGAGAGCAACTTTCCAATTATGAAACGTCTATAACTAATTAATTGATAGCCGCCCAGGCTAGTAATATCAAGTGCAAATTGTAAAGAAATTCATTAAAATTGGTGTTGAGAATTGTGAATTAATTATTACCTTGCAAGCAATCGATTATTATAAAAATAAATTTATATATAATTTAAAATTTATATTTTGGCCGGTTCCGGACCCGAACTGAGCCTATTCAAAATAGGCTCCTTCGGTACTGCGATTGGGCTCAGTTCTTCAAGACCTCTATCTTCGGATGCTTACCGATGAACTGCATCACTGGCATCAAAGGCGTCTGTCCTCGTTCTCCTTCCCAGCTCGCATCGGTCACTTTGATATGCCCGGGTCCAACTGATCCTCTTCCTAAAGTAGCATCCAGCCCGAGCCAGGTTCCCTGAATGTAGATTTCGGTCCACATATGAAATGCGAAATGGGGCTTGGGATTGTCCGCGTAGATGACTCCGATGGCCGTGCGCGAGGGAATTCCCTGAGCCCGGCACATAGCCGCCAGCAACATGGCTACTTCCGTGCAATCGCCACTGAGACCATTCGGATCATTGGCGACTTGTGCCGCAGTGTCCATCACTTTGGTGCTCACAAAACGAAAGTTCTTATTCAACCAGCTCTCCATTGCCTGAGCTTTATCCCAATTATTAACCTGACCCCGGCTGGCCGTGTTGGAAAGTTTGATCACCTCCGCATCATTGGAGGTAATATAGTGGCAGGAGTTCAGATACTCTGGCGGCGCTGGCTCGGCCTTTACCGCGTTCTTAGGCGGTTCGCGGAGAGCTTTCACAGTGAGTTCGAAGCTCAGATTATCCTGACGCTGCACGATTGTGTGGAGATGGGAGGGTTTCAGTAAATCGCCCGGTGCGATCGGAAATTCCAGAGTTATACGATAACTCATTTGAGGCAACGAGTGAATCTGGTTCACTCGTTGAGAGAGAGGAATATCGGTATTCGCTTGAATATCGGGCAGCTTACCGTTAGCCGCTTTCGCCTGATCACCGGTGGTTCTTACCAGGGTGGCGTAGCCGATCCCCGGAATCTCCATCATTGTCTGTTTGATTTCTCGAGTTTTGGGATCGACCCAGATCGAAGCGGAGGGAGGCAGAATTCCTCCGATCTTTGCACCCTGAAGATCGATCCGCTGCCATTCCAGAATCGCACCTTCGGGTGATTTGAATCGATCCTTGCCCGCGATTTTGCCCAGCACTTTGACAGCCGCATTCAGGGTGGGCTCGAAATAGTAATAATCGAACTTGTCCTCGAGTTGGCGAGGTTCTTTCAAGATCTGAAGTTCGGTTGCAAATCCCACCAGAGGAAAGTCTCCGATCTTGTCTTCGTAATTTTCGGTCGGCGTTTTTGTGGAGATGAGATATCCCTTGGGTAGGGCAGTCAGTTCTTTTTGTATTCTGGACAGACTGGAGGTGTACTCCATGCGTACCAACTTGCCTTCGGATTCCTCCGTGATCTGTTTGTCGTCCAGGGTGAAGACCGCTCTTCCTCTCGTCATTTTGAGATCGTAAACTCTCGTGGCTCGAATGATTTCTTTGCCGTCCCGAACCACGTGCTCGAGCTGAGTTTGGACGTGGCCGAATTTGTGAAACTGGCCACTTTCATCCTTCCAGTAGGCCGCGTCCCAGAGAGTTTCGGATTTCGAGGTGTCTTTATTGTTCTTAGCGGGGAAGGGGATTGGCCGTTCTTGGCTCTGGAGTGGAGAAATTGCGAAAAAAAATATCGTAGCGATCAGGAGACTGCGCATGGTTCACCTCCAATAGCCCAAACGCTCGGCTCAACCGCGGATCGCGCAGGCTTCGCAAGCTATTAAAGTATATGTCGTTCTTCAGCTTAGGAGATCTTCAATAAATCCCCGTAACTGTTAAACTTTGCGCGACCGGCAACGTTTGCACAGGCACCGCAGACGCCCCATATTTCGCAATATGAAATTTGGAGTAATCCTTACTTTGCCTCGAATTCCTACCTTGCGCCTGCAGGGGGTTGTCCACATAATAGAATGAAGCTGGAATGAAAAACTTACCGGCTGTTGTGAGGTAGAGTTGCGGCATAACCGAACGCGCAACTCAGACCTGCCTCCGACTTCACGCCGAAATTCATAAATATTCGAGGTTTCCTAGATCGTGTCATCGATCACCACTCACTTGCGCCGCAATCAGTACGGCAACTTCCGACTGACTGATGCCATTCGTCCTGGCCCCGGGCTGTCAATCTTCCCGGCGGAAGGGTACCGAGTCGGGATGTATCGCGATTCCTACACCGGCAAAACTTTGCCGATGCTCTCGGCCGCGATTTCTGCCGAGAAAATTTTCGATCTGTTTCTGGAACTGATCGTCCCTCTGGGCACGACGGTTCATGTCATTCTGGAGTCGTCGCACGATGGCAGCCGGGATAGCGTGCGTTGTTGCCGCCGGACAGATATCGACACTCCCGTGCTTTCCAGTTACTGCTGGGAATTCGAAAATCTCCTTTTGAACGACGGCTGCACGGCTCTGTCGGTACTGGCCGATCGAAAGCGGCTCGAAGTGCAGTTCGACGAACACAAACTCTTCCATGTTTATGGAAAGAGACTGAAGCCTTTTGAGAAGATCCTGGAGAATTACGGGATACCTTTGAATAATGAACTGAAATTGATTTGTGAAGACGAACACCTTCATCACTCGACCGTTCGCTTTCAGGATGAATTTCAGCAATTGGCCGAGCGACTGGGTGCCGAATTGCCCTCTCGAGTTCTCAGCGACAGCGACGACAACGGCTGGTAGAATAGACAAGTCGCACGATTTTTAGATAGCACTCAATATTCTAAAAAGGTGCGACTTACGTTTCACCGCTGGATTCGGAATGGCCTTTCTCCTTCTATTCTGCCTGATGATAGCCTGTCTTCCGGTGCAATGGCCTGAACCGGTTTTTGGAAACTTTCCGCTTCTCGTCTCCCTGAGCACTTTACTTATCGTCCTCCTGCTCGTTGGTCTGGCAACGATGGTTTCGGACCGGGTTGTCCGGCATCTTTCGAGAAAGCCGGACGAACGAATTTCCATCAGTAAGCGATATATCTACTGTCGGAATCTGCTCTTTTTTGCAAATTTATTCGGCTTCGCCCTGATGCTGGTGTCCCTCGGCTGGGGCTGGTTAATTCAAACTTATTGCCAATTTAACGATTCCCGCGGCACTGCCCGGCTCTGCCCGGGAGCCGAATTGCTCATCGTTGCTCCGTTCTTCATCATCCTGCTGGGAACTTGGCTGGTCTACTATGATGCCGATCGGGCTTTTCATGAGACCAATGCATACTCCACATTCCGGGAACAGTCCTTTTTCAGTCGGGCGGGTTATGCCTTTGCGAACCTGCGACAGAATCTGCTTTTAACCCTGTTTCCCGCCTTGCTCATGACGCTTCAGCAAAGCATTACACGCAGTTTTCCCCAGACGTTCGACAGTCAGAATACCAGTCTGATGTCGATGGCTTCTCTCCCCATTCTGTTTATTTTTCTTCCCTGGATGTTACCCAAACTGATGGGATGGAAATCCCTTCCCCTCGGCGAAGGACGCGACCGGTTGCACGCGAAAGCCAATCGCCTGGGACTTAGATACCGGGATATTCTCGTTTGGAACACTCGGGGCATGGTTGCCAACGCCATGGTTCTCGGCCTGTTGCCCGTAGCCCGCTACGTGGTCTTTACAGACCGCTTGCTCAATGAACTGAGCCGGGATGAAACCGATGCCGTTCTGGGTCACGAAATCGGGCACGTCAAACATCACCATATGCTCTTTTACGCCCTGTTTGTGATTCTGAGTCTGATTTGGATCAGTATGCTCAGCGAAATATTTCGACTCTATCACCCAGTCTGGACCGAGCAGCACCCCAATCTCTTTTTTGTCGCACCCATAATAATTCTGGCCGTGTATATCTTTGTCGCTTTCGGCTTTCTCTCCCGACGTTGCGAACGTCAGGCCGATATCTTCGGTTGTAAAGCGGTTTCTTGCGATAATCCCCATTGTCTCGGCCACGACATGCTTCAGGATCTGGGCCCCTTTCGGGGAAGTCTCTGTCCGACCGGGATACAAACTTTTGCCAGAGCACTGGATCATGTCGCCGAGATTAACGGGATGCAGAAACATCGCCCCAGCTGGGCTTCCTTCGATTGGCGAGGCAAGCCCTTGTGGATTTTCGAATCCATCACCTCTTGGCTGGGTTCGTGGCAGCACTCCACAATCCATCGACGAGTGGAATACCTCAGGAACTTAGCTGAAAATCTGGACGAGGAGCCGCGATTTCAAAGGCGACTTTGGCTTCTGAAATGGGCTTTGATAATTTTTCTTCTGGCGGGAATAGTGGTCTGCGGACAGATCTACGGCTGGGATCTGCTGCTGGGCGATTCCGGTTTTGAGGAGTAGCCAGACTTCACAACGCACGGGAAATGAGGACGGGTCATGTCATCCGAATCAAGCGCTGTCGATGAAGGGGTCTTAAGCGCTCTACGCAAGTACGATACGCCGACGATCTGCAATGTGCTCGAGCTACTGGAAGTCCGGCCCCGGACGGCCGGATACATGGATGCTCGAATTCAAGCCTGCTTTCCGAAACTTCCCCCGATGGTGGGGTTCGCAACCACGGCCACCTTTCGCTCGGCAGCTCCCGCACGGGCGGGCGACGTCTACAGCGGCCTGGATCGGCAGGTGGAACTTCTGAGTCAAATCCCCGGCCCTAAAGTTGTCGTATTTCAGGATTTAGACGACCCCAGCATGGCGGCGACTTTCGGCGAAGTGATGTGTACTACCTATCAGTCTTTTGGCTGCGTGGGGTTGATCACTAGTGGTACCGGACGAGATTTAGATCAGGTGGAGGTTCTAAATTTCCCCTGCTTTACGACTGGTACTATATGCTCCCACGGTTACTGCCAGATTGTGGACCTTCAAACGATCGTTCGGATCGGAGGAGTGACCATCTATCCCGGGGATCTGCTGCATGGCGACCGCAACGGAGTGACGACCATACCCACTTCCGTGGCCCACCTGGTGGTGGCGGGTTGCTCCGGACTGGCTGAAGCAGAGGCGGTTGTCTTGAATTATCTGAAAAAAGGTTCACCCAGCGCAGCAGGTTACAAGTCCGCCCGGGCCGATTGCAGCCGGAGGATTAAATCGCTGGCAGACGAACTTCGTCGGAAACTTTAACGGGTATAATGATTCGATGGGGTCCGTCAACCTAAATCGGGCGGATCTTGTATTGTTTACACGGTGTCTGAATCGGCGGTAAAACCGAAAGAATCGATAGCTATGAGTATCGTTGCAGAAGCCCCCGATCTATTGAAACAGCGTTCTCCTTGTCCACCCCGACAACGCTCGAGTGGCCGACTCGGAAATCCGTTAGCCAATCGCTCCCGCGCCCTGATCGGTCGAGGTTCCAAGAGGGCTCTGGCTAAAGCCGCAATTCTCGTCCCTCAAATTCGCCATTGGGAACAGCACTACGGCATTCTCCCGGATGAGGAACTGCCGGCGATGGCCGCCAAGCTTCGCGGCGAAGCCCGATCGGGAAAACCCAATCGCAAGTTGGTAGCCCAGGCTTTTGGATTGTGCTCGGTTGCCGTCTGGCGCGTGTTGGGTATGCGGGCTTTCGATGTGCAATTAGCGGCGGGCATTTGCATGCACGCCGGTAGCATCGTGGAGTTGGCCACCGGGGAAGGGAAGACCTTAACCGCGACGTTCCCCGCCTTCTTGAACGCCTTGGCGGGAAAGGGCGTCCACGTTGCGACGGTGAACGATTACCTGGCTAAGCGCGATGCGGAGCAGATGGTCGGCCCCGTTTACAGCAAGCTCGGGCTGAGTGTCGGCTGTCTCCAGCAGAAGATGGACGATAACGAGCGAGCCAAGCAGTACAAATGTGATATCACGTACGCCACAGCCTCCGAATTCGGCTTTGACTTTCTTCGCGATATGATGAAACTGCGCGGCGGGCAGATGGCCAAAGATCCGTTCTGGGCCGCGTGGACTGAAGGCGGGAGTGCCAAAATGGATCCGCGAGTCCAGCGCGGCCATTACTTCGCACTGGTCGACGAAGCCGATAGTATTTTCATCGATGAAGCCCGTACGCCTCTGATCATCAGTTCGCCTACGCGGGAGGCAAGCAAGGAAGAGCAAGTCGTTTACCACTGGGCGGATAACGTCGTCAAGAAAATGGTTGTGAAAGAACACTTCACCATCGACACAAAAAAAGACAAAGTGGAACTTACCGAGGTGGGCCGACATATGGCTCGCTATTCCAGTCCGCCGGTGGGACCGCATTCCAAGGCGATGGACAAGCTGTTCGAGGCCGTCGAGAAAGCGCTCCAGGCTCATTACCGGTTCGTTAAAGATCATCATTACATGATCATCAAAAACAAAGTGGTGATCGTCGACGAAAATACCGGGCGCCCGATGCCGGATCGGCAGTGGCGCGAAGGCCTTCACCAAGCGGTGGAAGCCAAGGAAGGAATGCCGATCCACATTGCTTCCGATCACGCGGCTCAAATTACTTTTCAAAATTACTTCCGGCTTTATCACAAACTGGCCGGTATGAGCGGAACGGTTATTCAGAACGCCCGCGAATTGAAAAAGATCTATAAACTGCAGACCGTCTGGGTGCCCACCAATCGTCCGATCGTGCGGAAATTGCTGCCGGATGAAGTGCTGCCCACCGAGGATGCAAAATTCGACGCGATCGTGGAACGCGTTCGGGATCTGGTGAATCAGGGCCGACCGGTTCTCATCGGCACCCGCTCGGTCGAAAAGTCCGAAGCCCTCTCGGAAAAATTGACCAAGGCTCGAATTGAGCATAAAGTTCTTAACGCCCGCCAGGATGCTCACGAGGCGGAGGTTGTGGCCGCGGCCGGTCAGCCTGGTCGAGTGACTGTGGCGACGAACATGGCCGGTCGCGGTACCGACATCAAACTGGGTTCGGGAGTGGCCGAGAAGGGCGGGCTCCATGTAATCGGTACCGAACGGCACGAGGCCATACGAATCGATCGTCAATTGCTCGGTCGAGCCGGTCGACAGGGCGATCCGGGAAGCGGTCAGTTCTTTGTTTCGCTCGACGATAAGCTGCTCGAAGGTTTAGGCCCCGCAAAACAGCACCAACTCACCGAATTAGGAAAACTCGGTGGGAGACGAGACTGGAATTCGTTCCGTCAGCTCTTTATGCTGGCGCAAAGACGAGTCGAACGCAAGCACCTCCGGCAGCGGTTGGACTTGATGAACTACGACAAGCAGCGAAAAGACATGCTTCAGGATCTTGGGGCCGATCCATTTGTGGATTAACAAAAATTTAATAGAATTTCAAAATGTTTTCCTAGAATTGCTCACATGGCACATCGCATCCTAGTAGTTGAAGACGATTTGGCCAATGCGGATTATCTCACCCGTGGCCTGAAAGAAGAAGGTTTCACCGTCGAGCACGCCGCCGATGGAGAGACCGGTTCTAAACTCCTGGCCAAAGGCAACTGGGATGTAGTCATCCTGGACTGGTGGCTGCCGGGTCAGGACGGACTGAGTCTGCTTAAGAAATTCCGCGCCAGCGGGGAGTCGACCCCGGTACTCTTCCTGACGGCCCGAGATGCAATCTCGGATCGCGTGCAGGGCCTGGACGGGGGAGCGAATGACTACCTCTGTAAGCCGTTCTCGTTCGAAGAACTTCTGGCTCGAATTCGAGCTTTGATTCGACGGCCGCAGGCAAGCGTCGAAACGACATTGCGCTTTGCGGATATCACTTTTGATCTAGTGAATCGGGTCGTCAAGCGGGGTGGGCAGAAGCTCGATTTTACCACCAAGGAAGAAGCATTACTGCTGTTCTTCATGCGGCATCCCAACGAGATACTTTCTCGTTCGACGATTTACGAACATGTTTGGGAAGAGAAATTCGACGGGGTTTCCAACACACTGGAAGTCCACGTCATGGAACTTCGGCGAAAGTTGGAAATGTTCGGCCCGAGATTGATTCGAACTCTCCGTGGTCGAGGTTATCAACTTACCGAACCCACCGGTAAGGAAGAAGAATGAGTCTGACAACCCGGCTGACGGCTTTTTTTCTCGCCGTCCTGGCCGTGGTTCTGATTGGTTTTGGCACAACCACTTACACATTTTCCCGTCGCGATCTCTATTTCGACGCGGCGGAACAAATCAATTTCGTTCTCAAAACACTGGAATCCGCAGCGCAGATCCGGCCGATGGGTGTCGGTTGGGAACCGCCTTTTCTGTTCGTCAGTGTCGGTGTGCGCGATCTCAAGCACAATCAAGTCGAGTGGGGGGTTTATTCTCCTCACGGCAAGCGAATCGTCTCAACCGCCCATTTTCAGGATCTGGAAGGGGCCGACGATTTTCCCCGCGTGGTGGACTCCCAGGAAAACCAGCTCACCTATTTCGAAGATTCGGGCGGTCGATCCTGGATGTTCATGAAGCATCAGATTGCCCCCAAGCCCAACACGGCCCGCGAAACATCTCTGCAGAAAATGGACGGTCTGATTGTGGCCGTAGCGGTATCGCTCGAGCCGATCAACAACACGCTTTCTCGGCTAGCCGTGATGCTTTTCGTGGTTTCCACGATCGTTTGGTTGGCGTTCCTGGTGATAGGCCGACGAATCTGCCAGCGGGCTCTGCGACCAGTTACGCGTATGTCCGAGCAGGCCGGCCGGATGAACGAGCAGAGGATGAACGAGAGACTGGTCGTTCCCGAGGCGGATGATGAACTCCGGTCTCTGGGGGTGTCCTTTAATGGCCTTCTAACAAGACTTCAGGAAGCTTTTGAGCGGAATCGGCAGTTTGCGGGGAATGCTTCGCATCAGCTTCGGACGCCGCTGGCGGCGATAATGGGACAGGTGGAAGTTTCCCTGCGTCACCCGCGCTCGGCCGAGGAATATCGCGATACACTGGTCAAAGTGAAAAACGGCGGCTTGCAGTTGCGTCAGATTATCGAATCGCTGCTCTTTTTGACGCGAGCGGACCGGGAAGGGCTGGCAGCCGGATTCGAGCCCCTTGACGTGAGTGTCTGGATTGAAACCTGGAGGCAGCAAAGGGACTATTTGCCGAGAATTCACGATTTGAAAATCATCAGACCCGATCTGCCCTGTTGGGTGCGGGCTCAGCCCGCTTTACTGGCCCAGATGATCGATAATCTTGTGGATAATGCCTCAAAATATAGTCCGGAACGCACGCCCATCCTCCTGCAGGTCATCCGCTTGAGCAAGCAGGTATCCATATCCGTGGAAAACCACGCAAAAGGGATTCCCGCGGAAGAGATCGGCTATGTGTTCGATCCCTTTTTCCGATCGGAGGATTCGCGTCGATCGAGCATACCGGGGGTGGGTCTGGGGCTGGCCGTCGTACGGAGGATTGCCGAGGCTTTCCAGGCCGAAGTCCGAGTGGAATCGATATTGAATAAGACCACCAAATTCGAAATTCTGCTGCCGCGGGTCCCCGACGAGTACAGTTCCAAGGAAGCCCGGCAAGATGTCCTGCCTGCGCTGGAAGAAAAGGTTGTTTCCGCCTGATCCGGCTCGGGTGTTAAATTTCACGAAACATTTTTTTCCAGTTCGACACAGAACCTAGAACTAAGTCGTAACGTCCATAAAATGCCATTCTCGAATATCTGAAATGAATTTCACCTTGTCAGCCCGCAGGTGAAACTCTAAGGATATTAGTTCGGTGGGATGCACCCTGCTACCGTAGCTCAACTGGCAGAGCAGCGGTTTTGTAAACCGCAGGTTGCGAGTTCGATTCTCGCCGGTAGCTTTGGTTAGTACGATAACGGGCAGATGGCAGAGTGGTCAATTGCACCAGACTGTAAATCTGGCACCTAACGGTTTCGGGGGTTCGAATCCCTCTCTGCCCATAGTTTTCGGAAGACTCAGTTCGTAGCCCGCTTCAGAGGGGCAGGCTGGGAGTTAGAATTGTGCGGGTGTAACTCAGCGGCTAGAGTTCCTGCCTTCCAAGCAGGATGTCGTGGGTTCGAATCCCATCACCCGCTTTGGTCTTTCCGGTATTTTCCCGGGAGGTTCCAGCCGTCCGCCTTGGTCGATCCGGTAAGATGGATCTGCGGGATGTTGAAAGTTGGTTGCGTGCTGCTGTAGCTCAGCTGGTAGAGCACTTCCTTGGTAAGGAAGAGGTCATGGGTTCGATTCCCATCAGCAGCTCTGGGGGTTTGAAAACCCACTTACTGTAACAAGGGTAGAGGGAAAGCGGAAAAGTAGGTTGACGCAACCAAGGCGCTCCACCTGTACCGCACCTGTTGTATCACAAGCGTTAACCTTTTGGAGAAGCGATGGCTAAGGGAACATTCTCACGAAGTAAGCCCCACGTGAACGTCGGAACGATCGGACACATTGACCACGGCAAGACTACCCTGACGGCTGCCATCATGGCTCGCCAGGCATTCAAGAACGAAGTGGCCGACTTCAAGAGCTATGCTGAAATCGCCAAGGGCGGTATCGTTCGCGACGCCAACAAGACTGTGACCATTGCCGTTTCTCACGTTGAGTACGAAACCCCGAATCGGCACTACGCTCACATCGACTGCCCCGGCCACGCCGACTATATCAAGAACATGATCACCGGTGCCGCCCAGATGGACGGCGCGATTCTGGTGGTTGCCGCCAACGACGGCCCGATGCCTCAGACCCGCGAGCACATCCTGCTGGCCCGCCAGGTCGGTGTGCCCCGTTTGGTGGTGTTCATGAACAAGTGCGATACCGTCGACGATCCCGAATTGCTCGAACTGGTCGAACTGGAAATTCGCGAACTGCTGAAGAAGTATGACTTCCCCGGCGACGAAGTTCCTGTTATCCGCGGTCAGTCGAAGGATGCCTTGGAAAATCCCAAGACCGATGGTCCCGGTTCGAAGTCGATCGACGCTCTCATGGAAGCTCTCGACAGCTATATTCCGACCCCCATTCGCGAGTCGGATAAGGCGTTCCTGATGTCGATCGAAGACGTCTTCTCGATCAAGGGCCGCGGTACCGTAGCGACCGGTCGCGTCGAACGCGGTAAGGCCAAGGTCGGCGATGAAGTGGAAATTATCGGGCTGCGAAAAGACAGCGTGAAGACGGTTATCACCGGTATCGAGCAGTTCCAGAAGACCTGCGAAACGGCTGAAGCCGGCGACAACGTCGGAACTCTGCTTCGCGGTATCGAACGTGACGGCATCGAACGCGGCCAGGTTCTTGCTAAGCCCGGTAGCATCACCCCGCACACCAAGTTCGAAGCTAACATTTACGTCTTGTCGAAGGACGAAGGCGGACGGCACACCCCGTTCTTCAGCGGCTACAAGCCTCAGTTCTACTTCCGCACGACGGACGTGACCGGAAGCCTGACGCTGCCCGAAGGTGTCGAAATGTGTATGCCGGGCGATAACGTCAAGGTAACCGTCGAACTGTTGCCGGAAATGCCGGTCGCCATGGACGAAAACCTCCGCTTCGCTATCCGTGAAGGTGGCCGAACGGTCGGTTCGGGCGTTGTGACCAAGATTCTCGTCTAGTTCAGGGTTATCAGCCAATTCCAAGAGGAGAGATAAAATCTCTCCTCTTCCGTCATTATGGTTGATCTCTCTACGAGCGTAGCTCAACTGGCAGAGCACCGGTTTCCAAAACCGGCGGTTGGGGGTTCGATTCCCTCCGCTCGTGTATAGATTATCACTGCGAAGCCCGTTGCGAGGATGCAACGGGTTGTTGTCCTTATAGAGAGGTCCGGGCGTTCCGCTCCCGATCGATACTCAGGAAAAGATAATGGCCGTTGCCGAACCAGCCACACCGGAACTCAAACGAGCTTCCCGCGGTAATGCTTCCCCACTCTGGCTTGCCAGCCTGATTGCCGGGGTATTGGTACTTGCCGGCTTGGTTTCCGTCGTCTACGGGATTCCCATGCTCCTGGACGCGGTCGCTGGCAGAGGAAAAACCGGGGCTCTCACCCCGTTCGTTCGGGCCGCGATCGAAGTGCTCTTCCAGGTAGTCGCGGTGATCGTGCTCGGTATCTTGGGTACCAAGTTGGGGGGAGGCGAAGGCCGGCCCGGAATTCGGGGCGGGATTTTCGTGGCGATATCCCTGCTTTTTACCGTCTTCTTTCTTGCCAGGGCCGTCGCAATGATTGCCCAGCGAGTGTTCACTTTTGCCGATCCCGTGGCCTTAGGCGTCTTTTTAGGGGCGATTGCGGGCTTTGCTATCCTGACTTACAAGTTATTCGGTTCCGGCCGATTCGATAGCTGGGCCAAGGGCGTGGAAGACGCCGGTTTGTTTTCTTCCTCCCTCTACAAGAAGAATCTGGGACTGCGAGTGCGTAGGCTGACCATTTTGGGCATTCTGCTGATCTTCGGTTCGGGTGTTTACACCCTCATGGAAAATGGCTGGCTGGAGGTTAATAATCCTGGTACGAACACGAATAACTGGATTATTCACACACCATTCCTGGCCGATTTCATTCTCTTGCCCGACATCCGTTTCACCGTCCCGTTGCTGCTTCTGGGATTGGGGCTCTGGCTCGCCTGGCGTGCGATCAACATGCCGATGTTTGCAGACTTCCTTATCGCGACCGAAGCGGAAATGAATAAGGTGTCGTGGCCTACCCGAAAGCAATTGATTCGGGATACAATAGTAGTGCTCGTCACTCTGGCAATTTTTACTTTGTTCTTCTTCCTGGTCGATGTATTCTGGAGTTGGCTCCTGAGCCGGGACCTGATTGACATACTTCCCCACGCGGACGTGAAGCAGTTGCCAGGGCTCGATGACGCGCCAATCAAACCGTAATTTAACAGCCTGTTGTGAATCCCATCCATGAGTGAACCTACCGAACCGACCGAAGCACTTCCGGAGAATGCGGAACCGCAATCTGCTGCTCCGGCCACGGCCACAGCCGTGGATCCCGCCGCGGCCGCATCCAAAAAGAACTGGTACGTGGTGAAGGTCCAATCGGGTCGGGAAGACTCCATTAAAGCCGCCATCGAACGGCGAGTGAAAATGGATGGCCTCGAAGAATACTTTGGCCGTATCTACATCCCCACCGAAAAATACACAGAAGTTCGTAACGGCAAACGCATCACCAAGCATCGCAAAAAGCTGGCCGGATATCTGATGGCCGAAGTCGAGTTCAACGAAAACATTCTGATGCTTTTCCGCGATACGGCGGGCGTGGGCGATTTTCTCGGTGGCAGCCTGCACCGGGCACCGGTTCCGATGTCGGCCATGGACGTCCAGAAAATGATGGGCGACGAGGTCGATGAGGAAATCAAGGACGCCGCCGGCATCACCAAAGGCGGCAAAATCAAGATTCCTTATGGTGTCAACGATCGCGTCAAGGTCCGGGATGGCACTTTTGCCGGTATGGAAGGTGAAGTGAAAGAAATCATCGAACCGCGCGATTCCAAGGAAAATCCCAAAGTCAAAGTCGTGCTCTCGATCTGGGGTCGACCGGTGGATGTCGACGTGGAATATTGGCAGGTAGATCCGGTCTAAGCGGCCGGTATTCGTTTGTTTGTTCGCCCGCCGGTTCCTCTCTCCGACAGTCAATTTCGCCCAATCTGGTTTTTGCCTTTCTCGCCCCCATAGCGGTATTTTCCCTCGGTAAGCTATGGCTTAGCTTCGCAAGATGAAATTTACTTCAATGTAAGAGTTGGTGCGAAGTTGCGGTAATTCTATAGCGTCCTTCCGGGAGGTAAACTCCCACCATTATTCCTTTTACAGCCTCGGGAATTTCATTCATGAAACTCCGTGTTGCACGGCTCTTATCCGGTTTCACCGCTTTAACAGTCGGCATGATCGGCTGTACCAAAGCTCCTCCACCACTGGCGGCCACTAAACCTGCAGAAGTCATTGTCACCAAACCTTTTACGAAGATGGTGGTCGATCATGAGGATTTTACGGGTCATACCGATCCGGTGAACTCGGTAGATATTCGGGCACAGGTGACCGGATACCTGGATAAGGTTAATTTCAAAGACGGCGAGGACGTGGCAAAGGGAACGCTGCTTTTTGAAATCGATCCCAGAACCTACGCCGCCACGCTCGAACAGACGCGAGCGACGGAAAACCAGGCCAAAGCCCACCTCGATCGCGTGACGCGGGATTACGAGCGGGTTTCAAAATTGGCTGGATCTCCTGCAATCAGCCGGGAAGACGTCGATCGCTACGCGAGCGATAAACTGGAGGCCGCCGCGGCTTATGAGGCGGCTATAGCCAATCGAAAGCTAGCGGAAACCAATCTTGACTACACTCAAATTCGAGCGCGATTCGACGGGCGCATCAGTCGCCGAAATGTCGATCCCGGAAACATCGTCAAAGCGAATGACACGATACTGACGTCACTTGTGGAACTCGATCCCATCTACGTGAGTTTCGACGTGGATGAACGCACGGTACTGAAAATTCGTCGATTGATGCAAAAAGGTGAGATCTTATCCTCCCGTGAACTGGCCGAGCGAAGCAAAGCCTCCAACCAGGAACTGGGAATTGAAGTGCAGATCGGCCTGGCCGACGAAGACGATTTTTCGCTGAAAGGTATGATCGATTTCTCCGATAACAAGATCGATCAGAGTACGGGAACCTTACGCGTCCGGGCTAAACTCCGGAACCCGCGGAAACCAGTCGATCCGAAATTCCCCCGTAAGAATCCGGACTTTCTTCTTTCACCGGGTCTTTTCGTGAGGGTCCGACTGCCGATCGGTAACGAAAAAAATGCCATATTGATTCCGGAAGCGGCCTTGGCCTCGGATCAGGGGGAACGCTACGTCTTCGTAGTCAACGCCGAGAATGAAGTGGTATATCGCCGGGTTACCACCGGGATGCAGATCGAAGGCTACCGAGTCATTGAAAAAGGTTTGGAATTAAATGAGCGAGTGATTGTCCGTGGCTTACAGCGTGTTCGACCGGGAGCGAAGGTCAATCCGAAGACGGAAGAGGAAGCCCGAATCGCGGAACAGAAAGCGGCCGAGGCAAAGAAAGAAGCAGCGAAGCAACTCGAAGAACAGAAAACTTCCGCCAAGACCGGGACGACCGAGAACAAATCTGGAGAAAGTGCCAAGAAATAGTTCTTTGTTTCCACGATCTCTTACCGAGCCGGTGTTGCCGAAATGTTCGTTCGCTTTTTCATAGATAGGCCGATATTCGCGACGGTGTTGTCGATAGTCATCTCTATCGCCGGGGCGCTCGCGGTACCGACATTGCCTCTTTCGCAATATCCCCCCGTTACCCCGCCGACGATTCAGATCGATTGCAACTATCCGGGAGCGAGCGCCCAGGTCGTTGCGGAAACGATTGCCGCCCCCATCGAACAGCAGGTCAACGGCGTTGAACGCATGCTGTATATGACTTCGCAATCCACTTCGGATGGGTCCTATACCTGTACGGTCACTTTCGATATTGGCACGCGGTTGAATTTTGCCCAAGTTCTGGTCCAAAATCGGGTCAATCTGGCACTTCCCAATCTCCCGGATGTCGTGAAAGCGACCGGGGTAACGACGCGTAAGCGTTCGCCCGAAATTCTTCTGACGGTAAGCCTGAACTCCCCCGATCAGAGCTATAACCAGCTTTATCTCAGTAATTACGCCTTTATCCGCATCAAGGACGAACTGGCCCGCTTACCGGGCATCAGCGATGTGACGCTCTTTGGCCAGCGCGACTATGCGATGCGGGTCTGGATCGATAACGACAAGTTGGCCAGTCGAAATCTGACCGCGATTGATGTCGTGAATGCTCTGCAGGAACAGAATGCCCAGGTCGCGGCGGGACAGATCGGTCAGCCTCCAAATCCCGGCCTGCAAACGACCCAATTGACCCTGAGCACACTCGGTCGGTTAAAGACGCCCGAACAATTCGGCGAAGTAATCATTAAGGCCACTTCAGAGGGTAAAGTCGTCAAACTTCGCGATGTGGCTCGCTTGGAATTGGGCGCGAAAAACGAGGATGTTTCGAATACTTTCGATCACAAGCAGACCATCGGCCTGGCGGTATTCCTCTTAACGGGGGCGAATGCTCTGGAAACCGGGGATCTCGTTAAAGAAGCCATGGAGCGGATGGCCAAGGACTTCCCGGAGGGCATGATTTATGAAATCGGTTACGATACAACGCCTTTCATTCGCGAATCCATCAACGAAGTTTTCAAAGCCCTGCGCGATGCTATTCTGCTCGTGGCCATCGTAGTACTGGTCTTTCTCCAAAGCTGGCGGGCATCGATCATTCCGCTGGCGGCTGTGCCCGTGGCCATTATCGGTACCTTCGGAGCGATGTGGTTATTCGGCTACTCCTTGAATAACCTCACCCTATTTGGTTTGGTTCTCGCGGTCGGGATCGTCGTGGACGATGCCATTGTGGTGGTGGAGGCCGTGCAGCACCATATTGAGCGCGGCCTTGCCCCCAAAGCGGCGACCATCCGAGCCATGGAAGAAGTGACCGGGCCGGTTATCGCAGTCGGCGTGGTGCTGGCCGCGGTCTTCGTACCCTGTATGTTCCTTTCGGGTGTGGTCGGACAATTCTTCCGGCAGTTTGCCATCACCATCGCCGTCTCGACTCTGATCTCGACCTTCAACTCTCTCACTCTCAGTCCGGCTCTCGCGGCGTTGCTGCTACGCTCTCCGGATTCCAAGCCCGATCCGATCACCTGCGTGATCAATTTTTTCTTCGGCTGGTTTTTCAAAATTTTCAACTGGGCATTTCACAAGCTGGGAGTTGGTTACGTCCGTACCGTGTCGGCGGCCATTAGAGTGCCCGCGCTCGCTCTGTTTCTATACGGCGGCATGATTGCTCTGGGCGGTATGGAACTGCAAGGTTTATCGAGCTTTCTGCCGAAAAGTTACATCCCGAAGTTTGTTTCTGCCAAGGAAGCGGGTTTGCCGACGGGCTTTATTCCCATGCAGGATAAAGGCTATCTGATTGCCAGCGTACAACTGCCCGATTCTTCGGCAGCCGAACGCAGTAAGAAGATCCTCGATCGCGTTGCCGAAATCGCTCTGGAAACTCCCGGTGTGAAGCATGTCAACGCTGTGGCGGGCAACTCGTTCGTGCTGAGTGCCTACGGGTCCAACTTCGGTTCCATGTTTATCATTCTCGATCAGTTTGCCAATCGAAAAGGAAAGCCCGATCTGTATGCCGATGTCATTATGGCCCGGCTCCGGCAACGTGTGACGTCCGAAATTCCGGAAGCGCAAATTGCCATCTTCGGCGCCCCTCCCGTTTCGGGGTTGGGCCGTGCCGGCGGTTTCCGAGTGATGATTGAAGATCGCGGAGGCAATGGCCCGAAAGTTCTGGAGCGTGAAACTCTCAACATGATTTCCAAAGGAAATCAACAGCCCGGTCTGACCGGTTTGTTTACCGTCTATGCCACGAATTCGCCGCAGCTCTTCCTGGATGTGGATCGTACCGCCTGCATGGCCCGCGGCCTCGATCTCAATTCGGTGTTCGGCACCCTTCAGGCAACCATGGGAGCTCAGTACGTCAACGACTTCAATTTGTTCGGCCGAACCTGGCAGGTGAACGTTCAATCGGAGCAACAACTCCGATCCAAAGTGGAGGATGTCGGACATATCAAAGTTCGAAATCGCAACGGCGATATGATCCCATTAGGTGCCGTGGTCAAAGTGGTGCCGGCGGCCGGTCCTCTAGTCATCACCCGACACAACATGTACCCGGCCGCTCCGATCAACGGGAACGTGGCCCCGGGTTACAGCACCGGCGAGGCGTATTCGATGTTCACGGCGCTGGCCAATCAGGAATTACAAGGCAGCATGGCCTTCGAATGGTCGGAACTTGCCTTCATCGAACAGAAATCGGCGAGTAGTGCTCTGAAGATTTTCGGCCTGTCCGTCATTTTCGTCTTCCTGGCACTAGCAGCCCTCTATGAGAGTTGGATGCTGCCTCTGGCAGTAATTCTCGTTGTACCGGTTTGCGTGGTCGGCTCCCTGGTGGCCGTGGATGTCGCAAATCAGGATGTAAACATCTTCACTCAGGTCGGCTTCGTGGTTCTGGTCGGACTCGCGTGCAAAAATGCGATTCTGATCGTGGAATTTGCCAAGCTTTCGCGCGAACGGGGTAAGTCGAGAAGGCAAGCCGTGCTCGATGCCTGTTACCTGCGTTTCCGCCCGATTCTGATGACTTCCGTGGCTTTCATCCTCGGAGTGCTGCCGCTGCTGATATCGACCGGAGCCGGGGCAGAAATGCGCAAAGCTCTGGGGACAGCCGTGTTCGGCGGCATGATCGGTGTAACGCTGTTCGGTATCGTGCTGACGCCGGTGTTTTTCGTAATCGTCGACTGGTTCAGCGAACTCAGCTTCCGGAATCGTTACACCCGGAGTCTGGCAATCGCGCTGACCGCTTTAGTTTCGTTGGATTTCGCAAGGTATACCGCACGGTGGATTGGCGGGCGGTTCAAGAAGGTGAAACTCAATCCGCGAAATCCTAAATGAATCGGATAACCAGCCCCAATCCATTGCCAAGAGTCTCCTAAAGTCCCCCGGGGACGCAAAATCGGGTGCAACCCATGTTCGTTCGCTTTTTCATCGATCGGCCGATTTTCGCGACCGTGCTTTCCATCATCATCACGCTGGCGGGAAGCGTGGCACTGTCGACGCTGCCGGTCGCTCAGTACCCCGAGATTACGCCTCCCACTGTGGAAGTCTCGGCCGTCTACCCCGGGGCCAATGCGCTGACAGTGGATGATACAGTCGCGGCTCCGATCGAGCAGCAAGTGAATGGCGTGGAAGACATGCTTTATATGTCTTCCCGGGCGACGAACGATGGCACCTATACCCTGACGGTCACCTTCAAACCCGAAACCGATCTGAATATCGCTCAGGTGCTGGTCCAGAATCGCGTCAATCTGGCGCAACCGGTGTTGCCCGATATCGTGAAGCGGCGTGGGGTTGTGGTAAAGAAAAAATCGCCTACCCAGTTGATGATCATCAACCTCTATAGTCCAGATGGATCCCGCGATAATCTGTACCTGAGTAATTACGCAACGATTCGTCTGCGCGACGAATTGGCTCGCGTCACCGGAGTGGGGGACATAACCTATCTCGGCCAGCGCGACTACTCCATGCGGCTCTGGCTCGACCCGGATAAAATGTCCAGTCGCAACATCTCCGCTACCGACATCACCAATGCAATCTCCCAGCAGAACATTCAAGTCGCGGCGGGGCAGGTGGGGCAACCTCCTGCCCCCGATGGCCAAGTTTTCCAATACACCATCAACACCCTGGGACGTCTGGTCACCAAAGAACAATTCGCCAGTATGATTTTGAAGACTGACGATCAGGGCCGCATCGTTCGCATGTCGGATGTGACGACCCGGGTGGAACTCGGCGCTCTGGGTTACGATCAAGTCTGTACGCTCGACGGCAAGCCTTCCGTCGCCCTGTCGATTTATCAATTGCCCGGCTCCAATGCGATCCAGACGGCCAACGACGTGAAGAAGAAGATGGCCGAGTTGCGAAAGAAATTTGAAACGGGGCTCGAATACTCGATCGTCTACGACACCACTCCGTTTATTACCGAATCGGTCGATGAAGTCTTTAGAACGCTCCGGGATGCCGTGATCCTGGTGGCCATTGTGATGCTGGTATTTCTCCAGAGCTGGCGCGCGGCGATCATCCCTCTCTGCGCGGTACCCGTTGCGATCGTCGGGACTTTTGCGGCCATGGCCGGTCTGGGATATTCGATCAATAACCTCACGCTGTTCGGCTTGGTGCTGGCTGTCGGTATCGTGGTGGACGATGCGATCGTGGTTATCGAGGCCGTGCAGCATCATATCGAGGAGGGCATGTCGCCGCGGGAAGCAACCATTCAGGCAATGGATGAAGTTTCAGGACCGGTTATAGCTGTCGGTTTGGTGCTCGCGGCCGTGTTCATCCCTTGTATCTTCATTAACGGGATTATTGGCCAGTTCTTCCGGCAGTTTGCCGTGACGATTGCGATTTCTACTCTGTTATCCGCATTCAACTCGTTGACTCTCAGTCCGGCCCTTTGTGCGCTGCTTCTCAAACGAACGGAGGAAGAAAAGAGCGAACCGCTGCCACGCTTATCCTACCTGCTTGTTGGGGGAGTTCTGGCTTGGTTATTCGCTTACCCGGAAGCGCAACAATGGCTGGCGGACCATCCGGAAAGAGTTCCTCTTCAGCTTCGACCTTACATGAGCTGGTTGCTGCCTTCGCTGATCCTGATAAGTGCGGCCATTCTTTCCTGGGCGATCAGCAAACCGATCAATTACATCCTGGCGGCTTTCTTCTCTCTCTTTAACAAAGTCTTCAATCTGGTTACGGGGGTTTATATCCGCATCGTCGGCCTCGTTCTTCGCCTGAGCATTATCGTACTCATCGGTTATGGGGGGATGATCTACCTCACATATAAGACCCTGAACGAATCTCCTGCCGGATTCATTCCCGATCAGGATAAGGGCTATCTGATGATTAACGTGCAGCTTCCCGATTCGGCGTCGCTGAAACGTACTGACGATCTGATGAAAGAAATCGATGATGTGGCCCGCCAGATGGCCGGTATAGACCATACGGTGGCCATCAGCGGCCAGTCGGTTCTGCTTGGGGCAAACGCACCGAACTTCGGCACGCTCTACGTGCTGCTCAAACCTTTCTCGGAACGCAAAGACTCTTCCCTCGGCGCCGATGCGATAATGGCGACTCTGAAGGAAGTATTGAACGATAAAATTTCGGGTGCGATCGTCAACGTTTTCGGGGCGCCTCCAGTGGACGGCCTCGGGGCGACCGGCGGCTTTTCGATGGTCATCGAGGACCCGATCAATCTCGGCCCAGCCGCTCTGCAAAATGCCATTAAAGATGTCGTCGCTACCGTGGAATCGGCTCAGGATCAGGTGCAGAATGCTTTCAGTGGTTACCGGGCTGATACGCCCTGGTTGCGCCTCGATATCGACCGTATCGCGGCCAAGACCAGGAACGTCTCGGTAGCGGAGATTGTGAACGCACTTCAGGTATTCTTTGGCTCACTCTACGTGAATGACTTCAATCAGTTTGACCGCACCTGGCAGGTGAATGTGCAGGCCGATGGGAAATTTCGCCAGCGACCGGAAGATTTCAAGCGTTTGAATGTCCGCAGTGACAGCGGGCAAAAGGTGCCTTTGTCGGCCGTGCTATCGATCAAGGAGACAGTCGGGCCGGTAATGATCCAGCGCTACAACCTTTATCCCTGCGCGATTCTGACCATCACTCCGGTACCGGGTGTCAGCTCCGGAAGTGTGATCGATGTCGTCGAGAAGAAGGCGAACGAGAAACTGCCCCCTTCGATGAAAGCGGAATGGACGGAACTGGCGTTTCTGCAACTGCAGACCGCCAACACGGCAGTGAAAGCATTCATCCTGGCGGTGGTGCTGGCCTTTTTGGTGCTCGCCGCGCAATATGAAAGCTGGTCTCTGCCTTTCGCAGTCATTCTGGTAGTGCCCATGTGTCTGCTGTTCGCGGCCGCCGGGATCAATTTCAACGGCATGGATATTAACATTTTCACGCAGATCGGCTTCGTAGTTCTCGTCGGTCTGGCCTGTAAAAATGCGATTTTGATCGTCGAATTTGCCAAAGCCCGTAAAGAGGCCGGCGCGACTAATCGCCAGGCGACTTTAGAAGCTTGCAAGCTCCGGCTGCGTCCAATCATCATGACCTCCTTCGCATTCATCCTAGGGGTGGTACCATTGCTGGTGGCCGAGGGGGCCGGGGCGGAGATGCGGCGTTCCCTTGGTACGGCCGTGTTTTACGGCATGACCGGTGTGACTTTGTTGGGGATCTTTTTGACACCAGTTTTCTTCTTTGTCATTCAGTTCGGCAAAGATAAACTTTGGAAAAAGGCACTGGAACCGGAAGTTCTTACGAGCAGCCCGGACCACAAGCCTACGGGAAAGTCGGCTCATCACTCGCACCAAGATCATGTTCCGGGACCGCCAAGTTCGCCCACGAACAACGGGATCCCTCCGAAGGAAGGGCATTAAGCACATGCGTTCAACATCCTTGGCTTTCGGGCTGGGTCTCAGTCTGTTTCTGGCTGCCGGCTGGCAACAGCCACTCCCCGCCCAGAACAAAAATGCCGTTCGGGAGAAGTCCATCATGAGTGTGGAGCAAGCCTCGGCTTTCGCCAAGCTGGCCTTGAAGGGGATTCACAAGGAATACCCCAACAAACCCGGGCATGTGTTGAATGCGGATGGCGACGCGGTAAACCCGAAAAAACTGCATCCGGCCTTTTACGGTTGCTACGACTGGCATTCCTCCGTACATGGCCACTGGATGCTGGTTCGCCTCCTCCGTTTGTTCCCCACGATGCCCGAAGCGAAGCAAATCCGGGAAGCTATTGCTCAGAATCTCACTGCGGAAAATCTCAAAGTTGAAGCGGATTATTTCAGCCAGCCCAATCGTGGAACCTTCGAACGGACCTACGGTTGGGCCTGGTTGTTGAAACTGGTTGAGGAATTGCATGCCTGGGAGGATCCAGATGCCAAAATCTGGCTGAAGAACTTGCAACCGCTAGCCGATGTGATCGTGAAGAAATACATCGCGTTTTTACCCAAACAAACCTACCCCATTCGAACCGGAGTGCATCCCAACACCGCCTTCGGATTGATGTTCGCGCTCGACTATGCCAAGGCTTTCGGGGATAAGACACTTCGTCAAGTAGTTGAGGACCGCAGCCGGGCCTATTACCTGAAAGATGCGAATCTCCCGGCGAGTTGGGAGCCAGATGGTTCCGACTTTTTCTCGCCGAGTTTGATGGAAGCGGATTTGATGCGGCGTGTTTTGAGCCCGACCGAATTCGCCAGCTGGTTGAGCAAAGCCTTACCCAATCTGGCGGCCAAAGAGCCCCGTTCGCTCATGGAACCAGCGATCGTGACCGATCGCAAGGATCCGCAGCTGGTGCATCTGGACGGCTTGAATTTGAGCCGGGCCTGGTGCATGAGAAGTATTGCCGCGGCATTACCTCAGGATTCGCCCGTGCGAACCGTCCTGCTGGAATCGGCAGCGAAACATGCCGACGCCGGTCTAAAGCAGGTGGCTTCCGGCGATTACGCCGGTGAGCACTGGCTGGCCTCCTTCGCGATCTATTTGCTGACTGTGCCGACGACGGAGTGATTCACTTCGTTTCGATGCAAAACAGATTTTTATCGCCTCGGAGGTAGAGCGATTTTCCAACGGCCACCGGGGAGGAATCGATCGTTTCGCCCAGTTTATTCACCGCCAGAACTTCCACTTCATCACCCGGCTTCACGATAACGGTGGTTCCTGCCCGATCGCAGAAATAGAGCCTCCCCCCGGCATAAATCGGCGAGGCGTACATCGAAGTGATCGAGGGGAGACGGAATTTTTCAAAGACGGGTTTCCCGGTTTGGGCATCCAGTGCGGTCAGTAAACCGGTGTTGGTTTCCGTGAAATAAATTCGATCCTTCACCAATACGGGGGAGGGCACATAGGGCGTGCCTTTCCCATATTTCCAGGAAAGCTTGGAAGGATCCTGTTCCCCTTGAGCACTGAGCGGTACGGCCACTGCCATCGAGCCGCGGTAACCGCTCATAATCACGGCCATATCCTTAAATCGAAGGGCCGAAGGGATGGGATTGATCGTCATGCCTCCGCAACTCCAGAGTACTTTCCCGGTCTTCAAATCGTGGCTGCGGATTTTGGTGGTGCCATTGAGAATGACCTGGGTGCCGCCGTCGAAATCCACAATAAGCGGTGTGGTCCAGGTGGTTTTTTCATCGCGCTCGGTCTTCCAGCGGGTTTCCCCGGTCCTGGCATCGAGGCAGTAGAGTGCGGAGTTGGATTCCTGATCCCAGTTAAGCAATAAGTTGTCCCCATGAATTACAGGAGAGACTGCCTCTCCCCAGCCGAGTCTCGTGTTCAGTCGGCCCAGGTCACGAGACCAGAGCAATTTGCCATTCAGGTCGTAGCAATAGATGCCGAACGAGCCAAAGGAGACATAGAGTCTCTGGCCATCGGTTGTCGGAGACCCGGCTGCATAGCTGTGAGTTTCGTGATGGCCTTCGTGCGGGACTTTCTCTGCGGCCAGTCTTTCCCATATCGGCTGGCCGGTTTTACGATCCAGACAGGTAACCAGAAACTTGTAGTAATTTTGTGGGGCTTCGGTCTTTTTCTCGAATTGACCAGCGACCTTGGGCAATTCACTCGGAGCGGCGAGGCGATCGGTCTTGATGGCACTGAGAATAAAGATTTTGTTGCCCCAGATAACTGGAGTGGCGCTTCCCCGGCCAGTGAGTGGAAATTTCCATTGGATATTCTGGCCGTCCGCATTCCACTTGGTGGGCGGATCGGCATCCGGAGCCGCATTACCGTTAGTGAAAGGCCCGCGCCAATGATGCCAGTTCGCCAGTTTCTCAGTGGCAAAATCTTGAGCCTTCACCGCCGTAGAAAACAACAATATTCCAATTAATCCCAGGATCTTCCGCACGATTTTCTCCTGCATCCCGATCTTTCCATGGAGCGACCACTACTCAAAGATGTTTTAGTAGATTCAACTCCGAGATCTCCCCAACTTCGATTCCTTCCTCATTCCTTCTTTGAAAACTGGTGGGGCGTAAAACCCCCTACTATAATTTCTTAACCTCTCCGATCAACCCTAAGGATGCGCATCAATGTCCCATTTCCCTCGCCGGTACGGGTACGCGTTACTGGCTGTCTTGTGCTGTTATGTTCCGCTGCGTGCTGCAGATACCCCGATGGAGATCCACGTCGATCTCACGCAAGCTCCGCGGAAATTATTTCAGGCTAAGCTGGTGATACCCGTGAAGCCGGGGCCCCTGACGCTGCACTATCCCAAGTGGATTCAGGGGGAGCATCAGCCCTCGGGACCGGTGAATGACCTTTCCGGCCTGAAAATCACAGCTGAAGGAAAATCGATTCCCTGGACTCGCGATGATGTTGAGTTGCACTCCTTTCATTGTGAGGTACCCAAAGGGGTTTCCACGCTAAACGTCTCCATCGAATATCTGGCACCGGGCGATAAAGGGGGATATGGTTCGGGGCCTGCCTCCACCGCGAAGCTGGCAATTTTCAACTGGTATTTGCTCACCCTTTACACCAAGGAGAAAGGGCAGCACGTTCGCGACATTTCCGTCCGCGGCAGCGTTAAACTTCCGGAAGGCTGGAAAGCCGGGACGGCATTACCGATCGAATCGCAAAAGGGTTCGACGATTCAGTTCAAAACCGTGTCGCTGGAGAAGCTGATCGATTCTCCAGTGCTTTGCGGCCTTCACTTCAAGGAAATTCCGATCGGGCCGAAGGAGGGCCCGCCGCATTTCCTCGACCTCGCCTGCGATAGTGCGGCCGGGTTGGAAATCGACGACAAGTGGATTGCCGCTTACTCCAAACTCGTTGCAGAAGCCGGATCGCTTTTCGGGGCGAGTCATTACGAAACGTATCACTTCCTCGTCTCTCTGACCGACCAGTTCGGGCACAACGCCATCGAACATCATGAGTGCAGCGACAACCGGCTGGCCGAACGGGCCTACATCGACGAATCGCAACGCAAACTCGAAACGGCCTGGGTGCTTTCGCACGAATACGTGCACTCCTGGAACGGGAAATTTCGACGACCGGAAGGTCTGTCCACTCCCGATTATCAGGAGCCGATGAAAACCAAGCTGCTCTGGATGTACGAAGGGATGACCGAATATTATGGCTTCGTACTCGCGGCCCGAAGTGGATTATGGCCGCAGGATATTGCCCGCGACAACTGGGCCGAACTGGCCGAGTGGGCCCGGCACCAGACCGGCCGGGACTGGCGCCCACTGGAAGATACTGCCACCTCCGGCCCCTTCCTGTATTCCTCGCGCGGCGAATGGTCGCGTCGCCGTCGTAGCGTCGATTTTTACGATGAAGGTGCCTTGATGTGGCTCGATGCCGATACGCTTATTCGCGAGAAATCGGGCGGGAAAAAGAGCCTGGATGATTTCTGCAAAGCCTTTCACGGCGGTGGGAACGGCAAGCCGGAAGTAAAACCTTATACGTTCGAGGAGATTGTTTCGACCCTTAACGGAGTGGTCGAGTATGACTGGAAAGATTTTTTGGAGAAGCGGGTTCGCCTTACCGCGCCTCAACCCCCGCTGGACGGGATCACGCGCGGCGGTTGGAAGGTGGTAAATAAAAGCGAACGAAATGAACTTCGAAAAGCTACGGAGGAAGAGTCCAAATCGGTTAACCTCGGTTCTTCGATCGGGCTGATCGTTAGCGAAGAGGGCAAAATTGCTGACGTTGTGGCCGACTCTCCTGCCGATAAAGTTGGGCTCGGGCCGCACATGAAAATTTATGCTGTGAATGGGCGTAAGTTTACCAATGAGAGACTCGTTGATGCGGTGGCGGCGACTTTAGGCGGTAAAGAAAAAGTGGAATTACTCGTCGAGAATGGCGAATTCGTGAAAAGCTATAGTCTCGGCTACACGGGGGGACTGCTCTTTCCCCATCTGGTCCGCGAAGCTTCCAAGCCCGATCTGATCGGTGAAATCCTTAAGCCGACCATAAAGAAGTAGTGAATCAGGGAATCGACTGGGTCTGAGCTTTACGCAGGGCATAGTCGATGGCCAGTTCCATCTGGCGGCCAGGATTTCGTTCCTGAATCTCAGGAACGATTCCGCTCAGTGCCATGCCCGAGGGACCGGATAATTTCGCCAGAGTAATTTTTAAGCCGCCAAACGGGGAGGGAACTTCTCGTCCATATTCATCTTTCGAGCCACCCGTTTTGAACTTCATCACGTTCTGCAAGCTGCCCTTGCCGAAAGTGTTACTACCGATCACCGTGGCCCGGCGATTATCTCCCAGAGCCGCCGCCAGCATTTCCGCGGAACTGGCCGTATCCTGATCGACAAGCAAAACCAGGGGAAGATCGATAACGTTCATTCCGGTGGCTTGAAAGGCTTTATTCACCTCGGGAGTAGGGCCATGAAGACTGGCGATCACTCCCGTCGGGAGAAATCTTTGCGCGATCGCTACGGCAATATCGAAATTGCCTCCGGGATTTCCTCGAAGATCGATGATGAGTGATCTCAGCGGTTGATTCGACATTCGCATATTGTTGATGGCTTCGTCCATCTCGCGAAGAGTGCTTTCCTTGAAGCCCAGAATTTTCAGATAGCCGATGCCCTGGCGGATTAGCGTTGCCCCGCTGATGGTCGGGTTCACGTTCTCGGCCTTCTCTTCTTCGATGCGTTGCTGCGGCAGGTAAGTCGTGTACTCGTCCAGTGAATGGCAGGCGCCGCAAACGAATTCCAGGATGACGGCATTCGATTTGGAAAGAAGAAGATTCTTACGGGCGCGGTTAGCGACTTCCTCGAGAGATTTCTGGGCTTCGCTAATCGTTTTCGGCTTCTCAGTAAGGCTGAATTCTTTCAGCCAGGCTTGGAAGAGTCGGATATCGGCGGTAGTGGAAGAGGCCAGATACCGACTTCGAAAAATCGGGTCCGCCAGGCTGGAGTTGAATTCCTTTAAACCTTCTTCGAACAGTCGGGTGGGGGAGCATTTATCCGGTTCGATGTAGTTGTTTTGCAGTTTTTGGAGGGCTTCGCCGAAAAGCTTCAGGCCGTTGGCAAAACTCATTTTCAGGATCTGATCGACCACTGCCGGATCCTGGTGTCGTCTGTTCTGCAGCACGTGGCGAAGGCATTGACGCATTCTTCCCACGTAATCGGTGTCGCGATCCTCTCGGGAGACTTGATTGTAATAGCGCAGCGCTTCTTCCCAACGGCCGGCTTTTTCGGCTTGCTGGGCAAGAGCACAAAGTTCCGTTCCGCTCCCAGCCAAGCTGATTGTGGGGCTGCAAATTCCCAAACTGGCCGCTAGTAGGGCGAAACGCACCGGTTTGACGAAGAACCGACTCAACATCCGCAGTCCTCCCGGAGAGGTCAACAGGATACTATCTTATCGTTACCTGCCAGGGCCTGTCAAACGATTAACAGACCGTTACTAAACTGTTACTCTTTAATAACGCCACCGGTTTCGATTCGATTCGTGAATGAATAATTTTCCCTAAAGTCGCCACTTAGCGTATCTTTCGAAGCGTCCAAGGGTTTAGGCAGCGGGGCATATTGTTTATTCGCTCGCGGAGAATATCTATTTAGCGGGAGGGTGTTCGAGCGTCTCAGACCGGCTTTTTCATGGATGATACACTGCGAAAAACGATTCTTCAATCGGCCAAGACTGTCGTCGTAAAGGTCGGCACCAACGTGCTGACGGACGATCAAGGTCGCCTGGATCGCGTTCGCATTCAATCACTGGCCGATCAACTCGCCCGAATACGCCAGTCGAGCCGGGAAGTCGTTCTAGTTTCCAGCGGCGCAATCGGGGCCGGGATCGGGCTGCTCAATCTTGGTAAACGGCCCACGGAACTCCCGCAACTCCAGGCCTGTGCGGCCGTCGGTCAAAGCGTTCTGATGCAGACTTATCAGGAGTGCCTGGCTCCCCATCAGATTGCTCCCGCACAGATTTTGCTGACGGCCGGCGACTTCGACAATCGCGGCCGGTATCTGAACGTCCGGCACACCATCCGCTCACTGTTTGAATATCGCTGCCTGCCGATTATCAACGAAAATGATACCGTTTCGGTGGCGGAAATTCGCTTTGGTGACAATGATCACCTGGCCGCAATGGTGGCGAATCTTCTTCAAGTCCCCTTGCTGATTCTGCTCACAAATGTCGATGGCTTGTACACCGCTGATCCCCGGTCGGATCGCTCGGCGGCTCTGGTGCCTACCGTCCCGCATATCGATCGGGCAATCACGGAGATGGCCGGTGTGACCAAGAGCGCGTTGGGAACTGGCGGCATGAAAAGTAAACTACGGGCCGCACGACTGGCGACCGCCGCGGGGGGCGCGGTTATTATGGCCAATGGTTCTAGGCCGGAAGTGCTCGACAAAATCTTTGCCGCCGACGAAATAGGAACTCTCTTTCTCCCACACGGCGAATCGACCCCTTCCTGGAAGCGCTGGCTGGGCTATACGGCTCGACCCAAGGGCCAGCTGGTGCTCGACGAAGGAGCCTGCAACGCTCTGCTAAAACAGGGTAAGAGCCTGCTGCCCGTCGGCGTTCAATCCGTGCAGGGGATTTTCGGTAAAGGGGAAGTAGTTTCAGTACTCGACCACCAGGGGCTGGAAATCGCCCGGGGGCTTTCTAACTATTCTTCTTTGGATGCGGAAAAAATTCGCGGTCTGAACACCGATCAGATCAATCGAGTTCTTGGCAAAATGCCCTATGTCGAGATCATCCATCGCGACAATCTGGCATTGATTGAATAAGTGTACACAGGTTCTGTCGCCGCTGGCAATTCCTCCGGCTAAACTATTGGCATGTCACTAATACCTTACCGCTTCCTATTCCGCAGCATGTATGCCTGTCCCTATGTGGCCAAAATGCCGCTGGAAGACGAGGATCGCCTCATCGATTTGCCGCTCAAAGCTAAGCTCGATTCGCTGGCTGAAATCGATGGCGAGAAAAAATTCGCAGATGTTCGGCTGGGTTGGAATGAAATGGGTCTGGGACTCACGGTCGAGGTCAAAGGGAAATCGAATTATCCGATCGGCGAGGCCGATCGACCCCGGCAAAGTGATGGCATCACTCTCTGGATCGACACTCGCGGAGACCGGACAGGACACCGTGCGACCCGAACCTGCCATCAATTTCACTTCCTTGCGTCGGGGGGTAGCAGCACAAAGGATGAGGCATATTTTCTACAGACGAAAATTCACCGAGCTTTGGCCGATGCACCACTCGCCTCGGCCGCCGAGGTGCCCTTTCGTTGTCGGAGAATCAAAACCGGCTATCGAATGGAAGCGTTTTTGAGTTCGAAAGTTTTGACCGGGTTCGATCCCGAGCAGTTCCCAATGCTGGGCGTGTTCTATTCGATTCGCGATTTTGAATTGGGGGACGACAATCTCTCGCTCGATAGTAACTTCCCGTTCTCGGAAGATCCGTCGTTGTGGGCGAGTTTGGAACTGGTGAAGTGATAGACACTTAGAATCGCTTGGCGATTTCGTAGATTTCTTCCGCATCGAGCACCTGATCGTTCGATTCGAAGAGCTGGAATAAAGCCGCCTTGTGAATCTTCATTTTGGTATCGCCCACGCCGATCGCTCCGAAGCAAACGGCATTCTCGCGGACAACCCCTTTATCGGTCACTTCAATCCCTTCGATCCCGGCGGGAGGAACCGCGTTCAAATCGATCAACACTCGAAGCGTCTCGCAACTCTGTCGAAGGCGTTTCGGCAACAGAACTGCCCCGGCCGCCCCGGCGGCAATCACCAGATCTCGGCCTTTAAGGGCCGTCGGGCCGTCGCTGGAATTGGCAACCGATATGGCTTCCACTTTGGCGGAATGATTGATGACCCGAATTGCCCGGCAGGCCGATTCGGCACGCTCTAAAGAGCGGGAGCCAATACGAACATGGGCCCCGGCATTCGCCAATAGCCGTGCCACGCGCAATCCCACCGGACCGGTGCCACCCAGAACCAGAGCCTTGGCCTGTCCCAGATCGAGATGCTTCGAAGCGGCCCGAACCGCGGCGGCAGCCGTGGTGTTCGCCCCATTGGAGTCGAGCATGAGGGAGACTCTCAGACCGTAATCCGGTATGAGGTGCCGTTTCACTTCATCGAGAACTTTTTCCCCGGCCGAAACATCCGAGCCGCCAATGAAAATGGCTGTATTTTTCAGATCCTTTGGCCCGCGCGTGAAAATGCAGCCGTGGACCAGAGGTTGTACTCGTTCTGGGGTCACCGAACCGTAGCTGAAAATCTGCTGCGCACCGGCATCGACGGCCACGACCCGGTCAAATACGGAGGAATAAGGATCCGTGTCCAATTGCACCAGAATTTTGGTTTTTTCCATGATGAGAAACCGCAAAGGAGTGGGAGAGATTGGGGAGAATTCGACAGGCAAATGGATACGGATGGGAAAAGACTTCCCATCCGTTGTGTGATTCTTCTCGAATTACTTGGCGCCGAAAGGATGGCGCTGTTCTTTCTTGGCGATGATTTCGTCGATCTTCGGAGCGCCGGTCATGGCGTTCTTGATGGCCAACTTCGTGGCTTCGTAATTGTACTTGTAGATCTTGGCGTCGTCTTTGGCTTCCCAGTGGATGAACACGCCACAAACGATGACGTATTCGTCGGCCTTATCCTTGGGAATAACGCCTTCGACCACGCTATCGACCACAGCGCGAGCGACGGCTTCCTGGGCCGGGCCGAACATCTGGACGGCCTGGGTAGCTCCCTTGATGGTCACCTTGGTGATCATGACCGTGGCGGGCTTGCAGATCAGATTCGGGGTGATAACCGCCAGCAGATTGGAATGCCCGTGCGATTGGTTGGCCAGAGCGTTGGCGAACGCCACGCCGACAGGACCTGCCTTGTCGCCGATCAAAAGATCAATGTGAGCAATTTCATTACCTTCGCCGACGAGACCTTCACCGATAAACATAGACATAAATCTTCTCCGAGTCTTTAGAGAGGTAGAGTAGTTTCGTTTTCAACAATATAGGGGGTGGAAGCGAACTCGCCCAAGCATTTTAAGCGGTTATATATCCCAACCGGGTGAACGGACAATCCAGTCGAAGACGCAGATCGGCTGGCCATCGGGATCGCAGTAGATCAAACGGCGGTATCCTTCGTCGCTTTCCTTCCAGGGCGATGTCGGCAGGATGCCGATTTTGTGTAGGCGCCGCTCTTCGGCGAGCAAATCCGGGACTTGGAAATGGAGGAGATCGTTTGAACGGGGCGAAATCACTCCTTTAATTGCCAGCCGGATCTGATTCAGCTCGAAATGGGCATAGAAATTGGGCGCATCCATGAAGCTGGGTTTGCGCCCGATAAATCGAGCGTACCAATCCAGGGACTTCGCGAAATCTCCGACACCTCGCTCAATCATATAGAGTGTGTCGAACATCGCTTACTTGAGAACCTCTTTTTTCTCGGCGTTGAGTTGCGGGTTTACAACTGTCATGTAGCCGGCGCCAATTAACGTGCCTCCACCGAGAAGCAGCACGAAGATCAATCCTTTGCCCTTCGCGGAGTACATATCCAGCAGGCTTCCCAGAATCTGCAGAATCAAGCCCAGGCCAACTACCCCACCCGTGATGAAAATACCCGCTGCAAAGTAAGGACCAACCGCATCAAGTCGGGCCAGCCACCAGAAACTGATATCGACCACCTGGAAGAACAGCACCATGGGAGCGAGGAACAAGCGAATCCAGTAGGGATAACTGGTAAAGGCGAAAATTAACCCCGTGGCAGCCCAAAGGAGCGCGAAGGTCAACAGGTGAGCGTGGGTCGATTGCGTGAGCCCTTCCACACTGACCTGACGACTCTTGGCGGAGCGTTTTTTAGCCACCACCGGAGCCTTCACTTCGATTTTGATTTCCGGAGCTTCGGTCTTGAATTCCTTGGTCAGCGGCTTATCGCGCAGCGATACGGGCAGAGCGAACGCATCCTGGTTGTACGAGGCTTCCGGAGCCCCCGCTTCCAGCCAGCTAACAAGAGCTAACCGTTCCGTTTCGCGTTCGGCCCGGATTTCCGTTTCGGGCCGTTCTTTGATTTTGTCTTTCCATTCCTCGGATTTATCGAAGAAGGCCCGCAGCATGCTTTGCTTGCCCCACTTCACCTCTGGAGGGGCGGTGATCATTTTGTGAATTTTTCCAGTGTCTGCCGGAGTGCCAATCGATTTCGATAATTTCTCGAAATCGGAAAAGTAAGGTTCCTGGCCGCCATCGGCGCTATGGCACACAACGCAGCGATCTTGAATCAGCGTCTTTACTTTGAAACCGGCGACTTTCTTGGCATTGTCGGGGACCGCGGCCGGCTTTTCGGCTGGTACGGCCGGGGCCGGATCATCTCCACCTGCCTTGACAACGGGTGGCCATTCCGATCCGGCATAATGCGCAACGACATCGGCAAATGTTGGCATTGGCTCCCCGGGGGAGGCTTCCTTGAAGTGCAACTGCACCATCGCCGAGAGATAACCCAATCCTACCGCGATGAGAAAAACCGACAGGACCAGACGAGCTGGCAGGGGCAGTTCCCGGAGCTTCAAGCGATGATGAGTGTGCATAGAAACGCCTCCTTAAAGAATTTCCTGAACCGCCGCAACGACTTTGGGAATCGTCACATCCAACGGGTCTTGCGAACTGCCACCGCAGGCCAAAGCATGGCCGCCGCCATGGAATTTCACGGCCACTTTGGAAACATCATATTTGCCACGCGAGCGGAAACTGATTTTGATGCCTCCGGCGGGTTGTTCCATGAACATCAGCGAGACTTCCACCCCGGCCAGACTGCGGGGCAGATCGATCATGTCTTCGGTGTCGCCCGGCACCGCCCCAAGTTCCTCGTAGTCAGTTCGCAACACATGGCTGTAAGCGATCTTGTCGCGGATGACCAACCGTTCCAGAACACGTCCCATGAGTTTCAGTCGGGCCGGTGAGTTTTGTTCATACAGAATTTCGTACAACTCTTTCGGGTTCGCACCCGACTTTGTCAGTTCGCCTGCCAGCTCAAACGTGCGTTGTAGCGTGCGTTCGTGGTGAAACCACCCGGTGTCCATCGCCAGAGCCATGAAGAGGTACTCGGCGCTCGCTTTGGTATGCGGAACCTTCAAAGCCAGCATGGCTTCGTGAATCAGACGGCCGCAAGCTTCAGCAGAGATGTCCTGAAAGAGAACCGCACCCAAATCATCCTGAGTAACGTGGTGGTCGATCACCGCTTTGTCGGCCTTCGCAGTTTTCATCCAGTCGCCGAAGTCGCCCAGTTGCGTCCAGGCCCCTGTATCGACAATCACGATAGCGTCATAGTTTCCATTCGTAGGATCGGCCGGGTTAAACCGGAGGATTGTTTTTCGCTCGGGATCGAGGAAATTGTAGCGCGGCGGCATGACGCTGGCAATGACCACCCGCGTCTCCTTGCCCAATCGCTGTAAAGCATTGGCGAGCGCCAGTTCGCAGCCGAGGGCATCTCCATCGGGCCGAACGTGCGTCATGATCAGAAATCGTTGATGGCTATGAACGAAATCTACAAAGCGCGACCAGTCTATAGGCAAGTGAAACTCCTGCTGGGGGTGGGAGTAGAAATTATATCTGGATTGGCGTCCGAGGGACATGTTTGGGCCGTGCGATTCTCAAAGTCTTATTGAGGAAATACAGATCGAAATTAGTCCGATTTAAATTTGAGTGAAGTGATGAGGCATACGTGACGGAGTTGATCACTCGCCCGAATGCTGACGCTGACGGAATGCAAAGTGGTGAGATGGACAATTCCTCAAATTGTCCGCTTCATGTAATTCGGTCAAGAAGGAGGAGAGCGATCGAAAGCTCTCCTCTATGTTTTTTCGATGATTCGGTAGGGATTCAAGCAATCCTTGGCTAACTCACTTCGTCAGTGCATCCTTGTAGAACTGCTCAATGTCCTTGCGAAGCTTCTCGTGCGAAGCCTTGTGAGCGTACATCATGTGGCCGGCTTCATAGTAACTGACGCGAATGTTCTTGCGGACTTCCGGCTCCAGACCGAGGTGATCCAAAGTGTAATTCGTCGCGAAATAGGGCGTCGCCAGATCGTAATGGCCGCTGGCGACAAATAACTTCAAATTCTTGTTCGCAGTCATCGCCGCCCGAAGGGTGGGAGCCACGTTCAGATAGCGGTTGCGGGCCGGTCCATATTCCCAGGGCTGTACTTTCCCGGTGAGAATTTCGTACTTCAGCTCGCTCTTGTAGTTGAGTTGATTTCGCATGTAATCGTTGAACATCGCGGTGTAAGTGCCTTGAACGGATGCGTAACTGGGATCGTAATCGGGACGTTCTCCAGCGGCGTCTTTATCGATACCTTTCAAGCGACTGTCGTAGCGGCCTACGTTCAGGCGATCCGAACGGAGTAATTCTTTGCAGAAGCGCGGCTGGTCGACTCGAAGATTGGCACGAATGAGGAACGATTTCGAGAGCCCCGTATAATCGCCGAGTTTCTGGGCAATCTTCTGCCGATCTTCCTCCGAAAGCTTGGCCCCTTTCATCAGAGCCAGAGTGTACTCATTTTCCGCGAACTTCTCCACTTCCGCGAGAGTTTTCTCCAGATCTTTCTGCAGTTCCGGATTCAATTTTTTGTGATACCAGGCCGTGGCCGTGTAGGTCGGCAGGAAAAGAATGTAGGGCAGATCGTTCCCTTCATCGAAGCGGGCCGTCTGAAAGTTCAAAATGGCCGAGATGAGCATGATGCCATTCAGATTCATACCGTGGGTATCCTGAAGGTAACCCGACAGTCCCGAAGCTCGCGTGGTGCCGTAGCTCTCTCCCGCGAGAAATTTCGCGGATGACCAGCGCTCGTACTTGTTCGTGAACTGATAGATGAAATCTCCGACCGAAGAGATATCCTCGGTGACTCCGGTAAAGGCTTTCGTGGTTTGACCGGTAGCCGGGCGGCTGTAGCCCGTGCCCACAGGGTCGATGAAAACCAGATCGGTCAGATCCAGCAAAGTGAATTCGTTTTCGACAAGTTTATACGGCGGCGGCAGCGGTTCGCCGGCATCGTTCATGGCCACTTTCTTCGGGCCGAAGGCTCCCATATGCAGCCAGACGGAAGAGGAACCAGGGCCGCCGTTGAATGTGAAAGTGATCGGCCGTTTCGAGGCGGAATCTCCGAGCAGGCGGTAGTAGGTAAAAGAGATATCGGCTCGCGGCTTCCCATCGTCATCTTTCAGGGTCATCAGGCCAGCAATGGCTTCGTAGTCCAGTTGTTTCCCACCGGGCAGTGCTACGGTATGACGAGTCTTAACTGCTCCTTCTTTGTCTTTGCCGGGCGTCTCCTTTTTCGCCGGAGCGTCCTCTTTTTTCGCCGGTTCCTGAGTCCAGACGGCCGATCCCGGTACGAACATCGCGAGAAATAGCAGAAGAAGGAACGAGCGCATCGATAGAGTCCTTTGGGATAAGTTGGAAAGAACGTACCTGAGAAATGATAGCAGGTACGGCGATTAAAAACTGGGAGAGTATTACGATTTAGCCAGCGTTATCACCCGCGCCCGATTCGCGGCGAACCAAGGACGAAGCCCCGGCCCGGATATATTCCCGGTTCAGCTTGGCGATGAATTTCACGCCAATTTCCTTGGGACAGGCAGCCTCGCACTCGTACTGATTGGTACAGTGTCCGAAACCTTCGGCATCGTGCTGCTGGATCATTCTCAATGCCCGTTCGCGGCGTTCGGCCGAGCCCTGGGGCAAGACAGACAGATGCGTAACCTTGGCCGCCACGAAAAGCATGGCCGATGCATTCTTGCAGGCTGCGGCACACGCCCCGCAACCAATGCAAGTCGCGGCATCCATGGCCGTATCGGCGTTTTCTTTTGGTACCGGGATGGCGTTACCATCCGGTGTACCACCGGTGTTCACCGATACGTAACCTCCGGCCTGGATGATGCGATCGAAGGCGGAGCGGTCCACAATCAGGTCACGCAGGACCGGGAACGCCTTGGCTCGCCAGGGTTCGATGTGGATGTGCTCGCCATCGTGGAACTTTCGCATGTGCAACTGGCAGGCGGTCGTGGCCCGCTCCGGTCCATGCGCCATGCCGTTGATCATCATCGAGCACGATCCGCAGATGCCTTCCCGGCAGTCGTGGTCGAAGTGGATCGGATCTTTGTTCTGCTTGATGAGATCTTCGTTGACGACATCGAGCATTTCCAGGAAGGACATATCGCCGCTGATGTTCCGGGCGGGATAGGTCTCCAGCTTTCCGGAACTCTTGGCATCCTTCTGTCGCCAAACGTGTAAAGTCAGATTCATATCGGATTTCCGAGAGTGGTTTATTTGTAACTTCGTTTGGAGGGATGAGCGACTTCCCAGTTCAACGGCTCGACATTGCGAACCGGTTCCTTATCGGGGCCGGCGTATTCCCAGGCGGCGACATGGCAGAAATGCTCATCGTCTCGTTTCGCTTCGCCTTCACTATCCTGGTATTCTTCGCGGAAGTGCCCGCCGCAGGATTCTTCGCGGGTCAGGGCATCCTTGGCGAGCAATTCTCCGAATTCGAGGAAGTCGGCGACGCGGCCGGCCCGTTCCAAAGCCTGATTCAGGTCATCGTTGGTGCCCGGTACATTTACGCTGCTCCAGAATTCTTCCCGGAGATTGCGAATCTTGTCGATGGCCCGGTTGAGCGATTCCTTGGTGCGGGCCATACCCACGTTGTCCCACATGATGTGGCCGAGTTCGCGATGAATGTCGATGGCCGTCTTCTTGCCTTTGATCGAGAGCATTTTTTGAATTTTTTGCTTCTGTTCTTCTTCACAGCGTTTGAACTCGGCATGGTCGGTCGAGAGTTTCTCGGGCTTCACACCGGCAAAATAATTGCTCAGTGTGTAAGGGATGATGAAGTAGCCATCGGCCAGGCCTTGCATCAGCGCCGAAGCTCCAAGTCGATTGGCCCCGTGATCCGAGAAATTGGCTTCTCCCAGTACGAACAGGCCGGGCAAGTTCGACATCAGGTTGTAATCGACCCAGAGACCACCCATGGTGTAGTGCAGGGCGGGATAAATCCGCATCGGCTGTTTGTAACCGCTTTCGCCGGTAATCCGTTCGTACATGTCGAACAAGTTGCCATATTTTTCCTGAATCTTGCTGAGCCCATCCCGCTTGATGGCGGCTGCGAAATCAAGATAAACTCCACGGCCGCCTGGCCCAACCCCCCGGCCATCGTCGCAAGCTTTCTTGGATTGCCGACTGGCAATGTCGCGCGGGGCAAGGTTCCCGTAGCTCGGGTAAATCCGTTCCAGGTAATAATCCCGGTCGCTTTCGGAAATGGAATTGGGGTGTTTACCAATGTCACTGGCGTTCTTTGGCACCCAGACGCGTCCATCGTTTCGGAGCGATTCGCTCATCAAAGTCAATTTCGACTGATGTTCTCCCGAAACGGGAATACAAGTCGGGTGAATTTGTGTGTAGCACGGGTTGGCAAAGGTCGCCCCGCGTTTGTAGGCCCGGTAGGTGGCGGAAACGTTGCAACCAGCGGCGTTTGTCGACAGGAAGTAGGTGTTGCAATAACCACCAGTGGCCAGCAGCACGGCATCAGCGCTATAGCTTTCAATCTTGCCGGTCGTCATATCGCGAACGACAATTCCGCGAGCCCGGCCGTCGATCACGACCAGATCGAGAAACTCCGTGCGAGGATGCATCTTGACTTTGCCGTTGTAAATCTGGCGCGAAAGAGCCTGATAAGCCCCCAGGAGCAGTTGCTGGCCGGTCTGTCCCCGGCAGTAGAAGGTTCGTGAGACCTGGGCTCCCCCGAAGGAACGGTTAGCGAGTAGGCCGCCGTATTCGCGTGCGAAAGGTACGCCCTGAGCCACGCATTGATCGATGATGTTCACCGACACTTCGGCCAGGCGATGCACATTAGCTTCGCGAGCGCGGTAATCGCCCCCTTTGATCGTGTCGTAGAAGAGCCGATAAATGCTGTCGCCGTCGTTCTGATAGTTCTTGGCTGCGTTGATGCCGCCTTGAGCGGCAATGCTATGTGCCCGACGGGGGCTGTCCTGGTAGCAGAAAGAATCGACGTTGTAGCCAAGTTCGGCCAAGGTTGCCGCCGCCGCCCCGCCCGCCAAACCGGTGCCGACGACGATCACGGAGTATTTCCGTTTGTTGGCGGGGTTCACCAACTTCTGGTCGGCCTTGTACTTGGTCCACTTTCCGGCCAATGGACCCGATGGTATATGGGATTCGAGTTGAATCATAATAATCTCTGGAAGCTGAGGGCTTCTTTGTGTTCGGTTGGGTTATTAGTCGTTGCTAACGGCAAGGAAAGTCGCAGCCGGTTTCAACCAGCCCGACCAGACCGCGATTACCACCAGGGAATAACCGAGAGTCACCACGATCGCTAACAGCCGAGCGGCGATCTTTAAAAAGCGATCGGTTCGAGGCGTATTCAGCCCCAAGGTTTGGAACAGGCTGAAGGAACCGTGCGTCAGGTGCATGAACAGCATGCCCATGGCGGCCAAATAAATAATCGCCAGGATCGGATTGGAAAGCCCGGAAATCATAGCGGAGTAAACGTCGTGCCGTCCTGCGGCGTCTCGCAGGTCCAGGTAATTCGCCAGAACGTATTTGCCGGTGCTGCGATCCAGGGCCTGAGCACCGACAAGGTAGCCCAGCGTGAAGTGAGCGATGTGGAAAATCACGAAAGCGAGGATAGCCAGGCCGGCGTACATCATGAAGCGGGACGCCGGGCTCGCCTGAACCGTCTGAACATACAAATAATTCACCGGGCGAGCAGCTTTGGCCCGGGCTCGAAGCCGAAGCGTCAGCAATATGTGAATTACGAAGATTGCCAACAAACCGCCGCGCGCGATCCAAAGTAATGGACCGAGGTCCTTCAGGAACTTCGCATAATTATTATACGCTTCCTGCCCGGCGAACATCTTGAGGTGGCCGATCATGTGACCGATGACGAAGCCGATCAACCCGATCCCCGTCAGGGCCACGATGATTTTCATGCCCACCGTGGAAGAGACTAAGGGGCTCAACCAGTTGAGCAAGCCTTTACCGTGCGGGAGAGTATTAGGAGCCTGATCGCGTTTGGTTGGTGCAGCGCTCGACATAAGGTCAGTTGCTCGAAATTTTGTAAAAACCGTCGGTTGGTTCTGTTATTATGAGATTTCCATGCGAATCGTAAACCCAGTCTATTTCTATCATAAGGCGGTCGACATGCGAATTGCCACAGTTCTGATGCTTGGCCTGATTTTTCCCTCACTCAGCCTCGCTCAGGACGACAAAAAAAATAAGGAAGAAAAATCCCAGGAACGCTACGAATGGCGTTCCCGGCACGATCCGAACGGCATCGGCAAGTTCTACATGGATCGGGAGATTGCCCACGTAATGGGGCATGCGGCAGCCGGTTGGCTCGAACGTAAAGAACGCGAAGAAGAGGAGCAGCCGGCGAAACTTCTGAAAGCCCTGAACATCAAAGAGGGCATGGTGGTGGCCGATATTGGGGCTGGCAGCGGTTTTTACAGCTTTCGCATGAGCAAGCTGGTCGGTGAAAAAGGCAAAGTGCTGGCGGTCGATATCCAGCAGGAAATGTTGGACTTGATTCGGGATAAAGCGAAAGGGCAGGGAGTCAAAAATATCGAATTGGTGCTGGGAGCAGAAAAAGATCCGAAACTGACGGCCAATACGGTCGATCTCATTTTATTAGTTGATGTTTATCATGAATTCGAGCACCCCTATGAAATGACCCAGAAGATGGTGGAGGCCCTGAAACCGGGTGGGAAACTGGTCTTCGTGGAATTTCGTAAGGAGGACGAAAATGTGCCGATCAAACTCGTTCACAAAATGACGCAGAAGCAGGTGATCAAAGAAATGGCGGAATTTAAGGAATTAAAGCACGAGTCCACATCGGATGTCCTGCCCTGGCAACACATTATCTTTTTTGTAAAGGGGAAGAAGTAGATTTTGGTGGTAAACTAAAGAAATAGACTAGTGCGTCGACTTTGTCGATTGTTTTGGTGGTAATGATTTTATCAATAATGCCTGCGCCTCATTACGGAATGGAAATACTGCGTGCCCCTTTTCGATCAGATTGAACATGCTGGTATGACTGATGTGGGGATCCGGAGGAGCCACAATCAGGATGCCTTTGCCATCCAGAAAGCTCCCGACCGCGCGCGTTGGAAAAAGGAAGGCCATATTCTCATAGTGGCCGACGGTATGGGCGGTCATGCGGTCGGCGAGAAAGCCAGTGCTAAAGCGGTCCAGGATATCCCGCTGGCTTATCTGAAGTATGTCGCCAATGAGGGGCCTATCTCCGCTATTCGCAAATCCTTCCAGGAAGCGAATCATGGCATCTACGCAATCGGGCAGGAAAATCCGGAATTCCGGGGCATGGGCACGACGGCCTCGGTTCTGGTGATGCGCGAAGAGGGGGCCTGGATTGGTCATGTCGGCGATAGTCGGATTTATCGCGTTCGCGATGGGCAGATCGAGCAACTCACTTTCGACCATAGCTACGTCTGGGAAATGGCCCGCCGAATGGGGGTCTCGCCCGAAGAACTGGAGGATGTTCGCAAAAACGTGATCATCCGCTCACTCGGGCCTGATGTTCTGGTACAGGTGGATGTCGAAGGACCGCACCCGCTGCACGAAGGGGATACCTTCGTGATTTGCAGCGACGGTCTGAGCAACCCGGTGCTGCCGGAGGAAATCGGAGCGATCGCGTCGAATTTTCCACCCCAGGAAGCGGCCAGAATCCTGATCGAACTGGCCAATCTGCGCGGCGGCCCGGACAACGTCTCCGCAGTCGTCGTCCGTGTCGGCGATGCGACTTCTTCCTTGGTCGACAACCCGAACAAGAATAAAAAATCTTTTGTCAAATCTCTGAAAAATGCTCGCGATGCCTGGGGCCGCATTGTTCCCTGGCCGATTACCTGCCTGCTTTTGGGCCTTCTGTTTGCAACCGGATTTATTCTGACCATGGTCAATAATGTTTTCGGTCAAACGATATTCTTCACATTGTCGCTCATTGCTTTAATCTCCGGCGGTGTACTACTGTTCCTGGAATCGCGAAAGAAAAAAAAATCGGACAAGGACGACAAGCCTCGAAAATTGAACATTTACCGGGAGTACCCCGCCACGGTAGACGAAGAACTGCTTGCAATATTTAAGGAACTCCAGGATTCTGTCTTCGAACAGGTGAAGGATCGACCCCTCGACTGGGCACTTTACAATAAGCTGTCCAAATCTGCGGATCATTTCGCAAAAGAGCAGGATCTCGTAGCGGCTTTTCGCGATCGGCTGCGGGCATTGATGCTGATCGCCAAGCCCTTCAATCAGACCCGGCAGAAAGAAGAAGGTTTCAAGCCGAAGTGGGTGAAGATGAGCTGGGATTCGTAGGCTCCACGACTTTCTCGTAGCTGTACCCTTCGTCCACACATTCGAAGCCGAGCTTTTCAAACATATGCAGAGCGGAGACATTCGTGTCGATCACCTGCATTTCGACGATCCGGAAAAACTGCTCCTGCAGATGCCGCAACACCTGATAAAGCAAGTACTTGCCCAGACCCTGGCCTCGTAAGCCTTCATTCACCTCCAGATCCAGTAAGCCGACCGCCGGCGCTTCCCACTTGCGACCGAATTCCACCATTTCCCAGTAATAGGCCCGCGCGATCACTGTGTCCGTGTCCTTTTCGACCAGTCGGCATTCGACCGGTTCCATTTCCCCCCATTTACAGACCTGCCACCAGGTTTCGGCCTTCATGCGGGGCACGACCTCGAATTCGAGGCGGCGTTTGAAAAAGGTAAAGCGCGGATCGGCCAGTTGCATCGGAGCTTCCAAGTCCCGGTGGATGATGATGCAACGCTGCAGGGGTTTGTAGCCATTCGTCTGAAAGAAAGGTTCCGCGGCGGTATCGCTGAGCAGGAAACCCGGGGAATCGCTACCTCCGTAAATGCCGAAATAGAAGGGATTATTCGGTTTCATGCCGCCGGCGACAATCGTCTCGGCGCCATTGGCACAAAGGTAGGCTTCAGCTCTTCGGATCAGTTCTCGTCCGATACCCAGTCGGAGAAAACCATTTTTCACGGCTACCGCACAAATGACACCTTTTTTGTGATCCAAGCCCGATTGCGAGGCATTTGTACTGAACCCGGCATGCACGAAGCCGAGCGTGAAACCCTCTTCCACCGCAACGATCAGACCCTGCGGATCGAAATAGATTTTGTTGAAGATCGTTTCGTCGAAAACGCTGGCATTTCGAATAGGGTAGGCACCCCGGCCGCTGAACGCACTGTTCCAGACCTCCGTAATGCCCGGCGGATCTGTGTTTCGAAACGATCGGTACTCAATCATCGTTCAACTCGTGCGACAGGATTTCTTTTGAGATTATCCAACAGAAATCGGTACTAGGCAATAGTCCGGGGGGACTTTGCTTGCCGGGATTGTTACAATAGAGATGTTGTGCTGCGAAGATTGAGACGACATCATGACGGACCACACCGAGATACTCGAAGGATTGATGAACACGCTGGATGTTTCGCATCGAGCGGCCCAGCAATACTCTGCGCTCTCGCAACTTTGCCAGAAACTCGGCCTGAATCAACTCGGCGATTTCCAGCAACAGTCGGTCGATGGCGAACAGATCCTTGCAGAAAAACTGGCCAATCGTATTCGCAATCTGCAAACGGCGAATTCCTCGCGGGCGCCGGTACATTCCCATTCCATCCAGGGAATATTAGAATCCAATCTCGCTATCGAACGAGCTAACCTGCGAAGTTATCAGAAACTTCTGATACTCTCCCGCCGCTGTGAGGACTGGGAGACCTACGAACTCATGGAATCGTCCGTACTCGATTCCGAAGATCAAATCGAACGTCTGGAATCCGAACTCGATTTCATCGACGAATTCGGCGTCGAAGTGTATCTGCACGAACACTCCCAATCTCTTCCGGTCCTCTGAGCGAGAAAATCTCCATGGCACATCGGCAGTTCGTAATCGCCGGACTGTATCTCTTATTTTTCTCTCCAACTCTCTTCGCCGAAGATTGGCCTCAATTTCAGGGGCCGCTCTTATCTGGCGTTTCCAAGGAAAAGATCGTTCCCTGGACTGAAACTCCGAAAACGCTCTGGAGTTACCTCACGGGCGCCGGCTGGAGCAGTCCGGTCGTTGCAGGAGGTCGCGTCTATCTCTTCCATCGAGTGCGGGATGTTGAGACGCTCACTTGCCTTGATGCGAAAGCGGGCAAAGAGATCTGGTCGGAGTCTTATCCGACGAGCTATCGGGATTCTTTTGGCTTTGATGAAGGGCCCCGTTCTACTCCCGTCATTGATTTGGACGACAAATGCATTGTCACTTTGGGAGCTGAGGGCAAACTGACCGGCTGGGAGCTATCTTCGGGCAAGATACTCTGGTCCAAGGAACTTCAGAAGCTCTATCCCGCCAAGAAAATCTTCTTCGGAATCGGCACCTCTCCAATTCTCGCCAATCGCAAAATTCTGGTGAACGTCGGCTCCAAGGGAGCAAGTGTCGTTGCATTTCAGCCCCGAACCGGAGAAGAACTCTGGAAATCGGGACAAGATGAAGTGAGCTACTCCTCACCAGTGTTAGCTCGGGTCCGCAATAAAGACAGCGCGATTTTTTTCACTCGGGACGGCTTACTCGTCCTGGATCCTCGAGACGGTAAGGTTATTGCCTCTCATCCTTGGCGACCGCGAAATCCAAATTCGGTGAGTGCCGCTTCCCCAATAGTCAAAGGGGACCAGATTTTCCTGACGGCGTCCTACGGGTTGGGTGCCGTTTTACTCGATCTCACCAAAGCAGATTCACCGAGTGAGATCTGGAAAAGCGATGAAGTGCTTTCGGCCCATTACAACACGCCGATTCTGTTCGATGACCATCTGATTGGCATTGATGGTCGGCAGGAATACGGGGCGAAACTGGCCTGTATCGATTGGGCCAGCGGTAAGTTATTGTGGGCAAAATCGGGCTTTGGCTGCGCCAACTTGATCCGTGTGGACAACCTGCTTTTGGCTCTGACTGAAAAAGGGGAACTCGTTCTCATTGAAGCGAATTCCAAAGAGTATCTCGAAAAAGGGCGTGTGAAGATTCTGCAAACAACCTGCCGAGCCGCTGCCGCTTTGAGTTCCGGTCTCTACTATGCCCGAGATGAGAAACAACTGGTGTGCATAGAACTCATGAAGTAAATGACTTCCCGGCTCAAAATTTTGATAGCTACGGATGCTTGGAAGCCTCAAGTTAACGGTGTTGTTCGCACTCTCACTACGACATCGGAATTGCTTCGAAGTTGGGGGCATGAAGTCGAGGTGGTAGAACCGTCTCAGTTTAAAACTTTCGCTATTCCCTTTTACCCGGAAATCCCTCTTTCATTCGCGACTATCAACCATCTGGTTCAGCGGATTCGCAAATTTCATCCCGACGCGATTCACATTTCGACCGAAGGGCCGATTGGCCTGGCCGCGCGGGCTATCTGTATCCGACGAAAGTGGAAATTCACGACTTCTTACCATACCAAGTTTCCGGAATATCTCAAGAAGATGCTGTTTCTGCCGCTGGCGGGCGGTTATTCCTACATGCGGCGGTTTCATTCCCGATCCAGCGGCATCATGGTGGCTACTCCCAGTCTGGAACAGGAACTTCGCCTGAGGCGATTTCTTCCAGAATTGAATCGCTGGTCGAGGGGGGTGAATCTGAGTCTCTTTTACCAGCGAGAAAAAACGCATAGCTGGCCCAAACCCGTTTTGATGTATGTGGGAAGGGTCTCCAAGGAAAAAAATATTGAAGCTTTTCTGAAAGCCGATGTTCCGGGGACCAAGGTTGTGGTCGGTGATGGTCCGCATCGCTCTAAGCTGCAGCACGATTTTCAGAAGGCGATTTTTGTCGGTTATCGACGGGGGGAAGCTCTCGCGGAAATGTATTCGCAGGCGGATTGTTTCGTTTTTCCCAGCCATACAGATACATTCGGCCTGGTGATGATCGAAAGTCTGGCCTGCGGCGTGCCTGTTGCGGCTTATCCCGTGATTGGACCGGTGGATGTGATTACAGAACCGGGCACCGGGGCGCTGAATGACAATCTGGCTTTGGCCATTGAGCAGGCTTTAAAGACGGCGAGTCCCGAAGCCTGTCTCCGGCATGCCCAAACTTTCACCTGGGAAAAAAGTACCCGACAGTTTCTGAGCAATCTTCGCAATCGCCATACCGGTGAACCTTTCACACCCGCGAGAATCGAACCGTTGACAGTCTAGCCGTGCGTTTCTTCGGTCTTATGCTGACTCACCGATTCCCCATCGGTACCCTTCAAGTTTAAAAACAGCAACGAGGAGACGATCGTCCAACTTCCCAGCACGAGAAATGCCTTGTGAATTCCCTGAATCATCTCCGCAGAATTCGCGTGATAGCGATCCATTATGAAAATGGCCGTGGTGACCGAAGCGGCCGCCACCCCGAAACTGATGGCCATTTGCTGCATGGTGCTGGCAATCGTACTGGCGCTGCTGGTCTGCTCATCTGTGACATCCGCATAAACCAGGGTATTCATGCTGGTGTACTGCATTGAAGTGAAAAACCCATAAACGAAGGCTTGGATAATTAATAGCCAGACCGGAGTATCAGCATTAATGGTGGCGAAGAGCAAAATCATCAAACCCAAAATAATCGTGTTCGTTTGGAGTACCCGCTTGTAACCGATGCGGGCGAGGATTTTGGGCATCACCACTTTTAAGCTCATTGCCGCCAGCGCCTGCGGCATCATCATCAGGCCCGATTGTACCGGCGAGAAGCCTAGCCCAACCTGATAGAGCAAGGGAAATAGAAACGGGATGCCGCCAATTCCCAATCGAGTGATGAAACTTCCAATGACTGAGATCCGGAAAGTTCGAATGCCGAACAGGTTCATTCGAAGCAGCGGGAACGGCGTACGGCGGGCGTGAAAACCATATGCGGTGAGTAAAAGCAGCGAGACCCCCGCGAGAATCAGCATCTGCAGGTTCGTCAGGGTATGCTCGCCAAACACTTCGAGAACGTAGGAAAGCAGGGCAACCCCGGTCCCGAACAGAACCAGCCCCAGAAAATCCAACGGCGGAGTTTTCGGTTGGCTGTAGTTGGGCAGATGGCGGTAAACCATGTACAAACCGACCAAGCCAATCGGGATATTGACGAAAAAAATTACGCTCCAGTGGAAATAAGCGACAATTAGCCCACCGGCGAATGGGCCGAGCATGGGGCCGATCAATCCCGGTATGGCCACGAAGGTCATTGCTCGAATCAACTCCGATTTGGCGAAGGTGCGGACCATCGTCAATCGGCCGACGGGAAGCATCAGGGCTCCGCCACACCCCTGGAGAATGCGGCAGGCGACTAGGGCATGAATACTCGAGCAGATGCCACAAAGAAAAGAGCCGAGGGTGAAAGTCGCAATCGCCGACGCGAAAACGCGTCGGGTTCCAAAGCGATCCGCCATCCAACCGCTGATGGGAATGAACACAGCCAGACTGAGCGTATAGCTGGCCATTACCGCTTTCATACTGAGCGGTGTAACCTCAAGAGCCTCGGCTATGGAAGGAACCGCCGTGCTTAATATGGTGGTGTCCAGCGCCTCCATGAAAAAGGCTACGGCCACGAGCCAGGGGAGTAACTTTTTACCGGACTCGGTCGGTAGAGCCGAAGTGAGTGGGGCGGCGGGCGTATCCGGAGAAGTCATAGCGGGAAGGAATTCCTTTCGTGGACCCTAGCGGCACATCTGCCAGGGAATCTCATTCTAGCGGATCGCCGGAATGAGATGAAATCGAAAGGAGGTTGCGAGAGTATAGGCACGGAAAAGGTGGCCGACCGTGCCTAAGGAAAGTTTAAGTTCGAGTGTCGATCAGGCTTTATTCTCGAATGTTTGCGGAGGCAGCATTTTCTTCTCCTGCTTTTCCAGACTTTTAAATTTAGTTCGTAGTGATTCCGCCTTCTGGACGGTAGTAATAAAGAGGAGATTATCCATAATCACGACATCGAGATCGGTACCGCATTGCACCGTTGTAAAAACGGCGGTTAAGACTGGAACATTTTGAAAATTGAGAGCGACTCTGGCCTCCAAATATTTCTCGGCGGCCGGATCCACAACAATATTTGTTCCCGTCGCATCCTTAATGGCTTGGATCGTTTCCGAAAGAGTCCAAACTGCTTTGTCGGAAGATCGGTGAATGTAGGTCGGTTCCGAAAACTCTTTGACAGTGTAGCGAGGGGGATCTTTGCTATCCGGATCGAGTTGTCCCGCGTTATCGTGAAACTTGGGTACCAGATAAATCTTGTTATGTTTGATACGGTAGGTGACTTGAAGTCCTTGCGCATTTTCGGAGAGTTTTATTTGGCTAGTGACAATTCGAAGAACTTCGTCAAGTTTGACATCGGCATTAAGTTGCGGTATGACGATGTTCAACTGCTCGCTTTTCCAAATAGGCCAATTCACACGTGAGAAGGCTTCGTAGTCCCAATAAATCTTTGTTTCTGCGAGTTTTCCCAAGATCGCCAGGAATTCGACTAGCGATCCTTCGAAGGGTTGATCTAGAGGAAGCTTCGTCTGCAACGTTTCCCACGCGGACTTCTTGACCATCTCTGGGGTTTGGCCCGGATTTGTTCCTGGTTGAATATCGGTTTTGTTACTCTTCGCGACCTCGCTGGCACTCGACAAAGTCGCTTTCTCTTTCGACTTTGTATCCTGAGGCGAGTCCGAAGGATTCCACGCGATGGCAGCGCCTGCGCCGCTGAAGAGAACGAGCCCAAGAACCAGAGCCAAGGCTTTAATCTTTACTGTAATCATGGTGTTCAAAACTCCTTCAGACAGGATTACGGGTACGGTTGCGGAACTTATTATTTCTCCCGCGACAATTCGCGATATCAAAGTTAGGGTAGTTCGCATCAATACTGCTGGAGCCGAAGCAATGGCCGCGTTTGCCACCAGCAAAGTGGGGAGCGCCAAGACGGTTTCCGGGTTAATGCCACGTTTCTTCAGTCGATCCAGGAGATTATGCCGGGCTGTACTTAATCGAGAGTCTATCGTTCCCTTGGGACAGCCGATTTCCCGGGCCGCTTCGAGGTTCGACCTTCCCTCAAGGACACACATAATAAATGCCGCCCGTTGCTTTTGGGGAAGCCTTTCGATCTCTTCGTACACGGCATTCCAAAGATCTTTTTCCTCAAACAGAGATTTCGGTTCCACAGTCGGCTCGGTGAGTAGCGGCAGCGGTCGATTCTGTGTTTGCAGATTTCGCGCGATTCGGCTCACTACTCGATAGAGCCAACCGCCAATCGATTCCTTCGATCGAATTTTTTTTCCCTGCTTGATCAGAGCGAGGAAAGCCGCTTGAAAGGCATCCTCGGCGTCCTGGGTACGCGTCAGCAGTCGACGCGCGACGGACCAGACCATGGAACCGTGACGCTTGAGCAGGATTTCAAATGCGACCTCGTCGTTTCGCTGAAAAAACAGATCGAGAAGCCGGTGATCACTCAAGTGAGTCGCGGCATCTTTTTCCAATAATCGGCGAAGTTCGAAGATGGCCGTCTTAACCGATGAATCAGACATGTAAGCTCGTTTATCGAGTCAATTTTCGTCTATCTATTCTGTGCCAGCCGCATCGCGTTTACTTCAAAAAAATATTGGGAAAATCGAAAAAAACAGAATGGGAACTCAAGGACGAGCTCGGACGCTATCGTACTGGCATCACGGGAAATGAATGACTTTCTGATCGTCCGTCGTAGAATAGTGTTACAAGAAATCACACCGCGACGTACACAACGTCTGACCGAATTTCCTGGACTCGCCTGACCGGGATACGTTTTTCACTCGACTTCACTTAATCGAGGCATTCGCAATGCCAACTCTCCGAATTTTTTGGGCCATTCTGGGCCTGACGCTTCTAACGGACGCTCCCGTTCGCGCAGCACCACCCGTGGATTTTCAGAAGGACGTTCAGCCGATCCTCTCGGAATTCTGCGTGGCCTGCCATGGGATCGACGCGAAGCATCGCAAAGCCAATCTTCGACTCGATGATGGAGCCGCCGTATTAAAAGGCGGGGAGTCCGGAGAACCCACTCTGGTTCCCGGCCATCCAGAGAAGAGCGAACTCTACCTGCGCATCACCAGCAAAGAAGAAGAGAAGGTGATGCCGCCGCGCAGTGAGAAAAAAACGCTCAGCCCGGCCCAGCTTCAGATTCTTAAACAATGGATTGTCGAAGGAGCCAAGTACGAAAAGCATTGGGCCTTCACTACGCCAAAGAAGTCTCCGCTGCCCGGCGGTGAAACAGGTTCGCCCATTGATGCGTTTGTCCGAGCCCGGCTGCTAACCGAAAAACTGCGGCCTTCTCCTCCAGCGAATTCCGCTGCTTTGTGCCGACGAATTTATCTCGATCTGATTGGACTACCGCCTTCGCCCGCGGAACTGACCGCCTTTGAAAAAGAAGGCCTGAACGCCACGATCGAAAAACTTTTGCAGAGCGAAAGATACGGTGAAAAATGGGCTCGCCACTGGCTCGATCTGGCCCGGTATTCCGATACTAACGGCTATGAGAAAGATATGCCTCGGGACATGTGGAAATGGCGAGACTGGGTGATCGAGTCGTTGAACACCGATATGCCTTACGACAAATTCATCATCGAGCAGGTCGCTGGAGATCTTTTACCCAATGCCACCCAACAGCAGCTTATTGCCACGGGATTTCTGCGCAACAGCATGATCAATGAAGAAGGCGCCATCGTCCCGGAACAGTTTCGCATGGTGGAAATGTTCGACCGCATCGACTGTATCGGAAAAGCGGTTTTGGGAATGAGCACCCAGTGTGCTCAGTGTCATACTCACAAGTTCGATCCGATCACCCACCACGACTACTACGGACTGATGGCCTTTTTGAACAACACTTACGAAGCGCAATCCTGGGTTTACACAGCGGATCAGCTTAAACAGATCGAAGAAATCCGCAAGAAAATCCAGATGGCGGAATCTCGGATTCGTCAGCAGCGCCGGCAATGGGAATCGGAACTGAACAAATGGAGCCAGGAAGTTTCCTCCCGCTTCACCGATTGGAAACCTTTAGAGGCCATCGAACTCGGGAGCATCAGCGGTCTGAATCACCCAACTCAAGAGGCGGACAAGTCATTATTGATGAAGGGCCATCCGAGCGATGATGTGTTCCTGATCGCATCGCCCAAGCTCGATGGTGTGACCGGCCTGCAGTTCGAAGTTTTGACTCATCGCGATCTGCCCCACAACGGTCCTGGACGAAGCAGCCAGGGCACCTGGAATCTGCGGGAATTAGAAGTGTTTATCAAGAAACCGGACGGCACGAATTGGGAGAAACAGAAACTGGCCAACGCCTCGGCCGATTACTCCGCAGCGGATAACAAGCCGGCCGATGGTAAAAATGCCAGCGGCTCCGTCGGCTATATCATCGATGGTCGGGAGGACACCACCTGGAATTCGGATCGCGGCCAGGGATTGCGAAATCAACCGAGTGTAGCCGTCGTGCAATTTGAAAAACCTCTGCAGTTCCCAGAAGGGACGCAGATGAAGGTGGCTTGGCGAATGGGCGCGATGATCGGTTGTGCCCGCATCAGTATTACCAACGCCGGTACTCCCAAAGCCCCGGCTATCGATCAGGCTGCGATCCTGGCACTTCACAAACCTGTTGCGAAACGAACAACGGGGGATACAGATGTCATCTTCACCGCCTGGCGAAAATCGCAGCCTGATTTGAAGGCAATTAATGAGGAAATTGCTGGGCTTTACAAATCGTTACCGGCCGCACCGACTTCCATTCTGCATCTGGCCGAGCGGGAAACCGAAAATCAACGAGTAACCCATCTTTTGAATCGCGGTGAGTGGGATCAACCTCGAGAGGTCGTTACACCAATCACACCGGAGGCTCTCCATTCTTTCCCGGCAGATGCGCCGCGAAATCGGCTCGGGTTCGCCCGCTGGCTGGCCGATTCGCGATCTCCGTTGACGGCCCGAGTTGCCGTGAATCAAACCTGGCAGGCCATTTTCGGTACGGGACTCGTAGAGACTTCCGAAGACTTTGGCACCCGTGCGCCGATTCCGGAATACCGTGATCTTCTCGATTGGCTGGCGGTCGATTTCATGGAGCATAATTGGAGTCGGAAGCACTTAATTCGAACCATTCTTAGCAGTGCCACCTACCAGCAATCCTCGGCTTTAACGCCGCTGTTGATGGAAAAAGATCCCCGCAATCGTTTACTGGCGCGCGGGCCAAGATTTCGGGCTGACGCCGAAGTGGTACGGGATATTGCTCTGACGGCTTCGGGATTATTGACCAACAAACTGGGCGGACCTTCCGTGATTCCGCCGGTGCCGAAAAATGTGCTCGATTACAACTATACATATCCTGGCTACTGGAATCCGGCGACGGGTCCGGAACGCTACCGGCGCTCGGTTTACATGTTCAGAAAACGGTCGATGCCCGATCCGGTGTTGTCGAATTTCGATGGGCCCAATGGGGATTTTTCCTGCGCCCGGCGAATCCGTTCCAATACCCCGCTTGCGGCACTTACGGGACTCAACGAGCCGATCTTTGTCGAGGCTGCCCAAGCGATGGCCCTCCGCGTTTTGAAAGAGGGGGGAACGAATGATGCAACTCGAATCGATCATGCGTTTTTGCTTTGCACTTCGCGGAAACCGACACCAGAGGAAAAAGCGGAAGTCGAGCGCCTGATTCAACATCAAAGGCAGCGCCTGGCGGAGGGTTGGCTGAATCCGCGCGAAATCCTGACCGGGGATTCCGCCAAATTGCCGAGTCTTCCGGAAAAAGTTACCCCACAAGATGCTGCTGCGTGGACGCTGGTTTCGCGAGTTCTTTTGAACCTGGATGAAACCATTAGTAAAAATTAAGCCCACCCCGCACAAGGAATAGAGCCATGAATTCGAATTTTGACACAGATTTAAATTTGCTCAGAAGACGCTGGTTCCTGAAGCAATGCGGACTGGGCTTAGGAGCGATCGCCGCGAATTCTATGCTGGCCGGGGAGTCTCAGGCGGATAATGCCAAGAATCCTCTGGCGCCGAAGTCGCCTCACTTCCCGGCAAAAGCCAAGCGAGTGATCTATTTATTCCAGGCCGGCGCTCCCAGTCAGTTGGAGCTCTTTGAGAATAAGCCAGAATTGGCTAAGCGGAATGGGCAGCTACCGCCGCCGGATCTTTTGAAGAACTATCGAGCGGCCTTCATCAATCCGAAATCGGCTCTTTTAGGCCCGAAGTTCAAGTTTCAAAAACATGGGAAAAGTGGTCTGGAATTCAGCGAAGTTCTGCCGCATACGGCCCAGATCGCCGATGAAATCTGCCTGATTCGAACGATGCAGACCGATGCAGTCAACCATGCCCCCGCGCAGATTCTGATGAACACCGGCTCTCAGCAGTTTGGCCGACCCAGTTTTGGCTCCTGGACCCTGTACGGCCTGGGCAGTGAATCGGCAGATCTACCCGGCTTTGTGGTATTGACCAGTGCGAAGGGTACCAGTGGCGGGGCCAGCAACTACGGTAGCGGTTTCCTGCCCACACTCTACGCCGGGGTACCGCTGCGCTCGGCGGGCGATCCGGTACTCTATCTCTCCAATCCCAAAGGGGTGGATACCGATGCCCAGCGATCTTCTCTCGATTCGTTGAACCGGCTCAATGAACTGTCGATGAAATCGGTACATGATCCCGAGATCGAAGCACGCATCCAGAGCTACGAAATGGCGTTCCGACTTCAGACCAGTGCCCCCGATCTGATGAATCTCGCCAGCGAATCGAAAGAGACGCTACAAAAATATGGCATCAAGGATCCTAACGAAGCCAGCTATGCCCGTAACTGTCTGTTAGCCCGTCGTTTGATCGAGCGCGGCGTCCGATTCGTTCAGCTCTTCCACGAAGTCTGGGATCAGCATTCCGATTTAGTCAATGGGGTCAAGCGCAACGCCAAGGATACCGATCAGGCCAGTGCCGCTTTGGTGAGCGATCTGAAACAACGTGGATTGCTGCAGGATACCATTGTCATTTGGGGCGGTGAGTTTGGTCGGACACCGATGGTGCAGGGCGGTAACGATGGCCGAGACCATCACAACCGCTGCTTCACCCTCTGGGTGGCTGGCGGTGGGTTTAAGGCCGGCTATATGCATGGCCAGACGGACGAACTGGGCTTCAATGGCGTCGAGAATATCGTCCATGTGCACGATTTGAATGCGACTCTGCTCCATCAACTCGGTTTCGATCATACCCGGCTGACCTACCGCTTTCAGGGTCGGGACTATCGCCTCACTGACGTACACGGCAACGTCATCAAAGAACTGCTGGCCTAAATTTCCCCGGCGGGGGCGTCTGCTCCGCCGCACTTTTACCTGATAAAGCCCTAATTAAGTTCCATTTTTCGATTCCCCTCTGTTTACAAGTCGTCTGAAATTCTTGTAAGGATCTCTGGACTCTCATCGACTAGTATGGCATGAAATTCAACCTGTTCGGATATTGAGAAGCGAATGACCGATTGGAATTCAATCATTCGCCAGCATGGACCCATCGTCTGGCGAATTGTGTATCGGCTGCTCAATCACGATGCGGATGCGCGAGATTGCTTCCAGCAGAGCTTCCTCGCGGCGTTCGAATGGCATCAAAAGGCTCCGATTAGTGACTGGCCGGCTGCCCTGCAGCGACTCGCCACATTGCGTTCGCTGGATATGTTGCGCACTCGTTATCGCTGGCGGCGGGCCGAAGCGTTACCCGACGATTGCGTAGACGGTCGGTTCGCTACCCCGATGGATGTGGTTGAGAACAATGAATTCGCCCATCGGCTGCGGCAGGCGCTGACCGAAATTCCTCCGTTGCACGCGGCGAGTTTTACGCTCGTTCAACTCGAAGGTTTGAGTTATGCGGAGGCGGCCAAAAGTTTGGATGTGACCGTGGTAAATCTCGGAGTGCTGCTTCATCGGGCCAGACAGGACTTGAAAGCCAAGCTGGCGGCTTTCGACCCGCAGGGAGAGAAGAGAGGAACCCCTTGAAACCCCAGAATGAATTACCGGAAGATCCCTTGAATGCGGCGATGAACGCTTTGAGAGAAACGCCGATTCCGGTTGGACCCGACGAGATTTTAATCGCGGCGACTGTCGCCGCGTTGAATCCTCGACAGAACGTCCTTCTGCCCGAGGAATTGGTTTCCAAACAAAAGAGGAGGAAACAGATCATGCGTATTTTGAAATTCGGAGGCTTCTCAGTCTCCACGATTGCGGCCGTACTGGTGATCTTTGTAATGACTTCGGGTCGATCCGCGGCGGACGACCTGAAGAAATCGATTCGAAAGCTCGATCAGGCGAAGTCGATTCGAATGATTGTCGAACTCGATGATGGCACCAAGAACAAAATGACTTCTCGCAGTTACATGTCGGAAGGGAAAATGCGTTCCGAAGTGGAACCGGCCGGTCTGGTGGTCGTCATCAATAACAAAGGCGATGGGAAAGGGATTGTGCTGTTCAAAGGTATGAAGACTTACCGACTTCTCGATCCGGAAAAGGATGAGATGATCAAAAGTGTCACCAAGAGTGTAAAAGGAACTCTGGAACAATTCAAAATCCCCAGTGATGACAAAGTGCAGGGGTTACCGGATGAGTATCTGGACGGAAGGAAAACTAAAGTTTACGAGATGAAAGGGGTTGACGTACCCGGCATGAAAATCACTGCGGATCTGAAGATCTGGATCGATCCGAAAACTGATATGCCAATTCGTTCTCGGGTGATCTCGAAGATGGGCGATAAGCAGTATACGGCGACGGCCACTTATCTTGGGTTCGACGAGGAACTCGATCCGAAGCTCTTCGATACGACAATACCGACCGATTATAAGCCGATGCCGGAACTGAAGAAGGATTAGTACCAGGTTCTAAACGAGACACGGGAAGAGTCGCCCAGGTCTGCTCCTGAGTAACTCTTCCCGTGTCTCGTTGATCACGAGAAAATTCTAAGCCGGTAATTACTGCTTCTTCGGAACAGGGGGTTTAGGGAAGCTCCGTTCCGGAGTATCACGCGCATCGAGATTCAAAACTTCTCCATCAGCCGGATTAATGAGTAAATGCCATGTTCTGGCGGAGAGATTCTTGTCGATCATTCGAACCGAACCATCGGCCATTCCTACTGTCGTGGATTGCCCATTCCGGAAGAGCAGTTTCGAAGCAACATCCATCTTCGGGCTGTAAGCGATATCTCCGGGTTTGGTCCAGACGACCGCTTCCTTGGCTTCGAAAACAATACCGGTATTGGATGTGCCATCGGTGATGTTGGTAATGTTCAATTTCTTGCCGGGTACGAAGCAGGTATCCTTGCCGGTGAAGACCTGATAATGAGTCTTTGGGCCGACATCGGGGTCATTCGGATTGCAGAAAATTTTGACTACGATTTCGGAAAGTGGCTTGTTATGTTCGCTGTCCCAGGGTTCATCTAATTTAAATTGGTTGTAAAGATTCGCCTGCTCGATATACGGTAAAATGGCCACCCGCCAGCTCAGGAGTGGCTTGCCATTTTTGTCGCAGATATCATTTGGGAAAAATCCATAGGCCGATTCGAAATTGTGAAAGGCCAGAATCATCTGCTTGACGTTATTCGTACCCTGAGCCTGACCGGCGGCAGCGCGAACTTTCTGCACGGCGGGCAGAAGCAGTCCCACTAAAACCGGCATGGTGGCTCCATTAATACCCATCATATCGGGCATTTCGATCGTTTTGGTAATCTGCTCTCCTTTAACGACCAGTCCCGGATTAGCTAGAAAAGCGTCGATCTGGTTGAAGCCGCCACTGGCCAATAATCCACCAACGGCTGTGGCCATACCTTCGAGTCCGGCCGGTTGATTGGCGGCCTGCTGAGACATCTGATTCATCATCTCCTGCTTTGCTTTCGCCAGTTCCGATCGGCCTGCGGAAATTGCCTTCAACAAAGCTTCATGAGCGGACTTTGTGGCAGCCTCGCTCGCGAAGTTCATTTGAATGATCATATTATTCGTTTTGCTATCGCCGGAGATCTGGAGAGTCTTGAGTGCGGCGATCGGCTGAAAATCGGGCGGAATGCCCTGTTTGGCATCTGCGGGGATGATCGAGGCATCGATTGCGAAAAAGAAGTCTGGAAGTGTCTCCGATTTCCCAATGATTTCGGCGAGCGCCCCTTTGCCGGCTTTCCGTTGGGCCAGCATCTGCAAGGTACCGGCGGCACCGACGAGGACCGTCCGGTTATCCAGGAATTGGATGTCGGCCTGAAGGGCCTGGCTTTCGAAGTACGCTGTGCCACCCACGGCCTTGGCCTGTGCTTTCGGATCGACCAGTGCCAGCACCGAAGCCGGGCCGACATCCTTGGACATATGGATCAGGCCGAATGGAATGGGTGGGCCTTGAGGATTGGGATTGGCGAGAGCAAAAACGGTCACTCCCGAGATATCCAAAGGGGTTACGGGATAGCGTTTTTGAAAATCCGCTAACAAAGCCGGATCCGCTTTGGAAATGGTTTCCAGCAGCGGTTTCAATACGGGATTATCCAAAAATTGCTTGGCATTGATTTTGGCGTAGATGGCCGCATCCGCAGGTACGGTATTGGTTTGCGCTCGAGTGGAACTGCACCAACCGAGTGCAAAAACGCTCGTCAATAATAAAAAACGATGAAACATCATCTATCTCCTGGAGGGTAAGGATTCTATCTTTTTAAACACCGGACGGGTCATTCGATTTCATTTTATGCGGTTTGGAAGTGCAGACGGATGCGAAGAACCTAATATCTTGAAACAGGCAGGGCCGGGACAATTGAAATGAAAAATGTACGGGGACTAAGATACACTTGCCAGGCGAAAAGCCTGATCGATCCTCATCGAGAGCTGAAAAATTCACTGATTATTAACACGGATTTCACGCTGGGCGCGTTCCTTGACTAGCGCCGATTTTGCATACCATTTCAGCGCTTCCTGCTCATCCTTGGGTAAGCCACCCATTCCGTTATCGTACATTCGACCCAACCGTAGCATCGCATCCGGCTGATTGAATTCCGCCGCTTTCAGAAACCACTGGGCCGCCAGTTTGTCGTCTTTTTCAAAGCCATGGCCTTCAAAGAACATTTCCCCGATCACATACATCGCCTGGGGCAGATTGGCCTCGGCTGCCTTATAGTACCAGGCGTAGGCTTGCTTCTCGTCGCGTTGTACCCCGAATCCCATCGTGTACATATAGCCGAGATTGAACATGGCCGAGGCGTTGCCCAACTCTGCGGCCGTAAGATACCATCGCGCCGATTCTTTTTCATTTTTCAAGTCGGCCGGTCCAGTCAGATAAAGCGCGGCCGCACTCAGCATGGCATCGATGTCGTTTGCTTCCGCCGCCATCAGGTACCAGCGCAGAGCTTCTTTTTCGTCCTTTTTAAGGCCGCGACCAAATAAATAGTTCTCGGCCATATGGGTCATCGCTTCGGTGTAGCCCAACTCCGCCGCTTTATAGAACCACTTGAAAGCCTCGGTGAGATTTTTGGTGAGCCCTCTTCCTTCCTCGTACATGCAGCCGATGGCGAAGACGGCTTTCGGCACATTCAAATCGGCCGCTTTGCGGATCCACTTCACCGCTTCCTGTTCGTCCTTTTTTACACCCCGGCCGCGGCCATAGCAGCAGCCCAAATTGTACAGCGCCGTGTTATTGCCCGCTTCAATGGCCTTGCAATACCAGTTGAAGGCCTCCGAAAAGTTTTGAGCTACTCCCACACCCTGCTCGTGCATTCGCGCGATGGCGATCATAGCGTCCGAATTGCCCTGGATCGCTGCCTTGTGATACAAGGCCAAAGCTTCAGTCTCGTTTTTCTTGACGGTATAGCCGGCTTCCAGGCATCGGGCATAGAACCACTGGGCCACCGGGTAGCCTTTCTCGGCCCCGAATTTCCATTCATTGATCCGCTTGGGAGCCTGTGCAATGAGAAATCGAACGGCCGCTTTTTGGTCTCGCAGAGCGATTTCGTTTTTGTGAAATTCGCTGGCAAAGGGATCGCTTACCGCCGGCTGAGTGGTGGTTTCCGACTTGTTCTGAGCCGTGCCGGACTGGGACGATAACAGAAGAATCGCAACCGCCAGGATGAGAAAAACTCGACTCATGAACATTCTCCGAATCAGGCAGAATCGGCTGATCATGCTAAATGAGTTAACCGGAACGGACAAGGGCAAGTTGTGGTGGAAAAGCAGGGAGCTTTTCTACCGCTGAATAATAGCTCCAGAATCGCTAATCGCAGTCTGATACTGAGCCAGTTGTGTCGATAAATTAAGAAAAACACATAGAGGAACGGAACACTCGAAATCACAATTCAGGGTTTTAGGTTCCCCAGGCAGGCAATTTATGTCAGTACAAACTGTTATTTTTGATTCGCTTCTCTCTCAGAGTCAAGCCATCTCGCATTGACTGCCGCAGTCAAGCGAGGTATTTCGCGCTAGCGGCCATTCCCGCCCGGGGGGGTAAGCGAGAGCATCGGGCGATAATCCGCTTCAATTCGGCCACGACAGATGAGTCGTGGAAACCCCGCTGCCGCACAAACGATATGCGGCATGTGCGATTGCTTCAATTCGGCCACGACAGATGAGTCGTGGAAACACTGTTCCGGAACAATGTCAAGCACAGTTAGAAGAAGCTTCAATTCGGCCACGACAGATGAGTCGTGGAAACAACGAAAACACGCAATTAGTACTCGCGTTACGGCCGCTTCAATTCGGCCACGACAGATGAGTCGTGGAAACGATCGAAGAACTTGTCCAACAAAAGAACAGCTTAGATGCTTCAATTCGGCCACGACAGATGAGTCGTGGAAACCTCGATTCACCTTGGACATCGAGGTCACCGCCAGCGGCTTCAATTCGGCCACGACAGATGAGTCGTGGAAACTGTAATACTTTTTACTGTCCTGCATACATTTTTACTCGCTTCAATTCGGCCACGACAGATGAGTCGTGGAAACAAGATTTCAAGTAAACCATTAACCGATCGCCCAATAGCTTCAATTCGGCCACGACAGATGAGTCGTGGAAACTGTTCAGGATCGTGTACGAGGTCGTCTTGGCCAACAAGCTTCAATTCGGCCACGACAGATGAGTCGTGGAAACTACGACATTTTTTCGACCAACATAGACCGGATGCTGGCTTCAATTCGGCCACGACAGATGAGTCGTGGAAACGGGTCAGCCGCACGGGCACCTTGCGGAGCTGGCTGTTGCTTCAATTCGGCCACGACAGATGAGTCGTGGAAACGGTGTCGATCAAGCTGGAAGGCGGGCGGGACGTCAAGCTTCAATTCGGCCACGACAGATGAGTCGTGGAAACCCGTTGTGGCGGACATATACTGTGAGCCAGCAAAACGCTTCAATTCGGCCACGACAGATGAGTCGTGGAAACTTGCCATAGGCTCCCGTTCCCGGCACTACGGCTGGCTGCTTCAATTCGGCCACGACAGATGAGTCGTGGAAACACGCGACTTTTGCGGCGGCAACCCTTACTGCCAAATACCGCTTCAATTCGGCCACGACAGATGAGTCGTGGAAACGATGACTTCACCACGATGCGGACAAATGGGCAACGGTGCTTCAATTCGGCCACGACAGATGAGTCGTGGAAACGTCGGGTATCCGAGCGATTATTTGAGGTAGTCGCTCGCTTCAATTCGGCCACGACAGATGAGTCGTGGAAACCTTTTCGCGCCGCCAGAGGTCGATGGTAATATCCTGGCTTCAATTCGGCCACGACAGATGAGTCGTGGAAACGCATGGATACCCGGCCCCTTTCTCGCAACATCCCGTGGCTTCAATTCGGCCACGACAGATGAGTCGTGGAAACTCTGTACGACTACGAACGGCAGACCGAAGAGACTTGGCTTCAATTCGGCCACGACAGATGAGTCGTGGAAACACTTCTGCGAAGCGCGTAACGGGGGAAGTAAGCGTGGCTTCAATTCGGCCACGACAGATGAGTCGTGGAAACCGGGCGTCCGGTACGACATCCGGGTCGAGGAAGAAAAGCTTCAATTCGGCCACGACAGATGAGTCGTGGAAACCATGGGATGATCCTCTGTATTGCCCTCTCATTGGTCGCTTCAATTCGGCCACGACAGATGAGTCGTGGAAACGGCCCCTTGCGGTCGCCAGCGTTCACTGCATCGGCGCGCTTCAATTCGGCCACGACAGATGAGTCGTGGAAACTGTGGCTATGAACTACGAGCTAACGAGACGCCCGAGGCTTCAATTCGGCCACGACAGATGAGTCGTGGAAACTTGAACTCTCCAGGCACGGCGGCGGCCAGGATCGCTCCGCTTCAATTCGGCCACGACAGATGAGTCGTGGAAACGGCAAGCAGGAGAGTGCCGAGGGAGAAGCTCTCTGTGCTTCAATTCGGCCACGACAGATGAGTCGTGGAAACGCTCTTTGTGCGAATATCAAGGTTTGGCTCTCGGATGCTTCAATTCGGCCACGACAGATGAGTCGTGGAAACGGATTTCTCCGCAATCGGGAACATAGCCAAGCATTTTGCTTCAATTCGGCCACGACAGATGAGTCGTGGAAACGTCTTGAAAACCGGCGTCCTGGCAGGGATTTGCGGCGCTTCAATTCGGCCACGACAGATGAGTCGTGGAAACTCGCCTTAACCTGGTGGATCTTCCCCTGCTCATCTCGCTTCAATTCGGCCACGACAGATGAGTCGTGGAAACCGCCCACGGGATCAAGCGCTATGTGCTTGATAATCCGGCTTCAATTCGGCCACGACAGATGAGTCGTGGAAACGTCGATTGGGCTTCCGGGGTGGAAGCTCAAGGAATTGCTTCAATTCGGCCACGACAGATGAGTCGTGGAAACCTGGTGAAGGGCAAGATGGCGGAGTTGGCAGGCAAAGCTTCAATTCGGCCACGACAGATGAGTCGTGGAAACACGCCGACACCACGGCCGCACCGGCCTAAGGAAAGGGCTTCAATTCGGCCACGACAGATGAGTCGTGGAAACCCCGTGCCGTAGAATAGCTTCGTGTTACAGTCCCGGCTTCAATTCGGCCACGACAGATGAGTCGTGGAAACTCCCCCACCCACTCCTGATGAGTTCGACACTCGCCGCTTCAATTCGGCCACGACAGATGAGTCGTGGAAACATCGTGAACTAAGAAGACGCCCCGCGGATTGACGATGCTTCAATTCGGCCACGACAGATGAGTCGTGGAAACTCCGCAAGAGATTTCCAGCGGCGACGGCGGTATGGGAGCTTCAATTCGGCCACGACAGATGAGTCGTGGAAACGCCAGCACCGTTGATCCAGTACCGGCCGAGGAACCGGGCTTCAATTCGGCCACGACAGATGAGTCGTGGAAACGGGATTTTGAAAAAGGAAACGGTGTGCGGTTGGTTGAGCTTCAATTCGGCCACGACAGATGAGTCGTGGAAACGACGAAATTCATCGAGGAAGGTAAGCGAATGATGCCGCTTCAATTCGGCCACGACAGATGAGTCGTGGAAACCACGCAATATACCTCGGTTTTTATGCCGGTTACAAGCTTCAATTCGGCCACGACAGATGAGTCGTGGAAACAGGGAAACCGCTCGGTATGATCTGCACCTACGACTTGCTTCAATTCGGCCACGACAGATGAGTCGTGGAAACTTAGAATTACTTATAGATGGCCGAGGTGGCTATCAGGCTTCAATTCGGCCACGACAGATGAGTCGTGGAAACATGGAATCCGTTCCTGTGGATTACACTCAATCCCAGGCTTCAATTCGGCCACGACAGATGAGTCGTGGAAACGCGTTGCTGCTCAAGGTGTTTAAGAACGTCTATCCAAGCTTCAATTCGGCCACGACAGATGAGTCGTGGAAACGTGAAGGAGCCTCATAGCGAATTGATGGTAACAATTCTCGCTTCAATTCGGCCACGACAGATGAGTCGTGGAAACCGCCCGCTCCCTAAACGGCGTTTCACAAACACTTTGCGAACCGTTTTTCGAGCGGGTGGTGTAGAAGGCCATATTGTGAACTCCAAAAACAATATAGAAAACATAAGCTCATATGTCAAAGAACTTTACGATCGCGAGCGAGTCCCGGGACTTCATCGGCATCGGGTCGTTCGCAGTGCGAATTTTCAAGAAATATTAGCCATCTTTAAGATAATAGCACAACTGAATCCGCTTCGAAATCCCGGTTTTTTCCAAATTAAATAATCATCGGCGCGCCCGGCTCGACCGGATCCATCAAAGCCCGGCCCCAACTCTCCATGGCCAAACTTCCCCGACCTACTTGGGGACCTAAATCCACCAGCACCACACGATCCTCATGCAAATTCAAAATTTCCCAGAGGTCCGATTGCAGTACCACATACTCCGACCGGGACAATGCGCATTGGAATACCGAATACTGCAAAGCTTCGCCGCGGCCTTTCAAAATCTTATGCACTTTGGTTCTGCGTTTGTCGTCGACGATATCGTAAGCGATGATGTATATGTTGCGCATCTTTTCTCCGAATTTTTCAGCTTTCAGTTCGAACCAAAAGAGCAAACGAGTATTTCAAATCACTTGCAACCATTTCAAACTGCTGACCGCTGATAGCTGACTGCTATTAGCTGATATCCGATAACTATCTCGTTTTAAACGCCGGGTAAGCCGGAATCTCTCCTAGGAGAAATCGTCCCAGCAACCGGGCCTGCAAAGCGATGACTCGCCGGTAACTCAGAACATATCCGAAGACCGGATGGGTTATTTCACCGGACAGCCGTCGTTCCCAGGCCGTTAATAATGCTTTTCGGCCCGTGGGAATTAAGGAACATGCTCCGGCCCGCTGCACGAAATGCGTTTTCGATAATTCGCCGGTGTTTAATAACGACAGTGCGGTGGAATCGGCGATCAACGGCCGGAATTCTTCCGCCAGATCGAGTGCCAGAGAGGGTCTGCCATAGCGGGGTCTATGCAGAAATCCCAGCATCGGGTCGAATCCGGTTGCTTGCAAGGCCACATGGCATTCCTTGGCCAGCAGGGCATACAAAAAAGATAAAGTCGCATTTACAGGATCGGTCGGGGGCCTGCGATTCCGACCCTCAAAGTGAAGGCCGTTCTTCAATAATTTGGCGAATTCGCCGAAATACAATTTTGCGGCCATGCCTTCCGTTCCCATCAAAGATTCGAGCGATTCCGCGCGCAGAGCTTCCGAGGCATGGTGCTTCAAACGCTCGATCACTCCATCCGTTTCTCGCTGGGTCGTGGAGGGCGGCAGGGCTTCCCCTGTCGGATTTCCGAAGGGATCATCGAGAGATTGCTCTTCCTCCTTGCGGCGATTGCGACGGAGAATGGTTCGGCAGTTTCGAATTTTCCCCGCAATGAATGCCCGGGCAATGATCAGAGCTTGATGGGGATTGCCGGCAACGGCATATTGCCGAATGCGGAGTTCCACATTCCGGTGCGATAACCCATGAGTTATGCCGCGAAAGTACCCTCCCTGAGTGAAGTAGCAAATGGGAATATCCCGATCCACGAGTTCCGCGAGAGCCTGGGAGGTCATTTGAATATTGCCGTAGACGCAGACCTGAGAAATATCGATCAGTCGAAAACTTCCGAGCCGTTCGCCCTGGTACTCGATGGCCAGTCTTTCTCCGTCCTTGCAGAGTCGGGCTCCTTGCTCGGTCACATGTAACGGCAACTCATCGCTTCGGGGGATCAGTGCGGCCCGAGGCGGCCTGAAATTGGACGGCGAAACTTCTTTTTCGGGATCTTCGGAACTTAATGATTCTTCGGACAGATTCGCAAGTAACCGGGTTTCATCGGGTAAGCAAATACCGACTAGAGAACAGCGTGGACATTTGGGACTGTCCACTAAAGGAGGAGGAATCTGGCCGGTCTGGGCGACCCGACGAAATTCCGCAATGAGATCCCGGGTCCGCCGCACCAGCGGTTCATCGAACGGAATAGAAATCCGGCGTTTGCTGGCGGAGTAGTACAGAATTCCTTCCGAACAGTTGTAGCCGGCCGCGCGAAGCAGGAGTCCCTGTGCGCAGATTTGGACCCTTTCGGGTTCCCAGGAATGTTCCGCATTGTCCGGTACGCTGCCCCGTTTGTAGTCGACGGGTGTGGCGATACCGCCATCGAGTTCGAGAACGTCAACAAGGGCCACTAACCCTAATTCGGCGTTTTCGAGTCGAAGGGAGCGAGCGTGAAGCGAATCCTCCCCCAGTTCTTCGGCTTCCGGGATCGCTTTTTTATCCTCTCGGTCGACGTTTCGGTGGATGAATTCGCCGTGTAGGGTATCGTGAGAATCGGCCCATTCGCCTTGGACCCATTCGAGATAGCCCAGCCGGGGGCAATAGGTGAATTCGTTGAGCATTCGCAGAGGGACGGGCTGATCGTCGATGCGGGGCAGGGGCTGCATGGGGGGCTCCGAAATATTTTTCGCGGCACAATCTTCTATGATTGTTCCGGGGCAAGGGGGCTTGATATTAGCCCCATATGCGATGGCTTTGTCAGACTAGTTTTAAACTGATAAGACCACTCTTATACTTCCGCTTTAGCGAACAATCCGAAGCCGCGGTAGCGCCCTGCGCCAACAGCGAGTGGGCCTCGAACTGGATGAGCGAACTTCACGCGGACATGATACATTCGGCCATTCAGATTCTCGGGTCGACGGTAGTTCTGTGCCAAATCCAAACCCGCTCGGAATCCCACTGGCCTCCAGTCAAGTTCTTCAATCCCCGCCACAACTTCCGGGGCTAATCCAGCGTGAATGAAGGCATTGCGAAGAAGTTTCTCCGCTTTGCGGGCGTCATTATCGTCGTGCCCCGGCCACATCACGGGTGTTACTGTTGACCAGCAGCAAGACTCGGTTGTGTACTGCTCAAGAACCCAATTATTAGTGGGGAGAATGTTAAGAATCCCTTTCACTTCTCCTTCAAGATCAATTAAATCCTGTCCCGGAAGCCTTCTTCGAATCCAATCGATGCGATCTTGAAAGCCAGGCGGAGCTGTGATTAAAACGCGCCGAATGGCTTCAACCCGATTAAGCGCATGATTGATTGTAGGTAGTGGCAAGTAAGAAAATCGCTTATCCGCTTCTTCACCTTTTAACTGCCGGTTCGGACCCGCATGACCATGAACGAAACTTTCGGTTGAACCAAAAGGCCAACCGTCGCAGACCTGCCCCGTAACATGTCGAACCCAAGCGGCAACATCTCGACAACGTCGCGGTGTATCAAACGAAGCTATACGGTCGGCTTCTGGACGTAAAATCTGAAACGCAATCCAAGGCTTAGATGCAGAATCCGTTGCTCTGCGATATCGGACAACTTTAAAGGTGGACAGAGGAGGCACCGGTTTGAAGCCATCCTTTGAGAGTCGATTTAAGAATGCTTCGTGCTTGGAAATCAGCGCATCAAGTGTTCCTTGGATCGGTACTCGAAGAGGGGTACCCGATGAATCGGGTACTGGCCGCCAAACTTCGCCTTTTAAAGCGCTGACTTCTTTTTCGTCCATGATAGCTGCATTCCCTACGGCCATGTCTATACCCCAACCGAGATGGGTAATTGAGCGCGCGGCAGCAGTTAGAGTTTCAATATGCGGACATTCGCCATCGGTAAGCTCATAGATATAATGAACAGCTTCTCCATTCAGATGGACTGGTAGAATAATTTTTTCGGAACGATTGACACCTCTTTGCAAATCACCGCGAGTGAAAGCTGGAACTAGGAGATCGCCAGTATTGTCGGGCACATAGAACTGACACTTTACTTCAGAAATCTGTGCCGGTGCTGCGACGATAATAGGAAATGGCCTTCCTTCAAGCCACCGTAGTGCGGGTACTGCATAAGCCAAAACCATCCGCTCGTTCCACCTCGCGGCAGCTGCAGCCACAAGGGCTTGGAACAATCGTAAAGGCGTGGGAGGCCACTCCGGTTCGCCTCCAGCTCCTCGTCCATGGCTCAAAGGTTGCAAGTAACGTATGGTCACACAAAGTTGAGTCTTCATCGATTGCTCCTAAAAGCTCACTTTGAGGTTATTTTCACTGCGACACCATTCGCAACTTCGGCTTCGACGGATTTGCCTTTAACGACCACTAGTTCATAGTTGGATTCTGCATCACCAAGGAAATACTTGGTTTCGCTTCCGACGGTTACCGGCGTATCTTTTTTGCCTCTTTTAATGGTGATGCTCTCCGATTCTACTTTCGTGATTTTTCCATCAATCATCCCGTTTTCAGCAGCTACTCCGCTCACGTCACGTTTTGCTCGCTCTTTTTCAAACGGAACGGTCTGACTCGGCCCTACGCCAAAAGCTATCGCGGCTTCGGTTGCATACTTCTTGGCTTCATCGTGAGTTAAATTGCAAGGTTTACGCTCTCCTGAGGATTGAACTTCCACGAATTCGTTTTCATTGGCTTTGCTGGGGTTCAAGACGAGAAGGCACCCTTGTCGAAGATAGCCAGCAGGGGGATAAGTAATTGCAATGAGCGAGAGGCCGAGAATGTAACGTCGTAGGGCGAGCGTTCTGTCTTGATCGTTGCCTACGTGGAGAAGCCGCAGTGCGGCGAGACTCAATGTGGCATCTCGGCGAATTCCACCATCGGCGATCACACCGCCATGTGACCCGATTGCTGGCACATGTACAAAACCTCGTTTTGCCAAGGGATTCTTCGTGTCTCCTTCGGCCTTAGCCTTCTCTTCCTCGCTAAATACTTCGAGCGTGGAATAATCGATAGGCGGATTGTATTGAGCGGATCGGGTTAATCGCCGAACTTCGAATGCGCGGATGGTCGAAGCAAAAACTCGAGGTAATTTGACCTGTGTATCTCGCGAATCCCACACCCCGAAGACCAGGGAAGTGGGCGCAATTTTCGCGATCGGTTCGGCAGAACCAGAAAGCACTGCCTTGAAGGCATCTTGAAGCGTTGGAGCAAGTGATGAACAACGAACGATGGCATCACCCGCACGATGCCCAGCCTCCAAAATACTTATTTGTTTTACGCCAACTGTTACCGAAATTTGAGGAATGAGATGCTTGTAGTCTTCTTCCGCAAAGATTGGTTCGATTCGATTGGCTTGCGAGCCGATGCTGTCAATCAAGGCAACATTTGTCTTGTTTTCAAATGAGTCGATGTTGTATCCGCCAGGGAAGTTCCCCCCAGCGGCATAAGTTGCTGGGAAAACAACGCCATCTTGCCCTTCGACAGGCATTAAATGTTGGCGAAGCACGAGGGCCACCGGGCCATCTTGCTTCAGGAATTCATCAAATCTTTTCAAATTACTCATCGGTCACCTTTCTAAAGAATGAGGAACAGAGGGAAGAAAAGCCTTGTGCTTTCTCTGACTTGTGCGATACCAGTTTTCAAAGCGATAGCCCATCTGACCACTCAACTCAAGATTTCCCGTCGCTGCGGGAAGTAGCAGATTCGCTGTTATCGCAATTGGCCACGTGAAGTAATCGAAGATTCGGGGCTGATCAGTCGGTCTTGCTCGGGTTCTCTGGAGACCGATCAGACAAAGAAACTCGACAAACGGAAATGCAGTTGTCGTCAATCCGAGATCGTTCGGAGAGAATCCTAAATCTCGTGAATGGGCATTTGGTCCTCGACGAGAATCAAAGTAATACGGTTCGACTTTCTTCTTGAGATCGTCAGGATCCCGCGCGATCAGCCCAGCATTGAACAACTCTGAAGTGTGTAAGGTGTTATCGGACATTGCAAGTTGCATCGCTTTGGCAATTCGGACGCTTTCCATGGTTCCCGCCCAAACTTTTAGCTCTTTACCATTAAGTTTGTTTCGTGAGCCAAACAGTTCATCATGCCACCAATCCAGGACTAAAGGACGGAATGGCGCTCCTAACTCTATTGCTGAACCCGTATCGTCGCTTGTATCTAGCTGTGTCAATTCCGCGTTGCAGATTTCCTGTAACAGAATTTCAAGTTTCCCTTTTGCACAATCCATGCGGAACTCAGCTTCCTCAAACCACCCCTCGGCCCCCGGCCATAACCGATCTGCTAGTTCCAGTAAGCCACAGCATGCGAAAAATTGACCGGGGTTTGTCGGATCAACTTTTACACGAATACTCGCTTCGGGATTTGTCATTTGTCATTCCCTTCCGCTTTCTTTGAAGCTTGGATATCAGCTGCGCGTACAAGCGATTCCAGAAAAGCCAAACCCCAGCGACCGTACTTGCGTTGAAGTCGAGCGAATCGCCTTGGAACTTCTTTAATAACTACCTCCACGTTTCTTCCCTTCGGTTCTGGATCAAAAGCCTCATCGACCGGGAAGTGCGGACGGGCGCGACCGTGGTGGGCTGCAATGAGGTGAAAAACAAGTTCCTTGATGGCTTCATCAAGTTTTTGGAACTCAAAGTGGGATGTTACGTCGAGAACGGAGCCAAATTCGTGACGGTAACGATTTAATTCGAGGGCAGCCATTTTCCTACCCGATTTGGCCCACTCGAATTTCGGGTAACCGATATTGCCGAGACTGTTCTGCCAGACTTTCCTTCGTTTGCCTATGTCGTGAAATTGCGCTGCAACTACAACTGCAGTTCGCAATGGTTCGGGCATTTTAAGGTTATCTACAAATTGCTCAGCAGCTTGTTTCGCATCATCCAAATGCGGTTGAAGGAAATACTCTTTCGTTGCCCTGGCATTTGGAGAATCCGTAGATTGTGGTCGGACATACCAGTACCAGATTTTTATTGGTTCTCCATCTTTGTCTTCGCCCTCTCTGAAAACGATTTCGCGTTCCAGCTTCATTTCCTCCGGCGCTTCCTTCTCATTGAAAATTCGTTTTCGAATTTGCAGGTTTTTCACGTCGTAGCACTCGTCTGCAACATCGTTAGCAGTTGTGGATTCGCTGGCCAGCATTCCGCTTGCGAATCCCCCCGCCGAAGGTGGAAGTAAAATTGTCTTGTAATTTAAATATTCCTTGTCACCTTTTATCAAATCGCCGAGAGTTAGCGGTTTAACAGAATCATCTTCAGAGAGAATCCAAACAGGTGTAGTGGCATCAACTTTAAGTCTCTTCAACCGCTCAAAAATGCGGCTAGCGTTATCTTTGAGCAATTCGTGAGGCTTTAGTGGATAATCTTCTAGCAGGTCAGCCGGTGCATATTCCTCGAGCATTTTCCCAGTGATCTCCCCAACCTCTATTCTCCAAGCAACATGAGCCTCAGGAGGTTGCCATTCCGTAGGTAATCCATGAAGATACGGTTCAACTGGTGGACGGCCTGGCATCTTTTCTTTGATGGTCGTTAGCGACCAGGCATCGAATAATATGTCGGTAACCGGGAGAATCGTAGGCTCTGGTGTGAAAGCGGCCTTACGTTCTTCTTTAGTCAAATTGAGAACGCGCAATTCAATAGGTGCCGCTTCGCGCCTATCGGCACTCCAATCGCAAACCGGTAATCTTTCTAAAATCGCTTTGGTTTTCCAGCGCGCACGCTCGAATGCATCGTCCTCTTTCTTCGGATCGGGTTCGGCTTCATAAAAAATGTCGATGTTTGCTTCACCCAAGCCCCGACGATTTACGCGGCCAAATCGCTGCATCATGCTATCGAGAGGAGTTAAATCCGAAATCAGGTGATCGGCAGAAAGATCGACGCCAACTTCACCGGCCGAGGTGCAGATGAAATAGACAGTCCCGACTTGTGGCGTAACCTTCGGCTTGGCCAAAAAACGGGCGAAAATCGCATCATTTTCCGCTAGACGATCACGTTCCAACCCACGCAGTGTCCCTGTAAGAACTTGAACAGGTTTATGTTCGACTTTTTTGTTTCGCTCTGAAAGCAATTTTTCGATTTTTTCAACGTCCGCGACTGCACGAACAAAAATCAGAATCGCCTTGCCCGAATCCTTCCATTGGGTTTCAATCAACTCGTCAATTTTCCTGGCAAGCTGATCCTTTGCGAACGGATGGAATTTGATGCCTTTTTTCGCTTTCATGCGACGGTGAACGACTTGCAACGGGGTTTCTTGCTCAGGTTCTATCGGCGCTTTAGGAATGGACTTGGGCACATTGAGTTCTTCTTTCGTCAATCCAAACACCTCGCCGCCGGCACGTGAGGTTGCAGACAGTTCCACGACATGGAACTTCTGAAACTCATTGCACCGCCTCTGTTCTTTTTCAATCGCAATCAGCAACTCCTGAAACGCCGGCTCCAGGTGGGCTTCGTCGTGGACCAGTAGGACATCCTGGCCGAGAAAACCCGCATGTAGTGGTTTCGCTTTAAACCCAATGCCATAGCCACTGAAGAGCAGTCGGCTACCGATCATATCTACTGTCCCGCATATGATCGCGGGCCGGGAGGGGTCTGCGCTCCACTCGCGATTATCGGCAAACTGGCCTCGCAGGGTGCTAATAGCCAGTTCGGTTATGCCGACCTTCGAACAGTTTTCTTTTAACTTCTCCGCTTCATTTGTGGTCTGATCTACGACCGTTCGACGGTTGACGACATAAACCAATCGGCGAGGAACATGAGTGGGGTTCTCTTTAAATGCCAGCAACCAGATTGCCAAGACAGATGTCTTGCCCAACCCCGTCGGCAGATTGCATGAAGCGGGAAATGCGCCCTCTTTGAACTTATCAAACAGGGCCACCTGCCAGGGAAACGGCGCGTTCCCGGTCAAGGCATGAAATGACTCTTCAAATTTCACAGGCGGTCCTCCTTTCGAGGACGGGGCATAAGGCAAATTAAATACAGATGAGGTTCGCGATATCTTAATTCACATCGCAAGAAGTCCAATGTCGGTTGTCGATATTTCGTTTTTACCCAAGAATCTGGGATTCTATTCGACTACAATCCACTCCTAGCTATTAAATCACGAGAGCGTGGCAGCTTAGATTTTCTTCTTAAGTTCGTGAGTGTGTGTAGGAGCTCTCGCTCAGGGAGGTGTTCACCAAGCAATGTCCTAGCTGATTGAAGGAACTCGCTACGGAAATCTGGGTTTTCCAGAATCTGGTCCACGCTGCAACCATGAGCTTTGGCCATTTGTACATACGTTTGCGTAATAACTGAGTTCATAGGTTTTCTCCTTAACTACTTTCCGTTCTCAGAACATTACTCTGATCCGGTTAGTTAATAGGATACTCTGACGGTCATAATATTCCAGTGGTAGTTGCATTAATTGTTGAAATTTTTCAGCAATTGGATTGCTATAACGCATTGGCTAAATTGAAGTTGAGAGCGGAATGTAGTGCAGAATTATAACTGCATTTTTTCCACGACTCCTCAGTCGTGGCCGAATTGAATTGCGGTATTCTCCTGCGAATTTTTGGGGCCAACCGAATTTGGGAAGAGCTTTGGGGAGGGCGGTGACATTCCTTCCGCCACTATTTTTGTTCGCGATGGGTATGCAGACGCGTCGATTGAATCGAGACGCATGAGCTTCTTGTTGGCGAAAACCTGGATGCCCAGGCTGGACAGTTCGCCTCAGTAGCCGGAGTTCTTGATGCCGCCTAACGGCAGGTCAGTCGTCGTCCCGGAAGGGTGATTGCCAAACTTGTGAATAGACCGTACTTCTGAAGCTTATTTTTTGTTTTTGGCGAATAGGTTAGTTAGTACCAGCTGCAAGCAACACCAAGTTTTTTTTCGATCGTTGATCCCGGTCAGTGTTCTCAGCTTAACTCATTTCCAGCACAAAATCTCAGCATTTTTTTTGCACACCGAAGTGACCGCTTTACTGGGATAGCCAACGACGATCGGCAAAACCGAAACATAATCCGATGGAATTTGTAGCTCCTGACGAACGTTTGTTTCATTCATCAAAGGCCATGCGAAGCCGATGGGGCATGTGGCTAGGTCCATAGCATGAGCCATGAGCATCAGATTCTGCGCTGCGAAGCAGCAATCCCAATCGGGATGCAGTCCAATCGGTTTGGCACAGACTACAATCAGCGTCCCTGCATTATGGAAAATATCGAACGACGGATCGGAAATCATCTTCTTCGCGGCATCCGGTAGTGAATCGAGCTTCACGTCCCTTGAGTAGAGTTGCTTGGCCTTATCAGAATAAGATTTCAATAGCGACCTGTTCTGGATCACCACGAACGTCCACGGCTGCTGATTCACGGCACTCGGAGCCTGAGTTGCAGCTTGTAGTAAAACCATTACGGTCTGTTTGCTCACTTCCTTGTCTGCATAGTCACGCACTGAACGACGTGTGTAGATAGCGTCCTTTACTTTCATGTCACCCGCTACATCGACAGGTGGAGTGATTTCGGATTGGCCGCTTTCCTCGTAGCCGGAGTGTCCTTCGGTAAAAAAAGGATCGATATACACGTTTCCAGGAATACTCCCTGAGAAATCGATACGGCCTTGACCGCCGCCCGGATTGCCGCTGTCGGTGTGTAATACATCCGAGAGCATCGCCATCGGAGAAGCCTTGGGGCTCTTATTCTCTCGCGAAGCTCCCTTATTTTCAGGATGATTCGTCTGATCCATTTGTTTTGCCTTCATAGTTTTCTTCCTTTAAAGATCAGAGACATACTGGTACTCCAGCACCTCCTTCTCCTTTTTCAGAACATTCTCGTTACATTTTTTGTGCGAACAATAAATGAGAGGCAGGGCCAAATCCTGCCCCCCCCACTTCTTCGAGGAGATTACTCTCGTTTGGAACCGTGTCGATGGCCTCGATTACCGTGGCTTTGGAACATCCGGTTGTTGTCTCTATACTGGCTATCCACGCTCGCATTATGCGCCTTGAAATTCTCCTCGGCCTCTCGGCTTTCAAGCGCTCGGTCCCCTTCCCAACCGTCCCCTTGAACGAGTTTCTCTTTTTCAAGTTTCTCCTGTTCTTGCTCCGCTTCTAGCCAGAACGAAACTCCATCTCCAGTTGGCTTACCGGCGGCCTCCCATTTGTGATAAGCACAAAGCCTAATGTCCTCGCACCAAGCTAGCTTTCCACGATGGCTCATTATTTAGCTCCTATGTACGTGACCGAGTGACCGATCAAAAAACCAATCGAAGTTGGGTAACTACAGCGAGGGTACGTTAGACCGCTTTGCCAGCCACTGCTTTATCATTGCTTCGTTCAACCGCAGGTGGAGCTACTCCAGTAGTGCTTATTTTAGGCTTGGTTTCCACGGCCCCGGTCTTAACGACGACCTTCACAGCATCCTCCATCGGATCTTTGAAGGGCACCTCGATTCGGAGAAGGCCGTGTTCGTAGGTCGCTTCCCCCTTGTCAGGTTTAACAGGCCAGGTTAGAGCCAGTACTGCAACATATTCGATGTTCTTAGCGGGAGCTTTCAGGTGAATGCTGTCTCCCAGGATCTTTACATCAATAGTTTCCGTTGGCGCTCCGGGAATTGCAAATTCCACTATAAGCTTGTGAGTTTTCCCGTCAGCATATGCAACTGTATCTGGAGCGACTTTGAATAGATTTTTCGCCATCTGGCACCTTCTTCTTGGGTACAAACGAAATAAAACCAACATGGAAGAACACTTTTATAGGTTCGACCAATTTCTTCATACGAGGACTCTCGCATTGCTGTACGAAACAGCGGTTCTCCCTATCCGCCCTACTTTTTCTTCCCTCCGTCAGCGTCAAATCGAATAATACCTGCACTGTCTCGAAATTAGTCCGACCGTTTCAGCACGCCACTATTGGCCGTCTACCGTGACGGTTTTCTCTTCAGTCGTTCGAACGGTATAGCTAGCACCATTAGCGGGTCGAAATAGCCTCCTGGCAGCTTGTGTGACGTTCGCCTTCTCTCCCCATACAAACCGCAGTTCTGGAGGACGACTTCGCTCGTATGTGATTGTGTAGTTGGGACCGGCCGTGCAAGTCTGATCATCGATGGTATAAGTCAGCATTGCATCGGTGCGATTGAACACCTTAAAGGTAATCATGGCAGACTTGGGACGACCGAAATCTTGAACGGCGTAGTATCGCCCCGTGTTCGAACTGCGGGCCAGTCCAACGCCGATCTCCAGTACATCGGGGTCGAGCATGTTTTTGCGATGTCCCGGGGAGTTCTCCCAGCCGCGCACTAAATCGTTGGCCAACGCTTGGACAGTGAAGCCAGCAGAATTGTATTCGTACGCGATGTTTTCCAGGATAATGCAGTGTTGATAACCGGCTTTGGTGGTTCTGTCCCAAGGCTCCTTGCCATCGGCGGTGTGGCAGAATTTATCTGTCTTGGCCAGGTAATCTGCAAAGGCTTGGGCAGACTCGGTCAACTGATAATTAGACTTCAGAGGCGTGCGTTTCTCCTGGTCTCTAAACTGATTCGTCCTGGCGAAAATCAGTTGCCCGACACGGACCAAGTCCAGAGCAGGTTTCGGCTCCACAATGGGGCCGTTACCGAAATAGGCACTCTCACTCTGTAGCTCTTGAATTTTTTGGCCATAGACCGGGGACTCGCCAACGACTAAGACCGTCAATATTAGGCAGCCCCATAAAAGATATAACACAACGGACCTATCTTTCTCTGTTCCGATCAATTTTTTGCATTCAGTCGAAAGACTCTCCAGATGACCCAAGCCTCGGTTCAAGCCCCGAGCTGCAACGAAACCGCCAGCGGCTTACTCGTTCGAGAATTTCAAGCCGTTGAGGTTTTCGAGGTTGCCAGAGTGTTAAGTATGTGGAATTGACTTGGGTGAGTTAGAGAGAAAATGTGGCGGAATCGATTAGATAAATGAGAGTTTGCGCGACGGGGAAAACCTGTCTGCATAGGCTGTTGTAACCGTAATACTGGGCGCCGTCGAATATGTATGGCAAATAACCGGGAAGGAAACTATTGAAATAATTGTCGCTCTAGGGATTGCGATAGCCTCCCCCGTACCCATAACCGTACCATCGATACCCACCATATCCTCCATACCCTCTGTATCCTTTCGACCCACCATTGCCACCCCATGCAAAGCCTCTTTGCTTAAGACCTCCTCTAGCATAGGCACCACCCGCGATGCTCCACCTCATCGGGGAAGCCCCGACAGAGATTGGGACCTTTTCTGACATTTCCCGTGCTGTTGGTCGCCTAACATACGATCCGATAGTTGCGATTGCAAGGACTACAATAATCCCTCAGCCCAAAGTCGCTGAAGGGAAATAAAGAACAGGGTGCTCCTTGTTTTGGCATCCCCGTCATCGTTCTCGATTGGCAACTGGAGGAACAGGATGATTTCCTTTAAGAACTCCGTGGTCGCGGTCTTTGCAATAAACGATCAGGCTAAAAAGTCGACTCGGGAACTTCAGAAGTACGGCTTCGATATGAAGAAGATGGCAATTGTTGGCAAACACTATCAAACCGAAGAACACTCTAAAAAGGCGATTAAGGCCTCATAATCAAGGGTTTTCGTCTCTTTTTAAGCGTTTTGGGATAGTTTCTTAGGTAATACCATGAAAACTGCGAGTCGAGCGACAGAAAAACTACATGAATTGGGTCAGAGCCTCTGGCTCGACAACATCACCTGTTGTCTCTTGACCAGTGGCACACTTCGCCGATACATCCAGGAACTCGCGGTCACGGGCCTACCTCCAACAATTGACAATGGAGAGCAACGGTAAGCATGTCACGCTCGATGGGGCGGAAGTGTCGTACCAGATTGGATCGATTTACTGGGGAGAACCGGGCACCAATGGCCAGCATTCCTTCTATCAACTGATTCATCAAGGAGCGAAACTGATACCCTGTGCCTTTTTGCGTTTGCACAGCCCCTTCACCCGCTCGGTCATAACCAAGACATTCTCCTGGCCAACGTTCTTGCGCAGGCAGAAGCACTGGCTTTTGGCAAAAGCTTTACTGAGGTTGAAGCCGATGGCACGCCGTCCTGAATGGCAACACACCGAACATTCGAAGGCAACCGTCCGTCGAACACGATCCTTCTTGAGCGACTCACCCCGGCGGCGTTGGGAAAACTCGTCGCGCTTTACGAACACAGCGTGTTCACCCAGGGCACCATCTGGCAGATTGATTCGTTCGACCAATGGGGAGTCGAGCAATAGGGAGTCGAGTTGGGAAAAGTATTCGCCCAACGCATCATCCCCGAACTCGAATGCCAGACAGATTCTCAGCTCAAGCACGACAGTTCAACTAACACACTGATTCAGCGCTACCGCAAACTGAAGCTGCAGGAGTAAGCGGAGGTAAAATGAAAAGAACGATACCAATCACGACTTTGTTTGTGGATATCGGCGGTGTACTGCTAACCAACGGGTGGGATCGTCATGCTCGCAGACGTGCGGCGACACACTTCAAACTGGAACTGGACTACGACGAGATCGAGGATCTACATCATTTGATGTTTGAGTCTTACGAAGCCGACAAATTCACACTTGAGGAATACTTGAGCCGCACTGTATTTCACAAGGAGCGACCGTTCACTCGGGAGCAGTTCCGTGAATTCATGTTCGCGCAGTCGCAACCGTATCCCGAGATGCTCGATTTGGTCGCTCGCCTCAAAACCCATTGCGGGCTGAAGATCGCTGTGGTCAGCAACGAGGCACGCGAACTGAATGCGCATAGGATTAGCGCGTTCAAGCTCAACGGGTTTATCGATTTTTTCATTTCCTCCTGCTTTGTCCGCCTTCGAAAACCCGACGCGAACATCTTTCGATTGGCTCTTGACATTGCCCAGACGCCCATCGAACAGGTGGTCTATCTCGAAAACACACCGATGTTCGTAGAGATCGCGGAAGGTTTGGGAATTCAAAGCATCCTGCACACGGACTTCCAATCGACACGTGCGAAACTTGCATCGTTCGGATTGCAGAATGTCGAAAGTGTTGTCCATGAAATCGGCTAACCCACGCATCCTGACGATTAATGGCGGCTCGTCGAGCATCAAGTTCGCGCTATTCGAGTCCAGAGAATCTCCGCATCGGATTGTGGGCGGCAGCATCGAACGGATTGGCCTGTCGGAGTCCACATTGCAGGTGAAAGGCTCGAACGAGGCTGACATTTTTTCTCGACCAGTTAAAGCACCCAACCATAGGGTGGCGGTTGACGTTCTCATGGATTGGATCGACAAACGCATCGGGAGAGAAGGCTTCACCGCAGTGGGCCATCGCATCGTGCAAGGGGGCCAAAGTATTACAAGCCGCAGCAAATCACTCTGGAAATGCTGCAAGAGCTGCACCGGCTCAGCCCATTTGAGACCAAGCATCTGCCGGAGGAGATCCTGTTGACAGAGGCATTTCGGCAACGCTTTCCCGACCTGCCACAGATGGCGTGTTTCGACACGGCTTTTCAGCACGATATGCCGCGCATCGCCCAGATCGTGCCGATCCCGCCGATCCCGCGTTGCTACGAAACGAAGGGGGTGCGACGCTATGGCTTCCACGGCCTGTCGTATGCGTATCTGATGGAGGAAGTAGCTCGTGTTACCGGTGCCGAGGAGTCCCTCGGGCGCATAATTCTGGCCCACCTCGGTTCCGGTGCGAGTATCGCGGCGGTTCGGTATGGGAATTCCATCGACACAACTTTGGGGTTCAAGCCGGACTCCGGGTTAGTCAAGGGAATGCGGACGGGCGACCTCGATCCGGGTCACCGCCAGTTTGAATGAAGTCGATCCCGATCGGCCTCAGAACGAAGACCGCAAATAGATCACTGACTAAGAACCAATGCAGGATCTTCATAACTCTACGACCTTGGAGAAACAATTTTGACAGGTACTATTTTGATTCGTTGTCCGGCCATGGCGGTGCAGGCGACGTGGAAGTGCTGGATCAGGGAATGCCAAGAGCTCGCTTGCCGAGACAACGAGATCGTTCTGGACGACGGCACAAAAATACCGTTCACGATAACAATCCCCAAAGTCTTGGTCCCTTGGAAATCCTGAGGCAAATGCCTCGTCGACGAAGTGACCGCAAAAGGCGTGACTCGGGACGGCGGACGAATCTGTTTAACACTGGAAAAGGAAAGGATCACGAGAACCACCTGGCTAACAATGAATGCCGAGCCTTGCAACGCAATGGGCACTGTCGAAATGGCCGGTAAGGTCTGGAAAATAGGCCCTCGGGTCTCCCAGGCGGTAGTTAAGGCGTTCTTCCCAAAATGCCGTGTGGCGGCGATCGGGCTGGGGATCTTCGAATACATCGCCTAACCGGTTATGGCTGAAGGTGTTCTGAGGTTAGATTGAATCGACCAGTGATAGATTCCAATAATCCGCCACGTGAGGAGCATTATGACGCGACTTTTTTAGGTACCTCCGTTCTTGCATAGATTGTCGTCGCACTCCTTATTTATTAGTGTTGGCTTCGAACAGCTCATAATGAATAATGTACCAAAACGTTCTCACGGATGCTCTTCAACTCCACTCGCTTTTTGCAGTATCTCCCATTTGAACGATCGAGCGCGAACGTAATTTCGATCAACGCATTTGCAGTATTACACCGGATCGTGATGTCAGCGGATAAGTATGGCAGTCATCCAAAACCGGCTCCTCACCTGCCGAGAACAAATCGCGAGGTGATTCTCCAGCAGTGTCAACAGCGACATACCAATGTCTCGCCATTGCTAATAAAGGGAGAACAAAATGAACTGCCTCGGTTCCAGCGTTAAACATCAGATACAGAGAGCTATCTTTGTTTTCGTGGATAAGACACCCAAGCTGTTTTTCTTCCGGATCGGCCCAGACGGGCGAACCTCCCCCTGAGCCAAACCATTGAATCTCTGCTTCCGTGTAGAACTTCTCGATTGAGAGAATCGGATGAGCTTGACGAAAGGCTATCAGGCCGCGTGTGAAGCGGAAGATTTCGTTCTGATCTGTTAGACGATCCCAATCGTGCCAACTTGTTTCGTTATCTTGGCAATAGGCATTATTGTTGCCGCTTTGTGTCCGACGGAATTCATCCCCGCCTAGTATCATCGGCACTCCTCGGGAAATGAACAAAGTCAGTAGAAAGTTCTTGATTTGAACGTTCCTGCACCGCTCGATCTTAGCATCCGTCTTTGTTTCTCCTTCGATACCATAGTTCTCGCTGAAATTCGCATTAGTACCGTCTTGATTGTCTTCTCCATTTGCCTCATTGTGCTTGTAGCGATAGCTCACCAAATCGTTCAAAGTGAAGCCATCGTGGCAGGTGACGAAGTTGATGCTGCCCTCCGGGCCTTTGCCAGAATTTGTATAGATGTCCGCACTACCGCAGATTCGGCTTGCAAAAAGGCCTAGCAATCCATTGTCGCCTCGCCAGAAACGCCGGACATCATCCCGGTAATGGCCATTCCACTCGGCCCACCTCCGTTCGGAAAAGCTACCAACTTCGTAAGCACCAGCTGCATCCCACGCTTCGGCGATTAGTTTCACGTGTCTCAAGATCGGTTCTTCGGCAATGCGTTCCAGAAGCGGCGCATCGGCTAGTAATTTGCCATTTTCGTCTCGACCTAGAATAGAAGCGAGATCGAATCGAAATCCGTCCACGTGCATATCGACAACCCAATAACGCAAGGCAGCCAAGATGTAGTCTCGAACCACGGGATGGTTGGCGTTAACAGTGTTACCTGTACCTGCATAATTAGCATAGTAGCGTTTGTCGGGTTCCAACATGTAGAAAATAGAGTTGTCGATCCCTCGGAAACAAAAAGTAGGCCCCAGTTCGTTTCCTTCGGCTGTGTGGTTGAACACAACATCGAGGATGACTTCGATCCCGGCACTATGGAGTGCCCGCACCATTTCTTTGAATTCCAACTTCTCTTGGCCGAGCGTCCCTGCACTACAATAGGAGGCTTTCGTGACAAAGAAAGACACTGGATCGTAACCCCAGTAATTTCTGAGAATCTTACCCGGTTTCAGATTTGTATCTTGCGTTCGGTGTTCGTTGAACTCTTGGACGGGCATTAATTCCACGGCCGTTACGCCCAACTCTTTTAAATAGGGTATCTTCTCGATCACGCCGCGATAGCTCCCGGGATGCTTGACATCCGAATTTGGATGAATGGTAAAGCCGCGAACGTGCATTTCATAAATGATTGTTTTTGACCAAGGATGATCGGGCGGTCGATCATCTTTCCAATCTAAATCTTCATTCATGAATATGCATTTCGGCATAGTTCCCGCATCATCGACATGTGAGAGAATCAAATCTTTAGTGGTTGCCGAGGAGTCGTACCCCCGAGCGTTTCCAAAATCCCAGTCGGACAGAACTGCGAGAGCTGTTGCATGCGGGTCCAGGAGCAATTTGCAGAAGTTGAAACGATGGCCTTGCCAGGGCTCGTACGGGCCATCGACCCGATAGGCATAGAGCTGACCGGAACGAATTCCTTCAATCCAAATGTGCCACACGTCGCCCGTGCGATTAAGCAAGGGGTCGAGATCGAATGCCCTCGAAGGTTTCGAATCCTGGGGTTCGCGAAATAGTTCGAGGCGAACACGAGTCGCGTTTCGGCTGAATAAAGCAAAATTAACTCCACCCTCCGTTTCCTGCGATCCCATCGGCAATGGAATCCCTCGACGCACTTCGCCACGTCTGGTCTCTTTGACATCGAGATCGGGCTGCGAGGTTCTGGAAATTGCCATAATTACACTCAATGTTGCCAGAGTATATGTGTAGCTTCGAGTGGAACGGCCACGCCATCATAGTGCGGGATAATTCGCACCGAATAATCCGTTGTGTGGCGAGAAGCGGGAATGGAAATGCGATAAATATAGCCTTGCGTTTCCACCGGCTGCTGTAAACACTTCATCTCCTGTCTCATAGGATCGCCGCCCATGACACCGTCGGCATAAAGTTCTACTCGAACCGATTTGGCGTCCAGATCGTTAAAACAGACTCGAATTTCAAATAGATATTGCCCGTCTCGCGTTTGAACATTCAAGTTGCCAAAGCGAACCTTACTCAATTTCGTTTCTAGAGCGAATCGCCAATCGACAATCTTCTTGCCAATTGAACCGTTATCGGCAGCCCGCGTTCGATATGCAATTGCGGCAGGTAGATAATGTTGCTCGGTATATTCGCGGATAGTGCGGTCAGCGGAAAATCGTGGCGTCAACTGTGCCATACTTTCCCGCATCCTCTTGACCCAAGCAGTCGGAATACCGTGTTCGTCTCGATTATAAAACTCTGGAATCACTTCCCGTTCGAGCAATTCGTAGAGTCTTTCGGCTTCGACAGCATCCAAACTAGGATCGTCACCATGCTCTAGCCCGTCTCCCACCGCCCAACCAACTTCGGGAGAATAAGCTTCGGCCCACCAGCCATCCAACTCGGAAAGATTAATGCCTCCGTTGACGAGCACCTTCATTCCGCTGGTGCCGCAGGCTTCCCAAGGTCGTCGAGGAGTGTTGATCCAGACATCGACGCCCTGTACCAAGCGTTCGGTCAACTGCATGTCGTAGTCTCTGAGGAAGATGATATTGAGGCGGTTATCCGCTTCTCTTATGAAGTTAATCCATTCATGGATCAAGTCTTGGCCAGCTCTATCCGCCGGATGGGCCTTACCGGCCATGATGAGTTGCACGGGACGATCGGGATTTTTCAAAAGGCGAAGCAAGCGCTCCCGGTTATGGAGTAGCAAATTCGGTCTTTTATAAGTTGCAAATCGGCGGGCAAAGCCTAGCGTTAGAGCATTGGGGTCGAAAAGATGTTTCGCACGTTCTATTGATTCACTCGGAGCCCCAGTATATGCGAGCTGTCGGGAAATACGTTCGCGTGTGAATTCGATCAAAGCTTTACTGGCTTTGGTGCGAAATTGCCAAAGTTTGCTATCGGTAACGCAACGAATGTCTCGTTCGAGAGTTTTCGTACGTCCTAACCAGCGGTTCTTCCCGCAAGCCTCCGTCCAAAGCTCGTCCGACGGAGCTGAGTCCCAGGTTGGCATATGGACCCCGTTTGTCACATAGCCGACAGGGACTTCATTTTCCGGCCAGCGCGGAAATAGCGTCCGAAAAATGTGTCGGCTGACCTGGCCATGCAATCTGCTTACGCCATTGACGGCTCCACTCCCGCGAATGGCCATATAGGCCATGTTGAAGCTCTCGGACGAATCGTTTGCATTTTCGCGGCCCAGGGCGAGCAATTCGCGAACCGAAATGCCGAGTTTTTCTTGCGCGTATCGACCCAAGTAGTGCTCGATCAGGTAAGGTGCGAAACGGTCGAAACCGGCTGGGACGGCCGTGTGAGTCGTGAAGAGATTTCCTGCGCGTGTTACGGCCAGTGCGACTTCGAAAGGTTGTCCCGAAGCTTTCATAAATGTTCGAGCGCGTTCCAAAATTGCAAACGCAGCGTGACCTTCGTTCAAGTGGCAAACTTCCGGCTGAATGCCGAGGGCTTGCAGCAACCTCCAACCCCCGATTCCCAGAACGAGTTCCTGCTGTAACCGCAACTCCGGGCCGCCTCCATAAAGCTCGCTGGTGATGCCCCTGACTGTCGGGAAGTTTGCCAGATCATTGCTATCCAAAAGATAAAGCTTGACCCTGCCTACCAGGACTTGCCAGACGCGCAACCAGACAGGGTAACCGGGCAGTTCGATCTCCAATCGAAGCCACTCGCCGTTGGGTTGCCGCAATGGAGTAATCGGCAATTGGCCGGGATCGTTGTAGGGGTAAAGTGCTTGTTGCTCTCCGTTTTTGTCGATCACCTGGCGAAAATAGCCTTGCTGGTAAAGAAGTCCCACTCCAACGACGGGCACGCCCAAGTCGCTATTGGCTTTGAGTTGATCGCCGGCGACGTTGCCTAGACCTCCTGAGTAGATAGGCAACGCCTCGCTTAACATGAACTCCATGCTGAAATAGGCGACGCAGGTCAGCGAATTCTGCAAATGTTCTTTTTGAAACCACGCAGGAGCCTCCAATGCGTGCTTCCTGCTTTCTACCAGGACATCTATTTGTTTTCGAAAAACGGGATCGGCTAACATGTTTCGGATTTTGTCCCTAGAAACGGTCTGGAGAACGACCCAGGGGTTGTGGGTGATCTCCCATAATTCCGGATCGAGTTCGCTCCAGACAGCGTCGGTGGCATGATTCCAGGACCATCTCATATTGAGTGCAAGCTCAGCAAGCAGATCGAAGCCCTCGATATCCGTGGGCAACTGGCCCGAACTCAAGTGACCTTCTGTTATTCGGCTGCTCATAATTTTTCTTTCCTATGCGCCGGGAAGCGAAGTTTCCCGGGAAGGCTCAGATAAGCTTACATTTTTCGAATCCACAACCTTCGATAAGCAACGTTGCTTATACTTTTTCCCACTACCGCAAGGGCAGGGAGAATTCCGAGCATATTTCTGTCGGCGCAGGTTTGGGAGCTTCAGCGTTGTGCGGGTATCCTGATGGAATATTTCCCGAAGCATGCCGTACAATTCTGGATCTTTTTTCTGCAAATCTCGGGCGATTTGAAGAAATATTCGGCTAAGACCGCCAGATACTCCCGTTCGTTCGTATAGGCGTAATCGTTGATGTAAGGATGATTTTTGGCTGGATGGGAAAGTGCTTCTGCCACGTATTGCGCCCAACGCTTAATGGACTGCCAAGGAACCTCCAGCGGAAGGCCATGTTCGACTTCTTCATGCGATATCAAGCGAGCGAACTCAGGAACGCCCAAATTGTTTGAGCTGATTGCATTATCGAAGCCTGCGAGAGGAGACAGCTTAGACAGAATCATCACTCCGCTCAGGTGTTTCAAGCCGACCATGCCAAGAATGTTCTCGTAGGCATTTCCCGTCGTTTGATATTTCTCGCTCAACGACTCCGGATAAATAAGGACTTCACCCAGTCGATGGTATTCCCAATCATGCAAGCCGAAGATGGGGATAATGGCACTGGCCGCTACCAATAGCCGAACGGTGTCGTCGACTTCGGTGCGGATGCCTATAATCCGGATTTCATTGAGGAAAATTTTCCAGAGTTGTCGGAAGCGCGCTTTTTCGGGATCTGAGAGAGATCGAAAATAGGCAACGTGACGCTCCAAGATTTTTTCTCCCTCTGTAGGAAATGCCCGTTGCATAATCGACAGTCGGCGGAGGCATCGACGCCGGAGCAACCAGTAGATCAGGGGGCATAGAATGAGAGCGCATAAGACAGGAGGTAAAAACCAGCCAACCACGACGGATAGTAATGCCATCATACCAACAAGTACAAGGGCACGTTTATGGTTTAGACGGTCATACTCAGGGGACTCCAACATCGATAGCATCTCCTGTCTTCAATCGATATATTTCATCGCGACTTCCTGTCGGGATGTTACGCAACCGAAGTCGGAACGAGCCTCTTAATCATTATCACTTTCACTGCATCGTTAACGACAAGGCAAGATACCATCGCATAAGCAAAAATCGCTAACATTTGCTCCCAAGGCAATGAGGGCAGCCCCGGAAGTTCTACCAGCGTCAGGATAGTACCAGCGACCGCGCCAGCTACAAGAGCGACGATTAGAGTCTTGCTGGGTGCCGTCGACCAGAACCAGCGTCGTTCCCGCCGAGATAGAGAAGAAAAGACGCCGAAATAAAGCAGAATCAGATAGCAGAAACTGCAGAGGGCATTACTGTCTGTAGCCAATCCGAAACGCGACCAGCCGATCCACACTAACATGAGAGTTTCAACAACCATAGCCAGGCCCAGCACTACCGATACCGCGACGAAGCCCCCGATGGCCCAAGTTTCCGGTTTTTTGGATGGTCGAACGCGGTCGGTGGCCAAGGCTATCGTTGCGAAGTCCATCACGAAAACGAGCAAGAGCATCGCTGAGGCGGTGATAACAAACTGTCCGGTAGCGAGGAATGCGATGGCCACGAAAGAGGCCTTCAGAATCGTCTGGCTGATCTTGTTGATGATCCAGGTCAGAACATGCTGGTAGATCGTCCGGCCTTGTTCGACCAACGCCAAGATGTTCGTAAGACCCGGTTCGGTGAGGACGACGCTTGCAGCGCCCTTCGCTACATCGGTTGCTGAACTGACAGCAATGCCGACTTCGGCTTGGCGCAGGGCCGGAGCATCGTTGACGCCGTCGCCCGTCATCCCGACCACATGACCGGCAGCTTGCAGATGCTTGACAACGAGGTATTTATCCTCTGGAAACACCTCAGCGAAGCCATCAGCATTTGCTAATATGTCGAAGGTCTTGTTACCTGTCTGAGCACTTGCGGCTTTGAGTGCTGCAACGGGAAGAATATTCGACAAGCCCACACCTTGGCCGATTTCTTTGGCAACTGCTAGTGCGTCGCCAGTGAGCATCTTGACTGGAACGCCTAAATCGTGCAACGCAGTTATTAGGGATTTGGCATCCTGACGCGGCGGATCGTACAAGGTAACGAGTCCGAGTATTCGTGGAGTTCCTGTCTCCGGGCCGCGCGCTACCGCTAAAGTCCGATATCCTTTGAAGGCAAATTCGCTAACGCGGGCTTCCAATACCTCAATCGCCGGGAGCAAAAGGCCGCAAGCTTCGGCGATGGTTTGTACCGCCCCTTTCATCACTCGAATGCGATTCCCATTCTGTTCGACCACGGCTTCCGTTCGGCGATTTTTCGCATCGAATGGGAAGAAGGAAACGGGCGAGACTTTGGCAAGATTGTCGAAGATGTGCCGTTTCTTCGCTTCCGCAAGAAAGGCCAGGTCAATCGGATCTTGGTTGGCCTCCTGAGAAGCAAGTGCACCGGCGAACAAAACATCGGCTTCCGCCGCACTATCGAGCGGAATCACACCGGTAATAGCCAACTGATTCATCGTGATCGTGCCCGTCTTGTCGACGCAAAGCACATTCATCGTCGCGGCATCTTCAGTGGCGCTGAGGCGAGTGACCAATACGCCGCGCTTGGCCAGTTGCTTCGACCCGATGGCCATACTGACCGTGAACATGACAGGAAGGGCCATCGGTACTGCGCTCGTCAGAAGGACGAGTAACAGCGGGATCATCCCAAAAAGAGGCGTGCCTCGTATTAGCGACACGATGATGACGAGAGTCGCCAGTGAAGCGACGATGACGAAAAGCCAACGAACGAGCTTGGAGATCACGGCTTCGATATGGAGCTTGGGGCTTGCCATCTGGACGAGCTGAGTCGTGCGACCAAAAAGTGTCTTCGAACCTGTCAATACGACGACACCGTTGCCTTCACCGCGTCGTACGATTGATCCCGATGATAGCACTTCTCCAGTCGTTTTCTCTGCATTTTTCGATTCGCCGGTCAGTGCCGACTGGTCTACAGTCAACGTTCCCGTGAGAAGTCTAAAATCGGCCGGAATGATGTCGCCGGGCCGCGCGCGAACGATGTCGCCGGGGACCAACTCGCGGGAAGGAATAACCTGCCAATTCGAATCTCGCAAGACGCGAGCATTGACCTGAAGCCGTCTCCGCAGTGTTGCAACGACGCCGGCGGCTCGACGTTCTTGGATGAAGCTCAAAATGGCATTGATGAGGAGTAAGACGCTCACCACCATGAGGTCCGTGTAATGCCTCAGCAGTGCCGAGAAAACGATAATCAATTCCAGCATCCAGGCGGAAAGTCCCCAGAATTTTCCGAGGAACTTCAGGAACGGATGTTCTTTTTGTTCGGTTACTTCGTTGTAGCCATGCTCTTTTCGCCGGATACTTACTTCAAGCTGTGTGAGTCCGGTATTGAGGTTGACGTGGAGTTCGGTAAGCGAGTCGGGTACCGACGTAGGGGTAGATTCCTTGGCGGCTAAGGGCTTAGCCTGCGATGGGTTTGATCCTGGTGTTTTAAGGGTTGTTTTCATTATGATGATCGACAGCGATCTATATCGTCATTACTCGGAAATCCACAATCTCTTTCTGAGCTGAAGAAACACTGCCGACGACCCAAACGCCAGTAGGCTTTCCGTGCTCCGATCAAGACCTCTCCATCGCGGCAATATATTCTCTTCGAACGGGCAGAGCGATTACACCTGGCACGATGATACAGGGTTTTCTGAGCCGCTAAAACGTTTGCGGATTCGCCACACCGAATCTCTAAAGCAGGTTGTTGAATAGCACGGGCCAACGAAAAAGCTAACGTCCAAGGCATTCGCGACCTGAATCTAACATTCATCGCATTCAACCGGGCTGAGGCTAATTCGGCTGATTGTCCGCCCGATAAGAATGCAACTCCCGGAATGGCAGCCGGGACGGTTCGTAAGAGACGCTTCACCGTAGCGTCAACTACCTCGCAAATTGTTTCTTGCTTGGGGCAAGTTGATCCCGGAAGGGTCATATTAGGCTTCAGAATGATTAGCGACATCGTCATATTCTCGGTATCGTGAGTGTTATTCACGATTCCCCCTAGAAACTCGTGTGTAACTTGCCCCGATCGAAATCGCCATAAGCCCAGACGATCGATGAAAAATACACTAATCGACCAAACCAAAAAAAGCATAGTCGAGGAGAATAAGTAAAAACCGAGACTAAGAGAAATAGATTGATGCCCAAACCAACCTGGTAGGACTTCCCACCATTCCGGATGTACGAACAACAAAACCATGAAAGCCATGCCCGCAATCATCAGAGCCGCCTTCATGCCCTTGATTTTGGTGCTGGTGACCAGGATCAGAAGAAGAAGAGTGTAAATCACACCGAGATTGCGGCCGCGGTAAAACCATTCCGATTTGCTGCCTATTTGAGCCTGATCGTGATTCGACCAGGTGAGCAGAGCCATTAAGTATCCGGCCACCCAAAGAGGCCACCAATAGAACAGTGCGGAATGACCGACCACGATGACCTGGGTGACGGCCGCATGAGTATGGACCACGACAGGTTTAGTCACGACTGCTTGTTCGGTTGGTGGTGAAGTGTCGAGAGGTGTTACGATTTTTGCGGACACCGGATGTATCTCCTAAACGATTGGGCCATTGAAGTCGTAGACATTCGGCCTTTCTTTATTCACAATCTATTCCTCCTGGAGATTTCCAAAGTCGTCTCTTCGGAATTGCCTTCACGTTTTTCAAGGATCTTCTGTGCTCGAACGAGGTTGGCTGGTTCAACCCAAACTTCAGCCGATATTCCCGATATGTCCCCGAGTCCGGCGTCCAAGTAGTCGCCGAACACTTTGCAGCGAATGCCTTCGTGCTCCAGGGCTTGCTGCCAGATCTGGGCTAGAAACGAATTCGCAGCAGATGCCATTCGAACAAATTCTTATTGCTGGTCCGTCGGTAAAGTAGGCATGGTATCTCCTAGAAAACCATCCAACCTGTCGAGAATATTCCACTCTGTTAGTCTCTTATTCGTGGGTTGTGTGGGATGCGATGATTTCTTTTTCTGCTTCGTTCCAAAATCGATCTTTCGCTTCCTCTCCAGCTGGCCTGCCGCCCGCTTCCCACAAGCCATAGGCGCGGATCTGAATCAAATTGGATTGTTCTTCGCCGTTGATCTGTTGCTTGGCTGACGCGAACGATTCAGCAGAAGTTTTGTTATTCTTAGCGCTGATCGATTTAACGGTGTGATGGTGGAGTGTTTTTTGATTAGACATTCGATTCCTGTATTTAAAATTTCTTAAACATCTCTATTTGCTTTATGCTACATATTTCATGCCATTGTAAAACGCACATGCACTTAAATGCGGACGCCAATCCACATCATGGCAAAATAACTGAATTTACGAACACTGAGTAAATGCAATGCGGTCTTGTTCTAACCTCTTTCTTGGAATCGTGATCAATCTGGAACACCTATCGCCAAGACTTTATTGCAATGGGGGCAGATATACAGCCGCGCAGTTCTCTCACCGCCGCCGATGCCTGCAGGGCCAGGGGTTTCTTGAAAGTATGGAATTGGACTATCGATCCGCTGTTCACAGTAAGGACAGACTGGTCGGATTTTATCGCTTTCAACGAGTTTGTAAGTGAGTTCAAACATCAAATCTCCTAAGAATTAAATACCCTGTTTCTCGATTATCACTCTACCTAACTGAGTGTTGAACATTCGCCCTCCACTGGACTCCTTTTCCAAATTAGCCTGCGGGCTCCGCGAGATGCACGAAATGTGGCCCGTCCTTTTCGAGTTGATCCGGTCAAGTCTACAGTACCGGCATGGCTATGTTCTCGATATCGGCATGCATCGCATTTAATCGAAAGTCCATTTGAGTCGTTTCCAATCAAGTCATCCGACGCTCGCCAATTCATGGGAGGTTGTTCGATCCTCAATTGCTGACCGATCGGGATACTTACCGGTAGTGGTTCCAAGATGAAGAGCCCGAGCGATTCCTGCAAGTGATTCAGGTTGGCTGGTTTATACAAATAATGGTTAATCCCAAGCTTGTGGCAGCGAGCCTTATATTCTTGCGAAGTATGTCCGCTAACCGCGATCATGGCCGTTAGCACAGGATCGAACGACTCGCGGAATCGGAGAGCGAACTCGAACCCATTCATCGGAGATAAACCGATATCGAGAATAATAACTGCAGGTTGGCAATCGCGCACGGCTGCGAGTGCCGAAACTCCGCAATAGCGCACTTCCGTTTCATACCCCCAAAATTTAAGAACCTCGGCCATGCTCTCTGCTGAATCAGACAGGTCATCCACCACTAACACATACTGTCGGTTTCTCAGGTTGCGATCTTCTCACGACCTCTCTGGCCGAATCAAACGCCAGCCCTGGCTTTGAAGTCTTCGAGTTTGCATTAATGGTACTATGCGAAACTGAATGGGAGGGTTAGAGAGGTGATGCGGAGGAGTGGGATGGATAAATAAGCGTTTGTGTGTAAGGAAAAGCCTGTCTTGAGAAGGGAATATCAGAAGCAAGAATCTGAAACATTAAATGTTTTGGAGCCAAATTGTTGAACGGAGTAGCGAACCAGTTCGGCTCTGCTCTTCTGCCCTTATACTAGGTCAAAGGACTATTCTCAACGCTTGCCGATTGCCAAAATCTCACGATTTTAAGATAGGCGACGGCGATCCCATCTACGTAACTTGCCTCGCACATCTCTGCGGAGCCAATTCGCGCTTACGAAGTATCGTATGGCCAAAATCACTATTCTTGATGGATTATGGCACAGGCGATTTTACTGATTAATTCCAACCATTGGGGGAGCTAGTGCAGCCGATTTTTACTTACTTTCAGTTCGCGGCATAACTAGGGCACGAATAGTGCCGTAAAGAACTGACTTGATTATTGGTAATCGCGATTGTGGCCGTCTCGAATTCTTGCCGTGGCATTCAAAGGTTTAATCTTCGAAAACGAGAAAAGCTCAGGGCGTTTCTACCATAGTGCAATTTCAGGAGGTCATTCGGGTTTCTTAACCCCGCCTTCCGGAATTCCCATCATTTTCACATTTGAGAATAAGAGCATGAAAAACTTACTTGTTACGATTTCGGCTGGGTTACTGCTCTTGTCTGCTACTGAAACGGCTTCCGCACAGCGTGGCGGTGGCCACGGTGGTGGAGGATTCGGTGGGGGGTCTCGTGGTGGCTTTGGAGGAGGAGGTTACCGAGGAGGATTCGGCGGAGGTTATTACGGCGGGTATGGCGGAGGTTTTGGGCTTGGCCTTGGATTAGGTCTTGTAAGTCCTTATTACGGTTATAACTTCGGATACTCTACCTATTATTCGCCGAGCTATTCTGTCGATCCCGGTGTAACAATAATCCAACAATCACCCACTTACATTCCGCAGCAGCAAATCGTTCAAACTCAGGCCGCCACTACTCAAGTGACACCTGCTGTATCGACGAATGCTCCAATTATGCAAATCGCGCCAGCTTCCGCCCCGGTCTTCACAGGTCAACCTGCTTCTGGTTTGAATGCCCAACAGGACTCGTCATCTGTTATGTATCAAGGCTACGATCTTTTTTTCTCGAACGGTCGCTACTATCACGTGAAAAAGTAAAACGACGCTAACTCGCCGGCTACTCTTCGCCCGAGTCCGACACATCACTTCTCTTTGGTCGACTGCGGTTATCCTCGACCAATCAACCCGCAATCAGAAACCCCTGTATTTTCCCCGTTTTCATAACGGTCTACAAACCGCGAGCCAACGGCCGGAGTGTTGTCGATAGCTGTTATCCGAGGTTAGAATTTATATCTATAACTTTAATTCTCCTGACGACTAATTTGCTGTAATCCCCCCACAAATTTCACTCGATAACCTGTCTGGTTAAAAAAAATGATTTCGGATACTACTCTTGTAGCAGCATGACCGGATTTGTAATCCGAATGGATCTTCCCAGCGTTAAAGGCTGGAAGGCACTATGAAAACAGACGCACAATTGCAAAAAGACGTCATGGATGAGATCACTTGGGAACAATGCGCTAAGGCAGCCGAATGGCATTAAGGACTCCCTCGAGAAGGCCTTCGTGCGAAATGCAGAAATTGATGGCGGAAAGGTGAAAGTGGCTTCCAATGGTACCACTGTTACTCTTTCAGGAAGCGTTAGCTCTTATTCCGAAAAGGACCACGCCGGAATCGTCGCCTGGAATGCTTCCGGCGTAAATTCGGTACTCGACGAAATCGCAGTCACCTAAGCATAGTGGTCCAATCAGGCCGCTATTTTTCGACAAGAACTGTCCGGCGAGATTATCGTCGGATTGAGTCCAAAATTTGGAACGGCGTTGTCCGGGTAGATGGCTTATAGCCACAATACCGGAAAACCGTTCGCTATCCCGAACTGAGACAGAAGACATGGCAGAGAATTCGAAAAGTACTCTCGTACGGCGTGACCTGCTCGGTTCCGTAATCAAGGCGAGTGTCGGCATCGCTCTGGCAGATCCGCTTCTGAATAGCGGAATTGCCTTAGCTGAGCCCATAGAGGCTCCTAAGGGCACCGAGGCTTCCGGCTACGCAGCGAGCGCGGCGAAATCACCGCTCGTTCCCTTTGATTTTTACCGAAGGAGCGTGGGTCCGACGGATGTTCGGATCGAAATACTCTTTTGCGGTGTCTGCCACTCCGATATTCATACGGCTCGGAATGAATGGGGCGGTACAGTCTATCCTTGCGTTCCAGGTCACGAGATCGTCGGCAAAGTAACCGAAGTCGGTGAAAAGATCACAAAGTTCAAAATCGGCGACACCGTAGCAGTAGGGTGTCTCGTCAATTCGTGCCAACATTGCTTGAGTTGTGAAGAAGGCCTCGAGCAATTCTGTGAGAACGGAGCGACCTTCACGTACAACAGTCCCGACAAGGGGACTGGCAAAACCACTTACGGAGGGTATTCAAACGCCGTTGTGGTAACGGAGAAATTCGTCGTCAAGATACCCTCGAAATTGGACCCGAAAGGCGCAGCACCCTTGGTTTGTGCCGGGATCACCACCTATTCCCCAATGTGGCATTGGAAAGTAAAGCCGGGTCAAAAAGTAGGAATCGTTGGAATTGGCGGACTCGGCCACGTAGCAGTAAAGATCGCTAAAGCGCTGGGGGCTAACGTTTTCGCCATCACCACTTCTCCGGGCAAAGTTCTCGACGCACGACGGCTCGGAGCCGATGGTGCCATTCTCTCCCTCGATGCGAAAATAATGAAAGCCCACGAGAATACGTTCGATTTCATTCTCAACACCATTCCGCAATCTCACGATCTGAACCCTTACATTTCTCTGTTAAAGCGAGACCGAACTTTGGTCGTCGTGGGTGCACTAGAAAAGAAATCATCGGAACTAATTGCTAGTTCGTTGATCCACAAACGAACTTCGGTCGCCGGATCGCTTATCGGTGGCTTGGCCGAAACCCAAGAAGTCGTGGATTTCTGTGAGAAGCATGGAATCCTTGCGGACACGGAAGTGATTCCCATCCAAAAGATTAACGAAGCATACGATCGAGTAGTCAAAAAGGACGTTCGATATCGTTTTGTCATCGATATGTCTTCGCTCAAAACTTAATTTGAAACTAATGTTTATTCGCCAGTGCGCTGTTATTAAGGCGTTAAGAGTTATGTCGGCAATCAAAGAAAATATGAAATCTCGAGCCACTATCCGAGTGATCGAAATGGTAGGTGAGAGTCGAAAGAAAACTGGAACGAAACTGCCTCCAAGGTCGTGGAAAAGGTATCCAAAACATACAAGAACATCACCGGCCTGGATGTTCTCCGCAACATAGCCTTAATCCAAGGTGGCAAAATCGTGGAATACCACTAACGTTAAATTGACTTAACGCGGGCAATGCCCGCAACCCTAGGTATTAACGAACATGGCGTCGGTTTATCCAATGGAAGTAACCACACAACCGTTGGAGACTCGACGCCATGCCGACGATCAACTCATTTACGAAGAAGTTCGCCGATTCCATTCTATCCGTTCTGGAATGTCACGACCGCGTGATTTTCAAAGGATATCTTCCCTTTTTCAAGAATGGAGATCTCCACCGTCTCTGCGATAGCGGACTGGGCATGCGTCGCAAAGACTTCGTTCCCTTCCTGGAAGGTCTGTCCGAAGAACTGGTGGAACATGGCAAACGAGTCGCCGCCGAAGCCGGTGCTCCTTATCGGTTTCTCCAAGGGGAGCACACCAAAGAGCAGATCATCCGCGAGGAGATTGCCAAACGCAGTCTAAAGGAAGGACTGGTCGCCGTGCTGTGCTGCATGGAAACCTGTCGCGGCGTCAAGCTGCGTCCCGGCAAGGATCGACCGGAATTGTACTTCACGTCTCGCCCGCAACGCGTCGTCTATTTCTATTCTCTCGATCCCGAGTTCGGACTGATCCATGTCCGCATCCAAACCTTCTTTCCTTACAGCGTCCAAGTCTACGTCAACGGTCACGACTGGCTGGCCCGCCAGATGAACGAAAAGCAGATCGGCTTCCTTCAAAGCGATAATGCCTTCGTTCAACTCGACAATCCCGAAGCCGCTCAACGCCTGGCCGATCGCTTTGCCCATTTGAATTGGATCAAAATTCTCGACCGTTGGGTCCGCCGGGCCAATCCGCTATTGAAAAAAGACTGGCTGAACCGCTGCCAATACTACTGGGTGATCGATCAAGCCGAGTACAGCACGGACGTTTTGTTCCGAAGTCGTGAAGACTTACAAGCTCTTTACCCGCGTCTGGTCGATCACTCGATTCAACAGTTCTCTGCCGACGACCTTATGAAATTCCTGGGACGCAAGCTCTATCCTCAATTCGACGGAGAAATTCTTACTCTGGGCCGCAAGAAACGGGCACCGGGCACACGCGTCAAGCACCGCATGAAAGGCAATTGGCTGAAAATGTACGACAAATTCGAACGGATTCTCCGCATTGAAACAGTAATCAACCAGCCAGGCGAGTTCCACGTCCGCCGTCGATGCATCCGCAAAGGGGTCGAAAAAATGGCCTGGTGCCCCATGAACAAAGGCGTGTCTAATTTCTATCGCTACCTCGAAGTCGCCCGCGCTTCGAATCGACGCTATCTCGAGGCTTTGGCCGTTGTGGACGCTCCTTCGGTCACCGTGCGTCAACTCGACCAACTGAGTCAACCCGTCTCTCTGGGTAACCGGAAGCGACGCGGCTTGAACTTGATGCACGCCGAAGAACAGAAGCTATTCCTGGCTGTCTTATGCGGCGATAATCGCATCAATGGGTTTCGCAACCACGACATCCTGAAAGCGTTGAACGAGCCCGCCCGGGATGCCGCTGAACGGCGTCGGCAAACGCAACGAGTCTCGCGACAATTGGGAAGGTTGCGCGCTCATGGATTGATTCGGAAAGTCCCGCGGGCGCATCGCTATCATGTGACGGATAAAGGCAATGCGGTGATGGCGGCGGCCGTTCGTATCCGCATCAAAGAGTTCCCGAAAGAACTCAAAACCGCGATTTAATAAAATACACAAAAAGTTTGCGCAAAAAGCGCAAAAGATAAGAAGAAAGACTCTATATCGCTGAGCCAGCCTCAGCCTAGACGATCAATTTGTAAACGCCGGTCGAAAAGGGGCTCTGTCGCCCAGTTGGTGACGAGCGTTGGGTAGAATGTCTTCAGGAATTCATTCTGACAGGACGCAGCATCATGACTATGCAGGACTTCTTTCCTCAAGAAGCCGGTTTGGTCGTCACCGATTTCGCTCTCACTCCGGAATTCTTGGCAATCGCCATTCAATCCACTAAGTCCCAACTGCGGTCAACTATCGGACCGCATTCACAGCCATTATCAGCGTGTATTGGCGGACTTACCCTGGCAAGCTCGACGAGTACTGCTCAGGATCGAACTGCGAAAATTTCGATGCATGAATGCCGCTTGCGCCAGGCAAATCTTCTGTGAACGGCTACCTCATGCATTTGCTTCCCATGCTCGAACAACGGATCGATTAAAAGCTCTCCAGAAACAGACCGGTTTGGCATTAGGCGGCCGGCCGGGTACTCGACTCAAGGAGAAGTTATTCGTCCCGATCAGCAAAGACACCCTTTTACGTCGAGCCAAAGATAAAGTCGACTCTTTAGCCACTCCCCGTGTTCTCGAGGTGGACGATTTCGCTTTTCGAAGCGGGCAAAACTATGGCACCATCCTGGTGGATTTAGAAACGCATCGCGTCCTAGACTTACTACCCAATCGAGAGGCTAAAACCCTGGCGTGTTGGTTGAAGGCCCATCCTGAAGTAGAAATTGTCAGCCGAGATCGAGCCACGGCTTACGACGGTGGCGAAGAATGCCGAGACCAATATCCATCCCGCATTCAGCCCGCTGATCGCCCGCGAGATTCCGGTACCCGTGAGCATAATCGTTAGAAAAATCGGAAATTGCCATTCGTCGCACTGCTGCAAAAAAAACTCGCTCTTCTTCCGGTTTGAATAATTCAATCGGCCGAAATTCTTCGATCGGAATTCGATCGATATTGAGCACTTGAAACGGATTCTCTGCATACCCTCGAACTTTACCAATGCGGAACTCATTCGACATGCTTGCCTCAGAGATTTCTCCCGCCAAAAAATGCCACAAAAACTGCCACAAACGGGATTTTTTGAAGACGCTTCAAAAACGTAAGTTATTATTGGATATTGACTTACGTCAACCAAAGAAATGAAAAAACGGAGAGGGCGGGATTCGAACCCGCGGTAAGGTTTCCCCTACGCGGCTTTAGCAAAGCCGTGCTTTAGACCACTCAGCCACCTCTCCAGGAGGCAACTCGACGAACGAGTTGACAGCAGACCCTCGCGATCCGCTATGAGTAACATTTTTACTCCATTCACAACCTATCGACAAGACCGCCAGCAAACTAGAGAGGTTCGGTCCGAAAAATTTCCGCGAGCACTATTCCACCCGACTTATTTGGAGGCCGGGGCCGCCACAGGAGCGGGAGTTGCGGCCGGCGTTTTCGGAGCCTCTACCGGAGGCGTTTCGGCCTTGGGAGCCTCTTCCTTTTTGGGTGTCTCGTCCTTCTTCTCGAGAGGTGAATTCGAGCCTCCGACATTCTTCTTCTCGTCCTCGGCTTTCTTGATCACTTCCGTTAAACGGATGCGGGCATCCTGCGTGACCGTTTCATTCTCCGACAGGCCCTCCAAAATCTGGATATGCTTCTCGTTGCTCTCTCCCACTTTGACTTCGCGCTGCTCAATATCCTGGCCATGCATTACAAAGGCGTAATGTTTGGAGTCTCGCTCGGAAACCGACTGCACCGGTACGATCAGCACATCTTTCAAAGTCTGAATGGAGATTTTGACTTCTGAGGACATGCCCGGTTTCAGTCCAATATTCTCGGGCAGTTTCGGAATTTCGATGATGGTATCGTACTCTTTCACGCTGGCATTACGCCAACCCTGACTTTGAGCCAAAGTCGCGACCGTTTTGACTTTCCCTTCCAGTATCACATTCGGTATGGCATCAATGGTTATGGAAGCCGATAACCCCGGTTTTATTTTCTTCACGACCGATTCGTGCACCTTCATTTTAACCTGCATCTTCGTCAGATCGGGGAGCGTGAATATCTGTTGCTGCGGGAATAGCTGCGCCCCCGCTTGAATGCGCGTATCGTCCCCCCAGGGAGTTCGAAAATAGACCATAATCCCATCGCCCGGGGCGTTCATCACGGTCTTTTTCAACTGTTCCTCAATGCGGTCCAGCGTCGCCTTTTCGAGCTTCATTGTGCTTTCGGACGCTTCCAAATCGCTCTTGGCTTTTTCGATGCTGGCGGCGGAACTCTTTTTAGTTCTCTCCAAGTCGCGCTCGGCATCGCGGGCTTTGGCCTGAAGCTCAGTAACTTTGCGCTCCTTATCGAACTTCTCGAGTACCATTAACTTGTTTTCGTTACTTGAAAGCGAAAATTTCTTACTTTGAACTTGCAGTTCGGTCTGCCGCAATTCGTCCATCTGCTTCAAGCCTTTCGCCACCATGACGCGAATGTGAATCAGATTATCCTCGGCTTCGCGTAGCTCCTTCCGCGAAAGTTCGATGGCTCCATTTTTGTCATCGACTTCAACCTTGAGATCCCCCTCCACATACTTATGCAGATCGAGTTTCGCCAGCTTCCAGGCCAGATCCTTGGCATCAATGTCGGTTTCGCCTTTGTTGATTGACACCTCCAGGTCACCCTTGGCCGCTTTCGCTTTGCCTTCGGCCTGCTTCCAGAGAATTTCCTGTTTGGCGAAATCTTTCTGGAATGGTTCACTATCGAGCCAGACGACCGGCTGTCCTTTTTTGACCAGGGAACCTTCGGGGACAATTTTCACAATCTTGACGCGTTCCCCTTCGACCTCGCAGCGGCCGATGATGTTTTCCGCGCTCTCCAACTCTCCGCGATCGGTAACGACAATGGGAAGCTGCGCCCGCAGAACTTTGGCGATGATGATTTCCGATTTACGGGCTTTCGGGCTGAGATAGTCCCGGCCGATCCAGGCGAAGCCCCCGACAACGACCAGGAATGCGATAAGTCGAAGGTAGAAAGTCGAATTACTTTTCTTCCGGCGGTAGTCGACTTTAGAGCTCAGGCTTTTAAGGGCTGTTGGGCCCGCCGAAGATTTGCTCGGCTGGGGTTCGAGTTCGGTCGAGATTTGGGCTGCTGCCAGGCGTACGGGTGAGTTCATCGGAGTAAAATCCTCGTTCATCCAGTTGCAAACTTTCCATGTCCAGCAGGATCTTGATCCTCAATTGTTCGTAATTGAAAAAACTGCTGGCCAGCCGGTTCCGGGCATCCAGCAAATCCTGTAATGCATTCAAGATATTCAACGTTGCCGCATTGCCGCTGGCAGCCGCCTGCCGCGAGCCGGCGATAATATCCTGTCGAGCCCCTTCCACCTGTCGGGCCGCGGCCACGACCTGCTGCCGCCCGATCTCAAAACTTTGACGTTGGGCTTCCAGATTTCTCAAATCCGCGCGAATCGTTTGTTCGATCGTGTCACTCAGGGCCATGTAATTTCGACGCGCGACCTGATAATTGATCAAACTGGTCCGGAACGCATTTCGTTCCGCCTGACGATTTAACGGCGCATCGAACTGCAAGCCGAAGCTGAAGGTACTGGCGGAGGCCGCAAAATTCAAAGGATTATTGTGATTCGGATCGGTTGCAAGATTAACGTTGGAGACAATATTCACTTCTCCTTTTAAGGCATTTGCAGCGACCTGAACCTTGCGCCAATTATCGGTGACCCGACCTTTCAAATTCATAAAGTCTAATCGATTTGCCTTGGCAAACGCAACGGCATTCGCTTCGGTTTCCTTGAACGAGGGCAATTCGATTCTATAGATTCGAACTCGAGTCTGGATGTTCGATAGCTGGTCCAATGAGGCCATCAAGCGACGAATCAAAATCAGGCTGCGTTCCCAGGCCTCTTTGCGGGCCACTTCTTTCAATGCCGGTGTTTCTTGCTTCAGGTCTTCGTCCAGCTTCGCCAGGTCTTTACGGATATCGGGAAATAAAGCTTTGAATTCCGCGAACGTATCGAGCAGCTTTTGCTGGTATTCTTTTTCGGACTTGGGTGAGGTGCGCAATTGAAGCCCCCAGTCCGTAAGCTCCTTATCTATAAGATCGACGAAGGGGGTTGTCCGTTTCAACAAAACCGCCAAATCTTCATAACTCTTCTTCAGCGATACCAAGCTGGGAACTTCATTCAATTCGCTGAAGCGAGCTTGCTGAAATTTCTCTGCCTGTTCCTGTAAGATATCCAGGTCGGGCGACGTTAGTAAAAACATGTTCAAAATGCTATCGTCGAGGTCGATCGTCAGGGAGGGCGGCAATCCCATCTGAATTTTGAAGGAATCGAGCGAACTGTCGTAAAGGGCCTGGGCATCGACAATTTGCTGTCGCGCGGTCAGAAAGCGTACGAAACTCTGATCGACTTGAACGACCGACGCTTTGCCCCCATTAAACAATTCCTGGCTGAAGCGCAGGTTCAACTCCTGACTCTTGAAGTTCGCTTCCAGGTTACGGATGCCCTGTTTCTGCAAAAGCAGATTCAGATAGGTATTCGTGTGAATATCGGCCCAGAATTGTTTGCGGTACCTTGCAAAATCCCGGGCAGCATAGAGAGTATCGCGCTCGGCCTGGGTCAGGCTCTCCATGCGAATCATGCGACCGGCATTTCGAAGTAACGGCTGAATAAAACTGATGCTGATGTTCGAACTGAAACTGGGGGTATATCCAGTGAATTGCACCATCAGAGTATTGAGAAAATCGATCACCAATTGACCGCCAGCCGCGAAATCCTTGGCCACCCCGAGATTTTGGTACTGGGTGAATGTATTCGTTTCGTAAGGTATCCCGCCCGAACCGGCGTGCGTGTAGTTCGTGCTGGGGTCGCTGAACCACCTCAAGGCGAATTCGAAGCGATTCAAAGTCAAAGCCAGACCTGTCAGATAGACTTGTTCCACGGCGGACTGATATTCGCGACTATTTTTCAAAGCCAGATCGACTGCTTTGTCCTGATCGATTTTCACGACCCCTTTGTCGTCATGCGGCAATGTGCTGAGCCAGCCGTTCCATTCAATCTCATCGCTCATGCCCCACTTGTACCAGTGGGAAGATCCCTTCATCCCATTGGCCAGCAGCATGTAAACGGCAGCCTGGTCGTCGTCCGGCGGTTTAGGAGGAAATTCGACCGAATTGGGGTCGTGTAGTCGCGATTCCGCTGGGCGGAGGAGTTCGGTATCGCCGATCGGGACATTGCGATCTCGAATGATTTGCTGCGTTTCGACATCGGCCGACTGTCGATAGTAGCCGCGCGAACAGCCCGACGAAATAAGTAACGCCAGTACGTAGGCAATCAACCGGCGCATGCAGATCCCCCCGCGCAGCCCCCGCCGCGCTTGGCGGATGAATAAGGAAGTACTCAGAATCTGTCAATTGAATAAGCGAACTTGTTACAATCCGGCCTAACCTTCAGAATCTGTGAGATCAGTAGATTGGATTCTCCTCTGAAATATTTACAATCTCAACACCTCTTCGATTTTTTCCCGCGAGGCATCCATGAAGCGATTTTTATTATTGATTCTTTTGCTGGGTCTGCTTCCCGCCGCCTCATTTGCACAAATGCGGCCGTCGGCAACGATTTCCGATGAGGAAAGACTCAATCGGGAGTTCTTCCTCTCCCATTACACCAAGTACGAATTTCGCATACCCATGCGAGACGGCAAAAAGCTCTTCACGGCGGTCTATGCTCCGAAGGATATCTCCAAAACTTATCCGATGCTCCTGATGCGAACGCCCTACAGCGTTGGGCCTTACGGGGTGGATCAGCTGACGCCGCCGCGCGTTCCGGCCGGCTTCCTGAAAGAAGGTTACATCTTCGTGGCTCAGGATGTCCGCGGTCGCTGGATGTCGGAGGGGGAGTTCGTCAACATGCGGCCCTACATTGTGGACAAAAAGGGGCAGCAGTTTGACGAAACTTCGGATACCTACGATACGATCGATTGGCTGGTCAAGAATGTGCCGAATAACAACGGTAAAGTAGGCCAATGGGGGATTTCCTACCCCGGGTTCTATACCGTCTGCGGCATGATCGATGCTCATCCCGCGCTGAAAGCCTCTTCGCCGCAGGCTCCGGTCACCGACTGGTTCGTGGGCGATGATTTTCACCACAATGGAGCTTTGTTTTTGCCGCATTGCTTCAACTTCCTGTCCAATTTCGGCAAGCCGCGCCCCGAGCCGACCAAAAAATATGGGTATCTGCCGTTCGATCATGGTACGCCGGACGGCTACGATTTCTTCCTCAAGATGGGGCCGTTATACAACGCCGATGCGAATTACATGAAAGGGCAGGTGGCGTTCTGGAATGAAATGATGATTCATGGCACTTACGACGAGTTCTGGAAATCTCGAAATATCCGCCAGCATACCAAAAACATCAAACCGGCCGTGATGACGGTCGGCGGCTGGTACGATGCGGAAAATCTTTTCGGGGCTATCCATACCTTCCGCCAGGTGGAAAAGACCGCGACGGCTCCCAATACTCTCGTGATGGGGCCGTGGGTGCACGGCGGTTGGTCGCGCGGCGATGGGGACTCGCTGGGACCCGTTCGCTTTAACGCCAAAACGGGAGTCTACTTCCAGGAAAAAGTGCAATTACCCTTCTTCGAATATCACCTTAAGGGCAAGGGAGATTGGAAGGCACCCAAGGCCATCGTTTTTGAAACCGGCACCAATCAGTGGCGTAATCTCGACTCGTGGCCGCCCAAGGAAGCCAAGGAAACCGTGCTATACCTAGGTGAATCTGCCGGGTTGAGTACGGAAAAGCCGGTCGCCGCAGGATTCGACGAATTTGTCAGCGACCCAGCCAAACCGGTTCCCTACATCGAAAAGACGTCAGTGGGGATGGAAAAAGAATATATGATCGCCGATCAGCGGTTTGCCTCTCGCCGGACGGATGTGCTGACGTATCAAACGGATGTATTTGATAAGGATTATGTGATCGCTGGACCCATTGAAGTGAAATTATTTGTTTCGACGACGGGCAGCGACGCCGACTGGGTGGTGAAGATCATCGATGTATATCCCGAGGATTACCCCGATCTCGATCCGAATCCGCGAGAGATCCGCATGGGCGGCTATCAGCAGTTGATTCGGGGGGATGTCTTCCGGGGCAAGTTCCGCAACAGTTACGAAAAGCCGGAGCCTTTCGAACCGGGCAAGATGTCAGAAGTTCGCATTTCCCTCGCGGATATCTATCACTCGATTCGGCCAGGCCATCGGCTGATGATTCAGGTGCAAAGTAGCTGGTTCCCGCTGGTGGATCGCAATCCACAGGTCTTCTGCGATATCTACAGCGCCAAGGAAGGGGACTTCAAGAAGCAGACGCATCGGGTCTATCACGGAGCGGAAGGGGCTTCGCAAATTAAGATGACTGTACTGCCGAGATAGGGGGTAGTAGGAGAGAGCGTCCAGCTAATTGCCGGACGCTCTCGAATAGCGAACTTGTAGCAATCACTTCTATTGTCTCCTGTTAAATCTACTTTATTCGATTGTTAGGGAAACTTGCAACAAAAAGGCGATGGCTATCTTCACAACGGGCCTGCACTTCCAGAGCACGCTACCTTCGCTTATCCATGTAGGCCGAAATGCGTTGTGATTTTAACAGAACTATCCCAATAGCAGTCGGTAGCGTGATGCCAATCAGGGTGATAAGTATCCTTAAAAGGAGTATTCCAGTCCCCTCAGCCTGAAGCGCGTCGAAGTTATTCGCCAGGATGAAGATTGCCAAAAGAAGCGTCAAAACCACTGAGAGCAACAACAAACCCGCCAAGAGGTATCTGGCCCAGTTCATCTTGAAAAATATGCAAGTTATAAGGCTGGCAGTGAACGTGAAAGCGATGTAGCTGATATTCATCGCTGTGGCGAGTTCTTCTTGTTTGGGATTTTTAGGGACATTTTTAGTATTGTTAAAAAACTGTCGTTGAAATTGAGCATCTTGTTCGCGAAGCATCTCTCGATTACGCTTGCTCATTTCGGACGCTTCCGTAATCATTCTCTTCTCTTTTGGAGAGAGATTAGGATTTTCTAGAAGTTTACTCACGTCCATATTGTCTTCTTTTTGGGCGAACATCGCTGTGACTTCCCGCCGCATATCATTTGGCACTGGGTTCGTAGCTGCCGCTGGCTTTTTTTCTAGCTCGGATGAGGACATATTTTTCCAGGTCCGAACCATGTTGAACATTTGAGAACCCAACAGGATGCAACTGAAAATGATCAGCATCCGCAATCCGCGACGGGCTTCGAGTTCGGCAGATTCCGAACGTCGGCGCTTCCCGGACTTCTTTTTTCTGGAAACGGCCGGAGTTTCCTCGTCGTCCAAGACTTCAACTTCGTCAAAGTCTTCTTCCAAACTGACTTCAGGGTGTGGCACGGTGATTTTGTTTTGACACCCTGGGCATTTAGTCGAAAGCCCGGCTCTGGAATCGTCCACCCGAAATACCTTGTCGCAGTGTGGGCAAGAAAAGCGAATCACTTCCGTTCTCCAGGAGTTTAGGCGGGGCAGGTTTTCACTGAATCAGACTCAGTTCTAAACCGGGCTTAATATTAAAATAATTTTATTTTCAATCGGAATGAGACGCAAGATTACTTGAGGAGGATTCTTAAAAATCTAGACGTGAGGGGCGTTAAATCGATCCGGGAATGAGCAAATTGGATCATGCCAGCTTCAGCTTTTTGAACTCTTCCACGCAGCCTTGGATGGCCCGTTCCGTCGGAAGCCGCTCGATACTGGAGGCACCGAAGAAGCCCACGATACGCGGGCACTTCTGCAAAATGTAAGCGGCATCTTCCGGTTCCGAAATCGGCCCACCGTGACATAAGACGAGAATCTCAGGATTAATCGCCCGGGCCGAGGCTTCCATTTTCTGGATCCGGTCCGCCGCTTCATCCAGTGTCATCGCGGTTTTGGCACCAATCGAGCCTTTAGTGGTCAGACCCATGTGTGGTATCAACACATCGGCACCGGCTCGAGTCATTTCCTCAGCTTCTCGTTCATTGAAAATGTAAGGACAAGTAAGGAGGTCCATTTGCCGGGCGATACGGATCATTTCCACTTCTTTGTCGTAACCCATGTCGGTCTCTTCGAGGTTCTGCCGAAACAGACCATCAATCAGACCAACGGTCGGGAAGTTCTGTACGCCGCTAAAACCGGCCGACTTAATATCCCTTAGGAAATACTCCATGATCCGGAAGGGATCGGTGCCGCACACCCCGGCCAGCACCGGGGTTTTCCGAGCCACCGGCAGGACTTCCCGGGCCATGTCCAAGACGATCTGATTGGCATCGCCATAGGGCATCATGCCGCTCAGGCTGCCCCGACCGGCCATGCGGTAGCGACCCGAGTTGTAAATAATCAGTAAATCGATGCCGCCCTGTTCGGCGCACTTAGCGGTAATACCCGTACCGGCCCCGCCGCCGATGATCGGTTTACCCGCGCGGATTTGAGCGTGCAGACGCTCTAAACATTGTTGACGTATCGACATAATGGGAAATTGTAGTTGGGCCGGGCGTCTTCGACAGGTTCAAGCGAACTAAACTGTGTGAGTTGGAGGAGGGGGAATCGGAATTTCCGAAACCGAGGTGTAAGCTGTCTTTTTGAGGCTATGGGACGAAATAGTGGACTTTCGGCGACGAAAAGCTTCAGAAAGCAGTTCCCCGAAAACGAGAAAAACAAATCCGATCGCGGCCAGAGTAACCGGGGCTCTCCAGAGAATCTCGGCGGCTTCTTCGGGAGGATTAGTGGTGTGGCTGGTCATGACCGTATACAGGATTCTACCGTAAATACAGCCAATAGCCGCAAGGGCCGCGACAACTAGCACCGACCGTTTAATCAGGCGTAGTACAAACAATTTCATGACTGCGTTAACTCCTGGTCGTAAAAGTAAATGTAGCACGAATCGGCGCTCCTGCCGAGAAAATAGAGGGAATAAATGGGGACTAAAACGGTCCTGTTAATAGGCACTCTGGATACAAAAGGCGCGGAGATCGAATATCTCCGAGATCTCCTGTCTTCCCAGTCGTTACAAGTCGCCATCATGGACTGTGGCGTGCTGGGAGAATCCGCAAAATTCGCAAAAATTACGAGTCAGGAAATCTTCGCCGCCGCCGGTACAACTCTCGATTTGGTCCGTCGTCGGAATGATCGAGGGGAAGCGATTGATCTGGCCGCACGCGGGGCCGTGAAAGTGGCGACGGGGTTGGCCAGCCGAGGTCAGATTCAGGGTGTCCTCGGTATTGGAGGCTCCGCCGGCTCCACGATTGCGTCGGCGGTCATGCGGGCCTTGCCGTACGGTCTACCCAAGATACTGGTTTCGACACTCGCCAGTGGACAGGTGGGCCATTACGTCGGTGTGCGCGATATCTGCATGATGTATTCCGTGGTCGATTTCTGCGGTCTCAATCGCTTCAGTCGAACGATCCTGGCTAACGCCGCTCACGCCATGGCCGGAATGCTCAATTCGGAGCTGCCTCAGGCTCATACCGACCGTGCGATGATTGCCTCAAGTATGTTCGGTGTTACCACCCCGTGCGTCGAGCAGGCGCGGAACCATTTCGATTCGGAGAATTTTGAAACGCTGGTTTTCCATGCCACAGGTTCCGGTGGCCGGACCATGGAAGCGATGATTCGCGATCGCCTCTTCGCGGGAGTACTCGACATCACTACTACCGAATTGGCCGATGAATTGGTCGGTGGGGTGCTATCGGCGGGAAAAGATCGGCTCACGGCAGCTGCCATTGAGGGCATCCCACAGGTGATTTCGGTCGGGGCTCTGGATATGGTGAATTTCGGTCCGATGGAATCGGTGCCGGAGAAATTTTCCAAGCGAAAATTTTATCACCATAACGCTTCGGTAACTCTGATGCGGACAAATCCCGAAGAAAATGACCGGTTGGGTAAAGAAATCGCAGAAAAAGCCTGTGCTTCACGCGGCCCGACCGTCATTATGCTTCCGTTGCGCGGCGTCTCGGCTATTGACAAGAGAGACGGCCCATTCTGGTGGCCCGAGGCCGATGAAGCCTTGTTCCAGAGTATTCGGAACTGGGTCTATTCCGACGTGCCGGTAATCGAACTCGATCTGCATATCAACGACCCCGCGTTTGGAGACGAAGCGGCGAAAACTCTACTGCGATTGATGCGCAAAAAGTAAAAACTCTTATGCTCTCTTTCTTCGAACTGATCGGCGGATTGGCTCACTTTGCCGGGCAGGCTTTCCCTGCAGCTTTAGGAGCAATCCGCCATCCCTCCGTAGTGCTCCGGCAGTTGTACAACGTCCTGATCGGAGCTCTCCCCCTCGGGCTGGTTGCCGGTGTTACTCTGGGGGCCGTGGTCTGGATGCACACGCATTCGATCTTGCAGCGTACGGGAGCAGCCGATTATCTCCCCACCGTGCTTGCGGCGGCAGTCCTCCTGGAACTCGCCCCGATTGGGGCTGGGCTGATCGTGGCGGCTCGCACCGGGGCCAACCTCGCCGCGGAACTGGGATCCATGAAAATCGGCGAGCAGATCGACGCTTTGGAGATGCTAGGCGAATCACCGATCCGAAAATTGGTCGGCCCACGCATTCTCGCCTGTATGCTGGCACTGCCCTTACTGGAAATTCTCATCGGGGCCGTCGCTTTGTTGAGCGGTTTCGTCGCTGAAAATGTGATCGGAAATACCAGTTGGCTGAAATATCAATCGGCTTGTTTAAAGGAACTTTTTGCTTACGACGTCATCCCGGCGTGCCTGAAAACGATCGTTTTTGGATTTCTCATCGGGGTTTCAGGATGCTATTTCGGCCTGAAAACCTCGGGGGGAACCGAAGGTGTCGGCCGATCCGCCACATCCGGGGTGGTTGCCGCTTGCTTATTCGTACTCGCTTCGGATATTCTCTTGGTGGGAATTATCCGGATACTTTTCGGTTAGCGAATATGCGATTAGCCACTTTCATTTTCTTGGTTTGCGTTTCTTTTTCACATGCTCAGGAACGAGTAGTTCCCAAAGCGGGGCAGGCCGGGCGTTCGGTCACCTACGCGCCCCACGGCATCGTGGCTACCAGTCATCCCCTGGCGGCAGAAATCGGTTTGGACATTCTCAAGCAGGGTGGAAATGCGATGGATGCCGCCATCGCCTGTAACGCGGCGATGGGTTTGATGGAACCGATGAGCAATGGCCTGGGAGGCGATCTGTACGCCATCGTCTGGGAAGCCAAAACTCAGAAGCTTTACGGCCTGAATGCCAGCGGGCGGGCTCCTCTGAAAGCCACTCGCGAATTCTTTGCTTCCAAGGGCCTTAAGGCCATACCCGAAAGTGGTCCGCTGAGTTGGAACGTTCCCGGTTGTGTCGATGGCTGGTTTACCCTGCACGGTAAGTTCGGTTCTGTACCGATGGCGAAGATCCTGCAGCCGAGCATCGATTACGCGGAAAAAGGCTACCCTGTTCCAGAGGTCATTGGACGATACTATCAAGCGAGCCGACGGTACGCCCGCGATGAAGATTTTGCCAAGATCTATATGCCCAACGGCAAGTTACCCGCTACCGGGACTTTGTTCAAAAATCCGGCTCTGGGCCGCGCGTTTCGATTACTGGCGGAGAAGGGTCGGGACGGCTATTACAACGGACCGATTGCCGAAAGTTTGATTGCCTTGTCGGATCGCAAAGGGGGCCTGTTTCAGAAGGCCGACTTCGAGAAGACTCGTGCCAGCTGGGTGGAACCCGTTTCCACCAATTATCGAGGCTACGATGTGTGGGAAATTCCCCCGCCGGGCCAGGGGATTGCCACGTTGCAGATGTTGAACACCCTGGAAAAGTACGATTTGAAGAAAATGGGGCCTAACTCGGCCGATTACTGGCATCTGTTGATCGAATCCAAGAAACTGGCGTTCGCGGATCGGGCCAAATATTACACCGACCCGGACTTTGAAAAAGTGCCCGTGAAAGAGTTGATCTCGAAGGAGTATGCGGCCAGTCGCAACAAGCTGATCTCGATGGATAAAGCGATGACTGATGTGGCCGCCGGAGATGCCAAGATTGGCAAAGCCGACACCATTTTTCTGACCGTGGTCGATAAAGATCGTAACTGTGTTTCATTGATTCAAAGCAATTACATGGGCTTCGGCTCCGGCTTATTCTGCTCCGATTTTGGTTTCTCCATTCAGAATCGCGGAACGCTGTTCTCGCTCGATCCGAATCATGCCAATAAACTGGAACCGGGCAAGCGACCCTTCCATACGATCATTCCCGCCCTGGTAACCAAAAACAACAAGCCTGTATTTTGCTTCGGGGTCATGGGCGGTGATATGCAACCGCAGGGTCATGTGGAAGTGCTGGTGAATATCATCGATTTCGGGATGAATGTCCAAGCCGCGGGTGAGTCACCCCGTATCGAACATGTTGGGTCAGCCACTCCTACGGGCAAACCGGGGGACGCGAATGGAGGAACCTGCCAGGTGGAAGTGGGGATACCGGATGAGGTAGTTGCCGAACTGACCCGGCGCGGCCACAAAATCAATCGAGTGAAAACGAATAGTGGAGGTTATCAGGGCATTTGGATCGACTGGGAGAACGACATTCTCCAAGGCGCTTCAGAATCCCGCAAAGATGGAGCGGCTGTAGGGTACTAACATTCCTGGCGGCGAGTCGGCTACGTGCCCACTTTCCGCCCAATACCAGTGTATTTATGCATATAAAGTGTCCCAAGTGCAAAATACGGATCGATGGAGTTAAAGCAGGGAGCCGAATCACCTGCACCAATTGTCAGGAACCTTTACGTGTTCCCTCCTCGCGTAAAAAAACCAAGACCTTCGAGCAACGGCTCAAAAAGATCTACGATTCCCTGGAAAAATCTCAGCACTACGATCGCATTATGATCGGCCTGACCTGCGTGGCGGCCTTCATCCTGGTTTTTCTGCTGTTAGATAAATTCGTCAAGAAATAATCGCCTCCCGGCCGGTCATTCGTCCGAAAGTAGCATCCCTAAAGATCGAGTTGCGGAAATATTTCGAAGGATGATTAGGAGCATGGCCGTCAGAGGTACTGCCAGCAACATACCCATAAAGCCCCAGCAAGTTCCCCAGAAAGCCAGTGCCAGAAGAAGCAGTAGCGGGCTCATGCCCACGGCTTTACCGAGAATCATTGGCTCTACAAACAAAGCACAGACCAGATGGATGCAGATTAAGCAACCTGCCACGGCCCACGGCTGCCAACTCCCCTCGAGTGTTAATAGTGCAAAGATGATCGGCAGGCCGCAGCCGACTCCGGTGCCGATATACGGGATAAAATTACCCAGAAAATTCACTAGCGCGAAAAACGTCGCCAATTTCACGTTGAAGAACATCAGGACCAGCCAGATGGGCGCCGCCAGCACAGCACTGGAAAGCACTTTACCCCCGAAATAATCCGACATCGCTTTGTTGATCGAACGAATTGTCCCGGCAATCTGGTCCTGGAGGGCGCCTGGAAATGCGCGTTCCAGGCGTTTGGGAAAGCGACCGGCTTCCAGCAGCATGAAAGTGAGATACAGGCCGACGATCAAGCCGCTCGAAATCATACTGGCAGTCACGGATGCTAATTGATTGATTTGGCTTTTCAGGAAGAGGGTGCCATCGCCATCTTCTTCAAAGAAATGCTTCAGGTACTTGGCGGTATTGGAGTCCTCGGCCAGCGAGTGTATGAGATTTTTCCATTTGGTCTCCAGGACGCCGAACAAATTGGACATTTCCTGTTTCAAATCGAGAATGCTTGCTGAAAATACCGTTCCGAGCAAGATCAGCAGAACTAAACTGCCGACAACCATTAGAATCATCGCCGGGATGCGACCGGTAAGCTTTCGCAATTTGCCGTATACGGGCAGGATGACATATCCGAGTAGAACTGCAAGAAAAAAGGGTTTAAGTACCGATTCCAAGGCATTCAAAAGGTACCAGAGCCCGGACAAAATCACTACCCACAATGCAATAGTCCAGAGCGTTTTGAGATTATCGCTCTTCTCGGCCGGGGGCTCGCCAATTTCGTCCAGGGGATAGCTCATTGATGCACTCAAATTCCATTAAAAACAATCTGGTGACAGATCCTAGCCAAATTATTTCCCGGACGCTACACTAATAGACTCGAATAAAAGTGAAAAGCTTCGGAGCTGGAATATGTACGCTGTGTTTGAAGATGGCTCTCGTCAGTACCGAGTCAGCGAAGGCGATGTCGTTCGAATCGATTATCGGGAAGCGGAAATTGGTTCCACGGTCGAACTGAATAGCGTAGTGCTCGCCGGGCAAGGCGCCAGCATCAAAATCGGCCAACCTTATCTGGCCGGGGCCAAGGTCGTCGCCGAAGTCTTGGGCGAACATTCGGACAAGCTTCAGATTCAGCATTTCCGACGCCGCAAAAACTATCGCCGTTTGCGTGGTCACACCCAAACACATCTCGATGTGAAGATCAAGAGCATCGTGGTCTGATCGATTTCGAACTTCCGCCTTTATTGAATGATTCACCGGTCTTCGGGCCGGTGCAGGATCGCCCAAATTGCCCTTCCCATCTTTCGCTAAACCTGCTCCAATGGTGGAAAAGCATCATGGAGGAGGCTGAGCAATGTCCCATCGAAATTTATTCGTCGCCCTGTTCGTACTGGCTATCCTGGGATGCAGCTATAGCTTTTTAGTCGCTCAGACTCCGCCAAATCGACTCCCCGAAACAATTCTTCAGGAGGGATCGAAAGACACACCGGCCATTCGACCGATCGGCAACACTGCTTCCGTGCCCACTCCAGGAATTTCCGCAGCACCGAGTCGGCGTGTACCGGCCGTGTTCGATCGCTTTCGATCTCCCGACAGCAGCTCTGAATCTACCTGGATGAGTGTGAAAGCGGCTCGTCTCGGAATGGACTGGCTGTTTCGCATGCAGCAACCCAACGGCTTGTTCATCACGGGTTACAACCCGGCTTTGAATCAACCGACCGATGGTGATCAACTGACGCGACAAGCAATTGCCGCCTGCGCCTTGGCTCATGCGGCCCGCTCAACGGGGGAAAATCGCTACACGGCCCGGGCCGCTCAAGCGATTTTAACTTTACTTTCGGAAACTACGCTCAATGACGCGGGCATTCGAACGCCTAACACTTCGGCAAACATGCCGAGCAAATTGGCCTTCACCGGGATGCTGCTTCGAGCGATCTGCCTCCTTCCCGAACCAGCCGAGGATATGATTGCCAAAGCGGAAGAATTGGCGCAATATCTCAAATCGCTGCTACAAGCCGATGGTTCCTTTAAAGAAGAGCCAGGCGATAATCTAACGACGGCGGGGATGGCAGTCTACGGCCTGGTTGCCAGTCAGAAACTGAAGCCCGCCGATTGGAAGTTACAGGCACTGCGCAGCACGGGGACGTACTATCGCACGGTCTTCCGCAGCAACCCTTCCCCGGCGCAAATCGGCTGGATGGGCCCCGCATACGCCGAAGCATTCCAATTGGCTCGGGAAACACCATTCGCCGAGTTTGTATTTGAGATGAACGATTGGCTTTGCGCTTTGCAATTCACCCAAACGGAATCGAAATATCTGATTTATCGAGGAGGTTTTCGCTGGGGCTTTGACGTAAAACACCTGGAGCCTATCCCTACTCTCGACTCTGCTCAGGCCGTGCTCAGCCTGTCCGAAGCCTACAAATGTATGGGAATGCTGCAAAAACCGGATGCCGCCCGGTTGGACAAGTACAAGCAGGCCTTGATGCGCGGCTGCGGTTTTCTCGAAAGATTGCAATATTCCGAAGATCGCACTTCTCATTTCGTTCCGACATTGCGGGCGTACCTGATCGGAGCTTTCTTCAATAATCCGACTGACGGGAATATCCGGATCGATCAGACCTCCATGGCCTGCATGGCCCTTACTCAATTCCTGGCCAGTGGAGCGGAGCGGTAAACGGCACTCGCGTAAGTTCATATAATCTCAAAACGCTTATTTGCGTTTGGAACTTCGTCGAGATTTTTTAACTGTATGGACTCTGAAAAGAAACCGACACACCGCCCCCGCTGCCGTCAACTGATGGGGGTTCGGGTTATCTCGACGGGCAGTTACGTGCCTTCAACGGTTCTCGACAACAATCATCTGCACGCCATGCTCGGTTTCGATTCCGACTGGATCGTCAAGCGGACCGGCATTCTGGAGCGTCGGCACGCCGCCCCCCACGAAGCGACCAGCGATTTATGCATCGAAGCGGCCAACCGGTGTTTGAAAAAGGCCGGCGTGGAAGCTAAGGACATCGATCTGCTGGTTCTGGGAACATTTACCCCGGATATGTCTTTTCCTTCAACCGCATCGATTATTCAGGATCGATTGGGACTGGTTTGCCCCGCCATCGAAGTGGAAGCGGCCTGCGCCGGATTCATGTACGCCCTAATCACCGCAGCCAGTTATATCGTCTCCGGGGCCAGCGATATGGCTCTGGTGATCGGCGGCGATACCAACTCGCGAATTCTCAACCCCAACGACATCAAGACTTTTCCACTATTCGGCGATGGTGCAGGGGCCGTGCTGCTTACCCGTGGTCGACCCGATCAGGGGATTTTGAGCTATAGCATGGGCTCCGATGGAGCGGGCGGAATGCTGCTGTGCCGGGAATCCGGGGGCAGCCGAATGCCTCCTAAGCCTGAGCATCTTGTGGAGGGAAAGCACTTTATGTACATGGATGGTCGGGCGGTTTTTCGCTGGGCCGTGGACATCCTGTGCGACACAATTCAGGATGTGCTGAACTACAGCAATTTGCAGCCTAACGACGTCGATCTGTACATTCCTCACCAGGCCAACATTCGCATAATCAATGCCTCGATCGACGTTCTGAAGATTCCCCGTTCGAAAGTTTTCAACAATCTCGATAAGTACGGGAACACTTCCGCCGGTTCAATTCCCCTGGCCTTGGACGAAGCCTTTACCGAGGGGCGGGTGAAAGACGGAAATCTCATCGTGATGAGCGGATTTGGGGCGGGGTTGGTCTGGGGCACAGCCCTGATGCGCTGGTGAGAATTTCAGAAGCGGAAGATTAAAGCCTTCTCCTGCTTCGGCTTCACTTCACCGATGATCGCACTAAACGTTGCCCCCATTTCCCGCAGTCGAGTCCGCAGCAGATCGGCCTTCTCCGGCGCAACACTAATCAACAATCCACCGGACGTCTGGGCATCCCAGAGGAATTCACTCAGAATCGGATCTTTTTCGCCTTCGAAGGCAATTTGCGATTCCACATACTCGAAATTGGTTTTACTTGCTCGAGTCTTAAACTGCGTCAACTTGTTTTCGAGTATGCCCGTAATGATGGGCAGCTTACGAACGTCAAAAGCGAGCGTGACCTGGGAGCCATCCGCCATCTCGAATCCATGACCGGCTAATCCGAACCCGGTGATGTCGGTCATAGAATGCACCCCGCCTACTGCCAAGGCGGCTTCTTTCCCCACCTTGTTCAACTGCGTCATGCTATCGCAGGCGGCCTTCAAGACTGCGGCGGGGCAGCTATCCTTTTTGGCCGCGGTGGTGACGAAGCCCGTTCCGAGGGGTTTGGTCAGTATCAATAGGTCTCCCGGTTTTGCGCCGGCGTTGGTGAGATATCTTTGGGGGTGTACAACCCCAGTCACTGAAAGCCCGAATTTGATTTCTGCATCCCGGACTGTATGACCGCCGATGATAAAGGCACCTGCTTCCCGGCAGCGTTCAGCGCCGCCCTGAAGAATTTGTCCCAGCCAGTCGAATTGTCCGAGTGTATTATCCGGGTAGCCGACAAGATTGAGAACGGTTTTAGGTTCCCCACCCATGGCGTAAACATCGCTCAAGGCGTTCGCGGCCGCAATCTGGCCGTAAATAAAGGGATCGTCCACAATCGGCGGAAAAAAATCGAGCGTTTGAACGAGGGCGATTTCATCGGTCAGTTGGTAGATTCCCGCATCGTCGTGGGTTTCCGTGCCGACCAAAACATTCGCGTTCGGCGGTTGAGGTATGAAGGAGAGGACTCGAGAGATATTCCCGGGCGCAATCTTGGCCGCGCACCCGGCGCAGGAAGCATAATCGGTCAAGCGGGGGGCTTTTGATTCTGTCATGATTGGCTCATCAGGATTTCAAGTGATTCTCGATCACCTTGAGAATATCCGGTTCGTTCGGAAACTTGCCCAGTTTCAGTTTGGAGTAAATCAGTTGATCGTCCAACTTGATTTCGAAGCAGCCACCTCCGGAGGGGATGAGCTTCAGTTCCTGGATTTTTTGTTTGAAGCGTTTCAGTATCTGGCTCGTCAAACTGACAGCCTGCGGCTCATAGTTTCAAACCGCGCAATATTTGAGTTCTAGGCGCAAGGGAATTCTCCAGTGTGCAAGGACGACACTGGAATTTTACGGGAATTGTCCGTGGCTAACAGATGGGAAAGCTCAGCTCAGATATCTTCGGGATGTTCGAGGAAGGCTTCGAGAGAGGGGCCGGTATAGAGGACTAAGTAACGTAAGTCCGCGCGGCTCTTGTCCCGAAGAATTCGGGAGTGGAGCAGGGGAGTACTGGGCGATAGTTTCATTAACTCCTGCAGGTTGGCCACTGAATCGGGAACGATCAAAACGTGCGCTGTCACGCTGAGTCGCTTGTTGAGCAAGACCATCGAAGGAATCGAGACTTGCGGTCGAATATCAAAAGAGCCTTGCGAGACAAAGAGCGTGGAATTGAAGGAGACTTCCGGGTTGAAGTCGTATTCCAGGCTATCCAACCAGGCTTGATAGCCTCGAGCGGGATCGAACTGTTCCACAACGGTTTCGATATCGCTCTTGGCCCGATTATCGCGCCACTTATAACCGACACCCACAGCGAGCATCAAGCTGGCCGCGACGGCCAGGATTTGAGTTACGCGTACCCGAATGTGCTTTCGGACGCCAACGCGCAGCTTAATTTTGAGTTTCTCGCGTGCCTGTTCGGGAACTTGAACGTCGTGCAGGAGTGTGTGCACGCGTTTTTCGAATCGATTCTGTTCTTCGAAGTAACGCTGGCACTGCGCGCAGGACGTTCGGTGGTCTTCCAGTTGGCTGAGCTGGGTATGATCCAGTTCCTGACCGCGATAGCCGCCGAGATCAGACCAGAGTCGGAATTGTTCGCATCTCATGTTAATCCGCTTTCGGAGGCATCACTTTTTGAGTGTCGTCCCCTTCAAGTCTGTTTTTCAAAAAGCATTTGGCTCGGGACAGCCGGGACATGACCGTGCCGATGGGAACTTCCAACTGCTCGGAAATTTCCCGATAGCTGAACTCCTCGAAAAAGTATAGCACAACCGGAGTTCGGTAAATTTCCGGTAATTCGTCGAGTGCCTTCTGCAACTCTTCCGACGTGAATTCCAGATTTTGCTTCAACTCCGCGCTGGGAATCTCGCCGAGATTGTCGAGCGTTTGCACATTCTTACGGGCTTGGCTGCGAACTCTTTGCAAATATTCGTTGCGGAGAATTCGAAACAGCCAGGTGCGCACTTTGGCGACATCCACCAACTGGCTCAAGTTCTGTTGGGCCTTACAGAAAGTGTCCTGAGTAATATCCTCGGCGTCGGCAGCACTCCCACATAGTCGATAAGCGAATCGGTACAGGGAATCGTAATGAGCATCAACCAGGGCGTTAATGTTGACCGTAGGTGTTAACCAACTCATCATGAGCGATACCTGACTAATTAGATGCCCTGCGGGATCATTTTATTCCTGAGTCGAAACAAATTCCGAAAGATTCTTCGAAAAAATCTTTTTGCCATTTCCGTTCCCGGGGTGCGGTTATAAAAATTTTTCGAGTAATGAAATTTTGCCGGGAATAAATTCCTACCGATTGGCATCTTGTGTGTTGAGTGCAGTTCCACTGAGATGGACTGCGGGCATTCCAAATATCTGGAGAGTGACTGTGAAAAAGATTTTTGCATTGATGGTTGCAGTGGCATTCGGTTTCGGCGCTATTGGCTGCGATGACAAGGCCAAGACGACCACACCTTCCAAGGGAAGTGTCCCCTCGATGCCCCCGGGCATGACCAAGGGCGGCGATAAGAAGGAAGATCCCAAGAAGGAAGAAATGAAGAAAGACGAGCCGAAGAAGGACGAACCCAAGAAGGATGAGCCGAAGAAGGACGAACCCAAGAATTAATTAGGGTCTTTTTAACCTCAAGAATTTACAACCCTGTTGAAAGGATTTTTTTCGATGAAGAAGATTTTCGCATTGATGGTTGCTGTGGCTTTCGGTTTGGGCGCTATGGGCTGCGATGACAAGAAGACAGAACCCACCAAGAAGCCCGCCGATACCAAACCTGAAACCAAGAAGATGTAATTTCCTTAGAGATCGGGAGGAAATTACTCCCGATCTCTTAAGCCAGACGGTATTCCCTTCATGCGTTCACTTCTGCTTCTAGCTTTACTTTCAATATCCGGATGCGGCTTCGGCGGCGAACGAGGAAAGAACAAAGGAAAAGACGTACCCGTTGAAGTGCCTATTCCCTCGGAAGCGCCCGCAAAGAAATAGTTACTTGTCCTCGCCGCGTTGATAGATCGGCAAATAGCGAAACTCCACCGTTAAACTCAAGACGGCCATGGCCGTGCAGTAGTTCGGCCCAAACAGATTATCGTCGGCCGCCAGGCTATACCAACCCCCGTTATTTCTCTGCGGCAAATGCTTCAACAGAAGCTGATGAAGTCCGCTTCGATGCAGTTCCCAGTAGTTTTCCCCCAGCTGAAACATCGCTTGGGTCGTGTAGTAAGTGCCGTAGAAAAAGTGCACCCGATTGGGTACCAGTTGGTTATCGCGCCGCAAGAGAAAATTCCCGGCCTGAATCGCCTCCTTGGATCGATGATATTCTTTGCCGCTCAGTTCCAGAGAAAGTATCGCCGTCCCCGTGCAGGCAATCGTCACCTGATTGTGCGGCTGATAGCGGTAGCCTCCTGTCTGCGGATCCTGACAACGGCGAATATATTCGATTGCTTCTTCGATCACTTCACCCGGCACATCGCAGCCGATATTTTTGGCCGCTCTTAACGCCATCAACTGCCAACCGGTTACGCTCAGATCGCTGTCGGTGCCGTTGACCATGTATCGCCAGCCGCCCCGTTCCGGGCCATTCTGCTTCCTTTGCCCCTGCAGAATGATCTTCACCCCTTTTTCCACCGCCTGTCGTAGTTGTTTCGATCGCGTGTCATCGGGCAACATCCCCACGCATTCCGCCAGAGTTAATGTGCAGATGCCGTGGCAGTACATTTCGAAATTGTTTTTCTGACCGTTCGGGAAGGTGAATAAACCCGATTTTTGCTGACAGGCGAGAATATAGTCGATCCCTTTTTCCACGGTTTGAGCGTACTTGCCTTCCCCGGGCACATGGCCTGCGGATAGAAACGCCATCGTGCAAAGTGCCGTGATCGACGGATCTCGGGATTGGTTGCCCGCCATCCAGGAGCCATTGATCATTTGGCTGGATCGCAAGAATTCCAAGCCGCGCGCCACAGCGATCTCGAACTCTTCCGGATCGGCCGCCCGATCCGTCGTTGGAATTGCCAGCAGCATCAGCAAAGAAAAATAAATTCGTACCACGGAACCACCCACCAGCGGAATTCGCATCGGACCAGTGCCTATTATAAATGGCTGAGTTCGCCTACGAAATCCGAATTCTTTTTCATATGATAAAGAGTTGGTGATTATAACGATCTGAGCGTGTTTAATGAGTGTTTCTCTGCCTACTACCGAAAAGTCTTTTGCTTTCGTTTCGCTGGGTTGCCCCAAAAATCTCGTCGACAGCGAGCGCATGCTGGGAAAACTCGCCCAGGATGGCTATGCTCTGCAGCCAGATGCGAATGGGGCGAGCGTTGTTGTGATCAACACTTGCGGCTTCATCGAATCAGCCCGTCAGGAATCACTAAGTGTCATCCGCGAGATGCTTGATCTCAAGAAGCAGGGGAAAGTCGGCTCGGTGGTGGTTGCCGGGTGCCTCGCTGAGCGGCAGAAGGATATGCTTCTGCAAGAAGTTCCGGAGGTCGATCAGATCGTCGGCGTCTTCGGCCGGGAAGAGATCGTTCAAGCGGTCGATCGTGCCGTAGAGCACCAACAGGAACAGCGGGCCTGGTTCAAACCGGCCCCTGTCCGAGCACTGAATGACACGGCCCGGCTTCGCATCACTCCCCGCCATTACGCTTACCTGAAAATCTCCGAAGGGTGCGATCGGCTTTGCACATTCTGTGCGATTCCCAAGATGCGGGGTAAGCACGCTACCAAACCGATGGAGGAAGTTCTGGCGGAAGCCCGCGAACTGGCGGCGGATGGGGTGCGGGAACTGCTGATCGTCGCCCAGGATAGTACCTATTACGGCATGGATCTCTACGGCGAAGTGCGATTCGCGCAGTTATTGCGGGAATTAAACAAAGTCGACGGTCTTGAGTGGATCCGTGTGCTCTACGCCTATCCCGAGCATATCACCAGCGAATTGCTGAAGACACTTTCGAGTTCGGAAAAAGTGATTCCTTATATCGACATGCCGTTGCAGCACATCAACGACCGAGTTTTAAAACGGATGCAGCGCCGGGTAAATCGAGCTTCCACCGAAAAGCTGATCGGTCAGCTGCGCAAAGAAATTCCCTTACTGAACTTTCGGACCACCTTCATCGTCGGTTTCCCCGGCGAAACCGAGGCGGAATTTGAAGAGCTCAGAAATTTCGTAAAGGATATGGCTTTCGAACGGGCGGGCGTTTTCACCTATTCTTTCGAACCCGACACGCCCGCCGTCAAACTCGATGGGCATATGCCTGAAGAAGTGAAACAGGATCGCTACAATCGCCTGATGGAAACTCAGCAAGCTGTGGCTTTCGCGTGGAGCGAACGGCAGACCGGTCGGGAAATCGAAGTGATTATCGATGGGGCAGATCCCGAAGTTCCGAATCACTGGCTGGCTCGCAGCCATGCCGATGCGCCGGAGATTGATGGCATGGTTCGTGTGAAGGGCAAAAACCTTCGTTCCGGCGATATCGTCCAGGTGAAAGTCACGGCCGCGGATGGTTACGATCTGGCAGCACGGGCAGTGGGAACTCCCCGGTAAAAAACCATGGTTTCACCCCTCTGGAACGTTCCTAACCTACTCACTCTCAGTCGATTGCCGCTCTCGGCATTGATTTTTGTCGCCATTCAACTCGATTATTGGTGGTGGGCGTTAGGATTCTTTGTCGTGGCTTCGCTTACCGACTGGCTCGATGGCTGGTGGGCCCGACGTTACGATCAGGGTACGCCTTTTGGCCGGGCGGCCGATCCGCTGATCGACAAAGTCATGATTCTGGGAGGATTCGTTTTCCTGATGACCAAACCGGAAAGTCGACTATCGGCTTGGATGGTTGCCGCGATGCTCGCCCGGGAATTTTTGATCACCGGTTTGCGCGGCTACATGGAATCGTTAGGTGTGAAATTCGGTGCCGACTGGTTTGGTAAGCTGAAAATGTTCCTGCAGTGTATTTTATTCGGTTACCTGCTCTTCTTTCTGGGAATTGCCGGAAGCGATATCGAATTCCTGGTCGGCATTCAAATTGTCTTGATTTACGTTACGATCCTGGCCACCATTGGCAGTGGTGTTCAATATCTGGTCCGTTCCTGGCCGCATCTTCAGAAGTGATTAAGGGCCGTTATGTCCGCTTTGGGATTTGCGATTGTGGGCTGCGGGATGATTGCTCGTTTTCACGCCCGGGCGCTAGCTGAAATACCCGGCACCCGTTTGGCGGCTCTCGTCAGTCGGAATCCAGCTAACGCCGAGAAACTCCTACAAGAAACCGGCCTGTCTCCCTGCCCGATTTTCGCCGATATCAAGTCGATGCTGACCCGTACCGATGTTCATGCCGTCATCATCTGCACGGCCAGCGGCGCCCATCTGGAATCTGCAATCCTGGCCGCTGCAGCTGGCAAGCACGTTATCGTCGAGAAGCCACTGGAAATTACGCCGGAGCGTTGCGATCGCATCATCGACGCCTGCAGCAAAAACCGCGTGCTCCTCTGCACAATTTTCCCCTCGCGCTTCCATGATGCCAACATGGCTCTGAAGAATGCCGTGACGGCGGGGCGTTTCGGCCGACTCACACTGGGTGAAACAACTTGCAAATGGTGGCGTTCCCAAGCTTATTATGATGAGGGAGGCTGGAAAGGAACTCAGACACTCGATGGCGGCGGCGCCCTCATGAATCAGGCGATCCACAATGTCGATCTTCTGCTCTGGATGATGGGGGATGCGACTCACGTCTCCGGCTTCACGGCCACTCTGGCTCACGAACGCATTGAGGTCGAGGATACCGCCGTGGCCTGTCTGCGTTTTCGCAACGGAGCACTCGGGGTCATTCAGGCAGCGACTTCCGTTTATCCCGGTCTTCCCAAAACTATCGCGATCCATGGCAATCGGGGCAGTGCGGCGATCGAGCAGGAAGACATCCTCAGATGGGACTTCAACCCGCCCACTCCGGAAGATGATTTCATCAAAGCGAAATTTGCCGTGAAGTTGGGCGCATCGGGCGGTTCGGCCGATCCTAAAGCCATCTCGCATCAGGGGCATGCTCGCCAGTTAGCTGATTTCGTGCGGGCCATCGAAACAAACGGCAGACCCCAGGTAGATGGAGCCGAAGGGCGCAAGGCGGTCGCTTTGATCTGTTCCATCTATGAATCGATGCGAACAGGACGTGTCGTCGAAATGAAGTAGCGAGTTTCGAATATCCACGGAAGGTGTTATGGCTGCGAAAGTTCGGTCGCTCTGGGTCGACTGGCTGGTTTATCTGGCCGTCCGCGTGGTGATCGGTGTCATTCAGGCCGTACCACTATCGATTAGCATGGCGTTTGCCAAAATCCTGGCTCAATTCCTGCATTTCGCCGATAAGCGGCACCGGCTCGTGGCCCTGGAAAATCTCCGGTATGCACTACCCGAATTATCGGAGGACGAACGAAAAAAACTCGTGCGAAAAGTTTATAGGCATCTCTGCCTGATGCTGGTGGAAATGATCGTCTTCAGCCGCAAGCTCCACGTCCATAACTGGATCAAGTACATTCAACTGAAAATCCCGACCGATATCCTTTGCGATCTGATCGAGCCGAAAAAGCCGGTACTTTTGGTAACGGCCCATTACGGCAATTGGGAAATTGCCGGTTATGTGCTCGGCCTGCTGGGATTGAAAAGCTACGCAATCGCCCGGACGCTCGATAACCCTTATCTCGAAGTCTACTTGAAAAAGTTCCGTCAAAAAACCGGCCAGACCATCCTGGCCAAGAAGGGAGATTTCGATCGCATCACAGAAATTTTGGGCGCCGGAGGCAAACTTGCCACCCTGGGCGATCAGGATGCCGGACAGAAAGGTCTCTTCGTCGACTTCTTCAACCGGCCCGCTTCCACCCACAAAGCGGTGGCTCTGATGGCTATGGAGTTCGATACCCGAATGGTGATCGTGGGCGTGCCGCGAATAAAGGAACCGCTCTTCTTTTGCGTGGAGGTCGAGGATGTCATCGAACCGCGACAGTATGCCCATTTGCCCGATGGAGTCCGGCTGCTGACAGAGCGCTACAACAAATCGTTGGAACGCTTGATCCGACGTCACCCCGAACAATACTTCTGGTTGCACCGGCGATGGAAGCATCAACCGCGCGCCCGAGCCGCCAAACCCGCGTTGAATTCGTAAACTTCTAGCATGACATCTTCTCTAATAGAAACGTAAAAATGTCCCTTCCGATTATAGATACACCACCGTCGAGCCTGGATGATCCTTCCCTCTACATCAATCGCGAACGGAGTTGGCTGGAGTTCAACCGGCGGGTGCTGGAGGAAGCCCTGGATCCCAGCGTTCCGGTTATGGAACGGTTGAAATTCCTGGCCATCTATTCGTCGAATCTCGATGAGTTTTTCATGGTTCGCGTCGGCGGTTTGCAGCGTAAGGTGCAGGCTGGGATCAACCGCTCCTTCGGAGCCGATAAATTATTGCCGCGCATTCAGCTCGAGCAGATCGGCAAGATTGTTCGGCAGTGCCTGAACACTCAATATGAAGTGAAGTCGAAAGAGATTCTTCCCGCTCTGGAATCCGCGGGCGTTCATATCCGTACGCAACAGGATTTAAGCGAGGCCGAACGGAAGTTCGTTCAGGAATACTATCGGAAAGAAGTCTTTCCCGTACTCACGCCGCTCGCCGTAGATCCCGGTCATCCCTTCCCGCACTTGTTGAATAAGTCGCTCAATCTCGCCGTAGTCTTACAACGACCCAAACATCCCGATAAGAAGATTGCGGTGGTTCAGGTCCCCTCCGTACTACCTCGATTCATCTCATTGCCGATCGAAACCGGCTATGCTTTATTGCCCTTGGAAACCGTCATCCGTCTAAATATGGAAGAGCTGTTTCCGGGAATGCAGATCGATCATTCGACGATCTTCCGCGTGACTCGCGACAGCGAATACGAAATCGACGACGAGGAAGTCGAGGACTTGCTGAAGGCGATCGAGGAAGAAGTCCGGAAGCGACGGCGGGGTAATGCCGTGCGGTTGGAAATTGAAAAAGACGGCCCGGCGGAGATCGAACAGTTCCTGACTACGGCTCTACACCTGGAGCAGGCGGATGTTTACCGCATACCTGGCCTGATTGATCTGACGTGCCTGTTTCAGATCTATTCGCTGCCTGGCTTCGCCAATCTCCGCGATCCGCAGCACGTGCCGCAGTCTGTTACCGATTTCACCCGGGCGGCTAACCACTTCGCGGCCATCCGTGCCAAAGACATCCTGGTTCATCATCCGTACGAATCGTTCAATCACACGGTCGATTTCATTGAAGCTGCCGCAGCCGATGAACGGGTGCTTGCGATTAAACAGACCCTTTACCGAACCAGCAGCGACTCGCCGATCGTTCGTGCCCTGCAACGCGCGGCCGATGCGGGGAAGCAGGTTACCGCCGTCATTGAGCTGAAGGCGAGACTCGATGAAGAACGCAATATCCTCTGGGCTCGCGAACTCGAGAAATCGGGAGTGCATGTTGTCTTCGGATTCGTGGGCTTAAAGACCCACTGTAAGGTGGCCCTGGTCGTCCGGAAAGAGGAAGACGGTATTCGCCGCTACGTTCACCTTTCGACCGGCAATTATAACCCTCAGACGGCCCGCTTCTATACCGATCTCGGCTTTTTCACATGCAACACCGATTTCGCGGAGGATGTCTCCGCACTATTCAATTACCTGACCGGATATAGCGAACTGCCGCACTGGAAGAAGTTGATCGTCGCGCCTTCCCGTATGCAGGATTTCATGATCGAAAGCATCGACAAGGAAGCGGCATTCCAGAAATCGGGAAAAGTGGGCCGGATTCGCGTCAAAATCAATGGCCTTCTGGAACCGGCCGTGATCAAGGCTCTCTACCGTGCTAGCCAAGCCGGCGTGAAGATCGATATCGCCTGCCGGGGAATATGCGCTTTACGTGCCGGAATACCGGGTGTCAGCGAAAATATTCGAGTCATCTCCATCGTCGATCGATTCCTCGAACACTCGCGAATCTTCTATTTCGGCAATGGCGGCGATCCGCAGGTCTATATCGGCTCCGCCGACTGGATGGATCGCAATCTGAGCCGACGGGTGGAAGTGGTTTTCCCGATCGAACAACCCGATTTGAAGAAGCGGGTGATCGATGAAATTCTGGCCTATACGATGGCGGATAACGTTAAGGCCCGCGAACTCATGCCCGATGGGTCCTACCGCAAAGTTGTATTGAAAGAAGGCGAGACGCCGCTTCGCAGCCAGAGTCGATTCATGGAGATCGCCGACCGTAAAGCGGCGACGCCTCCCGAACCGGAGAAGGTGGAGGGGACTAAACCTCCCTCAGTCATTCGCGTCCGCAAGAAAAAATAGCCGTTTCGCCCACTATCCCGGCTGCAATCTCATCCGATTCCGGTTGCAACCCGGCGGACTTCCGTCTAATCTTGGCCTATCATGGGTTTACGCAGTAATTGATAAATTCCCCTCTCTCCGGGCTTTTGAGATGCGTACAGCTTTCGTCGCAGGCTTAGTCACTCTTATCGCTGTCCTGATCGCGCAGCAATTTGCTATTGAACGATCTGTAGCGGGGGCCGATTCAGCACCTCTTAAGCGCGTGCCGTGGCAGTCTTCGCACATTCAAGGCAGTCCCGAGCCTCCGCCGCCATTTAAGTTGGAAAGAGTAGGAAAAGAGGTCCAGTTCTACCATCCTACCGCGGTCACTTTCATTCCGGGGACACGCCACGCTGTAGTTACCGAGCAGGACGGCAAAGTCTTCTCTTATAACCCCGATCAAGACGCCAAGCCGAAGCTCCTCATCGATTTGCGAAAAGAATGCACGACCATGGCTCAGACGAAAGGAGCCAAGCGCGTCGATCAACTTTTTGGCATAGTCTTCGATCCGAAGTTTTCGACCAATCACTTCGTCTATCTCAGCTACACGGTCAAGGGCGATGGGGATGTAAAGAACTGGCCGGAGGGAACTCGCGTTTCCCGCTTCTCGTTAAAAGAAGGAGCCACGCCGAGGATCGAGGCGCAATCAGAAGAGATATTGATCACTTATCTCGAAGGAGGCCATAACGGTGCCTGCCTGCAGTTTGGGCCGGATGGTTACCTCTATATCTCTACCGGCGACTCGGCCGATCCCAGCCCACCCGATTCCCACAAGACCGGCCAGGACAATTCCGATCTGCTCTGTTGCGTTTTGCGCATCGACGTGCATCATCCGGTGCAGGGCAAAAAATACTCGATTCCCAAGGACAATCCTTTCATCGGTCAGAAACAGTACGACGGAAAAGAAATCCGTCCGGAGATCTGGGCCTTCGGTTTCCGCAATCCCTGGAAGATGAGTTTCGACAGGCAGACAGGAGAGTTGTGGGTCGGCGATGTCGGTTGGGAACTCTGGGAGATGATTCACAAAGTCACCCGCGGCGGCAACTACGGCTGGAGCATCATGGAAGCCAGCCAACCCATCAATACTTCCTGGCCGCGCGGCCCCGGGGCGATTATTCCTCCGGTAATCGAGTTGCCGCACACCATGGCCGCCAGCATCACGGGCGGTTACGTTTACCGAGGCAAGAAGTTCCCCCAGTTGCTTGGCAAATATGTCTTTGGCGACTGGGAAACCAAAAGGCTTTGGGCCGCGCAAGTGCGGGGGATGAATCTTGAGAAATTGGAGGAGATTGCCGATCCGACTATACGCGTAGTGGCTTTCGGCGAAGATGGCGACGGTGAAGTGTACGTTCTCGACTACGATAATGGGGGCCTCTACACACTCGCCGCCAATAAAGTCGAGGGCGATAGCTGGAAGAAATTCCCAAGAACACTCAGTGCCAGCGGACTATTCAAAGATGTTCCCAATCATATCCCGTCCGAGGGTGTGTATGAATTCGAGATCCAGTCACCCCAGTGGCAGGATGGAGCCACCGCTCAGCGCTTAGTCGCTCTACCCGGGGCTAGTGCAATCAATTGGTACGATGAACCGCGACCCATCCCCGGCCAGGTGGTCTGGCACAACTATCAGCTGCACCCGCCCAAGGATGCCGTTTATGTCAAAACGATTTCTCTCGAAACCGAGGTTGGCAATCCGAAAACCCGACGGCGTGTAGAAACACAACTGCTGCATTTCGACGGAGAGCAATTCCGCGGTTATTCCTATGCCTGGCGAGACGATCAGTCGGATGCCGATTTAGTCTCGGGCGAGGGAGCCGATAAGGATTTCGAGATTACCGATGCTTCACTTCCCTATCCCAAACGCAGGCTGACCTGGAACTATCTGAGCCGGGCCCAGTGCCTGCAATGCCACAACTCCTGGGCGGAAGGCACGCTCGGTTTTCAGATTCCGCAACTGCAAAAGACATCACTGAAAAAATTGTGCTCGCTGGATTTACTCAAGCGGTTTGACAAGCAGGGAAAAAATATCCCTCAGGCTTCGCCCGAATTGCTGAAGATTTCAAATCGTTTAGCGAACCCTGCCTCGGAAACTGAACCTCTGGAAGCGCGCGCCCGGGCCTATTTGCACGCCAACTGCGGCCATTGCCATCGCTTCGGCGGCGGCGGTTCCGTTCAAGTAGTGCTCAATGCGGAAATGAAAAAAGAGGAGATGAAAGCAATTGGAGTTGTTCCTCAGCAGGGCAGCTTCAATATCAAGGAGGGTCAGCTGATTTATCCGGGACATCCGGAGAAAAGTATCTTGGCCTACCGCCTATCGAAATTCGGTAGTGGCCGGATGCCGCATCTGGCCAGTGATTGGCCCGACCTGGCCGGTGCTCGTCTCGTTGCGGCCTGGATCCAATCGTTGAAATCCGAGCAAGCCACTACGGCGCCGGGCACCCAGGACTCCACGTCGGCATTACAAGCGATTTTGAATTGGAAGGATTTCACGAAGGAACAACGACTGCGCTTGGTGAATGAAGCTCGACAAACTTCCGATGGGTTTGTAAAAGATCTGTTCGAGGGGTATTTCCCGCTGGAACCCGGAGAACGCAAGCTGGGTTCGAATCCGAAACCTCAAAAAATTCTTGCATTAGTAGGGGATGTTGAGCGAGGCAAGGCTCTTTTCTTTCGAGAATCCTTGCAGTGCATCTCCTGTCATAAGATCGGCGAGAAAGGCCTAAATGTCGGGCCGGAGTTAACCAAAATTGGCGCCAAGCGTCGAAAAGCCGAACTCCTGGAAAGCATCCTTTTGCCGTCTCGACGAATCGAGCAGGAGTATCAGGTGCTGCAAATTTCGACGATGGAGGGGAAGCAGATTAGCGGTCTGGTGGTCCGAAAATCTGGCAATTCGATTACTTTGAAGGATGCGAAAAATCAGGAAACGACGATCGCTACCCAGGACATTGAAAAGAGTGCGATCAGTTCGATTTCCTTGATGCCTGAAGGTCTGGTCCGGGATTTAACGCCGCAGCAGGCCGCGGATCTGGTGGAGTTTCTGGAGAGTTTGAAATAGATACGGGCTTTGACTTGCTTGTTTGCATTTGGGTGGCAATGGCTCCGCCATTGCTAAAAAGTTTCCGGAACAAAAAAACTCGTTTTCACTAGGGAATGGAGTGTTTTTCCAAGGATCCTTCCGTACCGCGTTCCACTACTCCTTATATCCCGTATCACGGAATCCCGCATTCCATCAACTCGATCGTGCCCGCCGGTATGCACCAGACTCCCCCTAATTCGGCCGGGAGCAAATAGACCGAACCCGGTTTAAGCTCAAATTGCTGCGAGCTGGAAAGGAGCGTTCCCGCTCCTCCCGTACAGACCACCACGCGACATTTGCCCGGGGCACCGACCGCGAATTCCTGCTGCATCGACCAGCGCCAGAGCTCGAAATACCGGCAGCTGACCAATCGCTCGCAGGTCCCTTCCTGCTCGAGTTCCAGTTTGGGAACCACAGGTGCGACCGGCCCTCGGGCATAATCGATGCAAGCCAGACTCGGCTCGATATGTAAATCGCGCGGCTTGCCCGTCTTGGCATCCACGCGATTCCAATCGAACAACCGATAAGTAATATCGCTGGTTTGCTGAATCTCGAACAAAAAGATCTTCTTGCCGATGGCGTGTACCGTTCCCGCTTCCAGAAACAGGCAGTCACCCCTCTTGGGATGGAATTCATGCAGCCAATTAGTGATCGAACCCTTTTTAAGATCGTCGCGAATACTCTCGGCTGTTGTACCTGGCTTGACACCGGCGTAGATCTCGCTGTCCTTGGCGGCTTCCAGAATCACCCAGGCTTCCGTTTTACCTAATCCCGGATGCGGCTTGCCGTCGGGAGCAGGGAATCGAGTCGATAAATCATCGGTGGGATGCACCTGCACGGAAAGCTTGTCCGCTGCATCGATCAATTTCAGCAGAATCGGAAAACGGCCGCCAGGCAGTTTGGAGGAGCCGATCAATTCGTGCGGATGGCTTTCGAGGAGTTCCCGTAGCGTTTTTCCCTGCCAGGGGCCGTCAGTCACCACGCTGGCGTTATCCCCCTGATCGGACAGAATCCAAGCCTCGCCGATAGCCTCCTCGGTGGCGGGAAGTCCGAAGAACGGTTTCAATTTTCGGCCGCCCCAGAGAGCGGGTTTGAAAATCGGGTCGAAGGGCAGGGGAGCAAAGGTAGTCATCGCCGATCTCAGAGGAAGGAATTCACACTTATAAGATTAGTTCGAAGTGAGCGCTCCGGCTAAAAAAGAAGGGCTTTCAGAGTCTTCGGATCTCGAGAACTCTGAAAGCCCGACAAGGAATTATTGCTTAAGGATCAATTTCCGTTTTTGGGCAGGGTGGGAACATCCCCGGCGATGATCGACGTCAGGATCTGATCGGCCTCGCCGAATTCCCGCATGTCGAACAACGATTGGGCATAACGTTGCCAGAGAGCCCGGGATTGCGGATCCATGGCAATGGCCTGCATGTAGAGCTGTCGGCTACGAGCTTTATCGAAAGCTCCGTCGCGTGACTTCAGACTCAACTTCGCCATGATCCGGCCCATATTGCTCAGGAGCCGTTTCTGAACGTCTGCGATGCGTTGCGGATCGGTCTCGCTGGTCTTGAGCGTTTGAATCTTGGCGTTGATGGTCCGAATCGCCTTTTCCTGATCAGCGCTAATATCCTTAAGCGTCGAGAGCGAATCGATGTACCCGGCGATGTATTCCGGATTGTTGGCATCTTTCTTCATCAGAGCCTGGAAGCGTTCTGCCGCGATAGGTCCGTTGCCGCCCCACAAGGAGGTCTGGGCCAACTTCAGTTGCACGTCCTCAACCAGTTTGACGTCGGTGTTGGCCGGCATATTCCGCAGAAGATTGGCGTACATCGCCTCGGCATCCTGATAGCGGCCGTTCCAGAGCAATACATCGGCCAACTGGCGACGCAGTTCCGGATCGTTCGGCTTGGCTTTGACGAGTGTCCGCAATTCTGCCTCGGCTTCGTCGAAGCGTTTATTGGCACTCAGCAAGGTGGCCAGCGTATTGCGTTCGGCAAAGTTCAGGTTGGGCAGATCCTTCACGAGTGCCAGAGCTTCTGTGTTGCGTTTCAGGGCCGCCAGCACTCCCGCCAGTTCTTTGCGGACCGACGGTTCGGGCGGATTCAATCGCAAAGCGCGATCCATGGTGGCCGAGGCTTTCGACAGGTCACCCACCTTATACATCACCCAACCCAGACGAGACAAACGAGAGGCATCGGTAATTTCGATTCGCGACCATTGATCGTAAATCTGCAGGGCGAGCCGTTTTTGCTCCTCGGTAAGTGTAACCGAAAGCGAGGCGCTGGAAGCGGCATCAATGAAGCCTTCCCAGAGCGAAGCCTGTTCGAATTTCTCCCCAAGCAGATTCTGGTATCTCTTCATGGCTTCGGGATAGGCGTTCATCCAGAGATTGACGTTGGCAACGTCAATCTTCAGCGTGTTATCGTCCTTGGAACTTCGCAGGAGGCGTTCGTAAATTGTCAGCGATTCCTGGAAATCGCCCTTCCAACTCAGCACATCGGCCAGAATGCGTTGGGCCACGCGATCTTTCGGGGCATCCTGAACCAGCAAACGGGCCTGCTTCGCCGAAGTATTGAGATCCTCGGCCGAAGCGGCAGCGTAAATGTAGTTCTTGCGGTCTTCAATATTGAGTTTCAGCCCTTCGTACATCTTCACGGCTTCACGGGATCGGTTGATTCCCATCAGCAAGCCGGCCAGTTCTTTCCGTTCCACGGAATCGGTCGGCTTGTTCTGAACGGCTCGGTTGACGAAAATCTCGGTTTTGGCTGCGTCCTTCAATTTCGTGGAAAGCATGGCCATTCGAGCATAGAGCAGCGGATTTTTAAGTTCCGTCACTAAAGCGCGATCCAGAATGCGCTTGGCCAGTGCGATCGTATCTACCGGTAGTTCGCGGTTGATATTGGCCGCGGCGGTTGCGAAACCTGCCCAGATATTCGGGTTGTCCGGATACTGGTTGAGCAAGGTTTGAAACTTCCCGAGCGCCGTTTCGTACTCCTTCTTCCACAGAACGATTTCGGCCTGTCGAACCGGGAATTCGGGATCGTCGGGGAAATCCTTAACGAGTTGTTCGAAGGCGGCGAGAGCTTTATCCTGCTCGGCGGGTGTTCCCTTCCAGCTCATCAGGTCGGCCTTCATCTTCAGCAGCTTCTTATCAGTTGGCTGCTTGGCAAGCAGGGCGTTGATCTGCTCCTCGGCCTTGTCGAAGTTCTTGAAACCGGAATAAAGGAAAGCGAGGGTAATCCGATCGGAATCCCCATAGGGCACGCCTTCCATCATCTTGACGGCCTCTTCGTATTTCTCGGCCTTGGCTAGCACGCCTGCCAGCTCTCTTTTCACTGCGGGATCGGTCGGCTTCATTTCCACAGCTTTGGTCAGAAGCTTATCGGCTTCTTGCCGCGCCTCCCCCGAATCGACTGACCGTAACAGCACCCAAGCCATGCGGGATAGCATGATGGGATCCGGTTTTTCGAGCTTCAGCTTGGCGCTGGCGACTTTCAGTGCCATGCGTGTTTGTGCGGCATCCAGGCTGGCGGCTCCGGAGGCCGCATCGATGAAACCGTCCCAAATCTGTTGGGTGGGTTGTTTGCGGTTGAACTGGAAGTCGAATTCGTCCTCCAGCAGTTTCGTGTACTTGGCCAGCGCTCCCGGATAATCTGTGCCCTTCCAGAGCGTGATTTCCGCGATTCGAGCCTGAATGGAGCGATCGGACGGATTGGCCGCACGCATCTTTTCGTACATAGTCAGGGCTTTATCGAATTCCTTCTTCCAACTGTGAATGTCGGCCACCAGTTTTTCGATTTCGATATCGTCCCGATTCTGATCGAGAATCGAACGGGCTTCCATCTCCGCTTTGTCGAGTTCCCCCTTCTTGATCAGGACGCCCACCATCAGTTTGCGGGCGGCCAGATTACTGCTGCCTCCCATGATCTTGATGGCTTCTTCCCACTCGCCGGCTTTAATCAGCACCCCGGCCAACTGGTCCTTCACCGTCTGATCGGAAGGGGCCATCCGAAGGGCATGTTCCAGCATGGTGCGCGACTTACCGATTTCATTCAGTTGATGTTGTAGCACCCAGCTGAGTCGAGCCAGAAACACCGGCTTGGGCGAAGGTTGCTTGCTCTCGCGATCGAAAATCATGAGGGCGGTTTGCTTCTGCTTCTCGGTGAGTGTCTTCGGATAGCTGGAAGCGGCATCGACCCAGGCTTCGACGACGGGCGCTGAAGTTTCATTATTTTCGATAAGCGATTGCAGACGCAGCAGAGCATCTTCCCACTGTTGACTCGAAAGATCGATTTGAGCCAATTTCAGCAGGATATTGGTGTCGTTAGGGTTCTGAGCCAGCAGTTTTTCGAGTATCACTCGAGATTGCTGATGATAATTGCGAGCGCTGTAAACTTCCGCGAGGATCGCCTGGTGCTTCGGATCGTTCGGCGCGAGTTCGAGCAGTTTCTTGGCCTCTTCCTCGGCTTTTTCGTACTGCTTATCCAGCGTTAGCGCGGCCACCAGGAACTGACGGCCTTCCACGTCCAGATTGGGAGTGTCGAAGAGCAAGTCGGCGGCTTCCTTGTAGCGCCGGGCTTCGATCATCACCCCGGCACATTCTCGGCGTAAAGCGAGATCATTCGGTTCCCCGGCAGCGATTTCCTTGAATCGCTCCGCGGCCAACGCGAAATTGCCGCTCTTGAACGCCACACGGGCGCCGGCGAGATGGAACTTCTTGACCAGATCGGGTCGATTTTTGAAACCGCCCCGTTTTTCCAGTTCCTGAAGTTTCTGATATTCCACTTCGGCATCCTGCTGCAGACGCAACTGGTCCATAGCTCCGACCACCGAGCTGCGCAATTCCAGATTCTTCTCGTCGCGAGAGGCGAGCTCGCGGACCATGTTGGCCGCTTCGGGATCGCGCTGTCGTCCCACCTTGGAAAGTGCTTCCAGCATTAAAACCAATCGATCCGTCGTCGGATAGGGATCTTTCTTGGTGTCGTTGTAAATACGATCCAGTTCCTGCTGCTGAATGCTGGTGATGTCATCCGGCTTGGTCTGGATTAATTCCCGCAGCTTGAAGTCGTCGCGATGCACTACGCGGAACACACCCAATTGAGCGATGATCAGCGGAATGGCAATCAGACTGATGATCAGAATCGGAATGCCCATGCGGGGAATGATCGGCTTTTTATCCGGCTTCAGGACGGCGTTCAAATGGGCGGTTTCGACCGGATTTACCAGCGATTGCAGAGTGGTTCGTCCCTGGCCTTCAAAATCCTGAAACTCCATGATGCAGCGATAGTAGGTTCGGCCGCCAAAGAATTGCGGCGAGGATCGAACCACGCGTCCCAAGCCGCGAACATCGCCCAGTGGGGTCGGCATCATGAAACCGACAACTGTATTGGCGGGGATGTTCACATCCACGAAGGTGGCGGTAGCGTCCCGGCTGATATCTTCGGTTGAAGAGTAACAGGCCGTCTCTTCGCTGGTACCGGGGTTGACGATCAGTGGCAGGTGATACGGGTACCGATTGCTGCCGCGACGCTGAGCCATACCCCGATCGCGCCAGTTGACGAAGCGATTCCAGCGGGTGTTGCGGTTCCCCTTGTCGTACTCGGCGTACATGCGCGGCACAGCATATTGGAGACAAATTCGATTGATTGCATCGATCTGAGGTGTGGTCAGGTTCTTGAAAGCGATGCCATAACGATAGCCATCAATAACGCGCCCGCGGGCCAGTTCGTTGACCGAGCGAATTTCCCCCTTCAACTTTAACACTTCGCTCGCTCCGCGTAGCATCAGGCGGATTTCCCGATCCGTGGGCAGTTTTTCGTAGGCGATGAGAGACATACCCGAATCGTTCAGATCGACCGACACACCAAAGCGAGTTTCGCCATGCGCGAGCGAATCGTACTCCACCGGAAGGTGAACAACGTGCCGGGTAGCATAGCGTTTATCCGCCGGCCAGAAGGCGCGGCGCGTCACCAGGTAGGCAAAATAAATGTGCAACAGCACCCAGAACGTCGGCACCATGGACTTGTAATAGTCATTGGAAATTCCCAGAGCCGGTCGGGACCAACCCCAGAACAAGGCGAGCACACCCGCGATGATGATGTAAGTCTGCGGTCGAATGTAAGGCCAGACGGTTCGAGGCCCGGCCGAGGCTCGCTTCGGCGTCACCACGAATCGCTGGAAGCGGCGACGGAAAATCGCCCGGAAAGTCGCCTTGATCTGCGTCCAGAAGTTCACCATCGAGAACAGTTCGGAATTGATGATCGAGCCGTAGCCGTTGCTGACGATCTTCAAAGCCATCAGCGAAACGAGTAGGTAAACGACGGTAACGACGGCCAATTCCCAGGAGAATTCACGCACCGGCGGGACGCCCGTAAAGAGCATCAAAATCGGCGTCATATAAATCGCGAGCTTGAAAACACCACTCGCCCAGTGAATCATCGAGCCGAAGTAGCATAGCCGCTGCGGCATGGACAGGCCGCGCATCGTCAGCGGTTGATCGTAGGCCATGATCGACAGGTTACCTTCACCCCAACGCAGGCGTTGAGCATGGAAGGTGGTGATATCGGGAGCGGCCTGACCGGCCACCAGTCGTTCCGTGATGGCGATTCCTTTCCAGCCCCGAGCGTGCATACGCATCCCGGTGTGCAGGTCTTCGGTGATCGTTTCAACGGCGATATAGCCAATATCCTTGAGCGAACTCCGACGGAACATGGCCGCCGAACCGGCGAAAATCGGGGCATTCCAGTGATTACGACCAGGCTGGATCACCCGGTAGAACAAATCGCCTTCTTCCCAGTACTTGCGCGATTTGTGATTCAACTGAGCCTGGAACGAATCGAAGTTGTAAAAAGCGTGCGGCGTCTGGACAAAACCGACTCGCTCGTCGGCGAAGTATCCAATCAGTCGGGTAATGAAGTGAGGTTCCGGAACGTGGTCGGCATCGAGGATGATGACGAATTCACCGTCGGTCTGCTCGAAAGCGTTATTCAGGTTCCCGGCTTTGGCGTGGCGATTATCGGGCCGGGTGATGTAATTCACACCGAGTTCGTGGGCGAGGGCCGCTACTTCCGGCCTACGTCCGTCGTCGAGGACGAAGGTGCGGTGCGGGTAATCCATGCGAACGCAGGCTTCGAGGGTCGCTCGCAGAAGTTGCGGATCCTCGTTGTATGTCGGAACGAACACATCGACGGTTCGCCCTTCGATCACCGGCATGGCCGCCGGTTCTTTCACTTCCCAAACCTGCAGGAAGTAAAGCAGCAAGTTAATGATGCCGAACAGTTCCCCAATGTAGAGGAACAGGGACGCGAAGGTGGCATAATTGGTGGAATGATTGAAGGTGTAGGCCGCGCGGAACACCAGATAGCCGACGCAAACCATGCTCGCCACGACGATCATGAATTTGCGAAAAACGGAGGATGGCTTCATAGATGCAGATCTCACTAGAATCGCAGTAGCGCAATAGATATCGATTTTGACGATTGTACTGCGTTTACCGATTCATTCGCCAGAATTACTATTCCATTTATTGCAGCCGCAAATAACTTCTGCCGGATCTCAAAGCGGCTGATTCGGGACTGAAAATAAGTTTCGCCTTAGTGAAAAAGAGCGGAAATTCCGCGTTTTTCAGTTAGTCAAACTCTAAAGTCCGCGAGAACTGCCTATTCTGTGTAATCTGTGTCGTTTTAGCAATTGGAATCCGCGAAATCCGACAGGTTTATGCAGTCGATTTGAGCACTACAACTGGAAGAACTGGTTCATTCGAAAGGAATACGATCGAAAGATCAAACGGGAGTCATTCTGCCGAGACGCAGCGGTTTTTCGCCCAGCGGCGGAGCTTGTTGATTTTTCCGCTCATCATCTTGTACAAGGGCCGGGTCGTCTCAATTTCCTTGATCAGTAAGTCATCGGAGAGTTCGCAACGCTCGGCGAACGCCACGAACATGCCGCTGATAACTGCCTGTTCGATTTCGGCTCCACTGAAGCCTTCGCTTTTCGCGGCCAGTCTTTCGAGATTAAACGATTTCGGGTCGCGTTGGCGGCGCTGCAGGTGAATTTTCCAGATGTCCCGCCGGACAGCATCGTTTGGGAGATCGACGAAGAAAATCTCATCAAAACGGCCTTTGCGCATCAATTCCGGCGGCAGAGCGGAGATGTTGTTCGCCGTGGCTACCATGAAGATGGGGCTGCGGTGATCCTGCATCCAGGTCAACAGCGTGCCGAACATCCGCTGCGATAGACCGCCATCTGCAGAACTGCTGGAAGAGGAGGCGAAAGCTTTCTCGATTTCGTCGATCCAGAGAATTACCGGAGCCATCGATTCGGCCTGGGCCAGGGCTTCCCGCAACCGATTCTCCGATTCCCCGATAAATTTCTGATACAAAACCCCCGGATCCATGCGGAGCAGCGGCATGCCCCAGTCGGCGGCGACGATCTTCGCGCAGAGACTTTTACCGCAGCCTTGAACACCTAGCAGCAGGATGCCGCGCGGCGGATCGAGCCCGAAAGCTCTGGCTTTCGAAGACATCCCGCCACGCCGCCGGCTCAACCACTTTTTGAGAGACGCTAAACCGCCGATATCTTCGGGGGCAAAATTCACGCCGATCGATTCCAGGCAACCCGCCGATTTCAGCAGGTTTCGCTTCATCTCTACAACTCGTGGCAGATCTTCGCTGGAAAGTGCGTAGTCTTCGAGAATGGAGGCCCGGATTATGCGATTGATCTCCAGAGTGGTCAGTCCTCGAAGAGACTGCACCAATTGCTCCATTTCCCGCTTGGTCAGCGAGGAAGAGATCTCCACATAGCTGGTTTCTTTCAGCGAACGATAGGTTTCTTTGACTAAGAACTCGACCTCCCCGGCGTCTGGCAGCTTCAAGGTGACCGGCACAGTCATTCGATTGATCGTCTCGGGCAGGGATTCTCGATTGATAAGAATCAGCGTCGTGGTCGATCGGTTATAAATCTCCTGCAACTGCCGCGCGACGATGGGATCGCGGGTGTGGGCGGCCAACTCGTAAAAGAGATAAATCTCTCGATTCCCTTTATTGTCGAGAATGTATTCGAGGGCGGGCGGCGCTTTGCCGGGCTTGATTCCGGTTTCCGTGACAGTGGGGATGGTGCGTTGCAGGCCGCGGGTGATCGCCCATTCGAAAAGGGGAAAGCAAAGCTCCTCGGCGACTTTACGGACGATCTGGGCGGCCCGCTCCTCCTCACGCGTATCGATGGTAATGATCGGATTACCCGCAGTGATAAGCAGCTTCAGTTCTGCCAGCATAGGGTGGTTTATTTGGGGGAGTTCTTCTGGGCGAAAAGCCATTGCATCACGTCGGCGTTATTGTAAGTGGCGGTCCAGGAATCGTGGCCGACCCCTTTATACTCCGTATACTTTGGAGATCCACCGGCCTTTTTCAAAGCCGCCACCATATTTCGGGATCTTTGGGGAGCTACCGCCGTATCCTGATCCCCATGAAATACCCAGACGGGAATATGTTGGATTTTCTCGGCAGTATGCTCATCGGCTCCGCCGCAGACCGGTATCGCCGCCGCGATCAATTTCGGTCGTCGGGCCATCAGATCCCAGGTGCCGTAGCCGCCCATGGATAATCCGGTGACGTAGACGCGCTCGGGATCGATCGGATAATCCTTCATGGTCTTTTCGATCAATTCCAACAGAGCCCCCATCGGTTCGGACGGCTCCGCTGGCATCAGATGCGTACGGGCCGACCAGTCCACTTCCACCCATTTTCGAGCCTCCGGGCACTGCGGGGCAATCAGGAAACAAGGATGTTTCTCCCGGTTCTCCTTGCTGGTAAAGTTGGAAATCCCATGTTTCAACTGAGCTTCGTTATCCGTGCCGCGCTCCCCAGCCCCGTGCAGAAAAATCACCAGGGGGTACTTCTTGCCCTGTTCGATCTGGGCCGGTTTCAGGAATCTGTAGGGAAGCGTTTTGTGCGCGGTGCTATCGTAGCGCAGCTTCTCCAGCAGCGAATTATCGGAGGTCATAAAGAGTGTTAAGCCGCTAACGAGAAAAAGGAGGGAGTTCATCGCTCCATCTTAAAGTAAAACCACTCCCACGCAACAGAAAAGTGACAGTTCAAGACTGCCAAGTTGGCAGAAGTTGCCGCGATGACGGAGTGAATAATTTCAGGGGGAGCGAAAATTTTAAAATTGTTTTCAGGTCGCACCGGTTTAAACGGACCCGTACGGAGCGACCCGAAGTCTATAACAACGCCGAATTACAGTTTGAATCCGAGGAAGCCGTTGGCCCAGAATGCAGACAAAATCATGAACGGCAGCCCGACACAGACGAAAAACCACAGTAAAAGGGCAGTGGAGGTTGAAACGGGCTTGAAATCGGGATCAGTCACTTCATTAATATCGACTTGCATGGCTACCTCTCGCTTTAAGTTACTATTTTTTTAGGGTATTCCGTAGGGCATCGTCCAGTCCCGGCACGAGAATTGAATAGTTTTGTTGTTCCTGACACGAGTTACAAGTATTCCGACCCTTTTTGGATGGGAGATCGCGTACCGATGACTGCAGAAGCCAAATCCAGCATGGAATTCAAGACAGAATTAAAACAACTGCTTCATCTGATTACACATTCGCTCTATTCCAACCGGGAAATCTTCATCCGGGAATTGATCTCGAACGCCAGCGATGCCATCAACAAGCTCCGCTTCGATTCTCTGAGCAAGGAAGACCTCCTGGAAGGCGACCGGGACTGGAAAATCACGATTACACCCGATAAAGCCGCCAAAACGCTGACGATTTCCGACAACGGCGTCGGTATGAACCGGGAAACGATTGTCGAACACCTCGGAACTATCGCTAAATCGGGGACCCGGGGCTTCATCGAAGCGCTGAAATCTCAGAATGCCTCCAGCAAGCCGGATCTCATCGGCCAGTTCGGCGTCGGTTTCTATTCTTCGTTCATGGTTGCCGATAAAGTGGTCGTTCTCAGCCGGGCGGCCGGAGAAAAAGACGCGGTACGCTGGGAATCGGACGGCCAGGGCACCTTCAGTGTGGAACCGACGATTCGCGACAAGCGGGGTACGGACGTCATTCTGTATCTGAAGGAAGATGCCCTGGAGTATCTCGAACCTTATCGCATCAGCGCTCTGGTGAAGAAATTCTCGGATTTCGTCGAATTCCCAGTCGTTTTGTTCGCCGAGCAGGAAGAAAACAAGGGCCCGGTAGAGGAGACTCTAAATTCGCGCACGGCACTCTGGTTGAAGTCGAAAAACGAAGTTCAAGAAGAGGAATACAACAGCTTCTACCAGAATATCAGCGGCGATTTCGAAAAACCGCTGAGCGTGCTCCACTACAACGTGGAAGGCAACCTTCAATACAAGGTGCTGTTGTTCATTCCCGCCAAGCGGCCTTTGACCTATCAATGGGAAGAACCCAAAGGCGTTCAACTTTACATTCAACGCGTCCTGATCATGGATTCGTGCGAAGGGTTGCTGCCTCCTTATCTGCGGTTTGTGCGTGGAATCGTCGATTCGGGCGACTTGCCCTTGAACATCTCTCGAGAAATGCTGCAGCAGAACGCCGTGCTGGACAAGATGCAGAAGGGGTTGGTGCGTCATATCCTCGAAGAACTGGAGGGTATGAAGAATACCCAGAAGGATAAATACATTCCCTTCTTCAAGCAGTTCGGCGACTTCCTCAAGGAGGGGATTGCCAACGATTGGACGAACAAGGAAAAACTGGCTGATCTGCTCTTGATCGAAAGTTTGAATACCCCGGCGGGCGAATTGACTTCCCTGAGCGATTATGTCTCCAAGATGCCGGAATCGCAGAAGGACATTTACTATCTGGTCGGTGAAACTCGAGAGTTTCTTGCTCAATCTCCTCTCCTCGAAGCCTTCAAAAAGAAAGGCTACGACGTCCTGTTGATGACGAACAACATGGACGAGTACATGATCACCTATTTGACCGAGTTCAAAGGTAAGAAAATGGTGGCGGTCGATCAGGGAACTCTACCAGACCTCGACGAACCGGCACCCGACGCCGCCGCTTTCCAGGATCTGTTCAAGACGATCAAGGAAAAGGTCGCCGAGATTTCGGATGTGCGTCTGTCCAATCGCCTCTCCGAATCGGCCTCCTGTCTCGTTGCCGATGCCGGAGCGCTGACTGCCAATCGCGAAAGGCTGCTGCAGCGAATGGGTAGGATTGGGGATGGGGAACTGAACACCAAGCGGATATTTGAGTTGAACCCCAATCATGCTGTGGTGAAAAAACTGCAGAATGTCTACGCGGCCAATCCAAGCGATCCTAAAGTGGAGGATACGATCCGGTTGCTGTACGATCAGGCCGTGCTGGCAGAGGGGTCGAAACTGAAGGATCTCACAGGATTTCTACGCCGGATTAATGAGCTGATAGCGCCCGCCAGTGTATAATTGGATAGTAGCTCGCCGACAATTAGCCATGATCCCGGTAAAAAGATCGCCTGCCCGGGATTCTCCTTGATCGATTTCGTTCGGTTAGTTATAAATACATAAGTTAATTCCCACCGTCCCTTTACTCTACAAGGGGATAATATGCTTACGCTATTCGGTTCTCCGCAGAAATATTGCGATGGCGTTAATCGTAGATCCTTCCTGAAAATTGGTGCGTTTGCCTTTGGTGCTACAAATCTGACCTTGGCGGATATTTTCCGTGCTGAGGCCAGCCAAAAGCAGACTTCACCCAAAGCCGTAATCAATATTTTCCTGGGCGGCGGTCCACCCCATCAGGACACGTTCGATTTAAAGCCAGAAGCTCCCAGCGAGATTCGCGGAGAATTCAAACCGATCAGTACGGCCGTGAATGGCATCCAGATCGGCGAGTGTTTTCCCGAAATTGCCAAGCGAATGAACGATTATGCGATTATTCGCTCGATCGTCGGTTCGACCGGGGGACACGACGCCATTCAGTGCACCACGGGCAAACCTCCTCGAGCAAACGCCAATATCGGCGGATGGCCGAGCATGGGATCCTTATTGTCCAAAGTGCTAGGCCCGGGAGATCCGAGCGTGCCTCCTTTCGTCGGTTTGGCCGCGAAGACGGCTCACCTTCCCTGGTCGGATTGCGGCGGTCCCGGTTTCCTAGGGGCACCGTATGCCGCTTTCAAGCCGGAAGGGCCCGACCTGGCGAACATGAAACTGTCGACGATCAATCAGCAATCCTTGGGTGATCGCAAGGAACTGTTAACTTCGTTTGACAATCTTCGTCGCGAAATCGATGCCAGTGGAAACATCCGGGGGATGGACGCCGCCAGCGAAAGAGCGCTGAATGTGCTGACCTCGAGCAAGCTATTGGATGCGCTGGATCTCAGCAAGGAACCCGAATCCTCGCGCAAGCGATACGGGGACGGAAAACCTTACCAGTTCCAATACGATGGCGCCCCTACGGTGAACGACCAGGTTCTGCTGGCCCGACGACTCGTGGAAGCAGGCGTCCGCTGCGTGACCCTGTCTTTTGGTCGCTGGGATAGTCATAGCAAGAACTTCGACCTGGTCCGAGATCATGGTCGAAAGCTGGATCAAGCTCTGTCGGCCCTGACCGATGATTTGAAGCAGCGTGGCATGCTGAATGATGTGGTAGTGATTGCCTGGGGAGAAATGGGCAGAACGCCGCGCATCAATAAGGAAGCGGGACGCGACCACTGGCCGCAGGTTTGTAGTGCTATTCTCGCGGGAGGGGCTTTACGGACCGGACAAGTAGTCGGTTCCACGGATCGCCTCGGTGAAAACGCTAAAGATCGTCCCGTCACGCATAGCGAAGTATTCGCGACAATTTACAAGGCCATCGGTATCGATCCGGATAGCACCATGGTGCTCGATCCCACCGGTCGGCCAACGCATATTGTCGAAAGTCAGGTGATTCGAGAGTTGGTTTAATTTCTGATGAATCATTGGCACAGAGGCCTCGGCGTTTGCCGAGGCCTCTTCTATGCGCTTCTCAGGGGCGGGGCTTTTTAATATCTTCCCCGACGGCCGTCGGAAGGATTAAATCCTTTTTGGTAAACGGGTATTTGTCCAGTCCGAGCTTTTCCAGCACTTCCGGATGAGGTTTCTTTCCGTCGAGATACTCGCCAGATAATTCCGTTGCGATTCTTGCGGAAACTTCGTCTCCAAAACCCATCGGTCCAATGAAAGATTGATCCTTTCGATAAAAATTCTCGACCGCATGAGCGCAATCGAATACGGAATCTTTATTCACGGAAATTCCACTGCAGGGGCGGTAAGCGACTTCTCCCCGATCAAACTTACCGACATGTAATTTGAAAGAGTCATAGAACTTTTCGCTGACTTCGAAGGGTCCCCACAGACTGACTCGAAGTTTGTTTTGCGTTGCAAATTCCAGGGACTTTTCCAGACTGAGATTAGTTCCTTTTTCCGGAAGTATTTGCACGGGTCGGACTACTTCGGTAGCCGGAAACCAGGAAAGCGTCGTCTGTTCCGCCTTGCCGTCCTTCATGTGGATCACCGTAGCGAAGGTATGGGTTTTCAGCGGATCATACGGTTGCGATTCCCAGGACATTACCGCAAAATAATATTTTTCTGTTTTGGAAATTTGAACATCCTGTTGAGCGAAACTGAACAGCGAAATTAGTAATAGAGAGTACACGACTCGGCTCCTGAACCAATGAGTTTCTCAATTGGAAAATGCATCGCAACTAATATGCCGAGAATGGGTGTATGTATCGAGAAATGGATGAGAAAGTCCGGACAGTTGTAATGTCCGGACAAGATGTTGATAATTAGTTACCTGGGTGGCGTATTAGAGTTGTTAGAGTTATTCGGGGACGTATTGGGATTAGTATTGTTGAAAGTCGGTTGGAAGTTATAACTTTCTCCAACAAGTTGTTGCCAGACTTTTTGTTGTTCGGGGGTTAAAAACTGATTCAATCGATTTTGATACTGTGACTGATATTCCCTATACATAACATTTCCACGATCCGGATTGCTTTGGCCCACGCGTTGAATCTCCTGCAATTGCTGGCGACTCCAATCGATGGAGTTCGAAAGATTGTTTTTCTGTTGCGCAGTCAGATTAAGTTTCGTCTGAATATCCGGGTCATTCAAGGTATTGAAGCCTCCGTATTGATAGTGTAATTGCTGATAGCGATTGAATTGATTCTGATTAAAAATATCTCGAGCGCCACTCATCCAGGCGGATTGATATTGGCGATTGAGTTCATTCATTCGGTTGGCTCGCTCGGTCTCATTCAAATTGCTCAGTCCGGAGAAATCGCGGTTGAATCGATTTTGAGTGTTCTGGGTGAGCGAGTTCAGCCGGTCCATTTGTGCCTGGGTGAGGTTCAAAGACTTCGAAACGCCGTTCATACCGTAAATCGAGAACGGATAGTTGTACGGCCGTTGCGCATTAAAGTTCTGATTGTTCGGTAGCGGATTGGTATTTTGCTTCGGGTTTTGATTGGGGTTTTGAGTGGGATTCTGTTGGTTTCCTGTCCCCGGGTTAGTGCCTGGGTTTTGCGGTTGGTTCTGGCCTCCCGCGGGTGCGGTCGGATTATTGCCTCCTTGAGGGGTCTGGGGAGTCGTGTTACCACCCGAGGGCGCCTGAGGGGTACCTCCAGCGGGGGCACGTTGAGCGGTTGCGTTAGCTGTAAGTGCTAATACCGCTAAGCCTGAAATATATATCGATCGCATTTTTCTGCCTCCTAGTTGAGTAATTCCGTCGCTAGAAGTCTCGCAAGAAGGATGCCGCGGAAAAGTGATTAGTGGACTATTGCGAAAAATATGAAAGAGTGGAGATTTGCAAAATAGAAAAATGTATAGGCCATCCGTGGCGCGCAACCTGAGGCTTAATTTCGGGATCTTCCGTTGAATCGATTCACAACTCGTTCCATATGTAAGGCACTGACCGGTATTAAACGGCTGGGCAAAAGCGTCTGAAGTTTTTGCTGCACCAGCTCGGCTGGGCTCAGTTGCTCCCGATCATCAATGACAAATTCTTCCACGGAACATAGGCTCTCTTCGTGTGCAATGCTCTGTGAAATTCGCGGTGACAAGATCATATCCATATTCCTCCTAAATCGTTTCTGTTAATAAAGCATTTCCCATGCCAATGCGGTAAATTGCCCAAAAAGGCCTTAGATAATCCAAGTAAATAGCGTTTTTTGTGCAAAAGCTGTCCGAATTGAGCACTGAAATGCGTAATCGAGGACAAAATCTTTCCGGTGCTTACAGGGCGCCTTTGGTCGCCGACTTCGAGGAGGCCGAAGATTCTTCGCATCGCGTCCATTTGGGGAGTCGGACGATGGCCTCGGTGCCCTGGTCTTTGCCCGCGCTTTGAATTGATACGGAGCCGCCGTGCATCTCAACGAGTTTTTTGACGAGAGTGAGGCCCAAACCGAGGCCGTTGGAAGTATGGTTGGGTTTAAAGGCTTCGCTTCGGGTAGACGCTAACAGAGCCTGCAACTCCAGTCGAGGTATTCCGATTCCCGTGTCGGCAATTCGCGTAACGTACTGCTTCTTCTCTGCTTTAACCGATAGAGTGATCTTACCATGAGGTCGATTGAACTTGATGGCGTTGTTGAGCAGGTTGCCAAAAATCTGCTCCAATCGCATGCGATCTCCGTACACGAAACAATCTCCTTCCTGGAAATTCTTTTCGATTTTCAAATGCGCTTTATCGATCAGAGGCTGATTAGTTTCCAGCGAGTGATTTAGAACATCGGCCAAATCGAGTTGTTCCGATTGAAGTGTTAGCTTATTTCGAGTGATTCGGGAGATGACGAGAAAGTCGTCGATTAAGCGAATCAGATCCTGCAATTGGCGTTCGATGATTCCTCGCGCTTTCTCCACTTGGCCAGGTTGCTGGCTGGAATTTTGGATAACTTCCAGCGCATTTTGGATGGGCGTGAGGGGATTTCGAAGTTCATGAGCCAGACTAGCCAGAAATTCGTTTTTCCGCTTATCCGCTAGCAGCAATGTCTGATTGGCAAATGCCAGCTCGAGCGTCCTTTCTTGGATCAGGCGTTCCAGCTGTGCTTCGGATTTCCTCTGAAGTAAAGCATAGCGGATGGTGCGATCCAAATCGGACGAATCGAACTGGTCCTGGACGAGAATATCATTCGCTCCGGCCTCCATTAAGAGCCGTTCGGCTTTCTCGTCGGCGGTATCCAGAAGGGTCAGGATGAGATTCTTGGAACCCTCCTTTCGAACGGCCTTCAAAAAATCCAGATGTTTGGTCCCGGCGGGGGAAAAATGAAGTAGGTAGATATCGTGTCGATTTTCCCGTATCGATTCCGCAGCGCATCCGAGGTCGGTCGTCGAATCGAGATGGAAGCGAGCATGTTCGATTTTTCTGATATAGCTTTGGATTAAGGCTTCCGTTTCGAGATTCAAATCGATTAGTAATATCCGAATTGCGGGCTTCGGGTCTTCCTTGGGATTCTGCATGATGATGTAACTCCTGGAATTTTCACAGCTTACAAATCGGAACTCTCCAGAAATTCAAAAGGCAAAATGCATAATTCGTGCCGGTTTTATGATGCGACTCGAATCAGGAAAATTTCCTACTCGCTCCTAAATGATCTCCGCCGTACCATCGCGCAAGTAACTTCTCAAACTTGAGTGCGGCATCGTCCAGCGCCGGACGGAAATTTTCGGGGAACCCACTCTTAAGGCCCTGCGAGGACTCATACTCCTCGCACCTTCTCAGGTCATTAGCCGAGATTCCGCCCTGTGGATGAAATTGATTGAAACAATTTTGAGTCTGGCACAGCCATTGCGAGGTAAACACGACTGGATTTTTAATAAAGTTCTCTTGGAGCGAACTCGCATGACCTTCCTGATGTCCTCTATTTTATGCGGATCCGAGTTTCATTTTTTCAAACTATCGGCTCGCGAACAAGGTTCTTCGAATTGAGCCTGACAAGATCCCCTCTTGTCGAGCAAAGAATCTCCAGCAGTTTCCCCGCAGGAAAAAATAATCTGATTCAAGAATAACCCATTCTCGATCAGTGTTCATATACCCTCCCACTTAATCCGCCGAGTGTTTCTTCCGGCGGTTCCCTATATAGCTTTTCGTTCACTTTGCGATTGGGATTTCATACCCAATCGCAAAGTCATTTTCGTTTCAACTCGGGTTGCCGCAAAAATAGTTGGAACACTTTTTGCTTAAGTCTGACTTCATCTGTCTGAAATGGATTCATTCCCAAAGGTGAGCGAAATTGACTCACCTAGAAATAAGGAGTTGACCATGTTGCGCAATACGATTCGACGAGCCGGAAATTTGCGGTGGGGTTTGGCATCCATGCTACTGGGGCTGCCGTTGCCCTTTATCATCCTGGCGTTTTTGTTCGGCGGCTGCAACCGATAACGCGGGAAATTTACCCCCTACGGTAAGAGATACTGATTGAACGGTATCCTCCGAAATGGGTTTCACATATTTACAGGAGATAGTGTTATGAGCGACGAACTCTATATGAGTGCCAATAAAGAATTCAACTCCGTCGGCACGCGGATTAACTGGGGAGCGATACTGGGCGGCGCTTTGATCGCCATCGGTTTTTACTCTCTACTGGCTATCCTGGGTGCGGCCGTCGGATTATCGATAAGCGAAAAAGTGAATCCCAAGAGTCTCCAAATCGGGGCGATAGTTTGGACGCTACTGATCAGTGCCAGTGCACTATTCGTGGGAGGCCTCGTTACAAGTCTGTTTATCACCCGGGAAAATAAAGTGGAAGCCATTCTCCACGGGGTAGTTATGTGGTCCGTGGTCTGCTTTTTACTTCTCATCTTCGGGGCAATTGGAGTCAAGACGGGATTGAACACCATGTCGGCCATGGCACCCGGGATCTCCAGTGTGAGTACGAACCAAAATTGGGAAGCGGTAGCTCGCCAAAATGGGGTTTCCCCCGAGATGGTAGATAGCTGGAAGAAGCAACTCAATGATTTTGTAAACGATCCCCAGGCTCAAGAACGTGCGGAAAAAGCGGCCTGGGATGCCGCGACTCGGATTTCCTGGTTTGCCTTCGCCGGCACCTGGATCACTCTGCTTGCTACAGCCGTTGGTTCATTGGTTGGTCTGGGACCAACTTTCCGAATTGTCCCTCTGACAACCCGAGAAACTAACCGACGTTTAGAGTATTCCTCGGTTCCCTAGATAACGGTCTAAAAAGCAAAGAGCGGCCTCGGCGTAAAAACCGGACGCTCTTTGCTTTTACAGTTCCCTACGAAATATTCTCGGGATCGGATTAAAAACTCTAGCTCTGAAATCGGCCCAGAATGACAGTAAATCGTTAGTAAGTTTAAAAGCCGACAGACTCATTCCTGTGAATCAATCAAGATAACAGTGTGCTGAGAAATCCAGGTCTTACTTTTTTAATAAAAATCGTCCGCTGGGAGAATCGATCAAGTGAGTCAGTCGATTGAAACCACCAGGAATCACGCCATGCAGACTCTTCCGAAATGCCCGACTGGAATCAAAGGCTTGGACGAAGTGACTTCGGGAGGATTTCCTCTAGCTCGCCCAACGTTGATTTGCGGCGGCCCGGGCTGCGGAAAAACTCTGCTGAGCATCGAATTTCTCGTGCGGGGGGCCACTCAGTTTAACGAACCCGGACTGATGATGGCCTTCGAGGAGACGGCCGCCGATCTGGCTGCCAATGTTCGTTCCCTGGGGTTTGATCTGGAGCGCTTGATCGCCGAAAAAAAACTCCTGGTCGACTACGTTTATCTGGAACGAAGTGAGATCAGCGAGACCGGAGAATACGATCTGGAAGGGATATTTGTACGCATCGCCCATGCCATTAATTCCATCGGTGCCAAGCGAGTAGTACTGGATACTCTGGAGGTTCTGTTCAGCGGTTTCTCCGACATGCAAATCTTGCGAGCGGAGATTCGCCGACTTTTCCGCTGGTTGAAAGAAAAGGGAGTAACCGCGGTAATTACCGCCGAGCGCGGGGAAGGTACTTTAACGCGCTTTGGATTTGAAGAATATGTCTCGGATTGTGTAATCATGATCGACCATCGGGTCACCGAACAGGTTTCCACGCGCCGGATGCGGATCGTCAAATATCGCGGCTCGGCTCATGGTACCAATGAATTTCCTTTCCTCATAGATTCCGATGGGCTTTGGGTCGTACCGATTACCTCGGCCGGAATGAATCATCCGGCATTTACAGATCGGGTTTCAACGGGTGTTACCGCACTGGACCAGATGCTCGGAGGGAAAGGTTATCTGCGGGGAACCAGCGTCTTGATTTCGGGCACGGCCGGAACCGGTAAAACCAGTTTGGCTGCGCATTTTGCTGCCGCCGCCTGCCAGCGCGGGGAGAAATGTATCTATTTCTCGTTCGAAGAATCTCCGGGACAGTTAATCCGAAATATGCGTTCCATAGGACTCGACCTGGAAAAGTGTGTCGGCCAGGGATTGCTGAAAATCCTGTCCCATCGGCCGAGCATGTACGGGCTGGAGATGCATCTGGCGCTGATTAACCGGGCTGTCAGTGATATTGCACCCAAGATCGTGGTCATCGATCCAATCAGTAACTTTATCGCGGCGGGAACGGGCCCGGAAACGGAAGGCATGCTGGTTCGACTGGTAGATTTTTTGAAAAGTCGTGGAATCACCAGCCTGTTCACGAACCTCATTCGGAATGGTTTCACCCCGGAGGCGACCGATTTCGGAATTTCTTCGATTATCGATACCTGGGTTTTACTGCGCGATCAGGAGAAAGAGGGTGCGCGAAGCGGATCGTTATTTGTTTTGAAATCGCGCGGAATGCCCCATTCCAAGCATATACGGCAATTTAGCCTGAGCGATAAAGGGATATTACTGGGTGGAAGTGACCCCGTAATTTCCTCAGCACGATGAAAAAGGAGGAACTCGGCCATGGGCGAGCAATCCATCGAACGAGTACAAGCCCTAATAGACCCGAATGTCTGGGAGCTGCGCTTATATGTGGCGGGTCATACTCCAAAATCCTTAACGGCTTTCTCTAACTTGAAAAAAGTCTGCGAAGAACATCTGGCCGGTCGCTACAAGATCGAAGTGATCGATCTTCTGGTCAATCCGCAACTCGCGGCAGGAGATCAGATCGTGGCGATCCCGACACTCGTCCGTAAATTGCCCGAGCCATTGCGAAAAATCATTGGCGATTTATCCGATACTGAAAGCCTTCTGGTTGGGCTGCAACTACGTCCGCGCAGGAAATAAGAGAATGCCATGGAAAACGACCGGTGGGAATCCCTCCCCGAGGCAGCGAACAGGATCGGAGCGGAAAAGTACTTTTTGCGTCTCTACGTGGCCGGAGTGACCGCGCGAACCCAGGAAGTCCTGGAACGCATTCAAAAAGTCTGCGAAGAATATTTGAAAGACTGCTACGAACTCGAAATAATTGATATCCATCAGCAACCGCATCTGGCAAAGGAACAGCAGATCATCGTTACTCCCACGCTCATCAAAGTACTGCCGCTCCCGATTCGACGACTGGTAGGCGACCTTCTCGAAACAGAAGAAGTATTGCGCGGCCTGAATATCGTTCGCAAACCCGCGGGTACCGAAAAGGATGCGGGCCATGCCTGACTACCCAGACATTGAGCAGCTTCGGACGGAAAACGAAGAACTCAAACTTCGTTTGATCGAAACGGAAGCGACGCTCGAGGCCATTCGCAGTGGGGAGGTCGATGCCTTAGTAGTCGCCGGCCCAAACGGACATCGAGTTTATACGCTGGAAGGAGCCGATCAGTTTTATCGGGTCCTGATCGAAGCTATGCAACCTGGGCAGGGAGCCGCCAGTTTAAGTCTGGATGGGACAATCCTCTATTGCAATCACTCTTTTGCGAGCATGATCAATGTTTCACAGGAGAAGGTCCGGGGAAGTTCCTTCGAGCAATTCATAGCGCCCTTCGATCGATCCGAATGGCATAGAGTGCTGCATGAAGCTCAAAGCACTCAGATTCAACGGGAATTTTTGCTGCATCCCAAGGAGGGGGCTTCGATTCCCGTCCACTTGGCTTTAAATGTGCTTCCGTTATCCGGTAGTATCGCCTTAGGTTTAGTAGTCACCGATCTGACGGAACGCAAAATTCAGGAAGACACAGTCCGAAGACTGGAACTCGAAGAAGCCGCGCGAACGCTGGCCGAGGAGAAAGCGCGTAAAGCCGTTCAATCCGAAACCGCCGCTCGGCAGAGCGAATCTCGCTTCCGGCAGCTGGCCGATGCCCTGCCGCAAATCGTCTGGATGGCTCGCGCGGATGGCTATCTCGATTATTTCAATAAACGCTGGCAGGAATTTACCGGGTTTCTTTCCGAGGGCATCGGCTCTGACGTCTGGCGACCGGTAGTGCATCCGGACGATATCGGGAATTGCCTGGCGCGCTGGTACGACTCCCTCAAGACCGGAAACGTTTATGAAATCGAATTTCGCTTATTCAATTCTTTAAATGCCGGCTATCGCTGGCATTTGGGTCGAGCTGTCCCGGTTCGCGACGAAAGCGGCAGAATCATCCGATGGTTTGGGACTTGCACGGATATCGATGAAACCAAAAAAGCAGCCGATCGCCAGAGACTACTTTGGGAAGCCGCGGCCATTTTGCTGACTACGGAAGATCCAGGCAGCATGATGCAGAAACTTTTTGCGAATATCGCTCCGCACTTCGGACTCGATTGCTACATCAATTTTCTGGTCACGGAAAGCGGAAGCGAATTGCGGCTCAATTCCTGCCTCGGAATTCCACCGGAAGATTTGCCTCGACTGACACGATTGAATTTTGGGCAAGCCATTTGTGGCAACGTTGCTCTGCACCGGCGTTCCATGGTGGCCAATTTCATTCAACAGAGCGAGGATTCCAAGACGCAGTTGATCAAAGGGCTGGGTCTGCGCGCCTATGCCTGCAACCCGCTGATCGTCGGCGGAAAATTGTTGGGGACTTTATCATTCGCCAGTCGTTCGCGGGATTGGTTCGAGGCGGACGAATTGGAATTTCTCAGCACCGTCACCCACTACGTGACCATCAGCTACGAACGACTCCGATTGTTGAAGCAACTTCAGGAAACCGACCGTAGAAAGGATGAATTTCTCGCCATTCTAGGACACGAACTGCGCAATCCCCTGGCTCCCATTCGCAATGCCGCCCAATATCTTAAGCTGAAAGGCGAATCCAATCCCGATCTGCAGAATGCTCGCGAGATCATCGAAAGGCAGGGGGCCCATCTCACCCGACTCGTGGACGATCTCCTGGATGTCTCGCGGATCACGCGCGGCAAGATTACCCTTCAGAAAGAGCGTGTTACCCTCGAAGTGATTCTCACGAGTGCCATCGAATCCAGCCGACCGGCCATCGAAGCCGCCGGTCACGCGCTGATTGTCGAACTGCCCAAAAAGCCGATCTATATCCAGGGCGATTTCACTCGGCTCGCTCAGGTCTTTGGGAATCTGTTGGTGAATGCCGCCAAATATACGGATCGCGGCGGAGAAATTCGGATTACCGCCCGGCGGGAAGGCGCTGAAGTGGCGATATCGATTTCCGATACCGGAATAGGAATTCGGCCGGAGCATCTGAATCGACTTTTCGAAATATTTTCCCAAGTCGATTCCGCCCTCGAACGAACTCAGGGCGGTTTAGGAATCGGACTCTCCCTGGTGAAGGGGCTGGTTGAAATGCATAATGGAAGCGTCGAAGCGCATAGTGATGGCCCGGGTCATGGCAGCCAGTTTCTCGTGCGATTACCAGTTCTGGAGGATGCGGAGCCTGTGAAAGCAAACGATACTACCTGCGCACTCGGGGAGGAAGTCGATGGCAAGGGCATTCGGATTTTAGTTGCCGATGACAACCTGGATTCGGTGCAGAGTTTGTCAATGATGCTTTCGATAATGGGTTATGAAATACGAGAAGCGCACGATGGGGCCATGGCCGTGGAAGTGGCGGAGGAGTATCAGCCCGAAGTGATCTTCATGGATATCGGCATGCCCCGATTGAACGGCTACGAAGCGGCCAAGCGCATCCGGACTTATCCCTGGGGGAAAAGCATCAATCTGATAGCTTTGACCGGTTGGGGACAGGAGGATGACAAAAAGCGAGCGGATGCCGCGGGTTTCAATTATCACTTCACCAAACCGGTTTCGATGGAAGCGTTGCGGAAACTACTGAGCCGGATTGCCAGCCATGCCTGAGCGGTCAGACTGAAAAGGGATATTACAAACTTCAGGAAAATTGTAATCCCATCGGCTTCGGGATGTGAAAGCCCCGAACCTCCTTTTGAGGTCCGGGTAAGTTGGAATCTCCAAGAAAACCTACTTCTCCCCCGAAGGTGAAGCCGCATTTACCAGCGTGGGTTTCTTGGTCTTGGGAAGTGTCATCTGCTGTTGCGGGGTGGGTCGCGTCTTGGTCACAAACGAATCGAGGGGAACCGGCTTCCCACCCATGCGAGCCGATTTCTGAATCGCCTCAATAATTTGAATATCCGCCAGACCTTCATGTCCGCAAGGCTCGACGGTTCGATTGTTCTGAATGCAATCCGCGAAGTAAACGATTTCCGCACCGACCTGATTCGATACCCGATACTTCGTTTCCGTCGTTTTACCACCGGCGGTCAGATACATCATCAGATCGTCCTGAAAGGAATAGGCCGGTTCCATCCTTAGATCGCCGGTCGTACCCACGACCCGATATTCTGAAACTTGTCCTTCACCAAAGCCGCAAGTGAACACGGCCAGTCGTTCCTTAGGAAAACGCATGGAGGCCGTGACCATCTCCGGAACTTCACTGAATCGAGTTTCCCCATTGCTGGCGTGCATCGCGGTCACTTCAATCGGTTCGTCGCGGAATAGATAACGCGCGGCGTTTATGCAATAAATCCCCAGATCGGAAAGCGGACCACTGCCCAAATCCGCATTCAATCGAATGTTTCCCTCAGCCACCTGCTGAGTGAAAACCGAATGGAATAATCGCGCTTCACCGATTTTTCCATTCTGCACGGCTTCGATGGCGGCCAGGTTTCCCGGTTCGAAATGCAGCCGGTAAGCGGTCATCAACTTAACGTTATGCTCTTGGCAGGCTTCGATCATATCCTGGCATTCCGCTGCGGTGGGTGCGAGCGGTTTCTCGCAGAGGATATGCACCCCGTGCTTGGCGGCGGCTACGGTATAATCGCGATGCATGGAATTGGGCAATGCGATGTACACCGCATCGATCTTCCCGGTTTCGAGCAGTTCATCGAAGCCGTCGTAATCGCAGGCCGGCACTTGATATTTTTGTCCGAGTTCACTGCGTTTAACCGGATCGCCTGAAACGATCGCGGCCAGTTCTGCATTTTGGGCATTCGCAAACGAAGGGAGAACCGCAATTTGAGCAAACCAGCCGCTACCCACGACGGCATAGCGGATTTTCGATTTAGTATCGGCCATGGAAGAAAACTCCATTGAGTGTTGAGAAAAAGAAGATCGGCAACTTCCCGAAAACAAACCCAAAGGCGTTTAGCCGTGGAATTTATTGAGGAGGATAAAAGAAGGCATGCTCGACACGGGAAATTTCGTGGGGGCAAGTCGCCCCATCGAAATAACCAATGGATACGAACTGCACGAATTCCGAGATCTGTTCAATGCCCTCGCAACGGGTCAGGTAAATTTCCGCAGGTAAATGAGGCATTTCAGTGACCTCGTCTAAACTGGTCTCCGGTATGCCGCAGTAGAGAGCCCGCAAGCGGTTGAAGTATCCTTTGTCCGCAGCCGCGGCGAGCACACCGGTCGCTCCACCCCAATTCAGCCGATCATGAACCACAAGAATGTCGGGAATATCTTTGCGGATTTCTTCCAGACATTCGATTCCTGTACGTGCGGCGGAAACTTTACATCCGACTTTTTCTAACTGACGAACGCACTTGCCCAGCCAGTTGTGATCGCTGGAGGCGACCAGCACACGATATTTGATCGGAGAAACAAATAAAGGTTGGGGTTTGCTCTCGGCTTCGGAGTAAGGTTTCATTTTCGATAGATGCTCATTCAGATACATATTGGTTCGAACGATCAGCCGTGCGCCGGAAATCCGCTGATCGGTGTAGGAACGCAGATGCTCTAAGAGCAGCTGCTTGTCGTAATAACTGCGGGCTTCCCCTTCGATGCCGATTTCTCCACTTTCGGCAGTCAGGCGGAGATTTTTAACCCCATCCTTGTGCGTTTCGCGGAGTTCCGATTCCAAATCGAAAAGCCTTCGATCTGTGGTTCGCAGTATCGCCGACATGAAATATTCCCTTGTTCCTCAGGAGTCGATCCAGTTGTGTGAATTCATTCTTCCGATTCGCAATACAACCCAAGTTTCATTTGAGATGAAATTCCTTTTCTGTGAACGCCTCGCGATTCATCTTTTGTAAAGACAAATCACTGCTATGTGGCTCTCCGCCTCTTTTGAAATCACTGATTCGGTAGACATTCAGATAGTGATTGGTGATTCCTGGCCCGAGTATCGAGATTTTCGATCAGATGTTTTGAGAAATATTAAGCAAGAAGTGTTCCAGCCCGATCCGCTCTCCCCAGAAGATGCAAATTTCCCGAAACTCTCATCCGCATTGCAGTTATTGTCCGTCTAAAAGCGGAAAAATAAATTCGAAACTCGACGTGAAGAGATGTAGCTCGCAAATTCAGTGCGCAGGATTGTGCGCGTCTGAATAAGTTGCGCATCGTGCTGCTCGATAAACTGTTTCGCGGCTCTCCGCGGCAGGGCAAGTGAAGAACCCGATGACCTTCCCTTGCGGCTTTTTTAAAGGATGCTTAAAAACTGAAATTCTGAAATTGGAAGTTTCTGGGCAAAATCCCTTCACGGTACAAAAACTGCTTTTCAACGATTAATCTCCCGAAGTCTTGGTCCTGGTATTTACGAGTTTTTTCTTACTTGAGCAATTTCATATCCAGTCGGCAATTGTCCTCGTTGGCAAATGCGATGGCGAGGGAGAGGCACCAGTTAGAGAATGGAAACGAATTCATCTGACGTTCGATCACATTTTTGGTCCGAACTGCGACTGATTCTGGTGCGAAGCGGGCAAGTCTGGAGTCGGGTTCCCTTCAAACAAAAATGGATGTTTGGAGCCGCCGCTCTCCTGATGTTCATCACCGGCTTAACTTCGGTTGGTGTCCCCGTTTTTCTGGGGAAACTCGTCGACGATCTCAGCCAGGGTGTGCACACTCATGCCGGAGGGTACGTCCTTTTTCGAATCGCCGGATTCTACCTCGGCATAGTGGCTCTGCTGGTGCTGACGCGCGAAGTGATAAATGTCATTCGCCGTTATGTGGTGGAGAGTACCTGTACGCGAATTGAAAAAAACTTGAGTGTTCAGGTGATCGCCCAGCTTCTTAAAGCCGATTTGAGCACTCTAACCCATGAAAAAATCGGTAGTCTCAATGGCCGAATCTCCCGAAATGTCGGCGGCTACATGAGATTTTTGCGGGCCGCCTTTCTCGATTTTTTCCCCGCGCTGCTCACCGGGCTTATGGCTTTGGTGGCCGTGTTTTACAAGGCCCCCTGGATGGGGTTGGTTATGGCCGCAGTGGTACCCGTCTCCGTTTCGCTCACGGCCTGGCAGTTGGTTTCCCAGAAAGACATCCGCTTGAAGTTGATTCGAAGTAACGAATTGGTCGATGGCACCGTGGTTGAATTGCTTGGTGGGCTCGATTACGTTCGCGTTGCCGATACCCATCAGCAGGAGGTGGCCAAGGTCGATGCTTTAACAGAGCAGCAGCGTTCGGATGCCTTGAAACATCATGTGGCCATGGCCTTATTCGGCGCGGGAAAGGCGTTGACTGAAGGCTTTTTTCACCTGTTGGTTCTATCTGTAGCGGTTTATCTTGCCGTGAGTGGCCAGAATAGTTTTGGAGATATCCTCACATTCTCGGCTTTGTTCATGAGTGTGATGACTCCTGTTGCGGAGGTGCATCGCATCCTGGACGAAGGTCACGAAGCGGCCTTACGAGTGGGTGACCTGATCAGCATGATGGAGCAACCCCTCGATCGCTCCTATATGATTGCGAACGAATGCGTTGTTCCTCACGATGATACCGGTCCGGTTATTGAGATTGAGGAACTCCATGTCGCTTATAAAACCAGTTGCGGCAAGGATGTTAGCGTTTTGACCGGTGTGGAAATGAAGATCATGAACGGCGAAACCGTCGGGGTAGTAGGTCGTTCAGGCTGCGGCAAATCGACGCTCATCAAGGTTCTGATGCGCGTTATCCATCCCAATGGCGGTAGGGTCCGGCTGCGCGGTATTCCCCTCGATCAAGTCTCCCGTTCCTCCATCAGCGAATTGATCGGCTATGTAGGCCAATCTCCTTTTATTTTCAGCGGTTCCATCGAAGAGAACATTCGGTACGGCTGTTCGGACGATTGCGATGAAGCCAGTATCCGAGAGGCCGCTATTCGCGCCTGCATTCACGACGAGATTGTTGCGATGCCCGAAGGCTATTCCACCAAGATCGCCGAACGGGGAAGCAACATCTCCGGAGGTCAGCGTCAACGCATCGCTTTGGCGCGCATTTTTTTAAAGGATCCGCCGATTCTGATTCTCGATGAAGCTACAAGCGCTCTGGATACGATCAGCGAACGGATTGTACAGCAGGCCATTGAGCAGGCCCGTTCCGACCGAACGGTAATTATGATCGCGCACCGGCTTTCCTCTTTGCAGGATACCGACCGAATATTTGTTTTCGATTCCGGAAGAATTGTGGAGCAGGGGAATTATCAGTCCCTGATCGAACATGGCGGAATTTTTACAGAACTAGCCCAACCGAATCCGGAAAATTCCCGGCCTTTACACCCAAGTTCTCGAGAAGCGCCAGCCTATAACGTCGGGTTAAGTTAGTCGGAATTCGTTTGGGGTATGTCTCTACTAAGCTAAATTTCAAGAAACAGAAGATTGCAAACCTCGCTGCAAGTCGTGAATTTTCCTTCGCCCTTTTGGCATGAACCTTGCCCATATTTTCGTCACATGCGTTGTACGCATTTCATTCTATTTCAACAGGAGAAACACTATGCGTAGGAAGCTTTTAAGTATGGCGGCGGTCGGTTCAGTGCTCGCTTTCACAGGTACGGGAAATGCCAAGTGCCCGCCACGTTCCAGCGCGGCCTATTACGAACCCGCGCCGGTAGTATCGAGCTGCTGCGGCGGAGGCGAACCGGTATACCGTGGTCCTGTCTACGGAAATCCGGGGTATGGTGGACCCGTCAACGGCGGTCCGGTGTACGGAAATCCCGGTTATGGAGGTCCAATTTATCGAAATGGCCCGGCTCAACCGATGCCTAATGGTCCACAAAATACCAACCCGAACCAGCCCAACAACCCGAATCGACCGCAGAGCAACAACAATAACAGTTCGAACAATCCAAACAACAAAACCAATCCGAACTCGAATCAAAATTCGAACCAGAACTCGAGCTCGAATAACACGAGCGAAACGAACTCGAACAATCAGAACACGAACAGTCAGAACATTCAACCGACCAACCTTCCGCCGATGAGTGGAAACGGTCAGGTCATCTACCAAGGAGCCTATCCGCAATCGACAACGAGCTACTATACGCCATCGACGACCTACTCCGGTACTCCGACAACGTATTACTCAACGCCAACTTACTCCCCGTCGGTAGTTTATAGTGATCCCACGTACTATCCTTCTACCACCTATTACTCCTACCCCAGCTACTCTTATAGCAGCTATCCTGGATATTACGGGGGCGGTATCAGTGTAGGTTATTATGGCGGTGGTTGGGGCCGCGGTGGCTGGGGTGGCGGCTGGGGCGGTCGCGGTGGTTGGGGAGGCCGCGGTTTCCGACGGTAACACCCAGAAGACATTAAATGAAACGCAACCCAAAACTCGGGTTGCGTTTTTTTATTTCAGTCCAGCGAATCCAATTTGGCGAATAATCAGGAAAAAATGAATTCTGGTATTAAAAGTGCGGAATCAATTATCGCTAATTTATATTAAGCGTTATTCCGGGGGCGATATGAAAATCTTTGAACTTATTTGTATGGCTTTACTCTTTATACTTTCCATCACGACCGCTGAGCTGCCGCAGAAATCCAAGGAAGAAAAAAAGGCATTTGATGATGCCGACTTCGTGAAGTCTGCCTTTGCGGAATCCAAACAGGATCTCGAGCTGGGGAAATTGGCCATGATGATGGGGAGTCATTCCGAAGTTAAGAAAATCGGCGAACAATTCTCCACGGAACATAGCAAAATTTGTGAAGATCTTAAAACACTGGCCGGATCTGAAAAGTTCCCACTCATTGAGAAATTATCTTCCGAACAGCAGCAAGAATACGACCAGTATAAGTCGCTTGCTCGCGATAAATTCGATAAAGAGTTTGTGCAACGAATGATCAAAACTCACGAGCAGGATATAGAAAAGTACAACCAGGTCATTAAAGACTCGCAAAATGTAAAATTAAAGGAATTTGCCGAGAGAACCTTACCCGTGCTGAAGGATCATTTAAAGCAGTTACGAAAGATTGGCACTCGAGATTGAGCGGAAACAGTTTAAACTTTAGGGGACCCGACATGGCCACTCGTGCTACTTGGAAACCGCATGTAAAGCATGGCACGCTCACCAAACAGAGCGATCTTCCCGATAGCGTCTACGCATTTCCCGCCAAGCGAAAAGAACCGTTGACCGATGCTTCGCATGTCCGTAATGCTTTGGCCCGTTTCAATCAAGTCAAAGATGTTTCCGACCAGGAACGAGCGCAGGCATTCGCCAATATCAAGAAGGCCGCGCGTCACTTCGGCGTAGAGATCACGGAAGCTCAATGGCAGGAACTGGACGGATCGGCGTCCGAAAAAAAATCGCCGAAAAAATAGTACGAGAAATCCTCCTGAGGTTGATGCAGCATGCAACGACGAGAATTTATCACTGCCGTCTCCACGGCCGCGGGTTCCGCCATGATGACCGATTCCCTGGTGAAGGCTCAACAGCCGGGAAAAGAGGTCGATCCCAAAATCAGTGGTACCGACTTTCCGCCGACCGTACCCGATGTACTGCGAGGAGAGATGCGTTATCGCAAGCTCGGCAGTACCGGAGAAGAGGTTTCCATACTTGGCATCGGTGGCCATCACATTGGATTACAGAAAGAAGAATCCCTCAGCATCAAGATCATCCGCTCGGCGATCGATGCTGGGGTCACCTTTCTGGACAACTGCTGGGACTATCATGATGGGCTCAGTGAAGTACGCATGGGAAAAGCCTTACAGGACGGTTATCGTAATAAAGTCTTTTTGATGACCAAGATAGATGGACGAACGAAGAAAGAGGCTGCGAAACAAATTGAAGAATCTTTGAAGCGACTTCAGACCGATCATATCGATCTGATTCAACATCACGAAGTGCTTCGAATGGAAGATCCGGATCGCATATTTGCACCGGGCGGATCTCAGGAAGCGATGCTGGAAGCCAAAAAGGCTGGCAAATTGCGATTTATCGGCTTCACAGGTCATAAGGATCCCCTCGTTCATCAGCGAATGTTGGAAATGGCGGCTGAACATAGCTTTCACTTCGACACCGTTCAAATGCCTATCAATGTTATGGATGCTCATTTTCGCAGTTTTAGCCGCAATGTCATTCCCACTCTGGTTCGCGAAAAAATTGGCGTACTCGGAATGAAATCGATGGGCAGCGGGGCCATCCTGAAAAGCAAAACGGTCACTGCTGTGGAATGTCTGCAATTCGCTCTAACGCTTCCGACGTCGGTTGTCATTCGCGGCATCGATAGCCTCGAAGTTCTCAAGCAGGATCTGGAGGCCGTAAAGAACTTCAAACCACTCACTACGGATCAGATAACGGCTCTTTTGAACAAAACCCGCGATGCCGCCGTCCAGGGAAAGTTCGAACGATTCAAAACGTCGACTCAATTCGATGGTACGGCCAAAAACCCTCTCTGGATGGGTGAGCCTGAGCCGAATCCGGATTAAAAATTTAATCAATATGTAAGGGATTAGCATTTATAAATGCTGCGGGGTGGCGGATTATGGAAATTACCGGTTATGAAGTGATCGAAGGAAAATATATCGATGAGCAAGGGCACTCCCACACTTGCCCCGTGATCGTAGTTTTTAAGGAAACGGAAAGTTTTTCGGCGGGACATACGGTTTCCCAACAAGGGTTTATCCCGCATTTGGATCGACAAACTCCTGAAACTCTGGGGATCACACCGGAAGCCAGTTCCAAGGTGTTCTTTAAACCGGTAACGCATGCGGAGGGAGTTTGGAAACATCTGGGCCCGGATCATCGGGGCTTGAAAGCCAATGTGACGGAAGGTTCGGGGGATGGAGAATTATTCCGGACTCTTGAGTTGATCCGCAAAGGGAACATGATTCAGCCAATTTGACCTGCTTCACCATTTTCCTAGAAAATACCACCGAGTGTCGATCGCTTCAAAAGCCTGTTATCAGAGCACGCTCGATAAGGCGCACGCATGATTTCTGAAGCTTCCTCGGGGACCATCTGGATAAGAACTACTTCGGTAGCGAAATTGAAAGCCACTCGGTTTTCAATTTCCGCCGCCAGGGAGGTATTGGTTTTCAATATCGGGAAGTTCTTCGGAAGAGACTGCTCCCTCTTTGACGCCTCCGGAGCAATCTTCGAATGAGTCAGGATGAAAGAAAAACGCATTACTCCACCAATCCCTTTGACTCCAAATTTGCTGGAGATTCGAGTCGTACGCCCGAAGATCCGTTAAGCGAGGACGAACGCGAGCTGCTCAAAATTACACTCGCCAGTATTGGGGACGCCGTAATTTGTACCGATGCGACTGGACGAGTGACATTTTTGAACGCAGTCGCCAGTCATTTAACGGGATGGCCTGAACAGGAGGCGTTCGGCCAATCGTTACCGACCGTTTTTAAAATCATCAACGAAGCCACGCGGAAGGAAGTCACAAATCCCGCCCTGCGGGCTATCGAGCAGGGTGTAATCGTGGAATTGGCCAACCACACCATTCTGGTGGCGCGGGATGGCCAGGAAAGGCCCATCGACGATAGTGCAGCCCCCATTCGGAACCGCGATGGCAAAACTATCGGTGCGGTGCTGGTTTTCCGGGATGTGACGGAGAGAAAAAAAACCGAAAATCGATTGCGGGAGCTGGAGCATCGCAATCGCTCCATTCTGGAGAGTATCGACGACAGTTTTTACGTGGTCGATGCGGACTGGCGCTTCACTTATGTCAATCAACGGGCACTGACGTACATGAAGAAAACCCAGGAAGAAATCCTGGGAAAAGTCGTGTGGGACGTCTTCCCGGAAGCCAGGGGATCGATTTTCGAGGCGCAATTTCGGCGCTCGGTCAAAGAGCGTCGTCCTATTACTTTCGAAGCGAAATCTCTCTTTTCGCACCGCTGGCTGGAGGTTCACCTCTATCCCGCGAGTGGTCCCGATATCAGTCTGTCGGTTTACTACCGCGATGTAACCGATCGCTGGGAGGCTTCGCAGGCGCTGCTTCGAAGCGAAGAACGCAATCGGACAATTCTGGAAAGCATAACGGATGCCTTTGTCGCTGTTGATCAGAATTGGCAGTTCACCTATGTGAACCGCATGGCGGAGAAATTACTGGATCAGGTAGCCCCACAGTTGCTCGGAAAAAATGTCTGGGATGCTTACCCCGGGGCTAAGGGTACCGATTTTGAAAAAGCATTTCGTAAGGCGGCCGATGAAGGTCTTGCCTCAACAGTGATCCAGTTTTATCCCGATCACAATCGTTGGTACGAGGTGCATACCTATCCATCGAGTACCGGGATCTCCATTTATTTTCGGAACGTCACGGAGCAGAAACAGGCCGAGGCCAAGGAAAAAGCACTTCAATTGGAAGCCGAGGAGTCCAACGCCAAGTTTCGAGCTTTTTTCGAGCAGGGGACTTTATTCGCGGCGATTATGCATACCGATGGCACCATCCTGGAACCCAACCGGATGTCGTGGGAAAGCTGCGGTTTTAGCCGCGACCAGATTGTCGGCAAGCCGTTCTGGAAGGGGCCCTGGTGGAGTCCATCTCCTTCCCTCTCGCAGAAACTTCGAGAAGCCTTGCAACAGGCGGCTCGGGGCAACACCTTTCGCTCCGAGGTCCCTTATTTCATAGCCGATGGTACCACCCGCATAGCCGATGTGAGCATTCGACCGATAAAAGATGAGATCGGTCGAATCAAATTTCTGGCGCTCAGCGGGATGGATGTGACTGATCGCAAGCGGGCCGAAGAAAATCTGGCACGCCTGATTACGGAATCCGAACGCCAACGGCGTCTTTACGATACGATTCTTTCCAACACGCCCGATCTGGTGTATGTGTTCGATCTTAACCACCGCTTCATCTACGCCAACAAGGCTCTGCTGGATATGTGGGGGCGGACCTTGGAAGAGTCTTTGGGGAAGAACTGCCTCGAACTGGGATACGAACCGTGGCACGCCGAGATGCACGACCGGGAAATCGAGCAGGTCATCGCCACTAAAAAACCGATTCGAGGAGATGTCCCTTTCTCCGGAACGCAGGGGCGTCGCATCTACGATTATATCTTCGTTCCCGTGCTGGCAGCGGATGGCGAGGTGGAGGCCATCGCCGGTACGACTCGCGATGTCACCGAACGTAAGTTGATGGAAGATGCGCTGCGAAAGGCGGACCGCACCAAGGACGATTTCCTGGCACTGTTAGCTCATGAATTGCGAAATCCACTGGCGCCGCTGCGAAACGGTTTACAAGTCCTGAGTCGGAGCGATGATCGCAAAATCCGAGCTACCACTCAGGAAATCATGGATCGCCAGCTCACTCACATGGTCCGGCTTGTGGACGATCTGCTCGATCTCTCGCGCATCAGCCGCAACAGGATGGAGCTCAAGAAAAGTCGTATCTTCTTCGAGGAAATCATCCGAAGTGCGGTGGAAACCGTTCGGCCGATCATTGATTCCGCGGGTCATCATCTGGAGATTACGCTTCCCGAGGAAGCTTTCATGCTCGAGGCGGACCTGACTCGTCTGGCCCAGGTTTTTTCCAACCTGCTTGCGAACAGTTCCAAATATACCAACCCCGGTGGTCTTATCCGGCTCTTGGCCCGCAAGGAAAAGCACCGCGTGAACGTTCGGGTGGAAGACAACGGAATCGGCATTCCCGCCAGTGCTTTCCCGACACTCTTCGAGATGTTTTCACAAGTCGATGGCTCCAACGAGCGCTCGCAGGGGGGATTGGGAATTGGCTTGGCACTGGTCAAAGGTCTCGTCGAAATGCACGGCGGCACAGTGAGCGTGGAAAGCGATGGTCCCGGCAAAGGAAGCACTTTTCTCGTGAGTTTGCCGATCTTAGTACTTGAACTGGAACCCCAGAAAGACCGATTCGCCATGCACGGCACCCCAAAAAGTCAAAGTCGCAAAATTCTAGTAGTCGACGATAATCGCGACTCGGCCGTGTCGATGTCGATGATGTTGCAGCTGTTGGGCGATGAGGTGCAAGTTGCCCACGATGGATTGGAGGCTGTCGAAGCGGCGAAAAACTTCCATCCGGAGATCATCCTCATGGATATCGGTATGCCGCGAATGAACGGTTACGAAGCGACCCGCCGCATACGCGAACAAACTCGCGGGGAAAATATCGTAATCGTCGCTTTATCCGGCTGGGGACAGGAGGGGGACAAAGCACAGTCGAAAAATGCCGGTTGCGATGGGCACCTGATCAAGCCGGTCGAACTGGCCGATCTCGAAATGCTGCTCAGCAAGCTCACCCAAAGATAGAGCGGGACAACGAGTGAATTTTTCAATTTGCAGATTGGAATAGTACCAACTCCCATAGATTGACTCTTCAGCCTACTGCTAAAAGCATCGAGTTACCTCCGGTGTGTCATGAACCCTCTCAAAACTCTCGTATTTGTTTCCACAGGTATTCTCTTTTTTCCCACTCCGAGCTTCGGACAGAAGAAAAGCGATCCTTACGAGAACTACATTCAAAATTCGAAAGATTTCAAACCGGTTAAACAAGAAAAAGACTTGGCCTATCAAGCCTTCCCGGGTTGGCTTTTCATGCCGTGGACTGCGCAGTGGCACATCGGTTACAACGAACAATCGGCCGCGTGGTGTCGAGAACAGGGCTATAATGGGGCTTTCATCGACCGAAGTGATATTGCCGCGGAAGGCTCGCCAACCGGTCGTCTCGATTGGATCAATAAAAATCGATTCCGATTCTACGTCGATCACGCGGCCGATAAAGGACTTTTGCATTTGTGGGATGGGGACCGAGTCAAACCTTATCTGAATGATTTGCACGGTACAGGCGTTCGCACGGTTCCCTTGAATGAAACGACTCGAAAGAAACTCCAAGAACATCTCCGTAGGAACATCACCGCGGTGAAGTCTTCTGCGTTTCGAGCGGCCTATGCTCTGGACGATGAGTCCTCCTGGGGCCACTTCGTGCACCCCACCATGTGGCAGATCACCGATGATAAAAATGCGTATGCGAACTGGCTCAAAGAGATCTACGGACCGGCTTCCCCGAAGCGGGATCGCTGGATTTCCTACGAAGAAATTCGACCTCAGCTCGCCCGCTGGAAAATACAGGATTTCGACGCCAGCCCCCTGATGGATCAGTGGACCTTTAACGATGCTTACTGGTCGAATTACCTGGGCGATTTGGTGGAGTACGCCAACAAACTCGATCCCCATACCCCCTGTGGTATCGTTGGCGGTCAGGCTCCCAGTGCTTTCGGCGGGTACGATTATGCCCGGCTGATGCGCAAGGTACAGTTCCTCGAATCGTACAACCTCGGTTCTTCGCAGGCGATCATACGCTCCTTCAATCCGCACAACGCACTCCCTGCGGTTACTACGCTGTTCCACAAATCGTCCGAGGATGACATCTGGCAAACCTGGTACTACCTGGCGCATGGCAATCGCGGCCATATCGCCTGGGTGGAGGGCTGGTTCGATGGGAAGACACCGAAGGCCTGGCACAAGGAAGTGGCTCCGACGTTTAAAGAAGCAGGAGAGAAAATTGGACCACTCATGGCCGGGAGCGAATGGATTCACGATGGCGTTGCCATCTATTACAGCCATCCTTCAATTCAACTCGGCTGGATTCTGGATGCGGAGGCTCACGGCAAAACCTGGGTCAACCGCAATGGCGATGAACGGCTGGCGAGTGCCAGTCACGTTCGCCACGCCTGGGAGAACATGCTCCGGGATTCGGGAATCCAGTACAGTTACATCAACTATGTGGACGTGATTCAGAAAGGAATTCCCAGGGAATTCAAAGTGCTGATTCTACCCGCCTGCCTCTGCCTATCCGATGGAGAGGCCCGAAGGATCAAGGAATTCTGCCGTGATGGCGGGACTGTGATCGCCGATTATCTACCTGGCTTATGGGACCAACATGGGAAAGGTCGAACGCACGGCGTGCTAGATGATCTCTTCGGGGTCAATCATCCGGGCAATTTGACTGCTCGCGATCTCTTCGGGGGCAAGCTTTGGGTGGAAGTCGATCAGGATGCCAATTTTTCCTGGAAGACTTATCAGGAATTCCTGACCAATCAAAATCACTGTCTGCGTGATTCCAGTGGCTTCAATAAAGCGGTGAGATCGCTGCCGGTCAATCAGGTAAAAAGTCTCGAGAGCGGGAAGGCCATCCTGATGAACCTTTCTACGCAATGGTATAACGCCTATCGAGTGGCCGGGGTTGAATCGGCAAGAAAGCGGGAGATATTCATGAAACCTATCGCAGCTTCCGGTGTCGTTCCGCGCGTTCGTCTGAAAGAAACCGGCGATGAGGTGCACGGCTATGAAATTACCTACTGGAATAAGAAAATGGAGGATGGCAAGAATCGCACGATGCTATTTCTTTGCTTTAATCCCGAGATTACCGGCACTTCTCTCGGTGGAGGCAATTCGCAGGGCTTGAAGACCGCAACTCTACCAGTGACTTTTCAATTTCGCGATGAGATTCGAGGCTTAACTGACGAACGAACCGGAAAGCAGTATCCCGCGGGCCGGGAGTTTCCATTCCCTTGGAAACAGAATGAAGCGGTGGTAGTGTCGTTCGCGTCTGAGCCATAAAAATACCGACTCGTTATTCCTTCCAAGTCTTCACTTTTAGCCCGACGCGTGAGCGAGGGCATTACTTCATTTTTTGCTCGTCACATCAGCGAGGGGAGTACTTCACTCTTAGCGTGAGCGAGGGCGCTACTTTTAGCCCGACGCTTGAGCGAGGGCAGTACTTCATTTTTGGCTCGACACATCAGCGAGGGGAGTATTTCACTTTTAGCGTGAGCGAGGGCGCTACTTTTAGCCCGACGCTTGAGCGAGGGCAGTATGTGTGTATAGCGCCACCAGCAGCGCCACGAAACCTTTCGATCTTAATTTGCTGACAATTCGCAACCAGATCGGCGAATGATTTGATAAAGGGCATGATTCGCTTTTTGGTGCCCTCACTTACGTTTCGTGCTAACAAAGAATAACGCTTGTTACGCCTTCAATTCGTGGATGGCTAGCCGGTTGTGACCGACGCTCCAGATCGTGTCGGCCGCTTCGTTGGTCAGGAACTGGTGCACGTGCATTCCCATTTTTTCCTGCCGAAGGAATTTTTTGTCCTTCACGCTCAGGAACACCATACAGCCGTCGTTGGCCCCGCCGGCACCAATCAGCCAGGTGCCATCGGGGGCAAATTGCATGTGATTGATCAATCCTTGCGACTTGTCGCCGACGTATTCGCCGATCTGCTTCTTGGCTTCCAGGTCGAAGATTTCGATGCGAACTTTTGCTTCCAGGTGATCGATGTTCCCGATTTTTCCCGTACCGCCGACGGCCAGCAGCTTTCCATTCGGTGAAAAAGCCAAAGATCGGATGCCTCCAATGGAATGGAGTCGCTGCACCTTGTCCCAGGTGTACATCACCGGGGCTTCCAAACTATAAAGCTGTTTGCCGCTTTCCAGGTCCCAGAGCACGATATGACCGATCTTATCCGCCGTGGCGAGCCACTTACCATCCGGGGAAAACGCAACGGCATATAGCATCGAATCGAAATGGCTCGGGGTCTTCTCGGCGTGGCCTCGTAATTCCCGAATCTTTTTGCCGGTTTGTAGATCCCAGATTCGGCATACCATGTCATCGGCCACGCTAGCCAAAATTTTGCCGTCGGGGCTCAGCGCGATCTTACGTATCCACCGGCTATGCCCTTCGATGGAGCGGATCTGCTTTTTCGCTTCCGTATCCCACCAGATGAGTTTGCCGTCGTAACCGCCGGACACGAGTTGGTTGCCGGACAGGGCCAGCGTCGTCACGTAGCTCTCGTGGGCGTACTTTTCGGCGGGTTCAAATTTGTTTGCCGCCAAGTCGACTTCATAGACTTTGAAATCGGAACCGCCCAGATAAAAGCGAGAGCTCTTCGGCACTTGTGCGATGCCAAAGCAAATCATTTTCAGGGAATGTTCCTTGATCAGCTTCAACTTGTCGGGATTGGCAGACATCGATACTCCCGGGAATTCGTTTCGTATGGCGGATTCGACTTCGAAAGCCGGCTTAGGTCAGCAGGGTTTCCACTTCTTTGACACCAGGATTCACCAACGGCACCGGTCGATCCCCGATGAAGTACTCCTTCTGAGGGTCGATGCCCAACGCTCGATAAATCGTGGCGAAGAGAGAGCCCGCATCCATGGCCCCTTCGACGACTCGTTCTCCCTTGGCATCGCTCTTGCCGTAACAAACTCCCCCTTTGATCCCGCAGCCGGTGAGGGTGGTGGACCAGGCGGAGGCGAAGTGATCCCGGCCCAGGCTCGCATTAATTCCTGGCGTGCGACCAAATTCCGAAAGGGTGATAATCATCGTATTTTCGAGCAGGCCGCGTTCTTTCAGGTCGTCGATCAGCGTAGCCATCACATGGTCGAGTTCGGGGACCATCTCCTGGTGCGTTTCAAAATTCTGGCCGTGGCTATCCCACCAGGCTCGGCCGACTCGGACGAAAGGCACACCGGCTTCCACCAATCGTCTGGCGACCAGAGCCTGTTCCCCGAATTGCGTCGGTCCATATTTGTCGCGGACCGATTGCGATTCCTGATTGATGTCGAACAATTTTTCGCTGGCCATTAATCCGCGAACGCGCTGGTAAGCTTCGTTATGGCTGCCGAGCGTTACCGAAGTGCGATCCTTGGAAAATTTCTTGCTGATCAATTCACGGAGATCGGCCCGCTGTTGATGATCCAGTTCCGTGATGCCGTTGAGCATTTTGAGATTTTCCGGCATCATGCTGGCGGTCAATTCCATCGGAGCGTATCGGGAGCCCAGAAAACCGGGATCACCGGGAGCCGCCCCGCGTCCTTCCGTTTGGGTGTAGAAAGAAACATAATCGGGGACTTTGCTGTCGGCCCGTCCCATTTCGCGAGCCAGAATAGCCCCGAGATCGGGATAGTTAATCGTGGCTTCGTTGCGTCGGCCGCGCATCATCAATTGGGCGCCGGAGCCATGATCGCCATTTTTCGTGTCGAGCGAACGGATGATGCAGGTGTGCTTCAATCTTTGGGCCATCTTCGGCATCAGTTCGCTGATCCGCACACCCGGAATATCGGTCTGGATAGATCGAAACGGCCCACCCGTCGAGGCGCCTGGCTTCGGATCGAAAGTCTCCAGCTGACTCGCTCCACCCGCCAGCCAGAGCATGATCACGCGTTTCTGCTGTTTTTTCAGTTCTCCCGCCATGGCGGAGTGGGCCAGCGAATTCAGCTGCGTCATGTCGGTGAACGCGGCCGCTCCTGCTGCCAGGGCGCCCCCGAGGAACGCTCGCCGGTTGTAGCCATGTTCGTGCGAACCGCAATAAGTCTTCCGCATGGATCTATCCTTTACCCCGGCGTTAGCCCGGAAGTATTGAATTAGTAGTTGAATCGAAGTTCCGCACTGCTGATCATCGCCCAGACGAGCTGACGATACGCCTCTTTGCTGCGATCGGTCCGCTTTTGCAAATAATCGGCAAAGAGTTGGATTTCCTCATTCGTAGCCGGTCGGCAAAAAATACTCCGCACGGCCAGTTCAATCGCCTGCTTGGAATCTGGAGATCCCATCATTCGGGCGATCAAAGTTCCCTGACCTTCCCCGAGGAAATCTCCCACCACCCGGCCATTATTGCTGAAGAGCAAAGCTTCGTTGACACCGATTTGGAAATCATCGCTGGGCATTGCGATCAGGGAAGCAAACCCTCGGGCGGCACCTTCGAGCTGTTCGATTTTCTTTTCCAGGGCTTCGGGTTTCTGCTTTTCAAAGCTAGCCGGATCGGTCGTGGCAATTTTCAGAGAGACCGCATACTGCATCGGTGTCAGCGCCTTCAATCGGGCCACGGCGAAATATTTCGGATCGGGCGGAGCAGTGCCGGCATACTGGCTGCTGCGGGCGTAGGGTTCACTAAGGACGATGCCGCGGATCAGTCGCTTGAGATCGTAATTGTGGCCAACCATATCCCGGGCGAGCCACTCTAACAAATCGGGATGATTCGGTGGATTCTCGGAATGCATCTGGTCGAGCGGGGTCACCAACCCGTAGCCGAAAAAGCGATGCCAGAGGCGATTGACAATGGCTTTGTTGAAAAACTGCGAATTGCCTGGCTTTAATGCAACTTCGAAAAGCTTGGCCCGGGCACTGACGGCTGGCGGGGTGGGGGCGGTTTTGTTCGCTTTGTTCTTTTCTAATCGCTCTTTATCTTTTTTCTGTTCTTCGCTGGTCGGTTCGCGGAAGTTGGCCAACTCGATTTTGTCTCCACTGAGAAACAGCGGTGTGGCCGGTTTTTCCGACCCCTTATTCGGCTTGAATTTCAGCTGGCCGAATTCCTTCTCCGCGATGGTGCCTCCATTATCGACGGTCCGAATAAAGAAGCTCTTCATCCCATAGAAATGATCTTGCTTCCAGTCCTGTACCAGCGGGTGGTTGTGGCATTGGGCACAACTGACATTTACACCGAAGAAAAGCACGCTGACGTCGATGGTCAAGCGATCGAGATCACTCACTCGGGCTTTCAGAAATTCGATCGAGCCCTTCTGCTTCGGATCATTTTCATTCGGTAACAGAAGATCCTGGAAAATCTGTTTCCACGATTTGTTAGCTTTCAAAGCCTCATTGAAGTAGGCAGATAGCCGTCCGCTACCGGGGTTGCCGGTGGGAGCCATCATCGCATCGAACTGGGCGGCCTGATGCCGGATAAAACCGGGAGAAGCCATCAAATGATCGACGAGTTGAATCTTTTTGTTGCTATCCTTCGAGTCGACATAGGCTTGGGTTTCGGCAGGTGTGGGAATGCGGCCGACCAGATCGAGTGTGAGCCGGCGAATAATCGTGGCATCGTCCGCCAGCGCCGCGGGCTGGAGGTGGTCCTTCTGAAGCAATTCCTGAACGTAATGATTGATAGCCCGGTCGATGCTCTGCTCGGCGGGCAAAAGATCCCCTGCGTTCACCGGCTGAAAAGCAAGCAAAAGACAAACCGCAGCCAGGAGCAGACGGAAAATCCGCATGGTAGGAAGCCCCAGTGAATCCGCAGAAAAACTAAAAAGACCCGGTTTAACCGGTTCGAGGCAGGAAGTTAAAAATCGTAAAGGCAGGTTCAAAAATACATAATTATTATCGTCGAAATACCGAACGGGTTCAAGTCTATTTCTCCGGATACTGCAATGTAGCACCCGAAGAGATAGGAGTGGTTGAATAAAGTGAAAAAATGCTCGGCCGTTTGCTCACGCTGGTTTATTCGAAGTAAGTATCCAGTTTTCCATATTCGCGGTATTTTTGAATCAGCCAAAGATGATAGTCCTTGTAATGCTGTTCGCGGAGTTCCCCGCCATCGGATTGCCGGGTGTAGCTGAAGTAGAACTGCCGGCGGGGACGGTCGGATTTGTTGGCCAGCGACTTATGAGGGGTAAAACCGCTGAACACCGCGATATCACCGCGATTTAAAACCAGGGGGACCGCACTCGATTCGTCGATCAGACCCGCTGGCAGGGGATGATAATTTCCATCCTCAGCCGACAGTGAGCCATTTTGATGGTAGCCGGGATAAACGATGGTGCAGCCGTTATCTTCATCAGCTTCATCCAGCGGCACCACGACTGAACAGAAACTTCTCGGGAAACGTTCCCAGGCAATCCAGTCCTGATGCATGTCGTAGCCCTTAGCGCCTGGCATCTTGAAAATGATCTTATCCTTGAACAGACAGGCCGGTTCGCCGTACATCGCCCGCAAGACTTCAAGCATCTTGGGAGAATAAGCGAGATCCTTGCTTAACGGCGAGAGGTCGATTATCGGATCGAAAGCATCGAAACGGCACTCGCCAGTCTGGTAGTGGTCCTGCCAGCGGCAGCGCATGTTCCGCTTGTCAACCAGATGAGTGTACTGATTTCGAACGGCGTCGATCTCCTCCGATAATCTTTGAATTTCATCGACGGAAAAGAGATTGCGAACGATGATGAATCCATCTCGTTCGTAATCGGTCTGCAGATTTTGGGGTTTTTCCAATTGTGCAATCATGGAAGCTTCCAGCAGGTAACCGGGGTCGGGCGGTTCATAAAATACAATATAATGACAACTGACAAGATGTCATTATTTAAAGTTCCGCAAAGGCGCGGGGAGTTGGTCCCGCGAAGAAGCTATTCTTTTTTAGTAAGTAGGGGAAGCAGAGCTTCCGCGACTTTGGCTCCCAAGGCCGAGTTGCCTTTACCGTTCATGTGAACGCCGTCTTTGGAATAGTATTCGGCATTACTGATCACCACGCCGAAGAGGTCATCGACGAGAATCGATTCCTGATCCATCAGCTTTTTGGCGTTAGCGTTCCGCTTTTTTACTCGTTCTGTGGTCGGGGAAAGAGTATCCAGCTTGTCGGCCACTCGCATGGCCGTGGTGCTGGCCCAAATGAGCTTAGCGTCCGGGGCGCTAGTTCGAATCACTTTCAGCAATTCCGGTAGAGCCGAGGTGTATTCCTCTTCAGTGTATCCAAAGCCGTGGAGACCGTTGTTGAAATGCACCACATCATAATGAGTTTGAGAAAGCACCAGTTTCACTTCATCCAGATAGCTCGGATCGCCCAGACTCTTGGCTGTGGACAAGCGGCAAATGACCGCTTTGCCTTTCAGCCGATCTTCCACTTCCTTGTAATAAGCCCGAACGATCGAATCGCCGATCAAGAGCACCCGGGGCAGATCTTTATTGCTGTTTCCCGGCACCCAGACATCCATCCATTCGATTTCTTCTCTCACGGCCATGCTGTTGTCCCCGAGCAGAGCCCGAGTAAAGAATCGAACGACTGGGCTGACGTCGACCAATCCGTGCGGATGGTGATCCTGACCCGGCTTCACGATCTTAGTGACAGGACCGCCGAGGGCCTTGTAGCGATCGTAAACCAACTCGGAATTTTCCTTGCCCGGCACGGCGGTGTCTTTATCGCCAAACACAAGGAGCAGGGGAATTTGAGATTTTGCAAGTGGGGCGAGGTTGTCGACCGGGTTCAGCTTGTAAGAGATCGCTTCCTGGTCCGATTTGAAATCGTAGGCCGAAAGTAAGTTCTTCCATTCGCCAGGGGAGCCTTGTCCGGCGCCGAGATTCTTTGGCTTGCCGCCCGGCCAGCTCTTGAAGTCGCACACGGCGTTATCGAGATAAACGGCCAGCGTTTTATTCGGATGCGTCGCCGCCCAGTTCATGCAATACAAACCACCCCGGCTGAGACCGATCAAACCGGGCTTGGGGTGCATGGCATAATCCTGCACCATCGTGGTGTAAAATTTTTCCCAGGCTTGCAGAGCCTTGGGCGAACCGAACAAATCGGGCACTTTCAGATAGGCCAGATGCCAGCCTGCTTTCACCAGAGCCACATCGGCATCCGCAAACGCTCCAAAGAATTCGCCCCGCCAGACCCACGGCCGACCCGGGAGCGCCTTTTCCGGAACCACTACAGTGGCTTCCTTGTCTCCGACTTTAAAATCGTACTTGGCAAACCCGGACCATTTGGTGGCCGTGCCCGGAAACGCTTTGGGGTCTCCTGCGGATGAGGAAGCTTGAAAAAGCAGAAGGAGTGAAAGGGACAGGAGAATGCGATTTATCATGCGAGAGCTCGAAATTAGAGGGTAAAATCGCTGAATCAGGAAGGCTAAAATTCTTTTATATCACCTTTTCCTTGAAGAGAGCGGACAGTCCAGCGCTCTCCGATTGACGGAATCGGCAAATTTCTGGACAATTCGGCTCTTAAAATGGAGAACTCTCGAAAACTTGAATTTCATCCAGGAAAGATCATGGCCGACACAGAACCTAATGTGACTAACGGGAATCACAAGCCAATTCCCAACGTCTCGCTCAGCCGCACCGCCCGCACCGGCGAGAAAATGGAAGACGAATTGCTGTTGCAACGGCCCCGGCTCAACACGCCGGTCGCGCGGGTGGCCTCCCAGGCGGAATTCACTCATACGGATCCCTGGCGAGTTCTGCGTATCACCGGTGAATTCGTCCATGCCTTCGATGCTCTGGCCGAAGTCGGCTCGGCAGTCACCATTTTCGGTTCCGCACGAACCGACAGAAATGATCCCATGTATCAGGCCGCGCGGGAAGTGGCTGGGCTTCTGGCTAAAGCGGGTTTCGCAGTGATTACAGGGGGTGGGCCCGGAATCATGGAAGCGGCCAATCGTGGCGCTAAAGAAGCGGGTGGATTATCCATCGGTTGCAACATCGAACTGCCGCATGAACAGTCGGTTAACTCTTACGTCGACATCTCGATCAACTTCCGCTACTTCTTCTGCCGCAAGACGATGTTCATGAAGTACGCCGAAGGTTTTGTGTTATTCCCGGGAGGTTTTGGAACCTTGGATGAGTTGTTCGAAGCCCTCACGCTCATCCAGACCAAAAAGATCCAGCAATTCCCCGTGGTTCTGTTCGGGACGGCCTACTGGAAGGGATTGTTCGATTGGATTCGCAATCCCGTTCTCACCGAAGGAAAAATTGATGCAGGCGATCTGGATCTGGTCCAGATCACCGACTCACCGGAAGAGGCCGCTTCGATCCTCATCAAGTGTTTCGGCGATCAGTGCTGGATCCGACCTGAAAAGAAAGTTGTTAATCCTTAATGCGAGTTGGGACGCACCGCGATTTTTTTCTCGGTTCCCACTCTTGTGAAATCGATGAAACCTCGCTCCACATTTAACGAGGTCAATTTCACCTTGATCTGATCCCCCACATCGACATCGGCGGGGGTATCGGTCAGCTTGCCTTCAACGGGTGGGGTAATGACTCGAACCCAGGTGCCCTTATCATTCTTACCCGTAATCAGCGCATCGAAGACTTGCCCAATTCGATCCGATAGAAACTGCGCGGCGGCCGATTTGCGGACCTGTCGTTCGACTTTATTGGCGGCATCTTCGCGATCGGTGCAGTGAGTGGCCAGCCAATTCATTTCAGCGACCGAGTAAGCCGGCTTGCTATCCGTTAGTGCCGCCTTGAGCATTCTCTGAGTAATCAAGTCGGGAAAACGGCGATTAGGCGCCGTGGAATGGCTATATTCCCGAACCGCGAGTCCGAAGTGGCCGGGTGAAGTCTGACCCGGCACCTGCACGACATATTCTCCGGAACCCATCAGTTTGACGATTGTCAGTGACAGATCCGGGAACCGCAGGGGATCAATCTGCCGGCGTTTGGTGAGAAATGCGGAAAGAGCCTTCGAATCGGGCTGAGCGGGTAAATGCTCGCCGAATTCCTCCGCGACTTTTTGAATGCGATCCCAGCGTTCCGGTGAACGAACCACGCGCTGCAACGTCGGCCATTGCTTCTTTTCCAGAAATCGAGCCGAAACGCCATTGGCCGCGATCATGAAGTCTTCGATCAGTTCTTTAGCCCGGTTCTTGGTATTCAACCGCAGATCGGTAATTTTGCCATCACTGCTCAAGATGGCTTCCGGCTCCAGCGATTCCAATTCCAGCGAGCCGTGCAGATAACGGACCTGTCGCATGGCCTGAGCGATCTGATCCTGCGTACGAAGCTGTTCCTCCATACCCGGGACCTGGGCAATTTGATCGGGCATTTTTTCGTGCCCATCCAGCCAGGCGGCCACGCTGTTGTAAGCGAGTTTCGATTTGTTGTTCACAACGGCCCGATAGATATCGGAATCGGTTACCGTCCCATCCGGGGCTACCACCATCTCGATCACCAGGGCGATTCGATCCTCATTCTTGTTCAAAGAAGTCAAATCGGTGGAGAGTTTCTCCGGTAACATCGGAAAGATTTGAGCCATCGTATAAACGGAGGTCGTGTTATTCGAAGCGTGCTTATCCAGCGGCGAGCCTTTTTTCACCACGGCATCCACATCCGCAATGGCCACCAACACTTTGACTTTGCCGTCGGGCAGTTTCTCGGAAACCGAGAGTTGATCCAAATCTTTGGAAGTGTCGTTGTCGATCGAGCACCACAATAAAGAACGCTGGTCCCGAATCGCAGGCCCGGTTTCCCGGGACGGGCCAGTGATCAGACGAAGCTGTTCAAGAGCGGTGGTGGAAAAATCGGGTTCCAGCCCGCGCTCCATCATGGCCCGGCGGGCGATCGATTTTAACTGGTTGGGGGCATTCTTATCGTTCATGAATTCTGGCTTTCGAGAGAGGAATTCGTTCATTTATTCAAGAATTTCCATTATATGAGCTTCGGGAAGTCGGACGTGACAGAGGAGTCACTGGGAAAGCCTTCGGGAACCGCCAAGTTACTACAATACTACGGGTAAAATACTCCTCTATTGGAGCGCGTATGCGGTCTTGGGTAATTCTGACAGCGTTCTTATTCCTGGGGGCAACTCAGCTACAGGCCGCGCCCCCAAATGTCCTCCTGATCGTCGTCGATGATCTGGGGTATGGCGACCTCGGTTGTTACGGCTCCAAGGAAATCAAAACACCTCACCTCGATCAACTGGCGAAGCAAGGCGTTCGGCTGACCGATGCCTATGCCGCCGCCCCGGTCTGCTCACCCACGCGGGCAGCCCTGCTAACCGGCCGGTATCCTCAGAAAACCGGCTTTGAATGGGTCATCAACTATACCGAGAAAGATCGCGGTTTGCTGGTGGCAGATTCGGTCCTCGCGAAGAATATGAAAGCCGCCGGGTATTCGACCGCCCTCTATGGAAAATGGCATCTCGGTTATAAACCCCAGTTCGGGCCGAACGCTCATGGCTTCGACGATTTCTTCGGCTTCCCGGGAGCCGATCTCGATTACTTTTCCCATAAGGATGCCTTGGGCGATCCCGGCCTTTATCACAATACCGAACTGATCAACGAAGAAGGCTATCTGACGGACCTCCTCACGAAACGAGCCGAGCAATTTTTGGATAAAAACGCCGGCAAGCCCTTCTTCATGGAGGTTGCCTACAATGCTCCGCACTGGCCGTTTCAAAGACCCGATAAACCCGATCTCAATGGGAAAGCGACCTACGGCCCGGCCCACGGCACTCGGGCCGATTATGTGAAAATTGTCGAGCGCCTGGATGAGGGGATTGGCCGGGTGCTGAAAAAGCTGGAAGATCTCAAGCTGGCCGATAACACCCTGGTACTGTTCCTCAACGACAACGGCGGAGAGCGACTTTCCGACAATACACCCTTGTTCCACGGCAAATATTCCCTCTGGGAGGGAGGCATCCGTGTTCCCTGCATGGTTCGCTGGCCGGGGGTTGTGCCGTCGGGTAAAGATTCGAGTCTGCCGGTCATCGCCATGGATCTCACGGCCACCATTCTGAAAAATGCCACCGGGAAGATCCCAGAAAATCTGGATGGCGAGGATATCATTCCCTGGATTTCCGGCAAGCAAGAGGCGAAACCACGAACACTCTTCTGGCGTTTGCCTCGTCCTAATTCTCGATTTGGTCAGAGGGCCGTTCGATACGGGAACTGGAAATACATTTTTGACCGCGAATCGGAATTGCTATTCGATCTTGCGAACGATATCGGGGAGCGGAAGAATCTGGCCTATCAGCACCCCGAAATCCTCAAGGAAATTCGCGAGAAACTGATCAAGTGGGAAACGAGCTTACCGGCGTTGCCAAGTTCGAAGTAGAGGTGGGATTAGCGGGCAACGGATGATAACGGCTATCTGTCAGAGCGGAATCAATCTAACTGGCTAACTCGAGCCGTGTGTGACCGATTTCATCGTTCAACATCGTCTCTCGATGAGGACCGAAGCTTTTTCCGGTTCCCGATCTTTCGGGCAACCAGTACCAGGAAGCTGACTACACTCCGGAGAGATTTCCGGGTCGGAGAAGAAATCCCGCGGCACTTTTGGAAGCAATCCGAATCGAAAAATAGCTTTTTGTTTGTCTTATACCCGATCTGCACTTTCCCAGAAAGTCTTAACAATTTAGGGGTATTGGGAATTTGAATTGCTCTTGAAAAAGCCGGTGCTTCCGTCAGCATGGTGGTGCTTAAAAAACATCAAGCCAGGAAGGCACCGGCCATGGAAGTATCTCGTTTTCCCTCCTTTCTGTCCAGCGCTTTTTCCGCCCTGGTCTTCTTTTTGGATGCTCGAATCCAGTCGCTAACCGTGCGTATCTTCCGCGGCATGTTCCTCGCTCAGGACCAGCGACGCACCGCCTCCCGATGGTTCCGAGCCGCCGGTATCCGTCGAAAGTACAAGTCGGCCTACCGGCACCTTGCAGCGGTCGGTCGAGAATCCCTTTCGATGAGTACCGCCGTGGGACGACTGGTTCTCAAACACCCGGCGGCCCAATCCGAGAAGATCGTGATTGCTCTGGATGACACCCTCACCAAACGTTACGGTCCGAAGGTCGAAGGGGCCGGAATTCACCACAATCCGACTCCGGGTCCGATCGGACAGTTGCTCGAATACGGGCAGAACTTCGTCGTGGCGGCTTTATTGGCCTGGCATCCTCTCCACGGCGTTATCGGCTTGCCTTGGCGAGCCCAGTTATACGTCCGCCAGAAAGAGGTCGCGACGCTTCCCCGCAAGTACCAGTGGAAGTTTCGGACCAAGCTGCAACTGGCGGTGGAGATCCTGCAATGGCTCTCGAAGTCTTTGTTTTCTCCGGGGAAAGCAGTCTGGATCGTGGCGGATGGCGGCTATGCGAAGAAACCGATTCTGCGGGCGTGTCGGCAGTTGAACTTCACATTGATCAGTCGGCTCCGCAAGGATGCCGCCCTATACGAGTTGCCCTCTCCCTCCAAAGGTCGGGGGCGTCCCCGCAAGTACGGAGAGAAGCGAATCGACTTGGCCAAGCGAGCGGCTCATGCCCGGGGATGGTCGTCGGCCTCCCTGCAGTTGTACGGTCGCCCAGAAGTCAAAACGTACAAGAGTTTTCTGGCGACCTGGAAGTCGGCGGAGGGAGTCATCCGCGTGGTTCTGGTTAAAGAGAAAAAAGGGTGGATCGCTTTCTTCTCGACGAATCCGGAGGCGACGGTGGCCCAGATCCTGGAAACCGTGGCCAGCCGCAATGCCATCGAGCAGGTCTTCAAGGACGTCAAGGAAGTTTGGAGAGCCGGTCAGCAGCAATTGCGAAACCTGCACGCCAACATCGGCGCGTTTCACATGAACCTGTGGATGATGACTTTGACCGAACTGTGGGCTTGGGATCAACCGCAAAGGAAGTTGGTGGATCGTTCCGATCGTCCCTGGGATAATCGGCCGCGACGGCCTTCTCATAACGATCGACGCAAGTCGTTGCTAAAGCTGATTTTGCAAGAAGAATTTCGAGCACTTCCGCAAAGCGGGCCCGGAACGCGAAAATACAAAATAGCCGTCAAACGCTTGTTCCAAATGGCCTGCTCCGCTTAGATTATCTGGGAAAGTGCAGGAGTTATGGTGATTCAACTACTTCCCCTCCATCTCTCGTGGCGAGTGCACGTAAGATGTCATCATTACCATAAGCCATAAATCGGACCGATCCATCAGCAAATAACCAATTGGCACCGCCCTTATGTAAGCTCCAGAAATGAAAACGCGAACATGGGTTATCTAATCGATCTTCTTGATATTTTTCCTGTACTCCATGACATTGTTGGTCAAATAGCGTTCTTAATGAGGGAATTCCGAGAAATTCGTTCGGTCCTTTTTGAGGCGCTCTTAGAATATGGCCGCTCGGATACCACAATCCAGCTTCGTACGAATCTGGTGGAGGACGCTCTCCTACCATAATCGTTTCGGATAATCCATCTTTGATATCATCAAACGAGATTCCTGGCATAGATCCGAAAAGCCCATTTAACCTATTGGGAGTTCGTTTGTCAGTAACTTTTCTTTCTAAACTTCCCATACATCCGATGTAAGAAGTAAAAGCCGCTTTTTGACCGGTTTTTAAAGTAACAGCAGAGGCAAGTCGACCATCAGATGGGCAAGAATAAATCTTTATGGGAGTCGCAAAACCTATGTGTGGAGGATTGAGATACGAATTACGTTCGATAGAACAGGCTTCGACGGAGGAATTCCAGAGATTTGTTTCTCCAATTTGAGGTAAAATCAACGCAAAAAAACTCAAATGTGTGTCCGGATTGGAACTCTGAAAATTTTGATCACTTCGAGGTGGCAAACCGCCGTTCTGATCATGGTAAGTGTGTAATGCGAGCCCAATTTGCTTCAAATTGTTCAGACAACTTGCTCTAGCCATCGCCATTCTAGCAGCCTGGATAGCGCTGAGTAAGAGAGCAATAAGTAGTCCAATTATAGCTATGACTACTATAGCTTCGATTAGGGTCACAGCCTTTCTATTTAATTGCATACTTGATTGACCATTAACAACATTTTAGAACAAGGCACAAAAAATCAATTCCATGGGCGTCCCAGATTCGACAACAAAATTTAACACCGCATTCATTGTTATGTGTACGATAACGCCAAATAGGTCGACACAACGCGGCAACACAGAAACATCAATCGAAGACTCGACCGGAAATTGACGACCAAATTACTTCATTGATCTCATTCCGTTTGATGTAAAACGCAGATGTCCGAGCCCTTTACCGGGATCATTTGCCGTAGAATCCTACGGCGCCTTCGGTGATACTGTAATGGTTATCTCTTTTCTTTGGGATTTCTTCTCTTTAGAAACTTGAACTTCAAATTTATAGACCTTTTCTTCTACCGCTTTAGTATACTCTTTTTTTACAGATATTTCGATCTTTCTCGATGTCGCGCCCGCGACTTTATCTTGTGGCTTAATTTCAATTTCTCTCGGCACATCAAGATATTCTATAGAGTATTTTTCCAATTCGTCAGATGAAACGAGAAGAGTTCCCTTGAATAGAAGCCCTTCGTCAGTCATCTTAGGGAAGTAGAATTTTTGGGGAAGGATTCGAACGTCTTCGGATATCGAAAAATTAATCGGAATGATCGAAGGCGTGGCCTCTTCTCCTTCAATGAAAATGGAGATCAAACCCAATTGATGACCCGAACTTTCGGGAGTGATTTTACAATCCAGGTACCCTACGAGAGTGCCGTGTTGATTCTTATCCACCTTCGGATTGTCGATAGGCGAGTATTTGCATTCTACATTCGGCATTCCGGCATACTCAACACGGCCAACTTTTCGGGGAATGGGATAGCCATCGCGAATCTCGAATCTATGCTTTGAGCTAACGCCGTTTCGTAGATCCGACAGGACGATGACAGGCGGAACGGAAGTCATTCCAGCGATGACCTTACTTACTTTGACGATCACTTCTGCAGATTTTTGCGTCGGTTCATTAGTTTCGAATTGAATCGAAGTCTGCATTGGTTGACCAAAATTGCCAACCACAGAGAATCTTAGACGAAATTTAAAAACCGATTTCGCAGGAATCTTGACGCTATTTACCGGCTCCCAAATATCGCCTTTTTGAAATTCGACCCCCATGCAGGAGCAAGCTGTCTTAAACCGAAAGATCGATATATCTTCATCGGCCCTGTTGGCAATTGAAAATTCTGCTACTGCTCTGCTGCTTACGGGCAATTCCCCTAACTCAACGAGCACGGGAAATTCAAGTCGTGAAGACTGATCGTCGAAATGTTCAGGTTCGATTATTTTATTTTCCAATTTCGATTCTGGATTGTTTTCATTCAAGCGGCTAGTAGCGATATACGAAATCGCAACTGTCGTTGCAAAAATGACTAGAAGAAAGAGATATTTATTCATGACAATGTATCTTCTTTTGCTTTAGCTAGACCTACATAATCACTGCTTGGGTGCCGGTACTTTGGGCAAGTCTTGGACAGGGCCCGAAGCGTTGCCCTTTTCATCTGTCTTGTACCTGATTTTCTTAATGAAATCATCGACCGTCACGTTTCCTGGAAATTGAAACACAAAACAATCCTTGGGCAAAGATTCGTTCACAAGAAGCTTCGTAATTTTGTACTTCTTGCTGGATGTTATTTGTCCTGTCAGGTCAATTTTCGACTGAAAGTCGACTTCCATGGGAAGGTAGAGACCGTTCCCAAAGTCTTTGAACTTAGTGCGATTGATCGACGAAGACCTGATGTCCTTATCGTTAAAGACTATTTCATACCGGGAGTAAGTGCAATATTGGTTGTATCTATCGCTAAATTCCAGCCAATGGGTCATGGGGCCACGAATTTCTTTAATGCTCACTCCTTTTCCCGCCACATTAGAGAGTTTATCCATTTCGCGTGCATCGAATTTGGCAAAAGGATGCTTGTCCTTATTCTTTTTGTAGTTTTCATTCAACCGATTATGTTGCCGAAATCCAAGGTCGCTCCAGATATCCGAATCACACAAATCGTACCCCAGATATTGTTGAATCGTCCCCAATTTTTGCTTCCCAGACGGATTTACGGGATAGACGGAGTAAACGCCTTTATCGCGAATAGACGTGAAGAAGACTTGCTCCTTTTCGTTCAGGTAATTTATCTTTTCTTGATCTTGGCTTCGGTAATAATGCAATGTGTATTTTGATGTAGTGCCATTGTTGGCGAGTTCCACATTAGCTTTCACTTCCATCGTCTGAATGCCTTCCGATAGCGTCGAATATGAGTTGAAGGTTTTTTCCACGAGCGATTCACTTTTCGCATCCACAAAAAGAATTGCTGAAAGGACTATAAAATACATGACAGCTCCGTAATTATAGCACTTGATCGATAGAACTGTGCCATGGGACGCACCAGCATTTACTTTGTCATACAACAAAGTGTCGACAAATTGTAAGCGTTATAGATTCTTGATTATTCCAAATAAGCCAATAGAGATTCCCTCTTCCTTGAGGGAAAGCAACTCTATCCATAGGAGAATGCCTTACCATTCTAGTACATTTACTCGCTTTCAATTAGTACACTGAGCATATGTTGGGCTGTTGCATGGAATGCCACTATCCTCCCAGCCATTTACGAACTGAGTAGGGTCGGGAGTTGTCGTGTAAAACGTACCTGCACAGGTAGTGGTACTTGGCGGATTGGTAGGAGTAAAGCAGTTGGAACTTGGAGGAGTCGTCGAGTAGGTCGCACAAAAATTCACATTTCCTTGACCGCCGACGCAAAGAAAATAGGTCCCAAGGATATTGGTACCCTGTCCAGGATTATTTCCGATATAGGGTAAGGGAGCAGGCAGAATTGTTGTACATGGGATCGGCGAACATTCAGCCCCAGACTGGAGTATATATACTTGACCAGATGGGGTGTTCGACGTAAACGCGCTTAAAATTCCCGCATTCAAAGAAGCTAAACAAATAACGAATGCAGTGAGCATAAACAGCTTTTTCATCGTGGTACTCCAAAAAATAACGGTTGTAGGGAACGAAAATCACTTTTACTGATTTCAAGTTAATTTTGGCCATTCACTGATGTCACGGATCGATCTTCTCACCTAAGAATTGTCATCGAATAAATTTGTCATTGTGGACATCTCCCCACAAAATCACGATATGCACGCCGTTTTCAGAACGACAAACGTTCAAACGCTCGAGCCCTATGGATCAGAGATCCAAAATTCAAATAAGCTGCCATGCTTTGGCTCAACGGTAAACAATCGGATTTGACATCGACTGTAAAATTATTCTAATTTTGAAGAAAAAATTCGGATTATAGCGGATTGAAAAATCTGCTATAAAGATTTTTTGGACGCTCATTCTATTTAACGTGAAGGCGGAGCGAAGTATTTAATTGATCGTATTATAACCACGAAAAACTCTAAATCAATATCAAACCTGAAAAAAGTCGCAAAAATGTCACCTGATGTTGAATCACCGCAAATGGCATTTCCTAGCGTTGCACGTGCTGGGTTACTTTTTATTGACGGACAAAATCTAGGCCTTAAAACAGCGTAGTTTTTTGGGGAATTGTTTCGATTTATCGAAGAAAGCTCGAAATCCTTTTTGTTTTCTGCGGTTTGTGTAAGTAACCGCTTAACAAATCGACAGTCGCAAAAAGGAGTTTCGAGTGAATGTTATTTTCGGACGTTGGTTTCAAAAATGCAAGAGTCGAATCGAACGTCGCCTGGCTAAGCGAGAGGCCGCGATGACCTTCGCTCCTTCTTTCGACGCCTCCAACATTCATTACGAAGTCTCCGAACGCGTGGGGGCGATCAGTTGCGGAGGCCTCGGGGCCATGCACCTTCTGGCCCGGCGTATCGGACTGATCGACGACATCGACGAGAAGCTGCATCTGCTCCAATTTCAAAGGCCTTACTCGGAATCGGACCACGTGTTGGCCATCGCTTACAATTCCCTTTGCGGGGGTACCTGCCTGCAAGACATGGAACTGCGTCGCACGGACGAAAACTTTCTCAACGCCTTGGGCACTCAGCGTTTTCCCGACCCGACTACTTCGGGCGACTTTTGTCGACGCTTCGATAGTGGCAGCATCCAGGCTTTGATCGACGCTTTCAACCAGACCCGTTTACGCGTCTGGTCGAAGCAACCCGATTCCTTTTGGGAATGCGCGAAGATCGACGCCGACGGCAGCTTTACCCAAACGCGTGGCGAGCGTAAAGCGGGGATGGACATCAACTATAACAGAGACTGGTGTTACCACCCCCTGGCGGTGACCCTGGCCAACACCGGTGAGACGCTGAGCATCGTCAACCGTCCCGGCAATCGCCCTTCGCACGAAGGGGCCGCGGTCGAACTCGACCGGGCTCTTTTGCTGTGCCTTCAAGCGGGCTTTCGCAGGATCGTCTTTCGCGGCGACACCGATTTCTCGCAGACCACTCGCCTCGACGGCTGGGATGCCAACGCCAAGGTACGCTTTTATTTCGGCTACGATTCGAAGCAAAACCTCGAAGCAATCGCGGAAAACCTGCCGGAAGCGGCTTGGCACAAGCTCGAGCGTCCCGCGCAATACTCGGCGAAAGCGAAGTTGCGACACCGACGGGAAAACACCAAGGAGCGGATCGTCCAAGAGCGGGAATTCGTAAATGTGAAGTTGATCTCCGAAGCGGTGGCCGAGTTCGAGTACCAACCGACCGCTTGCCGAAGGGCGTATCGCCTGGTGGTGATTCGCAAGAATCTTTCCGTGGAAAAAGGCGAATCCGTTCTGTATCCGGACGAACGCTATTTCTTCTACATCACCAACGACCGGGAGTGCACGGCCGCGGAAGTCGTCTACGAAGCCAACGATCGCTGCAATCAGGAAAATCTGATAGCGCAGCTCAAGGGCGGTTGCCGGGCCTTGCACGCGCCGCTGCACGATCTGGAAAGCAATTGGGCGTACATGGTGATGGCCTCCCTGGCCTGGAACTTGAAAGCCTGGTGGGCCTTGACGTTGCCGGAAACTCCTGGTCGCTGGCGGGAAAAGCATCGGGACCAGAAGCAGTCGGTTTTGAAAATGGAATTCAAAACCTTCCTCAATGCTTTCATGCTTCTGCCTTGTCAGATCGTCCGGAAGGCCGGCCGCATCGTCTATCGATTGCTCGGCTGGAACCCGCACTTGCCAATCTTCTTCCGACTACTGAAAGCACTGAGGTGCTGATCGTTCGACCGACTGAAGTCGGGATCCGGATGTCCCGATCCGATAAAACGCCGAGAGCTATTCGCGGAAAGGAAGAATGTTTGAAAAATAGAAGTATGCGTTCGGCCGAGCGAAAAGCTCCGGCGTGGGGGACTCATCGAACTATCTCGCTAAAACTCCCCACGGAATTGGCATCAAAAACTTCGCTTGTTTGAGGTCTAGGTTAAGCGGCGGGTGGCACTGGTAACCCTTTAGAATCACCGTAAGTCATTGTCAGGTAATGTTTTGGGTGGCACTGGCTATTTGCCAGTGCCGGAAAGAACAATGATACCAAAACCTAATCCCAATTTCCTGAATTCTATTTATCTGCCCGAAAAATAGGCTGTTCGCACGGACAGATCAAGCCATCGAAATTTCATATCAGCACATAACCATTTGAATGCCCCAGCAGGGAGCTATTAACTTTCTCGACGTTCGGGCTCTAAAAATTTTATTGCACTTCAATTCCGAAGAGGTTTAGGATGATTTGATGTCGAAACGCATCGCTCGTCGTAAGACATTCGAACGTCGCTACCAAGCGGGCGATTTTCATGAACTGACCTTTTCAATCTATCGTTGCTTTCCAGTTCTTGAGGGTGATGATCGCTTGAAGCATCTCGCACGGTGCATCGATGTTGCGGCCGACGAACTTCGTTTGCAACTGGTGGCATTCGTTTTCATGCCGGACCATATCCACTTGCTCGTCTAACCCCTGGAAAAATCACCCGATTTGGCTGGATTCCAAGCACGATTCAAGCGACGATTCTCCGGATTTGTGAAAGACAATTTAATAGAAATTGGTTCGCCATTACTCGAAAAGATGATGGTACGCGAACGGCCCGGCAAGTTCTGTTTGCCTCTGGCAAGAGGGACCTGGCTATGACAGAAACCTTTTTACCAGGGAGGCTGTATGCCACTCGATAGCCTATATTCATGCCAATCCGGTACGAAAAGGGCTATGCGAGCGAGTCATGGACTGGAAGTGGTCCTCAGCCAAGTTTTACACACAGCAAAGTCCGGAAGAACGAGATCAAGATTTGCCAGTTATTCATGGTCTTCCTGGAGATTGGCGTGGGTACGACTTTCAGGGACGTGAATTCCTTCTGGGTTGAAATAAGGTGATTTGTTGTTGAAAATCGATGATTTCTAAATGGCACTGTCAGGTAGACAGTGCCACCCAAGTCTAGATTGTACAGGGACTTGCGATTATTGAGATGGGGTGCCAGTGTCACCCGTCGACTCGATACGGGAACTGGAAATACATTTTTGACCGCGAATCGGAATTGCTATTCGATCTTGCGAACGATATCGGGGAGCGGAAGAATCTGGCCTATCAGCACCCCGAAATCCTCAAGGAAATTCGCGAGAAACTGATCAAGTGGGAAACGAGCTTACCGGCGTTGCCAAGTTCGAAGTAGAGGTGGGATTAGCGGGCAACGGATGATAACGGCTATCTGTCAGAGCGGAATCAATCTAACTGGCTAACTCGAGCCGTGTGTGACCGATTTCATCGTTCAACATCGTCTCTCGATGAGGACCGAAGCTTTTTCCGGTTCCCGATCTTTCGGGCAACCAGTACCAGGAAGCTGACTACAATGAGGAGAGATTTCCGGGTCGGAGAAGAAATCCCGCGGCACTTTTGGAAGCAATCCCAATCGAAAAATAGCTTTTTGTTTGTCTTATATCCGATACAAATTATCTTATTAAATAATAAAATTTTACGAGCATTCCACAATGCAAGGTGCGCAATGCATATTTTTCGAACAGCTACTGTTCATGGGCCAGAGATTGAAGAACTTCCACCTGAATTCCGAAGCGTATTAACGAAACAGGACATTCAGGCCATCCGAACGGGGCCGGAATATTTCGCCACGCTAGGCGCAGGCGAATCTCCAAAGTGGCTTCGAAAGCTATTAGGGAATTGTGCTGAGAGCGGATATGATTTACAATTCCATTCGTCCGGAGATCGACCCTACCGTCCTTACTTTCGATTTCATTGGCAGGGTGAGCCGACAATTAGTCTGCCTCGAGGGAAACGACTGCGAAAAGATATGCCCGACTTCCTACGATCTATTTATAGCGTCATAGGAATATTCCTCGAGAATGGGTTTGGTATGGCTGGTGGACTGCATTCAGCGGAAGGTCTAGGTCCCATCTCTGAAATGGGTATCTGGGTCGATCCTGAGGGGTCGGTAAATCCAGCCGAAGCTGTTCCGTTTCTCGATACGTTCTCAGGAGACCTGCTTTGTTATCTAACGACCGGCGGTGGAGCATGGCTCAAATCGGGCCAATTCGAGAAGGTTAAAAATTTGGAGAAAGAGGTTGCCCGTTACTTCGAAGCATTAATCAAAGGGTCTCGTATTTGATAGCGATCGAATTTTCGGTGAATGAAAAAAAACTCTCGATGATTTGTCACGCAACCTTCTTCGGGCTCAACACTCCGACCGACGGGAGATCCTATGCCGGCACCAAATTACTAGCCGTCGATAAATAATTTGAATGTGTAAGTAATTTATCATTCGTGGAAAAGCAGCATTTTGATGCTTGACCAGTTTTCCGATGAGGCACTCCAAGTTCTAAATCGTATGCCTTTTGACCCGAATGCGACCCACTGCTTCGAGCATTTGGCTGGAGGGATGCTCTGGTCAGACGAATTTCCAACTCTAGGAACTTCTGAATGGTTTCTGGTATCGGCAAGAGCCTTGAACCGATTTCTCATAGCAGCCCGACATGACATAACTCTTGGAGAATCCACGCCACGATTCCAGGGAATTTGGCAACAAGTAGAAAAGCATGCTCCAGATTGGCCGGGGTTGCGTTCGGAAAGACGCTCCGAACCGATACGGAAACGGTTACTTGCCGCAAAGCGTCTCGCAGCAAGATGCTATGAGAGATTGTTCGATGATCCTACAAGCGCGAAATAAGTGCCCCGTTCATTTTTGGAATTGAGGTTCCCGACCGCATGGTCGAATTCTTGTCAATTTATACGAAACTCATTCAGATTTGTCAGGCTTTCCGCTTGTCCTTCCCGCCATGGGGCCGATACGCCGCTTGCACTTGCCTTGAAGAAGCCAGTGAAAAAGTTATTTAAACTTAAACGTTTCGCTTTTCAATCAAAGTAGACGCCCCAAAACAATCCATTCGGATCTTCCACAAAGACGAACAACATCGGCAACCATCCTACCGAGATGAGGCAAGCCAATCGGAAACCGATTACTTTAAAGCGGATGGCAGCAATGCAGATCATAGGCCAAGTGAATAAAACGAGTGAAAGGATGATTAGACCCTTGGCAAGCATTTGATCGTGAATCCCGTGCTCCAAGCCAGCCTTAATACGTTCTGGCTTACCATCCGGAATATGTCCCAAGATTGTCCAAAGCCGAAAGAAAAAGCTGTAGAAAAGCAAAGTCCATACTGTCGACATCATAGGGGCAGCAATAAAAAGAAATGATAAAATTCGCCTGCACCTGTTGCTCATTGGATTGATACGATCCCTTCTGGTTGTGGATCATCCGATTGGAAATCGGATATACTTTAATGCCGGAGCAATTTTGATTCGACCAGCATTCCAGTCCGACACGCCGTGTTGAGTTCTTCAAACAATCGGTATCGGTGATTCTGGATCACACAGCGATTCTCTGAATACGACCGCCTTATAGACTGGTCCAGAGGAGCAGCGTCTTGTTTTCAAGCCGCGCGGAATCAGCGGAGTCGCCGATATCCCGCACCAAGTTGAAAACATCAGTTGCTACCCACCCGTCCAATTCTTCAGTTTGGGCCCAACTCTCCCCAAGAGATGCTTGCTCGTTATCATCCATCATGGCGATTGCCGCGAGTGTGGCCAACATTTTCGGAGGTACGATATCTACCCACGGATCTTGATCGCCATTTGGGATCGTCCGTATAGCGTCGAGCCTCTGTTCGAGTCTATCATCCTCCGAGCCCGCTTCGGCCAACGCCCAAAGGGTTGCAAGTTTAAGCCGATCCAGACCACGGCAAAAGAAGCTGTCCCAGGTCGTCTCAGGCTCAGCGGATGATGCGACCACCTCCGCTTCGGAGGCGTCGGCAACAAGAAGGTGACTGAGAACGCTCCTGCGATGAAACCTGATTGCTCACTATTAGAATATCCTAGCATTGAATTTCATTTAGGCAGCTACCTACCTCGGTCCGACACGCCGCATTCGGATTCAATCCGCCATCAGGTTACGAAGTAGCTGGTCCGCTGAGAATGCCCGAGTCGCTTTGCAAAAAATAAATTTGAATCGATCCACTTCAATTTCCAGTTTAGCAAGGGCCATCCATTTCGTTTACAAGGTAGCGAGTTGGTTTTCGACCCAAGAGCCCTATTTCGATTTCGTTGGAAAGTATTTACTTACAGCAGCTCAGAGGGTTAAAATATTAAAAGTTACAGCACAGAGAGCCCAGTTGCTCTATTAGGTTCTAGACTCGCAGGATTCAGGAATTGATTGGATCTCGATCACTTTTATCGAGGTCAAAGAAGTGCCGTCATGAGCATACGCCAATTAAAGTTTTTTGTGTTGATACTCGTAGTGTGCGGCTGCAATAAAGCGGGACACCACGTGCGGGTAACATTGCCGGTTGGCTTTCAAGGGGAAATAAAAATTTACCACGATGATCCTCTCGGGGAAGAGATCCTGATTATTCAAAATCAGGTGAGTCTTCAGATACCCGACAGTGGTGTACTCCGGATAAAAAATAAGTATTTGCTCTATGAATGGCACTCAAAATCCATGTCTTTTGCCGACGGTGAAGCTATTCCAGACGCAAGTCTTGATACTGTTTCAGACCTCACGATAGCAAAGCGAGCCGGTGGTTCGGATTCAAAGGGTTATGTTTTTTATTTTGTAGGAGATTTAACTCATTTTAATTCGTGGAAGAGAAAAATTGAGTCTGGTTTAGAATGAGCAAAAATATTTCGGGTTAAATTAACGCCGGTCCGACCCGCCGCGTTTAATTGGATCGACGAACTTGGTCGATGTGAGCAAAGCATTTTTGGCGAGCCTCCAAGTCCCGATGTCAGGGATCACTTCAGATTTTGGTTCGGTGTCAAATCTCTGATATGACTACACTTCCTGGATGCCATGTCTCATGTAGGCTAGCTTGACATTCGCCAAGGCAAGGCCAAGAATCGGCTCGTCTGCATCCTGCAGCGCGTCGCTAACCTCCCGAAAGGCGCCGTGTGGCGAATCGCAATTTTCCTCCAGCTTGTTTATCAGTTCGTTTTGCAGTTCCCAATTCGAGGTATAGCCTCCAACCGGCAGAAACAAGTCCAATGCCTCTTGCAAGATCTTCGCGCCCTGAATTGCATTGGAGAGCTTTAGGGCGTTCGTCGCTTGCAAAGCGTGGTCGCCGGTTTCGTTGGAAAAATACTGAGCGAACGAACCGTTGTTGACTTCAGCAATCAGCCACCAGATCATGATGTAGTCCTTCTCTTCGAGAAGGAGTTTTTCATAACCGAGCTTCCGCCAGCGATCATGAACCTGCTGGTCTTCCATTTGGAATGCCATGGATCGGATTAGACCTCCGCTGGATTAAGTCGGTGGACCTTACTTATTTCCTTGTTCTCAGTCCGAAGTGTTACGTTCAATTGACTATTACTCTGGGAATTTCGCACCTTTTTGCAACCCTGCACGAAATTAATCGATTTGACTCGCGCCCGACAGTTAATGCAGCACATTTGCACGCTCAGGTCTGACACGCCTCGGCATCTATCCTTGCATCCCTACGGAAGGTCGCAGTCCCTTCCGCTTGTCCTAACCCATTGTCCTGACTTATTTTGGGTGGCACCGGCTAGAGGCCAGAGCGTCTGCAAAATAGCCTTTTCGTTCCCACAAATCCATCCTTTATCCACCCCCAACTTTTATTGCGTTTTCCTTGCAAATCTGGTACTCTAGTGGTGGCTGAAGGAGGCTCTGGCTATCTGATGCGTCGGGCGCCAATGGTGATACTATTGCCGAGGGCTTCTCAACATCAAGACTTAGCAAAGTTCGGCTTACAAAATCAGTCATTTCACGTAGCCTTATACCCGTTTTGTGAAATCACGGCTCGTACGTGAGGTACTCGATTTCAGGAGAATCACGACTCGACGCATTCTTCAGTAAACTAACATCGCAACGATGCGGGGGTCTATTTATCACTTTCAGATCTTCAGCGGGAATCGATATCATGTTCCGCAAATTAACCGTTCTTCTGGCTCTTTTCTTGGCTCAGGTAGCCTGGTCCGACGATCCTAAGCCGGAAGAAATCGAGAACGCCAAGAAGAAACTCGGCGTCGAGAACTCTACCGAAGATCGACTCGCCGCCATGAAGATGTTGCGGAAGAATTGGCGCTTCCTCGGCGAAAAAGAAGCTGTCTCGATTTTTGAAAAGCTACTCAAGGAAGATAAACTCCCGCCGGTTCGGGTTAAAGCAATTTCTTGTTGGGCCGCTATTTTCATAGACAAAAAGGAGAAAATCTTCCCGCTTGCCATTCTCAAATACCTGGACGATCCCGACGAAGAAATCCAGGAACAAGTTTGTCATTTACTAGTTGTGCTTCCCAAGGTCCCCGAGGAATCCCTCGGTTTGCTTTTGAAACATGCGACGTCGAAAAACTTTACGGTTCGCCAGGAAATGCTTTTGGTCTTGGCCGCTAACTTTCCAAAGGAGGAACGCGTACTGCTTCTCCTGAAGATGGCTCGATCCGATCGAGTGCCAACCATAAGCGCCAATGCTCATCTCAGTTTGCTTCGCATCCAACGCAATATCGAAGACTACTTGCTGTATGCCCTCGAGATGGGGAAGTCTCATTGGAGCGAAGCTTTCGGATTCAAGCGATCGGATGCGGGCGATCCGGAGGGCAATATCTTTCGGCTCTCTTTAAATATCACACCCACTTTACTCAATCACGCCGAGATCTCTCCCGTCGAATTCTTTGACGCGATAAAAAAATGTTTGACCCATTCCGATGCGGAGATTCGAGGTTCCTGCTGCGATTTGGTTTTGGTACTGATGGAGGCCCGTAAGAGAATAGAGCTTGCAGATCCTCCCGATGGCTACTTTGAGCGGTTGCTCAGCTGGATGGACATCAATGAGATCACCCGAAAGCCCGACGATAAGCCGATTCCGAAATACCAAGATCGACTGGTGGCTTTCGTAAAGAGTGTGAAGAGCAAGGAATTTCAGAAGTTCCTCGAAGATCGCCTGGCGAAGGAACAAGACAAAAAGATCCGGAAGAAGTTAGAAGCTCTGAAAGCCAAAGTTACGCAATAAGCTAGCGAGGCGTGGGGGGTACTGGTGAGCTCCCTTCCGCTTGTCCTAAACCATTGTCCTGAATTATTTTGGGTGGCACCGGCTAGAGGCCAGAGCATCTTCAGAATAGCCTTTTCGTTCCCGCAAATCCACCCTTTATCCATCCCCAACTTTTATTGCGTTTTCCTTGCAAATCTGGTACCCTAGTGGTGGCTGAAGGAGGCTCTGGCTCTCTGATGCGTCGGCCGCAAAAGCCATATTCTCCAAGAAATAGCCTAAGGTCATCAAAATCGCGTTTTCCACTATGTGAAATATGATGATCTGATGACCTTACTAGGGAAAACCCTAATTCGGATCGCTCCCGTCTTTTCCATCTCGGTTGTGTCCTGCAAAAAATCCCGGCATTTTTATTCGATGGATATTGGATCTGCCGCTTTGCCCCCGTCTATTAATGTGCAAATAATTATTCACCCGAGTTTGTCGCATGCACCAATCGAATTACGTTGTTTTGGGAGCCAGTGGTGGGATTGCATCGGAAACGGTACGCCGATTGGTAGCCAAGGGATCGCGAGTATTGCTGGCGGGCCGTAGTGAACAGAAACTGGTCGAACTGGCCGTGGAGCTTAACCAACCCACGTTTGCCCTCGATGTGACCAATTCGAAAGAAGTCGATACTTGTTTCGCGGAAGCCCTTCGATTGTTCGGCAAAATTGACGGCGTTCTGCATGCCGTCGGCTCGATCCTGTTGAAGCCGGCCCACCTCACGACCGATGAAGAGTGGCATTCCACCATTCGTACCAATCTGGACTCCGCCTTCTACGTGGTCCGGGCGGCCACGAAAGCCATGATGAATGGGGAGGGAGGCTCAATTGTGTTGTTCTCCTCGGCCGCCGCACGAATTGGTCTGGTGAATCACGAGGCGATCGCGGCGGCGAAAGCGGGGATCATCGGTCTGGTTCTGGCTACTGCGGCGAGTTACGGCAATAAGAACATTCGCATCAATGCCATTGCTCCGGGACTGGTGGAAACCCCATTGACCTTCCGGCTCACCTCCAACGAAGCGTCCCTGAAAGCCTCGAAGAATATGCACGCGCTCGGTAGTATTGGCGAGCCGTGCGATATTGCTTCGGCAGCGGAATGGCTTCTCGATCCTTCGACCCGTTGGGTGACCGGTCAGGTGATCGGCATCGACGGAGGTTTAAGTAGCGTTCGCAGTCGAACGTGATACAATTGGGGGATGGAAAATGAGACGTTACCACCGGCCCTTAAGACTTCCAAGCATGCCATCGGTCGTTACGGCACCATGCGGGTGCTGACGGAAGTTGTCGGTGAAATGGAATTGACGAGAGGCGATCGAGTCCTTTGCAAGACCGAACGCGGTCTCGAGATTGTAGACATCCTTTCTTGCGCTTTGCCCGCCATGTTCAACTATCACACCGAACCGCTTAAAAAAGCTGATTCCATAAGGAAAGCCGGACCCGAAGACTTGCAGAAAGAAGAGCAGGTCCGGGCTATGCGACGGCGCGATTACGACCGGGGTGTAGAACTGATCATCCAACATCAACTGGACATGCAACTGATTGATGTCGAACGATTGGTTCACGGCGAGCGAGTGGTCTTCTACTTCGTTTCCGAAAAACGCGTCGATTTTCGAGAGCTGGTCAAAGGCATGGCCCGCGAGTTTCAATCCCGAATTGAATTACGGCAAGTCGGGATACGAGACGAAGCCAAGCTGCTGGCCGATTATGGGGATTGCGGTAAACCGGTCTGCTGCAATACGCACATGGCCGTGATGCCGCCGGTGAGTATGCGGATGGCGAAGATCCAGAAGTCGACTTTGGATCCAAACAAGATTTCGGGCCGATGCGGCCGGTTGAAATGTTGCCTACGCTTCGAGCAGGATGTGTACGAGGAACACTTGAAGGAATTACCGCCGATAGGTACTCGCGTGGTGACGGATAAGGGACAAGGTAAGGTATTAGCCCAGGAAATTTTAGCGCGCCGATTGCTTATTGAGTTCGAAGATGGCCGTCGTTTACCGGTCACCGAAGCGGAAATCCTGACAAGGCTGAAATGAAGTCTTGCGGAGATCGTACGCGGCGGTTAGCTTAGTGGCATGGAATCGAAAAATACTGCGAAGGATCGCATCTGGTTCGCTCAACTTTTGCGTGGTCTGGCTTGTCTGGTCGTGGTCTACAGTCACCTGGCGTGGGGGTACTGGCTGGAGCACGAAAATCTCAAACTCGCTAATTTGGTGGTGCCGCTCGATCCACTACCGGAGATGCCGCCGCATATCGACTTTCACATGCGGCACTCGATCAATCACATGACGCCGGGTGGTTTGGGAGTCAGTACTTTCTTTCTGATCAGCGGATTCGTGATTCCCATTTCGCTAGAGAAATATCGCACGAGAGGATTTTTGCTGGCGCGCTGGTTCCGGATCTTCCCGGTTTTCTGGACGACGCTGAGTATCAACTGCCTCGCTCTTTATTGGTACTGGTCGGTCAACGGGAATGGCTTCCCTTACAACCTTTCGACTATTCTCGCTAATGCCGGACTGGTGGCCCCGCAATTGCAACTGCGCTGGGTCGATTCTGTCTCCTGGACGCTGGCTCTGGAAGTGCAGTTTTACATCTTATGCGCGGCCATGTATTCCCTGGGACTTTTCAGGACCTGGAAAGGGGTACTAAGTACAGCGGGTGTGCTCTCGTTACTGTCGTTTTCTATTGGAAGCTATTACAACTCAGCCTTCATTCTGGGAAACGTTCAGTACTGGCCGCTGTGCATCTTAGGGAACGACCTTTGCTATCTGATCTACATGCTGGTGGGCACTTGCTTCTATCGCTTTTATAAGCAGGAGTGGTCGCTGCGGACCAGCGTGCTGATGACACTGGCGATCCTGGGACTCTGGTATCTGCCAACTTCGAATCATTTGATGCAGGCCCAGCATTTTCCGGCAACGCGAAGGACTTATATTGCTTCTTATTTCTGCTTCGGTTTCTTCTATCTGTTCCGGGGCTATATCCCGTATGTTCGCCCTTTGAATTTCCTGGCGAACATCAGCTACCCGCTGTATCTGGTACATCCGGTCATTGGCTACATGATCCTGACGACCGCCTTGAGACAGGGACTGACTGCTTATCCAGCGATTGCGATTGCTTTCATTTCGACATTCCTGCTGGCAGTAGCGATCCACTATCTGGTCGAGGAGCGATTCAATCAGTTGGGCAAACGGCTAGCCGAGCGGCTACGTCCCAGGCCGACAAATTCAAAAATTTCCGAGACGGAAACGCATGTGGTTTTTTGTCAGGGAACAATTCAGACTCCCGAGGAGAAACAGCCGCTGCGAATGAGCTAAAAGCCATAGATTAAACGGATGAGTTTAGAAGTTCTATTCGAAGATTTTCACTTTATTGCACTCAATAAACCGGCCGGCCTGCCGACGCAGGCCCCGGTCGGGATCGATTCGCTGGAAGCCCGAGTCAAAGCCTACATCAAGGAGAAGTATCAGAAACCGGCGGGGGTCTATCTCGGAATTCCCCACCGGCTGGATAAGCCGGTCAGCGGTGTGGTAGTCTTTGCTCGCAACAGCAAAGCGGCTGCGAAGATTGCCGCTCAATTTGAGCATCGCACTGTGCGAAAAACTTATTGGGCTCTGGTCGAAGGGACACCACATCCGATCAGTGGTATCTGGCAGGATTTCCTTCGAAAGATCCCGGATGTGGCCAGGGCGGAATTGGTGTCTGCGGAGTTTTCGGGTGCCAAAGAAGCGGTGACCGAGTATCGGGTGCTTCGTACCACTCCCGATTTTTCGTGGATGGAGTTGTTGCCTCAGACGGGTCGAATGCACCAGTTACGCATCCAGGCCGCGAGTCGCGGCTTTCCCATTCTGGGGGATACCCAGTACGGTTCTGCAAAACCCTTCGATGCTGGTAACTCCTGGAGAATTGCACTGCATGCCCGCTCATTGGTTTTCGATCATCCCTTCCGGAAAGTGCCTGTACGACTCGAAGCAGAAATCGATTCCCAGTGGCCGATCTCGCAGGAATGGATTAAAGAACTCTCACCGGTTTCTCATCAGACTGACTAAGACAGGTTGATATCGGACGCCTATAACAAACTTTTTACCGCATAATCCCGTAGTCGCAGGAGATACGTCTCGTGAGCACATTCCGCTGCGCGATCCCCTTGATAATTATGGCGTTCTGTCAGATCGCCCACGCCGCCGAGCCAATTCGATTACCCAATAATCCCTCCCTTTCCCCCGATGGTAAAACGTTAGTCTTCGACTGGAACGGCGATATCTGGTCAGTAGCCTCCACCGGAGGCGTCGCCAAACCACTCACGACAAACTCGGCTCGGGATACACAGCCCAAGTTTTCGCCCAACGGTCAGCAGATTGCTTTCATTTCGGATCGAAACGGCGGCAATCAGGTTTTCGTCATGCCCGCCATCGGAGGAACGCCGCGTCAGGTCACGTTCAATTCCGCTGGTTTCACACTGCTGGAATGGACCCCCGATGGCAAAGGTCTGCTGGTGGAATCCACCCGGGATGGCGGTTATGGCCGACGCGCTTCGGATCGATTGTTCGTGATTCCGCTATCTACAGATCCCAAAGCTCGGCCTGCTGAGCAGATGGTGTTTGACGATTACGCTTCCGCGGCGACGATTTCTCCTAATGGCCAATCGCTTTTGTTCAACCGGGAAGGGACGGAACGATGGCGTAAGGGTTACAAGGGCTCTCAGGGGGCGCAGGTTTGGGTTTACAACCGCGACAGCAAAGCGTTCAACAAGCTGATAGATGATGGTTTCAACAATTTCTGGCCACTCTGGAATCCGAAGGGAGATTCCTTCTACTACGTCAGCGGCGCGAACAAGACCTATAACTTGATGGAAAGTAACGGGAAAGCCACCCGGCAGATCACCAAGTACACCGACGACGGCGTGGTGACTCCCTGTATTTCTCGCGATGGCTCCACCATCGTCTTTCGGCAGCTATTCGACTTCTATCGCATTGAGCCAGGTAAGAATGAGGTCCCTTCCAAAATCGAAATTCTGCGCGACGACGATCGTCCCATCGAACGGATTGATCGCCGGGTGCTGACCACTGCAACGCAATGCTCCTTTACGCCCGACGGCCTGGAAATTGCTTTCATCGCTGGCGGAGACGTGTGGGTCATGGATACCGAGTTGCGGGAACCCAAGCGGATAACCCGTACCCCGGAAGAAGAACGCGGCGTCGTTTTCGCACCGGATGGAAAGTCAATTTTGTTCGTTTCGGACATGAACGGGAAAAGCGATATCTATCGGGCTACTCGAGGCGATGAATCCAAGCTTTGGCTGCAACAGGATTCTTTCAAAATCGAACCGGTCACCAGTGTCGGCGATGTACTGGGTTCCATCAAATTCAGTCCCGATGGAACAAAGATCGCTTACATTCGGAATCGCGGTAACCTGTGGATTGCCGATGCCGACGGCAAGGAACCCAAGGAGTTCGTCCATTCCTGGAATGCTCCCGACTACGACTGGTCTCCCGACGGCAAATGGATGGTGTACGCCGTCGACGATAACGATTTCAACAGTGATATCTGGGTGAAGCCACTCGATAACTCGCGACCCGAATTCAATCTGTCGCGGCATCCTTACAACGATCATTCGCCGGTCTGGTCGCCGGATGGGAAAGTCATCGCCTGGGTGGGCGCTCGCGATAAGAAGGACAATTTCAATCTGCACTTCGTCTACCTGAGCAAGGAAGATGACGAGAAAAGTTCTCGGGAAAAGAGTCTGGAAAAGGCGATTGAAAAGCTTCAAAAAGGGCGTGGTCCTTTAGCTCCGTTCTCCAAGAAAGTTTCCGATGAGCAACAGCCCGAACCTATACCGATGCCCCGAGAGCAGGGGAAAGAGCCGGCCAAGACCGAACAGCCCAGGAGTACTACTCCGGTGCGTCGATCCACCGGTGTGGTCATAGACTTCGATGGCATCTATGACCGGATTCGGCGGGTTCGCGTTGAACCGGTGGGCGCCCTACTTTTCTCGCCCGATTCCAAGAAGATCGCCTATGCCAATGGCGGCTCCACTTATACGATCGAAATTCCGGACAATCTGACTCCCAATCTCATGTCAGCTCAGGTCGCTTCCGGAGCAAAATGGTTGCGAAGCGGCACTATTGTCGGGTTGGTGGGGGGAGTGCCTACAGCACTTTCCGCAGGTTCCGCCGCACCGGTAACTACGGCCGCACCCGCACCGAAACAGGGAGGCGGTGGTCGAAAGGGTGGTAACTTCCAGGCCCCACAGGGAGGGGGAGCAGCAGCTACAGCCTCCCCGGGTCGCTATGCCTTCACGGCCTATCAGGATGTCGACATTGCCAAGAAGTACCAAGCCGCATTCGAGATGGCCTGGCGCATTATGCGGGATAACTGGTACGACAGCCGCTTAGGCAATCGGGACTGGAACGCCGTGAAAGCCAAGTATCTACCGGTTGCGGAGACTACGGATCTGGAAACCCTGCAGACCCTCGTTCAAATGATGCTGGGCGAACTGAACGGTTCCCACCTCGGTTTCACGCCGGGCGGTCGCGGCGGTCCTGCAGGCGTCCAGAACGCAGAAGGCGCAGGGGCCAGCTGGCGAGAAACCACCGCCTATTTCGGGGCTCGCTTTGACCCCAGCTTCGCGGGACCCGGATGGAAAGTGAAGGATACTCTACCGGGAACGCCTGCGGATCAGAAGAAGACCAAATTGAATCCCGGCGACGTGGTGGTAGCTGTGGATGGCAAGGTCATTGACAACGCGATCGATCCGACGGTTTATCTGAACGGTAATCCTAACCGCGATGTAACTCTGAAAGTGAAAGCTCCCGATGGGGCCGAACGCGATGTGACTCTGCGACCGATCAGCATGGCCGCCGCTCGATTGGGCAACAGCATCTATAATAAAATGATCGATTCCAACATTGCAACGGTGAATAAACTTTCCGGCGGCAAACTCGGCTATTTGCACATCAAAGCCATGGATGAGTCCAGCTTCCATAGATTCGAAGAGTCGCTGTACAATGCGGGCGCGGGTAAAGAAGGATTGCTGATTGACGTCCGCGAAAATGGCGGCGGTTCCACGGCCGACCTGTTGCTCACCGCGTTGACGCAGCCGCGGCATGCCATTGCGGTGCCGCGCGATGGCGGCCCGGGGTATCCTCAGGATCGCACGGTTTTCGCTTCCTGGAATAAGCCGATTGTCGTGTTGTGCAATCAGAACAGTTTCAGCAACGCTGAAATTTTCAGTCATGCGATCAAGATTTTGAATCGGGGCCACCTCGTGGGTGTACCCACGGCGGGAGGCGTGGTCTCCACCGGAGCGGCTCAGATCATGGATGTGGGCACTCTGCGACTGCCTTTCCGCGGCTGGTTCAAAATCGATGATGGAGAGGACGAGGAACTGAACGGAGCGGTTCCTCATTTCATCGTCTGGCCACAGCCAGGCGATATGGCCAAGGGTAAGGACGATCAACTGGCCAAAGCTGTGGAAGTGCTGCTGAAGGACGTGCAGGACGAAAAGGGCAAGCCCAAGCCGACCCTGCGAAAGTCCTCGGAACGAAAGTAATCCACAGGGTGATCCGGCTGGGTTGAATTTTACGTTAAGCCCAGCACTCTAGAAGGTTAAATTCCGGCTCGGCCTGGCCGGAAATATTTCACTTTTGTCAGAATATGCTTATTCTCGGACCGAGGGCGGGTAGTTTTCCTCTTTCGTCCGACACCTTGTCTTGGGCCGGTCGTCTAACATAATATCGTCCTACTCGCACAATCCGACGGAGCTCGCAACCAAGATGTCTGATCCTGCGATTGAAGTATCGAATCTCTGCAAAAATTACGGTCCCGTGCAAGCGGTCGACCGTATCTCATTTACCGTTCAACCCGGTGAATTGGTCGGTTTTTTGGGGCCCAACGGCGCCGGGAAATCGACGACCATGCGAATTCTAACCACCATCATGCCGGCCTCCAGTGGGATTGCCAAAGTCTTCGGACTGGACGTGATGGACTATTCAATGGAAGTACGCCGGAAGCTGGGTTTCCTTCCGGAAAGCGTGCCGATCTACCCGGAAATGCGGGTGGAGGAATATCTCCAATACCGGGCGAAATTGAAGGAGGTCGATCGCTCCAAACGCAACTCGCGAATCGAATACTGCCTGGAAAAATGTCGAATTCGGGAAGTTCGCCGCCGCTTGATTGGAACACTTTCCAAAGGTTATCGTCAGCGTGTCGGCCTGGCGGATGCCTTGATTGCCGATCCGCCACTACTGATTCTGGATGAGCCGACAGCAGGTTTGGACCCGGTTCAGATTCGCGAGACCTTGCACACCATTCGCGAACTGGCCGGTAGCCATACCGTTCTACTTTCTACCCATATTCTTCCAGAAGTCGAAGCCAGCTGCGACCGGGTAATTATCATCAATCGCGGCACGCTGCACTGGGATGGCAAGCTCTCCGAACTCTCCGGTACCATGCCCTCGCTGGAACTGGAATTGCGCGGACCGAGTGAGGAAATCGTTCATACTCTCGGTCAGATTCCAGGAGTGGTCAAAGTGACTTCCGATGCAGGCTCCTCGGATGTGAATACTTACAACCTGGAAATCACTTCCCATTTGGATGTGGAAAATGGACTGGTGAAGCGGGTGGTCGAAAAGGGATGGGGACTGCGAAAACTGAACCATCGCAAACAAGGCCTCGAACAACTATATATGAGTGTGGTTTTGAGACAGGGTCCCAAACAGCCCACCGGATGATGAGAAAACCGCGCTGTCATTCGGTCAAAAGAAACAAACCTTTTAGAGAAAATTCGAATGTCTGATACTCAAATGCTGGCGGCTCCTCCTCCGGAGCTGGCTCCGTCGCAATCTGTTGACGAAACCCCAGGCGTTTCGCGTATCCTCGGCATGTTCGGTCTGGCGGTCGCCACGGCGGGTGTAGGTGTTATTCTCGCCAATCAGATTGCTGGGCCACGGCTGGTCGGGAGCCCGGGCGGGGCGATTGGAGCTACCCTCGGCTTGCTGGCAGCACTTTATGCGGCTCTCCGCGAAACCGATAAAACCGTTCTGCGTTCTTACGCCTTTCTCGGCCTGGGGCTGATTCTCCTGAGTGGAGTGATCGTTATACCGAGTGCCGAGCGATTTCCACTCTATGGCTGGCCGGGTCTGCTGGTGGGGCTCTGTTTCCTACTCTGTCTGACCCGCAAAGAGGACGATCCCGGATTCTTGAAGCCGATACTCTCGGTGATACTCGGATTGGGAATAATCTTCTCCACTCTGGCGTTGGTCGGCGGAGCCCTTTACCCCAATTTTCTTCTGCAATTCGGGGTGATTTTATCGATCCTCGGTTTACTCTATCTGGCCGGGTATTTAGGTCAGATTGGAACGACCACCGCGACCGGCTACCTGGCCGCCCGAGTGATCGGCTACGCAGGTCTTGGCTTTCTTCTATTTGGGCTGGTCAGGTCAATCTTACCTTACGTTGGTGTGAAAACGCTTTCTTATTACACGATGCCACAAGGCATATATCTGATGGTATTCGGGGCGCTCTATGCTCTGGTTGGTCTCGGTTCCTGCAGCGATAACCGCGTTCTGGTCATCGCCCGACGTGAGCTGGCCGCTTATTTCTACTCTCCGATCGCCTACTTGATCTTCGCGGGCATGATTATCATCGGGGCAATTAACTTCACCATGTACTTCTTCAATTTCTTCGATCAATTCGGACGGCCGGTGCCCGTCATCGAGCCCATCGTCGGCAATTATCTGATGAATATTTCTGGAGCGATTGTCGTAGTCTTCATCGTACCGGCGATGACCATGCGAATCATTGCGGAAGAAAAACGAACCGGTTCCTTCGAAGTACTTATGGGAGCGCCGATTACCGAGCTCTCCGTGGTACTTGGTAAGTTTCTCGCGGCTTGGATCTTTTTCATGGCAGCCTGGATTCCTTTCGCCCTCTACTTGCTGCCATTTCGAGTTGCCTTCGACGATCCGTTCGATTACCGGCCGATTATCGGTTTCTACATCTCACTCGGTTTTATTGGGGCAGGTTTTGTCTCGATGGGTATTTTCTTTTCATCGCTGACCAAGAATCAAATCATCGCGGCAGTACTGACGTTTGCCGGGATGCTTTTTTTCCTGCTGATTGTACTCACGACCTCGTATGTCCTGATTCCGGAACTGTTGCGTCGAGTCCTCAACAAGCTGGCCTTCTGGTCGACGCTTTCCGAAGCCATCCAGGGGCGACTCTACTTACGCGATCTGGTGGTGCACGCCTCATTGACTGTCTTCTGGCTGTTTTTAACTGTGAAATCTCTTGAATCCCGGAAGTGGAGCTGAATTCATGCTAAACGAATTGAATCCGGCATCTACCGCTGCCACCAACAAATTAAAGTTGTCCGCTTTGCTCCAGATTGCCCTGGGGATATTGCTGCTGATCGGCTCGATTGTCTTCTTCATGAGTGCGTCTTCGGATGGTAAGGCGGATGCCAGCAAAGAAAAGGCAAAAACCGAACTCACCAAAGATCTCGAGAAAGATAAGGATCCGGAAAAGAAGAAACTCGATGAAGGATTCTTCAGCGTCAAACTTGGGGATAGATTCTTTGCCGGAGCCTGGGCTTTGGCCATGGGATTGGGTTTTGTCTGTCTGGGTTCCTGGACCTACACTCGGACTCCCAAGACCGAGGATGAAGCCAACAGTGCTTTCAAGAGCACTCTAATTCTGGCCGGGAGCTTAATCGGCTTCCTGACTTTTTGCCTGGGGATCATCCTCGGCTATTGGTGGAGCGGCAGCCTGACCGATTGGCTCGAACAGGGGAAGGTGAAAGAAGCACGCTGGCCTTTCTTTGCACTTCTAGCGGTATTCGGCGGCCTGGTGATCATGTTCCTGGGGTTGCAAATCGCCCGTTCGGATCTCCGCAAGAGTGCCGGGCTTCGCCGTCTTTATTACGGTTTTTCAGCCGTGATGACCGGACTGTTCCTGCTTTCCCTGCTACTGAGTTTGAATATTTACTCGTCCATGAAGTGGACTAGCGTGCTGGATACCACCGAAAAGGGATATTACACTTTGGATCCGAAATCCAAAGAGGTTTTGAGCACTCTGAGCACCCCCGTAAAAGCCTATTTGATCTGGCCTCCGGGAAACTCACTGTTCGGTGAAGTTTCGAACATGCTCACCAACTGCGAAAAAGAGAACCCGAATTTTCAGGTCGTACCCCTAGATCCCAGCTTCGATGCGAAGGAAATATTCCGGCTCAATCAGCAGTACAAGTTGGGAGAGGATCTGCGCGATCAACTCGGAATTCTGCTGGTAGTTGGAGAGAAGGAAAACCAGACGGTCTTTCTGAAAATACGGGATCTGGTCGAGCAGAAATTCGGCAATGCTCCGGGGGAAGAATCGCTCAACTTCATTGGCGAAGGGCGAGTGATGGCGGAACTGGCATTCCTGGGAGAAGGAAAAGTCAAACCGATCATTTACTTCCTGCAGGGCAACGGGGAATTGGATATCAGCATCAAAGAGCCTCAGCCCCGAAAAGGGCCCAGAGACGTTTCCGCCGAACGTTCCGCTTCGATGCTGGTTCAGTACCTCCAGGATCGAAAGTACGACGTACGCCCCCTGAAACTGGAACTGAACGGTACCACCGATTTCGATACCAATGCCACCGCCGTGGTGCTTTTGGCACCCTCCGGACCTTACAGCGAGGGTGTCGTCAAATTCCTGACTGAGTATATGGAACCGACCGATCCGAAGCGCAAGCCGGGCAAATTGGTCGCGATCCTGCCACCAACCGTCTCGCCCATCAATCGCAAAATCGCTCCCACGGGTTTGGAGAAACTGATTAGCGATTTCGGCATGGATATCCTTCCCGCCAAGATCGTCCAATATTCTCAAAATGGGGCGCTTGAAACGCCGATCGTCGAACCTTCCGATGACCTTCAAGGTTCCATTTTGGCTCGGGCCTTTCCGCGGATGGAAATCATTCCCAATCTGAGTCGACCAATACGGGCTCAACAAGGATTGCGACCCGAACTGAAAGTTCAACGGGTTTTGGCGACCACGCCGAACGTTGTCACCTGGCTGGAAACCGACGGTGTCAGTAACAACGAAGCCGTATTCCGTCAGTTGCGGCAGGATAAAAATCTCCAAAAAGAGAAGATGGCGGGCCAACAGGAACTCGGCGTCATCGCTGTTAGTTCGATGGCCCCGCTGAAACCGCAAGATCCGCAGGCTCCGCCGACGCCTCCTGCAGAGCATACCCCTCGAATGGTGGTGCTCGGCTGGGAAGCTTTTAACAATCGATTGATTCAGATGGCCGGGAATTCCACCTTTAGCTTCGATATGCTCGGCGACTTAATCGACTGGTTGCGAGAACGACCTACTAACATCGGTATCAAGCCGCAGGAACGAAAGTACCTCAAAATTCCCGCGGATGTAACGTTGTGGAAGGTTCTGGTACAGCCGTTTTTGCTCTTCCTTTGCATAGTCACTGGCTTTGGTGTGAGCATTTGGATCGTTCGAAGAAAATAATCGATCGGTGCATTAAACCGATCGTAGTACTCAATATCTTCAGAGACCGTCATTATGAACTCTCGCACGACATACGTTCTGATGGGCCTGGTCGGTTTGCTTTTGGCTGGGCTGGGAATCTACATCGCATTCAGCGATGATGAAAAACCCAATGTGAGTGGATTGCTGCTGCCGGTGTTTGCGGAGAGCGGCATTCACGAAAACGATATCACTTCTTTGGAAATCGAAAACTCCGGCAAGAAAGCCGTTTTCAGCAGGCAGCCGGGTGGCCTCTGGAAATGCACTGAACCACTGAAAATCCGTGTCGATGCCACGGCCATCGATAGTATCCTTCGCGAATTGATGACGGCCAAGGTCGTGGAAAAAGGAATCGACATCTCCAATGATCCCGCGAAATATGGCTTGGCCAATCCCGAAGTGAAAATCACTTTGAAAAAGGGCGTAGATCGGGAAAGTACCGTTTCGATCGGCAACATCACTATCGGGCAGGAGAAAGCCCTGGCATACGTGATGACTTCCGATAACCCGCGACGCGTTCAGGCGATTCGCCGCAGCAGCATACAGGCTCTTCTCAAACCGGGACAACCGGCCGCCGGGAATACGGCTGAGATGGTTTTAGGGCTGTCTGATTTGAGGGAGCGGAAACTTCTGGGCATCAACATGCAGGATAGCCTGAGCCAGAGCAACAGCATTACCATCAAACAGGGGAAGCAGATTCTCAGCCTCGCCCGACAGCCCAACGGACAATGGATTTTTCAAGCGCCTCTGGGTTATGGTGAAGCCGAAGCGGAAATCCCCGCCGGGGGCGTTCCGAATCCGGAGTTGATCTACAGTGTGCGACAACTCATATCGCAAGCGACTGCACTCGAAGTATTCGATCCGAAAAATTTCATCGACAACCCACCCGACTTGGGCAAATTCGGGCTGAATCCCGATAATCCGGATGTAATGAAAATCGAGCTTTCGCGAATCTCTCCCGGAGGTCGGGAGGCGCCGACCACGGAAACTCTTTATATCGGGAAACGCGTGGAGGATCCTAAAGATCCGAAGCAGAAAACGGATGAAGTTTACGTGCACTTCGAGGGGGATGATACGGTCGCGAAGGTGAATGCCGAAGGACTGAAGTTCCTGCGCAAGACTTTGGAAGATCCCAAGTCCATTCGATCGAAAGATCTCGTCCGTATGGATCTCAATAAGGTGGACGCCATTGAGATCTTGAACCCCAGCGGCAAAATTGAATTGCGGCGCGGTGCCCAGGCGAATATCTGGAGCATCTACGATGGCGATAACGCGCATGCCGCGAACTTCACTTTCATTCAAACGTTACTGGCCCGCCTTACGGAGCATTCGCTGGTTCAGGAATTCCCTCCTTCGACTTACTCCGCCGAGAAACTTGGTTACACCGATAAATCCTCCCGTGTGGCGTTGTGGGAAAACGGAGTTCCACCTGCAAAAGAAGGCGAAGCCAGCAAAGCCGGTAAGCCCAAACTGAAGGATAAACCGACTGTGGAATTGATTTTTGGGAAGTCGGAATTGAACGTCGTGAATGTTCGTCGGATCATGAATGGTCAGCAAAACGATTTCCAAATTCCTTCTAATGTTCTCGATCAGTTGGTGAATCGGAATCGCATCGAATACGTCGATGTGATATTGAAGACTTTTAACTCGGCTCTGGCGAAAACTATCACTATTACCCAGGGAACGGAAAATCTGATTCTGAACCAGGTAGAAGGGGATAAGTGGAAAATCGGTGGGCCGGAGAAACTGAAGAATAAGCCTGCCGACGATGAGAAGGTTCGTCAGTTGATTACCGAATTAGTCAATTTGCGACCATTGAAGACCGTAGCTGAGAAACCGGATGCTGCCACTCTGACTCGGTTGAAACTCGATGACAAGTCCGCCCTGATGAAGATCAAGATCGATCTCAAGGACGAAAAAGATAAAGAAAGGATCTACTACTTCGGCGTCGACTCGGAATCGAAAACCGGTCAGTACCTGAGGATGGCGGATCAAGATTACGTGGTGGAAGTTACCAAGGCGATCTATGAACTGCACAAGAATAGCTCAGACTTTCTGGATCGTCAGGTTTACAAGATCCCACCCGACAAAGTGACAGGCCTCAAGCTCACCGGCTGGGCAAAACAGACCGGTGAAAAACCGGCGACTCGCGAGTTCGAATTGAAGGAAGGCAAGTGGGTCGCCAGGACCAAGCTGAATTATGAGATCGACCCTCCTGCCATCGCCAACTTCCTGCTGGATGTCACTAACGTGAAAGCGGAGGAGATGCTGGGCACCAAAGAGGTGAAGCCGGAATTCAACCTCGACCTCTCCAAGGGGGCCATTGAGATCGTTCTGGAGGCCGAAGGCGGCAAGAAGATCACGCTGCTTCTGGGAGCCGAAGATCCTAAGAGTAATTTGATCTACGCGAAATCTAGCGAGGCGGGTGGAGAAGTATTTACGCTGCTGAAAGATCGCTATAGGGTCATTCGAGATACTCTTATGGTCTTTAAGAAGCTTCCCTGATCATGAAATGGCTTCGTCGTTTATTTCTGATTCCACTATTCCTCTGGCTGCTGACCGGACTGGCGGAAATAGGACCTAAAGAGCGCGGCGTAGTGCGCCGATTCGGTCGAGTCGTCGCGACTCCCGGCCCCGGGCTTTGGATCGGCTGGCCCTGGGGAATCGACAAATTAGATCGCGTTTCGATAGCTTCCGTACAACGGCTCAACGTCGGCTACAAGCCTCAGGAAATCGAAGATACCGTCAGTGGGCAACAGCTCACCGGAGATCAGAATCTCATCAATATCTCTGTTAACCTTGACTACTCCGTGGGCGAAGGAACCGAAGCACTCATCGATTATGTCAGTCAGCGCGAACGAAGTGAATCGATTCTGGTGCGGGAGGCCGAATCGGCAATCTCCGAGTGGATCGCCGGTCAAAGCGTGGACGATGTTTTGCTTACCGGAAATGCCGCGCTACCGCGCTGGCTGGCCGACAGGCTGGAAGGTCGCCTGGCGGATCATCATCTGGGTATTCGGGTTCAGCAGATCAGCGTCGATTTTCTCAGTCCGCCGGAAAAGGTCAGAGGAGCGTTCGAAGAGGTTAATCGCTCGCAGACCAATATCCGCACTCAGGAGTTTCGGGCGAAGCAGGAAGCGGAACTTCGCATGAAATCGGCCCAGGCCGATCGATTTCGATTCCAGCAGGAAGCCGCTTCCTATGCGGAGACCCAGTTGACTCTGGCGGTGGCCGAAGCCCAATCTTTTCTGCAGCGGCTGACGACCTATCGTCAATTGAAGCAAACCAACCCCGATGTACTCACTTTCATCTGGTGGAACGAGATGAGCAAATTGCTGTTGGGCATGAAGAGCAAAGGGCGAATCGATCTGATGGACAATCACATCGGGGCCGACGGGCTGGACGTCACTCAGATGCTTCAGAAGAAGAAATAGCGATTATTCTTTGGTCTTGGGCAATTCCAATATTCGCAGGTTGCGAAAATTCAAATCGGTGGTTGGATCGTGCCCCTGAATGCTGATGTGGCCCGAAGCAGTTTTCGATCCCTGGCGCGGGTTGTCGTTCGGTTTGCGATCATCGGTCCAGTCGACGACCGGGTAGCCGTTGACGAACGTTCGCAGATGCCGCCCCTCGGCCACGAGAGTCATCGCAAACCATTCGAAATCATTGCTGACCACTTTTCGCACTGGTATGCGTCTGTAGATCGCACCCGTGCCGAAGTCGGTGGGTTTTGTGCGATCGTTCTCTTTGTAGCCATTGTGAATCTGCATTTCGTAGCCGTTCTGATACTGATCGGCGATGCAACGAAAGAAGATGCCGCTGTTGAGTGCTTTGCCTTTGCTGAAGCATTCGAGTTGGAGCACAAAATTGTCGAATTTCCGATCAGTCTGTAGATCGCCCGGTCCATTTTTCACGTTCAGCCATCCCTCGGGCCTTACCGAATAAACCGACTTGTATTTTTCACCGCGAAAAGGCTTCCAGCCGTTCAAATCCTTCCCGTTAAATAGGCTGATACCCCCCATCGGGATGCAAGCAATTTTCGAGAATACGATCTGAGACCCAGCCGGCACGTTCAACTCGACAATCGGCTCCAAAGAGTCGCCAGTGGGATTGATCTCCAATTCCAATCTTTGCATCCCTTTATGCGCGACGAGTTTAATTTGTTTGCCGCCGACTGTAAGCGAAGGTATTCCTGGACCTTCCAGGCTAAATACCAGTACCGCTTTGGCCTTAGTCAACTTCAACGTGCTAAATGCCTCCGTCTTTTGAGTTCCGCCAAATATCAGATTTCCATCTTTAACCTCGAGGCTTCCTTCCCACTTCCAACCGAAAGTAGATTCGCCGTCGAAGGCGAGGAGCCAACCCCGGGAAATCTCTTCCCGAGTCAATGGGGATAGTGAATCCGACGCTCTCGCTAACGATGAAAATAGTGTTAGAATCAGAACTGCAAGTCGCATGGAGAGTCTCGCGTAGCAGAGTATGGATTGAATAGAATAGAATCAATTATATGTCGGATCAGGAGCTAATGCGTCGAGCACTGCAGTTAGCCGAGCGGGGACGTGGTTACGTCGAACCTAATCCCCTGGTCGGTGCGGTCATCGTGCGCGAAGGGGCGATTGTCGGGGAAGGTTGGCATCCCAAATACGGCCAAGACCACGCTGAAATCGTCGCTTTAAAGCAGGCGGGGGAGTTGGCCCAAGGCAGTACCTTGTACGTGACACTTGAACCCTGCTGCCATCAAGGGAAGACGCCTCCTTGCACCGAAGCGGTGATACGAGCCGGCATAAAAAGAGTTGTCGCGGCCATGGCCGATCCCTTCGCGGCGGTGGCGGGTAAGGGATTTCAGAAGCTCCGCGAAACCGGGATCGAAACGCAATCGGGCCTGCTGGAAAAGGAAGCACGGTTTTTGAATCGTCCTTACCTGAAGCGACTTCGAACGGATAAGCCTTACATCCACGCCAAATGGGCCATGTCACTCGATGGGAAGATTGCGACTTCCACCGGGGAATCTAAATGGATCACTGGTGAAATTGCCCGGCAGAAAGTCCATCACTATCGGGGGTTGATGGATGGAATCATCACTGGTCGCGGCACTCTCTTGAGCGATGATCCACTTCTTACCGCGCGACCACCCGGCCCTCGCACTCCGACGAGGATTGTGCTGTCTCAGGGAAAAACCGAACTTCCGACGAACTGTCAGCTGCTGAAATCGGTACAGTGGGCTCCCGTTCTGCTGGCCGTCCATCAGGATTATCTCTTCCGGCACGAGGCCTGGAGAAATGCGGGAGCTGAGTTGCTCGGTTATCAATCGCTGGAAGATTTTCTAAAAAAACTGGCCGAGCGCGGCATGACCAATATCTGGCTGGAGGCGGGCACCAGTCTGCTCGGCTCTTTTTTGGATTCCCGGGAAATCGACGAAGTGCACTGTTTTATCGCCCCGCGAATTATCGGTGGGAAGCATGCCCACGGGCCAATCTCCGGGATTGGAATAGCTCATTTGCCCGAAGCGATGAAATGCGATAAAACCACTTCGGAATTATTGGGTGAAGATTTTTATATTCGCGGCTGGATGGACTCCTAACGAATGTGCACCACGCGGCGGGCTTTCATTTCAAATCGCGGGAGTACTCCAGTCGCTACGCACTTGACATCGACCCGAAACAGCAACTCATCCCGAATCGCGCGGGCGACAAGTTCGGCCAAGTTCGTGGAATCCGCAAACGGTGTTGGTTCGATCTCCACACTCAGATCCGCCAGCGGTCCCGTGTGATCCACCACAATTCGAAATTCGATAACTTCCGCAAAACGTCGAACGACGGCCTCGATCGAAGCCGGGTAAAGATTGTTGCCCCGAATGTAAATCATGTCGTCTGTCCGACCCAGAATTCCGCCCTCAAAACAGATCCGGTTCTGATAGGGCTTCAATCGAACCAGATCGCCGGTCCTGTAGCGAATGAGTGGACAACCCCACCTCCGCAGGTTCGTCAGAACCAATTCGCCTACATCTCCCTCCCGAACTGGCAGATCGGATTGGGGATCAATCACCTCCGCCAGATAGTGATTCTGAAGCAGCATTAAGCTCCGGGGAAGTTCGACCATCTCGACGGCCACCGGTCCCACTTCGGTCATGCCGTAATGATCGAATACGCGAGCTCCCCAGACTTTTTCAATTCGTTCACGGGTAGCTGGTATGCATCCCCCGGGCTCTCCTGCGACAATCAGCATTCGCACGGCCGAAGCAGCCAGATCGATTTTCTCGCGGTCGGCCAGTTCGGCCAGATGAAGAGCGTAGGTGGGCGTGCAACAGATCACGGTTGCCTCGTGTTCCAGCAAAAAACGCAGCCGAGCCGTGCTGGTCATTCCGCCGCCGGGCAGACAGAGATAACCGGCACCGCTCGCGGCTTCAAACGCAGTCCAGAATCCCAGGAAGGGACCAAAGGAAAATGGAAAGAAAAATTTGTCCTGAGAACTGAGGCCCATAATCGGGAAACTGTCGGTCCAGCAGTTCAGGAGACCCTTCCAACTGGCCGGCGTATCCAGCCAGCGCAGCGGCCGGCCGGAACTGGTACCCGATGTCTGGTGCAACCGGCAGTAATCTTCCAGCGGATAGGTCAGGATCTGACCATAGGGAGCATAGTTATGTTGATCGGCAATCAAATCGGATTTCAACGTGAACGGGAGGCTCGTCAGATCAGATAAATGTTGGAAGGAATCGGGATCGATTTGCAATCCGGCATATTTTTTTTGATAGAAACGGTTGCGCGGGAGAATTTCGCCGAGCATGTCTCGGAAAGGTTTCAAATCGAACGGCACTGGGAATCCCCCGGAATTATTCGGTATGCTTGAGGCTTCGCTGCGCATTCATACACTGTACGAAATAGAGTCTTTCAAGTAAAAGGAGATTGCAAATGGGTAATCCGGCGGGCGATAAAAAGAAACTGAAGGAAAAGCGTCGTAAGAAAACGGAAAAACGCTTGTTCGAAAAGGCTACCAAGACTGAAGCAGCCGCCAAGGCCAAGAAGTAATTCCCATTTCCGCCTAAGTTCGGGGCGGCTCGCCCCGTTCCAAATCTGGATATTTTGAGCATGCGACCTGGAAACCGGAATCTTAATCAGCTCCGACCACTCTCCTTCGAACCTGGATTTACACGACAAGCCCCTGGAAGCGTGCTGGTTCGTTCGGGCATGACCATAGTTCTATGCACTTGCTGCATCGATACAAAAGTTCCTGAATTTCTGGAGGGTAAGGGGCAAGGCTGGTTGACCGCGGAATACGGAATGCTTCCCGGCTCCACAAATAGTCGAAAAGCTCGCGATAAAGCCGGAAAAGTCGATGGTCGCAGCGTGGAAATTCAACGGCTGATAGGCCGCAGTCTGCGAGCCGTCGTCGATCTCTCCCAATTGGGTGAGCGGACCCTTTGGATCGATTGCGACGTCCTGGAAGCAGATGGAGGAACGCGGACAGCCGCCATCAACGGAGCCTTTGTAGCTTTGGTACTGGCTCTGAAGAAAAAAGAGGCTGAAATAGGCTCCTGGCAGCGGATCGTGACCGACAGTGTGGCGGCCGTCAGTGTCGGGCTAGTCGAAGGAGAGGCTCGGCTCGATCTGGAATACGTTGAGGATCGGGATGCCGAGGTCGATATGAATCTGGTGATGACTGGGACGGGCAAATTCATCGAAGTTCAGGGGGCCGGCGAGGAAGCCACTTTCTCCCGAACTCAGTTAAACGAACTTATCGAACTCGGCGAACTGGGTATCCGACAGATCACCGAGATGCAAAAAAATCTGATCGGATAAACAGTTTTTACACTGTCGCCGAATTTTTCCTTCGATTTCGACGAACCCAGCTTAATAGTCCGATACCCGCACCTCCGATAACCAGCAGGCTGGCGGGTTCGGGTACAGGCACGAAAGTGACAGACAAGGTATCGGGCCCACCCGAGGTGTAATTGAAAGATACCGTCGCATTTCCCAGATAATTTCCGGTGATATTAAACAGCGAAGTCACGTCTTGCGAGGCCATACCAAGCCCCGAGCCACTTATCGTATCAAAGGTCGCGAAGGTGTAGGTCAGCGGCGTATTGATACCCGCCGATGTGTTCGGTTTCGTCGCGGTGATCTGCAGATTGAAAAGATTGGTACCCGTTAAACCATTCAGAGTTAAGGAACCACCCGACAATCCAACGAGTTGGTTGTGGGTGGTGCCCGGTACAGGTGTAGCGGCCGTGTTATCGTAGATTAAGCTGAACGTGCCTCCGCCATACCAGGTTTGACTACCCGTATGCAGAGTTCCGATACCGTTGTTGATCGTGCTCAGCCCCGGTGCAACAGTTCCACCACTTTGAATGTCAATGTTACCATTCACCACCCCAAGGCCACCGAGAGTTCCCGATCCGTTAACTATTACGGAAGAACCGGCGGCGAGCGATCCGCCGGTCAAGTTGCCAACGGCCAGAGTTCCTCCAGTAACGGTGGTGGTTCCCGTGTAGGTATTGGTACCAAGCAGTACGAGAGTTCCGGAACCCGATTTAGTAAATCCGCCGCCCGCAATGACGCCACCATAGGTCGTATTGATCGATTGATTGACCGTTAAAGTCGTACCCGTAGCGATATTCACTGTGGCGTTATATCCGGGCGTCAAGGTGCCCGATGCCAGGCTTGCGATCGTCATGCTACCATTCAGATTGACGGTGGAATCGATATTCGTCGTAGAGAGAGTCAAACCGCCATTTCCCAAATTTGTGGTGGCTGCCACATTCAAAACGCCGCCATTGACGAAGGTTCCTCCACTGTAAGTGTTGACCGAGGTAGCTCCGAGAGTCAAGGATCCGGGCAGGCCAGAACCGGTGGAAAGTGCCCCTGTAAAATTGATCCCTCCATCGGTAATAACGGAATTGATTTGGAGGTCTCCACTGCTCCCTGCGGCCTGACCGGCCACATTGATGTTTCTAATACTGTTGTTCAGGTCGAGCGTGGCATTACTTGCTCCGGCAATGATGGTAGAGCTGCCAAAACCGGGAGAGGCTGTGTTGTCGAGTAGGTTGATATCGCCATTCAGATGAAGCGAGCCACCGGCGCCAATATTAATTGCGGTGTTGCTGCCGCCCGCGGGAGCATAGAGAGTAAGATTTTTGATCAACTGGGAATTGCCGCCAATATCTAGCGTTGCGCCCGTTCCACCGGCCTCATTACCCACCACAACACCCGAACCTGTCGGAAGTTGGTTGCTGGAAGTTAGGGCGACCGTTCCCTGGATGACTTGCAGGTTGCCGGTATAAGACTGGTTCGCGGAGATATTGAGAATACCCAAGCCCGTTTTGATGAGATCGCCCGAGCCCGTAGTACCGACATTCAATGAAACGGTTAGCCCATTCGAATCGAAATAGCCGCCGTTGGTGCCCAATTGAATGGATCGGTTATTAGCAAAGGAGAAAGCGGTTCCATATTGGATGCCCCCACCGTTTAAGGTGAGTATTCCGGTGGAAGCCCCGAGGTTATTGTCTGCAGAAATCTGCAAGAAACCATTCAGAATCGAAACGTTCCCCGAGAAACTCGACGAATTTCCTGAAAGGATTTGAACGCCAGTTCCCTGTTTGGTAAGGCTTCCAGAACCTGTTAAAGAGCCGAAGAATTGCGGAGTAGTAACTGCCGTGGAAGTGTCGATTGTCAGCACACTGCTAGTCAGCGAACCGGTGGAAACCGAGCCATTACCGAACAAACCGGAGAAAGTGGTACTGACATCGTTCATCGAGAAGGACGCACCGGATGCGACGGTCAAGCTATTACTCGCAGGTAAACTGGCTCCATTTTGATATGTGACCGTGCCAGCGTTAATCGTCAATCCACCCAGAATAGTATGAGTGCCGCCGTTGATGATAAGATTGGCGCTGCCGTATTTGTTCAGTCCACCGGTCCCAGCGATAGTCACGTTCGAACCAAGAATAGTGAGATCGGTGGTGGTCACAACCGTCGAACCGGTCCCTAAGACGAGGTTGCTGGCCGCGGTTGCGGAGATGCTTTGCGCGCTCGTGGTCGATTGGAGTATGCCGTTGATGACCAGGTCGGCGCCAGTTGCCAACCCGATTCCCGATGTTCCGGTCGGGTAAATATTCGGTTTGAGTGTGATCGAACCTCCTGACAGGGTGAGGCCGCCGACAGTTGCCCCCAATTTTGCAATGGCCGCTCCAGAGGTGATGAAAGTGGCGGTGTTGGGTGTGATTGGGTTCCCGATGGAACTGGGACTGGTGGTCGTATCGGTTCCCACGTTGTCGAGCAAAATTCCAGTAACAGTAGAAGGCGTAAAAGCGATCACACCTCGCACAGGATCGTAAGTGGCTTGAACGCCAAAGCTTCCAAAATATGCGTTGGGAATTGCCCCATTGACGAGTGTCGGAGCATTCGAGAAGAAAATGTGGCTGACGGATCCGGAAGTACTAACGCTGCCCAGATTAGTACCGCTAAACAATAGTCCGGCCCCGGTGGGTATGCTCGACAGAATGCTGAAATAGAGATCGACGGCCGCTCCGTAAGAGACGAGGTTAACCTGGTTGTTCGTCGTTCCGCTGGCAATGGTCAAAGCGCCCAGGGCACTGGAACTATTTGAAATCGCCTGCGGTGTCGAAGCGTTATTGCCGAGTACTTGCAGCAAGCCATTACTGAGATTTACACTGGCTCCCGAAGCAAGGCGCGAATTCAGGGCGTTCGAACTCGAACCGGTATTATCGAGAGTAAAACTCGGCGTCAGTGTGGTGCTGCCGTTTCCGATGTTCAAGCTGCCGATATTAAGGAAGGTGCCTTGATTGTTGAGAACAATTCCACCTGAGGAGGAAGCTCCAGGTGACAGATAGATCGATCCCGAGAGTGAATTAGTCGAATTGAATGTCAGAACGCCGCCACCAAATACCTGCAAATCCGATAAGCCGGATAAGTTACCTGAAATCGTTCCGTTGTATCCGTTCGTATTTATTCCCCCCCCACCGGAACTGGTGAGGAGGATAGAGCGATTGAGATTAATCCCGGCAGCGTCGAAGCGAAGGGAGCCATTGACTCCGGACGAAGCCAGAATGAGAGTGTTGCTGGAAGCTCCCAGGCTGCCGTTGGAGGTGATGGCGAGCGTTCCGTGCTGCACAATCAGACTATCGACAGAAAAGTCGTTCAGGGGGTTCGTGAAACGGACCACGTTCGATTCATTCAAACCGGAAGAATCGATGATTAACTGAGTACCGATTCCAACGCTACCCCCATGAATGATGCCGGAGAGAGTCAGAGTCTGGTTGAAGCCACTCGTATCATCAGAAGCGATGAAATTTTGAATCGCCGGCGTCGTACTGAGATTGATCGTGTTGGGTATTGTGGCAGAACCGCCGATGCCGAGGCCAAACTGAATCGTGGGAGTGGAGGAGGAAGTGCTGGTATTGTTGGTGAAAGTTACCGCTCCGGTACCCAATGCGTTGCTGGCACCGATGCCTGCTCCGCCATATACCCCGAAGGTCGTCCCACCGGAATAGGTGTTATTCCCAGACAGTGTCAGTGTGGAATTGGAAGTGGGATTGAAGGCCAGTGAAGCGGAACCGGAAATAGTTGCCTGGATGGTTTGCGGAGAAGTCAGGTTTAGAGTTCCATTCGTAACGTTCAGATTGCCGTTACCGGAAATCGTCGTCGCCGTCGTGGAAGTTGAGATCGCCGACTGGTTGATTGTAAATGTAGTACTTCCGATGTTTAAATTGCCGCCAGCACCGCTCAGGTTCCCCACAGTGACCGCATTGCCATTGACATCAAAAGTCCCAGCTTGGATGTTCAATGAAGTTGTAGTCGTCCAGGGAGAACCGGAGGCGAGTTGCAACGTCCCCGCACCATCTTTGGTGAGTGTTCCAGTAGCATTCGGCGTGGAACTGAAAGTCAGGGTTGTGATCGGAGTTGAAACGTTTAGCGTTCCGCCCGATATGCCGACCGCGAAATTCGTGGTCAGCGTGGCGGAGGCACCCGTGTAATACAGCGTGCCACCATTAAGTGTCAGAGCACCAGTGCCCAATCTCGTAAGTTGATCGACCGAGATGCCGCCGCTTTCGATCGTCGTGCCACCCGCATAACTGTTAGTGCCCGTGAGTGTGAGTATACTCGTGCTGGTTTTGACCAGCGAACCACCGCCAGAAATGTTCCCTTCAGCGGTGGTGTTGGTGAGACCCCCGATTGTGAAGCTGGTGCCCGTACCGATTATCAAGCTCGTACCAGAGTCCGAGGTTAACGATCCAATATTGGCATTGCTGTTGGAAATCAGGCCGCCCAGAGCGATGTTGTAATCGCCACCGAGGTTGTTCGTACCATTGATGATGAGATTGGCGGTCCCTTGTTTATTGAGTCCGCCGCTACCGGAGAGAATTACACCCGAGCCGATTGTCAAATCTGCGGAAGTGTTGACGGATGCCAGCAGGTTTCCGAAGCTTAAGATGGGATTGCCGGAAGCCGCCGTGATCTGGCGAGATATCGAGCCGGATGTGGACAAGATACCGGAGGAAATAACTAATGTATCTGCAGCGGTATAGCCGTTTGCTTGCTGCGGAGAATTGGCACCGGGTGATAGTAGGATGTCGGAACCCGATAGGATGAGGCTATTCACCTTGGCCCCGAGATAGGCCGTGGTGACTGTGTTGCCACCCGATGGCGAAGCCGTGGTGAAAATCGAGTTGTAAACGGTCAATCCATTGCCCCGGTCCGTAACGTTATCGATATACAGACCGGTTTGAGGTGAGGGTGTGTTGTACGCGATGATACCCAGTGTCGAATCGTACGTGGCGAAAGTAATTCCGCTTGTCGTCGAAAAATAGGCGTTAGGAATCAAGCCGCCGACGAGAGTGGGGGCTGCGGTGAAATAAACTCGAGTACCTCCGATAGTCGTAGATCCAAAATTGTTGGTTCCCTGGAAGGTCAAAGTGTTGTACTGCGCAACTGGCACCAAACTGCTGAATGTGATGGTGTGATTTCCACTTCCGCTATCCGAAATATTAATCAAATTTGTGCTGGGATTGGTGGAAGTCCCTCCCGTGGCTGAAAGGGCTCCGAAGACGAAAGAATCTGTGGCGCTGTTCGTGGTGATATTCAGGGTGCCACCCCCTGACATAAATCCGGTATTATTCCCGTTATTCGTCAACGTAATACTCGTTGCCCGGCCGGTTCGATTGCTAATATTCGTCGCCGAGTTATCGATGCTGAAAACGGCATCATTGCCGATTGTAACTGCACCCAATTCAGGCATTTTCCCATTGCCACTGATGGTGACAGTACCGGCTCCATTTCCAATATTCAAACTGGAAGAGTAAGTTGTATCTCCAGCAAAGACTAAATTTCCTGTCCCTATTTTGGTCAGAACCGATCCATCGCCGAGACCCTGCAAGCCGCCGCCGAGGGTGATGGTATTGCTCTGAGTGTCGATGGAAGAACTGGCGATCAAGCTCGGAGTAACAGAGAAGTAGAGGCTGGCACCCGCCTGGAGAGTTCCCCCATTGAGGAGGATGGCACCGGAACCGAGCTGATTCGAATTAGTGATCTCGAGAATACCATTGGTAATGAGGGTTCCGCCGGTGTACGTGTTGGCGTTAGTATTTGTCAGCGAAACTGTGGCGTTCGAGACGGAGGTTTGACCTCCGATCTGCAGTTGCCCGGACCCTGTAATCAGACCTGGGATTGTGAAAGTCGTATTGGGCGTTGAGTTCCCAATGCTACCCCCGGCGGGACCGATATTGATCGTTCGAAGACTACCGAGCGATTGCGAATTGGAGCCGGCATAGACTAGAGCTCCGCCCGCGAGGTTGATATTGCCGTTGACGGTACCGAGTTGCAGGTCATTGGTAAAGGTCACATACGCGTTGCCGTTGATGAATAGGCCGCCGCTGAAGGAGTTGCTTGACGTGTTCGAAAAATTCAGTGAGCCGTAAACGGTATCCAGTCCACTGACGACAATTCCTGCGCTGCCGCTGAGCGAGGAAGTGTTGGTAAAGTAGACTGAATTCGAAACATGGAAATAGCCGGTCACCCCGCCGAAAGAGAGGTTAGAGCCGGAGAAATATGTGGGCGAGTTGTAACCGGTCCAACCGCTGGTGACAGTAATAGTTCCGGGGCTTTGAAAGACGGTACTCCCGAGTACATAGAGAGAATTTACTCCTCCCACGTCGTACACCGTGCCACCGGTCCATTGCGAATTTTTCGTGCCGCTAAGGTTGGCGGCCGCGAACGAATAAGATGCATTAGTCCAATCGCTGTCCGCGAGGGGTCTTAAACCATTACTGCCATAAATGGCCGGACTAAAAATCGATGTGCTATTGGCTCCGGAAGGAGCTCCTGTGTAGGCCGCAAAGGGAACGATACCATTTATGATGTAGTTCGTTGCGTTGCCAAATTTGATATTCACGCTGGTAGAACTGGGCAAGTCGTTTGGATTGCCCAAAAATCCGTAGCTGGCCTGGGTAGGATCCGTATTCGCCTGTAGAAGCAGGGTACCGCGATAATTTGCGGCATCAATGCTCGAAAAATTCAGGATGGTACCGGCGGCGGGGCCCGTGAATATCGATGAAGTAAATACCGTTAACCCGGTCAGCTGAAGGCTGCCGAAATTATCTACGATCTGGTTGCCATTATTGGCACCGGGGTTGTAGAGGAATCGACCACCATTAGAGACGATAGGTACCGTCGCAAGTCGACTCGTCGTTACTGTCCCCGTTGTCGGTTGCGTGATGGTCAGTCCGCCGCCGTTCATCAAGGTCAGGCCACTGATGTTCGCTAGGGAACCGCTGGTTCCCGCCAACTCCAGAATAGCCCCGGGAGTACTTCCAAAAACGGCATTCGAAACTTGGCTGCCGATAACGGATGTGCCCCCGCCGATAATAACGGAGCCCGTAAAGTTCGGGTTGGCATTTTGCAACTGAAGTGTACTCGAGTTCCCGATGCCAGTTTGGGTCACCAGAAGCGAATTCGCTCCCGAGATTGGTCCGAGCAGAACGCCTGTCGCACCGGCTGCCAGATCGATGTTTCCGTTGCCATTCAGAATCACCGAGCGATTGGCATTCAGCGTGGCCGAACTTCCGAAACGGAAAGTACCACTGGAGTTTGTGCCAAAAATGATGTTATTGGCGGAGTTCCCCAGCGTTCCATCGCCGCCCGAAATGGACAGCACGCCATTATTGATCGTAATATCACCGCTAAAAGCGTTCCCGGAGGCATTCCCGGTGAAACTAACCGTCCCGGTTCCATTCTTTACAATGCCTCCGGCAATGTTGCCGCCGATGGCTCCGTCAAGTAAGGTGTTGCTCTGGCCATCAAAAGTGATGGTGCCGATCCCGACACCACCGAAGGTGGCTCGGTCGATAAAACTGGAATTACTTCCAATCAGACTCAGAGCCGTAACTCCGACAGCACCATTATTGACAATATTCAGGTCAGTCACCACGATCAGATTGCTATTGGTGATCGTCGAACCGCCAATCGAACCGCGCGTCACACTGATGGTTGCCGGCAAGCCGTTGTTGTCGAGTGTGATGCTGGTGCCCGCAGTGCCGAGAGTATAGCCGAAATTGCCGGTATTGCCGAAAGTGATGCCGCCGGTGGTCATACCGCCGGGGGCCACCCCGAGAATGCGAAATGCCGTCGGAGCAATGGTATCCCCGAGGGAAATCGTATCGCCTGCCAGATTCGTGTAAGTGGTCGGGGCGCTGCCCGCCACTGTCCAGTTCAACGAGGTGGTATCCCAGATTCCGTTGGCGTCCAGGTTCCAGCTGTAATCAGTAGCGCGCGCGGAGGAAGGGGAGAATAAACCGAGTCCCAGGCTGAACGCCACGGCAATTTTCTTGCGCCAGGGGCCCGATCGAGTGCGCTTGGGTGTGTGGGCATTTAGAGACGGGGACATTCGATGCTTCTCTCGGGATGAAAATTAGCACTTAGAACTGCCCAAATAAATCAGCCCTGGATCAACCTCAACTCGGGACGAGTCAAAGCCACTGTGGCCGCACTTATTTTCAGATGGCAATCCGGGGGACTGAATCGAAAGTTAAATAGGGGTTAACTAATCGACTGTACCCGATCAACGACAGAACAAAATTACGACGACCCAGAGAGCGTACTCACCAGGTCTTGGGGTAAAATTTACTCATTCTATGGTACCAATTAGCAGCTTTAACGAAAGCAAAATCCTTGCGAATCTACCGCAACTTACCGGGTTCAGGCCATTACCCTAAAACGCATAATTGTCACATTGAGTAGAATCCGATCCACTCTATGATCTCTAGAGCTAATGGGTGGAGGTATCGCTCAAATATGAGAACGATGACCATACGCAGGCGGAGTTCCAGAATTTAGAAGGCAGGTAGCTTAAGAAGATGGTAGGGAAAAATGTGTTGGACAAATGTCCAACAATGGAAGGTTTGGGCGAGATTTTTTACTTTAGACCGACAGTTGCTGGCGAAGTTTGCGGATAGCCTTGTATTTTTCGTCGCTGACCCGTGCGGAGGTGGTGTTGAGTTCCTTGGCGATTTCATCCACGCTCCAGCCAGTCCGGAAGCAATGCAGAATTCGCTGCTGACGCTGGCTGAGGATCTGCGAACCGGTCTCGCTGAGAATCTGGCTGAGATCGTTCCGGTGCGCATCACCGTTTGACCGGGAATCGAATGGGTCATTCACCAGTTCGTGATACTGCTTGGCTCGCTTGGTCCGTTTCTTGACGGCATCGATTGCCCTCAAGAATTCCTTGCGTTCCAGGCTCTCGTCGTTTTTCAAAAGCGAATTCCATTTTTCGGAATCGACCCGTTCGAGAAGTCGGACGAAAACTTCCTGCGTGCAATCGGTCCAGCTGTCCGGAGATAGCCGGGCGTTTCGCCAGCAAGTCTGGCAGTATTTAGTGATATTTTGGATTGTATCGCTGCTCGTAGCGGCCGATGCTGTGGAACCTGGGGCAAAACCGGTCAGAGCGGCCCCCATGACCATAGCCGCCATGAGCGAGCGTCGTGATGTTGCAATTGTCTGTTTCATTTTTTTCACCCTCTCATCCATTATACAGGACCGGAGTCGGAAATTTTCTCGCTTGAAGTATTTCGCGGGGATTGGAACCAATATTGGAAGCCGAAGAATAATCCCAGTCCGAGAGTCAGACCGATATGGTCTTTCACGACATCGCTGAAGCAACCATGGCGGTGGCAGTAGGGTTCGAGCAGAGCCTGAAGAACTTCGGTCAGAATACCCTGAAGCGACAAAAGGCCGACAATCTTCCACCGCCCGGCGGTGCTTCGCGGAAAGCTTAAACCGAGGATCATCTCGATAGCAAAAATCGATACGTGCAGGGTTTTGGCTATGTTGAACGACCATTCATCGCCCAGTTCCTGAACGATTTTAGGAGGAACCGGGGCCAGAAGTGCCGCGGTCCAAGCTGTAAAGAGCAACCAGAAGAGAATCTTTGTGGTGGACTTCCAACGAGGAAATGCGTTCGGATTTTCAATCATGATGTACAAAAGACCGATTTTTAATTCGCCTGGGGAGATATCTCTCGCAACCGCTGACGGAGATACCGCGCCCGGGCCGCATTGCGTGCCTCGCCATCCAGTGCTTCGCCGATGATTTTCTGCAGATGCGCGGGTTGAGTCTGAAGAAATAGCTCGTTGATCAAGGGAGCCGTCAAGTCTTCAATCAGGTGCATGTGCACGCCGAGGCGTACGGCGGAGAGCAGTTCCATGGTCTCCTCGGAAGTCATCATGGTAGCCGATTGAAGCGTGCCGAGGGCCCGGGCGACGCGATCCTGCAGGGCCTGCTTATTTTCCCGAAGCAGGGTCGAGCGAGCAAATCGCTCGTATTTCAGCGTATCATGAATGAGGCTGCGGATGTCGTTAAGGGCTTCCGGTTCGCTTTTTCCCAGAGTCATCTGATTGGATATCTGGAAAAAGTCCCCCGAGGCCCGGCTCCCTTCGCCGTAAAGGCCGCGCACCACCAGATTGATTTTCTGCATGGCTTTGAAGGCTTTTTCGATTTGCTTGGTCAATCCGAGCCCGGGCAGATGGAGCATGACGCTGGCTCGCATGCCGGTGCCCACGTTGGTCGGGCAAGCGGTCAGGTAGCCAAACTGATCGTGAAAGGCATATTGCACCTTTTGTTCGATCATGTCGTCGATACGGTCAATGGTTTCCCAGGCCTGATCGAGAGCGAAACCGCTGCGCATGACCTGCATCCGCAGTTGATCTTCCTCGTTGACCATCAGGCTGACCGATTCCGTATCGTCGAAGGCGACGCCGCGTGGCCCTTCCAGAACGTTGGCCATTTCCCGGCTTATGAGCTGCCGTTCGACTAGAAACTGTCGATTCAGAGCGTTCAAATCCTGCATGCCGATGTAGTGCAGGGGGCTATGCCAGTTCAATTTAGCAATCGTTTCGCGGAGTTTGCTCTCCACTTCGGCCTTTTGGATACCAGCGGCCCGGTTCGTAAATGGCATATCGGCCAGATTGCGAGCCAGTCGAATCCGGGTCGAAATTACAATATCGGACTCTGGACCCGTTCCGCGGAGCCATTCCCCCAACTGCGGCAGCATGCTATCGAGTTTCATCCAGCTGTTCCTTACTGCGGATAAGATCGCGAAGTCTCGCGGCCTCCTCGTAATTTTCCCGCGTCACCGCCTCTAGTAACTGATTTCGAAAGTTTTGCATCTCCTGCGCCTGGCGTGCGGAATGAAGGCTGGCAGGGACTTTACCCACATGATTCTGGGACCGGTGAATCTTCAGCAGCAGTGGTTCCAGGCGTTCTTTGAAGACCTCGTAGTCATGCGGGCAACCCAGGCGACCTTCACTCCGAAATTGCGCATACTTAAGACCGCATTCGGGGCAAGCTGTTTCGTCCGATTCCTTCTCAATTCCCGGGTTCGAACCGAGCACAAACTGCAGCAGGGCATTGATGGGCATTTCAGAACTTTTGCCCGGAAGAATATTACGTTCTTCGGCACAGGCATCGCAAACGTGCGTTTCGCGTTTCTTCCTGTTGATAATCGTCGTCAGGTGCATCGTCGCTGGGTTCGAACAGAACTGGCATTTCATGGCCAACGGCCTCACACCGAATTTCGACAGCGATTCCTTGCTCATCGTACAATAACACTATATCGGTCGGAAGGACGCTCTCCAGAAAATCTTTCAGGTATTTTCCAACTCTTTGATTCGATCCCGCAGCCCCGCCGCCTCCTCGTAGGCTTCCTCCTCAATTGCCCGATGAAGCTGTTTGCGCAATTTACTCAGTTCCTGCTGGGCGTCCTTTAAAGTCGGCAGACGCCGCGGTGTTTTTCCCGAGTGCCGGTTCTTGCCGTGAATGCTTTCCAGCAGGGGTAATAACTCAGTTCGAAAGGCCTCGTAGTCGTGCGGGCACCCGAGTCGTCCGGTGTTGCGGAATTCGACGAACTTAATACCGCAGACCTCGCACTGTCGCTGATTTATCAGCAGGGCTTCGTCGAGTTCGGCTTCGTTCAGATCTTCCGGATCCGCAGAAAGAGTTTTCTTGCCGGGGTTTTGAAAGAACTGCTGGGCACAATCCTCGCAAAGGTTGAAAACTTTGTAACTTTTATTTTCGAGGATCTCCGTGATGTGCAGAGATGCCGTTTTAACGCACATTTGGCATTTCATGAATTAACCTATCCGATCGGCGGAATCACCCAGCTGCGAGATTCTTCCAGGCAGTTCAATTTTGCCTGGCTTAACAGCTCTGTCCCTGTACTTTGCAGTCCCGACAAAGTTTTCTTATTTTATCACGGCCCAACCCTCAAACGCAAGAGTTAGAAAAATCGGTCCGACTTGCGTATTTTCTCTCGAAGGTGTATCCCTCCCGCTGATAGGCAATTGGTTTTGACACCCGGGCGGCATTTTTACACTCGATATGGATGAAATAGAAAAAAGATCGTTCTGGGCGATAGCTCTTTGGTTGCTCTGTTTTGTTGCGCTGCTGGCTGGCAATGCGCTCTGGACTTTGCGATTTTTCGATCTTCTGGACGACCCGCGGAAACTGCTGGAACCGACGCCGATTTTGTCCGGCAAGCACGCGCTGCACTGTTATCATGGACAACTTGGGGCGCAGGCCTGGCTCGAGCATCAGGTAAGTTCCTGCTTCGACCCTTCCTATCAGGCGGGCTATCCCAAATCTCCCGTATTCGATTCCGGTTGCCGACCCGCCGAGCTTTTTTACCTTCCCGCTCAAAAGCATAGTTACGTTTCCTATAAAGTGGGTCTGTTCATATCGTGCCTGCTAATCCCGATCTTCTTTATTTCCATGGCACGCGGCCTGGAACTCTCGCCGGTGTCCTGGCTCCTGGCGGGTTTTTTCGGCATGATTCTCTGGTGGTCGAAACTCAATACCGAGCAATTGATTACCGGTGAACTCGATTTACTACTAGGGGGAATCAGCGCGATCATTCATTGCTGCTGGCTGATTCGTTATGCTCACCAGCCGAGTCTGCTGGGTTGGTGCATCATCACTTTTTCCGCCTGTGTCGCCTGGTACATTCAACCGGTGTTCTTCGCGGTATTCATTCCGCCTATTGCACTCCACTATCTTTGGAACGCATTCAAACACAGCCCGATGTGGCACCTGTCCCTCTATCTCGCCTGGGGACTCGCTCTGGGTGTGAACGCCCCCTGGTTGCGCGAATGGCTCCACTATCTGGGGTTGATGCTCCCGATCATGGACGAACCCTTAACCTCGGCCGGGTGGAAAAATCTCTGGCAGGATTGGCGCGACTTCGTTCCCCGGGACCCTTTGATGCTGCTGCTGTCGATCGGTGGACTGATCGGCATTCCTTTTTTTGCGTACAGGCACACTTCCGCCTCCATCATCATGATCCTGACGGCGGTTTGCGTCAGTGCGGCCAGTCACCTTCATCGTTTCTGGCCGATGCTCGAAGAGCTTCACCTTTTTCGACTTCTCCATGTGGTGGTCTGGTTTGCCGTCTTCCCGGTCGTGCACATGCTCGAAGGGTTATCGCGCCTGCTTTCCAGGAAATTGGATGCCGCCTGGGCAGGAGCCGCCTGGTTGGCCATTCTGATCGCCGGTACCGTCTTCGTGCTTGAGATTCCCATGAATTGGAATTCACTGCCCAAGCTCAAAGTGGGCTTCAGCGAATCGCAGATCAGTCTCATTCAGAAGCTGCAATTTCAAAAGCCCACGGCCCGGGTGTTGTGGGAAGATTCTCTGGTGAATCTTCAGGAGGATGGCTGGACGAGCCTCCTGGCACCCTTCACGGGTCAGGCTTTTCTGGGGGGGCTCGATCCGGAGTGTCGGATGGAGCATTTCTATGCTCGCCTGCTGGATGGAAGGCTCGCGGGAAAAGACATTCGATTATGGTCGGATCAACAACTGGATCAATTTTTCAATCGCTACAACGTCGGTCGAGTGGTCGTGCGGACCGAAGCAAGTATTGAACGATTTCGCAACTACCCGGCGGCCCGCGAAGAAAACACCGACAAGCTGGCCTTCAAAATTTTTACTTTGAATCGCGAGCATAATTTCTTTTTAAAGGGGAAAGGTAAGCTAATCGAAGCGACCTGGAAGCGAATCGAATTGTCCGATGTTCAACCGGAAGACGGGGAAGTGATTCTCAGCATGCACTATCAGCAGGGTTGGGTGCTTTCGCCGCAGGTCGGAGAAGTCGAGCGTCAACTCGATGCGGAGGATCCCATACCTTTCATCCGGCTCTGGCTTTCGAGTCCTGTCCCGCATCTGGTACTAGAGTGGCGTGGGCCTTAAAACCGCGACCCAGGCGCAGGCTATTTTACTTCCTGGAATCGCCAGGTCGGAACGCAGGGGGGCAGTTGGCCGGTTATGAAAGCGGCCACTCCGGCCCGTTCCTTGAGCTTAGACAATGACTGACGGCGAACGCTCACGTAATAGAAGTCTGATCGAACTTCACGTACCGAATCCCAAAGCTGGTAGAGTTCGTCAGTCTCTTTGATTACTCCCCGATAGTAATCGGCCTTGTGAGGCTCGGATATCATGCGAGCCTCCATTTTCCCCCGGTAATTGCGGTTGAAACTCAGCATGGCATTCACTTCTTCCCGATTGGGGAAGCGATTCAAATCCTCTACTTTGGGGGAATCCTTCAAATCGGCATAGCGCTGACGCAATAATTTTAAATCAGTCGCCAGATCTTCCCGTTTCACAAGTAGGAAATCGGCTTCTCGTTTATCGAGAATCTGAAGTTCGACCCCCAACTGACACAGTTGAATCTGGAGATCGGGCCATTCTTCCGAGGAGATCGGCGGAATCGGTGCTTCCGGTGGAGCCAGCATTAAAGCGGCTGCAAAAAAGAGTTCGGAGACGGACATTGGGAAACCCCCTTCATCCCAAAAAGGGAATAGAGGAAACCGTAATAAAAGGAAATTGACTGAGATTGGAACGAGATACGGTTTCCTGCTTAACTGGACTCAAATTAAACGCAAAGAGAATGCCGGTTAAAGCGAAGGGAAACCGCGAAACTGAATTCGTTCCGACTTAAAGCTTTATCGGAACGAACTTTAAGAAAAATGACGAAATATCGAGTGTAAAAAATTCAATGCTAGCACTGACATATACTTGTGCGAAGAATGCTCAATTTTTTGGCGAAGATTCGGTGAAATCGCAACTCTCACTTTTCGGAGAATTCCAGCATGGGAGCATCCAGACCTTCGATCTCCTGCAGCGACTTTCCAAGTATGCCCTGAAAATCTCCGAATAGCCCGGCAGTCGATTCCAGGACGGTCTGCAACTGCTTCTCGCGCTTGGCCCACTGTTTATTCATGTAGACCTTCTCTGATTGCAGGTCCTTTTGCAGGTCGCTGAATTTTTCCACAATTGCCTGTATTCTCTGTCTAAAGCCGGGCCCCACCAGATATTGGTAGGCCAGATGCATTTTGGTTTGCTGCCCCTGTCCGGCCTGGCGGGCGTTCGACAGTTCCATCAGGAATTGCCTCAAAGCCATCGCCACGGGGAACGCCGAGCGAAAGCTGGTGACCCAGACGCCATCGATCAGTTCGAAGTGTTCAGTACCTTTGGGGAGAACCTGCGAAACCAAAATGGTCAGATCCGCTTTCGCCTCCCGCTGGTCATCTCGCAGTTTGGGCAGCCAGTTATTCTGCCAGACTTTGGTTCGTTTCGTTTCCCAGAGAATCGAACCACAGGGGCTTCCAAGCTGTCCGTTGACGGTTTGCAGGATATCTGCGCCGGCGACCCCTTTTTTGACTTCCGTAATCGTATCCATCGGGAACTTGCTACGGAGTTCGGCTTCCATCTCCAGTTCCAGCACTTCGCCTTGAAGCTGCTGTGAACCCTGCTCGGCTTTCTGCTGCAGAGCCACGATCTGCTCCTGCATCTGAGCAATCAAGAGATCCTTTTCCCGGACTTTCAGATGGATCTCATCAATCGCTTCCTTCTTCGCAAGTGCCCGCGCTTCGGATAGCGACTCGTTAATCTTTTTTTGGATCGTAAGTTCCATGGCCGTTTTTTCGTCGGCCAGTTCTCTCTTCAGTCGAAGTACTTCGGCTTGTTCTTTCTGCGCTTCTTTGAGCTTCTTCTCACGATCGTTCAGCAATTCCTCGATATCTTTCAGAGCTTTATTTTTCTTCTCCAAGTCGTCCTCGAAAAGTCGCTTGAGTCTTTTGGCTTCTTCTTCCGAAATGCGAGTCTTCTCTTTTTTCAGCCGTTCCGCGACTTCGTCATCAATGCCCGATTGGAGCTTAAGTAACTCATCTCGCTCTTTACGGAGCCTCTCCTCTTTGACCTGGTACTCCTTTTCTCTTTTCTGACGCTCCTGCTCGTATTTCAACCGCGTCGATTCGACCAATGGAGCTGCTAAAGACTCATTCAGCTTAAAAGAATTATTGCAGTTGGGGCACTTGATTTCGGGTTCGTTCATAACCGGATCCTGTGGTGTATGAACATACAATACTGAATTCCGCTCGCCCGAGAAAGGCCTTATTGAGATTGCGAATTAGGAAGCGAGAATATTTGAAATGCGATTCGAGGCTTAGTGATGAACAGGCGCTAGGATTTCCATGACGGCAATGGCTGGACGGTCATTGCAGAAGATTACCCCGGTGCGGCCGTGCAAGGGAGTGGCTTCGGACATTCCGAACCATTTTTTCATGGTCTCTTTAGGGCGAACCGTAACAAAAGCCGTCGGTTGGACGCGACGCAGGACATTATGCTCTATCAAGACCCTTCCCAGAGGGGTTTTCTCTTCCAGAATGGCATCGCGAACGGCCGGGTCGAGGCAAGTAAGATCGATTCGAACCAGGCCGAACTGGATCACTCGTTTCGACTTACTGAGTGTCAGTAGGATTTTGCGAAGATACAAGTCTCCTTCGCTCTGGGAAGAAACTACCTGGACATTCACCGCTTCGCCATAGAACTCTTCCACGGTGACGGTCATATGAAAAGTGTGAACCAGAAGGCGATTGAACGGTTCCGGCACCTCTTCGGTCGGTACCATGCGGGCGTCGGTAAAGTCAAGTGGGCCCAGGCGGGTATCGACGACAACAAGAGGCAACAGCATAAACGTACCTCTCCGGAGTGGGCGAAAAACACTCGGACGGACTACTAGCCGACATCAGCTAATACCCGCTTACAGGAGGGATCTATCACTTCGTCCGGAAATATTAGCTAGCCAATCCCAATTGGACCATAAATTCTTTGGGTTCGCTATCCGGCAGGGTTTCTCGTTCGAGAACTGTATCAACCAGGTAATAGAGCAGGGCCCGAAATTCCGGCGGATTCACTTCATCGGCGATGGCTTCCGCCCGAGCCCGATATTTTTCCACCATCTGATCGGCCTTTGCGAAGACTTTCGCCCGCTGATACAGAACGCGCACGCGATTGACGATTTCCGATTCGCTTCGTTTATCCGTGCGGTTGAGAATTCCGGCCAATTCTTCTTTTTCCGAGGGTTGCAGCCCTTCAAGGGCCAGTGCCAGCAGTAAGGTTGGCCGGGCCGCGAGAATATCCTGGCCGCTGAGCAACTTATTATTGTCGTCGCCGGTCCAATCCTTGAGGTCGTTCAAAATCTGGAAGGCAACGCCCAGATTTCTACTGAAATCCAAGATCATTTTATCGTAGGTGTCCGAATTTTCTGCCAGCCGGACGCCGGCATACAAAGCGGCCTCGAAGGCGGGCGACGTCTTCAAGGCATAGATCTTCAAAGCTTCCAGAGGCGTGATATTTTTGTGTGTGGAATCGCGCCAGAGCAGCTCAGCACCCTGACCTTCCGAAAGCTTCATGTGCGCATCGGCCAGTCGATCCAGAATGTCGGCCGCCACTTCGGCCCCGAGAACTTTTCGCTCCCGACTCACCAGTCGATAACCTAGTCCGATCAGGTAGTCTCCGACGTTGATGGCCGTTCCGACGCCGTGGGTACGATGCAACGTTTCGTGACCGTAACGATAGGCATCGTCATCTTCGATGTCGTCGTGAACCAGAGAAGCTTTATGGAAAGTCTCAATGGCCAAAGCAGTGCGTTTTACGCTGTCGGACAGGGCATAGTTGGTATCGGTGGTGGTTTTCCCACCAGTGAGAGCATCGTATGCGGCCAAGGTGATAAACGGCCGGGAGCGCTTGCCGCCGCGAGCAAGAAAGTCGTAGGCAATCTGCTCGTGGTAAGCCAGCGGATCGCTTTCGATAGGCTGTGTGCTTTTTTGCAGCTTGCGGGGTCGCGGAGCCAGGTGCTCTAACTCTTTGTCGAAGATATCGTTCGCCGCCCGCATCAAGGGGACATAGGTTTTGGTTTTCTGTTCCGTGCCCGCAGTCTGCAATTCGATCATCTGGGCCACCCAGTCATTATCCACACTGGTCGACTTGCAGTTCGAAGAGAGTAACGGGGTGGCAATGCAGGGAATGCCCGCGAGTAGTATCTTATCGAAGGCTTTTTCGAGGACGTTAAGACATGCGACGCCGACAATCGCATCGACATGGCCGGAAACAATGATCTTCAATACGATCGGGGTACCTTCCGAAACCAGGACCTTATAACCCAGTTCCTCGGCTCGTCCCTTGAAGTCGGCAACGCTGCATTGACCGCATTTTTCGCAATCCAAGCCGAATTCATCGTAATCGGCTGGGCACCCTTCGGCATTCTTCAAGCAATGCGGCAGCAAAAGCAACCGGCGGTTGAAGGGAATGGCCGCGACCTGCTCCCGCCAGAATTCATTGGCGATGGAGACGAGTGTAAATCCGGTGTACTGAAAGCCGAGCTGGAGCTGTGTCAACAGCTCCTCGGCCATCCGCTGACCTTCCTGTTTATTCAGCGGCTTCGATTTGTCGACGGTCTTTACGTATTCGAGTGCAGCCATTCGAATACGGTCGCGCAGCTCGCGCGTTTCCGGTACGACTTTGAGAAAGGCAGAGTTTGCTTTTTTGGGCTTTGAATCAGCAATCGACGCTTCAGGGGCAGTTTCCAGAGCCATGGACACAGGGAACCCTTTCGGAAGGATAACAGCGATTCGCGTCGGGAGGGTTGAATCAGCACTCGATCTCTACAGATTTAATATTATCGGAGATTACTGGAGAAGATACGTAATCTTGCAGAAAAATCCGAAACAAAATTCCTCTTAAATCGGTTGTGTGAAACTCGGGAAAAGAATGCAACTTTCGCATTGAAGGCCTCAGCCATCCATTTCCTCATTGAATTACTAGACGATTGAGAGCCTCGTTACCTTTCCGAAGGCGGAAATTTTGAAGATTCTCATTTTTTCAACCAGGCGAAAAGATCGGCGATCTCATCTGGTTTTAAGTCCTTCAGAAGACCGGCGGGCATCAGAGATTTCTTGCTCGTCTTTCGGGAAGCGATATTATTCCCGGCAATGCGAATCGTCGTTGTGGCATCCGATTGCACGATCAGCCCCTCGGCGGACTCGAAGATCAGAATGCCTGTAATTCTTCGCCCATCTTCGGTTTCAATTTCTTGCACGCGATACTGGGGAGCCACATCTTTGCTCGGTTGAAGGATTGCGGTGAACAGATCTTTCTTGGAGAAACGCTTCATCACTCCCGCCAGATCAGGCCCCATCCGGCTGGTTCCCTGATGGCAGGTGGCACAACCACGAGTTTCGAATAATTTCGCCCCACGCAGAGGATCGCCCGAGTCCCAATTCACTTTGGGGTAAATTTCCCGCCAGAAGTTCGGGTCGTCTTCATCGGTGCCCAAATTAGCGGTGGGGTATTTTGCCAGAAGCCATTTTTCCGCTTCCTGGGAATTCATCGCTTTCTGCCCGGTCCACTTTTCCCACAAATCTAACGATTTTTTTAAATCATTTTCGGCTTTCTTGGTATCCCCCAAATCGCGAATAGCCTTAAAAAGCGAAATGAGTTCCGTTTCTTTCGGCTCAGCCTTCAACTGAGACAACGCCACTACGGCGGAATGAACGGTCGAAGAATTGGTCGAATCCAACCCGGTCAGAAAGTAAGGACGATCTGCTTCTCGCGGAAACTTGGTGAGCAGCTTGACCAAACCATCCCGAAGGGCGAATTCTTTCCAAAGTGTCGGTAGCAAAGGACGCAGTTCATTTTCGGATAAATCCGCAAACAAATCGATCAGTTCGACGGGTTTGGATCCCAGTTGATTGGCAGCGACGAGTTTCGCAAATTCCCGTGCGGCCTTTTGGCGGCTATCGGCCGGAAATTTGATCGCATAGCCGATCTGAGCCGGCTCGAAAAATTCCTTCTGCTTCAAAAGGGATTCCGCTATTTGCGGCTGCCGAAGGACCAACTGAGCGATCAATTCCCCAAGTCGAGCCGAGAAGTTCTGTTTGATTCCCAGTTGCTTGCCGGAGAATTTCTTGTCCAGCGCCATCATTACGTGAGCAATCGTCTCCGTCTGGGAAGCATTGATAGGGGCCTTCATACGGGCTATACAGATCAGGTAATGCACATCGTCTACCGGGTCACTTTGAAGACTTAGGAAACTGCAAAGGGCGGCCAGTGTCGAGGGATCGTCCTCCTCCAGCATGGCCAGAACTCGAGCGGCCTCCAGTCGAAGCAGCGGATCCGCATTTTTAAGAATCGGTCGGGTGAGTGTGAGAAGATCCCGTGGACTCTGGATAGGTGTGGTCAATTCGAAGCCCCGAAAAACTTCTCCTTCCGGGCACGGGCCGAGAATATTCCAATCCTTGCCCAGTAGCATGATGGCACGCAGTTGATCCATCGCCTGGGGAAGTAATTTTAGCCGATCGCGAATTAGAGGGAACAGCACTGTCCGTTCTTCCATCAATGCGGCAAAGGCCTGTTGCGACCAAACTACCGGATCGGGATCGTTTACGGAAAGCAGTTTCCTCAACTCGGGAGTCGCCAGTTTTTTCCACTGGTTGATCGCTTCGAGTCGCATTCGACGGCTCTCGAATTCCTTACTACTAACTGGTGAATTCCACTCCGCGGGTTTAGCCGATTTGTCGGTGTAGCGGATGCGATAGATTACTCCTCGGGTGCCGCGCCCGCCGCTGGAAACCAGGATTGATCCATCGGGTTCTTCCACAATAGCGGTTGGAGCGAAGCCAGCTTCCCCAACCGATTCGGCGAATAGTTTTGCCTCCGCTGTGTAACCTTTGGGCGAGCCGGAAAGCTTGACGAAGTAAATTTTCCCGAAGGTCCAATCGGCTACGAAAAAGCCGTTCTCGTAGCCCGAACCCGAGAATTGCTTTCCCCGATAGCGATAGACGCCTGTAGGAGAAGACCGTCCCATATCCAGCATGATCGGCACGACATCCGGGTAATAATTTCGCCGAGCGAGTGCATTCTGATAACCGGGGAGTCGCCAGCCGTGGTGTTGATTTTGTTGGACTTGGAAAAGACGAGTAGGAATATACCAGGGCAGCAGGTAATCGCGTTCCGTATCACTGTCCCAGGTAATGATTTCACCTTCACTCGTGAAGTCGAAATCATACGGGTTGCGGAAGCCGTGCGCGACGATGAACCAGCGGTCCGTTTTGGGATCGAGCTTTAGAATTCCGCCGCCTTCCATCTTGGTGATTGGGGAGAGCGGGTGGATGAATTGAGAGCTCAGATCGGGAAACTCATTATCGTTACCGCCGATGAGGTAGATGCTACCATCGGCCGCTTTGCGAAGATTGTGCCCGCCATGTTCCGTAAATTTGGTAGGCAAGAGTTTCTTGGCGGAAGTGAGATCGATTTTCTCACCATCGTACTTGTAACGCGTGACCCAACCATCTCCGGTGAAGTAAAAATAGCCGTCGGCAAAGAGCATGCCCATACCACCGGTCTTAGTTTCCATTAACAGAGTGACTTTGTCGCAATGCCCGGTTCCATGGGTATCTTCCAGACGTTTCACATACCCGCGCGATGTCACGACGACACGACCTCTGGGATCGAGAGTCATGTGGTAAATGTCGTTTGCCTGGATGTTGTCTGAAAATTGTTCGACTTGGAACCCGGCGGGTACTTTTAGGGACGGTTTTTCAGCGATGTTAAAATGGAGCAAGAGCAGCAGTGCGGCAATCATTCGAGGACCTCTCAAATTCGGTTGTATCTTTTTTAGAGAATCGTTTAAATGATGTGGGGTCGATTTGCGAATAACGCCCAAACGACCTTTTTTCGCCTGAGGGGACCGCTCATGACGACTGCGGATGAACTTGCCAAACTGGCCGGCCTTCGAGAACGAGGATATCTCACGGACGCGGAATTCACTCGGGCCAAATTCCAATTGCTCAACGAGGATGTGCCCCCCTCGCGAACCGCCACAGCACCCAAAGATATGCGGCATATAGCCCACGAGTTGGGGCGATCAATCCATGATCGGGTATTCGGGGGAGTTTGCGGCGGACTGGCTAAACAAACCAAACTGCCTTCCTGGCTTTGGCGTTCAATGTTCTGCATCTGCTTACTCAGCTTCGGCGTCGGATTGATCCCTTACGTTATTCTGTGGGTTTGTATGCCTTCCGAAGATGTGCTGACGGAAGAAACTGAGTACACTCATATTTAATTCAATCAAACCATTCAACGAATAAAGAAAGGGAGCCGATTTTCCGGCTCCCTTTCTGATTTAAATCGAAAATCTTGTAGGGCTAATTGCGGCCTCGGCCGCCGCCCCGATTGCCGCCGCGACTATCGCGACCTCCGCCGCCACGTCGGTCTCCCCCGCCTCCTCGATGATCCCGGCCGCCTCCCCGATTGTCCCGGTTATCGCGGTTATCACGGTTATCACGGTTGTCCCGTCCGCCCCGATCTTCTGACCAGCGTTCTTCGCGATCGTTTCGCGGTTCCGTTCGGACCGGTGCAGGCGCTACCACCGGACTGGTGCTGAAATGGATTTCCGTGCCGTTGCTGTCGAAACAGTGGAATTCAACGAATTCCGGCGATACCTGAGGCTTGCCGTGGACCAGAATCTGCATGTTGGAAGTTTCCTCCCAGCGGATCAGATCCCGCCGTTTGCGATTCAGGAGATATTGAGCCACATCCGGATGAACGTAGGCATTCAATTGCTGAATGTTCTTCCGGAAAGCGGCCAACTGAATCAGGCGGATGATCTCGATGCTCATACTCTCTGGTGTTTTCACACTTCCGGTGGCCCGGCAGTGGGCGCATTCCTGATGCGTGCTGCGCTTCAGCGAAGGCCGAATTCGCTGGCGAGTCATCTCAATGACGCCAAACGCAGAAGTTTTGAGAATCTTCGTGCGAGCCCTATCTCGCGACAAGGCATCGCGAAGAGCATTTTCCACAGCCCGGCGATGCTTCTCTTCCTTCATATCGATGAAGTCGTTGACGATTACGCCACCCATGTCGCGTAGCCGCAACTGGCGGGCAATCTCCTTAGCGGCCTGAAGATTCATCTTGTAGGCCGTTTCTTCAGCGTTCGTTTCCGATCGGAAGTTGCCGCTGTTGACATCGATGGCCACCAGGGCTTCGGTTTGCTCGATCACAATCGAACCGCCCATCGGCAGGGGAAGTTTCTTCTCCTGCAATTTGGCGATTTCCGCTTCGATTTTGTACTTGTGGAACAGGGGTTCCACATCGTCGTAGAGCTTAATTCGTTCGGCATATCGAGGCATCACAAATTTCAGGAATTCACTGGCTGCAGTAAACGCATTCGGCTCATCGATGTGAATCGTTTCGATGTCGCTGGTGAAATTGTCCCGGATGGTCCGAATGACGATATCGCTTTCGCGATAAATTTCGACGGGCCCCGGTTTCTTCTTAACTCGGCTGACGAAGACCTCCCAGAGACGGACCAGGTAAGCCAGATCGTTCTGCAATTCTTTCTTGTTTCGATCAATAGCCGCCGTTCGAATGATGAATCCGATTCCCTTGGGAGGATTCAGTTCCGAAAGCGATTCTTTCAGGCGGGAACGAGTCGGGACGTCTTCAATCTTGCGAGAAACGGCCAGTCGATTCAGACTGGGCATCAATACCAGGTAGCGACCGGCAATGCTGATGTAGGTTGAAAGGGTCGGCCCTTTGGTGCCGATGCCTTCCTTGATGACCTGAACGATCACTTCCTGGCCGCGTTTGAAAATCTGTTCGATTGGCGGTTTGGGGCCGATGTTGCCATCCCGGCTGAATTTGCGTGGGCCGCGGTCCCGACCGCCGCGCTGGCCGCGGTCATTTCGATCTCCCCGACGATCACCGCGATCATTTCGATCTCCCCGATCTCCTCGATCGTTACGGTCATTTCGTTGATTGCGATCCGGTCGGTCGAAACTGGTTTCTTGTTCGACGGATCCCTCGTCCGAATCCCCTTCGACGATTTCGGCATCTTCGAAAATTTCTTCATCTTCGAATTCTTCGGCGGCTGGGGGCAATTGCTCGGCGTGCGGTGTGTGAGTAACGGGCGGTGCAGAACGGGTCGGTTCTACAAATCGGTCGTTGGGGGCATCGGGATCGAAGAAAATTCCACCACCGAAACCGGATTCTTCACCTTCGGTTGTTCGATGTTCTGCCGCAGGCATTGTATCGTCGGAAGGAGTTTCGCCCTCGTCGGATTTCTTACGAGCGCGGGCCCGTTTGCGGGGAGCTTTGGCTTCCCCGGCATCTTCTTTCTTTTCAGGTCGCTTGGCCGTTCGGCGACGGCGTGGCTTGCTTTCTTCGCCCGCCGACTCGTCCGTTCCATTTTCGGTACCTGCCGGATTCGAGCCATCCGAATGCTGACCGTAGTCCGACTCAGTGGAATGGGTCGACGGATGATTGGGGGCATCGAAATCAATCCCGGCGCCGAAATCATCGAATACGGACTCTTCCACTACTTCCGGGCTCGCCGGAGGTGGGGCAACGCTGCTTGGCTCGGGTCTGTGCTCGGGCACAGGGATTTCCACGGGAATGATGGAAATGGTGTGGGCAGGAGGGGGAGGTGTGTGAGCCAGCGGCGCGGGTTGCTGACGTTCGCGAGGACGGTCATCCCGATCGCGTCGATCCCGTCCACCGCGCTCATTTCGATCTCCCCGATCATTGCGGCCGCCGCGGTCGTTTCTTTCGCCTCGGTCGCGATCCCTACCGCCGCGGTCGTTGCGCGGCTGCGGTTCGAAATCATCTTCGTCATCACCAGCGGCTTCCGGGTAATCTTTCAGCAGATGCTGATAATAAATCGGGTCCACATCCGAGACGTGCAGGAAGCCGTTGCGACCGATCCCGAAGTCGATGAACGCGGCTTGAATGCTCGATTCGATGTTAACGATTCGGCCTTTGTAGATGTTGTTGACGTAGCTTTCCTGGCTGGCCCGCTCGAGGTAAAGTTCTTCGAGCACACCGTCTTCCAGTATGGCGATACGGCACTCCTCCGGTTGGAGGACGTTGATTAGCATTTCTTTCTTCATGAGCTTCCTTGGTTCGGTAGGATCCAGCCAAGCTCGGTACGAAGTATACGACCGATGGGGATCTTCCGGGTGTTGTCTCGCCGCCATCCACTTGCGATGACAGGCGTGTTTCAAAAAATCCGCGGACAGTCCGCGGATGGTGTCTCATTCCACGATCGGGCCATCCTCCGATGCTCCCCATTCGAGAGAAGCACTGGAGAGTACTTCCTCTTGCGAATGGACTGGCCGATCAAGCAACAATTCTTCACGGGCGGTAATGGCCGGGGTTCGGGCAACTTCCTCGGGCGTCAATTCATCAAACACTTCCAGCCGACTGCGCGTCCAGCAGGCCGATTCCAATAATTCCCCGAGTCCCAGAGCAGTACAAACTTCATCCGCTTTGGCCGTGCCGTTCCCGGTGACCCAAAGGGAAAATTGCAGCTTCTGATTTTGAATCGCGATCGAATCGATAAATGGGAAGATATCCAGGCGCTTGTGTCGGGGGCGGATTCGCTCGACCCAGATTTCTGAACAGGTGGAAAAATTTCGGACGCAGTCTTCCGCCAAGGAGAGTTTTTCAGCGGGAATAGGCAGTTGATATTCGACGCGTCGGCAGCGGGCGGTTGATTTGAGGGGAATTCGTCTCGCTGAAACGAAAGTTATCCCTGGCGGAGCGTGCCGCCGAAGCACATCGACGGCTTCCTCGGGCTCGATTTTCGTCTTCCATTCGATTTCGACAATCTCCTCCAGGCCGATTGTTCCCAAGGGCATGGAGAGCGGAAAAACGATCCGGGGGTGAGGGTGGAAACCACCCGTAGATTCGAAGGGAAGTTGAGCTCTTCGGAGGAGGCGTTCAACTGCCCGGGCCAGGTCGTGATGGCTGAGCAGCCTCAACTCGGCTTCCTTGCGAAATCGAAAACGTGTTTTGTCGTCCGCCATGTTGCCAATCTAAATGATCGCACAAGAGATTAACATCCCGAATGCGACTTTGCTAGTGCGGCGTGCTCATGGACCGAACGGTACTGAACTTCCTTACGGAAGTTCAATCCGATTTAGGAATCGAGTGGAAGTGATTCTCCACTGGAATCATCGAATGGTCCCAGGCTATTCAGCAGAAGGGGATGAGTTGCATCCCGGGGTGACGAAATTAATCGATCGCGTCTGGCTGAATACGCCGCTTTTGTTCTCTCAGATAATTCGTGACGTCGCGGGCTGTGTCCAGCTGCAGGGCTTTTTCGGCCATAGCTTCCGCGTCCGACAGATTGATCCGTCGGATAAGCTTTTTAATCTCCGGAATATTTTGGGGGCTGACGCTCAGTTGGCGTAAGCCCGTTCCCAGAAGCCATTGTGTGAAGAGAGGATCACCGCTCATCTCTCCGCAGACCGTGGCTCCGATATTGTTCGTTCGCGCGGCCCGGACTACCGAATCGATTAGTCTTAAAACTGCCGGATCCGCAGGGTTATAGAGTCCCGCGACATTCTCGTTCGTTCGATCCGCCGCCAGGGTATATTGCACCAGGTCGTTCGTACCGAGCGAAAAAAAGTCGACTTCTTTTGCCAGTTTGTCCGCCATGATCGCGGCAGACGGAACCTCTATCATCGTACCAACTGGCATGTCTTTCTTAAAGGGGATTCCTTCCTCGAGCAAATCTTCGCGGACTTCCGCCAGGAGCATCTTGCACTGTCGCAGTTCCAGAAGGGTTCCGACCATCGGAAACATAATCCGAATATCGCCTTGGACGCTGGCACGCAGGATGGCGCGCATCTGCTTTTTAAACATCGGCAGATTTCGAAGGCAAAGCCTCACGCTGCGCAATCCCAGAAAAGGATTGCGCTCTTCCGAGATTTTTTCCGCATGATTTGGGAATTTATCGGCTCCGTGATCCAATGTCCGAATTACGACCGGTTTATTCGGTCCAAGCGTTTGAACCACATGCACGTAGGCCTGATAATGCTCCTCTTCGGAAGGGTCGGTGTCGTGCCCGGCAAAAAGAAACTCGGTGCGATACAATCCCACACCGTCGGCATTGCGATCGATGCAGTGCGCCGCCTCCGAGGGAAATTCGATATTCCCCATTAATTCGATGCGAGTCCCATCCAGAGTGACGGCGGGAAGATCCCGCTCCGCCAGCCAGTAACCGCTCTGTTCCGACAGAACCTTAACCTGTCCCTGGTACTCTTCGAGAATCTCCTCGTCCGGATCGACAATCAGGATGCCGCGCGTGCCATCGACAATGAGAGTGTCGCCGCCGGCCACATCGTGCAGAAATTTTCCCAATCCCACAACCGCCGGGATCTCAAGCGCTCCGGCCATGATGGCGGTGTGACTGGTTTTGCCGCCGCTTTCCGTCGCGAAAGCCAGCACCTTGGTGGGATCCATAGTCGCGGTTTCGCTGGGGCTTATATCGTGGGCCAGGACGATAACCGGCTCTTTGAGATTCGATAGCGGCTCCCAATCCGCGCCGAGGAGCTGATTGAGAATCCTCTTCTCCACATCGAGTAGATCGCTCGCTTTGGTCGATAAAAAGTGATCTTTGCCCAATGCTTCCAAAGCGCGTCGATAAGTCCGGATGACGTTGGTAACGGCATATTCCGCCGTGAAGCGCTCGTTGTGGATGAGCTGATGCAGTTCCGTCAGCAAGCCAGGGTCGTCGTAAAAGGTCGATTGGGCAGAGAAAATGGAACCGAGTTGTTTTCCGAGTCGAAGTTCGACCGATTTCTGTTGCGCGCGGGATTCTTCGGCAGCGGCCTTAAGGGCTTTGTTCAATCGAGTGAGTTCGCTGGAAACTTTTTCGGGTGGTATTTGACGGGCGGGGATGCGGACGCCTTCGGCATCCAGCACCAGGGCTGTGCCGATGACGAGTCCGGGAGAGACGCCAATCCCGCGATAAATTTCCAAGTTGCAGACCTCATCGAGGTGGCCGACAGTTCCGATTTGCCGCGACCACCAAGTGATTCACGATCCTGAAAGTTAATCCCAGTCTTCCCTGCCGAGGAATTCGACCAGCGCTTCAACCGCCGCTTCCGCGTCCTGGCCATCGGCTTCGACTGTCAGTTCACAGCCCGGTTCTACGATTAATAAAAGGAGATTGACCATGCTCCGCCCGTTGGCCGCGTGATCCCCTTTGCGAACGGTGATGGCAGAAGTGAATTTCTGAGCCATCTCGGCCAGCCGGCTGGCGGGCCGCATGTGCAATCCCTGTTCGTTGCGCACGACGACCGTCTTGCGAACGCATTGAGGAGTTTCCCGAGCTGTAGGGGAATTGGGATCCACGGTTATTGTGTTTCGCGTCTCACTCGCGGGGATAGTGTCCAACATGGGCCTGGTTAATTTCCTCGATCGATGATCGCCCAAATTTCCTCGATGCTTTTCGCGTTGCGAAGTTCGTCGACGAATTTGTCTTCTTTCATGGGCCGTACGACGCATTCCAGAGCCCGGAGGTGTTCCCCGGGTTTGTTTGGAGGAGAGATCAGAAGTACGAGTACGTAGACCGGTTCGCCGTCGATGCTTTCGAACGGAATCCCGATCTGGGAGATCGCCAGCGTGCCGATCAGCTGGGTGACACCCACGTGTTTGGAGTGGGGAATGGCGATATGTCTTCCAATACCTGTGGAGCCCAGGGCTTCCCGCCGCATCACACCCGAAACAATTTCGGGAATTTCTTCTTCGCGGATCTGGCCGGCTTTGACGAGGCTGGACACCATTTCGCGCAGAACGCCTTCCTTGTTAGCTTCTTTGAGCCGGGGAACGATGGCGTCTTTAACGATAAAACTCGACATCCGCATTATGATTGCTCCAAAGCGGAAATACAGAGGGATCGGACAGGGCAAGTTCCGAGCATCAAAATCGCCTCCGCCGGGCGGAGGGCTCCTCGTTTATTTTTTGACAGCCGTGGCATCGCTGAGGGAAGCGTCGCGACGATGGTCCTGGATCTTTTCTTTGTACTTGTGGATCTGCTGTTTGATTTTATCAAGTGCCAGATCGAGTGCGGTGAACAAATCGGCATTGCTTTCGTGGGCAACCAGATCGTGTTTGTGTTCGGCGTTGACCAGAAACTCGACTTTCTTCAGGCCGTGCTCGGGCACATCGACAGTCACTTCAATCATGGAAATGCGATCGAAATAATGCAGAAGCTTTTCGGCTTTATCGTGGATGTGCTTCTGATGATCAGCACTCAGATGGCCATGGCGGGCGGAGATTTTAATTTGCACGGTAAGAGAACCCCTTTCAAAACATTCTCATGCACAGGCGATGATTCCTGTATCTGGGAGCAGATTTTTTGGAATTTTGCCTGACGGATAATCTTATGTCGTGGAAGCATGGGGTTCAATCGAAACCGGACGGGGCGAACCATTTCCATAGGATAATTGACTTCTTATGATGAAGATGACGGGCCCGTAGCTCAACGGTCAGAGCAGGGGACTCATAATCCCTTGGTTCTCGGTTCGAATCCGAGCGGGCCCAGTATCTTTTTCTTTCAACTTTCTCGATGCCTAGTCGATGATGGTCGCCGAGACGATGAAACCTCCAAATCAAAATCCATTACCCGCCCGCTAGTAAATAGACTCTCGGATTGCATTCCTCCTCCATTTTGTCGTCATAAATGCTGATAGATTGCGATTGCAGAAGACAATTTTGATCGCCCGGTAAAATCGAATTGCCCGATTATCAGGGAAATACGCTTCCTTTATGCATTGAGTGAAATTAAATTGAGAATGCGTAGTCCTAAAAGATGCATTGGAGCGGGGTAAATCCCGTATGACTCGCAAAGTGGCCTTAATCACTATGGCATTAGAGCCATAGCGCTGACGGCTCAGGTCTGGAGCAACGGATTAAAACGCCGTTGCTCCACGTGAACTCGTAGACCTTTTGCTGGGAAATAGCCATCGAATTCATTGAAAATTTATTCAACACCAATGGGTTTCCCCCGCGTTGGAGTTGTGGGCTCTGGTCTTCCGGACATGGCTGGTTGCACATTCTTTCCGACCTTGGAATATGGTCGGCCTACTTCGCCATTCCGCTTTTTCTCGCTCACTTGATCCTGCGCCGCCGCGACCTTCCTTTCCGAAGAGTTTTCGCACTTTTCGTCGCCTTCATTCTGCTTTGCGGCACCACGCACTTAATGGACGCTCTGATGTTCTGGTGGCCCGCCTATCGATTAAGCGGCACTATCAAATTGATAACGGCCATCGTCTCCTGGGTTACGGTTCTGGCACTGGTTCGGGTCGCACCGCTCGCATTGGCCATGCGCTTGCCGGAAGAACTTGAACGAGAAATTGAAGCACGCAAACAAGCGGAAGACCAACTTCAAAATGCGAACGCGGAACTCGAACGGCGAGTTGTAGAGAGAACGAGCAAACTCGCGGAAGCCGCCGCGGCTACCACCTTATTGGCCTCGATCGTCGATTCCTCCAGCGACGCGATCGTCAGTATGTCCAACGAAGGTACCATCCTGAGCTGGAATACGGCCGCCGAGCGGATGTTCGGTTTTTCATCGGCCGAAGCTCTCGGTCAGAATATTTCGCTCATCGTTCCCAGAACGCAGTCTGATGACGAGAAGCACCTTATCGAACGGATACGCTCCGGTGAACAGGTGGAGCATTACGAAAGTATTCGTAAACGCCGTAGTGGCGAACTCTTTCCGGTTTCGGTAACCCTCTCTCCCATGAAGGAATCTACCGGAGAACTCGTCGGGGCTTCCAAAATTATCCGGGACATCACCGAGCAGAAAAAACAAGCCGCCGCCTTAAAGGAGCAGGAACGGCAATTTAAGACGCTCGCCGAGTCGATACCGCAACTGGCATGGATGGCCAGAAAAGACGGACATATCTTCTGGTACAACCGACGCTGGTACGATTTTACAGGTTCGACCCCGGAAGAAATGGAAGGTTGGGGCTGGCAAAGCGTTCACGATCAGAATTATTTACCCACGATTCTCGAAAACTGGAAAACCGCGATCGAAAAAGGGGAAGCCTTCGAGATGACCTTTCCCCTGAGGAGAAATGATGGTGTCTTTCGAACCTTCCTGACTCGGGTGGAATGCATCAAAGACGATAACGGGGAAGTCTCCCGGTGGTTCGGCACTAATACGGATATCACCGAGCAGAAACGTGCCGAGGAAAGATTCCGCTCTCTAGTGACGGCATCGTCTCAAATTGTCTGGACGACCAACGCCCGTGGGGAAGCCTTTGAAAATTCCATTTCCTGGATGGAATTCACCGGCCAGAAAGAGGAAGAATGGCGCGGCCGAGGTTGGATGAACGCGATTCATCCCGAAGATCGCCTGAAGGCTCGCTCCGTCTGGTCTCAGGCAGTATCCAGCAAAAACACCTTCCATACGGAATATCGACTCCGTTCCCGGGATGGCTCCTATCGTTGGACGGCGGTTCGCGGTGTGCCGGTTCTCGATACCGACGGGGAGATTCGGGAATGGGTGGGAATGAATACGGACGTGACCGAGCAACGTCGCGCCGAGGAAGCTTTGAGACTCAGCGATGAAAGATATCGTGCGACAGTCGAGAATGCCGCGGTAGGGGTCTGTAACAGCAGTCCCGATGGCCGATATATCTACGCGAACCGGAAATATTGTGAGATAGTCGGCTACGAACTACTAGAGTTGCTTCAGCAGTCCTGGCAGGAGCTTACCCATCCGAGCGATCTGGAAGCGGATTTAAAACTGGTTCAACGAGTTCGTATCGGAGAGATTCCCTCTTATACACTTGAAAAACGCTTCATTCGCAAAGATGGTTCCATTGCCTGGGTCAGTCAGTCCGGTTCGCTACTCAAGGATGCGGATGACAAAATCGCTTTGGGTGTGAGTGTGATTGTCGATATCACCGAGCGGAAGGAATTTGAGGAGAAATTACGTGTCAGCGAGGTGAAACGCCGTCTGGCTCTCGATTCCGCAGAACTGGGAGCCTGGCATATCGATCTGGATAATAACACTCTTATCGCGGATGAACGATTTCAGATGATTTTCAATGGCAAGCCGGGGCCGCTGAATTACGATCAGGCGTTCGCTCTGGTTCATCCCGAGGATAGGGAGCGAGTACGTCAGGCGGTAATCGAGGCGCATCAGCCGGACGATCCCAAACCCTATTCGCAGGAATATCGAGTCGTGCATTCCGATTCCCAGATGATTCGCTGGGTCTTGGGCAAGGGACGTGTAAATTTCGTGGTGGATGGGTCTAACCAGCGTTTTGCCAGTTTAGATGGCACGGTGGCGGATATTACCGAACGCAAGGAAATGGAGAATGCCCTGCGCCAGATGGCAGCCAGTCTTTCGGAAGCGAATGCTCGCAAAGATGAGTTTCTGGCAACCTTGGCTCACGAATTACGAAATCCACTTGCGCCGATCCGGAATGGCCTTCAGGTGATTCGTCTGTCCGGGGGGAATGCGGAGACCATTGAATTAGCTCGCAAAATGATGGAGCGTCAGTTGAATCAGATGGTGCGACTCGTCGATGATCTCATGGATGTCAGTCGCATCACTCGCGGTAAGATCGATCTCCGACGCAGCCGGTTGTCTTTGGGGACGATTCTTGAAGGAGCCGTCGAAAGTAGCCGGCCCTTGATAGATGAGATGGGCCATCGGCTCACCATGAATCTCCCCTCAACTCCCATTTTCGTGGAGGCCGATCAGGTCCGACTCACGCAGGTTTTCATGAATCTGCTGAACAATGCTGCGAAGTATATGGATTATGGAAAGCAAATCTGGTTGACGGCTTCCTTAGTCGATCGCGAAGTGCAGGTCATCGTCAAAGATGAAGGTATCGGTATCGCTTCTGACAAATTGCACAGTATATTCGAATTATTCACCCAGGTGGATCGCTCTCTGGAGAAAGCTCAAGGTGGCTTGGGAATCGGTTTGACACTGGTACGAAGTTTCGTCGAGATGCACGGGGGGTCGGTCAGAGCCTTAAGTGACGGCGTTGGAAAAGGCTCTGAATTTGTGGTTCGATTGCCGGTGTTGCAGGAGAGTTTAACTGCGAACGTTCCCGTGGGTGAGGATCTGAAATCGGGGCAACCTCCACTTCGTATCCTGATTGTGGACGACAACCGAGACAGTGCCGATTCCCTGGGTATGATGCTGCAATTCATGGGAAATGAAATCCTCACGGCCTACGACGGGCAGCAGGGGATCGAATTGGCCGAGAAGTACTGCCCGGAAGTTGTGCTTCTCGATATCGGCCTCCCCAATTTGAACGGCTACGAAGTCTGCCGACGAATTCGCAATATGCCCTGGGGCAAAAATGTCATACTGATCGCGTGCACCGGTTGGGGAAAGGAATCGGATCGCGCTAAATCGTATGCCGCCGGTTTCGACCATCATCTGGTGAAACCGGTCGACCCTCAGACTTTGCTCAAGCTGATCACAGGACGAAATGGTAAAGCTCGCGATCCGGAAGTTCAAATTATTTAGATTGAGTGAATGGAATAATCGACGAGATTCGCAAACTCGCTGAAGAAATTGATCGGGTAGTCCTTAAACTGAATAGCGTCGGATCCTGCGGGTTTTGCAAGTTCCTTGTTTTGCCAAGAAGAGCGAACGAGATCCCGGAATCCATCCCGCTGTAACAAACACCGGCCAAGAGAAATACGATGTCGAATACATCCCCTTTAACTAGCCTGCCCGCCTGGCGTGCCCTCGAAAGCCATTTTGCGAAAGTCCAGAAGGTCCATTTGAGAGATTTATTCGCCCAGGATGCTCAACGTGGGACCCGGCTGGTGCTGGATTGTCTCGGTATCTATTTCGATTACTCGAAAAATCGCATCACGGATGAAACGCTGAAACTTCTCTTCCAGCTCGCGCGAGAATCTCACTTGCGAGAACGCATCGATGGCATGTTTGCCGGCGAGAAAATTAACATAACCGAAAATCGGGCTGTTTTGCACATCGCTCTGCGTACTCCCCGTGGGAAATCGATTATCGTGGATGGCGAAGACGTCGTGCCGCAAGTGCATGCCGTTCTTGACAAGATGTCGGTATTTGCGGAAAAGATCCGTGGCGGCAGCTGGTTAGGCCATACCGGTAAGGCCATCCGGAACATTGTCAATGTCGGGATAGGCGGCTCTGATCTCGGGCCGGTGATGGCTTACGAGGCACTTCGCCATTTCAGCCAGCGAAATCTCATTTTTCGGTTCGTCTCCAACATTGACGGGACCGACTTCGTCGAAGCGACCCGGGATCTGGAACCGGAAGAGACGCTTTTTATCATCTCTTCGAAGACCTTCACCACTCAGGAAACCATGACCAATGCCCACACGGCGCGGGAATGGGCTCTGCGGAAGTTGAAGGATCCTGTTGCGATTGCAAAACATTTCGTGGCCGTCTCCACCAATGCGGAAAAAGTCTCCGCATTCGGCATCGATACTGCAAATATGTTTGGCTTCTGGGACTGGGTCGGCGGACGGTATTCGATGGATTCGGCGATTGGGCTGTCGACCATGATCGCTATTGGACCCGACAGTTTTCGCGATATGCTCGCCGGCTTTCACGAAATGGACGAACATTTTCGAACTACTCCGTTCGAGCAGAATATGCCCGTTCTGATGGGACTTCTGGGGGTCTGGTACAACTGCTTCTTCCGGGCACAGACTGTTGCGGTTCTGCCCTACGAGCAGTATTTGAAACGTTTCCCCGCTTACCTGCAGCAGTTGACCATGGAAAGTAACGGCAAGAGCATCACTCTCAGCGGTAAGCCCGTGGATTACGAGACCGGGCCGATTTATTGGGGGGAACCAGGGACCAATGGCCAACATTCCTTCTACCAGCTGATTCATCAGGGAACCAAGCTGATCCCGTGCGACATTATCGCCTTCGCGCAAGCTCTGAATCCGCTGGGACGTCATCGCGATATGCTTTTGGCGAATACTCTGGCTCAGGCCGAAGCGCTCGCCTTCGGTAAAACATCCGAGCAAGTGAAAGCTGAAGGGACGCCGGAGTGGTTGGTACCCCATCGGACATTTGAAGGAAATCGTCCGACCAATGTCCTGCTTCTCGAACGGCTGACGCCCAACTCGCTCGGGAAGCTGATTGCTCTCTACGAGCACATCGTATTCACTCAAGGAGTCATCTGGCAGATCGACTCGTTCGATCAGTGGGGTGTGGAACTGGGTAAAGTTCTGGCCCAGAAAATTCTTGCGGAGCTGGAAAATAAATCGGAACCGATGCACGATTCTTCAACGAATTCACTGATTGCACGCTACCAAAAGCTAAAAGAAAAGATTTAAGGACTCCACCGGCTGGGCGAACTACCTGCTGATGTAACGGTGTGCCCACACGGGTAAGTTGATTTTCCCGAATCCCTAAAGAGCATCGGATGGAATTCCTGCAGACTCACTGGTATTGGATAATCACGCCGATCGTGCTGGTCTGCAACGTATACGCTTCTGGCCACGTCGTTTTAACTCAGAAGAATTCCCGCTCGGCAATTGCCTGGGTGGGCGTTATCTGGCTCACTCCGGTTTTCGGCTCACTCGTCTACTTTGTTCTGGGAATTAATCGGGTGCATCGGCGGGCTTTTCAACTGCGCCGCAATCATATCCCACGCAAGCGATTCGTGGCTCCTCATAAAACCGGTGAAGTGGCAATCGCTCAACCAGTGCTCGTGGAGAAGGAACATCTCGGATCGCTGGTTCGATACACCGCAGCTGTAACGGGACAGCACCTCTACACGGGCAATCAGATTCGTCCTTTGATCGATGGCGTACAGGGATATCCGGAAATGCTTTCCGCCATCGAAAAATCCAATCGCTGCGTCTCTCTGAGCAGCTACATTTTCGCTAATGATGTCGCCGGGTTACTTTTTATCGATGCCCTGCGCAAAGCAATCGACCGGGGCGTTGCCGTCCGAGTGCTGGTGGATGGCATCGGTGCCCATTATTCCTGGCCCAAGACTATTATCAACGTCTTGCATAAAGCCCAGATTCCGCACGCGGAGTTTTTGCCATCGTTTTGGCCCTGGCAATTCAACTACGCGAATATGCGAAGTCACCGTAAGATTCTGGTCGTCGATGGTCAGATCGGCTTCACGGGCGGCATGAACATCAGTGCTCAGAACAATTCGATCTATCGTCCCAAAGAACCAGTCCAGGACATTCATTTCCGAATTGAAGGTCCCATAGTCGGCCGACTCCAGGAAGCGTTTGCGGACGATTGGCTCTTCAGTACCGGCGAATCTCTCGACGAAGATCTCTGGTTTCCGGTGCTTCAGGAACGAGGTCCAATGCTAGTGCGCGGCGTCACTAGTGGTCCGGACGCCGACCTCGATAAATTGCGAATGATCTACCTGGGGGCCGTTACCTGTGCGCGGGAACGGATTCGAATCATCACGCCGTATTATCTGCCGGATGCCGGTTTGATAGACGCCTTGAATGCAGCCGCACTTCGCGGTGTACAAGTCGACCTTTTCGTACCGATTCGAAATAATATGCGATTGGTGCAATGGGCATCGATGATGCCTTTGGCGGAACTTCTGGAACATGGTGGAAAAGTCTGGCTGACGGCGGAGCCGTTCGATCATTCCAAATTGGTTTTAGTCGATGAAGCCTGGACCTTTTTCGGATCTGCCAACTGGGATCCTCGCAGCCTCCGTCTCAATTTCGAATTCAATCTGGAATGTTACAGCCTCGAACTGGCTAAAGAACTTAGCCAAATTTTAGAGGGGAAACAAGCTCAAGCTCGTCCTTTAACCTTAGCGGATATTCAATCCCGGAGCTTGCCCATCCGGTTAAGGGATGGGATTGCCGCGCTGTTAACGCCTTACCTCTAGATTGAAATTGCAGTAATTGCCCTAATCAGGATCGCCCAAATATGCCTACGACATCGACTGAACAAGATAGTGCTGCTTCAAATCGAGGGTTAAGTTCGAGCGAGATCGCCGATCGAGTCTCGCGAGGGCAGGTCAATCGCATCCAAGAATCGCACTGGGCCGATTATCGAGCAATTTTCTTTCGGAATTTTCTGACCCTCTTCAACTGCGTGGTGCTGATGGCCGCGACAGCTCTCTTCCTTCTGGAGGAGTATCGTAGTGCCTGGGCCGTCAGTATCGTGGCGGTGATCAATACTCTCACTGGCTTCGTTCAAGAAGTTCGTGCCAAAAGGCATCTCGATCAACTCTCGCTTCTGCAAATTCCCCAGGTGCGCGTTCGGCGGGAGGATCGAGAACAGACCATCAAATCGGATGAAATCGTCTCGGATGATTGCGTGCTTCTCCGCGCGGGGGAGTCCATTGTCGCGGATGGAACGGTTCTTCGCTCCGATTTTCTTGAAATCGACGAAGCTCTGCTAACCGGGGAATCGGATCCAGTTCCGCGCAAGTCGGGGGATCGTTTACTCTCCGGGAGTTTCTGCGCGGCCGGGGAGGGGGAATATCGCGTCGATAATGTGGGGGCGGAATCCTTCGCGAATCAGACTTCCGCGGAAGCGAGAAAATATCGTTACTCGCCTACACCCCTTCAAAAAGCGCTCGATTCACTCATCAGCGTGCTTACTATCACAGCGATTGTTCTGTGCATCAGCTATCTGATGATGGATTATTTTCGCCATTTCCCCAGCACGGAACTCTGGCAGATGATCGCTTCGACCATGACATCCATGGTGCCTCAAGGGTTGGTACTAATGGCGACTTTGATGCTGACCCTCGGAGCGCTCCGCATCAGCCGGGAAGGGGCCGTCATTCAGAGACTTAACGCCATGGAGTCCATGGCCGAAGTCGATGTCTTATGCATGGATAAAACTGGTACGCTGACGACAGGTAATTTGAAGGTAGCCGAGATTCTAGCTGAGGCGGAGAACATTCATCACGTATCGGAATTGCTCCGAATTTATGCCTGGAAATCTATCGATTCCAAGAATAAAAGTCTGCAAGCCATTCAGCGGCATTTAGGCGAATTGAAGGAGCCTGATCAGTACGCCCGATTGGAACAGATTCCCTTCAAATCGCATAACCGTTACAGTGCCATCCGCTTTCAATTGTCGGATCGAAAAAGAATTTTTGTGCTGGGAGCTTTTGAAGCATTAAAGCCCCATCTCCAGAATTCAGCGTCTGTCGAATCGAACTGGAACAAACTGCAAACTCAAGGAATCCGCACACTCGTTTTCACCGAAGCGATCAACGCCACTTCGGATCAGGCATTGTCTCCATCCCTGGAAGGTTATTCCCTTCAAGTTTTGGCTCTAATCGGATTGCGCGATGAACTGCGACCCGACGCCAAAAAAGTATTACTTGAGCTGGCCGAGCAAAAAATCGCTTTCAAAATTCTTTCAGGCGATAATCCAGAGACGGTTCGATCACTGGTGGTTCAGTTGGGAATTGTCGACTCCGAAGAGCCGGTTTTCACCGGGAAACAATTGGAATCGGCGAGTCAAAAGGCCGAGGCTATTCGCGATCACACCATTTTCGGGAGGGTGAGCCCACAGCAGAAACTACAGATCATCGAGACCCTCCAAAAAGGCGGAGCTCAGGTCGGGATGATCGGCGATGGGGTAAATGACATCCTTGCTCTCAAAAAATCCGATATGGGAATCGCCATGGGCTCTGGCAGCAGTGCGGCCCGGACGGTGGCAAGCATGGTCCTGGAAAAAGACGATTTCAGTCTTCTGCCGAAGGTGATGCGGCAAGGGAAAGTCCTCCTGTCCAATTTGCGGAAAGCGGCCAAATTGTTTCTGCTGAAAAATGTTTACACACTGTTGCTGATTATTGTCGGCATGGGATTATTCGGCTACGAGTTCCCCTATCTGCCGCAGCAGGTGTCTCTTTTGAACGCCCTCACCATTGGCGGGCCAGCATTTTTGATACTGATTCAACGACGGCAAGAGTCGCAGCCTCCCAAAGGTCATCCGGGCGAATTTCTTCAGGAAGTCGGCATTTTTGCACTCACTTCCGGGTTGATCACTGGGCTTCTGGGTTTGGCCGTCTGGATTATTTCCAGAAATGAAATGGGAAACGATATCGAGACGGATCGAACTTTGGTACTGACGAGTGTGATCCTCATGGGCTTAGGCAACGTCTGGCTCATCGGTAAAACGGATAGGAGGCTCCATCTCTGGATCGGGTTTGCGGGATTGATCTACCTCCTGGTGATGTATCTTCCCATAAGCGCATACTTTTTTGAACTCCAGCCGTTAGGCCTGTTACCCTGGCTGGCACTGATCTGTTCCTCCGCGCTGGCCCTGGGTCTTACGTTTTTTGTTCTGCGCTGGATTGAGGGGTCCTTAAATCAAAATCGATGACCAGCGGTAAATGATCCGATGCGCGATGAGCGAGCCGGGAGCGAACCACTCTGGAATGTTTGATCTGAATATTCTGGCAATGAAAGGCCTTATCCAAGGCCATCAGGGGATGGAAGGCCGGGAAGGAGTTGAATCGTTTTTCGCCGGTCGTGGCAGCTTGATAGCCCCGTTCCGAAAACAATTCCCCCAGGCGATCTCGCCAGTCGTTGCAGTCGCCCACCATGAGAGTCGGCAAATGAGTCGATTCCCGAAACAGCGGATGATTGAGCAGATGGCGAATCTGCCAGTGCCTCTCGTGTTGCGTTAAACCGAGATGAAAATTGATCAGATGGAGTGAACCCTGGGGCGTTTCGACTGTTACAAGCTGAGCACCGCGTGGTTTTTTCTGCCCCAGCCTTAGCGAAATGTGGTGCCGGGAGCGAATGGGCCAGCGGGACAATATTAAATTGCCGTAGCCACCTACCTGGTAGTGGACGTTCATCTGATAGGTACTGTCCAGCGTTTGGAAACGCTCGGCAAATATCTTGGGCTGATCCTGATAGTGCGATCGACGGGAATGCCGGGTAACTTCTTGAAGGCAGTACAAATCGGGATTTTCGTGCTCAATCACCCGGCAGACCCGGTCGAGTTGACAGAGTCGGTCGAGGCCGCCAATACCTTTGTGAACGTTGTAACTGATCAGTCGCAAAGCGGAATGAGGATTCATACCAGCCGGGATAGAATGCAATGGACTCTCGAGCCCATTTCTCGTGCAGCAATAGTTGCTCTTTAAATCTTATGGAGTAGGACGACGAGCCATCAGAGGGAGAAATTGACTCGTAATAAAAGGGGAATCAAGGCTAGGGTATCGGGCTGGCTAAGGAAACAACTTAGCCGTTGTTCCCTCGGAGGTAATTTTATCAGCCTGCGAATTTACTTCACAGTCAGTTTCGTGATCGGCTTATCGTCTTTATCCGTAAAGCGGACGCAGAAAGACCAGTCGACTTTGACATTCACAACCTTAACAACCAGCACGTTAGTGCCCTTTTTCAGCGAGACTTCCGTTGTGTCCTGATCCTTATCGGTAGCCCGTTCCTGAGTAAATTTGAAAACCTCTTTACCGTTGAGGTAAACTTTGGATTGGTCGTCGCTGCCCGTTTTCATCTTGATGTTTTTAAGATCTTCCGGAGATTCGATGTAGGCCACGGCATAAGCGACGCTGTCTTCGGTCTGTTTACCCACGAAATCGTTGAGATCTAAAAGGTGATCTTTGGCGATATAATTTTTCCAAAGGAGTTCGGTATCGCCAACTTTGACCTTATCGCCGGCTTTGGGTTGAAGTTTCGCTTCGTCTTTGAGCTGTTCTTTCATCAAGCCGTCTTCTCCGCCTTGACCATCGGCCAGGGGGATGGGTGCGAGAACGACCCAGCGCTGAAGGAAACCTTCTTCATTCAGACCCGATTTGTCGTCGGCGTAAACCAACGATGCCCCGAAGAGGGACAGCAGTAGACCGAGAACCCAGAGTTTCGAACGCATCATGATGCTCCTTCAAGAGAGGTAGGGGGTCAGTATCGATTTTAGATTGATCCGGGCTCCGTTAGATATGAGATTGCCCGGCCAATCGCGACCCACGTTCCGATTCTTGCGATAAAGTTCGCAATTGTCAACGATTAGTCCCGGATTTACTCCCGTTCTTCATCGAGTAATTTCTCGTAGCGCAAGCAGGCTTCGGACTCTAAAATTCGAAGAGGGTCTAATTTTCGAAGGTGATTGAATCTTGCCGGATGCTTCATGACGAACCGAGTCCGCTACCGCTGCTGGTACTGCAATCGGGAGTACGATAGTCCGATCGAGAAAATTCGGCAGATTTTCAAGTGCAGTTGCGGCCGACAGTTGCGAGTACCTCGGAAGAAAAATGGCTCTTCGAAATATCTCTCGCTTCGAGAACGCGTCATCGAGTTCGTCGCCTACGGAGTTTCAGGTGCATTGCTATTCGGCCTGCTGGGATATTTTCTGTTCTTTCGTTTTGGGGGTATAGGAATTCGGCCCGGGAGAGTGATCGGCATCTTGGATTTCAGCTTGATGATGGGACTGATCTGCGGTCTGGGAGGCGAAAGAGTGGTCAATTGGATCGGTAGAATTCTGCGGGAACGCGAAAATCAGCGCTGGTAACACGGCCAAGTTAGCTAAAACATACAGCATGTCAGAATCGAACAATCCTCCGGCCTCGGCCGTCGTTATTTGTCCTAAGTGCACGAATAAAACCCGTGTTCCGGAATCCCTGTTCGGGCAGCCGGTTCGCTGTCCGGAATGCAAGACTATCTACAGGGCTCCAGTGAAAGATGCCGAAGGGAATCTCGGTCTTGCCGAACTGCTCCCGGAGCCGCCTCCCCAAAAGCCAGTTAAATTCACTAATTCGCCGCTTCTGATCCCCGGCCTGCTGTTGCTACTGCTGGCGATGACGAGTCTGATACTCGATTGCGCGGGTTACTACATTTTCGAAATCAAAAAAGATCAGACGGTTCAGAATTTCAAAGAGGTTTTCAAGAATCCGGAAAACGAAGCTCGCAAAAATGCGGAGAAGTTTGTGGGACGGAAAATCGAGCCGGAAGATATCACCGAAACGAACATCAAGCCAATTGCCAATCACGTGACCTACGCGTTTCCAATCGGGTGCCTGATGTTGGTCGGGTCTCTAGCGATTTTGACCAGAAAATTCTATCCTCTGGCCGTGCTGGGGTCGATTGCCGCCATCTGTAACTTCGGTTGCCTGATGTGTCTTTTCAGTGCTCCGGTCGGTATCTTCTCGCTGGTGAAATTATTCGATCCCGACTCGAAAAAACTCTTCAGCTGAGAGGCGAGCGGACTACCTGAATAATACTGTAATTTCGAATGGCTAGGCCAGGCGGATGGAGACGAGTTTTCACAGACCTTGAAGGGTATATACAATCTCACGATGAAGATTCTCGTTATTGGAAAAGGGGGGCGTGAACACGCCCTCGTCTGGAAGCTTAAACAATCCCCGCGCGTCAAGCAGATCTTTTGCGCTCCGGGTAATGCTGGGACCGCTCTGGAAGGAACCAATGTTCCGATTGATGTCAACGAATTCGACAAGCTTATCCGATTCGTCAAAAAAGAGAAAATCGACCTGACCGTGGTGGGCCCGGAAGAGCCTCTGGTCAACGGCATCGTCAATGCTTTCGAAAAAGAGGGTTTGAGAATCTTCGGCCCGAGCAAATCGGCCTCCCGTATCGAAGGCAGCAAAGTGTTCGCCAAGCAATTGATGCGGCATGCCGATGTGCCGACCGGCGAATTCCGGGTTTTCGATCACCCCACTCCGGCTCAATACTACATCGATAGTCGCGAATGGCCTTGCGTTGTAAAAGCCGACGGCTTGGCGGCCGGGAAAGGCGTCATAGTTTGCAATGACAAGGCAGAGGCTCGCCGTGCCATTGAACGGATTATGATCAAGGAGGAATTCGGGGCCAAAGTGGGTCGACAGGCGGTCGTTGAGAAACGGCTGGAAGGGGAAGAACTCAGCGTACTGGCGCTGGTGGGAAATCGGACGATTTATCTTCTTCCCCCAACGCAGGATCACAAGGCCGTCAACGACGGCGATATCGGCCCCAACACCGGCGGCATGGGCGCTTACTGCCCAGCTCCGCGCGGTACGCCGGAGTTGATGAAAAAGCTTGAGGAAGAAGTTTTCGTTCGGATCGTACACGCGATGAAACGGGGCCGTTATCCTTTCAACGGCGTGCTGTTCGCCGGGATGATGCTCACCAATCAAGGTCCGAAGGTATTGGAATTCAATGCCCGACTGGGCGATCCGGAAACTCAAACGCTTTTAATCCGCTTGAAATCCGATCTGCTGGAACTCATTGAGGCCATCGTCGATAAAAGGTTCGATACCATTGATCCCGATACGATCGTATGGGATCCACGACCGTCTGTTTGCGTCGTCCTCTGTTCCGGCGGATATCCCGGGAAATACGAAACCGGCAAGAATATCACGGGGCTGGATGAAGTCGCCAAAATGCCCGATGTGAAAGTTTTCCATGCGGGCAGTAAATTGGAAGGGAAGCGGATCGTCACCGATGGCGGTCGTGTTCTGGCGGTGACCGCTCTGGGGGATACTCTCGCGGCGGCAAAAAAGCACGCATATGAGGCTATTTCCAAGATCAGTTTCCCGGGGATGCACTATCGCAAAGACATCGCGGACAAGGCATTGAAATCTCCAAAATCCAGCCTTTCCTGATGAAAATGATCTTGAATCATCCGCAACGAAATGCATTAATGATTCCGGCAAGGTCGGTATGGGAATCAAGTTCTACTTAACTTGAAGGAACATTCTTCCAAATTCTCAAATTCTGCTTGCCCCCGCACGTGGTTTTAACGAATACTAAGCCATATATTGTTATGGCGAACCGATGAGAGCGAGTCGAATTTGCTTCGCCAACCAGAATCGATTCCGCGAATTACGTTTAGAAAGGCAATAGTCTCATGGCTCACGTGGTGACCGCCCCCTGCAACGATTGCAAGTACACCGATTGTTGTGTGGTTTGTCCTGTGGAGTGCTTCTATCAGGACGAAAAGATGCTGTACATCCACCCGGTCGACTGCATCGATTGCGAAGCGTGCGTTCCCGAATGTCCGGTCGAAGCCATCTATGCCGAAGGTAATGTCCCGGCTCAATGGCAGAGCTACATTCAATTGAACGCCGACCGTTGCACCGCTCTGGCCGATAAGGGCCACATCACCGAAAAGCAGGATCCGCTGGAAGGTCCGGATTGCAAGAAAAAGTAATTCCGTTTTCACGGGGTAGGAGCGGAATTCTGCCGCTCCTCGCTTTTCCCCTTACAGCCAGTCTTGAAACGAATGGCTCCTCCTACCTATCCTAGAGGAACCATGACCGGCATACTTCTCATTCAGCTCGGCACACCCGACGAACCGACCGCACCTGCTCTTCGGCGCTATCTGCGTCAATTTCTAGGCGACCCCCGGGTGATCGAAGTCAATCGCATACTGTGGTGGTTTATCCTCCGCATCATCCTCTTGATCCGACCAGCGAGATCGGCCGCGAAATACCGCCGCGTTTGGGACGCCAAAACGGGTTCGCCACTCCGATATTTTTCACTCCGTCAGGTGGAACTACTCCAGAAGAAGTTCCCCAACTGCATCGTTCGATGCGGTATGCAAATTGGTAATCCCGCAGTCGCAGAGGTCGTCGAGGAGATGATCGCCCAAGGCGTCGAACGGCTAATTGTGATGCCGATGTATCCTCAATATTCGGCTACTACCACGGCCTCGGCCACTGATGTGCTCTTCAAGCACCTGATGAATATTCGCCACGTTCCTGCTATTCGGATCGTGCCGCCTTACTATGCTCATCCGGCTTATATCGATGCTTTGGTCTCGATTATTCACGAGGAAGAAGGCAAACTCTCCTGGAAGCCCGATCATTATCTGCTCAGTTTTCACGGCATCCCGCAGCGCTACGCCAAGAGCGGTGATCCCTATGCCACTCACGTGACTCGTACTACCCAAGCTCTCGTCAAGAAGCTGAATCTCACACGCGACAAGTGGACGCAGACCTATCAGTCGCTCTTCGGTCGGGAAGAATGGTTGCGGCCCTACACCGATGATACCCTGGAAAAATTAGCCAAAAAGGGTGTCAAAAAGATTCTGGCAATTCTCCCCGGTTTCACGGTGGATTGTCTCGAAACGATTGATGAGATCGGGCTGGAATCGAAAGAGGTTTTCGAACACGCCGGTGGCGAACACCTTCGGGCTTGCCCCTGCCTCAACGATCATGCAGTTTGGATTTCGGCGATGGAGACGATCATTCGCGAAGAAGGACAGGGCTGGCTCTAGCCTTACTGAACTTTTTCCAAGCCTTCTTTGCCGACGATATACATCCCACCCCGCCGTTCTTTGGTCAGCCGGTGCAAAGGGCTATCCACTTGTATGTTCGACTCGCCGAACAGAAATACGTTGAATTTTTGATTCCGGAACAGCGGCGATACTTCTGCAAATTCCTTTTGCGTGAAGTCGTCGGCGTCTGTGAGAAGAAAAACCACATCTGGTTGCAGGAGTAAGGCTTTACGAAGGCCTTCGCTGTGGCGGGACTCTCCTTCGGGAATTTTCTTCCCCAGTATTTCCCTAAGTACGCTCAGTTCTGTTTTTTTGACTGGTCGCAATTGGCTGCCACGGTCGATCAGACGCGCCGTGCGATCGTACAACACGATCTGGTAGTACATCCCTTCCGATAGATTTTCGATCGAGGCCAGCAGGGTATCGCAGGCTTTGGCCCAGCGATCTCCAATTCCCATACTCCCCGAGCAATCGAGCACATAAACGAGCGATTTCCCTGGGTGATTGATCGCCGAGTGCAGAGGGATAGCGGCCGATTTAAGTTTTGAGGTTTGTCCATCGCTCTTAGCCGTCTGTGCAGGCGAGGGACCGCTTCCCGGTCCGGGGCCGGGCATTTTTTCGACCGCCGCGGAAATTCTGGTTTCCACGGCTGGTCGAGTAAGTTTAAGAGTGGGCTTAGCTTTGGAGGCGAGGCGTTCCGTCAGATCGATTTCAAAAAGAATTGGCGCATCTTTCTGATCGATCCGGGTATCCACACTCCGAGGGTCGCTTCGTTGAACTTCCTCGCGAGTGGCAAACCAGGCAAAGACCACAAGGCAGGCAAGCACGTGCAGCGTGATGGATGCGGTCCAGGCAACAACTCGAGCAGGATTACTGGCCATGCTCCCCAGATAATCGAAACCTCCAAAAAAGAGAAGTCGATTTTGCCCGAGTTCACGATCGCCCGGGGCAAATCCTATTAGCGCCGGTCCTCGGATTTGGCCACTTCCAAAGCTCGCAGCAAGGCCATGGCTTTATTCAGCGACTCTTGATACTCCGTAGCAGGATCACTATCGGCCACGATACCCGCCCCGGCCTGAACGTAAGCGATTTCGCCTTGAATCACCATGGTCCGCAGAGCGATACAGGTGTCCATGTTGCCGGAGAAATCGACGTAGCCGACCGCCCCTCCGTACGGCCCACGCCGATGAGGTTCCAATTCGTCGATAATTTCCATGGCGCGAACTTTCGGGGCACCGCTGAGCGTTCCAGCCGGCAGGCAAGAGCGTAACGCATCGAAGGAAGTCAGGCCGTCTTGCAATTGCCCGACCACAGTGCTGGAGATGTGCATGACGTGGCTGTAACGCTCGACCACCAGAAGATCCTGCAGTCTTACCGAACCGAACTTGCTGATCCGGCCGACGTCATTGCGACCCAGATCGACGAGCATGATATGCTCGGCTCGCTCTTTCGGATCGGCCAGCAAATCGATTTCCAACTGGCGATCCTCTTCGGGAGTCTTACCGCGCGGTCGAGTACCGGCTAAGGGGCGAATGGTGACCAGGCCGTTTTCCACGCGAGTCATGATCTCCGGAGAACTGCCGACGAGGGAACAGTCTCCGGTTTCGATGAAGAACATAAAGGGAGAGGGATTTAGAACTCTCAAAGCCCGGTAGACCTCAAAAGGAGGAGCGGTCAGCTTGGCCTGAAGTCGCTGGCTCAGGACCACTTGAAAAATGTCTCCAGCGAAAATGTACTCCTGACATTTTCGCACGGCCGCTTCATATCCGGCTTTGGTGAAATTGGATTCAAAGGGTATCTTGGCAACACCACCTCGATGAATGTCGCGCAACTCCGCATGCTTGGCGGGTTGTTCCAACTGGTGAACTATATCATCCACATCCCGGCAAGCTTTTTCGTAGCTTGCCGAGACATCCTTGCCGTCCACCTGGACGTGTACCACAACCAGGATGGTCTTGTTGATGTGATCGAAGATGACCATTCTGTCGTAAAAATCGAAATTCAAATCGGGCAGCTTTCGATCATCGGTAGGAGCATTGGGAAGGTGTTCCACGTAGCGGATCGTGTCGTATGCAGCGTAGCCCACGGCGCCGCCGCAGAAACGGGGCAGTCCGGGAACCGTGGCGACTTGCATTTCAGCAATTTTCGTTTGCAAGTCCTTCGTGGGATCTTGCGATTCGGTCTGGCTGATTACCTTTCCGGTCGAATCGCTGATCTGAATCTGATTACGGAAGGCGCGGAAGCGTAAAAAGGGATTCACACCGAGAAAGCTGAATCTGCCCAGACGTTCCCCGCCGATCACACTTTCAAAAAGGAAGCCGGGGCCGCTGCCTTTGAGTTTCTGAAAGGCACTGACGGGAGTGAGCGTGTCCCCCAGCAATTGCCGATAAACCGGAACCACTTTATGGTTTTGGGCCAACTCGCCGAAGAGGGCGGAATCTGGAAAGTAATGCAAGAGAATGCTCCGTTCTGTTATTCTTGATTTACGGCGATATCCGCTTGACTTCAATTCGTCCGGGCGGACAATGGCGAAATTGGGAACTTCCTCTCTCAGTTTCAAAGGCTATTTATGACTACGATGAGCAGTGCGAAACGCATCCAACCTCCCCAAATCACGAATAAACAACTTTTTATCGATGGGATGTGGGTCAACTCCGTTTCGGGGAAAACGTTCCCCACGGTGAACCCCAGCACCGGTGAAGTTCTGTGCCAGGTCTCCGAAGGGGACAAGGCCGATATCGAAATGGCCGTCAAAGCGGCTCGCCGGGCTTTTGAGGGAGGTCCCTGGCCGCGAATGAGTTCGGCCGAAAGGGGCAGATTGATCTACAAACTGGCCGGTGCCATCGAAAAGCACGCCGAAGAACTGGCCGGTCTGGAATCGCTCGATAATGGCAAGCCATTCAAGGATGCCCTCGGCGATGTGGGATTGGTAATCAAGTGCTACCGCTATTACGCTGGCTGGGCAGACAAGATTCACGGAAAGACGATTCCCATCGAAGGTCCGTTTTCCTGTTTCACCCGTCGGGAAGCTATCGGCGTGGTCGGCCAGATTATCCCCTGGAACTTCCCGCTCCTGATGCAGGCCTGGAAGTGGGGGCCTGCTTTGGCTTGCGGAAATACACTCGTGCTGAAACCGGCGGAACAGACGCCGCTCAGCGCTTTGAGAGTGACTCAACTTTGTGCCGATGTGGGCTTTCCTCCCGGCGTGATTAACGTCGTACCGGGTTATGGTCCGACGGCCGGTGCAGCCCTCTCCGAGCACATGGACGTCGACAAGATCGCCTTCACCGGCGAGACCCGAACTGGGCAGATAGTGCTTACCGCGGCGGCCAACAGCAACCTGAAGCGCTGCAGTCTCGAATTGGGGGGCAAGTCGCCCAACGTGATTTTCGCCGATGCCGATCTGGATGCCGCAGTGGACGGCGCCTACTTCGCACTGTTTTTCAATCAGGGGCAATGCTGCTGTGCGGGTAGCCGTTTGTTCGTGGAAGAAAAAATTCACGATGAATTCGTTGAAAAACTGGTCGCCAAAGCCCGGAAACAGAAAGTAGGCGATCCTTTCGAAACCGATACGACGCAAGGGCCGCAAGTTTCCGAGGAGCAGATGAATCGGATTCTGGGATACGTCGAAGCCGGTAAACAAGGTGGAGCAAAACTGCAAGTTGGCGGCGGACGCCAGGGCGATAAAGGCTACTTCGTCGAGCCGACTGTCTTTAGCGGCGTCCATGATGAAATGAAGATTGCCAAGGAGGAGATTTTTGGCCCGGTAATGAGCGTTCTGAAATTCAAAGATGTCGACGAAGTGATAAAGCGAGGCAATCGAACGATTTACGGGCTGGCCGCCGCCGTCTGGACCAAGGATATTCAGAAAGCCTTTGCACTCGCTAACGGGTTGCGGGCCGGGACAGTCTGGGTGAACTGTTACGATGTCTTCGATGCGGCCGCGCCGTTCGGCGGGTACAAAATGTCTGGCTTGGGGCGCGAACTTGGGGAGTACGCCCTGGATCTGTATACGGAAGTCAAAACGGTGACGATCGCGATTTGAGATATGTAAAAAACGGATTTGCTGCGGAGAGGTTATTTCCCTCTCCCCGGCAAATGGAACGGCAAACCTATCCGATGGCACGATTTTTCTTCCATTTCCGTCTCCCAAACTCGTATAACTTTCCAATCAACGAATTGCTTTTGAATTACATAGGTGCATCATGACACGCGGGGAAATGTTCGCCGGGGTATCCGTTGCTATCATCACGCCGTTCAAGAACGGCGAAGTCGATTATGCGGCACTGGCTAAACTGGTGGATTGGCACATCGAGCAAGGAACCGATTGCCTGGTTCCGGTCGGCACGACGGGCGAATCGCCGACGCTGGACCACGAAGAACACGAACGCGTGATTGCGACGGTCATTGAGAAAGCCGCCGGTCGCATCAAAGTCATGGCCGGTACGGGCTCAAACAGTACTCGCGAAGCGATTCGACTCACCAAAGCGGCCAAGAAGGCGGGCGCTAACGGGTCGTTGCAAGTGGGTCCCTATTACAACAAGCCAACTCAGGAAGGCTATTACCAGCACTTCGCCTCCATCGCCGCGGCCTGCGATCTGCCGCTGGTCCTCTACAACATTCCGGGCCGAACCGGTTCCAATATTCTGCCAGAAACCATTATCCGTCTCGCTAAAGATATTCCCACAATTGTGGCAATCAAGGAAGCGACCGGTTCGCTCGATCAGGCGTCGAGCATCGCCAGTGGTTGCGACATCACAATTCTTTCGGGAGACGATTCCCTGACGCTGCCATTGATGAGTATTGGCGGTCGCGGTGTGGTGTCGGTCGTCGGCAATATCGTGCCGCGCGACCTGAAGGCGATGGTAAACGCATTTAAAGCCGGCGATGTTGCCACGGCAATTACCTGGCATAAGAAATTGTTCCCGCTCTGCCGCGATATGCTCAGTGCGGCCACCAATCCGATTCCGCTAAAGACGGCCATGAAACTACTGGGCCGCGATACTGGAGAATTGCGATTGCCGATGTGTGCCATGGATGCCGCGGGCGTAGAGAAAGTTCGGCAGACACTGGTTAATTACGGCTTGCTCAAAGGTTGATATTTCGTCAGTCCCGCTTGCGGATGTAGCGAATCATGCATCCGCGAGCCAGTGTTTCGGCCTTCTCAATCTTGTCGCCTTTCAGTAACGCCTCGGTTGCCAACTCCAGATAATTGACTTTCGCTTCGGCTTCGGTATTCTTGTCGTCGAATGCCCCCATGTAAACTACTTTGCGGTCCTGATCGAGCAGAAAGAACTCAGGAGTGTAGCTCGCTCCAAAATCTTTGGCGATCTTCTGGGAGTCATCCCGAAGATAGACGAAGGGGAATTTTTTCTTCTCGGCCTTCTCCTTCATTTTTTCCATGCTGTCATCCGCGATCTTGTTCACACAGAAGGCCACTACTCCCACGGATCGAGAAGAATATTTTTTGGTAAAGCGAATAACTCGGTCTTCGTAATCCTCGGCCGTGGGGCAACTGTTGCACGTGAAGAATATTACAAGTGCTTTTTTATCCTTCCATTCTTCCAGCGAATGGCTTTTTCCATCGGTGCCGGGCAGAGGAGTAAACGAGGGGGCTTTATCCCCAATTTTGAGAACTTTGTTGTACTCACCGGCTGCCGAAAAAGTGGCGAAAATCCCGGAAAAAAGTGCGGTTATTAGGAAGCTAGAGGTTCTCATTAGATCTGAACTCCATAGAATATATTGCGTACCAATGTTGTGCTGCTTGTGGCATCACGGACAGTATATGCCCCACACCACAATTTAAAAAATCGGAATCAGGAACGATGACGACTCAGAACGGGAATGAACATCTCGTCCAATCTCAAGCAGAGCCCGAACAGCCTTTGTCCTGTCTCGAACTCGAGAAGAAGTTATGGGTGCTCTACCGTGATTTCTTCGATAAAGCGGAGAAGAAACGGCGCTGGAACATTCGGCACGATATCCCCTGGAATCAAGTTAACAAATCTCTCAGTCCCGTGATAGCGGATGTGGTGGAGACTTTCTGTGCAGTCGAGCTTTATCTTCCCGACTTCACCTCAAAGATTCTCCCTATTGTTCGCAACAGTAAAGGACGCGTCTGGTTTTACGCGAACTGGGGATATGAGGAATCGAAACACTCACTGGTGCTGAACGATTGGCTGCTCCAATCCGGGGCGCGCACCGAAGAGTACATGGCGGATCTCGAAAAGAAAGTGTTCGAGCGGGAATGGAATCTGCCACACGATAATAATCTGGGCATGCTCTGCTATGCCATGGTGCAGGAACATGCTACCTTCCTGAATTACCGGAATCTCCGCAATCGCACGCAAGAGATGGGGAAAGACCCCGCACTCGAAGCGATCCTGAATTATTTGAGCATCGATGAAAAGGCTCACTACGGCTTTTTCCGCGATTGCTTCCGTTTATTCATGGAATTCGATCGCCCGGCCTGCTTGCAACAACTGAAGCGAGTGCTGAACGGATTTACCATGCCCGCCATTCACGATCTGCTCGATAACAGCGCTGTACGCATCGGGAGAATTCGCGAGCTGGACCTGTTTTCAGAAGAAATCTTTTTCCGCGACGTTTACGAATACACCCTGACGGAGTTGGAGTTGACTCGACAGGATTTGCGAGGCGATCGCAAAGCCAAAAAATCGACCCCCGGCATCGCTCCGTAGTTTGTCCAAAAAGTTATATTTATCGTGGTTCGATAGTTTCGCCCTGTCGAACCACTCTCCCGTTCTGCTCACAAATTTCGTATTCTTTCCCAATGCAACAACTCATTTACACGCACATCCTTCCGAATGGGATGACACTCCTGGCCGAACGATTGCCCCACGTACGTTCGGCGGCCTTCAGCTTCATGGTCCGCGCGGGCGGGGCGTACGACCCGGTCGATAAACTCGGGCTAAGTGGACTGTTGACGGATCTGATTACGCGGGGGGCGGGGGAACTCGATAGTCGACAGTTTTCCGACGCCCTAGACAATCTCGGTGTCGACCGTTCCGAGAGCACTGGCGGAATCAACCTGCACTTTGGCGGCGTTACCCTGGCCACGAATCTGACGCCCGCCTTAAAACTCTATGCGGATCTCCTGCAGAGGCCTCACTTTCCGGAAGAAGAGTTGGAGGCCGTGCAGGCGCTGGCGATTCAGGATATTCAGAATCTGGAGGATGAACCGCAAAGCAAGGTGATGGTGGAGCTTCGCAAGAACTACTATCCCGATCCTCTGGGGCGCGATCAACGCGGAACCGAGGCCGGTATCGAAGTCGCTAAGATCGAAGATGTCCGGCAACATTACGCGAAGCACTTCCATCCTTCCAATGTGATCCTGGCCGTGGCGGGTGACATTAACTGGGACATGCTCCGAAAAGATGTTGAAACACTGTTTGGCGGCTGGAAGGAACAAACGCCGACAGCTTATCCAATCTCTCCTCTGACGGGATTGGAAGCAAAATACGTGCATTTGCAAAAGGACCTGGACCAGACGCAAATCGCGCTGATCTATCCGAGCGTGCCCTTGGTTCATCCGGATAATTATCTGGCCCGAGCCGCGGTCGGTGTGCTGTCGCTGGATATGTCCTCCCGACTATTCATGGAAGTTCGCGAAAAGTACGGACTTTGCTACAGCGTTTACGCCAGTTATGAGGCTTTCCAAGATCGCGGCTCGATTCTTGCTTATGCAGGTTCCCGGCCGGAAAAGGCTCAGGAGACCTTCGATCGCACGCTGCACGAGTTGAAGCGGTTGCCGGAAGGAATAGAAGAGGAAGAGCTGCAACGGGTCAAAGTGGGTTTGAAGGCTTCCCTGATCATGCGGCAGGAGTCGACGGGAGCCAGGGTAAGCAGTCTGACTTCCGATTGGTACTATCTGGGCCGCATTCGGACTCTCGCGGAAATTCAGCAGGCTATCGACGAATTGAATGTTTCAGCGATTCTGGATCATGTGAAGAGGTTCCCACCAAAGGGAATAACGGTTGTAACCCTCGGGCCACAACCGTTGAAAGTCTAGTCCATACGATTATTTGCTTTTGTTTTCTTCGCGCTTCTCGGCGGTGGTCATCTTCGTTTCTTTGTTGTAACGAATTGACCAGCCGTCTTTGAGAAGTTTCTTCAGAACTTCCGGATTCTTCTCCGCATCGAATTCCTGAATCTGGATGTTAATCGTTTTGTTGCCCGATTCCTGATCTGCTTTGCCATCCACGCTTAGGGTTAAACCGCTTCTGGGTTTATAATTCTTCGTGGCCGGGGCGGGCTTGGTACCCTTAGCCGGTTCGGCTTTGCCCTCACTGTTCTGATTGTCCGGAACTACTTTCCATAGAAGTTTCGGCTGGTCTTCAATCTTAATTGGCTTGGTGGGTGGGACCGGGGCCGAATTAGCATCGTCTAGCCAGAAGCCCAAAATCGATTTGGCTTCTGGTGCCCATTTGATGGCGTCCTTAAGTTGAGCGGTATTGAATTTCAAGCCATTTACATCCACGATTATCTGAACGTTATCACCCTTTATCAGGCCCTTCAGTTCTTTGCTCTGAGGTTCCGAATGAATTCCCAGAGTATCGAAGTGAAGTTGTTCAGCCTTGGTCGGATCGATCAGGACACGGGCCTGAACCTGCTTGACCTGAGGCAATAGCAGAGAGATGAACTGCCCGATGATTTTCTGCACGGAAGGCTCGGTAGTCAGGACGATCTTATCACCATCTACCTTTAACTCCAGCGTTTTGGCTTTGACGTTGTCCTGAATGAATTTGGCGACTTGAGCCGCTTTGCCAGGTACCAGGTAAGTGGCTCGTTCCAATTTTTCGACATTGGAAGCGTCTGCCGTAACTTTGACGTTTCGTACCATATCGGACTTTGGCTGATCCAAGGTCAGCTGGACATTTTGCAGCTTCCCTTGATCGCTTCCCTTAACCGTATCTTTAATTACGGCAATCGTCGGTTTGCCATCGGCATTCATCTGTGGGGTAACCATGAATTTGCCATCGACGCCCTGCAAGACGATCTTCTGCCCACGCATTCTGGTGCCATTTCCCATCTCGGCGATCGCAACTTTTCCATCCTCGCTTGAATAGACGATTACGGATTTAGTCTCAACGGGATTCTTTTCGTCTTGGACTTGGATTACGGCTAATTCGACTGTTTTAGGGTCCAGTTTGACTTTTCCATCTACTGTTAAAGCAAAGGCTTTGGCTTCCACAGCGGGTTCCTTTGTTTTGGTTCCCTTGGCCGCGCTCAAGGCTTTAATGTATTTTTTCAACGCCTGTGTATCGGGATGCTCTTTACCCAGTTGCTTTTCTTTCTCGGCAATCAATTTCTGGATTGCTTCGATGATTTGATCCGACCCGACCGAATCCACTTGAATGCTTCCGCTAATCGTAGCAGCCCGGGACTTATCGTCGGCGATCTTTATTTGAACTCCTTGAACAGCTCGTTCAATTTTCTTTTTCGCATCGTCCGACTTTTGACTCACCGCTTTTTCGACCAAATCGGCGACTTTGAACTGCAATTGAGCCTGCCCGGCAGCCTGCGCGGCTTTCAGTCGGGCAGCTTCGTCCCGCTTGATTTGCGATAAAGCTTTTTCCTGTTCCTTCACCAATTCGGCCAGTTGCTTGGCGAGTTCGGCTCGCTTCTTTTCCAACTCGGCCTGATTTTTCGTGTTATCGTCGATTCGAAACGTCTGTGCCTGGATGTCCCGTCCAGGTTCCTGTTTTGCTGGAGTGGCCTTACCGTCTTGTTGAACGAAATTCAGAATCCAATCTTCACCAATTTTGCCTTCACCTAGCAGCGTACCGGCTGGAATCAGATTCAGAATGAAATCTTCACCAATTTTGCCTTCGACTTTTTTGTTGGCAGAGACACCAGCTCGCTTCAGCGTATCCAGAGTTTGGACTTCCAAGGTGGCCTGCCCGAGTTTGCTTAAATCGCTGAGATTGCTTAGGAACTCGAGATCCACGTTGTTGAGATCGACGTTGGCTTTTTTAGCTTGCTCTGGCTTTTGAAAAAGAGAATCGATCAATTTGACGACTTCTTCATTCCCGACGGCATCTAGAATCTGAGTCCCATCGAGTTGAATAGTGAGCACTTCGCCTTTGCCATCGGCTTTTGTCTCGGCCTTGCCGGACTGGCCGAACGACCAACCGGGTAATGCCAGTAGTCCCACAGCTCCAAAGGCCAGTATGGCTCGCCGACTGCGGCGATTCCGACCTGTATTTCGCATAATCATTTCCAGTCTCCTTTCGAGTTCACGCTTGCCACCGCCGCGGATACCCAACGCAGGTACCGGAGAGGCGGGCGACAGCCCCCGACTCACTTCAATCAACGCCTCCGCGTACGAACGCTTCGCCGCGGGTTGCATTTTCACTACCCACCAATCGCACGCCAGTTCTGAAGTTCTTCGAACTTGTGCGCGGATCAGCCAGAATATGGGATTCCACCAGTGCAGCAGACCGGCCACGATTTCCAGCCGTCGAATCCAGTGGTCATTTCTCTTCAAATGGGCCAATTCGTGGGTCAGAACTGCCTGACGACCCAGTTCACTCAAGCGAGCTTCCAACCCGAATGGCCAGTAGAGGGTTGGTCTTCCGAAAACCCAGACTAAGGGAGAGAGCAGTCCGGACAGGACCCGAACTCCGGGCATCTGACAACGCATCCGCTGAGCGACATTGTGAACATCCTTGTGCAGGTGCTCGTTAGCCGGGATTCCCCGACGAGCCAGTCGCCGGAACTTGATAATGCCGAGGAGGGCTCGAGCGAAGACGACGCTCGCTCCGACCGCCCAAAGGACTGGGAGCCAGAAGAGCCAGTTCCAAGGTTCCTCCGGCAATACTTCTGGGGCGGCCTCTTCTTCCAGTGGAACTTCCGACATCTGAAGAGTGGCCAGAGTCAAAAGCTGCTTCATCCGGGTTTCTTCATCGACTTCTGCAATAGCCATTTTCTCCGGCTCTTGGAAGAATTTCAGTTGCCAGGGCCATTCGACGACCGGGGGAAGCACCAGTCGAACCAGAACCAGAACCCAGAGAATGTTCCAGACGCCGGGGCGTGCGGATATGAATTTCTGAGCGAGCAAGAGCAGCAGCACAAAGGGCAAAACCACGAGGGTATTCGCTAAAAGCCAGGTAACCATGTTAACGATCCCCCTTTTGCGGTTTTTTGCCTTCTTCTTCCAGATGATCTAACATCGCTCGAAGCTGCTCTATTTCCTGGGCTGAGAGCTTTCCGCCTTCTACCAAAGCGAGCATCAGAGGAGAACTGGTGCCGTCGCAGACGTCGTCTGCCAAGGCCGTGAGTCGATCCTGAAGAAATTCCTCCTTGGACAGGGTGGCTTCGTAATTTAAGGCTGTGCCGCTCTTCTCGCTGCGCGCATAACCCTTGCCTGTTAAACGAGTTAAAAGCGTTTGCAAGGTGGTGTAGGCCCATAGTCGGCCCTGATCCTGGAAAACTTCCAGAAGTTTTCGCACGGGGCAGGGGCCATGTTCCCAAAGCGCTTTTAAGACATCTCTTTCCGTGTCGCTGAGATCGGGTCGGTTATCCGCCATCGCTGACTCCAGTGTTCCTACGTCGTGTAGTAAGCATACTACGACAGATTGTAGGAGTCTGTCAATAGCCTTTTCGAAAGTCGTTACATTTCGCAGAATTGAGGATACCTAAAATTGGAGCTGGCAAATTCATGAAAGCAATTCAACTCGAAAAACCCTTTGAATTCCGGACTATAGAGATCCCTGAGCCTGGCAAACCTGCCGCGGGAGAAGCTCTGGTACAAGTCCACCGGATCGGTATTTGTGGCACGGACTATTCCGGCTATCAGGGGAAAATGCCTTTCTATAGCTATCCGCGAATACCGGGGCATGAATTGGGCGTGGAAGTGCTGGATGTCGGCAGTGAAGTGAAGAATGTGATGGTGGGCGATCGCTGTTCCATCGAGCCCTACATCAACGACCCCAACAGTTATGCCAGCCGCAATGGCCATCCGAACTGCTGCGAAAACCTGCAGGTCCTGGGCGTGCACACCGATGGAGGGATGCGGCCCCGTTTTATCGTTCCGGCTCGAAAATTACATGTCGCTAAATCCCTCTCCTGGGAGCAATTGGCCCTGGTGGAAACGCTGGCAATAGGCTGTCATGCGGCCTATCGGGGTGATTGCAAACCTGGCTTAAATGTTCTGATCATCGGAGCCGGTCCGATTGGGCTGGCGACTTTGGAATTCGTTAAGTTGGCGGGAAGCCGACCGATCATGCTCGACATGAATGAAAAGCGACTCGAATTCTGCAAATCGACCATGGGCGTGAAGGATACTATTCTTTCCAAGGGAACGGAGGAAGATGTTAAAGCTCTGCAATCTCTTACCAACGGGCATCTGGCGGAAGTGGTTATCGATGCGACGGGTAACAACAAGAGCATGTCGAATGCGCTGAACTATGTGGCCTTCGCCGGGAAGTTGGTTTTCGTGGGCATCACGACCCAGGAGATCTCTTTCCTTCATCCGCTGATGCATCGCCGGGAAATGACTTTGCTTGCCAGCCGGAATGCCTTACCGCAGGACTTCGGCAATATCATACGGCTCATTGAGGAAGGGAAGATCAATACGAAGCCCTGGATCACTCATCATGCCGGGTTGAGCGAAATGATAGGCGTCTTCCCGAGCTGGCTCAAACCAGAGACAGGTGTGATTAAAGCCATAGTCGCGGTAGAGGGATAGAAACGAAAATGACGATGCCCTCTTTTGCAGAGGGCCTCGAGTCGCTGACGATTTTTTGTGAAGTCGGGTTATTTCTTCTCTTCGACTTTCACATCGACCACTTCCCGAGTGACCAGAGGCACAATTTCGGTCACTTTGTATTCGGGTGCGATACTCTGAGTTTCGGCATCGACAACGAAGCCTTCGATCTTAACCATATCGCCATTCACGAACCGCTGGAGTTTCTCTTCGCAACCCACAATAGTGAAGCAGCCTCCGAATTTATCATCCTGATCATATCGGGCGTAGCGAACGCGCCAGACTTTCTTGGCATTGAGGTATTCCAGTTCACCCATAACCCAGGTATAGTCATCGCCGTGAGCGTAGGTCTTCTGAACATTCTCGCGAACGATTTCCCTGATGCCCGGCTTAAGATTCGGATTAACCGGAGTTAAGACCTTGGGTTCTTCCAACGAGGGAGCCTTAGCTTCGGATTTAACGTCGATTTTCTGCTCGGGGATCTTCAGATCCATGTTCAAGCTGACGGTTTCGGCTGGAATCGAAGCAGCCGGAGCCTGGTTATAGGGGCTGGGAGTTACAGCCACCTTCAAGGAGACGGACTGTTTGGATTGATCGGGCACGGGGAGTAGGGGAACGTTAATGACCGCACTCGTCAAAGGAGCCGGCTCCTTCTTGACAGTGGAAGTAGTGGCGGGCGAGGCAGTTGGAGCTTTGGCTGGGGCACTCGTTTCGGTGCTTACGGCCACGAAACTGTTCTTGCCACCCTGGTTGTCGCGAACGACGTTCCAAACGGGGACCGACGCGCTGGTCGCGGTATTGTTTGCACAGCTAGTGCAAGGGCTCGCTTTGGTTGAGGAGGCTACCTTGTTAGCGGTCTGGCAGCTGGTGCAGGAAGACTGCTGGTGGGCACAACCGACGAGCCAGAGAAGCGCCACGCTGGCCAGGCTAATCCGGCTCTGAATCGATATACGCATTGGGAATTCCTTTCGAGGATTGGCTCAACGCACCCGATTGCGCGTCGTACTAATTAATCATGGAATTCCTATCGTCTACCTAAAATGGATAATAAGTGGTATTTCGGTTAATCGGGTGATATGGGGGGTGAAAATAGTCTGGTTTTAGCGATGTTGTCGAATCGTACATTTCTACACCGTAAGCGTCGGTTAAAGTGGATAAGTTGAGACGGTTGTAAGGCCTACTGAAATTTCACACAAAAAAGCTATGCTGACAATCAGCATGTTTGGGAGAACATTTTGTCCGTAGTTCGCAAAATATGGCACCTTCATCAATTCGATGCTGAGAAAGTCCAATTTCTCGCTCGGGAAGCGAATGTTCCAGCCGTGGTGGCCCAAATCCTTTTCAACCGAGGCGTCCGCCAGCCAGCGGAAGTGCGTAGATTTCTGGACGCTCCTCTAAATGGCCTGCATGCCCCCGAATCTCTTCCCGGAGTACCCGAAGCCGTTGAACTGCTTTATGAGACCATCGAAAAGAAACATAAAATCTGCATCTATGGCGACTACGATGTGGACGGTGTGACAGGTACTTCCATCCTGTACCGTCTACTGACAATTCTGAAGACTCCCGTTCAGTTCCACGTTCCGCATCGGCTGGAAGAAGGTTATGGACTTAATGAAGGGGCGCTGCAAAAAATCGCCGAAGATGGCTGCAAACTGGTGGTGACGGTCGACTGCGGAATTGCCAGCATCCAGGAAGCCGAAACGGCCCGAAAGCTCGGCCTGAAATTGATCATCACCGATCATCACGAGATGAAAAGTGTACTTCCCTCCGCGGATGTACTGGTTCATCCTCGATTGCCCGATACTCACTACCCTTTCGACGGCCTCTCCGGGGCAGGTGTCGCCTTCAAACTTGCCTGGGCGCTGGCCAAGAAGGTTTCCGGCGGAGAACGGGTCTCGGCCGAATTGCGAGAATTTCTTCTGGATGCGGTGTTGCTGGCAACATTGGGATTGATTGCCGATGTGGTTCCGCTACTCGACGAAAACCGAATTCTGGTGAAACATGGCCTGATCCGCATGAAGGACAAGCCTTTTCTCGGATTGAAAGCATTAATCGATAGCGCCAATAAAGATAAAGAGCCGAATTTCAAAGCTGAGGAAGTCGCCTTCAAGCTCGCCCCGCGAATGAACGCGGCCGGGCGATTAGGGTGTGCCCGGCTGGTAGTCGAGATGTTGACAACGGACGTACCGATCAAAGCGCACGAAGTCGCAGCCTTTCTGGAATCGCAGAATCATCAGCGGCAAACGCTGGAAAAGAAGATCACTCAGCATGCCAAGGAGATGCTGGCCGAGGTGGACCTGGCTCACTTTCCCGCGGCCGTGTTAGCCCATGCGGAGTGGCACCCGGGTGTCATCGGGATTGTGGCCAGCCGGATAGTGGAGCATATCGGACGGCCCTCCTTGATGATTGCCATTAAAGAGGGACAGCCTCTGGCTACTGGTTCCGGGCGATCTATCCCCGGGTTTGAACTTCATAAGGCTTTGAAAGCTTGCGAAGTCGATCTGGTCGCGCACGGCGGACATGCCATGGCTGTGGGGCTGAAAATCGAGCCGAAAAAGATTGAGGATTTTCGAAAGAGATTCACGGATTATGCCGGAGAGCATTTTCCACAAGGGGTACCGCCTGCTCCTCGACTGAACATTGATGCAGAAGTGCCCCTCTCCTCACTGACTCCGCAACTTCTCAGGGATTTAGATAAACTCGAGCCGTTCGGTAGCCAGAATAGCAAGCCCCGATTTCTGGCGGGGGGTATCAAGATTGTCGGCGAACCAAAAAAAATGGGCCAGACGGGCACGCACCTGAATCTCTTCGTTCAGCAAGGCAATACCAAAATGCGAGCTGTCGGCTGGGGAATGGCCGATCGAATTGAAGAATTGATGTCGGCGGGGGGCGATTGCTGTTTGGTTTTCGAGCCTAAAATCAATACCTGGAACGGGATGAGTAAAATAGAACTAGAGATTCGCGATCTCCGGCCGGGTGCGAATGTAGAACTCTCATAAAAAGTTCCTGATTTTAACAATTTTTCCGGTTTTTTGTTCCATATTTAGTTGTGCCACAATTTGTACCCCTGTTTCATCAAAAAAGGAAATAGGACATGCTTTTCGCGAATGTGATTAATAAGTCGTATGAGTACGTTTACTCGCAGTACGGCTGGTTCGGCGTGATGTTTGCTTTGATGGGCTTGGCCTTTGGAATCATGGCCAGTTACACAATTTGGGATCGCCGCAGGTAAGTTACGGATCCCTATACCCTAATCCACCAAGTGAGAGACCGTAAGTGGCTTTTTGGCTTACGGTAAGTGCTTTTTCAGGGTGAAGATTTTTGCCAGTTGATTCAATTCCAACTCGCTCATCACCTCTGGCTTGTCGTTCAAATTTGCAGGTTCGATTTTCGGTTTCGGGGCGGTCGGAGACTGCAGCCAATCTAAAAATTTATCGCAGTTCCAAGCCATGTTCCCCGTGCTTTTGGCGGAATGAATGACTTGTCGATCGTTGGAAACGACAGTCCACTTCTCCGAATTCCCACGAATCAGATATTCTTCGATCCATTGATCCGCGCTGATTCCCTTGGCGATGATCACATGAGGGCTGCTTTCAATGGGTACAGTTTTCAGGCGGCTCATTTTTTGAGCATCGAAAACGACTTTCCATTCCACAAAATTGGGAATCGTTTCTCTCAGCCAGTCGACAAATCGCTCCCGATTAGCCTGCCAGGACCGGGAACGGTCGGCCAGACCATAGTGGTACAACAAGTTGTAGCCATCGATGAGGAATCGCATGGAATTATTTTAGGACGCTTTCGTCCAACTTGTTGCAAACATTTTGAGGGAAGAGGTTTAGAATCCGTTTCGTTGAGTGCGTCCTTTAATGCTTTATCAGCAGAAAAAAATTAGAATCGGTTTATGATTGTTGCGGATTTTTCACCGTCGAGTTCCAGCAGAACGAGATGCGATTCCTGGAAAAAGCGGGCTCGAAAAACTCCCGCATTTTTCACTTAAAGGTCTATGCGAGCCCGTTTGGCGCAATATATTGTTTAGTTCCGATAGATAATGATTAGGTGATGCCATGAACATACGAACTAACGATCTGGTACAGGTTATCAGTGGCGACGATAAGGGAAAACGGGGCAAGGTTGTTCGCGTGAACCGCAAGACCAATCAGGTCGTCGTTCAGGGCGTTAACCTGGTTTGGAAGCACGTGAAGCCCAATCGACGTAATCCCCAGGGCGGTCGCCTTTCGATGGAAATGCCCGTCGATGTTTCCAAGGTCGCCTATGTGGATCCAGTAAGCGACAAGCCGACTCGGGTGGCCGTTCGCTTTCTCCCGGATGGTACCAAGGAACTGTATGCCAAGAAGAGTGGTGCTACCATTCGCGTCCTGGCGAAGGCTGATCCCAAGTACGCCAAGAAGTAAGGTGATGTATGCGTGCACTCGCGCTGCTGGCTCTATTATTACTCGTCTCGACGGTTTCGGCTGTGAACGATAAGCAAGAAGATAAAGCGAACCGCGTTTTCGAGCTGCGGATTTATTATGCCGCTCCCGGAAAGATGGACGATCTGAACGCCCGTTTTCGCGATCACACCTGCAAGCTCTTTGAAAAGCACGGCATGACTTTGATTGGTTTCTGGACCGAAACCAATCCCAAAGACAAAGTCGAGAAGTTGATCTACGTTCTTGGCTATCCCAGCAAAGAAGCAGCGGATAAGTCCTGGAAAGCCTTCCGGGATGATCCCGTTTGGAATAAAGCCCGCGAAGCTTCGGAAAAGAACGGTAAGCTGGTCGACAAAGTCGAAAGCTATTACATGAAGCCAACAGACTACAGTGCCATTAAATAAGGGCGGCTGAATTACCGTCCCACGAAGGATCTGATATATGCCGACGATTAATCAACTGGTTCGCAAACCTCGTGTGGTGCAGAAGTCCAAGCCGAAGCACCCCGCCATGCAGGGTTGTCCGCAGAAGCGCGGCGTTTGCCTGCAGGTTAAGACCATGACGCCGAAGAAGCCGAACTCGGCTCTGCGTAAGGTGGCCCGCGTTCGTCTCAGCAACCAGATTGAAGTTACCGCTTACATTCCCGGCGAAGGCCACAACCTTCAGGAACACTCGATCGTTCTCGTTCGCGGCGGTCGCGTCCGCGACTTGCCCGGCGTTCGCTATCACATCGTCCGTGGTGTCTTGGACAGCCAGGGCGTTTCGGATCGTAAGCAAGCTCGTTCCAAGTACGGCGCCAAGAAGGAAGGCAAGTAAGCCTACTGCCGTAAGACCTTTATTTTAGCCAATGTCCGGGAGGGCGGGATTTCCAAGCGGAATTCCTTTATTCCGGACTAACGGTGAGTCTCTAAGGCTCCCGCCACCCTCGTTTCAGGAAAGATCATGGCCAAGAAGAGAACCGCTTCCAAAAAAATGCTGAAGCCCGATGTCCGCTTCGGCTCCGACCTCGTTAGCAAATTCATCAATTGCATGATGTACGACGGTAAGAAAGCTACCGCCACCCGCATCTTCTACAACGCGATGGACCAGATTCAATCGAAGATGAAGGATATCTCTCCGGTGGATGTCTTCCTTCAAGCCGTTGAGAATGTCAAGCCGACCGTCGAAGTTCGTTCCCGCCGCGTGGGGGGTGCTAACTATCAGATTCCCATGCCGGTGAAGAAAGATCGCCAGCAGAGTCTGTCGATCCGCTGGATCCTCGGCGCCTGCCGCGGCAAAACAGGCCGAGCGATGTACCTTCGCCTCGCCGATGAATTGATGGCTGCTTATCGCCGTGAAGGTGAGGCCATGAGCAAACGGGAACAGACCATCAAGATGGCTGACGCCAACAAGGCCTTCAGCCACTTCGCCTAAACAGTTCGACGCGATATCGCTTCAAAATTCCAAGCGTAGCTGCTTCATCCCGGGATGGCAGCTACGCTTTTTTCGTAAACTGATAAGACACGCCAAAGTTGTATCTCCAACTTCGCCCCGGAATCTATCATGTTTCGATTCGGCTTGGGATCCCTTCTCTTATTGGCGGTCACTCACTGTAGCCGGGCCGTGGAACCTGAATTTTTCGAAGTCTTCCGCTCCGAAAGCGAAGGCTACAAATCGATTCGCATTCCCTCGATTATTCTGGCTCCCGACGGGACTTTGCTCGCCTTCGCGGAAGGGCGTCAGGCCGAGCGGGATCAGGCGAACAATAAGCTGGTTCTGAAGAAGAGCTTGGATTCTGGCCGGACCTGGTCGGCATTGAAAACGATTGCGGATGGCGGAGATCGATCTCTGAATAATCCCTGTTGCGTTGTGGAAGCGAAAACGGGCACCCTGTTTCTGATCTATCAGTCCTACCCGGCGGGGCAGGCGGAATATAGTGCCAAACTCGGCGCCGGTTTCGAAGGAGATAATGTCGTCCGCAATTTTCTGATCCAGAGCCAGGATTCGGGGAAGACCTGGTCGAAGCCCGTGGATGTGACTCGTCAGACCAAACGTACTGATAACGTATTAACAATGGCTAGCGGACCAGGAATTGGCATTCAACTCCGACACGGCCAACATGCGGGCCGGTTGCTGTTTCCCTTTAACGACCGCGTCGGCATGCTTTGGAGTATCTATGCCGTTTATAGCGACGATCTGGGAAAGACCTGGCAATGCGGTGAAATCGCACCGGAAGGCATCAAAACCGATGCCCAGGGAAAGAAGCTCAGTCTCGTAAACGAAGCTCAGTTCGCGGAACTCAGTGATGGCTCGATTCGATTTAATGTTCGCCGGGTGGGAGGAACGGGGCTGCGAAAAACGAGCGTCAGTTCCGATGGCGGCAAAAACTGGTCTGCAGTGAAGGATGTCCCCGAACAGAAAGATCCCACCTGCAATGCTTCCATCATAAGGTACACCGATCCGGCCGACGGAAAAAAGAGTCGATTGCTTTTCTGCGGCCCGCAATCCAAAAAACGAGAAAACGGCAAGATGTTTCTGAGCTACGACGAAGGAAAGACCTGGCCGGTGCAAAAGGTTCTTACCAAGGATTTCTTCGCTTACGCCGTTCTGGTCGGTTTATCTGATGGATCGATTGGTTGCCTGTACGAGGCGGAAAACTACAAGCGCATGATGTTCGCCCGATTCACGCTGCAATGGCTGACGGACAATAAGGATCATTTCGATGGTCAATAAAAAAATCGGCTGGGGATCCAGCCGATTGGTTTGATAAGGGGTGGGATTCCGAATTACTTCTGATCTTTGAAATCCCCCGCACGGATAATCACGATCTTCTTGGGATCGATGTGTCGTAGAAACGCGGCACGCACCTCATCGGGAGAAAGATTGTTAATCTTTTTCTCCATCTCGCTGATGTGAGAGAAGCTTCGGCCCAGCTGAAGATTCGTCGTAATCTGGCTGGCGATGCCGGCATCTGATGTCCGACTTGCCTTCTGCGATTCCAGATAAGCTCGCTGGGCATCGCTCAGTTCCGATTGCGAAGGACCATTTTTCAGAAACTCGGTGAGTTCTTCCTCGACCGCTTTTTCCACTTTTTGGATGTTGGCCGGGTTGGTGATCGCATTAATCGTGAAGCTGGCGGCATTGTCTCGCGGATTTGCATTCAAGGAAGAAGTCACTCCGTAGGACAGGCCTTCTTTCTGACGAATGCGATTGCCTAACCGCGACGAGAGCGTGCCACCGCCGAACATGTAGTTGCCGATTCGCATCGCGGCGTAGTCTGGATCGCCTTCTTTCATCGGGAAGGCCAAACCGGCCATAAACACGGCATTGGCCTTATCCGGTGTGACGATATCTTCATGGTTGGCCATCATATTCTTGGGAGCAGTTCTCTCGATTCGTCGCACGGGAACTTCCGATTTCCAATCTTTCAGAATCTCTTTGATCTGTGTGAGAGTCTTTTCGGGATCGAAATCGCCGACAATTCCCAGTTCGCCGTGACCGGCCCCGATCTGAGTTTTGTAAAGCGTCTGAATCTGATCGAGGGTGGTGTCTTCGAGCCGTTTGATGGCTTCGTCCATTGTGGGGACGTACCGAATGTCATCTGGGGGGTAGGGGGACATTGCCCGCTGCAATTTGTTGCCCGCCAGCGCTGCCGGATCCGTTCGATTATTCTGCTGCATCAGAATGCCCCGGCGTTTCATCGTGTCGAATTCTTCATCGGGGAACGAGGGTTCCCGCAAAATTTCACCGAGCAGAGTGATGGCCTGCGGTAAAGTCGATTTTTTAGCTTCCACGCTGAAGGTCAATTGCCCTGGTGTGCCACCTGGGCCCGCGCCCCCGCGTCCGCCCCCAGGGCGACGACCGCCACCGCCGCCCATACCGGCGCTGATGCGAATCCCGAGTCGATCGAGTTCTTCGCGCAGCGATTCGCGATCATGTTTTTTCGTTCCGGCCATCATCATATTCGGGAGCATGCCGGCCGCGCCGACAAATGGCCGCAAGGATTCTTCATTCCCGTAATGAAGAGTCAGAACCAGCGAAACCGATTCTCCTCGATTTTTCTTTGCGAGCATACCAACTTTCAGACCATCCAGTTCAACAATCTTCGTACGGGTATCGAGATTTTCCGGCGTAGGATCGAAGACCTCCCCGGCCTCGGTGACGGCACCCCCCTTATAATCCTTGACGACATCTTTGAGATTCGGGGAAGCGGGGACGGAGATTCTGTTCGGTTTGTCCTGTGGGATGTATACGCCGACGGTTCGATTCTGACGCTGGAAATAGGCCTTGGCAACGCGATTGACATCCTCTGCAGTCACGGCGGCCAGGCGGTCTCGCTGGATGAACAGAAGTCGCCAATCACCTAACGCAGAAGCCGAACTCAAAGATTGCGACATGGCCACGGCGTCTGTGAAACGACGTTCGTCACCCCGTTTAACGCGTACCTTGGCCCTCTCCACCTCGTCCGAGGTAAAAGCTTCCTTCCCCAGATTCTCCATGACTTGAATGAGTGTGTCGCGAACATCATCTAGTTTGGCGGGTTCGGCTTGAGCAGCGACCATGAAAAGTCCGGGGTCATGCATGTTGCTCGCGTTGGCAAATACGCCGGAAGATTTCTTCGATTCAACCAGTGCCTTATAGAGCCGTCCGTTGGGTTGCTGCGAGATGATATTTCCCAGGAGATTCAGAGGAGCCCAATCGGCATGGGAAGCCGCCGGCATGTGATAGGCGATCCCGACCGAGCCGACGGTTCCAACGCGACGAAGGGTGACCGAGCGTTCACCGTCCTGAGCCGGTTCTTCCGTGTAGGTGTCACTGAGAACCCGTTTCGGTTTGGGAATCGATCCCAAGTATTTCTGTACCAACGCCAAAGCATTGGCTTCTTCGAACTTGCCGGTGATAATCAGCACGACGTTGTCTGGCTGGTAAAACTTTTTGTAGAAGGCCTGCAGATTTTCGATGGGTACCCGTTCGATATCCGAGCGGTTGCCAATGGTGGATTTGCCGTAATTGTGCCATTCGTAAGCGGCGGCGTGGATCTTCTGATTCAGGATCCCTCCCGGGTTATTCTCGCCCCGTTCGAATTCGTTTCGAACCACAGTCATTTCCGAGATCAAATCCTCCCTGCGGACGAAACTGTTCACCAGTCGGTCCGATTCGAGTTGGATCCCGAATTCCAGATTCTCATCGCTGGCGGGCATGGTCTCGAAGTAGTTAGTGCGGTCTTCATTCGTAGTGCCGTTGAAATTCGCACCGTGGTCCTGAATGGCCTTCGGAACATTTCGGAAGGTGGGGGTTCCTTTGAAAACCATGTGCTCAAGTAGATGAGCCATGCCGGTTTCGCCGTAGCCTTCATGTCGGGAACCGACGAGTACGGTCATGTTTATGGTTATGTTGGGACGACTATTTTCAGGGTAGAGCAGAACTCGAGCCCCATTGGAGAGCTTGTATTCCGTCACTCCCTCAACCGAAGCCATTTTTTGCGGGGCATCCTGTGCTGAAATGGGTTGCGAGAAGAGTATCGCTACGAGAAGAGCCGTCATTCGAATCATGGTATGCCTCAAAATAAGCGGATCTGCTGGCGATTCAGGCCAGTCGACTGAATGAGTTGAATATGAGTCTAAGCGATTGACTGGGATTCAGCTAGTGGATTCCTCGGCGAAAAATCCGAAGAATCTCAATTTTAATTTTTTCGGGAATCAGCGAACGAAGAACATTATTTATTCAAGTAGCCAGGCGATTATTCGCCGAACTTTGCCGCACCATCGGTCAAGCCGGCGGTGGCCGTGCTGACGTTTCGAACTCGCTTCTCCTCGATCTCACTCTTGAATCGCGATAAGAGATCGGCGACGGCCAGTGCTCCAATATCCCGCTGTTTGATATCCGGAATCGATTCATCCCGGAGGCTGACCGTATTGGAATTTTGTTCTTTTTCTCCAATGATCAGCAGGTAGGGAATTTTCTCCAGGGAACCGTCTCGAATCTTCGAACCAATCTTTTCCGGCCGGTAATCGCCGGTCACTCGAATCCCTGCTGCCTTCAGTTGAGTTTCGATGCCCCTGGCGTAGTCGATGAACTTGTCGGAGACCGTCACAATTCTTGCCTGTTCGGGGGCCAGCCAAAGAGGGAAGGACCCGGCGAAGTGCTCGATCAGAATGCCGGTGAACCGTTCCATGCTGCCGAACGGGGCCCGGTGCAGCATAACCGGTCGGTGTCTCTGGTTGTCCGCTCCGATATATTCCAGGTCGAAGCGGTTCGGGAGATTGTAATCCAGTTGCACGGTGCCGAGCTGCCACTCGCGTCCGATGCAATCCCGCACAATGAAGTCGATCTTCGGGCCGTAAAAAGCGGCTTCCCCAACCCCGATGACGTAGTTCAGATCGGTCGATTTGACGATGTCCAGCAGGGTTTTTTCGGCTTTATCCCAAAGCTCAGGGGCACCGACATATTTGCTGCTGGCCGGATCCCGCACGCTCACGCGAACGCGATAATCGGTAAGATTCAGAGTCCGAAGGATGAACAGCACCAGTTCCAATTCGCTGCGTAATTCGGCTTCCACCTGCTCGGGAGTGACAAACAGATGCGCATCGTCCTGGGTGAAACCGCGTACTCGAGTCATCCCGCCGAGTTCACCCGATTGCTCGAAGCGATAGACGGTACCGAACTCCGCCAATTTGATCGGCAGATCGCGATAACTCTTGGGCCCGGCCTTATAGATCTGAATGTGATGAGGGCAATTCATCGGCTTGAGCAGATAGCCTTCCTGACCACTCATCCAGTTCTTAAGAGAATGTTTCTTCGCTTCCTCATCCTTCGCTTCCCGGTAATCGAGCAGCAGGGTTCGCATATCGAGCGAGATCTGGCTCCAGGTATAACGAGGATAATCATCGGCCCCTTCCGGAAATTCGCCCCGGCTCAGCGCCTCCACTAATTTCAGGAAAGATTCCTCTCTCTCCGGGAGGAGTTTACCTTTCTCCAATAGGGTGTACCAGGTATCGACCGTCTGCACGACCGGATTGAAATAGATCGGCGGAAACTGGGCGTCCGCATAGTAGGGAAAGTGTCCGGAGGTGCGGTATAAGTTCAGGTTGCCGATATGAGGAGTGTAAACCGGCGAATAACCCCGTTTCACCAGTTCTTCCCGAATGAAAGTTTCGAGCAGGTGTCGAACGGTCGCGCCTTTGGGCATCCAGAGAATCAGACCCTGGCCGGCCTGTTGCGAAATGGTGAATAGCTTCAGTTGCTTGCCTAGCAACCGATGATCTCGTTTCTTGGCTTCTTCTATTTGCAGGAGGTAAGCATCGAGTTCCTTCTGGGTGAAGAACGCGGTGCCATAGAGTCGTTGTAATTGTTTGCGACTGGCGTCATTTTTCCAGTAAGCCCCGGCAATACTCAAAAGTTTGAATGCCCCGATTTTCCCGGCGTGGGGAATGTGCGGGCCCCGACAGAGATCGATGAATTCTCCCTGCCGATAGAAGCTGATGGAGGGGTATTTTTTCAGTTCTTCATCGATGTGCTCGACCTTGAGTCGCTGTTTCAGATCGGCTACCAGACCTCGTCCTTCCGGTATACTTCGTTCGAAGCGTTCGAAGGGTTCGGCCTGTTTGACGATGGCTTTCATTTCCGCTTCGATTTTCGGAAAATCGGCCTCAGTGATCGGAGTAGGCGAGTCAATGTCGTAATAGAAGCCGTTTTCGATGGTCGGCCCGAACGCCAGTTGAGTTCCGGGAAAGAGTCGCATCACGGCGCGGGCCATCACGTGAGCGCAACTATGTCGCAAAACGTCCAGCGATTCCCGGTCCTTGTCGGTTAGCAGTTGGAAGGTTATCGGTTGATCGGAAGCCTCGATTTCGCGCTCCAGATCTACGATCGCACCATTCACCTTGGCGGCGATGGCGGCTTGAGCGAGTCGCTTACCAATCCCTTCGGCGATTTCCCGAGGACGGGTACCTGGATTCACTTGACGGGTCGAACCATCGGGAAGTTGCAGAGTCAGCATGACAGGAATCTCCTTTCGACGCGATAGTACGCCCCTACAACGGGCGTGCATCCGCCGAGATTGAATGTCTTCAGGTATCGTATAGTGAGCGGACCGGAAAGGGATGGGTTCGCCAAAAGTCAGGTACCTGACTTCGATTGCTTAAATGGAGACTTCTTCAAGGCTGGGAGTTTTTTCATCCAGAGTCGCTCGAACTTTATGGGCCAACAGCGGCGGGGAAAAGGGTTTTTGTAAAAAGGCAAATTCCGCTTCGCGGACGCCGTGCCGCAGCAGGGCATCATCGGTGTAGCCCGAGAGAAATAACACGAGACAATCGGGTCGAATCGAGAGGATTTTCTCCGCGAGTTCCCGGCCCCCCAGATAAGGCATCACGACATCGGAAATCAGAAGATCGATATTCCCTAAATGGGTTCGAGCGATCTCGAGTGCAACATTACCATTTGGAGCGTCCAGTACGGTATAGCCGCACGTTCGCAAAATGTGCTTGGCCAAGATACGAACCGCATCCTCATCTTCGACGAGCAGAATGGTTTCGGTGCCGCGAGGCAGCTTTCCGTTACTAATAATGGATTTTCTGTTCCAGCCCGAGGATTCCACCTTGGGAAAATAGATTTTGAAAGTCGTACCTTTTCCGACGGCCGTGGAAACGGTGATATAACCGCCAGATTGGCTGGCGATTCCATGAACCGTGGACAAACCCAGTCCGGTGCCTTTGCCGAGACCTTTGGTCGTAAAAAAGGGCTCGAAGATTCGAGTGAGTGTGTCGTCATCGATGCCCATTCCCGTATCCTGGACGCTCAAGCAGATATAATCTCCCGGCGGTATCGAGGAAGTTCCCGGAGCGTTGTTTTCGAGGACATTTTCAGAACTGGTGCGAATGGTCAACAGCCCACCCCGGGGCATCGCGTCCTGGGCATTTACCGAGAGATTGATGATGATCTGTTCAATTTGAACCGGGTCGAGCTTGGTACAGCCGAGAGAAGGATCCTTAATAATATCGAGAATGACATCTTCTCCGATCAACCGCCGGAGCAATTTCTCACTCTCAAATAGTACATCGTTCAAGTTCAAAATCTTGGGCTCGAGAACCTGCTGCCGGCTGAACGCCAGAAGCTGCCGGGTTAATCCGCCGGCTCGTTCACCCGCTTTATGGATTTCTGCGAGTAAATCCCGCATCGGATCTTCGGGTCGCAATTTTTCGATCAGGAGATCGCTATAGCCGTTAATCACAGTCAGCAAATTATTGAAGTCATGGGCCACTCCGCCGGCTAAACGGCCGATCGCTTCCATTTTCAGGGCTTGCCGAAGTTGTTCTTCGAGTTTACGGCGTTCGGTAATATCCGTCTGCACGCCTATGAAATTCGTAACTCGGCCCGCCTCATCCCGAATGGGGCTAATGAATACCGCGTTCCAGAACGCCGTGCCATCCTTGCGATAGTTCAAAATTTCGATGTTGCAGGACGTTTGGGATTTAATGGTTTGACGCATGACGGCCACACTGGCCGGGTCGGTATCTTTACCCTGCAGAAACCGGCAGTTTCGTCCGAGTGCCTCCTGAAGGCTAAAACCGGTCAGCCTTTCAAAGGCCGGGCTTACATAAGTGATCGGATTTTCCGGGAGAGTGTTATCGGTAATCAGGATTCCCTGCGTCGAAGCAGAAACGGCCCGTCCCAGCGAGATTAGCTCCTCCTGCATCTTAATCTGATCAGTCAGATCGATCGCCACTCCGCCTACGAGTTCCCGATCCGTTCGAATCGGGAATTTGTAGACGAGAAATTCCCCCTTGCTGCCATCCGCACGAATTCCGGTATGCAAAGATTTGAATGGCCGATTGCCCAGATCCGTATGTGGGAGATTTTGAGAATTGAAGCAAGTACTGACTTCCGGAAACTGTTTGGCAAATCCATTGCCAATTAAGTCGCCATCGGAGACCTGAAAAAGTTTGCGACAACCTTCGCTCACGAATACAACTCGTCCCTGCGTATCGGTAATCCACGCCGCCATGGGAATGTAATTCATGAAGGTGCGAAACAACTCCTCGCTGGCGAATAGAGCTTTTTCAGCTTTTTTGCGGGCGGTTATGTCCCGTGTGATGGATACCAGAGAAATGATTTTGTTGGAGGAATCGCGTAGGGGGCTGCAATGCGTTTCAAAAATCAATCGGTTGCCGCGCAGACTGTTGGTTTCGTATTCGAGAGTAACCGATTCTCCGGAAAACCCTCTTCGAAGCATTTCACGATAGCGCTCCCGATCTTCCGGGACGATCAATGGGAAAACACACAGGTTCAAAACTTGCTTTGCGGAGTCGGCCTCGATCATGGCCACGCCGGCCGGATTAATCTGAAGGACAATTCCATTCTCGTCCAGGCACTTCACGCATTCCGGTTCCGAGTCGAGAATAGTGCGTATTTTCAGTTCGCTCTCGCGAAGCGAACTTTCGATCTGGCGTCGTTGCGAAATATCGGAGATCAGAAAAATGAGATATTCTCTGTCCGATTGGAAAAGTTCCGCCCGAATTTCGGCTGGGAACGAACTTCCGTCTTTTCGGCGCCTCTCGAATTCCTGAAAGAATGACTCGCCTTCGCGGAGCCGCGCGGCCATCATCTCAAAACCAAGCGTCGTGTGCTCGAAAGCTAAAGGAGTTTGGGGGGGACTACTGAGATATTCCAGCTTCGAATAGCCGTGCATATCGCAAATTGGACGGTTGACGTCTACCAACTTGCCGGTGGCTAAGTCGTATATTTCTATACCCTCACTGACGCAATCGAAAAGTCTGCCCCAGATGTTGGATCGAATGATCGTCGGAGGTTGGACTTCGGCTGCAATAGAATACATAGCTTCAACTCGTGGGTGCAACATGGGGTTGAGCTTTAATCGGGTACTTGAAAAAAAGCGCTTGGAATGCTCCCCTAACCGGACTCTGTGACTTCCTGCAAATATATCTCATCAAATTCCTGAGCAACGTGAAAACGGATCTCTTTTTAACCAAATTCCAAAATTGGCATTGTGTCCGCATATTTCATCTCATTGACGAATTTTAGATCGGACTTCTTCCTGCTGCGATCAGGAATTCCCTTAGCTTTGACGGGGTCTTCCCGAACTAAGTTTACGTTGGATGAGATCGTAAATAGGGGTCTTTGAAGATGCCGGGAATGACACGAGGTCGGCGTTGGAGCGGTTGGACCAGCATAATCGCAGCAATCGGGTTGTTGTGGATGGTGACCGTCGTCCTGGGCTTCTCCAGCCTTTGGGATTCGGACACGAACCCAGCGGTGGTCGGGACTGCCAGTCCGGTCTGGCCGGCCAGTACCAGTTTGAACTCGACTCCCGGAAAAATTCGACTGGTATTTGCTCTGCATCCGCATTGTGAGTGCTCGCATGCGAGTCTCAAGGAGTTGGAGTTACTACTGAAATTGTCTGGCAAGAAAGTCGAGAGCTACATTCTCGTACTGAAGCCGACAGGTATGCCCCTGGAGTGGGTACAGTCGGAACTTTATGAAGAGGCGCGCGAAATCCATGCAACTGTAGTTATTACCGATCTCGGCGGGACGGAATCCAAAAAATTTGGCCTGGAAGCCTCGGGTCAAGTACTGCTTTACGACGCTCGGGGAAATTTGGCCTTTAGCGGAGGGATCACTCCTGCGGCCTCTCAGCGTGGGGATTGTATCGGCATTCAAAGCATTCAGGCCATTCTCAGTGGGGAACTCAATTATGAACGATTGGCTCCCGTCTATGGATGCAGCCTCTTCGATTAACGAATTCTTTATTCCGAGATAAAAATGACCCACCCGGAAATTCAGCAATCGGAATCCTACGACGAGGTCGCACGTCGTGCGAACCGACTCTATATCGAACAGGAGCAAGTCAACCTCCGTCGAACAGATCGCTGGTTCGCCTACTTCCTGGCGCTGGAATGGTTCATCTGCATTGTCACTTCCATCTGGATCTCCCCCTACACCTGGAAAGGGGCCGCCAGCGAAGTTCACTCTCACGTCTGGGCTGCTCTCTTCCTCGGTGGTATGATTGTGATTTTCCCGATGTTGCTGGCCCTGTGCAGTCCGGGTGGAGTTATCACCCGCCATTGCATGGGCATCGCTCAAATGATGATGAGCTGCCTTTTGATTCACCTGACGGGTGGCCGCCTCGAAACGCATTTTCACATCTTCGGTTCTTTAGCTTTTCTGGCTTTTTATCGGGATTGGCGAGTCATTATTTCCGCCTCGCTGGTCGTGGCACTGGATCACTACATACGCGGTACTTACTGGCCGCTGTCGGTTTTCGGTGACGCAAATCCCTCTCAATGGCGCTGGTTGGAACACACCGGCTGGATTTTATTCGAGGATTTGTTTCTGATTCCCGCCTGCATTCTCGGCGCCCAGCGAATGCGGGCAATGGCCGAGCGACAGGCCCAATTGGAAACCGCCGGGGAGTGGATCGAACAGACCGTTCAGCAGCGAACCGCGCAATTGATGCGGCAGACCGACGCGCTACGCCAGACAACGGAAAAGTTGCGAGAAAGTGAAGAACGCTTCCGAGGAGGCTTTGACTTCGCGGCGGTGGGCATGGCACTGGTGTCCCTCAACGGGAAGTTTCTCGATGTGAACTCCGCGCTCTGCGCGATCCTCGGATACTCCGAGGCGCAAATGCTCGCCATGAATTTTCAGATGATCACCCACGCCGATGATCTCGCAGAAGATTTAGAGTTTGTGCAGAAAGTCCTGATGGGGGAGATACCGACCTACCAGATGGAAAAGCGATTCATCCACAAGCAGGGCCACTTCATCTGGGTACAACTGAATTCCTCGCTCATTCGAGATGAAGACCGGCGTCCTCAATACTTCATCAACCAGTTTCAGGACATCACTTTACGAAAACTGGCCGCTGAGGAGATGCAAAAAGCCCGGCAGGCCGCCGAGGCTGCCAATCAGGCCAAGAGCGAATTTTTGGCCAATATGTCCCATGAAATTCGAACCCCGATGAACGGTATCCTGGGGATGACCGAATTGGCGTTGGACAGCGACCTGACGCGGGAGCAGCGAGATTACCTGCTGACGGTGAAGTCCTCGGCAGATGCGCTGTTGCGACTGATCGATGATATTCTCGATTTTTCCAAGATCGAAGCCGGAAAATTGGATCTGGACTGTATCGCCTTTTCGCTCCGGCATAATATTCACGACACCCTGAAAGTGATGAAGGTCCGTGCGGACACCAAGGGACTGGTTCTTCAGGGCGAGATCAGCGAGGACGTTCCCGACAATTTGCTGGGTGATCCCCTTCGCTTCCGGCAAATCATAACCAACCTGGTTGGTAATGCGATTAAGTTCACCGAGAAAGGCCGGGTTGTCGTTCACGTCACACTCAAGGCCATGACAGAGACGGATGTCTGCCTTGCGGTAAGTGTGGAGGATACAGGAATCGGAATATCCGAAGACAAGCTTCCGCTCATATTCGAAGCCTTCACTCAAGCCGACAGTTCGACCACACGACGATTTGGAGGTACCGGACTGGGGCTGGCTATATCCGCTCAACTGGTGGAACTGCTCGCCGGGGAACTGAAAGTCAAGAGCGAAGTGGGTAAGGGGAGCACCTTCTTCTTCGACGTGCATTTCGAACTGTCCGATAGCATCGAACGTCGGGGCAGCACGTATTATCGCAATGGGAAATCGACCCGCGTTCGGCCTGACAGCAAGGCGATTGCGAGTCTCTCATCCAAATCGGGCCGGCGCATTTTGCTGGCCGACGATAATGAAGTCAACCAGATGCTGGCCTTGCGCTTACTCGAAAAACGGGGTCACAAGGTTCATGTAACCAATAATGGCCGGGAAGCATTACAGGTCTACACCCGCCACAAGTTCGACCTGGTCCTGATGGATGTCCAGATGCCGGAAATGGATGGGTTCGCGGCCACGGCGAAAATTCGCGAATGGGATAAGGACAAGAACGGACGCGTTCCCATTCTGGCTCTCACAGCCCACGCCATGAAAGGAGACAAAGAACGCTGTCTGCAAGCGGGAATGGATGGGTATATCTCCAAGCCATTGCGAGTGAAGGAATTTTTTGAAACGCTCGACCGCTTTTTGCCCGAAATACCGGAAATCGAGGCGGAAGAAACAACGTTAGAGGGCGCTAGCACGGCGACCGCAATCTTTGATCCGGTCCGGCTGTTGGAGCGAGTTGAGGGAGATCGCGAACTTTTAGAAAAAATGGTTCTATCCTTCATTAAGCAGTCGGGAAAGCTTCTACCCGAACTCGAGAAGGCCTGCCTCGTTCGGGATGCGGATTCCCTGGAACGGAAAGCGCATAAACTCAAAGGCTCAATGGCAGGGTTTTCTGCGGGGTTAGCCACGGAACTGGCCAGCCGGTTGGAAATAATGGGTCGAAATGCCAATTTTTCTGAAGCTTCGGAGACTTATAAGGTTCTGGAAGCGGAAGTGGCTCGGCTGGAGACGGCATTGAAGGAATTTGTGGAAGGAGGCACCCCATGCGTGTCTTGATCGCGGATGACGACGACGTTTCCCGAATTGAACTGGAAACGATGCTGACGCGCGGCGGCTATGAAGTAACATCTACGACTGATGGAACGGAAGCCTGGGAAATTCTCAAGGGAGAAAACCCGCCGCAACTGGTGGTGCTGGATTGGCTGATGTCAGAAATGGACGGCATAGAAGTCTGTCAGCGCATTCGTCAGGAACCCAAGCTTCCCGGAGTCTACATCATCCTGCTCACCTCCCGGGGGAGTAAAGAGTACATTCTCCGGGGTCTCAAAGCGGGAGCGAACGACTATGTGACCAAGCCGTTCGATAAAGAGGAATTGCTGGCCCGAGTCAGCGTCGGCGCGAGAATGGTCAATCTGCAGGCCGAGTTATTCGAACGCGTCAAAGAGCTGGAAAACGCACTCGCCAAGGTGAAACAACTCCAGGGGTTGCTCCCCATCTGTTCTTATTGCAAAAGCATACGAGACGATCATAACTACTGGCATCGCGTGGAAGCCTACTTCAAGGAACATTCCGAAGCGAAATTCAGCCACAGCATCTGCCCGAATTGCTGGAAAGATGTGGTCCAACCGGAACTCCAGAAGCAGGGCTGTGAAGCGCCGGAGTATTCCAACTGATAGGCGTCGAAGCTATTTTTTAAAACGAGCTAATTGGAAAAGATCGGTTTTAAAGCGGAAATCTTTCGCCTCAACGAGATCGGCGAGAAGCTCCCCGATCACGGGAGCGAATTTGAACCCGTGCCCGGAAAATCCCGCGGCAAAGCAAACATCCTCATCCGTAGGATAGCGATCAATAATGAAATGTCGATCGGGTGAAAGCGTATAGATGCAGACTGTCCCTTCCGCAATTTCGCAATTCACATGAGGCAGATAACTCTTCAGAAAATCGCGAACCGGAACGGCGTCCGCTGCGGAATATTCTCGCTCAATCTCCTCTGGGCTATTCACTTCGGGTGCCCCATAGTGCTGGGCGATTTTCAGTCCCTGACCGGAAATCGAGGGAATGCCATAAAAGCAACCGGTGGGTGTATCGGCTAGAAAGATCGGAAATTCCCCTCTTTCAAGGCCAGGTAGCGTTCCCGTTTTCAACCAGGTGGTTGTCTGACGCATGAGCTTGAGCGGAATGGCAAGTTTTTTCAGCACCGAGCTAGACCAGGGGCCCGCCGTGAGGATCAACTTCTTAACGCGATATTCGCCTCGATTCGTCTGAATGAGGATTTGAGGACCCACCCGCTCCCAACTTTTGACCGTTTCATTCTCATGAAGATCGGCGCCCATTTTGCGAGCCGAATTCGCCAGAGCTATCAGACACTCTTCAACTCGAAGAATGCCCGCATCCATTTCCGCCACCGCTTCAAAACGGCTATCGAACTGGAACGCAGGATAACGTTGCTGAAGTTGACCCGACGAGAGAGATTCGATCGGGAGATGATGTTCGCGGCAGGATTCACGAACTCCTTCTACTACGGAACTACCATTCGGACCAATGCTCAGACAGTGCGAATCGAGTAAAAGCGATTGGCTGGACTCCCGTTCGAGATCGCGCCAGAGATGAAATGCTCGGTCGGCTAGGGGAACGTAATCCGGGTGTTCGTAGTAAGCTTTACGGATAATACGGGTTTTGCCGTGCGAGCTACCCTGGTCGTTAGGGATTGTAAATTGTTCCATCCCGATGACTTTGAGACCCCGACGCGATAATTCGCCTGCCGTAGCCAACCCCATGGCGCCCAGTCCGATAATCGCCGCATCGTATAAAATTTTATTCATATTCAGGTGGTAAAATCGGAGCATTTTACCAATTTATTAGTTGGTTTTTATAAACGCCCTGGAATCCCCATTCGTTCAGAATACGCTGGATTGACAAGCTTGGGCGTCCGATCTAACCTCTTGAAATTAAAATTCTGGGCAGAGGATCTATGCAGCGAGCTCTAACGATTGTGGCCGATGATTACGGGATGGGACCTGCGACCTCCCGTGGCATCCTGGAACTGGCCTGTCTGCGGATTATCACGGGCAGCGTTATGATTGTCAACACTCCCTTTGCGGCGGCAGCCGCCGCGGAGTGGATTGATACCGCGCCCGAAGTCGATCTCGGCTGGCATCCCAATCTCACGTTAGACTCGCCAGTAAGTCTGGCAGAACACGTTCCCACGCTGGTACGAAAGGACGGTTCGTTCTGGCCCTTATCAGTGTTTCTGGGGAAGTTGTCGCTGGGCCTGATCAATATGGCAGAGGTGTATCGGGAACTTAAGGCTCAGTACGATCGATTTCAGGAATTGATGGGCTACGTACCGCGAGTGGTGAACAGCCATCAGCACGTAACGATCTTTCCGAATATCGACGCCGTTCTATTCGAGGTGCTGAAGGATCAGAATCCGAGGCCTTACATTCGCCGAGTCGTAGAGCATGGGACATCTTTGATGCGGGTTCCCGGAGCTCGGGTCAAGCGTGCGGTACTGGCCTCGTTTGGTCGAAGGGTTGCTCGGCGGGCTTCTTCGATTGGCTATCCGGGTTGCGATTGGATTGCGGGAGTGACCGATCCCGCGCACGTGAATGACGATGAATTCTGGGTACGCTGGTTCGAACATGTCGGACCGGATGGCAGCCTGGAGATCTGTTGTCATCCCGGTTTTCGCGATGAAACGCTGTTGAATCGGGACTGTGCAGAAGACGGATTGGTACGCAGGACGCGTGAACATCTTCTTCTGAAAGCCCCGTCTTTTAGAGATGCATTTACTCAAGCGGGTTTCCAACCCGTTCGGCCCTCTGCGATGGCAGCCTGAACGGCGGATACTTGGGGATAGGGATGTCCGATACATTGCCGCTGATTACAGTCGTTGCACCTGTCTTCAACGAACAGGATGTACTGCCGTTATTCCATACCGAGTTGACTCGGGTATTGAATACCTTAACCGGCCAGTTCGACTACGAAATCATCTACGTCGATGACGGCTCGCGAGATGCCACTCCCGATTTGTTGCATCTTTTCGCCGAGAAGGATTCGCGCGTCCGATTCATTCGCTTCAGCCGGAACTTCGGCCAACAGGCGGCCATGACCGCCGGTTTCGAAAATGGCCGCGGCGATGCCATCATCACGATGGATTCGGATCTGCAGCATCCGCCAATTATGATTCCTCAGATGCTCGAGAAATGGCAAAAAGGCGCGGATGTCGTTCTGGGGATTCGGCAGGAAAGTCTGTCCCTGGGTTTCTTCAAACGCTATTCTTCCTTCCTGTTCCATAAGACCATGCGCTGGTGCAGCGGCATGGAACTCCGTCCCACGGTTTCGGAATATCGTTTATTGTCCCGGAAGGCCGTCGAAGCTCTACTGAACATGCCCGAAAGATTGCGCTACCTGCGCGGCATGATTCATTGGCTCGGATTTCCCCCGGATGAAGTCAGCTTTGACGTGCCTGGTCGAGCGGCGGGTAGTACCAAATATTCAATTTTACGGATGGTTCGCTTGGCCCGTGATGGCCTGCTTTCATTCTCTCGCGTTCCTTTGCATGCCGCTCTGCTCTTTTCCTCGGCCCTGATTGCCTTCAGCTTCCTCGCTTCGTTGAGCGCCTGGTTTATCTGGCGACCTCAATCGGGAGGCTGGCTGGCTTTGACCCTGATCGTTGGAATGCACACCGCCGCTACGGGCATATGGGTCTCGCTGATGGCGTTTAGCGAGTATTTGGCGCGAATTCACGAACAGATTCTGGGACGGCCCATTTACGTGGTGCGCGAAACTTCGGAATCTAGTGCCAGTACCAAGGAAGCCGCAACTCCGATCCGTAAGAAGGAAAGAACGGCTGCATGATTTGGCGATGCGATCCCGGACGCTCTGCTATTGCCCTTTGGCTCGCCACCCGGATCGTAATCAGCAACATTGTATCTCTTCCGAAAAGCTACGGGTAATCTGCCCGACGTTTCTCCGTGCATGAATATCCTCTCGCCTCAGGCTCACGCTTCGGCGTTGTTTTTGGTTTGGGTGATATCTCAGGGAATCAGATGGTCGAAAAAAAGCTCCCTGATCCCAGGGAGCTAAAAATTGATTCGCTGCGTTCCGATTACTGAATTGGACTGATTTCTACAGTGTGAGGCTTGATTTCTAGGGTTTTGCGAACTTCACCGTCGAGTTCCACGACTTTGGCCATTCGCTTCTCAATTGCCGCTTTGCGTCGAGTTTCAACTTCCTCGGCCGAGATACCCAACCAGTCGGGTACGCCGCCCGCGAGAATAATTCCCCGGAAAATTCGGTCGTGATACTCGCGGTTCTTGGCTTCCACGGCCTTTCGCACGGCCTTGACCTGATCGGCTATCGGCCCCGACTTGAGAATCGCATCGGCCAGGTTAACTCCAGTCGCCAAGTCGTCCGCAGTAACTTCCGCGACTTTCTTGCCACCGAGCTTGATCTCGTATTTGCCGGCCTTCAAACCCGTCACTTTCAAATTGTAATCGTTCAGATCCTCCAGAATGGGCGTCCATTTTAGTATGCTTCGTGCGTCCTCCGGAAAGAAGGGCAATGCTTCGTCCAGTTGATCGAACTTGATCGCTTCGCCTTCTTTTTTCAAATTGCTCACTTTGGTATTTTCGCAGCTGGCGAGGCTGGCCGCGGAAGCATCGATACAAACTTTTGCAACAGTCTTCGGGAAATGGAGTCCTTTGAGAATCGAAGCGGCCATTAAGGCTTGACCGGGGGGACCGGGATGCACGGCATCGCCCGAGGTAATGCGGTCGTACTTGGGGCCAGCCGCGCGGGCTTTGTCTAACACGCTCAGGTAAGGATGGAACTGATCTACGAATACTCCGTGATACTTTTCAGCGGTGGTTTTTACACCTTCGGAATACTTTTCGAGGGTAAGGTTATAATTGGTGAGGGCGGTGGCTCCCTGGTCGCCTGTATCCAAGGGTTGCGGAGTTACCCAGGCCGAGCGGATATTCGCCGCGGCCGCCTGCTTGGCCATGCCTTCGAGGCCGCCCATGTAAGCTTTGAAGCCATTTTCTTCGAAGGCGCGGTATCCGCCATCGTTCATCCCGAAATCGACCGTCATGGCCGTGGGCTTATTCGAAACGACATCCCTATTGAAACGGGAATTGCCGCCTCGACTGGTATCTCCACCGATGCCGACGTTGCGGAAAGTCAAATCCCATTTGGGAAAACGGGTGACCACCCACATTTCGACATAGTTGCTGTAGAGGTGCTGTTCGGTGATGCTGTCGCCGATCATGACCACTCGGTCTTTGGGCTTTAAGAAGAATTCCTGGGATTTGGCCGCCGGTAGCCAGAAGAGAAGTAGCACCGGGATCAACAGGTAACGAGTCGTTCGCATGAGATACACTCCGGAGAGAAAATAGGGGGCGATTTAGGTGAGAGTCCTGGCGGGAAGAAGTCAATTTTCGAATCGAATGAGCAGATCGCCTCCCTCTACTTGTGTGCCCGGCTTGGTCAAAACTTCAGCGATAGTGCCGGGCCGTTCAGCATAGAGCGTGGTTTCCATCTTCATCGCTTCCAAAGTGAGCAGCTTCTGTCCCTTGATGACAGTCTCGCCCACTTTCACCGCGACCTGGACGACCGCCCCCGGCATGGGAGAGCCAATTTGCAGGGGGTTGTTACTGTCGGCCTTCGGTTTGGCCCGGGTAGATCCCGCACCGACGGAACGGTCGAAAACAGTCACTTCGCGGGGTTGACCGTTGAGTTCGAAGAAAACCTGCCGTCGGCCATCGTCCTGGACATCACCGAGAGCTTGGTAGCGGAGGATTAAGGTTTTGCCCCGTTCGATATCGACGCTGATCTCTTCCCCTTTATCCATGCCATAGAAAAAGACTTTGGTCGGCAGGATGCTGGTGTCGGAATGCTTTTTCTGATGCTCGACATAATCGGCGTAAACCTTGGGGTACATCAACGAACTCATCAGTTCGCGATCCCCGATTGGAATTTTCAACTTGGCGGCCAGATCGGTCTTCGTTTTCTCCAGATCGATGGAGGCCAGAGTTGCCCCGGGTCGATCGGTCATAGGTTTACGGCCACGGAGAATCCGCTTCTGCAATTCGGGCGGGAAACCACCTGGGGGCTGCCCCAGCCGGCCTTCAAAGAATTCGACGACGCTTTCCGGAAAAGCGATTTCCTTAGTGCCGCTCAGGACCATTTCCGGGGTCAGATTGTTGGCGAGCATGAACAGGGTCATGTCGCCGACCACCTTGGAGGAGGGGGTTACTTTGACGATATCACCGAACATCTGGTTGACTGCGGCGTACATTTTGCCGACTTCGTACCAACGATCTCCCACTCCCAGCGAATTCGCCTGCTGGTAGAGGTTTGCGTACTGCCCACCGGGCATCTCGTGCAAATAAACTTCGGAGGAGGCCGCTTTTTGAGCCGTTTCGAACGGAGTGTAGTACTTGCGAACTTCTTCCCAATAGTTGGCCGTGGTCTGCAATTCGTCGAAGTTGTAATGCGGGTCGCGATCCGTGAATCGTACTGCCTCAATAAACGCGTTCAGACTGGGTTGACTGGTCAATCCGGCCATCGAAGCGAAGGCACAGTCCACGATGTCCACACCTTCCTCTACCGCCATCAGATAGGAGGCGATTTGGCCACCTGCGGTGTCGTGTGTGTGGAAGTGAATCGGAATGCTGATTTCCTGCCTTAACGCCTGAACTAGTTTGCGAGCTGCATATGGTTTAAGCAGGCCGGCCATATCCTTAATGGCCAGGATGTTATTCCCGAGTTTTTCCAGCTCTTTGGCCAGCTTGACATAATAATCGAGGCCATATTTGTCCCGTTTGGGATCGAGGATATCGCCGGTATAGCAAATGGCCGCTTCGCAGATGGCTCCGGCATTACGCACCGATTCAATCGCGGTGCGCATATTGGGAACCCAGTTCAACGAATCAAAGATGCGGAAGACATCCACGCCCGCCTGAGCCGATTCTTTGACAAAAGCGGCGACGACATTGTCCGGATAGTTCGTATAGCCCACAGCATTGGCCGCCCGCAGTAGCATCTGGAACAGAATGTTGGGCACTTTCTCCCGAAGCTTCGCCAACCGTTCCCAAGGGGATTCCTTGAGAAAGCGCATGGAGGTGTCGAAGGTCGCGCCTCCCCAGCATTCCAAGGAGAAAAAATTGGAATGAACATGAGCATAGCGATCGGCGATGGCCAGCATGTCGAACGTTCGCATGCGGGTGGCGAACAGCGACTGATGAGCATCCCGCATGGTCGTATCGGTAATCAAAATGGGCTTTTGATCCCGAATCCACTTCGAAAACTTCTCCGGACCAAGTTCCCGGAACTTATCTCGCGAGCCCGCCGGAATGGGAGTATCGCTTTTCACTACCACACCCGGGACTTTGGGAACCAGTGGCAATTTCAGATTGCCACGGCCTGCTTCGGGATGGCCGTTGACGATGATGTCAGCGATATAATTGAGGATTTTGCTGGCGCGGTCTTTCCGAGCACTGAACTGGAAAAGTTCCGGGGTTTCATCGAGGAATCGAGTCGTGCATTTTCCTTCCAGAAATGCCGGATGGGTAACGAGATTCAACAGAAAAGGAATGTTGGTTTTTACGCCGCGAATGCGGAATTCCTGAAGGCATCGTTCGACACGACGTGCCGCATCCAGAAAACGGATGCCACTCGCGGTCACTTTCACCAGCATCGAATCGTAGAACGGGGTGATGACTGCACCGCTGAAGGCAGTCCCGGCATCAAGGCGGATACCGTTGCCGCCGGCACTGCGATAGTGGGACAACCGGCCGTAATCGGGGGTAAACCCATTCGCAGGGTCCTCGGTAGTGACGCGACACTGAATTGCAAATCCGCGCGTGGTGATCTTTTCCTGATCTCCCAGGCCGATTTCCGGATCGGACAAGGGCAACCCTTGAGCGACTAATATCTGGGATTTCACCAGATCATAGCCGGTCACGGCTTCCGTAACCGTGTGCTCGACCTGAATGCGAGGATTGACTTCAATGAAATAGAATTCGTCGGTATCGGCATCGACCAGAAATTCGACCGTCCCGGCGTTGTTCATGTCGACAGCTCGTCCGACCGCCAGGGCCGCATCGAGAATTCTCTGGCGCAGCGGTGCGGAAAGATTCGGGGCGGGAGCCAACTCGACGATCTTTTGATGCCGGCGCTGTAGCGAGCAATCCCGTTCGTAGAGATGAACCAGATTACCATGATTGTCGCCGAGTAGTTGCACTTCAATGTGCCGCGCCCGACGCACAAATTTTTCGAGGAAAACATCTGGGACGCCGAAAGCATTCCCCGCTTCGCGTCGAGCCGACTCGAGGTTGGGCACCAACTGATCCGGCGTCAGAACCGGCCGCATGCCACGACCGCCGCCGCCCATCGAAGCCTTGATCATTACCGGATAGCCGATACTTTCGGCAATCTTCTTGGCCTCCTCGTTATCGGAAACCGGTTGAGAACTCCCAGTCAGGACTGGCACCTTGGCCAGTTGCGCAATCTTGCGGGCGGCGACTTTATCGCCCAGGGAATCCAGAATTTTGGGATTCGGGCCGACGAAAATAATGCCCGCTTCCTGGCAGGCCCGGGCGAAAGCGGCATTCTCGGAGAGGAAGCCATAGCCCGGATGGATGGCATCGACGCCAATCGATTTGGCGAGTTGGATGATCCCCGGGATATCCAGGTAGGCCCGGATCGGCTCACCGGCTTTACCCACCAGATAGGCTTCATCCGCCTTGAATCGATGCAAAGAGAATCGATCTTCGTGCGAATAGATAGCAACGGTTCGGATCGCGAGCTCGTGCGCCGAACGAAAAACACGGATGGCTATTTCACTGCGATTTGCAACGAGTAGCTTTTTAATGGGCTTAGCAGACACAGTCATCAGAGGAAGGCTCCCGGCGAATTGACGATATTTTAGGACGACAAACCGAAATAAACAGATTCGGATTTGATCGATCTGATTTATGCGGGTGTTACAAGAGCAAAATCCGCTTCCTGCCGAAAGGTCGTGCCAATTGTCTCCCCGGAAGTTAGACTAATAGTATGCACGCGATTCTCTTCACCGGTGCGGCACTGATCGGTATGCCCATCCTGCTGCACCTGATCATGCGGCAGGAGCCGAAACGCCAACCGCTGCCAACCTTCCGTTTCCTCAAAATGAAACGGCGGATCAACGAACGAAAAATCAGGCTCCGGCACTGGTTGTTGCTGGCGATGCGTATGCTTCTGATCGGTCTGACGGCCTTAGCCCTATTTCAGCCCACTTTGTTAAGTAATCGTTTCAATATCCGAGGCGAACAACCAGTTGCGGCCGTCATAGTCCTCGATACTTCTGCCAGCATGGGTTATATTCTGGCCGAAAGGTCGGGGCTGACCGAAGCCCAGCAGCGTGGCCTGAAACTTCTCGAAGAAACGACTACTGGCTCCTGGACGATGCTCGATGAAGCTCGTGGTCGGGCGATGGAGCTTCTGGATGAATTGCCCCCCAACAGCAAGGTGGCGATCATCGATACTTCGGAGCGCCTGGTCGACTGGTCGCCCACCGCATTCGATGCCCGGAAGAAAATTCAAAGTATCAAAAAAACACGTGGCAATAGTCAGACTGTCTCCCGAGGTGTCGAACAAGCCTACGGTTTGTTTGCTCGACTCGATACCACAACCCCGACCGATAGTGGTCCGTTGCCGAGATTGTTAGTGGTTTTGTCCGATCGAGAGGGGCCGAGCTGGGACGCCTCACGAGTGGACGATCTGAAATCGCTCCGCGAAAAAATCCCGCCACCGGAAGTCTTCCAGATCTATCTCGATGTGGGTATAGACAAGCCGGTCAACATGGCCATCCGCGACGTGAGTATGGAATCCGCGATGCTGGATCCCCGCGACGAGGCTATTATTCGTGTCGTTGTGGAAGCCACGGGCCAGGCTGCGGAGAACATCATCTCCTGCCGGTTCGATGCCGAGAATGAAACCGAAAAGAAGCCTATCAACCTCCAGGCGGGCGAGCAGAAAACCATTGAGTTTCGCCGATCCCGGATCAAGGAAGGACTTCACACGGCCGAAATCAAATTGGAAACCGCCGATGCTCTGCCGTTCGATAATATCCGCTATCTCACCTTCAGTGTTCGAGAGCCCCGAAAAGTACTGGCAATAGCCGATGGCAGCGCCCGGATTGGAGCACTCGGAGGGGGGGCGACCGAGCTGATCAAGGCCGATCTCGAAGCGAATCCCTTCCGAAAGGAACTCGATCTCTACCACTACATTCGAGCTTTCGGTTCGGTACGATCGGTTTCCTCCGATCTGGTTCTGAGTGAGAATGTCGACGTTTGGCAGACACCCGAAAGTGAAATGGCTCGCTACGAAGCCGTGATCCTGTGTGGACTCAAGAGTCCCTCGGAGAAACTCTGGAACTCGTTGAAAAGTTATCTGGAGCAGGGAGGTCGGGTTCTCATTTTCCCTGATGGTTCGGAGCAGGATAAACTTGCTTACAACAACATCGTGGCACAAAGCATTCTGCCTGGAACGTTCGAGAAATGGATCGAACGGCCGGAAATGGATATCGGTTGGGATTGGGCCGGTATGCGTTACGAGCATCCGCTTCTAGCCCCATTCAAAGACTGGCGGAAAGATCCCGGAATCAACTTCGTTAAAACGCCACCTCTCGTCAAACGTTATTGGCAGGTGCAGCCACTAAATAATCAAACGATTGTGGCCCGCTTTGCGGACGGGGCGAATAGCGAAGGCGGCAATCCGGCGATTCTGGAACGTGCCGTCGGGACGGGCGTTCGACGCGGACTGGTGATGATGTACGCCATGACTTTCAACGCTCGGCAGACCTCCGGCACGGCCAATCAACAGTTCGATCTCTACGACAATTATTCGCAAACCTCGTTCCACTTGGTCTTATCCACCTTGACTATGCGATACTTGGTGGGAGAGAACGAAAACTTCGAGAAGGTGAATTACTACACCGGGCAGATGGCGGTGGTGCGATGGCCGACGGAACCGAGCAGGAATGCCAAACCTTTTTATCTCTCCGGGCCGGATGTGAGCAATACCGATTCCCAAATTACTCGTGACCCGAAAGAAAATTACTTTCGGCTACCTGCAGAAAAGACGGTAACTCCTGGGAATTATTCACTTTCGAGCGAGGATAAAACTTGGGTCGACGGCTTCAGTTTAAATATTCCGCCGGAAGAAAGTCGGCTGGAAAGGGTGCCCGTCGAAGCCATCGAACCGATTTTTGGCAAAGAGGGCATTACCCCAGTCGGTAAGCAATTTAAACTTCGGGAAATTCTAAAAGGAAACATGACTCAACCCGTGGAACTGTTTCCATTCCTGATGGTTCTCTTACTTCTCTTCATGGCCTTCGAAAACTTGCTGGCAAACAAGTTTTACCGCAGTTGAAAAGACTTGGGGCTACTGGCCGCGCACTTCAGCAACCGCCCGGGCGATAATCGCTGCGGCCTGCTCTAATTCGATCTCCGAAATATCTCGGGTCCAGCTGAAGCGCATGGCCGAGCGGAGAATTTCTTCCGGCGCGTGCATGGCCTTCAGAACGGGCGAGGGAAGAAGGGAACCGCTCGAGCAGGCAGAACCCGTGGAGCAAGCGACGCCGAGCATATCCAGTTTCATCAGCAGCAATTCAGCCCGGCATCCAGGAAAGGACACATTAAGGACATAAGGAGAACTTTGCGGCGGAGAGTTTCGAATGGCGGGGACGGCTTGATCCCTCAGCAACTCCCAGAAACGAGATTGAAGACGGCTCAATCTCACCCAGGCTTGTTCCCGCTCGGCTTCCGCAAGCTCCAGAGCTTTAGCTAACCCGATGGCGAGGATAACGCTTTCAGTACCGGGCCTCCGACCTTGCTGTTGATGGCCACCGAACAAAGCAGGCCTCAGCTTTAGCCCTTTTCTCACCAGCAGTAATCCTACACCCTGGGGTGCATGGAATTTGTGCCCGCTGACAGAGAGCGAATCCACACCCAGTTCCCGAAAATTTACAGGGAGTTTTCCCACCGCCTGAGCCGCGTCGCAGTGGAATAAAGTCTGCGGAGCCTGAATTCGGCTCGCATTGACTAGATCGGAAATCGGTTGAATCGCCCCGGTTTCGTGATTTACCCTCATAATGCAGATTAAGCGCGTGGAACTATCGAGATTCAGATCATTGACGATTCCTTGCGAATCAACTTCGATTGGATCGACAATGTAGCCTCGAGCTTGCAGCCGTTTTGCGGGTTCCGTGACGCAGAGATGTTCGATAGGGCTCACGGCGAAACGACAGGGCGACTCCGGAACGAGTCCGAATAAAGCTAAATTATTCGATTCCGTGGCGCCGCTGGTAAAGACCACCTCGTCGGAATCTGCATGCAACAGCCCGGCGATCTGATCGCGAGCATCTTCGAGAGCTTGGCGGGCTTTACGACCAAACCTGTGAGCGCTGGAAGGATTGCCGAAACAACTGCCCAGCCAGGGAAGCATTGCTTCTCGAACTGCGGGATTTACGGGAGTGGTCGAATTGGCATCCAGGTACAGCATGAATCTATTTTAGACGGACTCACTCTAAGTTCGATCTTATCTGAGAGTCATCTTCCCCAGGTATCACTTCTATACAATCAAATCCAACTCAACTGGAGAACACATTATGAGATGGATGGCCTTTCTCTTGGCACTAGTCCCTGCGAATATCAATGCCGGGGAAGTAAAATTCGAAGTCTCGATGAAAGCGGGTTTGATAGCGAAACCCACCGATGGGCGAATCATGGTGGTCATGGCGTCGGGTAAGAATCCTATGCCGATTCGGGGGATTGGGGAAACCGGTCTGGATGCGCCCGTCTTCATCGGGAAGGATGCTCTCGCTTTTACAGCTGGGAAAAGCATAACGTTGGGCTCGGAATGTCCGATATTTCCGATCGAAAGTCTATCGAGATTGCCCAAGGGGCGTTATACCATTCAAGCCGTGTTCCATCACAATCTCGAATTGAATCTGCCGACTGCGGAAGGCAACGTCTACAGCATGCCTAAGGAAATCGACATCGATCCTGTAGCCGGGGCAAACATTCCAATTGAACTGAGCCAGGTGGTTCCGGTCGATGCTCCCCAGGAATCCGAGCGAATTAAATATGTGAAAATCAAATCGGCCGCGCTGAGCAAGTTTCATGGCCGGGATATGTACCTGCGAGCCGGTGTCTGTCTGCCGCCCGATTTCGACAAGAATCCTCAAAAGAAATATCCCCTGCTGGTGACGATAGGTGGCTATGGAACTCGTTATACAGCCATTCAACGCTATAGTCGCGCTTCGATTCCCATGCTGATCCTTCACGTGGATGGGGCCGGGCCTTATGGCGATCCCTATTACGTCGATTCTGATTGCAATGGCCCTTATGGCAAAGCCCTTACGGAAGAGTTAATCCCCTACGTAGAGAAGATGTTTCAAGGCATCGGTGCGGGTTATGCCCGGTTCACCACAGGAGCCTCCACGGGCGGTTGGGTTTCATTAGCTTTGCAGATCGAATATCCCGATTTGTTCAACGGCTGCTGGTCTTTCGCGCCCGATCCGGTCGATTTCCGGGCGTTTGAGTTGATCAACATCTATCAGGACGAGAACGCCTACATCAATAAACATGGATTCGAACGTCCCGCCAAACGCGAACTGAACGGCGAAACCTCCTATACGGTCCGACACGAATGCCAGATGGAAGTCGTGATGGGTCGCAATGATAGTTGGTGGCGCTCGGGCAAGGACTGGTGTGCCTGGAATGCCACCTTCGGGCCTCGGGGAGCGGATGGTCAACCCAAACCCCTCTGGGACGGAAAAACCGGGAAGATTGACAAGAGCGTTTTGCAAGCCTGGAAGAAAAATGAGTTGAACACCATTCTGACGGAAGGCTGGCCGACCAAGCATGCGCGCTGGGGCGGGAAGATTCACGTCTATGTCGGCGATGCGGACGATTATTTCTTGAATAACGCGGTCAAGTATATGGAGGCTTCAACAAAGAAATTCAATCCTCCGTTCGATGGCGTTATCGTGACGGGCCCGTATCAGGGGCATGGTTTTCACCCGATTTCCAATGCGGAGATGATCCGTCAGATGATCGATCGCTTTGAGAAGTCCAAGAAATGACCAATACTCGAGAAGCCCGATCTCGATCGGGCTTCTCGAGAAGATTCACTTTTTCTCGGGCGGCTTTTCTTTCAAGCTTTCCAAAAAGGCTATCAGGTCGCTGAAATCTTGAAGCGACAGCCCGGCCTGCAGACCGTCCGGCATCAAGGATTTATCTAGGACTTTCCGTTCTTCGATATCGACTTTCTTAATGGACTCTTTCTTCCCATCGACATCAATCAGAGTAATGGCATCACCGGTTTCACCGCGAACGATGCCCAGTTTTACCTGACCCGAAGAAGTTGCAATCCGGGTTTGTTGGTAGCCATCCAAAATTTGTTTGGACGGGTAGAGCACCGATTCAATCAGAATTTCCCGGTTGTATTTGGCTCCTACTCCGAGAAGGTCGGGGCCGACTTCTCCCGTTCCAAGATTGCCGACTTTGTGACACTTGATGCATCCTAGTCCCTGAATGTCCGAGAAGAGCAGCTTACCGCGTTCGGCGGAGCCGGATTTCTTCAAAGCATGCTCGCTAAACTTCTTGATATCGATCGGCTTGGCAGCGCTGGCCGCAAACAGTTTTCCTGATTTCGGAGTGTTGGCGGCCAATCGCAGAGTCCAGGAACCGCCCGTGGTGAGGGCTTCGGCGATGAGCATGTTCTCCCCGGCCTGAGTTTTAGCGTTGAGCGAAATTCGACCAGCTTTTTCCGATTTGAAAATTTGTTCACCATTCAGCCACAAACGCAATTCGGCACCACTGAAACTTCCTTCGAGAGTTATCTCTCCGGCGACGGGAGAATAGACTTCGCTTTGGCCAAACGCTTTACTGGGGCCATCGATACGAACTTCTCTTCGCCAGTCCAAATTGGCGGGATCTCGATCTTGCGTGGGAATTGACTTCCATCGAAACTTTCGGGCCTCCCGACCAGAGTATTCTTTCCTCAGATCGGGCTTCTGGAGATCGAAGGGAATTTCGGAGTCGACCGCGAAGGGGCCTAGCAATTTCCACTTGATGGGAGACTTCGCTGCGTAGATGCTTTGCAATTCTCCGACTACTTCCGGAGAAATTGCTCCTGCATCCAATCGTTTTTCGATTTCTGGATAGACCAGATTTCGAACATCGCTCAATGCCTTACGGCAATCCGCCCGAAGCGTGGCATTCTTGCTGGCTAACCCGACCAGATAGGCGGGAAGTGCCCGGGAATCGGTCAATTTCGATAAGCCGAGCAGAGCTTCGTAGCGAGTCTCGGCTCGGTCAAATGCCCCCAACAAACCCTCTGTAGCGGCAGGACTTTTGAGAGACCCAATGGCGTTCACGGCCACTTTTCGGGTTTCGAGGTTGGGGGAAGAAAGCAGAGGGGTCAAAGCATGAAGGGAAGCGGCATCTCCCATTTTCGTCAGTGCAAAAACGGCCGATTCTCGGACATTCGCGTTGTCGTTGCTCACGCGGTTAGCGACTGCGGGAATCGCGTCTTTCAATCCTCGATTTCCGACGGCTCGCAGCAATTTCGAAAGTGTCTCCGGTGGAAGATCCTGAGAAACGAGTTTAACAAGCGCCGTTTGAATTCCCGGGCTGCCGATTCGGTCGCCGACTCTGATCGCCTCGTCCAGCAGGGATTTATTCGCGACCGGATCCTCAAGAACTTTTGTTACGAGATCGGTGAACGGTGCCGGTTTCGAGATCACGGCCGCTGCTCGCAGAACGAGTTTTCTCGTCTCAGTGCTGGAATCCTTCTGGAAGAGCTCCACGAGTCCAGGGACAAACTGTTCGTCCTGAGCGACAATTACTCCCTCGATAGCCGCGTGAACTACCTGAGGATCCCCATCCTTTAAGCTCGCTGCCAAGGTATTCAGGACCGTTTTGGTTCCCACCCAGTCTAGAGTGCCGTGCGGCTTGGGGCTGCGAACCGGCTGAGTACCCCACCACTGACCCTTCCAGGGCGCCGGCTTCCGATGCAGTTCTGCCAGAGAGTGCAATGCCTGGACTCGGACGCTAGGATTGGTTCCGGGCTCGGCGATCAATTCCTTTAAAGCATAAACCAGACCATTTTCAAACGTCTCGCGGATGGCAAACGTGGTGCCTTCCTGAATGCGCGGATTAGGGTCGCTTAAACCGACGACGATCTTATCCCAATATTTCGGATCGGTATGTCCGATACGGTTCAAGGCGGTGAAAGCCGCATATCGGGAGAATAAATCTTCTGTCTTCAGGTACTGCAGAAGCGGTGTGATAGCGGCCGAATTACCAATTCGTCCGAGTGCCGTAGCGGCCTGAAAACGCACGGAAGCATCGGCATCTTCCAGACAGGAAATGATCTTGCTGGTGGCTTCATTTGCTGATCGAGAGCCCAATTCGCGTAGGACTTGTCTTCGAACGGAGGGATCGGAATCTCCGAGGTAGACTGCAATGTCCTTCCTCGTGGCCGGGCTGTCTCCGGAGATCGCGTCCAGTGCCCAGATTGCACTCCATCGGGCGTAAGCCGGGCTCGAATTATCGGATAAGAGTGTCAAAAGTGGTTTGGAAACTTCAGGGCCTCTTTCGATCAACCGTCGTTGGGCAACCAGCCGGACTTCCTGAGAAGGGTGTTTGAGACCGGCAATTAAATCTTCATTCGAAGCCTCAAATTTTTCACCGATGGCGGCTGGCACGAACCACTTGGGTTTTTCAGTCGCCTTGCTGGCCCCGGTGTAGGTCACCTTGAGTAGCCGACCGGCTGGAACGTTCTGCTTCCATCCTGAAAAATTCCAGTCGGTGACGTAGAAGCCCATCCCATCCGGCGTCGTACAAATTCCTACGGGACGAAACTCCTTCGTCCCAGATGTTAGAAAATCTTCTCGCTTGACGATTTTGTAGCTGCCGCCTTCCCGCTGAACGATCAATCGTAGCAGTTGCTTTCGGCCCCATTCGCAGAGAAACAGATTGCCCTGATACACTTCCGGCAAGGCATCTTCGTTGTAGGCAGTAGCTCCGGTGGGCGCTCCTCCGCCGTAATCGGTCATCATCCAAAGTGTGTAGGGCCGTCTGGGTTTATAATCCCAGGGATAGCCGTAGAATCCGCCATCTACCATGTGGGTGACGCGGGTCCACCAACCATTGCCATCATCGGTATTGTCGTAGGTGAAGATTTCATCTTCGCGGTTTATGGCGACGTCCAGGTGATTGCGGGTACCCGTACAGTAAGTTTCGAGCCCGGTGCCATCGGGGCGGATGCGGAACACGCCACCGCCATAGATTTCGCATTTCCGGCCATCCTTCCCCACGGCACCAAACACCCCTTTATCACCAGTACTGACGTAGAGATAGCCGTCCATCGCCAGTCGCATGTTGGAAGGGATATGATCGTTAAAGCCGGGGGCGGGATTGGGATTGGTGCATTCGATCAGATCCTGACGGTCTTTGCCCACACCGTGATCATCGGTAAATACTGAGAATTTCGGACAATGATGAACGAAAAGTTTCCCGTCGATGTAGGCCATCCCGAAAACGGCATAGAGGTTGTCAGCGAATACCGTTACCTTGCCATCGGGGTGAAAACAGAGAATCCGATCTGTCGGCGTCCGAGAGTCGCTGCCCATATCCATGGGGTCCTCACCCACAAAGACACGCCCATCCGGGGCACAACAGACTACCGACGGGTGTTGAATCTTCGGTACCGCGGCTACCAGCTCCACTTTCCAACCGGGCGGACATTTGGGAAGTTCCGCCGGGTCGACCGCCCAAACGGAAGGGGTTGAAGTTCCCCAATAAGTCAAACAAAGGCTAACCCACAAGAGTGGAACTGAGAACGACTTCATGAAATCATCCAAAGGGAAGCGATTTTTCGGCGGGAAGGAAAGACCAGTTAAGTCTCGCAGAGTTTTCGAACGATTTCAAGAGCATTGTTTGAGCGGCGTATCGTCCGATTCTTTTTTTCTTTTTCTCTTTCTTTCTCCCCCATTTTCGACAATAAATAGGGGACAGGCATATGTTCCCACCCGCCTGTTTTTTTGCTTTGTAGTGATTGAATCTCTCAAGTCGAAAGGATCTCCCGTGATGCGGAAGATAGCTAGGTGCGCAGCGATACTGGGCCTTTTGGTTGGCCTCGGCTCGTTCTCCCCGTTCAATGCTCAGGAACCGAAGGCGTCCCAAAAGAAGACAGCTCAAAAGAAGTCGACAGGGCCAAAACGCTCCGCTACCGAAGCGGAGTTTCTCAAGACGCTTCCCGATTTCAAAGTCGAATTGATCCACACGTCCGATTCGGCAAGCGAGGGTTCCTGGATCAACATGTGCAAGGATGGGGCCGGTCGTTTGATCGTTTCCGGTCAGCGGTCCCAGCCGATGCTGCGTTTCACCATCATGGATGGCAAAGTTTCCAAGGTCGAAAAGTTGGATATCCCTTTGAGCGAAGCGATGGGTTTACTCTGGGCGTTCGACAGCCTGTATGTAAATGCCAGTGGCCCCGAAGGTTTCGGGCTCTATCGCTGCAATGAAGCAGGTGACAGCGGCAAGTTTAGCGTTAAGTTTCTGAAACGGTTTGAAGGGGACGGTGAACATGGCCCGCACGCTTTAGTCCTGGGGCCGGACAAGATGATTTATGTGGTGAACGGCAATCATACCAAATTACCCAAGGGGCTCTCCGAGGATTCGCCGCACCGCAATTATAAAGAAGATCACCTGCTACCCCGACAATGGGATGGCAATGGCCACGCCGCGGGTATTGTAGCCCCGGGCGGTTATATCGTTCGAACCGATGCAGATGGTCAGAAAATTCAGTTGATGCTAGCGGGGTTTCGCAACACTTATGACATGGCGTTTAATGGTGATGGCGAATTATTCGCTTTCGATAGCGATATGGAATGGGACTGGGGCATGCCCTGGTATCGGCCGATTCGCATCCTTCACTGCATTAGCGGTGCGGAATTCGGCTGGCGTTCCGGCACCGGAAAATGGCCCTCCTACTATCCGGATAGCCTGCCTGCGGCAGTAGATGTCGGTGTCGGCTCTCCCACCGGTGTGACCAACGGCACCGGGGCCAAATTCCCAGCGAAATATCAAAAAGCACTCTACATGCTCGATTGGACCTACGGGCGACTTTTGGCTGTGCATTTGACCCCCAAAGGATCCAGCTACACGGCCACCTTCGAAAACTTTGTGGCTCCCATCAGCCTCACCGATCCGAATGCACCCAAAAAGCCGTTGCCCTTAACGGACGCGGTAGTGGGCAATGATGGCGCTCTTTATTTCACAATTGGCGGTCGAAACAATCAATCCGGTCTTTATCGTGTCACGTATACTGGCAAGGAATCGACTGCTCCGGCCGATTTGAAGAATACCGCTGGCGAAGCAGAGAGAAAACTTCGGCATGAAATCGAAGCTTTTCAGGGTAAAGTCGATCCCAAAGCTGTATCGTTTGTCTGGCCGCACCTGAGCAGCCCTGATCGATTTTTGCAGTATTCCGCCCGCATCGCTCTGGAAGCTCAGCCAGTGGCCGAATGGAAGGACAAGGCGCTGACCGAGAAAAATCCGGCCGCCGCACTGACCGCTTTGTTGGCTCTGGCTCGTGTCGGTGATGCCAAGCTTCAACCGGAATTGCTCAAGGCCCTGGAAGCTTTTCCGATCTCCTCATTATCGCCGGTGCTGCAACTGGACAAACTGCGGGTGTGGGATCTTGCCTTCATTCGACAGGGACGGCCTGCTTTCACTATAGCGAAGAAGATTATCGCGGAAGTCGATCCGCTCTTCCCGACGGCGAGCCGGGATTTGAACCGGGAAACCGCTCAACTCTTGATTTATCTGCAAGCTCCCGGAATTGCGACGAAAGTACTCAAAGAGATGGCTCACGCCACCTACCAGGAAGATGTTTTGTTCTTCCTGTTCCATCTGCGGACCTTGTTGCCCGGCAACTGGACCATGGATCAACGCAAGGAATACTTCAGCTATTTCAAAAAGGATTGGAAGTCACTCAAGCACGATCCCATGATGGACAAATGGTTCGCCGATGCTGGGCGCGGGTATTCGGAGGGAGCCAGCTTCCCCAACTTCCTGAAGAACTTCCTTCGCGAGGCAGTTTCGAATCTACTCGATTCTGAACGAAAAGAACTGGAACCGCTGCTCAAGACTCTGAACGTCACGGCCGTCGCAACTTATAACTACAAGCCTCGTACTACAGTGGTCAAAGCTTACACCATGTCGGATATCATGCCCAAACTCGATAAGGTGGATCGCGGCCGCAATTTCGAAAAAGGCAAAGAAGCCTTTGTTGTGGGCCAGTGCGTGAAATGTCATCGCCTGGGCGATGAAGGCGGTGCGGTCGGCCCCGATTTGACTTCGGTCGCCAGCCGGTTCGATCGCCGCGCTATTCTGGAATCGATTATTGAGCCTTCCAAGGTGCTGTCGGAACAGTATATGAACGAGCGAATTGTTACCGTTGGCGGCAAGACGGTAGTGGGCCGAATTGTCGATGACACACCGGAAAAGATTGCCGTGCAACCCGATCCGCTGTCGATTGATCGTGTCGAGATCAAGAAAAATGAAATTGAAATTCGAGAAGTTTCGAAAGTATCACCTATGCCCGAGCATCTGGTCGATATGCTGACGGAAGAAGAGATTCTCGACCTGTTGGCCTATCTTGAATCGTCGGCTAACAAGCGATCGCGTTTGTTCCAAAAGTAGTCTTGGCGGATAGATTTTAAATCTCTGGGCCCCTTTCTTGGAAAGGGGCTCTTATTTTGCGCACACGAATCCTTCCCGCTTTCACTCCCCTCTTTCATTTGGTATACTTCAGAATCCCGCCGGTGCTTCCCATTCGAGGGAATCGATAGATATGTCTCTCCTGAATTTGACGACCGCTTGCTCGATATGGATTTTACTTTACCCCTCACTGGGCATGGCCTCGGAACAGGGTATCGACTTCGATTCTCAAATTCGGCCGATTCTGAAACAGCACTGCATCAGTTGTCACGGACCAGAGAAACAGAAGGGAGGACTGCGGCTGGACAACCCTGTCGATGCTCGCCGAGGCGGTGATTCCGAACTGCCCGCGGTTCTTCCTAAAAATGTCGAAGGAAGTCAGCTGCTGGTTCGCGTCAAATCGAAAGAGGCGGACACGCGGATGCCGCCCGACGGGAAAGCTCTGGAAGAGAAACAGATTGCGTTACTCCGACAGTGGATCGCTAATGGAGCTTTGTGGCCGGTGAGTGAAGAGGACAAAAAGAAAGAGGAATTGCGGCGGATGGATCATTGGGCCTGGAAATCGATGCAAAAACCAGTGCTTCCTCCGAAAAGTGATTGGGCTCGCAATGAGATTGATCGATTCATTGAGGCGAAGTTAAAGACAGAGAAACTCAATGCATCGAAGGAAGCGGATCGACGAACACTCATCCGTCGCTTGTATTTCGATTTGGTAGGTTTACCTCCGAAACCCGAGGAGATCGAAGCCTTTTTGAAAGATGGCGATCCTAGGGCTTACGAAAAACTGGTCGATAAACTGCTGGCCTCGCCTCAGTACGGCGAACGTTGGGCTCGGCACTGGCTGGATGTCGTTCATTTCGGTGAAACGCACGGCTACGATAAAGATAAACCGCGTCCCAATGCTTGGCCTTATCGCGATTATGTGATTCGGTCTTTGAATCAGGACAAGCCCTACGGCCGGTTCGTTCAGGAGCAAATAGCGGGCGATGTCCTTTTTCCCGGAACGGTAGATGGCATAGAAGCGCTCGGTTTCATTTCCGCGGGGCCGTGGGACTTCATCGGGCATGCTGAACTTCCCGAAGACAAGATCGATGGGAAGGTCGCTCGTCATCTGGATCGCGATGATATGGTCGCCAATACGATGAGTTCCTTCATGAGTCTCACGGTGCATTGTGCCCAGTGCCACAATCACAAATTCGATCCCATTTTGCAGGAAGATTACTATCGGCTACAAGCGGTTTTCGCGGCATTGGACCGGGCCGATCAGGCTTACGATGCCGATCCTCGCGTGGCTCGGCAGAGGTCGGAGCTTCAAAAACGTGAGGGAGAACTGGCACAGGAATTGAAAACCTGGAGCAACTTACTGCTTCAGAAAATTGGTAAGCCGCTTGCTGATCTGGATGCACGCCTGATTCAGGCTACGAAGGCAAACGGAAAAAGTCTTCGCCCGGAGTATGGTTATCACAGCCAACTGGCTTCCGAACCGTCATCAGTCAAATGGGTTCAGATCGATTTGAGAACTGTTGTCACACTCGATAGAGTGATTCTCTATCCGTGCTACGATGATTTCAACGGCATTGGTGCGGGTTTTGGGTTTCCAGTGCGGTTCCGGGTGGAGTTGGCGAACGAACCCGAGTTTAAAAATAAGCTGTTGATTGCCGATCAGACGGTATCCGATTTTCAGAATCCGGGCCTAAAGCCAGTCCGGCTTCCCGCCGGGAATAAAGCAGGTCGATATTTACGCATCACGGCCACCAAACTCGCCCTCCGACAAGGCGATTACAACTTCGCTCTGGCGGAAGTGGAAGCGGTTGATGCCTTGGGAAAAAACCTGGCTGCCAAAGCTCCCGTGACCGCCTTGGACAGCATTGAAGCCCCTACACGCTGGGCGAAAGCGAATCTTACCGATGGTATCTATCCGCCTTCCTCGGAAAGTGCTGTGGATTTGCGAGCCGAGCGGGAAAAATTGATTCGAGATAAAGCGGGCCAGGAGATACTGGAATCGGGGCAACTGATCGAAAAAAAGCAGGCAGCGATACGAATTCAAATAAAAGCTCTACCGCCACAACAGCGTGCGTACATCGGCTGTGTCTATTCCGGTTCGGGAACTTTTGTAGGAACGGGTGCCTCCGGTGGATTGCCACGTGCGATTCACATCCTCCCGCGCGGGGATGTCACTAAGCCGGGGAAAATCGTTGGAGCCGGGGCGATCTCGGCTTTTTCACTGTCTTCGTCTTTCGATCTTCCCCCTCAGAGCAATGAGAGCGACCGGCGAGCTGCTCTGGCCAAATGGTTGACGGATAAGGAAAATCCGCTAGTCTGGCGTTCTATCGCCAATCGGGTCTGGCAATACCACTTCGGAAAAGGCCTGGTCGATTCCCCGAACGATTTCGGCCGGATGGGACAAACTCCCACTCATCCCGAACTCCTCGATTATCTGGCGATCCAATTTCGCGACAACGGCCAGTCCATCAAAGAGCTACATCGCTTGATAGTTAACAGTGCCACCTATCGGCAGTCGTCCGAATCACGTCCCGAGTTTGAAAAACGGGATGCCGACAATCGTTACCTCTGGCGGCAGAATCGTCGTAAACTGGAGGCGGAGGCGATCCGCGACGCAATTCTTTTTGTGAGCGGTCAGCTGGATTTTTCCATGGGAGGCCCCAGTTTCCAGGACTTCGTGATTGAGAAACCGGAGCATTCGCCGCACTACGAATATCAGCTCTATGACCCGGAAGATCCGAAATCCCACCGTCGCTCGGTTTATCGCTTTGTGGTGCGTTCAAAATCGCAACCGTTTATGGCCGCGCTGGATTGTGCCGATCCTGCCCTATCGGTCGATAAAAGAAATCAGACGCTGTCGCCTCAGCAGGCCCTGGCGCTACTGAATAATCGCCTGAGTCTGGTCATGGCAAAGCATTTTGCCGATCGTATTGAAAAGCAGGGAGATACTTTCCCGAAAAGAATCGATGCCGCCTACCAGATGGCTTTCGGTCGGACTCCCACCGAAACGGAGCGCGTGGAACTGACCAAGTATGCCGAGAAATATGGTTTGGCCAACACCTGCCGCGTGATTTTGAACTTGAATGAATTCATTTTTGTCGACTGAGAAGGGGCTTCCACTATGAATCGTCGACACTTTCTGCAAGCATTCAGTTCGCTTCCTCTGGCTTGCTTGCTCTCTCGGGAGAAACTGCTGGCCGCACCACACCATCCCGCCAAGGCGAAGCGAGTTGTACAACTATTCATGGCGGGTGGAGCGAGCCACATCGATCTATTCGACTACAAACCGGAACTCGTCAAGCGGCACGGCCAGCCTTCGAACTTCGGCGAGCATGTCGAGGCCTTTCAGAACGGGCTGGGACCCTGGCTAAAGCCGCTCTGGGATTTCAAACCTTATGGAAAAAGCGGCAAACTCCTTTCCGAAGTGGTTTCGCCGCTCGGTGCCGTCGCCGACGAACTGGCTTTCGTTCACAACATGGTGGGTAAGACCGGAGTGCACAGTCAGGGTACTCTGCTTCAAACGACGGGTTTCAACCGGCCGGGATTTCCGGGAATGGGTTGCTGGGTGAGCTATGGACTGGGAAGTCTCCAAGATAACTTGCCGACGTTTGTTGTATTGCCCGACCATCGCGGGCTAGCCTCGAATGGAACTAAAAACTGGGATAGCGCATTTCTGCCTGCCCAGCATTCGGGAATGTCGGTCTATCCGGGCGAGAAGAATCCTATCGAAGATCTTTTTCCAGATGAGCATCTGAAATATGTCACACCCGATGGGGACAAAGAAGCAATTGGACTATTGAGCAAATTGAATCGAGAGCACGCCAGCCAGCACCTCGGCGATGAACGATTGGAAGCTCGCATCCGAAGTTACGAACTGGCGGCCAAGATGCAACTCGCGGCTCCCGAAGCTCTGGATATCAGCAAGGAACCTGCCCATGTGATGAAACTCTACGGACTGGATCACGGGAAGACTTCCTTCGACAAGGAGATCAACCCTCTCGAAGAGACGGAGTATTTTTCCAGAAAATGTCTGGTCGCGCGCAGACTTCTCGAGAGAGGAGTCCGCTTCGTTCAAATCTGGAGTGGCAACGATAACGGTTTTCCTCGTCGTAACTGGGATAGCCACGAGGATGTGAAACGAGACCATGGCCCTCTGGCTTACGGCATGGCTAAAGGAGCCGCCGCGTTGATTCAGGATCTGAAGCAGCGAGGATTACTCGAGGATACAATCGTTCTCTGGACTACGGAGTTCGGACGAATGCCTTCGAGTCAGGGAGGTAAAGGTCGGGACCACAACCCCTACTGCTTTACGAACTGGCTTTGCGGTGGGGGAATCCGAGGGGGCGTCAGCCACGGACCAAGCGATGATTTCGGATACAAACCGGCCGATCGGAAGCACCCGACGGAAGTGTACGACGTCCATGCCACCGTTTTACATTTACTTGGCATCGATCATACGAAACTGACATTTCGACATAATGGGATCGACCGCCGGCTAACCGATGTGCACGGCCAACTGATAAAACCAATCATGGCTTAACTTCTATATAAATCAATCTTTGCGTACGCCTTCAACCGTGAAGGCAAATCCGATCTGAGTTTTCATTTTTTCAGCGGCTGCATCCCGAACCAGTACCAACGTCTGGACCGAAGTCATCGGCTCTTCCAGTTTTGGTTCCTTCAACTCCGCTAGTTTCTTAACGGGAAAGAGCAGCATCACCGAAGGGTGAGCGGTCCCCGTAACTTTGGAACTTAACTGTACTAACTTTTCCAATCCGACGGCCTCCACGCTGATGTCTTTTTCAACGGGGCAGAGCAAGCAGAAATCCTGGTGGGGAGCCGTGCCTTCGTGATCGCCGGTCATCGGTTGAATCGCGAGTCGGAGAGTGTAAACACCCGGTTTAATAGTTTGCTTGCGAAAATCGGTCCATTGCTGGTGGACTTCCAGGCAGCCGATCAACGAGCCTGGAACGACTTCTCGGTAAGTTACGCCATTTTCGATCTGATCCTTGGTTGCCTCCAGTGGGATCTCCTTCCGGATCCAGAAGGTAAGAAGTGCCTGACCGGACGCATCGTTGACGCGAAAGGATTGGGGAGCGAGCAAGGGTTGCAAATTCTTGCTGAGAGTAGCAGGTAGAGCTTCTTTATCAACCGAAAGCGTGAGTTTCGTTTCAGTTGCGAGCAGTAAGAGGAGTACGAGGAATAATTTCATGTGTGTCTATCGATTATCTAGTTCTGTAACTCCCCGCTGTTAATCGACAAAGGCAAACTCGTTACTCAGCAGTAGTATCTGGGCGAGTTCTTCCCATTCTCCGAATTTCACTTCTTTCACAGGAACTTTTGGCCCTCGGAAATCGCGAGTGGCATCCCAGGATCTGCCTTCTCCCCCGATTTGTTTGATCAGAGGGGCCCAGCTGAAACTGTCGCTATTGGTGTCTTTGTGACAATCTGCAACGAAATCGATTGTCTCGCCTTTTTCCACGGCGTATTTTTTCAGGCTGAGTTCTTTCGAAGAGTTGTGAACGATCTCCTCATGTAATACACCACGTTTATTGGAAATGATCGCCCCTCGCACTCCATCCCCATCCTTATTGGGATGTCGAAGCGTACTGGTGATCGAAATATCCATTTTCGCCGGGGAAGTCCAGCGTCGAATGGCGGCGAAATGAGGATTATCGCCGGGATGACCGCCTTGAGCATTCAGCATAGTCCAGCCCGTCTTGGGATCGGGCAATTTGGCACCACCCTGCCAGGCTGTTCCCGTCCAATGAGAGTAGGGCGTGAACTTGGCGACGAACCCTTTTTTCTCATTTACTTCGCCGTAGCCGTACGACCAGGAGAGCGCCGCATCATCCACGGTGTACGGCTTGTCATTCAGCTTCAATTTGATGAACTGTAGAGATCGCTCCACTTCCATTTGCGTTGCTTTTCGACCAAGCACGAGATAAACCATTTCTTCGATTTTCCGCTTCGCATCCGTTTCTCGCGCTACTTCAGATCGATCGACCAGGGCTCTGGCCTGTTCCGCCAGGAAAGGGCTATTCAGCAGAAAAAGACCCTGTTGGGGAACCGTGGTCTGGAACCGCTGAGGACTATGGGAATCGGGTGAGGCAAAGTCAAATATACGGAAAGTCCCGGGGAGATTTTGCCTATCGACCTGACCATAGATCGATCGTCGATTTGGATAAGGTTCATCGAAAAGCTCAACGGGTTTTCCGCCAAATTTCTCGTCCAGTTTACCGGAGGTGAAGAGAAGCGAGTCCCGCAGACTTTCAAAATCGAGTCGGCGACGATTTTGATGACTCAGTAGCCGATTTTCCGCATCGAGTTTGGCAATTTGTGCAGAAATGTCGCTGGTTTGTCGGTAAGTTTCGCTCATCAATATCCGCTTATGCAGTCTTTTGATTGACCAGCCATCCTCCATGAACTTATTGGCCAGCCAGTCCAGCAGTTCGGGGTGCGTCGGCGGATCGGAACGTAAGCCGAAGTCGGAGGGAGTTCGAACAATTCCCTGTCCAAAGTGCAACTGCCAGAGGCGGTTGACCATCACGCGGGCTGTGAGCGGATTATCCTTGTTCGCAATCGCCTCGGCCATTTCCTGCCTGCCGCTGCCAATCTTGAACGGCTTTGGGTCATGGCTCAGAACTTCCAGAAATTGACGCGGTGCGATGGCCCCTTGATTCCCCGGGTTACCTCGCACAAAGATCCGCGAATCGTGTGGTTTCACGGCGTCCACCATGACCATTGCACGGGGCGGAGCGGCGGGCGATTTAACTTTCCACTCTTCGACCTTGGCTTTCAGGGCGTTGATCTTGTTGCGATCCGCCGTGTTGAACATCTGGTCGATTTCCGCATCCTGGAAGTTTGCCAGGCCTCCCGTTTCCGTGACTAAATTCGCCAACGGACCTTGTTCTGGGAACTTGTTTTTGAGCTCAATGGACTCGGCAAGGAGTTTGGCCAGGATTTGAGCCGCTTCGGCCAAAGTTTTCGGCTTCTTGACTTCAAAAGCCTTCAGCACGATCGGATCCGTTATCAGCTTGCTTTCGCTTTTCGCAGCCGCGGAAAGCAATTCCTGGGACTTGAGTTCGAAATTTTCCGGAGACAGGGCAGCCAGTTCGATCCAGAGGGAGAAAATACTTGCGTTCTTCTTGTCAGCGACTACCTGCCTGTAGCGGGTGAAAACAAATTGGAAGAGTTCCCGATCCTGGAAAATCGGCCGCAGTTTATCTCCCGGTGTGTTGCGTTCTTTTCGCTCCAGGAGAAGGTATTTGGTAATCAAGGGTGATGATTTCAGTCCTGCGACGAATTCCGATCGGCGTTTTTTCTGATAGTCGGTGACGGCAGATTCCCTCTTGCTTAACTCCTCGCTGAAAGCTTTGTATTCGGAGGTTTCTTTAGGGGACGTCAGCAGGGGAAGGTCCACCGGTTCCACGGACGAATTGAAAACCCCGTGCATGGCATAGTAATCTTTGGTCGGAATCGGGTCGAATTTATGATCGTGACAACGCGCACAAGTTACGGTTAAACCCTGGAAGGTCCGAAACACGACGTCGATTCGGTCGTCGATAATATCGTTGCCATCCCCAAGAAATCGTCGGCCGACCGTCAGAAATCCCATAGCGGCTAGATCAGACGACTCTTCCGGCTTGGCCACGCGATCGGCCGCCAATTGCAGTTTCACAAAGCGATCGTAAGGCATATCCTCGTTCATAGCCTTTACGACCCAGTCGCGGTAGGTATACGCGTACGGATAGTTGCGATCAACGCCGCCCGCGAGATAACCTTTGGTATCGGAGTAACGGGCATAATCGAGCCAGTAGCGGCCCCAACGCTCGCCGTAGTGCGGATTCGCCAGCAACTTGTCAATCAATTTTTCGTAAGCCTTGGGATCATGGTCCTGAGCGAAAGCGTCGATTTCATCGGGCCTGGGCGGTAATCCCAATAGGTCGAAGTAAAGTCTTCGAATCAGAACTCGCTTATCGGCTGCGGGATTTCGTTTCAGATTTTGGCTTTTCAACTTCGTATCGATGAATTCATCGATGGATTCGCCTTTGGGATGAGATAATGGTTGAAACGCCCAGTGCTTCTTGGCGGCTTCCATCGCATCGGCTTTCGTGATGACCGCTCCCTTATCCGGAAAAGGCATCCCCTGTTTTACCCAGGAGACAAGAATTTCAATTTTGGCAGGATCCAGCTTCTGCTTTTCAGGCATCTTGAGATCGCCCTCGTAGCGAATGGCCTTGATCAGGAGGCTCTTGTCTGGATTGCCCGGTACTGCCGCCGGGCCGGTGTCGCCTCCTTCGAGGATCGTTTTTCGACTATCGAGCCGAAGACTGCCGGACTGCTTTTTGTCCGAATGACACGGATAGCAGCTTTCGATCAATAAGGGACGTACTTTGGCTTCAAAAAATTCGACCTGTTCGGCTGGGAATTTGGGTTCATCACCGTACGCAACGCTCGCAGTAAATAATCCGATCCAAACGGCAATAATCTTCAAGGGAAAGCTCCAACGGCAGCGGACAGATCTCAAAACAGAGCGTCAGGTAGGTAATACTATTTTAGCCCATGCATCGGCTTCGGGGAAGTTTTTTGCAGACTTGTACGAAACGATTTTGCTAAATCTCACTTTCTATAATAATTCCAGGTACCTGGATACACACCTCGGAGAAACCGATGAAAAAATGGGCTTTGCTATCTGTATTCCTACTGGGAAGTAACGCACGTGCGGATGACTGGCCGCAGTGGATGGGCCCCCAGCGGGATAATATCTGGCGTGAGAAGGGCATTCTCGAAAAATTTCCGAAGGAAGGCCCCAACGTTCTTTGGCGTGCGGAAGTGGGTGGCGGGTACGCGGGTCCTGCCGTGGCCGAAGGCAAAGTCTTCGTGACCGATTTCATTACAAAAGATAATGTGAAGGTCGACAATTTCGCCCGCAAGCCGAATGATGGTACGGAACGCGTTCTCTGCCTGGATGAAAAAACCGGTAAGGAACTATGGAAGTACGAATATCCCGTCCGCTACGCAATTTCCTACCCCGCTGGCCCGCGCTGCACGCCCGAATATCGCACCGGAAAGGTTTACAACCTCGGCGCGGAAGGCAATTTGGTCTGTCTCGATGCTGCTACAGGCAAAGTGATCTGGTCCCATGATCTGAAAGCGGAATACAAGACCAAATCGGCTCTCTGGGGTTATGCCGGTCATCCGCTCATCGACGGAAAGAAACTCATCACCCTGGTGGGTGGAAATGGCTCCCACGTCGCCGCGTTCGACATCGAAACGGGCAAGGAGATCTGGAAAGCGCGAACTTCACCCGCGAACCCGGGTGATGGGGGGCAGGGGTATTCCCCTCCGACGATCATTCAATCCGGTGGGACACGCCAACTGATAGTTATGGCCCCAAATGCCGTGACTTCTCTCGATCCCGAAACAGGCAAAGAATTTTGGACGACCCCATACGAAGCGACGAACAACTCTATTATCATGACGCCGTTGGTTTTCGGCGATTATCTGTTCGTCGGCGGATATTTGAACAAGAATCTTCTTCTGAAATTAAATAAAGAAAAGCCGGGCGTTGAGGTGGTTTGGAAAGACAAACAAAAGTATGGCATATCACCCTTGAATGTCCAGCCGATGCTGGTGGACAATGTCATCTATGGCATGGACTCGAACGGTACGACTTACGCGGTGGAAATGCCGAGCGGCAAGCGGCTCTGGGAAACCGCCCAGCCGGTGGCTACTTCCGAAACGGATCGTCCCGCACCCTGTGCCACCGCCTTCATCGTGAAGAATGAAGATCGATATTTCTTCTTTACGGAAAAGGGAGAATTGGTAATCGGCAAGCTCTCTCCCAAAGGTTATGAAGAGATCGATCGGACGAAACTGCTGACACCGACGAACAATGCATTCGGCCACGATGTGCTGTGGTGTGCCCCGGCTTACGCCAATAAGCACATCTACGTTCGCAACGACAAAGAAATTATCTGCGTGGATCTGTCCAAATGATGTGAAAGCTGGGAGAGAAATCTCCCAGCTTTTTTTGGAATATCAGCTCTTGGGCATGCGGTCTGGACGAACATTCACCTTGCGACCGCGGATACGAGTCCCCTGCATAGCTTCCACCACATAGGCCGCTACATCCTGCGGCACTTCGACTAGCGAAAATCGATCGGTTATGTCGATTGCCCCAAGATCCTTGCCGGCTATGCCCGCTTCGTTTGCAATGGCTCCGACGAGGTCTCGCGGACCAACGTTGGCATCGAAACCGATACCAAAGTAGATCTTGGCCATTCCCTTGGCAGTCGGTCGAGCACCGGCTCGCTTGCGATCCTGCTCGCCACTGCGAATCGGACGACCTTCGCGGTTGCCGCCGTGACCGCCCGATCCTCCCTGTCCTCCCGGTCCGGATCGATTATTCCGCTGTTTCTCTTCGCTGACGGCAGGGATGTCTTTTTCTTCCGTTTCAGTTTTCCCGTTCTGGCTCAACAGTTTGGCTGCCGCCAGGGCAACATCCCGAACATCAAAATCTTCCTCGAGGGAGCCCAACATGGCTCGCAGATCGTCGCTGAAATCGGCTTTGACCAGAAGCTCCCGCAAATCACCAGCTGTCTTCTCCAACCGCTTCTTGCGCAGTTCGACCACTGTCGGAATGCGGACGATTTCGATCTTTTGCTTGGTTTCCCGTTCGATGGTGTTTAATTGCCACTGCTCGCGAGGAGTGGAAAGCGTGATGGCCACACCTTCGCGACCTGCCCGTCCCACACGACCGATGCGATGCACATAGGCTTCCGCCTGGGTAGGAACATCGAAGTTCACCACGTGCGAAAGGTGTTTGATATCCAACCCGCGGGCCGCAATGTCGGTAGCGATGAGCAGGTCTGCTGCTCCTTCGCGGAATTTCTTCATGACGCGGTCGCGTTGTTCCTGCGAAAGACCGCCGTGCAGTGCCAGTGGGCTGTAGCCGCGATGGCTGAGCATTTCGGTGAGATCATCGGCCTCGGTGCGAGTTCGGCAGAAGATGATAGCCGAGGTCGGCATTTCCATGTCGAGAATGCGACCGAGGGCGGCCAGCTTATTCTGGCGTTGAATCAGATAGGCCTGCTGACGAACTTTAGGAACTTCGTCGTGCGCTGTTTTTTCGCGGGCAACTTTAATGCGAACCGGATTTTGCAGATGTCGGGAAGCAATCGCTTCGATTCGTGGCGGCATAGTGGCCGAAAAGAGCATCGTCTGCCGGGCTTTGGGCGTCTCCGACAAAATGGCTTCAATATCTTCGGCGAAACCCATATCGAGCATTTCGTCGGCTTCGTCCAGGACTACCGCCGTAATGTCATTCAACGGAAGTTTGCCTTTTTGAATCAGATCCAGCGATCGGCCGGGAGTGGCGACGATCACATCGATGCCTCGGCGGATCGAACGGATTTGATCACCATAGCCCGTACCTCCGTAAACGGCCAGAACATCGATTCCCAGCGGTTTGCCATAGGTCTGCATAGCCTTGGCAACCTGCATCGCCAGTTCGCGTGTGGGTACGAGAACGAGAATGGAAGTTCCCCGATTTTTGTTCGGCGAATTTGCTAAGCGATGAATCAAGGGCAGGGAAAAAGCTGCGGTTTTACCCGTTCCTGTGCCGGCCAAGCCGACCAGATCTTTACCTTCTAGCAGGTGAGGAATCGATTCCCGCTGAATCGGGGAAGGAGTGTCGTAATTCAATGCCTTGATTATTCGGGGATCGAGCCCCAGTTCCAAAAAGCCGGACGTACTTTCCACGGTCACACTATCTGACATCAAAAGCCTATACCGACGAAATGAGATTTCGCGGTCCCAAAAGAGATTGTTGTGAAGTAGACGTGTTGAACGAGGCGCCAAGCTTCTTCAAATGTGCCACTTCCTATCTTCTTAGTATAGCAATTTTCGACGCGGTGAGGTCGATGCAGCCTGCTTCTGAAGCATTGCCCGGTCAGAAAGCACATTATTTATCGGGAAATAGCTCAAAAAAATCTTCTATGAAGATTTGAACAAGACTGGTGAGTGTTAGTGGCCGTGATTGAATTCCGGAGTGCCGGAATAAGGCTGTTTTGTGATCGAAAAGTAGAAACGAGACAAACACTCGGAAGAAATAATTCAATCAGAATGTAAATCGAATGGCCGCGTAAATTCCCGTTTGCGCGTCTTTGCGCATAATGTCCCAAGTATTGTTGACGCCCAATCGAAATTCTAGCCGCTTGTGTTCTTCGAACGGTCGCCAGGCAAGCCCGAGATCGGACTGTAGAAGTTTCGGTGAGAAATCATTTCTAAAAATGAGCGAGCTTTGAAGATAAGCATAAAGGGTTTTATCGATCAGGTCATAGAAGAGATAGCTCTCGCCGAATAGCCCGGGTTTAAAGAGATATCCCTGTGTATCTGTCATATTTTTTGTGGGATAGTAGCCGACACCCAGATAGGAAGTCCGGGCGATGTCGTAATCGGACGTGCCCAGCAAAGTATATCCATCGCCGAGGTATAATCGTTGTTCCAGTGCGACGCCGTCGTTAAAACCATTGGGACTGGCCAGAGAAGTTCCGCGGTTCAAGTTGTTGTAGGAATAAGCAAAGAATCGCGCTTCCCAAGGCCCGGAGTAGTTCCAGGCGGCACCGATCGTAAAATCATATTCCCGTTTGCTGAAGTCAAAATTACCCTGACTCGAATTGGTGATCCCGATTCCCGGTTTCTGTCCCCAGAAAACCATCTGATTCGTCAAATAGAGTCCTTGGCTCCGCCAGAGCCAGATGTTCAGATCGAGATTCAGAGAGAAAAGTTGATTGTACTCGAGTCCGTTCGGGCCAGTTCGCTCCCCAACGGGATAGATCGAAATCCCTGCAATACCGAATACGGTGGGCCCTGAAGGGAGCACGGTGCGTTGACTGGGATCAGTGGCTTTGGAGAATTCTGATGCGGAACCGGGCGGCAGTACTACCGAAGGCGGGAGAGTGCCATCGACGACCTTAACGGAAAGAAATTCCTTGAAGCCATTGCTTGGAGCTTCTGGCGTTATAAGTTTGGAATCTAATTCTGGCGGTGAAATGATCGGAGTTTTAGGAGTGGCTTCCGAGGGATCCTGGCGAGCATAGCTATAAACGGGCCTGCTCACGATAAGTAAGATTGCGAATACACAGGAGAGACCCATCCCTCCACCGGGCAACAATCCGTTCCCACGCATTTAAGATCCTTCTTTCTCGGCAGGCGATTGGATAAACCCGAGTGAGTAAAAAAACAAGTGCAACCCGATATTCCAGTGAAGCTTGAGAATCGAAACTGAGTTTTCTTTAAGCTGGATTTTGCGTTGTAATTTAGAATTTAATTGCTGCCGTATCAAAATGCACATTCCGGCAAAGTGGATCAACCTCGGGTCTCAAGAAATTCTCCAAATTCTCTAGATCTATTCGATGGATCATTTCGACTACCTGATACTCGGACAGGGGCTTGCCGGCAGCACTCTCGCATGGCAATTGATCTGGCGAGGCAAGAGCGTCTGCGTTGTCGACCCTGTAGACGAAGTCACTTCCTCAAAAATCGCGGCCGGGCTTCTCACGCCTCTCACCGGTAAACGACTGGTAAAAACCGAGGGTTGGGATGATTACTGGCCGTTAGCGAAACATTTCTATCAGCAAGTCGAACGGTTCACCCAAGCGTCGATCCTCACTCTGGCTCCCATGGTTCGAATTTTTACTGAGCAGAAAGAGCTCCAAAGATTTGAAGCCCAGTTGCAAGTGGAACCTCATTTGCTTCGCTCCGACCCGAGCTCGACACTCGATCCAAATGACTTCGAACAACCCCACGGGAGCTTCGAGATGCCAGTAGCGGGTGTCCTGAATTGTCCAGAATATCTCCAAGCCACTCGAGATTACCTGCGAAGTCAGCAAAGATTTCTAACTGATCGACTCGATTTATCTGAGGACATCGAACTGCTCCGTGATCGTGTTTACGTTCCTCGCTGGAAGCTAACTGCTTGTCAGCTGATATCCTGTACCGGTCATCAGGAACGGCGAAATCCGCGATTGCTTGCAGACTGGTTACCGGCCAAAGGAGAAATTCTCACCCTTCGAATACCCGGCCTGCAGGAAACACGAGTCGTTCATCGAGGAATTTGGCTGGCTCGGTGCGGTAATGAAATTTATCGGGCAGGATCAACCTATGAGTGGAAAGAGCTGGATTCGGCTCCCACCCAGGCCGGTCGAGAACTGATTTTAAAAAGACTGAAGGAATTTTTAAAACGTGATTTTGAGATTGTAGATCATCGAGCGGCCATTAGACCCATTTTGCGTGATCTCAAACCGGCCATAGGCTTGGCTCCGGATCTGCCACAGCTCGGTTTTTTCAATGGTCTGGGTACCAAGGGAGCCTTGTACGCACCTTTGGTATCGCTACACTTTGCCAACTTTCTGATCGATGCGACACCCATTCCGACGCAACTTTCCTGGACGCGTTTTGGGAGTGCCCATTGAAAACTCGAATGACGAATCTGGTCCATGAACTGCTGGCCGGGCATTTGCGACCTAAGGATAAGGCGATTGATGCTACTGCTGGAAATGGGCACGATACCCTCTTTTTGGCCAAGGCGGTTGGAGGCCAGGGAATGGTTTTTGCCTTCGATATCCAACCGGAAGCCATCGAGCAAACGCGAGCCAAACTCACGCAGGAACAAATCGAAAATGTTCGATTGATACTGGCGGGTCACGAACGCATGGGGGAATTGGTTTCAAAGGAATATCTCGGCCAGATTGCGGCGATCACTTTTAATCTCGGCTACCGCCCGGGAAGCGACAAATCTCTCGTTACCCAGCCAGAGACGACACTCACCGCAATAGAATGCGGGCTGAACTATCTGAAACCCAACGGCCTCGTAACAATTGTCGCTTATGTCGGTCATCCCGGAGGGGAGGAAGAGGCAAACGCCGTTCGGAATTGGCTGGAAAAATTGGATAAGAAATTGTTCGATTGGAAACTCTATGAGTCGGAAGCCCCTCAGTCTCCGTGCACGTTCGTGCTCCGAAAACTTTAGCACTTATCGTTTTTACCCATGCGAAGTTCGAGTTTGCAGCAGTTCAAATCGAGAACTTCCTTGGGAATCCCGGCTTCGACGACTTCCTGCAAAACACCTGGTTGCAGAGAATACCAGACGAAACGGCCCTTCTTATTTCCTTTGATCAGCCTTGCATGTCGAAGCACGTTGAGGTGATGCGAAACGTTCACGGCCGGAGTGTTCAGCATTTCCGCGATTTCGGTCACATTATGAACTTCCTCAGCCAGGAATCGAACGATTTTCAATCTCTCGGGAGCGGCGAGTGCACCGAGTAGTTCCGCACACCGCTTGGGTTCCATTGGGTCGCGTGCCATTCCAGATCTCCTTACCCAGATGTTTTAGAAAGGTTTTAACCCATCGCAAATAAACCGATCCAGTTTCCAGATTGCCGATCTTTGTAGAATATCTGACCTGATGGAAAGGATGGTCGCTTGCAAGCCTCTTCAACGGTAGACATCGTCAACGCCCGGCCAGGGGGTATTCGGGAGCTACTGTCCCTCGCCTGGCCGTTGATTATCAGCAGCAGCTTTTCCACGATTCAAATAACTGTGGATCGGGCTTTTGCCGCTCAATTGGGAACCGATGCCGCATCGGCTACCACCACGGCGGCTATGTTCTTCTGGACGCCGTTCATTTTACTCTTCAGCACTTCAGGCTATGTCAGCACCTTCGTGGCTCAGTACAAAGGGGCCGGTCGCCCTCACAAAATTGGGCCTATCGTCTGGCAGGGAATCTATTTCAGTGCTTTTCTTGGTATTGCCATTCTTTCTTTGATTCCATTCCGAGCTCATATTTTTGCCATGACGGGTCATACCGAGCAGGTGCAGCAACTGGAATGCGATTTCTTCGGAGCCCTCTGTTGGATGGGGCTCCCAGCTCTTCTGACAAGCGTGACTTGTGCGTTTTTTAGTGGCTTGGGTAATTCGCGAACGGTCATTTGGATCAATGTGGCGGGAACGATCGTTAATGGTTTACTCGATTATGCCTGGGTTTTAGGTGGTTGGGGATTTACTCAACTCGGGGTGGCGGGTGCCGGCTGGGCCACCACCGCGGCTTCCTGGGTTTCCGCACTTATCGGTCTCGCTCTGATGTTTCGGAAAAAGTATCGAATGGAATTTGATCTCCTCGTCGGTTGGCATTTCTGTTCGAAAACTTTTCTGAGGTTGATGCGATTCGGACTTCCCAGCGGCGTGCAGTGGTTTCTGGATATGACCGCCTTCGCTTCTTTCCTATCGCTGACGGGGCGTTTTGGCGAAGCGGAATTGGCAGCCAGCAGCCTCGCTTACACCATCAACAACTTTGCCTTCATTCCGATGTTCGGCTTGAGCCAGGCGGTGTCGATTCTGGTCGGGCAGCGACTCGGAGAAAATCGGCCGCAAATCGCCGAGAAAAGTGTACGGAATGCCTTCGTGGTCTGTGCTATTTACATGTGCACGGTGGTTTCAATGTACAGTCTTTTCCCCAGTTTTTGCGCTTGGCCGTTTCAAGATCATAACCATCCCGAGAACTGGGCCGCGGTGTTTGCCAAATTGAAAGTGCTTTTCTATTTCATCGGGGCTTTCGCCATCTTCGACAGCATGACGCTGATGTTCTCCGGGGCCTTGCGCGGGGCGGGTGATACCCTTTATGTCACGCTAGTATCGCTTAGTTTAGCCTGGCCGGTGATGGTGCTACCCACCTACCTGGCCGTGCAGAACAATTGGGGATTGAACTGGGCCTGGTCTTTCCTTTCCCTTTACGTTGCATTGCAGGGGCTCTTTTACTTCCGTCGCTTCCATGGAGGCAAATGGAAGGCGATGCGGGTGATCGAACCGGAAGTGATCGATTGACTCATTTCTTGTCTCGCAGCAAGACATGCACTTTGGCGACCTGATACATGTAATGCCCGATGACGTAATCGTCTTTGGCTTTGCGAATGTACTCGAGGCCCTTCGCTTTTTCGCCGGTGGCTTCGTAGTAGAGCCCGACGTATAAGTTCGCGTAAAAATAGCCTTCGGTTTTATCCTTCTCCGAAGATTTCTTCACTTCTTCTAAAACTTCTTCCGGTTTGGCTTTACCGGCGATCATTTCGTAAACCTTGGGCATATAGTACCGACTGTCGTTTTTCACATTTAGCAGCTCTTTGCGGGCCTTTTCCGGAGTGGTCTGGCGGGCCAGGCAAAGGAAGTGCCAGAAAGCGTTTTCCACATCGTTGCCGTACACTCGCTTGCCAAGTTCGAACTGCTTCGCCCCATCTTCAAATCGATCCGCGTAGTAGAGTGAAATTCCTCGACGCCAGTGATCTTCTTCCGAGCGGGGATTGAGAAGAATTTCCTTATCGAAATCGGCGATCGATTCTTTGATCTTGCCAAGCTTGAAGTATTCGCCGCCACGCACGCTGTAAAGCGAAGCATTCTCCTTGGTTGAGAGCTTTTCAGTTTTGTTCAAGTCTTCGACTGACTTCTCCGGAAGATTCAGCAGGATATAAGCTCTTGCTCGGTCGAAATAGAGACTGGCAGTATTGGGGCTCGACTTGATCAATTCATCCGCTAACTTGACTGCGGTTTTACCATCACTTTCTTGTAAAGCGGTCCGAAGTTTTAAGATTTTTTCCTGAGGAGCAGGATCCTGGAATCCCAGGAAGAGGCTGAAGAGCAGAATTTGAAACATGGATTACTCAGTGAGGTAAGAGGAAAGAAAACGAAAGGATTTTTCAGCCGTGCGAACAGCATCGTGAGCGTGGCGAGACAATTCGACATAGGCGCCGTAGTTAAAGTGGATTTCTTTGAGGGTGGCGAAGGTTTCCTGAAAATTGACTTCACCCTCCCCGAACATCAGATGATCGTGGATACCCCTTTTCATGTCGTCCAGATGGACGTTCCAGAGATGATCTTTCCAGCGCAGGATGGTGTCACGGACCGGTTCTTCCAGACAGATCAGGTGGCCGATGTCCAAGGTCAAACCAAACGATGGATGATTCACTTTGTGGAATAGAATCTCGAACTCCGCAGTTTTGTCTATCAGCATTCCCGGCTCAGGCTCAAAGGCCAATTTGACTTGACGGCTCGCGGCGTAATCGCATAACCGCAGACAGTGATCGATCAGTCGCTGTTCGAGGATTTCTCGATTTTCGGGCTCGGTTGGCGTCCCCGACCAGAAGCTGACGCAATCGGCATTCAATTCCTGAGCAATCTCAATCGACTTCCGAAGAAATTCTGAGCGTCGCTCCGAATCGACTGGGCTGAGTAGTGTTGGCTGATGCTTTCGACGCCGATCCAAAATGAAACGAGCGCCGGTTTCGATGACGCAGCGAAGGTTATGGGATTCGAGAATTTTTCGAACCGCGGTGATTTCTGATCGAGTGGTTCGAAAAGGATCGAGATGATGAACGTCGAGAGTAAGGCCAATTCCCCGGTAACCCAACTCCGCGATGATCTCTATGGCATCGGTAAGTTGATGGTAGCTGAATCCATTGGTGTTATAGCCTAGGAACATACTTTCTTCGGGGAATGGGTTTGCGATTAAGGCACAGCTTCCAGGTATTCAATTTCCGGCATCCGGGAACGTAACTCCTGCTCGATTCCCATGACCACGGTCATAATGCTTGCGGGGCATCCGGCACAGACACCGTTTAAGCGTAGCCGGGCCACACCGTCAGTGACATCCAGAACTTCGATGCCCGTTCCATCCAGTTCCAAAGCGGGAGCAACTTCCGCTTTCAGGACGCTTTCCACTCGACTCCTCAGATCCTGCATGAGCTATTTCTCCAATGAAATGCAACGTCGAACCATCTCGACATCCTGATTCATTTGGGTGACCAACGCATCGACCCCACTAAATTTCATCGTATCGCGTATCCGGAACCAAAAATCCACCTGCAAATTTTCGCCGTAGAGATCGCCCTGAAAATCGAGCAGAAAGACCTCGATTTTTTGAGCGAATTCCCCGAAAGTGGGATTCGGGCCAATATTCGCTGCTCCGCGGTATATTTGTTCCCGATGCCTGACCTTCACCCCGTAAACGCCATTGGCGGGAAGTATCGTGACTATTTCACCGAGGTTGGCGGTCGGAAATCCAATCGTTCGACCACGGCGGGCTCCCTCGACCACCTTCCCTTCTATTGTAAAGGGGGTGTTCAACCAGTGATTGGCGGACTTGAGGTCTCCTTCGAGTAGAGCTTTGCGAATTAGGCTAGTCGAGATCGGAATGCCGTTTTCTTTCAGAGGGGGGACTTCTCGAAAAGGTATACCCGATCCTTGGCAAAGCTGCTCGAGTAACGAATTATCTCCCTCGCGATTGTGCCCGAAACGAAAGTTGAAACCTTCCACCATGCCTCGGATTTGCAGTTGTTGATGGAGAATCGTTTCAAAAAAAGCCAACGGGGAGAGTGACACTAATTCCGTCGTGGTCTGAAGCACCATCACATGATCGGCGCCGCACTTCTGCAAGCGGCTGCACCGATCCTCCAGTTTCATCAAGGGCTTTTGATAGCGATCCGGATAGAGAAATTGGACCGGGTGGGGATCGAAGGTCACCGCCACCACTGGCAGTCGACAACTCGACAGTTCACCGCAGGTTTTCAAGAGTTCCTGATGTCCCAGGTGCACGCCGTCGAAATTGCCTATCGTGGTTATCCCACCCAGCCAGCCGGCGGGAGGGTACTCGTTCCACCGAAGTCGAAAAATAGCCATTTATCTGTATTACTTCTTTGGCTTCTTGCTGTCGAACCGCTTCCGCCAGGAATTAAACCATTTCGCCCAGGTTGCCATGCGAGCGTTCTCGGAACCGGCGGTGTCGAATCCGCCGATCTCTTTTAAACCTATAGGGTCCAGACGCGATAAATGCCAAAAAGCCAACTCCCGAATTTCAATTCTTTCGTGTTTCAGGTAATTGAACAGTTTCTCATAAGTGGAGTTCTTGCGGGCATCCTCTTCGGAAAAAGTATGTAAAAGCTCGAGAATGATTTCCGAATGAGTCTCCGGGAATCGCCGCTTATTGATCAGAAATTCGTTGAGTTGCGAATCGTGATCCTGGGCGCGTCCGGACCAATGCCGGAGCATCACAATTGCGGCCTGACGGAGGGGTAGAGACTCATCTCCCAGGGCATCCAGCATATCGGCGATGGCATCAATCGATTCCAAGCCGAAAAGGGCGATAATTCGCCGACTTGGCTTTTCGGTTTCATTTTTCCAGATCGAAGCCCATTCGACGTCCACAACAGCGGGTTCTGCATTGCCCTGCAGACGTTTTTCCAAATCCCCGAGAGCATTCAAGGATTCAGTGGCTCCCGGTAGCCGGACATTCGTTTCTTTGCTCCAAATGCCGATGAGATTATCGTTCGGGCGTTCGGGGGCTTTCAGTCCTCCCCCCCGATTGTCCCAGGTCATGAGGCTCGGGCTAGTCAAATTCAAAAATTCTTTGAAGCCTACCCGGATATCCGCCTTACCGGAGACCAGTCCGCAGTAAAACTCCAGCTTGGGGGATTCATTATTGTAGCGGCGCGAGTAACTCACGCCCGGCGGATAGCCCTCAAATCGATCGAGGCAGATTTCGGTTTTGGGCTCCAGCAAAGTGATGTCCCAAACTTCTTCCTTGAATAAATAGGGCTTTTGGCCCGGCGCCAATTTTTCGTCTTTGGGAAGCTCGCGAATCGGCTCTCGGACTCGTACACGAATGCGAGCCGGACCGAAAGCTTTATCGTTTCTGATGAAAATCCGGCCGGAATCCAAGGATAAATCGGCATCATACTTTTCCTTGGGGAAAAAGAGCGTAATTGCCGATTCCAGCAAGGGCAGGTTCAGCAACTCCGGCAAGTTGCCCCAAAGTTGGATGTGCACGCCGCTAAGAAGCTTGATCTCCGGGTGATAGCCGGGCGGCGCAATCAGAGAGTCGGTGGTATTCAGTATGGCGTTGGTTTTCCCGATGCGATGCCAGATATCTTCCCGAGGCAATTTCACGACTTCCAGAGGGGGCGATCTGGAAATGAGTACCTGATTTTTGGAGCCCTCCCAACCTCCGATGACTTGCCGGATTTCACTGGGGCGTGGGGCGGGGACCTCCACATCGGGTTTAGCAACCACTTCTTCCCGGGGCTGAGGTAAAGTCTCGATTTCGTTGACTACGATGGAATCTTTTGGTTCCTTAGTGGGAAGTGGCTCCCGATCTTTCTTTGGGGTCTCCGCCTTCTTGGCTAGAACATCGGGATTGATCTTGGCCGGAGATTCTTCAAGGTCTTTCGATTTTGTACTGTCGAAAACGGCGTAGCCGGAGCCCGATAGCGGTTCGTTCTGAGGTAATGCTTTGTAGATCGCAAAACCCGCGACAGCGAGTAGTATCAGGCTCAGGGGAACGAGAATGCCCCAGCGCGGTTTTTCCGAATTCATCACCGGAAGTTGAAAATCGTACTCCGAATCGATCTTCTCCTTGGGATCCGGTTCCTGAATTCCGGCCGCCATTCGAGCCGTGGGCTTGCGGAACGGGATCGATTCCCGCCCTTTGACCAGCCGATACATTCGTTGATGCGCGCTCGGAGGAACCGAGGCCGGTTCGGAAAGGGCGAGAGATAAAATCTGGTGCGCTGAGGCGATTTCCGCGAGATGTTTATCTGACTCCATGGCCAGCTTTTCCAAATCGGCGAGTTCCTCCGCGGAAAGCGAATTGTCCAGATATTCCGCAACGGTATTCGGATCGGAGGTCGGATTGTCCCCTTCCATCGGTGGCGAGGCGATTCCACGCCGGCGGGTGACTTTGCGGATTCGATCGATTAATTCGCGGGCTTTATCGCTCTCCGTGACCTTTTGACCTATTAATTTCGTTTCGGCCGGGTCGAGAGTATCATCCAGGTAAGCGAGCAGGGTTCGTAATGTCAGGCGCATAGAGGCCTCGCAGAAAAAACGTTTCCTATAGTTTCCTATATATGTGGTTTTTCCAGCCGATTTTCGTTCAGCACTTCGCAAAAAATTCTAAAAAAGCTTCGGAGGAAAACATGCGGATTCGTCGCGCTTCGGTTACGGACATTGCAGTTCTGGTCGAATTCAATCGTCGGCTGGCCTGGGAAACCGAACACAAAAAACTGCTTCCCGAAACACTCACCAGCGGCGTCACCGCCATATTCAGCGACCCTGCCAAAGGCTTTTATCTCGTGGCCGAGGTTAACGGGGTGGTTGTCGGGCAGTTGATGATTACCTATGAATGGAGCGACTGGCGGAACGGCTGGTTCTGGTGGGTGCAGAGCGTCTATGTGCAGGCCGAGCATCGCCGGGGTGGGGTTTTCCGAAGCCTTTTCCAGGAAGCGGAGAAACTGGGGCACGAGCAGGGCAATGTCGTTGGGCTGCGGCTCTATGTGGAAAAAGAAAACGAGCGGGGCCAAAAAACCTATCAGAGCCTGGGAATGGAAGAGATTCCCTTTTTGATGTATCAAAAGGGCTGGTGTGCAACCGCACCAAGTTGAAAAGGATCAAAAGCAGAAAGTGGCTCGGGAGGGACTTGAACCCACACGCCTTGCGGCACAAGATCCTAAGTCTTGCGTGTCTGCCAATTTCACCACCGAGCCGTGTAAACTAAGTATAAGTATTGGAGCGAAATTCGCCAGTGGGGGTTCGCAACTACCCGATATCTTCGATCTAGCTGAAGATCTTTGTAAGACCTTCATAGCACCATGGTAGATTCCTGTATTCCCGCCGGTATGATAATCTACATTGAATCCGCCGAACTCGCCGCACTTTGGTGAAAGGAAGTATATGTCTCGTTTGCTAATCGTCTTCTGTTGGCTTTGCAGCGCTACCTTGCTGCAGGCCGACGATTGGACCCACTGGCGCGGACCGAATCAGACAGGCTCCGTCGACGCCAAAGGGCTTCCCGATGAATGGGATCCCCGCACGGTTGGCAAAAACAACCTGATTTGGAAACAGCCCTACGGCTGCCGTTCGACACCTATGGTCATGAACGGGCGAGTTTTCATCATCAGTGCGAAGGGCGAAACACTCGATGTCCCCACCGATGCCGAAAAGCAACTCATCGGCGAACGAGTCGTTGCATTTGATGCCGCCAAGGGCACCGTACTCTGGGAAAAAGACTTTAACGTCTTCCACACCGATATTGTCGTGAATCGACTCGGCTGGGCGCCCGTAGCCGGCGATGCCAAAAACGATCTCGTCTATACCCATTCCACCGCAGGTTTTCTGCACTGCTTCAAAGGTTCAACCGGTGAACATGTCTGGACTCGACAACTCACGGAAGAACTCGGTCGCGTCTCCGGCTACGGTGGCCGTATCGGTGGCGGTCCGATTTTCGATTCGGGCTTGGTTATTGTCGGGATCGTGAATGGCTCCTGGGGCAACCACGCCATCGGAACCAATCGCTTCGTGGCATTCGATGGGTTAACCGGAAAGATTGTTTGGTACGGTGAGACCCCCGCTCAAGGGGTAAAAGGGACCTATTATTCCAATCCCGTTGTGGCGGTGATCAACGGCGAACGGCTTCTCATTACCGGTGCGGCCGATGGCGGTGTGCACGCTTTCCAGGTTCGTACCGGCAAGCGTGTTTGGAGCTATCACTTTGCGGCCGGTGTAATTAACCCTTCGCCGGTCGTCGATGGCAATTTTGTCTGGATTTCCCATGGGGAAGAAAATCCAACCGGTTCGGACATTGGAAAAATCATTTGTCTGGACGCATCGAAAGTCGAAGATGGCAAACCGAAACTGGTGTGGGAATATACCAAAGGCGTACGTTGGGGGTTAGCCTCGATGGCCTATGCCGATGGTAAACTCTATGTTCCGGATGATGGTGCAAAACTCTTTTGCTTCGATGCCAAGAAGGGCGGCAAAGAGCTCTGGAAATACGCCTATGGCACGACTTCCCGAGGCGCACCACTCGTTGCGGACGGCAAACTCTACATCTCGGAAACCATTGGCAAGTTTCACATCATCAAGCTGAAGCCGGGTAAAGAAGCACCGGATGACGCTGAAACTCACACCACCAATTTTAAAGTTCGTCCGAAAGCTAAAGGCTTCGTGGAAAGCAACTCCACTCCCAGTATCGGCGATGGCGTGATCTATCTCGCGACCCGCGATGAGATTTATTGTATCGGCACCGGGCAGGGCACTGCACCGAAGGGTAAGCCTCAGGCTCAAGAAGCTCCCGGGGAACAGAAGGTGGCTCAGGTCGCCCTCTTCCCTGCCGAAGTTACTGTAAAACCTGGCGAAAAGATCAACTTTGAAGTCCGACTCTTCAATGCGAAAGGACAGCCAATTCTCACCCGGCAGGCCTTTCCGATGGAATGGTCCTTACCACAACCTCCGATGCCCAAGGGGGCAACGACAGCTCCCCCGCCGCTGGATGCTCAACTCGATCCGGCTACGGGAACGATCGCGATCAATCCGAAAAAACCGGCACAGCAAGGATATGTTGCGGTAAAAGTTGAAGGAATTGAGGGCCGCGCAAGAGTACGCGTTGCTCCGCAAATTCTTTACAAACAGGATTTCGAGATGGTGCCGGTGGGTGGTGTCCCGGCGGGTTGGGTGAACACTCAGGGCAAATTCCGCGTGGTCGAACTCAACGAAGACGGCAAGAAGAACAAAGTGCTCTTCAAAGTGAACAACGACAGCCGACCGCCGATTTCCCGAGCCAATGCGTACATTTCTCAAACTGACATTTCGGACTACACGATCGAAGCGGATATCAAGGGATTGGAAGCTAAGAAAAAGCTCCCCGATATGGGTGTTGTCAACGGACGGTATCTGTTGATTCTGGACGGCAAGACCGACGAAAACGGCCATCGCGAACTTCGACTAACCTCTTGGGAAGCGTTGCCTCGCATTAACATTCAGAAGGAATTCACCTGGAAATCGGGAGTCTGGTACCACACCAAACTGAGCGTTGAAACCAAGTTGGGAGTGGTGAAAGCGAAAGTCTGGCCCAAGGGAGAACCCGAACCGGCTGAGTGGACGATTGAGTTCACCGATCCGATGCCCAATACCGGCGGAGCGGCGGCCCTTTACGGCTATATCTCCAACGCGGAGGCCGACTCGCCGGGCGGAGAAATTTACTACGATAACGTGATGATCACGCCGTTGAAAAAATAAAGAAGGTGAGGTGCTGCTTCCCGGCAGTGCCTTGATTCTCACACGAATTTTCAAGGAAACCGGATTTATGAGCGTTATATATGATTTGCGTCGGTGGATAGCGGGCTCTGCCTGCTCGATGGCGGTGGGGTTTGGCGTGTGGTTTGCCATTCAGCACACGGGTCAGGCCTCTTCCGCCGAGATCGGCATTCTTCCTGCATCCGCCGAGCGAGTGAACTTGCAGGGGACCAGCGATCACCCCATGTTCGGTGGGACGCCTAATCACAATATGGTGAACCCGATCGATACCGACATCCCCTCCAAATTCGAAGTGGGAGACGCGATCTGGAAGTCGGCACTGGGCTCCCGCGCTTATGGCGGGCCGACCATTGCCAACGGCCGCATTTTCGTCGGAACCAATAACGAGAACCCGCGAAACAATCGCGATATCGATCCGACGAACAAGCAACCGGTCGATAAAGGTATTCTCATGTGCTTCGAGGAAGCCACCGGAAAGTTCCTCTGGCAATCGGTTCATGATAAGCTGCCGTCCGGTCAGGTACACGACTGGCCGCGCGAAGGGCTATGCTCCACACCGACGGTGGTCAAAGACCGGGTGTACTATACCACCAACCGCTGTACGGTCGTTTGTGCCGATGTCGACGGCTGCACCAAGGGTGCCGAAGGCGCGGAGAAACAGAAGTACAAAACTCCGACGGACTCCAAGATCGTTTGGGAATTCGACATGATGAAGGAACTGAACGTGTTCCCTCACAACATGTCGGATGGCTCTCCGCTGATTATCGACGATATGCTTTTCCTGGTCACTGCAAACGGCGTGGACGAAGGCCACATCAATATTCCGTCACCCGAAGCCCCCAGCTTCATCGCTTTGAACAAAAACAGTGGCAAGCTAGTTTGGAAAAGCAACTTGCCCGGCAAGCACATTATGCACGGGCAGTGGTCCAATCCGGTCTACGGCGAGATCGGTGGCGTCAAACAGGTGATTTTCCCGGGCGGCGACGGCTGGCTTTACAGCTTCAAGCCCGACACCGGAGATCTGCTTTGGAAGTTCGACGCCAATCCCAAAGATTCCAAATACGACTTGGGCGGTAAAGGCACTCGAAGCGATTTCATCGGAACACCAGTAATTCACCAGGGTAAAGTCTTCATTGGTACGGGTCAGGATCCCGAGCATTTCGAGGGCATTGGCCACTATTGGTGCATCGATCCCACCAAGGGCGGGAAAGGGGTAGTCGATCTCTCCCCCGAACTGGTCACAGATGGTTCGGTGTTCCCACCGAAGACCAAACCGAACCCGAACAGCGCGGTGGTCTGGCATTACGGGGGTGCGGAAAAGCGAGCCAACGCCAAACGCGATTACGTTTTCGGTCGGACCATGAGCACCGCCTGTATCATCGACGATGTTCTCTACATTTCCGAGCTGGCCGGGTATCTCCATTGTCTGGACGCGAAAACGGGTAAGAAGTTCTGGCAATTTGACGTGAAGTCGGCAATCTGGGGATCTGCCTACTACGTCGATGGGAAAGTCTTCATTGGGAATGAAGATGGCGATCTCTTCGTATTCAAGCACAGCAAGCAACCCAAGGACATGGACGAAGTCGAAATCGCATCCCAAATAGCCGATGAGAAAGCTGCAGGTAAAAAATTGATTGAAGTCCGTAAAGCAGTCGAAAAAGAGTATCTCCTGGCCAAAATCGAGATCGGCGAGCCGATTCGGAGTACTCCCGTGGTTGCAAACGGAGTGCTTTACGTGATGACCGAGAAGAACCTTTTCGCCTTCGGCAAGAAGAAGTAATCTCCCAGATTCTGTCTTTTGCCTGATTTTGCAAATAAGCGAGAGCCGCTCCTTCCCGGAGCGGCTCTTCGCCTTTCGATTGACCTTTTTGCTTCATCTTGACACTTTTTTCTACAGACCGTATTCCCACGCCAGATTGAAACTAACTGAGGCGCAGCAGGGAGGCAGCGTGGGTTGGCGAACCGCGTTTATTGGAGCTGTGTGCACTTTCGTGCTCGCAGGGTTTGGGAATCCGGCCTCGGCTCAGGATCCTGTCCTTCCGCGCTTCGTAGAACCAATTCCGATCCCCTCCAACGATTCGAACTCACAATCCAGATCCTCTCAATCCTCGCAAGTTAACACCCCGGTGCCCGGGATTACGACGGCCGCCCCACCTTCGGGAAATGCGACCATACCCGTGTCTCCGCCGGTTACGCCGGCCCAGAGTGCGATTCCTCTTCCCACGGGAGCAACTCGCTTGCTGCAGTTCGGGATGCGAACTTCGCGAGGCTTCAACATCAAGTACGTTGATGGACCGCAGGGACAGCAGATTGCCATCCTGACGGGTGGGATCAAAATGTTCGCCACCTTCATCAAGGGGGACAAGAGCACCTTTCTCGATGTTCAAGCCGACGATGTGGTTGTATGGCTCAAAGGGGGACAAATCGACGAGTTGATTAATTCATCGACTCCACAGCCGGCGGGCAACGAGCGGGAAATTGAAGTTTTCATGTCGGGTAATGTCATCGTCCGGTACGGCAACTCCACGGAGAAGAAGAATGCGGATGGCACCCCGCAAGAAGATAAGACCATGCGAGCCGACAAGGTTTACTACGATGTGAGTAAAGATAAAGCGATCGCGGTCAATGGCGTATTGCAATTCTTCCGGCAGGGGCTCCGCGATCCGGCAGTGATTAAGGCACGAGAAATTCTGCAATTGTCGCCGACGGAATTCCGGGCTCAAGCCGTTCAGATGTCCTCCAGCAGTCTACCGTCCGATCCGGGCGTTAGCATGAACGCCCAGACCGTGGACATTGTTCAGGAACCGGACATTCGCCGAAATATTTTCGGCAACCAATACTACAACCGCTTGTTGCAGCAGGATATCACTTCACCGGAGACGCTTTTTGAAGCGCAAAATGTGACGCTGCAGGCGATGGAGTATCCGTTTTTCTACGTGCCCTACATGGCAGGTAACGTGAATCGACCTCTCGGGCCGCTGGAAAGTGTTGCGTTCCGAACCGACAAGATCTTCGGTACCCAGATTCTCACGACCTGGAGCGTCCTCGACCTTCTCGCCATGACTCCGCTCCCCGGCGAACGCTGGGATCTGCAAGCGGATTACCTGAGCGATCGGGGGCCGGCCCTGGGCACCAGTTACAGCAATCGCGGCGACAAGTTTTACGGCATGGATATGCCGTTCATGACGGAATTCAAAGCGTATGGGATTTACGATCAGGGGCATGACAAACTGGGTGGGCCGCGCGAGAACGATTTTGAGCCTTCGCAATATCGAAGTCGAATATCCTGGAAAGGTCAGCTGGAAGTCACGGAAGAGTTGACGTTCATGGGTCAGATCGCTCATCTGAGCGATCCGCGCTTTCTGGAATCTTACTACAAGCCGGAATTCGATTCGGGCGATAACCTCGAATCCTTCGGCTACCTGAAATATCAGGATGGCATCGGTGCAGTCTCCGTTCTGGGTAAGGCGAATTTCGATCGCTTCTGGGTTACCGAAACCAACTGGTTGCCTAAAGCGAGTGGCTACTGGCTCGGCCAATCGTTCTTCGATACCTTCACATATAACGCCTGGGGCAGCGCGGGTTACGCCCAGTTGAATCCGGCCCGTACAACGCTTTCGCCATTCTCTCCACCGGGGCAGATCAATACTCTGCCGTTTCCCTACGAGCCTACCGATCAGAAAACCAGCACGGGTCGCTTCGATGTGATGCAGGAAATCAGCTTGCCTTTCAATGCCGGACCTGTGAAAGTCGTCCCGTATGCGAAGGTCGATCTGGCCTACTACAGCAATGACTTACAGGGGCAGGATGTCGGCCGGTTTTACGGTGGCGGCGGGGTGCGAACGAGCCTGCCGATGTCGCAATTGTACTCCGACGTCGAAAGTGAATTGCTCAACCTGAACGGTTTGAATCACAAAATCACTTTCGGTGCCAACTACTTCAACGCCTGGACCAACGTGGGGCATGATCAACTTCCCCAATTGGATCGGTTGAATGATGACGCGACAGATATGGCCTTGCGGGATATCCATCCCTTCCAGACGGCTTATGTGCCGGGATATAAGGGCTATGCTCTGGCCAACTCGCCTTATTACGATCCGCAGACTTATGCGGTCCGACGGCTTTTGGATACCAGCCCGGATACCTTGGATAGCATTCAAATTTTGCAATTGGACGTGAATCAGCGATGGCAGACCAAACGCGGCTACCCGGGGATGGAGCATACCGTCGACTGGTTGACCTTAGACCTGTCGGCAAGTATCTTCCCCGATAAGAACAGGGATAACTTCGGTCATAATGTCTCGTTCCTGGAATATGATTCCTACTGGTACGTCGGCGACCGGACGGGCATTACCTCCAGCGGTTGGTTCGATCCGTACGATCCAGGGGTGAGTTATTGGAATATCGGAACGTATCTCAATCGGCCCGATCGCACCAGCTTCTACATCGGCTACCGTCAGTTCGACCCGGTGCGTTCCAAAGCCTTGACCGCCAGCGTGCAATACGTGTTCAGTCAGAAGTATTCAATCATCGCAAGTACTACCTACGACTTCGGCCTGAATCAGAGTCTGTCCAACACTCTGATGTTCTCCCGAACGGGTACGGACTTGACGATCAATTTCGGCTTCAATTACAACGCGATCCTCAATAACTTCGGCTTCCAGTTTGAAGTGGTTCCCAACCTCTTGGCAAGTCGCGGTACTGGCTCCGGCTTATTTGGACCGGCCGCCGGGGGCGGAATTGGGCGATAATAATCCTGGTAGAATCCAGCGAAAAAAATCGATTCGAACTATCACTTCTTGATATCTTCCACTGGGGCTTTTTTCCCCTCGGTTAGGATCAGATCGATTCCATGAGTGCAATGATTCTTGCTCTTGTAGCCTTCACTGGAAACGGCAATAATCCGTCCGTTAGTGGCTACGAAGCGCCAGCGGAACTCTCCCGCCTTATCCTTGTAGACTTCAAATTTCGCCATTATACACTCCAATCATATAAGTGGATATTAATTTGTTGCGAGGCTCCCCTCGTTTCATCCTGTAGAGTTTAACCCGCTATTTTTGGAAGTGAATTAAATTCTTACATTTTTCCGCTGAAGCCAATTTTGAAGTGGGAGAGTCGAAAGACTCAATTCCGCTATGAAAAAGGGATGGAAACCATTGGGATAGTATCTTCCGGCCGGGGCTGGCACGTTCGCGACCTGTTGCGCGCCGCCGGGGAGCTCAGGATGGAAGTGAAACAGTTCTCACACGAAAGTTTGCAGGCTTCCGTGGTCCAGCGAAAATTGCCTGGGAAATCAATTGACGCTTTTGCGAATTGTCTGGCTTTAATCGTTCGAACCATGCCGCTCGGATCCCTGGAACAGGTGATCTTTCGCATGAACGCGCTTTACCAGCGAGAGCTCGCCGGTTGCTCGGTTTACAATCGGACTCGATGCCTGGAAATTTGTATCGATAAGTATCTGACTCTGGTCATGCTGGCGAAAGCCGGAATTTGTGTGCCGCGAACTCATGTCTCCCAAACGGCGGAGGCAGCTATGGAGGGGTATGAAATTCTCGGACAGGAAGTGGTGATCAAGCCGATATTTGGCTCGGAAGGACGGGGAATTTTACGTGTGCACGATCCCGATTTAGCCTGGCGGACTTTCCGAACCCTGGAGCGTTCGCAAGCTGTCATCTACCAGCAGGAGTTCATTCCACATCCGGGCTACGACATCCGCGTTTTCATACTGGACGGTCGAGTACTGGCTGCCATGAAAAGATCCTCCCAGACCGACTGGCGAACCAATTGCTCCCGTGGTGCGGTTTCCGAAGTGGTAAAACTCTCCGCGGCACAGGAAGAACGCGCTATTCGGGCCGCGCATGCCGTTCAAGGCTGGGCGGTTGGCGTAGATATTCTGCAATCTCCCTCGGGTGAAGAATTCGTTCTCGAAGTCAATGCCGTTCCCGGCTGGCGGCATATCGCCCCAACCTGCGGCGTCGATGTCGCGAAGGAAATGCTGAAAGCGATCCGAAAATGATTCAACTGAATTTGGAACAAGCCGTATTTACCGCATGCCTTTGGGAGGCGACGGCTCGCAAAGCGGGAAATGTACATCGATACCGGGATTTCGACGACCTCACCTATCTCGACTTCGTCCAGAGTGCTCACGCAATCGCCCCTGTGATTGCCAATATGGTCGATGCTCCCATAGGGGAAACGGTACTCGAATGCATCAAAGCCACTCGAAGAGTCGTGAATACAAACACGAATCTGGGGATAGTCCTGCTTTTAGTACCACTATCCAAAGTTGAAATATTCGAATCGGAATATCTATGGAAGCTTTTGTCGGCGACAACTGTACAGGATGCCGAAAACGTCTATCAGGCGATACGCCTCGCCAGCCCTGGAGGGATGGGGAAAGTCGAGGATCAGGACGTTGCAAAACCCCCGACCCTGAATCTTCAGGCAGTGATGCAGATGGCCAGCGATCGAGATGGCGTGGCCGCACAGTATCACGAAGGCTGCAATTTCATATCCGTGATTGGGGCATCCGGATTCTTTACGGGATGGCTTGCGCAGGGCCTGACAATGGAGCAGTCAATTCTCGAACTTCAACTCATCTTTTTAGGTGTAGGAGATACATTGATTCGAAGAAAAGTCGGGAAGGAGAGAGAGAACGAAATTGCCCGCAAAGCTTACGAACTATCGATGTCTGATCTTCAATCCGCAGCAAATCGCCTGCGATATCGCGAACTCGATGCCTACCTTCGCTCCGAAGGTAACAGGCTCAATCCCGGAACTACCGCGGATCTCATCACCGCTTCCTTGTTCGTCTGGCTCCGGACAAATAAGGTAGACTTGACGATACCATTTACCTGGACTGAATATTCGAATTGAGAACGATGGCAACCGAACGCTACACCGTCCGCGTCACGAAAGACTACCTCGTGTTCTGCTCCGGGCATTTCATAACTTATGATGGGGATCAATGCGAACGGCTGCACGGCCACAATTACCGGGCGGCCATTGAACTCGAAGGGCCGCTCGATCCCAGCTATTACCTGTTCGACTTCGTGACGCTGAAAAATATTGGCCGTCGGTTAACGGATGAGCTGGATCACTTCATGATGTTGCCGACAAGGAATCCGCACATCAAAATCAAAGAGGTCGGTCCTCAAGTCCATGTTTCCTACAAGGATCGGGAATGGGTATTCCCTCGAAGTGAATGCGTTCTTCTGCCGATCGAAAATACTACTGCCGAATTGCTGGGAAGATATCTGGCCGTCAAGCTGCTCGAAGAGCTCGAGCAGAAGCACCATTTCGTACCCGATGTTCTTCGAGTCGAGATCGAAGAAAGTTTCGGTCAATCCGCCACCTACGAATGGCGCAAATAGTCGAATTCTAATGCCGCGGCCGGATGGAACCGTCGTGCAGAGCCGAAGCCACCAGTACTCCTGCCAGGCCCAAAGGTTCCAAACGATTAATATCCTCGTGGCTTCGAATGCCGCCGCCCAGCATCAACCGAAGTGCCGGATATTTGTTTCTAAGTTTCTGAGCCAGGGGCTCCGTGTTGAGTCCCAGTCCGGTTCCCACTCTCATGAGATCCAGAAGTAACAATTCCCGATAGCCCGCTTCAACCGCTCGAAAGGCAATTTCCAAGGGATCTTCCGGCCAGCGCGGGTCAGCTCGAAGGGGAAATCCGTTTCGGAGGTCGAGCGAAAAAATTGCCGTATCCTCTTCAGCTTGGAATTCCTTCAGCCATTCCAAAGCATGGATCGTTCGCGTGGATGGGATATCCAGACCGGCTGGTCCTGCATCGAGCCAGAAGTGGATATCTCGCCGAATCAAGGCCTCGTAGAGTGCGGTATTTGGTCGCTTCCCCGAGATTGCATCGAGATCAGCTATATAAACTGCCGGCGGGGCATAAAGATCCCAAAGTTTTTGAGCAACTTCGAGGGGATCCGTGGATTCGGTCCAGACGCTTTTGAGAGGCAGGTAATTCGCTCGGTTCCCAGCAATACCGTGTACGACGATCCCATTCTGGATGTCGATAACCGGGATAAGCGGAATCATCGGTTTAATCCTACCGAATCATTAAATGGATCGCCTGGGTTGCGAGCCAGTCTTGCAAGGTCGAAGTCGTTGATACCAGATGTGGTATAATAGAAGTAAACCAATATCACTCTACTCCCGGAGGTAGATACCGATGCCCCTTTATGTTTATCAAGTCATCGAAGCCGATGGTAGCGAAGGTGAAGTTTTTGAGACCCTCCAGGGCATGAGCGAAGCACCCTTAACCCAGCACCCCGAAAATGGCAAACCTGTTCGTCGGCTGCTTTCTGCTCCGCGAATCGCCGGAAAATTTACAGATATCGGGGCCGGTTCGCTGGCTCCTAAGAATTTGACGAATCTGGGTTTTACGCAGTACAAAAAAGCGGGAGGCGGCTACTACGAAAAAACGGCGGGCAGCGGACCCGATGTCATTTCCCGGGACGATGTGAACTGATTTTTATGACTCCAACGGAAGCCATCGGCGAACTAAACGGTGTACTTGCCCACCTTTGGATGATTCGCACCTTTCTGAAGCATGCGGAAGAAATTCAGGACGATGCAGAAATGCTGGAAGTTCCCCGGACGCTTTACGATTCGATTCGCGCGGTAGAACCCTCTTTTTTGTCCGGCGATTACGCCAAATATCTGCGTCGCTTACGGGGGAAATTACCTAAGCTTCGGAAGGTAGCCGACTACTACTCGGCAAACTACAAGAATTTCTCGCCGCATACGAATTATGAAATGGCCGCGCAATCGCTCAATGCAAGTCTCAAGCGATTGGAAGATATTTTCGCTCAATTGAAACTGGAAACGGTAAATGAAGTCACGGTAGATACAGAAGATCAATAGGGCGGCAGACACCTTCGAAAAATGTGCACCAGTACTACTGCCAGGAATATCAGGTTTCGGGGCAGGGTTGCCAGAACGCTAAAGCTCCGGCGAGCAGTTATCTTTGAGTCCGCTTTATTAGCCAATTCCTCCCCCAATTTCTCCATCCAGGCGAGGTCTCGGGGCCAAGCAAGAATCTTTAGCCATTCTCGGGGAATCCCGTCTTTGCCGACACGGGCTCCAATAATCCCACCGAGAATCGCCGCGGTGGAATCGGCATCGCCACCTAAAAGTATGATTTCCTGAATGGCCCTGCGATAATCCGTGGGATGACTCAGCCATACATGAAGTACCATGGGAACCGTGTGGTACATGTAGCCGGTAATTCCCGCCGACAAATTTTCCGAATGAGCGAATCGCTCCGTTTTTTCGCCCAATCCGACGCTATCGATCACTTGCTGCAAGCTAGTCAGTAATTCTTCGGCTTCCGAACCGCCCGTTAAAGCTTTCAGATCGTTCAGTAGCAGTCGGCCATCGCACTGCAGGTCAGCACTTTGCCGCGCGGCCAGGGCTATGGCCAAGGCTCCCCACTCGGCTTTGGGATCGGTATGGGTGATTCGCGTCGAGAGGCGAACAAACTCTGCAAGTTGCTGTTTATCGGAGAGGAGTACTCCGAGAATGGCGGACCGCATGGCCGGTCCATTCCCAGCGGAATAGACCCCGCTGGTTTTAACCCCAAAGCCCAACCAACTCTTGAAAAGGGCCAGAGCGGTGGCTTTACCGACACCTGCGGGCAGGCTGAGGAGCCAAAAACGCAGTCGGCGCGACAGAAGCCTCAAAAATAGTTCGGGATTTTGCTGGGAGAGCAGCAGCGACTCTGCGACGAGACAAGTGTGGTCGGTATCATCCGATACCATTCCGTAGCCGAAGAGGAATCGCTGTCTTAGCGGAACTCCCAGGATTCGAGCGGCCCTTTGAGGAGTTAGCCCTTCGTAAGGCAATCCCAGGGAATCGCCTGCCGCGGTTCCCAGAAGGCAGCCGATTATAGCCCGGGAATCAGAGGGCATGTGGCATCTATTGGTCGAGCCACTGATGGGACGAAAACCAACTGCGCATGGATTCGGTCAGTTTCCCGGTGTTATCCATCCGGGGGACTTTGTGCTGGGGCGGTCGTTTGCCGTGGGCCAGCATCCATTCGAGAAAGCCGTTCTCCTTCACGATATCGACCACCGGTAGACGCATGGTGAGGTTGTTTTTCCGGTGGGCTTCGTAATCCTCGTTTATGTTTTTGAGATAGTCATCGAAGATTTTGATGAAGCTGTTCATGTCCTTCGGTTTACGACGAAATTCGATCAGATAGCGATGCGTGCCCGGTTCCGATGGGTCGGTCGAGAAGATCGGCCCAACGTGGAAATCGGAATAGACGGCATCGGTTTGCCGCGCAGCCTCTGCGATCGCTTTTTCGATCTCTTCGCTGATAAGGTGTTCGCCAAATGCGGAGAGGAAATATTTCGTTCGACCACTGAATCGCAGGAGGGGAGGATCCCGTTTTTCGAAGACGACTGTATCGCCCAGCAGGTTAGCCCACATCCCTGCACAACTGGTCAACACAACTGCATAATTCACGCCCGTTTCAACTGTTGCCAGGGTATGGCGGGTCGGATTGTCTTTGCCGAGTTCGTCGAAAGGAATGAATTCGTAAAAGATTTCGCAGTCGGGAATTACTCGCAGCAGTTTATAGCGAGGGTCTTCGGTGGCAATGTACCCTTCGGAACTCGGGTAAGTATCCACGAATTGGACCTGATCGCTGCCGATTTCTTTTTGGAACAGTTCGCGATAGGGATCGAAGCGAGTTCCACCGTGGATCACTAGCCGTAACAGCGGCCAGATGTCGGCGATGGTATTCTTGCCGGTGACTTTTTTGAGTCGATCGAAGAGAAACAGAATCCAGGAAGGGACGCCACTGATGGCGGTAATCGGCTCCCGGGCCGCCGCTTCGGCCAGTTTCTGAACCTTGGTTTCCCAGTCGGGAATCCGAGCGAGTTCCATGGGCGGAAACGTATAGGGGCGAATTCCCTGCCAGACCTCTCGTGCGGCGACAGCCGAGAGATCGCCTGCCCGGCTGCCGTCGGCTAGTTCCTTCATGTCGGTGTTACCACTCAGGAAGAAAACTTTGCCGTTGAAAATCCGGGATTCCGGGTACGCATTCTTAAAAAATGACAGCAGAGTGAACGCCGCTTTTTTGTTGGAGGCAATCATCTGATGCGAGATCGGAATATACTTGGTGCTGCCGCTGGTGGTACCCGAAGAAAGGGCGTAATACGGGATCTTGTCCGGCCAAGTCAGCCCTTCCAGGCGTGGGTAAGCGTCTTTCCAGTAGCGGTCCCAGAAGAATTCATACTCCCGAACCGGGACGTTTTTTTGAAACGTTTCAATCGAGTTGATTTCGTGAAAGCGGTGATCGCGGGCGAATAATGTGCCGGAAGCGTAACTCACCAGTCGGAGTAAGGTTTCCTGCTGGACTTCAGGAACCTTCATCTCGTCGAGCTTTTTGACTCGACGTCGGGAGTATTTCAGCAATCCGGTTTCGGCAACTCGGCGCGATACCAGATTACCGGTCAATAGTTCGATGAATTTCAAGGTCTAGCGATCTTACGAGGCATTGGAAAATCGGAAACCCTGGCAGAAGTAGACGCCTGCAGGAGGGAAGTTCAGGGGCACCAGATCGAATTTCACCGTGCCAAAATACTTCTTGTACAGCCGACGGTAGACCCAGGGCATTACAGTCAACTGCCGAAAGGTACCATTAGGGCCCAGGACTCGCATGGAGGAGGCCATAATGTCGTAGCGGATGTTTTCCGGAATTGAGGGCAGCGGAAGACCCGAAACTACGTGATCGGCGGTCTCCAAACCTCGCTCGGCCAGAATCTGATCGAGTCGGGCCGCATCTCCTTCGATAATTTCCGCATTGGGATTTTGCGAGGAGGGGAACCGTTCCCGGAGCCGATTGCAGAAATCGGCGTCTTTCTCGATGATCAGAAGCTTGGTGTGCGGTTTAACCCGCTTGAGGAGTTCCTGGGTGATGGGGCCTGTGCCGGCACCCAATTCGACGATGCACTTGGCTTTATCGAAATCGATCCCTTTGATGATTTTTCTCGAGAGAAATCTCGAACTCGGGATCATGGTGGCGATCTTGGACCCGTGCTTGCGGAATTTCGAGAAAACCAGCCACCAGTCAGAAAGTGAAGATTTGCCCAACTTCTTGGTTCCGTTGTTAGGAGAATTTGTGGAGCCGGGGATCATGAATGTACTCGGGAAGGTTTCTTAATCAACAGTTGTAGCATTGTCTGCTTACAATTTGGACGCGGGTGAGTCAAGAAATGGATGACTAATCGGTTAATATAGGCCGATTTTTCAATTTGCGGGGCATGGCCGCAGTTGGGGATTTCGATGTACTGACCCTTGGGAATTTCCTGGGCTGCCCGGGCCCCCTCTTTGGGATCGACAATGCGGTCCAGTTCTCCAGAGACGAAAAGTGTCATGGGCTTCAGTAATTTCAGCTGTTCTCGCACAGAATGGTCGTTGGTACCTTTGACTGTACGGATAAAGCCCTTCTTCCACTTCTTGCTGGAGAACATTCTGCGGTAATATTTCAGCAGGCCTTTTTCGAGGTTGCGCGTACTGTTGAAGACGCTGCGGACCAAGGATTCATGATCGTTGTGTCGGACGCCTTCCATGATCGGAAGTTGCTCAACATCCCCCATCCCGGACGGGCAGATGAGAACTACGCGGCCGACCAGTTCGGGGTAACGTACAGCAAATTCCACCGCAACCTTACCGCCCAACGAGCTGGAGACGAGGTGGTAAGGCGGATTCTGCACAAACTGATCTAGGTAGAGTTTTAATTGCTCGACCAGGTAATCGACGGAAATCGGTAAACCGTCGTTAATGCGTTTGTGAAAAGCATCGCCCTCGTACGCGAGGATATTGGGCTTATGGACTTCGAAATAGCGAGCCCAATGTTTCGCATTGCGAAACCAGGACTCATGCTGCTCGGCCAAGCCGTTCAGAAGTACGAGATGCGGCTTACGGCCATAACGTCTGGGTCGCAATCCGGAAAAGAGTTCTTTGAGAGTCGGCATAACAGTCGCACACCTAGGCGGCTACAGTTACGAATAGTTCGTAGGACTTACTCTATAGGATAGTTCACGAGTCAATTGTCGCAAGCAAATTTTTCCGTTCCCCGTCAACTCTCTGGCTTTCCGTCTTTAGCCAATCTGATGAAATCCTACAAATTTAACTTTAAAATGGGTAACCTCTCCGGATTAATTCGATTTTCCTTCAAGTCTATCGCCAGACGCGGACGATGAAGGATGCGGGCAGAATCCGTCCCGCGCCGAGCTGTAGGTGTATTGCCGAAGGGGTCCGAAGTGAAACTCAACCGAACATCCTTGTCGCAGAAGCGACCCGTTCGACGGTTCAGCGCTTTGACTCTTTCCACATGCTTACTGCTCTCTTCCTTATCCTGGGCTGATGAGAAGCCACCCGCGGCCATTCTTTTGAAGCCCCAGGCCAAAAGCAAGTACGTCGATCCGCTGCCGCTCGATCTGTCCGAATTCCCTGGCGATGTGAAACCAGCCAGCGATAAATCAATTCCCAGCCTCATCACTCCGGATGCGGGAAGCGATCCTAAGACTATTCCCGCGAAACTGGAAGATTTGCAGCCACCGCCGACTAAGCCTAAAGAGGAAACCAAGGCAGATTCAGCGCCGGCGAAGACGGCCTTTGAACTAAAGCCGATTCCACCCATTCCGCCGAAGACCACCCCTGGGGCGCCCGCACTGATACCGAGTTCGACGAATATCTCGACGAAAGATTTACTCAACGATTATCCGCCAATCCGCGATATTCAGAAGCTGGAAAACCCGCAGTCCACTCCGGCTACACCTCTCACGAGTTCCGTTACGAAACCCGCCACGAGCCCAGTCACCACTGGAATGCCCAAGCCGAACTCGGTGGTTCCCGTGGAAGAAGGTTTCTTCGGTAAGGGGATGGGCATCGCTCAAACGCGCTGGTCGATCTATGAAGAGCGGATGGGTGGCAATGCGCCCATCCAACTTCTCACCAACGGTACGCGTTATGTTCCGCCGAGCAAATCGGAACTGGCTGTACCAAATCAGCCGACTCAATCCCAGCAGACTATCGTCGTGGTGGAATCGCGATCGAATGGTCCAGCGGCCGATCAGGCCACGGGTTTGAAGGCACCGGTCTCTCCACCCCCGCCCGCCAGCACGGTAAAATCGCCGTCGCTCGGTGTAATCCTGACTCAAAGCGAGCCCCAGCTGCCGCCAGGCATGCCGAGCCGATTACCGGATACGGTTCCGTCCGTTGAGGCGGTGGAAGTAGCTAAACCTGCAGTTGCTCTTCCCAAATCGGCTCCTGTGGCCGGACCTCGTCAATCGACCTTCTTGCCCGGGACTCTCGTTCCTTCCTCGGGAGGTGGCATTCTCACGTCGCCGGAAATCGTTTTACCAGAAGTTAAAGCGGCCGAAACGAAATCATCCAGCTCCGTCTTGGAATTGCCGAAAGTCAGTAAACCTGCGGTGGTTGAAAGCCACACTTTCAGCGCCATCACAAGTGAGAGAATTGCAGAGCCTTCGATCAATCCAACAGCCGTGCTCAAATCCGCACCAAGCGATTGGACGGCGGTTCCCGAAAAAGACAGGCCCGAAGCGCGAGTGATTACAGCTCCTGTTGGCCAGAATCGCGTCATCGGTTCGCCTACAGCTTCTCCCGCACAGGGCAATCGGGCTCTGGCGATCTTCCAGGCGGACGACAGAACCGTGCGTTGGCAGCCAGCCATCGAACCGACGGCTCCCCAACCATCAGCTGCGGCCGCAAATGCGACTCGACTCAATAACGCGGCTGCCGATATCGCGAAGCGGCCCGCGCAAGAATCAAAAGTCATTCCAGCCAGCATGACCAGCAAGCCGCAACCTTCGGCACCGGAAGTGTTACCGGCACTCAATACCACCTACACGCTGATGCCATGGCAGTGGGTGGAAAAGATCCGCACCGTAGCTGGGCCAAGTGCTCAGAATCTGGTAGCGTTGGTCAGCAACAAGGGCGAAGTAAAAATCAAATTTGATTGCCGAGATGCCACGGAAGCCCAAGCGATCGCAGGCCGGATTTCTTCGATCGCCGAATTTCGAAAACTCAGTATCGATTTCGAAATTAATGCGCATTAAAGCGTAACCGATCCGGGCTTACACGCAGCGAATTCTGAAACAATCCATAATACAACTGCATGTCTCTTTTGCGCATTGCGAATGGCACGGTGTACGATCCCGCCAACGGGATCGATGGCATAGTGTCCGACATCTGGGTAGAAGCAGGTAAGATTGTCGCTCCGCCGCGCGGCCGGAAAAAGGCCACTCGAACTATTGATGCCTCCGGGCAACTCGTTTTTCCCGGCGGCATCGATATGCACAGTCATATCGCCGGACCCAAGGTGAATTTCTCCCGAAAGATGCGTCCGGAAGATCGCCGGAATGCCGTCTATCCAAAAACCGACCTGCTCCGTTCGGGTACAGGCGGATCGACGCCTACCACATTTACAACAGGCTATCTTTACGGGGGCCTGGGTTATACCACGGCCTTCGATGCGGCCATCCCACCCTTGGGAGCCCGCCACGCTCACGAGGAGTTTCGCGACACGCCCGTAATCGACAAGGGATTTTTCATTCTGCTGGGTAACAATCACTATGCGATGAAACTGATTGCGGCCCAGGAGCAGGAAGTGCTCTCGGCATACGCGGGTTGGCTGTTGAACGCGACCAAGGGCTATGCCCTGAAAATCGTCAACCCCGGCGGGGTGGAGCGATGGAAACAGGGGGCCGGACACGATACACAACTCGATACGGTTGTGGACGGCTTCGGCATTACTCCCAGACAAATTATTACTGGTGTTGCCCAAGCGGCCATCGACCTGAATTTGCCCCATCCGGTTCACATCCATGGCAATCAGTTGGGGATAGCCGGGAACTGGCGAACCACTCTCGAAACGATGAGAGCTCTGGAAGGTCGCCGGGCCCACCTGACACATGTTCAGTTTCACAGTTATGGTGGCGAGCCGAACGGTGAAGGTTTCTGCTCGCGAGTGTCCGAGTTAGTCGATTATGTGAATTCCCATCGGAATATCAGCATCGATGTCGGTCATGTGAATTTTGGCAAAACGACTTCGATGACCGGAGACGGTGCGCTCGGATATTTCCTGCATCGAGTGACGGGCAAAAAGTGGTTCAACAGCGAAACCGAGTGCGAGGCCGGCTGCGGCATCGTTCCCATCGAATATAAGCAGCGCAGCCTCATCCACGCTTTGCAATGGATCATCGGTCTGGAGTGGTATCTGCTCATGCAGGATCCCTGGCGGATCGCCATGAGTACCGATCATCCCAATGGCGGGGTGTTCCTCGCATACCCCGAGATGATTCAACTGCTCATGAGTCGGGATTACCGTCGAGAAGTCCTCACCAAACTTCCGGCGAGTATTGCAGGTCGATGTGTGTTACCGAGCCTCGAACGAGAATACACTCTCAACGAGATTGCAATTATCACACGAGCTTCCCCGGCCAGACTTCTAGGTCTGAAGGATAAAGGGCAACTCGGAGTCGGCGCCGACGCGGATATCACCCTATATTCGCCGCATCCTACCTGGAAACAAACTTTCGAGCTGCCTCGCATGGTCCTCAAAGCGGGCGAAATCGTCTGTGAGAACGGCGAATTTCGACACATCCCCTTTGGGCTGCTGCATGCCGTGAATCCCAGCTTTGATGACGGCTGGCTGGCGCATTTTCGGAACTGGTTTCAGGACAACTATTCGATTCAATTCGATAACTTTGCCGTAGATGATAGCTATCTGCAAGAAGGCGTCGTATTGCAAAGCTGTTAATTCACATTCCAATCCCGATTTCGAGATAGTAAGCTTTCAAGGATTGCCTGTTGAGATTCCCAGCTGAATCCCGCGACTAATTGGAGTGGTTGGAGCATGAAACTGATCCTGGCGATTATTCAGCCGCAAAAATTGGAAGCGGTGAAGGAAGCCCTCAACAAGGTTGAAGTGTTCCGCTTAACCATCGTTGATGTCCAGGGCTTTGGTCGGCAAAAAGGCAGATCGGAAATGTTTCGCGGCCATGAAGTGGCCACGAATCTGGTGCGTAAAGTGCAACTTCAGATCGCCGTGAACGAAGATTTCGTGGAACCGACGGTGAATGCCATCATGGAAGCGGGGCGATCGGGTGTGGAAGGTCGCATCGGGGACGGTAAAATTTTCATACTGCCTCTGGAAGATGTGATCCGAATTCGAACCGGCGAACGGGGACCGGAAGCCATATGAACGTTCTGATTCTTTCCGATGACCTGATTGATTCGAGCAAGCTGATCGCCGATGCTCGTCAGCGGGGTAAGTCCGCGATTCAGTGCAGAAGTTACGAAATGCTCAAATCGCTTTTGTCCAATTCCGAGCTAGAGCAGGTAATCATCGATCTGCAGCATCCGCTGTTGCAACTCGAAGCTCTGATGAACGAATTTTCTCTGCTCTCCGGCAAGCCGGAGGTCATAGCCTACGGCTCGCATGTCGATGCAGAGCGGCTGAAATTAGCCCGTAGCCTGGGGTGCCAGCAAGTCTTCACCCGGAGCCAGCTTTTAAAATAAGAATATTTTTACAGAAAGAATCTGATTCCACCGCTGAACAATAATTGTCTGGACAACTATCTGTCGAACGACTATATATTAAGTACATGGAAGCTCAGATATCCAAACTGCGATACGACTCCGCGGAGCAGGAGGTCTACCTCAACCTGTGGCGGACCTACGACCGATTGCGGGCTTACGAGGATGCCTTGTTTGCGCGGTTTGATTTGACGCCGCAGCAGTACAACGTGTTACGGCTATTGAAAGCGGAGCATCCTGAGCCGGTGGCGACTCTGACGATTGCCGAGCGATTGGTCTCTCGGGCTCCGGATATCACGCGAATGCTGGATAAGCTCGAGGCGAGGAAGCTGATTAGCCGTCAGCGGTCCGAGACGGATCGCCGTACAGTGCACATTCGCATCACGTTGAATGGGATTGCTTTGCTCGATCAGATTTCCGAGCCGTTGCGGGAGTGCCATAATCAGCAGCTTGGGCATCTGAATAAGAGTCAGTTGAAGCAGTTGGTGGAGCTATTGAAGCTCGCCCGGCAGCCGCACGAAGATTCGAATAATACCTGGCGATAATTTCTGGAGAGCTTTTATGATACCGGCCTCGCAAACCCAACCCGATGTCATCGTAATTGGTGGCGGTCCTTCCGGAACTACCGCAGCGACTCTTATTGCTCAAAAGGGTTATAAGGTCGAGATTTACGAACGCGATCATTTCCCACGTTTTCACATTGGGGAATCGCTGATACCTCAGACGTATCACACCCTCAATCGACTGAAGATGCTTCCCAAAATGAAGGGCAGCCATTTCATCAAGAAGTACAGCGTCCAGTTTGTGACTGAACATGGCAAGATTTCGGAGCCGTTCTACTTCCACGAGAATAAGGATCACGAATCCTCACAGACCTGGCAGGTGCGCCGCAGCGAGTTCGACCTGTTGATGCTGAATAATGCACGGGAGCAGGGTGTTACCGTTCACGAAGGCGCACGCGTTTTGGAAGTTTTGTTCGAAGGTAAGAGGGCCGTCGGAATTCGCGTTAAGCTGGAAGACGGCACCGAGAAAGAAGTTCGAGCCCAAGTTGTCGTTGATGCCAGTGGCCAGAGCTCTATGATCATTAGTCGGCTGGGGCTCCGGGAGTGGGATCCGATTTTGAAAAAAGCCGCGATTTGGACTTACTGGAAAGGGGCCTACCGGGATGTCGGCAAGGATGAAGGGGCCACCATTGTCCTCCAAACCAAAGGCAAGAAGGGTTGGTTCTGGTATATCCCCTTGCACGATGACATTTTGAGCGTTGGGGTGGTGGCGGGTTACGACTATCTCTTCAAGGATCGTGACACCAAAGACTACGAGACGATTTACAACGAAGAAGTGGCGAACTGTCCCGGTTTGCAACCGCGCATCGCCAATGCCACCCGCATTGAAGCCTTCCGGGCCCAGAAGGAATATTCCTATCGAGCGAGTCAGGCCGGTGGGGATGGCTGGGTTCTCGTGGGGGATGCGTTTGGCTTCCTGGATCCTCTTTACTCCTCGGGCGTGCTTTTAGCCCTTTGCTCGGGGCAAATGGCCGCGGATGCTGTCTGTGAAGGCTTGGCCAAGAACGATACCTCGGAACATCAGTTGCGCAGCTGGGAAAAAGGCTACGTCCAGGGTATGGAGCGGATGCGCCGTCTCGTCTGCGAGTTCTATGAAGGCTTCAGCTTCGGTCGCTTTATTAAAAAACATCCCGATCTCAAAGGCTTGGTGACGGATGTGCTGATCGGCGACGTCTTCAAAGAGGAAGTTGATGTTCTCTGGCCTTTGATGGATGAATTGAAGGCCGAGCGGAAAGCGGCTCTCGCAGCGAATTGAAACCATTAAATCATGTTCAAGCTGTCGGGCAGTCTGCGAAAATCGATCTTGGTCCCCTTGTTCGCAGGCTGCGTCCTCATTGGTTTGAGCGTCCTGTTATTTCTGGTCATTCGATCCCAGGGAAATCGTCTCGTTGCTCCGGAAATCACTGCGACCACATCACTCATTAGCACCGGGACAGCCGGCAATTTTGATCTCACTGCTCACATTCTTTCGACACTTTCGGCGGTTATTGCGCTGGGCTTCATTCTTGGACGCGGGTTGCGGTTTCTCGGTCAACCGCCGGTAATTGGGGAGGTCCTTGCGGGGATCCTTCTAGGCCCTTCTCTTCTGGGGCTCTTATCTCCGGAAGCGATGCATTACCTGATCCCTGGGCCGGAGACCGATCCCAAAGAGCAGGTTCTGACGGCCTTGAAGGTGATTGCGGAACTTGGCGTTATCCTCTATATGTTCCTCGTGGGATTGGAACTCAATGGCGAAAAACTCCGTCTACACGCTCGCTCGGCGGTCGCGATTTCCAACGTTTCCATTCTGGTTCCCTTTCTCCTGGGGGCAGCTCTCGCACTTTGGATCTACCCGATTCTCTCGGATCGCTCAGTACCCTTTACAAGCTTTGCACTGTTCATGGGTGTGGCCATGTCCATCACCGCCTTCCCTGTGCTGGCAAGAATTCTGACTGACCTGCGAATGGAAAAGACAGATCTGGGAGTCACCGCACTCAGTGCCGCTGCCACGGGGGATGTTACCGCCTGGTGTCTACTGGCTTTGGTAATTGGTGTTGCCCAATCGCAGGTGGAAAATGCGATGTTGGTTCTGGTTTACACGGCATTCTTTATCGGATCCATGTTTGTCCTGGTGCGACCCGTGCTGGAACGGTTTTGTAATTTTCTCGAGAGTAAACCACTTCCCGGGTATGCCATTCCGGTGATATTTGTGGCCATTCTCTTCTCGGCTGGTGTGACTCAGATCATTGGGATTCATGCAGTTTTTGGTGCTTTTTTATTGGGTGTCCTCATCCCCCATGACAGTAAGTTGTCGCGGGAATTCTCTGATAAGCTCACCGATATCGTGACACTGGTTTTCCTGCCCGCCTTCTTCGCGGTGGCGGGGCTGAGTACGCGGATGGATCTCATCGCCGGTAGGGAGTACAAGTTGATCTGTCTGGCGATAATCGTCGTGGCGATAGCTGGAAAGTTTGGCGGCACTTATTTCGCGGCCCGATTTACCGGGCGAGATCGCCGAACCTCGGCGGCTCTCGGGGCTCTTATGAATACCCGCGGCCTCATGGAGTTAATCGTGCTGAACATTGGACTGAGCATGGGTGTGATTTCGCCCGCGCTGTATGCCATGCTCGTTCTGATGGCTCTCGTTACCACGGTTATCACCGCACCGGCCGTCTCTCTGCTTATACCCAAAAAACCGGCGGAAACTCGGACGGTCTGATGAATTTCTTTGCGGTTGCAGTTCTCAATTCTTTTCCGATTTGATAATATTAGTAATCCGAGTCTTTTACAACCTGGAAGGTATTGTGATGGCTGAGAAGAAAAGTGCCGAAACTCCGATGAATGGCGCCGATATACTGGTCCAGTCGCTCATTCGCAATGGAGTGGAAGTCGTATTCGCCTATCCTGGTGGGGCATCGATGCCCATTCACCAGTCTCTGACCAAAGTGCAAAATAAGATTCGCACGATTCTACCCCGGAACGAGCAGGGCGGGGGCTTCATGGCCCATGGCTATGCCCGGACCACAGGTAAAGTCGGGGTCTGTCTGGCAACTTCAGGACCCGGAGCGACGAACTTCGTCACTATCCTGGCCGATGCCAAGATGGACTCCATTCCGGTGATTGCGATCACAGGTCAGGTAAGTACGCCCGTCATCGGCACCGACGCCTTTCAGGAAACGCCAATCGTCGAAGTTTGCCGACCAATTACGAAGCATCATTACCTGCTGCAGAAAACCGAAGATATCACCCGAGTGATGAAAGAGGCTTTCTACATCGCTACTACCGGCCGACCGGGCCCGGTGATTATCGATATTCCCAAGGATCTTCAGCAGAAAGAAATCATTCCCAACTGGGATCCGCCAATGAATCTGCCCGGCTACAAGCCCTTCCGGGCAGCCGAGCGCGGCGAACTCATCAAGATTCTCGAATTGATCCGCAATTCCAAGAAGCCTTTCATCTACGGCGGCGGCGGTGTCGTCGGTTCCGGAGCTTCTGAAGCCCTGAAGCAGTTCGCTTCTTCTACCGGTATCCCCGTCGGTTTGACGCTGCATGGACTGGGCGGATTCCCGGCTGATCATTATCTCTGTCTGCAAATGCTCGGCATGCACGGGACCGTCTACTCGAACATGGCGATCAACGAAGCCGACCTGCTGTTAGCGTTCGGCGTCCGCTTCGACGACCGCGTGACGGGCAAACTCAGCGAGTTTGCCAAACATGGCAAGATCGTTCACATCGATATCGACCCCTCCGAACTGAATAAGAACAAAATCGCCCACGTCGGCATTCACGGCGACCTGAAGGGCGCTGTCGAGGGATTGAATCAACTCCTGCAGGAAGACAGCTTCAAGGATCTCTCCAAGGGCAGCCGCTACGGCGATTGGATGAAGCAGATCGACAAATGGCGGGAAGAAGACCCGATGACCTTCAACGATCGGGAAGATGCGATATTGCCGCAATACGCGATTAAACGTTTGTACGAAATACTCAAAGAGCGCAAGCAACTCGACGAAACGATTATCACGACGGGTGTCGGTCAGCATCAGATGTTTGCAGCCCAGTACTTCAAGTTCAACAAGCCCCGCCATTGGGTTACCAGTGGTGGCTTGGGCACGATGGGTTTTGGATTGCCCTCGGCCATGGGAGCACAGGTCGCCCATCCGTCGAACCTGGTGGTAAACATTGATGGCGATGGCAGTTTCCTGATGAACATTCAGGAATTGGGCTGTGCTTACGCCGAAAAGATTCCAGTGAAGACCCTGCTATTAAACAATCAGCATCTGGGTATGGTGGTTCAGTGGGAGGATCGCTTCCACGGCTCAAACCGCGGGCACACCTATCTGGGTGCGGGGATGGAAAATGAACCGTATCCGAATTTCGTGCAGATTGCCAAGGGCTTCAAAGTCCTGGGAAAAACGATCAGTTCGAAGAAAGATTTGGACGCCGCTCTGGAAGAGATGATCGATTCCAATGGCCCGTTCGTTCTGGACGTGATGGTCCCGCATCAGGAACACGTGCTGCCGATGATCCCAAGCGGCAAGACCGTGAAGGACATCATTAAGGTCTAGTCCTACTCCGAATACACAAAAAAGCAGGCTTTCCCTTTACTTGGGAAAGCCTGCTTTTTTTACCAAGTTATCTCACGAATCATTTCTGTTTCGGATCGGTTCCTTGGCCTTCTTTAAGCTCCTTGCCTAAAGCATGATCTTCCGGCTTGATGCCACGTCGGAAGCCATTAAACGCATAGGTTTTTGGCTTGTAGGGATCGACATAATTCACATCCGCTTTAGCCGGGATTTCCAGATTATGTCCCCAATAAACGGCATTCACAACTAACCGCCGCAGATCTTCATTTTCCAGATCGGTCGCAGCGCCCATGGTCGTGCAGAAAACCTTGTTCTCTTTTCCGGCGGGATTCTGGGGAATCCGCGTCCAGGCGATTGCCATCATCGGTTCATTTACCGGTTGCTCCCCGGTTGTGGCTTTCCGCTTGTGAGTAGCTGGGGGATCGCTCGGTTTCAGGCCATTGACCACCTGCCCACGTAGAAGGATTTTCGAATCGGGTTGAGGATGAGTTTCGTAGGTGCCGGAGTCACCGAAGACATGCTCGACGCCATTGAGGATTTTTTCTCCCTTGGCCGATTCTTCGATGATGCCTTTGGTGGCGTAACGATGGTTGTCGCCCCAGTGGTTGACCCAGTTCTCCCCCAGAACATTTCGGCCGAAATTGTTATAACTGGCGTATGTGCCTTTTAATCCGGCGAAAGCATGCGTACTGGTGCGCAGTCCGATGATGGGAATGCCCCGAAGATAGGCGTCTTCGAAGTGTTTCATAGCCGAGTCGGGGTAGCGACGGAATCGCAAGCCCATGATGATACCATCAGCGGTATCCAGTGCATCCGGAGCGCTGATACTGGCGGATTTATTCGGATCGATAAAGCCTTTGTCGTCGACTGCGAAGACGACGGTGCATTTAAAACCATGTCGCTGGCTGAGAATTTTTGCCAGCATCGGTAGCCCTTCTTCGGAGCGATATTCCTCATCTCCGGCGAGAAATACCAGATGCTTTCCTTTGCCAGGCCCATCCTTGGCGGGATAGACTACTCGGTCGTCTGCCTGAACTACTCCTCCGAATAAACCGGTAAGTAGCAATAGCTGAAAAATCATTCGCATAAATTTACCCTGAGGGCGAACCGTGACTTTCTTCGGTTTTACCATTCCAGGCGGATAAATTCATCGGAAATATTTTTGAAATTGGCCTGGATGCGTTGGGTCATCTTACCAGAAGAAGAAGCTTCGGAATAAAGCGGAATCAAGAACGATACTGCTGTAAGATGGGCGAGAAGTTGGAAAGCCACTCCTTGAGACATTACTATGCGTTTACTCTCCGCTACCTCGTTGATGCTATTATTTTTGGGATCGCAACTCTCGGCTGAGGAAACGCCGATTGTGGTGAAACTCTGGCCCGAGGGCAAAGTCCCAGGGGATAAAAATTCCGGCCCGGAGAAATTCACCGGCAAGGACGGTAGTCGGAATCTAACAGGTATTACCGATCCCACAATTTCTGTGTTCAAAGCGCCCGCCGAGAAAAATACAGGTACGGCCATCGTGATAGCCCCCGGCGGCGGCTACAGCGTTCTCGCTTGGGATCACGAGGGGTTGCAGGTGGCGGAGTGGTTGAATTCCATCGGGATCAATGCCGTGCTACTGAAGTATCGGGTTCCGGTGAATTCCAAGTATCGCGATAAACCGAATTTCGCGCCCTTGCAGGACGCCAAGCGGGCAATTTGTCTCACTCGCGCACACGCCAAGGAGTGGGGTATCGATACCAAGCGGATTGGGATTCTCGGTTTTTCAGCCGGCGGAAATCTCACGGCCCTGGCGAGTACTTGTTATGGTGAGTCGAGTTATGAGCCAATAGATGAAGCCGATAAACTAAGTGCGCGTCCCGACTTTTCGGTTCTCGTCTATCCCGCCTATTTGGCAGCTTCCAATTCGGATAAGCTGGTCGATCACATTAAAATTAATGGGGAGACCCCTCCCGCAATCCTCATCCACGCTACTGATGATCCGATCGATTCGCTGAACAGCATCCTCTATTATCGGGAGTTGAAGAAGAACAAAGTGCCCGTGGAAATGCATCTCTATTCGCAGGGTGGTCATGGTTACGGAATGCGCAAATCCGGGTTGCCGGTGAACGACTGGCCGAAGCGCTGCGAGGAGTGGTTTAAGGTTCGAGGGCTGCTGCAATCCGCAGCCAATAAATAGGTCTCGATTCTCTTGGTTCGCCATCTGGGGTCGGTGACGCTACGCAGACATCCGATGTCGGAAAATCTAGTAGGGAAATTGTTCGCGGAAGATCTGAAAATAGAGGTGAGATCACTCGAGAGGACTGAGTCGTTTCTGGAGATCTCTCTTCTGAATTATCCAACAAACCATTTGATCTTCTGCGCTCCAATTCCGCAATCGGGAAAAACGGATTTTCTCAAGCCTTTTCTGAATTCCTGGCTTTAAAAAGCTTTTCGGTCTCACACCTTAGCTGAGTTTACTTCGCAGTAAGCTACGGAGTGAGGTTCGTCTTCGCGAAAAAAATATAGCGAAAACCACGGCTCTTCCGTTTCTAGGTGTAGCATCCAGAGAAATACTTCTGGATCTGGTTGACGAGGTCGCGAATCTCCGCAATGGTCGGCCCTAATTTTTTCGCAGCCCAATTCACGTCCAGGAGTATTCTCGTCCAGAGCGTAGTTAGACTCTGAATTCCATAACTCCGACGTAGCACTACCCGAATCTTGGTATTGAGTCCTTCCACCGGGCCGCTGCTTTTGCGTTCCTCGAAGTAGGCTAAGATCCCCTCCCAATTGTTCTTGAGCATCGTGATGAACGGCTCCCAATCCATCTCGGTCTCGCGGGCCTGGACGATCCAATCTTCCAACAGTCGCGAGGCTTCGGCTCGGTTCGGGGCACTATCGAAGATTTTGGTCGCCTCCCAACGCAGATGGTAGATCGTTCCCAACGAAGGCACCTTCTCGAACAAATCCTCGAGGGCCTGGACCTGCTCCGGATTCAAATCCTCGGGACGACGCCGGAAGTCGTGCATCTGAGAACGCAGCTTCTTGCGGGCTTCCCCGCTCAAACTTCGCTTGTAGGCTCGATAGTTTTTTTTCGCAGATCGTCCGCCACCTCACCCAATTTCTTGGCGACGTGAAAGCGATCTATCACCGACTGGCTGTTGGGTAAATGCACGCCGCAAGCCTTCAAATACGCCGGGCTCATGTCCGTATGATGCCAACGCACCGCCGACCGTTGCTGGGCCGACAAACGCTCCAAACACGCTCGCCCAGCTGCTTCGTCACGACCCTTGGACAGAGCCAGAATCTCCGGACGCTCCCCATTCGTCAGGTCCGTCAATATTGTCGCATATCCCTTATGCCCCTTACGCAGGCTGATCTCATCCAGACCCAAACGCTCGATCTTCCGCTGGGGATCGATCTGCTTCGCCTTGGCGTCCTCTATCCGGTTCTTGACGATTCGCTCCACCGTCTCCGCGGCGATCCCCAAACGCACTGCCACGTCTTCGGCTGTGCTCCCGATCAGACTGACCAGCACCTGCTCCTCGAAGCGGAACGTATATTTCACATCCCGACGCTTGAAGGGCGGCAACAGCGATTGACGGTGACCGCACGACGGACAGCGGTGATACACCTCCTGGTACACGAAAAAGCTCGGCTTACCCCACAAATCCAGATCGCGGATGCTCAGAAACTTGTTCTTCTCCACCAATTGAAGCCGAGACTCTCGCTGGCATGTCTCGCAACAAAGATTGTCGGGCAACTCCCAACTCACGTGAAAGGCGTGGCCCCCGTCGATGCGTTCGTATTCGCCAACGCTCACTCCGGCAGGAACGTCCATGTCTATGGCAATGGTAGTCGTCGTCATCGGCTCTTCCGTGAACCAGGAAAAGGGTACTCTCAATTGCAATCTATCCCAAAATGACCGATTCGCCGAGAGTTGCGCCTAAAAACGGAAGAGCCAAAACCACTCGATTAGATTCGGCACCTTATAAAAGCCCGTCGCATCTGAGAAAGCGTTACAATTACCTTTCCTATATAATCCACCATTATAGATAAATGTAAACTTATCTCATGGGCTTGGCTCATACAAAAAATTAATATTCCTCATTAGATATGTGCGTCCGTACAGCTTTCGGGAAGCGAGTGATCCCGAACTCGTGACTTCCTCAGTGCATCTAACTGGTTCCAATTCATGGTTTTTGATACCAAATACAGAAGTCGATAAGGCATTTGAAGGAACGGTGAAGTAGACTCCTTGATTTCTTCGCATTTTCTTCTTCGAAACATGTCAGGTGGTTGTCAGGGCTTACCCATAAGCTTTTTGACATGATCAATTATCTGTTGGCATCTGAGTATTATTTAAATCTCAAATTATATATTGAGATTTAAATTCTAAGTATTAAAAGATGATTGTAAGCATAAAAGCCAATAATCGTCGGAATATAATATCATGAATTCTTCAAAATCAACAATTAACCGTTCCATGCATCTTTGTCTACTGGGGCTATTGATATTTGTCCCATCCTGCGGAAATAGCAATAATCTCTATCCGGTTACGGGTAAGGTTATTTATAAGGGACAACCTGCGGTGGGTGCGATTCTCTACTTCAATGTTAAAGGAGCCGATCCGAAGGTGTCGCAAACGGCATCAGCCGTAGTGGGCGAGGATGGGACCTACACGTTGGAAACGAGCCGATTTGGTAAAGGTGCGGCTCCGGGAGATTATACTGTTATCGTCTATTGGCCTAGAGAGGATACGGAAGCCAAGGGCCATCACACGCCCGCCGCTCCCAAGAAGGGTAATCAACCCGATCGGCTGAAACAGAAATATTTCGTTGCCGGCAATCCGCTTCTCGAAGCAAAAATAATCGCCGGTAAGAATGAGATTCCTCCGTTCGACTTAACGGATTGAAATCGACCAAATCTCATAGTGCATTCAGTTTTTTTACACTATTCAAGGTGAATCCGTGAGAAACATGATCGGACGGCAGCGTAAAGCTTTTACGCTCATTGAATTGCTGGTGGTGATTGCGATCATAGCAATCCTGATTGGCCTGCTGCTTCCCGCAGTTCAGAAAGTGCGCGAAGCCGCGGCTCGAATGGCCTGCAGCAACAATCTGAAGCAGATTGGTCTCGCGACCATGAACTATGAAAGCGCTTATGGCGTAATGCCGCCAGATTACGCGATCGTCGCCAACGATCCGGATCCTTCCGCTCAAGTGGCTGGTTCGAATGCAGGTCCGGCGTTTTTCACCATCATTCTGCCTCACATTGAACAGGGTAACCTTTACGCCAAGATCAACATACAACTTTCCTCCTACGACGTTGTAAATCAACCTCCTGTTACCGGTGGCGCAGGTGGCTTGGATCCCGGCGAAGGGACCGCTAACAACACTGCATACTCTACTGCGATCAAGACTTACATTTGCCCCTCTTCTCCCGCTCCTTCTGTAATCAATTATTACAACGCGAACTGGTCCAGTTATGGCAACGGAAGTGGTGCTCCCCTTTCCAGCCCTCCTACTCAAATCTGGGGCCTCTGCGATTACTTCGTGATTCCCGGTTTGCACTCCGCTCCATTGACAGCAGCCGGATTGCCGGCCTCTTATATCGCCATTGCATCTGGTGAAACCGGTGTGATCTGTTCGCAAACGCAGAACGTTAAGATTGCTTCCATCACCGATGGAACTTCTAATACGATGATGGCTTCGGAAATGTCCGGTCGTCCGGTCGGTTACAATGCACAACGACAAAATTTCTCGCAGTACGGCGCTCCGGTCGACGGAATCATTAATCCCACCAGCGGAGGCGGCGGCGCTTGGGCCGATACTTACTCTTATGCTCACTTGGATGGCTCTTTGCCTTCCGGTATCCGAGGAAACGGTGGAACATGCATGGTGAACTGTACCTCCAATAACGAAATTTATTAGTTCCACACCGGTGGAGCCTGGGGTCTGTTCGCGGATGGTTCCGTACGTTGGATCAAGGATTCTTCGACTGTAGCCTTCATTGCTTCGATCGTTACCCGCAACGGTGGCGAAATCGTGCAGTTCGACAACTAAGTTGAGCCTTTGTACTCTCAGCGAAGGGGATAGCGAGTTTCGTTATCTCCTTTCTCTATTAAGTGTCCCGACTGTCCTAAACGGCATGCCTTTCTTTCCACTTCGAACTTTCTGTCGTTTAAGTGTCTCTTCTTGCTTCGAGATTATCGGAATTACCCGAACTCCAATTCGCCAGTCCCTCGCTTTTCCTTAAAACATCCTGATGGCAAACGATCACTTACTAATCCGGGCGGCACGCGGCGAGAAGGTGGAACGTACCCCAGTCTGGGCTATGCGCCAGGCAGGACGGTGGGACCCGGAATTTCTGAAAATCCGAGCCGGGAAAAGTTTTTACGAGTTCTCCGAGGATGTCGACGCTTCGGCACGGGCATCGCTTTGCCCTAAACGCTTTGGTGTAGATGGGATTATTCTCTTCTACGATATCACGAGCATTCCTGTGGCCATGGGGTTGCCTTTCGATTTGAAGCCTCAGGTCGGTCCGGTGCCGCGTAAGCCGATCCGAACTCAGGCCGATCTGGATGCTCTGGAAAGTAAAATCGAAGGGGAAGATTTTTGGCACATTCTCCAGCTTCTTAAGAAGGTGAAGCGGGAATTGGATGGGGAACTGCCCATCTTGATTTTCGCGGGAGCTCCCTTCACAGTAGCCACCTATTGCATCGGAACGGGTAAAAATTTGGAGGCCACTCGAGCATTTGCCAGTGCCAACCGCGATTTGTGGATCTCGCTGTTGCGAAAGTTGCACACGGCCACCAACCGTTTCTTGAACATCATGCTGGATGAAGGGGCCGACCTATACCAGATTTTCGATTCCTGGGCGGGTGACCTACGCTACGAAGAATATGCGATGTGGGCCGATCCGTTTCACCGGCTGATTTTCGCGAACGTTCAAGGGGCTCCCGGTGTCCTGTTCGTGAAAGAGAACCCTTATCTGGACGAAATGTGCCGATCGGGAGCCCAGATCATCAGCTTGGGCAAAAGCCACGATCTCGCGGCGGCCAAGGAAAAGTTCCCTACTCTGGTTTTTCAGGGCAACGTCGATGATGATTTAATGCAAACAGGCACCCCGGAGCAGGTGGCTGAGGCTACGGCAGCCTGCTTAAAAGCAGGCGGCGGACATCGACATATCCTGAACCTCAGCCATGGAATGGATAAGGATACTCCGGTGGCGAATTTTGAAGCCTTCATTCGCACCGCCAAAGGCAGTTAAAGGGGGTTGCTGAGACGGCGACTTTTGCTAAGATTTGGTGTACGGCGACGTAGCTCAGGGGTTAGAGCAGACGCTTCATAAGCGTCGGGTCACTGGTTCAAATCCAGTCGTCGCTATCGTTTTCAATTTATCGAAAGTGGAGCAAGCCCAAACTACCACGCGGTTTCGCAGGCTCACGAGTGCCAATTCGCCTTCGCAAATTACAACCGTACCGTTATCTTGACGCAAAATCCCGATAGTAAACAACCTCGATCAGGTTCTCCATGCCGCATTTGCAGCTGAACGATTCCATTTTGAAATTGATTCGCAACGACTATACCACCCTTCGGACTTCGATGACGGTCGAACAGGCGTTGGAGCAAATCCGCACTCAGGGAGTGAGCGATCAGATTGTCTATTTTTATGCTACCGATGAGTTTAATGGACTGGTGGGGGTGGTGCCTACGCGAAAGCTGTTACTTGCCAAGCCGACCGATCTCATCTCCGAAATCATGAATTTGAATGTGGTTACGATTCCGCACATGGCCACGGTGCTCGATGCCTGTGAATTTTTCGTCATGTACAAATATTTGGCTATCCCGGTCATTGATGCGGATCGCCAGATTCTGGGAATCGCCGAGATCAGCGTCTTCACCGAAGGCGTGCTCAATATGGACGAGAAAGAGCAGACTGATGAAGCTTTCGAAGCTCTGGGTTTCCGACTCTCCGCCATTCGAAATGCCTCTTCACTGAAAGCCTACGCCATCCGGTTTCCCTGGCTCCTGGCCACCGTGGGCTCCGGAACCTGTTGTGCGTTACTGACGAGCCGATTTGAGAAGACACTCGAAAAAAGCATTGTTCTCGCCTTCTTTTTGACGATGGTGCTCGGTTTGGCGGAAAGTGTCAGCATTCAATCGATGACGGTTTCGATTCAGTCCTTAAGGGGAGCAACGCCGACGTGGCGGCTTTATCGCCGGGCTTTGAAAAAGGAGCTTCGGACCTCTTTGCTATTGGGCATGAGTTGTGGATTGCTCGTCGGTTTAATTGTTCTGGCCTGGCGCGGAGAGATTCCCGCGGCTTTGGTGATCGGCTCGGGCATTGGAATCTCGTTGATATTCGCCTGCATCTTCGGTCTGAGCATGCCGACTCTATTGCATGCGCTAAAACTCGACCCGAAAATTGCCGCCGGGCCAATCACCCTGGCTCTGACCGATTTGTTCGCCCTTCTGTTCTACTTCACCCTGGCGTCGATTGTGCTTTAGGTTCGGAAATAGGCCTGATGGATTTCGGAACCCACCTGAGCGCAGGTATTCTGGACTCCTTCGAGAAATTCACCGATGCCTTTGTTCAATACCTCATCGATATCGATGTAACGTAGATCGCTTTCCAACCGGCCCAGATGCCGTTCCGCCTGACTACTGGCACCAATACTCGATCCGGCCACGGCTCGCAAATTCTTCAAGCATCTCGAAAGTGCAAACCGCATCGAGCGGGGAAAGTCTTCTTCCAGGAGCAGATATCGAATGACACCCGGCGGATCGATTCGCTCGCCGCTATGGCGCATGTACGCTTCGTTCGCGGAATAGACCCGCAGAAGATTCGTCCAGGGTAGGAGCCAGGGGCCGCTTCCTTTCGTTTCTTTGAGTAGCGAAGCATGCACAGCTATGATGCGCGAGAGAATATCGACCCGTTCGAGATAGCGCCCGAGCATCAGGAAGTGGTAAGCCTCGGTACGAGGGAGCGTAGTCTCAATAATCGCGGTGAAAAGAGTGCAGTCCTTTTTCAGTTTCTGGAAATAACGGTACGCGCCCGTGTTGAATCGCTCGGTGGCTCGCGGGCTGATCAGGTAAAGATAGATCTGATTGATCTGACTCCAGGCTTCAGTCGATAGTGCCTCTTGAACGCTGCGAGCATTTTCCCGAGCACGTCCGAGCATACTTAAAACGGAATAGTCGTTTTTTCTTTCAAAAGTCAGTTCTCGGAGAATCTCTTCAATTCGCTCCACACTCGGAACATTTTCATCCTGGATGCTCTGAATATCGATGCTGAGAATCTTCAGTACTCTTTCCAGCGGCCTGGGTCCATCCACCCAAGTTCTTCCGGTTTCGAGCTCCATCTGAAAAGCATCGGCCAGCAGACGGACCACGTTGTCAGCTCGCTCGACATAGCGACTGATCCAGTAAAGATTTTCCGCAACTCTCGAGAGCATATTTAAAGATTTCCTTGGAAGACCGACGCCAAGTTACCGTTTAATTCGCGAGGACCCAGGTATCCTTGCTGCCGCCTCCCTGGCTGCTGTTTACGACCAAGCTACCCTTGGGCAAGGCAACGCGAGTCAGACCGCCGGGCAGAATTTTGATCTCCTCCCCGTAGAGTACGAAGGGCCTGAGATCAATGTGCCGACCTTCTAGTCGGTCGCCGACAAGTGTGGGATGTTGGCTGAGGCTGATCGTCGGCTGCGCGATATATCCTCGGGGGTTGTCCTGGATTTTCTTCCGGAATTCGTCCTGTTGTTCCTTGGTGGATGCTGGACCGATGAGCATGCCATAGCCGCCTGAAGCATCGACGGCCTTCACGACCAGTTTCTCAATATTGGCGAGAATGTGCGACATGTGCGAGGGAATCAAAGGCCGGAAGGTTTCCACGTTCTGAAGGATCGGTTGTTCATCGAGATAGAATTTTATGATCTCGGGAACAAACGGATAAATTCCTTTGTCATCGGCGACGCCTGGACCAATTGCGTTTGCTAATCCAACGCGACCGGCCCGATAAGCACTCACCAGACCTGCCACACCCAACTGGCTGTCTCGCCGGAAGGTCAGGGGATCAAGGAAATCATCATCGATCCGTCGATACACCACATCCACGCGTTGTAAGCCGCGCGTCGTTCGCATATAGAGCCCGCCGTTGTCGATCAGCAAGTCCCGGCCTTCCACCAGTTCGACTCCCATTTGGCGGGCCAGAAAACTGTGTTCGTAGTAGGCCGAGTTGTAGACGCCGGGTGTAAGAACGACGATTTTCGGATCATTCACACCAGCAGGAGCGATGGATTTTAACACGGCCAGCAGGTTGGCGGCGTAATCGTCGACCGGACGGACGGAATAAGCTTCGAATAAAGCGGGAAAAGCCTGTTTCATAACTTCCCGGTTCTTCAGGACGTAGCTGACTCCTGAAGGAGTCCGGCAATTATCCTCCAGAACGAGATAATTCCCATCTTTGTCGCGAATCAGATCGATACCGGAAACATGAATGTAAATATCCCGCGGGACTTTAACGCCTACCATTTCCCTTCGATACCCAGAGGCCCCGAAGACTAGCTCGGCGGGAACCTTTCCGGCTTTCAGAATCAGTCGTTCGTGGTAGATGTCCTGAATGAACAGGTTTATGGCTCGAACGCGCTGTTTGAGTCCGGCCTCGATTTTCTCCCACTCATTATTCGGAACTAATCGGGGAACCGGGTCGAAGGGCATGATCCGTTCGACCCCCTGACCTCGGCCATAGACGGTGAAAGTGATCCCTTGTTGCCGCATGATGTTATCGGCCATGCGAGCGCGGCGTTCGATCTCGGAAGCCCCTAAATCCGTAAGGGTCTCCGAGAGTGGGGCATAATGGTTACGCATCTGGCCGGGGGTGGCCATCATTTCATCGTAACCGACGAGTTCGTAGTTGTGAAGCAAGTCCGTTTCCTTTGCCGACTTGGAACGCATAAGCAGACTCACGCTCAAGATGATGTAGGGAAGATGATGCTTGAGAGAAGAAGCAGCAAATGTTAGACCGGCAATTACCTTAAAAAACGCTCTCGGATGGTCTATGCATGCCTGAGAATTAGGCTTTTCCTGCACGAGTTTAGTGCGAAGGGCGGATGAATCGTCAATTTAATCGAGATCTTCCGAACCGATCCGGTTGCAGGAAATTTGCTAGAGTCTAGAATTGGCAACATTCCAATTTCTGTGGCCAATACGAAGTTAAGCATGTCTTCATCTAAAATAGCGATCATTGGTGTAGGCGGGGATGGCCTGGCGGGTTTGGCCAGGAGTGCCCAGGATTTGCTGAACTCCGCCGATCTGATATACGGCACAAATAACGTTCTCCGCCTCATACCCGAAGTGTCGGGAGAAAGAATCCGCATTGGCGGTGATCTCCAGGCAGTCATTGAAAGTTTGCGATCCAACTTAACCACGCGGAAGCAAGTCGTCCTCGCCACGGGAGATCCGCTTTTTTACGGAGTGGCTCGCTATCTCTGTGAAAATCTCGGCTCGGAAAATTTTGAAGTTTATTCCCACGTCAGTTCGATGCAACTGGCGTTTGCACGCATCAAAGAGTCCTGGGAAGAAGCTTTTTTGACGGATCTATCCATTCGCAATCTCGACGATGTGCTCGACCGAATCCGCACGGCGGAGACGGTGGGGTTATTCACCAGTGATATTTACACCCCGAACCGGATTGCTCGAGAATTGCTCGTGCGTGGTCTCGATTATTTCAAAGTTTATGTTTGTGAAAATCTCGGCGGTCGGGACGAAAGGATTACCCAAGGCGAGTTGGTCGAGATCCAATCGCAACAATTCGACCCGTTGAATGTGATGATTCTTCGTCGGAAAGCCGGTCGACCCGATCAGCCCAATTCGACGCGCCGGCTGATGCGTTTCGGCAATCCCGATGATGTCTTTGCCCAGAGTCGACCGAAAAGTGGTTTGATCACCCAAGCTGAAGTACGAGCGATTGCACTCGCTCAGCTCGATCTTCGTTCCGGACAAATTATGTGGGACGTCGGAGCGGGTTCGGGCTCGGTGGCATTGGAAGCCGCCCAGTTGGTCGAACCGGGGCGAGTTTACGCGATCGAGCAAGATTCCGCAGATTACCACCTGATCGTGGCCAATGCGGACACTTACGGCATCCACAACGTCCAGGCAGTGTTTGGTACGGCACCGGCCGTGTTCGCAAATCTCCCCGCGCCGGATGCAATTTTTATTGGCGGCAATGGAGGTGAGATCGCCCGCCTGATCGAATCTTCGTTCGCGGCCTTACGCGCGGGCGGACGATTGGTGATCAATGTGGCTACTCTGGAAATGCTGACTGCAACCTACGAGGTCATGAAAAAGCTCGTCACACCCGTCAACGTGCTTTTGCTGAACCTCTCCCGGAGTGTGGAGCAGTTGGAGGCTTTGAGATTTGAAGCGGTCAATCCGACTTTTGTTCTGAGGATCCAGAAGCCCGAAAATTAGATCGAGTTTCTTTTCGGACTTCGAAAATGACCACTCCCCACTTTTAATCTTCACGTATAATTGGAGTAGATCTAACGATTGCGACGAATCTGCTTCGAGAGCTTGTACCTTCGAGGCAGTGTTTTGGTGCTTACGCTGAAAGTTCGGGTTTCAGAAAATCTGTAAAACCGATACGATCCAGTAGCTGATGCCGTTTCCGAAATCTCCGGCTCGAACAAAGCCGATCGCCGGGAGGGCCACCGATGACCACACCTCGGGAAGATTCCGAAGAGGATTACTCAATTCGCGGTATCCAAACCGCGAAATTCCTCGATTACCCGGAGCTTCATAGTAAAGATGAGTCCCTTTCGGCCGGTATGTGCCTGAAAATCTATAAGACGATGGCCCGGGTACGAGCGCTCGAGCAACGCACAATCAAAATGAGCAAGTCAGGCGAAGGGTACTTCTGGGTCGGTGGACCTGGGGAGGAAGCCTTTAACGTATGCCTGGGATTGCAGGTTCATAAGGGGAGAGGTCCCGCATTCGATTATCTGCATTTGCATTATCGAAGCGCCGGGGTCATGATGGCCATGGGAATGCCGATGGCCGATCACTTCCGGCAGATGGCGATGAAACTGACCGACCGGCATTCCAAAGGACGGAATTTTGTCGGGCACTATGCCATTCCGGAATGGAATGTCGTACCCGTTTCTTCAGTTATTGAAGTGCAATACACAATGGCGCCCGGCACGGCCATCGTTCAAAAACGCCACGGCGGTGAAGGAGTTTCGGTCGTCACCGGAGGTGATGCCGGGACAGCCGAAGGGGATTTTACCTCCTGCATGATCTGGAGCACCCGGCCGAATCAGGCGTTGCCCGTGCTGATGATTGTCACCAACAACGGCTTCGGAATTTCAACAGCGGCGAACACCCAGCACGGGGAAAGCAGTATCGCGGCCCGCGGCAATGCTTTCGGGATTCCGGGCGAAGTGGTAGATGGCAATGACGTGATTGCCTGCTGGTGGGCGATCTATCGGGCATTTGATTACTGTCGCACCACGCGACGACCCTACATTTTGGAAGCTAAAGTTTCCCGTTTGCATGGTCACTCTTCCTCGAGTGGGGCCAGTCGAGTCTCGACCGAGGCCGATTGCATCACTCTTTTGGAAGAAAAGCTGATCGCTAACAAAATTCTCAATCGCGAAACGGCCGAGATGATCCATCAGCAGGCTAGTGACGAAGCCGATACCGCAGTCGATCAGGTGATGCAGGAAGCCGATCCTACAGCGGACGATGTGAATCGTTATACATTTGCCCCCAGCCGATGGGATGTCATTTATCCGGACGACTATACGGGTCTCCCCTCCTGATCGCTGTTCATTTCTGTGGAGTCTCTCGCCGAGCATCGACACCAGGGATGCAGAGGATTTAGGTTATGGCCAGTCTCGTTCAAGCCGTCCGGCTCGCATTGCACTACGGGGAAACCAATCTGGGGGTGACGGATATCTTCGGCGAAGATGTTGGGCCCCCTCTGGGGGGAGTTTTTACCGCAACTCAGGGACTTAAGAAAGCCTGGAACACACCTCTGGATGAACGTGGTATCGTCGGTGCGGCAATGGGGATCGCCTATGCCGGCGGCAAACCGGTTTTCGAAATTCAATTCTGCGATTATGGCTTCAACATTATTGATCTTCTGAAGCTTGCAGGCAACCAGCGATGGGCCAGCGGCGGATCTTACGATATGCCCGTGGTAATGATGACTCCGTCCGGATCGGGAATTCGCGGGTCGCTTTACCATTCCCATTCTTTCGAAAGCTGGGCTACGCGTCTGACGGGCTGGAAAATCGTGATGCCCAGCGATGCGTTAGATGCTTATGGGTTAATGCTTTCGGCTATCGCCGATCCCAACCCGGTGATGGTCCTTCTCCCCAAGGCTCTTCTGCGAGTCAAAGGGGAACGACGAATTCCTGGCGAACCGGAGGACGATGAACAACTGTCGCGCATGATTGATGCCCCGGTGGGAGATCGGTCGCAGTGGGAACCCCAGTGGCCAGATCTGGAAGAGTACTTCGTCCCTATCGGCCAGGCACGGCTGGTTAGGGAAGGGCAGGCCGGTACTGTGATCAGTTACGGTCGGACTCTACCACTCTGCTCCCAGGCGGCGGACGAGTTGTACGAGAGCGAAGGCTTGACTTTCGATGTCATCGACCTTCGCAGTATCTTTCCTTATGACTGGCTCGCCATTAAAGAGAGCGTACTAAAAACAGGCCGGGTTCTGATCGTTAACGAAGACACCGAGATCACGAACTTCGGGGAACACCTGCTCCGACGCATTGTAGAAGAACTCTTTTATGATCTTTTAGCCAAGCCGCGACTGTTGCAGGGCAAGCACATCCCCGGTATTGGACTGAATCAGGTTTACGAACAAAATACTGTACCGCAGCTGGCCGGCGTTCGAGCCGCGATGCTGGAACTCGCCACCGAACGCGTCTAGAGCCCGGAGGACTTATGAATTTCCCTCTCCCGCAGATTGGCGAAGGTCTCTATGAGGCCGAACTGGTACGCTGGTTGGTCAAAGTGGGCGACATCGTCAAGCCGGGCCAGAGTCTGATGGAAGTGATGACGGACAAGGCGACCATGGAAGTGCCGGCTCCGTTCAAAGGCAAAATCTCCTCCTTAAGCGCGGAACCCGGTTCCAAAATCAAAGTGGGTCAGGTTATTTTGGATTATGAATCGGACGGCTCGGCTTCCTCTCCTCCCGAGCCGCTGGCAAATCAATCCATTGAACAATCCTCAAGTGCTCCTCTCCCCGAAAAAAATAATACTGCTGTTCGAGAGGCTGTCCGGTCTTCGCGAAATATTGCAGCCGCTCCCTCCGTTCGCTACCTTGCTCGAAAAATGGGAATTAACCTAGCGGAAGTGATTGGCTCGGGTCCGGCGGGGCGAATTCTGATCGATGATCTGAGCCGGATTCTTCAGTCGAACAAAACCGTGGAGCGGAAGAAACCTTCCTCCCCCAATTTGGACCTGGGAACCCCGGGTACGACGGTGAAACTGGCCGGGTTACGTCGAAAAATCGCGGAGCATCTTTCCCATTCCAAAAAGATCATACCGCATTACTCCTATGTGGAGGAGTGCGATGTCTCGGAACTGGTTCGATTACGAAAATCGCTGCGGGAACCTTTGCTCGAAAAGAATATCAAGCTGACTTTCCTGCCATTCTTCGTTAAAGCGGCTGCGATGGCTTTGAAACAGGTCCCGATCGTAAACAGTTCCCTCGATGACGAGACCGAGACCATCCGTTTTCACGCCTCCTACAACATCGGGATTGCGGTGGCCACGCCCAACGGCTTGATTGTTCCGGTGATTAAAGACGCGGATAAGAAAGATGCGCTGACAATTGCTCGTGAGATTGATGCCCTCAGTGAATCGGCTCGACAGGGGAAGGTCAAAGTCGAAGATCTCAAAGGCGGGACATTTACGGTAAGTTCGGTCGGTAATATCGGCGGCCTGATCTCCACACCGATCATCAATCATCCGGAAGTGGGTATATTAGGAATCGGAAAAATCAGCAAACGACCCGTTTACGATGAAGATGGGAAACTGAAGCCGGCGGAAATGGTTTTCTTGTCGTTTTCGTTCGATCACCGGGTGGTCGATGGGGCCATTGGAGCGATGTTTGCCAATAAGCTTATTGATGCACTTCAGAAACCGGCCATTATGCTGATCAAGAATTGATAATTACCAGGAGCCCCAATCCTGCTAGGGATTGGGTTCGATTTTTCAGATTCTAATCCAGATCAAATAACAGAATTTCCGCCGGAGTGCTCGAGAACAGATTCAAATTTCTCTCGCTGGAAACCGCCAGCCCGTCGCCAGCTTTTAGCGACAAATCCCCGGCGAACAGATCCCCCTTAATTACTTGAACCCAGGCATGACGATCGGGACCTAGGTCATAAGAGTAGGATTCGCGCGGATCCAGTTTGATGGCCGTGATCGAGGCATTGCGATTGATCGTTGCCGAACCGTTGCGACCATCCGGGGAGGCAATCAGTAGCTGCTTGCCCGAGGTTGCGATGTTCCGTTGTTCATAGCTGGGATCGATCCCTTCACGATCAGGCATCAACCAGATCTGATAAAGGTGCACATCTTCTGTGGACGAAGGGTTGAACTCGCTATGAAGAATGCCTTTACCGGCCGTGATGCGCTGCACTTCCCCCGCATTGATAATACCGTGATTGCCCATGGAATCCTTATGTTCCAACTGGCCGCGGATCACGTAAGTGACGATTTCCATATTGCGATGGGGGTGCATCGGGAAACCATTGCCCGATTTAACGACGTCCTCATTAATAACTCGCAACGCCCGGAATCCCATATGGTTCGGATCGTAGTAATCGGCGAAGGAAAAAGTATATCGGGTATCGAGCCAGCCAAAATTCGCTTTTCCACGCTGGTCGGCAGGTCTTTTAATGAACATTTGCGGTCTCGCTTTCTGAAGCCTCGCTTCGCAAGATAATACTGCCTTGATTAGTTGATCTTACTGACGGCGGACTTCGACTTTATTTGAGATCCCGTATGTCGCTAACTTCGGAAGAAATGGTTCTAGTGATTCCACTCGAACACTTCGTAAACGTCGGCTACTTTGAAGGCTTTCGGCGAACGCAGGGCGATTATGCGACCCGGTTGTTAGATCCCGCCGCATTTCGGTTTCTGCCGCGACCGCAGGCAGAAAGAGACCCGGCTTTCAAGCAGATCATACCCTACTGCGTGCTTGCTTCCGGGGATGCACTATTTCACTATCAAAGAGGGGCAGGTGGGGGCGAAAAGCGGCTGGAGTCACTGCATTCGCTGGGTATTGGGGGGCATATTAATCCGATCGATTCTGCGAGCGGCCGAGATATTTATCAGGCGGCTATGCAGCGGGAATTAACCGAGGAAGTCGAGTACGGTAACGAGCTGTCCCGACGATTATTCGGTTTTATTTACGATCCTTCCCTGGCTGTAGGGCAAGTCCATCTGGGAGTAGTGCATAGAATCGAGCTGGAAGCTCCATACGCAAAATTGAAAGAGACGAAATTGCAGGGCGGGGGGTTTGAAAGCTTCGAGAAGTTACTCCTCAGAAAGAAAGAGTTCGAAACCTGGTCGCAGTTGATTCTGGAGGCCTGGAACTAACTCTTATTTCTCTTTGAAAGCCAGATCGACAATTAAAACCGGGTATTTGGTACCATCTCCGTTTAAAACCGTTTCTGTTTTCAGGGTCTTCAACTCGGCCACATCCGGATGACTTTGAAAGACAGCACGCATCTGAGAGATCTTCTCGGAGGAATTGGTTTCGGGAAATGTTGCCGGTAATCCCAGATAGCGGAGTTCCTGCAAAAACTCCTCCCGAGTCTTGCCGGGAGGCGCGGGCAATCGAATCTCCTGGAGGGCGCGATAGCTCAGCGTGAAATTTTCCTGCTTGGAAACCGCTGGAGTTTTAGGATTGGATAGAGTGGACAAACCGATCAGAACACCGAGAACCACCAGTGCCAGCAAGGTGGCCTGAAGGAGCGATTTGAAAGTGTCCCTTCGGCTCATGATGGTCACCAGACGCTGAATTCCTTTTCCAGAACGACACCGGTGTGCTCTCGAACTCGTGTCTGGATCGACTCCACGAGGTGAAGGATATCTTCGGCTTTTGTCCCGGGGTTTGCAATCAGATAGTTACTGTTTCTTTCACTGACGTAAGCGGAACCCGATTTCAATCTCTGAACGGATGAGGGGGACAGCAGTTCGTTCATCTGATGTCCGCGAGGCGTTCGGAACATCCTCAGCGCGATTTGGTGAGGGTAGGGCATCGTTTCTTTACGGTAAATCCAGGCGCGGCGCATGCGCTTCACCAGGTGCTCGACTTTATCATTTTCCAGTTCGAACTCAACGGTATGGATGACCGGATCCTCCAAATCGGAGCGATGATCGCCGAAGCGCAGATCGCAGCGATCTCGAGACTGCGGCTTCCCCTGTTCGTCGATAACGTGGGCCACCCGGAAACAATCGGCAATTTCTCCCTGACGATCTCCCGCATTATAGCGCAGGGCACCGCCGATGGTGGCGGTGATGCCCACGAGCGTTTCGAAGCCGGCGAGGTTACATACGGCGGTTGCTTTTATCAGTTCCATCAGGGTGGCACCACCGCCCACTTTAACTCGCTTGCCCTGAATTTCGATTCCGGAGAAGGCGGGGGAACGCAGTCTCAAGACGATTCCAGGAACACTTTGCTCGCGTACGACCAAGTTGGTCCCGTCACCGAGCACTCGTAAGGGGAGGTTGCTGTCGAAACTCCATTTGACGATGCCGCTGAGTTCTTCGAGCGTATTCGGAGAAACCAGATATTGAGCCGGTCCACCGATTTTGAGGTAGGTATATTTGGCCAGTGGGGCGTTCCGCTCCGTAATCTTCTGAAAAGCGGCGGGTAATTCGTTGGTCATCCGATTATCTCCTCTATTCCTGCAGGGACATCTTAGTATCCCGGGGAACAGAAGAAAGGCGGGAATAAGTGGAATAGGTAGGCCTATTCCTTGAAGGCCACCAGCCGGTTGGACCGGGAGGTAATGCGAAGTTTGCTGAGGCTTCGACACTCGATCTGGCGTATCCGTTCGCGGGTCACTCCAAAGAAGCGAGCGACTTCATCCAAAGTGCGTCCCCGGCCATCGAGCAATCCAAACCGCATCTCGATAATTTCCTTTTCACGCGGTGTCAGAGAGCGCAGAACTTCCTGGATGCGTTCGCGAAGGAGGCGTTGGTCCACTTCCTGACCTGGCACGACAGTTTCCCGAGCACTGATGAAATCTTCGACGAGGCGTTCGCCATCTTCCCCGATGGGGTCTTGCAGGGAAAGCGGTAATTTGCCGTGCCAGCGATGGTTAGGCTGAGGATCGGTTTCCAGTAGCTCCGCCGAGCGAGGCATGGTTGTCTCGGTATCCGGAACGCGCGATAGCTTTTGGAATTCCTGCAAGGATCGCGTGATTCCCTGCCGTATCCACCAAGTTGCATACGTGCCGAATTTATAGCCGAGTCGATACTCAAATTTATCGACCGCTCGCATCAAGCCGCGATTGCCTTCTTGAATCAGGTCGTTGAAGGGCAGGCCGCGATTGCGATATTTTTTGGCGATCGAGACAACCAGGCGGAGGTTAGCTTCGGCCAAGGCGTTGCGGGCTTCGTTGTAGAGTTTGTTTCGTCGCTCCAACACTCGAATAAACTGATCGAGCAATTTGGAAGACATACCGAAGCAGCGGTAAACCTGCTCCTCCAGCGGAACGGCATTCAGATCGGTCGATTGTCGTCGGATGGCCACTCGAATCATCTGAACCTGCGAGACCCACTGGAAAATTGCTTTCTCCAGGAGTTCGGTCCGAGGCGAAATTTCCATCATGAGTCGGGCAATTTTTCGCTGATTACGAAACCGCTTCCGAACGGAATATGGATGGCAGGCGAGGTGCTTTTCGCGAGCAAAAAGTTCGGGCAGAGTTTTGAAGTGGAATTCCAAGCGCGAAAGGATCTTCTCTTTGCTTCGATTATCCGTTCCCACCGATTCAATAAGAGGGTCAATCGGTTTGCCCGACTGAAGCGTGTTCTGGATGAGTTGGAAGCAGTATTGGGCAACGATCGGGGAGTGGAGCGCTGACCAGCGAAACCGAGAACGCAGGCGATCAAGTCGCTCGGCCAGTTCAAACTCGTGGCTTCGGGACAATAGGGGCACTGCACCCATTTGTTTGAGGTAAATCCCGAGTGCTTCATCTGATCCCGCGGCGGAATTCTCTGAGTTGGAAATTTCCGCTGGGGCATTTAGCTGTAAAGGGGCAATCATAAGTTCGACCTGGGAAAAAGTTGGCTTCACTGTATTATACGCTCCCCGGGTCAAACGAAGTCCAAGGATCACCTCATTGACCCTTCGACGTTTTACCGGGTTCGCTTGAGACTATTTTTAAAGTCACTTTTTCCTGGGCAAAAAAGAAGCCAAATTTGTCGAAAATAGAGGAAAATTAGGGTTCTAACGAACGTACTGTTCTTAATGAGAACTGAATTCCTCAAGCAGATCTGGTAAACTGAACTGGCGATCGGTATCTACCAGCAAAAAAAATTGAGATTGATCGGATTTTGCCGTCACTTTTTCAGCCTCCTTTTAAGGGAACGCGATGCTTGGGAATTCACTTGCCTCTGCCGTTCTGGCCAGTCTAATTTTGCTCGCCTCATCCCAATTTTTGAGCAGTCAGGACAAATTCGTATACCAGGAGCCTAAACTGACGGCGGCCGATCGCGCACATTGGGCATTTCAACCGCCGAAAGCGCCGGAAATTCCCCGACCAAGAAATACGAATTGGATCCGAAATCCGATTGATGCTTTTATCCTGCAGGCCCTGGAGCAGAAAGGCCTTACTCCCTCTGAGTCTGCGGACAAAATCAGCTTGTTACGGCGAGTCACGTTCGACTTAACCGGATTGATACCGACTCTGGAGGAACAGGAAAAATTTTTAGAGGACACTCGGGCGGACGCCTATGAAGCTCTGGTGGATCGTTTATTGAATTCCCCTCATTTTGGGGAACGCTGGGCGATGCACTGGCTGGATTTGGTGCGCTTCGCCGAGTCCAACGGCTACGAACTGAACGCCGATCGGCCCCATGCCTGGCGCTATCGGGATTACGTCATTCGGTCCTTCAATGACGACAAGCCCTTCGACCGCTTCTTGACAGAACAAATTGCGGGAGATGAAATGGCTCAAGGCAAGGACCCTCGAGAGGTGAGCGATCTCTGGGTCGCTACCGGAATGCATCGCTGCGGACAAATTCATGTCGTATCCGGAAACCTCAATCCCCAGGAAGTTCGGCAGGAAGTGCTGACCGAGATGGTCTACGGGTTGGGCTCGGCGGTGCTGGGACTCACAGTGAATTGCGCCCGTTGCCACGACCATAAATTCGATCCCGTTTCACAGGGAGATTATTATCGGCTGGAAGCTTTTTTCACTTCAGCACAGCTCAAGGAAATCGACTTTTCCACCAAGGCCGAGCGCGACGAACATGCCAAAAAACTCATGGAGGTTATGCTGAAAATTGCGCCGATCAAAAATCAAATTTCCGCAATCGACAAAGCCTATGAGCAGAAGCTCCGGCAAGAGAGAAAAGCAGCGCTGGAACCGAAGTTTCGGGAAGCTCTCGAACTCCCGGCCGATCGACGCTCCGAGGAACAAAAGCAGCTCGCTAAAAATGCGCAAGCGCTCACCAAGGTGACTTGGGATCAGATCCTGGGAGCTTTGAGCCCGGAAGACAGGAAAAAACGAGAATTGCTCCGGCAGCACTTGAGTAACCTCGAAGCCGAACTTCCCGTTCCCCCCTCGCAAGCCACTGCAATCCAGAATGAAGATAAGGGACAAAAGGCCTATATTCTCCGGCGTGGAGAATTGTCCCGAAAAGTGGTGGCAGTTGAACCGGATTATCCTCGTGTGTTACAGGTAACTCAGTCGCCGACGAACTCGAAATTCTCTCGGTTGGATTTGGCCCGCTGGCTCACCCGACCCGAACATCCGCTCACGAGCCGCGTTTGGGTAAATCGGCTCTGGCAGCATTTGTTCGGTCGAGGGCTGGTCTCTACCCCCAACGATTTTGGGACCCGAGGAAGCCGGCCGAGCCATCCTGAACTCCTCGACTGGCTGGCTTTGCAGTTCACCCGAGGAGGTTGGAAGTCCAAGCCGATCTTACGAATGCTGGTTCTTTCCAATACCTATCGCCAAGGCAGTTCCTGCCGCCCGGATGCAAAAGGACTGGAGTCGGATCCCGAAAATCGTTTGCTGTGGCGGATGAATCGAAAAAGGCTGGAGGGTGAAGCCATCCGGGATTCGGTGCTGATTGCCAATGGTCGGCTCAATCGGGAACAGGGCGGCCCTTCGATCAAAGTTCCCTTGGAGCCGGAAGTTTATGATCTAATATTCACAGAGGATGAACCCGCAGGGCTGTGGGCCGTAACCAAGGATTCCCGGCAATGGAATCGGCGAAGTCTCTATCTCTTCGGAAAGCGAAACGTGCGATTGCCGATCTTCGAAGCTTTTGATCAACCCGATCGGCTTTCTCCCTGCCCGGAAAGAGTTCGTTCTACGTTTGCACCCCAAAGCCTCGTGCTAATGAATGGGCCTTTTCTGTTGGAGGAGAGTACCAGATTAGCGGAAGCGATCTGGACGAAAAAGGAACTTTCGCAATCGTCCGCCGTCGAGCAACTCTACCGGCGTGCGTACAGTCGCAAGCCGACCGAATCGGAAGTTCAAAGTGCGTTGGAGTTTCTCGGGAATCAAAAAGCTTTGGTGCAAAAAAGAATGGACCGGGCAGAGACTATTCGAACTTTTAATACGGAAGCGAATCTGGATAAAGCGTCCTTAGCGGCCTGGGCGGATCTCTGTCTGGCGATTTTGAATTCGAATGAGTTCGTCTACATTCCGTGAAATTAACCCAGAGCTTTCTCGAAGAGAATCAGATTTTCTTTGTGATCCACATCGTAGCGCAGTCCCAGCACATCGAAGCCAAGTTCGATGGCCAAATGCAGCATCGGCCGCTGGCTATTGAAACACTCGATTCGGAAGCGGGCATACTTCTGTTCGGTGGCCCAGCGGTGGGCATATTCCATCAGCTGAGATGTGATTCCTTGCCGCCGAAAATCGGGCAACACACCGTAGAACCAGCCATAAAAGGTGGAAGGTTTCCATTCGTAGCCGACGAAGAAACCGACCGAACGATCCTTGGCCTCGGCCAGAAGAATTAGCGGGTTGTGTCGGCCGAGAAAACGCCGTTCCAGATTTTCGACGGTTCGCACCGGTCGAAAAATCTGGTTATAAATCTCCGCAACCTGCGGCAGAGAATTAATATCGACCTTCTTAATGCTTGCTTCAATCATTGGGTGCCACTCGCGATCATCTTTCTGGTCGGTAAAGCCCGGCGACCAGATCCTTCCACGAAGTCACGCTCCATGCTTTCTGCTCGTGGGAGGGATCGGCATCCATTTCTTCTTCAATCGCCGCCGTTCGCTGAGGACGGGCGACTTCGTCTTCTTCTTCGTCTTCCAAATCACCGGTACCCGCCATATCCGCATTCTCTGAACCAGCTTGATCGGCTTCAGCTACTTCGCCCCCTTCGCCGGTTTCAGTTTCGCCATCGGCTCGCTTTTTCCCACGGCGTCTACGACGGCGTTTTTTGCGAGGGGCATCTAAGCCCGAAGGATCCTCGGCGGATGCTTCGGAATTACTTTCGATATCCGAAGGTTCTTCCAGTAACTCGGGTGCGTCCAGCAGTTCTGGGCCATCTTCAATAGATGAGGGGCTTTCGTGTTCCACGAAAGCATCGGATTCTTCGTGCATAGGGGCGGAATGAGAGTGCGTGGGGGAATGGGAGGAGACTCCCAAATCTTCGGCCAGGGAATCCCACGGATCACTACTATTGTTGGCGTCGTTCATCGTCATATTTACTCTACCTGTTGAGATGAACTTATTATAGCAACTCCCCCCGTTTGCTGAGGGGAAACCTGCTTAAGCCACCAGTTTTTCGGTATCCAGCGCTTTAACCCGGGGAGATTCGATATTGCCGCTACTGGAAATCTGAAGAATCTGATCGCCTGCTTCCGCCCCGAAGAACAATTCTAAGGCTTCCAGGGGAGCCATACCTTCGGGCAGGTCTTCCCGATGCAGAATGAAATGCTGATCATCGGCCTGGTTGTGGAATAGTTCCAGGAGTACCTCCTCATTGATTCGGGCACCAGGCAGGTACGCACTGACGATCGAACGAAGTTGTCGCTGTAGTAGGGCGCGGGGCGGCAGGACGTAGAAACTAGCCATTCTCAGATTCTCCATGCGGGCTTGCGTGGATCATCGACGGGAGAGTTGGGGTAAATTGGATTGAAGCGGAAGTGAAAGTCGTAATAGTCCGTCGGTCTCAAGGCGCGATCCGCAGAAACCGAACCCCTCGGAGAACCGGCCGATTCCTAGAGTTGGAAGAATCGGCACAAAACGAATAACTAGTAAGCACCCTTACCAGAAAGCACAGCCGGGATCGTTTTAAACATCAGTTGAACATCTAGCCAAAAACTTCGTTCCCGAATGTAGCGAAGGTCGAGTTCGACCTGCTGGCGGAAATCCAGATCCGCTCGCCCACTCACCTGCCAGATGCAAGTGAGACCGGGCAGGGTGCCGAGACGGCGACGTTCATGCGAAGTGTATTTTTCCACTTCCGAAACTACTGCGGGCCGCGGACCGACGAGCGACATATCGCCGCAGAGAACGTTGAAAAACTGGGGTAATTCATCGATACTGGTTTTTCGAATGATGCGGCCGATCCAGGTAACTCGCGGATCGCGATTCATCTTAAAAGTAATCGAGTTATTATGCTTGTTCTTTTCCATCAACTGGGCCTTCAGAGCTTCGGCGTTGATGACCATTGAGCGAAACTTATAGAAGTCGAACACTTTGCCGTTCAAGCCGACCCGGCGTTGCTTGAAAAAGATCGGGCCGCCGTCGGTAAACTTGATGATCAGGCCAATGACCAGAAATAACGGCATCAAGCAAAGGAGCATGATCGCGGCCACCGCGACATCCAGTATTCTTTTGGCGAGTGCGTACGTAGCCGAGTTAGTGGCTGCGGTCTGCAGGTAGACCGGTAACATCTTCGTCGTTGTTACCGATACTGGGGCCGAGATCGGTGGACTCTCTAACAGTTGCATACGTGATCTACTCAGTACCAAAAATTACTTCAGCTATTATTACCGATTCAACCGGTAATTAAAGACATATTGGAGAAATTCCTTCACTAGCAAAAATCGGACCGATTAAAGCTTTCACAAACGTACGATCAACAGATCGTTCGCCGTTTACTAACGGTCCGTCCGCACCCACTTTTTCTGCGGAGAAACGACCAATTTCAAATAAATCGGTATCTTCGACACGATATACCAAGGGATTTTTGCAAGGGTTATCAACTTCACGGTGTTTCGGCCAAATTTCAGCCACACCATAGCTAGTGCCACCAAATTCAACCCGAAAGCGCTCGTAAGAATTATTGGTAAAATTCTCCAGCCTCCTTCAAGCTGCCACCACGCTGCACAAACAACTAGCATAAATGCCCAAGTCGTCAACAACAGCGAAACCGGTGGAACCGCTAAATCAAGTGCCAGAAGAACCAAACTTGCGCGAAACTTCTTAAGCCCCGTCAAAAGCAAACGAGGGGCTTGGGTGGTGAGTGTCTTGACGTGACCATGCTCCCAACGCGTTCTCTGCTTGATCGTGGCCAAACTCGTGGGAGCGGGATCACTCGTCACCAGCGCATCGGGTTCGAACAGCGGCGGTGTGCCGACCAGAGCCAGATCCACTCCGAGTTTCATATCTTCGACGATATTTCCGGTGCCATGCTCGGCATCGCGAAACATCGGCCAGGGGAAAGCCATTCCCGTGCCTGTCAAAAGACAAGGTACACCGATCTGATGCAGGCCATAGGGCCGTACTCGATTCTTTACCAGCATGGCGAAGTTGGAGATCTGTTCTTTGGCACTCGCATTGGGCCGAGCATTCAGCAAATAAACGGCTTGAACCGGTCGGTTCGTACGCTCGGCCTGATACACGATCACGTCCAGTGAGCCCGGATGCAAGCCGCAGTCGGCATCTATCACCACGACGATTTCTGGCGGAGCAGTCAGGAGATGCTTCATTCCGAAATCGAGCGCAAAACCTTTACCTCGATTGATATCGTCAAAGCGTTCCAGCACTTCGCAGCCCGTGGTCCGCGCTTTTTCCGCGGTCCTGTCGGCACAGTTATCCGCCACGATTACCAATCGATCTCCGGGACGCATCTGATCCTGAATCGATTTGATAGTTTTGGTGATGCCAGCTTCTTCGTTATGTGCCGGGACCAGTATGGCGCAGGAAGTCCGATGGGCCACCAGTCGGGCGCTGGGACGATTCTTGGCGATCAGCGACAAAAATAGCTCACTGGCCAGCACCACGAGAGGCACTGTGACGAAGATGACCAGTACTAGTAAAACCCAATCCATTCGTTACCAAATATCCAGTCGTTAAAGTTTACCGAGCTTGCCTGGAGGACCATCCTTTTCCTCAAAGTTCAGGCTCCTGCAAAAACTATAAGCCAGTTTCATTCCCTAGCAATCAGAAATCCCCGAAAATTCAGATCTTGTAGTAGAATTGGAACAATCAGCAGCATAATCCCAAGTGACACTTGGTCGTTTAGTCGCCGAACCAGAGACAGAAATGATCGAAAGTCCAGAAATGACCTCCGCGAGCCGCTTCGAGCCAGTACGAGTCTGGGGTGTACCGTTTGCTCCCTTCACGATGTCGCAGACTCTCGAGCATATCGACCAGTGCATTACCGGCGGCGGATCGCCCAAGTATTTCATCACCGCCAATCTGAACTACGTGATGCTCTGCGAGCGAAACGACCGCCTGAAGGAGATCAACGAAAAAGCCTCATTCATCCTCGCGGATGGCAAGCCGATCGTCTGGGCGACTCGGTTCCGCAAGAAAAAACTGCCCGAGCGCGTGGCCGGGGCCGACCTAATCCCGCTACTCTGTGCCCACGCGGCTGAAAAAAAATACCGCCTCTATTTTCTCGGGGGGGCGCCAGGAACCGCGGAAATCGCTGCCCAAAAGATGAAAGAAAAATATCCCGGGCTGGAAATCGCCGGGATCGAGTGTCCGCCGTTTCGCCAATTAACGGAGGAAGAGCACAAGGCTCAACTGGAGCGGATTCGGCAGAGCAATACGCATTTATTGTTCGTGGCATTCGGGCAACCCAAAGGGGAGTACTGGATGAGTGAGAATCTGGCTCAGACGGGCGTGCCGCTGGCGGTTCAGATCGGGGGGACTTTCGACTTCATGTCGGGGCGGTTGGCTCGCGCCCCGCGTTGGATGCAAAAAGTGGGACTGGAATGGCTGTTTCGCTGGTTGCAGGAGCCCCGAAGACTCGGCGGGCGTTATATCTCCAATATTTTCTTTATCTGCAAAATGCTCTTTCGAGATGTTTTCGGACTCAACAAAGGGAAGTAGAGAAGTTGTTTCTCCACTTCCCATCGAAAAGTTTTAGACCAGATCCTTCACTTCATAACCTTTCCGATATTCTCGGAACAGCATGCTCTGGGCCGCCGGATTAGGATCGGTGAATACTTCCTTCTTCGGGTCGATGTGCAATTCGAGACCGACCTTGCACTTCTCCGTTGTGATGTCGACCTTATTGTCTTTCAGGTGCTCCACCATCCGGCCGAAGGCTTCATTTGCGGTAGGCACATTGCTGAATTTCTTCACTTCGCAAATTGGCGTCTCGATGCCGTTGCGATAGCTGATATTTCCCAAATGGCAGAGGGCACTCGAGAGATGCCCTTCGGTGATTTCCGCATGCAGTTCTTCCGGTTTGCGATTGCGAACCGCCGAGACGAAATTCGTGAAGTGATATTCGTCTTTGCCGCCGGCATGCTCGCTCAGTATCTTTCCATCGAGATCGAGAACCATCCCCGACCCGTAACTCGGACAGACGACAATGCCCTTATCGCCAAAGAAAATATTGCCTACCATCGTAGAGGCCTTGGTATTCTTCGAAGGTTGAGTGCCTTTCGTTTTTAAGCCGCGGACTTCAAACAGCAGATGACAATCGCCATAGTCGAAAAGGCAGAGCTGCGTATTGGCCGTTTCGCCATCGTCGACGTAGCCGAATCGGCCGCCGAGACTGAGCACTGATTTGGGGAGTTCGTGCTTGTTCAGTCCCCAACGGGCTTTATCCATTTCGTGGATGCCCTGATTGCCCAGGTCGCCGTTGCCATAAGCCCAGGTCCAGTGCCAATCATAATGCATTTTGGCTCGCGCGATCGGCAGCACGGGAGCCGGACCGCACCAGAGATCGTAATCGCATCCCTTGGGTGGTGCGGTAGGTTTAGCCACTTTCCCAATCGATCCTCGGGATTTGTAACAGGTGCCATAGGCGAGTGAAACTTTTCCGATCTTCCCGCTATGTACCGCTTCGATCGACTGGATCATGCCCGGGTTGCTTCGGCTTTGGGTGCCGCACTGGCAAATTTTGTTTAGCTTCCGAGCGGTCTCGGCCAGAATCCGGCCTTCGCGAACGTTGTGGCTCACTGGCTTTTCACAGTAAACATCTTTCCCAGCCTGCATCGCCCAGATAGCGGCCAGGGAGTGCCAGTGATTCGGTGTGGCGATGCTGATGATATCGATCGATTTGTCTTCCAGGAGCTTTCGGATGTCCTTGACGTACTTCGGCGTCTTTTTCTGATTCTTTTCAATGGTGGTCATCGCCTTGCCGATCACGCCCTCGTCGCAATCGCACACCGCCACGATTTCGGTTCCCATGCTCGGCCGTGTGAATTCGGCCACGTGTGTCATGCCGCGACCATTCACGCCCACCACGGCCACGCGAAGTTTGTCGTTAGAGCTGACCTTGCTCGCTGAACTGCTCGGTTTTTCATCTGCGGAGATGGCACGTCTACTGGCCAGGGCCGCCGATATTGCGGCAGAATGTTTGAGAAACTCGCGTCGATTAAAAGGAAACATGGGAACCTCGACAAAAGGAGAGATCATTCGGCAGGGTTGTTTTTCAGTTTACCTCTCTCAAGTTCGGCTTCAAAACGGATTTTTCAAAAGCCACTCGGAATAATTCGAGAGAGTGCAAAGTTGCCAGGATTTTCGCATAAAAGCGGGGATCTCCGAGGGAACTAAGGTGCGTCAGGAATTTCCCTAGAGAGGTCATCACGGTCTGAGAGTTGATGACTCGAGTTGGTCCAATTTTTAGGCGACACTTTGCTGAAATTCCCAAGGATTTTGAGGTGTTCCGCGTTGCAATGTCAGGAATTTGCCTAGAGAGGTCATCAGATCATCATTTTTTTGATAGCGGGAAACGCCGTTTTGATGACCTTAGGTTGATTTATGTACTGCTTGGCGTAGACTCAGAGAAGTTGAAAAGATGATTTTCCCCAAGCGGATGCCAACCCATCCAGCCTAGCTTTTTCCGATTGGGAAAGCCAGGTGAGTTGGAAAAGCCCGGGGGATTGGATCCCGCCGATAGAAGTTTCGAGGGCTGAAGCAGTTTGCTGCGGCCTTGTGCTGAAATTTTCCGATAAATCACTGGATTGCGTCGCGATCAGCGATTAAGATGCTTTCCCAAATACTACTTAGCGGTCCAGGACCGCGATGAGTCGGCACGGGCTGCCTGCGGAAGTGTGGCCGTGGCGTGTTCATTAACTTTCAGGGAGAAATTGAATGAAGATTCGTGGGTTGGCTGGTCTGGCATTGGTGGCTTGCGTGCTGTCGTTCCCGATTGCTCAGATGTCGGCCGCAGATTATGCGGATACCGAAACGATCATGAAGAAGGTCAACGGTGGCAAGAAGGGACTGCACAATCAGACGAAGCAGGCTCTGAAGGCTAGTGATGTGAATTGGAGCGATGTCAGCAAGCTGACCAAGGAATATGCCAAGCTGGCGGCCGATCTGCCCAAGAACAAAGTGGAAAAGGGCAGCAAGGAATCCTGGGAGAAGCTGGCCAAGGCTTACAGCGAAGAAGCAGCCAAGCTCGACAAGGCAGCTACCGATAAGAATTTGGAAGCTGCCACTGCCGCTTTGGGCAACCTCGGCAAGTCTTGCAAGGCCTGCCACGACGCTCACAAATAATTGAATTTCTCAAGATGACTTGAGGCGAGCCGGGAGATTCTCCCGGCTTTTTTTGTTGGGGGGCCTATACAATTTCATAGCCAACAGGCTCCGGCAACAATTCGTAGGGGACAGGCTCCGGTTTCGGTGCCTGTCCCCTACGAATATTTAGACATCAAACTGACTTTATCCCAAGAGGACAGGCACCTTCGGAGCCAGCTCCCTAGGGATCTGACCTCCTCGTCCTAAATCACTCTTTCGATAAGTTTGCAATTGAATTTGGGTTGGAACAGTCAAGATCTTCATATCATCTAATCCTTTCGTAGGGGACAGGCACCTTCGGAGCCAGTCCCCTAGGGATGTGACCTCCTCGTCCTTAATCACTCTTTCGATAATTTTGCAATTGAATCTGGTTTAGTGGATTCAATATCTTCGGAAGTGCTTTGTACTATCGTAGGGGACTGGCTCTGAGCTCGGTGCCTGGGCCATACGAATTTGGCTAAGAGAAAGGATTTTTGTCCATAATTCCCTAGGGGACAGGCACCTTCGGAGCCAGTCCCCTAGGGATCTGACCACGAAGACAGTCACTCGTCCGGCACTCCTAATCTTTCGCGGTGCTGACGAGCACCAAAGTCGCTACGACTGCAGAATTTGCAGGTGTAAAAAGGCGGATTCCCCTTAGCGGTAGGTAAGAATCTCTAGTGTAGTGTCCCAGAAATAGCGTTACTTTTAGCTCCTTTTTGCGGTTTACTCTATAGAGGAGGAGAAAACCCATGAAAGTCGCGCTGCCAATCTTACTTTCTGACGAGGAACGACAAACTTTGACTTCTTGGTCTCGGGGACGAAGTACTCCCGCTCGGCTGGTCCTGCGGGCGAAGATCATACTCGCAGCGGCCGCGGGTGTACGGAACAAGGACATTGCTGAGGAATGCGGCACGTCGAAGCCCACGGTGGCGCGCTGGCGGACCCGATTTGCGAAGCTGCGTTTGGCGGGTATCGAACGGGACGCTTCGCGGCCGGGTCGAACGCCAGCGATCAGCCGGAAAGTCGTCGAAGAAATTCTCCGCAAGACCACTCAGGAGAAACCATCCGGTGCGACTCATTGGAGCACACGAACGATGGCCCAAGAGGTAGGAGTGAGCAAAGCCACCGTGCAGCGGGTCTGGTCGTCCCACGGTCTGAAGCCTCATTTGCATAAGACCTTCAAGGTATCGAATGATCCTCAATTCGCCGAGAAACTGTGGGATGTAGTGGGCTTGTACTTGAACCCTCCCGAGCACGCCCTGGTGCTCAGTTGCGATGAGAAGAGTCAGATACAAGCCCTTGATCGCACGCAAAAAGCTTGCCCATGGTACCCGGCCGTTGCGGCACTCTGACTCACGATTACATGCGTCATGGCACCACCACTCTGTTCGCGGCTTTGAACGTGGCCGAGGGAATTGTGATTGGCGAGTGCATGCCGCGACATCGACACCAGGAATGGATCAAGTTTCTCAAACGGATCGAGACGGCCACCGATCCGTCCTTGGATTTGCATTTGATCGTGGATAACTACGCTACGCATAAGCATCCCAAAGTTAAGCGTTGGCTAGCCCGGCATCCTCGATTCCACATGCATTTCATCCCCACGAGTAGTTCCTGGATGAATCTGGTGGAGCGTTGGTTTCGCGACTTGACGGACAAACGACTGCGTCGAGGGACATTTCGAAGCGTGCCGCAATTAATCCAGGCGATTGAAGGCTACATCGATCATCACAACAACACAGGAAAGGGATTCCAGTGGACCGCCAAAGCCGAGGCTATTCTGGAGAAAGTCCGCCGGGCGAGGGCTACCTTGGATAAAACACATTCTGTGTGAGACACTACACTAGCCAATCACTTGCGGTAGTCTTCGAATTTTGTGAATCTCTATAGCATCCATGCTTACGAACGGGATTATCAGGCTCACCCCTCCCCGAACCTTTCTAATCCTAACTTGTCGTAATACTTCATAGCCTAATTAAAGCATCGGACGCCGCTCATATCCTATCCCCCGAGGGGATTCATTGTCGCATCTCACACATCATAAGTTGAACTACTCTATCTCGACCGATCCACACAAATTGGACATCGAGATCATCCATCGCTACCTGGCGGAACAATCTTATTGGGCGGCGGGAATACCTCGCATATTGCTACAAAAAGCGATTGAGAATTCGCTCTGTTTCGGCGTTTATGAGGGTGAACAGCAAGTGGGCTTCGCGCGAGTCGTGACGGATCGAGCAACCTTCGCCTATCTGTGTGATGTCTTTATTCTCGAGTTGCATCGAGGCCGTGGGCTATCAACGTGGTTGATGGAATGCATCATGGCTGATCCCGAACTGCAAGGACTACGCCGATTCGTGCTGGTGACTCGCGATGTGCATGGGCTCTATCAACGATATGGGTTTGAACCCTTGGCGAATCCGGCTTCATTCATGCAGATCCACGTCGTGGATCCCTATCGGAAGCAGGCGATTTGATCGCAAGCAAAACTCAGGGCTGCTACCTCGACCTCAGCCTACTTAAAAAGCCTCCCAGCACTTCGCGGCCGTCGTGCAGAAGTTGATCGACCACCTTCCCAAATCGCTCGCCGCGATGTTTCTGCTCCAGGTCGCGAAGTCTTGCTACCGCCTTAGCGTCTCGCATGTGCAACCCGATCATCGGCAGTAGAAAATCATCTACACCCCAGTGGTTGCCTTCTGAAACTTTCGCCGGGACGATCAGCAACTCGCCATCTTCCACTTCCTCCTGAAGTGTGTTAATGGCCGTGGCAAGTGAATGTTCCTTGGGCAACTGGGGATCCTGCCATTCATACGGCGGATTCCATTCGTTGGCCGGTGCCAAAGTTTCGATCTTGGTGAGTACCCAAATAACCGCAGGGGCTTTGCGGTTCGGTTGTTTGCGGAAGTACTCCCGATAGTTGGCGTATAGGGCTTTGTCATCCGCAGAAAATCGCCCGGCGGCCACCACCCAAAGAATCAAGTCGGCCTGATTCCAGATATCCGAATACTTCACGAGTTCGGTTTCGTTCACCTGGGTATAGGGCACCGTATCGACTAGTCGGATTTCTTCGGTAATCTCGGCCAATTCCAGCCGGTGAATCAGGGGTTCCGTAGTCGGATTGTCTATGGCGGTATTGTGTAGCAAGATTCGAACCAGATCCGATTTGCCCGAACCAACAGGCCCAATAAGCGTGATTCGTACCGGGGAATGCTTCACTTCCGGTGTATCGCTGGGTGCGATACCATGCGCTTCCATCATAAGCTTCCGGTATTCCTCGGTGCCGACTTTCAACCGCCCGCTGTAGAGTTCGATGAGATAGTGCCCGACCCGCTGGACGAACATCGCGTAAAACCAGCCGACCAGATTTTCCTGGAACTGGTCCATCGGTTTGTTGACGCCGTAGCGGTTAGCGAGGTAGCGCACGCCGGTCTTGAAGGGATCGAGAATGGCCGAGCCCATCCACATGGCATTTTGGACGCGCGGTACCCAGGCCCGGGCCATCCCGGCATAGCGTAAATTGTTGATCGTGAAAAGGTGGCCGCCGGGTACGTAATCTTCGAATTTTTTTCGCATTTCTGCTGAAGCCAGTTCCATGGCCGTCAGCAGTTCGGGAAGGGTGACATTGCCGAGAGGAGTTTTCGAGTTGGGATAGTAGAGGGCGGCCACTCGCTCGGACAAAGATCGAGCTTGCAAGAAGTAATATTCGCTATCGTCGAGCCGGGTTCGATCGGGCGCCCCTTTGGCAAACTCCTCGACGATTTTCCAGGCTTCCCGATCGCGGTTGGTGGAATGTTCGGGGATTTCCGCTTTCAGGCTCTCGATCCGGTGTTCGCGCTGCCAGTACCAGCCCAGCAGGTAGGCGGTGGCGAAGCATCCGGCCAGCGGAAACCAGGCCCAGAATATCCAGTTGGAATTCCAGAGATAGTACATCCCCGTGACGGAGAGGAAGAGAATGGGGAGAGCGAGCAGAGAGAGAATCGTCAGAGCACGCAGGCGGTTCATGTTGGCTTTCTCAAGGAATAATCACCTTCCCTAAGAATACCGGACGGGGCATGACACTACTATCGCTTTTTCCCCAGGACAATTCGCGGCAATTTCGCATCATCTCGAATGGTGGTCACATCTGTAAACGACTCTCGGAAGATCTGCTCGACGTTTTCCTGTTGGGTGCTGCCAATTTCCACCGCCAGAAAGCCTTCCGATTTCAGAAAAGGCGCGCTCTCCGGTATTAGTCGGCGATAGATATCCAGTCCATCCGCACCGGCTAAAAGAGCTTCTCTCGGCTCGAAATCGCGGACCGATTTATCGAGTTGGCTGTACTCGGCTTCAGAAATGTAAGGTGGGTTGCTGACGATCAAGTCGAAGCTAACCTCTTTTTTCAGAGGCTGGAATAAATCCCCGGCCAGAAACTGGATACGGTCGGAAACTTCGTGTCTCTGGGCGTTATTTCGAGCGACGGCGAGGGCTTTATCACTGCGGTCGATGGCCTGCACCTGCACCGCGGAATTCTGCTTGGCTAGGGTAATTGCGATGCAGCCGGAGCCGGTCCCGACGTCCAGGATTTTCGGTTTGGAAATCTTGGAGATGCGATCCAGACATTTCAGAACCAGGAGCTCCGTTTCCGGTCGCGGGATCAGAACATCCGGGGTGACTTCGAATTTCAGCGAGTAGAATTCGCGATAGCCAACGAGGTAGGCGACCGGAGTGCCATCGGCTCGCTTTTTGATCAGTTCCCGGAAAGCGGCCCGGCTGGCTTCATCCGGTTCTTCGTCGGTTCGGGTATAGAGGTGGATACGGTCGCACTTCAATACGTGGCCCAGCAAGATCTGCGCTTCGAGTCGAGGCGATTCGATATTCTTCTGTCGGAAAAAATCCTCGGTCCAGGACAGCAATTTCAGGATGGTCCATCGCTCCGTCGACATGCAATTCCTTCCTGGTCTTAACGAGTCCTGGCTTGCCGAGATTACAACTGTCCGAGCCGTTGTTTCTTGTCGTATTCCTGGGCCGCACTGATGAGCTCTTCCAGTTCTCCCATCATAATCATATCCAGCTTGTACAGGTTGAGATTGATTCGATGGTCGGTCAGTCGGTTCTGAGGGAAATTGTAAGTACGAATGCGGTCGCTGCGATCGCCGGAACCGATCTGGTTCTTGCGGGCGTCGGCTCTTTCCTTGGCCACTTTCTGCTGATGCCGTTCGAAGACGCGGGATCGAAGAATACGCATGGCCTGTTCGTAATTCTTGGTCTGGCTTCGGCCATCCTGGCATTTCACTTCCAGTTCGTCCGGCGTGCCTTTTTTGTACCAGATCCGGACGGCCGACTCGGTTTTGTTCACGTGCTGGCCCCCAGCGCCCCCGGCTCGCATGCGTTCCCATTCGATATCCGAATCCTTGATTTCCACGGTCGAATCATCGGGTTCGGGCAGCACGGCCACCGTCGCCGCGGAAGTGTGAATGCGTCCCTGGGTTTCGGTCTTGGGAACGCGTTGCACGCGGTGTCCGCCCGATTCATAGCGGAGCTTGCGGTAGACATCCTCGCCGGAGACGCTGAAGACGACTTCCTTGAAGCCACCCATTTCGCCTTCGCTGAAATCGATGCTTTCGAGTTTCCAGCCTTTGGTGCGGGCGTAGCGGGAATACATTTCGTAAAGATCGCCCGCGAAAAGCGCCGCTTCGTCGCCGCCGGTACCGGCCCGGATTTCGACGATTAAGCTTTCGAAATCCTCACTGGGATCGAACAGCAGATCGTCTTCGATTTGATTTTTGAGCTGAAGCTGTTTGTCGAGCAGGCGTTTGAGTTCCTCCTCGGCGTAGACTTTCATTTCCGGGTCGGTCTCGGCCTCGAACATCTGCCGGGCGGATTCGACTTCGGAAGTGATCTTCTCATATTCAAAATAAGGTTTCACTCGTTTGGCCAGAGCGCCATGCTCCTTGGCTACGGCCCGGTATTTTGAGTGATTGGAGGCGATTTCCGGGTCGGCAAGTTGGGCTTCCAACTCCTTGAACCGGCCCACCTGAGTCTGCATCGTCGGCCACATACAACCTGTTCCTTCTGAGTTACTAACTGTTATCTTACGGAAGGCGAGGAATCTAGGCACGTTGATGTATGTTTGAATGATCCGGTTTCTCTGTCCGTCCAAAAACTTAAATCTGTTCTGTCTTCCCCATCCGGCACTTGGGATGGTTCTTTTTGAGGGAATTTAATTGTCTCCGTTCAACGGATGGGTATGATCGCAAATAGGTCACTCACTTTTATGAAAGGAGCTTTCCAATGAGCTTCAAAATGGACCGCATTCACGTCTGGGCCGCCGAGGTCAAAGATCAAGTCGGTGGTGTCGCTTCCAAGTTATCCGCTGTCGCTGAGTCGGGTGCCAATCTCGAATACGTTTACACGCAACGTTTACCCGAAAAGCCCGGTCACGGGATTCTCTTTGTAGGCCCGATCGTGGGTCAGGAGCAGATGAAAGCGGCCAAAGCGGCCGGGATGAGCGAAGTCTTCGATCCCGTGGTAATGCACATTCAAGGCGATAATACGGCCGGTCTGGCATTTCGTCTGAAAATGGAATGGGCCAAAGCAGGCATTAACCTGCATGGTTCGATCATGTGCGTCATCGGTTCCAAGTTCGTCGGTTTCATAACTTTCGATAGTGTGGAGGATGCCAATAAAGCCGCGAAGATTCTGGCCGAGCAGGGCCTCGAAAAGAAGAAATGATCTTTTCGCATAAAGGTGGCCTCGGGTGAGGACCACCCGAGGTTACTTCTCATCTTTCCGATAGGCCATTTTCAACCACTTTTCCAGTTCCGCATCGATATCCTCCAGCGTTGATACTTCCAGTTTGTGCGTAATTCGATCCTTCTTGGCGTAGCCGCCGGTGTCGATCAATCGCCCCGTGGCCGGTGTATCTCCCAGCGCCAGCCCAAAATCGATTCGAGTTCGAGTGCTCGGCTTCACCTGGGCAAAAACGTGGTGGCGGTAAAAAGGCACAATCGTCTCGCAGGGAGAGAATTTCACATCTTTACCCAGCGATTGACTGAGAGAAATGAGCTTTTCGTACAGGGGAAGCAACCCGGCTTTGGGACCGGAAAACATGTTCTGCACGTAACGTTCCGCCGCTTGGAGGTAGGCTTCCGGACTATCTTCATCACCGCCTTTGCCGAAGGATCGCTCGGCCAGCCACTTGGCGTAATTCGTCCCGAGATCCTGTTTTTCCTTGAGCCATTGGATTCGCCCTTTTTCATCCGCAGGCCCTTGGGCTTCGATGAACGCCAGCCATTCTTCCAGAGTGCGGCCAGTTTTCTCTTTCAGGGAGGCCAGCGATTTCTGCACCATCGCCACGGCGGGATGCACGCTGTAGATGATCTTGGAGCCCTTCGCCATCGGAACCTCCCAGCAAGTTGAGAAGCGAAAATTCTTTGGATAAATCGCTAACTCGTCCAATCGATTTTGTGTATTCTCTCTATCAAGAATTTCAAAATCAAGGAGCAACCATGTCCATATCCCGTCGAAATTTTCTGGCAGCTGGGGTCGTGGGAACGGTAGGAGCGATCGCACCCTTACGGGCTCGGACAACCGCTAAAGAGTCCAAATGGAAGCCCAACCGAATTGGCATTTCCACTTATTCGTTCTGGCAGTTCAAGAACAAAGACTGGCGGGACATTGAGAAGAATATCGACCAGGCCGCTGAGTGGGGATTCGATGCGGTCGAGATTCTGCATCGCCAGATGGAAAATGAGGATAACGCCACTCTTCAGAAATATAAAAAACGGGCACATGCTCTTGGGATTTCGCTCAACGGCTTCTCTACCCACCAAAGCTTCATGTACCCCAGCGCCGAAGAACGCAAAAAGAATGTCGAGATCGTCTGCAAGCAGATCGAACTCGCCTACGCGATGGGTATTCCGACCATGCGGGTTAATACCGGCACCTGGCGAACCAGCAAAAATTTCGACGAACTGATGAAAAATCGTGGCATAGAGCCGCCGATCCAGGGCTACAAGGATCAGGATGCTTTCGACTGGGTTATCGACGGCTATACCGCCTGTCTGAAAACGGCCGAGAAATGCGGTGTGACCCTGGGGCTGGAAAATCATTGGGGCCTCGGTCGGACTCCCGAAGGACTAATGAAAATTGTCGATAAGATCAATTCCCCCTGGCTGCGGGTCACCTGCGATACCGGCAATTTCTTCGAAGAACCCTACGACAAGTTGGAAATGATTGCGGATAAAGCCTGCCTGGTGCAGGCGAAGACCTACTACGGCGGCGGGCTCTGGTATACACTCGATCTGGATTATGGGAAAATTGCCAAACTGCTGAAAAAGCACAATTACACGGGTTATATCTCACTGGAATTTGAAGGAAATGAAGATGTCCGGACAGCCATCCCCAAGAGTCTGGAACTCTTGAGGAAGAGTTTTGCTGCCGCTTAATTCGAAACGATTCACGGGGTGTAGAACTTGATACAGACCGGATGGCCCACCTTCACGGTCTGCTTCACTCCGGAAAGCTTTCCAGTCTTCTGATCGATCTCGTAGACCGTAACAGTATTCCCTTCTTGATTCGCCACGAGCAGCCATTTACCGCTGGGATCGATGTTAAAGTTGCGAGGAATGTTCACACCTTCCCCCTGATTTCCCAAGTGAACGAGCTTCCCGTCTTCGCCAATCGCGAACATCGCTATCGTGTTGTGTGTGCGATTTGAACCGTAGAGGAACTTACCCGAAGGATGCACGACGACTTCGGCGGTGGAGAACTTATAATCGGGGGTCTGCATCTCACCTTTCGGCAGCGTGGAGATGGTCTGTTTCTTGGTCAGAACACCTTTGTCAACGTCGAAGTCGAACGAAGTCACGGTCATGTCGATTTCGTTGATAACATAAGCCCTTTTGCCGTCCGGGTGCCAGGCGAAATGGCGTGGACCGGCCCCGGGAGCCAAGCTGGCGAAGGCCGGATCGTTTGGCGTGAGTTTTCCAGCATCGGCATCCAGTTTGTAAACTTTGATCTGGTCCAAACCCAGATCGGCCACGAAGACGAATTTGCCATCGGGAGAAACATTGGCCGAGTGAGCATGCGGCGTCCCCTGCCGCTTGGGTAGGGCTACCGGGCCGGCGTGCTGGTGAAAACTTGTGGCTTCCTTCAGCTTGCCATCCGATTCGATTGGAATGCAAGCGCAGCTCCCGCCGCCGTAGTTGGCGACGATGACATTCTTGCCAGCTTTATCGACAATCAGATGGCAGGGACCATCGCCGACGCTGCTGGCTTTATTCAATTCCTTAAGCATTCCTGTCTTGGGATCGATTTCGAAGCTGACAACCGCCCCGGCTTTTTTGCCATTGAAGCTGGAAACTTCACTGACCGCGTAGAGATACTTCTTATTCGGGTGGATCGCCAGAAACGAAGGGCTGGTGGCTTCCGCGACCAGTACCGGTTCCGAGAGCTTGCCCGTGGCAGGATCCAGTTCGCTCTTATAGATACCTTTGCTGAGATTATCGGTATAAGTGCCGAAGTAGACCCAGGTCGGGGCATCGGCTGCCCAGGAAATCTGGGTGTAGCTGGCCGTCAGCAGACAGACCAATACGGCGGAAAACAACAAGCGCGGGAGAGACATGGTTTGAAAAACCTCCGGTGTGATGCGGTAATACCGGAGGTCAGTTTATCAGGCGATGCGTGCGGGTGACAGCGAAAAGACTCAGGCCGCCAGCTTCGCACGGACATTGGGCAGCTCAATGACTTTCTGCACTTCACCCAGTGCGGCCACCAGATTCCGAATTTGAGCCAGGTCGTGGTTCGCATTCACCTGAATCCGCAACACGGCCGCGCGGTAGGGAACGGCCGGGAAAGCCACTGATTGAACGTAGCAGCCCAGATCGAAGAGCATCTTACCCGCCCGGAGGCAGTTCGCTTCGTCTTCGACGAGAATCGAAATGATCGGCGTGTGCCCGCCGAGTACGATCAGACCCAGGTCCTGAGCTCCCGAGACCAGGGTGCTGAGATTTTCGTTTAGTTTGTCCTGAAGTTGCTCGTATTCGTCTGACTGAAGGATATCGATAACCGTGCAAATGGCATCGAGATAGCAGGGGGCAACTGGACCACCGAAAATGTAGCTGTTGGAGCGAATCTTCAGAAGATCCTGCATGCTCTTGGGGCAACCGACGAAGCCCCCCATGCAGGAGAACGCCTTCGAGAGCGAACCGATAACCAGAGTGTTTTCGTAGTGTCCGAGGTTATCCATAACGGTACCCCGGCCATGCTTGCCCATGACGCCGGTGCCGTGGGCATCGTCCACATAGAGGATGGCGTTGTGCTTCAGAGCCAGGGCGTGCATCTCTTTCAGCTTGGGCAGGGAACCGCTCATCGAGTAGACGCCATCGATGGTGATCAGGGCATGCTTGTAGGGTTTGGCTTCTTCGAGCTTTCGTTCGAGATCCTGAAGATTGTTGTGCTTGAAGACGAAGCTGCGGGTGCCGTTCGCCTTGGCGATTTTGATGCCTTCCTGAATGGAATTGTGCGCGAATTCATCGCACACAATGACATCGCCCTTGGTTACTAGCCCCGGGATGACGCCGGCGTTGGCCAGAGTGACCGAAGGATAGATGACGCTGGCTTCGGTTCCCAGCCATTCGGCGATCTTGTTTTCCGCATCCACGTTCGAGCGGACGCTGTTGAACATGCGGGAAGCGCCATTATGCGAGCCCCAGCGGTCGATGCCTTTTTTGAGGCTGTCCCAGACTCGTGGATCGCGATCGAGTCCGAGAAACGAATCGCAGCCGAAGTTGATCACTTTGTGACCATCGATGGTGACTTCTCGCCCAGGTCCCGCTACATCGACCGTTAGGTCCTTCATATGAATGTCGGGGAACAGCTTAGCGAAATGGGCCATGAAACGGGCTACGCCGTTGGAATATAAAGAGTTAGATAGAGATTCGATGGGAAGCACGATGACGATTCCATTCGCCAGAGGACCAGGTGATACCATTCACCGGATGTAAAATTACCATAGGTGGAAAATTGATGAAAGTGCAACTTCCGACGAAATCTGAGCAAATTTTCATTGTAAAACTGGGTAGTTTAATACGATGGCGAAAACTATAGGGGCGAAACATATGTCGAATCACACGGCCGTGGTGCGCTGGTCTCGCTCAGATCAGAAATTCACCGACAATCAGTATTCTCGGGTTCACGAATGGGCTTTCGATGGCGGCATCCAACTACGAGCCTCTTCTTCCCCTCACGCAGTGAGATTACCCTTCTCCGATCCCAGTGCGGTCGATCCGGAAGAGGCGTTTGTGGCCGCGGTGAGTTCCTGCCACATGCTCACGTTTCTTTATCTTGCGGCCAAAAAGGGGTTCCGAGTCGATTCGTATGTAGATGAGGCCATGGGAGTACTGGAAACAATTCAAGAGGGTCGGATGGGCATCACCCGCGTGATGCTGCATCCGAAAATTGTTTTTTCGGGTGATAAACTTCCCAGTGGTGAAGAGATCGAAAATCTGCATCACCACTCGCACGAAGAGTGTTACATCGCCAATTCGGTGAAGTGCGAAATTACCTGGTCTATTTAGCGAAACCCGCCCGGTCTTTCAGCAATCGCTGAGTATCCTTCTCGCTCAGCAACAAAATTTCCGGCTTGTCCGGGAGCTTGGCGTAGGCCCGTTTGGAGTCATCGACCCGGCCGATTTCCAGAGTTCGCTTCCCAGCCGGGGTAGCCACCGTGATTACTCGTTCGGCCGGTTTGAGGCCATAGAGTTTGTAGTCGCCTTCCTTGTCGGTGACGAACTTTTCCGCTTTCAAGCCGGCCATACAATCGAGGAAATCGGTTACCGTTTCGGCTTTGATCGGATCTGCCGGCTTGTTGGCGTCGAGCCAGCCGGCTGGTCCCTTCATGAACCGGTAACTTCCTTTATCATCTTTGAAGTCGACCGAAATCGAATTGGCCTGAGCCACGTCCAAAGTTTCCCAGAGTGTTCGCTTGCGATATTCCTGAGTCAGTTTTGTACTGGTTGCCGAATCGAGCAGGGCGATGCGGTCGTCGTTCGCCAGTTTGGCGTAGACGCGTTGGCCCGGCCCCGACTCCTTCTTACCGACCAGCAGATCCAGAACTTCTTTGCCGCTTGCGGAAAGTTTCCAGTGAGTCGGTTTATCGAGACCATAATCTTCGAGCTTGGCAGCTTTTTCCGCCACAAATTCATCGGCCCGCAGTTTGGCCAGAATGTCGTGCAGTTCTCGAAGCGATTCATCATCGGCATCTGCCTTCACTGGTTCGGTCACTTTCCAACCGGTGTCCCCCTTGGTGAAGGTGCGGGTATTCTGCGGAGTCTGAACGACAATCTTGTCAGCATTCAGGAAGGTTGCCAGCGTGCGATCCCGGAAGGCTACCGGTTCGGCAAGGAGTTTCGTAGCCGTGCTCCCGGCCAGAACTAGTACCGTTGAGGAACCGTCCAGTGCTACGAATCGATCGGGCGATTTATCATTGACGGGCTTGCCGATTTTCAGAGTGTATTTCGACTCTTTGCCCTTGGCGTCGAGTCGATCCAGCGTCACCACGGAGGCCGGTTTATCCAGACCGAAGGGCACGAAATCCTTCACATCCAGCGCCGCACAGCGGATGGCTCGCAGGTTGGTTAAGCGATCCGCCAATTCTTCCAGAGTCGGTTGGTCGGCCTTTTCTTTGGTGGGAGCGGCTATCTTCCAACCCCGGGTATCGCTGACGAGTTCCAGTTCTTTGCCATTCATCGTTCGGTGGATGGCCTGCAACTCCAGCGGATCGAACCGGATGAGCGACTTGTCGACGAAGTCGAGTTTGGTTTTATTCAATTCGGAGGCTGTGGGGATGGGGACCACCGCGACACCGGGGCTGGTATCGATTCGAACGAAGCGTCCTAGCTTGTTTTCGGTTTCTTTGCCCAGAAGAATGACGTGCGATTTGTCGCTGGAGCCGATTGTGATTTTTGCCGGTTTGCTGGCGTCATCGAGCCCGTATTTGGCGAATTCGACTTTGGGACCGAACGCGACGAACTTTTCCGCAGACAAATTCGCGGCCGTTCGAAGCAGACCTTCGATGGCCGGTCTATCCAGGGCGAAAGTCGCTCCCTCCGGTTTCCATTCGGCTCCCGACTTAATCAAAGTGACGGCTTCGCTGCCGATATTTGTCTGAATCTTGTTCACTTCGTTGAGCGGAATATTGAGCAGATTCTTGGAAAGCAGATCGAAAGCCGACTTGTTGGCATCGGCGAACAGAATGTCGGGCACGACGAAAATCGCCGGTTTATCTGCCAGTTTGGCGAAGTAGTTCGGCTTGGCGGGTTCTTTGGCCGGGCCATCGGCGTTGCCGATCAAAAGTGTGCGTTCCTGGGTCACTTCCTTGGCATCGGGTTGTGGTCCTTTTTCCGTAGCCTGGAAAGTAATTTTCAGGGTGGGGGCATCCAGACCATATTTCTTGAGGTCGGTGGTGTTATGGGCTTCATACTTCACCACCGAGACGCTGGACAAGCTGCCGAGCAGCGGAGCGACGCTACCGATGTCGATACCGCTTTCGAACGGAGAAGTGATCTTCCAGGTCAATTCATTTTTGACCAGCGTGTAGGGCTGTTCGGTACCCTTCTGAATGGTAATCTTAGTCGGATTCGCTCCGGCCCAAAGCTGAGTGGAGAGGAAGTTTACCGACCCGAGATTGAGGCTTTCGATGGCACTCTTATTGATGGAAAAGACCGTCGGCGAGCCGGCTAACCGGGCATAGTACTGTTCCGGCTTATCGGCGCGAGCATTGCCCACTTGCAGAGTCTGCTCAGTGGGCGGTTTCGGACCGGCGAAATGGACTTTTACCTGGAGAGTCGGCTGGCCAAAACCGAAGCCATCGCCGCCGTTGAGTACGGCCAGTCCCGAAGCTCCGAGAAGGCTGCCGTAAAGAGACTTCTCTTTTTCCGTGAGGGGATCGAAGACGAATTCCGTGGCTTCCAGATTCGCCAGATTCGAGATGGCGGAACTGGCTTTACTCGTGTCGGCTTCGGTCTTCACCGGCTCCAGAAGTTGCCATTTGGTGGTCGCTCCTGGAATTTCCTGCAAGGCGAATTTTTCGACAGCACCGCGCTGCGCGGTAATGGCATCGATCCGGTTATCACCCAGATCGAACAGCTTCAGGGAGCGATAGGCGCGGGCCTGTTTGTTCATCGCGGTCAGGAAATCGTCGCCCACCACATCGATGCGTTCCTGGCCTTCGACCCGCACATAAACTTTTTTCTTCAACGGATCGTGCCGGCCGATGTATAAGGTCTTGGTTTTTCCATCCGCAGTCAGCCGAACTTCGGTGGCCGAGTTAAGATCGAGATGGAGTGTCTGCAGATCGGCGAACGCGAAGCCGCCCAGCAGTATCTGGTAGGTCGGGCGGTCGAGGATTTCCTTTTTGCCCGATTTCAGCCCCACCAGGGGACGAATCAGGTCCTCGACCGGCTGGTTCTCCGCCAGTCCCTTGAAAGGTTGTTCGAGATCCCAGCGATCTTTCTTGGTGGCGTCTTTACCATCGGCTTTGGTCTTATCCAGCACCAGACGGGATTGATCGGGGCGATTAATCTGAATCTTGGTCACTCGATCGGCGTCCAGGCGCACGAGATTGGCATCGCGAAGTTCGTCGAGAGCTCGTTTCGGACCGCTGGCAATCTCTTCGGGGTTCTGCGGCATTGGCGGAGAGTCGTTGAAGAACACCTCCGCCAGCTTGTCGCCTTTGATTTCAAAAAGCTGCGGATTGTTCGCCAACCGGGCGTGGTAAAACTTCTCTTCGATGATTTTCGGAGGTTGCGGGGGCATGCCCGGCTGCGGCGGCGGAGCCGCTTCGGTACGAGTATTCACTCGAGTGATTCTGCCTATCAGCAAGGTGCGGTTGCCGCCATTGGTCAGCTTCAAAGTCAACTCCAGCGGCTTATCCTTCTCCTCCAGGCCGGTCTTGGTCGAATCCTTTTCTTCGATGAATTGCTCGACCCAAATATCGGGAATCGTGGTCAGGATATTTTTCAGTTTGGTGGGATCGACGCGGTCAACGAGTGGCTGACTGATCTCCCAGGCATCGGCCAGTTTGGTCGCGGCCAGTGTGGCATCGGCCCCGGGCTTGCCTTCCGGAGGTGCCGGTTTGGGGGTGGGTTGCGTCCGGCTGAGGGCGTAACGGCCCGCCGGTCCGTTGACTACAATTTCCTGGACGGCATCGGTCAGAACCGGAATCGAAGTAGAAGATTCCCCGTTGCCTTCATCGAAACGAATCCGCTCGGTATCCGGGAACAACTGACGACGCCGATAATAGTCGGGTTTGCGGTTGAGAACGGGCATGACGTCCGGCCCCAGTCGCAGCAGTTCCGGCTTGTTATCTACGCGCAGATAAGTTGGGCGGGTAAAGGGATTCTCGCCCGGCTTTACTTCGGGTTGTCCAAAAACCAAGGTCTCAGTTGCCCCGGAAGATTCAATTTTCACAGTCACGGGCTGGTTGGATTTGCCCAGCCCATATTCTTCCAGCTTCGATTCCCCGGTAATCGGAATCGGTGCAAAGCGGGTGTACAGCGAGGTCAGAAGCGACTTCAATTGTTCGACTTCGGACTGGCGGGTCGGCCAGTTGCCCGTCATCTCCAGAGGTTTACCCGGTGCATCCGCTTTCAGCTCCAAAGTATCTTTGGCAGTAGCGATTTCGATGCGTTTGATGTTATCCGGACGGATCTGCGTCAGGAGTTGCGCCGATTCCGCGGGGATAGCCGGTTCGAGGGTGGGCAAGCCCAGCTTCGTCGCTACCTCCGGGCCTTTATAGAAAAGGCCGACGCAACCACCCGCGAGTATCAGAAGTAATAAAGTCGTTCGAAGGTTCATGGTTGTGAGATCTTGAAGTTATGCCGTTTAGCGTACATTGCGGATCAACCAGACGATGATGCCGAAGTAGGCAAACAGCGCCGGCAAACCGAAGAAAGTACCTAGGTACCAGAGGTTTTTTTGTTTATCGGTCAGTTGAACGCGAGGATATTCCCATGTCTTTTCATCCGTCTGGGGAAGGCGATCTTCGCGACCGAGTAGCCAGTTGCAGGTATGCAGCAGGAATTTTTCCTTAGCCGGCCCGAGTTCCGGTTTCACGAACACGCCCCCTTGGCCGATAACGACCAGACGCTCCGTGGGACGTTTCAGCTGGCTGGCGGCAGCGGTCAGGCCGGCGGCCATAATGCCTTGATCGGCTCCGCCCAGCAAACCGGAAATCGCTTTGCCCTGCCAATAACTGCTATCCACCCATTCCACGGGGATCTTGGATTCGATGGCGACACCAATGGGGAAAGGCCCCCGGCGTTCTTCGTCGTGCGTATCTTTTTTGGGATCGTTGAATTTAGTCGCTTCGTATCGAGGTCGATAAAACATCATGCGGCCATTCTGCTGCATCGCCCCGGCAATCGGCTTTTCCTCATTCCAGCTATCGGCGGAAGTGTAGAGAAACTCCGCCGAGAAATTCTGCTGATCTTCGTATCCCGGCAGAATGTAGATCGGTCGCGGGGCTCGCAGTCGGATATCCAGAGCCTGATCGACGCTCTGGCCGGTGATGCGCATCGCTTCGGCCAGCGGATTTTTCTTCTTGCCCGATTTAAAGGTCACCATGGGAATTTCCAGCGGCTTATTCCCGAATTGTTCCCCGGTCATACGGCTGGCGAACGCTTTACTGTCGGCATCGAAGAGAATGGTTTGCCGACCGAGTTCAACGCCGCGGTCGACGAGAAGTTTTTCGAAATCATCCGGCTCGGACGGCGGCTGATTGTTCGGGCCATTGAGTGGCCCCATCAGTGCCAGCACCGGTTTGCCGGCCTTCATGAAATCCTTGATGACCTCGATCTGCTCTTTGGACAAATTGTAAATTCGGGCAGGAATTCCCGCGCTATCGGAGGCCGGGTTCATGATGGTCATACGCGGGAGGATCAGCAGGTCGCAGTCAGCGATCATGCGGGCGAACTTGGTTTTCACATCGCTGACCCGGCGATCCTCAAACGCTCGTTCCCGGCCCAGGAGTGCGTTGACTTCCTGGAGTTTCTTATCCCGTTCCTGCTTCTTTTCTTCGAGCCGTTTGCCGTAGGCATCCAGCGTTTCGGTAAAGCTGGCCAAATTTTCTTTTCGACCCTTCTCGCTCAATTCACCTCGGACCCGGGCGCCAAATTTCTTCACAAGGGCCGATTTGACATCTTCCAGATTGGGCATTTCGAAGATCTTTTTCAACTCTTTCAGTTCGCCTTGCTCTTCGAGGATTTCGCGAACTTCCGTCTCGGCGATTTCCAGTTCGCCCTCGAGCCGTTCCAACTCGGTTTCGTCGTAGTTGTACGCGCCCGGTTGCGGTGGGCCTTCGCCCCACTTCTTGAGAATAATGTCGGTGACTTCAAAACCATACGATTCCAGACATTTTCGCAGCCCGGCGGAACTGTAGGCTTCATCGAAGCCTTCCCCTTCCCGGGAAGTGAGTACCTGGTGAATCACCGCCAGGCCGACGCGCGGTTTGCGTTCCTGGATCGAAGTGATCCGGCTTGTGAACGGGGCTAACCCTTGAGGACGAAGTACCAGATTGCCTTTGTGGTCGTTAGCGGATTTCGAAGCCGATTTGTCGAGCTGATAGAATTCATTGAAGCTCAGCCGTTGAACTTTGCCTTCGGCCGCGAAGAAGATGCTGTTCTCGGGGGCCGATTTGATGGCCTCTTTCAGTGCTGGCCGATCTTTAGTCAGTGCTTCGAACTTCTGATCGTAGCCTTCTTCCTCGACATCCAGCACGCTCACCTTGAACTGCGGTCCAACGCTCTGGAACTGATCGACCAGATCGCGAACTTTCTCGACCACTTTTCGTTCCGCGGCGTAGTCGGAAGCATCCGGCTTGGAAGCCAGCTGTCCAAAAGTTTTATGCTGTTGCAGCACGACAATCTGAGTCTCACCCTGCAATTTTTTGAGTTCCTCCACCACCTGGTCCGGGAGTGTAAACTGCTGATCTTTGGTGAGATCCCAACGTTTGGGGTAGGTGAAGGAATAGACATTCACCGCGCCCAGAATACCGATGGCCAGGACGATTTGCAGCCCGGCATTGATGCCGACGAAACTGCGGCGGCCGGTGGCTTTGCCCAATCCGGCCAGAAGTTCGACCAGCAACATCAGCACGACCGAAAGGGCGCCGAAAGCCATTAAACTACTGGCGATCAAGGCCATTTGGCCGAGCTTGTTATGCCCGGCGTCGGTCAGGGTACCGATGGTCCAAGACATTTCTTCGGAGCTGTAAAGCGCAGCGCCGACCCCGGCCGCGAACAATCCGGTGCAGCCCAGCAGTCGCAAGAGAAAACGCAACCGGGTTCCGAAAGATCGTCTGTAGCGAACGTCGTTTGGCATGGCTGTCTGGGTTAATTCCTAAGTCGATTTCGGTTACCAAAGCCCTTATAAGACGGACTGCGAAAATTACTTCCAGCGTCGGCTTTCCAGGCTTCGCACGGTCAGGAACAGGCAAAACAGAGTTACGGTGCAGTAAAGCACCAGATGTCGGGTATCCAATATACCGCGTGTGAAATCCTTGCTGAAATGCAAGGGCACGCTGACGAAATAAAGAATGCGATAAAACAGGCTTGAGGTATCCATGTCGGGACGCCAGAAGCCGGCGACGATAAAGAGCAGAGATAACATCAGAGTGATTAAGGCAGCCACCATCTGGCTTTTCACCAGACTGCTGACGAAGAGCCCCAGCGCCAGGAACATGGCTCCCGCCAGGATGACCCCGACATAGGAGGCAATCACCGGGCCCGGATCGATGCCCGGCTTCATGGTCTCCCAGTTCCAGTCGAGCAGAATTGGCAGGTAGAGAAGCGTGGGTAGCCACATGACGATGTAAAACTTGAAGCAGGCGAAGAACTTGGCGAACACCACCTGCCAGTCGCGAATGGGGGCGGTCAGCAAAACTTCCAGCGTTCCGGAGCCCCGTTCTTCGGCGAACAATCGCATCGTCAGTAGCGGCGGAATAAACAAAAAGACCAGCCAGAATCGCTCATCCCCCAGCAGAACCTGCATGGGAAATTCGACGCCGCGCGGGCCGTGCTCGGTTAACAGATTCGTGGTGATGTAAAAAAGGTGGCCAGTAACCAGCAGGAACACGAACAGCACCACATAGGCGATCGGCGAGAGGAAGTAGGCCGAGAATTCCCGTTTCATTAAGCTGTATGTCGGACGCATGGTATCTTCAATTTCCTGAGAATTAATCGACTACACCGGTAATCTGCACGAAGATGTCTTCGAGGCTGCGATTACCGCCCATGTGCCGGATACTTTCCAGCGTACCTTCCATCGCTACTTTCCCCTGATTGATCATGATGACCGAATCGCAGGCCATCTCAACCTCAGAGAGAATGTGCGTGGAAAGCAGAATCGTATGTTGGTTGCCCAGCTCGCGAATTAATTTGCGGGTTTCGCGAATCTGCGTAGGATCGAGCCCGGCCGTCGGTTCGTCGAGAATTAATACGGGCGGATCGGCCAGCAGCGAATCCGCCAAACCGACGCGTTGCCGATAACCTTTAGATAAAGTTCCAATCAACTGTCGGCGCTGATCTTTGAGCCAGCAGCGTTCCAGCACGAAATCTATACGCTTGCGGGTGGTCGAACGGTTCAGACCTTTCAAACCGCCGCGAAAACGCAAGTATTCTTCCACTCGCATTTCCGTGTACAGAGGACAGCTTTCGGGCATGTAACCAATACGGCGACGAGCTTCGATGGGATTCCAGAAGACATCTTTACCATCGACGGTGGCCTGTCCCGAAGTGGCTGTCGAGAAGCCCGCCAGGATACGCATGGTCGTGGACTTCCCGGCCCCGTTGGGGCCTAGAAAACCAACCACCTGGCCCTTGGAGACTTCGAACGAAATGTCACGTACGGCGGGGTAATCGCCGTAGTACTTGGTGAGATTCTTGACGGAAATCATGGTGCCTACCACTACAGCAGAATTAGCACTAGTATCTTTAGAGGCTTCCAACCGAATGGGCAAGGGAGTAAAGCTGTAACCGTTACATCAATTGGGGAATCTGATGCTTGGGCGTATAAGCGAATGGATAGGTCCATTCGCTTACGCTAGAGGTTTTTCGAGAATACCCGGCTATTTCTTCCCGGCCAGCTTCAGTTCTTCCTCGCTGGTTAAGGCAAAGTAGAAGCCGTGCTCGCCATCCCCGTTGATAATCTTCATCAGAATTTCGTTCTTACCTTTCTTCAGCGTCACTGGGATCTTCTGTTGCTCGGGTTGTGCAGCCACGTGTGAGGCGTCGTTGTAGACTTCTTTGCCGTTGACCCACAGTTTCACGCCATCGTCGTGACCTAAAAGAAGAACTGCCGCTTGATCCTTGGGGGATTCGATGGTCTGGTAGACGTACGAGGTGATCAGATCGCTCTTCGGTGCATGGAAAGATTTCAGATCGAAATAACCGCCGCCGTTGCTCTTGATGGTCCGCCAGGTGACGTCCCCTTCTTTGCCCTTATACTTCGCCCCGAGATTGATAGGGCCTTTTTCAGGTTCGAAGGCCGTTCGCAGTCCCGAATCGGATTCGTCGTTCGGGAATGGTCCGACGATCTGGAAACTTTCGGGGGTCAACGAAGCGGTTTTCAGCGTGGTCAGATATTCGACGAGATCGATGAGATCGGATTCGCTCATGGTGGCAACCAGGTTATCGGGCATCAGCGAAACCAGACTCTTCTTTCGCTGTTCGATCGATTTCAAGGGGATTTTTGTATCTTTCCCGTTCGCATCGCGAATGGCGACTTCGGTTTCCGTCTCGCCGACCAGCAGGCCGGTGACCGACTGACCGCCTTCATCTACGATCGTCCATTGGATGTACTGATCGGCGATGGCCTTCGACGGGGTAAGAATCGAGTCGTAGAGGTTTTCTTTCCCGGCGGCCTTCTTGCCGATCATCGAAAGATCGGGTCCGATGTTGCCCCCGATGCCGCGTACCATGTGACAACGCAAGCATTGCGATTCGTTTTTCAAGGACGCCAGAAGCAGCGTTTTCCCATGCTCGGCATTGCCGTTGCGTTTAATCAGTTCGGAAATGGCCGGAAGTTTCTTGGGATCAAGCTTCCCCGCCGTTACCGGGAAAGCGATCATGGCCCGATTTCGTAAATCCTGGTGAGGAGTGTTGCGGGCCAGTCGACCGGCTTCCATTACCAGTTCTGCGGGCAGTTTTTTCTTTTCCTGTTCCGAAATCAGATACTGCACCCCCGGACGGCTACCGGCCAGGACGCCGAGAATCTGAGATCGTAGGGCGGCGAATTCCGGTTGAGTCAAGGCCGTGGTTAACAGCTTAATGGCATGGACGCTGGTTTCAGTCTGTCGTCGGCCCGCTTCATCGAGAATGACGCCGAGAGCTTCCACCGCCTTGGGGGCCAATTCTTTCTCCATCAGCAGATGATGAAGAATTTCGATGGTGTTGGAATTCCAGAGACTCCCCAGCGTCAGCACGGCCTTCTGCCGGACTTCCAGCGGCATTTCCTTGTTGTGGATGAGGCTTTCGACCTTCTCCAGCATTTCATTCCGCTTGGAAACGGCAATTAATCCTAACCCGGCCACGGCCGTCGATTTATCGCCGATGAGCTTGGCGATAGCCTGAGTCAATTCGGGGGCCTGACGAAGTGAGTTCCACTTGCCGGGTAGGAATCGCTTCAGGTTATCGAGAATGCGGTCGCGAATCTCGGGGCTCGCTGTTTTACCGAGAAGTGCCAGGAGCGATTTCCCTGCCTCGGCCTCATCCGAAGAAGCCAGGATATCAATGACTCGAGATTTCTGAGTGGCCGTGAGTTTGGGATCATCGAGGAGGGTTCCCAGCTTGGTCAACATCGATTTGGGTCGGAGTTCCCAGACCAGATCGGCGACTTTGTCGTTCCATTCGGGGAAGTTTTTCTCGAAATCGGCGAGTAGGGCCGCGCGACGCGTTGGTTCCGTTCCGCAAGCGATGTTGAGGGCAGAAAGGTAGAAGCGGTCCTGGCCGTTCCAACTCTTGGCCTGTTCGTAAAAGAACTTGCTGATCGCTTCCGCAGGCATATTTCGGGAAACCAGAAGCAATTCTGTACGCTGTTCAATGTCCGTATTGTTCAGCCAGCTTTCGAAAGATTTCTTTTCCGCCGAGGGAAGAAACTTGTCGAACGAAACTGGGTGCCGAGTTTCATCGACGATACGAATCAGGGTGGTCCAAATCGGTTGGAAGTGGCTGTTGTAGAGAACCGTATCGCAGATCCGGTCGAGATATTGCGGATACATCATCGTCGAAAACGCATATAGAGCTCGAGCCGATGTCGTATTTTTGTTCTCCGAACTTCTCAGAGCATTAAATAATACGCTGAATCGTTGATCTTCTTTGGCTTTGACGAGCGCGGCCCGGATGTAGTTTCGGGTGGCCAAATTCGGGTTATTGAAGCCGGCGAGCAAATCATCGTCGGCGTTGAGATTGTAACTGGGAATCTTATACCCCTTATGCTCCTTCGGCGTGATGCGATAGACTCGGCCGCGGGTCCAGTCGCCCATGCCGTGACCGCCGACGCCGGGGTCGTACCAGTCGCAGACGAAAATACTGCCATCGGGAGCCACCCGCACATCGACTGGTCGGAACCAATTATCGGTACTAGTCAGAATCACTTCTTTCTCAAGTTCGTAACCAGCACCACGCGGAATACGTTTGAATCGTCGCACCTCTCGTGGTCCGGCGTCGCAATGCAGCAGTTCGCCTTGGAATCTTTCCGGCATCAGAGTGCCTTCATAGAAGGTGATTCCGGTCGGGCTGCCGAAGCCGGTTCGCAAGACTTTGTGAACGATTCCCGGCTGTTCTTCATGCCAGTGACTTTCGCCCGGCCCACGTGGATGATAGCCGTAGTTACCACCGGGCATGACGTAGCAGATGCGAGTTTGCTGGTTGCCGTCGTCGTCGTTGTCGGAGAGCCAGATTTCGCCGAAGCTGTTGACGCAGCACTCGTAATTGTTGCGGAAATTGTGAGCGATCAATTCGAGATGGGTGCCATCCTGATCGCAACGCCAGACCGTACCGGCGCGGCAATCGGTATTATTGCTGGTCCACTTCCGGCCCTTGCCATCGCTCGATTGTAAGTCTTTAACGCCTTGATCGCCCACGGTGAAATAGAGCTTGTTATCCGGCCCGATGCTCAGGCCGTGGACGCCGTGATCGTGGTCGAAACCACCAAAGCCCGTCAGCAGTACCTTGGGTGGTCCGTCGGCCTTAAGATCGCCGTCTTTGTCTTCGAAAACCCAGATATTCGGGGACTGAGCCACGAACACTTTCTGTCCTTTGCCGTCGGCATAGGGAACGACGCAAATGCCCAGAGGAGCAATCAACTCCGGCGATTGGTAGAACGTAACGGCCTCGGTCGCTTTGCCTTCGCCAGTCTTGTCTGTGAGAACGACGATGCGGTCCCCCTCGGGCCGCAGGATCGGTCGGCCAAAGTTCTTTCGCCGGTAATTAACGGCTTCGGTGATCCAGACCCGCCCTTTATGATCGATGTCCATGGCCGTCGGGTTGATGAGCATCGGTTCGGATGCAAACAGTTCGACTTTCAGATCGGGGGAGACCTTCATGGTCGAGATCGATTTTTCCGGCGGAACTTGCGCGGCGGCCCGGTTATTCCAAAGCGACAGAGCCAGAGCGGCAACGAGAAACAGACGAAGCATGCGAGAGTCTCACAGAAGCGGGCGGGAGGGTTATCCTTGAAAATGATAATCGCGATTTTTCGAAAAAGCGAGATAATTTGGTGGAGGGAGGTGTCAGTTAAGAGAAGCCGCGGCATTGGCATTCAGACGAAATCGGTCTTTCGCGCGAAGGAACTCTTTTTCAAGAGAAGTGCTTGCAGGATCCATGGTCTAGGCGGAGCCAATGGAAACCGCAGATGTCAAGAATCGTAACTATTCAGATTAAATAACCTTCCATTAGGTATTTAGGTGAGATTTTCTCGAGCCGATCCAGGCGAACGAGTCTGCTCCCGACTCTCTGCCGATGACTTGGTGCAGAACCCAACACACGAGAGAAGAAATCCGATTGCCGAAATTGAAATCGATTTAATTCCTATAGGATTTGAGGCGGAGCCGCCGAAAGAACCGCAAGATATATTCAAACCTCTTGCGAGCGTGATTATTTGTAAAGTGGCAAAGGAGAAAAACAGGAAAGCTGAAAATACAAATGCGGGTCTTCGCAATCTCTCATCAGTTAACAAGGCTAAACCTATTGTTAACTGAAAAAATGGAAGTAACATGGAGGTCGCAATTCCAAATGACTGGTTGCAAATCTGATACGAATAAATAGTGGAAAGAAAATGATAGCTATTGTCGATAAGCGGGAATGAGGAAAAAAGCAATATTCCCGAAACGGGTAAGCCGATAATCCAATCTCGATATAACATAAAAATTATTTCCCAGAGGTTGAGGTGCGATGATTCCAATCGTTCATGCCGCCGCGGTAAATTAATACATGTTTGTAACCTTGAGGAACGAACAAACCAGCTATTTCGTCCGCCCAAAGGCAATTTTCACTTTGACAAAATACAATCACAGTTTTATCTGGAGAAATTTGATGGAGGATTTCTTTCATACCCAAATAGCCCGTATTAATAGGAAGGTTCAAGGCTCCCGGAATAGTCTTGCGTCGATATATGTCGCTGGGTCGAGCATCTATTAGGGCAACATTCATATTTGACCTAATGCTATCGAAATGTTCAAAATCGATTTCTTCGGGAGTAGTATGAAAATATGAAGCAGTAATATATGCTATTCCAGATTTGCCGTTCCAGAAACCAACAGGTGAAAATATATGCCAGCCGAGCGCGATACTAACCGTCGCGATTGGAATGACGAGAAAACGATTTGCTAATATTTTTTTTAGTAACGAGAATACAAACATAGTAATTACTACGATTGCAATCCATTCCATCGGGGGGTTGAACACAGACCCATCGAACGATTTTCTGCTCACGATAAGTCCGGAGCCATCCCAGATCGAGAGCAACTCAGAAGTTGAGATATCCATTGTGGCTCTAGGCGGGTCGTAGATTGTAACTTTTCCGGACTCTGTAAATCCGAGAAAAGTCACCCAGTGATCGTAATTCGCCATTCCTGGCGATCTGGTATGTAAAATTACCGGAGACTGCGTGGCTCGCAGTTGTGCAATACTCATTTGACCGTAGTCGAATGATTTTAAATTTGTTGTTTCCGATATGGCTCGAATTAGATCTTCAGTCGAGCTTCCTTCGTGACTACTGACAAATTTCTCGGACAACAAAGTTTCAAAATCGATCTTCTCATTTAGTGCCTGCGCGGAAGCGTAAACGCAGTGCAATCCGCAATAGGGCCCAATTTGCGAATCGTCGGCGAAACAAAAATTGCCATAGCAAAGAGTAATGCCTACACATAATAAATAATTTTTATGTTTCGAGAATCGCTTCCAGGGCTTAAAATATATCAGACCAACCAATAATATGGCGATCGAGCTTACAATAAAAGTTTTGTTGGAAATCACATTCGAAAAGCGAGATTTCTCTGCCGCATTAATTCCCACTAAATCTATGGATTTTACTGCATCGACTCCGTTCCATTCGTATTCAATGGGTGTTTTTGCGACGATTCGTTCTTTTATAGGTATGCATTTTAAAGCGCTATCAATAACAGCTTCAATAGATGCTTTGTCGTATAAGTATTGACTGACTTCTATTGAATAATTATTTTTGAATATCGCATTATCGCGACCAATCAATTGCATTTTGTATATGCCTGAAGATTTAGTCGATTGTTCGGACACTGGGGTGTTGAAAGTGTAGCTTGCGGCGTATTTATTGCGACTTGCTGCAGTGGGAGCAAAATCAATTTTTTGAATATCTCCCGCTTTTGTGACTGTAATAGACAACTCACCTTTCTCAAATGATTTATTTGCCAACCCTTGTTTCTGTTTTGCGTCTGCATACACCGTCTGAAATTCTTTAGGTGAAATGTCTGCGGACAATCTAGATCTTGCCGCGGCAAAACAGATTGTGTCTAGAAATCCTCTTTGTGAATATTTGATGAGATCCAATTCGCTTCCGGTCTCTTCAGAAACCAAGACGGAACCTTCATATTTGTACGATTTGAAATCCGTTATAGAATTGAAGTTTTGTTTCAGTGAAAATTCTAATGTGATCGTTTTCCGACCCAATCGCGCCACATAAAAATCGATTCTTTGCTCTTTACTCTTAGCCGATATTCTCGAGAATCCACATATGGCCTTTTCTGGACTCCTCGCTGAGATGAACGCAAATTTCTCAGAAGGATTATCTATATCAGTAGCTATCCCGATGCATCCAAAATTATCTAAACTTTGTGCGTGTACTAAGTTGCAAAAATTCCGTGCTGACGAAATGAAGATCAGTAAATAGAAGCAATTGCGCATTTTGTGAAGCCTTGGCTATGGGGCTATTGTTTAAAGAGTCCTATTCGCACTTAGAGGTCCTGACAAAACCCTCGTTTGTCCAGTGAAAACTGCTAATACCGAGGGTTTGTTAGGATCTTTTAATTTAATCTTAAGTCATCTTGAATAAAGAATTCGCTATCCGCCCGACAAATCTATAAATGGATAGCGCTCAAAAAGCTACTCAAAATGTCAATCATTCAATCTACTATAACTGCATCGCACGTACCCGTAGACGGTTTTGTCCAAGCACCCAGACAATCCCGTTTCCCGGACACATTACTGCAATTGTAAATTATGACATGGTTCTCCGCATCTTTTTCTTCTAGTACTCCTCGCACTCGTGTATTTGCGATGTATTGACGTGAATCCAAACAAGAATTGCCTTCTGCATCGCTACAGGAGTATCCACCAACATTTCCTGTACAAAGACTGGGAACCTGCTGTGCAGCACCCACATACCTGCTAGGCATGCCCAAAAAACTGTGGGAAATCATCGCCGTCGCGATCAAACATACTGAAATGACCTTTTTCATACTTTGTCCCTTTCCGAACAATTGAGTACCAGAGAACTTTCTGGATACAATGAAAGATGTTGACGAAAATGCGTAAATGCCCAGGAACTAGCGAGTACTCAATTTTCGGCTGATAGAAATCGCCAAAAAATCTGGGCGTTAGGCAGTTTGTCGTCGTAGCCGAAATGGCTACTTTCTCTGAATGTAATCTGAACAAAAATAAAGTCAAATTAAAAATAAAAAAAAATTAACAATAGTAAATACGTACCCATTCTTGGGTACATGCTAATCGCCGTAAGTTTGGATTTGGAATACTTTGGCAGACAATTCTTCAGCCTAAAGCATATTTGAGAGGGCCGTTTGTCCCTATCGCAATCGAAGGTTAGGGGTGTTAAGAACAGATTTCATAATGAAAAAATCAGGGATTTGCGTTCCCAAATCAGCCCGCGTTGAACGGAGAGATACAGATACTGCACAGACTCTTACTTCCCCTCATTCCTCACCCGCGCCTCTAACTGACGGATCTTCTCCTGCTCTACCCGCAACTTCGCTTGCAAGTGTTCTTCACAATCGATGGGTGTTGGGATGAGTTGTCTGTGGGCATCAATTCAGAGTATCGAGGTTTCTCGGCAGTTTTCAAACTCCCCATTCCACAACAGCAGTCCTAGTCCTGTATCTCCCAGATGCACCGGATCGATCGGGAGATATTCTCCCTCTTCAAGTCGATAAGCGTTCAAAAGGCCGATTTTCAAGAATTCTTGTGGGGCGAAGATCACGTTGATAGGCACACCGATCCGTGCATAGGATTCAAATTTTCCCGAGGCTTCCCTACCTCGTCGATCGGACACAATTTCGAGGACAACATCGGGAACTTTGCCCATGCGCCAGACAAAATAAAAGCGATTATCCGCATCCTGAATCGATCCTGGCTGCGGTTCGACATTGAGAGCCAGCATCACAGCAGGCGCTAGAGGTGGATTTTTGTACTCGTAAAAAAAAGCCGAAGTTGGCGTAAATCCGGAATGGTTTGTTTGTCGGTTATTTCCAGAAATTGATTACCGGAACTGTGAGAAGCCGGTAAAGCTTCTCGTGAAACAGGCTTTCCACTGTCGAATCGTCCTCGACTTGCAGGAGGCGGGTGTCCCGCTCCTATTCCGGCGAGACACTTTCGAATTCCTCCCGGGGAGTGGGCTCAATAGCCATAATGGCCTCTTCAAAATCAGATCTTCAGCACGCCAGTGCTGTCGCCGAAGCTCTTCACCGGGCAGCCGAGCTTGTCGAACATGGCCAGGTAAAGATTCATCAACGGCGTATCCTTGGCGTACTCCAGGTGCTGGCCGGTTTTCACTTTGCCGCCGTAGGAACCGATGCTGATGATCGGCAGGTCGTCGTGATTATGGCGGTTACCGTCGCCGATGCCGGAGCCATAGACAATCATGCAGTTGTCCAGCAGCGATTTTTCGCCTTCTTTGATCGATTTCAGCCGGCCTACCATGTAAGCCAGTTGTTCGATATGGAAGCGATTGATCACGCGCAGCTTGGCGAAGTTTTCCTTGTTGCCCTGGTGATGCGAAATCTCATGGTGACCTTCGCTGACCGGCTTTTGTTTCCCTTCCCAATCAATCGTCAGGAAGCTATGGGAGCGGTTGCTTCCGTCGTTGGCCAGTGGAAGGGTCACGACACGCGTCATATCGGTCTGGAAGGCCAGAACCATCAGGTCGCCCATCAACCGCATATGTTCTTTCAGATCCTTGGGAATTCCCGTGGGAATCGCCGTACCGGCGGGCGGGGCCACCGGTTTCTGATCGCGCATCTTGCGAGCCCGTTCGATGCGGCCTTCGAGTTCGCGCACGGCCGTCAGGTACTCGTCCATCTTGTGCTTGTCGTGGGTGCCCAGTTGATTATCGAGCGACTTGGCGTCTTCCATAACGAAGTCAAGGATGCTCTTATTTTGCTTTTCCCGTTTGGCTCGGGTTGCGTCCTTTTCATTGTTGGTGCCGTTGCCGAAGAGCCGTTCGAAAACGACCTTGGGATCGACTTCCTTGGCGTTGGGGGTCGAATCGCCGCGCCAGGAGAAGTTCGACTGGTAGGCACAGCTGTAACCGGAGTCGCAGTTGCCGGAGGACTTGCCACCCTCGATGCCCAGTTCCAGCGAAGCAAAACGGGTCTGTTCGTTGAATTGGTTCGCAATCCACTGGTCGGCGGATTGTCCAGCGCGGATATCCGCGCCATTGGTCTTCTTGGGTTGCCGGCCGGTGAGGAATGCGGCCTGAGCGCGGGCATGATCGCCCGCTCCGTCGCCGTTGGGGCGAGCCTTATCCAAGGTTAAACCGGAGTAGACGTTGAGGTCTTTTTTGAACTCTTTGAGCGGTTCCAGGATCCAGGGAAGTTCGTAGTCGGCGCCGACTTTGGCCGGTTTCCAGTCCTGCATGTGCACGCCGTTGGGCACGTAGAAGAATGCAGTGCGCATCGGAGCCGATTTCGCGGCCGAACCAGGTGCGGCGGCGGAGAAAGTTTCCAGCCAGGGCAGGGTTACAATGGTACCCAGGCCCTTTAAAGCCGCTCGACGAGTTAGAATATGATTCATGTTAGTCCTCTTTCACTCGGCGTTTTTGGAAGGGATCGCTTTGAACGATCGAAAGAATTAACGCCGAAAATTGATCATTACCTGCAAGTGTGCCTTTGACGATATCGTCTATTGCACACTTGTCATAATATTCAGTACCACGGCCTATAGCATATGTTAACATTTTTTCAGCTAAATTTCGACGAAAAAGATCGGCCTTGCTGATCAGTACTTTCCGCAGTTGAGTCGGGCCATCAAATTTATCGCCACTGGGTAAGGTTCCGGAAGCGTCGATCTTGTATTTTCCATCATTAGCCCGCCAGGTTCCTACAGCCGTGTAATTTTCCATGCCGAAGCCAATGGGGTCCATTTTGGCGTGGCAAGAGGCACAAATGGCGTTGACCCGGTGCTGTTCCATGCGCTGGCGTAGCGAACCGGTCAATTCCGCGCCACTGCCTTCCGGCAGAGGCGGCACATCGGGTGGCGGTGGGGGTGGTGGAGTTCCGAGAATATTCTCGAGCACCCACTTGCCCCGTTTCACCGGCGAAGTTCGCGTGGGGTTGGAAGTCAGCGTCAGGATACTCCCCTGGCTGAGAATGCCGCCGCGAGCACCGCCTTTGGCTGGGTCGTTGAAGGTGTATTTTTTGAAGTCATTGCCATTGACGCCGTTGATGCCATAGAAGCGGGCCAGCCGTTGGTTGAGGAAGGTGTAATTCGAGTCGAGGAATTCCAGAATGCTGCGATCTTCCTTCACGATGTAATCGAAGTAGCTCTGAGTTTCCTTGACCATCAGATTTTTAATTTCTGTGTCGTATTCCGGGAAGGTTTTGCGGTCCGGAATGTGGGAATCCAGCGTTCGCAGCTGCAGCCATTGCGAAGCGAAGTTCTGAGTGAGAGCCGAAGCTTTAGGATCCTTCAGCATTCGGCGAACTTGCAGTTCCAGAACATCTTTTCTGCGCAAATGTCCCTTGCTGGCCAACTGGGTGAGTTCATCGTCGGGCATCGAACTCCAGAGGAAGTACGAGAGCCGGGTCGCCAGTTCATAATCGTTGATATTCACGGCCGCTTTGGTCTCACCCAGTCCGCCATTTTGTTCGATTCGAAACAGGAAATTCGGGGAAACCAGCACGGCCCGGAGGGCGAAAGCGACCGATAGCTCGAACGGTTCTTTTTCCAGAACCATCGCTTTATAGAGGCGCATCAGTCGGTCGACTTCCTCGGTCGTGGCGGGTCGGCGATAGGCTTTGCTGGCGAAGTTCTGAAGGATTTTGCGAGCGGCCGGCTCCTCGTCCTGCTTAGTCTTGGGAGTTGTAATCATGATCCGTTTTTGAGCTTCGGTCGGCGGCTTCGGAGCGGGATGGAAGGGGCCTTCCAGTTCCATTAACACGATCGAGAGGGAGCGTTTTTCGTCTTTATTTTTAGCCGGGGGCGGGTTGGTGAATGCGAAGCCGACCTGATGTTTCCCGGCTGTCATTTTCGCTTTGAATTCATGTATTTCCGGCTTCTGCTGGGTGCCGCCTTTGATCTCGATAGCCTTGATTTCTTTTTTGTCGATCTGGAAGCTCATTTTCACGGCTTCGGATGTATTGTTCTCAGCAAAAGCCTGAACTTTAACAGTGAATTCGCCCTCACGATCCGGTTCGAAATTCACGAAGCTCATACCGCCCTGAGTCATGTGCATTCGCACGGGCCGGGCGGCGGGATCCTTGAAACCTTTGGCGGATCCCTGCATGGCCTGAGCTCGGAAGAAGTTCTTAGTCGGCTTCACCTCGGTTTGAACAATAATGGCTTCTTCCATGATTCTTTCGGCCGCCCGCATATATTTTTCGAGCAGAATCGGAGGCATGGAGAGAACATCGCCGATGTTGTCGAAACCGTAACCGACATCGTCCGAAGGGAAATCTTCCGAGGGATTGAAGGTGACGCCGACGAGGTCGCGAATCGTATTCGCATATTCGGCTTTGTTCAGCCGGCGAAGTGTGGGCCGACCGGGATCGCGGGCCACACCGCAATCGACTTTGGTGAGGGATTCCGTGATCAGCGCTTCGATTTTTTCGCGCTCGGCGGGCGTTGGTTTGACCTTGGAATCTTCGGGGGGCATTTCCCGCGAGTGGATATTACTGACAACATCGAGCCAGACGCGGCGATCTTTTAAAGCACTTTTGGCATCGCGATATTTCTCTAGTGAAAGGCCCGCCGATTTTTTGGTCTCGTTATGGCACTTCAGGCAGTATTTGGAAAGAAAGGGCACCACCTCTTTTTCGAAAGAAGCTGCGGCGGCCGCATCGAAAACAGGTGTATCCTTGGCTTGCTCAGCAGAGACCGATTCCCACGAGTAAACAAATACGGCGAGGGCAATGAAAAGGAACAGTACGAAAGGGCGATAGCCCATCTCGAAAACTCCCGGACGAAACTTAAAAATCGAACCCCAGAGGAGAAGGGGTAGGTATGGAATGATCTATAGTATATTAACCGCGGAGAATCCCTTTGGGTATCGTCAAAAGCCCCAATCTGATCGAATTCTCATAATGTTCATAACAATGACCAGTATTCACCGGGCTTAAACGAAATTTGCAGACCCGATGTTCAGATAACTATTTACTCAGTAACTTGTTGAGGCCATCATGAATCAGTTCCAGCGCGTTGCTTGGCCAGCCGTGCATCCCTTCGTAGTCCACTAATTCGACCTTGGCTCCTTGAGCAGTGAGATCCTGTTGGGCTTTCTTGGCCATCGGGTAAGGGCAGGTCTCGTCATCGGGGGAATGCAGCAGGTAATAGCGGTGACCTTTGGCGTTGGACAATTGCGGCAACAATTCCGGTTTGAAAACCGACATGGCGATCAGCGATCCTTTGATTTTTTTGGAACTCAGGGAGGCGAAGTAAGCCGCCGGGCCGCCAGAGGACCAGGAAAGAGTCAGCACTCGCTCGGGATCGATCTGAAATTTCTTCTCCACATCCGTAATGACTTCCTGAATGAACTCCTCGGTGGCGAATTTCATATCCGAAGCGGGTAGCTTCCGGGTCGGCCAGACGATCTCCTGTTTTTCCGTCCATTTGGGAGCGACGAGTTGAGCAATCAGAAAATTCTTGGGCAGCGAATCTTTGAAGAGTGACTTCACGAACGGCAGGAAAGATTCATCGCCGGTTCCCCCCGGAAGTACGATCAAAAGACCCATCTTCTGATCCTTTTCGGCCGGTTTGGGCCCAATCAGAAAGTAGCGTTTCTTCGGGTCGTCGCCTATTTTCAGATCCTGTGTGGGGGCATTGGGATCTTCGGGGGGCTTGGCTGCGGAGGATTTGGAGGTTCCTGCATTCTCTTTGGGCATCTTGGCGATCGCATCCTGAATCTTTTTTATGGTGGCTCGAGCGGCATCGCGGACGGCGATTTGCACATCCTGTTGAGCTTGAATCAGAGCGGGCAGAGCCGACCGGGCGGCGACCCCCATATTGCTGATTTCCTGAATGATCGCGAGCCGGATTTCTCCTTCGGGATCCACTTTCAGAAGTTGAGTTAAATCCGGGAGGATGCTCACCAGATTTTCGCTCATCGAGCTACTTAGGGATCGGAGCAGAAAGAGCCGCACGGTTTTGTCGGAATCGCTTTTCAGTGCAATTAAGAGGGCATCTTTTTGCGTCAGAATATCGGGGCCGATCTTACCCAGAGCCAGGGCGATCTGCTGGCGGACCTCGGCCACCTGTTCGGTTTTCAGGGATTTGGTTAGGGAAGGAATCGCCGATTTGCCTTGAATTTCCAGCATGCCAATGGAGCGGGCGACTTCTTTTCGAACATCGGCTGAGCTATCCCCAGAAAGGAGTTTAGTGAGCGTTTCGATTTGTGCGTCGTTGTCCAAACCGATGCGGCCGAGGGAAAATACAGCAGCGAGCCGAATAGACGCTTCCTTGTCCTTCAGGAGCGGAAGCAAATTGGTGACGGCCTCATGAGCATCGGGACCGATTTTGCCAATCGCTTCGGTGGCGGCGATCCGTACGGAGAGTTCCTTGTCGTTTGTGGCGATAATCAACCGGTTGAGAGCCGGTTTGGCTTCCGGCCCGATTCTTCCCAGAAGATTGGCGGTTTGCTGTCGGATTGCCGTATTCGGATCGTCTTTCAAAAGGTCCGCAAAATCCGGGACCAAATCGTGCAGATCCTTACGATCCATTCCAGAAAGTATCTGTATTGCCTCGTTGCGCACGGCCATTTCTTTATCGCGGAGTGCGTGAGCCAGGGCTGGTACGACCCCTTTGTGCAACGGGCCGATGATTCCCAGAGCCACTACGGCGGCCCGACGATTGCGCAGCTTGGGATCGTCGAGGAGTTTGATCCATTCTGATTTTTTGAGGCCGTTGACAACGGGTTCATCATCTGCCCTCAATCGCACGGGAAAAACCAGTTGCAGACAGAGCAAACTCAGGAATACGGCTCGCATGGGAGGCCATCCGGAAGTTCGGGATACGAGGATAACTTCATGTCATCTTAACGGTTCGTTCACGAAGGGTTCAAATAAATTCGGTTAGCGGTCAGCGATCAGTTGTCAGCGTTCAGCTATAACCGATTGATTTGGCTTTTTGAAAAAATCATGACCCGGGTAAGGTCCTTTAACTGATCTGGGCGAATTATCAGCTCAAACCTGAGAATTGCTCGAACGTCTGCCAATTGAGAAACAAATTTGCCTACTTCACAAATACGACTGGCACGGATTCCACTTGCTGAGACTCCTTTTTTGAATTACGATCCCGAAAATTTCTTGCGCCTGTGCGAGTAGACAAGCCATGCGATGGATTATTTTTATCAGTCTCATTCATTTTATCTCGACGGAAAGCTTCCTACTGGCACAGAGCAACGCCGAATCGGCTCCTCGGCCTAAGAAGGATGTCTTCGAGGAAGAATTCAAACACTCTAAAGAACTCCAAAAAACTTTCGGAAGTTCGAAGAAGTTTTTTGAAGAGCAAGCGCCTGAGAGAATCGGACAATGGAAAACCGGCGCGGAAAAAGAATCGCCTTTCGCTGCATATCTTTTTGCCTGCTGTCTGGCAGAAGGCTATTCAATCGAAAAAAATCCAGTCAAAGCTCTCAGTTATTATCGTCAAGCTGCCAAGGCTGGTCTTCCAGCAGCGATCTACCAGCTGGGGTGGCTCTACGAAGAAGGTAGAATCGTACCAAAAGATGTGAAAGAAGCTTTCAAACTTTATTCGAAAGCAGCCGCATTCGATGATCCTCAAGCGGCTTACGCTTTGGCAATAAGCTATGAGAATGGCGTCATTGTAAACAAAGATTTGAAATTGGCGTTCAAGTGGTATTACAAGGCTGTAGAGCTTGGGAATCCAGACGCGGCCTATGCTCTGTCAATCAATTTCCAAAACGGAGTAGGAACGGAAAAAAGCGAAAAAGATACTTTGAAATGGTGTAAGAAAGCGGCAGAGATGGGATCTTCCGATGCAATGACTGCATTGGGGCTTTGGTACTTTTTAGGAAAAAATGGCCTCCATAAGGATTCAAGAGCTGCGTTTCAATTGCTTCAGAAGGCTTGCGAAATTGGTAATAGTAATGCCATGCTTAACATGGCTTTTTTTTATTTTAACAATCAAGACGACTCGCAGAATCCGCAAGAGGCTTTCAAATGGCTTTTGAAAGCCGGGGAAGCGAATAACGCGGAAGCTTTCGGACGGTTGGGGATGTTCTATGCTGCGGGAATAGGTGTCGAAAAAAATTATAGAGAGGCTTTCAGTTGGTTCAAAAAAGGGGCTGAAGTGGGACAGTCGAAATGCATGTATGGTATAGGTCTGCTCCACGCACAGGGTTTCGGAGTAGAAGTCGATGAAAAAGAAGCTTTGAAATGGTTTCTTCGTGCCGCTGAAAGGAAAGAAAGAAAAGCAATGACATGGCTTGCCAATTTTTTCGAAGAGGGAAAAGGAACAGATGTTGACGACAGAGAAGCCCTAAGATGGCTGAAAAAAGCGGTAGAACTCAATGAACCCGACGCGATGAATCAACTTGCAATCAGATACGAACATGGCCTGGGAGTAGAAAAAAATCGAGAAGAAGCGTTAAAATTACGGCGCGGCGCTGCCGAACAGTACAAGTTAGAGATCAAAAACAACGAACCTGAATCGATGACAAGTTTGGGGAAGATGTATATGGAAGGATGGGGGGTCGAGAAGGACGAAAAGGAAGCCCTATCGTTGTTCAGAAAGGCAGCGAATCTGGGTTACGACGAAGCGAAGACTATCCTTCAGTTTTTTAATCAGAATCGATAGTTCACTTCAGCCTTTTCTACTTGCAGGCTCTGCACAACCGATTCCATGTCAGGCTGTGCTGATTGGAATCGCACCGGAAGTCCTGCCTCCGCGAAAATGGCTCGCGAACGTTGGGAATTGACCGCCAGAGTAATCCTCCCGTCGCGGGTTTTCTGAAGAATTTCCGGAGTGCATTTTTGCAGGAACAATCTAGCAAGTTGCGGACTGGTGAGAATCGCCACATCGAACTCAAGCTTGGATAGATCGACCTTTTCGATCGGTCGCTGGCTATAGACCGGCACTTTGGTGATCTGCGTCAACTTTGAAAGCTCTTCAAGCAGTAACTCTCGGCCCTCCTCGGCCTGACAAAGGTAGACCTGAGAACCTAAAACTGCGGTTTTTAGAAGCGGTAGCAAGGCTTCTGAACTCGAGTCGTTTTCGGACACGATGTCTGTTTTCAAGCCAAGCTGGCCGAGCGCCTGAGCGGTTCGTTTGCCGATGGCCGCGATACGGCTGGAGCCAAAGGTCCGAGCATCGTAGCCAAGCGTTCGATAGCGTTGGGCGAAACGTTCCACGCCATTAATGCTGGTGAAAATCAGCCAGGGTTTTGCCGCGGCTACCGGTGGAGAATTTAAACGGTGAATCAGTTCATCCAGAGCATGGAAGGAAGCGGGCTCTGCGATTTCAATGAGTGGGCAAATTACCGGCTCGGCCCCTCGGTCCCGAAGGAGTCTGGCTAACTCCTCGGCCTGAGGGAGGGGACGGGTGACCAGAATACGTTGACCGAGCAAGGGTTTTTCCTCGAACCAACCTTCGATTTCCCCAAGTCCCACCACTTCGCCGACCAGGAGAATCGCGGGCGCTTCCAGCGACGCCGCCTGGACCTGATCGGCGATCGCCTGCAGAGGAGCACGGATTGTCCGTTGCCGACTCCAGGTTGCGCGGTGAATCACGGCACAAGGGGTGTCAGGTGATTTGCCATGAGCGATCAAATTGTCGGCAATACTCGCTAGCCGGCTGACGCCCATATAGAAGGCCAGAGTTCCCCGATTGGTCGCGAGGTTATCCCAGTCGAGCGAACTATTTCCTTTGGCCGTGCATTCGTGGCCGGTCACGATGGTCAGCAGACTGGAATGCAGTCGATGGGTCAAAGGGATTTCGAGGTAAGCCCCCGCGGCCAGAGCGGCGGTCACTCCAGGGACAATTTCGTATGGAATGCCCGCTTTGCGAAGGGCTTCCGTCTCTTCGCCGACCCTCCCAAAAATCATCGGGTCGCCGCTCTTGAGCCGGACGACTTGTTGTCCAGCTTGAGCATGCTCAATCAGGCTCTGGTAGATCGAGTGGAAACGTTCCGGATGTTTGCCGGGCAGTGATTCCACGGCCTGAGCCTGAGCGGAGGAAGGGATGAGTCGCAATACCTCGGGGGAGAGCAACTGATCATAGAGAACGAAATCTGCCTGATCCAGAAGCCGTTTTGCTTTAAGAGTCAGTAGGTCCGGATCGCCCGGGCCCGCTCCCACGAGATAAACTTTGCCAATCTTCATTCTGCAATTATATTCGCCGCGCCTAAATTAAACGGCGACCTCTCTCGACTCTTCCGATCCTGGTTCGGGGCTTAACCAATCCGGTTGCGGGAATAACTTGCACAGATAGATCCCCAGGAAGTAGAGCGCGATCATGGGAATGAGCAGATAAAGCATCGTGACCACATCCGGCGAGGGAGAGACCACCACGGCAAAAACGGTGAGCAGCATCACGGCGTGTCGCCATTTGGCCAGATAATCCTCCACTGAAAGCAGGCCAATTTGGTTCAAGGCCAGCATTACCAAGGGCGTCTGAAAGGAAAGGCCGAAGACGAGAGGTAAGAGCAAGGCCAGATTCAGCCATTCGCTCAAACGCAAGTCGGGATCGAGACCGAGCCAGGAATTGAAAGCGAGCAGCCCTTTTACGGTGCCGGGAATCACCCAAACTTGGCAAAGAATTACCCCGCCGATGAAAAGGCCCAGACTGAAAGGGAGAAATTTATTCACGTACTCCCGTTCGTGGGGATAAAGTCCCGCTCCGACGAATGCCCAGAACTGCCAGAATATTATCGGGGAAGCGAGAATGACGCCGCACAGGAGGGTCACTTTGACGTAGACCAGAAATGCTTCCTGGGCACTCATGGTAGCCAAAGCATGGCTCTTGCCGATTTTATTCGTTGCCTGAGTCAGCAGAATCGCCAGATCCAAAGGCGGAATCTGGACGGTGATATCAATGGTATCCGAATCCGACTTTTGATCGCGCTTTTTCAGCAATTCTTCCCGGGGGATTCGAATCACCAACGGGCTGAAGTTGTTGACTTCTTTGGCCGCTTCGACCGATTTGTCGTTTTGCAGGTTCAAGCGCGAGCTTAGAAACTTCTTTCTTTCTTGCTCTCTTTCCCGGCGTTCTTCCCAGGTGGTGGGAACGGGGCGGAGTTTCTCCGACTCATCCCAGATGCGTTCGTTGTAAAAATTCTGCATGGCGTCTTCGACCGGCTGCTGAATCATTGCCAGGACCGGTCGGCCGAGTCCGAACCAGGGCAGATCGAGTTGGGTGCCGATGCCATCGAGAACGAAACCGATGCACATGCAGAACATCAACGCTTTAAGGGCGTTAAGCATCCGGGTGCGCAGTTCTTCGATGTGATCGCCGAAGGACATGCGGGTATCGGCAAAAAAATCGTCGGGGTATTCAACGCGTTGGCGCATGATCCGGGGGTACAAACAGGTTCATGGGAACCGCAACTGGCGAGGGTGCCGGGTCAGCGGGAACGGTAGGCGAGCCAAGCTCAACGGCGAAGGTACCGCCAGATTGGTAATGAAAACTATATTACACGATGGCGGGCTTGCCTATCCAATTGGGTTCGCATTCGCGAGGTTTCCGGTTTATTCCGCTTTTCCAGAAAATTCGCCTGGGTAAAGTCTTCCGAATTTAAGGCACATTTAAAAAAAAACGGCACCGAAGGTGCAAACCGTATGAAAGCGATTTCGAAAATAACGGCGATAATATGGGTAGGATATTTAAAGCGAGGATTTCCTATGCGACGTTTCATCCTGCTCGGTTTCATCTGTCTGGCGGGTTGCAAAGGTACCACCGGTCCCTTCGAAAATATGAAACGAACCGACAAACCGGATGATCCTTTGTTTACGATGGACGAACAACAGCGCCGCGGTCGGGATCGCTATGCCCTGCCGCAAGACACTCAGAATGCCTCCAGCAACTACACCAATCCCTTCGGTCCAAATAACCGCTAATAAACCCGCTGAGATTTCGGCTCGGGCGGCCCTCGCCCGGCCAAACCGGTTGGAAATTCCCCGATTTGTAATTCCCTTCGCAAACTTTTAAATTTCTCCGCACCACTTCGAAATACTCTCCAAGTATTTGTTTGAAAAAATGACGCGATCCGTGCAGAATAAGCAAAAATTTCAATTGCGGAGAGTGAATATGGGCATTTTTGACAAGTTGGCCGGCGAATTTATCGATATTATCGAATGGACTGAGCCCGCTCAGAACGACATTCTGGCTTATCGATTCCCGCGCTACAAGAACGAAATCAAAAATGGCGCGAAGTTGACCGTCCGGGAAGGTCAAAATGCCGTCTTCGTCAGTGAAGGAAAAATCGCAGATGTTTTCCAGCCCGGCATGTACACCCTCGAAACCAAGAACCTGCCGATTCTGGCCACCCTCAAAGGTTGGAAATACGGCTTCAATTCTCCGTTCAAGGCGGAAGTCTATTTTATCTCGACCCGACAGTGGACAGATAAGAAGTGGGGCACGCAGAATCCGGTAATGCTACGCGATCCGGAGTTCGGTCCCATTCGCATCCGGGCTTTCGGCACCTATGCATTTCGGGTGACAGACGCCGCAGTGTTCATGCGGGAACTGGTGGCCACGGACCCCTCCTTCGAAACCTTCGAAATTGCCAATCAGCTCCGCAATAACATTGTGTCTCGCTTCGTTGACATTCTGGGTTCCTCCAAGATCCCGATGCTGGATCTCGCCGGGAATTACGAGAAGATCAGCAGCCTGGCCCGCGAACGGATCACCCCGGAACTGCAGGGCATGGGCCTTACTGTTACCCAATTCTTCGTTGAGAACATCAGTTTGCCACCCGAAGTGGAACAGATGCTCGACAAGCGATCCAGTATGGCCGTGCTGGGTAACCTGGATCAGTTCACCAAATTTCAGACGGGCGTGGCTATCGGAGATGCCGCGAACAACCCAGGAGGAATTGCAGGCGTTGGGGCGGGCTTGGGGGCCGGAGTCGCGATGGCTAACGCCATGGGTAACTCGTTGCAACCGGGGGCCGCTGGCCATGTGGCGACGACCAACGTCGTTCCTCCGCCGCTGCCAACCGCCGTGGCTTTCTTCGTCGCTGTCAATGGCGCTCAGACGGGGCCATACGATGCTGCCACACTGGCTAGCAAAGTGAAGGAAGGGACCATAACCCGCGATACGCTGGTTTGGAAGCAAGGTATGGCAGGATGGGTAGCCGCTTCGACGGTCCCGGAATTTACGCCATTTTTCGCGACTGTACCTCCACCACTACCTCAGTAATACGAAATACAGATTGATATTTCTTCGCGGGATGGCTTGGAAGCCATTCCGTCCCACTGCTCGCGAAACTCTGGGATACAGGCTAGCCGTATGAATCCTCCTCCCTTGCCTTCCGATTCGACTTTCCCCGTACAACCTCCGCCGGAGATTCCTAAGTCTGGCCCCGGCGGGAAATCGGCAGGCAATGTGGCGGGAGGCGTGGCCGCCGCATCGCTCAATCCGCCCCCCTCGCCGGGTGGTCCCGCCAAACCCTCTACCGATCGGAAGTATCCTTGCGTGGAGTGCGGCGCTCGGATGGAGTACGATCCGGAAGCCAAAGCTCTGAAGTGCCCCTACTGCGGGCACATCGATAAAATCCCTGTGAAATCGACGGAAAAAGTCGAAGAACGAGATTATGAAGCTTATCTTAAAAAGCTGGAACAACAGAAGAAGGGTTCGCTAGGGGACAAAGCCGTTCAGGTGAAATGTACCGGCTGCGGCGCGATGGTGACTTTTGACGACAAGATCGTCGCCGACCAGTGTCCCTACTGTCATACTCACCTGGAAAATCTGCCTCAAAAGGCGGATGAAGTTATTCTGCCGGAATCGGTCCTCCCGTTTGCCGTTTCCAACCGGGATGCCATCAACAAGTTTCAGGAATGGGTAAAATCTCTCTGGTTTGCCCCCAACGCGTTAAAAGATCTCGCCAACATCGGCCAGTTGCAGGGGATCTATCTACCGTATTTCACATACGACGCAATGACCCACACCTATTACGATGGCCGTCGTGGCGTGCGCTACACAGTATCGGAAACTGATTCAGACGGGAAATCGCGGACTGTTACACGAGTGGACTGGACCTTCGTTTCCGGGGAGATAGAGCATTTCTTCGACGATGTACTAATTTGTTCTTCGAGAAGATTGCCGCAGAAACTCGTCGATGGATTAATTTCCTGGGATCTCGAACACCTGGTGCCTTTCACTCCCGATTTTCTGAGCGGATTTAAAACAGAGCGGTATACCATCGAGTTGCCCGAAGGTTTCCAGTTGGCCAAGAACATCATGGAGAACCATCTGGTCGCCCTGTGCAAACGGGACATCGGCGGCGACGAGCAGCAGCTGCTGCACCGCCAGACCAACTACATGGGAATCTCGTTCAAGCATCTGTTGCTGCCCGTCTGGATGGCGTCGTACCGATTCAATGAAAACAATTATCAGGTGCTGGTGAACGGGCGCACCGGCGAAGTGAAAGGCTTCCGACCTTATAGTATCTGGAAGATCATTCGGCTGGTAGTCATCATTCTGGCGATTGTTGGGCTAGGCATCTATCTGACGCGGAGCAAGCACAATCATCCGCGGAATAACGTGCCGCAGATCAATATCCCAAGCAAGTTCGGTCAAGCCAGTCCGAGCCACTTTCGGAGAGACCATTCAACTGTGAGCAGGAACAGTATCACACCGAAGAGCCACCAGGAATCGGCCAGGTTCCAGGTCTGAACCGTTTCCCGGGTGGCCGAAAGATTTTTCAGGAGTGCGGGAAGTTGATCCGCATCCTTCGCCCAGAAGGCGTTGCCGCCGGTCGACTCGGCCAGCGTCTTCATCAGTTCGAAGTCAGCGGACAATTCCCGGTCCTCCTTGGGGATGGGTGCGAAGACTTCATAACTGCATTTCAATGGCGTGCCATCGGATTGAACCAGAGAACTATTCAACTCCGGCACCAGCGGTTCGATCTCGAACTTACCGACCGGTAAGTCGATCACCGGCGCCCGCCATTCGCGGGGATTTCCTGCCTGCTGCTTCAGATCGATGATTTTCAGTTCCGATTTCTCACCCGCTTTGTTGACTCGAACCCGAACCTGAGTAATGTTGGCCTGCTTGAGGGTCACCTCGGTCAAACGCAGGATGATCTCGGGCGGCTGCTCCGTTCCGGCGAGCGGTTCGCGAACTCCAAAGCGCAGAAATTCGTTTCCCGCACTCAACGGTCGATCGCTGGCGGCCCAGCGAATTAATTGTCCCCAGAAGCGAAATTGGGTGGCATCCCCCTCGCGATACCGCCAGCGCCAGGTGCTATCGATACCCAGAAACAGCACTTTGCCGAAGCCTATGTTCTGTCGAACCAGAATGGCATTGTTACGTTGGATTTCGTCGAGTTTCGGGATATTGGTGCCCGCCGGATCGAGTCGGGGCATGACGTAGGCCAGCGAGATCGCGCTCGGTTTGCATTTGCCCACGACTCCCCAATAGCTGCGCGGCAATTGCTGCCAGCGAAAGTCATTTCGCCGGATGTCGTTATCGAGCTGCAGGTAGCCGCGCTGCTGACCTTCGCTGGTTAACTGCATCGAGAAGCCTTCCTCGTCGCGAATCTCGCGGGGGGCCATGATCGGAAGGATGCGTTCCAGGACGGGATCCATAGGTTCCCCCAGCGAAGACCGCGCGCCCATCGGCATCGCTTTTTTCCCAGCGACTAACACCACGGTGCCGCCTCGTTCCGTCAGATAACGTTCGAGCCAGTTTTTCGTTTTGGGATCCAGTTGCCGGAAATCGACATCGCCGATGATCAGGCAATCGTAGCTCATCAGTTCGGCAAAATCGGCAGGGATTTTCGTATCGGCGTAGCCCTGTTCCTTCAGCCCCTCTTCGGTTAAGGCCCCGATGCGCGGCGGATTGAGCAGGATGGTTTTCAGTTGAATGCTCTCATCGCGGAGCAGGGCCGTCTGAAGGTAGTGCGACTCGTAACGCATCTCCGAATCAATGAATAAGACGCGGGCCTTGTCCTGAACGACCTGGAAGCGTACCGGCATTTGATTATTGCTAAGAATTGCTTCCTTTTCCGGACCGGTCCAATCGACCCGAACTTCACCGACGAAAGAGCCCGGCTCCTCCCCTGGAAGTTCAAAAATATAATCGTACTCCTGCGTACCGCCGGCGTGATCGAGGAGATGCTCCAGTCGCGGTTTCTTTTCCCCGATAGTTCCAGTCAGTTCGAGACGAATTTTACCTCGCGGCATTTCGGAGGCTCGGACTTTCACCTCGACGCGAACCGTCGATTTTTGAAAGGCCACAGCGGGGATGGCACGGGCAAATGTCAGCGAGAGATCGGGGATCGGTGTCGGCGAACCAATGACGAGCGGATAGACCGGCACCCCACGGGATTTGAGCTCAGCGGCCAGAGTCAAAGGGTTGTCGTTGCTGGTCTGCCTTCCGTCAGTCAGTAGCACGACGCCAACGCAGCGTTCCTGATCGTTGTTGGCTTCCCGCAGCGATTTTTGTAGCGGCAAATTGATATTCGTTTCGCCTCGATTGGTTTTGGCATCGACCCCCGCTTCCAGATGATCGGAAAATTGCGTCGAGCGAACTTCGTGGTCCTGCTTCAGCCGATTGAGTAGCTGGAGGGGGGACTCTTTCAGGACCGCCTGGGCAATGGCCGCGCGGCTCGAGGCATGGATGCTTTTCAAAGCGTTGCGGTATTCGACCGAGTTGGGAATATTCCCCGAAGTATACTGTTTCAACCAGTTCTGGAGTTGCTCGCTGCTCGCGTTGGGGACCTTCAATCCCACTGCCACGGCTAATTCCAGTGCTTCGCGATCGGAGATCTGAGCATCGGCGAAATTCATGCTTCCGGAGGTGTCGAGGGCAACGAGTACGTGCGAAGGAATAGTCTCTTGAATCACGTTGCGGAATTGCGGCTGAAAAAGCAGAAGTAGTACCAGTAATCCGAGGATGCCGCCGCGCAACAGAAGCAGGATCCGAGCGGAGTTTCGAGAGACCAGAGTCAATTCCGGCTTCCGAAGCAGTCGAACCGAGAAAGTGAGAATTCCAACGATCAGGACGAACCCGGCCAGCGCCAGCCAGACCGCCATGTCGGAGCGGCCGACTGGCTGGAGGGAAACTTCGATACTCGCCAGAATGGAGTGCATGAGTCTCGATTTAAGCGATGGAATGCCGCCGGGCGAACCAGGCTTCCCCGAATAAAAACAGGATCAACAACAACAGAAATATCGGCCGGAGCGAAAAGAGATTCTGTGCACTGGTATCGCCTGCCGCCGTCTCCTCATTGCGCAACAATTTATTCGGCAGGGCGCTTTTCAGTTGTTCCCAATCTGCTTCGTTCATGTAGGTCAGCAGGTGTTCGGCGCGATTCTCCTGCAGCACCACGTACTGCGACGGTTGGTTGTCTTCGCGAAACGAATAGATACCGGGAAGTGTCAGGCTTCGCAATTTGCCGCGAATTTCCCGCATCCGATCGCGAATCGGTTCACCGCCGGGGATAGTGATGGCCATATGCGAATCGGCCGCGATTCTTTCCGGCAATGTTAATCCACTGGCTGCAGGCTGATTATTGTCGAAACCTGATTCGCTACCCAGGTGAAGAACCAGTTCGTGCATCAGGCGAACGTAATCTCCGAGGTCGGTCAGATTGGTTCGCCAGCGGTTATCGAGGGGAACGGCGCATAACAGGACTTTACCCAGCCCCAGATTCTTCTCAACCAGGAATGGTTTACCGTTGGTCAGTCGGGCCAGTACCTGAGCAGATTCGATTCCTTCGGTCGAGAGATCCCAGTATTTGGGGAAATAGGCGGAGAGGAGTTCGCTATTCTTGGCAAAGAGTTGCATCACCGGATGGACGAGCGACTTGGGGTCGATTCTGGGCGCCGTCGTCAGGTCGGTTTCGCTCCCCAGAATTTTGATGGGATGGGCTGGCAGTAATGCATGCCCCTGTTCCGATTCCCGCCATCTCCTCGGATCGAAATCGTCACCGGGAGCAATCAGCAGGCCGTTACCATTTTGCACGAAGTGGACCAGATCGGCCTGGGGCGGACTGGGTAGATCGAAGAGGATTTCAACCTTCGCACTCGTACTGCCCAAACTATCCGAACGGGAGGTACGAGTATCGGATTTCAACCGCTCCACCGCAAATAATGGGGAAGGGTCTTTGATCGGGGCCAGGGCATCCAGAAGAAACTGGCTCCCGATAAGCGACGGATTTCCTTCGGCGTTCAGCTGGAATTTCGGATCTATCACCTGCACATGAATTTGAGGAATGACGCGAATGGCCAGTTCGTAGTTGTCGTCGGATGGATATTCATCCGCCGGGAGGCGAAATTCGATCAGATGGCTGCCGGTGTCTGCGAAGCGATGGGTGTAATGGAACTTGGCTTTACCGGGGGAGAGATTCTCCACCTGGACTTCGCCGATGGGTCGATGATCAACCAGAATCCGGACGTGGGAATTGGCCGCTTCTTTGTTGGTCGCCTGAATCTCGCCTTCGAACGCGATTTCCTGCTTTGGTAGGGCGATAGTTCGCCGGGTATTCAGTCGGGTAATACCCAGATTGGCAATTTTCGCTGCGTCCAGAGCCGCTACATCCTCGATCCGAAGAAGAGGGGCATTTTCCCCGGCCGCTTCCTGTATGGTCTTCAGTCGAGCTACCAGGTTGGGTTCCTGCCACGAGTGTTTCTGGCCGTCGGTGAGGAATAGGATCTCCCGTTTCTCGGCCACCGAACCTTTAAGCAGGTCGCTGGCCTGTTGATAAGCTGCGACAATATTAAGGGAACCGTGCGGGATTTCCTTTTTCAGATGCCCTTCGACGATATTCCAGGAGTTGTTCCATTGCAGCGAAAGATTAGTGACATCGTCCCGGGCGACCAATACCTGAAAGCGATCGTCGCTACCGAAATCTTCGAGAATTTTTCGAGCTTTGCCCCGGGCTAGATCCAAAAGTGATTGTTTGTTCTGTTGCAGAGCCATGCTGCCGGAGCCATCGACGATGAGAACCAGATCGCGCCGGGGTTGCTTGGCGAAACGGCTCAACCAACGGCTTTTGAAAGAAGGGCCGGCCAGCAGAATCAGCAAAAGGGCCAGGATCAGCATGCGCAAAAGCAGGAGCAGTAGTTGATCGAGCCGGTTGCGCCGGCGTACCTCATCGCTGATGCGGAGGAACTGCATGGCTCCCCAGTCGACAATTTCAAATTTTCGGCGATTGAGAAAATGAATGAGGACGGGGATTGCTAAGGCGGGCAAGCCGTAAAGAAATACCGGATTGGCAAAGGACATAAACATGGTTGTTTTAGCTCTATCTGATTTTACAATCGGACCGAGCTAATTACCACGTTGTGAGAAAGAAGAATTATTTCACGTCCTGATAGGCATTGAAGGCCAGATAACCCAGGATACCGCTACCGAGGATACCACAGATATCTACCAGCGAATATGGGGACGAAAAGCCGCTTCCCCCGGCTCTACTGAAAGGAAAACCCAGCAAAAGATCGAGTAAGAAGACGAGCAAAAGAAGCCCGGCGACGGCCATCGAGCCGATACAAAGCCCTTTTTCCATCGACTTCCACCTCACACAGCCGTTAATGGTCACCCCAAAAGTCTTAAGCGACTTTCATGAATTCTCAATTCTACCTACCAGAACTGATTTCGCAACGTACCTTATCAACCGAAATGCCGATTTTTTTTGACCTTTCAGGATCGGTCGATTTATTCGGTACAGATAGACGAAAAAGGCTTCCTCCCAGCCGCTTTTCCACCGGATTTGCAGGAAATAGCCGGTTATCGGGAGGCTTTTCCGGAAAATTGCGATTCGGAGAGCTGCGGGAGAGATCGAATTCGCCCCTGGAATGCTTCGCGCAGAATTCATGTTTTTTGGGAGAGTACTTCCGATAGGCCGCCTCTGAGCATACTCTGAATAGTAAGCAATCTAAACGGAGTTTTCAGGCATGACGGCGATTCCTCTTAAAGAAGTCGGCATTCATCTGCGGCCCAAGGATAATGTGGCCGTGGCAATTCGCAATATCCCGGCGGAAACCAAAATTCAGATCGATGGAGTAACCTTGTTGCTCCCCTCACCCGTTCGCATGGGTCACAAATTCGCTGTTCAACCTATCAAGGAAGGCGACCCGATCACCAAATACGGTCAGACGATCGGCTTCGCGGGTCGCAATATTCATCCGGGTGAACACGTGCACGTTCACAACGTGATTCTCGGTAAATTCGAGCGCGATTACGCCTATTCCACGGAAGTGCCGTTGCCCCCGCCGCCGCCCGCGACGCAGCGTTCCTTCATGGGCTACGATCGCGGCAGCTCCAAGCCCGAGCATTTGCGCTACGGTACTCGCAACTATATCGCCATTATCAGCACCGTGAACTGTTCGGCCGCAACCAGCAAATATGTCGCGGAGAAGCTTCGCAGCCTGGATGTGCTGAAGAATTTCCCCAATGTGGATGGCATTCTGCCCATCGTTCACAAACATGGCTGTGCGATGGCTTACGGTGGGGACGATCATAAACAGTTGGATCGCACGCTGGCCGGATTCGCCCGGCATCCCAACGTCGCGGCCTACATTCTGATTGGTTTGGGCTGCGAAACCGGTCAGGCCGCACACCTGATTGAGAATGAACATCTGGATCTGATTCAAATAAATGCGGATAAGAAAAAGCCACTGGTGCTTTCGATTCAAGAGTGCGGCGGGATCGGCAAAACGGTGGAGGCGGGCGTCAAAGCGGTCATTGATATGTTGCCGAAAGCGAACGATGTCCGCCGGGTGCAGGTCGATGCGAAACATATTATTCTTGGAACCAACTGCGGCGGCTCGGACGGTAATTCCGGGGTGACCGCCAATCCCGCTTTGGGTGTCGCTTCCGATTTAATCGTTCAGCAGGGGGGAACCTCGATTCTGGGGGAGACGACCGAAATTTACGGGGCCGAGCACCTGCTCACCCGTCGGGCGGTCACCAAGGAAGTCGGCGAAAAACTGGTCGAACGCATCAAATGGTGGGAGTGGTATACCAGCATTTTCGGGGTGGAAATCAACAATAACCCGAGCGTGGGCAACAAAGAGGGCGGCCTGACCACGATTTACGAAAAAAGTCTGGGAGCCATCGCCAAGGCCGGAAGCACGGCCATGGTTGACGTGGTCCACTATGCCGAGCCCGTGACCAAGAAGGGCTTCGTGGTGATGGATACTCCTGGATACGACCCGGTGAGTATGACAGGGATTGTCGCTGGGGGGGCGAACGTGCTGGTCTTCACGACTGGCCGCGGCTCCGTGTTCGGCTGCAAGCCGTCGCCGAGCATCAAGGTGGCGACGAACTCTCCGCTGTATAAGCACATGGAAGGGGACATGGACATCAACGCCGGGCGAGTACTCGAAGGGGTGCCGGTCGAAGAAGTGGGCAAGGAGATTTTCGAAAAGATTCTCTCGGTCGCTTCCGGTGAGAAGACCAAGAGCGAGATCAACGGGGTGGGCGAGGAAGAGTTCGCTCCGTGGGGGATCGGGCCGACGTTGTAATAAACAGGGCGGAAAGAGTAGCTGTAACCATCGGTTTTTGAGGCCGATGGATGCTGGGTGTGTTTTATATGTAAACGCCTGTTTCTCTTCGAGAAACTGCTTTTTTTACCTTTTTTCAGCCCGTTGCAAATCGCATCAAAAACATTGAGAAAACTGGGTAATACCCACTGCCAGTGGGTATGATTGTGCGCGATCGAGCGAGGATGGTCAAGACATATCCGGCGCTTTACAATTCTGATGATTACCTTCGAAGTCCCTTGAAATGCCTACAGTCAGCGGAGCCGATAATGGGTACCGTCAAGCAAGTGCCTGATGTCATGTGCATGAAGTGTGGGTTTTGCTGCCAGCATAATGCAGAAAAGCAAGAGTATCACGAACTGACTAAACCCTACAGAGAGAAAGGATATTTGGCTCAAGGATGCGGGCTTCATTGCATGAAGGGCCTTGCAGGTCTCCAGAGGGAAACCTCACTCGAATCGGGATTGAAAGGGGATCAAAACATGCGTGTTCTAGTCATCCTGAACAACCCGCGCAAATGCACCGGATTTTTTTCCTACATCCCAGGTTATGGCCCACGTGGGCACGACGCCTTTGAGCGTGAGGAACAGAGAAAAAGAGAGGCTTTGGAATTGCTTGCCGAAGAAAGGCGAGCGAACGCAGAAAAAGAAAAGACTCAGCGGGAGTTCAATGAGGGACTTGTTGATAAGCAAATCGAGTTCAACAGAAGGCAGAATTTTTGGCTCTTCCGTTTCTAGGTGTAGCATCCAGAGAAATGCTTCTGTATCTGGTTGACGAAGCCGCGAATCTCTGCAATGGTCGGCCCTAATTTTTTCGCAGCCCAATTCACGTCCAGGAGTACTCTCGTCCAGAGCGTAGTTAGACTCTGAATTCCATAACTCCGACGTAGCACTACCCGAATCTTGGTATTGAGACCTTCCACCGGACCGCTGCTTTTGCGTTCCTCGAAGTAGGCTAAGATCCCCTCCCAGTTATTCTTGAGCATCGTGATGAACGGCTCCCAATCCATCTCGGTCTCGCGGGCCTGGACGATCCAATCTTCCAACAGTCGCGAGGCTTCGGCTCGGTTCGGGGCACTATCGAAGATTTTGGTCGCCTCCCAACGCAGATGGTAGATCGTTCCCAACGAAGGCACCTTCTCGAACAAATCCTCGAGGGCCTGGACCTGCTCCGGTTTCAAATCCTCGGGACGACGCCGGAAGTCGTGCATCTGAGAACGCAGCTTCTTGCGGGCTTCCCCGCTCAAACTTCGCTTGTAGGCTCGATAGTTTTTTTTCGCAGATCGTCCGCCACCTCACCCAATTTCTTGGCGACGTGAAAGCGATCTATCACCGACTGGCTGTTGGGTAAATGCACGCCGCAAGCCTTCAAATACGCCGCGCTCATGTCCGTATGATGCCAACGCACCGCCGACCGTTGCTCGGCCGACAAACGCTCCAAACACGCTCGCCCCGCTGCTTCGTCACGACCCTTGGACAGAGCCAGAATCTCCGGACGCTCCGCATTCGTCAGGTCCGTCAATATTGTCGCATATCCCTTATGCCCCTTACGCAGGCTGATCTCATCCAGACCCAAACGCTCGATCTTCCGCTGGGGATCGATCTGCTTCGCCTTGGCGTCCTCTATCCGGTTCTTGACGATTCGCTCCACCGTTTCCGCGGCGATCCCCAAACGCACCGCCACGTCTTCGGCTGTGCTCCCGATCAGACTGACCAGCACCTGCTCCTCGAAGCGAAACGTATATTTCACATCCCGACGCTTGAACGGCGGCAACAGCGATTGACGGTGACCGCACGACGGGCAGCGGTGATACACCTCCTGGTACACGAAAAAGCTCGGCTTACCCCACAAATCCAGATCGCGGATGCTCAGAAACTTGTTCTTCTCCACCAATTGAAGCGGAGACTCACGCCGGCAAGTCTCGCAACAAAGATTGTCGGGCAACTGCCAACTCACGTGAAAGGCGTGGCCCCCGTCGATGCGTTCGTATTCGCCAACGCTCACTCCGGCAGGGACGTCCATGTCTATGGCAATGGTAGTCGTCGTCATCGGCGCTTCCGTGAACCAGGAAAAGGGTACTCTCAATTGCAATCTATCCCAAAATGACCGATTCGCCGAGAGTTGCGCCTAAAAACGGAAGAGCCGAATTTTTTGAGTCGAGTGGTGACCGCAGTATTTGGCACTCTTGCATTGTTCGCCAGTATTGCGAGCATTATTGCCGCAATCAGCACGTCAAATAGTACTGCTGAGAAACCGAAACCATCGCGCTCACCCTTAGAAATAGTGGAACATCCTAAAGATCCGTCTTGATAGAAACGGAGACCTCGATGAGCGGAGAAAAAGAACAGAATCGCAAGGTGAAGTGTGGTGAATGTGGGTTCTGTCATTTGTACAATTCAGAACGAGATGTCGAATTGGAATTCAGTCTTCGAGACCGTAAGGCTGGGGACACAGGCTTAAGTTTGGAATGTTTTAAAAACATGGTGTATCTGGATAGCGAGAAATATTCCGCACCTAAAGATTTAGATCGCCGTGGTATCGTCAAGTTTATTTTGAACCAAGAGCGAGACTGCCAAGAGTTCACCCCCTACATGTCTGGTTTCACAGCAAAAGAGCATGTCCGAGTTCAATGGGAAAGAAAACAAATTGAACTGGCCGCTGCTCAACTTGAAGACCAAAAATCCTTCAATGCAAAGATGGCTAAAGCACAAGAGGAGTTCAACAAAGAACAGAACTATTGGAATAGAGTTGTCGCAATTACTTTTGGAATTCTGGCTACGATAACTGCTGTAGCGAGCGTGTTTTCACCATTGATTCATGAATGGCTCGGAATTTCGAAGAAGTAATTAGCAGTCGAGGTTTCTCTCAACCCGAGAAAGTTAACGATAGGAACGGCAAGCAAAGAAGCAGAAAGGCCTGATCAAGTAAGATACTCCGAAATTTCAGGAATTATTAGGCCAGCTCAGTACTTTAGGGTCAAGATAAATTAGGTCCGAAGATATAGAAGCATCTACTTTTTTCGCTCGTTTGAATTAAAGCAAACTGAAATGTTCGTGATTGAATTCTCTGCTCAAGGCGACGACTGTGGCTCAAATTGGACATTGAGAAATCTACTTTGAAAATATTTTACTGCCGCTTCAATATAGGAATCCATTGGATTCCCACTTACAAGCCTCATCAAATCTTTGCCGCTTTTCGTTAAATGAACTTCTCCTACGTCGATTTTCAAATTTGAACCAGTTGGATTGCCAGTGCTATTGCGTTTTGTCAGCTTGATCGATTTGTCAAAGTATCTCCAACTTACGGAACTAAATTCGTTATAAGATTGGATAATTGTAGCTGGAGTACTCAAGTGGATTAGTCCGAAATGTTCTAAATCGATTAGAGAATTATAATCAAAATTTTGGAAGATTGCGTTGTTAGAGTATATACGCATTTTTTCAAAATTAATTACTATGTATTGACTTTCTGCTGATTCCCAAACGAATGATTTTAGCGTTGAAAATAGTTCGGCATCGCTTTTGTTCATGGTCCTTAATATTGCCATTGTTTTCAATGAGCACGATCCTGGCTTACTAAGCTCGCCCGCCAATATTTTGCTCCACAATTTTTGCATCGTTTCATCAGAAATATCTTTGCAATTTTCGATAAATTGCGCCGACCAATCATCGTTGATTTGTATTGGCGTTTGATCCGAAGGGATTTGTTCGACACTACTAACAACAATATTTTCAATATTTTGCTGTCTACGAATTTCCTCTCTGCGGCATCTCTCGGAAGCGCGATCTTCGAGATTCCATTCGTGATCCTGCCGCATTACAGCAATCTGTTCTTTCGTCGCTTCCGCTATGATTTTATCTCTCATCTCGTACTTCACTTTACGATGCATGAGCCAAGGTTGCAGCCACTCTTCGATCGGCTTACCGAGGTATTTCGCCAGTGTGCCAAATTTTTCGTAGGTCGAATCGGCAACAGCTCGAGTTATATCGTATGCAGCACTTCCTGGGGACATAAAGTAAGCTCTCTGAGTGAATTCAGTTTGGATACTCCTTGCTCATTGTAATTAGTGAACTGTAAAAAACGCCATAAATGTGCTGCAAACAAGAGCCGCCCAGACCCCCGCCCGGACGGCTCCCCCACCCGCGGCCACCGTGAGCGGCCCGCGAAATAGGTGGCTTCAAATTTTGTTCTTCGCTTATCACAACCTCTCATCCTCCGGATGAAACAGACGCTCGCCCCGAGCGGCTCGACTCGCGAGAACAGCTATCTTTTCTTCACTGCCAGGCCGCGCATCGGTTGCATGTTGTTGATCTCGCATCAGCCCACCATTCGCGGAAGGGCCTCGATGTCAGCCCGGAGAACCAGCGGCGTAAATCCTGCGAATCTCAGGAGTCTTGAAACAACGCCAGCACAGCCCGCGCGGCCGGGTGACCTTGCGAGTGTTTCAATTCTGCGAAGTCATGATTTCGCGTGTAAAGGGCGATGCACTTAGATAAGATTTTAAATTGGGAGTCCTAATCCGATGAGGATCATCCGATTGAAACTGCTCCTGGGCGATGAAGCGGCATCAGTCAACTTCAACTACAGAGTGCCGAGCCGGGGCCAATCAATTTCTTGATCTGGCGAATGAGATCTGCGATCCGCCGAACATAGTAAGTTTGATGACCTTCGACTTGTCTCTACCAAAGTAAGTCTGCTTCACTTAATAAGTAAACTATTTATTTGTGGAATTTTTCTGAGGAATCATCTTGTTTGAACTGCGTCGGGTGTAATTTTACCCGGAGGGTGTAGATCTGGATTCTAATTTTTGAATTGTAATCGACGCAAGTGTCGATTGGGCAAGAATTAAGAATCTGCACCCGACAGGAGTCGAACCTGTAACCTTAGCCTTCGGAGGGCTACGCACTATCCAATTGTGCTACGGGTGCGTGAAACGCCGCATTCACTGCGTTTTTGTACCTAGCATTCTAAGCTTTCGCGGCCAATAGTCTACGCCTTACGAATAAGAGTCGTTCCCAGGCTCACAAGTTCGCCAAATGCGTTTTCTCGAGATCCCGTCCAGTTGCCGATCTGACCGCCGCCGCCGGGCAGACCGTGAACCAAGCCACGCGTCAGGATATGCCAGCAAAAATAGCAATGATTGCTGGTTTGGCCGGGTAGAGCTTCAGGCTTTTCCTGTAAAATCTGGTCCTTAAAGTAGGACAGCCCGTGTCGGAAAAGGTGCCCGACAAAAGGATGATTTCGGCCTGCTTCCAGAATCTCCTGAGCCGTTTGGTGGTGAATATTGCCGATAGTCAGCTGATCCAGATCGGAAGCAAAGCCGCAGCAAGGCTTTACGTCCCCTTTAGGATTGACGATAAACGCTTGGCCCGGTCCTTCGCAATAGTCTTCTTCAAACCATTCCCCGTCCCACGGCTTGCTCGGCAATTTCTCGGCCCGTTCGACCGCGGCCAGATGATTCCAATTCAGCGTCATGGTCAGATCGAGCGAGACCAGGAGATAATGATTCAGTACCTCAGACCACTCGATCACCGCATCCAAGGACTCCGCGAGCTTGCGGATCGGCTCCAAGCCCTTTTCCGGGGAGGGGCTGGCATACGAAAGCGACAAAATATTGTCCCGATTGAAAATTCGACGGGTGGTTTTGCAGAATTCGACGAGTTTTCCCGTGTGAATGCCGTGGAATTTGTCGATGCTCAGACCGATTTTGCCCCGAAAACCGGCATCTCGGAGATTGGTCAGTACCGTTTCCAGTTCCTCCGGGGTTTCGAACCAGACGCCGTTGGTCATAACTTTGTCGAATCGAAACCCGAGCTCGGCAGCCCGACGAGTAACTTCGATGACAAATTCCGGATAAATGAACGGTTCGCCGCCGGTGAACCCTAGAATTCCAATACCGAGAGCGTGGCAGCTTTCGAGAAAACGAAGTGCTACGTCAATCGGTAAACGGTCTTTCCATTCGATGGGAACGCAGCAGTGCGGGCATTCCAGATTGCACTGATAGGTACCGGCGAAGGAGAGATAGTTCGGACGAAAGGTGCGTTCGGCAGAACTGGTTCGTCGAATCTCTAGGAAGTCTCGACTCGTCTTAGCATTAGCGGACATCCCGGGTTACACCTTTTTTACTTGAGTCGTCGGCTGGTATCTGTAATGATTGTTTTAGGAAAATGCCTTCCGGAAAAGCGAGAACCTACGATGCGTCGTCTGTCCCGGTGGATGCGTCTTGGCGCGGGATCGTGCCTGATACTGACCTTTGCCATTCTCCATTCACCCGAAGTATCTTACGGTCAGATCGCCGTTAAGTCGGCACCCATCGAGATCAAAAAAGACGACAAAAAGAAAAAGAAAGAAGACCCTACCGACGGGCTTTTTCTTTTCATCGACCGGGATGCTTCCCGGCGCGTCGATGCCATTAAAGATTACCTGAAAAAAGAGAAGGTACCCTGGAACGAGATCTGCGAAGTCATCCAGAATCTTCTCGAAGATCCCCTCGATAAACTCGTTGAGACCTATCGCGATCATCCGACCGAAGGAAAAATCCGGATCAAGGTCAGCCTGAAGGAAGAACTCAATCGCATTCTGGCCTCTTTCAACAAAGAAGGCCGGGAATTCTATCAATTGACTTACGGCCCGAGAGCTGAGGCCAAACTGAAAGATGCCCTCAATCCGGAATCGACCGATACTCGCGATCCGATGGTTAAAATGGCCGAGATCGCTTCGACCTATCTGCATACCAAGGCCGGCGCCGAAGCCATTGTCCGGTTGGGAACCTGGCATCTCGACCGGGGCCGGTATCTGATGGCGGCTCTGACCCTTCGCAAATTCGAGACTCGCAATCCGGACGAGTCGTTGCCCTCCAGTCTGCTGCTGAAGCTGGCAATTGCCTACAAACGAATTGGCGAGCCGAAATCCGCCGACGAATACTGGGACAAATTGATCAAGTCGGCCAAGGATAACGAGGTTACCCTCGGCGGACGAAAGTTCTCCATCGATCAGCTCAAAACGGAGTTTGATCGTATCGTCGTGAAGAATCGCAACGAGGCCACAGAGTACGTTACGATCGGAGGCGACTCAACTCATAATGCACAAGGGGTGGGTAGCCGGCCTTTTCTGGATCCCCGGTTCACGTTCTCGATGATGCCCATTTACAACATGTTTTCCACGTCGGACAAGGATAGCGCGGATTTTTCGACCAAGAAAGGCATGGAATGGATTCAGCAAAATCTGGACGAGTCCCTGAAGCGGCTCGCTCGTTCTTCGAATCCTGCCGCCATCCCGGCGTTTTTCCCGGTAACTCTGCCCGGACGAGTCATTTTCCGCACCTACGACGGCGTATACAGCGTTTTGACGAAAGATACCCCGGATGGAAGAAAGGCTGGGGAACTCGATTGGCGTTCCAACACGAAGGCCTCGCTGTATCAGATCGTCAGCAATCAGACTTTTAAGAGTAACTTCGAAAATCAGTGGTTCCGACCTTTCTATGCCAACCAGGGACCGCAGGGGATTCTGTTTGAAAACGGTCTTGTCGGTACTCTGAGCCACGATGGAAAATACCTCTATTACATCGATGATCTGTTCGTGCCTCCGCATCCGATGCAAATCTTCAATTACAATCAGATGGGGCAGCAGCTGAGTTTCGGTCCCTTGTCGGACAAGGTGTCGCATAATCAGCTGGCGGCCATCGAGATCGAAACTGGAAAGATGGTTTGGAAAACCGCCGATCAGGACGAAGGGGCCAAGAAAAAGGTCGTCTCGGAGGAGCGTAAAAATGAGACGGCTTCCACACTATTCGTCGATTCCTTCTTTCTGGGAGCGCCACTCCCAATTGCCGGGAAGATTTATGTAGTTCTGGAAAAGGATCGGGAGATGATGCTCGCCTGCATCAATCCCAACAAAATCTCAGCGGACAATTTCCCCGAACTCGAATGGTATCAACCTCTCGGATCGCCGCAGACGCCGTTGCCTCAGGATAGTTTCCGCCGAATTCAAGGGGTTCACCTGGCCTACGGCGACGGCATCCTCGTCTGTCCGACTAATGCCGGCGCTCTCGTGGGGATCGACCTGCAAACTCGAAATATCGTCTGGTCCCATTCGTATCGCAAAGCGGGACCGAAGCCGCCGGAGGAACCGGAGATGCCGATCAATGGTCGGAACCGAATCATCCGCGGTGGATTTGGGATGAATGGCGAGATGCTGGCGAATCAGAATCTCAGTTTGGATCGCTGGCGAGTCTCGATGCCCATGATCAGTCAGAATAAAGTCGTTTTCACCGCCTATGACGGCGAAGCGGTTCAGTGCCTGGATCTGCGATCTGGCTCCTTAAGCTGGGAATCTTCGCGGAATTCCGACGATCTCTACGTCGCCGGTGTGTTCGACAAGAAAGTCATGATCGTCGGCAAATCGAACGTGCGATTTCTCTCCCTGGTGGATGGTGCCCAAGTCGGGGCCAGCATCAGTATTGGCCTGCCTTCCGGAGTTGGTACGGCCAGTGGCGGCATGTATTTACTGCCCATTAAGGAATCTCCCGAAACCAAGGAGCCGGAAGTCTGGACGATCGATGTGGCCAAAGGAACCGTCGAGGCCAAGACTAAGTCTCGGAAGAAAACTGTCGTCGGCAACCTGATTTATCACGAAGGGGATGTGATCTCGCAATCTCCTTATGAACTGCAGGCCTTCCCCCAGTTGCAGGTTAAAAAAGAGGAAATGGCCCGACGCTTGACCGCCGATCCCAATGATCCCGAAGGTCTGACGGCCATGGGAGAGTTGCAGTTGGATGATGGCGAACTGGGCAAGGCAATTGTGACTCTCAAAAAGGTTTTGAGCCAGGATGTGAAGGAAGATCTGAGAATTCGGGCGCGGAATAAACTGTTCGAAGCTATGACCGAATACATCCAGGGGGATTTCACGCGGGCGGAAAGTTATCTCACGGAGTACAAGGAATTGTGCAACGTGGTGATTCCCCCGGGAGTCGAACCGGTGCAGAAGCAGGCTTTACTGGATGAGGAACTGCGTCGGAAGTCGAATTTCTACGCCATGGTCGGCAAAGGAAGGCAGGAACAAGGCCGATTGCTGGATGCCTTCGAAAATTACCAGACCTTTGGTACCCTGGTAGGCAATCGAGAAATGGTCAGCGTGTTGGATCAACCGCTCACAAGCGCCCGACCCGATGTGTGGGCTCGCGGTCGCATTGAAGCCATGCTGCGATCAGCCAAGCCGGAGAATCGCAAACCTCTCGAAGACAAGATCAACGAGAACTGGAAGAAGGTTCGCGAATCGAATGATCTCGAGCAGTTGCGGTCCTTCGTCAAATTATTTGGAAATCCCGAACTGGAAGCCGGTAATCAATCGAGATTGCTTCTGGCTTCCAAGCTCATCGATACGCACAACGACGAAGATATGCGGGAAGGGGAAATGATTCTTCTGAATCTGCAGAAGATTCCCGATCTGAAAGTCAGTGTGGCCGCGACTGAACTGCTGGCCAAGCTGTACATGAAGCGGAATCTGTTCGAATCTTCCATCCGCATGTACCAGCGACTGGGAACGGAATACGCCTCGGTCAAACTCTCCGATGGCCGTTCGGGAGAGCAGTCCCTGAACGATCTGATCACCGACAAACGGTATCTGCCTTACCTCGAGCCATCCAACCTTACTTGGAATGGCCGTTTGAAAGCCAAGGAAGATCATCAGAATTCCGGAATGATCCAGATGCCTTTTCAGGTAATCCCGGATGATGAAGATTCCTCGCCGTTTTTCGAGCGGAATCGGGTTTACGTCGAAACGAACGGTAACGGCAATCAGTGGACTTTGAAAATCGTGGATAAACAGACCGGGGACGAAAAATACCGTTCCAAGCCGCTTCAAAGCCCGCAGGGCATGGGAATCTACCTGGCTAATAATCAGGGACTGCGCTACAACCGGCTCTATCAGGTGAAGGGACATATTCTGATTCTGCAATGCATGAATATGGTTTACGCCTTCGATTTGGCGGCTCGGAAGCCACTCTGGCCCGAGTATAATCTGTTTGGGAAAAATCCCCCCATGCAGCAGAACAATCAACATCGGATCGATGTCGATGGGGATGGGGATCTTCGCATCTACTACACCGATAACACTGTTCACCGACTCGGCGGTATCGCCTTGCTGCAGCCGAATTATCTCGCGCTGTTGACTCGGGATGGATTGGTGACCCTGGACCCACTGACCGGTTCTCAAATGTGGGTGAAGCGGGGTTTGCCAACGAACGTCCAGCTCTTCGGCGATCAGGATTACATCTTCTTTTATGAGCAGAGTTCCAACAACTCGGGTACCGGAGGCGGAGCGACCGGGCTCAAGGCTGTTCGAGCCTCCGATGGTGTCGAAGTGGCGGTGCCCGATAATTCTCTTCTCCTGGGGCGCAGCCGACGGATTCGGGAGTTTGGACGAAACGTATTGGCTCACGATGTCGTGAATGGCAAATTAGTCCTTCGACTGGTGGATATGCTGTCGGGGAAGGATCTCTGGAAGCAGGAGGCCGCGGAAAAAGCGATATTGGCGAAATCGGACGATGGTAAAGTCGTGGGCTTCGTGACCCTGAAGGGGGATGTTAGCCTTTTTGATTCTTTGACGGGTAAACCGCTGTTTCAGTCGAAATTGAAAGCCAACAAGGTGGCCGAACATTTAGCCAAGGTGGATTCCGCGATTGTTTTGCTCGATAAGGAGCAGGTTTTTCTTGGCTTGCATCGAAATAACGGCGTAGCGGCCATTCAGGGGCTCTCGAACACCATTCATACGGTTCCGTTAAATGGAATTATGTATGCGTTCGATCGTAAAACCGGGGCTTTTCAGTGGCATACGGATGAGCAGTTCGAGCAGCAGAATCTGGTCATCGACCGCTATCAGGAGATGCCGGTTCTTATTGCCGGTTCCCAGGTGCTGAATAATAATTCCTACATCTTCAGGCTGGTCGTTCTCGATAAAAAAACGGGGATGCTCCTGTTCGGGCAGAACCCCCTCTTCGGAAACGGAGGCTGGTTCCATACTCTGAATATCGATCAGAAAAATCAGAAGATTGAGATCATTCGTAACGACGTTCGCATCCAGTTGTCTCATGCCGACAATTTAAAGACGACGTCGAATATCAACTCGAATGGCGGACTGCCAGTACCTTCCGGAGTCTTGATTAAGCCGGTAATGATCAAAAATTAACGGAATCTGAGAATCGTTTGCGATTCCCGATTACAGCAATGTTCGGCGCTCGGTATTATGATACTCTCACCGGATGCGGATCGAAATAATCCTCTCCGTTTCAATTGCATTGGTGAGAAAGTCCTGATATTCTCGTCATCTACTTAATGTGGCAGCCCTTCCGTTTAGGAGAGGATCGTGTTTCCAATCCGTTCCATCACCGTAGGATTTCTAGCCGTATTTTGTCTCGGACCCATCGCGGTCCGAGCCGAAGAGATCAAAGCCGAACAACAGGCGATGATCGACCGCGGCTTGAAGTGGCTGGCGAGCACTCAAAGCAAAGGGGAAGGCAACTGGGAAGCAAACGGCGGGCAGTACCCGACCACCATGACCGCCTTAGCCGGGATGTGCTTTCTCATGGAAGGCAGCACGCTGCGGGAAGGGAAATACAGTCCTAATTTGCGGCGGGCCGTGGAATGGTTCATGAAGCGATCGCAGCCTTCCGGACTTTTGGGAAACCCGAATAATCCCACGGAATCCTCCCGATACATGTACGGGCATGGCTTCGGCCTGTTGTTTCTGGCGAGCGTTTATGGTGAAGAAGAAGACGAACGCCGACGTAAAGACCTGGAACGCATGCTGACGAAGGCCGTGGAGTACTGCGGTAAAGCGCAGACCGATCGCGGCGGCTGGGGTTATGTTTCGGCGAGCGAAGGGGGAAACTTCGACGAAGGCAGCGTGACCATCACCCAACTCCAAGGCCTACGAGCCGCCAGAAATGCCGGTATCGTGGTTCCCAAGTCGATTATCGATAAAGCCGTTAAATACCTTAAAGACTGCACGACCTCTCGCGGTGGCATCATCTATAGTCTAGCCACGGGGAGCGCGGTTAGCGGACAGGAGCGACCCGCCCTGACCGCCGCGGCGGTGTCTTGTGCCTTCAGCTCGGGGGATTACTCGTCCGACTATGCCAAGAAATGGATCAAATACTGCAAAGAGAGCATTCCCGTGGGCAAAGGGCGACTGTCCCACGACGAGTACCAGAGTTACTACTTCGCCCAGGCCGTTTACATTCTGGGGGACGATGGTTACGAGAGATTGTTCCCCGGATCGAAAAAAGACGACCAATTGTCCTGGACCAAATATAAAGAGGCCATGTTTGATTATTTGAAAGCGGGCCAGTCGAACGACGGTAGCTGGAGTTCGGGTTACATCGGCAATGTATTCACGACAACCGTGAACCTGACTATTCTGCAATTGGATAAGGCCACCCTACCGATTTATCAAAGATGATTTGTCGCACACTCATCAGAAATTCCATCCTAACCGAGAACGATTCATGTCAGAGCTTAATGAATTGGCAAGCAATGATGTCGAGGCGATGCAGAAGCTGCAAGTCGCCTTCAAGGAGATTAAACGGCAGTTGGGTCGCGTGATCGTCGGTCAGGAATCGGTAATCGAAGAGTTGCTGATCGCCATGTTCAGCCGCGGCCACTGTATCCTCGAAGGGGTGCCGGGTCTGGCCAAGACCTTGATGATCGCCACTCTGGCACGCTGTATTTCGCTCGATTTCAGCCGCATCCAATTTACGCCCGACTTGATGCCTTCGGACATCACGGGAACGGAAGTGATCGAGGAAAATCGCACGACCGGCTCCCGCGAATTCAAGTTCCTCTCCGGCCCGTTGTTCGCCAACGTGATTCTGGCGGACGAAATTAACCGTACGCCGCCCAAAACTCAGGCAGCCTTGCTGGAAGCCATGCAGGAACGGCAAGTCACGGTCGGCCGAACCCGCCATCGGCTACCCAATCCCTTCTTCGTACTTGCTACCCAGAACCCCATCGAACAGGAAGGGACCTACCCGCTGCCCGAAGCGCAACAGGACCGCTTCATGTTCAAGGTCTTCGTGAAGTACCCGACCTACGATGAAGAATTCGAAATTGCCAAGCGCACGACCGCGCTGGCCATGGATGAACCGAGTGCGGTGCTGACCGGCGAGCAGATTATGGAACTGCAGACGGTAGTCCGCAAGGTACCGGTGACCGATCACGTGATTCAGTACACCCTGGCTTTGATCCGGCAGACGCGCGTCACCGAGCCGGGCATTCCCAAGTTCGCCAAGGATTGGTTGTCCTGGGGGGCAGGTCCACGTGCCGCGCAGTTCATGATCCTGGGAGCCAAGGCTCGGGCGCTGCTCTATGGCCGTTCACACGCGACGGTCGAAGATATTCAGGCCCTCGCCAAACCGGTACTCCGGCACCGCGTTCTGACGAACTTCACGGCCGCTTCCGAAGGCATCACTCCCGATGTGGTCGTCGAAAAGCTCATTGCCGAGACCCCCAGCCGGGAAGGCGAACTGCAAAAGGACGAGCGGTTCAAAAAGATTTTTGCGTAATCGACCCCGCGGCCTCTATCGGCATTCCACGAATAGCTGTTTGGCTGCGTCAACCTTCGGGTACACATGGCGAATAAAGAAGATCCCCGTCGATTTCTCGATCCTCGCACCATCTCGAAGATCGCCCATCTCGAGTTACAGGCCGCCCAGGTCGTCGAAGGATTCATCAACGGCATGCATCGATCGAAGTTCTTCGGACATTCGGTCGATTTCGTCCAGCACCGCGAGTACGTGCGCGGCGATGACATCCGGCATCTCGACTGGAAAGTCTGGTCTAAGACCGACCGCTTTTACATCAAGCAGTTCGAAGCCGAAACCAATCTGCGCTGCCAACTCGTACTCGATGTCTCGGAATCGATGCACTATGGGGCTGGCAATCTCAACAAATACGAATATGCCTGCACCGCCGCGGCCTGCATCGCGTATCTTCTGATCCGCCAGCAGGATTCCGTTGGAATTACGACTTTCGATTCCGAAGTCCGTGCCGTCGTGCCGCCCCGAGCTTCTCAGAAACATCTGGAGGCGATTTGCCAGACGATGCATGTCTCCAAGCCTCGCGATAAAACCGACATGTTGAAGATCCTCAACCGAGTCGCGGAAGCTACTCATCAGCGTGGCATCGTGGCGGTGATTTCCGACTGTCTGACGGATCGCGAACCGCTGCTGAAGGGGTTGGATATGCTTCGCCTGCGCAAGCAGGACGTCATGCTGTTTCATCTGCTGGACGATGATGAATTGAACTTTCCCTTCAACGGCATGACTCGCTTCGAAGGGATGGAAGAACTTCCCAACCTTTTCTGCGACCCGAAAGCTCTGAGGGAAGGCTACCTGGAAGAGTTGAACATTTACCTGACCGAGATGCGACAGGGTTGTACAAAACGGGGTATCGACTACACACTGCTCAAGACGAGCGATCCCCTGGATGCGGTGCTGGCGAAATTCCTGCATCAGCGACTGGATCCTCGAGCCAAGGCCCGGACTTCCTGATCGCATCAAAATCGAACGAATGCAAACTCAGCGCGAGTGACCTCTTAGAATGGAACTTTTTCTCAATCCCTGGTCGATGATACTCGGTGGAATCCTGATTTCCTCGCCGATCATCATTCACCTGATCAACCGGATGCGTTACAAGCGCGTTCGCTGGGCCGCCATGGAGTTTCTGCTGAAATCGCAGAAGCGCAGCAAGCGGAAATTGATCATCGAGCAGCTGATTCTATTGTTGCTCCGCATTCTTTTGGTGCTGCTCCTAGGACTCCTGTTGGCCCGCTTCCTCGGCTTCAAATCGTTGGGCGGAAGTGAAGCGCAGAGCACTCTGCACATCGTCGTTCTGGACGATACTCCCAGTATGGATGACAGCTGGCGGGAAGACGGCCTGGCCAAAGACACCTTCAGCGAAGCGAAACGGCTGATTACCGATAAGATTTCCAAAGATATTATGCAGGCCCCGACGCCTCAGTATCTGGAAATTATTCGCCTGAGCGATCTGGAAAATCCCCGCGACTTCAGCCGGCTCAATAGTGGTTCTCTCGACGACATGCGCGGCTACCTGAATCCTTTGAAACCGAGTCCATTCAGTATTCCGCTCACCGAGGGGTTGAAGCGAGCCAAAAAGATCTTCGACGATACGCCACGGATGCGACATGTTCTGCACGTTGTCAGCGACTTCCGACAAGTCGATTGGGGAGCGGGCGCCGAAAAGAATCTGACCGATGTCTTCACGGAAGTGAAGGCGGGAACCGATATTTATCTGTTGGATGCCGCGCATCCGGAGCGATCTGAAAAACAGAAAACTCCCCTCTATCACGACAACATTGCCATCCTGGATTTACGGGCCGACACGAGAATTACCGCCAAGTTCGCACCGGTGGAATTCACGGTTACGGTCGCCAACTTCAGTACGAGCGAGAAAAAGAACGTCCGTATTTCGAGCCGGCTCAACGGTTCGGAACGTGCCGAAGGGTCGGTAAACATTCCCTCCTTGCCGCCCAATGAATTGACCACGGCCCGATTCACATTGAGTCTGGATCGGGTCGGTACCGAAGAGAATCCGCTCGATCGATTCAATCTGGTTTCCGCACATCTGGAGAACGAACAGGCCGGGCTGGCGATGGATAACGTCCGCTATACCGTTGTCGAAGTTCGCGACAAGGTCCCTCTGTTGCTCGTGGATAACAACCCGGCCAGTCGAGGCAAACGCGAATCGGAAACTTTCCACCTGCAGAAACTTTTCATGGACTCGATCAAGGGATTCGATGTTCAATTGAAAACTCCTGCCGAATTGGAGAACCTGAATCTTCAGCCTTACATCGGCGTTTTTGTTTGCGATGTGCCCCGGCTGAGCGATAAGGCGGTCACCAATCTGGAAACCTATGTCAAATCTGGGGGGGGAGTGGCCTTTTTCATGGGGCCATCCATCAAGCCGAACGACATCAAAGAGTTCTACAACGCCAAACTTTGGAACGAGGGCAAGGGGCTCTTCCCCGCACCGCTCGACGATCAACCTGAAGGTTTCAGCCTGCCCGATGCCGAGCGCGAGAAAAAACGCTTCGAAAGACGATTCAGCTTCCAACCGCAGATCTTCACGCGCGATGACCGGCACCCGGCTCTCGAACGTCTCTATACCGATTCGCGGGGCGTTCGCGTGAACCCGGAAGAGTTCAATCGCTTTCTCCTGTTCGTGGTGATCGACCGTTACTTCAAGGTTCGCCGGGCGGCCTGGAATACGCAGGACCAATCGGTCAAGGAACTGATGACGCTGCCGAATTTCCAGACGATGGATAAATATTCGGCAGCCGTCAACAAGCTCATGAGCCGCCTGCCCAAAGATGACGAAAAGCTGTCGAAATACCGAGATGTTTTGCGGAAATATTACGATGAGATTCGCGGCATCGCCAACGATCCTTCGGCACCGCTCTACAGGCTTTCCTCCAAGCTCGATAGTTTGTTGCACGATGATGGCGATAAAGAGACTAACCGGCCCAGTTTGCGGGAACTCTGGCAGCAACCGGAACAGGCCGAGCTTGCCCGGGACCTTCAAGTCGAGTTGGACGTAGTCAAATATGGCGACCCGCTTTATGTGGCGAAGCAGATTGGCAACGGCCGAGTACTCGCCTTCATGTCGTCCGCTGGGGTATCCTGGAATGACCTGGAGGGACCGGGGCTCACCTACTTCGCTCTTATCACTATTGAAATGCAGCGATATTTGGGGAGCGCCGGGACGGATTTGAATCTTCCACTGGGCCGTAATTTCGAATTTGCCTTCGATGCCCAAAGTTACAGCAATCGCGCCAAGAAATGGTTGCTGTGGCAGGATCTCAAGAGCGGTACAGGGCCGAATCCGATTCCGGAACTCGCGAAGTTTACAGCTTTAGGCGAACAGGTACTCACGACCAACAAAGACAAAAATATTTTAAACTTCGACGAAGCGAAGCAGCCCGGCGTCTACGTCTTCGAATTTACGGAACAACGGGTTGGCGGGGCCGGTAAAGAGCCGATTCTTCGACCCGACTATCGGGCACTGGCTTACAACATCGATGCCCGGGCCGAAAGTGATCTGAAACGGGCCGATACCACGGAAATCGAATCGATCGCCAAGGGGGCCAAGCTCTACACGGCCAGCAGCGATGAATATTCGGAAGCCTTGCGCTTGCGACGCAGCGATCTCTCCGAATCGCCCTGGTTCTATCTGGTGCTATTACTGGTTCTGATTTTCGAACAGTTCATGGCGGTGAGACTGAGTTTTCACGGCGGTTCGAACGATAATCCTACGGGCAAGCCTCTGGGGAGACGCGTGCCCAACTCCCACGCCGCCTAGCTGGTTTTCACGCTCGAGGCGATCTCGAGCTTTGGAAGGTTGAGATGAACGATACCGGGACAGTCCGAGAAACCGAAATCATTTTACGCCGGCTGGAACAGACTCTGCGCCTGGGCGGAGTGGAAAAGAACGGCTTGTGGTGGCTGGCGATTCTGATTCCCATTCTGCTAATCGGGATTTTCTACGTCATTTACATGTATCGCAAAGATAGTCGTTCAGTCGGCTGGCGCTGGGCCAGTTTTCTCGGCTTAGTGCGAATCTCCATTTATGGCATCCTGACGGTAATCTTCCTTCTGCCGTCCCGACAGACTTGGGAAAAGGCGGATAAACGATCGCGCGTGGTGATGGTGCTGGATGTTTCCGACAGTATGGGGATCAGCGATGATTCACCGACGGAGGCCGCAACTTCCAAGCCGCGCTCGCGGATCCAGAAAGTGCTCGATTATCTTTCGGATGATAAGGTTAGTTTCCTGAAAAAGATTCTCGATAAGAATCCGCTGTTCGTCTATCGCATGGGAAGCCGGTTGGACGAGGATGTGCAATCCTTCGAAAAGCGAAATGTGCGCGATTCCCAGGGGAATGATGCTTCGGAATACTCGGCAGTACTCCGCAATGCAACGTTGGATGATGGAACGGCCCTGCGCGAATATGCCCCTCTTTGGAAAGATGCGCAGTGGAACGAGTTTGCGAAGTACGATTTCAAACCGTGGGTACTCAAGAGTCTTTCCGAAGAAGGCAGAGCCAAACTGAAGGCGACGGCTTCTTTCGGCGGTGAAGCTGCCGGGACCTTGGACTGGGCCAAGAATTGGATTGAAAAACCGGAAGCCGAAATGATACCGGCCGATATGCCGGAAGCGGATCGGATCACGCTGAAAAATATCCGTCCCAAGCTCGAAAATCGAATCGACCTGGCCCGGACCATCGGTACCTCGACCAACGTGCCCGATTCGGTTCTGACCGCACTCAATCGCGAAGCTGCGAACATGTTGCAGGGCATCATCGTCATCTCTGACGGTCGGAGCAATACCGGTTCCGATTCGACGATATCCGAACTTCGGGCACGTGCCAAACGCGAATCGGTTCCCATCTTTACGATCGGTGTTGGTGAAGATCGTCAGTTGATCGCCCTCCGAATCACCGATCTTCAGGCCCCCGATCAGACGCCGCCCGATGAACCGTTCAAAGTCATTGCGGAAGTCGATGGCGAAGGCTTGATCGGTCAAACGATTCCCATCACGATTGAACTTTTTCCGCCCAAGAGTGATACACCTTACGTCATCGAATCGAAGGTGACCTTCGCGGCCGGGGAACCACCCCATGGTCAGGTGGAAATCCCCATAGAACCTGAGAAACTCCCTGAAAATTTGAAAACCAAAGCCTCGAATTTCAAAGATCTGCTGGAAGGGGAATGGCGCATTCAGGCCAGCACGGCCCGCGTGCCCGGCGAAAAGTTCGAGAAGCCCAAGCACACCAGTGAAGCGGCCGTGGTGAAAATTGAAAAGAAGCCGATGAGAATCCTGATCATTTCCAGCGGCCCGAACCGCGATTATCAATTCCTGGTGAATCAGTTGATCCGCGATAACGCCGATTTGAGCATCTATCTGCAAAACGAAGGGGGAGCGCAGGGGAAAATTTCGCTGTTGGAAGATCCCTCGCGGATGCTGACCCGATTTCCCACCCGTTTGAAGGTGGAAGAAGATCCGGCAGAATCCGCCGACGAAAAGTGGTACAACCTCGGCCGCTACGATGTGATTATTGCCTTCGATCCCGACTGGAGTCAGTTGACTCAGGAACAAATCGCGATGGTGGAAACCTGGGTGAACCTCCAAGCGGGCGGGTTGATGATAGTGGCCGGGCCAATTTACACTAAACAAATGGCCCGCGTCGACGAAAATAGCAAATTCCGGCCGTTGCTTGATATCTATCCCGTACTGCCCGGCGATATCGACTTGGCTTCTATCAAACGCGATGCCAAGGAACCTTACGCTTTGAAATTCGTGGGAGTGAATCCCGATACCGATTTTCTGAAAATCGACGATGAAAAAGAAGGACCGCTGGCGGGCTGGGATTACTTCTTCTACGGCAAGGACAACCCGGCCGAGGGCATCCGTCCGATCCGCGGTTTTTACAACTACTACCCGGCCCAGCTGGTTAAACCGGCCGCTACAATCATCGCAAGCTATACCGATCCCAACGCCTTAAAGATGCCCGACGGTCGGGACCCGCCGTTCATCGTTATTATGCGCTGGGGGCAGGGGATGACCGGGTTCATCGGCTCCTCGGAAATCTGGCGTCTGCGTGAAGCAGGTAAAGCCCAGGCGTATTTCGAACGCTTCTGGATCAAGATGGCGCGGTACCTCAGTTCCGGTTCGCGACGTAAGCAGAATCGACGCGGTCGAATTCTAATGGCCAAGGAATTTACTTCCGGCAGTTACATTCGCGTAACGGCACAGTTGCTGGATGCCTCCTTGAAGCCCGTCGGACAGAACGCCGAACCGAAGATCGTCGTCCAGCCGGTAGAACTGGATAACTACCAGGAGAAGGATCACGAGAAAGAGAATAAGAAATACACTCGGGAATATAAGTTGAACTCCAAGCGCGGTGCCGAGGATTGGAGCGGTATGTTCCAACGCCAGATTCTGGCCACGGCGGAGACTTATCCCCCCGGGCAATACCGCATTGATGTATCGATCCCGGATAGTAACGATACGTTGCGCAGCAAATTCACCATTCGGAAATCGAATCCGGAAGTGGATAATGTCCGACCCGACTACGCCGCCCTCGCGGCCATGGCCGGCGAGGTATCGGAAATCGAAAACCGCGTCGCCGACAAGACGGTTCTCGGGGCGATCCGGCAGGCCGCGACCCGCGCTCCCGACGGGTTAAAGCTCTCCTTCAAGTTCGATAACAAGCAGGCGCTCGATCTGATCCCCGAGTGCATGGTGACGGTCCCGGTAACGGCACGAACCAAGGGGGCAGTCGAGGATTTGTGGGATAAGGGCCCGGAATTGCCGCGCTGGATCTCCGGCTGGTATTCGGATAAACCGGCCACGATCAGCTGGCTGTTGCTTCTGGCGGTCTTCTTGCTTTCGATAGAGTGGCTGTCCCGGAAATTATTAAGACTGGCGTAGTTCCACCCACTGAACATGCAGGATACTAATTTGAATCACGCAGTAACTGATCACGATAAACTGGCGCCAGAGATCCAGCAACCGCTGGCGCGGTTGCGCGATGCGATCCGGCGCTACCTGACTATCGATGCTCTCCTATCGGTAGCGATCTTCGTCTGTTTCTACTTCTGGATCAGCCTCTTCCTCGATTATGGTGCTTTTCTCCTCTTCGGTCTCGACTGGGTGCAGGATGCCCCGCATTCTCTCCGTTCGGTTGTGCTCGCTCTGTTGCTCGCGGCGCTGGCGGTCTACGTTATTCGTTGCTGGCTTTTGCCTGTCACGCGGTCGCTAAAAGATCGTGCCCTGGCGATCATTCTTGAAGATAAGTTTCCGAAGCAATTGGATGGCCGGTTGATCACAGCCGTCGAACTCGTCGATATTGAGAAGCAATCTCGCTATGGCTACTCGGCGGAGTTAATCCGGAAAACGGTTAACGATGTCAAAGGCGAACTGGAAAAGTTGCCGATCGACCAGGTGTTGAACCACAAGCGCCTGCAGGCCAAACGCCGGGTGCTGCTGGCGACCAGCTTTCTGGTCTTTTTCGCACTGTCGATTTTCGCTTTAATTCTGTACCGACCATCGCTGAGCCGCTATTTCATCAACAGCTACGATGTCTCATCGATTCTGGTGGAACGAAATATTCTCCTCAAGGATGTGCCCTGGCCGCGCTCGACGCACCTGGAAATTATCGATTTTCCAGGAAATGAAATGCGTATTGGTCGAGACAGCCCGGCCCCGCGTCTGCGCGTGGCCGCTTATAAGTGGGTGATTGCCGATACCAAATCCGTCGATGGCTGGCGACCGATGACCTGGGCCGATTTGCCGAAGTTTTTCGATCCCAAAGACATTCCGGAGATTCCAGTTCAGGCGATGCGAGCAAGCCGTGAGGCCGCCGAGATCGGTTCGTTCGTGTTCTCGCCCGTCGCCTACTCGCTCCAAGTCCCGTTGCCGACCGAACTGGCCGATATCCCCAGCGATCTGGGCCGCTGGAAGATCGATCGCGTTGAACAGCTCTTCCTCGACAATGAGGAGACCCGTCAGTACCTTCGCAAATTGGTCTCTCCAAATGATCTCCAAAAGTTGGAATCGCTCTTTACTCAACTGCAGGCCAAAGTGGACGATTACTCCAATAGTCGAAAGCTTCGCAAATTGCATATTCCGAGTGAAGTCAACCTGGACTATCGGGGGCTGAAATCCAGCGTGGAAATGGGTTTGAAGAAAGAATCCGCGACGGAGTTTTCCGGTACGCTGAGCGACTTGAAAGAATCAGTTGATTTTCACGTAAGAGCCGATGATTACGTCAGTCCTGCCCGGCGCATCACTCTGGTACCGCCGCCATCGATTGTGGAATTTACCCGCACGGAATATCGCCCGGCCTACCTGTATCACACCCCTCCTTACGATAGCACTAAGCCTCCTCTTTTGGTGAATTACAGCCTTCTGAAAGGTTTAAAGCAGGAAGTCTCCGATGGGGTTTCATTGACAGGTGATCGCTCGAAGTTCGATCTTCCGGCGGGCAGTGAAGTGGTATTCAAAGCTACCGTCGATAAGGAATTGAGCTCGGCCGCGATTATCCCCAAACCGGGCAAATATCCCGGCGTGGATATCGATGCCGAGCCGAAACCGATTCCCGTACCGGTGGGAGCTGATGGCAAAACGGTCACGTTTGGTTTCCAGACCAGTACGAAAAATCTGATCACTCGATTGACGGAGTTCGAAATTCAATTTACCGATCGCGACAACGTTCAGAGCCGCCGTCTGGTTTCCATCACGCCGATTGAAGATAAGGCTCCCGAAGTCGATGTCGTGATCGATGTGATTCGCAAAGTCGGCAGCCAATACATGTGCACGGCCAAGGCGATCATTCCTTTTTCCACCGATAGCAAAGTCACCGATGATAACGGTCTTGCGAAGGTGGAGTTTACTTATTCCTACGTCGAGATTGAGTCACCGATTATCCTGGGTACTCGTTCGACCTATGTGACCCCGTTGTTTTTGAGCACACCTCTGATTCCCAGCTTGGGCGATGTGATCCAGCGAGCTACAGTTTTGAAAGCGACGATGCCGCTCATTCGCTCCCAGGTGCAGTCGAGTTCAGAAATCAATGAAATGGTTCCGGCGTTCGTGGAAGAGTACAATCAATGGGCTAAAAAGCTGACCTTGGAGAACTTGAAATTGGCCATTAAGCAGCCGTTGCCGCCGCAGAACCAGTTACCGATTGTCAACAGCTTCAAATTCAAGTCAGCTGATGAGACGAGCTACTTCGACCTTCGCAAGTATGCCAAATCGCTGGAGGAGAAGGACGAAAGGGTTGCTCAAAGGTCCTATACGCTCACTTTGAATATTTCCGCCACGGACACCAACGTGGAGAGTGGACCGAAGGTTTCCTTGAATAAGGAACCTTTCCTCTTCAAACTGGTCTCCGAGGGGGAATTACTGGCCGAGATTTCCCGCGAGGAAGCCGGGCTGGCTCTGAAACTCGATGAAGTCATTCGCCGGTTGGAAGACTTGCTGGCGAAATATAGCGGCGTGGCCTCCCGACTCAATACGCTCAAGGAGAAGGACGACTTTTTGCCCGATCAGACACGCCTGGGGGAATTGCTGGAGACCCTGGCCAAGACCAAAGACACCGCCACCGATGTATCGACGGCTTACACACGAATCATCAAAGAGTATCGCTTTAACCGGTTCAACGATAATCTCATCGGCAAGCTGGATGAGAAGATTGTCAAGCCTCTCGATAGTTGCGTTAAAGCCGATTTCCCGGCGGCCGAAGAGGCGTTGAATGCCTTTGCCGGGGAACTGGGGAATTTCCAGTTGCCACAGGCCGCACAGGTTCAGATCACGCGGGATCGCCTGGAGGCCGTACTGTTCAAGTTGAAGCGAGTTCGCGAGGAAATGGGCGGAATCACGGGGATTCAACAGGTCATCATCGCTCTGCAGAAAATTCTGGAAGCACAGGATAAGGATATCCGCCGTCGCCTCGACCGGATTCTGGAGAATCGGCAAAGTCAGTTGTACGATCTCACGCTGGTTGTTCCCCCGCCGGTTACAATTGAAGCGGGAGGCAAGCAGAACGTGAAATTGGGAGTGATTCTGGGAACGCTGTTCCGCGATGATCCCTCCTTCAAGGTCGAAGTCCCGGTGGGAAGTGACTTGAAGGTACCACCGATGGTGAAGTTCAGCGACGAGGCTACCGATGTCTCGGTGGAAATCACGGCCGGGAAGGTGAAAGGCGAGTTTACGGTTCAACTGATTCCGATAAAAGGACCAATCGCTTTCCTGAAAGTAATCGTCAAGTAATTAGAAGATCAGAGTTGGTACGTGTTTCAATATTCGTCCTATAGTGTGCATAGCTTCGACACTCCTCTGTGATGGAGATCGGCAATGTTCGATCGAGCTCGAGTCTGGCTGGCCGCCGGTTTTTGCCTGGTAACCTGGGGGGTTCAGGCCCAACCTCCCAATCCGAAAGCCGCTCCTCCGGCGACGACGCCGGCCGCGCCGCAAGCCGACCCGGTTTCCAAGGAACTGGTCGCCCGGCAGCAGGAGCTGAAGCGGCAATTTGGGGAGTTTTCGAAAGCTTTGCTGACGCTCGCTCAGAATTATGAGAAGAGCGAGCGGGTTGAGGATAAGGACAAGGCCAAGACGCTGCGCAAAGCGATCGATCTCGTCGAAAAGGATGCGATCGAGAACAAGTTTTCGAATCTCATTCGCATCATCAGCAAGTCGAATGATATTTCCATTAACGAAGTACAGCAGGCGATTGGCCAGAACGAAGAACTGGCTCGGTCGCTGCGGGAAATCCTGAGTCTGTTGTTGAGCGATGATGAACTGGCTCGCATCAAAGAGGAAAAAGAACGGCTGGAAAAACAGCTGGCCGAGCTGAAGGGCTTGTTGCGCGATCAGAAGCAGCTGCGAGCCATGAACGAATCGGATCGGGCGGACAAAAAGCGGTTGAGCAAGGATCAGGATCAGGTCGCCAAGAAAACGGACGAATTGGCTAAAAAGATGGGGGCGGAAAGTAAGCCCAGCGACGCTAAACCTAAGCCAGGAGATCCGAAACCAGGCGATCCCAAGCCAGGAGATCCCAAGCCGAGCCAACCCGGACAACCCAAAGACGGAGATCCCAAGCCCGGTCAGCCCTCTCCGCCGAAAAATCAGCCGCCCAAGTCGCCTGGAGCTGATCAGGTCCAGAAAGCTGTGCCCGATCAGCAGGATGCGACGAAAAAACTCGGCGAGGAAAAGAAAGAAGACGCGGCCAAAAAGCAGACCGAGGCGATAGACAAATTGACGAAGGCTCAGGAAGAGTTGGAGAAACGGCTCAAACAACTTCGCGAAGAAGAATTGAAGCGCATCCTGGCCGCACTCGAAGCACGCTGCAATAAGATGCTGACGATGCAGATCGATGTTTACGAGAATACCAAGATCATCCAGCAAATCGTGCTGAAGAATGCCGATCGCAAACCAACCAAGCTGGAATTCCAAAAGGCCCAGCAACAGTCGGATAAGGAATCGGATATCATCGCCGAGGCCGACAAAGTGCTGGAAATCCTCAAGGCGGAGGGGAGTGCGGTTGCCTTCCCCGATGTCTTCGAAGAAGTCCGACGCGATATGATCAGCGTCAAAGAACGTCTTCGAAAGGGGATTACCGATGATAAGACGCAATTGATCGAAGAAGACATCATCGCAGCCCTGAAAGAAATCATTGCGGCTTTGAAGAAACAACAGCAGGAAGGCAGTAGTGGTAGCGGTGGAGGAGGCGGCTCTCCTTCGGATCAAAAGCTGCTCAACGAATTGGCGGAACTGAAGCTGATCCGTTCCCTGCAGGTCCGCGTCAATGAGCGGACCAAAGCCTACTCCCGAAAGTTTGAAGGGGAGCAGGCAGATGATGAAGTCATTAGAAAGGATTTGCACGACCTGGCTGAAAAGCAGGAAAAAATCTGGACTATGACAAAAAATATGGCTACCGGCAAAAACAAGTAGTTGCTATTGTGCTGGAAAGAAGTTATTCTGACGATTATTAGTCCACGGGAATGCGCTTAAGCCCATTCCGCATTAACAGGGAGAGAGAAGTGCGTATTCGTCATTGGGTGGCGGCCTCACTCCTGTCGGTCGCGGGTTTCTCCACAGGAAACGCTCTGATCGCAGGTGAAAACAATCCCGAATTTACCTTCAGCCGTCTGAAAAGCAGTACGCCTGAGAACGCCCGCAAGAACGTCGAAGCCTGGCTGAAAAATATGCCTGGCGTGGATGGTGCGGCTGTAGACAAAATCTGGTCCAATAACGATCTGTCAGTTCTGGACCGAACCGTTGAAACATTCAAGCTGGCCGACCCCCGAGTTGCTAAACTCCTCGAAGAGGCCAAACTCTCCGATAAAAATCCTCCCAAGCAGGTTCCCGATCTCTTGAAGGACACCAAACTCAGTCCTTTCTTCCGGGCCAACCTGAGTCTGGCTTATGCCAAGGCTCTGTGCTCCACCCGAGTTTACGAAGAGGCTCTGGAAGTACTGCGCGGCGTGACCCCCGAACAGGTGGTCGATCCGGCCAGCTACTTCTTCCACCGAGCCGTGGCCGAGCATGCCACCATCAAGCGGGATGAAGCCGTCAAATCGATCGTCCGACTGGTCGACGATGTGACCGATGCCCCCGATCGCTACAAAATGCTGGCGAGTATCATGTTCGTTGACATTCAAGGCTGGAAGCGCGAAGAAAAAGATCTTTCGAACATCGCTCGCTTGATGGACAACGTCGAACGGCGTCTGGAATTGTCGCGCGGTGGCGAGAAGACTCAGGACATCCAGAAGAAGATCGTCTTCCGGCTCGATGAACTGATCAAGGAAAAAGAAAATCAGTGCAAAGGCAACTGCAACGGTTCCTGCCCCAACGGTGGCAAGCCAGGCGAAAAACCGGGTTCGGGTCAAGGGCCCAATCCGATGCAGGATTCCTTCGGTGGCACCAACGGGGGCCAGGGCACGGTCGATGAGAAGAAACTCAAGGCTCTCCAGGAAAACTGGGTGAAGATGCCCGAGAAGGAACGAGCCAAGGCGATGATGGATCTGACCAAGGACCTGCCGCCGAAGTATCGCGTCGTCATCGAAGAATACTTTAAGTCGCTGGCTCGCTCCCAGCCCTGATTCGAACATTATTTAAGACGAGGCTGCTCGCTGACCTTTAGTAGCGGCAGCCTTTTTTTCATTCCGGTTTTTCTCTCCCCACCCTGTAGAATGGGGCGTCCATGTCACCTAAGATTCGACACTTGGTTCCTTTCCTGCTTTTGTGTTTTTGTCCCACACTGCTGCCCGGTGCCGAGCTGGTTACCACGGCTGGCAAGAAAATCAATTGCGTTCTGGTGGGGATCGGTGATAAAAAAATCGACATGACTGTCGACGGGCGGGCCGATTCCTTGCCCATCACGCAAATACTGCAAGTCGACTTTGCTCCCTTTCGCAAGGAAGCCACCAAGGAAAAGACTTCGATTATCGAATTGCTCGACGGCTCCCAGTTTCGAGTCAAATCGTACAAGATCAAAGGTAAAAAAATCGAATTGGAGTTGTACAACTCCTCAATCACCAAGCCGCTTCAATTGCCACTCTCGCAGGTCTATTATCTCTTCCGGGAACCCGACTCTCTGAAGCTGGCGGCCGATTTCCAGACTCTGGTCCGGAAACGGAGCAAGCGGGATGTGATGGTGGTTCGTAAAGGGGAGAATCTCGACGCCATCGAGGGGACCTTCGGGGAAGCCGATGCCACGGGAGATACCATTCAGTTTGAAATCGCCGGCGGCGTATCCTCGCCGATTCGCATGAGCCGCGTGCTGGGGATAATCTTCAATCAACCCCCTGAGGGCGAGCGGCCGACCACGCTCTGTAAACTGATCGATAAATCGGGAAATCTGTTCGTGCTCAAAGCGATTCAGGTCGCGGGGGATAAACTGACCTGGAGCACGGTGACCGGCGTCGATGTTGCTGGTTATGCTCTTTCCGATGTGGCTCGACTCGATTTCAGTTCGGGTACGCTCCGCTACCTTTCCGATCTCGATCCGGCTAGTGTCGTCGCGACTTCCACAAATGAATTCGTCGAACGATTTCGCAAGGATACCAATCTCGATGGCCGGGAAATATCTCTGCATCGCGAAAAATTCCCCAAAGGACTTACAATTCCTTCTCGAACGATCCTAACTTACGACGTGGAAGGGTTCCGGGAGTTTCGGGCGGTGATCGGCGTCGATGATGAACTGGAAGCCGACAGCGTGGTCAACGTGAAGATCGAGGCCGATGGCAAGCCGATCTTCAGTCAGAAAATCACGAAGAAAGATGAGCCTAAGACGCTGAATCTGGGGATTCAGAACGTCAAAAATTTAAGGCTGACCGTGGAATCGGAACTGCTCGATTTGGGAAATCAGGTCAGCTTGGGTGATGCCCGCGTGATCAAGTAACACAGCAACAATTTCTCCGTTGACGGACATTATGAAGAAATACTCGTTCTGTTTTCTGCTGGCGGCCTTCTGCACCGTCGGGCTATCGAGTTTTCCCTCCCAGGCCGAGTCCCTGAAGGAAGCTGAAGCCAAACGGATTGCCGTGATCAATAAGGTCAAACCGGCCGTGGTCTCTATCTTCGGCCTGCAGGGTTGGGGCGGCGGTTCCGGGGTATTGATTGATCAAGAAGGCTATGCCCTCACCAACGCTCACGTCGTGCAACCGACCGGCCCGGCCATGCGATGCGGACTTTCGGACGGCGTTTTGTATCAGGCCGTGCTGGTAGGGATCGATAAAGTCGGCGATGTGGCCCTCATCAAACTTCTGCCAAAAAAGCCGGGGGACAAGTTCCCGTTCGCGCCTCTGGGCGATAGCGACAAGGTGAAGCCGGGCGACTGGTCTTTAGCCATGGGCAATCCGTTCGTTCTCGCAACCGATTTCAACCCGACTGTTACCTTTGGTCTGATTTCGGGCGTGAATCGTTATCAGCATCCTTCCGGGGGCTTCCTGGAATATACCGATTGCATTCAGACCGACACCTCCATCAATCCCGGCAACTCGGGAGGCCCGCTTTTCAACATGAATGGGGAAGTGGTCGGCATCAACGGCCGAATTATGTTCGCGATGGAAAAACGCGTGCGTATCAACTCCGGGCATGGTTATGCCATCTCGATCAATCAGATAAAAAATTTCCTCGGCCATTTCTATGCCGGGATTGAGACCGATCATGCCACCCTCGGGGCGCGGATCGAGACCACCAGCGATGAGACGGACCTGGATCAGATCACTGTGAAAGAAGTACTGGACGAGTCCGACGCGCATCGCCGCGGTCTAGCCGAGAACGATGTGCTACTGTCTTTTGCCGGCCGACCGGTAACCACGGTGAATCAGTACAAGAATATCCTCGGCATTTTCCCCTCCGAATGGCGCGTACCGATGACTATTCGACGCGGCAACGAAAACAAGGAGATGCTGGTTCGATTGATGGGTTATCAGCCGAAAGTCGTCAACGAGCCCAAGGAAGGAACTCCCCAGCCCAAGGGGCCAATGCCCCAGGGACCAAAGCCTCCCGCGGAAGTTCAGAAACTATTGAAAGAGCGAAAAGGCTATGCCAACTACTACTTCAATGAAGTCTCTCGCGATCGATTGCTGGAGGCTATCAAAGCCCACGGCGATTTCAGTAAGCTCACCGGAAACTGGACCATCAACGGCTTCGCCGATCGGGAAGGCCGGGCCTCCGATTTCAAAGCTTCGGTGAGCGATGTGGTGGATCCCAAAGATAAGCAGGTAAAAACGGTCGTCAAAGCGGCTTTGAACACCGATTACACTCTGGAACCGATCAAACTGGGGCAAACCGATGTCGACCGCATGGAACCGCCGGGCAGCGGTGGGTTGATGATGGCTCTCTATCACTATCGCCGCTTCTTGACTCTCGGGCCGAAGGGATTCGAAGGGGAGAGCTTTACTCACGGCGGGTACGAGCCGTTTTATCTGATGCCGGCCGACGGCAGTAAGCCGAAATCGCTCGCCGATACCAGGCTGCTTTGCGAGGTCATCCGTACCGAACATGCCGATGTACGCGGCAAGTGGTACTTCTATCGGACCCACCTGAATCCCAATCTGCCGCCGGGGAAGATGACCTATCCCGATTATGCCCTGGTGGGTTTTGAAATCTACATTTCAAAGGATTTGGATCCCTGCGAGATCTCCTTGTACGACTACAAAAAGATCGATGGTCGACTGCTGCCGGGAAGAATGGATGTTCGCTTCGGCGACCGGAAATATGCGACCCTTAACAATCTGACTTACACTCTTGCGGAAGCATCGAAATAACATGATCGTGCGCTACATTTTGGCAGTCGCTTTATTCTCTGGCTCGGTTGTTGGGGCGAAAGCTCAGGACTCGTTTTCGACTGCCTTCCAATCAGCCAATCAGAAGATGGTAAAAATCTTCGGCTCGGGTGGTTTTCAAGGGCTGGTGAACTACGGCTCCGGCATCGTTATTTCGCCGGAAGGGCACATTCTGACTATTGCCACGCAATTACTCGACACGGCCGATCTGCGCGTGCACTTGTCGGATGGCCGACGCATGAAAGCCCGGGTCGTCGTGATCGAACCCGAGTTGGATGCGGCCATTATTCAGGTTCAACAGGAAGCGAAATCCTCCTTTAAGCTCGATCTGCCCTTTTACGACATTCCCGCCTCGGCCAAGGCCATGCACGTGAAGCCAGGAGATATGATCTTCAGTCTTAACAACTCCTACCAGGTGGCCATGCGCGACGAACCGATGACGGTGCAGCGGGGCGTGATTGCCGCGATTTCCAAGCTTCAGGCACGCCGGGGGATTTTCGAAGCGCCCTTCCACGGCGAAGTATTTTTCCTCGATGCCATAACCAACAATCCGGGAGCCTCCGGCGGTGCCCTGGTAACCAAGGATGGCCAATTGATCGGTATGGTGGGCAAGGAATTTCGAAACTCTCAGTCGGACACCTGGGCTAACTATGCCATCCCGCTCAATTGCAAACTGGAAGTAAAAATCGACGATAAGCCGCGGACAATTTCTCTGGTGGAGTTCGTCGAACTGGGAATGCAAGGTAAGTGGAAGCCTTCGCCGCCCCGTCAGGAAAGACGCGGGAACGGTGCCTACCACGGCATCATCTTCGTACCGAACGTCGTCGAACAAACCCCTCCCTATATCGAGGGTGTGGAACCCGGCTCACCGGCCGCTAAAGCCGGTCTGAAGCCGGATGACCTGATCGTCTACTTCGAAGGAGAGCCGGTCTATCACATCAAACTCTTCCGGGAGATGATCGCCAAGTCCGAACCGGGCATGAAGATCCGCCTGGAAGTTCGTCGCGGCGAAAAATTGATTCCCATTGAGCTGGAATTGACCACGACGCCTAAGAAGTAATTCCCGATCGGAGCGGTTTGAAGAACCGGCTACGATATACGACCGATTTACTGCTGATATTTTGAATGGATTTGGATACACCATGATTCGCATTCTCACCATTGCCGGTCTTCTGATATCGGCTTTAACCGCCTCGGCCCAACCGCCCAGTCTGGATGCCCAGTACGAAAAAGCCACGTTCGAAGCTGTGAGCAAAGTGGCTCCCTGCGTGGTGCTGATTGAAACCTCGGGTGGGCAAGACGTGATGCTGGCCACCGCAGTCCGCAAGGTTGTCGGACCGACTACGGGTCTGGCCGTGGATCCGGATGGCTACATCATCACCAGTTCGTTCAACTTCACCAACAGGCCGACCGATATTTTCGTGACGGTTCCCGGCAAAGGAAAAGCGGTCGCCAAAGTGGTCGCCCATGACCTTTCCCGGATGTTGACCCTTCTGAAGATCGATCTGAAAGATCTGGCAGTTCCTACTGCTTTTCCAAAGGCGGAAGTTGAAGTGGGACAGACCAGCTTGGCCCTGGGGCGAACGCTGGAGCCGAATGTGAATAAGATGCCGTCGATTGCCAGCGGGATTATCAGTGCCAAAAATCGCATCTGGGGCAAAGCAGTTCAAACCGATGCCAAAGTGTCTCCAAATAATTATGGCGGCCCGCTGGTGGCTCTGGATGGGCGGGTCTACGGCGTACTGGTACCGGCATCTTCCGAAGGGGAGGAGACCGATACGGCCGGGACCGAATGGTACGATTCGGGCATTGGTTTTGCGATTCCCCTGGAAGACGTCATGAAGGTTCTGCCAAAGCTCAAAGCGGGCACGGCCGAGAAACCCGTGAATCTGCGCGGGGGGATCCTGGGCATTCCTGCTCCTCAACCGCCTCAGTATCTCGATGCTCCGACCTTAACGGCGATTTCTCCCAAATCGGCCGCCGAAGCGGCGGGGCTCAAAGCGGGTGATAAAGTGCTGTCGGTTGATGGGAAAACGATCAACACCCTCGCCCAATTTCTGCATACCATCAAGCCACTCTACGAAGGCGATTCCATCTCGATCAAGGTGAAGCGCGGCGACCAAGAAATTGACATCCCCAAGATAGTGCTGCGAGGTGTCCAGACCGATCTCGCGGAAGGATTTTTAGGAATTCTACCGATGCGGGATGACCCGGAACTGGGCGTGGAAATTCGTCTGGTCTTTCCCGATAGCCCGGCGGATAAAGCAGGGCTCAAAGCGGGCGATCGACTCATGAAGCTGGCACCGGAAGGGATTAAAGATCTGTTGCCATTCGCGGGCCGCGATTCACTTTTGACGATTATGAGCCGTTTCGTGGCAGGTACCTCGCTCCAGTTCGAAGTGAAAAAGAAAGACTCGGGTAAAACGGAGAAAATTACCGTTAAGCTGGCCGAGATGAATGATTCGCTGCCGGAGAAATTCCCTCAGGAATCCTCCAAGAAACGCGCTCTCGAACGGCCTAAGCCAATTCCGAAGTCCGCGATGTTCGGACCGGGGAATCCTTTCCGCCCTGGGGATCCCGCGCCGGGTGAAACTCCTCTAAAACCGAAGGAGAAAGATCCTGCCAAACCGAAAGATTCGGATAAGAAGCCGCAGGCAAATTCCAGCGCGGGCAATAATCCGCATCAGGACGACAAGAAGCCCGGCGACGATAAAAAGCCCGAGGAAAAAAAGAAGTATGAAACCGGTTTGATTCAAAAGTCGAATCCCGAACAAGGACACGATTATTGGGTCTACGTTCCGGAGAATTATGATCCGAACATCTCGCATGGGCTAATCGTCTGGTTGCATCCCGCGGGTGTGGACGGTAAGGACGCGAAGGAAATCACCAATATCTGGAAACTGGTCTGCGAAGAGTTCAACTTTATCATGATCGGGCCGATTACCCACAACAAGGATGGCTGGATCCCCAGTGAGACCGATTACATCGTTCAGGACATTCAGAATACCATCAACAGCTACACCATTGATCGGGCCCGCATTGCCACGCATGGCAGCGGAGTTGGCGGCCAGATGGCCTTTTACGTCGCTTTCCGGGAACGAAGCTTAATTCGCGGAGTGGCGGCGGTCGGTGCGGTTCTGGGAACGCAGCCCAAGGATAAAATCCCCAGCCAACGTTTGAGCTTCTTCATAGCGGCCGGCCAGAAGGATCCGTTGCTGAAGGATATTAAGGAAAGCCGGCTGAAACTGGAGAAGAAGAAATTCCCTGTGATCTGGCGCGAAATGGCGGAGATCGGTAAGCAGTATATTTTCGAGGATGATAAGGCGATCCGCGACCTGGTTCGTTGGTTCGACTCGCTGGATCGCCTGTAGGAAAACAAGTGAGATATCGGTTTCGATAAAAAAAGAGGACCTCCGCAGCCATCGGCCGCGGAGGTCCTCTTTGCGTCTATCCGGCAAACTGCAACTTACTTGTCGCTCTTATCGGATTTGTCCGATTTCTTCTTGTCCTTGCGGTCGGTTTTTTCGTCGGCTGGGTCATGCTTGCCTTTGACGACGACTGGCTTGGTGCTGGCCAAGACTTGCTTTAGATCGTCGATGCCTTCGAAGGCTTCTTTTTCAGTCTTGAAGCCGGCGGAGAAACAGAGGAAATCGCCGTCTTCATCGTGAATCACAAATCGGAATTTGCCATCCTTGCCTTCTTTGATTTCAATTTTTCCGGCTTTCTTCTCGGTCTTGGTGTCTTTCTTGGCCTGAGCAATGGCTTCGGTGTTCGGCAAAGAGAAGCCAACCATTCCGGCAGCCAGGCAGACGCAGAGTAACATCTTCTTCATCGCAATGGACCTCTATAAAAAGGGAGGGGTGATTGAGCTCATGGCAACAGAGACTTGTCCCTGAATTCTACTATAAGTTGTCCGACACCGGTTCGCAAACCCGGAATTCAAAAAGCCTCTGGATTTACCAGAGGCTTTGCGGATTATTTGAGTTCTACGCTCCAGTAGGCGTTATCGAGGAACGACTGCCAGGAGCGGTACTTTCTCTGGTTCATCTTGATGCTCAGGAGCGGACTGCGCTTCGGTTTTTCCGGTTTGCGGATCAGTGTCATATTGGCCTGCTTGGGAGTCCGACCTCCCTTTTTTACGTTGCAGGCCACGCAGGCGCAAACGATATTATCCCAGGTGGTTTTACCGCCCTGACTGCGGGGAATGACGTGGTCGAGGCTCAACTCGCTCAGCACGAATTTCTTGCCGCAGTACTGACACTGATTGTGGTCGCGAGCAAACAGGTTCCGGCGGTTGAACTTCACCGTCTGCTTGGGAACGCGATCGTATCCCAAAAGGCGGATGACCCGCGGAGCCTGAATTTCCATCGAGGCCGTACGCACCCAATCGTCTTCTTCCTCGCGGAAATGAGCCGCTCGGAATTCGCTGACTTCGCGCCAGGTACTGAAGTCGTAGGTGGTGTAGGAACCGTCTTCGAGGGTAACGACTTCCGCCAGATCTTTGCAGAGTAGACAGAAAGCTCGGCGGACCGAAATAACATGCACAGCCATGAACATCTTGTTCAGAACCAGCACGCTCGATTCAAGAGCAGTTGACTGTGAAACAGCACTCATAGGCAGCGGGCCTCTCCTTATAGGGGAAACGCAAATCGTTGCTTTATCGATGCTCACCAGCCGAACGAGGTTCGATCTGCGGGTATCATAACAGGCTGAAAATGGAGTTTCCAACAAATTATACGTGAAGAGTCACCCCCGCTTCGAATTGCGAATATTCCAGATTAATTACCGCTTAATTTGTTGAGATTTCTTCACGAATGACTTTAGCTTCCGTCTGCGACGCTCGGCCGCTACCCGAATAGGGAAATACACCCTTTTATCCCGAACCCAAAACGTGTATACTTCGTATTACAAAGTATTATAAGAGGAATTTCCGTGCTGAAATACTTTCTATTTCTGAGCAGTCTGGGGTTAATCGGCCTGAGCGGTTGTTCCTCTGCGGATTCGGGCTGGAAGGAACAGAGAGGCCTCAAGGTTCTGGCTGGATTCCCCCCGCTGGCTTGCCTGGCCGAGAATATCGTCGGCGATGCGGGAGAAGTACTTTCGATCACTACTACCGCCGGGGTGCATTCCGAGGGTGATCCCAATTCGCGTGAGATTCGGCTGGCCCGGGAAGCCGACGTGATTTTTATCAACGGTCTGGGATTGCAGGAAAGCTACGTTCGCAAATTGAGGGCACCCGCGGCCAATCCTAAATGGAAAGTCGTGGAACTCGGGAAACTTATCGACAAAAAATGGCTGCTCGAAGGGGAGTGCCATCACGAACACGCCGCCGGAGAAGAACACGAGCATCCAACCGATCCGCACCTCTGGTTGAGCCCGACCCGTGCCGAGATTTATGCCCGAGAAATTTGTAACGTTCTGAAAGAACTGAATCCGGAAAAGGCGTCCGTTTTTGAAGCGAATTGCACAAATTATGTTCAAAAGCTAACGGAACTGAAGGCTTTCGGACTGAATTTGCTCAACGACAAGAAAGAACGGAAATTCGTTTCCTTTCACGATTCGCTGCAGTACTTCGCGAAGGATTTTCAACTTCAAATTGCGGGGGTCATTGAACTGGAACCGGGTGTTGAACCTGGAGCCAAGCAGATGAGCGAACTGCTCGATTTGTGCATTAAGGAGAATATTCGAGTGATTGCCGTCGAACCGCAGTTCACCGCCAAGAACGCGGCCACAACCATCCGGGAAGAACTCAAAAAGAAGGGGATTGAGGCCGAGTTCGTCGAGATTGATACCCTCGAGACGGCTGAGAAAGTTACACCCGAACTCTATATCCATGTCATGCGACAAAATCTGGAAAACCTGGCCAAAGCTCTGAAATGATAGATTCTCTAGTAACCATAGACCGGTTGAGCGTCTCGCGAGGAGGTAAGCGGATCCTGGAGAATGTGTCCGCGCACATTCAACGCGGAAAAGTTACCGCTCTGATAGGCCTGAACGGCTGCGGCAAATCGACTTTGCTGCGTGCGATCGTTCGCGAGTACGAATACACGGGAAACATTCAATTCAACTGTGGGCACGATCATTCCCGGCATCGTCAGGAATTAGTTGGCTACGTGCCGCAAAAGCTGTTGAGCGATGGCCGTATACCCCTGACGGTTCGGGAATTGTTTGCCGTTTGCCTGCAAAAGCGACCTCTATTCTTCGGGGTTCAAAAGCAAACAATCGATAAAGCGATGGTTCTGCTGAACCGGGTGGGAGCCCGCCAGTTGCTGGATCGGCCGGTGGCCGCACTGTCCGGCGGGGAAATGCAGCGCGTACTGCTTTCGCTCGCGCTCGATCCGCAACCCGAATTGCTGCTGCTCGACGAACCGGCAGCTGGGATCGACTTCGTCGACATGAAGCCCTTCTATCAATTGATCAAGAAGATCAACGAAGAGCGAAAAATCTCCGTATTGCTGGTATCTCACGATATCCCCACGGTATCGGAATTCGCCGATCACGTGCTGTGCATGAAGAAGGGCAAAATCGTTCGGGAGGGGCCGCCGTCAGAAGTACTGCACAGCGACGAACTCTCTAAAATCTTCGCCCCGGATGGCAGCCAGATCGACTGCGGCGATCCCCTGCATACTGGTTGCGTCCATTTTTAATTGCCACAAGGCTCATTGCCGAGGTGGAAGCGCCTCCTCGCCCGGCAAATCATAAAATCGATAGGAAGTTGCCAATTTCCTTCATCGAGACTGCTCCATGAACCGCTGCTTGTTTGCTCTTTCGGCTTTTCTATTTACCGTCGGCGTCCTTGCTGCCCAATCACCCAATCAACTCGCGACGCCCGCACTAGATGTCAAACAGGCGATCAACCAGATCGAACCACTTCTGGAGAAGGAGTTCAGCTCTCTCAAGGAACTCTACATAGATCTTCACAAGAACCCCGAGCTTTCGCTGCAGGAAGTTCGCACTTCCGCCAAGATGGCCAGGGAACTCCGCTCACTCGGTTTCGAGGTGACAGAGAAGGTGGGTCAGACCGGTGTCGTGGGTGTATTGAAGAATGGGACTGGGCCAACGCTGCTGATCCGTACCGATATGGATGCACTCCCCGTGATCGAGAAGACTGGCTTGCCTTACGCCAGCAAGGTGCAAGTGCGGGACAAAACCGACCGAGTAGTCGGCGTCATGCACGCCTGTGGCCACGATATGCACATGACCTGCTGGACGGGTACTGCACGCACCCTGGTCGCGTTGAAGGATAAGTGGCAGGGGACTCTGGTGTTGATCGCCCAACCAGCCGAGGAAATCGGTATGGGAGCCCGCATCATGCTGGAGGATGGGCTGTATAAGAAATTCCCAAAACCCGATTACTGCCTGGCTCTACACGTGAACGCTCAGACCGAAGTGGGAACGATTCAGTTTTCGGACGGCCTGGCCATGGCCAATGTGGATACCATGGAGATTACGATTTACGGGAAAGGCGGGCATGGGGCCGCCCCGCATACCACGGTCGATCCAATCGTGCTAGCCGCCCGCGTCATCCTAGATTTGCAAACGATTGTCAGCCGGGAGACCGATCCACTCGATCCCGCGGTTGTGACGGTCGGCTCCATACATGGAGGCACCAAAAGCAACATTATCCCCAATGAAGTGAAACTGCAACTGACGATTCGCTCGACCAAGGATTCGACGCGAAAAAATATTCTGGATTCCATCGAACGAATCACCAAGGCGGCGGCGATAGGCGCCCGGGCTCCCGAACCGAAGATCGACCTGATTCCGACAGAATTCACCCCGGCTTTAATCAATGATTCCAAGTTGACGCAAAAGACAGTAAAACTTTTTGGAGAAGCGTTTGGCGAAAGCAAAATTCAGACTCGACTGCCCGTGATGGGCGGCGAGGATTTCTCGCGTTACGGACAAAAGGGAGAGATTCCCATCTTCATGTTCTTCCTGGGCACGATTGATAAGGATCGATTCGCCGACTCAAAGAAAGCCGGAGGGAAACCACTCCCTTCCACGCATAACGACGGTTATTTCCCGACGCCGGATCTCAGCATTCGTACGGGAGTTAAGGCGCTGACGCTGGCAGCCTTGAACCTGATTGGGAAGAAATAGGAATGGTTGGCTCACCCTTAGAAGCGAAGCTCAAGTAGTCTGCCCTTGAGCCTCGTCCTGCTGGGTGAAATCCACCCCCACGTAAATTTCCTTCAGAGGGATTTTCACTTTGAGGCTTTCCAGTTCCAGAGCCTCCTGTTCGCCCTTGTAAAAAGTGATGTTCCAGCTGCCGTCGACCTGGCGAACGAAACGCTCGCAAAGAGTCTCGTGCTGTGAAACGAGAATATACTCCTGCAATGAATCCAAGGATCGGTAGTGATCGAATTTCTTTCCACGATCATACTTTTCGGTGGATTCGGATAGAACTTCAAATATGACCTTCGGATTCAGAAGGGTATCGAGTTCATTGTCCAGGTACTGAGCCGGTTGGCGAAGAACTAACACGTCTGGATAAGTGTAAATCCCGGTACTTGTGACGCGGACTCGCACATCGCTTGTGACAGCCCGGCAAGGTCCGCCCCGTAAAGCCAAATTCAGCCCCATGCAAAGATTATCTTTGATAATGGCATGCCTGACACTCGTCCCTGCCATGGCGAACATTTCGCCATTGAAGAACTCGCTTTTGAAAGGGGCGGCTCGTTCGATGGCCAAGTATTCGGCTTCGGTGAGACGTTTCTTGGGGATAGCTGACATAGATATTCCTCTTCCGCCATTTTAACGAGCAGAAGCCAGATTACAAACTCACAACCGAGTTAGTGGCGATCGATTTTTCGCAAGCCTCGATCATCTTCTGTGCGGTAATCGCATCCGCCATCGTGGAGAGCGGCTGCCGTCCGAGCCGGATGCAATCATCGAGGAAGTATTTTACCTCGTTCATGATCGAGCCCTGATAGGCCGAGTAAGTTTGGGAGTGAACCAGACCCGGCTTGATTTCCACATGATCTCGATAGCTGTAGCGGGTACTTCCGGCGGTGCCAATCACTTTGACCATCACCGTCCAGGGATCCGCCGCATGGTCATCCGCCGCGAAACTGGCACAGAAATGGGCCAAAGCTCCATTTTCCATTTCCATTTGCACCATGGCGATGTCTTCTTCGGTATAGGTCTTGTAGTGCAAAGTCTGTTTCATCGCACAGAGCTTTTTCGGCTTACCCACCAGATAGAGCAGGATGTAGGAGTGGTGGGTGAGAATCTGCCGGACCACGCCGGGGTACCGGGAGGCCACCTCTTCCGGATGATGGATGTTGTACATCACGTAGGCGGAACAAATTTTCCCGAGATCGCCATTGGCCGCCAACTCCCGAGTGCGCATCATGCTCTGTTCGTAGATGTAATTGTGGCCCGGCATACAGACCAACTTTTTCGCATCGGCCAGACTCTTCATCTCTTCGATCTCGGCAACCGACACGCCGACCGGTTTCTCAACCAGAACATGCTTGCCGTGATTGAGGGCCAACTTTGTATACTCCAGGTGCGATTCCAGATTGGTCAGCACGAAAATCGCATTGATCGAAGGATCGGCACAAAGTGCTTCGGGGGTCGCATAATTTTTGCAGCCGAATTCCTGGGCGCGTTGGTGGGCGCGCTCTTGGGAGCGGTTCCACAAACCAACCAACTTGGCCCCCGGAACCTTGCTTACCGCTCTAGCATGGAGAATCGAAATATCCCCGGCGCCTATGAAGCCAACATTCAATCCACCATTTCCGGCCATGTCTGCCACCTTTCCAGCAATGCGATTTTGGGAGAGTCATTCTCATCTAATGTACAAGCTGCCGCTTGCGGGACAGCCGGTGTTTACCACCGGAGTGTCGCAAGATAAAGAGAAACTGAATATTGCTGTGCGGAAAGTAATCTGCCGGTAGGTGGTCAGCGGTTTATGCCAGCTTTGAGCGGGATAAACTCACTTCCTGAGAATTATTTTGAGGGATTTTAGCAAGATAAGGCTGGTTTGAGCGTAGCATAACTAGAGCGATTTGCAGCGAGCCGGAAGGGGTAATCCGCTTGCTGAAATTTCCCCCCTTTGATTCCTCAATTTGAGATTGATCATGAAAAAAATCATCATCGTACTCTCCACCTGTTTGATTTTGCTGTCCATTACCGGCACCGCTTCCGCACAAAGAGGCGGCGGCGGGCGGGGTGGATTCTCCGGCGGCGGCGGATACCGAGGCGGTTACTACGGCGGTGGCGGTTACCGTGGCGGCTACTACGGTGGCGGCTACTACGGTGGGATTGGCATCGGTATTGGCTTCGCCGGTCCGTATTACGGGTACGGATACTATCCAGGATACTATGTCTCGCCGGGCGTTACGTACGTGGAACAGCCGCCGGTGACGATCATCCAGCAATCGGAATTGGTCCAACCTCCCGTCGTGATCACCCCGAATGCTCCGCAGACCCAATATGTCCCAATTCCGAATCCGCCAATCCCCCAGCCCGATGGGACGACTCCCGCCCCCAGTAGTTCGCAAAAGCCCGCACCGATCATGCAAGTGGCACCTGCGACGGCTCCGGCACCAGGCAACCAACCCGCCACGGGGCTGACCGCGGAACAGGATGCTTCGCCCACCATCATCCCCGGCTACGATCTCTATTTTTCCAATGGCCGGTATTACCACGTGAAGAAACAGTAAGCCTTTAAAACAAAAATAGTGGCTGAGAATGGCTCTCCATTCTCAGTCGCACTGTTGCAAAATACTTTCCCTATCCTTCATTTTTTGCTGAAATCTCAGACGCTAATTCTCCTGCAAGCGTCCTACCGACATCGTCCCGCTTCGAGCCATAAGATAAAATTGAGTCTATGAGCTCGGAATTAATGGAACCGCCAACCCAACCTCATTACCTGGCCGATCGCCAATCCACCGATCCCCCTTTACTGGCGGAAATCGTGTTGGACCGGCCCATGAACCAGCCCTACACCTACATCGTCCCTGAAGCACTGGCCTCGGCAATCGAAGTCGGCAAGCGAGTGGAAGTGCCGTTTGGTCGCGGCGATAAGCGGGAAACTGGTTACGTCATTCGCGTGCTGCGCGATCATCCAATTCGCGAAGTGAAGAGCATCGAACGGGTAGTCGACAATGAAGCCCTTTTGACCGAATCTCTTCTGAAAATTACCCGCTGGATGGCCGATTACTATGTCTGCGGCTGGGGGCAGGTTTTGCAAGCCGTCTTACCGGCCGGGGTCCGTTCGCAGGCGGGGATCAAGAAGAATGTTCACGTGGAATCGATTCCAGAAAGTGAACTGCCGAATCCGCTACCCGAACTGACGAAAAAGCAGCGAAATATTGTCGATTTGCTCCGTTCAGAGTGCCGGGACTACGAGATTAAGGAATTTGCCCGGATCGCCTCCTGCGGCGTGCCGATGCTGCAAAACCTCATCAAGCTCGGTATGATCCACCGGACGCTGAAAGAGGCGGAGAAAGTCGATTATGACTTTGGCGAGGAGGCAGTGGCGCCCAAGGCGATCGTGATGAATCCGGACCAGGAAAAAGTCTGGGCTCGCATTCGCGAAAATCTGACGGCAGGCGGTTTCAAGGCCATGCTGCTGCATGGTGTCACCGGTTCGGGTAAAACGGAAATCTATTTGCAGGCGATTCAGCACGTTCTCGATTCGGGTAAGGAAGTCATCGTTCTCGTTCCGGAAATTTCGCTGACTCCTCAAACCATCCAGCGATTTCGGGGGCGGTGCGGTAACGTGGCAGTGATGCACAGCCATCTCACCGATTCGGAAAGAGGAGCTCATTGGCGGAAGATTGCCGGAGGTGGCGTACAGGTAGTCGTTGGAGCTCGCAGTGCCGTTTTCGCTCCGACGCGGCAACTCGGCATGATCATTATTGACGAGGAACATGAAAGTAGCTTCAAGCAGGAATCGACCCCGCGCTATCATGCCCGCGATGTGGCCGTGATGCGGGCGAAACTGGAAAATGTCCCGATTCTGTTAGGCTCGGCCACACCCGCCCTCGAATCTTGGAACAACGCCCAGCGAGGAAATTACGAGTTATTATCGCTGCCAAATCGCGTGATGGATCTGCCGATGCCGAAGGTGAAGATCATCGACCTGCGGCACGAACCCAAATCGAAAGGGAAACATTTCGCCATCAGCCCGACCCTGGAAGAGGCGATGCGAAAAGCGCTGACCGCCGGTGGGCAGGTCATGCTATTTCTCAATCGCCGGGGCTTCAGCACACATATCCATTGTCCCGGTTGCGGTTATGTGGCCAACTGTCAGCATTGCGATCTCGCTTTGACTTTTCATCAGCAACGTTCCACTTTGCTCTGCCATTATTGTGGTTACGAACAGGCTCCGTTAAACGAATGTCCCTCCTGTAAGCAACCGTCGGTCCGCTATCAGGGTCTGGGGACGGAGAAACTCCAAGCGGAGATAGAGGAGAAGTTCCCTAGTAAAGTCGTGCAGCGCATGGATAGCGATACGATGACCCGGCCTGGTAGCCATCAGGTGGTTCTGGATGCATTCCGGGAAGGGGGAATTCACATACTCATCGGCACGCAGATGATTGCCAAGGGACTGGATTTCCCGAATGTGACGCTGGTCGGTGTTATCAATGCCGATGCCAGCTTGCACCTGCCCGACTTCCGGGCGGCGGAAAGAACCTTCCAATTGCTGGCCCAGGTAGCAGGCAGATCGGGGCGGGGGGACAAAGGAGGTTCCGTGCTAATTCAAACTTACACGCCCGAGCATCCGAGCATTCGATTAGCGACCCAGCACGATTTCATTCAGTTTGCGTCGCTGGAATTAAAACATCGCCTGGAACATTCCTATCCGCCGTATTTTCGACTGGCGAGAATCGTGATCAGAAGTTTGAAGCAGGACTCGGCGGAGAAGCATGCGACGCAATTGTCACTGGCTTTTAAAAGAGTTCTGGAAAATCCGCAGGTTCGGCAACCCGGTTCGAAGTTTAGAATCCTCGGCCCGGCGGAAGCACCGATCTTCAAGTTGAACGATCAGTACCGCTATCATTTTCAAATTCAATCGGACAGTTCCCAGTACCTCCATCAGGTTCTTCATCACGCGCTGGCCCTGGTAAAGCCGACGAGCGGGGTCGAAGTGCAAATCGACATCGACCCGCAATCGATGCTGTAGAGGGAAGGACTACTTCAACTCGCGGAAATAGAGGTTGGCGAAGTTCAGATTCACAGAGGAACTAGCCATCAGCCCGATGCTTCGAGTCGAGGGAAGTGATCCTTCGGGAATTTCTTGAGACATCGTTTTTCCACCTCGATTATCCATTACTGAATAGCGATTCCCCATCATGGTAAGGGTATAGCGAGTCCACCCCGGGTAGCTCGGTGCTGTAATTTTGCGGAACTCCTTCTCATTACCGATTTTGATCTCCATGGGTTTAGTTGCGTCCGCTTTCTCGGGCAACCGCCGGTCGAAAATGACTTCGAAATCTTTAGCTGAAACTTCCGACCAGAGATCTTCGGCTTCCGGATTGGCTAAGGCCAGAATTTGCCAGTCATCGACTTTCCAATGGGAGGTGTTGGGTTTGGCCTTCCATCCCCGGAGATCGACCCCGGTATAGAGAGGTTTCCAGTCTTTGGCTTCCGGGGCGGTACGATCTTTCGGAGCATCGGTCGGGGGAAGCTCCTTGATCTTGATGTTGCGGAAGTCGATGGCTCCGCCTTCGCTTTCCAGTCCCAGGTAACCTTTGCAGTAATTGCATTCATCACCCCCGGAGACTTGCTTGCCATTCACTTCAAGTCGCAGCGTCCCTTTATTGCCGGTAACGCGGTAGTGGTTCCATTCGGGAGACGATTTGCTGCGTTCTTCGATTGGAAAGCAGCGCTGGCCGTTGCCTTTATAGATGGGCTTCATGGAAGCGCCATGAATCGGGAAGATGTCCCCATGGGTGGTGTACCACTCGTTTTTGCCTTTGACGTTATAGCCATTGTCGAGAACCTGCACTTCGATGCCGCGCAGGAAGGGAACGCCCGGAGCGCCCAGTGGGGTGGCCCAGATGAAGACGCCGGAATTGCCGCCTACTTCCAAGTGCCTCCATTCGAGTTCCAGGACGAAGTTCTCGTACATCTTCGGAGTCCGGAGTGCTCCGATAGGCTTGCCGGTGCAGTGAATCATGCCGTCCTTAACCGTGAAGGTCTCCGGGGCACAGTTCACGTTGACCCAGTTGGAGAGGTCCTTGCCGTTGAAGAGCGGAACGAAGTCTTTGTCTTCGGCCTGCAGCAGAGAGGGGGAGAAAAATGCCATGAGTAACAGCAAACGCTTCATCAGAAAAACTCCTGGGTGAGAGTTGAAGCGTAAGGCAAGTGTGGGCGAATAGCAAAGGAAAAGGGTTACTTCTTGGGGGACGAATCTTTCAAATGCTTGTACTGTTTCCATGCTTTGGTAGCCAAGATGGTATCCGTTGAAAATTTTTCTTGGGTCGGCATAAGGAACAAGCCGTATTCTCGTATTACGAAAACATGATTGTTTTCCATCGAATCCTCAACCCATTCCAGCCAAGCAGCGAGGGTTATGACGCCTTTGGGAGGAACTAAAGATGTGCTTAAAAAATTCGGTGCACTACGCAATTTGATTTGTTCTTTGATGGCGACAGGAAAATTATCCCAAAGTTCAGCAAGAGTGCGTTCCCCTTTCTCGGGATTCATATCTTGCACAGGCGTTGAAAAAAGCCCCAGGATTTTTAACTGATTTTCAGAAAGCTCACTCTTAATACTCTTGGTTTCGATTTCAGCCAAAGCACTTTGAATAGGTTGTCCTTTGGAATCCATCGCAATATTGGTTTGGCGTCCATTAAGTGGTGAATTCATGGAATTCCCCTGCAGATTAGTCGAGAGATAATTGATAATAAGATTCTCACGAACACTCTCCCCAACGAGGTTGCCCATTGTCTGTTTGTCGGCCACTAACGCATCTAGAGTTGCCTGGGCTCCCCGCAAAGCTTCTTGAGCAATCACAACTTGCGCTTTACACTTCGCAATTTCAATATCCTTTGCAGGAGTAGGTTGCTTCATCACGCCTGAGAGTTCAGCTTCATAGTACTCTAACTGCTTCTTGGCTGTCAAAACTTTGAAATAAGCAGCGCTCACATCTGATATAATAGTCTGCTTTACTTTCTGAAGATCGGCTGCGGCCGAAAGCAGTTTCACTTCTGCAACAGTAATGTCCGCATTATTTCGTAACCCACGAGAGAGATAATCTTCCAATGAATCCTTAGATGGTTTGGGGGCCTCATTCTTTTTCGCCGGTTCCTGAGGCGGGTTTTCCGCCACTAATGGCATCGTAAGACCAAGACTTACAAAAAATGACAAAACCCGAAGTCGATTCAATTTCATTTTTTTCTCCCTGTTTAGTGATGGATTTTCAATAGGTTGCGTGGGCCGTTTTCAATGACGCGAGCAGCCATGTATCAGCCGAACTGGGTGTTAAATCATCTTTAGTTGCATTCACGAGGTAACACTTGTAACAACGAATGGCTTGCTCATACTGATTCCGGGCGAAGTATTTGTCGGCGGCTTGTCGATAGAAGGATCGGCTTTCTTGCGTCTCTAAAGAAAGCTCGGCCTCCATTTCTATTTCCTGAGGTGTTTTTTCCTTGGGCGCTTGCACCGCCACGGATTCCACTGGCACTTCCTTCATCGGAACATAAACGATTTCTTTCTGAATGATCGGCCGCGGTGCTTCACGCACCAAGCGGTAGGTGCCCAAACCAGCCAAATAAGTCACCAGAAGTAAACACGCACCGCCTAACTGTCGAAACTTTCTGCGCGTTCGAATCTTTTTCGAAGTCGCATGAAAAAGTTCCGTGCGAAGCTTATCCGGTAAGCCCTTTGAGGTTGGCCCCAGCAAAAACTCCTCTTCATTTGGAAGCATGATCCACCTTCCGTTCAAAGGCCTCTCGAAACGCCTCCCGGGCTCGAGTTAGCAAGGATTCAATCGCCTTGGGCGTTTCTCCCCAGTCGCTGGCAATCTGCTCCACAGTTAGTTGCTCCAGATATTTCTGCTTCAGCACTCGCTCATTCCGCTCGGACAATTCGGATAACGCCAGGGCGATTCGCTCACCGTCATTCTCGACGGGGCTGTCCTCCCGTGCTTCATCGATCAAAGGAGAACGCCGTTTAACATCTTTCAGCCATTTGCGAAGCTGGTTCCGCAGTAGATTTCCCGCGATACCCGAAAGCCATCTCGCAAACTGAGCCTGCTGCTGATCGAACTCGCGGATTTTGCGAACGGCGATCAGCCAGGTCTCCTGAACGATTTCCTCGGCCCAGTCGCGGCGCTGGCCACAGCGCCAGAGGATATATCGTTCCAGCAGGACGAACGAATCATCGTAAAGGACTTTCCAGGCGGCTTCGTCGCCGCGCAGCACGGCTTGACGCAGAAAGGCTTCGCGTTGGATTTGCGACGGATCGCGCATGCGGCCTCTCTGAGGGAAGAAATCCGATATGCAGATATATTGTCGCGGGAAGTCGCGATCCTTCGAAAAAATTCGAAGGATCGAAAAAGAAATGTGGGAATCTATCGATCGCGAAGGCGTTGCATCAACACATAGAAGACAGGGGTAAAGAAGATCCCGAAAATGGTCACGCCGATCATCCCGGAAAAGACGGCCGTTCCCAACGCCCGACGCATTTCGGCCCCCGCCCCTTCTGCAATCACTAATGGCACCACGCCGAGAATGAAGGCGAACGAAGTCATCAAAATCGGTCTCAGTCGTAATTTGGCCGCTTGAAGAGCGGCTTCCCAGCGCGGCTTGCCTTCTTCTCGTTTCTGCTTGGCGAATTCGACGATCAGAATCGCATTCTTGCTGGCCAGACCGACCAGAACTACCAAGCCGATCTGAGTGAAGATGTTCAAATCGAGCCGGGCGATACCCAGACCGATAACGGCCGAGAACAGACACATCGGGACAATTAAAACGACCGACAGCGGAAGCAGAAAACTCTCGTAAATATAGGCCATCACCAGAAAGGCGAGCAGGGTGCTCAATCCGAAAACGATGACAGTCGAATCCCCCTGGAAGGTGAAGACGCCGGGAATTTGAACTTTGGTATTGGCGGCCTGGACCTGCTGGTAAGCCATGTCGGTCCATTCGTAGGTCATGTTCGGCGGCAGATCGCGTTTGGCGATTTGTTCCATGCGATCCAAGGCCTGCCCGGTGGTAATTATCGTCGGGATAGTAAACCCACTCAAGTCGGCGGCCGGGTACATGTTGTAACGGTTCACCTTACTGGGTCCCTGTATTCGCTCAACTTTCACCAAGGCGGCCAACGGCACCATGTCGCCTTTGGAATTGCGAACTTTGAGCTTGTAGATATCTTCTTCCTGGTCGCGGAAGCTCGAATCGGCCTGCACGTTGACCTGCCAGTTGCGGTTTAGCAGTGTGATATCGTTGACGTACGCCGAGCCGAGGTAGACCTGCAGAGCGTCCTTAACATCCTTGTCCGAGACGCCGAGCTTGAAGGCCCGGTCGGCATCAATCTTCACATTCAGCTGTGGCGAACTGGCGCGGAACGTACTAAAGGCCGAGGGGATACCCGGCTCTTTCATGGCGGCGAAAGCCAGATTCCAAGTCATTCCCTCCAGTACGCCCAAGCCATAGTTCTGGCGGTCCTGGATCTGCATCTTGAAACCACCCGCATTACCGAGGCCCATGATCGGAGGAGCTCCGAACGCGGTGGCCGAGCCTTCCTCGATCTGGGAGAGTTTCTTATTCAACTCGTTCATGATCGCATCCGCATGCAGACCCTTGCGATCTTCGAACGGATCGAGAGTGATATAGGCGCCGCCGGTGTTTGAAATATTGGCAGTGGCGAAAATCGAGAAACCGGCCAGCCCGATGACGTTTTGAATGCCCTTGATGCCCTGGCTTCGATCGCGCGTGCCATCGGGAAGTGCAGGACCGAGGCAGATATCGTTCAATTTCTCGATAACTCGGCGCGAACGCTCCACACTGGCCCCGTCCGGCAATTGAATATTCACTACCAGATAGCCTTGATCCTGCTGAGGGATGAATCCGGCCGGCACTCGCGAAAAACCGCGAATAGTCATGCCGATCAGGCCGACATAAACAACCATCATGATCAGCGACAGGCGAATCATCCTGTTGACGGACCAGCCGTAACCTTCAATAGTCTTGTCGAAACCCCAATTGAAGTAGAGAAAGAACCACGAGAGGAGCCAGTTCACCGCCTGGGTCGAGAAGTAACCGGGAATCATCGCGATCAGGAAGACAACGATTTCCTTGGTGAAATGCGACCATGTCTTTGGTAATAGTCCGCCCAGTACATCCCCAAAAAAGTGAGCGGCTATTAATCCAACGATCAGCGACACCCCGAATGCGGGAAGTGCATCCATTCGGCGAGCAGGGGTAGTAGCCGCGTGAGATTCTTCGGATTCTGCGGGCGGATGACCATGCGGCTTCAGCAACAAGGGGCAAAGAGCCGGGCTCAGCGTCAAAGAGTTAAAAGCGGACAAAAGCGTCGAAACGGCGACGACGACGGCAAATTGCTTGAAGAACAAACCGGTAATGCCCGGGATCAAAAGCGATGGAACGAAGACGGCGACTAATACGAGTGAGACCCCAATAATAGCGCCGGATACTTCCTGCATGGCGAGTTGGGTCGCGGCGAGAGGTGTCATGCCCCGGGCCATGTGAAATTCGACCGCTTCCACGACAACGATGGCATCATCGACCACAATACCAATGGCGAGTACCATGCCAAACAGCGTCAGGTTATTAATGCTGTAACCGAGGACGTACATGGCGGCCAAGGTTCCTATCAAGGCCACCGGCACGGCCAGCATCGGGATCACCGCAGCCCGCCAATTCTGCAGGAAAACCATGACCACGATGGCGACTAGAACCAAGGCTTCGATGAGCGTCTTGACCACCTCAGCCACCGAGGCCTCCACGGCGACGGTGGGATCGAAAACGATGGCGTACTTAATGCCTTCGGGGAAATTCGCCTCCAGCTTTTTCATCGTATTACGCACGAGTTGAGCCGTTTCGAATGCATTAGCTCCCGGAAGCTGATAAATGGGCAAGCCGACAGCAGGTTGTCCATCCAGGAAAGATTCCGAATCGTAGCTACGAGCGCCCAGTTCAATACCCTTCACAGAGAGTCCATCCACAACTTTCGTGTCGCGGACCACACTCTTCAGCCGAACCAGTTTTTCCCCCGAGCGATAGACCACAATGTTTTCGAATTCCTCGGCATTCAGAAGGCGGCCCTGTGTATTCACAACCAGTTGAAAATTCTGACCGGCCGGGGCCGGAGGGGCGCCAATCTGACCGGCGGCCACCGTCAGATTTTGTTCCGAGATCGCTCGAGTGACATCGCCAACCGCGAGACTGTAATCGGCCATCTTGTTGGGATCGAGCCAGATTCGCATCGAATATTCGCGTTCCCCGAACATGGAGACATCCCCGACGCCGTTGAGTCGCGCGAGTTCATCTTTCACCTGAAGGCGGGCGAAATTACTCACCTCGAGTTGGTCCTTGACGAACTGTCCGGTTTTGGGATCGCGATCAGAGAAGATATTCACCACCAGCAGGATGGCGGTGGATTGCTTTTTGGTAACCACACCGATGTTGCGAACCACATCGGGTACTTTGGGGAGAGCAATGGCTACCCGGTTCTGAACGAGAACCTGGGCCATATCGGGATTAGTGCCGACTTTGAATGTACAGGTCAACCGCATCGCCCCGTCGTTGGTGCACTGCGATTCCATGTAGAGCATGCCTTCGACACCGTTGATCTGTTCTTCGATCGGTGCGGCCACTTCCAGAGAGACTTTTTGAGCGTTTTGTCCGGGATAGGCGGCCGTGATCACGACTTGTGGCGGCACCACATCGGGATATTGTGAGATGGGCAAGGCGGTGAGGGCCAAGACGCCGACGAGAACCGTCATCAGGGCGAGAACAATGGCCGCCACGGGACGAACTATGAAAAACTGTGCAAACATGCTGGGTTCCGATTCAGTTGAATTTCCATCCGGTTCCGAACGCAAAGATTTTACTTCGAGGCCAGTGGCATCTCTTTCGGTTTAATCTCTGCTCCGGGGCGGACCCGCAGCAATCCATTGACGATAATGGTTTCGCCTAAGTTCAATCCCTTCTCCACGATCTGAAGTCGGAGATTGCCCACCTGTCGGACGGCACCCAGAATTACAGGACGAAACTCAGCGATGTCTTTACCTTCTTTGTCTTTGGTGACGACATAAACGAATTTTTGCTGTTGCTGACTGCCTACGGCAATTTCCGGTATGGTGATGTACTTCTTGGATTTCCCGGCTACGACCTTGATCCGAACGGAATCGCCCGGCCGCAACCGATAGGGCTCGCCATTTTGGATTTCCGCGTAAACTTCGATCGTGGCGGTACCCCGCGTGACTTCCGGAGCAACGTAGACGAGTTTACCGGGGTGCGGGTATTTGCCATCGGGCGTTTCGGTTTCGTCCTTCATGGCGACCCAGCAATCTAGTTGGTTTTTGTTCGACGGGTCGGCCAGTTCCTTGGTATCGTAGATTTGCCGGCGATAGAGAAGCGAAGTCATTTCATCGACATCGAAATAGGCGCGGATCGGGTTCAGGGAGACAACCTTGCAGAGGACGGAACTTCCCGCGGTGACCAGTGCCCCTTTTGTTATGTAAGTTTGGCTTATACGACTGATGCCTTTGACCGGATTGCGAATGGTGCAATTATCTCGATCGAATTGGGCTTTTTTCAGACTGGCTTCTGCGGCGAGTTGAGCAGCTTTGGCTGCGGACACACCAGCCACCGCCGCATCCTTGGCCGCTCGGCGAGTATCGAACTCCTCCACGCTCAAACTCTTGGTATCCCGTAATTTTGCTGCTCGATCGTAATCGAGAGTAGCTCGCGTCAGAGTGGAGTCCGCGGTGATAACATCGGCTTTGGCCTTCTCCACGTTGGCTTTGGCGTTCAGCATGGCCGCTTCATAAGGTTCCGGATCGATCTGATAGAGAATTTGATTCTCCTTCACTAGCTCGCCGTTCGTGAAAGCAATTTCTTTCAAGTAGCCGGTGACCTGAGCACGGATTTCCGGATCTTCGGGCGCTTTGAGATAGCCGGTGAAATCGAGATTGGAATCGAGTTCGCGCTCAATGACTTTTTCGACAGTTACGACGGGGGGTTCCGGAGGTTGAGGCGCCTGAGGCGGGTTCCCGCAGCCAATCAGGATGCATAACGCCAACGGGAATATTCGTCGGAGCATAAAACCTCGATGTCGATCAGTTATGATGTGTGGAAATCTTCGCAAAAAAGACTGTTGCGCTCATGCGTGATGGCAGTGCTTTTACTTAAGAAATATAAGGAATGGAAAAATTGAACAGTGACTTAAGCCCGAACCAGTTCCGTCCACAGCGCTTTGTAGTAACGCAGCATATCTTCCCCGCTGGCGACATCGACCGGGGTTCGCGCCACTTCGATCATCGTGTAGCGGTCGTATTTCATTTCGCGGAATTTCCGGAATAATTCCCGATAGGGATATTTGCCGAGAGAGTCGTTATAAATTTCGTTGATGTGACAGGACTTGATCCAGGGTTTAAGCAAGTCGAATGATGCGCTGATCGAAGCATTTTTGATGTCGGTGGCGTTGGAGTTCCAGGTTACTCCCACATTCGATAAATTGCAGAATTCCATGATTTTTTTGATGTTGACCGGTTCCTGGGTGTCCTTGCCATGAACTTCGACCCAGATTTCCAACCCCAGATCTCCGGCCGCTTTGCCGCAGGGGATTAGCGCTTTGCCGATCTGTTCCAGAGTTTTTTCCGCCGGGATATCTTTGCGTAAGCCGTTCGGTCGGACTTTAACTCCATGGCCGCCAATATCCGCCACCAGTTTCAGGAAGTTTTTGCAGTCTTCGATATTTTTCTGAACGACGCTTTCCTTATCCGAGTGGAATTCGCAAACCGAGCCGCAGCCCCAGAAGACGATGCCGCTATCGGCAAACTGCTTTTTGACTGTTAAACGCTCTAAAGCTGTGAGGCTCGGCTCGACGCCGTGCTTATGAGTGGTGCGACATTCCACCGCTGCGATCCCGACATTTTTGCAGACCTTGAGAATCGTCGGCAGATCCCAGTTCGCGGCCACATTGTAGGTAACCATGCCCAACTTGAAGAGCGCGGGAGGACTAGCAGGTTCTTCGGAGCGAGCGGGATGGGGCAAGAGGGAACCACCGGCCAAAGCGGCGCTTCCCGCCAGGAACTGCCGTCGAGGAAAAGTTGCCATAGCCATCCTCCGAAGGTGTTATCCTTTGAACAGATCGAGGAGCCGGAGATTCGTGCTCTGATTGGTTTCCAGGCTGAATTTGGGATCGACATCCAGTACAGGATGTTCGGACCAGTCGAGCATTTCCCGCAGAGGACCCCGAAGTCTTACGCGGGACCAATCACCGACGATATCGGCACCAACTAAAGGCTGGCCGTTGATCTCGATCAAGTTGGAAATGAGTAATTCGATTTCCTTCAGCCGCAATAGACCTGAATCCCAGTTGACCACCGAGTCTCCGACCCGCATCACATCTTTATCGACCGAAATATACAGCGGGTATTTACTCAGCTCTTCAGCATGGGGCTTCAGCAATTCCTTGATGTTCTCGTCGGTACAGGATTTGGCTGCATCCGGCCGCAAGGGCTGGTGCGAGATCTTTTTCCAAAAGCCCTTTGTGTAGGTGCGATGCGAAGGGAAAACTTTCACTCGTCCCGATTTCAAGGCTCCTCTGGGGGCCAGATTCTGCAGGAAATTATCGAAGTCGAGATCGCCGCCGAAGTGATAGACATTTTTCACCTGCGGCAGTTTCAACGCATGGGATAACCAGGTGCCGCAGTGCATGATCGGCATCAGCTTTACCCAGTCTGGATGCTTGTCGAGGATTACCAGATGAAAGGGTTCCTGAATTTTCTTCAGAAGCGCCAGGGTCACATGATGGAAGTCGCCCGAACCGATAAAGCTAAGCCGGGGGCGATCCGAAGTAGGGACATTCCGAGCAAAGGAGCTGAACCGCCAATAGGCGCATCCCATGCGGATTTTGGGACCCCATTCGGTAAGGTCGTGCTTTCGTTTAACCTCTTTACCCAATTCAGGTTGGTTGGCCACGGAGTTGTCGAGGTCGAGGATTTCGGTTCGCATAGGTTGGTTTTATACTATTTCCGAATAGCGATGGATGGGAACCGGGCGACCGGGGCGCAAACTCTGGATCTGTCGAAACTCCGTCTGAAGATTTCGACTCAGGGCGGACTGAGCGACAACCTTCTCGACTTCTTTCTGAAGTGCCTCGGGATCGATAGCCACTCGGGCATTGATGATAAGATCAGCGACTTGAAACAAGGAATTGGAAGGGAGCGAAAATTCGGGCTGACCGGCGCTCGAAACGAGATTGGCCACCCCAAAGGCGCCGCCTTCTTCCATGCCGATGACTTTCAGGTGAGCCACTTCACCCCCGAGAGTCCGGATGCGATCCTGCAGTTGAACGATTACTTCCATGAGCAGGGGATCCATCTCGGTAGGACGCTCGGCGACCAGATGCACGCTGGAGTTCAGCCAACCCATTTCGGCTTCCCCCTCGGCATAGATGTCGTAATCGATGTCTAGAATTTTTTTACCAAATGCGCCCTGCTGATCCAACAATTCCGGCAAAGCATCAAAACCCTGGCCGGTTTTGGCGGAGATCGCCAGGACGGGAACACCGGGGAATTCCGTGTTCAGCAGTTTTTCGAGTTCTGCGAGCCGAGCGGGTTGGATCTCGTCCATGCGATTAATCACCAAAGCATCGGCTTCTTCGAGTTGTTTGCGGAAGATATACGCGGCCTTGGGGGAGAAACCGGACGATTCGTTCCGAAGAATCTTCAGTCCATGGCTCGGCTTGAACAGGACGGCATAGGGAGCGACCTCGAAACGTCCTTTGTAGAGGTCCTTCAGCGGCTGAATGACGGTGGCCACCAGATCGGTACAGCTGCCGACCGGCTCGGCCAGGATGATTTCGGGTCGGGAGTCATCCTGAAGCTGGGTGACTCGATTAACGAGGTCGTCGAATCGGCAGCAGAAGCAGGCCCCGGCCACTTCCGAGACATCAAATCCCTGAGAGCGCAGACTATTGGTATCGACCAGATTCTGGGCTTGATCGTTGGTGACCAGCCCGACTTTCTGGCCGCGATCCATGTAATATCGGGCCAGACGTGCGAGGGTGGTGGTCTTACCGGCGCCGAGGAATCCGCCGATCATGATGAACCGTAGTGGCTTCACGGAAAAATCTCCGACTGGACAAATCGCCCGCGGGCGATAACCTTTTCTTTAGTAGGTTGTCTTGAGGATATGCACCCCTAGCTCAACTGGATAGAGCATCGGTCTTCGGAACCGAAGGTTACAGGTTCGACTCCTGTGGGGTGTAGTGGTTAAGTAGTGACGCAATTCTAGTTTACGTCAAATCACTAAAATTCACTTATCTGTTAGTTTAAATTCTGATTCCCGCTGCTCGGTACCAGGTTGATAGCTTGATTTAATGTTGGCTGGCAGCGATCTACTAGGTTTTTTTCACGGCAGTGCGAGGGAAACACTGATTACGAATTCTGAGCGGAATCTTGGGTTTGCTCTCCATCACCCTCAAGCCAGCGAGCCACCCGCATCATTACGGTAATCACTAAGCGGAAGGTGACGACCATCACCACAAATCCCAGCACTATTCCGAGGGGAACACCCAAAAACCAGCCATAAAATCCCAGAAGATTCCGAAAGAAGAGTGCGATCAAGAGTAGTGTGGTCAGTCCAGTCGTAGCCGCAATGAAATGAAAAAGCGTTGCGCGCTGTTCGGGCCCTATCGCTTGTTCGATTTCCCAGGCGAGGGCGTTCGCGATTTACTTTCTTAAGCGCACGGGGAAAGTTCCTTTTGGTTGAAAGAGAACTAGCTCATTCTACCGCAGGCACTTCATAAAAACTGTCAGTCTTCGGATTGGCAAACCCGAAGAACAATCGATTGGTTTTTGGCTAGGGTCGCTTGTGCTAAATATCCCAGATCGTGGAGCAACTCTCCCACTTCGGGTACTGTCCAGTCGTTCATTTCATCGGTCATAACCCAGGCAATACTCAACGATATAAACTCCGACTGGTCAAGATCGGCCAGGACCGCCAGTTCCTGTACCAGATTCGCAGGAATGATGAAAACCTGAGTTTCGTTGGCCGGGTGGGGAATCGGGGCCGCTTGAAGGATGGAGGAATAGTGTTCGAACTCGGCATCGGGTGAGTCGGATTTTAAAAGCGACAAAAGTGTGCAGAGCTGAACTTGATTGAGATCGCAGACCGTAAAGCCATTCCAGTGGAGTTCTGCCTGAAGATCCTCCGCGATCGCCGGAACGTCGTTGGGATTAGCAATGAGAATGGAAGTTGTGTGCATCCGGTATTTCTCAATCAGGCGTGGTTTCATGACCCCATTTCAAATGAACCCAACTCATCCGCACTTAGAGCTATAAGTCGTTTACCCACCAACAGCACGAGACATACCTAAGCGAAATCCACCCTGGACGAGTTCGTTCGCCCGGAACCGTCGTTGCGAATTCTATAAGTGGATTAAATCTCTTTTAATCCTTTGCAACAGATTTTGGGCTTATGCAAGCATAGTTGACAGAATTTGAGATTATGCCGTCTGGCTTAATTAGCTCGCTTTTCGTGCTTTTTCGAGCCTTTCTGATTCCAGCTCACACTCTTTTTCGCTCGTATTTGCGCTTTCGTTTATTCCACACCACCTGGATCGAGATCTGATCCGAAACCAGCATAGGCAAGCCGATGATGGCCACCCTCATATCGTCGATGCTGTTGAAGCAGAGGATCTGTGAACCCGCAACCGGATGTTGGATATGCAAAGTGCCCGGATGACTCGATAAGCGTCGTATCCAGGAAGTCCACCGTAACGGCCGATCGATCTTCGCAAATTGGAGTTCTGACTGTGGTACTCGGAAGTGATTCTTGTTTTTCGCCAGCGTTTCCTGCAGGGCGGCTTCGCTTGGCACATCGAAAATCGGCAAATTCTCTTTGGTTCTGTAGCTCGAACCGTTCCTCAAACCTCCCATAGTGGGGGCTTGAGATTTCGAGACATCCCGGGTGGAACCTAGGAAAAAAAACATCAGCTCGCCGGGCAGAACAAAGACGCGATAAAACAACCGCGGCGACCAAAGCGTCGCCAACGTACCGTGAAAATAGGGGACTGCGGCGGGTTTTTCAGGAGAGTTAGCCCCAACCGTCATTGTCTCGTCGGGCAAAATCGAGTTTAACACGAAATTCAATCCACACTAAAAGACGCTTTTCCCGAGAAGGGACTGTCATAAAACCGTAACCCCATTCTGCTGGACGTTCGGAGAGAGAGTTTGCGATCCAACAGATTGGAAATCGAACGAACCTGGTGAAAGGATTGCGAGTCCTGTTTGGTTCGTTCCGGTAATGGAAGCGTAAAGTACTCGAGTCTTCTGTACAAGTTCGAACTCGCTCCCGAATTAATTTTTGGGAGAGAAATGTGGAAAATACTGACAACTAGAGTGTGAAAATTTAGCTAAGAACGAAAGGTCCGTCTTATATACTACGAATCGTGTCGGTAATAGGACGGTAGATCGGCCAGTTTCCGACCCTGCTCCACGCAAAGTTTGGAAAACCACTCATGTGCCTGGGCTTCTGTCTCAAACAAAACCGAAGGGTTGGCTCCCGATAGCAAGACTTTTAAACCATCGGGTAAATCGTAACAACTTTCGAACTGAGCGGGGAAACGTCGGAACCAGCTATATCGACAGTTATCGCGCGGCCCGATGGGGTTCGGCCGTTTATCGGTTAGGAAAACTTCCGTAATGGGATGTTTGGTGAATAGCGACGGGGCCGCTTCCAGAAAACATCGGGATGTCAACGAGATCGAGCAGACGAAACCCCGTTTGTAGGTAACCGAGGATACATTTTGCTGATCGACATCGATGGAGTAGAGGAAGTGGGGAATGGCGATCTCGGGCCGGATATGGCTGACGACCTGCGTCACTTCACCCCGAAGAATCTGCGCTCTAATGAACTCCGCGGAGGCCAGTTCCCCCTGATCCTCCAGCCAATCGGCAAAAATCAAGCGGGGTGTATCCTCATCGGGGTATTCACAAACGATTCGGAGAAACGATTCGTGTTCAGTCACAAGCGGAGTATCTTTGCAGGGAGAACGGCAAACCACATAGGTTAATTTAGGATTCGGGAACTCGGAAAGTAAAGCCAAATGCTTCTCGGATAGAGCTAGACCCAGAAGAGGAAAGTTTCATGAGAATCGGCTAGCAACCCGCCGTTTCTCCTTTCCTGTTCGAGACGAGTGATCTCCGAGCGATTTGGTCCTTGACGGGATTCGACCAGCGGCGAAGTCCTATAAATTTATTGTTTGGTGGAGAGCTCAGACCCTTTCATCCGACTCGGGTATTGTTGTATACTGAGCTAAAACGAATTGAAAACGTGAGAGCGAAATGGGACCAGGCTTTCCTCAGGCCAATGCACAACCGGCACAGCAGGCCGCGATAATTATTGCGCTGGTAGCCATTTTTATTGTCGTTCTGGTGTATCTGGCCACTTCGATTCTCTTTTTGATTTCCCTGCAGCGCACATTAGAAGCGGTGAAACGGCGAAATCGCACCCTGGAACCCGGGCTCGTCTGGTTGCTGCTGGTTCCGATCCTGAATCTCTTCTGGGTTCACGTGCTGGCGAAGCAGATTCCGCGCTCCTTACAGAATGAGTATTCAGATCGAGGATGGAATACGGCAGGGGAAAGTTTCGCGTTCAAGGCGGGGCAAGTCTGGTCCTGGGCCACGATTCTGGAGATTTTCGCGAGTATAGCTTCCGAGATATCTCAATCTCCCTTCATTAAGCTGGTCAATGTCGCGTTCCTGATTGCAATCGCCTGCAGTAGTGTCTCCTTCTGGGTTCAGACGGCCAGCTACCGCCGGGAATTGAAGCTTCGAAAAACGAACAACTTTACTTACGACCTGACTTCCGAACTGGAAGCTTATACAACGGAACTCTCCCTCGATCCCCCCGATGGGGAATGGCAGGCCGCCCCCCCGAAACCGAAAGTCCAGCGTGAGGATATCGACGATCTGGAGCGTCGAGCTCGGGAATTATGAGATCCGCACACTTCAAGGAATTCCATGAAAATTGGCATCGCATTCGACCTCAAGCCGAAATCGCCGGCCCCGGCCAATGCCCCGGATGATATGTATGAAGAGTTCGACAATCTCGACACCATCGAGGCTCTCGCCAAAGTTTTCCGACAGCGGGGCCACGAAGTGGTCTCATTGGGGGGAGGCCGGGAGTTCATTGAGGCCGTGCTGAAATCGGCGCCCGATCTCGTTTTCAACCTTTCTGAAGGGCACGGCATCAGCCGGTCGCGTGAATCGCGCGTCCCGGCGGTTTGTGAGATGCTGAATATCCCCTATTGCGGTTCTGACCCTCTCACTCTGGGGCTGGCCCTCGATAAAGATCTCGCGCGAAGAACGGTCGAAGATGCGGACGTGATGATCGCCCCAGGAATTGTGCTCCAGTTTCCCGAGCAGAAGTACGACGGCGACATGTCCGAATTCGCCAGCATGTTGACGGAATCGCAACTGACGCTTCCGGTGATTGTTAAGCCGACTTGCGAGGGGTCCTCCAAGGGGATTCGAAATAAGTGCCTCATTAAAAATGCGGAGGATTTCGGTCCAACGGTAATTTCGCTCTGGCACGACTATAAACAACCGGTGCTGGTCGAGGAGTTCATAGAAGGGCATGAAGTTACAGTGGGCATCACCGGAAACGGCAGTAGTGCGGAGGTATTTGGGGCCTTGCAGATCGTGCCGCGAAAGCCCACCCGAGAGTTCGTCTACTCTCTCGAAGTGAAAAGAGACTGGAAGAATCAGGTCGAGTATGCCAGCCCGCCAAAGCTGCCCCGGGAGACGCTAAACGCTCTCGATAATGCGGCCTTAGCCGCTTACGATATTCTCGGTTGTCGGGACTTCGCGAGAATTGATTTTCGGATTCGGGATGGCATACCCTACTTCCTGGAGGCCAACCCATTACCGGGACTGAATCCCGACACCGGCGATATCTGCCTAATTGCCCAGTTGCAGGGTGTGCCGTACGAAGCCTTGATTGGAAAAATACTCGATGCGGCGATTGCGAGATTGGGCTTGTAGACCGATGGAGTTCGCTCAGGGTTTTAATTCCAGGGCCAATGCCCCCTGATAACCCTGAGCTAAATCCAAATCCTTCAGCAGCCAACGATCCGAACAGTTCTCTTCATTCATCATTTTCAGCACGCGAGGCTCCTCGTGCGGCGATACCGATATTTCGCATAGCTCCAGGGCATGAATCCCCTGGCCGATGGCTTTCAGCAGAGCCTCTTTACGCGTCCACATTCGGAAAAAAATGATTTCCTTCAGTTCGAGCGGAACCTGTTGAAAGGCTTGGAACTCATTTTGGGTGAAGAATCGCTCGATAATCGATTCAATGTTCTCCATCGTTCGCAAGCGTTCGATGTCCAGCCCGACACGACCCGCTTTGGAAACCGCATAGGCCGCCACTTCTTCGGAATGGGTGACGTTGAAATAGAAAGGTTGACCGGCCAGGATCGGTTTACCGGCCGCTTCGTAAGTGATGGCGACCTGTTCTGGCTCGTGACCGAGATAACCCGAAAGCAACCAGCGCAAAGTGCCTCGTGAGGAAATAAATTGGCTGCGGGTTTTCTCGGAACGAAATTTCTCCGCTCGCTTCAGCTCTTCCTCACAAAGAAATCGTTGATGAGAACCATTGCTGCCATTCTCGGCGAGTGGAGCTACCCAGACATGAACTTCGTTGTCGGGAAGCTCGATGAAAGGCGTCCATTCGGAAATCGGTCGCGTGATGATTTTCATTCGATATTTCGGTACGCTCGATTATTCTTTACCCAGTTCCATCACCAAAGAGCGGAAGAACGGCTCCACGTCACTCACGATCCCAATGGTTTGCGTACTGCCCCGGTCCATGAGTTTGGTCACGGTGGCGGGATTGATATCGACGCAGGCCACTTTCACCCAACCGGGCAGCATGTTCCCGGTAGCGATGGAATGCAGGGTTGTACCCGCCATCAGACAAAATCCCACACCCGGAATCTGCTTGCGCATCTCCGCCTGGGCCTGAATCATATCGGTGATGACGTCGGGCAAGGGGCCATCGTCTCGAATGCTGCCAGCAAGAACATACGGGATATTGGCTTTAATGCATTCGAACATGATGCCAGTTTTCAGTAGTCCCGTTTCTACCGCTTTGCGAATCCCGCCTACTCGACGAATCGTATTAATCGTCCGGAGATGGTGCTCGTGCCCCTCTGCGGCCGGGATCCCGCGTTCCAGCGAAACGCCGAGACTGGTTCCATAAAACGCCTGTTCCATATCGTGTGTGGCCAGCGCATTCCCCGCAAAGAGGACATTGATATAGCCCGCCTGAATCAGCCAGCTCACCCACAGGCTACCGCCCGTATGCACTACCGCCGGCCCCAACACGGCCAGAATCTTTTCCCCACTTTGTCGGCTCCGGCGCATGGCGGCGGCGATTTCCCGAACGGTTACACCTTTCGGTTTTTCACTCGAAACCGGGCTGGACATGAATTCAAAAAGATCGGTACGCTGTTGAGATTCGGGAGGAAAAACGCGAATCCCACGCAATCCGACGGCTATGCCATCCCCGACCTGCACGTTCGTCATCGGTATACAACGGGCCGCGGCTCCTTCGGGATCGATCAGAATGCCGCAGTCCATCTCCATGTCTTCAACTTCCACCCATTCACCCTGCAGGCGAACTTGAGTGCGATAATTGGTGGTGCAATAGAAGCCATCGGGAAAGGTGCCGGCAATATCGGCGGCTTTGATCTGACAATCGGTGTCATGCGTGGGTATTGCGCCGTGGTCGTGGATGATACTCAGGATCTCTTCGAGTTTCTCCGCGGAATCGGCACGAACTTCCAGCAGCGCCCGGCTCGGATCGCTCTGCCGATTGCCCAGACGCAAATCCTTGATGTGATAATTGCCGCCGTGAGATAGGATTGTATCCAGCACTTTGGGCAACAGAAGGGAATCGAGTATGTGTCCATGCAGCTGAACTTCTTCGACGAATTTTCCAGGCATTTGCACAACGCCTCCACAAGAGTCCAGGAGATCCGCAACGGCGCGATATTCTCAATCCCACAAGGAATTGATAGAGAATTGAGCGTGGACGGGAATCAAAAGCTGGCCGCGAAAGATCGAAAATGGAAAATACCGGCGATTTTGAGACTTTCAGAATCGCCTGAACGGATTCAGGGGTGGTTACTTCACTTTTCCACCGGGTAATTTTCCGAGGTTGTCGAACAGATCCACTAGGGAAATCATCAGCTTCTTGAAATCGCCTTCATGCAGGCTTTCGTTGGGAGCATGGGCATTACTGGCGGGATCTTCGATTCCCAGCAGCAGGGCAGGTGCACCACCGAACAGTTCGGCGAGCGGGCCGACAAAGCCGATGCTGCCGCCAGAACCGATGGCCACCGGATCCTTGCCAAATCCCTTCCGGAGAGCGCCCAGAGCCGCTTCGAAAGCGGGGCCGTTAGGGTCGGTCATCCACCAACCGACCATTCCTGTATTGGTCACGGTGACCTGAACGCCCCAGGGCGCGTCCTTGGTGAGGACTTCTTCGAGGCTTTTGAAGACTTTTTCGGGTTCCTGATCGGGAACGATGCGGCAGCTGACGATGGCCTCGGCGGTCGGCAGAACCTGATTTGAAGCCCGCTTCACGTTGCTGGCTTCCTGAGCGATGATCGTCACGGCGGGTCGGCGCCAGGTTTGTTCGTAAGGGGTCATCCCCTTTTCCATCGCGAAACGCACTTGCGGTAAGACTCCGCAGTCTTTTCGCCATTTATTCTCGTCGCCCGGCAACTTGCGAAAAGCGGCCTTCTCTTTTTCGGTACATTGGCGGACCTGATCGTACATCCCGGGAATGTTGTAAGGAGCATTATCCCAGAACAATCGACTGAGCAGGACGTTGAGAGCGATTGCCGCATCGGGCAGCGCGCCGCCAGCCATGCCACTGTGAACCGGAATCTCGGCCGATTTCACCTGCACGTGTGCCTGGACAATGCCTCGGAGAGAATAAGTGATGCACGGCAGGCCGACTTCGATATTTTCGGTATCGCAGACGATAATGACGTCGGATTGGAGTTTCGACTTGTGTCGTTCGAAGAACTGCATCAGGTTTTTCGAGCCGACTTCTTCTTCCCCTTCCACCAGCATTTTAATGTTCACCGGAAGGGAACCATTAGTCTGCATATAAGCGGCGATGGCTCCGAGTTGGGCAGCGACGGCGCCTTTATCGTCAGCGGCCCCGCGAGCGTAGAGCCGGCCATCCTTTCGCGTCAGGTGCCAGGGATCGGTCTCCCATTGTTCGCGGTAGTTCACCGGTTGAACATCGTGGTGGGCGTACAGGAATACCGTCGGCTTGCCCGGTGCCCCCAGCCATTCGCCGTAAGCATAGGGGAGCGAGGAGCCGACGCGCAGCACTTCGACGTTGGTTAGCCCGGCTTCCCGCATCTGGTCGCAAGTCAGCTTGGCGGTCCGCTCGATTTCATGAGCGTGTTCCCCATCGGTGCTGATACTGGGTATGGCAACGAGATCAGCGAGATTTCGGATTATCTTTTCGTGATTTTTTTGCAGCCAATCATAAGCGGCTTGCATGGATAATTCCTCAGTCATTGAAATACGGGTAATTATACTAGTTTACCCCAATTCCCCGGTTGGGCCAACCCTCTCTGAATTTCCTCTAACGTCGCATCGGTCCCGGCAGACTGCTCTTGCCGAGTTGGCCCGGTATGTTATTTTTCGCGGGCCCGAAACAGAGAGACTCGGAACCATGTTTGCGACACTCTTCGCCAGCTTGTTGCTTTGTCTGGATTCACCGTCGCCGCCGGTCATCCGGCTGGAGCGCGGACAGGAGATCACCTGGAAAGGTACGTTCCGCGAAGAGATGTTGCGCCCCGGCGTGACTGCCAGCCGGAACTATTCCTTCGAAAACCGGCTCTTCGTTCTCGAAAGCCATGAATTCGGGTACGACGTGGCGATTCTGACTGTACTAAAGCTACATGCCGAGAAAGACGCGAAATCGACGGCGAAACCACTTTCGACAGCGAAACTCGTGCTGGCTCGTCTCACGCCTCAAGGCACTTTATTAGAGCAAACCTCCGCCTCGCTCTCGGATAACGCCGCGAAGCGAAAAGAACGGCAATTAAAAGCTTTTATCGCTTTACCACCCGATAATCTGCCCCTCCCAGAACTGAGCATGCTTCCCAACCTGCCGGATAACTGGATGCAGGACGGGAAATGGGATACTCCCGAGTTCGGCCGGCCGTTCCGACATTCGAAGCTGGAGCTGATTGAACCCTTGCGCGGGGCACGCTGCCATGTGATTTCCACGCAGCAGCAAAGCGAAGACTGGGGCGATACGGTGCGCGGCAGAATGACCTGGCGAATTCAGGAAAACATCTGGTATTCCACGGCTCATGGTTTCAGCATGAAGATGGAGCGAATATTCGAGCGGAAGGACGCTAATACATCCGAAGTGACTTTCCGGACCAAACTGAATTACGAACACACCGGCCAATTGCGCTATAGCGGACGCGCCTACGACGAACGCCGGGAAGAAATCACTATGGCGAAAACTCTGGACGAGGATTACGAAAAAATTGTCGACGAGTTGAGCAAGAACGGGCCGAGCGGCTTCAGTCGAATTCTCGGTCGAATCGACTATTACACGGAATCGCAGCGACCTCTGGGAGAATCTCTGCTCTACCGCGAAGCTCTGCACAGTTTGAAGCGGAAGGCTGAAGCGGCGATAAAAGGGCACTTGGCGCCCAGCCGGCCTCAATGGGTCGAAACTCCTTCAGGGCCACTCACGGTCAATAAGCCGATCATCGATTTCGAAGCGGAAAATTTAATGAGTTCCGCGCGGGAAAATTGGCGATTGAGCCAGGCGAAAGGAAAGCCGATTGTTCTGGTTTACTACCAGCCGCATGCGGGCACGGCTGAAGCGGTTTTGAAAGCCGGGGAATTTCTGCGACAGGATTTCCGGGCTCGAGTGCGGATAGTCGGTATGGCCATTGGCGATCCGATAGCCGCCCGAAAGCAGGGGGATAATGTCCCTGTGAATTTCCCGATCATCAATGCCACGGATCTCCGAAAAGCCCAGGGGATTGAATCGACTCCTACGATTGTGCTCGTGGATGGCGAGGGCGTAATTCGCAAAATTAGCGTCGGCTGGGGCGACGAATCGCTGGGATTATTGCGGGAAGAGCTCGGCAAATTAATCAAATAACCCAGCTTATCCTGCCTTCTTGGCATATTCGTTAATTTTTGTGGAACCGGCATCGGGTCGGACCCGGCTTGCTATTGTGAAAATTTGTTGCTCCGACGTAGGATGGAGATAGTCGATGAATGCCTATACGGTGGATAAACCGACTCGGGTTTGTGCCATCACCGGTCGCCGGCTCGAAGTGGGCGAACGTATTCATAGCGCACTCATCGAAGAAAATGCCAGGCTGTGCCGTCGAGATTACGCGTTGAACGCCTGGATTGGAGCTCCGGAAGGCACAATTGCCCACTGGGTTTGCCGGCTCCAGGACGCCGAAGCAAAGAAAATCGTTCTCGACGACGAAATGCTTTTAGAGTGCTTTGAGAGACTCGCCGATACAGCGGAACCGCAACGACAAAATTTTCTCTTCGTCCTGGCGTTACTGCTGATGCGAAGGAAAAAGCTGGTGCTGGATGAATCGGGAGAGACTGCTAACGCGGAAGTGATGCATTTGCTCAATCGCCGGACGAAACGACGCTTTCGAGTCGTCGATCCGCAGATGAGCGAAGAAGAAATGCAGGCGGTGCAAGATGAATTATTTCGACTTTTCGAGGGAGGATGACCACGCCATGCGGCCGAATCGTTCGATCAGTCGAATTGCGCTCCTGGCCGGCATGCTACTACTGGGTGCCTCCAGCGGATGCTCCACGCCCAACGCCAAAGTCGATAATACCCCCAAAGGGGGCTTAACGAGCCGGAATAATCAGGAAACGCCAACCGCCGAAGTCTTGGTTAAGTACCTCAGCCGGCAGTCCTCTCAGATTCAGATGCTGGATTACCGCGATATCAGCATGGAAGTGACGGCCCAGGGACGCCGGGCACCGAGTATCGAAGGGTATCTGGTCTGCGAAAAGGCTCGAAACTTTCGGCTGGCGGGCAAAGTCTTCGGGGCTCAGCAGGTTGATCTGGGATCGAATAACGAACAATTCTGGTACTGGGTGAAACAGTCTCCCGAACCCCATATTTTCTATTGCAACTACACCGACTTTGAGCGAGGGGTTCGCCTGCCGTTCCCGTTCCAACCGGAATGGGTGTTAGACGTACTGGGTATGGGTGAAGTGTCGCCGCCTGAAAATTACACCCTTGAGGTCCGAGGCAACCACTACGAGCTGACGGAAAAAACGCAGAGCCAGGGACAGCCAATCTCCAAAGTGACCATCATCAACCGGTACACGGCCTCCGCGCCAGTGCCTCAGATTGTCGGCAAGGAACTTCGAGACAGCCGGAATCAATTGATTGCCAAGGCCACGATCAAACGAGTCCAATTGGATCGGCAGACCAATCTGGTCGTTCCGAAGGTCGTCGTCCTGGAGTATCCGGCTCAACAGATTTCCATGACCCTGACGTTGGATAACGTGACGGTGAATGGAAAACTTTCTCCTCAGGAAAGTGCCCGTTTATTTCGCCGGCCTAACTGGAACGACGTAAAAAGCGTCGATTTGGCCCAGCTAGGACGCCCAACTTCCGGCATCCGGCAGGTCGGCGCCAATTACCGGTAAGTCCCACGGTAAAATCGACCTTTACAACTTTCCCACTTTTCCGGTAATCTCTTCATGAGAAGGAATTCATGTGGCAGGGAGTGCCCTATGCGCTTTGCATCATTGCTCGGATTTATGTTGGTGTTGGTTGCGCCGGGCTACCTACGTGCCGCTGGAAAAGAAGAGCGGGTTTACAATATTTTCGCAGACAAAAAGCCTGCGGGAACCCTGAAACTGGTCATTGAAGAACGCGCAGATGGTGTTGAAACCGCAGCCTTCGCAGTGGCCGTCAAAGTGAAATACCTTCTCAAGGAATACAACTACAGTCTTCGCGGCTATGAGGTCTGGAAGAAAGATAAACTGCTCAAAGTGGAAACCCAGACCGACGACGATGGCAAGAAGATGACGCTGAAGGTGGAAGCCGAAAAAGAAGGGCTGATCGTGACCACCGATGGCAAACAGGGGCTACTCAAGGCGGACGCCTGGACAACCACCTATTGGAAAATGCCCGCCGGCGAGCGAGTGCTGATGGATGCGGACACGGGGAAGATTCTGGATGCCAAGTGGGAAAAGGTTGGCGTCGAAACTTTGACTTTAATGGGACGGCAGGTCGTTTGCAACCACTGGCGAGTGACGGGCGCCGTCAAAGCCGAACTCTGGTTCGATGGATCGGATCGCATGGTTCGGCAGGAAACGGTGGAATCTGGCATCCGAATGATTACCGAACTCAGCCAATACAAAAGGGATTGATTTAAACTCCAGCTGTTTACCTCAAGAGGAATGGATTCCATGAACGAACGCGAAAAAATTCTGAACAAGCTGCTGGAAATTCTCCAGAACGATACCGACGTGAAGTTGGAAACCGTGAACGAAGCCGTCTCCTTGCGGGAAGGTCTCGGTCTGGATTCCGTCGATCTGGTCGGCATCATTATGCGGATCGAGGAATTCTACCGTATTCGGCTGAACCACCAGGAGTTGGAAGGCTGCAACACGGTGGGCACTTTGATCGATCTGATCGAATCGAAGCTGGTGAACGGTACGACCTCGCTGCACGTTCAGAAAGCGGCGTAAACGCTAAGGCCAGCCGGGTTGTTCCCGCCAGTTCGCCAGATATTCACCCAGGGCGGGGTTTTCCGGGATTTGTCGAGCCAGCAAGTCTTTGGCTCTGCCGATCAGTTCGGACTCTTCTTCCAATTTGATATCGCCCGTCATCACGCGAGAACGCAAAAACACGAAGTAAGTGTCGAGCGTATCCCACATGCAGTAGTCGTTGATCTTCTGAAACTCTTCGTTCTGGTAGAACTCGTAGACCCGATGACCGGCGATGCCTCCCATTTTTCCCGGTTTTCCCAATAATTTCGCGAGCAGATCGAGTCCGCCGGGGAAACGGTAGGCACCGAAATTGGTGATCCAGTCCATGAGGTCGATGTCGCCGCCGGTGTACCGGTTGCGTTTCTTGTAATACATGGGCATCGACAGACCGTAGCGAAAAGCGGCCAGTTCTAGTAAAGGCAAATCGAAGCCGCGACCATTGAAGGTTACGAGTCGGGCTCCCTTGTACTTGTCGATACCGGCCCAGAATAATTTGACAATTTCCCGAGTGCGAAAGCGCGGAGCATCGATGCAACGCACCGATTGCAGACTGAAATCTTCACCCACCCGTGCAACGCAAACGGAAACGGGTATCTGAAAAGTCACCGGTAGGAAATCGGAACCGTTGTAGGAATTCTCGATGGCTTCCTGGCGAGCTTTCTCGATCGCTTTCTCAGGAGTCAGCATCTCATCGGGATACTTGACCAAGCCGATCAACTTCCCGTCCGGAACACTTTCCGTGTCGATTACCAGAAAACTGGTTTCGCTCGAGGGATCGTTTTGTGTGGGAGATTTCATCGCAATTTAAGTGGTTAAGTACGGGATAGATTTTTATTTTCGCAACTGGCCGTCCGGATTGCGAACGAAATGTCGCCCACATTTTGTTAGAAACCACATTCGGGGAGGGAATTTACCACTGGATCTCGCTATCATTTACTGTCCGGTACACTCGTTGGATCTCCTTAGACGATATATGAATCAGTCTCCCAATTCTGAACAAGAAACTCCTGCTCCCCGATCTGCGCGAACCGCGCTGATCATCGTCTTTCTGGTAGTCTTTATCGACTTACTCGGTTTCGGCATCGTTATTCCGCTGCTGCCCCGCTATGCCGAGGAATACACAAAGCCGTTGAACTATTCGGAAAGCGTCAGCGGGCTGATTATCGCGGTACTGTACTGTTCCTTCTCGGCCATGCAATTTATCTTTGCTCCGCTCTGGGGACGTCTTTCTGATCGGATCGGTCGCCGACCGGTTTTGCTCATTGGATTGGCTGGTTCGGTTCTGTCCTACGCCGCATTCGGTTTTGCTTCCGAATTGGGAAGCCAACAGGCGAAGCTCGCTTTGATGTTCATGTTCCTGGCCCGTTGCGGGGCTGGTATCGCCGGAGCCACGATTGCGACGGCTCAGGCGGTGATTGCCGATTGCACCACCCGGGAAAATCGGTCTCGCGGTATGGCTCTCATCGGTGCGGCATTCGGTATCGGATTTACTTTTGGACCTTTGATCGCCTGGGCCGGAGTATCGCTTGCCCCGCAATATCGGGGCGGTCCGGGCTATCTTGCAGCGATCCTATCCCTTCTGGCATTTATCTATGGCTATGTGAAATTGCCCGAAACCCGGGTTCTGGGTAAATCGGGCGAACATCGCAGTTGGCTCAATTTGCGTCGACTTCTGGAGACGCTTTACTTGCCGAGCATTGGCTCCCTGGTTCTGATTTTCTTCCTGGCGACTTTTGCATTCGCCGGCTTCGAAGGAACGCTGTCGCTTTTGACGCAAAAGGCACTCGGTTACGGCGAAAAATCGAATTATCTGCTATTTGCCTACATTGGCTTCATGCTGATGCTGGCCCAGGGCTATTTCTACCGCAAACTGTCAAAAACCTGGGACGAAATCCGTCTGTTGCGTACTGGATTGATTCTGCTTTTTGCTGGGATGGTTCTGATCTCCGCTATCACCGGTTTTGTCGAACAGATTGGAAAACTCGCGGAATCCCTTCTGCCGATCAGTTTCCTGTTTGCACTTGCAGTGACCGTGTTTGGGTTCGCTTTTCTGACCCCTTCGGTGCAAGCTCTCATCTCGCGGCGGAGCGATCCGCAGAGGCAGGGAGAGGTCCTGGGGGTAAACCAGTCTTTCTCGGCACTGGCCCGAATTCTTGGCCCGCTCTTGGGATTGTCCTTGCAGCCATTCAGCTTAATAGCCCCTTATTTGTTTTCGGCGGGACTTCTGGTGCTGGTTGCTCTTCTCGCGCAGAGACTAAATCGAGTATAACCGAGGAATCCTCCACCTGCCAGGATGGCAATGAAGCAGAACGTTCCACTGACCGACTACGAGGCGAAACGCATCGCCTTCATCAAACCCAGTGCGCTGGGGGATGTGGTGCACGCTTTGCCCGTCCTGGAAGCGGTTCGCATTCGCTATCCGTCGGCTGAAATCGTCTGGGTCATCAACAAAAGCTATCGGGCCCTAATTGAAAATCATCCGGCTTTAAATGACGTGATGCCCTTCGATCGCGGGGCGATGAAAAAAGGACTGAGCACCGCTCTGAGCTACAGCCTTCAATTTGCCAAAGAACTGCGAAAACGACGATTCGATCTTGCTCTCGATCTGCAGGGACTGTTGCGCAGCGGGTTGATGGCTCGATTTACCTCAGCCACTCGACGAGTTGGGCTTTCCAATGCCCGCGAGGGGGCACGAAACTTTTATACCGACATCCTTCCGGCTCCAGGCCTGCTGGAACAGCACGCCGTGGAGCGGAACTGGATTTTCGCAGAGGCCCTGGGCGTAGGCCGTCTGCCGAAAAAATTTCGCCTGTCGATCTCACCCCAGAATCAGCAAATCATCGATTCCCAACTGCTCGCTTACCCCCGTCCCTGGATCGGGCTGGCACCCGGCTCTCGATGGTCAACCAAATGCTGGCCGGTGGAGCACTATGCTGAGCTGGCCAATCGAGTTCACCGACGCTTCGGGGGCACTGCTTTCCTTTTCGGTGGGAGTGAGGATACCGAGTTAGCCCGGTCGCTGCAAAGTCGGTTGCAGGGAAAATGCGTTAATAAGATTGGATCGACAAATTTGCCGGAGCTGGCAGCGTTTCTGAATCGGATGGATTCGATTGTCAGCAACGACAGCGGCCCGTTGCACCTGGCCGCAGCCTTGGGCAGGCCGGTGGTGGCTCCGTATACTTGCACCAAGGTCGAACTGCATGGACCGTTCGACCAATTCGAAAGGGCCGTTCAAACGCGAGTCTTCTGTGCGGGGAGTTACATTCGGAATTGCGACCGGATGATCTGCATGGACGACCTCCAACCGGAACTGCTCTGGAATAAACTCGTGAAGGTGCTCGAGGCATGGCAAAACATCTCCCATTCCGCCTGACTCTGGCCAGCGGTTCGATTGGTCGTCGTTATCTTCTGGAAAATGCCGGCTACCATTTCGATATTCAACCTTCCAATGCGGAAGAGCCGACCGAGGCCCGTTACTCTTCCTGTCAGCAGTACGTTCAGGAAGTGGCCTGGTTGAAAGCGGCGGCCGTGGCTAAGTCTGAGAAGGTCGACAACGGTTTTATCCTGGCGGCCGATACGGTCGGCTGGATCGATAATTCTGTAATTGGCAAACCTCTGGATCGAGATGATGCGCGGCGAATTTTGAGGCTTCTCTCCGGTCGCGTACATGAACTCTGGACCGGTGTCTGTCTTTGGCGAGTTTCAGATAGATTCCAATTTCAGTATCAAGAACTTTCGCTGGTCGAGATGAGGGAACTGTCGCCGATCGAGATTGAAACTTATCTCGACACCCGGCAGTGGGAAGGTTGCTCCGGGGCCTATGCCATTAAAGAAGAGAAAGATCCTTATTTGAAAATCGTTCGCGGATCGCTTTCGAATGTGATTGGCTTACCGATGGAATCGCTGGAAAGAACCTTCGAATGGCTGGCTATCCCGCGTTGATTATCGCCGCTCACTTTGGGGATCGCTTGCTATAAATTGTGGAAGACGCGATTCATTTATCGACTTAACGTTGCAGGCGGCAGTGCGGATGGATGAGACTAATATTCACCTACGAGACGCGGTGGAGGCCGATCTTCAGGCGATCGTAGATATTTACAATCAATCGATTCCGGGCGGCTGGTCGACAGCGGATACGAAGCCGGTGACTGTCGAGGAACGGCTCGAGTGGTTTCGCAAGTTCGATCCGGCCCGACGACCGATCTGGGTGGCGGAAATCGATGGCCAAATCGCCGCCTGGATCGGCTTGGTTTCGTTTTACGCTGGGCGACCCGCATATGACGCGACGGCCGAAGTAAGCCTCTACATCGCCACGGCCTTTCACAAACGGGGGCTGGGGCGGTATCTCAAAAAGAAAATGATTGAGCACTGCCCGAGACTAGGCGTGACCACACTGTTGAGTATGTACTTCGATCACAACGAAGGTACCAAACGCATCAATGACAGCCTGGGTTTTGAAGTCGTTGGTCATCTGAAAGAAATTGCGATCGTACAAGGCCAAAAACGAGGGCTGGTGATAGGGGCGTTGCGGATAGCCGCTGTGAGTTAAGCCATTTTTGACTTGAGTGCCCTAAAATCTCGCTTATTCGGTGACTTTCCAGGGAATGCCTACCATCACGTCGTACATGGCATGCGCCCCGACTGCGACGCCAAATCCTCGGATCCAGTAGATGGCCGCGAAATAGAGCCCGGCCGTAACTCGAAACAGAAAATACGCTTTGTTAATCGTCTGCTCGCCATACTCCCCGATATGATGTGCGGCCGCAAAGAGAATGGAAGAAATAACGGCCGCCAAAAACATTGCAAAGACACGGGGGATGAATACGAATTTCAGGATCAGGACCAGCGCATTGAGCAGCAATAGTCGGAAAATCGTTTCTTCATAGATGCCCGCCCCAATGAAGGTGACCAGTCGAGCTAGACTTTCGTCGGTGAGGTGAATCTGAACGCCCAGCGTGACACCTAGAGATTGCAAAAACGGCACGAAGGCCTGGCTGATGCACCAGAGTCCCAGGCCGTAGCCGATACTCTCAAAAATCATCGTGAAAATGATACCGAGCGTGTCTTCCGGGCGTTCGCTCCACTTAAAAAAAGTCCAGAGCAGAAAGACGGCGAGGATCAGGATCGGAGCGGCCAGAAACTCCCGCACGCCAAAGTACTGTAAGCCCCAGCGAATCCAGGAATCGGCGCCATTCCGCATAGCATCGGCCTGAGCGCCGCCCAGATAGAATACGCCAAATTCATAAGCGACCAGAAGCGGCAGCAGAAAGAGTAGGCAAGGCCAGGGATGATGGGTCGATCGCAGATAACTCCACATCTTAGAGGGCCCAGTCGAGATGTTGTCGCGAGAGCTTCTTCCGACGTTCGGCCTTCGGTAAGGTGCGTACGATCGAGCAACCGGGGGAACTGATCAAATCCAAAATTTTCAAGGTCGGATAAAAGCGACCTTCGTCGTCGGTGAGTACGCCAATAAGCGGTTTGGCGAGTTGATTTTCAATTCGGGGATGACCCAGAACGACGGCGAGACTGCCATCCGAGAGTTCCACCGCCGAACCAATCGGATACAAGCCGATTTCCAGTAACGCGGATGCTAGCCGGCTGTCGAAAATTCCCTGTTCCATCTGAAGAAGAAGATCGGTCACGGCCGTGCGCGGATCGCAACCGGGGCGGTAGGGTCGATCTTCGATCAGGGCCGAGTACTGGTCGGCAATTGCCAGCCAGCGCGATTCCGCTTTCAGCTGTTCTTTTTTCCAGGAGTTTGGATAGCCCGTGCCGTTGTCCCGTTCGTGATGTTCGGTCACTATCTCGGCTACCTCGGTTAGGTAAGGCAGGCTTTTACGAATCATTTCCGCGCTACGCAAAGGATGCGATTCGATGAGCTGGCGATCTTCCACAGACAAGCTGTCCGATTTAGACAGCAGACCGGCAGGGAGACGCAACATGGCCACATCGCAAAGCAAGCCAGCGGCCAGGAGTTTTCTCAGAAATTCTGGATCCTGTTTAGAGGCCATCCTTCGGAGGACCCGGCAACGTAATATCGTGTGGCGAGCAATGAAACTGGCCGGATCTTCGGAGGAGACTTCCAGCCAGGTGAGTGAGGTCGAGGTCGATTCCTGCAGGAACAGATCGACGAGGGCAGAAAAACGATCCGGCTCGATCGTTTGCGTGTGGTGAATGTCATTCAGAAGCACGGCCACGTTGTGGAGCAACAGCCTCTCGCTTCCCAGTCGATCGAGGCAGGCCTTCCATACCGCCAGACGGTAACGTACGGCATTGAGACTAGCTTCGAGCGATTCGCACCAGAGCCACTGTTCGTCGGGTGGCTCCGGGAGATAGCGGATCATCCGAATTGCGCCGTTCAGGAGCGCCGTGGTTTCGCGATGATGTTCGAGAAGTTCTTCCCGCTCAATGAAAGGTTGTGGAGAATCGAGCAGGGCATGCTGTGTGAGTTTGCGGAGTTCAGTTACAAGGCCGCGGGCTTCATCCAAGGCTTGGCGGGCTCGGGTTCCGAGGCGGCCGGGCACTTCGGGTTTCTCATCCGGGGCACTTTCCGCTACCGGATATTCGGGCAACTCACTGCGAAGACTACTTCTATCAGGAAGCAGGCGCGGCATTTGCTCCAGCCGCTGTCGGAAGGCGGAGATGCGGTTCAAGAGAGCACGCGTATCCGTCATGGGTGTTCGCTTCGATCGATAAAGTTTAACGGTTCTAACAATCGCATCAGTTGTAAGATCGACACCCGGTGCGCTGGACTTGAATTACGAAGGCTTAATCTTAGAGAAGCTGCCAATATGGCAGTTGAATCATAGCATGATTAGATTGTTTGCAGAAGAATTCGAGCGAAAACATGTCAACACCCCTCGATGAACCGATTCGCGTCCTGGTTATCGACGATGAAAAGTTCCTGGCAGAAACGATCTCCGAAAGCCTTTCCCGCTCGGGTTATGAGTGCACTCTGGCTCATAGTGGCAAAGAAGGGATGAAGATCTTCGAGAACGAGTCTTTCGATATCGTTCTTACCGACTTGAGACTGGGCGATCTGGATGGTTTGATGATTCTGCGGAAGATCGATCCCAAGAAATCGGGAGTTGAGGTCATCGTCATCACCGGCGACGGGGACAAGAAGACCGTGATGGAAGCCTGGAAGGAAGGGGCGGCCAAGTACCTCGAGAAGCCGCTCGATCTGGCTCAGTTGCGGGCCGTGGTCGATTCCTGCGCGGAAAAAGCCCGGCTCGCTCGCATTAATCGTGAACTGCAGAAGAGGTTGGATGAAAAATTCGGCTACGAAGGGGTCATCGGCATCAGCCCGAAGATGAATGAAGTCATCAATCGGCTCAAAGCGTTTGCAAACACCAAAGCCACCGTTCTGATTTTCGGTGAGAACGGTACCGGTAAGGAACTGGCCGCGAAAGCCCTGCATGTTAACAGCCCCAGAAAGGCAAAGCCCTTTGTCGCCATGAACTGTGCGGCCTTAAATGACAATCTTCTCGACGACGAGATGTTCGGACATGAACCGGGTGCGTTCACGGGGGCGGATAAGCTCCGCAAAGGACGTTTCGAGTACGCCAATGGCGGTACGCTGTTTCTCGACGAAATCGGCGACATGCCCTTAAACCTGCAAGCCAAGTTGCTGCGGGTTCTGGAAAATTCGGAAGTGAGCCGGATCGGTTCCAACGAAGTCATCAAAATCGATGTGCGACTGGTAGCGGCAACCAACCGGAATCTCGAAGCGATGATCGCTGAGGGAAAGTTCCGGCAGGATCTCTATTTTCGCTTGAAGGTCGGTACGGTTCGACTGCCGGCTCTGAGAGAACGAAAGGAAGATATTCCCCTGTTATGTGCCCATTTCATCAAGGAGATGAATCAGCGTCATGGTTGTCACGTCAAGGGCATCTCGGAGGAAGTGAAAAAGGCGTTCACCATTTACAACTGGCCGGGAAACGTTCGGGAATTACGAAATCTCATCGAGAGCATGGTGGTTCAAGACCACGATGGCATACTCGGTAAGGATGACGTGCAGGATTTCGATAGCCTGATGGGGTCAGCGATCGGAAACAGCGTGAGCGTCGGGGCCGATCACCTGATTGGCCGGCCGATGAGCGAAGTGGAGCGCTATTACATGGAGCGGGCTCTCGATCTGACGGAAGGGAAGCGGGAGGAAGCCGCGCGGATGCTGGGAATCGGAGAGCGAACGCTTTACCGCATGATTCAGGACTGGAAGCTGCAGGATAAAATAAAGGATGCTCTGGCTCGGGCGGACGGCGATATTTCGAAGGCCGCCGAGATTCTGGAGATGAAACCGGATGCCCTGGAGAAAAAACTGAAGAAGCTCGGCCAGCGTGCGGAGGAGGAATAAACTTCATGCCGCGGATAGTGCAGTTGCCCCCAACAGTGATCAATCAGATCGCTGCTGGTGAAGTAATCGAACGCCCGGCCAGTGTAGTGAAGGAACTGCTGGAAAATTCCATCGATGCCGGTTCGAATCGCATCGATATTGAGTTGGAGCAGGGGGGTACCGAGCGAATAGCGATATTCGACGATGGCTGCGGCATCGCTGCCGAGGAACTGCCTCTGGCTCTCAGCAGCCATGCCACCAGTAAATTGCGTAATGCTGATGACTTATTCGCCATTCGAAGTATGGGCTTTCGCGGTGAAGCGCTGGCCTCCATCGGCAGTGTGGCCCGAGTTACGCTCCAAAGCCGTACGCACGATTCGGAAACCGGGGCAGAGTTGCAATGCAACGGCGGCGATTTTTCCGAAATTCGCTCCTGGAATGGTTCCCCTGGAACGCGAATTGAAGTGAAGCATCTTTTCTATGCCACGCCGGTGCGCAAGAAATTTCTGAAACAGAATGCGACGGAACTGGGCCATATTACCGAATCCTTCACGAAGATTGCCCTCGCGAATACGGATGTTCATCTGACTTTGAAGCATAACAACCGGATGATTTACGAAGTACCGGCCGGGGCCTCGCTACTGGATCGCATCCGAATTTTCTTCGGCGATGAAATCGCAAAGCATCTGTTCCCCGTTCACCGAGAGCAGGGGCCGGTCTCTCTGACCGGTTTCATAGCCGACCCGGCCTGCGATCGGGGCAACTCCAAATTGCAGTATTTCTTTCTGAATCAACGCTGGTTTCGCGACCGCAGCCTGGGCCACGCTTTGCAGGAAGGCTATCGCGGCCTCTTAATGACCAATCGCTACTGCATCGGTTTTCTGTTTCTCCAGATGCCTCCCGAAATGTTCGATATCAACGTTCATCCGACCAAAGCGGAAGTGCGATTCATCGATTCCCAGGCGTTATATCATGTGGTGCGTGGCGCGATCCGGCAGACTTTAGCCGATAAAAATCTGATTCCCCACCTGCAACTGCCCGAAGGGATTCCGAATCCGGTTCCGGTGCGGGATCAGGGGTTATTTTCCACGCCGCGAAAGGAATTGAGTAACGCAACTCCCGCGCCCTGGGAATCCAAATCCTTCGAGCCGATTCCCCGCTATGTGCCGCCTCCGCCTAACTTCGATCTCCCCAAACCACGTGCTGAGGAAACCCCGGCAACTTCGTTTCTGGATCCGATTGATTCGCCGCCGGCGGCTGTCGCATCGGAAAGTCCAAAACCGGTACCATCGGCCAGGCCGGTCATTCTTTCCAAAAAGGCGATCCAGATCCACGATTCCTATCTGGTGCTGGAAACCACCGAGGGCATGCTGCTGATCGACCAGCACGCCTTGCACGAGCGGATTCTTTACGAGCAATTTCGCAAGCGAATTGGTTCCGGGAATCTGGAAGTGCAGCGACTGTTAATTCCCGAGCCCATCGATCTGCCTCCCGATCAGGTGGCCATCGTGTTGGAAGCCAAACAGGAGTTAAAAGAACTCGGCTGGGAAGTCGGTGAGTTTGGCACTGGCACAATTTTACTTTCGAGTTATCCGGCATTATTGAAACGGGGCACACCGGGAGAGTGGTTTCAAGGAGTGATCGATACGCTTCTGACGAAGGAAAAATTGCCCAGCCGGGAGGCTTTGTTCAATAATATCCTGGCTACCATGGCCTGCAAGGCGGCCGTTAAAGCCGGCGATCCGCTCAGCCCGGAAGAAATCTCCTACCTCATGGAATTGCGGGACATGGCGGAGGATTCGCATCACTGTCCGCACGGGCGACCGACATCGTTGTTGTTCAGCCACAAGGATCTGGAAAAGCAGTTCAAACGAATTTAAAGGTAACGTTATGACAGACCTGGATTTGACGATGTTTCGACTCACGGCCGAGGAAGCCGCCCGCGCCGGAGCCGAGCAGCTCGAGTCATGGCGGGGGAAATTCAATGCCCGGGAAAAGGGGCGCGCCGACATGGTCACCGAGGCAGATCTGGCCGCCCAGCAGGCCGTGAAAACAGTTCTCCTCACCCATTTTCCGGATCATGGCTTCCTCGGTGAAGAAGACGGCCGCAAAACGGGGCTTCGGCCCGCGAGCGGTAGCGCGCCGCTGTGGGTGGTCGATCCACTGGACGGTACTTCCAATTACGTTCATGATGTTCCCGCTTATTGTGTCTCGATTGGCTTGTGGGCCGATGACGATCTTCAGATCGGTGTGATTTACGATCCCCGTTTGAACGAAATGTTCAGTACGGCGAAGGGACATGGTGCAACGTTGAATCGTAAACCGATTAGAGTTTCCCAGATTGAAAATCTTCGCGGGGCGATGCTATCGACCGGATTTCCGCCGGCCCCGGATGCCCAGTTACGCAACCTCGAAGCCTGGCGACCGCTTTCGCTGGCTTCCCAGGCGATGCGCCGCACCGGCTCTACCGCGCTCAACCTTGCTTATGTGGCTTGCGGCCGATTCGACGGCTATTGGGCTTTCGACAACTATCCCTGGGATGTCGTGGCGGGACTTTTACTGGTCCGGGAGGCCGGCGGAATGATCAGCCGTTTGAATGGCGATCCGTTCGATCCCTTCGAGCCGGACGTTCTGGCGACGAATGGCAAGATCCATCCCGAAATGCTGGGGTATCTGGTGAAGTAGGGGGATTCTCATAAAAATTTTTTTCCCCCGGCATGCAACTCGACTGGACAGGATCGGCAAAGCATGTCATAGAGCCCCCCACTAGACGCATTCCATGCTGTTGAGCGAAGCCGTCGGGGGACAGGATTCTCAACGCATTCAGGGGGAGGAATCATGCGTTATCTGCGAATCATAGGTATGATCGCTTTTTTCGCGGCCTCATCTGCTTGCTATGCTGAAGACTCGGCATCCAAGAACGATAGCGCGAGTTCTACGACAACCGAAAAATCGGCCGCGAAGGGTGCAAATTCCGCAACGACCACCAAGGAAGCCACGCAGCAGGAACATGCGGCATTTCTACGTCGGCTGGCGGTCTGCAGTAAGCTGCGGGAAGTCGCCACCTCCACGAATAATCGCGAACTGCAAAATTACGTGGAAAAATTGGAAGATCGGGCTGCAGAACTCTATCAGCAGAAGCTGAAAGCCATTTCTATGGCGGATATGGATAAGCGAGAAAAAGAAGCGAATGCGGAAGCCAAGAAGAGCTCCGCAAAAGCGACCCCGGACGTCCGGTACGCACCTAACGGTCGCCCCATTCGCCAGGAGGCCAATCAATGATGACCCCTCGAACGATTTTGGGCTTTACGCTCCTGATGATAGTTACCGGCTGTACTCCCATTCAGAAGAAGGATACGCCGATGACGGAAACCGCTCCGCCGAAAGAAGCGATGAAGGATAAAGCGAAGGCCGATCCGATCGTTGAAACCTCGACGGGGGACATCACTCCGGAACAGATCAACGATTCCAATGGTATGGAATCGGCCAAGCGACTGGATGCGGAAATGCAATCCGAGAAACGCATTCTCGATAAGAAGTAAGCGTTTCGAGTTAGATTTATCTCCCGGGGACTAGGATCCGGGAGGCTACCATCACAACCAGCGCGACAATCAGCATCAACCAGGCCATCTTCAGGGTTTCCCGCGAAGAGCGCCGGCACATCAATCGATCGAATAATTTCTGATCCGAATAATCCAAGGCGTATTGCAACTGCTGTTCGAACTGGCTCGGCGGATAATCCCGGCATTGATCTTCCGTCAGAAAACCGGGGGAGTTCGCCGCTTCAGTTAGTGGGAGGACTCGGACGTGCACGGAATGATTCGTCTCGCTTTTAGAAAACGAAACGTAGGAAAGGGAGCGGGCCGAGTAGGGGAGAAAGCTCCAGAGATTCTCGAGGATCTCCCGGTCCGGTTTTTCGCGAGGAATAACGATCCGGCTCCCGTCGACGAGAGCCTGGCTGGCTCCCAGTAGAAATGGGCCATCACCATTCTTAAAGCGATTCCGAACATCTTCGACTTTGCGAACCGGTAAAAATTGCGGTAACTCGACGATCAGCAGTTCGCTCGGCGAGACGGAGAATATCTTGTACTCGCGCATCCAGAAAAACGGATCGATCCATTCCATACCCGGGCAGCGCTCTATCAGCCAGACGGCTAATTTTTCACAATCGTTCAGACCGCTTCCAAATACCATTGGATAGCCCACGCGAGTCTCTTCCAGGAAGAGGAAGTCGCCGCGTTGATCCGACGGTAAGGTCTTCAGCAGTGAGAAATACTCCTCGAATCGAGAGAGATAAGGCGCCAGGGATGGGGAAAGTAGCGATCGCAGATCGTTTTCAGCGAACAAATATCGTTTTAAATCGACCGCGGCCATCACGTCGCTTTCGTTTCGTCCAGAGGACTATTTTTCCGACTACACTTTGCCGATGACAGTCAGCCCGCGTAACTCCCGAGGCAAGGGAAAACTCACATGCTCTTCCCGAACCACGAAGGATTCCACGGTCGCATCAAATTCGGTTCGCAGATAATCGACCACTTCCTGAACATTCTGTTCCGGGGCGCTGGCGCCGGCCGTGATCAGAACGGTGTCGTTCGGGGAGAACCACTCTTTTTTCAGTTCTTTGACGGTATCCAACAGATAAGCTTTTTTGCCTTCCTGCCGAGCAATCTCAGCGAGGCGTTGACTGTTGGAACTATTTTGAGAGCCAAGAACCAGAACGATTTGAGCATTGGGAGAGAGTTGCTTCACGGCCTCTTGTCGGTTCTGCGTGGCATAGCAGATGTCTGCTTTGGCAGGTCCGGCGATGGTCGGGTACTTCTTCTTGAGAGCGGCAATAATGCCGATCGTCTCGTCCACACTTAGAGTGGTTTGAGTCAGATAAGCAATCTTGACGTCATTCGGATAAGGAAGATTTTCCACATCCTCGATGTCCTCGACCAGATGAATGGCGTGTGGGGCTTCACCCATGGTTCCGAGCACTTCGTCGTGACCTTCGTGGCCGATCAGGATGATGACGTAACCTTCCTTCGCATACCGGATCGCTTCGTTGTGAACTTTGGTCACGAGTGGACAGGTGGCATCGATGGCTCGAAGTTTCCGGAGGGTACTTTCTTCGCGAATCAGCGGCGCGACGCCGTGAGCCGAATAAAGGACGGTCGAGCCTTCGGGGATTTCCGAAATGCTATTTACGAACTTTACCCCCCGCTTGCTGAAAAGTTCGACCACCGGGCGATTGTGAACGATTTCATGGTAGACGTACAGTGGCGTTCCGAAAAGTTCGAGAGAAGTTTCGAGCGTCTCGATGGCCATATTCACCCCGGCACAAAAGCCTCGGGGATTGGCAAGATAGATTTTCATGGAAGGCTCTAATTCGGGTTCGCGCGGTGTTTCAGTAGTTATTCGAACTCGACGCAATAATCTTGGTTATTCTAGCAGGGGGCATTCACGGATGTGATATTGCGAAGGGCAAAAATCAAAAAAACGGATCGGTTTTGCCGATCCGTTGCTGAAGCAGATTCGATTACTTCTTGTATTCCAGTTCCTTGACAGTGACGACCATCTTATCGCCCTCTTTCTTGACCGTGCCCTTGACCGTGCCTTCTTTCGGCGCCGTGCAGGTATCGCCGTGGAATTTCTTGTGGCCATCCTTGTCGAAGTAGTAGACCACTTCCTTATCTTTTTCTTTAACTACGATCACCGTCTGGCAACTGGTTTCTTTTCCCAGATCGCACTTGGCGCAAGTCACCTTGCCCACCAGTTTCACTTCTTTAGGATCATCCGCGGCCATTGCGTTAAAGCTGAGAGAACAGAGCGCAATCGCCACCAGGGATAATGCAAATCTCCGGGTCATAGTCAACTCCTCATGAAAATCGAACTTCCCACTGAGTAGGATCCTACTTTGTCCTCGGATCTCTGTAAAGCGGGTTTCAATTAGTATAGGAAGTATCTTCGAAGATTCGCCAGATCGTGCGAAAGGCGATTGACGTCTGCCGGAGCAATGTCTACACTTCTTTTTTGGTTTGGAAATACGGAAAACATCAATTGGCAATGGACGACGCGATACGCAAGGCCGAGATACTGATCGAGGCGCTGGGTTACATCCACGCCTTCCGGCATCGCCAGGTGGTCATAAAGCTGGGCGGCAGTGCCATGGAGGAACCGGCCGCGCTACGCTCCACTTTGCAGTCCATCCTCTTTCTAGCCGCCGTCGGCCTGCGCCCGGTCTTGGTGCACGGCGGGGGCAAGCCGATAGACCGGGCGATGACGGCGGCCAATCTCCCCACAAAAAAAGTTCTGGGAAGGCGTTACACCGACGAGGCCACTCTTGCCATCGTCGCCAAAGTTCTGCGTGAAGACATCAACGACTCGATTGTTCGACAGATGCGCGAACTTGGGGGCCGGGCAGTCAGTCTGCATACAGGGAGTACGCAGGCCTTGTTTGGCGAGCGATTGAAGTTGAAGGGACCGGATGGAGAACTCGTCGATCTCGGCAACGTGGGTGAGGTGAACAAGATCGATGGGGATCTGATATCCAGCTTTACCGATGCGGGACTCATTCCCGTTCTACCCTGTCTGGCTTACGATGCTCATGGGAACTGGTTGAATGTAAATGCGGATACCGCTGCGGCGGCCGTCGCGGGATTCCTGAAAGCGGCCAAACTGATTCTTCTGACGGATACCCCTGGCATACTCCGGGATCGCCAGGATCCTAAAACGCTGATTTCGTCTTTGAATGAGGCGGAGAGTAGAAAGCTGATAGCCGAGGGAATTATAGATAGCGGCATGATTCCCAAGGTGGAAGCTTGTTTCGATTGTTTGCGCTCCGGCGTTGAACAAACGCACGTCATCGATGGTCGTTTGAGATATTCCCTGTTACTGGAGATTTTTACCAAATCGGGAATTGGAACGGAAATACGTCTTTAATGGATGTGCCATGATTGCAGTGAAATCCTCTGCCGATACTATTGAGCAGTTCAAAAAATATGTCATCGGCAATTACAATCGCTATCCCGTCTGCCTGGTACGGGGGGAAGGTTCTCACGTCTGGGATGCCGAAGGGGTCCGCTATCTCGACTTCTTTCCCGGCTGGGGTTGTGGTATCCTGGGGCACTGCCCGGCGAAAGTGGTAGAAGCTGTACAGGAGCAGGTCGCCCGCCTTATTCACGTTCCTAATACCTGGTACACCGAATCGCAGGGAGAACTGGCCGAAGCTCTCTCAACTCGTACCGATTTTGAGGCAAAAGCCTTTTTCTGCAACAGCGGAACTGAAGCGAATGAGGCGGCCATCAAGCTGGCCCGACTGAATGGGCACGGCACCGGTCCGGCCGGCGGGAATCGCTACAAGATCATCACGATGCTCAACAGTTTCCACGGGCGCACCTACGGTTCGCTCAGTGCGACGGCTCAACCGAAATACCATCAGGGCGTTGAGCCGATGCTGCCGGGTTTCGTGTACTGTCCATTCGGCGATTTGCAGGCCGTGGCCAGTAAGATCGATGGTGAAACTATTGCAATCCTGCTGGAACCGATCCAGGGGGAGGGCGGGATCAACCTGCCCCCCGAAGGCTATCTGGCCGGTCTGCGAAAATTGTGCGACGAGCATAAGCTGCTGCTTATATTCGATGAAGTTCAAACCGGCATGGGGCGAACCGGAAAGTGGTACACACACCAGCACTGGGGCGTGATTCCTGATATCGTGACGCTGGCGAAAGCTGTCGCCGGTGGTGTTGCCCTAGGCGGCCTCCTGGCGAAACCCCATGTGGCGGAAAAACTCAAACCGGGTACCCATGCTGCCACCTTCGGCGGGAATCCCATAGCCTGTGCGGCGGCTCTGGCCACTATCGCCACTATCGAAGAAGATGGCTTACTGGAACGGGCCAACGCTATTGGCGATCGATTCCGGGAACACTTCAGCCGAATTCAGAAAAAGTCTCCGCTGATCGAAGAATTGCGAATCAAAGGAACGATGATTGGCGTCCAGCTCCGCTGCGAGGGAGCGCCGATAGTCGCCGAGTGCCTGAAACGGCAGTTGCTGATCAACTGCACGCACTCCACGGTACTGAGACTCTTGCCTTCTCTTACCCTTTCGGATGCGGAAATTGATGAAGGATGCTTCATCATGGAAGAAGTCATTCTGAACCACAAAGTTTAGAGATTCGTATAATCCTTTTCTCCCGCCGCGATTCGGCGGGTCATTTTATTTGTTTCTATTCTCGTTTTTCCGAGATGCTCCGATGCGACATTTTCTCAACCTGATGCCCCATCCCCCCGAACTCCTCCGGGATCTTCTGACCAACGCGGCCCGTCTGAAAAAAGCGCACGAAGAGGGTAAAGATCCGAATAGCCTGTGCGGAAAAGTCGTCGGCATGGTTTTTGAAAAGCCCTCCTTACGAACCCGAGTCAGCTTCGAAGCGGGTATCGCTCAATTGGGCGGAACGAGTATCTTCATCCCTGGCTCGGAAATTCAGTTGGGCCAACGGGAATCGCTCGCCGATTTTGCTCGCACCATGTCGCAATACGTGAACGGTCTGGTGCTTCGAGTGTTCCGGCAGGAAACCTGCGACGAAGTCTCCCGGTTCGCTTCCGTACCTGTCATCAACGGCCTTTCCGATATTTCGCATCCCTGTCAGGCGATGGCCGATCTGCAGACGATTGAAGAGTGCTTCGGCACGCTAGATAAGAAGACGGTCGTTTTCGTCGGCGACGGCAACAACGTCGCCCGCTCGCTGGCGGTCGCCTGCGGCAAGATGAATATGAAGTTCATTCTGGCGGCGCCTAAAGGCTACGAGTTCGAAAAAGATTTCCTCCAGCGACTCTCCGTTAAGGTCAATAATGCGGATATCGTGGAGACCAACGATCCGATAGCAGCCGTGAAGAATGCCGACGTGATCTACACCGATGTCTGGACCAGCATGGGACAGGAAGCGGAGCGCGAGATTCGTCTGAAAACTTTCGAGCCATATCAGGTGAACGAAAAACTGCTTTCTAAAGCACCGAAGCACGTTCGGATTCTGCACTGCCTGCCGGCGCATCGCGGCGAGGAAATCAGTAATGGCGTACTCGAAGGACCGGCCAGTGTCGTCTTCCAGCAGGCTGGTAATCGTCTGCACGCGCAGAAAGCTATACTGGAATATCTGCTCGGTGGAAAGTGAATTTTTTTGAAAAAAATTCTTGTGAGAATCTCATCAAATTAGCTCTTCCGTTTCCGGGGACTAGCGACTAGAATCCTCCTCTTGAAAAGGATTTCGACGAAGGGGAACGGAGTCCCCATATTATGTTCTTCCAATCGATTCGAGTACTGCTGAGCCTGCTTCTGGTCGCCGTGATCATCGGCGGCCCATTCGCCTATGCCAGCCATAATCTCAAGCAGATTCGCAACTTCCGGGTCCTGGTCCCAGGCAAGGTGTACCGCAGCGGCCAGGCCTCCCTCGAGCGGACGAAGAAGACGATTGAAGAACTTGGAATCAAATCGGTCATTTCCCTTCGCGACGCCCGGCCGGGCGCATCGACGGCTCAGTACGATGCGGAAGAAAATCTGGTCCGTTCGATGGGTTTGAACTACCTCAAACTCACCCCCCGAGCCTGGGGCCGGGAAAATGGGCAGGAACCCGAAGTTCAACCCAACGTGGATCAATTTTTAAAGCTTCTGGATAATCCCAAGAATTATCCGATCTGGATTCACTGCTTTGCCGGCACGCATCGAACCGGGGCATATTGTGCGATTTATCGGATGGAATACGAACATTGGTCGAATGAAAAAGCGATGGCGGAACTGAAAGAACTCGGATACATCAATCTGGATAACGAGAATATTCACGATTATCTCGACGGGTACAAACCGCGCTGGAAGAAGTGATCGCCAGGGAGCGCGGCGGTTCAGCAATTCGCAACGTCCGTTGCGTCGTTGGCCCAATTTTCCCAGTTTTGCATTAGACCCGGTTGGACTTGCGTGAACCGCGTTCGCCGGGCATTATAATCATTGATGGAATTCGTTCGAAGCGATACGGTGTCGGAGGCAAGGATGCCCGGGTTTTTGCGCTGGTGCTTGGGCCTGATAGCGGCCTTTTGTGTGGTGGGCTTGCCGGCCATCTATTATCGCGCGCACTTCGAGACCACCAAGCGCTTTCACGTCGTTACGCCTGGTCGCTTTTATCGCTCGGCCATTCTGGATGCGGACGGACTGCGCAAAGTCATTCGCACCCACGGAATCAAAACCGTCATCAATCTGATGCACGAAAATCCCGATCCTCAGCTGCCAAATAATTTCTTCGATCGCTGGACCAAAACGCCGGAAAGCGTGGTCTGCCGGGAGGAGGGTGCGGACTTCAAACTCCTGACCTTCGATCCCTTTCCGCGCGAGATGCCGGAGGGAACGCGGCCGCGAGTCATCGACGATTATCTGGAATTGCTCGATAAGCCGGAAGTTTACCCAGTCCTGATCCACTGCGCGGCCGGATTGCACCGCACCGGGGAACTGACGGCGATTTATCGGATGGAGTACGAAGGTTGGTCGAAGGGGGCTGCCGTTCGGGAACTCAAAGCCGCCGGATTCGGCGATTGTGCCTGTACCACGGCGGACGACATGATTTACAACATGATTGAAAAATATCAGCCCGGTCAAAGGCGAAAAGCGGACAGTAAGGGAGAATCCAGGCCATGATCGGCATTCTCGATCGGATGCTTTTTCTCACGGTAGTCAGGGCATATTTCATCTGCCTGATTAGTACTTTGAGTCTTTACATCATCGTGGACCTGTTCACCAACCTCGATGATTTCACCGGTAAAGCCAACGACTTCGTCGATTCTCTCAGACGCATTGGAACCTATTACGGCTTTCGCATCGTGCAGTACTTCGATCGACTCGCGGAAGTGCTGGCCCTGCTGGCCGCCATGTTCACGGTGGCCTGGATGCAGAAGAGCAACGAACTTCTGCCCATGCTCTCGGCGGGCGTCAGTACCCGCCGCGTGATCCGGCCGATTTTGTTATGCGCCTGCGTCTTCATCAGTTTAGGCTCGCTGGTGCAGGAATTTTTACTGCCAATTCCCATCGTCGCTAACGCCTTGCAGGCCGACCGGGACGACATCGATCGCATCAAGGACGTACTCGTGCAGGGAATGTTCGACGTCAACGGCGTGCACGTTGAAGGAATCACCGGGAATCGCAAGGAATCCAAAGTCAATTTCTTTTACGTGACTATTCCGGAATCTTCCACCAATAGCCTGATGCATCTTTCGGCCGCTAACGCCATCTACATCGAGCCCAAGCCGAATCAACCCGGCGGTTGGCTGTTGAACGACACCAACCCGCCGGAATTAGGGGAAAAGAATCGGCCGCCGATGCTGGTCTGGCTCGACAGCGGGAAGTATTTTCTGATGACGAAGGAAGTGACTTTTGAGACGATCACCCGACGCTCGAAATGGGCCGACTTTCTTTCGACTTCGAAAATCTATGAAACCCTTCAAACCAGCGATGATCGCAAGAATGCTCCACTTGCCGTGACGTTCCACATGCGAATTACCCGGCCGATCATCGGCTTGCTACTGGTGATGATCGGCCTTTCAATCATTCTTCGCGATCAAACTCGACACGTCTTCATCAGTACGGCTATGTGTCTGGGGACCAGTGCCATGTTTTACGGCGTGGTATTCGCCTGTAAGTTTCTCGGAAACGCGGATTACATCTCCCCCACACTCGCGGCCTGGCTGCCGGTCATGATCTTCGGACCGATTGCACTGTCTTCTTACGATGCGATTCATACTTAAACTCAAGAGAATTTTCTCGGGAGTTTAACGATGAAAAGCAGTGTAACCATCTGTCTGATGCCGGAATTAAAAGGGGCTCCGTTCATTTTCTGGAACGGCCTGGAAGATGGGATGCAAAAAGCCGAAGAGCTCGGCTACGATGCGGTTGAACTCTTCCCGGCCTCGGCGGAGGCCTTCGACGATAAACTGGTCGGCTCGCTGCTCAAAAAACACAAGCTGGAACTCTCGACGGTCGGTTCGGGAGGCGGCTGGGCACTCCGCAAACTATCCTTGACCAGTCCCGATGCGGAAAACCGTCGCAAAGCCGAAGAATTTATCAAGGGGATTATTCAAAAGGCGGCCGGTCTGGGGGCTTCGACTATACTCGGCTCCATGCAGGGCAAATGGGGCGACGGCGTTAGCCGGGAAACCGCTCTGGAGTGGCTTGGAGAGAGTTTGGTCCGGCTGGGCGATTACGCTCAGACTCAGGGAAAACCACTTTTTTACGAACCCCTGAATCGCTACGAAACCAATCTGCTTAACAAACTGGTGCAAACGGTTGCTTTCCTGGAAACCTGCGGAGCGAAGAACGTCCGAATTCTAGCCGATTTGTTCCACATGAACATCGAAGAAACCACGATCCATGGAGCTATTCGGGATGCCGGGAAGTGGATTGGTCACGTCCATTTTGCGGATAGCAATCGTCGACCGGCCGGACTGGGGCACATGGACTATATGCCGATCGTTTCCGCACTGAATGAAATCGGTTATACCGGATACCTCTCGGCGGAAGTGTTTCCCTATCCCGATTCCCTGGAAGCGGCCCAGAGAACGATCAATAGTTTCCGAAAATATGTTCTGAAGAAGGGCGATTGAAAAGGGGGGTCCAATAAAAGAGCGCGGGATCAGGGCAGTTCTTCGCTGGGAACCAGTACGCTATCGAAGCGATCCAGCCCGGGCATCAACTGGTTCAGGCGATTGAAGTAAATGTTGTCGGGTACTTCGGAACCCACAAACAGATACGGCGTTTTACAGAATTCCACATTCCCACCGATGAATAGCACGTTCTGGCCATGTTTGTGATTTTTGGCCGTGTTCAGACTCGAATCATAGATGTCGGCCAGCAAGGGGATATGCTCCCCATCGTCGAGTCGCAGACTTTTGGTATCTCCATTCTGCGAGTAGCCGATTGAGTAGGCGTAATCAAACTTACCCCCTTCCGGATCGCAGCCTTTGACGTAGGAATCGGGCAGAATCGCGGCGTGTTGCAGTTGTTTGATCAGGTGCTTATCCGGATCCGCAGTATCCATCAGAGGAAACTTGTGATCGTGCGTGTCGGCATATTCCAGCAGGCTGGAGTGAACTTCCCGAAGGGTGTTCTGGCACGACTGGATGCGGTACTGGGCTCGAACGCTCCCGATGGCGGGAATCAGGATGAGCAATAAGGCAACGGCCAGTCCCAGACCGGCGAACCAACTCCGGCGTTGCATTGTGGAGCCGGTGGCCCCATCCTGTGACGGGAAAATCAGGCTGCGGGTTAATGTCGAGCTGTTATTGGAATAGGTCAGAGCCGGGCGTAGATTAGCTTCGGATTCCCGTCGTTCAATTTCTTCCGCAGCAATGTGAGCCGCCACGAATGAGATTGTTTTTAGATATAAGTGATCAGGCGTTTCTTCCTGTTCTCTAATACTTTCCAGTGGTTCGATGAGGCGACGGAGCTTGTGAACCTTCTGGGCGGCGGATAAATTTTCCTTGATCTCTGCCTCGACATTTTTATCCGTCTGGGCATCATTCGCCCGGATCAGAAAACCCAGCAAGTCAGATTCTGTTGCATTCATAGCGTTTATCGGGGATTAGCTACTAGAGGTTTTGCCGGTCGTTCGACCGGCATCTCCTTTGAGCCTTCTTCGGGAGTTTGGCTCTCAACCCATATCTGATGCAAACGGTTTAAAGCGTTATGCAGCCGTGATTTAACAGTACCAACAGGAATTTCGAGTATATCGGCAATTTCCGAATATTTCAATTCCTGAAAATAAGCCAGAAGCACAACACCGCGAAGCATTTCTGGCAGCTGGCGAATTGCCAGGCGAACCAGATTTCGCATTTCCTCCAGTTGTATGGCCTCAAACGGCCCATCTTCCGTTTCCGGAATCAACTCCAGGAGACTCACTACGCTGTCGCCCGTGGGAGACTGCGTCTGTTCCAGGCTCACTGCCTGATGGCGATTAACACTTCGAAGCAAGTCGATCGCCTGATTCGTAGCAATTCGATAAAGCCAGGGACGCACAGGACGACCCGGTTCGTACTGCTGAACTTTGAGGTGAACCTGGAGGAAGGTGTTTTGGAAAACATCCTCCGCCAATTGGGCATCCCCCGTGTAACGAACCAGATAAGCGTATAACTCTCTCTGATAACGCCGGACGAGTTGACCGAATAGATCGCGCTCGCCATTACGAAGACGCGTTAGCAGGTCCTCATCGCTAAGGTCGATATCAGTATTTTCGACACGAGCCAATTGCTAAACCTTTTACGAAACGGACCGCTCTGGGGTTCACGATTTGTTCATGATAAGAAAGTCTATGACAGCTTTGCACGGACGAGTAGTCAAAAGATTATACTACCGATTATCAAACTTGGTGAAACTCATGGAAGTGGCCCAGGCATTTTCCAGGTTTTCCCAGGATCCATTCTGTCGGGGCGGAACCAGATCCCGAATGACACAGTGAAAAAACCAGAGCAAACCCGCGCTGCCGCTCAGCAACCAGAAACCGATGTAGCGCAGAGGGAAAAGGGCATATTGAGGCAAAAGGCAGAAGCTGCAAACCAGCGAAATTCCACCGCACAAGGCCGCCGCACGCATATTTCCGCTGGCGACAAAGCCATAGCCCAACCAGAGAAACGGGTGAGCGAGCCAGGTGATTATGGCCAATGCGGTCGGAGAGTGCAAATAATGGCCACTGAGCACGGCCGACCAGCCTCGGTTGAACAGTTGAGCCCCGTTCAACCCGACGCCTTGGGCGGTAGTCACCGGCATCAGCAGAGCACCCAGGTAAAGTGCACCAGTGATCGACAGGACCGCTAATCGTGTTTGCGTGGTCATCCGGGCTTCCGAACGAAGTTCGGCGTCCCTACCGAAATGAATTTCACTAACACTATTGTAGCGGAACCTGCAATCGGGTGGAAAGAAGAATTTTCCCGGTTAAGTCTCAAATTAAGTAAACTTACTGTTTGATGGACTGGGCCTAACAGAACATATATCCTCAAAACATAAGGTAAAAAGCCTCCTGAGGTTCGGAAATGAACGCTGCTCAAATTCAGAAAGATACCAAAGATCGGATGGATAAAGCACTGGATGTGCTGAAAAACGAATTGAAAGGTCTACGGACTGGTCGAGCCAGTCCGGCGCTGCTCGATTCGATCCGGGTGGATTATTTCGGTTCTCCCACGCCGCTCAAGCAACTGGGTAACATCACGGCGCCCGAGCCGACTCAATTGCTGATCAAGCCGTTCGATTTGAACAGTTTGAAGGACATTGAAAAAGCCATTCGCTCCAGCGACCTGGGCTTGGCTCCCAACAACGATGGCAAGGTCATTCGACTTCAAATTCCGACGATGTCGGGCGAACAGCGAACGAAAATGGCCAAGAAAATCAAAGAAGTGGCCGAGCACGCCAAGGTTTCCTGCCGGAATATTCGCCGGGACGCCAACAAGCACTTCGACGATGGGGAAAAGGCCAAAACGATGTCGGAAGACGACGTCAAGAAGGGCAAGGACGACATCCAGAATCTGCTCAAGTTATACGAAGGCAAAATCGACGAAATTGCCTCGACGAAGACCAAGGAAGTCATGGAACAGTAATCGTTAATTCTCTTCGGATCGGGAGGCGGCGCGCGAGCCAAGCCTCCCGATTCGCACTGCCTGACGGTAGGCAAGACTGCTTTCATGCGAAGCATCCAGGAATTGCTGTCCGATTTCCCTAACTGCGTATCGCGGGGCCTGTCCTCCGAGGAGGTGGAACGGAGTAAGCAGCAGTTCGGGCTGAACCGACTGACGCCCCTCCCACGCGAACCCCTCTGGAAACAATTTGTCGGTCGGTTCGATGAACCGATCATCCGTATTCTGTTGGCGGCGAGTCTACTGAAGATCGTCGTCGACCTTTTTTTGGGCTCTCTGCTCTGGGGGGCCATCGGCTTCTCCCTGTCGCTGCTGGTTGTCGCCCTGGTTTTCTTTCCGCGCTTTAAAGCTCTGCAGCCGGTCCTCTGTTTTGTGCTGGCTGCAATTCTCGTTCTGGTAAGTTCGCTGATCGGCCATCTCTCCTTCGAAGGCTTGGCGATCATGGTCGCGGTGATCCTCGCGACGGGGGTAGCTTTTTTCAGCGAGTGGAAAAGTGCACGCGAATTCGATCTGCTCAACGCGCGTAAAGATTCACAAAAATGCCGCACCATACGCAATGGCGAGATTGGCATCGTAGCCTCGGAAGACACTTACGTCGGCGATCTGATTGAAATCCATGCCGGGGATGAAATTCCCGCGGACGGTCGTGTTGTTCAGGCTCAGGATCTGAGGATCAATCAATCCCTCTTGACTGGGGAATCGGAGCCCGTCGCCAAAATCGATGGAACTTATCTGGAGGACGCGGAAGGAACCGAGCATCCCGCCTGCGTCTATCGGGGAACTCAGGTTGTCGAAGGCGTGGGACGGGTTTTAATCACCGATGTCGGCGATATGACCATGATCGGCCAGATTGCCCGGCAATTATCGCTCGTCGGTTCATCGCTCGACGAGGAATCGGCTCTAGTTCGCGTTCATCGTAAGCTTACCGTTCAGAAGCATCAGACACCTTTGCAGCGAAAATTGAGCCACTTGGCCGATTTGATCAGCAAGCTCGGCTATGCCGCGGCGGTACTCATCTTCCTGGCCATGCTGATTCGCGGTTACCTGATGGGGGAATGGAAACTCTCCTTCGCTGGTGCCGATTTGAGAGCCAGCCTGGCAGCGATACTCGAATATTTCGTCTACATGGTCGTGGTGGTTGTGGTGGCCGTGCCTGAAGGTCTGCCCATGAGCGTGAGCGTCTCGTTGGCCCTGGCGATGCGAAAAATGACGCGGGCCAACTGCCACGTCCGGCAACTGATGGCGTGCGAAACCATCGGCTCCGTCTCCGTCATCTGTTCGGATAAAACCGGGACGATCACGCTCAATGAAATGCGCGTCGATCACGTCTGGACGCCCGAGTCGACGAACCAACCCTCCGAACGTATCGTTCTGAATGCCGCCTTGAATTCCACGGCACATCTGGACCCGGCTGCCGGCGACCCGAGTATCATTGGCAGTTCCACGGAAGGCGCTTTGTTGCTCTGGTTGAAAGAAAATCAGGTCGATTATCGAAAAGTTCGCGAAGAGCACGCCGTGCTCTATCAGACGCATTTCGATTCTCAGCGTAAAGATATGCGGAGCGTGGTCCGATTAGAGGGCGTCGTTCACCTGATGATCAAAGGCGCTCCCGAGATGCTACTGGCGGCCAGTAATCGGGTTCGGTCGTCGCAAGGGGAAATTCTCGAGCTTACGCCGGCGTTGATGGAGAGGATCGAACGATCTCTGCTCGCCGATTCGCAGCGATCGATGCGAACGCTGGCTTTTGCCCATACGATTGCTAACACCGATCCCAGCGATGAAAGTTTCTACCGCAATCTGGCCAGTGGTGAACTTTCCAATCTCATTTTCGATGGCTACGCGGCCATTCGCGATCCCATTCGACCCGATGTATCCGAAGCGATCCGCCAGTGTCGTGTGGCCGGTATCGAAGTGAAGATGATCACTGGAGACAATCCGGAAACCGCTCGTGCAATCGGTCAGGAAATCGGGTTGCTGGAAGCCGAGAGCCTGCTGATGACCTCAGAGCAGTTTGGAGCGGCGAGTAACGAACAGCTGAAAGCGCAATTGCCCAAGCTGCGAATTCTCGCCCGCGCGAAGCCTCAGGATAAGCTTCGCATGGTACGACTGTTGCAGGAGATGCAGCAAGTCGTCGCGGTTACTGGAGATGGAACGAACGATGCCCCGGCCTTGAAGCAGGCGGACGTGGGTCTGGCGATGGGCCGCACTGGAACGGAAGTGGCCAAGGAAGCGAGCAACATCGTTCTGCTGGATGATTCTTTTTCCAGCATCGTCCAATCGATTCACTGGGGTAGGGCACTGTACGAGAATATTCAGAGATTTCTGCAGTTTCAGCTCACCATCAATGTGTCGGCTCTGATACTGGCTTTGCTCGGGCCTTTTCTCGGGGTGAAGCCGCCGTTCACAGTGCTGCAATTGCTCTGGATCAACGTCATAATGGATACGTTTGCCGCGATTGCTCTATGCTCCGAACGGCCGCGCCCGGGACTGATGAAATGTAAGCCGATTCACCGGGAGGCGAATATTCTGACCCGGGCCATGCGCTGGCGGATTCTCGGCACGGCCGGATTCTTCGTCGTGGCGATGCTGATTCTTCTGGTTGGGATGAAGTACGATCATCTGTTTTATAGGTCCCAGGATAACCCCTCGAATTTCTTTGGCGAATTCACTCGTCGGCAAGTGGCAATTTTTTTCACGACTTATGTAATGTTCCAGTTGTGGAACCAGTTGAACTGCCGCTCTCTGGCGGGTAATGAAAGCGCATTCTATCGCTTGTTTCAAAACCCCTTTTTCCTGGGCATCTCGGCGATGACCTTGGGAGTTCAAATCAGCATCATCAATTACGGCGGTGCAATTTTCGATGTGGAACCTCTCAGCGGCCTGGAATGGCTATTAATCGTTGTGGGGACCGCCTCTGTTCTTCTCTTTGGCGAGATATTGAGACGGGTGGTCGCAAGTTCAGGAGCGAGCCGTGAGTGAAGTTAAACAGGAACTGGCCAAGATCGCGAAAACTCTCTGTATCGGGAGTTATTCCCGTCACGTCCTGTTGTGTGCGGGGGAAAAGTGTTGCTCCGCCGAGGTAGGACAGGAAGCCTGGGAAGTGCTGAAACGGGAATTGAAGGATCGGCAGTTGTCGCTGAGCACGGCCGAGAACGCTTGCTTTCGAACGAAGGCCGGGTGCCTCCGAGTCTGTTCCAACGGTCCCATTCTGGTGGTCTATCCTGAGGGGGATTGGTACCACGACATGACGGCGGATAAAATCCCCGAATTTGTGGAACGGCACCTGGTTCAGAACCAACCGATCGAGGACTGGATTTTTGCTAAAAATCCGCTCGGAGAAGAGCAGGAAAGCTAGATCTTCTGCCACGGGGAAACGGAATTTGCTTCGCTCAAGCACTGAGGTTCCGACATAAAAATTCCCTTGATTCTCCTCACTTCGTGGTACAATGCGATCAGACCGAACCTGGTCTGAGAAAATCGTCTCCCGATGTTATCAGGACGAAGCGCAACCACGGAGATCCCAGGCGATGCCCTCACCGTTTCCCGGTATGAATCCCTATTTGGAAGCTGAGAAACTTTGGCCTAGCTTCCAGCAGCAACTCATGAATTGCCTCTACCAGATGCTTCTTCCCAATCTGGTCGATCGTTACAGATCGCGGTTGACCCAGCGCGATTATCTGACTGAAGAGCCCTTGTTCACTTCCGTGCTGAAAATCGAACATCACGAACCGTTCATGGAAATTCGCAGTCGCAACGACGATCGGTTGGTTACGCTCATTGATATGGTCAGCCCGACGAACCGAACCGCGGCGATTGGCAGGAATCAGATCCTTCAGCAACGCGCCCAGGCATTACAAACGAAAGCGAATGTCGTCTGGATCGATCTGGTTCTGCAGGGGCAGTTTCCCTGGCAAGGGAATCCGACGAATGCGAATCAGTGGGATTACACGATAACGGCCTTTCGGGCGAATCAGCCGGATAACCCGGAGATTTATGGTTCAACGCTGGCGAAGCGTCTGCCGCGTTTTAAAATCCCTCTCGCTGCGGAGGATCGCGATACCATTGTCGATCTTCAGATGTGCTTCACCCGCTGCTTCGAATTGGGAAATTTCCCTGGTGCCATTTCCTACGAAAACGACCCGCCTGTCCCTCTGAATTCCGAGAACAAACTCTGGCTGGATAGCTTCCTGAAGAACGAAAAACTCCGATCTTAACCGTCGGACACCCCGCGAGAGATTTTTTCGATAGAATTTGGCGAAATCCTCCACGTCCCTGCTCGACGGCATATGCGTAAACAACCAAAAATACCCGCCAATAACATCGGGGCTATTGCCCCCGCTTATCACTGGACCGCAGACCGGATTTTTTTCATCATTTTCGCCGCCCTCCTGGTGGCAAGAGTTCAGTTGCCGGGTATGGATCCGGGGCGATTGAGCTTGAAATCGGGTATCAGTGAAGAGGTCTGGGGCTTACTGCTGATCGGCTTTGCCACCATGGCCGCCGTGGGGGGTGCGATTTCGGGTTACGGACACCGGCTGATGAACTGGCAGGGAGCCGCACTCATCTGCGTGGCTTTATTTGGTCTGATCAATGCTCTGGCATTCGACACGTACCATCGCCCTGGATTATTGCATAGTGCCGATTGGTTCTTGGCCATTTTGCTGTTCCTGATGGCAAGAACGCTGAGTGAGAATAGAACCATCCAGCGAAACTTTCTGGTCACTCTGGTTACCGTGGTATTGGTGCAAACGGTATTTGAGATCTACCCGCTAGTCGCGTCCGAATTTCAAATGCCGACAGAAATGGTTAAGAGTTTCACCGGGACTTCGCCCCTTGTGGGGGATGATGAGTTTGAAGCCTGGCGAAATTTGCCCGAAAATCCGGCACTCAATTGGCTTGGCGTGGAGGCAGGCTTCCTTTTCGCAGGTTGTGTCCTTCTGCGAGGGAGAAGCAAGCCGGGACGTCTGAGTGTAATCGCCTTCCTACTACTAACTACCCTGTTAGTCGTTCAGATCGTGCGATTGTTTCCCATGCAGCCATTTGAATGGCTGCCATTTGGCCAGTTGCGAACTCCCGGCCATCTTCCCACTCTTTCGGGTGTTTCGCGCGGTCCCATCACACCTCTCAGTACTTTTGGATTTGCAGAATTCTGGGGAGCGACTGGAATACTCGGTGGTTTGGTGTTCTGCTGGCTCGTCTCCCGCTGGTTGCGAGTAAGGCTGCCTGTTACCCCTGCGGAGTTGCCGGGGTCCAATTCCTTCAACTGGGATATGTATGTTGCGGGAATTCTCGGGCTACTAATTGGTGGGATTCTTAAAGCCATCGATCTCCCAGCGGAGATGCCACCCGATGAGTATCTCCGCCTGGGGCTCTTCGCAATGATTAAACTCGGGCTCTGGGTAATAGTTTACCTCGTTGTTCAGAGAATTCGCTTTGATTCGGATTCGCTTGTCAGGGCTTTGAAATTCGCAATCAGCCTCCTATTCGTTTCAATTTTCCTTCCCGGCGGCTATTCGGTTCGCTGGCTGATGTTACTGGTCTTTCTCGGCGGCCTGATGTCCCCTTTCACTTCAAGGGAAAAACAAGCGGTGGCCCCGATTCTGCGTTGGACGAGAATTTCCGTCCTCCTGACGGCGCTGGGGATTTATTTCTTCACGAATTTAGTTCCGACGGGGGCGATCTATCTCGCAATTCGGGAAGCCCGCCGGGCCAGCATTTTGCTGCCCGGCCTGACGACGGACATCAAAATCTCCACCGATGTGCCGCAGGTCGATGCCATTCGCAAAACAGATACCTTTCTGATATCGAAGATTCTGGAGCCCTTATCCTGGGCGGAGAAATACGACCCGCATAATGCCAGCCTGATGCTCGAGCAGGCTCGTTGGGGGCGAATACACTGGAAATATCTTCTGATGATTCGCGATCAGGAGCAGGCCGCGAAGATGACCAAAAAAATTCTGGGCCAAACTTTGGCAGCCATCCATGAAGATCCGCAGAATCTAGCCGGCTACTACTCGCAGCTCGAGGCCTTGTTTTTGTTCATTCAGGAATCAAAAACCTTGCGGGCGGAACGTCTCAAGGTCATCGAGAGAAATATCTCACATATCGTTGAACTGCGGCCTTCGGAAGAAGTAGCGTTACGATACCGGCTAGTGATGATACTCGCCCTGGATCACGATTCCTTAGCCGAAGAGCAGGCTCTGAAGCTGATTCGCCTGAATCGTGAAGAAGGGCAACCGCATGGTTCGATGAATGATGACGATCGTAAAAAGATGATCCGCCTGGTTCTCGACAATTTGAAATTATCGAACCAAGAACTCCTGGAGGAGTGGATTCGCTAAATCCTTTCGTTTTGAGGAGTCTCAAATTTCCCAGGAATCCCAGTTTGCCCAGGCTGCATTTGCCCGCTCTCACTTGAGGTAGACCAGTATTCTCTTCCTTGGTAATTTTCGGGGTTGGATTAGTTACCCCCGGAATGGAGAGAAATATGGTTCCGAACCGCTGGAAGACCCTGGCATTTTGCCTGAGCTTTTCCGTGGCTGGGCTGACCGTTTGTGCCCAAGAGCCTGGAACGCTGTTACATAAGCCGAAGAAAAATTCGAGCACTGAACCGCCGGCCGAGTTGCCCGAACTCTTGAGTGGGTCGGAACCCGCGAAAAATTTGCCGGCAGTGCCCGAACCCGGTACGGAGCCGACGAAGCCCCAAGTTAAAGAATTCGTTTTGGAAGTTCCGAACGCTCCGCTGGATACACCGAAAGCGACTCCTATCGAGCTGGCAATTCCCGACATAACTAAATTTGATATCGACCCACCACCCGCGGCTCCATTGAAGTTGGCCGAAGCGACTCTACCGCCGCTGTCTATTCCCGAAAAGTCTTTGCCCAAGCCGGAGGAAAAGACTACTCCGCTAATTCCTCCCCCGATTAAGGGAATTGATGAGCCCCAGAACAAAGGATTGGACCTGCCGGAAACTCCCAAACCCAAACCTACAGAATTCGATATTCCCAAACCACCTTTGGATTCGCCGAAGAATAGTAGTGTCCCGAATGCAGATTTGCCGCCGATAGTTCCCTTGGAAGCAAAACCAGCTGCAGAGAAAAAACCTGATCCGATCCAGGTGCCCCTGACTCCCGCACCCAAGCCGGCTCCAGTGGAAGCACCGAACACGGAATTCAAACTCGAGCCAAAATTCGAACTTGCCCCTTTACCAACTCCCGCACCCGTTAAGACTCCAATGGTGATCGAACGGCCCATTGATGTGCAACCGCCAAAACCCCAGCGTGTGGAAACGGAAGTTCCGCCAAGAAGTATCTCGACTATCAAACCCACGAACATTCCCGCGCGGGAAGGGGAGAAGTCGAATTCTCTCCCCGATAAGAATCCGATCCGGAAAGCGGAAGCTACCAGTCGCATGAAGTTAATCGTGACTTTGGGTGATGGCAAACCACGATTCGAGATCCGGAATATTTCGACGAATAAGTGCCTGATGAAAGTCACGGCCGATGCGATCAATATCGATCAGATTGAGAGCTACATTAAAATCGATAACCACGGCAACCGCGGCCCCGCCCCGGAAATCCTGCAAAAGCTGACGGCTCATGGGGAAATTCACTTCCAGGGGCCTGATATTCAAGGCTCCTGCAAGGAACTGAGTATCCTGGCCGGTACCGGGGAAGTGCTGCTGAAGGGGGGAGTGGAACTCCGCACCAAGACAGCAAAAAGCTGGAGTTCCATGCAATCGGATAAAGTGGTCTACCAGATCGGCAATCAGGACAATATTGCGAGCACGCAGGAACGGAAGTCGGTCCAGGTCGATACGTTGCTGGACGAATCCTCGAACCGATAAAAATCCAAGCCGCTGGAAGAGGTGTTACACTTCTTCCAGCAAATGGCCGAGTTTGGTTTTCTTGGTGTTCAGATACTTTCGATTGTTGATGTTCGGCGGCAACTCAATTTTTACCCGTTCGATAATCTTTAAACCATAACTATCCAGACCGATGATTTTCTTCGGATTATTGGTGAGAAGACGGATCTGCCTGACGCCCAAATCGTAAAGGATTTGAGCGCCGATCCCGTAGTGGCGGAGATCGGCCGGGAAGCCCAACCGCTGATTGGCTTCAACGGTATCCAGGCCCTCTTCCTGTTGGAGTTTGTAGGCTTTCATCTTGTTCAATAGGCCGATGCCACGGCCTTCCTGACGCATGTATAGCAGAACGCCTTTCCCGGCTTTCACAATCTGCTGCATCGCGAAATGCAACTGCGAACCACAATCGCACAGGGCACTATGCAGAACGTCTCCCGTGAGGCATTCACTGTGCACCCGAACTAAAATGGGTTCAGTCTGTTCGGTAACCGTGCCATCGATTTCAGTGCCGACATTTCCCACTGTTAAAGCGAGGTGGGTTTCGGGATCGACGATCGAGGAATAACCGAAGAGGTCGAAGGTGCCGAATTCTGTAGGTAATTTCAGCGAAATCTCTCGTTTAACCAGTTTTTCCCGACTGCGACGATGACGGATCAGTTCGGCGATCGTGCACATTTTCAAATTGTGGGTTTTGCAATACTCCTTGAGGTCGGGTACCCGAGCCATATGGCCATCTTCTTTGATGATTTCGCAGATGACCGCCGCCTGTTTGAAGCCCGCCATCCGTGCCAGATCGACACTGCCTTCGGTGTGCCCCGCCCGGACGAGAACGCCGCCTTCCTTGGCCATCAGGCCGTCCATATGGCCTTTATCTTTCACCAGATCGGCTGGAGTGGATTTATCGTCGATGGCTGTCAGTATGCTTTGTGCGCGATCGAAGGCGGAAATTCCCGTAGTTATGCCGTAACGGGCATCGAAATTATGGGTAAACGGGGTGGCCGAGGGATCGAGATTGACACCCGGTAGCAGATCGAGCCCGACCCTCTGGCAGAGCTCTTTCGACATGGCCAGGCATAACCGGCCGCAGGCATGGCGAATCATGAAATTGATGCTCTGCGGGGTGACATTTTCGGCCGCAATGACCAAATCCCCTTCATTTTCGCGATGTTCATCGTCTACGAGAACGATCATCCGGCCCGCCCGCAATTCCTCGAGGGCTTCTTCGATTTTGCAGAAGGCGGGGTCGTGTTCGAGTTCCATCATTTGTAAGCTCATTGAGAATCGGTCGTATCAATTATGGTAGCAGTTACGTATCTAACTTGACCATCCCCGAGACTTTCCGACAATGTCTGGTACCTACCATTAGATACACTGATCACTGGTCCTTTCTTTCGGATATAGGCTTCGATTATGGCAACCCGGCGTGTGGGGCTGTGGCTCATCGGCGCGTTTGGCAGCATTGGCTCCACCGTGGCTTTAGGTCTGGCTTCTCTGAAACGCGGATTGGCTTCACCGGTCGGGATGGTGACGACTCTTTCCGAGTTCCAAAAGCTGCCCCTGGCTCACTTCGAGGAAATCGAATTGGGCGGGCACGATCTTCGCCCCGATGACTTCACCAAAATTCTGACCGATACGCATGCCGCGGCCGGGCTTTACTCCCTCGCCCAGATCAACGCCTGTAAGGAGGATCTGGTTAGCTGGCAGAGTAACATTCGCCCCGGCGTGTTGTTACCCTGCGAAGAGCGGATTCGAACCCAGGGGCAAGACAACTGGATTCAATTGGTTTCGAGTCCTTTGCAGGCGATTCAGAAAATCGGTGAAGACCTGCGGGACTTCAAGCAAAAAAAACAGCTGGATCAGATCGTCGTTGTCAACGTCTCTTCGACGGAGACGCAATTTCCCGCACAAAACTGCCACGCTCGGCTGGCCGATTTGAATCAGGCTCTCGCCAAAGGCGAAGCGGTACTCCCGGCTAGTAGCCTGTACGCCTATGCGGCTCTGGATGCCGGTTTTGCCTATGTGAATTTCACTCCGTCGCTGGGAGCGAGCATTCCGGCTCTGGCGGAACTGGCGGAAGTCCGCAAAACCGTGCACGCCGGTCAGGACGCCAAAACGGGCGAGACTTTGCTGAAAACTGTCCTGGCGCCGATGTTCGCCGCCCGCCACTTCAAAGTTCTCAGCTGGGTGGGACATAACATTCTGGGCGGCGGCGACGGCTATGTGCTGGACGATCCGCGCAATAAACAGCCTAAAATGCAGTCGAAAGAGCACAGCGTTTCGAGCATCCTCGGGTATAAGCCGCAAACGCATGTCAGCATCGAATACATTGAATCGATGCAGAATTGGAAGACCGCCTGGGACCACATTCATTTCGAAGGGTTCCTCGGAACGAAAATGACCATGCAGTTCACCTGGCAGGGATGCGATGCCATGCTGGCCGCGCCGCTGGTTATGGATCTGGCTCGGCTATCGCTGTATGCTCAATCGAAAGGCGAAGTCGGGATTCTGAAACATCTGGCCTGTTTCTTCAAGAGTCCCATCGGCGTGACGGAGCACGATTTCTTTCAACAATTTGAGATGTTGAAGGATCACCTCGGAGTATGACACGATGAAGCTGGCTTTCAGCACCAATGCCTATTTGAAATTTTCGTTCGCTGAGGCGACTTCCCGACTGGCCGGACTCGGCTACGAGGGAATCGAGATTATGGCCGATGTGCCGCACGCCTGGCCGGCCTACATCCTGCCCGAACAGATCCAATCCCTCAAAGACAACTTGACCAAAAATCGGCTGCAGATTTCGAACATCAATTCCTTTATGATGCATGCGATCTCTGACCCCCGACAGCTTTACTGGTACCCGTCCTGGATTGAAATGGACAGCAACTATCGGCAGGTCCGGATCACGCATACGAAGCGAGCTCTGACACTGGCCAAAGCGCTGGGTGCGAAGTGCATCACGACCGAACCAGGCGGACCGGTGGAAAAAGGGCAATCCTGGCAGTCGGCTTTAAAATTGTTCATTGAAATGATTAAGCCGGTGGCCGAGCATGCGGAGAAGGAAGGCGTGCTCTTGCTGGTGGAACCGGAACCGGAACTGCTGATTGAGACCGCCGATCAGTTCGAAGAATTCATGAAGCATATTGATAGCCCAGCCATTGGATTGAACTTCGACATTGGCCATAGCTACTGCGTGAGTGACGACCCGGCCACGACCGTGGAGCGGCTGGCCAAGTATCTCAAGCACGTTCATCTCGAAGACATCGCTGCCACGCGAAAGCACCATCATTTAGTGCCGGGAGAAGGGGTGATCGACTTCAAACCGGTGATTCAAAGTTTGAAAAAGATCGGCTACGACGGCTGGGTGACGATTGAACTCTATCCCTACGTCGAAAATCCCGATACAGCGGCCAAGACTGCCCGGGAAAAGATTTTGCCAATGATGTAATCGGTTTTTGCGACGCCGTGTAAATCCCCATTCCGTCGCATGGGTCGTCGCGTCGCTAATATGAACATATGAAACTGCTCCCCTATGCGCGATTGCTGCGCCTCCCCAACGTTTTCTCCTCCTTCGCGGATATTGCTGTTGGCTTTCTGATCGCTCTGTTCACATTACCGGTCGATTCTGAACTGATTATCCGGGGCTTTCTCCTGTTGGTCTGTTCGGGTTGCCTATACACAGCCGGGATGGTTTTCAATGATCTCTTCGACTTGGAAATTGACCGGAAAGAACGGCCATTTCGCCCATTACCTTCCGGGAAAATTTCCAAATCGGTGGCATGGTCTATCGCCATGGGGCTGACCCTAGCCGGTTTAATTTTCGCGGCCCTCGCAGATCAAAAATTTTCTCTGGGAGGGCCGTTTTCCATCGCCTGCGTTCTCGTCGCGGCTATTCTCCTCTACGATGGCGTTCTGAAATACACACTAATTGGCCCGGTGAGCATGGCGGCCTGTCGATTTTTGAATATGTATCTCGGTTTGACGCTCGCTCAATTTCCAAACCACGAAATTCCCCTCGCTCTGTCGGCCACGACATCGCTCTACATTCTCGGCGTGACCTTCTTCGCCAAGCAGGAGGCGACTACGAGCAATCGTGGGATTCTTGCTCTGGGAGCAGCGATCATTCTGGCCGCCGGATTGGGTTCCTTGAGTATCGAATACCTGAAGCAGGAAACTCTGGGAGAGAGTATTTATCCAATACTCCTGGCTGTTTTCCTCCTGGGAATCGGTCGGCCCTTGCTGCAGGCCCTGAGAGAACCGACTCCGCAGGCCGTGCAAAAAGCGGTGAAGCGCTGCATCTTCGGACTGATCGTTTTCGATGCCATCCTGGCTACGATTTTCGTTGGTGTCTGGGGCCTGGCCATCGCTCTCCTATTGATTCCCGCTTTTATTCTCGGAAAATGGGTTTACTCAACGTAAACCAGAGGCTTCAACATGGATCGACGCACCTTTTTAGCTACGGGAGCCGCCGCGGTGGCCGTCCCTTCGCTTTTGCAAGCGAGTCCTGAAATGACGGATCGAGCGAAAAAATTCATCTCGGCTCACGAAGCGAAATTCCACAAGCTGGATATCGCCGCGGGCATTGCCTGGTGGGATGCCAATGTCTCCGGGAAAGACGCCGATTTTCAGAAGAAAGAAGACACCCAGAACAAAATCGATGAGGCTCTTTCGGACAAGAAAACTTTTGCCGAATTGAAGACGCTGAAAGAGGCCAAGGACAAAGGCGAGATCGCTGACAAGTACATTGCCCGCCAGATTGATGTTCTCTACCTGATATATCTGGAAAAGCAGGTCGACCCCGCCCTGATGAAAAAGATGGTGGAGAAGGCCAACGCCGTCGAGAAGGCCTTCAACGTCTACCGCGCCCAGGTGGAGGGGACCGAATATCCCGACAGCAAAGTCCGCAAAGTTTTGAAAGAATCCAAAAATTCGGCGGAACGAAAAGCGTTCTGGGAAGCTTCCAAGGGGGTCGGCAAAAACGTCGAAAAAGATCTCAAAGAGCTAGTCGGTCTGCGGAATCACGCAGCCAGCGAGCTCGGCTTCAAGAATTTCCATGCGATGCAATTGTTTCTGAACGAACAGGACGGCGAAAGTCTCATCAAACTATTCGATGAACTCGATGAATTGACCCGGGTCCCGTTCACCAAAGCGAAAGCGGAAATCGACGAAAAACTGGCTGCGAATTGCGGCGTCAAAGTATCCGAGCTGATGCCCTGGCACTATCACGATCCCTTTTTCCAGGAATCGCCCGCGGTATTTGATGCCGATCTGGATGCGCCATTCAAAAAAGCCGATATTTTGAAGCTTTGCAGAGACTTCTACGCCGGCATTGGCTTGCCGATTGATACGGTAATCGCCAAGTCGGATCTTTATGAGAAAAAAGGTAAATCTCCCCACGCTTTCTGCACCGATATCGACCGCGAAGGCGATGTGCGCGTGCTCGCCAACATCGTTCCCAACGAATATTGGATGGGAACGATGCTCCACGAATTAGGGCATAGCGTTTACAGCAGCAAGAATATCCCGCAATCGGTGCCGTATATCTTGCGTTCAGAGTCGCACATCCTGACGACCGAAGGGGTGGCCATGCAATTTCAGAAGTTCTCAAAGAGCCGGGCTTGGCTGGAAGAGATGGGCATCAAAGTCGAAGATCCCAAGAAATTCGACGAAGCAGCCGCTAAAGTCCTTCGGAATGAGCTTTTGATTTTCTCCCGCTGGTGCCAGGTGATGTTGAGGTTCGAAAAGGGGATGTACGAAAATCCCGAGCAGGATCTGAACAAGCTCTGGTGGGATAATGTGGAGAAATATCAACTCGTCAAAACCCCGCACGGGCGTCACGAACCGGATTATGCGGCCAAGATCCACATTTGCAGTTCCCCGGTTTATTACCACAACTACATGATGGGACAATTGTTTGCTTCCCAGGTGCACCATGCCCTGGTGAAAGCGGTATACGGGGAGAATGTGAAACCCTCTTCCGTTACTTACGTCGGGAAGAAAGAAGCCGGGAATTTCATGAAAGAGAAAGTGTTTGTTCCGGGCAAACTGTATGATTGGCGCGGGCTGACCAAACATGTCACCGGAAGCGATCTCTCGGCCAAGGCCTTTGCCGAAGATTTCCAGGGTTAATTTAGGATAAAAAAATCCCGGGCTTCGGCCCGGGATGACGATTCGCTGGGAAGACTATTTCAATCTTTCTGGAAGGCCGACCGCTTCAGCGCGGAAGCTACCCAAGTCGTGGCGTCGAATCACGAAGCCCGGGGCTTCGCTGGTTCCGCCCAACGTGTAAACTCCAATTTTTCCGGTGTTCGTTTCAACGACGTATAAAGCCGCCTGTCCCTGAGCAATCATTCCCGTAGTCATCAAAAAATGAGGCTCGTTTTTCTCATTCACACCGAATTCTTGCGCTAAAGAGACTTCCGTCCATCCGGGAATCCGAGCGTTCGTGCGGTCGATAATGGTTGCGAGCAGCTTGTTGCTCTTCTTGTCGAGCAGCCATAAACAGTCGGTCTGCCCTTTCGGATTGAAGGAGGCCGCCCCGGACATCATCACATATTCCTGGAAGCGATCGCCGTTGGAAGCATAGGCAGGCTGGGGAGTAAAATGATGGAACGGCGGAGGAGAACCTCCGAAAACCATCGTGCCGAAAATTCCCAGACCTACGCCGGCGACCAGCGTTAACCAGCTTAACCGAATATACATGAGATTCCTCCTTCGGTGTTACCACTCCAGTCGATACACAAAGTCAAAAATTCCGTCCAGATGAACTTGCTCAAACTCGGCAAAGATGCGATTGCATTCGTCGGGTTACGGGGCACGCCATAAGCAGGAGGCTTAGGGATGTGGGCGCTGATTTGCAAAAGCAGGGTAGGATTTCTTTTCGGTTTTCCGATATTCCTCGGAGCTCTTTGCGCCACGATAGTGGGCTGCAATCCCGAACAATTCCTGGGAAAAATCTCCAACGGCGATCATTCGACCAGTAACAGCTCGGCGGTCGGAGGCGGGGATGGCGACTACAAGGTCTATCAGTTCTGCACCTGGAACATGGAAAACTTTTTCGATGATCAGGCCGATCCCAAAAGCCACGACGAAATGGAAAACTGGTATGCCAAGAACCCCGATATGTTCAAGCTGAAAGTCAAACACTTGACTGAAGCCATCATGATGATGAATCAAGGCGTCGGCCCCGACATTCTTTGCATGTGCGAAGTGGAAAGCGAACGATCAGTCGATGCCCTCCGGCAATCGGTTAATGCCGCTCTGGAAGCAAAAGGGCTCAAGAATCTGGCCTACAAAAATATTCTCTTTAAACCGGACAACACCGGCCGACGTTTCGGCCCGGCTATCCTGACGCGCTTACCCGTGGATGCCAATCGCACCCAGCAACTGGGAAAGAATGGTTATCGCCGGGTGATTGAAGGGCATATCAACGTCAACGGCTACGATCTGACGGTTATCGCCGCGCACTGGACCAGCCGGGTGAATGCGAATACCGATAGCCATCGCATGACCTATGCGGAAACCTGTTATGGTCGATTCCGCGCAATTGCCACATCTAACCCCGAGGCCGATGTCATCGTCTGTGGAGACTTTAACGATGAATTCAAAGATTCTTCGGTGCAGCATGGCTTGCACGCCAGCAACGATCCCGAAGAGGTGATCCGGGGGGAAGCGGGCGATCAGTTGAAACTGCTCGATCTGTCCGCTCGCTTTGATGGCACGGGAGCCATCAAAGGCACCATCTACGGCAAAGGACACTGGAGCACATTCGACCATATTTGCGTCTCCCGGGGCATGCTGGATGGTCGAGGCTGGGTCTGCGATCCCAAAACGACGGCGATTTTTGCTCCCAAGGAACTGCGCAAAACTGGCAAGAACAGCCGGGGCGAACCTTTTCCGTTCGGCAATCCCAAGACCGAGGGGGAGCGAGGTTTTAGCGACCATTTCGCGGTCAACGTTCAAATTCGCGTGCAAAACTTCAAATAAACTGACCGATCTGGGGGAAAATACCCCGCTATCGGCTTGCCTGACCGCGGGACCGAGTGTTAGAATAAATTTGTGCTGCTGAAAAGCCTTATAGCACTTTTCAATTATGCCGATGGAGGCTACCTTCAGCCTCGGTTAATCGGTCCTGCCTCGATACATGAGGAACCGTTTGATGAATGCTATTTTTGCGAATTTTGTCCCCGGTCCGGGCATGATGATCGTGCTGCTGGTCGTGGGCATTCTGCTCTTCGGACGTCGGCTGCCGGAAATCGGCCGATCGCTGGGCAAGACCATCACCGAATTCAAAAAGGGTGTCAAAGGTCTGGAAGATGAAGTCGAACCGACCAACATGACGGCGGCTCGTACGGTTGATCCCGAACCACTCCGCCCGCCGCAGCGACTCACGGCGGCCGCCCCAAAGTTCGATGATGCTCCCGCACCCGTAGCGGCTCCCAAAGTCGAGGAAAAAGCCCCGACTCCTCCGCAGCATGTTTGATGATTAAATAAAAAAAATCTAACTGCGAAGGCGAAGAGTAATTCTTCGCCTTTTTCTTTTAAATCTCCGACGAATCGCGAATTTTTGCTTTCATTTTGCTACTACTAATTCGATAATCGCCGTCAGTTGAATCCTTCCTGCCATGGCTCTTTCTATGATGCGACTTGCTATTCTCCTCAGTTACGCACTGATACTTCCCGTCTCCGTCGGTGCTGTGGATTCGAATCGAGTTCAGGACATCGAACCAGATCAAATCAAGCCGGGGATTCTGGTCGAATATCAGGATGCTCAAAATCGGGTTCAGCGACTGGAACCGATGATCGCTTTAAACGTTCCGAGCGGTGAAAGTCCGCATCCGGTAATAGACGTCAGCAAATACACCGTCAAATGGCAGGGAACATTGAGTATTTTGCGTAATGGTTCCTACCGTTTCGACGCTAATCTCAACGGTAAGTTGACGTTCAAAATTGGCTCGAAGAGTGTTTTTGATAATGTCATTTCCACTGGAACCAATGTGACATCGGCTCCCCTGGAACTGCAATCGGGAATCTGGCCGATCACCCTGGAATACACCGCGACGACCTCCCCCGGACGATTGGAGCTTTTCTGGAAGGCCCCGGAATCCCGCCGGGAAACGATTCCACCCTCCGTCCTCGGCCATCAACTGGCCACACTACCTAAAGATATTTCTGCTTCGAATTCGACGGAATACGGCCGGTTTTTGTTTGAAGAAATGGCCTGCTCCAAATGCCATACAAGTGGCGACCCGGTGAAGGCGGGGATTCCGGATCGCACGGGCCCGAATCTTTCGAAGATTGCTAGCCGGACGAACGCCAACTGGCTACACAGCTGGCTGTTGGATCCTACTAAGCTTCGTCCCTCCACCGCGATGCCTAAATTATTCGCTGATGATGAAGAAGGCAGAGCGGAAGCGAAAGCCGTGACGGCGTATCTGTCGACGTTGGGGAACTCCTCGAATCGGCCCGCAAACAAAAGCCGACCGCAGGACTTCCTGAAATCAATCAATGCCGGGCAGACCCTGTTTACATCCATCGGCTGCGTTGCCTGTCATCCCAAAGCGATCTCCAAGGACAAGCTGGACACAGGCGTCTATGGTTTTGGAGGTGTGGCGGCGGTATCCTGGGAATATCCTCTGGGCACTGTCGGGAGCAAATTTACGGAACAGTCTCTCATCGAGTACTTGCAGAATCCGCTCTATACGAATCCGCATGGCCGTATGCCGAACATGAATCTCGCGGGCGCGGATACCGTCAACATAGCCCGTTATCTCCTGCAATCGACCGAACAGCTTCCCGCCATGTCCGCGCTGAATCAGCCGCCTTCCGCTGGTCTGGTCAGCAAGGCGGTCTCTACCGATAAAGAGAAAGCGGAATTCGCCAAAGTGGATTCGGCAAAGCAGTGGCAAATTATCGGGCAGAAATTGGTTGCCACCAAGGGCTGCGTGAATTGTCACATTATCGAAACTCCAGGATCCAAGCTGTCCGTCGGTAAATATCCGGCACTGGAAGAAATTCGGGCCAGCACGCAACCCGGTTGTACTTCACTCACCCACTCCAAAGGTCCGCGCTACAGTCTCAACGAAAATCAGAAAACGGCTTTGCAGACCTTCTTGAAATCGAAACAAGTCTGGCCGGGAAATAAAGCCACTTCCTATCAAACAAGTCTGGCCTTCAAACGATTTGCCTGTCTGAACTGCCATCAGCGCGACGGAGAAGGCGGGATTTCGAATGATCTGGCGGAGCTGATTAAGAAATCGGAAAAAGCCGAAAATGTCGATGATATTCGGCCGCCCGTTCTTACGGGCGTCGGCCACAAATTGAGAACGAGTTGGTTCCGGCAACTGCTGTTGGAATCGGGGCGTTCGCGTCCCTGGATGGGGCTTCGAATGCCGCAGTATGGCTCCGCCAATATCCAATTTCTTGTGGAAGGCTTGAGCCGGGTCGAAGCCGCCGAGCCGGACGATTCGATTCAGGTAGTGGCTCCTTCCAAGGAACTGCTGGATGCAGGACGGCTGATGGTTGGGAAAAATGGCCTGGGCTGTATTTCCTGCCACGATATTGCGGGTATTCCGAACACGGGTACGCGTGGGCCGGATCTGGCGACGACCAATCAACGCGTCCGATACGATTGGTATCTCCGCTGGCTGGAGCAACCGCAGCGGATGGCTCCGAATACGCGTATGCCGCAGATCTTCGTGAACGGTAAATCACCGCTTCCCAACTTGCTGGGAGGTGACAGCCATAAGCAGGCCGATGCCATGTGGGCCTATATGTCCCTCGGACCGACGATGCCCTTGCCCTTCGGTCTTGAACCGCCCAAGGGGGTGACCATCGCCGTTCGGGAGCGAGCTGAGATTTTACGGACTTTCATGCCGGAAACCGGTAGCCGGAGCATCGCCGTCGGCTACCCGGGGCATCTGAATATGGTCTTCGATGCGGCCACTTGTCGCACGGCCTATGTCTGGTCGGGCAACTTCCTCGATGCCTCCCCCGTATGGAATGATCGCGGTGGTGCCCCCGCCAAGATCCTGGGTACAAAAATCTGGGCCGCACCCGAGGTGAATCCCTGGGCGGCAACTTCCAGTAATGAAGCACCTGACTTTAAAACTCGCAAGAACGATCCCGCGTACGGGGCTCGCTTACCCGACCTGAAGCGATTCGATGGTGAACCGCGGCTGAACTTCGAGGGTTATGCTCTCGATAAAGACGGGCTGCCGACCTTCCGGTATCGCGTTAAGAGCGATTCGGCGGAGCCGCTTCAGATCTCGGAGAAGCCGCGACCACTGGCTTCCTCCTCGATGAACGGTCTCGAAAGAGATTATTCGCTTCAGGCTCCCGATGGCCAGCAAACCTGGTTACTAGTAGCTACTTCGACGACTCCGCCGAAGTGGATCGAATCGCCGAAAAAGTTTTCGACCCTGACGGAATCTCAAACCTTGGCTTCGACGAGCCTAATTGCTGTGGCCGGGGAAGGGCGGCGAGTCACTGTATACCAAACCAGTTCTCTGAGTTGTCCCGCGACCTGGGTCATTCGAAAAAATGGTACTAATTTTGAGGTCCTTCTGAAGATCTCGGCCGATTCCAAGAAGAAGGAGTCGTTGAAAGTTCGTAGCTGGATGCCGGCCCAATTGGACGAAACTTCGCTTCAATTTATATTCGAATCGAAGTAAACCATTTAATTGCTTGCAGTTAATTACCTCTCTGTGTAAGAAATTTTGATGGATTTAACGACACGTTGAATCCGTCTTCCATTGCTATTCACCAGGAAAGAGCATGAACCCAACGGTTGGCACGCCGCTACCTCTGCGATTGGGCATTAGCGTAGTCGTAGCTGGTCTGATCGTTTTCACGATTGCCTATGCGGAGAAACTGGGCCACCGCGGGCAATCAGCTCTAGGGTTTTTGTGCTTTCTAGGTACAGCCGCCGCTTTTTCGAATAATCTCCAGCGTGTCAAACTTAAGACCCTGTTCTGGGGGATTCTGCTTCAATTCAGTCTCGCTTATGCGGTGTTGAAATTCGATGACGTGCGACGAGTTTTCGAGGTTGTGGGGGAGGGAATTAAAACGCTCATCGCCTGTTCCGATGTAGGCGCCGATTTCGTCTTTGGATCGCTCTCCAAACCGGGCGGACCTTCCGGCTTTGTTTTTGCATTTAAAGCATTGCCGCCGATCATCTTTATTTCGTCTTTCTTCAGCGTGCTCTATTATCTCGGCGTTCTGCAGTTGATTGTTCGCTTTTTTGCTTTCCTCATGCGTTACGTGATGGGAACTAGCGGAGCGGAAACGTTGTCCGTTTCCGCCAACGTATTCATGGGTCAGACGGAAGCTCCTTTGATCGTGAAACCCTTTATTCCCCGCATGACAAAATCCGAATTGCTAACGCTGATGGCGAGCGGCATGGCTCACATCTCTGGGGGAATGATGGCCGTTTATATCTCTTACGGGGCTGATCCGGTTTCGATTCTCTGCACCTGCATTATCGCGTGTCCATGCAGTCTCTATTTGAGCAAACTGGTCATGCCGGAAATTGATACACCAGAAACATCCGACGGTGCGGATATCAAAGTGCCGCGGACTCATGCCAACGCCATCGATGCGGCGGCTGGCGGCGTGAAAGACGGTCTGTTTCTGGCGATGAACGTCGCGGCCATGCTCATCGCCTTTCTGGCCTTCATTGCCCTTTTCGATGCCATTATCGGTTCGATTTGGCCGGAATGGAGCATCCAGAAAATCATGGGGATTCTGTTCCAGCCGGTGGCCATCCTCATGGGGATTGAACCGAGTGAATCGGAACGCGTGGGGAGCCTGCTGGGAATTAAACTCGCGGCGAATGAACATGTGGCCTACGTGAAGTTCACGAAGGACGCCGTGCTTGGGATGAATCCCACCATGAAGCTCGGGATGGGAGCAGGCATGGGAGTGGTGGGCGCGGCCATTCAGGACACGGTTTGCCTGAGCCAACGATCGCAACTTCTGACCGTTTACGCCTTGAGCGGTTTCGCGAATTTCGCTTCGATTGGAATTCAACTCGGCGGCATTGGAGCCATGGCCGAGGGAAGGCGATCCGATTTGGCGAAACTGGGACTGAAAGCCCTTTTTGTGGGCTATATGGTCACATTGATCAACGCTGCGGTTGCCGGGATGATAATGGAACCAAAGCCCGTTCAATATTTCTTTAATCCGTAAGCGAAAGCCTCTTACGGATTCTGCTTTTCGTAACCTTACTTGGCCACTTTCTTGGGTTTGGCCAAGTGGGTGGCCGAACCGATAGCCAGTTCGGAAGCTTCCATCACCGTCTCCGACAGTGTGGGATGGGCATGAATGCTATCGGCCAGATCGCGAGCCACAGCGCCCATTTCGACGGCCAGCACACCTTCGGCAATCATTTCCCCCGCGCCCACACCCACAAAAGCAATGCCCAGAACCCGTTTCGATTCGGGATCGAACAACATTTTGGTGAATCCCTCAGTTCGAGCCAAAGTGATCGCCCGACCCGAAGCCGCCCACGGAAAAACAGTCTTTTCATAGGGAATGTTCTGAGCCTGCGCATCCCGCTCGGTCAAGCCGCACCACGCCAGTTCAGGATCGGTGAAGACCACGGCGGGGATGGCCTTGGGGGAAAACTCAGCCGGTTCACCCAGAAGAGCTTCCACAACCACTTTGGCCTCAGCCGTCGCTTTATGAGCCAGTCCCGGTTCACCGGCCACGTCTCCAATCGCATAGATATTCGGCACATTGGTCCGACGTTGGGCATCGACCAGAATGAAGCCTTTTTTGTCGACTGCGACGCCCGCTGTCTCCAAACCGAATCCTTGCGAGATTGGCCGACGGCCGACGGATACGAGAACTCGGTCGAAGGTCATCTGGCCAGGCACATCTTTGCCTTCGAGAGTAGCTACAATTCCTTGCGGCGTTGGCTGCAAAGAGGCAACTTTGGTATTCAGATAGATGTTCTCGAAGCTGGCTCGCAGCCGCTTTTCCAGCGGAACCACCAAGTCGCGATCCGCCGTCGGCAATAGGCCATCGGTGAACTCGACGACCGTGATTTTGCTCCCCAGAGCCGCGTAAACGGTTCCGATTTCCAGGCCGATGTAGCCGCCGCCGATGATCAGCAATTTGGAGGGAATGTCTTGGAGTTGCAGGGCTCCAGTGGAGTCCATGATTCGCGGATCGCCGAGGGCAAAAGCGGGAGGCATGGCAGGAACCGAACCGGTTGCCACGATCGCGTTTTCAAACTTGATTCGCCCAGTGTTGGCTCCTTCGAGCCGCACCGTATTAGGGCCTTCGAAAATGGCCTTGGCGTTGATGACCTCCACGCCGCGGCCCTTGCACAAGGCCGCCACGCCGCCGTTCAGTTTGCCGATGACTTTCTGCTGAACGAAGGAAGCCAACTTGGGGAGATCGATTTTGGCCGGGCTGAAATGAACGCCCCATTCCTCGGCTTCTCGTGTTTCGTTGATCATTTTGGCAACGTGCAGCAGAGCTTTTGAAGGAATGCAACCGCGATTCAGGCAGACTCCGCCCAATTTCGGATCGGCATCGACGAGGATCACTCTGATGCCATGATCCGCAGCCGCCAGGGCGGCCGGGTAGCCGCCGGGGCCTCCCCCAATGACGAGAAGTTGCGTTTCCTTATTGATTTCGCTCATGGATGGACTCGTGATTTATTCTTCGTAACCCTTAATATTCAATAGCAGCTTCACAACGCCTGCAAAACAAAGCCCGATGCCGACGATCGTAACACCCGGATTGACCTTCCCCGCATAGGCTATTCCCAGGCCCGCCAGAATCATCGCGAAGGAAGTCCAGGCTCCGGCGGAGACCGTGATCAGCGATTTTTTCGGTCGATCCCCTTTGATCTTGTAGCTTGGCGGATCGTACGAAACGAACGGTTCCGGATTGATCAGACTCGGGCGAGGATCCAAAGGTTTAACGGGAAGAGGAGTCTCCTCAGCATTTCTCGATGGCCGATCATCATCGAGAGGATAGAGTTCATCCTCGGAATCGATCATACCCCACCCGCTCTATCTCGAGTTAACTTTCGAACATCAGACGCGAGGGATCGGCCAGCATGGAGGCAATGCGACTGGTGAAGCGAGCTCCGTCGGCGCCATCGATGACCCGGTGATCGTAAGTCAAACTCAATGGCAGCATCAGGCGAGGTTCGATCTTGCCTTCGCGGACAACAGGTTGCAGGGTGCTGCGTGAAAGACCGAGAATGGCCACTTCCGGGTAGTTCAAAATCGGGCTGAAATAGGTGCCACCAATACCCCCCAGATTCGTGATAGTGAAGGTACCGCCCCGCATTTCGTCGGGCGACAACTTGCCATCGCGGGCCTTCTCGGCCAGATCCTGAATTTCTCGGGCCAGATCCAGCATCGTCTTCTTGTCGGCATCGCGAATGACGGGTACTACCAGGCCGCGCGGCGTATCGACGGCAATGCCGATGTGGTAGTACTTCTTGACAACCATCTCGCCATTATCGCCCGCGTGCGGATCGTAGCTGGAATTAAAGTGCGGGAAGGCCTTCAGAGCGGCCACGCAAGCTTTGACGACCAGGGTGGTCATCGTTACTTTAGCAGAGCCCTTGGGAGTCGATTCCACGAAGCGTTTGCGGCCGGCTTCGAGTTCGGTAATATCCGCTAGATCGTGTTGGGTAACCTGAGGGGCGACATTCCAGGAGAGAGTCAGATTGCGGGCAATAGCTTTTCGCAGGGTGGTAAAGGGCTTCTTTTCCACGGGGCCGTATTTTGAAAAGTCGGGCAGGGGAGGAATAATAGTCCCCGCACCCGCGGCCGGAACACTTGTAGACGGCACGCCTTGAATTCGTTTTCGCGTATACGCTTTAATATCATCCAACGTGACGCGACCGCCACGAGCGCTTCCAGGGACATCGGAAAGGTCGATACCGAGTTCACGGGCCAGCCGACGCGTTGCCGGGCCGGCAGGAACCAGTGCCGACTTGACGCGATTGACCGGGGCCGGTGCTTCAATTATTTGAGCGGGAGCGACCGGTGGGGATGCCGATTTCGCCGGGGCAGCGGGAGTACCGTTGGCCGGAGTGGAGGCAGCACTACCTGCAGGGGCCGAACCGGAGATCACGGCCAGGACCGAACCGATCTTGGCTTGCTGTCCCCGGGCTACCTTGATTTCTTCGACTTTCCCCGCAGTGGTGCTGGGAATCGGCATCGAAGCTTTATCGGTCTCGATTTCGAAAAGAACCTGATCTTTTTCGACGGTATCTCCGACTTTCACGGAGACGGTGGTGATCGTACCACCTTCGATACCCTCACCGAGAATCGGCAATTTCAATTCGACGCGGCTGCTCGCTACTGTGCTGGCTGCCGGGGCCGGGACTGGAGTTGGCGAAGGTTTAGTTTCCGCTGTCGGTGTCGGTGCTGCGGGGGCCGGGGCCGGGTTGGAGGCCGCCGCTGTACCTCCGCTGAGATTCAATATCACAGAACCGACTTTGACCTGATCGCCTTTTTTGACCAGGATGCTATCGATTTTGCCCTCGATCGGTGCCGGGATGGGCATGGAGGCTTTATCGGTTTCTACTTCCAGCAAAGTCTGGCCGGGAGTTACCAAATCGCCCGCTTTGACGCTGATACTGGTGATGGTTGCGGAAGCAATACCTTCGCCAAGTTCCGGAAGTCGAAAATCCATGAACCAACCTCTGGCCGGGAAACGAGCCTTATCGGCTTCGTGGTTTTGTTGTAAGAGTGGTAGTTAATCTATAGCGCGTCTAGCATTGCGAAAACAGACCCGGGCAGCGAAGAGGACAATTCCTGATTGCTCTCCACGCTGCCCGGGTCTAAAGGTCGATCGATTAAACGGTCCAGGGATGCGGCCGTTCAGTGTCGAAATTCAGGTCCTTGATCGCCTGAGCGACGAGAGTTCGGTCGATTTCGCCACGCTCGGCCAACGCATACATGGCGGATATCACTACCGACTCGGCATCTACTTCGAAGAATCGACGCAGTGCCTTGCGGGATTCGCTACGGCCAAAGCCATCCGTTCCCAGGGCCAGCATCCGATTATTCAAATAGGGGGCAATCTGCTCGGGCAGCATTCGCATGTAATCCGAGGAGGCGATAATGGGGCCCTTCGTGGAGCCCAGAACCTGTTCGACGTAGGATTTTTTCTTGCTTTGGGTCGGGTGCAACCGGTTCCAGCGTTCGGTTTCGATGGCATCCCGTCGCAGTTCCTGATAACTCGTTGCGCTGTAGACGGTGCTGGAGATATGGTATTTCTCGGCCAGAATCTGCTGCGCTTTCAGTACGCCGTTGAGAATCACGCCGCTGCCGAGCAACTGTACCTCCGCCTTGGCGCCGGAAACCGCTTCCCGTTTGAATGGGTACAAGCCCTTGAGGATGCCTTCGCGAACGCCCGGGGGCATCGCTGGCATATCGTAGCTTTCGTTATAGATCGTCAGGTAGTAGAAGATATCTTCTCCCTTGACGAACATTCGGTTGATACCGTCTTCAATAATAACGGCCGTTTCGTAAGCCCAGGCGGGATCGTATGCCCGGCAATTGGGAACGGTCATGGCCACGATCAGGCTGTGACCGTCTTCGTGCTGAAGACCTTCGCCGTTAAGCGTGGTGCGTCCCGCAGTGCCCCCCATGAGGAAGCCCCGGCAACGGCTATCGGCGGCGGCCCAGATCAGGTCGCCGACGCGCTGGAAGCCGAACATTGAATAATAAACGTAGAACGGGATGGTGTTGACGCCATAGGTGCTGTAGGCCGTGCCTGCGGCGATGAAGTTGGCCATACTGCCCGCTTCGTTGATCCCTTCCTGGAAGAACTGGCCGGTTTTGGTTTCGCGATACATCGTCAGCGAACCCGCATCGACCGGTTCGTAGAGTTGGCCAACCCGACTGTAGATCCCGAAGGTGTTGTAAAGACCTGGCAGACCGAAAGTCTGGCCTTCGTCGGGCACGATCGGCACGATCAATTTGCCGACGTTGGGGTCTTTCATCAGCTTGTCCATCAACACTACCCAACCCAATGTCGTCGAACGGCCTTTGCCCTGGCCGGTGGCCTGGTGGCTCGATTCAAAGGATTCGGCTTTCGGTGGGGTAATGGGTGTGAACTTGTTGTTGCGGGAGGGCTGATAACCGCCAAGTTTGCGGCGTTGTTCGTGAAGATATTTGATTTCGGGACTATCGGCGGGCGGAATGTAGTAGGGGCAATCGCTAATCTTGTCGTCCGAAATCGGAATCGAGAATCGATCCCGCATGGTCTTCATCTGGGAGACGCTGAGATCTTTCTTCTGATGCGTGGTATTTTTCCCTTCGCCACCATCACCGGGGATCTCATAACCTTTGACCGTCTTGACCAGAATAACCGAAGGCTGGCCCCGATGATCGTAAGCTTTTTTATACGCGGCGTAGACTTTAACAGGATCGTGTCCGCCACGGGGAAGATCTTCCAGTTGATCATCGGTCAGGTGTTCGACAAGCCGCTTCAATTCGGGAGAATTGAAGAAGTGTTCGCGGATGAAAGCCCCGCCTTTTACGATGTAGGACTGGTATTCCCCATCCACCACTTCCGCCATGCGGCGAGCCAAAGCACCGGTCTTATCTTTCTTGAGAATCGGATCCCAACCGGAGCCCCAGATCACTTTAATCACGTTCCAGCCGGCACCGCGGAAGATGCCTTCCAGTTCCTGGATGATCTTGCCATTGCCGCGAACCGGTCCATCGAGTCGTTGCAGATTGCAGTTAATGACCCAGATGAGGTTATCGAGTTTCTCCCGGCCGGCCAACGAGATGTTGCCGAGGGTTTCGGGTTCATCGCACTCACCGTCACCCAGGAACGCCCAGATTTTTACATCGGAGGATTTGCAAAGGCTGCGATCCACCAGATAGCGGGCGTATCGGGCCTGATAAATCGACATGATGGGGCCTAATCCCATGCTCACGGTCGGGTACTGCCAGAAATCGGGCATCAGCCAGGGGTGAGGGTAGCTGCTCAGACCGCCGCCCGGTTGCAGTTCCTGACGGAAGTTATCCAATTGCTTGTCGGACAAGCGGCCTTCCACGAACGCACGAGAGTACATCCCGGGACTGGCGTGTCCCTGGAAATAAACGATGTCCCCCAGTTGCGAATCGGTTCGGCCCCGGAAAAAGTGGTTGAAGCCGATCTCGTAGAGCGTGGCCGCGGAAGCGAAGGTGGCAATGTGGCCGCCAACGCCGGTTTTGCGATTGTAAGCTCGGTTGACCATGGCCATCGCGTTCCAGCGGATAGCACTTTTGATTTTTCGCTCGAGTTCGCGATCCCCCGGGAAGGTCGGTTCTTCTTCGGTGGGAATAGTGTTGAGGTAGGGAGTGGTGATACCGCTGGTCAATTTCGTGCCGGAGCGGTCGGCCCGGGCGATCAGCATTTCAATCAGAAATCGAGCGCGATCCGGACCTTGCGTTTTGACGACCGCTTCCAGCGAATCTATCCACTCTGCGGTTTCGAGCGGGTCGACATCAAGCTTATCCTGGACCGACACGTTTCGTTCGGCAATAATGCCAGAGCTCATAGTACTATTACTCCCGACCTGAATGCATTAAGATGTATTTGAAGGATACGGAAGCTGGAAAGCGTTGCGAGATCGAAGGAGTGGTTCATCAAGCAGTTCGAAGACGCCGGTTCACGCCAGTTTCCTACTTAGTTAAATTAGCGTTGTGGAGTGACATTGGCTAGGAAACTCCAGCGGCGTAGCGAAGAAAAAACCGGCAAATTCCCCCGACGAAGGATAACCGTGCGGAAATTAGCTCTAGTGGTCTTTATGGGTTTGGGGCTCGGAAACTGTCGGGCAGAGGATCCACGCCTGCAAGCGACGCAGATCGAAGCCCGTTTTGAAGATGCCCAGTCCATTTCTCAGGCAATTGAAAAGCAGACAAAAGTAAGGATTGGTGGAATTTTAACGCCTATGCCGGTAAACGGGGCTGCAACGAACTCCAAAGAGACTTTTTGGAATGCCATTGAACGACTGGGACACCTTACCAACAGCGTAATAGAAATTCCTGTTAATGGGCTGGATTGGCGATTGACTTCTCATCAGCTGAAAACCCCAAAATTGTCCGTGGATGGGCCTTTCCGGGTCGAACTGCGGGACGTCCGGGCCGAAAGCGATTTCCGGACCGGAGAGAAGAAGACCAGCTTCCAGTTTCAACTGGCCTGGGAGCCGCGCTTTTCTGTATGCCGCTGCGATGTGCAACCGCAGATTTCGGAATTTATGGATGATCTCAAAAATAAATATCAGCCGCGGGAGAACCGCGTGCGGACGGCCTCCCGGGGCAATTTTGCCACGCTGGTTCTTCCCATTTACTCGATTCCCCGAACTTCTCACTCGATTACGGCCTTGGAGGGGAAAGTTAATATCACCCTGTGTCCGGAACTCAAAACGGAAAAATTCCAGGAACTGCAGAAGAGCAGAACTCTGGAGCAGGCGGAATCGGTCGTGGAGTTTCAGGGCCTGAAAAAAGATGGCCGGTTTTGGTCGGCGACGATCACGACCCGATATAAGGCTACCAATTTTGCTGAATTTGAAAGCTTTGAAAGAGATCGGTTCGCATATCACTCCGCGAGTTTGATCTCCCCAGAGGGAAAGCGGTTCCCGGCGCGAGGATTCGAAGAAGCCGATGGGCGTTTTGTCTATCGATTTGAAGAGGACGAAAAGAAAGGTTTAAAGATTAATTCGCTACTGGGTTGGTCGCTGGAATATAAGTATCCCGGAACCTGGATTGAAGTTCCGGTAAAGTTCAAATTTCAAAAAATCGAATTACCCTGATCAATCGAGATTGACCTGGAATTCATCCATCAATCTCTGACGGAGATCGGGATTTGAGATGGCATTTACAAAGTAGACCAACTGCCAGATTTTATTATCTTTGTCTCCCGGCTTGGGCATTAAGTGAGCGTGACTGGGCATCCCGCTTCCTTGAATGCCACCGTAGACGCGGGCGTAGATGGCTTCCGGTGCAGTGCTGACCCGGTAAGTCGCTACCGTGAGGTTACGAGGCCTTACCATGGTACCCCAGGCATCATACTGGTAAAGTGCATTGCGACCGTAATTGACGTGGCAGGTGGTGCAAGCCCCTTGCTGGCCGTCGAGGAACAGCTTAGCCCCCGCGGCGGCCGCGGCGAGTTGCTGCTCTTCAGTGACGTACGGGTTGGGAGCCGGCACGATTCTGCGCTTTTGCGAATCGTGCCAGATTTTAACAATTTTCTGAGTCTGTTTCTTCAATTCCGACTCGATGTCTTCCGCTTCCAGACCGAATTTGATCGTCATTTTCATGGTCTGGTATTCCACTTCTCCCCGAATGGCGAGATAGATGACGTGACTGATCAGGCTTTCCACTTCTTCCGGTCGCAGGCCGGAGAAACTCGTCATTCCCGATCCCGGCAGGCCGCGCCAGATCGTATTAAACAGGTCATGTCGACTGGGTTTGGTGCCTTCGGGATTGGGTTCCGTGGTGAGGAATTTAAAGAGCCCCTGGCGGTAATCGCGCGGCATGGGGAACAGATAAGCACCGACTGGTCCATTGCCGTTACCCGTCAAACCGTGGCACTGGAGGCAATTTTTCCGGAAGAGTTCGCCACCCGCGGCGAGCATATTGGGGGAGAGTTTCAAATCCCCGGCCGCGTTGTCGACATCGGTCGTTAATGGTTCAATTTTCGGACTTGCGGGTGTTCCGAATAAAGCGGTGAGTCCTTTTTCGAAGGCTTTCTTTTCTTCCAACCCGATGGAAGAACATTTCACGATGTTCTTGCTCTCAAGTTCGGCGGCGAAAGCTTTCTGATCCGTATCTTTCTGGCTATCCGGCAAGTCGAGCGACTTCAGAGGAGGATAGCCGGGTTCGTAGGCTTTGGTAGCCGTCGCCTTGGGAGGCGCGACGACCAGATAATCCTGCCGTACCGGATAGGAGTCGGGAACTCGGGGTGTATTCGCCGAGTCTTTACCACAACCGGAAGTGATAGATACTATTCCCAGTAAAAGGGTTAGAAGTCGCATCATCTCAAGTTCCTACAGGGGCAAAGACGATTCTACGGGAAGACTTCGGCGAGAGAAGGCGGGTGGGGCGAAGGCGAACCGATTATTAGCCCTGATACATGACGTTGACCAGTTTCTGAATCATTTCGGGGCTGAGTTTGCGTTCCCAATCGCGAATCGTGGTCATGAAATCGAGAGCATCGTTGGAGTTCGTGCTCGATTTGGCGGCAGGTTTACGCAGCGTGCCGCTGACGCCCAACTTCTTTTTGAAGTTGGAGCGGTAGGTCGATGCCATGTTCTTGTCGATTTCGACATTGAACTTTTCTTTCATGTGATCAACGATATCGCCGATGGGGGCTTCAATCCCCAATGCTTCTACCGCTAATCGAAATGCTTCTGACTTCTTCATTCCTTTTTCTCCTGCTTCAATCTTCTTGCCCATTTGCTAAGTCCTGATCCTTTAAACGTTACGGCGATTAGTTATCTTCTATTCTTGTAAATTTAATTTGCTAATATTCAAGATGTGGGACGAAAATGTTGATATTTCAAGCAATTTATATGATTAAAATTAAGTATTTCGAATTTGTAATTGATTAATCTTAATTCAAAAAGAAACACGCCGCGTATTTAAGGACGCGGCGTGGCGATAGGGTTCTGTACTGGCAAGCAGATTAACGCTTGGAGAACTGGAAGCTCTTGCGGGCGCCCTTGCGGCCGTACTTCTTGCGTTCTTTCATGCGGCTGTCGCGGGTGAGGTAGCCGGAATCTCGGAGCTTTTTGGCAATTCCACTGCTTTCCGTTTCCGGTTCGTCGGCGGTAGTGGGTGCCGGGCCAAACATGGTCTTCAGTGCTCGGGCCACGCCTTGAGAGGCAGCGCCCGCCTGTCCCGTGATGCCGCCGCCGTTAACGGTGATGGTTACATCCACGCGGTTGGCCAAGTCCGTGAGAACCAGGGGGCCGGTGACAGCGTTACGATCTTTTTCTTCGGTAAAGAAGTGATCGAGCTGTCGGCCGTTAACCTGGATCTTGCCACTGCCTTCCTTGATGCGAACACGGGCAACCGAGGACTTCCGTCGACCAGTGCCCACATAATCTTTCGTTGCAGCCATCAGTTATAATTCCCTGAGATCGGCGTTCGGGCCGGTGTGTTTAAAGGATCAGCTAACCTTGAGTTCAACGGGTTTCTGGGCTTGGTGAGGATGCTCCGAGCCCACGTACAATTTCAGCTTGGACATCTGAGCGCGGCCTAACTTGGTTCGGGGAACCATCCGCTTGACTGCCTGATAAAGGATCTCATCCGGCTTCTTGGCCAGCATCTCTTTGGCGCTGGTGATCTTGAGGCCACCGGCATAGTGGCTGTAAGTCTGATAGGACTTGCTTTCCCACTTGTTGCCGGTGAATTTAATCTTATCGACGTTTAGAACGATGATGAAATCGCCCGTGTCGCAATGCGGCGTATAGGTGGGCTTGTGTTTCCCACGCAAAATCGTGGCAATCTGGACGGCAAGACGACCGACTACTTTGTCGGTGGCGTCAATCACAAACCACGCCTGGGTAGTGTTGGCCTCATTTGCCATATATGTAGACATAAAAGCTCAGCTCCGTTTCAAATTCGAAGAACCATTATTTCTAATGCTCGTGCTAATATCGTCAAGGCGTTTTGCCGTTAATCCCCTAAAATTGTTTGAAACCCCGGCGAGAATTTCCCAAATTTGGATCCGGAACTGATCGAATAGCACTTCAGGAGAACACCATGAAAGATGTACCGGACGATGATGACTTGAGACCGCCGCTGGGTTTACCCCCGGGTAGCGTGCGCGCCATTCTCAGCATTCTGATTACCGTTCAACTTTGGGTACTTCTGAGTCTACCTCAGAATGTTACGACGAGCGTGCCTCTCAATCTGTACTTTTTACTGGCGATGGTGATGATTTTCTTCATCTCGCATGGGAGTACAATCGCCTACGCCAAGGGATTGGGAAATCCGCTTTATCTTCCGCGTGGGGTAATTCGCTTTCTATTGCTGGGGGGAACCATCGGAATTCTGGTTTATCAGTACCAATTCGACAGCGATCGACTCTGGTCGCGATTGACGCCGAGCTCCGATCAGATTCCCTATTTCCCCCAGTTTCTCCTGTCGACGGGGATCGGCTTTTTGCTGGGAATCCTGCTGAGGCCGTTACCGAGTTCCAGGTCGCCGTTTCTGCAAACCATCATGGCCTGGTTATCGATCGTTTCAGCCATCGGTATGACGGCGGAAGTCATCATCCAATGCCTGATCATGCCGCATATTGTCCAGGAAATTAATCTGCTGCTCTGGCAAAGCATTCTGACGGGTATGGTGTCCTTCTATTTCAGCTTGCGGTCTTAAAAAGCGCAACTCAAGTGGAATTTATGAACGAAGCGAGGCTTTCCCTCGCTTTTTTCGTTGACCACCCCCCCCGGCGCATCTCATAATAGCAAAATAATTTGATTTTCAAATTTGGATCGCAGGTTGCTCGTCGAAAATATGGCCCCTGCCGTCCATATATTATTCATTGGACTAACTGTGCGCGTATGCATGTCGTGCTGTATTTAGAACTTTTGCTGACACTCCTTCTGACACTGGTGTTATGCCTGGCCTGTCTGCGTCTTTTGAACGGGTCTATTTCGAATTTACGAATGAGGGCGCGGTCTTATTTCGGAGAAACAGTGCCGGTACCGGCAGGTTTTTCCGGGAAAAACAACCCCTCATTCCATCGAAGAATTACCTTCTATGCCATTAGACGACTTAACTACCAAGTCTCTCACAGTGATGGATCGGGGTGTTTCCAAAGCGAGCGAAGACCACTCTCCAAAAATCGCTCTCCTGTCGTTCTAAAAGGACATCGACCTGTCTAATAGCGTACCTTCTTCCAGTGATGGATTAGGAGGCACTTTGTGTTTCTCGCGTCAATTGGACTGACAGCGGAAATTGATTTCCCGTCAATTGGACTGGCGGGTCTGTTGGCTCTGATCGTCGGCGTCACCGTTGGACATTTCTTCACCAAAAAGAAGATGTCTGGCATCGCCACCCAACAGGAAAATCTGGGTTTGGTCGCCCGGCAGAAAGCCGAGGAGGAAGCCCAGGAAATTCGCGGCCGAGCCGACCAGGATGCCAATCGCATTCGGAAGGAAGCCGAGCTGCGCGTCAAAGACGAATATTTCCAGAAGCGCGACGAATTCAATCGCGAAACCGAGAAGATGCGGACCGATCTCCGCGATCTCGAACGCAAACTGGAGAAAAAAGAAGACAACCTCGAACAGCGGCAGACCCAGATTCAGAAAAAAGAACGGGATCTGGAAAAAAGCCAGAAGAAACTCGCTGAAAAGCAGGAGGTTCTGGACAAGCAGTCGAACGATCTGGAAGTGACCCTCACCGAGCAGAAGAAGCTTCTTTCCCAGATTACCGGTATGAGCCGGGAAGACGCCGAGAAGCTTCTGATGGCCCGGGTCGAAGAGGAGCTTTCCGGAGAGATTGGCGAGAGAATTCGCAAGCACGAAGAAGGGCTCAAATCGATTACCGACCAGAAGTCTCGCGAAATCCTGGCTTCTGCGATTCAACGCTATGCCGCCCAGCACACCGCGGAAACCACCGTCAGTACCGTCGATATCCCCAGCGATGACGTGAAGGGGCGAATCATCGGCCGCGAGGGTCGCAATATTCGGACCTTCGAAAAAGTCACTGGCGTCGATGTGATCGTCGACGACACGCCTGGGGTAGTCATCGTCAGCGCTTTCGACAATATCCGCCGCGAGACGGCTCGTCTGGCATTGGCGAAGCTGATTCAGGATGGTCGGATTCATCCCACTCGGATCGAAGAAGTCGTTCTGGAAACGCAGCAGGAGATGGAGAAGCACATCAACGAAATCGGCCGAAAAGCCGTCGTGGATGCCGACGTGGGCCACGTTCACGAAAAATTGGTACACTTGCTCGGCCGCTTGAAATTCCGGACCAGCTACAGTCAGAATGTGCTGCAACATAGCCTCGAAGTGTGCCATCTTTCCGGCATGATGGCGGCGGAACTCGGGTTGGACTCCAAGCTGGCGCGCCGTTGCGCGCTCCTGCACGATATCGGTAAAGCAGCCGATCATGAAATGGAAGGCGGGCACCCGAAAATCGGCGCCGAACTGGCCAAAAGGTACGGCGAAACGAATAAGGACGTCCTGCACGCGATTATCGGCCATCACGACGATATTACCGTCGATCACATCTACACCGTGATTGTGGCGGCCGCCGATGCCATCAGCGCCAGTCGTCCGGGGGCACGTCGCGAGACGCTGGAGAAGTATGTCAAGCGATTGGAGCAGTTGGAAGCCATCGCCTGCGGATTTCCGGGAATTGAACAGGCCTTTGCCATTCAAGCAGGTCGGGAACTGCGGGTCGTCGCCAACGCGAACCAGATCAACGATGCGGATAGTCTGAGGATTTGCCGCGAAATCGCTAAATCGATAGAAGAGCAGCTCGACTACCCGGGCGAAATCAAGGTGACTGTCGTTCGAGAGCAGCGCTTCATCGAAATTGCCCGCTAACTCCGGATTGGGTCATGCGACTCCTTTTCATCGGCGACATCGTGGGTACGCCGGGACTCAAGTTGATCAAACAAGCCGTCCCGGCGCTCCGAGCGGAGCAGTCTCTCGATTTCGTGATTGCCAACGCCGAGAATGTCGCCTCCGGTTCCGGAATGTATCCCAGCAATTTTCACGCTCTTCGTCGGGCCGGTGTCGATGGTCTGACGATGGGCGATCACGTTTTTCGCCGTCCGGATATTCTGCCGATTCTCACTTCTGGCGAACCGGTGGTCAAACCCGCCAACTTCCCCAGTGATGCCCCAGGAAAGAACTTCGCCGTTTTGAAAAACGAACGAGGTCATTCCCTGGCGATCGTTTCGCTCTTGGGACGACTCTTCATGAAGGCGGTCGATTGCCCGCTGCGAACGCTGGATCTACTGCTTCCGGAAATCCGCAAGCAAACCACCAATATTCTGGTCGATTTTCATGCCGAGGCCACGGGCGAAAAATACCAGGCCCGACACTACTTTGCCGGCCGGGTTTCCGCAATTGTCGGAACGCACACCCATGTGGTGACCGCCGATGCCCAGGTGACCCCGGAAGGCACGGCGTACATCAGCGATGTCGGAATGACTGGCGGACACGCCGGGATTCTGGGACGGAAGGCGAAACCGATCGTCGAGCACGCGTTGAACATGATCCCGACGAATTTCGACGTGGAAGAGGAGGACCCGAGAATGAATGGCGTTCTCCTGGAAATTGATGAAAATACGGGCAAAGCCTTATCTATTCAGCAGATCGAATGGACGCAGCAGGGCTCGCAATTGATGCCTTTAAGGACCTGCTCCGGGCCACTTTTGAAAAATGCGAATCCCGATTAATTTAAGAGCTTGGCCACATCCATAATCGCAATCCAATCGGGCGAATTCTTCATCTGATTCAAAATAAATGAGATGCAGAACACGGGCAGTAGGGAGAGCATGGCGAACGCAAACGATTTCCAGGAAGGAGAGTAATGCCAGTGCAGATAGAGCAAGGTCGCGGCGATTCCTCCCATCACTCCACCCCCCAGATGGCAGGCGAGACTGATATGCGGCAGGTAACTTATTCCCAGATTCAATACCATCGCAATCATAAAATTCTGAACCGATTCCCGGTAGATATTCGGCGGAATAAAGGTGCGGTTCCAGACGAGCCAGACGATGTAGGAAATGCTCAATCCCCAGATGGCACCCGAGGCACCGGCCAGTAGAGTCGGAACAGCGGGTGTTCCCGGTTCGAAAATCAGACTGGCGGTGGAGCCCCCCAGTATCGACAGCATGTAAATGATTAGAAACCGCCCTGAACCCCAGGCTGTCTCGAGAAACCGGCCGAGCAGATAGAGAGAATACATATTCACGCCCAGGTGTAGAATTCCAAAGTGCAGAAAAGCATAGGTAAACAGCCCCGTCCAATGATCCCGGGCTATCTCCATGGCGGTTAATCCCCCCATCCGGCGAATAACCTCGAAATCTCCGGAGAAAAGAAATTTCACCGGCGAAATTTCCCAACGGAAGCATTGGGCTAGACAGAGAGCGAATATCAGCAAATTCAGGGAGATTAAGATGTTGGTGACAATCGCTTTTTTGGGCATGAGAAGCGCTTCGCGAACAATCTCGCCTCTTTCAAACGCGGAAGTCTGAAGCGCATCTTTCTTGGTCGGCGGTTCGGTGGTTTTCAGCTTGATCGACTGAGCTTCGAACGGCCCTTTCAGCCGTTCCATCATCACGGGATTGCCGAGCACTTCATTCCCGTAAGCGGTGATTCGATAACCCTGTCCGAATTCTTTCTGCCATTCCGTGAGCTGAATGATTCCCGAAAGTCGCAGTTCAGTGAGCAATTCATCGAGTTTCTGGCGATCCACCGAATGCTGAGACACGAAGACGCGAGGATACCAGGGTGGAGGGTTGGAAGCCGCAATTTCTCGCAGAAGGCTTTCGCATGTGAGAGCTTTGGATTCAGACTCGGTCATAGTAAAGGCGTATCCCGCTTGAAACAATTGATAAATTGATGCTAGACGATTTGAGTGAGATATCAACCGCTGAGGTCCGTATGAGTCCGATGGAATTCAAACCCTACCGCAATTTTTGTAGCGAGGAAATCAATTCCGCCCGGGATCAGGGGCTTCCCATTGTTGCACTGGAATCGACGTTGATTTCCCACGGCTTGCCCTATCCAACGAATCTGGAAACTGCCCTGGCCGCGGAGGCGGCCGTCCGGGCGGCCGGGGCGATTCCCGCTACAATCGGGGTGCTTCAAGGTGAGCCAGTCATCGGTTTGAATCCAAAGCAGATCGAGTTCTTCGCGAATTCTAAAGAGATTCGAAAAGCCAGCAGCAGGGATCTGGCCTGGTTGCGAGTGAAAAAACTGGATGCCGCCACCACCGTGGCAGCCAGCTGCCGGATTGCCGAAGAAGCCCACATTCAGTTTTTCGCCACGGGAGGCATTGGCGGCGTGCACCGTTCCCCCGCCCCGCGTTTTGACATTTCCAACGACTTGTTCGAACTCACCCGGATAAGAACGACCGTAGTTTGCTCTGGAGCGAAAAATATTCTCGATTTGCCGAATACGCTGGAGCTTCTGGAAACTTTCGGCATCGCCGTGATTGGTTATCGGACCGAGGAATTCCCGGCCTTTTACGTCAGTTCCAGCGGCTTGCCCGTACCGTTCAGGCTCGATACCCCGCGAGAGATCGCCGAGCTCTCGGCATTCACTCAGGACAGCATTCTCGTTACGAATCCGATTTCACGGGATTTATCGATTGAGCCGGATGATTTTCTGACCTGGTTGAATCGGGCGGAGAGGGATGCCGAACGACTCAACATCGCCGGATCGGCACTGACGCCGTTTCTTTTGAAGCGGATTGCCGAACTCAGTGAAGGGCGGACATTGAAGGCGAATCGCGGTTTGATTGTGGAAAATGCCCGCTTAGCGGCGGAAATTGCCGTCGAGCATGGGAAATTACAGGGCGATGACCGGGAAAATCCACCGAAATAAACAACTTCGGGGGATTCTCACTCGTCGAAATAGTTAGGTACAGATCCGTTTCAAATCCTGGGACGCCGAACTATAATTAATTAGTATCATCCCCGGATTATTGGCCGGATTCATCGAGAGAGACTATCGCATGGCCACGCTGCTCGACGCCCCGAAGGCAAATGCGTCTAAATACGAAGAATTTGTTGGCAAACAGATCGAAGAAGTTCGCAAGAGGATACGTCTGGTCGATATCCTCTCGGTTTCGCTGACTGTACTGGCTTCGTTCTTCCTATTTCTTTTTGTCGCATTACTCATCGACCGCTACGTTTCCACGAAGCCGGGTGTTGGTTGGGCGGCCTTGAGTTGCTTCCTGCTTATATCTGGGATCTATGCCTACATCCAGCTGTTTCGCAAAAGTCGCAACACCATCAATCCCTACTATGCGGCGCGTAAAGTTGAAGAGGCCATCGCCGATCACAAAAATAGTGTGGTGAACTGGATTGACTTGCACGAGGATGAAAAGGTTGCCCCGTCCATCAAAGTCGCTCTCAGTGCTAAAGCCGCCAAAGATCTGAAGCAGGCCGACCTGACCAAAATTGGCGAGGCGAAATCCTTCCTCTGGACGGCCTGCCTCGCCGGCTTCTTTGCGCTGGGCGCGGCAGTTGTTTTCTTCCTGCCACCGACCCGTACGGATCTTGTGCAGGAAACTCCTAAGGAAGGCGATACCACAGTCTTCTCTGGGGAGGACATACGTTTCGAGGTTCGTATTCTCGGCCGGATTCCCAAAGCGACCGATCCGGACTCTGCCAAACTTCGCATCTGGTACAATCCGGAGGATCCCGAAAACTTCGAAGATCGCGCCCTGGACGTTTCCGTTGATGATCGCCGACTTTGGGGCATCACCGTCAAAGGGAATCAGGTTCGTAAAGGCTTCGATTACCAGCTTCGCGCCGCTGGCGTGGAGACACCCAAACATCACATCACCTGCAAAATCATTCCGATTTTGACCGGATTCGATGTGATTTACAAGCTGCCCGCTTATCTCGGTAAGCCGGATGAAAAGACCAACGACCCGAATCTCTTCAACTACTACGGCACGGAAGTTACACTGCTGGCCAGCACCAACCGCACGGTGAAAAGCGGCTACCTGCAAATCGAAGGGCAGCCGCGAACTTATGATGCCGAGATTCCGGCCGATCGTCCGGACGCACTCCTATTCCGATTCCCCATGGAAAAGAACGGCGGCTATCGAATTTTCTTCACCACCACCGAAGGAGATCGAAACAGCGACCCGCAGAAATATCGGATCGCGCTTCTGGATGCCAAGCCGGTTTTCACCAAGTTCGATTTGAAGTTCCAGTATCCCGAATATCTGCGCTGGAAAATGCAGATGCTGGAAAATGAGAAAACTCCGGACATCGAAGCTATCCGAGGCACCGAAGTGACGATCACGGCCTATGGTAATCGGCCTGTGAAATCCGGGCGGCTTCTAATTCCCGATGAGATCAACAAGGCGACTCTGGAGGTTGTCGGCGAACCGATCCCAGATCAACCGATGGCCCTGAAATTCAAGCTGCCCAAACTCGACGAAGATAAAACCTGCGTAATTCGATTTACTCCCACCACGGGAGAAGGGGAATCCGATCCCCGGCCGCTAGTTATTCGCGTGCTCCGCGATGAACTTCCTCAAGTTCGGATCACTTTGCCCAAGGAAGAAATGATCGAGTTGCCTTTGAACGACACCTTGAAAGTCGAAGGAATCGCCACCGACGACCACGGCATCAGCCGTATGAATCTGAGAATGGAAGTGGTCGCGCCGCGCGTCGAAGCGTTGAAGGAAAAACCCTATCGCGATGGGAAGGAATTCAAGCGAGAGAAGGATAATTCCTACCCCACTCTCCTGAACTATAAGGATCAGGTGGAACTGAGTCAACTCCGCGGCTTCGATCCCAAATTCCAGATCGCCGAAGGCATGATCATCGAGTACTGGCTCGAAGCCATCGACAATTGCGACGTACCGCCGGGGCCTAACCGGGGCTATTCCAATCGTCAGAAAGTCAAGATCCTCGCGCCCGCAAAAGCGGCAGACAAGGTTCAGCAACAACAGAAAAAACGCGAGGAATTCGCCAAGGAAAAGCAGCAATTCGACGCGCAGCAGGACAAGAAGAACGAGGAAGAAAAGCGCGATCCGGCCCAGCCGGAGCCCAAACAGCCCGGGGAGAATCAACCTGGAGAACCCAAAAATGCCAACGGCCAGCCCGAGGTGCCCAAGAAGGATCCGAATGCCCAGGATCAACCTGGGAAGAATCCCGGCCAGGGTAATTCGAACGATCAGAAAACGCAAAGTCGCGATCCGGGTTCGGAGAATTCCAATAATCAGCCCGGCGCTGAGAAAAAGAACCGCAAAGCCGACCCAAAGGCCATGCCGAATAAGGAAAATAAAGGGGTCGACGACAAGGACACAAAACCAGGTTCGGAATCCGGTGGCGAATCCGAAAAGGATAAAGAACTCCAGCGCCAGGCCGACAGAATTCAGAAAGCTTTGAACGACAAGAATACGCAGGCCAAAAAAGATCCATCGGGCAAGGAATCGAACAATCCTCCGGAGCAGTCCCCAATGCCCGGAGAGTCAGGAAGTCCCAAATCGCAACCCGTCAAGGGAAGTAATCCTCAGCCGAAGGCCGACGGGACAAAGAATGATCCCGGCCGCAAATCGGACGAAAAATCCGAAACCGCCCCAATGCCCAAGGAATCGGCTGATCCCAAGAAAGATCAGTCGAACCCGTCGAAGTCGGAATCGGGCCCCGGTTCACCGGGCAAACCGGATGAGAAGAATTCCCAGCAAGGCACTCCGCCCGAACCGGGCGAACTTTCCCGGGAAATCGCCTCCAAAGACTACAAGATGAATAGCCGGCAGAAAGAGGATGTCGATCGTCTGTTACGGGATCCGAAGAAAAAGCAGGAAATGCAGAACGAACTGGACAAGATGAAGAACGACATCCAGGATCCCCAGAAGAAGCGAGACTTTGAAAAGGATGTTGAGCAAACCAAGAAGAATGCCCAGGAGAAAGAGGATATCGATCAGCTTTCCAAGAAGTCGAAATCCCCCGATCCCCAGGAGGCTCAAAAAGCGCAGCGGGATCTGGATCAGAAGATGCAGAACCCGGATTCCCGGCAAAATGGTCAGAAGTTGGCGGAGGAAAAAGCTAATCAGAAGAGTGAGGGTGGTGCTCAACAGCAGCAGCAGGCACTCGAAAATTCCATGAATAAGGGCCGGGAAAATAATCTCAAAGAAGCCGCCTCCAAGATGCAATCGGACGATCCCAATCGGCAGGCCGAGGGCAAAAAGGAGATGGACAAACTGATGCAGGATCCGGCAACGCGCCAGATGGCCGAGAAGATGAAGGACGATCTGGCCAAGAACGCGGGCGATGAGAAGAAGAAGGAAGATTTCCAGAAACAGATGAAGGATTCGGCTCAGAAAGGCCAGAAGGAAAACGTCGATCAGATTGCTAAAAACGCCGAATCGAATAACCCCCGCGATCAGGAGCAGGCAGCCAAGGAACAGAAGAACCTCGAAAAGAACGATCCTCAGGCCGGGAAGGAAGCGGCTCAGAAAATGGAGCAGGCTCAGCAAAATCGCGCAGCCAATCAACAGGCGAAAAACGAGCCCGGTAAACAGAATACGAAGCAGTCGGGAGGTAAATCGAACGAAGGCGGCTCGGAACAGCCTGATCTCCAGCAGGAGATGAATCAGCTCGACCGAGAAATGAACAGTAAGGACGCCAAATTCGACAAAGCCAAGCAGGACCGGCTCGAACGCTTGTTACGCGATGAGAAGCTGAGAGCCGAGGCGGAGAAGAAAGCGAAAGAATGGGAAAAGAATGCCCCGAACGATCAGACGCGAAACGACTTGAAAAATAAAGTGGACGAGGCTCGCGATAACGCCAAAGCCCAGGAGAAAATGGAAAAGGATGTCGACCGTCTGACCAAGAAGCAAAGTAAGCCCGAGAACAAAGATCCGAACCAGAACGCACCCAAAGACGGCGATAAGACGCAGAAAAACGCCACTGGAAACACGGAAAAGAATGACGGCGGCCAATCCACCGAGCAGGCGAAAAAGGATCTCGAGGAGATGCTGAAAGATCCGAAAAATCGCCAGCAAGCCGAGAAACTGGCCGACCAGATGGAGAAGAAAAATCCCGAGGCCGCTCAGGAATTGCGGAATGCTGCCGATAAAGCTCGGCAGGACAGTCTGAAAGATTCTGCTCAGAAATCTGGCGAGAAATCCTCCGACCAGCAGAAGCAGAATATCGCCGATCTCATGAAGGATCCTAAAACCCGAGACATGGCCGGCAAGATGATGAAAGATATGCTCGATCAGGCCAAGGATCCGGAAAAGCGGAAGAACCTGGAAGAGGCGATGAAAAACGCCATGGATCAAGCTCGAAAGAACGACTTAAAAGATCTGGCTCAACAGGCCAAGGATCAGAAACAGCAGGAACAGGCCGCGAAGGAACTTCAGGATCTGCTGAAGAAAGATCCTGAAATGCAGAAGATGATGCAGGATCTCGCCAAACAGATGCAGGATCCGGAAGTTCAGAAGGGTCTGCAGGAACTGAAGAAAAAGGCCGATGAATTGGCTCAAAATCGACCCAAGGACAAAGAGCCAGCACCCAGAGGCAAGGAAGGTAAGAACGACGCGGCCAAGAAAGAGGGCGATAATGCCGCTTCTAAAGGGAAAGAGGGCAAGGAGGATACTGCCCAGGGGGATCCGAAACAGGATCCTAAAGCCGATCCCAAAAATTCCAAAGATCCCAAGATGGACAAGGGCGAACTGGCCAAGAAGGATCAGGAAGGCAATAAACTCGGCGGCAAGGCTCCCAAGGATGGCAATTTGAAGGGCGAACTCCCAGTCAATCCCGCTTCCGGAGGCGGTGAGGATAAGATCGATCCGATGGTGGCTGATCTTAAAAATAAGGTCAAGGCCGCGGAACTGCAGTTGGAGGATTTCCGCAAAAATAAGTCGAACAAGGAAATGCTGAAACAGGTCGAAATGACCCCCGAACAGTACGAGCAGTTCCTGAAATCGGCCGAAGAAGCCTTAAACCGCGAACGCCAGCGACTGGTGGAGCTGGAAAAGAAGGAAGCGAAATCGGGTTCCCGCTCCAAAGGGGCCAGTATGCTCAATCGCGGCAGCGAAACCATCAAGCTCGAAGGAAATTCCGACTCCAAAACTGAGCGCGGAACCCGCGGTAACGCTCCTCCGGGTTTCGACGACGCCTACAAGCGGGCCACTTCGGGATCGGCTTCCGGTTCCGGGGATCCGAAGTAGCTCGATTCAGCAACCGTTTACTCCCTACACTATTGGGTATGGTTCCCAATAGATTTCTAGTCTCTTTTGATACCCGCCGCGAATACCATCGCTTCGCCGATGTGCTGATTATCGGAGCGGGCATCGCTGGCATCCGGGCCGCACTGGAGATTCCCAGTGACTTACAAGTTCTGCTAATCACCAAGGACAAACTTCGGGAAAGCAATTCCTCCTATGCTCAAGGAGGTATTGCCGGCGTTCTATCCCCCGAGGATACGTTCGAAAATCACATTGATGATACTCTGGTCGCGGGCGCCGGGCTGTGCGATCCGGCAATCGTCGAGATGGTGATTCGCGAAGCTCCGCAACAAATCGCCGATCTCGTCAAATTCGGTACGATTTTCGATCGCGAAAATGGGGAACTCGCCCTCACCCGGGAGGGGGGACACAGCCATCGCCGTATCGTGCACGCTTTAGGCGATGCCACGGGTTGGGAGGTGATGCGGGCTCTTATCGAGCGGGCGAAGGCCGCTCCCAATATCGAACTTCTGGATGGCACGTTTACGCTCGATTTGCTGACAAAAGAAAACGAATGTCTCGGTGCCCTGGTTTACAAGGAGCCGATGGGAAAAGTGATGATCTGGGCCCGCCAGGTGATTCTGGCTTCGGGCGGTTGCGGCATGGTTTACCGGGAGACGACCAATCCTCCCGTGGCAACAGGGGATGGTATGGCCGCCGCTTACCGTGCGGGGGCGAAACTCCAAGACATGGAGTTTATGCAGTTTCACCCGACCGTACTTTATGTCGCCGGATCGGCACGCCATTTGATCAGCGAAGCCGTCCGGGGCGAAGGGGCCTACCTTCGCGATGTGAACGGCGAACGATTCATGCTGAAGGACGATCCTCGGGCGGAATTGGCCCCCCGCGATATCGTTTCGCAAGCAATTTTTCGATGCATGGAACGCACGCAACATCCCAACGTCTATCTGGATCTTTCTCATCTCGATCCCGCGATGACTCATAAGAGATTCCCCGGAATTGCCAAAGTTTGCAAGACTTTCGGGCTGGATATTACCAAGGACCGTATTCCCGTGCGACCCGGGGCCCACTATATGATCGGGGGTATCGTGGTCGACGAGACTGGACGGACCTCCGTTCGCAATCTTTGGGCGGCAGGGGAGGTCACTTCCAGCGGTTTACACGGGGCGAATCGGTTGGCTTCCAATAGTCTGATCGAGGGCTTGGTCTACGGGTCTCTCTGCGCTCACGGGGCTGTCCGTGCCGTACGCGAAGGAGGAGTCCTAAACTCGGTCGCAGCGTTCAAATTCGAAATCGAACCTTACGCCAAGCAATGGTTGGATATCGACGATATGACCAACTCTCTCCGGAGCTTGATGGTTCGAAAGATGGGAATCGTCCGTTCTAAGGAGCGGATGACCGAAGCCCGTCAGGATGTCGATTTCTGGTGCCGCTATGCTCTGGTGAAGCAGTTCGACACTCAGAAGGGCTGGGAACTGCAGAATTTGCTGACGGTTGCCCGGGCAATGATCGATTCCGCGCTGAAGCGCACGGAATCGCGGGGCACGCATTTCCGCAGCGATTTTCCAACTTCCAGCGATCATTGGAAAACGCATCTGGTCTGTCCCGATATTCAGGACCTCTTCGGTAAATAAAAAAAGCCACGATTATTCATCGTGGCTCTATGTGGGTGCTTTGAGAACTTAATTCTTGGGCTGTTCGAGCTTCACAGAGTTCATGTAGCGTTTGATTTCCGCTTCGGTTGCCAGATCGGAGAAGCGGATTCGAACCCGGACCTTCGTGTTGTTGAAGAGATAAATCCGGTTGACCGAATTTTCCACTTTCTCTTTCTTGTCCTTATCCACCGTGGTAACCCGCATCCGGAATTGCAAACCGTGCAATTCATTCGTTAGAACAGGTTCCATCTGATAGATCTCCACTCCGGGCCGCTTCATCGATTCGATTTCTTTCTCGACCTTCTTGCCATCGTAGTCGTTTGCGGGGTATTCAGTACCGCTGACGATTTCGACTTCGAACTGAGCCCCTACCTTGTTGAAACGATCGCGATAAACGAACAGTTTCTGGAACGGATTGGCGGCCGAGGAAAGTTGCTCGGGAGTAGCCGGCATTTCGAGGGTGACTTTGGTACCCGACTGCGAAAGTTCGAAGGGTTGCCAACCGCGAACGAACTTGGGCTCATCCGTTCTGATTGAGCTGAAAAATGTCTCGATATCGGTATCCTTGACTTGTCCGATCGGTACTTCCAGAATCACGACTTTACCCGCAGAGATAAACATCAAATTTGCATAACGGCCTTTGGCCATCTGCAATTCGAAGCGGCGGCAGTTCTTATTGCCGTATTTCTTCTTTTCCACTTTCTCCGGGGCGATCGCTCGTTTGGACAGGGCTCCCATCAAGCGATCCAGATCCGCTTGATTATCACCGTCGAGGGCCAGGATGAAATCGGTCGGAGCAATGTGAACGGTGAAGATGGGGTTATTGATCGAGGGACAGCTGTAAAAACTTTCGATTACTATACTTCTACCATCCTTGATATCTTCACTTTGAATGCCGCCTGGCGTTCGAACTTTCAGATAAACCTCTTTAATTTCATGTTCGCGCCAGTCGGACAAAACCGATTCCCCCGCTCGCAAGTTGCGAACGTTGGCTTTGATTTCGACACCTTGGGGATCTTCCTTGGGGGCAGCCTGATCGAGATCGGCAAGCTTCTCTCCCCCCTTGTAGGTCACCATTGCTTTGAAGACATCATCAGAGATATTGGAAGTGATGTAGCGGACCGAACCATCAGCCATCATCGCATAGTTTCCAAATCGTTGATCGGGTTGCATGACTCGGAAGGGAGCCATGCTGTTCGTTTCAGGAACTCCCTGTACCGTCGTACCGCCGCCGCGAATCCAGGGACGCGGAATATTTGGAGCCACCTGCATTACAAAGATCGTGTTCGCAGCGCCGTCACCATTGACGATGTCCGCGAATTTGGTCTTGCGATCGTAGCCGAAGATTCCCAGTTTCTTGGCATTCTCCGGAGTATCCGGAAGATCTGCAGCATCGAGGCCGATACCGGAGAGGCCCACAAAGTGCGTAGCCCCCAGGTCCTGATGCCGAACGCTAGGCAGTTCCACTCGCCAGGTGTTACTGGGCTGAGCCGGACTTAGGAATTCCGGAATCCAGCGAACGCCTGCTTTGAGGTTCGAGGAGTGATTCCAAGGAAGATCCCGGAAAATATCCCGGGAGAGAGCATCATAACCGAGAGCGGGAAGAAGTTCGCACATCCAGCTGACTCGCTGATCGGCCGGGAAAGGCAGCATGAAGCGGTCTGGATTGGATTTTCGCGGGAAAGCCCCGTATGGAAATTCGCCGACTCGCTGGAATTCCTTCAGAGGCTTGGCCAACGATGTCCAGTGAGCTCGCTGGGCCAGTAGGATGGCTTTCGACCGCTGCTGATCCACTTTACCATCAAGAATAGCTGCGATTCGGGCATCGAAAATATTTCGCGACCAGTCGATTTCGACGGTCAGGGTAACAACTCGACCATTGCTGGTAAACTCCACGGTAGATCCATTCGGGTCTTGGTTGTCCCCGCCATTGGGTCCACCACCGTTTCTATTGGGGACGCCAGGACCTGGAGGAGGACCGCCGGGAATTCCAGGGCCACCCGGACCACCGGGAGGGCCGCCCGGACCAGGAACTTGGGGCGAGCCTTTACCTTGCAGAGGATTCTCTAAGTCCGGACCCTGACCCTGATCCGGATTTGAATAGGATTGCGCATTACTTCCAGGACCGCCTTGACCCGGTCGGCCAGGACCGCCCGGACCTCCGGGGCCGCCCGGGCCACCCGGCACACCGGGACCGTTGGGGAAGCCGCCTGGGCCGCGGCCGCCGCCATTTTGCTTCACTTTAATGTTGAATTCTGATTCGATCAAAGCGGCGATCAGCGGTTTGAGAAATTGATTACCCGCCGCCGCAATTTTCTGAGCGACATCATCTTTGACATTCTGTTCCAGCAATACGCTTAAAGCCGCCCGTTTTTGATCAATCTCCTTCAGAACGAATCCAAAGACGGGGGTGCTTTTCTTCACGAGGTCGGAATCACTGCCTGGTAAGAATTGATTCTTCACCACGCCCATGGCCGCTCCACCCAGGCCGGAGAGATCCGGCAGAGAGAAGGCACAACTGGCCACGACTCCGGTGGGGGAATCTTCCAATCGATTCATCATCAATTTCAGCGTGGGAGAAATCGTCAAATAGCTGGAATTGTTTGTGTAATTCTGAACGTTGTTTCCCCCTCTACCACCGGGCCCGCCAGGTCCGCCCGGGCCTCCTGGACCAGGAAATGACTTCGGTCCTGGAGGTGCGGTCGGACCTCCACTTCCGGGTCCTGGAGGTGGCGTTGGGCCTCCGCTACCGGGACCCTGAGGAGCGCCACCGCCTTTGCCACCGCGACCAGAACCTTCGGAATCATCCCCAGCCGGAGCATTGGAATCGGAAAGAGCGCCGGTGCTTAAAGTCGATTTGGTCGAAGGTTTCAGATCATCCTTGAGAAACTTCGTGACAACCGATTCATCGCCGACCACTAAGGTTGAGGTGTCCACGAGGAAAGCGGCGATCTTGCGATCGGGAAGCCCATGGAACAATTTGAGATCGGAGTCGCCCAGATTATCGTTGACAATGTCCTGAACATAGGCCGCCAGCGTTTCGATGAGCGGATTGTACTTAATCAGGCTGTACTTGTAATTTCGAACGGAGGAATGACCGGGAGCGAGACCGAGAGAATTTCGGACCTTCACCGGATCGAACGGAGTCGAGCTTCGGACGACGGTAAAGCTCCATCCTTCGATGGTGTGTGCACCGACGACGACTTCCTTGATCTTGTCTGCCGGGATCCCCAAATTCTGATAGACGAAGTCCTTAGTCTTGGTCTCGGAAGCAAAAAGCCGATTGCCGATCGGGCTACCATAAAACTTGTTCATGTTCAGATGGAACACGAATTGAGTTTCATTAGGTAACAGATTTGTAGGATCGCCGCCTGAAGAAGCCGGAACGGAGGGATCCGATTGAGCGGTCGGTGTGGAATTCGCAGGCGGTTCGGTCGGAGCCGCAGGAGTTTCTGTAGCCGGAGGCTGTTCATTCGAGGGGTTCGAACTGGGCGTTACAGCGGGTCTGGGGGGCGGTGTACTCGTAGAGGTCTTATTGCTCGCAACCGGTTTATCTTCGCCGCCGAACATTCCCATGGCGTAGGCGCCGATAAGCAGAATAACAGCTAAACCTCCGAGGCCGCCGCCGACCAACATCATATTGTTCGAACCGGCTTTTTTCTTCGCGGGCTTCGCTTCTCCTCCCTCTTCCTCGTCTTCATCGCGACGGGGGAGGGGTTTACCCTTGCTGGAATTCTTGACGGGAGCTGCTTTCTTCTCGGTTTTCTCTTCTTCGTCGTCGCTTGGAGAAGCAGCCGGTTGCTCGACTACGAACCGATACTTGCATTTAGGACAATCAATTTTTTTGCCAACCAGCGAGTCGTCCTTGATGGGAACTGACGCCTCACAACTGGGGCACTGCTGTTTGAAACCGCTGCTCACGGCCATGTGCGGCTCTCCATTTGAGCACTAAAATATGCAAAGGGAATAATATTCTTATCCTTAGTTTACTGAAAAAGCCTTAGGGAATGCAAAGAGATTTCTATTGCCAAAGACGAAATCCAGGTTAATTCAGCAAATATGATCCATCCGGCCTGTTCCACTCTCCTGGACCGATTAATCACCCGACAAGCCCATGTGGGAATCATCGGCTTAGGTTACGTTGGTTTACCTCTCGCAAGAGCCATTCAACGGTCGGGATTTCCTGTTGTCGGCTTCGATACGGACATAAATAAGGTTCAATCGTTACAGGCCGGACAATCCTACATTCAAACCATTTCAAATGACGATGTTCGGCAAATGCGCGCGAGCCGGTTCGCAGCGACTCACGATTTCGACCAGCTTCGCGAACAGGATGCAATTATCATTTGCGTTCCCACTCCGCTGACGCCGGCCCGGGAGCCAGATCTCAGTTACATCACCCGTTCCAGTCGCGAGATCGCTCAAAGAATTCGTGGCGGCCAATTAATTGTCCTTGAGAGTACAACTTATCCGACCACGACGCGAACCGTGGTTCTGCCGCTCCTCGAGGAAAGTGGCTTAAAGTGCGGCCTGGATTTTTTGTTGGCCTATAGCCCCGAGCGTGAAGACCCCGGCAGTCGGACGCATTCCATCTCTCAGCTTCCCAAGGTAGTGGGTGGAATGGATCCAGTGTCTCTGCAAGCCGCCTGCGAACTTTATCGGGGGGTGGCGGCCGAAGTGATTCCGGTTTCTTCGCCCGAGATTGCGGAAGCGACAAAAATCCTGGAGAATACCTATCGCGCAGTCAATATCGCGCTGGTGAATGAGTTGAAAATTCTGTACGACTCGATGGGGATCGACATCTGGGAAGTGATTGCCGCCGCCAGGACTAAACCCTTTGGCTTTCAGGCGTTCACTCCCGGTCCGGGACTGGGTGGGCATTGCATACCGATCGATCCGTTCTATCTGACCTGGCTGGCTCGCCAGCACGGGCAGAGTACCCGGTTCATCGAACTGGCGGGTGAAATCAATACTCGAATGCCTCTGTTCGTTCTGGGAAAATTGATCGATGCCCTGAACGCCGAGCGGAAACCACTTTCCAACAGTCGAATTCTGCTGATTGGCATGGCCTACAAGAAAAATGTCGACGATCCGCGCGAATCACCCGGCTTCGAGTTGATGCATCTTCTCCAGGAACGCGGCGCGATTGTGGAATATCATGATCCGCATATTCCCGTATTACCTCGGATGAGGAAGTATTCTTTCGAGAAAATGCATTCGGTGGAACTGACTGCATTCACTGTCTCTCGACAAGATGCCGTTCTCATTGTGACCGATCACGATCTGATAGACTGGCAGTTGCTCGCCAACCATTCCCGGCTCATTCTCGATACTCGTAATGCGATGGCAGGGCTGAACGGTCCTGCTCGGATTGTAAAGGCATAGATTCTCTAGGAGAAGTTGCCAAGGCTACTCCACGTATTAGGTAATCCATCGAGATTGCCGGACATTTCCTGGTCGATATGTTTCACCGTGCATAACGCGGATATAACAAATTGAGTGGCGACCCCGAGATTCCCGCTTATCGCTCTTCGATGAGGAACTGAGTATGGTCGGTAAAATCGCGATGTGCCTGATGACGCTTGCATTTTTTACCGCGGCGGACAACGCCCTTAACCCCGTGGAAGCCCGCAAAAAAGTGGGTAGCGAAATTACTCTCAAGATGGATGTCAAAGTCACCAAGGATCGACTGGAGGCTCGTGGTGAAATATACATGGATGCGGAAGAGAACTTTCGAGATGAAAAGAATTTCGCAGTAGTCATCACAAAAAAAGGTGCGACCAGCCTTAAGGATGCAGGGATCGAGAAGCCTGCGGACCATTTCAAAGATAAGAAAATCGAGGTAAAGGGGACTGTCAAAGAGGTGGATGGCGTCCCTCGAATCGAAATAGACGACGCCAAGCAGATCAAAATCGTCGAAAAGTAGCTTTATCCGTTTTTTCAGAAGTTCTCATTTTCGAACAGGAGGTTGCGGGGATTGCACCCTCCCATCCTCAAATGACTAACGCACATGCCTACACGAAAACCCTATTTATCCTTGGATTTTGGGGCCTCTTCGGACTTGGTCGCGCCCTTAAATAACGATCTTTCGACTTTGTCCTTCACGTCGATTGAAACTTTTTGATCCCGCCAGAGCCAGCGCATCATATCCGGCAGGATGGCTCCGCCTTGTTTGGTACCATGCAGGCCAATGCCCCAAGTATAGTTCACGTCGTATCCTTTTTTGGTCATGGCATCGGCTAGACGAACGTTCTGATAGAACCAGTCACGAGTTTGATCGTAGCTTCCGTTACGGCCTTCGCCGCGATTGTCATTCCGGCCATCCTGGAAGAAAACCCGAATCGGCTTTTTCTCGCTCTCGGCGACCCTTTCCGGATAGACATGTCCGCCACGCAGATTCACGAAGCTACCGACAATGCTCAGCACTTTTCGAAATTCGTTCGGTCTCTCCCAGGCGACCATGAAGGCGGCAATCGCACCAGAGCTAGCCCCGCCGATTCCCCGCTGTTCGGGATTTTTGGAAATGTTGTATTCCTTGTTCAGGACCGGCATGAGTTCGTCGCAGATGACTCCGGCATACTTGTCGTCCGGCGTGTTGTATTCGGTCGGCCGGTTGGTGGTGCGGTCTCCCCACTCGCGAGGATTGGCCTCGGGTTGTTCGGGTTTTTTGCCGGGATTGATGAACACGCCGATCATTACCGGAATCTCTCGGCGATGGATAAGGTTATCCATCACATTTTGAGCCCGGATATCTCCTTTCTCGTTCATAAAAGCCTGGCCGTCGTTGAAAATCATCAGGCTGGCCGGTTTGGCTGGATCGTACTGGGCGGGGACGTAGACCCAATAAGTGTGGGCCGTGCCGGGATAGACTTTGCATTCCACTTTGAACGGGCCGGAGATTTTGCCGTGGGGCACGCCTTCGGTTTCGAGGGAGTCCGGGCCAAGTTTGTAGAAACTGTCGAGATTCTGAGCCATCAGGGGAGATTCGAAGAAACTCAGTGAGAGCAGAAATAAAAGAACGCGCTTCATGAAGGACCTCGGGAGAGTATGCGAACGCGGCAAGCAAAAACCGCGTTTAAGTTTAGATGAGTTTATCAGGGGAGTCGGGCGATTGCAAATGGCTCCTGATTTGGAAGAATTGGCCCTTACTTGGAAGGCGCCTTCCCTCGAAGTTCCGGATTCCAGAGGCGGAAGCCGATATCGGTGGGATTAATAACATTTGCGTTTTCCGGGCTAGGATCCGAAAGTTTTTTCTCCACTTTGGGCAGTACATCTCCACCGTCATCTATTTGATTCTCGCCCACACTGTAGAGGATAATTCCATCAACCACTTTTTTGTAAACCATTGGCTGGCCTGTAAAAGGATCTTCGAAGGATTCAGACAGGAATTGTGGAACCAAATCATCCAGATTTTCCGGCCATTTACCTTTGGTAAGCCGGTATCGTTCGCACGCGACGCCTATGATTGCGGTTCGGAGTTGAGCTATCCAGCGTAAATAGGCGAACGCCAATCTTTTGAAGTTCGGGGCATATACCCGAGTCAGTAGGAATCGCATTCTATTGTAATCCGTTTTTTTTGTTACTACGGAGTCAAACCATTCAGAGTATTTATTCGCATTATCAAATACCAGATCGATGGGTAAGTTGCTAATGTCGAGGCAATTTTCGAAGACTTCTAGTAGCCGAGCCTGATCACCGAGCGAATAGGGGCGATAGTTTAAGCCCGCGAATCCTTCAAGAGGCAGGCTCTTGATCCTATTGTTCGCGGACTCATCCTGCTCAGCAATTCTGCGTAGCATAGTCCAAATAAAGCCGCGCTCAAATCGGAGAGCCTGAGCAAAAATGTTTTCTGTCAGATCTTCCTCGAAGAGATTCTGAATAGTTCGTAAATCGGCGTCTTTGGAAGTAGCTTCCGCAAGGATTTCCTGTGTTAGTTGAGCCTGTCGCACATTCAATGCTAATCGAATTAGCATACAGATTATAAGGGGGTCTTGTTCATTAGATCTTGCAAGGTTGTGAATTGCCTTCATGTCTCGAACGGCCAATTCGAAACGCCGGTTGTGAACTTGAATACGAACATCCCATTCCAGAAAAAAATTGATAGCTCGAGTGTCTGACACTGTTTGAATATTAGTCTCCAGCAGATCATAATTGTATTGAATCGGATGTCGTCCCTCTGGGCGATCTGCCATAGCCCGAGCCAACTGAATTGCTTTTTCTCTGTTCCCTAGATAACCACCTGCCCAGTCCAGTACTTCAAAGGGTAGCGGAGCGGGAAGAGTGCGATATCTCTCAGGTTCTGGAGCATGGTGATCAACTAATCCATTCTCCAAATCAAAATTATCGCGAGCAAACCCTTTCGCTACATCGAATTTGCGGGGATAAATCGCCATAATTTCTTTCTGTAACGTGTAGCAGTTCTTTTCATCAGGCACATCTTTTCTAGCAGCCAGCAGATCCTCCCAGCGCCAGCCCGGATCTGTCTCATCGAGGTGCTTTGTTATCTCATCGTAAGCGGCTTGAGATTCCTTGAAAATAACGTGTCGGCTGTAGAAAATCTCAAAAGCGGTTGATGCGAGGACAACGAAGAGAGTGATTAAGAACCATTTCAGAAACCGCTTACGTAATAGCCAACTCATTCCCAGCTCCAGCGATGATAGCCCAGGCGGAATTTAATTCGCGCAAAATGATTATCAAATTTTCTATGGAATAACGCAGTTTCGAAAGAGGTTCTCTAAAACAATTCCAAACCGGATATGGAACACCTGACACTCTCATGGATAACCCGTCAAACCCTGACTCCGCATCGCACGAACTCAAAGACAAAACTGTTCCATCAGTTCCCTCCGTCGCCGTCATCGGGGCGGGAGTGGCGGGTCTGACCGTCGCCTACAAACTTGCACTTGCCGGCTTGAAAATAACGCTCTACGAAGCTTCTCCGAGAATTGGCGGCCGCATTCTCACCGACTACGAAGCCTTCAAGTATCAGAAGCAGTATTGCGAAAAAGGGGGCGAGTGGATCGACAGCACGCACCACGATATTCGCAAACTCGCCCACGAACTCAAACTCGATGTGCAGGACATAACCAAGAAACGCATTGGCGACGAACTCTTTTACTTCGGCGGACAGTTCTACGGGCCGCGCGATTTTCTCAACTTCAACCGCGAAAAAAATGTAACCGAAGGGGAATATGTTCAACTGGCCCGTTACATCGGCCGCGATCGTCGGAAGGCCCGGGTCAACCCGGCCTACGCCAAGCAGTTGGACGCACTGACTATCGACGATTACCTGTTGAAAGCGCAGGATCAAACAAAAGCTCCCAGCTGGGTCATCGAAAGTATTCGCATGTCTTACAAAGGGGAATTCGGCACGGAGACCAACGAACAAAGTGCGATGCTGCTCATCCAGCAGATCGGCACTGGTCTACGCCGTCCGTTCGAAGTGTACGGCCCCAAACAGGACGAATCGCAACGTATTCGCGGTGGAAATTCCAAACTCATCGAGGCACTTTTTGCTGTTCTGAATCAGAAGAAGGTGAAATTCTTTCCCGCGCATACTCTGGTGAAGATCGACTATAAAGGAGCGTCTGGCCGGCATAAGGTCTACGTGGAATTGCGGCATAACGAGAGGAGAAAGACACGGAATTTCGATTATGTTGTCCTGGCGTTACCGTTCACCAAGCTTCGCGAAGTGGAGGGACTGGAAATTCTTAAAGAAAGGGGTTTCCTAAGTCCCGGGAAATATCAGGCGATTCAGGAAATCGGCTACGGCAACATCCTCAAGATCATGCTGGGAATGAACGGCGAGCCCTGGAGAAATAATCCCCGTTTCCCCCTTCCTACCAATGGAAGTTTTCGAACCGATAACCCCTACCTTCAAAATACCTGGATCACCAGTGTGGGGCAGACCGGGACAGACAGCATTCTGACGATTCTGGTGGCTGGGCACGAAGCAAAGCAACCCATCGATACCATCGCCCGCGAATGCCGCAAAGCGACGGTACATCTGTTTCAGATGAGCGAGGACCAGTTGTTCAATCATCGGCACTCGTCGCATATCTGGTCGGAAGATGAATATGTCCGAGGCAGTTATTCGGCCTTCCGTCCGGGGCAATATACGACGCTGCGCTTGTGGGCAGGAACTCCGGAATGCGAGGAACGATTAGGATTTGTCGGCGAGCATACCGACCCGGAATTGTACGGTTATATGAGCGGGGCGGTACATTCCGCCACGAAAGAGGCGGAACGCATTCTGACCCGGATTCGCAAAACTAGCTCGGGTTCTGCTGACTCCGGACCCGGCGCAGCGCCTCTTCCGCTTCCCAACGTAGCGGATGCTCTGGGTAGCCGGTGACGTTTTCGTAGTACTTCGCCGCCTGAGGCAATTGCCCGCTGGCTTCATAGGCCCGACCCAGATCGTACATGGTATCCGCGCCCGCTTTAGGAGCACTCTGGTACTCCTTGAAACAGGGAATCGCCAGATCGGGCCGGTTATACTCCTCCAGATAAAGCTTGCCGAGTTGCTTCACCGTGAAGTACCACCAGTCAGATTCTTCCGAACCGCTCGGTTTCATTTCCCGAACATCTTCGAGCAGTGCCAGCCCTTTTTCCCGTTCGCCCTTGCGTAAACAGCAACGAGCTTCCTGCACCAGGGTGGTGAGATCCTTGGGCTTGGCCACTCGAGCCAGTTGAATCAAATGCTGCGCCCAGTCGAGGAGATCGGCCGATTTGCTATCCAGAAGTTGCCGGGATTTTGTGATACAGTAATTGACATCGAAATAGGTTTTGACGTTTTCCCACACACTCCGAAGTGTTTCCGGCTCCAGCGAATAGTAGTAGCGATCTTTCCGGGCCAGGAGATCGGCGTCGGAAGATTTGTAGATTAAGGCCTTTTCGTTCACCCGCAGCGCGTTGAGAACATCCTTCTTTTTCTCGTACATTTCCGCGAGTTGTCGAAGAGTTTCCACTCCGCTCTTCTCGTAGTGGCTGTAGACGCTGTAAGCAGCGATGGCGGAATCATAGTCTTCAATTGCCGCCGCTTCATCGGCCATTTTCTTGACCTGGGCGAAGTAGATTTCCTGTTCCGCGGGTGGAAAATTACTCGGCCCGATTTCCGTGCCCGCATCCTTGCTGCGTACCCGATAGGCCTGAGCTTTTGAAGGCAATTTCTGTTTCTCGTAAGTGTCGATGATTCTTTGATAGAGCGAGGGGGAGCGTAGTGGCTGGCCGTGCAGGGCGATACGAGTATAGTCGATGCCGCGCTCCCAGCGAACCGAATCTTCCAACAGCGGCAGCCCGAGTTGTTCGCAGTAGCCGTAATCGAAATTCTCGAGAGGACCATCAATGGCCATCGGGCCGTAGTCTGCTGCGGTTAAGCCGTCGTAGAGCAACTGACGAAGCGTAAGAGCATTCCCGTCGTTGGGGTTGGCTTGCAACTCTCTTTCGACTGCCTGGAGGGCTTCGACTCTTCGTCCCGGCTGGGAAAGTTGCGGCTGGCCGACCCGCTCCTTCATCGCGGGATGAACCAGCAGTACCAGTTGCCAGGCGCCAAAGAGGATCGCATCCCGATTCGGATCGGGTTTCTTCCACGAAGCGGGATCGAGAAGGCGAGTCAATAAACCGCTGGCTTGGTCATATTCCTTCTGATGCAACGCTGCGACGGCCCGGTAGTAATCGACCTGAGCCTGCATTCCAGTCGAATGCTTCTCGATCAAATCGAGGAGCTTCTGGACTTCCGAAAGCTGCTCGGCCGTGGGAGCTTTGCCGGAAACCAACAGATGAGCCACCCGTTCCAGGCAGAGTTCGAGATCGAGAAGCTGCAACGCTTCCGGATCCTTGGCAAGCTGAGCGGGATCGATGGTGCGATGCAGCCGGTAGAGGCCACGTCGCGCTAATTCGTTTTTAGGGTCGAGCTGGAGTGCCCGGCGGAAGCTCAGTATCGAGGGTTTTATCTGTCCCAGTTCCAGGAAGCTGTAGCCCCGAAGGGAATGCTTGAAGACTCGCAAGCCGGGCAGAATGCGAATGGCGTAGATGCTGTAGATCAAGAGAGGAATCAGAAAGCCGAAGGTGGCGACCTTGATTGGACCTTTTTGAGGAAAGGTCTGCAGAATCAACTGAATGCCAATTCCCAGCACGGAGCAGAGCGCGGCAATTTCCACTTCCGACTCCTCGGCCATACCGGTGAACACCAGAAAGTAGAAAAAAGGCACACCAATTAAAAGCAGTATGCCCAGCATGAACTGCTTTTCGTCCGATTCGGCAAAATGCCCCTCATCGAGCCACCAAAGGACTCCAGCGAAAATGGCCGCTCCAACCGCTAGCGCGAGTACGAATCGAGTGAGATTGTCATGGATTTTGCGCAGTTCGCCGAGTGCCAGACCGATGGCGGCCCCGCCGCCGACACAGTAGAAGAAAACGGTTTCATCCACTTCGGGGTTGCGAACCCAGATGGCTCCGGCGAATAATCCCAGAATGACGCCCGCGTAGATCGATAGTGGATTTTCCAGGAGGATAAACAGGGCGTAGGCAACGAACTTCCCTTGAAACTGTCGAAGGTCTTTCAGATGTCGGCCGATGGCGACCAGAATTCCAACGATCAGACCGCCGGCCAGACAGGCCGCGACGATTCCGGTTCGGGACCAGTCCAGACCTTCCAGTGCCACGAAGAGCAGAAGGCCCAGAAAGATCCCTTTGAGCATATATTCGGATTGCTTCCAGCGCATAAGCGGGTTCGCTTGGTTTTTGGCAGTAAGTTTCACTGCGGGATATTCTAGGAAATGGCTATCCGGAACTCGATGCCGGATATTCGGCGAAGCGAAGGTGCGAAAATGGCCTGTGGATTGGAATCGCGGTCCTGTTTCCAGGTGCGATTCCCAGGTAATGATTTCTTAGTCGAGTGGGCTCTTCACGGCAATTAATAATCGGTGAGCGGGAAGCCATCGTTCTTGAAGTAGAGCAGTTGCAGCGTGTAAGTGTAGCTGGAACCGGTCGGCGGCGTTAAAGCCCCGCAGACGCCATGGTAGGCGGGATCGCTGGCGAGGCTGTCGCGCAGGAAATGAACGGATCCATCGCAGAACACAAAGTTGGCCCCGCCGGTATGGAGGCTGGACCACGCATAGCGGGTGCAGGTCGAGGCGTCGGCCCCGACGTTGTATTTCGTGTTGATGGGCCAGTTGGGACGACCGATCACCGAAGCAACACCGCTAAAGTTGGTGTTGGAGTTGCTGACGCGGCCAGCCCAGGTGGCCCCGACCTGAAATTGCATATCGCGCTCGCCGGCCATGATGGTATTGCTGGTCCCGTCGGTGATGGAATTCATCAGAATCGCCGACCCTCCATCCGAAACCTGTTCGCTCACCACGTAATTGCTCTTCGCATATCCGCCGTAATTACTGTTGATGGTCGGGCTGGGATCGGAAGGGCAGAGGTAGATGGGAACAGGCATCGTGGTGAAGCTGTTCAAGGAGAGATTATTCACCGTGGGGTTCAGGTTTGTGTAAAGGTTTCCCTGTTCGATGTAGGGCAGTATCCAAGTCGACCAGGCCCAGTTTGTCGTATTTGGCGCTTTCGAGAAAGCCGGGGGGTAATAGCCATAGGTGTCGGTGTACATCATCGTGGCGAGTCCGATTTGCTTGAAGTTGTTGAAGCATTTCGTCCGGGCCGCGGCTTCGCGCACCTTCTGCACGGCCGGGAGTAGCAGACCGATCAGGATAGCGATGATAGCAATTACTACGAGGAGTTCGATCAGGGTGAACCCTTGGCGATTTTTACGAACAGCTTTGAACACGCACATCTCCAATGACGGTAATTTTAAAGGAGTATTTATGGAGAGAGTAAGGCCCGGAGCCACAAGGAATCCTATTAAACGGGATCAGTAACCGCATTCGCAAGAAGAAAAGGTGAAAACTGCTGGCAAAGTCCCGGGTGGGAATTGTATAAACCTCATTGGAGATATTGAAAGACCTCTGATTTTTATCTCACGGCAGGATTCCTTCATGCGATTAATTGCCATGCTTTTTGTATTGGTTTCCGTTTCTCTGTGCTGCGCTCAGGGAGAAGAAGAAGCTCGAAAAATCGTGCGGGCCGGTATCGAGAAAATTGGCGGCCTGGACAAGGTCACGAGCTTGAAATCTGGTGTCTGGAAGACCAGTGGCGTCTTCCAGAATAAGCAATCTCGCGGGGAATTTCGCGGCGAGCTGCCCGGCCGATTTCGGCTGGATAGCACGAGAATTGTCAATGGGGAGACGGTGAAATCGGCCCGGATCGTCGATGGTAAGAAGGGATGGACGATCCTGGGAAATGAAGTGAAGCCGATGAGTGAGGAGCAGGTGGCCAGCTTCCGAAATTCCTTTTACCACAAACAAGTCGCCAACACCTTGCTGCCATTGTTGGACAAGGAATGCAGTCTCTCCAAACTTGGAACCGTCAAAATCGATGACGAACCGACGACAATTGTCAAGGCGACGCGCGAAGGCTATCCCGATCTGCTGCTGTTTTTTAGTGATAAAACCGGTCTGGTTGTGAAGTCGTTCATGAACGAGAAAAATGAGGTTTCCGGCAAGGAAAAGAAGGTGGAAATTTTTTACAGCCAGTTCAAGGATTTTGGAGGCTTCCATATGGCCAGCCGGGTAAAGACCATTCAGGATGGCAAGCCGTTTCAGGAAGCGGAAATCACCGAATTCAAAGCTAGTTCAGAACGTTTGCCCGAAGGCACCTTTGCTCCGGCAAAAAAATAAAGATGAGTTCATGTTTGAGCGGAATTTTCCGGTCTTTACCCGATCGTGCGGAAAGTCGGACATCAAAAGGGCATTTCGAAAACTTATTTGAGGAATCGGGCGCCAACGGATTTCCGATAGCATGTGTTTGATGGGCAGGAAGTGCAGTAGACCAGGGACCGAATGCGGTTTCGCTGGACAGGCGCATCCAACGCGGGTTATCGTGGAAAATGGTTGTTACAGCGGCGAACTTCCGTTTGTTTGCCTGTACCGATTAGCCCGACCCCGTATTGGAAGGACAACGGGCGCGTGAGCAGCGAGCCACTGACTGCTGCCAATGAGGAAACTCGACTGATCTTGGCTGCTCAAGCCGGGGATAAGAGCGCTTTCACCAGTCTGGTCAACACCTACTGGGACCGTTTATACCGTTGGCTGGTGCAAGTGACGCGAGATAGTCACGCGGCGGAGGATCTGGCTCAAGAGACTTTCCTGAAAGCCTTCAGCCGTTTGGATCGATTCACCGCGGGAAGTAATTTCCGGGCTTGGATCTTCCGAATCGCCCATAACAATTGGGTCAATTTGCAGCGGGTCAACCGCAAGCAGAAAGCGGAGCTTCCGGAAGAACTCTCCGAGTGGGAGCCGGGGCCCGATCAACGGGCTCAAGATAGGGATGATCTCAGAAGTCTGTTGAACGATGTCGCCAAACTGGCACCCGATTTTCGAGCGGCGATCATGTTGCGTGCGGAAGGAGAACTCTCCTTCAAAGAGATTGGCGAAGTGATGGGAGTACCGGAGGAGACCGCCCGGTGGCGAGTTTTCAAAGCTCGACAAAGACTGGTGCAGATGCAGGAAGAGCGGGAGAACTCGAAAACCGAGAAGTGACTTATGGACTGTAAGAAATTCCAGAAATCGGCCTTGCTGCTGTTGGATCCGACCCGCCTCGATTCCAATCTCCGCTCGCACCTTGCCGGCTGCGAAAAATGTCAGCTCTGGCACCGCAAAGCCGTATTGATCGAACGTAACTTAAATCGGTTGCAGGTCCCTTCCCCAACTCAGGGCCGAAAAGAGCAATTGATTCAAAAATTGCAGGAACCCGCTGAAATCTCATTCGACTTCAGTCCGGCGACACCAAACCCTGCGAAACGGTCCCATCGGGGCTCTTGGGCCGCCCTGGCGGCCTCCGTTGCGATTTTCGGCGGAATCTGGCTTTTCAGTACTCGTCCGCAGGCCGTGGCCTCCCTGCCGAATGACCCTCTTCTGGATTCGGTCATTCAATGCAATGTTACTCTGGCTGCCGCGAATTCCACCAACCCGGAAAAAAAGCTGGAATCGTTGGCGGAGATGGCTCGCCAACTTGCCAGCCAGATGAACAGTATTGCCAAGGTTGATCCAACCGGGAAGAACCTGGTTGCTCTCGCCCGGCTCTATACCAAAGTCGTTCAAAACGGACTTCTGGAGCAGGCTCCGGAATTGAATGAGGGAGATAAAGTTCGTCTGCTCAAGAAACTGAAAGACGAATTGACTCAGACAAGTAATGAAGCTCTCGAACTCTCCGCGGAGGTGCCTCCTTCGGCTATTGCCTCTTTCAAACAGTTATCTTCGACGGCAAAGATGGGAGCGGAACGGATCAGCCGCATTTTGGCAGGGCAATCTTGATGATGCGGTATAGTGCTACTCTGTTGATTCTCGCGAGCTTGAGTCTTTGGGCCGGCGCTCAAAGCCCGAAATCCAGGCCGCGCGTGGATGAACAATTGAAACTTTTCGAACGCAATCAGGTCATGATCGAAAAGTTGATCGACGGCAGCCTGCAGATTTCCCGGAGCCGAGATGCCTTGAGCAAATCCAAGGCTTACGAGGAAATTCTCAAAGAGATGCAACAGGAGATCAAGTTGGCCGCTGCCGGACAGGAAACTTCCCGGCTCAAAGAATTGGTCACCCATCTGGGTACTGTGCTGTTGCAGGGCTTGGTTCCCAATCTCGAAAACGCTCGGAAGTCGATCGCTCCGGGCTCGCAGGATGAAAAGGCTCTGTACGCGGTTAAGAATTCCACCGGTGATGTTGTAAACAGTGTTTTGAAATCGATTCCAGAAAACTTCGAAGGCAAAGACGCCCGGAAGAAGATTCAGGACGCTCGCGATTTTGTTGATGCCGTCAAATGAGTTCAATCAAACGGCGAGAACCGATTTCCGCCGCCATTCTGTAAAAGGGTAGACCTTTTGCTTTTTCAAAGCTCGAATTAACTCGTTCGTCCGACCCAGTTGGCACCAATCCAATTCGTCGCTGGTAATTCCCATACATAACAGGACGCCCGCTTTCTGATCCAGCACAGTTAGGTCTGCGTATTTCAGAAACAATAGTGCGGTCACGGTGGAGCCGACGGGGGCGGCGCGTTCGATATTCATCGTATCGCCCGGTTTCAAGCGATCCTCGCACGTGTAAACGGCCAGCTTGGAAATGAGATTGGGGCCGATTTCGGATTCGCCGCGATGGCACATCATCAATTCGTAGTTGCCGACTTCCGTCGGTAACTGTTCCTGCGATCCAATGAGATCCGCCGTGACGTAAACGACGCCGTCGAGATGGTGTTTGAAGACCAAAACATCAGCTACACCACCTACATCGAAGGGGATGAGGGAGTGGAAGACCTGCTCATCCTGCGGTCCAAAGACCTCTTCCAGGGCTCGCAGGCGGTTGTCCCACCAATGTTGCCAATCATGTTCCACGACTAGAGTTTTCATCGGAGGCTTCCCGGTTGACTATATGACGAGTCAACTCGGCTAATAGAACAATATTTTATCCCATTTCATTCTTCGCTTAAAGTCGTAAAGCGTTCAGTTTTTATCCAGAAATTGTTGGTATTTTTTCTCAAGTCTGTTGAGATTTGCTGATTATCGCATTTTGGATTAAAATCGGTTTTGGCCGGTTGGTTATTCTTCAGGACGTCATCATGAAAAACCTAGGTCTGGTTTGGGCTCTTACCTTGTTCGGTCTTTCCACTACAGCAACGGCGGAAACACCCTGGCTGGATTTGCTGAAAGAGTCGAATCTCAAAGCCTTTAAGCCCAATCGGGCCAAGGAGGGGGATTATCTTTGGGCCGAAGCCGTCCAACTCGATGAAAAATCGATGAAGACGATCCTCGCTACCGGACGAGGAGCGATTTTAGTGAATGGTACCAAGGGGCGATCACCCGACCTTTACACCGTCAACGAGTACGGTGATCTGGAAGTCGAAGTTGAGTTTATGATTGCCAAAGGTTCTAACAGTGGTATCAAATTTCACGGTTGGTACGAGGTTCAGATTCTCGACACCTTTGCCAGCAAGAAACTCTCCGGAGATTCCATGGGGGGAATTTACCCCCGTGCGGAGGATAAGCCGAGCTACCACCACATCGACGACGGCATCCCACCCCGGGTGAACGCCGCGAAACCGGCTGGGGAATGGAATAAGCTAACGGTGATATTTCTTGCTCCGCGATTCGAAGCCCAGGGTAAGAAAATCGCCAATGCCAAGATCGTGAAAGCGATCCTCAACGAGCAGTTGATCCACGAAAACCAGGAGATGAAAACGCCCACCGGGAGCAACTGGAACAAGGCAGAGAGGGCGAAGGGGCCTTTCATGCTGCAAATGGATCACGGGCCGGTGGCATTTCGGCAGGTCCGGATTCGAGAATATTCCGCTGGGAAGTAGTTAATTGTCTTTGCGCTGCTTCAATTTGACTTTTTGTATGAAGCTGAGCGTTTGAAGCTCGCCCATCAGAAGCTTGATGGATTCGCCTGTTTCCCGCATTCGCAGTGCATACTGCAATTCGATGTGCGTCCCTTTGCCATTGCGATCCATGGAAATCAGTTGAACCATCAGGGCATGTTTCTCCAGCAAAGGTTCCAAACTCTTTTTGGGATCTTCGCTGGCGAGCTGACGAATCTCGATGATTTCGCCGTTTCGGCGGGGGGGGCGACCCGTGCGAAAAATCCAAGTGGTGAGAAACAAAAACGGTAGAGTCACCACGGCGACGATGTAGAAACCGGCGCCGGCCGCTAACCCCATGGCCACGGCTGCGATGACAAAAGCCGTGTCGCGAGTGTCTTCGATGACAGTTCGAAAACGGATGATGGCCAGAACGCCGGCGAGACTGAATGCTCGAGCTAGACTATTACCGATTACCAGGGTGACCATGGCGATCAGAACCGACATCATCACCAGCATGGCCAGAAGGCTGGATTTGATCGCGCGGCCCCGATAATGAGAGAAATAAGCGATTCCCGCGACGGTCGCCCCCAGTATGAATGCTGCGCCGAGGTGCTCGAACATCTCGCCGAATAGCTCCAGAGGCGTCTTCCCGCTCGTGTGTATCGTTTTCGAGACGAACTCAGAACCTTCTTTCAGCATATCATCCATAATTTATCCAAATATTGGCTATGCAAATCCAGTAACGAAAGCCAATCCGTCACCGCCTGTTAGCTCACTCGCTTCGCATCGAAATGCGGATTTTCGATAATCCCAAAGCTGTTATCGAAGGGGTCTAAGACGGTTCCTACGCGAATACCGTCACCCACATCGTGAACAGCTTCCAACATTGTCGCACCCAGAGAGAGCAGCTTTTGCATAGCTGAGGGAGCATCCTTGACACCCCAGTAGATGGTAGGGCCCTGGGAACCGGGCTGTCCATCCGGAACTAAGCCTAGCTCAAACCCGCCGACGTTATAGCCGACGTAGAAAGGTTGGTCGAAGTAGGGCTCCTTGGCCAAAACTTTCGAATAGAAGGCTTTGCCTGCTTCCAGATCCGGAACGGGGTAAGTCGCGGTTCTCAGTCCAAGTATCATGACGAGCACTCCGAAAAGAACTGTCAGGCTCAGAAATTACTTTCTGCGATACAAACTAGCTGACTGGCCCCTTTGAATCAACACCCAAGCATCGCTATGAGAAAAATATTGATCGTAGCCGGAATCGGTTCGAGGCATCGCATAAGGGAATTTTCCAAAGCGGGCTTCCCATTTGGCGATGTGCCCGGCTGGGTCGTCGTACTCACCTTGAACGAAATCGAGCAGGAAATTATCGGTCGGGCTGGTGATGAACAATTCGCAGCGATCGTCGATGAAGACTCGCATCTTCGGATGATACTGAATCAGGTACCCGCCGTGTATGAATTCGTTGAAGATATCCACCGGCTCCGCATGCTCGTTTTCAATCTTCGATAGATTTTCTTCCAGGTCGACCGGCCAGAGCGTCGGCTCGAGTTGAGCCCAATGGCTGCCAATTACGGGAATATCCGCTTTCTGAGATTGCACCGACAAGCAGAGAATCCAGACTACAAGCGGAATCGCCAGCCAGAGCATGGAAGATTTTTTTGGCTCATCGGCCGGAGGCATAAACCAGTCACTGCCCTGAGACACGAGTCGTTTGGCCCAGTAGGTTTTTGGAAAGAAATCCGCGATGGCTAGAATTCCTATGATCGAAAAAAGCGGCGCGTGCCGAACTCTCGACATGCCGAGATAGAACCAGACTAGCGGCAGCAACCAGACAATCCGAATCTCCTTTCGGGGAACTCCCGCCAAAAGGAATAGGTAAATAGCGGCGAAGCCGACGATGGCCCACGTCGGTAATTCGTCCCAACCGGGCGGCGCGTGCTCCTTGATTATCTGTGGCAGAGCGGAAGAGGCCATGATAATCCGCCAGGTGTCGGCAAGTCTCAAACCGTAAGGCGTGGCAAACATCGTTAGCCCACCGAAAATGCAGACCAAAATCAAAATAGGCCATTGCTTGCGAAGCCGGGGAATCCAGAGGATCCAACCCCCGGTTGCCAGAATCAATGTGGCCAATCCCCCCAACATTCCGCCGTGCAGGTTGGTCCAAAGCAGGAATAAGGGAACCAGCCACAAAAGCTTCTTCACGGAAGTCCGACCAGCTTCTACCGCGCAGAGTAGCGAATACGTGATCGCCATTCCCAGCATCGTGAATAAGTGAGGCCGAACGTGAAAATGAGAGGAACTGGCGAATATCGCGAAGGCCAGAAGCATCCCGGCCACGGCCGGGTGCAGGCCGCCTTGGCGAATCACTCGCCCTCCAAGCCAGGCAAAAAGGGCGGCTAGTAAAACTACCGCTGTGACCAGCAAAGAATCCAATCCTCCGAGTTGGCTGAGTTTCGCCATGCCAATTTCGGAAAGCCACTGGTAAGGAATCCAGGGATCGTTTGCAAAGGTGAACGTGTAGGGATCGCGATCGATGAAACTATGTGTTTCGAGGATCTTTTCACCTGTCACGGTATGCCAGAAGGTGCCGGGATCGCGTAAAAAACGGCTCCGGCCCCCGATCATCAAGGCCAGCCAGAGCACCAGAAAGAAAAGCGATTCGATACTGAAAAATCTGCGCATATTTAGGTCAATCGATCTGGGACAACACGGGGGCCGAAGAGGAAATTATGCGACGTAAAAGCAGATAAGCTGTCAATATCGTCGGCCCGGCCCAGAAAAACCAGAAAGAATACGCTTTGAAGGCACTCATGAGGGCCATGGTCAGAGTAATGGCGATAAACAGTCCAGCCGAAAGAAAGATGTTTCTGCGGCTAGAATTGCGATCAACGCCTGCCGCGATTTCGATCACGGCCGAAAGGAGAATTAGCAGATCGTAGGGCCAAGCCCCGTAGGCCGCGGTGACGAACGACACCAGTAACACCAAAGGCAACTTATCGCGCCAATTCCAGTTTAGAGATTTTTGTCGCGCGGCAAAATAACAGAGCCAGAGGAGGCCAAGGAGATTCGGTACGAACTGCAGTTTGAAATTCCGTTGCAAGGGGGTATAGATCGATTCCGTCGGCTCTTCGAAGGGAATCCGCAGTAGAGTGCCCAGCGTCGGGGATTTGAATTGCTCGGGAGGCCGGTTCCCCATCGCGTCCAAATATTGATGGAGGACTTGCGAATTCAAGGCCAGTGGTATCAAGGTGAAAACAATGCCCGTACCCACGCCCCCGGCGATGATTTTCCAACCGCGAGGATGGAAGAAACTGTACCCCAGAAGCACCGGCCAAAAGAGATATACCAAATGCGGCTTAATGGCCATCAGCACTCCGGCCGCCCCGGCGAGATAGCACCAGTTTTTCTGCTCGAAGTAGAGAAATAGAGTTGCCCCGAGCAAGATCCAACCGCTGATCTGCCCGGAACTGATGCAGTAAACCGTCGGCATGTAAACGAACGAGAGTGCCAGAGCCAGCCACCAATGATTTGATCGTCCACCATACAATCGCCACAGCAGGAAGGCACAACCTCCGACGATGCCAAAGTTGATCAACATCCAGACTAACTGTCCCAGTCGAGCGGGAAGCATTCCCAGAGGCATGGCAATCGTCAATGTCCATGGCGGATTCCACATCATGACGGCCCGTTCGCGCGGCGTGGGTCCGAACTCGTCCATGTCCTTGCGGTTGGCTTCAAATCGTTCCAGAGGGTAGAGCAACTCCGGATCATAAGGGTTCTCGCCGTGCAAGTTCAACTTGCCAGCTGCCCAATACTCCACGAAATCATCGGGCGGGAGTACATCGGGATCATTCCAGAAGGCACTCATCCGCCAGCCGATGATTCCCAACAATATGACCAACGCCAGGATGTTCAGAATTGAACGCATAGCACTCGCGATTCCGCATTTAAAATTAAAATCAGAATTCGTTTTACCGAACCCGCACTTCCTAGACTGGAAGCATAGTACCATCCCAGAAATGCGGCGGTCACCAAGTAAGACCTTAACTCTAAGAGTCTTCGGGTTAATGAACGCCTGACGGTTGAATCGGATATTCCGAGTCTATTATCTGCCCAGGCGATGGAATCTAGGGTCAACAGCAACGGAGTCGCTACTCGCATGTCAAATACCAATTCATCGGCGCAATCACTTACTCGAAGGAGTTTTATTGCTCTGGGAGCGATTGCGTCGAGCGCTTCCCTCGAGGGTGCCGCAAGCGCGCAGAACGTGACAGGGGATACTTCGTTCGAATTCAATGAAGTCACTATCGATCAGATTCAGGAAGGATTGAAGACGGGCAAGTGGACGGTCCATAACTTAGCGGAAAAATACCTGGCCCGAATTGAAGAGATCGACCGGAAAGGCCCTACTCTCAAAAGTGTAATTGAAGTGAATTCCGAAGTTCTGTCCCAGGCAGAAACTCTGGATCGGGAACTCAAAGCCGGCAAATCGCGTGGACGAATGCACGGGGTGCCGATCCTGTTGAAGGACAATATCGACACGACCGGGATGCAAACGACCGCCGGCTCACTCGCTCTGGTGGGCTCGAAGCCGGAAGATGCCTTTCTGGTGAAGCGACTTAGGGAAGCCGGTGCACTCATTCTCGGCAAAACCAACTTGAGCGAGTGGGCGAATATCCGTTGCTCGTATTCCACCAGTGGATGGAGCGGCCGCGGAGGTTTGACCAAAAATCCCTACTGTCTCGATCGCAACCCCTGCGGTTCAAGTTCCGGTTCAGGGGCGGCCGTAGCGGCCAACCTCTGTGTCGTGGCTGTGGGGACCGAGACCGATGGATCCATCGTCAGTCCCTCAGCGGCAAATGGCATCGTCGGAATTAAACCGACTGTGGGACTTGTCAGCCGATCGGGCATCATCCCCATTTCTCATTCGCAGGATACCGCGGGGCCGATGGCTCGAACTGTTCGCGATGCGGCAATCCTACTGGAAGCGCTGGTAGCCAGCGATAGCGAGGACGCCGCAACGACAATAAAGGAGCGACCCGCGAAGTTGAATCTTTCGGGATGTTTCGATTTGAACGGTCTCAAAGGAGTCCGGCTCGGGGTTGCTCGAAATTTCTTCAATTTCCACGAGGGAACTGAAGCGGTGATGAAAGAGGCGCTGGAGTCGCTTCAAAAAGCCGGTGCAAAGTTGATCGATCCGGCGGATGTGCCCAATTCCGATAAAGTCGGCGATCCGGAAGCAATTGTTCTTTCCTATGAGCTGAAGGCCGATCTCAACGCTTATCTGGAGAAATTAGGACCGAAAGCTCCCGTTAAAAACCTTCGCGAACTGATAGAGTTCAACATCAAGAATGCCAAAACAGAGATGCCATTCTTCGGCCAGGATCAATTCGAGAAGGCGGAAGCTCGCGGGGATCTCAACAGCTACGAGTACATTGAAGCTCTCGCCCGCTGTCGCAAATTGATGCGTACGGAAGGCATTGACGCCTTGATGGATAAATTCAAACTGGATGCGATCATTGCACCAACTATGGGCCCGGCCTGCATGACCGATCTGGTGAACGGCGATCGTTGGCTCGGCGGCAGTTCCACTCCCGCGGCCGTAGCTGGCTATCCCAGCATCACGGTTCCGGCCGGGTTTGTTTATGGTCTTCCGGTGGGATTATCGTTCTTCGGCCGTGCCTGGTCGGAAGCCACGTTAATTAAATTGGCTTTTGCTTTCGAGCAGGCAACCAAGCACCGAAGCCCGCCTAAATTTTTGAAGACTCTGGAAGTGAAATCGTGAAATAGATCTACCCGCGATCGAAAAACCCTCCAGAAAATGCTGCTTTCTGGAGGGGCGAAAACTACTAGCCTACTTGGCAGGATCGGCCATCGAACCCGTTTCCGTCAGATCGTAGCAAGCCATCTCTTCATCGTTTCGAATGAACAACTTACCGCGAACGACGACGGGGTGATTCCAAGTTCGACCATCGAACACCTTCACTTCGCCGAGTTCAGTCAACTCGTTGGGGGTAGCGTCCAGAAGATGGACTTTGCCATCTTCGGCCGAAACCAGTAGCTTCGATTGATCGGGAAGCAGAAGCACCTGGCCGTGACCATAGCGACCTCCCTTCCATTTCAATTTGCCGTCTTTAAGACTGATGCAGACAAATATGGAGTCGTCGAATCCGTAAGCGTAGCCGTCATGCGTAACGAAGTCGTTGTAGTAGGGTTTCAGACGGTTGCTGTTCCAACCGGCCTCGGCAGTCCATGATTCGCCGTCCTTGCGAACCTTGATCAGTTGGGTACCAAGATCCTTGCCGCTACCGGTACCGAGTAGAACTTCCCCTTCGCCAATCACGTTCGGTTGAACGACTCGATTCATGCCGCGAACTGTGAGAGGGAATTGCCACAGCGATTTGCCGTCCGCCGGATTGAAAGATTCCAGGCCAAAGTCACTCAAAACCAGAATTTGCCGGGTGCCGAAGAATGTAACTTCCTGCGGAGAAGAATAAGTATGCTGCGCTTCCCCAGCCTTCCATACGGGGTTGCCCGTTTCCTTGTCGTAGGCAATGGTTCCCTGGGAGTTCGCGCCTAGCGGGATGGCAAATACCAGATTGCCGGATACCAGCGGAGAGCCTGCATAGCCCCATTGCGGAGCGTGCCCATTGGCGTCTATGCCAATGTCTCGAATCCAAATCTGTTTGCCAGTGGCCGCATCCAGGCATACCAACTTACCGGTTGCCCCCTGAGCATACAACCGGCCGTCTTTAATCGTCGGCGTGCCTCGGGGCCCATCGCCGCCAACCGCATCGACAAAGCGATTATTCACCGAGAATTTCCAGATTTCGTCGCCAGTTTTAGCGTTATAGCAAACTACGCATTCATCCTGCAGACGCTGTTCCTGCGTGAAAAGAAGATCTCCCACAACGCTAAAGGAGGACCAGCCGAGACCGATCCGGCGTTTCCAAAGCAATTTCGGCGGGTCTTTTTCCCAATCGGTTCGGATGCGGGTATTAACGGCCTTGCTATCTCGATGGGCGCCTCGAAATTCTGTCCAGTCTCCCGGTTGAGAGACCAGTTGTAAGGGGGCGTCGTCCTGCTTGCCCGCTTTCCGGCTCGCCGATTCCTCTTCGCGCAGCTCATCGGAAGTCTTTGACCATACCCACCGAAGATCGGGAATCATATCGCCGTTTACATTCTTAATTCGCACTAGCAGCATGGTCGACCACCCCATCATAATTAGCAGCAGAAGAACGGATCTTCGAAGCTGCCAGCTGAAAGGTTGCGATGTTATTAACCAGCCGACACAGAGCACCGCAACGAGGGGGAATGCATAAAGCAAAAGTCCCATGATGTGAGAGGGCGGAATTAAATTCGCCACGACCACGGCAGCGGCGATAAAGACCAGCAGCACCATCACCCGGTCTTTCCCAGGAGTGCGCGAATAGAAGGCCCACCAAAGGATGAATCCGAGAATACTCAGCAGCAGTCCCCCCGCTATGCTCATAAAGTGAAACGTTGTTCGTGGTGCGATTTCGCCAGGAACAAAAAGCAGGAAGGCAAAAAAGGCGAGGATGGCCACGCCGGGCCAAATTCGCGGTCGAACCGGTGACTTGACCGGTTCAGATGTAGTGGTCGCTTCGGCCATGGGTTCCTCATTGCAAAAAGGTATAGGGCTAATTAGTATATTAGTAAACCAATTTACGATCAGTCAAGGTCTGGCCGGGCCGCACGTTCCAGTTCGCAAAGCTCCGCAATGAACTTACGACTTCTGGTATCTGTAAATCCTGCGAAAATTTTATCCAAAAACGAAATGAATTTCGGATGAATTCTTTCGAGCTTCTGCTTACCGAGCGGGGTAATTTGAAGCAGATTTGCCCGGCGATCGGTCTTAAGCTCTTTTCGCGTCAGCAAACCGGCCCTATGCAAACGGTCGATTACCTGAGCGACATTCCCCTTGGTAACGCACAGTCCCTCGGCCAACGCCTGCTGGGGGAGAGGACCTTTCTTCGAGAGCATCGCCAATATTTCCGTTTGCGGAATCGTCAAATCTTCCGACGCTACAACGGCCGAAAGTACTCGATCCAATGCTCTGTGGGTGCGCATCATCTGAAACCAGATTTCCACGGCGGCACAGGAAGCTTCTGATTTCTCTTCTTTCATTCAGTCAATCTTTAGGGAGGGGAAAGCCACTTTTTCAATAGCTGGGTGGGACATCCGAATTATAGCCGGGAGTTTTCCCAACTTTGTTCAGTTTCTTTTCAGCGGCCGATATTTCGCAATGATCGCCTTGGCGGTTTTAAGTCCATCGACCGCCGCGGAAACGATGCCTCCGGCGTAGCCCGCGCCTTCTCCGACAGGGTAGAGGCCGTCGATATTGGGGCATTCCCGAGAAATCTCCTCGCGTAAAATGCGAACGGGGGAACTGCCTCGAGCTTCCGGGCCGACCAGGATAGCCTCGTGCAGAAAACGTCCGTGCCAGGCGCGATCCATTCGGGGCAGTCCGTTCGTCAAAGATTCGATTGCATAATCGGGTAGGACTTCCCGGAGGTTTACCGAGATTGAATCGCGGGGGTAGCTCGATTTGATGGGCCCGGCCGAAACTTTATTCGCCAGAAAATCGCTCGCTCTTTGGGTGGGGCAGGCGTACTCGCCGCGACCGATTTCAAAGGCTTTTTTCTCGTAAATCTGCTGAAGTCGGACGCCGGCCAAGGGATCGCTTCCGCCGAATTCCGAAGTGGGAATCGTCAGAACCAGGCCGCTGTTGGAATAGAGGGAATCCCGCTTGGAAAGACTCATACCGTTGGTGCAGAAATAGCCGACTTCAGAAACGCTGGGAATAATGTAACCGCCCGCGCACATACAGAAGGTGAAGAGGTCCGCTTTCCCTTTCGCGATGAGAGAATAATCGGCATTCCCCAGCAGGTTTTCGTAGCGAATCGAGCCGTACTGCACGCGATTCACGGTATCTTGCAAATGTTCGACGCGTACACCCATTTGAAATGGCTTCTGGACGATCGGAACGCCGCGTTGGAGGAGCATCTCGAACGTATCGCGCGCACTGTGACCTGTGGCCAGGAGAACCGCATGGCCAGGAATAAATCCCTGATTCGTGGTCACCCCTTCCAGCTGACCGTTGTTGATGTGTAAATCGGTTACTTTGCAACCGAAGCGAACTTCGCCTCCCATAGTTTCGATGTGCTGCCGGATCGATTTCACGACAGCGGGAAGTCGGTTGCTTCCCAGGTGCGGACGGTGCTCATAAATCACCGAGGGTTTCCCTTTGCAATCGGCAAAGAGCTTTAATACTCGGTTCACTTCGGGGCCCGAGCCACGACATGTTAACTTGCCATCGCTGAAGGTACCGGCCCCGCCTTCACCGAAAAGGTAATTGCTTTCGGGTTCAAATCGGCCGCCCGAATCGAATTCTTTGACATCTTTGATTCGTTCCGTGACGCGGGTGCCCCGTTCCAGCACGAGCGGTTGATAGCCTTGCTCGGCCAGGAAATAAGCTGCTACTAAACCCGCAGGGCCTGAGCCAATGACGATCGGGCGTTGCTGCAATCCCTTGGAGCCGGGAGTCGGTATTTCAAAAGGAGGTTCCTGGTACGGCTCCACCGTGAAAGACGAATAGGCGAATTCGGCTCGCGGCTTCCAGTCACTAGGAGGTGTTACTTCCGCATTGTAAACGAATTTCAAAGTCTTTTTGTTTCGGACGTCCAAACTTTTTCGAAGTATCCGGCAACCGAGCAGTTGATCAGGCGGCAGTCCCAGAATATCGCTGAGTCTTTTATGAAGGAGGTCATCCCCTTCCTCGACGGGAATACTGACGTTATTTATGCGAAATGGCATGGCAGACAGAACTACTTCTTCTTTTCGGTTTTGTCATTCTTGGGTGGCGTTTCGGATCGTTCGGGAGCATTCTCCGGTTTGGCTCTCTCCGGATTCGGGGCAGGTTGGTTGCCCGGGGGCGTTATAAGTCGTTGGGGGGTGGGGCTGGAACTCTGCATTCGTTGGATCGCCAAGTAAATCGTCGAGGAGGTCGCAGTTATCGCCCAGGCCAGCAGCACCCAGGTTAAAGCCGGAATAGGATTGCTCGGTTTCTTGACACGCGGGACAGGGGCTATTTCCGTTTCCCCATTGTCCGTGTCAGCTTTCGCGGGAGGCAGACTACGGGAAGATTTGCCCGAACTAGAGGAAGGCGGAACTAAAACGGGGGCTGCATCGGTTTCCGTTTCCGAAATCGGTCCCGATTCGGCATTGGGGTTAGGTAGCACGATTTTGGATCGGGAAGTGCTGGCTGGAGCGAGAATTTTCGAAGATTTAGCTGTCTTAGGTTCTACGAACTTGGATTTCGAAGATTTGGGAGCGTCCTGAACCGTTTCGGCTTCCGAACCGCTGAAATCAAACGGATTGGATTCCGTCGCAGCGGGTGTCTCGACAACCGGAGGGAGTACCGGTACCGGTGCCGGTTCGTCCAAAAAATCCCTCTTCTCAGGACTATCGAAGATGCTATCGCTCGTTTTGGGGATCTTAAACTCGGGTATCGGAGCATCCTGAACGACGAGGCTGTCGGGCAAGGAAGCCGGTATCTCGATCTCCTGCTTGCAACTTGGACAAGAAATTTTCGTACCAAGCAGCTTAGGACCGAGATTCAAATTGGCTTTACAATTGGGGCATTTCCAGCGGTGTTTTGCCATGGAGAAGGCTCGCTGACCGGGTTTCTTTAGGATATGCAGCTTGAAACCCGGCCTGAACTTGAATTTATTTTCCGTGTCGACCGAGGTACTCTCCGGTCCGAGTGTCAATCTTGATAATGTCACCTTGATTAATAAATGGTGGCACGTTGATTTTCAAACCGGTTTCGACCACGGCCCCTTTATACTGAGCCTGCGCCGTAGCTCCCTTGATGCCCGGTTCCGTTTCCGTCACCTTCAATTCTACAGTAGCGGGCAATTCCACGCTCAACGGCTTACCATCGAACACGGTCAGGCGGACAGTATCATTTTCCTTGAGATAGACCATCTGTTCGCCAACGAATTCCGCTTTCAGCGAGGTTTGCTCGAAGGTTTCCGTATCCATGAAAATATAGCTGTCGCCGTCGCGGTAGGAGTATTGCATTTCCCGGGTATCGAGATAAGCCAGTTCGGCTTTGTCATCCGGCTTGTATCGATTGTCGGTGATGGAACCCGTCTTCAGATTTCGCATCTTGAGATACAGAATGGCCCGCCAGTTGCCTGGTGTGTTCAAATCTCGTTCCAGACACTGCATCAAGGATCCATCTTCACCAACCAGAACCATCCCCTTACGGACATCGATGTATTTGATCGAGGCCACAACAATCCTCCCTGTTAAGCACAAGCGTTAAGTAGATATTCTTAGAGAGATACTACTGTTTGGGCGAGATTATATGTGTAAATTCGTGGAATTTGCTGAAATCCAGATTTGAAAAGCTAATTTGTTTCTGGCTCGGCCGAGCCTATTGATCAGACTCATAAACGAGCGTTAATGCGACCATTCCGCACGGATTTCCATGACTGTCCGTGCAAAAATCTTGAAAATCCAAGTTATGTCGAATCCAACAGTTTTTTCGGATGGCCGTTAAAATTCGTTGTAGATCAATCAATCGTTTGCTTGCAATCACTCCTCAAGGTCCGTATAGTCTTGTTCATCGTGACAGATTGCCCGGATTGCCACGTCTCAACGGGGACGAGCTTTCCCGTTCTCCAAGGCGAGGTCACAGTTCGTCTTCCAGGAAAAAGCACAGATGGCCGCTTTGAAAATCCGTCGGATCGACTGCAATGAGTCCGCCAGCACTAAGCATCTGGCCGCGTTGCAGGAGAGAATGAGCCATAACCAGGCCGATATCGTCTCTCCCAGCAGCCGAAAATTGACACAAGCGGTTTTCGGGCAACCTCTTACGCCATTAAAAGTGGTCGAGAAAATCTGCCTCGATGTCAAAGCCAAAGGCCTCGCGGCTGTCCTTAAATATACGGAGCAATTCGACAAAGCAACGGTCACTGCCAAAACGCTGCGCGTCAGCCACGAAGAGTTGGTAAAAGCCTACCAATCGGCAAGTTCCGAATTTTTGGACTGCATTCGCCGGTTGCGCGATAACATCATGCAATTCCAAATCGGGCTGCTGGCTAAAGACGCCACTCTGCCGCTATCGGAACATTACGAGCTTCAACTACGTTATCGGCCGCTACGACGCGTGGGTATCTGCATCCCAGGCGGGGCCGCGGCGTATCCTTCAAGTTTACTTATGACGGTTTGCCCGGCTCAGGCGGCCGAAGTGCCGGAAATCGTAGTAGTTATGCCGCCAACTTCCAACGGCGCTAACAATCTCGATATGCTGGCCGCCTGTCACCTTCTGGGCGTCAAAGAAGTTTATCGCGTGGGTGGTGCTCAGGCTGTCGCCGCATTGGCGTACGGCGTTGAGGGACTGCCCGCCGTCGATATGATTGTCGGGCCGGGTAATGTCTTCGTAAGCACGGCCAAACAATTCGTTTCGAATCAGGTCGCTATCGATTGCCTGGCAGGTCCTAGCGAGGTCATCGTGGTGGCCGATGAAACCGCCCAAGCGGATTTTATCGCCTTGGATCTGATAGCGCAAGCCGAGCACTCCCCCGGTGTGGCCATCCTGATCACCTGGCATGCCGAGTTGTTGGTGGAAGTGGAAAAGCATATCGTCAAGCAACTGGCTCATCTGGAGCGCGGCGAACTTGCCAAGGCCGCGCTGGAAGATTACGGCTGCATGATTTTGACGAAAGATAAGGCCGAGGCCATTGAAATCGTGAACTCGCTGGCCTGCGAACATCTCCATATTCAAACACGCGATCCGGAAGGATTTGCGGACAAGGTGGACAACGCCGGAGCGATCTTCATCGGACAATTCACTCCGGTTGCTCTGGGGGATTATGCGGCCGGGCCCAGCCACGTCTTGCCCACCGGGGGATCTTCCCGGTACGCTAGCGGCTTAAGTGCCAACGATTTCCGTAAAAAGACGAGCATTGTGAACTTCACCAAGACCGGTTTGCGTGAGGTTGCGGATGATGTGATTCTTCTGGCCAAGAAAGAAGGCCTGACCGGGCATGCCGCCAGCGTGCAAATCCGTCTACGCGAAACTTTGGCCGCCCGGCCACCAAAGAAAGTCGTCAAGCCGGCGGTCGTCGCCAAGAAATAGCTGGCTCGAGAATTGAAGAAGGATTTTCCCGATGATCGGGCTGAGACCGAATATTGCCAAAATGGCCGGTTATACGCCGGGTGAACAAATCAACGACCCGGCAGTCGTCAAACTCAACACGAACGAAAACCCCTATCCGCCCTCACCCCGAGTATTCGAGGCGATTCAGGCGGTTTTGACTGGGGATAAGCTCCGAAAGTATCCGGAACCTTCCGGGATTTCTTTTCGTAAAGCAGCCACCCGAGTGCTGGGAATCGATTCGGAAAGCATTCTGATCGGTAACGGCTCCGATGATATCCTCACCATTCTGACCCGGACTTTCGTTCCTGAAGGTGGGAGGATCGTCACTCTTACCCCGAGTTATTCGCTTTATAAAAGCCTGGCGGAGATCCAGGGCGCTCGGTTCCAAACCGTTGCGTTTGGTCCGAACTGGTCCCTGCCTGCGGTTTCCGCGATTCCTCCCGATACTTCGATTTTTTTCCTCGCCAATCCCAATTCCCCTTCGGGAACTTTCATCGATATCCAGAAAATAGCGGCTTTTATCGAAGGGCTCCCTTGTCCGGTGGTGGTCGATGAGGCGTATGCGGATTTTGCGGAGGACAATGCTCTCCGACTCGCCAAACTTCCGAAAGTGATCGTCTCCCGGAGTTTCAGCAAATCGATGGCCCTGGCCGGGATTCGCTTTGGTTATGCCGTGGCACAGCCGGAAATCATTCAGGAGATGATTAAGGTCAAGGATTCTTATAACTGCGATGTGCTGTCTCTCACGGCGGCCGAGGCGGCGATCCAAGACACGGCTTATGTGACGGAAACTCGTTCGAAGATCCTCGCTACCCGGGAACGAATGCAGCCGGCTCTGGAAGCGCTAGGCTTTCAGGTGACGCCGAGCCAGGCGAATTTCCTATGGTGTCGGCGCAGTGATCGACCTGTTCAACCCATTTACGAAGCTTTGAAACAGCAGCGAATTCTGGTTCGCTATATGCAATATTCGGATTATGGCGAAGGTCTGCGAATTTCAGTTGGTACCGATGCGGAGATCGACCGATTGCTCAGCTGTCTTCATGATATAATCTGATCATGTCACGCACTTCCCGAATCAACCGAGCCACGGCGGAAACGAAGATTCAACTCGAATTGAATCTCGATGGCTCCGGTACCTCCAAAATTCAAACCGGCGTCGGGTTTCTGGATCATATGCTCACCCATCTGGCGAAGCATGGATCCTTCGATCTGGAAGTCTTTGCGGAAGGCGATTTGCACATTGATTCCCACCACACGGTGGAAGACATCGGTATTTGCTTCGGTAAAGCTCTGAGCGAAGCTCTCGGTGATAAAAAGGGAATTCGCCGCTATGGCGACTGCACATTGCCGATGGACGATGTGCTGATCACCTCGGCCGTGGATCTCAGCGGCCGGCCGTTCCTGGTCTGGAAGGCGGCTATTCCGAACGAAACTCTAGGCGTTTTTCACTCTTCGCTGGCCGAGGAATTCTGGCGAGCGGTTTCTTCGAGTGGCTTACTCAATCTTCATGTGGTCGCACATCATGGATCGAATACCCATCATTTGATCGAAGCCATCTTCAAATCGATTGCCCGCTCGTTGAGAACCGCTGTGGAACTCGACCCGAGAAGTGCTGGCATTCCGTCTACCAAAGGCGTACTATAGCGATTATTTTCTTGAAGGAGCTTTAACTTATGACGCCGGAAACCGCTAACGCTCAACAGGCTAAACAACGGGAATTCATGAGCTTGCTCCCACTGACCCTGGAACTCGCTGGGCTTCCGAAAAGTCAGCCCGGGGCTCACTTCACCGATGGGCAGATGGAAGTTCGAGTAAGCGTGATCCGGAACGCTTATAAATTGGCCCGTCAGTTGGTGATCGATATTTCCAAACCGGCCGAATCCGCCGGTTGATCAAATGCAATTGCATTATTCGGCGGGGATATCCAACTGAGAGCGTTCCGTCACGCGAATTTGGGGATCCCCTTTTTGATCGCTCTCGGGTTTTTTCTTATAAAGTTCGATTTTTCCGGTGACTCGAATGGTTTTCCCTTCGAGTCGAGCCCGCAATTCCTCCAGTTCCACTTGATAGAGTTTCTCGGCGTCGCCGCGACGGATGACGACTGTGAATTCGCTGTATCGAGAATCGCTGGAGGAACAGAGAAAAAGCGTATCCTTTTTCAAGCCGTTCAGGTTCGCCGAGCGAACTTTGAATTCGACAGTCACTTCTTCATCAATATGATCCTTGACCTCACTCAATTTGATGACCTTCGGACTCTTATCCGCTGGAGCATTGCCGACAGGGATCTCGTTCTTCTTCGCCGTAACCTCTCCAGGAGACGTCTGCTCAGCAGGGGCAGGTTTATTGTTCCGTTTATCGACGAAACGAAGCAGCAGAAACAGTAATCCGCAGAGTAACAGCGCGATCGCCACGCCCAGGCCGACATCTCGCAGGCGATTTGTCCGGCCGAGAGGTAACGGACTTTTGCGGGAAGGTTTGGGTGCCGTTTTTTTGGCCGTGTTCTCGATCATCCGATGCTCGTCGGTCGAAGCCTCCGGATCGTGTTCGATCGTAACTGTCGCTGGATTGCGGGCAAACCAGGCAAAATTGGGAGCTTCGATCGGCTTTCTCGACCAGGGCTTCAAAGCATCGACAACTTCTTGCGGCGTCTGGTACCGGTCCTTAGGTCGCTTCTCCATCATCCGAGCTATAATCTCATCAATTTCCTTGGGAATTTCGGGTCGGCGCCTTCGAACGGATTCAACCGGTCGCTGCTGATGAGCCAGTACCTTCTCGGGAATTGTCGCATCGGGAAAAGGGACTTCGCCGGTGAGGAGGAAGTAAAAAGTGCCCCCCAAGCCGTAGATATCGACCCGGATGTCGACAGCGGAGGAATCGATCGCCTGTTCGGGGGCCAGATAATCCGCCGTCCCTAAAACCCGTTCGCTTTCGTACTGCTGGATGAGGGTGCTGTCCTTGCCACGATTACGGAACTTCGCCAATCCGAGATCGGCAACTTTGACCACGCCGTTCCGATCCAGCAGAAGATTCCCCGGTTTGATATCCCGATGGATTAAGCCGAGTTCCATGGCGTGCTGGAGACCCAAGGCGGCTTGTGCGATGTAATGTGCGGCATATTCGAGCGGTATCGGGCCGCCATCCGCAACCAGTTCCTGCAAGCTGGTGCCATCGACGAATTCCATGATCATCAAGGGATTGGAAACGTCTACTTCCACATCGAAAATTCGAACTATGTTCGGATCATCCATCGCGGCCACTGCTCGCGCCTCCCGAAGAAATCGAGAGAGCATCGAAGGATCTTTGGCCTCTGAAGGCGAGAGCAGTTTGATGGCCACCAGACGTTTAAGTATCATGTGCTCGGCGAGAAAGACCCTTCCCATGCCGCCAACGCCCAGTAAACGGAGAATCTTGTACTTGCCGCGCAAGATGAAACCTTTGGAACGTCCCTTGAGCAGTTGGGAACTTTGAAACTCCGTAAGCAGGCGGTCAGCGACCATTCGGTCGGCAATTACTTTGGGATCGAGGGAAGATAGGTCGCCGAGGTATTTCAGATAAGCATCCAGACGATCCGCTTCTAACAATCCGCTCTCACGAAGATGCTCGACGAACTTATGGGAGGTGTCGACCATTCATCGTTCCGAACGAATTGTTCGGCCAGAAATCCGTTTGGAATTATAAGACGATTTACAAGCAATGTTAATTATCAGAACTGATGCGGTTCTTTCAACGATTGGAAGATCGGAGAATCGACGAAAAATTGGATTTTCGAACAATTTTGAGTCGATCCTCAGACTGTGCATGATATCTTTTTAGAATCGGTGATCTCTACCACAGGACGAAAACGCTAAACATGTCTTTGCCGAAACAGACTCTGGCTCTCCTGCAAGCGGCCCGCGACATCATCAAATCGCAAACCGCGGATGCCATTCTGTTCCTCACCGAGACCTCACTCGATTGGGACGAAGTGAGATCTCATCTGAAAAACTGCCGGTTGATTGTGACCGCCGTAAATGAAGAAACGGCGACCAAATTACGAGCGCGCGAAGATCTGGAAGTCATCGACATCGATCCCGAACCGGTGCCCAGTACGGAACGGATGAGCCTGGCACTTCTGAAGGCGGTAAGTCTCGGAAGAATTCAGCCTGGAGCGCACGTCGTCGTTCTTTACAACGGTATCGCCACGACCGAAGATCGGGCGGAGCACATCGATAGCTTGAGCCTGATCCATCTCGGGGAACACCTGGAGCGACTGACCGCTCAGGATCTCCGCAAACTGGATACCCAGATTCCGCTGGAGACGCTGAAACTGGTAATCGATCTGGCCAGTGAGATTGGCCGGGAAGGGCGGGAAGGAAAGCCGGTTGGCGTGATCTTCGTGGTCGGTGACACCCGAAAGGTTCTCAGCCTTTCAAAGCCGATCAACTTCAATCCTTTTCGCGGCTACAGTGCCGAGGAGCGAGATCTGCGCGATCGCAGGGTACGCGAGCAGATCAAGGATATCGCCCAACTTGATGGGGCGATCATTATCGGTCGCGATGGAGTAGCCGTCGCGGCTTGTATGCTGCTCGAAGTTTCCACCGAGGGAATCGTACTGAACAAGGGCTTCGGCAGCCGGCATGCCGCCGCCGCCGCGATCAGCCAGAAAACGCACGCGATCGCCGTCTGCGTCAGCCAGTCCTCCGGGACCGTTCGGCTCTTCCAGAATGGCGAAGTGGTTCTGCATATCGAACCGCTTTCTCGGCCGCACATCTGGCAGCCGTTCCGACTCGAAACTCAGGAATCGGAAGATGGGGCCGAGGATTGAGGCTTCGCACGAATTTGGGTTTGTCAGTTTTTTGTCAGTTCTTTCAAATACCCGGAACTCTTCATTTGACCTCCCGGCCAATTTGTATATCTCAATAGGAGTTTGCGCCGCACGCGTTGAGAGATATGCACCCGACCATGAGTAAAATTGCTAAGCTGGCCCTCGAAGATGGAACCGTATTCACCGGCAAGGCTTTTGGAGCCACCGGGACCACGACTGGAGAGGTCGTGTTCAATACCAGTATGACCGGCTATCAGGAAACTTTGACCGATCCGTCCTATAAGGGGCAGATCGTCACCATGACTTATCCCCTGATCGGCAATTACGGCATCACCACCGATGACGATGAATCGCAACGGCCACAGGTTGAGGGGTTCATTGTGCGTGAACTCACTCCTTTGCCGAGCAACTTCCGATCGCAGATCGACCTCGATGGCTATCTGAAGAAGAACAATATCATCGGATTGGAGAAAATCGACACTCGAGCCTTGGTTCGACGTTTGCGAGTACGCGGATCACTGACGGGTGTGCTTTCCACCGAAATTCTGGATGATGTGGAACTGACCACGCGGGCCGCCCAACTGCCGGGAATGACCGGCCAGGATATGGTGAAGAAGGTGCTTCCGGAAAAGGCCTTTTCTTGGGACAAAGAAGGGCTTTTGCCGTTGGCCGAGAGTATGATGATGGGCCCTCAGCCCACGACCAAACGCCACGTCGTGGCACTCGATTACGGCATGAAGTGGAACATCGCCCGCTGTTTGACTCAGTCAGGCTGTCGCGTCACAGTGGTGCCCGGAACCGCAAAAGCCGAAGACATTCTGGCTCTGAAACCGGATGGGATTTTTCTCTCGAACGGCCCGGGTGACCCAGCTGCATTGGGCGGCTGCATCGAGACTCTTCAAGAGTTGATCGGTAAACGTCCGATTTTCGGTATTTGTCTGGGCCATCAGCTTTTAGGGCTGGCCCTGGGCGGTAAGACTTTCAAATTGAAATTCGGGCATCGAGGTTCGAACCAACCTGTTTTGAATCAAATTACGGGGAAGGTGGAGATTACCACACAGAATCATGGCTTCGCGGTGGATGCGAATTCTCTGCCGAGCGAAGTGGAAGCGACCCACATCAATCTCAACGATCAGACCCTGGAAGGGCTGCGTCACAAGAAATTGCCCGTCTTCAGCGTGCAGTATCATCCGGAAGCTTCGGCTGGCCCGCATGACAGCAGCTATTTGTTTGAAGACTTTTGGAAAATGATGGGGTGATTGGTTAGTTGGTGGGGCGTGTTCGGTTACCCGGGGTGGCGCTTCTAAATACCCGGGGTGGCGCTTCTAAATACCCGGGGTGGCGCTTCTAAATACCCGAGGTGGCGCTTCTAAATACCCTGGGTGGCGCTGCGCTGACCCCGGGCTGAAATCTGAAATGCCTCCGGCATTTCAAAACAATAAACGAAAAAATGTATTTTTACTCCGGAGGGGCAACGGATCTTAGACCGGAGTTTCCTACCCCGGGCAATTTATGGGTTTTCCTACGTCATCCCACCATTGACGTTAATGACCTGTCCATTGAGATACGCCGCGTCATCCGAACAGAGAAAACTGGCCAGCCGAGCTATATCTTCCGGTAATCCCCAGCGGTGCAGCAAGCTTTCCGAGCGAACGCGTTCCTGCCAGATTTCGGGAGCATTCTCTCCCCAGGCCGTGCGAATCCAACCGGGTGCAATGCAATTGACGCGTACATGGGGAGCTAAGCTTTTCGCAAGGCTTTTCGTGAAACTGTGAATGGCTGATTTAGTAGCGGTGAAGAGTTGGCCGGAGTCTCCTTCCATGCCGAGTTCCGCCTGATCCCAGCCTATCGTGATGATACTACCACCCCGATGAGCTTTCATTGCTTCGCCGGCCTGGCGGGTCATGCGCATACAGGCTGTAACATCCACGGCCAGCAATTCCTGCAGCTTGCGATCAAACGACCAGCGAGCCGCTTCACCTGTCAGAGTGTCCGCACCGGCCACCTGGATCCAGATGTCTAAACCGGAGCGCATTGCCCAGGCCGTCCGAAAAACTTGGTCCTGTTCGGCCGTTTGGGAAAGATCGCCGCGAATGTCTGCCGAGGAACTCCGACCGTGGGTCAATACTATCGCGCCCCGTCGTCTAAATTCGTCGGCGATAGCCTTACCAATTCCCGATGTCGAACCCGCGATAAAAGCCCGTTTGTTTTGAAGATTCTGAGAAGTTTGCGGGGCAGAGCGAGGCCATGCGTCAATGGAACTCGGATCGGCGGGCAATTCCTTCAAGAGTTGCGCGGCCGATTTTTGCAGAATCGGATGAACCACTTGAGGGGCAATCTCCGCCAGGGGAGTCAGAACGAAGGATCGCTCGTGCATGCGGGGATGTGGCAGAATCGGATCGTCCGTTCGGATCAGATCTTCGAAAAGAATGACATCCAGATCAAGCGTGCGCGGGGCATTCGGTTCGGAACGTACTCGGCCCAGCTGTTTTTCAACGGAAAGACAGAGTTGCAGCAGTTGTTCCGGGGTATGCGAGCACTCTACTTGTGCGACCGCGTTCAAATAAGCTGGGGAATCAGCGGGGCCCCCCACGGCGGCTGTTTCGTAGTAGTGCGAAACCTGCGTCAGGCGAAGTCCTGGCTCGGCTCGAAATAGTTCCAGGGCACGATCGAGAAAAAATGCTCGATCTCCCAGATTCCCACCCAAAGCGAGGTAAGCACTGGACATAGCAAGGGTCTGAAAAAGGGAGGGGAATCGACGGGCGAGCGCAAAAATGAAGGGAAGTTGAGACTTCCCCAGAAAATTTTTACTTCTTCTTGTCCTTGGCAGCGCCTTCGTCTTCAGTCTTTTCTTTCTTGGCTTTCTTCAGCACAATCTTGACGACTCGCACTTTGGGCAGGCCAAATGGACTCTGGCCTTCCTTGAATCGATCGCTTTCCTGAAGAGCCAGGATGCGTTCGGATCGCTTCAAAACGCTACGGTTGCGGACCCCGGTGGATTTCCGCTTCAGACTTTTGTCAATACTCATATCCCTGTCCGTTGCTTAAGCTTACCTTACAACAAAAAGTTATTATATAATCGAATCGAGACCGGCAAGCCTTTAGGCCGGTGGGATTCTGGCGAGGTCATTCAAATGCGCGTTAAATTGGACTACGGCAAAACGGGTCTGGAAGTCATTCTTCCGGCCAATCGGACCCTGGAACCCTTGAAAATTGCTGATACGGTGCCTTTGCAGAACCCGGAGGCCGTCCTGGAAGACGCCTTGAAAAACCCGATCGGATCGGCCCCCTTACTTGAATTGGCCCGAGGCAAAAAGTCTGCCTGTGTCGTGATTTGTGACATCACCCGGCCAGTACCCAACAAAATCCTGCTCCCGCCAATATTGCGGACTCTCGAAGCGGGAGGTATCCCCCGGGAAAAAATTTGCATTCTGATCGCCACCGGCCTGCACCGACCCAACGAGGGAGAGGAACTGATCGAACTTGTTGGCGAAGAAATTGCCAAAAATTACATGTGCTACAACCACCATGGCAAGGAGTTGCACGAACACACCTACCTCGGAACCACCGAGATGGGGGTGCCGATCTGGATTGATTCCCACTACGTGAATGCCGACCTCAAAATCACTACCGGTCTGATCGAACCTCATCTGATGGCCGGTTACAGCGGCGGCCGCAAGTTGATCTGCCCGGGTATCGCGGCCCTGGAAACGGTCAAAGTCTGGCACGGGCCTAAGTTCCTGGAGCATCCCAAGGCTGATTGCGGCATCCTCGAAGGCAATCCGGTCCACGAAGAGAACACCCGCATCGCATTGAAGACTGGCTGCGACTTTATCGTAAATGTCTGCATTGATGGGCAGCGCAAGATTACCTGGCTGGGCGCGGGCGACATGATTAAAGCCTGGCACAAGGGAGTGGAGTACATCCAGGATATTGTGAAGGTCGGCGTTCCGGAGCCTTTGGATGTGGTGGTGACTTCCTGTGCCGGGTATCCGCTGGATACCACCTGGTATCAGGCCGTGAAAGGTTTGACCGGAGCATTGCCGATCGTGAAAAAAGGCGGCACCATCATTCTGGCGGCCAGTCTCTCGGAAGGTGTCGGCTCACCAGAGTTCGTTCATTTGATCAAGGACAATCCCGATTTGAAGATTTTCAAGGAACGGATTCTGGGCAGCGATTATTTCGTCATGGATCAGTGGCAGCTAGAAGAGTTGGCCAAGGTGATGGCGCATTGCAAGGTGAAGGTCGTTACTGATGGGTTGACTCCCGAGACGATCCGGGAATGTTTTGCGGAACCGGCCATTAGCGTGGAGCAGGCCGTGGAAGATTGCGTGAAGGAATACGGCGAGAAAACGCGAATTGCCGTGATTCCGAAAGGGCCGTACGTTTTACCTTATGTTAAAGTCTGATCTTCCCGAACCTTGGTTCGGGGTTTAGAATCATTCCTGTACGGAGGGATGGCAGAGTGGTTGATTGCACCGGTCTTGAAAACCGGAGACGCCGTAAGGCGTTCGTGGGTTCGAATCCCTCTCCCTCCGCTTAGTATTGCAGTCACATTTATTTGTTAGTCGCTCGAGATTCTCAATGGCTCGTGGTCGTGAAATCATGACAGACTGGATAGTCGAAGCACTTCGGCTGCTTGGGGGCCGTGGAACTATCCTTGAGATCTCACGACGTGTTTGGGAGATGCATGAGCCTGAGATTCGTGCCGCTGGCGATCTGCTATACGAGTGGCAGTACGAGCTTCGTTGGGCAGGTGATATTCTTCGTCGAGACGGTGTCCTTAGACCTGTCGAAGATGTGCCACGAGGAATTTGGGAATTGGCATAATTGCCAGATCGGGGCAAAAAAATATGGATCACTTGGAAATAAATTTTTTAGTCTGCTCCGAGCAGCTCTGCCCAGTTTTTTAAACACTATTTCGAAAATCTTGAATCAACTATGCAAATTGTCGTTAACAATTTATCAGGGGTTACTCTGAAATTGTGAATGCGAGACAGAGAAAATTACAACAATGATATGAAGGCTACAGGATGGCTAGTTTGTAATAATCGGGTTAGATATTCAATTTTACCCCGCGCTCAGCCTTAGCAGATGTACTCAGACCGTCAGTTTATCACAAGTAACTAACGCAAGTTGATACTGTCAATGAATTAAAGCCTATCCAAAAAACTACCAATGAATCTTAGACAACAAATTATCGCCGATCGAACCGATGCACTTGCAGCCTCATTGGGAATTACTTCTGATGAAGCATTCATGAGAATCGCATGGTCACTCGTCACCGGTAAGAGCATTCACAGCTTCGATCCTGTGGATATAGTTGATGGTGGTCAAGACAAGCAAATTGATATCTTCACCATCGAGCAGCAAAGTGATTCGGCAGACGTCTACATTGTTCAATCTAAGAACAGCGAATCGTTTTCTTCAAACGTACTTGTTCAGATCGGAAATGGTCTAAAATGGGTCTTCCAGCGTCCCCGCAAAGATGTTGACAAATTGCCTAATGCTTCGCTACGTGATAAAATCATCGAGTATCGTGCGCTCCAAAGCAGTATAGGTCCATCGAATATCAGAGTTCACGTTAGCTTCGTTACTATTGGAGAAACGGTTGCGCTCTCCGAAGAGTTCTTCCAAGAACTCAATGGGCTTCGATCAGAATATAGCAACGACACTTTCGAAGAATTTGACATTGAACCAATTGGGGCAGATGAACTCACAAATCTTTCGAAACAACAAGAACGTCAAACCAGACGTGTTGATGCAGCTCTAAAGCTCCGCTACGATACGAACAATCCATCACTTATTAAATATTACGCGCAGGATCTGCAAGGACTTGTGTGTTCGATCCCGGCCTCTGAGATCGGGAAACTCGTAAATGATAATCCGGATGGAGCCGTCTTTGATTTGAATATCAGGCGTTTTTTGGGGAGTCGTGGTGCCGTGAATCGTGATATCCAGGCCACAGCTTCGAACACGAAATCTAGTTATGAATTCTGGTTCCTGAATAACGGCATTACCATCGTATGTGATAAATTTGATCCGGTCACCGATCCTGATAATCCTCATGTCAAGCTCCATAACCTCCAAATAGTGAATGGATGTCAAACTGCAACCACTATCGCCATTGCGTTGAAAGATGGAAAGCTGGCGCCTGATGTGCGCGTTTTGACGCGGATATACCAAACTCAGGATCCGGCACTTGTAAATAAGATCGTACTAACAACAAATAATCAAAACCAAATCAGTAGTCGTGATCTTCGGGCGAATGATCCGATCCAATTAGACATGGAGAAGGCGTTTGGTATTTACCAATACAGCTACGAACGCAAACCTCGGCAGTTCGACGATTCCGATTTCGATGTAAATCGTTTATTCACAAATGAATATGTTGCTCAAGCTTATCTTGCAACAGTGCTTAAGACTCCTTCAGATGCTCGCGCGAGAAAATACAAGGTCTGGGGCGAATCTCATTCCCGCATTTTCTCGGGAAAAGCAGTTGAACCCTACATCATTGCTGCTGTGATAGCGAAGCTTGTTACGAAATGGCTTAGTGAAAGCGGACACAGTAATGATAGAAATGATGTCCGAAGATTGGTCGCTACACGAGGTAGCTTCCACGTTACTCGAATTGCTGCGTATTTGTTTCATGGCTCTGAAAACTGGTATGGAAATCACCAAGATTTAGTCGCAGAGCTTAAGCTACTCGAGGAGGAACCTGAGAAAATCGCGGACTTCATATCACAAGCATTTGAAATGCTTGTGGATATCATTTCAAAATCAACGAGCCTCTCCGGAGATGTCGATAAAGCGCTTAAATCCTCTCAACTCGACCGAGATATTGATCATCTGTTACATGGAAGAGCAAAGTAGCAAAGCGACCCAGAGCTCGCTACACTTTGTGAGGCGATTCAGGTTGCTCGGCGGATGCGCAAGGCTGGCCAAATTAGGCAGTACTACAGATGGATAGGGCTGGTAAGATATTCAGAGTTCTAGCTCGCTTGGCATCGCCGCTAATGAGCCTGATCCTTCAGCGGTAGGAGTTGCTATATGATGGATTCCCCATCACATCGTGTGCATTCTGGCCCGAACCCATCAGTGCTGGGCACTAGTGGTCAAGGTTCTCGCCACAATCCGGTTGTTGCCAGTTACGGGCTACAAGGACTAGCTTGGCTCATCACAGCTTGTTCGCCAACTGACGGAGCTTGTGACCCGGATTCCGAACCCTAAGCAGTACTTGAACGTCGAAGATATAGGTTTTCCTGAGATAGTAGCTTACTTGGCCACCGTCGCTGATGATCTTCAGCATTCGGCGGCGGGAGGATTCTTGATCGATGGTATTTTTCACGCGAGAGATATACCTCGGCCTCCAGCCGTGTTCGGGATGGGAGCGGAAGGCCGCGCGACAGTGGTTACGGAGTGCGAAACTGTACGAACAGTACCTGGCAGCAATGGCCCCGATGCTGCCTCCTTCAGTACGCCGTCTGTGCAAGCAAGGGCTACACGATGGTGTGGTTCAATTTGCGAAATTGTCCGGTTGTGAACTTGTACTGGTGGTCGATACGACCAATGCCCTCAGCGGATTCCGTGGACGGCAGGTGCGGCTCACCTTCCACGGAGTTGTCGGGCGATTCGCGGTGGCCAAGTTGGTTGGCCAGTGGTGGCTGTACGAGGAGGCACATTTGCGGTCGGGTGGCCGATTCTGCTTGTCGGTAATGTTTGATCGCACGGAACTGGACATTGAGGCGGAGGAGTTAGTCATTGAATTGTTGCCCAAACAATAGGACGAACCAGTGTCTGTACACCTGACTTGACGCTCATCGAGCCTACCTTTGGTTTGTCGCTCACTGCTTATTCCAATCGGGGCTTTTCATCGCTGCGATACCGGAGGTGACATGACGAAGCATGTGTTGTTCATTTGCAGCCAGAACCGGCTGCGCAGCCCGACGGCCGAGCAAGTCTTTGCCAATTGGCCGGGCATTGAGACATCTTCGGCGGGTCTGAACAACGATGCGGACAACCCACTCACTCCCGAACTAGTCACTTGGGCAGATATTATCTTCGTGATGGAGAAAGCCCATCGGACAAAACTCTCCGCCAAGTTCAAATCACAACTTAATGGCAAGCGAGTCATCTGTCTCAATATTCCGGACGAGTACGACTACATGGAAGAAAGCCTTGTTCGCCTATTCGAGGCCAAGGTTCCCAGTCACTTGCCGGAGTGTTGAGTCTGAACTGGACTCCGCTTTAATGAGCATTCGAGTCGAGGTCGTTAAGGAAGGGGCGTTGCTAACAGCAGCTGTTGGGCAGTAACTCTCCGGTGAGATAGAATTACGAACTCCCATAACTTTGAATCTATTTCGTTTTGAATGTTTCGAGGCATTTTCCTTCTTGCGAGCGTGAGTTAAAATCGGTTCGAACTTAAAGGAGTTTCGATGGAAAATGTCTGGGTTTTCAACGGAGGAGGTAACTTTACCTCCGGGATATTTACCCGCCGAGAATTGGCAGAGAGCTGGATCTCGAAGCATTTTTTGAGCGGTTGTCTTACCAAGTTTCCACTGGATGTAGGGTTATTCGATTAGGCGATTGATTCAGAGATTTTCAAACCCAAACGGCCAGATCAAGTGGAAGCTCGATTTATCGGTCAATTCACGTCGGCTGCCTTGGAACACTACCATTACGAATCAGGTCAAAACGCCAAATCGATCAGCTGGTCTGATCCATCGGATTAAGCTTATATGATTTTTCGCAGTTAACTTTTATGCCGTAGATGAATGACCTGTTATGTTTGGAAGGCGGTTTACATCTTGGCTCGCGATCCCGTAAAAACCAATCTAGATCTCTCCCCTAATTCATCGACTTCAAGAGCTCCCGACATTCTACGTTGGAGTCGAATCTACATTCCTCTTTCATCCAAGATGGGATGGCGGATTGCCTGGCCAGGTGCTTAATCGCTTTGAATCGACAATTCACACAGGGAGTGTGGGCATAGATGACAACTCCCAATTTCGAGGAGTCGGCGCTGGGATTGATTTCCAGTATATCTTCTATTGCCGAGAGTAACCAATGAAGTTGGTTTAGATCGTCAGGAAGGACCAGAGCTTTCAGAATTCTTTCCTCATCGCCGGGAAAGAAGTTGTAGATGAATAAATCTGCGTTTAGGCAGTCGCTCAGTCCTTTCTCAAGTTCCTTCAGTGCATGCTCCCTTAAAATTGGATGATCGTTCATCGAAAGAGTTTTAAATGCTCGCCAACGGACTTTTTCGTCTGGATGGCGAGTAAGCTCAATGAGTCTCGGATCGAACACTGGCAAAGCTCGATTGGAAAAAACTTCGAGATAGTTGAGAATTACCTTGGGCTTCTCCGCCAGCCAGAGTTGTTTGAGTACTTCATTTAGCTCTTCGGTCTTGGCATTCATGCCCCAGCGGCGAAAGTCCCTAAACTCTTGCCGTTGAGATTCGGCGGCAGCAATGATCTCAGCGGGACCAGTCTTCAATTTTCGGGATATCTCGGCAATAATCCGATTTTTCTCAATCCCTGAACTGGACTGCTCTAGTGTATTGTCTCAGAAATAGCGTTACCTTTAGCTCCTTTTTGCGGTTTACTCTATAGAGAAGGAGAAAACCCATGAAAGTCGCGCTGCCAATTTCGCTGTCCGAGGAGGAACGCCAAACTTTGACTTCTTGGTCTCGGGGACGAAGTACTCCCGCTCGGCTGGTCCTGCGGGCGAAGATCATACTCGCGGCGGCCGCGGGTGTACGGAACAAGGACATTGCTGAGGAATGCGGCACGTCGAAGCCCACGGTGGCGCGCTGGCGGACCCGATTTGCGAAGCTGCGTTTGGCGGGTATCGAACGGGACGCTTCGCGGCCGGGTCGAACGCCAGCGATCAGCGGGAAAGTCGTCGAAGAAATTCTCCGAAAGACCACTCAGGAGAAACCATCCGGTGCGACTCATTGGAGCACACGAACGATGGCCCAAGAGGTAGGAGTGAGCAAAGCCACCGTGCAGCGGGTCTGGTCGTCCCACGGTCTGAAGCCTCATTTGCATAAGACCTTCAAGGTATCGAATGATCCTCAATTCGCCGAGAAACTGTGGGATGTAGTGGGCTTGTACTTGAACCCTCCCGAGCACGCCCTGGTGCTGAGTTGCGATGAGAAGAGTCAGATACAAGCCCTTGATCGCACGCAAAAAAGCTTGCCGATGGTACCCGGCCGTTGCGGCACTCTGACTCACGATTACATTCGTCACGGCACCACCACTCTGTTCGCGGCTTTGAACGTGGCGGAAGGAGTAGTAATTGGCGAATGCATGCCGCGACATCGACACCAGGAATGGATCAAGTTTCTCAAGCGGATCGATGCCGCCACCGATCCGGCCTTGGACTTGCATTTGATCGTGGACAATTATGCCACGCACAAGCATCCCAAGGTTCGGCGTTGGTTGGCCCGACATCCTCGATTCCACATGCATTTCACCCCCACGAGCAGTTCCTGGATGAATCTGGTGGAGCGTTGGTTTCGCGACTTGACGGACAAACGACTGCGTCGAGGCACATTTCGAAGTGTGCCGCAATTAATCCAGGCGATTGAAGACTACATCGATCATCACAACAACACAGGAAAAGGATTCCAATGGACCGCCAAAGCCGAGGCTATTCTGGAGAAAGTTCGACGGGCTAGAGCTACCTTGGATAAAACATCTTCTGTGTGAGACACTACACTAGCTTGTTCATTCGAATGGGATTTTGTGGGGCCGATTGCGATGGTACAAGTGCCTTTTGTTCTGGTGTTTGTTTCCAGATTGCTCTAAATCGAATGATGTTCTCATCGGAGGATTCTTCAAGTAACGTTTCGACCCGCTTCTCCCCAAAGCGATCGACTGCATCCTCAACAAAATAACGATCTTTCCATTCCCAATCTCGAGTTGCGTATTCGATACCTCTGAGTCGTGTAAGAAAAAGAAATCCTTTTTCGCCTTCCACATCGAGAAGTTCTTTCTCGCCTAAATGGGAGTCCGAGGAAAATGGTTTTTGTTCTACTATTCGATACAAACTGGTGCGAAATTCATCGTCTCCGCCCTTGGCATAAAACTTGGCCAGCTCGCTTAATTGGATCACTGCGCGTGCATCCGTCGGATTTTCCAAGGCTCTTAGAATGGGATTTCGGAAGTGGCCGGTTGAAGAAGTTGCCTCGAGAAGTTCCCATAGCCATGAGCTTCTGGATGGCTCACACATCGTGTCGAATACGTGATTTTCCAGGCAAGCATTCAGTAAAATTTCATTCTCAAGTCGACCGGTCAAAGCCCAATTCATCGCTCTTCCTAAACCCTTGCGCAAAGCGTCCATTTGCTGATCATTGTTTGGATTAGGCGGCGGTGAAAAATCATCCCATTCCATAGATTTCGCCTCAAATTCTTGGCTGAGTATTCATGAAACAGCAACACATGAAGCTGCGGATTATATTCTGTCCCGATTAACAGACAGAGCATGGAATGCTGACTAGAGGTTCGGGAAAATTTGGAACGTGTCAAACAAAGTTGTGAGTGAAGCAAAGACAATATTTTTGATTATAGTAGATCCAAAAAGTTTACCTGTTGAGATTCGCTGAATTTAAATCCCATCGAAATAATAAACCGGTATCGAACTGAGTTGGAGAGAGGTTGGGTTGAGGTGGTACTCGATGAGAGGAAAAGCGTGAGTTGAGAATAAGCTCTTGATTCAAGTTAAGTGGCATTTTGAACAGCTTCCAAGCTCAGTCAAGCCTCCTGAATTCCTCATCCCAGCGGAACCGTTTTTTTCTTGCGCTCGAACTTCTTCTTCTTGTCCCAGCGGGGACTTTTACAGCTAGGGCAGACGTGCGGACGCTCGGCAGTATGGGGAACCCATTCATGGCCGCAACGGCAGCGACAGCCCATGATCCAAACCATTCCTAACTGCTTGGTGTCCGACGTGGCTACTTCCCCAGCTTCAGGCATTAACTCAGCTCCTCGACTCATGGCGAACTGATAATTGACACAATACAGTCCGTTTACTGGCGAAAACGATCACCAGATCCGGGGCATCGTGAGAGATTTTGAATCAGCACCCATCGAAAACAATTCTCGGCCGCCTCGTCCCTGGGCTAAGACCTTAGAATCATTCTCCGTGGTGCACGAAAAAGATAGTAGGAAATTCTGCGATTTGAGCTAGGGAAATTTTCTCAGGGGAATCAAAAAACCTCTCACCCGAAAAGGCAGTACATTGGTCAAAATTTCCAGTTGGACCTGACACTCAACTGGCAAGATCTGGAGATTTCGGGCCCTGCGGTTTATCCCAATCCCAACTTTTGCACTTGGGACAATGCTCCGGACGAGTCGTTCCCTGGTAGGCCCACTCGTAGCCGCAGTGGCAGCGACAACCGGCTATGGGAACTCGGCCTATAGGTTTTTTTTGCTCGGCGGCTTTCTTCTTGTTGATCGTCATCGTCTCACTGGGGTGATTTGCAAGCGGAAAGCTACTATCTGTATATACTAGAATGCAATTTTCACGCTGCGCGGTCTCTCGACGGCTTTTTATATATTAAAACTATATACTTTTAAGAACCATATCAGGTATTAGATTCCTTGCTCAAATTCTCCGGCAACAAGCGGTCTTAACCTTTTCAGGAATCAATAATTGCATTCACTGAACTCGCGAACGGCGAATATCGATTCCATCATTTTTTTGCGAATTGCGAACCTGAATCTTGATTCTTTTTCGAACTAAAGGGGATAAGGAAGGAGCAGTCTCGCGCGTTGTGACGGATGTACGCACAAGATTGGTAGCAGTTATCTAACTTCCTGCAGCGTAGGAATTAAGAGCGAAACTAGACAAGATGAATTGGAGCGTGGATCGGCTGATGAGTGTTGGATCAAACGCTCATTCGATCGAATTGTGATCGCGTCATTATCCTTTGATAACGCCGGCTACATAGCTAGCGAAAGCAAAAATTCAGTTATTCCTGGAGCGTTGGATGCCAGAAAATTGAAATTCAGAAAAGGGCAAAAAATTTCACTCTCAGCTTAAGAGGCCCTTGATGACTTCCCCATGGACGTTGGTCAGTCGGCGTTTGATTCCATTGTGGTAATAAGTCAGCCGGGTATGGTCGATTCCCAGAAGGTGCAGCACGGTTGCATGGAAATCGTACCAGGTGGTTACCTGTTCTACGGCTTTCCAGCCGATCGAATCGGTGGCTCCATAAGCGATTCCTTTCTTCAAACCCGCACCGGCCAACCAGACCGTGAAGCCATACTGATTATGGTCCCGTCCTTTACCGACTGTATCGGAACCGGACTGCGTGAAAGGTGTACGGCCGAATTCACTAGTGCATAAGATCAACGTGTCGTCCAGCATTCCGCGACGACGTAAATCCTTGATCAGAGCGGCAATCGGCTGATCGACGCGAATAGCTTCCCGATTGTGATTCTCCTTCATGTCCTCATGGCCATCCCAGTTAATGCGGGGAGATCCGAAAGCTCCCCCGGAGAATAGCTGAACGAATCGAACGCCCTGTTCCAGCAACCGGCGGGCCAACAGACAGCTTCTTCCGAAGTCCTGCGTTTCCGTTCGATTCAGGCCGTAAAGTTCCTTGGTTTTCGTATCCTCTTTGGAAAGATCGGTCACGCGCGGCACGGCCAGCTGCATCTTGGCCGCCAGTTCATAGGCTTTGATGCGCGCGGCCAGTTCATCGTTGGCCGGGTGCTCCTGCAGATCGAGGACGTTAAGTTTCGATTGAAGTTCTCGGGCGGCCTTGTCCGAATTCCGATCCAAGGGCAAAGCTGGGAAAAGGTCTCGCACCACGGGGCCAGAGCTTTGAAACATCACACCCTGATGTTGAGCCGGTAGAAAGCCATTCGACCAGTTGATGGTACCGCCTGCGGGCAGTCCACGGGTGTCGGGAAGTACGACGAACGCCGGGAGATCATCCGCCTCATTACCCAAACCGTAGGAAAGCCAGGAACCCAGAGCCGGATAGCCGTTGAACCGAAAGCCACTATTTTCCTGGAAGGTCGCTGGTGTATGACTGGACGATTCCGCGACCATCGAGCGAACAATGGTTAACTCGTCGGCGACTTCCGCGAGTCGTGGGAACAGTTCGGAAATCCAGAGTCCACTCTGCCCGCGCTGCTTGAATTCCCAGTCCTGTTTTCGCAACAATCCCACTTGTCCAAAAAACACATCGGGCCGTTCAGTTCCCCCGAGCGGTTTCCCATGCCGTTTCGCCAGTTCCGGCTTGTAATCGAAAGTGTCGATCTGGCTGACTCCCCCGCAGAAGCAGAGGTGGATCACCCGTTTAGCCTTGGCGGGGAAGTGATTCGGCGTTGCCCCGGCATCGCGGAGGACTAGCGAAAGCGCTGCCGTAGCTCCGATCCCTTGCAGAGAGAAGGATAGAAAATCGCGTCGCTGAATAGGGTTAGTGAACATAGAGAAATCCATTCGAATTCAGTAGAGCTCTGCAAAAAGGCGTCAGACCATATTGGGCGATCACTTCCCGACTGGCCGTCAATTCCGCTTCTTTCGGTAAGCGGCCATACGCCAATTGGAACCCGAGCCGGATTCGTTCGTCCGGAGCTTTGTTGGCTTGTTTCTCCAACCGCTCGGCGAACTGTTCCGACATGCGGATGGTAAACGAATTATTCATCAAAGAGAGGGCTTGCAGGGGCGTAGTCGTGCTTCCCCGTTTGGGCGTAGTAGTCGAGGGATCTGGACAGTCAAAGGTGTCGAGCAGCGGATTGCGGCCGCCGCGTGCGGTCATCCGATAGATACTGCGACGATTGAATTCCTCGCCGACTGGATCGATCGGTTCGTAAAACCAGGATCCCTTGGCAAAGTAAGGGCGTACATCCTTATAGCTCTCGCCTCCCATTTCCAGATTGAGTTTGCCGGCGATGGAAAGAATGGCATCCCGAAGGGCTTCGGCTTCGAGTCTGTGAGGAGCATACCGCCAGAGCAATCGGTTATCCGCATCTAGCTTTAGGGCTTCGGCACGACTGGAAGAGTCCTGTTTGTAAGTTTCTGAGTTGAGAATTAAGCGATGAAGCTCCTTGAGGCTCCATTTCTTGGCCATGAATTCGCTCGCTAACCAATCGAGTAGTTCTCGATGGCTGGGTTCGCCGCCGCTGAACCCTAAATCGTTGGGCGTATCGATCAAACCCCGTCCAAAATGGTAGAGCCAGACTCGATTGACAAGGGTGCGAGCGAATAGCGGGTTCTTTTCACTCGCGATCCAGTCAGCCAATTTGCTCCGACGAGTTGCTTCCGGTGCATCGGGTTTCAAATGCAAATCGTTCTCGGGAAGTAAGCTCAATCCACCGGCGGAAATCAATTCCGCTTTCTCTTTCGGATTACCCCGTTTCAGACGGTAGGTCAGAGGCGGGGATTGAGGGAGGATCCCAAAGGTTTTTTGATTTTTGAGATTTTCTAGCCGGGCTTCCGCGTCTCGGAGTGCCGTTTGCCATTGAGTTCGCTTCAGTCGTTGCTCCGGGGAAAGATTCTCCAACAATTCCTTTTCGGATAGAAAATCCGTCGAACCGGCTGAGGCTGCGATTTCTTCCGGAGAGAGTGCGCGATCATAAATGTTGGCGCGGGCAATTGAGCCGAACAGGAGTTTGCCCGCCTGGGCCGGGGCATGACGCAAGCCCAGGACAATTTGAAAATTCCCCTCTTTGGAAAAACTCAGGGGATTTTCCACGCGATAACTCTTACCGTATGCAACACCTTGTCGATAAGCCGTGATCGTGCCATCCGCTCCGTAAGTTAAAGCGACATGCACAAACTCTTTTTGAGCCTCGCCTTCATGAGATCCCTGCAGCGAGTGCGTTCTGCGATAAAATTCGCTACCTGCGATCCAGCGACCTGGCTCGGTTTCGCCGAATACCAGACAATCGAAACTGCCACCATCCGTGGCTTGAATGCCGATAATGCCGCCGCCCCGTTGTTCGAGATTGTCGAGTTTCACCCACGCTTCCAAAGTTTTCGCTTTGAGAGAAACCGGCAATGGAGCGGAGACCAGATAGGATTTTCCATCGAGACGAAGGGCATTATTCTCGATTCGGGCCGAGCCGTGCAGTTTACTTGGGGTTCCAGAGATCAGTTCCTCCGGTCCTTTGGAAAAGTCCCAGGAGGCGATCGCCTTTGGAGGTTTTGCGATACCGACTTTTCGCGCCGTGCGATTTTTTTGAACTTGTTCGCGAGCGATCGCATCCAGTTTTCGAATGTCGTTCTTCAGCGTTTCAATTTGCTTGACCAAATCGCTTGGGATAGCTTGGGGAAGATTTCGTTCTCCACGGCGTACGCCAGCCAGGGCCGCGGCCAGACGATAATAATCGGCTTGTCGAATCGGGTCGAACTTATGATCGTGACAGCGGGCGCAATTCACCGTCAGACCGAGAAATGATTGGCCGACAATTCCTACGAGATCTTCCAGTTCATCTTGCCGCATGATCTGTTGCATGGTTTCGCCGGCAGGCAGCAAGCTATCGTGTGCTCCACCCACCAAAAAACCGGTCGCCACCACTGCCGCGGCATTCTGCGGCTGAATCACATCCCCGGCAATCTGCAGTTTGGCGAATTGATCATAGGGAAGATCTTCATTCAGCGCTTGGATCACCCAGTCGCGATATCGCCAGGCGTTCGGCCGCATTCGGTCATATTCGAAACCATCACTCTCTCCGAAGTGGGCCACATCGAGCCAATGTCGGGCCCAGCGTTCGCCATAACGTGGGGACGCGAGCAACCGGTCTACTAATTGGGTGTAAGCTTCCGGTGATTTATCTTGCAAGAAGTTCTGAATTTCTTCGGGTGTGGGAGGCAAGCCGATCAGGTCGAAGGTGACGCGCCGAATTAAAGTCCGCCGATCCACCGGAGGAGAAGGCTTCAGCTTTTTCTCGGCAAGTTTCGCCTGAATGAAAGCGTCAATCGGGTGCAAATTCTTCGCGGGGACCGTAGGGCGGACAATCGGCTGAAAAGACCACCAGTCATAACCGGCGCGGGAAGAAGTGGAATAAGCATAGGCATCGATCGTTTCGGTTCCCCAGGGAGAACCGCGTTCGATCCATTGTTTCAGGAGTCGCTTTTCCTCCGCGGCGAGCGGATGTTTGGGAGGCATCTCGTCGGCTTCAATTTTCTGCCAGAGCAGGCTTTCCGACGGCTTGCTGGCGACCACCGCGGGCCCATTGTCCCCTCCCTGCAGGAATCCTTTTTTCGTTGACAGATCGAGTTTGGCTTTGGCTTCCGGGCCGCTATGGCAGTCCAGACAACGGGATGCTAGGATCGGCGCGATGCTGCTATCGAAAGCTTTGGGCTCGTCCGCAGCACAAAGGCCGGGCAGAAATAGAAAGAAGCTGAGTAAACGCATGAAAAAATACCTGAAACAAAAGATGCTTTTACCCATCGACTGGCGGGATTTCGATTGCGGCGGGTCGTACATGAGTGTCCAACATTTTCGCCTTAAACTCAAGTGCAAAACTCATTTTCCTAATGAGTGGCATAATGATTGCTTTCAATTACAATTCTTGTTACCTGGCCCGAACTTGCCTAATGATCGACTGTGAGAAAAGATGCGATTGATCCCTCGCCTGCCGGATCGCGAAATGGCCGCCGAGCAGATGGATGAGCCCGATCTCAATCCGGTGTTGCATCGTCAGGCACTTCGAGGCTTGGCTCGGCTCAATCGCTTTGGCGGTGCGGCCTCTTTGATTTGGCCCGAAATCAAAAAGGTACTGGGGCGTTTTCCCCGATCACCCGTAACCATGCTGGATGTGGCTACGGGATCGGGCGATGTGCCAATTTCGCTGGCTCGTAAATTGCTCCGAAGCGGTTACTCCTCCCAGGTAACTGGCCTGGATTATAGCCCTGTGGCGATCGAAGAAGCCCAGAAGCGAGCGAAAGAATTAAACCTACAAGCGGATTTTATTTCTTTCGATGTACTGCGCGATCCACTCCCAGGGCAATTCGATATTGTCGTCTGCTCGCTGTTTCTACATCATCTTTCGGAGGACCAGATTGTTAACTTGCTGAGAAAAATGAGAGAAGCGACTCGAAAAATTTTGATCGTAAGTGATTTAGACCGCAGTGGTCTGAACCTTCGGCTGGTACAATTGGCGGGTCGCATGCTCTCCCGCTCGGCTATAGTGCATAACGACGGGGAACTTTCCGTGAAGGCGGCTTTCACCGTTACCGAAGCCAACGATTTCGCAAGAAAATCGGAATTGCCAAACGCAATCATCCGAAAGCGATTCCCCTGTCGATGGGTACTCACCTGGAGGCGCGAAGATTGAATAGTCTGGCGGACTATTGGCCGGTCGTAGTAATTGGCGCCGGCCCGGCAGGTTGTCTGGCCGCTCGGGAAATCGCGCGTCGCGGAGTTCGGGTACTGCTGGTGGAACGGGATTCGTTTCCGAGACACAAAGTCTGCGGCTGCTGTTTGAATTTTCGAGGACGGGAAGCGCTCCGAAAAGCAGGATTGAACGACTTGTTAGAAAACGCCGACGCCCAGGAATTGCGTTCCCTGCAGTGGTCAATCGGTTCACGTAGCGTGACTCTCCCATTACGCGGAGGAGTCTCGATTTCCCGGGAGCGAATGGATTGGGATTTGATGAAAGCCGCGATAGATGTCGGAGTAGTACTCCAGGATCGCTGCAGCGCCGAACCGGGTGAAGAGTTCCCAAATCATCGACTAGTGCACCTGCAAAATCTTCAGGGTAAGCGCCAAATTTCCGCGGGGCTAGTCCTGGTGTGCGACGGCTTGTCCAGTCGATCGGGGAAGCCGGTGATCCAGGAAAATTCACGAATTGGGTTGGGGACAATTCTTCCTTCGAGTTCGAAATATGCGGAGTCGAACAAGCTTTGGATGAACGTCAGTAAGAGTGGCTATCTGGGAATTGTCCATTTAGAGGACGGTCGTCTGGCCCTGGCGGCGGCGGCCGATCGAAGTGCGATACGGGAATTCGGTTCACCGGGACAATTCGCGATGGAGCTTTTGCGATCCGCTCGACAGCCGATCCCGGAGAGCCTCGAATACGCTCAGTGGCAGGGGACAGCGCCGTTGACGCGAAAAAATCAGATCGCGGAAGGAAGACTTTTTCGTCTTGGGGATGCTGCGGGATATATTGAACCTTTTACCGGGGAAGGTATGGCTTGGGCACTTACCGCTGCCTGTGCCGTAGTTCCTCTGGCGATTACCCCGTGGTTGCCGGAGCATCGCGTTGCCTGGAACCGAATCTACCGAGAAAAAATCGCTGATTCTCAGAGAAAATGCCGTCTCGCAGCGAAGCTCTTGAGATCGCCGGTCTGTGTCTCCGGCCTGGTGGGAATATCGAAGATTGTTCCCGGAATTGCCGCGCGAATAGTGAGGCAACTGCACCCCGTTGGTTCGAATTAAGGATGGTTCATGAGTTTTCAGTTGTGTGGTCTCGGAATTTCGGGGACCCCGTATCCACTCTCCCAAGAGAAAGCCTCCTCACTAGCCCAGGCCATCAACAATCGCCGACCCGATACCGATGGTTGGATCCAAGATATTTACAGGCACGCGGGAATCCAGAAGCGAACCATCTGCGTTTCCGAAGCCGTGGTTCGAGATATCGAACAGGGAACTCGGGAGACGGGATCGCCGTTTTTACTCAAGGGGCCGGAAGATTTTCATGGGCCCAGCACCGCGCAGCGCATGAAAGTGTATTGGGAGATTGCCGCGCCGATGTCTCTTGCGGCCGCGAAAGAAGCCTTGTCCGATGCTCGTGTCGAGCCTGAAGAAATTACGCATCTCGTACTGGTGACCTGCACTGGTTTTCGTTCACCCGGCCTCGATTGCTGGTTAATCGAGCAGTTGAAACTTAACTCCGACGTTGCCAGGACTCAGGTGGGATTTATGGGCTGTCAAGGTGCCTTCAATGGCTTGCGCGTCGCCAAAGCTTTCACCGGGTCCGATCCAAAAGCCGTTGTTTTGATGGTGGCCGTGGAAGTTTGTTCAGTTCACTACCATTATGGGCGGGAGATGCGCCGGTTGGTGGGAAATGCACTGTTCGCCGACGGGGCAGCGGCTCTGGTCGGTCGATCCCCCGCTGCAGGAATCGGTTCTAACTGGGAACTTAAGACCACAGGTTCTTGCATGTTGCCGGATTCGGAAGACGCCATGTCCTGGAGCATTGGCGATTACGGATTTGAAATGGAACTCTCCCCGAAGATTCCCAATATGATCGCCAAATACTTGACAGGCTGGTTGGAAAGTTGGCTTAAGTCGCAGCATCTCAATCAAGCCGATATAAGATCCTGGGCGATCCACCCTGGCGGACCAAAGATTCTCAATGGGATTTGTGAAGTATTGGGATTGGGGGAGGATGAGATTGCCGTTTCGCGAGAAGTCTTATCGCAGTATGGGAATATGTCGAGTGCGACGGTTCTCTTCCTTCTCCGATTGCATCGGTTGCGAAATGCTCCTCGCCCTTGTTTGGCACTGGGCTTCGGCCCGGGTATGTTCGTAGAATCCATGCTCTGGGTCTGATTTGTTGGAAATTGAACTCCGCCTTCCCCCAAAAAAAAGAGGACCGATCCTATCGGTCCTCTCATTTAATCTGTTGTATTCGAAACTCAATCACGCACGAACCGAACGGCCGACCAGCATACCGACACCGAAGCCGAGCAGTAGGGCCTGTACGGGGTATTTACGAACCATGGTACTGACTTCTTTGCCGAAATCCGAAACCGTATCGGCTGTGGCATCGTAAGCGTCCCCAGCCCATTTCTGGACTTTGTCCGCGGCTTGCGTGGCATTGTCGGTGGCGCTGTGAACCAAGTCGCGAGCTTTATCGCGAGCCTGGTGGGCGGCATGATCCACCGCATCGATAGCGCCCTTGACATTATCTTGAACCTTGTCGGCCACTTGGTTTACGACACCCTTTGCCTGATCTATAAAACCTTCAGCTCGGTCTTTACCGGCTTCCGCAGCGTTGGCCGTTTTATCGGTCATCTGCTTTGCCTTATCGGCCGCATTATCGATCCCATGTCGCATGCGATCTTTAATATCTGTCATGGTGAATCTCCTTACAGTTAATCTCAGTTGAAGCTTATGTTCAACCGCATGAAATTTATATTTGCATATAACGTGCCAAGAAAAGCGATCAGCGCGTTTCGAAAGTCATCGAAGCGACCAACGCCGTTTGCCAACTCCCCAATAATTGCTGCATCGATTTCAAGGTAGTTTCCACATGATCGGCTCCCGCTTCAATCAACTGCTTTTCTTGAGCGGTTACGTCATCCGCCAGTCCCCAGATGCTGACGAGAATCTTGACGTCAGGAAACCGGCCACGTATGCGTTTGCATAGGTATCGAATGTGGCTGATTCCGCCGGGCGGAATTGAAACAATGCAGATCGCCAGTGGGGACTTTTCCTGGATCGCTTCCAATAGTTCGGAAGTCAATGTCACATCCGCCGTGATATCCGCTTCCCATTGCTTGGGATCGAGCATTTTGGAAAGAATTTCCGCTCCTAAAAGATCAATCTCATCACGGGCAGGGCATAAGAAAATCGGCACTCTCTGGGAGGAGTCGTGAGGCTCGGATTCCGAGGGAAGCTCCGTACTACTCAGCCCCGAGGAAGGCGCTTCCAGAAAGTCTTCAATAATTTCATGCGCCAGATGGATCATCCCTTTCATCTCAACTTCGGAATACTCCCCGAGATCTTCATCGCGGCGGGCATAACTCAGAGCCGGGATAAATACTTCATCGAACACTTCGCCCGGACTCTTGGTTTTCGATTCTTTGATAATGATTTCCGCCGCTTCATCCTGATCTCGCGCCGCCAGCCGCTGATAGAAGGCCACCCGGGGTTCCAGCGCCGGTTCATCGCCCAACAAGATATCGAGAAACTTCGCTTGAGGAACGTACTTTCCCAGAACGAGCAGACAGGTAGTCAATGGTCCTGAAAGAACCAGGCCGATAGGGCCCCACAAAAAAGACCAGAAAGCGGCGGCGACTAATTGAGCGACCTCGGAAATGCCCAGGCTATGTCCGAAGAGTCGAGGCTCGAGCACATTTCCAGTGATCAGTTCTAGAGTGGCATAAGTAACGATCACAGAAATCGGTTGACTGAAGCTGTCCGAGATGGCGAATGAAAACACAGCGACCAGAGCAAGGCCAATCCAGGTTCCAATATAGGGAACGTATCTTAATAGAATCGAGATAAAACCCCAGAGCATTGCGTACTCGACCCCGAGAAACAGCATCGCAAGAAAGATGGTAATGCCGAAGGCCACATTGATGATCAACTGCATCAGTAAATACCGGCTGACTCGCTGAGAGGCATCGTCGAGCGCTTTGGTCACCGTGGTGACTCGGCCGTTGCCCACCAGTCGGATCATGCGATTTCTCAGATCCTCACGTTTGAGGAGCATGAAAATCACCAGCACGAACGAGAATGCCAGTTGCCCAAGCAGAGCTAGACCCGGAGAAATAAAAGCTTCAATGCGTCCCGCCCAAGTCGGGCTTCGAGGTTCGATGACGACCGTCGGAGGCAAACTACCCGGGTCGCCTGTGGTTTCCGCATTCTGGATATCCGGCTTACTTTCGGGCAAAATCGTCTGCTGAAGTTCATCGAACATTTTTGCAAGATTGCCGCTTTCCGAAGGGCTTATCCAATTCCGTATTTTGACGACCTTTTCCTTGATCTTGGCGGAATTCTGCGGAAGAGTCGAAGTCAAGCTGGCAATTTCCCGACCGACCAGCCAGAGGGTGGAGGTGGAGATCAGCACAGCGGCACTGACGACAATGATGACCGATATCGGACGCCCCAATTTCCAGTAGTGAAATAGTTTAAATTGTTGAAAATGGTTCACCACCGGGGCCAGGACAAAGGCGAGAAAGATCGCCAAAGCCAGGGGAATGAAAATAGCGCGAGCCCAGTAAAGTAGCAGGGCCGCGAAAAATATGGTAACGACGGCAGAGAGGGTGATGATCGCTCTCTGCCAGTCGGGTTTGTAGACGTTAGGATTCATATTGGGATAGTGAGCAGTTCTGGTAAAATTCGCCTGTTAAAAATTGACCCGTCGGCCAAATCCATTCGTGCCGTAAGCATGGGAAGTTTCGGGCAGCGTTGTTTCGACGAGTTTGTCGACAACGCGGGGAACTCCGTCATCAATGGCCTTTTGCAGCGTTCCCGAAAGCGTAGAGATCGCTTTGTCCGTTATTTTTTCAATCTCCGTATTCACTCGCTCCCATAAGCGTTCCAGAACGATGTTTTGATGCCGTGGAGCGGGCGCGGATTCCACAGTTTCGGATCGGACTGCGGAGGGCCGAGTGTAAGTCTGCGGTGGATTCGACTGGGCTACCGGTCGCTTCCCGCGAAAAACGCACAACGCGGTAATGAAGCCTAGAGCGGCGGCGGTTCCCACAGAAGACCAGGGATGCTCCTGAATATACGGTCTGGGATCCAGAGAATCGCGAATGGCTTCGGCAGCCGTGCTCACTGAATCTTCAATCGTGTGAACGGTATCCTGCACCGCAGTCGTCGCGGATTCTAAGGTCCCTTTAACCGTCTGTTCGAGAGCAGCGACTTTATCGGTAATGGATGCGCGGGTCATTTCCATTTGAGACTCGATTAATTCTGGTGTTTCGTCAGCCATGTGACATTCTCCTGAAGAGCATTTAGAGTTTTATCGGGCACGGTGGATACGGATTTCAAGGACCTGCGTCCTAATTCAAATGCCAGGCAACCGCCGATCATCAAAGCGATTCCGACGATGCCAAACGAACCCCAAAGCGGAATTTGAGGAATCAGGGCATTGATCAAGTAGGCGATTCCGAAAACGAATGCGATCGAGCCTAGGATAAATATGCCAGAACCTATTCCAATATACTGAGCGGCGTTAGTCGCTTTAGTGACTTCAGTTCTGAGCTCGGCTCGCAACATTTCGAATTGCTGCCGGAAGAGAGTTTGCGTGTCTTGTACGATTCCAGATACTAATTCCGTAAGCGTCGGTTGATCTGTTATATCTTTAGTAATGACGCCATTCGTGTCTTGTATGCGTGACATGAGTACCTCCTATGTCGTTGAATAGAAGATAATATGCAAGACTCATGCCGGTAGAGAAAATAGTGTTGCGATATAAAAAATGGAGGAGCGAAATTGTATAGAAATGGATAATGAATGAGGATTGGAATTAGTCAATCGCAATCCTCGGATATAAGCGGTCACACAGATTTAATCAATAGCCCGAGTGCTTCGGCCAGTCAGCAGCGAGATCACGGCCAGAACCAGGAATGCGAAGAAGAGATATTTCGCCGCCACGATCGCCGTACCTGCAACCAATCCAAAACCGAAGGCTCCGGCTACGAGAGCTAAAATCAGAAATAGTAATGCATAATGTAACATGGTAAATCCCCTCCGAGTGGGAATCCGTATTAAAAAGATCGACACATTTAAACGCAAGGACATCACCGTCCGGTTTGGAGTCGGACGGATAGAGTGATTACTTCTTGTTTTCTTCTACTTTGATTTTCACATCTACCGAGGTAGCCGCACCACTAGCGGGTGTACCAGTAATCTTAACGATCTGTTCGCCTAAAGCGGCATCGCGATCCACTTCGATTGCCACACTGGTTTCCGCACCGTCGGAGGCCTGAATCGTGATGGAGCTCGGCTCCACTTTAATGCCTTTGGGTGCAGTTGCTTCGAGCTTGACGCTCTGTTTGAAGTTCGAAGCCCGATCCAGGCTGATCTTTACGGTTTGCTTGTCGCCTTGCTTGATTGAGGTGGTTCCCGAAGGAGCTTTAATCGTAAAAGTTTCGCGGGTTCCCGTTCCTTCGCGATTGCTGTTTACAACGCCCCCTTTTTGACTTTCATTACAAGCCAGAGGTAGTACCGACAAACTGGCCAAAGCGATAGCAGAATAAATTACCTTCATTTTTGACTCCATAGCAGGTGTGGGGTGACTTTAAAATTCAACTTGTTTCAAGTTGAAAGTCTAACAGGGCAATCATTGTGCCAAATGTTAAGAAATTAAAGTCTGCGTTTTAGAAACTCCCGTATCGCTGCATTAAAGTCCTGCGGTGCCTCCACCGGGCAGAGATGTCCCGCATTCGGTATAAGATCCAATTTTGCCAATTCGATTTTATCGACCAAGTTTTGCGAACAGTGCTGAGGAGTTATGACATCCTGGTCGCCCACCATTACAAGCGTGGGCACGGTGATGCGCGATAACTCGGGATTGGCATCTGGCCGTTCGCGCAGCATTTGCAATCCGCGTACTATCGCCGAAGTTTTCTGTCTCTTTCCGATTGCTTGAATCTTGTCGACGACCATTTTATTTTCCTCTTGCGTCGACTTTCCCAACAGATTGGGAAGCATGGTGGAGATCACTGCCGAAGGACCTTGCTCCCGGGCGAGTTCGGCCATTTTAGTTCGATTGGCCAAAGCTTTTTCGTCGTCCGCCTCCGCTTTGGTATCCACTAAAATCAGGGTATGCAAGCGTTGAGGTTGACGGCGTGCGAATGCCAAGGCTATGTAACCTCCCATGGAAATGCCGCACAAATTAATGGTCCCCTTTACATCGATCACATCCAGAAAATCGGCGATCAGATCCGCGGTCACATCTACGGTCGCAGCGGATGTAGGATCGTCGGAGTTACCAAAACCCGGAAGATCGGGCGCGATTACCCGAAAATCCCGCGATAGATCCTCCAACTGGTAGAACCACATCTCGCTATCGAGCGGGAACGCATGAAGCAATACGAGGGGAATTCCGCTTCCCAGGTCCTGGTAAGCGATCTGCAAGTTTCGTTCTTTAATCGTTGCGGTTGGCATGGCGAGATTCCTCAAAAGAATAAAGGGTTGAACTTAAGAATCTGAAAATCGGTTTCCTTTGAAGAAACCGACGTTCAAACCCTCAAGCCCAACCCCTGGAGAGTAAAAATTAATTTGCCTGGAGTCTAGGATCAAGATCCGGACTTTTTGATTTTTTTACCGCTTTCTTCGATGTGCTCACCCACTTTGTGGGTCGCTTCCTGAGCGCGATGCTTTGCTTTTTCGGCAAGCTCTTCCGCTCTGTCGCCGATCTTTTCGCCTACTTCCACACTGGTATCCACGGCTTCACGACCCAATTCCTTCGCCTTGTTGGCCGCTTCCGTGATCTTCTCTTTAATGCGATGAGTTGTCTCAGACATCTTTATTCTCCTGAAATTCGAACAATTCGTTTTGTCGAAGATATTACTTAAATCGCACTTTGTGTGCCAATGCTTTGAAATGAGTTCATACGCCATGAGATTCCAGGAAATACAGGGATTCGTCCAGCATTCGCGAGACTTGTGTTAACAGGTCGGTTGTGTTGGCATCCTTCAATTCATCGGCTTGGGTAACAGCCTCGCGCATACGGTTTCCCACATTCGCATAGGCCTCGGAAACAACTTCCAGAACCGACATACAATCGGTGGTTCCTTCTGGAAATTCGCCTAGTTGGGAGAATTCCGCAACCATGCGAGAAGTGCCTTTGGCCAAGCCCCCTAAGGCCGCGGCTCGTTCGGCGACTTCATCGATGGCGTCTTCGACTTCTTCAGCCAGTTTGTCGAATAGCTTGTGCACGGCAATGAAATTGGCTCCCTTAACGTTCCAGTGTGCGAATTTCGTCTGGGAATAGAGATCGGAAAGATTCGCCAGTTGCTGATTCAGCAACTCGATCAGCTCTTCCCGATTTTCCACTTTTATCCGAGAAGTGGTTTCGTGCATCGTGATTTTGCTCATGGTCGACTCCTAAATTGCATGCAATAGCAGATTCTGAAAATTGAAGTAGCTTTCAGAAAGTTTTGGATAAGGTACTTGCATGCAATTTCAATGCCGCCGCTGCTGCAAATGCTTACCAAAGCTATTGGAGCTTCACGCTGGGCGATTTGAAACTTCCAACTCCCACGGTCTCCTGTTTTGCAATCGCCTTGCGATAACTGAGGAGCACTTCATGAGTCTCGCCATCTTCCCGAAGTGGTATTGTCAACTCCGGCAGCTCAAGACCATCCAGCGAAAGTCGTACTGTACTTCCGGGCTGATGATTGCGATTGTCGATCTGAATTCGATAGAGCGTTTTGCCAAAATAATAGCTGATCGAAACCTCTGGCCAATCCTCGGGTAAGCAAGGATTCAGGCGAAGTTCGTCTCCCGTGCGATTCAATCCCAGTATGTCTTCCAAACCGACTCGATAATACCAGGCTGCCGAACCGGTGTACCAAGTCCAGCCGACTCGCCCCACGTGAGGCGGACAGCTGTAGACGTCCGCAGCGATGACATAAGGCTCTCCTCCGTAACGTGTTACAGCTTCGGGTGTGGTCGTGGAACGCACCGGGTTCAATAGGTTGAAAATATCGTATGCGTCCTTGTTGCGTCTCAGCTTGGCCAAGGCCTTGATCACCCAGGTTACCGCGTGATTGTACTGGCCGCCATTTTCTCGAACGCCGGGAACGTATCCCTTGATATAGCCCGGTTGGAGTGGTCCCCTATCGAAGGGGGGTTTGAAAAGTTCTACCAAGCGATCCGATAACCGGACCAACTGCGCTAGTACGGCGGCCATACCCTTTTCGGCCCTTTCCTTATCGGCCGCTTCACTAATCACGGCCCAGGATTGTACGATGGAATCGAGTTGACACTCGTCGTTCTTATGGGAGCCGAGGGCTGTACCATCGTCGAAATAGGCTCGCAGGTACCAGTCGCCATCGTATCCTTGAGACTCCACGGCCGCCTGCAACTGGGACATTCGCTGGCGACTTAACTTGGCCGTCTCGGTATCCCCGCAAAGGTCCGCAATCCTTGCGAATTCCCGGTGGCAGTAAATCTGAAACCAGGCGACCCAAATGCTTTCTCCCTTGCCTTTAACGCCGACGGAACTCATCCCATCGTTCCAATCGCCACAGCCCATCAGCGGCAGCCCGTGAGAGCCGAGTTTCCAGCCATGCTCCAATGCCCGTTTGCAGTGCTCGTAGAGCGGCGCGCTTTCATCCGATTTCTCGGGAACTTCATAGCGCTCGTGTTCGGTTTCGCTCAACACCGGTGAGCGAAGGAATGATATTTCCTCCTGAAACAGGGATAAATCCCCCGTGACAGTGGCATAGTGACAGCTGACGTAGACGAGCCAGAGAAAGTCGTCGCTGAAGGTTGTTCGAACTCCATTGCCTTGGGGTTCGTGCCACCAGTGCTGAACATCCCCTTCCACAAACTGCCGGCTGGCGGCCTTGAGAATGTGAGCTCTCGTAATTTCCGGAGCGGAGTGAATCAGGGCGACAACATCCTGCAGTTGATCCCGGAAACCGTACGCGCCGCCCGACTGATAAAATGCCGAACGGGCCCAAAAACGACAGCTGAGCGTCTGGTAAATTAACCAACGATTCATCATTAGATCGAAAGCCGGATCGGGCGTCTGGACCTGAATTTTACCGCAGATGTCATCCCATTGGGAAACCACTTCTTCCAGGCTTTGTTCTGCGGTAGCCGAGTCGAGGTATTTCTGAATGATTTTCCGGGCTTCGCTTTCGCCTTGCACTTCGCCGAGCAGGAAGATGATTTCCTGCTCCCCTTTCGGCTCAAGAGTTACCGATCCTCTTAAGGCCGCGCAGGGATCGAGACCGGGCCCGGTTCGTCCGGAGAGATTTTCTCGTTGAAAGGAGATCGGGTTAGTCACGCTGCCATTACGCCCCAGAAATTCCGTGCGATCGGCGGTGAACGATAGTTCCTTCATATTCGAGGCCGCGAAGGCGAGCCGGTCCTGGTTATGGGCCGTGAAAGCATTGCGTGCGAAGAGAGCCTGGGTTTCGGGATCCTGCTCGCAAATGATATAGGGGGTAGTAATTTCGCGATTCGTTCCCAGCACCCACTCAAGATAGTAAACGACATTCAATTTAACGGGTCGATTCCCTTGATTAATCAGCTTCAACACGCTGATTTTGACTGGATCGCTTTTGGGTACGAACAGGGTCAATTCGTGGCTGACATCGTTGACCACACGCTCGAATGCGGAGTAGCCCTGGCCATGTCGGACGAGGATGTTACCCCCATCACGGATCGGAAGGGGAGTAGGGCACCAGATATTTCCTGTGCTTTGCGATTGTAGATAAATGATTTCTCCCGGGGGATCGGAGACGGGATCGTTACTCCAGGGCGTTAACCGATTGGCCTGGCTGTTACCCGCCCAGGCGAAGCCACTCCCGGAATCTGTGACGAGAAATCCCGCGTTCGGATTGGCAATCACGTTACTCCAGGGGAGTGTTGGAATACGCGAAGCATCCCGCGGCGCGATGAGATATTCCAACCCATCGCCAGTGAAGCATCCCGTTTCATTCCCAAATTGAATTTTACGCGGCAATTCCACAACGCCGTAGCGGTTGGGGGCTGCCAGCGGAAAGTAAGCCTTGGGCGGCAACGGCTTAATAGGTTCCGGATTGTCAATCTGTTCGGCCAGCGGACCAATTTCATCGTTGAGAACGACCCGCGCGGAAGTCAGCAGTAGAGTCCGATCCGTCTGAGACATTTGAGCCGCTTTACGGATGAAAATACCAGCCGGTTGATCAATACGGTCCCCCAGCCCAATAGATCGGGTAGTACTGACTGCCTCCGAATAAAGATCATCCTGATAGCCGCTGGCCGTTTCGCAGAAGATTAAAAGATCTATTCGCAAGCCTTTGGAGTTCCAGAACGAATGGGCCTGCAGAAGTTGCCGAACAATAGGCATCCCCGCGGGAGAGTGGAGCTGCAGAAGCAGAATTGGCAGATCGCCGGAAATACCAAATCGCCAGAGCCCCGATTGGCCTTCGCGATTGGTAATCATGAGTTCAGATTTTGCGCGGAGCGGGCTGACAGGATAAATTAAGTGCCCTGCCAGGCGCTGGAAGAGATGAACGTCCTCGGCTCGAAGCTGACTGTGCTGCAGTTCAATTCGCGAGTGAGCCCAGGAGAGTTCAAAGGCTCGCGTGATGGAGGCCATGGAATGGTAGTGTTCCGCGAGCGTGAGAGCCGCTTCGCGCGAATCGGCCCAGCCGGTCACGAAGGTGAGGGTCTTCTTTTCCCCGGGTTTCAAACGAACTTCCCGGCGGATCGAAAATATCGGGTCGAGTACAGGGCCCGCAGTCTCCGAGAGTGCCTCCCAATCCGGCTCGAGTGAAATGGCGTCGGTTGTGGAGCGTCTTCGACCGAGAAACTTGCGACGGTCGGTATCCCAGGAGAGAGAACCCGCGCCGGAGTCGCATACCAGCAAGTGCATGGCCCAGCCCGTCTTCTGGTTGGGAGTACGGGGCCGGCGTTGGCATAGAAGGGCACAGTATTGCGGGACCCATTCCGTTTCCAGAAATAGCTTTCCAAAGACCGGGTGAGCCATGTCAGCGCGATGATCATTGAGCACAATCTCGGCATAGCTGGTAGCATCCAACCGGACTTGCCGGGCCGATTGATTGGCTATCGATAGTCGCCGAATCTCGACGTTCTGATCGGGGGGAACGGTGATTTCCAGATGCGTCTCAATGCCGTCATCAAACTGGCGGATATCAGCCTTATCGAGCGAAAAGATGACTTCATAATGGGACGTTTTTTTGCGGATCGGCTGATAGCCCACGGACCAGATTTTTCCGGAACGGCGGTCACGCAAATAGATAACCTGTCCGCAGTCGTCGGTCGTCCGATCGGCGCGGAAGAAAGTGATATCTATATCGCCATAGCGGCTGAAACCCGCGCCGGAGTTGGTGATCATTACGGTGTAAAGGCCGTTGGATAAAAGATGCGTGCGTGGAACGGGAGTATCCGGAGTGGTGATTCGCCGTCGCGAAGGAGCGTTGAAGGTCGAAAGTTGCTGGTCCTCGACGGTGGCAACCTCCGGCTCGAAGATCGGAAAATCGTTGGGAATCCGCTCCTGCAGTAGTAATTCCGCGGAGCGGACGACCGGTTCCGCCTGGAATCGGCGACGGAGCGCTCCCTGGGTCAACCGATTCAGAATGGCCAGCAATCCCATACCCTGATGATGAGCCATATAGGATTTCACGACACGACATTTACTCCCCTCCGGGATGCGCTGGGGAGAAAAATCCAATGCTTCGTAGTAACCGAATTTGCCCTCGCCGCCCCACTTTTTCAGCTCCTTCAGGTTGGCGATCGCTTTCTGGGGATCGATGTCCACAGCCATCAGAGTCGCATAGGGAGCCACGACCCGATCTTTTTCCAGGCCCCTTTTTAAACCCAAACCAGGAACCCCGAACGATTGGTACTGATAGATTTTACCGGCATCAAGCAGATAAAATCCGGATTCGGAAACACCCCAGGGTAGTTTCTCTTCCGCACCAAACTCGATCTGTCGGGCGACGGCCGTGCGTTGTGCCCGATCGAGCAATACTCCCTGCGGTACCGGTAGAAGGATCCGGGGCATCAGATACTCGAACATCGTACCACCCCAGGAGATCAAGCCGGTCTCTCCCGCGGCATACATTGAAAGCCTACCTAATTGAAACCAGTGCTTTCTGGGGACTTGACCGCGAGCGACCGCCAGAAAACTGGCGATGCAGGATTCTGAAGCGAGCAAATCGTAATGTGAAGTGTCTAATCTTTGCGTGTTGCAGTTATAGCCAATGCTGAAGAGATCCCGCTCGGCATTATAAAGAAATCGAAAATCCATGCCCTTTGCTAATCGCTCGGCCTCTTCAGCGATCTCAGCCATTTCCTTGGGGCACCCGACACTTTGCTCGGTAGGCTGTTGATCTAAAAGCAACTGTTGTTGCACTTGTTGGGAGAGTCGAGAAAGCCAAACTTCCGCCTCAGGATGACTAGAAAGAGATTTCGATTGCAGTGAAACGAGTGAAGATTGAATCTCGGTGAGTTTAAATTTCGTTAAAAGTGCTTTTCGCAACTCCTCAGCCTGCTGTTTCAATTTGGGATCGTTATGCGCTGGCTCTGAAAGGGCTTTCAGAAACAGTTCGCAGGTATCTCGTAGTCCCTCGGGAGTTGACTGCGGCGGGGTTCGCATTTTTTCTAAAAGGCCCTGCTTCAACGTCAGCAGACAGGCTAATAAATTCCCGCTGTCGACCGTGGAGACGTAGCCAGGCTGTAAAGTCTCTAGCGTTGTGGTTTCGTACCAATTCAACAGATGGCCGCGATACTTTTCCAATTTTTGAATCGATGCAAATGTTTTGCGTAATCGCTCCAGCATCTGAGGCAGGGTGAGGTATCCCAGATCGTGCGCAGCCAGAACGGAAAGGAGATATAAACCGATATTCGTAGGGGAAGTGCGGTGGGCCACTGCCGACAAAGGATCTTCCTGGTAGTTGTCCGGAGGCAAGTGATTATCGGCATCCCCGACAAAAGTTTCGAAGAAATTCCAGGTCTTTCGACAAACCAGCCGGAGTTCCAATCGTTCTTCTTCGGTTAAGCTTCTTTCCAAAAATTGTCGCGGTTGGCTGATTCGCCAGGCGATCAGGGGTGACATTAGCCAGAGCAGGCCGATCGGAGCAAAATAAATCAAATTGCTCAAGTGGGATATTCCCACAAGAAGCAAACAGACCAGAGATATTATCACGGCGGGAAACATGGAGTGGAGGAAGGCCTTGAATTGAGTTCCCAAACGGACTTCTGCCGCTGCGGCGGTCTCCCATTCCAGTAATTTCTTTCGCGAAAAATTCAGACGGTAAAGCGTCGTACCAATTGCATGAATGGCCACCCAGGCTTGATTGGGTAGAAACGCGAATTGCAGGGCCGATTGTCCGAGAGTTGAAGGAAGATCGGCCCGTAAGCGGGCAATCAAACTCCTCGAAGATTTGCCATGCAATTTTAACAACGCAGTTTCGAGCAGATAAAAGATCGTTGGCCACGCGAATAGGATCATAACAAAGCCACACCAGCCAAGAAATTGTCCGGGCAGAATGGTCGCGGCCAGAAGCAAGAGCAGAACGAGACTGGCCGGTACGAGACTCCGGCGCAAATTATCGATGATCTTCCAGCGTTCCAAAGCCGGCAGAATATTGATCGCTTCGCCGGAAGAAGTTGGCACTCGGCGACTCAACCAGGGCAGCAATTGCCAGTCGCCTCGGATCCATCGATGTTCGCGCCGAGCGTACGAGTTATAACGCGAAGGGAACTCATCGAAGACTTCGACATCGGTGGCCAGGGCACAGCGCGTATAATTTGACTCGATCAGATCGTGACTTAAGATGGCATTTTCGGGGAAAGCTTGTCCCGAGGTCGCTTGAAAAGCATCGATATCGTACAGCCCTTTGCCTGTGAAAGTTCCCTTGGCAAAAAGATCCATGTACGTATCGGACACCGCGGCGGAATAAGGATCGATCCCGGCAGAGCCTGCGAAAAGGCTTGCAAACCACGACTGAAATCCGGTTTTATAAAGGAAACTCACTCGGGGTTGTAATAGTCCAAAACCGGAAATCACCCGGCGTTTATCTTCCGATAATATCGGCTGATTAAGTGGATGGGCCAATGTAGCGATCATCTGCCGCGCGGCGTCTCGAGGCAGAACGGTGTCGCCATCGAGTGTAAGGACATAGCGAATCGGCGGCAGTTTATCGATGACAGAAGATTGAATCGAGTAGGTGGTGTTCTTATCACCGCGAAGCAAACTGTTGAATTCTTCGAGTTTACCGCGTTTGCGTTCCCACCCCATCCAGCAGTTTTGCGAGGGATTCCAAAGCCTTCGACGGTGAAAGAGAAAAAAGCGAGGAGAGTTTTCCTCCGCGTGCAGTTCATTCAATTTCTGAATGCCTTCCAAGGCCGTCTGGAGACTTGGATCGTCGCTCGGCGTTTGCTCTGCATCTGCATCCGGGAAGTCTGTAAGCAATGCAAACCGAAGCTTGGGATCGGAGTTGGATAAATAGTGTAACTCCAACCGTTCGCAAAGCACGGCGGCTTGTTCCGGTCTGGTCAGCAGAGTCGGGATCACCACGAAGGTGTCGCATCCGTTCGCAATTCCATTTTTGAAATCGAGCTTGGGTAGCACTCGAGGGGCAAGCTGACGAGTAATGAAAAAATTGGAAAAGCCGACAGCCAGTTCGCTCGCGGGAAGTAAGGCAGCCAATGCCACCAGAACGATGAGACTTATAGAACTTGCTCCGGAGAGGGCAATCGCACTAATTACCAGAAGTGCAGTCAGCGAACCGAGTAGCCCAAAAAAGAATAAATTGGGATGTTCCAGGAGCCAATCCTGCCTGCTCATTTTCCAGAAGGGAATCGGCTTGAGGCTTTGCGCAAAAACCTGACGATGCTCTCCGATTAAAAAGCTGGCGTTGGGAAGGGGAGAGGTCGATTTCGAAAGTTCGGCCTGGTGATTGGCCCGCTTAACAATGTCCAATTCGGAAATTTTGGATTGTCGGGAAAGTTTCTCCACTGCTTGGCGACAACGATCTCTCGTTCCAAAATCCTGTCGGCCGTAGATTCCCGCCGGGTCTCTGCGAAGCTCGGCCTCAACTAAGCTGACCGATTCGAAAAAGTTCATCCAGTCAATGACGCCGAGCAAGCGAAGACTAGTGATGGCGTTCCCGATGGAAACTTGATTTGCCGCCTGTCGGCAGTATTCGCGATGTTCAATCTTTCCGGGATCGGCTATGTGTTCCGATAACCAATCGTGAACTAAGTCGCTTCGGACTGCACTCGTGTTATCGCCGTCGCGCAATCCTTCCCAGAAGGCCACAGCAAAAGCGTCCGTGGGCTGGGTAGGCAGAAGCGGCTGGCTCCCCTTGTTCGCGAGTAATACCGCTGCGGTCGCGGAGCGGTGCTCCTTGATAGTCGAAACAATCTGATCGGCAATTCGCCTCAAATTCTCCAGTAGAGCGAGCCTCAACATCGTCGGGATCGCCCAGATTTCACCGATGGATAGCGGAGCGACACGTTGGTATTCCGTCACGGCTTCCGTAATGTCGGACTCCGTAAAAGCCGAATCGGTATAAGCCAGCAGCGAAAAGGCAAACGGACAGATCCGAGGGAGTCTTGCAAAAGGTCCACTGAGTAGGGCGGGCAACTCTCGATAGTAACCCTTGGGAAGATCATTGCGAATTTCTCGAACGACTTCCTGAATGATGTAATAGTTGTCGAGCAACCATTCGGATTCACTAGGAATCTGTTCCCCTAAGGCCGCTCTAAGGGCCAGCTCCCGGTGCACCTCTTTAAGTCGGGCGCAGTTGCCTCGAAAGCGTATCAGTACGGAACGAGAACTCGGTGCAATCGAATCAATCGAACCGACAGCCAATTCGCGGATTTTCTGCAACAAACTCTCATGGCCCGCGGCATCCAAACGCAAGGGGTGGGTGTAATCGGAGAGATAGTCAACTAGATTGGATGGTTTCTCGGCAATAGGGACCTGAACCGATTCCACCATAAATAAACCTCAATAAATTTCGAGCTAGAATCATCGCAAACAGGCAACTTATGTGCCGTCAAAAGGTGAATTGTTGAAAATCACTCATTTAGTCAGTGATTGCACGAACAAAGAGAACTCGAATTCTCACCTTCGCGCACCAGGCATGTCAAAAGTGTCTCGGAAGAACCAGAAAAATTTAACCAGTATGATCGTTGGCATTCGGATTGCGGTTTAATCTTTCTGTATCAAATGGCTTTTGATAAGGAGAATCACCATGAGGATTCAAAATGTTTTAGTCGCCGGAATCGCTGTGCTGCTATTGACCGGCTCTCAGGCCAAAGCCCAGATTGTTACTACGTATGATCCTGGAACCTACGGATATTCCTACTCTACGCCCTATTATCAGCCCTATAACTACTATTCTTATAGTAGTTATCCCGGACTCTACTATAGTGGCCCCAATTTTTCCATCGGAATAGGAAACGGTGGATATTATAACTGGGGTTATAGGCCCAGTTACCGTTGGGGGTATAATAATTTTTATCGCTCCGGCTACCGGGGTGGATTCCGCAGCGGTGGCCGTGGTTGGCGGCGCTAGTGGATTTCAGACAATTCTGGATGCGAGACTGAAAAAGTCCCGCATCTTCAATATCCTTCAGTCCTTTTTAAATTCTGCTTTGTCGATCGCATAGTGTCCGATTTTTTCAGTAACACTTCTTCGCGATAATCCACTGATCTTGGCCGTCTTGCCAACATGGCCGCGTGTTCGCCTCAATGCTTTGCGCAGGTAGCGTTTCTCAAAACTGGCAACCAATTCGGACAACTGCTCCGGTAAACTTCGTGACAGATCGACTTGCATTGCCTGTTTCGAAGAGGATATCAATCCGCTGATATCCGAAGGCAAATGTTTGGGCAAAATGAGGCCATCTCGGGCCGTGATACAGGCTCTTTCCAAGGCATTTTCCAGCTGACGCACATTACCGGGCCAGGAATAACCTTGTAGTACCTGTAAGGCTTCGGGGCTGAGCTTGGGAGGTGTCTGGCCGGTGCGAGTAAATTTCTGCGCAAAGAAGCTCGCTAGAACTGGAATATCTTCGGGCCGGTCCCGCAATGGGGGTACGTCGATGCGAATAACGTTCAGACGATAAAATAAATCTTCGCGGAACTTGCCGTCTTTTACAAGCTTTTCCAACGCTTGGTGCGTCGCTGCGACAACTCGAACATCAATTTCGACGGTTTCAGTTCCACCGATGCGCTCGAATTTTCTCTCTTGGAGCACCCGCAGGAGTTTTACTTGCATCGCCAGAGGAACATCGCCGATTTCATCCAGGAATATAGTACCCTTATGAGCCTGTTCAAAACGGCCTTTGCGCTGAGTGGTAGCCCCTGTGAAGGCTCCTTTTTCGTGTCCGAATAGTTCGCTTTCCAGAAGAGTTTCGGGCAGTGCCGCGCAATTAATTGCCACAAAGGCCCCTGGTCTCTGCTCGGCCGAGGCTTGATGAATCGCTCGGGCGATCTGCTCTTTCCCGCTACCGGTTTCGCCAATCACTAGAACGGTAGAGGAGGTCGTGGCAATTTGGCCGATCAATTCGAAAACATCGTGCATCCGCGGACTTTTCGAAATGACATTCTGAAACGAATGCCTTTGCCCGAGTTCCTGACGAAGTGATGCAACTTCATCTTGTAGGGATCTTTCCCGAAGTGCCCTTTGCACCAGCATGCAAAGATGCTGCGGGTTCGGGGGTTTTACGAGAAAATCGTAAGCGCCCATTCGCATGGCGTTTACGGCATCATTCACCCCCCCATGTCCGGTCGTCACAATGACAGTAACAGGCAATTTGCGCTGATTGATTTCTTCGATCAATTTCATGCCGTTGAGTTTCGGCATGCGAAGATCGGTTATCACCAGACTGTAATTGCGCTCCAACAGCATACTCAGTGCTGCCTGGCCATCCTCGGCGGTATCGACTTCCAGACCCAGCGATAGGCATAATAATTGCTGTTGCGATACTCTTGTATCCTCGAGATCTTCCACAACTAGTACGCGCTGAGAGATCGCAGGCTCTTTTGGGCCGGTTATCGGTTCAGGAACTTCGGTCGTCATTGTTAAAAAGTGTTGCTCGAATTAACTAGGTTTGAATCGAGAGATAGATTATTTTACCAAGGACTGTCATTAACTTCGCCAGGAAAATGGAATACAGCAATATTTTCTCCATCGAAGGGTTTACTGGATGGGTAATTCGTCCAAGAAAATGCTTGTAGTATGGTTGTTGGCCTTCGTGGCGGTGATTCTGAACTTTCTGGCGTCTCGTTCCAATATGCAGACCCTTCGCGAACACGATCAACTCGTGGCCCACACTCGCGATGTCCAGAAGGAACTTGTCGATGTTCTATCGCTCGTAAAAGATGCGGAATCGAGCCAGCGAGGTTATCAAATTACCGAACAGGATAGATATTTAGAATCTTTTGAGCGCGCCGCGAAGATGCTCGAGCTGGAGTTAACTGTACTTAAGAATTTAACCCAAGACAACCCGGAGCAGGTAGAGCGCGCTAACCAACTTGGGGAGCTTATTCAGGACAAATTAAATCTGCTGCGCAAGACCATAGCCGTTCGAAAGGCCTCTGGGGAGGTCGAGGCAGAAAAAGTTATAAAATCGGGTAGCGGTTTTAGCCTGATGAACGATGTGCAGAAACAAATTTCCGCGATGGATCGAGTCGAGGAGGATTTGTACCAGCAGCGAATTAATACGGCTGAAAACAGCTATCTGGTAGCCGCCATTACCAATATCGTCGGCGGTTTTCTGATTCTGTTTCTCGTCGGCGGGGCTTATCGATTAGTTCATAGCGAGTTGAAACATCGCAAGACTGTGGAGCGAAAATTACGCGAGACGAATCAGCATCTCGATAGTTCCCGTCAGGATATGGCGGAGACTCTTGCACAACTCGATGCATTTCTCCAGAACGCTCCGGTGGGAATTTCCTTCTTCGATCCTAACCTTCGGTACGTGAGAGCGAATCACCAAATTGCAGAAATGAACCGCCTGCCTCTGGCCGCGCACTGGGGAAAGACGCCGCGAGAACTCCGATCGGATTTTCCCGAAGAAATTCTGCAGGATTTCAAGCACTCCCTGGCCACCGGCGAACGAATTCCCGATCGGATTTTGCACATCGAACAGGAAGTATCCGGAAAGAAGCGTGTCTGGCGTTTGAGCATTTTTCCCGTTCGCGATAATCTGCAGAAGAAAATTGGGCTGGGCGTCATTGCTTTGGATATCACGGAACAATTACATACCGAACAACAGATTCGGGATAGTGAAGCCTTTTTCCGAAGCGTTCTGGAGAACAGTCCGGATTGCATCAAAATTCTCGATCGGGAAGGCCGAATTCAAGAGATGAATTCGCCGGGTCGCAAGCTCATGCAGATCGATGACTTCGAGCAGATCAAAGGTCGGCAGTGGGAAAGTATGTGGACTCCCGAGCAGCAGCAAGACGTGAAGAAAGCGTTCGATCTCGCCACCAGCGGGTCCATTGGTCGCTTCAGTGGTTCTCGGCCGACGATGAAAGGAACACCGAAGTACTGGGACGTTCAAATTGCTCCGATTCCCGGGCCCGACGGAACGCCATTTCGTTATGTCTGCGTCTCTCGGGATGTTACCGAGCATCGCAAAATTGAAGTGGAATTGCGCGAAAGTCTGGAACGGTTCCGCCTGCTGACCGAGGCGATTCCTCAGATGGTTTGGGCAACTGACGCGAGCGGTCAGGTCACTTATTATAACCGCCGCTGGATCGATCACACCGGTGTGACCGTGGAACTGGCGCGAAATCTCGGCTGGAGAGAGTTGGTGCATCCGGAGGATCTTCAAGGCATGCATGATGCTTGGGAGAAAGCCCGTCAGGCCAACTCGGACCATTACGTCAATGAGTTTCGCCTGCGCGGCAAGAGTGATCCCAATTACCGCTGGATGCTCACGAATGCGGTGGCACTTCGAGAAACCACTGGTGAGATTTCTCAGTGGGTGGGAACTATGACGGACATTCACGAACAGAAACTGCAATCTGAAGTCTTAGAGCGTCTGGTTGAGTTGAGAACTTCGGAACTCTTGAAATTGAATAGATCCCTTCAGGAGGAGGTTGAGGAAAGAAGCCGAGCCGAGGAGCGGGAAAAGAATCAGGCACGCGAACTGCGGCGAAGTAACGAGGAATTGGAAAAGTTTGCGTATGTGGCTTCCCACGATCTCCAGGAACCCCTTCGGAAAATTCAGGCGTTTGGGAATCGACTCACTCAGAAATACCAGTCAACACTGGGTGAGGAAGGGCAAAACTATATCGAGCGGATGCTGGATTCCTCGGCCCGTATGCGTCGACTGATTGATGACCTGCTGGCCTTCTCCCGAGTTACCACGAAACCGGGAAATTTCGAGATGGTCGATTTGAACCTCCTAGTCCAGGAAGTTCTCTCCGATTTGGAAGGCCGCTTGCTACAGACCGGCGGCCAAGTCATCGTGGGCAAGTTGCCAAAAATTCAAGCAGATGCCTTACAAATGCGACAACTCTTTCAAAATCTGATCGGAAATGCTTTGAAGTTTCATAAAGTCGGTGTTCCTCCTGAAGTTAACATTGCATCTCAGTTGATTGGCACAAATAGTGCTGATAATAATGATTCGGTTAAACCCGCCTGCTATAGGGTTGATATAAGTGATAACGGCATAGGCTTTGACGAAAAGTATTTGGACCGAATCTTTGAAGTATTTCAAAGGCTGCATGGACGAGATGAATATGAAGGGACCGGTGTGGGGCTGGCGATCTGTCGAAAAATAGTTGAAAGGCATCGTGGATCGATCTCCGCGAAAAGCCAGCCGGGGCAAGGAGCGACCTTCGAAGTGACTATCCCTTCGGTTCAGATTTAAGGAGCGTCCATTGGTTTTCAACTCTTCGCTCAAGGAACGAATCGTGACAATTCTTATGGCTGATGATGATCCTGATGATCGACGATTGACTCAGGAGGCATTTGCAGAGAGCCGGCTTGCCAACGATCTGCGTTTTGTCAATGATGGTGAAGAACTGATGGATTATTTGCATAGAAGAGGCAAATACAGCGACCCGGCGTCCTCCCCCATGCCGGGATTGTTGCTTCTCGATCTGAATATGCCTCGCAAGGATGGCCGCGAAGCTCTGCAGGAAATAAAAGCAGATCCCCATCTGAAAACGCTTCGCGTGGTGATCATGACGACCTCCAAGGCCGAGGAAGACATCATAAAATCCTACAATTTGTCGGCCTCTTCTTACATAACGAAGCCCGTGACCTTCGAAGGGCTCGTGGAAGTCATCAAAGTTCTGGGCAAGTATTGGCTAGAGATTGTGGAGTTGCCTCACTATGAACGGTCCAACTCCCGTAACTGATCGTCCCATCGAGATTCTGCTGATCGACGATGATGAGGACGATTACTACCTCACCAAGCAGGTCTTGAGCGACATCTCTCACGCGAGTTTCAATCTTCAATGGATCTGGAAGTTCGAAGAGGGATTTGAGGCGATCCGTCGGGGCGAGCACGACATCTACCTGCTGGACTACCGGCTAGGAGAAAAAAGCGGCCTGGAACTGCTCAAGGAGGCGCGCGCTTTGGGTTGCAAATCGCCAATCATTCTTCTGACAGGTCAAAGTAGTACGGAAATCGACTTGGCGGCCATGGATGCCGGCGCGACCGATTTTCTGGAAAAGAGCCGGTTGGAAGCTGCCGTGCTGGATAGGACGATCCGCTACGCTTTGCAGCAGCGACAATACGAAACCCAGCTTGAAAAGAAAGTGGCCGAGCGCACCGAAGAGCTAGCACGTGCAAATGAAGCGCTTCGTCTGGCCGATAAGCGCAAGGACGAATTCCTGGCCACCCTCGCTCACGAACTGCGAAATCCTCTCGCTCCGATTCGCAATGCTCTGGAAATCATGAGAATAGCGGCAGATAATCCTGCCACGATTGAAAAAGCCCGTTTAATCATGGAGAGGCAGACGCACACCTTAATCCGCCTCATAGATGACCTGTTGGATATTTCCCGCATCACCCGCAGTAAGTTGACGCTGGATCTGGACCTATTGCTAGTTCGCGAGATAATTGACCTGTCGCTGGAGACCAGCCAACCCCTCCTGGACAAAGCGGGAATCACTTTGGATCTGGAGATGCCCGAACGGGAACTCAAGGTTCGGGGAGATAGGCTGCGGCTTGCGCAGGTTTTTTCCAATTTGCTGAACAATGCCGCAAAATACACCAAGCGCGGCGGTCGAGTCTGTCTGAAGGTCACTCAAAGCGATTCGTTTGCAGCGATCTGCGTGCAGGATACGGGAGTCGGAATTCCGCCAGAGATGGTGTCCCAGATCTTCGAGCTGTTTACGCAGGTGGATCGCAGTTTAAATCGGTCGCAAGGTGGTTTAGGCATAGGCCTTTCTCTGGTGAAAAAGCTGGTGGAGATGCACGGCGGCAGCGTTCAGGCACGCAGTGAAGGAATTGAAAAAGGAACGGAAATACTCGTCAAGCTTCCATTAATTGAATGCTAATCTGGGCCGTTTTTTTAATTAATTACTTCGATACAAATTATCATTTCAGACTATTTCGCATTGAATTCATCAATTATTAATGCCGATCGGCACAAGTCCTGCTTTAGGCTTTCCCCAAGTTTTAATTGATGGAAGCACACATTTAGGAAGATGCACCATGTCCCGTACTGCTACGATGTCTCGCATGAAGAGAATTCGGAATAACGCCGCTTCCCGATCGTCTCGGGTGGAGGCGCTCAATTCTGCTCCGCCGACGAAATTAGAGATTCTCGGGCGTTTAAATGCGGAATTTCTCCGAGCCTGTCAGGAAATCTATGCTTTTGCGGTATTTGCAGAAAGATTTGCTGCCCACCCCGTGCATGCGGTTGAACTTTCGGAACGAGGGCAACAAGCAATTCTGCACGCCTTCCAGTTAGGCGATACGATTCTTAATCTCCAAGGGCAAATCCAGAACGAAATCGATGAAGATCATGCCGTGGAAGAGGCTTATCAGGTCGCACAAAAAAGCTGGGAAAATGAGACGTGTGAAAAGTTGCGGGAACGAGCCAGTGAGCTGATTTTGTTCGGAGAAGTGCGTCTGGCGATTCGGTTGATTCGACTTTGCAGCGCCCGACGCTCGCTGTCCTCGCTTTACTCTTTGTTAGAGAATGCGGAACCGGGATTAACCTCCACTTTAGTGCAGAAGTCCCTTCAATTGGGAAGCAACGGCCATTAATCGGCCATTTATTCAGCCCTTTTAGCAGCGCGATGTCTTCCCGTTGTTGAGAATTGGGTTGCGCTAGCCATTTAATAATCGGACTTCAGAAATCTTAAATGGCTGTCGCATCGCAGTTTTCTCCGTCGAAAATATATATTTATTTAATTCGGATATTAATTTTGCTTTGGCACATGATCTGCCGTAAGCTAATCGTCCGCCCAGTATTTGGGGATTAAAAGATGTCACCGACACGCATGTCCACGAAGGCTTCGCCATTTCTATCACCCAAATCTCAAGAAGAGTCTGTTGTGGACGAACGCGAAAAATTCTCCCCGGCAGAGTTCGTACAAAGAAAGCTGCAGGATTTGCTACCTAAGCGGACCATTCTCGTCGGCAGCATGCGAACTAATCGCGTAGTACATCGCTATGGAAGTCCGGTTAGCACTTATTAAATTTGGTTCTGAACTCCTCTCCCGTTTGACTCTTAAGTCAAAATCCTTAACTAGTTCGAATGCAGGTATTGCATACTTCTTTGGCATCGACGTTGCACTCTTGATAGGAATACGTCTTGAATTGCGAGACGATATTTTTTTCGAGGAAGCAACGAGATGACCACGAACATCACGACATCCGGCCTGGATTCTTCAATTGATACCGATCAGCAGAAGTGTGACACGGATCGCATGAATAAGCTGCTGCGCGGGGAATTGTCCGCAGTGGCCGCTTATGAGCAGGCGATCAGTAAGTTTGAAGACCTCGCCATTCAGAAGGAATTGAGCCGCATTCGCGCCGAGCACAGTCAGGCGGTGACTTCGTTGCAGCAGCGCATCCAGCAGTTCGGTGGGAAGCCTGAGGACAGTGCAGGGGCTTGGGGCAGTTTTACTTCCGCGGTTACCGAAACGGCTAAGGTCATCGGACCAAAAACGGTTCTGGCGGCCTTGAAGCGAGGCGAAGAACTTGGTATCGGCGACTACGAGGATGCCATTGAAAATTCGGAAATCAGTCAGTCTTGTAAAACGCTGCTGCAATCGAAGTTCTTGCCGGCCTGTCGGAAGCATGTTCTCGAACTAGATCATTTGATCCCTCGGGTATAATGTCCTTTAAGGTCGGGTGCTCTCCAGTAGCACTCGACCCTGGTTGCGAGTTGATCGCGGCGCTGGCCGCGATTGCATTAGGCCGTTAATCCATTTTTGCCATGTAAAGATTCTTCTGGATTCCAGTAATTCTTCGAAATTTATAGATCGTCGCTATCCCCAATTTTGATCGCGATATGGGTCTCGATTAAATGTTTTACTTTTCTTGCCCCCGCTGCTACTTTCCTTACCGTTCGGAGCACTCGCCGAAGGGCAAGATCCTGACGTGTCCCAAATGTCGAGTCAAATTTCGCGTTTCCGATGTGGATGGCGTGGTTCGCAGTCATTTGGCTCCTGCGTCCAATACCCAGGATACCCAAAGCGAGATGGTGATGAATTCCTCCCAACTCACGGAAGTATCCTCCACCACGCAGACATCTACCGCAGCTTCGAGTTTCTTTCGGGCAAAAAAAATCCGGCGTTCATTCATTCGCGACCAATGGACTCCTAACGCTTCCGACAAATCCAAAATTCTTTATCGAGCTGGCTGCGCGTTCATTTTCTTCGTCTGGTTTTTGATATTGCGAGCCCTTTTCCTCTATATTTTCCAGGGATAAGCTTACTTCGATCGCAATTCTGAAATCTTCGTCTTTAGGCTAATCCGCAATATACTCTTCATTTAACGAAGTTTCTTAAACCAATGAGTGCTCATCATGCACTGCGTTTTACTGTCGCCAATTCTGTTCCATTTCGTTTTCTCTGTCACTAACGTCGGGAATGCACCCCCTGAAACGAAAGATCTCGTCGGCATCTGGGAAGGCCCCTTGCGAGTCGGCTCGCAGGAGTTACGCCTGGTGTTCGTTGTTGAAGAAAAGGAAGGAAAGTTGATTTCAAAAATGGATAGCCCGGATCAAGGGGCGAAAAACCTCGAGGTGGAAAAGACCAAATTCGAAGCGGGAGAAGTGCAATTCGATCTGGTGAAATTTAAGATTCGATTCGCGGGTAAGATGAGCGTCGACAAGAAATCCATTCCTGGAAAATTCAGTCAGTCGGGAAAAGATTTCCCTTTGGATTTAAAACGCGTTGACAAGATTCTGGAAGTCCGGCGTCCCCAGACCCCTAAAAAACCCTTCCCCTACAAGGAAGTGGAGGTGGTGATCGAGAATAAGAAGACCAAGGACGTGAAGCTGGCCGGAACACTCACTCTGCCACCCGAGAAGGGCCCCTTCGCCGCCGCAATTTTGATTACAGGCTCGGGGCCACAAGATCGGGACGAAACTCTTCTGGGGCATAAACCCTTTGCCGTGATTGCCGATTTTCTGACTCGAAAAGGGATCGCGGTTCTACGCTGCGATGATCGTGGTGTTGCCAAGTCCACAGGTAAACATTCTGAAGCAACGACCGCCGATTTCGTCACCGACATCGAAGCCTGTTTCGAATATTTGAAGACCCGGCCCGAACTCGATCCGAAAAAAATTGGATTGATAGGGCACAGTGAAGGCGGACTGATCGGTCCATCCGTGGCCGCGCAGAATCCCGATGTGGCGTTCGTCATCATGCTTGCCGGTCCAGGTGTGCCGGGTGATGAAATTCTTCTCGAACAAGGGGATTTAATAGCTAATGCCATGGGACAAGCTCCAGATTTTCGAAAAGTGACCCGCGATTTGAATATCCGATTGTTTCAGGCGATCAAAGCGGGACAGGATGAACAGGCCCTCATGAAACTGGTGGATGAGGCTTTCAATGCTCTTTCTGAAGAAGATAGAAAGAAAGTTACCGAAGATTTCAAAAAGGAGCTCCAGAAAGGGGTGAAGAAACTGGTTTCTCCCTGGTTTCGATACTTCATTAAATTCGATCCCCGACCCACCTTGCAGAAAGTAAAATGTCCGGTCCTGGCTCTCAATGGTGAACGCGATTTGCAGGTATCGCCGAAACAGAACTTGCCCGAGATCGAAAAAGCATTGAAAGCTTCCGGTAATCCCGACGTGACTTGCCGAAGCTTTCCGCAGCTGAACCATCTATTTCAGAAATGCCAAAAAGGGGCTCCGAGCGAGTATGCCAAAATTGAGGAAACCTTCAGCCCGGAAGTTCTCGATGTGATCGGGGAATGGATTCTGAAGCGCACCCAGCCTTAAGCTATTAGCACTTTTGCAGAGCGATTTTACGGTTGATCTTGACCGAAAATGGAGAATGTGCTCTCTAGATCAGTGAAAGTCGGGAGGGCACCTTTTGCCCTCCTACCGTTTCCACTCGTCGCCAGGATGGTTGAGCGATGGATATTCTTCCGAGTACAATCCTTCATGATATCTTCGACCCGGCCCAGGGTTGGAGTTATACTCCTGAGCAAGTCCCCATTCAGAAGCTCGTAGCCTCGGATGGTTCGAGCTATTATCTCGTCAAAGTCGATGAGATTGAAATAGAAGCATTCTGCCAGACTCACTGGAAAGAGGGGACTCATCGTTCGGCACCAGCCGGGCGGTTGGTGGCGCTGACGACTTTTAAGAACGTTAAACTAACTGATGCAAGCGCTCTCTTAAAAGGTGCGTTCAGTGCGCGGGGTCTCCCTTCGTTCGGGTTGGACAATCAGGGACGCATTACACTTCAAGCGGCATTTCCCTGCGGCGCGGGATTTCCAGTGGATCTTGCCAGAAAACAACTACTGGTTTGCATGGGGATCGTCGCGGAGGAAGCGACCGATCTCCTGGCCGCCTGGACTAAGAATGCACTTCCTGCGGAGCCGGAGTGGAAGCCGAGTTTGCCGATTCGAGCCAATGCGAAACCCTATCCGCCACTGCCCACGACTTCGGCTCCGACACTCTCTCCCGTTGGGACTCCGTTTCTGCCGAGCTACAATCCCGCCGCTTTCCCACCAATGAATTTTAGCTTCCCCGGCTATCCGCCATCTCCACAAGCCGAGGAGAAGAAGAGTGAGTTTGACTGGAAAACCGCCAAGAATGTCGCTTCGGTTGCCGGCTCTTTTTTGAAAGCTTTTCTCGGATAAAAATAAAGAATCGCCGACTCATTGAGTCCGCTCTCCCAATCGGAATACCGGATAATTCTCGGGCTGTAGTCTCTCCGGGAAAAAAAACGCGATTTTGACTTTTCTGATTTCAAACAATTTCAATTAGAATGAAAGGGAGAAGATCGTCCGCACGCCAGAATAGTTGAAACTCTCCGCTACTTTATTTGGAACATCTCATGAAGTATCCCCGACTGCTTGACACCAGAATCTTGATCGCCGTTTTGAGCTTTTGGTCGCCCTATTGGACGCAATCTCTTCTTGCCGAGGATCCGCCACTCAACTTCCCGGAGCCCAAACCGTTGGTTCCCGGGGCGAAGGTTGTCACGCTCTGGCCATAAGGGTCGCCTCAGCTGAAACCGCTGGCGGGTTACGATAAGCCGGAACAGTTCAATACCCCCAAGAATAATCCCAATCGAGTGAACTCGGTGGAGAATATCCACAATCCATCGATAGAAGTTCATCTGGCTCCCGCTGATAAAGCGAACGGCACGGCCGTGATAGTGATCGCGGGCGGTGGGAACAAAACTTGTAACGTCGGAAATGAAGGAGTCGATATTGCCGATTGGCTCAACAGCCAGGGAATTCATGCTTTTATCGAACGGTATCGGCTGCGGCCTTACGATTCCACCAAGGATGCCCTGGCGGATACGCAACAGTCCATTCGTATGGTGCGATCCCGTGCGAAAGAATGGGGGGTCGACCCGAAGCGCGTCGGCGTGATGGGGTTTTCCGCGGGCGGCGAACAGGCGGCCTGGGTGACCTTACGGTTCGATGCCGGGAATCCTCAGGCGGCCGATCCTGTGGAGCGCGAGAGTTGTCGTCCTGATTTTTCGGTGCTCATTTATGCGGGATGGCTGAAGATGGATATGACGAAGGTTCCCAAGAATGCACCTCCCACTTTTTTGACGAGTGCCGGCCTCGACGATGCTTTCCATGCCCGCCAAACGGTGGAGTTTTACGATGCATTATTCAAAGCAAATATTCCCGTGGAGTTGCACATCTACGGCCATGGGGGGCATGGCGGGGCAATCAGCCCCAGAAAGGGAATTCCCTTTGGTACCTGGCATTTGAGATTCCTTGATTGGGCGAAGGATCTGGAATTGTTGAATTCCAAATTGAAATCCTAACAAGTGGTTTCGCAGACAGTTGGATAGAGAGTTAGTGCTGACTCCAATCGCCGGTTGGCGGGGCTTCTTGGCGAAGCCCAAGTGCCCTGAATGGAGACAATTATGCGTCGATTATCCATTGTATTTTTGATCGCCGTTGCTACGCCGATTTGGGCGTATCCCCCTCCTCCTAAACCGAACGCGAATCTCATTCGCGGATGGGGTATTTTCGTCGATCCAGATAAAGATTGCCGCTGCACCGAAGAGAAGGGAATACTTGCCCTCGTTATTCCCGCCAAAAATCATGATTTCAGTTTCAGATATAATTCAACGCGCACCAATGCTCCTCGGGTACTGCAATCGGCCCATGGGGATTTTAAGCTTCAGGTGAAAGTTCAGGAATTCAGTGCTCCGAAAGAAGAGACGAGTACTGAAGGGGGAACTCGCATTCAATCGGGTTTCTCTGCCGGGCTACTGATCTGGAAAGATGAAAAAAACTTCCTGCGACTGGATCGCTTTATGAGTTCCAACTCGATAAAGCCGAGCATTCGCGTCACGGCCTATCAGGAGGGACGAACGACTCCCGGTCGAAGAGCGATGGTTGCCGACAGTGTCACCTTGTTCCAGATCAAGCGAATCGGGAAGAAAATCACCATGGAGTATAAAGACCCCGATAACGATACCGAATGGGTAGCTATCGATCGCCCGGTTGTGGAGTTTTCCGGGGAACTTCAAGTCGGGGTCACAGCGGCTAATACAGGGAGCGAGGCCTTCACGGTGAAATTTGAAGGCCTGAAATTTGAAGAAAAGTAACCCTTTCAGGGGATTTGAAAAGCTTCTTTCAAGCACTGCAAAGCTTCCTTCCCGCGTGCTAATTCGACCATCACACTGACGCACACTTCGCTCGTTGTAATCAAGCTGATATTGATTCCCTTTTGAGCAAGGGCACCGAACATCGTGCGGGCGACTCCCGTGTGCGTTCGCATACCGACGCCGAATACGAAGAGTACGGCGATATCGGAGTCACCCGCCACGCTGATCTTCGGATCGATTGCTCGAACGACATCCTGGGTTCGAATCAAAGCCCGCCGTAAATCACTCTTGGGAACCGTAAAGGAAATTTCCGCCTGATCGACTGCGGTCAGGTTTTGCACGATCGTTTCGACGCTGATGCCGGCCGCTGCAACCGCTTGAAACACCCGTGAGCAGTTGCCCGGCTTATCGGGCAGCCCGGAAATGGTGATTCGGCCGTACTCATCATCCAGCGAAACGCCACTGATGACGATGTCTTCCATCCCGGCCAATCGGGAGGTAGCCTGGGCGAGATCCCGAACCGCATCTCCAATGCGATGATCCGGGCGGGATTTGAATTCCTCTAGAATCTGCTCGCCATTGACGCCGGCACCCGGCCGGGGGCTCTGCAAATTGAACGCGCTGTGCACGGCTTTCAGTGCTTTTGCTCCATCGGCTTTCTCCACGAGTACCGAAATTTTGATGTCGCCAGTTGTGATCATTTTCATGTTCACATTTTCGGCGGCCAAAGCGGCAAACATCTTCTCCGCAACGCCGGTGTGAGTTCGCATGCCCGTGCCGACAATAGAAACTTTACTGACGTCTTCCACCGTGCGAATCACGGCCCCAAGTTCGTCGACCAGTGGTTTCAAGGTGGCCAGTGTGAGATTCAAATCGTTCCGCAGGACCGTGAAGCCTATCGAGGCTTTGCCGCCACTTCCAAAACTCTGGCCGATCATATCGACCGCGATGCTCTGGGAAGCGATCAGCGAGAAGAGTCGGTGGCTGACCCCAGGTTTATCCGGTACACCGTCAATCAATATTCGGGTTTCATCCTTGGCGATGGCTACTCCGCACACAACCACCTGCTTCATCCACTCCGTCTCGGGAACGATCCAGGTACCTTCGGCATCGCTGAAAGAACTGCGTACCATGAGCGGGACGTCGTATTTCTTGGCAAATTCGATGCTTCGGCTATGCATCACCCCCGCGCCCATGCTGGCGAGTTCCAGCATTTCGTCGTAACTGATTGCATCCATCTTGCGAGCTTCAGGAACGAGACGAGGATCGGTCGTGTATACGCCATCGACGTCTGTGTATATCTCGCATTCCACCCGACGTTCTTCTTCCTTGGCCGTGGCATCGTGCTTCAAAACGGCGGCCAAGGCCACGGCGGTCGTATCGGATCCACCCCGACCCAACGTGGTAATATCGTATTTTTCGTCCACTCCCTGAAAACCGGCCACTATGGCGATTTTGCCTTCGCGGAGTGCCTCGCGGATACGTTCGGTCGAAATCTCGCGGATGCGAGCTTTGGTGTGCGTGCTGTCAGTTCGGATACCGATCTGCACGCCCGTGAAGCTGATAGCCGGTTCGCCCATTTCGTGGATAGCCATGGCCATCAGGGCCACGGAGATTTGCTCTCCGGTGGAAAGGAGCATGTCCATTTCCCGGGCGGGTGGTTGTTCAGTAATCTCTTGAGCCAGCGCGATGAGATCGTCGGTGGTGTCTCCCCGAGCGGAAACGACCATGACTACCTGGTCCCCGGCCTGTTTGGCTCGTACCGCTCGTCGGGCGGCCGCTTTAATGCGTTCCGCGGTCGCTACACTCGAACCCCCAAATTTCTGAACGATCACTGACACCGCTGAACCCTCAAATTTGCAAAAAACCCATTGAATAGACTATGTTATTCGGAAATCATCGCCACTTGCGAATTCCCCTCGTTGTCGGATATTCTCGTGACTAGAATAATATTTGTTGATCAGCCCGCCGGTTTTCGCGATTATGCCGATAGTGGTGTCCAATAGCGGCAAAAGAGTAACTTCCAGCCTACCCATTCAACCTGGTTGTTTTACAGAAGGATCCCATCCCGTGCTTCGTTCCCTTTTAATACCCTTCGCATTCCTGATTTTCAGCGGAAATCTTTACTCGCAGGAAAAATGGAAATACATTCCCAAATCAAGCCGTCAGGAGACGATTCGGGCAACCTTAAAAGCCAATGGTCTGCCCGATCTGGAAGGCAAGTGGTACTGGATCGGGCCGTTCGATAACACCGAGAACCAGGGATTTGAAAAAGAATATCCTCCCGAGAAGGAAATCGATCTCACGAAAAAGTACGCAGGGAAGAAGGGGACAATCCAGTGGAAGGAACTCTCCAAGTTTCCTCTGGGAACCGTCTATGATCTGAAAAAACTGATTCCCGATAGCGATGATACAGTTGTCTACCTCTACCAGGAGATTGAACTCAAAGGGAAAGATCCTGAGTTGATCCCCCTGAAGCTAGGTAGCGACGACTCTCTTTCGGTGTGGGTGAATGGCAAGCGACTTCTCCACGGCGACTATGTGCGACCTTGCCAACCGGATCAGGATGAGGTCGAACTCGCCTTAAAGCCCGGGAAAAATCAACTCCTGCTCAAAGTGGGGAATGCCGCCGGGGATTTCGCCGTTTACGTGAATCCGGAACTGCCAAAATCCGCGCCCGGCGAGATCAAGAATCGCCTCGCGGCGGCTTTCGGTGCTTCCTCCTCCGCAAATTTCTCGGCCGCTTCCGCAGAAGCCCAGCATTATCGCATGGTCACCATCCAGCAACCGGCCGATTGCGTCCTCGAAGTCGGTGGGCTCGGCTTCCGGCCGGATGGAAAACTTCTGGCCTGCACGCGTCGAGGCGAAGTGTGGTTGATTCACAATCCTCTCGAAGAAGACCAGAGCAAATTGAAGATGACGCGATTTGCGACCGGGTTGCACGAATCGCTCGGACTCCATGTGGAAAGTAATTCCGTCGTCTATGTCTGCCAGCGACCCGAATTGACCAAATTGATCGACCATAGTGGAACCGGCGTCGCAGATGAGTTTGTGACCATCTGCGATAAGTGGGGCTGCTCGGGCGATTATCACGAGTTTGTCTTCGGGCCAGCTCGCGATAAAGACGGCAATTTCTTCATCACGCTCAACGTTGGATTTGGCGGCGGCCACCAGGCGAAATCTCCCTGGCGCGGCTGGGCGGTGAAGGTCTCGCCCAGTGGCGATATGGAACCCTACGCTTACGGCCTACGTTCACCCAACGGCGTGAACTTCAGCCCCGAAGGGGAACTGTTCTACACCGATAATCAGGGCGAATGGGTGGCGACCAATAAGTTGCACCACTTGAAGAAGGGGGAATTTTACGGCCATCAGGCAAGTCTGGTCTGGTTGAAGGATTCTCAGTTTATCAAGAATGCCTCGGACAAAGTTCCCAGTGGTATGCTCTACGATGGTCAGAAGGGCAAAGCGGCCAACGCTCCTTCGGGTTTCCCGAATCTGACGCCTCCCTGCGTCTGGTTTCCATACGGTCGTATGGGGCAGTCCGTCACCGAACCGATCTGGGATACGACGGGCGGAAAATTCGGCCCTTTCACGGGACAGATTTTTGTTGGAGATCAAACCAAGTCGACAATTATGCGAGTGACTCTTGAAAAAGTGAATGGTAACTATCAGGGAGCTTGCTATCCGTTCCGCAGCGGTTTCCAGTGCGGCGTGAATCGTCTCGCATTTGCCTCAGATGGCAGCATTTTTGCCGGTCAGACCAATCGCGGTTGGGGGTCGGTCGGCGGTAAACCCTATGGACTCCAGCGATTGATATATACAGGTGTTCTGCCATTCGAAATCCACGAACTTCATTTGCTCAAAGAAGGGTTTGAATTCACCTTCACCAAACCACTGGATGCCGCAACGGCTTCCAAACCGGAAAACTTCAGTGTGAAATCCTTTACGTACGAATATCACTCGGCGTATGGCTGCGATGAAATGGATACGCGAGCCGAGAAGGTCGAATCGGTCAAGGTGGCGGAGGATCGGAAGAGCGTTCGCATTAGCGTACCCAATCTGAAAAAAGGCCGGCTTTATGACTTTCATCTGAAGGATATCAAATCCGAAAAAGGCGATTCCCTGGTTCACGAAGACGCCTACTACACTCTGAATGAGCTCAAATGATCTTCGATATTGCCTTGAGCGATCCTCGACATCCGCTTCATGTTTTCCACATGGAAAAGGCGATCGAGGAAGCTCGAATCGCGGCCGATGAGGACGAGGTTCCCATCGGGGCCGTCATCGTTCATCCGGAGCGGGGCATCATCGCCCAGGCCCACAATCAACGCGAGCAACTTAAGGATCCCACGGCACATGCGGAAATGATCGCCATCACCCAGGCAGCCCGGACTTTGGATTCCTGGCGTTTGAATGAGTGCCTGCTCTATGTAACGCTCGAACCTTGTCCGATGTGTGCCGGGGCGATCGTGCAGGCTCGAATTCCGCACGTCATTTTTGGAGCGGCGGATGCTAAAGCCGGAGCCTGCGAAACTCTTTATCAAATTACAAGTGACCCGCGACTGAACCATCGATGTCAGGTGCTCGGTCATGTGATGTCCGAGATTTGTGCCGGGCTACTCAGCGACTTCTTTCAATCGAAGCGCCGTCTGGGAAAAAAATGAAACCGCGGGCCGGATAAAGCGTCTAAACCGTAAGATCGTTGCGTTTGACAGACCTCCAATAGTCTGAGTAAAAATGCTGCTTCCCTTATGACAAAATCGCGGGTATCTTTGAAAGTTGACGCTTGATTGACATCCGACCCGGCACAGGGGCATCCATGCAACGGCTAATTCTCAGCGCTATCGCCAGTTGTCTCATACTCTCTTCGGTCAATGCCCAGTCGACGCCTACAACAGCGGATTGGGATCGTTTGCACCTCCGCCAAAATTGGACGGCCTTCGTTCCCATCGAAAATCGATCGGACAGCCTTCAGAAGATTCAACTTTTCGATAACGATCTGTTCGTACAGAATGCCTCGGGCATCTTATATAAATTGGATGTCCGATCGGGATCCCAGGTATGGCGTTATGATCCTCCGTTGCCACGGCGAGCGATTTATCCGGTGGCCGTTAACGAAAAAATCGTCTTCTTCATTAACTCCACAAACCTGATCTTTCTCGATCGCGCAACCGGCCGAGTGCTCTTTAACGTGGAACTAGGAGCAATTCCTTCGTCCGGGCCTACGGCCGATAGCGACCGGGTATTCATACCGCTGATCACCAATAAAGTCGTGGCGTATAAGTTCGTTGATCTGAAGAGCCATACTGCGATTCGCAATATCCCGCAAGAGGCCGCCCGCGGCACTCAAGAAACCCTCTCTGTCGGAGTTTTCGAACAATTGGCCTCTTCGGGGAATAGAACACCTTCAATTTCGGTGCTACAAAGTCTGCGACCTCCTTTCAAAATTCCAGGCATTGACGGTAGCCCGTCGCTGTCGGTCACCCATAAGGTTTATCCACCCTATACCCTGGAAGGTGGTAATGCCACCCCCTCTATCGTAATGGTGAATAACCTTAGTACTCTGTCGGATCTCTCCGAGAACAAGGATCGTACAGAACCCGAAAAGATCTGGACCCGGAATGTTCGCTATCGGATTACCTTCCCTGTGATTAGCGTGCAAGCGGTGAATACCATCGTCCTTCCCAGCCAGGTTGGGGACATCTACATGACCCCGAACACCAGTCCGGATAGCAAGTTTAATTTCAAAACCGATGCGGAAATCACCGCCGGGCTGGGATTGGACCAGTTCGAAATTTACATCCCTACTGCCGACACCTACTTGTATGCTTACGACATCAAGCTCGGGGCTTTAATGTGGAGGCAACCTGCGGGGGGAGAAGTTCTTAAGACTCCTTATGTGACGGAAGATTCAATCTATGTGGTTGGTGGGAATGCCGGGTTGCGGCGGTTGGATCGCAGAACCGGCAAGACTGTCTGGCCAGCTGGTGGTAGCGTGCGAATGAACTTAGCCAAAGTGCCAGGGGATGAAGTTCTAGCCGTCAACTCCAAGTATGTTTATGCCGCCGATAGCAAGAATCGACTGCACGTGGTGGATCGCCTTCGCGGGCTCGACCTCTCGAGCATCAGTCTCGGTACGCTTAACATTACTTACTCCAATGATCAGGATGATCGCTTGATCCTCGCGGACAGCAATGGAAAAATTGTCTGTCTGGAAGATAAAGACATTCGCGTTCCCGTTCGAGTTAAAAAAGAACCGCCGAAACCAGTCGTCGAAACTTTCGTTGTTCCGGAACCCAAGAAGGAAATGCCCAAACCTCCTGAGAAAAAGGCACCGGAACCCAAGAGCAAAAAGGACGATGCCAAGAAGGATGAAGCGGAAAAGAAAGACGCGGACCCGAATAAGAATTAATCTAAAATTGCCCGCCTCAAGGCGGGCTTTCTCGTTGGTAGACCATGCCACAAAAACTGCTGGCCGCTATTTATCTTTTTGTTGTGGTCGGACCAGTTTCTCCACTGGTCTACGAGTGTTTCAAAAATCCCCCTGTCCTCGAATTCTCAGAATGGCCGCGTCTATTTGAGCTGCTGCTCAACACGCTTGGACTGGCCGGCCTCGTTCTGATCTTAACATTACCCCTGAGTGTTTTTTTAGCCCTGGAATGGTACGGCTTGCCGGAAAGACGACGGCGAATCGTCGAACTGTTTCTGGGATTCTGCCTTTTTTTGCCGCTTCCGTTTCTTGCTTCCGCGTGGCAATCGAGTTTTGAAAAATCGGGCCTAATGCGTTTCCTAATGAGTCACCTGGGGCTGCCGGGCAACGAAATCTGGCAACCCTGGAAGAGAGGCATCTGGATCGCGGCCCTCATCCACAGCGTCCATCTAATTCCCTGGGCAACGTTCATTCTCGTTCAGTCGCTGCGATCAGTCCCCGACGCGATGCGCGAAGAAATCTCGCTTTTGGGAACTGTGCGAAACACCAGCTATCGGCTTCTTCTTCCTCTCTTGATTCCGGCCATCCGATTCGCCGGCGTCTGGTGTGTACTGCAAGTTTCGACGGAGATCGTCGTAACCGATATCATGGTCGTTCGGACCTTTGCAGAGGAAGTTTATACTCAAGCAGTGCTAGGGGTAGATCTCGCGCAGGAAGCGATTCGGACGCTTCCCTGGACTTTGCTGATCGGCGGGTTCTTCATCGCGACCGCCAGGAGATTCCCTCGCTGGCAGCCCGGCGTACTCCGAGCCGATGAACCGATTTCGAACGGATCGAATTGGAAAATATTCCTTTTTGCACTCTTCTTTGCAATCCTACTACTCGCGCCCGTTGCAGAACTGATAAACCAGTTTTACAGCCGGGCGGAAACCGATCAGTCGGTAAAGTTGAGTAAAACTTTCTCGCGCGTCTGGCAGACCTACAGCCTGAGTCTTTTTTCCAGTGCCGGCTATTCTTGCCTAACTGCAGGTTGCTGCTGTGTCTTCGCGATACTGTTACTGAATGGAGCTGAAGAACGCTCAAGGCGAATGAAATTGGTATTTTTCATTTCGGTTCTTTGCATGGCGTTGCCAGGGCCGGTTCTGGGATTTTCGGCGAAGGCGTTCTTCAGCTGGCTCTGCGATCTGGAAGAACGAATGGCTGGGAGGAATGCTCCGCTCCAAATTTTACTTTACGATGGCCCTTCCGTGCTGCCGGTGATATGGGTGCATATCATCAAGTTCTTACCGATTGCCCTGGCCCTGCAGTACAGCCTCTACCGCGCGATCCCTCCCGCAATCTTGGAGACTGCCCGCCTCGAAGGAGTCTCGAGAAGCTGGCGGCTGCGAAAAATCACTTGGCCGCAGGTACGATCGGGATTCTTTCTGGGAATCCTGGCAATTTCTTTGCTGTCGTTTGGTGAAGTGAGTACCGGGAAGATCGTTGAGACGCCGGCTTGCACTCCTTTTTCTCAGGAACTATTCAACCAGATGCATTATGGCGTTTCCACCACCGTTGTGGCACTGAGCCTTATGCAGATTGGCATGCTCAGCCTTTTGTACGTCGGTAGCCTACTTAGCTATCGCTGGTTCTTTGCGGGAAATACTTCTCGACCAGCCTCGGGTCGGGACGAGTGAGCAGGCTGATACCGATAGAGGTAATGGCTGAAACGCTGAAGCCCCAGACGAGGGGATCGAAGCCGAACAGATAATACGGTTCGATCGCTTTGTAGATCGTTTTGTCGTTAAACATCCAACCAGTTAAATAGAGGGCCATTATGGTGCAGGCGCCTCCCAGCATGCCGCCAAGTACGCCTTGTTTCGTGGCCCGCTTCCAATAAAGACTCAGGAGCATGGGGAAGAGAAAGGAACTGCTCTGGCCGCTGCCGGCAAACACTATGAGATACTGAAGAAAATCGGGCGGGCGCATCGCGGCTATCATCACGCCAACACCCACCAGAGCTGTCATTGTGTAGCTGAGTCGCTTCACCACTTTATCGGGCACCGCCGGGTCGATCGTTCTTTGATAAATGTCGCGAACCAGGCTCGAGGAAATCATCAGGAGAAAGGCCGCGACAGCCGACATCACCGCCGCGTAGGGCGAAGCGAGTAGTAGACCCGCAATCAGCGGATGCGGCGCCAGTCGGCGCGCCATCTCCGGCATGACACTGTCGGCATTGGTCAGAAATTCGGTTGGATAGATCGCCCGCGAGCAGATGAAAATAATGACCAGCGAAGAATAGGTGACGGCGTAATAACCGCAAACCACGATCATGGCTTTCCGCAGACTTTGCGAATCCTTGAAAGACATCAGCCGTACCATGCCGCTAGGCTGGCCGGGCGTTGAAAGCGACCACATGAGGAAAAAGGAAAAAGCGAGCGACAGAGGCAGAAAGTTATTCGGGCCCGGAGCCGAGACCAATTCCGGATTCTGCATCTCCAGTCGCTTCGTGGCGGCCGCTAAACCCGTCAGCGTCTCGCCATTCTCCAGAGTCACATCCTGCACAGATCGGATTGCCAGGAAAGCTAAAAGCGACACTCCGATGATCTTGACGAATCCTTCCAGAACGTCCGTCCAGGTCACGGCCCAGAACCCACCGAAACTGGTGTAGGCCACAACAGTGGTTGCGAAAATCGCCAGGCCTAAGAGATAGGCGCGATCCTCAAAGATTCCCAGCAGTGGAAGTTCCACAGCCACTTTCGGCAAGCCGAGAGCCGTCTTCAGAACCAGTCCCCCCGATTTGAACTGAGCGACCATGTTGGAAATGAGGAATCCAAAAAGCAGCAACGTGGAAGTCAGACCCAGTGCGGGACTGTCGAAGCGATCCCGGAAGACATCCGGCACGGTCACTGAGCCCGAAACTCGGGCGACTTGATTGATCCGTTTTCCCATCAGTGCCATGGCGGTCAGGGGCACGACCATGTAGCTGGCGATCCAGAGAGCCATGACCCAGCCGTTGGTATAGATCAGGGCCGGAAAGCCCGTGAATGTCCCGCCGCTAATTGCCGTGCCCGCTACCGACAGCGCGAGAACCCAGGCGCCCAGCTTTCGGCCGCCGACGAAATAGTTTTTGACGAAGTTGCCTTTTTTGACGAGCCGATGCGACCATATTCCGAGGAAGATTACGCCCAGGAGATAGCCCGCAAAAGCTGTAAGAACGAGCCAGCTTTCGGTTGTAAGGGCTGAGATCATTCCGGAGTATCCTCTGGTTCGTCGCCCAGAAAGTCGTCCTGAATGCCAAAAAGTCCGTAGAGCAAAGTGATTCCCGAACATGCGAGAGCGGGTGCCGCAATCCCCCAGAATACCCATTTAGGTACTCCGAAGATCAGCTCTGATCTGGATAAAATCGGTTGAGATTGGTATGCGTGCTGGGAACAGTAGATCAAGGTCCAAAGCAGGGCGGCGAGCCACACGGCCAAAACGAAGCAGGCTTCTCGTCGGCTGTTACGAAATGTTCGCCAGGAGGAAACGGAGGTCATGGCAGCCATGGTGACCGATAGCAGCAAAAAAATCAAAGACGAAAATGGAAAACCCTCGGAGAAACCTCCGAGGGTACTAGCGGAATTGCGGCGACAGGATTTGAACCTGTGACCTCCAGGTTATGAGCCTGGCGAGCTAACCGTGCTGCTCCACGCCGCGATCTATGTATTGATATTCGGAAGGATTCGCGTCCAACTTCAATCAAGTAATTAGATTCTATGAAGCAGGGCAAGGGGCGTCTCGCTTTTCCTGGAATTAGCAGAATTTTGGGTATGGAATTTGTTTGGAAGGAAAGAAAGTTAGTAAGAATGAAGACATTCCCAACGGCAGAAATACAAACTCTTTCTGTCTGGAGACCTATTTCAATGAGCGATGACGGCAAAGCCCGGAAGCCACAACGCGATCTGGTTACCCCTCGATTCTGGCTGGGGTGCGACGCGTGGGCCTGGCTCCGGTTGATGCTGCAAGGACGCTTTCAGTTTGACAATGGCTACCGACACATGGTCGGGGTACTCACCCCCGTCAGTATCGGGCACTCCGTTTTCAAAATTCTGCAAAACCTGATCTACGGTCAGGCCATTAAGAACACCCGGCTCCGGGAAGACCCGATTTTCATAATCGGCCACTGGCGAACCGGCACCACACTGCTGCACGAGTTCATGATTCTCGATCCGCAGCACAACTTCCCGACCACCCACCAGTGCATGGATCCCAACCACTTCCTGCTCACGGGCAGTATTATGAAGAGGTGGTTCAAATGGATGATCGGCGATATACGGCCCATGGACCAGATGGCCGTCAGCTGGGACCGGCCGCAGGAGGACGAGTTTGCCCTCTGCATGATGGGCCAACCTTCGCCTTACCTTCAGATTGCTTTTCCCAATAACGAGGAAATCGATCCCGAAGCATACGATCTCACGAATCTGACGCCGCGGCAACGGACCCACTGGAAAGCCGCCCTCTTAAATTTTCTGAAGACTATATCGCTCCGCGACTCTCGCCGACTTGTCTTAAAATCTCCCGCCCACAGCTGTCGGATTCCTACGCTACTAGAGATGTTTCCCAAGGCGAAATTCGTGCACATCGTTCGCAACCCCTATGATGTATTTCCGTCGACTATGCATCTCTGGACCACGATCAGCCGCCAGCACGGCTTTCAAACTCCCTGCAACCCTGGACTGAAAGAGCGGGTTTTCAAACGATTTATTCATCTCTACAAACGGCTCGATGAGACCAAGTCGCTCATCCCAAGTGGACAATATCACGAACTGCGCTACGAGGAACTGATCGCCAGCCCGATTGAACAGATGCGGAAAATCTATGATACCCTGTCTCTCGATGGATTCGAAAATCTGGTCCCGCGTTTGAAAACCTACCTCCAGCAGAACGCCTCCTATTCCACCAACCAGTACAAGCTCCATCCCGAAGATGCCCACGATATCGGGGTTCACTGGAAAGAAGTGATCGACCGTTATGGCTATTCGCAACAAGGGATAGCTCGACATAAGGCGGGTTAAAAGAGTTAAGGACGCCAAAATCTTGCCGTTGCGGGAATTTTCCCGATCGGTTACAAAGTCGTTTTAGTCTCCTGAAGAAACGGCGTCGAAGGACATGGAAGTCACTCCCGATAACGCGGCTCAGATATTGCACGTCCGGGTTCCCTGGCCGACCGAAAAGCTTCCTAGATCGATTCACGATCGAGTATCTCAATCCGCGCTTCAGTCGATTGCCCCGGCAGTTATCTCCGTCTGCATACCCAACTGGAACTGCAAGCAATACCTCTCCGACTGCCTGGCCTCCCTGCATGGCTTCGATCAGGGCGTTCCCTTCGAAGTCATCGTCGTCGATAATGCCTCGATCGATGGTGCGGCCGAGATGGTGGAAGACGAGTTTCCGCAAGTCCGCCTGATTCGAAATGAAACCAACCGCGGTTTTGCCATCGCCAGCAATCAAGCGGCAGACCGGGCCAAAGGCAAATACCTTTTCTTCCTGAACAACGATACGATCATTCCGCCCGGAACACTGGCCCGGCTGGTCGATTTCGCGGAAGCTCATCCGGAAGCCGGCCTGATCGGCCCGCGCATCCAGGATCCGCAAGGCCGACTGCAAATCAGCTATCGCCGAAAACCGACTGTGGCGGCACTGCTTCATAGGACGATGGTCTTTCGCTGGTCGGGCCTGCTGAAACGGGTCTATTACGATTACCGGCGAACCAGTTTTGAATCGAACGAATTGAAACGGGTCGATGCTCTCATGGGGGCCGCCGTGGTGATGCCCCGCGAGATCTATAAAACTCTCGGCGGCTGGGATCCCGATTTTCGCTTTGGCGGTGAAGATTTGGAACTTTCCGTTCGTGTCGGAAAAAATCGGGCGGTCTACTACCTGCCTGAAGTGGAGATCACCCATTACGGACGGATCAGTTCACGCCTGAACGTGACCTTCGCCGCTCCCAATGTGGTCATCGGCTACATTCACTTCTTCCGGAAGACGGGGGCGAACCGAATTTCAATTCTCCTCTACAAACTGGTCGTCACTCTCGATGCCCCGGTCCATCTGGCCTGCAAGCTGGCGGAGTATGCCTGGCGAAAATTCACTCGCCGGGAAGAAAAAGCCGCAAAGACCCGGCTCATGATTCAGGGACTCTGGCATTTTCTGCGGCGCGATCTCCTCCGCTTCTGGAAAACTTGACCGGTTAGGTTTTGCCGATGAGCTTATCGAATTCTTCTTCGGTCAAAACCGTTACACCCAGGCTCTTGGCCTTGTCGAGCTTGCTACCGGCTTCTTCGCCAGCAACTAGATAGTCGGTCTTTTTCGAAACGCTGCCGGTGGCTTTGCCGCCCAGCGTTCCAATCAATTCTTCGATGGCCTGCCGGCTGTAATTTTTCAACGTACCTGTGACCACCAGGGTCTTACCCGCAAGGGCCGTGCCTGCCAAACCGGCCGGGGCGGCCTTGCGATCCTGAGTCATCTTCAGACCGAGTTCCTTCAGTTCGGCAATCGTCTTTTTGCCGACATCGCTCTGAAAATAACGGAAGATACTCTCCGCTCGCTCCGGTCCGATTCCTTTTGTCTCCGCCAGTTGCTCGGCACTCGCTTCCATCAAGGCATCCATTGAGCCGAATTGATTCGCCAACTCTTCTGCCATCGAATCGCCGACGTTGGCGATGCTCAAGCCGGAAAGCAGGCGGGACAGCCCGCGCGTTTTGCTGGCTTCAATTCCCTTCAGGAGATTCTGAGCCGATTTCTTTCCCATTCGCTCCAGGTCGAGGAGCTTGGGCTCAGTCAGCCGATAGATGTCGGGCAGCGACGCCACCAATCCACTGGTGACCAATTGCTCCACCATTTTTTCGCCCAGACCTTCGATATCCATGCGATCGCGCTTGGCGTAAGATTCGACTCGGCCCATCAGTTGAGCCGGACAAGTGGCCGAGGCCGAGCAAAGATACGAAGGGGAATCTTCGGGCCGTTCAACCGGGGCGCCGCAGACCGGACATTTCTTGGGAAAGTGAAAAGGCTTCTCTTCTCCGGTCCGGGCCTCCTTCACCACAGCCACGACATACGGAATGATTTCCCCTTTTTTCTCCACGATGACGGAATCGAGCAGGCGGATATCCTTGTCTTCCAGGTAATCCGCATTGAACAGACTGGCCCGACTTACGGTCGTCCCGGCCAGACGCACCGGCGGTTCGAAGTGAGCCACCGGCGTCAATACGCCCAGCTTGCCGACCTGAATTTCAATGCGGGCCAGCTTGGTGATCGCCTGTTCCGCTTCGAACTTATAGGCTCGCACCCAGCGGGGAAACTTGCTGGTCGTTCCCAGCCGTTCACGCTGTTCGAGATCATCGACCTTAATGACCATACCGTCGGTCTCATAAGGCAGTTCCAAGCGGCGGTCCGTCCAGCTCATGCAGTAGTTGATGACTTCTTCGATATTCGCACAATGTTGCGTGTGAGGATTGACCGGGTATCCAAATTCCTTCAGCTTCTTGAGAATCTCCTGATGGGAATCGAAGTCGATGCCCTCCGTGGCACCGAGACCGTACGCAAAGAAGCTCAGCTTCCGCTGGGCGCAGATTTTGGGATCGAGCAGTTTCAGGGTGCCCGCCGAGAGGTTCCGGGGGTTCTCGTAGGCTTTCTCTCCTTGTTCCACTCGCAATTTGTTGATACGAACCAGCTCGGCCTTGGTCATGTAGACTTCGCCGCGTACTTCAAAAAGTCGCGGCGGCTTGCTCGTGTGCAGTCGAAGGGGGATATCGCGAATCGTCTTCAAATTATGGGTGACGTCATCGCCTCGTTCCCCATCGCCGCGCGTTGCACCGACTATGAGAAGGCCATCTTCGTAGCTCAGCGACATGGCCACGCCGTCGATTTTCAGTTCCACCACGTAGTTGACCGTTTCCCCGCCGAGCAACTTTCGGGTCGATTTGTCGAAATCCCGCAGCTCGTCGGCATTGTAGGTGTTGTCAATCGATAGCATCGGCAGCCGATGTTCGACGGTTTGAAAACCTTCAATCGGTTTGCCGCCGACGCGTTGTGTGGGGCTATCGGGGGTCACCAGTTCCGGATGGGCTTTCTCGATGCCATTGAGTTCGTCGAGCAACTTGTCGAATTCCCGGTCGCTGATTTCGGAAGTGGCTTCTTCGTAGTACTTCTGGTTGTAATGGTTGATGAGTTGGCGGAGTTCGGCGGCCCGTTCGGCTGGTTTCATCGGCGAAGCACCTGCGGGAGGAAAAAAGGTTACGTGGTGCAATATATTTGGAAATTCCGATTCCCGCTACGATGGTTGGTCGCTGGAAATCGAAATTCTTAAGGTTTGTCCCATACAGATCCGTCCAGATTGTCAGTGTTTTGTTGTAGTGAGGTCATCAGGTCATCAAATTTCACATAGTGGAAAAAGCGATTTTGATGACCTTAGAGTATTTCTTGAGAAATAGGGCTGATTTGGATGGAGGCGGGATCTGTTCGGAACTTGAACCGCCAAGGTTGCCGAGATCGCACAGAGAGTGTTGGAGTGTAACATTTTGATCACCTTTTACCACAGAGAACACAGAGAGCACTGATAGGATCCGATTACGGGGGCCGGTAGTTGCGTAGTGTTGAAAATGTGATGCATTTTCAAATGAAAACGATGAGCTTTCATGCATTCCCTGATGTGGCCAATCTTCTTCAAAGAGCTTTAACCTCAGCGGCCCCAGTTCATACAATCGCTCCATCGAGTTTATCACAAGAAGAGGGGGACTCTCCATGTCAGTTAATGCACCGTTGAACCGCAAGTTGCGTATGGGTTTGATCGGGGGTGGTCAGGGCTCATTCATTGGCCGTGTGCACGCCACGGCCGGGATTCTGGACAACCGGGCCGAACTGGTGGCCGGGGCGCTGTCTTCCGACCCGGTGAAGGCCAAGGCCTCGGCTCCCGATTACGATATCCCGGCCGATCGAGCCTACACTTCGTACCAGGAAATGGCCGAGAAAGAAGCGAAATTGCCCGCCGATAAAAGGATCGATTTCGTTTCGGTCGCCACGCCGAATCACACTCACTTCGAAATCTCCAAATGCTTTGCGGAAGCAGGATTTAACGTCATTTGCGACAAGCCGTTGACCTTCGATCTGAAGCAGGCGGAAGAACTGGCCGCGATTGTGAAAAAGACCGGTGTGGTCTTTGGCGTTTCCCATAACTACACGGGTTATCCTCTAGTCCGGCAGGCCCGCGAGATGGTCCGCAACGGCGAACTCGGCGAAATCAACGCCATCCGGGCGTTCTATATTCAGGGCTGGCTGCGTACCAAGCTGGAAGCCGATTCCCAAAAGCAGGCCGCCTGGCGTACCGATCCGAGCAAATCGGGTGCAGCCGGTTGCTTTGGCGATATCGCCACCCATGCCTATAACTTGGGTCGCTTTATTACGGGTCTGATTCCGGATCAGATTTCCTGCCACTTGAAATCGTTCGTCGAAGGCCGGGCGCTGGACGATTACGGTACGGCCGTAATCAAGTTCACGAACGGAGCTTTGGGAACGGTGACCGCCTCGCAGATTTCGCACGGCCGTGAGAATGAGGCTTGGATCGAAATTGATGGGACCAAGGGCTCGCTGGAATGGCATCAGGAAGAGCCGAATAAGATGCTGTATCGCGTGAACGGCAAGCCGCACCAGATTTATACCCGAGCGGGCGGACCTTACCTGAGTGCCCTCTCAAGTGCTTCTTCACGTTTGCCGAGCGGCCATCCGGAAGCATTTTTTGAGGCGTTCGCGAATATTTACTCGTCGGTATACGACGATATCGTGAAGCGGGCGACCGGCAAACCGTTCGATGGTGCGGCCAGCATCTATCCGAACGTGATGGACGGCGTGGACGGCATGAACTTCATCACACAGAGCGTGGCCAGCAGTCAGCAGAATGGTGCATGGCTGTCACTGAAGCACCCGCTGTGTCGGAGTTAAGGTAAGAGTTTGAAATCGCTTTTTACCAAATAAATTCCGTAAGCTCGAAACTGAGATTTTAAGCTTACGGAGCGTAATCATTAGTTTTCATCTTTTTCAGGCAATTTTTTGCGGCAGTAGAGATATAGATCGAAGGACTGTTTTTACACGCGTTCATGAAATCAGTGAATGACTTCGTTTTATCTTCAGTTTTGAGTTTGTCTAGAGAATATACCATTGCTGCACGCAATTGCCGTTCATCGGATATAAATTCTTTGTCGAGGAGCACTTTTTTTAAGTAAGCTTCGAGAACATCGTAATTTTTTTCGGAATACAGATAATTGAAAAGTAGAGTTTCCGAATCGTCTGGAGGCAAATTTAATAGAATTTTTTTGAAGTTGCTCGCTCGTTTTGAGTTATACATCCAGGTTTCATTATTTTTGACGAGAGCTTTATCGATGTTCAAAAAGTTGAAAAGTTTCGGGTGCTCGCTACTTAAATATTCTCGCAATTTGTCTTCCTGATTAAATTCAAATCTGATCGCCATCTTGTAAATTAGCCATGCTTTTGAAGACGATTCGTCTTGCATAAGATCTTTCAAGTCACAATTTTTTGGAAATCCGGGATCGACCGATTTCAGCAAATCCGTGCGCCATTCGTCTTGCGATGAAGTTTTTCCAGCGTACTCTGTTGCATATTTGCCCTTGCGGCTTTCTAACAAAGGAAATAATGGAAGAATCGGGAACTCTGTAAAAATATTTTCGCGCAAGGTTCTTGCAATCAAGAAGTCATTGTCCCGAACCACCCAAGTTAGCACACGTTCTCCAATTTGAGGGTCGGGTTCTATGACGACATGCCATACTTGCCAGGCAGCCGAATCAAAAAAAGGATTAGTCCTAACTATTCTGTTAGTATGAAAAGGCAAAAGAATTACTGTGTTTTGAATGAATCGATTGCCAGAATAAACTTTGTCGACCCGTACTAACGCATAATATCTAGCAGTTTTACTCAATTTCTGAGATTGCACTAGGCTCGGCGTCTGGGAGAAGTTAAATTGCTTGGAGAGACTCAAAGCTTGATAATTTTCAACAATTTTTTCGATTTTGCCTGTGACTAGACTTCGCTCCCCGTAGCCATAGATACTGACAACTAAATATGCGTGGAGCAAGGTAGTAAATGATATCATGCAGGTTCGCTCTAAGTCGAATTTGCAGGCTGGCCAATCGGTGATTTTACTCACTCCAAGTCCAAGAAGCTATCGATATTTTCGCTCCTTTCTACCTCTTCTCCTGCCAGTCGGGCGAACGGGTCGCAGTTATCTCCACTTTCACTCCTCTTCGTCCCGCGAAGCCGCCGCGTTGACCGGATACACTTGAAAGTTTCCAGTTGGCCAAGCCGTCTGCTACTCCGCCTTCGCCCATGGCCTTGTCCAGTTCCTTCAAAGCATTATCGAGCGCTTCTTGAATCTTTCCTTCCCGTGATTCGCCTTCGAATTTTTTCTCGACTTTCTTTTGATCCTCTCCAGCCATCACTTCTGCGGACGCACTCAGTGTACCGGCCGCTAAAGCGCCCGCAGTCAACAAGACTTTTCTCCGCGAGAAGCCAGTACTTTTAGTGTCGTGACTGAATTCGGTCATTGAAATCTCCTTAATTTGCAGTGCGGAATTAAGTAAATCAACGCAACCGCGTTTCTCCAATCCTAGGTACAGGAATCAAGTCGCAAGAAATCCTTGCAGACCATGTTCTACCGATCAAACGGGTCGAGCGGTTGATCCTGCACACTACTTGTTCTCTTCACCTTCTCACCTACAATTTCCCCATTCTGAAATCGTCCGGTTTAGCACTGAAATTTGTTTCTTGCGTAAACCTGCCCTAAACCACCCGGAGAATGCTGTGATTCGCTTCTCGTGCGCCTTTTGCAACAAATCCTTTACGGTAGACGATTCCAAGGCGGGGCTTTCGAGCAAGTGCCCTGGCTGCCAGAAGAAGATCGTCGTACCCGATCCGAAAAAAGATGTTGTCAAGGAGTTCGATGAGGTCGAAGTGGTGGAGGATTTTGACGAAGTCGAGGTCGTGGAAGAGTTTGATGAAGTGGAGGTTGTTGAAGAAACGAAGCCGGTCAAAAAGTCGTCTCCAAAGCTGGTAGCCGCCAAGCCGCCAACACTTCCGAAGCCTACGGAACGGCTCAAGCCACCCGAGAGACCGAAGCCGCCAAAGCTACCATCTCGGCCCAAACAGGTTGTGGAAGTTGTCGAGGAAGAAGTGGATGAGGAAGATCCGATAGAAGTGGACTCTCCGAAGGGGAAGGGCAAAAAGAAGGGGATTGGGAAGGTCAAAAAGGGAGGGGACGCCAGTCGCGGTAAGATTTATGTCATCTTGATTGCCTGCTTCCTCCTGGGCTCGCAGCTTTATTCGATGACCCGCATGATGACACGAACCTCGACGGCAGATCTCGATGACAAGCGGGCGGCAGCGGAACTTGAACCTTTTGAGAAAGAGCTTGCGGAACTCGAATCCAAGAACAAAAAGTTCAACGAAGAGTGGAAGGCTCTGGTAGATGCCGAAAACCAAAAAAAGAATTCCGATTCCAAGGCTATGCAGGAACTGCTTGCATCGAGAAATGAGTTTTCGAGCAACTATAGGGTGCGGACAATTTCATTGCAAACCATGATGAATAATTCCAAGTCCGTCATAGCGGAGAAGAAATTGAGGGGAGAGGAGAGAAGCAAGGACTTGACGAAGAGCTTGCCGGTCTTTGCCGTGACGTTGGTTTTGCTAGTCTGCACCTTCTTAAAAATGAATTGGGCCCGTTATGTTCTCGGGGGTATACTGACGGCGGTGGCTACATTCTTCATGATCATGTTTTGTTGGGGTTTAGTGAACGTACTTGCCAGTCCGGCTTCACTATCCATTTCGGGGTTGGTTGGGAGTGTGGTGGGATTGGTGCTTTCGGCCAGTCTTCCCCTCGCTATGGGAGCTCTGCTGCTAAAATCGGATAGCATTGAGGCGTATCTGGAGAAGTGAAGGGGCGTGTAATTGAGTGTTCTTAGTTGAAAAATGTTATAAGAAAAAAAGCCAAATCTTCTCGCCGTAGCGAAATGATTTGGCTTAACTTATAAACCTCAACCTTTTACTTCATCTTCAAGTTCTTGTACAGAAACGCATACTCGTCTGCAAGTTCCTCAATCACCTTCGCAGTCGGTTTTCCGGCCCCGTGACCGGCTCGCGTTTCAATGCGGGCCAGCACCGGAGCATCGCCGGCCTGGCAATACTGCAACTGAGCCGCGAACTTGAAGCTATGACCCGGCACCACGCGATCATCGGTATCGGCCGTGATCACCATCGTCGGAGGGTACTTCACGCCTGGCTTCAGATTGTGATAGGGGCTGTATTTGATCAGCGATTTGAAATCTTCGGCCTTATCAGGGCTGCCATAGTCATCGACCCAATAACGCCCGGCGGTGAATTTGTGGAAACGAAGCATATCCATCACGCCGACGTGCGGCAGGCAGGCTCCGAAGAGGTCGGGTCGTTGCGTCATGCAGGCGCCGATCAGTAAACCGCCGTTGCTGCCGCCTTGGATCGCCAGTTTCGGAGTGCTGGTATACTTTTCAGCAATCAGGTACTCAGCGGCCGAGATGAAGTCGTCGAACACGTTCTGCTTGCGCTCCTTTGTTCCCGCTTTGTGCCAGTCCTTGCCGTATTCGCCGCCGCCGCGCAGATTGGCCACGGCATAAACGCCGCCCATTTCCATCCAGGTGATCGGCCCGACGCTGAAACCGGGAGTCAACGGAATGTTGAAGCCGCCGTAACCGTAGAGCAGGGTGGGATTCTGGCCGTCGAGTTTGAGACCTTTCTTGGAGGTGATGAACATCGGCACCTTCGTACCATCCTTCGAGGTGTAAAAGATCTGCTTGGTCTCGAACTGGGAAGGATCGAACTTCACTTGAGCCTGTCGGAGCTGTTTAGATTCACCGGTCTTCAGGTCGTAGCGGTAGATCGTCGGGGGCACGGCGTAACTGCTGAAACTGTAGAAGGTTTCGGTGTCGCTCGGTTTGCCGCCGAAACCGGCAGCGGTACCGATACCCGGGAATTCGACTTCCCGAACGAACTTGCCGTCGGGTTGGAACATCTTCACCTGGGTGCGGGCATCCTTCAAGTAACTTGCGATCAGCAATCCGCCGACCAGATTGACGCCGCGCAGATTTTCTTTGGCCTGGGGAATGATTTCTTTCCAGTTTTCCTTGGCCGGCTTGGTCATGTCGATGGCGATCACGCGGCCATTGGGAGCATTCAAATCGGTCCGGAAATAGAGAATCGGGCCGACACCCTCAATGAGCGTGTAGTCGTTATCGAAGTTGTCCACGACTTCGACGGGGGCATCGGTCAACGGCTTAGAAAGGTCTTTGACGAAAACGCGATTACGGGCATCGGTTCCGGTCCGGCTGGTGAAAACCAGATATTTCCCATCATCGGTTACGGAACCGCTGAAACTCCAGGTCGGTTGATCGGGCCGCTGATAAACGATGACATCTTCCGCCTGGCTAGTGCCCAGCTTGTGGTGCATCAGCTTCTGGTTGAGATTCAAGCTTTGGAATTGGGCTTCTTTTTTCGGCTCGTCGAACCGGCTGTAGAAGAAGCCCTTGCCGTCTTTGGTCCAGGAAACGTTGGAGAACTTCACCCACTTCAGTTCATCGGGCAGCAATTTGCGGGATTCGACATCTAGTACTTTCCAGGTGGTCCAGTCCGAGCCAGCTTCCGATTGCGAGTAGGCAACCAGTTTGCCATCGTCGCTGAACGCTGTGCCACTTAGAGCTATGGTGCCGTCTTTGGACCAGCTATTCGGGTCGAGCAGCAACTTCGGTTCGCCGTTCAGGCTATCCTGAGTGTAGACCACAAACTGATTTTGCAGGCCGTTGTTTTTGCTGAAGACGTAGTGCTTACCATGTTTGGAAGGGGCACTGAACTTTTCGTAATTCCAGAGCTCGGTGAGCTTCTTCTGGATTTTTTCCCGTTCTGGAATGGCTTTCAAATAGTCGTTGGTGAACTTGGATTCGGCTTCCACCCAGGCTTTAACTTCGGGAGATTTGCGAACGTCGTCTTCCAGCCAGCGGTAGGGATCGGGAACTTGCGTGCCGTGCAGTTCTTCCGTGAATTCGGTCCGTTTCGTAGTGGGGTAGGTGGGATGATCGGCCCAGGCGGCATTCATGCCCAATCCTCCTAACAGTATTGAACCCAGAATTGCGATGCGTCTCATGTTGACCCTCTGAATTGTTTGTTTCGGTAATTTATAGAAGATCGCCCGAAGGTTCTCAAACTGCATTGGAAAAGGTCGGATTCCGGAAGGTCGGATTTTCAAAAAGTATTCACGGAGTTGAAAAACGTGTAAGTTGAGGCCAAATATTGATCAGAGACTTCTTTGGTGCGGATTCGTCAGCGGCTCGAAAAACTACTACAATTTCTAGGATGTGGCCAAATTCCGAAGAGACCCGCAATTTACTCGATGCCGCTAAAACGGGCGACCCGGCGGCACGTGAACAACTGTTAATGAAGTTCCGCGAACCGCTACGGCGAGTTATCGGATTACGCATGGACCCCGCTCTGGCGCGGCGCATTGATGCTTCCGATATCGTGCAGGATGTGCTGATCGAAGCCCATCAAAGATTAAAAGAATATCTGCAATCTCCGACTATGCCGTTCCACCTCTGGTTGCGGCATATGGCTCAGGATCGGATCATCGATACGCATCGCCGGCATCGAGTGGCGCAGCGTCGCAGCATCGACCGGGAACACTCCCTGGAAAGCCCTGCCTGGGCTGACGATTCGTCGGCTAATCTCGTCGCTTCTCTAATCGACCCGGAGAATACGCCGGCGAGCGCGGCCATTCAGGAAGAGTTGCGAAAGAAGCTGAATGCCGCGATCGTTCAACTGCCGCAGAACGACCGGGATATAATTCTGATGCGTCACCACGAGCAGCTTTCGAACACAGATGTGGCGGCCGTTTACCAACTGACGGAAGCGGCCGCTTCGATGCGCTACCTGCGGGCTCTGCGGAAACTCCGGGCGGTCCTACTGCCGGATGAAAACCCGGATGCAAAAGAAAAATCTTGAAGCGAACGGCCGAAAACCGTCGATAGATTTCTAATCTCTCATGATGACGCAAGACGAAACCCTGGCCGAGTTGCTAGCCCAACTGGACTCGGAATGCGCTGCGGGAACCGCGCCCGACTGGCATAAAATTTCGCTCGAACATCCCGATCTGATCGACGAATTGCGCTCTCTCTGGGCAACCGCTCAATTTGCCTCTCTCATCCGCCTGCCCGACTCGACTCCCAGTGCCAGTGTGAAGGCCGAGCCGGAAATTCCCTCGATTCACTTCGAGGATTACGAGCTATTGGAAGAACTCGGCCGGGGGGGAATGGGCGTGGTTTACAAAGCCCGGCAGAAAAGTCTCAATAGGCTGGTGGCGATCAAAGTCTTGCGGGATGGCCGGATGGCCAGCGATGCCGATAAAGGGCGTTTTCGTTCGGAAGCGACCTCGGCCGGTAAATTGAAGCATCCGAACATCGTCACGGTCTACGAAGTCGGCGATAACGAGGGGCAACCTTTCTTCGCGATGGAGTACGTCGAAGGGTTGACCTTAGCCAAGCGTTTAAGTCACGGACCCCTACCGCCGCGTCAGGCCGCCGCGCTCACAGTCCAGATTGCTTTGGGAGTGCAGCATGCTCATGACATGGGAATCCTGCATCGGGATTTGAAGCCGAGCAACATTCTGCTTTCACCCGAAAGGGTGGCTTCGCCGAGTTCCAATTCCCGATTCTCTCTGAAGGTCCTGGACGGGGCAGTACCTCATCCCAAAGTATCGGATTTCGGTCTCGCCAAAAGACTCTATTTGAATCCGGAAAGCCTGCGAGACTGGCGTACTTCTACCGGTGCAATCGTCGGCACGCCCGGCTACATGTCTCCCGAGCAGGCGATGAACCGAGGGGATTTGAATCCCGCGTCGGATGTGTATAGCATCGGGGCCATCCTTTATGAGATGCTGACGGGAAGACCGCCTTTTCAGGCTTCTAATCCCGTGGATGCTCTGCTGATGGTCATCGAGCAGGATCCAGTGCCGCCGCGTCTGCTGGTGCCCGGTATTGATCGGGATCTGGAAAACATCTGTTTGAAGTGCCTGCAAAAATTACCGAATCGCCGTTATCAGCACGCCTCCGAACTGGTGCTCGATCTTCGGGCCTATTTGTCGGGGGAGCACGTTTCCAATCCCACCAGCGGTTTGAAGCATTTCCTGTCGCGGATGTTGCGGGAAACGCATCATATTTCCATTCTGGAAAACTGGGGTCTCATCTGGATCTGGCACAGTCTGCAGATTTTCCTGCTTTGCTTTTTGACTCAGGCTCTGGTCTGGTACGGCTTGAAAGAGCACGGCACCTATCTGATTCTCTGGACGGTCGGATTGTTGACCTGGGGAACGATTCTCTGGAAGTGGCGCGGGAAATCGGGGCCGGTCGTTTTCGTAGAGCGGCAGATTGCGCATGCCTGGGCCGCCGGGGTCTGCGCCAGTATTTCAATGTTCGTCATCGAGGTGGTGGCCGATCTTCCGGTACTAACGCTTTCCCCGGCCATCGCTGTGGCGACCGGAATGGTCTTCGTTTTCAAGGCCGGTATTCTGACGGGGCGATTCTACGTGACCGCGGCCATGATGTTCCTGACGGCCATGGTTATGCCGCTACTGCCCCAGGTGAACATTCTGCTCTTCGGCTTCATGTCGGCCCTGAGCTTTTTGATTCCAGGCATCAAGTACTATCGTTTGCGGAAGCAGTCCGAAGCGATCCTATAATGCCCCTATGAAGGAATCTTTCCCCGCACCCCCGAAGTATTTGCTGGAGCCCTTTTCGATCGGCTCCGTGCCATTGCCCAGCCGTTTCAATCTGGCTCCCCTGGCCGGCTATACCCATATGCCGTTTCGACTTACGGTTCGGGAACTGGGGGGCTTGGGTCTGGCCACGACCGATCTCGTCTCGGCCCGCGCCATACTCGAAAACAGTCGCAAAACCTTCGAATTACTTGCCACCTGCCCGGAAGATAAACCGCTGGCCGTGCAGATTTATGGTTCCAATCTGAAGGATCTGGATGCGGCCGCGAAGTTTCTGGAAGCGCGCGGTACGCAGATCATCGACATCAATATGGGCTGCCCGGTCAACAAGGTGGTGAAGGGCGGCGGCGGCTCGGCCATGATGTGCGACACGACCGGTCAAACACTCAAAGTGGTGCAGACCGTTGTGGAGGCCGTGAAGATTCCGGTGACGGTGAAAATGCGTCTGGGTTGGGACGATACCCAGCTGACGGCTCCCAAGTTCGCAGCGGAATTCGAGCAAATAGGCGTATCGGCCATCACCATTCATGGCCGTACTCGCGAACAGGGCTTTTCAGGTAGCGTGAATCGGGATGGAATTCGAACAGTAGTGGAAGCGGTGCAGAAAATTCCGGTCATTGGCAACGGGGATATCCGCAATATCGAAGAAGCTCATCGGATGATCGACGAAACTGGGTGTGCCGCCATCGCCATCGGTCGCGGCGGCCTGGCGAATCCCTGGATCTTCCGGCAGTTGAACAACTGGCTTCATACTGGCGTGCCCGGCGGGCGCGGCAGCTTTGAAGAACGGATCGAATTCATGGAGACGCACTTGCGCCGGATGATCGACTGGCGGGGGGAGCATCTGGCCTGTCTGCAATTTCGCAAGGTGTCGGCCTATCATTGCCGGGCCATCAAGGCCGATAAAGATACGCACATGAAGTTGCAAATGCTATCGAGGTGGTCGGATTTTCAGGAAGTCGTGCTGGAATTGCGGGAGAAAGGTCCACCCAAAAACTGGCAGGCGGGAGGCTATGAAGCGGAAATGAATATCCCCAGTGGGGCGATTAGTCACTGGTGAGGATTTTTGATTAGTTGCCGAAGCTCGCCCTTCGGACAACGGGTACCTTCTTATCGTCCGTAGTAGTATTGAACTTGTTTAGGACAATTCCCATTGGGGCATCCACCCCCCATATAGGCTGCGGGAATCACGGCCGAGGCGGGGGTATAAACGACCGGTTTGGCCAAGGATTCCGTTTGAGTAACCGTTTGCGGTCCATCTGCAAACTTGGTGATCACGTTGACGAGTTCGTCTGCTTTCACCGTTCCGGAATAATTAAAAGCCTGAAGTTTGACATCCTTGTCGCTGATTACCAGCCCCGTATGTTCCGTTACCTGGAGTGCATCCGCCAACGATTTACCGTTGGAGGTTGCCTTATCCACATAGAGGCATACGAAATTGGAAGACAATGATTGATTGATTGTACCATCAAACGAGGTTCCAGGGCTGACTTTTTTCCACCCGTCGGAACCTTCGCCGACAAAAACTGCTAGGGGCTTGTGCTTTTCCAGGGCGAGTTGCTTGGCTTTGCTGTAATCCGTTTGCCATTCAGTAGTTAAGGCAATCGGGCTGGACGAAAGGGCGTATACAACGGGCCAAACTAAGAGACAAAAATTCATTCAACCGACCTCCAAGTTGTGATGCTATGCGGCGATCAGTCCATGAGGCGAGTCATAAACCGTCTGCTCGTTGTAGGGATTCATTAAACATGGAACAACCGTTAGAGTCGAATAAATCCTAATTATCCTTTTTTTTCTTCTAATATTACCTAGATTACCTGTTTTGACATTGGCCCAGTTATAGCCCGCGCAAGCGACAGAATTCCATCGATCCGTAAGCCGATTGCTCCCCTCTCGGTATTGTTTTCTTGAAGCCCTCCTTTCAATCCGCCAAGATGATGGGATATCTCTTTAAAGGTTTCGGAATGTATTACCCAAGATCCCTGATTCTTCCTCTGACGAGCTTACTTGTTGTTGTGGGGTTTATCCCGGGCTGCATGAAGTCGCCGGGATCTTCCAGCCAGGAAAAGTCGAAAGCCGCCCAGACGATAGTCTCCGTTCAGACTCCGCAGAAAAAAACGATTCACTGGAGCGTGGAACAACCCGCCACCATCCAGGCTTATGAGACCACCCCCATAATTGCGAAGGTGCCGGGTTATATTTCGCGGGTGCTGGTCGATATCGACGATAAGATCGATGGTCCGGAGATCGGCTGGCTCGGGGAAGAAGTCAAGCAGGGAACCTTGCTTGCGGAACTCTCAATTCCCGAACTCGAAGAGGAACGCAAACAGAAACTGGCCGAGGCGGTGGCCATGAAGGCTATGGTTGAGGTGGCTCAGAAGAATCTGCTGGTGGCCGAGGCAAACATCAAATCGAACGAAAAAATGGTTCTTGAGAGCGAATCGGCCCTGGCGAAGGCGGATGCCAATTCCAAGCGCTGGAGTTCAGAAGCCAGCCGGTCCGATGAAATGGTTGCTCGGCGAGTGATGGACAAACAAACCGCGGAAGAAACCCGCAATCAGGCGATCGCGGCAGCAAGTGAACTGGATGAAGCCAAGGCGCGAGTTCAGTCCGCAAAAGCCCGACTGACGGAAAGTCAGGCCAAACAGCAATCGGCCCTTTCCGATATTACCGCCGCCGAGGCCAAGGCCCGTTCTGCGGATGCGGAGGCCCGCCGGGTGGCGGCGCTACGTCGTTATGCGTATATCACTGCCCCTTACAAAGGGATCGTCACGGCTCGTAACGTCCACACCGGCCACTTCCTGCAGATGAACAGTTCGCAGCCGTTGTTTATGGTGGCTCGACTTGATCCCATTCGCATTTTCATGGAGGTACCTGAAGCGGCCGCCAGTCAGGTCGGAAAGGGAAGCCCCGCCCAAGTAACGATTCCCTCAATAAGTAATGCGGCGATTTCCGCTAAGGTCACTCGAACTGCGGGAGTGTTGAATCCCGATATTCGCACGTTGCGGGTAGAAATCGATCTTCCCAATCCCGATTTCAAAATTCGACCGGGTCTCTATGCCACGGTATCGCTTCCCATTGAAACGCCGAATGCGTACACGGTACCCGGGAAATCGACTTTTATGTTGGACGAATTCAATTACTGCTTCATTGTGGAAGAAGGCAAGGCGGTTAGGTACCAGGTGGAGTTGGGACACAAAGAGGGGGATGAAGTCGAATTACTGATGCTGAAAAAGGCCGATCCCAAATCGACCTGGCATACCCCTCTAGGTAACGAACAGGTCGTCGTTACGAGAGAGGGGCCGTTGGAAACCGGAACAGATGTCCAGGTGAAGTGACCCCGGTTTATTGCTGGGTCCAGGGTCTGTAAACAGGCTGATCCTGGGTGTAACCCTTGTGACTTGAGCCCGAGCCCAGGACCTGTTTTCCTTCGCGGAAAAGAGTCAGCAGGCCGCCCAGAACTATGATGCCCATCACGGTGCAAGAGATCTTAACCTTGTGTTCGGCCCAGGCCTTCTGCGCGGCGACCGCCGCGGGGCTGGGTGTGTGACAGGTCGATCAGCCAGCGTGGGCGGTATCGTAGCAACCGATCAAAAGTAATGTGGCAATCAGGCAATTCTTGGCAAATTGATACATAGCCCACCTTTGACTTTCTTCTTTCAAAATCGTCTGCTGAAGTATGTTTCGGGATTGATCGCGGTTAATTGGCAGTGAAGTGAAAATGAAGGGGATCTCACTCTGATTTTGAGCGGGGAATGAAAGATTGAGGTGGGACGGGAACGATCGGAAAGGGATTCAGTCGGGCGCGAAAAATGCGATTTAGGAAATAGCTCGCTGAACGTTCAGAGTCTTGAAATTGAACGTCGCTTTCCAGATTCAAATGGAGTGTTTTTCAAACCGACGGTTGAGCGCCGCTAGCGAGACGAACGGCTGGAATTGTTGGAAATTCGGCGGCATTCTTCCGGTTGAGAAGCACTCTAAAAGCAAACAGGCAATAGCTGCCGTGTACCAGCAGTCCGATCAGATAAATGAGAGCCAATTGCCAATCGGCGGGGACTTTTTGCACTTCCGAAATTAATGCATAGCCGTAAATAAGGGTGAGCATTCCGCCTAAGCTTGCCAGCAGAAGAGTTAATACGCGGCTAAATCGCCAGTGACGCATTAGACCAATACCTGCGAGGATGAGCAACAGACCACCGAATGCGGATACGATGGCGATCGGGATGATCACCAGAATCAATAGAACTTTCAGTAAGGCCAGAAGGGGAAGGCCGATTTCGCCGAAATCCTGAGCACGGTTCGCCACTGGTGCTGGATTTTCCGCCGGTGCAACGGCAGTCAATCCGAGCGCGAAACCTATTACAAGAACACTTGCGATCAAGCGCAAGATGCCGAGGATGATCGTGACGACAGCCAAAGTCGTCACTGACCGGCTTTTGGCCTCATTCGGGACAGCACTATTCGCGGGCATAATGGCTCTCCGGGAGGTATCGACGGGATAGCTGGTCGTGGTAGGGCATATTGCGGAGTCGTGCCAATTCTTTTTCCTCGAAGTGGATGTAAAACCGAAGGTGAAGCAGGAACCTCAACTTCTTCGAAATTCTTCCGCTTCCAGTCGACGGTTCTCGGCTTCGCGGTAACGCTTATTTATTACTGGAATTAGCGCGATGACAGAACAGCAAACCAGTCCCAACAACAACAGTGGGTAGCAGACGAAGAAGGGCTGCGACTGCGTGAACGCGTAAATTCCCGCGCCAAAAGAAATCACTCCAAACAGAGCGATACTGAAGGCGATGGATAGTACGAGCGATTTATATTTACCTTTCGGTGCGAACGTTCCGGCAAGTCCGCCTAATAAGCCGCCGAGAATTCCGATGGAACTTCCGGCTATCGCGCCGATCCAACCGGCGTCCTGATCTGTCCACCAGGCCATCATGATCCCCCTCGATTTAGAGTTAAGTTTTCTCTGAGTTTTCGTTGCGTTTCTGCAATAGATCCCGCAGGGCTCGGGCTCCTCCCGAGGAGAGTTCCCCCCGTTCGACCAGCTTGGCCAGGAGTTCCTTTATCGGATCGGGCTTTTTACCCTGGATACCGGCCCGCAGCCGTTCGATGACCCGGTCGAGCCGGAGCCGAATTGTCGGGTAGGTGACTCCATAGGCGGTCGCCAGATCTTTCAGAGAGCCGGAATGGAGCACCAGTTCGACGATGATATCCAGATCTTCCCGGGGCAAGGTGCCGAGAACGTGATCCGCTAGCGTGTTTTGTTTTTCGAAACTCATGTTGAATAATATTAAAGCAAATTTTCGTTTTGTTCAAGTCAATTTTCGGAAAATTAAATTTTCTGCGTAAATCAGAGAAATGAATCTCCCGTGCCAGACGGATAAAACTTGACCGATGGAAGGTAATGGAAGTTAAATGGAATGAGATCCGCTGCTTCGGAACTTTACGCTGGTATTTAAACTGAAAGCTCGCCTTGGCTCATCGAAAAACATTCTTGAAGGAAATTATTTCTCATCCGGAAGAGGATGTGCCGCGCTTGGAATACGCCAAATGGCTGCGCGATAACGGCGATCCTTTACGAGCGGAATTCATCGAGATTCAATGCTCGGCGCCTGAGGCTCAGGCGTTTTCTATTGGTTTGAAATTGCCGAGAGACTCCGAAAACTTACCTGTGGTTTTCAACAATCCTCGAAACAAACCTGTGATAGTCGGTAATCCGCCCCGAAGCAGTGTGCTCTTTCCGTTGGCAGTAACTTTCGATGATTGGAAGATATTCGATACGGATAGTCGGCTGGTCGAAGATGCAATGTCACCCGAAAACATGGATCATTTCCGAATCAGTCGCTGTCAGTGGTTGACTTATCGCCGGGGTTTCATTGAGGAACTCAATCTGACGCCCGCTGCGCTTCACGATCATGGCTTCCGGCTATTTGCTCGGAATCCTATTCGCTACGTGGAGATCCATGAGGGAGCTATTCTCGATAGCTATGGGAATTTGAATTTGCCGAGCAACGTTCCTAAGGAATTGCGAGATAGGATAATGGCGAGACTTCCTACTGAAGGATCGCTGGATGCTGTTTCGGAGCGCTATGTCCTAGACATTATTTCCCAGGAAAGTATGCGCTACTGGACAAAGAGGCGAGATGTTGATTTGTTCTGATTTGCAATTGCGACGATAAGTCAAAAAAAGATTGTTCCGAATCGAAAAGCCATTCCAATTTATTTTTGGAAAGAGATGTAACTATTCTCACTTCGATTGGGAGCTGACAATAAGTACTTCAGAAAGAAGCAGGCAGTGAAAACCTATTTTCTATTACTTAGTCTGTTGCTTGCGACACTATCTACTGCTCGGGCGGATGATCCTAAATCTTAGGAGAATCTGCCGTTTCCACGCGATATCCGAATCATCAAGTCGAACGACATTCTTGGAATTTTCATTGAGGGAGTTGTGGGGGACAAGAATCAGCTTCCGCCAATTAAGTCGATTGGAAATCCCATCATTACTGCTCATGTGGGATATCCCTTTATCGTCCCGAATGGAATGATCGATCTTGCCCAGGCGGGGAAGCTCCAAGTAGTGGAATTGACAACTGAAGAGGGGTTGCAGAAAATGAAAGCAGAGCTTTTTAAGAAAAAGCTGGTGAAAGAAGGGAGAGAGAATTTTCGTCACAATTTTTGACTGAAATTCATCCAAATTGAGGCGATTTTTTTCGTTGCCCTTCTTACTGACTTCTCCACATCAAACTCGGGATCGACCCGTTCGAGTCTGCAAAGCGAATTCACTTCACAGCCAAGAAGTTATATCTGAAGCCCGGTAAAAACTTCAACAAACCGGATCTCTATGATCTGAGCGGCTTACATATTCTCAAGAAGACGGGTCGAGTCGTGGCCGAAATAATCGATCAGGACAGTGCTGCGGATAAAGCCGGTATGAAAAAGGGTGACGTCCTGACCCGGCTGGAGGGCCAGGAGAATGCCAGGATCGACTTATTTGATGTTAGGAAACGATTCTGCGACGATGGGACTCGCGTCAAGCTTACGGTGAAACGAGCGGATCGAGAGCTTGAATCCACCTTGGATCTGAAAAGCGGCGAAGTGAAAAAGTAACCTGGAATTAAACATCCACTGCACTAAAGCGTCTTATTTTTCCCAACCGCGCGAGGATTTTGCTCGGCCGGTGTGGCTACAGGCAACCCCCTCTTAATCCCCTCTTCAGCTTCGCGTTCTACGTTAGAAACAAAGTGTATCCCTCTCTCTGCGTTCCTCAGGTGACGAAATGAAATATCTCCTGGTCCTGTCGGCTTGCCTCCTAAGCTCTATCCCTTCGTTTGCACACCCAGGCTCCTCGGAAAGTCACCCCGCTCTGCGAACCTGGAACTTGTACGATGGCAACTACCATCTGCATGCGTCCTTCGTGGTGGCGCGATCCGGCGAAGTGCAATTGAGAGCGGAAGATGGATCGACCTTCTGGATTCCGGAGCGATTTCTCAGCAGCGAAGACAAAAAATGGGTCGAGCAGAAACTCACGGCTATCAAAGAACTTAACACCTTCGTATCCGTTGAAGATTCCAAAATCGCCCCGGTCCTGGCTAAATATTTCGAGCCGTTCAAAGAGACTGTCAAAGTCCGTTGGGACGAAAAGTGGCTGTACGTCGAATCGAACGGTCTGCCCGATCATCTGATGATGAAGGGAATTAAAAATTGGCAGCAGCAAGTACCCCTGCCGCAACCCTATTCGGGTAAAAATGCCTGGCAGATTCCTTTGAAACCCGAACTGGCCGAGAAACCGATCTCCGCGAAGAACAATCTCTTTCGCGGAGCCATCGCCCTGGCCATCAATGGTGTGCCGATCTTCAATGCACTGAATAATCGCGGCGAAGATTCCTTTGCCATCGGTGAACTCGACGAATGGGGCGGGCATTGCGGCCGGGCGGATGACTATCACTATCATGCCGCACCCATCCATCTGGAAAAGAAAGCGGGGAAGGGCAATCCCATAGCCGTGGCCCTGGACGGTTTCGCCATCTACGGTTTCACCGAAGCGGACGGTTCCCCCGCGGGCAAACTCGATGAATTCAACGGGAAAATTGGCAAAGATGGCGTCTATCGCTACCATGCCACCAAGACCTACCCCTATATCAACGGCGGCATGCGCGGCGTTGTGGAAGTCCGTGGCGGCCAGGTCGATCCGCAACCGCGAGCGTTTCCCATGCGGCCGGCCGGCGAACCGTTGCGGGGGGCGAGTATCACGAATTTCTCGGCTCCCAGCGAAAATAGTTTCAAACTGACTTATGAAGTTCGAAGATCGACCCGCACAATTGAATATTCCTGGACCAAGGATGGGACGGCGAAGTTCATCTACGACGATGGCGACGGCAACAAGAAGACCGAAACCTACCTCCGTCGCGAAGGAAAAGACAAAAAAGACGGCCCGCCGCCGAAGAAGAATTGAATTGAATTGAATTGATATCGTGGAGTAAATTTTCATGCGTATGCTGGTGATCGAGGATGAACCGGAGTTGCAGCGGGTACTTTCCCAGGCCTTGCGGGAGGATGGCTATGCAGTCGATCAGGCTACGGATGGCGAAGCGGGTTTGTTGAAAGCCACTTTGACCGAATACGATGGAATCATTCTGGATCTGATGCTTCCCAAGATGGATGGTTGGGAGGTGATACAACATTTGCGGCGGAAAAAGAAGACGCCCGTTCTTGTGCTGACTGCCCGGGATTCGGTGTCGGACCGCGTGCGCGGCTTGGATCGGGGGGCGGATGACTATCTGACCAAACCATTTGCGATTGTCGAATTGCTGGCCCGCGTGAGGGCCTTGATCCGTCGGTCTTCCAATCAGCCTTCGCCGACCATCGGAATTGGCGAAGTGGCGATCGATACCGGAGCGAAAAAGGTGAGTTTGAAAGGCATCGAAGTGGTGCTCACCGCTCGGGAATATTCGATTGTCGAACTGCTGGCCCGGCATCGCGGTGAAGTGGTGCCCCGTCAGCGAATCTACGAACACATTTTCGACGAAAATGACGATACGCTTTCGAATCTGGTCGAGGTGCACGTTTCGAATGTTCGGAAAAAATTAGGAAAGGATTTCATTCAAACCCGACGCGGTTTGGGGTACTCCATCGATGGTTAGATCGCTGCGTTGGCGGCTGCAATTCTGGTACGCGTGCGTCCTGATCACCGTGGTGGCCGGGTATGGGCTCTTTCTTTACTTTCAGGTGCGCGATGCCCGACGAAAAGAGATCGATAAAGAGCTGATCTCCGCCGCAAATTATCTGGATACATCGCTGCGCAATTTCGAACCCATTCCTAAAGATGGGATGATCCGCAAGAAGGATGGGCCGCCGCCGAAAAAAGACAATCCTCCTCCACCCGTCGATCGACTCGCCAGTCCGAATGAACGGACACTTCGAGAATTAACTCCTCCCGGATGGCCCGAATCGGGAGGGCGTAAGGGGGAGCTTTATTATGTCATCTGGCGACACGATAAATCAGTCATTAAAGCGGTCGATATCCCGCCCGATCTGGAACCTCCCGTTTCTGACCGGGATTTCGGCATTGATGCGTTGATTTCCAATCGTCGCGAGTTTCGCGAAGCCATTCGCATGGGGCCGCGCAGAGCGATTATTGTGGTCGGATTGTCGACCGTTCATCTTCACGATGAGATGAATCGCTTTGCGGGCGTTCTGGCGATTTCCGGGTTGGCGTTACTCCTTTTAGGATTGCTGGGCGGCTGGGTCTTTTCGGCCCGGATGATCCGGCCGGTCCGCAAAATTTCTGAAACCGCTTCGCGAATCTCGGCCGTTAATCTGTCGGAGCGGATTGATACTTCCCGGATCGACAAGGAGTTGGCCGATCTGGCGGTTGTGCTGAATGACGCCTTTGATCGACTGGAAACGAGTTTTGCCCAGCAGGCTCGCTTCACCGCCGACGCTTCGCACGAATTGCGAACGCCTCTGGCAATTATCAAATCGCATGTGGAACTGGCGCTCTCCCGGCCGCGATCCCCCGAAGAGTATACGAGTACTTTGGAAGCGACCGGTAAAGCGGCCGATCGCATGTATTCGATAGTCGAAGGGCTCCTGACATTAGCACGGGCCGATTCCGGACGGCTCGATCTCATTCGCGAGCAAGTAAATTTCACGGGAATCGTGGAAGAATGCCTATTGCTGCTGACGCCGTTGGCCGAAAAAAGTGACGTCCGGCTTCGCAGCGAACTGATTTTCGCTCAAGTGATGGCGGATACCGGGGCCCTGGCTCAGGTGGTTCGCAATCTGCTGAATAACGCAATCCAATACAACCGGCCCGGCGGCGAAGCGTTCGTCCGTCTGAGTCGGGAAGTAGACTCGATCGTATTGGCAATTCGCAACAATGGGCCCGGAATTCCCGAGGCCGATCAGTCTCATATTTTTGAACGTTTCTACCGGGTCGATAAAGCCCGGGCTCGCACTTCCGGTGGTAATGGCTTAGGGCTGGCGATCTGTAAGAGTATTGTGGAAGCGATGGGTGGGCAAATTCAATTTACTTCGAGTGCGGATGAGACCACTTTTACGGTGAAACTACCGGAGTTGAAGACGGGTATTGAGGGCGACGTCTAGGAAGGCGAATTAATTCTGGCAATTCAGGAATGATCGTCCTGCATCGAGAGGACAGTCGCCGAGGCGTAATTCCGGGTGTAGGAATAGCTGAGCCACAGCTCGGAAATCCGACGTACGTTATATTTTTCTGCCAGGGAACCTTTCAGAATGGCCTGATTCCGGCCATTGAGCCAAACGATTTCCACTTCGCGCCAGTCGAAGCGATCCCGGTCTTCCACGCCGAGCATTTTCAAAATTGCTTCTTTGCAGGCCCAATAGGCCGCGAACATCTGCGTAGAATGCTTACTCACCTGGCAGAGTTGGATCTCGTCGGGAGAATAGACGCGCTGAAGGAATTTTTCGCCATGTTTGGAGAGCATTCGGGCAATCCGAACGCATTCGATGAGCTGTGTACTCAGTCCCTGGATCCGCATCTTCACGCCCCGTTCGGTCTCTCGTCGTGTTCGATATGTTGTAACGGACTAGAATAGCTTTTACTGAAAAAATGGACTTGTTGAAGGATTCGAATGACGGAACTCTCCGCAAACAATCCGATTCTGGCGGATTTGACCCCCGAGCAGGCCGATGCGGTGCAGCATATGGAAGGCCCTTTGCTGATTCTGGCCGGGGCCGGATCGGGCAAAACGCGAGTGATTACGCGACGCGTGGCCCATCTGCTGCAACAGGGGGTTAAACCCTATAACGTTCTCGCTATTACCTTTACCAACAAAGCAGCCCAGGAGATGCGACAACGCATCGATACGCTGCTACCGGGGAATCGCGTCTGGATCAGCACCTTTCACAGCTTCGGTGCGCGGATCATGCGGCAGTATGCCGAGCATTTTGACCTGGATAAAAATTTCACCATATATGACATGGACGACCGGCTGAAGGTCATCAAGATCGCCATGGATGCGGTCACCGTGCCGGGTGTCGAGAAGTTCACTCCGGATCGTATCGGTAACGCCATCAGCCGGGCCAAAAATCAGTTGCTCACACCCGATGCTTTTTATCGGCAGGAAAATGATTTTCTGGGGCAGATTGCCTCGCACGTGTATGCGATATATCAGAAGAAATTGAAGGAAGCGAACGCCGTCGATTTCGACGATCTCTTGTTCATGCCGGCGCTGGCTTTACAGACGAACGAGGATTTTCGTAATACCCTCGATGCCCGCTTCAAGTATATTCTGATCGACGAATATCAGGATACCAACCAGGCCCAGTATATCATGGCCCGGTTCCTGTCGAAGGCCAGCCAGAATATTTGCGTGGTAGGCGACCCGGATCAGTCGATTTACAAATGGCGCGGTTCGGACATTCGCAATATTCTCGATTTCGAACGCGATTTTCCGAAAGCCAAAGTCATTACGCTCGATCGGAATTATCGCAGTACGAAGTCGATTCTGCATGCGGCCAGCACGCTGATTTCCCGCAACAAAAATCGCAAAAAGAAGGGACTGATTACCGATAATCCGGAAGGGGAAGCGGTGAAGGTGTTGACCTTCGATAGCGGCCTGGATGAAGCCGATCAGATTGCTCGTCAGATTAAGGATAAGGTGGCTTCGGAAAAAGCTTCCTATCGGGATTTTGCGATTTTCGTTCGCATGAACGCTCTGACGCGAACGATCGAGTCGGCCTTCATAAAAAATGGCATTCCCTATCAGATTGTCAAAGGTCTCGCCTTCTTCGAACGCAAAGAAAATAAAGACATCCTGGCTTACCTGCGGTTGCTTGTGAATCCGCAGGACAACATCTCGTTTTTGCGGGCAGTCAACGAGCCGGCCCGAGGCATCGGCAAAGTCTCTCTGGAACACTTGTCGGGATTCGCCGAACAGCATCAGATAGGCCTCTTGAGAGCGGCCGCCAATGTGGAGAAAGTGCCCAATATCAAGGGCAAAGCGGCCAAGGGTCTAAAAGAATTCGCCCAGCTCATGCACGTTTTGCGCGAACACATCGAAGACAAACCGCACGAGGTGATTCAGTTAGTTCTGGAACAATCGGGTTATCGGGCAATGTTGAAAGACAGCCGGGACCCGGAAGATGAAGAACGGCTGGCGAACGTCGAGGAACTCATTACCGCCGCCATGCAGTTTTACAACGAGGACGGCGAACGAACGATCACCGATTTTCTCGAACAGATCACGCTTGCATCGGACGTCGATGGCTGGGATGAAAAGCAGGATCATGTTTCGGTGATGACTCTGCATGCCTCCAAGGGACTGGAATTCCCCATTGTTTACATCCTGGCGGTGGAGGAAGGCATTCTGCCGCACGAACGAAGCTTGCAGAAAGACGAAGATATCGAGGAAGAACGGCGGCTCGCCTATGTGGGTATGACTCGGGCGATGCGGGAATTGTTTTTGTGCAATTCCAAAGTCCGGGAGTTTCGCGGCCAGTCGCTGTATGCCATTCCCTCCTCGTTTCTTGGCGAATTGCCGGAGGAAGTGCAGAGACAGGATCTTTCAATCAGCTCGCAGCGGATGGCCAGCTATTCCGGCTTTGGCACCAAGGCTCCCTTCGATTGGAATAAAGCGGCTTTCACTTCGTCGTCCGCCAAAGTCAGCCCTTCCCCGGTGCAGGTGGGGGATACGCTATCCGAGGAACTTCGGCCGGGTACGATTGTCCAACACGAAGGGTATGGCATCGGTCAGATTCTGGATGTGAATGGATTTGGGGCCTTACGTAAGGTGAAAATCCGTTTTGCCACGCAGGGAGATAAGACTTTCGTGGCGGATAAAGTGAAGCTGAAAATTGTGAATAAGAAGTAAATTATGATACTAGTGCCTGGTAAGGGGATGCGATGATCACACTCTCCGCGTTTGCCGATGAGATTTCCGCGGAACCGGAAGAACAACTGGCCATTCTGAAAGCTTCCGGAGTGAAGCACATCGAGTTCCGTTCGATCTACAAGACGAACGTCCTGAGCCTCGATGATCCCCAGATCGCCAGCTTCAAGAAACTGCTGGATCAGGAAGGTTTTCAAATCAGTGCCATTGGTTCGCCGATCGGGAAAATCAAAATCACCGATCCTTTCGAGCCCCATCTGGAAAAATTTCAACGGGCCATTCATCTGTGCAGTTTTTTCGACACGCCGAACATCCGAATTTTCAGCTATTATCCCCCCGATAATTTCGATGGAAATTGGGCTCCCTATCGCAATGAAGTAATGCGGCGCTTGCAAGTGAAAGCGCAGATGGCCGAGAAGGCCGGCGTGAAACTGCTGCACGAAAATGAGCACCGCATCTACGGCGATTCACCAGAACGAGTTAAAGATCTTTTTGATACGGTCCGCCATGCGCATTTTCAGGCCGTGCATGATCCGGCCAACTTCGTATATGGCGGCTACGATCCCTGGGCCGGCTGGTTGGCCAATAAGCCGCACCTGGCCCACTTTCATGTCAAAGACTGGAAAAAGGGCGAAGAACATGGCTGTCTGGCGGGGCAGGGGGACAGCCTGATGGAAAAGGTGGTTGCCGAAGTAGTGGCCATGGGGTACTCCGGCTTCTTCACGCTCGAACCGCATCTTCTCGGTGGTGGGCCCACTGGCGGAGTGACCGGGCCGGAATTGTTTCCGAAGGCGATAGAGGCTATTCGCTCGATTCTGAACAAGTTGGGAGCGAAACACCAGTGACCGAACTGACCGTTCATTTGCGTGTCAACGATTCCACTACCGAACAGCAAACTCCGGTCCGCTTCAGCATTCAGGATGAGCAGGGAAAATTCTACGCTCCGCACGGCCGTGCAGAAGATTTTCCGATGGGACTGGCGGAAGCCGTCGGCGGTGCCGCGGCCATTGGGACCAAAAAATGGTACTACATCGATGGCTCTTGCGAGATCACATTGCCGACGGGAGTGCCATTGCACTTGCAGGTAGCCAAAGGACTGCTTTATGAGCCAATCGATAGAACGGTGACGCTCGGGGCGGGGCAGATGGCCTTGCGACTGACGATTGAGAAGAAGCTTCCAGCCAGAAACGATTTTTTCGTGGATAGCCGGGCGCATTTTCTGACGCCGCATGATGCTTTGCTGGAAGCGCAAGCAGAAGGGCTCGATGCAATCCAGCTGTTGATCGCCGAGAACATGGTTCCCGGGCAGGATGGGAAACTCTATCCCACGACCATGAACCTCGCGGCTTTCAGCGGACAGGAGGCCTGCCTGGAGCGCGATGGTACTTCCGTTGTTGTGAACACCCTCAATAGTCATCCGGCCGTCGGTAAAGTCGCTTTATTGCACTGCCATCGCCCCATTTTTCCCCTGTCATTCGGCGAAGAAAATGACAACTGGTCGATTTGCGACTGGTGCGATCAAGGCCATCGCAAAAAAGGAGTCGCCGTCTGGGTCGATGCCTATCACGAGGCGGTACCAGGAGGAGAAGCCCTCGTTGCCGCCCTACTGGGTAAGATCGATGCCATCGAATTGACGGCAAATCGAGCTGCCAAGATCCTTTCGATGGTGACGATGCTCCGGACCTTGAATTACCCGGTGGCCCTGGTCGGCTCCCGGGAACGCTGGTCGAATAAGATGGCTGCCAACACTTTGCTAACCGTAGTATCGCGTGATCGGACTTTCGTGGAGGCGATTCGAGAGGCCAAGACCTACGTCACAAACGGACCGATTATGGAATGGTCGGTCGAAGAGGAGTGGTTACGGGCCCGGGCGGAATCGCTTAGGCCTATGGAGAAGCTGACGGTTTCCAATGCAACGACCAAGTTGGCCGAGTTTAAAGCTCGCGAAGTGTCGGGAGTCTATTGCATTGAAGCCGAGTTTCCCGTTTCCCAGTGTCCTTCTCCCTTTGTGATTTTGAGTGTCGATGGGCCGTCCGGCGAGGATTCCCGAAATCAAAGAGGGGCCTATGCCGTTACCTCGCCGATAACTATCGGAGAATATGATCCTCAAGATCCGGCGCTGGAAACCGCTCGGAAAACGCTGCGGAAGCTGGTCGAAGGATATCGGGATTGGCAGGAAACGGGTGCCCGATTCACGAAATCGAATGTTCGCGATCGGGTGATGGGTTACTGTGCCGATGCTTTGACTAAACTCGATGGCGGAAGCTAAACCGCCCAGCCTTTGCGGTATTCCTTGTGGATCAGCTTATCGGCCTCGGACACATTGGTCGCCTTCAAGTTCTTGGCATCCCATTCCAGTTTCTTGCCGGTGCGATAGGCGACGGTGCCTAAGAGAACGGCTTCGGTCAGCGTGCCGCTGTACTCGAAATTGCAGGTGGTGGACGTTCTCTTTCGGATTGCTTCCAGCCATTCTTTATGGTGGCCGATGGAATCGGGGATGGTCGGGGCTGGGGCTTTGAAGTCTTTGAACTGCTCCTTGGGTAGGAGCGTATAGCTGCCGTAATTCGCTACCAGCATTCCCTTTTTGCCTATAAACAGGTTGCCGCCGCCCGCGTAATTCTGCAAGCCGAGTTCTTTCACTAGAGTTTGATTACGAGGACCATCGGACCAGGTGAGTTTCAAGGGTTCTTTGTTTTCGCGGAGGAAGATATATTCCACATCGCACCATTCGTGGCAAATTTCTGGATCCACGGGCGAACCCTTGGCCGAGACCGTCGAAGGGTGTTTTAAGCCCAGAGCCCAGAAGGGAAGATCCATGTGGTGACAAGCCATATCGGCTAAAGCGCCTCCGCCGAAAGCCCAAAAATGTCGCCAGTTGAAGGGATGGTACGCGGAAGAGTAAGGCCGTTCGGCCACTGGCCCGAGCCAGAGATCGTAATTGAAGCCGGCTGGGATTTTATCGGAAGGGTTTCCGACGCGGGCCTTCAAACTCTGCTTGCCGTAGCTGGTGCCGACCCAAGTTTGCACTTCATTGATCTCGCCAATAGCACCACTTTGAAGGATTTCGACTACTCGTCGATAGTTCTTCCCGGCATGGATCTGGGTACCCATCTGGGTCACGACTTTTTTCTGCCGAGTAGCCTCGATAATCCGGCGGGCCTCGCCAACGGTATGGGTCAATGGCTTTTCACAGTAGACATGGAGACCTGCTTGAATGGCCAGGTAGGTTGCCGGGAAGTGATTGTGATCAGCCGTGCTGACGATGACGGCATCAATGCCTTTGGCTTCGAGTAGTTTCCGATAGTCCGAAAAGAATTTGGCGTCGGGATGCTTCTTGCGAATATCAACGGCTAGATTCTCGTCCACATCGCAAACTGTCACGATCTTGCCTCCCGCGGCGGCCACCGGCTCCCAGTTGGCTCGAGCTTGATTGGCCGTGCCAATGACGCCGATACGAATTTCGTTGGATTTGGAGGCGTAGGTCGGGGTCGAATTCATCGCCAGCGCGGCAGTACCGAGCCCGGCCGACAGAATAAAATGGCGGCGATTTGGAGAGTATTCCATCAATTTATCCTAAATAAAGTTTAAGTTTGGGTGGGATATTGCCTACTAAGGTATCTGTCGTCGTTGCTCCTCGCAAGCATTCTCTATAATTTCTCCCAATTACCTTTCGGATGGATGCTGGGGAATTACGCATGTTAGATCGAATTGGCTATCAAGGAATCACTTTCGACGATGTTCTGCTGGAACCTGCTTACTCTGACGTAATTCCCCGGGAAGTGAACGTTCGCACGCAACTCACCCGCAACATCAAAATCAATATTCCCATCGTCTCCTCGCCCATGGATACGGTGACCGAAAGCGAACTGGCCATTGCCCTGGCCCAAGAGGGGGGCATCGGCATCATTCACAAAAATCTGTCGATTCCACTACAAACCCGGGAAGTCGATAAGGTGAAGCGCTCCGAAAACGGGATTATCACCGATCCGATTACGCTGCCGCCCGAAGAAACGGTGAAGACCGCCCGCCGGATTATGGAGCAGCAGCACATCAGCGGCGTTCCTATTACCGTCAATGGTTACCTAAAAGGGATACTCACCCGGCGCGACCTGCGCTTCCTATCCGACCAGAACCAACGACTCGAAGAGGTGATGACCAAGACCAATCTGGTCACGGCCCCGGAAAATACAACGCTTGAAGCGGCTGAACGAATTTTGACGGAAAATAAAGTGGAGAAATTACTCCTGGTAGACGATGAATACAGACTGAAGGGCCTTATTACGATCAAAGATATCGATAAAATCCTCAACTTTCCTAACGGAAGTAAGGACAATCGAGGACGGCTCCGAGTGGGGGCGGCGATCGGGGTTCAGGATTTCGAGCGGGCCGATTCGCTGATCCAGGCGGGTGTGGATGTTCTGGTAGTTGATTCGGCTCACGGCCATTCGCGAAATGTGATCGAAACGGTTCGCGAAATTAAGAAGCGCTGCCGGATTGATGTGATTGCAGGCAATGTGGCGACGATGGAAGGGGCGAAAGCTCTTCTCGATGCCGGTGCCGACGCGATCAAGGTGGGGATCGGGCCGGGCTCGATCTGCACGACCCGAATTGTGTCTGGGGTGGGGGTTCCTCAACTTTCCGCGATTTCTCAGGCAGTAAAAGGCTTGCAAGGAGCGGGAATACCGATTATTGCGGACGGCGGGATCCGATACTCGGGGGATATAACCAAGGCCTTGGCGGCCGGAGCCCACAGCGTTATGATCGGCGGCTTGTTCGCGGGAGTCGCGGAAAGTCCGGGACAGACCATTCTCTATAAAGGTAGATCCTTCAAGGTCTATCGGGGTATGGGATCGATGGGAGCGATGATGGCAGGATCTTCGGATCGCTACCAGCAATCGCTTCCCAAAGAAGGGACAGCCGGCGGTAAGCTGGTGCCCGAAGGGGTGGAAGGCCGGGTGCCTTACAAGGGGCATTTGGCGCCGTTCCTGTTTCAATTGGTCGGGGGATTGCGTGCCGGCATGGGATATTGCGGCACACGCAACCTGGAAGAGCTTCGCAACAATGCGAGATTCATTCAGGTCAGCGCGGCATCGGTACAGGAGAGCCATCCGCATGATATCGCTATTACTCAAGAAGCGCCCAACTACAGCAGCCGGGAAGATGCCAATTCGAAAGATGGCCTATAGCCTGGCCGTTATAGCCAGTCTGTTCGCCGGAGAGTCGGTTCGGGCTCAGGCTCCCGATCCGCTGTCGATCCCCGCGCCGAAGGCCGGGGATTATACACTGCTTCGGGGCCAGACCCTGCAGTTGAAGAAGCCCGCGAATACCAGTTCCGTGCAGACGATTCCCACGGAAGCGGTTCCCGCTCCCACCGTGCCGAATAACTCCGCGATTACCATCCCGGCCTATACCCAGGCGCCGAAATACGTGCCTGTGGTGGCCGTGCCTTCGCAGCTCGTTCAGAACAAAAAGGACGATCCGAAGAAAGAGGATCCCAAAGTTCAGGACCCGGCCAACACTTATGTGGTGAAAACGGATCTCCCGAAAACGGAAGAGTTGTACCGATTTGAATCGGAGAAAGCTCTTGAGAAACGCATCAAAAACGAACAGATGCTGATGGAGAATTTCCCTTCGCAGCCTACCTTGAGCGACAAAGCGTTTCTGGCTCGTGTTTACAATAAATCGCAGATGATTGCCGAACCGCATTATGTCTGCCACGGCAAATTGCTTTTCGAAGACAAGAATGCCGAACGCTACGGCTGGGACCTGGGCTTCATTCAGCCATTCGTGACGTTGAGTTACTTCTATAAGGATACGCTGCTCTTCCCATATCACGCGGCTTCCCGGCCCTTCTGCCAGGAGTGCTCGCCTCAGTGTCAGCCGGGAGATCAGGTGCCTTACATCCTGTTCCAACAGGGGGCCACGGTCACGGGAATCTTGGCCGAGAGCGGGATTGCTTTGGCTCTGGCGTTTATGATTCCTTAATCAGCTATCAGCAGTAAAGTGAGCTTCAGCCGTTTGGTTCTTGAGAAAGAGCTGAGCGGCTTTTTGCATTTTGGGGGAGAGCGATCAGCGGTCAGCGGTCAGCGGTCAGCGATCAGCGGTCAGCGGTCAGCGGTCAGCGATCAGCTATCGGCTATCGGCTATCGGCTATCAGTAATACAAAGAACTATAACCGTTTGGTTCTTGAGAAAGAGCTGAGCGGCTTTTTTGTTTGTGTTAGTGACAGGGGCCAATGGTCAGCGTATAGTGAAAAACGATATGCCTCCTTTCTGACTTTGATTTCTGACTGAAAGCTGAAAGCTGACCGCTGACTGCTTTCAGATTCAATATTTCCCTCTCTCAAACGAATTGGCTAGCATATCGATAGTTAGCAATCAGCAATCAGCGAATGGAGAAAAAAGATCCGCCCGCTTTCTGACTTTGATTTCTGACTGAAAGCTGACGGCTGACCGCTGATTGCTGAAAAATGACCACTACCCCTGAGGGACCACCCGATGAAACTCGACCGACGACATTTTCTGCATGCCTCCACAAGTGCCGTAGCCCTCGGTGGTTTTTCGAATCTTGCCGCGGAAGATATAAAGCCCAAAAATCCCTATCTGCTAGGCAATTTTGGTCCGGTTCGTGAGGAAGTCACCGCCGAGAAACTGAAAGTCATCGGTTCGCTACCCAAAGATTTGAACGGCCTGTATGTCCGCAACGGACCCAATCCCCAATTCGATCCCAAGGGAGCCTACCACTGGTTCGAAGGGGATGGAATGCTCCATGGGGTGCATCTGTGCGAGGGCCAGGCGAGCTATCGCAATCGCTACATCCAAACGGAAGGCTGGAAACTCGAGCACAAAGAAGGCAAGCAGGTCTATTCCAGCATGTTGGAACGCCCGGACATGAAGAAAGTGCTGGTCGGGCAGAATCCATTTAAAAATGCCGCTAACACGGCTCTGGTGCGCCATGCGGGAAAGTGTTTGGCCTTGTACGAGGCGGGTTTGCCGCACGAGATTCACCTTCCCGATCTGGCGACCGTCGGCGAGTACGATTTTGCCGCTAAACTCGAAGGTCCGATGACGGCCCATCCCAAGGTCGATCCGGAAACCGGCGAGTTGCTCGGCTTCTGCTACACGACGAAAAATGCGGCTTACTATTATCACATCGATGCAAAAGGTGTCTTGACCGATACCCGAAAAATCGAGTTGAAGCATCCGGTGATGATGCACGATTTCGCCATCACCAAAAAGTACGCGATTTTCTTCGACTTCCCGCAGATCTTCTCGATGGAACGGGCCTTCGTCGGTAAATCGCCCTGGCACTTCGATAAAGATCAGCCTTCCCGCTTCGGTTTTTTACCCCGAAATTCCAAGCCCGATACTCCCGTGAAGTGGTTCGAAGCCAAAACCGGTTTCATGTTTCACTCGCTGAATGCCTACGAGGAAGGGGATTCCGTCGTTCTGATCGGCTGCCGTTACCCGGCGTTCCCTGGGGCCCTGGAACTGAGTGACAACGCCAAGTCGGAGGCTCTAAATCCGGTTCTCTATTGCTGGAAATTTAATTTCCAGAACGGCAAAGTTTCCGAAGAAATTCTGGATGATTACACGAGCGAGATGCCGCGCATCAATGAGTCCTTCATCGGTAAGTCGGCTCGGTTTGGCTACACGGCTTCGGGGGGAGGCGAATTTGCCACGGAGATTCGCAAGCACGATTTCACCAAGAAATCGGCCGAAAGCCACAAGTTAGGTGATGGGCAATTCTGCGGGGAGGCCGTTTTTGTAGCACGCGCGTCCGCGAAATCGGAGGATGAGGGCTATTTGATGACCTACGTGTACGACAAAGCGTCAAATAAAAGCGAGTTGCTGATCGTCGATGCCCGGAACATGAAAGAGCCAGTGGCTCGGGTGATGCTACCTGTGCGGGTACCTTACGGCTTTCACGGGATCTGGGTACCGGAGAAAGAGCTGGCTTAACGGTAATTGGGAATCGTATTTGTTCCGGATTGAAGCCTAGTTTATCTTTTTGTGCACTTTAAATTTGCCCAATTGTCACAGTTCGCCCAGTCGTTATATCCGGATAGCCTTCCCCAAGTCACTTGCCATTGCATGGCCTGAAAAATGCTGTCTAATTTCAGGTAAGTCGAGCGAAATACAGAAAGTACACCAACACGTGGAAGGGAGACCAAGATGTATCGCTTCATTGTGGCTAGTATGGCTCTGATTGGATTGACCGTGGGCTCAGTTTCAGCCGGACCGCCCTCACCGGGACAGACCATTCAGAACTCGATTGAGATTTTGAAGGATCTCTCCAAGGATCCGCTTAAGGGAATTCCTCCTTCCTTGATCGCGGACGCTCAAGGGATAGCTATTATTCCCAATGTTGTGAAAGTTGGATTCGTTTTCGCGGGTCGCGGCGGGCACGGATTGGTGATGACTCGCGATAAAGAAGGTCACTGGGGTGAACCGGTCTTCGTCGATCTCGGCGGAGCCAGCGTCGGGTTCCAAATTGGTGTGGAATCGACCGATGTGGTTTTGATTTTCCGAAAGCGCAAGAGCCTCGACCGAATTCTGGAAGGCAAAAACAAGCTGACACTGGGAGCTGATGCAGCCATTGCGGCAGGACCTGTCGGACGCAATGTCGCGGCGGCTACCGATGCGAAGCTGGAAGCGGAAATCATGTCCTATTCTCGTAGCCGCGGTTTGTTCGCGGGAGTGGCACTCGATGGGGCCGTGATCGACGCGAATAACCGGGTAACCGAAGCCTATGCTCGGGATGTACGCCCGGAGTTGCGCAAACTCTCCGACGCCCTGCGAATCAAACTGACCGAAATGGCGATCGATCTTAAAGCCGATCCCATCCTGGGACCAGTAGTGAAGCCCTAAGCTTCCGAAATGGCGAATGGCTAAAATTCCGAGTAGAAGCCGGCGGGACCCATGTTCTGCCGGCTTCTACTGTTTCAAAAAGTTTTACTCAGATTCTTTTGCATCCTAATGGTCATCAGCCCGCTGAGCAGGAACAGAACTCCGGGAATGACGAAGGCGGGGAATGCTCCTTGGGCCAGTCGTCCGTTAACAAGCAATTCCACGACGTTGAGGCCCACCAACCCTGCCAAAGTTACGAGTCCGCCAGCCAGTTCCTGCCACCAACCTACGACGAGGCCAATTAGCATAACGCCCAAGGCGAGGAATTCGATCTTTACGGAATTTTGCTCGCCAGCGATTTTTGGAAAACCCCCAGCGCCGAAAAAGATCGCTATTACGAGTCCGATCAACAGAAGACTGCTGATTCGGGCCAACCAACGGATTGCGGTATGAACTGTGGAAGCGGAATGGAATTGATTGCTCATGTTAGACCCCTAGGGCGAGTGCCGAGGGTAAGGAACGAATTCCCTTTATTCGTTGAGCTACTGTTTATTTTATAAGCTATCGATTGAGGTTTTCTTCAAATCCTTTCGAGCAACTCGTTACAGAGTTTCACAAACTCCTTGGCCTCAGCAGCATAAAACGCTTCGGCGTAAGCGACTCCCACTTTCAAACCCCGATAGCGATTCAAACCAAGCGCCGACTCCACATAGGACATGTTCGCGCACTGCGAAGCGTGGCAGAGAATCGACTGACGCTTCGTCTCAACCTGGGCCGTGATATCTACGCAGCGATTGGGCCAAAGTGTCGACCAGACCTCATAACCCCAGACTTCTCCCGACCAACCGGATTGTTGAATGGCTCGACATAATCCAGCGGTGGTGGCCTGATGGTCCCGATGATGATCGGTCGGGAAAGGGGCGAAAATCAGATCGGGTTTCCAATCGGCCAGAATCCGGGCGGCTTCACTGGCAATGGCTGGTTCATGCTGGGTGAGGCTGCCATCGGGTAGATCGAGAAAATTCAGTATCTCAAAGCCTAGAAATTGCGAACAGGCTCTGGCCTCATCCTTGCGAACGGCCGTTTCACTGGCTTTTTTTGTCTGTTCGGGATCGCCCGCACTATCGGAGACATATATCACGCCGACCGTACTACCGACTTGTCGATGTAAAGCGAGTGTCCCACCGATCGGGATCACTTCGTCATCCATATGAGGGGCCAAGACCAGCACGCGAGCAGGCTTCACGGCGACGAGTTGCACCGGCAGGCGATGAGTGATTCGATGGGTGCGAACGAGCAACCGTTTCGCTCCCCATGTTCGGATCGAATGTAACAGACCCACGATCAGATCCCGCGATGGTGACTATCTTCGATGGTCTGCTGATAGAACTGCGTAATCTGCTCGGCCTTGGCCGACCAGGTGAAATGATCCTGAATCCGCCGCATTGCTGCCTGGCTCATTTTTGCGCATAGCTTTGGATCGGATTTCAGACGAACCATCGCGTCGCGGAGTTTTTCGACGAGCGGAGCCCGTTCGACCATCGGTAGCAGGATGCCACTTTCCGAATCCAACAGTTCCGCAGGTCCGCCGTAATCGACGATGATCGAAGGCAATCCCACGGCCATGGCTTCGAGCACCACGGCTCCGCCAAATTCCCGCAAGCTGGGGAATACAAAGGCATCAGAGGATTCGAATTCTTTGTGAATCTTATCCTGGCTGAGGAAACCAAGAAGTCGGACGCGATCCTGCAGACCTTTGGTCGCGATGAGATTCTGAAGAGACTCTTTCTCCGGACCTTCGCCGATGATGACCAACTCGGAATCTTTCAATTCTTCGCAACCGGCCATCGCTTCCATGATCAAATCGAAGCCTTTGTAGGGCACCAGCCGACCTACGGTGACGAAGCGAAACCGAGAGTTGGCAACCTTTTCAGTCCGGCGCGGTGGGAATAGCTCCAGATCGACGCCGTTTTCGGGCAGGTAGAAGCGGAGGCCGCGGAAAGAGGCCGAAAGTTCCGTATTGGTATGTTTGCTTCCCGCGATCACGCCGGCCAGTCGGGCATAGGAAGAACGATAGAAGGGAAGCAGTTTATGTAAGAATCGAGCGTTAACGAGCCATTCACCTTCGCGATTGACCAACTCGGGATATTGCTTGGGCCAGGGGAGACCCCCGTTGAGTGGGCCGATAATCATCGGAATTCGCGTTTTTCGGGCGAGCGGACTGGGGATCGTCGGCGACAGCGGGGTCAGGCGATGGATGATATCGAAGGCGCCTTCCTCCAGTTCGCGGAAGAATTGGCGGTGAATCTGCCGTTCGAAGAGCATATAGCCCGGCCACTGACTCGCGGTCGCGATGGTCCAGGCGGGCTTTTTACTGCCGCGCAGCCATTTCGAAACTTGGTGCATGGGGCGAGTGATGAATTCATTGTCGATGTAGGTCAACCGGTTCAACTTCGGGATCGGGATCTGCTCGATTCCTTCCTGATTGCGGATATGAGTGACCAGGTGAATGGAGAGATCGTCGCGTTGAGCCAGAGCCCGGGCGAAATTGTAGCCAACTAAAGGAACGCTGGTCCAAGTCGGGTTGCACATCTCGGCGATTAATAGAACTCGCAAGGTCTTTTTCGGGGCACTCGATCCGGCATCGTACATCCGGGAAAGCCTCTCGCGATATCGCGGGGTCGTCGGGTTGAAGCGGACAGTTCCGTCGGTCCCGGGAGCTGTCAGGTAATCGAAACTAGTTGCCATGTATATTCACTTCAGATGTAATGCAATTATTAGATCAACAACCACGCACTTGCATAGGGGTAACTAGGAAATTCAAGTACTTTAGGTGGCGGACGCCGTCATGGAACTTCGGCCCACCACCGACTTCCGGGACGGCAATATCCATTTTCTTTCCCGTCTCAGCCCGCGATCGACAACTTCCGGCTTTGCTTGTTCGACATGGAGAATATCTTTGTAGAAGCTATAAATTTTTGAAGCTTTTGCATTCCATGTAAAAACTTCTGTAATTCTTAGACTGGCAGCCACGGACATCTGTTCGCATAATGCGTGATCCGTGGCCAAAAGTCGCATAGATTGCCCCAAAAGGGGCACCAAAGCCTCGCGTTTCAGCAGCGGTAACCGTATGCCGGTAGCTGGGGTAATCAGTTCCGCGGGGCCGCCGTAATCTAAAACAATGCTTGGCAAACCGCATGCCATTGCCTCTAAAACAGCTCCTCCCCCAAAATCTTTCACACTGGGAAAGAGGAAGGCCTGGCTGGACCGCAACTCCCTTGAAATATCCGCCTGAGCTAGCCAACCCGTGAATCGTACCTGCGCCTGCAAGTTTTTTTCGGCCACCAGTCGTTCCAGGCGGGTCCGTTCCGGGCCATCGCCAACAATAACGAGACGCGGTGAGAGCTCATTTGGCACTGAGGCGAGGGCCTCAATGATCATGTCTAACCCTTTGACCGGAGCCAGCCGTCCGACCGTGATGAATTGAAAATTTCCTTGGGGTTTGCACCACTTATCAGCGATGGGAAACTTCTCGGGATCGATGCCATTTTCTGAAATGAAGAATTTTTTACCGTGAAAATGCCTGGGAATTTTGGCTTCCGTTTCCCGGCTCCCGGCTATGTAGCCCGCCAGATGTCGATAGGTGGAACGGAAGTACGGCAGGAGTTTGTGAACGCCGCGAAGGGCCAGCAGCCATTCTTTTTCCTGACGGGCCAAGTGTTTGAATTCCTTGGGCCAGGGCAGGCCGCCGTTCATCGGACCGACCAGCATGGGAATGGAAACCGATTTGGCGAGCGGGCTGGGAAGAGTGGGAGTCACCGGCGTCAGCCGGTGGATGATATCGAATTTCTGCTGCTCGAATTCCCGGGCAAATTTTCGACGAACGGCCTTCTCGAAAGTGACGTAGGAAGGCCACATCATCGCCGTGTCGATCGTCCAGGCCAATTGCTTTCCACCCCGTAGGAGGGTCGCTAGCTTATGGAATGGTTTAGCGATGTATTCGGTATCGACATATTCGACCCGCGCATGTCGGTGGATCGGGTCTCCCTCGAGAGCGATTCGATTTCGGATCTGGGTGGCCAGAGTGACTTCCAGATGGGGATGGCGGGCCAATGCCGCGGCGAGATTGTAGCCGATCAGCGGCACGCTCGTCCAACTGGGGTTACACATTTCGGCCAGGAGCAGGACGCGAAGTTTTTTGGAGCTATCGAAAGACAAAAAACACCTTCTCAACAGAACCGAGGGACTACACCGTCAAAGCGTAGTACACGCTCGGTTTGCTCAGAAAAATGTTTGTTAAAATGTGCCGAATATTCATTTGGGAGGGGTAATTTCAAACTAAATAAGATCCAGTTTTCGTTTGTTCGAACGAGCCTTATTGCATTCCAGGCAGGTCCCCCGGATCAATAAGGAATGACTGGCGTGCTGGAAGGATTCGGCGGCACAGACGGCTGCGACAACTGCTTCGAGTTGGGGATTCTGAAACTCGATGATCTTGTTGCAGCTTTCGCAGACGAGGTGATCGTGCTGCGGGTAGCCGTAGTCGTGTTCATAGTAGGTTCGCAGGCCGACTTCCAACCGGCGGAGCATTCCGGCTTCCACGAGTTTGGTCAGAGTGCGGTAGATGGTCGCCCGGCTGATCTTCAAGCCCCCGGCTTTCAGGTCATCGACGAGTTGCTCGGCATCGAAATGATTGTGTTTTTCGAAAATAAAGCGCACGAGATCGCGCTGCTGATCGGTGTAGCGCTGGGCCTTCGCCCGGGAGGTCAGGAACTCCCGAAATTTCTCTTCGGGAGTTTGAGAAACAGAGACGGAGGGGAGCGGCACCTGCGAAATCCTCGGACAATAATTCCTGCTTCTAACAGTTTAGCCAACAAAAAAACGGCAGCCAATCGGATTGGCCGATTGGCTGCCGTTTTATCGTTTTTTAATCTTATCGGGTTTCCAGGGATTCCCGCATCCGATCGAACGCTTGCTCTAAAATCGAGGGATGATCGTAAATCCCCATGGCGATTTTCTCCTGTGCCCGAAGCACAAGATCCTGGCGTATAGTGGAATCACGGCTTTCCTCCTGAATGCTGTGAGCCAGTTTCCCCGAGAAACGGGCGCGTTTCCCAAGTTGGCTGGTCAGAAAGCTAAATCGCTTTCTCGGCGATTTGCGAAAACCGTTGTCAGGCATGAATCAACTCCCCGAAGGTAAGCTCGGTACAAACCGCCTACCTTTGAGTTTAATGTAAATCACAATGGCAGCTAAGCAACCGAAAGATGGGAAAGATAGACAAGCTAACCCAGATTTTTCGCTCGCTTAAATGCATTATACCGCAGAATCCAAACGTCAGGCCGAAGCCGGACCCTCGCGGTCATTGGCGTCTAATTCTCTAATCGACGCGTCGGGAAGCCAGCTTCGAGGAATCGGACCAAGCTGATGCGACTTTTGTCGACCTCCCTATGTAATGCCAGCATGCCGGGAATCGTCTGCAATTCGAGCCGGGCGTTTGGCAAACAAGTTGAAAAAATCCTCATGTTTGTACGTCGAGACTACGAAGCGTCCTCTTGCGAATCGCCAGCGGAATGCTCTCGACGAAACTGATTGACCGCTTCATGAGCCAAACGTGTCGGTTCCGGAATACGATGCTTGCGAACGCACCGCATAACCAGTTCGATAGCACTTGCTAACACCGCCCGATGCCCGATGGAAACGTAGACGCAGGAGACGTTTCTTTTCGTCCGCAACACCGCCCCGAGAATTTTCCCTTTGTACGTCAAGTCGGACCAGTCGCCTGCCTCAGGACCCGGATCGGTGTACTGCCCGAACAGTTTCGATTTGCCCACTCCGATAGTCGGAAGATCCAGTAAGACTCCCACGTGGCTGGCGATCCCTAACCCTCTTGGATGGGCGATCCCTTGGCCGTCGAGAAAAGCCAGATCGACTTTCTGCCGGAGCTGTCCGAACGCTTCTAGCAGCACCGGTGCCTCGCGAAACGAGAGAAAGCCCGACTGGTAGGGGAAGTGCGTCTGCCGGCTCGCGTTCTGGATCTCCAGTACTTCCAGTTCCGGGAAACTGAGAACGACGATGGATGCGAACAGCAGATCGGAAAATCGATTGTAGCTGACATCCATCCCCGCAATGACTCGGACGGGGGAGGGGAGCGGTTCGGTTCGGACTTTATGGGCCAGATCGTTCTGGATGATTACGGCTTCAGCCGTGCTGACATCCCAGGCGTGGGCCGAAAGGGGATTCACACGGTCTCCCGACTTATCGATTTGGATTTGGCGTGGCTATCGGCATTGGGGAGCACAAAGTCGTAACGGGAACCGTCGCGAACCGTGGTAGGCAAAGTGATGGTGAAGGCGCTGCCGCGACCCAGTTCGCTTTTCAGGGTGACGGTACCGCCCAGAAGTTTACACATTTCGCGAACAATCGACAGACCCAGACCGCTGCCTTCGTGTTCGCGGGTGAGAATCGAACCCGACTGCCGGAACTTTTCGAAAATGACTTCCTGATCGGCTGGGGCGATCCCAATGCCATTATCGGTGACCGCCAGGATCAATTTTTCGTCTTTCACTTCGACCGAGAGGATTACCCGCCCTCCCTCGGGTGAAAACTTCACCGCATTGCTCAACAGATTTGAAAGAATTTGCCGGAGCTTGACGCTATCCTGCTTGATTAGCGGGACTACCGAATCGTATCGGGTGCGCAGGTCGATGCGCTTTCTTTCCGAGAGGGAACGGACCATCGCAATTTGATTTTCGCAGAGTTCGGTCAGGGAGATGTCGTCCGAGCGAATTTCCATGCGCCCGGCCTCGATCTTCGCCAAATCGAGAATGTCGTTGATGAGGTTCAGCAACTGCTGACCGTTGCTTTTAATGTTGGCTATCCAGCGTGCCTGCTTTTCATTCAGACTGCCGGTATTGGAAAGCAGTACATCGCTGAATCCCAGAATACTGTTCAAAGGCGTTCTCAACTCATGGCTAATGGTTGCCAAAAAGTCGCTTTTGCTGCGGTCGGATTCTACCAGCAGCAGGTTGGCCCGGGCTAAATCATCCACCTTCTTATCCAGGCTGGCATTCAAATCATTCGCTTTATCCCGGGCCTCCATCAATTTTCGCAACATCCGATTGAAAGCAATGCTGAGATCCTCGAATTCGTCTCCGGTTTGGATTTCCGCCCGAACGTTGGTCTTGCCTTCCGTAATGGCATCACTGACTTCTTTCAAATGGCGGAGCGGCTTCACTATCACGTATCGGATAATCACATAGCTTCCCCCCATAAGGATCAGCGAAGTCACCAGGGCGATGGTGATGAGCATGGCCCGGTTGGAATGCACGCTGTCCTCAATCCCTTCGGTGTCGAATTGGATCTTCAGGAGGGCCATGAGATCGTTATCCGCAATTTCCTGGCCGTTGTGTTTTTTTTCAATCTCGTTGTGGCAGGCGATGCAGCTATTTGAAGCACGAATGGGAGCGATGTATGTCAGAATGTCGGAATTCGTACTTCGCGAGAAGATTTCCTGTTTTTCGGGGTTGGCAACGTAATCGGCGAGCAGGGGAACTTCGAGTCCTTCGGCCTTATGCTCCGCCAGACGGGCATTCGGTTTGATGAGGCGGAATTTGTATTTGCGATACTTGTCCTGCCATTGATCCTCGAAACGGCTTTGAAGATCGAGCATCGCGCCTTTTTTGTTCTGATCGGTGTGGTAACTCGTGAGAATCAGGGGAACCAGAACCTTCGCCGTCTGTTCGGTTTGATTGAAGGCTAGTTCTTCGGTTTGGCGGGCGAAAATCCAGAAGCTGAATGTAATCAGGCAGAGCGTCGATACGCCGAAGAGAATTCGGCACTTGCGCTCGAGGTTATTCTCGCCCAGGAGATTTTTCAACGTCCGATAGGACATGCTTCAAGCTTTCTGACAACGGGGGCAATAATGAGTGGATCGTCCCGCCAAGCGGATACATTCAATCGGTTTTGAGCATTTCAAACAAGGCTGATTGGTACGGCCGTAAACGAAAAAGGCATCCTGATAGCCCCCTTTGAGACCGGAACCGCCCACGTAGTTGCGGATGGTCGACCCTCGCAACTCGATGGCCCGGGTGAGTATCTCCACGACCGACTGCCGGAGCTTTTCGCCGCGGCGGGCGGATAATTGGCTGGCCAGAGTAGTGGGATGAATGCCCGCGTGAAATAGGGATTCGTCGGCATAAATGTTGCCCACCCCGGCCACAATCGACTGATCCAAAAGAAGGGCTTTGAGGTTTCGATTCGCCTTTTTCAGCTTCTCTTTCCAATATTCCGGGGTCAAATCCCAAGGCTCTGGCCCCAGTGGTTCGGTGACCGAACTTTCCCAGTCGCTCAGATTTTGAAAAAATTGAAAACTGCCGAATCGCCGGATATCGGTGAAGCGTAATTCCCGCTCGCCCGAATCGAGTTCCATTCGCAGATGGGTATGAGCGGGTATGGAGATCGCTTGACCGTGGACCTGCAACTGGCCGGTCATCCCCAGGTGAACCACCAGATAAGGGCCGGTGTCCAGAGCGATATGAATCCATTTTCCCCGGCGATTTATCGCTTGAATCTTGCGTCCGGTGATTTGCAGATCCCACTCGGGCTGCCATTTTCGGCGCAGATTCCGGGCACTGCGGTGGATTCTACCAAGCTGTCGACCGATCAGTTCCGGGCGCAAATCCCGGACGACCGTTTCCACTTCGGGAAGTTCTGGCACGGAGCCTCCTTTGCGACGAAATTTCCGCCTTGTATTAAACTATGCAAATAAACCCGTTGACAAAAGGTCAAACGGCAGTTAGACATAAGAGTAACAGTGACCGAAGAGGTTCTTGGGTTTTACTTTATTTCTTTGACAGGAGACCATTTATTCCTCCGTTCGATCGTGACCGCAACGCCCCACCGCGTCCGGGTGACCGCAATAATCCTCGTATTAATGAACAAATCCGGCTCTCTCCCATCCGATTAATTGGCGCCAACGGCGAGCAACACGGTATTGTGCCAACGGCCGAGGCCATGATGATGGCTCGCGATCAGGGGTTGGACCTGGTGGAAGTCTCCGCCAGCGAACGTCCCCCGGTCTGTAAGCTCATGGATTACGGGAAATTTCGTTACGAGCAGACTCGTAAGAGCGGGAAAGCGAAAGCGCATCAGCAGAAGGTCAAAGAAATTCGCGTCCGACCCAAAACGGGCGAACATGACATCGATACTAAAGTGGCCCAGGCTCGCAAGTTCCTTGAACACCACGATAAGGTGCAGGTGAACGTGATGTTCCGCGGTCGCGAAATGCAGCATATCGAAGAAGGCCAGAGAATCATAAAAATGATTCTCGAAAAGCTAGTCGACTGTTCCAAAGTCGAAAAGCCCCCTTCGCTCGAAGGCAAGCGTATGACGGCCATGCTCGCCCCCAAATCGGGCAAGTAAACAGAAATTTCCTTCGTCCTATTTCCCGGGGAGGCACAACTACCTCTCCTCGGGGTTTCTGCGCTCATGGACTTCAATTCGAATTTGTTGATTTTGCCGATGGGGTGAACAGCTCGATCGCACGCAAAACTCTTAGCGGATAATTAGTCTGGATGACATCAATTCCCCAGTTCATGGCCTTGAGATACTCCTCGACATTTTCGTGAAGAGGTGCGAGGGAATCCGAGAAGATTTTTATGCCGGTATTGTGAGCTTTTTCGATCAACTCTTTGGATAGGATCTTCCATTCGGTATCGAAGCCGTAGGGGGATATCGCAGCCACCTTATCGAAATATTCGACTTTATCCAAAGGGGGTAGGGCACGAACCTTCGGATGGAGTTTTTTCAACTTCTCGAGAAACTGGGCAGATTGATAAACGACGGATCGTTCCATCAAGTCATGTTTTTGCATCGCCGCCAAAAGATCTTCCGGGGTGATGTCCTTGGAATCCAGATAGCCGTGCGATTGTTTTCCCATGGCGGTAAGCCCTTCAGAAAGTGTGGGAACTTTCTGATCCGCATAAGCTTTGCTGAACCAGGCACCGGCAGTCAGTGCCCGCACTTCGTCGAAACTCGATTTTCGGATGGGCCCCTTGCCGTTGGTGGTGCGATTGAGCGTGCTATCGTGCAAGAGCATGTATTTTCCGTCGGAAGTGGGGCGAATATCGACCTCGATGTAGTCGGCTCCCAGAGCCGCCGCCATCTGGATGGAAGCGAGCGTATTCTCGGGCGCATACCGGCAGGCCCCGCGATGATAAGAGATTTTAACTGGGAAATTCGGAATGCGATTTCGCACTTCAGCGAAGCGCACTCCGACTGGGTTATCGGTGACTATAGCGTCGATCGGGAAATGAATGAGTTTATTCCAGACTTCGAAACTATCCGGGGAGCCAGTCGCTTGAACGAAGAGTTTGATGCCTCGAGTCTGCAGTGTTTTGCATAACGCGTTGGTCAATCGATCCGCTTCAACCAATGCGGCGTCCGGCTGAAATTCCGAGATCCAGTTTTCGAGCTTATCCTGATCGGGATTAAAAGAAAGCATCTTGGCCAGTTTTTGGTCAGCAACCTGTGAGATCTTTTTCAGGACGTCTGGTTCGGCCTGCACCAGAACCTGATTCTGCATCTGGGCGCCTAGAATTTCCTTCACCAGTAGCTTGGAGTCGACTCGTTCACATTGGAGAACCAGATTCAATTTCCCTTTGCTGAGTTTCAACACTTCTGCCAATGTCGGGATCGGTGTATCTTTGAAGCGTTCGGAGTAGGCACTCCCGGTATCGAGTTTTTTGAGTTCCGCCAAGGTTAGTTCGGAAACCTTCCCATGCCCGCTGGTTATGCGATCGACCGTCTCATCGCTCAGAATCACATGCTTACCATCCCGAGTAAGCCGGATAGGGACTTGAGCCCACTCGATGTAGTCGCTGGAGCAGGCGAGTAAGGCCGCGGGAGAGTTTTCGGGTGCCAGTTGGTGCATGCCCAGGTGGGCCACGATCTGCATTTTGCGCGGCGGCTGAACTGGTTCAAAAAAACGGAATGGCTCATCAGCCAACAAACTGCTCTGAGCGACTTGCAGGACAATCCAGGCTATAAACGAACTACGCATGCGGTTTCCCGGCGGTTGCGTGACGGGGTTAGGACTGATCTGGAAATGCTAATCAAATGCGGGATTCTGGGCAGAGGGAGTTGGGGTAGATTGCGAGAATCTGGCGAGAAGGTTTGATGATCGGCGATTCCTGAGAATATTAGCGGAATCGCCTGAGGATTTTCGTTTTTGCCTTTATCAGACTAGACGTAGCGCTTCTTGGTGGAGACGCGGAGCGTTTTGAAAGTCGTGTTCTTAACTGCTTTCTTGCGACGTTTGGTGGCCCGTCGGCGAGCTTTGGACTTCTGCATCTATTTTCCCTTTTTGAATTTCTCAACTACTTACAAGCTTAGAATTCTAAGAATTTCTCGTGGGATGTCGAGGGGTAAGGGATCGCACAGGGTTTACTCGCCCAAGAATTCTTCCAGCATTCCCTCTACAACCGGCCGGGGACAGGACCAGACCAGGAAAAACATCGCCTGGCGAGCCCAGCGCTGGGCCGGGTGGGGGCTGATGAACCCGGCCCCTTTTGTGGCCAATAAATTGGCTTGAGTGGATTTTAGCGCCAGTCGCGTACAATCGACCCGAAGTTTCAGAGTCGCCTCCGGATCGGGTGTGCTGGATACCAGTTGATGCAACCGCTGGCGGATCAAGACACGCTCTTCCTCGAATTTTTCCGCCAATCTCTGCAAGGGGGGTCGCAATTTAGCCTGTTCCTCAAGCGAATCGATAGCGGCTCCGGCCAGACCCAACGCCAAGCAGGAGGTTTCCAGGCCGCCGCCACCCACTTTTCCGAGAACTGCTTCGCTTGGACCGGCGATCAGGAGGGAGTTTTCGACTATCACCTGATCGCAATGCACGGCCGCCGTCCGGGAACCACGCAGTGCTGTGATCGGCATGGGTGGATCGATCTGAACTCCTTTTTGATCCGTTGGAAGCAGAAAGAGGATTTGCTTCAAATCGGACAGGGTAGCTCCCACGACCAGGGCTGAACTCCGATCGCCACCGGTAACCCAGGGGATTTCGCCATGAATCAGATAGCCTTCCCCGGAGGCTTCCGCCGTCAAGGCCGGTCCGATGTGTTGACGGGAGGTGGTGAGTTGCGACAGGCCGACCGTGAGGAAATCGGTACCCGCAGCCAATTGGGGCAAATGTTTTTGTTTGAGATGCTCTGGCCCGGCAAGGATCCGGCGAATGGCCGTTTCCCGTTGGCTGAAGGCGAAAGCGGTCGTCAAACAAACCCCCGCCAGAGCTTCCATTCCGGTGAAAATCTCCAGGGAAGATTTCTCGCTGCCGCCGTAGTTTTGGGGGATCGACCAGCCGAACACTCCGGCTTCCCGATAGATGTTCCATATCGCGGTCGGCCAAGCCATATCCTGATCGGCGGCTTCGGCCTCTTGCGAGATTGCTTCGAGTTGGGTGCGAGTGATCATACGCCTACATTTTACTAGTCGTTAAAGGGGTAAAGTATTCCAATTCCTTTTTTGAGATTTGGTAGCCGCGCTGTAGTCGCTTTCATATCATTTCTGTTCGCTTCGGAACGGTTCCGATGCAGTTACGCGCCCAACGACTACGGCGATAACCCTCGTCGCCGGGTTTGATTACACAGACAGGATAGGGTAACATGGCCACAAAGAATAAGACGAATCGCAGTCTTGCCAAGCGATTCAAGATTAGTGGTACGGGAAAGCTGCTCAGCCACAGCCCGGCCAAGCGTCACCTTTTGAGTGGACGTACTTCCAAGCGTAAGCGTCAGTTAAGCCGAACCCGAGTCGGAACCGATGCGACCGCCCAGAAATACATCACCGCGATGGGTGGTTGATTCAACCGCTTACGCAAACTTACTCAAAATCTAAAATTCGCTTGAATGGGAGTGTTTGATGGTTCGTGCAGGTAGCGGCAAGACGCTGATGCGTCGCCGAAAACGTACTCGAAAACTTACCAAAGGTTTTCGCCTTAGCCGACATAATCTTTATCGTCAGTCGATCGTTACCTTAATTCGAGCTCGTAAATTCGCTTTCCGCGACCGTCGCCGGAAGAAACGCGAATTCCGACGGCTGTGGATCATCCGCATCAATGCGGCCTGCCGCAGTCGGGGATTCCGCTACAGCCTTTTGATTTGCGGACTGCAAAACGCGAACGTTATTCTGGATCGCAAGTCCTTATCGGAAATTGCCATTCACGATCCGGAGGCCTTCACCCAGCTCGTGGAACTGGCCAAGAAGCACCTCCCCAAAGGATTGAGTTAAACACCACAGGGGCTTCGGCCCCTGTTTTCGTTTAGAGACCTCGCATGTCTATCGAAGCGTTGAAACTTCTCGAAACTAAAGCCACTGAAGAGCTGGCCGTTTGCTCCGACGAAAATTCTTTAAAAGCTTGGAATACCAAGTACTTCGGCGATCGGGGAGAAATTCCCGCTGCCCTCAAATTGGTCGGCACTCTGCCGCCCGCCGAGCGCAAAGGCTACGGCCAGGAAGCCAACCGGGTTAAGGTCGCCCTTTCAACGGCTTATGAGTCGGCGTTCGGTAAAGCCAAAGAAGCCGCCTTGCTCGCCAGCTTGAACGAAAACCCGCTGGACATCACCTTGCCCGGTCGGTCGCCGGCCAAAGGCGGCCTGCATGTGGCCACGCGCGTGATGCGGGAGATCTATAGCATCTTCTCCGATATGGGTTTCCAGATTTTCCGTAGCCGGGAAGTGGAAGACGATCAGACCAATTTCGAACTTCTGAACATGCCGGCCCATCACCCGGCCCGCGATATGTGGGATACCTTCCACACCAAAACGCCTGGTGTGTTGCTCCGAACGCACACCTCGCCCGGCCAGATCCATGTGATGAAGGAATTCTGCCCTCAGCCGATCCGAGCAGTGTTGCCCGGCTTCTGCTATCGTTACGAAGCGATCACGCCGCGCAGCGAGATTCAATTCGAGCAGGTCGAAGGCCTGGTAGTTGGCCCCAATGTGACGATGACCGATCTGAAAGGAACGATCACCACGTTTGCTCGACGTTTATTTGGGGAAGAACGCCAGATTCGGATTCGCTCGAGCTATTTCCCGTTTACCGAGCCGAGCATCGAAGTCGATATCGACTGGCCCAAGGAAGACCCCAACGCCGACCGCTTGACAAAGGGCACCGGCTGGCTGGAAATCATGGGCGCCGGGATGATTCACCCCACCGTTCTCCGCAATGGGGGTTACGATCCGGATCAAGTGAGTGGATTTGCATTCGGGCTAGGGCCGCAGCGAATTACCATGCTGAAATACGGCATTGATGACATTCGCCAGTTCTGGGCTAACGATTTGCGATTTTTGGAACAGTTCTAATTCGCTAAGCATCCGTAAAAATAGCAACCCTATACGCCGCAAGCCGTTGAATCTTTCCAGATTCAACGGCTTGCATGATTTTCGTTCTCTAATGCATTACCAGCTGACGATGGTCACATTTCGCATATCGTTATCCCGCACGGCCAGGGTGCTGTGATATTCTGCTTTGCCGGTCGAGGTCGGTACATAGATCGACCATTCGCCGCTCGGGACGTTAGTATTGAACCGTCCCATGCTGTCGGTGTTCAGTACCTTCTGTTCGCTGGGGTTGGTCTTGTTCACCAGAGTCACTCGAGTGTTGGCTCGAGGGGTGAATCGGTCTTCGGCGACCAGCACGCCTTGCACTTCGCCGCTGCGACTATTGCTGCTGAAACGATCCAGTCGCAGAGGAGGAGTATTGTTCTGAATGGGGGTTGTAGCGGGTGCAGGCGCCCGGTAGCCGCTCTGGGGGATGTTCGGCGGGCTGATACGGTCTTCCGGCATCCGAGCGGGTGCCCCGTCGCTCGGGGAACCCAGGCGGGCACCATTTGTACCTTCGGAGATCGTCGGTGCTCGACCGCAACTGTCGCAAGGTGACGGCGGCGGAGTGTAACGGGTAATCACCGGTTCCATGTAATAGGAAACGCGCATCTCGGTCACCGGTACCAGCCGGCTGCGCTGGACGTACTTCTGGGCACAATTTTCCTGGGAGCGAAGGCGATAGGACGTTCGCGGCACGGCCACGCGCTGGCTGCAGCCGGTGCAGGGATCGTAGTAGCTCGTGTAGGTCATGCTCTCAACGGGTTCCCAGTAGAAAGAGCGATACTTGACAGTGACCGGTTCCTCATACACTTCCCGCTTCCAGACGGTTACTGGAGTGTAGTAGCTTCGCTGCACATATTCGACTTTCTGGCAGGAAGTTTCCGGGGCAAAGTAAGAGCTTCGTTGCTGCGGCTGGTTACAATTGCAGGTGGTCTGGAAAACGTTGTTCCATCCGGCCTGGGCCGTTCCGCTTCCATAGGTCAACGAGAACAGGCTGAACACTAATCCATATTTGAATGTTTTCATCTTAAACTCCGAGGGGGCCTCATCTCCGTACATCCGCACTTATTCGTAGAACTAAAAAATGGAGCCATCTACAGCATAAACAGAAAGAATTCAAAAAAATAGCAATCTGGCCCCGGTAAGGATCGTAATTATCGGAAGGGGGCGTCACGATTGATAAACTTGGCCTATTCGCCCGAGTTTAACAACGGTCCTGCGGAAAATAGGAATTGGAGGGATCGGGCAAGCCGGGTGTTATGGGAAAACCCCGGCTTCGAGTTTTACAAAATGAGGAAATTCAGACTTTTAGGCGATGGATTTCAGAGCTTCCACGGCTTTATCGTAGTTCGGCTCGTTCGTCACTTCGGAAACGTATTCGACGTACTTGACAACGCCCGAAGCATCGACCACGAACACCGCTCGGGCCAGAAGCGGTAGGGCGAGACCTTCCAATAGCACGCCATAGCTCTTGCCAAACGAGTGATCGTGCACGTCCGAAATCGGCTGCAGCAGGGTCACTGGATGGTCGGGGTCCGCACAGAAGCGTTTCTGAGCAAACGGCAAATCCAGGCTCACGGTATAGCTGGCCACTTTATCTTTGAGTGAAGCGAGTGCGGTTTCGAACTTGCGGGTCTGCATCGAGCAGACGCCGGTGTCCAGGGAGGGAACCACGCTGAACAACCGGGCTTTCGCCGGGGTATCAGAAAGGGAGACGGTCGTGGTCGGGCCGTTGACGCACTTGAAATCGGGGGCCTTATCGCCGACCTTGATCTCCGGTCCTACCAGAGTCATCGGCGTACCTTTGAAGGTCACAGCTTTTTCACGTTTCATCGGAGCAAATTCCTCTTGGAGTTAAACGGGGCGGTTCAGTTGAAGTATCTGTAGGAACCGGATGAGTGAAGGCCAGCTAATTCGCACTGAATGGGGGCGGAAATATGTTTTTTGTCCCTTGGAATGCCGGACCGGTAGCCAGAAGTTTTTGCAGTCGCTCCAGAAGAAACTGAGCCCGCTCTTCCACCGGCAGGATTTCCAGTAGCGATTGCTTTTCTTTCAGCGGTAATGGGACCGCAAACGAAAGCACATCGCAAAGAACACCTAGCGACATATCGGATTCAAATATCTCGGAGAGATGGCGTTGAATCTGTCCTTCACCGAGATTGGGTAAAAGCAGTTCCGCTAACTTCCGACGCAATTTCAGCAGGGAGTCGAAATCCTCGGGAATTTTATCGGGTAGCAGATCGCATTTCGCCGATCGATAGAGACGGGTTTTGGGAAGTTCCTCTATCAGGCGAACGCGCGAATAACCCTGGAAAATCAAGTTGTATCGGCCATCGGGGAGCAACTTGTCGGCTACGATTTTGCCGAGGCAGGCCATCGAGTGAATCGCAGGGTTTTGATCGTAATCTCTCTCCCAATCGTCCTTGAGCAGTACCAGTGCAATCAGACGGTCACCTAGCAAAGCATCGGCCGTCATTTGTCGGTAGCGCGGTTCAAAAATATGCAGGTGCTGCACTGTGTTCGGAAACATAACCAGATTCGGCAGCGGAAACAGCTTGGCCACCCCTTCAAAATTTGCCAGAGATAAGGATAGGTCATCCATGAGTTCGTCGATTGTCCGTTTTAGTCTAGGAGTGTCAACTCAATTTTCGGAATCCGTTCCCGGTCCAAATTTCCATCCGAATCCGCACTGGCTAAACAAGTCTCTAATGCGGCCCAGAATTCCTGATGTCGAAAGCCAAGAAAGGGGTTCGGATAAAGCTTCGCGTATCGGCTTCCAGATGCCAGCAATCTGCTCGCACCGACGTTATTCCCTCTGAGGCAGTGATAGACCGCGACTGAGGCATGAATCAAACTTTGGTAGAATCGGCGGACATTCGCATCGCAATCGGTCCAAAGTTCCTCCCAGATTTCGTGGGCAGCAAAAAAATCTCCGGAATTGAACAGGTCGATACCTTCCAGATAGCGAGTGTCGTATTGATTAGCGTTGGACTTCATGGTTCTGCTATTATGATAAATACCGGTTTCGCGGCGGAGGAACTGAAATGAAGCTTTTCGGGAATACGATTTCGCTCGGTGCCATCATTTCGTTGTGCCGTGCCCTTCGGCACGGGCTGGCCGCCGGGTTGGATTTCCCTCGCGTCATGGAAATGCAGGCGAGCAAAGGGGCTCTCGAGTTGCGAGCCATATGCTCCGATCTGGCTGTTCAGTTGCGATCCGGCGAATCGTTCAAGGACGCTCTTCAACCCTACAAGGATCGTTTTCCACCATTATTCAGCGAACTGGCGGTCGTCGGCGAAGAGACGGGTAACTTACCGGAGATGTTCGGCGAACTGGAAAAGTACTTCACCTTGCGTCAGACTCAGGGACGGGAATTCCGCTCCATGATTTTCATGCCGGTTTTTCAGCTTTTCATGGCGATTTTCGTAATCAGCGCTTTGATTTTCATTCTGGGTTTTATTGCTTCCACCAGTGGCGGTAAACCGATCGCGGTGCTGGGTTTGACGGGGACGGGCGGGGCGGTAACATTTTTGGTACTGTCACTAGGCAGCCTGTTCACCATCTATTTCTTTTTCAAAGCCACGCAAAAAAGTTACGGGTTTCGAGGCAAGGTGGAGGCTTTTCTGCTTCGGGTACCGAAGCTGGGAGCCTGCATCCGCTCCTTTGTCATGCAGCGATTCTGCACGGCACTTTACCTGACCACCGGTAGCGGCATGTCGGTCATCAAAGCGATGGATTTGAGCCTGAGGGCGAGCGGGAACGCCGTGTTCATCAATGCTTTTCCCGGAATTCGCTACTCGATCAAGGCCGGTTACGATTTGCAGGAATCTCTGACTATGAGCCGGATCTTCGAACCTCGATTTCTCGAAGTTCTGGAAGTCGGAGAGACCAGCGGTCGCTTATCGGAATCGATGAAGCAGCAGGCCGCACAATATGCCGAGGAGGGCGAGTTTCAGCTGAAAGCCCTGACCAAGATGGGCGGCTTTGCGGTCTGGGCACTAGTCGCGATAATCATGATCTTCATGATTATGAACCTGGCGGGGATCTACCTGGGCGCTCTGAACAGCGTGGGGGGCTGACAGGTCCGGGCCCCAGCGCTTGTGCTTGACCACAGCGATGTCGCAGAGTCCCCAGGGGTTGGCTCCGATCACCCGGTCGATGATATTCTGCTCTCGCCTGGGTTTCCGGAGAGAAATCGATTCCTCCAGGTAAATGTCGTGCGGCATAATCGGCTCGAAAGTTCCCAGCGAATGATCGTGTGTGAACAGAACGACCGTTCGCGGAACTTCCAGAACCTTTTTCAACAGATCGTTGGCTTGCTTGCCTCGCAGGCTGATCAAATCAGCTCGATTCAGGTAGAACGAGACGGAATCGCAGTTGCGCGGGAAGCAGACAATCGGCGTTTCTGGGTCACTGCAGACGCGTTCCATCAATCCGGGATCTCTTAACGGCGAACGCTGCTGAGCGTAAAAGGGAACGGCGACAGCAAATGCCAGAAAGAGAACGCACGCGAAAGCCAAGCCACCGAGTTGCGTTGGTCTCTGCTCGCAGCGACGGCTGTGGGTCAGAAAACTTCCGAACACCAGGGCCAGAGGTGGAAAGGCCGGGAGAATGTAAGTAGGTAGCTTACTGCCCGAGATGGAAAAGAAGATAATGGCCCAACTGCCCGCGAGAAGCCAGAAGCCGACGTCTTGAGATCTTCCTTCGCTCGATTCATTCAACAGCCAACGCATGAAAGATCGACCTAGGAATAAGCAAGGTAGTACACTCAAGAAAAAGACGGGGACGTAATACCATACCGGCTGCAGGTGATCGAACGGCTGCAGGAACCGCATCACGTTGTGATCCCAGAAAAAGTACTTCAAAAACACCGGCTGCTTTTGGTAAATGGCCCAGTACCAGGGCAGATTGATGGCCGCAAGCACGGCCCCGTAGCCCAGTAAGTGCATGACACTGGCTTTCCGCCGACGTCCCGTCAACCAGCGGTGAGCAATCAGCGGCGGGATGACTAGCATCAGCGCGATTGGTCCTTTGGTAAGGATTCCCAGTCCACTTGCCAGGGCCGCGGCGTACCACCAGTCTAGGCGAAGTTTCTGAGTCCGGATGGCCTCGTAGAGACAGAGTAATTCGAGTGTGACAGTTAAAGTCAGTACGCCATCTAGGATTAACAGGCGAGCCATCCCCATAAACCCGGGCAAAATGCACAAAGTGAGTGCTGAAAATAAAGCGGAGCGCTCACCAAGGCTTCTTCTTCCGATTAGGTAGAGAGCCAGAATGGTGAGATGAACCGCCAGGGCAGGGACCAATCGAGCGGTTGCATCAGAGACTCCGAAAAGCTGAAAGCTGATTTTCACGAGCCAGTAAAAAAGCGGCGGCTTGTCGAGATACGGTTCCCCTTGCAGTGTGGGCACGACCCAACTACCGGATACCATCATTTCCCGGGCAATTTCCGCATAACGCCCCTCATCGGGTTCCAGGAGCAGGAAATTTCTTGTGGGGTAGAGCAGCAACGCGGGCAGGAAGATTAGCAACAGGAGATGACGCCAGCGGATGGAAGTCGAGTCAGTCGCTGCGGACTTCTCTGGAAAGAGGGAATTGGCCCAAAACTGAGGAATCCGCTTCAGGTAGCTCGAGGAAACGGGAGTGTGCTCGTCAGTAACCGCCATCATTTCTCTACTTGCCTCCATGCATCTTCCGCATCATGGCAGACTCGGGAGAAATCGTCAATTGAGATAGAGCGAGTGGGATTGCGGGAAAGTGGCGAGCGAATTCCTTCTGGAGATGGGGAATAGATGAAAAATACCAGGATTTGATTGATAATATAAAGGGCGGTTTATACTATTGGGACAGTTCATTACAGGAGGAGCGAATATGCGAAAGATACGAGGGCTGGGTTTACTATTTGCTTGTTTCTTTGCTACTTCAGCACTTCGAGCTCAAGATACCACGGCGGAGTGGCATAAACTGGTGGATTCGGCCACAGCTTACATCAAAAAGAGTCAGAATCCGGATGGCAGTTGGGGCGGGGCCCGGTTTAAGAACGGGGTGACGGGTATCGTCATTACCGGACTGGTGAAATCGGGAGGAGCCAAGGTCAGCGACGAGGCGACCATCAAAGGCTTGAAATACATCGAATCCCTGGTGAACACCAAGGAAGGGCACATCGCCGGACCAGGTTCCAACGTCCAACTCTCGAATTACATCACCTGCGTCAATGTGATGGCCCTGCAGGCGGCCAATCAGAACGATAAATACAAGGCCGTGGTGGGAGATGCCGTTAAGTTTCTGAAGCAGTTGCAATTCGATGAAGCTTCCGACAAAAAGAAAAGCGATGGCGAATACGGCGGTATCGGCTACGATGGCAAATCGCGTCCCGACCTGTCGAATACCCAGTTTTTCCTGGATGCACTCCACGACGCCGGCGTGCCCAAAGACGATCCGTCTCTGCAGAAAGCGATGATCTTCGTCAGTCGCTGCCAGAACCTGAAATCAGAATACAACGACCGACCCTGGGCCGGCAAAATCAACGACGGCAGCTTCATTTACGGTGTACCCGGGAACGATCCCAAGAAGGATAACCTGAAGGATCCCATGGCCGGGTATGCCAGCATGACTTACGCGGGTATCAAAAGCATGGTTTACTGCGGTGTTTCCAAGGACGACCTGCGTTACAAGAAGGCGCTCGAGTGGATCAGCATGAATTACTCGGTGGACGTGCATCCCGGGATGCCGAAGGAGACTCCTTTGCGCGGCCTGTATTACTACTATCACACCATGGCCAAGACGCTGGCGGTTATGGAGATCGATACAATAACCGACGCCAAGGGCATAAAGCATGACTGGCGAAAAGAGCTGATTGAAGCCTTCGCCAAGCGACAAAAGCCAGATGGCAGTTGGACCAACGAAAGCGATCGCTTCATGGAAGGCGACCCGGCTCTCGTGACGGGATATGTGCTAAATGCCCTGAGTTACTGCAAGCCGAAAACGAAGTAATCTCGAAATCTATTCTCTGTGAGAGACATCATGAAATTGCGACGTTTGTGGATAGTGTCCTTCAGTGCGTTGCTAACCGGTAGCGTCGTGGCGGCGCCGGCTTTCGCCCAGGATACGGACGCCAAATGGAAAGCGATGGTCGATAAATCGGCCGCCTATCTCAAGAAAACCCAGAATCCGAACGGAAGCTGGGGAAATGAAAAGTTTCAGGGGGGTGTGACTGGCATTGTGGTCACCGGATTGATCAAAACCGGGGCCGCGACGCCGAATGACGAGTCAGTCGCCAAAGGTCTTAAGTTCATTGAAACGCTCATCGATCCCCAGTCTGGTCATATCGCCGGCAAGGGATCGGCGATTGGTTTGCACAATTACGTCACGTGCGTCAATGTCATGGCTCTGCAAGCCGCCAATCAGGCCGACAAATATCGTCCGGTGGTTGGTGATGCCGTGAAGTTTCTCAAGCAACTCCAGTGGGATGAAGGCGAAGGCAAGACCAAGAACGACGATTTCTACGGCGGGGCGGGCTACGATAGCAAGTCCCGGCCCGATATGTCGAACACGCAATTCTTCGTCGATGCCTTGAAGGAAGCGGGGGTTCCTTCCAGCGATCCTTCGCTACAGAAAGCATTGATTTTCGTCAGTCGCTGTCAGAATCTCAAGAGCGAGTACAACGACCGTCCCTGGGCCGGAAAAATCAACGATGGCAGTTTCATCTATTCGCAGGCAGGAGGGGGGTCGACCAAGACTTCCGATAAACCGGATGCTCCGCTGGAAGGTTACGGCAGCATGACCTACGCGGGCATCAAGAGCATGATCTATTGCGGCGTCTCCAAGGACGATCTCCGCTACAAGAAAGCCTTCGAATGGATCAGCAAAAACTATTCGGTAGATCACAATCCGGGTATGCCCAAGGAATTGGCAGCTCGAGGTCTTTACTACTACTACCACACCATGGCCAAGAGTTTGACAGCCATGCAGGTGGACGAGATTACCGATGCTCAGGGGGTCAAGCACAACTGGCGTAAAGAACTGGTCGACGCACTGGCCAAACGTCAGAATCCAGACGGCTCCTGGACGAATGAAACCGACCGTTGGATGGAAGGCGACCCCAATCTGGTTACCGGTTACGCACTCATGGCTTTGAGTTACTGCAAACCCGCCAAATAATTTCTCGGACCTCCCGTCTCGGCGGGAGGTTCAGATCTTCTTTGAAATTGGTACAATCGAAGTATGCGATCGATTGGCCTCCTTGCTGTTTTACTTCTCGGGTGTCTGACGCACTCATTGCGGGCTCATCCGGTTCCCCGTCTCGAATTCGACCGCGCTATCGCCATCGAAATCACTCCCACCCAGGTTATTGTCAATTACAAATTGGAGATCGATCAATTCACCCTGTTTCAGGAAGTCGGTCGAAAAGACTCCCCCTATCCACTGCCGCAAAAAGATAAGCTCAATCGCGAAGATTTTGCCCATGCCATGGCCCAGAAACTGAAAGAAATCATTCCAGTCGGCTTCGAAGGGAAGCTCAACGGCGTGCCGCTGCGCTGGACGATGAGTAAAGAACGAATCGAATTTCTCGATTCGGTTCAGTTTCATTTTCGCTTCATCGCGCGACTGGGAGATTTCTCCGGTAAACAGTCCTTCGTCTTCGAAGAAACCAACTTTCCCACCCGGGAAGGAAAGTTGAAATTATCGCTCGACCCGCCGGCGGAAGCTCGCATCATCTCTTTTACCGAACCCTTTGAAAAACGGGTGATCCCAACTGATCGCAAACGCAATCAGATCTCCGTGGAGTACGAACTCGGCGAGGCAAAGCCGGAAGTCGTTGCCCCCAGCGAACCGGAACCGGAAGCCCCGGTTCAACCGATGAGTATCTTCGATCGGCTGCGACACTACGGCCTGTCGGGATTACTGGATTCCTCGGAAGGTTGGTTGGTACTTCTGAGTATGGCCATGCTCTTCGGGGCGGCTCATGCATTGACACCCGGACATGGCAAGACGCTGGTAGCCGCGTATCTGGTCGGGGAGCAGGGAACCTCGCTGCATGCCATCCTCTTAGGCCTGATCACAACGATCTCACATACCGGCAGCGTGATTCTTATCGCTCTGATTCTCTGGATCTTCTATCCCAACACCGCTCCCGATTCGGTAAGGGTCATTCTCAGTTTCGTCGGTGGTTTAATGATCGTCGGCCTGGGACTCTGGCTGCTGAAACAACGATTAGCCGGGAAGGCGGATCACGTCCATTTACCCGGCACCAGTCACAGTCATTCGCACTCTCACGGGCATTCCCACAGCCACGGGGAAGAGGTGACTGTACATGGCAAGGCGACGTTCTGGCGGCTGTTAATTCTAGGAGTCACCGGTGGCTTGATACCCTGCTGGGATGCGGTCCTACTTCTGGGAATTGCGATATCGATGCAGAAAGTCTGGATCGCCCTGCCGCTGTTACTCGCTTTTAGTCTGGGCCTCGCCAGCGTGTTAGTTTTGATAGGTCTTAGCGTCGTTTATGTTGGTCAAAAACTGGGCGGACGCTGGGCCGAAAATCGGTTTGTAAAGCTTCTGCCGATTTTCAGTTCGGTGTTGGTCATTCTTCTGGGAATTTGGCTGTGCAAGTCCGCATTCTCTCCGGCAGAATAGTTTGCTCGCTTTATAGAATTCCTGCATGAAAATTATCGAAATTCAGGCGTATCTCGTTCGCATTCCTTTGAAGAAGGAGATCCGCCATGCATCGCATAGTCGAACCTCCACCGATAATGTAATCGTTCGGTGTAAGCTGGAAGATGGCACCCTGGGTTTCGGTGAAGGGGTGCCGCGAGAGTACGTCACCGGCGAGTCCGCGGAATCGGTTCTCGAACATCTCAAAGCCGGTAAACTTGAAGAATACCTCGAAGACTGGGTGAACTATGAAACGGCCGTCCGAAAAATTGAGAAGATTCCCTTTCCCGCAATAGCGGGCGATCACCGCGACTGCCAGGGAAATGCAGCTCGAGCCGCCTTCGAACTGGCGTTACTCGATGCGTATGGAAAAGTATTCAAACGGCCTGTTTCGCACGTCACCGAGATTCTCACCCCCAATCTCTACGAGCCTAAAGCGACTGTTCGTTACAGCGGAGCCATCACTTCCGCCAAGGGCTTCAAAGCGAAGCTGGCCGGCTGGAAAATGCGACTTTACGGCTTCAAACAAGTGAAAGTGAAAGTAGGCATCGCCGGTTACGATGATGTCGAACGCCTTCGTGCAATCCGCAGCCGTTTGGGCACTAAGATCGATGTACGGTTGGATGCCAACGAAGCGTGGAGCGTACAGGAGACTCCGCAAAAAATACGCGAACTGGAACCTTTTGGTATTACCTCGGTGGAACAGCCGGTCGCGCACGAAAATATTGAGGGGCTTGCGGCGATTCGCAGCCAAATCAAGACCCCGCTGATGTTCGATGAATCGCTCTGCTCCCTGGTGGATGCCCAGCGAGCGATTGACCATAAACTCTGCGATTTATTCAATTTGCGAATCTCCAAGTGCGGTGGCTTCATTCGCACTCTCCGGCTGGCGGAACTTGCGATGAATTGCGGCCTCGGCTACCAACTCGGCTGCCAAGTGGGGGAAACGGCAGTTTTGTCGGCGGGGGGAAGGCATTTCGCCAGCAGTGTAAAAGGCATCCGGTACTGGGAAGGTTCTTACGATAGCCATCTGGTTAAGGAAGCTCTGGGAACCAGGGACATCACTTTCGGCTATGGCGGTAAAGCGCCGGCTCTGGAAGGTCCGGGACTGGGAATCGAAATCGACCCGGCCGCGCTCGATCGGGTGACGCTGCGAAAGGAAGTGCTGTTTGTCCGCTGAGGAAATCGACACCTTCACCTCGACGGATGGCTACGAACACAAATACCGTCGATTTCGCGCCCATTCGCCCAGGGCCACTATCGTTTTTGTGCATGGCATTCAAAGCCATGGCGGTTGGTACAAACGCTCCTGCCGGCAACTGGCCGAGGCGGGGTACGAAGTCTATTTTCTCGATCGCCGCGGGGCAGGTTTGAATACGGCCGCACGGGGAGATACGCGTAGTTTTCGCCGTCTACTCGATGATATTCACGAATTCGTTGCGCATATTCCCAAAAGCGGTTCCAAACTCTTCCTGGCGGGAATTTCCTGGGGTGGAAAGCTCGCTCTCGGCTTTCCCTACCGATATCCCAATAAAATCGATGGAATGCTGCTGTTGTGCCCGGGGTTTTTTCCGCAAGTCCGGCCGCCCTTCTTTCAACGGCTCTGGATTGGTCGCTGCCGCTTACGATGTCCCACCCGGTTATTTCCCGTTCCTCTGAGTGACGCTGAACTGTTCACCGAGAATAAAGATTGGCAGAAATTCATCGCGGAGGATCCGCTAGCGACTCGGTTGGCCACCGCCCGGTTTTTAGTGGAGAGTTTCAATCTCGATTTTTACGTCAAACGGGCGGTGAAGCGGGTCACGATGCCGATAGTCTTGCTACTAGCTGAAAAAGAGCGGGTGATTTTCAACGAGAAGACCAGAAAGTGGATCGAACGAAAAGCGCCGACGCCGGATAAGACAATCCTTGAGTATCCGGGGGCCAGTCACACTTTGGAATTCGAGCCTGCCGATCATCCTTATGTGAAAGATATGATCGCCTGGCTCGACAAAAGATCCCTGTAGCAACTGAGATTAGAATTCGCCGTCCTTACCTCGTTTAGACCACCAGGGGAGGGCGAGGCCGCCGTCCATGGTCAGTGTCGAGCCGGTCATGTAGCCCGAGTACGGATCGACGAGGAACATAATACCATGTGCCATTTCTTCGGGCGTCGCCAGGCGGCCCATGGGTGTTTGACTGCCCGCTTTTTTGATAGCCTCATCGCTGAAGAATTTTCGTTCGCCCGGTGTATCCGTCCAGCCCGGATGCAGAATATTCACCCGGATTTTGTGCGGGAGTAATTCAATGGCCGCCGATCTGGCCATGGCATCCTGAGCCGACTTGGCCATGTTGTAGGCCATGCAGTTCGGGAACGGGATGTGGGAATGGGGGCTGGAGACGATCACCATACTTCCACCGCGGCCTTGCTTCAGCATCACATTACTGACGGCCCGGAGGGCATAAAACGAACCCCACATGGAGATATCAATGGTTTTACGAAAGCCTTCCATGTTAGCGGTGGTGAACGGCTCGCGGTCGCTATACACGGCGGAAGAGATGAAGATATCGATTCCGCCCAATTGGGAGACGATATCCGCTGTCATTTTTTCGACATTCTGCTGGTGGGAGATATCGACTTGAAAAAGCAGGGCCTTGCGACCCAAGCTCCAGATTTCGGCGGCGGTATCTTCCGCTTCCTTGGCCATCGTCCAGTAATTCAGTGCCACATCGGCACCTTCCCGGGCGAGCGCCAAGGCAGCCGCTCGTCCGATGCCGGAAGATGCTCCTGTGATGAACGCAATCTTTCCGGCATGTTTTAAAGACGGTTGTGACATTTTTCCCCGAAGATTAATCGCTATCGCGGTTGGACTGCCGGGCCTTGGTTAAGCCAGCCCGTTCCATCAGGGGAATCGACATGAAATCATCGTTCTTTTCGAGAGTCTGCTCGAGCGCCGATTCCGCTCCATCCGCCAGCGTATAGTGGATCTTATACTTTCGATTGGCGATGGCTATCTCATCCCCAGGTCGCAGGGCCGTTTGAGTGGTTCGCTGACCGTTGATTTTGATGCCGTTGGTCGAGCCGATGTCTTTGACCGACCAATAACCGTTTTTGTAAAAGAACTCGCAATGCAGACTGGAAATGTTCGGAAACTTCAGGCAGATGTCGCAGGATTCGCGACGACCTACCGTCAGAATCTGACGAGCCAGAGGTATGGGGTCGCCCCCACCTTCGGGAACTAAAGTTGCTGTGGCGAAGGACATGATTAGCCTCACAAAACATATCAATATTTGGATAAATCCATCTTTATCATAGCAGAGAAGGGAGGCCGGCAAAATGTCTAATTGAGCAAAATTTCTTCAATCCGACAAAGAAGTGGAAAGCGGTAGGGATTCTCAGGAAAGAAATAAGCCCTCGCAAAAATTCTCGCGAGGGCTTGGGGAATTTCGTTCAACCTGGGATTAACGAGGACCATAGGGCATCGGAGTGCCAGGATATTGATTCGTCGGGGAACCCGGGAAATAAGGCTGTGCGTTGAAGCCGCCCATCTGCGGGGGAGCATAGAAAGCTCCGTAGATGGGAGCAGGAGTCTGGAAGTGGGCATCGTATGGCCAGTAGAGATACCAGGGAGCGGCCTGGAAAACCGGCAACACGGGCCGATCGCCATAGGACTTGTGCTGGGGTTTGAACGCACTGAAAGGACCACCGGCTTCCGAAGCACCCACAACCAGCAGGGCTGCAGCCAGGGTCAAAATCCATTTCTTCATAACAATTCGCCTTTCTCTTCCTAAGTGAAATTTCCTATATTCGATCGCATCCGTGTACAGTTATTATCGCCAGCTTGGCGAGAGATATTCGGGGTAGATTGCGCTATAGCTAGTTTGTTTGACACACGAAGTGCAGGGTGTAGCGGGTGTAGTGCTTCCGCAGGATCCGGTCGAGCAGGGGCTCGTTTTATGGAAGATGCCGCCGAAGCTGGCTCCGTGGAACAAACTGGACCAGGAGGAACCGCCGCAGGAAGAACTGTTGCAGCCGCCGCTTTGCAAACCGCAACCAAACAGATGGGAGAACGCTCCGCCGCTGCAACCGCCTGCACCGCAGCCACCACCACCGCAGCCATTGCCGCAACCGATCGAAGGCGGATACATGCCGTAAGCGGGATGATAGTTGTACAGCTGCCACCAATGGAACTGCATCCAGGTGTAATCGCCTTGCAGCGGGGTGTAGTTGTAGAGCGGGCCGTGCTGATGAATGCCCGGGGCACAGCTGTAGACTTTCTGTCCGAGCCAGCCATAACCGGTCGGTCTGCCAGCAACCCAGCCACCGGCCTGAGAATTTCCGGCGGTCATTAATAGTGTTGCGAGGGCGAATATACCCGCCAGAAAATATCTCTTCATGACGTGAATCCTTTTGGGGTCCTTGCCGGTCGTGGCGTCCTTCGCCCACTCCTTGCCCGGCACGTAATCATTCCCGCCGATTCACTGGTGTGTCAACCAATCCGAAGTAATTGTTCGCACTTCAAGAGAGCTTTAATCATTCAAGAAATTAAAGAGGGTACATTAGTCGAAGCAGATACAGATTCGCACGATTTCGTGAGCGGAATACTCCACGGAGATGGCATCGCCGTTACAACCCAATTCATGCATTTCCTCGTTCAATCCATCGAGTCGCACGGCCCTCTTCGGGTTGCGTACACAGCGCAATTCGGCGATTCCCCCATTGCCTCCGATCTCCTGAAGCTGCAGGATAATCGCAGTCGTACTATCTTCCCGAGGAGGCAGGGTCCGCATGCTCGTCAGGATCAGATTCGGCGCATCGATCTGAAAAAGCCAACTACTCGCCCCGGATTGCGGCTGCCCCTCCGAAGTGAGCTGACAGTACGCTGGGCTTTGCAGACTGTAGGCGGTGAACTGTGGCAAATCCCGATCGAGAGAAATATGGAGGGTGAATTTCGTATCCTGTTCCCCCGGTGCGATCAGCAGTGTATCCAGCATTCGATGATTCGGCCTGTTATGGAACGGCAGGCCACCCGGAAATAGGCAAGTGTTGTTTCGGCCGCTGCGAATTTCCAGATAGTCGGCGGATTGAGGTCGATTGTGGGTCGTGAGGCACGATTGGCCACCCACGCCGCGGAAGAGCGCGGCATGTTCATCGCGCCAGGCAAACCGGCTGGCATAGTAGGCGTGCCAGGGCGCCCCGTTGGGAAGTTTGACTGGTTTTAAAGTGATGCTCAGCTTGAGTACCGGTCGCTGCGACCAGATCTCCAGCTCTTGTTCGAAATCGGCGAGTTTCTCGTTTTGCTCGTTTTGCAAGGTGCCGCGACTGCGCAGACGGGAAACTACCGATCCGAGTTCTACCGTTTCAATGGCATCGGCTACCATCTTAGAACCCGGATTGAAAACGAGTTGCTGTCCTAAGCGATTAACTCGGGTTCTAGTGTCTCGAATTCCCCGCAGGCCGCCCGTGGTTGGATCGAATTCCGCTTCCAGAAATTCATTGCGAATAATTCGATCCTCAATCATTTTGAAGGGGGGAGCTTTGGTCTGTCCTTTTCCCGTATTGGGGATCCAGGCATATCCCACGGGCGGAATTTCCACCACGACTTGACTGACGCCGTCCTTGGAGTCAGATGCCTTGACCGGACCTTCCACTGGAATAGGGCCGTGCGATTTTTCGAGTCTTAGTGCTTCCCGGCGGGTAGCGCTTGAGTAATTCAAAACGATCCAGCCTGGCACAGGACCGGCGGTTCTCGCTTGCAGACGCGCGGCCAACTGCCGACCATTAGCCTCAAGCGACTTCAAAATAGTCTCACGATCCGAAAAAGGAGTCAGATCTTCCGCATTCGAAGTCGGTGACTTCGAAGTACGATTCAACACATTCAGAATGGCATCGAAGGTCTGGGCCGCTTCGACTTTTCGGCACAAAGCCGCTTGCCGGGCGAGGCCGCTGACGACATCTTGCCGATTCTGTGCCGTGCGCTGCTCCAGATAATCCAGGAAGATATCATCGGCGTTCGTACTCCCGGCGTACTCCCCGGCCATAGCCTGTTTGAAGTAATCGTCCAGAGTGATGAATTCTCCGAGCACCGGAGCGAGACCTTGAAGGGCCTGCCACACATCGTAGGCGGGATGTGTGGCATCGGTATGGAGGAATATCAACGTCGGCTGGGATTCGGCTCCAATCGCCTGATGGAGCGTGTAGGCCAAGTTGAAATAGGTGGAAACATCGTGGCAGGGTATCGGGGCTTTGGTCAGCGCATCAATTGATTTCCCATCCGGGCCCGGCCAATTGACTACGGCCGCATAGTGCGAAGGTAAGATGGCCGCATCCCGAGCTTTCAGCCAGACCGATTGCAGACCATGATCTTTCAGGATCGAGGGAGTCAGCGGCGTGAAGTGAGTTACCTTCGACGCATAACCGATCGGTTTGATCCCGAGCGACTTTTGGCAGGTTTGAATTCCCTGGCGCAGATTCCAGAGTTGCATTTCCAGCGGAAGTAACCCCGTCTCGGCGTCCTTCTCGCCGGCAGTCAGCAGCGAGAGATTCCCTTTTTGCTCCGGCGGTAGAGCGTGGAGGATTTCCGAAGTGTGCAATTTCAGTTCGGCCCCGGTGCACAACACCGTCAACTTCTTTTGATTGCGCAGCGCTTTGCAAATCGGTGCCACCGTCTGTGCGTTCAGTTCCCAGAAATCGAGAAGGGATATCGTCGAAGGATTCAGGGTCTCCCGCGCACTTTGCAGGAGCTGGGCGGCCGAGCGGAGAGCGTTGAAGAAGCTTTCGGCGTTCAATTCGGGCTGCACCAAGGCCGTGAGTGCCTCTTGCAGGTGCTGCCAGAATCGCTCCTTATCCAGGAGGTGATCGTGCTGCATGGCCTCATAAAGCGATTCAATCACCAGATAGCCAAATCCGAGGCCGAGGAAGGGCAGATAGTGCTCTTCTGGTAAATTCCACAATTTAGCGGAGTGTTCGTTCTGAAAAATCGACCGAGCCTCGTTGTCAATTTCCCGGGATTCCACGGAATTAAGCGCATGTTGGGCGGACTCAAGCGTCTCCTGTAATGTCGAACAGGGCTTGAAAGCCAGTGCTCCCGCATCGATGACCCGCTCGGCCCAATTCTCGGGCTGATAAAGTGGAGGACTTTCGGGAACCGCAAAACACTCGCCGGCGGCGGGGCTTTCGTGGTCGTAAGCAGAGGCGATGATCGGTACGGCTGCAGACCCGTGGAGCATCGCCGGATGCCACAATACCAGAAAACCATTTAGCCAGCAGGCGACCTCGTCCTCACTCAGGTAGACCTGGTGATTGGTCGGCATGCGATAAGGGGACAACAGGAACAATCTTCGTACATTCATGGCGGAGGATATCTTCATCGCAGGAATTACAAGCTCTGAATATATTGATATGGTTCGTAGGGACAGGCGACGTAAATCCACAAGGCTAGGGCATGGCGGAAACAATTTTAATAGTCGACGATGAAGATTCGGTTCGCAAAACTTTTGGGGAATGGCTGAAAGAATCCAGCCTTCCGATCCACATCAAGGCCGTGAGTGATGCCGAGGCCGCGCTGCAATTCGCCAACGAAAATACCATCGATCTGGCTATTCTCGACTGGAATCTGGGTTCGGGCAGCGATGGCTTGCAACTGCTCGAGGATCTCGTGGTTTTTCAGCCGAATGTGATCGCTATACTGGTGACTGGCTTCGCCCACCAGGCAACTCCCCTGCAGGCGTTGCGCATGGGTGTTCGCGATTATCTCGATAAAAATCAGGATCTGACTCGGGATAGTTTTCTGAAATCGGTGCGGAAGCAACTCGATCTGATCCGACCCGCCAAACAGCAGCGGCAGTTTCAGAAAAGCCTGTTGACGTTTCGGGAAGCGATTGAAAAAGCTCTCCCTTTGGTGCAGTCCTCCGCCACGCTTCAGAGCCCCGGTTCGCCCGTCGAAGCGTTCAAACCACTGATTCAAATTGCCTGCTACGTCACATCGGCACAAGTTGGCTATCTGGTCCTTCGGCATCTCCTGGAAAATAATCGCGAAGAATTGAGCGTGACTGATCAGGAAGGGAAAGCAATTCCCTGGCAGGCAGGTCCCTTTGCGAAAACGATAGCGGCGTCGGCTCTGATGAACCAGCGGACTCTCCATCTGCAGCTCAACTCGAACGACGTTCTGGACATGATCCAGCTGCAGCCGTTCGAAAAAGAATATCTCGAGTTGATGGCCATACCGCTTTCCAACGACTCGCGAACCCAGGCGGTGCTGGAATTGGCCAAGCCGTCAAAAGTCGAGCAGTTTACCGCGGCCGCAAAACCGATTCTGAATCTCTTGCAAACTCTCGGTGGAGAACTGGTACGGCGGACGGTGGCCGATCAGCGGCAGAATCAATTGCTATTGGCGGCTTTACAGACGGCCCGGCAGGTGAGCGATCAGATCGCCCGCGGGGAAACCGTTTCCGAAACGCCGGCCGTTTCGCCGCATGTTCAAGTGGTCGCTCGCATGCAGGAAACTCTTGCGAGTACCAGTTCTTCCGGGCTCTCCTCGCGGGATACACTTCGGCTGGCGCAACGGATTCGCGATCTCAGCGATCGCTTTGGGGCCCCAGCGCTGAAGTATGCGGATCAGTTGCTCGAACTGACGGAAAAGATGCTGGCGGAACTCAACCCTCCCTTAAGGGATTGATGCGGTAAATCAGGGATGTGATTCCAGGAGATGGGATGGGGGATTCGGCCGATTTTTTTAGTTCGATTCGGGAGTTGCTGACTCCGGAGAAACTGCTGAATGACAGCCGTGCCAACGGTCAAGGGGTGCGTCTGGCCGTCATTGACAGTGGGATCGACAGCAATCTTCTGCGCGAACGCTTCGACAAAAAAAATCTCACGATCGAGCCGATTGAAGGGGTACTTTTCAAAACCGATTCCCCTGAAGTCGTTGCCGATGATGGTTCGCAATCGAGCCCGCACGGTAGCGTGGTGGCCGATATCATTTTGAGTCTGGCCCCGAAGGTCAAACTTTTCTCGGCCAATGTATTCGGCTCCACGGGTAACTGTACGGTTGAAACCATCATTCGGGCCATCGAACATGCCATCCATGTCTGGAAAGTGAAGATCATTAATCTATCGCTGGGAATCGTGGAAAGTCAGTTGCAGCAGATCAGCAAACGGTACCAGTTACTGCGAGCCGTGGAGCAGGCGTACTTCCACGATGTCCTCATTTTCGCCGCCGCTCATAACGATCATCCGATTACGCGGAGCTATCCTTCGCTGTTTGCCCCACCACTGATCTCCGTCAATAAGAGCGATTCTTCCAATCCGCTGGAATTCATGTACCAGTTACACGAAAGCGTGGAGTTCGCCGCTTATGCTCGTGGCTACCTGGGGCCTTTTTCCCGGGAGCCGGCAACCAGTTGGGCGACCCCGCACTTAGCGGCCATCGCCGCCAAGCTGCTTTCGATTCATCCGAATATGAAACCCTTTGAAATCAAAACGCTGCTCTACTGGATGTCCAAAAAGCGTGGGGATTGACCGACTAGATTTCGATTTTCAGTAATTCAATTTTTCGATAGAGCGAACTCAAACCGATATTTAAACGCTTGGCGGCTTCCCGCTTATCGGAAGTCTGGCGGAGAATGCGCTCGATGTGCAGCTTTTCGTATTCTCCCATGGCCAGACTGAGATCGTCGAGAATGTTGGGATCGACCGCCCGTTGGTCCAAATCGGGCGGCAATTCCGCCGGAGATATCAAAACCTGATCGCTGAGGATGAGCGAACGTTCGATGGAATTTTCCAGTTCGCGCAAATTCCCTTTCCAGGGATGGTGCATGAGAAGGTTCATCGCCTCGTGCGTCAGGCCTTGCACGCGATGGTGCAGCCGGGCGGCGTGCTTCTTCACAAAGTGATCGACCAGTTCGGGAATATCCTCTTTGCGTTCCCGAAGGGGTGGCAATTTCAGCGACACGACATTGAGCCGATAGTACAAATCGTTGCGGAAAGTCCCATTTTCCACCTCTTTGTTCAGATCTTTATTGGTGGCCGCGATAATTCGGGCGTGAACCTGCACCGGTTCGTTTGCCCCGAGGGGCAAAACTTCCTTCTGTTCGATAACGCGAAGCAGTTTGGCCTGAACGCTGGCCGGTAATTCGCCAATCTCGTCCAGAAATACCGTTCCTTTGCCGGCATGAACAAACACGCCGCGCTGATCCTTATCAGTCGCTTCCCGTCGGTAACCGAAGAGTAGGCTTTCTAATTGCTCATTGGGAATAGCGGCGCAGTTCACTGGCAGAAAGCGAACTTCTTCCGGATTGCTGTAGGCGTGCTTGTGGATGTAGCGAGCGAGAATTTCCTTGCCGGTGCCACTTTCCCCCTGGATCAGAATGGTCGTGCCGGTCGGGGCCGCTTTTAAAGCCATCTGAAACACGGCCTGCGATTTGGGATTGGCTCCGATGACGAATTCGTTACTCGCTTCGCGATTCAGTTCGCGGCGGAGGAACTGGTTTTCCAGTCTCAAGTTGCGCACCCGCATCAGCCGTCGCAGTTTTTCGGTCACTTCGTCGAAGACGATCGGTTTGATCAGATAATCCTGAGCGCCCCGCTGGAAAGCTTCAATGGCCGTTTCCACCGTGGCATAAGCGGTGATTAAGATCACAAATGTTTCCGGGCTGACCCGCTGGACTCGCTGCAGGACTTCGATGCCATCCATGCCCGGCAGGTTAATGTCGCATATCAGAATCTCATGAAATTCTTTGGCCAGAAGAGCGAGAGCTTCTTCACCACTCCCGACCGCTTTGACCGTGAAGCCTTCTTCCTCGAGATATTCGCTGAGAGTCTCCCGGATAATCTTTTCGTCGTCGACGATTAAAATCGAAGCGTCGTTGAGTTTGGAGGACATGGCAATCTCCTGTGCTATCAGGAACGGGAAGAGGAGAGAACTTGCGGAGGAACGCTTTGCGGTTCCCATTCTCTGGTCGGGATGGTGATCCGGAAAATCGTCCCCTGATTCAGCGTGCTTTCAAAAGACAGATCTCCACCGTGAGCGCGAATCATTTTGGCGCTAATGAATAATCCTAAGCCGGTGCCTTGCTTTTTGGTCGTGAAATAGGGCTGAAAGAGTCGGGATTGCTGTTCGGCGGACATTCCCACGCCATTGTCGCGAATGGAAATTTCCACGACATTTTCGATCCTCCGGGCTTCGAGACGGATCAGGCCGCCTTTGCTGGTGGCATCAATCGCGTTCAGAACGAGGTTGAAGATAATTTGCACCAGCTGATCGCGGATTCCGGTGAGTTGCGGAAGCCCTTCGGCAATATCGCTTTCGATGGTACGGCTCTTGATGCCTTTGTAATACTTGGCGATGTGCAGAGCTTCCTCGACGATCTCTTTTGGCTCGAAGCGGGTGCGGTCCGGGTTGACGGGCCGGCTGAAATTCATCAACTCGCGAAGCGTCCCCTGAATCCGATTTAACTGCCCGGCAATCAGCCCGAGCTTAGAACGCGTGTACTCGTCCAGATTGCGTTTTTCCAGAATTTGTAACAGCGAACTGATCGAAGTCAGAGGATTTCCCACTTCGTGGGCGATCCCGGCCGCTAGCAACCCGAATCCGGCCATCTTGTCCTGGTGCATCACCTGCGCCTGAGATTCGTTGAGTTCCCGCGTTCTTTCGATGATGCGGGTTTCCAGCAGGCTCTGGTTTTCCTGAAGCGCGGAATTCAGCTCCCGGAGTTGTCTCACCAGTTGGCGGGTAATTTTTGAGAGGGCATTCGCTGCCCAGGAGACCCACACCAGCACGGTCAGCATCAGTATCAGTGTAAAAGGGTTTCGATCGGCGTCCGATACGAAGAGAAACAGGGAGGAGTAACTCAAGCAGTCCAGTGCACAAGTGATGTAGGTGATACTCGAACTGGAACGGATGGCACAGCAGATTAAAGACAGGAGATAATAGAACCGGAATGGGCTGTTCAAATGGGTGTCGAAGTAGCAAAGCAGACCGATGAAGATCGCTTCCATGCAGGAAATGGCCAGCGGATAATAGCCTAAGAATACCTGGCCGCGCCAGCTGTACCAGGTATCGAAGAGCGTGAATCCCAGGCCGAAGGTCATAATTGCATTGAGCAACAGCGGCGAGGAGCTGGGAGATCCGAAATTAATATAGAGGTAGCCGAGTATCAAGCCGAACCAGCGGATCTTGACGGCTATGGCCTCGGAAGCCAATTCCCAAGGTTCGAGATTAGCGGAAACTTCGACAGACATGTTTTCCATTATAAGCAAACGAGCCAGACTGTCGGGATCGCGGACAACTGTTCGCACTAATGAATCCAGTGGATGCGGTTCCAATCCACGGACGGGAACTGGTAGTTAGAGCTCCCTACCGAAAGGTGCGTCATACGGGAAGGTTGATGCAATAGAAAAGGCTTACCGAGAAAGTTACGTTCCGGGACGCCCGCAATCGGCCAGGTACGGCTATCGTCGGAATTCTGGCTATTGTCCCCCAGCATGAAATATTCCCGATCCTTCAACCGAAAGGGTTTATCGACGCCATGGATTCCGCTGTCTCGGTAGAAAATGTCCCGGAACAACTGGAGGTCGGAAACCGCACCGTTAAATCCCTGGGCCATGAAGCGGAAAGGTTCGGCGACGCCTTTTCGCTGCGAGGCCGCCGGGAGGTCGTAGTGCGGGAACCATTCCGAGCCATCCAATGAAAAAGAGGCTCGCCGATCGACTAAGGAAAAGACCCAGGATCGGGGCTTGTTCGGCCGAAATGCGTTGCACCGGGCTTCGCGAATTAACTTTTTGCCATTCCAGAGGCGGATAAAGCTTCCCTCGGGATGGAACTCGATGTCGATTTGCAGGCGAGCCTCGCCATCGGTCAACTCGATAGCAAATCGACCTGTATCCTGTTCGGTCATCAGCTTCCCCTTCAGCAGGAAATCACTCACGGTCTGACCGCTGATGGCCCGGCTGGAGTTGTTGTACGGCAAGAGGTCTAGAATCGGTTCCTGCCGACGATTTTCGGAAGACCAGTTCTGATAAGCGATCCAACTCGGTTGAGAGAGTTGGGCCGCTTCAATTCGAATCTGAGTCGGTTCCAGAACAAAGGCTTTTTCCGGTCCAATCTTAAAGTTTTCGGACCAGCCAATCAGCGAAGGAGCGAAGCGGTAATCCCAGACGGGAATCGAACACGCCAGAGCTTCTTCCTGAGATTTGCGACAGAGTTCGCCGTTGATGAAAATATCCCCATCGCGGATCTGGACCGATTCCCCGGGCAGGCCGATGACTCGCTTGACATAAGGTTTCGAGTAGTCGCTGGGGCATTGGAACACCGCCACTTCCCAGCGATGGGGATTGCGGAAAAAATAGAGGGTTTTGTTGACCATGACCCGATCGCCGAGGATCGGCTTGGCGCTATCGTAGTCGAGTGCCGTGATGCCGCAGTTGACGCAGAAAGAATGCAGATCGGCGGCGGAGTCCCCGATTTCAATTCGATGACCGCAGCGCGGGCAGAACATTTGTTTGTGATTGCCCAGGAGCGTGGGAGCCATGCTGCCCGTCGGTATCCCGTAGGGCTCGATCACAATAATCCGCAGGAAAATGATGGTGATGATGAACAGAACGAAAAGCTCCGCCAACCGCCGGGAGTGGTTGGGCGGCGAACTGTCGATATCGGGTGCTGATGTCGGGGAGGACAAGCGCTTGCTCGATAAACCCTGGGTGAGATTATTTCAATCGTCCGATTCCAATACCGCCAGAAACGCTTCCTGGGGGATATCGACCTGACCGACCATTTTCATCCGCTTCTTGCCTTCAGCCTGCCGCGACAGCAGTTTGCGTTTACGGCTGATGTCGCCGCCGTAGCACTTCGCGGTCACATCCTTACGCATCGCCTTGATGGTTTCCCGGGCAATGACCCGCGTACCAATGGCCGCCTGCAGTGCGATTTCGAACAAATGTCGATCGATCTTTTCCCGCAGTTTGGAGATCAGTTTGCGGCCGCGGCGCTCGGCCGTGGTGCGATGCACGATGACCGAAAGGGCATCGACTCTCTGATTATGGACCAGTACGTCCAGCCGGACGAGATCGGCAGGCCGATAACCGAGCATTTCGTAATCCATGGTACCGTAGCCGCGGGTAACCGATTTCAGCTTGTCGTAAAGATCGTAGATGACATCCGCTAAAGGTATCTCGTAAGTGAGAATCGCTCGGGTGGTACTGAGGTATTCAGTTCGGCAGTAGAATCCTCTGCGCTCCGCACAAAGCGTCATGATGTCGCCAATGTTGCTGGTCGGAACTAGGAAATTGATCTTCACGATCGGTTCGCGAAACTCCTCGATCTGCCCGGCATCGGGAACATCCTGGGGCGTTTTAATCAGAATCGTCTGCCCGTTTCGGGTCAGAATCTCATAGGTCACGTTGGGCGAAGTGTGGATCAGGTCGATTTCACAATCGCGCTCCAGGCGTTGACCGATAATTTCGCGATGCAGCAGACCGAGGAAGCCGCAGCGGAATCCGAATCCGAGACCATCGCTGCTTTCGGGTTCGAAGGTGAAACTGGAATCATTGAGCTTCAGGCGAGAAAGAGCTTCGCGTAGCGTTTCGAAGTCGTTGTTGTTGATCGGGTAGAGACCCGAATAGACCATTGGCTGCGGCTCTTTATAGCCCGGCAGCGCGGTTTCCGTCGGATTTTCCGAATCGGTTACCGTATCGCCGACGTGGACATCAGTGATCAATTTGATTTGCGCCATGAAATAACCGACTTGCCCGGCGATGAGCGTATCGCACGGCTGCATCTTGGGTCGGAACTGGCCGACTTCCATCACCACGTAAGTCGTGTTACCGCGCATCAACTTGATTTTCTGACCGGTTTTGATCGTGCCTTCAAATAAGCGGCAGTAGACCACCACTCCCTTATAAGGGTCGAAGTGGCTGTTGTAGATCAGGGCTTTCAGTGGATTGTCCTGTTTACCGGAAGGTGCCGGGACGCGATCTACAATGGCGTCGAGGACCTCCATGATGCCGAGTCCCGATTTCGCACTGCACTTGAGTACATCCTCGGCCTTGGTGCCGACGGCGGTTTCCATTTCTTCGATAATCGGCTCGGGTCGGGCGGTCGGTAAATCGATCTTGTTCAAAACCGGAACGATAGTAAGATTATTTTCCATCGCCAGAAAAGCGGTGGCGACGGTCTGAGCTTGTACCCCCTGAAAAGCATCGACGAGAAGAATAGCCCCTTCACAAGCCGCTAAGCTACGGGAAACTTCATAACCGAAATCGACGTGTCCGGGCGTGTCGATGAGATTGAGTTCATAAACCTGGTCCTGACGGGTGTAATAGATGGTTACCGGGTGCATCTGAATGGTGATGCCCCGCTCCCGCTCTAGATCCATGCCATCCAAAAGCTGATTTCGGAAGTCCCGTTCGGATATCGTGCCGGTTTTCAGCAGCAGTTGGTCCGCGAGAGTGCTTTTGCCATGATCTATATGGGCAATGATCGAAAAATTCCGAATCCGACTAGTTTCAGCCATAGTTCCGTCTGTTACGCTCTAATTGCTGACAATGTGAGTATTTTCCTTCTATCAGTTTACGATCATCCAAACTCGATGAATAGTATGAACTGAAAGGTTCCCCCGATTCCACTGTAAAAATTGAAGGAGAGAGGGATGAAGCCATGTGGTGGTACTTGACAATCTTTGTGCTCATGAGCTTAGGTCTTGCCTGCAGCTCTGCGCCGGTAGAAACCCCAGTCCCGGAAAAGCACTCCGTCGAATCCAAGGAGCCTGCTCCCAAGCTGGAGAAGGTGACTTTCGAGCAATTCGAGAAGGCGGTGGCTGGCTACAAAGGTCAGGTCGTCATTGTGGATGTTTGGGGCGAATTCTGCATTCCCTGCAAGAAGAAATTCCCTTCAATTATGCAGATGAACAAGGATTTAGCTAAACTCGGCGTGGTCTTCATGACGGTCAGCCGGGATGAAGCGGAGAACGAAAAAGCGGTTCTGGAATTTCTGACAAAACAAAAAGCACTCATTCCAAATTTCATACTGGTGGATAGCGAAGAGAATATTCAAGAGGGTTCCAAACGCATCGACGTCACAGTTCCTCCCCAGATGCACGTTTTCAATAGATTGGGCAAATTGGTTAAAACTTTCGACAATAAGAATAAAGAGGCCGAGGTCGAGAAGTTCATTCGAGACCTCGCCGAGAAAAAATAAATTTATTTTGGCTGGGGCTGTTCCAGAAACTGCAGGAGTCCCAGATCGACCAGTTCCGGCTCTTTCCCGTTCCGCAGACTCCAGGCTTCTTTCTCTCCCGATTTCTTGGTTCGAATCACGTTAAATGCCCAGATTTTTCCAGGCAGTGACGAATCGTTGGTTAACTCTACCAAAGGAATCGCGATTTCAGCCCGCCAATGGGATTCATCAGAATTCATTGCCACAAACCATTTGGGATTCCAAGTACTGTCTCCCCAGCAATCGTCTCGAACGGCTCCCCGGGCGTCGAATTCGAACCGGAAAAACGTTTGATAATCGCGGTCGAGATCGAAGAAAAGAGCGACGCGATCCTGTCCCTGCAGATTCATGTCCCGCGTCCGGCGCGACAATTTGGGGATCGGCTTCCCTTCGTCGTGAGGGCATTCCATGGCAAGATAAAGGAAATCGCTATCGAAGCGAACGCGGAGCGTGGCGCAACCGCTGCTGATGCCTTGAGCTTGAACCGGCTTGAGTTTTAACGGCACAACGTCCTTCCAGCACTCATCGTCGAAAATCCCATCCAGCTTGGGTCGAGCGGCCGCCCGCCGGGCAACGCCGACCAATTTGGGATTCCCCAGACCATCGGCGCGATTCATCAGCCAGAGTTCGCTCAGAAGGATGTCTTTCCAGGGATCGACCCCTTTGAGAGCTCGAAGCTCGCTTCGTCCCTTAGGCAGTTCGCTGACCAATTTCTGCATGTACTTCGTAGCCTGGTCAATTTCCCCGAGATTTCTCTGGGCGGCCGCGAGGCAAATTTCCAGACTGGGATCGGTCTGGGTACTCGAATTGAGAGTGGGGAATTTTTTCATCAGCTCCAGGGCAGGCATGTGCCAGTTACGATTGTCCTCGGCTCGTCGAATCAGGCTGACATCCCTCTGCTGCACGAACCGGTTGGTATCCTGGCTCGCGACCAGCGTTTCGGCTTTGATCTGTTCCTGAATCATGTGATTTTGGATTTCCACCCGGCGTCGGCATTCGCTGCTGCTGTGGTACTGGATCATCCAGCGAAGCGCTTCCAGCGCCAGGGGATCCTCGGGGTAATCGCGCAGAACAATTTGAAATATTTCCTTAGCCTGCGGCCATTGTCCTTGAGAAGCCATCTGATGGCCGAGATTGAAACAACTGCGGGCGGCCAGTCCGGCGGGCATCTTACTCAGGAGTGGTTTGACCTGCACTACCAGCGAATCGGGATTGGCGAAGGAATTGGTCTGGGAGGCAACCGTTTGGATGATTTGCCGTTCCCGAAAGAGTTGTTTGGACAATACTGTTTTTTCGGAGGTCACCAGGTTTTCCAGATTCATGCGAGTTTCGGCATGATGGGGAAGGCCGTCTAGCAAATCGCGTGGGGAAGGATTTTCGCCGCGGCTCCACTGCATCTGGAGCTTGCAACTCCCCTCCAGAGGGCGTTGCTGATTGGCAGCGGAATAGGCTTCTTCAACGTACTCCCAGGCCGAACCTTGCAGGCGTTCCGAGAATTCCTGACAGTGCGGATCCAGAGCAAATACTTTGGAACCGGTCTCCCGATGGAAATGCCGCCACGGAGCCCAGGGCTTCAAGTTGAGTAGGTCCAGTTGTTCCGGATAGGCCGTTGGATCGAAGGCTTTCTCATAGGCATCTTTCCAGATCCCATCGGCGGGATTTAAAGATTCGGAAGCGTCCTGCTGAATCGTTACGTCGGGCTGCCAGGTGCGCAAAGCCAATACGGCCTCGCGTTCCGTCAGCGGTGTCGTGCGGTTTTCCCAGCCATGTCCGCCGGCGTAGTTCCACGCTTCCCATTCGCAAGACGCTTTTTGAGCGGTAGTTTTCCGCAGGATTGCAGTGCGGTACCCTTCGACCTTGGCAAACTGAGTCACCAGTTCGTAGCGGATGCCCTCGTCACTTTCGGAATGGATCAACACGGCGGGGCGTTTTCGCGGTGTCATCGCCTTCCAGGTTTTTCCCCCATCGACGGTCTTGTGAATGCAACCGAACTCACCCACGGCCCAGCCGAAGTTCTCATCGAAAAAATGGAGGGCACGCAGCGGCGTAGAAAGCTGCAATCGCTGCACTTCCCAGTTTTTGCCGAGATCCGGACTATGAAGAACGATGGAACCGGGGGAACCGGCCACCCAGAGGTGGTTGCCCGATTGCGCTAACGATCTCCAATCGACATCGGGCGAAGCTTTTTTCAGAGTGGGATTCGTGAGATAACCCCAGCGTAAGCCTCCGGAATCGGAGCTCCGCAATATCAGGTCGCCTTCCCCCACGGCAAACGCCTGGCGATCGATCAATTTTACCGCCTGGGCTCTTTTGCCTTTCAGGGGATCGTATTCGGCGGGGAGGAGTTGTCCTTCGCGTAGAGAATCGATTTGCCCATCCGCGCGGAGCAGAATGCCGTTTTTTGCATCTTTGAAATCGGCGGCAATGACGGGGCTGGAACCGCTCCCGGGAAGGGAGATCCAGGTCTTGCCGTTGTCCCGAGTTGCGTGCAGGCCGCTGGGACACCAGAGGGTGTTCTGTCCGGCCGCCACGCCAGTTCCATCGGCCCAGAAACGAATGAAGTTCAAGCCGGGCAGGTTGTCGTGACTTTGAATCTTCCAGGTACGGCCGCTGTCCTGAGTGAACAGCAGCACGCCGATCGAACGGGTCGGTTTTTCCAGACTGCCGACGGCCCAACCGGTGGTCGGGTCGATGAAGTGGAGTGACCGCAGGGAGGCCGTGGTGCCCGATTTCTGGTGCTCCCAGTGAATCCCTCCATCAACGCTGTGAAGAATCACCCCGTCGTCGCCAACCGCCCAGCCTTCCAGAACATCCACGAACTGGAGGGCGCGAAGAGTCTTCTCCGTGGCATCGGTTGCGGCTTCGGACTTTGCACAAAGTACCAGGATTATCAGAATGGGACCGAAAAACCGGTTGCGGATCGAAAGCATACTCGACCATCCCCGAGAGAAAATTCTTTTCAAATCGGGGTAATACTCGGAAGCAAAATCGGCCGCTATAGCAGTTCGACGAACTTGAGAGAAATTTGGAATTTTATTTGGAAACGCAATTTCTGCTTGTCCGAAACCGGGACGTCAAACCTGCAGTACGCCAGTTTTGAAACTGCCGGTAACCGGGAGATTCGCGAGGTTCAGTGCGGAGATGAGATCTTTCCGGGTATCTTTGGGGAAAGTGATGCGATCGACCCAGAGTCGGGCCGCGGCATAGCGGATATCGGTTTTCTCCTCGTAAGAGGCTTTCACCTTATTCTTCAAAGCAGTGAGTTCTTCGACATCGGGAGTATGTCCGCCCCGTTTCAAGGCAGCAATCGTGATATCCAACAAAGTCGCCGAAGCCTGATCGCCGCCCATGACGGCATAGCGGGCCTGAGGCCAGGCGAAAATGAAGCGGGGATCGAACGCTTTCCCACAAAGAGCATAATTCCCAGCCCCAAAAGAGCCTCCGGTGATCAAGGTGATCTTCGGGACGATACTGTTGGAGATCACATTCACCAGTTTGGCCCCAGCGCGGATGATGCCCGCCTGTTCGGAATCCTTACCCACCATGAATCCGTTGACGTTCTGGAGGAACAGAATGGGTGTCCGAGTTTGATTGCAGTCCATAATGAACCGCGCGGCCTTCTCGGAACTATCTACGTAGATGACGCCGCCGAATTGCAAAGCTCCTGTCGCGGGTTTGATGCGCTTTCGTTGATTGGCTACGATTCCGACCGACTTCCCACCGAGTTTGCCGTAGCCGCACACGATCGACTGGCCATATTCGGATTTGTATTCGTCGAAGGAATCGGTATCGAGCAATAAGCTCAGGAAATCGCGAATATCGTATTCCTCGTTCCCCGTAAATTTCTCAAAGCCATCGTCGGCCGCATCTTGCGAAGCGAGTTGACGCGAATCGGCAGGCAGGTGCTCGATCAATTTTCGAAGTCGTTGCAGGCAGGCTTCGTCGTTGGGTTCACGATAATCGATGGTACCGCTGATGGAGGCGTGCATGGCCGCACCGCCGAGTTGTTCGTGATCGACGGTCTGGCCAATAGCCGCTTTGACCAGTGCGGGGCCCGCGAGGTAGAGGCCGCTACCCTCGGTCATCAGAAGTTGATCGCACAAGACAGGCAGGTAGCCGCCGCCGGCCACGCAGTTGCCCATGATGGCGGCATATTGAGGGATACCCTCCGCGGAGAGAACGGCATTGTTCCGGAAGATGCGACCGAAATCGTCCTCATCGGGAAATACTTCATCCTGGAGCGGTAGAAAAACTCCAGCGGAATCGACCAGATACGCCAGGGGAAGTCGATTGTCGCGGGCGATCCTCTGGGCTCGAAGTACTTTCTTGGCCGTGATGGGAAAAAACGCTCCGGCTTTGACCGTAGCGTCGTTGGCGATGATGAGTACGGGGCGGTTTTGAATCGATCCGATACCTGTGACTACGCCCCCGGAAGGGCAACCGCCCCATTCGGAGTACATTCCCCAGCCGGCCCACAGACCTAGTTCCAGGAAATGAGTGCCGGGATCGATCAGATGACCGACCCGTTCGCGGGCAGTCAACCGGTTTTTTTCGTGTTGACGGGCGATTGCGGAATTGCCCCCGCCCAGACGAATTACATTTTCCTGTTCGCCGAGGTCGGTCATTCGAGAGAACCTTTAGGGCGGCTATTTATTCTTCCACTCTTTACGTTCGCGCGACGAGGGAATGTTCAGTTGCTTCCGATATTTAGTAACGGTACGGCGGGCGACCGGGTAGCCGCGCGAGTTCATCGTTTCCACGATATCTTCGTCGGAATAGGGTTTGCTCTTGTCTTCGCTATCGATAATGGCCTCAAGTTCCTGCTTGATTTTTTCGTAGGCCACTTCTTCGCCGGTAATCTCGTTTTTCGTGCCGCCGCCAAAAAAACGTTTGAGCGGGAAGACGCCTCGAGGTGTCTGGATCCACTTATCGTCAACCGCACGGCTAATGGTAGTAACGTGTACCTTCACCTGGTCGGCAATCTGCTGCATTTTCAAAGGCTCGATATATTCCGAACCTTTATCGAGGAAAGCTTTCTGGTGGTTGATGATCGCCCGGGCCACTTTTTCCAGGGTCGTACGTCGCTGTTCGATGGAGCTCAGTAGCAAGGAAGCGGATTGCAGATTTTTCCGCATGTATTCCTTTTCTTTTTCCGTGCCGGTGCCGTTTTTGTACATCTCCATGTACTTCCGATTGATGTAGATCTTCGGAATGCGGTCGTCGGTCAGCTTGATTTCGTAATCGCCGTCTTCATCCCGTGTGACCAGAATGTCGGGCGACACGAAGTGATTCGAAGAGACCTCAAACTCCGCCGCGGGGCGAGGATTCAACGTTTTCAGAACTTTCACGGCTTCCTGAATGGTGTCGATGTCGTAGCCGGTCTGCTTCTGGATGATCGGGTAGCGATTGTGCTGAATATCTTCCAGGTGACTGCGAATCAGGACGCGCAGAATATCGCCGTGCGGGGTATTTTCATCGATCTGGAGAAAAAGGCACTCTTTCAGATCGCGGGCGCCGACTCCGGCCGGTTCGAGGGTCTGAAGAACTTCCAGCGCTTCTTCCCACTGATCGGGCTGAGTCTCTTTCCCAAATGAGAAGGCGAGTTCCTCCAGATTGGCAGCGAGGCGACCGTCTTTGTCCAGGTTGTAAATCAAATATTCGACCCGGTCTCGAGCGTCCGCCGAGAGGTTTAGAAAACCGAGTTGTTCGGTCAGATGATCCTGCAACGAGGGGGGCCGGTCGGGCATGTTGTTCATTGCCTCCAGTTTCTTGTCGCTCATTTCCTGGCGGGCGGCCCGGGAAGGGCGATTCTCCTCATCGAGGAGTCCCCCCAACTGGCGGTCGAGAGATTCGAGTCGATTGAAATCGAGCTGATTATCCGCATCGTGAGCGAGCGGGGCATCCGGATTAAATTTTTCGACCTGGCCGTCGGTGACCGGGGTTTTTTCATGTCCCAAATGCTCGCGGGCTTCCAGAAACGGATTCTCCTGGAGTTCTTTATCCACGCGTTCCATCAGTGCTGCAACTGGAAGTTGAAGCACTTCCATGGAATGGATCATGCGTGGCGAAAGCTTGAGAACCTGATGTTGCTTTTGCCCTAAATTTAAATCCATTCTCATCATTGCGGTGCCATTCTCCCAAAAGGTACGGCTTCCCCGTTATGCGTCATCCCGAGTGAGTATAACTGAAGGCTTCAGACTTTGCAAGCAAAATTTATGCCAAATTGAAGTTTGTGCGACTTTGAAAAGGATTTTTTATAAGCTAATACGAGCTAGAGGCGACTTTTTGAATCGACCGGATTACAAAAACTATCAGTTTCGCCGGGAAAAGCGCACGAGTTACTATTTGCCTATTATACCGGGATTACGGGCGGTCCTTGCCTGAAAAAAAATATATTTTCACGGTTTCGACTACCAAATTATTAAAAAAGGAACTTCTCTGAAACTCCTACCAGGAAGAATGTAGAAGTTCCATCAGTCCTCGCAGCCAGATTGGGCAACCCGTAGCGGGGCCGTAACGCGGTGGCGAAACTAGTATAGATCACTCTTCGCCCGGAAACGATTAATCCGAATTCACCGCGGGCAATGAGGGGAGTCGCATTTCTCAACATGAAGGATTAAATGCTTCGGCGACCTTCGAGAGCGTCGGTCAGCATCTGCGAATTGACGTAGTCGAGAGAAGAGCCGGAGGGGATGCCGCGAGCCAGTCGTGTAATTCGCACCTCAGTCATCGCAAGCATGTTGGCGATAAAAAGGGCAGTACCGTCCCCTTCCAAGGTGGGACTGGTCGCCAGAATCAACTCGCGAACGCCGCCTCCACGCACCCGATTGATCAGAGAATTGATTTCCAGTTCGTCGGGTCCCACATCATCGAGCGGAGCCAGCTTGCCGCCCAGGACATGGTATCGACCTCGGAATGTGGCGGCTCTTTCGAAGCTCGCCAGATCTTTCGGGGTTTCCACGACGCAGAGCAGACTCGCGTCCCGGCGAGAATCCCGGCAGATCGAACAGACTTCGTCCTCAGTCCAATTGTGGCAGATCGAACAGGCCCGCACGGTCTCCACAGCCGAGCGCAGGGCTCCAGCGAGGGCTAGAGCCTGATTGCGATCTCCATTCAATAGATGATGGGCGATTCGCTCGGCCGATTTCGGCCCGATTCCCGGTAAACGGCTGAGCTCCTGAATCAGTAAGCCGATCGCCCCGCTGGGAACTTCACGCAATGACATGGATCACTTTCAATTCCGTTTTACAGGTATGCTAACTCAAGCCGGGAATATTCATGCCCGGCGGCAGGCCCAGACCGGATGTCATCTTGGACATCTCCTCGGCCAGGACTTGACGCACCTTGCTCATCGCCTGGTTCGTGGCCGCCACGATCAGGTCTTCCAGCATTTCGCGGTCGTTCAGCTTCAGGGCTTCGTCGGTGATCCGGCAGCTGAGGACTTCCATCTTGCCGTTCACTTTGACGGTCACCATTCCCGCGCCGGCATTGCCTTCGGCGGTCAGGCTGTTGATTCGCTGCTGATATTCTTCCATCTGCTTTTGCAGCTTGGGAAGATTTTTCATCATGCCAGCCATCTGGCCGAGTTGTCCGAACATGGTTAAATCTCCTCGACGGGTACCTCGGGAGGAGCTGGCGTCAATTCTTCGCCAAAGCCTTGATCCATCTGTAGCACCCGCGCATTCAGCTTTTCTATTATTCTATTGGTGAGGGGAATGGTTTTTAAACGTTCCTCGCGAGCCTGACGGGACGGCGTGCCCCCCGGTCCGTTGCCGGTCGGCATCTCAACTCGCGCCCCGGCTTCTAATTCGACGCGAATCGACCATTTCTCGCCCGTATGGGTTTGGAGTTCTCTCTCGACTCGTTCCAACGAGTTCGGAGAGTTACAGTAATCGTAATTCGAGAGAGACGTGAGCGGAAAGATGAGATCGATGCGATGCGCGGCGGGAGAGATTTTCCGCTGGGCCTTGTTCATATTGGCCATCAGCATCGGTAAATTGTTGAGCAGGAGATTCCAGGCTTGCTCCACACTCAGTCCCCCCGAACCATTCTTGCTTGGCTCGCCGAGCTGAAAAGAGACACTCTCACTCAGAGTTTTTTTTTTATCGGCGGGGAGAGCAGGAGTGGAAGGGGCAGTCGCGGGGCGCGGGGCAACTTCCCCGGATTGCAGCATCTGCGTCAGCTGTCCCACCGAAATTAGTTCCTCGAGTCGGCAGAGGCGAACCAGAGCCATCTCCAGAGTCAACTGGGGATAGTTGGTGTTTCGAAGCTTGGCCTTGGCGGAAGTCAGGACGTCCAAACCGGCTAATATCGCATCGATGGGCGATGCTTTGGCATGTCGGGAAAGCATCTCGCGTGTGCGATCCGGCAGAAAATCCCCCACCGCTTCCAATCCGCCGCAGTTGACGATCATCATCTGCCGCCAGAATTCGATGAGCTGATCGAGAAGTTCCGTTAGAAGCGTCCCCTCTTCGGTGAATGTCGAGAGCGTTTTCAAGGCCGCAGTCGGGTCTTTGCTGAAAATCGCTTCCACCAGCGGCAAAATTCGCTCTTCGCCTGCCGTACCCAAGAGATCGTAGACTTGTTGTGCGGTGAGGGTCTTGCTCTGGGCGTACGAGAGGAGTTGATCGAGTAGCGACTGGGCATCGCGCATCGAACCCGCGGCCCGACGGGCGATGAACTGGATCGCTTCCGGTTCGGCCTGCATTCCCTCCGCCTTCACGACTTCGGTGAGGCAGGCGGCGATTTTGGCCGTGGTGATAATGCCGAAATCGAAGCGCTGGCAGCGAGACAGAATGGTAATCGGGATCTTTTGAACTTCGGTGGTCGCGAAGATGAATTTCACATGAGCCGGCGGTTCTTCCAGTGTCTTCAATAGCGCATTGAAGGCCTGTACGGAAAGCATGTGGATTTCATCGATGATGTAGATTTTGAAGCGGCCTCGGCTGGGGCGGGTCTGCACATTCTGCCGAATCGCTCGGATTTCATCGATGCCGCGATTACTGGCCCCGTCGATTTCCAGCACGTCGATATCTTCCCCGGAACTGATGGACCGACAGATATCGCATTCATCGCAGGGGGTAGGAGTAGGGCCTTTTTCACAGTTGAGGCACTTGGCCAGGATGCGGGCCGCGGAAGTTTTGCCGACGCCGCGTGCTCCCGTAAACAGATAAGCGTGCGCGACCCGATTGGTCTTGATCGCATTGGCCAGCGCCTGGCCCACCGATTCCTGGCCGATGAGGGAGCTGAATTGTTTGGGGCGATACCGCCGGGCAACCACTGTGTAGTTGGGGGTAGCCTCCGCAGCGGGCGGCGTCTTCTCAAGTGCAGCTTCAGACTTCTTTTTCGCCATCTTTACCTGTCAGCGGTGAATGTCACCTGCTGAATTTTGATCGGGTTCCGGGGAATTTCCTTTTCCGGATAGTTTTCCATGTTGATCACCGGCCGGTTGGCGATACTGCTGACGATGTCCAAGCCCCGGGTTACCTTGCCGATAATGGTGAATTCGCCATCCAGAGCCGGGGCCGGGTTCAAAGTGATATACAGCCGACATCCCGCCGTGCCTGGATCTTCGTCGTGCCAGAAGCCTACCGTACCTACTTCATGTTTTACAGTTTCGCTGAACTCGGGACGAATGAAATATCCGATATGCCCCCGACCGCGCTCCCCGGTGCCCACCGGGCAGCCGAATTTCACCATATCGAGCCGAATCTTCGCATCTTCATCCGATACCTGATGAATTGTACGCTCGAACTGCAACCCCTCAAAATAGCCGATTTTGGCCAGCGCCAGAAAATTTCGCACGTGGTTCGGAGCCAGCGCGGGATTCAGTTCGATGACGAATTCTCCCGCTTCAGTTCGCACGGTGGCCTTAAGCGGTAAGGGTTTGCCCGATGAATCGGTCAGTGCGATGCTCTTCCAGATCTTCTCCACCTGAAGACGCAGGACTGCGGTCGGCTTGCCATTGAGGAGTACGTCCGGCGGTTGTTCCTGCCCATCAGGGATTTCGTCGGTGACCGTGGCTTCCGCGAAGGAGGCATTCATCGGATCGGACGTTTTCGTTTCGGCCGGGGCATTGGCCTCCGATTTAGGTTCGGGAATAGAAGAACGCGACTCCCCGATTATCGGCTCAGAATTATTGCAACCGAGGCCGAACGCCAGACCTAAAACGATTGGACTAACAAGCGCGATTTTGAATGAAGCCGTCATGTCGAAATCTCCGGATAGCGAAGGCGCGAGTCCGTGGAATAGCCGGAGAAGAGCGGATGGTCAAGTAACTTACTCCCGTTTACCCGGAAGAGGATCGTTTGAATTTTTGACTGGGATTCTTGAGTCGCGACGAGCGCGGAATGCTCCATTTTACCCGTTCGATTTCCCATCTTTCCAAACCGCGTCGGGCTCTGGTAAAAATTTCTATCCGTTAGGTAAAAGTTGCTATCCCATTGTAACTTGTTTTCTGGTAGGGTGCATTTTGTGAAGGAGCGGCAGCACCATGGGGGTGTTGTCTGCCGATTAAGCCTGACCGGACAAGGAGGTTCGGTGTGGCCCGCCGTTGGCGTCTAAGTTCCAAACTGGTTTTCGGTCTCGTACTCGTCTTGGGGAGTCTGGGTCTCCTGCTGGCTTCGTCGCTGCAGTCGCTCACGACCTATTCGCACTCCATGAAGATGTTTCAGAGCAAGCTCGCCGAGCTTCAACGGGTAAATGATCTTTATCCGGAAGTCGATGCGTTGCTCCCGAAAGAAGGTGCTACCGCTAGCGCCGACCAGACTACCATCTTTAATCAGATCGAAGTCGTCAAGAAACTCTTCGAACAGGCCCGTACCGTTTTCAAGGATGCGGTGAGTCGCGGCCGGGAATTCGACAATTACACGAATGTTCGGCTCGCCGAAGATTTTGCCAAGCGACTCGTACTATTTCGCGAATGCGTTTCCAGTTTTTACCAGCGCGGCGGCGTCAACGATGAGGTGCGATCGCTTTCCGCCGATAGTTCCACACGCAGCACTTTCAACGAGTTGCGCGTCCTGGTGAACGACATGCGGCAGCAGTGCTATGTGGACATGGTGCAGCGTATCGAAGAATCGCGAGCACTCTACACTCGAAGCCTATGGGCCATCGGTTTCGCCTCACTGGCGGCCATCGCCCTGGTAATCGCTCTGGTCATGCTCTGCCTCCGTTGGGTCGTCAAGCCCGTACAGGAATTGGAACAGGGCGTCAAACGGGTGACTGACGGCGACTTCAAGCATCCCATTGTAGTTCATTCCGGCGATGAGTTGGAAGACCTGGCCGCCGCCTTCAACAACATGACCCATCGGCTGGATAATACCTATCAGTATCTCGAAAAACAGATCGAGGATCGCAGCCGGCAGTTAGTGCGTTCGGAACGGCTGATCAGCGTCGGATTTCTGGCTGCCGGGGTCTCGCACGAGATTAATAATCCGCTGGCCAGCATTGCATTCTGTGCGGAATCGCTCCAAAGTCGCCTGACGGACTATACGAAGCAGTATCCCCAGGATACCGAAGTTGTCACCAAGTATCTGAAGATGATTCAGCAGGAAGCCTTTCGCTGCAAAGAGATTACGAGTCGTCTGCTGGAGTTCAGCCGGGTGGGCGAACGCCGGCGGGAAGCGGCCGATCTGGCCGAATTGATCCAGAATGTCCTCGAGATCGCACAGCACTTGCAAAATTGTCGAGGCAAACGTATTGTCTTCCAACCCTACGCCCGGGTGATCGCCCAGGTGAACGGACAGGATGTGAAATCGGTGGTTCTGAATCTGGTTGTCAACGCACTGGACAGCATGGACGAAGGGGGGATTCTGAATATCACCCTGCAGGCCGAGGCTACCTTTGCGGAAATGACCTTCACGGATACCGGTTGCGGTATGAAGCCCGATGTGTTAGAGAACATTTTCGAACCGTTCTTCACGCGTTCGAAAACGGGCAAGGGAACCGGTCTGGGACTGTTCATCAGCCACCAGATCGTGAATGCACACGGCGGCGAAATTCAAGCCACCAGTGCTGGGGTGAATCAGGGTAGCACGTTCCGGGTGCGGTTGCCGTTGAAAGCAGTGCAGACTGTCGATTCGGCAACGACCAATGACGGCGGCATGGATGCCGACCTGTATATGAAGGGCACGAAACGGAACAACGGCTCTCTATGGATGGAGGATGGTCTTGGCAACGCAGCCGCATAATAGCCTTCGAATCCTCTTTGTCGACGACGAGAGTTCTCTCCAGGAGTTCATGCGACTGGAGATGCCTCGGCTCGGCCATCAGGTTACGGTCTGTCAAGATGGCACGACCGCGTTACAGGCTTTGAAAACCGCTACTTTCGACGCCGCGATCCTCGATCTGCGGATGCCGGATATGACGGGTATTGATGTTCTCGAAAAACTGAAGCAGGTCTCCCCGGATACCGAAGCGGTCATCATGACCGGTTACGCTTCCAAGGAAACCGCCGTCGAAGCTTTGCGACTGGGGGCTTTCGATTACATTACCAAACCCTGCCGGATTGTGGAAATCGAAGGAATTCTGATCCGCATCCTGGAGCGTCGCAAGCTCAAGAACAAAAACCTGGCTTTGCAAACGCGGGTTCAGGCTGCGGAAGGATCCACGGGCCTCATCGGCCACTCGCCGACAATGGATGTGGTCCATCGAGTTATCGAAACCGTCGCTCCGACCGATTCCACCGTTCTGATCACCGGGGAAACCGGTTCTGGCAAGGATGTGGTCGCCCGCACGATCTATCAGAAGAGCCGACGGGCCGACATGCCCTTCGTACCGGTGAACTGCGGTGCTTTGTCGCCGACGCTGGTCGAAAGTGAACTGTTCGGGCATCGCAAAGGGGCTTTCACGGGAGCCGATCGCGATCACAAGGGACTCTTCGAAGTTGCCAACGGCGGCACCCTGTTCCTCGACGAATTGGGCGAATTAAACAAGAACATTCAGGTGAAATTGCTGAGGTTCCTCGAGTCGGGCGAAGTGCGACGGCTGGGGGATACAGAATCGATCCGCTGCAATGTGCGGGTGATCTGTGCGACCAATCGCGACCTGCACAAGATGATTCAGGCCGATGAGTTTCGCGAAGACTTGATGTACCGTTTGAATACCTTCGAGATTCAACTGCCGCCGCTCCGCGAACGGCGGGAAGATCTGCCGCAACTGGCAAAGCATCTGCTAGCTCGATCGGCGAAGCGTACACCGGAGCAGGTTGCGAATCTGCTGAAGCCGGAAACTATCGATGCCATGCTCGATTACGAATGGCCCGGAAACGTTCGTGAATTGGCAAACGCCATGGAATACGCTTATATCGTGGCCGGTGGCCAGGAGATCGGGGTAGGGCACCTGCCCGCGAACGTTCGCCTGAAGCGTTCCAAGATTCCGTTTGCTCAACCGCTCGCCGATCAAAATTCGCCGATGATTCTCCAGATGCCGGGAGCAGCCAACACTCGCACGCTCCACGACATCGAAATGGAGCATATTCTGCGGGTTTTGGAAAAGAACAACCGGAACAAACCGGCTACCGCGGCCGAGTTGGGGATCAGCCTCAAAACGCTGTACAACAAGCTCAATCGCTGGGAAGAGCAGCGCAAGACGGCGGGTTGATCGAGCTACTTCCGCCGTCTATTACAAGGAGCGCGATTCCATCGCCGCTCCTTTTTCTTTTCCCCGAAGCAAGTTGGCTACTTCTTCTCACCCGTTTTGATCTCAATCAAACGTTTCTTCTGTTCTTCGGTCAGAATCGTCATCAAATCCTTGTGTTCCTCATCGCGAATCTTTTTGATTTTCGCTTGGAGTTCGTCGATCTGATCCCGGTACTTGGATTGCGTCTTGTAAACCTTTTGTTTTTGTTCGTCGGAAAGCCCCAGCTTGGCCCAATTTTGAGGCAACTGCCCGCGGGCCTTCGTAGAGGTTTCTTCCTTGCTGGTTTTGTCTTTCTTGGCTTCCTTCTCCTGACTGGAAACCACACCCGTAAACGACAGCAGAGCCAGACCGCAGACCAGGGCTACCAGGCGACGGTGAATCATAAACGACCTCCCTTTGAGGGTAGATTGAGGGTTACGACCGCTTGAAATAAACGATCTGAATCTATGAAAATCTCATAATGCGGAATTATCAATAAAAATTTATTTAAAATCAGAAAAAATATGATTTTGTGTACACTACTTTCGGAATCGGTCGAAAACCCAGAGCGACTGCGGCCGAATCGATCGAACTAAGACCGGATAAATCCTTTCGATTTTGCATTCCTGAGCAGACATTTCTGTTGTTTTTGGGCTTCAGCTGCATCACTATAATCCCCTTTCGCTTTTTCCGGATTCTTTGCGAGACGAATATGATCTGCATCACCATCGCCCAGGAGTCACGTCGGCTCCTGCTGGCTGATATGCTCAATGCCTCGATGATTGGTGCCGATTTGCTCGAGATTCGCCTGGATGCACTGGAGAACGCGCCGATCTTCGAGGAACTGATTTCCGCAAAGCGTAAACCCTTATTGTTCAGCTGTCGTCGCAAGCAGGATGGCGGGCAGTGGTCGGGAAGTGAAGAGGAACGCCTGATTCTGCTGCGGCAGGCCGTGTTATGCAAAGCCGATTATGTGGAAATTGAAGTGGATGCGGCCGATCAGATTCGGCCTTATCCCGGCTGCCAAAGAGTCATCTCCTACACCAATTTGAAAGAAACTCCCGCGGATATCGCTGACATCTGCGAGGAAATGAAGACCAAAAAACCGGATGTCCTCAAGCTCACCTGCAAAGCGAGAACTCCGGAAGAAGCCTGGCCATTGGTCCAATTGCTGGCCAAGTCGACGATTCCGACCGTAGTTGTGGGTTTAGGCCGGCCCGGTCTGATGCTGGCTATTCTGGACCGTAAGATTGGTGCTCCCTGGACCCTGGCGGCGCTCGAAAAAGGTATGGAAGCCTACCCGGGCCAACCGACCATCAGCGATCTGGAGAATCTCTACGCGTACCGTGCAATTTCCAAATCGACAAAACTGATCGGCGTTACGGGGATGAGCGAAAAGGATCAAATTCTTTGCGGGCTGCTGAATGCCGGGTTCTCCGAAACTCCGGCCCCCACACGCTGCTGGCCGTTGCAAGTCGGTAACTGGAAGCTTTTTCGCAAGATCATCGAAGCTGTGAAACTGCAAGGGGTTGCGGTCGAAGATGATTTCATCGAAAACGTCCACGAGGCCGCTTTTTTAGACGAACAGGCTCGTGCACCGGTGCAGGCCGCCGACTGGATGAGCCCAGGCGACCAGGGCTGGCGCGGTAGCAATCTCCTGGGGGAAGTCACCGCCAAACTTTTTCTGGAGGTCTTTCAGGCCAAGGAGCCGGAAAACCCTCAACCGCTCAAGGATAAAACAATTGTGGTGGCGGGCGATACGGCCCCCGGTCGAATGGTGGTAGCCCGGCTCAAAGAGCAAGGGGCTCTGATGATCCTTGCGAGCAAGGATCGCCAGAATGGTCCTCGACTCGCTGTGGCGTTGGGGGCTCGATTCATTCTGTGGGAAGCGATTTATCAAACCTTTCACGATGGCCTCATTGTGGCGGGCGAGCCGCAACCCGAGGAAGGAGATGATTCTCAAGAGTTGATTCTTCATCCGGGTTATCTTCGGCAGGGGATGGTCGTAGTCGATTTGCAAGCGGGGCTGCGCGGCAGCAAATTTTTGCGAGAAGCCGAGTTGCGCGGCTGCAAGACCCTTACTACGGGAGATTTGCTGGTCGAAAAAGTCCGTCTCGTGGTCTCGCGAGTGACCGGCCTGGAAATATCAACAACGCCGTTGAAGGAAAAATGGAATCAATGGGTTTCGGTGGAAGAGTAAGCGAACTCGGGATGGGTCTCAAGTCATTTTTTTGCCTGAGTAACTAGAGCTAAGACCATAGCGGAATTCAGGGCAAAGCTCGCTCTAAGATTTGGTTTTGCAAGGGTTTAACGGCAAAGCTCCAGGCTCGGGTTTCAACTGTTTTTCGAGGGAATGGGATTGGAGCGGTTGTTTCGGTTAGGACGTTCGAGCGGGGAACAGAAATGATCTGCAAAAACCGGAGACTTGAAGAACCCTCTCCATCCACCGATTCGCTCCAATCGCGCCAACGATTCCCCTCTTCACTTTGTTTAGTTAATTGACAGGATACTTAGTACCGTGATACGGTGTAACGTATTAGGGACATTCTAGCGACGGCGATGGCTGGTTCGACCACCGCTTCCGTCGTAATTCTGTTCCCATATCCGGCTTATAGTCTATCGGAGAAATCCCTATGGCAGTCACTTCCGGCGTTTGGGGCATTGACGTAGGACAATGCGCCCTCAAAGCCATTCGGTTGGAAATAATCGACGGTAAACCAACTGCCACTGCATTCGACTATATCGAACATCCAAAAATTCTCAGCCAGCCCGATGCCAATCCAGACGAATTGACCAAGGAAGCACTGGAGAAATTCCTGTCCCGGAATCCCATAAAAGGGGACAAGGTGGCGATGGGCGTTCCCGGCCAATCGGGTCTGGCCCGTTTCGTGAAATTGCCGCCGGTCGAAGAGAAAAAGATCGACGACATCGTAAAGTTTGAGGCCAAGCAACAGATTCCCTTCCCGCTCGAAGAAGTGGTGTGGGACTTCCAGCGCATTGGCCAGGGGCAGATTTCCGACGGCTTTGTCGAAACGGAAATCGGCCTGTTTGCTATGAAACGGGATATGATCTCCCGGTTCCTGTCGCACTTCCAGAGCGCTGGGATCGAAGTGCATCTGATTCAGATGTCGCCGTTGGCCCTGTGCAACTACGTCACCTATGATCTCATGCCCGACGGAGCATCGAAAGACGAACGGGGCAAAAAGAAGTGCGTGGTGGCCCTCGATCTGGGTACCGATAACTCCAATCTGATCATCACCGATGCGGACAAGATCATCTGGCAGCGACCTATTCCGCTGGGTGGCAACCACTTCACCCGCGCTCTGACGAAGGAAATGAAACTGACCTTCGCGAAGGCCGAGCATGTGAAGCGGAACGCGGCGAAATCGCCCGATCTTCCCAATATCTTGAAAGCTCTGCGTCCAGTCCTTACCGATTTCGTCGGGGAAGTGCAGCGATCGCTGGGCTACTTTACCAACACGCACCGTGATGCCACCGTTTCTTACATGGTGGGTATCGGCAGCGGTTTCAAACTTCCCGGCATGCAGAAGTATCTGGCCGAGAAGCTGAATCTGGATGTGCGAAAGCCGAGCAAGTTCGATCGAATGACGGGCGATTCGGTTCTGAATGCACCCGCTTTCATCGAAAATATGCTGAGCTTCCCCGTCGCTTATGGTCTGGCGACCCAGGGGTTGGGGCAGTCCCGATTGACTACAAACCTTTTACCGCCGGAAATTCACAAAGAACGTCTGATCCGAGCCAAGAAACCCTGGGCGGTGGCCGCGGCCGCCATGTTCATGATGGGCACGGGCGTTCTGGCGATCGGCTATTCGATGCCTTACAACCAGGCTCAAGCCACAATCATTCAATCGGCGATCGATGAAGGGAAAAATGCAAAAACTCGCGCCGATAAAATCAACAAAGAAATCGCTTCGAAGATCAGTGACGTCGAAGCCACGACGAAAAAGGTGCAATCGGTTATTTCGGGACAGGACGAACGCAAGAACTGGATACGCATGTACCAGTTCATTGATAATATCCTTCCGGTTCCCGGAGAAAATGGCAATCTGAACGATCAGAATCAGGTCGTCCTGTGGCAGAATCAGCTGGGGCTCGAAGCCTCCAAACGCTATGTGGATCGGCTTCGCAATGGCCTCCAGCCGACCGCCTCAATCGATGAAGCTTATCGCGAATATCTGGCTGCGGTGGATGTGGAAGCGATTAACACCCGCTTCACAACCAATCTCAAGGGGGCTTACGATAATCTGGAAAATTACCTGAATATCTACACCGGCCGAAGCAGCAAGGAATTCCCCTATAACTTCGACGGCGCCGATCTCGCGATCAAGTATTTCAACAAGGATGCCTGGAAGGAAAAGCCAACGGGAGAAGGTTGGCTGGTAGAGATTCGGGGCACGACGTTCTATAACACGCCGCTGGTTCCCACCCGAGAATTCCTGCGACGTGCAGTGATTCAGAATCTCCTCCGAGCCTCACAGAAGCGGGAGTCGGATCCGAACACCACTACCCGGGAAATCGAACCGATCCTGGGCAATATCAGCCACGTGTTTCTCTACAACTATTGGACGGACAAAATGCCCGATCCGGGGCAGTATCGTCGGATCGGCAGCAGCCTGATCGAGGAAATTTTACCGGCCGCGGGTTCGGAATCGGCCAGCGACAGTTCCCAGAGCTCGGGAGGAAGTCCTCCCAGCGGCGAAGGAGTAGGCTCCGCTTCTGCTTCGTCCGCCGAACCTTGGGTTCCGCTGGTCAGCGCGGGGGGTTCGATGGGAGGGGCCTCAAGCGGTCCGGGTGAACTTGCTGGTCCGGGCTCCCCGGGAGGTGGCGGTAGAAAATCGGGTTTCGGCAGCCCCGGTCCCGGCCCGGGTTCCATGACCATGGGTCCTGGAAGCCTGGCAGGCTCCGGCGGCAAAATGGGCAGTGGGGGAGGGGGCGGAAGCGGTACTTACGCCTCCAAGGATGCGGATACCGAAAGCGCTGCGGTACAGCAGCAGCCTCAGTTCGATAACAACGGCAATCCCATTCGAAAAGTCATCAAGCCGCGCTACGAATTCGTGGTGGTGTTCGTTTGGAAAGAACCGACACCTTCGGACAAACTCATTACCCCGGCCTCCGACATCACGGAAAGCGTTCCCGCAGCACCAGCAGGTGGACCGGGGCCAGGCCGTGGCGGCAAATAGTTGAAATAATCACTGTCAGGCTCGATTGGATTTTCAACCGGGCCGATCTCGAATAGCTAAATCGTACACCGCCGCAAGCGGCTTTTCGGTTGGAGTGAAAAATGGCCAACAAGATCGATGTCGAAGTTCTGAAAAAACATCATTTCTGGATCTTGACCGGAGTGGTGCTTATTCTGTTCTTCATCTGCCTCTACGGCGTGGTATTTGGCGTGGCGGATGCAACGGAAACCGTTGCCAAGAAAAACCAGGATGCCAAAAAGGAAATCGATGGTACCAAGGTTCAGCCCCAGTCCAAGCTGGGTAAACTCGAAGAGCAGAACAAGACGATTTTCGGCAGCCTGGATACCATGTGGAAGATCGCCTGGGATGCTCAGAAAGACATCTACAAATGGCCGGAAACTCTTCAGCAGCACCATCGTGAAAAGCTGGAAAGCCTGAAGTTCGGCACCGAATTGACCAAAACGGAAATTCCCGATCTCGATACGCTGAAAGACCAGTTCAAGGAACACTATCCCAACGTGTTGAAGGATCTGGCGAAGCAGGTCGAACCGATGCATTTTCTGGGCAGTCCCGACTCGGTGGTGAAGACCCTCAAGCGATTTCCCTATCCCCCCGGCAGCGAAGATATGTGGCTGGCCATGGAAGATCTTTGGGTTCAATCCCTGGTCATCGCGACGATTGACGAGGTCAACAAGAGCAACGGACGATTCAAAACCATCGATCCGAAGCCGGAAAATAAATTCAATCGTAAATTCGTCAGCCCGCTCTGGGAACTCGACCTTCAAATTGTGGATTCGGAAGATCGCCGCGATCGCATCATGAAGGGCAAGATCAAGAATGTGACGAATCGTTTACTGAGCCTGGGCGAAAACAACCAGATGATTCTGAATGTATGGCTGGACTCCGATCCGCGCGTCGAGCCCTTTCCGTTCATCGTCGAAGGTGAACAGATTCACGCCGGCGATACAGTCGAGGTCAAGTCGATTCCGTCTCACAAAATTCCTAACGGTCGTCGACTGGAAGAGTTAGCTCGAGTGGAACAAGTCTTCGATATCAAGACGATTCCCGTGAAGCGGATCGACCGCATCGAAATGGGTTATCGGTCCAACCGCCAGCAGGCACTTGGATTGAAGATGGCACCTATCAGCGAAAAGGCAGTTACCGATGCCAACGCCGCGGCGGCCGATGGTACCGGAAGTTCGACGACCTCGGGCGGAACGCCGGGTGAAATGGGTGGCCCCGGCTCCAAAGCCGGAGGCTTCGGTTCTTCCGGGGCGGATGCCGCCGGTGGTGCTGTTTCAGCTTGCGGTTTGATTCGCAAACGGTACATCGACGTGACGCCTCAGGTTCGCCGTATGCCGCTGGGAATTGTCGTCATTTGCGAGCAGCCCTACATTCAGGATTTGATGGTGGCCTTCGCCAATACGAAGCTGCGATTTCAGATTACGCAAAACCATTTCAAGCGATCGCGAGATCTCTCGGCATTGGTTTCTTCCAACTCTGAGTCGGGGGTAAGTTCAGGAAACACAGGATTGAATTCCGGTCCCGCTGGGGAACTCGGGAGCAGCGGATCGGGAGGACGCGGGGGCAAAGGTGTGGGAATTCCGCAAGGTCCCGGCCCTGGATCTGGCCCACGCGGTCCCGGCGGTCCGGGCGGGCCTGCAGGACCCATCGGCAGCCCCGGGCCCGGTGGTCTGGGGAGTGCGGGTGGCCCTCCCGGTCCCAGAGGTAACAAGGGGTCGGGCAGTATTTTCCCGGGGGGAGGTATTCCGGGTGGTAATTTTGATTCCACAAATAATCCTCCGTCCGATCAAACGACCAACAACCTCGTCGAGTTCACCTTGTATGGCGTTGCATCGCTCTACGAAAAATTTGCACCTTCGGGTGGGGAGCAGCCGGCCGCTGCATCCGCAACCGATAAGAAATAGGTAATTAGACAAAATCCGAGCTACGATCACTGTCAGCTCGTTGAGACAGTTTAACAGTCAAGGGGCTTAGTTATGGCAAAGGTCGATTTTCAAGAACTGCTTCTGCAGAAGGGCGAAAAAATCGGCATGGGCATTGCCGGAATCGCGCTGCTTGGCATGCTGGCACTGGGCGTTTCCAGCGCTTTCTCAGGTGCTAATCCGGCGGAGTTTGCCAACCAGATCAAGCAGAAGGCATCGCAGATCACGAGCCAGATCGCTAATGGCGATGCCACCATTTCCGATCTTCCCGAGTTCGTAAAGGTTCCTTACAAACAGGAACAAATACCGGCAGCCTTATTCGCTGCCAACACTCCCATTTTCGATCCGATTGCTATTCCTTCCAGCCGCCGATCGAATCCGCCGGTACTGGGTGTCACGGAGATTCAAGCAAATCCCGTTCATACCCGAATCGTGGCGGTCGATCTCAAGCTGGATTCCAACACGCCCATGATCGGTGTGATAGAAATGAAGGAGCGAGGCAACGAACAAAAGGTGAAAGACCCTTTCAAAGGAATTCGAAACAAGATCGGTGGTGCTAACTACAATCCGAACGCGGGCAATAACATGCCACAGGGAGGTTTTCCAGGCAGTAGTGGTCGAGGAGGTCCGGGTGCGCCGGGAGCTCCTGGCGGACCAGGAGCACCTGGCGGACCGGGAGCCCCCGGTGGACCTGGCATGGCGAGCGGTCCAGGGGGGTCGTCCGGTGGCGGCGGTAAAGGTTCCGGCTCAGGTCGAATGACGGGTTCGGGTAGTCTGAACACAACGGAATCTTTACGACCGACGGTTCAATACGTCTCCTTGAACGATGAGAAGGCTCTCGAAGGCAAAGAGCCGGCTCGAACCATCTGGCCGCAGCGAATGGTGGTGGTTAATGCCTCCTTCCCTTACAAGCAGCAGCTGGACCGGATCCGGGAAGCCCTTCGCCTTTCCTCCATCAGCGAAATTTATAACACCAGCGACGCGACCCCGGTGTTCACCGGCATAAACGTCCAACGCCGCGTGTTCAATGAAGATGGCACGATCGCGGTGGACTGGAGCCCGCTGCACTTCGAGGATCGCTATCGCAATGTGATCTACCGTCGAACCATGGGCGCGGTGGAAGCGGACGACCCGGATCTGCAAATCGTTAAGCTCGATGTGAGCAACCGGCTCTATATGAACCTTCCCCCCTTGATGGACGGTATGAAATACCCCGATTTGAAGCTTCCCAGCCTCGAAGCCACCATCAAACATTTCAAAGAACTGAATCGACCCCCAGCGTTGCCTAAGAACCCGAACCCTCTCCTGGGGCAAGGCGATATTTACGAACCACCGACCTCCTACTCCTCGGCCGGCGGCCCTGGCGGCGGATCGGAAGGAATGGGGCCTGGATCTAAGAGCGGACCGGGCGGACCGGGTGGTCCTGGAGGTCCGAGCGGAATGGTTCCGGGTGGGCCGGGGGGCCCCGGCGCTCCTGGTAAAGGCGGAAAATCGTTCCCACCCAATTCTGGTTCCTCCTCTGGGAGTTTCCCTCCTCCGGGTGTACCGGGAAGTGGTCCCGGCGGCGCAAACGGTGGCTTCCCGGGAGGTGGTGAAATTAACAATCTGGCGAGTGGAGAAGCTCCCGATGCAGTGCTCGTTCGCTTCGTCGATATCGATGTTCTGCCGGGCTATCGTTATCAGTATCGCATTCAGGTGAAGATGAAGAACCCGAATTTCGGCAAGGACAAACTGGTTTCCCGTCCCTCCGATGCGGAAATTTCCGAGCTGAAAGGCGAATGGATCGACATGAAGGACACAGTCGGCATTCCTCCCGAGACCTACATCTATTCCATCGATCGGGAAGCCGACAAGAAAATTGACGTTAAGGATGGACAGGCGATCCTGCAATTCCAACGCTGGATGCCACAGATTGAAGTGGGAGCCAACTATCGCGAACCGGTGGGCGAGTGGATCGTAACGGATGTGGTGGTCGGTCGCGGTCAAATCGTCGGTGGCAAGCAGTTGGTGAATCTCCCTCTGTGGGATTCCACTCTCAACCACTACACGATTCGGGCCAGCGAGCCGTCCAGAAATCCGAAAGCCAAGGAGCCTGCTCGCGGGATACCGGTCGATCCCACCTATGGGATGAATGAAAAGTTACTCGTGGTCGATATCGACGGCGGTAAGCGAACCCGAGTGATCAACAACAAGACCTATACCGATGAATGTGCCACGGAAATCCTTCTGATGGATGTGAACACCGGCAAGATGTCCGTTCTGACGAGTGCTTCGGAGAAGGAAAATAAAGAACGCAAGGAACGCGAAGACCGCTGGAAGAAATGGCTTGTGGAAGTGGAAAACATTATGAAGTCGAATTCGGGTAATACCCCCAATGGCGGCAACGATAGCAGCAAACCGGGGCGATTCGATGGTTGATCGAACCGACTAAGCTGCGAGAAGAACAAAAAAAGCACGCATCCGATCGATGCGTGCTTTTTTTATTTAAGGAATTCAAACCAGAATTTTCGCGGCGGAGAAATCCCCACTAAGCACCTTACGGCTGGAAACTCCCAGCCACTGATCGAGAACCGCTGCGTAAACCTGCCGGAAGTCGAGATTGTGTTTCAAATTACCCATCTCGAGTTGGGTTAGGCTGGGATGGTCGCCCAGCACTCCGGCATTCACTTTGCCGCCGACCAGGAACATGGGAGCTCCGCTACCGTGATCGGTTCCTTTACTACCGTTTTCTTTGGCGCGCCGGCCGAATTCGGAGAAGGTCATTATCAGCACGCGATCTTTATGGCCGCGGGCAGATAGATCCTTGTAAAAGGCGGTGATCGCTCCGGAGACCTGCGCTAGCAAGTTTGCATGGGCTCCGTTGGCTCCCCCCTGATTGGCGTGAGTGTCGAAGCCGTCGATACTCAGATAGAAGATTCGGGTACCCAATCCGCCGTCGATCAGCTGGGCGCACAATCGGAGCTTGTTTGCCAGTGGCGATTGCGGATAGGGAGATTTCGGCTGATAATTTTTGCCGATCTCCTGGAGCTTGTCACTACTGGCGTAGGTGTTCAGTGCGGTTCGCTGGACGAATTGCAGCAAATTGTTCGAATTCCCCGCAGTTGAACTTCCCTGAGAGACTTCCCCCAGCAACTTCCGCTGACCTTCTTTCTCCGAGCCGTTGGCAGCCGTCATTTTCAGCTGAAAATCTTCCAGATTCTTAACGCTGGGCACTCGCACGGGGGCGCCGCTGAAAGCCAAGGGAGAAGATTCGCCATCGTTGGCGATATGGAAGCTGGGAGCTTTTAACTCTTTGAGAGCCTTGCCCAGCCAGCCTTCATTCAAGGTCTCGGCTGTGCTGGCTGCTTGCCAGATATCCATGCTTCGGAAGTGCGATTGGCTGGGGTTTGGGTAGCCGACGCCTTGTACCACGCACAAAGATTTCTCTTCGTACAACTCGGCCATCCCGGTCATGGAGGGATGCAACCCGACATGATCGTTCAATTTTTTCACGCGATCCTTGGCAATTTTCAGCGTCGGACGAAGTTTGGCATATTCCTCATCCGCATAGGGGATGACGGTATTGAGGCCATCGTTGCCGCCGGTGAATTGAACGACGACCAGGATGGTATCCTTCGCCCCGGGCTTTTCGGCGTTCGGCGTCGCGTAGGCGCTGTTGGCCAGAAAAGCAGGCAGGCTGGAGCCCAACCCGAGAAGGGAACCGGTTTTGAGGAAATCGCGTCTGAACATGGCAAGTCTCGTTGAGTGGGGAAGCTTCTAGTATGAACCGGAATCGGGCGGAATTCCACGAATTAATCCAGCTGCCATTCCGGTAGAGTCAGAATCATATGGCAGAGCGAAATCGCTTTGTGTTCCGATTTCCGTTCCTCGCTCCAATAACTGGGGAAGGATTTGGGATTCGAATGCGCCGCGAAGTCGAGCAGTTTATCCCGCGTCTGGGTCGGAATTTCCTTTTGTAGAAAGACCTCCAGAAACAGATCGACGGCCGCCGGGTCGGTTTGCACCCCGGCCAGTTTCAGGAGCCGGGAGGGGAGTGGAAGAGAGTGATTGGTACCATCCTCTTTTTGTCGGGTTTCGCAAAGTTGCAAGGCCAGATTCTGGCGATAAAGGAGGGTTTGGGCATTCAGCCAGGCGGGCCCGCCGTCCCAACCTTTTACGGAAGGGGGACTGAAGAGATTCTGTCCGAGACTTTCGAGGGATCGAGCCAGATTGGAAACACCTACCGAGCCTTGCAAACCTAGCACCACGCCGCAGATAAAATCGACCGGCGATTTCACTTTGGCTCGATAGTTCTCCGCGGCGAAGAAGTGGTTCGATCGGAGCATGGTCTCGACCAGTTGGCCGATGTTGTAATCTTTCCGGAACTGCTCCACGAGTGGTTTCAGCAATTCCGGATTCAATTCCGCCGACTCACTGATTAGGAACAGATAGAGTTTCTTAACGATAAAGAGGGCACAGGCTTCCTTTTCGAGGCAGAGTTGCACGATCTGTTCGCCGCTGAAAGGGCCTTTTCTGCCGAAAACTGCTTTCTCGCCGGCATCGAACTGATCCTTGTTGAAATGGTACTTCCCGTTACGGATCTCCCAGCCGGTAAAAGCTCTCGCCGCTTCCCGGATGTCATTTTCGGTGTAATTTCCAATTCCCAAACTGAAAAGTTCCATCAATTCGCGGGCATAATTCTCGTTGGGCATACCCTTTTTGCTCTGGATGGTATCCAGCCAGACCAGCATGGCCGGGTCCTTGGAAATGCCTTGTAGCATTTCCGCGAAATTGCCCAGGGCGTGCTGGTGCATTAACTCGTACTGACCGAGCATATAGCCAATATTCAGAACTTTCGAGAATGAAGTGGCAAAGTGGTTATGCCAGAAAAGTGTCATCTTCTCGCGCAATGGGAAGGGAGTCTTCAGCACCCGGTAGAGCCACCAGTCGCTGGCTTGCTGGATGTTATTCCCTTTACGAATCGACTGGCTCCAACTAGTGGTTTCGGCCTCGAACGCATTGATATCCCCGGGGGGATGCACGAGGCGATCGACCAATTCCTGAGGTTTCAGAGCCAGCCCCGCGCGTAATTCCGGATAACTGCCACCGAAACCGGCCCGTCGATAGAGATGCCCGACCTTGGCCAGCGTCCAGGGATTGGCGGGGCTGGGTTCGTAAGGTAGCCAGGCGTTTTGTGCTTCTCGGTACATGCGAGTTCTCGCTAGCGGTCGATTTCGGGAGAGGAATTATTTCAGGATCCAGCGGAAATTCATGCGAAAATCGTTGGGGTAGTATACAGTGTTGATTCGGAGGACGCCCAGATTTCGAACGTACTTGATCAGCAGTTCGGCTTCCTTTTGGGCCTCGGCTTCACGTAGCGCCTGAGAAAGAATCAGTTGGATTTTCACGGCCTGCGGATCCGCGGCGATCAAGGCGGCTCCCCCTTCGGCATTAAATTCCATGCTCATATTTTCGTAACCGGCACTGCTGGACGATGCGGGAGCGGCCTTGTTAAGATCGATCAATTCCCGGGCGAGATCGGTCGTCGAACTGAACAGCAGTTTGTCGCCTAAATCAACGAACGTGGGCGCGAAATTGAAGCGGATATTTTCCGGATCGCCATTATTGGGGAACGGCTTGGTTTCATCGAAACGATAGATCAGAAGTTTTGCACCAGCATAAGTTTCCTCCGACATCTTCAGGGGAACCTGCGTCGAAGCCAGGAAGCCGCCGGCCCGCACCAGAGCTTCGAAATTCCGGCTGGCTTCTTTATCGCGCAAAGGTACGATGTAAGCCCCGGGAGGAATCTTTTGGTTGGGCTCCGTTTTGTAAGGTTTTTTGTCGGAGTAGGCAATCACGACTTGATGAATCGGCCCAGTCGAATTCATCAGTTTTTCAAAAGAAGCCGAAGGCAGCACTTTCGAAACTTGCTTTTGAAAATCCGCGAGATTTTTGCTGACTTCCTTGTTGAAGATTTTTTCTCGCTCGTTGTAAAACGCGGCCAGATCCAGATAGAAAGCATGCGAATAGAGCGTGTTTTTGGGATGCAGAGAGGGAATGGAATAAGAAGCGGGAACTTCCTTGGGTAAATGCAGGATGGTGTCCATTCCCCGATGTTCATAACCAGCCGGTAGGCGAAGAGTGAAATCATAGCCCTCGGATGAGGAAGTCAGTGCACCGGAAATCAACTCGGAGCGTCGGCCCAGATCGAGCAGGCCGGCAAAAACGAAAGTCGGAATAGGATCATTGCGGGGTTGCTCCAGGATGCCTTTTGCACCTTCGAGGGTCTTGGCCCAAGCCAGATCGAACCAGAACCACGCGTCCGGATTTTTCGGTAATAATTGGCGGCTCTTCGTGACGCCGGGATGGTTGGCCATGCTCTCCAGATTCGGGGAAGCGTGGAGTTTTTTCACGTGATCGATCACCGGAGCGATCAGTTTCTGCTGGTTCAAGGCAAACAGAACCGAGCCGTCGCGGACCAAAACGATTTTTTCGTCCAGTTGGTAAGCTTCAAAGCCCTCGAGGTTTTTGCTTTCCACTTGGCTTTTGCCGCCCTGACGTTCTTGCTCCTGCTTAAAAATGTCGACGAGTTTTATCAGGAATTTCTTGAGCGTTTCTTCGTTCCGAGATTGCATCACCAGCATGGTCGGGTTATCCGTCCCTGCATCGGCATAGCGAACGCCCAGTGCGAGGCCCCCACCGGCGAGTTCGTCGACTAGTTCTGGCCAGGGTTTTCCCAGTTCCTTTTCGAAGTAGCTGACGAGGTCGCGAAACTTCCGAAAATCGGCCGTGTCGAGCGCCCGCTGCAGCGTGTTCAACTTCATCGCCTGATCGTAAAGCGGCAATTTAAAAGCGCTTTCCAGCAATTGCCGGGGCTTTTCGATTTTGATGATCAGCTGGGCCGCCGGGGGAATATATTTCAGCGGATCCGCTGTCTGACAGTGCGCGGCCCTGGGCAACGCTGCAACAGCAAGTAAGGAGAGAAGGACTCCACGCATCAGGGAACCCCAATTCAAAGGAGAAGTCGCGAGTTATTATGGAAGTCTACTCGATTGTTCGCACGGCGGTTTCAGAAATTGAGTCGAAATAGGCAAGTTTGTCAGTTTGAGAGGATTGCAAAAATGGGACCGCGATGGTCTCAATTTCTGCTATCACCGAACGGCCGGGTCCGGGGAAAGTGCCTCCTTGGGGGTTGGCGAGGAATCTCTAGAATCCCTTTTCAGGAGTGGATTCGCGAGGCCATCATGGCAAATGAGAGTATCACACGGGGGCGAGCGATGGATTGGGGCTGGTTGATCCTTGCGGGGTTGCTGGAGGTGGGCTGGGCGGTCAGCATGATGTACACCGACAGCTTCCGCAAACTGTGGCCGACGCTGATTACTTTGATTACCATGTTTGCCAGCGTTTACTGTCTCACCCTGGCGCTGCGAAGTATCCCTCTTGGAACCGGCTACACGGTCTGGACCGGCATCGGCGCTGTGGGAACCGTTCTGCTGGGCATCGTTCTTTTCAACGAGTCGGCCAATTTATTGCGAATAATCTTCGTGGCCATCATCCTGCTGGGGATCGTGGGATTGAAGCTGTCCGGAGAACATTAAATCGTTTGTGACCAACTTTAATCGAACTCGAAAAATCGACCTTGCATCATTTCCAAGCTACGGTTAGAAAGCCTCCCGATATAAAAGCACCGATTGGCTAAAGATCGACAAGTACATATCCGAGTTCGGGGGAATTTCGGGATCACTTGCGGTTTTTTGGTCCATCCGAACAGATTCGCGAATCCGGCGCGGGGAAATTTTCACCGGGTTCTGCGATGGGGGGAAACGTCCATGACTTCGAACGGACGCTGGCGATTCGCGATGGCTTGTGGATTCTATCTGGCGATAGCGCTCGCCAACACAGGTTGTCTAAGCACCTCTTCGCAGAAAAACGTTTTCGATCCTTATGTAGTCACCAAAGCACACCATGGCGATCCGCAGCCTTACAACGGCAATCTGCCGCGCGAACTCGACATGGTTACCATGCCGGAATACCAGATCGAACCGCCCGATATCCTGCGGATCGATGCTATTCGAGTTCTACCGCAATTGCCCTATAAGGTCGAACCGCTCGATGGCTTGTTCATCCAGGTTGCCAATTCCAATCCGGAAGAGCCGATCAACACCGTTTATATTGTGGAACCAGATGGCAGCGTGAATCTCGGCCCCAGCTATGGCGGACCGATCAAGCTTCAGGGCATGACTTTGCCCGAGGCTAAAGAAGCGATCGAAAAACACCTCAAGACCATTGTTAAACTGAAGGATCCGAAGGCTGTGGTGTCGCTCAGCCAGTCGCGCGTTCTTCAGCAGATTCGCGGCGAGCATTTGGTGCAGCCGGATGGAACGGTGAATCTCGGTACCTATGGAAACGTTCGAGTGGTCGGCTTGACGGTAACGCAGGCCCGACAGGTCATCGAACAGCATCTGGGTAAATATTTGCAGTCACCCGAGATCGCTGTGAGTGTCGCTGCCTTCAACAGCAAAACTTTTTACGTGATCTATGACGGGGCGAACCGCGGTCAACAAGTGGTCCGCCTGCCGGTAACTGGGAAAGACACCGTCCTGGATGCCGTCAGCCAACTGTATGGGTTGTCACCCGTGTCGAGCACCAACTCGATCTGGATCGCCCGACCGTCGCCGACGAGTGTGAATGAAGAACTGATTCTTCCCGTCGACTGGATGGGCATTACCACCAAAGGCAAGGTAGCAACGAATTATCAATTGCTCCCCGGGGACCGCTTGTTCGTGAAGGCCAACCCCTGGATCACATTCGACAACAAGCTGGCTCAGGTGCTGGCACCGTTCGAGAGAATCTTCGGATTCACTCTGCTGGGTAACGGGGCTGTGCGAGCCGTGGATGGCCAGACGAATGTCTCGGGCGGATTCTAGGACTACAATATCGGGAGGGTAATCGAACCCCTCCCGATTCAGAGGTTTTCCAAATGCGACAAATTTTTCTCGCTTTCGCGCTGTTTCTGGTTTTGAATGCGTCGGCTTTCGCGCAGTATCCCGCGGGGCCACCGATTGGCGGGGCCATGAATCCCGGTTTCGGTCAGGGAGGGCCAACCACGAGCCCTTATTTGAACCTGCTTCGCGGCGGTAGCTCCACACTTGCCAACTATTATGGACTGGTTCGGCCCGAACTGCAGTTCCGGCAGCAGGTGCAGGGGCTAGCCACTCAGCAGGTTCAAAATACCCAGGCGATTAATGGAATCGATAACGTGCCCATCACGGGCAATTCGATTCGCTTCCTGAATACGCAGCCCTATTTCATGAGTCTGAACCGCAGCGGCTTTAGTGCGGGGCAGGGCGTGGTAAACAACTCCTTTAGCGGAAGAACCACCGGGGCCATTAATGCCGGCAGTCCGTTCGGGGCGAGCGGTTTGAACAACGGAGCGGCTCGCGGCAGCGCTACGCGAGGACAGTAAATTCCAGGATTTGAAGATTCGTAGGAAAAGGAATTCCGATGAAGAAGTTGAGTCTCGCCCTGCTTTTACTCTGCGGCCCCGCCGGGTTGGCCTTCGCCCAGGACGGTGTCCGACCGCCGGCCACAACCGCCTCGGGATACTACCAGACGCGCTGGAGTGCTCCGAATGGAAGTCCTGTTGCCGAGCCGAGAATTCTGCCTACGGTAACTCCGGAAAAAACTGATCCCGTGATCAGCCCACCTTTGGCCGCTCGTTTCGATGCACCCAAAGTCGTCGCTAAACCGACTGAGGTGGATTCCACTCCTTCCAAGCACTGGTTGACGCCTGACGGAAATCCTCCGCCGGCAATCGGCGTGACTGCCGTGGCCACGTCCTCGAAGGCTCCTGGTCTTAAAGCCAGTCTGGGAAATGTCGTGTCTCCCTACAACCCACAACCGCCGGTATCGCTGAACCCACCGACCTCACTGGCGGCGACTCCTTCGGCAGTTCCACCCGCAACATTGATTACGCCGGTCTCTCTCAAAACGGTGACGACGGCTTCTCCTCCCGCTCAATTGCCCGCCAGCCTGACCGCTAATGCTTCTCTGGCGACTCCGACTCCGATAGCGACGGCCCCCAAAGCCTGGTTAGGGAACCCGACGCCCGTCAAGGTCGTGATTGCCGACAATCAGAAACAGTTGGCAGGATTGGGGATTTCCCAAGCCGATGGCAAATAATCGCGGCCATTCTTTCGGATAGTTGAAACCCGTATTGTCCCAGCTCCCCTCTCTGTCTCCGGCGAGGGTTCATACATTGATGTGAAAGCTTATTCGTCTTTTAAGAGCTTTCGCATGGCCGATCAACTGGTTCTGGATCTCACTCAGGCTCTCGAAGACATTCCGCTAATAGATCCTCATTCGCATATAGACCCGCTGAATCCCGTCTCCCGTTCACTGGACGACATTCTCGGTTACCATTACTACACCGAATTGGCGCATAGCGCGGGAATGAGTCAGGCACCTTTGGCGAAGGATGTGCCCGGCCGGGAACGGGTCCGAGCGATTTTGCAGCATATCGAGCGTTTTGATAACACTTTGCAGTACAGCTGGTTTGCAGAAATCGTGAAATCCTTTTTGGGAATGACGGAAGACCAGATTTCTGCCGACAATTCTGATCGCTTATATGATCGGGCGGAGAAAATATTTGCCCAATCCGATTGGGAGGAACAGGTTTTCAAGAAATCGAATCTTGAAGCTATATTCCTTACCAATGAATTCGACGATCCGCTGGAGGATTTCGATACCAGCCGTTATGTTCCCTGTTTGAGGACCGATGCACTGGTCTTCCGGTTGCAAGAACGGGAAATTCAGATTCGCCTGGCTCGGGCGACCGGTGTGGAAGTTCACGATGGGCCAAGCCTGAAACGGGCAATCCGCAAGCTCTTCGAGCAGTTTCTGTCGAAAAACGCCAAGGCCTGCGCAATCAGTCTGCCTCCCAATTTCAGTCCGAAAGCGGATGCCGAGGCTCTCAGTCCCGCCGGTATCTTCTGGGTGATTGCGGAACATTGCCGGGAATATAAGCTCCCTTTTGATCTGATGATCGGCGTGAATCGTCAAGTGTACCGCAACGGCGTCTATCAGGGGCAGGATCTTTTCGATCAGCGCGTTTCACTTCTGCAATACGCCGAGCTGTTCAATGCCTTCCCGCAGGTGACCTTTCCGATCTCGGTGCTCTGTTCGAACTCGAATCAAGAGTTGGTCAGCCACGCCTGGATTTTCCCGAACGTCGTAACCAACGGGCATTGGTGGTACAGCAATATTCCGGCGTATATTCACAGCGATCTAAAATCTCGCCTTCAGGCTGTTCCAAAAACCAAGCAGATCGCCTACTATAGCGATGCGTATAAACTGGAATTTGTATTGCCCAAATTCGGCATGTATCGACGCGTTCTGGCCAACGTACTGGCGGAAGATTTCGTCCGGTCGCGGGGCTGGAGCGAAAATCAGGCGGTTGAGTTGGGTAAACGATTGCTTCGCGATAACGTTCGTGAGATATTCAAGATCTAAGTCCTAATCACAGGGAGTTGCAACGATGGTTAAATTGTTCGGAACCGGACTTCTGGCCTTCGCGCTGGTCGGTTACTGCTTCGCGGCGGATTTCGAAATGGACGGGATGAAATCCAAGATCCCCGACGGCTGGAAGACCGAAGAAGGCAGCAACAAAATGCGCCTGATGCAGGCCAAACTTCCCAAAGCCGACGGCGATTCGGAAGATGCCGAACTGGTGATCTTCTACTTCGGCAAGGGCGGCGGCGGCGGCGTACCCGATAATCTGAAGCGCTGGAAAGACCAGTTCGATGCACCCGAAGGCAAGAAAATCGACGATGTCAGCAAGGCTTCGGAATTCAAAATCAACGGCGATAAAGTGAAAGTGAACTACCTGATTGTCGAAAACGGCACTTACAAGTTTAAAGCACAGCCTTTCAATCCCAGCTCGCCCGTGACGGAGAAAAAAGATTTCCGCCTGCTCGGTGCGATTGTCGAGAGCGAAAACGGTCCTTACTTCCTCCGAGTGATTGGCCCGAAGAAGACGGTTGAAAAACACCAGAAGGCATTCGAAGAATGGATCAAAGCTTTCAAATAAGCTCTCCTTCTTGAAGTCCCCATCACTTAACCGTTCGAACCTGCTTCGAGCGGTTTTTTTTATTTTTCGAAGGCAAATCGTTTCCCCGACCGGCTGCAGCAATACGTCCTTGCGATGAAGTCTTCTACAATAATCTTTTCGAATATCTCCCGCTGAAAAGGATGATTTCCCAATGCCAAGCGATGTCCAGATTGAACCGGCTATTGATCGGTTGATGCGCTTCCTGTCCGTAGAAGGGATTACCGGTCAGGAAGCGGCCATCGCGAAGGAGATCCAGAAAGCTCTCGGAGAGGTTGGTGTCCCGGCCTCGGCGATTCGTTTCGATACGGCCAATGAACGAATTGCTTTGCCGACGCAAACCGGCAATTTGATCGTGAATCTGCCGGGCACATTCAGCGCCCCTCGAATTTTGTTCATGACGCATATGGATACCGTTCCCTTGTGCGCCGGGGCGGAACCGGTTCGGAAGGGCAATCGCATCGTACCAGCGGGAGTGACCGCTCTGGGTGGCGATAATCGCACGGGCTGTGCGGTACTGGTGACGCTGGCCGCAGAATTAATCCGCAGAAAGTTACCGCATCCGCCGATCACTTTACTGTTCACGGTTCGAGAAGAGTCGGGCCTGTTTGGAGCCCGCAATGTCGATCCCAAAGATCTCCACGAACCGGTGATGGCTTTCAACTTCGACGGTCGTTCTGCCGCGGATGTGACTATTGGGGCGGTGGGAGCTGACCGATGGGAAGTCGAGATTTTCGGAAAGGCAGCACATGCCGGCGTTCATCCGGAAATGGGGATCTCAGCCACAATGATCCTGTCGTTAGCCATGGCCGATTTGTTCAAAAATGGCTGGTTCGGGAAGATTGTGAAGGAAGGTCATGAAGGGACCAGCAACATCGGCAGCGTCGGCGATAAGCATGGGCGAAGTGCCGGAGAAGCCACGAACGTAGTGACCGATTATATTCTGATTCGCGGTGAATCGCGCAGCCACGATGCCAAATTCGTACGATCGATCACGGCCGCGTACAAAGCCGCCTTCAGCTTGGCGGTTAAGGAAGTTCGAGATCACAAGGGGCGGACGGGCAAAGTAAAATTCACCTCCCGACTCGATTATTTACCGTTTCGAATCAAGGAAAACGCACCGATCGTGAAGCACGCAATGTCGGCCATCCGAAAGCTCGGCCGGGAACCAAACTTGAAAGTGACCAACGGCGGACTGGATGCCAACTGGATGGTAAAGCATGGTATACCGACCATCACATTCGGGGCGGGGCAAAACGAGATTCACACTGTGAATGAGTGGGTCGATCTGAGCGAATTTGAGAGTGGCTGCCGGCTGGCCGTCGCACTGGCTACCGCCACCAAATCCTAATCCAGATCCAAATCCCAAAAAAAGCGGAGGAAAGGCACTTCCCGAGGGAAGCGACTTTCCTCCGCTTTCGATTTTCCGTTCGATGCCCTTTAGCGATTCAACTCTGCGAGACCGGCATTATCTCGTTTGTTCAAAGGAAGATGGCGATAGTAAACTTCCAGAGTCAATAGACTCAAGCAGGTCGTTCCCAGACGGGAACAGTGCGTTCCAATGCTGAAGCCATCCGCATCCCAGCTGCCTCGGTTCTTGTCGTCCGAATTCTTGCGCTGAAGGCTGATCAGGAGATCCCGCATGGCCGGATTCCACTTCTGGTGCCAGGCTGGTCCCTCGAAAAAGTGAACGACCTGAGTGGCATAGTAGTGGAAGTAGATGTCGAAATTCGCCCGCGTGGGCATCCCCGATTTCAGGAACTCATCGACTCCCTTGATCAATCCGGGAGTACCCGGTCCCCAACCGCTGATGTACTGACGGCAAAGAAGGCCGACGGAGGAGAGCAGATTTGTGGTATTTTCATTGTCGCGATAGCCGTAGCGGGAACCGCTATCGGTACTCACTCGATCTAGAAAGCCAACGGCTTTTTCGAGCACTGCCTTATCTACTTTCAATTCGGCGAGAATGGCGCTCTTCAGAGCCTGAACTTGCCAGCCGACGATAGAGGTATCTCCCGAGGCACCGGGTGTATAGCCCCAACTTCCATCGGTCGCTTGGGCTTTGACGATATAGTTGACTGCCAGTTGTGCCTTCTCTCGCAGTTGGCTGCGATCCCGGGTCATCCCCACAGCTTCACACAGGGCAATCGTGGCGATGGCATGTCCGTACATGCTGGTTGCCTGATTAACTTTACCGTTGGAGCCAACGAGGTTTTGAAGATAGGACAGTCCTCGAGACACGTTCTGCTGATAGTGCTTGCCGTACTTGTGAGTCTCACCCGCGGCCAGGAAGGGGAGCAGTGCCATGCCGGTCGCGGCGGCGACTTCGTTGGTCTTGTCTCCGCCGTCGTAACGCCAGGAGCCGTCTTCTTTCTGCTGTTTTGCAAGCCAGATGAGCCCGCGGGCCACCGCCGCTTCGGATTCTGTGTTCCCACCATATTTGCCGATCAAGGCATCCTTGGTGGCACCGCTGCCGCGCTGGCTGAGTCCGCGGGTGGCCATGGCGTTGAATCCGCCGCCTTCGCCGAGCTTGGAATTGCTGTTGGCCACCAGATCGCCGGTGACGCCACTATCTTTGGAGGGGTCGCCGAAGCCCTGGGCCATCCCGACGATGGGCGCGTCACTATCGTTCTTCATGGCATCGACGGGCTGGTTTTCGACGACGGGAGCTTCCACGTTTTTATCGGCTTCGCGGGCCGCGTCTGTTGCGGCCTGCAGGTCCGCATCGAAGCCGACATCGTCGTTTACCAGGTTGTCTTCTTTGTCCTTGGAATCTTCGATGGAGGTGGATACGATCTTGTCCTCCACATTAGCGGCCGCTTTCTTGCCGCCGAAGATCACCAGGGCGATCATCACCAGTATGACGTGAATGATCCCGCTGATCGCCCAGGCCGGGGCCACGCGACGAAGCAGCCGTTCCCGGCTGTCTTCCGAAAGCACGTCCAGCCGACGGATAACCGGCGAGCCCGCTTTGCCACCTTGGGGATTGTCCGCAGGCGGTACAGCAGTTCCCAGGGTCGGTGGAATTTCAGGGTTTGGTGTCACGATCAAGACTCCTCGAGGTATGGGAGATACCTGTTAAGCTCACAATTCTGCAATTCATGGGCGAAACTAACTGTGTTCCAACCATTCGGAAGGCGGCGGAGCATTTTCGAAAGGATTGGTATTCCCCCGGATCTGCTCCAGTCGTTCGCGTACTTTACGGTCCCCTCTTCGAAAATAGAGCGCAATTCCCAGTGCAGTGAAACCGACCACGCCGAGGACTGTGACTACGGCGGGTACGAAGCCGCCTTTAAAAGAGAAAAGGCTGTTTTCCTCGGGCTGCGGAATTACCTGGAAAGTTTTTCCCAGAAACAGAGGGGCTTTCCGCCATTGATAGCGGTTATTAGCGAGTTTCTGGCCCGATTCGTACTTCATCAACTTAAAGTAATATGCATCGAATTCGACCCAATAGCCCACATCTCGCCCTGTTTTGATTCCTTCGGGAATCTCCGAGGTCACCAGACAGATGGGATTATCCTGATTAGCTCGCTCGAGCGGGAAGAGCCATATTTCATAAAGCTGTTTGACCCCGGAGGCTTTGGCCAGCATCTCCGTCGGTTTCATCAGGTCGATGCGAACAATTCGCCCTTCCACATGAATCAGATCGTAGCGGTAATCCTGCCGGATATCGTCCACGAAGTTGGCGTACGGAATATTCCGAAGAGAGTTCCGAGCCAGAGCCGCCGTGCTGAATTTGCGGGCGTGCTCCAATATGTAATTGTACGCGAAGTGTTCGTCTTCATTCTTATCGGCACTGCGGACCGGCTCGAGATCTTCCACGGCTTTGAAGCAGTCGAGATTCTTATCCAGCTGAATTTTTTCAGCTTCATTTTCGAGAGGAACTTCTTCGGCGGGTTTATTGTCTTTGGGATCGTACTCCGATTTATAGGGCTCGCCCTGTTTCTTTAAATTTTCTTTAGCCGGCTCCTGAGCAGTCAGCAGACTGGTCCAAATCAGGAGGATTAAGGGTAAAACCAGGTATCGCAGCCGAATTTGCTGGAGCAGGGCCCGGAGAGTTAGTGGAAAACCGCGCATAAATACCCAAGAAATGAGATACTAATGAGATGGAACATCGATGGGGAGAGTTCCCAAAAATGCCCTCTCACAAGCTATTTTTATCCTAACATTTGCTTTTATCATTTTCGAGCAAGAAGAGCGGAATATGACCGAATAATGCCTGCCAGGAAATTCGGAAATTTTCCGGCCCGCGATTTGACGTTCTTCCAAGTGTTGCTATCTTAATCAGTCTTCCCCCAACAGATTGGTTGGGACGATCGTTCCCCGTTATTCGGAGGACTGTAATGCTGTATTCTATCGAGGCAACCTGTTAATTTGCTGCATCAACGCAGCCCAAGGAGCAAAGCGTGTCGAATTTCCAAGTGAAGGAACTGCTCGAAGCCGGCGTGCACTACGGCCACCGCGCCAGCCGCTGGAATCCGAAAATGCGACCGTACATCTACGGCAAGCGCAATCTGATTCACATTGTCGATTTACGCGAAACCATGCGAGGTTTGCTGCGCGGCCACCGCTATCTGGCACAGCTGATCAGCCGCGGTAGCCTGGTGCTGTTCGTCGGTACCAAACGACAAGCCAAGGAAATTATCGAACGGGAAGCGACCCGCTGCTCCATGCCTTATGTCTCCGAGCGATGGCTGGGAGGTATTCTGACGAATTACCGTACGATCCGCAGCCGGTTGAACCGGCTTCGCGAACTCGAGGAAATGTGGCTTCCTTCCGGCGAAAACCCGAACAAGATCGACATGCTGCAGTATATCAACAGCATGATGAACGAAACCGGCAAGCTCGATATTCACAAAGCTCCGGAAACGGCGGTTATCCGCACCTACTCCAAGAAGATGGTGAGCACCCTGTCCCGCGAATTGATGAAAATTCGCCGTAACTTGCAGGGTATTCGGGATATGAAGAAGCTTCCCGATGCTCTGGTGGTTGTGGATCCCAAGAAGGAACACATCGCGGTTAAAGAAGCTCAGCGCATGGGTGTGGCCACGATTGCTCTGATCGATACCGATAGCGATCCGGATCCCGTCGATCTTCCCATTCCCGGTAATGACGATAGCATTCGCTCGATCGAATTGATCGTCCAGAAGCTGGCCGATGCGGTTCTCGAAGGGCGCGCGGCACTTCCTCCGGAAATGGCGAACCAGGCGGCACGACCCCGCGGGCAGGCGAACCAGCGCAACGCGGCCCCTGTCGATAAAGAAAAACCTGTTCCCGCTGCTGAAACTGAAAAGACCACCGCTTAAAGACGGAGAAAACGAGGAAAGCCATGAGTGCAATTACTGCGGCCGCTGTCAACGAACTTCGCAAACGGACCGACCTGCCTCTGATGGAATGCAAGTCGGCTCTCACCGAAGCTGCCGGCGATATGGACAAGGCGGTCATGCTGCTTCGAGAGCGGTTCAAGTCCGTTTCCAACAAGCGAGCGGGCAACGAAACGGCGGAAGGACGAGTCGGCGTTTACATCGATGCCGGTACCAAAACCGCATCCATCCTTGAGATGCGCTGCGAATCGGCTCCCGTGACCAAAAGCGAACAGTTCATCGCTCTGGTTGCTGATCTAGCCAAGCAGGTTGCGGTTCAAAACCCGGCCGATGTGGCCACGCTCTCGGCAGCCCCTTTCGTTGGCAACAGCGCGCTGACCGTCACGGACCGCATCAATGAAGTCATCGGTCTGATCCGCGAGAACATGAAGGTTCAGCGGTTCACCCGGTTGACGGGTGGTCTGTACGGCAACTACATCCACCACGATGGCACCCTGGGCGTTCTGCTCGAAGTGACTGGCAAGGATACGGCCAGCCCGGAATTGCTGAGAGACATCTGTGCTCACATTGCCGCAATGAATCCGGTCTATGCCTCGGTCGATCAACTCCCCACGGATGTGCTCGAGCGAGAAAAGGAACTGGCCAAGAAGCTGACCGATGCCGATCCGAAGAACGCGGGCAAACCGGCCAATATCGTCGAGAAAATCATCGAAGGCAAACTGAAGACCTGGTATGCCGAGACGGTTCTGCTCGAACAGCCGATTGCCAATGCAGCGAAATATGACAAGAAGACTGTGGGGCAGCTCCTGAGTGGGGCCGGCCTGAAACTCGTTAAGTACGTCCGCTACAAAGTGGGCGAAATCGTATAAAGGGCTGGCGGCCGGATCGAAGTATTCGGCCGCTCGTCTTTCTCTAAATTTTCAAAGGTAGATCCGAGAAATGCCGCATACCAAAAGTGCAGAAAAAGCTCTCCGCCAGGCCGAAAAGCGCCGGGCTCACAATCGCGATGTGAAAAAAGCGATCAAGGTTCAGTTCAAGAAATTCTCCGAGGCGCTGGCCAAGGGCACGCCCGAGCAGAAAGTGGCCGAGTTCAAACTGGCCAGCAAAAAACTCGATAAGGCCGCTGCCAAGAAGGTAATTCATCCCAACGCCGCAGCTCGCAAGAAGAGCCAGCTGGCCAAGAAGCTGGGAATTACCAAGGCCAAATAGTTGAATTGCACTGAGGTGAAGGCTAACTGGCTCACCTCACTTTCACTTTAGAAGTAAGATCATGGCAGTTCGTTCCCATCCTCCTGAACTGCTTGCACCCGCTGGCGACTGGAATGCACTACGGGCTGCGGTCGCGAACGGGGCAGACGCCGTCTACTTCGGTCTGGATCGCTTCAACGCTCGCCATCGGGCCACCAATTTCAGTCACGAAGATCTCCCCAAAGTCATCCGCTATCTGCACGATCGTAACGTGAAGGGCTTTCTCACCTTCAACACGCTGATTTTTTCCGATGAACTCGAGGATGCCGCGGCCTACATCCGGGAAGTGGCTGAGGCGGGAATTGACGCTTTGATTGTGCAGGACGTCGGCATCGCCCGACTGATTCATCGGATCGCTCCCGATCTGCCAATTCATGCATCGACGCAGATGACGCTCTCGGAATCGAGGGGTATTCAATTCGTTCGGGAAAAACTGTTCGTGCAGCGGGCCGTTATGGCCCGGGAACTGTCGATTTCCGATATTCGCAAAATCGGTCAAGAAACGTCCGTTCCCCTGGAAGTTTTCATTCACGGGGCACTTTGCGTGGCTTATTCCGGGCAGTGTCTGACCAGTGAGTCGCTGGGGGGACGAAGTGCCAATCGCGGGCAATGCGCTCAAGCCTGCCGTCTGCCTTATGAGATGATCGTCGATGGAAAATCGAAGGAATTGGGAGATCGGGCATATCTCCTAAGTCCTCAGGATCTGGCGGGTTACGATCAGGTGGCGGATTTGGTCGACGCGGGAGTGGCTAGTTTCAAGATCGAAGGCCGGCTGAAAAGCTCCCACTATGTCGCGGCGGCGACCCAAACCTATCGCGGGGCCATCGATTCTGCTCGAGAGCACAAAGCGTTCGAACTATCGCAGGAGGCCTCGCACAATCTGAGTCTGACCTATTCCCGTGGCTTTATTCCCGGCTTTCTCGAAGGAGTAAATCACCAGCAAACCGTTGAAGGGCGTGTACCCAAAGCCCGAGGGTTGTTACTGGGCCGGGTCAGCCGACAGCAACGAAATGGAATTATCGTTCGGCTGGAAGACTCCGTTTCCCCGAAGCCCGGAGATGGGGTGGTTTTCGATCTCGGCAAGCCCGATCAGCAGGAACCGGGGGGACGGCTTTGGGCGGTGGAAGCCCTGGGTCCGAATGAAGCTTTGATCCGCCTGGACGTGGATTTCGATTCTTCGAAAATACCCAACGGTTGCCGGGTTTGGAAAACCGATGATCCAGTCGTGAAAAAGGAACTGGAGCAATCGTATCAGAATGACCCGATCTACCACCGGGTGCCGGTGCATGTGAAGGCGGTTGGGAACGTCGGCGGTGCTTTAACCATCTTCCTTTCCGACGACACCGGTTTGCGAGTGGAGGTAAGTTGGCCCGGACCGCTGGAAGTTCCTCGGAAGCATCCTTTTAATGGGGAACTCCTTCGGGAACAATTCGACCGACTCGGCGATACTCCCTTTCAGTTGGGTCTTGTGGAAATCGATTGTCCTCAGCCGGTGCTGGTACCCAAAAGTATTCTCAATGATCTGCGCCGGCAGGCCGTGCAAAAACTTTGCGAGCTCCGTATCGCTCGGGAGGCGAAGGCGATTGCGGAACCTGAAGCTCTGAAAACACTTAGGTCAGAAATTCCGAAAGCGAAGCCATCGACTAGGCCGCCGAGTATCACCGTCCTCGTACGCAATCTGGATCAACTCGCGGCCGTACTGGAAGATGCGGAATCGGTTTCTATGGTCTATTGCGATTTTGAGGATCTGCGCAAGTACAAGGAAGCGGTGCCTCTCGCTCGGGCCAGAGAAATACCCATCGGCCTAGCCCCTCTTCGAATTCAGAAGCCGGGGGAGGAAGGGTTTCTGTCACCCATTCTTCACGCGCAGCCCGACGCCGTCTTAATTCGAAATCTGGCAGCGTTGCTCTACTTTCAGGAAAAATTGCCCTCGGCGCGGCTGATCGGAGATTTCTCACTGAATGTGGCCAACGAATTGACGGCGGCTTTTTTTGTGAAGAGCGGCCTGGAGCGACTAATTCCCAGTTTTGACTTGAATTGGGAGCAATTTCAGGCTCTGATGAGGCGAGTTCCGGTCGAGTGGTTTGAGCCGGTAATTCATCAGCATATGCCGATGTTTCACATGGAACATTGCGTATTTGCGGCATTTTTGTCAAACGGTCGAGACTTCCGCGATTGCGGTCGGCCCTGCGATGACCACAAGGTGGAATTAAGAGACAGAGTGAATGCGGATTTTCCGGTGATTCCAGACACAGGTTGTCGAAACACCGTGTATAATTCCCAAGCACAGTCCGCCATCGAGTACCTGCCGCAAATGCAGGCTTTAGGGCTGTCGAGATTTCGCATAGATCTATTGAGAGAGCGCGGCACGGAAGTGCAATCTCTTTTGACTACGTATCGGCGAGTTCTCGCCGGTCAGGAGGATGGTAAGGAGACCTGGAAAAAGCTGCGCGTGATGAATCAACTAGGTGTTACGCGCGGTACCTTGAAGCTGGTGTGATGGACCGACAGCCGCATATCTTTAGAGGATCGCGGCGTCTTCGGATGCAGTACCGCGATGAAGTTTCTCACCCAAGTTTTACCCCAAGTTCGCCGGGCCGTCTGGTCTAGCTCCTGGTTTGCACCGCTGGTTTGCTGCGCCTTTTTCGGGCTGGAAATCTTCGGCCGCTTCACCAAATCCGACGTTCACGATGTTGTGGGTCTATGTTTTTTAATGCTCTTGAGCATCCTGATTCTCGAACGACATCGGATGAATCCGATCCAGTGGGTGAGTGCTGGTTCGCGTGCGATTGAACGGATTTTTTCCATCACCAATTCTGTGAAATTTGAAATTGGAATCGACTTCCGCGGTTCGCCCCCGATTCCCCGGGGTACGCCGAAAATCCTTTATGTTCTGCCCGTTTGCCTCGCTCTGTCCACACTCCTGGGGTTCGGGGCCTGGACGCTCTTTCCCAACGGTTGGCGGCAACCGCTGATTCAAGTCTGCTACCTCGCCTATCTGGTCAGCCTTCTGGTACTTTGGGGATCTGTGGTCCTGTGTGTTTTTGTGGGAGGCTTTTTCCTCCCCATCATGCTACTGGATCGCTTGTTACCCGATTCGCGAGGCGCGGGAAGCCGTTTGAACCGCGTTCACGTTCTTTTTGTCTGTTACGTTTCGACGATGATTCTGGCCGGTTTTTTCGTGCCGTTCTGGGTCATTCCTTCGCTGTGCGGCGTGGCGCTGCTGGCGGTCGCGGTGGGAACGCTCATTCCCACTTCGTCGGGGGTGCAGTTCGTCTGGCGGAAAAATCCCCAAGCCAAAGTCTGGTCGATTACTTCCCGAAAGATGATCCTCTTGGCGGCCGCAACCATCGTTCTGGGGCTGACGGCACTCATCACCTTATCGTCTGGAAATGTGGTACTCGGTTTCTCCGAGAAAGACTGTTGCATGCCAGTGACCAGCGTTATGGGGGTGGTACTTGGTTGGCTGGTTCCCGGGACGCTTCTGTCGGGCACCCTGATGCTCTGGACGATGTGGAAGCAGAACCCCTCCCGACCTTGCCGTCCCAGCATTTTCGTTCGTAATGCTCCGGGATCGCAAGTTCGGGAAATTCGCAAAATATTCAAGAACCGCGGCTGGAAACTCCACTTCGAACCGGCCGCGATGAATCCATCGGATATCAGCATTCGGCTGGTACCCGAAGCGGAATCGGAAGCGTCGGAATTTCAACCGCGCTGGCCGCTGGCCGTTTGTATGGAAGACTTGCGACAGGGAACCGTGTTCGATCGTCTTCTGCGCCGCGATGAAATCCATAAACGCCGAATGTTCTTGCGGGGGCTTGAGAAATTATTCCGCAAGGCCGGACAACGGCACCATCCCGGAGGCAGCGGCTACTGGCTGGCCCCGCATCAGTGGCTCTTGCAGGGAATGCTGCGGGACGACATGGATGAAAGTGATGCCAATGAAGGTAACTTCTTAACCCGACCTGTGGGACCCCCCTACGGCCAACTCCTGGATAGGGCGGTTCGTCACTATTTGTACGTGTTGATGAACTCCCTGCAGATCGACCTGATATTTGTCGAAGATGGCGTCGGTTATCGCAAGCTGAACAAGGTGATGCGCCGACTGTTCGAAGTCTACGACAAATCAAACGGACAACGGCGGGCGGAAGAGTCGCAGTTCGATGGCATGCCGAAAATCAAAGTGATGATCCACGAATTTCTACTGGATCAGCCCTTTGAATCGCTGACTTATCCGGAACCGCGGTTCGAAAATCTGGGCCGGGCGCGCATCCTCCATATTTTCCGCAATCGTGGCGACGAAGGAGTGCAATCCGAACCGCCGTTCGATTTTGAATTCGAACCGGAACCGATGCTATTGGTCTGATTCAGTCAGGGTCGTACTACTATTCGCATGCCCCGAGTCGTTCGCGCTCTTTCGAAAGCGGCATTCACTTCGGAGAGCGGAAAAGTTTCGCCCACCAGCAACTCGAAGGGGTAATTCTTCCCCGAATTTTCCAGGAAGTCCAAGGCCTTTTGCAGATCGAGCGAGGTGTAGTTGTGCACTCCCTTGATCGTCAGTAACCGGCGAACCATCAGTTCCGGATCGAGAGGAATCGGCTCCGTGGGAGAGACGGTTCCCGCGAAGATTATCGTGCCGCCGATGCGAGTTAAGGGGATAGCCGCGGCACAAGTCTGTTGCGTTCCAGCCAATTCGATGACTAAATCGAAACCGCGGCCATGAGTCAGTTGCGATAATTCTTTAGCCTGGGTTGGCAGATCCGCATCAAAAAGGGCGCCGGCTCCGAAGCCACTGGCACGTTTGAGGCATACCGGATCGCGGTCGCAGATCGCAATTACCTCAGCCCCACTAGCGTGGGCCATCGCGGCGGCCGTCAGTCCCAAAACTCCCGCGCCGAATATGAAAACTGTCTGGAATTTCGGGGCGTGGCGATAGATGGCTGCGACGGTGGCCGTGGAGCAACTGGCCTGTGTGGCAATGGGATCCGGGATATTGTCGGGAACACGAATGCAATCCGTTCCGGATTTCAGAAGTATGTAATCGGCCAGGCCACCCGCAAAAGCATTTTCAACCGAGTGGAGAACATGCCCGTACTTCTGCAGCTGCTCGCACTTTTGCGGCAAGTTTTGCATGCAATAAAAGCACTGGCGGCAGCGGTCGATTACCGTCCAGGTGATGCGATCATTTTCCTGTAGCGGCTTCCCGGCAAAATCGATTCGCGGATGCGCCTCCCCGAACTTGACGATCCGGCCGACAATTTCGTGGCCCAGCACGGTCGGCGTTGCGACCGATCTATGTCCATTCACGGTGTGGATGTCACTTCCGCAAAGCGTACAGCAGGTGATTTGTACCAGCACTTCCTGGACAGTCGGTGTGGGGACGACCTGTTTTTCGATCACCTGCGGCTGGGAATGGGAATGGAACACCGCCATTCGGCCAAACAGTGTATTGGATGAAGTCACATCAGACCTGCTGCGTCATGGGTTGGGCCGCAATATCCTGTTGAGGCTCTTTAAACGCGGAACCTACTCGAGCAAAGTATATTCCGGCAGAGGCAAACGCCACTATGCCGACAATCGCGACAATCCAGCCAATGAGGTCGAAGAAATCTTTAACGAAGTTACCGGTGTTGAAAAAATCCTTGCCGAGCATCAGGAATACTGTGCCCAGATATCCGAACGAATCCGAAAGGGTAATCAGATAGCAGAGATTGCCTTTCGATCGCGTCATGGCAATCAAACGTTCAAAAAGGGTCGTGTGCACTGCTACATAGGGAATGTAAAGACCGAGTCCCAGAACAACCATAAACGAGAACGGGGATAATAATTCCGCTCTTATACCGATGAGTGCGAAACATACCAGGACGAGGCCAAGGATGGATAGCCCTAATGCACAATAAAATGCTCCTCGATTGTTTCGCAGAAACGCCGTTGCCCCGCAGGTCACTAGAACTCCCAATCCGACGATAAGATCCGGAAAAAAGAAGTCGTCTGGCTTGGCATCTGATCCGAGTGCTTTCCAGATCTCCGGAGCGAAATCGTCTCGTATGCCTCGAAGAACCGTAATCAGCAGAAATGCCAGGATGATGCTAGTCAGTCCGAAAGAATAACTTCGAAAAAATGCTCGGCGGTCTTCGCGATTCAAGGGAACGCGTTGCGATCGAGCATCTTCGTCAGCGCTTGTGGGAGCAGGAATTTGCGTCAGCATCCAGACGAATCCAATTAATACGGGCAGGAATAAAATTCCGGCAACGGCGGGCATCCAGTGCGACTGGACGCCGAAATCGAGCAGATGCTTTCCGACCTTCTTGGCCAGACCTCCTGCGACAATGAAGCTGACGCACAAACCGGCGGTCATGACCTCCGTCATCCGACGTCCTTCGAGAAAGCCGATGACCAGCCCGAAGACCATTCCCAGGGGGAGACCATTAAAGAACATGAAAATCAGATTGTAAGGTGTCGGGGTGAGGCCGAAGAGGATTAGAGAAATTTCGGAGAGCGATATCAGAGTTAGAATCAACCAGGCGCGGCGCTGCGGATTGATTTCCGAGACGATTTTAATTCCCAGGAATTTGGAGAGCGTATAACCGAGTACTTGGGAGGTGACGATTACCGTTTTGAACTTGAAGCTACCGAGTGTTTCCCCTTCATACGCCGACGCCGTGAAGGGTTTGCGGAACATATACATGCAGAAATAAGTCCCGAATGTGGCGGCAATGCTCCAGAATAGGAGAACCCAGGGCTTATCCGCGCGCAATCGGTCTTTCATGGGAATCCATGTCTTTTTTGAGTGAGATCAAAAAGACATATTATTCCCGATTTTTTTCGCGAATGAGAATTACTGATGAAGAATTGATTTACTGGGAGGCCAGCGCCGCGAGGAAGCTGACTCCATCCGCCCGACTACGAGCCGCATCGGAAAGTCCCTGAAAATCTTTCACCTGCAGACAGAGTTCGTAAACGCCGGGACAGGCCATCTGCCGACCTTGAACCTCGGATAAATACTTCTTGGCGATTGCCCGAGCTTCGTCCATTCGGCCCAAGCGCAGCAGCAGATTGACGTAGATTTCGGCAGGAAGGGTGAACTCTTCGGAGAAGGCCGGGTCGATTTTGTCGCGGAAGTGTTTGAGGCCGGCTTCAACATCCACGCCGCGCAGGATATCCAGATAGACCTTGTAATCGGCGTAGCTGTTCTCGAAGGGGGGATCCATCTGGTTCTGGAAACTGCCACTCAGTCTGGAACCGTAGAGAGCCAGTTCGGAAGCGAGATTGAGTTCCGGGCAGTTCTCCAGATGCAGCGAGAACTCGACAATCGAATTCAGATGCGAAGTGTCGATATGGTAAGCGCCGTCTTCGAACAGGTATTCTCGACCTTCCAGCATGATCGGGATGCTTGCCCCGGCCGGAACAGTTTCGCCGCGAGTTTCCAGATCGTTTCGAATACGCTCCACGAGTTGGGCGTGCAGCGACCGAACCAATTTTTGGATGCAATGCTGTCGAGCGGGAAGATTTTTTGAAAAATCGAAACCGCTATAAGTGGTGATGGCGTTGCAGATCCCGTATCGATCGACAATCAGATCGAAGCCGCGGGGAATATTCACTTGATGGTACAAAGCCACTTCGATGAGCGGTTGGATATTCTCTTCCGGTCCCGGCTCATACTTTTCCAAGGCGTCCACAATCAGTTGCGTCTCGCCGAGCATGTTGAAGTAAGTCCAGGCTCGGGGGAAGTCGTTTTTTGCAAGGAAGAGCTCGCCGACTTTCCGTCCGGCCGTGCGAATCGCCTCTTCGTAGGCCTCGTGATACTCTCGAGGAATATCGGAAGAGGGCCCCGCCGGGAAGGGAGAGATGCCGAGTTCGATCCGCTTCTTCATCAGCAGGGCATAGAAGAGAGCAGGATAGTCCTGATTGCTTTCGAGTTTAGCACAGAGCCAATCGGCTGCCGATAGCGGACCTTCCGATTTCAGCACTTCCTGAAGCTTTTCGAAATCGTGAGGCTCCAGTTGCGGAGGGGCTGCAGCTAGCGTTTCGTCTGTATCGAACATGATCGGTTCCGAGGGTGGTAATTAATTTATTCTAGCGGAACCGCTTCAGAAACAAAAAGGGCGGAGGGGATATCCCGCTCCGCCTAAGAAACCAATTATCGTTTGAACCAGAAGTCGGGTATCTCGAAATAGCTGCCCGGTGCTATCCGCAATGCCTGCAGGAACCAGGATTGCTGGGCCCCGGCACTCAGCATACTGGCCGCCATGCCCCCGGCAAAAGAGGCGGCGATCGGTGTGCCCCCGGCTTTGTTACCCGGCAGATTCGGCACCGCATCGTAGGCCAGGATATCCGGTTTCACCAGGAGATCGACACCGGCTCCGGCTCCTAAAGCCGAGGTAGCCAGGGGCTGTTTATGAGTGTTCATCGCACCAACGGCAATCGCGCCGCGGGAATCGGCCGGGATAGCGACCCCCCCTAATTTCACCTCATAATCGCTGAAGACAATTTGTCCCCCCGCTTTGGTGGGAGCATCCAGAGCTTCCACGAAAATTCGTGGCTTCAGAGCCCACTGCGTGTCTTCTTTTTCCAGGGAGGGGAAATTTCGCGGTTTGATTGTCTTGGGTTTTGCCCCTTCCACTCGAAGGGCATATCGGCCGGCCGTGGCTATGCTCACCACGAAGGTTCTTTCGTAAATGCCATAGCGGGGAGTGAGCTTCAGAATTTCCGCCGCTCCCTCGGTATAACCGGCAACTTCCAATTCGTCGTTTGCAACTTTTTCTGCATTCGGATCGACCTGACGCAACAAACTCAATTTCAGATCGCTGATCGGATCCCGGTACTCTTCAATGGGATATTGTTCGAGGTGGGGCTCGCGCCATTGAATCGTGATTTTCACCGTGGCATTCGCTGGCAGACTCGCATCCGTCGCTTTACCGAAAGGTCGGAAGCCGAGGAAGTTCAATTCCCTAGTCCATTTGCCGTTGACGATTTCCGGGCCAAATTCCAGTACGCCGTTACCATCCTGATCGGAATAATTGCCGTTCCAGTCCTGTCCGCGAGTATCGCCCGCCGCCTGGAACCAAAGGCTCGGCTTCTGAAGGCGAGTGGCATTCCGGATAACGGGGGGAGCGTTCTTGATGAAGTTTTCTTCAAGGTAGCGACTGAGAGGACTCAAGCCATCCAAGGCATACCCGCTGTTCCAACTTACGGAACTGATCACGACCTGGGCCGCCTTCAGATCCTGTAGAGCTTTATCCAGGCGATCGAGACGCATGGTCCGTTCGAATATCTCGGCCTGTTTCTCCTTGCTTTCCTTCAGCTTAGCCTGAGCTTCCTGGCGTTTCTTTTGCGGTCCTTCCTCCTCTGAAAAATCCGCAAAAGCCTCTTCATAGTTCTTCAGGGCGATATCATGTTCGCGCTGCCGCACTTCGGTGTCAAACTCCAGTCGCTCGCGAAGGGTCTTGATTCCATCGCAAATGAAGGTGTCGCCCTTGATGTATTTGGCCACGTCCAGAACCAAGTGGGGAGAACTCAAATCCACGCGAATCAAAGTGAACTGAGCTTCCGGGGCTGCTTGAGCCGCAGCCAGAGCTTGCTGAGTTCCACTACCGATTCCCATGTTAGTGTTGAGATCGGGTAGCACATTCGCATTTCGCAACGCGGTCAAGTCCAGGACTTTGGTGTTTTTGGGGAGCCCTTTGCTCAGGTAAGCGCCAATCCCGGAAAAATCGTCGGAGATCAGAACCACGCGAACATTGGCCCCTTTCGCTTGATTGCCATGCAACCAGTTCAATCGGGTGGCCTTGAAGATATCAAAATTATCTTCAAATGATACGGCTCGGATGTTACTCAAAAGGGAACTGGTCTTCTCCTTGGGAACCGGTGCGGGAGCTGGGGATCCTGCCGATACTGCCGGACTTGCGGGTGGGAAGCGAAGGCTCAGAACGAATGGAATGCGAGCCAGATCGGCGGCTTGCGACAGCTTGTCGACTTTCACAGTAATAATGTTGCCGTAACGGCCTTCGATGAACGGCTGCGGCGAAAAGGATTGAATCGCCTGGCGATATTCGACCGAGCCCTCGGAAGGTTCGTAGTTCAGGATAATTTCAATCCGGCCGGCCTTAATAGCACCACCGTCGGCCGCGAGAGCCCGGCGCAGATCGGCGGAAAGCTTCAAAAATTCCGCGGAAGGTGCCGGCGGCAATGTGCTGACCGTTAAAGCAGCCGATTCGGCCTCCCGGAGCACCTGGATGATGCGAATGGGATTCAAACTGCGGATCGGGTAGGGCAGTTCGCGATTAAGAAGCTCGGGCAAAAACCACCCGCTGCTGTTCGTTCGAATATCGCGGACCAGGCCGTGCACATTAACGGTTGGTATCAGACCGCGTAATCGGGTGTAACCGCGATGATCGTAACCAATGTCTTCCTCGAAACCTTGTTTGAGAAGGATCTCGCGCGTCTGTTCGAACAAAAGTTGCTGTTCGCGAGCCAGCAGGCCGGGCTGCAAATGGAAAATGGCTTTGACTTTCTTCCCTTCCGCATCGGGTAGCTTGAAATCTTCCGGCCAGATCAGCAGGGTTTCCACCCGTTTGTCTTTGAGCAGCGAGACCGCTTTATCGGAGGCGATAGTACCCGGTAGCATATCCGCGCTGGGGTTCTCGCCATCCAGATCGGCGTCCTCCCGGGGGGAAGGAACGAATCCCAGGGAATTGAAGTATTTGGACATTTCCTTGTATTCGAGGAAACGACCATCGGGGGTGTTGCTGATCTTGTAGTGGATGACAACGTGGAACTTCTGAGGCAGCGGCGGATACTGCGATTGTTGACCTCGGGCAATGCTGATCAGGCCGCCGAGCAGGCAAATGCCTGTGACGAGCCAACGACGCCAATGTGAATAAATAGGCATACCCATGCTACCACCCGAAACGGCAAAGGACGCTAATCAAGGTTAACAATTAATCATGACCGTTATGCCGAATGATGCCAATCTCCTAAAACACATTTCTGGTAGGCTTCACCATACTTATCCGTTCCAGTCGCTTTACTTGCTCTAATAGATGTGTCCGGTTCCTCCGGAAGTTCCGAAGATAAAAAAGAACGGCTTTGGCGGTGAGGCTACTCATTGGTGAAACTTTGCCGGGAAGGTAAGCGATATGGACTGGAAGAACAAGAATGTGCTGATTACCGGGGCCTCCAGCGGTATAGGGCAGGCTCTGGCCAAAGAAGCGGTCAAACAGGGGGCCAAAGTCGGTTTAATCGCCCGCCGGGAGGATTTGCTCAAGAATCTCGTCGCCGAGTTGCAGGCCAAAGGTGGCACGGCGGGTTATCAGCGGGCCGATGTGGCGGACCGCGCCAGCCTGACGAACGCCATCTTTGCCTTGGAGCAACAACTCGGGCCTGTCGATATTCTCATCGCCAACGCGGGAGTCGGTTCCACTAATACCCCCGATAATCTGAAGTTGGACGAAGCGGAAGCCCTGATCAAAGTGAATCTTCTCGGGGTGATCTACAGTATCGGGGCCGTTCTACCGAAAATGCTGGAACGCAAGAGTGGGCAGATTGCCGCGGTTTCCAGTCTGGCATCTTACAAGGGTTTGCCCGGGGCCGCCGCTTATTGTGCCAGCAAAGCCGGGGTGAACGCTTACATGGAAAGCCTGCGAATTCAACTCCGTCGCAGCGGTGTGCGCTTCACTACAATTTGCCCCGGTTTCATCAAAACTCCCATGACGGAAACCAATAAAGGAATGATGTTCGTGTTGGAAGCCGACGAAGCAGCCCGGCGGATGGTGGCCGCTCTTCAGTCGAGACGGAAGATTTACAATTTCCCGTGGGCGACAACCCGATTGACGAAATTGGCCCGGTTCCTGCCGGATTGGATGGTCGCTCAAACGGTGGACGAGCATGTCGGCGGGCAGGGCGCTGAAACGGTCGGAAAGCGTTAAACGCTGTCCTCCTGGAACTTTCAATTCGTAAAATCCCGCTACGGACTTTTTCAACCCTAGATGGAAATTGGCTTCCCATGGCACTTCCTCACGTTTTTGTCGCCCGGCGAATTCCTGATTTCGGTCTCGAAAAAATGGCCAAATATGCCGATCTCGATATTTGGCCCGAGCAGCTTCCCCCCGCGCCGGAAGTCTTGCGACAAAAAGTGAAGAATTGCGAAGGGCTCGTATCCCTGTTGACCGATCGGGTGGATGCCAGCGTGATGGATGCCGCCCCAAAACTTCGCATCATCAGCAATTTTGCCGTTGGCGTCAACAACGTCGATATTCCGGCGGCCACTGCACGTAAGATCCCAATCGGAAACACTCCGGGAGTACTAACGGAAGCGACGGCCGATATTGCCATGACCTTGATGCTGGCGGCCTCTCGCCGATTGACCGAAAGTTGCGAAGATGCCAAGGCCGGGCGCTGGAAAACCTGGGAGCCGCTGGGTTGGATCGGCCAGGAACTTCAGGGCAGGACGCTAGGTATCGTAGGCATGGGTCGTATCGGTCATGCGTTGGCTCGCCGTTGTCACTTCGGCTGGGGGATGAAAGTCATTTATACGTCGCGCTCCCCGAAACCGGAATCAGATCAGGAGTTACAGGCCCGCCAGGTGCAGATGAGCGAACTGCTTCAAGAAAGCGACTTCGTTTCCGTGCACTGCGATCTGAATGAGACCACCAAGGGGCTGTTCGGGGCCGAGCAATTCGCTCAAATGAGGTCGCACGTAGTATTTGTGAACACTAGCCGAGGTCCAGTCGTGGACCAGACGGCCCTGGCGCAGGCTTTACGCAGTCAAAAGATTTTCGCGGCCGGGCTGGATGTGACCGATCCTGAACCTCTGCCACCCACCCATGAGCTTTATTCGCTCTCGAATTGCGTGATTGCTCCGCACATTGCCAGTGCCACGGTGCCCACTCGGAACGCCATGGCCCGGATTTGTGCGGAAAATCTCATCGCGGGACTGACCGGCCAGAAGATGACCAGTTGCGTCAATCCTGAAGTCCCTACACGACAATCTTGATAATTTCCTGCTGCAATTCCCCGGCGGTGACGTGTACTTCATTCTTGGCGTCCACGTAGACGTTGATTTCCGATCGGACGCCAAATTCCGCCCGATAAATTCCTGGTTCGATGGAAAAACAGGTCCGGGGGAGGACGCGTCGTTCCTCCCGGGTTTCCAGGTTGTCCATGTGGGCCCCGTTGCCGTGCACTTCCTGGCCGATGCTGTGCCCGGTACGATGGCAGAAGTATTCGCCGTAACCGGCGTCATCTATCACTTTTCGAGTTGCATCATCCACCTGCCAGCCGTAGAGAGGGATACCTTTTTTGAAGTGATCTTTCACGATCTGAATACCGGCATCCCGGGCGGCGGCCACGACCTTGAAGACCTTCGTATACTTTTCCGGCACTTCGGTGCCCACAAAAAAGGTTCGGGTAAGGTCGGAGTAGACCGCGTTCGGCTTATTCACCTTGGCCCACAGATCGATCAGAACGAAATCTCCCTTTTCGATTTTGAAATTGTGATCGAGAGACGGGGAATAGTGCGGATCGCCGGAATGGGGGCCTTCCCCGACGATAGGTGGGGAATAGGTGGTCAGGCCGTTGTCCGCAAAGTGTTTCATGATGCGGGTTTGCACGTCGATTTCGGTAGTGAAGCCCTTGGCCCGAATTTCGGAAGCAATAAAGTTGGCCGCTACCGTGTAAGCGGAGTCGGTATGCACGCAAGCCTGTTTGTGCATTTCCCACTGTTCGTCGGACCAGCAGGCTTCGAAAAGTTGAATCAGATCGCCGGAGGGAACAATTTCCAATCCCAGGGCTTTCACGATTTCGATGGTACCGGCGTCGACCCGGCTGATGTAGGGGTTACGGTTGAACGCCACATACTCCATGGCAATTTTCTTGGCATTTCCCAGGATTTTTTTCACACCGGCTTCGAGTTCCTGCCAGCGGAGATAGATATGGTTATCGCCGGGGAGTTGATCGAGAGCCGCCGGTTCGATTTTGTGCGAGAGTTTCTGGGGAGTGCCTTTGGCCGGTACGTAATAGAACCAGCGCCGGGAGAGCATCTGATTTTCCGGTAGGCAGACCACGCGTTTGGCGAGGATGTTGAGGCCGCGAAAATCGTAGAGTAACCAGCCGTCGAGATTCATCTGTTGGAGGGCGGCCTGTACCGCGGAAAGGTCAAACATGCATTGCTCCCAGAGTTTGGGGCGAACCCCTTTTCAAATTCCTATCTCTAGTGTATATGTAATAGAACGGGCGTTTAACTCAGCGGCTAGAGTGCCATCCTCACACGGTGGAAGTCACTGGTTCAAATCCAGTAACGCCCATTCGGCTTAACTGCTGAATTCCGAAGCGTTTACGTTTACCTCTCGATGGTCGGGAGTGCGGCTACAAGACCTGAGTTTTTGGGAATCTTCCCGAAAACCCTGGAACTTCAACATGCCGCGTCCCAAAAACGCAATCCCACAACTCCGATTACACTCTTCTGGTCAGGCCAGAGTCACCATTGAAGGTCGAGATTATCTCCTCGGCAAATTCCGGGAGGAAGAAGCCTATCGCAGGCTTCTGGCTCAATTTTAAGCATTTGTTCCACGGCTAAAGAACAAATATGACGGGATTGATCTTTATGGAAGTAGTTTCTAGAGAACTCAAGTCGATGAGTCCAGCAGATGCACTAATTCCTTTTAAAGGAATTGAAAACGAAAATTTGCTTCCAGAAGTACAGGAAATTGCTTCTGTCTACAGGAGGAATTGTGAACTTTTAAGTACTCTTTCATGGGCCCCAATGCAATTTGTGAGTATGGGCCAGCAAATCGCTCGTGCGGAAATAGCAGCAAATTTCATGCTTTATGGTGCAGAGAACTTCAATGGAGTTAGCCTCGACATATCCAAGGAAGAGGACAGAGAAAAAATTTCGGAGCACTCTGCTTTAACCTTCGAATTACTCACGAAGAAAAAGCAATGGCCTTACCCACCAAACTATGGAGGAGTGTATTCTAAATACGTAAAAGCTGTGACACCTAAACATGTCTCAGATGATTTGCATACGATTAAGCTTTCGCAGGTGTTATTAGCTTGGTCAGCTTTCGAGACAATGGTAGGTGACCTTTGGATTGAGGCCGTGAATATTTGCCCTAGTCCACTCGCCAAATTGACAGGTAAGAAAGGCCGCATCTTGTCAATGGTTTCAGGCTCTTCAAAGTCGGATGAAGGTGAGAATAAATCCACAAATACTACCTCCCAGAAATCTACGAAAGAAGTTTCACTTAATCTGATTGAACAGATAACAAAGGGTGAATTTGATCTGAGCAAAAAAATGGGTGATTTACTATTTGCAGGGAATCGAGTCGGCTTTTCTTCACTCCAAGCTGTCAGGGAAGCCTATAGCATGGCTTTCCCTGAGACATGTAGATCCTTGAAATCGAAAACCATTGACGAAATCTTAGCTAGCAACGTACTCGATTCTCTGGCTACTGTTCGGAACCTAGTCGCGCACAAATCAGGCGTTGTTGACCAAGAGTACTGGGAAAAACAGAGAGTAGCCAAGTATGCTCCGAAGCTGAATATTGGAGACCGGATCAATTTAGATGATCCTACAACTTACGAATTGATCATTCCTTCAATCGAACTTGGTGTCAAACTACTCAAGGAAGTCTCATCATGGGTTAACCTAAGGCAGGATTCGCTTAAGCCAGGATTCACTTCAAGCTGAAGAATACTGTATCGTAGCCAGCAGAAGGAAACTTCAAGTTCGAGATTTTACCCTACAGAACTTTGGACTTCTTCATCTAAAACGGACGTCGACTTAAGCTAATAAGCAAACTTAGCAGGTTTCGGAAGGATAAGTCGAAGGTAACGCGTCAGCGTAAGATCCTAATCGCTCCAATGATCTTACGCTAGCTGCGATGACTGATGCTAATCGACTAGATCTTCGAAATGCAAAGTATAGCTCAACTTGAAAGTGATCGTCCAATCCGCGGCTTCAATAGCTTCTTCAATAGTTATCGGTATCTGAAACGAGGTTTTTGGCATCTCTTGAAAAGATATACTCCAAATTGTTTTACTCTCGCCAGGTTTCAGTTCGAATTTTTCTTTAATTTCGCGAACGTAAGTTTGAATAATACGATTACTGGGATACTCCGTTGGATATTCATCAATCATGGTGCGAGAGGAAATCGAGCCCGAACTCTGTTCCGCTTGAAAAGATCCTATCAACTGGTACTTTTTCTTGCCATCGACGTTGCCTAAATCTTTAAAACTGAAGGAGAGAGTACCTGGAAATTTCTCAACCATGGACTTTGTGCTATTATTGCCACGAGAAATTTTTATTCCTTTGCTCCATTGTTCAGTTTCCAATCTCAAATACATTTGAGGTCGATTGAATGCCACCTCATAACACCCCGTGGTCAAACCTAGGCCTTAAAACAGCGTAGTTTTTTGGGGAATTGTTTCGATTTATCGAAGAAAGCTCGAAATCCTTTTTGTTTTCTGCGGTTTGTGTAAGTAACCGCTTAACAAATCGACAGTCGCAAAAAGGAGTTTCGAGTGAATGTTATTTTCGGACGTTGGTTTCAAAAATGCAAGAGTCGAATCGAACGTCGCCTGGCTAAGCGAGAGGCCGCGATGACCTTCGCTCCTTCTTTCGACGCCTCCAACATTCATTACGAAGTCTCCGAACGCGTGGGGGCGATCAGTTGCGGAGGCCTCGGGGCCATGCACCTTCTGGCCCGGCGTATCGGACTGATCGACGACATCGACGAGAAGCTGCATCTGCTCCAATTTCAAAGGCCTTACTCGGAATCGGACCACGTATTGGCCATCGCTTACAATTCCCTTTGCGGGGGTACCTGCCTGCAAGACATGGAACTGCGTCGCAGCGACGAGAACTTTCTCAACGCCTTGGGTACCCAGCGTTTTCCCGACCCGACTACTTCGGGCGACTTTTGTCGACGCTTCGATAGTGGCAGCATCCAGGCTTTGATCGACGCTTTCAACCAGACCCGTTTACGCGTCTGGTCGAAGCAACCCGATTCCTTTTGGGAATGCGCGAAGATCGACGCCGACGGCAGCTTTACCCAAACGCGTGGCGAGCGTAAAGCGGGGATGGACATCAACTATAACAGAGACTGGTGTTACCACCCCCTGGCGGTGACCCTGGCCAACACCGGTGAGACGCTGAGCATCGTCAACCGTCCCGGCAATCGCCCTTCGCACGAAGGGGCCGCGGTCGAACTCGACCGGGCTCTTTTGCTGTGCCTTCAAGCGGGCTTTCGCAGGATCGTCTTTCGCGGCGACACCGATTTCTCGCAGACCACTCGCCTCGACGGCTGGGATGCCAACGCCAAGGTACGCTTTTATTTCGGCTACGATTCGAAGCAAAACCTCGAAGCAATCGCGGAAAACCTGCCGGAAGCGGCTTGGCACAAGCTCGAGCGTCCCGCGCAATACTCGGCGAAAGCGAAGTTGCGACACCGACGGGAAAACACCAAGGAGCGGATCGTCCAAGAGCGGGAATTCGTAAATGTGAAGTTGATCTCCGAAGCGGTGGCCGAGTTCGAGTACCAACCGACCGCTTGCCGAAGGGCGTATCGCCTGGTGGTGATTCGCAAGAATCTTTCCGTGGAAAAAGGCGAATCCGTTCTGTATCCGGACGAACGCTATTTCTTCTACATCACCAACGACCGGGAGTGCACGGCCGCGGAAGTCGTCTACGAAGCCAACGATCGCTGCAATCAGGAAAATCTGATAGCGCAGCTCAAGGGCGGTTGCCGGGCCTTGCACGCGCCGCTGCACGATCTGGAAAGCAATTGGGCGTACATGGTGATGGCCTCCCTGGCCTGGAACTTGAAAGCCTGGTGGGCCTTGACGTTGCCGGAAACTCCTGGTCGCTGGCGGGAAAAGCATCGGGACCAGAAGCAGTCGGTTTTGAAAATGGAATTCAAAACCTTCCTCAATGCTTTCATGCTTCTGCCTTGTCAGATCGTCCGGAAGGCCGGCCGCATCGTCTATCGATTGCTCGGCTGGAACCCGCACTTGCCAATCTTCTTCCGACTACTGAAAGCACTGAGGTGCTGATCGTTCGACCGAATGAAGTCGGGATCCGGATGTCCCGATCCGTTAAAACGCCGAGAGCTATTCGCGGAAAGGAAGAATGTTTGAAAAATGGAAGTATGCGTTCGGCCGAGCGAAAAGCTCCGGCGCGGAGGACTCATCGAACTATCTCGCTAAAACTCCCCACGGAATTGGCATCAAAAACTTCGCTTGTTTAAGGTCTAGGTGTGGCTCAATTTGATGCAAATCGCCTTTGAAAAGTTCGGAAGGAATTAGGGTTAAAATAGGATCGGCTTGCGCGGAAATCGTTTCTTCTAAGTTGGCTCGAGGCCGTATGCCAAACCATAAGGCGGTTAGGAGGAGAACCCCAAAAACGAAATATCGAACCCGAAACTTTTTCATTAGGAGGACTCGTGAACGGGAAAGATTAAAGCGCTAATAATTCTATTGGTTTCCGAGTTTACCGATTAGCCAAATTTGCCTTCGGCGCAAAATACTAGCAGGATATAACCGGGATAAAAATGCATTCTATAGTCAAAACACAGCCGGGTACCAATGGCTAGGCTATTGGCACCCAAGTGGCTCGAACATTTCTTCAAATGGTTCTATTTTTCTATTGAGATCCCAAGTAATCTAAGAATATCTTGAATATGCCAATTGCGGAGACATTGGCACCTGGCTCTCGGTATGCCACTAATCGCAATAAATTGAAAACCTCAATTGATTTCAATCGATCAGAAACGCCATATCTCTCTTAAAGTCATTGATCAAGCATTGCTGGATTGAAATCACAGCTTTATCACGCTTGAATCGCCGCAAATTAGGCAATTCATCGCACTCACCAACCCAGATAGCGAGTGTGTGTAGATCTTTGTCCTTAAGCAACTCAGGGAGAATCGCAAGCAGTTTCGGGGAACAGAGTTCCTCTTGGGCGTAGCTTGCAGGATCATTCGAGATCAAGTCTTCAATCGGAGACCGGTTTAGCTGATAACATATGCTCGTGTAAGTATTGATCTCGATAGCCTTCAGAAGTGGCGTGTACCCCTCACGTAATATTTGCCGTTTTTTGCGATTTAATTCCTAGAGGAATTGGCCCTCTCTTGAACAAAAGATCGCCGTGATCGACGAGAGCACGGCGTAAAGCAATTCGATCGATACGGCGAGCTTCCTGCTCGAGCAACACTCCCGAAGGAGATTTTCCTTCCTCCTCCATAGCTCGGTTCCGATGGATTTCAACAAGCTCTCGGAACTGATCGCGAGATTCTGTTGCGACTCTCTCCCGACTTTTCCAAAGCGTCTCGGGAGTAGGACCCAGACCTCCTCTCGGTCGAGCCAAGGCATTGGCTTCCCGTCGAGCCGCCTCCACATCCTCAGCGTTCCACACTTCCGGATGGCCTTCCCAGGCAGCTCTACGTTCGATTCGACTTTTCAAAGATCCTATGCCCGCTTCGATCGCACCGTTATATTGTGGCCTCCTCGGCGGAGAGTACAAGCCGAACACGCCTTCTCGCTGCAAATATTCTTGGACCACTTCGGCAATAAACGGAGAACCGTTATCCATTTTCAGTACCAGCGGGGCTCCCTCCCGGGTGATCAATGACCGAAGGGCCACAAGCGTTTCCTCGGCAGTTGCCGCCGCCACAGGCCAGGCTAGCAACTGCTGACCACTGCTCAGATCTCGGACTGCCAACAGGTATTGGTCCTTTCCATCAATGAGTGGCGTCTCCGTGTAATCCATCGCCCAGACGGTTCCCGGCGTAGTCCACCTGAGCCGGAAGCCGGTTCGTTTATACCTTTTCCGCCAGACGCGGCGGTAGCGCCTGAGCATGTCTTCGAGCTCGGAACGCGTCATTTCCGGGAAGCACTCTTTGAGAGTTGCCACGCTGGTGGCCGGCCCGAGATCGGCCAACAGAGCAAGCACTTCCATTCGCTTCAATCGCGACGAACGGACAACCGGTCTTCCCAAAGGTCGAGGAGATGTCGCCGCATTGCTCTGAACCCAATGCCGAAGAGTGCGACCTGCCATATGCAAGCGCTGGGCAATCTTAGGTATCGAGAAGCCCCGTTGCCGCGTTCGATCCACTACCTCGACCACTCGCCGCCTCAGATTCCTTTCGATCTCCCGGCGATCTTTTTGCCGCCCCCAACCTCGCCGCCGCCGGCCGTTTTGTCCCCGGTGGTCGCCCTCGCTTCCGTTTTTTTCTCTGGTTCGGTCGCTGACTTAGCGACGCGAGGCAATATCGATGCAAGTTCTTCGCGGACTAGTGCTACATTTAACTCCGCTTCCCGTTCCCGTAATTCTTTTGAAGTTTCTGAATCTCCGCTTCCGCCGCCGAAGGCACTTGAACCGGACGACCGGCGGGACGCGGTTCCAGGGCTTCCAGGGCCGCCGCCAGCATCTGATGCTTCAACTGATGGTAACGGGGTTCGCTAATGCCCAGTATCTGGCAAGCTTCCGTCACCCGGCATTCTCCGATCATCGTCCGCAACAACGTTTTCAAGCGATCCTTCGCGATGACGGAACCGGGCAGTTCATCGACTGACTCCGGTCCCGCCGGTTTTCGTCCCCGCATCTCCGATCCTCCTCGATCGAGGGCGATATCGTTATCACTGGACGCCGGCTTCCTTCGGGGCCTCTTGCTGCACGGGATTCAACCGAGCGACAATGCTTAAAGCACGCACGGTGGTCCGCCGTTTTCGCCCCTTCTTTCCCGAAGCCGATCGCGTCGGGGGCGGAGCCAGGCCCACCGCACGCTGCGACGCACGGGCCAGAGCTTGGTGCCGACCGAGTTCCCGTTGCAGACGCTGATTCTCCTTTTGCAAGGAGGCTAACTCGCTGGCATCGGTCCGTACTCGACCGCGGGGCGCGGCTCGCAAGCTTTCAGTAATCCCTGCAAGGCACGCGTTTCGACCTGATAATAATTCGGCAAAGAGATTCCTACCGCCGTGGCCGCATCGGTCGGAGTGCGAGCCCCGGCGAGTACCTCCAGTATCACCGAAGCCAGACGCTTCGCCTGCGGACCGCAGGACTCGCCCAGTTTTGGACCTCCTATCGAACGAGACCGACGCGGTGCTTTCGCCTCGGAATTAGTCGTCATAAGTCACCTCCCTCAGGCGGGATCGACCACATATCCTCGATCAGACGCAGGCTCTCATCCAACGGCGATTCCCCCGGCAAAGACGGCTCTTCCGAACCCAAGCTTTGAGGATTGCTCACCTCGCCGACCGGACAGACCGGCTTGGGCAACTCGTCTCGGGAAGTCGATTCCGGCGGCGGAGGGGGCACCAAGTCTATCTCCCGCCGTTCTCCTTCGGGCCGGGTCAAGATCATCCGTTCCCCTTCCGCATGGACGCTGAAGGGCTGACCTCCCACCTGGCCGGTCAGATAAAACGGCTGCTTCGGAATCCCGTTTCGAGCCAGCTCCAAGGCATTCGCGGCTACCCGAGTTTGAAGACTCCGACGCACTTCCGAGGCCGCCCCGAAGTAACGGTCCGCGGGCACCAGACCATCGATCCCCTGATGGGGCCTCTGGAAGTTGTAATGGTCTATGAATAACCCAATCCGACGCTGAGCATCCCCCATGTCGATGAAGATTGCACTCTCGATGCACTCACGCCACAAGGTTCCCCAGAACCGCTCGATCTTACCCAAAGTCTGCGGATGACGCGGAGACGCTACTACCTGTCGAATGCCCCGTTTTTCGAGTTCCTTCGAGAAGGCACTTTTACCCCGCCAGGTCACATACTGCGTACCGTTGTCGGTGAGAATCTCCTCCGGCGTTCCATAAGAAGCCATGGAAGCTCGCAAGACCTCCAGCACCAAAGCCGATGACTGGCTCGCATGCAAGCCGTAGCCGACCAAAAACCGACTGTGATCGTCCATGAACCCGACCAAATGAACGCGCCGATTCTGACGTTTTAACACAAATGTGAAAAGATCAGTTTGCCATAACTGATTCGGACGGGCCCGCTCGAAGGACCGCACCTTGTCCGGATGCCCTCGCGTCGGAGCCTGCTCCAGTTGATAACCGGCTTCATGCAGCACCCGGGCCACCGCCGAAGCACTCGCCGGTAAAGCCGGACCTCGCAATAGCATGTCGCTAATCCGCTGACACCCCCATTCCGGATTCGATTTTTTGAGCATCAGGATTGTACGCTTGGTCAACTCGTGAACGCGGCTGCCCGGAGGTTTGCCCCGCGGCTGATCCAACAATCCGGCCGGGCCAGAAATTTCAAACCGCTTCTTCCATGCGTAAAGCGTGTGTTTCGAGACGCCTACCAAAGGAGCAAAATCGCCGGCGGGCAAGCCGCTCCGCTGCCAGGTATCCAGCAACAAAATCCGCTGTTCCGCCGTCATCGCCGGCACGGGTTCGGTCGGTTTTTTCACCAAACGCCGTCCCTTAACAGGTCCCCGAACCGATAACCTCGAGTGGAATTCCCTACGCTTCGAAAGGCTGGCTTCTACCTCGGAATCCACGGAATCCGATAAATCCAGACCCGCATCGGGAAAGGACTCCGAAGTGGGGCGGGCTCCGCGTCGCTCCCCTTCGCTGCGCTCAGGGCGCTCGGCTCCGCCCGCCCCACTTCGGCAGCCGCGGACTGCGGGTCCCTATCCTCCGTCGGACCAGCTCTCGGTTGTTCTTCTCTTTTCTCCGCAAATGCATTCTGGTTGAATTCATCCATATAGCCTCTCTTCTGGCGGTATTCCCGCCTAAGAAAGAGAAGGTAATTCCTATAGCGATTTAAACGGCTAAACCGGTAGATATTTCAGGAAAGGGGACACTATCTCTCCGGAAATTACAGTTCGATAATCGGCTCCGGTAATCTGATTTTGAAAGAAGGTCTGGATTGGTCGGGCGGAACTCTGGGGGGTACGGGTACGGTCTCCGTGTTGGGCGGCATATCTTTGGGAGGTGGAGCGACCAATATCCTGAGCCGTACTCTGAATGCGAGTGCGAATACCTCTCAAGATCCTTTCAACACACTTCGGCTGGATGGCGGAATTTGGAATAACCTGTCGGGCGCTAGGTTCACTTCAGTCGCGAATGAGTACGAGCAGAATAATATTACGACCGGTTCTATGGAAGGAATATTCAACAACCGCGCCGGCGCGGTTTTCACCAAAAAAGGAATTGGAAATCTCGAAATCTCGGCCACATTCAACAATGCCGGTTTGTTTGAGATTCTCGAGGGGAATTGTTATTTCAACAACTCGGGAGTAAACAGTGGAATCATCTCGTTATCCGCCGGGACAACGGCCTCCTTTGACAAGGGCTATACTCATACCGGCACTCTGACGGGGGCAGGTTCGGTATCGATTTACGACAGCACTTTTGAAACGGGAAGCTCCAATTCGTTATCGGGGCCGATGACGATTTATGGAAAGGGGGTTTTTAATGGGCCTCAATCAATCAAACTATTGAATCTGCAAAGCTCCTTTGACTATCAGGGAATAACCGGATCCGGGTCGATAACGATCACGGATACTCTCGAATGGATCAGCGGAACGATGGCGGGAAGCGGCACGACTAATACGCTTTCGAATACAACTGTCACGATTCGAAACGCGAATCTGGGGCGAACCTTTAACAATTCTGGAAACGCGATCATACCCGCAGATGGCGCGCTGGTATTCGATGCCAATAAGCAAGGTCAATGGAATAATCTGGCTGGCTCAACGTTAACCTTGAGTGGTAATGGTTCAATCGCCCCTACTGGTGGGGTATCTTTTGACTCGGGATTACTTGTAAACACAGTTGGCTCCCGCATTCTCAAAAACGGGACCGAGTTGTCGAGTTTGTACTGCAACTTCAATAATCAGGGTACCGTTCACGTAAACGAAGGTACCTTGGCAATTTATGGTAAAACCGAAAACTACGGAAAAATGTTAGTGGCGGCCGGCAGTACACTTTATCTCGCCGCAGGATATTACACTCCGTTTACGAATCTAGGGACGATTCAAGTGAATGGAGGGCTTCTCACGGATAATGTCAGCCCTACATTCAGCAATTTCGTGAATCTTGGTTCGGGTATTGTGGATGTTCAAAGTGGATCGGCGTCCTTCAGAAATCTTGTGGGCTTACCCATTACCTTTGATGTTGATGGCAGCGCGACAAAAATTGGCTGTGATCTTCCTGGCAATTTTGTCGTCGGCCCGAATTCGACGGTAATCTTCTCCCAGCTGTTACAAACTGGTAAGAATGGCTTTAATAAAGATGTTTCTTACTGCATTAGTCATATTCCCCAAGGAGCCTCTTTGACGCTGGACGGGCCGAACTCGCGAATCACAGGTGTCGATGGTGAACTGACCATGAACGCCGGAGAGCTAGATATTCGCGGCGGTAGAACGCTCGCGCTGTCCGACGAGATCATCAATACTCATCCGATGACCTTCAATAATTCGGGCATTCTCCGAATTGGGAATGCTCTTAGCGGCACTGGCGGCAAGGTGATCGGCCCTCACTCGAGTTTGCTGGAAGGAGGCTTCGTCAATTCCAGTACGGGAGAAGTGGTGCTGGCTAACGGCACCTTTCAAGGCTTCGGCCCCAACGGAATTCAAAACTTCAACATCATTCGAGGGAACGGTACTCTCGATAGTTCAGTCGTAATGATTTCCTCGCAGGCCAGTACTCCCTATCTGGGTTACGCAGCGATCGACAATATCACTGTCACTGGCAATCTATTCGTGACGGGCGAGAACGGCAGTTTTATAAAGGGCTCAGTTACGGTCGGCGGATTGACTCAGATCACTTTTGTGGGTGGACTCAACATCCTTCCTAATTCCAGTCTGGGCGGAACTGGGGATAAAGTCGTTTCGCGCGATGCCGGTTTACGCGGCTACGGAAGCGTCAGCGGCGATGTATTTCTGATCGGTGCAAAATTGATGGGTTACGATCAGTCGATGCCTTTAACCCTGACCGATAATCTGAAAATTGGTTCCCACCCGAGCGAACCTTATCTCACCGGCAACGGTTCTATCTTCGGCCCCGTCAATGTGAATGGACTGACCACGGTTCTCAGCGGGGCTACACTCACCGTGGAAGCAGGGGCTCGATTCGGTGGTCCAGGGGAAATTTTGCTCGAGAGCGGTTCGTCGCTCATCGCGAATGGTTTCGTGAATAAAAAAGTCTCCATCTCGGGTATCAACCAGATATCAGGTGTATTGGCGGGACAACTGGCCATTTCTAGCGGAGATTTGAACACCGGTGACGGTTTAACAGTCAATGGATTGACAGTCGGGGGCAATTCCAAACTTTCTGGTAATGGAACGACGATTAATGGATCGACCACCGTAGGGGCAGGCCAGCTGGCCATTGAGAACGCTGGTCTAGTCCTTAAAACAGCGTAGTTTTTTGGGGAATTGTTTCGATTTATCGAAGAAAGCTCGAAATCCTTTTTGTTTTCTGCGGTTTGTGTAAGTAACCGCTTAACAAATCGACAGTCGCAAAAAGGAGTTTCGAGTGAATGTTATTTTCGGACGTTGGTTTCAAAAATGCAAGAGTCGAATCGAACGTCGTCTGGCTAAGCGAGAGGCCGCGATGACCTTCGCTCCTTCTTTCGACGCCTCCAACATTCATTACGAAGTCTCCGAACGCGTGGGGGCGATCAGTTGCGGAGGCCTCGGGGCCATGCACCTTCTGGCCCGGCGTATCGGACTGATCGACGACATCGACGAGAAGTTGCATCTGCTCCAATTTCAAAGGCCTTACTCGGAATCGGACCACGTATTGGCCATCGCTTACAATTCCCTTTGCGGGGGTACCTGCCTGCAAGACATGGAACTGCGTCGCACGGACGAAAACTTTCTCAACGCCTTGGGCACTCAGCGTTTTCCCGACCCGACTACTTCGGGCGACTTTTGTCGACGCTTCGATAGTGGCAGCATCCAGGCTTTGATCGACGCTTTCAACCAGACCCGTTTACGCGTCTGGTCGAAGCAACCCGATTCCTTTTGGGAATGCGCGAAGATCGACGCCGACGGCAGCTTTACCCAAACGCGTGGCGAGCGTAAAGCGGGGATGGACATCAACTATAACAGAGACTGGTGTTACCACCCCCTGGCGGTGACCCTGGCGAACACCGGTGAGACGCTGAGCATCGTCAACCGTCCCGGCAATCGCCCTTCGCACGAAGGGGCCGCGGTCGAACTCGACCGGGCTCTTTTGCTGTGCCTTCAAGCGGGCTTTCGCAGGATCGTCTTTCGCGGCGACACCGATTTCTCGCAGACCACTCGCCTCGACGGCTGGGATGCCAACGCCAAGGTACGCTTTTATTTCGGCTACGATTCGAAGCAAAACCTCGAAGCAATCGCGGAAAACCTGCCGGAAGCGGCTTGGCACAAGCTCGAGCGTCCCGCGCAATACTCGGCGAAAGCGAAGTTGCGACACCGACGGGAAAACACCAAGGAGCGGATCGTCCAAGAGCGGGAATTCGTAAATGTGAAGTTGATCTCCGAAGCGGTGGCCGAGTTCGAGTACCAACCGACCGCTTGCCGAAGGGCGTATCGCCTGGTGGTGATTCGCAAGAATCTTTCCGTGGAAAAAGGCGAATCCGTTCTGTATCCGGACGAACGCTATTTCTTCTACATCACCAACGACCGGGAGTGCACGGCCGCGGAAGTCGTCTACGAAGCCAACGATCGCTGCAATCAGGAAAATCTGATAGCGCAGCTCAAGGGCGGTTGCCGGGCCTTGCACGCCGCTGCACGATCTGGAAAGCAATTGGGCGTACATGGTGATGGCCTCCCTGGCCTGGAACTTGAAAGCCTGGTGGGCCTTGACGTTGCCGGAAACTCCTGGTCGCTGGCGGGAAAAGCATCGGGACCAGAAGCAGTCGGTTTTGAAAATGGAATTCAAAACCTTCCTCAATGCGTTCATGCTTCTGCCTTGTCAGATCGTCCGGAAGGCCGGCCGCATCGTCTATCGATTGCTCGGCTGGAACCCGCACTTGCCAATCTTCTTCCGACTACTGAAAGCACTGAGGTGCTGATCGTTCGACCGACTGAAGTCGGGATCCGGATGTCCCGATCCGATAAAACGCCGAGAGCTATTCGCGGAAAGGAAGAATGTTTGAAAAATAGAAGTATGCGTTCGGCCGAGCGAAAAGCTCCGGCGCGGAGGACTCATCGAACTATCTCGCTAAAACTCCCCACGGAATTGGCATCAAAAACTTCGCTTGTTTAAGGTCTAGTGACTGGTAATGAAGCGCAACTGCTTAAAAATTCCACCGTAAACCTTAAGAACAGCAGCGTTAAATTCACCGGTCAGACGCAATCGGCGGGAACTTTATCTATTGGCACAGATAGTACTTTTGAGACGGATTCGCTGCTTCAGACCGCTGGTGTAACGACCGCGAATGGCAACCTAAAGGCGACGAAAACCTACACAATCAGCGGTGCGGATTCGATCTTGAAAGGTTCCGGTAATGCCCAAGTGGGTGTGCTCGCTATTGGACCTGACTCTACTCTCGCGCCGGGTAACAGTCCAGGAAAATTGACTGTAACTGGGCAAGTGCAGTTCAACCCGGGAAGCCGATTTCAAGTTGAAATTCGAGATGCGTCAGGAACGTCAGGAGTCGATTACGATCGGTTGGTTGTCAATGGGGATTTAACAAATTCAGGCAGCACCGCTAAGCCGTTAGTGATTGATTTGACCAGTCTCGACACTGCAAATAATCCCGGGCTGGCCAATTTCGACAAGACTAAAAGTTATTCTCTGATGATTGCTTCGGTAACCGGTGTGGTATCCGGTTTCACTTCGGATACCTATCTGCTGGATACCACTCATTTCCAGAATGACTTGAGCGGTGGCTCCTTTAGCTTGTCCGCCGTTTCGGGGGAGGGACTTGTTCTCTTATTCACACCAGTTCCCGAACCTGGAACTTTACTCTTTATTGGAGTAGGCAGTTGGGGATTGTTTCAGTGGCGAAGGAAGCGTTCAGGAGAAAAAGCGGCCTTAGCTTCCTAATTAAGAGTCGTAAGCATTTCGGCAATGACAGCGTAAGATCATAATCGCCCATATGATCTTACGCTCTTCCGATTTGTCGAAACCAATAAGAAAATCTCGGCTAAACTTAAAAAAAGCCTACCTCGAACCAATCAAAGTACTCTTAAAACCCTTGCGAACCACCGGATCCAGATCGAAGCGATCCAGATTCATCACCTTGTTCCACGCGGCCACGAAATCCTGAACGAATTTCTGCTTGGCGTCCTCGCTCGCATAAACTTCTGCGATAGCCCGCAATTGCGAATTTGAGCCGAAAATCAGATCCACCCGGCTACCCATCCACTTCGTTTCATTCGTCTTGTAATCCTGGCCGACGAAGAAGTGCTCGCACAATGCCGACTTCTGCCATTTCGTGTTCATATCGATTAGATTCACGAAGAAATCGTTGGTCAAAGTTTCCGACTTTTTGGTGAAAACTCCCAATTGAGCATAGCCGGTGTTGGTACTCAACACTCGAAGGCCGCCGATCAGTACGGTCATCTCCGGGGCGGTGAGAGTCAACATTTGTGCCCGGTCGATCAACAGTTCTTCCACAGGTCGATCATGGGTGTGGCCAAAGTAGTTTCGGAAACCATCCGTCTTCGGCTCGAGCACAGCCACGGATTGGACATCGGTCATCTCCTGGGTGGCGTCCGTCCGGCCGGGGTAGAAGGGCACCTTGATATCCTGTCCCGCATTCTTGGCCGCTTTTTCGACACCCGCACAACCTGCGAGAACAATCAGATCGGCGATCGATACTTTCTTGCCGGTGGTTTGAGTGCTGTTGAAGTCCTTCTGAACTTTCTCCAGAGTTTGCAAAACCTTGGCCAATTCAGCGGGCTTGTTCACTTCCCAATCCTTCTGGGGAGCCAACCGTATGCGGGCCCCGTTGGCACCACCTCGCTTGTCCGTGCCCCGGAACGTGGATGCGGATGCCCAGGCCGTGGATACCATTTGGGAAACAGATAATCCCGATTCCAACACCTTGGCCTTCAACGCAGTGATGTCCTGTTCGTCGATCATCTTATAATCGGCGACGGGAACGGGATCCTGCCAGATCTGCGCCGGAGGAACTTCTGGGCCGAGGCAGCGGGCAATAGGTCCCATATCTCGGTGGGTCAGCTTATACCAGGCTTTGGCGAAGGCCTCCGCAAATTCCTTGGGATTATCCGAGAATCGCTTGGAAATCTTGCGATATTCGGGATCCATCTTCATCGCGATGTCGGTCGTGAACATCATCGGAGCATGCGATTTCTTCGGATCGTGCGCATCCGGGATCAGACCTTTCCCGGCCCCAGCCTTGGGGGTCCACTGCCAGGCGCCTGCCGGGCTCTTCACCAGTTCCCACTCATAGCCAAAGAGGTTGTCGAAGTAACCATTCGACCACTTTGTCGGAGTTGTGGTCCAAGCCCCTTCGAGACCACTGGTGATCGTGTCGCCGCCTTTACCTTTGCCGAACTTGTTTTTCCAGCCCATTCCCTGTTCTTCAATACTTGCACCTTCCGGAGCCGGACCGACATTGTCCGCGCTGGCCGCACCATGAGCTTTGCCGAAAGTGTGACCCCCGGCGATCAAAGCGACCGTTTCTTCATCGTTCATTGCCATCCGGCCGAAGGTGGTTCGAATATCGCGGGCGGCAGCCAGCGGATCGGGCTTGCCGTTCGGACCTTCGGGGTTCACGTAAATCAAACCCATCTGCACGGCGGCTAGCGGATTCTGTAGATTGCGATCGCCGGAGTAACGCTTGTCGCCGAGCCATTCGCTTTCAGGACCCCAGAAAATATCTTCTTGGGGTTCCCACACATCTTCCCGGCCGCCGGCGAAACCAAAAGTCTTGAATCCCATCGATTCCAGAGCAACGTTTCCGGTAAGAACCATCAAATCTGCCCAAGATATCTGTCGGCCATATTTTTGTTTGATTGGCCAGAGCAGGCGGCGTGCCTTGTCGAGGTTGGCATTATCGGGCCAGCTATTCAGAGGTGCAAAACGCTGAGTTCCATAACTGGCTCCTCCGCGACCATCATAAACGCGGTAGGTACCGGCGCTGTGCCAGGCCATACGAATGAAAAGCGGGCCGTAGTTGCCGTAATCGGCCGGCCACCAGTCCTGGGATGTGGTCAGAAGCGTCTTGATATCTTTCTTCAACGCTTCGAGATCGAGTTTTTTGAACTCCTTGGCGTAGTCGAATTCTTCCCCCATCGGATTCACTTTGGGAGAGTTCTGGTTGAGAATGTGCAGGTTCAACTGATTCGGCCACCAATCGCGGTTGGTCATGAAACCAGCCGCCGAGTTGCGTTCCTTGACGGGTCGCATGTTTCCGCCGATCACTGGGCATTTGCTGATATCCCCGGGCGCGGCTTTACTTTCTTGTGCTGCGGCATCGTTTCGAGTCGTTGTGTTCTGAGCAAGCGCACCTGTTGCCGAAGCAAGCAGAGTGCATGTTGCAAATAGAGGAGAGAACCTGTTTTTCCTGAACATTGCGTATCCTCATTATCTGGAGAGAAAAAACTGGATTGAATACCTGTCATTGCAACCATCTTAGGCCGCATGTCGAGGCAACAGCCAATTGATATTGGCTATAGGACACATAACGGGAAACTATGGAGGCGAGTGGGATGCAAAAATTGAAGGCGTTGCTAGTTTACGGAAAAATTCGGTTGAAGGGCAGTTGTGCGAGCACTTTCAGGCGGCACTGGCATAATTGCGGAGACGCTTGCGATAAACCGCCCACACACCAATCAATCCGGCTGAAAGTAAGATGATACCGATTGGTTCGGGCACGTGCGAAGATCGTCCACAGCTGGAATTTTTCGGCGATTTTTACCTTGCATCTATCCGATCCAGGAGTCCAAACATTCCCTCATCAGGAGCGGAAACTCTAAGTCGATTTCCGCCGAAGAGTCCATTTCTATCTCAAGGTCTGGGCTTAGTCCCAGCGGGCAGAAAAGGAACCTGCTCAGGCATATAGCGATGCGCAAAGGCGATGAACCGGTGCGGGGTATAGTCCCACACCACTTCTTTGTCTTTGGTGAGTTCCAGGATCTCTCCATTCCAGGAGTTGACCACTAGAGTATTTCCATTGGTAAAACGTTGACACATCCCACGCTCGCTGGAGTAAAAGGAGGGCCAGTTTTCTCCCGAGTAGACCCAAGGAAATCCTTGAGTGCTGGGATCGTATTCCATAATCCGCGAGCCCTTCGTTACGCCCTGATTGTCGAACAAAAGCAGATGGCCATTCGTCAGAAAATTGGCATCGTGTTCCGCCTGCCATGGGCCGCGCGCGGCCCAGACGATCTTGCGGGATTCAGGATCGAGTACCGCTATTGTGTCCAGATTCCGCAAGGTCAACAAAAGTTGGCCCGCCTTCAGGAATGGAAATTTCTGAGCCAGTTCCGGTGTCAGTACCTGCACTGTATTCGCATGCACGGCGTCCTGTTTACGCGTCTTGTCATCGAAGCGTTGCACGGTGAGCGGACCCGCCTGCTCCTTCTTCGTTTTCGCGGGTTCCAACGATTGAAGGATCGCGGCGTAGGGCGAGTCTCGAAAAGCTTCCAGAATGGAAATTGGCTGATTCTTCAAGATTCCATCGGGGGTTAAAGCTATCACCGAATCGACCAGACAGGGGGTGGGAATGAACTGTAGACCTTCAGGCATAGTCTTCGCGATGTCGTGCTGAAGGGCATAAATTGTTCCATCCGATGCTACATCGACGCTATGGTGAACGCCGGCGGCATAACTCCAGATTAATTTCGAATCTTTGTCGAGCTTGATCAGACCATAACCTACCGCCGTCTGCTGCACTCCATGGAGAACGACGAGCAGATCGCCGTTAGGGAATAGATGGCAGCCGAAAAACGACACGTAGATATCCTTCACCGGAGTCGGGACATGCTGCGGCTTAGGCCAGATTTTGCTGAAGGGCATGGCCCAGCGGTGAACCGTTTTCTGTTTCATGTCCAGAAGATAAGCACTCGAATTGGAACTGTTCGCCCCGTCGGCGAAGGTGCATAGCGTGTAGCCGTCCGCTGTTTTGGTGGCTATGTCGATTTTTTTTTCCGATTGTGGCAAATCGTCCAGTAACACGGGGGCGTCGCTGTCGCTTCTCTCGATGACGGCGCGGATACCAATGAAGGCCTTTTCCAGAATCTCCGCTGGGGGAATCTGAAAGAACATGACAATCGCACCGGCGATGAACAGAAATATCGCAAAACCGAAGACGAAAGCCACCAGAGAAAGCTTCTTGAGTATTGCCAGTCGTGCGGAGTTAGCCGTGGGACGGGTATTGTTGGCTTTCGGAGTGTTTGAAGTTGACATACAGTTTCACCAGATGCTTTTGCAATGATACTAGATAATAGGGGCTTAATTATTTCGGGTCGACATTTCGTTTGGGACACCCCCAGCGTTCGGCCGTCTGATCCGTTTGGTTTCGGATCTGCGCGAGATCACTTGGGGAAAAAGGCGATTCGTAATAATTCGGTCTATGAATCGTCGGCACATATTTGTCGAGTATCGTCAGATAATCCGTCAGCCTGCAATGCTCAAAAACATCCTTCAGCACCCGCTGCGGTTCTTCACAGAGTTCATCGAATCGAACGACTAGGGAGGCTTTTCTCACCCCTTCATGAGAATCGAGCAAGTCCGCCAGATAGCGATAGACCATATCCCAGTAGATCGACCAGCCGAGCGTTTCTTCCCCGCTCTCCCAGGCCCTCCTGATTTGCTGGAGGAGTTCCGAATTCCCCAGATGGATCGGACGGCGATCCAGACCGAACTCGAAGTGCCCCGATCGCTGCATGACTGCCAGAGACTGAGGAACTTGACGGTGACCCTGGGAGAACCATTCGTGCTGCCGAGCGAGAGAGCCAATATGGCTGATGGGACTTCGGACGGGAATGACAAATCGGGCATCGGGGAAAAGTTGCAACAGGTATTCTAATCTCGCGATGTGGTAGTTTGCCTTGGCGACATAGCGAGTGGCTTTTTCCGCGAGTAGTAATTTGCGGAGATGATTCTGGTAATAGGAATCGAATTTCGGATTGCGCTCCCGAGCGGTCAGTCGATTATCGATTTGAGGATTGTGTCCTTGTGGAAAGAAGGCCATCCAAAGCATCTCTTCGATGGCATCTGGACTTTCCGAAGAAACCATCATCGTATCGCGGTGCGGACGTTCCCGGAGACTCGTAGCGCGATTGAAAGCTGTGGCCGTGCGCCACCAGTAGGGAGTCGAAATGAAAGGGTAATCTTTTATGCGGTGCGTGCCGACACTGGAATGGGAGCTGAGAATTTCATGCAGAAGCGTGCTACCCGATCGGGCCAAGCCACAGATGTAAATTGGCTGAGTGATGTTGATTCTGGACAGTCGGGGAGCGAGAAGCGATGATTCCAAACTTCCCAATCTCAACCAGAGATTGGGAAAGCGAGTTACCAGACGACTGAGATAATCGAGTGTAGGCGAAACGTAAAAGGGCGAATCCTTTCCGACGCTCGGTTTTGGGCGGGGATTCACTCGAGGAGCACTTACGGATGTTGTCATCCCACTACCGGGGAATTCGTTTTTGCCGGTTCGGATTCCGTCGAATTTTCGATTGGGGCTGTCGGAGGAGTTAAAATCGAGTCATCGGTTTTTTGTTCGGCCACAGTGGGAAGTTTCGGGCCGCGAATCCAACGCAATACGGTGTAGACCGGCCACATCAGCATGCTGAAAAATGCGGCGCCGAGCATTACCAGGAGTCCCATGGCATAGCCGATGAACTCCATCCCGGAACCCGGCCCGATATAGGCCATGGCGTTACTGCTGGCGATTAGTAAACCAAAAACTGTCAGCACCATCACAATTGCGAACCGATTGGGAATTAACAATTTAACACCATAAGGGGCGCAGGGAATTTGTATAAGAAAAATTAAACAAACTCTATTGTTACGTAAAAAGTTGCAATTTCCAATGAAATGATGCGCTTTTAATTAATGAATATTTTATGAAAATGCATTCTTGCAAGAGAATAACTTCTGAACTTATATCAGCGTAACATAATTATCTAAACAAAATTTAACAATCGACTTCGGCGCTCAAAAAGCAACACATCCCGCCAGACGCCGTTCAGGGATCCCAGGCGTTCCCGTCGTCCGACCTCCCGGAATCCGCACGACCTATGAAGAGCGATGCTCGCCAGATTTTCTGGGAAAATGCCGGCCTGGAGCGTCCATAAATTATTCTGCTCGGACTCCTCGATGAGACGGTTCAATAACTGCTTGCCTACTCCTTGACCACGAACTCGTGCGCTAACGTAAATGCTGATTTCCGCCACGCCTGCATAGACGCAACGACTAGAGACAGAGGAGGCCGCCGCCCAGCCAACAGTTTCAGAGTCCATTTTGGCCACCAGTCGACAGCTCGGCAAATGCGCGAGATCCCATTCCTTCCAGGAAGGAGGATCGGTAGCAAAAGTGGCGTTACCCGTCGCAATCCCTTCCCGGTAGATACTTTCTACCGCTATCCAGTCGCTCGGCAGCATTTTGGCGATTCCTGCTAGCATACTTCTCCTGTCAAATGCGGGAGTTGAATTGTGCCTGGGGTCTCGGTTCATATGCTCCCATGTTGACTATTTTTCAGAACTAGTGTACCGTAAAGGGAGCTCACTCATTCTCTCTTGGCACTGGTGGGGACTGGACGATCCAATTTCCAGTCCCCACCTCATTTTAAGTGTTGCCTGGAGAGAAAAGCATTCGGATAAGCGAATCGATTCATCTTTTCAGCGAAAATTAAACGACGAGCATTTCCCGAGCGAGACGTACCGCGCCCTTGGTGGCATTACTGATGAGCAGTGCCTGATCTCCCAGCTGTCCCAAACCGGTCAGTTCGTCCAGTAGCATGCCGCGATAAACATCGGATTTCTCGAGGAGACCGCCGGTCATCAGCAATTGCGATTGCTTACCGTCCATTTTCATACGAGCCCGGATGGCCACAATCTGATCGACCAGGCAATTCGAACAACGCTTTGCGATCAGGAAGGCATCGGGATCCGATTCCGCAAATCGGAGAATCGCACCCGCCAGATCGGAAATTTTACGCTTATCCCAGCCCTGGCGGTGAATGGCCGAAATGATCTGGGAAGGTTCGGTCAGTCCCATCTCCTTCAGGATGGATTCCTGAAAGAACGATAATTTCCTGCCCTGATCCTGACGTTCGAGGATGAGTCGCAGCGCCGAGATGGCGATGTGATAGGCGCTCCCTTCGTCACCGAGAATCGGCCCCCAACCGCCGACGTGGATGCGATTTCCTCTCACATCCTCGGCCAGTACCGCGGAACCGGTTCCCGCGATCACGGCAATGCGATTCGGGCGATCCCCGCAGGCCAGCAGAATATCCGCGTCGTTACATACTCTGGTACGATCCGCAAGCTGGAAGCGCTCGGCCCACTCCAGAATCAACTTTTCATCTTCGGCTCTCGTGATGCCCGCCAGCCCTAGACAAGCGTATCGCACCTTGCCTTGAGGTTGTCCCAGCTTGCCGAAGGCTTGTCGCACGGCCTCCTCTAGTGCGTGAGTGGCCTTGGAGATGCCGACCGATTGCATATTCGAAGGCCCGGCGAAGCCTTCCGCCAGGGTTCTACCTTCCAGGTCGCATATCAAGGCGTGCGTTTTGGTCCCGCCGCCGTCAATTCCGATCAGATAATCGAATTTGTTTAGTGGGATGGGGTTCCGGCCAAGTACCGATTGAATTTTGCCGGAATGCTTCAGGAGCAGCAGACGAGCTTCCTGCTGAGGTACATTTTGAAGGGAACAGACTATCGCGGTTTTCAAATCTCCCGAAACAGTTTCCAAAAGCGAATGGGCTTCCTGTTCTGTCGTCCCGGCGATCGCTCTCAGAATTCGATTGGAGCGAGATCGCAATTTGTAATTGAGCGGCCGGGTTTCCACCAGAAGATTTCCGTGTGTCCGGCCGAGTCGGATCATCGAACCAGTGGTCAACAGATTCAGCACAATTTTATGGGCCGTGGCTGCTTTCAAGTGTGTGGCCCCGGTAAGCACTTCGGGTCCCACAATCGACTCCAAGACCAGGTCGGAAAGCGGGGTCACGCTGGCATTTGGAGTGCAGGTCAAGCTGATTGAAAGAGCGGCGACGGAACGGGCATATTTCAGCCCCCCGAGAACGTACGGAGTGCAACCGCTGGCGGAAGTGGCTACCAGCACATCCTGAGCACTTAAGCCAATTTGTTTGAGATCGATCTCGGCTTGTTCCGGGTGATCTTCGATTTCTGGCCGATCGGAACTCAAAGCCGAAGGACCTCCCGCGATGACGGCTTGAACCAATTCCGCAGAGGTGCCAAAAACCGTTTGACAATCGGTTGCAACCAGAGCCCCGACTCTGCCTGAAGTTCCGGCTCCCAGAAAGATTAAGCGGCCGCCGGAACGCAGTCTATCGGAAATTAATTCGATGGCCTGGGCGATTTTCGAAACTTCGAAGCGGATCGCCGGGAGGACTTGAGCCTCTTCAGTTATCATTAATAGGGCGAGGTCGAGAGCAGAAAGATCGTGAATTTCGAGTGAAGCAGGATTCCTGCTTTCAGTCATCAATTTGTCCAGATTCATGAAGAGTACTACCGTTGATCCAAAGTTTTGCGGGTCGAGATTTGTCACCGCTCCGGCCGGTAGGGCCTCCATTGAGCAGGAGCGGGCAATCAAAACAGCGGTTCCGAGGAATCCTCTCAGATTTTTATCTTGGCGAATTGCCTATCATAAGCAACAGAGCTACTGAACAATCGGAGAAAAAAATGCCGAAGTTAATTATCGAAAATGGACCTGCGGTGGAAGTGCCCGAAGGCAAGCGATTAATCCTGGCCATTACGGATGAAGCCGGCGTCGATGCCCTGCATGCCTGCGGCGGGAACGCCCGGTGTACCACGTGTCGGGTCGAATTTGTTTCCGGGGAACCCAGTCGATGGACCAAGGCGGAAAAGGAAATCCTGCAGGCCAGGGGGATTACATCCGGACGACTGAGCTGCCAGATTCAGTGTGAAGGGGACATGACCGTTCGCGTGCTTAATCACCTGAAAACCAGCGGCCGACCGGACGCCGGAAAGCGACCGACCGATGCGATCGCCCCACCGCCTGAGTGGGTTTCTTGATTCGCTTTACAGTTCGCGTTTCAATTCGATGCCGATCTTTTGCAATTCGGTTTTCAAAGCGCCGATCTTTTCGGCGCTGACACTCAGCATGCGAGGCCCGAGACGAGCCTCGATCAGATGATGCGTAGTGGGCCACTGCATCAAGGCATCGGCAATGTGATCGCTCGGAAGGGCGATCACCAATTTTTCGATCGCCGACAGACTGAGATTCAGTGGCGGCGCGAACAGTAAGCTGGCCGAGGCGGAAACGCTCTGGCCGCTTCGTTCGCGGCACCAGCGATCCAGAATCTCCAAATTCCAGCCGGCATCCGCCATCTTGCGAAAGCGTTCGAGCGTAAAGCGATACCGGCGCCGTTCGAAATTGCCGTTGAAAGGCAGGGCTTCCGACAGTTGTTTCAATTCGGCTTCCAAAAGTAAATCGGCCCGAGTGCTGATGACATCGAAGGTCAATCCGTCTTCGTCGAATTCCACGCAGGGCTGCGGCGGCATCTCGTAATCGCGATTGGCGAGTAATCGAAAGTGCTTGTAATCCAGCTCGGCTTTTTCGGACAGGCCGATCCGGTCGGTCAGTTTCTGGGCGACCAGGCCGCGGCGAAAAGCATCTTCCAGATCTTCCGGCTTCACGAATTCGATCAGAGTGGCCGAGGCAAAGACTGTCACCCGCTCCCACTTGTTGGCCCAGCGTCCAATCGAATCGCGGACTGTGCCCGGCAGCGTGTACATGCCAAATTTTTCGAGTGTCTGAACGATCTGGGTGAAGGTCAGTCCCGATTCCAGCCCGCGATAGAGACGATCGGGGTCGACTTCGAGAGTGCAGGCGGAGCCGATGGTCTTCCAGACGGCAAAGCTCGAAAGATCCGCAACCAGCGACACCTGTAAGTGCTGGCGGAACAGAATGATTTCCCCGCTGGGTTGAACGGTTAGCGTTTGCGTGAAAGGGGGAGATAAATCCGGCTTCTTTTCGCCGAGCAGTATCCAGCGTCCCATATCGCTCAGTCGAATCAGATCGGCCTCCGGTCGATTGAACAACTCGACGATGCGTAACTGGACGAAGACGCCGTAAATCAGGCCGCGAATGTAGGCGTGAACCTGTGTCGATCCCTGGCAGCGAGGATGCTTTTCCTCGATAAATCTCTGCAATTCGTCCACGGAAACGGCCCGATCCGGCTTCACCTCCGCCAACAGGAGCAAAATCAATAAGGAAATCGATGGCGTGGCCGCTTCCACGGTTTCCGGCGCATAGCCATCCACAGGATTCCAATCGACGATTCGCAGCATCTCCGCGAGACATCGCTTGAGGAGATTTCCCAGATCCTGCTTCCAAATCTCGCTGAAGCCGAGGGAGATAATCTCCGTTTTGTCGGTGCGGAACATGCCCAGGAGTCGGGCCCATGAGAATGCGAGAACTCCCGGTTCGGGAATAGTCACCAGAGGCACGGCAAAGGCCGAATTCAGGACGGAATCGGTTTGAAGTTTAGTCAGTTCGCGCTTGTAATAGGTGCCGGATTGAGCTACTTTCAGCGTTGTGCCATCCAGTTTCTGCCAGGCCGCGGCAATCCGCAACGGCCATTCCCAGCCATCGACAACCACCCCCGGGGTTTTTCCGACCGAGATGCCTTCCAGGTTCGGCAAGCCGAGCGGAAAGTCCGCACATCGCTCGGTAACGGAGTTGGGTACCCAGACAATAGATAACAGCATTCCCGACAGGCCCAGCCAATCCTCGAAGGCTTTGAGCTTATTGGTCACTAATGTCAGATCGGGAAAAATTAGTCCGCTTTCCAGAAGGTTCAGGACCGGTTGGATGCCATCAATATGCCCCAGACTGGCGAGGCATTGAATCAGATGATCGATCCTCCAGAGAGACTGGTTGCTGACCTTCACCATTTTGAGAAGTTTGCGGCAATCCTCCGGAAGATCTTTCAACCGGCGATCGATCAATATGGGATTTTGGAGACCTTCCACGCACTTCTGGCGGACATCCTCAATGGGCCAGGTGCTGCGTGGTTTGAGAAGTTTATCTGCAACTTTGCGGAGCAGGGATTCGGAATAGCGAGTCAGAATCGCTTCCACATCCGAGGCATTCGTTTCCGACGACATATCGAAATTATTCCGGATTGGCTGAGGAGCTAGATACGACACGGGGGGTTTGACCCATCGCCTGGAGTTCCGCGACGACGGCATCGACGCGGCCCGGGCGAATCAGCAGAATCTGATCGGTCAGCCGCCCGGCAATCTCCGGGGCTAGCTTTTTGCGAGCCAGCATCTCCTCGGCCAGCAAAACATCTTCCGTCCAGACCAGACAGACTTTACGATGCAATTTGACCGCGAACCGAGACGACGAGTCGGCAGACATTCAAAAAGCTCCTGGGAGACAAGCTGTCATTATAGGAAGGGCACTCGTTCTGAACTCGGGAGGATTAAAAAATGCAGGCTGGAGGATCTCCTTTGAAAGAATCCCCCAGCCTCAAAATTCCCTCGGAAGGCCTTAAGTAACTAACGGCCTTTTTTCTTCTTCTTTTTGCGTTCTTCGGCACGTTCTTTGGCGGTTTTGCGGTGACCCGTGTCTCCTTTTTTGCCAATCTGTTTCAGAAGATTTTCGCCGCCGGGCATGAACGCCCCCATGTTGCCCAGGCCGGTCATCATCTTCATCCTCTGCCAGATGCTCATCTGAGACATCTGCTTGAAGACGTTCTGCACGACTTCGAACTGCTTCAGGAACTGATTCACTTCATGGGGCTGAACGCCACTGCCCGCCGCGATTCGCCGTCGGCGAGGGATATCGATCAAATCCGGATTGCGGCGTTCCTCCATTGTCATCGAGTCGATCATTCCCTGAACTCGTTTGAGAGCGACTTCGGGATCTTCTCCCTTGGGAATCATATCGGACATGCCGGGCATCATGCCGATCATGTCTTTCATTCCCATTTTTTGAAGTTGAACAAATTGGTTCCGAAAATCCTCCAGCGTGAGACTGCCCTTGGCCAGTTTCTCCTGTTGCTTTTTGATTTCCTCTTCGCTGATTTCCTGCTGAACTCGGGAAACCTTTTCGACCAACCCCATCAGGTCGCCCTGGCCCATTAAACGGCTGGCCATGCGTTCGGGGTGGAAGTCCTCCAGAGCCTGGAGTTTTTCGCCCATGCCGATGAATTTGATCGGTACCCCGGCCACCTGGCGGATGCTCAGGGCGGCCCCGCCGCGAGCGTCACCGTCCAGTTTCGTCAGAATAACGCCGTTAAGTTCCAAGGCGTCGTGGAACGCCTTGGAGGAATTGACGGCGTCCTGGCCCGTCATGGCATCGCAAACGAGGAAAACGGAATCGGGCTTAACGTACTTGTCGATCTGCTTGAGTTCTTCGATCAACTCCTCGTCAATATGCAGTCGGCCGGCCGTATCGAGAATCACCGTGTCGAGATTCTGCATCTTCGCGTAGTTCACAGCATTGCGGCAGACATCGACTGGATTAGTCGCCTCGGTATAAACCGGCGTTTCGGTCTGTCCACCGATGACTTTGAGCTGTTCGACGGCAGCCGGGCGCTGTAAGTCAGCAGCAACCAGCAAAACTTTACGGTTCTGAGCTTTTAGCTTGAGGGCCAGCTTGCCGCAAGTGGTCGTCTTACCGGCTCCCTGCAAACCGCACATCATGATGACCGTGGGGCGATCCTTGGCAAAAGGAATGCGATGATCGACGGGGCCCATGAGAGCGACTAATTCGTCGAATACGATCTTGATGATCTGTTCGGAAGGGTCAACGCGGGAAAGGACTTCCTGTCCGACGGAGCGAGCTTCCACCTTTTCGATGAATTCGTTGACGACGTTGAAGTTCACGTCGGCTTCGAGTAAAGCTCTGCGAACCTCGCCTAAACCTTCGCGAACGTTATCGGCAGTCAGTTTGCCCCGACCCCGAAGTTTTTTGAAAGCGTCGGTCAGGCCCCGTTGAATACCTTCGAACATTGTACTTCTCGAATTAGCGAATTAGAGATCGGTATAAGGTGTGGTGAACAACTTATCCAAAGCCGCTTTGCTGAAATCGCCCGTTTCAAAACCGCGTTTGAACCATCGCATGCGCTGAGCGGAAGTTCCATGGGTGAATTTTTCTGGTCGTACTCGGCCGGTAGCGTTTCTTTGCAGGGTATCATCGCCAATCTGCTTTGCGGCATTAATGGCTTGTTCCACGTCATTGGGATCGATCTTGAAGCGATCCTTGGCGTTGAAGGCCCAGACGCCCGCCAGATAGTCTGCCTGCAATTCCAGTCGCACGGACATTTCGTTTTCTTTGCTGGTCCCTCGAGCGGCATCCGCTTTCTGGGAGTAGCCGGTGAGGTTCTGAACGTGGTGGCCCACTTCGTGCGCGATCACGTAAGCCCGGGGGAATTCGCCGGGAATGCGAAGCTGTTTCTCCATCTCATTGAAGAAATCCAAATCGATGTAAACGTGTTTGTCGCCAGGGCAGTAAAAGGGACCCATGGCCGCGTCGGCATTGCCGCAAGCCGATTTGATTGAACCGGAGAAAATGGTCAACTTGGGTTTCGGGTAGCTTCTCAATCCCTGCTTGGCGAACTGTTCGTCCCAAACTTTTTCGGTATCGCGAAGCACCACGCTTACGAGTTTCTTGGCCTTTGAGCTCTGTTCGGTTTCTACGACTTCTCGTTGTTGGCCGCCGCCTCCACCCCCGCCGCCTTTTTGGCCCACCAGACCGGCAAGTTGCTGGGGATTGACGCCAAATATCAAGGCAAGCACCAGGATGATCAATCCGCCGCCGCCGACGGTGGCGCCGACGGCAGGCCCTCGACCTCTCTGATCTTCTACGTTATCGCTTTCCTCGAGACCATCTATCTGCATGGTGCACCTCTAAGGTTGAATTAGGACATGAACTTCTTATCGAATCGCTATAAGGCACTGAAATTATAGTAGCTCAAGCAATTTCCATTCCTCGGATTCGACGACTTTTAAAAATCAATAAGCCGCTTTGACAATGGCCAGGAAACTATCGGTTTTCAGACTGGCGCCGCCGACCAAAGCCCCATCGACATCGGGTTGCTTCAGGATTTCCGCGGCATTGTCCGGTTTGACGCTTCCACCGTACTGGATGAGCAGGCTTTGCGCCACCGTTTCGCCGAATTGCTTGGCGATGAATTTACGGATGAACGCATGAACTTCTTGGGCCTGCTGTGGGGTGGCCACTTTGCCCGTCCCAATGGCCCAGACCGGTTCGTAAGCGATGGTGACGAGTTTCAATTGTTCGGCGGTTAATCCGGCCAGGCCCGCGGCGATCTGAAATTCCAGTACGGCCTCGGTATGCCCGGCTTCGCGTTCGCTCAAAAGTTCGCCGACGCAAAAAATGATGCCCAGGCCGGCGGCGATACCCGCTTTCACTTTGCGGTTCAAAAGCAGATCGGGTTCCAGCAAGGTATGCCGACGTTCACTGTGACCAACGATCGAGAAGGTGCAACCGGCTTCCTTGAGCATGCCCGGGCTGACCTCGCCGGTGAAGGCTCCCTCCTTGGCGGGATAGAAGTTCTGGGCTCCCACTTCGAGCTTGCTGCCCTTGATCGCTTCAGAAACTTTGGTCAACCAAGGGAAGGGGGGGCAAACGCCAACCATTACTTGAGTATTATCTTTCAAACCTTCCGCCACCGCCTGTGCTAATTCCACGGAACTCTTGGCGTTCGTGTACATCTTCCAGTTGCCGACAATCAATTTCGCGCGAGCCATATCAAATCCTTGAGTGGGTGTACTTAAACCGGTATGGTCTTACCCATGACTTCCGCCAGTTTGCGGAGTTGAACCATGAGGCTAGTATACTTGGGCGGTATCAATGCCTGGGGACCGTCCGAAAAAGCTTTTTCCGGGCAGTCGTGAACTTCGATGTGAACGCCATCGGCATCGGCCGCGACGGCAGCCCGAGCCATGGCCGGGATCAAGTCGGGCCGGCCGCAGGCATGGCTGGGATCGACGATAATCGGCAAATGGCTCTGTCCTTTCACATTGGGCACCGCGCTCATATCCAGCATATTCCGGGTGGAATCCTCGAAAGAACGCACTCCCCGTTCGCACAGCACCACATTGGGGTTGCCCGCTGCTAGGATATACTCGGCCGACATCAGAAGATCTTTTACGGTTGCAGCCATGCCTCGCTTAAGGAGTACCGGTAACTTCGTGGAGCCGACTTCCTTCAAAAGGTCGAAGTTCTGCATGTTTCTTGCACCAATTTGAAACATGTCCGCATACTCGGCGACCAGGGCGACCTGCCGGGGGTCCATGACTTCGGTGACAACCGGCATATGGTGTTTCTGGCCGACTTCTTTCAGAATTTTTAAGCCCGATTCCCCCATTCCCTGGAAGCTGTAGGGGCTGGTTCGCGGTTTGAAAGCCCCGCCGCGTAGGATATTTGCTCCAGCGTCTTTTACCAGTTGCGCGATGCGATCCAATCCTTCGAAGCTTTCCACCGCACAAGGGCCAGCAATCATCGCAAGCGATCCCCCGCCGATGGGGATTTTGCCCACCATCACAATGGTATCATTCTTCTGCAATTCTCTGCTGGCGAGCTTGAAGGGCTTCATGATGGGATGCACGGCTTCCACACCCGCAAAGGCCGCAAAAGCCTCCGCGTGCGGCTTCGTCTCGTCTCCGATAGCTCCCACAATGGTCCGATGTTGACCCCGGCTGACGTGCGGCGTAAAACCCAATTCGGTAATTCGTGCGATCACGTGTTCTATCTGTGCTTCACTAGCATCGGGGCGGAGTACGAGAATCATGAATTTCCAACCTTCCAGCTGTCCAGGGCATTTCCAGCGAGCCTTTTTTCCCCGGAAAAAATAAGGGCAGACTAGAGTGTCTGCCCTACATACCAATTATCTTACAAACCCGCAGAAATTATTCTTCCAGAGGTGCGATCGGGAACGAGCCCAGGATCGAAAGCTTATCGCAGGTTTTCTCTAGCCCCTGTAAAGTTTTCTTAACCTTGGCATCTTCCGCGTGGCCTTCAAAATCGGCAAAGAAAATATATTCCCCCTTGGCATCCCGGAACGGGAAGGATTCGATCCAAGTCAGATTGACCTTGTTCGATTTGAAGAGATTCAGAATATCCGCCAGGGATCCCGGGCTGTGCGGGATCTGAAACATGATCGCCGTTTTATCTTTACCCGTACGACCAGAATCGTGGGTGCCGATGACTGCAAAGCGAGTTTCGTTGTGCTGCGAATCTTCGATGTTGGAATAGAGAATGCGAATACCATAGCGAACGGCAGCTTCCCGGCTGGCAACCGCGGCCGTGTTGGGCTGCTGCTGAACGAGTTGCGCGGCGGCCGCCGTGCTGGTCACTTCATGCAGAGTGGCTTGAGGCACATTTTTGCTGAGCCAGTTGCGGCACTGGGATAAAGCCTGCGGCTTGCTGTAAATTCGGTGAATTTCCGTCTGCTCGCAGTTAGCCAATAAGTTGTGATGAACTCGAACTCGGACTTCCGAACAGATTTTCAGCTCCGGCATTTTGACGAACATATCCAGCGTGTCTGCGATACGCCCATCCGTCGAATTTTCGAGCGGCACCACACCATAGTCGACGTGCTGGCGAGCCACCTCTTCAAATATGGCGGAAATGTTGCCTACTGCCATCAGTTCCACGCCCTGGCCAAATTGTTTCATCGCAGCCAAGTGACTGAAACTGTACTCTGGCCCGAGAAAAGCGATCTTGAGTACTCGCTGCAGGGATCGCGAGCCGGAAATCAGTTCTCGATAGACCGAACGGATAGTCACCGGGGGTAGCGGCCCCTTGTTTTTTTCGAGGAGATTGCTGATTACCTCTTCTTCGCGAGCCGGGGCAAAGACGATACCGCCGGATTCACTCTTCAATTTGCCGATCTCCATCGCGAGAGAGGCGCGTTTGTTCATGAATTCGAGGATTTGCTGGTCTAATTTGTCGATCTGAGCTCGGAGTTTCTTGACATCCTCGTCCGATTTACGGCTCATTGGCGGCCCCTGGCTGGGAGGTGCTGTTTTGGTTACACACACTTTAGTGAGGAATCCAGGAAGAGTCAACGAATCAAAAAATGTCTATGCGATATTCCTAAATCGTTATTCCGTATATGTTTGCAATGCATCATCCGCCTTACAAGCGGGCCTATTTTGGAATTTCGGGTTTGCTGCCAATTTGGCAGAAAAACTCCGGAATAAATTGCGGTTTTAAATGGCACTTTAAGGGTTTAACACAGTAAAGTTCTCATTCGTCGAGAGTTAAATCGATTTAACCCCTGTTTTTGGGTTCCGGCACAAATGTTGCAGAATATTTGGCCAAGTTATAAATACTGAGTCGTTTTCCGGCTCCAACGCCCAATGCTCGCCGGAAGCGACGGGGAGAAAATTCGCTATGGCAAAAGATAAAATCATTGGTATCGACCTCGGTACCACCAACTCGGTTGTCGCGGTCATGGAAGAGACCGGTGAAGTGAAGGTGATTCCGAATCAGGAAGGGAATCGTCTGACCCCATCGATCGTGGCGTTCACCGATAAGGCCGACCGATTAGTGGGTGACCCGGCCAAGCGCCAGGCCGTTACCAATCCTCGACGCACCATTTACTCGATCAAGCGATTCATGGGCCGTCGACATAACGAAGTCGAATCGGAAGAAAAGTTGGTTCCCTATAAGATCGTCGGCGGCAAAGACGAGCTGGTGAAAGTCGACATCGACGGCAAGAACTTTACCCCTCCGGAAATTTCGGCGATGATCCTTCGCAAACTGAAGGAGTCCGCCGAAGCGTATCTGGGGCAGACGGTTCGCAAGGCCGTGATCACCGTACCGGCTTACTTCAACGATGCTCAGCGTCAGGCGACCATCGACGCCGCGGCCATTGCCGGTTTCGACACCGAATGGGAAATCGAAGATCCCAAGACCGGCCATAAAGGCAAGCAGCGCATGCGTATCATCAACGAGCCGACCGCGGCTTCGCTGGCCTACGCCTTTGAAAAGAAGAAAAATCAGAAGATTGCAGTGTTCGACCTCGGTGGCGGTACCTTCGACATCTCGATTCTGGATGTGGACGATGAAGGCACTTTCATCGTGAAGTCGACCAACGGGGACACTCACCTCGGCGGCGATAACTTCGACGACATCCTGATCGATTACCTGGCCGACGAGTTCAAGAAAGAACATGGCATCGATCTGCGAAAAGACATGATGGCTTTGCAGCGCCTGAAGGAAGCGGCCGAACGGGCCAAGAAGGATCTTTCACAGCAGACGACCACGGACGTCAACCTGCCTTTCATCACGGCGGATGCTTCGGGACCGAAGCACATTATGATTTCGCTGACTCGGTCTAAGTTTGAGCAACTGGTGGAAGGACTGTTCGAGCGCTGCAAGAAGCCCGTGCTGGCCGCACTGTCCGATGCCAAGTTGAGCCCGAGCCAGATCGACGAAATCGTGATGGTTGGCGGTATGACCCGTATGCCGCGCGTGCAGCAACTGGTTAAGGAAATTTTCGGAAAAGAAGGTCACCGCGGGGTGAATCCGGATGAAGTGGTCGCAATCGGGGCTGCGATCCAGGGCGCTCAACTGCTGCTGGGAAGCCAGTCGCAGATTCAGCTGCTCGACGTTACTCCGCTCAGCCTGGGTATCGAAACGATGAACGGCGTGATGAGCGTGCTCATTCCCCGTAATACGACGATCCCGACCAAGAAGAGCCAGATCTACACGACGGCCGCCGACAATCAGCCGGGCGTGGACATCCAGGTCTTCCAGGGCGAGCGCCCCATGACCTCGGACAACAAGCAGATTGGGACCTTCAAGCTCGACGGGATTCCGCCAGCACGACGCGGCGAACCCCAGATCGAAGTGACCTTCGACATGGATGCCAACGGCGTTCTGAATGTTTCCGCCAAGGATCTCGGTTCCGGTAAAGAACAACGCATCAAGATCGAGAACTCCAGCGGCATTAACGCCGCCGAGATCGAAAAGATGAAGAAAGATGCGGAGTTGAATGCCGAATCGGATAAGCGTAAGAAGGAATTGATTGACGCTAAAAACGAAGCGGATACCAAGGTTTACCAGACCGAAAAGCAACTGTCGGAACTGGGCGACAAGCTCAGTGATGCGGATAAAGCTCCTATTCGCGCTGGGATCGAAAAGGTCAAAGCGGCGATGAGCAAGGAAGACCCCGCAGCCATTCGCTCAGCAGTCAGCGAACTGGAACAGGCCACGCAGGCCATGAGCCAGCAGACGGGCAAAGCTTCCGGCGGTGCAACTCCTCCTCCGCCCACTGGGGGAGCAACGGCGGGCAAGCCGGACGATGTCATCGACGCCGATTTCGAAGTGAAGTAATCGTCCAATTTCCTCTGAAAACTCCGCGGGCACTGGGCTTAACCCCAGTGCCCGCTTGCGTATGATAGCAGCATGACAGAAAAAACGGACGTCGTCATCCTAGGCGGCGGTGTCATAGGTCTTACTACCGCGTATCACCTGGCACTGGAAGGATTGCAAGTTACTGTTCTGGATAAATCGGATCTGGGGCGAGAGGCCTCCTGGGCCGGAGCGGGCATCCTCGCTCCCGGGAATCTTTCAAAAGCTCATCGTCCACTTGATTTGCTTCGGGCGTTCAGCCGAAATCGCATCGAATCCTTTAGCTTGCAATTGAAAGAATCCTCCGGCATCTGGAATGGGTTTCGCAAGTGCGGCATCCTGGATCTGGAAGCGCCATCAGCCGCTACTCAAAATGCTTGGGTCGACGAAGAAATCGCATTTCAAAGTGCGGAGCCTTCGCAATATCCTCAAGTTCAGTTCCTCAGTAATTCCGGCATTTTTTTTCCCGACGGGGCTTTGCTAGAAAATCCTTTGCATCTGCAGGCGTTAATTCGTGCCTGCGAAATTCAAGGAGTCCGGTTACGGCCGAATTCCCATTCCATCCAAATGATTAAAGCTGAAAATCGAATAGAGAGTCTAGCGACCGTGGATGGGAAGCGATTTGCAGCGGATCGATTTGTTATCGCTACAGGAGCCTGGACCGAACTCCTTCCGGAATTGACTCCGATGAAACTCGGTATATTTCCGATTCGCGGTCAAATCGTTCAGTTAGCTATTGAAGGGGAAATGCCGGTATCTTGCATCGTCGAATCGGGGAAGCAGTATATCGTACCAAGAAATTCCGATGAAATTTTGATCGGCTCGACCGAAGAACCGGAAGCAGGCTTTGAGAAAGCCAATACTCCCTCGGGAATTCAGGGACTTCTCGATTTCGCACATAATCTGATACCGATTCTCCGTTCTGCACAGCAAGTGCGAGCCTGGGCTGGATTAAGACCTGGTTCCAAAGACGGCCTGCCGACGATCGGTCCGATCCCCGGTTTCGATAATGTTTTTATCGGGGCCGGGCATGGCAGGTCGGGAATTCAGCAGTCGCTGGCGACGGCCCAGATACTGACGGATTTAGTGCTGGGAAAGCGGACTTTTATGGATATATCGCCCTTCAAAGCGGATAGACCGCGCAGCCAAGCCACCGAACCGCTCTTTCGGTCCTAAGATATCAAAATGGAAACCGCATCGACCCCGACCGATCAACGTCATCTCGTGTCCGACCTGGCAGAAGATTTCGCCTGGTTGCATCAATATCAGGTCAGCCGCGTCGGCGAGGAGAAGGCAGGTACGGAACTCCGTTTCGCCGACGCCCTCGTGCGCAATACTCTGGGCCCAGCCATTGAGAAAAACTCGGACCAGCCTCTACACATTGCGGTCGTGGGGGGAGCGGGGACCGGGAAGAGTACGGTCGTCAATTTCGTAGTCGGTTCGAAAGTTACCGAATCGAATGCCCAGGCCGGTTATACTCGTCACCCGATTGGGTTCGGCAGTCTCTCCCCAAGCATTCTCGCTTCCTGGGGAACGCTTGGTTTTCTCGGTAAATTGAAACGACAAGATGGTCCTCTGCCCGCCAGCCTGGATGAAGATGTCTATCAATTTCGGCAGGTAAAATTTCAACAGTCCCCCTTGCCCGAAAATTGCGTCATCTGGGACTGCCCGGACGTGACGACCTGGGCCGCACAGAACTATATCGGGCGAGTGATTGAGATTCTGGCTCTGGCCGATCTCGTCTTATTCGTCGCATCCGACGAGCGCTATAACGACGCGATTCCCACGCGATTTTTGAAGCAGGTCCTATCGGCCGGAAAAGCGGTAGTCGTTTGCCTCACAAAGATGCGAGCGACGGATGCCCCTTCGATCTCCCAGCACTTTCAACAGGAAATTCTGGGCAGTCAGGCCGATAAAGTGCCCCTGGTGACGATTCCGTTCCTTAGCGTCGATGTGCTCGATGATCCGCTTGGAAAAGCGAGTGAATATCGGATCGCTTTGCTCAATCAAATGACGGTGTTGCTCGAACCGGAGAAAGAAGCCAAAGCTCGTACGGTTGATCGCGGCGTGCAATTTCTGGAAGCGACCTTACCCAGCATCATCGAGATGGGGCGACGGGATCTGAAACTGGTATCGACCTGGGATTCCCTGGTTAATGATTCCAAAAACGATTTCGAGAAAACGTACGAACGGGAGTTCGGCATCAGTTCTTCGGTGACTGGCTTGAAGGTCACGCCGGAGCAAATGCTGCAGAAATTCGATCTGCCAGGAAATGCCAAATGGCTTTCGGTGGTGCTTTGGGTCCTAAGGCAGCCTTATCAATTAATTCGTCAGCTCTTCCAGAAAATGCTGTCCCGGCCGGACGGTGCCGGATTCAAGGAATCGGACGTCATCAATCGCGGCTTGCAACAATGGCTCGACCATGTGCGGGCCGCGGTCGTCCGAGATGCGAGTCTCCATCCCTTCTGGGACCATCTGGCCAAGGGATTTCAGAGCGGACTGGGGGATCAATGCCTTTCTGTGTACAAGTCGGCAGTGGAACCCTATCGAACCTCCGCCAACGAAGAAATCACCCAGGTCAGCCGTTCCCTGATCGAGCCGCTCGAAGGGCTCTCGAACGTCTGGAATTTTCTGCGGGTTCTCAAGGTCGTTCTGGAATTGAGTGCCGTGATCGCGGCGGTCGTCATTGGCGGCTGGTCCTGGTGGACGCTGTTATTAATTCCCTTGCTGGTTTCGGCGGTGCACGCCCTCTTCGAATTGGGGATTCATTTTTACATCGATTCCAAGCGCCGTCAGCTGCGGGCTCACCGGCTCCTGATGCTGGATAAGATGATTCTGAAACCGTTCCAGGAAAAGCTGAAATCCTGGCCGGTGACGGAAGGTTCCGATTTCGAACGATTGAGCCAGATTGAAAAGCGAATCGCCGGCCGGTTGCAGCAGATTGTCGATTTGCTGAAGAATCGCTGATTGACCGATTGAAATTATGCGGCGAAGTGTAAAAAGAATTGCATGATTCACATTGAAAATCTGGTTAAATCTCACGGTTCGATCCGGATTCTCGACGGTATATCCCTCGACGTGCCCGCCGGTCAGGTCGCCGTGTTCATCGGGCCGTCGGGGAGTGGTAAAAGCACTCTCCTTCGCTGCGTGAATGGGCTCGAGCCTTTTCAGGCCGGCGGCATCCGCATCGAGGATCGCAAGCTGGAACCTGCTACGGCTCCCAATTCTCCCGAACTGCTGGCGATTCGAAAACGTCTCGGCATGGTCTTCCAGCAATTCCACCTTTTTCCCCATATGACTGCTCTGGAGAACGTGATGAGCGGTCCATTACTGGTGCTGAAAGAATCCAAAGAAAAGGCGGAAGAGAAAGCCCTCAAACTATTGGATCAGGTCGGGCTGAAGCACAAAAAAGACTCCCGACCGTCCCAATTATCGGGTGGTCAGCAACAGCGTGTTGCGATTGCCCGCGCTTTAGCGGTTAACCCGGTGGCGATGCTTTTCGATGAGCCGACGAGCGCGCTCGATCCGCAGATGGCGGATGAAGTTCTTTCGGTCATTCTGGATCTGGCCAAAACGGACATGACGATGCTGATCGTCACCCATGCGATGCATTTCGCCAAACGGGCAGGGCATCGGATTTTCTTCATGTGTGCTGGCCGGATTGTTGAAGAAGGGGTTCCCGCCGATTTCTTCCAGCAGCCGAAATCCGCTTTGGCCCGTGAGTTTCTTCAGAAAGTAGAATTATGATCAAGCAGCTAATAAATGTGGGACATAGTCCTGATCCCGATGATGCCTTTATGTTTTACGGGCTGGCCAAAGACAAGTTTGACACCGGTCGCTACAGCTTCGTGCATCAGTTGCAGGATATCGAAACTTTGAATCGCCGGGCCATGAAGGGGGAACTGGAAGTCTCCGCCGTCAGCTTGCATGCTTACTCCTACCTCACCGACAAATATGCTTTGATGCCTTGCGGTTGTAGCATGGGCGACGATTACGGCCCAATGGTGGTGGCCCGCAAAGAACTCACCAAGGCCGAGTTGTTAAAGACGAAAATCGCAATTCCGGGTACGCTGACCACCGCCTTTTTGACGCTGAAACTCTATTTCGAAGGGCAGCCCTTCGAATTCGAAGCCATTCCTTTCGATGAAATTATCCCGGCGGTGGAAAGCGGTAAGTTCGACGCAGGTTTGATCATCCACGAAGGGCAATTAACATTTCAGAATCAAGGTTTGAAGCTCCACGTCGATCTCGGCGTCTGGTGGAAAAAGGTGACGGGCTTGCCGCTACCGCTGGGCGGAAACGTAATTCGTAAGGATTTGGGCAAGCAGACGATGTCGGAAGTGACCCGTTTAATTCAGAAGAGCATCCAATTTTCCCTGGACAATCGGGCTGATGCTTTAGCCTATGCCCTGAATTATGCCCGCGATATGGATGTGAAGTTGGCGGACAAGTTTGTTGGCATGTATGTGAATGATTGGACAATCGATTATCGGGAACGCGGCCGGCAAGCAGTGGAGCGATTGTTAAGGGAAGGGCATCGTATGGGAATTATTCCCAGCCCAACAGAGTTGGAGTTTGTGGATTAAGCCCGGTATAATTTTGGCATGATCTCTCTGGCGACATATTTGGCTCCGCTCAGCCCGTGTGGTTATCTGCCGGACCGGGATTGGCAACTCGAGTACGAGGTGGTCGCCGAGATGACCGCCGAGGAATACGAGGAGCGGATGAAGTCGGGTTGGCGGCACTTCGGCCATTGGCTCTTTCACCCCAAGTGCCCGCACTGCTCGGAATGCGTTTCCATTCGCATTCCGGTGGCCGATTTTCAGCCCAATCGAAGCCAGCGCCGGGCCTGGAAGGATAATACCGATATCCGTCTGGAGATCGGCGAACCGCAAGTCAGCCAGGACCGGATCGACCTGCACGCCAAATACCATGAATTTCAGTCCGATTTTAAAGGCTGGCCTTTTGAAGGGGCCAAAGACCGCGACGAATATATGACTTCGTTCGCGTTAAATCCTTTTCCCGTCGAAGAATGGCGTTACTTCCTGGGCGAGCGCTGCATTGGCATTGGCTACAACGATTTGCTCGAAGAAAGCCTGTCGATGATTTACTTCTTCTACGATCCGGAATTTCGGGATCGGTCGCTGGGCACGTTTAATGTTCTGAGCGGGATTGCCCGGGCGCGGGAGTTAAATTTGCCCTATCTGTACCTGGGCTATTACGTTCAAGGGTGTGCGTCGCTGAGCTACAAAAACAATTTTAAGCCGAGTGAAGGATTGATCCAGGGCGATTGGATCCCTCTGGCTAAGCCTTCTTGAACATCAAAAAACCGATTCCAAAACCCGCTCCGAGAAACAAGGCCCACGAGACAGCGACCCATACCCAGGGAAATGAGTTGGGTAACGGGAGGGCAACATGCGGTTCGGAAGCGATCGCTGGCGATGCTTGGGCGACCACTTGAGGCACTGGTGAGTCCAAATCAATCGCAAATAGATCCCGGTCGGAAATTTCTTTGGAAGTGTTTGCAAGTTTTTCAATTCCCGGCGTTCCCTTGTTTATTGCAGCATTCGGGCCCGACTTTTCGGATCTGGGGAGTGTACCGGCGGTCAGAAGGAGCTCGAAATCGTCGTTTTCGAACAATTTTGAAGGCGTCGCAGGCTTTTCTGCCGATTTGACTGCCCGGCCCTGGGATGGACGAGCCTTTTTGCTTCCGGGAGGGGCGGTAGTTGCCGCCTTAGATGGCCCGGGCATAGATTCCTCGATGATCGAGGAAGAAGACTCGGACAAAGCCTGAGTCGTAGCATGGCTCGGCGTCTCCGGCGTGGGCACTCGCATACGCCCCTTGCACTTGGGACAGGTGATATCCATGCCTGCTTTTCGTTGTGCTATCCCGAGTAACTTGTCACAATAAATACAGCGAAACCGGATCGGCATCGGAGAACTCCGCTAGAGATATCTTCTATTTTGCCGTAGTTTAACTGTGGAATCAACCAACAAAGTTCACTCATTCCCGATGAGGCCTCTTTATGACGTTTCCCTCCAACCAATCTCAGAATGCGTGGCTGAATCCAATCTTCCGTTCCATCGCTTTTTTAGGGTTGGCTCTTCTGCTCGTAAGTTATGCTCCGAAGTCTTCCCGAGCGGATGTGGTGATCCTCAAGGATGGTTATACCCTGCACGGTAAAGTATTTAAGGATAGTGTCGTCGAAGTGGATCCCACCACCGGGGAGAGCTTTATCATCAAAGCCGGCTTTCACAAAGTGGATGATGGGGGGAGGATCACCGTTTTTAGTCCCAATTATCGTCAACTTGGGGATTCGAGCGATTTCAATCGCTTCGCTGACTTTGTGACTTTAAGGACCAAATTTGTTTCCGGTGGTCTGAAAAATCCCATCGATTTCGACGTCGCCCCCAAGAAAGACATCGATTACGACGACCGTTGGATGCGTAAAGTGCCGGTCTATTCCCTCTCGAATGGAAGGTGGATTGCCGATCTTCAGCAACAGATTGTAACCCTCACGCCCCATTTCATTCGCATCGATTCTTCCAGCCATAAATGGGGGGCTTCCTATCTGACTCAGGAATGGGGGCCGGAGAAAGTCCTCAAGCTGCTAAGGCATCACCCCGATCTAAAAGAAGAAGCTGGTAAACCGGAAGCCTCCAAGCGCAAGAAGCTGATTTTGTTTCTCATCCAGGCGAACTGGTTCGATTATGCTCAGAAAGAGATCGACGACTTGGCCAAGGCTCTGCCGGACGATAAACAGTCTGTTGCGGACATGCGTAAATCGCTGCTGTCCGCCCAGGCCGATCTGTATCTGCAGGAATTGGACATCCTCCGCTCCGGCGGTCGATACGAGGCTCTGCGTAAGAAGTTGCCTGAATTCCCTAAAGAAGGTATCCCGGCTCCGCAGACTTTGAAATACAGCACCTTCAAGGCGGAATTTGAAGCGCAAATGCAAAAGCTCGAAAAGGCTCAACTGCATTTGGAAAAGCTCAGCAAATTACAATTTTCTGAAGCGGATCGCTTTCTCATTGGGGCGGCGAAGGTCATTCAGCGAGAATTGCACCCCGATTCGATTTCCCGCCTGGACACTTTCGTGGCCATGGCCGATCAGGTGGAAAGAGATATCGCCCAAGGGCGGGCGACAACCTATAAGCCGGAGGAGTTACTCTCCCTCGCGGTCACTGGCTGGCTGTTAGGTAAATCCTCGGCCGAAACCAAATCGGCGGCTGCCAAGAAACTCTGGGATGCGCGGGAACTTCTCAAGAGCTATCTGAGCACGGATACCCGAGGCGACCGACTGACGCTCCTGGGCAAACTGGAAAAGAACGCTCTGCTGCCCCCGATCGATGAACTGGCTCAGATCATTTCCCTGATGCCGCCACCGTACGAGAACAAAGATTTCTCCACGGCCATCAAGATGTACAATACAGGCCCAGTGAAGAACTATCCCAAAGGGGTCGATTTTGCACTTCAGTTGCCTCCGGAATACCATTTCGCCCGACGTACACCACTTTTGATCCTGCTCCCGGATGGAAATGAGAAACCGGAAGATTTGATCAAAAAATTCGGCAATTTACCGGCGCGTTATGGGTATATCGTCGCCGTGCCCGTTTGGAATGGCGGCATCCGCGCTACCTATACCTTCACCGATGATGAACGAGGAGTTGTCCCCGCTTTAATTTCGCATCTGGAGCGATTCCTTCAAATCGATTCCGATCGAGTCTTTCTTTTTGGCTGCAACGAGGCCGGCAACATGGCTTACGATGTCGGACTCTCCCATCCCGATTTGTTTGCCGGGGTTACGGCGATGTGCCCATTCCCGAGTGCCCGGGTCTTTGCGGCCAAATCGGCCAGTCCCAGCAAACTTGTGCTCCGAGAATATTGGCAGAATGTGCAGCAGTTGCCGCTCTATCTGATCCTCGCCGACCGTGTGGGGGATGACACGGCGAAGACGATTCAGATGACCCTGAAAAATTGGATGAATAAAGGATTTCCCGTGTTAGCGGTCGCTTACAAGGGGCGGAATCCCGAATTCTTTTTCCAGGAACTCCCCTTTATGTTCGACTGGATGGTCCGGAAGAAACGCACCAACGGTCTGCCCGGTTTCGGAACACCGGGTTTGGGGGCGGAGGGAACGGACTTCCGTACCATGCGCCAGGAAGACAACCACTTTTACTGGGTCAGCACCAGTGAAATCATGCCGGGGAAGACTTTGGAAAGGAATCCTCGCGGCGAATTCGTGCCGGCGCGGATTGCTGCCAAAGCGATGGAAGGTAACATGGTCCGGATCGACGCGGTCGGTTTCCGTCAGTTGACGGTCTCTGTTCCGCGAGGATTATTCGAGCTGGATAAACCGATTCGAATTGTCATTAACGGCAAGGAATGGAACAACGAGCGCAAGCCATTAAAACCCAACCTGGGGGTTATGCTGGAGGATCTTTACGAACGGGGCGATCGCCAGCATGTTTATCTGGAAAAATTCGAGTTCAAGGGCAGTCCGTTCCTTCCCAAGTAACCAAGTGTTCGGTGGCGTATGCTTCAGATTGGGAGTTCGCCCCCTCCATTCCGAGAAGCTTTGCCGATCACTTTTCGACTTCGGAACTGGCTCGAGAACGGACCTCGAAATCGTGCTCGGCCCGATAGACGATCAGCACAACGCGAGGTCCCGTCAGCCGATTTATCGGATATTTTCCGCCGTAATAGGTGGAAATCGTATTCGGCAGCGGCGTGTGAATCGGTAGTGAAATCCCATAGGCCAGCCGAGTAATCGGGATTTCTTTTAAGCGAAGCAGCGCCGGGTCAATTTTCACCGCCTGGGTTGAAGGCCGCCACAATCCTTTAGGCAGAATCACCCAATCCCCTCGGTGAACCAAAGACTTTTCCGGCCAGAGTTCCTTCATTCCGGCTTCCCGCCCATACCACTGCACCCCCCAATGCCCGGCGAACCAGATGGGAAATTCGTGATCGGGTTGTTGCAAAATCCATTCTTTCGCTTCTTCAATGGCATTCTTTTCAACGTGAGCATCCATCAGATCGACGAAGGCAAAGAAAAAGCCAATTACCACGGCTGCCGCAACGACATATCTCAAACAATTCGGCTTTGGCAAAGCTCCGAATCGCAATTGGAAAGCTCTCAAACAAACCAGAGTGCCGATCACCACTAACCCCATCAGCCTCCGACTGGCCGGGAAGGGGGTCAGAGCGAAATAGCAGCCGAGTTCGACAAACAGCCAGAGAATTAAAAATCGATCGAGAGAACGATTCGCAGCGTCCGGTCGCTGCGAAATTCCCAGTTTGAATGCACTGCCAAGAACCGCCAAGGCACTGCTGGTGCCCAGGCACATCAGGCTAAGCGAATTTATGGTCAGCCGTCCATGCTCTTCTTCATCGCCGGTTTTGAGTACATAAATCGAATCCGGAAATCCGATGAGCGCCAGGACATACAAGCCGATTAAGCCCAGCCCGATGTAAGCGAATCTTTTGCCGAATCCCAGAGCCAACCAGCCGACAAGAGAGGGAACGGCAAAAAGGCCCCCGAGATTGCCGATCAGTGCAAGCGCCAGCTTCCATTTTTCTTCAAAGAAAACGCCTTGCAGACTATCGTTCTGCGCTAGGGCATGAAACAGAAAATGGGAATGGCCGTAGATCCGATAGACGTACAACTCCCAACCGCAGAACAGTGCAGCCGCAGTGGTAATGGCCAGGATGCTGCAACGCAGCGAACCGATGAAAAGGCCCATCAGCAACAGGATGCAGGGAATGCTGAAGGCAGTGTATTTGGTTTGCATGGCCAGGCCGGTAATCAGCCCGGACAGGATGGCTTTGTAGTCCGATTTGGCGTCCCAAAGTACTCGAATTCCGGTCAGCCCGAGAGCCAGGGCCGGTATGTCGAGCATGAAATTCATGCTGGGCAAAAAGGTAGGGGAGAGGAGAAGGAGCAATAATCCTTCGATGCGAAATCCGGGTACGATTTTGCCGAGGATAAAAGCAAGTGAGCTCGAAAATAACCAGGCGAATGGGAACATCCAAAGCTTCAATAAAGGAATCGATTCCCCGAAAAGGTGCATACCAAGACTGAGCCAGTAAGGCAGCACCGGCGGCAGCAAAATTTCGAACGCCGGTTCGGCCTGCTGATACCAGCAAATCTCGGTTCCGGGCGCTGGCCCGTAAGGTTGCAAGGGAGTAGCGACGATTTGCTGGGCAAAAATCAGATAAGCCGTGTCGTCCACCACGACTGGCTTCAGAGCGTTAACGACCGTCAGCAGGGCCGCCAGTCCCAACGGTACCAGGAAAGAGTTTCGGGCGGCATAAAATTCCGGCATGCGACAATTCTATGATCTGCGAATCGATCCATCGCACCTACAATATCAAAATATATTCAGTTAGAGAGGCGGAATGTCCTTACCTGCATTTATTTCCCTGGATGGCATCGATGGTACTGGCAAAACCACGCAATGCCAGCTGTTGAAGGAGTGGTTGGAGCAGGCAAGCGTCCCCTTCACGCATTGCGTCGATCCCGGCGGTACCGATCTGGGGGCGAAACTGCGCCAGATTCTTCTGGATAACAAATCGACCCTTTCCTTCCGCTCGGAAGCTCTGTTGTTCATGGCCAGTCGAGCCCAGTTGGTGGAAGAAAAAATTAAGCCGGCTTTGAAAGCGGGTCAAATTGTTCTAACCGACCGGTATCTTCTCGCCAATCTGGTCTACCAGGGGCATGCGGGTGGCCTGCCATTATCGGAACTGAAAAACATCGGACAGTTCTGTACCGAGGGCATACTACCAGGTCGAGTCTTCATCCTCGATATGCCGATTGAAGAGGCAATTACCCGTCGCGGTCGCTCGGCCGATCGCATGGAAGCCCGTTCGCTCGAGTACCAGCAGAAAGTTCGCGAAGGTTTTTTGAAAGAAGCGGCACTGGAACCAGATAAATACTTCGTGGTCGATGCTCGGTCAGATGTGGCGAGCATCCAGAAGAAGATTCGCAGCGAAACTCTCAAATTTCTTCATTCTCTCCACCTGCCGGGATTGGAGAAACTGATCCCATGAGTTGGAATCGGATGCTCGGACACGATCGCCTGATCAAAGGTTTTCAGGCCGTCTGGACCAATCAGCGCCTTGGCCAAGCCTATCTTTTCATAGGACCACGGGGTGTCGGTAAATTCACCTTTGCCCGGGAGTTGGCTCGGGCGATTCTGTGCGAGAAGAGCGGTCCCGGGCTGGAGGCGTGCGAACAATGCCGCAGTTGCATACTGGCGGGGGCCGGTACCCATCCTGATTTGCTGATGGCTGCCAAGCCCGAAGACAAAAACGAATTAGTGATCGCGGTGATTCGAGATCTCTGCGAACAATTGGTCAGAAAACCTGCCCTGGGTACACGCAAAGTGGCGATCGTCGATGATGCAGGAGAGATGAATGAGGAGGCCGCGAACTGTTTTCTAAAGACTCTGGAGGAGCCAGCGCCGGGTTCCATATTGATTCTCATCGGCGGCCCTTCGGCCGACCGGCAACTGCGAACGATCCAGTCCCGCTGTCAGATCATTCACTTTGCGGGGCTATCTGAGTCAAATGTTCGCCAGGTGATTTCCAGTCGCAAAGAGCCCGAGTATTCCGTCGATGAACTCAGTATTGCCCTGGCCGCGGGAAGTCCCGGACTGGCAATCGAGTTTGCCGAGCCGCATTTTAGGGAATTACGGCAACAACTGGTCGCCGATTTGCTCAAACCCCGCAGCGATGCCTTCGCCTGGGCCGAGCAGTGGCTGAAGTCGTTGGAAAATTTCTCCAAAGACACCGCAGGGCAGCGTGTGACTAGCCGGATGCTGATACGAGTGTTGATCGAACTGGCCCGGCTCGCCTGGCATTGGCATCTGGGGGATAGGGCGGGCAATGCGGAGATATCGGGGCCAGTGTCGCAGTTCGCCCAGCGTTTCAGCTACGCGCAGCTCGATCAACTGTTATTTCGGTTGCAAAAGACAGACGAGCAGATCGATCGAATGCTGCAGATGAACTATGCCATCGAATCGATGGCCATGGACATCGTGCCCGTAGGTTGAGTCTTTTATCGCTTGATCCTGGGGCGTTTCAGACTTCCAAGCTATTCCGTTTTGCCATAAAGGTCGCGTACGGCGATTGCATTTTCCCGGCTGGCCAGCCAATTACTGACATCCTGGGTATTCTTCAGCATGGTTTCGGTTTTCTGCCGCTCAAGAAGAATCCTGGAACTGAGTTGTTCGGGTATGTCCCCAAAGGCGAGCTGGAGATCGCGGCTGGTTTTCTCAAGTATGGTCCTGCGGAACTCTTCCCGGACCGCCGTCCATTTGAAGGGAAGAACCCAACTCACAACCAACTGCAAAAGCAGAATCACTATCAACGTTAACAGTACGGGTAAAATCACCTGAAAAAGCGAGGGCTGCGTGTTCAGTACGAAGAAGTTCCACATCAGGTACAGATATCCGGCAATCAGAACGATACCGGGTAAAAAGTTGGCCACCTGAATCACACCCGTTTGCAACAAATGCTTGGGTACACTGGGAGATGAGCGATCCGAATCGAGATCCTGCCACGCCGCCATCAGCGATTTTTCATACAGCGCGGCTCCCTGTTCCTTGCGGCTCTCGGTGATTGGTGCGTTGATCTGGTTGGCAGCGATTCCCGCCTGATCGGCCGATACGAGCAACCGGTTGGCGAGCCCTTCCAGGCGTTTTTCCAACACTTTCTCGCCTGTGGAACTAACGCAAGCTTGAATGAGATAGGTCAGATTCGGTTTTTCAGCCTCGACTGACTTGCTCAGTGGATTGCGCGGAATCGGTAGTTGATCTCGAAGCGAACTTCCCATGGTTCGAACCTTGGTCGACAATCCCAGCCACGCGGCCATCAAGCCCCGGAAACGCTGCTGCCCTTCGACGCGGAAATGGTGTTCGATTTCCAGTTGATGCCGATCGAGCGTCTGCATCAATTGATCGGCGGACTGCTCGGCTTCTTCCTCGAAAAGTCCTTTCCAGGTGAGTTGGATATTCTGGGCCGGGATCGACCAGTCCGGGGGCATCGACTCCTGAAGTGTCTTTTCGAGCTGAGTCAATAGCTGGCCGATGCCACGAGCCTTGATGGCTTCGATTTCCAGCTTATTCAGCCCGTTTTCTATCCAGAGCACCAGTTCCTGAAATTGCTCATTCTCAGCTGGCGGGGTGGTCCGATCGGGATTCTCCACCCACGCGGCCGCCATGGTGCGAAACAGAATCGGATTCTCGAATCCTTCCTGCTTCAAATCGCGGATGAGATCCTGATCGGGACGCATGCCGTTGGCGATGTTATGGAGACAACGATCCCATTTGTTCAAAACGAACGCGAAGGCCGATCTCTCCCTTTGTTGTTTGAAGAGATCCCAGCCAAGTTTATCGTGATATTTTTCCTGCGAACCGACGTAGAGGACAATATCGGCGATGGGTAGGATTGCCAGCAACCGTTCGCGGTTTTCCAGATCGTTGCTGTCCAGGTCAGGAGTGTCGACCAGGATTTTTTCGTGCAGTTTTTCCCGATCGTGCGAAACCAAACGGCAATGGCGCAGGGCGGGATCGAGATTCTCAGGTCGCAGGGAGTGATGGTAGTAAACCACAGGCTCGCGCGTGGTTGGTCGAGTGACGGAGGATGCGGCGATGGGCGAACCGGCCAGGGCGTTGAGCAGGGAGGATTTCCCGACGCCGGTGCCGCCCATGAAAGCGATTACTAGACTGAGTCGCTCGATTTGCAGGGCCTCGGAGCGTCGCCGCAAGTCCTGTAGCAGACCTTCCACGGTCGATTTCGCGACCAGACTGAGTGGAAAATTCTGCCGGGAATCCTTCCAATTCTGCAATTCTAAGGCGAGATTTCCCAAGAGCGGAGCGAGCGTGCGTAACAGCGGTTCGGGTTCGGTCATGCCATGGCTTTCCGGAGCCGGTTTTCCAGCCCCCGAGCAACAAGGGATAACGGGTAACTGAGTGCCATATAGAGTATCGCAATCACTATCGCGAGCTGGTAGGCCAGAACCTGATCCGACTTGTTCTGATAGTACAGTCCCGTCAATTCGGTAATCATGATCATGGAACAGACGGAGGTATCCTTGAACATATTGATGAAATCGTTGGTTACGGGCGGTATCACCAGTCGAATCGCCTGAGGCAGAATCACATGTCGAATGGCCTGTCCCCGGCGAAGTCCCAGGCTGAGTGCCGCTTCCATCTGACCGCGAGGAATCGATTGAATCCCCGCGCGATAGATTTCCGATTCGTAGGCCGAGTAATTGATTGCCAGCCCGATTACCCCCACGAAGAACGCTGGAAAAGCGGCCAATTCCATCAGAATTTTGGATTCGGTGGCTTTCGCCAAGTCGGGTAGAACGTAGTAGATCACAAATATCTGCAACAATAGTGGAGTACCCCGGATCACTTCGACGTAAACTGCCAGCGGAAAGCGCAGAATCCAGGATCCGTAAACGCGACCGATTGCGATCAGGATGCCCAGAGCGATGGCAATCGGCATCGCCAGGAACGAAAGTGCCACGGTCATCCAGAGAGCGCTCAGAATTTTCGATTGCAGGCTTCCCAGAGTTCGCTTACTGATCGCTTCCGATTCCTCGGGTGGCCAGGGGCTTCGCAGAGTTTGAACTAATTTGGCCTGATCTTCATCCCACAAATTGTATTTGCGATAGATCCTTTCCAGCAGCCCGGAATCGGATGCTGCCTTGATCGCCTGATTCAGCTTTTCGCGCAATTCCACATCGTTTTCGCGAGTGAGTATGATGTAGTAGTTCTTGGCTCGCGGCTCGGCGACGATTTTCAGCTTGGGATAACGGCCCCCAGCGATGTAATAATTCGCACAGGGGGAATCCTGCACGCAGGCATCCATCCGCGAACCGTCGGATTGTTCCATCAACTGGAAGGCCTCGACCACTTCTCGCGTCGGAACGATCTCTATGAGATCTTCGAAATGATCGGTCAGATATTTATGGGCAAAGGTATCACGCAACACCCCGACCCGCAATTTTCTGCCGTTTTCGGCCGGTTTCAAATCGTCCCAATTTGCGATTTTAGAATCGGTCCGCACGATCAGTCGCAAGGTGTAGATGAAATAGGGAACGGTCCCCTGGGCCGCGCGGTCCTTGGAGAATTCAATGCCGTTCATGGCGACATCGATTTCGCTGGCATCGCCGCCGCGATTCAAAACCTGAGGCAGGGTATCCCAGTCCGCCTGGACGAATTTGGCTTCGCGCTCCAGTTGCCCGGCGAAGTACTCCGCCAGTTCGGATTCGAATCCCAGCTGCTTTTCCACTCCGTTTTCCACGGCGTCGAAAATGAAGGGAGCACCGCCCGCTTTATCGCCCCCCCAGCGAAAGAGCTTTTTCTGCTGACCCTGGACGATGGCCGCGGGAACCAGCAGGCCGGCCAGGATGAGATAGAGCCACGCCGATTTCTTCAACTAGGGTATCTCCCGAAAGAAGGAAGGTTTGAATTTTATCAATTAATCACTTGCTGCATCAACCGTCAATGATTCGGGGAGAAATAACCGCTCTTCCAGCTTGCACGGCTCTCGGAGATGCCATACAGTGAGAGGCAGACTTTTGCCGTAGAGAGTAGTGGAAATGAGTTTGGTTCCCGATCGAATTTGCGTCATCGTTGGCCGTACCCGCCACAAGATGGTGACCGTGGAGTTGGACGAAGCCGTCAAGCGCGGGGCCAAATTCATCGAACTTCGATTAGATTACCTCGCCAAAGCCGTTGATTTTCAACGCCTGTTGCCAATGAAAAAATGTCCCTGGGTTGCCACGCTACGGCGTCGGGTGGACGGAGGACGTTGGGGGGGGACCGAAGACGAGCGGAAGATGGTGATGCGGCAAGCGATTGTTGCCGGTTTTGAATGGGTCGATCTCGAAACGGACATTGCGGATGAAATCAAACGCTTCAAAGACGTTAAGCGGATTATCAGTTACCACAATTTCAAGGAAACTCCTTCCGATCTGGAAGGTATCTTCCGAAACATGCTGAAGCAGGACGGGGATATTTACAAAGTAGCCGTGATGGCGCAATCTCCCGCCGATAATATGCGGGTTTTAAAGCTGATTCAGAATTCCTCGAAGCCGGTGATTGCGCACTGCATGGGCGAGATGGGTATGCCCAGTCGAATACTTTCTCTCAAATACGGAGCTCCCTTCATCTACGCCGCTTTCAACAAGGAGAGAGGGATTGCCCCGGGCCTCCCTTCGATGGAGGAAGTTCGCCGGGATTTCCAGGTCGAATCCATCAATAAGCAGACGCAAGTCTTCGGCGTCCTGGGAGACCCGGTGGGTCATAGTTTCAGTCCGCTGCTTCACAACCAGGTTTATAAAGAACTCGGAATCAACGCTGTTTATTTACCTTTCCGAGTACCGCGCGGAGCCTTGCCGCAGGCGTTGAAATCCTTCCATGCGATTCCGGTGGATGGCTATAGTGTGACCATTCCTCACAAGGAAGCCGCTGCCTCCATTTCCAGCCATATCGACGATCGCGTGGCGGAAACTCAGGCGGCTAATACGCTTGTGCGAAAATCGGATGGCTTCCATGCCTTCAATACGGATTACGAAGCCGCCGTCGACAGTTTGCAGGCCAATATGCCCACTCTGGAAGATGGGCATCCTCGGGCGCTGAACAAATGTAACGCTATGATTCTCGGGGCGGGCGGTTCCGCCCGGGCGATAGCCCATGCGCTGCATAAGGTGGGAGCGAACATCAAAATTACTTCCCGAACCATGGACAGGGCCATGAAACTGGCGGATGAAGTCAAAGGGAAGGCCATCGAATGGGAAGCCCGTCACAATGGCGAATGTGACATTCTTATTAACTGCACTCCGATAGGAATGTTTCCGGATGTAGATCAGACACCCATCCACCACAGCTATCTGAAGCCGGATATGATCGTTTTCGATATTATCTACACACCCGAAAACACGCTGCTCATCAAGAATGCGCGATCACGAAATTGCAAAGCGATTAGTGGATTGGAAATGTTTATCCGTCAAGCCGCGGCTCAGATTCAGCTCTTTACCAACCAGGCTCCGGATTTAACGCAAATGCGGGAGATCATGCGCCGAGCGCTATCGCCGGCAAACTATACGCGACCGCAAGAGGAAGAGAAAACCGAGCCCGTGGAGTAGCCCGGCAGGTGAGATGAAGGAATTCGCGTAGGTTGGGAATCGAGTCATCGGCGGCTGAGAAATCGGCCGCGATGCTTTTTCAACAAAATGAGAGAGTATTTTTGGTAGCTTAACCTGATGTTTGCACTATCACCGGTTTGTCAGATTAAAAATATCCTAATTTAACATCTCTGTTAGTTTGAGTGCGTTGCGATAATATAGGCAAATTTCGCTTTGGTAATATTTTCAAGTAAAGCAGGCCCGAAGACGTTTTTCCCCTTTTCTTGAGCCCCTCGAGTTCGAAAAATCCACGTACATACTGCCAGTCGCCCGGTAGATCGGATGAAGTCTCAGAATTGATACAACCGATATTCTTTGGCAGGACAGATGAGGCTGCATGAAGCATGAGTGGAACAGCCAAGGTGTCCGCACCGCGGAAGAGATCTCGCACCACGCCTACAAAGCCAGGAGAGGTTTTCATGACAGGCGAAGAGTTACTTGCCCCGCCGGGAGATGAAACCGAATCGTTACGTCAGCAATTATTACAGGCACAAAGGTTATCCAGCGTCGGCGCGCTGGCTTCCAGTGTGGCCCACGAATTTAATAATATTCTGACGACGATAATCAACTATGCCAAGCTGGGCCTACGCAACCCTCCGGATGCGAACACCAAGCAAGCCTTCGAGAAAATTCTCAAGGGCGGTCAACGGGCGGCCGCGATTGTCAACGGAATGCTCGGCTTCGCCCGCAATCAGGCCAACATACGTGAGAACACCGATATCGTCAGTCTCCTGGAAGAAGTGCTGCTACTTACCGAGAAGGACCTGAGCAAGCACCGTATTCAGGTCGAGAAGCGCTATATTGATCGGCCGGTTGCTCCCGTCGTCGCGGGTCAGATCGAACAGATACTTCTGAATCTGGTCATCAACGCTCGCCAGGCCATGTCGCACGGAGGCCGGCTGAAGATCGAGATTCGGGAGAATGCGGTCACTCAGATGGCCGAGATTCGCATCGCCGATACCGGACCGGGGATTCCACCCGAACAACTCCGGTTGATCTTCGAACCTTTCTATACGACCAAAGATCCCGATTCCAGCGGGCATGGTGGTACAGGTCTGGGATTAAGCGTCTGCCGACAAATTATCGAGCAACATCAAGGCCGTATTCGGGTCGAAAGTGTTGTTGGAAAGGGTTCGACCTTCACGGTCAAATTGCCGTTGTCGATCCCTGTAATCGACTAAGTCGGTGGCTGGGCGAGTTTGTTAAAGAAGTGTAATCCTCACTGGCAGCGTTGAATCTTTCGCAGGATTTCACGCTCCAGCGCGTAATCCCGGCCTTTGGGAATCCAGCGTTCGCCCGTCGAAACCGCATTGGGATCAACCACTTCAAATTGACGTTCGATCGTTGGCGATTCCTGGAATGAGGCCCGTCCGGCGTACGGCAATGCGGGTTGGGGATCGTCTTTCAATTCCTTCAGAACCGTCACTTGAACGTAATAGCCCCCCGCCTGAGCGGCCCGGATTTGCACCGTGCAACGATATCGCATCGTTTGAATGGTGTCTAAAAGACGCTCGCGGATGTTTGGAGAACCCGGCTTCCAAAACTGTTCGTAGCCGGGGGCCAACTTCGGCAGGGTGACAATCCGGCCGTCGTAGCGGTTCGGGTAGGCGATCTCGAAATAATCTCCCACGACAGAAAGCACTCGCTCGAAAATGTCCGCATATGTGATGGGATCGCCAATACCCGGCGAAATCAGAATCGGGTTTTCGAAATCCTGTTCGAGAACGGCAACTGTGGCGGGCTGAGAACGATCGACGGGCGGCCCACTGGCACAGCCGACGGCGACAAATCCCGCCAGACACCATTTCCACCGATAATTGCTAGTCACGAGTTTCTCTCGCAGTGAGAACCGATTTCGAAAAATGCTTATGACGGCATACGGTAGTGTTGTCAATATGGGATGAAGGACCGGGCATTGGAAAACCGGCGGCAGGAGAAGCCTGAGAACTCATCTCCCGCCGAAAGTTGGACAGATTGGGCGGGACGGTTAGCGTCCGAAGATTGGCGAAGACTTATACAACGGCGTGCTATCGAAGAGTTCCCGAGGTTTCAGGATGAAACTTGCCCAGGTGGTGATAGCGACCCCGGAGTAACTGTTGGTTCCATTCGAGGGGCCGAAATCCTCACCGCGAGCCGCGTGAATCGCCGGTGTGCATAACCACAGAGTGGTCGCCTGATCCGTGAGCGGGCGTTTTTCCTTCGCGTAAGTGGGAACGTTAATATATTCAGTGAAACTGGGTTCGGTCCGCGTCACCCAAAAGTCCTGATTGATGAAATCCATGTTCGACTCGTAACTGCCTCCTTCGGGTTGGAGTTGCCGGATCGACCCGAATCGTTGTGAAATGACATCGTAAGCCATTGATCGGCCATGCGAATTTTTTCGTTCCTTGCTCTGGAAGCGGACGGTGGTGAATTCTTCCGGAACCCAGCGAGCCGATCCCTCGCAGGCTTCATTCTGAAAATTCTTGTTGAACGGTTTAGTGACGAGGCCAAATTTTTCATTCGCTTCGTCGTATACTCGGCGAACCAGTATCACATCATTCGATTTCGGACCTCCTTTTTTGGTGATGGGGTCTCCCAGATCCATTTCCATGCGCCAGCAGCCGATGTGAAGGTGGGTATCGCTCAGATCCGATTGGCGGTTAAAAATGTTTCGACCGGTAGGCCCGATACGGCAGACCAGAGTGCCATCATCGCCGAAGTTGTACTCGATCAGATAGCGGTAATTGGCACCGTAGTAGGTTCCCCAGAGAATCATTTTTTCGCCTCGTCGGACTCGGTCGGAAATCTGATTTCGCATATTTGTCTCCGCACTCATCCAGCGAACGCCATCGTCATGGACTTCCTTATGAAGCGTATGATTCCAGGCCGGGTTGGAGGATTTGATCAACTCTCCCGGGGCAACGCAGTTGGGACCTAGGAATTCCTTGCGGGCCGGCGTCATGTAGAAAGGCATGTCATGGATGTCGAGAAAGGCCGTGTTGCCGTTGTCGTAGGGCACATAAATTTCCGCAGTCTCGAGCATCCGCACCACGGTAATCCACTGCGGTTTCCCCTGTTTATCCTTCCACATGAATTTCGCGCTTTTGATTCGCAGCATGCTGCCGGGCGGATAGTACGGCCGATTATTCGGGTGAGTGAGTTCCCATTCGATTTCCCAGGCGGTTTCGCTTTTGGTGATATCGCTTTTGTCATATCCCGCGGCCGGAAAACCTTGCCGGACAATATTCGGAGAGGATTCCAGGGATTGCGTATTGAGGGTTTCTTGCGGACGGATTCTTTGTGCGACCGCCGTGCTTTCTCCAGAACTGCCCCTGAGATAGTAAACGCCAGCCGTAACCAGCAACATGCCCAAAGCGGCCGAGCGAAGTGCTAACTTCATAAAGCAGATCTCGTGGTGTCTCGGAAAATCAGGATAGAAAACCAGCTTATCGGTCGTCTTTAATGACGAGTTGACGCGTCAGGTCTACCAGAACGCGCAGTGGAGGAGGGGCCTCGCTCTCTCCTTGAGCGGGAGCGGCCGTGAAGACGATTCGGACCACCCGGTCACCGACTTGCACCTGATCCAACTTCTTGGTGACCATCATTTGCAGGTATTCCCAGCGGATCGATTTCGGATCCCGGTTGGCGTAAAGGGCCTTGAGCTCTGGTGACTTTTCTTTCGCTAAAGCGACGGCTTCCTCGGTCTCTTCCCGGGAGATCGGAGTGTGGGCTTTCAGGAGGACTTCGGTCTCACCGACCTGATTCCCGGTTTCCAGGTCTACCGTATATTTCACCGTGATACCGGCTTTCCCTTTTTCAGGATTGGGTCGGTAATAGAGGACATCGACTTTGTTAACTCGGGGTTGATCGGGTGTTGGTCGATGCTGAACAATCTGAACCGTGTACTGCTTTATGGATTTGGCCGAGACGGGTTTTTCATCCGGAATCGGTACCGGGGATTTGGAATCCACGACTTTCGCATTTTTCGGGAAGAATCGCTCGGGTTGCGAGTGATCGACCAGAAACTTCTGAAGCCGTTCACGTTGCTCTTTAGGCAATTGCGGGGGCAAAATATCCTCTTCAGCCGCCTGCAGGGATACAGAAGTAAAAAGGATGGCCGTGAGCAGCAGAAATAGGCGTTTTCGGAGTATTCGAATTCGAGCCATCTGTGGGCCTCCAGCGATCGATCTGCGATCTTTTTTGAGCCAATAACAGGGTTCAATTGGAATTCGAGATCCGTACGGAGTCAAGCGATTTTCCATTTTCGGAGGCTTCTTTTTGATTCTTTCGATACAGATTGCTCGTTTGGGCAAAATTATCGCCCGACAAGAGTAAAGATTGTTGATTTCACGGTTTAGAAAGGATACTCTCAAAGTTCTATTTTCAGAATTTCACTATCGTTAGCTATAAATCGACAATGCTCGATTGAATCGGCCCCAGACACCGAGAGGTACATTATGAGGAAAAACTGGCGTTTCGGACTCTCTATTGGCGCATGCTGTGCCATGCTGATTGTCCCCAGTTTAGCGCAGGCGCAAGTGCCGGATAATCCCTTTGAGGGAGTCCAGATGAACGAAGGTTTCCGCCGACCGGATCCTCGCATCCTGGAATTTGCCAACATCTCACGTGGCGCCAAAGTGCAGGAAGGGCTATTTAAAGTCTATCAGAAGGAAGACGCCGCTTACCTCGAGTTGCAGCCCCAGCATTTGGGGAAACCGATCCTTTGCCCCATCGCGGTAGCCAAAGGCGCCGGGATGGGTGGCATGACTCTGAACTTCGATGAACAATGGGTACTGCTTTTTAAGCGGGCTGGCGAGAAAGTGCATCTGATTCGACGCAATGTGCACTTCAAGGCTCGAGCGGGGACGCCGACCGCACGGGCCGTGGACATCACTTATACCGATTCGGTTTTAATGTCGCTCCGCATTGCCGCAATCAATCAGATGAATCAGGGGTTGCTGATCAATCTGAATGACATTTTCATGACCGACTTCGCCGAATTGAACCTCGGTGCTTTCGATTCCAGCCGTAGTGTCTGGGGCAAAATTAAAGTCTTCCCGCGAAACATCGAGTTGGAAGTCCAAGCAACTTACAGTTCCGGCCGATTCGGCGGTGGCGACAGTAATATCGACAGCCGTGGACAAACCGTCGTGATTCATTACGGTCTGGCCGAACTTCCCGACGGCGGCTATCAGCCTCGTGTGGCCGATGATCGCGTCGGCTATTTCGTCACAGCCGTCAAAGACTTCAGCAGCACGAGCAAGGACACCGCTTTCGTACGCTACGTCAATCGCTGGCGCCTGGAGCCGGCCGATCAGATCGATGTGAAGAACGGTAAACTTTCGGTTCCCAAACGCAGCATCAAGTTCTACATCGAAAAGACTGTTCCACATGAATATCGCGCGGCGGTGCAGGAAGGAATTCTCGAGTGGAACAAAGCTTTCGAAAAAATTGGCTTCCGTAACGCAATCGAAGTCGTACAGCAACGCGACGATGAAGACTTCGATCCGGAAGACATGAACTACAACACCTTCCGCTGGATCACCAGTGACTCGGCTTTCGCCATGGGACCGTCCCGCGCGAACCCTCTTACCGGTGAAATTCTGGATGCCGACATCATTTTCGATGCCGACTTGATTCGCTTCTGGAAACAGGAACGGCAGATCTTCCGGCAGAACGGCATCGAATTCGAATCCCCCAGTTCCATCCTGGCCATGGACATGGGGTTTGGCCTGAATCATCAACTACTCAATCGTCGCAGCATCAATGGCGACTGGAACGAGAGCCCCAAGCGAATGAGCGAATCGCAATCCCTCAACCGATTGCGAGCGATTCAGCAGGGGGTCTGCCAGTGCGGCAGCCACATGAAGTACGAACTCGGTATGGCCGCGCTGGCTCAGATCCAGCGTGAACTCCTACCGCAACCCAAGGAAAAAGCTCCCGGCGATAAGGATAAACCGAAGGATAAGGACAAGGAGAAATCCGATAAGGAGAAGGCCGACGCGAATAAGGACAAGATTCTGGATGAATTGATCCATCAGGCCATCAAGGCCATTGTCATGCACGAGGTCGGCCATACGCTGGGACTACGGCATAACTTCAAAGGCAGCACAATGCTGGCGAACGATCAACTGCACGATACCAAGATTACCCACGAAAAAGGTCTTCTCGGTTCGGTGATGGATTACGCTCCGGTAAATCTTGCTCCCAAAGGCGTCAAGCAGGGCGATTATTTCACCACGACTCTGGGGCCCTACGACTTCTGGGCGATCGAGTATGCTTACAAGCCTCTGACCGGGGGTACCGATGGAGAAGTGACGGAGTTGAAGAAAATCGCGAGTCGTGGCGCATCTGAAGCCGGTCTGGATTACGGCACGGATGAAGATACCTTCCTCACCTCCGACCCGCTGATCAATCGCTGGGACATGGGCAACGATGTCATGAAGTTTTCCCAGGATCGCATGCTGATCGCCCAGGAACTGTTAAAGAACCTGGCAAATCAGGTTGTGGATGAGGGGGAAGGTTACCAGCGAACGCGGGTCGCTTTCAACTTGTTACTGAACCAGTACGGAAACTCGTCGTATCTCATCGCTAAGTATGTGGGCGGCGAGCACGCTTATCGGGATCACCGCGGCGATCCGAAAGGCCGAGATCCACTGGTTCCAGTGAATACCACCAAACAGCGCGAAGCTCTGAAGTTCCTGCAGGAAAATATCTTCACGGATAAGACTTTCCAGTATCCTCCCGATCTGTTACGGAAACTGGCCGTCGATCGCTGGAGCCATTGGGGCGCGGATACCGACTCCACAGATTTCTCAGTGCATAACCGGGTCCTCAGCATCCAGCGGATGGCCATGAACCAATTGCTGAGTGTCTCGGCTCTGGAACGAATCCAGAATAACTCGCTGAAGTCGGAAAAAGACGGCAAGCCGTTGCAGATTTCGGAAGTCTTCCGAACCATCACGGATGGCGTCTGGTCCGATCTGCCCAAGGGAGATAAGAAAGCGACGGCCTCCTCTGCGATTCGTCGAAATCTGCAGCGCGAACATCTCAAGAAGCTATCGGAGATAGTTTTAGGGGAGAAATCGGGTGGCTTTGGAATTATGTTCTTCTTTAGCGGCGGGGGCAGTCTGCCTCCGGATGCGAAGAGCCTCGCCTTCGCGCATCTGAAGGAGATCAACAAGCGAATCGAAGCGGCCCTCAAAGACAAACCTGCCGATGCGGATGAAACGACCCTGGCGCATCTGGAAGAGTGTCACGATCGCATCGCCAAGATTCTCAATGCCTCGATGCAGATAAACGACTGATCGAATAACTCAAGCACTTAAAGCTCATCCGGATCGGGTGAGCTTTTTTTTTTGGAAGTGTTCACCAGCGAGAAACTGCTGGCCGTTGATCGCGTCACGCCGCGAGCCGATTTCCTCGACCGAATTGCTGTTGTCGCTTCTCGTACAGCTCGGCCACCTGTTCAAACACCTGATCCACACTGATTTTCTTCATGCAAACGTTATCGCGGCAGGAAGAGTTCCGGTCATTGAAGGCATTGATGCAGGGACTGCAGGCCAGCCCGGCCCAGAGGGGATGAGTGCGCGGCGACAGAGCGGCAAATAACTTCGGAGTTTCCGGGCCAAACAATACAACGACCTCGACATTCGTTAATGTCGCGAAGTGGGCCGGGCCACTATCGTTGGTCACCAGAATTTCCGACAGACTGTAGAGAATCAATAACTGGCGAAGGTTGGTTTTCCCGGCGGTGTTGAAACACCGTGGGCTGTTCACTTTTCGAACGAGTTCGTCCACAGCGCTGGCTTCGCTCGGAGCTCCGGTAAATCCGATTGCACAATCGGGATACTGGCTTAGCAAGAGATTGGCCAGTTCGATGTAACGGTCACTCGGCCACCGTCGTAACGGCATCAGATCGCTGGCGTTGGCATTCAGGAGAATGATTTTTCGGGCAGATCTGCCTAGTTCTTTTTCGAGGAGGGCCTGAACCACCGCCGTTTCGGAACTATCGAATTTCAACTGAAAACCAGTCGATTCGCTTGTGGAAGGGACCAGATCGAACATGGGAAATTGTTCAGCGGGATGGTCGAGTGCATCGACCATGATCTGAAATGTCTGGCTGGTATGCAAGTACGGGTTGAAGGATAAGCGATGGGTCATCAGGTTGCCGCGATAAGACCCCTCGCCCCCAAAGGCGTGGTAACCGACCCGCCAGCGCGCGCCGCTGAGGTAACTCAAACTGGCCGAGGAGCGAGCAAAAAACTCCAGGTCGATCACCGCTTCAATTCCGAGACGATGCATTCGGTAGAGGGCGCTGCAGGCGCCGATAATTGTTCGAAGTAATCCCTTGGCTCGAATTTCAATCACGTTCTGTCGAGGAATCAGATCGAGCAGATCGAGAATCGGCCGATTCTCGGCAAAGAGCAGAAAATAGACCTTCTCCCGCCCCACCCGTTCTACCGCCGAGCGCAAAGCTCTCTGCGCTAAAACAGTCGATCCTTGCTCGGCGAGTTTGATGAACAAAATGCTTCGAGGTTTCTGATCCTGCGCTGGGAATTTTCGACCCCAGATCGTTCTCCAAATCGTGAGTAAAAGACAAACCGGGGTACCCAACCAACGGTCGATCAATCTCATTCGTGCGACGTTCATTCGAAATCCTCGACCTCAATGGCTAGTCGGTGGTGTCTTAAGCGGCGCGGGAAACGGGCAAGGAATCCCGGGGGACGAGTTCTTCACGTTTCTCCGTACGGCTGAGGCGATACCTGCAAATTCCCCAACTTACCAGGGCACAGCCGACGGTCGGCCAAAGCAGGGGGATCATCTTTAAGGACCAGGGGCCGACCGTCCACATGATTGCTCCGAACAGAGTGCCCCAGAAACTCAGGGTCAGAAAATCGGCGAAGTAACGCGGGTAGTCCTTCAGATAAATTCCCAGCAGCAGATATCCTGGTGCGAGGAATGGGGCAAACCAGCGAATCGAACAGGAACCGCCTCCGTAGTTGTTCGAGAGGGCGGAGTAGAGTAGCCACGTGGCCGCGCACCAACCCAGGCTGGTGAGCAATACCGGACGAAGTGGACTCGATTTTCGCAGAACGAAGAAGGCCGCGGGCAGACTCAAAAGTAACGGAATGTTGTGAACCAGAAAGCCATGCTTGCCGAAGAGTAACGCCAGAGCGTACACAGTCAGTTTGATGGGTGAATGTCTCGAAAAACCGGTCATATTTTCCGGTGTGAACGGGCAGCCGGGCCAGGAGGAATATTCCGGCACCATGTTGATTGGCTTGATAACTCCGCCGATAGAGTAATTGATTCCCAGTCCCGCAATCACCCACGGTAAGGCGGCCAGGGTATACACGGCAACAGGCTTCCAGGTGCGGAAGGTATAAGCTGAATAGAAGAATAGCGCGGCAACCAGCAGCGGACCGGCACCAAGATCGAGATTGAAACTAAGCCCGGCAAGACTTCCCAAAAGTACTAACCGGCCCCGGGAAATTTGCGAACTCGCCGCATTTCGGCTGATGTGAAGCATTTGAAGGCAAATCAGAGCCAGGGAACCGAGTTGCAGAATGTGGTTGTTGGTATGGCGTGTGTAGGCCAGAGCAAAAGTCGCCAGGGCGAAACTCCCCACCCAGGCGGCCAGTAACTTACCCGGAAGCCGCAAAAACAGGCCAATTTGATAGATCGACAGCACGGCCACCAGATAAGCCAGACCCGCCGAGCCCCAGGTGATCTCATAGCAGAAAAGATCGGGTCTTTCGGCGGCGCTGGGTAATCCCAAAAACAGGGCCGTCTGGTAAATCCCAGCCATCAAGAGGGAGATGACCGCCGGTTTGTCGGAGTAATAGTGCCCGTTGATGAACAGTTTATCGCTGGTTCCATTTTTCAGCAAATCGGGATTATTGCTGGGATACGGGGCACGATCCGCGGCAATGGATTCCGCCGAGGGATGGCAAAACACCGATTCGTCGATTGTCAGAGTCTGACGATCCACCAGCGATTCGACGGCAGCCAGTCTACTCCCATCGTTCCAGCCCCCGGCGTAAGGACGGGCACTCAGAGCCGTGAGGAGTAAACAAAACAGACCCAGGGCCCAGGGGATCCATCCCGAGCGTTTGGGCTCCATCGGTAGCGAAACTCTGTCCATCGACCGCAATCCTTTGCGAACGCAATTCCAATTATCGCCAAGTGTAACCGAGGGGGCGAAAAAGGGGCAAGATCAATTGGCGCTACAAAAATTGATTTATGAGAATCGCATATCCTAAGTGATTCAATTATCTGCTTTTAGGGAGAATTAGGAGATTCAGATTCTGGCGAAATCGGGCTAAGGCTTAGCTGACTTAATCCCAGGCATACCAGCGGCGGAATTCGCAAAGATCAGACAAGTCATAGGATCGAGAAAGTGCCTTTTCGTAATCGGAAACGGCGTCAGATTCTCTTCGTATCATTCGGAACGTTAGGCGATACCCTTGGGGGAGTTGTTTCCAATACGTCACGTTGAATGGGGAAAGCAATTCCTCTCGGAGTGTGGAACGGTCAACACACCAGAATTGACCATTTTCAAAGTATTGATCGAGCAACAACAAGTAAGAATCGATCTTTCGGCGATCAGTAGCAAGAATTTCAATCTCTTCGGTCTCGTCATCAGAATTCACCGAACCGTGGTGCTGTAAGTAGGTGCCCCAATTTGGCTTAGCAAAGGATTCCCAAATCGCACCGCCGAGTTCCGTGATGCAAGCGAAAGATCGAACCTGATTTTCCTTGGGTTCAATGGCAGCAACAATATCTTCCAGCGAGAAGTGAAGTGGCTGCTCATCAAATGTTTCAAAGCGAATCCAATCTTTCGAGTAATGGTAGTGTAGGGTAGCGGCCAGTTGGGAATTATCTAATCCATGTGATTGCGTGTTTAACGCACCACCGGCATGTCGATCATCAAACCAGAAGGGCTCAAAGCAAAGATGGGCAAGCTGATTTAAAATCCAATATTCACAACGAGAAAGACGAACATTTTTGTCTACAGTCATTCAGTGGCGTGCTCATTTTGAAGGCACGCAGGAGCAAAGAAAGAAGAGTTTCACTTTGGAATTCCTTGAGCTTAGCTATTTAAGTCGAGTAACTCAAGCACAATTCTAGGATTCTGTCGCTAACTCACGAACTTAATGCGATCGGAAGCTGCTGCGTTCTCTTACCCTGGAATCAGTTCTTTGCAGCAACTTCCAGACTCGCTCTGACAATTAGTCGTTAATTCCCAATTGCTTCAGAACAAACGCGTCAATGAAAGCCTTTTCCTTCAAAGCTTCGTAACGTCCGGAAGCTCCGCCGTGCCCGGCATTCATGTTGCATTTGAAAATGAGAGGGTTGCTGTCTGTTTTCAAAGTGCGCAGTTTCGCCACATACTTGGTCGGCTCATGGAAGAGCACCTGGCTATCGTTTAAGGAGGTCGTCACGATGATCGAGGGATAAGACTTTTTGCCCAGATTGGTGTAGGGGCAGTAACTCTTCATGTACTCGTATTCTTCGGATTTCTTGGGATTGCCCCATTCCAGAAACTCCTGAATCGTCAGCGGCAGCGACTCGTCGAGCATGGTGTTAATCACATCCACGAAAGGAACCTGCAGCACGGCCACCTTGCAGAGGTCTGGCCGGATGTTGATGGTTGCTCCCACGAGAAGCCCACCCGCCGAACCTCCTTGAATCGCCAACCGATCTCGAGAACAGTACTTTTCCTTAACGAGATGATCGGCACAAGCGATGAAGTCGAGGAAGGTATTCTTTTTGTTGAGCATTTTGCCGTCGAGGTACCACTGTCTGCCCAGATCGCTGCCGCCGCGAATATGAGCCTCGGCATAGATGACGCCACGATCCAGCATCGCCAATCGGGCAGGGCTGAAGCCGACGGGAATAGTCGCGCCATAGGAGCCATAGCCGTAGAGCAGGCAGGGAGCCGAGCCATCCCGCTTCACACCCTTCTTGTAGACCAGGGAAATCGGCACTTTGGTGCCGTCGTGCGAAGTCGCTTCGATTCGCTCGCTCACATACTCCGAACTCTTGTAACCCGGTACCTCCATTTGTTTCAGGAGGGTTCGCTTCTGGGTCGTCAAATCGAAGGAGTAGATTGATGCAGGTGTAACCAGACTCGTGTAGTTCAACTGAATGGCATCCGTATCGAATTCCGCATTCATTCCGAGCGAGGCCGAATAAACCGGCTCGGGAAAGGAAATCCGATAGGCTTGCTCGGCATGGAAGGAATAGACTCGAAGATGAGGGATGCCTTTCTCCCTCTCGGAAATTACCAGAAAGTTCTTCAGCAGCAAGATTCGGGTGATGTTCACCGCCGGATTGTAAGTCAGGAAATTCTTCCAGGCGGACAGGGGGTATTCGGCATCTTTCTGTCCGACCGGAACCGTCGAGATCTTGAAGTTGGTCGCCCCGCCGGAGTTGGTGACGATATAGAACAGGCCATTGCGATGGTCTGCCGTGTATTCATGTCCTTCACTTCGCGGCAGAATGATCTTCCAGGGCTGGCTCAGATCGTCGGAGGGCAGGTAGGCTTGTTCCGTCGTCGTGGAACTTCTGGACAGTCGATAGAGATATTTGCGATCGTGTGATCGGCCGATCCCGACACGGAAAAGCTCATCCTTCTCTTCGTAGATCAGTTGATCGGCTGATTTGGGCTGACCTACCGTATGCCGCCAGAGTTTCGAAGGTCGCTTGGCGGCATCTTCCGTCACGTAGAAAAGGGTTCTGTTGTCGGCCGCCCATTCCAAACCAGACACCTGAATGGTGTGATCTTCCAAAAGTTTGCCCGATTCCAGATCCTTGATCGATAGAAAATACTCGCGGAAACCGGTTGTATCGGTGAGAAAAGCCAGGTAGTTTCCGCTGTCGCAGACCTGCATGCCGCCGACGTTCATGAACTTTTTGCCCTGAGCCAGCTCATTGATGTCGAGAATTACCTGTTCCGGGGCTTCCTGAGTTCCCTTCTTGCGGCAGTTGATCGGATACTGCTTACCTTCCTGAGTCCGACTGTAGTACCAGTAACCATGATCCTCGTAGGGTACGCCGAGATCGGTCTGTTTGATGTGGGACAGCATGTCCTTATACAGCTGGTTTTCGAGTTTCTCGTTATCTTTCGTCAGTTGTTTGGTGTAGGCGTTCTCAGCCTCCAGATATTTGATGACCTCCGGATCCTTCTTTTCCTTGAGCCAGAAATAATCGTCGGAGATCTTATCCCCGTGCAGTTCGAAAACGTGAGGTTTTTTCGTCGCAACTGGGGCTAGCGGTTGCTGAGCTTGTCCCCAGGAGGCGAATCCTATTAGTACGACAATCAAGCGGAGTAACATATCGGCCTCTCGAAAAAACAGGATAATTTGCGGTGGTAATGTCCTTATCCTAGGGCAGATTCGCTCAGTAGGAAGTGGAAGGAGGCTTTGCGAATCTCCCGGGAACCCCCTCCCAGGGAGATAAAAAAGTTATTCGCTGCAAGGATGAGATTTATAGCCCTGCGCAAATAAATTTTCCGATCTTGCGAAAATAGAGGGCGAATTGATCGACATCCGGCACATTAGTGAAATAAATTTCAACTGCAATTATTTTAAATTCAATCTGTTTTTTGAGACAGCATCTTAAAAATTGTTCTAAATAATTGCATAAATAAACACCTTCTTAATTTTGGTGCACAGAAACATGGTCTCTCCCGAAACTGCTGCTTCCAATCCGTTCTTGTTCATCGTCCGCAAAAGCGGCGTCTTGAACGAAAACAAGTTTCGCGAAATGTACGAGGACGAATCGGACCTTCCGACTGACAAGTTGGAGTGTGCCGCCAAGTTGGTGAAGGATGGATTGATCACCCAGTACCAGGCGAATCAGTTGCTGGGAGGCAAAACTCGCGGTTTCACCCTGAAATCCTACGTGATTCAGCGCCCTCTCGGCAAAGGGGGCATGGGAATTGTTTATCTGGCCGAGCATCGGGATCTGGGACGAAAAGTCGCAATTAAAGTTTTGCTCAACGAGAAGGCCAACGAACAAATCAACATCGAACGGTTCCTCCGCGAAGCCCGGGCGACGGCTGCCCTGGATCATCCCAATATCGTTCGCCTCCACGATGTGGGTCTGCAGGGACAGACCCACTTCATCGTGATGGAATACGTCGACGGTAGTACACTCGAGGCCCTGTTGGAGCACGGCGGGGCCATGGGACTCTCCCGCAGCGTCGATTACATTTCGCAGGCCGCCGCCGGTTTGCAGCATGCCTACGAAAAAGGCTTCATTCATCGCGATATCAAGCCTTCCAATCTGATGGTGACCCGGGAAGGGATTATCAAGATCCTGGATATGGGCTTAGCCCGCTGTACCAGCGAACCGGGCGATAAGCTCACTTCGCTCATGGATCAGGGCGCACTGATGGGGACGGTCGATTTCATGTCCCCCGAGCAATTGATGAGTAGTCCGAATATCGACATTCGTGCGGACATCTACAGCCTGGGTGTGACGCTCTATACTCTGGTCACCGGCAAGCCGTTGTTTAAGGGAAACACGACTCAGAAGATGTTCCAACATCAGATTAAGCAGCCTTCGTCTTTGAGCGATATCGATAAAACCATTCCACCCGCGCTCTCGGCGATCGTCGACAAAATGATCGCCAAGAAGCCGGAAGATCGCTTTCAAACACCCGCGGAAGTTATCGAGGCTCTGGCCGAATGGTTGCCGGATGCCGGGGCGGCCCGAGTGGTCGCAGGCCTTTCGAAGGGTGATATCGACTCGGATTCCATCAAATCAACCACCGCCAAGCTACTGAATAGAAATACGGGATCAAAGAAGCTTCCTGTCAAGGGATTCTCCAAGAATAAGCCAGATGAAGTCAAGCCGTTCTACCGTAACAAAAATGTGCTCAGTGTCGCGGGGGGGATCGCGGCCACAGTCGTGCTGACGCTCCTGATCACGCAGTTCTTTGGTTCCGGATCGTCCAGTACCGTGGCGAATGCGACGGAACCGAACAACAACCGGGGCGCTCAGTCATTTCCAAAATCGCAGCCGCCCGAGGGAGTACGACAAAATCAACCGCGGCCTCAATCGAATCCGGAAAATCCGCCGGCACTAAAATCCAGCGGTATTTCTATGTACACTCTCGATCTGTCCAAGCAGAAGGCTTTCGAGCTGATTGGAAATTGCGAGCCCGTGGAAGATCCCCTGGAAGATCGACACTTCGTTCAACGTACCCGCTCCGGAGAAGGCGAGTGGCCAACCGGATGGCGAGGTCACACCTATGACCCGACTTCGGACGCGACTTACAGCGCGGAGGTGATCGCCGGGAAGATGGCGATTGGAACCAAAAACGTGAAGGTGGGCGAAATGCCCTATGGCACGTCGATGCTGCTGAGCCCTTACCTCAAAGTGCCTGCCGATGGATTGTTGCGAGTCAAGATTACGTATTTGACCAATTCGACTTTGCAGAAAGCCGTGCAGTTTAAGTTCAAGCCAACGGCTCCGGAAATAAAGCACGCCTATGGAATCTACGGTGCGGAGCACATGCAGGGAACCGGTGGCCAGTGGCAGACTATCGAACGAACGATCCGGCTGGATCCGAATTCGGAAGGATATTTCGAATTCCATTCACTCGATACCGATGTTACCGGCAGTGTCTACTTGGCCGAATTTGAAATCTCGAAATAAGCCCTGGAGGGATGCGATTGCGAATCGGCTTCCTTCCGCTTTGAAAAAAAATCCCCGTTGTCGCCGCGGCGACAAGGGATGTTCCTAAATACGATGCCAGATGCGGCTCCGAAAGGTAGCCGCATTTTAACCGTTTTGACTCGGGTGACAGCCCGAACGAGAGTCCCATCCGGGATTCCTGCGCCTTGAATTTCTGCGACTACATATGCATTCGTCGATCCCCGACGGGGGATTATCGAACGGGAGAAATGCCTTGGAACCGCACCAGCCCACCATTCGACTGCCGGAAACCGCTTTTCTGAATGCGCTGCAACGCAGCGGCTTGATCCCTCTGCCAATACTTGGCAGGGCATTCGCCAATTTTTCGTTCAAGCAACTTCTGACACTTGAACCACTTCATCTGGCCACGCATCTGGTTCGGTTGAAATTGCTCACCAAATATCAGGCCATGCAACTTCTGAACGGACGAAGCGGCGGCTTCCTGCTGGGGCGGTACAAAATTCTGGAAGGAATCCGACAGGATCGGGTCGGCATTGTCTTTCTCGCCGAAGAAATCGATTCCCATCAGAAAGTCAGCGTTAAAGTCATTCCCAGTAATCGCGTCAGTGAATCGGAAGCATTTACAACTTTCCTAAACGAAGTTAAAACAGCGGCGGGTATACACCATTCCTCGATCGCACAGATTCTCGATCTGGGAATGCTTTCCGGGACCTACTATGTGGTTTCCGAACTGGTGGAAGCTCCCACGCTGGATGATCTCCTGATTCGGGAAGGAACTCTCTCCGTCAATCAATCCGTGGAAATTGCCGGGCAGGTGGCTTTAGGTCTGGCTCAGGCTCATGCGGTCGGGTTATTGCATCGCGACATTAAGCCTCAGAATATCGCCATCTATCCCAACCACCGAACCAAATTGCTCGATCTGGGCCTGACGAACCTGCTGGATGACCCCTGGCAGCAGAATACCAAACGCATCAATCTGGAAGAGTACGCTCTGGAAATTGCTCATATCCCGCCAGAGCAGACGGCCATGGTCGACATGGATGCCCGAAGCGACCTTTATAGCCTGGGCTCGACACTCTACTCCGCTTTGACCGGACAAGCGGCCTTCCCCGGTCTCGCGCTTCAATCCATGGCAGCTCGCCAGACGAGTGACATCCCTGCACCCTCGAAGGTCCGACCAGAATTGCCGCCGTTCATCGATAAGTTGATTGGTAAGCTGGGGGCCGTCGATCCGAATGCCCGGTTCAATTCGGCGATGGATGTGGTTTCGTTCGTCTACCCGCACCTGCCGGCGGCTCACTGGCGATCGCTCGGCGTTAGTCTCCCGCGAGCGGAAACGAGGCCGTTGTCTCCGAAGTTGGCGAACTCTAAACCGCCTCAGGAAAAGCCTTGCAACGAACTTCCTGCCAACCGGACCTTGTTCTCTTCGATTCGGAAGCTGTTTGCCCGCTCCCATGCGGAATAAATTTATAACTTCTACGCAAAGTTCCGCATTCGCTCAGGCAGCGCGTCGCGACTGCAGAATCTGCTGCCGATAGCTGTTTACGAACAGGGCATAATCCTCCGGGGTGTCGATACCTCGGCCGGCATGCGCCACGACACCTACTTGAATCGCCCAGCCTTGAGCTATTGCCCGAAGTTGTTCCAGCTTTTCGATATCTTCGAGAGGATGGGGCGGAAGGCTGGCCAGTTTTAACAGCGACTCGCGGCGGTAGGCATAAATTCCCAAATGCTGTAAGTATTTTCCCGAGGAAAAATCGGGCGTTCCATCCCGGCAGTAGGGGATCGGACTGCGGCTGAAGTAGATAGCCCGCCCCCAGGCATCGGTAACCACCTTCACCATGTTCGGGCTTTGCCAGTTTTCCTGTCGATCAAAGGGGACGGCCAGCGTGGCCATTTCCGCTTCCGGGTGTGTACGCATCAGAGAATCCAGCAAGTCGATAGCTTTGGGATCGATAGTCGGTTCATCCCCCTGGACGTTAATGAGGATGTCGGAGTCGAGCGACTGAGCCACCTCGGCGATGCGATCTGTTCCAGATTGATGATTCGTTGCCGTCAGTACAACCCGACCTCCGAAGGAAGCAACCGCCCGGAGGATCCGCTCGTCATCGGTAGCGACAATCACATCGCTGGCGCAGGTGGTCTGGCTAGCCTGTTCATAAACGTGTTCGATGAGGTATTTGCCCGTTTCCCGGAGTAAGGCTTTCGCGGGGAGTCGGGTGGAGGCGAAACGCGCGGGGATTAAGATCGCGGTTTTCACGGTTGGCATCCTGCCGGTTACGGAATGATAATTTGCAATTTTTACCACGCCAATCCGCGTAGCGGAAGAGCAATTTCTGTAAAGCTGCATCGATCTTGCCGGTTGGGATTGAACTTCACATTCCCGATCCGCGATTTTGCTCAAAGAAATCGCAGCGAATTCCCAGATAGAGCCGATGTTTGGGATGTGTGAAGGATCATCTCCATTGACTCCGCTGATGAGGCTTTCCGTGCGACAGGAAATCAGTGTACTGGCTCTCATCAAAGGCAAGGAACGCTTCGTTTTCGTTTACGACGAAGACAGTCGAGAGAAGTTGATAGACAGCATTCGCAATCAGGCGGCCGACCCGGATGTCAGCTTAACCTGGTTCGATGCGGCCGTTCTAACCGAGCGGGCTCGTTTGCAGGCTCAAACGCCTTCAACGATCCGCGAAGTTGGTGTGCGGGATTAAGAATCTCTCCGGTTGAAGTCTGAACGGTGACGTATCGCGTCGCTCTTGAGATCTTCAACCGAGGGAAGTGCCGAGTATCGGCCCTTATGCGTTCTTCTTGAGATCGACACCATGGATAAATTGCTGGCGGATTTTCTGCGACACTTGTCGCTGGAAAGAAATTCCTCTACCCACACGGTCAAATCTTATCGGGAAGATCTGACCCAGGCCCACGAGTGCTGGCAGGAAATTCTGGGTTCGACGGACTACGCGATCGAAGCGGTCTCTCCCCGGTTACTGCGTCGTTACGTCGCCTGGCTCCACGAAAAAGGATACTCGAAATCCACGGCGGCTCGACGAATTGCGGCCGTGCGATCTTTTTTCAGGTATCTGTGCCGAAACGGCGTGATTCAGACAAATCCGACGCTCGGGCTGCGAAGCCCCAAAGTAGATAAAAAATTACCCGGCTTTCTGAGCGATCAGGAGGTGGATTCTCTACTGGTTCAGCCCGAGGAGAACGACCGGTTTCCCAACCGGGATCGCGCGATTCTCGAGGTATTCTACTCGGCGGGAGTACGCGTCAGCGAACTGGTGGGCCTCAGTCTCAATGACCTGAAGCTGGAAGAAGGGATCGTCACGGTTCGGGGGAAAGGCAAGCGCGAACGCTACGCGCTTTTGGGAGCGCCCTCCGTGGAAGCCCTGAGAGCCTGGCTCGTCGAGCGCGACCAACTGTTAGCCCAGACGAAAAAGAAAAGCGATGCGGTATTCCTGAACAAATTAGGAACCCGATTGACGGTCCGTAGCGTCGGGCGGATTGTCGGAAAATATGTGAACCGCGCCGGGCTGGATGCGAATCTCAGCCCGCACTCGCTCCGGCATACTTTCGCCACACATTTGCTGAATGCCGGAGCGGAAATTCGCAGCGTGCAGGAACTTCTGGGACACAAGCGCCTGATGACGACCCAGATTTATACGCACCTGTCGAAGCAAAAAGTGCAGGAAAGTTATCAAAAGGCCCATCCGCGAGCTTGAGCGTTACTCCTGGAGAGAGTTTTTCCATGCAGACGATTCCGTGCTTTCGAATGCGGAACACGCTGATTGGCGTGGTTTTCGTAATGGTTGTCTCGGCAAGGCCCGCGCTTGCCGGAGAGACCGTCCAATGGCGTAAGGATTATAACGCAGCCCGCAAGGAAGCGGCCGAAAAGGGCAAACCGCTCTTTCTCGACTTCGGTACCGAGGAATGCTTTCACTGTCGTCGACTCGACCAGACGACCTTTAAAGACTCTGGCATCGTCGATTTGCTGAACGATCGATTCATTCCCGTGAAAGTCGATGCCAATCGGGAACCGGCTTTAACTCAGGCTTTGAAGATTCAGGCCTATCCCACCCTGATTATGGCCGGGAGCGATGGTAAGATCCTGGGCGTTATCGAAGGGTACATGGAAGCCTCCCGGCTGAACGAGCATCTGCAGCGGGCCATGGCCGTGGCCACTCCCGACTGGATGGCGCGCGATTTCAACGAAGCTTCCAAAGCGATTTCTGCCAACGACTATGCTAAAGCGATTACGCTTTTGAAGTCGATCTGCGAGGACGGCAAGGATCGGCCGGTTCAAGGTAAATCCAAACAACTGCTAAACGAACTCGAACAGCAGGCCAATCAGAAGCGGATTCAGGTCAAGGATCTGATCGATCGGGGTCAGGCGACCCAGGCCATGGAACAGCTCACCGAAGTGGTTCGAAAGTTCCCGGGCACGAAAGCCGCGGAAGATTCCTCGAAGCAGATTGCCAGTTTAACTGCCAAATCGACGATTCGCGAAGCGGCTCGCGACCAGCGGGCCAACGAACTTCTCGCCATGGCCAAAGAGGAATATCGCAAGGAGAAATTCCACCGCTGCGTGGAATCCTGCGAAACGATTCTGGGAACCTTCAGCGACTCGCCGGAAGCGCGGGAAGCCACTTTGATCCTTCGGGATATTCAGGCGAATCCCGATCGACTGGCGAAGGCCGCCGAGGAATTGGCGGATCAGACCGCCCAGATGTATACGCGACTGGCGGAGGCCTGGATCCAAAAGGGGAAAATCGACGAGGCAGCCTTGTGTTACGAGAAGATCATGAAGCTCGCTCCCAACACGCTGCAGGCTCAAAACGCGTCGATGAAGTTGGCTCAGATGAAGCGAAAGACGCCCACGGTTCCCGTTCAATTCCAGAAACCGTAAATTGCGTTCGGCGAATCAATTCGATTCGCCGAACTGATTGAATTCCATGTAGTACAGATGTTTGTAAAGAGGACTTTCGTGAAGCAGATCCCGATGCTTTGCGGAAGCTTCTATCCGCCCCTCGTTCACTAAGTGCAGCATATCGCAGGATTTCAACGTCGAGATGCGATGCGGAAGGTAGATCACTGTTCGCTTCTGAAGGAAGCGATCTTCCGAATCATCCAGCAGTTCTTTCGTCTCATCATCCAGGGGGATCACCGGTTCCTCAATCAAAAGCACCGAAGGATCACGCAGGATGCAGCGTGCGAGGGCGATCCTATACAACTGACCGATGGAGAGCGAGTGTCCAAATTCGCCGATCACGGTTTCGTAGCCGTGCGGGAGCTTTTGAATGAACTGATGGGCGTGAGCCAGTTTCCCCGCTTCGATGATCTGCGGTAGGGTGACGTTCGGATCGCCGCAGCCAATGTTATTCGCGACGGTATCATTGAAGACCAGATGGTCCTGCAGGATCACGCCCACCTGCATTCGGAGTGAATCTTTCGAAACCCATTTCAAGTCCTTGCCATCCATGCGAACGCTGCCGGCCTTCGGATCGTTCAAGCGCATGATGAGGTAAAGCAGGGATTTCTTCTGGATCTCATCCGGCCCTACGATACCCACACGCGAACCGGCAGGAATCGTCAGTTCCAAATGGCGGAGAATCTTACGCTCCTCCTGATCGGATAAAGAAACATCCTCGAAGCGGATGTTTTTCCGCACCACATCCAGAAATTCGCCATCCACGATATCTTTCACTTTGGACTGGCGATCGAAGTACTTCTGCAAAACCTGCTCGGCCAAATCGGCCTTGCGGCGATACTTCCGTTGGCCGACGAAGCTGCGGAGCGGATAGTAGAGACAGAGCAGCGATGAGACCACTACAGTGAGCGCGAAGGCTCCGATCGGTTGATTGAGTGAAATGACCCCGGCGAGGAACAGAACAAGGAAAGTCAAACTGCACAAAAAGAGAAACACGGTCGGCCGTATGGAACCTTCCTGACGGTAGCGTTGCAGTTGCTCGCGTTCGTAGTCGGCTAGCTGACGCTCCAGTCGGGACTGGTTGAAGGTCTGCATGCTGTAAGACCGCACCAGGCGCATGATTTTCAAACTTTCCGTCAAGCGGCTCAACCACGCTTTCGCACGTCGGCTGCTTTCTTTGGTTTTTTTCGCCAGACTCCGCAGACGCAGATTCAGGAACATCCAGGCCACCAGCCCGATCAACAGGGCAGCCAGGGTTAGCCAAAATTGGGCCGCCAGCGCCAGAATGGGCAAGGCAATCAGATAGAGAGTGTAACGATATTGATTGGCGTAACGGACGAAAAATTCATCCTGTACCGCCTCCACTTCCCGAATAAATAGGGTACTCGCCCCGCTGGTCCCATCGCCCACCAGCGAAAGATTTCCCAACCGATGACAATGGTGATATATCCCTCGCCGCAGGTTCGTTACCGCATGCAATGTCAGTCGGGCGGCGTGGCGATTGATCAGAATCGAAACGCCGAATCTCAGCGCGGTTAAAAGAAGTCCGCAGGCAAACAGCGTAAGGAGATAACGGGTGTTCAGACTCAGTTCGCTGCCGCTAGTTAACCAGGGGGAAAAACGAGTTTTCAGAGCAAGTAGTGGAAACGACCAATGCTGTGTATTGCGAGCTAAAAGAGAGATTACACCGGCGGAAGGCAACGGTCCGACGGGATTTTGAATCGTCGGATTGTCGCTCGTTTTCTGGACTACATGGATAGACTCAGCAGCTGAGTTGGACACTTTTTCCTGAAGGCGAGTCCGCAAGAGTATTTGCCAGCGAAGTTCGTTTTCCAGCAGGGCGGACCAGTAAGGGTCGTTGATCGGTCCATTCTGTCGGGCCCATTTCTGCAAATCGTCCGCAGAGGCTTCCAACACGAGCGGGGCAACTTCTTTGCCTATCAGGCGATAAAGAAGTGCATTTTTCCGGGAAGCCTCCGGATCCGAGACCGAATCGGGCGAAGGAAAGTCGAAGCCGGCCTCCTGGACGATCTTCCGTCGATAGTCGGCGTCGTAGTTTTTCCATTCCGTCAGGATGCTTTTTTGATCCGCCAGCGGCAGATCGGACAGATGGGGTATCTTCCCCTGATTCGTCAGAAAATCGACGAAAAGGCCAAGGAGTATTATCAGACCGCAGAAGAGGAAGACGTCGAAACAGGCGTATATAACGCCCAGGAATTTACGAAACGGGGTCGATTCCAGGTAAGCGAAGGATCGACCCTCTTCCTGAGGAACCGTTGCCACGGGGGCCTCGCATTAAGATGCTCAGTTAGGGCGATCAATGCATCCTACGCCAGATCGCGATCCTCAAACAAGAGCAAACCGATAAGTATTGCAATTGTCGAGTAAAGTATCGCGTAGGCCACGATAGTCAGCACGTACTGGGTGAACGACCAGATCGGGATCGGGTTCTCGCGAATAATCGCCGGTCCAAACTGGAAGTAATCCAGCGCAGGGAAGACCACGTTGAACAGTTTGGCGATGAAACCGACGAGCATGAGCGAAAAGTCGTCGCCCAATCGTTCGGTCGCCGAGGCCAGAACCGGCGACAGATGACCCAAAAGGAAGACCATAAGGCAGATCACGATGTTGATCGCGAACGGCATACGAGTCGCCAACGCGGCCGAGATAGCCAGCAGTACCATCACCTGACCGAAGGTCAAAAGCAGGCCGAGGTGATGTGCGAGCGTTTCGCCGAACCAGATCCCGACGCCGTGCGTCACCGCTTGGCCTTCTGGTGTGAACATCAATTTATCGCAGAGCGGGCCCACTTTTTGAGTCATTTCGATGGGCAGATAATCGATCACATCATCCAGCTTGTTAAATCGCGGTTGGATGTACAGCGTCCAGGTCAACAACCAGCCAAGAATCATCATCATGGCCCCGCTGGCCAGGAGGATACCGAGATACTTCCCGATCATGAACTGACGGCGACTGATCGGCTTACTCATCACGGTGATGGCCGTTCGACCTTCGATTTCTTCATAAACCGAGATACTGATCGCCAGCATACCGAAGAGAAGTGCTGCGAACATTACGATGTCGAAGCTCATTTGCTTGAAGACTTTATAATCTTCACCGAAGGTGAAGTAGGGTACCAGCATCGAAAGAACCAGAAGGAACATCGAAAGCAGGCAGATCACCCAGTACATCGGCGAACGAACGCTTTCCCGGAAAGCGGCCAGTGCAACTGCTCCCCCTTTAGGCCAGAATTTCAGCATTCCATAGAAGACGAAGACGAAGAAATCGGCCGCCAGATTCAGATGCAGGAAACAGCCGTAATACCGGCCGTATTCTGCCAGTTTCTGTCCATCGCGGAAATTGTTGATCAGATAGGTGAGCATCGCCACGCCGAAGAAATTCACGGCGAGAATGATCGTCCAGAATTCTTTACTCCAAATTCCGGAGTAGGAACCGATTTTGCGGTTCGAAAAATCTTTGTCCCGTGCTGCCAGGTCGGCAAGCTCGGTCTGCCGATGGCTGACACCGCCGGGCAATAGCGAAAAAACCCAAGGCAATGCCGAAAAAATAAGCACCAGCATCAATAGCTGACTGACACCGAGAATTTCTAGAAGCGTAGTACTCATGTTTATGCAGTATCCCGAGTTTTCGTTTATTACGGAGCGAGGAGCGGGGGAGTTCGCGAGATCATGAAAGCTTATTCCCGCGGTAATTGGGAGTCGTCCCCCAGTTCAACTTGTCTCGCAGGGTACGATAATAAGTCTTAGACCCGACCTTAATCGTCTGGAACTCCACGGCCGACTTGCGAACCGTGACGGTCTGGAGAGAAGCCAGTTCTATCAATTCCTGCCCGTCGATCACAACGCAGGCTCCATCCGTTGCTTCCAATCGTATCGAATATGTTTTTTGTGCGGAGTCTACCAGAGGACGATATGTTAATGTGTGTCCGCACATTTGAGTGATTACGAATACGGGTAGTTCCTGGCTTAGGATCGGACCGCCCGCCGCGAGGGAGTAGGCGGTCGAACCGATGGGTGTGCTGACAATGATACCGTCACCGAGGAAACGGGAGACCTCTTCGCCATCGATGGACAAAGATAAATCGACCATATGAAATGGCGGCGAACTTCGGATGACGACTTCGTTCAATCCTAAATATTTGTGAAATTTACCGTTACCTTCGATTTCGCATTCGAACATCAGATGTTTGCAAAGTCGGAATCTGCCTTCGACGACTGACTTCAATTGCGGCAGAACTTCATCGGTGGACAAGTCGGCCAGAAACCCCAGCCGACCATAATTGATTCCCAGAACAGGGATCTGGTGGGTGTTCATCTGCCGGGAAGCTCGAAGAATTGCCCCGTCGCCGCCAAGAACTAAGGCCACATCCGCTTCGACATGTTCGAGATTACTTTCGGAATTGAGATCGATCAGCACCACCTGCCCCCCGGCCGCCGGGATTTCTCGAGCCAGTAATTCCGCCTGCTCGCGAACCTGAAGTTTCTTTTCGTTACCCAGAATCAGAAAACGCATGGGATTCCTCAGCGTCGCTGGTGTTGACTGTCGTTTATCTTAGGAATCCTAAAGGCTTTTCGAACCGAAAGTTAGCCTTGCTCGGAATCGCCGACGGCTTCAACCAGCAGCCTTTTCAGGGATGTTCAGGATATCCCGGAGAATAGGCTTGAGCCCATCGAAGAAAAAGTGCACGGCTATCACCATGGTTATCAGACCCATGAGCCGCAGCATGACCTTGTTGCCACTCTCGCCGAGAAATTTCGTCAGTCTTTTACCGCCCAGCAAGATGATCAGGGTGGTGACCATAACGAGCGTCAGGGTAATGATGACCGTCATTTTTTTGGGAATCGAGTCGGCGAGATTCCACAAAACCATTGTGTTGGCCATCGCCCCCGGGCCGCAAAGCATGGGGATTCCCAAGGGGGTTAGAGCGATGTCGTGGGCGTAGTCGTGGGTGCTTTCCTCGTCGATATTGGTGCGGGAGAGGCGGGCATGCAACATTTCGTAGCCGACGATGAAGAAGATAATCCCGCCAACGATTTTGAGTTCTTCGATGCGAATGTCGAAGAAGCGAAAGATAGCCTGTCCGGTGAAAGCAATGGCTATCAGAATCAGATACGAAATCAGAGTGGCTCTCAGGGCTACGCCATTTTGCTGATGGGGATTCAACTTATTGGTCATTCCCAGAAAAATGGGAAGATTTCCAATGGGATCGACCATGACAAATAGGGAAACGTAACTGAAAATACCGAATGTAAACATCTCGTCGAGCATTGGGGATTCGCCTGGGTACGAAAAAATCTCGCTTTAGCCTTATCTGTGCCGATTTCGAGAACGAATTCCGCTTTATCCGCGTCTACTAATTAAAGCAGCAATTGGGTAAAAAAGTAGGATGCGCGGGCCTTCCCGGAAACTTCCCATCAATTCGCTTTGCGCGAAGCCTGGCTTGAGTTATCCTTAAAATGTTGCGAATTACGCTTAGTTTTTCAGGGGACGAAGGGTGTTCGATCCTTATCACGACTGGTTGAGTATTTCGAAAGTACAGCGTCCGCCTTCGCTGTATGCCCTTCTGGGAATTTCGTCCAGCGAACGAGATCCGGAAGCAATTTCAGACGCCTGCATGCTACGGATTCTCCAAATCAGCCAACATAAAAAGGGCCCGCATGCCCAGCTGTATGCCAAAATCGTTAAGGAAATTCAGGAAGCCCGAGATATTCTGAGCAATCCGGCCAAGCGGGAACAGTACGAAAATAATCCAAAAGGGTACCTGCATCAATCCAACTCCACTAAAGCCGCCTCGGAAGACGAAGGTTCGGATGTGGAACCCCTGGATCTGGCGGATGAATCGACTCGGGCCACCAACGATCCGTCGGCTTGGTGGGATGATGCCCCCGTGGAACCCGCGCAGCCCAAAGCCAAGAAGGTGGACTGGTGGAAACAGGAGATACCCGTATCTCCAGGGCACGTGTCAGCCACGCCTCTTCCTGCAGCAACTCCCCCCGCATCGCCGGTCAAACCGAGTTTGGTGGTTGCCGCCGGGTTCGATGAATTCACGATGAAGAAGCGAAAAAGCCCCCGAAAACAGGGCGGGGCTTTGAAGTGGGTTTTCGGAATCCTGCTGTTGGCGGGCGGTGGAGGCGCTGCTTACTACTTCACGCAAATCGCCGGGAAGGGCGTCGAAGAAACAAAAGTCGCGACTCAGTTAGAAAAAAAGGACTCAGAAAAAGAGGTTTTGACACCCAAGTCCGGCATCACCCCACCGGTTAAAACGGATGCGGCTTCGGATATTGCCAAGCCCGTTGAGGTTCCCCCTAAAGAAATCAAGAAGGAAGACCCGAAAGGACTCCTCGCCAACACTGTCAAAAAACCGGTTTTTCAGTCAGGTATCCTCAAAGGCCATCAGGAGGCCGTGCGCTTTTCAGTATTGCGAAAAGATGGTTCTGCTCTGGTGACCACTGGCGACGATCAGTTAGTGCTCTTGCACCGACCCGATTTCACGGATGCTAAAAAACTCGTCAAATTGGAAAGTCCCGCTCGGGGCCTGTTGATGTTCCCTTCCGGGAAATCGATTGCCGTGACTGATGGCGGGACGATTTTCGTGATTCAACTCGAATCGGGAGATACCACCCAACGGTTGGTGAACCTTCGAGGAGGTGTTCGCGCACTCGCCATTTCCTCCGACGAACAAATCCTCTTCACCGGCAACACGGCCGGCGATGTGGATTTCTGGAAGTTGGGCAACAAGGAGCCGATTAAATCCGTGAATCTGGCTAGCACGGGAGCCGTAACATCTTTGGCCGTCACTCCGGACGATTCGATCTTAGCCGTCGGGATGAGTGATGGCTCTATCCAGCGCATCGATGCGAAGACCTACAAGAAACTGAATAAGTGGAAGGGGAGTGCCAAGGGTAAGAGTATCACCCAGCTAGCATTCTCCCATGATGGCGGTAAGTTGATTTCTCTGGGAGACGATAACGAACTTACCGTCTGGAACCCGGTAAGTGACCAGAAACTCGAGTCGCTGTCCGGCGGTAAGGATACCCTCACCGCCTTCCGTCAGATGCCATCGGATAAATCCTTATTGGCCTGCTCTCTGGAGCGGGGCTTAATCTCGACCACGTACCCTTTGAAAAAATTCGATGGCACACCCACAACTCTCGAAGCGAAACCCTATAGTCTCGACTCGACTTCCAGTGGGGATCTGGTTGCAGTTGCGCTGAGCGAGGGAAAGACACAAATCGTTAGGCTGCAAGCTGCCGAGGCAGGCGATGTTCCCCCGGTTGGGAATCTGGAGATGGCTCTGTTGCCTCCGCAACCTCTCCCGGTGCCGGATTTCAATACGCTCAAATCGCTCTGGCAGGAGTTCAAGCAAAAAGAAGCCGCGTTACTGGATTCGGAAAAAACCGAAGTGATAACCAGTAGTGGGGACCGCTTTGCGAAACTCGCGGAATCTGTAGCTCAAGCTCCCGAGTCTCGGTTCATCTACTTCACCGCGGCGCGCAAACAGTATGTGAAATTACTCGATTTCGACAAAGCGTTCAAAGTCGTTGCCAGCCATTCGCGCTGGTTCCAGATCGACAGTTTTGAAGAGTGGACCAATATCCTGGAGGAGATCGCCAAAAACATTCCTAATGGGCTATTGCCTCCGTTTACTGTCCGGTGCATGTCATTTCTCGATGAAGCCGAGAAAGCGCAGCGTTACGATTGCATCGTGCGATTACTGCCCGTGGTCGAACGGCTGGCGAAATTCTCCACTGCGGAAGAAGTCGTCAATTCCATTGAAAAATTGAAAGGGCGTTTGAAGTCCAATCTGCTCGAAGAGGGGCAGGCCGTCGAAGCCCGCAAGAAGCTGGAATCGAATTCGAACGATGCTTCCTCCCATGCGATTCTCGGAAAATACCTGCTGCTTCGGAAACGGAATTATGCCGAAGCTCTTTCTCATCTCTCTCAGGGAGATATGGAATCGCTCAAAAAGCTTGCCAGCCAGGATCTGAAGAATCCGACCGAGTTTCGAGATCAGATCGAATTGGGAAATGCCTGGTGGGCTTTGGGGATTTCACCCGAGGTTGCCAACGATTCGGCTAAAGCCAGTTGCTGGTTGCGTGCTAAACATTGGTATTTGAAGGCCCTCGAAAGCGGTCAGGTCGGGGCCGCCGATAAAATCGAACTTCTCAGCAAAAATACTCAGGCCACCGAACTGGCCCGGCGCCTGGACGCCAATTCCACTAAAAATGCCCCGAAGACGCCGGCAACCACAACTACTACTCCAGCCACGGCGACCGAGACAAACCTGGTGCGTTCCAATGCTCAGCTGATTGGCAACGAAAAGAACTTCTCTGCGAACCTGACGAATTCCGGCGGCTCCCGACTCGAAACGGACGGCGTGCGCTTCACGAAGAACGATGCGGCAATCACGACCCGTTTTCTGGTAGAGGACAGCTGGAGGATTCACATCACCGCCATTCCCGGGGCTGCGGGATTGCGAATCCAGGTGCTCGGCGAAGAAATTGCCTTTCCGGGTACGGCACCCAAGAGCAGTATCGTCTACACCTTGGATCGGAAGGGAACGAAGCTCAGTTATTCCTGTCAGGGATCTGTGAACAAGTCCGCGATCCCCTCCTCCGGAACGATTCTCCTTCAGGCGGACAAGAGCCCCCCAACTCCGATTGTGATTCAGCCGGGCGGGAATATTGCTCCGGAAGGAATCTTGCTGAAATCGATTACGTTCAGCGGTACGATAAAACCGATGCCTAAAGAGTAAGTACTCGGGTCCGACTCGCTAAATTCCACGGATAGCCATGCCATATACAGCTGAAATCAGCCGCACCAATCCGACCTGCATTTTATTTCTCATCGATCAATCCAGTTCGATGGAAGGCCCTTTTGGAGGTCAGCAAGGGAAGAAAAAATCAGAAGGTGTCGCGGATGCTATCAATCGCGTTTTGCAGAACCTGGTTCTGAAGTGCGCCAAAGCGGATGGCGTCCGCGATTACTTTCACATCGGGGTGATCGGTTACGGCGATACAGTGACCCCGCTCCTCAAGAACGTCTCGGAAAATAAGGTCCTCCATCCGATCAGCGCGGTGGCAACCTCGCCGATGCGCGTCGAACAGCGCAAGCGACTGGTGGATGATGGGGCAGGGGGATTTACGGAGCAGAGTTATCGCTTCCCAATCTGGTTCGAACCGGTGGCCGAGGGCAAGACGGCCATGTACGGGGCTCTGGAACTGGCCAAGCAGGTCATCGGGGGATTCCTCCTCCGTTTTCCAAAATGCTTTCCGCCTTTGATCATCAATCTCACCGATGGCCAGCCCTCGGACGCCAACCCGATGCAAATCGCTTCGGAAATCCGAGCTCTATCCAGCACCGACGGGCAGGTTTTACTATTTAACGCCCACATTTCGGAGCAGGAAACGGTCCCGGTTTCCTTTCCTTCCGACGATAACCGCCTTCCCGACATCTACGCCAAGGTTCTGCTTCGAATGTCGAGCGTTCTGCCAGATAAATTGCGATTGGCGGCGGAGGAAGAAGGCTTTGCTGTGAATCCGAACAGCCGGGGTTTCATGTTCAATGCGGACCTGGTGGCCCTGGTAAGATTTCTGGAAATCGGGACGCGCGTGGCTTCTCACGTTCGCTAAAAAGAATTACCGAAACCACCCGCCGGGTTCGCCGTTTAGCTCACTATGCGGCCAATGGCCAATGGCCAATTGTTGGCATTCCAACTTGAAGGATGAAGGATGACGAGCCAGAAGCCATTCCGGTGGAGTAGCTTTTCGCAGCCAAAGAAGGGACATTCACTTGCCGAGTATGAGGATTCCGCCGCGGCGGACCTGTCCGTCTGCCGATTCGCAATCGCGGACGGAGCCTCGGAGAGTTCTTACTCCGGCGAGTGGGCCAACAAGCTGACCTTCGGTTTCATCGAAAATTCTTTATTGCAGGCACCCAACGGCTGGGCGGATTGGCTGCCGCCGCTGCAAAAGCTTTGGGCCAACAGCGTGCCCGCCTCTCCAGAGAATATTTCCTGGTTCGCGGAAGAAAAACTGCACGATGGGGCCTTTGCCACATTTCTCGGTTTGGAATTCACCCTGCTGCCGAATGAACGAACTTATCAGGCGATTGCTGTGGGAGATTCCTGTTTATTCCACGTTCGAGATGATAAACTTGTAAAGGCTTTTCCACTTCAAGCCGCCTCGGAATTTAGCTCACGGCCGGCCTTGTTGAGTTCGAAGCCGCGCAGTGCGGGAAAGACTCCGATGGAAAAACGCCTTTTGGCGAACTTCCTGCCTGGTGATATATTTTATTTGATGACGGATGCATTAGCCTGCTGGTTCCTGACGGAGTTGGAGTCGGGAAAGAAACCCTGGCTGGATCTTAATGATATTCGCTCACTCCCCACACCGGAAATGTTTTTCGAGACCTGGGTAACCACGCAGCGAGAATCGGCCGCCTTGAAAAATGACGATATTACTTTGCTGGTTATCGATGCTTTAGAGTGAATGTCTCAAATGCTGCCGCTGCAACGAATTAGCCCTGTCGGGCTCGGCGTCCAAATTTTGCCTGGTGTTCCCGATTCGGAACGCCGGGCAATCTGCGTTCGCATGACTCGGCATTCCGCGAAGGATGTGCCATAATGAATTGGCCCTTGTCCCAGGATTACAATGAGGCGATCCAGAATCCCGCCAGCTGCTTTTCAGACCCTGATCTGAAGGCGGGGGAGGTCCCGGCTGGTCCCTTGGGAATCCCGGTGCCCCGTTCGGGCAATTTCGCCGATGTGTATCAACTCCGAGGGGGCGACGGCTCGGTTTGGGCCATCAAGTGCTTTACCCGTAAAGTCACCGGCCTGCGCGAGAGATACGCGCAGATCGACGAACATCTCCGGAAGCAGAATCTGCCATTCACCGTCGGCTTTCAGTATCAGGAAGAGGGAATTCGGGTACGCAACCAATGGTTTCCGATCGTCAAAATGGAATGGGTGGAAGGCTTCACCCTGAATGAATTCGTTCGGGATAATCTCGAGAAGCCCCACGTTCTCCAGGCACTCCTGGGTGTCTGGTGCCGGTTATCCAAGAGATTGCGAGATTCCGAAATCGCCCATGCCGACTTGCAGCACGGCAACGTTCTGCTGGTTCCGGGATTTACTCCCGCTAAGCTCGGTTTAAAATTGATCGATTACGACGGTATGTGGATACCCAGTCTGGCCGGGAAAAACTCGGGTGAAGTCGGGCATGCCAATTATCAGCACCCCTTGCGGGCCAGCAACCGCATCTTCGGTCCCGATGTCGATCGCTTCCCGCATCTGGTTATAGCGACGGCCCTGCGCGGAACCATCCTCGGAGGCGAGGAACTTTGGAAAGCCTTCGACAACGGCGACAACCTGCTTTTTCGCGAATCGGATTTCCTGGAACCCGCGAAAAGTCCACTGCTGAAGAAGCTGGCCAGTTTCAAAGATCCGACATTGAACGCGTTGCTCGCCAATCTGGTAATCAACGCGCGCAAGCCCCTCGATAAAGCCCCCTGGCTCGATTTAATCCTCCCCGAAGAAAAGCCGGCGGTCCTCACCCCCATTCAGGAAAAGGAGGCCAGCCAGACGCTCGGTTATTCGCTGCAGAAGAAGTCGACCGAAACCACCAAAGCGCTCAGCACCGCTGTTGCAAAGCCGGTTGCGGCCGGCGATGTGGGTTGGAATCAGGCCCAGGCCAAACCGGCCCCTGATAGCGTTCCTGCTTTCGCGGCTCTCACTGCCAAACCGGGCGAGGCGCTGCAGCGCAAAGGCTCCCGACTGCCGCTGATCGTCGGCGGACTCGTATCGATTGCAATGCTGGTGGTCAGTTTGATTATCTTCACGAACAAGAAAAATGCGGAAGATCTCAGCAAGAAATCGGATCCGGCGAAGGACAAGACCGAGTTAGTCAAAAACGACAAGGACGAGAAGGAGAAATCCGATTCGCCCAAGAAAAAAGACGAAATTGCGGTCGCTCCTCCTAAAGAGACGCCTCCTCCAAAAAAGGATGAGGTCAAAACAGTACCTACCCAACTCGTGGGCGTTCAATTCAACCCACAACCCGCACCGGAGACGACCGCTAAGCAGGTGCGAGTGCTCACCGATGGTACTTTGGCCGTGCTGGATTCAGCCAGCCCGCCGGTCATCAAAATTCTCGACCTGATTAAAGGGGGAGAGCCGGTTTCGATCAAACTGCCGGCCGATCAGAACTTCACGGCGTTCGCGTTTTCCAATGACCGTACCAAGTTAGCGCTCGCCGATGACAAGGGGGAAGTCAGCCTGATAGACCCGGCTTCCGGACAAAATCTTCGAAAGATCAACGAAACCAGTCAGCCGGTCGCCGGTCTGGTTTTTTCCAACGACGACAAGTGGCTCTTTTTCGGTAATCGTCAGACCGATGAAGTCGAGAAGGTCAACTGCGATACCGGCATGGTCACTCGCAATGCGATCCTCATTCCCGACAAGAAGTTCCCGAAACCGAAAGGGATTGCCGATGTCCGGGCCGCTCGCGAAGGAGACACGGTCTACATTCAAATGAAGACCTCCGTGCATACGCTGAACTTCAATCCGAAAGGCGGGACCTGGTGGGCATTCGCTTCACCGGTACGCTCGATTGCCATGTCGCAAAACGCCAATCTCCGCTTTGCCATGCTGGATAAGCCGAGCAATCCGGAATCGCTTTTACTCTCCACGGAATCCGCAGAGAAAGTTCGCCTCGATTCCCCTCCGATCGATTTGCACGATTGCTTCATGGATCCCGAAGGAAAGTTTCTCGGCGGCTTATCGGAAAAAACTCTGCTTCTCTACGAAACTGCCCGAGGTAAGTTGCTCGGTAAGTACGAGGCCAGCGAGCCTCTGATCTGGGCGGACGTACTGGATGCCAAGAGCATCGTGGCTCAGAAAAAGTCGGGAGGACTGCTGGTACTCGGAATGCAGAAATTGTTGAGCGATAACCTTCTCGCCGAGCAGAACTATTCCAGGGAAATCAAGAAGCTTTTCAGTCTGCCCGGTGAGGCTTCCTGGAATTGCCTCGATTTCACCTTCGACAATTCCGAGCTGTATTTTGGGAATAATCAGGGGCCCAACATCCAGGGCTACAATCTGATCACGCGAACAAAAATTGCGGATTGGTCCGCGGGTAAAGTGTTCTGTCTCCGCACTTCCGCGAACGGGCAGATTCTTGCTCAGACCTCTCCGAGCGTGGCCAAACTTTGGGATGCCAACGGCGAAAATATGGAGCTGCTCAGCTTCCCGGCCGAAGTCTGCGCAGTGGTTCGCCCGGCGGGGCGGGGCCACGTCATCGGCGGCGCGATCGATGGCAAAATTCACTATGTCGTTCCGGATTCGAATGGCCGAACCGGTTCTTTTCCACACCATGGCCCCATTAAAATTCGAGCCATCGACATTACACCTAGCGGTAATATCCTCGCCAGTGTCTGCGACAACGGGGAAATTATTGTTGGCACCTATCCGCAATCCACCGTGCGGATCGGTCTGGGCGAGACTCAAGGAATCACCTTCAAAATTGCACTTTCGCCGGATGCCGGTACCGTGCTGAGTTACGGTCTGGATAACACGGTTCAAATTTGGGACACCTTCACACGCGGTCGCAAATTCAAACTCGAAGCTCATACGGAACCGGTAATCGACGCTCGCTTCACTCCCGATGGTCAGTACATCGTTACGGTCGCGAAAGATAATACCCTGCGGCTTTGGAATGCGAACAACGGCACAGAACTTCAGAAGATTTCGTTACCCGCGAGTCCCAACGGTTTGACGATCAGCAAGGATTCGCGTCTGTTGGCGACGGCACTAGGAGAAGGAAAATCCGCGCAGATCATCCTGTGGAGTTTACCCTCTCCCGCCCAGGCGATTTTCACCAGTAAGATTGCGATCCCTTCCCGCGATCCGGCCAACCCGGGCGATCCGGGGATGAATAATGCGAATAGGATGACGGCCGGATTGGGCCGGGTGTTTACGACTGGCGTGGAGCCCGATTCGATTCGGAACATCGGTTATACCGGGGATGGTAAGAAATTCGTGCTGGTACGCCGTAATGGTTCGGTGGTGATTTACGACGCGGAAACGATGAAATTGCTCGATACGATGGAAGTCGATAAGGAATGCACCGCGGCTGCCCTGATTGGCGACTTAATGTTCATTGCGAATGCGGATAATCATTTGAAATACTTCGATTTGGGTACGCAAAAGCTGGTGAAGGAATTTGAGCCCACCAAAACCACGATTCGAGGTATCTATCCCTATTCCGATCAACGGACGATTTTGTGCCGGGATGATGCCGGATTTTTCAGCTTAATCTACGGAACCGCCGGGAATAAACCGAGGCATTATGCCACGCCGATCAATTATGCCGGCCCCGATCCCTCCCGGATCAGTCTGGCCCCGACGACCCGTCGAGCGTACGGGATTGACGGTAACCATCTGATCAGCTGGGCGGCGGATGACGGCTCCGCCCGGAAAGTAGTTGCGGAATTCGATGGGATTATTCAGAGCTTTGCGATTTCCCCCCAGGGAACTCGCATTACGGGCGTGACGGCGAACTCCATTAGTACCAGCGATGCGAATGGTAAGCTGGTTGCGAAGATACTCATGCGTTTGGGGGGCCTACCGGCCGATCCACCCCACGGTTTGCAATTTATTGACGGCGGCCGCAAGATCGTTGGAGCTTCTTATAAGGGGGGCGTGAGAGTCTGGGACATCGCCAAGGGAACCTTGCTTCAGTCCCTCCCCGGGGAGTTCTTCTCGTACGAAATGTCGGCGGTATCGCCGGACGGGAAGTTATTTGCGATGATTAGCGGGCTGAAGCTGGGCGGCGATAACACGATGAATGTCCGCAATCAGCTCTCGATTTGGCGGCTGGTGGATGACAAGAAGAAGTGAGAGTAAGGCCGATTGAAGCGTCTCCAACGGCAATTTTCGGGTGCCTTGTCAGACGTGCGTTTGGCAGATAAAACTTAGATTGTGCGGGATTGGTATATCGGCTGTGCCCAGCCTTCCCAAGGCTGTGAGACGGGTTCGACTCCCGTATCCCGCTCTGTTTTTCAATTCTCCTTTGAGCAAATCAATCGTTCCAATTGCCGATAATCTTCCCAGTCTCAGGATCAACTGTCCAGATGTCGACTTGCTCTCCCTTGTGATGCGGACCGGCCGGATCGTACTGATATTTTTGGCCCCAGGGATCGATGATGTCGTTCTGCGAGTTGAGAAACGGTCGCCATTTATAGGGTGAAGTGAGGAGAAAATCGAGATCAGATGGATATTCGAGAAGTCGTATTTTGTATAGCTCACAGGTTGTCACAATGTTCGAGATGTCCGCTTTTGCAAATGCGGTTCGGGAATCATCGGGACTAGGGGAACGGAAAAAAACACATCCTCCAGACCAGGTCAGTGAGGGTATAAGAAATGCCATTAGAACGAGGAGGATTGTCCCCGGAGTGTGGGATTTTTTATTCATTTTTGATCAGCGAATTCTCAAATTGACATCGATTTCCATGAATCGAGCTCAATTACTTTTCCCAATTTCCGATAATTTTCTCAGTCTTAGGATCAACCGCCCATACATCGACATTCTCGCCTTTGTTATGTGGTCCTGACGGGTCGTAATGAAAATTATGTCCCCAGTTATCGATGATATCTGGAGGGGAGTGGAGAATTGGAGGTCCGCCATAGGGTGGCTTCAGGAGCTTGTCCAATTCTTCGGGGTACTTCCCTAGTCTTAGTTTGTAGAGATGACATGCCTGAGCAATGACCTCAGCACTTGACCGAGCGCTGCACCCGTTGGAGTCATCGAAACCGCCAAACAAGATTCCCATCAACGATGCGACTACAACGACTGTGAGCGCGGCAAAGATCAGGAAGATATGTTCAGATTTAAGAAGTCTTTTTCGGGACTCAGGTTTGTCGTTTTCTATTTCAATCATTTCGGATCTACTCCAGTCTTCATGCGACTACTTACTCCAGTTGCCGATGATTTTTCCAGTATTTGGATCAATCGTCCAGATATCGACCCTCCTTCCGTTGTTACTCGGGCCGTTCGAATCGTTGAAGAATTTATGACCCCACTGATCGAAGAGGTCACTCCCCGAGTTGAGAAATGGGCGTCCGCCATCGGGTGGCTGTAAAAGCTGATCGAGATTCTGAGGATATTTTCCAAGTCGATTTTTGTAGAGATCGCAAGCTTCAGCGACATTCATCGCATCAGAGCGAGAGGCCGCTTCCTTTGAATCATCAAAATCATCGAATCTGAGGGAAAGTGCGAATTGCCACGTGAGGAACGCCATAAAATACAAAAATAGATAGTATGGATTCAGAAACCGTTTAAAAACCTCTGGTTGCGACACGCTCACGTTGAGACATTTTCTGGCTCCGCGATTGAACTTGAAAACTGATTGAATTGTAAGCCGTAAGGCCCGATGTGCTTCCTCGAAAATTCAGTCTATCATGCTTGATTAAGATCTTTCCTAGAAAGAGTGATGTCTGACCGCAGTTACATCGATTTCAAAGCTTCCACACTCTATATGATCACCTTGTCCTTAGCTCAGAGGCTCGAACGGATTTAGGGAAGGAAGTTCTCAACATGGAAATCAAGCGAATCGGCTCCCAGCCTTCGAAAAAGGGACCGGCAGACTGGTTTACCGGCACCGTGCGGATCGACCCTCTGTTTGAAGTCCCCGAACCAGGTCGAGCATCGGCTGCCAGTGTGACCTTCGAACCGGGGGCTCGAACTGCCTGGCACACGCATCCGCTCGGCCAGACTCTGATCGTAACTTCGGGTTGCGGTTGGGCTCAACGTTGGGGTGGGCCAATCGAAGAAATTCGGCCCGGCGAGGTGATTTGGTTTCCACCGGGAGAGAAACATTGGCATGGTGCGACTTCGACCACGGCCATGACTCATACTGCGATTCAAGAAAAGCTGGACGGCAAAGCCGTGGATTGGCTGGAGCACGTCAGCGAAGAGCAGTATGGAAACTAGCTCTCCAGTGATTTTTCGGCCACCACCAGTTATGTTTTGAATGAAGATTTCGACTGCTGCAGATTGATGTAAAATCGGAAATAGCGATGGTTTAGGTGGGACTGGCAATTTGCCAGTGCGTGTACGCTTCTCGTTTACTCCACCAACCCCGACTTCGTGCCCCACTTATCCCCAAAAACGAAATCCGTGATCGGCTTCCGGCTGCGGGGCGTCAGTTCCCGCTGCTTCAAAGGCTCGGGCAGCTTCTCCGGATCGGCGGCATAGCCAATCGCCAACCCCGTAAACGGCTGCACCCCCTCTGGTACTGCATAGAGTTCTCTAACTTTGTCCGGCAGGATGCCAATCATTTGATGAACTACCAGACCGCGGGCCGTCGCTTCAAAAGTCAACGTCGCACTGGCCAGACCGAGATCGTGAAAGGCCGCCGCGTTCGGCTTGCCATTCTTCGAAAAATTTAAACTCGTGCAGCCGATGGCGAGAACTGGCACGGCCGCCGCCCAAGCCTGATTTCCTTCCGTCAGACAGGAAAGCAGCTTGGCAAACGCCGTCGAATCTGATTTGGCGGCTACGATGTAGCTCCAAGGCTGTTCGTTGTAAGAAGACGCAGCCCAGCGAGCGGCTTCAAAGAGCGATTGCAAATCGGTTGAGGAAACTGCCCGATCCGAAAAGCCGTAGGGGCTCCAACGTTGCTTGACTAGATCGTGAATGGGATGAGCGGGCTGGGCGATTTTCAGAGTATTCATTTCGATTCCTTTGCCATTTCGAGATTCGCTGCTTCATGAACATTTCTACAGCCGGAATTTCCAGATGTTACGCTTCAGTCCTCGGAATTTTTGCCCTCAATGGCATTCAGAAGTTCCTTCAGCAGCATTTCGGAAAACGGTTTCACCGGGGAGCCGTTGCGCCAATCCTCGGCGTAAAACTCGATTAAAGGCAGACAGCGTTCCCTCAAGTCCTTCTGAGCGGGGCTGGCCGTCGGTTTGGCTTTCGCTTTCTTCTCGGGCGCGGCGACTCCCAGTTTTTTTTCTTCGGCATCCAAGGACTTATTGCACAGCTCATCGGCGCGCTTATTCAGTTCGCGACGAACGTGGATGATCTCGAATGACTGCAATTGCTCGATCAGTTCTTTTGCTTCTTCGTAAAGCGGCAACAGATCGGCGTTTTTGACCTTATAAACTCCGGATATTTGCCGAACCATCAGCTCGCTATCGCTATACACTTTCAATTTTTTGAACTGGTGCGCGGTGGCATAGTCCAGGAGTTCCAGAAGGGCGGTGTACTCGGCCACATTATTGGTGGCTTGCCCCATGAATGCCGTGCGCTCGATGACTTCGCCGTCCGCATCGTCTTTCAGCACAAAAGCCCAGGAGGCAGGACCGGGATTGCCGCGGCTTCCTCCATCCACGTTTGCGGTTCCACTACGTGCCATGTTCCGCTTTCGCTACACTGGTGAAGATAATGAATCGTTCTCAACAAATATACGAAGTGACGATGCAACAGCCGTGCGGAATATTACTAATTGAGACCAGTGGTTTGCCGGGCCGTGTCGGGCTGATTTTGCCCGGCGGCCAACCACTCCACCGAACCCTGCAAACTGGCCAGCGGCATGCTCGCGATCTATTGGTCGCTATTCGAGATTTAGCCTCGGAGGCGAAGATTGAATTAAAGACTCTGGCTGGGATTGCCCTCTCCATCGGTCCGGGAGGTTACACCGGACTTCGCGTTGGGCTGACGGCCGCGAAGACATTGGCTTTCGCCTTGCGAGTGCCATTGCATGCGATACCGACCTTTGATTGGCTCCGGGAGATTCCGGGGAAGGAATACAAACAGTTGATATTGGTCTCGGATGCCTTGAAAGGGCAGGTCTATTCGGAAATTGTCGAAGTCGGACAGGACGGCTTTGCCTCACGATTCCCACTGAATGTTCGGCCGCTAGCTGATGTCCTCAACCAGGTCCGGGAGAACACTCTAGTAATGGGCGAGCAGAAATTGCGTGCTGCCGTACCGGAGCCAATTTCGATGATGGAACGAGAATTGCTGTCGGCAGAGCAGATTTTTAAAGCGATGGTAAAGTGCGTCGATTCGGGCAAGTATGTGAGCCCGCAGTTATCCCTTTTGGAGCCGCTCTATTTACGAGGCAGCTCCGCCGAGGAAAAAGCGAAGGAAATGCAATCGCAGATCAAGATTACCTGAGCTGCGAAACCGGGTAGGTTGGCATCGGCTGATACTGAGCCGATGGCATCTTCTTTTCGGGAACTAACGGTCCGGCAGGCGAAATCACCGGCGGTGGAACCGTTTGATCAAAGATCGGTGGAGATTGGCTGATAATCACTCCAGCCGGTGCGGCCGCGCCGCATCCACAGCCGGCGGCAACGGGAACGCCCCCGTACATGGGTGTCGAGTAGCTGCCGCTGATGTAGTAGGGTTCTTTGTGTTTGTGGAACCAGCCTTCACAGCAATGGCAACCGGAACACAGGGCGGTAAAGCCAGCAAATAATATCGTTACCAGACGGGTCATTTCACAACTCCTTCGCATGAGAATCATTTCAATTCATCGGATCGAAGGATGTTGCGGAAGATAGCTAAGTCTGGAAGTTTGCGAAATTCAATTCTGTCAGGGAAGTGTTGGAAGAATCGTAGCGATCCTTCAGTGAAATCCCATTTTTCGCAATTCTTCGATTAATTGCAGCAGTTCGCCGGGCGCGGTGCCGGGGCCAGTTGAGCGCCGTAATTATCGCAGCGTTCCTTGCGTTCGCAACAATGCGGCCGCCAGGATCCGCAACCGCTCAGAAAGGGAAGGAACAGGGCGATGCAAATGAAGGCTAAACGTTTCATGATTTAACTCTCGGGAGTTAAGTGTTGTGTAGGAATTACAATCGGCACTCAATCGTAGATCCTGAGGCAAATGACGCCGGGAAACAGGCCGGAATCAGTCAGGGTTTTTGCGAAATTTGCAGGGGTCACAACAACTATGCCGGTTTTAGCGGCTGCTTTTGAAGGCCACGCTTCTAGTCGTGAGATCGCCAACAAAATCGTTACTCCCCAGCCTAACCTAACCCGGTATTGTCTCTAGCATCGCGGGGTTCTGGCTTGTTTCGAATATCGTTCGACATATAGTTGTTAGTACGAAGATTAGGTATGTGGGTGGCAAATCCTCTAAATGGCCGATCTGCGAAAGTCGTCCCGGTCATCGGGTGGGCTCTTTCAGCTATTAATGAACCATCCTGAGCCGGGTCCGATTGGAAGAATAGTCATCGGCCTCGGTTTGCACCGGGGCTTTTTGCGTTTAGGGAGTCGATCATGCAGCAATCCCGTTTTGGATTTTCCGAAGTCAGCAAGCGGACCCCAGAGTCACCCATTAGCTACTTCATGCAGCAGGCTGTCGAAAATCAGGATATCATCAGTCTGGCCGCCGGGTTGGTCGACACCGGATCGTTACCCGTTCAGGAAATCTCTTCGGCTCTCAACGATATTCTGGGCGATCCCACCAAAGCCCGCGAAGCTTTGCAATATGGCACGACCCAGGGACACTTGCCCCTCCGTGAAAAGATTGCCAAACACTTGGCGAGTCTCGACAAGTCGAGCACGACGTTTAGCCCGAAGGACATCGTAGTCACCACAGGCTCCCAGCAACTTCTGTATATCCTCAGCGAAGTCCTCATCGATGAAGGGGATATCGTTATTACCGAGGCCCCCAGCTACTTCGTCTATCAGGCGGTACTGGCCGGTCGCGGAGCGGAAGTGGTTAGTATTCCCATGGACGAAGAGGGAATGCAAATTCACGCCCTGGAAGAAAGGCTGAAGCAGATCGAAGCAGCCGGGAATCTACCCCGGATCAAAATCATCTACACTGTGGATTATTATCAGAATCCGTCAGGCCGAACGCTGAGCCTGGCTCGCCGTAAGGAACTGATGGCCCTGATGAATCGCTGGTCGAATCGGCTCCGAGCCGTGATCGTCGAAGATGCCGCTTATCGCGAACTTCGTTTCGATGGTCCCGATATCCCCAGCTTGAAGAGCATGGATCCCGAAAACAAATTTGTGGTTTACGCCGGGACTTTCTCCAAACCCTGTTCTCCCGGGCTGAAGAGCGGCTACGCTTTGATGCCGACCGAATTGGTTCGGCCCATTCTGATTATCAAAGCCAACCACGATTTCGGATCGAGCAACCTGACGCAGCACACAGTTGACCGGCTTCTGGAGAATGGGGATTATCAGAAACATGTGCTCGAATTGCAGGAAGTCTATGGCAAGAAGAGCCGGGTGATGCTGGAGGCACTCGAGTCGAATTTCGCCGCCTACCCGGAAGTGACCTGGACCAAGCCGACCGGGGGCATGTTCGTATGGTTAAAGTTGCCGGAGCATATCTCCACAGGGCTTCAAAGCGAATTTCTGAAGGCCGCCATGTCCGAAGGGGTACTTTATGTCCCTGGGATCTTCGCTTATCGCGGGGCAGGTCCACTGCCGGATAGCGAAATGCGTATCACCTATGGCGATGCCTCGGTCGATCGAATCCGCGAAGGCATTCATCGTTTGAAAAAGGCTTATTTGCGAGTGAAAGATACAAAACCGGCCCCCGCTCGCACCGCGAGCAGCCCGAAACCGGCTCTTGTCTAATCGCTTCCCCGAAGCAATCCGCACCCGCTTTGGGCGATAAAATCATTGACCCGGACGTCAAATTGGGTTATTCATTAATATGCGGCTTTAATCTTTTCGATTAAGGCCGTTCCCGCCATTAGCAGTTTTCCCGGCATCGGGTTTTCGTTACGGAAACAGAATTCCTCATGACTCGACCGACACTCTCCGCATTATGTTTGCTGGTTTTGCCGATATTCGCTTGGGCCGAAGAACCCAAAACGCCACCGGCCAAGATCAGTTTTTCAAAGCAGATTATGCCCATATTCCAGGCGAACTGCGTCGGCTGCCATCAGCCGGCCAAGGCTCGCGGCGACTATCTCATGACGAGCTTTGAAAAGCTGATCGCCAGCGGCGAAAGCCAGAAAAAAGCGATTGTGGCCGGGCATCCCGAACAGAGCAATCTGGTAGCCCAAATTATGCCGGACGCCAAGGGGAAAGCCCGAATGCCGGAGAAGAAAAAACCGCTTGAACCGGCCGAGATCGACTTGATAAAAAAATGGATCCTTGAAGGGGCCAGCGACGATACGCCGACAAATGCTCGCGCTAAGTTCGATTCCGATCATCCGCCGATCTACACCCGCCAGCCAGTGATCTCCGGCCTCGATTATTCCCCTGATGGCAAATATCTCGCCGTGACCGGTTTCCACGAGGTTCTGCTGTGGAACAGCGACGGCAGCAAACTGGAAAGTCGTCTCATTGGTTTGGCGGAACGAATTCAGTCGCTACGGTTTTCGCCGAATGGGAAACTTCTGGCAGTGGCCGGTGGTTTGCCGGGCCGAGCAGGCGAAATTCAGATCTGGGACGTCGAAAAGAAGAAATTGAAACTGTCCCACTCCGTAACTTTCGACACTCTTTACGGGGTTTCCTGGTCTCCCGACAGCAGCAAGGTGGCTTTCGGTTGTGCCGACAACACAGTCCGAGTGATAGATACTTCCTCGGGAGAGCAGGTGCTTTATCAAGGTTCGCATAGCGACTGGGCGCTGGATACCTGCTTTACGAATGATGGTACGCACGTGATTTCGGTCAGCCGGGATCGGACGGTCAAACTTACAGAACTGGCTTCGCAGCGGTTTATCGACAACATTACCAGTATTACGCCGGGAGGCCTCAAGGGGGGTCTCATCTGCGTCGCCAAACATCCTAAACGGGAAGAAATCGTCATCGGCGGGGCCGATGGCCAACCAAAAGTTTATCGCGTGTATCGTCAAACGGCTCGAGTCATCGGGGATGATGCAAATCTGGTTCGCGAACTTCCTCCCATGACTGGCCGAGTGAACGGCCTGGCCGTTTCCGCGGATGGCAAGCGGATTGCCGCCGTGAGCAGTCTGGATGGCAAAGGCCAAATCAGTGTTTACGGTTATGAATTCAATCCCGATCTGCCGGGGGATCTTCGCCAAATCAATCAGAAGGTCGTGAATACCCGTTCGCAGGGCGAGAAAGACAAGCTGGCCGAGTTTCTGAAGAAAGACATCAAACGGTATGCGAATGTGGAGAACGTGAAAACGGCTCTGTTTGCCGTCGCTTTCCACCCGAACAGCAAGCAGCTGGCTGTCGCCGGAGCGGATGGCGTTATCCGACTGGTGAATCCGGAAACGGGAAAGACCGAGAAAGAATTCTCGGCCATCACGTTGCAAGTCGCCACTCAAAGTACTGAACCCTCGAAGACAGAAGTCACCAAGGTTTCTTACAAGTCGACTGGGGACATCAAACAGTCCCACAAAGTGGACTTCATTCAGGATGTTCAGCCGATTCTCTCGCGCATGGGTTGCAATGCCGGAACCTGCCACGGCTCGGCCCAGGGCAAAAATGGCTTCAAATTGTCTCTGCGCGGCTACGACCCGATTTTCGACGTCCGCGCCTTAACCGATGAACTGGCCAGCCGACGAGTCAATATTGCTTCTCCGGACGATAGCTTGCTGCTGCTCAAGATTACTAATGCTGTTCCGCACGTCGGCGGACAATTGACCAAGCCGGGCGATCCTTACTACCAGATCCTCCGCAATTGGATCGAGCAGGGGGCGGGTCTGGACCTGAATGCTCCTCGGGTGGTTTCCATTGAAGTGACACCGCAGAATCCGGTCATCGAAAAAATCGGCGATGCCCAGCCACTGACTGTAATTGCAAAATTCGCTGACGGGAAGACCCGTGATGTAACCAAAGAAGCTTTCCTGGATTCCGGGAATACCGAAACCGCCACGGTTGATCGCAGTGCCAAGATGACGGCCATCCGACGGGGCGAGGCGGCCGTGCTGGCTCGTTATGAAGGAGCCTATGCCGCTACTACTTTAACGGTCATGGGAGATCGCACTGGTTTCGAATGGAAAGAACCAGAGAAGTACAATCGAATTGATGAACTGGTCGCCAATAAATGGAAACGCCTGAAGATTCAGCCTTCGGAGTTGTGCAGCGACACCGATTTCATCCGCCGTGTCTATCTCGATTTGACAGGCCTGCCGCCCACCGCTCAGGCTGTTCGCGACTTTGTGGCTGATAAACAGCCCACGCGGAACAAGCGGGAACAATTAATCCAAAAGCTTATCGGTAGCGCGGACTATGTGGAATTCTGGACCAATAAGTGGGCCGATTTGTTACAGGTGAATCGCAAATTCCTCGGCACCGATGGCGCGGCCGAGTTCCGCAAATGGATTCGAACCGAAGTGCAGAAGAACACGCCTTATAACGAGTTCGTCACGAAAATCTTGACGGCCAACGGTTCCAATAAGGAAAATCCCCCGGCCAGTTACTTCAAGATTTTGCGCGATCCCACGGCCATGATGGAGAACACCACCCATCTGTTCCTGGGCGTTCGCTTCAACTGCAACAAGTGCCACGATCACCCGTTCGAACGCTGGACGCAGGACCAATACTACCAAACTTCAGCCTACTTTGCCCGCGTGCAATTAGCCGCCGATCCCAAGGCCGGGGGACAAAACATCGGCGGTACCGATGTTGAACGGCCCAAGCCGCTTTACGAGATCGTTTCGGAGAAAAAGGACGGCGAAGTGACTCACGACCGTACCGGGCAGCCCGCCGTTCCGAAGTTCCCCTATCCAGCCGCGCATGAGGCCAAAGGAGACAGTCGGCGAGTCGAATTAGCCGCCTGGATTACTTCTCCCGACAATCCCTATTTTGCCCGAAGTTTTGTGAATCGGCTGTGGGGATATACTTTTGGGACCGGGATCATCGAGCCGATCGACGATATTCGTGCCGGGAATCCGCCGACCAATCCGGAACTGCTCGATTACCTCACCCGCGAGTTCATCCAGAGTAACTTCAATGTCCAGCACGTGCTGAAGTTGATCGTTTCCTCGCGGACTTATCAACTATCCATCGACACCAACAAGTGGAACGAAGACGACAAGATTAACTTTGCTCACGGAAATGCTAGGCGTTTACCGGCCGAAGTTCTCTTTGACGCGGTGCAGAGGGTCACGGGGGCGCAATCCCATTTCCCAGGCGTCAAAGCCGGTATTCGTGCCGCCGAACTGCCCGATAGCGGCATCGAACTGCCGGACGGTTTCCTCAATAATCTGGGCCGACCTGTTCGGGAAAGTGCCTGCGAGTGCGAACGCTCGGCTGGTTTGCAACTGGGGCCGGTGATGGCTCTGGTGAATGGCCGGACAATCGGCGATTCCATTGCCCAGGATAACAACGCCCTGGCGCAACTCGTCGCCAAAATTCCCGAGGATCGAAAGCTAATCGACGAACTCTTCCTGCGGATTCTGAATCGACCTCCCACTGCGAAGGAAGTCGACCAGACGATCGCGGCCTGGAATGAAATTGATGTCGATCATCAGACGTTGACCAAAGCGCTCGCCGCGTACGAAAAAGAACTGGCTCCGAAACGGGAGAAGGCCGAGCAGGATCGCCTGACTCAATTGGAGCGGGCGAAAAAAGAACTGGCCCAATACGAGCGGGAATTAGAGCCGATTCTGAAGAAACGCGAAGAAGAACGGCAGAAGAAGATTCAAGATATGGAAGCCAAATTCAACTCCTTCCAAAAGGACTACGAAAAGAAGATTTTCGAGATCGAGAAGAAATTCAAGGATGAAGTCGAATGGGTAATCCTCGATCCGAAGACCTTCGCGGGGGCGAAAGAAAATGTGAAGCTGACCAAGCTCGACGATAAATCCCTCTTGGCCGAAAAATCAGTCGCCAAGAGTAACTACAGCATTACTGCGGATACTAACCTGAAGGGGATCTCGGCCTTCCGATTAGAACTGTTAACCACGGAGAAAGCCCCCATGAAAGGACCCGGGTTCGGACCTGGGAATGGCAACTTCGTGCTGACCCAGTTCGAAGTTACCCTCGGAGAAGGGAAGGACGCCAAGAAACTCAAATTGAAGTCGGCCCAATCCGACTTCTCGCAGGATAACTTCACGGCGGCTTCTACGATCGATGGCCAAATCAATGGCGGTAAAGGTTGGGCGGCCGCACCGGCACTCGGCGTCGGGCACTGGATTACCTTCGAACTGGATAAGCCGATCGATCAGGACGGGCTGAAAACGCTGACCTTCAATTTGCTGCAACGCTTCGACGGAGGCAATCACTGTATCGCTCGTTTCCGACTATCGGCCGCGGTAGCCAAGAAGCCCGTGGGTTTGAGTATTTCCGAGGAGTGGAAGCAAATTTTGAAAACTCCTCTGGAAAAACGGAGTGCGGAACAGAAGCAGATGAGTTTGAAATACTTCCAACTCACCGACGTAAATTACCGAAATAAGGTCAATGAGATGAACCTGGCGAGACAACCCCTTCCGGTCGATGCCAAACTGAAAGAATTGAAAGACCGCGTCGAATTGGCGGGAAGACCCTTGCCGCAGGACGCGAAACTGGTTCAAATGAAGCAGGACTTCGAAATTAGTCAGCGACAGCTGGCTAATAAGCGACTGACGGGTGTCCAGGATTTGGCCTGGGCTCTGATCAACAGTCCGGCTTTTCTTTTTAACCGGTAATGCGGCGGCATGAGAAAAAAATCGGGGTCCGACAAAAAACCGAAGCAGGATTCCGCTGCTTATATCAGCAAGGGCCTGCTCTGGGTCGGTCTAATTGGCGCGGCGGCCAGTTTCTTAATCGTGAAACTGGTCCAGTCGCTGGCGGATAAAGAGAACCCGATCAATCAGCGGTTTCGGGATGCCCCGATCTGGGTTCCCGGAATCTTTCTGATTGCCGGGCCGTTGCTGGGACTTTTGTACTATGCCCTGTTTGTGAAGCCAGATAGGGACGCTCAAGGCGATAGCCAGCCGGAAATGTAAGTGAGCTTTCGAATTCTCTCAATCGGAAGGATTGAACCATGCTAGTCATCCCAGGTCAACCGGGTCGCGACCTCTGCGATTCTCACCTAGGAGTCAGTCGTCGCGATTTGCTTCGCGTCGGTGGCTCCGCCTTAATGGGGGTGACACTGGGCGGCTTGCTCGAGAAAAAAGCCCTCAGTGCCAAAGAAGGCAAGTCGGGCGGCGGCCCCGGTTGGGGCAAAGCCAAGAGCATTGTCCTGGTCTATCTGCAAGGTGGTCCCAGCCATCTCGATATGTGGGATCCCAAGGATAATGTCTCCGATAAGGTCCGGAGCGTTTTCTCCGCCATCGACACTAAAATCGCCGGTGTCAAATACACGGAAATTCTTCCGAAACTGGCTCAGGTGAACGATAAGTTTACTTTGATCCGTTCCATGAGCTATACCCCCAACGGCCTGTTTAATCACACGGCCGCCATCTATCAGATGATGACCGGGTATACGACGGATAAAGTTAGTCCCTCCGGCCAACTGGAACCACCCGACCCTAAAGATTTCCCGAATTTCGGGGCAAATATCTGCCGTCTGAAACCAGCATCGACACCAACGCTACCATTTGTCATGCTGCCGCGACCCTTGCAGGAATCGAACGTCGTGGGCAAAGGCGGGACCGCCGGCTTTTTAGGACGGGCGTACGATCCTTACACGCTCTATCCCGACGGCGACGACATGGACATGAGCAAGATGGATCGCATTAAAGTCGAAGATCTCAAACTTCGGCAGGATGTGTTCGTCAATCGGTTGGAACGGCGAGCGAAGCTCCGCGATACCATTAATGCCGGCATGCCCTCGATCGATAATGCCGTGAAGGACTATCACCTGAACGAGTACTACGATCAGGCACTGAATCTGGTGCTTTCGGGCAAGGCTCGCGAAGCGTTCAATCTCGATAAAGAATCGGCGACCCTCCGGGCGGATTATGGCAGAAATACCTTTGGTCAAAGCCTTTTGCTGGCCCGCCGTTTGATCGAAGCCGGCACGCGCGTCGTCGAAGTGGTCTGGCCGAAAGTCGCCAATTCCGACAACCATTCCTGGGACCATCACGTCGGACTGACCGATCGAATGAAAAAGCAATCGGGACCGATGTTCGATACCGGCTTGGCCGCTTTCATCAAAGATCTGGACGCTCGCGGCCTGCTCAGCGAAACGCTGGTTGTCTGCATCGGGGAATTTGGCCGCAGCCCACAGAAAGGCGTCAGCACCTCCGGTAACGGGAATAGTGCGGATGGCCGCGACCACTGGCCGTACTGCTACACCGGTTTGGTGGCTGGGGCCGGAATTCGTCGCGGTGCGATCTACGGGGAATCGGACAACACCGCTTCCAGTCCACGAAAAGACCCAGTCCATCCAGGTGAACTTCTGGCGACAATTTACCATGCGTTCGGTATCGATCCCGAGACGATGGTCCTCAATCACCTGAAGCAGCCTCGAGAACTGGTGCAAGCAAAGGCCATTCCCAAGCTGTTCGGCTGAGAGCGTACTAAAATGGCGGGCGGCCCCGAATTCGGGGCGCCCGTATGCAAGTGCACCTGTCAAATCGCCGGCTCCGAGCCAATCCTTCCCAAATTATCAAATTGACGTTGGCCAGAGTGGTTTGGTTAGTCTAATTGTTAGTTATGTCCTATTTGAGTCGAATTTAAGGCCCATTCGGCTTGTACAGAACGATCTAATTCAGAGGAGTAACGCCTGGCAATAAATTGCCCGGTACGGAAAGAGTACATTTCGTCATTGCGTTCATAGGATGAAAATTGTTAAAACACAAGCAGTAAAGTTGGTTTTACAAGGGATTCCACTGAAAAGTTACTCACTGCCTTTTAATTCCAATTACCTAAAATAATCTTACACTAGCACAAACGATCATTCATCGAGTTCTACATGCAACTGGCACAGAAGTTAGCATCACAGGGGCTATTGTCCGAGGCGGATCTCCGTCGGTTGGGTGAGTTTCGTGTTGCTGAGCCCGATAAACCGATTCACGAAATCATTATCGAGAAGGGACTGGCCAAGGAAGACGCCGTTCTGAAGATTCTGGGCGAAGAGTTCGGAATGGAGGTCGTCGACCTTTCCAACGCCACGATTCCGCCGGAAACTCTGGCTCTGATGCCCACCAAGTTCGTGCATCGCAAATATTTGCTGCCTGTATCGCAGAGCAGTGGGACGCTCGTCGTTGCGACCAGCGATCCTTACGACGTCTACTCGCTGGACGAACTCCAGACGCTGACCGGTTTGGAAATTCAACCGGTCCTGGCAAGTCAGAGAGAAATTCTCCGCTTGATCAAGACCTACTTCGGGTTGGGTGGGGAAACGGTCAGCGCGATGGTCGCCGACCGCGACGACGTCGAACTTCTGGAACAACTCGAAGCGGACGACAGCGAACTGGCCAAACAGGCCCAGGAAGCCTCGGTCGTCAAGCTGGTGAATGATATTCTGATTGAAGCCGCAAATGAGCGGGCCAGCGATATCCACATCGAGCCCGAGGAAACGAGTCTGCGAATTCGTTACCGAATCGACGGTTTGCTGCAAACGCAGGTTCTTCCACCCGAAATGCGGCAGTTCCAAAGCGCTATCATCAGCCGTATCAAAATCATGTCCCGTCTGAATATCGCCGAAAAGCGGCTACCCCAGGACGGCCGTATCAAGATGCGGGTTCAAGGTCGGGAAATTGACGTTCGTGTTTCCATCATCCCAATGGTGCACGGCGAAGGTATCTGTATGCGTCTTTTGGATAAAGGACGCATGGTGTTCAACCTCGCCAACTGCGGGATGCTTCCCGACATTCACAGTACTTTCAAACAACTGATCGATCGTCCGCACGGTATCGTTCTGGTCACCGGCCCCACGGGCTCCGGGAAAAGTACGACTCTGTATAGTGCGCTCAACGAAATCAAGGATGAAGTCACCAAGATCATCACGGTGGAAGATCCGGTTGAATACCAGCAGCCGGGCATCAGCCAGATTCAAACGCACGCTAAAATTGGCCTGACGTTTGCCGCCGCCTTACGATCCATTCTGCGTCACGATCCCGACGTCATTCTGATCGGCGAAATGCGTGACTTGGAGACGGCCCAAAGTGCCATTCAAGCCTCCCTGACCGGGCACTTGGTATTCAGTACCCTTCACACCAACGATTCTCCCAGCGCGTTCACTCGTCTTATTGATATGGGCGTGGAGCCCTTCCTGGTCGGTAGTACGGTGGAAGGCGTCATGGCTCAACGTTTGGTTCGAACCATCTGCCCCGACTGCAAAACCGACTTTATTCCTGAAAAAGAAGAGGTTCCCATCGATTTCCCCGGCCTGAAAGAAGGGGTGATGCCGACTATCAAGAGAGGGGCGGGCTGCAAAGCCTGCCGCAACTCGGGGTATCGCGGTCGAACCGGTATCCACGAACTTCTGGTGAACGGCGAATCGATGAAGGATCTGGTCGTGCAGCGAGTCAACTCGGGGGTGATTCGAGCTGAAGCTTTGAAGAATGGGATGCTGACTCTCCGGCAGACCGGCTGGCGAAAAGTGATGCTGGGGCAGACCACCATCGACGAAGTAGGACGTGTGACCGCAGGGGACTTGAACTAATCGCGTTCCCGCGGCGGGTTATCAGGCCAAATTTTGAAATTGGAAGATCATGCCGGAATTTGCATATGAAGCCGTGGGGCGAACGGGAGCACGCGATACCGGTGTTCTCACCGCCAACTCCGAACGGGATGCCGCCGTGCAGCTCGATGGCCGGGGACTTTGTCCGGTCCGCATCACGCCGGTTGTATCGAAGCATGCCCCTTCGACCGGAAAAAAAGTCAAACCTCGAGTGATGGCGACCTTTTATGCCCAGCTCGCCGATCTTCTCAATTCCGGTGTGCCATTACTGCGATCGCTGGAAATTCTCACCAAGCAGGATGCCCATCCCGTCCTGACGGAAGTCCTCAAAGAGCTCCGCACCAAAGTGGCGGATGGGACTTCGCTCGCCGATTCGATGCGATCCTACCCGAACGTCTTCAATGAACTCTCGGTCAGCATGGTCATGGCCGGTCAGGAAGGGGGCTTCCTGGAGGATGTGCTGCACCGCATCGCGGAGTTCACGGAAGCTCAGGAAGAGTTGAAGGCGAAAGTGGTTGGTGCTCTGGCGTATCCGGTATTTCTCGCGGGAGCCGGTTTCCTCGTACTCAACGGCCTGATTATCTTCTTCGTTCCACAATTCGAGCCGATTTTCGACAAATTGAAATCGAACGGTGAATTGCCGACCATCACGATCTGGTTGCTGGCCGTCAGTCACTTCATGCAGGGCTATTGGTATTTGATCGTAGGGATGTTCTTCGGTGCGATCTGGCTCTACCGGCGCTGGGTCCGCAGTGAGGCCGGGCGGTATCGCATGGATCGAATCCGGCTCAAATTACCCGGCTTCGGCAAACTCCATTTGAGCCTCTGTCTTTCGCGATTTACCCGAATTCTCGGGACGATGCTCCGAAATGGGATTCCGATCCTCAAAGCCCTGGAAATTTCCAAGGACTCCGCTGGCAATAAAGTGCTTTCCAATGCTATTCACGAATCGGCGGAGAATATTACCGCCGGGCAAAGATTGGCCGATCCGTTCCGACGGTGCAAGTACTTCCCCCACGATGTGGTGGAAATGATCGCGGTCGGCGAAGAAAGTAACAGCTTGGAAAAAGTGCTGGTGGATATCGCAAACGGGCTGGAACGTAGAACGGCACGGCAACTGGAACTCTTCGTGCGACTTCTGGAACCTGTGATGCTTCTGGTGATGGCGGCTGTCATTCTGGCGGTCGTTATCGCTTTACTGCTACCAATCTTTAAGATGAGTAGTGCAGTCAGCAGCTAAAAATGAAAATTCTCATGACCTTCTAACTGTCGGCATGCTTATACTTAAGAAATGAGTTCCAAGAACTTGATAAGGGGATAAAAATGCGGATTCAAATCTCTACAACGGGGGCCCGACGACGTGCGGCCTTCACACTGATGGAAGTTATGGTGGTCGTGGCCATCCTCGTCGTTCTGGCGGGTGTGGCCGGTGTGTTCGTGTTCGGGGCTCTCGACGACGCCAAAGGTAAGGCTGCGGAGAGTAGCGCTGCCAGTATCTCGGCGGCGTGCGACCTTTACAAGCTTCGTCTGCAGGACTTTCCGGATCGACTGGAAGACCTCTTGACTCCCCCGGATGGCGGACGCCCGTTCCTCAACTCCAACACGGACATTTATGATCCGTGGGGCAAGCCCTTCCAATACGACAAGAACGGCGCGCATAGCAACGGTCGCAAAGTGGATGTCTGGGCGATCGATCCGGGAACGAATAAGCCGCACGGCAACTGGCGTGAACAGTAGAATCGGATCTTTTCCTCTCAAGCGAGTGCGATAGTCATGAGAAACTCTCAGCGTAGTGCATTCACTTTGCTGGAATTGCTGCTGGTGTTGACGATCATTGTGATCCTCGGTGCCATCGCTATTCCCGCCTTAGAGGGGATTCAGAATTCGTTCCGACTGGAATCCTCCGTGGATCAGATCAAAGCCCGGTTCGCGGAGGCTCGAGCCCACGCTATTGAAGAAAATCAGGATTATCGTTTCGCGGTGCAACCCGATACCTCGAAATACCGGATCGCCCCCGACTCCTCCGATTACTGGGATGGAGGAACGGGGGGAGGTACTAGTACGACAGGTACTACTATTCCCGGAATAATCATCGAAGAAGAAATCGAAAAAGATGTTTTGTTTAAGTTTGCAGACAATTCGAATATGTCTTCCGACTCCGGGGGTTGGACCACTGTGGCTGTTTTTCAACCGATAGGCACATGCCGCAATGATGCGGAAATCCGATTCGAGTTGGAAGGCGTTAAGCCAATCACTGTAAAGATTCGGGCGCTGACTGGGATTATCACCACCAAGCGTGCTGGAACGGAGGAAAGTCCGTGATTCTGCAAACGACTCGCACCCGTAGATCCGGTTTGACGTTATTGGAAGTGATCATCGCTTTTGCCATCTTCCTGATGTCGATTATCGCTTTATACAAGCTCATGGGAAACGCTACCGACAGTGCGATTGAAATCGAATCGCAAAGCAAAGCCACGCGGTTGATCGAATCGAAAATGGCCGAGTTCATCTCGGGTGTGCAACCGCTTTCCGGCGGCGGGGGTGGCAGCTTCGACGATGAGGACGGCTGGAGCTGGTCCGCGGATATCTCGCCGGCCTCGCTCACTAACCTCTATCAGGTCACAATTACGGTTACCAAAGATGGTTCCGACAACGCCATTTTCCCCGCCGCTTCGATGACCCAGTATATCTTCGACCCGACGATGCGGGGCGGTTCGCCCATGATCACTCAGATCGATACCAGCACCAGTAGCAGTACCAGTTCGAGCTCGAGTTCCTCGAGTTCTGGGACGGGCAGCAGCGGGTCGGGTTCCTCGAGTAGCTCGAGCATGGGGAACAGCAGCTCATCCAAGGGCGGGACTGGATCCTCCTCGTCCAAGGGAGGTAACTAGTGATCTATCGCAATACCCATCGTCGAGGCTTTACCCTCCTCGAGGTCATTCTGGCCTGTTCGATTTCCATCTTGTTGCTGGCCGGGCTTTACATCGCGCTGGATCTCCAAGTCCGGATGGCCGCGGCCGGACGAGAAAAAATCGAAAAAGCCACGATCGTTCGTGCTATTTTCGGACGCGTGACCCGGGATCTCTTGCCTTGTGTTTCGCAGACTTACGCGATCAATCCTGCCAGCAGCGGCAGCAGCAGCAGTGGCAGCGGGAGTACAAGCACCAGTTCGACTACCGGTTCCAGCAGTACAACCAGTTCCACGACTTCAACGACGTCCACCACGCCGGGAACCAATATTAACGGGGTTGTGGTTGTGCCGGTGGGATCCGGTGTGATCGGTAGTTCGACGCAATGTACTATCTTTATTGCCCGACCGACTTCGTCCTACGACATCATTGATCCGAACTCGGGACTGCCCTATACCACGGCTCAACAATCCTCCAGTCTTTCAGCCGATACGGTCCAACCGGGCGATCAGCGACGAGTGATTTACTGGCTGGGGAGCAGTTCCAACGGGTTGTGCCGGGAAGAGGATACTTGGATTACTTCGGACACCGTGGAAGATTCCACGCAGCCCGATACGGGCAATGAATCGAATTATGTCATAGCCCCGGAAGTGACGAATCTGCAGTTCGAATATTTCGATGGAACGAATTGGAATGATACCTGGGATGGTTCCACCTATCTCACGGACGGGGTAACCGTGATGGGACCGCCCATGGCGATTCGAGTCCACATCTGGATCGCCACCGGTAAGGGGGATGAATCCAAGGAATATCAGAAAGTCATTGCCATCCTGGCCAGCCCGAATCAGACGACTAATGCCTCAGTTGGAACCTCTGGTTCTTCTGCCGCTCAGTTAAATGGGAGCAGTCCATGACTGGGAATAAATTCCTCCGTCCGACTCAAAACAGAACTGGGACCGTGCTTCTGGCGGTTCTCATCGTTATTGTCGTGCTCAGTTTGGCCGCGTACAAGTACAGCGAACTGATGTCGTTCGAATTGCGCGCCACCAATCGCATTCTGAAAACTTCTCAGGTCAAGGCGCTTGCGGAATCGGGCGTGCATTATGCGGCCGCGCTGCTGGCGACCCCCGATTCGATTACTCAGAACGTCTCTGGCAATCCCTTCAACAACCAGGCCATGTTCTACGCGGTTCAACTGCAGAATACCGACTCCTCGGGGAGTTCCAGCAGTTCAACTAACAATAGTTATTTTTCGATCTGCTCCATCGATTACACCAATCAGAATTCGGATGGTAGCTTTCCCGTCGTCTACGGCGTTACGGATGAAGCCGGAAAGATCAATCTCAATGCCATGATGCAGATCGATCCTTCGGGGCAGACGCTTTACAACATGCTGATGCTACTCCCGAATATGACCGATACCATCGCCAATTCGATTATCGATTGGATGGATCCCGACGATGACGTTCGGCAGGGCGGGGCCGAATCCAGCTATTATCTGTCGCTGACTCCTCCTTATGAGTGCAAAAACGGCCCTCTCGACAGCATCGAAGAATTACTCTTAGTGCAGGGAGTCACCCAACCGCTGCTGCTCGGGAACGATATCAGCCGGAACGGTGTGATCGACAACGGCGAAGATTCCAATCAGCAGGTGGATCCAGGCTGGTTGCCGTATCTGACGGTTTATAGCCGGGAGTCGAACAACGATTCGACCGGAAACCCACGGCTTTACCTGAACAGCCCTGATTTGAACACGTTGTACACCAATCTTCAGCAGTCGCTGAATCAGGATATGGCCACTTTTATAATCGCCTATCGGCTTTATGGCGGTTCGGCAGCGGGCGGCGGTACAACTTTTACGGTTACAATCGGTAACAATTCGGGCTCGGGCTCATCCAATACCACAAGCGGGAGTTCCGCGACCGCGCGAACCACGACAACTAATCAACAATCTGGTGGCGGGACCGGTGGCGGCGCCGGCGGTGGCGGGAATACTCAGACCAAAGTGGGGAATATTGCGGATCTGACGACTGCGGTGCAAAAAGACCTGGCAAATAATACCACCCCAAAAGGCAAAATTACCTCGATCACCAGTCTCTTCAGCAGCACTGTGAGCATCACGTCCCAGGAGACCACCATGGTCAACGGTCGGTCGCAGCAATCCACGGTGACCACGGTTTACAACTTCCCGACTCAAACGGCCCCGATCAACGAATATCTGTCCAAAGCTTTGGATTCGACGACCACTCAGAATTTGTCGGAGATTCCGGCCCGCATCAACATTAACACCGCTCCGCAGGCCGTGCTGACTTGTCTTCCGGGTCTGACCGATACCGATGTCGAACAGATCATTGCCCAGCGACCGGCCCTGAATACCGGTGCTGCGGCCGATACCAGCTATGCGACTCCCGCCTGGCTGGTGACTGAAATGAACATGTCCCTCTCCAAGTTTCAGGCGATCGAACAATACGTGACTTGTGCTTCCCAGGTCTATCGATTCCAATCGATTGGCTATTTCGATCAGGGAGGCCCGCTTTATCGCATCGAGGCTGTTGTCGATTCCAACAATGGAAGTCCTCGAATTCTTTACTATCGAGATCTGACGGAATTGGGCAACTCGATAGATCCCCGGCAGCAACAGCCCTAAATTCGAAGAGGTTTATTGTGTCTCGCTTAATTACCCTGGATGTCGATTCGTCGGCGATCCACGTTCTACTCGGGGCTTCCAAAGGGAACGCCCCGCCAAAAGTCGAGAAGGCAGCGACCTTCCCGTTGTCCTTACCGTTGGGGATCGGTAACGCCGTTGAAACGGGTAAAAACCTCAAGGAATTTTTGCGGGTGCAGGGGATGGCTGCCCCCGGCGTTCTGGTCTGCGTGGGCCGCGATCGCGTGATTCTGAAGGATATCAAATATCCCAACGTGCCGGTTGAAGAAGAAGCGAATATCGTTCGATTCCAGGTCTCCAAAGAGCTGACGGAATCCTCCGAAAGCTATGTAATCGATTACTTCCCCCTCGATGGGTTGGAACCGGACGGCCAGAAGAAGGCGTTGACTGTAGCTCTGAAAAAAGACTACGTCGAATCCGTTCGCATCATGTGCGAAAACGCCGGGCTGAAGCTCAACGGCATCGTTCCCCGCGCCTTCGCGCTCGGTGGCTTGATGCAGAAGACCTTCGCCAGCGGCGCCGTCGTTCCTCCGCAAAGCCCTCAATCGCATTATGCCGTGCTCACTCGCGGTGAACGCTGGGGAGAAATGGCGATCTACAAGGGATCGCAAGTCGTCTTCTCCCGAGCTCTGACCGGCCCGGCTCTGAACGCCGAAACGGCTTTTCTGGGTGAGGTTAAGCGAAACCTGACGGTGTTTGCCAGCCAATCGCCCGGTAGCGTTGTCGAAGCTCTGTATCTACCCGAGGCCGATCAGTCCGGCACCTGGGGGGGACGACTCCGAGCGGGATTGACCATTCCCGTTCATCCTTTCGATCCGTTAGCGGGTCTGGCTTCGGATACCAATCCGCAGGAACGCGGCAATTTTGCCGGTCTAGTCGGTGTGATATCCCTCGGCTCGGACAAAACGGGATTGCCCGTTAACTTTATCTCGCCGCGACAACCCATTCTTCGCCGTGATCCCAATAAGCGAGCACTGGGTTTTGGTGGAATAGCGGTGGGCTTGCTGGTGGTTGGCAGCCTCCTGATCGGGTACCTGAAACTCCAGATGAAAGAAAAGGAACTCGTCAAACTTCGCGGCGAGAAGTCGGAAATTAAAACCCGGCTCGATTCGATCAAGCGCGATCGAGAGAGGGAGAAGGCGGTCGAAGATTGGCGGGTGAAGTCGGTCAACTGGCTCGACGAGCTTTACGATCTGGCTGCACGCTTTCCCAATATCGACAACACGCAGCTTACCAAGCTCACTTTAACGCCGGCCGATACGGCGCAGAAGAATAAAGTCGAAAAGTTTGCCGGTAAGATCACGATGAATATTCAAACGGCCTCAAGCCGCGACGTGGAAAATTTCAAGGCTTCCATGCTCTCAGACAGCAATTATGACGTGATGCAGCGAAAACTTCCCTCTCCGACTTCCAATACCGGAGGAATGCGAGTTTTGAATCAGCTTTATGAAATCATGGCTGAGGTGAAGCATCGCTTACCCAAGGATTACCTCGAGAAACTCACGGTTACCCCTCCCACACCCTCGCGAAGTAACGGCGGGGGCAACTTCAACGGGTTCGGCTTTGGTGGAGGTGGCAACTAATGACGACTAAAGAAAGATCGATGGCACTGGTCCTGATGGTACTGCTGGGCCTCATCGCCGGTGGCCTGCTGATCGTGACCATGATCTATCGTCCCTACCAGGCAAAGGTCAAAGAACAGGATATCCTTTCGAGAGAGTTGCTCGAATTGAAGACGGATGAGGAGTTGGCCATGATACAAATGGCCAAACTCGTCAATGACCGCAAACTGAGCTTGCCGGTGGATTCGGATGGCGGAGTCAGTGTCGCGCGACAGGAGTATGAAGCGCTCCTGGAAAACCTGCTGAAACGAAGCGACTTTCAAGGCAGCCAGTACACTACCAGCAAGATGACGGTCGATACCAAAAACCCCGTCTTCAGCGATGACAAGAAAAAAGTCGTCTATACCAAGATCAAATCCAAAATAACGGCCACCGGACCGCTTTCGAGTCTGGTGAAGTTCCTTTGGAATTTTTACAGGCAGCCGCTGCTTCACTCGATCACCGCTCTGACGATCGAAAAGCCGAACAGTGCGGTCAGTGCGAGGCGCAACACGACCGAGCGCCGGGATCTGACTATCAATCTCGATATCGAAGCTTTGATCCTGGATAATGCGGAGAAACGGCTCACCCTTATGGCCGTCCCCCCGGCAGTTGGGGCTCTTTTCGGCGGAGCGGCCAGCTACCGTTCCGGAATGATTGCTTTGGATCGCGGGGCACAATTCAAGACGGATGAGTTTCTGGCGGCCAATAAACGCGACTATAGCTTGATCGGCTCGAAAGACTTCTTTTATGGTTCCGTGAAAGTGGAGGAAGCCCGACAGGAGCCTCCCGGGATCGATTTGTCGCCCTATATTCGATTGAATACCGCATTCTCGACCTCGGAAGGTCAACTGGCTGCGGAACTCTTCGACGAGTATCACAAGTACGAATACCGCATCGAGCATCAGAAGGACGGCAGCTTTACCAGTCAGTTGTTCTTCTATGCGGGCGAACGGAAAAAGCCCTTTGAGGCCAAGCCCTCGAAATATTTTGAGTACGGTACGGAAGATGAGAACAATCTGGTGCGATACCAGGTTGTGGGGATCGCGGAAACCGGGGCCAAATGCATTTATCTCCGCAAAGTGGATGAGAATTCGGAAAATCGACGGAAAGCGGGTAATTTAATGTTTGGGGGACTCTCGGTCGTTATGCTGCCGGGACAGATTTATAAGTTGGATGTGGGGCGGAAAGTGCGCGAGATGGAGCCAATTCTCAGTAGGCATGCCATCCAGGCGATTTTCAATGGGATTATCCAGATCCCCGTCCCTTCCCAGAGCAAGCAGAGTTCGAGAGGGCTATAATTAGCCATAGCGCGAGGCTTGCCGAGCCTCGCCAATGTCCCATCAGGAAAATGAGTCATTTTTCGGCTTCTCATAATTTAGGTGGTCCGTTTTTGCCGAATCTACCGGTAGTACGGATCATCATGCGTCTTCCAAGATTCGCATGATGCGAATTTCACTCATATCCTCACGAATTTGAGGGTGGGGCAGATTCCCGGGGACCGGGTCAATCTGCACAAAGACGAGAGGGAGAATATCGAACATGCGCCAATCGAATCGGACCATAAAGAATTTCTGGCCGAAGAAATGGCTGCGAGCTTTCTGGGGCAGCGCCATTGCTACGGGGCTGATTTCCTCAGCCGTCTGGTCTCAACCACCTTTGACCGACAAAAAAGAAGACACGACCGCTCAGAAGGCGGATAAAAAAGAACAGAAGCTGTTCGTGGTGGAGTTCCGGGATAAATCTTGGGCCGCCGTGCTGGAATGGTTCTCCGAACAGACCGGTCTTGCCTTCATCAGCACCACGAAGCCGCCGACCGGCACTGTGAACATTTCCACCCCCAAGGGTCGAAAGTACACAATTGCCGAAGTGACCGATTTGATCAATGGCGAATTGCTCAAGCAGAACTATACCCTGGTTCGCAGCGATCAATCCTTCTTTATTTTCCCTGCCGATGAAAAAATTCCGCCGGCTCTGCTGCCCCGGGTCACCGAGGAGGATCTGGCTAACCTGGGTAAGTTTGAGATCGTACAGCTCCCCTTGGTTCTCAAGGTTCTCGATGCCGAGACGGTTGCTCCCGAAATCAAATCGATGATGGGGGGACTGAAAGAAATCACCGTCCTGCCCGGCGCTAACATGCTGCTCCTGACCGATAGCGCTCAAAATCTGAAGCGCATCGTCGAATTGGTTCGCAATAACGAAAAGAATCAAACCGGCGTTCGCGAATCCAACCTGACCTACAAGTGCGTTTACATTCGCAGCCGTGAGGCCGAACGTCTGCTCCGCGAACAGATGGGAGATCCCGCCAAGTTAATGGCGGCGGTCCTGCAGTCGTCGCAACAAGGCCAGGGCGGCGGACGGAACTTCCAGTTCCAGGGCGGTCCTAATGGTGGTGGCCCTGGCGGCCCGGGGGGCGGTGGTGATCCCCGCGCAGGCGGTGGGGATCCCCGTCAGGCGGCTCAGCCTCCGGCCATGAACATTCCCAAAATCAAAATGTTCTACATCTCGAGCGATGAGAAGGCCAATACGGTCTACATCAGCGGTCCAGCGGATAAAGTCTCGCAAGCCAAAGCTTTGCTCGAGAAGATGGACGTTGGCACCAAGAAGCTCATCGATAATGACAGCTCCAATCCGTACGTCATGTACTATGATGTACCGGCCGGCAGTGCGGAGGCCCTTGCGGGCACTCTCTCGACAATTTACAAGACTTCTACCGTCGTCAAAGTCGCGGCCGTCAACGGTCAATTAATGGTCTACGGCTCGACCCAGGATCACTTCGACATTACCGAGATGCTGACGAAAGGAAAGCAGCAGGTCCAGACCAAGATTATCGATGCAGGCGGATACGACCTCAGCAAAATGGAAAGCTTGCTGAAGGACATCTTCCCCGAAGCGATCAAAGGGGGCGGACTGGTCGTCAGGGCCGTGGAAACGGGCATTCTGACTAAGGGGACTCCTCAGCTCGTTGCGGAAGTCGAATTGACCATGAAGCAGCTGCGGGGTGATTCCGGCAACCCCGCTTCGCTGGGCAACGTACGCATCATCAGCATCGAAGGCGGCAGTTCGCTCCAACTGGGCGAAACCCTGAACAAGATGCTTCAGGAAATGGGTAAGGATTCCAAACTGGTTCGGCCGAGCTTCGAAGAGCCAAATGCTCCGCCGATGCCCAAAGTCGATCCGAAACAGAGCATGCCTCCCCAGCCGAAGAAGATCAGCTCCGGCGACACCATTGATGCCAATTTCTATCTGGTCTCCCAGCAACCTCAGCTGGTCGATCCCCAGAAGCCCGATACGCAGAAGCCGAAGGTCAGCGGTCCACCGGTGACAATCACCCCGGTCGGCTCCAAAATCATTGTGACCTCCGACGATCCGCAGACTCAGCAATTGGTTCGCGAACTCGTCAGCATGCTGACGGCGGCTCCCGGAGAGCATGATTTCCGGGTCATCCGACTGAAGAACGGCAATTCCGTTGAAGCGGCCAAGTTCATCGATAGCTGGTTCAACGGTACTCCTGTCACCGGACCGCAACAAAACACACCTCAGCAAAGTGGAGGTTTTCCCTTCTTCGGCGGCGGTGGTGGGGGCGGTAACCGCGGCGGCGGCGGTTTTGGCGGTGGCCAGGGGGGCGGCGGATTTGGCGGAGGTCAAGGCAATCCCTTCAGTGGCTTCAATGCTAATGCGGCAATGAACCAATCCGCCGCGGCGGCAGCTGCCGCCGCGGCTAAGAACAAAGTGCGAGTGCTGGCTTACCCCGAAACCAATAGCTTGCTCATTCGCGCTTCCGCACTCGAATTCCTAACGATCAAAGCGATTTTGAAGGATGCCATCGATGGGCCGAATGAGGAAGAAGGCTTCCTCAAGACGCATTACATCGAGCTGAAATATGCGGTCGCCAGCGATGTCGCTTCAGTTATCCGCGACATTTATAAGGACACTCAATCGACCCTTTCGAGTCAGCCGCCTTCGCTGTTCCCGTCTCCTTTCGGGACGCCGCGCTCGAACGTGATTCTCAAGAATCAGATGAACATCAGCGTCGACGACCGATCGAACTCGATCATCGTCAACTGCTCGCAGCCGATGTACGAGAACATTCGCACGCTCTGCGAAAACCTCGACTCCAAGGCGAAGGATGCCACGAAGCAGGTACAGTTCCTGCAAATTTCCGGGATTGATCCGTTCGTCGTCCAGCAGGCTATTGATGCCATGCAGGGCCGCTACGTGAATCGTAATACTCAGACCGGCCGCGGTGGCTTCGGCGGCGGTGGCTTCGGCGGTGGCGGCTTTGGCGGTGGTGGTGGTGGCTTTGGCGGCGGCGGTGGCGGTTTCGGCGGCGGTGGCCAAGGTGGTGGCGGCTTCGGCGGCGGCGGGGGTGGTCCCGGCGGTGGCGGCGGAGGTCGTGGCGGCTTTGGTGGCGGGGGTGGTCCCGGCGGTGGCGGCGGTCCCGGCGGAGGCGGCGGAGGTCGTGGCGGCCCCGGTGGCGGCGGCGGCGGCATGAGACCCGGCGGCAGACAACCCGAACGGCCAGGAGCGGAGGGCCCCAATTTTTTTGATTCCCAGGTCATGGAAGACCAGGGGAGCAAGCTCCTTTATGATCCTTCTTTCGAACGGCTGCAAGGTGTGGCCAAGTTCGAACCCGAAAAACTCGATGATTTCATCCTCAATGGAGGTCGTTCCTCGGAATTCCTGCTGACGTCTGGCCAAACCCCAGTGCAAGGTCGGCCGCAACAGAACACAAACCCTAACTTCAACCCACAGCCGAAGTTAGGCGGGCTCTCCCAACAGGGCAACCAACCGCTGGTGAATAGCCCGAATACGGTTCCCCAAACTCGATCCAGCGTGTTCTTCGAACCGCTGCCTCAGTTGGGCGGCGGTATCATCACCGCCGGCAATCCTCAGGACTTGGCCATTGCCCTGGAGGTCATCAAGATCATCCAGGAACAGGTCAAGAAGGCTGAGCAGAAAGTGGATATCATCCCCCTCAAGGTGGGGGATGCCACGGTGGTCACCAATACGCTGAAGTCGCTGCTTCAGAACGTACCGTTGGGGCTCAACGGCTATACGCCGAACGATCCGACGGTTAACCGCGGCGGATCGGCCTTCGGTGGTTTCAATCAGCAGCAACAGCAATTGACCGGCTCGATCTTCCTGCTGGCTCTGCCTCGCTTCAATGCAATTTTGGTTTCCGCCCCGGCGGCGACCCTCCCGGAGCTCAGGAAGCGAGTCGAACAGCTCGATCAGCCGGGTAGTCCTCAGATGTCGCCGCGCAGCTTCATGCTGAAGAAGGCCAGCGCTCAGAACGCGGCTATTACGATCCAGAACTTCTTCAATCAGCGCTATCCGGCAGAAACCGGTACTCAAGACCAGGTTCGTATCACCTACGACAGCAGCAGTAACCAGGTGATCGTCCAGGCCAGCCCGACCGACATGGAGGAAGTGAAGAACCTCATCGATGCACTGGATAACAGCGTATCGAGTGCGGTGAACGATCTGCGAATCGTCAAGGTTCGTAACGCCATCGCTGCCGACCTGGCCGACCTGTTGATTCGCTCCTTGACACCCAGCATCGTACAGTCCAATGGTCCGACCGGGCTGTTGAACCTGGCGACGACTACTGGGGGAGCTGGCGGCGCCTTCGGTGGAGGTGGCGGTGCTGCCGGAGCATTTGGTGGCAACGCCCTCGGTGGAAACGCTCAGAATCGACCCGGCGGAACGCTGGGGGGTGCGGGCGGCACTACCGGAACCACCGGCAGCTCGGCGGCGACCGATACGGCTCTTGTGGGTCTGACTACCAAGTCGACCTCGATCCGCTTCTTCCCGAACGGACCGGGCAATCCTCTGGAAACCGGCTTGCTGGAAGACGTTCACTTGAACGCCGATCCTCGAACCAACACGATTATCATTTCGGCCCCGACGAAAACGATGGATCTTCTAATGAAGTTGATCCAGGATATGGACACGGTTTCCGCGGTGCAGGCCAATGTTAAGGTTTTCCCGCTGCGAAGAGCGGATGCCGTCAACACGGCCACGCTGATTCAGCAAATGTTTGCTTCGAGCGGAACTACCGGTGCCAATCGCACCGGGGGTGCTAACGGTGGTGGCGGCGGTGGTGGTGGCGGCGCGACGGGTGTAGGAACAGGTACTAGCTTTGGTGGCACCACCAGTGGAAGTTCTACTCAGAACCTGAATCGACCGTTGTTGACAATCACCGGTCAGGTGGGTGACGGTGCGAACCTGCTCGACCTGCGTCTGGCCGTGGACGATCGAACCAACTCGATCGTCGCAGTCGGTACTCAGAACGATTTGGATACGATTGCGGCCCTCATCGCCAAACTCGAAGCGTCTGAAATTTCGCAACGGGTCGATATCGTCTACGAGTGCCGCAATGCCGCGGCCTCGGATATTGCGACCACGCTGACGACCTATGTGACCAACACACTGGCCATCTATCAGGGTTCGAATTACTACTCGAACTTCCAGGTCTTCCAGCGGAACCTGGTGATTACAGCGGAACCGGTCACCAATAAACTCGTGATCAGCTGCACCCGCGATTACTATGAACAGATCATGACGATTATTCGGGAGTTGGATTCCGCTCCCGAAACGGTGCACATCAGCGTGATGATCGCCGAAGTAACGCTGAATAATAACGAGGAGTTTGGTGTCGAAATCGGCATGCAAAGCCCCGTATTGTTCAATCGATCTTTGATACCCGCGACTGGCACTACAAGTGTTACGGGGATCAACGGGAATAGCGGCCTGGCCACCAGCAATACCCTCACGGTAAACACGGCTTCCCAAGTCGGGAGCTTTAACTTTGGCAGTGGCGCGGGCTTCCTGCCGGGATCGTCGAGTAACACGGGTGTTTCGACGCTCTACAAACCGGCTACGGTCGGCTTCCAGGGGTTGAGCAATCTCGGTGTGGGGCGAACCAACTCCAGTGGGGTGGGTGGCTTCGTCTTCTCCGCGGGTAGCGACACCCTCAACGTTCTGGTGCGTGCTCTGAAGCAGCAGGGCCGCATCGACATCATGAACTGCCCGAGCCTGCAGACGGTGAACAATCAGACCGCTGCAGTCCAAGTGGGTCAGAAGTATCCGACAGTGACCGGGTTTACGACCAACAGCCTAACGGGAGTTTATACTCCCTTGCTCTCGACCACGGATACGGGTGTTAACTTGAAGGTGACGCCACGTATCAGTCCCGATGGCAAGATCCTGATGCGTGTTGAGCCGTCGATATCGTCTCCCGTCGCTTCACTGGTCTCCCTGGGGAACGGTACATTTGCGACGGCGTTCGATGTGCAGGCTATCCAAACGACTGTTCTGGCTTCCGATGGTGAAACTATCGTTCTGGGCGGCTTACTCTCGAAGTCGAACACTCGTAACGAGAATAAAGTGCCAATCCTGGGCGATCTTCCCTATATCGGCACGCTGTTCCGGTTCCGAACTCAGACGATTGCCAAGACCGAGTTGGTCATGATCTTGACTCCTACCATTATCCGGAGTGAGGAAGATCAACGTCGCGTAACCATGCGGGAGACGAGCAAGCTGAACTGGAATCTGAAGGATATCTATTCAATGAATCCGGAAGCAACCAACTTGCGTTCCGCGGCTCCCGTCAGACCGCTGGGTAAGGATAAACACGGCAAGCCTCTGCCACCAGAAACCTTTGCTGAATCGGTGGATACGATGCTGCCGATTAATATGAAGCAATCGGATCCGGCAGCGATGCCGTCTGCCTCCAAGCCAGACACGGCTGCACCGAAACTGGAAGCCCCGGCGGCCGCAAAACCTGAGATTCCGGTGACATCCAGCACGAAGGCCGATGTGCCTCCGATTCTGACAATCGGAGCGAACGGTAAATCGGCGACCGATTCCGGTAGCAAGTAATTAATCCCATCAGTCTCGGGCTTTGTCTAAGGCTCGAGACTTTTTGTGAATGCATAGCCCTTTGGAAGGAGACAAGAGGATGGAACCTCTCGTTAAGCTGAAGTCGATGGATCGACGAACCGCCTGCCTGGCCCTGGCTGCCGTTCCGCTTTGGATGACCGGCTGCTTGTCTGCTCCGAAGACGGAAAAAGCGGCTCAGGCTTCCACTTCAACTTCAGAATACAAAAAGCCGAGTGAAGATGGCCGAATGACCGCAACCTGGAGCAATCGTATCACGCTGGCTCCTGATCCGCTCTCGGGCGGAACGCTCAACGTTGGTTTGCTCGGTCGCGTCTATCTGTTTAAGAATGGTTACGGCGTTCCCTACGTGAGTGAAGGGCTTCTGGTGATCGATCTGTTCGATCACACTCCTAATCCCGGCAATCCCGAACCGAGACATCTGGAACAATGGCGATTCGATGAAACCGTGTTGCCCAAGTTTGAGAAGAAGGATTTCGTGGGCCCCGGCTACAGTATGTATTTGCCCTGGAGCACTTACACTCCGGATATGTCCAAGATTTTATTGCAAGCGAGATGGTGTTCCAAAGACGGCAAGAGCGTCTACTTCACCCAGAGCGATTTGATAACGCTTGATCATACGGCGGTGAAAGAGTATGCGAACAGCCATCATGCTTTGCCTTCGACCGGTGCCAAGCCCGAGCTGATCGATTCGAAAAACGCAGTGGTAAAAACCAATTCGAAATCCTGACCTACCTGCCGCTACTCTGGCTGGCCCAGAGTAGCTTCTCTCTTTCAAAATCGGACTAACTCGCTAATACATCCCCAGAGATTGAATTGATTCCACGGGATCTCTGCGAATGCTGAACGAGTCTCTCTCGACATCCCGAGAACGAACCAGCCTCTCTAAAACGCTCAAAAATCGAACATTTTTTGCACTGATCGTCTCTCAATTTCTGGCCGCGTTCAACGATCAGGCCATCAACGCCTCGGCGATGTTTTTTGCGATTCACTCCCGCACACTGACCGAGGAACAGGCGATCTCGCTGATGCCGGTCCTGTTCTATACGCCCTGGTTCCTCTTCGTGACCTTGGCGGGCTACTTCGCCGACCGCTACAGCAAGCGCAACGCGCTGGTGTTCTGGAAACTGGCGGAAATTGTCATCACGGCGATCGCTTTAGCGGGATTCTGGTTCGGCCAGGCGGAGGGAGTGACGCTGGTTCTATCCACTGTCTTCTTCATGGGGATGCACGCGGCTTTTTTCGGTCCGGCTAAGTACGGCATCATGCCGGAAATCCTGGAACCTGAACTTCTCTCGCGAGGCAACGGGTATCTCGAATCGTTTTCTTTCCTCGGAACGATTCTCGGCAGCATCTGCGGCGGCGTCTTTTCGTTTCTGTTTCAAGGCTCGGAATGGATAATTGGTATCATCCTCGGATCGCTGGCACTGATCGGCTTTTTCGTCAGCCTGCAGCTTCAGAAAATTCCGGCGGCCAATCCCCAACGTCCATTTCCCAGATATATCTATTTTCCTTTGATTCAGAATTTTCGGCACGTATTGGCCACCCGAGATTTGCTGTTCGCCATCGTGGGAATCGCCTTTTTTACGTTCGTCGTGACCTTTCTGCGGGCCACCGTCTACATGTTTGGCGAAAGCCAGAGCCCGCGCTGGGATGAATTGAAAACCAGTGCCGTGGTTGGGACGGTCGCGTGTGGTCTGGGGCTGGGCTGTCCGCTGGCGGGGTGGCTATCGGGTAAGAAAATCGAACTGGGTCTGATCCCGATCGGCGCCCTGGGCATTGCCATCGGGTGCCTGCTGGCCAGTCTGTTCACCGCCTCCTTGAGTGGGTTAATTTTCTCGACGGTGCTCATCGGTTTTTCGACCAGCTTCTTTCTGGTGCCGCTCTTTTCACTGCTTCAGTACTCCGCGGCACGGACCAGTAAGGGCGAAATGTTCGCGATCAGCAATTTTGTGGACGTAGGAGGCGCTGTGCTCTCCTCCGTACTCTTTCTCGGTTGCGTTGCCGTATCGAAAAGGGTCGAGCTGGCTCCAGAGGTGGCAATGAAGGAACTCGCTTCCAACCAGAACTTTCTGAAGGTGGAGTTGAGAGAAGGTCGGCCGGTTCAAGTCACCCTTGGGGAAGGGGAGAATATCACTCAATATGGTCAGCCAGCGGGAGAAGTCGCTTCGGTAGTTTCGAGAATTTTTAGACCGGTGGAAGCCGAGCAGTTAATCATCACCATCGATTCCGGGGTGACGCCGGGCAGCCGCGTGGCGGTCTGGGAATATCGAATTGGTAACGTGAAGCATCTGGTGGTGGCACCAGAGGGGCGACTGACGAAGTCCGCTTACGATTTTCGTAAGCTGCCACCGTATCTGTTTGGGACAGCTGGAGTGCTGGCTTTGATCATGTTGCTGGTATTGCGCAAGATCATGCCGGATCTGTTCCGGCAGACCTTGCGTTTTATCGCAGGGAGTCGAGAATCTTCATCCGCATGGCCGACAGCGACGGCACCAGTCCGCCCAGACGGCCCATAATCAGCGTGAATAGAATCGCACAAACGATGATGGTCATATCCACGGTCAGGCGAATGGTGACCGATTTATTCGAACCGTTTCCGCTGGAGAGGGTGCTATCCATTTTGAAGCCATCCGCGAAGTAGCCGATCAGGCAGCCGACGAGGCCTCCCAAAAGAGCTATCGATAGTGTCTCCAGCATGAAGCTAATGAGTAACTGCCAGCGTTTGAATCCGAGGATGCGAAGGACGCCGATGTCTTTGACTCGCTGAGCCACCGTAGCAAACATGGTATTCATCACACCGAAAATGCCGCCGATGGCCATGATGGCGGCAATGACCAGAATCACCGTGAAGATAGCGGCGCTACCCTTGGCAAGATCTTCGAAGTACTGAGTCTCGGTCACCGCGCGAACTCGGGGATTTTTGAAATTGGTGCTGAGGTGATAAGCCATAATCTCAGCGCTTTCCGGTTTGTCGTCTTCAACTCGGAGCACTACGGTGGTGAAGGTTTTTTTGTTGTACGCTTGAGTGGCCCGTTCCCAGCGGGTCCAGACTTCACTTCCAAAAGTGGTTCCTTCGGATTTCATGATGCCCACCACGACCATATTCAACTCACCGAGTTTGACCGTGTCTCCGATTTTCATGATGGGTTTGCCAACATCCTCACCGAATTTACGGGCAGCGGCTTCCCCCATGACGCAAGGCGTGAGAGTCGTCTTGCCGTCGGCGGAGAGTTGCGGTTTATCGTCGAACCATTCCCCGTCGATTAATTCCATGTTATGGACTTTGGCGGCGACCCAGGCATCCTGGATGGCGCGGACAGGCAATAGGCGATGCCGCATCGGAAAACCGGGACGAGCGGCCACTTCGTGGTTCACGCTAATGTAAGTTTCTTTGCTGATTAGCTTAACTTTCTTACTGGAACCGGGAACGTTGACCTGCTTGATGCCAATCGATTTGGCGAGGGGTCTGCCGCTACGGTCCTCCTCGGCCCGCTCGTTCTCCATCTGGTTGATGTCGCTGTAGCCGAGATTGCTGAAAGTCTCGTCGATGGAGCCCTCGGAGAGTACGAAGACATTCCCGGGAATTCCCGATTCGCTGCTGACCTTGTTCAAACCGTTTACGAACGAGAACATCAGAATCAGCAATCCGACGACCAGCGTGAAGGCTAGTCCGGTCATGGCGGTCGTCAGCCAGCGGACGGAGATGTTTCGAATGTTGTAGCGTAGCGGCACTTTTCCAATGATCAGCAGTAGGCCGATATCCAGCAGGTAGACGCAGATCAGCACGTAATGCCATTGTTCCACGAGTACCGTCGGCAGCAGATCGAGAAAAGCCTGCGGGAAGATCTTGGCGGGAATCGGGCTGACATACGATTTTTGCAACTTCAGTAGTGAAACTAATTCAATCGAGACGGCCACCAGAATTACCAGCACGGCCAGAGCAGTCAGTGCCCCCATGAGTCGACGAAACAGGCCGACGATTCGACTGCGATAAGTGGGAATCGTATCGCTGAGCACGGCTTCATTCGGGAAAACCATGGGTAAGGCCATGATGAAAACGGAGAGCGGGATCAGCGAAAGTCCGAACAAAAGGAGATTCCCCAGGATCGCCGTACGTTTCTGGATGAACCAGGCGATTTGGCGGAAATGATCAGGGAAATGTTCGAGCTGCGAAATGGATAGGAATTCGAGAGCGTAAATAAACGGGATCGTGCCCTGAACGATACCCGTAATAGCCGCTTTCAGATCGTCCGCACTCAATTCCGCGATTGCATTAAAAGGATTTCGCCCGAAGTAATTGAGCAATCCCCAGGAGATAAATGCCAAGAACGCCGAAGCGGAAACCAGCAGGAAAAGGGAAATCACTCCTAGCAGAAACGACACAATTCTCGGTCGGCCGAGCAATGGATCCATTTCGATTTCTAATTCTGTTCGGGGCGAAACGGCCCGGCAGAAGTGCAAAATTGCGGGCATGGGAATGAAGCTGGCCAAAAAGCTGGCCAGCTTCACGAAGTTGTCTTGAATTCGGGTCAAAAACGAAGACTCCTCATCGTCTTGCAGGGGCTCAAGGCCCTTGGGAAGCGGAGGAGTTTTTACGTCAATCTGTTCTTCCAGAGCCGACATTATTCGCCTTTAATCGGAGTTAGACCAAGAGGATTAAGCCACTCGAGAAAATACATCGGTCACTTTAACCGAACGGGCGGACAGGGCCGGTATGATACTGCCCACCAAAGAAGCAAAGGTTCCGAGTGCCGGGCCCCACCAGAGTGCCGCGTTCGGTACGAAGAATCGCCCGAAGAAAGCAATTTTCAAGTTCACCCCACCCATACCCACGTTCACCAGAACGGCAATCAGACACATGGCCAGAAAGCCAGAAAGCATACCGATGAAGATTGCCTCACCCAGCACGAACAGCATGATCGTGCCCGGTTGATACCCCAGCACTTTCAAGACGGCCATTTCGGTCCGCCTTTCGCGCACGCTGATGCTAATGGCTACCGCAATGATCAGGATCATAGTGCCCATCAGAACGGGCGCCAGAATCCAGCGCAGTCCCCAGAGAATTTCTTTGTAAGCGTCCAGGAAGGTGCTGATCCCGGACGAGGAGGTTTCAATTTTAATGGAAGGGCTGAAGCGACCCGAAGCGTCGACCAGTTCAGCGAGTTGATCGAAAGCCTGCTTGTTGGGCAATCGCAGCCAGATCAGATTCAGGCACTTGTCCGCCATGGGATGTTCTTTGCCTTTTTCCCCCTTGTACCGGTCGAGAGCCTGATAAAGGTAATCCCGATTCATAACCGCGCTCTGGTCGTAGCGAGTTCCACCGGGGAAGGTGCCAACGATTTCCATATCGAAAACCAGATCGGTGTAGTTCAATCCCGTCAATTGAATACGATCGCCGACGCGCTTCCCGAGTTGCGTCAGCTTTTCGAGTCCTATCACTACACCTTTCTTGTTTTCTTCCATCGCGGCGGCGGCTTTTTCGAGCATCTTCCTTTGCTCTTGCGTGAGATCCTCCAGGCCGTCGAGCATGGTCAAAACTTTTCGGGGTTCCATGCAGAATAGGAAGAAGGAGTTCTGAGCAGTTTTATTTTTCGGGTCGAGAGTTCCCGCCAGAAACGCCCAGGTCATCAGGTCGTCGTCGCCGTTCTGCGGACGATTTTCCGGAGGAAGCTGTTCCACCAATCGCCACAGTTCCCGAACGTGCGTAGGTTTTAGCTGAGAAGGAATTTGATAGCGTTCGGTGATAATGGCCTTTAGAGTTCCTTCCTGCTCCGTAGTCACTTCGTCGATGAACGACAGGACCGTCCAGACCAAAGCCAGCACGGACGACAGCACGAAAATGGCCACATACATAAGCGAAGTGCGCAGCGGATTTCTATTCAGACTTCGAACAATGAGCTGGAGCTTCCGCCGACCGAAGATCACCGCGGCGAGAATCACGATCAGAGGAATAGGGCCGATTTGATAGATGAAAAAGACAATCGCCGATCTCATCATTTTCAACGAGTTCTCCGCTCCGATTTTCTCAAGCTCTTCGTCCGGTGTGAGTTCCTGCTTTGAATTGGCCTGACTGATCAACTCTGCCTGGCCGGTCAGATTACGAGTAAGATCCTCGAATTTGTTGACGAACTCTCGTTTGATGGGCCGCGGATTCGCTACCGATTTCTGAGGATGCGTCGAGTTGAAAGCATCGAGGCCACCCGAATAGCCCAGGAGGAATACAGTTCCGGACAGACTCAGCAAAGGTACCGCGATCCAGATCAGGAAATTGCAAGTTCGCGAAAAGATCGATCCGGTTGTCCGGTCCATGCCTTCTCTGGCACCCAACCACTTCGAGATATAAGTGACGATGGCAAAGAACAACGGCATGGTCACGACTGCTGCAAGTAGTGCAAGAAGTACGACCAACATCAGGAATTTGAAGAGAATCAGCATCCCTTCGAAGAAAGTGAACTCTGGGTAGGGCATCATGTGAACACCTCCTGATTGGTTTTCGGAGGCGTTTCCCGCATGTAAGCCCGGGTGCGGTCATCATCTTCCACTAGCCGGCCCTTATCCAGGTGCAAAGTCCGTTGCGACTTTTCGGCGGCGTGCGGATCGTGCGTCACCATGATGATCGTTTTGTTCACCTGTTCGCACAAGATCTGCATCAGCTTCAGAATTTCATCGGCCGATTTGGAATCCAGGTCCCCAGTCGGTTCGTCGGCCACGATCAGGGCGGGGTCGGTGACCATGGCGCGGGCGATGCCGACACGCTGCTGTTGCCCCCCGGAAAGCATCCCCGGGCGGTGAGTCAAGCGACTGGACAGCCCTACGAGATCGAGGGCCGTGAGGACTTGCTTGCGGCGCTGTTCCTTGGACATGGGAAGGAGCAGCAAAGGCAGCTCCACATTTTCATAAGCCGTGAGTACCGGCAGAAGATAGTAGAACTGGAACACGAAGCCGACGTTGCGCGTCCGCCATCGGGCCAGTTGGCTTTCGGACATTTCTGAAATGACTTCGCCGTCCACAGTAATGCTGCCGCCGGTCGGCTGATCGAGCCCGGCAATCAGATTCAGCAGGGTCGTTTTTCCCGAGCCGGATGGGCCCATCAAGGCGAGGAATTCGCCGCGTGCCACTTCCAGAGTCAGTTTCTTGAGAACCTGGATCTCTTCGTTGCCGCGTACGAAGGACTTGTATAAATCCTGAACGCGGACCAGGGTGTTTGGGGATCCTGACAACACGTTTCAGCCTGCTTTCTTGGATTCAGAAGGTGTTGGGTTCTTGGGCTCGACGGCTGGCGGAGTGCTCTTGGGCTCGGCCGCTGGGGCCGGGGCCAATGAACCGGGGATCGGGTCGACCGGCACATTCCACTTGTTGGGCCACTTGTCGTATCGCTGGTTGAAGAAGGTCACCGCCACGCCCATGTCGGGCTTCAGATACTTCCCCTGTTTTTCCGTGGGAGGAACGACGACTTTGATTCGAATGGGAACGATCCCGCGTGCTCGGTTGGCAATCGGCATCGAGCGATCCACATAACCGTCGTAACTCCGCTCGGGAAACGCATCGGCCTTGATTTTACAGTACTGGCCATCGAATACTTTTGAAACGTCGCGTTCCTGAATTTCCATATCGACTTCGATGTCCGACAAATCGGCGATGTCGCAAAGGCTGGTGGCCACACCACCCACGACGGGATTGATTAAGCTGCCGATTTCCGCCCGTTTCGCAAGGATGACCCCATCGACGGGGCTGAAAATCGTGCAATTTTTCAGACGCCATTCGGCGCGGTCGAGCCGGGCTTTCGCGGCGTCCACATCGGCGATAGCGCCTTTGACTCTCTCTTCTCGGGGGCCCAGTTCCATCAAACGCAAGCTCTGGCGGAGTTTGGCTACTCGAGCCAGACCGCCGCGATAAGAACTTTCGACGGTGTCGAAATCTTTTCGAGCAATGGCATCCACTTTTTTCCCTTGATAGCGCTCCCACTCCAGTTGGGCCGCCTTCAAATTGGCTTCCGCTTCCAGTAACTCGGCTCGAGCTTGCTCGATTTCTTCGGGTCGGTTGCCGTTCTTCATCTCCCGCATTTTTTCGATCAGAGAATCCCAGTTCGCTTTGGCTTCGTCCCGATCCGCCCGGAAGCTGCTGTCATCAATGACGGCGAGAACGTCGTCTTTTTTGAAGGATTTTCCTTCCTCAATTTCCAGCCGGACGATACGACCGCTGACCTCGATCGGACTGACGGAGATGGTATGGGCCGGGATGATGTACCCCTTCATGTCCAGGACGGGTTCGTCCGGATTCCGGGCAATTTGCTTGGGAGCTTCTTTTTTGATGGGATTACCGGCGGAATCCTTCGGGGCCTCGCCCGGAGGAGTTGAAGGGCCGTTGGGTGCAGCCGCGTTACTCGCATTGGGATTCGCCCTGTAGTAGCGAATGCCCACGCTGGCCCAGGCAATGGCCATCAAAATGCAAAGCAACCAGGGCAAAAAGGCGTTCGACCCGCCCCGCTTGTCTCCTTCCATTCGGCCATGGAGTTGGAGCTGTTTCACCCTTTCGGACAGGATGGGCGCCACCGCGGCCATCGAGGACCCGTTGGGCATTTCATTCGTGTCGATCATTTCGCAACATCCTCCCCGGCGATATTTTGGGGTTCTTCGTTCGTTGGCTCTGGATCTTTGGTGAATAATGGTCCCAGAAGACGGACACAAAATTCAAACATTTTCTGAATATCAAAGGCTTTCGGATCCGCCGTGAGCAGCACGTTCAGTCCCAACATCAAGGACTGAAGGAAAGAAGCCACAATTCGCGGATCCGATTCTGCAAAATTCTCCACGGGTTTCCCGGTCAGTGTCCAGTGCACAGAAAGAATTCGCCGCCATTCCTCATACTGCGTGGCCAATTTCCGACGGTAATCTTCCCGATGCTCGATTTGAGACAGAAACGTAAACTGCAAGGCACTGAAAGAGCTTTCCTCCGGTCCGTTTTGCTTCAAACGCTCCGTCAGGCGCTTTCGAAACATATCCCAGACGGAGGGGATCCCGTGCTTTTCCTTGAAATTCACCCCGTCATTCATTCTCTCGAGCATCCGCTCCAGGAGGCGGTCGAAGACCGCTATCAGAATCTCCTCTTTGGCCGGGAAGTAGTAAGTTAGCTGCCCTCGCTTCATGCCGGTCCGTTCTTCGATCCGGGAGAGCGAAAGATTCTGTAAACCCTGACTCACGATGATATGAATCGCCGCTTCGATAATCTGTTCCCGACGAATGGAAGCGATATCCAGTCGACGGGACGATTTCTCGGGTTTTGAATCCAGCGTGTCTGCGTTAATTATGTCCGTTGTCATATTTAGTCCGATCATACTAAAGATAGTCTGATTGGACTAGGGGAATCAAGTACTAATTTTATTCCTATTCGAAATAGTTCTAAACTAATTACCGGGCGTATGTTATGAGAAATGAGCGAAAGCTCCTCCTCAATTTAAGTGAAAATAACATAATCCGATTTTTATTTTGAGGATTTTAATGGCTCAGCCCGAGCACCGCAAAGCCTGTTGCGGAATCAGACATGAACTTCCCTACGTGGCTGTTCGGATCGCGTTTTTTGTTGAGCGATGTGGCCAACCATTCCCCGGTCGGGCTTTGATTTTTGCCTAGCCACCTCAGACCCGACGAAATTTTTGCATCGGATCGCTCGAAACCGGCTAGTTGAAGGACATGCAGAACTAACCCGGTGGCGTACCCGTCGGAAGAGTTTTCCTCGGGGGTTTCGTCGTGACGGGAGTAATGGCCGAGCGAAGCAAGGTTCCATCCTCCATCGGCTTGTTGCTTGGATAGAACCTCCGAGCAAATTTTTTGTTTCTCCGCCGCAGTGAGCAACTCCGGCCACTGAGTTGCCGCCCAAAGTAACCAAATCTTGTTGAACAGCGACTGATTCGCGGATTGCCCGCGAAGGTAGTCTTTTAAATTCTCAATCTTCTTTTGGATTTCCGGAGCGGCTTTGGCCGAGCCAAGATAGCCGGGAACCTGACCCAGCGCCACGGCGGCGAGGGCCGAACCGAAGTAGTGCCCCTCCTCGGATTCCCACGGCTGCAGTCCGAAATCCAACCAGTCCCAGGAGCCTTTTTGTTTGCCTTCCGGGATCTGAACTTTCCAAAGATTCGCCAGGGCTTTTTCAGTTTCCGACGAAGGGGATTTTCTGCCGGTGCGACGGTCTTCCAGACCCAGAACCAACGCATTTATAACGGCTTCGGTACCCCACGATTGCCTCTTTTTATCTTCGGAATGGCTGTAGAAAAGTGAGTATTTTGGATCGCTCAGTTCCGACCAGGAATTCACTCGCATTCGGGTTTGAGCGAGAAATTTCGCTTCTGATGGGGTCGGTTCCACCTCCGAATTCGATTTTCGTAATTCCGCTCGCGCCAGAATATAGGGCAAGCCTGTATGGCAGGAGATACAGGAGGAACGGGTTGTACCTTCCCCTCGAAACCCGCCGTCGAACTCGAACCAGGTTTTTGCACGGCTATCGAGATACTCCGCCGCTTTCTTCTTGTCCCAATCGATGCGTTCTTCGGATCGAACCTTCGACCCGGTGAATGAGAGAGTTAATAGACACAGGAGTGAGGGCCATCGGGTCATCAGGAGTTCTCCTCGGGAGGCGAATCAAGGTCTATGGGTTGTTCGAGCGGAGTGCCATGCTGAACCTGCCAGAGAATCTGCCGGGCCAAACCATGGAGAATCTTTACCTCCGCGTGGGTCGGATGGGCGCGAATGATGAGTTGCCGAAAAGCATTCATCAACGAATCCGATCTCTGGCCAAAAAGAAAATGCAAAGCCTCCAGGCTTTCCTGGAGATGCTGGAACATTCTCTCCTGCTCCTGGAAAGTAGCGATCTTTCGCGTCGACCCTTGAGCAGTTCCTTGCAGCCGCAGCTTCGACATATGCAATTCGTAAAGGCAGATTCCCACCGCGTGCGACAGATTGAGAGCCGATTCGAGATTCTCGGTGAGAATCCGAATCACGCCATGGCAGCGGGCCACTTCCTCATTCGACAAGCCGTGCGGTTCCGGTCCAAAGACGAGGGCGGTCGAGGCCGAGGGGAGAACCTGCACCAATTTGGGAAGTAGCTCATCCGGCCGGCCATAATGCTGTTCGCGATAGAGACCAGCCACTTTTGCCGAGGTGCACAGGGCATAGGCCACGCCCTCAAGCGCTTCATCAATGGAATCGACGATGCGGGCTTTCTCCAGGATCGGCCAGGCGTGCGTGGAGAGCCGTCTTGCTTCCGGGCTGAGAATATCGGCAATCGGGCGGACGCAGACCAATTCTTCCAACCCGAAGTTGCGCATCAACCGGGCAACCGAACCGACATTCCCTTCATAATAAGGTTGAACCAGCACAACCCGACACCGGCGGACATCATAAGGAACGGTCACGATTTTTTACCTATCTCCAGCGCCAGATCTTTGAGTTTCTTGAGGTCGAGTTTGCCGGTACCTAACACGGGCAGTTCTTCGATCTGGAAGAAGTCCCGCTCGCCCGGAATCCAGAGATTGGGAATTCCTTTTTCGCTCAATTTCGTCAGGATCTCTTTTTTGTTGGCCTGCAGGGACGATAGGTGTAATACCATCAGGCGTTCGCCTTTGCGTTCATCTGGTATGGCGGTTAAAGCCAGAAGGCGATCGGCCGTTCCGACAATATTGAGCATCTCCTCTTCGACTTTTTCCAGCGGTACCATTTCGCCGCCAATCTTGGCGAAGCGAGAGATTCGACCGGTGATGTAAATGAAGCCATCATCGTCGATCTTACCCATATCGCCCGTGACATACCATCCATCTCGAATGACCTTGGCCGTCATTTCCGGTTGGTTCAGATAGCCGAGCATGACGTTCGGCCCTTTGATTAGGAGCATCCCCTCCTTGTTTAGGCCGAGCGATTCGTAAGTATCGGGATTGACGATGCGTGCGGCGACTCCCGGAATCGGCTGGCCGATCGAGCCGATGCGCTGGTTCTGTTGCGTTAAACCTCCCAGGGCGACATCCGCGATGTTTACCGAAACTACGGGGGAAAGTTCGGTACAGCCGTAACCCTCCTGAGGCCAGATGTCGAAGGTTTTGTGGAATTCCTCGGCGAGAGTCGGCGGTAATTTCTCGGCGCCGCAGACGATGATCCGCAAAGTTGCGAAGTCCGCTTTTTCAGTACGGCGAATGTAGAGGCGCAGAAAAGTGGCGGTACTGGCCAGGAGTGTGCACCGGTGTTTCCGGCAGATTTCACCAATCTCTCGGGCCTGACGGGGATCGGGATAGAACACGACCGAAAATCCGGAAACCAGCGGAGCCCAGAAGGTGACCGTGTAGCCAAAACTGTGGAAGATCGGCAAAACGCCCAGAAATCGGTCGGAGGTAATGAAGCCCACCCGCTGACAGAATGAGGAGACTTCCGAAGTGATATTTCCGTGGCTGAGAACGATTCCCTTGGGTTGACCGGTAGTGCCGCTCGAGAAGATGACCGTGGCCTGATCTTTGACGCTTTGCTTACCCAACCGCAGTACGAAAAGATCGACCACCCACCCAGGAAGCAAAACGACTTTCAGGAAAGTGGAAATTTGCTGGTACTTGCTGATCGCTTTGACGCCGTCTTCGAGAAAAATTCGCTCGATGGAGTCATCTAATTCCAGAGGAATCTTTTCGAGGAACTTCCGGGAGGTCAGAACGGCTTTCATACCGTGACGGGCTGAAGAGAGGTTGGCTTCCTTTCCGGCCGTGTAGTTGAGATTAACGGTCGTTTTTCCAAGTAATCCCAGGGCTACGTTTGCGAGCGCGCAGCCCGCGCTGGAGGGAAGCCAAATGCCGACGTAGATTTCATTTCCCAATTTGGTTTTTAACCAGCGCGACAAACAGATGCTGGCGACCAGAGTCTTCCCGAAGCTCAGCGTGCGGTGCACGGGAGTACTGGTGTCTATGATGCAGGGCTTGTTCAAAAATCGGAATTTGCACGCCCTTCGAACGAAGCAGCGATGGGGGGGGAGCAGATACGCCTGCTCGCGAATGGCCGCCTCGGCCGAAACTTCTTCGAGGACGCGCCTCACTTCAGCTGCTGGTGTGGTTTTCGGTAATGCTGAACCGAAAGTGACCATGACGGGGTAGGGAATCTGTTCCGGCAGCTTCCAGAACAATTTACCAGTCCGGTAGCTGAAGATTGATCCCCAGACCTGACTGAGAAACGTGGGGATAATCGGCACATCGCGTTTCGTATTTTTCAGAATTCGTTCCATGCCGCGATGGAAGGGCAGCATGGTTCCCGTCCGCGTCAGAGTGGCTTCCGGGAAAATGCAAATGACCTCTCCGGCGTCCAGCGCTTCCGCAATGCTGTCCAGCGTTCGCAGAATCGCCTTCGGGCTGGCCCGCATATCGATGGGGATCGTATTGGTGATCTGAAAAACCCAGGAGATCAATCGGTACTTGGCGAAACCGGCCCAGCCGACAAATCGCACCTTGCGCGGGCAAGCCGCCCAGACAAAAAGCCAATCGACATAGCTGACATGATTACAAACGATCAGAGCCGGTCCTTCCGCGGGAACTTTGTCGCGGTCGAAAATGCGAACCCTATAGATGGTGTGTGTGAGCAACCAGATTAGGGGTTGAGCGAAAAATCTGGGGAAAAGTATCAGCCCGAAAAGGTAAAGCAGGAAAGCTGCGCAGATTGCGAAAAGGTCCAGCCATTCGAGTTGAGAGGAGTTGGCGATTATTCCGAACAATCCCGGCGAGATCGAATACATACCTGTTCCTGTTTTTCTTATGTTGGCTGAAATGCTGTTATACGCTTGAAAAGGGGTTGAACGCAACAGGATAAGGTTGAGGTTGCTTCTAAAGCTGCCGACCGTTATGGTCCCGCCTGTCAGTGGGGGCCTGACGGCTATTCAGAGCGGCGGGGAAGTTCTTCCATCCCAGTGGACCTGGGGAGCGATTCATTCGAATACTCCCAAGATCGATCCGGGGTAAGTTCGTTTCACCGACCGCAATGATGTGAGGGGGAATTGGATGATTGTAGAACCGATGTATCGTCGCATAATCAATGACGAAGCTCTGACGCGCGGACTGGGGGATATCGAAGCCCGCATGCTCGTGGAGTGGCTCGTTGATTGGGCGGAACTGCTCGAAGAAACAATCCCCGACGTCGGCGACGCCAATCAAAAAATCGGTCAACTGCAGAAAAAAGCCCGAGCGATCAGCAAATTCGTGGTTCTCTGGTCGGATGGTCACTCCAAAGCCGGCGCGCTGCAGCTAGCGGCTACCGAGCGATTCCAATTTCCGATACCGGAAGAAAAATGTGAAGCGGATGAAGCCATGGCGCGAATATTAAAATGGGAAAATGATCATCTGGCTCAGTTCTGAATTTGACTTTTGTAGGATTTATAACGATTTAATACATTTCACCGATTGAATCGCCCGAAATCAACTTAAAGCGATTTAGCCGATCATACCGTCTATCCGATAATGAGGATTGTGCGCCCAGAGGTTGGCACTCTACAGACGTTGGATAAGTCCAATAAAAGGGATTTTTCCGATAAAAACGATTGCATCAGCGCTGGACCTTCCTGATAGAATGGTAGTTCGACTATTTCGTTAATTTTCAGACGAGCGAGGTTGCCTCCGTGGTAAACAAGGTTACTCCCATGTCTTTAGACAACGACGGAATGAAGCGTCTCTCCCGTCAGATAGACACTGCATTCGAAGAAGTTGCCAAGCTTTCGGGTTCCAACCTCCCTCCCACCGATTACTTCGAGACTTTCCTGGCCCGGGTCCTGGCCGGGATCGATGGCTTCGCCGGCGCAGTCTGGATCAAGACGCCGCAAGGCTTCCTTCAGATTCAATGCCAGCAGAATATGGCCAAAGTCGGCCTCGACGATAAACCGCAGGGACGTCAGATTCACAACGAGTTGCTACGGCAGGCCTTCGCGGTGGCCCGGCCCATTATGCTCGAACCTTACGCGGCCATGAGCGCGGAGGATGGCAGCCAGGCTGCGAACCTGACCGATTATGTGGTCATTCTCTCGCCGATCGTATCGGACGAGAATGCCATTGTCGGACTGCTCGAAGTCTGGACCGAACCTTATACCGATAACCGGATTCACGCTACTTTTTACCGCTACATCGAGCAGATGGCCGGTTATGCGTCGAATTACAACCGCAATCACTCGGCCCGAAAAAATACGCAGCAGGAAGAAGTCTGGCAGGGACTCGAGAAATTCACCCAGAAAATCCACAGTTCGCTCTCTCCGGCCGAAGTCGCTTTCCAGATCGCCAATGAAGGCCGACGACTCATCCAATGCGACCGGGTTTCGGTCGGTGTGCAGCATGGCCGCAAAACGACGGTAGAGTGCGTCAGCGGCGCGGATGTCGTCGAAAAATCGAGTACACACGTTCGGTCGATGCGGAAGCTATTCGACAAAGTGATCGAATGGAACGAAACTTTGACCTATCGTGGCCAGCGCGATGAATCGTTGCCGCCTGCTGTTTTGAATGCTCTTGATCGCTATTTAGCCGAGAGCAACTCGAAATTGCTGGTCCTCAAACCGATTCGCGATGAGCGGGAACGGCCCAAGGACAAGGAAAAAGAGAAGCCCTGCCGCTCGGCCATCTTGATGGAATGCTTTGAGCCGCCCGAACGCAGCGAACCACTCATTCAACGCCTGGAAGTGATGGCTCCCCACGCCGCTAGTGCTTTATACAACGCGGCGGAAATGAAGGCCGTTCCTTTGAAGGTGGTCTGGAAACCGGTTTCCTGGGTGCAGAAGGGCGTTGGGGGGAAGACGCGGCTTTACACGATTTTTGGTCTTGCCCTCGCGGCACTCATTACTTGCGCGATGATTTATGTTCCTTACCCGCTGAAAATGGATGCAAAGGGGCAATTGCTGCCCAAGGAACGCCGTTATATCTTCCCGCAAATGGAAGGGCAGGTCCGCGAAATTCGGGTTAAACCGCGCGATGTCGTGCTGCCGAAAACTCCCGTCGCCATTCTGGAATCGAATGAGCTTAAAGCCGATATCATGAAGCTGAAAACGGAAATTGACGGGGCGAAAAACAATATCGACGTGCTGCAGCAGAATGCTTTGGGAGATGACAAAATGACTCCCGATCAAAAGGCGGATCGAGCATCTAAGCTGGAAGAATACCGCACGACCTTGCGGGCCAAGTCGGAAGAACTCAATCAGAAACTGAAATCGACTAACTCGGATATCAATAAACCTGGCGTCATCGTAGTGCAAGCTCCCCAGTTCGAACGAGCACGCGTAGGTAACGGGGCAATCCCCGAATGGCACGTAATTTCCCCCGATCAACGCGAAACCCTGTTGAATCGGCCTCTGAAACCCACGGAACCAATCCTGCGAATCGCGAACACCTCCGGCGCTTGGGAAATCGAACAGAAGATTCCCCAAAAGCACATCGGCCAGATTCTTCGTGCGTTCCAGACCAAGGATCCGAACGAGTACTTGAATGTGGACGTGATGCTCTCGAGCCAGACCACCGTGAAGTATGCGGGACGGCTCTATCGCAAGGATATCACGAGCGAAGCCGTTGCGAATAAGGATGATCACAACGAATCCGAGCCGGTGGTCACGGCAATCGTCACTGTGAACGATCCGGAAATGCCTCTCGATGAACACATTCAACAGGGTTTGTTGCTAACGGGCCTGGAAGTGAAAACCAATATCCGTTGCGGCAATCACTCTCTGGGCTATTCGCTGTTTTACGGCGTGTTCGACTTCCTGCACGAACACGTAATTTTCTGGTTGTAAAAATTATGACTTCCCTGGAGCGGCCACGAGTTGCTCCGGTTTATTTCACGTATAGCGCTGGCTGGGTTAGCTTAAACTTATTCTCCGAGGTATCATGAATATGCGAAGATTTTTACCGCTGCTAGGAGTGGGCTTGCTGGCCCTGACCGCTTGCGATCCGGTAACCATCAAGTCCGATGCGGTGAACATCGGTAACGGTCTTTCTTCGGCCAATACGAATGTGACCTCCAACCAGCCAAGTACCCCGGTGGAGATCGGCAACCTGCTTTATCCCAAAGCGGTAGCCTTCGATAAAGCGGATATCAAGACGGGTGTTATCAAAGCCGATCCGATTCTGGTCCCCCAGGGACACATTGTTCTGCCCGCGAAGCAGGATGTGCCGAGCGAACTCGAAGGGACGATCCGTTGGATCGGGCGTCCCTTGCGTCCGGGCGAACAGAAGCCTTCAGATCCCTTCGAATATTTGGATGTGAAAGATCCTTATACCCAAGAAGGTCAACCTGCGAAAATTTATACCTATATCCGCCTGCGAGTGAACGATTACGTTGAGAAGGACAAGCCCGTCGCTTTACTCGAGGATAAGATGTCCATCTTAAATGTTCTTTCCGCATTACGAGCTATGGATGTTGCGGTTGCCGATGAAAAATCCGCAAGGAAACAAGTGGAGTATTATGATCTCGAATACAGATCCAATTTGAAAGCCAATAAAGAAGGTAAGGCCGCAGTTCCCGATATCGAAGTTGCGAAGAGTAAAGCTCAAGTCACGGTTGCGGAATCCCAGGCGGAGTCTAAGAAGGCTGCTTTGGGTAAATCCAAAGTGGAATTTGATACGGCCCAGGAGAAGCTGTCGCGACACACGATTTCGCCCGCACTCAGTGGACGAGTCCAATCAATCAATAAACAGGCTGGAGATGCCATCAAGGCCGGCGAAACCATTCTGCAAATCCAGGATACTAAGCACCTTCAAATCGAAGGGGCCGTCGACGTTCAGAACTTGGGCTTAATCCAGGACGGTATGGCCGTCACGATTCAGCCCTCCCGTAAGACGGGCAAATACTTGACGATGCCTCGAACCAGTAGCCGGCCAATCACGGCTATCGCGACGACCCGACTCGGGCCGGATCATCTGGTCTTCGTCGCCAGCGAAGATGGCTCGGTTCACATGTGGGATTTGAAATCCATCAAAGCTTCTTTCAAGCATAAGGAACCGGTTCGTACACTCGCCTGCACCCTTCCCAGCGTGGCGAAACAGTTCATCGTCACCGGTTGCGATGATGGTAAAGCTCGACTCTGGTACATCGGTACCCCCAAGTCGGAAGCCAAAGAATTCGATGGTCACCATGTGGGCGGGGTTCTCGCTTGTGCGATCTCTCCCGATGGCAAATATTGCGTGACGTCGGATGAACGGGACATTTATCTGTGGGAAACCGCGACGGGGAAGAAACTCTACAAGTTTGAAGAACGCAAACACGTCCAACCAGTAGTTAAGCTGGCGTTTCTGCCCCAGGGCCGTGTGGTTTCCGTGGGTAAGGACAATGATGCCGCCTGCGTCTGGAAGATGGGAGACAAGAATGCCACGGTGGAAAGAAGCTTCGACCACCGCGGCGGTGAAGTTTCCAATCTTGGTGTCAGCGACGATGGGAATCGCATGCTGATCGACCAGGATCCCACCCGATTGAATATCGTGACCTTGGGAGATGGTGTGACTGAAAGCACCTTGCAATCTCCTTCCGAAAGCAACAAGTTCGCCGGTCTGGCCCTGTTGTCACCCAAGCTGAACGAAAAAGGCGATCGCGTCATCGTCACCACCGGTTCGACCGAGGGGAGCCTGCAGGTCTGGAAAACTCCGACCGGGGGCGGGAAGAGTGCCGAACTGGAAAACCTCATCTGCGATGACAACGCTCAGGCCACCGCCGCGGCATTCTCGACCGTCGGGGTGGGGGGATTCATTGTTGCGGGTACCAAGAAGGGATCGGTTTATCTCTGGAAACTGCCCGATACCGAAGAATTGACGCACGTTTATAAAGGGGTGATTCCCAAAAAAGGTTCCCAGGTGGAACCGAACGGCAAAACGGTGAGGATCATCGCCGAGTTGGAAAATCCGACCGAAGAACGCTGGCAGCTCTTACCGGGCGATACGGCGACCGTGATCATCCAGCCCTGATTTCATCGAAAGTATCAAGTTTAGCCCGCGCCGCAATGCGGTTGCGGGCTCTGCCTCAGTAGATCAGGGATGGCCGACGGAACTCGGGAAGAAATTTGATGGATACCACATATGTGCCAGATGCCGAACGCCGCAAGCAGGTGCGCCTGTGCGTCCGGGCCGATCTGGTTCATAGCCGACAACGCTACGAAGGCAAAATCTACCACGTCGTTAAAGATCCGGTCGGTCTGAAATACTATCGATTCAACGATCAGGAATATTACGTTTTCCAGCTCCTGGACGGAAAACGGACGCTGGAAGATGTGCGGACCAATTTCGAAACGGAATTTCGTCCGCACCGACTGACGCTGGAAGATCTGGAACAGTTCGCTCGACAACTCGTGACCAGTGGTCTGGTCAATCACGAATCGGCCCTGGCCGGTCGGCATCTGTTTCAGAAGCGGCGGAAGAATCGGCTCACCAAGAAGCTGATGGGCATCACGAATATCCTCTACATCAAGCTGCCCGTCTTCGATCCGGATCGCATTCTCAACGTCCTGTACAAAAACCTCTCCTGGATTTTCACCAAATGGTTCCTGGTCGTCAGCATTGCCTACATGCTGGCCGCGATCGCCCTGATCACCATGAAGTGGTCAATTTTCTGGGATAAATTGCCGGCTCAGAACGAGTTCTTCAACGCCAAGACCGTCGTTTACATGTGGATCTCGCTGGGGATCGTCAAGGTCATCCACGAGTTCGGGCACGGCCTGAGCTGTAAGGCTTTCGGGGGCGAATGTCACGAAATGGGCGCACTATTAATGTGCTTTTCGCCCGCGCTCTATTGCAACGTGACCGATTCCTGGACGCTGGCGGATAAATGGAAACGCATCATCATCAGCTTCGCCGGAATCTATGTGGAGTTGATCATCGCGGCCACCTCGACCTTCGTCTGGTGGTACACGCCGATGTGGCCCTTCGTCAACAATCTGGCTTTGTCGTTGATGACGCTCTGCAGTATCAGCACTTTCGTCTTCAATGCCAATCCCCTGATGCGGTTCGACGGCTATTACATCCTGGCGGACTGGCTGGAAGTGCCGAATCTTCGCGAGCGTTCCAATCGCTATCTGATGAACGCTTTCAACGAGACCTGTCTGGGTATCGAAGTGCCCCCCGAACCCTACATGGCCCCCAGCCGAAAAGTGCTGTTCGTTACTTATGCTGTCACCAGCTACATCTACCGTTGGATCGTGACATTTAGCATCATCTGGTTTTTGTCCGGATGGTTAAAACCGTACAAACTGCAATCGTTAAGTTTAATTCTGGCCTTCGCCGCGGTGGCGACCATGATTTTCTGGCCGATGTTCCGGGTTGCAAAAAATATTCGTCAGCGAGGGAGGTTACCCGACATGAAACGCAAACGAGTGGCCGTCACGCTGCTGGTCTGTGCATCGCTTTTGGCAGGTTTGTTCCTGGTGCCGTTGCCCGTCAGCCGCATTCGGGAGAAGGGGCTGATTCAGTTCCAGGAAGATGCGCTGATACCGGTCTATCCGGCCGATTCGGGCTTTCTGCAACGGGTCGCGGTGTTCGATGGTCAGCGCGTGCTGAAGGGGCAGCTGCTGGCCGAGTTCACCAATCCGAAAATGGAAGAGGATTATCTGATTTCCGAAGCGCAGGCCAGCGTCTATCACGATCGCTTGAACGCCTTGAAATCGGCTCCGGTCAAGAAAACTCCCGACTCGCAAAATGCCTATTCGCAGTGGAATTCCAATCTCACTCAATCGACGAACGATGAGAAGAAATATCGCGATCAGGCCCGGGTTCTGAAGGAACAACTTGGCGCACTCAATGCGATCAAAGCCCCGCGCGATGGTGTGGTGATGGGGATTCCGCATCAAGACGAATATCTGAAGATGTGGGAGAGGTCGGATCAGAAGGCCCTCTGCAAGATTGGCGATCCTTCGAAATTGCGAATTCTGGTTCCGGTCGGCCCGCTCGATTATCAGCTGCTGGCCGAGCATTTGCAGAAGTACCACGAACTCGAGGTTTCCATCCGCGTGGCCGGCCGAGCCGATCGGATCATGAAAGGGGTCATAACCCATCTTCCGGAGGCTCCCGCAAAGGATGTACCGGTGGGTCTGACGAGTAAGGGAGGCGGCAGTCTGGCCATCAAGCCGACGAGCCAGCAGAACCAGATTGAACCACTGGTTCAGACTTATCTCGTCGATGTGAAACTCCTCGATCCCGATGAAGCCGTCGTGCCGGGCACTTTGGCGACGGTGAAAATTCACACGGCCTGGAAGACCGGGGCGTGGTATATCTGGCGAAATATCGCTACCGCGCTGGATGTGGGTCTGTTGCGATAATAGCGCTGTCGAACTATTTCTGGAGAGACGACTTTCCCATCGGAAGCGTCTCTCTTTTCATTCCTAGAATGGCATCATGAATCCCTATCGTTGTGTCCTATTTGATTTCGATGGCACTTTGGCGGATAGTTACGCCGCCATCACCGCCAGCGTCAATCACGTGCTGCACTATCGCGGCAAACCGGAGTTGCCGGAATCGATCGTGCGGACCAAGGTCGGTTTCGGCCTCCAACAGTTGATGAAGGACCTGCTCCCGGATAGTGATCCGGAGGAAAACGCCGTGATTTATCGGCAACATCATCCCTCGGTGATGTTCTCGCATACCCGATTGTTACCGGGAGCGATCGAACTCCTTCAGAGATTGAAAGAGGAGGGCATTCCATCCGGAGTCTGCAGCAACAAACCGCAGGCGATTACCCGCCAGCTGGTTAACTCGCTGAACGTTGCCGAATTTTTCTCGGTGGTGATGGGACCGGAAGATGTTCCGCATCCTAAACCCGCCCCGGATATGCTACTCGCGGCCATGCATCGGTTGTCAAAAGAGAAGTCGGAAACACTTTTCGTCGGCGATATGACCATTGATCTGGAAACGGCTCGGGCCGCCGGTGTGGAAGTCTGGTTGGTTGCCACCGGCTCGCACGATTGGGATACGCTCGAAAAAGCGCATCCCGACCGGTTACTGAACGATTTAAACTCGGTCCGCCATCATCTTTTCCCGGTGTTGTTGGCGTAAAACCCAACGTGAGGAATTTGGAAGGTTCTCGTCTCTCGAAGGTGACTTAAAACAACTGTGGCCTTCAACCTTTTTGCGATCTGGCCAAGGAATAGCCAATCGCATTCGCTGCGGCGGTCACATGCTCTCTGTACAAAGTCTTGCAATCGGCAGGAAGTTGCGACTTATCTATGAACTCAAAAACCTCTCCGATCCGGTCGGTCGATTTCTTGAGGATTCTCTGGTAGCGACCTTCGACTAAATTCAGCCTTCGAGCAAACTCGACGAAGTCATCGTGTGCATAAAAGCCATTCGCCTTGAAACTATCTGTTTCGTAATTTTCCTTGAAAAGATCCAGGGCCGTTCGGGATTCCAAGGGAACGTGCAATCGCGTGTTGAGAAGGTCGTAAGCGGGAGAAAGCCGATATTCGCCGGTATTCTCATCGCGCATCAGCGAAAAATTCTTCGCATGAGCATCTCCGTTATTCACCAGATAATTGAAAACTACCAGAGTGAAAAATCGCTCGAGATCTAAGGCGTGCACGGCCACGTACTGCCGTATGAGTTCACCAATCTCTTCGTATGAGAAGTCGTACTTGTAGTTTTGCCCGCGGTTCTCTTCGGATAAGTTGCCGATCTGGGCGAAATCTTCTTTCAGGCTTCTCCGACCGTCGGCTTGCACGTCGAATCGGCGCACGAGATAGGCAGGCTGCCCATCCTCGAATTGAACCAGCGTGTTATCGGCCACATCAATATCGAATATTTGTCGGGCAAGCTGCATGGTTAAGTGTTCGTTTAGCGGTGTCACTTCCAATCTTTGGAATTGCCCCAGAGGGATGGGTTTCAGAATATATTGTCCCCCGGATTCCACCATCTTAAGTTGCGTGCCTTCCAGCACCAGTGACATTTTGGTCTGAATGCCGGATATCGACATTCTCTCGGGTGTGACTTTTAACTTGGCCTCATTGTAAGCCGGTCGGGAGAAGGGAAGTATGTGCGAGACTTTTTTCCCGTTGAAGAGACGTTTCCTGCAACTTGTGCAGAAGGTGTTGTGGCCCGACTTGAAGCACGACGGGCAACCGTTCATGGAATCTCCTTCACGGTGACTCCGCTGGTGGTTTCCGCTTCGCAGGTTTTCAGAAGACGAGCGAAGTGGTCTTTATCATCGATTCGGAGTGATCGGCACTGCAGAGCTTTTTCCTCTCCTTCAGCCAGCAGACCGTAGAAAAACGGGAAAAGGAAGTTCGATTTGAACGCCGATTTCTGTTTCGGGAAATTCAGGCTGATAGGCGGGTACTCCCGGCTGTCCTGAGCGAGATAATCGGAGAGGTACTGAAAGTGGTATCCCGTAGAGTCCTTGGAAAGAACCCCCGCGAGGATGCCTCTACTATAGACGTGAGCTTGCTGCATGGTTCGTTCCCTCGCTGAGGTGGAAAGCTAATCCGAGGACATCGGCGATTTTGACCAACTGTTTGAGGGTGGGATTCGCAGTTCCTTTTTCCAGGGCTGTAAGCCCCCGGAGTGTGACGCCAGCTAGCTCTGCTACATCCCGTTGTCGCAGCTTGAGGTATTTTCTGCGCGAGCGGAATTGCACACCGATTTCCTGAGGCGACATCGTAAACTCCGGCGCATTACAATGCGCTTTTTGATCAAGAACCTTTGAGAATCAACCTATTAAATCCAATATGCGCACTAAAGTGCGTTTTATTCCATTATTCCTGAAAACCAGAGCATAATCAAGCAAAGAGTGCATTATAATGCGCTTTTAGCGCTGTAAACCAAAGAATAAATATGGCGAAATCCGGATAATTTCACTCTGATAACGGTAGAAACTTGACTTCGTCGGTCTCCAAATCGACGAGAGCGACCGTGTATTGATCAGTGCGGTGTAATGCACCCTGATTGATTCGTCTCCCATTTCGCAACATCTTGTCGCTAGGAAAGTGATCGTGTCCAGAGAATAGAAAATCGGGCTTCCGATCAAGCAGCCGTCGCAGGTCCCAACTCATATGTCCGTGAACGATTCCGAGACGCTTTCCACCCAGCTCAATCAGGCCACCCCAACCGAGGCAAACTGGGCCGAATTCCATGGCCGCTCGCTGGAGTTGCGGGACTTCATCGGCATCGTGATTCCCGAACACAAACCAGCACGGGAGGACCGAAAGAACTTCCACGATGGAGCCACTCGATAAATCGCCGCAGTGTATGAGCGACTCCGCACCTTGATCTCGCAATAGCCGTAGGGCGTTCTTGGTCCTTGCTAGCTCGTTATGTGGTACCCCTTCACGCCCCGGCCAGGAGTGAGCGGGGCGTTTTGTTGTTGAAGTGAGCCTGGACAGCCTCTTTGATAAATGCGAGGCAGTTGCGTTTTTGCTGTCGGCAGGTTTCGATGACCGTGAGCATTCTCTCGAGGAAACGGCTTCCGGCAGCGGATTGCGTGCCGAAGCAGATTTTTCGCCAAATGACGAACGGCCGCAAGGCCCGCTCGGCCGCGTTGTTGGTCGGTTCGACTCCCTCCACTTCGACGAACGTCCAAAGTCGAGTGCGGTACTTCCAGAGTTCGGCGCACAGGCCTCGCGTTTTCCGGTCGCATTTTCCTCGAAGGAGTAAGGCTTCGATTTGCGAGCGAATCGGAACCATCCGCTTTTGGAATTCCGGGCGTTCCAGGCTCCCGTCTCGAATGCGTTTCCAGAGTTCGAACATCGCTCGAGTTTGCCGTTGCAAGTCCCGGCCCAACCGCTTCGACACAGAACAAGGCCGGTCGATCAGGCTCTGGAAGTCGCGGATCAGATGGGCCCAGCACCATTGCAGGCGTCCGAAAGCCCAGTACATTTTGGCCCGGTCGCAGTTCAAGATGCCCGAGTACGCTGGGCCGAGAAATTCGCGAACTACTTCGGCCTTGCGACTGGTCCGACAGGCGAACAGAGTGAATCGGGGAGCGACAAAAGTCCAGGTCCAAGCCTTGATCGGACCTTCTTTGGTGGGAGATTCGTCGCCCTGAACCACCGCTTGCCCAGGCAAGGCCTGCTGTAATTCCCGGTACGGCTGCTGTAAAGCTTCGGACGCCCGGTTCTGAAGTTTGACCATCCAGGCGGCGGAAGCTTCCTGACCCAGGATCTGTTCCAGAAACAGAGCGCAGCGTCGCTTGGAGAGTCGGAAACAGACCATTAAAAGAGACGACAAAGCGATCAATCGAGGTCCGGCCGCTCCGGAAGGAACGCCCGCCGGCAATTCGCCGCAGGTCGTCTTGCCGCAGGAACAAGGCAGCCGATGCAGTTGATATTCGGTGATCGAAGGCTGGATTTCGGGAATCTCCCACACTTGATGCCGCAGGGGTTGGGGGTCAGTTCCGCTCAACGCTTCGCCGCACCGACGGCATTCGGTCGGCTTGCAGGAGATCATTTCGATACAGCGATCGACCGATACCAAAGAGCGTTCGTGCTTGGTATGTCCCGGTTGACCGCCCGCTTTCCGCTTGGCCTTCTTAAGCGCTTGCTTCGAAAGCTTGGCGTGGGGATGTTGCGTCGAAGGCGGCTTCGAAGAATTGCCCGGATTTCGCGCCAACTGCTCTTTCAGTTTGGCAACCTCGGCCAAAAGCAAACGAATGATCGCCTGAGCTTCGGCGGGTTGGCGAGCGATCAATTCTTCAGTTACGATATCCATGACCAGAGTATGGCAAAAACTCCGCTAAAGCGCAAGAGCAAGTCGCTACGACTGGACAGACTGTGAATTGATACCGTTATGTGTATCTGACAGAATTCCTAAGCGCATTGAGTTTCACCACTCGAGTATCACTGGGTCATAAGCTCTAAAGGCAGAGAGTCCGATCTCGAATCTGACCAGCTCCGAAGTCGGAGTCGTTTCGTGTCAATCTTCTTGAGGATACCGCCGCGGTTCCACTCGGGAGTTACAGCCTTGGAGTATTTTTATCACTCTCCGCAAAGTGGCGCTCCCAGCGCGTTCCCCGAATGTGATACCGCTGAAAGAGCCAAATAATAGCGATTTTTCCAACGGGGGATTTCGGTCAGTAAACTCGGGCAAAACCGTTAAATTCGGCCAAATCCCTAGCTTGGAAAAATCACAGGCTTTGGGTTGCGAACATTAAATAGAAGACACCGATTGTGCAGCTTGGGCAATTTGAAGTATACTTGAACTGCTCTTCTAGCAAGTAGGGTGTTTCGGATAAAATATCGCGACTCTTCAGATTCTGAGGAGTGTTACCCTCATAGACGGCTAACCATTGGATTGACTATGCCTTCTGAATTACCGATTGCCACCACCGGTTCGACGACCACTCAGGTTGCCGCACGGCTCAACGGGTGGAGCAACTACCGGGTCAATACGCAGACTGTCTACGTCAACAATGCGCAAGCCGCCACTTCCGCGGAAGTCCAGCCCTCCTTCCTCCAGATCTTGATGCGTCTGGTCCTGAAACGGCAAAAGCTGTTCATCGCCTGGTGCGTGGTGTCGGCTGCCCTCGCGGCTGCTGTGATTGTCGCGTTTGGTAAACCGGTCTGGCGGGCCGAAGGGAAGCTGCGGCATGAACCGAGCTATCGCAAAGTGTTTCGTTCGTTGACTACTCCCGCGAATATCCAGAGCGTTCTTCAAATGATGAAAGATCCGGATATGTTGGAGCAGGTCCACTCTGATCTGCACCTGCCCGGAACACCCGCCGGTCTGAAGAATCTCGTCAAAACGGAAGTCCTGAAATCCAATGAGGAACTCACCGTTACCGTTGACAACCCAAACAAAGACGAAGCGCTGGCGATCTCCAACCGCATGATGGAAATCGCTGTTTTGAAAAACGAAAAGCAGAGATTGGCGGAACTGGAGCAGGCTCTGGGAGCGAAGCAAAGAGAGAAAGATCGAGTCACTCAGGAACGCCGTGAGCTGATGTTGCGATATAATGCGGAACTGCGGAAAAACAATGTGAACGGCGATCTGAAATTGAAAATTGAGGATGTGGACAAAGAGAAATCGGGCGCGAAAACAAAACTCGATGACAATCAGAGAATCTTGGAAAGCCTTCCCCAACAAATTAAAGAGATCGAAAGTAGTATCGAGCGACTTACTGAACAAGCCAAAAACTCCCCCCAGCAACGGCAGGCGATCCAGCAAATTGAAGCGCTCATCGCGGAAAAACGAGCACTTCTTGAGATCAACAAAGTTAGATTGATTAGTGCGACGCAAGATTTGGAAACTCTTAAAAAGTTGCCAAAAGGTGCAGTACCTCTCAGTGAATTTCGTGCTGCCGAAAAAGAATTTACAGAAGCAGATAATACGGTTAAATTTACCAAACAGTTGTTGGATCGATTGGAAAAAGACCGCGAAAAGCAGTTGGATCTCACAGACAATAACGTGCTTGCAAATCCGAGAGCGGAACTGTTAAGACTGAAAAACCAGCAGAAAACGCTTCAGGATAACGAGATTCCCGGCCTGAAGAAAAAGATCGATGAATTTCAAAGGGAGTCCGATAGGCTCAATAAACTCAAAGACACTCTATTCCCCTTGGAATCGGAGATCGAAACCAAGCAGCGAACCATAGATGATCTGGAGAAACTCATCTCGGAAAACCAGAATCTCAAAGATCCTTCCTCCCAGGAACTGAAAATCGCCAAGGCCGCCGATGTCGGCAAACAGCCCGTTTCCTCGAACTATCCCAAGCTGGCCGCCGGGGTCTTCGCGGCCATGATGCTGCTTTTCCTGGGGTTTGTGGTGGCCAAAGATCTGCCTCGTTACTCGCTCAGCGGTGAAGTCACAGCTCGTCGGCTCAGCCTTCCCGTGCTGGCCAATTACGACGAAGCCGCCCCCAATATGGCAATCTTCGATGGCTCTGCACCGGTCTCGACCGCGGTTCGTTCGCTGGCTGAGCAATTGCGGATTCGCTTCCCGGAGCGCGGATCGATTATCCTCTTCACACCTTCAGTCCCTACGCTGAAAATCGAATCCCTGGTTGGAGACTTGGCCTGTTTCGTCTCCCAAACCGCCGGCAAAGTGCTGGTATTCGATTCCCGACCGTTGTTGAACGCCAACAGCATTCCCGCCTGGATCGGTCACGACGGAATTGAAGTCGGACAGAGAGTCGAAGATTTCCTGGAAGGTAAGACCGATAAGCCGGCGACCTGCTTCGCCCCCACCCAGGTATCCAAGGTCGAATATTCGCGAGCTCAACTCAGCAGCTACGTGAACAACATGATCGGCATGTACCGCTTCCACCGACTCGTGGAAGAAATGCGGGAACGCTTCGCCATGATTCTTCTGATCGCACCTGCAGTGAATCCGGAACTGGGCGATGAGAACTATCTGCAGAGTCTGGTGGACGGCTCAATTCTAGTTCTGGATGGCCAGGAAAACCCGGTTCGCACTCACAACTATGTGGATATGCTGCGAGCCAGCGATGCCCCTCTGATGGGGTCGATTGTGTTCGAACGTCGGTCGGGCGGCTGGTAAGTTACATTTCCAAGAAGACCAGGGCCGTGAATCCCGCGGCCGCGTACCCGAAGGTGATCAGAAAAGATTTCATATCCATGTACTTGCGATGATTGAAAATCAGATTCTGAGACAGAGTGAGTACGAAGGTCGAAATACACACCGAGTAGGCAATTCCCAGCGTCCCGTAGAACTTGGCAAGCGGGAAAATGGTGACTACTTGCACGAAGAGCGCCAGGTAGTAACACCGCGTTGCCAGGTAAATTTCTCCCTGGATCATGAACAGCTGATAGTGGACCTGCCCCAGAATTCGAAACATCACCCGACAGACCAGAACGGCAAATAATATCCCCAGCCCGGCCGCCCGATAGTTGGAGCCGTACACTTTCACGACCATGGGCGCGGCCATAATCCCGATCGCTAATAAAGGCATCAGAAACATCGCGATGCGGTTACAAGTTCGGGTGTGAAACTCGACCTGTTGCTGAAAAGAGCCGACCTTCACCAGCGTGCTGAAATAGACGTCGGTGGCCTTGCCCATCAATCTTTCAATGGCTTCCATCAGCGTGTATGCAAGAAGGTAGGGGGCCATTTTTTCGGCGGAAGTGAACACGGGACCGACCAGTCGATCGACGTAGATCCACAGACCCATCACCAGAGTGTTTACGAAAACCTGATTGCCGATGTGAGCCAATTCTTTGGCGGCTGCTTTATCCCAGGTTGGTCGAGGAGGTCGCTCGCACCACGCATAGCTGAGTGCGACAAAAGCGGCTTCCCCGAGCAGGATGCCGATCACAACCGCCCAGACGTTATGGAAGAGGTAGGCGAAGGTCAGTGTGCCAATGGTGCCGACAATGGTCTGTCCGAATTCCATAGCCGCCCAGGTACCGAAACGCAGCTGTTTGTGCAGCAGAATCGACATCGGGTTAGCGCAAGCATGCAGAATCGGACGTACTGCCAGAGCCACCTCGACCAGGAAAAACAAACGTTTATTGTAATCGGTGTAGAATTGGGGCAAAAGCAATCCCATCCCGATCATTAATCCCGCCATCACGAAGCTGCGGATGATCAGAATGGTCCAGGCCGTAGCTACATAAGCGGAGTTTTCGCCGTCGGCGTGACGGGTGAGGGCGGGGCGCAGGCCGATATCGGAAAAAAGCTCGACCAGGATGGATACCGACATGGCTATGCCGAAGAAGCCGTAGGTATCCATGTTGAGCAGACGGGTCAGCAGCAGACTGCTGCCGAAGCGGATGAAGATCGCCGCGATCTGACCCAGTGCAGTCCAGCCAACGCCGAATAAGCCCGCTTGTTTTTCCTTGGATAAATTTCCAAAGCGGGCTGAGCCTATCTTTCCTAGAGCTTTCAGCATTTTTTTAAAAATCTCTTATCCTGCGAGAAGATTAAAGTTAAGCTCCAGGAGAGTCAGAGCGCACTTTCGATTCGTGTAATTCTAAGCGGAAGGCGTGCAGGCGCCCAGCAATGCCGGCGCTAAATAACCACATCCATCCATAATCGGGTTCTAAAGACACGCCTTTGAGCATCATAGTGGTTCCGACAAATGATCCCAGCATGGCCCCGCAAAAAGCCGCGTGTGGCGTGTCGTTAGCCCAGGCCTCCCGGAATAGATAAATCGCGATACAAACCGCAAAACAGAGGAAAATCGTCACTCCCACCGGTCCGAATCTCAGAAGGTAGACCAGGTAATGGTCGTCGATGGATTTAAATCTTTCGTCGCGGTCGTTATCCACCGGCATGCTTTCGAGCATCGAACCGTACCCGAGCAAAGGCACGTTTTTAACTTCATCCTCATAAACCATTTGCAAAAGGTCGCGATGCAGGGTCCCGGAATATGGATACTCCAGCCCTTTATGTTTGATCACATCGGAACTTTTATCTGGTTCATCGACAAATTTAGATAGAGCCTCCAGTATATCTTCCCGGAACAAGTAGCCGGTTCCACCTGCAACCAGCACCATTCCGATTAGAATTCCCCGCCAGCGAGGATTTCTAAAAATAAAGGCAGTAATCAGCGTCAGCACCGCGGCTAACTGGGCAGCTCGGGAAACGGTGCCAATGATGGCGACAATTGCCAGCGCGGGGCTGAAGCGCCACCAATAGGCCCCTAGATTTTTTTTCGATTGGCTATAGGCTTCGAGGAGCCACGGCAGCAGCATGGTGAGCATGAGGCCCAGGTAAATCGGATGATTCAAGTTGCCCTGGGCTCGCTTGAGGCCCCAGCGAAAACCTTCCGAGGTTTCCAACAATTCCCAGCGCTTTCCGATGATCAGGTTCACGACGTTAATTTTGGTGATGGATTCGATGATGGCGTACACCGAAAGGATGGCCGCGGGGATGCAGACAGCGGGGAGCATCCGTTGCAGATCGCCGGGAGAACGCAGGCAGAGCCGGCCGACGAGGTAGGGAAGGCCAAAATCCCGCAATTGCTCTAGCGGCGTCAGCGGAACGAGGTTTTCCTGCGAAAACTCCGTGATCGCCTGACTGGCGATCAAGATAATGATCCAGGCATCGCCCCAGATCCAGCGGATTCGCGGTCCCGAACTCCAGGGTTGTATTAAAAACCCGGTCAGCACCGCGAGACTGGCGGCGGATCGCAAATCCATTCGCAACGAACCCCAACCCGACCAGACGTAGCAGGGGAAGAGAAGCAGCACCGACATCCAGGGCAGCCACCAACCTTCTGAGAATCCGCGGGCGCGAATCTGGTTCAGAATGTATAGGAAAACCGGGATGATCAGAAGACTGACCAGAATGGGATACGTATTTGTCGGCTGCATGAACTCAAATCTCGTAAAGCATTCTGCTTATTGAACGTTAGAACTCACTTCGCTTCAAGAGGAACTGTCTGTGAAGAACGCTGGAAGGCTTTGCGGCTTGTATTGATTGGCCATAAAAAAGACGTAAAATTCACACTCCTAACGTCAGGAATGAAAATTACAGGGATGAGTTAGGAATTCGGCGAAATTATCCCCGCTTGGGATGCGCAGGCGGTTTAGGCTGCCTGGGAGATTGAGGGGATTCGGGAGAAAGGCAGGGATGTTCCATCACCGCGGAACTGATCCTGGACATCGATTCCGAAAATCCTGTGCTATCTATTATTACCCTCTCCGCGGTGGCGTCGCTCGCAATCCTAAATAGTATGTGGCTGCTCACTTAGCATGCGTGGTGTGTCTCAAAATCGAAGAATGAACGATAAGACTTTTTCGGCACAGGATTCGAAATAGTGCAAACCGTGGGAATGGTGGTGATCGGTCGCAATGAAGGAGAGCGTTTGAGACTCTGTCTCGAATCGCTGCGCCCCGATCTGTATCCGATCATCTATGTGGATTCGGGATCAACCGACTCCAGCGTCAGTTTAGCCCGGAGCTTGAACGTCGAAGTCGTCGATCTGGATATGACGGTCTCTTTCACGGCGGCCCGCGCTCGCAATGCGGGATTCCAAAAACTCCTCGAAAAGCATCCCGATCTCACTTATGTACAATTTGTCGATGGCGACTGTGAAGTACTGCCGGGATGGCTTGAACGAGCTCTCGAAAAGATTCAGGAAGATCCGAAAAACGCCGTGGTGTGCGGCCGCCGACGCGAACGCTTTCCGGAGAAAACGGTTTACAACCGACTCTGCGACATCGAGTGGAATACGCCAGTGGGACAAGCCCGCTCCTGTGGGGGCGATGCCTTAATGCGCGTGGCCGCGCTGAAGGAAGTGGGCGGATATAATCCCAGCGTGATCGCGGCCGAGGATGATGAAGTCTGCGTACGAATTCGACAGGCAGGTTGGAAGATCTGGCGAATCGATGCGGACATGACCCTGCACGATGCCGCGATGACGCGTTTCGGTCAGTGGTGGAAGCGGGCCACCCGTTGCGGGTACGCCTATGCTCAAGGGGCCTTTCTCCACGGGGCGCCACCGGAAAAGCACTTCACCCGGGAACGCCGTCGTTTAATTGTCTGGGGCTTCGTTCTCCCGGCGCTTATACTCGCATTGCTTTGGCCCACCGGAGGCTGGTCCCTGCTGGGGCTTTTGCTCTATCCATTGCAGGCTCTCCGTATCTCCCGACGACCGGGACAGGCCAAAATTCCGCTCAAACAAAGTCTGGTCTATGGCGTTTCTTGCGTCGGCGCCAAGGTTCCCGAATTCCTTGGTTTGGCGCGTTTTTATTCCCATCGCCTGTTCCGTAAACAGGGCCGGATCATCGAATACAAATAGGAGTTGGCGTGGGCTCACCGCGATTAAAAGTTGGACTGCTGGGTGCGGGCTATATCTCCGACTGGCACGCCAAGGCGCTAAAAGGGATTCGCAAGAAGGCCGAACTCGTTTCGGTGTGCGATCTCAATCGCGCCCGGGCGGAGGATTTCGGCCGCCGGCATGGGGTCGAACCCTTCTGGAACCTCGACGACTGGCTGCAGAAAAACAAGCCGGAAGTCGTACATGTTCTGGTTCCTCCCGAGCATCACTTCGAGGCAGCGAAAAAACTTCTCGAGGCCGACGTTAGCGTTCTGCTGGAGAAGCCCGCCTGCGTCAGCGTGGACCAGTGCGACCAGCTACTCGAGGTTGCCAAGAAATCGAAGGGAAAAATCGGCGTCAGCCATAACTTTCTTTTTTCACCGGTTTACGAACGCCTGCGTAACGACCTGAAAGAGCATAAACTGGGACCGATTCTCGAAGTCGACATCGTCTGGAATAAAGAGCTGGGTCAATTGCGCGGCGGACCCTTCGGCGCTTTTATGTTCAAGCATCCCGGCAACATCATGCTGGAAGTCGGGCCGCACTCGATTGGACATTTCATCGATCTGTTTGGCGAACCGGATGATATCGATGTGGAATTCGATCGACCCTTCGAACTTCCCAACGGCAGTATCTTCTATCGCCGTTGGTTGATTCGAGCCAACAAAGGCCCTGCCAAAACTCTGCTGCGTTTCGGGCTCGGCCAAGGCTTCCCGGAGCATCGGATTCACGTCCGCGGGCTGGTCGGCACCGCAACCGTCGATTTCGAAGCCAACACCTATGTCGTTCGTAGGAATAATCCACTTCCCGACGATTTCGATCGGTACGCCATCACCCAGCAGGAAGCTGCCCAGTTGCGCCGGCATTCGCGTGGTAAATTGATTCGTTACGGGCTCTCCAAATTCAAGCTGAGCAAGCGCGGCAACGATTTCGGGGCCAGCATTCTGGCTAGCATGAAGCATTTCTATCGGGCTCTGCCGAATGAACCCGAAAAGCGGCTGAATCTGGAATTTGCCCGTAGCGTGGTGGCCTGGGGTCAGAAAATTGGTTCGGCCGCTCCGGAAGGTCGAACGGCTCCGCCTGTGAGCACTGTCCCAAAGCCTTCCAAAACTTCTACCGTTCTGGTGCTGGGCGGCACCGGATTCATCGGCCAAGCTCTGCTCCGAAAACTCGTGGCGGAAGGCAAGGGCGTCCGGTTGTTAGCCCGAGACACCCAAAATCTGCCTCGCTCGATCGCGCAGCTGGACATGGAAGTGGTTCGCGGAGACGTCGGTTCCGTCGACAGCCTCAAAATGGCGATTCAAGGTATCGACATCGTTTACCATTTGGCTCGAGCGCACGTCAAAAGCTGGGAAGATTACCTGAAACATGAAGTGGATGCGACTCGGCACGTGGGCGAGATTTGCCTGCAGATGGGTGTGAAAAAACTTTTATACACGGGAACCATCGATAGTTACTTTACCGCCAAACCGAACGATGTCATTCGCGACGAGACACCTCTCGATCCTCTGATTGAAACGCGAAACCTTTATGCCCGCGCGAAAGCCATCTCGGAATCGATCCTGCTGGAGATGCATCGGAATAAAGGTCTGCCTTTAGCCATATTTCGGCCCGGAGTGGTGATCGGGTCCGGTGGTAGCCCCTTCCATTGGGGGATCGGTATGTGGAACGGCATGTCAGTCTGTCGGGTCTGGGGCAAAGGCGACACTAAACTGCCGCTGGTGCTAGTCGAAGATGTAGCCGATGCCCTGGTAACGGCCGGTAACAACGAAGCCGCGATCGGGAAAATCTTCAACCTGGTTGGCGATCCTTTACTGACGGCCCGCGAGTATCTGGAAGCTCTGCAAGGGGCGTCCGGCGTGAAGTGCGATATTCGCTATACCTCGGCCTGGAAGTTTCTCCGCGGCGACTTGCTGAAGTACGTTGTGAAAGTTGCCGTACAGCATCCGGAACGAAAAGTTCCCAGCCTCCGGGATTGGGACACTCGCGCCCACCGGGCTCGCTTCGAGTGCACGAATGCCAAAACAATTCTCGGCTGGAAACCGGTTCACGACAAGCAGCGTCTGATCGAAGAAGGAATCACAATCCCCGCAAGAGAGTGGCTGGCCTGATGCATATCGCTTATCTGACTAATCAGTACCCGCACGTTCGACATACCTTCATCCGGCGGGAAATCGTGGCCCTCGAGAATCTGGGAGTCCAGGTTTCCCGATTTTCCATACGCGATTCGGGCGGCGATGCTGTCGATCCGGCGGATAAGGCCGAGAAAGAAAAAACCACTGCTCTGCTCGCGGCCGGTAAGGGAAAACTGCTCACGGTGGGGATCAAGACCTTCTTCAAAAGTCCCCTTCGATTCCTCAAAGCTTTGACGATGGCTACCAAATATGGCCGGCGTTCTGATCGGGGCGTTTTTCGGCACTGGTACTACCTCGCGGAAGCTTGCCTGCTTCGAGAAGAGCTTCAAAAGCTTGGCTGCGATCACCTGCATGTGCACTTTGCCACCAACCCGGCGGTGGTGGCCCAACTCTGCGAAGTTCTGGGTGGCCCGAAGTACAGCATCACCGTTCACGGTCCGGAAGAGTGGGATCGGCCCGAGGCGATTTCACTGAAAGAAAAATACGAAGGGGCGGCTTTCGTGGTTTCAGTCAGCGATTTCGGTCGCTGCCAGGTCTACCGCTGGACGAATCTGGAATTCTGGCCGCGCGTCCATGTGGTTCGTTGTGGTGTCGATGAAGCCTATTTGAATGAAGCCCCGAAACCGGTCCCCGATACAAATCGGCTCGTTCTGGTGGCGGGACTGACCGAGCAGAAAGGCCACTTGATGCTCATTCAGGCACTGCAGAAAGTGAATGAAGCAGGGCAGGCTTTCGAGATGGTATTTGTGGGAGACGGGCATCTCAGGCCGATTCTGGAACGTGAAGTTCAAACCCGTGGCTTATCGGGCAAAATCACCTTTGCCGGTTGGCAATCCAATTCCCAGGTGCGCGAGCATCTGGCTAAAAGCCGAGCCTTAATCATGCCCAGCTTCGCGGAAAATCTTCCTGTGGCGATGATGGAAGCCCTCTCCGTCGGTCGTCCGGTGCTGGGCACTTATATCGCCGGGGTACCGGAATTGGTGGAAAATGGTGTCACCGGTTGGGTCGTCCCGGCGGGAAATATTGATTTGACGGCCGCGGCAATTATTAAAATTCTGCAGACTCCGGTCGCAAATCTCAGTGAAATGGGCAAGTCCGGGGCGGAAAAAGTCGCTCGCATGCACGATGCCCGGGTGGAAGCCGCGAAGATGAAGGAACTATTTAGCCGCGTGCTATCCGACCAAAAGTAAGATATTATTCTGTAAGAGTAATTATGTCGGTTATGCAAGACTGAATAGATACTTACGCCCTTTTTTTTAAACTCGCGCTTCCGGAGCAGTCGCATGGCGGATTCGTCGGACAAAACCGAATCTGAAAATAAACCGGATGGCTCGTCGATGGATCTGATCGGCAAGACGCTGGGGGAGTTTGAAATCTCCCGAAGGCTCGGGGCCGGGGGCATGGGAGAGGTCTATCTCGCCCGTCAGAAAAGCCTCAAAAGAGACGTCGCGATCAAAGTTCTTCGGCCTGACTTGGCGGCGAATGAGACGGCCTTAAAACGCTTTCAGGCCGAAGCCGAAGCCGTCGCTCGACTCAATCATCCTAACATCGTCCAAGTTTATGCCATCGGCGAAGAGAATGGGCTCAACTACATGGCCCTCGAATACGTGGATGGCAAGAACCTCCGCGAGTATCTTTCCCGTAAGGGAACGCCCGATCTGCCCCAGGCGATCAACTTGATGAAGCAGATCGCTTCGGCCCTCTCTCGCGCCTCCGAAATGGGATTTGTCCACCGCGATATCAAGCCGGAAAACATTCTGCTCGGCCGCAAAGGGGAAGTGAAAATCGCTGACTTCGGTTTGTCGCGCTGCTTCGCCGACGAGGAGCAAGTGAATATCACGCGCACGGGGACTACGATGGGTACCCCGCTCTACATGAGCCCCGAACAGGTGCAGGGCAAAACGGTCGATCCGCGCAGCGACATCTACTCATTTGGGGTCACGAGCTATCACATGCTGAAAGGGGAGCCTCCTTTTCGTGGGGCAACTGCCTTCGAAGTGGCTCTGCAGCACGTGCAGAACGAAGCTCCTTCTCTCGCTGAAGCCCGCCCGGATCTTCCCCGGGAACTCTGTGCGATCGTCCACAAGATGATTGCCAAGAAGCCGGAAGATCGCTATCAAACCGCCCGGGAGATCATCCGAGAGTTGAATCGAATTCGCGAAGGGATGCCCCAGTCCAGCCCTTTAGTCGGGAATTCCAACTCCACTCAACCTGTTTATTCTGGTGCGACGCAGGTGGTGACGAGTCCGGCCGGAGGGATGGATATCGAACTCGTTCCGGTTTCCTCCAGACCTCGCTGGCTCTATCCACTGGCGGGCTTGGTCGCCGCGACGGGGCTGGGATTCGCTTTGAATATGGTTTTCGCCAAAACTCCGGTGACGGTTGTCGAAAAAGAGACGCCCATTGTCTTGGAACCGGCAGTTTCCGCAAACCAAAAGCGGATTGAGGAACTTCAGGCTCACATCGAAGACAAATCCTTGAAACTGGAAGTGGTGATCGATGATATGCTGGAATTGATTTTCTGTATGACCCGGGAAAAGCAGTTCGATCAGGCCATGAAGTTTTTCGAGGATGCCGAGTTGAGAAAACGGAGTTCGTTTACATCCGATTCCGGTTCACACTATAGAGTGCCTAAAAATCAACTCATCAAGCTGCTTTCCCGACTGGGCAAGGGAATCATCCTGTCTCTGAAGGACGAATCGAAAGCCTCTCTCAAGGAGTTTAGTGAGGCTATGAAAATTGACTTTCCGCCCAAGGCCCTGTTGAAAAACGACGGGCCGAGCCCGATGGCGACCTTTCTGAAAGAGAATCAGATTTGGAAGAAAGCCGTTGCGGATGCCCTGGAGCGCGATGTAATCAATTTGCCGCCGACCGAACGCAATATTGATCCTAAATTCGATGCTTACCGCTCTTATCTGCCTCGGATGAGTATTACAAATCCCGCTCCGGCCAACAAGAAGCAATAAAAAAGCGACCCCGTAAGGAGTCGCCTTTTTGAGTTCTCAAGAAAGCTTATTTCTTGGGAGCCACTTTCTCGATGATCTCTTCCTTCAGCGAACCGCTGATCACAGCGGCCTTATCCTTCTTTTCCACGGCAATCGTCTTGACGAAGTCCAGAAGAGGCTTCAGTTCGGGAGGCAGGTTGCCGCCCAACAAAGGAGCCAGACCTTTCACCTGATCCACCATCGGATTCAGGAAAGTCACCAACTCATCGGCGGAAGCAGTGTCGGCTGCGCCTAAAGCGATCGACAGATTGACATCATTGGTGAGGATGATGCCGAGATTGAAGTCGACGATTTTGGCCACGATCTTCTTCTTGTCATCGTCCAGAGGAGGAATTGGAGCTTTGGCCAGCAGTTCTTTCATGTTTGCCGAGATGGTAATGACTGCTTTGCTGTCGGCCTTAGCCACAGCGTCCGCCAAAGCCTTACCGACTCCGTTACCCTTCGCAGCGATGGCATCGGCAACGAATTCTTTTTTGGAACCGAGGACAACCTGCTTATCGCTGACGACCGACAGGAACATCGGCTCGCCGCCCGGAGATCCGGGGAGTTGGAACACGGTCTTGCCACCGACTTCGCTGGATTCCAGTTTTTCTTTTTTCTTGGTGGCTTCCGCTTTGATCATTTCGTTGATTTTGGAAGCATTGAAGTTGCCATCGACCACGACGGTGACGGACGGCTTGTTGGGGTCTTTCATCCCGACGCCGACGGTCATCTTTTCGAGATCCTTCATCGGATCGATACCGACGGTTTCCATAGCCTTCTTGGCTTCGGCATTGCTGTTCAGTGCGGCCTTCAAGTGTTCGAGAGCATACTTCTTAATGACCGGAGAGTCGATCATTTCCTTCATCTTAACGGTAATCACCAGGTCGGTGTCCGGCTGAAGGAGTTTCAAGGAGTCCTGAGCTTTCGCGGCAGGAGCCCCGTAAAATGCCAGCGCGGCGACCGCAAACCACGCTTTTCGTACCGAAAATTTCCGCATAATCTTCCTTTCGAAGTAAAGATATCTTCCTAAACATACTTAGCGACCGGGGCAAAAGTTTCAAATGACCCGGCAGATAATGCATTTCAAATACGAGGTCTCCAGACAGTTGGCGTTTACGGGGTGATCGGCTGCCTGCCCGCGACGTTCGATAATCTGTACAAACCGCCGAGTCTCCGTCGCGGCAATGCCGATCAACTCCTCCAACTGCAACTGAGATATCAAACCGGAGCAGCAGCACATGACCAGAATCCCATCGGGAGCCAGCAATTTTAGGGCGTTCCGCAATAACTTGCGGTAACCCTGGGTGGCCACCACCACCGTTTTTTGCGTGCGAGCGAACTTCGGCGGGTCGAGTATAATCCCCGAAAACCGCTTCCCCTGATGAACGGCCAAATTCAAATATTCGAACACATCTGATTTTATGAATTCCATCTTCTGCAGATCGTTCAACGCGGCGTTCCGACGAGCCAAATCGAGGGCGGCCTCCGAAACATCGACGCTTGTAACTTCCGCTGCGCCCCGCTTGGCACAGTGCAACCCAAAACCCCCCGAATAGCTGAACGCATCCAGTACCGTGCGACCTTTCATTAATTCGGAGACGCGGAAGTGGTTGTCGCGCTGATCCACGTAAAATCCCGTCTTCTGTCCCTCCTCCAGGTCCAGGGCAAATTTCACGCCCAATTCATCAATGACGACTTCGCCTGCTTTTTCTCCCATCAGGAGGCCGTCGTGCAGGACGAGGCCTTCCAGTTTTCCGATCCCCTTTTCGGTGCGAATGTAAATGCCTCGCGGGTGGAGTCGTTCGCGGAGGATCTGGGCGAACAATTCGCGCTTGTTGGCCATGGCCAGCGAGGTGAATTGGATCACGAGCCACTGATCGAACTTGTCGACGATCATGCCGGAGAGTTGATCGCCTTCACTGAATATCAGTCGAGTGGCGCACTGCGGACCGAGCAACCCGAGGGCTTCGCGGTAGTCGATTGCGCGGTTGAGGGCAGTCCGCCAGAAATCGTCCGTCAGCGGTTGATCCGGCTGCCAGGAAAACTGGCGGACCGAGATTTTGCTTTTGGAGTTGAAAAGACCGTAAGAGACGAACGCATCTTTATCGGTGTGAACGAGTACGTCCGCCCCATCCGCGGGTTGTCCGTCGATCTGCTGGATATCGCCGGCGAAGATCCAGGGATGCCGAAGCGAAGCCGATTTGCTTCGCCGGGGTTTCAGGAGGATTTTGGGAATCGACATGGTTTAGTGGTTAATGGCCGATTCCACGGACTGGACGTAGGCCAGGGTTCGCTCGATATCGTCCTTACCGTCGCGTGATTCCAGCAGCGAGCGAATTCGATTCAGGAGATCTTCCTGATTGATCGGTTTGGTGAGAAAATCATCGGCGCCTGCATCGACGGCTTTATCGATGTCCGAATGCTGATCCAGGGCCGATACGACAATGACCCCGGTCTGGCGCATCTGCGGATCGGCCCGAACGCACTTACAGACTTCGAAGCCGCTTAGCCGCGGCATCATGATGTCCAGCAGGACGATGTGCGGCTGCCAGTCGCGAATGGCCTGCAGAGCCGATTCCCCGTTGTTCACGGTTCGTATTTCGTAAGGAGTAGCCGCTAGATAGGCTTCCAGCAATTCCAGGCCGTGCGGGTTGTCATCGGCCAGAAGCACGCGAAAGGGCTTGGTTTCAGAGGCTTGCGGTGAACTCATATTCCCGGTCGATCCCTTAGAAGAATTCAGTTGAATTCATTCTACAGGACTCCGGAAAACGGACATGGTTATTTGAAAAGGCGAAGGGGAACCCCTTCGCCCGGACGGATCAGTTGCCGAATTCGGGTCGGCGTTTGGAAAGCTGCGCCTGAAGCCGGTTGACGATGCTGGAGTGCATCTGGCTGACGCGCGATTCGCTCAGGTGCAGCGTGGCTCCGATCTCTTTCATCGTCATTTCCTCGTAGTAATAGAGGATGATGATGAGGCGCTCGTTGCGGTTCAGACCGCGAGTCACAATTCGCATCAGATCGCGGTTCTGCAACCGGTGCGTGGGATCTTCCGATTTCTTGTCCTCGAGAATGTCGATCTCGCGAACGTCTTTATAGCTATCGGTTTCGTACCACTTCTTGTTCAAGCTGACGAGGCTGACGGCCGTCGCTTCGCCGACGTACTCGTCGATCTGCTCGAGCGGAACGCCGAGACGAGCGGCCAATTCCTCGCTGCGCGGCGGGCGACCGAGTTCCGCTTCCAGCTTCTTGCGGGCATCGTCGACCTTCGAGGCCTTCGAGCGAACCAGCCGGGGAACCCAGTCCATGGTTCGCAGCTCATCGAGCATGGCACCTCGAATACGAGGAACGCAGTAGGTCTCGAATTTCACGCCTCGGTTGAGATCGAAGGCGTCGATCGCATCCATCAGCCCGAAAATGCCGGCGCTGATGAGATCGTCCAACTCCACCCCGTCCGGGAGTCTTGCCCAGATTCTCTCGGCGTTATACTTCACTAATGGAAGATAACGCTCTATCAAAATATTACGCAGCTCGACCGTCGGCATGGCCCGGTAATCCAGCCATACCTGTTGGACGTCTTTGTCCACCTGCGTCATCTTGGGTTCCTCCCCTGTTATCGCGGAAGTTTCGCCAGGTCTACAGCCCATTCGACGTAAATCGAATTCCCCCAGACCATGCCTAGGCGGCATTCACACGCGAAGCTTCCTATCCCATCGTATGCGGGAAACCGCAGTAACTTGCGGGGTTTAGTCGCAAATTGCTTCGATAAATCGGACGCTGTCGCGTGAGAATCGCTAAATCTTCCGTCCCCCCCATCGTGTTTCCACGAGGGAACCACTCCTTGCTATCGGAACGCTACGTCCCGATCCTTCATCAAAACCGCTACGATTCGAAAAGTTTACCTTCTCGAGTCGCGAACGCGGGTACGCGAAGCTTTCCCGGACTGCCGATCCCCCAACCGGCGAGTCCGAGTCAGCCATCAACTGAGCACCGCAATAAATATCTGAGATAGCCTTGTAAAGGGCAATAGTTGCAAAAACGGGCGAATTGTAAGCAATGCCGTCGCAACTCGAAGCCAGAGGTGTAATTCGTTCAAAAGAGATCAGGCGGGAGCGGGATAGTTATCGTAAATTGAGTAAATTCGGGATGCGCACTCCTGGAATGCCTGCACGACTCGGACATCAAATTCCTGCCCGGATCCTTGTAAAATTTTCCGAAACGCCTGATCGTGCGAAAGCCCCAATTTTCCCCGGCTGCTTCTGCGCAGATTTTCGTAGGCGTCGATCACCGCAACGATTCGGGCGTGGAACGGATACTGTTCCCCCTTCAGCGCCTGAGGATATCCCGAACCGTCGACTCTTTCGTGGTGAGCTTCCACTCCCTGAGCGATGATCTTGAGCATTCGCGGGGAGGGGTCCGATTGCCGGACCGCGGCCTCCAGAAATTGTGAGCCGATCAGCGGATGGTTGCGAACATTCTCGTTTTCTTCGCGAGTCAGCAATGAACGGCTCGAAAAATATTTCTCGGGGAGTAGCAGCTGGGCAATGTCCGTCAATCGGACGGCCCAGCTCAAAGATTGCATCATCCGCTGATCCAGCACTTTGTCCCACGGATCGGATTTGGCCAGTACCCGGCAGATTTCGTTCAGGCTTTCGACCAGTCGGCTACTCCGTTGCGGACCACTCTGTTCCTTGATTTCCAGAGCGCTCACCAGAGTCTGGTAGACCGTCTCCTCGCGACTTTCGGCCGATTTCGGCTCCGTAGCCTGAGGATGGTCCTCGACCAAGATTACCGGGGACGAGGAGAGAGCTTTGCCGCTAAAGCGCTCCAGCAGCATGGCCGCATCGCGTGCGACGTTAATCCGGCGGCGTGGATCCCGTTCCAGCATTCGCATGATGCCGCCTTCGAGTTCGGCCGGCACATCGGTGCGATACTGTTTGATCTTGCGGAATTGACCTTCGCGAATGATTTTCAAGCTATCGGGAATCGACTTCGACTGGGGAAGGGGAGTGGCACCCGTTAGGAGCCAGAAACAGCAGACACCCAGAGAGTAAATATCTGAGGCCGGAGTAGCTTTCAGAGGATTCTCGCTCTGCTCCAGGGACATGAAATCGATACTACCCAGCAACTCTTCGGCGTAATTCAGTTTGCTTTTCAGATCGAGAGCAATCCCGAAATCGACGATTTTCAACGCCAGATTCGAGGATATCAGCATATTGGAGGGTTTGAGGTCCCGGTGCAGGATACTGGCCTCGTGAATGGCCTGCAAACCCCAGGCGGCTTGCGACATGAAGTCGCACATCTGCTTCACGTCCAGCGGCGTATTTTTTGCGTAGACGAAATTCTCTAAATCCGCTCCGTCCACATACTCCAAGGAAATATAGTGTGCACTTCCGGTTGGAAAATCTGTGGCGGCGGCGATACCCGCGTCGTTGATCTCAGCTACGTTCTTATGGTGGATCTGGTTGAGGACTTTACTCTCATAATAGAACCGCTCCAGTACGCTTTGCGGCATACTCGGGTCCCAATTGAGGATCTTCAAGGCGACTTTTCGACGAAGATGGAGGTGTTCGGCGAGAAAGACGACTCCCACCGTTCCCGAGGAAAGACGGTCTATCAGGATGTAATTTCCAAGAATCAGGCTGTTGATCTGATTCGAGAGAATCCGAGCCATCTGATAGGCGGTGAGGAGTTTAGCGCTCACCAGCAGAGTGCAGAAGCGTTCCCGGGTGTGCGCATCCTTCAATCGATCTTCATAACGCTTGAAAAAGGCCGAAAGGGTTTCCTGGGGGATAATCCGGAGTCGCGCCAGATCATATATGATCTGAGCCACTTCCGGACCCAGGCGATTCCCGTCGAAATCGGTCCGATTCGAAGAGGTTCGATCGAGAGTTTGGCTCTGAGTTTTTAGAGTCAACGGTTTCATTAACGCCAACTTCCGGGGTCTACCCGATAGTCGAAGGGCTTTTTAAAGGGCGCTTCATTTTACGACTACCATCGAAATCTAGTTCGCAACCGGCCAAATTGCAAATGCGTAAGTTTTTAGCGATTTGATCAAAAATCAGCGCAACCACAACTGGTCAAGGATTCCCTTATGAAGTATCGTGACGAATAATGGGCTATGATTCGCCCGGATTGCTTTCCCTCCTAGGTGTACCTGCCATGCAAATTCGTTCTCTTGGCTTGAAAATCGGCTTCAGTATCGCTCTATTCCTCGGTTTTGTGGCCGTAACTGAACTCTCGGCCGCTTCCGTGACGGCTGACGACTTCAAGGCGATTCTGGATCACGATTCTGCTCATTTGCTCAAACAACTCAAAGACGGCTCGCCGGATAAGAAAGGAATTATCCAATCGAAGGCCACGGCCATGCTGATTGCTATGTATGCACAAAAGCAGATGGACGGCAAAGACAAGACGCGCGACCAGCAATTGGCCACTCTTCGCGATAACGCCGTCAAAGTCGCCGAAGCCGTTTCCAGCAAGAAATATAAGGACGCCGTGGAAGCCGCCAAACTGCTCTCGTTGAAGACCGCCGCCAATCCTTCCGCCAAAACCGAAGCCATCGATCTTTCCAAGCTGGCCAAGTTCGAAATGTTCGAACTGATGAGTCCTTTGAAAAAGACCTCGGGGGGGGGCTTGAATCTCGAAAGCGATTTGAAGGAGATGGCAGACAAATTGAAGGATGCAAGTAAGGTCCCGGGCTTGGCCGCACGGATTCTTACCATCGCCGAATATACCGAAAACATGCCGACCGATACCGGTTCGGGCAAAAAGTCGGTCGCCAACTGGAAAAAGTATGCCAAGATGATGAAGGATGCCGCCGATGAAGTTTACGAAGGTTCGAAAGCGGCCAAACCCGACCTGAAGAAGCTGCAGACGTCGCTCGGTAAGCTGAATGCCAGCTGCACCGAGTGCCACAACGTCTTCAAGAACTAAACTGGATCACTGAAAAATTGGAAGTGTAAAAAAGGCGGAGAGATCTCCGCCTTTTTTATTCGATGGCAGTTTGAAGTATTTCGGCGTAGGCATCGGTCCGACGATCGCGGAAAAAGGGCCAGTTTCGCCGCACATCCAGCATCCGGGAACGTTTGCACTCCTGAATCACCAGTTCTTCTTGGTAATGGGAACCCTCGGCCACCAGAATGCCGAAAGGATCGGACACAAATGAGGCTCCCCAGAATTCCAGGCCGCCTTCCCGGTCCTGCTCGAAGCCCACTCGATTGATGGCCGCTACATAAATCCCATTCGCGATGGCATGGCCGCGCTGCACAGTTCGCCAGGCATCGTGCTGCGAGACGCCAAATTCCTCTTTCTCCCGGGGATGCCAGCCGATGGCCGTGGGGTAGATAAGGACTTCGGCTCCCTTTAGGGCCGTAATGCGGGCTCCCTCGGGAAACCACTGGTCCCAGCACACCAGAACTCCCAATTTAGCGTAACGAGTTTTGATGGCCTTGAAACCGAGATCCCCCGGTCGGAAGTAGTATTTCTCGTAAAACAGGGGATCGTGCGGGATGTGCATCTTGCGGTAAAGCCCGGCTATCGAGCCATCGGCATCGAAAACGACAGCCGTGTTCATGCAGGTTCCGGTTACTCGCTTCTCAAAGAGTGATGCGACGACGACCACGTTGTGCTGCTTCGCCGCGGCAGCCAGTTTCTCGGTTCGCGGACCAGGGATTTCTTCGGCCAGATCGAAGAGCGACATGTCATGGACTTTGCAGAAGTAATGGCTCAGAAAAAGCTCGGGTAAGCAGACGATCTGGACCCCTTTCCGGGCTGCTTCGGCGATGTAATGCAGGGCCGCATCCATGTTCACATTAGGATCGGCATCGCACTTCATCTGCACCAGACCCAGTTTGAAAACATCCGAATCCGACATCTCTTTAACCCCTAAACTCGCTTCCGATCCCATTTCAATTCTTATCATAAGAATCAAGGGGGACTCTGCGAGATGGCAAGTGATGACAACCCGGCAATCGATCTGACGGAAGTTGCTCGAGAACTCCTACTTAGCCTGCAAACCGCCGGCGTGGAATATCTGCCCTTCGACTGGTCAAAGATCCAGAACGCACCAGCTATGGGGCCGACTCCGGTTGCTGAAACCGTGCGATTTTCTCAGCATTTTCCCGCGCCTTTGGTGCCGCCACCGCCGGTGACTAGTCCAGTTCCACCACAGAAACTCGATCGTCCGGCCCCCATAACGCGAACCCCCGCACCTGCGCTTACTCCGGTAGCTACACCAACCAAGCCGAAGCCGACCAAAAATCCGCCGAAGCAACTCCCGACCGTTTCTCCCTTGCAGCTGGAGGTGGAGGCCTGCGAAAAATGCACTTCTTTGAGTGCCACCCGAATCAAGCCGATTTTCGGGCAGGGGAGCAGCAAACCGGTAATCCTCTTTCTGGGCGATTCGCCAATTGCCGAGGAAGATCGGAAAAGCCAGCTTTTCGTCGACGAAGCCGGCGAACTTTTTCAAAAGATGATGGTAGCCTGCGGCTTGACCCCGGAAGAGATTTATATCACGACCGCACTGAAATGCCGGTTACCCGGCTCCAGAGAAGCCAAACCGCAGGAACGCGAGAATTGCCGGGGCTATCTCGAAGCCCAGATCATGGAATTGCAGCCGCAGGCGATCTGCTGCTTTGGCGAATCCGCCAGCCGAGGTTTACTGAATTCGCTGGAAGAGTGGAATACCTTGCGTGCCGGCAAGCATCAGTACATTGGCTTCCCGGTCTATTGCACCTATCATCCCCGGACGTTACTCAAAAATGCAAATCTCAAGCGCGATACCTGGGATGATCTCCGTCGCATGCTGAAGGAGCTGGGCCGGGCCGTGAATTGATCGTACGGCCAAGTAATGGTTCAAAATCGAGAAAGTCTGCCAATTTCCATTCGCGTCTATTGTTGTCGGAACGCTTAGCGACTATCTTGCCTCGAAGAAATCCCTTGAGGCTAACCTATGTCGAGTCGTTCCGAATCGGGTCATTACAAAATTTTGATCAGCCTCGTTCTCGGGGCCGCTTTGGGAGTTCTGGCAAACTCCTTCGCGCCCGAGAGCCTGCTACTCAAAGGGCTTATAAGAAACTTCACCCGTCCTCTGGGTCAGATTTTCATCAATCTCCTGATGCTGGGCATCATTCCGCTGGTGTTTGCTTCGCTGGCCCTGGGAGTTACCCGTCTCGGTGGTGGAAATAACCTGGGGCGAATCGGCTTCAAAACGATCAGCTACTTCGTTCTTACCACCACCTGTGCGGCCTGCATCGGCCTAACTTTGGTGAACAGCATTAAGCCGGGAAATCAGATTTCGGATGAACAGAAAACCAAATTAATGGCGGCCAAGGGAGAAGCGGACAAGAAACTGCAGAATAAACGCGAAGTCGATATCAACCTGCTGGTGAATATCGTTCCTTCCAATCCGCTGAAGGCCTTTTCCGACAAGGATATGCTGGCCGTGATTTTCACCTCTCTCCTGGTGGGAGTAGCGCTGACTCGAATCGAACAGGAACGCGCGCAACTGATCGTCAAAGTCCTCGAAGGGGTAAACCAGATCACCGATTTTATTCTGGGCACGGCCATGAAGCTGGCTCCGTACGCCGTGTTTTGTCTGATTTTCACCACCGCGGCCGAATTTGGTTGGGAATTGCTGGTCGCACTCGCGGCTTTTGTGGCCACCGTACTCATCGGACTAGGAATTCAGCTTCTGGTGGTTTTCCCGATTCTCGTGAAGTTGCTCGGCGGCATGAATCCCCTGGAGTTTTTCCGAAAATCACGCGGTACGATGATTACTGCCTTCTCCACCAGTTCTTCGAGTGCCACACTCCCGACGGCCATGAAATGTGCAGAAGAGGAGTTGGGGGTCCCCAAAGCGGTTTCCCGTTTTGTCCTGCCCTTGAGTGCCTCGATGAATCATAACGGCACGGCCCTTTTCGAGGGGGTGACCGTGATGTTCCTCGCTCAAGTGTTTGGTGTCGACCTCACCCTGCAACAACAACTGATCGTTCTGGTAATGTGCGTGATCACCGCGACAGGCTTGGCCGGGGTGCCGGGAGGCTCGATCCCGTTAATCGGATTGATTCTGGCTCAGAACGGAGTTCAACCGGATGCGATTGCGATCGTACTCGGCGTGGATCGACTTTTGGATATGTGCCGGACGATGGTGAATGTAACGGGAGATCTCACTACGACGCTATATGTTTCCCGGAGTGAGCGAGAGAATTTAAAATTGGAAGGGCCTCCGCCAGAACCGGCGGAGGCCGCTTAAACTTTATTCCGCCTTAGGTGTTTCACCTTCGGGAGGTGTTTGGGCTTCCGGAGCTTGCGGCGGTGCAGATTCCGGAGGTTTAGCGGGAGCGCCCGGTTCTTCCTTGGCCTTGAAGAAAGCCATCAACTCGCCAAAAGTTTGCAGCGGGGCCTTCCCCTTCAACGCATCCTTGGAAAGCTTCGGTAAAGGCTTGTCCGTTCTAGGCTTACGATTCGACGGCGGCGTGACATCCACAGGCTTGGAGGAGGGCGGCGGCGCTTGTTGATCGCGGCGTTGGAACCGGCCGCCGCCTTGTTGCTGGCCGCCGCCGGGTCGAGGCTGGAAACCGCGACGGGGTTGATCTCCGCCACCTTGTCCTGCGGGGCGCGGCGGACGGTCGCCTTGCGGTGCCGGTCGATCGTTGCGCTCCGATCGTTGTTCCTGACGTGGTGGCCGCTGATCCTGTCGCCGTTCCTGTCGGGCGGGCGGATGGGGATCGATCATCGTCAGCGAAACTTTTTTCGCGGTAGTGTCGATCTTCAGAACCCAGCACTTCACAATATCGCCTACCGAAACGACATCGAAAGGACTTCGGATGAATCGATTGGCCATCTGACTGATGTGAACCAGACCGCTATCTCGAAGTCCGACATCGACGAAAGCCCCGAACTGAACCACATTGAGAACCGTTCCCTGCAGCTCCTGCCCAACGGCCAATTCTTCGAATTGCAGCATGGCTTTGCGGAGAATGGGGACTGGTCCGTGCAGGCGCGGGTCGGTGGTCGGCACGAATACCGCATCGAGGACATCCTTAACCGTGTCGGGGCTGACCTTCCAGCGTTCAGATAGCTGCTGAAGATTGAAGGTTTTCAGCTTTTCCTTGATCTTTTCATTCTTTTCAGGATGGCTAAGATCCGCAGTGATAAACCCGTATTCGGAAAGCAATTGCTTCAGCAGGACGTATTGTTCTGGATGCAATCGGGTCGCATCGAGAGGTTCTTCGCCCCCGGAGATCTGCAGGAAAGCGGCGGCTTGCCGATATTTCTCCGGCGTCATGGTCGATACTTGCAGCAGATCTTCCCGCTTCTTATAAACCCCGTTTCGGCTGCGGTGATCGACGATCTCGCGGGCCAGAATGGGATTCAGACCCGAGACAAATCGCAAGAGGGAAATCGTGGCCTTGTTGAGATCGACGCCAATATCGTTGACGCACGATTCAATGACCGTTTCCAGCGTCTCTTTCAGCTTCTTGACTTTGACATCCTGCTGATAGACACCGATTCCGATTTGCTGTGGATCGAGTTTGACCAGCTCCCGCAAGGGATCCTGTAAGCGGCGACCGATCGAAATGGCCGCTCGTACTGTGGGATCCAATTCGGGAAATTCTTCCCGAGCAATCGGGCTGGTGGAGTAGTCGTTGGAGCCCGCTTCGTTGATGACGGCATAAGCCAGTTCCAGATCGGGTTCTGGGAGCGCGGATAAATCTTCCAGAACAACCTGAGGCGCTTCTACCGGAGCAGCCAGAGGCGCTTCTACCGGAGCAGGAGTTTCGGGAGTCGCAGTTGGTGTTGTTGCCGTTTCCGGGACAGGTGTTTCAGGTGTTATCGTAGTCGCTTCCGGAGTTGATTCCGACACTTCACTGACAGAGGCGGGTGTTTCACTCGCTTCTGCCGTAACCGCAGGTGTTTCCGAGACTTCCGGAGCGGTCGGTTTGGCTACTTCTTTTTCGGTTTTAGCAGCTGCCGGGGCGACCATCACCGGATCTTCCGGGATCGGCAAACCTTTTCGCTTGCAATCGAAGGCATGGATCAAATCGCTGACCAGGACTTCGGTATCCCGGCTGGCCGTGCCGTTGCCGATGGCGATGACCTGAACGCCATGCTTTCGAATCATTTTTTCGAGAGCGTGCTTCGATTCTTTTCGCTGGTACTGCGGCGAGTGCGGGAAAATCGAAGTCTCTTCCAGAAGTTCGCCGTCTTCGGAAAGAACCGCCACGCGGCAGCCGTTACGCATGCCGGGGTCGATCGCCAGTAATCGCTTGTTCACCAGCGGATGCTGCATCAGCATGCTGTGAAGGTTACGGGCGGCAGTGCCGATGGCGTGATCGGAGGCGATATCGGTCAGTTCGCGACGGACTTCCTTCTCCAGGCTCGGAAGAAGCAGGCGAGTGATGGCATCGTCGGCGACTTGAAGTAGAAAAGCCTGATGCGGATGATCCTGAAGATTCAGAGCTTTCAAACTGGCGAGTTTGATTCGCTCGGAATCCGCTTCCACGCGAACCTTCAGTACGTTTTCCCGTTCGCCCCGGTTGATGAGCAGGATGCGATGGGCCGGGATGGTTTTGATGCTCTCGCTGAATTTGTGATAGTCGCGATAATCGCGTGCTTTTTCTTCGCTTGCCGAATCGTTCTTGGTAACGACCAGATTGCCGGTTTCCCAGAGGATCGGTCGGGCCGGAGCTCGCACGATGGCCAGATCGGCGATCATCTCGGCGAGAATCTGCTGGGCACCGTTCAGCACGTCTTCCGGTGTGATGAGTAGTTTTTCCGGAGCGACCATGCCGTTGACGACATCGAGCAGATTTTCCACAGCCGGATCGCGATTCCAGATGGCCAGTGCCAGTGGTTCCAGCCCGCGATCGCGGGCATCCTGAGAAGTCGATTTTTTCTTCGGCTTGAAGGGAAGGTAGAGATCGTCCAGTCTTCGCGGAGTTTCCGCGGCCTGGATGGCCTCCTTCAGTTCCGGAGTCAGCTTTCCCTGAGCTTCAAGGTTTTTCAAAATCGTTTTTTTGCGATCCTGATGCTGTCGGTATTCGTGAATTCGCTCGGCAAGACGCCGCAGTATATCCTCCGGTAGTCCTCCCGTTTTTTCGCGTGCATACCTTGCTAGATAGGGTACAGTACACCCCTCATCCAGTAGCTGCATCACACTCTCAACCTGCGATTTGCGGATTTGAAAGTCTTGAGCGATACGGGATGCTTCGAGAAGCGTGGCGGACTGTTGTTCAGTTTGCATGTGCAATCGATCCGGTCGGATGATGGCGGTGATATTATCCGGATTCGCCGATCGTTGGCCCAGTGATGGCGAATAATACAGTAGGTTTTCTACGATATGCTGAAACGGGCGTCCAAATTAAACGCTCGAACCGGGAGAAATATCCGGTTTGCCTTTGCGGAAAATTGAAATCTGCTGGCGGACAATAGTCCTGTCTGTAAGAATGAAATTATTCACAGGACGGGGGCCCTCATGGGAATCCAGGATCGAGATTATTACAGGAAAGACACGGCAGGATCGTTTGGAAACCTCCTTTCCGCCGGATCGGTTGTTAAGACGCTTGTAGTGATTTATTCAGTGGTTTTCCTTACTGAAGTTTTCACAAAACAACTCCCCCCTCGGGGAATAGGCCCTTTCACCTCGCGGATGATCTTTGAAAGCGAATCGATCCGGGAGGGGGAGATCTGGCGGCTGTTCACGGGTTTATTCCTGAGTAATCCGTATGGATTGCTTGGAGTGCTCTGTAATTTGTTCACGCTTTGGTGGGCCGGTAAAGAAATTTGCCTGATTTATGGCGATCGGGAATTTGTCAGTTTTTTTCTCTCGGCCGGTTTACTCGGATCGGTAGTGGCCTTTGCAATCAGCCTGACACTTCAGGAGCCGATTATTCTGTTCTTGGCCGCAACTCCGATGGTTAGTCTTCTGACGCTTTATGCAATGCATTACCCGCGAACCCAGATTTTGCTTTTTTTCGTACTCCCAGTCCCCATCTGGATTTGCATCGGTCTCTTGGTCGCAATTGATTTGATGAACGTTTCTGATGGACACCCCCCCGTCAATCTCGGCGCCGACCTTACGAGTATCATCTTTGCGGTTCTCTATAAACGAAACAATTGGCGGATTTTCAAAATCCTGAATCGACTAAACGTCTTTGCAAAACGGGACTCGCAATCTCAGCTGAGGGTATACCGGGAGAAATCCAAACCGAATTCCCAACGATCCGAGCCGATATCTGTAGCTGAGCCGAATCGGAGTTCCCCCAACATCAAAATTGCAACCGATGAACAGTTGGAAGCCCGGCTCGATCAGGTGCTGGATAAAGTCCAGAAGCAGGGGCAGGCCAGCCTGACGGACGAAGAGCGAGAATTGCTCTTTCGGGCGAGTGAAATCTACAAAAAGCGAAGGAAAAGCGATTAGAGGTATTAGCGATGCCAATTTACGACTATCACTGCGATCCGTGTCAGAAAGATTTTGAAATTTTAATCCGTAACGATCAGGATCGAGAAGACTTGCACTGCCCGGACTGCCAGAATAAGCACCTTCGGCAACTCTTGAGTATGCCCGCAAAGCCGGTCATGGCAATGGCTTCGAGCACACCCTGCGGTGGAGAAGGACCTTCCTGCGGCGCTCCCTGGTGTCAGCGCGGTAGGAATTGATTCAGGGATGATCGTACGACTCCCTGATTGTACATGAAAAACTCATTAATCTATAAGTCTTTAATTGTCATGGACTTATAGCATTTTAATTGCCAGCCTATTTGCCGGGGATATTCCTATTGCCCGCCCCCCTAACATTCATATAAATGAATGAACACTGGTAATTTCGGTTCATTTCAGCCAGATGAACCCCTATTTTTTGGATATTTAGATATGTCTTTGACCGAAGGATCCACCTCAATGACCGACCTGGAACAAGCGAAGAACTGCGCTAAGTTACTCCAGGCGATCGCTGAACCCAATCGGATACGCATTATCGAGTGTCTTTGGGCCGGTTCGAAAAATGTCACCGAACTTCACAAAATGCTGGATGTGGCCATCGTTAACGTCTCTCACCACTTGGGTGTGTTGCGCTCGGCCGGTCTGGTGCAGGATAAAAAGCAGGGCCGATTCGTTCTGTACTCGCTCTCTCCCAAGTATTTCCGGGAAGACCCCTCGGCCCCCAAGAGCCTGGATCTGGGCTGGTGCCAAATTGCCATTCCTCGGACGTAAGCGAACTTGGACCTTCCCCACCCGCCGAGTTCGGCGGGTTTTTTCGTTGGTAGAGCGACATGCACGGAATCCTGGTACTCAATAAGCCTTCCGGTCCCACCTCCCGGTCGGCGGTCAACGAAATTCAGAAGCTGCTCTTTCGCCGCACCAAACTGGGCCATGCGGGAACCCTCGACCCGTTAGCCAGTGGCGTGCTGCTGCTCGCTCTAGGCCAGGCCACGCGTCTGATTGAATATCTGCAGGACATGCCGAAGGTTTACCGAACGGTCATTCGGTTGGGAGCTACCAGCAGCACCGACGATGCCGCCGGGGAGATCGCGGAGAGAGCAGGGCAGACGCCAGTAGCAGAAGCCGATATTCGCGAGAAACTGGAGTCGTTTGTCGGAATCATCGAGCAGTTACCTCCCGCCTTTTCCGCCATCAAAATTGATGGCAAAAGAGCCCACGAGCTAGCCCGAAAAAACAGGACGGTGGAACTGACTCCTCGACCTGTGCGGATCGACTGCATTGACTTTCTCGGGTACCAGTGGCCAGAGTTGGAACTCCGCATCCATTGCGGAAAAGGGACTTACATCCGCTCGATTGCTCGCGACCTGGGAGAGAAATTAGGTTGTGGCGGTCTGGTACAAGTACTCGAACGCGAAGCAGTGGGCCCATTCGATCTTTCAGATCCACTGCCGGTCGATTGCAATTTTGAAATGATCCAACGGGCCGTGATGCCGATGGAAAGTGCGATAGCGGGTATGCCTCGCGAGCAGATTTCGGAGGAAGAGATCGCCAAACTCTATCAGGGCCAGTTTCTCAATCGGCTTGGGCAACCCGATTTGGAGGAACTCGCACTTTTCGATCAAAAGGGCGTTCTTCAGGGGATTGTCAGCCGCAAAGAGGGGACTTTATATCCCCAGAAGGTGTTTAAGAATTATTGATTATCGGTCAGCGGTTAGCGAGAGAATTTTAAACTGGGGCTTTCCCGTCAAAATAATTACTCCGGGTGCTATTCGCTCTCAACTAAAATTTCCTAGCTGAAAGCTGAAAGCTGAAAGCTGAAAGCTGAAAGCTGAAAGCTGAAAGCTGAAAGCTGAAAGCTGAAAGCTGAAAGCTCACTCCTTAAAGCTCTGAATCATCCCTTCCAAACTGACGATCTGCTTTTCGAGATCGACGATCAGGGCTTTCTGCTGCTCGATGATCTCTGCCGGGGCTCGCGATACGAATTTCTCGTCGGAAAGTTTCTTTCGGGTACCTTCCAACGATTTTTTCTTGTCGACGATCTGCTTCTCTAGTCGTTTCACCTCGCCGGCGGGATCAATCAACCCCTGCAACGATACGAAGGTCTCAAAGTCGCTTGCCAAGACCGTCGCGGCCTGTTTCGGCTTAGTAAGTCCCGGTCCACTTTCGAGTTTGCCCACTCCCGCCAGAAGCTTGATAAACAATTCGAGAGCAGTGAAATCGCTCGCCACTTCCTCGGCACAAATGACCGTCGTATCCAAAGGCGTGCGGGTATCGATCATATAGCGATTGCGAATCTCGCGCACGCCGCGCACCAGTTCCTGCATGCGGGCAAAGCGTTTTTCCAACCCGGCATCGGACCAACTCGCCGGATAGCTCGGCCAGGAGGCAACCATTACAGAATCGGCGGCTTTGGCGACAGATTCCAGACCGCGGTTGGGCACCCGTTGATTGAGTTCCTGCCAGATGCTCTCGGCCACAAAGGGCATCACGGGATGTACCAGTTTCAGAATCCCATCGAGCACACCGACCAGTACCGATTGAACGCTCTCTGCGGAGTCGCCTTTCGTGCGACCCTTGGCCATTTCGATGTACCAGTCGCAGAATTCCGACCAGGTGAATTCGTAAATCTGCTTGGCGACATCGCTGAATCGGTAGCTTTCGAGATGTTCGGTAATTTCTCGCGAGGTCGTGGATAAGCGACTGAGAATCCATTTGTCTTCAATCGGGAGCTTTGCGTAATCGAGTTTTTGAGGCACAAAGCCCGGCTCGATATTCATCAAAATGAATCGAGCGGCGTTCCACATCTTGTTGGCGAAGTTTCGACCCAGTTCGAAGCGTTCTGCGCCTTGCTTGGCCGTCTTCAATTCCTTGTCTTCATCGGGCCAGGGACCCCCCGGACGGAATGGCTGTTTGCACGAAGGGCAATTCAGCTTCTTCGTCCGCATGTACATGTGCTCTTGCTTGACCGGAACCGAAGTACCGCAGTTAGGGCAGATGTTGCTGACTGGTAATCGGCTATCCTGGGTTTCGGTCGCCAAGCTTGCCATTCCAAAACGCAAAGCATCCGTGCCGTAAATATCGATGATATCGAGCGGATCCACCCCGTTGCCCTTGGATTTGGACATGGTTTCGCCAAATCCATCCAGCATCTTCGGGTGAACGTAAACATGTCGGAACGGAATTTTGCCGGTGTTGTAGAGGCCGGTCAGCACCATGCGGGCCACCCACAAAGTGATGATGTCGCGGCTAGTCACCAGGGTGCTGGTTGGGTAATACTTTTTGAACTCGGGTGTCTCTTCCGGCCAGCCGAGAGTCGAATGCGGCCACAACGCGGAGGAGAACCAAGTGTCGAGGACGTCAGAATCTTGCGTAAATCCATGCGAATTCAGCCAAGACACGAAGTTAGGGTTGTCACTTTGTGAAGGTGAAGGTGCGATAAACCATGTGACTTCTTCTTTCTCTGAAGTCTGAATTGCTTCCCCAAAACATTGGTGAGATTTTCTATGTCCGGTCACGTGGTACATTTCAGTCGAAGTTTGAACCGCAATAAGATGTTCTGAAGCTTCGCCTGCAAGGAAAAAATCAGACCATTGTTCGTCGTGTTCAAGCTTGTACCTCATATCCGATGATGAAATCACTTTAGTCCATACAGGTATTCGGTGCCCCCACCATAACTGCCGGCTGATGCACCAGTCGCGTTTTTCCCCCAGCCAGTCGAGATAGGTCTTGGCGTATCTTTCGGGGAAAAATTTTACCGCACCGGAAGTCACGGCATCGAGCGCCATTTGAGCCAGGCCCGGCTTACCATCCTCGCGATCAGCCATTTTCACGAACCACTGATCGGAGAGATAGGGCTCAATCGGCGTCTTGCTGCGATCGCTGAATTTCAAAGGAATTGTACGGTCTTCCCGGCCTTCAAAAAACCCGAGTTCTTCCATCTCTTTCACAATCGCTTCGCGAACCTTGAAACGATCCTGCCCGGCGTAATTACCTCCATTAGCGTTTATGGTGCCGTCCGGATTGAGGATGTTGATGATCTCAATCTGCGGATTTCGCTGCCAGCAAGCATAGTCGTTCGGATCGTGAGCCGGTGTCACCTTCACGCATCCGGTACCCAGCGTCGGATCGGCCAGCAAGCCATCGGCGATGATGGGAATCGTCCTACCCAGGCTATGCGGTAAAGAAACTCTTTTGCCGATCAGATGCTGGTAGCGTTCATCGCTGGGGTGCACGCAGAGGGCGGAGTCGCCGAGCATGGTTTCCGGTCGCGTGGTCGAAAAGCGAATCGATTCTTCACTCCCAACCACGGGATAACGGAACGTCCAAAATCCCCCAGCCGTATCCTCAGTGTAAGTTTCATCATCGGCCACGCTGGTTTGCAGTTGCGTATCCCAGTTCACCAACCGTTTGCCGCGGTAGATGTAGCCGTCCTTGAACATGTTGAAGAAGGTTTCGCGCACGGCCTTGGCGCAGATCGGGTCGAGCGTAAAGCGCTGCCGATTCCAGTCCGCACTGGAGCCTAGTTGCTTCAACTGGGTGGTGATGCGGGCTTCGTATTGCTCTTTCCATTGCCAGATGCGTTTGACCAGTTCCTCGCGGCCGAGGTCGTGGCGATTCTTTTTCTCTTCCGTCAGAATGCGCTTTTCCACCACACTCTGCGTGGCGATCCCGGCATGATCGGTCCCGGGAATCCACAAGGTATTGCGGCCCTGCATCCGCCGCCAGCGGATCAGGATATCCTGCAGGGTGTTGTTCAGAGCGTGCCCGAGGTGCAATGCCCCTGTGACGTTCGGCGGCGGGATGACGATGGAATAGGCTTCGGCCGGATTTTTAGGATCGGCAGAAAAGTAACCCTTTTCCAACCAGAATTGCAGGCAGCGGCCTTGCGCTTCCTTGGTGTCGTAGGCTTTGGCGATTTCGTTGCTCATATATATTTTTCCGAAGAGATTAAACGCAAGGGAGTTTCATCGCCTTGCATTCAATTCGTTTTCGCTCCCGCTTCCTTGTCCTTGAACAACTTGTATTCGATGGAATCGACTAGCGCCAGCCAGCTGGCTTCGATGATATTTTCAGAAACTCCGATGGTACCCCAGACATCGCCCTGATCGCGCGATTCGATGGTCACTCTCACCTTGGCCGCCGTGCCTGCCCGGTTGTTGACGACGCGTACTTTGTAATCGACCAACTGCAGTTCCGACAGTTGCGGAAACGAGGAGAGCAGGGCCTTGCGCAAAGCCCCATCCAAGGCGTTCACCGGGCCATCGCCTTCCGCCACCGTATGCAGGATTTTATCGGCCAGACCGATCTTGACCGTGGCCTCGGTGATCGGTTTGTTATTTTTGTCATGTTCGATGTTCACGCGGTAAGCGATGAGATCGAACCAGGGTTTATATAGCCCGGCCACTTTCTTCACCAGCAAGTCGAAGGAAGCCTCGGCCGCTTCGAATTCATAGCCGTCGTTTTCCAGATCCTGCACTTGATTCAAGATCTTGCTCATCAACGGTTTATCATTGTGCAGGTCGTATTTCTGCGTTTTCGTCAGTATGGTCGAACGGCCGGACAGTTCGCTGACCAGCACCCGACGTTCGTTCCCCACCTGAGTGGGATCGATGTGCTCGTAGCTCACCGGATTTAAAGCGACCGCATGGGTATGCATGCCCCCTTTGTGGGCGAAGGCACTTTGTCCCACGAATGGCTGGCCGTTGCGATGGTTGAGATTGGCAATCTCGTAGACATAGCGGGAGGCTTCCGTCAGTTTCGCCAGACTTCCTGGTTGAAGAACTTCCAGGCCGTATTTCAGGTTCAGGTTGGCGATAACGCTGACCAGGTCCACGTTGCCGCAGCGTTCGCCGATGCCATTCATAGTTCCCTGTACTTGCGACGCACCAGCGCGTACCGCGGCCAGGCTGTTCGCAACCGCCAGTTCACAGTCGTTGTGGCAGTGAATGCCCACCTGGCACTTGATTTCTTTGCAGACGGCTGTTACACGCTCGGAAATCACCTCGGGCATGGTGCCGCCGTTGGTATCGCACAGGATCACCACACTGGCTCCCGCTTTTTCCGCGGCCTTCAGGGTTTTCAGAGCATATTCCGGATTCGCTTTATAGCCGTCGAAAAAATGCTCGGCGTCGTACATCACTTCCCGGCCGAGTGATCGACAATAAGCGATGGAGTCCTCGATCATTTTCAGATTCTCTTCGAGTGAAGTCGAAAGAATCTGCTGCACCTGCATATCCCAGGTTTTGCCCACGATGCAAATTACGGGAGCTTGGGAGTCGATGAGTGCTTTCAAGCAGGTGTCTGTTTCGGGCGGCGAATTCTTCCGGCGGGTCATGCCGAAGGCACAAACCTTGGAGTGTTTCAATGGCAGTTGCTGAACCGCCACGAAGTATTCGTGATCTTTGGGGTTGGAAAGGGGATAGCCCCCTTCGATGTAATCGACCCCCAGTTCATCGAGCTTTTTCGTGAGAAGAAGCTTATCTTCCAGGGAGAAGTTCACACCTTCCCCCTGGCTGCCGTCGCGGAGCGTGGTATCGTATATGGCGATGCGTTTCATAAAGCTTTTCTCGTAACCGCTTTTCTCGTATTCCAATCAACAAAAAAAGCCCTGGAGTTTGGCTCCAGGGCTTTGAGGGTGTCTAAGTTCTGACCCGCCCGGAGCTATTCGCCGTGAATAATAACGACTACGGAGCGTACAATACGTACCTCGGTGACATCGTTAACGCGAATAGCCTGAATTCGAATCATAACTTGAGTATATCACACGATTTGAGTCCGTCCAGACGGACGGATTCATTTGTCCTCTAGGAATCTAAGACCGCATCGCTTCATTAAAAGTTCGGGATCTCGACGCGTTCGCCGCCCTTCATGGCCGACATATGGGCACAAATTCCGACAGCGGTCCAGTTGGCGGAAGTCGGTGCATCGGGCATCGCGACCTTCTCCCCTAGCACGGCCATCAAGAAATTGTGCGTCAGGTGCGGGTGACTGCCACCGTGGCCACCCCCTTGCAGGAAGCTCAGGTGATCGGCGTCCTGAATCGCGGCTGGCATGGTGAATTTGCGAATCGGTTCCGGCAAGAGGTGGGCGTAATCGGGCACCTTCACGCGCTGGGGAATTTCCGGCTCCGGCAGGCCGCGGGTATGAATCACCGGATCTTCATTTTCGACCTGCTGCCATTCGAAGGACTTCTTGGATCCCGTGGCATCGAAACTTTCTCGATACTGCCGGGCGGTATCGAAGAGGCTCCGGGTCACTTCGGCCACCACATCGCTACCGCGAATCTTGAAGGTGGCCGTTTCAAGGGCGAACGGGCTGTTGTACTTGGGAATGAGCTCTTCGCGAATCCGACCCGAGCCGTGGCAGACAACGCTCTCGGCCAGCTTGCCGAGAATGGCGAGGCAGGGACTGACGCAGTGGGTGGCGTAGTGCATGGGCGGCAGGCCTGGCCAGTAATCAGGCCAGCCATCCATATCCTGCTGATGGCTGCCGCGCAGGAATTGCAGACGACCCAACTCCCCTTTGTCGTAGAGCTCTTTGACGAAAAGATATTCGCGAGCGTAGACGACGGTTTCCATCATCATGTAGACTTTGCCGCTCTTTCGCTGGGCGTCGCACAGGACGTGCAGTTCATCCAGCGTGGTGGCCATCGGTACCGTACAGGCGACATGCTTGCCCGCTTTCAGCGCGGCCAGACTCTGCGAAGCGTGATCGGGAATCGGGCTATTGATGTGAATGGCATCGATATCCGGATCTTTCAGCAGATCTTCGTAGCTGGTGTACCGCTTGGCGATTTTGTATTTGTCGCCGCAGGCGTTAAGTTCCTTGACATTTCGTCGGCAGATGGCGGCCATTTCGGCATTGGGGTGGGCTTGATAAATGGGAATGAATTCCGCCCCGAAGCCCAGGCCTACGATTGCAACGCGAACCTTTTTGGTTGACATGGGAGAGCCTCTCTAATGAATGAATTCCCGTTGCGACACCTCCGGAAGAAGCAATAATTCCGGTTGGCCGCCAAGGGGATTATTAGAGAGGATAAGATTTCTACCCGGCACCCGCAAGCGGGTAGAAATCTGAATCGGGAATTAAGCCGCTTTAGGGTGGAACTTGAAGGGGATGAGGCCCAGACCGATCAGCAGAATCGTACCTTCCCAGGTATACTGGCAGAATTCTGCCAAGCCTTTATCGAAACCGTAAGCATGCAGACCAATCCCCAACTGGTTGGTACCGAACCAGGACCAGGTGGTGACCATAATGCCGCCGATAGCCAGCAATGCAATCCCACGGTTCTTGGCGAGTCCGCACCAGCGAGCGTGCAGAATCAGGGCATTCCAAATCACTACCAGTACGGCCCCATTCTCTTTGGGATCCCAGCCCCAGAATCGACCCCAGGAAGCATCGGCCCAGAGTCCGCCCAGCACCGTCCCCAGAAAGCTGAACAGTATGGCCAGACAGGTCGAGCCGTAAATCATGCCCGCGATGTATTTCGACTGCTTGGCATCCACAAATGGACGGGCAAAAATGTAGACAATACCAAGTATTCCCGCCAGATAAGTCACGCTATAGCCAATCGTAACAGTGGTCACGTGCGTGGCCAACCAGAAGTCGGTATCCAACACCGCTTGCAGCATCCCGAGGGAATCTCCAGAAGCACTCAGATAGACGTTGGCGATGTAGAGCGTGGCCGCTCCGATGAAATTCCCCGCCAAGGTCGGAAGATCGGATTTCAGCACGCGACTGAAAACCAATGAAAGGCCGACGGCGAACCAGCCGATGAAGATGGCCGATGAGTATAAATTGGTCACCGGGGGGCGTTCCTGAATAACCATTCGCATAATCAAGGCTGTGGTGTGCACCAGAAACGTTAAAGCGGTTAAGCCGAAGGCCATTCTGCTGAGGACCTTCACTTGTCCGAACAAAAGCGATGCCATAATCAGGATCGCCGAGGTCAGATACAGGAAACACGAATAATAGAAGGGGGAGAGGAAATTCATTCGCACTTCCCTCTCGATCTTAGATTGACTGTAAGGCGAGGGATCTTTGGGATAGGAATCCCAGATGCTCTGCATGAGCTTGTCGAGTTCACTCGCTTTCCCATTCTGATGCGCTTCGATGAGATCATCGATGTCGCGATTCAATTTCGGCAGAGTATTTCGGTAATCCTCATAGAGTTCGCGAGCGGTGGTTTCGTCTTCCAGTCCTTTTGCCTGTTCCATAATCTTCGGCGGAACGCTTTCGAGTTTACCGAATTGCTGAATGAGAATGCTTTCAATTCGCTTCTTGGCACGTTCACGAGCTTCATCACGCTGCGCGGCAGAAGGATTGAACTTCTTAATGTTCTCCTCTTGATCGTGTACACTTTCCCAACTTCCACCCGCAGCGATCGGCGGATAAATGTGTGGAGTGTTTCCCAAGGCTATGCTGAGATATACTTCGATTTTGCTTCTCAGCAGAAGGACTTTTTCGTCGAAAAGTTCCCGCTGTTTGGGATCTTTTTTCACCGCTTCCTCGACATGCTTGACGAGATTCTGATAGGAAGGGGCGATTTCCTCCAGGGAGTAACGGAAGAAACCTGGCCGCGGCTCCAGTTTCATCGCTCCGAGTAATTCATCATTATCGATGCGGAAAATCTGATTCTTGGCACCTGGTCCCTCGATCGGGGAAGAATTCCGCATGGTATCGAGAATCCATTCCAGCGCTGATTTCGAGTACTCCGCTTTGTGCTTCTCTGCATTCCATTTGAATACTTCCGTGCGGTTACTGATCGATTGCAGCCGGAAGCGGGCATAGGTGTCCAGCGGCATCACGCGACCTTCTTCCATGATCGGAAGTCGAGCGATTTGGCGATAGACCGGATCGCTGGAAGCCGTTTTCAATTCGTTGTATTTCGAGGCCAGCCAGGTCGCGGCAATTAAGACGGTAGCCAGAGGCAAAAAGGTCAGCAGGAGTGAGGGAGATACCGCATCGGGATTTTCCTCGGCTTCCAAATTGTGAGGTGGCTTTTCAGATCCTCGGGCCGATTTTTTTGCGGCCAATTTTGCCTCTTTTGCTTCCAGTGCCTTCTCTTCCTGTTGGGCCATGGTGCTCATTTTTTTGTTCAGACTCAATAAAAACTGAACGATCAGACCGAGAGTCACCATAGCGCAAGAAATATAAGGCCAAAGTCGGGCCGGGTTCTTCACTACCATCAGCACGGTGCCCTGGCCATCGCCCATATGCTGATGCTGGAAGAAGGATTCGCCCTTGTATCGAAGGGGATTATTCATCCAGATCCGGATGTCGTCCTTTTCGTAGCCATCCGAATCGACGAGTTTCACCGTGCTGGCGAAATCTCGAGCCATCTGCGTTCCTTCATAGACTTTGTGTTCGAAATTCTTCAGTTCGATCGAGAAGGGGCGATAAGAACGGCGATTCCGGAAACTGACTGTGTACTTTTCGCCCTGGTGTTCCACGGTCACTTCCGGGAACATTTGGAGGCCGCGAATGGAATAGAAGAAATCCCAATCCGAAAGGTGATAAGTGCCGATTTTCTTCTCGGTCCCTTTTTCAAAAAGGTCGACCACAATCGTCGGCATGTTCTCTTTTTCGGATGCTTCGACCCCGGTTACGATTCGCGAACGAGTCAGTAGATATTTTTTGCCATCAAGCAACGTAAGAATCACATCGGTGGGGGTGAGCTTGTGTTCCGCCGTGGACATGCTCCGGGGATCGGTAATCACCGTCACCGAAGTCTGAGTCAATGTCGCCGGGGCGATCAGAAGCAGCTCAGAGTTGGGCCAGTATTCAACGACCTGGATATCGACCGGCAGTTCCGGATCGGAGATCCTGTTCCCATCCTTCAAGAGCTTTTGCGAAACCGTGATCGCCTCGTCGAATTTGGGATCGCCCTGTTTAGTGAAAGCCAGTTCGTACTCGCGAGAGTAGCTGACAAAATTGGTGCGATCCCCCGTGCGCATGATCATGAGCGACTCGACGGATAAATAGCCAGTTACCAATTCGCTGAGCAGCATCAATATCAGGCCGAGGTGGACGATGATAATGCCCGAGCGCTTCCAGGTCAGTTTGAATCGCACGAGATGCGCGGCCAGCAGATTCGCCAGCAGGAGCAGGCCGATGGTTTTCCCGCCGGGGAAGGGGATTGAGCCACTCCATTGCGGATTTTTGCCGACCCAGCTATCGAAGAAGGTCGAGAAAAATTCAGCGTTCAACTGATTGGGAATCCAGACGTGGTAAGAGCGGAAATAATCATCCACGGCCGTCCAGGTGCTGCTGGTTTTCTGAGCCAAAGTGCCGTAAAAGACCAATAGCAGCGACAGTACGAAGAGAGTAACTGTCAATTGCAACGAAGCGAGCGGCTTGAGAATGTGCCGCCATTCGGGGAGAGTAGATGTTTCGAGCGACGATTTGTAACTCGGCGTCTCGCTCACGTAGCTATCGTGTATCTTGGGATCGTTTGCCATATCTATTACCGCTTGAGCAAGTGGGGAGTTACTGTTTCATGAAAGGCGGCGCCATGCCACCTGGTTTTTTGATACCTTGCATATCGACGATATACACTTTGGAGCCGTCGACAGTCATTTCCTTAACCGTTTTCTGATATTCCGCGTCACCGATTGCACCGAGTTCCGGAAGGCCCAGTTCCATGCGCCAACGGTCGATGTTGGCTTTGAGATCACCCCCGAAAAGCGTGATCGTCAATTCGAGTTTCTTCTCCCCCGAGGGGATCCGCAAAGTGGCGATCCGCATCTGATTCTCGGGACCGGTCGTCCAGTTCTCCGGCGCTTCCCAGGTCAGACTCTTGCCTGCTTCCTTGGGAAACTTCAGCGATTGAATGAACTTGGTGAACGCCGGTTCGATTTTGGCGAGATCTTCCGGTGGACCCATCAATTTGACGAAATAGGATCGCCCATCGGGAGTGGGAACGATGGCGTTCAGATAGCGGATCAGACTTCCGGCTTCCGGCACGAACGCCTTGCCCGGTGCCTCGGCTTTTTTGGTGTCGCCGGCAACTCGCGGTTCCTTGTAATGGCGGATGCCCGGATCCTCCGAACAGCCGAGGGTCGAAATACCGAGCGCGCAGAGTAACAGCAAACCGGGAATCTTCAGGCAGGTATTCATAGTCGAAGCAAAATCAGAACGGGCGAAGGTAGGTGTCTGAATTTTAATTTTTCATTATCCTTTTTTCAAGGCGAAGTTTCCCGATTAGCTTTGTTAGCCGGATCCGGGCGATCCTGAATGCGGCGAGCATAATCCTCGGCTATTTGCGACTGTTGCCGCCTCTGAGAGCGATTCAAGGCCAAGCGTACCAAATTCCAACCGACGAAAATAAAAGAGGCCACCTGAAGCCATTGAAGCTTCCGAGCCTGTTCCTCTGCTGGATTCCAGTCCGGCATCAAATAACCGCGAAACGTCAGAAATAGAGCTACGCCAAGCCAGAACACCGTCAGAAATATATAAATCCCGCGTTGCAGCATGATAATTTAACCTCTGAACTAATTATAGTCAGTTGCTCGTTACGAGGAGTTTCTTTGTCGATAGTCGCCGCCTGGAAAAATCTCGTCGAGAACAAATCTGCTAACCCGCTCGCTCTGGCTGGCAATGCCTTCCTGGGGTTGCTTGGCCTTCTCTACAGACTTGTAACCTCCTGCAGGAATTGGCTTTACGATAAAAAAATCCTCTCTTCAGCCTCCGTGGATGTTCCAGTGGTCAGCATTGGGAATTTAACCCTGGGTGGTACCGGAAAGACTCCTTGCGTGGAGTGGATTGCCAAATATTTGCGCGAACAGGACCTGATGGTGGCGATTCTGAGTCGGGGCTACGGTTCGGATTCCGGACCCAATGACGAGGCTTTATTGCTTGAAGAAAATCTCCCCGATGTGCCCCATTTGCAGGGCAGGAATCGGGCAGCGGTGGCTCGCACGGCCATCGAAGAGTTGGAATCCCAAGTCTTGATTCTCGATGATGGCTTTCAACATCGCCGGCTGGCGCGGGATCTGAATATCGTACTGTTTGATGCCTCTCAAAAAGCGGTTCGGATCTTTCCGCGCGGCTATCTCCGCGAAGCTCTCGCTGGTATTCGCCGGGCCGATGCTTTGATTCTCACCCATGCGGATCGAGTTTCGGAACTATCGCTAAAATCCTGGCGGGAGTTGTTTCAAAAGTATAAGCCAGGCCTTCCCGTCTCTCTGGCGCGACATGCTCCGGCGATCTGGCAACAGGAAGGAGCAGAGGCTTTACCGCCGGAATGTTTTCGAGGTCATAAGGCCTTGGCGTTCTGCGGTCTGGCCAATCCGGAAAGTTTTCGAAAAACTCTCGAAGCTCTAGGGGTGGAGATTCAGGATTTTCGAACCTATCCCGATCATTTCAATTTTCGGTCTACGGATGTGAAATCTCTCGGCGAATGGGCAAGCTCGTTTCCGGCGGGAATGCCCGTTCTCACAACGCAGAAAGATTTTGTGAAGCTTCGTATATCGAATTTAGGTTTGCGCCCGCTGTATTACCTTCGAATAGAGTTCGATATTTTCGAAGGAGCGGCTGAGCTTCGACAATTACTTCGCGACAAAGTAGTTGCTCGATACACCGAGTGATTTCGCAGCCAAGCAAGATCCTAAGTCTTGAGCGGCTCGGGCAATGGTAACGGAGTTAAGGAATTCTTTACCAACTGCAGGAATTTACGGGCCGATTCGCACCACTCCTGTTGCTTGTTAGATAAATCATTGACTTCAAAGCGATCTTCGGGTTTCTTGAAAAGTAAATTGCGTTCCGCCTGTTCAATAAAAAGCCAGGCCGGAGTTCGCAGAGCGATCGCATCAGCCGATTTTTGGATCAGGTATTCATGGAGCTGTGCGAGATCCGATTGAAACAACGGAGTCAGCCCGAGCGGTTCTTGTTCCGACGAATTTCCGTTCACCAGGAAATCTGCCAAATCAATTTCGGTACAAATGGCCTCCCGGCGTTCGCCGATGGCCGCGTTGGGATGGAGAACGATCAAGGGCAAGTGCGTGGCAGCAGAGTGCAGGGTACCCGCTTTTTGGTGGGGAAGCGGGCAGCCTTCTCCGCTCGTTAAAATAATCGAGACTTTATCTTCCAGTTCGCGTTGTTTCAGGGTTTCGCGAATCATCCCAACCAGAAAATCCGCTTGCTTCATCAATTCGGCGATGGCGGAACTGGCCGGTTCCCGGTCGTCAGGAAGTTGTTGGGCGAGCCTTTCAGAAAGATTCGTTTGAATTTCCAACCAATATACCCCGGCCTCCTCTTCGCTAAAAAATCCGACGATTTCTTCTAGCGTATCGGCTACCAGAGCCTCCTCCTCGGTCGGTTCATCGTCCTCGCTGGCTTCCAGAGTGGCCGCCAGATGCGAAAGCGGCAGGAATTCCTGCTCCAGGGGAATATCGTTTCCTTCCAGTTTTTCCAGGAGCGGATCGATCCAGGAATCGTCGTTCGGGTCGATATTGGCGGAAAAATAATCATCGAAGGTCAGCCCCTCGGCCATCATTTTGTCGAACTCGGGTGTTTCGAGCCAGTCGCTGCCGTAGCCGGAAATCCAACGGGTCGGTAGACGATCGAAGAACAAAACGAGAATTTTTTTCGTAGCATCTGGAGACAAATCGAAGTTCCTTCCTTTTGGCGAGCCTTTCGGTAATCTAAAGATCGAAGGTCCGAAAGATAGAGATCAGGACATTATTTCAAGCGGGGAGTTCGCGTGCTGGGGCCAATTTTCGCCAGGGAATTTGTAACTGTACCCCGGCGGGATAAACACCACATCGCGAGAGTGGGCCTGCTGGCTCTGCTCTGGGTCATCGGGTTGACCGCCTGGCAGGCAACTGTCGGATTTAATTTGGATCCCACCCTGGGTCAAACTGCTCACTTCGGCCTACTTTACTTTCAAATTATTTCCTACGTCCTTTTGACACTCCTTCTGTTTTTCTCGGCTCTTTCGGCCGCCAGTACGATCGCTCAGGAAAAAGATCGTCGAACTTTCATTTTGCTTCTGCTGACCGATATGCGCGATTACGAGATCGTGCTCGGTAAGATGCTCGGAAGTTTACTGCCGATTGGCATCATTCTCACCTGCGTCATGCCGGTATTTTTCCTGTGTCTGTTGCTCGGGGGCATTTCCGTCGAGCAGGTGATTCAGGCCGGGCTGGTGTTCGCGGGAACCTCTCTGGCGGCCGGGTCGCTGGGGGGGCTGATAGCGTTATGGCGGGAAAGAACATTCCAATCTCTCGCCCTGGCGGTACTGGGTCTGGTCCTCTATTTGTCCCTGGTTCAGGGATTGCCGAGTCTGGTGGGGATGTTCGTCGCCAATGTCAATTCCGATGCTCTTTGGAGCAACATCCAAGCCTGGTTTGATCCGTTCCTGACACTCCGCTCCGTATTAGAACCACCGATTGAAGGGGGAACCGAAATTGCCCCCGCCTATATTTTCTTCGCCGTGATGATCGCTTTCTGCGTGTTCCTCAACGCTTTTGGAATCTGGAAACTGCGTAAATGGAACCCCAGCGGCGAGCCGATTATTCAACGCGAAGTTCCCAGCGAATCGGAATTGGAAGCCGTCGATCGTTCCAAAGCTCACGCCGCGCCAGGGAAGGCTCGCGCGGTCTGGGAAAACCCGATTCTTTGGCGAGAAATCCGAACTCTGGCCTATGGTCGAAGGCCACTGATGGTGAAACTGATTTATTTCCTGGTACTCGGGCTAATCTGCTATTTCGCGTTCCATTCGCTGTACCGCTCCGGGGAACGGCCGACTTTCGCGGCCGCTTATGGCCTGATTCCCGCAGGGGTTATTAGTCTGCTGTTGCTGGCGGCTCAGGCCGTCACCTCAATCACTTCCGAACGAGACGGCAGAACTCTCGACTTGTTGCTGGTGACCGATCTGTCCCCACGCGAATTCATGATCGGCAAGATTGGCGGCGTGATCTGGAATACGAAGGAATTTTTGATTCCCCCCTTGGTAATGGTCATACTTTATGGCTTAGCGGGCGCGTTCGCTCCGGCGACGGTTGCCAACTCCGGAGAGGGGATACTTGCGACTTCGTGGCTTTCCATCGTCTGTTCTTTCGGTACCGTGCTGGTGATGCTGGCCTTTGCAATCATGCTCGGGCTGCATGTGGCTCTGCGAATCGATAATAGCCGTCTGGCGATTGGGAATACGCTGGGAACGATTTTCTTTCTGTCGATTGGCACGCTGATCAGCATCTATTTGATCATAATCAACGGCAACAGCCTGGGGAATCAATTGCTGAGTTTCAGCGGCTTCCTGCTGCTTGGAATTGGGGGGTTCTGGTGGGTCTTGAGCTCCGGGCGGCCGGCACCAGCCCTTTCGCTGGCCTCCACCATCTGCCCGCTCGCCATGTTTTATTCGGTAACCAACGTCTTGATTGCCAAGCCGGGGACTAACGAATCAACGGATCCGCTGATCCCGTTTTTGATGGTTGGTGGAACATTTGGTTTTGCCATCTATGCTATGCTGAAGCCTCTGATTAGTGAATTTGAAGTCGTATCGGAGGTGGCCGCCCGCGATGAATAATTAGGAGTTCGCGATGCGCTATCTCTGGTCATTCGTTTTGTGTTTAGCAAGCAGCTTTCCTCTCTTCGCCCAGGACGCCCATTCCAAATTCGTTTACAAGGAGCAAACCGAAGGACCGGGTAAGCTTCAGTACGTCAAAGGCATTCCCGTTCTCGTCGTCGAGGGCACACCCGAGGAACTCGGGAAGCAGTACGGGGCCATTGCCATGTCTCAAGGTAAAAATCTGCTCAAGCAAATTGATGGTTTCGTCGACTCCATTGGCTTCAAATCGGCCTATCCGCTGCTCTTGAAAATGAGTGCGGGCATGCTCGATTCATTCCCGAAAGATCACCGTACCGAAATCGAAAGTGCCGCCAAAGCCTCGGGAATCGATCTCAAATTGCTCATATTTGCGAATACCGTGGCCGATCTGAAAAAAATCGGTGGCTGCTCCACGCTGATCGTCGAAAAGACGCGTAGCCAAACCGGCGAACCGCTCTTTGGCCGACTCCTGGATTGGCCGCCGTTCGAAGGGCTGGCGCAGCATTCGCTGATCGTTGTCGAAAAGCCCAAGGGGAAGCATGCTTTTGCCGCACTGACTATTTCTCCGCTCATCGGTGTGGTCACCGCGATGAATGATTCCGGGCTCTGTCTCACGATTAATGAAATCTATGCGACGAAGGACAAAACCCCGCCTTTGGATGTTACGGGAACTCCCATGCTGCTTTTGTTTCGCCGGGTGATGGAAGAATGCGAGAATCTCGATCAGGCGGAAAAATTGGTTCGGGAAGCAAAACGTACTGGCATGTACGTCTTAACGCTCTGCGATAAATCCGGTGGCCGGGTGCTGGAAGTGACCACGAAGAACGTGGTGCCGCGCACCGCCGAAAACGGGGTCTGCTGCACTACGAACCACTTTCGCACCGAAGAGCTTTCGGTCCATAAAAAATGTGATCGCTATGCCAAGCTGCAGGAATGCCAGAAGTGTGACGATAAGTATGGGGTCCCGGATGTGGTCAAATCGCTGGATCGCGTCAATCAGGGGAAATCGACGATTCATGCCGTGGTTTTTGAACCGAGCCGCCGGGTGATGCACGTGTCGGTGGGAGGTGACCGCTCGGCGACTAAGAATCCCTTTGAAGAAATCGAGCTGACGAACTTCTTCAAAAAGTAGTCTATTTCCGATTCAAGCCGCGCCGGCGGTCGTTCATCTGCTGCCGGTACATAGCTAAATCCCGCTCGAGCTTGGCTTTATGGTCATCCTTCAAAAGGACCATCTGCTGCCAGGCATATTTGCGGGTCGACATCAGATCGATGAAAGCGATAGCCACTATGCCAAAAAGCAAGATGACGATGGCTATCCAGCAGTAGAAGTAGTTCTTAAAGAAGGCTTTATCGATTTCTTTTTCGGCTTCCGGAATTTCGATATTATTCTGCTTGGAAGCATCCACTTTCTGAACCAGTTCGCCCGCCCGCCGCTCCATACCCGAGAGGTAAGTCCAAGCCAAGAAACCCCCGAGAATGAGCATGAAAACGCTGTTGACCAGCCGGAGGCGAGCCTGTTTTTGCAGGTATTTGCGTTCGTCGCTGGGGATGATTTCGTGGGAGCGCAGGCGACGGAAAATTCGGAACGGAATGCGAGCCGTATAGCAGGCCGTGACCGCCAGGATAACTGCGAAACCCAGGCCAAAGATAATTTCCGAAGTACTCACGGATCGCTTTCTCGGTAGATGCTGGTGGTAGCGGACCGGAAATAATCCTTCATTTCCTGGGTATCTAATTCAGCCTAACGGATTATTTTGTCCTCTGCAACCAGACACTCAGCACTTTTGCCACCTTGGCCATGCTCTCGCCGGAACAGTTTTCCGGCAAATCGGTCAATTTGTGCCAGTGCGGGTAGCTGAAATCGATGATGTCGATCGCTTTGATGCCAACGCGGTTCAGCCCCATGTGGTCGTCGAGCACGGCGTCGCCTCGTTCGAAGACGAATTCCTTAACGTTCAATTCTTTGGCGATATCCCAGACTTCTTCCATCAGGCCGCCGGCTTCAAATCGGGAATTTTCTTCCCAGGGGAAACGGGTATTAATCCCGGCGAACAGATCGAGCAGAATTGCCGATTTGTAGGTGTAGGCCGGGCGATGATCGCGATAATTATCCGCGAAGTAATCCGAACCGAGAAAGAATTTATCCCGCTTGGGATCGAACATCCATTCTTCCCCGTCGAAAATCACAAAGTCCACCCCGACCTTCATCTTGGGAGCTTTTTTCATGTGATTGCCCAACTCCATTAACAGTGCGACGGTGGAAGTGCCATCGTTCGCGCTGAGGAAAGGTCGAGTCCAGTCTTCCCGGCGTCTTTCCTGATCCGCAATGGGACGGGTATCGTAGTGCCCGCAGAGGATCACCCGGGTTTTACTTTCGGGATTCCAGCTGATGATCATGTTGGCCATGGGAACCGATTTCGGCTGCGAACGCTGTTTGCCTTCAAATTTCTGAAAAGTGACTTTTGCACCGAGATTTTCGAAGTGCTTCTTCAGCAGATCCTGCATTTTGGCCATGCCGTCGCTGCCGCTGATGCGCGGGCCGAGATCGCAAAGTTGCTTGAGGTATTTCATCGCCCGATCGGGATCGAAAGGGGCCGGTTCGCCGGCTTCCCAGGTTGAGGCAAGCGGTTTGGAAGATTGTCCCGATTTGGCGGAAGTGATTTGTTCGGGTAGTTCTTTACTCGAACTGGAATTCGTGAACATCACGACTGCTCCTGCCAGTAAGGCCAACGCGCCGCCGATAATCAACTTATTGCTGGTCATCGAAGTCCCTCATTTCAATCTTCCCACTATCATACACGGTAGAGGACGATCCAAGTTTCTTATATACCGGATGAAGGATGTTTGCGAGATTACTTGTACTGATAGCCGTCGTCGGTCTGGGAGTTTTCGGGCTTGGCCTCATTCTCACATTTCTGGGTTACGCCCGGAATGTCGGCGACCGCAAGTACTCGGAAAACAATATCCGGCAGATCGGTTTTGCGATGATGCACTGTACCGATCCCGGTAGTGTGATCAAGCCCGAATCCATCGACTATTTCCCCTCCGGCACGCTACCAAACCCCGCGTTGAAACGGGACGAACGCCTCAGCCTGTACGCCTATTTCGTGCATTCCCTGGATCGTACCACCGAGAACGCGAATTTCGATGAAAAAACCGGGATGACCAAACTTTGGAGCCAGATAGACAAGGACCAGAAGTGGAATTTGGGAAGTAATCGGGAACTGGCCACCCAGAAAGCCAAACACCTGATTGTCCCGGCCACGAAGAAGCCGGTCACGGCCGAGGGCTTCGCCATTACCAATTACGTCGCTAACGGCGGCCTGGAGAACGGTGCGGCCCTGCCCAAATGGAATTCCGAACAGCTACGCGGTCTCTTCGAACCCGATATAAAAACTCCCTATGTCGAAGTCAAAGACGGCTTGGCACAGACTATCGCCTTTTTGGAAACCGATTTTTTCACCGGACCCTGGCTGCAGGGCGGACCTTCCACTCTCCGTACATGGAAGCGCGATCAATCGGTCTACCTGGGCCCTTCGAGCGATCTCGGAGGTATTCATCTCGATGGCGTTTACGCCGCCATGGCCGATGGAAGAGCCCATTTTTTGACCTGGAAAACCGATCCGCGGATTTTCCGGTCGCTGCTGACCATCGATAGTACGGAAGAACCCGAATGAATTTTTCAATTCGCCCCATCCTCGCCTGGTTTGGAGCCGGCGCGTTGTTGCTGGCTATCCTGATCCTTGGGATCCCGCCTTACTTGCGTACGCCCCTTTGGGTCGATGTCAGTCTGTACGACATCGCCGCCTGGAACGTATTGCAGGGAGGCGTGCATTATCGGGATACTCTCGATACCAATCCGCCAGGCATGATGCTCTTGCAGTTGGGTATCCGCTCCCTTTTGGGCTGGTCTTCCGAGGCGATTCTGGCCATTGATCTGCTGGTGATCACAGCGATTCTGCTGCTGCTGAGCCGACTCTTGAAGAAATCGTCTCTGTCGAGCTTGGCGGTCTTCTGCTTCCTCATTACCGGGGCCTTTTTCTACATTTTCGAGTCTGAATACATCCACTGCCAACGCGATGTCTGGATGCTCCTGCCGATCCTGGTGGCCATAAATCTCTATGATGGGACAACACCCAGACGAAGATTTCTGCGTGCCTTTCTGGTGGGGTGTGCAATTGGAACCGCAGTCTGTCTGAAGCCGCACGTCTTAATTCCGGCTCTCGGTTCCTATCTTTGGATGCGGTTCGGTCGAAGAACCGAGCCAACTTCCGATCGCGGTTCCTTAGGCCGACCACCCGGCTTTCTGGGAATCTTTGTGGGCGTTGTGCTGGTCGGCTCGGCCATGAGTTGCTGGCTGATCGCCAGCGGTTCCCTGGCACCGATGCTCGACATCTTCCTGAACTGGAATCCCGAATATTACGACTGGTCGAGTTCGGAGTATCACTTCCGTTGGGTTTCCTTCTGGTTCACACTGCAACCCTGGTCCCGGTTGCATGCGGTGGCCATTCCCCTGGCGATTTTTGCAATCTGGAATTACCGAAGTCGTGAGGCTACGGCAACCACCTATTACCGTTCCCTGCTGGCGGTTTTGTATCTCACCTGGATTGCACAGGCATTTCTCTTGCAGAAATCGATGGCATACATTCAGGCGCCCGGGATGATTTTGGGAATTGCTCTCGTGGCTTCTTATGTGGGCAAAGCGCTGATCTGCGTCGTTTTCTGGGTGCTAATCAGTTCTCACATCTGCGGTATGAAAGAGGACAGCTCGATTGGTCATTATCTGAACTCCTGGAAGCAGCGAAGCCCGGCCACCTTCTACGTCTTTTTCCCCTATCACTGTTCCTTGGATCCCGAGCGACTGGAACTTTGGTCCGACTGTCTGAAATGGGATTGCCCCGATGTGGTTCGAGATAAACTGCCGTATTTCCGCGATCATCTCGGTGTGCCATCGTATGTAGCCCAGCGCGACGTCGTCAATTTTCTGAAACCGCTGAACTTGCAGGAGGGACAACTCGTCTGCTGGTGCGATGCGACGTTTTTGATTTATCGGGAATTGAACCTGAAACCCGCCATTCGCTATCTGCACGTGCATACAGCGTTGATGTTTCAAAGTAAACGAGATTTAATTCGGGCCGATGTCCTGAAGTGCTCCCCTAAATATGCAGTGGTCGATCTTTCACTGCCCAAGTGGTACTTCGATATACCCGATAAAGAAATGGCGGACAACAATCCGGAGTTTCCCCCAAGCTTGCCCGATTTTGCGAAAACAGCCTTTCCCTGGGACCAGAAAGTCGTTTTCCGTTCGGGACGATATGTCGTCCTGGAAGTGACGGAACCGATCGATCGGATCTTCTGGTATTAATACCCGTCGGGCTTTCTGTCCGACGGGTAAATCGATGCGATTAGTCTTCCAGCAACTGACTCATCAAGAGTCGGTAGCAAGTGGAATCGGCGTTGCCGGTGTAAAGGTATCGGCCGTTCTCTCCGAAAGCGAGAGAATGAATTTCCGTATCGAAGGTTCGGGCGATCACAAGCCGGCCATTCAAAACGTTCCATACCCGCAGCGTGCAATCGTCGCTGGCGGACACCAGCCAGGAGCCATCGGGACTGAAAGCCAAAGCGCCGATCCGATTGGTATGGCCGGGCAAGTCGAAAATTTCCCTGTCGTCCTTCAAGTCCCAAACCACTAGGGAATTCTTGAGCGAACCCCCGGCCAGATAACGACCCTGCGGATCGAAGCAGAGGGCTGTAACCCCGTGGTCGAAAGTTGTGAGTTTTTCCTTTTCGTCGAGATTCCAGAGACAGACCGCTCCATCCGAACCGCTGGTGGCCAGGAAATCGACCCCGCCAACGGCCAGAAGGTTACCTTTCGGATGAAAGGCCAGGGTTTCGATCGAACAGGACTCGGCGGCTTCCGGGATCACCAGAATCGCCTCTTTCTCGTTCAGATCCCAAATCCACGCGAGACCATCGCTCAGACTCGCCGTTGCCAATGTCTTCGAATCGGGAGCGAAATTCAGGCAGGAGATCGGCCCGAAAGTATGATTCAGAGTCCGAACCAGCGTCTGCTTAGCGGCATCCCAGATTTCAACCTGAGGCGTTTCGTTACTGGTGGCAATCCAGCGGCCATCCGCACTCGCGGCGACGGAGCGGATCGTTTCTTTAGTCGGCAGCAGAGTCAAATGCGCCGATTCCGTTTCCCAGGATTGCAGCGAAGCTCCGACGGAACTCAGCAAAAGTTCTTTCTTGTTCTGAGGCAGCACCGCGATCTGATGGCGTACCGCGGCGGTGGGACCGCCTTTCATTTCACCCGATTTGATGTTCCAGACGCAAATCGTATGGTCGGCTCCGGCCGAGGCGAAGTGTACGCCATCGGGGGAAAAGGCCATGACCTTGATTTCTTCGGTAGGTCCGCGGAACGAATAGCTCGGTTTCTTGGCTTCCAGGTTATCCCAGATATGAATTTCAAAATCGGAGTCCGCACACGCTAAGAAGTGCCCATCGCGGCTGATGGCCAGCGAGGTGACCTGTTCGGAGTGCGTGTTCAAAAGCATCTTCGGTTCGACCTGCGGGGGCTGCCAGATTCGAACGCTGGTATCCCAGCCCGCGGAAAGGAGCAGATCGGAGTTCACCGACCAGACCAAGGCCGGGATGCGATCGGGATGGCCCAGCAGAGTCGTGGTGACTTGGTAGGATTCGAGATTCAAGATGCGAATCTTGCGATCTTCCGCCGCACTCGCCAGTTCCGTACCGTTGGGTCGGAAGGCGAGGGCCGAGATGGCCACAGTATGCAGATCGACTTTTTGAAGCAGTTTTAAACCTTTGGTGTCCCAGATGCGGACGCTGCCATCGTCGTGGCCGCTCGCCAGGAGTTTGCCATCGGCGGAGAAGGCCAGAGCGGTAATCCAGCATTCGGTATCTACCCGGAATGCTTCCTGACCGCTGTTGACGTACCAAAGACAGAGTTCCTGACTGCCCGAGGCGACAAATTTCCCGGTCGGGGAGAATTGCCACACATTTTCGAGATCGTTCAGGAACACACGCGAGATCTGTCGCCCATCGAGAGACCATTGGCGAAGCAAACCGCATTCTTCGATCGTCCAGATCAATCCGTCTTCCGAGAAGCGCATCGCCAGGACGTCGCTTTCCGTATGGAATAAGGGCTGACCGTAGGTTCGATCAAGATAAGTTGGCGCACCAATGGATCCTGTGACCGCAGATGCAAAGTTCGTTGAGTTGCTCATGGACCTTCCGGCCTCGGTGTCAAGGGGTTCGGCTGTTAAGCTGTCCGAGTTATATCGCGCTTTCCAATAGGATAAACCTTGCGTCATGCGAAGGAAAGCATCTTTGCAGTTTACCTTAGTTTTTTCAGGTATGTCGGGGTTCATCCGATTTTTCAATCGCCCGATTAGGTAAGAGATACGATAAGCCTTGCGGGTTGTAGGATTTGGGAGAAGGAATTTTTGAAGAATGCACGAATTCGGCTTCATAGACTGGCTGCGAAAGCGACAGACCCCGGGTCATCAAACGACCATTGGAATAGGAGATGACACCGCCGGGTTTCGATTTTCCCCCGGTTGCGATGCACTGATTACAACGGATATGCTGCTCGAAGGGAGCTGCTTCCTCTTGGCCGAAGCCGGCGCGGAAGCGGTCGGCCGCAAGGCTTTAGCAGTGAATTTATCGGACATTGCGGCCATGGCAGGTATTCCGAAGGCCGCTCTCATCAGTCTGGCATTGCCGCGCAAAAAAGGAGCAGAAATCGCTCAGGGGCTTTTTCGGGGAATTGAAAGCTTGGCCCGAGACTACGAAGTGGAGATTATCGGCGGTGACACCAATTCCTGGAACGGCCCATTGAGCATTTCCATTACCCTTTTTGGGGAGAGCACCGCAAAAGGGCCGGTGAAACGGAGCGGGGCTGAAATAGGTGATGTGATTTTTGTAACTGGGCCCTTAGGCGGATCTATCCTCGGGAGGCATCTGAACTTTGAGCCCCGAGTCCGGGAAGCGCTTCAACTTCACAGGGCCTTCGACCTACACTCGATGATCGATTTGAGCGATGGGCTCAGCCGGGATCTTGGACATATCTGTGAGGAGAGCCATTGCGGGGCAGAGATTTGGGCCAGAGAATTACCGATCACGCCCGCGGCGCAACAACTTTCGCGGCAGGATGGCCGGACTCCTGAATATCATGCTTTGCACGATGGGGAGGATTTCGAACTCTGCTTCACGGTTTCGGAATCGGTGGCCGAGCAAATTCGTAAAGACCCGATGTGGAATTGCACGGCGATAGGAAGAATTCAAAAAGCAGAGCAGGGAATTCGACTTTTAGACGAGAATAATCAGTGGCAGCCCCTCGAAGCCCAGGGCTACCAGCATGAGTTTGATTGAGAGACTCGTTCCAAATCGATTGGATTAGAACTTAAAACTACCAGTGCGAATTATTTCGTATTAGCTTCTCGGTGGGTTCGCTTCGATGGCAAGCACCTTGGCCAATCGGCGAGCGTGACGCTCTTCTCCCGAATAGGTTGCATTCAGAAAGGCGGTGACCAGATCCTGGGCCGTCGCTAAACCAATCACCCGGGCTCCTAGAACCAGGACATTCATATCGTCGTGCTCCACCCCCTGAGCGGCGGAGTAATGATCATGACAGATGGCGGCCCGTACACCGGGGATTTTATTTGCGGCGATCGAAGCTCCCACTCCGGAACCGCAGACGAGAATTCCTCGCTCCGCCGATTTCTGAAGGATGGATTTTCCCAGCGCGAGAGCGAAATCGGGATAGTCGTCCGGTTTATCAGCGGAGTCCGTGCCGAGATCGATTACTTCATGGCCTGTATTCAGGAGAAGGTATCGGATGGTTTCTTTCAAATCGTACCCGGCGTGATCGGCTGCGATGGCTAGTTTCATGGGAACCTACATGGGAAAACAGGGACGTATCGATTACACTACTTTATCCAATTCTTGCCGGGATTGGAACCTTTCGACGTCAGAGGGCACTCGTGGAGATCTGAAAGCAAAAGAGACGAATTGGATTGGAATTTTGTGTGGGGAAGTGCCAAAAACCCCAAGGAATCTTCAAAGGTCATCAAAATGGCCTTCGCCACTATATCAAATTTGATGATCTGATGACCTTCCCGGCAAATGCATGACAATCTAAGGGTTGACAACCCCTTTCCCATATCCTCCCAAACCTGCCGGTTCGGATTAAAATTCTAAAGCATTCTCGAGGAAAAAGATACTTCCCCCACTAATCGGTGGGAATCTGGAGAAAAGGCGTCTCCCAACTGGCGGACACAGTTTCGGAGGAAACTTGGGGATGCGGCGAATTACTGATGATCGGGCAGTTTATCGATTTCCAAAATCCTTAGAAAATCTGGTTTTTTTTCGTCTATTAGGCTTGATCGCTTTCGCACGCATGGCTATTGCCCACGACTGATTACAGAACTGCACCCGCTCGGAGTGTCGGATCATTATCCGTCTGTCGACTCAGACACGGATGGTCCGGGCCGGGGGTGAAAAAATTTCGTCACCGGCTCGGGTTTCGGGGGAAGCACCGGGCAACTGCGAAGGGGTATACGCATGGTTGGGGAAAGGAGGCCAGGGGTGTTCCAGGCGAAAATTCGGGGTTGGAAGCGACTTGCGTTCGGCCTTATGCTGTTGCCGGGGATCGGGGCGGTCTCACCGGAAGCTATGGCACGAAGCAGTATGCTCGTGGATCAAGAACTGCAATCCGCCAGCCAGCCGGAAACGGCTCACCGGTTGATGGTGCAGGCGAAAGACGCCTACGACAAAGGCGACTATGCCACGGCGAAATCTTTGTGCGAAAAAGCCAAAGCCTCTCCGGTGCAGAACTACGTCATGGGAGACGATCTTCCCGACGTAATGCTCAGCAATATTGCCAAGAAAATGCCGGCGACACCGGCTAAGGATATGAAGCCGACGGTCAAGAAAGTGACCGATCCCAAGATTCTGCTCAAGCAGGGTCGGGAATCCTTGGCGATGGGCAAGCTGGAACAGGCCCAGGACCTGGCCCGCGAAGCCGAGGCCATTCTCCCTTCCAGCCGCTGGGGCCTTTTCGAAGACACCCCTTCCTCACTGATGAAGGATGTCACCAAAGCCAAGGCCAAGAAGGATCAGTCCGACGCGCTTCGGATGCATGCGGAAGCTCGCATGCTGTTCGAGAAAAAGGCCGCTTCCGATGGCGATCGGTTGGCCAACCTCGACAAGGCGTCCATGCTGTGCGTTCAAGCCGAGAAGTTGCATGGCCCTTACAGCATGTGGGACTTCAGCGATCGTCCCACCAAGACTCTCAGTGAAATCGAAGCCGTTCGAGCCAAGCTGAAAGCGGCCGGCGTCGTGGCGACCAAACCGACGACAGCTCCGATGCTGGCCGACCATAAGTCGGCAACACCCAGCACGGCCGCACCGTTCAAGGCCAATCTGACCTTAACGTCGAATACTCAGTCGGCTTCGCCATACCAACCGACCACGGCGACTCCCAAGTCGCCGGAGGAAATGGTTCGTTCTGAAGCCATTCAGCACATGACCCAGGCGAAGAACTTCCAGAAGGATGGCAAGTTCGTCGAAGCCCGCATGGAATGCATGGCCGCGATGAAATTGAATGTCGCCTGGAAGGCGGGGGAAGAAAGCCCGGCCAGCCTGATGACCGCGATCAACTCCGGTGCTCAGGCCAAGATGACCAAGCTTTGCGCAGATGCCGATGAGCATATGGTGAGGAAGACCGCGGCGGATCACGCCAAGGCGGATACCTGCCTGACCGAAGCTCATCTGCTGGCAACCACTTTCTCGTTCGATACCAGCATCATTCTGGAAAAACGAACCAGTTTGAAGGCTGTGGTGGCCTCTTCCGGAAATCAACCGCTGCCGGAGACGACCGCTGTCCCAGCCACAACCGCGCTGGCTCCTGCTGGCTCAGATTCCGGAACGGAACTGCTCAGCAAAGCCCGTCTGGAATTGAAGAAGGGCGATCTCGAAACCGCCCGCAAGATGACCATCGATGTTCTCAGCGGTCCCTACACGGCCAAGGCCGATGCGGAAAGCCTGCTGCGTACTATCGAAGCGGAAGAAGCCGCTCAGAAGCGATTGACTGCACTGCGGACATTCGAATCCGGTATCGTGGCTTACAACAACCACGAATATTCAAAGGCTTCCTCGATCTTCAAGCAGGTGGATCCCAGCTTGCTGGATAGCGGCAAGAAGAACCAGCTGTTCGAGTTGACGATCAACGCTCAGATGCGGGCTTCTGCCGCCGCGCCGAGCAAGATGACCAAGACGGAAGTGGTTCAGACCAGCGGGACGAACGATCAGACCGCTCCCAAGCCCGCGGCCTCCGCGGAAAGTCTCTTGCAGAAGCAGGAAGCTCTGCAGGCGCTCGCCTTCCAGCAACTTCGCTCCGAAGGGATGCGAGTGGAATCGGAAGCGACCGTTCGCTTCGGTAAGGGTGAAACCGATGCCGCTATGAAGGACATCATGGACTTCATCGGTAAAGTGAAGCAATCCAATGTGGATCCCGATCAGCAGAAAGTTCTGATTCGTCCTCTGGAAGTCCGGCTCGAACGTTTGCGTTTGGTCAAGCATAACGTGGATGTCGAATACGGACAGAAGAAGGCTTCAGACGGCTTGAAGGCTGAAATCAGCCGCGAAGCTCTCGCTGAGCAATACAAGCATGAAGAAATTGCCAAGCTGATGAAAGAGTTCCACAAACTCTACGATCAGGGCAAGACTCAGGAAGCCAATGCTCTGGCGATGCGCATGAATGAGCTGGATCCCAAAGATCCAGCAGTATTTGCCGCGATGAAGATGTCCAAGATGATGTCCCGTCGCGAAGATTACGACAAGATTCGAGCGGAAAAGGAAGAGTTTAATCTTCAAGCTCTGAATGATACCGATAAGCAAGGCAAATACGTTGGTGGCAAAGATCCTATCAAGCTCGACCTCGATCCGGATAGCATCAAGCGACAGCAGGATCGCGCGTTGCGAGCCGGACGGGATGGCAGCCAGCAGACCTCAACTCTGCGAAGCGCCGCCGAGAAGAACATCGAATCGAAGCTGAATAAGTCGATCAACATCAACTTCAAGGATAACAGCCTGGAGCAGGTGATCGATCAGTTCCGCACTTATTCGGGCATCAACATCGTGATCGATACTCCGGCTCTGGAAGAGGAAAACCTTTCTTCGAAGATGCCGGTAACGGAAATCCTGAACGATATCCCGATGCGATCCGCTCTTCAGGTCATCCTGAAGAAGGCTCGACTGGCTTACAAGATCGAGGACGATGTTCTGAAGATCACCACGGCCAAACATGGTCACGGGGCGATGGTTCAGAGAGCTTTCCCTGTGGCCGACCTGGTCGTTCGCATCGCGAATGCCAACCCCGGTCCAACCAGCTCCCTGCAGAGAGCTTTGGAACGAAATATCGAACTGTCCAAGCCGCAGATCTACGGCAACAGTCCTTCGACTCCGAAGTTCGGCTTGAATGGTGGAGACAACATCTCCGCTACCATGAGCAAGGATCTCACGGGCGGCAAGCTGGTTAATAAGCCTTCGGATAGCTGGAACTATAACGGAACCAGCGATACCGCCGAACGCGAATTGATCAACCTAATCACCAAGACGATTCACGCCGACACCTGGGAAGACCTGGGCGGTCAGGGACGAATTGAATTCCACGCTCCCACCATGGCTTTGGTTATCAACCAGACGCCGGACGTGATCGAGGAAATCACCAGCCTCCTGAAGTCGCTGCGACGTCTCCAGGATCGCGAAGTGTCGATCGAAGTGAAGATGATCACTCTGTCCGAATCGTTCTTCGAACGGATGGGTGTGGACTTCTCGATGAGTATTAAGACCAACAACATTAATATTCAGCCGAACCTGACTTCGGGTATCAACCAGAACCCGCCGTACATCAATACCTTGAATGGTTACGGCCAGGGTAACGTGATCGGCCTCCAGGCTCCGGGTGTTTACTCCAACAACCTGGATATCCCGATTACCTCGACGAGCTTCGCTCAATCGATTCCTCCGTTCGGTGGCTTCCAGAACAACTTCGCCAACGGCGGTTTGTCGCTGGGTCTGGCGTTCCTGAACGATATTCAGGTGTCGATGTTCATGGAAGCGGCTCAGGGCGATCGACGTATCAACGTCATGCAGGCACCGAAACTGACCATGTTCAACGGTCAGTCGGCCACGATCCAGATTCAGGATCAGCAGTTCTTCATGACGGGTATTACGGTTACCACGGCGAACGGCCAGTTGACCTTCGTGCCGAATAACAATCCGTACCCGCTGGGGGTACAGATGACGATTCAGCCGACGATTTCGGGTGATGGTTCGTTCGTGCGATTGAACATCAACCACCAGGTTACCAACCTGGCTTCGACGAACGTGCCGCTGTTCCCGATCACGACCTTCATCACTCCGGTGTTCGAAGGTGGTAGCCAGGGTCAACCGATTCCGTTCACCCAGTATGTTCAACAGCCGACCATCACCTCGCTGTTGATTCAGACGACGGTTGCGGTTCCGGATGGTGGTACGGTTCTGCTGGGCGGTATGAAGACTCTGTCGGAAGGTCGTAACGAATTCGGCCCGCCGATTCTGAGCAACATCCCTTACCTGAATCGATTGTTCCGCAACAACGCTTACGGTCGGGATGCTCAAAGTCTGATGCTGATGGTGACGCCTCGCGTTATCATCAACGAAGAAGAGCAACTCCGCCAGACAGGGACTTCGCGATTCGACAGCGAAGACGTGAACAACAACCCCTAATCCGGGCTGGGTAATTTAAAAACACTCGACACGACCCGACTTAAGAGCCGGGTCGTGTCTTTTTCATTTTCGCGAACCCACCTTGTCGGAAAATCTCTTTGTTGAACGCCGCCCTCCCAGGCGTAAAATTGCACTGCCCGCGACGCATCAGAAATTTGAAAGCAGCAATGGATCAGCAAACTCTCGATTTACTCGAATTCGACACCATCCGGAGGATTCTGAGCGAGTATGCCGCCACCACACTGGGAAAACAGCTCGCCAGCGACGTGGCTCCCCTCAAAGATGTAGCCCGGATTCGCACGGAACTCGAGTTGGTTTCGGAAATGGTCGAAGCCCTGCAATCGGGTCAATCGCCCCCTTTTGCAGGGGTACACGACATCCGTCTGATCCTGCGCCGCGCGGAAATCGGCACAATGTTGACGGCCGAACAACTGCTTCAAATTGCGGAGACTCTTACTGCGACCGGCGCAATCTACCGGTACCGCTCCCGACTGGATGGAAAGTTTGCCAGGATCATCGACATGCTCAGCTCAGTGGATGATCTGGGCACGGTAGCCCGGACGATCACCGGTTCGATCGATGGCCGTGGGCATCTGATCGACAGTGCCAGCCCGGAATTGGGGGCAATCCGGCAGAGCCTGAATGAAATTGAGGAGCGAGCTAAAAACGAAATTAACAGGCTCCTCCGAGATCCGGAGATTCGAAAGATCTTGCGATTTTCCAATGCCACTGTGAACGGAGACCATTACGTCTTACCCGTGGCTGCGAATCATCGTCAGAAAATTCCAGGCGTTGTGCATCGGTCCAGTAGTACCGGCGAGACTTTGTTCATTGAGCCGGCCAGCCTGGCCGCGATCAGTTCGGAGAGGTCGTATCTCAAGTCGGAAGAGGATCGCGAGGTTCGGCGCATTCTGAGAAAGCTCAGTGGCGAAGTGGGTAAGTATGCGCGACAGGTCAACTACATACTGGAAGTCATCGCGCATTTGGACCTCATCACAGCCAAAGCCCGCTATTCGGACGATTACCGCATGAGTGCACCCGAGATCAACGAAGAAGGCAAACTTTGGCTGCGCGAGGGCAGACATCCCATCCTGGAACAACTTTTCCGCAATCAATTACCCGCCACCAATGAAGAGGCCGCGGCCGGAAAGAAAAGAAAAGTTGTTCCAATCGAATTGCGATTAGGTTTTGGCTTTCGGATGCTGGTTATCACCGGTCCCAATACGGGAGGGAAGACAGTAACGCTGAAAACCACAGGTCTGTTATCGGTGATGGCCCTGTCCGCACTTCACATACCGGCAAATCCGGGGAGTCAGATTCCCTACTTCGAGAATGTCTTCTGCGACATCGGCGACGAACAGAATTTGCAGCAATCCTTGAGCACTTTCTCTTCGCACATCACACGCATCGCCCGCATACTTCAAGATTCCGACAATAAAACGCTTATTCTCCTAGATGAATTGGGTGCGGGTACCGATCCGACCGAGGGAGCGGCTCTTGGCCGGGCAATTTTGGATTACATTGATGGAAGTGGTGGTCTATCAATGGTGACTACTCACCTGGGTGACTTGAAGACTTATGCTTTCACCAACGAGAACGCGGAGAACGGAGCTGTCGAATTCGATATCGAAACCCTGCGGCCAACGTACAAACTCCACATCGGTCAATTCGGGATGAGCAACGCTTTAAAGATCGCCCAGCGGCTAAAGCTGCCGCGAGAGGTGATTCGTGGGGCACACCGCTATTTGAAACGACGCAAGGGTCGACATCAGGGGGGAGAACTTTTAAAGCTACAAGAATTGCGGGAAGACGCCGAGAAAGCCAAGCTGAACGCCCTGGCCGCACAGCATGAAGCGGAGGTGACACGGAAGCAGCTCAGCCATCAGATGAAGGAAATCGAACTTGCGCAGGCCAAGGCTGAGGCCTTGCGTGAATGGCGTTCCCATCTGGCCATAAACGACGAGGTGTATGTCCAGCGATTCGGAAAAGCCGGTAAGATTGTTAGAGTTTTGCCGGCTAAAGGAGTTGTTCTGGTCAGCGTGGGATTGGGGCAGTGGGAAATTCCTTTTGAAGAGATTTTACCCGAGGCCAATGTGTGATAAGTTGATGCAGATTCAATGCTTGCGTCAAAATGGAGTTGACACCCCGAGCTTATTATTGAAATCTTATCGATAGAATTCTTGCAAACAGGCAGTTTACGTCCAAAAGTTGAACGACCGAGTGTTAGATGAGATTCATTAATGTCCGATCTCGTGAAGTTATTCTCTGAGCTTTCTCTCTCCGACCCATCCGTATGGCTGGCGGCTGGAGCATTTCTTGCTGTCGTCATGTTCTTTGTCATTCGTAGCCGACGTCCGTCCCGTTACTTACTTTCCGGGGGCGGCTCGAACGCAGATAGCAATTTTCTCCCACCGACGAATTGGAATAGTGCCGTTCGACGCACCGATGAGAAAAGAAAATCGGTCCGACGCGGCGGAGTTCCCACTCCGATCTCCGTCGTCGATCCTCTTCAGGCTCGTCGGCCGATGGATGCTTATGTGCTGGATCGTTCGACGGGAGGCATTCGAATAGCCATTCAGAAGGCGATTCCCATAGGAAGCACCGCTCAGGTGCGGCCTCAGAATTGTTCCGAAGAAGTTCCCTGGATCCCCATCGTCGTACGCAATTGCCGCGAAATCGGAGATTACTTCGAGATCGGCTGCCAGTTTGAAAAAGAATTACCCTGGAATCTCCTACTTCTGTTCGGTTGATCCAAGTTCTTTGGTTTCTGAGTAGAGCCCTCGTTCCACAATCCAATTCCGCACGCTGTCCGGAACCATATATCGGATGCTTGCTCCTTTTTTGTGAAGAGCCCTGATATCCCGGCTGGCGATGTCCAACTGTGCTACACTAACAATAGAAAATTTGACATCCTCTATCTCCGTATTGAGCTGACGACTCAGGGCGGGTATATCGACGTCCGGAAATCCGGGTCGATTGACGATGCAAAGCTGACATTTCATCAGAATTTCGCGGGGCTTATGCCAACCCGGCAGATCAAGAATTCCATCTGCACCAATAATAAAGTGAATGTCCCAATCGGGATGGGAAGCATGGAGCTCCGTCAAAGTATCGAGTGTATAACTGGGGCCGCTTCGGTTAGATTCGAGGAGATCGATTTCGAATCGGGAATTTCCAGCGATTGCCAGTTCTACCATCCTGGCCCGGTCCGAAAAACTGCTGATATTCGTCAGAGTCTTGTGAGGGGGAACTGCAGAGGGGATAAAAAGAATTTTTTCCAACCTCGCTTGTTCCCGGCATTGCTCCGCGATTAATAAGTGAGCGAGATGGATGGGATCGAAGGTGCCCCCGAAAATACCGATTCGGATGCTCATGCTGTTCCACTAACTCTTGTGCCAGATATCTGGTATGCCTTAGAATCGGAGCTCTCAGTATTTAATTATGAACTATCGGCCTTGCAAAGCTATTGGGCAATAAGAGATTGGGTGAACTGATGAAGCGAATTCGAAGTTGGTGGCGTCCGGAGGGCATTTCGGAGAATCGAACCCATAAAACGAGAAATAAATTGCATGTCGAGAGTCTGGAATCTCGAGAATTGCCTGCAATTAACATCGTTTTCGACTATCGATACGACACGTCCAATTTCTTCAACACCGCGGCGAAGCGAGCAGATTTACAGGCTGCTGCCGATGCCATCGGTTCGAAATTGGGCGATCAGCTGTCGGCCATTTCACCGAGTGGCACAAATACTTGGTCCGCTTCCTTCTTCAATCCTGCCACCGGGGATTCAACTCAGTTAGCGAATCTCTCGGTTCTAGCAAACACACTGGTAATTTTTGTGGGGGCTAGGAATCTGAATTCCTCCGAACTTGGGTTAGGCGGTTCAGGAGGGTATTCCGCATCGGGCACGCAGTCCTGGTTCGATACCATCGCCGCGCGAGGGCAGGCTAATGCAACGGGGCCTAATGCTACAGATTATGGGCCATGGGGAGGTTCGATTTCATTCGAATCCAACCCGGGCGGTGGGGGCTGGTATTTCAATAACTCCGGTGTACCGATTCAGTCGAATCAATACGATTTTTTCTCCGTTGCATCGCACGAATTAGGACATATTCTCGGATTGGGATTGAGTCAGTCCTGGTCGAACAAAGTATCGGGCGGCGATTTTGTCGGTACTGCGGCGTCTGCTGTGTATGGAGGCCATGTTCCTCTGAATAGTGATCTGGCTCACTGGGCCCCCGGGGTCACCTCGGATGGCGTACAGGCCCTGATGGACCCAGTCATCTCGGCTGGAGTCCAAACGCATTTCACGCTGCTCGATCAGGCCGCACTGGAAGACATAGGCTGGCAAATCACACCGTCTTCAGGTAGCGGTGGAGGTACTTCTTCGAATCCTCCCACCAAAAAAATGTTTGCGGTCTCCGGCGGTCCAGGGAGTGACGCCCGAGTATCCGTTTACAACACCGATGGTTCGCTGAGATTTGTACTCACAGTCTTTCAGAATTATCAAGGGGGTGTGCGGATTGCCACGGGGGATGTGAACGGCGACGGCTATGACGATTTGATCGTGGCGGCCGGTCCCGGGGCAGGTCCCCATGTTGAGGTGTTCGATGGGCAGACCGGCGCTCTGATTCGAAGCTTTTATGCTTATGCTCCGAGTTTCGTAGGAGGAATTTCGATCGCCGCGGGAGATATAAACGGCGACGGAAAAGCCGACATTATCACGGGAACTCTAGGCGGTTCGGATCCGCATGTTGAAGTTTTCGATGGCGCGACGAATGCCGTGATCCGAAGCTTCGATGCGTTTTTGCCAACGTTTACGGGGGGAATTAATGTTGCGGCAGCCGATGTGAACGGTGATGGCCGAGCGGACGTCATCGCCTCGGTCTATTCCAACGGCCCGCCGCACGTGGTTGTATTCGATGGAGTAACCAACAATCTGCTTCAAAGCTTCTATGCCTACGACCAAGGCTTTCTGGGAGGCGTTTACGTTGCGGCAGCCGATGTGAACGGTGATGGCCGAGCAGACATTATTACTGGGGCCGGTTCTGGTCCTGCACAACACGTCAAGGTTTTCAGCGGGAGTGATGGATCAACCGTGGCGAGTTTCCTCGCGGGTGGTCTCAACACTTCCTCTGGTGTTCGAGTTGCCGCCGAGGATCTCGATGGAGACGGTAAAGCGGAAGTGATTACGGCCACCGGACCTTCCGGAAATCCAATCGTTCGCGTGTTCAAGGGATCGACGATTACCAGTGGCAATCCGCAGTTGCTCTACAGTTTCAGCAGCTTCGATAACAATTACACTAATGGTATCTTCGTTTCCTGAGCATTAGAAAGCCACTCTCGAATTTGCTGCGCGGCTAGTTCGGGGGGCATGCTGTTGATCGCATAGCCGGTGCCCAATTCGAACCCGGCTTCAACGGTCAAGCGGGGAATGATCTCTAATCGCCAGCTGTAGTAGGGGAGTACTCCCGCTTGGACGGGACTCTGATGGAGTACCAGGTTGTAATCGGGATCGTTTAGATTTCGGCCGAGCGCTTCCAGCAGGTCTTTTAGTAGAACACTCAGTTCGAGCAATTCTTCCGGATCGACTCCCGTGAAAAAGGGTTGGACTCGCCTCGGTAAAATGCAGATCTCATAAGGAGCACGGCTGGCGTAGGGGCAGAAGCTGAAAAAGGAACCATCGGTAATCACTCGGTGTGCAACCATGGTTTCTTCTTCTCTCCAATGCGTGAAGTAATTTTTGCCTGCGTTCGCTTTCCAATAAGCCAGAGCTTGTGCTAATTCCAGTTTCTTAGAAGCAGGCACCAAATCCATGGCCAGAATCTGGGAGTGGATGTGCTGCAAGGATGCCCCAGCCGCTGGGCCATTATTTTTGAAGAGTAGGATGTCTTTGATCCCGGACACCTGCGAGAGCTCTTTGAGCCGCTCCTGCCAAACTTGCGATACGAGGAAGATCTGTTCCGGCGACAGACCGGCGAATTGTGTCGTGTGGGAGGCCGCTTCAATCACTACTTCGTGCCGGCCGTACCCTTTTACGGAGGAGGCTTCCAATGCGGGGTAGAGGTTCGTTACAACCCGAACATCCCAATCCGTCCGAGAATTTTTCAAACGAGCTCTATGGAGCTGAAGTGGGCTATCGGCTTCGTTACCGTGACAAAAAGGGCATCGGGCGATCGATTCAAAACTCATCTTCTGAGAATAGGCGCCGGGGCGATTGGAGCGATTACCGGCAATAATGACCTTTCTGTCAGTGAGGTAATCGTGCCGCCATTCCGATTCCCTGGGAGGTTCAGATTCCATAAGCGAAGTCGGCTTTGGAACGTTCCTCGATCAATCGAAGATAGAGCTCTTCGTATTGGGAGGCACTCCGATTCCAGGACCAATCCTGTTTCATGCCCGTAAGCTGCACTTTGCGGAATTCCGTGCTGCTGGCGTAATATTGGATAGCTCTTTCAAGAGCGTTTCTGAGAGCTTCAGCAGAGTACTCCTTGAAACTGAAACCATTGGCAATGCCGTTATTCAAAGTGGTCGGTGTCGTATCCGTTATGGTGTCGGCCAGGCCACCGGTCGCGCGGACCACAGGAGGCGTGCCGTATTTCAAACTATAGAGTTGGTTCAAACCGGAGGGCTCATAACGGCTGGGCATCAGGAACAGATCCGAACCGGCTTCGATCTTGTGAGCGAGTGCTTCATCGAAGCCGATGCGAACGCCGATGCGTTTCGGATATTTCGCTTTGAGCTCCTGCAGTCGCTGATGGTATTCAGGATCACCCTCGCCGAGGATAACGATTTGCGCTGGTAGATCGGTCCATTGGTCGAGCAGGGCACAAGTAATATCGATCCCTTTTTGTTCCGCCAGCCTGGCTACCATGCCAATGATTGGAGTTCTCGGCTCCTGGGCCAGATGGAATACGCTCTGCAACTCCTTCTTGCAGGCAGCTTTGCCTTCCTCGGCATTCTGCTCGTTGTATTTCAGAGGAAGATGTTTATCCGTGGAAGGATTCCATTCCGTGTAATCGACCCCGTTCACAATTCCACTGAGCCGTCGTTCTCGTTCTTGAAGGACACCTTCCAATCCACAGCCGTATTCACTGGTCAGAATTTCCTTGGCATAGGTCGGACTGACCGTATTCACCCAGTCGCAGCATACCACCCCCGCTTTAAGGAAGCTGAGCTTCCCGTGATATTCCAGTTCGCGGTGGTTGAGAAGTCGCTTGTCGAGACCCGTCAAAGGATAGATTTCCGCAGGAAAAACACCCTGATAGGCAATGTTGTGAATGGTGTAGAGCGACGCAAGATTTCTCAATGCCGGTTTAAGTTGGTGCCGTTCGCGGAGATAAGCCGGTATCAAGCCGGCTTGCCAGTCGTTGGCATGCACCACATGCGGAGTGAAATCCAGGTGGGCCATCGCCTCAATGGCAGCTCGGCAGAAAAAGATATATCGATCGGCATTGTCACCGTAATCATACTTGCGGCCGTCCCAACTCGTGAACTGATAGTAGCTTCGAGCATAACGAGAATCATCGCGTTCGAAAAAAGCCGGATGTTCGATGAAGTAAACCGCAACCGAAGTTCGCGGAACCTGGGCTCGCCACAGCCGCGATGGAACTATTCGAACGCCGAAGGGGACGGAGAGCAAATATTTTGTCGGCTCGATGGGGATCGGCCCGACGCGGACAGACCTGTAAAGCGGCATAATTACGGCCGCATTATGCCCCCGACGCGATAACGCCACAGGTAAAGCGGCACAGACATCCGCAAGTCCACCCGTCTTGGCAAATCCGGCCATCTCCGAAGTGGTGAAGACTATACCAAGCGGTTTTTCCGAAACGGCCATGCTAATCCTTTAGCCAAAACCGAACTATACAATACAAGGCGTTGAAGCCATCTTTCATGCCGATCTTTTTCCCTTCCTCGTAAGTTCTACCGGAATAGGAGATCGGTATTTCATAGATTCGCCACGAGGGATTCTTCTTTTTGGCAATCTTCGCCGTGATTTCAGGTTCAAAGCCGAAACGATTGCTTTTGATTTCGACACCCTCCAGAACTTCCCGACGAAAGACTTTGTAGCAGGTCTCCATATCCGTCAGGTTGAGGTTGGTAAAGAAGTTGGAGAGCAGAGTCAGAACCCGGTTACCCACACTATGCCAGAAATAGAGTACGCGATGGGTTTCGCCGATAAAGCGCGACCCGAACACCACATCGGCCCGGTTATCCAGAATCGGCTGGATCAATCGCGGGTATTCAGCGGGATCGTACTCCAGATCCGCATCCTGCACCAGTACGATATTGCCGGTGGCGTGCTTGAAGCCCGTGCGAAGTCCCGCGCCTTTACCCTGGTTATGATCGTGGTAAACAATCTTGTAATGAGGAAACTGCTCGTACTCTTTCAAAATCTCCCGGGTGCCGTCGGTGCTGAAGTCGTCGACTACGACGATTTCTTTGGGTATCGGTACTTCTTCGACGCGACGGAAAATCTCACGAACCCATTGCACCTCGTTGTAAATCGGAATGACCACCGATAACTTGAAACCCTCGGGAATCGGATAGATACCGACCTGACGGCAGGGGCCTTCGCCGAGAAGCTTTTGCAGAAATGCGTAGCGACGGGTCTGATCCTTGGCCAACTGTTCGCTTAACAGTTGCATATCCGCAGATAGAAAATCGGCGTTGGAATTTCCTGCAGCCATAGTACTCTTCAAAAGTCGTTAATTTCTTCCCCCAACGCAAGATATAGCAAGCTCCCTGGAAATGGGAAGTCGGATTAGGGCTGAATCCTCGATCCACCTTGACAGAATGTTCCTGTTCGAACTATCCTTTTGACGGAACACTCAGAATAGGCGAATACGGAACGGAGTCCGAGATGAGTCAGGGAAGTGCCATCGATGTCCCCTTGTGCGATCTGAATGGGCAATATAAGCGAATTGAGGCGGAAGTCCTCGAGGCTCTCTCGCGCGTTCTGTCCTCGGGCCAATCGATTCTCGGCCCGGAAGTCGCTACTTTCGAAAAAGAAATTGCCGAGCGACTCGAAGCCCGCTACGCCGTGGGCTGCGGTTCGGGATCGGATGCCATTTCGCTGGCACTGCACGCACTCGAAATTGGTGCGGGCGACGAAGTGATCATTCCCACCTTTACTTTTTTCGCCACAGCGGGCTGCGTTGTTCGAACCGGAGCAACTCCGGTTTTCGTCGACATCGATCCGAATACTTACAACATGGATCCGGCAGAGATCGAAAGCAAAATCACCAGCCGAACGCGAGCCATCATGCCCGTTCATCTGTACGGGCAGAGTGCGGATATGGAACCGATCCAGATGCTCGCTGATAAATATGGCCTTGAAATCATTGAAGATGCCGCTCAGGCCTACGGGGCTGAATATCACGGTCGAAAGATCGGCACCCTGGGCGCCCTCGGCTGCTTTAGCTTCTATCCCAGCAAAAACCTCGGCACCTACGGTGATGCCGGCCTGGTTACGACCGACAGCGAAAAGCTCTACGCCCGGCTCAAGACACTTCGCGTCCATGGCATGGAACCGAAATACTACCACCATTTCGTCGGCTGGAACGCCCGAATGGATGCCCTGCATGCGGCGATTCTCCGCGTCAAATTAAAGTACATTGATGGTTGGACGTCGCAGCGCCAGGCCGCGGCCAAGAACTATACGGCCATCCTCGAAGAAAAGGGACTGCATCGCTGGTTGCAGCGTCCGACCCAAGTACCTGGCCTGAAGCATGTCTACAACCAGTATGTGATTCGCGTCTCCCCGATGATGCGCGATGGCCTGGCGGATCACCTGAAAAAGAACAAAGTCAGCTGCGAAATCTACTATCCTCTGTGCCTCCATCAGCAGAAGTGCTTCGAAAATCTCGGTTACAAAAAGGGCCAGTTCCCGATCAGCGAAGAAGCTTCCCGATCCGTGCTGGCTCTTCCGATGTTCCCGGAAATCACTGCCGAGCAGCAGGAACGGGTCGCGGATTCCATCCAGAACTATCTGACCCGACAGGTTCGCCTGGCGGCCTAAAATTGATCATTTCGAGGGAGCCTCGTTTGATTGTGCGAGGCTTCCAGGACAAATTCTCGGGACTGTTAATTTGTTCCAATTGAATGACCCGATTCGTTTTGCAAAATTTACAACTTAGCTAATCTCTCCCGTTAATTGTCCATCTTCTTGCCGATGAATTTTTCGTTCTGAACTTTCGATAGTGAGAGCGAACTTCATGCGCAGGACGTGCTTGACGATTGTCTATCTGGTGATGATTGGCTTGCCATTAGGCCGGGCCGATGAACCGGGCTGGAAACTGGCTCCCGATTGGGTGGCCCCCTCCGTGAGTACGAAGATTTTTGACAAGAACTCTAACGCTTTCTGGACCCTCTCCGGTCGCTGGCCCGTACTCATTGTTAAACAGCGATCCGTTATCGTCGGCGAAGTCACCCGGCCCGCTTGGCCCAAACTGAATTCAGTTCAAACGGTCAGTTACCCGAAGGCTCTGATTTTTCCTTCGGCCGGTTCGCCAAAGGAATAACAAACCGTAAAGCGGTATGAGTTTCCGAAAACGATACGACCTTGTTATCCACTAGACCTGCTGTCAACCCGGCCGCTCGCACATCCGCCTCCCGGATGTGCTTTTTCCCCTTCGGATAAACGATCCAAAGTCCGGCGGCCGGCTGCATCTTTAGGTGGAGTTTCGCGAAAACTTTCAGATCTTTCATCTCCTCCACTCGAGCCAATAGAACGTCGCACTTGTCGGCGTTCGCTCGTTGCGATTCCACTTCCGCCAGAAAGTCCTCATCCATCTCACCCTGGATGAACACAAGACTTTCCGGTTTGATACCGAGTTTCTGCAGCCGGGTTCGATGGGAATAATCGCGTTCCATTTTTGTCCTTCCCCGTTTGCTAGGGAACCTTACCGGCATCAAAAAGAGATTCGACACTGAAAAAGAATCCGGGATGCAGTGCAGAAAGTGCATTCTCCCCGCGATGATAAACGCCGAATTTAAGGTAGGAACCCGATTGCAATCGAAGCACTGTCACGCTTTCATTCAAGGGGTTCACTATCCAATATTCCGGGATACCTGCTTCGGCATAAGCCTCTTTTTTTTCGATCAGATCCCTATCGCGCTTGTCTTCGCTCACCACCTCCAACACCAGATCGGCTCCCGTCCAGAATCGGTTCTCTCGACGGGGATCCTGGATCGTTTGCAAAAGCATCAAGTCGGGCTCCCGATATTTCCCGGGTCGAATCTGCAGTCGCAGGGGCGCGAACATCACAATGCCTCCGGCACGTTCCAAATGATTAAAAAACACCAGAAACAGAAATTTGAGTAAAAGCTGATGCTGCTCGGTGGGTATAGGCAGAATTTCCAGAAAACCGTCGGTAAATTCGACTAAACGCTGACGATGTTCGGTCAAAACGAGATATTCTTCCTCGGTCCAATTCCCTTGGGGTGGAAGGATATCTGTCAGAATAAATTGCCAATCGGAATCCAGAGATTTTTCAAACGAGGTCTGCGACATGGGAGGACCTGCGATGGGCGATTCCAAACTGGGGAACCAGGATTCGAACCTAGACTAACTGGTTCAGAGCCAGTCGTGCTACCGTTACACCATTCCCCAATAGAAAGCAATTTTAAGTTCTGAAGGCCCAACAGACAAGGGCAGTCTCAAGATGACGGCAAGGAGTTTCAGGCTATAACGAACAGTAACTAAGACGCGCCCTCCCCCTGTGAGGTTCACTATGTTTCGGACGGAAAAAGACAGCATGGGACCTATCGAGGTTCCCGCCGATCGGTTGTACGGAGCTCAAACCGCTCGTTCGCTGATCCATTTCGCCATCGGCGACGATAAAATGCCCCGCTCGATCATTCGGGCATTCGGCATTCTCAAAAAGGCCGCGGCTCAGACCAACTTCGATCTCGGCCTCTTTAAAGGGGATGAAAAAAAACTCAAACTCATCTCCCAGGCCTGCGACGAAGTCATTGCCGGTAAGTACGACGATCATTTCCCCCTCCGTATCTGGCAAACCGGCTCCGGTACCCAGACCAACATGAATGTGAACGAAGTCATTGCCAATCGGGCAATACAGATTGCCGGAGGCGAACTAGGCTCGAAAACGCCCGTTCATCCCAATGATGATGTGAACATGTCGCAGTCCTCCAACGATACCTTTCCCACGGCCATGCACATCGCGGCCGTGGAAGAGCTGGTACACCTGCTGATCCCGAGTATCAAGCTGCTTCGCGACGCTCTGGACAAGAAAGCCAAAGAGTTCGAAAAGATCGTGAAAATTGGCCGGACCCATCTGATGGACGCGGTGCCCTTGACCCTCGGCCAGGAGTTCAGCGCCTACGTTTCGCAACTCGATCAGGCGATCAAGAGGATCGAGGATTCCTTGCCCGATCTCTATCAACTGGCTCTCGGTGGCACGGCGGTGGGGACCGGATTGAATTCCCACCCGCAGTTTGCCGTGAAAGTGGCGGCCCAGATTGCAACCCTCACCAAACTGCCGTTCGTCTCCGCCGGGAACAAGTTCGCTTATCTCGCTTCGCACGATCCCATTGTGGCAACCAGCGGAGCTTTGAAAACACTCGCTTGCGCCCTGATGAAAATGGCCAACGATGTTCGCTGGATGGCCTCCGGTCCCAAGTGTGGTCTGGCCGAGATTACGATTCCGGAAAACGAACCGGGCTCCTCGATCATGCCGGGAAAAGTGAACCCCACCCAGTCCGAAGCCATGACCATGGTATGCGTGCAGGTTCTGGGTAATGATGCGGCCATCGGCTTTGCAGGAACGCAAGGCAATTTTGAGTTGAACGTGTTCAAGCCGGTGATGATTCACAATTTGCTTCATAGCATTCGCCTGCTCGCGGATAGTTGCCGATCGTTCAAAGAACACTGCGTGGAAGACAATGCGAGCCGACCCGGTATTACTCCCAACAAAAACCAGATCGAAAAGTATCTCGGCAGTTCGCCGATGCTGGTGACCGCTTTGAATCCGCATATCGGTTACGACAAAGCGGCCGAGGTTTCCAAGAAAGCTCTCAAGGAAAATATCTCCTTGAAAGAGGCGGCGGTAAAACTGGGGCATTTGACCGCCGAGCAGTTCGATCAGTATGTAAAACCGGAAGAAATGACCCGGCCAAAGTAGTGGTTTATCCTTAAAGGTCATCAGATCATCATTTTTCATATAGTGGAAAACGCGATTTTGATGACCTTTGACTATTTCTTGGGAAATAACGGCATTTTGTGGTTTGGATCGAGAGGCCTCTCGGAGGTTGATCGAATGCTGTTCCCGGCTGAGATCCTCATCGTGGAGGGGGTAGTCGGTAAACGCCGAGCAATTATTCGGTGCTGAGTGGTCATAGAAAACCCCGCTCGGGTAACTCTTCACCGAACACTTTAGATTAGCTAAGTCAGTAGGCTGGATCAATGTGAGTTGTGTTTCGCAACCTTGGCGGACCTATGTGTCCCGAACCGAATTCTGGTCGCATTTGTAGCCGAATTAAAGCTGTAGGGATTTTGGCATTTTGAAGGGTGTTTTGCCGAATACCGGGGAATTTTGGAGCGGTCTGATGACCGAGACCGGGGTGCTGCGATGGGCCGGCGTGGTCCGGCACGAGGCGCTGCCGTTCTTCGTTTATTGCCGAAGTGGTCGAAAATTTTTGCAGCGAGAAGGCGTGTTCGGCTTGTACTCTCCGCCGAGGAGGCCACAATATAACGGTGCGATCGAAGCGGGCATAGGATCTTTGAAAAGTCGAATCGAACGTAGAGCTGCCTGGGAAGGCCATCCGGAAGTGTGGAACGCTGAGGATGTGGAGGCGGCTCGACGGGAAGCCAATGCCTTGGCTCGACCGAGAGGAGGTCTGGGTCCTACTCCCGAGACGCTTTGGAAAAGTCGGGAGAGAGTCGCGACAGAATCTCGCGATCAGTTCCGAGAGCTTGTTGAAATCCATCGAAACCGAGCTATGAAGGAGGAAGGAAAATCTCCTTCGGGAGTGTTGCTCGAGCAGGAAGCTCGCCGTATCGATCGAATTGCTTTACGCCGTGCTCTCGTCGATCACGGCGATCTTTTGTTCAAGAGAGGGCCAATTCCTCTAGGTATTAAATCGCAAAAAACGGCAAATATTACGTGAGGGGTACACTGGTGCTATAGCTGGAGGCATGGGGGGGTATAAAATTGGTGGATACCTTGATGTTGGAGGCGATGTGATCGAATGCGGCATCTTTTCGGATCTTTGGGCGAAATATTTGCAAGAGTGTCTTGGCGAGGAGTCAACATTAGGCTGTTTTGACTTTCTTGAAACCTATTCAAATTGCTCTCAAATATCTGCGCTGGTCAATCGGAATTCTGGCGCTCAGAGTATGCTTTGCTGCATAATGAGCAAAGCTAAGGCCTCTGGCGAGGACATGTCGCTGTTCGAAAAAGGGTTTCAATTTTGTTTGAGAGGAATAGTAAAGTTGCCAACGAAAGCATACACAATCTCGCCTTTTAATATAAAATAGATTCCGTTATCCTAATTATTACTTGGCATGAAATATTACAGTTGAGGAAAAGCACTATTAATTATTTAGATTACTCACCCAATAATTTATTATGTTTGGTAAAAATGGTGAGTATTTATTATTTGTTCGCAAAGTTTGAGATTCTTTTGCTGTTAATTAAAGTAATGGTGAAATATTAATTCATAATATTATATATCGACCTCATCCCGAATTCCAAATATGCTTGCCATCCTATGGGCACCCAAAGTGAAAACGCATATAAACATAAGTTGATGATCTAACCTAAGAAATTCTAAAAAATGTCGAATGAAAAAACTGGAAAATCGATTGGTTTTCGACGCGTTTGCGATTGCTGTAGAGACGAGATATCCCGCAGTTGGATTGCTGGCTCAATCGGATCGAGGCAGTCAGTACGCCAGTGAACACTACCAGAGTCTATTGGCCAAGCACGGCATTCAATGCAGTATGAGTCGAAGGGCCGACTGTTGGGATAATGCTCCGATGGAGGACTTCTTTTCCAGATTAAAGAAAGATCTTTGTCACAGTGTGGAATACAGGAGTCGGGACGAAGCAAAAAGGTCATCTTCGAATATATCGAAGTATTCTACAATTAAAGTAAGATTTCAGCTCGTTGAACTGAAATTTTCTATTTTGCCCATTTGGTGACTCAATCTCGCTATTTTATCTGGCAGTCGTCAGTCTGGAATAGATAGTTAATGGACTCCGAAGAATAGATAAGGCCAGTTCAACGGGGTGAACAATTACCAATTAAATTAGCGGGCATTCAGGTCAAGGATACGTTTCAACAGACGAACACGATAGTACAGCTAAAATAGCTTAACTCCGTGTCCACGAAAAAAGGAGGTTTACCAGTTGAAAATCTTAAGGGGGCTACAGTTTAATATCACACGAATATTGGTTCCATAGAATATTTTACAAATGCGAAATTTATTCACTTAAGCTGGACATAAAAAGGCGCAAATTGGTTATTTGCTAATTTTACTGATTTACTTGGATCCCAAAGTCATGGAATACTTTATCTTTTTTATGACGCTCTATTACCACTATGGTCCTCAGTCTTTTCACCTTAATTCATCTTAACCTAATCATTAAAAATACCTTCTGAAATTGGATCATTAATACAATATTCGCTTATTAAAGATTTCAAGTAAGTGCTTCACACAAACATTGCTAAATGTGCAATGAAGGGCGTTATGAAAAAGTATAGTTATATATTACTTTCCGTTTTATTCATTGGAATTATATTATATCTTAAGCTACATCATAAAAATGTAGCAGACAAGCTCGCTCTTCATCTTAAAAAAGATGATTCCATTATCATTACTCCTCTCGGAGTTAATCAGCTCACCAATAAATTTAATGGTGAAAAATATGAATTGTATCTCCCAGGTCACTGGACGGCAAATCCAACCAAAAAACAGTGCTATCAATCTCCAGAAAATAGTCTCAAAATACTCTCTTTTCCTCCGCAAGAAATATTTGACGAGAATGAAAAAAAAATTCTTTCAAAAATTGATGTTCATAGTCAATTTGATTTAGAACTACTTGCGTATACAATTGATGACAAATCATTACAAATTATGCTTGACCAAAATGAAGATGCTTTTGTTATTGTATCAAATTATATATTTGTAGCTTGCACGCGACCATTTGATTCAATTTCATCTTTAAACGATAAAAATGTGCATATGATTGTACTTAAGTCGAAAAATATGGTTCTTTACAAAATATTTTCACATGACTATTTGTTGTGTGCAGAGTGCTTCCTGCAGATAAATACTGATGTTAAATCAAATGATGATCTGATTAATCAAATGGCGTCATATCTTGCCGCTTCGAAATTCGATAATTAGCAACATTTCATTTTCTTCAACGGAGATGACATTTTCTCAACGGTTTTGAGATCCCACCAAAACCATAATATTTCAATTGATTCTCTCCGCAAAGCTAGGTTTTGTTAGAGATTCTAAGACATTATTGCAAACTGGTTCAGACTCTGATACACTCGCGGCGGTCTTTTTCAAGCACAGAGCTCGAGTCAAAACGAGCCCGAAGTTTGGTGGATCTAATTTCAGAATCTTGAGCTTGAGGCCATCCATTAACCCAAAACATGCAAGTTAGCCAATCTCTATCTTCGAAAATATCACTCTATTTGGGTCGAGAATCTTGGCTTTGAGCTCATCCGACTCTTGAACCCAGGTGATGCGATTCCGCAGAAGTGCTTGCAGGAACACGATGCCGTTTGATTGAACTGTGTTGAATTTTTGACCTTTTAAGCGAATCTTTCCGTCATGAAACTGAAGTAAGAGCCCTTCTGAAGGGTTATAGACGAGCCTCTCCAGTGAATGATACGGCATAGCTTCTGTGTTACCGTTCAGGAATCGGAATTCCAGCATGATACTCCGCTCCTTGATCCCCCGTAAATATCCAAACGATCCAAAGTCCTCTTCGGACTCTTCTTCGGGCTCTTTGGGTGTACTGCGACGAGTATCCAGCCTTTCCATCAGGTTTTTAGGCTCGTTCATATTCTGGTTTCTTTCGTGGAGTTTCGGGAGACTTACTCGTCGACCCAGAGTAATAATCCCTGAGCGACCAGCTACGTTTTCGAATCTGATTTGTGTAGCTGAAAAATCTTGACAATGAAAAACAGATAAATTAGCACTTCACTAAGTCAACTTCTCAATTGTTCAACAATTCAACTATTCAAGTTATTGCCCTTATAATGATCATCGGAGTTATCGGACAAAAAGGTGGCGGTGGCAAAACGACTGTCAGCCTCTGTTTGGCAGCCGCTGCGGCCCAAAACCGCAAAGCGGCTGTCATTCTGGATATTGATCAACAGGCGAACGCCGCCAAATGGCGGGATCGTCGCAAAGTCGAAAACGTCGCGGTAGTCGGGACACTGCAGTCACGGATCAAACAGACCCTCGAAACCGCTCGCCAGCATGGGGCTGATTTCGTGGTGATCGATTCCCCAGGTCACAACGATACGGCGGCCATGGAGACTGTTCGCGCCGCCGATCTGGTGATTTTGCCGGTCGAACCTCAGATGTTCCATTTCGATACTCTTCCGGCGATGCGGGATCTGATTCGCATGGCCGGGGATAAACCGACCTGGCTACTGATCAACAAGTTGCATCCAGCGGCCTCGGTCCAGGCCGAAAAGCTCAAAAAGATGATGGCGGACGCCTATGATCTCCCTGTTTCTCCAGTGCATTGGAGCCGTCTGGATATCTATGCCACTTCGACGGATATCGGCTCAACGCCTTCTGAAGAAGAGCCCGATTGCAAGGCTTCCGAAGAAGTTCGCAGCCTTTACAAGTTTATTTGTCAACAATTCAACAAGGTGAGAAATCAACATGTCAAAGATGCAAGGGTTGCAGAAAGCGTTGAATGACGCGTCGGGAAAAACCAAGTCCCCGGAAAAACCCAAGCCGACGCAGGATATGCAGGAAAAACCGGCGGCGAGTAAAAAGTCGGCCAAAAGAGAGAACAAAGAATTTGTCGGTTCCTGGCTCAACTGTCCCTCGCCGAATTCTGGTCGCATTTGTAGCCGAATTAAAGCTGTAGGGATTTTGGTATTTTGAAGGGTGTTTTGCCGAATACCGGGGAATATTGGAGCGGTCTGATGACCGAGACCGGGGTGTTGCGATGGGCCGGCGTAGTCCGGCACGAGGCGCTGCCGTTCGCCGTTTATTGCCGAAGTGGTCCAAGAATTTTTGCAGCGAGAAGGCGTGTTCGGCTTGTACTCTCTGCCGAGGAGGCCACAATATAACGGTGCGATCGAAGCGGGCATAGGATCTTTGAAAAGTCGAATCGAACGTAGAGCTGCCTGGGAAGGCCATCCGGAAGTGTGGAACGCTGAGGATGTGGAGGCGGCTCGACGGGAAGCCAATGCCTTGGCTCGACCGAGAGGAGGTCTGGGTCCTACTCCCGAGACGCTTTGGAAAAGTCGGGAGAGAGTCACGACAGAATCTCGCGCTCAGTTCCGAGAGCTTGTTGAAATCCATCGGAACCGAGCTATGGAGGAGGAAGGAAAATCTCCTTCGGGAGTGTTGCTCGAGCAGGAAGCCGCCGTATGGATCGAATTGCTTTACGCCGTGCTCTCGTCGATCACGGCGATCTTTTGTTCAAGAGAGGGCCAATTCCTCTAGGAATTAAATCGCATAAAACGGCAAATATTACGTGAGGGGTACAACTTTGTTTATCCAGTGAGTACTAGAAACTATTTTCAAAATTGACTTGCAAAATCAGTATGCTGTTCGATATATTAAAAGAAATCGGAAAATCGACTCGTTCCGAGGGCCTATTTTGAAATCAATCATTTTTATTTTTTTGGGAGGGTTGTTGATTTGTTCGGCAATCCTAAAGGGCTACGCAATTGCAATTGGAAAATTCAATTTGAATTACCTGAGCAGCGACCCCCGTCTATCGCTGCTTATTGTGGATTGGGAAATCATTTTGGGAATTTGGCTCGTTTTAGGAAAAAATTCTCTCGTTCCGTGGCTGTTTTCTTTTTTAACATTTTTGGGATTTGCGATTACTGGTTTTGTACTTGCATTATCTGGATTTGCCTCGTGCGGTTGCTTGGGATTATTGCAAGTAAATCCTTGGATTATGTTTACTGTAGATGTTGCGGCATTATTGCTTCTATTGAAAATTCGGCCTGCTCTGAAAGATGTCTATAATATAAAGTGCAAACAGGCTATCCCATTTGCGTTGGTTATTATATTTGGAATTACGCTTGCAATTTTGTGTGAAAGCACTCAATTTGGCCAAAATATTAAAGCGAAGATCAGAGGAGACCAGGTTGTTCTGCGACAATCAAAAGTAAATCTCGGGATAGGTCAGATGGATGAATGGTTGGAACATAATGCCGAAGCTGTGAACTGGAGTTCAGAAACAGTCCGTATTTATGGAGGAACATCGGCATGCAACTTCGATATTTTGCAAGATTGTCCGATTGATATCAAGCCTCTGCAAGAAGTAAAGTTGCGAGTCAGACTTCATCTCAAGAATCCTGAAGGAATTTTTGTGAAGCAAGAGGCAGCTTTTTGGGTGTCAAATGATTCTGGTACAATCGTTTGGGAATTGCCGATCACTTTGATCGGTGTTTTGTCGGAAAATCCGGCACACTTTAATGAGGTGGACAAATGAGTAATTTGGCGAGAATGTTTTTATTTACTGGAATTCTGCTAAGTGGCTTTGTTATTATGGCCGCAGGCGACAAAATGCTCGTTGCTGCGCCTGCTCCCCAATGTCCGTGTTCAAGTATTGCAACTCCGCCGGTAGCGAATTGTGATAGTGGGTGTGCATCTGGAGTACCGCCATGTGGTCGTGGTTGTGCTGGAACGGCCCCTTGTTTTCCTTCAAATTGTAATTGCAACTGTACAAATCTAGGTGCAAGTTGCGGCTGCAGGTAATTCGAGGCAGGTAAAACGTCACTCCGCTGAACTGGTCTTTGCATTCTGCGGAGTCCGTCATCCTTCCCAGGTTGCTGGCTCTTAGTTAGAACAGCGAGTTTGGGTCATTAAATAAGAGTCTGTAACAAAACCCCTTTTGTAGCGGTATTCTATAGACAAATTGAGGTTTTGTTAGAGCCTCTAAGAAAAATTGGAAGTTTCAGTTCAACGGGGTGAATGATTACCTCGCAGCTTTCAGGAATCATCACGTGCTTTCAGTATTAGATTGTAGAATTGATTCACAATATTAATCTGTTTATTCATGCATAAACAGCATGAATTTAATTGTGCTTTGAGTACTATCAAAATCTCTTCTCCAATCATCAGTAGGTTTCAAGTTTCTTTGGGAGTCTGATATGAGAGCCCTGCCATGCGTGATTACTCTCTTATTTATGAGCCAGGTTTATGTTTTTAATGAGAAAATCGCGGCTCAGAATTCACAGTCATTAATAGAAACAGCCAAGAAATCATGGGCACTTTACGCTAGTGCCGCACGATTGTGGTCATATAAAATTCGCTCTGAGTACACGTCACATGAAAATGGAAAGATTGTGTATTCTTCTGTCAACATTGGTACCGTACGATCAAACGATCGCTGTATACTGTTAGAACAGACCGATCCTAGTGTTCAAGGATCGGATGTTTTCAAGAAGCCGAAAGAAGTTAGAGTTTTTAATCCTGAATATATGTTTAGTGCAAAGCAAGTACATGATAAAAATGGATGGGCATTGACATCAATCAGCGAGTATTCCGAAATTCTGCAGCGCGAAAGCAATAATTGGATAACTGTAAAAGATCAGATCGAGTCGGAGAGCATTTTCGCACCGATCTCTATGGATTCAATGAATTTGCTCAGACTCGTGGATCATCCCTGCTGCAAGATATCTCAATTTAATATGACGAAAGGTATTGTTGAATTCTCCCTAGAAATTATCGGAGATAAACGTCCCGCGCGAATGCGATCTATCGAACGATGTACACTAACTCTAGATCCCAAAAATTGGTGGGTGATCACGAATGCTACAATTGAGGCAAGAAACGGAAAGGACGGCATCTCAACTATCAAAAGAGTTTTCACCTATGAGAAAAATTTCGATGGATACCCTTTACTGAAAGAAATCAAAGAGAGCATAATTAGTGATGACAAATCATATAATTCAGAGGGGATATATAAATTTGAATTTTTAGCTCAAGCCAAAATTCCAACTGACAGTGATTTTACCTTGAAAGCATTCAATATACCCGAGGCTGCTCGGAAAATAGCAAGTCAGGAATCGCCTTTTGTGAATCAATTGTCGGAATCAAAATCTAACAGTACTCCATGGTATCGATGGGTAATCATAATTAGTGCGGTCTTTGTTCTGACTGGTTTTTTACTGCTGCTTGCATCAAAGTTCCGTAAAGCGACATGATTGTTTTATATTATAGCAATCGGATCTATGTTATTTATTTTGTGTTGGCCAATATTTCGGAGTGGACTTTGCAGTTATATTTTGACCGATTTTATTCATGGGTATTATCAGGCCTTTTTCTATCGGTGTTGACACGGAGTTATCAGTTTGCAGAATAGTTGCACTTGTTATGATATGTTGCGACCTCAGTCCAAATTGCGAATTTCATCCTCTTTCGAGGACGTTTTATTGGCGTGGGAAATTATAAGGCTTCGATTCACATTTTTGCAGTGGAACTTCCTACTTTTCGGAGTCTCTTGGCCATTCTTTCTATCAAAAAGTAAAATTCGTTATTTGCTTAAGCAGATTTCGATATGTGGATCGAGAAGTGATGCCAGTTCTATATGCGGACTGCGTCGTCTATCGATTCCTCTAGGGGACTATTTTCGGGTGAGCTTGATCGGCAACTCTGAATGGATTGCATGCCAGCGATAGTCGTTCTTTTTCGAATTTCTCGGTAATTCCGACTGATCAGTGGACGCTGGACTATTCGGGTTTGAGCCGAGTAGATATTCTGTAGTCGTTGGAAGCTTACGAGGAAGTGTTCGCTTCCAAGAAAAAATATTTTAATGCGAAGATGATCGCGACGTGTAGATGCTTTTTGCGATACTTCGAAATAATTAAAAAATTCAGTATCTACTCCAAGAATCGACTTTGAAAAACTCGTACTGTTTGGCTGTTTTGTTTTGCTTCTTCGGCAAAGTAGATATCCAGAACAATTGTACGCTTTTTAAGACGATATATCGCAAATTCATGAGAGGCAAACAACATATTCTCGGAATATTTTCTCCGTTTACACTAACATATTCAGAATTGTTGGCGCTCTTGTACCTTGCGTAATTCCTGTGCAATAGTTTATAAACCTTCTTAAAAATACCGAATTGAGAAATCAAAATGTTAATTATTAGAAAAGCAATTGAAATCTCTTCTCCAAAATATTCAAAAAATAATTGCTCCGCCTACTCAATGATCGAACTGTTAGTTGTCATTTCTATAATAAGCATATCTATCTCACTCGTTTTGGCGGCTGTTCAGAATGTGCGAGCAGCTGCCGCTCGCACCAGATGTGGAAATAATCTTAGACAAATCGGTTTAGCTCTCCAACAATATGAACTTAGCTATGGCTGGTTACCAATGGGAGTGGCCTACCAAAACGGCAAAGCGCCTCAGTTATCTATAACCTGGATGACTCGATTGCTGCCTTATGTAGATCAGAATAGTTTGTGGCTTCAAGCCTTGGCTGCTTTTCAACAGAACTCCTTTTTTGAAACTCCTCCACACTTCCCGATTTTAAGTAAGAACATGCCTCTTTTCGTTTGCCCATCGGACTTTCAAGCGCAATCGCCATATAATTCTGGTATTTTTAGTGTCGCACTCACTTCCTACTTGGGATCAGAGGGCACGAACTTAATATCGAAGGACGGTGTTTTATTTGTAGATTCTTCGATAAAGCTGATTGAAATTACGGATGGAATCAGCAACACTCTGGCAGTGGGAGAAAGACCCCCGAGTGCGGATAAAACATTAGGATGGTGGTATGCAGGATGGGGGCAAGTTTTAGGTAATACTCCAACTGGTTCTTGTGATTCGGTACTTGGTGTGCGTGAATTGCAAGTAACTCCGCATTACTCTAATTGTTCTCCCGGACCTTATTCATTTAGATTCGGATCTTTAAATAATGACTGCGACGCTTTTCATTTCTGGAGCTTGCATCCGGGAGGCGGAAATTTTGTTTTTTGCGACGGATCAGTCCACTTTTTAACTTACGCGACCGATTCAATTTTGCCAGCACTGGCAACTCGCTCGGGTGCAGAAATTCTCGATTCTATTGAATAGTATCCAACGTTTTTGTAGTAGTTGCTTCTCGATGAATATAGTTTAAACCTCAGAAGTGTTTGGAAAGCAAAAGATTCTTTATGAAATTAAATATCAAGAGCCCGTTTCAAAACCTCTCTCATGTCATGTGTTTAAAGCTGAAGTAAACCAGTCCTACGTATATGAAGGACTAACCGTTTCGACGACGAGCAAGATCGATCAATCAGACTCAAAAAATTGTGGATCAGATAGGCCAAGCATCGCTACAGGTGTTAAAAAGCCCAGTACAATTTGACGCGATCGCTATTCAGGATGCCCGAGTGCTTTAGGCCGTGAAACTCGCTAACTACTTCGGCCTTGAGACTAGTCCGATAGGCGAACAGAGTGAATCAACACGCTACAAAAGTTCAGGTCAAAGTCTTGATTGAGCCTTCTTTTGTGAGAGATTCGTCGCCATGAACCACCGCTTGCCCAGGCAAGGCCTGTTGCAATTCCCGATAGGAGGGCTGTAAAGCTTCAGAGGCTCGATTCTGAAGTTTGACCATCCAGGCTGCCGAAGCTTGCTGACCCACGATCAATTCGAGGCTTACCGTTCTGCTAACTCCCACCTTGATCGTTGTGTTACCCTAAGGCTTCCAACCGAATCCTTTGCATGGAGCCATCTTCCTCCTATGAGAAGCCGTCAGTCTGACCCCGCTTTCGTTTTCCAGCAATGGTGGAGCGGAAAGCCGGGTATTGTTTGGCACGTAGGAGGCTTTCTCTCTCCTAATGTTTCCGCCGCCACGGGGCCTTATTGATGGCAACTTGTCCCGAACCGAATTCTGGTCGCATTTGTAGCCGAATTAAAGCTGTAGGGATTTTGGCATTTTGAAGGGTGTTTTGCCGAATTCCAGGGAATTCTGGAGCGGACATTCGTGCGATTTTTTCCCAAAAGGAAAGATTGAAAGCACTCACTCAGTTTTATATGCAATATAAGGATGGAGCGTATTATTATGCCTATCTCGCCGAAGTGCGGGCTACCCTTAAAGCAGGTAAATTTATATGAAGGGTTATTTTTTCTTTTCTGTGCATGATTCCTCGATAGTGCCAATGCTTTTCCATAGATTTAACCAGGAGAAATCACGCGTTGAATTAATTGATACTTATTCGAAAGCCTACTGTGCGACGTGTAAACGCCTAGATATTACAAAAGCCGTTTTGGAATATCAACCTATTGGCAAGATCCAAAAGCCAAAAGGTAGGGTGAATTTGATACTTTCTTTTGAAGATATGATATTAGCCCATTCCAGCATAGTTGATGTGTTTGAGCAAGTGGTTCCTAAGTGCTTTAAATTTATCCGAGTTACAAATGATCTGGATTATTATATTTGTTACCCATTATATCTGATTAATGGGAGGGCATTGCCTGAGTCGCATCGATTTGGGAAAGTTTGTGAGTCATGTGGTATTCATAATTTAATATTAATTGGGAAAACTCCTCCAGATATTCCCGATAGTGTATCGCACGGCGCTTTGCGGTTGGAGCTTGATCGTTGGACTGGTTTTAAAGTGTTCTTTTCTTCATTGGAAACTGAGAATCTGTTGCGAGCGGTACCGAAATTGCATAAAGTGGATTTTGGTCGACCTGAAAATCTTTACAAGCAAAGGCCAGGAATTAAATATTGATTCAGTAGTCATAGATAAATGTTGTTTGGATATTTTTATTTGGACAATAGAGATTTGGTTTAATTTACATGGATGCTGTGTATTTACTGAAAAGTTCAAATCATAATGATTTAGAGATTTTATATTCTCTCCGAAGCTTTGCTTTGTATTTGCCCTATGTAATCGCGACAAAATAAGTTACCGAATTGGTCTTGAATCCTTATAGTTTATTCTGCTAAGATCCTGCGATGCAGGATGCAGCAACTATAGAGGCGATTCGCGAGAAGTACATGGTACTGCTCGACGATTTAGATGAGCGTGGTCGTCGACGGTGGGCGGCCGTGGAATCGAGAGCCTTGGGGCATGGAGGGATCACAGCCGTGGCGTTAGCCACGGGCCTGTCGGATCGCACTATTCGAACGGGCCTGAAGGAACTCGACGATCCCGATCCGCTTCCCGGCTCTCGTCAACGTCGAAGCGGCGGGGGTCGCAAATCTCATACGGTAACGCAACCAGACCTGCGGGACGCTTTAAATGGTCTGATCGAGCCAACGGTTCGGGGTTCTCCGATGAATCCCTTGCGTTGGACGATCAAGAGTACTTATCGACTGGCCTCTGAACTGAAAAAGCAAGGTTACAAGGTGAGTGCGACTTCGGTGCGTCGTCTGCTGATTGAGATGAAGTATAGTTTGCAGGGCAATCGCAAAACGCGGGAAGGTCGTCAGCATCCGGATCGGGACGGCCAATTTCACCATATATCCAATCGGGTGAAAGCGCGTCAGCGTCGAGGAGAGCCAGCGATTTCGGTTGACACCAAGAAGAAAGAAACGCTGGGAAATCTGAAGAATCCGGGGAAAACGTATCGGCCTCAAGGGGTTCCTCAGCAAGTCAAGACGCATGATTTTCCGGATCCGGAATTGGGCAAGATCGTGCCGTACGGCGTTTACGACATTCAGGGCAATGAGGCGGGAGTGTCGGTAGGAATCAGTCGCGACACGGCTGAGTTTGCGGTCGGTGCGATTCGGCGTTGGTGGGAGAAATTGGGCCGCAAGCGTTATGGGAGTGCGAAACGGTTGTTGGTAACCGCGGACAGCGGAGGGAGTAACAGCTCGCGGTGCCGTCTGTGGAAAGTGGAGTTGCAGAGGTGGGCGGATCAGACGGGATTGATCATCGAGGTTTGTCATTATCCGCCCGGAATGAGCAAGTGGAACAAGATCGAACATCGGTTGTTTTGCCACATTACACGGAATTGGCAGGGCGTCCCTTTGGAAACCTTGGAGGTAGTGGTCGAATCGATAGCCGCGACGACGACGGAAACGGGGTTGGAAGTCCATGTTTGGGTCGACGAAAATTCCTATGAAAAAGGCCGAAAAGTGAGCGATGAAAAACTGGCGGAGTGCAATATCAAACGAAACGAATTTCACGGCGAGTGGAACTATGAAATCCATCCCTCATAGGTACTAAGAATTCGGTAACTTAATTTGGCGCGAATCCTAAGCCTCAGCAAAAAGGAAAAGGAAAATTGTACAGACACGAGGCGGGGTAGGAGCGAGGTACGATTTATCACCGATCAAAGACGGCGGGGAAAAACCGACTTAACAGGTCAATTCCCTTACCAAATTCGCAGCGTAATCGACGATTGGCAATTCAATAACTATTCGGCTATTCTAATTTCAAAGTGCGATCAAACCGCGGTAAAGGACAACTTCCTAACTGCGACTTCCACCGATTTGGCCAAACCAGTAATACCACTCTTGAAGAAAGTTCTTGATCGGCGATTTGGTCGCATGCGAGCGGACGTATTCGTGGTAAGATGAACCTGCCCACCGGAGTTCTTTCATGTTTGAGTCTTATCACACCTTGACGGATAGAAAAGCCAATCGCATTTGGGAACAAGTCGTTCTCCAGGACAAAGGAGGTTTTATCCTTCGAAGGAAAACGACCGATGACGAGGAGTTGTCGACCTTAGCCCCGTTTCCCATGGTTGGAAACAGGTTCATCCTCATGGACTACGAGGAAACCAAAAAATCCCCGATAACAATCACCAGAATCGTGGGAAGAGGAATGGACGCTACCTATTTTTACGTGATTCAAAAATAGGCAGCTATTTTTGCAGATTCTGAGGCACCAGGTAGAAGCGATCGCGTCCGATCACTAAAAGATCATGGTAAGCATCAAGTGTGGATAGCAAGCACTCTCGAAAAGAGCCCTTCATAAAGCTGATTGTGCACTCGTTCAGGAATAAAGCTCGATCTGGGCGGGTTTCCCAATCTGAATCTTCGAAGTTAGCTGATCAGCTTCAATCGATGGTCTTTTTAAGTAGGGAAACCCGGTAGCAGCAATTCGAATTCTCATAGCTCGCCAAAACGAACGGGGATGGAATCCCACGATCTCTAGATGGGTTAAAACCAACACTGATGAAGCATCGATCAAAAATACAAATTTTAGGTCACCACAACTTCATCTGTAAGCGTTAAGGCCGCGAGACAGCCTTGAGTGCAAATCAAGTTGAGCACAACTTGGGCTGTCCCCGTTGGGAGCAGGATACTAATCGTTCCTGGCAGCGAGACGGATCCACTATTCGGTGTGATAGCGACAGGATTACCATTTGCATCCGTGAGTGAGACAGTCCAATTCGCTGTGGCGCAGCCAGAGATCGTGATGGGATAATTGATCGTTGCGCCACTCGTGAAGGTTGTGCCAGGTCTCAGGGTACATCCCAGCACGGCTTTCACGGCGGGCGTAAGAGTTTCAGATTGTCCGCTCAATTTTTGTTTACTCATCTACATCTGCCTCGAAGAGTAGTAAAAAACAGCTGGTTTGCTATCTAAGAGGTTCCACCCGCACGTTACGAATCTGAATTCCCCCCTGCATTATGTGAATGCCACATGCATTCCCGACTTGATCGGGTTTATAAGAATTTCCGTGAATTGTTCGGGCAAAGTTATCGAGGCTAGAATTCCGCGCGCCCGAGTACGGCCGGCGCAAAGTGTAAAGAACCTGAGAGTCGAGCGAAAAAATAAACGATTTTTCTTGCGCTTCCAATCTGAACGTATGCCATTCTTTTTCTTTAATCTCCGCAATTTTCTGAACACCTTTGAGCCGTTCGGGAGCAAAATTTTCCATGTACGTCATTATCGAATTTTTGTCATACGGAAAAATGGTATGGCCAATATGCACGGCGAAAGGCATAGGATCGTCCTTCTTCGCCCTTAAAAAATCCGCGGCCATCACTTTGCACATCAGAACTTGCTGATAGACGACATCGGCTTTTCTCGCTTCCTGCCGATCGCAATAAATGCCAATGGCAGCTCCATCTTCGGGCTTCGAATTGTAGCGAAAGTCAAATTGAAAAGTGAAATTCGATACCGGTACTGATTTCAGACAATCCGCAAGGCAAGAAACATCCGATTCCAGGTGAATTAATCCATAGTGCATATACTTGCGGCTGTATTCGCTCGGCGAACCAAAGAGAATCGGTACTACTTCCTCGCCGTCGGGCCGAACGATCTCAACGGCTTCTCCACTGGCTAATTTTTTTGAGGCCGCAGCCTGCTTCCGGGCTTCTACTTCTTGAGGATTTGGATTTCTAATCGCAAAATAAAGTGCGATTGTAATAGCGAGAAGCGGAAGAACGTAAATCAAGATATTGCGCTTCGGGGGAGCAACCACCTTCCGAATCTGCTCCTCAATTTGCTGGGCGCTTCGCAACCTTTTATTGGGGTCTCGGGCCAGACAACTCATAATCAATTGATTGATTCGTTTGTCCATCTTGGGATTGATTTCAATAGGAGTCTGGGCATCCTTTTCATTGATGGCCGCACTGTATTGTTCGAGCGATTTGAAGGGAAATGGTTTCCGGCCTGTCATCAATTCGTAAAGAATCACTCCCAAGGACCAGGTATCCCAATGTGGACCAGCCGCGTTCAAAAGCCCCTTGGCCTGTTCCGGACTGGAGTAGCCTGGAGTGCCGAGAAAAAATCCCGCAGCCGTTTTGTGGATCTTGGAGGTCGTTTCTACGCTACTTTGCTCCGTGAGGTTCAAGAAGTCATCTTTCGAAGATTCATCTTGAAGTGCAGGATCTTCTGTAACTCTTTTGACCAGTCCGAAGTCGCTGAGGTGCGGTTCGTCGTTCTCATCCAGGAGAATATTTTGCGGTTTAATATCTCGATGTAAATGACCCTTCGAATGCAGAAACTCCACCGCATTGGAAATTTTGGCAATTAGCAGCAGCGATTTCTTTGGATCTTTCTGAAATTCCGCCATTCGCTTGGCCAGACTGCCGCCCTTGAAGTACTTCATTACATAGTACGGATCGCCATTTACCGTGCCGAAACTTAGTACCTGAGCGATATTGTCGTGCTCGAGATGTGCCATGGCCTCGGCTTCTTCTTGAAAGCGTGCCAAGCTCGTTGCACTCATCCTGGAAGCACGAATCATCTTGATGGCCAAGTGGCGTCCCAATACGTCATAGCCCTCATAGACCAGCCCCATTCCTCCCTGGTCCACGAGTTTCAGTCCACTTATGCCGGGTATGGATATCTCGCAGGCTTTTTCTATCTGCGAGGAAACAGGTTCATTTGCTTTTGAAGTTGAAATTGTCTTAGAATTTCCGGCTGTTCTAAACGAACCTGTCTTTTCGGAATCCTGTATTCCATCTGAATTGGCTTGGGGCAGTTGGATAGTAGGGTGGGTTTCCGCATGCTCCGCCGGAGTGCTAATGGCGGCCGCAAGATCCGATAAAGGATTGGATGCTGCGTCCGCAGGCCGCAATTGGTTATCTTTGTTAAGAGGCGGCTCTGATGGTTTATCTTCGGGCAAGATTCATCCCTCGTGTACTAGCTATCATAATAAATCAATTGCGACTCAAAAAGTAAAGGAAAAATAGGATGCTATTCGAAATTTCTGTTTCCCCTCATCTGCCTCAGTTCTTTATATTTTGGCGCTTACGATTTGATTCTAATTCGAAGAGATTTGTTCGAAATGTCCATCTACGATCTGCTTTTCAAAACTGTCCCCAACACCCGATCTACCAATCCAGGCGATGTATTCTTTATTCCAGAATAACTTAATGGGTTTTGCCTTCAACCGGATGAATCAGCTTTTCACCAGCTGAGGAATTGGCTCCCCCTCGCTGAAGCGGATGGTTCTACCGATTGGCGTTTCGTTGACCTTCTTGTAATCGATGCCAAGTGCGGATAGCACGGTGGCGTGCAGATCACCTACCTTGACCGGATCTGCCGGCGGATGCTTACCTTCCGGATCGGTCTGGCCAATCACTTGTCCGCCGCGAATGCCGCCGCCTGCCAGGGCGAGACTAAAGCCCGTCGGCCAGTGGTCGCGGCCACCGGCGGGATTGATCACAGGTGTTCGCCCGAATTCTCCCATGCATAAAACCATCGTTTTTTCTAAAAGCCCTTTTTCCCGCAGGTCGCGAATCAGAGTACTGAATGCCGGATCGAGTATTTTGAGGTTGTTACTGCAAATCGTGTGATTATTCACATGCGAATCCCAACCACTCAGCGTGACTTCCACACAGCGTACACCGGCTTGAATCAGGCGCCGGGCGGCCAGGCAACCTCTCCCGAACGGGGTATCGCCATAGGAAGTGCGTAGTTCGCGAGGTTCGGAGGACACATCAAAGGCTTTCAGTTGTTCCGAGCTCATCATCCTCAGAGCGCCTTGAATCGTCTCGCGGTGCAGTGTCTCATCCACCCGTTTCTCTCGGCCGCGCGAAAAGGCGCGATCCAAAATATTCAAGCTCTCCAGTCGTTTCTGTTCCTGAGCTGCGGGCAGAAAGGATTTGGTATCGGGCACCGGGTTAGCAGGGTCATCCATCAGAAAAGCATCGTATTTATCGCCGAGGTAGCCGCCGCGCGCTGGCCATTGCGAAGAGAGGATGCTGACGTGTCTGGGGATTTCGGTTTTACCGATCGCCAATTCGTGGCAGGCAATCGCTCCCAGGGCGGGGTAGATCACGGTGGGGTCAGGTCGGAATCCCGTTTTCAGGGCGTACGTTCCCCGTTCGTGGTCGCCTTCCTTGCTCATCATCGATCGAATGATTGAAACCGAGGCCATTTCCTCGGCGAGTCTTTCAAAGCCTTTAGCCAGCTGAATATCTTTGGTCGCCGTTTTGATAGCGGTCGTGCCGCCAGCAATATTGGTGTTCGGGTGCGGATCGAAAGTTTCCAGTTGGCTGGGGCCGCCCGCCATCCAGAGGACGATCACGGAATTGGCCGTGGCTCGATGAGGGGCTTTTTCATCCGCGCGGGCCAGCCATTGACTCACGGGTGTCAGCCAGGTGGCTCCGGCCAGGGCGGCTGTGTTGCGAAAGAACTGACGGCGGTTTAGTGGTTCCATGAGAACTCCGTGGAATTGATCAGAGCCCAGAAGAGATTTTGCAGCGCCTGGCCGCGAGTTATCGTCGGGTCTTTCAGGAGATTTTCAAAATATTGCAATTCTTCTGTCGTTGGCCGGCGAGTCAGACAGGCCAGGTAGGCCGATTCCACCGCCTGGGCATCATCAGCGGCCAGCCATTTAATGCGAGTGTTGGCATTCAGCGGGCTTTCCTTAATTTTCTCTTCGACTAGTTTGCCGTTCATCAGCGTCAGCCTTTGCGGAATAGTGCCCCCACGATTATCGAATTCGTCATCCCCGCTATCGCCGTAGCGTTTCAGGAATTCGTTCTGTTGCCCGAAACGCATCAGGCGGAGCAGGATGTAGGAATCGAGATCGCTCGTCGTTACAGAAGATGCTTGCAGGATGCTTCCGGCCATCTGTTCCGGTCGCAACCGGGTGAGAGGGAAGATTCCCAAAGTTCTGGCAAGGGTCTCGCCAGAATCATGCTCGCACTGGCTATCCAACTGGTAGACCTGCAAGCGAGCGATGATTCGAATCAAGCGTTGAAGGTCGTAATTATGCTCGGCAAAATCGTCGGCCAGGATTTGCAAGGCGGGCGGAATAAATCCATCGGTTTGCAGGTTGTCGATGGGGGCAACCAAAGGCTGACCGTTGAGGATGGCCCAGACTCGATTCACGGCGGCCTTGGCGAAATAAGGATTTTTGCGATGCGTTATCCAGGTGGCTAACCGTTCCCGTAAGGTTCCTTCGTTCGGTAAAAGTTCCGGCGAGAACGCAACCCTTGGAGCCACCATCCGCTTAGCTTGCGTCTTCATATCTTCGACTTCGTAATCACCCGTTCCATCGGTAATGCCGCGCAGACTCACATGGGTCTGGCCGAAGAAGGCGGCAAAGCCCTCAAAATCGGCCTGTTTCCATTCGGCGAAAGGATGGTTATGGCACTGGGCACAATCGAGTCGAATTCCCAGGAAAGCGCGGGTCACTCGGCCGGCGATTCGCACCGGGTTCGGCTGATTCTGTTTTTCCGGCTCAATGGTGACGCTGATGAAGTTGGTGGCTGGTTTGTCGGTCCAGATGCCTTCGCTGGCGATCAACTGCCGAACGATTTGATCGTACGGGCGATTTTGAAAAACCTCATCGGCGAGCCAGGAGACGAATTTGCGACGGCGAAAGAAAATGAAAGGCCCATCCTCCGTGCCGACCACCGCCCGGGTCAACCGTTCCGCAAAATAGTCGGCATAGCGGCGATCCTGCAGGATATGGTCGATCCACCAGGGAATCTGCTCTTCGGTTGGCAGAGATTCGAACTGGCGAATTTCTTCGAGGGAAGGAAGGGTTCCCATCAGGCCGAGGGATAAACGGCGGGCGATAGCGAGATTGGTCGCGGGAGTAGTCGGTTGAATTTTCTCCGCTTCCCATAACTTGCGAAACGAACCGTCTACGTTGTGAACGGTATTTTGAAAATCGGCTGTCTTATAGGCTTCCGGATGATAGTTCGATAGCGCTTTGCCATGCCGGGGCGGCAGCAGATTAGCGGCCAGCGTCAGTCCGCCGCCCGCCAGTAAGCCCAGAAATAACAGATTCTTCAGCCACATCGGGAACACCTCCCCAGAGTTGTCTGAAAGTATACTACCATTGAAAATCTCTTCCGGTTTCGTTCCGCGGAATTTAGTTTTTCTGAAACCTCGGCCGGGAGCGAAGGTAATATTTTTCATGCAAAGCCGACCACCGATTCCTGAATCCTCCGTTGCGGGCACTCGGCCGCCTGTGCTGGATTCTCGAATGGTCTGGCTCGATTCGCCCCCGGAAGTCACTCTCGAAGACCCTATCGAAAAAAAATCTTCCCCACCTAGCTCGGTTCTGAAGGTATTCGTCCATGGGGTGCAGTGGATTTTTGGCCTCGTTTCCATGCTGGTGGCCTTGGCCTTTCTGGCAGCGATTCCCATTCTGCAATTTTTGAGCCTCGGATACATGCTTGAATCGGCGGCCCGCATCAGTCGTAGCGGCCGGATTCGCGATGGCTTTATCGGTATTCGTCTGGCCAGTCGTTTGGGGATTGCGGTAGCGGCTAGCTGGCTACTGGTGCTACCGATCCGGTTTTTGAGCGATATTGCGATTAGTGCCGAGATTATCAATCCGGGGAGTCGTAAAGCAGCCGATTGGCGGATGGGTGTGTATCTTCTCGCGGCCTTAACCGCTGTTCACATCGCCATGGCCATTGCTCGCGGCGGCAAACTGCGTTACTTTCTTTGGCCGTTCAATTTCCTCTCGGTGATGCGAGAACTTCGCCGGGGGGATAGCTACGCCCGGGCACGTGACGCCACTTGGGACTTTGTCATTTCGCTCCGACTGCCGTACTTTTTCTGGCTGGGACTGCGCGGCTTTGCCGGAGCCTTCGTCTGGCTGTTTATACCGGTCACGCTGCTGGCCATGGGACATGCCCATTTCAAAGCGGCTCCTTTTGTCGGAGTCGTCGGTGGGTTGTTACTTGCCTTGGTGATTCTCTATCTGCCCCTGTTGCAATTGCGGCTGGCCTCAGAAAATCGCTTTAGTGCGATGTTTGAATTGCGGGCCGTTAGACGAACGTATCGAAACGCCCCGTGGGCCTTCACCTTGGCGTTTTTTCTAACCCTGTTGTTCGCGTTGCCGCTTTATTTGTTAAAAGTGGAAGCCTTGCCGCGTGAGACCCGCTGGCTCCCGGCGTTGATCTTCATGCTCTTCATCTTCCCGGCCAGGCTTTTCATGGGTTGGGCGGTGGGATTGGCCAATCGGCGAACGCAACCCCGGCACTGGTTCTTCCGCTGGACGGGGCGGATTCCGCTTTTACCGATTGCTGGAGTTTACGTTCTCGTCGTTTTCTTCTCGCAATACACCAGCTGGAATGGTGTTGTTACGCTCTACGAACAACACGCCTTCCTGTTGCCAGTGCCTTTCCTCGGTTCCTGATTATTTGACGCCGCTCTTGATTCGAGCCTCCAGGAACTCATCTCCCGGATTCCAGGTCGGCATCGACTTGGCGTTGGCAATTTCCTTCGCGGCATCCAAAGCGAATCCCATCAGCACCGGGTAGCCGGTGAAATCCCACTCTTCTTTGTATTTGTCGTTCGGGCTGTGATAAATGTTCGCAATGAAATCTTCACTGGCTTTCTTGGCGAAATCGGCTGGCTTACCTTTAATTTTCTCCCCACGACCCACGGAGAAAGCCGGTACGCCCCCTCGAGCCATGGCGAAGTGATCCGACCGGTAATAGTAGCCCAGATGGCTGCGCTTGTCGGGTTCGATTTCCAGATGGTGCTTAGCAGCGATATTTTGCAGGATCGACCAGCTGGTGGTTCTTTCCGCGCCGCTGAGCACAATCGATTCGGGTTCCCCAATAGGGGAGACTGTGTCGAAATTGAAGTTCATGGCCGTGCGGCCCAGAGGAATAAGCGGATGTTGGGAGTAGTATAAAGCCCCGAGCAATCCGCTTTCCTCGGCCGTCGTCGCCAGGAACAGGGCCGAGCGTTTCGGTTTGGGATTCAGGGAGGCCCAGGTACGGGCCATTTCGATGAGGATGCCACAACCCGAAGCGTTATCCAGTGCTCCGTTGAAGATCGCTTCGCCGCCGACCGAGGATTTGCCCACACCGAGATGATCCCAGTGGGCCGTGAATAGAACGATCTCCGATTTCAGTTCGGGATCGCTGCCTTCGACAAGACCCACCACGTTTTTGGAAGAGACCTTCTTGACGGTGCTGGCGATGTGTCCCTTGACCGTGATCCCCAGGCTTTTCGCTTTGAAACCTTTGGTATTGGCCTGTTTCAAGGCCGTGTCGACATTCAGGCCAATGCTACCCAGAACTTTGTCGCCTGCAGTCGAGGATAGCCAACCGGCAAAGGCCAGGGCGGGTGCATTTTCTTCGTGCTGGATCTGGGCGCCGGTCAGTTTCTTCACCACGCCATAAGGGTAACCGGCGGTTTCGGCCGTGTGAATAATCAGGGCGGCTTTGGCACCACGGCGGGTGGCTTCCTCGTATTTGTAAGTCCACCGGCCATAGTAGGTGAGGGCTTTGCCGGCGAAGAATTTGGGATCGTCCGAAGGTGGTTCGTTGGTGAACAGCACCACTACTTTGCCTTTTACATCGACATCCTTGTAATCATCCCAGTCGAATTCCGGGGCAGTAATCCCATGCCCGACGAAAATAGCTTCGGCTTCGAAATCTTCATCTTTCTGGCTGTAACTCATCCCAGCAAATTCGTCCTCGAGCTTCAGCAGAGTAATATCGTTTCCCTTGCTGAAGCTGAGAGTCGTTGTGGGTGTGGTTGTGACGGTAACTAATGGCACCGGCTGGAAATAGGACGCTTTGCCAACCATGGGCTTCAAGCCGGCCTTCTTGAACTGCTCAGCAATATAATCGGTGGCCAGTTCTTCGCCGCGAGTGCCGACGCCGCGACCCTGGAGGAGATCGCTGGAGAGATATTTCACATCGGTTTTGATTCGGTCGATGGAAAAGGGGCCAGTTTTGGCGGCTTCTTGTGCTGGGAGTTTGCTGGTGGAAGCGAACAACCCCCATAAGCAGAGTACGGGTAGAGCTAACCGACGATAAACTAGCATTTCAGACCTTTCTTGGCGAGGAATACAAGATAAATTCCGGGAATCGGCCCCCTTTGAGAATTTACGGAACTTCGTTAGCAAAAGGCAGACAGAAAGAGGAGAACTTAAGGCGGTTAACTGTATTTCTCAAATCGGATACCACGGAGGTCGTTGGGAGTGCAGGAAGAAGACGATCCGCCGGGGACTGGTTCCGGTTTCGATGCGTTTCTCTAACGTTGTTGGGATTGAAGGATTTTAACCACAGAGGGCACCGAGAGCAGTGAGGGGTTCTGTGGCTGGGGAATAGATTTTGTAAGTCGTTGAAAATGCAGAGCATTTTCAACAGAGGGCATTGAGAGTGTGGGAAGCACGGCCGCGAAACGAGGCGACTCTCTGTGCTCTCGGTGTTCTCGGTGGTAAAAGTTTTGAGAAAGACTGAAACCGCAGAGTTCGCAGAGTTCGCAGAGGTGAGAAGGAAAAAAGTGGACGGAGGGGGGAGTGGTTCCGGTTTCGATGCGTTTCTCTAACGTTGTTGGGATTGAAGGATTTTAACCACAGAGGGCACGGAGAACACGGAGGGGATTCTGTGATTGGGGAATAGATTTTGTAAGTCGTTGAAAATGCAGAGCATTTTCAACAGAGGGCATTGAGAGTGTGGGACGCATGGCCGCGAAGCGAGGCGACTCTCTGTGCTCTCTGTGTTCTCGGTGGTAAAAGTTTTGAGAAAGACTGAAACCGCAGAGTTCGCAGAGTTCGCAGAGGTGAGAAGGAAAAAAGTGGACGGAGGGGGGAGTGGCGCCGGTTTCGATGCGTTTCTCTAACGTTGTTGGGATTGAAGGATTTTAACCACAGAGGGCACCGAGAGCAGTGAGGGGTTCTGTGGCTGGGGAATAGATTTTGTAAGTCGTTGAAAATGCAGAGCATTTTCATCAGAGGGCATTGAGAGTGTGGGAAGCACGGCCGCGAAACGAGGCGACTCTCTGTGCTCTCGGTGGTAAAAGTTTTGAGAAAGACTGAAACCGCAGAGTTCGCAGAGTTCGCAGAGGTGAGAAGGAAAAAAGTGGACGGAGGGGGGAGTGGTTCCGGTTTCGATGCGTGTCTCTAACGTTGTTGTGATTGAAGGATTTTAACCACAGAGGGCACGGAGAACACGGAGGGGATTCTGTGATTGGGGAATAGTTCTTGTAAGTCGTTGAAAATGCAGAGCATTTTCAACAGAGGGCATTGAGAGTGTGGGAAGCCTGGCCGCGGAACGAGGCGACTCTCTGTGCTCTCTGTGCTCTCTGTGCTCTCGGTGGTAAAAGTTTTGAGAAAGACTGAAGCCGCAGAGTTCGCAGAGGTGAGAAGGAAAAAAGTGGACGGAGGGGGGAGTGGTTCCGGTTTCGATGCGTGTCTCTAACGTTGTTGTGATTGAAGGATTTTAACCACAGAGGGCACGGAGAACACGGAGGGGATTCTGTGGCTGGGGGATAGTTCTTGTAAGTCGTTGAAAATGCAGAGCATTTTCAACAGAGAAGCGGCTGATCACGCAGCAAATATATAACGAAGAGAAGTTACTCTCAGTGCTCTCGGTGTACTCTGTGGTGAAAAAAAAATCTCTAACGGTTATTCTCTGCGCCCTCGGCGTGCTCTGCGGTTATATGACTTCTAAAAACTTCTAAAAAACATCAAACCCATCAGCCCGAGTTTTTCTTCGCTTCCAGCTCCGACCAGCGGGCATAAAGCTTTTCCACTGCTCGTTGGGCTTCTTCCAATTGCTTGCAGGCGTCATTCAATACGGCATGGCCGGAATTGGAGGCTTTCTCCACCTCGGCCTCGCGAACGGCGACATTCTGCTCCGCTTGCAGAATCTTCGCTTCAATACCGTCGAATTCCTGCTGTTCCTTGTAGCTCAGCTTTTTGCTTTTGCTCGAAGAGGAGCTACTTGCAGCCTTGCTGGCCGCCTTGTTTGCTTCCGTTTTTATCGCAGATTGGGCTTTTTCATAAACTTTCAGCCATTGATCGACACTGCCGTAGGCAGCCGCGTTACCCAGGCCATCCAGGCCGATCACTTCCGTGCAGATCCGGTCGAGCAGATCCCGGTCGTGGCTGACCATGACCAACGCCCCCGGAAATTCTTCGAGATTTTCCTCGAGCATCTCCAGTGCAGGGATATCGAGATCGTTCGTCGGTTCATCCAGGAGCAGAATATCGGCGGGCCGGAGCATCAACTGAGCCAGCCGGACTCGGGCTTGCTCGCCGCCGGAAAAGGCACTCAATTCCAGTTCCAACTGTTCGGGGGAAAACAAAAACCGTCGGGCCCAACTCGCCACATGCACCGGCTGATCGCGAAACATCACGGTGTCGCTGTTCGGAGTGAGTGACTTTCGTAGAGAAAGGGAAAGATCGAGGGAAGATCGGCCTTGCTCAAAAACTTCTGTTCTAAGACCTTCGGCCCGAACCACGGTGCCGGTATCCGATTCCATTTGCCCGGCAATGATCTTCAAGATCGTGCTTTTGCCGCTGCCGTTGGCCCCAAGGAGTCCCAGTTTCATACCAGGAATCAACATCACATCCAAATTTGAGAAAAGCTTTTTCCCACCCAGGGATTTGGATATTCCGGTAGCGGTCAGCAGTTTTTTGGTCTGTCGGCCGGTCGCGGCAAAATCGATACCCGCCGATTGTTGGGAGGCCGTCCGATAGTTGAGTTCCGAGAGTTGTTCGCGTCGGTCGGCCGCTGCTTGAATTCGGGAGCTGGCTTTGCGAGTCCGGGCCCGGGCTTTGTGGCCGAGCCAGTCGGTTTCCCGGCGGACTTGATTGGCTACGGCGTCGCGGAACTTTTCCTGGGCTTCCAGAAAAGCTTCTTTTTTTTCGGCGAAATCGTCGTAGCAGCCTGCAACCCGGAAAACGCCTTCTGGATAGCTGCGATTGATTTCAATCACCTCATCGGCAATGGCTCGCAGAAAAGCCCGGTCGTGTGTGGCGGCCAGATAGCCGAAGGAGGCTGAACGGAGCAATTTTTCGAGCCAGATTACCCCCGGCAGATCGAGGTGGTTGGTCGGTTCGTCCATGAGCAGGAAATCGGGTTGGCGGGCCAGTTCGCGAGCCATGGAGAGCCGTTTACGCCAGCCGCCGGAGAGAGTTTCCGCTTTTTGTTCTGTGTCGGCGAAACCAACTTGCGTAAGAGCGATGGCTGCCCGGGTGCTTTTTTCGTGTTCTTCGAGATTATCGTTGGCCAGGCCAGCGATCACCACTTCTTCGCAGGTCTGGTTGGGGGGGAAAACATCGTCCTGGGCGAGGTAGCCAACACGAGACCCCCGACGGAGGGTTCGTTCGCCCTCATCGGCCGTTTCCAGGCCCGCGAGGATCTTGAGCAGGGTCGATTTCCCGGCTCCGTTGGGGCCGATGAGTCCGATCTTTTCCCCGGCGCGCAGATCGATGTTGAGGTGAGTGAAGAGCGACTTGTGGGCGTAGCTCTTGGAAATCTCCCGGGCCGTTAGCAGTAGCGTCATGCAGGTCTCAAAAAAACGAAAACAATTCTGGAGAGTGATTATAGGGAGGGAGTTGAATAACTGCATTGTTGGGAAGGGACCAATGCGGATACTTTAGAGCAGAAGCAAGTACTAAATTAGAGCCCCATCGCTACTTCTGATCGACGGAAATAGTATTATGGAACTAGAAGGAGGGGGGCGTGAGAGCGGAATTTTTTGACGACATTTCTTCTATCTTCCTTCGCCGGATATGCGAACATCCGTTCGATTCGACTTTGCGATCGATTTACGCTGATTGGCTGGAAGAGCAAGGACATGTTGCGCAGGCCGACGAATTGCGAGCGAGCGGGCAGCTTCTGATCGAGTTCAATTTGGACGAATTGGAGAGATTTTCTGACAACACGTCGAATACTTCTGATCTTAACCTTGATGGGTTGTTCAAACTCCCAGCGAACGGTAAAGCAACAAGGTTTTGTGGTACCTTGACTGATTTTCTGATCGCGGTTCAATTTCTTTTTTCGTATCATCCTATCACTGAGGTAATCCTCACTAACGCGGATAAGGAGTTTCCAGAGTTGCCGCAAATAATCCCTCGTTCCAGCATCCAGTACGAACTGAGCTATAAAATTGATCTTCACTTTCTTCCTGAGGAAATCCTACGACATATTAAATTTGGCATGCCAAAGGGTTTCCAAATCTTTCAATTTGAATCCAAGAGGTTCGCTCATACGGCGATTAGCAGAGCCTGCGTGGATTATGGCCGCGAACTGGTTGGATTACCGAAAATTGATTGGGAAGATATCCCCTAAACTCATCCCCCCTCGTCCTCGATGTGAAAGCGATGCAATAACCGGTGCACGATGGGAGCGAAGAGAAGTCCCGCGGCCATGATTAAGGCTAGCCCACTGTACAAGGCATAAAGGCCCGCGAAGAGCTTGCCACCCCAGGTTTGCATGGTGGCGACGGGGCCCATGCCGGAAAGAATCATGGAAGCGTTCTCGAAGGCGTCAATCCACTCGAGGCCTTCCAGCCAGCGGTAGCCGAGCATGCCGCCAAATAGAGAAAGGCCGATAAGGAGCGAGGAAGCGGCGAAATTGCGGAAGACGCGCCGGGCGAACTCAGGACGGCTCAGTAGCGGTTGCGTCTTCTTCTCGTAATTCAAAAAATGATGTTTGGCCAAAGTTCTCCCCAACGCTCGAAAGCGGTATCAGGCGGCGACCGATAGCTGCGTCTGCTCCAAGCACTCTGGAAGAATCTGTTTGATTAACACTTCTTCCATTTCGGCCAGCACCATTGCGCCGGTGGAGGCATCCATGACGCGATGATCGAAGGACAACCGCATGTCCAAAGCCCCGGAAGGCTGGAACATGCCGTAATGAAGCGTGGAAGTCAGCAATGGAATCAGGTGCAAAATTCCCGCGCCGTGGCAGCCGACCGATGACATCCCGAACGTACCGAAATACTTGCAGCGGCTGGAACCGTACATATTCAGGCCCCAGATCCAAACCAGCATTCGGAACGGCCAGGGCACCCGGCTCAGTCGAACGGAGACGCGATAGGAAGAGATCTCTTTCACTGGTGTCGTGCGATGCTCTTCGATGATGGCATCGAGTTCCTTCAGGCTCTTCTTTTCCGCGTCTTCCACGTGGGCGTAAATGACGATTCTCTCGTTATCCAGCTGCCGATCCACGGCCAGCGTCGCGACGGTCTTGGGGTGCGTATAAAACCGCGTCCAGGGAAAGGTTAAATAAGCGGTTCGCAAAACTTCGTGCCGGGCAGAGACGATGGCATACGCTTTCGTGAAGATCGAGGACCAGGTCGGCGATTGCGAACAGGCCTTGCGCGCGGCCATCAACTTGCCTAGTTCCATCCGGCGTTCAAGAGTCACGCTGGGAATTTTCTTGCTGAAGTGCATCAGGTCGATGACCAGACGCCGAAAATAACTGACGGAAGTCGTCTTTCCTTTGAGATTTGCGTTCATGGTGGACAAAGGAGCGGGATTCTCTAACTCCCGCAGATTCTGCAAATTATCTACACAGCCATTGCCCCGGTAAGCTGCGGTCATCCATCTGCTCCGATTCTCGATACTTCCACGATCACATGTCAATTCGATAACAGATCCATCGGATTTTCACTAGATCGGAAAAAATAAAATCGCCAAGAATTTCTCCAGTCGAAAGCGTCCTGCGCCGATGCGATTTGTCGAAACGTCAATTTGCGCGAGGCAGAAACTTTAACTTTTCATGGCTCCAAACGCCGCGAAGCAGAGATTTTTGTGAAGGATTTCTACCTGCGAAAACCCTACGTTCCTCAATAAATCGAGTTGGTACATCAATGGTTTAGGTGTGTCTTCCTTCGCGATGTAATCGAAGACGTGGTCGCGATAAATCTCATTCTTCAATTGAGTGAGATAATCTCCATATTTCTTCCAGAAGATCGGCTGCACGGATGGAATCGAACTCTCAATGAGGTCGAAAATCCAGATCGAGCCGCCGGGCCGGAGAATGCGATAGAAGGTCGAGAAAACTTCGTGCCATTCTCCGTCCGTTCGCAAGTGATGCAGCACGGCGGCGGCAATGATGATGTCGTACTTGGTATCGTGTAGTTGGGTTTCCCGAATGTCCCCCTGAATCGAATTGATCCGGCCACTGGTCGCCCGGCTGACCCGTTCCCGGGCTCGTTCCAGCATGGGCTGGCTGAGGTCGATCAGCGTGACATCCATTTCGGGCAGCAATTGCAGAACCTTCAAAGTGTAATTGCCGGCTCCACAGCCTACATCGAGGATGTGTCGGGCGTTCGGCGTGGCAGCTGCGGCCGCGCTGGCGACGAGTTCCATGGCAAGCGGGGCGTCAATGGTGGCGGATTGGCCGGTCTCCAGGTTGGAAAAGCGGTCGACATCCAAGTCGAAGCGTCGTCGGATTTCTTCTACGGTGGATTTCATGACAAGTTTTCTCCTCTGCGGCGTGGGCCTCTAATTGCAAATTAGCAGGAAGGTGTTCGGAGCACTAGGTAGAAGTGGAGAGGTTGTTCATGGACATAGACGTTCTCGCATTCGGCAGTTCCTGAATTTTGTTCCCTCCGGGTCTCTTTCCGTGCAATATCTGGCTTGAGTTGCAGAGTCTTTTTAGGCAAGATGATAGTAAGAATGAAAATCCGTCTTGAAAGGCCTTTGTAAATGGGCACTTTAAATCTCACGACTTCAGGCGCTTCAAATTTTTCCCGACCCGGGAATGATGCCGAGGTGCCAGAGGCGTCCAAATTTAACTCGGATTGGAAAGCAATTCAGGATCAGGTGGCTTTACTTTTCGGCCTTCAGGATGATTGGGATGGCGAAGGAACATTGGCGCCTGCTTCAGCATTAGTTGAAGGTGCGATCCGTCTCACCCAAAAACTGCAAGCGATTGGGGAATTGGCTCCTGATCGAGTTCACCCCAGCGTCAATTCGACGATCTATTTCGAATGGCATGCGCCGCAGGAATATCGGGAGATCGAAGTCGTTTCCCCAAATGAGGCGGAATGCCGAATTTTCCACAAAGGTTCGAATACGACCGAAGCCAAGAAAATGGTTCTTCCGTTTTTAGGCGCAACTCTCGGCGAATCGGTCATTTTGGGATAGATTGCAATTTAGAGTACCCTTTACCTGGATCACGGAAGAGCCGATGACGACGACTACCATTGCCATAGACATGGACGTCCCTGCCGGAGTGAGCGTTGGCGAATACGAACGCGTCGACGGTGGCCACGCCTTTCACGTGAGTTGGGAGTTGCCCGACAATCTTTGTTGCGAGACTTGCCAGCGAGAGTCTCGGCTTCAATTGGTGGAGAAGAACAAGTTTCTGAGCATCCGCGATCTGGATTTGTGGGGTAAGCCGAGCTTTTTCGTGTACCAGGAGGTGTATCACCGCTGCCCGTCGTGCGGTCACCGTCAATCGCTGTTGCCGCCGTTCAAGCGTCGGGATGTGAAATATACGTTTCGCTTCGAGGAGCAGGTGCTGGTCAGTCTGATCGGGAGCACAGCCGAAGACGTGGCGGTGCGTTTGGGGATTGCCGCGGAGACGGTGGAGCGAATCGTCAAGAACCGGATAGAGGACGCCAAGGCGAAGCAGATCGATCCCCAGCGGAAGATCGAGCGTTTGGGTCTGGATGAGATCAGCCTGCGTAAGGGGCATAAGGGATATGCGACAATATTGACGGACCTGACGAATGGGGAGCGTCCGGAGATTCTGGCTCTGTCCAAGGGTCGCGACGAAGCAGCGGGGCGAGCGTGTTTGGAGCGTTTGTCGGCCCAGCAACGGTCGGCGGTGCGTTGGCATCATACGGACATGAGCGCGGCGTATTTGAAGGCTTGCGGCGTGCATTTACCCAACAGCCAGTCGGTGATAGATCGCTTTCACGTCGCCAAGAAATTGGGTGAGGTGGCGGACGATCTGCGAAAAAAAACTATCGAGCCTACAAGCGAAGTTTGAGCGGGGAAGCCCGCAAGAAGCTGCGTTCTCAGATGCACGACTTCCGGCGTCGTCCCGAGGATTTGAATCCGGAGCAGGTCCAGGCCCTCGAGGATTTGTTCGAGAAGGTGCCTTCGTTGGGAACGATCTACCATCTGCGTTGGGAGGCGACCAAGATCTTCGATAGTGCCCCCAACCGAGCCGAAGCCTCGCGACTGTTGGAAGATTGGATCGTCCAGGCCCGCGAGACCGAGATGGATTGGGAGCCGTTCATCACGATGCTCAAGAATAACTGGGAGGGGATCTTAGCCTACTTCGAGGAACGCAAAAGCAGCGGCCCGGTGGAAGGTCTCAATACCAAGATTCGGGTAGTGCTACGTCGGAGTTATGGAATTCAGAGTCTAACTACGCTCTGGACGAGAATACTCCTGGACGTGAATTGGGCTGCGAAAAAATTAGGGCCGACCGTTGCGGAGATTCGCGGCTTCGTCAACCAGATCCAGAAGTATTTCTCTGAATGCTACACCTAGAAACGGAAGAGCCAAGAAAATTGCCCTCCCACTTTAGATTGCATCTTACTGGTCGTAGCCGCCCATCGAAATGAAGCCCGAGAACGCCCCAATCTCAGATGATGAATGGCTCCTGCGAAGAGTGCGAATCGAGAGATTTCGGACTGAAAAAATCCCTGTTATCTCGCCTAACGCCTTTGAGCCCCGAACGAAAGGGCGGGATGTTGATATTGAGGGGATCAGTCTGTATAGAGCCGCGTGTTTAAGCTCTCCAACCGAGATACTGAAATTGATTGACGTCGATCGACAACATGAAGTGGGTATTGTCCGAATTCCCGTTCTGATTCTCAAGGAACTGGGACTATCCGTGCAGATTCGGATCGATTCTCGCATACTGGGGAATGTGGTCATTCCCGAGTTGAATGCTCACGACTACGAGGCAGACAAAGCCCGCTTTACCTCGATCAAAGCGCTTTTAGCCTCAGTGGCCAGTGAAGCGGGGAACATTTTAATAATTCCCCGGTTGTGATACTTTTCCTGATGCCACGCAAGATATTGCTGTTGAAAGGTTTGTGAAAAGTGGTGCCGGCTTTTGCAACTTGAAAAGCTACCTCGCCTTTCCCGCGGGTTTGGTCGGTTTTTTCAAATCGAAACTCTGGGTGTTGTTGCCGGGAAGAATCTCGATTGTGGCATTATTGCCTTCCGCATGGGCGGGGATAACGGGGGCCGTTGAAATTTTCGTCGTGTTCTTCCCTTTGCCGACCATATCTTCCAGGTTGTGAACCGGGGCGGCCGATTCCTTGGCTGCGGAGATCTGCACGATTTTCTTGCCGGGTGAAATAGCCTTCACCGTATACTTCCCGTCCACAATTTCACCGCCTTCGGGAGTCCCTTTACCATCGGCAGGCATGAATACGATCTGCCCTTTGGAAATCGGTTCCCCGTCATAGCTGACAGTGCCGGAAATTCTCGTGTCCGAACCGCCGCACCCGATTACAAGGATCGGGAGCAGCAGGAGTCCGAGGAATTTCCAGAAACTCTTGCGAATCATGAAGTGCCACATCCTTTAAGGCAGATTGAAAACTTCGCCGCCGCTGCGAGTACCCATGGAACGCCAGCTGTAGAGGTCGATGGTATTCGCCACGAAGCGAACAGAGCCGTCGGCCATGGCCGCGTTGACTCCGCCGGTGTGTTTGCTGCGGGCCGCGGTCTGAGCGCCGGCTGCTCCTTGAACGCCCCAGCCGAATCCAGCCCCGGTTACGCTGCTGCAGGGAGAATTATACTGGGTGTCTCCCTGATCTTGCGGGCAGGGGCCATAAGGTTGATCGGGGGCACTGGAATTCGGGGTCAGGCTAGCGGAAAAAAGAGCACCGCCCATATTCCCGGTTAGAATATCGCCGATCGGGCCACCGTAACCCTGAACGGAAGGGGTCAGATCTTCCGACATCATGAGGGTGTTCGAGGTTCCATCAATGATACCGATGAGGGAAATACCCAGCGACTGGTTAGTATCGAAACTCTGTCCGTTCGTGACGCCGAACACGCCGAGTCCCCAAGGACCGGTGGTGCTATCGGTGGCCGTGCCGTACATGTCGCCGGTGCCGGTGCAACCGACGTAGTTCCCTCGGATTCGCGAAAACCAGTCCGAGCCCAGTTCATCCCACGGGTAACCGGGATCGCTCGGGCAGTGGAAGGTCGCGACGTTGCCCGTACGCGCGGTGATTAAACGGCTATCGGGACCCCAGGAAGCGAGTGGACAGGGATAGTTTGGGTACCCGCCGGGGTAACCGGTTTGAGTGAGTGTCCAAAAGTTGACGTAGATGTTGTTTTGTTCAATGTAGGGTAGAATATTTTCGATCCAGGTGTAGCTATCCCAAATATCGTACTTTCGGCCATAGGGGAGGATGCCGTTGGCGGAGGCGTAGTTGTGACAGGCCAGGGCCAGTTGTTTGAGATTGTTACTGCATTTCATTCGGGCAGCCGCTTCGCGGACTTTTTGCACGGCCGGGAGCAATAGACCAATCAGGATGGCTATAATCGCGATCACCACCAATAGTTCGATCAGTGTGAATGCTTTTCGCTTTCGAGGAAAATTTCTCATAAATGAATGCCAATAAAAGAAATGGGGAGAGTAATAGGCAAAATTTAACACATTCCACTTGAACTGTCTAGGGCCGCGTGAGGGTTTGAGTCTAAAGCGGATTGATGTTGGGCAAGATGTAAGAATATTTCGTCGGGAACTTAAGGATTGCTTTAACTGGTGCAGGTAGAGACGAAGAACATCTCAGGAGGAAGACCTTAGGCCGGCCCTCCTTCTGAGATGAACTTTGTTGTGCAATTGGTTCGAAGAAAGCACCGGAGTCACGATGACTACTGCTTCAATACCTTAAGGACTTCCTCGATTGACCAAGTGCGAAGAACGAGTTTTCCTTCCGGAGATACTAACAGAAACTGCGGAATAGAAGTGATTTGCCAATCTTGGATGACTTTTTCACCACCCTCCGCAGCCAGATAAGCCTGCGGCCAGGTGAATTTGTTTTTGCTGGTACTCTCCACACCTTCTCGAACAGTAGTGTCGAGATTGAGTCCCACGATGGCCAGCTTCTCCTTGGGAAAATCACTAGCCAGCTTCTGCAAATCGGGATAGGAGCGGGAGCACACGGTGCACCATCCGGCCCAGCAATGCAGGAGAAGGTACTTGCCCTCGTGTTGCTTAAGAGAAATCTCCTTCCCGTCCGAATCCCTCAACGTCGCTGTCGGAACGGCTGTTCCCGGTACTAGTCGTTGGGGTACTTTGATTTCGATATCGGGCAGTCGCAGTTCGCCCTTGGTCACATCCTCGGGGGAGATGGTGATGGGAACGAGTTTTTCAATGAGAGGCGCATCCAAGCAGCTGCCATCGGGTTTCTCGTTGACTCGAATAGAAAACAGATAATCTCCGGGTGGCACGCCGTGTATTTGATACTGACCATTCAATTTGGGCTTCAGCACGAAGACGTTGTGTACGAAGCTACTATTGGATTCCAATTGATGGTTGGCAATTTTACTCGAAAAATCTATGGGATGGAGATTCCAAGGTTTAGGGAGCTTGATGTCCGGAGTCTGTCTATAAAGGGTTAATCGAGAATACTCTAAATCCGAAAGCTTGGAGAGATCGCCTGAAAGATGGATATTACCAGTTAATTTGACTCCGTTCTTATTCAAGTCCAGATAAATTTTTTCGCCAGGAACAGGATTCAAGGGACGAGTCTCGCTGCTCGATAACACTGATTGCAGCCAAACATTGAGTCTGGTCTCAATACAAAGCGGTTCCGCGGGCACCTGAGTCAGCTCGAATTCCCCCTTTTCATTGGTTTGAGTGCCCTGATTTAGTCTGATGTGGTGCTTGTCATACTCTCCCCCAGGTATTGGAAAGAGTTCGATCCATTGATTCGGGATTGTTTTGCCGTCCTGCCAAACTTTTCCTCGAATCGTCACCCATTTTTCCACGGTGATATCTCTAAGATTACTTTCGCTTTTGCGACAATCCAATCTTTTGAATCCCGACGCATGCGAAACGATCAAAGTGTAGTCTTCCGGTTGGGCTGGAAGTTGGAAGTATCCCCGCTCATCTGTTTTGTAGGTGGAATTGTTTTTTGTTCGTTGAAATTCGAATCCTTGGAAGCTATTTGCTACAGATACCATCGCTTCCTTAAGAGGCAGGCCCTCCGCATCCAGTATGCGCCCTTTAATTGAGAGGGCTGGTTCTAAAGCGAAGTCCTGTTCGCGTATATGATTTTTTATTAGGGAATGTTTGCTGACCGTGCTCCGGTAACCCTCTGCTTCAATTAATACTCTTAAGTCGTCTACAGGCCTCTGTAGCGGAATTTTGAACCGGCCGTTTTCTCCTGTTACAAAATTTTGATTTCTTTCCAAATACAGCCATCCGGAAGAAAATTCGATTATCTGATAAACCCGAAATTTAGGAATCGGTTTACCAGTTACTGCATCCTTTACATTTCCAGATAAAAACGCCGGTTTTTTCATGACTATGGTTTTCAGCGGCTCATCCGCTTTTACGGCGATCCTTTGCCTTTGAAATATTTCCTTCTCCGCAATGATTTCGAATTTGACTTCGTCCGCAGGTGCCCATAGCCATTCGTATATTCCCTCCGCATTTGAAAAGCGTGGGATTTGCAAGTCAATCATGTCTGGAAGACGACTTGTATAAAGGGATCTTCTTGATCGCCATTCTTGGAGTACAAAGTGAACTTTGACCGGATGGCCTGCCTCATCGATTACCTTCAAGCGCAGGGGATGACCGACTTCCAGTTGGAAATTCTGCTCTTGCAGACCGCGCAACATTTTTACGTTTTTAAGTAGCGGAGAATATCCTGGGGCCACAACTGTAATTGATTCCGTTCCTTCCCGAAGAGCCGGCATTTTGTATTTGCCATTTTCGTCGGCAACGACCTGAGTTCCCGTGTTCATAAAGGGGTTTTCATGAAATATGACCACTGCTTTTGGGATCGGCTTACCCTGGGGATCGGTGATCAAGCCGTGCAATCGAGATCCGTAATTCAACTTTGCCACTGCGGTTTTCGACTTGAGTTGACTCAACGTGATATTTTGATCTTTTTGAATTATGCTGAAAGGTAGGGAGAGATCCGAAGCGAAATCCTCACTATGGAATCGAAGACTGATTTCCTCCACTGGTTCAGGAACAGTATCGATGCTCCAATGGCCGTCCTTGTCTGTCTGCACGCCATTATTCACTAAAGATAAGGAATTGCCGTAATGAGTATTATTCGGAAATTTGTGAGGTGCATATTTCTCGCAGATCGCTTCTATTCGAACATTAGCGATTCCGTTTTCCTTTGGATCAACTACTCTCCCACCTATAGAAATTCCTTTTTTCATCGGAAATGTGAATGTTTCTGGCAGCGGGTTATTTTGATCCGTGGTCCCCGTTTCCCAGCCTCTAAACAGCGTTGCATACCCAGTAGCAGAGCACCAGACCCGAAGAGTTTGTATTTCGTTTGGCCTTCGAATCACAGCCACGCCATCACTATTCGTTTTACATTTCGGAATTTTTTCTCCTTCACCCGCCCAGACGCTGAATTCGAGTTCCGCTCCCGCGAGAGGCTTGCCAGATTCATCCAGAACTTTGAAGGTCATTTCACTTGTTCCGGGCTTGGGATTCTCTTTTTTCGCCTCCTGATTATGATCGGATTCGTTCGACTCGATCGCAGTATCAGGAGATGCATTTGCGGCTGCAGAACTGGCCGGTGTCACAGAGTAAGCAAAGAGGCTGATACCTAGAGCGAATAGGCTTGCAAAAATAGCGGTTTTCATGCTGATCACCTTAACGGAGACGAGGGCCGTGACAGAAGCGGGGATTTGGGCGATGCTTGTTGATTTCGATGCAAATAAAAAGACGGATTGCAGAAGACTCGGGGGCACAGATCCAAGCGCCAGGGATGGCGGAAGGGCCAGCACGGCAATGGCCAAAGGGCCGACCCCCCGTTTTTCCAAGCGAAGTCGAAGCAGACTTCGGCCGCGATCGAAACGACGACGGAGCGTGGTATAAGAACATCCCAAGCGTTGGGCCGCCTGCTCTTGAGTAGCTCCTTCCAGCAGGCAAATCACCAGAGGCGAACGGAGTTCGGTGGGCAAGCGCAGAATTTCCGCATCGAGCACATCTGCGAATTCCCGCCAACCAGCAGAAATAGCGGGATCATTTTCGGTCCTCGGATCCGCAACCGCTTCGAGCAGGTTATTGTTGTAGGATCGTATGCATTTTTTGGACATCCGGCGGGCCACCTGATACAGCCAACCGGCCAGTCGATCCCGTTCGCGAATCTTGCGACCATCGCGCGACAAAAGCCAGAAAGTCGCTTGAAAGACATCTTCTTGATCTTGATTTTGTAGGCGAGCGCGCCGTGCAACACCCATGACCATCGGGCCGTAACGACGAACGATTTCTTCGAAAGCGGTGGCGTCCGCCTCTTCAACAAAACGACCCAAGAGTTTGGCATCCGTGACCGGAGCCAATTTTTGAATGGCTTGCTGAAGTGTACTGGAAGTCGGATTTTTACGACTGCGTACTTCGGGATCAGAGGGTAGCGACCTTTTCATATAGAGTAATGTGCAAAATCAGGGCTGGGCGCGCTCACTTATTTAAATAAAAGTGGAATTCAGCAATCGAATTGTGCGGGTTTTAGTCGGCGATCTGCTTCTTCAATGGGAATAGAGACGTTTTTTTAGCGAAAGCGGGGCCGGGGTTCTCTAGAAGGCAATGTCAGTGAGATTGGATTCTTCTTTTGCGTTCAACTTAAACCGCTTTCGCTGGTTCGAGAAAGGCCCAGCGCTCGGCCAGTTGTCGGTTGGAAATCCGCCAGATGACAATTCCTCGAAAAGCGAATTTCTGATTAGTGTTTGGGTCGGTGGCCGTCCAGCGGTTGCGGACAACCACTTTATCGGCTTCGGTGATAAGATCTTCAATGGTCACTCTCATATCGGGGAATTTTCGGAGCGCGCCGGCGACATATTGCATCGCCCCTTCCGGACCGGGCGGCAAACCGACTGGAACACCCGCTCCATGATCCACAAAATCCGCAGCGAAGTTGACTTTGCCAATGGCGATATTTTTCTGATTAACGAATTGCTCGAAATGATCCCGAACGAATTGCTTCATTTCCTCGAGCGTAAACCCGGTTATCGAATTCATGGGAGTGCCTCATTTGGGTTGATCGAAAACGGAGACATTTTCAGCGAGGTAAGCATCCAGAGTCCGTGGTGATCGGCCGATCAGTTTTTGAAGAACATCGTCCGATCCCGCGCCTTTACCCGAAAGGTAATATTCGTCGAGTTCGGCAATTGCCCGGGCACGCCATCCGGGGATCCCGGCTCCCACCATGCCTTGAAGGATTTGTTCTTCGCTCAGGTTTATGTAAGTCACGTTCCGGCCGGTCACATTCGAAATCCGTTGAGCAATCTCCTGGTTGGAGAGTGCTTCTGGTCCGAACAGTTCGAAAATCTGATTCCGTGGGGAACCAAGAGATAACAACAGGGCCGCGGCGAGAGCAATATCGCGAATATCGACCAGACTGATTCGGGATTCCCCGATCATGCCGTAGAAACAATCCTGGGTCCGAATACTCGGAGCGAAGTAAGTGCCAATATTTTGCAAGAAACCATTGGGCCGAAGAATCGTATGAGGTACTTTCAAGGTTCTGGCTATATCCTCGACTTGGCGATGCCAGGAGGGAAATGATTTGGGAAAATCCGCTGCACCCAGTGCCGATTGAATTACGACATGTCTGGTGCCTAGCTTCTTGCAAGCTTGAAGGAAATTGGATTCCAGCTCAACTAAATCGGGTATAGCGGCACAGACCAGATAGGCGGAATCGATTCCGGAAAGAGCCTTTTCCAAACTTTCAAGATCTGAAAAATCTCCGTAAACCACTTCGGCGCCAGTGGGAATTTTGGAGGCATCTTTGCTGTTTCGGCATAAAGCACGAACGTTTTTCGTCTTGAGTTGAAGCAATTCCTGCACAACAGCCCCACCCACTAACCCGGTTGCGCCTGAAAAGAGAATCATGTTGGACCTTTCCTTTGGATTTTCGGATCCTATTACTTGCTATGAAAAATAGCAGTTGGAAAATATTCAGACAATAACGCACTTTTTTGTAAGGTCCCTATCGATGCGTAAACCGCACTTCAACTGCCCCGTGCAAGCGACAATTAATGCGATTGCCGGGAAGTGGAAAGTTCGAATCGTCTGGTATCTGTCTTTCGAGGACTATGGCTTCGCTCGACTCCGGCGTAAGCTAAAGGACGTTTCGGAAAAAGTGCTGATCGAGCAATTAAAACAACTCGAATCGGACAAAATCATTGTCCGTACCGTGCGAGAATTGAAACCGCTGCGAGTGGATTATTCACTCTCCGAGGAAGGCCGGGCACTTATTCCTCTGATGCAGCAGTTGTGCGACTGGGGAAGTCTGAATTATGGAATCAAAGGGACACTCCCTCAGCCGAAAAAGAACGTTTCGTGAAGATTGTTTCCAGGGGATATCTCAACACGGATAAAAAGATTAGGCCACTTGAAACTATAAATGATAGCGGGATATAAGATGTCCGTTTTCAAAGTCAACAAACCTTCAAATTGAGCCGATCAGAAATTCCCATTCACAAACGCAATCTGATAGCGGAGGTCGATGAGGGGAGTAAAAAGGGCTGAACGTGTTCCTGGGATCATTGAACCGCATCGGGGCGCGGAGAATGATAACGTGATATTCGTAAGTGAAACGCTACTGCGGAGGTCCATCCCCGGCAGACAGGATTGTCACGGCCTATCTAACGACCGCGAATTCTCCGGCAGGCTGGCTATCCAGATAAGTTGTACGTAACGGGCTGATATGATGCCGAAACCCCCGAGTGCTCCATACTTACCCCAGATCAGGTAACCGACACCGCAGAATAGGGCGTAGTTAAAGATCAGATCAATGACCGTTAGATGCGAGGGCTGAGGAGAAGTCGGCAAGTTCATGGGTGATTACTGCCAAAAAAAAATCGTGAACTTATCCACGCTCAATCACTTGATCATAGCCGAGCAGTATTCCTGCTACCAAGCCGAAAAGGATCGCGGCCGCTATTTTAACCCTGGGGATTTTTCGATGTTTCCGTGAAGGAATGCGACATGGGGAAACTTTTTACTTCGATTGACGACGATCTGCATAGCTTCATTGCGAAGCAACATCTGTTTTTCGTCGCGACGGCCCCGTTATCAGCGGAAGGGCATGTCAATTTGTCGCCGAAGGGGCTCGATAGTTTTCGCGTGCTGGGGCCTACCCAGGTGGCCTATCTCGATCTCACCGGCAGCGGCGTGGAGACTATCGCACATCTTCAGGAAAACGGGCGTCTGACAATCATGTTCTGTGCGTTCGAAGGCCGTCCGCGAATTTTGAGGCTCTATGGCCGGGGCCGGGCAGTTCTCCCATCGAGTGCGGAAGGGATCGCGCTAATTGCCGGGTTTCCCAATTATCCCAGTGCGCGGGCAGTTATAGTTCTCGATATCGAAAGGATAGCCGATTCCTGTGGCTTCGGTGTGCCGCGTTTTGAATATATCGACGAACGGACGCAGTTGACCGACTGGGCGAAAACCAAAGGGGAGGAAGGGATTCGAGCGTATCAAGCTCAGAAAAACCATTCGAGTATCGATGGGCTGAAGGGGCTATGAGAAAGTTCTACCAAGCGAAATTAATTTGCAGGAGTTCCTTTGCATTAATGCTAGTATCAGGGGATATCGTCCGTAGAAATCGCACTCCGGAGCCTCTATGGGTTTCAAAATTCCTCTGACTTTCCTCCTGGCTCTGGTGCTGGGCCTCCCCCTTCTTGCAGAGAAACCGGAGAACAACTATTTTGAATCGCCATTGCCCCATCAACCCTTCGACAAAACTCCTTTTCGACCGATTAAAATTCCCGATTGGGTGCAAGGGACTACCGGCGTCGGCTACACCCTCTCTGGCATGGACACCACCGGTCGAACGGCTGCCGTCCGTCACGGCGTCACGATTAGCGAGATGAATTTTGTCGATCCTTTTTATCCTTATTACGACAGCAAATTGCTTCTCAAACGCAGTCCTCACGTGCCGCTGGACCGCATCCAAAATGAGATTGCGGAGTATAAGAAGCTGGGAATCCGCATTCTCGGGGTCTATCCGCCGACCTTGCAGGGCGAAGTCTATGAAAAACACCCCGACTGGCGGCGAATCACTTCCGATACGAGGACCATTCCTCAGGTCGATATGAAAGCGGCCCCCTATGGCGGCATGCTTTGCCTGCTCGGGCCGTACGGCGATTTCTTTATCGATGTTCTCGCCGAGATTTTGGAGAAACATCCCGAAGTCGATGCTTTCAGCTTCGATGGTCTGCATCACGGCGGCTTCTGCTACTGCGAACACTGTCGTAAAAACTACCTCGCAGATACCGGTAAGCCACTGCCCCCGAAGCCCGATCTGAACGATCCGGACTTTCGTCGGTACCAACACTGGGTCGATCGCAAACTCGAAGCGGTTGTCGCGAAAGCCCAACAAAGACTGAAGTCCATTAAGCCCGAGGTGGCTTTAGTCACCTGGACGACAAACGCCGGTCGCTACGGCCATTTTCTCAGTCTGCCGCGCAACATGTCGACGCGCATGAATTTGCTATTCGACGCTCCCGATCAGGAATTCTGGGCCGATGAAAGCAATCGCGGCCTCACTGTGGTGCCGGCCTTTGCCAACGCTTATGCCTGGGCCGTGACCAATCATCGCGTGGCCTTCAGCGAACCCTATTTGATGAGTCATGGCAATCCGTACGGGAAAGATAGTTTTCCGGGACATGAAATTGAACGACGCATGATGCTGGCTTTGACGCACGGCGCTGGGCCGAGCATCGCGGTGGGCCAGCCGAAGCGATTGCGGGCTGAAGTGGATCGTTGTCTCGATGAGGTACAGAAGCGCAAGCCCTGGCTGACTCATAAATCGCCGGAGCCCTGGGCGGCCCTCATCATGAGCGACAACACTCGGACTTTCTACGGACGGCAGGCAGGCCGGGTGGAAGAACGCTATATGTCGAGTGTCTTTGGAACCTTTCGGGCCACGCTGGAAGAGCATCTGCCGACAACAGTCGTTAACGACTGGAATCTCACTCTGGAAGAATTGAAGAAATACGCCGTGGTGATACTGCCCAATACGGCGAGTTTGGATGACAAGCAGGTGAAGGCTTTGGACGAATATGTGAAGCAGGGGGGCGGGCTCGTCGCGAGTCTGGATACTTCCCTCTTCGATGAATATGGCGATCCGCGAGCCAGGTTTGCTCTGGGTAATTTACTGGGAGTGGATTATCTGGGGCTTCCAACATCTAAAGCCCCCAAGGTTGAGCTGGATGTCAATTTCGCTCAAGGCATCGGGTCGGATTATTGGGAAAAACGCAAAAATATCTTCGATTTTCGAATTCTGGATTCCTGGCTGATGTCGGGGCAGCTGACGCAATATCTGGATAACGAACCGGTGACCTTCAAAGGCCCGGCCGTGCGGGTGAAGCCGCACTCGGGTACGAAAATTCTGGCAACTTTACAAGTCAAAGACGATCCCCGGCCCGAGCCGTTCCCTGCAATTATCAGCCGCGAATATGGGAAGGGGAGAGTGGTCTACTTCCCGGCGGGAATCGACGCGGGATACTATCTTTATTCCTATCCCTATCAACGTTTGCTTTTGGGAAATGCGATTCGCTGGGCTGCTGGGCAAATTGCTCAGCCGGTGGTGGTGAAAGCTCCCCTTTGCGTTCAGTCCACAGTGATGCGGCAGACCCATCCGATGCAGAATCGGCTGATCGTTCACCTTTACAACGATGTCAACACGACCGGGGGTAAAGCCTTCCCGAATGACGATGTGCCGCTAAGAGAAGAGGTGCTACCTATCCACGATATTGAGGTTCGCTTCCGGAAAGATTACAAACTCGGCAAGATTCGGCTGGAGCCCGAGGGAATCGAGTTAGAGAAGCTGGAAACAGCTGAGGGAGTATCGGTCATCGTGCCCAAGTTGATGATTCATTCCATGGTGGTGGCCGAACTGAATTCCCCGTAAAGAATTTTTGCAACCATCGCTCGTCAGCTCCGTTTCCCTATCGATAAATTGTCCTGAAAAAGAGTAATAGTTTCGTAGGACGGAGAGATTGGGAATGAGAAATTTGAGAATCGCGTCCTGGATAGCGCTCTTTTGGGGCGTTGGCTTCGGTATGGGCTTTGCTTACCGGACGGCGATCCAGACCAACGAAGCTTTGGTCAGTGAATTTAAATCCGGCGGGCTGGTAATAGGCGATACATTTTCAATTAACTCACAGATTCTTAGTGAAAAACGAGTCATCAACGTCTATTTTCCTCCCGGCTATTCTGAATCGACAGACATGCGTCTGCCGGTTCTTTACATGCCCGATGGCGGACTTGCGGAGGATTTTCTGCATGTGGCGGGTTTGGTGCAAGTCGGATCGGGCAACGGTACGATGCGTCCCTTCATTCTCGTCGGCATCCAAAATACGGAACGGAGAAGGGATCTCACGGGGCCGACAGCGAATGCCAAGGATAAGACGATTGCACCCCATGTTGGAGGCTCCGCGGAATTTCGGAGATTCCTTCGAGAGGAACTGATGCCAGAGGTGTCAAAACGGTATCGAACAACTGCGGAAAAAGCGATTGTCGGAGAGTCGCTGGCGGGTTTATTCGTTATCGAAACCCTTTTCCTGGAGCCGGACCTGTTCGACACCTACATTGCCTTCGATCCCAGCCTTTGGTGGAATGATCAACAGATGCTCAAAAAATCTGGGGTAGAATATCTTCCCAAACTACCCTCGGGTAAACACCTTTTTTTCGCCAATAGTGGAGAATCCTCCCTCGCGCCCTTGGTAGAAGAGCTCAAAGAGAATCTCCGTAAGTCTGCCCCCAAAGGGTTCGATTGGCATTCGCAGGAATTCAAGTCCGAGACGCACGCCACGATTTTTCACCCGGCCTGTTTGATTGCTTTTCGAACCATGTTCAAGCCGGTGGGAAATGCTAACAAGTAAATTCAAGCTATCGAGGTAGCGAGGCTATAATTGCTTGGGTTATTCAAACACAATCAACCGGCAAGACCGGGCTGTTTTGAAAGCTCGATGATTCTCGGCTGCTGAGATTCAGGTTAGCACTAACTCGATCTGCTGCCACTCGTGCAACCCAGCCGCCCGCCGAGACGGCTTGGTCCCGACAAGCGATGGATTGAAGCGAAACGATCGAGGCATCAAGAGCCGCCGCCCGAATCCCCGGACGATCCCGAGTCTCCACCCGAGTTGGTGCCTTCACCACCGCCACCCTGAGCGAGCAATTGGCCCGTTTTGCCATTAAACCCTACGAGGCTGGCGTAGCCGCCGCCTTGCAGCCAGACAAAGATATCTCTCACTCCGTCGGCATTGCCATCGGCTACCCGAACATTTACGCCGTTGGTGACGGTGGATACATAGGGCAGGAAGCTATCGATAGTGGAAAAGTCTTTCCCACTGAATGCTTTGACAGCTCCTCCCGGGGCGCCGGGGCCAGCGCCAACCACGATGTCTGAAATGCCATCGCCATTCACATCGCCGCCTGCGACGGAAATCGCCCCGTTGAAACCTGGGAAAGCAAAAAAGCCTGGGTTATAAACCGTGCCGTTGGCATTGAAGATTGCCACTCGTCCGTTGATGCCGACCCCACCCGCCCCAACGATAATCTGATCGTCCGCGCCTCCCGCAAAGTTTGCCCCACTCACCGAGACATTGCCGAGGAAGCCGGGGAAAGCTAAGAAGCTGGCGAGTGTCGATCCATTTTGTCCGCTGATGGCTTTGACGGCCCCATTGCAACCATTTGCGGAAATGAGAATGTCCTGATCGCCATCGCCATTGACGTCGGCCGTACCGAGATTCACAGTTCCCATAAATCCGGGAAATGCCAGAAAGCTTTGAAGGAGGGCGCCGGTTTTCCCGTCGAAAACTTTCACATGACCGGACGAATTTTGCGCGGCCACAATCAGGTCGGTTACGCCATCGCCATTCACATCTCCCGCCGCGGTAACCAGTGCGCCTCGATAGCCCGGGAAGGGGGTAACGGTCGGAATTCGTTCCGCGGTAGTCAGGGCATCGTAGAGATTAGCAGTGGAATCGACTTGGCCGTTATAGGTGGCGATGGCTATCCCGTTATCGGTTATCGCCGCCGGGACGTCGCGAGATTCCAGGGTTTCGAGATTCAATCGGGCGTGGGTGTGTGGGCTTCGTCGGGAAGCTGTATTAGTAACATTCGGCCATAGTCGGAGAGTCGTAATCATGTTCAAGCCTCAGGATGTAAATCGGAGAGTTTCAAGTTCAGGAGAAGCTTGTAAAACGCCCAATCGCAATCGTTTTACGAGAATCTCCGAACTTGATTATTGTAATGAAAACGAATTTCATTTTGGAACTTGCGAGGGTTTCAAAGAAATAATTTGGGACGAAATCGGGGCCGTTGAAGAGAGCAAATCTTCCGGACAGCGAATATTTCGGCGATAGCCGTTTGCGGATTTATGGAGGAAGGTAGCTCAAGTGGCTTCTCATGCTCAACACTCTACATACCGGAATTTTTTGCGAGCTGTATCTGCTTGCGGGGCAGGAAAACTTCTCGAAGATCAGTTTGTGGCCGAACTCCCGTGAGTGCAAACTCCCAGTGGGTCGGCCAACTCGATTGAAGTGCATTTGGCAAGTGTTAGCCGATCTTGCGTTCACAGTTCGGCATTTTTAAATAAGATAAAAATAATTATATGTGATATTATATAATTTAATTTATTAATTCCCGTTTTTTTTTGCTTTTTGTAAGGCTTTTCTTTTACGAGACGCGGCCAAAACTCTTCATTTCTTTATTTTCAAGGTGGAATATAGTTGCAAACTGTTCACGGTTGAAGATAATCTATCGCTAATGATTGTTTGAACTGGGTAGGATGCCCAATTTAAGAGGCCCTAATCCATGTCTCAAGCGTCCAAGTCTGTTCGTAAATACTCAAGCTTTTTTGCCAGTCGCTTCACCTATCCCGCTGTAGCGGCCATTTGCCTCCTCGTGCAAAATCGGGCGAACGCGCAGGTGAACGCTCACTGGTCCGCTGGTACAGGTGACTGGAACTCCGCGGCCAGCTGGAGTAACGGGGCGGTTCCTAACAATGGCGTGCCAGCTGGCACTAACTACAACGTCTACCTTGATGGGAATAATGGAAACACTGCCTATACCGTGACGATGGATAACAGTTACACGGTGAACTCATTTACGCTCAGTTCCAGTTACGCCACGCTGTCTCAAACATCCGGTTCTGTATTTCAGACGACGAATGCGACGATTTCCGCCGGTACTTATTCCGTGAACGGGGCAACAATTCGCGGCGGTACCTGGGTTATCAGTGGTTCGGGGCAATTACAATTTAATTCAAGTTCATCGAATACTCTCGATGGTGTTGCGATTTCGGGCGCGTTGAATTTATCGACAGCGAGCAGTTATGTTCGACTTGTGAACGGTACCACCTTTTCCTCGGGTTCGAGTGTGACGATAGGTTCTTCGGCGGGTTTGGGAATAGGTCAGACCAGTGTGGTGGACAATGTTTCGATTACGTTGGGTTCGAACAGTTATGTGGCGGTGGAAGGGAATACGAATGCAAGTCTGGGCAGTAATGTGTTGATCTCGCAGTCGGCGAGTACAACGGGTCAAGTCGGGAACAGTTACAACTTCAGTGGTACGGGGAATCTGACAAATGGTGGCAAGATTCAGGCGATCAATACGAGCTCGGTGATCAACATCAACCCGACGGGTACGTTCACGAACACAGGTACGTTGTTGGCGGGTTCAGTAGGGGGTGGTGGCACGATCAACATCAATCCGACCGGGAATGGCGTGGGTTCGACGAGTCCGACGTGGTCGAACAGCGGTCAGTTTATGGTGGATTCGAATGGGGTGTTGAATTTGGGGGGTAGGTTTACGACAGCGGGTTTGAATCTGGGTGGTATCACTCGTTTGAATGCGGGGGGTACGATCAACATCACGGGCACGTTGGACAATACGGTGGGGGGCCCGTTGGCGTTGACGGCAACGACGGGATCGTTGACGCTCAATGCCGGGACGATATCCGGGGGTACGTTTACATCTTCGGGGGGGTCAAGTCTGAATGCGTCGACGAGTTCCAACAATCAGTTGAGTGGTGTCGCGATTTCGGGGACGCTGAATTTGTCAGGATCGAACAATTACGTGCGTTTGACGAATGGTTCCACTTTTTCCTCGGGTTCGAGTGTGACGATAGGTTCCTCGGCGGGCTTGGGGATAGGTCAGACCGGTGTGCTGGACAATGTTTCGATTACGTTGGGTTCGAACAGTTATGTGGCGGTGGAAGGGAATACGAATGCGAGTCTGGGCAGTAATGTGTTGATCTCGCAGTCGGCGAGTACAACGGGTCAGGTTGGGAACAACTACAACTTCAGTGGTACGGGGAATCTGACAAATGGTGGCAAGATTCAGGCGATCAATACGAGCTCGGTGATCAACATCAACCCGACGGGGACGTTCACGAACACGGGTACATTATTGGCAGGCTCGACGACGGGTGGTGGCACGATCAACATCAATCCGACCGGGAATGGCGTGGGTTCGACGAGTCCGACGTGGTCGAACAGCGGTCAGTTTATGGTGGATTCGAATGGGGTGTTGAATTTGGGGGTAGGTTTACGACGGCGGGTTTGAATCTGGGTGGTATCACTCGTTTGAATGCGGGGGGTACGATCAACATCACGGGCACGTTGGACAATACGGTGGGGGGCCCGTTGGCGTTGACGGCAACGACGGGATCGTTGACGCTCAATGCCGGGACGATATCCGGGGGTACGTTTACATCTTCGGGGGGGTCAAGTCTGAATGCGTCGACGAGTTCCAACAATCAGTTGAGTGGCGTCGCGATTTCAGGGACGTTGAATTTGTCAGGATCGAACAATTACGTGCGTTTGACGAATGGTTCCACTTTTTCCTCGGGTTCGAGTGTGACGATAGGTACTTCGGCGGGTTTGGGGATAGGTCAGACCAGTGTGCTGGACAATGTTTCGATTACGTTGGGTTCGAACAGTTATGTGGCGGTGGAAGGGAATACGAATGCAAGTCTGGGCAGTAATGTGTTGATCTCGCAGTCGGCGAATACGACGGGTCAAGTCGGGAACAACTACAACTTCAGTGGTACGGGGAATCTGACAAATGGTGGCAAGATTCAGGCGATCAATACGAGCTCGGTGATCAACATCAACCCGACGGGGACGTTCACGAACACGGGTACATTATTGGCAGGCTCGACGACGGGTGGTGGCACGATCAACATCAATCCGACCGGGAATGGCGTGGGTTCGACGAGTCCGACGTGGTCGAACAGCGGTCAGTTTATGGTGGATTCGAATGGGGTGTTGAATTTGGGGGTAGGTTTACGACAGCGGGTTTGAATCTGGGTGGTATCACTCGTTTGAATGCGGGGGTACGATCAACATCACGGGCACGTTGGACAATACGGTGGGGGCCCGTTGGCGTTGACGGCAACGACGGGATCGTTGACGCTCAATGCCGGGACGATATCCGGGGGTACGTTTACATCTTCGGGGGGGTCAAGTCTGAATGCGTCGACGAGTTCCAACAATCAGTTGAGTGGCGTCGCGATTTCAGGGACGTTGAATTTGTCAGGATCGAACAATTACGTGCGTTTGACGAATGGTTCCACTTTTTCCTCGGGTTCGAGTGTGACGATAGGTACTTCGGCGGGTTTGGGGATAGGTCAGACCAGTGTGCTGGACAATGTTTCGATTACGTTGGGTTCGAACAGTTATGTGGCGGTGGAAGGGAATACGAATGCAAGTCTGGGCAGTAATGTGTTGATCTCGCAGTCGGCGAATACGACGGGTCAAGTCGGGAACAACTACAACTTCAGTGGTACGGGGAATCTGACAAATGGTGGCAAGATTCAGGCGATCAATACGAGCTCGGTGATCAACATCAACCCGACGGGGACGTTCACGAACACGGGTACATTATTGGCAGGCTCGACGACGGGTGGTGGCACGATCAACATCAATCCGACCGGGAATGGCGTGGGTTCGACGAGTCCGACGTGGTCGAACAGCGGTCAGTTTATGGTGGATTCGAATGGGGTGTTGAATTTGGGGGGTAGGTTTACGACGGCGGGTTTGAATCTGGGTGGTATCACTCGTTTGAATGCGGGGGGTACGATCAACATCACGGGCACGTTGGACAATACGGTGGGGGGCCCGTTGGCGTTGACGGCAACGACGGGATCGTTGACGCTCAATGCCGGGACGATATCCGGGGGTACGTTTACATCTTCGGGGGGGTCAAGTCTGAATGCGTCGACGAGTTCCAACAATCAGTTGAGTGGTGTCGCGATTTCAGGGACGCTGAATTTGTCAGGATCGAACAATTATGTCCGTTTGACGAACGGTTCCACTTTTTCCTCAGGTTCGAGTTTGACGATAGGTTCCTCGGCGGGTTTGGGGATAGGTCAGTCGGGTGTGGTGGACAATGTTTCGATTACGTTGGGTTCGAACAGTTATGTGGCGGTGGAAGGGAATACGAATGCGAGTCTGGGCGGCAACGTAGTAATTATCCAGTCAGCAAGTACGACAGGTAATGTGGGGAACTATTACAATTTCAATGGCACAGGGAATCTGACGAGTGCCGCCCTCATTCAGGCAAGCAACTCTGGCTCGCAAATTAATATAAATCCTACGGGATCATTCACCAATAATGGTACCTTAGTAGCCTCGAATGGCGGAACGATCAATCTGGTTTCCGGCACCACCTTAACAAATCTAGCATCCGGAACCCTCACGGGAGGAAGCTACGTCGTTCAGGGTTCCTCCACAATGAATTTTAATGGTCGAACAATCTCTACCCTGGGGGCCGGAACATCGGTCACCCTGGATGGTAGTAATTCGGTATTCGCAGCCATCAACACCTTGACCGCGAGTTCGGGTAACTTCAAGATTACGAATAGTCGGAACTTCACGGTTAGCGGCGGAACCTTCACCAACAATGGCACCTTGGAAGTAGGAGCCAATAGTACATTCACCGGAGCCGTAAATACTTCGGGGGGGACTGTTCAAGGGGTCGGGACGATTGTCGGCAATGTGGGATTCACGGGTACGAATAATCTGCTACAAACAAGTCCTTCCAGCACGACGGGTAATCTGACAATCACGGGCAATTTCACGCTAAATGTTTCAACAACGGTCAATGTGAAACTCAACGGCAATACTTCAGGGAGCCAATACGATCGCATCACTATCACGGGTTCTTCAAACGCAATCAATCTGGCAAATGCCCTGTTGAATATCTCCTTGGGCTACGATCCAAGTGTAACCGACAAACTTTATATTCTGGTAAATCAACCAAACAACTCAATTACTGGAACATTCTCCGGTCTGCCGAACGATTCCTTCTTCAGTTTGACCAATCCTAACACCGGCCATTCGTTTACGGCTTATATCACCTACTACGGCAATTCCAGTACGAACGCAACATACGGAGGCAACGATGTCCTGATCGCCTTTTCTCCGGTGCCGGAACCTGCAAGTTTATTGGTTCTGGGATCGGCGATCGGAGGAGTCCTGGCCTGGAGAAGGCGATCCAGTAAAAAATCCTAATTTGCCTCAGCGGAAGATGGGCTGAGAATTTAATATAAGCTGTAGTTGGAGAAGATTGTCTGTAGTTGTCCAGGCTTTTGAGGGCAGGTGAGAGCTTGTCGACTTCTGATTCCGAATGGCGGGAAGAAGACTTTCATGCGCCTCCCGCGCGTAACTTTGAGGAATTGGTCGATCACCTGGAATCTACCGTCTCCGCTGGTCAAGCGGAACCCGCAGCAATCGAAGATCTTCGGCTCTACATTCTGGTTCGGATGTATCAAGGCTTTTCGCAGCGCGAAATCGAAGCCGAGATGGAATCCTGGGGCCTCAGTTCCGATTTTGCGAGAGGAATCTACACTTCTACTCGTTCAGAAGGAGAGGTCGATACTGTAAAAATTGATGGGGTCGAATGCTTAATAGCTTACGAGGAAGTTCAATTTATGGGGCTTCCGGGAATTCGTTTTGCGAATCCCATGTATGCCAAACAAATTCGAGAGATAATGAAGGCGAACCGCAGGCATCGGGAAGCCCGGCGCATGCTGGAGGAATTGACTAGAGGAAATGAGACGGCCAACCTCGGATTTGTCCCGGATGCTTCGCCAATAAAAACGCAAGCTGTCCATCGCCAGGCGGAAAACCGCCGAATAGTCTGGCTGATGGTTATGCTGCTGATTTTGTCCTCAAGCGGATTGGGTATCCTCTGGAAATGGAGATGAGATGTTTTTCGATTTCGAAACCTTTTTTATCTCGTAGTCTTTACCATCCGCAACGCACATTCCCTACCCAATTCGGGTACCTGCAGATTGAAATTGCCACCGGAGTGATTTAGCGTGGCTGCCGTCAACTCTTTGCCAGTTACAACATCGAGCCAGCGGATTGAGTACGATCCTTCGGGCAAATCGAGAGTGAAAGCGAACTTGGCGCAATCCTTGAAGTAAACCGCGTACTGTTGGCCGGTCTCGGCAAGCAATTGGCAATGCCCATTTTTGGGTAACACCTCGCGAATCAAATCCCGGGCCGGTTTCATTTTCACGAAGTCAAAACCATAGAGAAAATCCTTGAGGATTTTCATCTGCTTGCGATAACCCGGGTTGCCCCCACCCGGTTGTTTGGGAGGATATTGAAAGGTACCATCCTCGTGGCCGACGGCGAAGGAGTAATCGAGGTTGTTGTAGAGTCCGCCACCAGCCAGGAGAAATTCCCAGGCTTCCTGCCGGTAGAAATCATCGCCGTTACCCTTAAAACCTGTTTCGTTTTCACCGATCACTTTTCCCAGACCGTAGTTGATGCCGACGGTCACCGGTGGAGAAGTGTAGTGAAAGTTGAATACCGAAACGGCGGGATGGGGCTTCTCGACCTTCTTCGAGCCGTTGCCGATGTTTTGTGTGATCAGATGCTTCTTCGCGAAATCTTTCTCTGCGTCGACGATGACATCGGCGATGCGATGTTGCCAAGCCAATGTGATGCCGCCGAAATAGGGCTCGTTGCAAATTTCGTACATCAGATTGTCTACGTCTCGCAGTTCCGCGACCAGTTTCCGTACCAGAGCCTCTTGCACCTGGAGTAACGGCCCGTTCTTGTCGAGAGTGCAAACATCGTTTCGGCCGATCGATCCGACCCCGTTCACGTTATTCGCAGAATTCATCGGGCTGAGCTTCCATTCGCTTTCGTCGTACATCGGGCAAAAGAGCGTGAACTCTACAATAATGCCCCTTTTCCCCGCCTGAGCCAAAAAATCTTTGAGCCGTTTGAAATAGGCGGTATCCCATTTCTCGAGGTCGAACTTATTGCCGCCGTGCGAATAGCCCGGACGATCACTGCGGGCCCAGGGCGAGATTAACTGGCCCTCCTTGGGAGCGAGTGTATTGCGAGTGATGCCGAAAGCTCCTTCGGGCTCCGCGTAAACACCTGAGAAGGTCCGAGTCAGGTTCAGTCCATCGGCTGCGAGAGTGTCGAGGTATTTGACGTAATCGAAATTGAGATTCAGGACTGCCCCGTAGTGCTCGGCGGAAGTGACCAGGATCGTCGGCTTGCCGTGATACTCGAAGTAGTGGGGATTGATCGGATGGAGAGCAATGAGTTGGGCGGAAAGGGTACCGGTCAGGACGATGAACGAAAGAGACACCAAAATAAAACGCATATGCGGACTCCGATCGCCGGGCGATTTCCTTGTTATAATTGATTGAATCCCGCGAAGAAACAAGTCGGGAACCGGTAAAGCGTGAAGAATTTCACTCTAAGATGAGTACGGCAATCCTCATCCGCCTGCATCAAAATGCAAAATTTTCGAGTTCTCACTCCGACGGGATATTTCGAAAGAGCAAGGTCCGGCAGTTTTATTCGCCAGTTGCCTACCGATCTGGAATTATCTACTGGAGTGAAGAGATTTTGAAAGATAGGAAGGGGCGAGATAATCACGGGTTAGGTTGCTGTTTCTTCCACACGATATTCGAGCCGATTTGAGCCTTCGAACGGACGAATCGTATTCCCGTCCATGAGGTGCCTCTAATAACTTGGCCGAGCGGATTGCAGGTAGATAAGCCCAAATGAAACTCATCGGGTAGTTCGCTTATTTCACATTCTTGCGATCGCCCTTGGGATGAGCCCGGTGAAATTGATCGAACGCGGAGACAAAATACCATCGGCCCGTGCCGTCGCGATAGCAAGCCTCCGTATTCCAGAGCAGCAGACGACCATCGCGACAGGAAAACTTATCTCCCAGAAGTTTCTTGCGATATTCTTCGGTAAATTCCACATAGCATTCGATTTCGGGCACTCCGACTCCCTGAGACCAAATCTGAAAATCAAAAACCTCCGACTTTTTGTTGCCGAGAAAGCTGCGAACGTATTCGCGGGCGTCCTTTTCATTCGGCCACGTCTCCTTGTTGTAGTAGCGGATGCGGATCGACTTGATTGCCCCCGCCGTTAGGGCGGGAAACTTGAGAGGGAATTCTTTTTCCGTGGTTGCCTTACTTGGTTTATGAGGCTGTTGCAAGGCTTCGGCGGGTATCCCGCTCTCGGGGCGATTGTCGAACACAATCTGAGGTTCTTCGCTGCACACAGCACTTGCCACTAGGCCGCTCATCAGCCCCATTGCGCATAGTAAGCGCACGATTAGCAAACAGAACATTGGAAGCCTCCCTTCTATCGAGAGAAGTTACCTGGTAATTATGGTTGTGCGATGACTGGGAAGTAAGAGGGGTATTGTTATTCGTTACGAGGCTGTTACCCGAGAAGCTTAAACCACTTGAAATGCAACTTTTAGGCCTCGTCAGTGGATTGGAATCTTCCTCCATCCCGGCTATCGATATGATTGATTTTCGGTTTCGTGATACAAATCGCCATCGGAAATAGGTTCCGAAGGAACTGTCACGGGTCGATTCCATCTAACATTCCGCATCGAATTTCCCTGCCGCCTCAAGCGTTAATTGCTCGAGCAAACCCAGGGGCTCCTCCCGCGTGGAATGCTCCATAATTTCTCGAAAAGCGGAAAGGACGACATCTTTCCTCCACCCGACCTTCATGCTTGCTGTGATCTGAGGCTCATCCACCGCGACCGCATCGATTTGTCTAATCAGAATTTCAGATCTTTTCGAAATGGCAGGCAGCTTCCAGGATAAATTAAACGATTTACCGATCTCGTCGCTGAAGCTACCGTGCACTCTCAGCTCGCGATAGTCCGATGAAAACGCTTTCTTGAACAAATTGCGGTTAATCATCAAGGAAACGTACAACGCACCTTGCTCGGGAATCGCGGCGGTACATGCGTATCTCCCATCTTGAAGAACTTCGATTGCGGGGATTGTTTTCATTGCTGAACGTCTGCTTGACAAGGGGAGTGGTTTATTTAGGCCTGGATCAGGCACGGGACGACCCAATTCCCATAATACATCAACCAATTGATCCTTCAAATCAATATCACTCCCACCGCTTGAGTATCTTCTAGCAATCCTTTCCGTAAGTTGATAACCTCTCCTCTTGAGCGTTTGCACGGCTCGAAAATCCTAGTTTCATCTACTACAGAGCTATTGATGAAAGTCACAATCCGATTCGCGATCCTCGGCATATTACTTTTGCTGGCGACAAGCCCTCTCCCCGCTCAACCCTATCCGACCAGCACCTACCAGGAAATGAAATGGCGGATGATCGGTCCATTTAGAGGCGGTCGAACCGTCGGAGCCGCCGGTATTCCCACCCAGCCGAACGTTTTCTACATCGGCGTCAACAACGGCGGCGTCTGGAAAACTAACGATTACGGCCTGACCTGGAAGCCGATCTTCGATGAACAGCCCACCGGTTCCATCGGTACTTTAGTTATTGCTCCCTCGAATCCCGAGGTTATCTACGTGGGGAGTGGCGAGGGGTTGCAACGTCCCGACCTTTCCACGGGCGATGGCATTTATAAATCCAAAAACGGCGGAAAGACCTGGGAAAATGTCGGCCTGAAAGACGGTCAGCAGATTCCGTCCATCATTGTCGATCCCAAGAATCCCGACCGACTTTTTGTGGCCGTGCTTGGCCATCCTTACGGGGCGAATACCGAACGCGGCATCTTCCGCTCGCTCGATGGCGGCAAAAGCTGGAAGAAGGTGCTCTACAAAGACGAGAATACCGGGGCGATTGCTCTCGCGTTTGACCCCGAGAATCCTCAAACGGTCTACGGCGTGCTTTGGTCCGCCCGTCAAGGGCCTTGGGAAAATGGGGCGTGGCAGGGGACCAACAGCGGCCTGTTCAAATCGACCGATGGCGGCGAAAGCTGGACACAACTCTCCAAAGGTCTACCGACTGCCGAGCAAGGCCTCGGTCGGATCGGTATTTCGATCTGCCCCAGCGACAGCAAATGTCTGTATGCGTTAGTCGACGCTCCACGAGCGGGCGGACTCTACCGTTCCGATGATGCGGGGGAGAATTGGAAGCTGGTGAATTCCGATCCCCGCATCTGGGGTCGCGGCAGTGATTTTGCTGAAGTGCGGGCCGATCCGAAAAATAAAGAACTGGTCTATATCGCCAATACGGGACTCTACCGTTCCACAGAAGGAGGCAAGAATTTCTCGTGCATTAAAGGGGCACCCGGCGGCGATGATTACCACACCATCTGGATCAATCCAATCAATCCTCATATTATTCTGCTGGCGACCGACCAAGGGGCCGTGGTGACCGTCAACGGCGGCGAAAGCTGGAGTACCTGGTACAACCAACCCACTGCCCAGTTCTACCACGTGAGCACCGATAATCAATTTCCCTACTGGGTCTACGGCGGCCAGCAGGAGAGTGGGTCTGCCGGTGTCAGCAGTCGAGGCCGGGATGGTCAGATTACCTTCCGGGACTGGCATCCGGTGGGCGTCGAAGAATATGGCTACGTGGCCGTCGATCCGCTCGATTCCAACATGATCTACGGCGGCAAAATCACGAGGTTCGATCGCAGAACGGGGCAGGTTCAAAATATCGCTCCTGAAGCGCTGCGGACTGGAAAATATCGCTTCCTGCGCACGGCACCCGTGTTGTTTGCTCCCACCGATCCGCACACTCTCTACTTCGCGGGTAATGTAATTTTCAAGACGACGAGTGGCGGAAATAGCTGGGAGATCATCAGTCCCGACTTAACGCGCGAACAACCGGAAGTTCCCGAAAGCATTGGGGTTTTCCGTACCCCCGAACTTACTCGAATGGCCCGGCGTGGCGTGATTTATACGGTAGCTCCCTCCTACAAAGAGACCAACGTGATTTGGGCCGGGACGGATGATGGGCTCATTCATGTCACCAAAGACGGCGGCAAAGATTGGAAGAATGTTACTCCGCCCGGGTTAACGTCCTGGTCGAAAATTTCGATTATTGATGCCGGGCGTTTCGACGCGGGGACGGCTTATGCCGCTGTAAATCGAATTCGCTTGAGCGATCAGAAGCCTCATATTTATCGCACTCACGATTACGGGGCCACTTGGCAGGAAATCGTTAAGGGCCTTCCGGATAATGCTCCGGTGAATGCCGTTCGCGAAGACCCGGTGCGAAAAGGGCTGCTTTACTGCGGTACCGAACGGGCAATACATGTTTCTTTCGACGATGGCGAAAATTGGCAATCCCTGCGCCTGAACATGCCAGCCACTTCGATGCGGGATCTGGTCGTGCACCAGGATGATCTGGTAGTGGGGACTCACGGGCGTTCTTTCTGGATTCTCGATGATCTCACGCCGTTGCGGCAGATCGACAAAACGATCGCGGAAAGTCCGGCAAAGTTGTTTAAGCCGCAGCTGGCCCATCGCGTTCGTTGGAATGTGAATACCGACACGCCGTTGCCTCCGGAAGAGCCGGCCGGGCAGAACCCGCCGGATGGAGCGATCCTGAATTATTATTTGAAAGATAAAGCTAATGGGCCTGTGAAACTGGAGATTTTCGATGCTCAGAGCAAGCTGGTGCGGCGATTTTCCAGCGAAGACCAAGCAGAACCGATCAATGAAAAGAGTCTGGCAATTACACCCTATTGGATTCGGCCTTTCCACATGCTCTCAAGCGAGGTGGGAATGCACCGCTTCATTTGGGATTTGCATTATGCTTCGTTGGAAGGGCCGAAGAATTATCCGATCTCGGCCATCGTTCGCAATACTCCGGGAGAACCGCGCGGCCCCTGGGTTTATCCGGGGGAGTATACCGTCAAGCTGACAGCGAATGGCCAAACTTATTCGCAGCCGTTGACGATTAAGATGGATCCCCGAGTAAAAACTCCGACGGAAGATTTGCAGCAACAGCATCAAGCTTCGATGATTTGTTACGATGGAGTTTTGAAGATTGCTTCCACTCAAAAACTGTTGCGAATTTTGCGGATAAAACTCAAAGAGCTCTCGGAGAAGAAACTCGATGATGCCAAACTTATTGAGACTATCACAGCGATGATCGATAAAGCCAATTCGATCGATAGCGGCGATTCCCCGCGTCGCGGTGGCCGTCGAGCGAAGGACGATTCGACAATGGCCACTTTGTCTTCGATCAGCGGGCAGATGGGATCTCTGCTGGGGGTTCTTCAGGAAGCCGATGTGAAGCCGACGACTCAGGTTCTGACGGCAGTGAAGAAAGTCGAAGAGAATTACGCCAGGCTGATGATGATCTGGCAGGAGCTTTCGACGCAGAACCTGCCCAAGCTGAATAAGCAACTGGAGGCCGCCAAGCTGCGTACAATAGTGTTGGAGTGAGGGGTGTAAGAATTAGCTCATCTCACGATGGCTTTATTCCCAACGCTAGGTCGAATTACTCGCTCTTTTACACCAACTCCCGGATCGGCTGGGCGTTGTCGTCCACCAGGTACTGCGGCCGGCCAGTCAAATCGCGAATAGATGCCTCACCGACATCGATTCCCAAGTTTCGATAAAGGGTAGCGTACAATTCGCCGAAAGTGACGGGACGGGAAGCGGCTTCCCCTGCAATGCGATCTGTAGAACCGATGACTTGGCCGTTTTTCATCCCGCCGCCGGCCATCAGAACGCAATTGACCTGAGGCCAGTGATCGCGGCCGACCTGGGCGCTGATCTTCGGAGTCCGGCCAAACTCTCCCATGATAACTACGGTGCAATCGTCACTCAGGCCACGCTGATGTAAATCTTCCACGAGTGCACTTACGCACTGATCGAAGATGGGGAAATCCTCTTTTTCTCGAGTGAAAATCGAGTTGTCGGCCCGGCCTTCAGCGTTTTTGCCGCCGTGCCAATCCCATTTGCTGTAATTCAGAGTAACCACTCGAGCCCCGGCTTCGATGAGTCGTCGGGCCATCAACAAGCTTTGCGGCACCCGAGGAGCACCGTTGCTATCCATGAAAATCTTCGGATTGCCAGTGCCATAGCGGGCAATCGTCTTCGGGTCTTCCTTCGAAATATCCAGGGCGGTGGCCAATCGAGAAGAAGTCAACAGTCCAAAGGCTTGCTGATTGAACGAATCGAGTGCGGCCATCGATCCACTCGCATCGGCATCGCGGCGAGTCGTATCCAAGCTCTTTAAGATCTCTTTCCGGTCCGCAAGACGGCTGATGTCGATGCTTTTCAGAGTCATATCTTCGCGGGCCGGACCAGTAGGGCGGAAGGGAGCCAGCGATGGGCCCAGGAAGCCGGGACCAGGTTCGTTGTACGGACCATGCGAACAGGTGTAACAGAGGCTGACATAAGGCGGAACGACCGAGTCATTGGAGCCTTGCAGCTTGGCGACTACAGATCCGAATTGGGGCCAGCCGCCGCTGGGTTTGGGTGTCTTGACATGCCGCCCGTTGAAAACTTGAATGGCATCGTGCTCGGCCTGATTCCCCACGAGAGAACGAATGATGGTAAACTTGTCCATCATTTTGGCGATTTTCGGAAATGCTTCGCAGATCTGGATGCCGGTCACGTTCGTGGCGATCGGTTTCCAGGGCCCGGCGATCTCCGAGGGGGCGTTTGGCTTGAGATCGAACATGTCCTGATGAGGAGGGCCGCCGACTAAGTAGATCAGAATTACCGACTTCTGTGAGGAATTGATCCCGGCTTTGGCTTCGGCTTGAAGGAGTTGGGGAAGGCAGAATCCGCCCAGTCCGAAGCTGCCAATTTGAAGGAAACTTCGGCGAGAAAGACAGTGGGTTAGATTCACGAGACTCTCCGGAGTCGGTTCAATACTGGCAAAAAGACTTTCGCGGCGGGAATGCTATTTTTAACCGAACTTCGATGGAAATGCAATCGAATAAACGCCATCGGGAAGGGCGGTGCGGGGCATGAGGTCGAGTTTATCTTGTCAAATGTTCCGGAGTCGATCCTTCTCTTATGCCTGAGATTCCGACCGAAAGGCCTGCTGCGAGTTTTACGGGGGAGCAATTATCCGGTAGCAAAAAAATCTCATTATTGACTAGAAAATCAGAGAAACTGCGTGTCAATTAGAACTAACTCTCCAAATTTGTTTGAAGAATGAGATGAATTCATGCCGGAAGAAGAACCGAAGAAAGAAGATTCTCTACTTCGCTGGCGACGGCGCCTCCTCCCCTTGTTGGATAGTACCGGACTGCGTACTCTTTCCCGCAAGATCTTCCATAAATGGGTGAGATTCCGATACGGTCCAGATCGACTGGTAAAAGCTCATCAGAACGACCGAATCTGGAAGCTGGATCTCGACGTCGCTTTGCGTGGGGGCAATGAAGAATTTGAGACCATTCATTGGTTTCGAAAAGTCGTTAAGCCAGGCGATACCGTTATCGATGTGGGTGCAAACGTCGGGCAGATGACCTTGGAGTTAGCCCATCTGGTCGGGCCGACCGGTCGGGTCTATTCGATCGAGCCAGGGGAGGGGAATCTGGCTCTTTTAAGAAAACACATTCGCGCGAATGGTTTTGAAGATCGCGTAATCGTTATCCCGGCGGCCTGTGCGGCCGTGCATGGCGGCACCATTACCTTCAATATTTTTGGAGAGGACGCGAAAGCGGTGGGAAGTGGCTTTACTATCTCCGAGGCCGCCGTCGAAGAACATGTTAGACACGGGGAAAAACATCTGACGGTTACCGTGCCGACGATTTCGCTCGATGGTTTTATTGCCGAGAAGGGGATTCGTCCCCAGGTTGTGAAAATCGATGTGGAAGGGGCCGAGCGTGAAGTTTTCCAGGGGGCGAGCCGTCTGTTATCAGAAATCCGACCGCAAATTCGCTTCGGATTTCACCCTTTCGCGTTCTCCGATCCGGTCTCTGTCGATCAGGAGTTGCGAAAATTGTTCGCAGGTAACAGATATGAATTCGATTCACGGCCGCCTGCGGTTTTGGAGTTGGAGGAGTATAACATTTGCCCCAAAACAAGTTGATGGAAAAGTTGTGGTTCCGGGATGAATGATTAATGTATGATCTTGACAGTGTAAAAATCGTAGTTATTGTAAGTGCTAGGCTATGCGAGAGGCTGATAAGAATTGGTTCATCAATGCGTGGACTTAAAATTTTGATTCTGATAATCCTGCCATTCAATTCCGGGTGTGGGATGATCGATTATCTTTGCGAAGATAATCGCACTTTCAAAGAACCAAGAGGTCCACTCTTTGCAATGCTTCCGCAAGGAACACAATTATTCGCCAAGTAGACCGTTACGCGGATTTGCGAACCCACGGAAGTAGCTAAACTATCCCAACGCTTTTCCAGCCGCGTTTTTTCGCGAAAAAGTCACTTTCCTCGCAAACTATTGCTTTCCACCAACAGGAATTGAGGCTAGAGTACTGGCTTGTAAGTTGAAATGGCCACATGCCGGCTCGAATAGACTACGACTCCTACCCGAGGCAAATTTGGATCCTCAACTGGTTCCCGCAGAAGCACCGAAGTCGGACGATCCTCCAACTCTCGCTAGAGCTCTCGGCCTCTTCGATATCACCATGCTGGTCATGGGAAGTGTGATCGGAGCCGGCATTTTCGTAGTTCCCCACGATGTGGCCAAGGTGGTTGGTGTTCCCGCATTGGTGTTATTGGCTTGGGTGCTAGGCGGGGCCGTCAGTCTGGCCGGTAGCCTCGTCTATGCCGACTTAGCCCGACGACGGCCGCACGTCGGCGGCCAGTACGCTTTTCTCCGCGAAGCTTACCATCCGGTTGTCGCCTTTCTCTACGGCTGGTGCCTTCTTTGGGTCATTCAATCGGGCGGTATGGCATCGGTGGCCGTGGTCTTTGCTCGCTACTTTCTCGAACTGGGGAATCTTTTTCCCGTCATCTTCGGCTCATCGGCTGATGTTTCTGGCACCATGGCGGGGGATTCAACCCTCGGCAAAGTCGTGGCTGGAGTGACCATCGCTGGACTCACAGCTATCAACTGTCTCGGGGTTCGTACGGCCAGCACAGCCCAGAACCTGTTCATGGTACTCAAGGTACTCGCCATTTGTGCTTTGATTGCTTGCGGTCTGCTAATAGCGATTCCGGCAAGTCCTCCCACTGGGGGCGAAGCAACTGAACCCGTCGCAGGATGGTGGATGTTGCCAGCTTTAGCGGCGGCGATGGTGCCAGTTCTCTTCGCCTACGGCGGTTGGCACACGACCACCTTCATGGCCGCTGAAGTTCGGGATGCTCGAAGAAACCTTCCCCGCGGTTTGTTGCTGGGTGTTCTGGGAGTGACGATACTCTATCTGGGTGTCAATTATGTTTGCCTGAGCGTTCTTGGCGTTAAGGAACTTTCCGAGAATGGCAGCCCCGCTTATGAAGTGATGCGAAGGGCGCTCGGAGGTCGCGGTGCGGCGATACTCTCGGCGGGAATCGCCATCTCGGCCGTGGGATTTCTCAGTCAGGCCGTGCTAACATCGCCGCGCGTTTATTTTGCCATGGCTCGAGATGGGCTTTTCTTTCAGGCTGTCGCTCGCATTCACCCGCGGACGAGAGTGCCAGTTGTTGCCATCCTTCTGCAGGGAGCGTTCGCAATTGTTATTGCAGTTTCGGGCACTTTTCATCAGATCCTGAATTACGTCATGTCGGTTGAGTTGGTGTTCCTGACTTTGACCTCCCTGAGTCTTTTCATTTTGCGTCGCAAGGACCGGGCTGCCGGGGTCGACATGTCCGACTCGATGCCGGGGCATCCTGTAGCCACTATAATTTTCACGGTTTCTACCATCGCGGTGACGGCCGCACTTTTTTATGAGTACCCGGAAAATAGTTTGATCGGCCTCGGGATCGCGGCCGCAGGGATGCCCGTGTATGCCTTCTGGCGCTGGCGAAACGGAGGAAAAACTGAGGTCGAAGGTTAGGGTAGAGAGGCAGTACGTTCTGAAAGATGATTCAGAGCTAATCTTTTCAAGTTGGAACGGCGCCTCCGGGGAATTAATTCTTGGAAGTAAAACAAATCGGTTAGTGGCGGGTGACAGCGAGGGTTTGCCGGATTTCTGGGCTGAGTTAAGGTACAAGGTGAAACCGAGCACCAGCTGAAATGCTGCCAAAATAAAAGATGAAGCTCCTCGACTTGGACTCGAACCAAGAACCGTCCGATTAACAGTCGGATGCTCTACCATTGAGCTATCGAGGAATGTTCAGAAAGTATAGGCCTCATCTGGTCCGGCAGCAAGGGGTCTCATTCAATAGCGGAAGCGAAAATTTTTTCCTTCCGTTCAGAGTACCGATTATGCGTTTTGCGACTTTAGCCACCCCGGCCGGACCCCGGGCGTCGGTCCAAGCAGGGGAATTCTATATAGATCTCCAGGCCACCGATCCTTCTCTGCCTTCCAATGTTAAGACTATTCTGGAAGCTCAGGGTTCGCTCGATTCGAAAATCGAGGCCGCAAAATCGAACCCCAAGGCGGTCAAAGTCGCGGTTTCCGAGGCCAAATTGCACGCTCCGGTAATCGATCCTCAGAAGATTATCTGCGTCGGACTCAACTATCGCGATCACGCCATCGAGTGCAATCTGCCGATCCCGCGCGACCCGGTTCTGTTCAACAAATTCAACAATACCCTCATCGGACATGGCGAAAATATTATCCATCCCAAGGTTTCCGTCAAAGTCGATTACGAGGCCGAACTGGTGCTGGTGATCGGCAAAACGGGCCGATATATTCCGGAATCTCAGGCCCAAAGCTATGTGGCGGGTTATGCCGTGGGGCACGACGTGTCCGCCCGCGACTGGCAGATGGAAAAAGATGGCAAGCAGTGGATGGCCGGGAAAACCTTCGATACCTTCGCTCCCATCGGTCCTGTGCTGGTCACGGCCGATGAGGTGAAAGATCCGCATCACCTGAACATTTCGTTGCGTTTGAACGGCAAAACGATGCAGAATAGCAATACCAAGCAGTTTATTTTCAATATTCCGCAGATGGTCTCGTACATCTCCCAGATCGTGACCTTGATGCCGGGGGATATAATTTTCACAGGAACTCCTCCGGGTATCGGTAATGCACTTACCCCTCAAGTATTCCTCAAGCCGGGCGACGTGACCGAAGTGGAAATCGAAGGGCTGGGTGTTCTGAAAAACACTGTTGTCGGCGAATGATATCGCTTCCGCAAGCTGCCTATATTCACATTCCGTTCTGCAAGCACCACTGCGGCTACTGCGATTTTGCGGTAGTCGCGGGCAAGGATCACTTGCAGACCCTCTACCTCGAAGCACTGGAATTGGAACTTACCTCCCTGGTGAATTCCCAGGAAATTCAAACGCTTTTCATTGGCGGCGGTACTCCCACCTATCTTTCCGAGCCGAATCTCCAACGCCTGATGCAGATGTTAGGGATCTGGTTCAAAAATTATGACGAATTTTCGATTGAAGCCACACCCGAAAGCATCACGGCCGAGAAAATTGCGATTCTCCAAGGGGGGGGAGTCAATCGGATCAGCTTGGGGGTGCAATCGTTCGAGAATCATTCGTTGATCGAACTGGATCGTGTGCATTCGGTCGCGGATATTCGCCCGGCCATTGAAATGTGTAACGATCATTTTCCGCGGGTTTCTCTCGATCTGATTTTCGCCGTACCGGAACAACGGCTGGAAGACTGGCAGCGGGACTTGCGAGCGGCTGTCGATTTTGGCGTCGGCCATATCTCGACTTACGGTTTGACCTACGAGAAGGGGACGCCGTTGTGGAAACGGCGGGAACGCAAGGAAGTGGTGGCTTTGGACGAGGATCTCGAAGGCCAAATGTATGAGTACGCGATGGCGGAACTCCCTCGTCTCGGGTTGGAACAGTACGAGATTTCCAATTTCGCCAAGCCGGGACAGGAGTGCAGACACAATCAAATTTACTGGGCGAATGAGAGCTATTACGGGTTTGGTTTAGGTGCCGCGCGATATCTGGCAGGCACCCGGGAAACTAATACGCGAAGCCTCGATAATTATCTGAAGAAATTATTCGCCGGAGAGTCACCGACGCAGAGTTCGGAGAGGTTATCGGACTTGGATCGTGCCCGAGAAACTATATTTACCCAACTGCGTCGGCGGGAAGGAATTCTGCGGGAATCGTTCGAAAACCAAACCGGCTTTTCCATCGATCAGTTGGCGGGGGAGCGACTCAAGCCGTTGTTAGATAATCATTTACTGATTGATGATTCGGTTTCGATCCGCTTATCCCGAGCCGGGCGCTGCCTCGCCGATGCGGTAATTACCGAGCTGATGGCGGGGTGATTTGTCGGCTGGCTAGCACTTTGCGAAGCGCCTCCGGATAGGCGAGGCATTCCTGTTCAAAAACCTTGGCAGCTAAGCTATCCGGGGTATCCGCCAGACTGATGGAAACCTTCCGTTGGAGTACGATTTCCCCATGGTCGTACTCATCATCGACGTAATGAACGGTGCAACCGCTTTCTGTTTCCCCGGCGGCGATTACCGCTTCGTGAACGTGATGGCCGTACATCCCTTTGCCGCCGAATTTGGGAAGCAGGGAGGGGTGAATGTTCAGCACTTTTCCCTGGTAATCCCTCGGAATCAGCAGTTTTTGCAGATAACCGGCCAGGCAAACCAATTCCGCCCCCGATTCGCGAATGGCCGCGAAATTGGCCGAGCTGAAGGCCGCTAAATCGGGAAAACTCTTTCGAGGCAGAACGAGTGAAGGGATGTTCGCGAGTTTGGCTCGTTCGAGGCCGTAAACGCTCGGTTTACTCGAGATGACGAGCACAATTTGAACGGAGAGGGAACCATCGCCTGCCCGATCAATCAGATTCTGCAGAGTTGTACCGCCTCCCGACAACAAAACTGCCAGTCGAACGGGTCGAACATCGCTACTCATGCGGACTCTCAACTATAAACTGAGTCAATTGGAGTACATGAGGTTAGATATGAGTTTTGAGAAAGTTGCGACATCCGGAGTTGATTTTCCCGCTCGGGAAAGTGCGATATTGAACTTCTGGGCGGAAAAACAAATCTTCGAAAAGCTGAAGGCTCAAAACGCCGGGAAGCCGAAGTGGTCCTTTCTGGATGGTCCCATCACGGCCAATAATCCGATGGGGGTGCACCACGCCTGGAACCGCACTTATAAGGATGCCTACTGCCGTTATTTCGCAATGACCGGCCACGCACTCCGCTACCAACAAGGTTTTGACTGCCAGGGACTGTGGGTCGAAGTGGAAGTCGAGAAAGAACTCAAGCTCCATAGCAAGAAGGACATCGAAGCGCTGGTGCCGGGCGATCCGGAAGCTAGCGTTGCCAAGTTCGTTAATCTCTGCAAAGCCCGCGTCGATAAGTACGCCGATATCCAGACGAAGCAATCGATTCGGCTCGGTTACTGGATGAATTGGGACACCGAAGAAGATTTCAAAAAGTCTCCGGATAATCGCAAAAGCTACTTCACCAATAGTGAAGAAAACAATTACACCATCTGGTCCTTCCTCAAAAAGTGCCACCATCGCGGGTTGTTGTACCGTGGTTTCGATGCTATGCCGTGGTGCGGCCGCTGCGGCACGGGCATCAGCGAAATGGAGAAGAGCGAAGGTTATAAGATCATTGCGCACCGGGCGATATTCGTGAAATTTCCCCTTCGCGATAAGCCGGGCGAGAACCTGATTGCCTGGACGACTACTCCCTGGACTCTAACTTCGAATGTGGCCGCCGCGGTGAATCCGGAACTGGTTTATCTGAAGATCAAGCTCGGTTCGGAGATTTATTATATTGCTAAGGGGGCTTTCAAAGCGGCTCGACTCGAAGAACAATTCAAAGCCAAGGAATGGGTGGAGGGGGTTCCCAAACTCAAGAGCCTGGAGCAGATTTTCAAAGAGAAAGCGGGCAAGGAAGGCTTTGAAATCCTGGGAGAACTCAAGGGCGAGGAGATGATCGGCTGGGCTTACAACGGGCCGTTCGATCAGGTCGAAGCTCAAAACGCTCCTTACGGTTATCCGGCGGAATTGGCGGAAGTGGTCAGCAAGCAGGGCTGGTCCAAGGATTATTCCGCTAAGCAGGCGCATCGCGTCATCGCTTGGAAAGATGTCGGCGAGAGTGAAGGTACTGGGATAGTTCACATCGCCCCGGGTTGCGGTGCGGAAGACTTTCACCTGGGCAAAGAAAATCTGATTCCTTTCGTTGCACCGCTGGATGAGACTGGCCATTTTCTGCCCGGTTTCGGTGAACTTTCCGGTAAGCATGCCAATCCGCCAGAAACGGTCGATTGGATCATCAATTATCTGAAGCAGAAGGGCATTCTGTTCGCGGTCGAACAGTATCCGCACAAGTACCCGCACTGCTGGCGCTGCAAGCAGGAATTGCTCTATCGGCTGGTGGATGAATGGTACATCTCCATGACTTGGCGCGATGAGATCATGCGGGTGGTCGAGCAGGTGACTTTCTTGCCGGAAAGTGTGAACGGTCGCGCTCGCGAATTGGATTGGCTTCGCAACATGGGCGATTGGATGATCTCCAAGAAACGCTATTGGGGCCTGGCACTACCGATCTGGGTGGATCCTCAGACAGGCGATTTCGAAGTGATTGGCTCGCGTGAAGAGTTGAAGCAGCGAGCCGTGGAAGGCTGGTCGGAATTCGAAGGCAACACACCGCACCGGCCCTGGGTCGACCAGATCAAGATTCGAAATCCCAAGACCGGTAATTTGATGAGTCGCGTTCCGGACGTTGGGAATCCTTGGCTCGATGCGGGGATTGTGGCCTTCAGCACAATGAAATGGAATACCGACCGGGAATACTGGAAGCAGTGGTACCCCGCCGAATTCATCACGGAAAGTTTCCCCGGGCAGTTCCGCAACTGGTTCTATGCTCTGCTGGCCATGAGCACCATGATGAGCGACGGCCAGCCGCCGTTCAAAACTCTCCTGGGCTTTGCGACCGTACTCGATCAAGACGGCCGGGCGATGCACAAGAGCGAAGGGAATTCGATTGAGTTCATAGGGGCGGCCGAGTCGGGATTCACCATCGATCATCCTTTGAAGGAAAAAGAACAACCGAAATTGCCGGAGGGAGCACTTTCCTTCGAAGTGGTCGAAAAAAAGGATAAAGAAGGGAAGCCCATAAGGGCAGTTAGAGCTTCCTACCCGCCCATCGGGGCGGATGTGATGCGCTGGCTCTACTGCCGGCACAACCCGGCTCAGAATTTGAACTTTGGTCCCGTCCCGGCCAATGAGCTTCGAGCCAAGTTCGTTTTGAAGCTCTGGAATACCTACGCTTTCTTTGTGAATTATGCCCGGTTGGATGACTTCGACCGAACCGCCGAGCCGATTCCTTTTTCGCAACGCTCCGATCTGGATCGCTGGATCCTTTCCGATTTGCAGGGACTGGTGAAACTGGCTCGGGAGTCGTTCGAATCATTCGATACGCAACGATTCTGCCTGGAAGTGGAATCGTTCATCGATGACAAATTGAGCAACTGGTATGTGCGTCGGTCGCGCCGACGGTTCTGGAAGAGTGAGCAGGGCAACGATAAATCGAGTGCTTATCAGACTCTGTATGTCGTTTTGAAATCACTAGCTCAGTTGATTGCGCCGATCGTTCCGTTCCTGGCCGAGGATCTCTGGCAGAATCTGCGTTCGCCAAAAGATGCCGAGAGCGTTCATCTGGTGGCTTATCCCAAGGTTCAAGAGGATTGGCTGGATTCTACACTCTCCGAGGAGGTCAATGCCCTCCTGAAACTGGTTTCGGTCGGTGGAGCGGCCCGCAACGTCGCCAAGATTAAGACCCGTCAACCTTTGGCGGAGTTGATCGTTCAACCGGCCGAGGATGCGGAACGCCGGGCCGCGGAACGATTTGGCGATCAACTTTGCGAAGAGTTGAATGTCAAGAAGGTTAAGATTATCCCGACCGATGCCCCAGCCCTGATGAAAGATTCGGTGAAGCTGAATATGAAGACGGCCGGGGCGAAGTGTGGTGCAAAATTGAAGGAAGTAAACGCCTATATCGCCACGCTGAAAGCCAGCCAGCTTTACGAAGCGTTAAAGAAGGGATCTTTTGAGATTGCCGAGGTGCCCCTGGAATCGGGCGATTTCATCGTCAATTACGAGGCCCCCGCTGGCTTTGCGGGGGTGGTGGAGAAGGGCACTCAGGTACTGCTTGATACGAAGATTTCTCCGGAGCTCCGCCTGGAAGGTTTGGCGCGGGATATTATTCGCAATGTGCAGGATCTTCGCAAAAAGGCCAACTTGGAGATGGAAGATCGCATTGTGCTTTCCATTGAGTCGGAGGCGGAAGAGATTCGCCAATCGTTGCAGGCCCATCGCAATTCCATCGGAGAAGAGACCTTAACCACCGAGTGGAAAGAACAATTGGACAATGCCCTCGACACTACGAGCGTTAAAATTGATGGAATGCCTCTGACGATACGGTTGAAAAAAGCCTGAACGGTGGACGGCGAGTTTAGATAAGATTTGAAATCCGCAGCTCTCAGGGGCGTTATCGATGTAGAAGAAGATAATCGCCCGGGAGCGACCCAATGTTAGTTCGCAACCTTTTGCTTTTAGTCGGGCTGGGAATCGGCAGTCAGGCCGCCCTCGGCCAGGCTTCCAAAAAAGAGTCCGTCCCTGATCGGGAGATTCGCGAGCAAAAACTCGCCGATCTCATCGATTCGGAATTCGACAAATTCTGGAAAAAGAACGATATCACTCCCGCCCCCCTGGCGGATGATGCCGAATTTTTCCGCCGGATTTCGCTGGATCTCGTGGGCCGGATTCCCACCGTTCAGGAAGTACGCCAGTTTCTGACGGATCGCGATCCCCAAAAGCGGGCTAAACTCATTTCACGCTTGGAAGATCGGTCCCAGTTCTACAACTACTTCGCCAACGTTCTCCGACAGCAATGGCTGCCGCAGACACTGGAGAATGCGCAGTTCGCGGATGCGGGGGTCGGTTTCGAAAAGTATTTACGGGAAAAATTGCGAAACAAAGAAAAACTGGATGTCATCGTTCGCGATATTCTGACCGCTTCGTCGCAATTTACCGATCGGCAGGGGCGAATGCAAATGGAGAAGGACGATCCGCCCGCAGCCTTTAACCGCGTCAATGAATTCAATCCCGCCAGTGTCGCGGCGGCCGCCAGCCGTTTGTTTATGGGCGTTAAGCTCGAGTGTGCTCAATGCCATAACCATCCTTTCAACAGTTTCAAACGGGAACAGTTCTGGGAACTGGCCGCATTCTTTTCGGAAGTCAATCCGACGATCGCGGCGAGCGGCGACGCCAAGGCCCGTCGGAGTATTGTGATTCCGGAACTCGGGAAAACGGTAACGGTGAAATTTATCAACGGGGAAATGCCCAAATTCAAAGATGACAAAGAAAGCCCGCGGGAAGTATTCGTCAACTGGCTGACATCGAAAGACAACCCGTATTTCGCTGCGAATATGACCAATCGCATTTGGCAGCATTTCTTCGGCTTGGGGCTGACCGATCCCATCGATGAACCCTCTGAAGACAATCCGCCATTGATTCCGGAGTTACAGAAAGCGTTGGCCCAGGCGTTTATCGAGAGCGGTTTCGATTTGCAGTTTATGATGAATGCCATTGCCCGCAGCAAGGTCTATCAGCGATCGAGCAAGATGACGCATCAAAGCCAGTCGAATCCCAAGAATTTCGCGCGGGCGAACGTGCGCGGAATGTCCGGCGAGCAACTTTACGATTCGCTAGTGCAGGCGACGGGCTTACGCGAAGGATTTCAGGAAATCCCCCAAATGGTTCGGGGAATGCGTTCCGGGCGGGCGGCCATCGTCAGCAAGTTCAGCAGCCCGGAAGCCCTGATCGAACGGCAGACGAGTATTCTTCAGGCGTTGACCCTGATGAACGGCAATTTTCTCAACAACCAGACCGACTTGAATAAGTCTTTATTCCTGGCTGGTGTGGTCGATGCGCCGTTCCTCAGTCCGACGGGGAAAATCGAATCGCTCTTCCTGGCGACTCTCAGCCGGATGCCAACGAAGGAAGAACTGCAAAAATATCAATCCTATCTGGATAAATCGAAAGATCCGGAAACCAAAAAGAAAAACTACACCGATATTTTTTGGGCTCTGCTGAATTCCAGTGAGTTCATGTTGAATCACTAACCGAACATCCGACTTAAAGCCCTATCGCGAAAGAGACATACTATGTTACCGGAAATCTCACGACGGGAGTTTACCAAACTTGGCATGGCCGGCGTACTGGGTGGAGCAACGGCTCCCTGGTTTACGGCTTTCGCACAGGAAAACGCCAAAAATCCCAAACGGCAAAAGTCCTGCATTTTGCTGTGGCTCTCGGGAGGACCGGCTACCATCGATATGTGGGATCTAAAGCCCGGCCACGAGAACGGTGGTCCCTTCAAGGAACTTTCGACCGATGTTCCCGGTTTGAAGTTGGGGGAACCGCTGCAAAAACTGTCCAAGTTCGGCAAAGATCTCGCTATCGTTCGAGGTATGTCCACTCGCGAGGGCGATCATGGGCGTGCTACATACTACCTCAGAACGGGTTATGTGCAGCAGGGGGCCTTGCAATACCCGACACTCGGTTCCCTCTTCGCCAAAGAACTCGGCGATCCGGCTAGCGAGATGCCCTCTTTTGTGAGCATTTCTCCGTTCCGTCAGTTGAACAACGCCGCCTTTACCTCGGGCTATCTGGGGCCAATGTTTGCTCCTCTGATCGTCGGGGAAGGAAGTTTTGGTCCGCCTCCCAGCGGTTCCATGGTCGATGAACTCTTAAAAGTTCAAGATCTCGATCGTCCGAAGGATATTGAAGAATCGCAGGCAACGGGTCGCTTCGATTTGCTTAAAGATCTGCAGAATCAGTTTGGCTCCGATCGACCCAATCTGGTCGTTCAAAGCCAGCACCTGGCGTATCAACGCGCGGTTAAGCTCATGAAGTCGGTCGGGGCCAAGGCTTTCGATCTCACAACCGAAAAAGATAAGACCCGCGACGATTACGGACGCAATCTGTTCGGGCAGGGCTGCCTGCTCGCCCGGCGACTTGTGGAGCGGGGCGTCCCGTTTATCGAAGTCAATCTCGGTGGTTGGGATACGCACCAGAACAATTTCGATCAAGTGAAAAATCTGGCCGGGATACTCGATTCGGGTTGGGCAAGTCTCATGGCCGACTTGCGCGAACGCGGGCTGTTGGAATCCACCACGATTCTCTGTATGGGCGAGTTCGGCCGAACCCCGAAAATCAACGGCGGGCGTGGTCGCGATCACTTCCCGAATGCGTGGTCAGCCGTGTTGGCGGGCGGCGGCATCAAAGGCGGGCAAGCCTACGGCAAGACCAGTGCGGATGGCACTACAGTTGAAGAAGGGAAGACCGATGTTCCCGATCTCCTGTCGACTTTAGCCCTGGCACTGGGCATCGATTACAACAAGAACAACGCCTCGAACGTCGGCCGTCCGGTTCGGGTAGTCGACAAGGTGGCCAAACCGATTCAAAGCCTGATCGGATAATAGCGAAATATTCGAGGCGGATCCCATGCGACGACTACTCCCACTGATTGTGCCCCTACTGGGGCTGCCGCTGCTGCTGGCGGAAAATCCGGCTATTAGTACTCCCAAAAGTATTGTGCCGAATATTCAGGAAGTCATTTTCTATACCGAAACCAAGCCGATTCGGGTGTTCGTGCACATCAATGCCAAAACCGGATCGCTCGATAAAACTTTCGAGTCGAAACTCAAAGAGTTCTTCAAATTCCTGGATCGGGATGGCGATGGTTTTCTTAGCCCGTCCGAGGCCGAATTCGTCTTTTCGAATACTGCCATCCAAAGCCTGATCTCCAATGGATACGCTTATGCCTCGCCGAATGATCCCTCGCGGACCTTCGATAAATTCGACAAGAATAAAGATGGCAAAATCAGCCTGGAAGAATTTATCCGTTACTATGAGCCTTCCGGGCAGTACCTGATCACTTCCCGAAATTTAAATCTGGGTGATGCCTATGCCGAAGAGGTGACGAAAGAGTTTTTTAACCGGCTCAACAGCAAGAAAGATGGTCGATTAAGCCGCGAAGAGTTGGCGGTGCTCCCCTCCTGGATTCCCTTGATGGATCGCGATGAGGACGATTGCCTGAGCGTCACGGAAATTATCCCCGATATTTTCACGAGAAATCTGGCGAGTAAGAATGAGAAGTCCGCATTCGGGGCTGTGCGAGTGCATCCTGTGGGAGAGTTCAGCGAAACGGCCATTGAAAATCTGATGCTCCGCTACGACGCCAATCGCAATTTGCGACTGAAGCCGAATGAAATCGCTTTCGATGCGGAGACTTTCAAAAAGCTGGACAAGAATGGCGACGGCATGCTCTCGATGTTCGAATTGATGGAGTGGCGCAATCTGCCTCCCGATCTCGAAATCGAGATGAGCCTCGGGGCCAACCCTAGAGAATCGAGCGTCCGCGTGCTAAAACGTCCCGATGGCCGCGATTACCCCCTGGCAAAAAATGTGCAGATCTTGTCCACAGGAAATCTGCTGGTCAAAATCGGGAACCAATCGATCGACTTCGGTTATCTGTTTACGCCGCAGCCAACGATATCCGCGCCGAAAGTGGAAGATACCAACAATCTGTTGAGTGCATTCAATAAGGCAGCGAACGGTCGCGATTTCGTAGTGGATAAGGATTTAATCAACCCCGAATACCAGCACTTGCGAATCTTATTCGATATGGCCGATCGTAATGGCGATAACAAAGTGACGCGGGAAGAGATTGAAGCGTTGGTGAAATTGTTTGTATCGTTCAAGGAATGTCCCGTACAACTGGCCTTCAACGTGGATATGCCGAGCATCTTTCGGATATTGGATCAGAATCAGGATGGGCGATTGAGTTTGCGTGAATTGAGACAAGCCTGGAAGCAACTTCACCCATTGGAGCCCTCCGGGGAAGATTACATCACTTCGAATATTTCCAAACCGCAGGCTAAGATCTATTTGACGAGGGAAAACGACGTGGTTCGCTTTGTTAACGCGAACCCGTACCAGGTATCGTTGGCGGGGAGTGGGCAGGGGCCGATCTGGTTTCAGCGTCTGGATCGCAATGCCGATGGCGACATTTCTTTGAAGGAATTTCCCGGAAGTAAGGCCGAGTTCGATCGACTGGATCTCGATGGGGACGGACTAATTTCCCTGGAAGAAGCTGAGACTGCAGAGAAGCGATTTCGGAGGAAGTAAGCCAACTCAATCAGCCTTCTTAAAAGACCATTCCGACTGGAGTTTTTCAAGTCCTTCTGGTGAAACGAAGCCATTTTTCAGAGCCAGCAGAAGCAGATTGATTTCGTGTTGAGCTTTCACGTTTCATCTCCACCGGTAGGGCTAAGGGCTTACATTAGTAAAGGTCAATGTACCCAAAAGTTGGCGGTCAGTAATGAGTGGAATCCAATTTTCTGGAATTTTTGAGTTTCAACATTTAGGCTCATAGTGGCTCTCAAGGTTTGCCTCATTTTTTTTTCGATAGCGAGATCGCAATTTTATCAGTGGTCGTTCGACGGTTTGATAGGAGAATTCCGCAATAAGTAGGATTGTGCAAAAATTGATGGGAGTAATCGCGAGCCAAGTTCCATCGAAGTAATTCGAAAGAATCAGTTCCTGCCAGAGGTAGAGGCCGTACGATCGCTGGCCGAGGTAGCGAAACGGTCGAGATTCCAGCAGTACCCCGACGCGACTACTCGGATAGCGGATGAACCACGAAATCAAAAAAGCGACGGCCGCGCTATTCAGTGGAATCCCCAGACTGAACCAATAATAATTTCCCGCGGCCAGGACCAGAAGCGGGGAAACCAGCAGCAAAATTCCGAAGGCGGCGGTCGGATAAAGACTGTAAGAGCATTGATTGAGAATTAGATTAAACCGGGCCCCTTGCGCCAGCAATGCAAGCAGGCAGCCAATCAATAGTGGATCGGCCGTGCAATGGAGCATGGAAGTCAAATAACTTCGCTGTTCAACGAACAGAAAATAGGTCGCGAACCTCAGGATCGGAGACAGGCCGATAATAATAAAGCACAAAATAGCCGCTTTGCGAGGTTTCAGGAGGAGGAAAGCCAGAGGCCAAAGAAAGTAAAACTGCTCTTCGACTGACAGGGACCAAAAGTGAGCGATCACCCAGTCGGAACTTGACTCGGGCAGAAAAAAACAGGTGTAATCCGAAAGAAAAAATAAGGCCGCGATGAAGTTGGGGATTCCCAGGGGAATTTCACCCAGCAGTTTCAGCAGAACGACTATCCCGAGGTAGAGATACATCGGAGGAAAAATTCTTAGGACTCTACGAATATAGAAATTTCTTAAGCTGATGTGACTAGTTCGTTCCAGTTCAATTCTCAACAGATGTGTGATCAGGAAGCCGCTGATCACAAAAAAGCAAAGCACTCCCAAAGGTCGACCCAAATAGAAAGTAACTTGAGTCGCCATTGGAGAGCTGGGTTCGGAGGAGAGAAGCCGATAGTGACAAAGGATTACACTCAGTACCGACAGAGCCCGGAGACCGTCGATGCAGGGTAAGCGATGGGTGCGATTTTGCATCTTGGCCGTGAGGACTACCTGAGTCGGTCCCGGATCGGAGTCTCCCCCTTAAAGCGAAGAAAAGGGTAAGGAGCTTTGCGGATCGCGGAACAGAAAAATATCTGGGATTTAAAAAACTGTTTCGAGAGGGAGAGATGCTAGCAGGTATCCTCAAAGGAAGCCCGCCAGTGAATTGAAAGCTAAAACATCCTGGCCAAGAGCCAATTTACTCTAGGTTCATTCATCCAAAAACAGTAACTCGTAAAACACAAGGATATCATAAAGTTTTGGACGGCGAGTAGCGAATGGAAACTACCCGCAGTCGACTATGTTTACCGAATCGTCACCAGATTCTCACACGTTCCTCTTTGGGAAGCCAAAGTTTGTCCCCTTCTTTGACTCCGAACGCGTCGTAGAACTCAGTTAAATTTCGAATCACGCCATTGCAGCGGAATTCTGAGGGTGAGTGCGGGTCTGTTGCCAAGCGCCGGCTCAAGGCTTCATCGCGGTACTTGGATCGCCAGACTTGGGCCCAGCCTATGAACAGACGTTGCGGTCCGGTCATTCCGTCAATCACCGGGGAAGGCTTACCCTGCAGGGAGATCATGTAGGCTTTATGGGCGATGGTTAGGCCGCCCAGATCTCCAATGTTCTCGCCGATGGTCAAAGCCCCGTTCACGTGCAAGCCCGGGAGTTGCTTGGGTTCGAAGGCGTTGTACTGGGCGATCAGCATTTTGGTGCGTTTCTGGAATTCCTTTTTGTCTTCGGCCGTCCACCAATCCTTCAAATTCCCGTCGCCGTCATACTTGGCACCCTGATCGTCGAAACCGTGTCCGATTTCGTGACCTATCACTGCACCGATACCTCCGTAGTTCACGGCATCATCCACATTCAAATCGAAGAACGGCGGCTGGAGGATGGCGGCCGGGAAGACGATTTCGTTCAACCCTGGATTGTAATAAGCATTCACAGTCTGTGGCGTCATACCCCATTCGGTGCGATCCACCCGCTTGCCGAGCTTGTTCAGCTGATAATTCAGCCGAAACTCGGCAGCGCGGCGGGCATTACCGACCAGATCACCACGCTTGATTTCCAGTTTGGTGTAATCGCGCCAGACATCCGGATATCCGATCTTGGGAGTAAATTTCGAAAGCTTATCGAGCGCTTTCACCTTGGTTTCCGGTGACATCCAGTCGAGCGATTTGATATCGACCCGGTAGGCTTCTATCAGATTGGCCACCAGGATCTTCATCTTCTCTTTGGCTGCCGGGGGGAAGTACTTGGCGACGTAGAGTTTTCCGGCCGCTTCCCCCATCGACTCTTCCACAAGAGCAACGCCGCGCTTCCAGCGAGGTTGCATTTCGGGAGTTCCCTGCAGCGTCTTGCCATAAAAATCGAAGTTTTCTTGGACGAAATCTTTGGAAAGCAGGGATGCGCGGGTGCCCAGAATTCGCCAGGTGAGGTATTGCTTCCAATCGTCGAGAGAATACTGATCGACAACTTTGGACAAATCGGTGAGATAGCTGGGTTGTGCAACGATCAGTTCCTTGATTTCTCCCAGACCCATTCCTTCAAACCAGGTATCGAGATTCAAGTCGCCGGCCAGAGCTTTCAGCTGAGCGCGAGTTACTTTGTTGTACGTCTGGTCCGCGTCTCGGTTGCGGACGTTATCCCAGTGGCCTTTGGCAATTGCCGTTTCCATCGCCATGATGCGCTCGGCGGTCTTCTCCGGACTGGGAAATTTGGCCAACGTCAGCATTTTGCCGATGTGAGCCACATAGGCTTTGCGAATCTTTTCTGACTTCGGCTCGCGGTAGTACGATTCTCCCGGCAATCCCAGCCCACCCTGGCCGACGTAGACGATGTACTGATCCGATTTTTTGGAATCGGTTCGGACCGAACTGCCAAACAGGCCCGGAATGCCAATTTTCTGGAGGGCGGCGAGTGCCTTTACGAGGCTGGTTTTATCGCTGATACTCGAAACGATTTGGAGTTCGGGTTGAATCGGGCTGAGGCCCAATTTTTCAGCTTCGGCCTCGTCCATGAAAGTGGCGTAGAGGTCTTCAATTTTCTTGGCATCCGGATTGTCCTTGATCTTAGCGGCTTCTTCGATAATTCCCAAAAGACGTTTCTCGGAAAGATCCCGAAGATCGAAGAAGGCTCCGATGGCAGGTCTATCACCAGGAATCTGGGACGTTTTCATCCAGTTGCCGTTGACGTTGAGGTACAGATCGTCCTGGGGACGAACGGCCGTGTCGAACGTGCTCTTATCGATACCGGATTTCAGTGTGGGTTCCGCGGCAAAGGCAGACAAGCCCAGGAGTATCGCTCCGGTCGCGACGTAACGGATTTTCATAGATTTCATTCTCTTAAAATGGATGCAACCAAGCTGTTTATTGCAGAGCAGCCAAATTGTCGGGCAACAATTTCTTATGTAAACAAACTAGGCAGTGGATTGGTGGGCGACCAACGCATTTTAACGGGAATCAGAAATCCCACTCCCGATTCGAATGGAGTGAAATCCAAACGAATAAGCATTTATCGTCTTGGGGCTTCGGTAGGCACCGCGGTCAATTGCAGCCGTCGGCGGTTGCGGAGCACCTCAATCACGATTTTCTCGCCAACCGGGTGCTGGGTCAGAAAGCGGTGGAGGTCGTCGACACTCGATACCGATTCTTCGCCAATCCCCACGATAATATCTTCTGGATAGATCCCGGCCCGTTCGGCAGGGCTGCTATCTTCGATACCCAGAACCTCGACGCCGCTCCCCATTTCAATTCCCACTTCTCGCCCCAATTGAGCAGGTATGGGGATGCGGTGGCCGTGCAATCCCAGATAGCCGCGAATGACGCGGCCATGTTTCAGTAACGAAGGGATAATATCTCGAGCCATATTGATGGGAATGGCAAAGCAGATGCCCTGAGCCGGCTGAATGACCGCCGTGTTTATCCCCGCGACCCGCCCCTGGCTATCGACCAGCGGTCCTCCCGAGTTACCCGGGTTCAAGGCCGCATCGGTTTGAATGATGTTATCCACCAGATGGCCGCTCATGCTCCGCAGCGTCCGGCCCACGGCACTCACTACCCCGGCAGTAACAGTCGATTCGAAACCGAGGGGACTGCCGATGGCTAACACCAGTTGACCGACGCGAAGTTTGGCGGAATCTCCGAGGGCGGCAAAAGGAAATTTCTCGCCCTTGGCCCGTACCAGTGCGAGATCGGTCCAGGGATCGTTACCGATCACTTCGCCGGAGACTTCCTGGCCATCGTGTAATCGAACGCGTAGCGTGCGGGAATCCGCGACGACGTGATGGTTTGTGAGCAGATAGCCTTCGGACGAAAATAATACGCCCGATCCGCTACTCGACTGCTGGCCCCGTCCCACGCGCAAGTTCACAACCGCTGGTCGTAATTGTTCTGCGACGCGTACGACCACTTTGGAAAAGGCATCGAGAGCTTCGGCCTCTTCCATCTCTACGGGGGGCTGGGGGTTTTCCAGTGGGTTATCCTGGCTGGAAAGAAAATGGAATTCGTGACTCATAGGGTTCTCCGAAAATTGGCAGTTACCCCATTCTAGGTGGGATAGGTCAAGTTCCGGACTGATTAAAAAGTGGAAGCAAATGCTGAAAGGGAGACCGAGAAGAGGATGTACTAATGCTTTATGGTGACGCCGACGTAGATTTCGCTGCGGTCGATCCAGGGGGTGTTCGAGAAATCGTACTTGTACTTGGCTCCCAAGTAGAACTCATTCGATTTACCTACCGGAAAGACGATTCGCAAATCCTGCTTAATCGTGCTACGGTCGGCAGGAGTTGGAGCCGCCAGGGCGGAGCCGGTATACTCGAGCTGAAGTTTAAAGGCGTCCAGCATGGGTACCGGTAAGGGCATCTTGGCCAGGACTTCCATCATGAACTGACTGTGGTCCAGCACTGCGGAAGTCAAATCGGTAATGCTCAACTGGCGTCCGGTACGAAATTGAAGCTCCGTTTCGGGCAGCGGGTTAAATTTCACTCCAACCCCCGTTTTGCCAGTAATATCAGCATCGGTATTGCGGACGTAATCTCCCTTACCGGTGAACTGGCCGAAAATGAACACTGTTTCGAATTCCGGCAGTGTCAGTTTGAGAAGCTCGTCCGCTTTCCAGTTGTTGCTGGTGTAGGGTACGCTTCGATCCGTCGTGAGAGTATCTGGTACTTCCAGTTTGGATTTCACGTAGGTGGCCGGTAGATAAGATTCCTGCTTAACGTTGATTCGACCGAGGTCTCGGATCGCCCCGTTTCCCAGACTATAAAGGGAGGCGACGCTGCCATTTGGACTGGTGTTGTTGAAATTAAAATCGTTGGTCCGGTTGTTGGACAGATTTTGTAGCAGGCCTTCGTTATTAGCCGATTCGTAAATCTGAAAGCGATCCTGCTGGCTAGCCAAGGGAGCGAGATTGAGTGCTTTGAAAAAGTCAATTTGGGATGGATCATCTTCCTGGGCCTGGAGATGACTCTGGCAAATAAGGGCTGCAAGCAGCATCAGGCTGAAACGTAACCGCATCATGCGATCAATTCTTTAAGAACCTACTTCTGATCCGTAGTGCGGACTTTAACCGGCACTTTCCGAATTCCCAAGAGCAATTCTAACCAGCTGGCAGAGCGCTCCCTCGCAGAGTGGTTTTTGCGAACTTCAAAAACCACCTGTTTGCCTGGCTTCTTACTCTTGGTCATTTTCGTCCTTTCCCTACCCCCGAATGCCAGTGACGCATTCGATTCATCGACCAACTGTATACTCTAAGTACGATCTTTGTCACGAAAAAATTTTCAATTATTGGCAGAACTTTGCAAGTAACGATGTCGGTAAGCTACAGCAATAAACAAATTTGAGGTGGAGCGATAATTTGGAGGGGATATGCCCGATTTGACCGCCTAATCTGTACGAATTCCGACCCATTTATCTAATGATTTAGTCAAATTTACAAGGACGAGTTCATGGATGATTTGGCTAAAGACCGTCGCCAGGGGCGAATTTTCTGCCTGGCGGCAGCGGTACTCTGGAGTTTCAGCGGGCTCTTTACCCGTTTACTTCAGAAGGATACTTTCCTTAACCTCAATGAAACCCCCATTTCGCCCATCCAGATGGCATTTTTCCGCGCCATTTTTGCTGGCCTGTTTCTGATTCCCTTCCTGTCGCGAAAAGACATGAAATTTCGCCCGATCATGCCGATCATGGTCGCAATTTTTGCGGGCATGAATGCGCTGTTTTTGTCCTCGATGGCCTTAGGATCGGCGGCCGCAACGATTTTTCTGCAATACATGGCCCCGTTTCTGGTCTATTTGATCGGCGTCAATTTCATGGGGGAGGAGGCCGATCGGAAGACCTGGCGGGCAATCCTCATGGCCATGGTCGGCGTGTTGATAATTGTGTTCAGCGGTTTCACCTCCGCCGATAGCAAGACCCCCTTGGTCACCTTGATGGCGGTTGGGAGCGGCGTTCTTTACGCCCTGGTGATTTGCTGCCTCCGCTATTTACGCGGCCAGTCTTCGATTTGGCTGACTCTACTCAATCAACTCGGGAGTGGAATTTGCCTGGGACTGGGAGTCATCATTTTTTCTGGCGTGGATGAGTTTCTGGCCTGGTTCACCGGGCCTACATTGAACCAATTCGTTTTCCTGGCCTGTTTCGGGGCCGTGCAAATGGGGTTCTCCTACTACTTTTTCGCGAGAGGACTCAAGAAACTCTCGCCGCAAGAAGCGGGGTTTATCACTCTGCTCGAGCCGATTCTCAATCCCCTCTGGGTCTGGCTGGCCTTCGGGGAAACCAATCCGATTTCCATCTGGATCGGGGGAGCCTTCATTCTTTTTGCACTCGGCTGGCGATATTCGAGCAAAACATGATTGCGATTTCGGGAAGCAATGCCCATAATCGAACATCGAAAACTATTCGGAATCCGCTAATTTGTTATCATCGACTGGCGATAACAATCTCTCTCAGGCTGGGATATATGAAAACGTTTCTGCTCGGCTTTTGCCTCTTTGCATTCCCGGTTTCTCCATTACTGGCCGCCGAACCGATCCCTCTCAATAAAGAAGAACGCATTGTGCTGATCGGCAGTACCATCATTGAACGGGAGCAACGCTACGGCCATTGGGAAGCCGCCCTCACGGCACAGTTCCCAGACAAGAATTTGAAGTTCCGGAATTTCGGCTGGTCTGCTGATACCGTGTGGGGAGAATCCCGAGCGGCATTTGATTCGGTCGATCAGGGGTTTAAGAGGCTCGTAGAAATCACTCTGGAATGGAAGCCGACGACCATAATTATCGATTACGGAGCGAATGAATCGGTGGAAGGGCAAAAAGGTCTGCCCAAGTTCGAAGCGCAGTATGGCAAATTACTGGATGCTCTAGCACCGGCCAAAGCCAAAATTATTTTGGTTACGCCACTGATTCTTCCCCATTTTTCCACGCCCAAGGATCGTTACGCTCAAGTCGCCCTGTATGCCGATGCGGTGAAGAAAATCGCCAATCAACGAGGAACTTATCTCGCGGATTTACGCTCTTGGGAGCTGGAACGGTTCGCGGAATATCACAAAGAAGGCGTGAAGTATCCATTTACCGAGGAAGGTACCCAGTTTAACGATCAGGGTTATCGGGAATCGGCTGCGTTCTGGCAGAAACAATTTGCTCCCGCCGGGTCTAGTATCCCCCAGCCTTCCGAGTCGCTTCGGGAAGCCGTGGCGGCTAAGAATGAGTTGGTGTTCCACCGCTGGCGACCCGAAAATGAAACTTACCTGTTCGGCTTCCGTAAACACGAGCAGGGGAAGAACGCCAAGGAAGTGTTTGAATTCGATCCCCTGATCGATGTTGCGGAAAAGAAAATTCAGGAAATAAAGTCCAAATAGTCCCACCTGAGCATAACCGCTCGTTATTCAGTTTGACCCTACCACGGAATGATGCCGATGCGATTTGTCCTCTCTCTCCAACTGTTGCTCGTTTTTCCTCTGTGGGCTCTGGCTCAGCGTGATGCCAAGATTCCCGATCCCGACCCGGAAATTGAACGAAAGACGTTCATCCTGCCGGAAGGTTTCGAAGTGAATCTCTGGGCGGCCGACCCGCTTTTGGCCAAGCCGATTCAGATGAACTGGGATGCTCAAGGTCGGCTTTGGTTGGCCACCAGTGAGACTTATCCGCAGATCGAACCGGGCAAAAAAGCCAACGACAAGATTGTGATTCTGGAAGACATCAAAGGGCAGGGCAAGGCCGATAAGGTGACCGTTTTTGCCGACGGTTTATTGATCCCAACCGGTATCGAACCCGACAGCAAGGGGGGCTGCTACGTCGCGGCCAGCACCGAACTGCTCCATTTTTCGAAGTCCAAGCCCGACCTGCCCAAGGCGGATATTCGTAAGGTGGTTCTTTCCGGTTTCGGAACCGAAGATACGCACCACATTCTGCATACCCTTCGCTGGGGTCCGGATGGCAAACTCTACATGAATCAATCGGTCTACATCCACAGCCATATTGAAACACCTTACGGCCCGCGCCGGCTCAACGGCGGCGGCATTTGGCAATACGACACGGAAACTGGCCGTCTGGAAGTTTTCGCCCGGGGTTTCTGGAATCCGTGGGGCCATGCCTTTGACAAATATGGCCAATCCTTCGCGACCGATGGCGCCAATGGCGAGGGAATTGTGCACGTGATTCCCGGGGCCTACTATCCGACGGGCAATCACGTGGGGCCGCGCTTGCTGCATGGCATGAATCCGGGGAGTCCGAAACATTGCGGGTTGGAAATCATCTCCGGTCGCCAATTCCCCGACGACTGGCAGGGGGACATGATCACCAACGATTTTCGCGGCCATCGCGTCTGCCGGTTCAAACTCAGTGAAAATGGTTCCACTTTTGCTTCGAAAGAAATGACCGAAGTCATCAAATCGAATCACCCGGCGTTTCGACCTATCGATGTGAAGATGGGGCCAGATGGCGCGCTATACATCGCCGACTGGTATAACCCGATCATTCAGCATGGCGAAGTCGATTTCCGCGATCCACGCCGCGACCACACCCACGGCCGCATTTGGCGGGTCACGGCTAAGGGCCGACCGCTGGTAAAGAAGAAAGATCCAATAACCGAGCCGGATAATCGTACTTGGGCTCTTCGAAAGATGTCGCAGAAATTCCTGGAGAATCCTCCAAGTCCGTCCCAATCTCAAAACTTTGCTAAAGAAATTTCATCCAGAGATATTAACGACCCGAATCCGAAGATTCGTCTTGAGGCCATAAGGACGTTGGCTCGCTTGACATCTCCTGAAGCTGTAGCCGCTGCCCTGAAGGCCCTCGACCATCCCATGGATCCCACGCTGGATTACGCCCTCTGGCTGACGGTCCGGGATCTCGATCCGATCTGGCTGCCCGCGTTTCTGGAAGGCAAACTTACTTTCAACAATAATCCGAAACACCTGGCGTTTGCCTTGCAGGCGATCAACAGTGCCTCAACTCTGCCCGCTCTGGTGAAGATGATCGAATCGTCCCGCTTGCCTCAGGAACAGTCCCTGGGGATGTGGAAACTTCTCGCGGATCTCGGCGGACCGCAAGAGCAGATTCGAGTTCTCAATCAGGCCTTGAATTCAGAGACAAACGTCAAAATTCGCCAGGAACTTTTAAACTCGCTAATCGATAATTCGCAGCGCAGAAAGCTCTGGAACGGCCGAACGTCGAACGCTATCATCGACAAAATCCTTCTGGATGACAAAACCCCGGAAGACTTGAAAATTTCCATTATTCGGCTGGCCGGTCTCTGGAAGCACCAATCCCTACAGAATCATATTCACAACCTCCTGGCCGGCGGTGCCAATCCTTCGCCTACGTTTCAGCGAGCGGCTGTGCAAGCTCTCGTCGATTTAGGAACGGGCGAAGCAAAACAGGAAATTGAACTGCAAACTAGCGCCGTCGATCATCCTTCTACACGCGCGGCTGCCATTGCGGCTCTCGCTCAATTCGATGAAGCCAAAGCCGCCGGGAAGGCAGTCGAGGTCATGAAAGAGGAGCTTTCGAAGATCGAACCAGCCGATATGCAGAAGCTCGTGGAAGCATTTCTGAATCGGAAAACGGGGCCCGCCGTACTGGCAAACGCTTTAAAAGGCGCCACGATCAAGCCCGACGCGGCCAAGATGGCCTTGCGGTCAGTCCGAGCGTCCGGCAAGGAACTTCCGGCGCTACTGGCCGCAATCAACGACGCGGGCAAATTGGCGAATCTTAAGCCCGACTACTCCACTGAGGCGGTCAAGAAGTTGGTAGCTTTGGCTTTAGAGAAGGGGGAGGCCGCACGCGGTGAAGCAATCTATCGTCGCAAAGAAATGCAATGTTTGAATTGCCACGCAATTAACGGTGTCGGCGGGGCCGTGGGGCCCGATATGGGCAGCATCGGCGCCTCGGCTCAGATGGATTACCTAGTCGAATCGCTTTGGCTTCCCAGCAAAGCTATCAAGGAAGGGTTCCATTCTGTTTTGATCAATACGGAAAATGGGAACTCCGTTACCGGTATCCCTGTACGCGAGGCCAATGGCGAATTGATTCTGCGCACGGCCGAGGACAAGATCCTTACCATTCCAGTTCGAGATATTGCAGAACGCAAGCAGGCGAAGTCTCTGATGCCTGAAGGACTCGTGGATACGCTAACCACTCAGGAACAGGCCGATCTGGTTCGGTTTCTTTCCGAGTTGGGTAAAGTCGGACCCTATGCTCCCCAGAAAACCCCGATCGTTCGTCGCTGGCAAACTCTGGAGCCCACGCCGAACACGATGTCTTTCGTTCGACAGAAACGACTTATGGCCGCTCTCGAAAAAGATGCTCCTGTCAGCTGGGTATCGGCGTATGCGGAAGTCGGGGGCAAATTGCCGTTGTCGGAGATACCCTCGTTCGCGGTTTGGGGTGGATCCGAGCCCCAGTCGGTCTTGCGAACTCAAATATCGATCACCACCCCCGGCAAGATCGATCTCAAACTCGTGAGCTTGGTCGGAGTTGAAGTTTGGGTGAACGGCAAAGTGGTTGATCTGAAAGCCAAGAGTACTCTCGAACTACCGAAAGGGGAGAGTGAGATTGCCCTGGTCATTAATCGCAATCAGTGCAAGGAACCGATTGCAATGGAATTGAATGAAGCGAAAGAGAACCCGGCCAAATTCAGTCTCTTGCTGGGCAAGTAAGCGAAGTCGATTATTTGCGGGCGAAAGGTAACTCGAATGTCTCCATTCCGGTTACCTTTCCATTCCTCACTTTAAAATCCACGAACATTCCGGCTAACAACCCTTCGACAATCCGATACCGATTGTGTTCGAAATGCTGGAGAGGGCAGTGAAAACTGCCCCATTCCCAAAGCAGTTGATTGTCTTTGAAAGTGACGGAAATTTCTCCATAGGCGGGGTTCTCGTATTGGCCTGCAAATTGCCCCTGAGGGATCGAGGAAACCGTAAACTTCAGCCGATTCTGATCCCGTTTCTGTTCCGCGAGCATCTCGGCCTCAACATTCTCATCCATTAACTTGCGATAGTAAGCATTCCAATCTGTGGTTTCGAGTTTCAAATAGTGATCGATCAATTGATTGCAAAGTGCGATATTCATGCGGGAGGCGTGGAAATTCGCCAGAACTCCGATCGCCAGCCCCTCCTCGGGCAGGATCGTCAGGTGCGAACGATAGCCATCGATGATACCGCCATGCGAAATCAAGAGCCGGCCCCGATAATCCTGAACGATCCAGCCCAATCCGTAACTGGTAAGTCGAGTTTCCGGATTGAAGCGCCGGGCCGATTCGTCCATCGGTATGGCGATTTGCGGTTGAAATAGTTCGTTGAAGATCTTGGATTCGAGCAGAGTCTTCTCTTGGAATTTTCCTCCATTCAGCAGAAGCTGCAACCACTTGCTCAAGTCGTTTCCCGACAAGTAAAGCGAACCGGCGGGGTTCGGTTCTTTCAGATCGTATTCTGGAACTGAAATCGTCTTCAATTGCAAATCGCGACGATGGCCGGCGGCGTGATCTTTGCTTTTCAAATAGTCGACCGTCGTAAACTGCAGCTGTTTCATACCCAGCGGGCTGGCAATTTTCTGCTCGAAGAGTTGCTTCCAGGGAGTAGCCGTTGCTTTTTCCAAAGCCTGGCCCGCCGCCATATACATCACTGTCTGGTACTGCATCGCGCCTCGAAAAGGTTTCTCCAGAGGCAACCGACAAGCCTTCTTAATTGCTTCCGACATTCCCCACGGGGCGCGATACCAGAGGAAATCGTGTGAGCCAACGCCTGTGCGATGGGAGAGCAAATCGCGTAGAGAAACCAACTGGGAGGCGTTAGGATCGGAGAGTTGAAAATCCGGAAGCAGCTTCCGGACGGGATCGTCCCAGAGCATCTTGTCTTCTTGAACCGCCGTACCGATGAGAAACGAAGTGAAAGCTTTGGTACAGGAGGCCAGAGGAAACAAGGTATCCGGGGTCACCTTTTCCGGGTGGCCGACTTGCCGAATTCCAAACGGCAGGATCAGTGGATCTTCGGCCTTGCGTACGATCACGACCACGCAGCCCGGGACTTGCCAGTTCTCCAGGAAACCGGGAACGATGCGTTGGGTGAAGTCGTGTAAATCCGATTTTTGGAAGTTGGCATCGCCAGGGAGAAGGGCCAGAAATAGAAGGCTGAAGGGATTAAACATGCTATTTGTCTTCCACAAATAAAAAAGCGAGCGGTATGGGACCGCTCGCTTAGTCTATCGGCAATTTTGAGGAACGCTATTGTCCCAAGGTGCCGGCGAAGCCAATCTTTCCACCGCCGATGCCTCCGATACCGCCGCCAATACCGCCACCGATGCCCCCGACAACCCCGCCGCCGAAGCCACCAATCCCGCCTTGGATGCCACCTTGACCTCCGCTTATACCCTGTACGCCTTGTATACCGCCGCCTTGAGTGCCGGCAGTTCCGGCGAAGCCTTGGAAACCGCCACCGAAGTTGCCGCCGCCCGAGCCACCAATATAGCCGATCATGGTGTTAGGCATGACACCGGGAGGGGTCACTCCGCCTTGGGGGAGGTTATAGCCACCCTGCACTCCAAAGCCGAAGGCATTCAAGCCCCCGCCGCCGGATGTGGACCCGCCACCGCCGATGCTACCGCTGATGCCGCCAGAAATTCCGCCACTGATACCGCCGGAGATTCCACCGCTGACGCTACCGGAGATACCTCCACTTATGTTGCCGGAAATTCCACCACTGGTATTTCCACTGATACCACTGTTGCCTCCATTGTTTCCGCTAAAGCTTCCGCTGGTCCCGCCGTTGTTATTACCGGTGGTGCCGTTATTGTTTCCGGTTGTTCCCGATGTGCCACCGCTGGTACCGGTAGTATTTCCGAAAATCGTATTTACGGGGTTCAGCTGTCGCGAGGGCGGGGCAAAAGCCGGTGCCGGCGGTAACAAGCTGATGGGGATGTTCGGTCGCGGTCGGCCGAGCGACACGTTCGGACCGAAACTTCCGGATTGAGCAGTAATGAGCGATACGGGAATTACCGATATCGCGGAGAGCGCGATCACAGCGCCCCATAGAGTCCGTTTAATTTGCCTCTGCATGCTTCCTCCACGAATCTGAATAAGCATCTAATGGGATTACGAAAATTGCTGTCAGTACTTTATAATAACGTAAAGTCAGGACAATATGATTGCGGATTTTTCAAAATCTGTCAAATTTTAATTCATTAGTAAATGTGAGCTATCGAATTTTTGGATTTGCGCGTTTTGGGCGGAATTGTCGAGGAATAATCGATTTTTTTCTAGAACGGAAAAAGATGAATGGTACTTAATTTGGCCGAGAAATAGTTTAAGATTACTTAATTTTAAATTGTTGAATTCTATTTCTGTCCTGATAATTATTGTAGGGAAATGTGTGCGAAGCGCCGTTGAGTAAAAGTTTGTCGCGCTGAAGAAGATGAATTGGGAGCAATACCTGATGAAAGGTTTTGCTCCCAAGACGGTATAGGGATCACTAATTGCCCATCGTTCCGGCAAATCCCACTTTTCCGCCGCCAATACCGCCTCCCACACCACCGATGGCTCCAAAACCCCCGACGGATCCGGCCCCTCCACCAACACCGCCGATTCCTCCACTAATCCCACCGCCGCTAAATCCCTGAACTCCCTGGACCCCGCCGCCTTGAATGCCCGAGGTTCCCGAGAAACCCTGGAAGCCCCCACCAAAGTTGCCTCCCCCGGCTCCGCCGATGTAGCCGATCATAGTGTTTGGCATCACTCCCGGCGGAGTCAGGCTTCCGGAGGGGAGGTTATAGCCGCCTTGGACTCCGAAGCCGAAAGCGCTGAGGCCCCCAGAAGTTCCGCCGGTAGATCCGCCGATGCCTCCACTAATTCCCCCGGAAATACCACCACTGATGCTTCCGCTGATCCCCCCGGAAATGCCGCCGCTGATCCCTCCGCTAATTCCCCCACTGATCCCTCCACTAATGCCCCCCGAAATGCCCCCACTGACGCCGCCCGAGGTGCTACCGCTATTTCCCGTATTGCTGTTGCCCGAGGTGCCAGTGCTGTTGCCGAAAAGAGTATTCACTGGGTTCAGCGGTCGGGAAGGGGGCGGCGCGGTTGGTCGGGGCGGCAGGAGGTTAATGGGAACATTCGGTCGGGGTCGAGTGACCGTGACGGGGGGCCCAAAATTGCCCTGGGCGGCCATGTAAGTCATGGGGTAGAGGCTGGCTAAGCCCAAAAGAAGCAACGAGTAAACCAGAATTTTTCGCATGGTTGGATTTCCTGTTCGATTTCCCAGGTGGTTTCGTAAAAGAGCAAGGGCGAGTTTCCAATAAATAAACGCCCCAAAATTTGATTTGGTTTTAAGAAAAACCAATTATCTTAAAATTCAATTTATCATGACCGATCTTACAGCAGAATTGTTTTTTGCCGAAAAAGGGTGGAGCCTAGGGTGCGAGTAGCCGAATTCACAGCATTTCGGTTGAAAATGGACCCACATGTTAGGGGTTCGACTGATGCGTTTGCGTGATCAGAATGAGCCTTGTAAAGATAAATGCTGTCTTAGAATGACGCGGTCGCACCAGGGTGGAGCGGTTTATATCTTTCGATTCCTAGCTGAAGTGGGCAGCGGCAAATAAAATGCGAGCTTCGCTGTTGAATGGGTGCGCAAAAAAACGAGCCGAAACCGGCTCGTTGGGTTGAACTTTAGATTGTAGAGGCTGCGAAAACAGGTTTATTGACCCATTGTGCCGGCGAATCCGATTTTGCCGCCGCCGATCCCACCACCGATGCCACCGATACCTCCGCCGATCCCACCACCAATACCTCCGCCGATTCCACCACCAATACCTCCGCCGATTCCACCACCAAATCCCCCTTGGCCTCCTTGAATGCCGCCCCCTTGTCCCTGTACCCCCTGGATACCGCCGCCTTGGGTACCCGAGGTTCCGGAGAAGCCCTGGAAGCCGCCACCGAAGTTACCGCCGCCTGAGCCACCGATGTAGCCGATCATGGTGTTGGGCATAACACCGGGAGGAGTCACGCCGCCCTGGGGGAGATTGTAACCCCCCTGGGAACCGAAGCCGAACGCGCTCAAGCCGCCGCCGCCGGATGTGGAACCACCACCGCCAATGCCGCCACTAACTCCACCGCTGACGCCACCCGAGACGCCTCCACTAATGCTACCGGAATTGCCCCCACTGATGCTACCGCTGATACCCCCACTGGTACCGTTATTGCCCCCATTGTTCCCGCTGAAACTGCCACTGGTACCTGAGGTGCCGTTGTTATTACCGCTAGTTCCACTCGTACCCGTCGTGCCGCTGGTACCGCTGGTACCACCGCTGGTGCTACCGAACAAAGTATTTACGGGATTTAGTTGTCGGCTGGGTGGGGCGAATGAGGGAGCCGGGGGTAAGAGACTGATGGGGAGGTTCGGCCGGGGGCGGGTGATCGAGACATTCGGCCCATAACTTTGAGCTTTCATCAAGGTCATAGGAACGATGGAAACGGCCCCGAGAGCAACTACGGAGCAAAGTAGGCAATACCGGCACGAAAATGGCATCAAGGACTCCTGTGTAAGTCAAAACTCTGTACGGTGATTATAGCATGAACGCTACGCACTCATTCGTCAATGATAAAACTCACCATGGGGCCAGTTCATTTGTAAAAAATCCTACTTTCAGGCAAATCACTCAAAACCCAATTCTTGACTCGCAAAGGTTATCCTACCCATCTTTAAGAAATCCGTCGAAAAAAAATGAGTATTTGCCACCGGAGCCCGCATTTTTGGCAAATCTGGCGTTGACGGAATACCGAATAGAGTTATGTAACGCGGGCATTGATTTCCCGGTGCGTGCATTCCACAAATGCGCATACCGGTTGAAATAGCCATCTGTCGGTGCAGCAGACGACTCGATCAGGGGGATTGCGAGTCGCTGATTTTCCGGCAGTTTGTAAGGGGGTTATGGCTTATGCGATACCGTTGGATGAGCAAGGCTCTCGTCCTGGCTAGCGTCCTTTTCGTGGGCGTTACTTCGTCGAAAGCGCAGCAAACGAATAATTACGACTTTTCGGGGATACCGGCGAATCCAGTGCCGTTACCGATCGGTCCGGATAAAGCGAGTTCGGGAGGCTTCTACGGAGCCATCGAAGTGGCTTTCATGTCCCAGACGAGGCCGCTGGGAAATCAGGTCGTGGCGGTTTATGGCTTCCGAGATAGCATCGGTGCTTTCTCGGGAACACCTGGGACCTTCGTCGGCAGTGGGGCGATCGCACTGACCACCGGACAACTGGGCCGTTCGACCTATCAACCCGGGTACGAAATTACCTTGGGTTATAAGTTCGAAAGTGGATTTGCCATTTCGCTGAGTTATATGGATCTGGTGGACGCCAAGTACACGGCGGGGGCAAGCGGTCCTGGGAATATTTCCAATCCGGGAAACCTGAACCAGAATACCTACCTGTACTCAGGCGTTTACAACTTCACGAACTATTACAGTGGTCCGAAGATCCGAACCTTCGACGATCAGTTTTCTCAAGAGTTCTCGCCGTTTCCCATCACGGGGCGGCTTTACGGTATCTGGAACGGGGCGACGTATGAAACGATCAGTTTCATCCAGCACTTTTCGAACCTGGATATCACCGGTCGCGCTCCTGTAATGGAAACGGACTATTCGCGGACCTATGCTCTGATGGGTTTCCGATATTCACAGATTTCGGAACGGTTTAACTGGTTCACAGTTGCCACCGACGTGAACGGGAACTCCGATGGTACGGATGCCGCTAATTACAATAACACCTTGAAGCAGCGAATGTTCGGTGCCTTCTTGGGTTGCGGCAACGAAGTCTATCTGGGGAATAACTTCGCTCTGTCGTTGGATGCCACGGCGGCTTTGATGCTCGACTTCGCACGGGCTTCCGCCGACTACGAGAGGGAAGACCGGGCATCCGGCACGCAGAGCAAGAACAAGTTCGATCAGTACAGCGTGGTACCTAACGTCGGGCTCAAGCCCAGCTTCTGGTGGTATCCCATCAAAGGGGTATCCGTCCGGGCGAGCTATAACGCTCTGATGTACTTCAATACCTATCAGATGACCGATCCGATCGGCTGGAACTTCGGGGACATCGAACCCGGATACACCCACAAAGCCTTCCGGATGACACAAGGTATCGAAATCGGCGTGGGTATTTCTTTCTAGTTTCCTTGGAACAATCCCCTAAACGCATATTGGCCGTGGATTTCGCTCCGTCGAGATCTACGGCCAATCTTCATTTCAAAGGGTGATTGCCACGTTTGCGGGCCGGACTATAATCTCACCTTAATATCCCGACGAATCCTTACTCGAAGAAGTCCGCAAGTCCGACACCTGAGGAAAAACGCATGGCCGACGAGCGCTTGGCGACCCGTGAAATCGATTGGCTCAAGACATTTCCGTGGCTCCGCTTGTTTAGAACTTTTCTCGTCGCACTCGATCCTTTTAAACTGATTGTTGCCGCAGTCGGTATTTTAACCACCGCCCTGGCTTGGTTAATCATTTCGTTGTTCTTCAACAACTTCTTCTTTGTAGCCAAGCCGAAACTCACCGATTTCGATCCGAAGTCCTATCAGAAGGACGGCGTGACCGATGAGGAAGCGATTAAGAAGCGTAACGACGACTACTCTCGTCGGCTAAACTCCTGGAAACTGCAGTACAAACTGGCTGGTTCCACAGCTATCGAAGAATACGAAACGGTAGATGGAGTCAAGCACACAATCAAAGGCGGTAAATACCGAATCATGCCCTGGTTCGAGGATCGCGGACCCAATCCGGTCTCCATGCTGAAGAATACCGTCACCGGCAGCCCGAATGAGCGCAACGAAACCATCGGCCGATTCCTTCAGGGACAGGTTTTCGTACTAGTCGAACCGCTCTTGAAGTTTTTGACCCCGGTGAGCTATCTATTCGACGCCCAGGCCAATACCTGGACTCGGCTCTACCTGGTCGTGCTGCTTTTGGTTGAACTGGCCATCTGGGCTTTCTTCGGCGGAATTATCACCCGAATGGCCATTAGCACGCTCGCCGGGAAGGAAACTGGTGGATTGAGAGGCGCCATCGATTTCGTTCGCAAACACTATATTTCTTATGTGAGCTCTCCGGTGGTTCCCATCGCCGGCCTGTTCGCCATTGTCATTGGTTGCATGGTCTTCGGCCTGTTCCATTTGATTCCGGGCATCGGCGATATTCTGATCGATGGCCTGGGATGGTTGATTCCCCTCGGCGCCGGCTTCATCATGGCCCTGATTGTGTTGGGCCTTGTTGGGTACCCGCTGATGTACACGACTCTGAGTGCCGAAGGAAGCGACACCTTCGATGCGCTCAGTCGGTCCTACAACTACGTTTATGAATCGCCCTGGAGCTACCTCTGGTACTCCATCATTTCGATTCTCTACGGGGCAGTGCTGGTATTCTTCGTGGTTGTGGTTACTTCTTTGACTGTATATCTCGCTAACTGGGGGGTGAGCCAGACAATCCTGACTCAGACTACCAATCGCGAACCGCAGTATCTGTACACTTACGCTCCGACATCTTTCGGCTGGCGGCAGTTGCTGCTCGAAGGAACCCCGTTGGAAACTTACAACGATGTCTACGTTCACAAGACTGCCGCGGAAGAATATCTGAAGGAATACACCTGGTACAACATTGCCGGCGCTGGAATGGTTTCCTTCTGGTTGACCGCCGTCTTCATGCTCATGCTCGGTTTCAGCTACAGTTACTTCTGGACGGCCAGTTCAATGATTTACCTGCTGATGCGGAAGAAGGTCGATGAAACGGAGATCGATGAAATCCACATCGACGATGCCGATTTCGAACCGCAAGGGGCTAAGGTGCCTCCTCCTTCTCCGACTCCGGCTCCCGAAGCCGTGAATTCGGCTCCGGTGGTTCAGATGGTCGATCCGCCGACCTTGCGAGCCGTGCCGCCGAGCGATATTAAGCCGATCGATCCGCCGCCAACCAGTTCGACAGATCCTAAGCCGAGTGTTTAATTGAACTTGCGGAGATCGGCGAATCAGCCGATCTCTGTCATTTGTGGACCGAGTTTTCAGATCCTCACGAGCCACGGAGTGGCGAGCGTCGAGCATGCCTCAACAAATTCTACTGTTCACGAACGGCTGGACCGATCTCGCTCTGGAAGAGCTCTCGGCCAAAGCCAGCCAATGGGGATATGCCGGATTTGAATTGACCTGCTATCCCGGATTTATTGATGTGGGCCGGGCCTCCAGCGACTCCAGCTACCTATCGCAAATTCGAGAAACCCTGAGCCGTTATGATCTGCGAATCGGCGTAGTCAGCAATCACAAAGTCAGTCAGGCGATCTGCGATTTGATCGACGAACGCCATAAAGCTTTGCTGCCCGAGGTTATCTGGGGCGATGGTAAGCCGGAAGGTGTTCGAAAACGAGCCATCGAGGAAATGGTCGCCACAATTCATCTGGCTCAAAAGCTCGGTGTGGCCGTCGTCTCGGGTTTCACCGGTTCGCCGATTTGGTCTTACGTTGCAGGTTACCCCGCTGCTCCCGAAAAGCTCATCAGCCAGGCCTTCAAGGATTTTGGCAAGAACTTTCGTCCAATACTCGAAGCCTGCCGGGAAACCGGGGTCAAATTCGCCTTCGAAGTGCATCCCGGGCAGATGGCGTTCGATCTTTACTCGGCGGAAATGGTTCTGGATGCCGTGCATGGGAGCGAGGAATTCGGTTTCACCTTCGATCCCAGCCATCTGCACTGGCAGGGAGTCGAGCCCTTGGAATTTCTGCGAGCTTTCCCCACACGCATCTACCACGTCCATGCCAAGGACGCGATTTTGACGCTGAACGGGCGAGCCGGGATTCTCAACAGTTATCTTCCGAGCGGTGATCCCCGACGCGGCTTTCAGTTTCGCTCTCCCGGTCATGGCAGTATCGACTGGGAAAGCTTGTTTCGAGAGTTGAATACAATGAAATACACAGGGGCAATCGCAGTCGATTATCACGATCGAGGCATACCCCGTGAATCGGGGGCTCAGGACGCTTGCCAGTTCCTGAAATCGTTCGATATCCTGGGGTGAGCTTCCATGAACTACATCACGGATACGGAAATCGCTCTGAAGAAAAAATGGACCGATCAATTCGTCACGGTCATCGAACCGATCGGGGAACTCAGCCGATTCGCGGGGTTGACAGGGCGGGTAATTACCGTGAATTGTGGAGGCAGAGCCCTAGTCGATTTCGCCGATGGGGCCTGGTACGACTTACCCGCAACGGAGAGTGTACTTAAAATCCTTTCCCCCGAGGAAGCGAACGGGAAATATGATTCGACGGCTAACAGTGCCCAGGCTAAGCCCGCTCGGCAATCCTGATTTGCAAGCCATTTACTGGAATTTGACAGAATCCATTGGATCCGGTCCATTCTTGCCCACTAGAATTTCAAAATGATTCTTCTCATCGATAATTACGACTCTTTTACGTACAACCTCGTTCAGCGGTTCGGCGAGATCGACCCGAATCTGGACATGCAGGTCTACCGGAACGATAAGATTACTCTCGAAAAAATTGAGGAACTCAAGCCCAGCCACATCATTATTTCTCCCGGACCCTGTACACCCAAAGAAGCGGGAATCTCGAATCAGGTGCTGCAGAATTTCGCGGCCCGGATTCCCATTTTCGGCGTCTGCCTGGGGCATCAGTGCATCGGGCATACCTTCGGTGGCGAAGTGGTGCGCAATGTTCGCATCATGCATGGGAAAGTGTCACCGATTCACCACGACGGCAAAGGGCTCTTTGCGGGTTTATCGAATCCGTTTGACGCGACCCGGTATCACAGTCTGGTGATTAAAAAAGAAACATTCCACAATCCCGATTTCGAGATAGGAGCTTGGACAGCCGAAGGAGAAATTATGGGGGTCCGGCATAAAACCTGGCCCTTGCATGGTGTTCAGTTCCATCCGGAGAGTTTCCTTACGGTGGAAGGCCCGGTGATCCTCAAGAACTTCCTGAAACTCTAAATCGCGAGAATTGAATTCGCCTTTATCGCACCGCGTGGCAATAATCTGCTCAACATCACAGAATAGCTTCCATGGACTCGAAGGCCGTTGGACGGTTCACTTTTGCCTGGGAAGTCGACTCCCAGAACGAGATTACCGTCTATTTGTTGCTTGTCTGATACTAAATTGACAGCTAAATTAATTTTATGAAAATTGCTTTGGCCAATGATCACCGTGGCGTTGCCATGAAGCAGCGCCTTCTCAACTGGCTTCGAGATCAGGGACACCAGATCAGCGATCTGGGCGCGAACACGCCCGATGTCAGCGTAGATTATCCGGATTACGCCTTCGTGGTAGCCGAGGGCGTCAGTAAGGGCGAATACGACCGCGGAATTTTGATCTGCGGCACGGGTGTCGGCATGTGCATCGCGGCTAATAAAGTGTTTAATGTCCGGGCGGCCTGCTGTCACGATCCGATAACGGCCGAGCTCTGCCGGCGCCATAACGACGCCAACGTCATCTGCCTGTCCGCCGATTTGCTAGGGGAAGACGGTGCCGAACGAATTCTCAGCATCTTCCTGTCCACCGAGTTTGAACAGGGCCGTCATTTGCGCCGGATCGATAAAATCGCGTCGTTTGAAGCTAAAACTTCTTCGAGCTGATCGCGGTCTATTTCGAATCCAAATTCAGGTTACTGGCCACCCATTCCACCAGATGCATGGAAGGCCTTTGGCTCAAATCGCTGATTTGATGACGGCAGGAAGTTCCATCCGCAATGACCGTCGCCTGGGGATTATCTCGCAATTGCGGTAGCACCGACAACTCGGCGATCTGCTTGCTCAATTCATAATGTTCTTTTTCGTAGCCGAACATCCCGGCCATGCCACAGCAGCCGGTATCCAGAAGTTTCACTTCGCAACCTGGGATTGCTTTTAGAACCTGCACCGGTCCAGCAGTTCCCAGCATGGCTTTTTGATGGCAATGTCCGTGAAGGACTACCGATTTCTTTTCAGCGGCGGCGGGCCAGTGCGGAAGCAACTCTTTCAGGTGCACGGCCAACCAATCGTCGATGAGCCAGGTTTTTGCCGCTATTGCTTTCGTTTCCGGAGAGACCAAAAGTTCCGTCCATTCATCTTGCAGGGCTACGACGCAACTCGGTTCCCAACCGATGATCGCCTCGGCCGTCGCGGCCTGGGTTGCTAATGCTTGGGCTCCCGCTCGAACTGCCGCTTTGGCTTCCGCAAGAAAACCTTTGCTGATCTTGGCTCGTCCGCAGCATTTCACGCTGGAGAGTTCGACCGTGTAACCCAGCAATTCCAGAATCTGCACGGTGGACCGGCCGATGCCTGGTTCGGTATAGGAGGTCAAACAGTCCGCAAACAGAACGATCGACTTGCCGTTTTTAGGTTTCAAGGGAGTTTTTCGTCGTCGGAACCAGGAAAAAAAGGACCGCCGAGCAAATCGGGGTAACGGACGATCCGCATGAAAGCCGGCGATCCTTCGCGTAAAAGAGAAGCTTCCCAGCCAGTTCGACAAGCTGGGGAGTAGGCTACCTAGCTTATTCAAGGTATCGACGTAGCGGGCGGCATAATGGCTTCGGGGTCGGGAGTGGATTGCGTAATAGGCCGCCTGATGCTCCGCCTTCATTTTGGCAACGTCGACATTGCTGGGGCATTCGGTTTTGCACGCCTTGCAGCTCAAACAAAGGTCCATCACTTCATGAACCCAGCGTTCGGAGATCGGCTGCTGATCCACCATTACATGGCGCAGCGCGTTCGCCCGGCCGCGCGGAGTGTCCTTCTCATCTCTGGTGGCCCGATAAGAAGGGCACATGGTCCCATTCTGCGTTTTTCGACAGACGCCCGATCCGTTGCAGAGTTCCACCGAATTGAAGAACCCTTCCTGCTTCGAATAGTCGAATTGGGTTTTTACAGTGATTAATTCGATCTTCTCCGCTTTCGCATACCTAAGATTTTCCGTCATCGGCGGCCCGTTCACAATCTTGCCGGGATTGAAGAGATTGCCCGGATCAAAGAGGTCTTTCACTTGTTGGAAAGCCCCGTAGACCTCATCGCCGAACATCTTGCGATTCCAGGAACTGCGTACCAACCCGTCGCCATGCTCGCCACTCAAGGAACCCTTGTAGCTGCGCACCAGAGAAGTGATATCCTCCATGATCGCTGTCATGCGATTCAGGTCTTCATTACGCTGGATATCCAGCAAAGGGCGGATATGCAGACAGCCGACGCTGGCGTGGCCGTAAAAAGCCCCATCCGTGCCATGTCTCTTCAAGATTTCACGGAAATCATCGGCAAACTGCGGCAGGACCTCGGGCGAAACGGCGGTGTCTTCGACGAAGGTAATCGGCTTTCGCTTGCCGGGAATGCTGTAAAGCAGGGGCACGGCGGAGCGCCGAGCATTCCAGAGTTTCTCCCGCTCCTCGTTCTGCAGCACGCTTGCGACGTCGGTCAACCCAGGTACCGAACGAAGTCGCTGTTCTAATTTTTCAGATCGATCAGCCACTTCGGCGCCGTCGTCCCCAACCAATTCGACAATGAGCAAGGCTGCCGGGTCGCCGGTAACGACTTGGAAGCTATCCGCCAGTCCGCGTTGTTTTTTGGCCAATTGAATGAGCAGGGCATCCATCAACTCCACGGCACTCGGCTTTGACTCCAGGCAAAGGGATAGGGCATCCAAGGCGGCACGCATTGAACTAAATTGCGGAACGATCAATCCCCTTTGTTTGGGCTTGGGAATCAGCCGTAGCCGTGCTTCCAGTGTGAAACCTAGGGTCCCTTCGCTGCCAACCAGTAAGGGAAGTAGTGAATTGTCCGGCAGGCAGTCGACCAGATTGTAGCCGCTGACGCGTCTTTGGATTTTGGGAAAAACCGCGCGAATCGCGGTCTCGTGGCCTGTCAGAATCTTCTGAAAATTTTTGTTCCGTTCAGCGACCGCCGGGAGTTTTCCAATCTGCTGAAAAGTGCCATCGGCAAACATCATCTTCAGTCCCAAAACATGATCGATGGTTCGGCCATACACTATTGATCGGGAACCGGCAGAGTTATTGCCGATCATCCCCCCTAGAGTGGCCCGGTTGGCGGTCGCTACTTCCGGCCCGAACTGCATCTGATACTTCCCGGCGGCTCGGTTCAGATCGTCGAGTACTACCCCCGGCTGGACGACCATCTCCGTTGGCCGACCCTGGGAGTCCAACTCGCCGAATTGAATTCGTTGCAGGTATTTCGAGCAATCGATTATCAGGCCGGCCCCGATCGATTGGCCGGAGAGACTGGTGCCGCCGCCCCGGGGAATTATGGGAATTTTTTGTTCCAGTGCGATTTGAAGAGTGCTCTGGAGATCTTCGGCGGTACGGGGAATTACTACACCGAGCGGTGGGACCTGATAGATGCTGGCGTCGGTGCTATAGAGGTGTCGTGTGGTGCTATCGAATCGAATTTCGGCCTGGGTATGTTTCTGAAGATGCTTTTGGAGATCCGCGAACCTATCCATAGCGGGAAACTCTTTGTTGAGGAGAGCAAATAGCCCTTGAAAACGTCGGCGGGGTAATTATAACGAGTGCATCAGTTTGGGGAGCAATTCTCGAGCGGATTCGGGCCGTAGCGCAGCTTGGCTAGCGCGCTTGCTTGGGGTGCAAGAGGTCGGGAGTTCAAATCTCCCCGGTCCGATTCAGAGGGCTTGTTGTCAGCGAATGGCAGCAAGCCCTTTTTCGTTGACATTTCAGCATTTACGACGATTTCGTTCGGTTCAACCATTTGGTTACTCATCATTGTAAGATTGTCCACGTTTGCTCCCGTTCGTCCCAAAATTCCAGCAGTAGGGACGAACTGAGGGACGAACTGACTCATATCGACTTTCGGTTTACCCTCCGTCCCGGTCATCCTCAGAGATTCGTTAGAAGGTCTTTCGACTTCAAGTCGAGGAAGTACATCGAGCGCGGCCCGGACATCGAGCAACCTCGGATCGGTATAAACGCCCATCGTCAGCTTAATGTCACTGTGCCGCATCGCGGCTTGAGCGGTTCTAGGTGATACCCCGCCTTTACTCATCAGCGTCCCGAAGGTAGTTCGCAAGGCGTGCAAGTCGATAGTTCGCCCTCGGTCGTCCCTCTTCGAGATCCCGGCGGCTTTCAAATCTCTATCCATAATCCGAATAATTTGCCCGGGAATTCGAAAGAGAGGCGTATCGCCCGGAAGGTGAGCCGGAACCGGTTGACCTTTTCGAAAGCATTCCTTTCGCAATATTTGCAGTTTCTGAGAGAGCCATTCCCTCCAATCGTCCGCTAGATCCTCTCGAATAGGAATTACGGAACCAGAGCGGTTCTTCTCATCAGCGGCGTTCAATACGGCGGTAGGGTTATCAGAATCTAAATCCAGCGAAGAGACTTTGATAGATGCCAGTTCCGACTTCCGTAATCCGGTCAGAACCAGTGATTTGTAGATGAGTGCTCTTTCTTTCCCGAGTAGCTCCATGCGTTCGCGGGTTTTGTTCGAAACTTTCTCTGATAGCGTACCTTTTTTCGGCCCTCTTCGGATGAGTGCTACTTCATTGAAAGGGCGTTCTCTTGCCACCAGTAACAAGCGTTCGAGTTCCTCGGCGGTCATTGCTCGGCGTTGCCGTTTCGGGTCGGCGGCTTCGTTCGCTTTAGACACTCCCCGGAAAGGATTGCTTGCTAGCCTCTCGGTCTGGACAGCCCAATTGCAGAAAGTGTTTAAGGCGTTGCGGTGCGCGTTGCGACTTCGAGCAGACATCTTTTCAGCAACTTGCAGCGAGAGCCATTTTTCAAAGCGTTCTCTTCTCAAATCTCTCAAGGTCTCGAATTCGCATTCCTTCACCAATCTTTCGAGATACCTACGGCAATTTTCCCGATAGACTTTTGTAGTCTCTTTCGCTTCCAGATAAGTTTCGAAGTCGGAAACGTGGGATTTCATGGCTAGGCCAGAATGTTCAGCGATCCGAGTCTCTTCGGAAGTGATAACGCCCTTTCGAATCCGTTCGGCGTCTCTTTCCAGAGTCGAAAGAAATCGCCTTGCAGCCATTTCGTCTTTACAGTTCGTATTCACTTCACAGACTAATCCCTCGGCGTCGCGGTATTTCGCGTACCAGGTCTTTGGCATAAATACAATTCTATCTTCGCCTTTATGCGGCCCGGATTGTATCGTGCGGACTTCCTCTTTTCGGCGGCGCCCGTTCTGGATCCAAGTAGCGAACCGCTTGCCATCGACTTCAATAATTTTCGCTTCGGGCGGTATTCGCTTCCAAGTATGTTTTCGGCGTATCGATCCCATTGAATTGAACCTCTGGAAAGTCGGGAGAGAAACGGGACGCGGCGCTTTCCAGTTCGCCGGCCCGTTCTCCCCGAAGGTAATAGGATTATAACTCTTTTCGGCCTATCGCGCAATCAGGGTTATTTGCTCGTTATGCCACTTCGCCCTAACTCTCGAAGCTTCGCTTTGCAGATTGTTTTCGCAGAAATCAGAATTTCGTAAGCAATCTCGTTAGCAGCGTTTAGAACTTCGGTCCCTCGATTCGGTTCGGCCAGTTCGTCCAAATCCATCAGGGCGCAAAATACCTCTTCGAAAGAGGGATTGAGCTTGGCTTTACGCTGATTAGGCTTTCTCGCCGGTTTTTTCTTATTCTGTTCGGTCAATGGTTGTTTCGACTTCATTTGTATTACCTGTTTCAAATTTGTAGATTGTTGGATTCGGGCTTAATGGTTACCCCACAGGGAAAGCCTCTCGCCCGGTAATTATTTGTCTTCAATCGACGCCCTTTAGGGGCGTCACTTATGGAATCTTTATGGAATATGTGATCCCCACGTCACCGTGCGACGTAGCTAGGCGTCACATGCGCCTGTGATCTCGGCGTCACATGTTGGGCGGTCGAATACGATACACACTCGGCCCCCGATTCAATCCGCCACGATGTATGATCGAAAGCAATCCCTTCGAGGTTAGTGAAGCAATCGCCCGGGAAACGGTTTCCCGACTACAACCGGCCCGCATCGCTAAATATTGTGTTGATGGGCGGGCGCAGCCATCGCGACCGGTATCCCGCCAGAGCAGCAGCCAAACAACCAAATCGGACCGTTCAAGGTTCGATGCCGCAAAGTCGAGGAAGCTGTTTATGTCGTTAAAACGGCCCTTAGTAAATTTCTTTGGCGTAAGCTTCCTCTGGTTCTTCGATGCCAGCGGCGGCGGTTCGGCCCCGATTTCAAAGGGTTTGCTCATACGCTCCCCTTGGCCGGTTTAGGGCGATTCCAGAGCGACTCAATCGGCGTTCTCGGCTTACTCCCCGGGATTGACGGCGCCGATTCTGGCGTGAATCGTTGAATCGACTTCGCGAAGCTCAAAGATATATCCCGCTGTTCGCCATGCCGGCTTTTGTGATGACCTAGCTTTACAGTGTCTTCGTCAATGGGTACAAGTATGTAGGCATCATCGCAGCCGAATTCTAGTTCGGAAGATTCCCGGAATGATGCTAGGTTTAACCCCTCCCCGGAATAAGAACTTCGCCCTTTTGAGTCTTTCGTTCGGCCCACGGCAGAAACAACGATAACCGCTTGGCCGTTGTCTGCGAATTGCCGAAGGAAATTCATCGACGCGTTTACAGATCCCCGGTTATCGGCATGATCTCCAGGCGCTTCAATTCGCTGGATGTAATCCAGAACTAATAGCCCCGATTCGAACTCATCGGCGGCGTTCGCCAAATTTTCGAGCGAGTAGGGCGGTCGGACGAAAGCTAACCTTTCCCCGATAGATTCGAGTGTGCTGAAAGCTTGATCGATCCTATCGGCGTGAATCGTTTCGAGTTTTCGCTGGCGTATCAATGTGGCATCGACTCCAGAGAGCCGCGCAAGCTGGCGGTCAAGCAAAACACCCGGCGCCATTTCGACGTTAAGCACGCAAGCCCGAAGCGTCGGGTCGATCCTTAGAGCATCGACTACACATTGCATGACAAAAGCCGTTTTCCCAGCGCCGGGCGCTCCGCCGATGAGCATAACCCGGCCCGGTCCTAGCTCGATTTTCTCGAAGTCTCCGGTCCCGCATCGATACAGGGTCGGCGGCTTACCGCTTTCTATTTCATCCCGCCAATCTTCGAAGAGATCTCCGGCAGTAAAGAAGCTTTTCACGGCTTACCCCCTTTCACATGAGTAAGCCCGCAATCAATCTGCCTTCGAACTTCTGAAGGTTTTAACCCACTATCGAGAGCCGTCTCGGTGAGAAGTTCATGCGCCAAGGTCGGCGGGCAGCCTAACTCAGCGAGATTTGCAGCGGCCGAGAATAAAAGTCGATGCCGGTCTCCCTCCAATGCCCCTGCCCGGATAAAGTCGAGAGTTGAGCGGTTAAGCTTGGCATTACCGTCCGTGAGGTCTAGGCGGCGTTGTTCATTTGCCCTATCGTTCCGGTCTACTTCCTCAACAGCAATCCGCCAATCTTCGAGCATTAACGAATCCGGTTTCGGTCTTTCGCCGAGTTCGACTGCAACCGGTTCTTTTGCGAGTTCCAAAATTCCGTCGACGGATAGCCCCATTAGTTCGGAATGTTCAAGAAATCGCTTCCTCAGCCCCGTTTTCGGATGCGTCGAGTTAGGCGCCCGAAAGCAGCGAACTTTGTCATAAACACCGCTATCGATTTTGACGCGGGCGCGGTTGGCTAATCCCTCGGCCATGCGTCGGGCAACGGAGTTGAAGACTATAGAAGGCGCAGCTTCCCAGCAAACGGGCACCCCGATATGAAAGCCTTTTGAGCCTGAGAAGAAACGCAATAAATCATCAGCATGAAGTGTGCGGTATCGCTCCAATAGCGACTCGGCGAGAAATTTGGCGGCTTCGAGGGCTTTCGGTAGTTCGGCTTCGTCGATGTCGAACCAAACGTAAGGCGCCCAGCAAGGCCCATTAAAGCCCCTTGGAGAGCCTTCGCGGTCAAGGTAGGCCCGGAAGTCGGCCCCGAACACGAAAGCGCTTAGATAGCTTTCTTTGTGGGTTTCCGCTTTCGGAGAGTTCTCCAGGTAGGCAAGGAAAGCTTTTTCGAAGTCAATCAGGTTACGACGTCCGGTTATATCGCCCGCAACGCGAAAGCCAAATTTGTAATCGGGGTGAATCATTTGCTGTCACCCCCGGTCAGATCTTCCGGCGAGAAAGGGTCGGCTTCCTCCCTACCGAAGTACTCGAAGGATTTGATCCGATTCCGCTCCTTGCCATCTTCGTCACGGCGAACTACCAGACGTAATTTGACCAATATCCCGGTGGGCAACGGCTCTTCAAGTTGTTCTTCGGTGTAGATCCCGATTTTCTCTAGATCCCGCTTCGTGTAAGGAAGCGCATCAGGCGTCAGCCAAGAATCATGCCAAACCCGTCGCCTTGCAAATTCCCCTTCGACGATTTCGAATCCAAGTTTGTAGAATCTTGTGCCTTTCTCTTTAGTGACGCCCAATTCCCCGGAACGAACCCGGCATAGGTATTCGCCCGCAGGGATTACAACAAAATCCCGCGCAGGCTTTGTATTCTTCCAAAGTTCCGAAAAACTTTTTCTTGAAGCGCTTTCTGCTAAAATATCCGAAAGGCGTTTTCGTGGTTCCATTGCGATTACTCCTTAATCATCGGGTCGGCGGGAGCAACCGTCCGGCCCGATTCCGTTTCAAAGCCTGCAAATAGCCCGGCATCAGCCGAACTGGATTGAGTTTTTAATTCGTTGAGTTCACGGCGCAGAGTGACTAAATGGGCATCAATTGCAGAATCTGAGACGCCTTGCCATTGAGCCAGATAGCCAGAGTGACGGGCGGCGCGGCTTGAGTTCACGGTGCCTATTTTCTTAATCAAGCCGGCCACCGCCAGAGATCTCGGAACGGTTCCCCGCCATCGGCCACCGTCCGAATGCTTCGCCATCAAATCGGCGGTTATATCGTCCGTTGTGGTGCATCGGCTTGGATTCCGTCGGACAGCTTCGAGGAGTGCGATTTGAGCGGTTAGTATCAGGATTTGACGCCCGGCCCCGTTTGCGGCGAGAGCCATTCCACGATCCCTTAGCTCTTCGCCTTGCCCGATAGCCTCAGCCTTGAGTAAATTCGGATTGCACGACATTTTTAGTCCCTCCCTTTGTGAGAGCGGACCGGCTTGCAGCCTTCAGAAATCCATTTGGAAATCTCGTCGAGATCCCAGCGGCGAAGTGTTCCTAACTTGCAGCCCCACGGTAAAAGGCCAGCGTCGGCCATTCGAAGGACATGCCGCCATGAACAGTCCAAAAGCCTTGCGACTTCTTTGGCGTCGCCGAGGCGTTTCCCCGGCGTAGTGGTAACGGTTTGCACTTGTTGGACTCCCTAAGTCGATGAATGCCGCGATTGATTCGCGGTTGACTAGTGAAATCCTAAACGGTGATTAGAGAGATGTAAATTATGACGATGTACGATGATCTATGACGAATTATGATTCTTATTTCTTTCAGCCACTTGATCGCTTTAGATCGCGTGCAATTTTTATTCCTTGTTGGGTTAGATAGTGACCACTGTTTTGACCTAAACCGTTTGTTTGAAGTAGCCCGAGGCGCTTCAAAAGTCCCAGCCTTTTCTGGTACGCAGAAGGGCTTCGCACCTTTTGAATTTTGGGATTTCCATCAAATTGACTTCTGATATATTTCATTAATCTAGAGCAGCTTTGGCATGTTTCGCTGGAATAAGCGTTTAGTGACGATAGGGACAAAATGATATATTTGTTCACTACATCTGAGAGCGATTCAGGTAATGCGTCCGGTTTAATTTCACTTTCAGACTCACTAAGAAATTTAAGACTTTTTTTCGCTATCGTTTGATTCAAGGTCGCATCGATTTCACGCTTAGTAATTGAGATCTTTCGCTTTTGGGACATCTCTCTATTTTCTTCCCTAACCTGCTTTTGCTTTAGAATCAGGGTATCTGTATACTTCTCCAGCTCGTCAAAAGTTACGGGATGCTTTTTGGCTTTAAGACCCAACTCCCCCATCGACAGAACGAGACTCATCGAATGAAAATCGTAGTAAAATGCATCCTCTGGGTTCCAGGTATCCTTTCTCGAAATCGCCCTCAATCTGGTAGTCAACTTTATCGTCGAATTAAGATCAAGAATTTGATGTCGATATGCCCGGGTATCGTAGCCAGTGATGCTGTTTACTGAATGATCGAGGTAATGAATTGCTTCGCAAAAAATTAACAGTCCTGCATCCCCCTTGCTGGCGGATTCCCATCTGCCTGATAGATCGGATGCTTCAAATTTTCCGCCTATAGTTTTCGTGATCCACATTAAGGCCCATTTTTTTGCGTGTACTCGCATTTCCTCTGATATGTGGTCGTGAGACAGCTTCTGTACGATCTCATCAAACGCCAATTCTTCAAGTAACCACTTCCTCTTGAGTTTTCGAACTAGTTTGCCAACCGATTGCAGCGCATCGAACAGTTTGGCGATTATAGATGCTGGTGGTAATGCTCTGGGATGCTTGTAACCGAGATTCTTGGTTGCGAGATGCTCTTCGATACCATAAGCGATCTCACGGCAATATCCCAGAGCTTTTCCACCAGCTTCGGCCAATTTGATGCTTTGCTGGACACTCAAGCTATTCGCCTTTTTCCAATTAGAATAACGTTTGTCGATTTGGGCAATAGTTCGATTTGGTTGCTTTGTTGACGATGGAACCATGAACGCACTCTCAATATCAGGCCAGTTGCCCGCTATCGCGGAGAGTGCTTCCACGCTAACGGGCAACCGCAGAATCCCCGGTGTCGACTCCGAGGATTACCTGATACTTGAATTATAAACGTCGTGGAAAGGTAGGCAACGCATAAGAACTGGTCGATTTGATCTTCAAATAATAATGCTTTCCGCTGTCCATCTTTGCAAGGTTGTTGTAGCTTCGTTCAAAAGTTGGTGGGCGAGTTCAGCTAAGCTTCGCCCTAGTTCCTTGGAGTCCATACCGGCGGCTTCACATTCAGTTAGCTTTGCTTCGAATTCTTCGAATAATTTGCGTTGCTTCAGCGTGAGCGGTCCGACAAGATCTACTATGTCGCGCTTTGCTATTCGAGCGATCCAACGGAAGTTAACGCCCGGCCCGTGCATTCTCTCAGAGAGTTTGCTCCAATCGCTTTCAATCGAATTCGTGACTTCGTTCAGTTCCTTTCTATTTTTCATCGGCCAGATCTTTCGTGATTGTTTTTTGCTGGAATTCGAGAATTTCAAGTCGAATCGCGAAGTCGATCATTTCGGTCATTTTCGTCGATGCGTCAAATAAAGCCCGACAAGCCGCAAGCGCGACGGTTTCTGTCTGAGAGTCGACGAGATCGGACAATTTCAAAACAGCTTTGTTTAGTTGTGCGGCCAATAAGCCTGTTGATTCGCTTAGAAGCCGATGCCGAACGCCTAGAATCTGTTGTTTGAAGTGGATTCGCTTCAATCGCCGGTAAACGGTTTTTTCTGATACTCCGGCCGCTTCGGCGGCGGCTTTGATCGTTGAGCCGGTTCCCAGCTTCAAGGCGAGTAAATCGTCAATTTCGCGCCGATGACGCATTGAAGAGCGGACATTATCGGACTCTTTGAGACTATCTGGCGGTGTGCCTCCCCCCAGCTCAGCTTTCGAATCGCCAGTCGGCAGCCCGGGCGTCTCGGGGATCGGTTCATTCTCCGGCGTCATAGTGCTATTCAACCCCCGGCCCGGCGATGAGTAATGCCACCAGTTTCGCTCGTTCTGCCTTCGAAAGAGAAGCGATCATTTTGGCGAGTTCTGAGGCGTCGGCTTCGATGGTTTTCTTAGAGTTGGGACGAACTGAGGGACGAACGGCGCGGCCATCGTCTGAAATCCCCGGTTTTTCTTGCGAATTTGATCGATTGCCTTTTGCTTGGGGTGCAAGAGGTCGGGAGTTCAAATCTCCCCGGTCCGATTCAGAGGGCTTGTTGTCAGCGAATGGCAGCAAGCCCTTTTTCGTTGACATTTCAGCATTTACGCCTTGTTCCTATCGACTCGTTTACTTGCACATTGACAATGGTAAGATTGTTCTCGTATAGCCGTGTTCGTTATCAATTCTAAACTCAGGTTAGAGTGCAACCCGGGTCGTTTAAAGTGGAAACACTTTCTTTCAGTTACCACCGCTCTAGTTCCATACGAGGGATAAAACTGTGTCTCGCAGCTTCCAAATCCTGCTTATCCTCTCCACGTTACTCGGCTCTTGGCTGGGAATGCAAGCCGTGCACGAGACCGGGCACGTGATAGGAGCACTTCTGAGCGGTGGTAAAGTTGAACGAGTCGTGCTTTATCCCTTGACCATCTCGCGCACGGATCTTTCCGAGAATCCCCATCCACTTTTTGTCGTCTGGGCGGGACCTATTTTTGGGGTGATCGTTCCCCTTTTACTCTGGGCATTTGTTGTCTGCATCCGGGGGACGGCGGCGTTTGTCTTCCGCTATTTTGCAGGTTTCTGTCTGGTAGTGAATGGAATTTACATCAGCTGCGGCTCATTCGATAGGGTAGGGGATTGCGGTCAAATGCTGCTTCACGGCTCGAGTATCTGGGAGCTTTGGTTTTTCGGTCTGTTGACCGTTCCAGTGGGCCTGACTCTGTGGCATAAGCAGGGTGTTCACTTTGGGCTCGGAGCTTCGAAGGAAGCCGTTCGCCGGGATGTGGCCTGGGGGACTCTGGCGGTGTTCGTTCTACTGGTGGTTTTAGGATTCCTTGTAGGAGAATAGAGAGTCGCGGCAATTCACAACGAAATCCGATTGACTTCCCGCAACTATATTCAATAATTCGAATATACGATTTTAAATATGCACCCTGCCGGGGGCCTGGATGGTCAATACCGATTCGATGCCGGAGATTTTGCGGGAATTTAAGGCCAGCCTGTTTCGGGCGCTGGCTAATCCCACGCGAATTGCCATCGTGGAACTCTTGAGAGATGAAGGGGAGATACCCGTTACCCGCATCTATGAAAAGCTGGAAATCGAGCAGGCCAACGCTTCCCAGCATTTGGCCGTGTTACGCGGTAAAAATATCGTCCTGGCTCGCAAGGAGGGTAACCAGGTTTTCTACCGACTTCGGGATAAATTGCTCGGCAAGCTACTCGATCTCATGAAAACGTACTTCCATTCCCATCTAAGCGAATCGCTGGCCCTGATGCACAAGATGGAAAAGAGCACACTGGCTTCAACACCGTCCTAAGAACGTTTTCCCGGATCGCCGCGAAACTCGAGCCGGGTTAAAAACCAAATATCGCAGGAAATGCTGATGCTTTTTGCAAAGATGCGCAATCTTGTCTGGATGTTGTTGGGAGGTCTGCTCACTCTGGCCTGCGTGGGAATCGTCCTGGGGCTGGTTCGTCCGCCCCGAAAACGGATTCGCTCGGCCAAACCAGACAGTTCGGAATCGGCCCTCTTGGCCCTCGTCAACGGGAATCGCCGTTTCGTTGAATGCAACCGTTCTCTATCCACCGATACCAGCCTCGATGCCGAAAATCGACATGAATTAATGGCGGGTCAACACCCCTATGTGGCGATACTTACCTGCGCGGATAGCCGGGTCTGTCCGGAGTTCATTTTCGATTCCCGTCCCGGCGGCATTTTTGAAGTTCGCAATGCGGGAAATCTGGTTGATGAAGACGTGCTGGCTTCCTTTGAATATGCGGTCGAACATCTGCACGTCCCGTTAATTGTGATTCTGGCGCATAAAGGATGCGGAGCCATTGATGCAGTTCTGGAAGCCGAGGGGAAGCCTTTGCCGCATCATTTGAAAGCACTTCAGGAGCACACCCGAGGACTTGCCCAGGAGATATTGCAGGCTCACGACGACCATTCCGAGTCCGAGCGAGAATATCTCTGCCGGGAGAATGCTCTCCAGCAGGCTCGCATTCTCATTCGAGAAAGTTTGGTCATTCAGGAAGCGATGGAGAGAGGCCGACTCCAAGTGATTTGCGGGATTTACGACATGAGTGAAGGAAGCGTGCAATTCTTCGAGAGTGATTCTCTCGCGGTGAAAAATCCTTGATTGCCGTTGGGTTGATGATTTGAAACTATCGATGAGTGCATCTTTGAACAGCCATTCTGAGTTACTGCCTCCGAATGGCCGAACAAATTATAAAACGTCCGATCGATTTTATTTCTTCTCTCGAGGGGCCGTCAGAGTCGTGCTGCCATCCGTTTCCGACGGCACCAGAATCAGATTGCGAAACTCGATGGAACCATGATCGCCCTGTAGCAGAATTGGACCCGGTTTGCCTTCGTCGCTGTCCAAGGCCCCGCCGGTAATGCCCGGAATCGTCTGGCGATCAATTATCGTTTCGTGGTTCAGAACAACGGTGACTTCGCGACCAATCAGGGTGATGTCAATACTCTGCCATTCGCCCGCCGGTTTGGAAGCATTGATACGGGGGGTCAGGAAACCGTAAACTCCACCGATTTCGTGGCTTTCGGGTTCGTGGCCGTAACCATCTTCGATCTGCACTTCATAACGGCCGCGCAGATAAATCCCACTGTTGCTTCCTTTGGGGTAACGGAATTCGGCATGCAGTTTGAAATCGGTAAAGGTTTTTTCGGTAACGAGATCCTGGCCCGGTTTGGCATTCACCAGAAGCCCGTCTTTAACTTCCCAGCCATGCGTGCCGTTGACTTGTCGCGCCTTCCAGCCCGTGAGATCTTTGTCGTTGAAGAGCGAAATGGGTTTGCCCCAGACGGGCGGCTGGGTCCGCTTTAATGAAGGAGCCCGGACGCCGACCCAATCGACTTTACGTCCCTTGGGGAGCGTAGTCGTCCCCTGAATGCGATCGTTTTCGAAAGTGCCTTCAAATACAAAATCTTCGGTTCCAGCTTCCCACTGAGGCGGAATGCTGAAGTGGAATTTGCCGTCTTTGATTTCGATTTTGGAGATGGGCCGAGCACTGCCCACCTGACCGACGAAAGATCCGACCAGTGTCCGGGATCCGGATCGCGTGATCTCCAGCCAGGAAGGGTAGGTACTGTTGGTTCCTTTGACGGTAAGGTCCCAGCGACCAATCAGGCTGTTGGCCAGTTTCTTCGAATCCGTGGGTGTCTGGCCCTCAACTGGGGCGGATGTGCAGAAGATGCTTCCCATGAGCATGGCGAAGAGAAATAAGAATCGAAAGTGCATAGGAAACTCCAACGTTTGGTGTTTTCAGCTTTCAGGCGTCTTTTCCAATTTTTATGGGCTTGGGAAAGACATCACCACAAAGAAATGGAAACTCCATTCGAAGCGGCAGGATCAAGAAAAAAAATATCCCGGGAATTTGTCTGAATGTCGACTCGATTGATCGTCTTTTTATCCGAGTAAGAATTTCACCTGTCTCGTCCGCGATGACTCCCGAGTAAAACAAGTTCGCGGACCTTGTCCGGTCAGCGAAGTGTTTCTTAGAGTTAGGAATCTCAATGAGCGTTCAATCTCCTTCTCCTCGTCTATTCTTCGAAGCGGTTTCGGCCTACGAAAAGACGGAAGCGATACGTACTGCCGTCGAACTGGAGCTATTCACGCATATCGCCAGCGGTAAGCGTACCCCTCCGGAAATCGCGCAGGCTTGCCAGGCTTGCCAGGCTTCTCCTCGCGGCATCCGCATCTTATGCGATTACCTGACAGTTCAAGGCTTTCTTATCAAGCATAACGACCGTTACGAATTGACGGCGGATTCCAGTTTCTATCTGGATAAAAATTCTCCGGCCTATCTGGGAAAAACCCTGGAATTTCTTCACACGCCGAAGCTCCGCGAATGTTTTCACCGACTGACGGAAGCGGTGCGGATAGGGGGTACAGCCCTGCCGGAAGAGGGCACGGTCTCTCACGACAATCCGATTTGGGTGGAATTCGCCCGCGGCATGGTGGGGATGATGCGGTTACCGGCTAAATTGCTGGCCGATCTGGTCAAGGAAGATACGAATAAACCGCTGCGAATTCTGGATGTGGCTGCCGGGCATGGAATTTTCGGGATTACGATTGCGGAAAGGTATCCGCAGGCGCGGGTGACTGCTTTGGATTGGCGAAATGTCTTGGCCGTCGCTTCGGAAAATGCCTCTCAGGCGGGAATCAGTCAACGCTATTCACTTCTGCCGGGAAGCGCGTTCGACGTCGATTGGGGTGGTCCCTACGATCTCGTCCTATTGACCAATTTTTTCCATCACTTCGACGTGCCGACTTGCGAGAAACTCGCCGCTAAAGCCTATGCGGCACTGGCCCCGGGCGGCAGGGCGTTGACTTTGGACTTTATTCCCGAGGCTGATCGAATCTCTCCGGCGCATGCGGCGGGATTTGCGCTCACCATGCTGGTCGCCACCGGACATGGCGATGCCTATACGTTTGAAGAATATCGGAAACTGTTCGAAAAGGCGGGATTCGCCAAGAACGAATTCCACGCCCTCCTTCCGACTAATCAGCAGGCAATTGTTTCCAGCAAGGCTTGATGGCGAGTTTGTCCAGTTATTATTTCTGGTTCGCTTGAGCTAAAAGCTTGCGAACCAGTTTCGATTGTTCCTCAGTGAGAATTTGCGAACAAGCTAGCCCATTGCCAAACGTGTCGTAGTGGTTGAACTGCCACACGACTTTCTTGTCGCGGGTGATTTCAAAAATCTGAGGATTCTTTTCGCCTGCGTGGCAATTCCCAACGACGAAGTTCCCGTTGGGCAGTTCAGTTAAAAAGGTCATCCACTTCAAGGCGATTTTGTTTTCGTCCACGGAGTCTTTGATTTCCCAGACAATCTTCTTTTCCGGGGTCACTTCGACTACGCTGGCGCCGCCGCCGGAAGCGATTAAGGTATTACCGTTTTTGAGGCGAATCGCACCGTATACGCGCGTCTTGATGGGATATTCCCAGACCACTTCGCTCTTCGGGTTATACTCGGTTACCACGCCGGGATCTTCGGCACAGACAAGATAATTGCCGTTTTCCAGTTTGCGGACCATGCGCGTATTTGATCGGCCGCCGGCTTGTAGTTTCACTTCGCTGTGAATCTTGCCGTCTTTGTCGACCTCGATGATTCGTCCGACGCCGCTCTCAGCTATCATGGTCAAACCGTTGGGCAAGCGCTGAAATGCGTGAACGTCCACCCGTTTGCCCTTATTGCCGTTCATCGTTGCAGAATCGTAAGACCAAACGACTTTCTTGTCGAGCGTGATTTCCTTGGTGACAGTCCAATCTTCGTGAAACAAAATGTTGCCATTTTCCAGCAATTGCAAATCGTGATGACCGGCGTGCCCCGCCTTGGGGCCGGTGGTCGAATAGGACCAGAGGATTTTTCCTTCTTTATCGCAGATGGCCACGATATTTTTTCCATAGGAAGCGCTGGCCAGAACCAGGTTTTCCGCTCGGGATGTGTTCGAATTGTTTATTAAACTGAGAAGTGACAGCAGCAGGCCGGGGAGACATTTCATAGAGAGCCTTCTTGTGAAACTAAAGTTGGTGGAGAAGCCACTTGCGGTGAGATATAGGGATTGTAGTAGACCATTTCGGAATGGGCTATAAAAGCCTCGTCGGTCTCATTCAAAAGGTCGAACGGATCTAGGATTTACCGATTCAATTTCCTGTGCGGCCAGTCCCACGAACCGTTAGATTCCGAGTAATCCCCGTGCTATTTTTTTGGAGAGGAAATCAACTACTGAGTTATTGGCGTACGGAGAGCCGATGTTGTTCTCAGCTAGCATCAGGAGCATACCGAATGACGAAGATCGAAGCCTTTCGTTTGGCGATGGCGGAGTTGGGAAATTGCAGTTCGGAAGAACTTTCGGATCACATTCAGAAACGGTACGGATTGACGATACCGGTTCCATACATTCCGGTATTTCGAGCTACGATGCGGGCGGAAGATGAGGCAAAAAACGCCTCCGTTAATGTTACCACGCAAAGTGTCGAGCACTGAAATCCGTCGCACTTTTCAGTAAAGCCACTAAGTTTGCAGGTCTGTTCACCTCAGGGGTTTCTTCGGTATCGGAAAGGGAAGTTCGGCCGAGAGGGGCCGCTGCCCTCGGAGCATTTTGGTTCCCTCCCCGACCAACCGAAGGTACCAATCGCTCGGCAGTCCTTCAAGATTTTGAAAGTGCGCTTCTTTTGGCGGCGTATCGCTCACCTTGAAGATAGCCGTCCCTTCATCCACTTCATCGAACATGGCCACGCAAACCGAATCGGCTTTCAGCCGGGCGAGCTCATAGAACTGCTCCCAGAGAAAACGGCCTTCACGCCGAGCCAATGTAGACGTTCCCGGTTTTTGCTGTCTCAAATTATCCCAACTGAAGCCGGGATAGATTACCGGAATCCAAAGTGTGCCGCGCTGCTGACACTCTTTGAAATCTTCTTCCCAATAACCCATACTGGCATGAGTAACCTTGTTCGTATCGATGGAATAATTGCCGACATTCCAGGGAGAATAGCCTCGAAATCGGGCGAGAAACTGGCGCCATTCCTTATCGGGATTTTTACGCCAGTTCCAGTCGCCTCCCGCCACCAGAAAGGCGGAGTAGGGGCTGGGTGTTTGGAAGAATTCGATGAGTTTATTAGCCAGTTGGGCCGACATCGGAGTCGATTTTTGTTGATGGTAGAAACCCCAGATCTGCACGACAGGAAGGCCTCCCTCGTGAATGTAATTGGGATCCTGAATGATTTTGTCGTCGACCATTTTCTTCCAATCGGTGGCGATCGTCTGATAGATGCGATCTTCAGATGAACCGCTAATGTCGTAGGCCAGCGCCCAGACCCGGCCAGTTTTTTTGGCGGCTTCACGGACATGATCAATCACTCGCATCCGGGAGGGGTAGCGATCCTGGGATGGGCCGCCGGGCAGGTCGACGACGAAATGTTGTAGCCAAACGCCGTCGATGCCGTAATCGCGCATCCAGTTGAAATGGCGTTGCACCGTGAGGTGATTATCGGAACTGAAGAGATACGCCGGCTTGCCGTCGGGTTGAGTAAAACCCGAAGCCGGATATTTCTCGGCCTCGCTGTACTCCGACATGTCTGGCCACATTTCGAAGGTCAGCGATTTTGGTGAAATGCTCTGTCGATCTCGACTCCAGTGGACCCAGCCGGAATTAGCGGCGTCTTTCGGACATCGAAACCAGCCTTGATAACCGCATAGGACCTTTCCTTTAAGATGGGTAGCATCTACCGTTTTTGACTGAGGTTCCTCAGCAAGCAGAAGCGAGAATGGTCCTGAGAGCAAGACGGCCAAAAATGCGGCACTTATAGTTGAAAAGCTGGACTTAAGCATGCTCTTGCTCTGGTGTTGAACTAACTCGCTAAGTGTTTTATAGCAGTTAGTTCTTGAGATTCGGTGAGGCTTGACGCGCAATCGACGCTTGTAAATCCACGAGTAGATCGGAAAACCTGAAGAAAGAATTGCTTCGAAAGTTAATAATTCAAGAGGTAATGAGACTTTGAATCGGCTATCTTGGCCGTGGTAAGTCATTCGAAAAAGTCAGTCGTTGGTAATTTTCATCAACTGAGGTGAGCGGGGAGTACTATGTCGGAGCCCGTAAAAACGAGTCCAACTTTGGACCATAAAAGTAAACTGCGAGGTCTTTTTAGCCAGAAAAGCCCATTGCGATATTTCTCGTACTGTCTGATCCTGTTGAGTCTGGCCGATTTGCTGACGACCTACATCCTTCTCCAGACCAGTCACCGATTCTATGAGGGGAACCCCATTGCCAATTTTTTCTTCCATCGCTGGAACATTCTGGGGATGACGTTGTTCAAATTTTCGCTGGTTGCCATCGTGATCGTAGTCAGTGAGATCGTCGAACGGTTTCGCCCTGGCCTCGGTAAGTTGCTTCTGACTCTCGCATGCGCGGCCTCGGCATATGTCGTGGTTTACGGGATCGAATTGTTCTTTGAACACGCGATTTAGATCGAGAGATTCACTTCACTCTGAATTTATCGAGGGACTGAGTTCGCTCGATTTCCAGCCAACTCGGCGTGGCCGAATAGAATCATTCCATAAGACACCGGCTAACTCTCGACCTGATCTCAGGGACCCGGCCAATGAATAGAATTTCTGTGACCGACGAACTTCTTCGTCGGTACCAACAAGATGGCTATTTCGTCATTCCCAATCTCTTCGATACCGAGGAGATGGATCTATTGCGCACGATCGCGCGGGCCGTGCATCAGAACGATCAAAAGACGGCGAGCCGTCGCGACGGCCTCGGCGGAGCAATCAAATTGGCCGTGGAAAACGAACTCGGCGACAATATTTCCAGTGCTTTTGTCCGCTGCCAAAGCATTGTCGACACCATGGAGAAGATCCTCGGTGATGAGGTTTACCACTACCACCACAAGATGATCCTGAAGGAGCCGCGAACCGGGGGAGCCTGGGAGTGGCATCAGGATTACGGTTACTGGTACAACAACGCCTGCCTCTCTCCCGAGTTGGCCAGTTGCATGATCGCGGTGGACAGAGCCACCAAGGAAAATGGCTGCCTGCAAGTGCTCAAGGGTTCTCATCTGGTCGGGCGAATCGATCATCTGAAAGTCGGTGATCAGACTGGAGCCGATATGGAACGGGTGAAAGTCGCCATGGAACGACTGGAACTGGTTCACTGCGAGCTTGAGCCAGGCTCGGCGATTTTCTTCCACTGCAATCTGTTGCACTGCTCGGCCCAGAATAAGAGTGAATTTCCTCGTTGGGCGCTCATTTGTTGTTACAACACCCGGCGAAACAACCCTTACCAGGAATCCCGGCACCCACGCTACTCCTATCTGGAAAAGTGGCCCGACGCGCGCATCAAGGAAATCGGTCTGCGGGATCGGGCGAAGTTGTAATCCTTCCTGAGAATCAAATATTCCGGGGCTTCTGCAGCTTCAATCCGCGCAGGATTCCGGTCGGTTAAATTCATCCATATCATCCCTGTTGCATCGACGAGGAATTGGAAATGTCGGTTCGAATCGGCCTGTTAGGTAGCGGTTTCGTCAGTAATTTTTATCTCCTGGGCTTACAGGATGTGCCCGGTTGGACTATTCCGGTGGTGGCCTCGCCTAATGCGGAGCACGCCCGCGAGTTCGCCAAAAAATGGAACATCCCGGAATCGAACTCGGATATGTACGGGGTGATTGAACGACCCGATATCGATTTGGTCGTGCTGGGAGTGCCCAATTTCGAACATCGGGATCTGGCCATTCGCTGTGCCTGGGCCGGTAAGCACGTAGTCTGCACCAAACCGCTAGCCCGAACGAAAGCGGAAGCCAAAGAGATGCTCGATGCGGTGAAAACCGCGGGCGTGCTGCACGGTTATGCGGAAACGGAAGTGTTCAGTCCTTCAGTTATGCGAGCGAAAAAATACATCGAGCAGGGAGGAATCGGCAAAGTGCTGACCGTACGATCCCGGGAGGCTCATAGCGGTCCGCATGGAGACTGGTTCTGGAAGAAGGAACTTTCCGGGGGTGGGGCCCTCTTGGATATGGGATGCCACACCATAGAAGCAGCTCGCTACTTCATCGGCAAAGAGAACCGAGTGGTGGAAGTCATGGCCTGGACGGATCGATTGGTCCATAAAGAGCGGACGGATGCCGAGGATAACGCGGTGCTGTTACTCCGTTTCGAAGGCGGGCAACTCGCTCAGGCGGAATTGAGCTGGACCGCGGCGGGCGGGCTGGACCTGAGAAATGAAGTCTACGGCACCGAGGGGACCATATTCACCGACGTCACTCGGGAAACTTCGCTTAAGGTCTTTTCCAAGGCCGGGGCAGGGTACACCGTAGAAAAGTCACAATCCGACACCGGTTGGCTGTTCCCACCGGTGGATGAGGCCTGGGTGTACGGCTATCGCGAAGAAATGCGGCACTTCATCGAGTGCGTGGCCGAGGGGCGCATGCCGCGCGAAAATTTCGAGGATGGTTTCATTGTGAACTGCATTATCGAAGCGGCCTATAAGTCGGCCCAGAGTAAGAAATGGGAACCGGTTGACTATAGTTGAAGGCGGTCTGAATAATCACTTGCTGGGAGTGGGAATATGAATTACGTGAATCTGGGAAACACCGGAGTCAAGGTTTCGAGAATTTGTCTGGGAATGATGACATACGGTTCCAAGAAGTGGCGGGAGTGGGTACTGGAAGAAAAGGAATCCATCCCCTTCCTTTCCAGGGCTTTAGAAGCGGGCATTAATTTCTTCGATACTGCGGATGTTTATTCGAACGGCGTGAGCGAGGAAATTCTGGGTCGGGCCGTGAAAAATCTGGTGCCGGATCGCGAAGATGTGGTCATTGCCACCAAGTGCTACAACGGAACCGAGAATCGAAAGCTCAATCGATGGGGGCTTTCCCGGAAGCACATTCTGGATGCCTGCGACCGTTCCCTGAAACGCCTCGGTATGGATTACATCGATCTCTATCAAATCCATCGCTTCGATGACCAGACGCCAATGGAGGAAACTCTAGAAGCTCTGCACCACTTGGTTCAGGTAGGAAAAGTGCGTTACATCGGAGCCTCCTCTATGTATGCCTGGCAGTTTGCCCGATACCTCTATCTGGCCGATCGACATGGCTGGACGCGGTTTGTCACGATGCAGAATCATTACAATCTGGTTTACCGAGAGGAAGAACGGGAAATGATTCCCCTTTGCAAAGCCGAAATGATTGGCTGCATTCCCTGGAGTCCCCTGGCTCGAGGCTTTTTAGCGGGTAACCGCACAGCCTCGGGAGAGTTTGTGACACCGCGTGCCAAGAGCGATGATTTTGGCAAAAAACTCTATGGCTCACCGGAGGATTTTGCGGTGGCCGAGCGGAACGCGCAGGTTGCGACTAAACTGGGAGTCAAGCCGGTACAATTAGCCCTCGCCTGGGTGCTGGCCAATCCCGTTGTGACGGCTCCCATCATTGGTGCCAGTAAAATGGAGCATCTGGAAGATGCTATCGCCGCTTTAGAAATCAAACTCGACGCATCGGATTTAGCCAAGTTAGAGGAACTCTATCGGCCGCATCCTATCCTCGGAATTCAGTAATCAGACCCTTTTATAAATGAAAAAAACTAAGACTCATTCCTTGTTAATGTTTTTTATAAATCTCTCTTCCCGACGGTTCATTAGGTTGTTATCATGACAAGTGATACTCAGAGGGAATTCTCTGAGGTGTTATATTTTTTGCATCTCTTTCATGGAGTACAGTATGCTCTCTCCCAGCAGAAGTGTGCGTTCGCGAGGGTTCACTCTCATTGAACTCTTGGTTGTCATTGCGATTATTGCAATCCTCATCGGGCTATTGCTCCCGGCAGTGCAGAAAGTCCGCGAAGCCGCGGCACGCATGTCCAGCAGTAACAACCTTCGTCAAATCGGTATCGCCTGTCACACCTCGAACGATACTATGGGAACTTTGCCAGTGGCCTGGTGCCCTTGGTGGGGACAGGGAACTTACAGCGGAAATTACTTCGATCAAAGTACCGACGTAATGGCCTTCTTCTGGCTGCTGCCTTACGTCGAGCAGGACGCTTTGTTCCGCCAAGTGCACAACTATGGCCCTTGGTACGGGCCAAACGGCACTTACAATCAATCTCAAGCTCTCAAAGTCTTTTATGCTCCCGCCGATGGCGGTCAGATCCAGCAAAGCTACGATCCCGTCTACACTCAGCAGTGGTACTCCTGGATGGCAACGGCACCTTTCGCCGTCGTCAGCTATGCGTTCAACATTCAGATTTTCGGCAATCCGAAAGCTCCCAGCTGGTATCTTTGGGATGGTTGGAACCTGGCGTGGAGCACCAACCCACTTTCCATTCAGGGAATTCAAGATGGATCGTCGAACACGATGCTCTTTACTGAACGATTCTCCAGCTGCCCGCTGAGCTGGGTTCCAGGTGGCCGCTCCATTCACGCTTGGGTGGGTTGCACCTATGAACAAATGGATGCGCCTAACTTCCATGCCGCCAACGGAACTCCACAGTTCGGTGCAAACATCAATAACTGCAACCCTTACCTCACGCACGCGATCTCTTCCGGCTCCGCTCAGACTCTTATGGCAGATGGCAGTGTCCGAGGTGTTACTGCCTCCGTAAGTCTGACCACATGGACGTATGCAGGTGATCCGGCCGATGGTAATACCTTGCCTAGCGACTGGTAATTGGAATCATTCCGACCAGCCCTGCGAAATTTCGCAGGGCTTTTTCCTTTTTTACCTCCAATCGAGATTCGATTTATGACCCGGCTCAAATTTCTGCCATTTCAAGTTTTTCTGATGGCCAGCATGATTGTGCTAACCGGCTGCAGCAATGTGAAACCCAAAGGCAGCGTGAGTGGTAAAGTTTTGACTGGCGGGAAACCGGTGACCGCCGGGGATCTAATATTTGTTGGCGCGGATGATGCTCCCCTCAAGGTAAGCATCGATCCGGAAGGCAACTACATGGCCACCGGTCTGATTGTAGGAACCTATCAGGTAGGTGTCGAAACAGCCAACTTCAAAAAGTTGACGGCTCCCCCTGCAAAAATGAAAACCGAGGCTTTGCGACCCGTCTACGTAGCCATCCCTAAAAAGTATGAGTCTCCGAAAACTTCCGGACTGACAGTGGAAATCACTACGAGCGAAAAAAAATGGGATATTAACTGCGATTGATTTCTCTGATCGCAATCTGATTTTTCAGAAACGCACTCGACAAAACGAGTGCGTTTCTTCTTCCCCCTGCAGCGAATTTCAAGTTCAATTGAATCTCAGATAATGTGAAATTCACTCTCCTAATTTTCCGCGGAGTTTTGGCCACAGTTCACTTTTTCTTTGGCTGATCCAAATTTTGCGATCCTTTACTTGATAACACCGACTTTTTCACCTATGTTTGAAAGAGTTTATCGATTATTCCTGGCAGACAACCTCCATAAGGACCTGCTCAAAGTCCCCGATCATCCCGGTTTCTGTGGGATAATCGCCGGAGAACCCAAAGAAGTTCTCTCTAAAATGCGATCCAAAAGTACTGCTCACCGAACACTATTGTCGAAGGTTCTAGCGATAGTTCTATTGATCGTGGCTGTTCCAGAGGTTCTGGCGCTCGATCCAACCTATAGCCCATCTCAGTACACTCCTCGAATCTGGCGGATCGAGGATGGCTTACCTCAAAATTCCGTTCATACCATCGCACAGACTAAAGATGGGTATCTCTGGTGCGGTACCGAAAGTGGCTTAGCCCGCTTCGATGGCACCAAGTTCAAAGTTTTCAACAGTTCGAATACTCCCGAATTGAAGAGTAACAGCATTAATGCGTTGCTGGCGGACCGAAACGATGTTCTGTGGATTGCTACGGAGAATGGACTGGTGAAGTACGAGCAAGGGAATTTTAGCAGGTTAACAATGGCCGAAGGGCTGGTGGACGACGATACCTGGAGTCTGGCAGAGGATCCCAACGGCGGTATGTGGGTCGGTACCAAAGGAGGGCTCAGTTATTATTCCGATAAAAAATTCACAAACTTCACGAAGGAAAACGGATTGCCAGCTTCCTACTGTTTGTCGCTCCATATGGGGAAAAATGGCGAACTTTGGATCGGCACTACCAACGGACTCTCTAAGTTTGCCAAAGGTAAATTTACTTCTTACAGCGATCCCAAATACTTGAACCGCGATCGCATCTTGAGTATTTGTAGTGCTTCCGATGGCGGAATTTTGGTCGGGAAGCGCAGTGGACTATCCATTTTCAGGAATGAGAAATTCTCCAGCGTAGAAAATTTCGAAGAATCTGAAAAATCTTTCGTGCGGGCCATGGCTGAAGATCGAGATGGCAATCACTGGTTAGGAACGAATTTCGGATTGATCCGCCAATTAAAAAGCGGTGTTTGCCAGGGATTTTCCAAGGAAAGTTCACTCGGAGAGACGATATTTGCGATCTTCGAAGATCGAGAAGGAAGTCTCTGGGTGGGAACCGCCGATGGTCTGGTGCGCCTGATCAATGGCCGCTGCCTCACTATAACTGGGGCCGAAGGTCTACTCGGCTCCACTAATTGGGTGGTTCATGAAGATCGTCTGGGATCCATTTGGGTAGGAACAAGCGGAGGGCTGAGCCGACTCAAAGATGGGAAATGGTCTATATTCACTCCCCAGGATTGTCCAATAGGGGACACTGTACTCGCCATTGCCGAGGATGAAAAAGGCGTGCTCTGGTTCGGGAGTGGCTTGGGGCTGTGCAGTTACGATCAGAAAGAATTCAAAAACCACAAACTTTCCAGCGATTTTTTTAAGAATGATGTATTGGCCATTCTACCGGAAGAAGATGGTTCGGTACTTCTGGGCACGGGCAACGGTGAGCTGGTTAAATTCCAGAATGATAAATTCGAGGTGGTTTTTAAGGGCTCTTCCAGTCGCAAACGTGCTTTGCGGGCCATTTTGAAATCTTCCCGGAAAGAACTCTGGATGGGGACTAATGGCGGTGGAATTTGGGTCAGACGCGGTGAGCAGTTCATCAACTATACCACCCGCGATGGGCTTTCTAGCGATGTCATATTGTGCCTGACCGAGCTTAAAGACGGTTCGATTCTCGTGGGAACGCACGGAGCCGGATTGAATCGCTATTATCAAGGTAAGTGGACTACTTATCTGGAAAAAGACGGTCTGGGCGACAACACCATTTACCAGATTCTGGAAGACGGGGAATATCTCTGGATGAGTTCCAGCCGCGGCATTTTCCGAATCGCCCAAGATTCCCTATCGGGTAAGAGTCCCATTCAGTCGCTCACGCTCAATCGACGAGATGGGATGAAGATCGATGATTGCAATGGCGGTTCTCAACCCGCAGGTTGCAAAACCCGAAACGGAAGACTCTGGTTCCCCACTGGTAACGGCTTGGTGGTTGTCAACCCGTCCCGAGTGCAAAGTCAACGCCCGACTCCTCCGGTGTCCATAGATAAAATTATCGTTGATGGGAAAGTGGAGGACGGCAAGAGCCCTATTCGATTGACGCCCACCGCGGGTGCCTTGGAAGTCCATTATTCGGCTATAGATATGGTCGCTCTCGACGGTCTGCGGTTCCGCTATAAATTGGAAGGCTTCGATCAGAACTGGATCGAAGCGGGCAATCGCCGGGTTGCTTTCTATACGAATCTCCCGCCGAATAAGTATGTCTTTCGAGTGCAAGTCGCTGAGCCCAACGCCGAATGGGCGGATACCGATCAAAGTTTTGAGTTTGAATTAACTCCCCGGTTCTATCAGACTCGATGGTTTTATGTTGTCTGCGGCCTCATCGCTCTCGGGTTATTCGGAGCGGCGCATCAATATAACACTTATCAATTTAAAAGCCGGGAAAAATTGCTGGCGGCGTGCATTGAACAGCGCACCCAGGAGTTACGCAAAGAAGTGGAAGAACATGCTCGAACGGGCGAGTTGCTCCGCCATGCCCAGAAATTGGAAGCCGTGGGTAAACTGGCCGGTGGCGTTGCACACGACTTCAACAATTTGTTGACCGTTATCATCGGTTATACCGATATGCTGATGACCGACGAACGAATGAGTAAGCAGCATCGTTCTCTGATCAGTGAAGTTCGCACGGCCGGCGGGCGCGCTGAAAAACTGACCTCGCAATTGCTGGCTTTTAGCCGTCGACAGCTGCTTCAACCGAAACTGATCGATCCGAATGCGTTGATAAGTGAAACACGGCGGATGCTGCAACGGGTCATCAGCGAAAAAATTTCCATTTCCTCCAGCCTCCATCCGAATATCTGGCGAATTAAAGTCGATCCCACCCAATTGCAGCAGGTAATCATCAACCTGGCCATCAATGCTCGCGACGCCATGCCCAACGGCGGCCAGCTGAAATTCTCGAGCCGAAATGTCCACTTCGACCGAAATCATAGAGCTCTACCCCCAGACGTTGAACCAGGGGATTACGTCGAACTGAGCGTACAGGATAACGGCCAGGGAATGAGCGAAGAAGTGAAGGCTCAGATCTTCGAACCTTTCTTTACCACCAAGGAACAAGGGAAAGGGACAGGGCTGGGACTGGCAACCGCGTACGGAATCGTTCGGCAGTCCAACGGCTTCATTTTGGTGGATAGTGCACTGAATCAGGGTTCAAAATTCACCATTTATTTGCCAAAAATGGAATCTGGATCCGTTGAAGAATCTCGATCTTCCACGCTCGAAAGTCTACCGATTGGAAAAGGGACGATTCTGCTCGTCGAGGATGAAGCCGCCGTGCGTAAAGTCGCACGAACCGTTCTGATTAATTGCGGTTATCAAGTCCTCGAAGCGGAGGATGGCGAGGATGCTCTGAAAGTGGCGAGCGAGCACCACGGTTCTATCCAGATGCTCGTGACCGACGTGGTAATGCCCCGGTTGAGCGGCAGAGAATTGGCAAATCGGCTGGTAAAAATCAGACGAGATATCAAGGTGTTATTCGTGTCCGGCTACACGGATGATGAATTGCTTCGCTCCGATATATCCGAAGCGAACTACAAATTTTTACAGAAGCCTTATACTCCGAAACTTTTGGCCGGTAAGATTCGAGAGCTTCTCGACCAATCCGATAAGGTCACAGCCTAACAGCACTCCGAATCTCCAGCTCTCTGATTTGTCGACTAAATTCGAATCCCATTAAAATCGATTCCCGCAAAGAGATCGGCCTCCGAGCTCGCCGCGCTCGAGTTGACAACAACTCGATCACTCGTGTTTGATATCGCCACGTTAGTCCCATTCACAATAATCGAGGGGCTGATTTCTGAAGAAATCGGATTGCTCGCTGGGGTCGTCGCCGTCGCCAGTGTACTGGCAGCAGGGGATACGGATTGCGAACTGGTGGAGGACAGCAGGGGAAGGAAGGAATTCTGGTTCAGATCGTTCGAGGAAACCGCTGGAGTATTCGAGGATCGAGCTGTTCCGGAAGATCGAGACCTCATGACGAGACGGCTATCGACAAGAATGGGAGTAGTCTGAATCTCCTGGTTTGATGTCAAAGCCATACCACTCATAAGTGGAGTAATACTGGAAGTACTGCTGTCTGTCGCGTTGCCGGAGGATGAGCCGCTAGAACCAGTCCCACCCGGTGTCACGAGATCGGGTGAGGAACTCCCACCGCCGCCACCGCTACCACCGCCGCTGGAAAAGTTGCCTCCCGCACCAGGATAGACGATTATTGTTCCAGGCGAGTAAACCGCGGTGATATTTCCGGCAGAGCCCGACCCGGCGAAATTCGGGGTGTAGGGACCGGAAATGCTGGAACCATACCGAGTGCCAAACTGCGTCAGGTCATTGCTATCGATCGATCCATCCTGATTGAAGTCGAGGGCTGAGATGTAGCTCGAATTTCCGCTGGACGATCCGTAAGCCTCCCCGAAATAAGTCAAATCGTTACTATCGACGGCCCCATCCCCGGTAATGTCACCGAACAGACGGATGATCCCTTTCTGAGTATAGTTGCTGCCCATCGCAAAGCCGGTTTTCGATCCGGAGATGGCGGAAGCATTTACTGTCAGGGTCCAGTATCCGTCTGAAAGAGAGCCGTACTGAATATTCGAATTACTGGAATCGAACGTCAACGTAACAATTGTCGTCCCGTTTGAAGTAGTTTGGTTGACGAGGATACCACCCCCACTGGCGCTCGTAATCGTCGCACTTCCATTGGTCATGCTGAAAGCATTACTGCCGATGGTAATCGTCTCGCTGAAGGTCAGGCTGATTTGTGTCACTCGCGAACGTTGAATGGCTCCTCCGTTTATGGAGGAGCTTATAACCGTGGGGGCGATGACGGTCAGGGTAACGCTCTTACCGTTCGTGCCTCCGGTATAACTGATCTGAAACGACTGGAGATTCGTCGTGATGACTGCCCCCTGGGGTAGTCCGTTAAAGGTACCGGTTATGCTTCCCGTACCCCCGTTTGAAAGGATCGTAAAACTATTTCCCACCGCGAGGGTAGAACTGATTGAGGCAAGTAAGAGATTGGCTCCCGTCAAATTGACTGTGCCGTTGACCACGACCTGATTGTAACCCGAGGAACCGCCCACCGTTGTGCCTAGCAATTCAGAGGTAAAGTTGCCTCCAGAGCCAAAAGAGAGATTGCCGACGGAGATAGCTCCTGGAGTCGAAGTGCCGGGCGTTAATCCTCCGGAGACGCTCACAGGGCCCGAGATGGTGCCGGTTCCTTCGAGCAATCCTCCAGCGGCCACCGTGATCGTTCCTCCTCCGGAAAGAGTTCCCGTCACAATCAACGTTCCCGCATTCACGCTCACCGAACCGCTGAAACTGTCGGTTCCCGATAACGTTAAAATGCCGGGTCCGGCCGTGATGATTCCCCCGTTTCCCGATATTGACGAACTAATTGATTCCGTGTTAGTCGCGAGCAGATCGGTTAGTGTTAACGTAAAGTTGCCGAGATTAATCGGTCCAGTGAAGACCAGCGAGTTGGTCCCCCCATAAGTGATGGCGGTCGAACCCGTGAGAAAAACTGCACCGGTGAGTGTGATCGTTCCGGAGGTGGACCCGAGGCTAGCGTTCAGACTGGAATTGAGATCGATGGTCTTGGCCGTCAGGGCGATATTACCTGTGGAAGTAGTGGAACCCAGCGCCAGAGGGGCATTGACTTTGATGGTGTCGTTACCAGTACCCGCATTAATGGTCAACGCGGCGGTAAAGGCATTACTGCCACCACTCCCATAGCCATTTAGTGAAATCACATCGGTTCCCGTTCCCGGATCATCTCCGAACACCTGAAAAGTGCCGAGCGGATTGAGAATATTCAGAGAAGCCCCGGCCGTAGAAGTTATTGCGGTTAAGGTTGTATTCCCGGTGTCGGCCGCGATCGTAATGGATTGGCTCGTCTGATTGTAATCGAAGAGGGCATTGGTAGTGGTTAGAAGCGATGTCAGTGCACTGATGCCCTGGTAAGCGATCGTGGAAGCGCTGGAAGCCCCAGTGGGTAGAAGCGAAATCGTACCATCCGAAGCATCGGTGAAATTGTAGGTGCTAGTCGTCATCGTTCCGTTTTGAAGAACGATATTATCTCCCGCCAGGTTGCCATCCTGGATCGTCAGACCTCCGGCGGGAATTGGATTCCCCGAGGTAAAATCGACTGTAATCGTATTCGGATTGGTAGCTCCCGTGACATTGGCATCCACAGTGAGACTATTCAAGCCGGTGTAACTGAATACCGTGGTTCCATTGATTGTGCAGGATCCAGAACTGAGCAGGTAACTGGTGGTTGAAGACGCGCCATCGATTTGCAGCGTGTTCAGATCACCACTGGAACCTTCGGAACCGCCGACGAAATCCACCTTGATTCCCAAAGCGGTAAAGGCGGATTGGAGTACTACATTGTTGGTTGTACTGGCCGCACCATCGATTATGACTTCGCTCGTTGTGGCGATGGCTTTACCTTCCACCAGCGAGCCGTTATCCCAAATTTCGATGTAGCTGCCATTCACTTGCACCGAAATATTATTCGTGGCGACATCTGGGCAATCATATTGCAGATTGCCACTCACACCGGCCAGATCATTCGTTAGTAAGTTGACGAAAGGACTTCCTCTTCCGGTAACTTCGTCATAGCCAGGCCCCGCAGAGAAGCCTCCGTTGCTACCGCTGATGACGTCGTGGAAATCGTAGCTGGAAAGCCCGTAGATGCCGGTGGAGGAAACATCATAAATGGCCGGAAGAGTCTGCGAAGGGCCATCGAGTGTCGTTTCACCGTTCGCGACTCGGAATTGATCGGAAATTGCTATTATCGCTGCCCAACAAGGACAGGAAAGACTAGTGCCCCCGAATACGACGTATCCGGAATATCCGTAGGAATCGTATAACACGACACCGGTGTTGGGGTCGGCGTCGAAGGAGACATCGGGGACTGTTCGATAACCGGTATTTTGGAAACCCTGCTGCCAACTCGGCTCCGTGAAGATGGCACTAGTTCCCCCACCGCTGCCACTCCAAGCCGTTTCGTTGCTCCAGGTATTATCGTTATTCAGGGTTAACGAAGTTCCGCCGACTTCGACCACATTTGAGAATTTTTCGTTTCCGGGAGATCCGCTGTCGCCAGTAGATTGCAAAAAAGTGACACCTTGGTGACCCGTCGGAGTAACGAAGTAAGTCGAATTCGCATAATAATCGAAATTGTTATTAAGTGGAGTTGTAGTATCTTCAGAACCGCCCCAACTCATTGAAACATCGCAAACCCCAGGGATGCTCGCAGCGTATTGCACGGCTTCAAAGAGATTGATGTCTGGGGCGCTCGCTTCGACCAGCACAATATTTGCCTTTGGAGCCAAGGCATGCGTCCATTCCACATCAAGTGAGATCTCAGAAGCCCAACCAGTATCCGGCGTAATAGACGAGGTGGAACCACCCGTCTGAGATACCTTTTTAAAACTGGGTGGATCGGGAATACCGAAATGGGCATCAAAAATCGCGAGATCGCTGGTAGCAAAATTGGGATCGGTACTGCTCAGCATTTTGGGGTCGTCGTAGGCATCGACGATGGCGATTGTCTGACCGCTACCATCACCGACGATGGAACCGTAAGCAGTATAGTCGAACCCGTAGGCGTGTCGAATCTGAGCGGGTGTGAAGTAGGTGGGCACAATTCGCTCTTCGAGAGATAAAAGCGAAAGCTTTGTCTTTCGATTCGATTGAATTCTCGGAGAAGTTCGAAATTTCCAGGCGGAAGTCAAGTTGTGCTTCATGATGTTGCCGTCTGAGGATGCCTAAAAACGTACGGATATGTCTGGAAATACTATAGCAGACGGAATTTAGAGTACAACTAGAATGATCGGGATCTTCCGCAAATAATGAACAGTTTATTTGCAGCTCAAAAAGTTCGGAAAAGTGACATAAAGAATGATTTTTATAGTGTAATGCATTGGTCATTGGCGATCAATTTTGATGCGGCAATCGATTCACCTTCCAGTTTTCACTACGAAATTTAAGTCTTGGATAGAATCGCTACCCGCTCACTGCTTTTGCGGCAGGATGTCGACGCCCCCTTTTTTCAAAGCTTCCTCCAATTTGGCCCGACTGGTTTTCTCGGGGTCGATGTAGGCTCGGATCAATCCGGTCTTGAAGTTAGAGGTTGCAAGTTCGACGCCGGGCAGTTCGTAGATCAAGCGATAGGCGCCGAAGGAGCATCCTTTGCAATCCAGGCCTACCACAGTTATCTCGACCCAGCGTAACTTGTCTGCCGGCGTCTGGATTAACTCTTTCGCCGAGAATGAGCCTCGGGAGCCGTTCCGCAACTCATTATTGAACAACTCCAAATAACGATTCGGTTTCTCGCCGGACCAGACCTGGGCGGAGTCGAACTCGACGGTCAATTCGGCCTTCGCGAAATCCAAAGCGATCAGCTTAAATTTGCCGGTTTTTTCCAGCAAATCTTTCAAATCCCGTTCCCGTTCGGGCATGAACAAACCCAGCACCCGACATTTCAGCTGCCTCGGAATCGGCGGCTTGCCTTGGGCATGGAGATATAAGCTGTTAGACCCGAAGCTCACGAGCAGTAGAGCCGCAAACATTTTCAAATAGGGAGAAAGCATGGCTTCGATTTTCGGTTAATGACTTTGGAACAACTCGCTCGCCACCAATTCGTGCAGCAGAGTTCGAATACCGCCGCCTTTTTGCTTGGTTTTTTCGACAATCGCTTCGATGGCATTCCGATCGCTGAAGGTCATGCCTCGTCCTATCGAGTAGACAGCGAACTGCTGGGCCAGATTCTTTAGGAGCTTGTCCGAATCAGTTAAGAGTAAATTCTGCAGTTCCAATATGTCTTTGAACTTTCGACCATCGGGAAGTTGACCGGAAGGATCGACGGGGGGTTTTGTCTGTGTGATCGATTGATATCGAGTTCGCTGCCCACCGATGACATCGAAAGATTCCAGAGCCAGTCCAGCCGGATCGATTTTGGCATGGCAAGAAGCGCATGTTGCATTATCGCGGTGTTTGGCCAATTGTTCCCGAACGGTCGTGGCCCCGCGGACATCGGGCTCGACGGCAGGAACATTGGGGGGAGGTGGCTCCGGCGGTTGTCCGAGGAGGCGATCCATCACAAAAGCCCCGCGCGGCACTGGCGAAGTCGTAGTTCCGTTGGCGGTAATCTTCAAAATGGCCGCCTGAGTCAGGAACGGGCCGCGCGGGCAATCGGCGGCCACTGGCACCCGCCGCATCTGGCTGCCGACCACTCCGGAAATGCCGTAATGTTTGGCCAGGCGTTCATTCAGCATCGCAAAGTCGGATTTAATCAGATACTTCGCACAGAGATCTTTATCGATTAGCTCTTTGAAATAGGCGTTCGTCTCGGCCACCATCGCATCCTGCAGCGCGATGCGCCACCCGCCATAAAGCTTGGGATCGGGATCGTTGGCCGCGATTTTTCGCAACTTCAACCACTGGCCAAGGAAATCTTCCCGGAACTGTTTGGATTTGGGATCTTTCAACAGCCGTTCCACTTCGCTACTCAGCACTTCAGGCTGGTGGAGTCTTTTACTCGCGGCCAGTGCAACCAGTTTTTCATCCGGCATGGAATTCCAGAAGAAATAGGAGAGCCGAGAAGCTAACGAATAATCTTCGATTGGCTCGCGACCCGTTTTCAATGCGGCAGTCGAGACCGTTGGGCTGCCTTCTTCGACATGATAAAGGAAATTCGGGGAGCAAAGGGCGGCCCGATAAGTTGTGCGAAGAGCCGTCTCAAAGCAATCGCCCGATTTCAAGCGCTTTTCAAAGAGAGCCAGATAGGATCTTCTGGTTTCATCAGATACAGGTCGACGAAATGCTTTCGGAAGGAAATTCCCGATCAATCGATCGGCATCCGCCAGGGGAGAACCGCTTGTAACCGTACAGAGCTTCAGTGTGTGCAATTGAGGATCGGGATGGTTCTTGGCATTAAAGCGTTGATTCCATTCTTTATGGCGGGGCGGATGTATCCCGGGATTTTTTTCAGGTTTGAATTCCAGGATCGGCAGATCGCCGAAAAGCCGGCGATGACTTTCGGGTGGCCACTTGTCGTAAATAGGGCCTTCGACTTCCAGGCCGTCGCAGGCGAGCCCTGGGCCCGACCAGTTCATCAGTCGGCCTTTGGTTCCCCGAATTTCATGGCCGACGTTCGAGGTCGTGAAGTTGAATCCAAAGCTGTCTGCCGGGTTCAGCCACATATTGAATTCGTAAGTCTGTTCCTTAAGTGAGGGCGCATCGAAATAGCCCAGTAGAGTGCTGGGATGTCCGGTCCCGCGGCCATCTCCGGTGATGTGCCAGACATCCAACCGGGCGACTTCGACGCGGTCTGTGGGTAAGACCTTACCTTTATCCCAACGGAACGACCAAAAGGCAGTTTTAACGCGATACATTCCGGGATAGATCGTTGTGAATTCGACAAAGGAAGGGCGGAAGGAATCGTCTTCATGTCGGAAGATGCCGACGCTACTGCCCGGCGATACATCGGTGTGCATGCCCAGCATCAAGTGGGCAGGATAATCGAGATGTTTGTGGTAGCCGGCTGGTGGATAATCCGGATCGGGATTTTTATTCTTCAGCATCACCCCGTCCCCTTCCAGAATGCAGGCGGCCAGGGTACTGGATTCATTCGCCATGGTCACACGCTGAACTTTTCTGGCAGGCGGCAGGGCTTGAGTGGCGATCGCCATGTCCAATACATGATCGGCCGCTTCCAGATATTTCGCGAGGTTCACATGCGAAATGTCCAGGGCCTCGCTGTTTTTATCGAAGCCATGGGCAGAGCCATCCGCCGGAAGGTCATCCTGTAAGGCTATACCGGGCATTGCAAACAGGTCACGCATGGTATTTTCGTATTCAGCACGGGTCAGCCGACGTAATCCGGTTCGCGGTTGGTCTTTCAATGATTGCAACTCGGCCTTGAGTAATTCGGCCTTTAACCATTTTGTTGCGGTGGTTTTCTCGACGGTTTCGGGGCGTGGTTTTTTGGCAGGAGGCATTTCTCCGGAGTCGATCCGATCGAAGATTTTTACCCACTTACTGAAATTTTCGGGCTTACCGAGATCTTTTTTGAAGGAGGTTAAATCGAGCCCGGCAGCCGGGGCTTCCGGGCCGTGGCAGCTATAACAGTGCTTTGTGAAAAATTCCGTGGGCTGTTCCGCCGAAGCGAAAGCGAAGGAGAGAAAAAACAGCAGAGTCGTGAGTTGCCATCGAAACATAATTTGGCCAGGTCCTCGATGTCGTGTCCGAATTTGTGGAAAACGAAAAAAATCAAGTCATCTCCAGGCCACGGAAGGTGCCTTTACCCGTCGAAAACTCGGAAGTTTCCAAGCCGAGGCGTTGCAGCATGGAGACAAAAAGATTCGTCAACGGATAATTGTTCTTAGTATCGAAAGCCAAATGCTGGCCATGCTTGAAACCGCCGCCTGCTAGTAGAACGGGCAGGTTGTAGTTCGAATGGGAGTTGGCGCTTCCCATACAGGTCCCATAGAGGACCATGGTTCTGTCCAGGAGCGATTGTCCCTGTTCTTTCTTTTCGCCCAAAGACTTGAAGAAATTGCCCAGAACCTCGAACTGCTTTTCCTCGTGGCCGCGTAGTTCCTGAATCACTTCGGGCCGGTTGCCGTGATGGGTGATGTTGTGGATCACCGTCGTGTCGATGAACAGTGATATAATCCGAGTGGAATCGGTCTCCAGGGCGAGTTGCATCACATCGTAGAAGAGCTTACTTCGTTCCACGAATTTGATTGCTTCTGGAATGTCTTCCGGTGCCTTCGCATTCACGATTGGCTTGGGTTTCTTTTCCCAGGATTCGGAACTTTTGAGTCGATCCTCCAGATCGCGGACAGCCGTGAAATACTGATCCATGCGGTTCTGATCGCTCTTGGAAAGCGATCGGTTCAGGCGTTTGGATTCTTCCCCCACAAAATCGAGCAGACTCTGGCCTTCCTTGAGTGCTTCGATGTTCGTAGCAACTTCCTGGGGCTTGCCTTGAAGGAACAGTTTCTGGAAGAGCTTTTTAGGACTGCGTTCCGATGGGATCGGCGCTCCACTGCGGGTGTAGCTGAGCGTGGCTCCCTCATAGGTATTGGCCAACACCAGCGAAGGGTAGCGAGTTCGATTGCCAATCTGTTCCGCGGCAAATTGATCCAGAGAGATCCAGTTCCGGAAGCCCCCGGCTCCGGGGTGCGGCGTGCCGGTGAGGAAGCACTTCTCCGCCGAGTGAGCCCCATCCACGCCAGGGTGGCTGGTGCCCGAAAACACCGTGAAATTGTTCCGGTGAGCCTCGAGCTTTTTCAAATAGGGGGTAGGTTCATATTCTCTGCCGGCTTTCTCGGGGAAAAAGAACTGCGGGAGAATTCCCATATTTGTTTGGATGCCGATCAGTCGGCGTGGCACATCCGTTTTATCGGCGGCGTACACCGGGCTCATGGCATCGAGAAAGGGCAGGGCCAAGGTAACCCCCGCGCCGCGAAGAAAAGTTCGACGGGATAAAGGGCCTTTTGAAGTTGCAAATGAAAGACTCATTATCTTAGACATCCTGGCGGAAAAATACGGCGGGCTTTTATGCAGAAGTTGAGTTGCTGAGAGTATCAACTCGCTCTTCCGCTTAGAGATTCAGGTCTTGGCGGAAGTTCCATGAATTTTCCTCCTGACCTAACTCATTTTAAGCGATCTCAGAAGGAATACGATTGGGAAAGTTCTTCTACGCTCGATTCGAACAGAATTCGCAACGGGAAAGTCCTTTGCAGTTGAAGGGCTTGGCGAGGTGTGGCAAAATGTTCCGACCCTCTCCGGTACATTGCTGCAGTCAGGTGAGACTCCAGATGTTCATCCATTTCGGGACGAAAATTGTCTACACGGAGTTGGGGAGAGTAGCCAGTTACTGCCTGATTTGCCATAGCCGGCAGCCGTTTAAGGTTGTTCGCATTGCGGAGCATTGGCACATCTATGAGATTCCCATCTCAAGTTATAAGTTGTTGGGACACGAAAGGATTTGCGAAAACTGCAATCAAACTTATCCGACCAATCCGCTAAATTATCGGACAATTTTGAAGAATACACAGGCTGACTTGGAAGAGTTGATTCAGATGACCCGTCCGGATTTGGAAGCAGGTCTGTATACAGAACTTCAGCTATGCAATGAGATTATGTTGAATGACTCCGCAAAAGACGACCGGGAGAGGTTGATATCCGCCCCTTTCCATTTGCTTTATCCCTCATACAAGGCCTCCCAAATCCATCGACGAAATTTATTTTACCTCGATGGTGTCGGTTGTGGGATCGTATTCTCTCTAGTGATTACGATGGCCATCCTGGGAGCAGTTTTTTCAACAAAACCAGAATTTATTTGGATCTTACTTGCAAATTTTATTCTTCATATGGTGGTATTCGTGATCGCGGCCGTCACAGCGGATAAACGATTCACTATGCATAAAATCAATCCGAAACTCGTTCGCGCGTTGACTCCATTGGACGTGAAAGAAGAAGAGTTGGAAGATTTGATCCGTAGAGATCCCATTGCAGAGCAGTTATCGAGATGGATGCCGCCGCATCAGCTCTACCAATTGCTGATTTCTCAAACGCAGGATCAATCCCCGCTGGGGAAAATATGAATCGGGTGCGAGAGGAGTGGGCGATCTTGAAAATTTACGATCCAAAAATTAATCTTTCTTCCTTTTCAGCAAAGTGTACTGTTTGTCCAAATTGATGATTTCCAATTCCTCGTTATTCAACTTCTTGAAGTTGTCGGTATCGCTGGCTGAGCCAATGCGAGTGATCAATTTCCCGTCTTCAATCTCAAAGGTCCCTTCCGCCTTAACTCCTTCGACTTCGTAAATGTATTTGCCGCCTTTTTCGAAGTGCAGGGTGGCGCCATTCATCGCGGGATTATCTGCTTTTAAGACCTCCCACTTCCCGATCAGCTTCTCAACAATTTTTTCTTTAGTTGCGGGTACGGCTGGGTCTTCTTTCGCCTTGGTCGGCGGCGGTGCGGTAACGGCCACCCCGGTGATCGAAACCAGAATTCCGAACGCAATCACTAAACGCATCAACATAGCAACCTCCTGAATTCAGTTTGATGTGTGGATTTGCAACGGCCCCTATGGTAATCGATGAGGGCGAACTTGAATACCAGAAATCGTCGTTTGTTACATTTGGCCTCAAGACTTCAAACAATCTTCGCAATTTTCTAGCGGCCGTGAAGCTTGGAGGAACTCTGAGAATCGTTCAATTGGTTTTGAGATCAACGAGATTCCGGTCCTTCTGATGCCTGCTCTACATGCGGTTTTCGGTTGACACTTTCTGCCCATCTCGACTATTCTACATTTATGGCAACGCGGTTTAAGTTTCTGCTAGTACTCTGGTTCTGTCTGATTCAGACGGGAATTCGGGTGACTCATTGCCATTCAGACGAAGATGCGGAAACCAGTCCAGGTGTTAGGCTTGTACTGGATAAGAATGGCAATTTGGGTTCGGATTCCCGATTCGTCCACTCGCATTATCTTCTGCTTGGCATTGAGCTCGATGAGGTTCCGGTTGAGAAAACAACCTCCACCCAACCTGCCTTCGATTCCCATCCCATACCACCTGAGAATAGCACGGTATTCCATACCGACTTTGGTTCACTCCTCGTTGAATTTCTCCCCCAGGCCCATTCGGGTCTCGGCTCCCTGGAGCGACCTCAGCTCCGCTCCTTGCCCGACGCACTATCAAATTCTTCCTCAAATTTGTACTCGCGCTCCACAATTCTTCGCTTGTAACCATCTTCCGTTCTGATAACTCTCTTTCGCCCGAATTATTTCATTAATTTTTCCGGTTTACAGCAATGAGTGCCAATCTCAATCCCCGGCCACGCCGGCGCATATCGCTACCATTTGTCGGACTATTATGCCTGCTTCTGGGCGGCGGCGGCGGCTACTTCGGCAACCGTTGGCTGTCTGCGTCGAAGACGGCTCAAGAAAAACCGGACGACCACAAGGAGGAAGAGAAACCCTCCAATCAGGTGGAGTTCAAGCCGGAAAGGTGGGCTGCAGCTGGAGTTACGATAGGCACACCTCGGTTGCAACCTTTCGTCGATTTCGCCTGGCGAACGGGTCGAATCGCGCTGAACGAGGAACAGCTAGCTCGCGTCTCGACTCCGGTGGATGGCATCGTTCGAGAGGTGAAAGTGCGACTCGGCCAGGAAGTTCATGCGGGCGAACCCCTGGTGGTGATTGAAAGTCGCGAAGTCGGTCAACTGAGGCTGGAACTTCTGAAAATGGAATCCGCTCTGGCCGCGGAACACGAACATGCCGACTGGTTGACGATCACTTCGACAAATGCGGAATCGTTGATCAAGGCAATCCGACAGGAATCGACCATCATCGATATCGAAAAACAGTTTTTGAATAAGCCGCTGGGCGACTGGAGGCAACAACTACTGGTGGCTTATTCGAAACGCAATCAGGCGCGCGATCAGTTGAAGTCGGTCAAGGCTGGTCTGGCGGGAGTGCCTGAAGCAACCTATCGCAAAGTCGAAATGGAGGCTGAAACGGCTGAAGCCACACTGAAAGCGACCTTGGAAGAAGCCAAGCATCATGCGCATCACTCCATCCATCAGGTGGAATTAAAAGTCAAAGAAGCGGAAACGGCCTTAGCGACTACGCGGGCGCGCTTAATGTTACTCGGCTTCAGTACATCCGATCTCGCCAATAATGATCCACTCACTCAACCTCATTTGGCATCACTGGTTTCAATCAAGGCCCCGTTCTCCGGCACCCTAATTGAAAAGAAAATTGCCCAGGGGGAACGCGTGACGGCTGACTCGCAACTGCTGTTAATCGCCGATGTTTCTCGCGTCTGGCTGCAGGCCGATGTGTTCGATAGCGATCTGAACCTGGTGAAATCTTTAACCGGTAAGACGATCCCTTTTCGAATCAGTGAAGACAGCCCCGGAGATTTGAAGGGAACCGTGATCGATCCCGGCCAGATTTTCGACAAACAATCGCGTGCCGTCACGCTTACTGCCTGGACTGACAATCCCGGCCGAATCTGGAAGCCGGGCCAGTTCGTGGAAGTCGGACTGCCTAAGGCCCTTGATGAAAAGCCGGTGATGCTGCTTCCCAAAAGTGCCATCATGCGTCACGAAAGCAAGGTGTTCGTTTTCGTTCACGTGAGCGAGGAGGATTTCCAAACCCGGTCCGTGGTGCTGGGTCGGGTTGCAGGGAAGGACGTCGAAATCAGATCGGGTCTGAAACCAGAGGACAAAGTGGTCCTAACCGGAGGCTTCACCCTGAAGTCCATATTGCTCAAGGAACTGATCACCGGCGACTGACCGGCCAAGAGAAATCTCCTCGAAGGCCGAGTCGAACTTCTTCACGCATTCTAATTCGGATTTCCAGTGTTCAAGAAAATCATTGATTTCTCGCTCGATAACCGCCTGCTCATCATTTTGCTGACCGTACTCATGGCCGGTGCCGGCGTCTGGTCGATGCTCCGGCTGCCGGTGGATGCTGTGCCGGATGTGACCAACGTCCAGGTGCAGGTGATGTCCACCGCGCCCGCACTATCGCCTCTGGAAGTCGAGCGTTTCATCACATCGCCTGTCGAAAATAGCCTCGCCGGAATGCCCCATCTCGACGAAATTCGGAGCGTCTCGCAATTCGGACTCTCCGTGGTCACGGTAGTTTTCGAGGAAGGCACCGATATTTATTGGGCTCGGCAGCAGATCGGTGAGCGGCTGCAGGATGCGCGAGAAGCGATTCCGGCCGGGGTACCGGTTCCGAAACTCGGGCCCATCGCTACCGGTTTAGGAGAAATCTATCAGTTTCAAGTTCGCAACGCCCCGGGCTTCCAACACGACTTGATGAAGCTGCGGGAAGTTCTGGAATGGCAGATCGCCTACCAACTCAAGAGCGTCCCGGGCGTCGTGGAAATCAATGCACTGGGCGGGGAATTACGCGCCTATGAAGTCCGACTCGATCCGCGTCGGCTCCAGGAATTCAAGATTCCCATTGGCAAAGTTTACGAAGCTGTGAAGCAGAACAACTCCAACGAAGGTGGGGGGTACCTGCTCGAACACACCGGAGAGCATCGCATAATTCGAGGGGAAGGGGTGGTGAATGATGTGGAAAGCCTCAAAAACATCGTCCTCGACACCCGGCAGGATGGCACACCGGTCTATCTGTCGCAGGTCGCTGAAGTGGTCTTTGCCCCAGTACTTCGGCAGGGCGCAGTGACGAGGGATGCCAAAGGAGAAGCCGTAGTCGGAATCGTCATGCTGCTCGCAGGTGAGAATGGCCGAGAAGTTGTCGCACGCGTTCGGGAAAAGATCGATGAGATTCGCAAGACCCTTCCCGAAGGCATTGAAATCGATGTGTTTTACGATCGCACAGAGTTAGTTGAACGGACCGTCAAAACGTTGATCAAGAATCTCTGGGAAGGGGGCGCTCTCGTTATTTTTGTATTACTGATTCTTCTGGGCAGTGTCCGAGCGGGGCTGATAGTGGCGCTGGCCGTGCCACTGGCTATGCTGGGGGCATTTGTCGGCATGCTCTACGCGGGTTTGAGTGGAAATTTGATGAGCCTGGGAGCTATCGATTTCGGCCTCATCGTCGATGGATCGGTGGTCATGATCGAGAATGTGGTTCGCTGGGTGGCGGAACGGAAGCACCATACCGGTCAGAAGAAAGTCGAAATGGAAACGATTCGACTGGCCTGTCACGAAGTGGCTCGACCGGTAGTCTTCGGCGTAGGGATCATCGTTCTGGTCTATCTGCCGATTCTCAGCTTGCGCGGTATCGAAGGAAAGATGTTCCGTCCCATGGCTTTAACCGTGCTTTTCGCTCTGATCACTTCGCTGATTCTGGCGTTAACTCTGATGCCCGTTTTGGCTTCCGTCTTTCTACGCACAGTTTCAGAAAAGGAACCGATACTCATCCGGCTGGCCAAGAAAATTTATGGACCGTTGCTGAGAATCGCGATGAGTTTTCCCGGCGTTTTATTCCTAATTTCGGCCCTGGCGTTTGCCGTGAGTGTGATGCTGGCGATGAATATGGGAGCTCAATTCATCCCCAAACTCGATGAAAACTCGATTGCGTTCCAGGCCTCCCGTTTACCGAGTTCGTCTCTGGAAACTTCTGTGCAAATGACATCGCGGGTGGAAGAGTGTCTGATGAAAATCCCTGAAATCCAAAGCGTGATTTGCAAATCGGGGCGCCCGGAAATTGCCATCGATCCCATGCCCATTTCTCTGACCGATGTCGTGGTGATGCTGAAACCCCGTTCGGAATGGACGGTCGAGCGAAAGCAGGATATCGTCGACCAAATCAAAGAACATCTCGAAGCCGAAGTGCCCGGGAATAAGTACACGAATTTTTCGCAACCGATCGAATTGCGGATCGACGAGCTGATCTCCGGAACGAAGGCGGAAGTGGGAATCAGTATCTATGGCGACGATCTCACCAAGTTACGCGAGACGGCCAATGATATTGCCCGCGTACTCAACACGCTGCCCGAAGCACGCGAAGTCGCCGTGGAAGTGACTGGCGGCCTGCCTTATCTCCGGATCATAGTAAATCGTAAAGCAGTTGCTCGTTATGGAGTCAATGTGTCCGCCGTGCTTGATGCGGTGGCGGCCATTGGAGGTAAAGAAGTGGGAGCCGTGTTCGAAGAGCAACGGCGATTTCCCATTCAGGTCCGACTCGGGCCGGATTGGCGAAACGATCTGGAAAAATTGAAGCAAGTCAAAATCGCTGACGCCCAAGGTCGACAGATTCCCATGGAATTGCTGGCTGAGTTTGTTCTCGAGGAGGGGCCGATGCAGATTAGCCGCGAGAGTATCCGCCGTCGGACGATTGTCGAATGCGGTGTGAAAGGGGAGGATCTGGCCGGGTTCGTATCCCGGGCCAAGGAAGCGATTGAACGAGAAGTCACTTTGCCTACCGGCTATACCCTCTCGTGGGGAGGACAGTTCAAGAATCTCGAGGAAGCCAGCAAGCGCCTGGCTATTGCCGTTCCCATCGCGCTCCTGCTGATTTTCGTCCTCTTGCAATCGACGTTTCAATCGACCAGACTGGCATTGCTCATCTACCTGAACGTGCCTCTGGCCGCCACCGGAGGTATTATCGCACTATGGCTGCGAGATATGCCTTTATCAATATCCGCCGGGGTCGGATTCATTGCTTTATTTGGTGTGGCCGTGCTGAACGGAGTGGTGCTTGTGACTTATATTGTGTCGCTTCGCAAGAGCGGCAAGGATTTGGAAACGGCTAGCTTCGAAGGGGCGATGACTCGAATTCGCCCGGTTCTCATGACCGCGCTCGTGGCCACGCTCGGCTTTATTCCCATGGCGATCTCCAGGGATGCGGGGGCGGAAGTGCAGCAACCTCTGGCGACGGTAGTGATTGGCGGACTGATCACTTCGACTCTGTTGACGCTCTTTGTGCTGCCCTCCCTTTATCGCATCTTCGATTCACGCTCTGAACCGGACCAGACGGTGTAGGATTCGGCAAAGGAGGGGATATTCGATCCTCTCGACTCAATACAGAATGTGGGCTGGCTAAGGAAGCCTCATGGATTCAAAGACTTTCCGCGAGTAGAGGATTGAATCTGCTTTTTGTGGGCAATTTCGGTTTGTCTGAAAAAAATCCTGAAGCCGCTCCCGGAATAGCACCTCTTCCGTACGCATTGATCCGCTGGAAAAATGCCGGATTTCAGATCGATAGAACAGTTCTCATTCGAGGTTCAGAATCGTTGTAAGTTGTTGTGATGAATATACTTAAGTGTCTAATAAGCTCTTAATATTCAGATGTTTGTCTAAATGAGACCTTTCTCACTGAAACAGTCGTCTAGAAAAGGGGTATTATGAACAGTGAGGAATTTGCGGTTGAATAAATGAAACCGACAAACGAATTACTCCACTAAGATGTTGCACCAGTAGGAAAGAAGGAAAGCCATGAAATCCAAACTCTTGGTACGAGCAGTTCTGGCAGCGGGCTTGTTCTGTGCAGTTCCGAACTCTGAGGCGCATGCTCAGGTTCGATATGGTGCAGGTTATAACTACGGGTTCACCGGCGGCTATGCGAATTCGGGTTACAATTACTCGAGCGCGGCGGCCATCCGCTTCAACAATACCGGCTACTACAATAGCAACTACGTGTGGCCGTACGGCTACAACAATTTCTACAACGGCGGAAACCTATCGGTCTCCGCCTATTCCAGTAGTCGGTATGGAGGTACATGGGCCGGAACGCTGAACCTCGGCTACTATGCCTATGGAAGTCGCAATTACTATTCCCCTTACTATTACCTGAACCCTTACGGCTATTCCCCTTACTATTACATCGGTAACCCATACGCCGTTTACAACTCCACGGATGTCAGTACCCCTGTAAAAACTTCCCCATCGCGAGCTAAGGACAGTACTTACGACAACTGGCGGAAAGTGCAGGAGCCAGCCAGCTCGCCAAAAGCCGAAGTGAAAGCGCCTAAAGTCTTTACGGAAAAGGATATTTTTACCGGGGAAGCCATTAACGCACTGCTGGATCAGCTTCTGGACGAGGCTACCAAAGGGCATCGACCTGCGAAAGCGGTCGATGTGGATATGTCCCAGATTAATTTCCATGCGGCCAAGGCCAACGGGCAGTATGGCTTCCTCATGTTACCTAACTCGGACAAACTTCCCTGGGGAGAGGCTTTCGATAATGCCGATGCCGAAACCCAGGAGATGAAGAACAAAATTCAGGCCGGCTATAAGGCTCTGGTATCTCTGAACCGGCAGGAGAAGCCGACGGCCTCGGAAGCTAAGGAACTACGGAAAGATATTCAGAAGCTCTCGGATTTGCTGGCTCCCCAGATCCAGGAAATCGGGTTGATGAAATATACTCAGGCCAAGCAATTCCTGCGAAACCTGGATTCCACAGTTCAATTTCTGCAGGAAACCCCCGACTTCTGCTCCTGGAAGCATGGTATCAAAGCCAAGGATAGTGCGGCCCTGTTGAAATACCTGGAAGAGAATCACGTGCGGGTGGCTCCGGCCTTACCGGGCACGGAAAAAGACTATTTGTCGCTGCATGCGGTTTTGAAGAAACTTCTGGATCAAGTGATGTCTTCCGTAACTTCGGAATAACAGGTTCTGGTCGCGTTTTGCAACATTTTCAAACGGTGGATTTCCTCCACCGTTTTTTTATTTCTTGAATCAATTCCGTTCATGTCTCAGAAATAAGTGTCGACGGATATACTTGCGAAAGTTTTCACGGATTCCGAGATAAACCCCATTATCGTGGTTTGACAGTACCGAATTCTGATTCTACTTTTTCTGCAAGTTCGGGTTTTACCGCCCGTGAATGCTGATTGATCTCTGGGATGAAAGGCTCCCCTAAGCCGGACAAACCAGTCGATAGTTTGCAATCCGTTGTCTAGGCTGGATGCCTGAATGATAACTCCCTCTGATTGCGGACTTGGGTTTTTATACGCAGCGCGATGAACCCATGCGCAAAAGGGAGGATGTCTGATGTTTCGTGAATTGAAAACTAATCTGGTCCGTTTTCTCAAGAAAGAAGACGGTCCGACCGCGGTCGAATACGCCGTGATGCTGGCACTGATCGTAGTGGTCTGCATCGCTGCAATTACGACGCTTGGAAAGAATGCGAACAGCACTTTCGCGAATGCGAGCTTGAATGCGGCAGTCAGTGGTGCCACCACTACCTGACGAGCGGGCTTCATTCTGGAAAGTGCAGGCGAATCCCAGGAGATTCGTAGAGCGCAACAAGTTATTTGACGTGACTTCCAGAAGAAGCCGCTCGATTGGGTGAGTAATTTGAGGTGCCGGTGCGATTCGCATCGTCGCCAAAAAGTGCAACCCGGCGGAATGGAGATCTTCTTACTGGAAGTAAATTACCCCAGAGTGAGGATTTCCTCGAATGATGACTGCAACTAACGTGACTTCTCTTCCCGTCGCTCAAAAATCGGTAGACGATGGTACCATCGACCGAGCCTTTGTACTGCAAATGGCTCAGGTTCCATTCATAGCCGCCATCCTGGTCTTCTGCGCCTGGATCGGACACACGGTATGGGCCAGTGTCGCCTCGCCGAACAGCTCCCTGATGAACCATGGACCAATCATCGTTGTCTGCCTCGGCATGATTCTGGCCGCGATCATCGACGGCTGGGCCTTCAAAGTACCAAACTGGCTGACTCTTTCCCTGGTCGTTAGCGGCTGGGTCTTAGGCGGGCTGCACGATCTGAACATGAGTTTCGATGCAGGTCGCGGTGGCTTTGGCTCGGCTCTCATCGGAACGGGCATCGGCTTTATCTGTCTGTTCCCCATGCTGGCTATCGGAGGGATGGGGCAGGGCGATGTGAAGATGCAAATGGGCTTCGGCTCCTGGATCGGTGCCTTCTACGGCTACCAGGAAGCGATTCCCATGGTGTTCTATGCTTTCGCAGCGGGTGCAATCGTCGGTGGAGTCTTCGCGCTGGTGATGATGGCACTCCGCCGCAACATTCACAAAAACCTATCTAACTTCAAAGAAATCGGCACTGATCTCAAGGTGCTCGTGACCCATGGCCCCTCGAAAGCGGCCGAACGTGCTAACGAGCGTCGATCCAGTTGGGTTCGCCTTCCTTACGGCGTGCCCCTGTGCGTCGGCTTCCTCGGCTATCTGACCTATCTCTACATGACCAACGCGATGCCTACCTGGACGGTTGGATAATACCCGGTTCGCCCATCTTGCCGGACTAGGCAAATCCTTTCCGCAGGTATGATCCGTAAATCAGGAAAAGAGTGAAGTCTGGGTACTAAGACGGACGAAAAAATCGTAGCAGGCAGAAAGACAAGTATTACAGGAAAAGAAAGAAGATTCCTGCGAGCTTAAGCCTCCGCAGGAAAAATATGCTAGGTTGTTGAGAGAATCATTGAAGTTATCGCGGGTGTAAAGATTACACTCGCAAACTGCCTGCGAAAAAGGCAGTCGGCCATGGATGGCAGTAACCACCAGTCATAGATGCGAGGGCGCGGACTGGGGCGGTAGGAATTAACTCCTGACTGAGGACTGCATCCATGAAATCGAAGAATGTGGCATTGATGGCTGTGGCCATCGCGTTTGGACTGGCGGCGGCATTTGCAACTTCCAAGATGTACGGAACGCAAGTGCAGGCTGAAAAAGTAAAAGTTGTGGTGGCGACGCAAACGCTCCCCATCGGTACGATTCTCGATGAAAAGAATCTGCCGACGCTCGTGGCTTTCTCGGAGTTCGATAAAGACGCGGTTCCGCTCGATGCGATTACCGATCCGAACGCCCTGAAAGGCAAAAAGATCTCCGCGACCAAGCCAGCCAAGAGCTGGTTTACCGCTCTGGATATCTCGAATGCACCGGATGTGGTTCTGCCCCCGGGTCACAAGCGATTTGCGATCAAGATTTCGGTGGATAAGGCCGTGTCCGGCTTCGTCAAACCGGGCGATCACGTGGACGTGCTGGGGATGGTGGTCGACCTGAAAGACAGCCGGATTCGAAGACCGGTTCGACTGATGCGAAATGCCTTGGTTCTTTCGATTGACGATAAGGACCGCAAAGAGGCTAACCCGGCGATACAGCAGTTGAACACCTGTACGATTGCGGTCAAAGATGAGGACGCACAGCTGTTGAAGTTGTTCGAAGATAGCGGGATGAGCTTGTTGCTGCGAGACGACAAGCAGCCTTATGACGATACCCTGAAGACCGGTTACGACATCGTTCTGAAGGATATGCCTGGTATGGACCGGGAGAAAAAAGAAGAAGCTCCCCCGGCCCCGGCAGTAAATTTCGTCAAGGCCTGGTTCGTCAAGAAGACGTTGAAGCAGAATGAAAAGATTACGGAAGCGAACCTCAGCGAACTGGTGGAAGAAAAAGAAGTCGCTCTGAAAAATGGGGAATTCCCGGGTAAGCTGTCGATCAACGCGAGCGATCTGAAAAATAAGTACCTGACGACCGATCTTCTGGCCGGACAAATGCTGGTGGAAGAATCGCTCTCGGATACCGAAGTGAAGAAAGCACCGGTTACGGTTCTGAAAGATCCCGAACCGGCGAAGAAGAAAAAGACCATCACCATGACCATCCAGGAGGGTGGTAACTCGGTCGACGTGATTTACGAAGAGACCGAAACTGGCGGATGGCGACGGTTGGATGGGGGAGTAGCGGGCGATGCCGGCAACTCCAGCAAGACCGAAGAGAAGAAGGAACAGAAGGATGCCAAGCCCGCTCAACCGGGTGATGGATCCACTAAAGAACGCGTGACTTTGAAGTAAAAAAATTCAATCCCCCCTTTCGAGGGGGAGATTACTTGTTCGGTGGTATGGCAGGGGTGGGTCGGATGCCCACTTTTTCAAGGTAAAGAGGTGATAGGATGCACCGTTTCTTTTCAGCACGACGCTGGTCTATGATGACTCTGTCCCTGGGCCTGATCCTGGGAGGCGGCGCAGCCTTTTCCCAGGAAGTGATTCAGCCCGCCCAGGCCCCCAAAACGGATCGTACCGGGGGAGTTTTGGTTCCCGTGGGAACCACCGTTCGGTTGCAGATGCGAGTGAAGCAACCGATAACTAAAGTCGAAAGCGACCGCCCTGCGGTAGTGCAGGTGATCGCCGACAGTACGGATCCGACCCGAGTGATCTTGCTCGGACGATCGATCGGTACTGCCAAAATTACCCTGATATCGGGTAACACGGAAGAAACCTACGAGATCATCGTGCAGGCCGATATCGAAGCCCTGCGAACGCTGATCCGAAGTAAGTTTCCTACTGCAAATATTGAAATTACACCGTTCGGTCAGAACCGAATTGTTCTGACCGGTAACGTGGCCCACTCGGCCGACATCGATCCGATCCTGCAAATTGCCAATGCCGCTTTCGCCGGTATCGGTGCGGGAGCCGGAGGCGGCTCAGTCATCAATGCGATGACGGTGGGCGGAGTGAGTCAGGTTCAACTCGACGTGACGATCGCGAGTGTGAGCCGAACCAAAGCTCGAAACCGAGGCTTCTCCTGGGTAGTCCAGGGATCGACCTTCAGTACGGGTAGCATCCTGGGCGGTTTGGTCAATGTGAGTGCAGTGGCTTCCAACGGAACGGGTGTTGGGGTCTATACTTCCCCCGTGAATACGATCGCCGGTACCAGTAGTACCGCAAGTAACTTGCCCTTCGGGATCGTTCCGGCGAACTTCCAGGGAATGCTGCAGGCCCTGAAGACGGAAAACGTGGCCAAATTCTTGGCTGAGACCAAGTTGGTGGCTCAGAGCGGTAAACAGGGATCGTTGTTGGTAGGGGGTCAGCAGCCCGTTATCGGCCCCGCTTCCGGGATCACCGGACCGGGCGTGGATTATCGACCGGTGGGTACCGAACTGGTTTACACGCCGATCGTTTACGGGAACGGCAAGATCTTCCTGGAGTTGGCTCCGCGAGTGCGAAGTGTGAATGGTCCGGGTGGTTCGGCTTTGACGACCAGCTTCGGAACCTCGCCCTTCCTCTCGGAAAACTCGATTACGACCTCGGTGGTGTTGGAACCAGGGCAGACCTTCGCCATCGGCGGACTCTTGCAGACTTCCGTCACGGCCAACAATGTTAAAGTGCCTTTGCTCGGCGACATCCCCTTCTTCGGGGCTCTGTGGAGTGTGGCCGCGGATGAGAAAGACGAACAGGAACTGGTGATTCTGGTCACCCCGCATCTAGTCGATGCGATGGACTGCTCGCAGCTTCCGAACCGCCTGCCGGGTCAGGAAACGCGACTTCCGGATGACTATGAGTTCTTCCTGGAAGCGATGATGGAACTGCCACGCGGACAGCGGAATGTGTTCGATGGCAAGCGGTATCGAGCCGCGTACAAGAATGATCCGACCGCCGCGACTTATCCTTGCGGTAACAACTGCGGTACGGGAACGGCCGGTTGTGCAACCGGGGCCTGCGTGACCCCAGCGTGCACGACTTGTGCACCGGGAACTGTCGCTGCGAAACCGATTGTCTCGCAGACGGCTCCCGCGACGAACGCGAATACGATCACAGTCACCGCGGTACCGACTTCGGTTGGCAAGGCGACTGTGGGAACCAGCACCATGACGATCCCTGCTCCCGTTCCGGCCAACCTGCCGAACGTGGGGGGAAGTGGATATGAAATCGATCGATCGCAACCTCAGATTCAGGATCCGTCCAGCGTTCCTCTCTCGGCTATCCCGCCGGGGGGACGACCGGCTCTCCCGCCTCTGCCGGTGCCTCGATAGTTTCGAGATCGAATTGACTTAATTATTCGAACCGCGACTCGTCGCGGTTCGATTATTTGATGGTAAGATTATGCATCGTATTGCCATTGTCGACCCGACTGAAGCCTCCCGCGAATCGCTGCGAACCATGCTGTTAGGCGTGGATTTCGTTTGGCTGGAAGCGGAATGTGCCCGTTATGAATATTTCTTCGACGTCATTCAGAACTCCCTTCCGGAACTGGTGATTGTCGCTTTGGATGGCGATCGACAAAAAGCTCTGAATATGATCAGCCAGGTGGCTTCGATGTATCCGAAGCTGCCTATTCTGACAATCAGCGACGATAGTGGGACTCTCCTACAGTCTCTACAACGCGGCGCCCGGTACTTCATCTCACCGCCGATCAATCTCGAAGATTTACTCTCGACTTTGCGTCGCGCCCTTAGCGAAGTTTCTTCCGCGCCGGTGGGACAGCAAGACAGTTCCGCGGCCCCCAGTACGGTACGGACGAATTCTTCCAAAATCGTTACGGTTCTCGGTTCCCGCGGCGGCGTCGGTTGCACGACTATCGCCGTGAATCTGGCCGCCACACTCGCGGCCGACCCGGCAAACAACGTGGCTTTAATCGACCTCGACCTGGCCTTGGGAGATGCCGATATCGCCATCGAACTGCCAGGGAATGAGAACATCAGCCTCGCCGATCTGGCTCGCAACATCGAACGGCTCGACATGAATTACCTGCGTCGGGCGCTTGTCAAGCACGAATCGAGCGGTTTATCCGTTCTGCGGCATCCGCTGGAATTGACGGATGTGAGTATTATTCATGAAGGTCACATCGAGCGAATATTGAACCTTTTGAAGATCAGTTACAACTATCTGATCATCGATTTGACGAAATCGCTGTTACCAACGGACCTGATGGCCCTTCGGATGTCCGATAAAATTCTGCTGGTAACGCAATTGGAGCTCAGCGCTCTCCGGAATGTGGTACGTTTGAATCATGCCCTGAATCAGGAGCCGGAACTGGGCGAGAAGGTCGAGATTGTGGTCAATCGATCGGGTTCAGATCACCTCGAGGATGGCATTACGCTCAAAAAGGCGGAAGAAGTCATCGGCAAGAAGATCTACTGGCAGGTTCCCAATGATTCCAAAACTGTGATGCAATCGCGCACCCACGGCGAACCTCTGATCAAGATGGCGCCTAAGTGCCGAGCCCAGCAAAGCATCCAGGGATTAGCTCAGGCGATTATGGGGCGATCCATCAACGTGGCCGACAACGCCAAGAAAAAGGGTTGGTTCAGCTGATCGTGGATTGATGATACTTCACCAAGATTCGACGGCGTGATTGACAGCAAGAGGTAGAAGCGATGTCGCGATTGCAACAGGGATTGTCCAAACTCAACAGCTTGAGCCACCAGGGCGGCCGAACCTTATCGTCCACCATTCAAAGCTCCGGTGGGGGCGGCAATAAAAACTTCGACGAACTCAAGCGCCAGATCCACTCCAAGTTGGTCGAAAGACTCGACTTCACGCGCGTTAAGGATCTGAACAGCGAGAATCTCCGGCGCGATATTCGCCGGGTGATCGAACATCTTTGCGACACCGAAAATCCGCTCCTCAACCGCATGGAGCGCGAAAAACTCATCGAAGAAATTCTCGATGAGACACTGGGTTTCGGACCGCTGGAACCGCTACTGAAAGACCCGACCATCAGCGATATCCTGGTCAACGGTCCCAAAAACATTTACATCGAGCGTCGCGGTAAACTCGAAAAATCGGATGTGATATTCCGCGACAACGATCACCTGCTTCAAATCATCGATCGTATCGTTTCGAAAATCGGCCGCCGCGTGGATGAAACTTCACCTCTGGTCGACGCCCGTCTGCCGGACGGCTCGCGCGTGAACGCGGTGATTCCGCCGATTGCTCTGGATGGGGCCTCGCTTTCCATTCGCCGATTCGGTTCGAATCCGCTGAAGCTCGAGGACCTTCTGAATTACAAGGCCTTTTCGCCCGAAATGGCCATGTTGATGGAAGCGTGCATCAAATCCCGATTGAACGTCGTGATCTCGGGAGGTACCGGTTGCGGTAAGACGACGCTTTTGAATACGCTTTCGAGTTTCATCCCGAGCGATGAACGATTGGTAACCATCGAAGACGCGGCCGAATTGCAACTCCAGCAGGATCACGTGGTCCGACTGGAAACCCGGCCGCCGAACATCGAAGGCAAAGGCGCGGTGACGACCCGCGATCTGGTTCGCAACGCCCTGCGTATGCGTCCTGAACGAATCATCATCGGCGAGTGTCGCGGCGGCGAAACCCTCGACATGCTTCAGGCTATGAATACTGGTCACTCCGGTTCGATGACCACTCTGCACGCCAACACGGTTCGCGATGCGATGGCCCGATTGGAAACCATGATCATGATGGCGGGTTTCGAGTTGCCGATCAAGGCGATGCGACAGCAGATTGCCTCCGCCGTTGACCTGGTTATTCAGGCGAACCGACTCCAAGGGGGTCCTCGTAAGGTTACCAGCATCACGGAAGTGCTCAGCATGGAACAGGATGTTATCGTCATGCAGGAAGTCTTCCGTTACAAACAAGTGGGCGTCGACCAGAACGGTCGTGCGTACGGACAGTTCGAAGCCACCGGGGTTCGCCCGAGTTTCGTGTCCCGTTTGGAAGCTAAAGGTGTCAAATTACCTTCAAATATGTTCAGCGAAAGAGTTCTGCTCCGCGATTAGTGTTCTATATTGGCAATAATTGGCTCTCGTAGTAGGGCCATTAGGATCTGCACCCCGACCTTCAGCGAGAATTTCCGCAATGGATCCCACAGTAATTTCAATGCTAGCGTTTTTAGGCGTATCCGGTCTCGTTGGGATCGCGGCCTTCGTTCTTCGTGATTCCGGCAATAATCGTAACGTCGAACGTCTCGACCAGTTGGTTGGCCGGGGTGGACCAGCGGCAGCCAGCAGCTCTCAGTCCGATATGCTGCTGAAGCAGGCCCTGGACTCTGTGAACACCAAATCGCTGCTTCAGAGATTAATTCCCAAGTCCTTCGATGTCGGTCTCTACTTCGAGCAGGCCGACGTGAAAATGGAGCCTTCCAAACTCTTCGGAGTGGCCCTCTGTTTGGCCGGTGCCGGTTTCTTCCTGATCGGCGGTGTTGTCAACTTCTACGTTGCTCCCGTCGGGGCACTCGTGTTTGGCGTCATGCCGTTGATCTGGGTCTGGTTCAAACGCGCTTCGCGATTGAAGAAGTTTGCCAATCAGATGCCCGATGCGATGGAATTGATGGCACGAGCTCTGCGAGCCGGCCACTCCTTGAATTCCGGTATGCACGTGGTCGCGGAAGAATTGCCTCCTCCGATTTCCAAGGAATTTGCACGAGTCTACGACGAGCAGAATATGGGCATCAGCGTCGAAGAAGCTCTGGATAACATGAGCCGACGCATCCCGAACCTCGACGTTCGCTTTTTCGTCACCTCGGTGGCCATCCAGCGTCAAACGGGGGGGGACCTCGGGGAAATTCTGGATCGTATCGGTTACATTATTCGCGAACGCATCAAGATTATGGGTCTGATTAAAGGACTCACGGCCGAAGGTCGTTTGTCGGGTATCGTTCTGATCGCGTTGCCGATCGGCCTGTTCCTGATGTTACTTCAGATGAAACCGGACTACGTGGAACAGTTGTGGAAGGATCCGATGGGGGTCCAGATGAGTATTGGAGCGATCATACTTATGCTCATCGGGGCGTACTCCATCAAGAAAATCGTGGATATCAAGGTTTAATTGGGGAAGTCGAACTACACAACCGGAGTCTCAGCAATGTTACTGGCCGCGCTTACGATGAACGAACTGCTTCCCATGATCGCTTTTCTGCTCTGCATGGGTATTGCCTGGTTTTTGATGAGCAGTTTCAGTAAATCCACCAACCAGGCTGAAGAACGCCTGGCTCGTCTGGGTCGACCCAAATCCTACCACGATCTGGAAAATCCGGCATCGGGGGATAAGAACGACTCCGAAAATCGTTTCAGCAGCCTGAAGGAAAAGATCTCCAAACTCGGTTCGGCCATGCAGCCTCAATCGGAGTTGGAGAAGAATAACTTGAAGGTGACCCTCGCCAATGCGGGTTTCCGATCCGACAACGCACCGAAAGTTTACTACGGCATTCGGATGGCCAGCTTCCTGTTCTTCACAGGTGTAGCTTGTGCCTATGCTTTCCCAACCGCCGGATTATCTCTCGAAGCCATGCAGTGGGTAATCGTCGGAGCCGGTATCGGCCTGTACGTTCCCAGCATCGTTTTAGGCCAGTTGAAGAAAGGCCGTCAGAAGGAAATCTTCCTCTCGTTGCCCGATGCCCTGGACTTGATGGTGGTTTGCGTGGAAAGCGGCCTGGGTTTGGACGCCGCCATGCGAAAAGTCACTGAAGAGATGGGCGAGCATGCTAAAGTGATCGTTGAAGAATTCTCTTTGGCAAACATGCAATTGCAGATGGGCCGTCCGCGACGAGAAGTGCTACACGATCTCGGTGTGCGAACGGGCGTTGACGATATGCGAAGCCTGGCAGCGATCTTGATTCAGGCCGATCGATTTGGTTCTTCCATCGGTCATGCCCTGCGAGTGCAATCCGACTCGATGCGAATCAAGCGTCGACAGATCGCTGAAGAAAAGGCCCAGAAAACGGCGGTGCAGTTGATCTTCCCTCTGGTGCTCTTCATCTTCCCGGCTATCTTCGTCGTACTTTGCGGACCTGCGGCGATTCAGATTCAGAAGGGGCTTCTGAAGGGCGGCGGTTGATCTGAAGGACGAAAAGGAAATTTTACAGTGCCTGTGCGATCAGTCGATTTCATAGAATCGGCCGATTGCACCGGCATTGTTCGTTTAGTTAAATTCCATTAAGTCGGGCAAGTCCGATAAAACGGGCGAGAAAGATTAAACTGGAGATACTCTTCCTACCGATTCTAACAGCAGGAGTAGAAATACGAGGGGAGGACTTTCCATGGTGAAGGTTGTTCGCGTCCTGTCGATCGGCGTCGGGATGTTTGGTTTATCGCTGTCCACGGGCTGCCAGGTATGCGATCGCTACCATGAGGCAGTCGATCCATGTGCCATGGAACGTTACAATTCCACGGCGCGTGCTAACACGATGTCTCTGTATGCTGCCCAGGTTCACAACGGGCACATCCTAGATCAGACGATTTTCAACTACAACTTTGAAGCAGAAACTGACAAGTTGAATGTTTCAGGGCTCGACAAACTGGATCAACTGGTGCGACGCCGTCCAGCGCCGGATTCCCGGCTGTTCCTGGCAACCGCTACGGACATACCGTACAACGCGGAAAATCCCACTGCTTTCTCGGAGAAGCAGCGAGATCTGGACGCCAAGCGAATCGCGGCCATCAAGAAATATCTGGCCTCCCGAACCGCGGGTCGTCCTACCAGCTTCGAAGTTTACATTCACGATCCGTCGGATCCGAGCATATCCGCAATTTCCGCTCGAAATGCGACCACGGCTCAGCTCAGTAATTACAGCGGTGGCGGTGGAGCGGCTGGTGGTGCGGCCGGCGGCGGCGCGACGGGCGGAGGCGGCGGTGGCGGTGGTGCGACCGGCGGTAACACCAATAACAACACCAACACTGGGAATACCGGCAACACCGGGAATGCGGGTAATACCGGGGGAACCGGTACTGGCACCGGCGTAACGCCTCGCTAGTAAAAACTTTTCGATAATTCTCAAGTTGCCGGGGAGTCATTAGACTCCCCGGTTTTTTTTATGCTATGTTTCATTTCAGATGTCCCATTATCTTTCCTGTTCACGCTAATGTTACTTCACAGTACGCCATACTTGTTCGGCCTTTCGGGAAGCTTCTACCTCTATTGGCAGAACTTTCTCAACTACTGGACGCACGTTCTCGTGACCGAGAACGGAATTGTGAGCATCGTGCTGCTGCTGGGAGCAGTGGGGATATTCATCATCACCCGCGGCCGCTGGCGCAGGTAATTATTGGGCTTTATCGCTTCGAGACTCAGCACAATGAAAACTAATTCGGTCACATCCGCCAGTCGTTCCCAAAGTCGAAGTTCTTCGAACTCGGACTGGGATTTCAACTCAGGGTTGGAAGGTCCGGTGATTCCAGAAACCCTGAAAGAATCGGGGCTTACAGAATCATTCGTCAACGACATGATTCTCAAGTCGATTTATATTCGCGGCTCCATGCTCGGACGGGATCTCGCACAGTTTCTCTGCCTGCCCTTTAAAATCATTCGCGATCAATTGAATTTTTTGAAAGGCGAAAAATGCATCGAAGTTCAAGGCGGGGATCTGGTTGGGGAAGTGAGCTATAAGTACGCCCTGACCGATCTGGGCCGTAAGCGATCCTCCGAAGTGATGCAGATCTGCGGGTACGTCGGACCCGCTCCAGTTCCCATTGAAGATTATGTGGAACAGACCTATCGTCAGGCGGTAACGGGAATTCGCTGTACTCCTGAGCTTCTGCGTCCTCCTTTTACCCACCTGGTCATCAAAGAAGATTTGTTCAACGCCATTGGCCCGGCAGTGGTTTCCGGAAAATCGGTATTCATTTACGGCCCTCCCGGAAACGGTAAGACCGCCATCGCCCGGGCGATCGGCGAATTCATGAATAACTCCGGCGGGGCGATTTATATTCCCTACGCTTTCATCGCCGATGGCCACATCGTTACTTGCTTCGATCCTTCGCTCCACGCCGTCGATGAAACGATCGACCTGCGTACAGATGATGGCGATGCAACGGTAAGAAGGTTACTCACCACTGGGAACATCGATCCCCGCTGGGTGCGCATACGCCGTCCAGTCATTGTGACCGGGGGGGAATTGACCCTGGATATGCTGGATTTGCGATTTAATTCCGAAGCGAACTTCTATCAGGCGCCTATTCACTTCAAAGCCAACGGTGGAGTGTTTTTGATCGACGACTTCGGTCGCCAGATTGTCAGTCCTAAAGAATTGCTGAATCGCTGGATTCTGCCGTTGGAAGACCGGCACGATTTCTTGACCGTTTCCAACGGTAAGAAGTTTGCAGTGCCGTTCGAACAGTTGATTATCTTCTCGACTAACCTGGATCCGAAGGATTTGGTGGACGATGCGTTCTTGCGACGTATCCGGCACAAGGTTCAGGTCCATGCCCCTACGCGGGATATCTACGAGAAAATTTTCAATAACTATTGCAAGAAGCTTGGAATGACCCCGACCCCCGAGGGAGTCGATTATTTGTACGAGCGTTATTACACCAGGGGGAGAAGCCCTCGCGCCAGTGATTGTCGCGATTTATTGGAGATTGTTCAATCAATCTGTCGATACAGACGGCATCCTGTGCATTTAACGCGCGACCTGATCGTCGAAGCGGCTGCGAGTTTTATCGCAGAATTCTAGGCTGGTACCGAACACCCCATATTCTCGAGAATCTAGGGTGGCGCGCACAGCGGTTCCACCCCGGGTTTTTCGAAGGACGATCACTTGAATTCGGGGGGATTCACGATGCAAGCACGGATGCTTATGTTGGTAGCTACGCCTATTCTCTTTTCCGCGGGTTGCATGAAACCCTTTCAGCGGGAAAATACTTCCGCCACTACTGTGATGAAAGAAGATGCTAATACTCGTCCCGAAACACTGGTAGCCGTTGGGGATGTCCGCGCGGAAGCAGCTTTACAGCCCAATCGCCCGACACATGAAAAGGATTCGCTGCAAGCTCAAGCCCTTCAAGCTTATCAAACGGCTCTGGATCATAATTCGACTCATTTACCCGCTTTGCTCGGCATGGCTCACGTTTATTCCAATATGCAGGATAAGGACAAGGCAATCGCGACTTACCAAACCGCTTTGAAAACGCATTCGCGAAATGCCGCAGTTTGGTATGAACAGGGTTGCTGTTACGGCCAATTCAAGGATTGGAACTCGGCGATCGATTCTCTGCATCAGTCTTGTCAGCTCGATCCGGACAACCGAGTCTACCGAAAAATGCTGGGGATGACTCTGGCTCGCGCGGGACGATTCGAGGAATCGTATGCCTGGTTGATCCGCTCGATGAGCGAACCGGATGCCCGCTACAACCTCGGCCGGATGATGATGCACTTGAATCAGGAAGCTCAATGCCGTGAGCAGATGCAGTTAGCATTGCAGGTAAATCCGAATTACTTTCCCGCCAAGGAATTTCTGAAGAGTATGAATGGAGAAGCTCAAGGGACTCCCGCGGGCGCGCCAGTAATGCCCGCCGGGTTTAACGAGCCGATTTCCTCAAACGATCCACTTGAGAGGCCGACCATTGCCTCTAACAGTATGTGGGACGACAGTCTTCTGCCAGCTCGTTCCTTTGCGAGTGTCCCTCAGTTGACCGCGCAACGCTAAGCCCAACTTTCTAAATCGAACTTCCCAAGCCAGGCTTCCAACGCCTGGCTTTTCGCTTGGAATGGCCCCCTTTTGTCTTGAGAGTCGCAATAAATCTTGTTAGTTTAATGCCATTCCTGCTCAGTATCGGGGTGATCGATTATGCGAGGGTTCTGTCTTGGCTTGCTCATCGTTTCCACAGGTTTCGTTAATCCGATAACTGCTCAGGAAATCCGGAAAGACGCACCGAAATCTCCGAAGAAAAATAACGAGGATTACAAGCACGGCCCCGATTCGCTGGTGCAGCCGGGTGTGCCGCAGGGAAAAGTCACTCAGTACAAAATGGAGAGCAAAGTTTTCCCGGGCACAGTTCGCAATTACGCGATCTACGTTCCGGAGCAGTACGATGGCAAGACACCTGCTTGTGTGATGGTCTTTCAAGATGGCAATGCCTACCTGAATACTAAAGGAGACTTCCGTGTGCCGGTTGTGTTCGACAATTTGATTCACAAGAAGGAGATGCCGGTTACGATCGCCTTGTTTATCGATCCGGGAGTAGTGCCAGCTAAGGAGCCGAAAGGGCGGTCCCGTGAGAACAGGAGCTTCGAATACGACACTCCCTCGCCGCAGTACTCCGAGTTTCTCGAAATGGAAATGTTCCCGCTTCTCGAGGAAAAGTACAAGATCCGCCACGATGCGGCTGGGCGAGCGATCTGCGGGATCTCCTCGGGTGGCATCTGCGCTTTCACGGCGGCCTGGGTGCGCCCCGATATGTTCGGCAAAGTGCTTAGCCACGTCGGTTCCTTCACCAATATTCGCGGCGGAGATATTTATCCGTCTTTGATTCGCAAAACCGAACGCAAGCCGATCCGAGTTTTCCTGCAGGATGGCGAGAACGATCTGGATAACCTTTTTGGCTCCTGGCCGTTGGCGAATAAGTCCATGGCCGCGGCCTTGAAGTATATGAATTACGACTACCAGTTTGTCTTCGGCACCGGAGGACACAGTGGTCGGCATGGCGGCGCGATCTTGCCCGAATCGCTCAAGTGGCTCTGGCGAGACACCCCTCCCGCTCCGGCGAAGTAATTAAGAAAGTGACGACAATGAAAAGCTTGCTTTTGGTTCTAAGCGGGTTTCTACTTTTCGCGTCGTGCGTGCAGTCCCAGGATATGCCTCTATCCACGATTCTCGTCGAGAATGAGAGCTGGAAGCTGGCCAAGACCGATCAGCTACCGGTCGAAAAGGTTCCCGTTTTGAAAGTCAAGATACCTCTGGAGTCGCCTGGAGTGTTTGGGCTCTGGAAGGATGGCGGAACTCTGGTAGTCGCCGATAAATCGGACTATCACCTCTGGGCTTACCGAGTCCAGTACGATGAGCAGAAATCAATTTGCCAATTGGACGCGGGCGACAAATGCTACGCCATGCAGGTGGCCCCGGGGCAGAAGAAATTGGAAGTTACCGCGATGGCCAGCGACTCGATGAACCGTTTCTATGCGGCTACTCCGGCGGGCATTCAGATTTTCGATCCGGGAGCACGATTGGCCGGCGTGATGGTGAATCCCTCGAAGAATCCGATTTCCCAGATGGGCTTTATCAGCTCGGGCGGCGATGCGGAAGATTTGATAATCGTAAAAGCGGGGTCGGAAGTTTTCACGCGGAAGCTGCAGATCAAGTCGAATAAGCCGGTACCCGCGAAAAAGTAAATGTCATCGAGAATCGAGCCGGTCTCATGCGACCTTTCCCCAAACCCGCCGCGACCGAGGAAACCGGACCCGGCGTGGCAGATTACGTGGTTACTGCCTTAAGCCCGATGCTGATCATGGGAGTGGTCGGCAGCCTCGTGTTTTTCCTGGCGGAAATTTTCTACGCGGGAAAGTATGAAAGCAACCTGCTTTACACGCTTTTTTTCTTCGTCTTCGGGATAGTGCTGGTCTGCCGGATATCGATTGTTGTGGATCCCGCCCGGTCAACCATGTATGGGCTGGCATTGAGTGGGGCCTCCCTCGTTGCGCTCATCGCCTATGTCAAATATCCACCGGATACCCTGGCCGGTAAGCTATCTATCCTAATCAATTGCGGTCTGCTGCTGATCGTCTGGTGGACCTCTCACAAACTGGTCCGGGACTGCACTCACATAGACGAACGGCGGGAATCAGCCGACAGGGGCTTGCTTTCTGCCGTGGGATTCGAAGGCAAGAAATTGCATGAAGAAGAGGAAGAGCCTGTCGAACCGGAGCCGGGGCACGACAATCCCTATACACCATCCTTGAGTTGGTGGGAACGATACCAGGAGTATCGCAAAAGGAAGGAATCAAAGCCGCATACGCCCGGGACGACCATCATCTACTTTGCGATGGCCGCGTTACCGATTTTCGGCTTGGGCCAGTCTCTGATTCCTCCCGGGGAAGGGGCTCGACGAAGCTTCGTTTTCCAGCTGGCGGCGGTCTACGTGGCCTGTTCGCTAGGACTTCTACTCACCACCAGCTTTTTGGGCGTCCGCCGGTACATTCGCCAGCGTGATCTCACCATGCCCAAGGCCATGACGGGGATTTGGCTGGGAATTGGGGCCGTATTGATTGCCGGCTTCATTGTCGTGTCGGCGATTCTGCCGCGCCCTTATTCCGAAACTCCGCTCGTTAAGCTCGATTTTTTGAATTCCACGGAACGGAATGCTTCCAAGAATGCAGTTCGTCGTAGTGGCGATGCCGGCAAAGGGGAAGGCCGAACCGGCGAACAGACAAAAGCCGGTGATGGTTCAGCAACCGCCAAAAAAGGCAACCCGGGAGGCAAAGGGGAAAAAGGCGAATCCAAGGAAGGCAGCGGCGACAAAGAGGGAAAATCGGGGAATAGTCGCGGCGATCAGAACAAAGGAAATCAAAATCAATCGGACGATTCAAAAGATCAAAAAAATGGTCCGAACGCGGCGAAGAAAGGCGAGCAGGGGCAACCCAACCCGGGGGAGAAAGGGCAGCAGACCCGGAATGAGCAGAAGGGCTCCAAAGATCAAAATTCGAACGAACAACAAAAGACGACTCAAAATCGCGATAGCAATCAGGACCGCGACCGGGACAGCTTCGAACAGTTTCAACAGAACCAGTTAGGCAAAGTATTCCAGAATATCGCGGCCTTCCTGAAGTGGATTGTTTTCGCGGTCGTGCTGCTGATAGTTCTCTTCATTATCGCTTATTTCGTGCTGAAAAATATCGCTCCGTTTACTAAATGGGCTCAAAGTCTACTCGCTCGAATCCAAGGTTTTTTAGATCGGTTGTTCGGCCGAGGGGCCGCAAAATCTATCGAGAAAGAACGGCCGGTTGAGGAACCGAAGATCACCTTTGCACAGTTTTCCAATCCGTTCGAAGACGGCAGCGCCCGCTCTCGAAGTACCGAAACGCTGATCCGCTATACTTTCTCGGCTATGGAGGCCTGGGCCAGTGACCGGGAGGCCGCACGCTCTGTCGATGAAACACCTCTGGAGTTCGCGGGACGGATTCAAAATCAGTTTCCCGATCTTGACCCGCAGGCTTTAAGGTTGGCGGTGCTGATTGCCCGGCTGGAATATGCGCAGGGCAATTTGCCGACCAATAGTAAAGATGCTCTAAAGAATATCTGGGCACAGATGGTGAGTTAGGTCCGAAAGTAGCTAAAGATGCCCTAAAATCTGCTGAACCTGAGCGAGTTTCGGACTGTCCCTCTTGAAAATCAAATCGGGGCGTGCATAATTTCTTTCTGCCGCTGGAGTGGCGAAACTGGCAGACGCGCCAGCTTGAGGGGCTGGTTCTCGCAAGAGAGTGCAGGTTCAAGTCCTGTCTCCAGCATTAAAAACTGAGGTTTGGGTCGTTCCGAACCCATGCCTCAGTTTTTTCATTTTAACCGTGAACAATTTCAAGATTACCCGCCTGAAAGCTGTCCGCAAATTGAGATTCAAATTTTTTTCGCGACCATCGATTAATGCTTTTGAAAAACTCGAGTGAAGTCACTCTGAGACCTCGAAGTGGAGACGTCTCTAGCCACGTTATTGATAACAATGGCCGCGATTCTCTAGAGGCCTCTCCACGAAGCTTACAGCGGGTTTTTTCAAAGGAGCCAATTCTAGAGGGAAATCTTTAAGTGCAGCGTTTCATCGGAATTCGGTCGTGGAGGAGATGCAAAACTGGCAGCCAGTTCGGATGTTATTGGCAGCCTGACTTAGGCTAAATCACCAGGTTTCGAGTCCATCATCAAAAAAACGTGGAAAATGTCTTCCCGCGTGGGGAGCCAATCATTGATTCCGACGCAGTCCAAAGCAACCGGAGCAATTTATCAGAGAGAAGATAGTTAACCGGGCCTATGAATTAAATGCACGTTGCTGAGAACTATCAGTAAACCCAAAAAATCGATTATTTCCCGCATGCCCAGGGAAGCGTTGACATCTGACTGCCTGCATAAGGAGGCTTCGAGTACCTTGAATTGGAGGCACTTGAATTGCATCGGGCAGCGACGAGCAAACCGGCTGAAAACTATTCTGAAGTAGGTCAGTCCTTTGCCATCTGGAGAGTTGAGCGACGCCATTTTGGCGTTTGGCTAAAGATACTTCTTAGTATTCCCAAAGGAATCAGAAAAATCTGGATCGGATTTGACCAGAACAGATCCGGCAGAACCAGAAAGCGATTTTTCTTGCAGAAATCGCTATTTAGCAAGGCTTTTTGGCGTCGTCCCGAAAGAAAGGTCCGACCTTGAACGGGTCAATTCAGACGAGAAATTATAGTATAAGTACTCACAATAGATCGATTGTAGTGAGATTCGAGACGAATCCAATTCATGAGTTCGACTCGCGATGGCACGATTGTTGCGATTTTTATAACTAAAGAACTCATCTCCCAGTTCTCTTCTCGTTCGTAAGGCTGGCTTTCCCGTTTCAATTGATAAGGCTCCACTAATGCCAGAACTTTCTGAAATCCTAGTAGCCGAGCGAAAATCGGACTTTAGCTCTTTCGAAGTACCTCCTCAAAAAGTGACTCTCGGGGTCCGGTTATTGACCTTAGTCGCAATCATTGTTCCGTTGCTGGGAGTGATGGCCGCTCCATTTTTTGTCTGGGGCTGGGGATTCGGCTGGACAGACTTGGGCCTGCTATTGGGTATGTACACTGTTTCCGCATTGGGAATCACAATCGGTTTTCATCGTCTTTTCGTGCATCGATCTTTTGAAACCTATGTCTGGATAAAGTTCCTCTGGGCGATTTTCGGCTCCATGGCGATTCAGGGAGCTTTATTCCAGTGGGTCGGCATGCATCGCAGGCATCACAAGTTCAGCGACCGGCCGGAAGACCCCCATACGCCGCACCATCATGGGAAGGGATTTTTGGGTTTGCTCAAAGGTTTTTGGCACGCTCATATCGGCTGGTTTTTTAATGCCGATCCGGCCGATTTCGAACACTATATCAAGGATTTAAAGAACATCCGGAGTCTTCGGATCGCGAATGATTTGTTTCCGCTCTGGGTGGCTTTGAGCCTGATTTTGCCTGCGGTGCTCGGTGGAATCATTTCCTCGAGTTGGATGGGGGCCTGGACCGGATTTATATGGGGGGGCCTGGTTCGCATTTTCCTGGTGCATCACATCACCTGGAGCGTCAATTCCGCATGTCATCTGTGGGGGATGCAACCGTATCACAGTGACGATGAGAGTCGGAATAATATCTTCTTCGGCATCCTGGCCATGGGGGAGGGCTGGCACAATACGCACCATGCCTTTCCCACCTCGGTTCGCCACGGATTAAGCTGGTGGCAGATCGATACCAGTTACTGGGTGATCCGAATGATGGCCTTTTTGGGTTTGGCTTGGAATCTCAAGCTTCCTTCCAAAGAGGCCCAGAGGAAAGAAAGACGAATTACCGCAAAGAGTTAAGCATTTTCCAAGCGGAACTTGCGGGTACCGATCGCCACGGCGACCACTGCTAAAACCGCGATCAGCCCCGCGCCCAGAAAGACCCGATCGCTGAAATAATTGCCCAAAAACAATTCCCGAATCGCCTCGACTAAATATCTGAGCGGATTGAGACGCGAAAGGGTATCCAGCCAGGAAGGGGCTAGGGACATTGGCAATAAGATGCCAGACAGTAAAAGAAGGGGGATGGTGGTGATGTTCAGGATCGGGGCAAAGGCATTCTCCGATTTTACAGTCAACGCGACGGCGTAGGAAAGTGATGCCGCGGTAATTGCCAGCAATCCGACTAAAATCAAACTCGCCAGTACGCCGGCGATCGGTGCTCGCAGCCCAAAAGCGAAGGCCGCAATGATCAAAACGAGAGTTTGCAACTCGAGAACGAAAGCATCTCGTAGAACACGCCCTAGCAAAAGCGCCAGGCGACTCACCGGGGTCACTCGCATGCGTTCCAGCAATCCCATCCGCCATTCACTGATGATCCCAAACCCGGCGAAAGTCGTACCGAATAGTCCCAACTGAACGAGAAGACCTGGTACGTAAATCTGCAGGGAATCGCCTTGAGGAAAGCCCGGTTTCCCCGCAAATCCGATCAATAAAGGGGCAAACAGACAGAGATAGAGAATTGGTTGAATCAGGCCGATTATCATCAGCACCGGATTGCGCAGAGCCTGATAGACATGGCGTTGAAAAACTAGAGAGATATCGCGCACGGTTTCCATCGATATTCCTTAAAACGCTGAATTTCGTTCCATTTGAATTTTGCGGCTGCTTTTTTACTTGCCGGTCTTTGCGATCTCGTCGTCTCGAAGCGATCGACCGGTGAGCGTCAAAAAGACGTCGTCGAGCGTCGGCCTCGATAACTGGATGGAAGTTAAAGGCACCTGAGCAGTATCCAGAGCTCGCAGAACATTCATCATCGCTTGACCACCGTCGTCCACGTTCAGGTGCAAGGTTTCTTCCGAGAGAACTGCTTTTCGGATACCGGGTAGAGCGGAACAAATTTTTCGAGCTTTTTCCAGCTCGGAAGAGAGTTCAACGTGGATGACATCACCGGAGACCTGTCGTTTCAATTCCTCTGGAGTGCCTTCGGCCACGATCTTGCCGTGATCGATAACTAGTATCCGATCGCAGAGAGCGTCGGCTTCATCGAGATAGTGGGTGGTGAGAAAGATCGTCGTATTCGATTTGTCGCGTAACCGGCGAATGTGGTCCCAAAGATTAGCCCGAGCCTGTGGGTCCAGGCCAACGGTCGGTTCGTCGAGAAACACCAGTGGTGGACTGTGAACTAAACCCAAAGCGATGTCGAGCCGACGTCGTTGGCCTCCCGAGAGTGTGCTGCTACGCCGAGATTCGAGACCGGCCAGGTCCAACTCTTTACAAAGTTGTTCGGCTCGCCGGGCCGCTTCGGTTTTATTGATGCGGTACAGCCGAGCCTGATAAATCAACTCTTCCGTTACCGTGGCGTCCGGAGCGGCAGAACCTCCTTGCGCGACATAGCCTATCTTGCAGCGAACGGCTTCCGGGTCCGAAATTAGATTACAGCCCGCAACCTCCGCTGTCCCTGAGGTGGGACGGAGCAAGGTGGTGAGGAGTCGGAGCGTAGTGGTTTTCCCGGCGCCGTTGGGGCCCAGGAAACCGACAATCTCCCCGGCCGAAACCTGGAAATCCACTCCGCGAACTGCTTCGACCGTTCCCCGTTTGGTCTGGAAGGATCGCGCCAGACCCTTGGCATGAATCATCAGCATATTATCCCTGGCCTCCCGCAGACTCCGGCAGAAAATTCATCGATGCTCTGATTTGATATGGTTCCGGCCAGATTTTCAATGCCGGTAGCGAATTGCCGGAAGCCGACTAAAATTTCACCGACATTCCTATGGCCTGGCGACGGCTCGCTGCGTGAGCAAAATACCCCAGCATTTCTTCAGATTTAATCTGAAAATTGAGGGCGGGCAGCAACCGCATTCAATTTCACTTTTCGCCGAATTTTAATTTGTTCGGGTGCTATATATCAAAAGGACTCGAAATCCTTAAACCCAGACGAATAGTGAATAATTCGCGGAGATTGGTGCATGATCCTCTCCAGTGCCGTGCTGTCGAGCCTTTACAGCCGCAAGGGAACGAGTACTCCCCTCGTAACTATTTTGGGCCTGGTTTTCGGAGCGATGAGCTTCTTTCTTGCCCGGGAAGGAATGCAAAAATATTCCTCATCCAAGGCAACTGAGAACAAGGAACTCTGGAAAGAAATCCTCGTTCAAAATCACTTTCGGTTTATGCTCCCGAATAAAGTGCGGCCGACGGAAGATACCATTTCCGGAATGGAAATAGTTACTTATTCTCTCCAGCCAGAAGAGAATACCATTTTTAAATTCGCTTACACCAAGGATAAGATCCTCTCCGAGTTGTCTACTCGCTCGGAAGTAGCGGTCCTGGATGATGTCTGCATGAGTTTTATGCAGAGCTTGCGACGGGATATTCCCACCATACGGGAGGTGAGCCGAAAGTCGATCAAACTCGGCGATTCTCCCGGAAAACAATTGGTGGCGGAATATACGCGTCGGCAAGTCAAATTTTTGGTTCGCGCCTATGTGATCGATAAGCAATTATTCGTTCAGCTCATCGGCGGCGTCGGGATGACTGAAGAACATCCGAACGCCATCAAATTCTTCGAATCTTTCAAAATCCTGGATTCGGATTCTTAACCCTCCGAGATTCTCAGTTCCGCCAGTCTTCTACGAGGAATTTCGCTTCGCAACTGCTGGTCCTCCAGCAAGTTACAGCTCAACTTCCCAATTCTCGAAGTTTTCCGCGATACATTTCGGTCCTTCCGCGCAAATAGGATAGTAACAACACCCCAAAAGACCGGTAGTTTACCGGCAAGAGGTTTTTGCGGGAATCGATTCGATTACCGCAATCGAGGCCGTCTCGAATGCGAAGCTACGGATCCCCGATTTATGGATGAGAACCAGGCACGTACGGTTGTTCGAGGACTGCGGGAGGGGCATACCCACGCCTGGCAGTCCTTGTACGATTGCTACGCACCGCGAGTCTGGCACGGCGTGGCCCGCTTATTAGGCTCCCAATCAGCGGATATTGGGGACGTGGTTCAGGAATCTTTGATGGCCGCCGCCCGTTCCATTCGAACATACGACGAATCGAAAGGAACTCTTTGGGTCTGGCTCTGGGGCATTACTCGACTGCAGGTGTCCCTGCACTTCCGAAAGTGCCAACAGCAGGCCCGATTGAATCGGCCCGAATGGCTAGCGGCCAGTCAAGGGCGACTGGCTCGCTGGTTGGAAGGAAATGATTCTCTCGCCCCCGATCTGCTGGAATCGGCCGAGTTGCAGCAACTCGTCCGAACCGTTTTGATCGAGTTGCCCGACGATTACGCGGAATTGTTGATTGCGAAATATTTAGAGGATGAACCCATTCTCGTCATTGCGGAACGGGAGCGAACCACCGAAACGGCCGTGCGCTCCAAACTGGCTCGCGCCCGGGAAGCCTTTCGAGGGATTTTCAAAAAGCTCACGGGCGAGACCATGACTGATGCTGAGGCTTGCCATGAACATACCTGAACCTCGCCCGAACGAAGATCAAATTCAGGCTCTGATGAAGTCGTTGAACGGCTCGATTCCGACGCCCGATCCCGCTTATCTGAATCGTTTACGCGAACAATCTACGCAAATATTCCTCGAGAGCCAGAAGGCCTCGACCTCTCCCCAATCGAGAAAACGAATCATGTTTATTTCGAGTTTCAAATGGACGGCTAGCGGACTAGCCGCCTTGTTAGTTATCGGATTAGTTGTTGCACGCTGGGTGGTCCCGCTGTTTCCCACCGATCCGCCTGCGCCGGAAGACAAATTCGTGCTGGGGGAAAAATTGATCGATGATGGTAGAATCGGGAAAATTACCGATTCCCAGGGACTCGTGACGGTGAAACCCGTTCAGCAGGAACGCTGGTCGCCAGTAACTCCACATTTAGTACTCAAGCCGGGCGATCTGGTAAGAACCGATGCGCGGGGAGCCAACGCCGCTTCCGTCCGGCTCATCAATTCTAGTGGGTTAATTGTAGGTCCCCATTCGACGGTCGAACTCGTGAAACCAACCGAGATACGACTCTCTTCCGGGGAACTCGAACTCATCCCGGCAGCGAATGCACCCATTGAACTGGTGGGGCCGGATCTTCAGAAAGTGAGCGTGGCTACCAAGAAGATCTTCCGCATTGAAAAGGAAAAACTGGTCGCCGTCGAGCAGGAGCCACTCTGGCTGCAGGGATTCAAAGGAATTACGGCCAACGAATCGATCGGCTCGTTGATTGCCAATCTCGATGGGCGAAGCACTCCGCTGACGGTCGGTTACCACCACGTTCAAGTAGACATTCGCGATCAGATCGCCCGCACGACGATTGAGGAATCGTTCGTGAATCATACGCCGGGGGTTCTGGAAGGGGTTTTCTATTTTCCGTTGCCAGCCGATGCTTCGATCTCCGGCTTCGGCATGTGGATCGGCGATAAACTCGTGGAAGCCGATATCGTTGAGAAGGAGCGGGCACGTGAAATATACGAAACCATTCTCCGTGAAAAACGCGATCCCGGTCTGCTGGAGTGGGCCGGGGGGAATATGTTCAAGGCCCGGGTCTTTCCGATAAACGCCTCATCAGAAAAGCGAATCAAAATCACCTATACTCAGGTTCTGCCACTCCAGGGGAATAAGTACCGCTATAGCTATGGCCTCCAGAGCGAATTGCTGAAGCAACATCCTCTTCGCGAGTTGAAAATCGACGTCCAACTGCATTCGGCGCTCCCCATCAAAAATATCTCTTCACCCACGCACTTAAGTCGGATTGCCAAGACGGAGCATTCGGGAAAAGTGGAATTCACCGCGCAGGAATATACGCCGACACGAGATTTTGAAGCGGTTGTGGAACTGGAAGGGCGACAGTCCGAGGTGGTGGTCATTCCGCATCGTCGCGGTGACGACGGCTATTTTATGGTTCAACTGATGCCGCCGGGTTCGGATGGGATCTGGGAACGGCCTTTAATTCCCAATAGCGAGCCGCTTCGATTGCTGATTCTGGCCGATACCTCGGCTTCCCTGGATAAGAATCAGCGTGCGGCCCAAAAAACTTTCATCGCCTCTTTAGCCAGTGCGCTCACCGAAAAAGATTTCATAAATTTTGCTACCTGCGACGTGAATACCAACTGGCTCTTCGACAACCCACAACCGGCCACCGCCACCAACATTGCCTTAATTCAGAATACACTGGCCAAGCGGAAATCACTGGGTTGGACCGATTTGGATCGCGCTTTTGGCTCGGCCCTGACGCAAACCGACGCAAAAACGCACGTCATCTACATTGGCGATGCGGTTCCCACTACGATTGACGCCGATCCGATTGCATTCGCCAAACGTTTGAATCAAATTGCTTCCAATAAGCCGGGTACTTTTCATGCGGTAACCGTGGGAAATAGTACCGAACCCGCGGTACTGAAGGCTATAGCGTCGATCGGCGGCGGTTCCATCCGAAGAATTTCGAGCGAACATGGCCCGCAAATCTCGGCACTCGAACTCCTTCGCGAAATAGCGTCGCCGGGAATTCGCGATCTCAAGGTGGAGTTCCAGGGGATTCGTACGGCCCGAGTCTATCCAGAGGAGATTCCGAATCTTCCCAGCGGTTCGCAGCAGATCCTGCTCGGCCGGTATCTTCCGGAAGGGAAAGATCAAGCCGGAGAGCTGATCGTTACCGGGAAATTGGGTGGCAAGCCTGTACGGTATACCACCAAAATTTCGCTGCGGGACGCCGAAGCGGGTAACTCATTTATCCCTCGTCTCTGGGCTCGCATGCATCTGGATAAACTCCTGGAGCAGGGCAGTTCCGAATCGATCAAACAGGAGATTATTGCCCTCTCGGAGGAGTTTCAAATCATCACTCCCTACACATCGCTGCTAGTGCTTGAATCGGATACGGATCGCGCACGATTCGCCGTGAAACGTCGGTTTCAAATGCGCGATGGAGAAAAATTCTTCGCTCTGGGACAGGATAATTCCTCTTTCGAATTGAAGCAAAAGCAGATGCGTCTGGCCGGGGATTATCGGATTCAGCTTCGTAAGCAGGTTTTGTCGCGACTGCTGGGATTGGGGCGAGTGAACAACGTGATTCCAAATCGGGAACTAATGATCAGAAACCCCCGAGCTTGGGCCATGGAAGGCGCCCCCGAAAGTGATTCGCGAACTCCTGAAGAAATTATCGAGATCGCAGGTTTAATCGACGACAAAAAACAAGATGCAATTTACGGAGAAGAGTTCGGCATGAAGTTACCCTCCCTTCTTGGAGGTGGCGAAAAGGACCTTAAAGAGATCGAATCTCCTGCTCTTGGACTGGACGCGACTGATTTGACGCCATCACCCTCAAAGAGTGAAAGTGAGATCGACTCCACCGAATTCGAAGAGCCAAGGGACAAGCTTGCACCACTCAGCGAGCCTGTTTCTGAGAACTTGTTCCTCGGAAAACGCTTGCAGCGGTCGATGCCCGCTGGACGAACCGGTTTCGGAGGAAGACTAACCGATTTGTCGATATTGAATTTGATGTACGACCGCAGACGACTGCAATTTCCCACCCCTCCAAGACCAATCTGGTTGGATTCTCTATTCCCCCAAGTGATAGCGCGAACTTCAGAACCGCGTGTGATTAAGTCGCACTGGTCCAAAGAAGCGATTGAGCTTTCCCAGAGCCTTTCCCGATTGGAAAAGATCCGAACACTCGCAGGAGGAGTCCAAGTAACCGCGCAGATCGACAACTTTGATACGGACAGCAATGAATTGAAGGAACGAAGCCACGAGATGACCCTTCTCTCGGGGAATGCCTGGTTGACTTCTCTGCAACCTGATGGGGGCCCGGGGATTATTTCCTGGTCGGATGAAAAGGTAACGGGACTTTATCACACGGCGTTCCAACTAGGTCGTACTCGCGCCAGTGCTAAGAGCGATCTGCTCTATCCGCAGGTCCGATTTCACGATTATTCCAACGGCCTACTTCATATTGTGAATTCGAATCAGTTGGCTACTGTCGAAAAGATTAACGCCGAACGATCGGTTCTGATTCTCAAGATTCCGAACTCAAAGGATAGTGAAGTTCGTTATATCATCGACACCAGCCGACACGTGGTATTGAGCGTGGAATATCGCGCCAAAGAGAAGATCACTTCATCTATTCAAATCGGTGATTTTATCGAAGTCGGTGGCCAGTGGTGGGCTCGCAAGATTGAAACGATTAATGAAAAGGGAGTGGTGGTTTCTCGAGTCACCCTGCAAGTTGCGGAGTTAGCCAAGCCGAATTTTGCTCAGAAAATGAAAGATGAGCTTCGTCTTATAGAGCGGGGGATTTTTCTGCCTCGGAAGCTCCCCTCGGTTCAGGAAGCGAAGGCCGCCGTGCAGGAGGGGAAGGCGACTCTCATCGAGCGAGCTGTTTTAACTATTCACTTCGCCAGTTCTCAGCGCTGGGCTATCGCTCAGGAACAACTCTCCGAATTCGAGAAGCTCACGGCCACTAAACCGGGACTGCGATTCCTTGTAAATTCCTTCCTGATGGCCAGCCGGCAGCATGAGCCATTGAAAAATCGTTTGTTGGAAGATGCCCGGAACCTGGTGAATTCCCAGGATCCCAAAGTGCAAGCAAATGCCTATTTTCTCGCTGAGCACAATTACTCGCAAGCGAACCAGATTCTGGAAGCGAATGAATTGATACAGGTTGAAGCTATGGTTAAAGAGCTGTATTATCGCCAACCGGCCCAGCTAAAAGCTCCGATTCTCTGGCGGACCCGCGAGATAAATCTGATTAAACTCACGGGACAACTGACTCGGGCGCTGGAACTTTCCCGTCAGCTCACTTTGGAATATCCCAAGGAATATCAGGTTCAGCACGAGCATGTCAAAAATTTGATTGAAGCGGATGATTTTGAAGCCGCCGACAAATGGCTGCAGAAGATTCTGGTACCTGCCGCGAACTGGAATAAGCGCCAGGAAACCGATTTGCATGATCTGCTGTTCCAATTTCTGAAACAGCGCGGCCGCTATCGCGACCTGGCCACGAATCTGGCCGGCTGGCTAAAAAACGACTCGGAATCTTATTCTCACTACGCCCTCTATTTGCAGTCCCTGGTCCGAAGCAATCAGGTAAAAGAAGCCAAAGATAAAGTGGTACTCTGGTTGAACGAAGGGGAGGCGAACGGGGAACTCACCCCCGCGGCTCGCGCTCGGCTTGAGGCCGCAATCCAATTCGCCTGCAGCCAGATGGTAGATATTTATCTTTCGCGATTCGATGAAAGCTGGGTTCCCGCCCTGGAGAAGTCGGCACGTCAACTGTCGCGATTCGATGATCGGCTTCAATTCGTGAGTACCATTTTCAATTCACGTTTCAACTCCACGGAAGCAGCCTTGGCGCTACGTAAAGAGTTTGCCTCCAAGCTTTTCCAAGATGCAGAGACTATGTCAATAACGAGGATAGAACATCTGGTTCGTTGGGTGAGCCCGGAACTATCAAATTACGAGGCCCAGTTGAAGAAATTGCTGGAAACGCTCACCCGTCGTTGGACGAGCGAGAAGAATCCGGAACTGAAGCATCGTATTGGAGAAGTAATTCTGAGTCTTTTGTCTCGGGAGGCGGGAGATCGGGATCTGGAGTTCGTGCGTCGGGAATATCGGGAAGGTCCCGAACAGTACCGTTTGCTTTATGCGGAGAAATTATTCGCATTGCTTTTGGCTCATAGCTGGACGGATGCGATCGAGAAGGAATGCTTTATTCTTCTCGACAAGTTGACTGAGAGCGACGAACCCGAGCAGAAATTGGCGAGTTACGTCAGCCACTTACTCCAACTTACCAGTGCAATGCTGAAGTCCCGCGAAGGCGCTCTGAAGAAAACTCTGGAGCACCCGGAGCGACTGACTCGAACGGAATTGCAAAAGAAGAATCTGGAATTCCTTCGTCTGGCACGGGAAGGATATTCCAACCGCTTGAACGAAGAAAGTCAGAAAGCGGCGCCTCCGTTCGCGCTTTGGTTGCGAGCGGAACGTCACTGGCTGGATATTCTACTCGAGCGAAATCTCGAGCAGGTGGCTGAAGAATGCTGGAAGGATTTCCGGCAATCCTTACCGCACGCAAACCTCGATGAGGAAGAGAGCCTGAATCTGCGATTGGCGAGAGCTCTGCAGCAGCGCAACCTGATCATGTTGGAAAATTTGGCCACTCGTAAAGGGGCCAAGCCGGAACCAGGAGAACGCTTGCTGCAGTATTTTGACTTGCAGATGAAGGATCACAAGGAGGTCGAGCGTTGGCGAGCTGAGAAATATCTGCTGTTAATCGGTCTGGATCGCACCAAGGATCTCGAAAAAGATCTGACCGCCTGGATCCGGGACACTGCCGCGAACGGTGTGTGGGTGGTCGCATTAGGATATCTCCGCGCCGAACAGGGGAATGTCTCCGAAGCGATCAAGCTCTTCGAGCAAATCCGAGATACCGGAGATCTGGGACCCGCCGACTACCAGACTTTGGCCAATTATTACCTGGTGGAAAATAAAAAGCTCGAATCGGATCAGGCTAAGGTTGCCGTGTATAAAACGATGGAGGAATATCAACTCAGTCAGATCATTTATGTTCAGCTGCGACCCTGGCAGTATGCGAATGGAAACCTGCCGACTCATTTGGACCCGGAAGTTCTTTACATATTCCGGGCTCTCTTCGAAAAGTCGGCCACGCCGCAGAATTATCTCTCGCAATTGCAAGCTTTCTATTCCGCCTGCCGAGACTTCCGGTTGCTCCAGATGCTGCCCGATGCCGTCCTAGGCCATACGGCGGGGGAGGTCCACCCGTTCCTGCAGGGGATGCGGTCGGTGTTAGGCGAAATTCGCGACGAAGCCGTGGTAGATGAGATTGTCCAAAGAATTCAAATAGTCCGAAAGGATGCCAAAACTCCGGTCGATCGCCGGGCTTTGGATATCCTGGAACTGCTAATCGAAATTCGAGCGGCCGCTCTGCAGAATCAGGCGGGCCCGCACATCGATAAGGCGTACGAAGCGCTAAGCCGAGCTTTCCAGCGCGAATGGACGCCTGGCGAACCGCGGCTGATGGCAAGTCTATTGGCTTCGCTGGGGCAACTGTCTCCTGAGAAGTTACGCCATGAGCAGTTCCGACAGTTGAACGAACTGCTGGCTAACGCGAAGATTGGTTCTTCGGATCGACTGCACATCGCTTATAGTTTGTCGCAAGTGCAGGCCGACTTTCCACGGACGGCCGATCTCCTGCAAGCAGCTCTGAAGGAATTCGCTGAAGCAAATGGCGGTCGCTTGCCCGTCGAGGCGAATCCGATCATTTCCAGCTATATTTCCAATCTGGAGCGACTGAAACATCACACGCAGGCTGAAACCTGGATTCAAACTCAGCTGGAAAAACCAGCCTCGCAGGATCAGAAGAACTGGTTTCGCTTCGCGCTGATCGATTTGTACAATCACGCCCTGCGTTACAAGAGCGAAGTTGCTTTGGGAAGCGGGGAGAAACTTTTCCAGGCGATTCAACTGAGGATTTTCAACGAACTGAAGGAACCCGATCTGAATTTTCAGTCGGAAATGATTCAAAAGGTGGGCGAAACTTTCTCAGCCGCTCACGACACGCATTTACCCTCGGTAAAGCAGGCTCTCCGAGATTTCGTTTCCCGGAAGTTGCTGCCGTTGCTGAAAGATCAGTACGACTCATACCCGAATCTATTGCCGCGGATGTGTGAGTTGGTTCACACGATCAATGGTCCCAAGGATGCTCTCGAACTCATGATCAACTCTCTGGAGAATGAGCCAGCCTGGATCGCCTATTCGAATCAGGACAGCTGGAATATGAACATTTACCGAATCAGTCAGTGGCGCGAGGAGGCCCAAACGCTTGGAGAACTGGAACCGCGGCTGCTAAAACTCGTGCTGAAGGAATTGCGACAGGATCTGCGGTCGCACTCGTCGCGAAATCGAACGATTTACGATATTCGATACGGTTATTTCTGGACTGAGAAGGCCAGTGATTTTGTCAAAATGGCTGAGGAGATTTACGGTGAGCAAAAAAATAGCAGTAACGGCGTTGAGTACGTGGCAGATTACTTGTTCCACGGAGTACGGAGTTACCCTCGGGCCATAGAGATGCTTTACGACGCTCGAAGTCGCAAAGTGCTTGCCGAATCTGGCTTAGCCAAACTGGCAGAATATCTTCAGCAGCAGCAACGCTTTGCCGAATCGATTGATATTCTGCTTCCGCTGGTTGAAAAACGGCCCGACTACCTCGATTATTACGTCCGGCTCATGCACGCTTACTATCGGACGAATAAGCCCGCGGAGCTTCGAGTCTGGCTGAAGAAAACTGACGAGCTATTCCTTCAAGATAAAAAACGAACGAATAACGAGGGAGCTCGTCAGTCGATCCTGAGCGCGCTGGCTTCGAGCACTCTCGAGAATCACCTGTACGTCGAATCGGTCGCCTATTTTGAGGAACTTATTCCGTCCTACCAGCGATCGGCTCGCCGACGGGGAATAGGGGATGGTACTCTATCGAAGTACTACGCCGACGAAGCTAATGCTTACGCCGGTTTAGGAAAAACCAAGGAAGCTATCGATAGGGCCAGCGCCGCGATCGTCAGCTGGGGATCCCGGATTGATCAACGCAAATCGGCCCTGGATCAGTTGGTTAATGTGATCGTGACTTCACCGAATCTGGAAGCCTACATTGCAGAACTGGATAAAGAGAAGCTGCAAAGCCCGATTGTCCGAAAGGCGATCGGTTTGGCTTACATTCTAAAGAATGACTTTACTCGCGCGATTGTTCAATTGCAGCAGGCTGCTGAACTGCAGCCTCAAGATGCGGAGATTTATCAGTCTCTGCTCACCTGCTACGACAAGATTAACGACAAGGAAGGAGCTATCCAGCAGTTGTTGCAGGCGGTTGAAGTTTCGCGGCGGGACCTCTCTCTCTTCCAAAAACTTGGGGATCGTTTCGCGGAACTCCGGGAATCGGCCGAAGCCGAGCGAGCGTATACCTCGATAGTGGAGATGCAGCCCAACGAATCCGAATGCCACACGCTGCTCGCCGAGATTCGCGAAAAGCAGGATCGCTGGACAGAAGCGATAGAACACTGGCAAAAGGTGGCTAAGCTCAGATCGCTGGAACCGACGGGATTATTGAAGCTGGCCAATGCCCAGATCCATGAAAAGGCCTGGTCGGCGGCCACGCAGACGCTGCAGAAAATCCGCTCGCAATCCTGGCCAGATAGATTCAACAACGTTCAAGTTCAGGCTCAGGCTCAGGCACTCGAACGTCTGATACCGCAACCGAAGGATAAATAGACGAACAACGGTGTGGCACTCGATTGGAGAGCGTCGGGTGTCACACTAGTTGTGTTTTGGAATTAGCGGATGGTAAAGCGAGCTGTTTCAGGGCTATTCGTCAGACGATCCACAACGGAGCTGGGCAACTCGATGAATTCACCGATCGGAAACTCTATGCCATCATCGTCGACTATTTTGCGGAACGGGCCGTTGTAGCGGACCTGTCGAGTGCCCGTAACAGTTTCGAGAGGCTTGTTAGCGTAAATGATGATTGATTTCAGTTCGACGCCCGGAGCCTTGAGACAGTCGATCTCCTTCAACCGGTCGATGTAGACGCCTCGGAATCCGGCTTGGAGCAGCGAAACGATGGGGGCTTTTTCCACTGGCACATTTTTGACCGGAGCTGCCAGACCGGGAAAATCGGGAACTCCGGGGAAGGGCAGATCGGAGACCATGCCCCGCATCATCATGCGGGCTCCCGGCTTCATCTTCCGATAAACACTACTCAATAATCGCTCGAAATGCTCGGCGGCACTGACGGAGTTGAAGCTCCCTTCCAACCGAACTTCATCGAGAGAATTATCTTCGAATTCAAGCTGGGTCGGGTATTTCTCCGCCAGCGTATGAACCCAGATATTCAAGATGGGGCCAGTGTCATCAATCATGTGCAGGGAAGTGACTGCGGTCTGGCTACCGCCGCCATGATGATCGATATCTTCGTGCAAAGTATAGGTTTCCCAAAGTACGCCGTCGGGATCGGTCGCCCAGAACTTGGTCTGTCGGGAGTAACAGCATTCGACGCCGTCCTCTCTTCGGGTTGCATAGCCGGCTGCTTCCAGACGCCGTTGAACTTCCACGATGGCTTCCGAATTTTTCAAGCGGAGCCCCACGTGATTGAGCGAACTCCCTTTTTGGGGAGTCGAAGCCTTCAATGATAAAACTATGGGCGGATCGCTCAATTCAAACTGGGAGTAATCCGCGAAGGACTTCGACGCTTCGACCCCTAACAAGGCTGTATAAAAGCGAACCGAACGGCGGAGATCGGTTACATAAAGGCCGAACTGAAACTTGGTAGCTGCAGCAATCGCTTCGGAAGGTTCGGAGACCAGTGTTGTTGTCATACTATCTTCACTCCGGGGCGTTATTGTTAGATTGAAGGAAAGGTTACGAGCCGCAGGAACTGGTTTCGCTGGGAGAGTAGAAAATAAAACTCTCGGAGGCGGGGCTATCGCGGAGATCCATCCACACATTCAGTGGCACGTTGGTCCTCTTACCCCGATGGAATACGCGGCCGCCTTCATCCACCAGTTCTTTAAACGGGCCTTTGTAGACTAAAGAGCGAAATTCGACTTCTTGCGGTGTCTCTAAAATCTCCGCTTGCGGCAGTGACCAGCCGTTAGGTTCTGGAGCCAGGTCTTCTTTCAAAATAGTAATTTCCCAACTATTTCCATCGGGGTCTTTGACTGAAGTCAGGGTTGTCAGGGCATAGCCGCTTTTCACATCTTGCTGCGAATGGGTCTTGTACCCGGCGGCTTCCAGCCGATCCCGAATCTCAGAGATTTCCGCTTCCGATTTCACGCGAAAGCCGATGTGCGACAGAACCCCTCCGACCGAAAACGGCATCGGGTTCAAAGAAAAAATCGTCGGGGGCTCGCTCACTTCGAACTTGGCATAGTCCGCATAGTGCTTGGCCGGTTCGCGATTGAAAAGTATTTTGTAAAAGGCAATGGCCCGGCCGAGATCGGTCACATTAATGGCCATGTGAAACGTATTTGGCGGCTCGATGGTATTCAGACTCGTCATGAAAGTCCAACCTCCACTCTGGGGCAGTACTTCAGAATATTGTAAGAGGGCGAAGGTGAGATGATCATCACCCGGCTAGGATTTCGAATGGTAATCTTCCGCTTTAGGCATCGGGGTGAGCCATGAGATAATCGCCATTACTAAAAACACGCCGCCAAAGAACTGGAAGGCCAGGGAGTAGGAAGCTGTAAGTTCTTTGACTTTACTAAAGACCAGAGGGCCAAAAGCCGCTAAGAGAACGGTCAGCATTTGGGCCACTCCCTGAATTTTCCCGAGTTCGCGATGTCCGTAGAGTTTTCCCCAGGCGGCGAAGAAGAGTAGGGCAACCGCACCGCCACCAATTCCCATGAGCACGGAGTAAGCGTAGACGTGCCAGGCTTTTGTGGCGAAAGGAAGACAAACTAAGGCTGCGGCCGTGATCAAAAGCGATAACCCTAAGAGGCTTCCCAGGGAATGTCTCCGGGACCAGTAGCCGAAGAGCAATTTGAAGGCGAGTCCGACCACAGTCACGACCTGAAGTGAATCGGTATAGATTTTTGTGTCAAAGCCGAGTTCTTTCAAGATGTCTTCGTTGTAAAGGGCGATCCCCCCCGAGATCATTCCCCACAGAGAGATTGTCAGACTGATCACCCAGAAAGCCGGGGAACGCAGAGCTTGTTTAAGCGTAGCCCCTTCCCCAGAAATATCTTTCTGAGTCTCGGGATCGGTGAGTACGCGGGAGGAAAGGAATATCGACAGGATGGAAAGGGATCCTAAAACTAGACCGATATTGAACCAAATATTCCGCCAATCCTGCCCTATAGCTCGGGCAGCACTTACATTCTGAATCAAAAGGACGTGAAACGGCGTACTCAGGATGGCATACCAGGCCATCGCCAAACCGAGTTGCCGAACGTGAAATCCTTTAGCGACGATGGTGATGCTCACCACCGAGAGAGCGGCCTGTCCCAGGCCGCGAGTAACTATAATCGCAATTAGTAGTTCCGTCTGAGAATGGATGGTACTCATCCAACAGGTGGCAGCCCCTAAGAGCACCAGATTGGCCGCGAGCACTAGTCGCCGGTCGAAGCGGTCGAAGAGCCAGCCGATGGGAATGCAAAAAAGGGCACCGATCAAGGTGCCCCAAAGATTGAATTCCGAATAGAGGTTGCGGCCGGCACTATCAGACAGATTCAAGTCGGTCAGCAAGGGTTCCGTGATCATGCCCAGGCCATGCGTTCGGCTAGGATAGGTCGCCGTCATGGCGAGTGCACCGATCAGGATGGTCAACCAGCCATATTCGAGGAAATTTTTGAGACTTAAAACCGGAAAGTAAACCGGCTTCTCGGCGGCATCCAAGTTAGCAACTGACATCGAGTTCACCGAAAATAGAGTTGACTGCGGCGAGGTTCGGGAGTCTTTTTACGAATCCATGCGTGATATTCGGGGTAATGCTTCTGGTATTGATCTCCCCCATCCGACTCGGCGTTGTAACTGATGAAGTAGCCCCGGCGGGGATGATTCGATACATTCGCGGCCGATCGATGCGGCAGAAAACACCCAAATATCGCCATATCTCCCGGTTCCATGTTCAGTGGCACCGGGTCTACGGGTAGATCGCTCAATTCGATGTAGTGATGCTGGCCATCCTTGGGAGACAAATATCCCTGGTGGTGACAACCCGGGAAAACTTCGGTTGCACCCGTCGATTCGTCGAAGGAATCGAGCGGAAGGACTACGGTTAGAAACGATTCCGGGAAATCGGGCCAGGAAATCCAGTCCTGATGTAATGTCGTTCCGGTAGCCCCGGGTAGTTTGTAAATCAATTTGTCTTTGAAAAGGCAAGCGGGCTCGCCGTAGAGATCATGAAGTCGATCGCGGATTCGCTGGTCGTGGGCGATCGACCAGGCAGAGGGCGAGAGATCCGCGATTGGGTCGAAGACTTCAAAAACGGGTTCGCTCGTCAAGTGGTGGGGTCGAAAACGAGCGCGCATATTATCGGCATGAACGAGATCCGCTCGATGCCTAAGAATTGAGTCGATCTCCCGGGTAAATTCGGTGAGTTCGCCAGTCTCAAATACGCCTTTTAATAGCAGGTAACCTTCTTCACGATAGAACGCTACCTGTTCAGGAATCAGGACATTGGGAGTCGGCATGGAATTCGGATTTCGTTAATTCAAAAAATCACTTCCCAAAACTTCCCCCCCGGAGCGGGTAGCCATGGAACGCCAGGTTTGCAGGGAAATCGAATCCCGGATGAAGTGCACGCTGCCGTCGCAGAATGCCACATTAACACCACCGGTATGCCGACTGCGGGCTGTGCTCAAACCATGCCCGCTATAGGCGGTCAGAGGATTGGCGCCCGTGTAGTTGGCCACGCAATCTGGATTCACGCGATCGTTAGGTGTGTAATAGTGGTTGTACGAGGTGCAGCGAGGCTCCCCGGCTACCCAGGTGTACCCGCGATGCTGATCGTAATTAATGTTCAGTGTGCTGCCGCAGGCGGAATCGGTCAGTTGAGCCTGTGGGCTGACATACATGGTCGAAGTATCGATAGCAGATCGGCTGGCCACCGATCCATCATCCTGTCCATCCCCGAGCGTCCGTTCGGAAGCGGCCGCGGTATTACTTGTTCCGTCCGTAATATCAGTAATCCGCACTTTCGATTGAGCATAAAAGACTCCATCCGCATCGTAAGGCGATCCCAACCAGCCAGTTCGCCCGGTGGTCGTTCCAGTCCCCAGGCAGAAGGCGTAATTGGAGGGAGCAAGTGGAACACCCGGCGGAACGTAAACGCCGGTCTCCACAGCTTGTCCTTTGTCGCTTGGGCAGGTAAAAATGGGCACGAAAGTCTGCACTGCCGTTACGGAATTGATGTAATAGGGAGGCGTGAGCTGGTACATCGTCTGGGTCAGGTCGATGCTGTTGTAAACCGCCGTCTGCTCCAGGTAAGGAGTCATCAAGGCGATGGTTCCCCACAGGTCGAAGTACTGGGGGGCCCCACCAATCGAATTTCCTCGATATGCGGGCGGCAGAACACCCAGCGCCGATTCGTAATTATGGGCAGCCAGAATCATCTGTTTGAGATTGTTGGAACATTTCATACGGGCGGCCGCTTCGCGAACTTTCTGAACTGCCGGCAACAACAGGCCGATGAGGATTGCGATGATGGCGATCACCACCAGCAATTCGATTAAGGTAAATCCCGAACGTCGACGTATCATCGTAACTCCCTGAAGCAACAAAACGTGATAATTACGAAATATTACCTGCCCAACATTCAAGATGTTACTCCGAGCCGAAAGTTTCGGCAACAAAAATGTGCTAACACCTGCCCGATATTCAAGATGTTGGACAGAGAGATTTTTCTTCCCTCCAGTAACTGGGAGGGTATTCCAGTGAAGCGAGCTAATCGTTGGTCGACTGAAGAGTCGGATTTTCGGGCGAGTAAGGAACCCGATTGGCTAATTTGTTGAAGCGTCGCGTGATCAGAAGCCAGTATATATAGGAGAGAACGAACCAGGCGATGGTGCTCAAGGCCAGCCCGGCAAGTACCAAAAATAGATCGTTACCGATCGATTTTGTATTTCGATAACTTTCATTCTCCCAGGGATCGGCCATGCAAAGGAAAAAGATCGTCACCGGGGGCGAGAAGGGCCCGGCGAATTCAAAGAAGCCATCCACCACCTTATCCAGAAAAGTCAACTGATACTCCAATGCGGTAAGGAGGGCATAGATCAGAGGAATGACCAAACCGCCTTGAAACAGGCCCCAAAAAATGGCCGAAAGAGTAGCCCGATTTGAATTTCGGGCTTTGATGGAGCAGTACAAGCCCAGTCCGGCGAAACCGAAGGCATAAAGAAAAGTGTAAAAGATTAGTAACGGTACCATCATCCAGTGGAGAGCATCGCAGAATACTGCAATGACCCAGGTCGAGATCAAAAAGATCCAGATGCTTTTCATTTCGAAAACGCTTCCCAGCCATTTGTTCCAAAGGATCTCACGGGTGGTAAGTAGGGTAGTGAGTAATTCGTCGAGCGTACTTAGTTCACGCTCGCCGGAGATGCGTCCCGAGGATCGCACGGAAATTCGCAACAATAATACGCTTATACCCAGGATAGCGACCATGCGGATGTAGGTATTCATCGATCGAGCCATTTCGGACTGAAAGATGGGATCGAGAAAAAAAAACCGCCAATCGAATCGATCAATCGCTTGGAATTTTGGATATAGAATAGTTGCAGCAATAAACGCAGGGGCGGCGAACGAAAACAGAATCGGCATCAAATATCGCCATCCGCCTTTTAATCTTTTCCGACCCGATCCCATAACATGCACTTCCTTCCAATACATCGGGTTGTCTCCGACCGGAGGATGCGAAGGGATGGGTCTTGTCCGAATTTTTTTCCAAAACCAATTACGAGTTTGTAAAGGGTTATAAAGTTGTGCTAAAGAGATGCTTCGCAATCTCCAGGCACTGTAGCCCAGGCAAAGGAAAATGATCAACGAATGAAACAGAGTGTAATTTTCCAAAATCTCCCACAGTAGCGATGCGGAGCGTACCCCCATTCCGCCACCTCGAGTCTTGAACATAAACAACGCGAATTGCCAGACCGGATTTCCGGAAGCCAGAGAATTGAACCACTCAAACGGTCGAACTGCGAAGCCCAGGAACTTGTATTCCACACTTATGGCTGAAGGGCCCCCAATAAAAATAAAAGGCACGAAAGTGAGTAACAAATAGCTCAACATCACAAAGTACGTGAAACTGATGCCATCGCGAGCGCGTTTTTTGATAACCGAACAAAAAATACTTAAGGCTGAAAGGCTGAGAAGCGTAATCAGGGTGACAGCATAACAGAGCATTAACAGATCGGGATCGACCCCTCCCAGGATTAGTGCGATTCCCATGACTGGCAGGCCCGCCAGAACGAACAATAGGAGATTAGCCACCCGGCTGGCGAGTTTGCCGAAAATAATCTCGTGGTTGCGAAGGTCGGTTGCCAGCAGAAATTCCAGCGTCTTACGTTCCTTTTCTTCAGCAATCGCCCCACCCACATAGCCGGGCGTCATGATCGAAATCAGAAAAAATTGCACGATAATGACGAAAGCAAAAAGAGTTTGACCGACTTCCGCCTGAGCCCGTAAAGGGACCGATCCTCCACGATAAGTCACCTCGAGCCTGTGAGTCGTGTCGTAATAGAGCCAGGCCGCCAGGAGGCCTAAACCGAGGGCGAAGAGGGTGCGCATCCGGAAATTCCCTTTTCGCCGTCCGATGCGGATGAGATCGTAAATCAGTACGGGTCCCACCAGGGGTAATGCGCCCGCCCGTACCACTATTGCCAGCACGGCGGTCCAGACCAGGAAAAAAATCGTGAATAGTGGAGTGCTGATTTGTCCCCAAAGAAAGAGCAGGCTCAAAGCACCCGCGAAGAGGAATAGAAAGCTGAGTCGTTCCTTCTGATCGGTCATAGCCATATTTTCTCTACGAACGAATACAACCGCTGGGAATTCAGTGCAGGGGACCTGTTAAAAGGACGCGTGAGCCTATCCGCTGTTTCAAATTAATTTCCGAGTTCGAAGGATACCGCGTTCGCGAAAGCCATGCCACGAATTTCCTGATGGTCTCGAAAAATTTCCAATTCTCTCTCATGTCGGGCTTCGATTGGGGATATACTGAAAATAAGCCCCGCGCGGCACGAAATGGGCTGATAATATCCGCGCATAACACCATGTCTGATGTTCGATTACGGCACGCTATCGCTTTTGAAGCCGCCCGTTTGATGTACAGTCGCCAGGAATCAGAGTACTTCACCGCCAAGCGAAAGGCGGCCAAACGACTCTGTCGTGGCGATGTGAAGCCCAATGACCTCCCTTCGAATGCGGAAATTCGGGATCTAATTCAGAGTTTTGCTCGGATACACGAGGGAGAAAGCCGCAAGGATAATCTCAAAGCCATGCGATTCGAGGCTTTGAAGCTGATGCGGTTGCTCTGTCGATTTAAGCCGCGTTTGATCGGTTCGGTCATGACCGGCCATGTCCGCAAAGGCTCGGATATCGATCTCCACCTGTTCAGTGATTTCATCGAACCAATCACGGCCGTGCTGGAATCCGAAGGTTACACCTTCGATGTGGAACGCAAGCAAGTCGTCAAACACAACGAGGCGCGAATCTTCACTCATATCCACGTCTTCGACAAATTCAATTTTGAACTGACCGTCTACGCCGAGAATCAGGCTCACTACGTTTTCAAAAGCTCGATTACTGGCAAAGCAATCGAGCGGGCCTCGATTCGCGAGCTGGAAATCCTTCTGAAGGCCGAGTACCCCGAAGAGAATCTGGATGAACTCAGCCTGGAGTTCGAATCGGACGAGATTGAGGATCCTTATCCTTTTTTCAAGTTGCTGCTCACCCCGTTGGAAAAAGTGAAGCAGGGGGCGAAGTACCATCCCGAAGGAGATGTGCTCTATCACTCGCTCCAGGTGTTTGAGCTGGCGAAGAATAGCCGACCCTACGACGAAGAATTTCTGCTCGCGGCTCTATTGCACGATGTCGGCAAAGGAATCGACCCGGACGATCATGTCGGTTCGGGACTGGACGCTTTAAAAGGGCTGATCACGCCGCGCACCGAATTTCTGATAGAGCATCACATGCAGGCTCATGCGTACAAAGCGGGAACGCTTGGACATCGCTCCAAGCTTCGTCTCGAGCAGTCGCCCGATTTTGAAGATCTCCTGCTTCTCGAAGAACTGGATCGGGGAGGGCGTGTGCCCGGTGCTCAAGTGGGAACTGTCGAGGAAGCACTTGCCTATCTCCAGCAAATCGCTCTGGAAAATGAGTGAGCCTTGAACCTGAATCGCATCGAATGCGTTTTGAACTCGCTTTTTTGTTCAAGCAATTCTTTTAGTGATTTCTCCGGGCCAGTGAAAGCATCTGAGAATATCCATGAAGGGGTGCCCAGTTCTCAGGAGCAGCTAACATGGCTGGCGTGAAAGAGCGACCTGTCAGTTTCAAAAACCTGTTTTCCGCGATCAAACGCGAGAAACCGACGATTAAAGTTTCCCAGATTGTCGTCGACTCGGCTTCCCTGAATAAAGCTGCGCTTTTCGATCGGCTTAAAACTCAGGAAAACGGTCTGAGCTCGCAGGAAGTCGAGGCTCGCCTTCAAGAGCATGGACACAATATCCTGGCCAAAGATCAGCGCGGCGGTTTTGGCAAACTTCTCTGGCACGCCGTGCTAAACCCGCTGGTAATTCTGCTGGCTATTCTGGCCACCATTTCGTTTGCGACCGATGATATGCGGGCTGGGATAGTAATGACCCTCATGATCGTACTGGGGGTCGGGCTGAAGTTGTTTCAGGAAGCCAAGGCCGATAGTGCGGCGGCCAAACTCAAAGCCATGATATCCGTCACGGCTACGGCCCTGCGCGATGGAGCGCCGAAGGAAGTCGCCGTTTCCGATCTGGTACCCGGCGACATCGTGAAACTTGCGGCAGGCGATATGATTCCAGGGGATGTCCGCATCATCGAGGCCAAGGATCTGTTCGTCATTCAAGGTTCGTTGACCGGGGAGAGTTTTCCCGTCGAAAAATTTGAAGTCGAAAAGAATCCGGCCACGACCGCTCCCATCGAACTTACCAGTATCGCTTTTTTGGGAACGAGCGTGGAAAGCGGATCGGCCACGGGTGTGGTGGTAGCCACCGGCGGAGATACTTTTCTGGGAGGTATGGCGGAGACGCTTTCCGAACAAGTCACCCAGACTTCCTTCGATCGCGGTGTCGCCCGCTTCACCTGGTTGATGTTGCGATTCATTCTGGTAATGGTGCCACTAGTATTTCTGATCAACGGCTTGACCAAACATAATTGGAGCGAAGCATTTTTCTTTGCGCTGGCCGTGGCAGTCGGTCTGACACCTGAAATGCTTCCCATGATAGTGACCGTCTGTCTCTCCAAGGGAGCCATCGCGATGAGCCGAAAAAAGGTCATCGTGAAGCGAATTAATGCTATCCAAAATCTGGGGGCGATGGATGTCTTGTGTACCGACAAGACCGGAACACTTACCATGGATCACGTCATTCTCGAGAAGCATTGCGACGTGGTGCTGAAGGAGGACGAGGGTGTACTGGCCCTGGCCTATATGAATAGCCACTTCCAGACGGGTTTGAAAAGTGTCCTCGATCGCGCGATTTTAGCCCACACCGACACTCAAAGTGATGCCCATATCCCCGATTTTCAGAAAGTGGATGAGATTCCTTTCGACTTTCAACGACGGATTATGTCGGTGGTGGTGCGCACTCCAGAGAACAAGGATCGCATTATTAGTAAGGGGGCTCCCGAAGAGATTTTTGCCCGCTGCAAGCAATTCGAACTGGATGGACAACTTTACCCCATGGAACATATGTTCATCCAAGAATTGAAAGAAGAGTACGAACAACTGAGCTCCGATGGCTTTCGAGTTCTCGCGATTGCCAGCAAGGATCTCACACCGCGAGAGGCCGGCTCGCAGCACTCCACACCCTATTCGAAACAGGATGAAACCGATCTCATTCTCAACGGCTATGTGGCTTTCCTCGATCCACCCAAGGATACGGCAAAGACTGCGTTAAAAGCCCTCGAGGGACATGGAATCAGCGTGAAAGTCGTTACAGGAGATAACGAACTTGTGTCCCGCAAGGTCTGCAAGGAAGTGGGACTGGCGACGGATTTTGTGTTGCTGGGAACGGACGTCGACAAACTATCGGATAGCGAACTGGCAGAAACGGCGGAGAAGACCACACTTTTCGCACGCGTCTCGCCAGCCCATAAACAACGCATTATCACTGCACTGCGATCTCGCAATCACACAGTCGGCTTCATGGGGGATGGGATTAACGATGCACCGGCCTTACGTGCAGCGGATGTTGGCATCAGCGTCGATACGGCTGTGGATATCGCCAAGGAATCGGCTGATATGATCCTTCTGGAGAAGTCCTTGATGGTACTGGAAGAAGGGGTGATCGAAGGTCGGAAGGTCTTCGCGAATATTCTCAAATATATTCGCATGGGAGCGAGTAGTAACTTTGGGAACATGTTCAGTGTGCTGGGAACCAGTATCTTTCTGCCCTATCTGCCCATGGCTCCCATTCAGATTCTGGCCAACAACTTGCTTTACGACATCAGCCAGACGGCGATACCCACGGATGAAGTCGATCCGGAACAGGTCGAACGGCCGCGCCCCTGGGATATCCGTCAGCTCACACGCTACATTCTGTTTATCGGCCCTTGTTCCTCAATTTTCGACTATGCCACGTTCTTCATAATGCTTTACTTGTTCGGTTGCTGGAATATCGCTACGCCCGAAGAAGCCGCCTACAGCGAAAGTTTGTTTCAGACCGGCTGGTTTGTGGAGAGTTTATTGACCCAGACTTTAATCATTCACGTGATTCGTACAAACCGCATACCGTTCCTCCAGAGCCTGGCCTCCTGGCCGTTGATAGTGATGTCCGCAATCATCATGTGTCTGGGAGTCGCGATGCCCTACACGTTGCTGGGAGATTACCTGGGCTTCAAACCTTTGCCGGGGCTCTATTGGCCCTTGTTGGTGGTGATTTTGCTCACCTATGTGATGCTGACGCAATTCGTCAAAATGTGGTTGTTGAAGAGGAAGTGGATCTGAGTGGAATAAAGCTCGGGATTCCCCCACTTCAAGGGAATCCCGATTCATTAGCTGGCGATGCTATTTGTCGAGATCCGCGGGTAATACCTCTCCTCCATTCTTGGTGATTAATGCCTTCAGGGTCGTCTCCTTAATCTTGTCCGAAAATTTTCGAATGGAGGCGTCGGCGAAACAGGCATTAATTTTCCCGTCCCGGAAATAGAGCTGTTTTTTTACTTCCCCTTTAGGGTCGAAGATCAGCTCGTCTGGTTTGGTCCATTCTACTGCTTCCTTGATCGGGCAAACCAACATCGTGTTAGAGGTTCCATCGGTGATGGAGGCAATCGTACTCCCTTTGTCATTTTCGAACATGCTGCCGTTTTGTTGAAAGACTCGATAGTGCGTCTTGCCTTCATTTTTTTGACCGGGCAACAGAAAAATCTTCGGCATTCTCGGAATCAGCTTTTTATTGTGCTCACTGTCCCAGGGCTCATCCAAATGAAATTCGTTGTAGAGATTCCCTCCCTCCACATAAGGCAATATGGCGACTCGCCAACTCAACAGAGGCTTTTGTTTGCTACTGAACCCATTGGCCGGGTAAGTGCCATAAGCACTTTCATAATTGAGCATGGCTAGTGAGATCATCTTCAAGTTATTTTGTTCCTGAATCTCCGAGGCGCTCTCGACGACGAAGTTCACGACCTTCTCCGCGTATTCCTCCGTGAAAAAATTGGATTTGAGCGTGGTGCTCATGCGCAGATTTTTGCCTTGAACCTCGATCTTCATCCTCTTCAGGCCGGCAATTAATTCCTCGATGATCGGTTTGGCGAGTCCCTTGGTTTGCTTCAATTGGTCCTCTTCTTCTGCTCGGATGAAAGTAACCAATTCCGACCGTAGGGCCTCAGCAATCTCGCTCAAGGCCATGGCATCTTTTTCATCCCCACAGGCTATGTTCGCCTTCAGCAAAATATCTCCGGGGATGTCGATGGCAATGCTCGCCGATTTCGCTCGAGTCAACGCCGACAGAGGTTGGGGAATGCGTTTAGTTGCGAACTCGGGCAACTTACTGAGATCACCCGCCGCGAAAATGTGGTGCTTCGCGGCCTCTTCGAAGAAAGGTTCCATCTTCCCTTTTTGTAAAGGGTAAGTGCCAGTTTTAATCGGGCCGAGAATGGTTTTGATCCCGTGAATGAGGGTCATCTGGTCAGGAAAATAGGCGTTCATTTCAAAACTGGTTTCGAAGAAATCCTCGGTATCTCGATTTTTGACGGAAGCAAACGCTTTTGCTTTGTCGATCGGTTTGACTGCTTTCATGACCGTGAAGAATTCCGGGGCAGATCTTTCATTTGCCAATATTGCTTCCACGGATTGCAATACTCCGGTAGCTCGCAGGCAACCGCTACCACCTAATCCAAACTGGGCATCGTAGACTTCGAGCTTCTGCCCTCTTCGGCCATCAATTTTTAGGATCATTTGAACCGGTTTACTTTTGATGATCTCCTGCAGTTCAATGTGAACGAAGCCCAGGCAGTCGGACCCCACATATTTAAAAGTATCGGGTGGCTCTGCCTTCAAAAGGACGGGGATGCACAGCCAGACAGTCGCGATCAATAATCGGGAGACCATAGCGAAACCTCACTAAGGGGACTTGAATGTGAGGGGATTCTATGAAAAAGGAGTCGTGAATTTGAGTGCTTATATCAAGCTTGGTGAGATCGAGCTTAAGCAAAAAATGATGAGCGGTGGGGATTCAATGACTCGACAAATTGCTCGACTGAGTTACGCGTAACCAAGTCGAGCTTTTCATGACAAGACTATCACCAACGGCGATAAGGCCCGTAGTAGTAAGGCCGACGATAGAATCCGCCACCGATCACCGCGACACCAACTACCGGCGGCGCCACGACTGCGGGTTGAACAACCACGGTCGGTTGGGTCACCACCACGGGAGTAACGACTTGAGTAGTCGGAACCGCGGAAACCGCCGGAACTTGAACAACTGGAGCTGGTGCCGCGACGACTGCGGGGCTGACAACCACGGGGGCGGGGGGATAGTATCCATAGGCACCGTAGCCGATACCGATGTTTACGCCTGGTCGTCCGATGCCGATGCCAAAACCGATGCTTTGCGCACGGGCCGAATCGCCCGCCGTGAGCAAGGCTACGAAAGTGGCCGCTGCTAGAATTGTTTTTTTCATTTACCACATCCTTGTAATGGGAATTTGAAAGCCACTTGGGCTAACGCATTCTCCGAATCTAATATTGCCTATCGATTAATACGGCAATTCGCTCCTAAGTATACAGTTTGATTTTCAATTCTCATAGGCGAGTTGGGAGTTTGGTAAGGCGATTTTAAGAGATGAGAAACTTAGATTACCCAGGCGTAAAAGTCGCCTTTCGAATAAGGCGGAGCTTATATTAAAACAACCCTGGCTGTCACTTTGCCGGGGAAAGTCCGATGAGTTGTTCTCATAAAATTTATGAGAACCCGGCAGGGCGTCAGCCAGGTTTATTTCCAGAGAAATTCCCCCTTGTCCACACTCCAGGAATTATCAAAGAAACCGGTCATTCGGACTCCGGGGGAGCCCTTCAGTAGCATTTCGGTATCCAGGATGGTGCAATCGGGGAATTCCACGCCAGAGCTGAAATAGGGTATTCGTTCAGTGAGATGGAGGCCCGGAAGGCCGGTGCCACTGACAACTCCTACCGAAGCCGATTTGCTATCGGCGCGCGGTCGGACAAAAAGACAGGCGAGGTTCTCTCCCGATGCATCCTTCTTCCCTACTGCAATCTGGCCGCGTTTGACTTGAACCGGGCTGTCGCCGAGCAAGGACTTCCAGCAGCCGTGCGTCTCCGCATTGCCATAGAGAATCACATTTTGATCGGGATACTTCGCCGGATCGAAAGCGGAATCCGAGATGACTTCAATCGAGCCATTTCCTCGATACCAGAAGGTTTCGGCATCATAACGGGCTTTAGCGAACGACCAGGCATTTTCTTCCGAGGTTCCTTTCGTCCCGTAAATGAACACCATCCGATTGCGAAAAGCTTCCTTGAATGGGCCAGATCGCTGCGGATTCTTGATTTCCGGACCAGCTGGTTCGGAAAGCTTCCAGGTTTGCTGATCGCGGATCAGAGTCAATTTTTTGCTGTCGGGCAGGCTCAAGTTTTCCAGTTTGCTACCGTCCAACCGAATCTGGATTTTGCCTGCGGCCTTCAAAGAGCGGAGATCCAGGGTCAAGCGTTCGACATTTTTGGTGTTTCCTTGGATTCGCATTTCCTTGGGATCAAAATTCAATTGCACCGAGCTCAGCTCAAAGGATTTGATTTGTGCTTCAATGGTGACCCAGCGATAGCGATCCGAGATGGCCGGGCTGGCGGTGACAAAATCAATTTTTGGGAGCGTCTGGGGATCGGGCAGTTCATGGTGTATCAGAAAATCGATCAACGGCGGCCAGTGCACGCATTGATTGCCCCACCAGTGGCCGGCTCCGGGGCGTTCGTAATAGACGAAATCGGGATGGAACTCTGCTAGTTCCTTTCGCATAGTACGGGCCTGGTCGACCGGCACGTTGTCGTCGGCATCGCCGTGCAGAATGTATACGCCGAGTTGCGAGAGATTGTTTTTCAAATTTAGAGTCTGACTTGGGAGGCTGGCTCGTAGCAGTAGATCTTGCATGGGGGTCGTTTCCGTCGAACGACGGCCTCCCCCGTAGGAGGCGAAGCTCACCCAACCCGCGCTCGGGGCAATCGCGGCAAAACGGTCCGGGAAAGTGACTCCCACATGCCAGGTACCATGGCCGCCCATGGAATGTCCGGTGAGGTAAGTTCTCCTGGGATCGGTCTTCAACGACTTTTGCGCCAATTCCAAAACTTCGATGGCATCGAAACGACCCCAGTCTTCCCAGTCAAAACCGAACGGGCGGCGATTGGTGGCCGCGACGATATGAACACCTGGAATTGAAGAGTAAGCCGCTGCCTGACCCATTCCTTCAACGCCGGCTCCGTGTAGAGTCAGAATCAAACCGGGTGCGCCTTCTTTATTTTCTGAAGATTTAGCGGGCTGAACCGCATAGTATTGAACGCTTCCATCAATCTGGCTGATGAAAGTCCGCTTATGCAATTCCGTGGGGTTCTTCTGTTGCAGATCGAACTGGATCGGGGCCGGAATCGCTTTTTCCTCGAGTGCAGAGGGGACTAAACGCAGAGTCAACTTCGGTTTCTCCAGCTTCTCCGCATGGGCAGGCAGCTGAAAAGGCACTTTCCGAACGCTGAGAGCTTCGATGCGAGGCAATTTTTGTCGAAGTGGTTTCTCCAAATTCAAAGTTACTTCCAAATCCGCATCGAGCACTTTCGTGCCCGCATTGATGACGACAACTCCGCCCCAAAGAGCTGAATTTTCCCCGAGAATGTAGTCGGGCGGGGTCGGGTCGCGATCACTCAGGAGAGCAGTACTCTGCACTGGGACAAGTTTGGCGCTCAAAGACCCTCGACCGGCCGCAAAAAGAAAATTGTTGTTCCCTTTTCTTAGCAGAATGGGAATTCGCAAGATGCCGTTAGAGTAAGGATCGCCGACTCGCGGTTCACCATTGACGTAAACCAGGGAATGGCCGGCGGCCTCGAGCAGCATGACTTTTTCGTTATCGGAATTCACGCTCCAATAGAGATAGCCACCCTGTAATGCGGGGTGTTGCAGTCGACCTTCCTTTACCTTGACAGCTTCCCAGTTCTGTTTCGAATTGGGGCCTTGAACGGGATCGCCCGCCTGGGGAGCCTTCCACCGGCCGTTCACTAATTCGTATTCGATTGGATCGATATGGATGGGGGAACGTGCTCCTCGGCTGAGGGGACGCAGCACCAGAGCGTCCTGGAGGAGGATCTCTTTCGATGGAGATTCCTCCGCTCGTGTTGCAGCCAACGATCCAATTGGTAAGGCGAGAAACGAAAAGAGCAGGAGCAAATATTGCGACGGAGGAAAGTTCATCAATAGTTCCAGGAGGAGAATATACCGTGCTTCTCTGGATGTTTTATAGTGGTTCGAAGTGAATGGGCACACTTCGAACCAGTTGGCATCTCACATCAGAACTGGGTGACTAGGAGTTCAAGTGAGCCAGTGCGTCCCCATAAAATTCATTCGATGCCAGGATATTGGCTTGTAGATCGCCAAAGGTAATTCGATGGTTTTGCAACTCGTGAGAATAACTGTTCACGGCATTGGGATCGGCAGCGCGTTCCAGAAAACTGTTGAAGTTGGCCTGAATGATCGAATTGAGAGATTCTGCCGATTCCAAAATTCCTGTCGCGACCGCCCCGGGACTAGTAACTCCCAGGTTCAATGCGTTGATCCAACCCGCCGCCCCGGCGTCCGCTGGTCGTCCCAGTAAGGCCTGATAGAGTTTATTGACGAGCTGAGTACTGGAATTGGAAGAGGTAAATTCTGGCGAAGACACGATCTGCGAAATCACATCGCTTTCATCGTCCCCATTCTGAAGCAGGCCTACGAAGTAATTTAAACCTGTACTATCGGGAGCGCGATTGAGTAGAGTTTGATAGAAGGTCGTGACTTCATCGGTCCGATATTCCGTCGAGTTAATGAAGGCTTCGGTGACTTTGTAACGAGAAATTCCCGCGTCCAAATCGGCGGCCCAGGCCGCGATACCCGAACTATCTCCGGCTCTTTTCAAAAGTGACTGATAAAGTCCTTTCACAAATGCCGTATTACCGTCACTACTGGGTTCGGGAGCGAAAATGCCGCTGAAAGTGGTAGGAACACCGACCGGGGCGAGGGGACTTTGAGAGGCCGCGGGTGAAGATTGGTACGCCCCGATGTCGGGTGTCAGGGAGCTTCGGGTCTGTCCGGTCTGATCGACAGCCACGTATCCGGGAACTTGCGTGGAGCCCGCACCTAGAGCCAGACTATTAGCGCCGAGAGCAATTGTATCGGTCGGTCCGCCATTGTTCTGGAGTGTATTGCTGCCAAAGATCTGGGAGAGATCGGCTGTGATCGCGCCGCTGGTTGCAGTCGAATTTTGCAGACCAATATTTCCATTTGTTCCACTCGTCAGACCGCCGGCGAGATTACCGCTCGTTGGATCGGTACCGACAATGCTGTTGGAACTGCTATTCAAGAGTGTCCCATCGATGTCGCCGGGTTGGGAACTGGAACTCGCAGAGGAGCTCACCGTATTCCCAGCGACGATAGAGTTGTAGAGCGAGACTGTGCCCCCGGCGAATCCGAGTCCACCCCCTACGGCTGGCTGTCCGCTATTCACAGAAGTCGCACTGTTTTCAGTAATCGTCGAGTTTACGATGCTGGTCGTCGTATCGTTGCTGTAGATCGCTCCACCCGAGCTGAGCGAACCGCCAGTGGAAGTGTTCGTTGCCGTGTTCGATACAAAAGTGGAATTGGAAATGGAAACCGTGCCGTAGTTGGAATAGATCGCTCCACCGGGACCTTGCAGTGCCTGGTTGCTGTTGAAGGTCGAATCGGCCACGGTCAAATTTCCAATGTTGTAGATCGCGCCCCCAATGCCGCTGGAGTTGCCGGTGAAGGTGCTGTCGTTCACCGTCAGTGTCCCGAAATTATTGATTGCCCCACCCACTAGAGTCGTTCCCTGAACCGGGGTGGTGACGTTAGCGCCGGTGCCATTGCTTAGGGTGAGGCCATCGAGTTCCACTGTGGCCCCTTCTAAAACGTTGAAAACGTTAGCCGGCAGGGAACTGGTGCCAGTCGGAGCCTTCAGAACGATTTTCCCAGAACCCGGACCGCTGATGGTGACGTTTCCTGAGATGGTTAATTCCGTGGGAATTGTGGCCGCACCGTTGGCATACAGGGAAGGATCGAAAGTTACGGTGTTCGATCCGGGAGTTGCATTGGCCTCACTGATTGCGTCCATCAAGGTCATGTGCGAGGCCGTGATCGTCGAATCCAGCGTATTGTCTGTGGAGTTCACCAGAAAAGTCGCTGGAACGCAGCGGTCTTCGAGCGGCGTGCAGCTCAATCGACTGCGGAGCATGGTTTTGATATTTCGGACCGATTGATTTTGTTTGCGAGAGAAATTGAGGGGGGTCATACGTTACTCGAATGAGTGGTAGAATACTAACGAAGAATTCTACGCGCGCCGGAAACCTGAATGAAATGAGCTAAAAAAAAATACCAAAGGTGTTCCACGGCCGTCATATTGGGCGAGAGGCGGAAGATATTCCGGCATTTTTCTTGGCAGTAAATTTATCCAAAGGCAATCTCGCTAATTTGGGCAATTGCCAAGGTTTATTTTCAGGGGATGATTTGAAAATTGTGTGCCAGATCGGCAAGAAATCACGAAAACAATCCATAAACAGTTGCTGATCCGTTGAATCCCGCGATTGCCAGGTACTTCCCACTCGGATGCACGGCCATATCGCGGATGTTGGTAGGCACGACCAGAGTCTGAAAATTGCTCGCGTCGCTCGGCCGCCAGAACCAGATACGGCCATCGCCTCCCCCGCCTGCGGCAATCACGATCCCGGTATTGTGCAGATTCACACCCCACCCGGTGCCCTGATAAGCCTCTTTCGTCTTCAATTGGGTGGCCTTGCCATGCTTCCAGTTGAAGAGGATCACCAGAGGATTGCCGACTCCGGCGAACGCATTCGAAACATTGGTAATCCCCGTGCAAGCGAGAGTTTCCCCTCGATCGTCGAAAGCCATACCACGAGCCCCGCCGATGTCCACCATGAATCCGGAATCATATTTGTGGAGGATCTTCGCATCTAATTCGCGTACCGACTTGCCATTCGTAAGATCCCAATCCTTGATAATTCCATGAAGATCGGCGGAAACCAACCGCTTCTCTGTGGGATGAAACGCGACGTTGTAAACATGGCTGGTATGCCCCGAAAGTGTACTTTTCGCGGTACCATCCGCGGCATTCCAAAGCTTCACCAGATTGTCGTTTCCCACACTCGCGATGGTTTGACCATCCGGGCTGGTGGCGACCGCACGTACCCAACCCGCATGTGCATCGATGCGTCGGATCGGTTTAGGATCGGTCGTATTCCCATCCCACCAGAACATTTGTCCGTAAGTGTCCACGGATACCAACTTGAAGGGGGGAGCGGTGCGCAGTGCCTCGGTCCCCACCTCCAATCCTCCTGCAACAGCATGATAGCCGAACGGCAGGACGGGAGTCGGATTCACTTTTTGACCCACAAAAGTGAAAGCTCGTACCCAACCGCTATGGCCCAGAAGCGGCGTGACCCCTCCGGAGAGGAGATCGAACCGTTGTATGGTATTGTCTTGGGAGGCTGCAAACAGATACCGGCCTGAGGGATCGAATCGGCAGGCGATCAACGGCTGGGAATACTTCAGTTCCAAGTGCACGTGAGGATTGAACTTGAACTTGGGAAGCTGCTGAACGACCGCCCGTAAACTGGGAATCATGCCAGGATCTCGTCGATGGAAGAAGCTTTAGGATCGGCGATGGGAACCGGTCGATCATCCGGATAAAAATTAGCGGTGGACTTCAGTTTCAATGCTTTCAGATAGGTGTGGAACAGGTGCCCGCCGTTCACTTCCCGTTCCGTCACAGCGGTACCATTAGCGTTGGTCTTTCCGACCACCGAACCGGGTTTGAGGCCCGCGCCGGCGAGAGCTACGCTCCAGGCTTTCGACCAATGATCCCGTCCGTAGCGTTCGTTGATTCGGGGGGTACGACCGAATTCGGACATCACGACGACGAGCGTCGATTCGAGCAATCCCCGCTCCGACAGATCGGTCAGCAGCGTTGCGAACGGACGATCGAACTCGCCCAACTGTTCGATATGAAAATCGAAATTTTCGTGGTGAGTATCGTAATTGCTATGGGTCACCTTCACAAAAGGCACGCCATGTTCCAGGAGCCGCCGGGCCAGCAGCATATGTCGGCCGAAATCGTGCTTGCCGTAACGCTCGGCCACCTTGGGATCTTCTTTGGAAGCATCGAAGACATCCGCGCGCGCCACGACCTTCGCTGCCTGTTCGTAGGACGAAGCATAGGCATCGGTCTGAGCCGAGCGGCGCGATTTTGCGAACTTGTCGTTGAGCATCTGACGAAGCGATTCGCGAGAAGCATCCGCATCGTGGGTTAGACCTGAGGGCCGCAAAAGGTCGGCGGGCGGTTTGCCATCGCCGAGTGTCACCGAAGCGAACTGCGGCCCGAGAAAACCGGCATCGGCCTTGTTGAAGGAACTCCCCGCGCTGGGGCTGATATGAATGTGGCCCGGCAGTTCTGCATTGCCCGGTTGCAGCAGTTTCGCTGTCACGGCCCCGATGTGAGGATATTGAATGCCCGCTTCAGGTCGCCGGCCGGTCAACATGATGATCTCGCCTCGTCCATGCTCATCTTCGGCGGTGTTAACTCCGCGAACAATCGACATGCGATGCATCTGCCTGGCGGTTTGCGGCAGTAATTCGGAGACGTGAATGCCGGGAACGCTTGTTGGAATTGCCCGGAATGGGCCGCCGGTGTCGGTGCCAGGTTTGGGATCCCAGGTTTCCAACTGGCTGACCCCGCCTGCGAGAAAGATAACCAGCATTCGCTTATTAATTTTGTTCAATTCCGCGGCGGCGGTGGTCAGGTTGGTATATCCCAATAATCCGGCCAAGCCGCTGGCCGAGGCACCAAGAAAACCCCGCCGGTTCAGCAAGTGGGCATCGCTTTCACAGGCATAAGTGCAGGTACGCATAGTTCCCTTCGATTCCAGAGAATCAATGGTTGAAACGAAATTCGTTGGAGGCCAGCAGGGACCAAATCACGTCGGAAAAGGCGACAGAACGTTCTTTTGAGGAGGTCAGATAGTGAACAATTGCAGCACGTTCCGCGGCCGTCGGATAACGGGTGAGCACCGCGAGGAAGATTTCTTCCGTGGCCGCGCTGTTGTCCGGCATTTTGAGACAGCGATCGAGCAGATTGTTCGGTTGAGCATTCAGAAGATTTCTCACGCTGCCGTTGTGCTTGACAAACAGGGTCTGGTCGAGCGTGGAGGCAAAACCATCCTGCGGCTCTCCGGGGAGAGCCGCAAAGATTCTAATGATCGGAGTTGCATTAGGGGCCAGTTTGCCATGCAATACAGGTTCCGCGACTTCGGCTCCCAGAGACGCTTTCACAGTGTCCGTAAAGCCCGTCGCCTGCAAGGTGCTGTAAGCCAATTGCTCGGGAGAAAGCGGTTTTAAGTTTGCCACCAGATATCGATCCAGATGATCGGGAGATAGAGTTCCCGATTTGCACTCACTCGAGCGTTGATAGCTTTCGCTAAGCGTGATTTCCCGAATTAGCCAGCGAACATCGAATTGTTTAGCCTCGAATTCTTCTGCCAGCATTTCCAACAGTTGCGGGTGCGAGGGAGGATTGCCCGAATGATCGAAGTCCAACGGATGAATCAGACCGCGGCCCATCAATTGCGCCCAAATCCGATTGACAGCCGTGCGTGCGAAGGCTGGATTGTCGGATCCCGTGATAGCGGGGGCTAGCTTCGCAAAGCGACTGACCGCCGGAATCGGCTTCACATCCTTGGCAGGAGCGACTTTGTATTCTTTCCCTTTCTCCACTTTGGGATCCTTGAAGGATCGACCCATCAGAACTCGTGGGGGAGAACTTTTTTGTGTCTTTTTGGGATCGAACGCACTGACGAAAGAGACTTCTCCTTCGGCTTTCTCCGCAATGACAGCGGTTGCAGTTTGGGCGTTGGGATAGAGAAATGCCCGGTTGTAGAAGGCCTGAATACTATAGAAATCTTCCTGTTTGTAATCATCTACGAGAGGGTGATCGTGACATTGAGCGCATTGCAAATTACGTCCGAGAAAAATTCGGGAGATATCGCGTGTCAACAGCACTGGCTCGAGATTGCGTTCAAGCAGAAACTTCGCGGCCGGACGCGTCTTCGGGTCTGCACCATCGGTAGAGAGTAACTCCCGAACTAACTGATCGTAAGGCTTATTGGCGGCTAAGGATTGTAACAAAAATTCTTCCCAGGCTGCGCGGGGGACTTTTTCATCGGCTCGACGCTCCAAAAACAGCACATCGAAAACTTGTTGGAGGTGCCGGGCATGTTCAGGTTTCGCCAGGAGTCGATCGATCAGGCGTTCGCGCTTGCGAGGATGGCGATCCTCCAGGAACGCGCGTGCTTCTGCGGTAGAAGGAATACGGCCAAGCAGATCGAGATAAATTCTTCGCAGGAATTCCGCATCGTCGGATCGGGGTGAAACTTCCTGCTTAAATTTCCCGTAGCCCTCGGTGATAAACTGGTCGATTCGGCTATTGAGAGATTCCGCAGCAGAGCTTACTGCCGGGTACAGCAGTACGGTCAGGCCCAGGAAAATCCACCGAATGCACCTTGGGTTGTGCATGAGGGATCTACTTTACAGTCTGGTTGGAAGGAGAGAGATTGAACGAGCCCAGACAGCTCAGCAATCCGGCGGGAGATCAAACTAGCAAACAAGAGAATATCGTCGTCGGCGGGGAATGTCAAGAAGGTAAAAGCCGTAAAGGGCGGGGATTGATCTGAGTAAAATTTATCGTGTCGTGGGTCAATCGTTAAATCTGATCCATTGGTAACATCGCAAGCCACGATTCTCCACACCGAAGGCGTGTCGAATCGGCGGACAATCAGGATCTGAGCACAGGATATTTAGCTCAATGTGGCGACCAGTTTTTCCAGCCCGTGCTGCTCACGATGGTACGGGCCGTCGTGCAGTGTAGTCGATTTGAATAGCTCGTGTCGACCGTCTCCCGCAATAGCTTTCACCTGCTGCCGTAGAGTATTCATCTCGGCTTCGGTCATCGGCTTGAAATCTCGGGCAATCGCCAGATCCTGCTCCAGAATTTTCTCGGAATCGACACCCACCACCAGAGAATGGATGTCCTGCGAGAGGGCATAACGGCGGGCCTCGCGCGGATCGCAAATTTTATTGAAGGTGAACTCCGCACCGCGAACGCCCGCGCCACCCCCTAAACTTTTCATTCCGATCGCACCGATATTGCGCTCGCGTAGCACGGGCAAAAACTTCTTCTCGAAACTGCGATAGAAGTGATCGCAGACGTTGATGGGGAATTGTGTGCAATCCCAGTCGGGATAGATGTCCAAAACGCTCCGATGAATATCGGGGGACTTGTGCCCGGTGAAGCCAATGAAACGGACCTTGCCTTCTTTCTTTGCTTTGATCGCTTCCGCCAAGGCGCCTCGCTCCAGCAACCATTCCGCATCATTGTCGTAGTTGCATTCGTGGAACTGCCAGAGGTCGATGCAATCGGTCTTCAGCCGGCGCAAGCTGTCTTCCAGATGTTGCCGGGTGCCAACGGCATCACGAGCACAGTTTTTGGTCATCAGGAAGACTTTCTGCCGCTTACCGTCCATCGCGAGAGCATCGCCCATGACGGTTTCGCTACCGCCCATGTGGTAGTCCCAGGCGTTATCGAAAAAATCGATCCCCTCATCGATGGCTCGGTGCATCAAACGAATGGCTTCCAGCGATTCGAGAGAACCGATATGCCAGCCGCCCAGACAAATGAGGGATACGGAAACCCCGGTTTTGCCCAGAATGCGATGCGGCAGGGTGCCCGGCTTGTAAATGGTTTCGATCATGCGAGTGCTCTGTAAGTAAGAATGAACATAGGCTTATGGACAGTAAGGCTATCCCGCAAGGTGGTAGGGCAGTGCGAGGGCAAAAGCCGGCGAAGTTACAGTGGCCTCAACCCCCCTTGCTTTCCAAACTATGGACGATATGTTCCGCGAACATCTCCGCAATTTTCGGAAGCTCTTCCCGTTTCATCAGCGCAATTTCGGCATCGGCCAGATGGGGCAGTTTCGCATCCTTGCGTAACGGGTGAATCCCGGCCGGAATCATATGCGAAGGAAGAACCGTCACTCCCAAGCCCGCTTTCACTGCAGCGATAGTTCCCGCGAGACTGGGGCTGGTGTAGCAGATGTTCCATGTCCGTTTGGCTCTTTTCAGCGCGGCCACCGCTCGATCCCGATAGATGCAGGGTTGAGGGGAAAGGACCAACGATAGAGGGTCTTCGAAGCGATAGTGATCGGCGGCTGCCCAGACTAATGGCTCACGCCAGACTTTAGTGCCGCCTTTGACGCGCTGGGGATCGCGCTTCACCAGGATCACGTCGTATTCGCCGCGATGAAATCCGTCGATCAGATTCAAAGTCAGATCGCAGCGGACGTTCAATTGCACGCGCGGGTGATGCTGCCGAAAACTGGCCAGCACATCGGGAAGATAGTGCGTGGCAAAATCTTCCGGTGTACCGAATCGAATCTCTCCTTTCACATCGGGCTCTTTTAACCGGCTGATCGCTTCCCATTGCAATTGAATCATCTGCTTTGCGTAGCCGAGGAAGATTTCCCCTTGCTCAGTCAGGCTGACACGACGACTGCTGCGATCGAATAACGGGCAACCCAGTTGCGCTTCGAGCTTCTGGATTTGCAGGGTCAAGGCCGACTGCGTTCGTCCCACCGTTTGGGCGGCCTGACTGAAGGTTCCCGTTTCCGCGATGGAAATGAAGCTTTTTAACTGCAGGCTATCGACGTAAAAGGGCATGGCCTATTCTCCAACGATCAGTATTGCTCATAGATGGTATGAGAACAATAAATTTTACTTATATTCACCTCCCGGCTAAATTGAAGATCATCAGTGAAAAACAGGAGGAATTCATGAGATTAGTGACGGACTGGGATCTCCCGATCTTCCGGATCGATCGGTTGAATCTGGTGATGGCGGCTCTGATTATCTTCGTAGCCGTCAATGTTTTCAGCTTTTCCCGGCGTTACCTGGCGGGGGATCGCCAATATCGGCGGCATCTGGCCGGAATAATATTTCTGGCACTGAGTGTACTAGGGATGGTTTTTGCCGATCATCTGGCGGTGATGCTTATCGCCTGGGGAATCAGCAATTTCCTGCTGGTGCGCCTGATGATTCACAAAAGCGAATGGCGAGCAGCCTGGAACTCGGGGATGTTGGCGTTCAAGACGTTCGCCTTGGGATTTGTGCTCCTAACAATCGGATTTGGAATACTTTCGGAGCAGGCCGGAAGCAGTTCCATCTCTCGGATCCTGGATCAAGCCGGTCAGTTCGGTAAACCGATGATGACCATCGCTCTGGCATTGATTGTTCTGGCCGCAGTTACGCAATCGGCTGCCTGGCCATTTCATAAATGGCTGCTCTCCTCCCTCAATTCTCCCACTCCAGTTTCGGCACTTATGCACGCCGGATTGGTCAACGGTGGCGGCTTTTTGTTGGTCCGCTTTGCCCCGATGTTTCAGACGCAACCGATTTTGCTACACAGTGTCTTTGTTCTGGGACTGATCTCGGCAGTACTCGGGACCAGTTGGAAGCTGATCCAGACCGATATCAAACGGATGCTGGCCTGTTCGACTCTAGGGCAGATGGGCTTCATGCTCATGCAGTGCGGCATGGGGCTGTTCGCACCGGCCATCTCTCATCTCTGCTGGCATGGCTTGTTCAAAGCGTATCTTTTTCTCTCGGCCAGTTCGGTTTTGGAAGATCCCAAGCGGAAGGCCTATTTTGGAAGCCGCAGCTTCGTTACTTTCCTTCTAGCTCTCGGGTTGGGAGTTCCAGGTGCTTTCGCCTTTCTTCTGATCAGCGGACTGTTGAACCCGACTCTGGACACCCGTCTTCTCCTGGTGGGCCTGGCCTTCATGACGTGCTGTCAACTTGCGGGCCGTGTTCTTGAAACGGGAAAAAGTCTTTCCCGGATTCTCGGAGCGGCGGTCGCCTCCATTTTCGGCGGGGGACTCTACGGCCTCAGTATTTTCCTGATCGATGTGCTTCTTGAGCCGTTGCATCTGATGACGCCGCAGCCACTCGATGTCTGCTATGTTACCGGATTTGGTTTCATTGGGATGATCTGGTTATTCATGAACTTGAATGGAATTCAACGGTTTCAAAACACGGAACTTTGGAAACGCCTGTACATGTCCGCGCTGAATTCGAGTCAGCCCAGTCCACACACCATCACCAACGTCCGGGCTCAATACCACTACTAAAAGGAACGCCGATGGGCATTATGCTGAAACTTGAGAAACCTAACCTGACACTTTCGAGTGACCGATCGTCGGTGCCTCTTTCGGAAAAAATTTCGAGAGCGGCGAATGTGCTTGCGCCGGTCTGGCCACTGAAAACCATTATTGCCTGCAATCCATTGCTTGAGCTTGAAGATCTTCCTTTCGAGGAGGCAGTCAAAAAATCCACCGGATATCATAGCTTGGGCAAGTTGGCGATATCCGGCCGGGAGGCAGTTAATCGAGAAATAATCAAATGGCTCGCCGCATTTCTGGATGAGGGACAGGCAGCGATCGCGATGCCGAATCGGGAACGCGGCTTTTACAGAACTTTCGTCGATTTGGCGAAATATGATCGTCAACTGAAATAAAATCCTTCGGTGACTGACTGGTTGAAAAAGCTTCCCGAAAATCCGGAAGCGGCCATCGAACAGAGTCTGGCGAAGTTGAGAATACTCGAGGAAGATCACGAAGAATTTCTCAGGCAAAATCTCGCCGCGCTGACTGGTTGGGCTGGCTATATTCAATGGCGTACACACTGGCGGAATGCGTGCGAAGGGCTGGCAAATCTGATCACGTTGACTGAATATCTGGCGGTACGACTGATTATCACCCTTGCGATCTGGCCCGAGGCCTGCGTCTTGAAGCAAGAGTTCGACCTTCCATCGGCCGAATTCGAGAAAATCATCCAAGCCGAGGATCGCTTCCGTAATCAATTACTCGTCGATCTAGTACACGAGTCGCACTTTCTAGAACGCAAGAAAGCTTCGCACGCCGAAGCACAGTTGATTTTCTGTATCGATGTTCGATCGGAACCTTTCCGGCGGGCGATCGAAGCTCAGGGGAACTATCAAACCTTCGGCTTTGCCGGTTTTTTCGGATTACCGATTCGTGCGAAATCCTGGGAGAAGGAGGAAGCTTTCGATTCCTGCCCAGTGCTTCTCAAGCCGTGCTATGAAGTGCACGAGGAGCCGGTGGATAAAGCTGCACTTTTGGTGACGCGATCCGTTCAGCGACGATCCTTCTGGAATGCGGTGAAGTCGTACTACCCAACGCTCAAGTATAATTTTTCCACTCCCTTTGCCCTTGTGGAAATGATCGGCCCCTGGCTGGGGCTGCAGATGCTGGCCCGAACCTTCACACCTAAGCTCTATCGCGACACACTCCAAAAAGCGATGAAGGCAGTTGTTTCGAAACCGGCCACCAAAGTGAGTTTGGAATCAATCAACTTAAGCCAGCAAATCGATTATTGCGAATCGGCGTTACGAATGATGGGGCTGACGGAAAATTTTTCCCTGTTGATTGTAATGTGTGGTCATGGCAGCGAAACCCGAAACAATGCCTACGCCACCGCGCTCGATTGCGGAGCGTGCGGTGGCAATCATGGCGGTTTTAATGCCAAGACCCTGGTAAAGATGTTAAACACGGCGAAAGTTCGCTCTGGCTTACTGGACAAGGGAATCACCATCCCCGGTCATACCTGGTTCCTGGCCGCGGAACACAACACTACGACGGATGAAGTGGTGATTTACGACGAAAAATATCCGCTGTCTGTTAGCGATCTCGTCGCGAAGCTGCGCAAGAATCTGGAGAAAGCTCGAGTTCTGAACGCGAACGCTCGCAGTTCTTCTTTGGTGGCAGCTTCGAATTATCCTTCCAGCAACGCGAATGCCTCCCGTCGCAGTTGCGACTGGTCGGAGGTTCGTCCAGAATGGGGGTTGGCTCGCAATGCGGCATTTGTCGTCGGGCCGCGGGAGTTGACCAGTCAGTTGAAGCTGGAAGGTCGGTGTTTTCTGCACTCCTACGACTGGAAACACGATGGCGATGCCAAATTTCTTAGTACCATTTTGACCGCACCGATGGTGGTCGGGCAATGGATCAATAACCAATATTTATTTTCGACCTGGAACAATGTCGCGTACGGCGGCGGCAGCAAAGTGACCAAGAACGTCATCGGGAAATTTGGCATCATGCAGGGCAATGCGAGCGATCTGATGCACGGCCTGCCGTTGCAGTCGGTTTATCGATCCGACGAACAAGCCTTTCACGAACCACTTCGACTGTTAACGGTGGTCTACGCCCCGAGAGAGCGGTTGACCCAATTGATAGAACGCAATCCCGTGCTGCAAAAACTCTTTTATAACGGCTGGGTGCATCTGGTGGTGATTGAGCCGAGCGAGAACCGGGCCTACCAGTTACATCGGGACGGTCAGTGGGAACTACAGCAGCTTAATGCTTAAGCTGGAGGATTCTGCCGGGCCAACGGAGTCTCGCCCACTCTGTTGGCCCGGTTTTTTTATATTTTCTCTGGGGTTACTCGGTGTCCCTATTGTGGCGACTGGTGCAGTTGTTTCTGGTGAACTCATCGGATTTTTCCTGCTATTAAGTGACGACGCAGTAAATGGGATTATGCCTAAAGAATCCCTGATAGGAGGAGACTGTGACAATCTTGAAATAGTGATGCTCGGGCAAATTATTTGCTTCTTTTTCACATTGCAAACGCCGGTTTCCTGTCACTAGTCTAAGTTCCCCGCACTACAGATTCTCTCGAAATCGAATAGGATACCGCAGTCCTGATCGATGATCGTCTATGTGCTCATTTAAAGAAAGTCACGAGGGTCTTATGCGTAAGTTGGGAATGCTTACCTTGCTGGCGGTTTTTGCCAGCTCCACTCTGTGGGCGGCACCACCGGTTCGCAAATTCGATGATCCGGGGGCGCCTCCTTTCACTGTCCTCAAAGAAGGGCAGAATCCTCCTCTGGATGCGAACGATAACTTTGTTATTGGGCCGAAGTATGCGGCCGCTCCGGAACGCAAGCGCATCGAGGGGGTGCCTCAAGGGAAGGTGGAGCAATTCGAAATCAACTCCAAGGAAACCAAGCTTTTCAATCCGGGAATTGCCCGCAAGGAGTTCGGGAAAGTCGATCCAAAGAATCCGAAAACGTTACTCGTGGAAACGCACCCGATCGACTACAAACGAAAAATTACCGTCTACATCCCCGCTCAGCATCCGGCAGGCCAGGAGGCCCCTTTTCAAATCATCCATGATGGTCCGGGCGGTAAACCGAGCGCTGAATTGCTGCACATTTTTGATAATTTGATCGCTCAAAAGCGAATTCCACCAATTGTTGTCATCTGGGTAGCCAACGGCGGCGGGGATGCCCAGGGCCACGAACGAGGCAAAGAATACGACAATATGAACGGCGATTACGCCGAGTATATCGAGACCGAAGTTCTGCCTCGCGTCGAGAAAAATTATCAGATAAAGCTGTCGAAAGATCCTGATCACCGGGCCGTGATGGGCAATAGCTCCGGTGGATCCGCGGCTTTGATTATGGCCTGGTTTCGAACCGATCTTTACCATCGCGTTCTGACCACATCCGGGACTTTCGTGAACCAGGCTTGGCCGTTTGATCCGAAGTATCCCGATGGAGCCTGGGGCTTCCACGAGACCCTCATTCCCAATTCTCCCAAGAAACCCTTGCGAATTTTCCTCTCGGTCGGGGACGCTGACCTGTTGAATCCCAACGCCATGCGGGATGAAATGCACGACTGGGTGGAGGCGAATAATCGCATGGCGAAAGTGCTGAAAGCGAAAGGCTACGATTACCAGTATCTCTTCTGTCGGGGGGCTGGTCACGGCGTCGGAAATGCTCAGGCGCAGTTTATGCCGCACGCATTGGAGTGGGTGTGGAAGGGGTACGTTCCGAAGTAGAGCTAGGACTTCAGCTCCGGCGAGTGATCTCGCCGGAGAATTTGCGGTACATGGAGACCGTTACTTTGCCAGTTCCGTCATGGTTTTGTCGAAGAATTTGACGCACTTAGGCAAGTTCTCGTCCAATTGTGGGATGCTGCCGTATTCGTACTCGATCGACAGATAGCCCTTATAGCCTTGACGCTTCAGTTCTGCCAGGGAGGCCGCCGGGTCGCCGCGACCCGTTCCCCACGGCACATCGTGCCCGTTGCCATTTTCATTCAGATCCTTGAAGTGAAGGTGTTCCACTCGGCCTTCCAGTAGTTTGAGGCAATCGATCGGCTTGCGGTTGGCCCTCATCCAGTGTCCGGTGTCGGAGCAAGAACCGAGCAGGGGATCGCGTTTAGATACTGCTTTGAGCACTTTTTCAGGCGGCCAGGTAGAAGGGTGGTTGTGTAAAGCGACGCGAATCTTGAATTCCTTGGCCATTTTTTCGATGACATCGTTCGGGTCCGTCTCAGTGACAAGTACTGTAAGACCCATTTTTTTCGCCCACTCGAAGGTCTTACGGGCCCCGTCTTCATCGGTGGGTATGCCGTCGACACCATAGGCCACCAGCTTAATACCGCCGGCTTCCTCGAGTTTGGCTTTAACTTCTTTAATCGTTTCGTCATTCATCGTCCGACTGATTTTGAGATCGGAACCAGGCTTAAGCTTCTGGCCGGGAAAGATCTCGAGATATTTGATGCCGAGTCCCTTGGCCTTGTCGACAGTCTCGAAGAAGGTCAGCTTGTTGAAAGTCCAGCATTGCAAAGAGAGCTTGATGCCGAGTTTTTCCGAGGCGGAATCGTCTCGAGTGTTCGGCTTCGGTTCGGCCGCCGTGCACGGGGCGATGAACGCCGCGGTCAGTAGGATAGTAAAAATGGATCGCATCGTTTTGGGTTCCTCTAGGGGAGTAAAGGTTGATCACTTTCTCTTCGAATTGCGCCTATTCACCAGGAATTAGGGTACTGACCTAGCTCAAAGCACGTACGAGTTTTTCAGCGTTATTGTATTCTCAGGGTTCGCGGAAGCTTGAGAAACCTCAAAAAGTACCACCCGTGAATCCTTGGAATAGTACCGGGTGGCTCGAGATTGCTCGGGTTGCTACGGAAAAAGCGCCTCGCTCAGATCTTTCCAATGACTTAACGTCGTGAAGTCTCATTTCGCATTGATAGATTGGAAGCGAAGCCAGTCGTCGGAAGTTCTCAAATGCCGACAAGGCGATCTTTGGCGTCTCCAAATTCTTTCAATTCCAGGCCCATGCGGTCCATGAGGGAAAGATAAAGACTGCAAAGCTTTCTCTTGTCATCGCCCGATTTAAGATAATCGAGCGATCTGCCAGTCTTCAACTTACCGCCCAGCCCGCCCGCCAGAACGAGAGGAACTTGTTGGCCGTTATGGGCATTCCAGTGTTCGGAGACAAACATGATGCAGGAGTTATCCAATACGGTGCGATCCCCTTCCTGCATCTTGGCCAGCTTGCCAATTAAGTACGCGTACTGTTCAACGTGGAACTTGACGATCGATTGGTATTCCGGTCCTTCATTCGAGTGCGATAGATTATGGTGAGCATCCCGAAGATTTAAAAATGGATAAACCTGACCCGATAGATCACGCGATAGTAGTAAGGTCGCAATTCGAGTGCGGTCGGTTTGAAATGCCAGAGCAATAATATCACACATCAACTTCGCGTATTCGCTGAAATCTTTCGGTTGGGCTAACGGGGGACGTGCCGAAGCGGGTGGTAACTTGCTAGCGGAGTCGCTTTGCGGTTTCAGTTTTTGAATTCGTTTTTCTGTTTCGCGGACTGATGTCAGATACTCGTCCAGCTTCACCTGGTCCGAGCTACTGACTTTGCCTCGCAGGTCATTGGCCTGGGCGAGGGCGTGATCCAATATGCTTCCTTGCAACTTGCTGCTCTGCATGCCAAAAAGGCTATCGAACGCGAGTGCGGGAAATAACTCAATCGGGATCGGCGAGTTCGGCGTACGCCAGGAAATGTGCGAGGCATAAACCATCGAATAGTTGGACTCGTGGAATCCGCTGACTGGCTGTTCGCAGCCCAGAACCATGCTGGGAACGGGTGTTGCATCTTCGAGATGTTGCGACAGCATTTGATCCATGCTGACGCCGCCTGAGATCAATCGACCTTTCTGAAGATTCGCTCCGGAAAGGATGTTACCGGTGCATTTGGCATGGCCGCCATCCCCATGGCGATTGAATAAGCCGTTGATGACGTTCAGTTTTTCCTTGAAGGGGGCCAACGAAGTCAAGCTGGAGCCGAGCTCCATCTCCGATCCGTTGCCTTTAGACCACCAGTGGTGCGGCGATATACCGTCGCCCATGAACAAGCAGGCAAACCGCTGTGGTACTTTTGTCTTGGCCGCCAGATCTTCTCCCGCGAAGAGTTTTGTCGACTCTAGCCAGGGAAGAGCAATCGAACAACCCAGCCCCTGCAGAACGGTTCGGCGGTTTATCTTTTTGGGAAAATTCACGGCTTCTCTCCGGCAGGATGGATTTTTAAAACAGTCGGCTGATAATCTTTACCACGTTGACTACGAAATTGCGGACTGAGGACGACCGATTCGAACAGTGCGGAAAAACGGTAATCGTTCTCTTCCAATTGAGCCTGTAGTTTTTCCAGCAGCACCTTATCCGATAATTCTAGAGATCGCCCTAACCCGAAACCGAGAAACTTTCGGCATAGAGTTTGGGTAAATTCGTTCTTCCTGTTTGTGGCCAGATACCGAGCGAATTCCGGGATGCCCTGCGAAACTTCGCCGGAAGGGAGGTGAACGAGGTTGTCGACCTGCCTGCCCGCCAAGTCCTTCGTTCTATGCTTGCCGATAGGATCGAAGCCTTCCATCGCAAGACCGATGGGATCGAAGTGCTGATGGCAGCGGGCACACATTACATTTTCCGTATGCAAGGCCATCAGTTCCCGGATGCTCTTGCCCTGGGTATCGGTCTCCTTCGCGGGAAGAACGGCCACATTCGGTGGCGGCGGGGGAATATGTTCGCCCATCAGTTCATGCACGGTCCAGTATCCGCGCTTGACTGGACTGGTACGGCCCGGTTGGGAGTTTTTCGTCAGAAACACAGCCATGCCCAGAAAACCGCTCCGACCTTTCGCGGTAAGTCCACTGATCTTGATCCAAACAGCCTCTTCGCCTGGGAAGGGAAAACCATAATGGCGGGCCAACCGCTTGTTGACATAAGTAAAATCGCCATTCAATAAGTTCAGCAGGGAAAGATCTTCCTGTATCAGCCCTGTGGCAAATCGCGTGGGTTCTTCGAACATCGCTTGTTTCAAAGAATCGTCGAATTCGGGAAAGAGTTGCCGATTGACGGTCTCACTTTGGAGGAAATCCCGATATTTCAACCACTGGCCGAAGAACTCCTGAGCGAAGCCGCTGACCTTGGGATCCTTAAGCATTCGTCGCACTTGAGCCTTCAAAACTTTTTCGTTATTCAGTTCGCCCTTCGAAGCCAGATCGAGTAATTCCTTATCTGGCATCGAAGACCAGAGGAAATAACTCAAACGGGAGGCCAGTATCAGATCGGAAACGGGCTGAATGGTTTTCCCAGCGGGAGGCAACTCCAGTCGATAACAAAAATGCGGCGAAACGAGGATGCGAGTAATGCTGGCCCGCACGGCCTGCTCGATCCCGAATTCAGCCTGGCGGGCTACCGACGTATAAAACTCGACAAGTTCCTTGTTCTCCTGCTCGGATAGAGGACGACGATAGGCCGCTTTTGCGAAATTCTGCAAGTTGCGAATATAAGCGGCTTCCGCTTCCTTCAATTGCTTATCGCGTCGTCTCAATCCTTGGCGGATGTCTTCGAAGAAAGCGTGAATTGGATGTTTTTCCAGTTCCTCGCCGGTCACTTTAACATTGGAACGCTTCAGATAAACCTGTTCGAAACGGAGCAGATTATCTTCTTTTCCCAGATCCGGATCTTCCTCTTTGAAAGATTTAAAATCGGGGTGCTTGAGAAAGCCGCGTTCTTCTCGTTCGAAGAAGACGAAGCCATGCAGCATCTTCTCGGTAATTTTGGTGGCAAAATAGAGTTCGTCCCAGAAACGATCCAACGACTTCTTTTCGGTTTCACTCAGGACCGAATTGTAAAGGGGCTGATCGTCCCGGAAGAACCCTTCGATCAGGTGAAAACCCGCGGAAAGGCCGCGAGTCTCATCGACATAATAAAAGCGATTGGGAAAAAGCTGGCAGAAGGTTTCACAGGATTTCTGAAACGCCTTGGCAGCGGGATGATCTCTGGCAATCAGAAATACTCCGCAAGTTACATCTTCACGAGGATTTTTTTGATTCGATAAACTCACTCGGGCAAAACCGGACTGCGAGTCCTTCGCATTGAGACTGGCTTCCGCATAGAAATTCTTGATCAATGGATCTTTTAAAGCCTCGGGAGGAATCCCAATTTCTATGACTGAGGGCACTTTAAGAATCAGACTGCCAGCATCCACTTTATTCCCGAGCGGATGAACGCCGAATTCCATCGTTTTTAATTGATCCGGTGCATACTTTACCAGGAAATTCCGCAGGGAAAGATTTCGTTTCAGGTCCTGGGAATTGTAATCCGGTTCTCCAGCAGAACTGAAATTCAACCGATTCAGAAGGACGTATTGATCTCCCTGATCCGAAGGCTCGCCGGAAATGGAAATGATCAATTTCGATGGTGATTTATCTGAGCTTTTCTTGAGTTCCCAATGGAGTTGCTGCGCTGGTTTCTGCAAGACTTCTCTGTTGAATTTGTCTCGGCCGGCCGCCATTTTTTTTCGTCGATCGATGTGCACTATCGGGGCATTGCCGCCATCCGAAATGATGGCCTGAGTTTCCACAGTACAGAGCTGCTTACTGAGCTTCTGAATTGTGCTGGCGATGGATCGAATTTGCCGCAGTGTCTCTGGCGGTATCGCGGTCTCTTTCTCGGAAACCGGGGCCGGGAGGGCATTCCAGGTTTGACGGAGCCACTGGATATAGAAGACGTTGTTGGAAGTATCGTCCTGTAACAGGTTCCAGAGGGAAGCCAGATATTTCGCGCTTAATTTGTGCTCCGTCGCCCAGGTTTCGATGCTGACGTCGCGCCGGGACGCCGGGCGATAGCGGTACGACCAGGCGGAGGCGAGGTAAGTTTCGTACTGGATTTTGTGTTGATCGTAAAAGCGCAGGATCGCTTGTTCATAGAACTTTTGCTGATCGGCGAAAGTGATGACGGGATAAGGGGCAAATTCGAATCCGGTGGTGGTCAGAAGCAAATGGTCGGCCACCTGTTGAGCGGCCGCATAGTACTTTTTGAACAGATTCGGCGACATGACCAGCGCTTCGCCCGTATTGTTGAAGCCTTCACCGGAGGCCGGATCGATGGGGAAAGACGCAGTGGGGCGGATATCGACACCCGTCAAGTCGCGAATGGTATAGTTGTACTCGGCGTTGCTGAGTCGTCGGGGCAACGAAACTCCCGGATCCTCCGCCAGTTTTTTTGCTTCGAGTAGCAACCCCTTTTCTAGAGCCGCCAGGAATTCCTTCCGCTCGGCGGTCTCGGGTTGCTTAGCCTCCTTGGGAGGCATCTTCTCGTCTTTCAGGAAAGAGATGACATGTTCCCATTGCCGAAAATCCTGAGCAATCGAGGCAGTGGACGTGTACTTGGTGAGATCAAGTTCGCCCTCGGAGGTCTTGGGATTATGACATTTCACACAGTAAGACTGCAGGAAAGGCAAGACCTTTTTCTGAAACGAATCATCCTCGGAAGCCCGACTGAAGTGATCATTTAATGGCGTAAACGAAAACAGCAGCAAGCAACCGACATAGTGGAATAATCTTGGCATTGATGCGGAAGGATCGGAGTGAAAAAGTACCTGGCGGGGGTGAAGGGACCGAACAAGACACAAAATCCCTCGATTCGGTCCGTTCCTTCACTTGCATTAGCGTACACCGATCTCGAAAGGGTTGCAAGTAGACTTTCCTAAGCAGGTTCGCATTTTCAGAAATATTGGCCGCTGTCGCAGGTGCAGGGAGGGCCTAGGCGTCACGGCTTTTTCTGGGTGCCAAGCTTTTTCAATTTGTGCAAGGTTTCATCCAGTTTTGCCAGAAATCGAGATCGATCTTTGGGAGTCATGGGGGCGGGACCTCCGGTGATTTCTCCCGACTGCCGAAGTTCATTCATCAGATCGCGAGAAGCCAGGGCGTAACCGATATCGCTCTCCGTGAACGGTTTACCCCGAGGATCCAATACATGAGCCCCCTTTGCCAGGGATCTCGCGGCGAGGGGAATATCCGCCGTGATGACCAAGTCCCCCGTCTCGCACATCAGAGCGATCCAATCGTCGACTCCATCGAATCCTTTTTTCTCAACCAATTCCACCAGGGGATGATTGGGAATCCGCATGGGATTATTTGCCGCGATCACGACTTTTATTTCAAAGCGTTTAGCGACTTTGTAGATTTCTTCCTTCACCGGGCAGGCATCCGCATCGACATAAATGATCCACATTGCCGAAATCCGTTTTATTGCGGCTAAAAAAGTAGGTTCCTTAATATCACGATACACCTTGAACGCTATTTGTCGATCAGCCGAGTCTTCTTAGGCGCGGTCGAAGAGGCCCTGAGAGAGGTCTTCTCGCAAGCGTCTCGCCCGGACTCGGCTGGATGTGAGAATTTTCGAAGTGAACCTTCGCGGAGTGCGTAAAACAAGTTCTTGCCTTACGTAAGCCTGGTCGGTCCGGGATAAATTTTTGGTTCCTCTTGAATGGGTAAGCAGACCAATTAGGCTTTTTAAGCGGGAGGCACTCCCAGACAAAGTGCGTATTCTTGGACTTATTGCCGAGAATGATGGAAATATTGGTCGAATCGATCTCCCGGGCTTTGAGAAACGGAAAGCGTCACCTTCGCCCATTCGGAAAAGAGCGGTAGTAGCGAAATGCCCGAGTTCAAGGAAGAAGACTTGCAAATGGCCGCAGCCTTAAATGGAGATTCGCCAGTTCGCGCTTCGATTCGGCAGTGGATTGGCTTGGCGGTAATCGCATTGCCTTGTCTCCTTTATTCCATGGACCTGTCCGTCCTCTTCTTGGCTTTGCCCGCAATTAGTGCTGATTTACAGCCGTCGAGTTCGGAACTTCTGTGGATTGTCGATATATATGGGTTCTTACTGGCGGGTTTCCTGATTCCGATGGGGAATCTGGGCGACCGAATTGGACGGCGACGACTGCTGATGATCGGGGCCGGCGCTTTTGCTTTTGCTTCTGTTTTAGCGGCTTTCGCGAATGGCATTGCCATGCTGATCTTGGCACGCGGAATTCTCGGCATAGCGGGGGCGACTCTGGCACCATCCACCCTGTCACTTATACGAAACATGTTTTTGTCTGATCGCGAGCGAAGTCTGGCAGTGGGAATTTGGATGGCCAGTTTTTCCGCAGGCGCGGCTCTCGGCCCGGCCGTGGGTGGACTGATGCTGACCTATTTTTGGTGGGGTTCCGTTTTTCTGCTCGCCGTCCCCATAATGATTCTTCTGTTGATCGTAGGGCCATTCGTACTTCCGGAGTTTCGCGATCCCCGTCCAGGGCCTTTGGATTTATACAGTGCGGGGTTGTCAATCGTTGCGGTCTTATCCGTAATCTTTGGCGTTAAACAAATTGCAGAATTGGGATTCCATCCGGACTCCTTATTAGCAATTTTCCTTGGAATTTTTATTGGTTATGCATTTATTCAGCGGCAGAAAAAATTGGTGGATCCCTTTATCAACTTAGATCTCTTTCGGATTGCCGAATTCAGTGCTTCTTTGGGAAGTTACATAGCCTATGTCTTTATTACCTTTAGCGCGTTTCTTTTTTCGGCGCAGTGCACACAGTTGGTATACGATATGACTCCCCTCGAAACTGGTTTGTGGTCGCTACCACTAGCAGTGGCACTAGGTGTTGGTTCCATTCTAGCCCCCTTATTGATCCGAAAAATTAAACCCGGCTACGTCATCGGAGGTAGTTTTGTGGCGTGTGCGACCGGCCTTTTGATCGTCAGTCAGGTGGGCGAAGTTGACGGGCGGGCGATGCTCTTGTCCGGGATGGTTCTTCTTTGCCTGGGGGGTGCCCCCGTCGGGACACTTGCAACCGATCTCATAGTTGGAAGTGCCCCGGCCGACCGAGCCGGCGCTGCCTCTGCGATTTCCGAGACTGTGGGGGAATTGGGAGGGGCGCTGGGTATTGCGATAACCGGCAGCATCGCGACCGCGGTCTATCGCCATTCGATGTCTTTAGTCGATCTTTCTGGTCTAGGGGATGCTGCGAAATCGGCCGGCGATACTTTTGGCCAGGCAACGGAACTCGCTCGAGTACTTCCGGAACCAGCGAAACTGAAGCTTCTCACCGCTTCTCGCCATGCATTTATGAATGGCTTTAGTATCAGCATGGTACTCTGCGCGGCACTGGCGCTTGTCGCCGCCATCTCAGTTATTTATTTTCTTCGCAAGGTGAAATCCGAGTGAGCCATAAGCTGTTAGGCGATTTAATTCGCGATATTCTTCGAGGATCGTTGATTCTTAGTCGAATCGTCTAGGGGGCCAATGAGTCTGAATATCTTAAAGAATGCAAGACAAGTCCATTCCGGATTCCTCAATCGAAGCTAGGTAAGCTCGTTTCCCGAAATAGAGCCGGTATCCGTCGAGAAGGAAGCTATTTGTAAAAGCTCGGCGGGTGCGGCACGACTTTCAACTTCGCGTAGTCAAAACCGCTCGGCAAAGGTTCGTACTTGCCGACGGGATCGACGCTCGAAGTGGGATCGATTTGTTTCTCCCTGTTCAAGCACCAGTAAACCGCATTCACGGTTAAACGTCGCAGCCCTGGATTTCGATAATCTTCTGCGCTTCCCATGGTCGTATGAAATACTCGGGCCGTTTTCCCGGTATTTCCGGTCCAGGTTCTGACCCAGGCGACGGGCAGCGGGATCAACTTTGGATTAATCGCATCGTCCGGTTTTCGGCCCAGTAGAGGTTGCCCATCCACCAAAGGAGTGCAATCGGCGGGTAGGCTGCCACCCACTTTGTAGGTGCGGTACACATCGGTGAGTCCCCAGATATCCTGGACCCCCTTGAGGACGGGGTGATCTTTGTTTTTTTCGACGAGAAGGCCGCGAGTTGAATCTTGCTGCCAGTTCCCATGGTGTTCGCGGAAAGATCCGCCGAGCACATCCTCGCCGAAGTCAATTCTCTTACCGGCCTTTTTGTAATCGAAATCTAAGAAACCGTGGTTCGCGGTTCGTACAGGGAAATCGCGCTTAAATTCCAAGAAAACATCTAATGTCATTAATTGTATTGCGCATCGTTCTTCTTTAGTGGAGGATGTGGAAATCGCTCGCTAGATCGCCCTGGGGTTCCTCGATGTTTCAGCTTTCCGAACTATCTCCCGCGCCGGCGAAAACTCCGTTGACCGATCTCCTCGTCCACTTCGCGGATTTGCCCGACCACCGCCTCGATCGTTGCCAACAACACACGCTTTCGGAAATCATTTTCATAGCCATTTGCGCCGCGGTTTCCGGAGCCAACGACTGGGTGGCCGTCGAAGCTTTCGGCGTGACCAAGATCGACTGGTTCCGGAAGTATCTCCCCTTGCCCAACGGCATCCCGAGCCATGACACTTTCGGCCGAGTTTTCCGCTATCTGGACACGGATGCTTTCGAGGCCTGCTTCGCTTCATGGATGGCGGAAATCTGCGTCGGGACCGACCTGCTTCAGGTGGCGATCGACGGCAAGACGATGCGTTCGTCAGGCGGTCCGGGTCAGAAGTGCCTGCACGTGGTCAGCGCGTTTGCGACGGCCAACCGCGTGACGCTGGGCCAAGAGGCGGTGGACGATAAATCGAACGAGATCACCGCGATCCCGGAATTGCTGAAACGGCTGGACATTGCCGGAAAAATCGTGACTATCGACGCGATGGGCTGTCAAAAAAAAATCGCCGAGGCGGTGCGGGAACGGGACGCGGATTACCTGTTGGCGGTGAAGGACAATCAACCGACTCTCTTGGCCGAGATCAAGGCTCATTACTTCAAGCATTTGGAGTCCGGATTCGCCGATGTACCGACGACGTTCTGCGAATCGACGGAGAAGAATCGAGGCCGAGTGGAGTACCGTTCGTGCCTCGTGTTTTCGGACGTCAATTTCTTATCGATGAAGGACGATTGGAAAGGCTTGAAGACGGTGGTCGTGGTGGTGACCGACCGCCGAGAAAACCACAAGAGCGCGAGCGAAATCCGCTACTATATTTGCAGCCGAGCGTCGGACGCTCCGGTGTTGGCGAAAGCGGTCCGGGAACATTGGACGATCGAGAATAATTTGCATTGGTCCTTGGATGTGACATTCGGCGACGACGACAGCCGGGTTCGAAAAGATAACGGCCCTCAGAATTTCGCCAGGATTAAAAGGTTGGCTCTGAGCATAGTAGCGAATGCGAGCGGCAAGGAATCGATGGCAGTCAAACGACTGAAAGCCTGCGCCAGCGATGAACGCCGAGAATTAATTATTCGAGAATTCCTTCAGCTTTAAATGCGATTTCCCTGGCGGTTCGTATTCCAATGATCGGCTTCCCCGAGTCCAGGTATTCGTAAACGTATTTCCTTTGCGCCTCAGGTAGTGATAGGAGCCGGCTGAAGAGAATGACCAGGTCCGCTCGAGCCAAATACTCGAGACCGGGAATATTGTGGGTGACAGTCTTATCTTCCCAGCGAATTTTCTGGGTAGGGTCGACTTCGTTTCGATCGTTAAGGCTGAAGAGGACAGTGCAATCGAAACCGTGATGCTTCGCAAGAATTTTGGCCAGCATGGGAAGTGCGAATTCGCTGCGATATTCCTGATCGGCCGCGATGAGTACGATGTGTTTCCCCCGGCCAGGGCCTTTCTCACCGGTATAAGTAAGCCAAAGAGGGCTATCCGGTACCGGATGTTCTGCATGCAATCGGGAGTGGAACGCCGAAAGAATAATAGCGATCAGCAAGGAATACCGCACTTCAAACTCCCTGGGAGAGGATAGAATTGACTGGCGGAAATTGACAGCGATACCATCCCTGTCGGTAGATCTTATCCGGAAGGCCGAGTTCCGGCGAACGGATCGCTCGGCGGGATACCATCTGGCTTCCCATGCTTTGGTTTCCACCAAAAATCCTTCAAACTCCTGCAAACGGTATTACGATTTCTCGTAATAATTATCTGAGTTAAACAGTTCGCTGTTTCTGGATTGGCTTGGGAATGCCTAAACTCGATGTTTCCTGGAAAACTAAAATCTCATCCCGCTAATCGATGACTAAGGGTTCGGATCGTGAAAATGGCTATTGTCTGGATCGCGGTTTTCACCCCTATGTATCTCCTGGGATTCTTCCTCTTTGGGCAGGGCTTGTGAAGTGCTAGAAAAGCGAATTTGCCCGGAAGCTGGCCGGCTACGCCTGGAAAGATCACTCACTGTGAACTCTATGAGATTCCCGACAGAGAAGGTAATACATACGAGGTCCGGTGTGAATACTCGTATACAGTTGAAGGGATTTCCTACACGAGTTCTCGACTGGCATTCTGGTATTATCCCGGTAGCGATAAATACGACGAAGAACAAATTTATCGAAAGCTTAAAAGTGCAAAGGCAGTTAGTGTGCGATACGATCCAACTGATCCTTCGATTTCGTCTCTCTCCTACGGCGTGCATCCGGGCAGCAAATTGACGATCGCTTTCTCGGTTGTCTGGCTTTTGATGATGTTAGCATTCAACATCGCTGCTTGGGTACTCAGTCACCCAAACAGAACAATACTCGAGAATATTGTAGCGCAGTGAACTTGTCTGAGAGGGGTGATGTCCCGACTGGAATGGCTCGTTTCAATCTGTCCTAAAAAAAATTGAACTACCCCACGCTAATTGTAGTGAAGCGGTCTTTCCTTAGCGATGTGCTTACTGAGCTGCTCGTTACCGTTGCAACAGAGGGGAACAGGCATACGCACTGCTCGTTCCCCTCTGTTGCAACGACAGCTCCAGACTCTACGTCAGAACTTCGCTGGCGACCTGACCTGCAATATCCGTCAGTCGAAAATCGCGGCCGGCATAGCGATAGGTCAACTTTTCGTGATCCAGACCCATCAACGCTAGTAAGGTGGCATGCAAATCGTTGGTATGCATCCGACCTTCAACCGCTTTGATACCATACTCATCCGTGGAGCCGTAAGTGAAGCCTTTCTTGACTCCCGCTCCGGTTAAAAACATCGGGTAGCCCGTGATGTTATGATCGCGACCATCCTTCCCTTGGGCAGTGGGCTGTCGGCCGAACTCACTTCCGAAGAGAACAAGGGTTTCGGAAAGCAGTCCCTTTTGTTCCAGGTCGGTTAAGAGAGCGGCCACCGGTTGATCGATCGAAGCGCAGCGCTCTATCATCCCTTTGTGCAAATTGGTGTGATGATCCCATCCCGGTTGACAAATTTCGACGAACCGAACGCCGGCTTCTGAGAGTCTTCGCGCCATCAAACACTGCCGAGCAAATCCGCCCGCGGGGCCATCCTTGATACCGTAGGCATCCTTCACCTTCTGGGGTTCCTGGCGAATGTCCAGTAGTTCGGGCACTTTGCCTTGCATGCGAAAACCGAGTTCCATGGTTTCGATAACTCCATCGAGTTGATCCGGCGCGGTCGGGGTATTGCCCAATTCGCGATTCATGGCTTGGATCAAATCGAGTTGTTTTCGCTGCAGAGTCGTGGCAGTGGAAGGCTTCAGATTCGGCAATTGTCCCAGATCGTCGATGCGGGTTCCCTGGAAGTGAGCTGGTAGGAACGCGCTGCCGAAGTTCACCGCGCCTCCGAAATTCGGCGGCGGATTGATGGTGATGTAGCCGGGTAATTCCTGATTCTCGGAGCCCAGACCGTATAAGAGCCAGGCTCCTAAACTGGGACGGGTCAGCGCTGCGTTCGCGCTCCCGGTGTGGAGTTGAACCACGGCCTGAGGATGGGCCGGAGTGTCGGTGTGCAGGCCTCGGAGCCAGGTGAGTTTATCCGCATGCTGGGCGAGTTTAGGCAATAATTCCGTGAACCAGCTACCCGTTTCGCCGTACTGCTTCCACTTGAATTTTGAAGCGGTTAGAATGCCGCCGCCCGGACCCGGCTTGCCGTCATTCTTTTCCAGCTGCGGTTTGTAATCGAACGTATCGTGATGTGAGATTGCCCCGTTCATATGAACGAATATGAGCCGCTTCGCCCGCGCTTTAAAATGGGGAGCTTTGGGGGCAAGAGGTTTCGCCTCAGGTTCTGACGCTCGGGCTTTGGATTGACCGAGCAGTCCTGCCAGAGCAACGAGGCCGAAGCCGCTACTGGCCGTTTTTAATAGCTGTCGGCGGCTGGGTGGCACCGCAACTGAAGCCCGAAGTTCTTTGGGAATATTCATTTGAAATTCCAGTGGATTCAATGATTAGGAAATAAAAGATAATGGAGTTTTGATGTCTTACTTGAGGTAGCGGAATTCCGCCGAGCCTAACACGGATTGCACAAGTGCCTGCCAGGCCGCAGTTTTGGCATCCTTGGGATGAACGATTTCTTCAGCGATGTTTTCTCCCGTCTGATCGACGGTATCCGGATCCTGGTTCGGATCCACGGGTTTCTTCGGCTCAACTTTCTTTGCGACTTTCGGAGGTTCGGGGGGAGGCGGTTGCAATTTGGCGGCCGCTTCATAATCCGCGACGAAAGCCAGAGCCCGGGTGAGTTCATGGTCGGTCGGCGTGCGACTCAACGTCCGGCGATATAGTAGCGAAATTCGATCGGAATCGGTCGCATTCGAATCCTTCAACAGCCGATCGGCCAAACTCAAGGACTGGTTCGCTACGAACGCGGAGTTCAGCAGGAAAAGGGCTTGGCTGGGAACTGTCGTCGATTCCCGGATTCCCGTTACCAGAGTTTGTTCGACCGGATCGAACGCTGCCAAGGCGTGAGGGGTCACGCCGCGCAGCAACGGCAGATAAATGCTCCGTGCCCGACTTCGGTCAGCGGCTTCGTGAATCGCTTTGGCTTCGGGGCCATTATCGCGCATTTCGATCATCTTGAGGCTGCTCACGGCGGAGGGGCCGAGTCGTTTGGAATCCAATTTTCCGGCGCTGAACAAGGCCGCATCGCGATATTCCTCGGCATCCAGTCGACGCGGGCTGTGACACCAGAGTAATTTGTTCGCGGGATCGAGTTTTCGCGCCGTTTGGGAGGTTTCCGCCGAGAGTTGATAAGTTCGCGAAAGTGCGATTTCGCGCACCAGCTTTTTCACGCTCCACCCTTCCTGCAAAAAGCGATTCGCCAGAAAATCCAATAACTCCGGATGACTGGGAAGATCGCCAGTAACCCCGAAGTTATCCACGGTCGATACGATCCCTCGACCGAAAAGATGCGCCCAGACCCGATTAACCGCCACGCGGGGGGTGACGGGGTTCTGGTTGCTGGTGAGCCATTGAGCGAGTTCGAGTCGACCACTATGACTTGCAGGTATGGAAGGGGCATCTGGCACCGTCCAGGCGGTCAAAAAGCCACGGGGAATTTTGGGACCGAGTTTCTCCGCCTCTCCTCGAATGCGAAGTTCAGTATCCCCGACGACTTTGCCTTCCCGGGCTCCATGGACCGCAAAACCTCGCGCGGCCGGATCGGTGAGAGCGGCGAGTTCCGCTTGTTTTGCTTCGAATTTCAAGCGAAACGGACGCTGGGTCGGAAAGCCATTGGCGGCCAACTTAAGACCCTCGGGAGTTCCGCGAATGGCATCCCAGGCTTTTTTGGCCTCGGCAAGTTCCGCTTTGACCTTTTCGACTTGTTCTTTAGGCACTTCCGGGAGATTGCCTTTTAACACCACTAGGTTCGCAGGGTCGTAATACGCCAAGCCACCCCCGCCCATCAAACTCCGCACTCCGGCTGCATTCTCGGAACTGGTGAAAATTCCCGCCAGTGCGTAATAGTCGGACTGGGGAATCGGATCGAATTTGTGATCGTGGCAGCGGGCGCAACTCACGGTTAGTGCGAGAATCGACCGCGACACCGCATCGATCTGTTCGTCCACATTGTCCATAAGGAAACGAACTTTGAACCTCTGGTTCACATCCTTGACACCCAAGGCCAGGAAACCGGTGGCCGTCAGTTGACGATTCTGTTGCTCGGAATTATCGGCGGGCAAAAGATCGCCCGCGATTTGTTCGCGGAGGAAGCGGTCGAAGGGGACGTCCGCATTTACCGAGTCGATGACGTAATCGCGATATTTCCAGGAAAAGGGGTAGGGAATATTACGACTCGGTCCCGTGCTTTCTCCATATCGTGCGACATCGAGCCAGTGTCGCCCCCATCGTTCACCGAACTGGGGAGAGGCCAGTAAACGATCGACTACTTTTGCAAAAGCATCGGGGGCGAAGTCATTAACGAAGGAATCGATATCGGCCGGGCTAGGGGGCAAACCAGTCAGATCGAAGGTGACGCGACGAAGCAGCGAAAGCTTATCGGCCTCCGCCGCTGGCTGGAGATTTGCAGCTTCCAACCGGGAGAGAACGAATCGATCGAGATCGTCCTTCGGCCAGTTCTTGTTTTTCACAACGGGTACTTCGGGTCTGGAGAGAGGTTGCCAGGCCCAGTGCTCTTTTTTGAGTTTTTCATAGCTCGGCTGGGTTTTGCCCAGATGCCCAGGCACTCGAATGGTCGGCCAGAGAGCACCTTCTCGGATCCACTGGGTGAGATCGGCCAGCTCTTGGGGTTTGAGATCCTCTCCCTGTTGGGGCATGTGACCTTTATTTTTGGCTGTCACCCGTTTGAGGATCAGGCTTTTATCGGGATTTCCGGGGATTACTGCGGGGCCGGTATTGCCCCCGTTCAGCAAGCCATTGCGATCATCTACGCGCAGACCCCCCGCGGGTTTTGTGTCAGCACTGTGGCAGGCATGGCAATGTTCCACCAGAATCGGACGGACTTTCTTTTCGAAGAAGTCGAGCTTTGCGGGCTCGGGTTCGGCACCAAAAACTGGAGTTATTACGACAAATGCCGCCGTAATAACTGCTAGCGGGTGTCTCATAGATTACGCCTCATTCGGTTCAGCAGTATTTCGATTTATTTAAGGAATCGGTTCCGCAGGGCGGTTCCGATAACAGTTTTGCGATGACAGATCGTTTAACTTCGCTTTAAGAGCTTCAGATTAATTGGATCCATTTCCATGCGGGGTTCTTTTATGACCACCGGATAGGGCGATTTGGCAGGATCGAGGTATTTTCCCCCGAGTCTATCTACGGGCCGCTTTTTCGAATCAACATTCTCCCCAGGCTGGAGAAGAGGTATCCAAGTGATTGTAACCTTATACTCCCCCGGAGGCACACCTTCATGGGTGATGCTCCGAGAAGGATCATAAGTGGTGAGCTTGTAGGATCCGTCCGCATCTACCAATCCGGTCGGACGGAAAGTCGATTCGCCGATGCTGGAATTTGTAGGCACGAGGGTCACCTGCGCCCCTTCGGCAGGTTGGCCGTCCACTTGGAGTTTGCCGGTGACGGGAATGTACTTCCCATTCTCACTGGAGCAACCGGTCTGCGTCAGGACGAATATAGCCGAAGCTACCCCGAGTATAAATCGCTTCATGGTTTTCCTCTCTATGCAATTTGCTAATTGTCTGTCAGAATTTCGCCGCCCGCTCGCGTATAAAGGGCGACCACGGTTGCGAAGGTTGTGGAGTTCGTTAGGAATCGAACGGAGCCATCCCCCATGACGACATTAACTCCGCCGGTATGGAAAGAATAAAGCTCTCCACCGTTGGTGCAATTTAATGCACAGGGGCCGTAATAGGTTCCGGTTGCCGGATTGAAGCTGCGCAGGGAGTCTATGATCGAACCTCCGATGGCGAAGTTGGCCCAGGCTCCTCCTTGGTCTTGGGAATTAAAGGAGGGAGTAGGGCGACCATTAACATAGATGGTATTTCGGCCTGCTTCTTCGACAAAAAGCAGGGTGTTCGATGTACCGTCGGTGATTTCGGTTATCTTGCGATTCACTCCCCGGCCGAGAATTCCCTCCCCCTTATTCGGATCGTAGTTCGGGGCGGGAGTTGGAGCGAAGATATTTGCGGCGTTGAGGTCGATGCGGAAAATCGGCACATAATCCAGCGGTCCGCGGCCATAGGGAAGGGAGCGAGAAGTGGAATCGCTTCCATTGGGAGTCGAAGGGCATATTAAGATCGGAATAAGGGTCTGATTTACATAATAGTTCGCATCGCTTGGCGTCTGGGCGGCCCAAGTCGCATTCAGATTGTAGGCGTTTTGCACATTCTGCTGCTCCAGGTAGGGCAATAGCTCCACGACCCACCCGTGGGGCACGGCATAGGGCTTAGATGTCAGCCAGGCGAACGAAGGATTATAAGGGGCCATCGTGAAACCTCCGATGGCGCTTTCGAAATTATGCTCTGCAAGGCCGAGTTGCTTCAAATTGTTCGTACACTTTATACGTGATGCCGCTTCACGAGCTTTCTGTACCGCAGGAAGCAACAGGCCAATCAAAATGGCGATAATGGCGATCACAACGAGCAGTTCAATCAGCGTGAAACCCTTGCGTCGGACAGATCGGCGTTTCATGAGAAAAGTCCCTCGAATCGGTAATGAAAATTTGAAACGCACTGAATGGACAGCACGCTTGGAGAGATAATCGACTATAATGATAAACTTGATCATCTATCGCAAGAGGGTAAATGGGGCGCGACATCTCACTCCGTCAAATTCATCTGGGAAGTCGAGTATTTAATTTTCCTGTAAAGCGTTTGGGATTAAGCTTTTAGGAAATAGCCATCCGAATCGAATCCTAAACCGGGAAAGCGGGCGAACTTGACAAAGTCCGCGCGCACAAGGCCGGAAATTTATCGCAACTTCTGTGTGCGATTGGCAAAAAGGAGGGAAGACGAGTCTTCTTAAGAGTTGTGCAAATGGAAAGTGTGAGGGCAATGCCGTTGAACACTGGGAATGATCATTTCCAAGCTATCCGCCAGCGGAGAAGAGCAGTGTAAACTGGACTTTTCGGTCCTTAGCAAGGCTTGCCCAAAAGGAATGGACCAACCAATTCCCATGACCTAGATATCGTCCTTTAAACCCGGGTCTGGGCTAGCATACTCACAGCCGCTATCGGCCCCCAGATGGCAAACTGGTGTAGCGTCTATTGCTGCACCAAGGGTGGTTTGAAGCGTCTTCTAATCACATAAAAGAATACCGGCGTCAGAAAGATCCCGAAGAAAGTTACCCCGATCATTCCAGAGAAAACAGCCGTTCCGAGCGTTCGCCGCATTTCCGCACCGGCCCCGTGGGATATTACCAGGGGAAACACACCGAGTGTGAACGCGAATGATGTCATCAGAATCGGACGCAATCGGACTGTCGCGGCCTCCACGGCCGCATCGAAGGCCGGCACACCTTGCAATTGTCTGTCTCGGGCGAACTCAACGATGAGGATCGCATTTTTCGCCGCCAGTCCCGCCAGCACCACGAATCCAACTTGCACGAAGATGTTGAGATCCATCTTGGCAAGGATCACGCCGAACAAGGCGCTCAAAAGCACCATGGGTACGATGAGAATCACCGCCATTGGCAGCGACCAACTTTCGTACAAACCTGCCAGGACGAAGAATACCAAGAGCGTTCCGAGCACGAAGGCACTGTACGGGTTGTTTTGCAGATCGCGAAATTCTCGCACGGTGCCCGAAAGCTTCTGCAGATAGCTCAATTCCGTCCAATCGACGGAGAATTGCCGTGGCATTCCTTCCGCTTCTTGTTCCATGATCGCCTGAATTTCTCCGGTACTGATGCCGGGCAAAATTGCACCGTTAATCGGGGCGGCCGGAAACATGTTGTAACGCACGATCTGGAGAGGCCCAGGTTTTTCGACTACTTGAGCCACGGATCCCATCGGCACCATGTCTCCCCGGTTATTGCGGATGCGCAGTTGCCGAACGTCTTGGGCCGTCATGCGGAATTTCGAATCAGCCTGAACGTTGACTTGCCAGGTGCGTCCGAATTTGTTGAAGTCGTTGACGTAGTAGCTACCCATATTCGCCTGAAGCGCGTCGAATACATCGGTAAGCTCTACCCCCATCGCCTTCGCTTTCACTCGGTTGACGTCCACATAGAGTTGCGGCATCTTGGCCCGAAAACTATCCAATGCGCCGATCACTGCCGGAGGATCTCCGAGGTATTGCTTCGATATCGGATCGATGGCGGGGTTGTAATCGGGGTTTAGTATGGCTTCCACTCCTGGATGAGCCATCTTGTTGCCCTGAGCTGCCAGATGGTCGGCCTGTTCCTGTAATGCCCCATAATCCACATCTCCCGCCGCCTGCACCATGAGTTTGAAACCCCCGGCCGTGCCCAGTCCGTCCACGGGCGGAACTCCGAACACATTGATCTTGGCTTCCGGAATCTCTTCACGGAAGCGTTTACGCAAGATGGACGCTATGCCATCGGCATTCAATCCCGGCCCGCGGCGCTCGTGGAACGGTTTGAGGGGAATGAAGCCAGACGCCAGGTTGGAACTCATCGCATTGAGTACGAACGAACGTCCTGCTCCGTTGATGATGTTCGCCACTCCAGGCGTTTCCAGCACGATCTTGTCGATCTTTTTGCAGACGGCCTTGGTCCGTTCCAGAGAGGCTGAATCAGGGAGCGAGACCATCAAGATCAATCGCCCCTTATCTTGCGTAGGAATAAAGCCTTGCGGCAGAAGAGTGAAGCCGTAACCGGTCAACCCGATGAGGCCGATGTAAACCAGAAGCATGATAACAGACAGTCGAAGACACCAACCCACGGTCTTCCCATAAATTCTGGTGCCTAACTCAAACACGGAATTAAATGCTTTGAAAAACTTGCCCAGGAACCAGTTTACCGGTCGGATGATTGCCACGCCTACAATCCCGCCGGGGATCGCCCCCGGGATAAACAGGACGACGTACCCAAGCCAACTCCAAAGTGTGGCTTTGACGCCGCCGGGCAAGGCATCCAAGCTTTCGAGATCCTCGGCAGAGGCGATTCCAAAAAAGTGGCCGAGAGAGGGGGTGAGAAACCAGATGCTCGCGACACCGCCTAAGATGCAGAAACTCCACCAGGGTAAAGCTTCCTTGCCGTCATTGCCGTGTCCCTCGCCATGTTTACGGCCTGCGAAAATCGAAGTCGCACGAGCTGGGGTCATTGTCATGGCATTGATCGCCGAGATGAGCATCGACGCGGAGATGGTTAGCGCGAACTGTCGGAAGAACTGACCGGTGATTCCCCCGAGGAAGGCACTGGGTAGCAAAACTGAACTGAGCACTAATGTAATGGCCACGATCGGGCCGGTGATTTCGCTCATAGCGCGTATGGTGGCCTCGCGAACCGGCAGACCTTTTTCCAGCCAGCGTTCTATGTTTTCCAGCACTACAATGGAGTCATCCACAACGATCCCGATCGCGAGTACCAGACCGAAGAGCGTGAGGTTGTTCAGTGAAAAGCCCATGAGCTTCATCACAGCGAACGTACCGATCAGCGATACACCAACATCGATCACTGGTAGCATAAGCGAACGCCAGTCCTGCAGGAACAACAGCACCACGAGGGCGACCAGGATGACGGCATCACGAAGGGTGTGAAACACTTCGCGAATGGATTCTCGGACGAACGGAGTCGAGTCGTAAACGATGCCGAATCTCAACCCTTCCGGAAACTTCTTTTCCTCTTCGTGCATCAGCAACCGAATGCGGTCAGCCACATCCAGTGCGTTCGATCCCGGCAACTGGAAAATGGCTATTCCCACTGAGGGTCGACCATCGAGTGTGAGATTCTGATCGAGATTCTTCGCCCCGAGTTCGCAGCGGGCCACATCCTTCAAGTAGGTCACCGCACCATCCGCGCCGGTTTTCACCACGATATCTTCAAAATCCTTCGGTTCGGCCAGTCTGCCCTTCGTACTCATCGAGTATTGGAAATCGAAGCGCGTTCCATTGGAGATCGGGGGTTGGCCAACCTGGCCTGCTGCAACCTGGATGTTCTGTTCGCGCAGAACGGCGATGACGTCTCCGGCCGTCAAACTGCGGGACTGCATTTTGTTTGCGTCGAGCCAGATGCGCAAGGAATAATCTTGCCCTCCGAACGAGAAGACATCGCCTACTCCTTCAACGCGCGTGAGGCGATCAACGAGGTTAATGGTGGCATAATTACTTAGATAGAGGTTGTTGTAGTAGGGATTGCCAGTCTTCGGGTCGTTGTCGGAATAGAGGTTGACGATCAACAGCATATCGGGGGAGCGCTTACGGACGGTAACTCCCACGGCCTTGACGACATCTGGCAACACCGGTTGAGCGATGGCGACGCGGTTTTGCAATAACACCTGAGCCATGTTAATGTCGGTGCCGAGATCGAAAGTCACGTCGAGGGTGTAAGAGCCGTCATTATTGCTCGCCGAATTCATGTAGAGCATATTCTCGACACCGACTACTTGCTGCTCGATCGGTGCGGCCACAGTGTCGGCGACCACCTGCGCGTTAGCTCCGGCATATGTGGCGGTTACACGAACGGTAGGAGGGGTGACTAGCGGGTACTGGGCCACGGGCAAAAGGGCGGAGGAGATTCCCCCGATCATGACAATCACCAGCGAAATCACCCAGGCCAAAACGGGGCGATCGATAAAAAAACGTGCCAGCATTATCAATGCCTCGTGCCAAGAACGGTAAAAGGTGTCCTACAGGATGGACTGGTGTGATTTTTTTAAAGTCCGGTATTTGTCGTCTTCGAACCAGTTTCACAAGCTTTGGGCAAATTATCAACGCACGGAGAGTTTCGCTTCAGAAAATGGGCTTAGGGAGGATAAGTCGGGGATGGCAAAGCGGCCCCTTTCGTGAATTCGATCCAAGTACATAGCCTTGGGCGAAACTGGAGATTTCTACTTAGGGGTTTCTTCCAACATTGGAACGGAGTTCTGCATGTCCGGCTCCACGCGCGTACCACCCTGGGCGAGTTGGACGCCCTTGACGATGACTTTTTCACCCGCCCGCAGTCCCGATTCGATTTCCACTAAGCCATCATGTTTCCCGCCCACCACGACCCGCCGACGCTCTACGATATTATTTCCATTGAGGATGCAGAGCACTCGAGAACCTTGGTCGTTGTCGAGCGCACTTTCGCGAACGAGAAGAGCCCTGTGTTTATTGCCGATCGGCAAGGTTACCGTGGAGAATAACCCCGGCGTAAGACTTTCATCCTTATTGGCAAACGATGCCCGCATCCGCAGCGTGCCGGTTTTAGGATTGATTTGGTTGTCCACGAAGTCGATCGTTCCTTCTCTGGAAAACTTGCCGCCATCGTCCAACCGCAAGCGAACTTTCGCTCCCAAATTACGAAAAGGCTGCGCTTTTCCATCTCGCACCAGGTTCATATTTCGAAGTACCGCCCCTTCATCCACATCGAAATAAGCATATATCGGATCGACCGAAACGATTGTGGTGAGAAGTGTGCCGCCATTCTGATCGCCAGATTGCACGAGGTTACCGGTTGTCACTTTGTAGGCGCTTGTTCGACCGGTGATCGGGGCGGCGATCTTGGAATATTCGAGGAGAAGTTCAGATTGTTTCACCGATTCTTTGGCGAGTTCAAGGTTAGCCAAGTCGAGATCTCGAGCGGAGATCGCCTTTTCCAAGTCGGATTTGGATATCGCATTGAGCACTTTCTTAGAGCGCTCGAGGTCGGCTTCATCGAACTTCAGCTTGGCTTCCACCTGGGCGACATTGGCTTTAGCCTGGTGAAGCTGGTTCTCGTAGACTCGCGCATCGAGTTCGAACAGAATGTCCCCACTCTTCACCATGTCGCCTTCTTTGAAGTTGACCTTGTTCAGATAACCCCAGACGTGGGCTCGCACTTCCACGTAGTCGATGGCTGTCATTCGAGCGGCGAAATCCAATGAATCGATGACCTCCCGTTCAACAGGGGTACTAACATCGACTTTGACATCGAGCTTCTTGATGGGAGGCGCCGATTTTTCCGCTTTCGCTTCGCCTTTCGCTGATTTCGAAACCTCGGCAGAAGGGATTAACGGTGCACCGAAATAGTAGGCCGCTGCCATCGCGAGACTCAAAATCGTCCCGATAACGATCCATGTTGTAGAAATACTGCCTCTTTGACCAGATAAAGCTGTGGGCGGAAAGCTGGGACCGTGATGAGGGGCGGCTTCGGAACCAGAGGTCAATTGCGAGGAGACGACAAGATCGGTCTGTGTAATAGAGTTAGCCATAGTTGATGGTGAATATAGCAAGGACTGCCTTGTCTTACAGGGATTTACCAAAATTTCGATGTCTGATCCGCGCTGATGGAGGAAGACTGCTCCCCTCTGAGCCAGAGAGCAGTTTTCGTTTGGTTTCAACGCTTATTGCATCTCGAGCAGCAATCCCGGGAAGGAAAATTGTTCGGTGGTAAGATTTGAACCAGCGGTAAAAACCCTTGCATTGGAAAAGTAGCTTAGTTCGAATCTCATTTCCAATTTCAATTCCCAGTCCTCGAAGAATGTTGTCCATTAGATAGCCTACGAAAATATTCGTTTGACATGAAGTCGGCAGAAACAAAAACGCAGTCGAATTTCATGTCGTTTAATCCAATTGCCCGGGGTGGAAGGGTTTTACACCTCAAGTTTCGAATTGGTATGAGGAACTATGGAAGGTCCTGCGATTCCTCTAGTCGATCTTTCGGAGTCTGCAGGATCCTTGCGCTAAATTCTACGAGAGGTGTCTCCACTTTTTCAAACGGACGGCTTTCCGCAAATCTCCTTTTTTGCTCAGAAATTGGAATTCAGTCACTACGAGAGGGCAGGGCGTCGAACTCCCTACATCCAGAGTACGGTAAAAACCCTCGTTCTATGGGGTTGTAGCGACCCTTGAGAATTTTGAGAAAGAGATAGGGCTTGAATTTGGCTCAATTTATGAGAAGATAATAATGTTCATCCTACCTGAAACTCGATTCTCTTTGCCCTTCCGTTTTTTGTTGGAGCATCTTAGATGGCCTTCTCACGTACACTGGTTGCACCGGCGATGATTGGTATTTGTGTACTGGGCTATTTCACATTTCAACAGAAGGGAATGCCCAACGTAACGAATAACCACAGCAATTCGTCGGAAAGCCCCGAATTAATCAAGATCGCACATCCGGTTCGATCAAGCGAGACACCCTCTCCGTTAAAAATTACTCCAGAACCGAGAGTGGCCGAGTCCGAGCTCAATCGCAAGCCCGGCGTGACTGAACTTGAACCGGCTCAGAGCGAACGCGATAAAATCATCGCTCTTCTCCACAAGATCCTGCCCGAAGGCGAAGTGCTTCCCGAGAACGAAATTGACTGGTTTGGCTTGCTGTCTGAAGGCAAACAGGAATGGTTGCGCGACAAAATCGACAATCCGGAAATTCTGGAGGTCTTCGACCACGTTGCCGAGAAACTCGGGCCGATGCGAACTCGAATTCGGTTGAATGAGTTTTACGCCTACTCCCAGAAGCACCTTGTACTCGTTCCTTCAACTGTTTCGGATCCATCACCAGTTACCAAACTGGATTCCGAAACGGAGAAACTTTTCCATATTCTCGATCGCAATGGAGATCATCTGCTCAGTGCGGAGGAAATGCCGAAGTTACTTCGAGTGGAATTGAAAACCTGGGATGCGGACAGTGATGGGAAAATCAACCCTGCGGAATTTCATAATTATATCCTCGATCGATTGAGAAAAGGGGAACACAGGACTGACGTGGAAGCGGAAATCCTCCGGGGGGCCGCGGCGGGAGACCCCAACAAAACACCTCAAGGATTACCCGGCTGGTTCTTTCAACTCGATCTGGACCATGACGGTCAAATCGGACTCTATGAGTGGCGGAGTATTTGGAGCGCCCTCGAATTCGAACAACTCGATTTGAATCAGGATGGATTTCTGACTGCGGAAGAGCTATTGCATTACCTGCATGATCCCGAGCACCAGGGAAAAGCTTTGAACGAGCTGATCCATCGTAAACTCACCAAGCCGGAATTGCACGCAATCGCCGTTGCTTCACGCGATTGGGGTCTGCCGCCTTCGCAGCAGAGTGGGAGGGTCGGTAAAGGTTTAAAGGGTGCGGACAGTGGCAAGTCTCTCCTTCGATAAGAGTAAGCACGGAACCCACTCGAGACTTGGATCATGAATCCAGCTCCTCTAGACTGGTAAATACGGTTGATCCGAGCGGCGTGACTTTTTGCCTCTACGATTTAGTGATCGTCGGGAAGACAAAGAGCGTTTGATACTATCAGCGAAGAAGGATTACTTCCCATCACGAAATGGAAAGCTTGATTTCTTTTTAAGTAAATCGTCCTTTGTGATGCTAACGATGCCAAATGAGGAGAGGCGAGTGCATGCCCACCAAGCTCACTGGCACGGAAATTAGCGTTCCAATCTCCCAAAGAGCATATGGTGTACGTTTTGTTTGTAGATCGTTTTGCTCGAATCCAGGCTCCAGGTATATCCCACAATCGTACCTTGATCATCGGTAAGGATTCGGAACGTGCCTTGACCGACCCCGGTATGTTTTTCATTCTTGTCATATCGGGAGTCTTTTTTGCCATGCGGACTCATGGTGCTATCGATCACCGGGACTTCCCATTGTTTTGCAGCGCCGGCGATGGTCTCAGCGGGAGTATTCAGGAGCTTGGGTTTGGCATCCACGAGCATGACGTGGCCGGTATTGTCACCTTCTTTGGCATCAAGATACTTGATGGCAATCAGATCCCCAGGTTTCAGATTCTCCAGTTTCTCGATTTTCTTCCAATTTTTTGATTGTCCCAAATCGATCAGATCGTGATAGCGGCGCGCGGTGGGTCGACGCGATCCTGTCCAGTTTTTCAAATCGTCTTCCGTATAGCTGTAAGTGTGCATCAAGAGATGGTTGATCAATCCACTGCAATCGCAGTAGGCTTTCGGAGGATCCTTCCATTTCACTTCTCCCTGGCCATGTTCGTATTTGGTGTTTGAGAGCGAGAGTTGACGGACGAGCTCCCTGGCCTCGGTCAAGTGTTTGGGAACTGGGGCCTCGGTTGACTGCGTAGGAGCCCAAAAAAATGAGCTAAAAGATAAAAAAACAAGAATATTCACACCGAATGCCTCATGAACCAATAGTGTTTTCAGGCATTATAGCTTCGAGAAAGACGGCCGCAATTCTATTCGGTATTTTTAGATAAGGCGTAGCTGTAGGAGAGGGAATTCCGCCCTCATGGACAGACTTGCATGATCGCGATCAATTTCTCAATCTATCGGAGTTAAGGATGCGACTTGAATTTACTCTCAATTGAAGCAGGGCTGGCAGCCATACCCTCGGCGTTTTACTGAGAGGTAACTCATGGCAAGGGTAGCGAGCGAGGACCCTGCCTCGCTCTTCGCCAAAATGGAATTTTCGACTAAAGATCGCTTCGCTGAATCCTCATCGCCTTCTCAAGGGATGACGTTCATTTGGTGGAGCTCGTTCGGCCGCGCACGGACAGGCTAGGCTCGATTTGGGAATTGACTAATTCCAGAAATCCTCCCAAGGAATTATGCGTTTCCAGTTGCTCCCGGCTGAGCCTAATGCCATAAATTTCCTCGATTCTGAAAATGATCTCGAGTATATCCAGGGAGTTTACCTCAAACGCAATAAGAAGAGGAGTCGAGGGGTCCATTTTCGATAGTTCGATTTCATTCCCTGTAAACTCTTCCAGGATTTCTTGAATCTTGATGTGAATCTCGTTCATTTTGTCCAATCAGGCACTAGGGAGAGGGGTTTCTGAATATGCATAATTCGCGGCGATTAAGTTTTTAAATCCAGCTCCAGGGCAGATCTCAAATCCTTCCGAGCCCAACCGCGATGATGCCTCGCAGTTGCATCCCCCTACAAGTTTGATTAAAGGTTGGTTAGGACATTTGTCATAACTTTTTAATAGAGACCTAGAAATATATATATCAATCCATGGTTCCGCATTATATGTTTCATTTCGTGAGTTTCTTGGAATCTCATGATCTGCAAATAGTCAGCTGAAGATTTCGCCTCGCATTAGTCCGAATTCAGGCGGAAATTTCTACTAGTCGTAAAGAAACGCAAACCCCGGATCATTCCTGACTATTGGAAAGCGACTCTTCAGGCTTTAGTTGCCACCACCACTCCCAAGATCCTCATTAAATGAGCTCGGCAGAAAACCTTTCAGAAAAAAAGGCGATCAGCACTTTTGTACGTTTCTCCGGCCGCCTGAGTATCGGAAAAAGCTCCGTCAGACCCACGAATGTTCAGAAATTCGCCCGCTTTCATTTTTTGATTCTGACCAACCTCTTTGGCTGAAGTAGGTATCTGCCAATTTTTGGGTACCGTAATTCGTACGCGGAACTCTCCAGTTCAATTTCACCAAGGCGTCGAATTACCCGAGTGAGTGCTCTAATGCAAGGAATCGGCTCTCAGAATTGCGAATTGCGAGCTTAGTTTCGCATCCCAGAGCAGAAATTCGCCTAAAACGTCCCGTAGCTAGTTGGAATCGCGTCTCACTTCTTGAGACCGCGGAGGTTCAAGCCGCAATTTCTTTTTCCCGGATCTTGTTCTGAATATAGGCGACTTTTCGGCCAATAAATAACACATTATTCAGTTCCAGATCGATATTGGCCGCTCCACCCGTTTTAACGTGAAGATCCCCCGCACCGAAACCTAAGAGCCAGTGGCGGAAGAAATCGTTGCGTCGTTTTTCCAACATCAGAGACGATGTGTCGACCGCCACTTCTCCATCGCCGATATCCTGCCGAATGGTGACTTGTCCCGGTGTCACGATCAGGTAGGTATAGCGATCATAAACGAACATGCTGAAGGTCCACAACACAAAAATCGGAATAGCAAAGGCGAGGTATCCGCCAGCATTCATACGAACATCCAGACCTCCGAGCCAATGCAGGATCGGATCCCATAAGTGCAGTTGTGCGAGCACCAGAGCAACGATTATCAAGCCGCCGATGGCTACAAGTGAGGCGAGGCCGCGAACCGTGATATTAGTCACGACGATGACGAAGAGGATGGTCGCTACGAAAATTACGCCGTAATTATTGCTTAGAGCGACCCGGATATGCGGTTGAGGTTCGGTATTATTGGGATTCTGCTGCGGCAGTGACTGTCCCTGCGGAACCACCAAAACGTCACGTGGACCGACCGCCCCATCGATATTTTTTTTCTGCTCGGCGACCGTTCCCTCGGGAACAACGGCCATTACGTGACCGTCCATATAGGTCAGCCCCGCCATTAGAAAACCCATCAGCCAGACCGGCCACCAGTACATGAGATTGGTATGGCCGAAAACCCGAATCCGGATATTCGGGTCTTCCGCGGCGATCGTAGCCGGTGGACTGGGAGAGTTGAATGACGTGGTAACGCTCATGGATTGACTACCTCGTTAAAAATCGATGGGATGCAATAGGCAACAATCGTGCCAATCGTTGATCGCGATGTTCTCCAGAGGTGGAGCCGAGCTGAAGGGGAGTAGTTGCCGCCGCAATCTGTCAGTACTGCTAAATCGAGTTCGATGGCGTGGCCGAAGCAATCTTCCTCGAGAAAAATGAGAACGCTAGTGGCAATGAAAGGACTCGATTCCAAGAGGCCGTTCTTTGCATCAGAAATACTCAAAGCAATTGAAATCGCTTTATCTGGGCAACGGATTTTTTCGACGAGTAATCACGAGATGCCAACACCCAGACGCAGTTTTCTCCTACGCAATCGAGGATTCAGATCCGTAGGAAAAAAGCGTCGGTTTCAGAATTCTACACTGGGGAATCGAGATCCAAGTGCCACACGGGACAGGTTTGCAACTCAAGACTCACACACACTGTATCGTCGCCTTTTTCAAAGGCTTTTGCACAGAGTCACATCCAAGTTAATTCTAATTGGGGCGAGTTATTAACTAGGCCTTCGCTTGGAACTAGGCATCAACTACCACTTCATCGAGACACCGAGCCTGACAACTGAGAATCAGTCCGTTAGCTCGATCTACGGGATCCAATGCATCCTCCGATTCCATAATCACATTACCCGAGATTAGTCTGGTTTTGCACTGGCCGCAGACGCCGGATCTGCAATCGTAAGGAATCTCAACACCCTGATCTTCCGCAAGCTCCAATATAGTTTTCCCTTGGAGATTAGTAATGATTTTGTCGCTCCGGCTGAACTCCAGCGTCGTCGCCGCCGCCAGCACTTCCGGGGTAACTTCTTTTCTGATCGGATCCTCAGTAGAGGTATCGTGGCCGCCGTCCTTTTTGCGGCTCGGGGAGGCGAAAGATTCCACCTGGATCGATTCGGGAGGAACTCCCCAATCCTTCAGAAGCTCAATCAGCGGATTGGTCATCTCCGTAGGTCCGCAGAGATGAATCCGGGAAGTCTGAAGATCTGGCGCCACACGAGTCAGTAAGGCTCTATCGATGCGGCCTCGCTCTCCGCTCCAGTTGGGCGAGGCGTCTCGAGTCAAGGTGATCGTGACTTTCAAATTGGCAAATCGTTTTTGCAGCTCTTCGAGTTCGGAGCGAAAAATGATATCCCGTTCCCCTTTCGCCGAAAAAATGAGATGCATTTGACCCATCCAGCCAAGATCGGTCAAGTAGCGGATTTTCGCCATCAGCGGCGTGATACCGACACCTCCGGCTATCATTACGAGCCGATCGGCTTGAGCCCCGGTGAAGGTGAATTTTCCTGCCGGAGCAGAGATATTCAGAAGTGTCCCTTCGCGAACCTCATCATGCAAGAAACGAGAAGCCAAGCCGTTCTCCTCTCGCTTGACTGTCAGTTCGCAGTAGCCTTGTCGAGTGGGAGCTGAGGCAATCGTGTAAGATCGGCGTACCTTCTTACCTTCGATATCGAGAACGACGTTGAGGTACTGCCCCGGCAAATGTTCGAAGGGCAACTTGGCTGAGCCCGGGCAAACCAGGCGAAAGGTCCTAATTTCCGGTGTCTCCTGGAATATTTTGGCCACACTCAGATGGCCCGTCCATTGCCTGGGTTTAGAAGCGCCAGTTCCCGCGAGAGGGCCGGCTTTGCGATACTGGAAAGAATCGGATCGGAGTTGGAGATAGTGAACCACGATTCGATACCCCAGAAGTATTGCGAAAAGACCAGCAATAATCAGAGGACGCGTAGTATCGGCCTTAACGAGCATGTAAAAATGCAAAGCTCCCGCGATGGCCGCTACATAAGCCAAACGATGGAGCAACTTCCAGCGCTGCGGTCCGAGTTTTTTGATCATCCCGTTAGTCGAAGTGATGGCCAACGGCACCATAATTAACAGGCCGATGGTCCCCACCAGAAGATAACGTCGCATAGCGATTTCAGAGAGAGTATCGAGAATCTTACCGGAGCGATCGAACAGGAAAAAAAGGGCGAAGTGACCGGCGGCATAGAAAAATGCAAAAAGCCCCAAGACGCGGCGAAACTGTCCCAGCCAATTCCATTTCGTGAGACGGCTCAGAGGCGTCACGGTCAAGGACAAGACCAGGAATATCAATGAAAGAATTCCGGTTGTGCGGATCGCAAAATTAACCGGGTTGGCGCCCAGGTCGTTCTGAGTTGCATCCCACCCCAGCAGTATCGCTGGCACGGCACAGTTTAAGATGACCACGCACTTTGTGAATCGGTCGATTACCATAGATCCTGACTCAAGTTAATAATTTTTACAGAGATCCATTCCCTGGTAGAGGTGGGCGACCTGTTCGGCGTAACCGTTGAAAGGCAAGGTGGGTCGACGAGATGATTCGCCGAGCCGTTGTTCAGTTGCCTGGCTCCAGCGCGGGTGGGGAACTGCTGGATTCACATTGGCGTAAAAACCATATTCCCCTGGGCCTTGCAGGTTCCAGGTGGTTGGAGGCTGGGTTTCAAGCAGGGTAATTTTCACTATCGATTTAATCCCTTTGAAACCATACTTCCAGGGGACGATGAGCCGAAGGGGAGCGCCGTTTTGCGGTGGCAACAACCGTCCATACAAACCCACGGCCAGGATTGTCAAAGGATGCATTGCCTCATCCAGACGTAAGCCTTCCACGTAAGGCCAGTCCAAAACTTTCTTCTTCTGTCCCGGCATCCGCTCCGGATCGAGCAGGGTTTGGAAAGCCACAAATTTGACGCTGCCCATCGGTTCGACTCTTTCGAGCAGTTTACCCAGGGGAATTCCCACCCAGGGTACGACCATCGACCAAGTCTCGACGCAGCGCATGCGGTAGATTCGTTCTTCGAGTGGAACGAGTTTCAAGATTTCATCGATGTCGAAGGTCTTCGGCTTATGGACCATTCCGTCGACTGTGACTTCCCAGGGCTTGCTGACAAAGCCCCGGGACCTCTCGGCGACATCCTGTTTGTCGGTAGTGAATTCGTAAAAATTGTTGTAATTTACAGCTCGATCTAAGGGTGTTTGAGGCTCATCGACAGAAAAGCCATTTTTTAAACCTTCCGGCGATACCGGGAGGATCCCTGGTAATTCTTCGGTAGTGACCGCTACCGAACCCGTATGATTGAAACTTCGGTACGCTAGCCCAGTCAGAGCCACACTGGCCGTGGCCAAACCGGCTTTGATGAAATTTCGTCGATTCAGATAAAGACTCTCCGGTGTGATTTCACTGGAGGGAATTTGGTCCCTTGGCATCAAAATGGCTCTCAATTAGAGTCGACTGAAATTCCCGGGCTTCGTGACCGGAAATGGTACCAATGCCTCAGTTCATCCTCAAGGATGGTCTTACTTGGATGCACCAACAGCCAATCGGTTACAGCACAAACCGAACTTTTCGGTAGAAAGTTCCCGCGACGTTGCATTATTACGAAAAAAAAAGAATTCAACAGCTTTGTGTTGGATCTTGAGGATGAAGATTTTTTTTAATGAGAAGATGCAGCGAATCGAATACCGTCTATTTTGGAATCTGGCGAATGCGAGTTTTGCTGAAGTTATTCTTATAATCGTGTAATTGCCGACCGATTCAGGTGATGTGCTCGGTTCGATCCGAAAGTGAAGTTTGATACGGGCAGGAATTAAACAAAAAATGAGAGCTCTAAAATCAGTAGCGAGGTCGAACTGCTACCTCGTTCTTTTCGCATTCTGATGTGAGATAAAGATCCTGAGTTGCGACGCCGATCCCAAAAGCATCGGCGCGACATTTTCCTAGGCCCTATTAACGCCTCAGGTATTAAACGCGATTCAACGTTCCGTTGATTCCTCCGAACGAATTAGTCCCTACACCAAGTCTCTGCAAGACGGTGACGAATAGCTTCGCCAGGGGAAGTTCTTCGACTTCAACCTTGCCTTGCCAGCCCGCATCTGTGTCAATTCCGGCGCCAGCCTGATTATCTTCATTTCCTTTCCCGAATTTGAGATATCGCCCGTTGGTAAAGCCGAGGTTTTTACCTCCCGCGGAAATGATGGGATAATTTCTGGACAGGTGGAAACTGCTCGAAGCGGAACCGTGCATGGCAAAGGTATTGTCCAACATATTTCCCTTGCCGGTCGGTTCGGGAGTATCCTTCAGCCTCTGCACAAAACGACCGAATTCTTCGGCCTGATAACGATTGTAAGTGCCCAGGTTCTTCCAGCCGTTCGGTTTTTTGACTTCATGAGTCAGTCCATGCGCTGCACCCAAACCGACGGCTAAAGAGAGAAGATCGTGAGGGCCTTCACCGTTTTCTCTTCCCAACTGAAATGTTGCCACGCGAGTCGAATCACTCAGAAAAGCGAGATAGATCAGTTCATACATCGTCTGGAAATAGAGGCGGGCTTCTTTAGGTTCCGCATTCAAATGCAAGTTGCGCGCATCCACTTTGGGTATGGGAGTATCGATCCATTTTTGAGCTTTCGCCAGCTTCAATTCGGTATCGCGCACGGCGTCCAGATACTGTTTGAGCGTCTCTTGATCTTTACTGGAAAGTTCGCGGGACAGCGAGCGTGTATGCTCAATCAGGAAATCCAAAGCACTTTTGCTTCTTGCGAGTCGGGCAGCCGCATCTTTGTTGCTGGTCACGAACAGCATGTCAAAGATTTCTTTGGGCTTATTCATGGCCGGGATGGGCCGCCCTTCCCGGTTGAAGGACTGAGTCTGAGCCCCTCGAGGGCCGCCAACTCCTCCATTCGTCGACATGACTAAAGAAGAGTGCCGAGTGAAATTGCCAGCATATTCCGCGTAGGCCTGATCGAGAGAGATTGAATTCTGATATGGGCCCGTGCCACCGATAGGCGCTCCCGTTAAATATTGATCGGCGTTGGAATGGCCGTGAACTTGTCTTGCAGCAGGGTGTGACAATCCGGAATAAATCGTGATATCGCCGCGCAGGGGTTGGAGTACATCGAGAACTTTCGTCAATTCAAAATTCTTTTCGCCGCCGCGAGGGAACCAACTCCAATCCCTCCAGGCCGGATCGGATTTCAGTGGCACCCCCACGCCATCGGGATGGTACACGCTGACAAACCGTTTCGGAGTTTCGTCCAAACCCGTGGAGCCTTCGGCAAACGTTTCGAACCAAGGCAAAGCCAAGGCTAAACCGGTACCTCGAAGAAATGTTCGTCGGCTCAGCGACGCAGTCTTGGTATCCATTGCCTACTCCTTGATCCTACTTAGAGTTAAAGAGATTACTTTTGACGATCTGATGGATCAGATCGTTAAGGCCGTCGCCGCTTCGGCGGAATTCTGCGGTCAGTTGATCAATGTCTGAACGATCGCCAAAAGTAAGCGGTCGGCCCAGACCGTAGGCCGTCAATTTTTGGACGATCGCTCGAGCGAATTGATCCTGACGCTCCATTAGCAGATAGCGCTTGAGTCCATCCATCCCCGCCAATACTTGCTTATTGAAGAGTTCGGAAGTCGCATCGACCGGTTTATTCTTAATTTGAGTCCGGTAGATGCCGAGAGCATCGTAGTTCTCAAAGGCAATACCCCAGGGGTCTATCCGGGAGTGACAGGAGGCACACGCGGCTTTATTCCGGTGATCTTCAATCCGTTCCTTCAAAGTCATTTTCAGAATTTCCGGATTCGTCAGATCGACGACGGGGACGTCCGGCGGTGGTGGCGGCGGTGGATCGAGAAGGATGCGTTTTAACATCCAGACCCCCCGTTTCAGGGGATGTGAATCCTTGCCGTCCGAGTTCATCGCAAGAATCGCCGCTCCCGTCAAAAGGCCGCCGCGATTCATCGCAGGAGTGATGGGAACTTTTCGGAAGTGAGGGCCGTAAACTTTCGGAATCCCATAATGTGCGGCCAGCGGTTCGTTCACCACCGCGTAATCCGAATGAAGGAAGTCGAAGATACTGCGGTTGTAACTCAGAACTTCCTCAAAGAAGGCGATCGGCTCTTCTCGGATGGCCTCTTTCAACGGGCCTGCGGGGATATGAGTCACACTATTAAGGCCATCCAAACCCAGCCATTGCTCGACGAAGTTTTGCGAAAATCGTTTCGCACGCGCATCGGCGAGCATGCGATTCACTTGTCCCATAAGGACTTCGGGCTTTCTCAACTGACCTTGCTCTGCGAGTTTCAGGAGTTCCTCGTCCGGGATACTCGACCACAAAAATACAGACAACCGACTGGCCAATTCCAGCTCGCTGATCCGGGTAGTCGGTTTCTTGTCGTCGGTCATCGCTCGTTGGGTCAGATAGAGAAATTCCGGCGCGGCCAGCGCGGTCGCCAGCACTTCCACCATTGCCTCTTCAAACGTGGGGAATTCGGGCCGGTACTTGGCAAAAAGGGCCATAAGTTCGTCAACCTCTTGCGGGTTGACTGGTCGATGCCAGGCCCGCCGGAGGAAGTGGTTCAGCACCTCTCGACCGTAGACGCCTTCGTTAGATTTGTTCTTGCTCTCCATAAAGATATCGGTGTGCGTTTTGGGAGGCCATTGCTCGTAGAACGGCGCGCTGATTTGAATGTGATCGATCAATACCTGGAGGCGCTTATCCCGACCGGCTGCATTGGAGATGTTGCGAATGTGTAGAAACTCATCGCGTCTTGGGAAGGTGGTGGTGAGTTTCCGAAACGGATTTCGCTGGATGTCGCTCAGAGGAACATCGAAGTGAATCCATTGGAATTTGTCGTCCGATGCGGTCACCGGCACGTCTTGAGGACTGATGACTTGCGAAAAATTGGCATCGTTGCTGGTGTGGGCACTCAGTAACAGACGAAGGCTTGCGTATGCATCCGGGTTCATCGTCGAGCGTGCTGCTCGAATACTCACGCGCATCGTTCCCTCGTCGGGAAGAAAACGATCCAGATTCAGTTTCAGTTCGTTGCCTGCGGGAAGTACCAGTACTACCGGTGAAACGGCAGGAAATTCTTCATTTGCCGCCTTGGCTAGTGGAACCGGGTCTGTTGGGGAGTAGTGAATTCCTTTACCAGTATCCCGATTGAGTAAATGCATCTGATGTTCGAATTTCCGAAAACCAGCTTCCCCCTTATCGATGATCTGCACATTTTTTCCGGCTGTGACTCTCGTCATCTCCTGTTGCATTGAAAGGATGTAGGTGACGGACTTTGGACGCACACCGCTCACGGTTGCCCGCTTCAGAGCTTTCAGGGCGATCTCACGATAAAGTTCAAACTGCATGCCCGAGATCTGGAGCAATTCCGAACTGTTCTTGAAACCATCTTCGGTGGTGGATTCGGGCGGTAGCTGGTTCGCCAGAGAGTAGGGCAGGCCCAACAGATCCTGGAGAGCGTAGTCGTATTCATATTTCGCCAATCGACGAAAAGAGGAATGTTCCTTACTGTTGCGGCGCACCACAGATGCCTTATTCAATTCCTCACTGAGCCAATCGGTAAGTAGGCCGCGATTTGTGGGGGATAGGGCTTCATACGCGTCGTTTTCGGGGGGCATTTCCGACTTGCTCAGGACATTGTAAACTTCGCGCCATCGCTCCGCATCCGCTCCGGAAACCAGATCGGGATTCAGTTGGTCGATCCGTAAACGACCTTTGGACTTTTGAGGGCCATGACAGCTCAAACAAGTCTTCGTCAGAAGCGGTTCCACCGATTTTTTGAAATCGGCAAGGTTAGCCTTGGGGAGCGCCCCGCCGGCATCAGGAGCGAACTTATTCTCTTTCAAGTATCGGGATTTAGTTCGTCCAAGATCTTTGGCCGCTTCCAGAGGAATCGGCTTTTCCTGACCATCGGTAGTCGATAAGGCGAAAGCCAGCAAAATGACGATCGTCAGAGTCTTCATGGATTAGCTTCTCGTCCTTAGCCAACTCGGCGGGATACTGGTCTCTAAAACTGGAGAGGTAGGAAAAGCATCGGCGGAGTGTTAATCTTAACAGACTCAGGGAGAGATGTCGAGAGAGTGCTTTGAGAATGAGCGGATTGCGGATTGTTCGACGACTGGAACAGGATCCGCTTTTTGCTTCCGTTGATTGGATATTCGAAGACTTGGTTCGCCAACTGGCCGGAGGTTCCGCAAGAAAGTGATCCTCAGTGGGAGGATGGGAACCCTATTCTAAAACCTCCAGCTATTTCGATATTTCGAGAAAGTGCAGGCACTACGTCGAAGTTTTCATTTCATTAGCCAGAGCGAAGGGCGATTCATCCGATAGTGCTGGGACTGAGGTGGGCGAATTGGTAGACTTGGCTGGTTTAACGGACTCATTCACGTTAGGAGCACTTGATTTGGAGATCACGGTGGCAATCTTGTGATCCATAAATTTTTGAAAATCGGTATCATAGGTGCTTTTGCTCAACTCCCAGGAGGTTCGGACATGTTCACGACGGAGAAAATCGTTGAGAAAATGTTTCCAGCCGGACCATTGCCGCTGGCGAAACGCATCGCCTTGTTTACTGAACATCAGATAAGCTCTTTCGAACAGCGAAAAGAGAATCGCGTAGGCCACCATCTCCTGCTTTCTTTTCTTGTCGAAAGCGAGGGAAGGATCGTTGTTCGGGACATCGAGAATGTCCAAGTCGTAATATTCCAGCGCCAGTTTCTGGTATTCGAAAAATCGATTATCCAATTCGTCGTAAGTTTCGTACTCTTTCGCGAGCAATTCCATTTTCTTAGTTCGGAGATAGGCCAGGATTGCTAAAGGGCCGGCGACGCTCATCGCGATGTAGTAAATGATTTGGCAGAGATTCGTCAGGTTCTGCATAGGGATCTTCTTCGAAAATTATTTGGGAACGAAGGATAAAATGTAGACTCGTTTGAGAGTTGAACGGGTCAAACTTTGGAATGGTACTTACCCATCGGAAGCGAACGGGCAAATTCGGGAATCGACTTTTAGTCCATTCCCGAATTTGCTCGAGAAAACTAGGCTTTGTGAACAGGCGTTGCAATATGCTTGCCCGATTCGACGGCCGTGGCCACGGACTTGTCGTCTTTATGGCAGGTCACCCGAACGGGTGTGCCGGCTTTCAGATCGGCTGCTTTGCTGTCTTTACCATCGCAGGTAATTTTGGCATCCTTGGACATGGTGTGGCAATGATTTTTGCCTTCCGCGCACGTCGTGTTGAGCTTGTCACCGGTTACGCTGACAACTTTGCCATCATGGATATTCGACATTTCAATCTCCTAATTCACTTCCAAAATCGGTTATGCAGAGAAATCTGCATCAACATTATCCAATGTCCCCTCTTTACAGAGGGACGGCAGCGAGAATTCTTGCTGGTGATAATTTTCGAGGTCACGTTACTCGGTGCGATCGACCATCAGGCACTTGAGAGTCGAGGCACCATCGACCACGTTCACGATCAGCAGGGCATGGTCGCCGATCTTGACGTTGTCAATTTTCATGTCGGCCATGTTGAGGCGCACCGTGGCGCTTCCCATGCCGTAGGTCGTGTCCTTTTTGGCTTCATTGCAAAAAGAGAGTTCTTTCGTTGCGGCATCGTAGGATTTGATAGTCCCTCGAATCAATTCGCTCTTCTGCGTGGCACCCTCTTGAACGAGAACGTAATCTGCCGTCCAGTGCAGAATACCTTTCGCATAAGAAACATTAATTACATCGCCGACCTTGAGGTCACTCTTACTTTCTTTACCCGAGCGATTCACAACCATCTTTTCCCCAATTGCAAAGGTGGAATCTTTGTTGGCGGAATCCGTGAGAACGAAGGTTTTGTTCTCGGAATTCACGGACTTGATAGTACCGGCCGATATAGCTTCCGCGGCGGAAACCACATTACCAGAAAGCATGATGGCCAAAGCGGCTCCCAGCCATTTCACAATATTCATAACTCATCCTCCTATTTTAGACTCGCAACTCACAGTTCTTTAATTAAGAACGAAGTTGGGTCCCCATGCATTCGGCTATTGGAATAACCGAATATTCTTGCGGCCCCGCTGTTTCAGGAGTCAACTGAGTCCGAGACTAGCGGTGGCCCGCTTTTTATTGTCAATGTCAGATGGGATTGATACCAGATCAGCGAGTGATTAAAATCTTGAGATGTGAATCACATCTGTGAAGAGTATCAGACAGACCAATACCACCAGGATAAAGCCTATCAACCCGCTCGGCCCGTAACCCCAGTTCTGGGAGTAATTCCAGCGGGGTAGACCTCCTACCAGAAGGAGAATTACAAGTACCAAGAGTAGAAGTCCCATAACTGTACCTTTCGAAAATCCAGCGATAAAAATTGCGATCGTGGCCGTCCTGAGAAATATTAATCATCTGCAGCCCCTATTCCATTGAGGTGAAAATCTAGATGGATTTCAGAAGGACGAACCTTCCGAAGAAATATTCCTTTGAAAATCGTTTCAAATAGTCCATACGTTAAACGCGAAGATATTTATTTGAAATAACTTCACGTTCTTATGTTTTTATCCTATTTTTCTGGTGACAGGGTGCTGTCGGGATAAAGGTTGATGTAAGGCGAATAAGATTCCCTGCGGGAGTCGGGGAAAACCTTACTCGGGTCGATTCGAATAGACGAAGTGAATTTATGAGCATGGAATGGCTACAATTGGTTTGAGTAGAATGGCTTTTTTAGATCTTCCTCAAAGAAGTGGAGGCGTTTTTCCCTACTTTTGTGCAAATTCATTTAGCTTCTCGGGACGATAAATGGCTCGGATTTGATTCGGAAATCGACTCTGGATTGAAGTTAAGTGTAATATATCGAGCGATCAAAATCCTAATAAACTCAGGAACCGATAGATTGTGTCTTTGAGCGCCCATTTCCACAGCCTGGTAAAGACTCCGGGTCAGAAGCAGAGTTGTTTCGATTGTTTCCGTGGCATGATCGAGCTCCGGCATCTTTTCACTAATATCTGTGTTAGGATTGTCAGATAGGTTCTTAATAGTCGCTCGAACTGGCGTCGCATATGTAGTGCGTGTGTGCATCGAGAGTCCAATTTTATTAAAGAGAACTTGGTTCCACTAGACCGAATGAGGATTTGGAAATCACATTGCCGGTAGCGTTAGATTATGAGCTTCGGCAATGGTGTGATTTTATAAGAAATCGCAGTGTTATTTGGGGGAATAAGGAATGAGAGTCGGTGTTATGGTGCTGGCATTGCTCCGAAAATCCGCAATGCTGCTCTGACCTGCTCGAACTTCCAACTGACGCGTCTGCTCGTTTTCTTTGCCGTTCTCCATCCATTTCGCCTTGATCGTATATCTGAACGCCTTACCCGACTCGAGCGGCGGTGACTGATAAAGACGATTCAAACCCTGTTCTGGCATAGGAGTATCGCCAAACCAGACTTTAGCATCGTTGGTGGGTACGAATATTGACACTGTGGCATAATTGATGGTTGGATTGATAGCATAGCTGGGGTTATAGCTCGATTGAGATACCGGTCCTTCATAACTGTTTTGAAGAACGGTCGTTGTCGGGGTGGAATAATAGGTAATCGGGTTGGTGCTGTAGGCCGTATTCGGATAGTAATAATTCCCTCCATCCCCGGAAATATAGGGATTGAAGCCAATGGATAGTCCAAAACCAGAGTAATAAGGACTATAGCCTCCGCCATAATAACCATTGCCATATCCGGAATATCCGCGATTCCCAAACCCACTCGAATACCCTCCACCGAATCCTCTACCACCTCCGCCGAAACCGCGGCCTCCCCCACCGCCGCGTTGAGCGGAAGCATCCGGAACAATGAGTAAGAGAACGGCGCCGGCGAAAGCCAGCATGGTCATTTTATTCCGCATCACAAATCCTTTAGGTCGAAGAATCGACCATTTGACTCCGCTAAGGCTGCCATCGCCCTAATAAAGGTGGATGGCTGTTGCCAGCGGTCCATTACGTGAGAACAACCGCGTTAAGTAGAATTTCGAAATTCTCAAAGCCACATCCCTTCGATGCGGGCAATTCGAATGAAATCACTACGCTTTTGAATTTGGAAATATCCAATCCTTAAGCTCTGTCTCAGTATCCCGATCTTTGAAAATGAGCCGGAGAGAGGATTGCCCCCGCGACTGTCAGGACTTAATCCTGTTTCTTCGTCGGGTAAACTGGAAGTGCGGGAACCGAGTGGAAATCAGCTGTTCATCCTCCAAATAATGAAGTTCAAGGCCGTCGCATAGCTGACCCAGGACCAATAAGGAATCATCAAACAAAAGGCAGTTTTGCTGACGCGAAAGAAAGTGGTCATCGTGATCGTTAGGGACAGCCAAAGAAGCACGATTTCAACTAATGCCAACTCCAGAAAATGCATGCCGAAGAAAAGCGGAGTCCAACAAGCGTTCAAAAATAGCTGAAGTAAAAAAAACCAGAGTGGAATCCGCTGCAGGGCCCATCCTCCCTTCCGCCAGACAAACCAGGCGGCGAGGCCCATCATAAGATAAAGGAATGTCCAAACCGGACCAAATATCCAATTCGGAGGCTCCCAACTGGGTTTTTGAAGTCCCTCAAACCAGCCTTCCGTTGAAACAATGATTCCCGTGATGGAGGCAGTAAAGCTGATTCCGACCCAGCCCAGTAGGGCCAGCGCCTGATTGATTCTCGTCTTCGGAGAGGTGTCAATTTCGTCGTACATGAGTTATCTCCTTCACGGCAGTCGATCTGGATTGAACATCGAGAGCCAAATGTCACAATCTCGGAATCGGCGACCTTATTGAACATGTTCAGCAAGAAACCAGACCTGCAATTCACTCGTTCGAATGACGTTGGAGACAATGATGTCATTGGATCCCAAATCTCCGGCGGAGGCGGCGTCGCGCGCCATTGTTCTGGCTTCCAGAAGAATGATTTCATGAGCTTGAAGCAAGCGGGCGATTTGAGTGGCCGTGTCTTCTCGTCCGTTGGGCGCGCGTGGAATGATCGTGGCTTCGGCGACATCCGGAGCCATGGCAAAGCAGACTCCGCCCAGCGTCTGCACCCGTTCCGCCAGGAGGTCGGTGAGCTTGGATTGTTCTTCAAAATGCTTGTCAAACAACAGATGGAAGACGTAGAACATCGGTCCGGAAGCCTGCCAGTGATGCTTCTTGTATAAGTCCCGGAGAGTGATCGTATCGGCCAGAAGCTGATTGAGATTGTCTATGCTCGAGGCGGCAACTTTCGAATCGAGAGCCAGAGGGTTGCGGCGGGCGATGCTGAAAGACTGCGTTTCGCCATGCTTCGAAGGAATAATCGGCTCTTTAAGGTGAGCCCCATCCGGACGGACGATCGATGAAGTAGTCAAACGGTGCTCCTAATTAAAATGTCTAAAAAGTAGGGCGATGTTTTTTGCAGTGCGGCTACTGCCATAAATCAAACGAGCACCGCGGTGGGAAGCTTGGCTTGATAAGAATGCGTCTTCAGGGCGCCGGAGCTCGAAAGGAGTGTCTTCGCCCGGTTCATTTCCTCGGGCGTACCCTGAAGTGTCAGTAGATATTTGCCATTTTTCACTTCGGATTCGAACTGGATGATGCTGTTTTCTGGAATTCCGATACTGGCCAGCGCACCTCCCAGGACACTCATCCCACCTACCACAACGGCACTTTCCAGAGCCGCCACGATACAAGTGATCAACGGACCGGCTATGAGTAGTGGCCCGACACCAGGCACCCAGAAGAACGCCGCACCGAAGAGCAGGCCCCATACTCCGCCCCAGAAAGCGCCTTGCTTTCCCCAGTAGAGCATGCGGTCCCCGGAATTGTAATATCCGATCGCGTGTTCCTCGGTGTGATAGTCACGGCCGATAATCGACAGCTTCTTCATATCGAAGCCGTCCTTTTGGAGCTGGCGAATCGTCTTTTCCGCTTTGTCATGCGAATCGAAGAATGCCACGACAGTGTTCATTTCCGACATATTCAGTGACCTCTTAATGACGAGCGAGGAATTGCCTCGCTCTGTGTGAGCTACGAAGTGAGCTTCGAAGCGAAGTATTCCCGTGCTTGGGCAAGCAATTCGTTTTCCGTGGTGTGGTGAGTATCCACGATCTGAGTGCTTAAAATCTGAGCCGCTACATCTTTGTGATTCTGCTTGAGCTCGGCTACCAGATGATCCATGGCGTTGCTTTCTCCGGTGCCCGAACCGAAAATCAGGATCTGACGAGCACCGCGCAGAGTCTGGGCAATTGCTTCATAAAAACTTTTTCGCTCCGGAGTTCGTTTGCCGTCCGTCTCTTCATTTTTCGAATGCAAATGCTGTCGAAATCCGTGCGGATCATAGGGCTGAAACTCCTGAGGGACTGCTCCGCGCATCTCCGTGTGGTAAATCTTCGCTCCCTGATGATCGATAATCACGAGTAGATGCGCGGCGGAAAGGCTCGGCGTTTCAGCCGGCGAGTCCGGAGTCAGCAATAGAAACTTGCGCAATGCCAGAACATCCGCCGCGGAGACGTCCTTCCGCTGGGAGGGATGGAAGCTGATCAATTGTCCATGCCGGGAAAAATGAAGGGAGTCATTCTTTTCTTCCTCGAGATCTCCTAGAGCTCGAAGCAAGGAACGCACGTCGTGCCACTCCAAATTGTGTGCCACCGGGTGACGAAAAATTGCTTCGTAAGTATGCTCATGACGACCGTTCAGGGAAGCCAGCCGATCAATCCGTGGTGGAGAATTCATAATAAGCTTTCAAAACATTGGGGAAATAAACGGTACAGGCCGAAGATATACCGGGTCGGATTATCACATCGGCCGGGCAATATTCATCTGCCGTAAACTTTTTGGGGAATAGGACAACTTAATGGCGATGTGGTACTCTTTAATGCCTCCATCAAGAATGACGATCTCACTGGAAATCACGTCCAATCCCTGGATGTGATCGAATGCCCGCGACGCCTGATCGATCGCGTGACGGGCGGCCGCGCCCCAACCGGCACGGGATATTCCCTCCATGTCCGCGAGCTGAAAAGGGGGTAAAGCAAGCAATTCCAATTCGGTGCCAATCATAAGGATCTTTCGTAGAGGTGTAGGAATGCCCGATTTCCCTTTCGGGAAAAAGCAGCCGGAGATTCCCACGTGATGTTTCGATCTCAAACCGACAAATTCTGCAATCTCAAAACTTCCAAATCGGGAGGATTTTTAGAGCGGATATCCCGATCCTCGAAGAGCTAATGTGGTGGCAAATCCACGAATCCCCGCGACACGACTCGCTATTTTCTCGACCGCCCATTTTTCGGCGTAAGAATTCACCCAGCCCCCCAGTAGGACGTGACCTTCCTCCACAGAAATGTTGATCTGTGAGTCCCGAGCGTTGGGCTCCCACATGATCTCGCGGCGGATAGTTTTTTCTAATTCCCCATCCAAATCCATTCGATGACAACCTATCAAACTGGGTTTTCGAGACGGCCTAACCAAACGTATAAGACAGCGAATTGTTAGTATCGGGAACCCGGCGCGACAGCAGGAGAGAGAAACGAGAGACGTTATGTCAGGAAATCTTCCCGGACCTGGGGCAATAAGCCGAAGGGACTTACGGTAATCACGACCGTTTGAACACTGTTGAAGAACTATATGAGTTCCACACTTCGTGCAGCCCGTCAGGTTTTCCCCGGCATAGACGAGTCGGATTTGCGGACAAAAATTATTCCCGATTCCGGACGCCCGAAAATTCGTTCGGCATAACAATAACTTTGTCGATCGCCCCGGGAGAGAATTTGGACCTCAATAAAAATTCCTCAGCGAGCAGCTTCGTCCCCGAGTTCCCCGCGGAGGAGCCTTTTCATGGCTGAGGTTTCAAAACGGTATAGATCCGTGAGCTACTTTCGTCGCTTGGTCGTCGACAACATGCATTTCAGTCGGCAGGTTCCTTCGACTACGATCGAACGAACGATGGACCTCTCTGAACTCATGGCCGCTCGTAACTGCGCGGAACCTTCCCCCACTTGGTCTGCAATCTTTATAAAAGCGTATGCTCTGGTGGCGCGGGAGCAGTCGCTGGTCCGGACTTCGTATTTGAAATTCCCCTGGCCGAAGCTCTACGAACATGATCAAAGTTGCGCCACGCTGAATCTGGATCGTAAATTTCAGTCCGAACGGATCGTTTTGCAGATTCAGTTGAATGCTCCCGAGTCCTCCACGCTGTCTGAGTTGGACAGGCAAATCCATGCGGCCCAACACAATCCGCTCGAGACAATTTCCGCTTATCGAAATGCCACTCGACTCAGCCGTGTCCCTTGGCCGTTCCGTCGTCTGATCTGGTGGTTGGGTCTGAATGTTTCCGGCGCTTGCCGGGCGCGAAATTTTGGCACTTTCGGGATAACTTCGCTGGGTGGGCAGGGAACCGGCATAGTGCACTTGGCTAACTTATTGACCTCAACGATACATTTTGGAGTATTTGAGGAATCGGGAAAATTGAACGTGCGGCTGAGTTTCGATCATCGTGTACTCGATGGAGCGAGTGCCGCCGAGGTGCTTCAAGCTATGGAGCAGGTCCTTCGAACTCAGATGGTCAGAGAATGTACAGCTGGCGAGCAGCTCGAATCCTCAAGCGTTGCAAAGGAGCCCCTTCATTCCAAGAGGTCGGATTCAAACGAGTCGCGAGAATGTTGGGAAAGTTCCCGCTCCCAGTACTTCTCCAGTTGAATTTTACGATGCAAAGGCAAGCTTGTGTCTATCTTGGGAATGAAAAATTCACGGTAGAACCGTTTCCGGCTGTCAGATATTGCCCGACAGGATTTTGCGAGTTTTACTGACTGATCGAATGCATTTTTCCCTTCCTCGAAATCTCAATCGCGGAGCATAATATCGAATAACCCGGAATAGGGATCTCACCCAACAGCGTCGAGCGTTGGACTAGAGTCTCCGTTCCCCAACCACTCCGTAAGAGGGGATATGTCTCTACCGCATGCCTTATCCGGGCAAGTTATTGATCTGCTCCCCTTCGAGAAGAGCTTTGGCGAGGCTCAAACTCGAACCTTGGTGAAAACGCCCCATCTCGAAATCATACGCTTTGTTCTCCCGGCCGAGAAAGAATGGCCAGGACACCAGATCGATGGAGAAATCACGATTCAGTGTCTGGAAGGGAAAATGTCTATCTCCCATGCGGGAATCACCAGCGAGATGGTGGCCGGTCAGATGCTTTATCTGGCGGGGAGACAACAACATTCTTTGCTCGGGATCGAGAATTCTCTAGTTCTGGTAACCGTTTTACTTCAACGACTTCGTCAATGAGAGAGTAGGATTTTATCGTACTTGCATCCGTTCAGAGGCAGTATAATCACTTCAATATTGAGTTCACATTTTCCCGACTTTTTTCAAGCGGATCGGGTGATCGATACCCATTAGGTGCCCCGTCTCAGTCTGGCTGGAACAAAAAGGAGCTCCGATGACTCCGAGTTTCCCGCACGATATTCAATACTCCGATTCGATTCCCTCGGCCTTGGAAGGCATCGGGATGGCGATCCTCGTCGTCGATCGGGCCGGTCAGATTCGACTGGTGAATTCGGTGGCGGAAAAGCTCACCGGCTGGTCCAGATCGGAGGCGATCGGTCAACCCATAAATCTGGTTTTCCGGATTGAAAGAGAAGCCAACGGCGAGCCGATCACCGATGTGCTCGTGGAGGTTCTCCTGACGGGTATGCCGCAGCAACTCTCCGATCATACCGTTCTGATCGGACGGAATCAGAGCCGATGCCGTATCGATCATGGAACTTCTCCGGTCCGAAATTCCGACCAACAGGTTGTTGGTGCGGTATTGTTTTTCTGCGATGTATCCGACCGGCAACGAATTGCCCAAGCGGTGGAGGATGCCCGAGTATTTGCCGAGGGGATAGTTCAAACGGTCCGCGAACCACTCTTGGTTCTGGATTCGGAGCTTCGAGTTCGACTGGCGAATCGGGCGTTTTATAATACTTTTCGACTCACTCCCGCTGAAACCGAGTCGAAGTCGCTTTTCACTTTGGGAGATCAACCCTGGGAAATCCCGGAGTTGCGAACTCTGCTCCAGCGAATCGTCTCCGAGGGTAGCCACTTCGACGATTTTATCGTCGAGCATGAGTTCCAGAAGCTGGGTCGCCGCACCATGGTCCTTAATGCCCGGCGATTACCGGGGAAAAGCTTCAGTCCCGGTCTGGTCCTCCTGTCCATCGAGGACGCCACTCATCGCCAACAGGCGAACGAAGCGCTGGCGGTCTCCGAGACGCGCTACCGTCGCCTATTCGAAACGGCACAGGACGGCATCCTGCTAGTCCATCCCAGAGACCGGAAAATTTTCGACGCCAACCCCTTCCTGACGGATCTCCTGGGCTATTCGCACTCCGATTTAGTCGGTAAAGAGTTGTGGGAGATTGGTTTGTTCCAGGAGGCCGATGCCAACAAAGTCGCTTTTGGGAAATTGCTTCGCGAAGGATATATTCGCTACGACGATCTTCCTTTGAGGACTCACGACGATCGACAAATTGAGGTGGAATTCGTCAGTAATATCTACGATGTCGGCGAAACGAAAGTGATCCAGTGCAATATCCGCGATGTTACTGATCGCAAGAGAGCGCAATACGCTCTGGAAATTGCTCATGCTAGTCTGGAAATCCGGGTGCAGAAACGCACGGTCGAACTGGCTGAGGCCAACGAGTCGCTAAAGAATGAGATTCGCCTTCGCGAAGCAGCGGAAGCGGATCGACGCAATTTGCAGCAGCAATTGACGACCGTTCAAGAGGATGAACGCCGACGGATTGCCCGCGAACTCCACGATGAGATGGGTCAGCACCTGACTGCCCTCGGGCTCGGCTTGAAAGTGGCCAAGGATGCCACCGCCGATCCGTCGCTGGAACGCGATCGACTGCAATCGCTGCAAACGATGACCGATTTAATTGGTAAAGAAATCCACCACCTCGCTTTGGAACTCCGTCCCACCGCACTGGACGATCTCGGGCTGCAAGCCGCTCTGGTAAATTACACGGAAGGATGGTCCGAACGGACGGGAATTGAACTGGATTTTCACAGCGTGGGTCTCGATGTGAATCGACTTCCTCCCGCTATCGAAACCGCAATCTATCGAGTCATCCAGGAAGCGCTCACCAATATCCTCAAGCATGCCACGGCTCAAAGGGTTAGCGTCGTTCTGCAGCGCAAAATTGATTTCGTCTCGGCCCTGGTGGAAGATGATGGTCGAGGTTTTGATGCCGAGGCCGTGGATGTGAATCGGTTGGGCATTCTGGGAATGCGCGAACGGGTAGCCTTGGTAGGCGGTACACTGGTAGTGGAATCTGGTCTGAATCAGGGCACGACGGTCATCGCTCGAATTCCGCTAACGTAAAAAGGCTGAGGAAATTGGACATGATACGAGCAAACAAATTGCGAATTTTTTTGGCGGATGATCATGCTGTCGTCCGAGAGGGTTTAAAAGCTCTCATCAACGCCCAATCCACCATGCAAGTCGTTGGAGAAGCTTCGAATGGCATCGAAGCCTGCCAACTTGTTCTGACTTTGAAACCGGATGTCGTGGTCATGGACGTTTCAATGCCGGGGTTGAGCGGATCGCAAGCAACCAGTCGCTTGCGTCAGGAATGCGCGACGATTCGAGTGCTGGCTCTAACCGTACATGAAGATAAAGGATACATCCGGCAGTTGCTCGCCGCCGGAGCCGCGGGCTATGTGCTGAAACGGGCGGCACCGGAAGAACTGATTCATGCGATCCGTGCCGTGGCCGCCGGGGGAGTCTATCTGGATCCGATCATGGCAAGTAAAGTTGTCGGCGGATTTGTGCGAAAACCGGTCGGGGAAAATTCTCAATCGATGGAATTGAGCGATCGGGAGACCGAGGTGGCGAAGCGAACCGCCGCCGGGTACAGCAATAAAGAAATTGCAGCCCGTCTGGAGTTAAGCATTAAAACTGTCGAGACCTATCGCTCCCGGGCGATGGATAAATTGGGACTTCATAGTCGGGCCGATCTGGTCCGGTACGCCGTGCAGCAAGGCTGGCTGCAGAATGGTTAAGAAGGAACTCCGGAAAAATCTCGATTTGCCTGGCCGGCAAACTGTATCGCCCACTACCTTTTGAGAAAAACGGATCGAATGAATGACCCACTCGATGCTACGATCCCCGCTAAAATCCATTCACCTCTAGGACCGCAAGATCCTCCGGACGGTCTGCACCACCCGACTCCGAACTCGGCCACATTCACACTGGATCCAGCGGGAACGGTGCTCAGTTGGAACCGAGGGGCGGAAAGGATATTTGGATACACTGCCGCGGAAATTGTCTCTCGGAATTATTCCCGCCTGTTCGCTCCCGCCCAGATCTTGGCTCAAAAGCCTTCCCAAAACTTACAACTGGCGGCCACCGAGGGATCCCTGGAAAAATCCGAATGGTGTTGTACGGCCCACGGAGTAACTTTCTGCGCGTCCATCACACTAACCCAGTTGCAAAATTCCCTCTCGCAACCCGTGGGTTTCGTTCAGACGACGCGCTGCAATGTTCCGCCATTAAAGGGCGACTCCTCGGCCGCGACTCCGGAAAGTTATAGCGAGTCGGCCCATTCACTGGAACCGGTTTCGCGAACTTCATGTTCCCTGCAGAAAGCGATATCCTCAGCGGATTTGGTCGCTTCGGAAATGCGTTATCGCCGTCTTTTTGAGGCGGCACAGGACGGGATTCTCATCCTCGATTCTTCGACTCGGAAAATCCAGGAAGCGAATCCTTTTTTAGCTAACCTTTTAGAATTTCCGCCGAACGAATTAGTGGGTAAAGAACTCTGGGAAATCGGTTTATTAAAGGATATTGTGGCCAACAAAGAGTTATTCAAGAAGTTGCAAAAATTGGGGTATGTTCGTTACGAATGCTATCCGCTTTTGACCAAGTCGGGACAGCATATCGATGTCGAGTTCGTGAGTAATTCTTACGATGTCCTGGGCACCTTGGTTATCCAATGCAATATCCGAGACATCACCGACAGGAAACGGTCGGAGGATTCCTTGAAGGCCAGTGAAGAACGCTATCGGACACTAGTGGAAGCCACGTCAGCGATTGTCTGGAGTACGCCGCAGTCGGGAGGATTCGAAACAGACCAGCCCGATTGGAGTTCGTTCACCGGCCAAACCTTCGAGGAATTGCGCGGCTGGGGTTGGCTTAACGCCATCCATCCGGAAGACCGGGACAGGACTGCAAAAGTCTGGAGCGAGGCTTTTGAGCAGAAATGGATCTACTACGTGGAACATCGTCTGCGCCGGGTCGATGGGCTTTACCGCCATATGGTGGCTAGGGCAGTCCCTATCTTAAACCTCGATGGAAGCATTCGGGAATGGTTCGGAATCCATATCGACGTCACCGAACGTAAAAAAACAGAAGAAGCCCTCTTGCTTCATGATCGCGCGATCAAAGCGGCTACCCAGGGATTGATGATCGCCGATGTCACTCTGCCGAATCATCCAATCGTCTATGTCAGCCCCGCTTGTGAGACTATCACCGGGTATCAATCTTCTGATTTTTTGGGTCTTAACTGTCGGTTCCTCCAAGGTAAAGATTCCGATCCCCTTAGCATCAAGCTAATGAAAAATGCCGTCGAGAATGGAGTACCTTGCAGTGTCGAAATATTGAATTATCGCAAAGATGGAACTCCTTTTTGGAACGCCGTTTCGTTATCTCCGATCCGCGATGATGCGGGATTGCTCACTCACTATGTTGCAGTTCAAGTCGATGTGACGTCTCGTCGGAAACTGGAGTCCCAGTTTCTACAAGCTCAGAAGATGGAAGCCGTCGGGCAACTGGCGGGTGGGATCGCTCACGACTTCAATAACCTGTTGACCATCATCTTGGGATACTGCGATCTATTGATCGAAGCTCTCCCCCCGGAGGATTCGCAAAGGGAATTACTCAATGAAATTCAGAATGCCGGGTTGCGAGCGGCGGGATTGACCCGTCAACTGCTGGCGTTCAGCAGAAAATCTGTGCTGGAGATCCGCACGCTGGATCTGAATGAACTGGTTCGCGATAATGAGAGATTGCTTCGGCGCATGATCGGCGAAGATATTCGTCTCATCACGTATCTTCAGGAAAATATCGGCAGTATCAAAGTGGATAGTAGTCACATTGGCCAGATCCTGATGAACTTGGCCATCAATTCTCGGGACGCAATGCCTCGAGGAGGGCAGCTGATCTTTGAAACGAGCGAAGTGGATATGGAAGATGCCGATTTCCCTTCGCAATCGGGATGCGCGTCGGGGCGATACGTCAAACTAGTTATCAGCGATAACGGCAATGGCATGACTGCGGAAGTTCAATCGCATATTTTCGAACCTTTTTTTACTACCAAAGAAGTCGGAAAAGGAACTGGCCTGGGTTTGGCAACGGTTTATGGAATCGTTAAGCAATGTGGAGGACATATTGCCTTATACAGCGAAGCGGGATTCGGCACGACTTTTAAGATTTACTTTCCTATAGTCCCGGGCACCGAGAAGACCACTCGAGCGGATATTCAGCTGGCAAAACCTCGAGGCGGTACCGAAACCATTCTGCTCGTGGAAGATGAGGCCAGTGTCCGCAATATTGCATCTCTGATTTTAACTTCCCAGGGATATACCGTGCTAACGGCGGAATCCGGTAAGGAAGCTCTGGACGTGGTTCAACGGCATCAGGGAGGTATCGATTTGCTCCTGACCGACGTGATTATGCCCGGTATGAGCGGTAGAGAATTGTCAGAAGTCCTAACTCAAAAAACGCCTAAATTGAAAGTTCTTTATGCGAGCGGATACACCGAGGATGCTGTTATTCGCCATGGAATTCTCGATCTCGAAGTCTCCTTTTTGCAAAAACCCTACACGCCGACCTCGCTGGCTCGAAAAGTTCGCGAAATTTTGGAACGGAATTGAGGGTACAAACAACCCTATTTCGAGCAATTCCTGGAGTTCGAGCTCCGATTTTATTAGGCCTATTGAAGGAAGCACTTGATCTGAAGGTTCTCCCGGCCGCCGGCGAAGAGCGTTCCGGGAGTTAGAGGTCCGCGCCGAACGGTTAGAAGCGGGACAGATTCGTCCGGGTTCCTTCGCACGTGTCGGAGCCAAAGAATAATCGGCTTTTTCATCCGAAAGCATCACGCCTTGGGCCCGTTCCGTCACATTCTGGAATTTCCAGTTTTTTCAATTTCTCCCGCAGGGAGCAGGCCAAATTTGCTAAATCAAGTTTTAGAGGAGCAGGGCCCCTGACGGCTGATTGCCCTTCTCGCCGGTCTTCAGCGTTTTGGATTTAATCTCGTGCGTTTAATTGCGATCCCCTCACTGCTGTTAAGCGGCTTTTAGAAATGGCTTCGTTATTTCGGCCAGCGAAACTTTCGGAAATTCATGCCATGAGAAACTTGGAAAACCTATGAAGTATTTGATCGTCGTAATCATCCTGGGGCTGAGAACAGCTCTTTCTGATCTATCGGGATCGCGGGTACTGGCTCAGGATTCTCCGGCCGCGAAGGCGAGTTCTGAGGACCGTTTTGAGATACGCAACCTGGAAGGTTGGACTGTTTACGTCAATCGCGCGGCAAGCAAGCAATATCCCAAGCCGATGGCCCAGACGTTGGAACACCTGCGCTGGGAACTCTACCAGATCAAGTTAGCTGCGCCCGCATTAGCGGTCACCAACATGCAGGAAAACAACGCGCTTTTGATCGAGTACCAGGAGAAAGTGGACTTGTCTTATCATCCGGACCGGAATTGGCTGCTCGATCAGGGATATACGATTCCCAAAGACCCGAAGTCGTTTATGTCGCTGAGCATCAAGACGCATCTGGGAGATAGCTATCGCCATCCGTTTGTCGTGTTCCACGAGTTGGCGCATGCCTACGATTTTCACTTCATCGGCCAAGGGAGCGACTACGGCAATGCGGAATGCCAAGCGAATTACGAGCGGATGATGAAAGAGGGGAAATACGAGAAAGTCAAAATCTGGGACGGCCGGATCGGTTCCCATTACGCTCGAACCAATCGCATGGAATATTGGGCGGAAAGCACCGAAGCCTACTTTGCTGTCAACGACTTCTACCCATTCGTCCGGGCGGAACTCCGGGAGCACGATCCGCAAATGGTTCGGATTCTCGAACGTTACTGGGGCGTCCAGCCGGAAGAGATATTGAAGAAAGAGAAAGAACTGGTGACCTACCTGCAAATGAGAAATCAGAAATCTTCTCGCCCGGAGTTCGCCAAGGACTCTCCAGCCACTGAAAAATTCACTCCCACTTCTCGATACGAAAAACGGAATGTGGAGGGCTGGACCGTCTATATCAGCCCACAATTGCTGGAACAACCTGGACTTTGTTCGACGATGGTAACGCTTCTGAACTATAAGTTGCATATGATCAACCACTTCTTAGGCGAGCCGGGACGTAGGCAACTGCACGAAGTGCCGATCTGGCTGGAGATCGGCCAGACGGCCGGTCCTTACGTTCGGTATTGCGGAAGCAGGGAATTGTTGGCGAGTGAAGGCGTGAATCCAGACAAATCTGGAGCGATGGAGATCCGCGATCCGGAACGCATGCAGAAATGGGTTTTGCTCCAGCAGTCCGACTTGCTCCAGGAATTGGCGCTCGCCTATTACGATCGCCAGGCTTCGAAGAAAGATTCCGAACTGGGCAAGAAGGTCAAGGCCGCTTACGAACAGGCCAAAAAGAGTGGTAAATATGAATCGGTTCTCCGATTTGACGGCCAACGCGTACCCCACCCATCGTTAAGCAGTGACAGGGAATATTTTGCCGAGTTGATGAAAAGTTATTTTCTTGTCAGCGATCACTACCCCTTTATCCGCTGCGAATTGAAGGATCAGGACCCTGTCGGATACGCCATAATCGCTAGCTTGTGGGAAGGCAATCCGCGTCGCTGAGCGAGGCAAATCAAGTCAGGATTTCCAAATTGCATTCACGACGTCGCTGTCACTTAGGCGAGAGATTCCTTATTACTCTCGCCAGTAGGTCGATTCCTTCGGACCGGCGTACTTCACTGCCAGTTTAGGGGTCTTAACGAGAGACTGGCCGGCGTGCAATGAATCGACGCCCCCGATGACCATTCCGGAGGTCAAGAGCGTTCGCTCGACCGGGTAGGGCGCCTGACCCGTTAAGATCATATTCTCGATATGCCGCGCCAGGGGGTTGAAGAAGTCCGCTGTCGTAGCCCCGTAAGACGGCATCGGGAGATACATCTGGCAGGAGAGGATCTCGCCTGTGTCTTTTCGCAAGCCGGCATAATTAAAATCGCGGATGGGAGCTAGCAACATCGTAGTTCGGAAGCCGTCGCGATGTTCGATGAGATAGGCCGTAGAGTCGAGAAGTGCTTTCCGGGCCCAGTCAAAGCTGATCGGATCTGACGGATAGCCCCCTTCGACGGGAAGATTGTGGCTACGACTTAGAGCGGCGACGAGTAATTGCCGGGTCGATTTGCGTTCGGGCCTGGCTAGTTCTTCCCACACCTTTTGTCCTTTCAAGGCGAGCACGCTGCTCACACCCACTTCGCCCCCTTGACGGCGTTCGGACATGCATTGGGCCGTTTCCAGTCCGTGGATATCGTAACTGTCAACGCCTCCGTAGCCGACACAGACGCTCTCTTCCAAAGGGACCCCCAGCGGCAGGTCGATCGACGGGAGTCGCCTGGTCGCGGGGAGGGAGAAACCGGCCAGGAAGGGAAATCTCAGACGTCGTGCGTCTGCTACCATTTTCACGCATTCTTCCCAGTCCGTGGAGAGATGCTTGTCGTTGAACACTGGACAGGATTGACCGGTTTTCTCGAAGACCTTGACAATCTCCTGAAACCATTGATACCGAGGATAGCGCTTTTGCCCTTTTTCGTTCACAGGATAGTCGCCATGCTCGGCGATCAGGACCACTCCGTCGACGGCGAGCTTTTCGGTCCCCAAGGTCAGAGCATCTGCAATCGTCGGCACCGCTTTCAATTTGTATTTGGCAATGCGAGCTTTCGCGAGATCGTCTTTAGGAAACTGATCGATAAAAATCGAAGCGATATCGAGCCGGGGCGCCTGCCACATGCCACCCCAGTTGTATCCCATGGCGAAGCGATCCAAAAAATGCTGTGCGTGCGAGTGCTGGTGGACGACGGTACCGAGGAAAGCGATCCTCTTGCGAGACGTCGTTTCTGCGGCGGCGAAAGTGCGGTTTTCCAGCACTGTCGTGCTGAGCGATGCGACCAGTCCCGAGGCGACAAAGCGACGACGATCCATGAAGCTCTCCGAATCACTTTTTAAGAATCGGGAAAACCGGTAATCAAAGCTGTGAGGAGTGGACTCGCGTGAAACTCTTTCCAACACTACAGGCGTTCCAGAAAGCTTCGCGCACTGGAGCAGGGGTGAGTCTGATGGGAGCGGTGTCTGAGTTGTTCCCGGAACAAAAAACCGAAGCACTTAAACGGAAAAAACTTCTGAGGCTCAATAGTTGCCTCAGAAGTTCAGCAGTCCAGTTGCAATTTGAGCAGTAGCCAAGAGACTCGTCCGTCTCAGTGAATTGACAGCCAGTTTCGGTTGGCTTTTACCGGGTCAATTACTGTTTAGCTATCTTCACTTCCACATTTTGACCATCGACGAGTGAGCCCGGATTGGAGGTGACGATCTGCTCTTTTCCTGTGATGGTTTCCCATTTGATTGGAAGGTTTGGTTTGGGTTCTTCGGATAACATTTGGAGAACCTGAACGGCGTCCGTCGTCTGAACCCCAAGCCGAAGAATCGTCTTTCGAGCCTTACCATTTTCCACGCGGAAGCAGTAGCTGATATCGCCATCGGTCAGCACCGCTTCGGGGGGCAATTTCATAGCATCCGGAAGTATTGCGGAGATGGTGACGTTGGCATACATGCCGGGCCGAAGTTCATTTTTGGTATTCTTCAGATGAATCTCAGCGGTGAGAGTTCGGGAGTGTTCATCCAAAGACCAGGAGAAACGAGTGATTTTATCGGTGAATTCTTTTCCTGGAAGGGCCTGAAATCGAATCAGAGCCGGATCGCCTTCTTTGACCAAAACAGCGTCTTTCTCCGGTATCTGAACGGCGAGCCGCATAATATCGGTTCTCATCATGGTGAATAAAGGATGAGCCGTGGCAATGGATGAACCCGATGCCGAAGGTTGCAGGAAGTGCCCCGTGTGAACATTTCGAAGCGTAATGATACCATCGAAAGGAGCCCGAATTTCGGAGTAGGCCAGCCAATCCTTCCACTGATTAAAATCGGCCTTGGCCACTAGTAATCGAGCGGAAGCCGATTCGATATCCGCCTCAGCTTTATGGAACTGAGCACTCGATTGTTCGAAATTGGCGCGGGCTGTTTCCAGTTTCGCTCGGGCTTCTTCCTCGATGGCTTGAGTAGAACGCAGTTGGCTTTGCGTTTCTTCGAGAGTCTGTCTGTCGTATACGCCGGATGTAGACAATTTTCGACCTCGATCGTATTCCAATTGCCACCGTTCGACATCCGCCTTGGACCGATTGACACCGGCAATGGCTTCCTGGATGCGAGCTTTGGCCGCCACGACGAAAGCCTTGGCCGAGTTGGCAGCTTCCTTGGATTGATTGACGTCCGCCTCGGCCTGCTTAATCATGGCCTCCTTCACATGAAGGGTCTGGACCATTTCCGGCACCCAGAGTTTGGCCAGCGCCGAGTTTTTGGTGACGTGATCACCAATATCGACGTTAACCTGATCGACGTAGCCGGCGATCTTGGTGTAAATCGGAGTTTCTTCGTACGGCCGTAAAAATCCCGGCTGTTCAATCAAACGAGTGATATTGGCACGTACCGGATTGGTGACTTCTACCTGGCGAATCTCTACGATCGCCTTAGCGGCGACTTTCTTACCGCAGCCGCTGCTGAGGATTGGCAAAGTGGCGAGAAGGATCCAGACAAATTTCGCGCCCAAGTGGGCGCCATTCCCAGATTTTGGTTCTGTGAGAACGTCCATAATTACTCCTTAGGCTTATCGGTTTCAGAATCAGTTTTTCGTTCATCTAAGGGCGACGAATTGGGATTGGAATCAGCAGATTCGTCAGTTCCCTCGGGCGGGAATATCGAGTCATCAATAACTTCCACGGCCGATTGATGTACGGCCGGGGTATGCGCACCGACCGGCATTGCTTCGTGCGAGAAATACTTGCTATCGGGATCATCGGGGTGCAGAGAAGAAGAACCGATTGCACTCTTACCCATTACCAAGGCAAAAATGGAAGGCAGTATCAGCAAGGTGGTGAAAGTGGTGAAGACCAACCCGCCGACTACCGCTCGACCCAGCGGAGCGGTTTGTTCTCCCCCTTCTCCCATACCCAATGCCATGGGAATCATCCCGGCGATCATCGCGCAACTCATCATCAGTATAGCTCGGAAACGATCCGCCGCGCCGGTCTTTGCTGCCTGGGCAGCACCCAAACCGGCTTGTCTTTCCCGTTCCGCGAAAGTCACGAAAAGGATCGCATTCGCCACCGAGACGCCAACCGCCATGATTGCTCCCATGAACGATTCGATATTCAGCGTCGTGTGCGTCAGATACAAAGTGAGCGCGACTCCTGCGACTACCGCTGGCGTTGAGGCGAGCGAGACGATAGCAAGGCGTATCGACTGGAAGTAAGCGGTTAAGAGCAGAAACACCACGCCGATGGCGAGAACCAAACCGAAGGCGAGGCCGCTAAACATCAATTTCATCGCGGGAACCTGGCCGCCGATTTCAATACGTGCTCCACGGGGAGGTTCGCCCACTTCTTTAATAGCTTCGGCGATTTTATCTGCGGCTCGTCCCAGATCATCACCCACGACGTTGGCCGTGATTGTGACCATGCGCTTCTGATTAATACGATCGTATTCTTCCGGCATCGTTCCAGTTTCGATGCGAGCAACGTCTCTCAGTAAAACCGATCCCCCTTGAGAGGTGGCTTTCACAGGAATTTCGCCGACTTCGGACATCGAGTTCATTCGGGCGGGAGGCACCTGAACCTGGACCTGGTAACCGATACCGCTATTTGGATCCGCCCAAAACACCACTGTAGCATAGCGACTGGAATAGGTGGCGGCGATCAGTGAGGAAGCCGCTTCCGAAACGGTAAGGCCAGCCAATCCGGCACGTTCCCGATCGACTTCCACTTTGATACGCGGGTAGTCATTGGCTTGAACGAAGCGGAGATCCCGCAAAGTGGAAATCTCACTCAACTTTGCGGCGACTTTCTCCGCATAAGCCCGGTTTTCTGCCTGGTAAGGTCCACTGACGGAGATTTCGAGGGGAGTCGCTGCGCCGAAGCTCATAACCTGGTTAACCACGTCAGCCGGTTCGAAAGAAAACGTCAAACGGCCGGCCCGTTGGATGGCCACTTCTCGTGTAACCCCCGCATCTACGAGTTTATTCGACAACCAGCCGATTAGCTTTTCGCTCAATTCTTTTCGTAATATTTCTTCGACATCCTCCACTCGAAGACCCGCCTCGGGTCTTAAGGAAATTCGGACCACCGCCTGATCGGTACCGGCGGTCCAAAGATACACGGCGTTGGCCGTGAATGTGGGTGCGGTCGTCCCGATATAAGAAACGGAAATCGCAATATTATCTTCACCGATTTTCGCTTTGATCACCTCGAGCGCCTGCCGGGTCAGATCCTCGGTGATTTCCAGTCGGGTTCCGGTCGGAGCGGAAATACGCATTTGAAATTGACCGGCATCGACTTGAGGCGCAATTTCCCGACCCACCTGCGATCCCACCACGGCAATGAGAGCCAAACTGATTAAAAGGTAGGTCGGAATCATTAATCTTCGAATGTTCAGGAACCTACCGACCAACCCTTCGTAGAAGCTCCGCAGACGGGCGAACGAAAATCGACCTGACTTCGAATTGGGATTCTCCGGAATTAGCTTCATAACCCAGACTGAAAGCACGGGAACGAATGTGACTGAAAGCCCAAAGGCCGTGATCATGGCGAAACCTACCGCGATTGCTAACGGAACGAACAAACCGCGGGCCGCACCTTCCATCAAGAACGAAGGCAAAAATACGGCCAGGATGCAGAGCAATGCGAGCAAGGCGGGAACGAGAGTCTCTTGGGTACCATCTTTGGCCGCCTCGGCGATGGACTCCGAGTAGGCCATCCGAGTATGAATGTTCTCAACCACAACCGTGGCGGAACTCACCAAGATACCGACGGCGAGCGACAGTCCCCCGAGTGTCATCAGGTTGATAGTTTGCCCGGTGGCGAATAGACCAACGACTGCTCCCATCAAAGCCAGCGGAATGGTGAGTACGACTACGACAACGCTTCGCCAGTCTCTCAGGAACAGCAAGATGATTAGCCCGGTCAATAAAGCACCCAGACTAGATTGCGCAAGAACGCCTTTGACGCCATTGGTAACGGCAGGGGATTGATCGAATTCGAGAGTCAGCTTCACATCCTTGGGCAACACCGACTGCATCTGTTCCAGGTTTTCTTTGATCTCATTCACAACGCTCAAAGTGGAAGAGTCGCCGGTTTTTAAGATCGGCATGTACACGGCCCGACGTCCATTCACCAGAGCCCATCCCGAAGCGATGTCCATACCGTCTTCGATTTTTCCCTTCAACAAATCCCGCAGGTAAACGTGAACTTCGGGCTTGATCGGAATGTTTCCCAAATCCTGCGGGTCGACCACGATGGAATTCACGGAGACGATCGGCATCTGGTCTTTGATGCGGGCGTTACCGGACGGAGTAATCGTGTTCCCTTTGGAAAGCGCCGTGGCCACATCTTGAGGGGAGAGGTTGTAGGCTCGCAATCTCTCCGGATCGAGGCTCACGATGATACTGCGCAGACTTCCGCCGAACGGCTGAGGAGCCGAGGCCCCGGGAAGACTGGCGAGAATGGGTCGCAACCGGAACAGCATCAGGTCGGAAAGTTCTTTGATTTCCCGGGTTTCGCTGGACAGTGTCAGGTAAGCGACGGGTACGCTCGAAGCATCCAGCCGAATGATAAATGGGGTCACGGTCCCGGGCGGGAAGAAGGCTTTGGCACGGTTGGCATAAATTCCCGCCTCGGCCATGGCTTGAGCCATGTCCGTGCCCGGGTGGAAGTAGATTTTGATCAGAGCGAGGTTCTGGATATTCCGCGATTCGACGTGATCGATGCCGTTCATGTAAAGAAAGGCGTACTCGTAGTAGCTCGAGATCAGACCTTCCATTTGGGCGGGATCCATGCCGCCGTAAGGTTGAGCCACATAAATCACGGGAAGGTTAAGATCGGGGAAAACATCGATCCGCATGCGCGTAACGGCAAAGACACTTCCGAAGATAATGGATACCATCGCGACCATGATGGCCATGGGACTGCGCATGGCGATTTCAATCGGTTTCATTCTGCTACCTCAATCCCATCCCTGTATTCGTCGCTGGCGTTCGGCATCGAAAAATTACCTAATCCACTTCGGGCTTACTTACTATCAGGGAATCCGTGAAAAAAATAGTTTCCAGCAGCTGCTTATCAGCGGGAATCCAAATTTAGTGAGTAGTGCTAACTGCCGGTTTTTTTTGTTTAGTAGGCTTCCGAGCCGTCAATTTTGCTTTTGCCTGTTTGAGGCGTCGAGTTAGGAAAAACTTACTCTCCGGATCATCGGGATCCAGCGAGGAAGATCCAATCGGGCATTTGTGCATGACGATGGCGAAGACCGCCGGTAGTACCAGAAGCGTTGTGAAAGTGGCGAAGAGCAGGCCCCCAATCACAGCTCGACCCAGGGGAGCAGTTTGCTCGCCACCTTCTCCCATCCCCAGGGCCATGGGAACCATCCCCGCAATCATCGCACAACTCGTCATCAAAATCGGCCGGAGTCGTTCCTCCGCACCGGTTCTGGCGGCTTCCGAAGAACCCACTCCCGCCTGCCGATCCCGCTCGGCAAAAGTCACGAGGAGAATCGCGTTAGCCACAGCAACGCCGATGGCCATGATGGCACCCATGAAGGATTCAATGTTGAGAGTGGTCCCGGTCGAATACAGGGCGATCGAAACCCCCGCAACAACCGCTGGCGTTGTAGCGACCGATACGAGCGCAAGCCGCAGCGATTGAAAATAAGCGGTTAGCATCAAGAAAACCACGATCACGGCCAAGCCCAGACCTGTGGCCAGCCCGCTGAACATTTGCAGCATGGGAGGCACTTGACCGCGAACCTCGATCTTAGCACCGCGCGGCGCATCTCCTGCTTCTTTAATGGCTTCGGCAATCTTATCCGCGGCCCGACCGAGATCTTCTCCCACCACGTTGGCCGTGAGAGTAACCATACGCTTCTGATTAATACGGTCGTATTCCTCAGGCATCGTCCCTTTTTCGATACGTGCAACGTCTCGAAGTAGAACCAAGCCGCCTTCATCCGTTGATTTTACAGGAATTTCACCCACTTCTGCCATTGAATTCATTCGGGCAGGAGGAACTTGTACCTGGACCTGATAGCCGATGCCGCTAGTGGGATCGGCCCAGAAAACGACGTTCGCGTAACGGCTGGAATAGGTGGCGGCGATCAGCGATGAGGCCGCTTCAGACACCGTCAATCCCGCCAGACCTGCCCGCTCTCGATCGACTTCCACTTTAATACGCGGGTAGTCGTTAGCCTGAACGAATTGAAGGTCTCGCAAAGAGGTAATCTCACTCAGCTTAGCGGCGACCTTTTCGGCGTACTGTCGATTTTCGGTTTGGAACGGACCGCTCACGGCAACTTCAATGGGCGTTGAAGCCCCAAAGCTCATCACTTGATTCACCACATCGGCCGGTTCGAAGGAGAATTTCAGCTGGGTAATTCGCTGGTCCGCGAGTTCGGGGGATATGCCGTATTGGATTAGTCGGTTTTTGAGCCAACCACTCAGGCGGTCATTCAATTCCGTTCTCAAGCGTTCTTTGATCGCTTCGACTCGCAGACCGCTATCTTTTTTCAATGCCACTCGAACCACGGCCTGATCGGTTCCGCTGGTCCACAAGTAGATTGCATTAGCGGTGTAAGTTGGTGCGGTTGTGCCGACATACGCCACCGAGATAGCCAGGTTTTCTTCGCCAACGACGTCCTTGATGACTTCCAGCGATTCCCGAGTCAACTCTTCAGTGAGTTCGAGTCGCGTTCCGGTAGGAGCTTTAATGCGCATTTGAAATTGGCCGGAGTCCACCTGCGGCGCAATTTCTCGTCCGACCTGGCTTCCGAATAGTACCAGCAAACTCGCCATAATGACCAGGTAGATTGGTACGATGAATTTTCTTCGAGGTAAAATTCTCCCGACCGTTCGGGCATAGAAGAGTCGGAATGTTTCGAAGGAGAAGGTCCCGTGTACTTGATGTTCATCCACCTCGATGTGCTTCAGAAGCCAAACGGAGAGAACCGGTACAAAGGTGATGGAAAGCGCAAAGGCGGTGATCATCGCGAAGCCAACGGAAATGGCCAGCGGAACAAAGAGTCCGCGCGCCGCTCCTTCCATCAAAAACGAGGGTAAGAAAACGGCGAGAATGCAGAGCATGGCCAGCATATTCGGAACCATTGTTTCCGAAGTCCCGACTAGAATGGCTCGGGCCGTAGTGGGCTGGATTTCCATTTGAGAATGGATATTCTCGATGACGACCGTACCTTCATCAACCAGAATTCCCACGGCCAGGGATAAGCCGCCGAGCGTCATCAGGTTAATCGTCTGGCCGGTTGCCCAAAGCCCTACGACCGCGCCCATCAGAGCCAAGGGAATCGTCAAAACGACGACGATGACACTCCGCCAATCCCGCAGAAACAGAAGTACCATTAAACCGGTTAACAGGGCACCCAGGGCAGATTCTTCGACGACGCCGCTGACGGCCCCGGTCACATAAGGGGATTGATCGAATTCGAGAGAAAGTTTGACGTCCTCGGGGAGTACCGACTGCATCTGAGCCAGATTTTCTTTGAGTTCATTCACTACGGTCAATGTCGAGGCATCCCCGGTTTTGAGGATCGGCATGTAAACCGCTCGGCGACCATTCACCAGAGCCCAGCCGGATGGTATGTCCATACCATCCTCGATTTTGCCCTTCAGCAAGTCGCGGAGATAAACGTGTTCCTCCACCTTGATGGGAATATTTCCCAAATCCTGCGGATCGACCACGATCGAATTCACCGAAACGATCGGCATCTGATCTTTGATGCGGGCGTTACCGGATGGGGTGATGATGTTGCCGTTGCTGAGCGCGCTGGCTACGTCTTGAGGAGATAGGTTGTACGCTCGCAATCGTTCCGGATCGAGACTTACGATGATGCTTCTCAAACTACCGCCGAACGGTTGCGGTGCGGAAGCTCCAGGTAGACTGGCCAGAATCGGCCGCAACCGGAAGAGCATTAAGTCCGAAAGTTCCTTGATCGCGCGCGACTCACTGGAGAGTGTCAAATACGCCACGGGGACACTGGAAGCGTCCAAACGGATAATGAAAGGCGTAACGGTACCCGGAGGAAAATAGGCTTTGGCTCGATTGGCATAAATCCCGGCTTCTGCCATGGCCTGAGCCATGTTGGTACCCGGGTGAAAATAGAGCTTTAGTAAGGCCAGGTTCTGAATGTTGCGGGATTCGACGTGGTCGATGCCATTCATGTAGAGGAAGGCATATTCGTAATAGCTGGAAATCAGACCTTCCATCTGGGCGGGATCCATGCCCCCATAGGGCTGGGCGACGTAAATCACGGGAAGGTTGAGATCGGGGAAAACATCGGTTCGCATGCGAGAGACCGCGAACAAACTGGCAAAAGCAATACCCAGCATCGCGACCATCACGGCGACGGGATGTCTGAATGCTAAATCGAGTGCCTTCATAAAGGACAGATCCGATTCGACTTCATCCAAGGAGAGGGGAGGTGAAGCGAACTAAAAGCATCAAGGTAGGAAATAAAATCAGCGAAGGCCTGGAGTTATCTTCTGGTAAGTTGAATCTCAGGGTACAATCGCATAGCGAACTCTAATTGATCTCATTTTGAAATCATCAAATTCACCATGGGATTGTACTATCTATTTTATCACTTTCTTACGTGAAATACACTTCACGCCTGTAAGAGAATCGCGATTTTTGTGGATTTTGTTCACTACAAATTGGTTTTTTTCGAATTCCGAGAGTGAAAATGTGGGTATGTTTCCTCGCAATTCAGATTGTGTGTAAGCGATCAAAGTATTTATGAGAAAGGGCCACTCCGTACAATCCGCACACGACGCATAATTGGCGAATTGTTTTCGGAAGATTGGAACCAAACCTCATCCGGAGAATAATCGTTACCGATACCACGAACAGACACAATTTTGTTTGCCAGAACAGGAAGTTCGGGAGACTCACAATGCGGTATCGGCATATAGCTTTTTGTTTGCCGGCAGTTTTATGCCTTTATTCCATGACGGGACAAGCTCAGGAACCCAGCCCCATTTTGCCCCTTCCGAAAGTGCCGGATCAGAAGAATCCAACACCCCTTCCAACCGGAGACCAAAAGAAAGAGCTTTCTTTCCCCTCCAAATTCAAAGCCGATGAATCGCTCACGATGTCGGGATCGACCCCTCCAAAATCCGGAGGGCAGCCGATCACGCTGAGAGAGGCGATTCTCATCGCTAATAGTCAGGCGATCGACAACCGGGTGGCGGATGCCCAGATCGGCGTGGCCAGTGCGCTGTACCAGGGAGCTCGAGCGCTCTGGTTGCCGAACATCGACGTCGGAGCGGACTACTATTACCATTCCGGCCCTTTCTCGAACATCTCCACCGGAGCGATTGAGACTAACACTCGGGAAACCCTGATGTATGGTGTCGGTTTCGTAGCCGTGGTGGCCACCAATGATGCGGTATTTGCGCCCCGCGCTGCCCGCAACGTTTTGGAATCTCGATACTCCGATAAGCAGGCTGTTAACAACGATGTGTCGCTGGAGGTGTGTGAGATTTACTTCCAGGTGCTGCAGTACCAATACGAATTGGCCGCACAAAAAGTCCTGGTTGCTCAGGCGGAAGAATTGGTTCGCCAGGTTTCCGCGATGGCGGAAGGTCTGGTGCCCGATGTCGAAATCAACCGTGCCAAAGTCGAACTGGCGCGACGCAAACAGACTGTCGCTAATACCGAAGGGCAGTATTACATCGCCATGGCCGAGCTGGTCCGAATTTTGAGGCTTCCTCCCGGCGAATCGCTGGCTTTGAAAGAAGCTATCGATTTTCGCCTTCAAGTGGTGGATCCCAATTTGCCTTTGAAAGAACTGATTCAAATAGCCTTAATGCATCGTCCCGAACTGGCTTCACAATCTGCCTTGGTGAGAGCATCGGTCGAGCGTTTAAGACAGGAACGAACCCGCCCATTGATGCCGATAGTTCTCGCAAGACCGGCTTCCACTTCTCCTCCGGGAACCCTGGGAATCGGAAGCTTTGGTGGCGGCAGCTACAGCAACAGCGATTTCGGCAGCCGTGTCGATTATGACTTTCAGCTGGTCTGGGAACTGCAGAACTTGGGATTTGGCAACCGGGCCAAAATTCGGCAGAGACGATCTGAAAATGAAGTGGCCGTGCTGACCCTGTTGCGGGCACAAGATCAAGTGGCCGCCGATGTGTCGCAAGCTTACGCCTCCGTGAACGCGGCTCGTACTCGGCTGGATGTGGCCATCCCCGCCTACATCGAAGCCAAGCGAAACTTGGAGAAGAACTTCGAAGGACTGCCGCAAACCAAACGAGTGGGTAACTTGCTGGTGCTGATCATCCGTCCTCAGGAAGTGGTGGCGGCGATCCAAGCCATGAGCCAGGCCATCGTCGATTATCATGCTTCGCTGGCCGAATACAACCGGGCGGAATTCCGACTGAACCGGGCGCTGGGTAATTCGGTTGCTCCCCTTCTGGAAGAAGGAGCCAAATAGCACTTGGCAGGCTCGGCGCCTCTTTCAACATCAACTTAGCAATGCAAGCCTTTGCGAAATCGTCTTCGGGAAGATCGACCTAGATCGAAGAGATGTCGAGCAGAGGCTTGCCCGTTCCCGCTCATTTAACTACTTTCTGGACAGTTGATTCAGTTCAACGAATAGATCAGTGTGTAAGTCTGTCGCTAGTCGCATTTGAAAAATAATGCACTGAGCCCTCCTTGGAGGCGATCCCAAACCGGATCAGCGACGATAGAATTCACACCACTCACATCCAGGATCACCGGCGTTTGTCGCAATTCGTTGGTTACTCCTTTCCCAGAATGAGGTCCACGACCCAGCAACCCTTGACATGAGAGCCGTCGCCGCGACAATGGGTCAAGATCTCTTGGTTATCGCAGCCAGCGTCTTCGAGGGCATCGGCCAGGATGGGCATTTGGTCGAAGCCACGAGTGGCATAAATGCTGCGGGCGAGGTCCGTGACGGTGGTGGTTTGCCAGCGAGGGTCGAAAGTTACAGGGTGGAAGGGATTACCGAAGATTTCTCGAACCAGCCAGTCACCCGGCCATTCTTCTTGGCGTTGCAGATGATCTAAAAGATGGTCAGAAAAATTGTTGTTCTTAGATTCATAAGGAAGGTGATAGGCTATATGAGCTAAATTGGAAAGTTGATCAACTATTTTTTTTTCGCCTAGTGGATTATTGCCTTGAATATCCTCTTCCTTGAACACCCCCATTTCTATTAAGCGTTTCACTTCAGTGTTGTTCGATTTATTATAACTGTGATTTCTGATAAATTCTGGATCGAAGTCAAAGCCGAAAGTCGGACATTCTGCAGCCCATTGTGTGTCATGTATCTCTTTCTCGGTGGCTCGGCCATCGGCTGCCCGCTCCGCTACTTCTACAGCCTCACGTGAAAAGTTACTGTAAAGTAGATTCCAGTTAACACGAAGACCTGCGCAAATATAGAGATTCACCTTTCGTTCCCTGAAATGCGGGGATCCGGATAAATATTGAATCAATGGCTGCCAATCGGGCGAATTTATCCATTCTTCCTCCGTCATTGATCACTCCTTCCCGAGAATGAGTTCGACTACCCAACAACCTTTGACATGAGGGCCATCACCGCGACAGTGCTGGATTATCTCCCGATTATTGCAGCCGGAATCCTCCAAGGCATCGGCCAAGATGGGCATTTGGTCGAAGGATCGGTTGTCGTAGATGGAGAGGGCAAGGTCACGGACACTGGTGGACTGCCAGCGATGATCGAGGGTTGCGGGACGGAAGGGATTACCGGGGATGTCGCGGATCAGTTGACTTTGAGCCTGTCGTTCTACAGAAAATGTTCTTGATCGAGATGCAGCTTTGGCAGCTAAATCCGCTGTGCCATAAGCAACGTTTAGTCCGCTTTGACTACAAGGTTCTCCATCAAGCGAAACAAAATCATAGAGTGACAAACAGTGTGCCGCCATCGCAGCATCTCGGATTTCTCCATTAATTTCTTGAACAAAATTAACGCCTTTCACATTAGGATCAAAAACATCCTGAGCATTGAACCTCGCAAGAACCAGTTCGCGTTCATTAAATTTTCCTCCAATTAGGCCTTCGGCAATTTCAATAACAACTCTGCTTCTAACATCTGGTATAAGATCGAGGATTCTTCGCCAACATGCGATAGCAAAAAGCCGAAACTTGCGATCACTCGCTTTGTGCCGAAGGAAAGCTAGCATCGGATCAGGATCTTTAAAATTTGACCAATAATCATCTGTCACGTCTATTCTCCATGCGAATCCAATAAAAGGATTATAAACATATTGCGAACCTAATTATTCATCCGAACAGCGATTTCACATCGTCACTCAATGTCTCCTGAATGTCCTCAGAACTGAAAACTGAATCAATCGTATATTCGTGCGAATTTACGTTTTTTGCGGCACACCCATTCTCTCAACGCGCGCCGTTCCGATTCCAAAAACTCCTTGGGGATGCGAGGACATTCATGCTCCGAGAGAGATTTCGACTTCGATCCATCCGGGGCCCTTAATCCACTCATCGGAGATCCAGATTCGTTGACCAACAGGAGTCGACTATCTTCGATCCTTCACTTGATGGGAACGGAACAACGGGCTGCGGGTTAAGCAGAGTGAAGAGAGGGGACTAAATTAGCGAGAAAATAAAGGGAGCATAAAGCGAAGATAAAATTTCCGAGAATGTGTGAAACTTCACAGGTGAAACGAAGAAACGACATACTTTATCTAAACAACTTCTTTGAAATCCATCGTTTTTATCGGCATCCAGGGGGTACGTATGAGTAAGCGATTTACAAAATTCCGCTTCTTGCTGGCATCAGTTTTCGGGCTATCCGTCTTTTTGACCTTGGCAAAGATCGCACCGGCCGAGGATGTTTCCGACAAGCCTTATAAGATTCTTACGACCACACAGATCCCGGCTCTGGGAGGGATCGACTACGTAACCGCGGATAGTCTCAATCGCCGGGTTTATGTCGCTTGCGGCAATGCAGTTAGTGTGTTCGATCTCGATACCTATAAGCTGACGGGAACTTTGGAAAAAGCGTCTGGGCACGGCGTTGCCGTCGATCCAGAGAATCACACCGGATTGGTCGCTGGAAATCCCGCGACGTTTTTTAATACGAAGAAACTCGAAGCGATTACCACTCTGCCAGCTCCGGGAGCCGACGGTTATCTCTTCGATCCAACGACCCACCATTTTTTTATTCTCAGCCATCGAGCACCGAACGTCCTCGTCGTTGATTCCAAAGATGGAACTGTCGTCGGAAAGATTGAGGCTATTGGTCCTGATGGTAGCAATGCCGCTGTCGAGCAGGGGGTAACCGATGGCGAAGGGCATCTGTTTTTCGATATTGCCAACGAACACCACATTGCCGTCGTCGATGCCAAAACACTCAAAGTTACTGGCCATTATGACCTTGGCGAGAAGGGCAAAGCCCCGGCAGGCTTGGCCATCGATACTAAGAATCACATTCTTTTTGCGATGTGCCGAGGTGGCAGCGGAGGAACACCCACCTGTGTTATTCTCAGCTCCATTGACGGCAAGATCCTCACGACGCTTCCTTTGGCCGGCAATAGCGATGGGGCCGTTTTCAATCCTCGCACCATGGAAGCCTTTAGCTCTCATGGCAACGGAACTCTCAGCGTGATCAAGGAAAAGAGCCCCAAGGAATTTGTGGTCCTGGAGACTGTTAAAACCAAGACCGGAGCGAAAACGTGTACCCTGGATACCAAGACGGATCGAGTCATTCTGATCACTCGAGAACCGGCTCCGAATAAAGAAAGCAAAGAGGGGCGTCCGGCACAGCTTTTGGATGTGATTTTTGTCGGACGATAAGTTGTTAGGGCTCAACGCGAAAGCGTAGGGAATGGCTCGATCTCAGAATTCGAATCTTAAGTCATTCGAGTTCTGAGAAAGGTTTTTGATTGGACAGCTTAGGACAATATTCCTTTAACCACGTGGGCCTCTTCAACCCCAGTGAGTTTCTCTTTCAATCCGTTTTGTTCATAAAAAAGCTGATCGTAGTGCATGCCGAGCAGGTGCAGAATGGTGGCGTGCCAATCCCCGACGCTCACCCGGTTTTCGACCGCAGCCATTCCGAGTTCATCCGTTTTACCGTAGCTGGTGCCGCCTTTGATCCCGGCACCGGCCATCCAGGTACAGAACGCATTCTTGTTGTGATCGCGGCCGGCTTGTCGTTCGTTTTTGTCCGGAGGTAATTGCGCTATCGGCAAGCGTCCGAATTCGCCACCCCATACAACTAGAGTCGAATCAAACAGTCCCCGTTGTTTCAGATCGCGAAGCAAGGCCGCCGTCGGCTGATCGGTTCGATTGCATGCGGATTTCAGTTCACTCGCGAGTGAAGTGTGGTTGTCCCAGATCTGCTGATTGATGTAGAGTTGTACGAATCGGACGCCGCGTTCCACCAATCGACGGGCAATCAGACAGCGTCGACCATAGGAGTCGGTCGGCTCGCGGCCGATGCCGTACATATCCCGAATTGATTGAGGTTCCTTGGAAATATCGAGAGCGTCGGTAGCCTCTAATTGCATCCGAGCAGCCAATTCGTAACTCGCAATTCGGGCATCGAGGACCGGTTGTCCCGGTCGTTCGGTCTTGTGCAGCTGGTCGAGTTTTGCCAACAAATCTCTTTCTGCATTTGCAACCGTTTTGGGCCGCTCCTTCTCCGGATTCAAATTTAAAACCGGCGAACCCGTGGATCGAAATCGCGTCCCCTGAAACATCGGTGGCAGGAATCCCGCTTGCCAATTCTCGACGCCGTTGACCGGTAGACCGCGGGGGTCATCCAGTACGATATACGCCGGCATATTTTGATTTTCGCTCCCTAAACCATAGACGACCCAGGAGCCAAGAGTGGGTCGGCCGGGGCCCATTTTGCCTGTTTGAATCAGGTAAACGGCCGGTTCATGCGTGAGATTGGTAGTGAACATGGAGCGAATAAAAGCGACTTCATCGACCACACCGGCCAAATGCGGCATCGCTTCGGAAACCCAGGCACCGCACTGACCATGTTTCGCAAATTTGAAGGGGCTGCGCATCAAAGAGCCGGCATCTTTGAGGAACTCGATTTCTCCCGCGATCCGATCCGCATAGGCCTGACCGTGATGTTTATCGAGCTCCGGTTTCGGATCGAACAGATCCATCTGACTCGGGCCGCCGTTCATGAAGAGGTGAATGACCGACTTCGCCTTGGGAGCAAAATGGGGTGGACGGGGTTTCAGGTCGCCGGGCTTCTCGGACGCCAAAAGCTGGGCGCTCCCTGTTAGCGTATCTCCCACGAGATAGCTCAGGGCGGCGCCGCACAGGCCACCGGAAACACTTTGAAACATTCCCCGGCGCGTCAGGCGAGCAGCGCTTGCAAAATCTGAATCGATAAATTTCGACATCGTTTGCTCTCTGAAGTATTCGCCCTTACCGGCAGCCGTCAATGCTCATTTGGCAATCCAGATTGTGTCTGGAGCCGATATTAATCGAGATAGAGAAAGCCGGCGGAGTTCATAATTGCATGGCAGTAGGTCTTTAAAGCTTGCGACTGGCAATCTTCGGGGCTCTTGTTGCTTTTGGCAGATTTGCTCCACTCTTCGGCCAATTGATGCAGAGCCTCGACGCCGAGTTTCATTTCTTCTTGGCTCGGGAGGCGACTGATAGCGACCAAATAAATATGCTCGACTTGCTTTTGGGCATCTCCGCCGGCTTCCCGAGCTACTCGTGCCGCGAACTGCTGCGCTAGTTGTTCCACCATGCCATCATTCAACAGATGTAAAGCTTGCGGCGCGACCGTCGAATCGCGACGCTCGAGACAATTCGGGTTCATTTGCGGGAAATCGAAGTTCTCCAGATGCGAAATCATCTGCTTGCGGAGTTGCTGCACGTAAATCATGCGTCGCCAGCCTTTGGAGGTACCGGTAGGAATCACCAAGCCATCAGCCCGGGATTGCACAGGATCGGCGGGGCCGAAGCGGGTTTCGTCCAGTCGGCCCGCCAAAAGCAGAAGCGTATCGTAGAGGGATTCGGCATCCATGCGTCGGAGCGGCATCCGAGAGTAAAGTTGGTTGTCGGGATCGAGTTCGATTAATTTTGGAGAGAGATGGGAACTTTGCCGATACGTGGCGCTTGTCATCATTAGCCGATGCATGGCTTTCATGCTCCATCCGGTTTGCACGAACTCGCGAGCGAGCCAATCGAGTAATTCGGGATGAGTGGGCAAAGTTCCCGTTTTGCCGAAGTTGCCCAGCGAGGCGACAATCCCGACTCCGAAGTGATGTTTCCAAAGTCGATTCACCGCCACCCGGGCCGTCAAAGGATGTTCGGATTCCGTGAGCCAGTGAGCAAAAGCCAGTCGTCGGCCAGTCTTGTTCGCTCCCAGCCAGGGAGCCGTGACGACAAAGGGGGTCTTACCATCGGTTAGCACTGAGGGGACGCCCGGTCCGACAAGACGGCCCGTGTTAAGCGGATCGCCGCGTCGATAAACGTAAGTCGGCGAAGGTATACCCCGATCCCAAAGTGCTTGAATTCGCTGTTCTGGTCTTATGCCTGCTCTCAGCGTACCTAATTGAGCTTCAATTGCTTCAACTTCTTTCTTGAATGCTGCGTCTACGCTTTTCAGGGCATTGCGATCGAGCTTCAGTTGCTTCTCGAATTTTCCGGCCAGATAAATTTGAACGCTATCGCGCTGGGCCGGTGGTGTGGCCACCATTTTCCGAAGGTCGGCACGCAGGACTTCAGGCAGCTGATTGAGTCGTTCTTCTAAGAACTTCGCCGCTAGGGTCGCCGTCTTCCGTTCTAGTGAAGTTTTAAGATCTTCGATTTCTTTACGAAGCTGCGCGTTGGTCGCTTCCCAGTTCTTTCGTTCTTCCGTCGAGACATAAGGTAGGTGACGGCCGCCTTGCCGATCTTCGCTGACGGGACCTATTCCGGGTCGAATGTCCGGCCGCAGCCAATCGTATTCATCGTAGGCACCTTTGAAAATATCTACCAATCGATAGTAATCGCGCTGCGGAATCGGATCGAATTTGTGGCTGTGGCAGCGGGCGCATTTCATCGTCAGACCCATCAGGCCGGAGCCGAGAATATCCATCTCGTCGGCGATCACCTCCAGACGATCCGGAATAAAACCGGTAATGTTGGCCCAACTTCCATCGGGGGCCATCCGCAAAAAACCGGTTGCCACTAAGTTGTCCGCCATCTCGGGCGTTATAACTGCGGCATGCTCGTAGTCGACCAGCTCATCGCCGGCCAGCTGTTCTAAAAGGAAGCGATTATAAGGCTTATCGTTGTTGAAAGCGCGGATGACGTAATCGCGGTAACGCCAGGCGTGTGGTCGAAAGAGATCTTGCTCGCGTTTGCCTTCGGAGTCGGCATAGCCGGCCAGATCGAGCCAATAGCGACCCCACCTCTCTCCGTAGCGGGGGGAGGCCAGGAGGCGATCGATGAGTTTCTCATAGGCATCTGCTGAAGTATCTGCCAGGAAAGCTTTAACTTCGGCGGGTTCGGGAGGCAATCCCGTCAAATCGAAAGACGCTCGCCGCAACAGAGTGGCCCGGTCGGCTTCCTTCGAAAGCGTCAGTCCCTTGGATTCCAATTTTCGTAGCACAAAGGCATCGATGGGATTTTTGACTAAAGCGGCTTGATCAGGTTGGGGAACTGCGACCTTTTTAGGGGGTTGAAACGACCAAAAGCTCCGGTCTTTCTCTCCGACCAGGGGATCCGGCGTGGTTGTCGCAACATCCGGCTCAACGACTTTTTCGTTCGCGCCAGCAGCGATCCAGCGGACCAGAGTTTCCGTTTCAGAGGATTCAATCGGCTTTAAGCTGACTTCGAGCAACCGATCGCGCGGCGGCATTTGACTCGTTCGGATTTTCTTGACAAGCAAACTCTCCTCGGGCTTGCCCGGAACAATCGCCGGACCGGACTTGCCCCCTTTGAGCATGGCCGCTTTGGTACGAAGATCTAAGCCGCCTTCCCGGCGACGCGAACCGTGACAGGCAATGCAGTGTCGAAGTAAAATGGGAATGACTTCATGCTGTGTGCCCGCGAGATCGTTGGCGATTTCTCGATTTTTTTCAGAATCGGACTTGGCCCCTGAAGAAATCCAGCGTCGGAGTAGTTCGACTTCTGCAGCTGTAAGTCGCTCATTCTTGGCCGGAGGCATCGCCCCCGTATGCACTTTTTCGAAGAGCGGACTTTTGTCCGGCTGCCGGGAAACGACTGCCGGGCCCGATTCGCCTCCCTGGAAGATTTTGGTCGGTGATGACAAATCCAGTTCCGCCTTTTGGATCTTCTCCCCGTGACAGCGAACGCACTTAGCTTGAAGTAGTGGGAGAATATCTTTAAAGCTCAGCTCTTTTTCGTCGGCTTTTTCTTTGTTATCGTCGGCCCACAGAAGCGGATCTTGGCTAGACTGGAGGAGCCCCCAACTGAGGAGGAACGACAGGAACAAGACGCTTGATCGGAACATCGTTGTCTCTTGGCTGGCAAAGCGAGACGAAAAATTCAGCAGAGAATCGCACGAAACAGGCAGGAAGTAATTATAATCAAATTTTTCGGATAAGTGTTAAGGTTGGTCGAAAAGGGGGTGCAATAACTTCGGAAGAATGGGCCGAGATCAAAAACTCGATTCATTCAAAAACAAGCAAGCCCCCTGAACTTCCCAACTTGGCTTAATGGATTTAAATCTGTGTCCATTTTCAGTGGGGAAGTCCCGGTCGTGCTTAAATAAGGAAACTTATCTTGAGAAATAGGTCATAGCAATGTGAGTGTAATCTTCACCCTTGGCCTTACTGATTACCAGGGTTAAATCGTAACTCGTTGCACGTTGGACAAGGATACGAACGACAACGGGTCGCGGCTCGGATTTGATGCCGGGCTGTATCGAGTCATCCTGGAATAGCCGCGCTTCGCCCGCACCACCGCTGATACTCTGTCCGCCAGGTTGATCGACCTTGAGCGTTTGCCCTGTTTTCTTTTCATAAAACGCTATTACTTTGTCCAAGTCGTCTGTTGTAGTTAGCACCGCATGAGACCCGCCCGCGCCTTGACCGCTACTCAACTCTTTAGCCTTTGGATACTTCCAATCCTCGAAGCGAGGTTTCTCTGCGCCGGTCTTCGGCGGTTCCTCCTTCTGAGCAACGGCGACGCTGCAGAACGAAGTTGCCCCCATAACGAGAAGAAAGGTAGCAGGCAGAACAAACATCCGTCGCATTTTAATTGCCTCCTATAGGAGATTAAATAATTTGAGCGATGCTGTAACGCAGTAGAATCTCAGAGATATTAGCGATTCAACGACACTATTGGTACCTCCAGCAGCGATCATTGCTTCGAAATTGACTTCATGGAATTGTGATGCTGGGGCAGTGTCAATTGCGAAGGAACGAGTAGGGATTTTCGGAACGATTCGGCTAAAGCGACAAATTTCACGTGGGCGTGCTTGCGAGATCCGCTGGTGCGATTGTTGCTCTCGTGGGACCTTCAAGACATGACGCGGTTTCCGGCAGCACCAAGTCGGAGATCGATGTTCGCTCCTGTATGTCTAGCTGCGACTTCAAGGTGAATCATTATTCCTTGATTCCCAAGTTCCTGCTTTCTGGTGAATCTCTACTGATACAATAGCCACTGTAAGTTTCCCATCTCTTCGCGCGAAAAACATAGACTGTCGTAGTAACTCAGGGGTCGACTATGTCTGTCGTGTGGTCCGGTTCTGAACTTCTGAAGCGTCGACTCCTCGAGGGAGATCCCCGGGCCTCACTCGAGTTGTTTGAATATTATCGTTCTCGGCTCCGCCGAATGGTTCGACTGCGTCTTGATCATCGACTGCAAGGTCGGCTCGATCCTTCCGATGTATTGCAAGAGGCTTGTGTCGATGTCGTACGAAGGGCGCCGCAGTATGCGAGCAATCCGACAATGCCGCCCTACCTGTGGCTACGCTTTTTGACAGGTCAGCGGTTACTGGCTTTGCACAGGAAGCATCTAGGGGCAAAAATGCGGGATGCCGGGCAGGAAATTCCGCTCCATTCAGGGCTCCCTCCCGCGAGTTCCGCGTCTCTGGCCGCGGATGTTCTCGGAAGTACATCGACGCCCTCCCACGCGGCCATCCGTCTGGAGCGACAGATCTTTTTGCAGGAAGCTCTGAATCTCATGCCCCCTTTGGATCGAGAAATCCTGACTTTACGTCATTTCGAGGAACTGTCTAATAATGAGACGGCCCACCTTCTCGGCATCCAAAAAGCCGCGGCCAGCAATCGATATATGCGAGCTCTAAAACGTCTGAAAGAAATCTTGGCCACTCATCCGGAAGTCTTCAAAGAGTAACCACTGAAATGCTCTCAAAATCAGAGGCTTCGATAGATTCTTCGGGCGACCAACGCGATTCCGTGGAGGAACTCGCCGAACAGTTCGCCGAGCGCCTTCGTCGAGGCGAGAAGCCAACGATTTCCGATTATACCCTCCGTTATCCGCAGTGGGCCGAAAGCATTCGGGATCTCTTTCCCGCTTTAGAATTAATGGAATCCCTGAAACCGAAGGAGGCTCCCAGCCTATCTGAAAATACGCCGAGCTTACTTTGCCGGCCCATGCAACGACTGGGGGATTATTTGATTCAGCGGGAGATTGGTCGGGGCGGAATGGGCGTTGTTTATGAAGCGGTGCAAGAGTCGCTAGGTCGCTACGTCGCTTTAAAGGTTTTGGCCCCAAATGCCGCTTTGACTCCGACATTCCAGGAACGCTTCCGGCGTGAGGCCAAAGCAGCGGCTAGGCTCCATCATACTAATATTGTTCCGGTTTTTGGCGTCGGAGAGAGCGATGGTTTTCATTACTACGCGATGCAGTTCATACGTGGCGATGGACTCGATCAGGTTCTCCAAGATCTCCGAAAATTGCGTCATTCCCGCCGTTCATCTAATGTGAAAAAACTAGACGTGAAAGAGATGAGGGATCGCAGTTTAGCTTACCCTGTTGAGACCGAATTCCTAGTGCAGAAAGGTTCGGAACCCGACGGAGAAACTCAACACAATCAGAAAGGCCGACCGGAGGATTTCATAACCGAAGTCACCACGACTGCATCGAATGCTAGTTCACTCAGCCATGGGAAAGATTATTTTCGCAAAGTCGCTGGAATCGGCTTTCAGATCGCCGACGCACTCGCCCATGCGCATCGACAGGGGGTTATTCATCGCGATATCAAACCCTCCAATTTGTTACTCGATCACCAGGGTATTGTCTGGATCACCGATTTCGGTCTGGCGAAGGCGACCGATGCAGAAGATTTAACCAATACTGGCGATATCGTTGGAACGATTCGCTACATGGCCCCGGAACGGTTTTCCGGAAAATCAGAAGCCTCCGGTGATATTTATGCTCTGGGTATAACGCTCTACGAGATGTTGACTTTGCAACCGGCTTTTGAGGGACGAGACAAGCTTCAACTCATTTCTCAAATCACCAAGCTCGCTCCGTTGTCCCCTCGAAAAATCGATCCCCAGATCCCCGTTGACCTCGAAACGGTCGTTCTCAAGGCGATAGCTCAAGACCCCAACTCACGTTATGCTTCGGCCGCCGAAATGGCGGAAGATTTCCAAAGGTATCTGGCCGATCGACCCGTGAAAGCGCGTCGGGCGACTCGGAAGGAACTTTTACTGCGATGGCGTCGCCGCAACCCAACTGTTGCCGTATTGCTCGGGGCTTTGGTTTTCCTTCTCCTGCTGGGTTCGTTAGGTTCCAGCATCGCCGCTGCAATTTGGAGAAGCGAACGAGACAGTGCGGTCAGTGCCCGAAAACAAGCGATCGATGCCAATGTCGAGATGAAAAAGGAACTGTGGAAATCCCTTAAAGACCAGGCAAAAGCGGGGGTTCTGAGTCGTCGGCGCGGTCAACGTCAGGAAAGTCTCCGCGTTATTGGCGAGGCCGCTCAACTCGCGAGAGAGCTTCAATTGCCTTCCTCGAGCTTGGAGGAGTTGCGAAATCTCGCTATCGCGGCTTTAGTACTTCCCGATATCGAAACCACGAAAAGTTGGCCGGGGTGTCCCGAGGGGACCAGATCCCTTGCCATCGATTCTCACTTTGAAACTTACGCTCGGGCGAATCGCGAGGGATTAATCAGCTTACGAAAAGTTTCGGACGATTCCCGCGTTGCAGAGGACTTCGTTGCTCATCCGATTGACTCTTCGCTCATGGTCAGTCCTAACGGGAAATTTGTGGCCCACTTGCAGGACGACCATCAACTCCGAGTTTGGACTCCCGAGCGCGGAGTGGCTCGATTTCTCCCTTATCAGGATAAAATCCGGTCTATGTGCTTTACGCCGGATAATCGTCTACTCTGCCTGAAGATGGATGGCTCGATTTGTTTGTGCCCCCTCGAATCGGAGCAGCAGCCCATTCAAATTGCTAACATTTCGAATGGTCGAGCAGTGGTCGTCGATGCACGGGGAGAACGTTTCGCTTGCATTGAAAATAATCGGATTCAGATTCGCGATTTGTTTGACGGCCACGTGATGTCGCAATTTCCCACTCCCCAAACTTCGAGTTCGGGGGTCAGCATCGCGTGGCATGCCAAGGAAGATATCCTCGCCTACTGCAATTATCCAGAGCGAACAGTTTATCTATGGGATATAAAAGTTGGTCAACCGTACGCCGTTTTAGAAGGCTTTACCAATCCGACCACAGAGATTGCTTTTATCGCCGGTGGAGAAATTTTGGCGACCAGTGGCTGGGAAAATCAGATTCGGTTGTGGGACTGGCGGACGAGTAAGTTGCTGATGATATTGCCAGGTCAGTTTTTTAAGGTCCCTACTACGGAGGATGGGCTTTTCGTTCAAAATAACCTGCAAGAAGGCGCACTCGAATTATGGCGAGTTAATCCGGCAATTGAGTATCGCACCATCTCTTTATCGAATCCTTCAGGCGACGAATTTCCCTACGAAGCATCGATCCATCCGAGTGGGCGGATCATTGCCCAAGCCACTTCCAAAGGTTCAACCCTCTTCGATCTAGAAAACGGTCAGAAACTCTTTCGCTTCCCTGCGGGCACGCGCTCCGTCAAGTTGGAGAACTCGGGTACGGCCATCGTACTCTCCTGGAAAGGACTTTCTCGCTACCCCTTGAGTCTTGAACCACTCCGCCAGAACAACTTGCAACTCGGTTTTGAGGAAATCGGCAGTCAAGTCGGATCGGATTGCGATTTTGATATCAGCCGGGATGGAAGGATAATCGCCATTCCAGAGGGAACTGGAAAAAATGGGGCCAGTTTTTCGATCGACAATGGTAAACCCATCAAAGTTACCCATCCCGATTGCAGAAGAGTCTCATTGAGTCCAGATGGACATTGGCTCGCGACAGGTAGCCATCATGGAACCGGTGCTCGGATTTGGACGTTACCGAATCCCAAGCAGCCGGTCGAACTTCTGCCAGAAACCGGCCAAATTGATGTCAAATTCAGTCCAGGGGGCAAGTGGCTGGCCACGAATTCGGGACACCTCCGGCTCTGGCACGTTGAAAGCTGGAATCCAGGACCGATTCTCGGTAGTGCCAGCAGTTTCGCTTTTAATTCGGACGATTCCTTACTTGCAGTCGAATCCCGAGGCGGTCGAATCCGTCTTTTAGAACCCGATACAGGTCGGGAGTTGGCTCGCCTCGAGGATCCGCATCAGCATGAAGCCAGTTGGCTTGGATTTACACCCGATGGAACCAAACTGATCGCCAGTTCGCGGATCGGTAAATCGATTCACATCTGGGATCTTCGCCTCATCCGGACCGGCCTCGCGAACATGGATCTCGATTGGGACGCCGTTCAATCCTCCTCCGATATCGGTTCGACCTCTAGATCTCATCGGCTGGTGGTTCGAGATCTTACCCAACAGGCGCTGGCCGCCTGGTCCATTTCCCTGGCCTTCAATCCGATAAGCCCCGAAGCGTATTATCAACGGGCTCTGTGCTGGAAGGAGGAACATCTGCAGGATGCTTTTGCAGATCTTTCGATGGCCATCAAGTTGCTTCCGGGTCAATATCGCTATCACCAGAAGAGGGCCGAGTTCGGCGAATTGCTCCACCGAACCGAGCAACTCCTCGAAGATTACCAGGAATCGGTTCGACTCAATCCGCAAGATTTGCTCGCTTATAATCAACTGGCCTGGATTTATGTGGCCGGACCCGAGAAGTACCGCGACGCTAAAAAGGCACTTCCACTGGCGCAACGGGCGTTTGAGCTCGATCCGAATGATGGATCTATCCAAAACACCCTGGCGGTGACACTCTACCGTTCAGCTCGCTATCGGGAGGCGATTGATTTGCTGAACAAAAGTCGTCTAAAAAATTGGCAGAATCCGGCCAGCGATCTTTACTTTTTAGCAATGAGCTATCATCAGCTGGGAGATGCGGAGAGGGCACGCAACTGGTACGAGCAAGCACACGAATGTCACAAAGAAGCGTTGCTTACCGAGTCCCTGGCTCAGGAGTTGGACGCTTTCCGCCGGGAAGCGCAAACCCTTTTGAAAATCTCCGAAGCGCCTCGCTAAAACTTCACTTCAGGGGTCCCTGAATTGGGAACGGGAACCGGCCTTGGAGATCCCGAAAAAGAAATTCAAGTTAATGTTCATCATTTCTATCGCTACTGAAAATTTTTTTTACAAATTACTCGCTATCCTGTGTACGAGGACCCCGGACACGCAGTTATTAGAAAAGAGTCGTCATTAGGTGTACGTTGCGAAATCCCAATATTTCCGGCAGTCCGCAAAGATTGTTCGCAGCGCGGCCCTAAATCGTTGAATCGACGAGCTTCTTAGAGTCACTTTAGTCTCACCGGGCTGAGAAGAGGTAGTCTTATGACTGCGTTTCCCAAAGGCATATTAGCCCTTTTCTCTATCGTGCTGCTAGTTTGGGCGTTACGATCGCAAGAGGATTCGCTCCCCAAACCGCGAGAAAAGTTCGAAGCCGATGAACTAGTCTCTAGCTTGACGGTCAAAATTCATGTCGATGAGGGAAGTGACTGCGACGAACCTCTCGCACTCGATCTCGGTTTGGGATTTCCTCTTTGGCTGCAGCCGGTTGGGCGAAAAAGCGACGAACTTACTCCTTACGGTGCGATTCCCCAAAAGTCGGATGCCCAGGGAACTCTCAAGGCCGGATCGACAGGCACATTCACTTTCGAGCTTGCTGGAGATGCGGGGCAGGACCTTTTCCAGTCGACCTCTCAACTGCTGAAAGACGTGAAAGTTTCCGATATTTCTCGAATCGGGTTCATGAGCCAGGCAACTCACGGGTGGATTCTTAAAAGCTACGAAATTACCGTCAATGAAAAGCTTTTTGCATCGGGGAGTGCCAGTAAAGATCCGCCGAACCAAACACCGGCCCAAACCTTGGTTAAACCCAAAATGGAGCAGGAGTTGGCTCGCCTGAAGATGGCGGATCTGGGGACAAAGATTGCTGCGATCGACGCGAATCGTTCGGAACTCATTGAGCTGGTTAACACGAATCTCGCGAACGAAGACGATACCAAAAATCTGGCAAGCATCAACCAGACTTACCAGCCCTTATTACAAGAACGACGGAGATTGGAGGGGCAACTTTCAGGCGTCTATTGTTGGTATGAGGATAAAACTTTCGCATCCCCTTGGCGGGATGCGGCTCCGATTCAATCGGTGCGAGTGACTTTGCTCACAGACACCCATAGTGCGGCAGATACTCAAAATTACGTCTATTTTCGAACGGGAGGCCATTCCTACCTCCTCGGATCACCGGCTGCTCCTCTATCGGGGGCTGACGGGCCACAAGTTTTTTCGCTCGATTTGATTTCCGGTCCCTTGAAACAGTCGGATATACGAGGCTACTCGCTGGGCATGATTGGTCAGCCCAAACCATTTGGGAAAACTCCGGATCGTTGGCATCCCCTGCGCCTGATTGTCGAAATCGACGGGAAAAGCGTTTATGACAGCGAAACCGTCGATCTCGATCGCAAATCTCTGCAAGCCATTCGCATGATTCCCCCCGTACATGCGGATACCGATGGAACACCCATCACGAATTCTCCCATATCCCGAGAAACCTTCGTTTGGAAAGCTGGGAATGGCGCAGGCTTGGATCCAAAAACTCTTCAACCTCTGCCGCTTCCTGATGCCAGTGATCCTGCGTTTCCTAAAGCCGAGTCCGACAACACGGCCATGAACTCAGGCCAACCGAAAACGGACGATTCTAAGCCACATGACCCGAAACCGGCGGACTCCAAGCCGGAGGATTCGAAACCCGATGATACTAAAGCCGATCCGACCCAGCCGGAGGATTCGAAACCCGATGATCCCAAAGATCCCAAGGCAGACGACACTAAAGATGCCAATTCGAACAATTCCAACTCCTCTACCACGCCAGATCCGCAGACGGATAATTCGAACAATTTTCCGGGCGAAAAGGGCTCCAGCAGTGGGAGTGGTTCCTCATTCGATGGCAGTGGGGGCGGCACTGGAGGCTCCTCTGGCGGGGGATCCATGGGGGGCGGCGATTCAAATTCGCCTTCGAGCGGTGGAGGGGGCAGTACCGATTCTCCCCCGGGGAGCAATGCACTACCTCCAGCAGCCAGCAGTTCTTCTCCTCCGAGCGGTTCGACGGCCGTTCCATTTGGAAAGCCCATTCAGATCAATCAGGTACGAATAGTTAGCGGTTATAAAATGGACGATACCTTTAGCATAATCTGGACGATCTCGGGGGATGAGAGCACCGTCGATCATTATGAAATTTCGCTGCTGCCGATCCGACCTGAAAAAGCCGTCCCCTCAGCAGAAGCGGTTTACACCACGGTCTCGCAACCTCGAGGAGCGCGTTCCGCGACCTTGACGATCCCTTCAGGAACTGCTAACGGCGACTATTTTATCGCCCCAGTAGTTACGGCGATGCCGCTGGTAACTTCTCCCGCTGCCGCGGCTACGCCCTCCAGCGATCCAAACGCCCCCTCTGCTACACCAATAGTTTCTCCCAATCCGACTTCGACTCCGCATTTGAAAATCGGTGCCGCCAAGATGCTCTTTCCCGCCGGCACGGTATGGGATCCCGCGACACAACCGGTTCTGGGAGGCGGCCCCGCTTATGGCGGAGTCCGTTCCACATTCGCCTACCGAACTCCGTATGCCTTTTCCCATTCCACCCAATTGTTAAGTGGAGGAATGCCGGCAAAACGAACCGATCGCGGCGTCTGGTCGGCCGGATCAATCGTGAGCGATAGCGGTATCCTTTTCGAAGCGACTGGGCGGGGCTGTCACGTCGGAATTCAACCCCAGGCTGGAGATAGCACTCAAGTCTTTCTCAAGGTGAATTGTTGGAGCGGTTCCTCGCGTCGATTGGTCGCCCATCTCGGTTTTTTGGGAGGACCTGGCGCTTCCGGATCGGCGACGGCCCTTTTGGAGCGTAACTGGCTCAATTCCGCAGGCGCCCCGATAACCGGTTATCAAACGTTAGGCAGTCCGGTGACTGCGGTGGCCGGAGATCCCATGCCTTCGCCGCTGACTGGGCTGATTTCGCCCCTGAATGCTCCTTCCGGGGCAGTCTATATGGGTATTCGAGTCACGATCACGGGGGGACCTTTCGATGCAGTACATCCCCCGGCTTTGTTCGGAGTCCGACTGGTCTCCCAGTGAAGGGCGGATCATTAGAAATCTCAGTCGAAAGGCGAACATGCACCCGATTCCATTACAGTTCGGCTCCCTCGCAAAAAAGACTCTTTTGTTCGTGCTTCTGTTCACCGTTCCTCTGCGGGCGGCCGGACCGGGAGTAAGTGGCCGGGTGCTGGCTTTGGATGAGAAAGGACATATCTCAGGTGCGGTGGAAGGGGCAAAGATTGAATTTCAGGATCGTTCGGGGAAGGTCGTGTCAAGCGTCACTTCCGATAAGAATGGTTTGTATAAAGCTCAACTTATACCCGGTGCGTATGTATACAAAATTCAGGCCCCGGGCTTTAAAGACGAAAATGAGGGAAGGGGAATCACTCTGACGAAGAGTGAGGGGTTTGCGACTTGCGATTTTTCAATGGTTCGGGGCAAGAGTGATCCGAAGGAAAAGTCGATCAAAACGCCTGCGGTGACGTTAAGTTCGTTGCGAGGCTTCGTATCCGCAAAAGATAGTTCTGGGGCTGCGCTTGGCGTTCCCGAAGTCAAGATAACCTTACGCAACATGAACAAAACTGGTCCGTTGATCCAGGTGTTCGCCGACGGACCCAGCAGTAATACCCCCGGGGTTTATCAAATTTCCTTGGAACCGGGTCAGTATCTGGCTTCGTTATCGGCGATAGGCTATGAAACCCTAACCCCCAGAGAACCAATTTCTATTACCGCTGAGAAGGCCGTTCAAGATTTCACGCTCATCCGCCTAAAAGAAGTTCAAGCCATCGGTCAAGGAATCAAAGGATCGATATCTGTAGCAGCGCTTCCTAAAGGGACTTCGCTCCGTGTCAGCTTGCGGAACTTGAGTCATCCGGAACTGAAAGCGGAATTGATCGATGTAGATTCGAAAGGGGTATTTTCTCGAGACCTAGCACCCGGAAATTATGAGATTGAGACTTCTGGTCAGGGCTATCGCACGACTAAAAGCGGCCTAAAAGTAGTTCTCCCCCATCGATACACATTATTGGAGATTCAACTGGAGAAAGAATTGACTTTCTCGGCGACCGTTTATGTCGCCGTCTCCGATGGTAAAGGGAAGAAACCTTTACCAGGTGCCAACATCTTACTTCGAAAAGAGGGGGAACCGCTCAATCAAGCTTTACGGGGTATCACCAATGGGGAAGGAAAAATCCAATTCCAGCCCAGAGCGGCTGGTAGCTATACTTTATTGGTGACCTCGAACGGTTATAAGTCGCTTGGTAAAAAGCTGACTATTCAAGCGATGGGTGAAAATCGAGCAGAATTGGTTTTGGTCGCAGGATCTACAGTGGAAGCCAACAATTTGTCGCCCAAAGCTCAAGGGGTTCTCGACATACATGTTTGGGAAAATTTCGGCGAAAAAAGACACCCCTTGGAAGGGGGCCAACTGGTTTTGATGGAAAATCAAAAAGAAGTGGCGTCAGGGAAAACGGGAAAAGACGGGCAATGTACCCTGCGGAATCTCGCCTCGGGCCGCTTTCAGTTGGAAGTCAGCAAACCGGGTTATCAGACCTCGCAATCAACCATTTCCATCGAGGGAAAAGAGATTAGTCGGGATGTATTTTTGAAGCCATCCGTCGATTCAGCTACTGGTAAACCCACGCTGATTCTCCATATCATCGAAAAAGTCGGTGAGAAATCCCATCCTCTGGAAGGTAGCAAAATTATCGCATCGCTGATGAAAAAAGAAGTGGCTAAAGGGCAGTCGGAGAAAGATGGGAGTATCAAGATATCCAATCTCAGCGCGGGAAATTATCAGGTTGATATTTCTCATTCCGGATATCAGAACGTGCAAATCTCGATCAACATCAAGGATAAAAGTATCGATCGCGAAGTCATTTTAAAACCTCTGGTTAAAACGACGGGGGCGTCCCCCAAGGTGGGTACCATTATTTTCCGTGTTGTGGAAAATGGGACCAATCCATTACGTCCTTTAGGTAACGTTCAAGTAACAATCAGTCAAGCTGGAAGAACAATCGCCACGGGAAAAACGGGGGCAGATGGGAATTATTCTCCTACCGGATTGGTGTCAGGAAAGTTTCAGTTCGAAGCTAGCTTGAACGGCTACCTTCCTGCAAAGGTGGACTTTACTCTTTCTGATAACGATCTTAAGCAAGATGTTCATCTCAAAAAAGCCGTTAAATCGGATCCCAAAGTCGATACCAAATTGAGCATCCGGATCATTGAAGCGGGTTCGAATCCGGTTCGTCCGCTTATCGGAGCTCAGATTGTAATTTCCCAAAAAGGGGGCAACTTGGCAACGGGTAAATCAGGTGCCGATGGTCACTTTCTGCCAGCCATAGCGACTGCCGGTACTTACCAAGTCGAAGTGAGCTTGACCGGTCATCAAACGGTTCAAACTTCGATTGTGGTTACCGATCAACTCACCACGCACGACATCAGTATCAAACCCACAAAAAACTGATGAGTGATGTCATTCCAGACCAAGAACTCAGAAATTGCAAAGAAATCGATTTTTGCTGTATACTGTTCGCTCGTCCCGGCAGTTAATCCTTAGAGAGTATTTCGATCAGGACACTTCAGCCGGATAGCTTGGCCAAGTCCTAGCGATTTCGTTCTCTCGCATGCATATCGATTGGTACCCATTGTCTTTACGGGATTACTTCCAGGAGTTTGTCATGAGATTATTTGGGCGAAAAAAAAAGTTGTTGACACTCGGGCTTTGTGCGCTACTCTCTACGACAACGGGTGCAGTCTGCTTCGGGCAAACTAAGACACAAAATAAAGTGAATAAGCCAAAGTTTGCAATGCGAAAGGTTACTCTTAAGGAAATGGATTTTACTGCAACGAATGCATTAAAGCCTGTGGCGTTCAAGAAATTTGAACTTTCCGACTTCGATAAAGTAGGAAAGAAGGCGACTTCGGACATGCAGCTAACGCTGGCTAATAAAAAAACAGTAAAACTCGGAGATTACTTGAGCTTTCTGAATAAAGCGGAGCAAAAGCTGAATAGCTATGGTTTTAGTATTCGGAACAAAGCTAAACATCCACTGACGATGACATCAAAGAGCAACGTTTCAGAAGCAGATTTCGCAAAACAAAGAGCTCATATCAGCAATTTGATGACCAAAGTCACTCCAGCAACGGAACAAAAAGCCTCAGCCATCGTCAGCAAATATACTAAAGCTAACCTTTCTAATTCTTCTAAAAGTATCAAGATTAACGATGTTCATATTGCAAAATGGCAACAAGCGAATTCCGAACATTTCACAAAATATAATCAAAAGATTACTCCGGCCGAAACCAAACTTTTAAGCGAGCTTCAACCTGTATTTAAGAAGTTAACTGCGACGCCTGTCAAAGGGCAGAAGTATGCGGATAGTGTTGCAATAGTGAAGAAAGAACTCACTTCCGCACACGAATTTATAAATGGTACCAAAATCAGCACCTCGTCCGTCTCCACGATCGCTAATCTATTTAAAAGCTGGAATTGGAATTACACTCAACCCTGGAACTGGCAACTCGGTAATCAAGGCTCCGTCGAAGCTTACGTTAATGGTAATTATGAGGTCGAAGGTTATGCTACCATGTTCTCGCAGAATTTGCACGTAAAGGCCGCGACCCAGGCGGGAGGATATATATTCGGAAATAAATTTGACCTCTTTGATAGTCACGCCGAATTGACCAGTGCAAGCTTTGAAAACACTTCTACTGGCCAGGTCCAACTCTCCGCGACATTTTTAGGAAACGATATCTTCACACCGCTCAATCAATCCTTGCCCGCCGATTTTCAAATCATCAATGCGGACTATCCCTACGATGTACCACTTTTAGATGTTACGGTACCCATTCTCTTTTTTGGGGTCGATGTTGGCCTCGCCACAAAGGGTGATTTTAAAGCCAACATGAATTTCCTACTTGCGCCTACCACGGCTTCGATAAATCCCGCTTTGAAGATCTCATGCACAATTTATGCAACTGTCGGTGTTTCATTGTTGGATGAAGTTGAACTCGATGTGAGTGGAACCTTGAACCTTATCAATGAATCATTCAATCTTTATGGATCTGTGACCCTCAGTTTTGCTAATACACCCGAATTAATATTCGATTATTATGCGAACGACACACTTTCACTTCTAGGCGGCGAAATCGATATCATCGGCAAAATGAATCTGCCTAATTTTCCTGACGTTTGGAATCTTAGCTGGCAGCAAGTAGCCGATTACAAGTTGTTTTCTTGGCCCGATTGGACCCCCATCAATGGGGATCTAATTTACCCGACAGAAAAGATTATTCCTTTGAAATAATTACTCGAAGATAATTTACATCTGGTTGTCATTTGCAACCGGATTATAACAAGTTTGTGCCTACATCGGAGATTATAATATGATTACGCTAAAATCTCGGTCTTCGATCATAAACGGCAGTCACATCCAGTGGTATTGGTTTTCTCTCGTATTCGTTATCTGTTCCGGTTTTTTAGCGGGGGGAGTGCTTCGACCCCTTCTTTTTCATTCTCCCACCTTTTCGTACCGGCTTCTTCCAGGTGAGCGCTCTATCTACAGTTTCCGCTATGCGGGGTCTGGAGCTATCGATTTAAATTCCCTCGGTAATGGTCAAAAGTTGGTTGTCACGGGCAAGCAAACCCAGTCTATGAAAATTATTGCGGAAGGGGAACTGTCGGTCGCCGTCTTGGAGAGAAATAACGACACGCTGCGAGTTGCCTACTCCATGCCCAACTCGGAGATTGTGCTTCTTTTGGGCGAGCAGTTGCTTTTAGAGAGTGCCAAGAAAATATCAACCGACTTTGCCAAGCCTGTGATTGCGGATCTCGATCTCCAGGGGCAGATTCACTCACTGCTGTTTCCTCAATATTATGACGAACTATCCCGGAATTCGTTTCGGACGATCATAGCGTCCTTTCAAGTTAGCTTACCTAAGGACGAACAGGATCCGGAGGCCTGGGAAGTTTGGGAGGACGTACCCGCAGGTCGTTGTCGAGCCGTCTATCAGTCGAATTTCAGTATTCACCCCGAGCGAATTGCACTCATTAAAAGCCGAGAAGAAATTGAGCCTCCTAAGTTCCATCGAACAACTGGTGAAGAGACTATGGGAATGACCTTCGTTCCAGCCGGCAGCTTGCAAATTATATTCGATTCCCAGCTCGGTCTAGTGCGCTCCATCGAAGGAACCGAAAGTACAGAAGTTTTAGTTAGCGACACCACTCTTTCTACAAGTGAATCGAGCATTCGATATGAATTTCTGAGAAACGAACATGCATCTGCAGAACAGCTGAGCCTTCTCATCAAGCAGAGTTCAAAAATAGCTGAGAGCGTCAATCCGGAAACCCTCACGAATCATTTTGCTCCCGCCGACATTAAGAAACTGCAAATTAAGCAGCTCGGCGATTCCACCTTCGAAAGTCTCGTCGCGGATTTAGTTCGTGAAGAGAGTAACCAACAGGAGAAAAAAGATCAGACTCCTCTCTATTTGAAAATTAAGGCCTTTATGGTCGTTCATCCGGAATCGAGCGAGCGCTGGGGAGATTTGGCAAGGCGGGCAACACCCGGCAGTCTGACCCTGAAGCTCATCCCAACCGCTTTGGTGAGTGTCGGCGATGATGAGAGTCAACTGGCCCTACTCAATCTGCTGAAAGCGCGTTCCCCGGAACCTCTCGTGGCACAATCTTTATTGGTTACGATCTCCCAGATTAAGGCCCCGACTCTAGCCCTAGAAGAAGCCGTGCGCGATCTGGCCAGGAACTCGCCGATACCTGGGCTCGCGCCGCTGGCCCAGCTTTGCCTAGGTTCGATTGCCCGCAACTTATCCAAAACGGCAGCTCCCCGCGCTGCTCAGATCGTCGCCTGGGCGGTCGAAGAAATTCAAAAAGCGGATAGCGAGGAAAAGACGCAGCACTGGCTAATGATACTCGGCAATGCCGGACTGAGTGAAAGCGTACCGATTATCAGTAGTTATCTTAACGATAAAAGTAATATCCTCCGGCGCACGGCCATATCCGCATTACGCTTCATTCATTCGAAGGAGACCGAAGAAATTCTTCTGCACACTCTCACTACTGATTCGGATTCCGATATCCGCGAAGAAGTGGTTGTCACTTTCCGGTTTCGTTTTCTAACTTCGCAAGCCTATGAGACCCTTCAAAATGTATTGCAAACGGATGAATCCACTAAAGTTCGATTGGCGACTTTGAATCTGCTCTGGCCGATGCGCGAACGCTTTCCTCAATTGATGAGGGTGGTAGAAAAAGCTGCGGAAGCTCAAACGAATTCTGAGGTTCGAGACGCCGCCCTCCGGCTGTTGTCTGGTGAACTATCGTCGAGATAAGTGGTACAAAGCCTCTCCAAGCGATCTCCGGTACGTTATGCCCGCGAGATTTCGGAAGAGGATAAAGAATCTGCTAGCCCATGAACAAAAAGTTTGGCAGAATTGCTGTTGAATTCTGCCGACAGTATGTGAAACTTTCCGCAGCATTGCTACATCCTCTTCCTTCAGACGAATCACAGTCATGATGCATCTACCGCGAACATTTTCTACCCGTTTGCTCCTGAGCATTTTCTTGATCTTTACACCCGCACTCCATAGCTCGGACACTCCCGCGAAAGCGACGTTTCGAAATGCGCTGTTTGAGGAAGGAATAACTGGTTGGCAGGTGACGACTTATGGAGCCCAGGCGGAAGTGACCGTCGACCCTGCGATCACCCACGAAGGGAAGAAGTCCGTCCGAATTTCCTCCACGATGGAATCCGACACGGCTCTAGGCCAGGAGATGACGCTCGATCCTGCGAAAATGTATCAAATCACCGGATGGGTCCGCACAAACAATCTCGATCCGCACGCGGCGTCAGTTAGCGCAACCATCCAGGTCCAGAAGTCGGAAGGGAAGGGAAGTATCGTCAGTGGTGTCAATCGTCGGGGCACCACCGAGTGGACTCGGGTTGCACTTGCGTTCGGGCCGCCTCCCGACGGTAAAATCCGGCTTGTCCTTTTTTTTGTGGGATTTGGAAAAGGGACAGGCACAGTCTGGTTCAGCGATCTGAAACTGGAAGAAATCGATCCGAGAAAATTTCCTCTGAAGATCACCCATCAACCGCTATTCAAAGAATCGATAGATCCGTTTCAGTACGGTCAATTCGTCGAATATCTCTGCGATCTCATCCCGAGCATGTGGGCCGAAAAAATTCACGATGGCAGCTTCGAAGGGTTAACCCCTTATAAGGTTCGTTTCCTTGGGGCAAAAGATTCGCTCGAACAGCCCTGGTACCCGAGTGGGGCCACCAATCGAGCCAATTTTACGCTCGACAAAACGAATCCGGTTAGCGGTCTGGTTTCCCAGAAAATCGCCGTCACCGGATCTTCGCCCTGCACGGTGGGCGTGAGTCAAGATGGGTTGGCCCTCGATGCCAACGAACCTTGCCTTTTGACCTGTTATCTACGCCAGATGGGAATCTCCGGCCCGGTTCATATTCGGTTGAAAGGGACTTCGGAAGAACTGGCGGCCTGCGAATTCACCGCGGGACAGAAATGGCAAAAATTTTCAGCTCGACTGACCCCTCGTCAGAAAGAGACCTCCGGACGTATTGAGATTTCGTTTCGGGGACCGGGCACACTCTGGATCGACAATGTTTCCCTGATGCCGGTCAAAACGGTCGGTGGTTGGCGGTCCGATGTCGTCGAAGCAGTGAAGGAACTCCGGCCAGGGATTATCCGTTTTGGCGGCAGCGCCCTGGATGATGCCAACCTAGGGGAATTCGATTGGCGCGATACGCTCGGCAATCCCGATCATCGCAAGCCTTTTCGAGCCTGGGGCGGGCTTCAACCGACCGGCCCAGGCTTGGAAGAGATCGTGCAATTTTGCCGCTCTGTCAATGCGGAGCCGTTGATTTGCGTTCGAGTGACCAAGAAAGGAGTTCAGGATGCAGCCGATCAGGTGGAATATTTCAATGGCGATGGGAACACGCCGATGGGCCGGCTCCGCGCCTCGAATGGCCACCCGGAACCTTACCGGATCATGTACTGGCAAATCGGTAACGAGCGGTCCGGCTCGGACTACGAAAATCGACTACCCGAGTTCTGTAAAGCCATGAAGGCGGTGGATCCCAGTATTTGCCTTTTATCGAGTTATCCGTCTGCAGGAGTGTTGGAAAAAGCGGGCAAGTGGCTCGATTTCGTTTGTCCGCATCAGTACTCGATCGGCGACATCGCCAGTACGGAGGCCGAGCTGCTACGTGTGCGGGAATTGATCCAGAAGCATGCCCGAAAGCGATCGATTAAAGTCGGCGTAACGGAATGGAATACGACCGCCGGGGATTTCGGACCTCGGCGTGGTATGCTCTGGACCTTGGAAAATGCACTGCTGTGCTCGCGATATCAAAACCTGTTGCACCGGAATGCCGATCTGGTAACCATTGCCAACCGATCCAACCTCATTAATAGTTTCTGTTCCGGAATTATTCAAACCGATTCGTATCGAATATATAAAACACCGACCTATTACGCCCAAAAACTTTATGCCACTTACGCCGGAGAGATTGCTCTGAAAATCGAATCGAATCTCCCGGTGAATTTAGTTCCCGATCTCAGCGCTACTCTCTCGAAAGATGGGACCACCCTTACTCTGTTTGCCGTCAACAATTCGTTGCAGGAAGAGATCCGACCGCTCGATCTGTCAGCTTTTGGGGATTCGCTTCCTCCAGCCGATGTCTTCACATTGTCGGATACTCGGAAGGCCGGAGAACCGGATGTCACCAATGATTTTGATTCTCCTAATCGGGTAGCCGTGACCGAAAGTCACTGGAAAGCGACTTCAAGTCGATTCGATTATACTTTTCCGCCCCTTTCTCTGACAGTGTTGCGTTGGAAGGTAAAATGATTTTAAATAAGGGAACGTAATAGAGACATCGCAACGACTGAATTTCTGTGAGCGGCGCGTCTTGAGCTGAAGTCTTCCTGAGCAATGTCTTCTGGCACTTAATTTTTCGGTTTAAAAATTTACCATTTTCGGAATAGCACTCCTTTTAGAGTTTAATCGATGCCTCGATTTTTATTTATTTCAATTTTGGGATTCTTATACGCTTCGACAGCTTTTGCACAGTCGCCGCAAGAGCCCAAGAAAGATCCTAGCCTGTTTATGATCGTCTCCCCCGATCAGTTTCATACTGCGCTGAAGGATTACGTTCAGCAAAAACAGAAGCTTTTCAAGGTGGAACTGGTTTCGCTGGAAAGAACTCTCAAAACAACTGCGGGTGCTGACGACCCGGAAAAAGTCAAACGTTTCTTGTATGACGCGTATCGTAAAAACCATCTCAAGTATGTGCTGTTAGTCGGGGATATCGATGTGTTCCCCGTCCGCTATATGGTCCTGGACCGCGTCACTCCGGCCGCATTCGATTATTCTTTTTACCCCTCCGATCTCTATTACTCCGACCTGGCCAAAAAAGATGGCAGTTTCGAAGATTGGAATGCCCGGAAAGAAGGATTCCACGTCCATTATTTCGGTGAAGTGCGCGGCGAGAAAAACAAGAAAGATCCAATCAACTACGATCAGATCGAGTACCATCCCAAAATTGCCGTCGGCCGCTGGCCCGTCAGCACTCCTGCAGAAGTAAACATCGTGGCCACCAAATCGCTCGCATATGAGAAGAGTATTCTCGATGGTAACCATCCTGGGTTGCACAAGATGGGCCTCTTCCATGTAGGCGGATGGGTCGATGCCCGCAACCAGTTGGAGAAAATCGCCTCCGAGATGCCCATGGCTTGGAAAGCCGAGCGATACTTCTTCAGCAACGATAATCCGAAATTCAAAACACTTCCACCCAACGAAAAGAATGTATTGGCCTTGTTAAACGAAGGGAGCTCCTTGGTGGTCCACGCCGGGCACGGCAGTGAAAATACTTGGGAAGGTTGTTTCTCAGTCGGCAGTCTCGCTCGCGTGAAGAACTCCGATCGTTTGCCAATCATGATCTCGGTCGGTTGCAGTACGAGTTACTTCGCTCCACTGCCGCCCTATGAAGCGTATGTGGATATCCAGGGGCAGGAACATATCGGAACCAACCGAGGCGAGGTTTTCAAGGAGCCACCACCTCCACCTGCCCCGTATCAGAAGGGGAAGTATAACCCTACCGGGCTTGGGGAACAAGTATTGAAGCGCGGCCTCAACGGCGCAGTGGCTTACATCGGCTGCAATACGGGAAGTCAACCCTGCGCCTTGACGTTACTCGATGGATTTATGATGACTCTGAGAAAGGCACCGCATCCCCACCTCGGGGATTGCTGGTCTAGTGCCATCAGTTACTACTATGCCAAGGAAGGGTTGGCGCGACTGAAACCGAGCGACGACTGGTATCCTCCGTCGATCTTTTTTCAGGGAATGAAATTCATGGTGTTTGGGGATCCTACGTTGCCCCTGGCGGTACAAGAGAATGAGGAAAAATAGAGAAGGATCTCCTTTCGGGAGATCAACTCATGACTGCGGTTGGATTTCTCCACCAGCCGCGGGACGGGAGTTCAGCTGATTTGCCTCACCGAATCCATATCCAATCGAATGATCCGAGCTTTCGAGATTTTCAAAATCGATCGATTAAGGGCCAAATTTTCTCGCATGCCGCCATCTGCGGTTCCTGCAGTAAAGTGACTCACGTTTGTAGATTCGAGTTCAAGTATGTCCCTCAAACAGAGCAAGTCGAATTCACTCATCGATGCACTGTTCAGGCGACATTCGATACCGTTCGATAGACGACCCCATCAGGACGAGAAGAGCGGAGCAAGATGAGGTTTTTTTAGTTCCAAAAATGAAAAAACGGTATCTGCTCTTTCTGGCGGGGCGCTATTCGCGCCTTTTACTTTGAAAGTTGTTCAGAGTAGTAATGACTAAGAGTCTTCGACGGTTCGCTGGCCCATCTACGATTGACGATCATAGCCTGATCAAAAGCACACAAAGTACCACTAATTCGACAGGTTGGGCACTTGCAGGGATTCGGAGAGACTAATCAGGTTTTGGGGCTTCACTCGTATAATTCCGTGGCGCGGGGAATCGATGTCTGCAATGAGCATGAACGCAACGGAAACGATAAAGGGAAGTATTGGCAATAATTTAGAACCCGAAGTGGTGCTTCGCGAACCATACCCCACCAGTAAATTGCAGCCTAATGCGATAAAGGCCATCAGAGCCCAGGCCGTCGTCGGGATTCGGTTCCAGAATGCTGCTTGCGTGTATCCTTGGGAATTTAACACATCGTTCATACCCGAAACTGTCAGAGCGACGACCGGCGTGGGATGGGCCTCCGCGGCGGCTGCGACAACCGACCATAACTCATTCTGCAACTTGACAATACGCGCATTGATCTGCTGGAGATGCTGTTCGTCGTCCGCCTGATAAAACTCAATACGTTGATCGAGATAGTTTCTCAACAGCGAACGCACTTTCGCAGCTTCGGCAAAGGGTAACAAATCGGCCCGGAAGTATTCCGTTCCAATCGCGTTAGCCTCGGCTTCCTCGTAGTTTTTACGTAGGTCGTACCGACTTGTGGCCATCGAAAAACTGAATCCGATGATGAGTCCGAGTAAGGTGAGTGAAGCCGCAAGAATGAGGCCGAAGTCTTCTCGTAAATCCGATTCCATGGCCCGCTGCCTTCGAAGCAACGACCAGCCGATCCACGCCGAGAGCCAGAGCGAACTGAATGAAATCGCGAAAACAAGAAGCGGATAATGAGTCGGGTTGATCATTGCTTTTACCTTGCCGGGCGATGCAAAGGTAGGATATTTCACTTGGGGAGATTGTCATTTCAAATCGATGATTACTTTCTCGATTTTGCCCGTGCATGGAAACGGCGATTCGAATTCATGCTTACCTGCGCCAAGAAAAGGTAGGTATCGAAATAGGATCTTTGAAATCGATCAATCATGGTGGAAAAGCACAGGAACTATTTTCTCAAATCTTTTCCCTTATAGAATATTTTCGTTAACTACGGATCAGAGATAACAATCATGTTTGCGATTCGCCTGACTGTTTTGCTCACTTGTTTTACCTTGTTTTGCCTGAACTCCACTCCGGGGTTTTCTCAAACTCCCGCGGGCAAGAAATCGTCTACCAAAAGTAGCCAGAAGGACGACGGCGGAGAAGATCCCAAAGATGGCAACTATAACCTGAAAGTTAAGACTACGGATATTTTCCTTGGCAAGACCGTTAGCGGCCCTCAAGAGAAGAGGGAAGACCTGAAGGATAAAGTTATCTTTCTCGAATATTGGGGCATCCACTGTCCTCCCTGTATTGCCTCCTTACCGCATGTCTCGGCTCTAAACAGGGAGCTGGCTGACTTTGGACTGGTGACGATCGGTTCGCATGCTCAAGAGGGAACGGACGCCGAAATCCGGCAGATGGCCGAGAGCAAAGGAGTCAGTTACACGATTACGACGGGAACGCGTGTGAATGGAGCGAACGATTTTTCAACCATCCCCCACAGCATAGTATTCGACCACACGGGCGCTTGCATTTATCGAGGCTATCCCGACGGAGCTTATCCCATCGTTCGTGCGGCCGTGGGTAAAGCGATCGTGGCCAAGACCGGAAAAAGTACCTTTTCAAAACCGGTGCAAACTCATGCGGACAGTCTGATCAAAGGCGTTCCGCCGTTGTCTGTGCTGCCGAAGCTCGTCGCGTTGTCGCGAGGGTCGAATGAAATTGCCACTGAAGCCAAATCTCTCGTGGATGCGATTGTCTCAGAGGCTCAAAAGAAACTGACCACAGCAGAAGATTTGGCCAAGGATAGTCCCCTGGAAGCATTCCTCCAAGTCGAACCCCTGTCGACCTCCTTTAAGGGAACCTCGGTCGCCACCAAGGCCAACGGATTGATCGTCTCTTTGAAGAAAGAAAAAGTGGTTGCCAACGAACTGTCGGCTCGTCCAGGTTTGGAAATGATCAAAAAGCTGGATATGCAACTGGTTGCGGCCGCGGCCGGCGTCGATCTCAAAAATACCGAATTTCAGAAAGCGATGGCCGCTCAGCTCAAGCAGCTGAAGCAAAAAGCGGCCGTGCTTAAGAAGAATTATCCGGACAGCAAAGCCAATGAAGAAGTAGTGAGAATCTTAACGAAATATGGGCTGTAAGATAATGGATTTGCAAATCGCATCCTGGTCCTCATTTATCGTATCCGAAACTCCTGTAGCGTTTGATCCTCTCTGCAAATAATCGGCCGCGGTGCCATCAGCTTTCCGCAGCCGGCGGAGACTTAGCTAGTATTACTCCGTTAACAGGACTTGCGCATTTCAGCGTCGCCTGTCAAGATACGGGGACACTCGGTAAAGTAGCGAGTTGCCAAGTGGCCGCTACATGACAATTCGCTACTAATGACCAAAAGCATGCCTTGATCCAGGCTGCCATTCTTTTCGGATCTTGCTGGCTACTAATCGTTTACCTCACCATTTTGTAAATCAAAATGGTGCAAATCATTAGAATGACCTGAAACGAGGCATAATTCAGTAAGGCGTTGCTTTTCCATGCATCTGACTCCGCAGGAACGAGATAAGCTTCTAATCTACACAGCCGGAGAACTGGCTAAGTCTCGCAAAGCGCGCGGACTTAAGTTGAACGTACCCGAAGCCACCGCCCTGATTGCCAGCGCTTTGATGGAACTGGCCAGAGAGGGCTTGACGGTTGCAGAAATCATGGCGGCGGGTCGAAGTATATTGAAGCGTGACGAAGTGATGCCCGGTGTGCCCGAAATGATCCATGAGATCCAGATAGAAGCGACCTTTCCCGACGGAACTAAACTTGTAACCGTTCACGATCCGATTTCTTGAGGGTACGATGATTCCCGGTGAATACCTGTTCGATGGTCCTTCCCTGGAACTGAACGCCGGGAGGCCGGTCACCGCAATTAGCGTGACCAATCGAGGAGATCGTCCCATACAGGTGGGCTCTCACTTTCACTTTTTCGAGGTGAATCGAGCTTTGGTCTTTGATCGGGAAAAAGCCTATGGTCAAAGACTCGATTTGCCGGCCGGCACCGCAGTTCGGTTTGAACCGGGAGATATCCGAGAAGTGAGCCTGGTGCCTTTGGGTGGAAGTCGAATCGTTTTTGGGGGAAGTGGTCTAGTCTCCGGGGAACTCGACGATCCTGGGATTCGCAAACAGAGCCTCGAACGGATGCGTGCTGAAGGCTTTGGCGACGAGCCCCGGAAGGAGTCATCATGAGCGTGCGAATTTCGCGGGCTTCTTATGCCGGTCATTATGGACCCACCACCGGCGGTCGCATCCGCCTAGCCGATACGAATCTCATCATCGAAATTGAGAAAGATTTTGCTCATTATGGGGAAGAGGTCGTTTTCGGGGGCGGCAAAGTCATCCGAGATGGAGGAGGGCAGACTTCCCGGAAATTGCCTGCGGAATATCCGCATCTCGATTTGGTGATTACCAATGCGGTCGTCCTCGATTACTGGGGAATCGTTAAAGGCGATATTGGAATCCGGGCAGGTCGGATTGTAGGTATCGGCAAAGCGGGAAACCCCCTCATTCAAACCGGAGTGGATCCGAAGCTGGTGATCGGTGCGGGAACCGAAGTCATTTCGGGTGAAGGAATGATCTGCACTGCGGGTGGCATCGACTCGCACATTCATTTCATCTGTCCTCAGCAGATTGAAGTGGCAATTGCTTCTGGAATTACAACGATGATTGGCGGTGGGACCGGATCGGCCACGGGAACCTGGGCAACTACATGCACTCCAGGCCCCTGGTATATGAAGCGAATGCTCCAGGCCGCCGAAGCTTTTCCCATGAATTTTGGCTTCTTAGGCAAAGGTAATTGCAGTTTACCGGAATCTCTTGAAGAACAGGTACGAGCCGGGGCTTGTGGATTGAAGCTCCACGAAGATTGGGGAACGACTCCGGCGGCCATCGATAATTGCCTTGCTGTAGCCGACCGTTTCGATATCCAAGTGGCCATTCATACCGACACTTTAAATGAATCCGGATTTGTAGAAGATACGATCGCCGCGTTCAAAGGTCGGACGATTCATACCTATCACACGGAAGGAGCAGGGGGTGGGCATGCTCCGGATATCATCAAGATCGCTTCGCTGAAAAACGTTTTGCCTTCCAGCACGAATCCCACCCGGCCGTTCACTATTAACACGATTGATGAACATCTGGATATGCTGATGGTCTGCCATCATTTGTCGCGATCAGTGCCGGAAGATGTCGCTTTTGCCGAAAGTCGCATCCGGCCAGAAACCATCGGTGCAGAGGATGTGCTGCATGATCGCGGGATATTGAGTATGTTCAGCTCCGATTCGCAAGCCATGGGCCGGATTGGTGAAGTCATCATCCGCTGCTGGCAAACCGCCCACAAGATGAAAGCGCAATTTGGAACACTTCCGGAAGACAATTCTCGAAACGATAATTTTCGGGCGAAAAGATACATTGCCAAATACACGATTAACCCAGCGTTAACTCACGGTATCTCTCGTGAGGTTGGCAGTATTGAGCCGGGTAAGTGGGCGGATCTGGTGTTGTTCAAACCAGCCTATTTCGGAGTTAAGCCAGAGCTTATACTAAAAGGGGGTATGATCGCCTACGCCCAAATGGGCGATCCCAATGCCAGTATCCCCACGCCTCAGCCCGTCTATCAACGCCCCCAGTTTGCTTCGTTCGGCCGCGCTATGACGGAGTCCAGCTTTAGTTTTGTTTCGAAGGCTTCGCTGGCGGAAGGCATCGCCCAAAAATACGGCTTGCAACGTCCGCTGGTTGCAGTCGAGAAATGCCGCGATATTTCGAAAAAGGATTTGAAATTGAATGATTTGACTCCCGATATTCGGGTCGATCCGGATACCTATCAGGTTTGGGTAGATGGCGAAAAGATTGGTAGTGAACCGGCCCGTGAATTGCCCATGACACAAAGATATTTTTTGTTTTAAAAGTCCGAATCCATGAACCTCCGTTTGCTTCAGATAGGCGATTCGGCACTACCGATCAGTGGGTATACACATTCCTGGGGTCTGGAAGCAGCGATTGCGAGAAAGACAGTGATGGATTCCGAGTCGCTCGAAACTTGGACCCGAAACTGGTTGCGTTATTCTCTGGCTCCCCTGGAAGGGGTTTTCTTGGCTGCGGCGCACAAAGCCAGTCGCGAAATCCATGCCGACGACCATGCTGTCGAGTTGAAACGATTGAATCGGTTGATGACCGCGATGATGCCCGTCCCCTCCTTGCGAGCGGCCAGTCTGGAAATGGGGGATCAACTCTTCTGGTTGGCGGGCACCTGGAACTGGTCAGCTCAGGGGTTGGAATATTTATTCCCAAACGGAATCGGTTCAGGTTGGCATCATGCGATTGTCTTCGGATTACTGGGTGCGTTAGCAGAATCGACTGCGAAAAATACCCTGATCGTTTATCTGCATCAGGCAAGCCTGGGGATGATCGGTGCGGGGGCTAGAGCCATCCCAGTCAATCATACCCACGGGCAGCAAATACTCGCATACTTGCATTCGGAAATTGAATCCCTGGCTGAGATCATGTCTGATCGTCCGGTCGAAATGGCCGGCAGTGGAAATCCGCTCTATGAGGTTTTATGCGATGAACAGACCCGACTTTACTCTCGAATGTTTCGATCCTAAATCGCATCTCTCTTCGAGCCAGCGTCTCTACCATCGCGATCCCAACGATTCGGGTCATTCGCATGGCGGCGGCCGATTTGCCGGTCCCCGGCGTAAAGTTTTTACACTGGGAATTGCGGGGCCGGTCGGTTCCGGCAAAACGGCCCTGGTGGAGCGACTTTGCCGCGATCTTTGGCCCAGCGTGAATTTGGCAGTCATCACCAACGATATTTATACGCATGAAGATGCGGAGTTTCTTTCCCGACGAAATGTGCTCCCACTAGAGCGAATTGTCGGAGTGCAGACCGGCGGTTGCCCGCATACGGCTATCCGGGATGATGCCAGCGCGAATCTTAGTGCCGTGGCCAACTTTGAACGTCAAATCCCGGCCTTGGAATTGATGATTATCGAGTCGGGAGGAGACAATTTGACCGCCGTCTTCTCTCGAGAACTGGCGGACCTTTTCATTTTCGTCATCGACGTAGCCGAAGGGGATAAAATTCCTCGCAAAGGTGGCCCCGGAATTTGCAACAGTGATCTGTTGGTCATCAATAAGGTGGATTTGGCTCCTCATGTGGGCGCGGATCTGGAAGTCATGCGGAGGGACGCCACGAAGATGCGCGGCGAAAAACCATTTTTCATGATTAGCCTTAGGCAGGGAGAGAATTCCCATCTGGTCGTCGATTGGGTGCGCGCCCAACTCGCTGCTCGAAAGTCTGCTCGATGAAAAGGATCGAAGTGGGGGATTTTGTGATACCTCCCGAATTTACTGCGTTGCAGTTGGCTCAAAAGTCTGCTGGTCAGATCGGCGGACTTCGAGTGGAACTTCTCAATACCGCCGGCAAAACACGTTTGGGGGAATGTTACCAGCAAGTGCCTTTGCGAATCCTTCCTCCTTTTCATTTTTCAGGGGAATCCGCTTCACTGCTGTATATTCTGAACCCGACTGCGGGTTTGCTGGCCGGGGATGCCCAGTTGATCTCGATTACGGCGCGGGCGGGAACACGTACCATCGTCACCGGCCAATCGGCCAATCGCATCCATCCTGCAGGTCAGGAATTCAGTACGCAGCAATGGCACATCCGAGTCGAAGAAGGAGCGGAGCTAGTAGTTCTTCCTGGGCCAACCATTCCCTATCGCGGCAGCCGATACTATCAGAAGGTCGAAGTAGAATTGGCTGCCGAAGCCAATTTTATTTGGGCCGATATTTGGTTACCCGGCCGCTACGAGCGAGGGGATAGTTCCGAGTGGTTTGCATTTGATCGAATCATCCAGGAATTGGAAATTCGCCGGGGAGGAGAGCCGATTTATCGAGAACGATTTGACTGGAAAGGGCCTTGGACAGCCGATCAGAGGGATTGGTTCTGCGGTCTAGGAAATGGATTGGGAAATCTATTCTCAACTCGCTCGGCCCAATCCGATGCATGGGATGCAAATCCAGCGAAACCCGAAACAATCCTCCGATTAGATTCTGGAGATCAGCTGTTGCGTTGGGCCTTACCTCCCCGAGAATTAACCCCGAGGGTGGTTGAAGCCGCTTTTCGAATCGCGGCTTCTTGGTCCTCGGATGAAAAGTACTGGTTGCTGGAATCTGAAAATTTTCCACCCAATCACTGGTTTTCTCAGAGGGTGTAAAAGCTTGCTCTTCGAGTTGTTTCAGATTTCGGATTACCCTATCGGCGTTAAAATCTGGTTGGGAATTTTCGAAACGATATTTTGTCAGCCTACTCTGAGTGCCTTCAGTTTCAATCGGGACCTTACGGAAGTGGACTTTGCCTGAGTTGTGTACCGCTTCATCGGGAAGATGATCATTTAAGAGATATTGGGCGTAGTTGTTCTTAAAGTCCTTTTATCTCGTCCATCGAAGAGCGTTTCGCTTGGCGTTCGACGACCGGGACTTCTAAGAAGAAACGCTCGAATTTGTTCCTTCGCCCCGCTCGCGGGATCGAAGACGTTTAATAATTCCGCATCTTGCGTCCATCATTCCCTAGGCCCGACAGGCTTTCCCTGACACCCAATTTCTCATTCATCTATCTCACTCTACCACATTACCTCTCTAACTCACCGATTGGGATTTGCAAACTAAGCCATAGGGAAACATGAAGCCTGGAAAAGCCAACTAGCCTCTGATCGATCCCGAGACAACGAGGTGATGCCACATCGGAGAAACCGAATGTCGATGTTAGGGCTAGAGGGGACGTCCGGGTTCGCTCCGCCGAAGTTACGAATTGATGGGGTGCAATACCTAACTAAGTTTCAGGCGTTTCTCGTGCGTTGTAATAGTTGTTAAGTTCCTGCCATCGAGCGGTTCTAGGAAGGAAAGAACTTCCGTGGAAAAACTTGAAACCCAGCAGCTGATTCGCGAACCCGATCAATCCAAGTTAATTCATCCTCGCTTCTACATTTTGTGGGAAGTGGCAGGAGAGTTGAACGGCGAAGAAGCGAAATATCGCTTTTGGCGCGAAGCGGTACATGCCATCATCGCCTCTGACTCAACGAACGATTCGGTGCGGCCGAGCGAAGGCTTCTCGATAGGCTAGAGAGTTTTTTGGAGAATATCATGAAAATTTTGCCGACTGAGAAACCCTACGACTTCGTTCGCTTAGCTTCTGCCGCGAACCCGTTTTTAGCCCATATCTGGCAGAATGCACTCGAGCGCGAAGGCATTCCTTGCAAAGTATTCGGCGATTACCTGGATGCCGGACTCGGCGACATCTCCGGCCTAGCGGCTGAAGTCTGGGTCGAACCTGCAAATCTCGTTCGAGCCGAGCAGATCCTTCAACAACACGAAGGAAACTCCGAAGAGGCGAGTTAGCGCCTCTCTCGGAGGAAGAGATCTTTCAAAAGGGACTGGTCTACTGGAGACCCCCAATCGTTCAGGAGATACCATCAATGTCCAATAAAATTATTCAACCACTCGACTCTACGCTGGCCACCGAACAAGGAGTGGTGCCCAAACAGGTCACAGTCCATACTCCCGCGATCGCGACTCAGGTGATCGTCGTCGGTCATTCCGCGATTTTCTACTGGTGGCCTCTTTGGGTGGCCGGATACATCATGTCTCTACTGACCTGGTCGAATCACGATCAGGTCCAAATAGGCAGCAAAATGGAATGGTTCTACCGCGGCCGAGATCTCGGTGTGATCTACACTTCGCTTCTGCTCCTGTTAATCTTGATTTCCAGCACCAAAATCAAGGGCATGAAAGCGGCGCTGCTGATTGCCGCCGCGAGTTTTTTGATACTCTTTTCCGTCCATCTGGAATGGTGGGGAGTTATCCTCGGCTGGTTTGGCAATCAATCGATTTCTCTGAGTCTCGGCTACTACCTATTCTCCTCCACTCTGCTTTTGGTGGTTTGGGCCACAAGTGTTTTCTTCGTAGATCGTCTGAGTTTTTGGAGATTTCGGCCCGGCCAAGTCACCCATGAATTTCTCGGGGGAATCGTGAACAATACGTACGACACGCAGAATATGACGATATCCCTCAATCGACAGGACGATTTTTTTCGACACTGGATTATTGGAATGGGATCGGGCGATTTACATATCCGGACTATGGGCGGACGAGGTGTGGAGATGTTCGTGACTAACGTCTTATTCGTCGGCTCCAAAATGAAAAAAATTCAGGCTTTAATTGCCACCAAACCCGCTGTGCCACTCGAGGCTTAATTAATCGACCGACCCTTTCGGATCTCCATGAAAAAGCTAATAGTCTACGACTTGGACGGCACGCTGGCTCCGAGCAAATCTTCACTAGATGCGGAAATGGCTTCCTTGATAGGTAACCTTTGTCGCATCGTCCATGTGGCTGTCATCTCGGGAGGAAATTGGCCTCAGTTCGAAATCCAAGTGCTCTCCAAGCTCTCGGAGAATTCTAACTTGAAAAATCTGGCTCTGCTGCCCACGTGCGGCACCAAATTTTTTAGTTATGAAGTCGGTTGGAAAGAACTTTATTCGGAGGATTTTTCCCCGAGCCAAAAAGTCAAGATCCTGGCTTCTTTCCGCAGGGCTCTTGAAGAAGCGGACTATAAGCCCATTCAACTTTGGGGTGAAATGATAGAGGATCGGGGAAGTCAGATTACTTTTTCCGCACTCGGGCAACTCGCTCCCCTGGAAGAGAAGAAGAAGTGGGATCCGGATTATGCCAAGAGAAAGAAAATCACGGCCAAGCTAGTGGAGTTGATCCCGGAGTTTTCGGTGCGGATGGGAGGAGCGACTTCCATCGACGTTACGAAAAACGGCATCGACAAAGCTTACGGAATTAGAAAACTCCAAGATATTCTAAAAATCTCCATTAACGAAATGATCTATCTCGGCGATGCGCTGTTTCCAGGCGGTAACGACTACCCCGTCAAACAAGCGGGCGTCGATTCCATTGAAGTCCGAGATCCGACCGAAACGAAACGGGTTACCCAAGCCATTATTGACTGTTTAAAGTGAACGCCGAGGGGAAAGTTATGATAAAGAAGTCCCTGCCGAAGTATCAAATCGAACGAGAAGAGTTAGCCGTTACCCTCGTTCCTTTTTCGATCACCGGTAGTCTTCACTCGGTAAAGCAAAATTCCGAAGCCTGGAGTCGCAATGAGGAATCGTGGGAAACGAAACTACTCCAGCCGTCTCCGAAAGAAGGAAAAGCCCCTAGGAAAGTAGGAATCGCGGCGGACCACGGCGGGTACAACTTAAAGGAGCAGATAGCCGTGACACTTCTGGACAAAGGTTTTGAAGTAGTCGATTTTGGGGCTTACGAACTCAATCCCGAAGACGATTATCCAGATTTTATCATTCCTCTGGCCCGAGCGATCGCTTCCGAGAAAGTCGAACGCGGAGTAGCGCTTTGCGGCAGCGGGGTCGGGGCGACCATCGCAGCCAACAAAATTGCTTCTGTCCGCGCGGGACTGATCCACGATCTCTATTCGGCGCATCAGGGTGTGGAAGATGACGATATGAATGTCTTCTGCCTGGGAGGCCAAGTGATCGGCAGTGCTCTGGCAATCGAGCTGATCGAGATCTTTCTTTCCGCGAAAGTCAGCGGCGCTGTGCGGCACATCCGTCGTCGAGCTATGGTAGCGGCACTTGAACAAATTGAGAGTACCCACGGACTCTCAAAAACCGAGCCCAATCCTAGAGAATCTTAACGGCTTTACATTCAAGGGAGTTTCTAATGTCGGTTCAATTCAAAGAAGAAGAGGGCGGGAAACTTCTCGTCGTCAACGTTAGTGGCAAGCTGGAAAAGGCAGATTATCTTAATTTAGTGCCGGAGTTCGATCGGCTCTTCAAAGAACATGGAAAACTGCGCATCTTGTTCGATATGAGCGGATTTCACGGTTGGGAGCTCGGCGCGCTCTGGCAGGATATCAAGTTCGATATTCAGCATTTCTCCGAAATCGAGAAGATCGCCATGGTTGGGGAAACGAAGTGGGAGATGGGGATGTCGCTGTTTTGCCAACCATTCACCGTGGCCACCATCCGGTACTTTGACCAAGCCAATTTAAAGAGTGCGCGCGAATGGCTGATCGCGGCTTAATGTCCAGAGCCAGAGAAAGAAAAATGAGCGCACTCGAAACAGAACTGCGATCGGTCGGGAACGAACGGAAGATTCCATCGACGAACACCGGCGTTATCAGGTCCGTGCGCGGGAGCGTCGTCGATGTGCATTTCGAAGAGAACTTACCCGCCGTATACACAGAACTTCGCACGGGCAAGGATTCACTTATTTCGATCGAAGTTCTGATGCAGATAGATGCTCATCACGTCCGCGGGATTGCAATGAATCCGACGCAGGGACTTTCTCGGGGCATGAGAGTCCTCGATACGGGAGGACCTTTAAAGGTGCCGGTGGGAAAAAGGATCCTGTCGCGAATGTTTGACGTTTTCGGTAATACCATCGATCGTCAGCCCGCTCCTACGGAAGTGGAATGGCGCCCTATTCATCGGGATCCGCCCCCGTTGGTCCAGCGTTCGACCAAATCCGAAATCTTCGAGACGGGTATCAAGGTCATCGACGTTTTGATGCCGCTCGAGCGCGGCGGAAAGGCGGGGCTGTTCGGGGGCGCGGGGGTGGGTAAGACCGTGTTACTTACAGAAATGATTCACAACATGGTGGGACATCAACAGGGTGTGAGCCTGTTTTGCGGCATCGGCGAGCGCTGCCGGGAAGGCGAAGAGCTCTATCACGATATGAAAAAAGCGGGTGTGCTACCGCATATGGTGCTGCTCTTTGGTCAAATGAACGAGCCCCCCGGAGCGCGCTTCCGGGTCGGACTGGCGGCCTTGACCATGGCCGAATATTTCCGCGACGATGAACATCGCGACGTATTGCTGCTTATCGACAACATCTTTCGCTTCATCCAAGCCGGTATGGAAGTCTCCGGCTTGATGGGACAGATGCCCTCGCGCTTGGGCTATCAGCCGACGATGGGTACCGAATTATCGGGCCTGGAGGAGCGAATTGCTAACACCGATTCGGGATCGATCACTTCCATTCAAGCGGTTTACGTTCCCGCCGACGACCTGACCGATCCCGCCGCGGTGCACGCGTTCTCTCACCTCTCCGCCTCGATCGTTCTCTCCCGCAAACGAGCGAGTGAAGGGCTCTTCCCGGCGGTAGACCTACTGCAATCCAATTCCAAAATGGCGACTCCGACCGTCATCGGCGAACGTCATTACCTCCTGGCGCAGGAAATCCGTAAGACTCTCGCCCATTACGAAGAACTCAAAGACATCATCGCCATGCTCGGTATGGAGCAACTTACTCCCGAGGATCGCAATGTCGTCGGCCGCGCCCGGCGCTTGGAAAGATTTTTGACGCAGCCGTTTTTCGCGACCGAGCAGTTCAGCGGCATCAAGGGAAAAGACGTGAGCCTGAAGGATGCCATCGATGGCTGCGAGCGAATCTTGAAGGATGAGTTCAAGGACTATCCGGAAAGCGCTTTCTACATGATCGGGGCTATCGACGAAGCCACGGCCAAGAAACAACCAGTGAAAAAGAAAATGGAGAGCGAGGACGCTCCGCAGCTTTCGCCGGTGCGTTCGGGATCCAATTCACCAACTTCGTCGGGGAAGGGGGTCGAGGCTCATTAATCTCAAAGTCCTTCTTCCGTATCAGATCTTCCTCCAAAGCCAGGATGTAACAAGTCTTGTCGCCCAAACGCTCGAAGGAGCGATTGGGCTTTTGCCCCACCGACTCGATTGCACGGCCGCATTGACCCCGGGAATCTTGACTTATCAAACCGCGAGGGAAGGTCAGGTCTACGTCGCCATCGATCGCGGGGTGTTGGTGAAGACGGGTGCCGATGTTTTGATATCGGTTCGCAACGCGATTGGCGGGACGAACCTCGATAAACTCGCTGCTGCAGTGAAGGAAGAATTTCTGAATTTGGACGAACAGGAAAAGAACGTGCGTTCGGTATTAGCAAGGATGGAGGGGGGATTCCTTCGCCGATTAATGGAAATTCAACATGGATGAAGAACCACGCGGCCTCGAAGAGTCCAAATTCAGCCAGAAGGTGGCTGCGGAGGCGGCGCGCAAGCTGAAGGCGCAGGCCGATACCACCAAAACGATCTGGTTCGGCTTAGGGATGTCCGGCTTAATTGGCTGGTCGGTCATGGTTCCTACCCTTCTGGGTGCGGCTCTGGGCCTGTGGTTGGACAAGCGTTACCCGAGCTCTTATTCCTGGACGTTGATGCTTCTTCTGCTGGGCTTGATCATCGGTTGTTGGACGTCCTGGCACTGGATCAAATCTCAATTCCATCAGATGCATGAAGAGAACCATGAGTAGTTACTCAAACCTTGCCTATGCCTGGATAGCCGGCCTTTTGCTCGGGATCGTTTTTTTGGGCGGCCTCTGGTGGACAGTCCAAAAGGGCTTAGTGTCCAATAATCCGGCCCTCTGGTTCCTCGGCAGCTTTTTGCTCCGGGCCGCCCTGGTGCTCGTCGGATTTTATTTCGTTTCGCAGGGGCCGTGGGAGAGTCTCTCTGCCTGCCTGCTGGGATTTCTGTGTGCGAGAATTTTTGTGGTCCGGGGGCTGGCCAGAATGCTGTTAAGAGAACGGACGGAACTCGTGAAGGAGAATCCTCTTGCATCTTAGTCCCGATGAAATCATTCTCTGGCGCTGGAAGTTCGTCGAGCTCAATAGTACGATCGTCACGACCTGGGCGTTGATGTTTGTTCTGACCTTGGGATCGCTCTTGATCACCCGACGTTTGAAAACGGAGGGACCCGGTTCACGCTGGCAGGGATTTCTCGAAATCGTCGTCACCACGATTCGCGAACAGATCGAAGAAGTTGGCCTGCACAATCCCGGGAAGTACCTCGGTTTCATCGGTACTTTGTTTCTTTTCATTGCCTTTTCGAATCTCTGCATGATTCTTCCCTGGTACGATCCGCCGACAGGTTCGCTTTCCACGACGTCGGCTTTGGCTATTTCCGTCTTTGTCGCAGTTCTGATCTTCGGCATTCAGAAGCAGGGATTAATCGGTTATCTGAAGTCTTACCTAAAGCCCACTTTCATCATGCTGCCCTTCAACGTCATCAGCGAATTGTCGCGTACGTTCGCCCTGGCGATCCGACTGTTCGGCAACATCATGAGTGGGGCGATGATTGTCGGCATCTTGCTGACGATAACGCCGCTTCTGTTCCCGATCTTTATGAACCTGCTGGGTCTGTTAACGGGCATGGTGCAAGCGTACATCTTCAGCATCCTGGCGGCCGTTTACATCGCTGCAGCCACGCGAACGAACGAATAAGCAAATGCAAAATTCACCGGAAGGACAGATATGGACAGTATGACTCTCATCGCAATCGCTTCGATTGCGACCGCTGGCGTTACGATCGCGGTGGGGAGCATCGCCCCGGCGCTCGGTGAAGGCCGAGCGGTTGCGACGGCTTTAAGCTCGCTGGCCCAGCAGCCCGATGCTTCAAAAACTATAACTCGAACTTTATTCGTCGGCCTGGCGATGATTGAATCAATTGCCATCTATTGTCTGGTGATCGCCATGATTTTGATCTTCGCGAATCCCTTCTGGAACCATGCCATCATACCCGCAACGGGAGGGTGAACCATGCCGATCGATTGGTTCACGGTGGTTGCCCAAGTGATCAACTTCCTCATCCTGGTCGGGCTGATGGAGCGGTTCCTGTACAAGCCGATTCTTCACGCGATCGATGAACGGGAGAAAGGGATTTCTAACCAACTCGCGCAGGCCGCGGCAAAAAAAGCGGAATCGCAGAAGGAGCACGACGAATTCCAGCACAAGAACGAAGCTTTCGACCAGGAGCGGGCGGGGATGTGGCAAAAAAGCACCGACGAAGTCAAAGCCGAACGAACGCGATTACTGGAGAAAGCGCGAACGGAGGCCGACGAATGGCGGGCCAAACGCCAGGAAGCCCTGCAGAGCGAGCAGCGTCATTTGAACCGAGAAATTACCCAGTGGACCCAGAAGCAAGTCTTCGCGATTGCACGAAAGACCCTGGCGGATCTCTCCGCCGAGGACCTCGAAGCGCGGATCACTGCCGTGTTCGTCAGCAGGCTGCGGGCTATCTCGGGGCCGACCCGGGAGCAATTTGCCGCCGACCTCAAGGCTTCGTCCGACTCGGTCCGCGTAAGGAGTGCGTTCGAACTCCCCCCGGCCCAACGAGCTGACATCCAGAGGGCGATTAATGAAACATTTTCTACCGATGTGAAAATCCAATTCGATACCAAGCCGGACATTGTCAGCGGCATCGAGCTTTCCACCAAAGGTCAGAAAGTGGCCTGGAGCATCGCGGACTATCTTGCGGCCCTAGAAAAGAGCGCCGGCGAACTTCTTCCGGGGGATTCCAAGTCCGAGCGACCCTCCCGCGTTCCGCCCGGATCCAAACTCGGGAATTTAACGGCGCCAGCGGCCCTGAAGGCGTCCTCTTGAATAACCCACTCGATACTCTGCACGCGATTTTCAACCAGGCGTACGAGGGGATCGGCCGGACGCTTCAGGCTTTCACGCCGCAGTTGAGGCCGCGCGAAGTCGGTACGATCGCGAGCGTCTCCATCGGCATCGCTCAGGTTTCGGGTCTGCCGAACGTGGGCTTCGAAGAACTCGTGAAGTTTCCCGGCGATCTCTATGGTATCGCATTCAATGTCGATGCGGACGAAATCGGTGTTGTTTTGCTCGGGGATTGCTCACTATTACAAGCCGGAGATGAGGTGGAACGCACCGGCCGAGTGATGGACGTACCCGTAGGCGAGGAATTGCTCGGACGAGTCATCGATCCGCTGGGCCAGCCTCTGGATGAAAAAGGAGTTATTGACTCTAAACAGCATCTGCCCATTGAACGTCCGGCCAGACCGATCCTGGACCGGGCTCCGGTGAGCGTGCCTTTACAGTCCGGCCTGATCGTAATCGATGCCTTGATTCCGATTGGTCGAGGCCAGCGCGAATTGATTCTGGGCGATCGGCAAACCGGTAAGTCGGCCATCGCCATCGATACCATCTTGAACCAGCGTGATCAGAACGTCCTTTGCGTGTATTGCGCTATCGGTCAACGAGCCTCCGCAGTCGCCAAAGTCGTCGCCAATTTGCGTCAAAAAGGCGCGCTGGAGTACACGGTAGTGGTTGTGGCGGAGGGTAATGATCCGCCGGGACTGGCCTACATCGCTCCCTATGCCGCCACCAGCATCGCGGAGTACTTCATGGAAGCGGGTCGAGACGTACTCATCGTGTTCGACGATTTGACTCATCACGCCCGGGCTTACCGCGAGCTTTCCCTGCTGCTCCGTCGACCTCCGGGCCGCGAAGCATTCCCCGGCGATATTTTTTACATCCACTCCCGACTCCTGGAGCGCGCCACTCATCTCACCGAAGAACTTCACGGGGGCTCCCTGACCGCGCTGCCGATCATCGAGACCGAGGCGCAGGATATTTCCGCCTACATTCCAACGAATCTGATTTCCATCACCGACGGCCAGATTTATCTTTCGCCGAGGTTGTTTGAACTGGGCATTCTGCCCGCGGTGGATGTTGGCAAATCGGTTTCGCGTGTCGGCGGTGTGGCCCAGCGCGCTTCTTACCGGGCCGTCGCAGGAGATTTGAAACTCGCCTACGCTCAATTCTCGGAACTGGAATCGTTTGCGAAATTCGGCACCCGGCTCGATGAACGCACCCGCAAAATCATCGACCACGGCCAACGGATCCGCGCTCTCCTCCAACAGCCGGAGTTCGAGCCGGCCTCCGTTCCCGAGCAAATTGTCCTCCTGGTCGCATTGACCGGCGGTCTGCTCGACCGTCTGCCGCTCGGCTCGATTCCGGAAGCCGAGCACGCGTTGAAAAAGGTCGCAGCCGACCTGGCGCCGGATCTCAAGAAGCGATTCACTTCGAACGACAAGTTGAACGACGATGATCACAAACTGATTCTGCGTTTGGCGACGGAAGCGCTCGAGACCTTGCTCCCTAAAACTCATCCCGAACTCAAAAGCCATCCATGAGCGATACCTTGGTGAGCTTGCGACGCAAAATCAGCGGAGCGAACGATCTGGAAGCAGTAGTTCGCTCCATGAAGGCCCTGGCGGCATCGAGCATTACACAGTACGAGAAATCGGTACTTGCTCTGACCGACTACTACCGAACGGTTGAACTTGGTTTAGCCGTCTGCTTACGAATGCCGGGGAATTTCGGCAGAAACGCGATCGTGTCCCGGGCGAAAGCGGTGAACGCCGTAGTCTTCGGTTCAGATCAAGGACTGGTAGGACAATTCAACGACCGGCTGGCCGATTTTGTCGTTCAAGCTCTGAATACGCTTCCGGGAGAAAAGCATATTTGGGCCGTCGGCGAACGCATTCAATCCCGGCTGGCTGACGTCGGTTTCTCCTCCGTGGGAGTTTTCGGGGTTCCGTCCTCAGTAACTGCCATCACGCCACTCGTCGGGCAGATTCTCGTCGAATGTGAAGCGCACTATGAGAAAGGGGAGATCGGTGAATTTTACCTTTTTCACAATCATCCCCAGGCGGGAGCTTCTTATGAACCGGTGAGCCAACGCCTGCTGCCATTGGATGAGAAGTGGCGGCTCCGGTTGGTTCACCTTCCTTGGCCGAGCGGAAACCTGCCGGAGATCATCGGCAACCCTGAGGCGATGTTGCGGGTGCTCCTCCGGGAATATTTTTTCGTTTCCCTCTTCAAGGCCGCGGCCGAATCCCTCGCGAGTGAAAATGCGAGTCGATTGGCCGCCATGCAACGTGCGGAAAGAAATATCGACGAAATTCTGGAGGTCCTCAACCAGACTTTCCGTCGCCAACGCCAAGCAACTATCGATGAGGAATTATTCGATGTACTCGCGGGTTACGAATCGTTGTCCAAAGCAAAAGCGCGCTTACCCGAGAATTCGTGAGCGGCAAACCGGACTGCGAAAAAATACCGGACTATTCGAAGGAGTTGACGATGTCGAAACGTGAAGGCAAAATCGCATCCTTGGATCAGGAACAGTTGCGAAAAATCGATGCCTACTGGCGGGCCGCGAATTATTTGTCGGTGGGGCAGATTTATCTCTACGACAATCCGCTTCTGAAAGAACCGCTCCAACTTTCGCATGTAAAGCCGTTGGTCGTCGGTCACTGGGGAACCACGCCGGGCCAAAATTTCATTTACGTGCATTTGAATCGAGTCATCAAGAAGTACGACCTGAACATGTTCTATATCGCCGGGCCAGGACATGGCGGCCCGGCAATCGTGGGGAATGTTTACCTCGAAGGAACGTGGAGCGAAGTTTATCCGAATGTGACCCAGGATGAAGCCGGATTGAAAAAGCTGTTCAAGCAGTTTTCCTTTCCCGGCGGGATTTCCAGTCACGTCGCGCCGACGACCCCGGGTTCGATTCACGAAGGCGGCGAATTGGGATACTCTCTCAGCCATGCGTTCGGGGCAGCTTTCGACAATCCCGATCTGATCGTTGCCTGCGTGGTCGGGGATGGCGAAGCGGAAACGGGTCCCTTGGCGACCTCCTGGCAATCGAACAAGTTTCTCAATGCTATTACCGACGGCGCGGTGCTGCCGATCTTGCACCTTAACGGCTATAAGATCAGTAACCCGACCGTGCTTTCTCGGATCGAGCACGAAGAACTGGAACAATTTCTTCGCGGAAACGGCTGGAGTCCCTACTTCGTAGAAGGCGATGATCCCGCGTTGATGCATCAGGCGCTGGCCGAAACACTCGATACGGTAGTGGAAAAGATCCAAAAAATCCAACAAGAAGCACGTCACAAGAAGGAAGATAAAAAGGGCAGTCTCTCTCCAGATTCCCCGTGCGTCCGGCCACGTTGGCCCATGATTGTCTTGCGATCCCCCAAAGGCTGGACGGGACCCAAAGTCGTGGATGGCCTGCAGATCGAAGGCACTTTCCGCGCCCACCAAGTGCCACTGTTGGTGGATCCCGCTCATCCTGAGCATGTCAAATTGCTGGAAAGTTGGATGAAAAGCTACAAGGCCGAGGAGTTATTCGACGAAAGTGGTCGACTGAAACCGGAGTTGGCGGAGCTTGCTCCGAAGGGAAACCGCCGGATGGGGATGAATCCTCACGCCAACGGGGGAATTCTCCTCGAAGATCTTCGGATGCCCGATTTTCATCAGCACGCCGTTGATGTTCCCTTACCGGGTGCGGTCAGTGGCCAGGATACTCTCGTGTTAGGAAAGTTCCTCAGGGATGTTGCCAAGCAAAATCAACAGCAACGGAATTTTCGCATTTTCGGCCCGGACGAGACGCTCTCGAATCTTCTCGGCGCAGTTTTTGAAGTCACGGACAGACAGTGGGACGCACGCGAAATTCAGAACGATGAATTCTTGGCTCCTCAAGGCCAAGTGCTAGACTCAATGCTCAGCGAACACCAGTGCGAAGGCTGGTTGGAAGGCTATCTCTTAACCGGTCGTCACGGCCTCTTCAATAGCTACGAGGCCTTCATACGTATCGTAGATTCCATGTTTAGCCAGCACGCCAAGTGGCTGAAAGTCACGCTGGAATTGCCCTGGCGCCGAAAGATCTCCTCGCTGAATTATCTGCTCGCTTCGCACGTTTGGCAGCAAGATCACAATGGTTTCACTCATCAGGATCCCGGTTTTCTCGACCACGTCATCAACAAAAAAGCCGAAATCGTCCGGGTCTATCTACCCCCCGATGCGAACTGTCTTTTGTCGGTTTTCGACCATTGTCTACGCAGCCGCAACTATGTGAATGTCGTGGTGGCCGGCAAACACGCCCTGCCGCAATGGCTGACAATGGATGCTGCGGTCGTGCACTGCACCGAAGGCATCGGCATCTGGAAATGGGCTAGTAACGACGAGGGGGCCGAACCGGATGTCGTGATGGCTTGCTGTGGAGACACTCCGACGCTGGAGATTCTCGCGGCGGTTTCGATTCTGCGTTACTATCTCCCCGATCTGAAGATACGCGTTATCAATGTCGTTGATCTCATGAAGCTGCAATCCGCGAGCGAACATCCGCACGGACTGAGTGAAACGGATTACGATTCACTCTTCACCCAAGATAAACACATCATCTTTGGATTTCACGGTTACCCAAGCTTAGTTCATCGTCTAACCTATCGACGTACCAATCAAAATCTTCACGTGCGCGGATACAAGGAGGAGGGCACAATAACGACTGCCTTCGATATGCGAGTTCAAAACGACTTGGATCGCTTTCATCTGGTTCAGGACGTGATCGACCGATTGCCTCAGTTGAAAGATCGGGCGGCCTATTTGAAACAGATGGTTGGAGACAAGCTCGTGGAACACAAGAGCTTTATCGACGAACGGGGCGAAGACATGCCGGAAATCCGCAATTGGAAATGGATGGATCAGAAAACCCACAACTTAGACCCTCGAGCTCCCGCGAATTCCTCGAAAAAAACGGTTACACGATGAATGCTGAGAAACAGAATCATCGAGAACGATCGGCTTCTTATGAGCAAGCGCTCGTTCGCGAGCTACCTCCTCGCCGGGAGTGCATCCATCGAAATAATCGAGTTATAACGCGGATTGCACTCCTGATGATATGCGTGCTTAGCTAGCTCATCCTCGAGGACTTAGCAGCGCGTACAAGAAGTGAATCCACATTCGAATTGTGATCCCCAAAGAAGAATCGAAATTTATGAACACGCAACTCCTCCGAGAGACTACTCAAGAATTACTAGCCGACCATAAAGGCCTGCTGGCGATGGATGAAAGTACGGAAACTTGCAATAAACGATTTGCCAAAATCGGTATTGCGCAAACGGAGGAGGCCCGCCGCGCCTATAGGGAGTTGATTATCACAACACCCGGTCTCAATGAGAGCATCAGCGGAGTTATTCTCTACGATGAGACAATTCGGCAAAAGCAGAAAGATGGCACTCCTTTCTTAAAGGTTCTTAGCAATGCGAAAATCCTCACTGGTATCAAAGTCGATACCGGCGTCAAGGATTTAGCAGGGCATCCGGAAGAGAAAATAACCGAAGGCTTGGACGGCTTGCGCGGACGCCTTGCGGAGTATTTCGAGATGGGCGCTCGATTTGCAAAATGGCGCGCGGTAATTGCAATCGGCGAACGGATTCCCAGCAGGGGTTGCATCGAGGCCAATGCACAGGCATTGGCGCGATATGCGGCTTTGTGTCAGGAAATTGGACTCGTCCCCATCGTCGAACCGGAGGTTCTAATGGAGGGCGAACATACTCTGGAGCGGTGTGGGGAATTGTCGGAGAAAGTCTTGCGAATGATTTTCGAAGCTCTTTACGGTCAACGGGTGATGCTGGAGGGAATCCTCCTGAAACCGAATATGATACTTCCGGGAACGTCTTCCTATAAACAAGTAACTGTGGAAGAAGTGGCAAATGCTACTCTCCGCTGCCTCCTGCGGACTGTGCCCGCCGCGGTTCCGGGAATTGCTTTTTTGTCCGGGGGTCAATCTGCTGAATTGGCCTCAGCTCGTTTGAATGCCCTGAATTTGAAATTCCAATCTCGATTGCCCTGGGTGTTAACCTTTTCCTTTGCCCGCGCGATCCAGCAACCGGCCCTGGAAATTTGGCATGGAACCTCCGAGAACGTCTCGGAGGCTCAGAAAGCGCTGTATCATAGAGCCACCTGCAATCGGGCGGCGCGGCGCGGTGAATATACGGCTCTCTTGGAAACGCCCTCCCTTAACTCATGAAGTCGCGGAGTTCACTTCTCGAATCGAGAAGACAGTACGTCATGGAAATCGAACACTATTCCTACAGTCTTCATGCCTTGACCTGCGGAATTATTTCTGCCAAGTGGGCCATGGAATTGGGCTTCAGCCAACTCCGCCAGGCCCTTTGGGGTATTGCAGGTCTTCTGCTGGGGCCGTTGGCTCTTCTGATACTCTACATTCGTTTAGTGCGAGATCGGCAGGCGACGGGAAAGATTGGCGGCGAATAGTAAAGCCCTGAGAAGCTTCTGCTCCCGGATTCTGCATGATTTCATCGACGTTCTTTCCTTTTTCGGCGGGAACGACGCTCGTTCTGGTCGACGATTCCTCGCAAGATTCTCGAGGCCGTACTTCTTGCTGTGGAGGTAGTGGACACTCTCCGGACTCGGGGGGAACTACCCCGACGGCCCTTGTTACCCGGAGTGCAAATGTCAGAGATATTCGCTTATGTCATGGTATCTTGACTGATAGTAATCGGTGCTTTGAAAGTGATAAAGATGAGTAAGCATATCCCGACCTCGGTCGCGTAGCATTCAGAGAGGAAGATAGCGATGAAATATATCAATCGGTTCAAAGTCGCCCCCGGAAGTAAGGTCAAGCTCAAGGAGATTGATCCCGGGTTCAAGGACCAGCACGATAACCACAAACAAGCCTCCGAAGAGATCGACGAAGATCGAAAGAAACTTCGAAAGCTCCAGGAGTTGTTTTATGCCGATGGACGCTACTCTCTACTCATTTGCCTTCAAGGCATGGATACTGCAGGCAAAGATGGCACGATCGACCATATCCTGGGAGCTATGAATCCTCAAGGCTGTAGCGTGGTCGGATTCAAACAGCCGACTCTTCAAGAGTTATCTCACGATTTCTTATGGCGAATTCACCCACATGCACCGGCCCGGGGAAAAGTGGCCATCTTCAATCGTTCCCATTATGAGGACGTACTCGTCGTTCGCGTCCACGATCTGGTGCCGAAAGCGGTTTGGTCTCTTCGATATGATCGGATCAACGATTTTGAAAAAGGGCTTGTTGAGGAGAATACTCGTATTCTCAAGTTCTACTTGCATCTCTCAAAGAAAGAACAACTGAGTCGTTTCAAAGAGCGACTCGACCTTCCTGCGAAGCAATGGAAAATCAGCGAGGCCGATTACAAAGAACGAGAATTCTGGAGCGATTATATCGCTGCCTACGAGAATGTCCTGTCTCGATGCAGTACTCACGACGCCCCCTGGTTTATTATCCCCTCCGATCACAAGTGGTTCCGAAACCTCGCGATCGCACGAATTGTTGTGGAACACCTGGAAGAGTTGGATTTGAAATTTCCCAAGCCTTCTGTGGATCTGGAACACATTCGTCGGGAATACCACGCCTCCAAGAAAAATTAGCGGCCCGTACGCGGGACGAATCCTCAGAATCGTTTTGCGATGTCACCGGAGATTCTAGCGATGTTAGTGACCCCCGAAGCCAACCGACTCAACCGGAATCGCGCCCTTGTTAGTGTTGGGCTGATGGCAATCCTCTTCGTAGTGGTTGGCCGGTTTTTCCCACCTTTTCTAATGACTCTGATCCTATGCCCGCTCTGCTACTGGTTGCTTCGACGACGATGTCTTCGCCGTCTGTCTATCATGGGACGACCATTTCCCGCAGAGTGGGAAAAAATCCTAGAGGGTCACGTGGTCTTCTTTCAATCTCTGCCTGACCCTGAAAAAGTGCGTTTCCGACAACTCGTGAAAATTTTCCTCGACGAAATCCGCATTACGGGTATTCGCACCGAAGCTGATGACACTGTTCGGCTACTGGTGGCGGCGAGTGCGATCATCCCCATTTTCGGGTTCCACGATTGGGAATATCATCGACTGGGTGAAGTCCTGATCTATCCGGAATCGTTCGACGAGAAATATCAAACGACTGGAAATACCGATGAGAACATTCTCGGCATGGTCGGCCTGAAACACCTTAGCGGAGTGATGATCCTGTCCAAACCGTCGCTCCTGGCCGGCTTCGATAATCCAATTGGCTCAGACAATGTCGGCATCCATGAATTCGTCCATTTGATCGAACAGGAAGAACTCGAACATGGCCTGCCGACGGAAGTTCCCTGGGAGTCTGTCCGGCATTGGGTGCAATACGTGGCGAAAGAACTTGCTCATCCCGCCAAAAACCATGCCTACTTCAAAGATTACGCCTACACGAACGATCAGGAATTTTTAGCGGTCCTGGCCGAGTATTTCTTTAAATCGCCGGAGCTCTTGCAGAAGAAAGATCCGGAATTGTACGGCATGCTTCGAGAAATGTTCCATCAGGATACTCGCTCAATTTTAAATGAGCCAAATCTTCGACGTCAGAAATACGATCGGAATTCTCCCTGCCCCTGTGGCAGCGGCAAGAAATATAAACAGTGTTGTTTATTGAAGGGTAGGGAGGTGAAGAGCGGAGTACGGTCGAGCAACAATACCGATGTCTAATCCGAATGTCGCGGCGTTGGTGGGTTCGTTCGTTGAATGATTTCTCCTTGAGTGCGGTACGTTCCGCTTTTCGGGCCGCTACTCACTGGCTATCTTAATGGCTGCGTCCGAAGCAGCAAATTAAAGCTCGAGAAAATCCCTTTTTTTACCGACCCGCAACATTCTGATAACTTGGGGCTGATTCAAATGTGCGGTCGCAAGAAGCGATTCCGGTGTCGGGTGATAAAGCAAAAGCGAGTCAGGAGAGATCACTCCAAGCTATCGGAAACCTTATTTTTGATCTGCCCTGTTCCTGTCTGGGATTGGTCGCATCATTCTTCCCTTACCCCACTTTGCGAGTTTTCCCCTCATACTCTGCCGGATGATCTGTCCTATTCACTTTTTAGAGTTGAGATACTGATATAGCAGCTGGTCAACCCAATCAGAATTTACTCTGTTGGATCGTCGGCTTAAGCAGATCGAGGATAATCAGATGAAAACGGATGCGCAATTACAAAAAGACGTCATGGATGAGATCAAGTGGGAACCGAGTGCCAAAGCCGCCCAGATAGGCGTTGCAGTCGCTAACGGGATAGTGACTTTGAATGGTACGGTGGCTTCATTTGCCGAAAAATGGGCTGTCGAGAAAGCTGCTCAACGGGTGGAAGGAGTCCGAGGGATTGCTCAAGAAGTTACGATTAAACTGCTCGGCGAACACACGAAAACGGATACGGAAATCGCTGAGGCGGCGGTGAATTCGCTTAAGTGGCATGTGTGGGTTCCCAACGATATTCAAGCCACGGTTTCGCAAGGTTGGATTACACTCCAGGGTTGTGTGAATTGGGAATACCAACGTTCGGCAGCCAAGGACTCAGTTCGATTCATGCCAGGAGTTACAGGCGTTTCGAACGATATCACTGTCAAAGCCCTGGTAGAGCCCAATGGCATAAAGGATTCTATCGAGAAAGCCTTCGTGCGTAATGCCGAAATTGACGGTGGAAAGGTACGAGTGGCTACCAGTGGTACCACAGTCACACTGACGGGAAAGGTGAGTTCCTATTCCGAGAAAGATCAGGCAGGAATTGTTGCTTGGAATGCTCCAGGTGTGAATTCCGTTTGTAACGAAATCGCTGTCGCCTAAATCCGTTTATAACCCAACTTCTCAATTGTTGCGGATCTCGGGCGTACAGAATGATCAGATTAGGATCATCAATGGGTATTTCCCTTCGGCGAGTTGTCCTCGGACAATTCGACTTGAAAGTCGTTTCCCATCAAGCCGTTTGAAGAGGGCGAAAATGATTGCCAGTGACCGCAGTGCGGACAACGACGATAGACTTCTCGGTAAACAAAGAAACTCGAATTGCCTATAAGCTCCAGTACGCGGATACTTATAGACTTATTTTAGACTTATTTTAAGTCTGAAATATTCTTTCTCGAACTTGGCGAAGGTTATTTTGTAGATTACCGGTAGCTTCCAAATCCGCGAACGCAAAAGAGCCCAGAATTGCACCAAAAAACGGAAGAACCCTTCCTGTGGTAAAATGACTGATATTGTCAAGATCTCGCAATTGCAAGATTTTATACCAGCTCTACCAAAAAATATATGTACAGTTTTGACATCACGGAGTTGCGATGTTGATATTTACAGGATGTTAATTTAGGTCCTTTATCCTTACGTGTTCCCTGTCCATTTACACCACAGACTTCACTGATTTTCCTGTCCAGTCTAGAGCGTGCGTCTCGGATACTACCCATGTAGATATGACCTCGGAGCTTTGAGCTGGTCTGTAAATCGAACTAAACCGGATGAGTTTTATATAGTCAAGATCACCTTCGGGTTTAGTCGAAAAACGAATCCGTCTCAAGAGGTGACCAAAAACTCATATCTACCTGAATTCTGATTGGATCGATCCGACGTTACCTCGAAGTTGACAGTAAGTCGAGAAATAACGATGAATCGCAATCTTGATTGTTTGTGAATTTATCCGTTTCATCTGAGAGATCAGCGGTACTATTTATTTTAGATAGTCCGGGTTGGATCTTTCACGCTGTGTTCAAGGAATAGAAAAGTGAAAAATCGAAAGTTCATTCTGAGTGTTTTAGCTGGGTCGCTAACAATCCCCACCTTTATTCTCGGCTGCGACACGCAGAAAGAAACAGTAAATCAGACGAAGGAGAGCAAGGACGATCAGAAAGAAGGAGGAATTAGTCGCATCCTTGAGTCAGTGGATTTTGCGCCGGGCAAAACGCTTTCGCCTCAAGACCAGGCAAAAGTCTCCTCACTTGGGCTAAAAATTCTCGGTCACGTCGCGAAAGCTCAGGAAGATATCGAAGGCAAAAAAAATCCTGATGCAAAAAGCGAATTGAAGCAAGCAAGTACTCTTTTGAAAATTCTCAAAGAGCTTTTGCCAACTGTTAAGGTCATAGATCACATCTGGGTCACCAAAACCGATTTGTCTTATCTAAATACTTCAGAAATTCACCAGGATCTCGTAACCATTCTTGCCTCCATCGATCAAATATACGATGTGCTGCCGGAGGGAAAGGCGAAAGACCACGCCAAGAAAGCGAAAACGATTTTGACCAAGGACAAAGAAAAAGGGGCGAGCCAAGCTAAGGCTGAACTTGAAGCTGTCGAAGAATCCTTGGATTTTAACGAAGTCGATATGTCGGTTTCGTACACTTCGCGATTGGTGAAGATCGCACAGGCAGATTTGGATAAGGACAAAAACAAAGAAGCCGCCGATGAATTACGTCGGGTAGGAGACGGCATCATCTTCTTTGATGCGAGTATCTTTGATCCGATGGACGTGGCCATGCGGCGAATTTGGATGGGGACTCAAGACTATAACGGCAAAGACTATAAAGCTGCCAAGAACCGCATGGATCATGCCTTAAAAGCCCTTAAAGACGTCTCTCAAGTCGGTGACAAAACGATGAAAGCATCGGCTCAAAAGCTGATAACCGAGATCTCGGCAATCGATGTTTCGAAAGAGTCTGAGGGAACAAGCAAAGCTCTCGATACCCTCTGGAAAGACGCCCGCAAGATGGTCGAAGAACCTGCAGTTGGAACCAAACCCTAAATTTCAAGCCTTTAAACTCGCGTTCGCTCCCCCTCTCCCTATTGAGAGAGGCGGGATATTTAACTCTTTGTTCATTCAGGAATTCACCATGAAGACGACCAGCCCTTTTGCGACACTCATTTTTTTCGTATTCATCGCTATTGGCGGTGGTGTGGCATATGCCGTTTACAGCCCCAACTCTCCAATGCCAAGCATAGTAAGTGGGATAGTGGCTTTCGCAATCGCTGTTGTATCGGCTCTATCGATTCGAGTTGCCGATCAATGGGATAAAGCTGTGATACTGCGGCTAGGACAGTTTCGTTCGCTCAAGGGCCCGGGACTCTTTTGCATCATCCCGATTCTCGACGCGATCCCGTACTGGATCGATACACGCGTTATTACTACCGGATTCAAGGCGGAAAAAACACTGACTAAGGACACTGTGCCGGTCGATGTGGATGCCGTTCTCTTCTGGAAGGTTATTGACCCGAAGAAAGCGGCGCTCGGCGTGGCAGATTATGAGAGCGCAATCAGCTGGGCCTCCCAAACAGCCCTGCGCGATGTCATCGGAAAAACCATGCTTTCGGATATGCTCGAAGGCAGAGACAAAATCAGCAGCGTCCTTCAGAAGATCATCGACGATCGCACTGAACCCTGGGGAATCAGCGTGATTTCCGTCGAAGTCAAAGATGTATTAATTCCTCAGGCCCTGGAAAATGCCATGTCGATGCAGGCGCAGGCGGAACGCGAACGACAAGCCCGAGTCATCCTGGGGGATTCCGAGCGCCAAGTAGCCGAGAAATTCGCGGAAGCTGCTAAAAGTTATCAGCACAATCCGGTTGCTCTTCACCTGAGAGCCATGAACATGCTCTACGAGGGGTTGAAGGAAAATTCTACGATAGTCATCGTCCCGAGTACTGCCGTGCAGAGCATGGAGCTCGGCGGTCTGGCCGGGTTAACAGCATTGACTATGGGGATCGGACAAGAAGGCGCCAACGCTGCGAAAAATGGAGAGATTCCACTCAAAGAATTTACTCGCTGACCCAATAAGGGCGATCGAGAACCAAGTTTGAGTCGAAATCGAATAGTACACGCCGAGGGCGTGAAATATTTTCCAACTCAATGGGATGCCTTACCGCATTCCGTTCGAGTTGGGGATTCATAACGGGAAAGCCATTAGCCATTTAGAGTCTGATTCATTCGGCCTCCTATCGCTAAGCTGAGCTTCATCCACAATAGGATTGCCAGGTTTGCGGTCTAAAGTTAGCATCAAAAAATTGAAGTCCTGCTGAAGCCTTCCCCACCAAAAAAAAGTACACAAAGTTTAGATGCCAAGCTAACTTCGAAGTTTCGGATGCCCGATTCTCGCATTCAATGGCTCTTCGCTGCACCCCGGCTGATAAACTTCTAGGTTTCGCGTACGTTTCCTCTCCCCCTCGACCATTCAAGTAGTCAGATCGAGCTACAGCTGCGAACTCTCTGCAACACCTGAGCCGCCGGTCCAAGACATCGGAAAAAAGTTTCCCAGCCGTCCGGTGGACCCGAGAAGGCCGAGGTCCAGTCCTATGGTTTTTGAAGACGGGAGAAATCCGAGGAATTCGGGAAGTTCAGGCTTACCAAATTATATTACTTGTCATTTCCCGGGACGGTGGAGCTCTGCGTCTCATCCAAGCGTTTGCGATACTTGTCGAATAGTCGGGTCTGCTTGCTGGTCGGTTCGTAGGGTTGGCCGTTCACGAATACCGCCAGCACTTGCGTCGACGCTTGCAACAGGTCGCCATCGGTGAGGACGAGGTTCGCACGCTTACCCGATTCGATCGTGCCCAATTTGTCCGCGACCCCCAGTATCGCGGCGGGGTAGAGGGTCACCGCCTTGAGTCCCTCTTCCGGCGGAAGCCCGTAGGCAACCGCCGTCGCGGCTTCATATGGAAGATTACGCGTATTGTTAGACCCGGCAGACCGGATGCAGAACCGGACACCTGCTTGATGCAACTTTGCGGCGGCGGTGTAGGAGGCATCGTACCGCTCTCCTGTCTCGCGCGACAGGGCCATGATCGGTCCGAGGATCACCGGAACATCCCGCCGTTTGAGTTCCGCGGTCAACTTCCAGCTCTCGATTCCGCCGCTGATGATGGGCTTGACCTTCAATTCGTCCGCCAGCTTCAACGTGGCTAAAATGTCCGCCTTGCGATTGGCTGTGAAGATCACCGGCTTTTCGCCGCGGACATACGGCAGCAAGGAGTCGAACCGGGGATTGGCGGTGGGAGACAATCCGGCCTTCCGGGCAGCTTCGTAGCGCCGAGCGGATTCGAAGAGTTCCTTCAAATGGTTGAGCTTTTCATCACGGCGGCCACGCGCCACCGCGCTTTCCCCTTCGTCTGCCGGCCAATTCGGGTTGAAGCCGCGCTGCACCGGTTCGATCGGATACTCGACGTGCAGCGCCAGCGGATCGACCACCACCATTTCCGAAGGAACCCAGCCGGCGAGGTTAATCAAGGCCCCTTGCCCAGGAACGAGTGAGCCCGTCGGTCGGGTAACGACAGTCGTGACTCCGTTGGCCCGAGTCACGGGAATGAGTTCCGAATCGGGATTAATGGCAATGCTGGCGCGAAGGTCGGGTTGAAAATCGCCCCCGTCGCGAAAATCGGCCGTTTCGCGGGCGGAGTCGATCTCGACGAGTCCGAGGACCGTCCCGGCATCGATCATCCCCGGATAGACGTGGTAGCCGTGAACATTGACCACGCTCGCGTCGGCGGGCACATCCAGTTTGGCCTCGGATGCAATAACCTGTGTGATTTCTTTGTTCGCGCTGACTACCACCGATCCGACGAAGGCCGGCTTGCCGGGCGGATGGATCGTTGCACCGCGCAACACATAGGATCCTTTGGTTGACCGCGGAATCGCGGCGAACTTGAGCGTTTGCTCGGCCGGCGGCCCTTTCGCGGCGGCGGCTGGAACCAATTTGTCCGAGCGTTGAAAATAGACTTCTCCTTCGACCAAAGTCATTTCGCAGCGACTGTAAGTATTGAGCGGATGGCCGTTAAAGATCGCCAGATCGGCATCCTTGCCGACTTCAATCGTACCCAGCCGCGATTCCAAACCGAGTTGACGGGCCGGATTTAAAGTGATCGTGTGAAGGGCTTCTTCGGGTGTAAATCGGCAGTACTTCACCAATTTGGCAGCTTCCAGGTTGAGGTGCCGCATCAGTTCGTTATCGTCGGATTTCAGACATACATTAACCCCGGCGTCTTGGAGTAAGCGGGCGGCAAAGGGAATGGCGTCGTACGCTTCGATCTTGTAAGCCCACCAATCACTAAAGAGGCTGACGCTGGCTCCGTGCGCGGCGATTTCAGGTGCGACTTTGTACCCCTCCAGCACGTGTTGCAGCGACCGTACCTTAACGCCGAATCTTTCGGCGACGCTGAGAAGCATCAGGATTTCATCGGCACGGTAGCAGTGGGAGTGGATTCGGATTTGGCCGCTTAAAACTTCCGCCAGCGCCTCCAGACGCAGATCGCGGCGCGGCTCCGGCAGCGGTTCGTTACTACCTTTGCTCTTTTCGTAGGCCTCCCATTTTTCGCGGTAAGTCCGAGCTTCCGTGAACGCTCGAATGATCACTGCCTCGACGCCGAGTCGGCTATTCGGGAAGCGTCCGTCGGTTCGTTTGACGTTTTCGCCGAGGGCGAATTTCACGCCGCGCGGTGCATCCGAGACGAGCATTTCCTTCGAAGATCGGCCATATTTCATCTTGACGACCGCGTCCTGGCCTCCGATGACATTCGCGCTGCCGTGCAGGAGCCGGGCGGTAGTGACGCCGCCGCCGAGGGCGCGATAAATTTGAACGTCTTCAGAATCGATGACGTCGCGCACCCGAACCTCGGGGACAACGGAGAGCGACATCTCGTTGACGCCCCCGCTGATGGCGAAATGCGAGTGGGTGTCGATGATACCCGGCATAATGAACAGACCGTCGGCGTCGATGACCGTGACCCCCTTCTCGATGGCCAGGTCGGGGCCGATAGCCCGAATCTTTCCTCCGCGAACCAGGAGGTCGGCCCGGGTGAGGTTTTTACCAGTGCCCGTCAAAATAGTGGCTCCGCGAATGAGGACATCACCGCCCGTTTTGATTTTCGGCACTCGGTCCGACTCCGTTTCCGTCACCAGAGAATCCAGCGCGTCCAGCCACGGCATCAGCAATCGAAGCCCCAGGCCGTTAAAAGGCGGGACGGTTCGGTCGGGGTTTGCGGCCGCGGACGAACCGGCAGGCCGAGTTTTCGGAACGGCGGCGGGCGTTGGGGAAGCGGGAGTGGGATCCTCCGAACGGTTCCTTCGGGCGCCCATTGGTCGGCTCTCCGAGGGATTATCCGCTCGCGGCGGAGAGGGACTCTTCGCTTCCAAGTCGAACGGAATTCCATCAGAAAAGACAAAACGAAACTTGCTCTGCCGGTTCTGGTAATCACCTTCGCAAATCATCAGATGGGCTGATTTGCCTTTGGCGACGCTTCCAATCTGGGAGGCGACCCCCAAAATTTCGGCGGCATCGCGAGTCAGTGCGGCGAGCGCCGCTTCCGGTTTGAGGCCTGCTTCAATGGCTTTTCCCAGGTTTTCGCGAAACTTTTCCTCCGGACGAGGGCCGCTGAGTCCTTGGGTCATGAACGCGAAGCGAACACCCGCTTTGTGCAGCGCAGCGGCGCAACCATATTCTTGCTTGCGCAAAGCCTCGCGGTCTTCGCGAACCCGCAGTGGGAGTCCGGCGTCTGAATCGTTCGGTGTGGAAAAGTCGAGCCGGAGAATAACCGGGACGTGTTCGGCTTGGAGGCGATCCGCGACTTTCCAGGCCTGGCGGCCACCCACGATGATGGGCTTGAGACCAAATTCGCGGGCAAAATCCAGCGATCGGTGAATTTCGTCGGCGGTATCTGCTTCAAAGGCGACCGGCAACTTCCCGTCGAGGGCCGGCCAAAGAGCTTCGAGACAGGGGTCCGAAGCAGGTCGTTTTCCGGTTCGGCCGCGTGCCTCGAAAGCCGCCCATTGTCGCTTGAGCCAACCGGCATCGAGCATGGTTTGGCGGCAATGCGCGACAATCCCCATCAAGGCAACGGGATATCCGGTACCCAAAACTCGTCCAAAGCGGGAATGCTGGGCCACCGGGGCGCGAAGCGTGGCGTCTCGCGGCACGGCTCCGCTCAAACTGACAAGGGCACTGGTTCCCGAGAAATAACCGACGTCCGGAACAGCTAGCTGGGCTGTAAAGCCGACGCGGCGCCAGGGTGCGGCCGATTCTTCATCGAGCTTAAGCGCAGTGTGGACGGTGAACTCGGGAGTCAGGCCCTTGCGGTTATCGGGCTTGGTCGTCGCGAGGGAATCGGCGGCCATGTCTTGGACCGACGGAGTTCCCGTTTGTGATCGTCGCAAAGCCGGATCATAACCGCGCTGGCTCCCCGCATCAATGAAGCCGGGATAAACCGTCAACCCCTTCCCTTCCGTGACCGCAGCATCGGCGGGAATGGCCACGTCAGGGCCGACCGCGACGATCAGACCGTCCCGAATCACGATGCTGGCCTTCGCCAAAACCGTACCCGGTTCCACGACAACTCGCGCATCGCGGATCGCATACGCGGCGGGTCGATAGTCGGCCGGGTTCTGAGCCAGCGCCGCGAGGGGAAAGACGAGCGCGACAATGAGCGCGAAACAGCGCGAGATCATGGATTGGATTCCTGGTAGTTTGATAAAAGGTTTAGGCGTTGTATCACGGTCGGACGGAGACGGCCACTCTTCGCGAGCATTCTGGCGGATTTCATTGAGATGGAAAATTTCCCACCGAGTGCCGCCAGGATTTACTGAGAGCCACAACCGTCGGGGCCTGCGGGGTTGTGACGATGGGTGCCTCACTATTTTACGCGAACCTTATCTTGCCAAGATTTCGATCGCGAGTATTGAAATATCGTCTTGGGGCAGTTCCGCTTGCTGCCAGCGGGTGATGTCCCCCTGAAGATTGGCAACACTTACATCTAGCGGTTCCGAGAGCCCTCGACCAATTGTTTCCAGAAGCCTTCCGTAGCCAAATTGTTTGCCGGCTGAGTTCATTGCTTCAGGAATGCCATCGGAATAGATATACAGGCGATCGCCCGATTCCAATCGGACCGACCGTTCCTCGTAGGGGTCATTCGCCAATCCGATGGGGCCTCCCTGGCTTTCCAATAGCACGGGTTGCGAGCTGCTTTTTATATGCACTGGTCCCGGATGACCGGCCGAGGCATAGCGGAAAACTCCACTTTCTACATGCAGAATGCCATAAACCATTGTCGCATACTGCTCAGTGGCCGGATCGAATGGGAAGAGCCTATTCAGGTGGGCAACTACCTCGCTCGGAGGTGTAATATTGTTTCCCAGACCAACATTGCGATCTCGAATCAGAATCGAAGAGGGCTCCCAGGGGGCGGAGAGCAGACGGCTTAAGGAAACGGAGAGTAGGGCGGCGGCTACGCCATGGCCGCTGACGTCTAAAAGATAGAGTCCCACTTGGCCATCGCCGAGAGGAATCACGTTAAGTCCATCGCCTCCCAACTCGTTACAGGGTTTGTAGAGCCAGGAAAATTGAACCCCCGGCATTTGGGGCAAATCGCGTGGCAGAAACATTTCCTGGATCTTGGCGGCCGCTCGCAAGTCGCGGGTCATTCGGTCGTTCGCCTTTAACAGACTGGCGTTCGCCGCTTCTAACTCGATTTGTAGCTGACGAAGTTTCAAATGCGTTTCGACCCGAGCTTGCAATTCTTCCATCTGAAACGGCTTGATCAGATAATCGACGCCACCGAGCGCAAATGCTTTTACCTTATCCAAGGGTTCGGTGAGCGCGCTGATAAAGATGACTGGAATCCCTTTCAGAGCATCGTCCTCCTTTAGCTTTTCACAAACCTCATAGCCATTCATTTCCGGCATATTGATATCGAGGAGGATGAGATCCGGTGGATCGCGACGTGCGGCCAAGAGCGCTAGCTTGCCACTGGGTACCGGGCGGACTCGATATCCTCGTTCCTTGAGCATGCCGACTAACACCAGGAGATTGGCGGGAGCATCGTCCACGACCAAGATGTTGACCGGGTTTCCCGATTCGCTTTTTGAAGTTTCCGTTTTCAAGAGAGAATCTCCGTGCCAAAGAGATCAAGAAGTTTCTGGTACTGAAAGCTCTCCGCCAATCGACGGAGTTGTTGCGAGGTGTCCGGATCAAGGGAATCTCCCTCTCCGATCTTCTCGAGCAATCGATCAAAATCGGCCGTGATCACTGCCTCACGCAGGGACGAAATGAGTTCTGGGGGCCAACCCGCCAGCGAGGAGAAGTTAAGTTCCGCAGATTGTTCGGAGGAGTCCGATACTAGATCTGTTGCATAGATATACTCGACACCGACCTGAGCGTGGATTTTCTGGAACAGATCTCCCGCCCGGAACGGCTTGCCGATGAAATCATCCGCCCCGATCTCCATTAACTGTTGGCGGTTCTCATCCATAGCACTGGCAGTCACCGCGATTATTTTGGTTTCTGCGCCGCGGGTGCTGGCACGAATTCGACGTATGGCTTCATGGCCGTCCATTTCAGGCATGCGGAAATCCATCAGAATCAAGTGAGGGTGCCAGTCCTCAAAAAGCTTTACCGCTTCAAATCCATTGGTCGCTAGTCGGACCTCAAAACCGACGGGAGTTAAAAGCTGTACCAAAAGCTGGCGATTATCCTCGATATCGTCGGCAATCAAGACACGACAGGCGGGTTGTCCGGGTTGAAGCTTGAGGACGTGACGGGGCTTATCTTTAGCTTCCACCGATTGGGCTTCACCTACCTTCAACGGCAGGCGAATGGTGAAAACACTTCCTTTATTCACTTGACTGTTAACGGTGATCGCTCCGCCCATCAAGCGCACGAATTCCTGACTGATGGCCAATCCCAGACCTGTGCCCGTTCCGGCCTGCTGACCGGTCTTAGTCTGTTCGAAATGCCGGAATAATTTATCTTGGTCCTCAATCGAAATGCCCGGCCCGGTGTCTTCAATTTCAACCCGCAAATTTGGTTCTTTCTCCCCTGCATTATCTGCACTCACACGTAAAGCAATTCCGCCTTGCTCCGTAAATTTCACCGCGTTTCCGACTACATTGATGAACACCTGGCGAAGTTTGTTGATATCGGTGATGATGTATTGAGGCACTTCGCCGATCATCTCCATCGAAAAAGTCAACTTCTTCTCTTCGGTACGAACGCGAAACATCATCTCCAGGTCTTGGAGTAGAACCAGTAAGTCGAAGGTAGAGGGGTTCAGGGTAGTGCGCCCGGCTTCGATCTTGGACATCTCGAGGATGTCGTTGATCAGTGCCAGGAGATGCTCGCCACTTCGGTTGATGGTTCCCAAATACTGAGATTGAACGGGGGTGAGTTCCGGATCGCGAAGCATAAGTTGAGAGAACCCTAAGATGGCATTCATAGGAGTTCGGATTTCGTGAGACATATTCGCCAGGAAAACGCTTTTGGCGCGGTTGGCTTGTTGCAGGGATTGTTCGTAACGCTTGCGTTCGGTTACATCTCGTGCGGCTGCGAAAACCCCCTGCAATTTCCGGTCGCGGTCGTGAAAGGTCGTCGCATTGTAAGACACGACAGTTTCTTTGCCGTCCCGGGCCCGCGCGGTGAGTTCGTAATCGGTCACTTTGCGTTCGCTTAACACTAGTTTGATACCCGCCTCGGCTCGTTCCGGGTCGGTAAAATAGTCTTTGAAGGGCGCCCCGATCAATTCGTCCCGCGAGCAACCTGTCAGAGCTTCCATTTGTTTGTTCACGTCGGTGATAATGCCACGCGGATCGGTGGTGATCAGGGCGTCAATGTTGGATTCAATCAGCGAACGGGTGTAGAATTGTTGGTCGCGGACCCGCTGATCCAGCAACATACGTTCGGCTTCCACTTGCTTTCGAGCCGTATTGTCCGTGCCGATCAGTAGATATCCAATGATGGCGCTTTGATCGTCCCGCAGAGCGGTGACCGAGACAACGGCCGGAAATCGCGTACCGTCCTTGCGAATATAAGTCAGTTCGTAAATGTCTTCGATACCTCGTGCGGCCTTGAAAACGAGCGCTTCAAAGCCCGGCGTAATCTTCGTCCCCAGTTCGACGCTGAGAGCTTTGGCCCGAGTGATGACTTCCTGGGGATCGGAAATGTCGGCAGGCGTAATCTTGTTTAGGACTTCGGAGGCGTGGTAACCCAGCATACGCTCGGCCCCGACGTTGAATATTTGGATGACTCCTTTTTCATCGGTAGCGATACTCGAGAAGTTGGCGCTGTTGAAGATCGCGCTCTGGAGAGCCCCCGCTTTAAGTAGTGCTTCCTCGGCATGTTTGCGCGCGGTTACATCTTCCATGGCGAGTACCAGTAGTTCGCCGTGGTGTCCGGCCTGAAGCTTGCGAGCGTTCAGTAACATCACTCGTCGTCCGATGGCCGGGAAACTATGTTCGAGTTCGAAGTCATCGAACGCGGAACTCTGCGGCACGATATCTTCGAGTAAGGTCCGAAGATCGGGAATATCCCACTGACCATTGCCCAATTCATAAATGAGATGCCCCTCGGTTTCTCCCGGGGACACTTGAAAGGTCTGGTAGAAAGCTCGATTGGCGGACTGAACTCTCAATGTGGCATCCAGGATTAACAAGGGCTCGCGCACGGTGTCTACTATGTTCTGGGCGTAATTCTGGATTTCCTCGACCAACCGCCTGCGTTCGATCATGTTTTTTCTTCTGTTTGTTGGGGCTCATTATTCAGTACAAAGTGGTTGGAAAGTCTCAGCAGAGAGTCAGTTGGATAGAAGTTCTCCTACTTGCATCTAGCCGATTCTGAATCCCTTGGAATTCCTTAGGGATGGCCCCGATAAGACTTCTTGGATTCTCCAAACCCGCTGCTACATTACTCAGGCCGCCTGATCTTGAAAAGATGGCTATTAAGAAAGCATGGTGGAAGACCCAGCTAGCTGAACCGAAGTGGGATTCCTTCCGCAAAGATTTTTCTCCGACTATTCCGTTTGATCGAAATCTTCCTCTTCGAATGCTGCTAGGCAATGGTCTTCAATTGCTTTTGGCCAGAGCCCGATGCTGGGGAGATCGTGGACGAAATTCAAAAATTCCGATTCCTCCGAAGGTACCGGGATCAGTAATATCTTCCGTTTAAGACAATCAAGCCCTCACCTTTTACAGTCAGGTCTTTCGTTAAATGACTGTCGCCCGGATTGGAAGCCGGGATCGAACTGTCCGATCAAGGACCAGTAGACCTTTCGGAAACTATGTAATTCCAATGCTAACAGCTGAGCTGATTCTTTCGAGCCTGATCGACTTTACTGCGTGAATTTGCTTATTTTCCTGACTCGCTTGTAAGTTAATCAGCATAATCATTTCTCATTTGCAGAAAGCTGAGCTCCAGCTTACTTTCGCGGACAGAGAGTTAATTATTTTGGTGTGCTCTTTCAGGCCCCTCCGAGGTGCTTTATCTCAGACTCAAAGCGTTCTAATTCGATTGCGTAATACTCCGATCGATCCGCAGGGACTTCATTTTACCTCCTCTCTCGGCTGATATTCCACTAGGTGCCAAAGATCTTCGTTCAAAATCGCAAAGAAGCGCTGCATCGGAAAAGTATCTCCGCGGTCGGATTACCTCTTCAGGCTGCCTCGAATTCCCTGCTGCTGTCTCTGAGAGATAGCGTCGCCCCAGAGTGCAGTCCGACGTTTTCTACAAGTATGGGAGCTTGAATCTGACAAAAAAGCTCTTCCAGCCTCGACTTACTTGGCACGTTTGTATTCCGACAACACATTTTGGTTGCCGAGTTCCCAAACAAGCAACAATTCCTCTTTGTTGATTAGTACCCGATGACGCAGAATCCTTCCCGGTTGCATTCGAGTTTCTGGAATAGTAATCTCGATATGATCCTCATCGATAAATCGAAAAGTGCAAATCGAATTTCCCTGGGCATATCCTTTGAGAGTGCCATCCGATTTAAACTCACATATCCGTCGGATGGAATCTTGCCAGCGCCCAAGGAGCAACTGTCGTGCAGCTCCCTTTTTCCATTTGGGATCATTGATTTTGCGATTCTCGGCGTCTCGGGCATCGGTGATCTGATCCGGATCGCCGAACGCCAAAAATCCGGCGTCAGTTCGAAACCCGTATAAGCCCCCACTCACACTGAATCTCTCGACCCAGAAACTGAGTAAAGCTTTCAATTTACCACTACGTTTTCCTATCGCGAAACCAACAAAAATACTCGAGTCATTTTCACGCCATTGGTACCATGCAGTTACTCCTGACTTCTGAGCATTGTTCATCCATTGATCTTCCGGTGGCCCATCAACCGCCCCTTTGATTGATCCATTTCCGAAAGCTATCTTGATATCTTCTTTGTTGGCTTGCTTGCCAGCGCCCAGAAGGACTTCAACCTCGTCAAGAGTCATACCTGGACGAAGTATTTGGAGGCTGGCCTTCGAAAGAGTCTGATTTTTTGACTGCGGGATTTGTGACAAAGCTTTTTCAAGATTAATCTTTGTGTCGAAGGTTTGCGGATTGATCTTAAACTCGGGAACGGAAGCGAAGGGGTTGGCGTCTCCATTGCGAGGATGATCGCCCTTGTTGCCCGAAAGTGCGAGATACGCAATTAAGCCCCCTGCGTTCAAGGTAAGGAGAATGATAATGCTCACCTTGAAAACTTGGATGATTTGCGGCGTTTCTCCGCCGCTTAGATTATTGAACTTCCGATATTTTCGCATTGGTTGATTGAGATACCCTTCAGCTATTTTTGCCAAGTCTAATAGCCGGGCTCCGTTTCTCCCAGAGTAATCTTCTCGAAAATATCCACATTCACCGCGGTAGTGCAGAAGCTTCAAATACCGCTACAAATCTTCTCTCAGCCGCGTCAGCTTCAAACACTTTCTCTTTGACAAGGATATGGCTACCCAACTATTTCGGTAGGGAAAAGCAACAAGACTTATGGATTGCAGAGCCGATTTTGCTGCTAAATTGAATTCATTTTATCGAGCTCCTGATCTCGAGAGTGATCCGGAGAAGGTAACTCCAGAGTGCTGTCAATGTTAGATACAACAAGGAATTCATAATCACGCTCAAATGCCGAGCAAGTTTACCATAGCTTAGAGCTCGATCCATCGTTTCTGTCACCTTTGCCTGAAAGTCGGCCGGATTTAAGCTCGCACCCGAGTTCGCGAACAGACTTTCCTGGGAAGGGCTCATCATCCAAAATATCAGGCCGAAAAAAAGACCGAGTAGAATCAACATTCCGCTTGCCAAAAGCGAAGCCGTCGAAAAGTTTCTGGCTTCGTCGCCATAAAAATCTTTCTTTATGGTTCGATACAAAGCTTCGAGAAATAATCCGAGGCTAAAAAGACACCCAACTTCGATCAAACAGAAAAGCACCGTGAGAACCACCAGTTTTGCCGAGAAAACGGATCCGGAAGTGAATAGCATCGACGCCAATTCTACTGCCGAAATGATAAAAGAAAAATAACCGGTTACGGAAAAACTAGAACGCTCGAAACGTACTCCTTGCCCGAAAGTTAGCGAACCGAAATTCAGGGTACCCGTGGCCACCAAAGTCATCAGCAGAAAGTGCATAGTCCAAAGGGAAATTGTAATTAGTGTAATCGTTAATAGTTTTTGTCTGCGGGGGCCGGTGAGGGCTAAGATCGGCGCCAGGATTCCCAAAAACCACGAAAAACAGGAGCACCATCCGCCGATCTCGGCAGCCCAGCCCCAGTATCCGATTCCCACCCAAGCAACGAACATTTGTACGAATAAAAACAGAATCGCTGCAAGATAGAGTCCTCCCGATGTTACCAAAGTTAATAAGGACAAATCGGCCGCATTTCGTTGTGCCAGCTTGCTGTATTGATCCCAGTCGGATTTCGGCCGTTGGGGAGTAGGTGCATACTCTGGAACGTCCTCCTCGATAATTTTAATCCTTTCGATTTCGGTGAGTTTCGTTGGTTCTGGATTTTTAGTAGTTTTTTTGTTTATTTTCGGAGGTGCTTCCTGATGTTCTCCCTCAAAGACCTCGTCGTAGATGAATTCCATGGGTTCGGGTGCAGAAGATTTTTGAGATGGCTTTACTGACGATTTCTTTTTTGGCTTAGTGGAGAGGAAGGAAGGTGGGTCGGCCCAGATTGCGGCCTCAAAGACCGCATCGCAATGTTTACAACGGATTTTCTTTCCCAGATATTGGGAAGGAATATCCGCTTTATGCTTGCAGGAAGGGCAACCGACAACTGGCATTTGTTACCTCACTGCCTGTGTAAATTCTTCAGTATGCTCGGGCATTTCAGGCGAAGAAAGCTTTCCATATGAAGCGGAAATCCCCGCAAACGCATGGTAGTCCCTCGATTCTCTCTGTTTTCCCACCTCGGAAGTTTTGGGTTTGGAACTTAAAACGGAATTCTACAGAATTATTTTTACTACCTGGCTGTGCGATCGGATACCCATTGCAGACGGATCTAGCTCAGGCAAAATCAACTACGAAATACAGGCTACTGGATTTCAAATCGGCGCACCATTTTGGAATTCAGAGCCGCTTGTTGCTTTGAATTCTATGTCGATGCAACTAGAAGCTTCTCGGTCTGCCGGAGCAACTTTGCGACCTTTCCGCATACGTAGATTCTTGCATTCTGATTGATCAAGTCCATGATCTCCCTTCGTTCATTCCAGAGTTTCTACGAACAAAGCGATAGTTCCAAGTCGATCAACTTTCTTTTTTCGCCTAGTGAAATATTACTTTGAATATCCTCTTTCTTGAACACCCCCATTTCGAGTAAACGTTTAACTTCATTGGCGATTCTTCTATTTTTAGCTGTGGTTTCGGATAAATTCCGGATCGAAATCGCAACTGAAAGTCGGACATTTTGCAGCCCATTGAGCGTCATGTATCTCTTTCTCTGTTGCGCGTCCCTCGGCTGCCCGCTGCGCTACTTCTACAGCCGCATATGAACAGTTTTGTTGAGTAGATTCCCGTTGGCGCCCAGCCCTGCACAGATATCGAGAGTCGCGTTTCGTTCGCTGAAATGTAGGGATCCTGATAAATATTGAATCAATGTCTGCCAATCGGTGGAACATGTCCATTCCTGCTCAGTCATCGATCACTCTTTACCCAATACCAAATCCATCACCGAGCAAAGTTTAACTTGGGGTCTGTCGCCGTGGCAGTTCGGATGCACACCCATTACTCGGACCCAATGATAAAAATATCTTTAAAATAGGAAAGTTAGGGAGTCTCGTTCGTTCCCTCTGAAGTGATCCCAAGCCCTTTTCTCGGTTTCAAACACACGATTTTGAACAGGAAAAAATCTGTAGTTTTACAGGTTTTATATCATTCGAATGTTTACCCTCCTTGAGAATATCTACTCATCCCAGAAATTATCTGATTCTTTTGGGCCTCAACTGTGTAATGCAGAGCGATACCAGATAACAAAATGAATTCTTTTTCTGAAAATGGTTGTAATGTGCTCCGGTTCTGCGGCAACATCTCTATTGCCTAACCGGATAGTCTTGTGGCGGAAATCGGATGACGGACTGGACTGCTATCATTCGCGAGCATGGCGCCCTGGTTTGGCGTTGTGCCTATCGCGTACTGGGAAATCAGGCCGACTCGGAAGATGCCTGTCAAAAGACCTTTCTGGCGGCCGTCGAGTTCGAAGCTAAAGAAAACATTCGAAATTGGCCTTCGACCCTTTCGGTGCTGGCGACCCGCCAAGCACTCATGCTTTTGCGGAGCCGGATTCGAGTTCGGCAGCGAACCCAAACTCTGCCCGTTAACTTACCCAAGGATCCTTCTCTTTTTGAACCCGGGCAACAGGCCCAGGCAACAGAGCTGGCGGACCACTTGCGAATAGCCTTGGCGGAGATCGATTCTGTTCAGGCCGAAGTATTTTGCCGTGTCTGTCTGGAAGGGCTGACCAATCAGCAGGCAGCGGCAGAATTGGGACTGACTACTTCTCACGTCGGCGTGCTGTTGCATCGAGCGCGGGCGATTCTGAAAGAAAAACTCTTGTCATTTGCTCCGCAGAAGGAGATGTTACCATGAATGAACGTAACGAAATTGGTTCTCCTGATATACTCGATCAAGCCATCGAAGCTGTTCAATCCTTGCCGATACCCGAGGCGCCACCAGCGACTTTATTTAGTTCGATCGCGATACCTGTCCACAACCAACAAATCGCTGTTCAGTCGCGAAAAAACCGGCAGCGTAAGATTAGGCACTACATCGGTTTGGCTGCCGTTGGCTCCATCGCAGCCGCCTTAGTGATAATTCTCTCTCTGGGTGGACAAAATACGGCATTTGCTTTCAGTCAGGCCGTGGAGAAAGTCAAGCGAGCGGGGAGCGTACGATATCGAGTCAAAACGACTTCGCCGATGGCCGATCAAATCGACGAAGTGACCATCCGGGATAAACAAGTTCAGGTCAAAACAGTAGGTCCTGCTCAGATGGCCTGGCTCATAGATTGGGAACAAGCCGGTCTGCTCATTTTGAACGGCTACAACAAGACCTATCAAACGGTCGATCTAGCGGCACGAACCGGGGCGATTGCTCCGTTCGACACCATGTCATTGAATCTCCGAGACCAGTTGGAGGAGCTGATCCGACAAAAGCCGGTTTTCGAACAATCTGAAAACATCGCTAGCCGCACGACCTTCCGGTATGCCATTACCGACGGCACGGCTCTGGGATTGAAGGGCGATTGGCTCGTCTGGCTCGATTCGAAAACTCACTACCCCGTGCGAATTCGAGTTTGTTCCCAGTCGCAGAGCAATTCAATTATCCGAGAGTATTCGAACTTCGACTGGAATCCACAGATACCTGCCGACGCATTCCAATTTGATCCTCCGAGTGACTATCGAGAACAGCAGATCTTCCAGACTATTCCCCCGCTGGCACCCTGGATCAAAAAAAAATAGCTCGGTCACTCGGCTGCGAGCCTAGCCCAATTGTTTTCATCACAGTTTCTTTAGTTTCCCTTTTTAGGAGATTGACGTTATGTACTACGTCCCTGCAGACCGCTGCGCGCTGAAGCATACAAGATGCTTCGGGGCCGTCTCGATCTATGTCCTACTGACTCTGGGGGTTCTAGGACGAGCCTCGGCCACGGATCCCCCCAAACAATCGGACAATCAACATTTGGTCACTCTCGAGAAGCGAACTCGTTCCGTGGTCGAAAAAGTGATGCCCGCCGTAGTCTTTATCCGGGGGCAAAAAACTTCCGATCTCAAAAGCCAACCCAGTGCGGGTTCCGGAGTCATTATTTCCGAAGAGGGGCTGATTGCTTCGCAGTATCACGTCAGCCATCGATTCAATCCGATGGATCAGTGCGGAGCTTTACCGGTAGGGTCAAAAGTAGATATTATCTTTTCGAATGGAACGGAAGCCGAAGCAGAACTCCTGGGAGCCGATGTCTTTCACGATTTGTCTCTGCTGCGATTAACCAAGCCCGGGAAATATCCGTTCGTGAAACCGGAGGGACCGGATCCTCAAGTGGGGGATTCGGTGATCAAACTGGGGCACCCCCGCGGTTATCGGCCCGGTCGCACGCCACCTGTCCGGCTTGGGAAAGTGATTGCCACCTGGTCGAGCCTGTTCGCGACCGATTGCGCCTGTGAAGGCGGGGATTCAGGAGGCCCATTTTTCGATCTCGAAGGACGGCTCATTGGAATTATTCGAAGTACACAAGTTCCCAGCCGAGCTCTGGCCGAATCTGGTGCTTCCCGGGCTCGGGCAGTTCTCCCTCTCTCCGTCACTTCCTGTTCCGTTTTGCGAGATGAGCTGCAGGCATTGAAGAATGGAAAAATCGTAGGTCGAGTGAGTGAAGAACCCGATCTGCCCGCCCGGTTTGATCCTAACTCGGCCACTGTCCAAGTCCTTCCTTCCCGCCGCTGGTCGCAAGGGGAGGAAACGCGGGCCCCTTACGAGAGCATGATTCGTCCCTTTCGCTCCAGCGTCGTGTCCCTCTTCCACGACGAGAAAATCGTCGCCCTCGGTACTGTGGTTGAAGAGGGACTACTTCTGACTAAAGCGAGTCAGCTCAGAGGCTTGCCCATTTGTCGACTCCCGGACGGCAAGAAGGTTCCTACCGAACTGGTGGGATATGAATCGGCATTTGACCTCGCACTCCTGCGAGTAGAAGCGACCGGTTTAAAAGCCGTCGAGTGGTCCTCTTCTCACCTACCGATCGGCTCGCATCTCGCAGCCGTGGGAACGGAGGATTTGCCGATCGTTACAGGTATCGTTTCTGTTGCCCGACGAGATCTCAAACAGTCCGTGCCAGCCCCTGGACTCATGGTTTTTCCCGGCCCGGCGTTCCTACCGGAGTTTGTAGGGAGCGCGGTCGAAGGGCGGGGCTATTGGATCGAATTCGTTCAGGGGGCAGCTCAAGAAGCGGGAATTCGGTCGGGAGATGTCATTCTAACGATGGGAGAGACTTCCATTAGGAATCATGCCGATTTGGCCAGGGCAATTGCCGGTCGGTTTGCCGGAGATCAACTTCCCATTGCGCTGTTGCGCGATGGCAAGCGAGTCGAGCTGACATTGCCGCTGAAAGGGCAGAGGGATTTCCGCAGCCTCCGATTGGATGGATTCCCAACGGTTTTCGAACATGACATGCCGATTTTGCCGGAGGAGTGCGGTGGTCCCATCGTCGGACTGGATGGAAAAGTAGCCGGGATTATGATTGCCCGTATCGATCAGTATGGTGGAATGGCCATACCTGCAGATTGTATTCTCAAACTTTTGCGAGAATTGAAAGCCGGCCGCCCCGCCGCAAAACTGCCGGTTATAGCGACTCTTCCGAAACTCAGCGGGAAACCGCTGATGCCTTTACAGATGGGAAGTCTTCCGGCTGCGAAACCCCGCCGCGTGAAGGAATCGCTGGAAGAGATCCGCACGCGGCTCGCCGAGAGAAGTCAGAATTTCCAAAGTCTTCTAATCGAGTACGATACGGCTTCCGAATCATTGTTTGATCCAGTGCTTCTCGCTTCCTGGGGGATCAATCAGGAGCGCGACAACAAGGAGAAAAACAAGTTCGCGTTCTCGGGAGAAAAGAGAATGTGGGAAACCACGCACGCCGCAGTTACTCCCCGGGCCGTCCCGCCGGAGTTGGTCGAAGCGGCCCCGGATGCACCCCCCGAGGTGATTGAGCGGATCCAGATCGACAAAAAACTGGCAGAGGCCAATCGCATTGCGACTGGGTCGCACTTTCCGTTTTTGAGTTTCTCCTTCGGACCGGACAATAAGCGTTCGATTTTCGATGGCAAATCCGCTTATATAAAATCCAATATGCTGCCCGGAAAGCCTGAAATGCGAGTCGATCCGTCGTTATTCATTTCCGATCCTATTTATCTGATGGGCTTGGGTCTGCGACCTACCGATCCCTTCCGACAGGAGTCTGTGCGAAAGGCTCAGGAAGGAATGCAGTTACCGAATAACTTTGCGTGTTATAAGAACGTTCAGATCAGACCGCAGACTGAGTTGGTCGACGGGGCGGCTTGTGTTGTCATCGAAGCGGACGTGTCTGCTTCCCAGAGCAATAAAGCGAAGAATCGAAAAGATATCCTTTGGTTAGATCCCGCCTTGGGATACTCCCCCCGCAAATGGGAGAGTTGGGACGACAGTGTACTGATTACACGACGAAGTAACTCGAACTTTGAAGAATTCGCTCCAGCATGCTGGTTGCCCAGAAAGGCCACACTCGAGTACGGGCCTCCCAACTGGGTTTCTTCGGAGTATTGGGATCGACCCGCTTATCGGCAAGTGATGACCCTTCAAAAAGCAGTTGTCAATAAGCAGATCGATGAGGAATTCCAACCCTAGTGCACTTATCCTCGCCCAGCTTTTTGCGTCGCAAATCAAGTGATTGGTTTGAGTAAAACCCTGATTTGAAAAACGCGAACTTTCAGTTTGCCACACTTACCAATCGATCTCAGATTCTGGAAGGGTTTGCGAGCGTGTATGATCGCCTGCAGATAGTCAGCCGGAGCTTCCCCGAACGGCGATTGTTTGAAGAAGGAAAGTCGCCTATTCGGTTTAATTTCATGTGGGTTGACAGCTCAGTGCCCCAGCTTCCTTCACTTGCAGATCCGCAGGAATGAGATCGGCGTCGAGTCCGAATTAGAGATGATTCATAAGCTACTCAACAGGGGGAGAACCGGAGCGTCCCTTATCGAACCTTGCGCGTACTAAAAGTTTTTATCGTGGAAGAGATAGGCAAATATTTCAACCTCGTGATCGAAATGAATCCGTATAAAATTTAAGATTATTCAGGGGTTCGAAAGCACTCTCTCCTTTCCGAGGATGTCAAAACCAACTACCAGGGATTCGAAATGCATTCTGAAACAATCTGCGATTTGTCTTTGATATTTGTGATACACGAAATCTTGACAGCAGTGGAGTGCGAATCCTTAGTAGCGCTGAGTGAAGCAAAAGGGTACGAGGATGCGCCCATTACAACAACAGGCGGCTTCGTTATGAGGAAAGATCTTCGAGACAATCTTCGTGTGATAGTTGATGGTCATGGGCTTGCAGGGCAACTCTTTGATCGCGCGCAACCGTATCTCCCCAAATACTGAGAGAATTGGCATCTCCTGTCACTCAATGAGCAATTTTCGATTTTATAAGTACGAGATTGGACAGATCTTTCGGCCTCATTTCGATGACCGCTTCACTCGGAACTCGACTGAGTCGAGTAAGCTGACATTTATGATCTATCTCAGCGACGGACTAACTGGGGGTGAGACGATTTTCTATTTCGACTCCACTAAAATCCGAGCACGCATTCTGCCTAAAAAAGGGATGGCTCTGGTCTTCGATCATCTTCAACTTCATGAAGGTGCTCCAGTCAAAAGCAGTGTAAAGTATGTGCTGCGCTCGGATGTGATGTACACGGGAAGTGATGACTAGTATAGTGTTCAAACAACAGGGCTTTTACCCATGGGAGACGCCAACTTGAGCAACTCATCGCGACTTTCGAGGAACGGCGTTATAAGTACTCTTCAAACTTCTCGAAGATTTCCTGGCTGTATCAAGGAGAAGTGGAATAGTTTTTTAGGCTTCCGGAGTTCGACTGTTCTATCTTGACGATCTCTATTTTATCATTGGCTATGCTAATTTTATTGGTATTCAATCTGTTGCCTCCAAATTCTTTGGCAAGTTCAATCTCATATTCTCCGACGGATAAATCGATCACTCGATCTTTGGTCTGAGTTTTGATAATTTTCCCTTCTTTTTTAATGACGACTTCAATGCTAGGATCATCCGCGGCGATAACTAAAGTTCCTTTCGAAGTCCTAAACGATAGGAACACCGTTATTAGAACCGTGATAGCAAGCAATCCTGCAAGGAAACGATTAGAGACGATCCGCGTTTTCGATCCCGTGGATTCACTTGGTCTAGACCTTAAAACAGCGTAGTTTTTTGGGGAATTGTTTCGATTTATCGAAGAAAGCTCGAAATCCTTTTTGTTTTCTGCGGTTTGTGTAAGTAACCGCTTAACAAATCGACAGTCGCAAAAAGGAGTTTCGAGTGAATGTTATTTTCGGACGTTGGTTTCAAAAATGCAAGAGTCGAATCGAACGTCGCCTGGCTAAGCGAGAGGCCGCGATGACCTTCGCTCCTTCTTTCGACGCCTCCAACATTCATTACGAAGTCTCCGAACGCGTGGGGGCGATCAGTTGCGGAGGCCTCGGGGCCATGCACCTTCTGGCCCGGCGTATCGGACTGATCGACGACATCGACGAGAAGCTGCATCTGCTCCAATTTCAAAGGCCTTACTCGGAATCGGACCACGTGTTGGCCATCGCTTACAATTCCCTTTGCGGGGGTACCTGCCTGCAAGACATGGAACTGCGTCGCACGGACGAAAACTTTCTCAACGCCTTGGGCACTCAGCGTTTTCCCGACCCGACTACTTCGGGCGACTTTTGTCGACGCTTCGATAGTGGCAGCATCCAGGCTTTGATCGACGCTTTCAACCAGACCCGTTTACGCGTCTGGTCGAAGCAACCCGATTCCTTTTGGGAATGCGCGAAGATCGACGCCGACGGCAGCTTTACCCAAACGCGTGGCGAGCGTAAAGCGGGGATGGACATCAACTATAACAGAGACTGGTGTTACCACCCCCTGGCGGTGACCCTGGCCAACACCGGTGAGACGCTGAGCATCGTCAACCGTCCCGGCAATCGCCCTTCGCACGAAGGGGCCGCGGTCGAACTCGACCGGGCTCTTTTGCTGTGCCTTCAAGCGGGCTTTCGCAGGATCGTCTTTCGCGGCGACACCGATTTCTCGCAGACCACTCGCCTCGACGGCTGGGATGCCAACGCCAAGGTACGCTTTTATTTCGGCTACGATTCGAAGCAAAACCTCGAAGCAATCGCGGAAAAACTGCCGGAAGCGGCTTGGCACAAGCTCGAGCGTCCCGCGCAATACTCGGCGAAAGCGAAGTTGCGACACCGACGGGAAAACACCAAGGAGCGGATCGTCCAAGAGCGGGAATTCGTAAATGTGAAGTTGATCTCCGAAGCGGTGGCCGAGTTCGAGTACCAACCGACCGCTTGCCGAAGGGCGTATCGCCTGGTGGTGATTCGCAAGAATCTTTCCGTGGAAAAAGGCGAATCCGTTCTGTATCCGGACGAACGCTATTTCTTCTACATCACCAACGACCGGGAGTGCACGGCCGCCGAAGTCGTCTACGAAGCCAACGATCGCTGCAATCAGGAAAATCTGATAGCGCAGCTCAAGGGCGGTTGCCGGGCCTTGCACGCGCCGCTGCACGATCTGGAAAGCAATTGGGCGTACATGGTGATGGCCTCCCTGGCCTGGAACTTGAAAGCCTGGTGGGCCTTGACGTTGCCGGAAACTCCTGGTCGCTGGCGGGAAAAGCATCGGGACCAGAAGCAGTCGGTTTTGAAAATGGAATTCAAAACCTTCCTCAATGCTTTCATGCTTCTGCCTTGTCAGATCGTCCGGAAGGCCGGCCGCATCGTCTATCGATTGCTCGGCTGGAACCCGCACTTGCCAATCTTCTTCCGACTACTGAAAGCACTGAGGTGCTGATCGTTCGACCGACTGAAGTCGGGATCCGGATGTCCCGATCCGATAAAACGCCGAGAGCTATTCGCGGAAAGGAAGAATGTTTGAAAAATAGAAGTATGCGTTCGGCCGAGCGAAAAGCTCCGGCGTGGGGGACTCATCGAACTATCTCGCTAAAACTCCCCACGGAATTGGCATCAAAAACTTCGCTTGTTTGAGGTCTAGAGTCGCCGCCAAAACTCGATTCAATATACCCCGCATTGGAGGCTGTGGCCGCATCATTACTGAACCTGCCTCCAATATTTAATCCGGAAATGGCTCCAAATTCCATCAACTCTTGAATCTCATTAAGACTATCGATCACCACCTGGGCATCGAATGGCCTGTTTTTGGGATCTTTTTCTAAAAGTTGATGCGTCAAGTCGGCTAAACTTTTAGGCACGTCGGGATTTAAATCGCATACCGGCTTCGGATCAGATCCGACCAGCGACATCAAAACCAATACCGAACTGTTCCCTTGGAAGGGAAGCTCCCCGGTGAGTAACCGATATAAAATTGAACCTAAACTAAAAAGATCCGATCTTTGATCAATATCGTTATAGCCTTTAGCCTGTTCCGGGGACATAAAAGCTGGAGTTCCCAGAACAATCCCACTATTTGTGATTTTAGTGTTGTCATTTCCTTTTCGTACGAGACCAAAATCGAGCAGTTTTACTCGGCCTTTTGGAGATTCCAGCCAAATATTGGAGGGTTTTACGTCGCGATGGATCAAACCCAATTTGTGAGCGGATGCTAACCCTTCCGCAGCCTCTCGGATGACACGAATAACTTTGGGTATCGAAATATGCTTTTTCGACTCCAGAAACTGCTCTAAGGATTCTCCTTCCAGATATTCCATGGCCATAAAAGGCACACCTTCAATTTCCTCAGCTTCGAAAATTTTTACTACATGATCATTGCTTATCTGGGCCGCCGCTTGGGCTTCCCGAAGAAATCGTTTTCGGGAAATTGGATTGGCCGCCGCTTTTGGCAGAATGACTTTCAGAGCCACTTTCCGCTTTAGCTTGCTATCAATGGCTAAATAAACGGCTCCCATACCGCCGCGACCGAGCAATTGCAATAACCGATATTTCCCAAGCCTCCCAATCTCCCCTTCTTTCTGCGGCGGACCAAACTGAATTAACGATTCGTCAGCCTGTTCTTCTCGGAGTAAAAATTCTCGCTCGGAAGAATATCTATCCAACGAGCTATTTGTCGTGTAATCTGAGTTTGTAGAGCGAGCCAATTCTATCTGCTTCAAGACGGAGGCAGAAGGCCCAAGCTGGATGTTCGGCTCTGTGACCGTTTCTTCTGTAAATTTGTTTTTATCCATGGTGCTTGGCTCGCGAACAATCGATCTCTCGATTGAGGTTTACTACTAATTTCTCATCCCTAAAGCCTATTTTGACTTTTTGTCGACGCATCTCTTTGTTTGGAAGTATCGAGGCCAGTAAAACTTCCAAAGTTTTCTTCGTCAGACTTCTGAGATCAATATTCGCAGGGGAAATACGCATTAAAGCCAATTGGAGGCTTTAGGGCTAACTAGCCACAGCTAGAAATTAATTCGAACGAAATATCTTGCGCTTTACTATAGATTAAAAAATGGTCTAACACTGAAAAGTCAGTCTAAAAAAATCTAGAAATATTTTGCTCTTTCCCAAGAATCCGTCTCGAACGAAAAATTACCTTCGAATGAAATGGATCCACCAGCTCGAATCGTGCAGTAAGTTTCTTTTTTCTCGAGGAGTCTGTTCCTGACACAGAATATGGACTTTACCGAGCGGTAGAACCCAGCACGCGGATCGTTGCCCGCTTTTCAAAGTCGTTGCCGGGAGTTCTTTGTCTCGATCAAGTCTTCGAAATCGACCGATCCCTCCAAGGTTCCTTCTACCCACAGTGGCAGAGTAGTCATAGAAAGCCCCGCTTGGCCTGCTAGTGGACTACTCCAACTCGTTAAATATTCTGCTCGTCTGCAAGTTCGTAGGTTCCTCATCGTTCGGGCGTCGCGAATGATGTCCGGGGATGAGAAGCGCGATCTTCAACGAACTGCACAACCACACTCGACTCTTGAGAGAGGACTTCAAAAACATCCTTCATCATCCAACGCAGCACTAGCTGATAGATCGCGGTTCAGAGGGGAAAGTCGCGTGTCGACTCACGCCACGGACATCCCATCCTCTTTTGAAAACATAGCGCATGGCATTGAACAGGTCCCGTGTCGGAGGCTCTTCCCGCATCAGCGGCAAAAACGGGACTAAAAAAACTGCCATTCGAAATCCGATACATCGCTCGGACTTTAGCCATCGACCGCGTGCTCCAATTCGTGGCAGCGAAGGGTTTCTCCCGAGTTGTCTTTCGGTGAATTTCTTCAACGACATCGCCACCGATCACTGGCGTGCGACCCGGTCGCACAGCGTCCTGTTCGATAACGGCTGCTTGGCGAATCTGGTCCGACGAGAGTAGAATTATAAAACCTTATTTATCTGCCCAATTCCTATCACTCTCTGCTTGAGTGACTTAATATCTTCTACCAATAACGTGAATGGAAGGTCTTGTTCCACTACCCGACAGTGAATCTGCTCGCCCGTAGAAAGCTCAAGGCTTAGCTCGCTATTCGCGGCTTGACGTGCTCTTAACTCTCGTAGGATTTCCGGGAGAGACTTTTGATTCTCGCTTTCCATATTGAATTTCTCTCTGTTCCAGCTCAAATCGGCAAGCCTGAAGAGTCTAATTTGAGGCGCCGGGTCGACCTGCGAAGGCAAAACCGTCAAGCTTTACTCAGAACTTGCTCATAACCGAGTTCAAATCCTGTCATCCCTGAGTTTTAGAGATTTGAGAAGATCCGAGTTTCGAATTATCCGATTGCAGGCGCGAGAAATTTTTGGTTACGAAAGGGTTAGCCGAGATCACTTGTTGGACCGGGGGCCGCATGAAGTTGCCTCTCAACTTGGATAATAAAGTGATCTTGGCACTCACTCGGGCTCGAAGCTTTCCGAGCCGGTCGCAAAGTTGTCTAACCTCCCCCCCCTCCATCGCACTCTTCATCGATCATTCATTCCTGGATCGACTGCTAACCGTCTTGTTTCGATCGGGACGCCCAGGCTTCTCCCTCAAGGGAGGCGACTTCAATCATAAATCCGCCTGGGGCGTCGATGAAGAAACCGTAACGACCCACGGCCTTCTTCGGCGACTCAGCGATGACCCCGCTGGTGTTCAACTGAGAGTGGATGGCGTCGATTTCCTCGCGGGTCGCCCGGAAGAATCCAATGTGGAAATCTTTATGGTATTCGATCACGGAGGTTTTGTCGAAGTGGCTTAGGTTGAGCACTAGCCCGGCCTCATCACGCAGAATCACCAGAGAGTTCTTGGGAAGTTCAAAGACACTCACCATTCCGAAGTGCTTGACGAAAAAATCTCGGGTAGCGGCGACATCCGGAACGGGCAAGTTAATGTGGTTGAGGTTCAATGTCCACGGTCCTCTCTGGACAAGCATCGGTCAGGGTGTATCCAAAAGCAATTATCTTTTATGATACGAGGAATGGTTAGACGGCGTCGAAAGCTGGTTTGCATAAAAACCGTCTGATTCATAGATTTATAAATCACTTACTGAGCAGTTAATGAGACTCGATTCACTAAATTTTCTTGCAAGGACAAAGCTCGTCCGACTATTTGGATGCGGCTTTTCGGACCGGATGGTCTAAGGGACAGCAAATCGAATTGCAGCTGGTCGATCTGCAGGCGGCGCGTCGGCCCGCTTGAAGTCACGTGACACCTCCAAACGCAAACTCATCCTCGTGGCAAAAAATTAGCGCCCAAGCCAAGTCAATTGGCAGAACCATTTCGTCGTCACGCGATGGGCGGGCCAACGTCGCTGAGGATTTCCTGACTCCGGAGATTCCAGACAACGCACGACCACGCCGAATGGACGCCCTAACAACGAATCGAGCAAATGGCTTAGCTGCTTTCTAGCGGTTCCCCTCTCCCGTATACCGCTTGGAGATTTTTTCGAATTAGAAACCTAGCTTCTCCCCCAGGCGCTTTTCTCCCCTAAAATCTGGACATGTCCGAAGTGACTCACCTTTTGGCACAAGCAGCAACCGGCAATCGTCGTGCGGCTGCCGATTTGCTTCCGCTGGTTTACGATGAATTGCGGAAGCTCGCTGCCCTGCGCATGGCCGCCGAGGCCCCTGGTCAAACTTTGAATGCTACCGCTCTGGTCCATGAAGCTTATTTACGATTGGTAGGGGACCAGCAGTTCGATGGACAGGGACACTTTTTCGCTGCGGCTGCCGAAGCCATGCGTCGCATCCTGGTCGATTCGGCTCGTCGCAAGCAAGCTCAGAAACATGGTGGGAACTTTCAGCGAGTCGAACTCGATGCTCTAGCAGTCGCAGATGCAGATTCACAATACGATTTGGTATCCCTGGATGATGCCCTGAATCGCCTGGCGCTCGAGGAACCCGAAGTTGCTGCCCTTGTCAACTTGAGATTCTTTGCAGGTCTCACTATCGAGCAATCGGCGGCTCTGTTGTCACTCTCCGTGCGAACGGCTAACCGCCACTGGGCTTACGCCAAAGCGTGGCTTTTTCGAGAATTAGGACATGCCGACTGAGTCGAATTAATTTCGATTCTGATTTTTTTGGCACAATACTTCTCGCAATTTCGCATTGATGATAGGTGAAACCCCATTCTGAGGTCTCGACCATGTCTACGTCTCTCCCCGAGGTAAAAGCGGTTTTTGACCGGGCTCTGGAAATCGAAAATCCGGAAGCCCGGCTCGCTTACCTCGATGCAAGCTGTGCGGGATCACCGGTGTTAAGACGCAAAGTCGAACTTCTATTGCAAGCTTACGCCCAGGCGGGCAGTTTTCTGGAGTCTCCCTTGAATGCTCCCACGAGTAATTTCGAGTCCCTCCGCCCAGAGATTCGGGATTCCGCAGGCACCCTAACCAAGGAATATGGTTCCGCGGGGACATCCGATACGCCAGTTAGAGCCGAGTCCCTAGAGCAAACAATGACATTTGCCTTGGGAACCGTGATCGCCGGTAGGTACACCTTGGAACACGTTCTGGGGACAGGAGGCATGGGTTCCGTCTATCGGGCCAGTCAGACCGAACCGGTCAAGCGTCAAGTCGCTCTGAAGCTGATCAAACTGGGAATGGACTCGAAATCGGTGCTCGCTCGTTTCGACAGCGAACGGCAGGCATTGGCCATTATGGACCACCCTAACATTGCTCGAATTTACGATGGGGGCGTAACGCCCTCAGGGCAGCCGTTTTTTGTCATGGAGTTGATCGAGGGAGTCCCGCTGACGGAATACTGCGATCACAAACGGATGTCCGTGCCGGCACGCTTGGAATTGATGGTGTCCGTCTGTCAGGCAGTGCAGCATGCTCACCAGAAGGGGATTATCCACCGCGACCTGAAGCCCAGCAATGTACTGGTGACCGAAGTGGACGGACGACCGACTCCCAAGGTGATTGACTTTGGAGTAGCCAAGGCGACCGAGCTTAAATTGACGGATATGAGTTTTGCGGACGCTGGGGCAATCGTCGGTACTCCAGCCTATATGTCTCCCGAACAGGCCGACCCGACTTCGATGGATATCGATACACGCACAGATGTCTATGCTCTGGGAGTCATGCTTTATGAGCTCTTGACCGGTTCGCCTCCGATCGACGTGCGGAGGCTCAAGCGCGGGGCGATCCTGGAAATGCTGAGGATGGTACGGGAAGTGGAGCCCTCGCGTCCAAGTACCAAGTTAAGTACCGCCGACGATATGCCAACGATCGCAGCGAATCGAAGCATCGAGCCTGCAAAGCTCTCAAAGTCCCTGCGCGGAGAACTCGACTGGGTGGTTATGAAGGCGTTGGAGAAAGACCGTAACCGGCGTTATGAAACGGCCAACGGATTGGCACAGGATATCCAACGTTTTTTGTCCGACGATGTGGTCGAAGCTCGACCGCCTAGTTCGATTTATCGCTTGAGTAAATTGATTCGCCGGAATAAGGGGCGCGTACTGGCGTTCAGTTTGGTTTTGCTGGCACTGATCGGCGGGATAATTGGAACGACCATCGGTATGATCCAAGCTAATAAAGCCACCGAAGCGCAGCGCCTGGCCACTCTGCAAGCCCAAGAGCAGACGAAAATTGCAGATGGCCGACTCGATCAGCGGAATCGGGCGCTCGATCTCTTGACCGGTGCGTTTCACGATCTCGATCCAAAATCTGAAGCAAAGCAGGGAAAGCCGCTTCGAGCACTACTCGGGGAAAGACTCGAAAGAGCGAGTCAGGAATTGCTGGGGAATGCGGTTGGTGACCCACTCGACGTCGCCGTTCTTCAACAATTACTCGGGGAAGCCCAATACGGGCTCGGCCATTCGGCCTGGGCCGAGCCCCTCTTAACTCGAGCGGCAGAAACCTTTGAAGCGGAACTCGGCCCGGAGGACGCTAAAACTCTGCGAGTTCAAGAAGCTCTGGCTGGGGCACTTCGCGCTCTGGATCGAACAGACGAAGCCATGAGCCTTTTGGAAAGAATTCTGCAGAAAAAAATCCAATCCCTTGGGAAGGAGGATCCAAGCACGGTCTCAACTCGAGGCAATCTCGCCGCCAGCTATTGGACTTTAGGAAAATTCGAGAAGTCTATTCCCTTATTCGAAAGTGTTCTCCAAAGCCAAAAAACACTGCTGGGCTTGGACCACTCCAGTACGCTCAAGACTCAATCGAATCTAGGTATGAACTATGCGGCGGCAGGAAAGCCGGAGGAAGGTATTCGCTTATTGACCGACTGCCTCAAGCGTTGGGAGGCAACCGTAGGACCGGAAAGTCCGAATACTCTGGAAACTATGAATAACTTGGCCGTGGCCTACTGGTCACTCGGCAAGCTGGATCGATCGGTTCCCCTGTTCGAAGATTTAGTCAAAAGGGAACAAGCTCGAAGTGGCCCCGATCACCCGACTACACTCAAGGCCATGATGAATTTAGGAGTGAATTATCGCGACAGCGGTAGACTTCCCGAGGCAATCAACATTCTCGAGCGAGTGACCAGTCGATACGAGATCGTGCAAGGACCCGATCATCAAGACACGCTTTTCAGCCAAAACGCACTCGCCGCGACGTATTGGAATCTGCACAAACTCGATAAGTCCATCCCACTCTTCGAGAAAACACTAGAGAAACAAAGGATCAAATTCGGGAATGACCACCCTCATACTCTTTTGACGATGGCCAACCTGGGAATTAATTATTGGTCCAGTGGCCGTCGAGAACTCGGTCTGGCCCGAATCGAGGAGGCCTGGAAACACATCCAAGCTAGACCAGGACCCGTCCCAGCAGATCTCCGCTGGATCCCCTCGAATTTGGTGATGATGTACGCCGAGATGAACCTCCATGAAAAAGCGGAACCGCTTTTGCGAGATTTTCTCGACCAAACTCGAATACGGTTTGGAGCCAACCATCTCGAAACAGGTTCCGCCGCCGCCACACTCGGGTTAAATTTACTCAAACAAAATAAATTCAAGGAGGCTGAACCGATCTTGCGAGAATGCTTGGTTATCCGTCAGAAATCTCAACCGAGCGTCTGGACGACCTTCAATACTCAATCGATGCTTGGAGGCGCGCTGCTGGGGCAAAAGAAATTTACAGAAGCGGAGCCCTTACTTCTCCAGGGATATGAAGGGATGAAAAACCGGGATAGAACCATTCCACCGCAAGCCACCGTACGCCTCCTCGAAGCAGTCGACAGGCTGATCGATTTGTATAAGGTCCAGGAGAAACCCGAGGACGTGAAAAAATGGAAATCGGAGCGCGCGAAATTCGCCCCTAAGGAGCCTGATCAATCGACAAGCGATCGTTGAGATGCGATAGAATCTGATCCGCGGTGTTTAAAGGGATTACAAACTCTTGGAGCCGAATTGTTGATCGATGAAATAGTACACTGGGGTCCCAAAAACATCCCTATCTCTCTTCAATTGAGTTTTTAAATTGAGGTTCGCCATGCAGACAATTCGATTTGAGACCGAGAGGAACGACTTCTACAAGGTGCTCAAGCAGCGGGTGGACGAGTACTTTCGGCAGACTGGAAAGAGTCGATTTGCAAATGGATCGACACTTGTCAAGGGCCTGGTGTTCGGGAGTTTGATTCTAGCTTCGTATACACTGATTCTCCTACATCCATTTCCGCTTTGGACACTACTTCCCCTCGCCTTTGTCTTCGGGGTTGCCTCTCTCCTGATGGCGATTAATATAGGGCATGACGCTGCCCATCAGGTCCTCTTTAAATCGCGGCTCGGTAACGAAATTGTTCATGGAGTGTCCTTCGCTTTACTGGGAGTCAGTGCCTACCTTTGGCAGATGCGACACACCAAATCTCATCACATCTTTCCCAACGTAAACGGATGCGATATTGACATCGATGAAAACCCTTTCATCCGTCTCTCGCCGAACCAGCCGTGGCGGAAACAATTCCGCTTTCAACATCTCTACGCACCGATCGCTTACATCTTCGTGGCGCTTTATACCATTGTCTATCAAGACTTTGCCTATTTGTTCAAGCGGCGCATTGCCAACCTGACCAATATCACCCATCCGCCATATCAGTACGTGGTCTTCGGACTATGCAAAGCGTTTTATTTCGTGGCTATCCTGGCAGTTCCGATCTGGATTCTTCCGCTGCCATGGTGGCAGGTCGTGCTAGGTTACCTGGCCATGAAGGCTGTAGCGTCTTTAGTATTTGTCTTTCTGCTCATCGGAACTCACTTTTCGGCGGTTACCGAATTCCCGGCAGTTGCAGCCGATGGCAGTGTGGGCCACAGTTGGGCAATCCACAATTTAGTAACGGCATGCGATTGGTCCCCGCACAGCCGCATCGCTCATTTCTTTGTGGGAGGAGTAAACGCCCACGCTTCTCATCACTTATTCCCGCGAATAAGTCACGCTCACTATCGGGCCATCGCTCGCATCATCGAGGATACGGCGAAAGAATTCGATGTGAGATACAATCATCTGACCCTACCTGGTATCGTCTATTCCCACTTCCAGTTTCTCCGAAAAATGGGACGACGGCCTGCAGGAGTCGAGTCGAGGTGGTAGAGTAAAATAAATTTATATATTGGGTTGAATCCAATAGAACTCATTGCGCAAATTTTCTAATCATTCGACAGGATTCGATGGGGGCTAAAAATTTAGATTGGTTGGATTAAGGTGTAGGCTAAAAAATGGCTGAACTTGATCCTTAACGCAAAAAAAGTGTTATACATGAACTGCTGCCTATGTTTCATCTCTGCAATCGCCGCAATAATCGCGGCTATCGAGCGTTGGCTGTTCTCTAATAACAAGGGTCGCACGACTTTTATCCTCATCGTTGTATTTGTATTCCTACGTATAGTGATTGCTGGAATGCATGGACTTATAAAGCTAAGAATAAACAATTGTATAATGGCTCGCAAACTATCTGTTATGAACTCAGCGGCGAATCGCTAATCAAGCTGAACACCGATGCTGCACAGTAGAAAATCTTGCTCCAAGGGGGCAGCCTGAAAGGTAAGTCTATCACTCAAAAAAACAATTGGCTTGATTGGTTACATTTCCGTGTCCGGCTGGTTAACACCCTTCTTGTCTGTTGAGTTATCCTGGTGGTTTTTAACCCTCAGGAGTTGGAGAAATGTCGAAGCGTCGTACGCGGGATCCCCAGCCGGAAGCGTTCTGGAAGTAGACGATTCTAGATCAGCGTTCCGGAAGCGAATCCATTTGAGTCTACGGTCAGCGGCATCGAATGAGTGAGGCGGTCTACTATTACTGGCAACGGGAGCTCAAGCGTCAGGAGGCCGAAGTACCTCCTGAATTTGTTCCGATCACAGGAGTTCCCTGCGCTTCAGATAAGGGAAGAAGGATGCGACCAATGCCAGACAGTAACGTGGTAGATCGAAAGTAAGGTTTCCGAACGCTTAGGAGTGACTTCTCCTGACTCGCTTTTGCCTTATCTCCCGACACTCGATTAGTGATCTGAAACCAGAATAGTTCTGTTGGCAGGCCGCTTCAGTTTTTTAAGGTTTCCAATCCAACTTACTGATGGAAGATCGCCATCGATCTGAATCCCTTCGTATGCTTTGGTTCTTTGGATTCACTGCTTTATTGTACTGTCGGATTCGAAAGTGAAAGTAGACCCAAAAATGCTTACCCCCAAAAGTCTCCTGGAATATCGCAGTCGTTTGCAGTCGCTTTTGCAAAAATTTGAGAAGGCTCGAGACTCCGTCAGCCGAGATTTAACCGATAGCCCCAATCATCCCGAGGAGTCGGATGCACCAGACCCAAGTTCGACGAACTCCTCGGACCAAAGGGATCACCAACCCGATCAACAAGTTGCAGTGGGTTCGCTGCTTGTCGAAGTTCATCTCGCGGATAAGATCGATGCGGCCCTACAAAGGCTTCAAAACGGACAGTTCGGGCTGTGCGCCCAATGCGGTAAGGCGATCGACACGAACAGACTTGAAATTATTCCCTACGCTCGCTGTTGTGTCGATTGCGAACGTTTGGAAGTTCCTTCGATTTAAATCCATGCCTTCTATCGCCTCGAGTATCGTAATTCTTTCGCACCGACAACTTCTGAACTAAGAGCTATCAAAGTGAACTGGATCGCGGTAAAGATGCTTAGGGGGGACCGCAGTAAGTACTTCGCTTTGATCTTCGGCATCACCTTTGCCTGTTTTCTGATCACCGAGCAGAGTGCAATTTTCTGCGGCATTATGCTGCGAACATCGAGCATGATTCGAGATACGCAAGGCAGTGATATTTGGGTGATGAACCCCGATGTCCGCTACTTCGACGACGTAAAAGCCATATCGGATGATGATGTCTTTCGGGTGCGCAGTGTCCCGGGTGTAGCCTGGGCGGTCAACCTTTATCGGGGAGCGGGACAAGCTCAACTGGCCTCGGGCAAATACCAGCAGCTGGTACTGATGGGAGTCGATGACAGCACCTTGGTGGGTGCTCCGAACAAACTGCTCGTAGGGAAGGTGGGCGATCTCCAAAACCCCGATGCCGTCCTAGTCGATGAAGCCGGTTTCATGCAGATGTGGCCCAGGGAGCAAATTCGAGTCGGCAAAGTCATTGAGATGAATGATCGCCGAGCAGTGGTGGTCGGTGTTTTTCGGGGTTCGCAAACCTTCATGACGATGCCGGTCGTTTACACCCGCTTCAGTCAGGCGACCCTATTCGTACCCCCCGCTCGGCGAATGATGCCTTTCGTACTGGCTAAGTGTCAGGCGGGTCGGTTGCCTGAAGAAGTGAGCCGAGCGATCCAGCAACAAACGGGACTGCTCGCCCTCACCAATAAGGGCTTTATCAATTTAACGATGTTCTACTACCTGAAACACACGGGAATACCTGTCAATTTTGGCACAACCGTAATTCTCGCCTTTCTTGTGGGATGTGCGATTGCGGGTCAAACATTTTATCTGTTTACAGTCGAAAACCTCAGACAATTCGGTGCCTTGAAGGCCATGGGAATGAGCGATCGTCGGATTGTGACCATGATTTTGATTCAAGCCTCGATTGTGGGAACCATCGGTTATGGATTGGGAATTGGCCTGGCAACGCTGTTCGGAATAGTAGCCATCCAGAACATGCCGCTATTAGCGTTTTATCTGCCCTGGCAAGTGCTGGTGATCACAGCGGGTGTCATGATCTGCATCTCCTTTTTGGCGAGTTTTTTGAGCATTCATAAAGTCATCGTTCTCGAGCCGAGCGTTGTTTTCCAGTAATTTTCCAGGTGAAATCATGGTTTCCGAGAACTCGCCCGATCGGGGCGTCAGTTGCAAGGGGCTTACGAAAGAATATGGCCAAGGCCAATCGCGGGTGCTCGCCCTACGAGGCGTTGAGCTAGATATTCCTCCTGGGAAATTGAATCTTCTAACGGGCCCAAGCGGTTGCGGCAAAACGACCCTCATATCCGTTATCGCAGGGACGTTGAATCCCACTGCCGGGGAAGTCTTCGTCTTCGGTATAAACTTGAATAGACTTTCCAAGAAAAAGGTGACGGCCTTTCGAGCCAAAAATATTGGCTTTGTTTTTCAGCAATTCAATTTATTGCCTGCCTTGACGGCCCAGGAGAACGCTTCAGTACCACTGGTCATCAACGGCTGGACGAAAGCGACGGCGTTAAAACGAGCCGCGGACGTCCTTCGATCGGTCGGACTTGGAGATCGCTTGAACAGTCTTCCTTCCCAACTCTCGGGGGGACAACAGCAACGCGTCGCCATCGCCCGAGGCTTAATTCACGAACCCCGACTACTGGTTTGTGATGAACCGACTTCGGCCGTCGATGCCGCTTCCGGTCATGCCATCATGCAGTTGATTCGGTCCGTGGCGATCCTGCCGAACCGAGTAGCAATCGTCGTCACCCACGATCAACGGGTCTTACCGTTCGGCGATCGGATTATCGCTATGGAGGATGGTCACGTCCTAAGTGTCAAAAATCAGGAAATCGATGTTGCCCGATTGAATGGCAAATTGGAGCTGGAAAATGCTTAATAAATTGATCAAATACGGCCTGCCTGGCCTGGCCGCGGGGTTAGCTATCTTCGCTTTGATTCACTCTTATATTGTGCAGCGTTCCGAGCCTCAAGCGAACCCGCCGGTTGAACCTTCCTCGAGCCCATTTGGAAATACGGTAGCGGGGGCCGGAATGGTGGAAGGAAACACCGAAGCCAGCGGAACGAGCATTATCTCCATCGGTTCGCAAATGGCCGGAGCCATCGTTCAAGTTCATGTCCAGCTAGGACAGCAAGTGAAGTCCGGTGATCTTCTTTTCGAGTTGGACAGCCGGCTCTTAGAAGCCCAAGTCAAGACGGCGCAAGCGACTTTGGCGGCCAGCAAGGCGCAGTTACGAAAACTCGAATTGGAACCTAGACCCGAGGAAGTACCTCCCGCGATCGCCCAGATGGACGCGGCCGAGGCAAGTGTCAAATCGACCAAAGATACCATGGAACGGGACAAAAATATCTCCGGGGGCGCCGCCCTAGCTGCTCAACAACGAGTCATCGATCGGCAAGCGTATATGAACGCATTGGCGTTATTTAGTGTCGCCAAAGCCAATCTGGCGTTGCTCAAAGCTGGTACCTGGGAACCTGATAAAATCATTGCTAAAACGAACGTCGACCTTTCTCAGGCTCAACTCGATCAGGCTCGAACCAATTTGTTACTGCTACAGGTTCGCGCTCCTATAGATGGGACAATCTTACAACTGAATGTTCGGGCCGGGGAATATGTGTCTACCATGGCCAATCAGGCATTGATCCTGATGGGAAATCTTAAGCCGCTGAACATTCGAGTGAGCATCGATGAAGAAGATCTTCCGAGATTGATTTTGAATTCACCCGCTACGGCGAAGATCCGCGGAGACAGTAATCAAAAGGGCCTACCTTTGAAATTTATTCGATTAGAGCCCTATATTGTCCCGAAAGTTTCGCTGACCGGTGTGAATACAGAACGAGTCGATACTCGTGTGGTACAAGTAATTTATGCCGTTATTGCGGATGAGAAAACGATCAAAGAAAGTAAACTTCTCGTCGGTCAAATTGTCGACGTCTTTATCGATCTTCAGGAAGCTAAAAAGCCATAACAGCCCCTTCCTAAGAGTTCGTTTCGAGAGTGAATTAACGATCTTCCAAAGCAGGTCTCGTTTTGATGGCCATTTCGCCGTTTTGATAGACGGACTCCTTGAAGAGCCGCCATTTGAGAAGATCTCGGAAGGCAATCGAGCTCCGTCCGATAAACGAGATCACCTCCTGCGGATATTGGACTCGGACTCAATGCGGCCGACGTTCTTTTGTCCATACTATCATACCAGCGGACCGAAGCGTTCGGTCTGGATTGCATCCCCGGCAATTACGAGACAGTCACTTTCATCCACCCGGTCTTAGGATCGATCACCGTCAAGTGGCGGTCCTCGATTGCGATTTAGCCCCACAGATGTCGGATTTTGATAGCCTGACGTTTGCTATGGGTCGATTCCGGACGCTCGGATCCACCCGAAGGACCTGCATCACTCGTCCTGAACGAGGATACTTCTGCGGATGTTGCAAAGAATCAGCGGCCGAAAGTGTGGGTTCATAAAGTAAAGCCCGGGGTAGACTCACTACAGTAAAGACACTAAAACGAGATACTTCTCGAGACGCAGCCTTTCTGCATTGATCCTTTTCTCACGAGCTTGCTGTTAGAGTCACCGGTTTTTTCAAGTTTGATTCAATTCCTTCGAATACTCCTTTCGGATGATTTTTGGGAAAGTCAAAGCCCTTTTCCTTACGTCCATTTAACCGTAATTCTCTACTTGCCTTACGCGATACTCTGTCCCTTCTGAAGAAACCATTTCAGATACTACTGTTATCAAGTGAAATCGGAAGGACCCTCCGATCTGATCGAGCGGACGGGAACCTGGAAAGACTATATGAAAACGGATGCGCAATTGAAGACAGAGATGATGTACGAAATCAAGTGGGACCCCAGAGCGAGCACGGCTCAGATTGATGTCACCGTGGTGGATGGAATCGTGACACTGACGGGTTCTGTCTCTTCTTTTGCTGAACGCTGGGCTGTTGACGGAGCGGCTTTGAGAGTCGAAGGAGTCAAAGGTCTTACCAAAGCTATCACGATTAGACTGAATAGCCAGGAAACTCGATTCGATATACCTAATGCCGCGGCTAATTTGCGGAAATAAGGAAGCTCGTTTTGGCATTCCATCGAGCTAGGATCGCTCCACAAGGATTCCCAAAAGGGAAAAAGTTATTGAGTGCTGGGGCGAATGTTATTGAGGGTGGTGAGAGAATGGCTCTCTATTCTAAAGATCTACCAACCATTCTGATGAGTTGTCCAGATCGAAGTCCGCCATTTTTTAGTTTATGGTGAGGACTTCGGAACATTACATCTCATCCGTGTTTTTAATGTGCTAACTTTTCGCGTTTCAAGGAGCAAGTATCATGTCGACCATCAAACAATCCCCAAAGACCCCCGCCGCGATTCGAGTGATCGAAATGGTAGGCGAATCCAAAGAGAATTGGAGCGATGCCGCACGATTGGTAATTGAAAAAGCATCAATAACGTACAAGAACATCACGGGTTTGGATGTTCTCCACCAGACGGCCGTTGTGCGGGATGGAAAAATTGTGGAATATCACACCAACGTCAAAATTGCCTTCCTCCCTGAACCAGCCTCAATGTAGGGGATGATCGCAGCATCGTCCGGAAACGGGGCTATTGCGTGACTTCTGCGATAGCCCCATAGGCGGCATTGTCAGTCCTGCAAAAAAATGCCAGAATACTCGTCGCAATATTGCGGAACACGATCAGGCCCCCCTTGCCCATCATCGGCTTCCAAAACCGTGAAATCTGAAAGTTGTAGAAGGCGAGCGATGAGGATCCGTACCGGTTTCTCATCTTCGACGACCACTAGGCTTCCATACTCCTACCATTCTTTAGAAACTGATTTCAGAGGCACTGATACCGACGCAGACTTGCCGGAGAGCGGAAGAATGATTCGAAAGGTGGTTCTCTTCCCTGGGTCGCTGAAGACTTGAATCGTTCCGCGGTGACCTCTGACGACCCCCAACCTCTACTTTGCCAATATCAAAGATTGCTTAATCGGAAATTATGCAAATGAAACCCTGGTGAAGTTCTAAGCAATAGCAATTCGATACCGAAAAAAGCATCGCGAGCCGAATCAGTTTCGGTTTTGCGCGGGTACCTCAAGCCATTTAACTGAAGTAGGAGAATCGTCAAAGAAAAAAAGTCAGCTCGTAGACCAGAATCGCCACACGGTTCACTCACCAAAACTGGCTGTAGGCCCGTTTTTTTGGACCAAGATCTTCCCATAGTTAGATATGTGGATCCCGTGGACTTCGTCGGTCTAGAAGTAGTGTGTGTTGGAGTTCTTGACTTTTAGACGTGAAAGAAGATCGAATTGCCATTCCGTGAGTCCGATTCGACTTCAAAGCCGGTCCAAGTCCCGCAGAACGGTGGCGAAAGCGTTGCCGTGATCGGCGCGGGCATCTCGGGTTTGATACCTGCACAATCATGCTCGGCTCTGGTTCGCAGCCTACTTAGGCCATTTCCGTGGTGTTCGCTGGCAGGAGGGAGCCCAACTGTTCCGTCAACATCTCTACGATGGTGATATCGCTAGCAATTCGTCGAGTTGGCAGTGGGTCGAAAGCACGTTTTCCTCCAAGCCCTATTTTGCCAACAAGGACAACATTGCCAAGTTCAGCGGCGGCCGCTGGTGCAACGCCTGTCGGGTGAAATGTCCGTTCGACGCCGACTATCCGATTCTCCAACATCGATTGTTTGCCGGTTCCTCGGCTCCGATGGCCACTCCGACTCCGGCAGCGGAATCGAAGCGAGTCGAACTTTCGGCGACCGATATCGTAAAGCGCCTTGAAACGCTCGCGCCGGCCTCCGATCTGGTGTGGGTACACGACGCGGCTATGTCCTGGGAGGATCCGGCTCTCAAAGCGAACCCCGACGCGGCCGTGGCGTTTGTCTTCGACGAACCGGCATTGCGGGCGGAGCCGTGGGCTTATCATCGACTGGCATTCGTGCTGGAGGGCTTGGAAGATCTCTTCGAGCATCTGCCGAACCCCACGAAACTGGTGCTCGTCGGCGATCCCGTCGAGCAACTTGCAGTCCTCGCCAACGCTCTCGGGGCGTCTACGGTTCACCTCTCGGAGCATCCGAACCCTACAGTTTTGGAAACCACAATTCAGTTGCGGAAAAGTAGACGGGTTGTCGTGCACTCCCGGCCGGGGTTTGCGGAGTACCCGCTGGAGCCCAAGCGTTTCTCGCGATATGGGGAACTTGTAGCTCCGCAGGTGTTGGGTTACCCAAGTAATACTAGGGCTGGGTCGGAGCACTGAAGTTGGGTTGAAAATTGTATGGCTCACCAACGATTTCGTGCCAGCGTTTCTGTTGCTCGGGTGTCAGGAATTGATTGAAGCGGGTTTGATAGTTTTTTTGATAATCTTTATATAGCTCATTTCCTTTAGCAGCGTTAATGCGTCCTTCTCTTTCAATGGCTTGAAGTTGCTCACGATTCCAATCAGTGGAGTTGCTGAGATTCTTTCGCTGTTCCGAAGTTAGCCTTAACTTGGTTTGAATATCCGGATCAGCCAGAGTATTAAATCCACCGTATTGATAGTGAAGTTGCTGATAGCGGTTCATTTGATTCTGATTAAAGATATCTCTCGCACCACTCATCCAAGCCGATTGGTATTGGCGATTAAGGTCGCTATATCGTTTGGCTCGTTCCGTCTCGCTTAAATTGCCGAGGCCTGTATAGTCGCGATTGAATTGCTCCTGTGTCTTTTGCGTATGAATATTGAGTCGATCAAGTTGAGTCTGACTCAGATCAAGGGATTTAGAAACCCCATTCATCCCATAAATTGTGAACGGATAGTTGTAGGGTCGTTGCGCATTAAAGTTTTGATTGTTCGAACGCGGGCTTGGGTTTTGCCCTTGGTTTTGATTGGGGTTCTGCTGCTGGGTCCCCGTGCCTGGACTTTGCGGTTGACCTTGGCTCCCCGTTTGTGCTGTCGCGTAGTTGCCACTCTGCGGCGCCAGAGGGGCTGTATTACCGCTAACGGCAGGAATTTGAGCAAAAGTATTAAATCCCAGGGCCAAAACAGTCCATCCCGAAAAATGTATTGATTGCATATTCTACCTCCTAATTGGCTATTTCACTTTAAGTTATGAATGAAATAGGTGTGCGTTGAAAGCGATTAGTTGACAATTTGTAATTATTGTCAGTCTCTAAGAGATAATCTCTTCTTATCAATTGGATCAGCGCATAGCCGTATTTTAAAAAAATATTGCAGAAATTCGCATCCCTGAAATTAATCAAAACGAATTGCGCAACTCAGGAGCGAGTAACATCCCTGTGGGCGGATTAAACTGCTTTGCCAGTTAGTGTTTTTTCGGTGCTTCGTCCAACTGCTGGCGGTGCCACTACTGTCGTGCCAATTTTGGACTTGGGTTCTGCGGCCCCAGTCTGAATAATGACCTTGACGGCATCCTCCATCGGATCTTTGAAAGGGACTTCAATGCGGAGTAGCCCTTGCTCGTAATGGGCTTCCGCTTTGTCGGGTTTAACTGGCCAGCTTAAAGCAACTGCTGCTACATACTCGACGTCCCGAGAAGGTGCCTTCAGATGGATACTATCCTTCAAGACTTTTACGTCAATAGTTTCGGTTGGTGCCCCGGGAATTGTGAATTCCACTACGAGCTTATGCGTTTGCGCATCCGCATAGACGATCGTTTCGGGCGCAAGTTTGAAAAGATTTTCCGACATTGATACACCTTCTTAATGAAATAACGAACTAAGAAAAATCGGCCCGGAAGAATAGTATTCTACCATCTCGCCCGAAGCCGGATATTTAAATCGAGCGGCAACAAAACAAAAACCATGTGACTTCTTCGGGAAGCCAAAACTTTGTGATAGGCTCACTCGACTACTCTAAAGTATCTGGAAATAGCATCGATCTGTCAGAAAGATAAATTGATAAAATGGAGAAGCAAAACTAATGACTAGCCGACAGGAAAAACCTTGCTTGGGTAAGGATCTCTCGAGATAGCGAACCAAACGTGACTGTAATTGGTTGACCTCATCCACAAAGGATGCAGATTGCTTATAGGTCTCTGTCAACTAGTATATCTGTAAATTCATTCAGCCCATCAACTTGGCAATAGCAAATGCCGTTGAGGCAGTCAGTGCCTCAACGAACAGCGACTCACCGATGTTTCGATATGGGCGATTGGTGGTGAGCCGCCCTCTTACGAACCCAGCATGCGAAAGTTCGCAATCAAGCGGTAAAGACGAGGATCCAGATGCTGGAAGAAGACAACAATCCATTTCTTTCGATAAACCTTGCAGTAGAAATTAATTTTCAAAACATCAATCTTCGATTGAAGCCCCAAGTCGGCATTGAACGTCATCTGACTGATGCGCATACTCCCAGCCTCAGCCATAGTATTCCTCATTAAAACTCGTCTGATAAGGACGATTCCTGCAAGCGATCATCAGTCGTGTAGGAACTTTGGGCAGGCTTCCGCTGCTTGCCAGATGTTGATTTGATATCTCCGGCGACCTATTGTAGCCTGCCGCCGGCAATGTTTAGTCAGTGGCACTCGAATCCTCCCAAACGCGTGTAGGGATTTACCGTACAGAAATTGTTCGCATCTCCCGACAGCTATATTTTTAAGGTGTATTAGATTATCATGATGCTAATTTACAAGTAATAGAAAGAAAGTGATTTGATATGAAGGAGTATTGTTCTCTCGCGAACGTTAAATTTAAGTTCGGTCGCTGCGCTCGTTAGATTTATTTATGCGGTAACGTCACGATCTTTTATATGCAATAAGACATTATTGAATTGGATATTTAGGCCAGGGTTTATTATTAGATTATACGTGGAATTCTTGATGGGACAACTGGCTGACGCACTTCGAATAATTTTGTGGCTTCGAAGTGCACTCGATTCTCATCAAACTCTATTTTTTGGAGATTTCGCTACTTTCCTAGGAATTATTGCGAATCCCGGGATGTCGTTTTTCGAACTTTAGTGGTCTGAACTCCTAGTTCAGTTCATAGTTCGATCCTGTTTGTTTTGACCGTGGTGCGATTAAATCAATGGATCTCATATGCAATAACGGAGTAATGCTAATGAAAAACATAAAACCATATCTGAAAATGTACTCTTCGCTCACTTCCGAAATAGAACTTCGCCAAGGATTGGTTTCAATAACAGATTTCGTAAAACTCCCGAAGGTTGAGGTGAATCAACTAAATTTGATAAGTTCTGAAGAGAGTCCTATTTGCGTCGGAAACCTTCCGATCTCGCCCTCGGCGAAAACTCAAGTGGTTGAGGAATTACTCTTTTACCCCAAAATATTCGTTTCTGAAGATTTTAACGGATTGTTGCAAACAGCCACGGATGCCGTGGTGATTATAGATCGAGATCCCCATATTGTTTGCATAGAACCCCAAATGCAGCGACTTTTTGGCTATTCCGGTGAAGAATTGCTGAGCCCCGAATTTGAGCTTTTGATGCCTGAGCCATTCAGAAGTAGATTCGTTCGCCAGCAAATAGTGTTTTTTGAAAAATCCTCCACAAGAGCAATGAGTGAAGCTTGGGAGTTGCGCAGATTACGTAAGGATCCCATCCAGATCAGTTTTAGGAAAAGATTTATTGAAAATGGATTTATTGGTGCGAGTTTGATTCAAGATATTACAGATCAAAATCGAGTAGAAGTAGATTTACGGATGAGTACAGGAGAACTTCAAGAGCCTTCACAGCATAAAGATGAGTTCCTGGGAATGCTGGCCCACGAATTACGCAACCCGCTCGCTAGTATTCGGTATGCGATACAAGTTTTGAAGCAGGATGGCTTGCCCCTCTCCACAGCAGAGCATGCCCGAGATATCATAGATCGTCAGACAGTATACATGGCTCATCTTATAGATGATCTTTCGGACGCATCCCGAATTATCCATGGAAAGTTGCATATCGATAAAGTAATTGTTGATTTGTGTGAAATTGTTCAAAGATCCATGGAAATCTGCCAACCTCAATTTCTTTCACGCAAGCAGGAAGTGGCGATCTCGTTTCAGATTCAACCTATCTGCTTGCTGGCTGATCCGACTCGATTAATTCAGATCTTCACTAACCTATTGAGCAATTCCTCCAAGTATAGCGATGAAGGGGATCAGATTAGGTTCACCGCAACCGTGGAATCTGGAGACGCGGTTATTCGAGTCCAAGACCACGGGATCGGAATCGACGTGGCGATGCTCCCTCACATTTTCGAATTATTTACTCAGGGCTACGATGCCATTAAGCGTTCCGAAGGAGGGCTCGGGATTGGCTTGTCGCTGGTCCATCAACTCGTTAGTCTCCATGGCGGATCAGTAGTGGCTTCCAGCGAAGGGCGCGGACGCGGAAGTGAGTTTCTCGTCCGATTGCCTTTGGCGATCTCATTCGATCCGAACATGCAATGCTCACAAGAAGGTCTCCGAGGAGTTGATTAATGAAGATTCGAGAACTGAGCCGGGAAGAGTGTCTTCAAATGTTGGCTCGAACCAGATTGGCCAGGTTGGCTTGCTTACAAGCAGATCAACCTTATGTTGTTCCAGTTTATCTGGCATTTGACGGATTGTCTGACTCGCTGTGTGGATTCACAATCCCTGGCCAGAAATTAGAATGGTTACGCGAAAATCCTAAAGTTTGCGTCGAAGTCGAAAAAATCACATCCTACGACCAGTGGATAACTGTGATCGTTTTTGGAATCTTCGAAGAGTTACCGGAAGTCTTGGCCGATGATACCGCTCCTCTTCAAGCTCCTAAACGTCCTCTGCAAGTCTGCGAGACTATCCCACCTATTTTCGTCGAAAAGTGTCTCGATGATAGTCTAGACCGTTCAAATAACCAGAAGCGAAAAAGAGCTTGGGATTTACTCAAGCTTGACCCCATGTGGGGTGAACCGGCGTGCAGCATTTGGACAAGTCGCGCGAACCGAAATTTGGGGGAACCGTTTCATTCCGTCTATTACAGAATTCGGATCGACACAGTATCGGGTCGTGAAGCTGTTCCAGATGCTTTCGAGCTGAAATCGGATTCTCCTTCACCGAACAGGAGACAAAACTGGATAAGTAGAACCCTAGTACGACTGATTGGGAAGAATTCAGAACATGTGGCTTAAAAGCGGGTGAATCAACCGAAATTTTACTATTGGCAGTGGGCTGCAGTATAGACAACCCAGGTGAAATTAAAATGACAGGTAATATCTTGATTCGTTGTCCGGCAATGGCGGTGCTGTCGACTTGGCGGTGCTGGATCCGGGAATGCCAGCAACTTGTTTGTCCGGACAACGAGATCGTTCTGGAAGACGGCACAAAAATAGAATTCACACTGATAATTCCCAAAGTCTTGGTTCGTTGGAAATCCTGGGGCAAATGGCTCGTCGATGAAGTAACCGCCGAAGGTGTAACCCAATATGGCGGCCGAATCTCGTTAACTCTGGACGAATCTCGTTAACTCTGGAAAAGGAACGGGTGAGTAGAACAACCTGGCGAACCATGAATGCCGAGCCTTGCAACGCAATAGGCAGTGCCGAAGTTGGCGGTTTGCGCTGGAAAATCGGTCCCCATGTTTCCCAGACAGGAGTTAAGTCGTTCTTTCCAAAATGCCAGGTGGTGGCTACCGGGTTGGGCATTTTTCAGTACATTGCCGAGCCGGTCACCGCTGAAGGTACGCTTATGTCGAATTGAAACGCTATCGGAAGAATTCCAAAAAATATTATCATTTAGATTGAACAAAGACTCGTTATTCTGAATTTGGTACATTTGTTGGTGACAGTCGTTGTGAGTACTTGTTTCAGACGATTCTGTATTCATTTAAAAAGAAGTAAAAGCAAGTTATATTTCATTCACGCTATAAATGAGAGAAATGCACGACCAAGAAGAGACCATCATAACGGCCTTCGATTGGCGAGTTCAGACCAATCTCGATCCCTCTCAAACAGCACAAGCTGCAATCTACCGATCGTCTCAGTAAAATCTGATGGGGCCTAGCAGTTTGATTCAGCTTTCATTTTAGTGGGCAGTCCATTAAGACCTCTTTTTCCTAAAAGGTGAATACAAGATGCAGTGCTCATCAAAAAACATTTAATACTCGCAACTGAAAGATAATTTTAAAAGATCTAAAAAGTAAAAAGTTGGTAATCGGATAGCATCGCACTTCCCCTACAAGCCCATTGCAAATTCTCCCCACAGATCTTCGCTTGATCTCCCTTCAATCTTATCTCGATGACCAGTGAAGATGTTAGTGACCCCTTGATAGCAGTCTGATTCGTTACAGTTAGTCGTATGCTGAAGACTGAATTTCGTGGTCAGATTGATGCGATTGTCAAGAAGAATGCGTATGAAAAAACCACTATTTAAGAGTGGATTTGTGGCATGACAGCAGACTCATAAAAAGCTATCGATTCAAGGATCGTAAAAAACGGTCTTCATCGAATCTGCCTTGTAGTGTTTATGAAAATGCACTTCAGGCGACGAGATGATAGAAAATTGGTCTCTGATATATTTCGAGACTTGTTGGTGACTTGAAGGACCGGGTACTTTACTCGGACTTAATCCATTGCTGTTTCAAGCAGCGAAAAAAGGAGTGATTGAGATGATGCGAACGATGATCTTTACCCTGTTGGCTCTGGTCGGATTCATGAGCCTTGCGGTCGCCGATCAGGACAAAACCGACCCGAAGGCCAAAGAAGCCAAAATCATCAAGGTGGATCCTAAGGCGAAAACTGCCACAGTCAAACTGAAGGCAGCCGACAAAGATGTTGAGAAGACTATCAAACTCGCTGAGGAGATCGAGTACCTGGACAACACCGGAAAGGTCGCAAACATCGATATCTTCACAGCGGGTGACATGGTGTTCCTGGTCGAGAGCGATGGCCAGATCACAAAGCTGAAAAAGAATGACAAGGAAGCCAAGATCTCCAAAATTGACACAAAGAAGCACACCGCGACGGTCAAGATGAAGGCCGAGGGAAAAGACGTCGAAAAGACGTTCAAACTCGCGGAGGATATCGAGTATATGGACAGCACGGGCAAAGTGGCGAACGCCGAGATTTTCACTTCGGGCGATAACGTGATGATTGTAGAGTGCGAAAACGAAATTACGAAGATGAAGAGATGTGACAAGTCGCCAACCGCCACTCCGCCGAAGGGGAATTAGTCCCCAGAAATGAAATGGGGAGTAAGGGAATACTCCCCGACGAATGGCAGTGGAAACCGATGATGCGTTCACTTAATCGCCAAGGTATCTCTTCCAAAAAAATTAGTGCTATGCAGAGGAAATCTTCGAAAACGGACCAGAGCGAACGAAAAACAACGGTTCAGTTGTTTCCCGAACGAAAAGTTGTTTACAAAATGAGTCCAGAGCAAGCAACAATGCATAGTTTTTGTGCCAAGGACGCGAGTGCCAACGACAACTTAACGAATAGCGAAGCTGCAGAGTTGAGCCCGTAGACTGGCGAACCGCAACCCGATCGAGAAGGATAGCTTGGTAAAGTCGTCCGTCAATTGTGGCAATCGAATCCAGGTTTCACTATGATCCCGAGCAGTAAGAATTAGATTCCCGCATCTCTCAGACTGGTCGACAACCAGATTGCTAACCAGATGGTACGACTTTCCGATGAAACCCTTAATGAGAAGCCAATGAGTGCGAATATTGATCAATTTTGTAACCGCCTACGAGATGGACTTGAGGCCGTCGAAGTTCGGCTCCAAGCCATCAAAGCGAATATCCGCACCCTGCCGGGGAAAGCAGAAAAAGTATTGTTCGAAGAGCTCGCCGCCGCTCACCGCAAGGTTGATGGTCAAGTGGTAAAAGCCGAGCAGACTCGTAATGGCATAAAGGCCTGGGCAGCGATGAAGGTAGCCGAGACCCAGGAGGAAATCGGCGATTGGAAGGCTAAGCAGGAAACCAAGAAATTGTCGGCTCGTTCGAATCGGGCAGAATCCTATGCGGCAGATGCGATCATCTTCGCCGGGATTGCAGTGGACGAGGCCGGGGCGGCGATCCTGGAGGCAGCTGTTGCACGCCGCGATGCTGACGCGACTCAACCCGAGATCCATATCGCGTAGCCTTGTCCGCACCATGCAACTGTTTCCATCCTAACTGAAGGTACGCCGAGGACTACAGCAGTTTTCGCCGACTGAGTAAGCTTCACGAAAGCGATCAATTTTGTCTTTGATCTACTCAACATTTCTTGAAAAAGACAATTAGGAATTTGAAATGGCATACCAGAGCATCAACCCTTACAACCATAAAACTCTGACTTCGTTCTCGGAACTTACAGACAAGCAACTTGAGACGGTTCTCGAACTCGCTGCTACGGGCGCGAGCTGTCCAGCCAGGGAATTCAGGAATTCGTCAACAAAAAGCTCATTCGAGTCGATTCGATAGATTCTCCGGTGTAGCGGAGATTGAAGACATGATACCCAAGGAGGTTCGACAATGTCGCATACAAATGGCAACGAAAAACCCGTTTGGTTTATCACAGGTTGCTCGAGCGGGTTCGGTCGCGACCTCGCGCAATATGTGCTGGAGCTCGGCTACGGTACCGCTGTAACTGCACGCAATCCTAATGAAGTAAAGGACTTGGCAGCCAAGAAAGGAGCGTTGTCACTCAAGCTCGACGTCACCGATCAAAGTGAGATCGACGCCGCAATTAAAGCGGCCGAGGAGAAGTTTGGTAGCATCGATGTACTCGTCAACAACGCCGGCATAGGCTATTTCGCAGCCATTGAAGAGAGCGAGGAAGATCAAGTACGTCGAATGTTCGAGATTAACGTATTCGGGTTGAGCCGAATGATTCACGCGGTTCTGCCCCGGATGCGTAAACTTCGCAAAGGCTTCATCGTCAATTTCTCTTCTATCGGAGGCCTTCGCTCCTTCCCGTCGGTTGGCTACTACAACGCGACGAAATTTGCTGTTGAAGGTTTGTCCGAATCGCTCTGGCAGGAAGTCGAGCCGCTCGGAATCAAGGTGATGCTTGTCGAGCCTAGTGGCTTCCGCACCGATTGGGCGGGAAGGTCGGCAAGTGAAAGTAAGCGGCAAATTGAAGATTACGCTGCGACCGCGGGTAAGTGGAGGGCCAAGGTTCGCGCCCTATCGGGTAAACAGCCGGGCGATCCGATTCGTGCTGCACATGCGATTGTTAAGGCCGTCGAATCTCCAAATCCACCGCATCATTTATTGCTTGGAAATGATGCTTACAACGGGGCCATGCTGAAGCTCGAAGAATTGCGAAAAGAATTCGTGGCTTGGGAAACGGTTTCTCGGGGGGCCGATTTTCCGACGGAAATGTAAGTACAGAGGGGGCTATCGGCGCCCGCTACCAAGGGAACGCGAGGCGGTTATGCACTCCTTGGAATTCAAGAACTCCGAATGAACTCCAACGAAGAAAGTTCAAACATGTCGAACAAGATGCGAGCGGCCGTGGTAGAGCAATTTGGCAAACCCCTTGTGATCCAGGAAGTGGACATTCCTAGACCTGGACCAGGCTATGTGCTAGTCAAGACTGAGACGTGTGGTGTCTGCCACACCGACTTGCATGCAAGAAATGGCGACTGGCCCCTTAAGCCCGCGCTGCCGTTCATTCCTGGACATGAAGCTATCGGCATCCTCACAGAGATCGGTGCTGGTGTGATTAATGTGAAGGTAGGAGATCGTGTCGGCGTACCTTGGCTGTATTCGGCCTGCGGACACTGTGAGTATTGTCTTTCAGCGAGAGAGACGGTTTGTGGTCAAGCGCTGTTCGGTGGCTACACTCGCAACGGGGGCTTTGCCGAATACCTTGTCGCGGATCCTGACTACGTAGCTCACATTCCGGTTGGTCTGACAGCACGCGACGCAGCCCCGCTGATCTGTGCTGGGATCACCTCTTACAAGGGCATCAAAGAAACCCAATCGCGGCCCGGGGAATGGATTGTCATCTCCGGCATTGGCGGACTGGGCCATCTGGGAGTCCAGTACGCCAAGGCAATGGGTCTTAAGGTATGCGCGGTGGATATTGATGATGGTAAGTTAGAGCACGCCAAACGATTAGGTGCAGATGAAGGGGTGAACGCTAAACATCGCGACCCCGTGGAGGCGGTGAAAAAAGTAACCGGAGGCGGCGCAAACGGCGTTCTCATCACAGCACCGTCATTGCCTGCATTCACCCAAGGCGTGGGAATGACTCGCAAGTGGGGTACCTGCGTGTTAGTTGGTCTCCCGCCGGGAGAATTCCCAACGCCGCTATTTGACGTCGTAGCCAACTGCATCACTATTCGAGGGTCCTTTGTGGGAACTCGTCAGGATATGGCGGAAGCGCTGGCCTTCGCGGTTGATGGCAAAGTCAAGGCTGATACCGAATTGCAACCACTCTCGGCGATCAATCAAGTCTTGGAGCGTCTGGAACGAGGCGATGTTCCTTCACGGGTTGTTCTTGACTTTAATCGCAAGTGAAGCGGCGCGACTAATTCGATCACGCGAAAATATTTCGAGCGTAGATTGTTATCCACGTCCCTCACCCTGAAACAAATCCGCATTTCCCAAGAGCGCGGATCTAATGGAATTTCACGATTCACAGTAGAAATGTTACATGGTGATTCCTTCCAAAGTTTTTATCTTCTCGGCGGGGGTATCGGTTCAGCCGCCGCAGCGTTTCTCATCTGAGATGCGCAGTTAGTGGGACAGTTCAGCTAAAGCGAAGGTGCGGAGTCTGGTCTCATTTTTTTGACAAAAAATATCAATTTCGATCATTTTTCACAGAAGAAAATTGAGTGAGTGGAGCTGGCAATCCTTTTGAACCTTGAGGTATGGAATGGTCAGATCTCGCAAGGCGAAACGAGCCTTCGTCTCCAACAGGGGCAGAATCGTCACGAACGCCTGCTGGCGAGCTTCGAGCGACAGCACGGGAATAGAAACAGGAACGGTCATCGGAATGAGCATGAGTAGTCTCCTGAAACGAAACAACCGCCGGGGGTCGGTGGTTGTCGTGGATTGAAAAGGGGTAAAGTGGTGCCTCAAAAGAGGCTCACCGGAAAGAAGCCAAAGCTAGACTTCCCTCAAAGGTACTGACGCAAAAAGGCTGGGAATTTAGAGAAGATTTAGAGGGCTCCAATGGGATAGCCATTAGGGAGATTCGAGTATCGCGGAACTACTGACACTTTGGTAATCTTGAGATACGCCCTGTGCCAGTAGGCTCTTTGAATAGGGCAGGCCGAGCTGGAGTTCCCCTGGCAGAAGAGCCGACGAATGAAGCGGCAATAAAGGACAGCTTGTTGAAAGAGATATCTTTTGAAGGAATCCTCCATTTACGGGGATTGACATCTTGGTGGGAGGCTCTTCCCTTCGGCACAAGCTCCAAGCGAGGGGCACTCTTCACAAAACTTTAGACACCATCGAGCAGATCATAAAAAACACTATCACGGCGTCCTATTGTTTCGTTTGCGTGAGAAACGAAGTTTGCGAAGTTTGCATTTCGGACTGTAACCGAGCCTCGAAATCAGGTTCGGACGGCCGAAGCGATACGACTGACAGTGGTTTCTATCAACGTTTTCAGAGCCAGTCGAACTGGAGCGATACCAGTAAACCAGTTGTACGCGTACTCTCAGGAGTGGATAAGAGTCTGATAGTACGAGCATCCTGACGCGCACCTCCGCATCCGTGTGGAGGCGGCGTGTAGTCCCCATCTGTTTCGCGACCAAAAATATCAGCAATTTCTATTCATTCATCTTCATGACAAAGTTAATGTCGTATTCCTTATTCGTCGCTCGAATTTGGTTTTGCCACCGACGCAACATATCAATTTTTGATACCTTTGTGACGATCAGCGCCTCGGTAGTTTTGATCACATCCTGAAGCCGTTTTTCAGCTTCATCGGACGACTCGAAGGTCTCCATACATGTTTTGGTCGTGGCATTCGAAATGAGTGAAGAAATCAATCCGAACGGATGCGGACAATTAGATCCAAAATAACAAATCGCGTAATGAAGCTCTCGAGCTTCTTCTTCAAGAATAGGACTTTTCATAACAAAAAACTCCAAGGGTTTTGGAGGGAGAGAGAGCCTCAGCTTAAGCCATTAGGTCAAACGATGCAAGGGTTTTTGGCTGTCGAAAAAATTCTCTTTCCAAAAAGCCGTCAAAATTTCCAACTGGTGTGATTTAATTGGCAGAATCAAAGGTTGGCAGAGCCTGGTTCTTAGTTGGAAGCGGAGGGGCGAAGGCCAGAGGCTCTACATTACTTCTCCAGGAGGTTTAATCGCAATAACTAAGGATCGGTAAGCCTCAACACCCTCTGAGTGGGTTCGAGGGGAAAATGCCGACGCTGGAGGGGAAAGGCGGACGGCCTGAGACAAGCAGCCGATTGTCAAGGATCGCCGATCGACTTTGTCCAGTTCTTGACCGCCTTGGAAGGAACTCGGGGCAAACCGCTCCTCACCAAAGCGTCCTATCGGGAAATGCTGGCTCCGTTGCCCAGTCTCCCCTCCAAGGATAAACACAATGGACTGGGCTGGGATTCGGTGATCGCCGAGAAAGAGGGTAAGTACCTCTATGAAAAAAATGGCGGGATCGCCGGGATCGCTACCTATATGGAACACCTGCCCAGCAATGTGGATTATGCGGTATTCTTCAATACCAGCGCGGATAAAGAGGATTCGGATAAGCCGGACGGGGCGAACGCTTGGAGAAAAGAACTCATCGAGGCGATTCGAAAACAGGAATACTGACCCAAGATTGATCTTTTTGAAAAATTCTCAACATTTGCTCGAAAAAAAAGATTCCGGCTCTCAATCACCGTTCGATTTTTTTATTCTGGCTCCTGGGAAGCATTACCAAAGCGGGCAGTGGCGCTGCTCAATGGCAAATGGCCCAGGTGACTCACAAGGTGCTCCTTAAAGAGGCCCGGTTGCGGGTGTGGTTAAAAAAGATCAATTGGCGACGAGGTTCGACAAACACTCTTAGCTGTGAGGAGAAAACCGGCAACGATTATCTGGCACAAGTTGAACAAGCGAAAAGCTTCTCGGAGTACCGAACAATAGCCTTGGCCTAGCGAAGATTGAAAACTCTTATGACAATGAATCTTGCAGTAATCGCTTTGGTAGAGGAAAAGGGAAGCAGAAACAGACTCCCTGGCTTGCAATCGTGGACCGAAGGAAGAACTGAGTCTCCTGAAGACTTTCGAGCAAAGCAGTGGGGGACCCGAGATCGGCTATGCCACGATCGCTCAAACACGTTAGAGTCAATTCAATTTTCGGGACCTCGGGAGGAGATGTCGTTCATTTCTCCAAATCCGGAGGTTTGCTGGCCCAGACCTGATCGAAATGGCTGCCTCGATTTGAACTTCGTGTCTTTTCTGCCGCCTTTGCGAATAGCCCTTTCACTAAAAGGCCGTCTTTCGAGTAGAGCGTTAGAACTGCACTTCCTTTTGAGAGGTAAGAAATAAAGAATCTCGATCCGAACGCTTGATCGGACTCGGTTTTCCTTAACGCGGCAACAACTCCAGTGAAATCAATTGTACCCGCTGAAAATTCCGTCGAGTTCGCTAGGGCTGTCCCGAAACCCATGATTCCTGAACCGTCCGCGGCACAGCGCAGCCACCAGCAATTTGGAGATTGGATCACGAATTCTTCGAGAGGTTGAGATGCGCCGATTCCCGAGGTTTTCCGCAAATCTATTTTCAGAGGAGTGTACTTCCCCTCTTTAATGGAAATAAGGTGTTTCGATAAGTCTTTGGACTTTCCCGATTCTGATTCCGATACTTCCACAAAATAGTTGCCTGGGGCCGTAGACACAACAATTTCTCGACGGTCGCTCAACACAAATCCGACCGGGATGTTGGTTCCCGCCTCGCGAACTAGGACTTGTCGGTCGTTGACCGAACCTTCGCTCAAATTGACTTTCAGCCCTTGCGGCACTCGTTCCCATTTGATTTGTGATGCTAATCCTCTTACGGCCATTTCGAGATCCCAAAGGTCCGTTGGAGGTTCGGGATCCGTAGTAAGACTGCGGTCATGCCGTTCGAGAGTCTTCAGTTTATCGTGTCGGACTACAGTAGTTCTCACGACCCTGGTTGAGTAGGGGAGATAGTGGCCTTTCAAGTCATCGAACCGTATCGCGCCGGGAAGTCGGGTGAGACGGTTAAACTCCCGCGGATCTAGTTTAGCTTCAAACAACCCAACCCGTTCGTCGTGCCAGTTCCGGTTGCTATGTCCTCGGAATGAGTAGGTTGCGGTCCCGTCAGACCGCAGACAGATCTGTTCATCGATCTCTTCTATTTTTATCTCGGTAATGTCGCTGGCGCCGGCCATTGTCGGCGTAGCAAGAAGAATGAGAAAATAAAACGTCCTCATAAATATCGTCCCATCGAGGTCATGGAGAACGGATCTGTGAATGAAACTATATCAATTTGTAGGAGGGCCGAGGTAACAGGTTGGTAACAGATTGCAATTGCTGTTGTTTTGAATGCGATTTTCTTAGTTCTGGTGGAGACGTCGCTAATAGTTGGAGTTACTTCATAGCTCAAATTGGTCGCAGAAGGCAATTAGTAGAGTTGTGGCATAAGTCTAACTTGTCTCCGTTTTTAATTGTCAATCAAGTCTTCGGGCCCCACCTGAATCGCTTCCCCTTTGTTGCAGGGAGAAACGGCGCATAGGATCGCTGATAATGACGAGATACCGAATTGCAAGCTTACCCCGATCCCGTGTCGAAAGTCAAAAACCTATTCAAAGCTGGCACTTTATGAGTTATTTTCGAGGCTGAAGTAACTGTCCGTCATTCATTCAAAAGATCTAGAAGCGGATCAATTTCAAAAATCTTGGCTACTAATGGATCAAATTGAACCTCTGCCGGTAGTACTATGGTAGAGAGCCGAAATGCTTCGCAAGGAAGTTGGATCGCAATGGGACAACGAAACGCCGTTATACAGTGTATCCGTCAGATTCTACGCAATGATGCACGGCTTACCGACGGAAAACTACTGGAAGAATACATAAGTCGCCACGACGAGAGGGCATTAGAAATCCTAGTGGAGCGGCACGCACCGATGGTGTGGGGGGTATGCCGTCGCATTTTGTTCAATCACCACGCGGCCGAGGACGCCTTTCAAGCCACTTTCCTCGTTCTTGTACGAAAAGCGGGGTCGATTACTTCCCCGGAGTTGTTGGCCAACTGGCTGTATGGGGTGGCCTATCAAACGTCACTGAAAGCGAGAGCGACTATTGCCAAGAGGAGAGAGCGAGAAAGCCAAGTGATAGAGCTGCCAGAACCAATTTCGACTCCAAAAGTCGAATGGCTTTCTCTGCAAGCCGCACTGGACGAGGAATTGAGCCGCTTACCGGACCACTATCGAAGCGTGATCGTCCTGTGCGACCTGGAAGGACAGACTCGCAAACAAGTGGCAGGACAACTTGGCTGTGCAGAAGGCACGGTGGCAAGCCGATTGGCAAGAGCAAGAATCCTGCTGGCGAAGCAACTCAGCAAACGGGGTATCGCTTTGTCCGGAGGAGCGTTGGCAACGGTGCTAGCGCAGAATGTTCTATCAGCGAGCGTGCCGAACTTATTACTGGTCTCCACAATCAAATCGGCAACAATCTTTGTGACCGGGACGGAGGTTGCCACAGGAGTGATCTCGGGAAAGGTTGTCGCCATCGCGGAAGGAGTGCTGAAAGCCATGTTCCTTACCAAACTCAAGACTGCGGCTATCGCACTTGTGCTAATTCTCGGCTTTGGAGCCACTGGGGTAACCTTCCTTGCGAGTCGTACAGTGGCTGGACAGGACGTTTCGAAGCGAGCCGCGGAGTTTCCAATGAGGCCGGCAGCAAAACAGGAGCAAGAACCGTTCACCGCCTGGGGCAAGGAAGTCGAAGGTGTGCAGCTCGGCATCCGACTTGGTAACCAGCGTGTTTACCAGGTCGGGGAAAGCGTTACTCTGATCCTCCGACTACGCAACAACAGTAAAGAAACCGTTCGGTTTCGTGATAATGCCGAGTATTTTTACAAGAATCCTCCGCACGTCACGGACTCCGAGGGAAAAGCCCGTTCGATCCAGGGTTTTTCCATATTTGGGTTTATCCGGAAGAAGTCTCTTGCACCCGGCAAAGAGGTGGACCTGATTCAATTGGAACTCGCCGTTCGGCCAGAGACGGATCGAGAGCAAAATTCCGCATGGACCCTCTACGGAACCGGAAAGTTCCAGATTCAGTATAAGGTGGAGGACGTTGTGGGCGATGTTCGGGTCGGGGGTCCTGGAATGACCCTGAGTACCGGTAAGCTGGAGCTCGAAGTGAAACAGCCGCAGAAGCCGACTCCAGATAAGGAAGCCTTCACCGCTTGGGGCAAGGAGGCTGGTGGCCTGCAAGCGGGCCTGGGTTTGCCTCCCGGAGCGAAGCGGGTCTATCAGCAGGGTGAGATCGTCACTCTCTTCGTCCGGGTCCGCAATGTCAGCAAGGAGACTTTGAAGTTCGATTACATTCCTCAATTTCTGGACGAACAGCGTCCCATCATGACAGACTCAAACGGGAAGGCTATCCCTCAATTTGGAACCAGTATGCTCGGAATACACGGGACGACAACCATAACGCTGGAGCCGGGGAAGGAAGCCGTGCTTCAAACACGAATGAGCGCTGCCGCCGGAATGCGTTACGAGCTTATTCCCGTGGGCGAGGGAGCAAAGGCTGGGACCAAAGAGAAGTTCCTCCTCGTGGGAACTGGCAAAGTGAACCTCCAGTACGAACGTGTGATTGGAAACTCGTCGTCGGGTTTCCTGAATAACGTCGATTCTGTATTCGGTAAGCTAGGAACAGGAAAGTTGGAACTCGAAGTCCAGGCAGTCGCGAAAGAAAAGACCAAGTGCCTGACGCCTGAAGATGCCATCCGGGCGGCCTCCGACCCGACAAGAATGAAGGAATTCAATAAGAGCCAGCCCCCTGTCGAATTCCAAGTCGAGTCAGTGACCAGAACGAACGAGAAACTGTTCAATCAGGCTCGCGACGAAGCGGTGTTCGAGAAGGGCCGCGGCCTGGAGGATGTCGGGCTTCGTTCAAAAGCTCCAATAGACGGCATCATGCAGCGTTTCGGGGCGGTCCTGACGGCCAAGGCGGTTCGGCAATTCAACCGGGCGGGAATTCAGAACATCGAGAAGCACTTCGAAGGGAAAACGATCCGGGTAACGGGGTCAATTTCCAAACATGACGACAATATTTACGGACATCTTGTGGAGTATGAGATCGTCATTGATGATTTGAACCAGCTGGAAGTCGTCAAATGAAGCAGGTCGCCAGGTCCTAATTGTTGCTATGAGCTTCGCCGATCTGACGTTCGCCGCACGATCGGTCGTCTGACGGGGACAGAAAATAGGGCTATCTGTTAATTACCCGGTAGGAGAGAGATGTGGCCGGGGGAAGGAGATTTTTTTAATTCGAAAAATCTCCAACTGGCCTATGTGACCGGAGCACCTTAAACCGGCATCTGATTGGCAGCTTATCGAGAGGGAAATACACTATTCCTTCATGTCCGATCTGACTCAGTTACTGGTGGCGGCTCATCGTGGAAATAATCAGGCGGCAGCGGAGTTGCTCCCCCTGGTTTACGAAGAACTTCGGAAACTCGCGGCTGCAAGAATGGCGTTGGAAACGCCCGGGCAGACCTTGGAAGCCACGGCTTTAGTACACGAAGCGTATCTCAGATTGGTCGGCGACCAGCACTTTGAAGGACGCGGTCATTTCTTTGCTGCCGCTGCGGAAGCGATGCGGAGGATTCTCGTCGAAAAAGCTCGTAGCAAAAGTCGCCTGAAGCGAGGCGGCCAACTTCAACAGAAGGAACTTGAGCAACACGAACCTTCGATCAAAGCCCCGGTCGAAGCGATTGACATACTCGCTTTGAATGAGAGTCTGGAAAGACTAGAAGCCAAATCGTTTCGAAAATCCCAACTGGTAAAACTGCGTTATTTTGCTGGCTGCACTTTGGCTGAAGCCGCCGCGATTTTAAGCATCTCTTTATCAACCGCCGAGGAAGATTGGACTTACGCTAAAGTGTGGTTGAAACGGGACATGCAGCGCGAAGCGAAATAATTACTAAATTCTTCCGGGGGTTTTCCCCGGATTTGGCGCATTGGGATTAGAGTGAAAAAATGAATTGGCGACTCCAGGAATAAGGAAGTCTACCATGAATGAAAGCCTCATTTTCGCCGCAGCCTTGAAAAAGAAAACCGAAGCTGAACGCGAAGCCTACCTGGAAGGGGCTTGCGGCAACAATGCCGAATTGCGAAAGCAAATCGCAGAACTGCTGCGTCTGCACCAGCAAGAAAAGAGCTTCCTGGAACAGCCTGTTGCCCGCTTCGAGGCTACAGTCGACATGCCCGCTGGCAAATGGATCGATCCCGACACTCTGAAATTCGAACCCGACGATAAGCCCGGCACTCTGATTGGTCCCTATAAGCTGCTTCAAAAAATAGGCGAAGGGGGCATGGGTACGGTTTGGATGGCAGAGCAGCAGGAACCGGTCCGCCGAATGATCGCCATAAAACTCGTCAAGGCGGGGATGGATTCTGCAAAAGTCGTGGCGCGCTTCGAAGCCGAGCGGCAGGCATTGGCCCTGATGGATCATCCTAATATCGCTCGTATCTACGATGCCGGAATCGTCGGTCAACGACCCTATTTTGTGATGGAATTGGTTAAGGGCACTTCCATCACAAAATATTGCGACGAACATCGGTTGCAACCCAGACAACGCCTGGAACTTTTTGTCGCGGTCTGCCAGGCCATTCAGCACGCGCATCAAAAAGGGATCATACACCGAGACATCAAACCATCGAACGTCCTCGTGGCTCCCTACGACGGCCATCCAGTGGTTAAGGTGATCGACTTTGGAGTGGCTAAGGCAACGGGACAGCGACTAACCGACAAAACGATGTATACCGAGTTCGGTGCCGTCATTGGCACGGTTGAATACATGTCTCCTGAGCAAGCGGAATTAAACAACCAAGATATTGACACTCGCAGCGACATCTACTCGTTAGGAGTACTCCTTTACGAACTTCTGACTGGTAGCACGCCGTTAAACCGCAAGAACTTTAAAGAACAGGCGATATTGGAGATGCTGCGTATAGTCCGCGAACAGGAACCGCCGAAACCCAGTACAAGGCTTTCAACGGATGTCGCCTTGCCGAGTATCTCCGCTCAGCGAAAGACCGATCCTGCAAAATTGACGAGGTTAATGCGAGGCGATCTCGATTGGATTGCAATGAAGTCACTCGAAAAAGACCGCAATCGGCGCTACGAAACGGCCAATAGTTTCGGTATGGATATTCAGCGTTATCTAGGAGGGCAAGCGGTAATGGCCTGTCCTCCTAGCACCACCTATCGGCTCAAGAAATTTTTGAATCGAAACAAAACCTCCGTTATCGCCGCGAGTATGATCTCGCTAGCCTTGTTTAGTGGGATTATCCTCAGCATAATCGGTTATACTCGTACCCAGGCGCGAGCCTATGCGGAACGTTTGCTGGAATCGCCCACTTCGGAGCTACCGAAATTATTACTCGATCTCAAACCCTTGTGGGCCGATTCAATCTTGAAACAAGCGGCAGACGGCGAGGATCCCAGGCGAAAATTAAATGCTTCGCTCGCATTGTTATCTCGGGATGAATCGATGAAAAGGTATATCGCGGATCGATTGCCCGAAGCGGCTCCCGCCGAAGTTTCCGTTTTTGTGGAAGCGTTGAAACCATACGTGGACACTGTGCCGAAGATACCGAACAATTTGCGGGTCGCCGCCTTGGAGGCAGCCAACGGAAAGGTGGAGGCACATAAGATTGCGGAGATGCTCGTTGCAGAAAACTCTTTTCACTTCGCGCCCTGGTTGGAGGCGTTCCGCCCCGTTGCCAAAGATCTTCAACCCGCATTGGCCGCTATATACCGGGATAGCAAACGGCGGGAAAGTCAGCGCACACAAGCCGTCAACTTTCTATCGGAATACGCCAAAGACGATCCGACATTCGTGGCCGATCTAATTCTCGATGCAGACGAAGCGGCCTTTGTAACCCTTTATCCCGTCTTGGCCAAGCACACTTCGAAAGCGATCGATGCCTTGCAGGCCGAGTTGGCCAAGAAAACAGATGATAAGACACCGGAAGCCGAACGGGATCGCCTGGCGAGTCGTCAAGCGATAGCGGCCATTTCGCTGATTCGTTTAGGAAAAGCGAATGAAGTATGGTCTTTATTAAAATTCTCGCCCGATCCGACGGTTCGGAGTTGGATCATCCATCGACTGAAGCCTTATGGGGTAGATTTCAATCTAATCCATTCTCAATTCAAAACAGAAGCGGATATTTCGGCGAAAAGGGCATTGGTCTTGATTTTGGGAGAGTATGGTTTGGGCGAACTAGTGTAGTGTCTCAGAAATAGCGTTACTTTTAGCTCCTTTTTGTAGTTACTCTATAGAGAAGGAGAAAACCCATGAAAGTCGCGCTGCCAATCTTACTTTCTGACGAGGAACGACAAACGTTGACTTCTTGGTCTCGGGGACGAAGTACTCCCGCTCAGCTGGTCCTGCGGGCGAAGATCATACTCGCGGCGGCCGCAGGTGTACGGAACAAGGACATTGCTCAGCAGTGCGGCACGTCGAAACCCACAGTGGCGCTGGCGGACCCGATTAGCGAAGCTGCGTTTGGCGGGTGCCCGGCCGTTGCGGCACTCTGACTCACGATTACATGGGTCATGGCACCACCACTCTCTTCGCGGCTTTGAACGTGGCGGAAGGCGTAGTAATTGGCGAATGCATGCCACGACATCGACACCAGGAATGGATCAAGTTTCTCAAACGGATCGATGCTGCCACCGATCCGGCCTTGGACTTGCATTTGATCGTGGACAAACCTGCCACGTACAAGCATCCCAAAGTTCAGCGTTGGCTCGCCCGGCATCCTCGATTCCACATGCATTTCACCCCCACGAGCAGTTCCTGGATGAATCTGGTGGAACGCTGGTTTCGCGACTTAACAGACAAACGACTGCGTCGAGGCACATTTCGATTTGTGCCGCAATTAATCCAGGGGATTGAAGGCTACATCGATCATCACAATAACACAGGAAAGGGATTCCAGTGGACCGCCAAAGCCGAGGCTATTCTGGAGAAAGTCCGCCGGGCTAGAGCTACCTTGGATAAAACACCTTCTGTGTGAGGCACTACACTAGGTTCAATCGAAGAGTTGAAAGCGATCTACCGGGATCATCCCGATGCCGGTATGCACGCGGCGGCGGAGTGGACGTTACGAAGGTGGAATCAGAAAGACTGGATCGCGGAGCAGACGAAGTTATGGACAGCAGATAAGGAGGGACGCGAGAAAGTCACGCTAAAGCGTGAACTTCAAGCAAGAAACTGGTACGTAACAAGCGAGGGCCAGACGATGGTCGTCGTCCCCGGACCCCAGGAATTCACAATGGGTTCGACGGATTCGGATTCGATGAAGTTTTCGGTGGAGTTTGCTCACCGCGTTCGTATTAGCCGGACCTTCGCGATCATGTCTCGGCATGTCACGTTGGAAGAGTTTCATCGGTTCAATGCAGGCCATACTCCGCCCGCTTACCTCGTCAAGGTTTCGCCAACCCCGGATTGTCCTATACATGGGGTGGCTTGGTACGAGGCTGCGGCCTACTGCAATTGGTTATCGAAGCGGGAAGGAATACCGCAAGATCAATGGTGTTACGAGACGAACGCGGCCGGGTTGGTAACGAAGTTGAAGCCTAAATATTTATCGTTGACGGGTTATCGTCTGCCGAGTGAAGCGGAAGCCGAATGCGCAACCCGAGCAGGTACGCAGAGCCGTTACAGTTTTGGTGAGGCGGTGGCGTTATTAGACAATTACGGTTGGTATCAGAAGAATTCGAACGAGCAGAGTTGGCCTTATGGAGAGAAGAAGCCGAACGATTTCGGCCTCTTTGACGGGCATGGGAATCTATTTAGTTGGTGCATGGAACGTTATGCGAATTATTCAACGGTTCAAGAAGTTGTCGAAGATCAAGAAGATAAGGTACTAGAAATCAGTAGTGCTGTCAATCGCGTACTGCGCGGGGGTTCCTGGAGCGGTCAACCATCGCTTGCGCGTTCCGCTAGCCGTGTCATCTATCAACCGACTCGGCGGAACTACATTAATGGGTTCCGCGTTTCGAAGACATTGATTACACTTGATTCGAAGACATTGATTACATTTGATTAGTTTACCTGTTATATCTTTAAATTTGCTTCTCCCCGTAAGTGAACTTTTTTTGAAAATGGATTTGACTCTTTTCAAGAGATGAGTTTTGTGCGTGGTATCGTTGAAAGAGTTTGATTTTGAGTAGAAGGGATTCTCCAACCAAGTTGGAAACTTGAAGTGTCGTCTTCAGTTATCAATAATTAAAAATGAACGATAGATGTTGTACTTTGGAATCGACCTGCGACGTTCGCCGCACGATCGGTCGTCTGACAGGAACAGAAATTAGGGCTATCCCTGATTCAACGTGCTCCGAACTTCCCGCCTTGAAATAATATGGGGGGAGGATCACTCTCGGTGCGCAAATCACCGCCGCTTCACGCGAACCCGACTCGCAATCCACTCGACGAGGCGCGGTTTTTCGTTGAGTTTGGCAATCTCCAGGGGCGTGCGACCAGCTGAGTCGCGGGCCACCAGATCGGCTCCCGCATCAACGAGCAGTTTCAACGTCTTCGGCCCCGTGTTCCGTTCGGCCGCATAATGGACCGCTGTTCGGCCGCTGGAACTCTGTGCGTTGACATCTGCGCCGTGCGCGATCAACCACGCGACGGTCCGATGGACCCCTTGATGAGCAAACGCTTGCAGAAGTGTTCGTCCAGTGCCAGATATGTAATCGATGGCCAGTCCATAGGCGAGCAGGCTCTCGGCAATGTCGTATGCCGCTCGCCTGTGACGTTGAAGATGTCCCAGCGCAGCCGGGAGGCATTGATTAGTGGCTGCGGCTCCGTGCCCCAGTAGCCAGCGGACAAGCGCGAGGTTTTCAGAAGTCCAGCAGGCACAAAATAGTGGTGTCGCGTCGACGATTCCTCGATAACATGCTACCGCATTCAAATCGCCACCATGTTCGGCAAGAATCATTGCCGCCTGCACCTGCACTGCCATTTGCTCCTGTCCATGAGATTTCCAATCGGATGCAGACGCGACATGCAGCGGGGTCACATGACTGCTGGCCGGTTCCATAGGACCGTTGACCGAGCTTGACTTCGTGAGTGTTTGACTCCTGTTCGGTAGCGCTCGCGCCGAAGGGCATTGATGCACGCCCGGCAAGATCGCGCCAGCCCGTCGGCTGACTTTGTCGAGCTATTGAAGTCTGCGGCTGGCAGCCTTTTCCCACAGGAACTGCAAATCTTGTTGGCTATCATTATCAAGGAATTGTAACGGGCCAAATTGAAAAAGAGCCTGAAGTGGACAGTTGAACCGAGCAAGTACCAAAGTGCGAAAGCGATTGAGTCGAGCGGCCAAGGGCCAAGAATGCTTGATTCGAAGGGAAGTCCTTACCAATATTCGCAGCGATGAGTTCTCTTGGTAATCAAGTTGGGCTGATAAGCTTTGATTTTGGAAACGCAGAAGTTCTTGGTTAGCTTGAAAGATTTCGTATCGAGCGGTTTCGACACACTTCTGCTGTTATCCCGATCTACACACCGACCGCACCAACGCGGATAATCAAGCCTATTTCCTCCCATAATCCACTTAAGCTCGGGAGAGGGCGGCGAAGGCGGAGCGCTCTAAAGCCGTTCTTATACTCCGCTGCACTGTTCCATTGGCTTGTTGCTTGTTACTAGCTGCTTGGCGTCCCGAAACGTGGTTGTTGGCGCTGAGAATGTAAGCGTTTTCACCGGGTTTGACCCAGAAATGATCAAAATATGTCAATTTTCGATCTGAAAAATATTGCGGATCTTTTGAGCTGTCAATTAAACTCAATTTTGCCAAAGTCGAGTCAAATGAAGGGCAAAAGGGCCGGCTATCGAAAGGTAGCACGGCTCTTTTTAGTTAATGCCGGTGATTTCAAATTGCTCAACTCGCCTCTCAGAAAGCTTAGCGAGCATGCCTAGCCGCCGCCGGTCCGCGTCATCTGAATTCGAACCTCGACGTCGAACTTTCACGCGTTTAGCACTCCACTGTTTCCTGCGATCCAAGCTGCAGTTCTTGCGAATCCCAAAATTCTTGCTGATCGAACTCGGTCATTTTGTCCCAAGCGGTCGCCATCCGATTTAGTAACTTTCTTCCGTTCGCCAATCCGCGATGTTGTAGCGGTATAGCCAGATATTCTGCGACTAGCATCTGATATTCAAGTCCGACATTTGACATGGAGCACCCACCCAAAAGAACGTGGGCGTTCCACAAATTAAGAACACTGTTGGGAGAGTTGCGCATCAGGAATTTCCTGAATAAGTGGATTTACATCACCCGTTCAGACAGCGGCCTGCTTCCCGTAGCAGTATCAGATCTACTGAAAGCAAAGACTATTGGAGTTTCTCTCTTCCTCTCTCCCTCATTTCGATAGTGTCGAAATACCCGCTCGGCTCGTAAACCGCTTTGGAGAATGTCACCTTCTGCTCAAAGCTTAAGCGCTTCGCCTTCAAAAAATAAAGCTCGTTCTCATCCAAGGCAGCCCGCTCTTTAGTGTCCAATGCCTTTCGAAGAACTTCGATACAGTTTCCCGCGTACCAGTCGATGATAATAATCTCGCTCTGTTGAACGGCACTTAGCACTCGAGCAGAGCATTCGAATGCCGTCGCAAAAGCGGTGTCCTCCTCCTTGAGGACTGAATCGCTGAAACGGCTTGCTCGATTGCCTCTCGCACATTCCGTTATTGAGCGATTGACATGGTAGCTACTCGAATGAGTCGGAGCGAGGATAATTGATTTAGGTCTGTGTGGGAAAAAGCCTGTCAGGTAAAGCCCAGCGTTTGTTTTAACCATCCGTGCTTTTGGAAGTAATACGGTTTACGTCGCGTCCTCGGAACGACAGTTCGAGTCATTCGCATCTCCCAGGCTATTTACGTCGGAAAGAAGAATGTCGAAAGGAGAGGCCGATATGCGGGAAAGCTATCCAAGGAATGTTTTAAAAGCAGTTTCCAACTCCTCGCGGAAAAATATGCCCGGTTGCGTGATCAGAGTGTTTCTACTGGAAAACCCTCCAGTGAAATAACGCCTGTCATCCCCCAAATTGTCTGGGATGGCAAAAGACAAGAAATAACGGATCGTTGTCCGGGTCTTGACCTGCAATTATGGTCTTTTGAGAGTTCGATTCGAGGAGTAGCTTCCGATGTCAATTGGATAAAAGAAGACTCGAAAAATAATTGAAAGAAGTCGGAGTATTCCTCATCGTACTGAAAAGAAGTATGAAAATGAATTTTCGCTCCTCTCAAATGCAATGAGTGCAATGTCAGTCAGGATTTGTGCGAACGTCTCGATCGGCTAGTCAGCTTTTTTGCCGAGTAAATCAGGACAAACTGATCGAAGACAGACAACTCATTCTGAGAAAAGCATGAGTACCTGCGACTGAGTATGAAGTAATTAGTTTATTGCCAGATCTATTGAACAACCTTAAGATAATTTCCTAATTGATCTAGTTGATTTTGCAACGGGGGTAGGCTCCAAAGCACTGCTCTCCCGTTAGAGCGACCGGAACTCTTGCACTGACAACCCAAGTAGGGAAAGCCAGATTGAGGAGGACGGCCACGTGTTGAATCCGCAGAGTGATTCAGACCGCAATGACTCCCACACCTTTCTCGCCGGAGGAGGGGAGATGGGGGAACGAACCCGGTCCTATGACTGGTCGCAGACCGCTCTGGGACCTGTCATAGGTTGGCCGCAAAGCTTGCGCTCGGCCCTGAGTATATGCCTCAACTCTAGCTTCCCCATTGCCATCTATTGGGGAAGCGATCTTACACTTCTTTACAACGACGATTGGAGTCCGATTCCTGGTAAAAAACATCCTTGGACTCTGGGTCGACCTGCCCGGGAAGCGTGGCCGGAAATCTGGCACATTATCGAACCGCTTTTCGAGCGGGTTCTGGCGACAGGCGAAGCGACCCGTAGCCGGGACCAACTTCTGCCGATGCATCGCCATGGCTTCACCGAGGAATGCTACTTTGATTACACGTTCAGTCCGATACGGGGCGAAAGCGGAGCCGTCGAAGGAGTATTCAACGCTGTACTCGAAACCACCACGCGGGTGGTCGGTGAACGCCGCTTGCGCACCCTTCGAGAGCTAGCGGCCTGGAAGGCGGGCCGGGACGGATCGGAAGTGGACGCTTGCATTACAGCCGCCCGCATTCTCGACGGTAACCCGCACGACCTACCATTCGCACTCATCTACCTCGTGGACGAGAACAGGCAACAGGCGGTCCTTTACGGTAATACTGGGTTGAATCGGGGGGCTTCTGCATGTCCCGTCACCATCGATCTGGGTGGCTGGGATCCCAGCTGGCCGCTCCGTCGAGCGTTCGAAACAGGCCAAGCCCTGGAGATTGTTGATCTGCCTCGATCGTTCGGTCCACTCCCTGGGGGAGCTTGGCCGGAACCTTCGCATCGCGCGATCGTCGTGCCGCTCGTCAAACCGGGTCAGCCCCCAACCGGGTTCCTGGTGGCTGGGATTAGCCCCCGGCTCCCCTTCAATGAAGAATATCGCGGGTTCATCCATTTGCTTGCCGGTCACATCGCAGCCGCTGTGGCCAGCGCTCGAGCTTATGAGGAGGAGAAGCGGAGGGCCGAGGCGCTCGCTGAGCTGGATCGGGCCAAGACCGCATTCTTTTCGAATGTGAGCCACGAGTATCGCACTCCGTTGACTCTCTTGCTCGGCCCGATCGAAGGGTTACTCGCTCGCGGGAACGACGACTTGAAACCGGAGACCGTGCGGAACGAACTCGAAGTCGTCAACCGCAATGGTCAGAGGCTGCTTCGATTGGTGAACTCCCTATTGGACTTCTCCCGAATCGAAGCCGGACGTGTCCGGGCCGCGTACCAACCAACAGACTTGGCCGAGCTAACCACCGACTTAGCCAGCGCGTTTCGGTCGGCGTGCGAGTTTGCCGGGCTCCGTCTGGAGGTCGATTGTCCACCGTTGGGCGAGCCGGTATTTGTGGACCCGGAGATGTGGGAGAAAGTCGTCCTCAACCTGCTGTCCAATGCCTTTAAATATACCTTCAACGGCGCGATTAGTATCCATATTCATCGAGTGGGGGATCATGCCGAGTTAAAGATCCGAGACACCGGCATTGGCATTCCCGCCGAAGAGATTCCCCGGCTTTTCGAGCGATTCCATCGAGTTGAGAACGCTCGGGGACGGACGCACGAAGGGAGCGGCATCGGACTGGCGTTAGTGCAGGAATTGGTCAAATTGCACGGTGGAAATGTGAGTGCCGAGAGCGAATTGGGAAAGGGTACCACGTTCACTGTTTCCTTGCCGTTCGGGTCGTCTCACCTGTCCTCCGACCGAATCATCGAGTTCGAGAACAGAACTCGGGGGATTTCTCAAGCCTCACCTTATGTCGAAGAGGCGTTGCGTTGGCTTCCGGACGAGCAATACAAAACAACCACTGATTCCTTTTTTGACACGGCATCGCTTTCAAATTTTCATGCAGCTTTTGCCTCCGACGACGTCCGGCCCCGCGTGCTCGTCGCCGACGATAACGCGGACATGCGGCAATATATACTCCGATTATTGAACGGAACGTTTCGGGTTGAGGCCGTAGCAGACGGCGAGGCAGCCCTCTCAGTAGTAAGAGAGCGGAGGCCCGACCTGATCCTGACTGACGTGATGATGCCCCGACTGGATGGATTTGGGCTCATTCAGAAACTGAGGGCCGATTCCCGAACTTGCAATATCCCCATAATCATGCTTTCTGCCCGAGCGGGAGAGGAAAGCCGGGTCGAGGGCATGCAGGCCGGCGCCGATGATTATCTAGTCAAGCCGTTCGGGGCCAGGGAACTTTTGGCCCGGGTAACCGCCCACCTGCAAATGGCGCGAATGCGGCTGGAAGCCACTAATTCGCTAATGAAGAGTGAAGAGCGGTTCCGCTTGTTGTTTGAAACAATGAGCGAAGGATTTGCAATCGATGAAATTATCGTCGACGAAACTGGGCGAGCCTGTGATCTTCGGTATTTGGAAGTGAACCCAGCGTTCGAACGGCATACTGGTCTAAAGCGATCTGAAATAATTGGAAAAACCGTAAGAGAACTATTTCCCGATTCGGAACCCTTGTGGTTTGAACGCTATGGTGAGGTCGTTTCATCAGGCGTTGCTGCGCACTTTCAATCAAAATTCGGACCCCTGGGACGATGGTTCGAAGTCAGCGCCTACAAAACCGGACCCGTACAATTCGCAACAGTTTTCTTCGATATAACCGATCGAATCCGGGCGGAAGAAACTAAAATCGAACTATTGAAGGAACTGGAAACCCAAAACGCCTTTATTAAAGCTGTGCTTTCACAAGTCCCTGCAGCTATCGTTGTTGCCGACGCCGAAACGGGAGAAATTCGGCTTACAAATGAGGAAGCCCACCGTATCGTAAAACATGAATACCATCCAGGCACACGCCTTGAGGATTACGGGAATACCTACATTCGAGAAGCTTTTGCTACGGATGGAAGTCGCTACGCAACCGGACGATGGCCGCTCGACCGAGCTTTGCGCGGAGAAACGGTTGTGGGAGAGGAAATCGAAAATGTAATGTTCGATCGATCTCGTGTAATAGTCCGTGTAAATGCTAGCCCAATTCGAGTAGGAGAGAAAGTTGTGGCAGCGGTAGTTGCCTTCCATGACATCACGGACCGCAAGATTGCGGAGTGGTCTGCTCGCTTTTTGGCCGACGCTAGTGTGACACTCGCGGGACTGGTTGATTATGAGGATACCCTGCAGCGAGTTGCACAACTGGCTGTACCAGGATTTGCTGATTGTGTTGTGGTTGATATAGCTGACAAGCCAAAATCCGATGGACAACTGATTGTCGCCCACACGGATTCCTCAAAGGCAGATTTGGTACGGACTATTCATCGCCGAGTCGCTCGAATTTCCATCAATGGACCTGCAAACATTCTGCGAACTGGTTGTGCCGAAATACAGAGCATCATCACGGACGAGATGCTTCAACAAGCGGCACAGGACCAGGATGATCTCCGTCTCTTACGGGAATTGAGCCCAAAGTCTTACATCGGTGTGCCTTTAAAAGTACAGGGTGAGACGGTGGGAGTTTTGACTTTCTTATTAACAAAACTCGACAGACACTACGGAGATAATGATTTTACCGTCGCTAAAGATCTGGCTTCTCGAGCATCGATCGCCATCGAGAATTCCCAACTTTATGCGAGGCTCAAGGAAGCCGATCGTCGAAAGGACGAATTCCTGGCGACCCTGGCGCACGAACTTCGCAACCCTTTGGCTCCAATTCGTAACGGCCTCCAACTGCTGCGTTTATCTGGGCACGAAAGCATCACTGGAAAGAAGACTCTTTCGATGATGGAGAGGCAGTTAAGCCAAATGGTCAGATTGGTTGATGATCTCATGGATGTGAGCCGAATCAATCAGGGTAAACTCGAACTCCGCAAGGAGCGGATCGACCTGACAACCATAATGAATAGTGCCTTAGAAACTAGCCGCCCGCTAATTGAGCAAATGAGCCACTCTCTGGAAGTCGTGCTGCCCTCAGAGCGGGTCTTAGTAGAAGCTGATCAAATTCGACTGGCACAGGTATTCTCAAACCTGCTCAATAATGCCGCTAAATATAGCGAGAGGAACGGTCAGATCATATTCGCAGCTGAGCGTCACGGAGGCCAAGTCGCGGTGTCAGTGCGAGACAGCGGCATTGGGATCGCCCATGACCAGAAGCCGCAGCTTTTTGAAATGTTCTCTCAGGTGAAAACCGCTCTGGAACGGTCCCAGGGTGGTCTGGGAATCGGCCTGGCCTTGGTTAAGCGACTGGTAGAGATGCATGGTGGGCAAATTGAAGTGAGAAGTGATGGATTGGATAAAGGGTCGGAGTTCGTTATGACCTTGCCCGTTGTCAAGGAATTGCGTCCAGTGCCGGAACCGGGCGGCCCCAACCTGGAGCCCAAAACCTCACTTCGCATACTGGTCGTAGACGATAACCGAGACAGTGCGGACAGCTTGGCTGAAATGTTGAAGCTTTTTGGAGGCGATATTTGCACTGCCTACGATGGCGAGCAGGCGGTAGTGACGGCGGCCCAGTTCAGGCCGGATGTGATCGTACTGGACATCGGGCTGCCGAAGCTGAACGGTTATGAAGCCTGCCGCCGCATCCGAGACTTACCGGGTAGTAACGGTGTGGTTATGATTGCCCAAACCGGATGGGGGCAGGAAGAGGATCGGAGGCGAACCCACGAGGCCGGGTTCAACCACCACCTGGTCAAGCCCGTAGACCCCGGAGACCTAATGAAGCTGCTGTCCAAGCTGCAACCCGTGAAAACATGACAAATACTCTGGTCGAGGATTCAGTTTTAATCGTCTCATCAAAAAGCTTGAAGACTTGTAACGGAACTCGGAAGCAGAATCTAAGAGGTCGGGTTCCGCAATTTGTGTCTATGAAAGAGATTGATTTCGCGCAGAAGTGGTCCTCCCATGGGGTTGGTATTCTGAATTGTCAGCTCTCATCATCCTGTAGCCAAACGGAGGTGCGTGATACTGATGATGCCGGATTTTTTTTCAGTCGGATAACTTTTCGATCGAATCAATCCTGCTGCGTTGAGTTCCTCGTCAACGCACACAGATACTCAATCACTTCCGAGAATGCACAACCCGTTGTAACGGGACACACTCCCTTTTCGGGTTAATCTCGGCTTTTATAGCGATGTAACCGGGAGAAGATTTACTTACTCGGGAGTTGCTTCGCCATTACTTCGCAAGCTTTCTGGCATTTCCGGCACTCTTCCGCACAGACCTTCATATGCTTGTCGTCGGGAAACTTTTCACATGCCGTCGCACACTGGTCGCAGATCTTCGCACAGCCGTCGCACATGATGGCACAAAACGGGCCGCCTCTGGCACAAATTTGGGCGCAGGCGGTGCAGCAGGTTGCACAGTCCAGGCATTCTTTGAGCGTCGTTAGGTGTTCTTTCTTCCCCTCGGCCACAGCGGTGACGCAGTGGGTCACGCACTTGTCACACACTCGTTGACAGTCGTTGCATGCCTTCGCACACTCTTCATAGCTGGAGGCTTGTTTGTCGTCGGCCGCCTTGACGGGACTGGCGAATAGGAACATGGCGAGGCCGAGGAAGGACAGACATAGCTTGCTCATTAAAAACTCCTTGAAATGATCTTGGTCAGGAAAACTGAAAAATCCAATTTTCTAAGTCTATTTTCTAACATTGTCATGTTCCGAGGGACAGGAAAGTCGAATTCGAGAGTCAGGAGATGTGGCAAATGGTTTTGGGAGATAGGACTGTGCTGGAAGGAATCGCTGCCGTCCGCCTAGTTACCGAGTAACTTTTTATCAAACCAGTCGCGCCAGCACGACTCTTGCTTGCTGCCGTCTGCAAGCAAGAGGTAAAGTCGTTCAATTTACCGGATCGCTCGGACCCTTCTTTGACCAAAGTGCAATTCGATAGGGAAAGAGCTCGGCTCGCATGACGCCCCGCAGGACTGCAGGGTCATTATGTACAATTTCTTTCGCTTGGATGTCTGATTCTGCAACGAAGATGACGATGCCAAAAGCACTTTCGTCGGCATGGAGTGTGCGACCGGCCATGAGGACTACCTCCTCATTGACAAGCCCTTCAAGATACTCGAAGTGCTCATTCACGATCTTGGATTCCAATTCTGTCGGGCCTTCCGTTAGCATTCCGAGCCGAATTGGTTGAATTCGGTAAAGGAACTGCAGCATCTCGACTCGCTTTCTTTCCAGGTCTCGCTTCAGATTCAGTAATGAGACTGGTTGATAATAAGCGGAATCGATGCAGATTCCAAACCAATCATTCCAAGTTCCTCTCGATCGGTATCAGCCAGAAAATGCCGCAAATCACCCGAGTTCTTTGAAATAGGGAACGATTTGCCAAGCTTGATCCGATCAGACTGAAATCGAGCACTATTTGCTCGGGCTCGGTGCGTGTTGGTCGATGAGGATCTGGTTGCCGTCCGGATCGACCAGCGTGAAACTTGCCGGACCTGAAGTCGACTCGTCGGCCTTTGTGGTTAAAGCCAGGCCGCTATTCAAGAATACCCGTTGAATATCCCGAACATCGTCGAACTCGGATAGCGTGGTACAAGCGCGATCCCAACCTGGATTGAAGGTCAGGATGTTTTTGTCGAACATACCCTGAAATAAGCCAATCGTAGCACTTTCGTTTTGAAGAATGGAAAAATGGCGGCCATTCCCGCCCACCACTTTAAACCCTAATTTTTCATAGAACTCACGAGAGGCTTTGAGATCTTTGACAGCGAGGCTGACTGAAAAGTTTCCGAGACGCATGCTGGTTTTTCCCTTAGGATCGCCTGAGCCAGATTTCGGATCGCTCCTGGAGGCGCAACCGACGAAAAAACAAAGCATCAGGCCTACAATGGTTTTATTCATTTATGGCTCCAGGTTTGACTCGGCCGCATTTAATGCAGGCCCATAAGCGAACATCATAACGGCAGTAAAGGGGAGGGCTTTCCAAATCTTGCGAATTTCCGAGAAAAGCCGAATTAATACGACTGCGACTTACATGGAGAGGATCAATCGGGCCATCGACCATATTGTTACCCATCTCGAGGAGCCCGTGCGACTAAACGATCTCGCACGCGTCGCCCGAATCTCACCTTTTCATTTCCACCGAGTTTTCCAGGCCCTGGTCGGTGAAACGCCCGCCGATTTTGTGAAGCGACTTCGTCTAGACAAAGCGCTTGGCCTGATGAATCGCAAACCCGTAATGTCATTGACTTCGATTGCCCTGAGGTGTGGTTTTTCTTCGTCTTCAGACTTCACCAGAAGTTTCAAACAACGCTTTGGTGTGGCACCCAGTGCTTTTGACATCGGCGGCTGGCGAACGGCACGCGGCAACGAGCTGAATCGGATTGTGGAACAAGATTCGCCGAACGGTCAGCTGAAGCGACTTCCCTCTCGTTTGAATCCGGAGAAATTCAAGGTGCGAATCCGAGACCTTTCGGCTCGAACCGTCGCTTACATTCGGGTTTCCAGGCCTTATCAGAGCAATGCGGTGGTCAAAGCTGCGGATCGACTGATTAACTGGGCCGAACTCCGAGGTTACAGCAACGGACAATGGTTGGGTTATCAATGGGAAAATCCCGAGATCACTCCCTTGGAGGATTGTCGTTACCATATTGCAGTTGAAGCCGAAGGATTCACCGCAAGAGGGGAGGTGGGACAATTTAAGTTCCCGCCGATGATCGTCGCAGAGGTTGAGATACGTGGCGGAATCGATTTGGAAATTCGGGCGCTGCAATGGCTCTATGGTTCTTGGCTGCCTCGAAGCGGATTCGTACTGGACGATCATCCTTGTTTCGAAGCTTGGATTGGCCGTCCATTCGGTCATGGAACGGAGTACTTCGAGATTCGCCTTCAGTTGCCGATTCGGTGGACATAGGCTGACTCACATTGGCCCACCGACGGATTCAGTCTCAATTATTAATTGAAGTGATACGAAGCAGAATCAGCGATACTCACTTGATTCAGATTGCACCCTTTAGCGCACTTATGCAAATAACTCTAAAAAAATTGCAGAGCTAAGGATCAATTGTGCTCAAACAATGTAGTTGAATCCGGATTATGCATTTTCAGATTTCACAAAGTTAAATCATATGACAACTTATGACTTGTCTCCTTCCACTGTTCGCCCTCGATCAACGAGTATTAACTCCTCGGTAGAATAATTTAGAGTCAGCAAGCGCGCTATCGAAAAGCAGCACTTCGAAAAAATCAAGGCCTTTACACACGGAGCCCCGAAAGATTCTCTGCGCAATGGAGCGCGGAGTAGAGAATCGCGAATACGCGAAATAGTGTGTATATTTCGGGGAAGATGCAGATTTTGGGCAAGCGGAGGAATTCTCTTTGATGTGTTGAGTAGTTAAGAATTGGATATTCCTTTGAAAAGTGATAAGCGCTCCGAACGTCACATTTCTTGGAGAACTACTCTAAAGTTGGCGAGAGTCGTTTTGAAGAGCAGGGTACAAATCTTTTACTTGCAATAGTTTACGGCGATTTGTGTGAATCGAAGCGAGGTAGGGCACTTTGGGTCGTGTCAATTGTGGTGTGCGGGTGCATCACTTTTCGAACTCCAAAATCTCTCCGATGTGTTAACCGGTTTGGCAGAGTTTCCAGGCGGGAAAATTGGCAGTCACTCGCGATTAATGCAGGAGTAGTGGTCAACGACTGGAAAAACGATTCCCTCTAAACCTCTGTAATACTCAAAAGGATTTTGGCTCGGATTAAGTCGAAGAACCCTCGTGACTCTATCCAGCTACACCAGACCCGGTTGTCTCACAAAATCTGGCCTTGGGAGTATTTCCAGTCGTCCTCCTGAGCCCTTTCATTACGTCGATCGGACCGCTTCCCAATTTGCTGCCTAACAATTGGGACAAAGGACGAAACTTGACTGGGAATTGCAATTCACTTCTTCGAGGCTCTGCAAAATGGAAGAAAGAGTCATATTCTTCGAGCATTCCTCATCTTTTCGCTCCTCCTGTCAGAGCCAATTAGGAGTTTTTCCCAAGAGCTTTGAGTTTGTCTTTGGCAAATTCATTCCCCTTAGCGGCCGCTTTTCGATACCACTTGATTGCTTCTGTTTGATCTCGAGTAACTCCTCGGCCATTTTGATAGGCCCAGCCCAGGTTGGCCATGCCGCCGTCATCCGCCGCCTCAGCGGACTTCCGATACCATTTGATCATCTCTAAGTCATCCTTCGGCAAGCTTCCTCGTCCATCGCGGTACATGTTACCCAGATTGGACATCGCGACAGCATTTCCTAGTTCGGCCGCTTTTTTGTACCATTTGGCAGCTTCGACATCATCCTTGGTCAATCCGCCACGCCCCATTTCGTACCGGAAACCAATGCTTTCCATCGCGACAGCATTTCCTAGTTCGGCCGCTTTTTTGTACCATTTGGCAGCTTCAACATCGTCCTTCGTCAATCCGGCATTCCCCTTTTCAAAAAGTAAACCTAGATGGGACATGGCCAAAGGCTCTCCGGCCTCGGCCGCTTTTTTGTACCATTTGACAGCTTCGACGTCGTCTTTGGATAACCCTCCCCGGCCATTGGCAAACATGTTACCAAGATTATGCATACCTTGGGCGTTCCCTGCCTCGGCCGCCTTCTTAAACCATTTCACGGCTTCCACTTCATCCTTTGCCATTCCACCTCGACCGTCGCGATACATGAAACCCAAATGGTTCATCCCCGAAGAGCTACCCCTTTCGGCGGCTTGTTTGTACCATTTAAACGCTTCGACATCGTTTTTTGTAAGTCCGCCCCGGCTGTTGGCATACATGAAACCCAGATCGCTCATAGCAGCAGAATTTCCAGCTTCAGCGGCTTTTTTGTACCAGTTGACGGCTTCGGTCTCGTTCTTGGTCAGACCTCCACTTCCATCACGGCACATATTTCCTAGCCTGATCATACTTGGAGTGTTCCCCGCTTCGGCAGCTTTTTTGTACCATTTGAGGGCTTCTGCATCGTCTTTGCTTAATCCACCTCGACCATTGGCACAGCATTCACCTAGCTGCCACATCGCGGTTGGAAGCTTAGCATCCGCCGCTTTTTTGAACCATTTCACCGCTTCGACTTCATCTTTGGCTACGCCGTATCCATGTAAATAAGCTACTCCGACCAAATATATTGCATTACTTTCCCCCCGTTCGGCTGCTTTGCGATACCAGACCAGGGCTTGAGCGTTGCTTTTGGTCGCTTCTATGCCATTGTTGTGTAAAGTGCCGACCATCGTCATCGCTGCTGGGTTACCTTTTTCCGCTGCCTTTTTCCAGGCAGAAATGCGATCTTTATGATCCTCGATATATTTTTTACCCCCTCCCGGATAGGAGGATCGCTCGAGCAGTTCCCGGGCAATCTTATTGTTCTCCTCGTTCACTAAAACCGGTGAGGCTCCCACCGTTCGAGCCACCATGTTCGGGATCTGTTGGGCCCCTTTGTATAACTCCAAGACTCGGGGATTGACCCGCTTTGCCACATAATCGTTAAGGAGAGTGAAGGTCACTTCGCCATCGGCATTAACCGCTTTGCCGGTCAGTCCTTCAATCACATAGTGGAAGAAAACTCCATGCTTGCGTTCCAGATCTTCGTAGGAACGTTGCCGGGCCGAGCAACTAAACATGGCCATTACACCCTTGGGAGGTTCCGGAGCACTATCCGCGTCGATTCCTTTACTTACGCTCCGGGCCGGATCTGGGTCATCCCTGCAAGCATCCACGAATAAGACCTTGACGCCCGCGAAGGACTTGTCGAATTGATTATAAATGCCATTCAGAGAGACGAGAGTTCTACTCTCATCGGGAAATGGTTTAGCGTCCATCGGGCAGAAGTAGGCTTCTTTATCGAATTGCAAACCATGCCCGGAGAGGGCAATTAATACCGTGTCCTGGGGCTTGGCCTTCTGCAAGACGCTCTCGATGGCTCTATCGATTTCCGCTTTGGTCGGCTTAATTGCAGTGTTATTAGTGAGCAGCGTCAGGAGATAGCCATCGTTGCTGAGAATTTTCCCGAGATCGGTAGCATCGTTGATAGCACAATTGAGCTTCCCTAACTTGGAATGCTGATATTCATTAATGCCCACGATGATTGCATATCGTTTGCCCTCTTGCGCGAAGAACGGGCCAGCCAGAGACAGTAATAAAAAGGATAAAAACCAACGCATGGAAGTTACCTCGAACCGGACCGTTTGCTCATGAGTGTACTATGAAGCGGTAGACGAAAAGCGGCCTCCGATTCGAGAGGCCGGCGGATTTAATTTTAGCGGATTTAGTTTTTCTCGGGGATCTTTTCGGTGGTTGGCAGATCGTCGGGCGGCAGATCCAGAGTAGTATCGTCGGTGGCTTCCGGGAGTTGGGGCAGCTTGCCCATGGGAGGGAACGCCTTCTCGGGAATCTCTTCGAGGCTGCCCTTGCGATCCGCTTCGGCCAGCAGGGAGTATTCGCCTTTACCTTCGGTCTTCACCGGGCAGCGGCCCCAGTAGGTTTTGTTGTAAGAGTTGTAGTAATAGTAGTATTTGGGTTTGGAGGGATGGTAGATCACGTAGTGGTGCTTGTAGCCGGAGTAGGTCGGGCTGGGCTTGTAGTAATAGGTTCGGTAGTAGTAGGACTTGCTGGAATGCTGTTTCCAGTTGCCGTAGTACTGCCGGGAGGCGTGAGCATCGCCGGCCGTGGCCGCCGAGAAGACACCGAACATTGAGCTGATCACCAAGACCAAAGAGAGAATTCTGGCACGGGTACCCATTTTCGAACTCCTGACAAAAGAAGATTTTTTCGAGTCTGCTGAGATCTCGAAAGGGCCATTTTCGTATGGCTCTGCCACCTTAACGGGTCTCTGTTCAGAATCTTCTCAAAAACCACTAGATTAAGTTTTGTTTATTAAAATGTGAGAGGCCTCCAGCTCTGGCTGGCAAAGGCGTACAGAGAATCCCTTAGGTCTCGATCCCTGGGAGGACAAATAGGAGATCTCACGAAATCGCCGAGCCACTCGATGGCAGAACTCTCTTCCCCAGAACGTGGGCTCCTCCGAGTGCTACGGCTCCCTCCCAAAGGGCATCGATTCCAAAAAGTTTTTTTTCTGGGGAAGATTTTCGCGGCGGTCCCGTTTCAGAGGACGAGAGGGTGATAAAAACCCAAAAACAAAAATCCAATTCAGGAGTGAGTATCATGTTTCGAGTCCTCAAATTGAGCTGTGCGGCGGCCGTCTGCGTTCTGGGAATGTCTTTCGGAAGCTCGGCTAAAGCCGACGAATGCGGCTGCGGTTACGTGCTGAAAAAGATCACGGTTTGCGAACCGGTGATTTGCTATGAAACCCGTCAGGTTCCTTACCAGGCTTGCATCACGCAGTACGATCACTGCGGCAAGGCCTACGAAACCCATGTGACCCGATATCGGGAGATTCAGGTGAAGGTCACGAAGGAACGCCATGTGACAAAGTACATCAAAGTGCCGACTCACTATTAATTTCAGTCGACCGATCTTCCCTACACGCGAGAAGCCGATGCAGTGGTCGCATCGGCTTCTCGCGTTTTTATTTCAGTAAAATCCGAATGAGCCGAGGTCGTTCTCCAGCATCCTGTTCGAACAATCTAGGCACTCAAAACCTGACTCAAGACGGTTCACATTGGGCCTAGCAAATCTCTTGGGTCAAGCGAGGATCTTTTTCGAGACATCGTACTCGGCCACTGTACGCGATTAGCCTCACTCGACTGGTTCACCGATTTGCAACTGCGAGGCGGAAGCCCAGGATGTTGGACCGGTCCGTCGGATCGCCCCCGTTCCGGTACGCTGACCGGCAGTACCCGGCGTTGCTGATCCAACTCCCGCCGCGGACATCCCGGACCGAGCCCGTGGCGTCGAACTTATTCTCGCACCACTGAAAAACATTACCACTCATATCGCACAATCCCCAAGGATGAGGAGCCTTACTCTCATACATGCCTACTCGCGATGTTCGCTTCAAGTTCTCACCTTTGGCTTCCGTCCCATAAGGATATTCCCCATTGCAATTCGCCTTGTCCCCATTCAAACTATCCCCCCAATAATACACACGCTTGTTTCCTAACCCACCACGACATGCATACTCCCACTCGTCCTCATGCGGCAAACTTAGTTTCATCCCCGTGCCAAACAGCTTCTGCAACGAACCAGATCCCAACTTCCCATTCAACTTCTTGATAAACTCCTGCGCATTATCCCACGACACCTGCTCCGCAGGAAAACGACCCGTTTCCAAACCACGAACTTTATCCTTGCCATCTCCCTCTTTATGAAACCAAAACGGCGTCGTTCCCATCACCGCCGTCCACTCCTCCTGCGTCACCGGATGCTTTGCTAACCAATACCCCTGGCTCGTATACTCGTGCTCTTTCTCATCTTCGGAGCGATCTTTCTCACTCTCCGGCGAACCCAACGTCGCCTTCCCGGGAGGGATCCAACAAAACTTCATCTTCACGCCGTTTGCAATCTCCAACTCCACTTCCTGGCCGGGTTTGGGCTCAGCGTTGTCGAACACCAACGTTTCCTTCGCTCGAAAATCGTTGATCCCCACCAGCACGGCATACTTCTTGGTGGCAGTACTCTGAGAAAAGAGGGCGGAGACAGCCCCCAGGACGGCTATCAGTGCAGAGAAAAAAAGAATGGAACGCATATGTGGACTCTGGGAAATTAGAACTGGAAATGAAATGGTAACAGACAAGAGAGCGGATAGCGAGTCGAATCACTTTCCGACTCGCCAGAAAAACTATCTCTGATATCGGATGGTTAGAAATTCGTGTGGAGCTGTATCGATCTTCCGATGCACTTCTTTCTGCTTGACTTCGATGGGGGGACCGAAGCCGGTCTCGACTCCGCCGCGCGAGGATTGAGCATCAAAAGTAGTCGAGAACGCCAGCGAGATAGTACCCACTTTCCCAAAAGTTTTTGTCGGAAACCGGCTCGCGGCACCTTTGCCCAGATCTGTGACGACAAAGGAAAGCAGCGTATTCAGATCCTTATGCCAACCTTTAATAGTCACCTCCGCATTGGGTTGACCTTTGGGTTCGATGATCCAGTGCGAATACTTCGGACGGCCGTCCGGTTTTTTAACATCGCTGAAAGTAAACTCATCCACGCCGTCGATTGCCATGGCGACGGCGACTTCCTTGTTGGAGCGATTGATTACGCGAACCTGATAGAACTCGGACTTCGCGATATCGACAAAAGCTTTCCCGGCCACGAGCGTTGCCGATCGAGGAGCTACTTTGCCGGGTGTGCGGCCGACCAAAATCTGAACATCGTAGAGGCTTTCCGGGCAGGAGGAAATCAGCGAGTGGTCCGGCCCATGAACGAAGGTTCTCGGCTGCTTGTGCAGTTCCTGAATATTCTTGTTGCGTTCGCCGTAGCTCACCTGAGTACCTTCCTTCTCGGAAGGTACTCTGCCCGTGACTCCCAGAATGCGAGCAATATCGGTGTTGCCACCGATGTAGAGATCCTTGGGCAGAAAGACCTTCACGGTTTCGCCCGTCTTGGTGTTGGTTAATTCCGGTTTCACGGAAATCTGCGTCAGTTTGGGATCTCTCGGATTTTCCACGGCCAAGAAAGAGCCCGAGATCTCGTAGATCGCCTGGGGATTGGCGAGCGTCCCCAGTTCTTTTTCAAGAGCGGAACAGATGGACAGTCCGGCGTTCGCGTCCCCTAGGGCCGAGCCGCGCGGGCTGAACAGTCCGATACGAACCGCTTGCTGGTTTTCTTTGTTCAAGACGGCCTTTACGTCGGTGGCCAGTTCCGCCGCTATGGCCTGCAAGGTCTTTATTTCTTCTGCTCGTACGGAAGCGGCATGAAGCAGCCCGACGAGCAGTAATATCATCAAACGATACATCGTTAAATCTCCAGTTGATGGTAATTTTCGATTATTTCCCGATGGGTAAACCACCCAGTTCTTTGCCCATTTCCTGCATCAGAGAGTAGCCGTCCACGGCCTCCCATTCGAGCCGGGTGATCACTGCGTCGGGTTGTGTCAGCATCGACGCTAGCCCCAATTCCTTGAACTTCCTGGCTCCGACTTTTGCCTTCAGTTCCTCACCATTTTTCAGGTAAAGTTCGCTCGCGATGCGATCCAGAGTGAGATAAGCATCGGAAGACGAACGATAGGTCATGATCACATAGCTGCAGGGTTCGGAGAGGTCCGAAATGGACTTGTTGGCATCGGGGCCAATCTTCAGGAACGGGCCCACCGCTTTTTCCAGCGAGGAAAGGTACTGTTCCTGATCCTGCTTGATCAACTCATCCATCTTTTTCGGCTCGAGATAGAGCTTCCGGACTTTCTCATCGGCTCTGCCAAAAACCGCGGCATTGTCCCGAACGTAATCCTTCAGTTCGATCATTCCCTTGGTATGGCATGCCATGCAGGAAATTCCATTGACGATGGCCGAGGTTCCGGCCGTTTTTTTGGAATCGCCGACTACGGAAATCGGTCCTTCGTCGATCCGCTTGTTCTTACCGTCGACGAGCATGTAGGCATGGAGTTTATTGGGAAGGCTGAAGATAATTTCCCCGCCATCGTGGGAAAAAGCCTGATTTTCAAACGGATGACGCCCTTTCGGATACAGATTCAATGGCCCCAGCGGAAACCGAATCAACCGACCTCGCCCTGTTTCCGGCTTGAAGTCGTAACTCTTCCAGTAAACCCCTTGGTTAGAGTCGTGCCGTTCGACCAGGCGGTTCTGGGCAGAAACCCCGGAGCGGGAAAAACCGGCTCGAGTCAATTTGTCGCTCTCGAAGTTGGCGGCAACATTGACGCCCACACGCTGTTCCAGTCTCAGGGCGTTCTCCGGTATATCCAGAAGGAGGTGATACAACGGGGGACGGAGGGCCGTGGCGACAAACCAGTCGGCTCGTAAAACCGGTATCTGCGCCTTTGATAGGTCTTCCACATCTTCGGCGAGCCGACGAATCGTAGGATCGGGATACTTGGTGTAGAGTAGGCCGTAGGGGTAATATTCGAGGATCCGGTTCCAGAGATGGCGTGTATCCCAATCGAGTCGTCGGATATCGACCGCGTAAACCGTTTCCGCACTATTTACTGCGACGGGGAGAACAATGGTCGGCTTCAGACTCAGACTATTGAGGGCTTTCGAGAGGGCAGCTCGAATGAGTTTCAATTTGGCATCGGGAATCGTCTTGTCGTTGTAAAGATGGGTCAGAGTAAAAAAGCGGAGGTAAGGCCGGTCTTCACGATCGGCTTTTTGCAGTGCTTCGCGAATCGCTGTCAGCTCATCAGCCAGAGTGATGAAATTTCGCTGCTTTGCGGAATTTGTAAAGGGGGGAGCGGAAGCTTCAATCCATTTTTTCAGAATCGCTTTTTCTTCTTCGGTGGGCTTACCGGTGGCTCGCAGCGCCTCTTCCGGCGGCATATCCCCATCGATCGCCAGACGCTGGTAAAGGCGGGACTCTTCAGGCTTACCAGCCACGATAAGGGCCGCTTTCTTCCCCCGGGGTGCCTGCAAATCGGCAATCGAGCCGAAATTCGCAATTCCTCCTTCCGAACCCGGCCCCTTGTGGCAGCGGAGGCAGTGCTTGGCAATGACCTCGTAGGCCTGGGCCGCCAGATCGGTTTTTTCGTCGGCGTGAATCGGCGATACGAGGGTGACCGAGGTCAACAAACCTGAAAAAATCAGAAACACCTTCATCGCTAGTCCCCGTATGTGATTGCAAGATTTCTGCTTTCTATTCCCTTAAACGGAAATAGCGCCGATTTCTTCCTCAGGTAATGATAAATGGTTCGAAAAAAGGATCTGACTTACCAAGGGCCGGATCTCCCTATCCGTTTTCGGTTATGTGGCGATGTGCGTCAAGAAAATTCGGGAGCGGAAAATTTTCCGTAATCTCCCGGAATTTCCCAACAACGGATTAGGCGGATTCGTTCTGAGGAGTAGAAGGAATGTAACAAGCTTCACACAAAGATTACCTGCTAAATCCGAGTTCTCACCAAGGTAGTAATTTCTCAATTCCGATGCAAATATACATAAAGAATATTTAATAAAAATATTCTCGACTTTTTTAGGAAGAAATCGATCCCAGATCCGTTGAAGTCCTTGGGCTGGTTTTTTTGCAGTCTAAATACTGCGACCCCTTGCCAAGCGAAGGGGATAAGTCAATCTTTAACGGAATGACTGCAATCCCCCACGCCGACCCCGATGCGCCGAGCCGAACGCTTCTGAGCCCCTGCACTCAGGAGACGTTCAAGGCGTTTCACGATGAAAACCATGGCCGTCTCTTCTGGTATCTTCGATCCCTGAGACTGCAAAAAGAAACGATTGAAGACATCATGCAACTAGTCTGGCAAAAGGCGTTTATGCAGAGCTCGGCGGGAACCGTCGAAAAGATTAACGTGGCTTGGTTGAAAAAAGTGGCCTATCGGGAAGCGATCGATCTCATCCGCAAGGATGCGACGCGAAATAAACATATTCGAGCGGACGAAAATATTCAGCAAATGGAATCGCCGGAATCCGCTGTGCTGGAAGTATCGGAACATGGAGAAAATCTCAAAAATTGCCTGGATGGTTTATCGGAGGCCGAGCGAGTTGTGATCTCCAAGTGGAGCGAGGGAGTAAAGCCGGTCGTTATCGCCGAGCAAGCCGGCAAACCGGCGGAGACTATCTACAAAATGGTGCACCATATCAAGGCTCGCTTGAAAGTCTGCATGGAGACTAAAAGCGGAATCACACATGGGGAACGCCCCACGGGAGGACGGTCATGAAATTGATCAGTCTGACTATACCTGAAGAAGAATCGCAACTGGCTCCCTGGTTAGAGGAGATTTTTGCGCGGGGGGAAACCTACCAACTGGCCGAAGAATTAACTGCTCTTCGAGAAAAGTCTCACGCCGACAAACCGATCGAGAGGAAATATTCGCTGACGGATAGCTATGCCGAGGCGTTGCCCAAGGTGGCCAAACGGGGGCTAGGAGTGCTCAACGAGAAAGATTTGAAAAGGCTGCTTCGACATCCCTATTTACTTCGCGAACTGGTCGATTTCCTGTTCCTCGAAGGAGGTCCCTATTGGGATCGGCTTTGGCAGAAGGAAATGGATCTCGGTCCGAGCACCCATAATAGTTGGAAAAAGTTCCAGTCCTTCCTGCCTATGGAGAGTGGGACCTCAGCGGCCGAGCAAATGGTAGTGTCGCCCCTATCGGAGGCTATCCTCGTTTCGGAAGCCGAGATACCAATCGCGCGCCGAGCCAAATCTCATTCGCGTTGGGGCTTTGCTGCCTTATCTTCTTTTGTAACGGCTGCGGCAGTGCTGATCGCACTCGTGAATATTCCTCAACTTCGAGAGAGTCTGGGGATTGTCCCTCAAGTGAAAAATGAAGTGGCCATAGCTCCCTGGGGATTGCTCAAAGAACCTCCTAGCGGCTTGGATGATGCGGGAGTTTATCAATGGACCGCGGCGGCTTTCAGGGAAGCCCTAGTGCGTCCCGCAGAGGACCGGCTGGCTCTGGCGACTCTCATTAATGAATTGCGTATGGGATGCTCGAAGCTTCAATTGAACCCTCCCGCGAGCATGAGTGCGACCAAGAAGGCCGATCTCTTGAAACGCTGCTTCGATTGGGAACGAAAGTTAGACGATCTGGTAGTGCGTCTTGAAAGCAAGCCCGAAGAATTTAGTACCGTGAAAAATAATCTCAATGAACTCATTGATCGAGTTTCCACAGTGCTGGATAAAGAGGCTCAGAAGATGAAGCCTGCGTAAGTGTGTGAACAATACGGAACGTTGATTTGAAGTGATCGCCCAGTTGTCAAAATCTTTATTTGATCTGCTAATTTCGAACGGCCCCAGCAATTCATTGAACTGCCTGATCTACAATTGAAAAGTTGCGAGCCCTTGAATTTGACCGCCCGGAGATTCTCGGTCACCTCCTAGAAAGCCGATGCTTTTACCAGGCAAATCGCTCTCTAAATCCTACGAAATTGCCTTGCGTTTGCGGATGCTTACGGAAGCGAAGAAACGGATTAATATCCGATTACTAGTTGGATCGGGCATACACTTCTGCACGATCGGCAATCGTCTTCAAGAAGGAGTGCGGCGGTTTGATAGATGCCTCCGCGTTGGTTGGATCCACGGATTATTTACGCGATCTTGAACCGCATTGAGATGAATCATTCTGGGGATAGACTTGGGAAAACTTTGGGGAACAGAAAAACGCGAAAGGCCGATGCCATCGTTGCATCGGCCTTTCGCGTTTGGGTTTTTTAGAGCGTGAGGATTAATAGTGGGTCGGCACTTTGACGTACTTGGTCACATGTCGTTCCTTGGTGACCTTTATCTGGACTTCCCGGTATCGGGTAACGTGGGTTTCGTAAGCCTTGCCGCAGTGATCGTACTGGGTGATGCAGGCCTGGTAGGGAACCTGGCGGGTTTCATAGCAGACCACCGGTTCGCAGATTGTGATCTTCTTCATCACATAACCGCAACCACATTCGTCGGCTTTGGCCGAGTTGCCCACACTCAGGCCCAGAACGCAGACGGCCGCCGCACAGCTCAATTTGAGGACTCGAAACATGATACTCACTCCTGAATTGGATTTTTGTTTTTGGGTTTTTATCACCCTCTCGTCCTCTGAAACGGGAACGCCGCGAAAATCTTCCCCAGAAAAAAAACTTTTTGGAATCGATGCCCTTTGGGAGGGAGCCGTAGCACTCGGAGGAGCCCGCGTTCTGGGGAAGAGAGTTCTGCCATCGAAGGGCTCGGCGATTTCGTGAGATCTCCTATTTGTCCTCCCAGGGATCGAGACCTAAGGGATTCTCTGTACGCCTTTGCCAGCCAGAGCTGGAGGCCTCTCACATTTTAATAAACAAAACTTAATCTAGTGGTTTTTGAGAAGATTCTGAACAGAGACCCGTTAAGGTGGCAGAGCCATACGAAAATGGCCCTTTCGAGATCTCAGCAGACTCGAAAAAATCTTCTTTTGTCAGGAGTTCGAAAATGGGTACCCGTGCCAGAATTCTCTCTTTGGTCTTGGTGATCAGCTCAATGTTCGGTGTCTTCTCGGCGGCCACGGCCGGCGATGCTCACGCCTCCCGGCAGTACTACGGCAACTGGAAACAGCATTCCAGCAAGTCCTACTACTACCGAACCTATTACTACAAGCCCAGCCCGACCTACTCCGGCTACAAGCACCACTACGTGATCTACCATCCCTCCAAACCCAAATACTACTATTACTACAACTCTTACAACAAAACCTACTGGGGCCGCTGCCCGGTGAAGACCGAAGGTAAAGGCGAATACTCCCTGCTGGCCGAAGCGGATCGCAAGGGCAGCCTCGAAGAGATTCCCGAGAAGGCGTTCCCTCCCATGGGCAAGCTGCCCCAACTCCCGGAAGCCACCGACGATACTACTCTGGATCTGCCGCCCGACGATCTGCCAACCACCGAAAAGATCCCCGAGAAAAACTAAATCCGCCGGCCTCTCGAATCGGAGGCCGCTTTTCTCTAACGTTTAAGCCCGCTATCACTAGGAGAGTTAATGCCGCTCGGAATGGAAATAAACTTGGATCCTCGATTGATTTGCTTCTGATCGTATCTATTTTTATCTGTCTTAATTTCAAATCCCTGCGGAGTGCAGATCTCTTCAAGTGCCTTACTGAGGTCTGAATGAAGAGTTTCTAATTCTGTTGATCTGAGGGTACCTCTATAAACAGATCGTCCTAGCAGTAAGTCACAGCGCTGAGCCAACTGTCGCAGCTTAAGAATGACACTCACTGGGAAGCCTCTCAATTTTCCTTCGAACTTTATTCCAAAATCAACAAATTAGAACTTAAAGCCCGGGACCGCCACCGAGCGATTCCGAACGCTGCGAGAGTGATAATCAGCGTTATCATTCCGAGCCCAATACTAAATGTCATAAAGTTTGTCACCGCCGCAACATAGGCGTTCGCTCTTTCGGAGGAAACAAAAGGACTAGAAACTTTGCCCTCGAATCGTGCTTGTATATCATGCTGTGCGTTAGTGCAACGAGTTACGGCGAGATAGCAGGGGACTGCCGCCCCCAATAAAAGCGAGATCGCCAAAATCCGGACCGTTTGAGTAGCCCCTTTGCGTCCGGCAAGATATCCGAATAAGCTGGCCACAGGAAGCGATATTGCTTGCAGAAGTAAGAGGAACAGGAGCGCCGATTCCACTTTGAGTTGGATAGCATCTATGTCAGCCATAATCGTACTTTCCTGCGTACAAGTTAAGCTTACCCTGCACCGGCGGCATCTGGAATCTTATTATTCAAAAGAGTGCGGAATTAACCGCGTTTATAGTTATTTTGCGACTTGGAATCTCTCTCAAGGGCTCTTCGGCGAACCCGGATCCATTCTCTCCCGTCTATTCGAATTCAGTGATAGACCATTGCATTTCCTGGGGCTTGAGTGCAAGCTTGAGATCGATAGTCAACTCGCGAAATCCACCAGTTTGTCGACGTATTTGCTGCGTTTCATTTCTTCGAAAGGTTCGGCTTCAGTGCGTCGGCCGCTCGGAAATGTTCGAGAATTTCCTTGTCTGTCAAAACTCTAGGGTAAATGGCCAACTCGTCCAATTCGCCCAGGAAAAAACTCGTGAAATTGCGGGTTCCCAGTCGAATCGGCGCTGACCCAGCTCTTGGAGTGATGTCAAACGAAGCATACCGTGCCCCCCGTTGGCTGGCCGGGCTGCCTCGAAGCTCGCCATTCTTGTAAATTGATACGCCGGCCTTCGGGTTGGCTTTGCTGCCAGGATCAAAGCAGGCGACCACATGAATCCATTCATTCAACTTAACGGGATCTTCGAACTCGGCGCCGGCTCCTTTTTTCCCCTCCTTGTTGAAAACATAAGCGGAGATCCGATTCGGCCGGCTTGAATTGCGACTATAGAAGCGCAAGGCCCATTCGTATTGGCTCGGTTGGCCTTTGCCGATCCAGTAAACATAAGGATCGTCGGTTTCGCCGGGGAATTCGAGTCGAGTCGGCTTGAACCAGACCTTAACGGAAAATCCTTTGCCGCTGGTCGGTTGACTGAAGGCTTTGTTCGAAGGGATTTCGATGTACCCTGTTTTGCCGTCGAAGCCTACGGCTTTATCACCTCCCTGTGCGAATGCTCCCAATCTGCCCAGGGAGACTCCATCGAAATAGCGACCATCAATTTTATTTTTCGTTGCGTCGCCAGCGATTGACCCGTGTGTTTCGTTGAGTCGCCAGTAGCCGACGGGTTGGGAAGTGAGAACGCTTTCAGCGTAAGTTTTGGCATTTGGAGCCACAGGGTTCCGTGGCTCATCGGCTGGGAGCGATGCGACACTTAGGAAATTTAAAAATGTAGAGAGAAAAAGAAATCGCTTTGCCGATTGCGTTGAAAAGAGCATGGATGTCCCCTTTTTAAGCCGAAAGATTGTTCCGTGGTAAACAATGCCCTTCGAATCCCATTGATCGGAAGCTGTTCGCCACACCTGCTTATTCTTCTTGCTGGGAATTTGTGACTGCACCTGGCTCAATTTGATTCAGAAAACTGTCTCGGCCACTTTCAGTCAATTTTTGTTGCGTTCTCCTCGACCGGCTCCAAACAATTTTTTCGTTTCTTCGGTCACAACCGGATTTCTCGAGCAAAGAAGAGTGCGTGGAGAACAAAGAGGTCACCAGTCACAGGGATTTGGAAGCCCAAGTCTTCTCCAAGAAAACGCGGAGCCGCCATCAGTTCGGCAGGCTGCAAAGGCTCCGTTTCACCTCCTGCCGATAGGAAATTGACCATGTTTAATCGCATACTGAATTTCAGAAATTTTATCGCCGCAATGGTAGTGAGTATTGCCTTTGGAGGTATGAACGCTCAAGCCGATCCTCCCAAGGAAAAACCGCCAGCAGCGAAAACCTACGACTTCACGCTGGAGAACTTTGAGATTCTGCGCACCCGATCACGCCACAACGATACCGATCATGTGTCCTTCGCGTTAAAAGTGGGAGATAAAATCTATCCGGCCAAGGTCAAACACATGGGAGATCTTAACGACGGTACCTTCAAGGTCGGTCTTTCCTTCAGTGGGGTGACCGTGCCGAAGCCGGACACGAAAATTGTGCTGACCTATCTGGTCCTGAATTCGGGGCACAAGCAGGATGAGGTTTCCAAATGGCTGGAAAAAGGGGCGACCGAACTCTTGAAGAAGGGAGCCACTGCGGCAGGTGCCTGGGGGGAGGTCATATCTTACATCGGTAATATCGGGATCGAATTTCTCTTTCCTAATTGCGATGGTTGGGTAGCCGGAGATCATATCACTCTCACCGGTCAGAAGGTGGCAAGCTACGGTGCAAGCCACAAAGAAACGCGTGAATATCAGGGCCTGGATTCGCCGACCGGCTGCGGCCGGAACTCCATCTATAAGGTGACGTGGTCGGTCAAACAGAAATAAGAGAAAACTCAACATTGCCATCTCGAAAATGGACCGCAAATGCGGTCTTTTTCGTGCGCGCCGACCCTCTTGTAACGAAGCTACTCGATTCAATTTGCTGATTTCGGGAAGCCACGGACCTACCGATAAGACTGGCTTCCGGGCGAACGTCCTTTTGTTCTCGCCTTGAATCCCTGCTACTGAGCCGTGTGAGTGATACTGGCTTTGGATCATTTCCAACTTTTTTCAGTTCTTCCGTCACAACTCGAAAACTCGCGCAAAGAAGAAAGCGTGGAGGACAAAGAGGCAACCAGTCACAGGGATTCGGAAGCCAAAGTCTTCTCCAAGATAAACGCGGAGCCGCTCTCAGTCCGGCAGGCTGCAATGGCTCCGCTTCACCTCCTGCCGCTAAGGAAAATGACCATGTTTAATCGCATTCCCCTTCTTCGCTCGATGATTGTTGCCCCGGCCTTGTGTTTCCTCCTGGGAACTAACGCTAATACCCAAGCCGGCGATCCGCACAATGGTCGACCGGTCTCCGTGAATCAGATTCACAACCAAAAACACGAGAAGGGCATAGTGGGGATTTCCAGGGCTTTCCGGAATTGGACGAGCCGATGCTACTTCCCTGTCTATCGTTGCTACGGCTACTACTCTCCGATCCAGACGCAATGGTACTACTGGTATGCCCCCTTCAACCAGTACCTACCCGTCAGTTTGATTGCCACCTATCCACCGGTGAGTACGCTGAATACCGCAATCCTCCCCGGAAACAGCACAGGATTGACTCTGCCCCCTGGGGCCATCTCCGGTCCTGCAACAGGAACGGCTATCCTTCCCTCGGCTCCCGAAGTGAAAGCTAGCAGTAAGCAGTCTGCCAGCTCCGATAAAGAATGAACTTCTCAAGTTCACTTCCAATAAAGGCCATAGGCAACCCAAGCCTGTGGCTTTTGGTTTTTGTATTCGAAGCACTTGATCTCAAGCAGTTGTTTAGACCGCGAACAAATTCCTTTTCAGGAGATCCAAATGTTCTTAGGGAACTTGATAAGATCATTCTTAACTTGACTTGCCCGCACGAATTGAATCGGGAGATTCTCGATGCCCATACCGAATAATCGACTCAGCGCCATTAACACGAGTTGGCAGCAGATCCGAGCCGCCAACAACGATGCCGACTTGCCCGAGGGCCGTACGGCCCTTTGGCAGCTTCTGGAACTTTACGGGGGCGCTGTGGAACGTTACTTACTGGGGGCTGTTCGCAATGAGGATCTCGCTCAGGAATTGGCTCAGGAATTTGCAGTCGCATTTCTTAAAGGGGCGTTTAAAGGAGCTGACCCAAATCGGGGACGCTTCCGAGACTTTGTCAAAGGAATACTCCAGAATCTGATTGCGAACCACTACCGCAAAGGGAAGAAGCGACCTGGCCACTTGCCAAGTGAGTTTCCCGAACCGGCCGAGAGCGAAGCCGCGCAAGGAATCGACGAGGAAACGTTAATCACTTGCTGGCGAGACGAATTTCTGAGTCGCGCCTGGCAAGCTCTCTTGGCCGTGGAAGAAAGTAGCGGCCAGCCTTATCATGCGATTTTGAAATACAAGGCAGACCATCCGGATCAGTCGAGCGAACAAATGGCCGAGATGATGAGCCAAAGGCTCAATAAGCCCCTCAATGCGCCTGCGGTCCGGAAAGCACTCCAGCGGGCGAGAGAAAAATTCGCGGATCTGTTGCTCGAAGATTTGTCAACGTCGCTTCTTCAGCCGACACAGGAAGAACTCGCACAAGAATTAATTGATCTTCGCCTGTACGAATATTGCCGACCCACCCTCGAAAAAAATGCATTAAAGAAGGATGATTTTGCTCGATGACATCGAAGATCGATCAACATGGGGGGCTTGTTTATAAATGTCCGAAGCTCAGAAAAAAAAGGAACAGTCCGATATCTTCGCCATCTCGAGGAGCGACTTAGCAGCGAGCACTCTGAATGCACCCACAAAGGTTGAGCAAGTATCGATTTCCTGCTCCAGTCAGCGCTTTCGACCCGGAGAACGATTCAACGATTTCGTAATCCTTCGAGAACTCGGCAGGGGGGGATTTGCAACGGTCTATCTCGCTCACGACGTTACGCTGGATCGAAGGGTGGCCTTGAAAGTCTCCGAAACTCTAGGACTCGGCGAAGGCCAGGCCTTAGCAGAATTAGAACACCAAAACATCGTTCAGGTTTACGGACAATTCATCAATGTTGAATCCGGGAAGCATTGTCTCTGCTTGCAGTATGTTCCTGGAGTCACTCTGGCTCATGTGATCGAGCACCTTCACAAGAATAATCGACGTCCAGTTCAAGGAATTGAGATTTTAGAATCGATAACAATTGATTCGAATGAGGAAATTCCCTTTGATCTGGCTGGGATTCGAAATCGTGAGATTCTGGCCACTTATCGTTTTGCCGCGGCAATATGCCGGATCAGCGTGCAAATGGCAGAAGCACTGGAATTCGCGCATCGTCGCGGTGTTCTTCACTGCGATATCAAACCGGCTAACATCTTAATCAATCCGTACGGCAGGCCACTCTTGGCCGATTTCAATATCGCCATCGATACCCAAGATGTTCGAGCCCGAAACCACCTCGGAGGCACTATTGGCTATATGGCGCCGGAGCATCTGGGGGCCTATCTAAAAGAACCGGGTTTCGGAGTGGTCGATGAGCGAAGTGATCTTTATTCGCTTGGTGTCGTTTTATATGAGTTATTAACTGGTCGGATGCCATTCGATAAACCTGCTACTGGTGATCCGAGGACAGACAAACTCCAGCTCCTCCAAAATCAAAAGTCATTTTCAGTTTCCAGTTGTTGGGTAGTACAGGAGTTGCCTCCGGTAGTTGAACGTATACTCCGACGCTGCTTGGATCCTGAACCCACTCAACGTTATCAAACTGCGGGTGAATTGGCTGGAGCCTTGGCGAACGCATCCGACGCGCTGGCTATTGAAGAACGGCTTCCGTCGGAAGGATTGCTGACAGCCTGGGTAGAACGCAATCCGTTTTTGGCTCTCTTCCTATTAACCTTGTTACCGCAGATGATAGGGTCATTTGTTAATATTGCTTACAACACCATCGAAGTACGATTGGATCCTCCTCAACATCGAGCCTTTGAAAAGATCGTTCTGGGCTATAATCTGTTCGTCTATCCCATTTGCTTATTCATTATGTTTCGGCTACTCCGTCCGATAGTGCGCGGTTGGCGCCGTCTGTCCGAATCGGCGATTATGGACGGTTCCGAGGTCGACCTATTGCGCTTTAGAGTGTTGAAATTGGGCACTTGGGGGATCATTCTGGCCTTGGCTGGCTGGCTACCTGGTGGCCTTGTCTTTCCAATTTTTATCGATGTTATCGCAGGTGGAGTTTCTGGAGAGGTCTACTTTCACTTTCTTGTATCCTTCACGCTGTCGGGATTAATCGCCGTAATCTATTCGCATTTTGGAATTCAATTTGTCGTCCTGAGAGTTTTTTATCCGCGACTTACCAATGCCGATACGCGAACCCCGACTACCCTCGCGGCAGAAATGGTGGGGGCGAGTCGTTGGTTAGCGGTTTTTCAAAGTCTTGCTGCCGTCATACCCCTGGTGGGGGCCGTGTTGCTAGTTGTTATTACTGGAGAAATGACGCTATCGTTCCGATTATTAGTCACTTGTCTGATCGTCCTGGGAATGCTGGGAGTTGGCATTGCCTTCTCAGTGACGAAAAAATTGACGCTTCTTCTTCGCCTGCTAGGATCTCAAAAATTTAACTTTTAGAAATTGAGAATTAGCGTCTCTCCCGCGCTAGTCGTGTCCGGTTGCAACCCTCGAAAGTACTCCTGATCGGCCACTTTTTCAGGCTTCGGACAGCCAAATTTTCGAGCGGATGAGGGTAGTAAAATTCGTAATTCAGTTGTAACGATCTCCAACCGTTCACGCACCGTCCGATGCTCCTCCATCATCCAGAAAACGCTACTGTTCATTTCAGATAAATTTCTTAATTGGGGCCTGCAATGGTTGAGATACTTTTTGTGTGGATGAAGCCATCTTCAAATTAGTTGCCCTCGCCGAACAACGGAGAGCAGCAGTTGAACGATTCGACTTTCGATTCGGTGAAGTCTGGGAGAAGGGATTCTAACAAGTTCGGCCAATCTTTTATTCCCAACTCTTTCTTGAGCCGGCATTCCGTTCAAACTCTTTCCAGGTCGAGTCGGCCGGAGATCAGTCCCGGCAAGAGCAGTTCGCGGGTTTTGTGAAGGTTCTCGTTTTCTTTCTTCAGGTGATCAATTTGACGCAGCAATTCGAATGTTACTGAACAGAATATTTTCAGAAAAGATACCGGAGGGATCAAGACCGGCTGGGTTTTCAAAACGCTTTGCGTAATCTGGGGCTGGGCCGATCCGCTCGCAAATTGGCCGAGCGAAAGGTGCTTTAAAGTGTAATAGAGGTAAGGAATTAGCTCCTCGTTTCCTTCCAGAGGTAGCGCTATAATGGTATTTCCCGAAGCACTGAAGGTGGAATGGGAGTACTGAACCGAACCGCAATAATTCCCGACCCGGCCGATGATTATTCCCCGTTCGAATTGAAAGCCCGAGCTCTTTCCGATAATGCCGTTCGATCCGTAGAGAGCATACGCTCCTTTGGGATCGGGTTTGATCGTTGAACCGGTTTGAAATTGGATCAACTCTCCAGCCTTTAGGAATCTTCCCCAGTGGCGATTCCACCCAAATAAGTTTCCCACGACGAGGGAAGCGAAAATCCACAAACCACTTACGGTAAATCGATTGGGCCAGCGATTCCAAAATCCGGATGCGCTCGTTATTATTCTCGATCAGATCCTCGAAGCCCGTGAGAATCGAGCCGATCTTGCGTTGAATCCCCAGCGGAGGAAGCGGCAGCATGAGTGAGGCGAGAGGCGGCCGATTCGCCGCATCGGCCGCGGAAGGCTGAATGCGGCACAGTCTCGGCCCGCGAGGGTCTTGGCAATCTTAGTTGCTGAAGGAGAGAGTACTCCGAGTTGCGGATGCGACTTCGGAAAGTCATACTAGCCCCGGGCTAGTCGCCGCAATCCCCGTTGCTTAACCAACCGATGCAAGGCAAAATCGTCTCCCTGCGGCTTCCCCAGGTCCAGAAAATCGCCCGGAATGAACACGGAACCACGACCTAAGCCACGTATGTGGGTAAGTATAGCCTTTTCAGAGCTTTGTGGTTTATGATGATTAACCTTCAGATAAGGAAAATCACCCCATTTTTCATAGAAATGAAAGTCCTATACCCTCTGCGAAAATCGGCTTTGCTACCAGGTTTTGGAGAATGCCTGGGGAAGGACAATTGTTAGGCCCGGTTTGGTTTCGGGCGGATGCTTCCGCAGGAATTGGCGGGCAATCGAGCGGCTTACAAACCATTTCTTGAAGTGTAAACGCCGGTCGAAAAGCCTCGGCTACAAATGGAGAAGAGCGTTGATCTTCTCCAAAATCTTAATACATACTGAAATTATGAAAGCGGACCATCGCATTTTCGATGTCCACCGAAATCGACGTTTGGAGTCGATTCCGACTCTGACCACGATTGTCGGACCACTCGGTCCAAGCATGAATAACTGGTGCGCTTGGGCCAGTCAAAATGGCTTAAAAGTTTCAATTCCCACTTCTATTACAAAAGAGGCAATTGCCCGGGATTGGACGAGGTTATTGGGGGCCTCTTTCGACCTGAACACTCAAGCCGCACGTTTTGCCTTCAATCTCAGCGAACCCAATACTATTCTCGATTTTCTTGATCGGCTCAAAAGAATGACCGTTTACGAGTTCGATCAAACCTGGTGCAGACTCGACCAAAGAGACCACTCAAAACCGATGTTTGCCATTTGCCACTGGCTGTTCTTGCGAGCGGTCAAATCCTTGCCCGTTGAACCCGATCGGATATTTGCAGATTTGCAAACTGAGGTTTTCTCTGACGATTCCGCATCCTGGGTGACGATCATGAAGGGTTTCAGTGAAATCGTGGGTGTCGGTTTACCAACATTGGCAATTGTGAATAGAGAACCGAAAATTCCATTTAGAACTGCGGTTGAACTGCTGACGATTCTTTGCAAAACCATTCCAAAATTGCATTTAGCTATTTTCGGAGTCGAGAAAGACATCGATTCTTTTTTGCAGGCTGCCGGTAATTCCCAGACAGCCACAATGGTCCGCGAGGGCCGAGTGGATATTGCTTCGATTGATGCACAACAGATCCAGCAGCGGCTTTCTACCACTGCGAATAAATGCCTTGCCTCGAAAAGCGTCGACCGTTTAATCGAACTGGGCGTAACTGAAACGGTGCTCGAAGAGATTGAAGACATTGCCAACTCGGATTCACCCCCTGGGAACGCGATCGAGGAAGACCGCGCCCGTAGCCGAGCCGAGAGATTCCTGTTCGATCTCCTCGAATCGCATCCCGAAACAGTTGGATTCTTTTACCTAAATCAACGTTTGGAGTTTCGTCACGGTACGCAATGGGCGGAAGGAGACTTGGTTAGTCCTAAATTGCGGTTGGCAATTGAAATCGATGGACTATATTTTCATCTCAGCGATGAAAAGGCCTATCGAAGGGATCGCCGCAAGGATTGGGAGTATCAACGAAACGGATATTTAGTCCTTCGATTCTTGGCCGAGGATATATTACCCGACATGGAGGTCATACTGGACACGATTATGTCCGCTGTCGCTTTTCGTAAAAATGCGGCCGTATCCTAATGGAGTTCATGTCCTATGAGCCAGCCCTTAACCGCCCCTGCCGAAGTTATTTCGACTCGTTTAACCGATCTCCTCTTGCTACGGATATTAGCCTCGTCGAAGGGACCCCCCGCTGCACAAGCGGTTAGGAAGTGTCTGAACCAATATCTCAAAGAATCGCTGTCGACTGAACAATGGAACATTTTGCTGTCAATTACTCGTACCGATGGGTTGCTGGAACCCAAAGCGTTACGGCTAACGGAGAGGGGCCGAAAGCGAGCCTTGGATTGTCTCGCACTGTCCGAATTACCGCCGCGCAGCACCTGGAGGATCATTGAGTCGCGCTATCTCACCTATCGGGCTTCAGGGATGAATCCGAAAGAGAATCCTAAAAGCCTGACGCAAGATCAACTGGCATCTCGGATGCTCAAGACGCAATTAGGGCTTCCCATCTCCTCGAATGCAAGTCTCTCCGATCTGCTCGTGGCGATAGTTGCGAAGGAACTGGGATTCCCCGAAGAGACCGACGCCCGGCGCTTGATCCGCCGAGTGCTCTGCCGGCAAATTCAAAGTGACGAACTCCTTTCCAGCGATATTCTCAAGAAACAGCTTCCCAGGATAATGCTGAAGTTAAAGCAAGGAGGAGCAAAAGGATTGCGTCAGAAGTTGATTGCAGACTGGCTGAATTCCGACATGAATCTGGAGAATGCAGTCGAGTCAAACGCAATTCTTTCTTCGAATAAGCTCGACCATCGCATGACCGAGGAGTCGGATTTTGATCTCAAAGAGTTTGCCGATACTGTGAAAGCAGCGGCCCGGCACTGTCCGAGTGGTCGCTTCGGAGATCGCACCGTTTTCATCAATCACGTTTGGCACTCGCTCAAAAATGAACCCCGCTTTCAAGGATTCGATCTGACTTCTTTCAAAGCGAAGCTGGTTGAAGCAAACGCGGCTCGTTACCTAGATTTGGTGCGAGCCGATCTCGTGCAAGCCATGAACCCCGAAGACGTTCGTGAATCCGAGATCGAAGACTGTCAGTCCATATTCAACTTCATTCGCATCGATTGAGCGAGGACCTCAGATGACCGCCATTGCCCCAACAAGCGCGAAGTCGACCAATAAGCGTCTCGACGCCTACCTGTCTTTCGATTCCGTAGAAGTATTCGGCTCGATCGTGCATCCGCAGAATATTTGGAAGCCGGATCCTCTAGACGTGGAAGAGATCCATTCCGACGCCCGAGAGCGTTTCGCGAAGTTATTGCACGAGGCGGCGGATTCGAACGGTGGAAAATCTTTATTACTCCTCGGTTCAGCGGGCAGCGGTAAAACCCACCTCATGCGGGCCTTCCGACATTATGCTCACCAACGAGGCGGCTATTGCAGTTATGCCCAAATGTCGTCCAAGACCGAAAATTATACTCGCTATCTTTTGGGTAATTTGATCGATGGCCTCAATCAACCTTACCTCACGGAAGTTTCTTCGACGCCGGGCTTAACCCGATTGGCGCAAGCGCTGCTTGATTCACTCGATGTTGTGCCTGCCGAAGAAAAAAAAGATTTCCGAGAAGAATTGGCCGATGCTCGTGAGACGGCCGATCGAGTCTTCCGATATGCCGATTTCGCTATCCAGGATAAGCGATATGCCGATTGCGATCTCGATTTATTGCGTGCTTTGCTCTTCCTGCTTCCTAACGATGCCCGTCTAAAATCACGTGTTATCCGATGGTTGCGCTGCGAGGAACTCGCTCCTGCCGATAGGGAACTACTCGGTGGATTGGGGCCGCAGACTGCCGAGGATTCCGCTTTCCGCACTATTTGCGGTCTAGCTCGCGTCATGGCCGCCGCGCAGCAGGCTCCCCTTGTCATACTTGCCGACCAGATCGAAGAGACTTTCGATCTGGAGTTCGAAGAACGGGAATCGGGCTGGCTATTCCGTAAAGCCGTCGATGCCTTAGTGAATATCTCCGAAGGCATTCCCAATGCTGTCGTCGTCGTCGCCTGTCTGGAAAGTTATTTTAGCGCGATGCAGCAAAAGCTCACTCGCTCTAAACGCGACCGGTTGGAGCAGGACCCAAAACCCATTTTCATCAAAGAGAACCGAGATGCAGATGAGATTGAGGCCTTACTCGCCAAACGTTTGGAATTCCTTTACGCAAATTTAGATGTCTCCTTCGAAGGGAACTATGTTCTTTACCCCTTTCGCTCCTCGGACTTGCAATTTCTCTCCGGAAAGAACACTCGAACCATTCTCAACTGGTTTCGCGATCACCAAGAGCGATGCAAATTGGTCGAGCGCTGGATCAATCCCACCGAAGGTTCGAACGCAACGGATATTGAACCCCACCAGGTTCAGAAGTCGGCTCCGCCTTCCTGTGAGATCCAATTTCAAAAAGTATGGAACGATTTTCTCTCGGCCCATCCCACGCCAGAAATGGAAGAAGAGGAGGCCGCCGAACTGATGTCGCTTTCGCTAGAAGCCGTATCGAAAGAGTTGCCCACGGGCGTTCATATCGGAGCAACGCCTTCGGGCCGCTTCGTAGAAACCGAAATCCATTTCCCAGACAATTCAGTTAACAAATTGCTCTTAGCCATTTGCGAAAAGAAGGCTCAGGGAGGAGGATTAGGGAAACAAGTTGAAGAAGCTGCAAAACGTGCGGGCGAATTACCGGTGGCTCTGATCCGGTCGACCGATTTTCCGGATTCGATTAAGAATAAAGTCACTCAACAGATCGTTCAACTCGTAGCTCCCAAAGGAAAAGGAAAGCGAGTCGTAGTGGAATCGGGAGATTGGCGCGCTCTTCATGCTTTTCGCACTTTTCAACTCGAGCATCAAAACAGCCCGGGCTTCGCGGCCTGGCAAACCGATTGCAAACCTCTCTCCGTACTACCATCCACGCGCAAAATCCTCGATCTCGATCGCTTGCAGACACTCTTTAAAGCCTCCACTCAGGTCGTTCCTCCGACTGTTGCTTTGCCAATTCCTGAAAAAGTTCAAGCGGTCGATCTTCCCAAGCAGATCTCGGTTCCATCGATCGTCCGAAACGAAACACTCACATTGGGTCAAAATCGAGGAAGTTCAAATGGAATTTCAATTAAAAGCCAAGATTTAAAGCAGCATATGGCTTTTTTGGGAGGCTCGGGAAGCGGAAAGACAACGGCTGCCCTTACACTCATCGAACAACTACTGCAAAATGGAATTCCGGTTGTACTCATCGATCGCAAAGGCGATTTGGCCCGCTACGCCGATCCCGACGCCTGGGAATCCACAGAGTCTGACACTTTTTCGACCGCTCGACGCAATCTTCGTCAGGCCATTGACATTGCCCTATTTACACCCGGTTCGACGGCAGGGCGACATCTCGCGCTTCCATTATTATCTGCAGATCTCAAACAATTACCGAAAGATGAGCAAGAACAGACGGCCCGAATGACCGCGGATGCTATTGCCGGCATACTCGGAAAGAGGACCGCGGGGGTCGATCCCAAACTGGCCGTGCTTGCGAAGGCAATGGAATTGCTAGCTCTGAGTTCGACCAATCCGGTCACGATCTCTTCTTTGCGTCGATTCGTGGACGATCGCGACGATTCCCTTCTCTATCATGCCGAGGGCATCGACGATAAACACTTCAAGAATTTGGCGTTCGATTTAGGACTTTTAGATCTGCAGTACAGAAGCCTATTCCAAGGGGAAGAGGAACTGAGCATCGATCTTCTTTTGGGTCGCGGCCCGCACTCGGTTCCGGGCAAAACCCGCCTCAGTATTATTTGCACTCACTTTTTAGGAGGAGAACAAATTGAAAGCTTTTGGCTTTCCCAAATGCTGATAGGATTTGGACAATGGATAAGAAAAAATCCCGCCCCCGAAGGTAATCTGCAAGCGATACTGATGCTGGATGAAGCCGACCGTTATCTGCCTGCTAAGAGTTCCCCTTCGACGAAAGCTCCGATCGAGAATCTGCTAAAGCGGTCTCGTTCAGCTGGATTGGGTCTGTTTTTAGCATCGCAAAGCCCTGGCGATTTTGATTATAAATGCCGCGATCAGATTCGGGCGTGGCTGGTCGGCCGAGTCAAGGAACAAACGGCTTTGAAGAAGTTGAAACCGATGTTCGAAACAAGACCGACTGCGATGAGCAAAATTCCCAGCCAGGGACAGGGAGAATTTCATTTGGTCCAGGAAGGTGAAGTGCAATCGCTTAAAACAAATCCTTCCTTAATTCAAACGAGACAGCTACCCGAAGGTCGAATCCTCGAACTAGCACGAAAATAGCTTGCGCAGACGAGCTTTGTAATGATCTTGTGCAAATCGGTCTTTTTCTTGGGTTAACCCGTCGGTTTGTGCATTGCTAAGTTTCCGCGATTTTTTTGGAGAGTGCGGAACGAACCTGTCGGGTATGCTCGAACCCCGCTACCGAAATACCGAGCCGGAGATTAACTGGCAGGGCTGGAAGATGCAGAAGCCGTTGTTAAAAAGGTGAAAGACGGGGATTTGGCTTCCAGTGGTTTGAGTTAATTGGTTCGGCAGAAATCTTTCGCTGTTTGGAGATCAGCTCGTCCAGTAATAATTCCCGTCGGCCCGGCCCACTTTCAACAAGTAGATTTTTACCGAATTTGAAAAGTAATTCGTTTGCCCGGGGGGCCGGTTACTTGTCCGGTACGAAGCGGGCCACCAACTCGCCGGAATCGACATCCCAGGCGATAACCTTGCCGTCTTCACCCACTGAGACGAACTGCTTGCCACCCAGTTGCGCCACCTGCCGCACGCTCTTCTCGTGTCCGCGCCACTCCCGAAGCATTTTGCCGTTTTCCGGATGCCACACCCGCAGTTTGCCATCGTCCGATCCCGTGACTAGAGCCGTTCCTTCCGCCGCATAGGTTACCGTCAGCATCCCGTTCCCTCGCCCGACCCACACGTCGCGACCGGTACTGGCCTCGAGGACAAAGAGTCGTTTTCCTCCCGTGAAGTGTCGACCTACTCCCGTCGTGCCGGCCACTCGCTTCCCGTCCGGGGAGAAAGTAATGTCCGAGCAGTAGACGTCGACCTCCGGCTCGCCGACCGCGCGGGACCAGGTCCAGAATTTTTTCGAGGTCGCCTCGAGTTCTTCATAAGAGCGATCTGCCCGCGCTTTGCGGAGTCCGGACGCAGTTCGAAGGTCCCACATACTGAACGAGTTCCCGGCCGATGCGAGTCCAGATCCGTCCGGCGAGAACGCAATCCCACTGGTGAGGTTCGCACGTTCCCACAAGACGCCCGTCTGGTGCCATTTCTCCGTCTCATACAGATAAGTCCAGCCGCTGTCAGAAGCGATCGCAACTTCCTTGCCGCTAGGTGGAATGGCCAGGGCGTATATGGTTCCGTCCCCAGCAAAGTGGGCGGCCCGCATCCAGACTCCCGCCTTCTGGATCCAAGCCTCGGCCCCTTTACTGTCCAAGCCAACGACAACCGTCCGAGAGTCTTTAACGAATCCCAGACATTGCACAGTTCCGGTCGTTGAGAACTTGCCGATAACCTTGGATGTTTTGGTCTCCCAGACCACGACCCCATTGGTGCCGCCGGCAGCCACCAATGACCTGTCCGGCGAAACGGCGACCGCTTTCAAGCCAGCCCCCTGCGCTGGGGTGTCGGAGATAGACAGGATCAGAATCGATGCTAACAGGGAAGACTTCATCCCATCTCCGAGGAGCGGATAACCGATCTTTCTCTAAGGATCGCCACTAGGAAGAGGAATCGGCAAATTGCTTATATGTTACTCTCCGGGACGGATTACCTGCAACTTATTTCGACCCTGAAGATATCCGCGCTCCTGTCGAGCAATTATTCCCACTCGGAATGGGTTCGCCCCAGATAACGCGAGACGTAAGCGTCGGCGCGGAGGGCATGGCCAGGATTTCGGGTTGATGGACTATGCTAGTGAGCAGTTTTGGGGTACTTCTTCAAGGCGATCTGGTAGATTTGAGTAGGAATCTGCAGGAATTGAAGGGGAATGAGTGCCGGTCGCCGTTCGAGCCGAATCAGGCCTTGGGCGAAGTGGTAAGTGATCCGCTGGAGTCGTTGTTCGGGTGTCCATTCGGCGGAATCGACACGGTGCAGAGAATCTCCTGGGTCAGGAAATCCTCAGTGACATTCGCCTCACGATCGTTCGTCTGACGGGGACATAAATTAGGGCTATCCATTAATCACCCGATATGAGAGAGATTTGTCCGGGGGTAGGGCGGTTTCAATATAGAAAACTTCGTCAGGTCTGTGTGCCCGCCGCGAGCATAGGTTGGCCGTTGGCATTTGCAATAAGACCTTGTTCGCACTTCTAGTGACGGGAAGAGTCAGAAAAAGCCGACGGTCACGACGGGGGAGGCACGATGGCGGCCGGTCCGGTTGGGTTCCTCAGTCTCGAATCCAGCAATTGGGTAACGCCTGCTTCAGTTCTTTCACCCCTGTGTCTGTCACCCTCGTATCAGCGAGGTCGAGACACTGGAGGGATCTCATCCCAGCCAGTTCCTTTAGACCAACATCAGTTATATCAAGTACGCGCAGATCTAACGTACGCAGGGAGTTCAAGCTTGCTAACTCTTTCAATCCCACATCCGTTACCTTAGTTGCGAAAAGGTTTAATACGGTTAAACACTTCAGGCCGGATAGATTTTTCAATCCCACATCTGTCAGTGTGGTAAACGCCAGGTCGAGTGCACTCAGTGATTCGAGCATCTCCAACCCCTTCATATCCGCATCGGTTGCCTCGGTGCCCGTAAGGTCGAGTCCGAATGGCGTTTTCGGTACCGGGAGCCTGGCCACCGTCCTCACTGTCCAAGTCTTGAACCGAAACGCGGGAACCGGGTCGATCAGTGCGTCCGGTGTTGTCCTAAACTCCAAGCTCACATGGTCGTCCGTCTTTCCCATCCAGCCGACTTCAGCTCCCGCCTCCACCCAGGCTTGCTGTACATCCCGGGGCAGCGTTTGAGGTAGTGGCGCTTTGGCGGTGACGCCCTTCGGGTGGTCCGCGAGTTTCATCCGCTTACAGGTCATCAGGACCCGCCAAGAGTCCTTCGTGGTCACGAAATCGGTCGGGCGCCGGTTACCGAGCATGCTCAAGCAAATCATCAGGTCATCGCCGTCGAGCTTATAAATTGTCCCCGTCTCTTCGACGAGCCCGGGTAAGGCAAACATGTACTTGCCCCCGGCCGCGATCTCAAACTTCGCCCGGCGGTAGGAAGCCGTATAGCCCTCGCCGTCCGCCACGGCCGGTACTATGTTCCATTTGCCGACCAGCAGTTCGAGGTCGCCGGTAGGTGCCGTTGGTAAAGCAGCGGGCCGACCTTGGTCAGATGGGGCGACTGCGGGTGGTGAAACTGCGGGTGTCGGCTGGTTGGGGCGTCGGCATGAAAATGAAAGCATCGCCAGAGCCAGGATTAGGGCCGTTCGCTTCGTCATGGCTTATGACTCCTCCACGTCTTTGATCTCAACCGGACCATAAAATCGATGTTCCAGATACTGGCGGCGACCCGGTCGGATGTAATTGTACGGATCTCGAGGGCGATTTTTCGGCGTGTCCGTATCGACTTCGGTCCGACACGCCGCTGGCGAATTTGGGTTGAAGAACATAGTCACTGTGACCGAAATGAGATAATCCTTCAGTCTCTTTTGTACTATTTCTTTCCAAAACCAATCTGATCCGATTCGTTGAAACGGCCTCCCTGCGACGAGAGTTACCCCTTCTCCAAACGAGAAGGCAATTCCTCGACCTATTTATTTCGAGTTTCCACCAAATGGATTGAATAGACACACTCCGAGTAGATTTCTACGACGCGCGGCCGCACTTCTGGCCAATAAGATACATGGAAACGCTTTTATCGAGCCGGAGGCACTGCGTGCGGAACAGATTGGAAACCCGATTTTCCGAATGGGTGCGAAGGACCGCCTTCCTGGGATCATCCAGTCAAGTTCCCGAAGATCGGTGGCTCTTGAGCCAATTTGCTCAGTCGCGGAACGATGATGCCTTCGCAGCTCTAGTCGGCCGGCACGGTCCGATGGTGCTGGCGACATGCCGGCGAGTCACGGGAGATTCTCACCTCGCTGACGACGCTTTCCAGGCCGCTTTTCTGGTTCTTGCCCGCCGGGCAGCCATTGTCGACCCCAAAGGATTACGCGGCTGGCTATATGGTGTCGCTGTACGTTGTTCGCTGGAATCCCTGAAATCGATGGGGCCAGGAGGATTCCGTATGGCCTACATGCCCCAAGTACCAGATCGGGCTGAGTCCACTGACGTGGGGGTGGACTTCGAAGAGATCCGGATCCTCCACGAGGAAATCGCCCGGCTGCCCGAATATCTCCGAGTTGCAGTCGTCCTCTGTGAACTCGATTTAACGAACCGAAAGGAAGCGGCCTTCCGCCTGGACATTCCAGAAGGGACGCTCTCCAGCCGTCTAGCGAAGGCCCGCCGAATTCTGGCCCAACGGCTTCGGGAGCGATTGATCGCTATCCCCGCCGGTGGTTTGGCATTGGTCCTGGGCTACCCAGCAACTGCCATGATACCTGCAACTTTGGCAACGTCGGCCATGCAACTCGTTTCCGCGGTCGCCGTTCCGACAACTATTTCGCAAATCACAAAAGGAGTTCTCTACATTATGTTCTGGCAAAAATGGAAGGCCTACGCTCTCGCCTTTGGAATGGCAGCCGTGCTTGGATTGGGAACGGCTTGCGGACTCGCTCTCTCTGGCACTCCCCAAGACGGAGAAAAATCGGCAGCAGTTCCCAAGTCACAACTAGGCGCTGATAGACACATAGCCTACGTGCATGGCGATGCGTTCTCTCTGCTGAATCAGGATGGAACGGACGAGACTGCCGTTGAATTGACGGGGCTATGGGTGGGATCGGCGGTTCCGTCTCCGGATGGAAAATGGCTAGCGGCGTGGACTGCCGACGAGAAACGCAAAGGAGGAACTGAGTTGCGTATCCGCCAACTCGATGGCAAAGGTACCGGGGCCCGTTTCGAATTGCCGGACAAAATCGGTCATTTCTCATTCTGCTGGTCTCCGAAGTCGGACCAACTTTTCCTGAATGTTGGAGCCCCTGGAATGAAAGGTGTCCGCCACTACCGAGCCGATATCGCCTCCCAGAGACTAGAGCCGGTGGAATTGCTAAAGACCCACCTCGTCACGGATTGGTCAGCAGACGGCAAATACTTCCTGACGACCTCGGTCGGCGAGGGTGAGTTTTGGCATCCGAGAGCAATGTATCAGATGAACGTCGATGGCAGCGAACGCCTAGCCCTTGCGGAGCCTGAAGGGTGGGCAAAATCGGGAAAATTGTCGCCCGACGGCAAAAGCCTGATCTGCTTTCACAAGGGAACGCCATGCATCATCGAGATCGAGAAACCTAAAGTGCTCGTCCCATTGAAAAACATTCCGCAGACAGCCGAGGTGGTGGAATGTGCCTGGTCGCCAGATGGCCGCCGGATTGCCTATACGATTGCAAGCATCCCTTTCATTACGGGGATCGAGAAGAGCGACCTGAAAAAAATCGAAACACGCTTAGTGGTCGCCGACCGCGATGGAAGCAATCCCCAAACGATCCGTTCGGCCAAGGGTCAGTTGATCGGCCGAGTATTCTGGCGGTGAACGGTATGTCAAGGTATGTGTCGACAATTAAGGTTCAACTACCAATCGCTCTCCATCGCCCAGCTTGCGCGCGTCTATCCGGCACACCGTGTTAGATTGGCTGATTAACCCTGCCGATGTAACCGAAGCACTTTGGCGCAAATGTAAAACCACTTTCTGGAATAGCTTGCTTAGACAATAATTTACCGAAAAACCGTTGATACCACTCCGATCAAGAATAAGGTGGTTGGGCACGAATGCTTTTAGGACTGGATAACCTCGGTAACCTTTTGATGCGAAAGGAACCGAGCTCGACAAATACTTGGGTCGTATTGAGACCGTCTCGGGGAGGCGACTAATCCCATTTATTTTCCACCCTCAGGAAGGGAAGTTCCTTGAGCGACGTCTGCGTCTCCGACCAACAAGAACGACGCCCACTCCAGTCCAACCACCCGCGTCGACGCTCCGCCGTAGCGCGCCGCGAACACGCCACTGAACCCGCACGCCGAGTCCGGGGACAACACCCCTTTGACCTGCCACCCTGAAGCCAATCGGTGGACAGCAAGTAGACACTCGAACACCTGATCGGCGACTGAGCCGGCCGGCGTGGGCGAGAATACTGGGCATTCCCACAGTTCAGGCATCTTCCAGTACTGCCGGCCCTTGCCAGCCACGAAGCCCAGCCCCAGCGCCGCCAAGGCACGGGCCAGGCACCGGTCGAACGCGGCGTGATTGCCGACCCGGAACATCATCCGCCGTTGTACCATCGATACAATCCTTTCGTGCGGCCGACGCGACATCTGCATTTTGGTTATGTTTACGCATACTCGAATTGAAAGTCGTCGCATGCTACACAAATAACCTAGCCGTCTTGGTCCCGAATCGCGACCAACTCTCGCCGTAAAAACAGGTCAGCAGGAAGCTTTTTTCGAAGGTGTTTGCCCCGTGGTAGGTCGGGATTGAAGCAATCCTTGCCGCAATACGAGCACTTGGCGAAAAGGGGCGGGCCACCCCACACTCGTAGAACCTCTTCGGGACGGGCGACTATTTCGGTGGCGAACCGAAGATCTTCGAGGCGTTTGCGGTCTTGCGCATTCAATACTCGTATACCCTGAACTTCTTTTAGACATAAGAACCCATACGCACCGATTAGTTAATCGCTTCGGTGCAAGAAGCCATATCATTTTAGCGATGTGAAACGATTTCAATCTTCGATAATCGCTTGCTGGTCAGTAATCAGATACTTACGAGTTACGATATTTTAGCAGCCTGCCTGGGCATTTCTCTTGAATTTCGAGACACTCGCTGTGTTTGGCGAGATTATCGTTCATCGGTTTCCGCCAAGGCAAGAGAACATTGGCAACGGGCTGGTCGGAGGCGCTCGTGGCACATTACCGAGTAATACGAAATGGAGTGCTGCTGGGCACACTCACGCGCACTGGCAGCGATATCCCGTGGTGGGAGGGCGAGTTCGATCCAACTCCAGAGTTCGGGCTGGTTCGGTCTCTTTTCGACCACGAACGAGAGCTGCTTGACGCGGACGAAAACATTGATGCCTGGGGAACTGCGTGGGATGAACTTTCGGTTGGTCATGTGCTGCAACCGCTGGACGGTCGAGAACCGATCACCGAGTTCCTCTTACACATCGAAGAAAACGGACGGCGAGCCTCATGGCGTTACTGACCATTGCAACCTAACTAGATGCTGGAATTTACTTTGGCGGCTCCGAGAGTTTAAAGGGTGTTATCGTTCTGCTGGAACCGCTAACCCACAGTTACACCAGATCGGCACCGTTGTCGCGGATCTTAATTACCTCCGGCCGACACGCCGCGTCCAATCAATGAACCTTGTCGATGTGATCGAAACAGGCAAAGCTCACTGAATCCAAGTGTTCTGAAACGGGCCAGTTCCTGCACCGATTTGGACTCAAAGAGCCGTCAAAATTACTAACTCGCCACATCCGTCTTAATCAATAGGATGGGCGGCAAGGGGCAAAGCAAACTTAGGGAGAATTATCATGAAAGTAGCATGGCTCATAAGTCTGGTTTTTTACATTTTACTTACAATTGCCGGCTGTAATGCCACAACGCCCCCGTCCAGTGTACGGCCAAGGTTTGCCAACGGCATTGTGACTCTACAAGACGCCGAGAAGAAGGGCTTCATGAGTGGGATTGGCGTCGACAATGCGAGCATCCTCTACTTCACTTGGGACGGAAACCCCGTTGTCGTGGTTTGGAGTGATGCTCCGCTTTGCAGCGTCAGTTCAAGCTCCAATACGATAAAGGGAGCAATGGTCCACGGCGGGAAGGGAGCATTGGTCTACCGTGGGAAGGATAATCAGTTGAATCGTGAAATTGCATTTTCACTTGAAATGCAAGAAGCCCAAAATGGCCAACTTATGATTAATGGCGAAACCTACGATTTTACAAAAGGCGGCCTTTTTCTAGTTTCGGGCTTAGACGGCGATATCCAGGTGAAACAACTTAATAAAGCCGTGGGTGATTTGAAGCTAACCCCGCACGAGATTGCTGCATTCGGTCAAGCCGATTCTGAGATCAAGGATTTTTTTTCGAAGTCTGTCAAACCTAAGCAGCCTACCGATCAACCATAGGACGACCCGAGCGGGCTGTCTTTCCACTAAACCTGTAGGGAATACCTCGGCCACTCGACCGTCAATCCTGAGACGATTCAACGGCCGGTCTCTTGCTTCTTGGCGTTCTTTGGGTAGCTTGCTATTTCAGTTGGAAGGCAGGCATCAGGTTCCCAGTTCGCCCAGTCTTGGGTTGTTCTTTTGAACGTTGCGCTCGTCGGTACGACACACGAATAGCACGTAGATATGTTGCAAGTCTCGAGCATATAATTAGATAGCCAATTTATTGCGCACATAGGGAGTGTGCGCACTTTGCCAGTCGGAAGAAGTCAACGACCATGTTACATTCTCACCAGAAAAACTTTGATCGAAATTTGAGAATTTTGAGAAATCTGCTTCTGCAAGTCCGAGATATGTCCTTTAATGATGCTCTTTTGCACACGCCTTGCCGCTGTTGAACTCGCGCACCCTCCCCACTAATCTCACCAAACTATTTTAGCACTAGAGGATTTTTCTTGAGCAATTACCAGGATGTGTATCTCGTTGTCCATGGATTAGAAGACATAGTCCGTGAGCAGTTTCGAGGGAACATCTTCAAGGCGAACGGGTGGAATTGAGAAGGAATCTGCAGGAGTTTACCTGGGCTTGAGTACCCGCCGACGTTCGAGACTCAATAATCCTTGAGAAAGCAGGTAACTTCGCTGCTCCTCGATAGCGTCACACATTTCAATTTTTAGAGACTGCCCCGAGCTATGTGATCGGAGCAGGTTGAGTCACTTTCCGATAACTTCTTCTTCTCGGTCCTGATCTATAATTTAATGGGCATTTGCGTCTTCAATTCAACTATTCTGCTATTAATTCATTTTTTACAATGATACTGACACGACTCGATCGGCATACGCGTTTTCAGTGGTAGTCGTTTCGGATATTACATAAAATGCTCATGCTGGTTGCCCGAATCCTGACAAATAGAAATTAAACGAATAATCAAAGAGGAATTCCATGTTTAAGTTGCGAATGGCTATACTGATCGCCGCCCTCGCCGGCTCGAGTTTGAAGTCGGCACAACCAGAACCTAAAAAAGTTAAGGGAGCCCCTGAGGTGAAGGCGCAGCAGTTCGTCCTGTTTGACGCCACCTTCACATTCACCAAGGAGGACGCGGACAACTCAAAGCCGAGCAAGTCTCACTATTACGTCCGAGACAAGATGCTCAATGCAGACCGGCCCAAGGACTGGACGGCTCCGGTGGACTATCGGAACGGCACTGTGCACATCCGTGCCGAAGTTCTCGAGAAGCCCGAGGGGGGAGCACTCACCACCTGGTCGCTGTGCTACATCCCTAACAAGGGCCTGAAGGCTGGTTACGGCTGTACCAGCACTCAAGTCTACAAGGAAAAGGGCGTATACGAGAGCGACGTGAAGATGACCTCATTCTGGCAGAACGACAACATCGTGTGGGAGGAGGGGATCAAGGAGATGCACTTGGTAATGAAAGATGATAGCGGCGGAGCAGGCCACGCTCACAAGCGCACTGACCCCGAAAGGTTCTTCCCGACTAAGATGCGAATCACCATGGTCCAGGTGGCGCCGGGAGCCAAGTATGACCCGAAGCTCGTGCCGAACCTGCCTGATAAGAAGTGATTGGTGCTTTTACTTCGCATGGCATTTTTACGAGTCCATCCTACACGCCGCGATAGCTTAGCCTGCCGCCACACTCAGCGCTTCAGCCAGATAGTGGCTGGTTCAATTTCTGCCACTGACAGTCCTACCTTGTCTGCCCCTGAGGATGGATTAAGATCGAGATCGGGTGGGATACTAACGAATAGTAATCCACCGGACACTCGTTACCAGTGCCCACTCCGCACTCTCAGTTCCTTTAGACGGGATGCCGAGTACCACGATGACTTCGATCAATCGTAATTCTCTTTCCTAACGATTTCCGTCGGACGAATACGGGGTGTTAAAGTGAGCTTCTCTGCCGCCCAGATTGCTTGGCATCAATTCTCTATCGCCCCATAAATGGCCGATTTTAGGGACATCTGAAGCGTGAAATTGTAAGGCTGCACTTGCTGGAGAACGATCACTACCATCTCTGACTTGGGCGCGACCCAAAAGTAAGTGCTGGCCGCTCCGTTCCAACCGAACTCTCCTGCGGCCGGGTCGGGCTTAACTGATTTTGCGTCCAGGCGTACTGACAGACCAAGGCCGAATCCCATACCCGGCAGGGGGAAACCACCGAGCTTCATGGGCAACGCTTCGATTGGGAGCTGATTGCTCGTCATTTCACTGACTGTCTCCGGACGAAGCAACCGACAGCCTTGAAGCTCTCCTCCCTGCAGCAGCATTTGGCAGAATCGAGCGTAGTCACGAGCCGTGGAAACCAAGCCCCCTCCGCCCGAGAGATACTTCCGTCGTGTCCGGTACCGGCTAGTGGCTGGGTCGTCAATGACTTTGAGCATACCCTTATCGCCTGCCCCATGATTAGCCGTGAACCTCGCCAGCTTGTCATCTGGGACGATGAAGTCTGTGTCGCGCATGTCGAGTGGCCGGCAGACTCGATCCTTTAGGAATTCATCGATCGGTTTCCCCGAGAGAACTTCGATGAGTCGGGCCAGCACGTCGGTCGAAACGCTGTAATTGAACTGGGTTCCTGGTTGATCCTGTAATGGCAGTTTGCCTAAGGCGCTTACCATTTCCGCTAGGCTGAGATTAGGCCCGTCAATTCCTTTGGCAATATACATCTTGTCCACGGCAGTACCGTTGGGCATCCCATAAGTAAGCCCGGAAGTGTGCCGCATGAGATCGCGAATTGTCATTTCGCGTTTAGCTGCGACAACCTCTTCCCCATTTCTGGTATGAACTCGTAGGCCCTTGAACTCAGGTAGATATTTCGAAACCGGATCGTCGAGTTTGTACTTGCCTTCTTCGTACAGCAGTAATGCAGCCGCGGTGGTAATAGGCTTACTCATGGAGTGAATCCGGAAAATGGCGTCCGGCCTCATCGCCTGGCCGGTTAAGGCGTTCATCTTTCCGAACGTCTCCAGATAGGCAACTTTCCCATGGCGGGCGATGAGAACGACTACACCTGCGGTTTGCTTCTTGTCCACAACCCCCTGAACGAGAGTTTTTACACGTTCGAGTTTTTCGGCCGACAACCCAACGTCTTTGGGATTTGCCTGCGGCAATTCGTCAGACGGCCGGTTCCGCGTGTCTTCATCCGCCCAGGCTTTCTGTGAGTAACCTTCCAAGGTTGCCCATGCGCCGATCAGGAGTAGAAACGTCAAAGTGATACGGCCCATTTCAATCCCCTTTGTGATGTGGAAGTCTGAGGTCAATCCTCTTGCTAACTCTTATTCACTGACCTAGCCAATGCCTTGCCCGAGGCCGATTTCCGATATTCTTCTAGTGCTATTTTGACCCATGAAGCCTGGCACTCGTAACCCATGATTCCACTCTGTAAAGCCAGCCGGGCAGAACGCGACATCTCCGATTCGTGTGATTTCAAGTGTCCTTGAAGCATTTCAATATGCTGATGCAAGTAATCGGCCAAGGATACCAAAAAGGACTCGCAAGCGCGTGGGCCGAGACAATCCTCCAGAAACGCAAACCGTAGAAACAGTTCTGGCATACATCGAAAGACAGCATCCGAAGTGATGGGGCGGGTGAGCCAATGCGTCAACGCCTTCTGGCCCTGGGGGCTGAGTCGGTAGAGCTTTCGCCTCCGCACTTGGGAAGTTTCGTCGACGGTACAACTTACCAACGATGACCGCTCAAGCCTTTTCAGTGCCGGATAGATCGAACCCGGACTATCGCTAAAAGTGGCCATAGGCTGGCCGGCAAACATCCTGCGAAGGTCGTAACCCGAGCAGGGTTGACACAGTCGAATCAACCCCAAGAGTGCGTGCCCGAGCAAAGATTGATCATCGGTTTTCATAGTACGTTTCGTATTATATCGCAGCGTACTATACTGTCAAGACTCTGAAAGGTACGAACAGTGTTTGAACTTGGTAAGTGCTGAAACGGAATTGTTTGGAGTCGATTCAGGCGTCGAGTAAGCTGAATTCAAAGCATTTTTTGAGATCGGGATTCGTACTTCCAATTGTAAAAGGCTGTTTGGGAACGGGAACAGAACGCCTCGAATAGTTCGTGGAGGACTTTGGCAAGCGGCACGCCGAACTCAAAAAACATCTGCTTCAATCCTGCGGGAGCGATGAAAATCAGCATCTTCGCCGGATTGCCGCTTTCGTTTTTCAAACTGTGGGGAATTCCAACAGGCATATTGACGAACGCTACGGCCTTTGCCACGATTTTTTCGCCATCGACCGTGAATGTGATCTCACCTTCCAAAATATAGATGCCTTCTTCCTCTCGGCTATGAACGTGCGGGGGGCCGCCACCTGGTGGCACGAGGGTTTCCCAAAGAGCGTGCCTGTCGTTCGTATTATTTCCAGTCACCCAATCGAAGTCATCCTTCAGTTGCGTCTCGGCTCGGCGAAGGGCTTCCCGCGATAACAGGTTCCAGCCGAAACTGGCTTCATGACCATCACACTCCTGGGCTGGCCGTTTTCATGGCCTTGGGAGTGGCGTTTTCCTCCTGCCCCTTAGAGAAAAGGCCGCGTTATCGCGTCAGGGAAGGCTATAAGCCCGGAAAGCGATGGGCGCAGGATGTGCCATCAACCGCACTGGTGATCCAGCTCGAATACGCAACTCCAGTTGGAATGGAACCGGGACATAGCACAGATAGCTTCCAGGAAGTCTCGCTTGTTCCTGTTAACGGCATCCCCTATGGCGTTTTCGCCGCCCTGCGGATAGGCTGAGATACATCTGCAAGCGGGTATGAGTTGGACGGCGAAGCAACGGCAAGAAACCGCCGAGCAGAGAGAAAAGCAAAATGCTAAAGCAGTAAATCAGTATCCATGCTAGGCTGCTCATGGGAGGACCTCGTGGGTATAACTTTATTATATATGGTTTATCGAAAATTACCGAAATAACAGTCGAGCTTAGGAGTTGCTGAGCCCCTAGGAGCAGTCCGCGGTTGCAGTTTCTTTAGATTCGCCAAAGTCAATCGTCAAATTCCTTCCGCTCATTTGGTAGCCGACCGAGAAGCTGGCGTGGCGCACGCCGCTGCCCGGAAGGACTACGGTGCGTTCAAGAACAACCACGGGGTAGGCAGTTCGCCCACACAAACGAACAATGCAGCCGTGATCCTGATCGACGACCTCGGGCCATCGTATCTCGTCGCGCTGGACAAGATAACTGACAAGAACTTGTGGAAAGCCGACCGAAAGAGTCGCCCTTCGTGGACTTCGCCGGTCGTCACTAAGATCGACGGCAAGTCCGCGGTCCTCGTCAGCAGCAGCGGTTCCCTCGACGTTTATGACGCGGCGACTGGGAAGGAAGATGCCACCCTCGACGGCTTCGTAGGGAATAACATCTCGTCCCCGGCGGTGGCCGGCGACCTCGTTGTGATCGGGGCTGGTGAGAGCCGGATGAAGTCAGACCTCGCCGCGTCCGTCAAGTCGAACTGCTGCGTTCGCCTCACGGTCAAGGGCGATAGGATTTCGCTCGAGCCGGTGTGGGACGGGAAGAAGGCTATCTATCAGCACGCCAGCCCGCTCGTTTACAAGGGCCACGCCTACTTCGACACCAAGTCCGGTCTCGTGCATTGCGTCGATCTGCAGACTGGCGAAGAGCTATAAGCTGAGAGGCTTGACAACCAATGTTGGGTGACTCCAATCGGGGCCGGCGACCAAGTCTTCTTCTTCGGCAAGGACGGCGTGACCACCGTCATCAAAGCCGGCCCCGACTTCGAGAGGTCGCGTCCAACCGCTTCTGGTCCGCCGCTGATTTCGCCCAGCGCCGCGACGCCGCCAAGGAGAAAGCCGCCGCAATCTTGCCCAAGCCGCCCGAGGGCAAGGGGCCGGGATGTGGCCCACCCCTGCCGAAGGAGGAACTCGAAGCCACTCGGTACTCGGCGGTCGGTGACGTGGTCTACGGCGTGGCTGTGGTGGACGGCACGTTCTTCGTCCGCACCGGAACCGAACTCATCTGTGTCCGTGCCCTCATAAGTGAGAACTAATTCCTAAGAGTTATTCCGTTAAGTTGATGCACCGTTAGATGCGGCTCATACTGGTCGGGGGCGTCCTCGCCGGTGCGATGGCCTGCAAAAGCTCGGGGGCGGTCGCCTTTGACTTCAAGACCGAAGAGGAAAAACCCAAGAAGGCGAAGCTCGGACCGACACGCCGCGTGCAGGTAGCAGAGTTGCACCAACGTTCGTTGGCCGACGCGGGATCTATAGGGGCCGTTCGCTGCAAAAATTCCATTGTCCAGCGGAATTACGCACGACTTCGGTTTGAGAGGAATGATCGAGAGATATTTGCTTGTGTCCAAAGAAGCCTCCTCGATCCTCATTCCTTTGAAGTGATTAAATTTTCAGGCGTTAGTGATTCAAAATTAACAACTTTACATCGTTGAAGTCGTTTAATTCAAAGGGTAGCATTTATCACTTACAGTCCCGGGATTTTCCCTCTTTTTATTTGGAGCAAGTCCATGAAACATTTTCTCTTCGCTTTCGCCCTTATGTTGGGAATGACGAGTATCGTTCGCCCCGCCGACGATAACAACCCGTTCAGGAAAGTCAAGGAAGGGGACTGGGTGATCTTTACGATGACCATGGAAAGGGGCACGATCAAAAGCGTCGGTGACAGCAAAACCACAGTCACTGCCAAGACGGACAAGGAGGTCACAATCTCTACCGTCATAACACTCGACGGCCAGAAAAGTCTTCCTCGGGAAGAGAGAATCGATTTGACCAAACCTTATGATCCGATCTGGTTGCTGGGCCTTAAAGACTATTCGGGTGTCAAGCTCGAGAAAGGGGAAGAGACCCAAGAGAAGGTCAAGCTCGGAACCAAACAATTCGAATGTACTCTGTTGAAATCTAAGACCACAAGCGGCATTTACACCACTCACAATAAACTATGGACGAGTAAGGACGCTCCACTGGGAGGCATGGTGAAATTGGAAGTTCTCGGCGAGCGTGGAGCGCCGGCCAATACCTGGCTAGAACTCAAGGGATCGGGCAGTAAGTAAAAGGGGCAGCGCGTAACCCTGAGATGAGTTTTGAACCACTCATGCAAAAAGTTTGAGCAGGTTGGTTACGCTAAGAATCAACCTCAAGACCGCCAGGACGAAGTCACGGACGACTCTCAGATGACGTGATTCCCACATTTGGATTATCCCCTCCCGTCTGCGTGAGCCCAATCGAGAATCGAACCCTGGTCGCAGGTCAGTACAGCCTGAAATATTCAAGCGAACGCTTGACTACTTCTGTATAGTTTTTTTATCACCCAAATTCGATTGCACGGATCATCAGCGAGCCTGGCGCACCGTGGCAAATCAAGGAGCAACGCGATGGCAGTATTGACGCGCGAAGCGCCAGCGGACGGCCACGTTTTTGAGGACATCGCCGACGCCATGCCCCACATGGTTTGGCTCGCTGATCCTGACGGTGGAACCACTTACCACAATCGCCGAATCCTTGAGTATACCGGGCTTCCTGCGGGCGTCACCCTCGGAGCCGGATGGGAACAGGTGGTCCACCCGGACGACGTGTTAGCAAGTCGGGTTTCCTGGCGGCACGCCGTCTCCACCGGGGAGCCGTTTGAGACCCCCACAACCCTGTAGGTGAAACGCGTAAAAGAGACTCCCATACAGAATAGGTTACTATTGGTAACTCCCGGCGGTCTAGCATTAGTCCGTTAGCTCGCAATCTGTTTCGGGCACAAAAAGTCTACAGGGAGATTTTAGGATGAAAATGCGACTCAATTTTTTGACTTTCTGTTTTGGATTAGCCACTGCCGTTTTCGGCTCCACGAGTCGTGCGGAAGATGCTAAGGCCGAAGCGAATATTGTCGATACCGCGATTGCTCACAAGAATCTGAGCACACTCGTGACTGCTCTCAAGGCCGCAGGTTTGGACGATCTTCTGCGCGAAAAAGGCCCTTATACGGTATTTGCTCCCTCAAACGCGGCCTTCGAAAAGATCGGTCAAGTGAAGTTGGACGCACTACTGGCGGACAAGGAAAAGTTGAAAAAGGTTTTGCTTGCTCACGTTGTTGTCGGAAAGAAAGTCATGGCTGCCGATGTTATGGAAATGGGCGGCAAAGAAGTCAATACTTTCCCAATTAAAGTCGAAGGCAAATCGGTGATGCTCGGTGATGCCAAAGTCACAAAGACCGACCTCGTGGCCACTAATGGCGTGATCCATGTAATCGACACGGTTTTGATGCCCAAAGATTAATTTTCTCGATGCATTGCAGATCGAATAATCTGTCGTTGTGAAAGAGCGAATTCCACGATACTCCCCCAATAGGAGAGTACGTGGAATTCGCTCAATTTCGATCGATTATCCGCATAGTGTTTCCGACCGAATATTATCTATAACCGATCAGATCTAATAAATTCAAATCGGATGAATTAAATACTTTTGAATCCCAAGATGGAATTGATGGGTATCCGAAGTTTCTAATATTTTGTTTTATTGAGTACTAATAACTGGAGGGCGAATCGTTGAAAACCATCAGTCTATTCTGTTTTTTGGCAGGCTTCTTATCGATCTTCGGCGCGATAGCCGTTTGGTTTTTAGCCAAAGAGCCCGACGTGGCGCATGGGGAGCGATTTGGTATTTTTATCGGCCTCTGGGCACCCACATTTTTCATCTTGTCGGAAAGAGTAAGGCTCTTCGCGGAAGGAAGACCGACTAATTCCCTGCTAAAGCTCGACAGTGAGAGAAGCGTCTGATTCGACGACGCCTCAGGGTGAGGCCGGCCACTTTTGGGGATTAGAATAACCTGGAAATTTGTTACATTTCTGGAGTGATCGTCAAGTTGGCATGCATCGATAGGCTCCGTTAAACAGAGGTAGCGATTCGCCAATCTTCAACGATCTTTTGGAGTATCCCAGAAAGTGCCTCCGTGTCTAGATATTGGAATCAGTCTATCGGACGCTTATCCGCGGCGAAGGATCAAAGCCTCGAGGCCTGAATATCAAATTCGCGTTCAAATTCTGTCGACCGCCGAAATAATTCGTTAGATTCCGCATTAAAATCGACGACCCGAAGTTAATCGACTGAGGGATGCCGGATCTTCCACACTCACCGGCCGAACGCGAGATGGTCTTCCAATTGCATTCAAAAAAAATTACTGGGAACGCTATTAATCGATGCTGGGAACCGGCATATAGGCCTGCTATTTGCAGATCGCGTGGAGTTTGTCCGACTGAATTCCGCCAATTTTACTATATTTAAGGAGGTGGAATTATCCTCAGTCCAAAAAGTTCAAGGACGAGTCCTACTCCAGGTCATCCACCCGCAGTTCGGATCGAGTACTAATTCGAGAGTCATGAAGTTGGGTTAAAACTGGTCTGTCGTACCCGACCCAAGAGTTAGGGATTCGCAGTTTCGATCCGACACGAGTTAAGAGTTCGTCGAGTGATGAGTATAGTTTCACCCAGCATCCGAAATCTGGCTCGGCGATTAATCGTCCTAGAAGCGGCGCGCGAAGATTCGCCCGTTACGAACAGTGGCGACGCGATGCGAGTTTACGATCGATTGCGCCTGCCACTATCGAAACTTGCCGGTATAGCCGGTTTTCGCTCCCTCATGTCGCGGGCGCTGGTAATGGCCAAAGCGGAACTCCCCTCACTAGTCTCGATAAGCGTGCTGGAGGATGGTTCCTTAAAGAAACTCGATTGCCCGGAACAAGATCGGATGGATGACGGCAAAGGAGAGATTGTGGTCTTGGCGCATTTGCTGGGGCTACTGGTGACATTCATCGGTGAACCGCTCACGCTTCAACTGGTGCGCGACGCGTGGCCGAGCGCCTCGATGATCGGAATAGACTTCGCAAGTGATGAGGGTTTATGAACGCCGACGATAAAGTAATCATCCGAAAAATTCCTACCGGTGTTCCGGGTCTGGATGAAATTCTCGGTGGGGGATTGCCCGAGTATTCGTTCAACATCATTGCTGGCGCGCCCGGCTGCGGTAAGACCACTCTCGCGCACCAGGTCATATTCGCGAACGCGACTCCGGAGCGCCCGGCTCTCTACTTCACGGTACTGGGCGAACCGGCCATCAAGATGCTGCGATACCAGCAGCAGTTCAACTTTTTCGACCCCGCTAAACTCAACTCGGCCGTACGGTTCATCAATCTGAGCCATGTCGTTCTGGAAAAAGATCTTAATGCGGTATTGCAGGAAATCGTCAAGGAAGTCGAGGCAGCCAGCCCCGGCCTGGTGGTAGTGGATTCCTTCCGAACCGTAATCCGAAGAGCTCAAGGAGGCACGGCGGAATTGGAACTTCAAGGGTTCATACAGCGGCTTGCACTGCACCTCACCAGCTGGCAGGCAACGACTTTTCTCATCGGCGAGTACACCGATGGGGAAATTCGGGATAACCCCGTGTTCACCGTGGCCGATGGTCTGTACTGGCTGTTCCAGCAGGTCGAACGAAACTCCATCGTCCGGAAACTTCAAGTTATGAAACTGCGTGGTCAGACCTCGGTCCCCGGCCTTCATACTTTCCGTATCACTAACGATGGTTTGCAAGCTTTTCCTCGCACTTTCGGTCTGACCGGTCGAGCCGTCAAAGCCCGCAATCGCAGGCGGCTTCCTTGCGGAATTGCCCAGTTGGATGCCTTGCTTCAAGGCGGAATTCCCGAAGGGGACAGTCTGCTAATCGCGGGGCCATCGGGATCGGGAAAGTCTGTATTGGCCACCCAGTTCATTGCGGAAGGACTCCGCCGGGGGGAGCCGGGAATCGTCGCAATCTTCGAGGAACGTCCAGAGGAATATGCGGGGCGAGCCGCTAATCTCGGCATGGATTTCGATAAGTTTCAGCAGGAGGGCAAGCTGAACATCATTTACCTGCGACCGCTCGATTTATCGGTTGACGAGACGATGCGAGAGATTCTCGACGCGGTGGAAAAGACGGGTGCAAAAAGAGTAGTCATCGATTCTCTCGCGGGCTTCGAGATGGCGCTCGCTCCCGCGTTTCGAACCGATTTTCGGGAGTCGCTTTATCGGATGATCGGCGCATTGACTCGGGTCGGGGTCACGATTGTGAGTACTGTTGAAGTAGCTGAAACTTTCACCGAGCTGGCACTCAGCCCTTATTCGATTTCTTTTCTGAGCGACGACATCATTCGATTACGCTATGTCGAGATTAATGGACAGCTTCGCAAAGTTTTAATGGTGGTGAAAATGCGGGCGGGAGACCACAGTAAAGATATTTGCGAGTACGAGATTACTTCCCAGGGCTTTAGGATCGGCGAACGCCTGATGGGCTATCACGGCCTTATCACCGGCATCCCGGAACCAATCAAACCTGGCATTCAGGGCCTTCACGAAATCCCAGACGAGCCCGATCAAAACGAATAGGTGCGATACATGGATCGGGAACCAATATTTGAAGCTGGTAGGCAATCGCCCGATCTCCCGAAGCTCTGTCGTTATCTGTCTGAAAGATCCCCATTGCCCATGGTCGCCGTTCATGGATCAACCCACATCGTCTCTTATCTGAACCCCGCCTTCGCTCGCCTCGTCGGTAGAGACCGGTCGGAGCTTATCGGTTTCTCGTTCGCGGATGCAGTACCGGAGGGGGAAGCTAACGGATGCATCGCCCTGCTGGACCGCGTTTTCCATACGGGGACGCACGAGTGCCTTATAGAGCAGGAACATCGCCAGTCGCATCCGCGAACGGTTTACTGGTCGTATGCGGTGTGGGCAATACTCGGAGAGGTCGAGCAACCGACGGGTGTCATGATACAGGTAACGGATGCAACGGAGATCGCGCATTTCCGTCGACAATCCATGGGAATGAATGAGGAACTTCTGCTTTCGACAATCCGGCAGCATGAATTGGTGGAGGCAGCGGAGTCCCTTAACGCCAAGTTGAGGGAAGCCCACGATCAACTCGAGGAACGGGTGGCGGAGCGGACCGCGGAGCTGGCCGCGGCAAACGATACACTGAGAAACGAAATCCGGATCCGCGAAACGGCCGAATCGGATCGCCGGGATCTACTTCGGCGGTTGGGAACCGCCCAGGAAGAAGAACGACGTCGCATCTCTCGCGATCTTCACGATCAGATGGGGCAACTGGTAACGGCGCTGGGCCTGGGCCTTAAAGCACTCGAAGATTCGACCGTTGACCCATCCCCGTACCGGCCTCATCTGGTGAGACTTCGGGAACTCAACGATCAGATAGGCCGCGAAAGCCATAAGCTGGCCATGGAACTTCGCCCCACGGCTCTGGACGATCTGGGCCTTCAGGCGGCACTGGCAAATTACGTCGAAGCTTGGTCCGAACAATCCTCAATTGAAATCGATTTCCACTCAACGGGTTTCGATGGCCAGAGACTCGACTCGCTTATTGAGACAAGTCTCTATCGCGTGGTTACGGAAGCTCTGACGAACGTCCTGAAACATGGAAAAGCACATCGTGTCAGTGTGATTCTCCAGCGAACGCCAAATCAGGCGGTGGCATTAGTCGAAGATGATGGCATCGGGTTCGACTCCGAATCCATGAAATCTTCCGATGCGCACCTGGGAAGACTGGGTCTACGCGGAATGCAGGAGCGGCTAACTTTAATCGGCGGCACCTTGACAATTGAATCTACACCCGGAAACGGAACTACCATTATCGCCCGCGTCTCTCTGAGCAACGGCTGAACAGAGCAACTGATTTCCTGCAAACGCAGGTTACCCACTTTCAGGAACAATTATCGATAAAACCCGGGTTCTCACGAACGCAGCCAGTCCTTTTCGGGTCCATGCTCGCTTCCAGTGATTGTTCTCTGTTAGAAAATGGTGAATTCGGCCCAGTCGGTTTCTTGAATGACCCTCTGGTAAGTGAGGCACAATTGCATTTATTATGTCGCGATAATCCATAGAATTTAAGAAGCCTGTATAGTAAACGCGCCAAATCTGTAAGGGTTTTGCCGCGAATTGAACCAAAGGATGAGTACTCATGGCAAAGAAGTCAATTGCAACGAAGCACCAATTACATGAAGTCGGAGGCGAAGCTTTAAATAAAGCGCAAGCGCGAAAGGCTGGGGCTAATTTCGAGTGGCATTTTGGGAGAATCAGTAGACTAGGCTACTTTGAGATAGCAGGTGGCCGAAGTGTTTCCATTCTCTGGGAAGAGGGCGGAGCCACCTCTCAACAAGGCAATATCAGCGATGAACAGTGGGAGATTTTCAAACTCGCGTTCAAGACGACTGGAAGGATAGCGATCCATAGCGATGAACAAGAGGGAATGTGGATGTATGATTATCGCTTCCTGGAAGCCGTTCGATAGTACACTTGGATCTATTCCGCTTCTGGTTCAAGTTGTCTCGGTTAGAGGATTTAGAATCCTTGAATCCGGTATTTTAAGAACCTCGATCTTATGCCTCCTGGAGAAATAAGATCGATAGAAGCCTGTAGATATTCCTCTGAATCAGTTTTTTTCGCCTCTCGCCCCAGTTAAAGTTATTAGATCATTTATACCGTCAGGCTATATATGCTCGAAATAATCACAAATCACCCGGATAACATCCGAGATACAATAACCGGGAAAATACAAATTCACTCAGTCGAGAACTGTTGTGTCGTTACTGTTGTCTGACTCCACGAAATTTTCCTCGATCTCTTTTTGCAAGAAATAAGTTCTCATTTGAAGTTCATCGACGAAGTCGAGCAGTTCGGATTCTTCCCAATTTTTAGATTCCAGCTGCAGGCGGTGGCTCCAGGCAATCATGTAGGATGTTTGCGAGACGGGCGGGGCGAGAAGATGCTGGTTGCGAAGCTTCGAAAAAGTGAAAAAGCGGTATCTGCTCCGGGTGACTGCGCGCAATTTGGGACTTTTAATGAGAAAGTTGTTCGGAGTGGGAACGGCGAGGAGCCTGCAGGGCTTCGCCAGCCTTTTTGGCCTTATCTATTTTGTCATTAACGCTCTTGGAGAAGATTTTAAAGATCTCGTTTTCGTTCGGAGTCTGAAATTTTTGAATCCCGGAATTCGGGTTGCCTCAGCTGTAGCGTGATCAAAAGCCCGAAAGATGGATTAGTTCAACAGGCTGTTAGCGGATCGGCAGTCGATCTCAACGTACTCGTGTTCGATTTCAGGTTGATCCGATAGCCTCGTCACACCGACGCATTCCTTAATCACTCAGCCAATGAGCTTGGCGATTGCAAAGGCAGCCGACGCGGCCACTCCCCCAACGAGTAATGTTTGACCGGCACTCCTCAAGGGACGATTCGTAGCGAATCGCCCTTTAACGAATCCGATGGTTCATAAATACGGACAAAGAAATATTTTTCTGGTAGTGCTTATGTCAAATTCTTCAAAAAGGACCGACTGTTTGCGATATTCAGCGTAGAGAATGGAATGCGTATCTCGTTGAACTTTTACGGTGTAATGTAGACGACTAACGGAAAGTCGAATTCGTTTTCCATCAGTCGTCTGGGTCTTCCTGGAGGAGTTTAACAAAGGGAACTATTCCGACCATTCATTGACTCTTTTGTAGTGTGAAAGATCAACTTCCGGGGTCCTACCAGATATTTTCTGTATGTGTATCCAGGCGGACGTTCCTTTGTTAGCTTTGCAATGGTCGATTGCATCTCAATTATTAGAAGCTGTAAGGGATATGTCCCAAAAGCAACAAGACGAGAACGACCACTACAACTAAACCGAGAAATCCACTGGGCCCATAACCCCAATTCCGGCTATATCCCCAGCTTGGTGTAGCGCCCACGAGAAGCAATATCAGAACAATTAATACGATGAGACCCATAAATCCCCCATTCTATGTAGAAAAACAAGTTGCTATTTCGGAATGGAAATCACTCCGGTTTTATTTCTTGGCAACAGTGAATTTGAATTCGTGGCTGGCATCTGCTCCCTTGGTGGGATGTGCTGTTATTTGGACCGCAAAATCACCTAAGCCTGCATCTTCTTTAGCCTTAAAAGAGATTTTGGTGTCCGCTTCCCCGTTTTTGATGACAGCAGAAGTCGGTTCGACAGAAATTCCCTTTGGCAAGCCATCGAACTTCAGTGAAACGTCCTGATCGAAAGCTTTATCTCGGGAAATGGAGATTGTTACGATCTTGGTTTCGCCTTGCTTGAGGGCAGTCGTCCAGAAAGGGACGCTTAGTGTAAAAGTGTCTTTCTTCGAGACGGTTAGCTTAAATTGTTCCGTCGCGTCGCCCCCTTTCGACGGGTGACCGATGACCTTGATTGTGAAATCGCCCAGAGAAGCATCGTCACCTGCTTTTAGAGTGAATTTCGCATCCGTACCCTTACTCAGAATGACAGGTGCAGTGGGCTCTAAGACAACTCCTTTGGGTAGATCTTCAAATGCAAGCGTTACGCTTTGATCGAAATCCGTTCCACGCTTTATGCCAATTGTGCCTGCACTAGCATCTCCTTGTTTCAAGGAAATTGCGGATGCAGTCAGGTTAAAAGTATTGTCTGCCTGCCCGTAAGCAGGCGTTTTTGATTTGGAATCGGTCGCTCCGGGACCTCCAGGAGTACCACTCTTGTCACAACCGAAGTTGACAGCGAACATCGGCAAGAGGAGCGAAATAACAAAAAAACGCTTCATAGTCGACACCCCAATTGATAAGAAGATTCTGACCATTGCAAAATACGAAGCCAAAAAAAGATGGCCTGCATCAACGATCTGCCGTTTGAAAGATCACCATCCAAAAGCGGCTATACTAATAGTTTCTGGATTTTTCAAGCAAGCGTTGACGGGCAATCTGGTCTAATTTTGTCAGGAAATGTCGAAAATGTTCGATTGTCTGAAATCGAGAAAATCGGAGTTGTAACTGCCGAATAGCATAGACAGGATGATCTAAAAATTGAGCTACCGATTATCAGTGAAAGCAATCTTTAATATTCATCGCTTAATTTAGCTCGGCATAAATCACTAATATTTAGAGCCAAAATAATATCCAGACGATTTATATCCTTTTGCGGCTGTAATAGTAGCCGCCCCAGCCGCCAAATACTAATAGCAATACCACAACCAAAATGATTAGTTCACCAGTACTCATGATCTCTCCTTCGTTAAAAAATGCAAAAACACAAGAGTGTTTACTCTTTTTGTCAATGACGTGAAATATACGGTTAAGCCGATTTAGAAATACTATTCCGTTCAAAGCGTTCAACTGGGCGATTAGGCGCACATGACGTTATCGGCTTTTTGCTCTTCAAAATAATTTCGAATCAACTTCGCATCGACCGTGGTATGAGGCGACACTCCAAAGACCACTCCACCTTCCTTTAGCGATTCCTCATAAGCGTTGGCATTAGCTTCCGGAATGCCAAGCTCCACTAAGCCACCAATGGCTCCTCCCGCTACTGCACCGGCCCCACCTCCTGCTAAAGCAGCGACAATCGGTCCAGCTACAATCAGGCCTAATCCGGGGAGAGCGATAGAAGTGCCAATAGCCAGGATCGCTCCAATGGTCGCTCCTACAGCCGTTCCGATCACTCCGCCCTCCGCCACACCCTCGACTGCAGGGCTGCCGGATTTTATCTGACCTTCTACTCCGTCATTGTGGTAGCCCTTCCGTGTTCCTTTCGACATTAACACGTTAATCTCCTCTGGACGATAGCCAAGGTCCAGCAACCAATTGAACGCCCTTTCAGTAGCATGGCGGTCTCGCATAATCGCTGTGATCATTTTTTGTTTAGACTTTGTAGCCACAATAAATTCCCACTCTTAAAATATTCATGAGAGCGATATCGTTTTCTTTGGCTTTTGTTTGAGAGGACCGCATTCAAGTCCACTCCTCGGCTTCGAAAAACCGATTATCGAGTTGAGTTCGCGGCACAGAATTCGAAACGAGCTCGACTCATTGAAATGTGAGGGATTTTTCTTGCAGAAACTAATCATAAAAATCTGAGACGAAAATTTTGCGGATTTCAATTTAAATTAGCGGTCTAGCCTGCTAAATTCATTTTCTGGATATCGATTTAAGTTGGACTTACTGCAAGTAGATTTAGAGGTTCTTCTCCGTGGACATCAAACGAACTTCCTTTCCCCTTGAGAAGGAATCTCTCGACCAAATCTTGGTAAATACGGGGGGTCTAGTTCAAGAATTTCGGATCAAGAAGTCCACGTTGATAATCTGGATGGTATTCGGAGTCGTGATGATTCTGATCGGGATTACCGGCATTCTGTTAATCGCAAATTTGATGTACGATTCCTTCCAGGCCGTCAAACCTGAGGATAAACTCACTTTCCAACAGCGGATCAAAGTAGGGTCGATTTTATTGCTACTAATCGGCCTGATTTACTTTGGTTCGGACCGAATCAAACATTCACGGAAAATGCTGGGATCTCGTATTCTTCTTACAAATGAAGCTTTGTTGTACGTAACCGAGCAAACAACTAAAATCTTCCCCTGGAAAGAGCTCAAATGCTTTCGGCAAGATCGAATTAAAGGAACTAATGAGAAGCACCCCGGATACCCAGCCATGAATCGCGACATGAAATGTTCGATTCTGAGAATCGACGGAGAGCAATTTGACTATGACTTCGATACGATTGAAAATCATCAAGCTTTGACTCGTCTGATCTACGATGCACTTAAAGGAACGGATATTCCATGGGAATTTCAGGAAAAGAGCTAATGCGTGGGCAAGGTTTCATTTGGGACTAGTGTAGTGCCTCACACAGAAGGTGTTTTATCCAAGGTAGCTCTAGCCCGGCGGACTTTCTCCAGAATAGCCTCGGCTTTGGCGGTCCACTGGAATCCCTTTCCTGTGTTATTGTGATGATCGATGTAGCCTTCAATCCCCTGGATTAATTGCGGCACAAATCGAAATGTGCCTCGACGCAGTCGTTTGTCTGTTAAGTCGCGAAACCAGCGTTCCACCAGATTCATCCAGGAACTGCTCGTGGGGGTGAAATGCATGTGGAATCGAGGATGCCGGGCGAGCCAACGCTGAACTTTGGGATGCTTGTACGTGGCAGGTTTGTCCACGATCAAATGCAAGTCCAAGGCCGGATCGGTGGCAGCATCGATCCGTTTGAGAAACTTGATCCATTCCTGGTGTCGATGTCGTGGCATGCATTCGCCAATTACTACGCCTTCCGCCACGTTCAAAGCCGCGAAGAGAGTGGTGGTGCCATGACCCATGTAATCGTGAGTCAGAGTGCCGCAACGGCCGGGCACCCGCCAAACGCAGCTTCGCTAATCGGGTCCGCCAGCGCGCCACTGTGGGTTTCGACGTGCCGCACTGCTGAGCAATGTCCTTGTTCCGTACACCTGCGGCCGCCGCGAGTATGATCTTCGCCCGCAGGACCAGCTGAGCGGGAGTACTTCGTCCCCGAGACCAAGAAGTCAACGTTTGTCGTTCCTCGTCAGAAAGTAAGATTGGCAGCGCGACTTTCATGGGTTTTCTCCTTCTCTATAGAGTAACTACAAAAAGGAGCTAAAAGTAACGCTATTTCTGAGACACTACACTAGCAGATCATCGCATTGGGATCGAAAATATGAAATACTTTCTCCTCTTCGGCATCCATTGGGTCTTTTCGGCCGAGGAGGAATACTTGATCCACGATCACAGTGCGGAATCGTTTAGATTTAGGAGGGCTGGCTTAGCGAGTAACGATCTTTTATTGCTGGAATTGGTTCAGCAAGGATTTCAGCGGTTTTTCAGCAATGAATCTCACGCAATCGTTTTCGAGCATGGCCGAGCACCACGCGATGACTTCGGCTGAAGATAGGCTGGATTTTTTAAGAGCTTGGATGACCACGTTGAGACATTCCTCGATATCATCGGTCATTAGGCCTTCGTCGCTCATTTCCACTTGATGACTGCCTAGTTTCATCAGTTCCAGCGACAACTGCATTACCACAGCACACTGTTCCGCCGCAACCAGTAATTCCAAAAGACGTTTCGCTTCTGCATAAGCTTCACGATCGTAGTTGAAGTTGCGATTCATGTCCCGTTTGTCGAAGGCGGTCGCGTCAACGATCGCTTGACGCGTGGCAGCTTCTAGTCGTTCAACGGAAGCGGTCATCTTAAAGCGGATCGTGAGTTTCCGAAGAATCCTTAGGTCCTCCTCGGCCAACACCAGTAGAAATTCCACCAATTCGACTTTCTTTCTCTGGGTGAGAGCTTGACGCAGTTCGGATGTGGATTCTGAGAGCTTGGAAGTCGAATCGGTGTTTCTGGATTTACGCGTGGCCATGGGTTCGGCATCCTAGGTTTGGCGACACGGATATTCTACAGGTTCGACATGTTCTTGATTCTAGAACGGTAGATCAAATGCTTACGAAGCTAAACAGTCTGACCGAAACGAACAAGGGAGAACCTTCAGCCTCCCGACGCCTCAGTTCTGTTTGCCAGTAATAGTAGGCCGCTTCACTGATTCGATGCCCTTGGAAGTAGGTTCGAAGGAATTCGCTGCTGGACGCTAATCCCGAATAGTCTACTTCCAAAGCGGAGGAGCCGCAAGTATTTTTGAGTAAAGTGGTTGTGTCGTTGCAGGAGCAGAAAGCTCTCAACTCTTCCTGGCAGCTTATCGAGTAGGAAATAGACTATTCCTTCATGTCGAATCTCACTCAATTGCTTGAATGGGCACATAACGGGGATCGACGGGCCGCCTCGGATCTCCTTCCACTCGTGTACGAGGAGCTTCGTAAGCTCGCCGCGACGCGCATGGCGAACGAAGCCCCCGGCCAAACTCTCGATGCGACCGCCCTCGTTCACGAGGCCTACTTGCGCTTGGTGGGCCCGCTTGGGGAACGACAATTCGCTAGCCGAGGGCATTTCTTCGCCGCCGCCGCGGTAGCGATGAGGCGCATTCTCATTGAAGCGGCCCGCCGGAAAGACCGGCTGAAGCGCGGCGGCGACCTGCAACGCGTGGCTGTCGATCTTGACGCTCTCGCAACTGGGATTCCCGAAGAAAATTTGATGGCTCTGCACGAGGCCTTGGAACGATTCGCCCTCCATGACCCGGTCAAAGCTCAACTCGTGGAATTACGATTTTTCGGAGGAATGACTCTACCGGAAATCGCCGAACATCTGGGTATTTCTCTTTCGACGGCCGAGCGCGGCTGGCGGTATGCCCGAGCCTGGCTGTACACGGCCATGCTCGAGGAAAAAAAATCTTAAATTACCTGACGGGTTTACAGCTCCGAGGGCGCCTATAGTTGGGACGGCTCCTACGAGTCGATCGCCGGAGAAACGTGTCATGACCGAAGAAGCGTTATTTCTAGCGGCGTTGGAAAAGAATTCCCCTATCGAGCGGCAGGCGTTTCTCGATGAAGCTTGTGGGGCGGACACCCTGCTCCGCGCTCGAGTTCAATTGCTCTTGGAAGCTGATGCCCGGGTTCGTGGTATCCTGGATCGACCGGAGCCCGGCGATCCCGAAGAAACCGGGGCGTACCTACCGAAGGAGCAATCGGGTACAATCATCGCCGGTCGCTACAAGCTGCTGGAGCCGATTGGCGAAGGAGGTATGGGAACCGTCTGGGTCGCGGAACAAACGCAACCGGTGCGCCGAAAGGTCGCACTTAAGCTCATCAAGGCAGGAATGGATTCGAAGTCTGTGTTGGCCCGCTTCGAAGGGGAACGGCAGGCCTTGGCCCTTATGGACCACCCCAATATCGCCAAGGTACTCGACGGGGGCTTGACGGAGACCGGCCGACCCTACTTCGTGATGGAGTACATCAAAGGGATTCGGATCACCGAGTTTTGCGATACCGCCCGACTCAGCATCCCCGAACGTTTGCAGTTATTTGCACAAGTGTGTCAAGCCGTCCAGCATGCCCATCACAAAGGAATCATTCATCGCGATCTCAAGCCTTCGAATATTCTGGTCGCGCCCTACGATGATAAGCCGGTCCCCAAGATTATTGACTTTGGACTGGCTAAAGCCATGCACCAATCGCTGACGGAGCGAACCCTTCACACCGCTCACGAAACAGTACTTGGAACGCCGCTATATATGTCTCCCGAGCAGGCGCAACTCAACAACTTGGACGTCGACACGCGGTCGGATATTTATTCGCTGGGAGTGCTCCTCTACAAGTTGTTGACCGGGACCACACCGCTGGAAAAGAACCGCTTCAAAGAAGCGGCCTGGGAGGAAATTCGACGTCTGATTCGCGAGGAAGAACCGCCCCGCCCGAGCACACGTCTGAGCTCGACTAACACGCTTCCCTCCTTGGCCGCTGGCCGGCAGACCGACCCTGCCCATTTAAAAAAACTCATGCGGGGCGAATTGGACTGGATCGTCATGAAATCCTTGGAAAAGGACCGATCCCGCCGCTATGAGACGGCGAATGGCTTTGCCTTGGATATACAGCGCTATCTGGCAGGCGAACCGGTGCTTGCGGTGCCGCCCAGCAGAAGCTATCGTCTTCGCAAGTTCGTGAGAAAGAATCGCGTAGCTTTGACGACCGCATCAGTGATTACTTCGCTCGTCGTGGCGGGAGTTATGGGAGTGTTAGTGGTGAAACTCCAGGCCAACCGTGACCTCACAGCCAAGAACACTGAATTGGTTGCCGAGCAAGTCAAGGTGGAGAAACGCTTCGAACTAGCCCAGAAAGCGATTGCTAAACTGCACAGTGGCGTCGGCGAGGACTTATTGCTTAAGAGTGGACAATTCAAGGAGCTGCGAAACCAGCTTTTGAAAGAAGCCGGTGAGTTCTATGGCGATATGGAAAAGCTTCTGGAAGGAGAAGTCGATCCTAAATCGCGGAGTCTCCTGGCGGACGGGTATTTTCAACTTGCCGATCTAACCGATCAAATCGGTTCCAAGCCAAAGGCACTTGCTCTACATCGCAAGGCGCTGGAAATGCGGAGGAATCTGGCAGCTGCGCCAGGGTCGGATTTGAAGACTCAGCTTAATGTAGCCCGAAGCTTGGGTGCGGTGGGTTATATATTGCTTTTCACAGGTGATCTAGACGGCGCGATGCTGAATTTTAGAGAACAACACGATACGGCCGCAGCACTTGCAAAGGATTCTCCGACGGAAGCGGTCCAAGTCGTCGTGGCACAAAGCTTAACGCGGTTCGCCATGGTTCATAGGTCAAAGCAAAGGCCTTCGGAGGCGTCGACCGAAACTGATATGGCCGCGGCCATCTTGAGGAAGTTATCCAAGGTCAATCCCACCTCCGAGGAACTTCAACAAGAGTTGGCTCGAACTTTGGAGCAATCAGGTAAGTTACTTTGGGAAGCTGGTAAATGGCAGCCGGCGTTAGCGAACCATGATAATGCTCACGTAATTTGGAATAAGCTGGCAAGTACACATTCCGACATTTCGAGGTACCAGTACTCACTGGGAATAAGCGACTATTACATCGGCGACACTTTATTGGATGTGGGGAAACCCGCACAGGCTCTCCCATCTTTGAGGAAAGCGGCTGCCATCGCGAAGAACCTGGCGGACACTTACCCCGCGGTCACAAAATTTCAGATTATGCTAGCGTTTATCCAACGCGACATCGGTTCAGCACTATCGGATATGGGACGGTCCGCGGAAGCGAAGGAGGCACTTCTGCAAGTCATGGAAAACTGTGAACGCATTGACAAATCCGATTCCAGTCTCGTTACCGTACGGGAGCCTTTAGAGTCTTTCTTCTTATCTTTTGCGCTTTTTGCGCAAACTTTTTGTGTATTTTATTAAATCGCGGTTTTGAGTTCTTTCGGGAACTCTTTGATGCGGATACGAACGGCCGCCGCCATCACCGCATTGCCTTTATCCGTCACGTGATAGCGATGCGCCCGCGGGACTTTCCGAATCAATCCATGAGCGCGCAACCTTCCCAATTGTCGCGAGACTCGTTGCGTTTGCCGACGCCGTTCAGCGGCATCCCGGGCGGGCTCGTTCAACGCTTTCAGGATGTCGTGGTTGCGAAACCCATTGATGCGATTATCGCCGCATAAGACAGCCAGGAATAGCTTCTGTTCTTCGGCGTGCATCAAGTTCAAGCCGCGTCGCTTCCGGTTACCCAGAGAGACGGGTTGACTCAGTTGGTCGAGTTGACGCACGGTGACCGAAGGAGCGTCCACAACGGCCAAAGCCTCGAGATAGCGTCGATTCGAAGCGCGGGCGACTTCGAGGTAGCGATAGAAATTAGACACGCCTTTGTTCATGGGGCACCAGGCCATTTTTTCGACCCCTTTGCGGATGCATCGACGGCGGACGTGGAACTCGCCTGGCTGGTTGATTACTGTTTCAATGCGGAGAATCCGTTCGAATTTGTCGTACATTTTCAGCCAATTGCCTTTCATGCGGTGCTTGACGCGTGTGCCCGGTGCCCGTTTCTTGCGGCCCAGAGTAAGAATTTCTCCGTCGAATTGAGGATAGAGCTTGCGTCCCAGGAATTTCATAATGTCGTCGGCAGAGAACTGTTGAATCGAGTGATCGACCAGACGCGGGTAAAGAGCTTGTAAGTCTTCACGACTTCGGAACAAAACGTCCGTGCTGTACTCGGCTCGATCGATCACCCAGTAGTATTGGCAGCGGTTCAGCCAGTCTTTTTTCAATAGCGGATTGGCCCGGCGGACCCAACGGTCGAGAATTTTGATCCAATTCAAATGGGCAAAGCGATCGGCCAGGCGTTGAGCGGCTTCGGGATTGTCGAGTTGAACGAAGGCATTATCGCTTTGAAGGAAGCCGATCTGCTTTTCGTTCATCTGGCGGGCCAGCCAGTCGTGACCGTTGACGTAGACTTGGACGCTGTAAGGAAAGAAGGTTTGGATGCGGACATGGATCAGTCCGAACTCGGGATCGAGAGAATAGAAATAGACGACGCGTTGCGGGCGAGACGTGAAGTACAATTCCGGTCGATCCTTGCCGGGACGCAGCTTGACGCCGCGACAGGTTTCCATGCAGCACAGCACGGCGACCAGTCCTTCCTTTAGACTGCGTTTGGCAATCTCCTCGCGGATGATCTGCTCTTTGGTGTGCTCCCCTTGGAGAAACCGATAAGGAGCACCGGCTTCGGCGGCGACTCGTTTGCCATGTTCCACCAGTTCTTCGGACAGACCTTCCAGGAAGGGAACGAAGTCTTTGCGACGCATGCCCAGTCCGCTATCGCAGAGACGGTGGAGATCTCCATTCTTGAAAAAGGGAAGATACCCTTTGAAAATCACGCGGTCGTAACATTCCAGAACGGATAGAATGGAATCGGCGAACTTCTTCGTAAATGAGTTGATCGTCGGCATGGCGTCGAGTCTCCAACGGTTGTGTGGTTACTTCCATTGGATAAACCGACGCCATGTTCGTTAATACCTAGGGTTGCGGGCATTGCCCGCGTTAAGAGAATGCTACAACACACTGGGAGATGTATGCGTGCAGCTGGGGAATTCTGCGGAAGCCCTAAAATTCTACGAAAAATTGCAATCCTATTTCCTGAAACATGCTAAAGCTGATGAAGCTTTCAGTTCACAATTAAACTATCTATTAGCGCGCAGCCTTGTTAAATCCGGTCAGATACTCCGCGCCGGCGGGAATCTCAAACAGGCCTTGATGAATTGCCAAGAGGCGCTATCTCTGATCGAGAAGATCAACGTTAACGAACTTCCAATCGCTTGGCTGCGGATTGAACTGGCATCCAAGCTCGCAGGACTGGGGGCCGTCCAGCGCCGTTTGGGGCAACCCAAAGAGGCAGTCAGGTCAATCCGCCGTGCTATTGAATTGGTGGAGCAATTGCCAATGCTCGCCCCGCGCGATTATTTCAACCTCGCCTGCTACCATTCTGAACTTGCGGCAATCGCATCAAACGAAGCCTCAATTATTACTACTGAGGAAGGAAAAGCCGAAGTTGAGCAGGCAATGAAATCGCTCCACCAAGCAATTGCCGAGGGGTTTACCGGGGTAGGTCGTTTGAAGTCGGCTGCCTCTTTAGAACTTCTTCGTCCGCGTGCGGATTTTCAGAAGCTGGTTAAGGAATTGGAGGCAAAAGTCTCGAAGTTAAATGGCATGATTTCTCCATTACGAGAGAAGAAGTAAAAAATCGTTAGTGCCGTTCGGCGTTGAAAGTAAGGCACGCGCGATCGGCGCGAGGACTTTGCTGTTGAGATCACGCCGCCACTTGAGCAGTCTGACCTGGAGGAATTGGCCAGTTCTCTGGACTGCGGCCTCCCCCAGCCTTAGTCTCGCTCCCTCAGGACCGCCGCGTCTTCGATCTCGTTCCGGTACGCATGGCCGACTCCGGAGGATGAAACGGAAGAACTCTTTTGCCCCGCGAACAACTTGGTGGCGTGGCGCGAAGAGTGCCTGGACTACTGCCGGTTTTCGCGGCTACCTGCCACAGGCTTCGGAGGAACAGTGCAAGTCCGTGGGACAGTTCTATGAGATGGTGGTGACGCGTCTCACTGAAGCCGTTACCGAATTCCCAGAAGCCAAACCAATTCAGGTGCCGCGACCTTATGCTAGTCCGAAGTCGAATGAAATCCGGCTATGTCCCGCCCTTTTCCAAAAATACCCAGTATTCTGGTGGTCTCAGACCTACTTCGAGGAGTGCGTGTTCCGGCGCCTCGAGCCATTGCTGGATTGCGCTTACTTCGAGGTAGTGGTATTCGAAGTGTAGCCGGGACTATTATCAGATCTTGGGTAGATCGCCAACGGCTTCCCGAACGATCACCCGGCCCAAACGAATTCCGAGGCTCGCAATCCGTCCTGAAGAAAAAGTTCAACAGAGGTCACCTCAACCCGGATAAAACTAGACAAATTGAACTGGGCTGTAGAAAACTCACTACATGGGAATTGTGCGGACTTATCGCTTCGCAATGTCCAAGAACAGCCGCAGGGTGGGCGATAAGTTGTCTGCCCTCCAAGCCAATCGCAGAAGTAGTTCAAAGTTGAGATATCGAAGGGTTTCGAAGTCTAGTTCCTTCGGCTTCTGAAACATCTCAAGAACCATCCCTTATTAGGGAACAGAACGTCGGCAATCTAACTCCGAAGGGTGCGACCCTTTTTATAGAAAAGCTCGATTAGTAAAGGGTTATCGAGGTCGTGTGAATGCCATTCCCTTCGCATCCACACGACCTCGAACCGATATAACTTATTTCCCTTCGGATCGTTCTTTCAAGCCGGGCTCGTAATAGTTTGGGAAAGGGGGCCGATTCGGGCGCTTGACCGGACTCTTTTTCAACTCCTCTAATACGATTTCGATGGCTTTCTCCAACTGGGGGTCTTTCCCTTGTCTGGCGATCCGGGGATCGAATTCTACTTCGATATCAGGAGCAACGCCCCGGTTTTCTACGTCCCAGCGGCTGTTGGGAAACCAAATGCCCCAACGGGGCGCCGTTACGCTTCCTCCATCAATAAGCTCTGGATAACCCCCTATGCCTACGAGACCACCCCAGGTTCGCTTGCCCACCAGAGGCCCAAGCTTAGACTGGCGGAATGTATAGGGCAGGTAGTCGCCTCCGGATCCCGCTTGTTCGTTGATGAGCATCACCTTCGGTCCGGGAATAGCTGAAGTAGGGAATGCCTGGTCGGCCCCCTCGCGAGTGCTCGCATAATTGCGGATGGGCTGTCGCAAGTAATCGATAACGTGATCGGCCAGTAATCCGCCCCCGTTGAAGCGTTCGTCGACGATTGCTCCCTCGCGCCCGGCCTGGGCAAAAAAGTAACGGTTGAAACGCGTATAACCTTGCGATTGCGTGTCGGGGAGGTAGATGTAAGCTACCCGGCCCTCCGTCAATCGATCCACCGTCCGACGATTGGCATCGACCCAGGCCAAGTTCCGCAAAGCCCGTTCGCTTGAGGTCGGTACGACCGTGATCTCCCGACTCTCTTTTCCGTCAGGCGATGGGCCAACTTTTAGTACGACCTGCCTTCCGGCGGTCCCTTCAAATAGACGGTAGATTTCGTCCTCTCCGCGAAGCTCCCTCCCCTCCACAGCTAACAAATATTCTCCTTCCTTGACTTGCGCGCCGGGCTGTGTGAGAGGAGCTCGCAAGCTGGGGTTCCAACTCTCCCCGCGATAGACCTTGATGATCCGGTGTCTGTCATTCTCAACGCGATAATCCGCGCCGAGAAGACCACATTTTCGATTTTCCGGACGCGGTACGTCACCTCCCGTCAAGTAGACATGCTGCAAGCTCAGCCCGGCTAATAATTCGTCTAACAAGTAGTTCAATTCGTAACGACTTCCCAATCCATTCAAATAAGGCTCATGTTTGGCCCACATGCCTTTTAGGTCGTAGCCATGGAAGTGGGGATCATAGAGGAAGTCGCGTTCGAGTCGCAGAACCTCTCGGTAGATTTGTCGCCACTCAGCTCGGGGATCGACCAAAATTTCGACCTTATCGAGTTTTAATTCTCCCTCGCCAGGCTTCGCCGGTTGTCCTGTTCCAGTCACAAACCAGTTATCTCCTAACCGATACAGCATCTTTTCCCCATCGAAAGAGACGGCAACTCGGGTCGTTCCTTCGATCAACTTTTCCATCTTTTTCTTCTCCAGATCGAAACGATGAACGATCAAAGGCGGAGAGTCCGGGTTCAGGCTGGAATCGTCAGGATTCAAAACGACCGGCGCTTCGAGAAGCAAAATCGAGCCCGCTTTGCATGAGAGCAAACCGATGTAATTTTTCGCCGGTACGGGTAGGGAGAGCGTTCGCTGATCGATATCATCCAAGTCAATGGTAACCTTAGGCAGCTCTTTGCTGCCTTCTTTCTTCTCTTTATCGTTCTCCTTCTTTTCCTTTTCCTGTTTGACTTTTTCGTCATCGCTCTCGGGAGCTAGCGGAGAGTGATCGGTCTTATTGAGTACTATCACGTAGGCGCTTCTTGTCACCGGACGATTCAGGCTGGACATACCCGAGCCCACTGCCGGGCCGATATCGGTACTGGCGGTCAGAAAGAGGTATTTCCCGCTCTTGTCGAAAGCGACATGTTTCGCGTCGCTCATCCCGTCGGTAATCTGGCTGGTCTTCCCCGTCTCAAGGGAGTGTAAAAAGACCGCATAGAGGTAGTTTTTCAGAAGTCGAGAATGCGCCAGCCAGCGTCCGTCGGGCGACCAAACGGGCGCAGAAGGCACATCATCGTCATAGGGTCCCGTATCGGCCTTCGTCGACTTACCGGTTTCAAGATCAATGTAAAAGAGGTTTTGCCGTTTATCCTGATAGGCGATCCGTTTGCTATCGGGCGACCAAACGGGGTTGTAATAAAACGAGGGACTTTCACCCAACGTGAATTTTTTCACTTCCCCGAATCCGCTCTGCGAACGAATGTGGAGCTTATATTCGCCGGACTCGTCGGAGAGATAGGCCACGGCTTTTCCATCGGGAGACCATACCGGATCACGTTCCGCGACTCCGGTTGAATTCGTCAGATTTCGAACATCCCCTTTTTCGACGGGTACGCTTACCACTTCACCGCGGGCTTCGAATAAAGCACGAACTCCGGTTGGAGACAAGCTCGCTTTTTGGATGTTCTTGGCGACCTTCTCCAGCTTGGGCCGCACTCCTGGGAGATCGGCGTTGATACGAATGGAGACAGGTTTTGTAACGCCCGTTGTCACGTCGAATAAGTGCACCGATCCGAATCGGTCATAAACGATTGCGTTGCCGCAAGAGGAAGCGGATTTAATATCCTGGGCTTCCGGTGCCAGCACTCGTTTGACTTCTTTGGACGCGATATTGTAAGCGAACAGCGTCGTCGGTCCGTCGCGATCGGAGAGGAAGTAAATTTGGTCGCCAATCCACATGGGATTAAAGTCATTGGAATCTTTTCGCGGCACTTTGGTAATCGATGAATCCGCCAGATCGGCGATCCATACCGGTGAGGCCGTTCCACCGCGATAATTTCGCACCGGACGGAAGCTACCCGGGAACGGCGGTTTGTTGGAGAGTGGCACATAAGCGATCTTCTTACCATCTGGGGAGAGCGAGCCATCCTCCGCCATGGGAAGGGGAAGTTCGGAGGGTTGTCCCCCTTCAACCGGCACCGAGAACAACTTCAGGAAGCGAGCCGAACTGGTGCGACCCGAACGAAAAAGGATGTTCTTCCCGTCGGGCGTCCAGCCGACCGGAGCATCCGAATCGGGATGATAGGTTAACCGCTTGGGAATTCCTCCCTCTGAAGGAATGACATAAACATCGAGATTACCTTCATAATCCCCGGCGAATGCAACCATTTTGCCGTCGGGAGAAAAGACGGGGTAGGTTTCCAAACCGACGCCTGCGGTCAGACGTCGTGCGTCTCCTCCAGATCTGTCGACTGTCCACAGATCGCCCGCATAAGAGAACGCAATCAGCTTCTCACTGACTGTCGGTCGTTGAAGCAAGAGAGGTGGGTCGGCCGCGTTGATTGACCCAGACAGTAATAATCCAGGAAGTAAGAGTAGGAGCAATGATGTTCTGTTAATGGCAGATCCCTCCCTGCGTAAGTGCGGAGTGTGTTCGCCGCGTAAAAAAAATATCAGAGGTATTTGTACGAACAGGAGCGAAAGTAATGCAACCAGGGACAGACCATGGACTCGAAAAAACCAAACTCCAAGTTGAATAGGCTTGGGTAGTCGAGATCCAGGCGGCATTGGAATAAAGGAATGAGACAGCCGTCAACTGAGTACTACGGTGGCGTGCGAAATGAACGCGGCCTTCGGACCGGAGGTCGCGCTCTTGGAAAAATGAGCCCTTCCTTGAGACTAGGTGCAAACGCCGATCGAAAATGGGCTCTGTCTCCCAGTTGGTGATAAACGATTATTAGATTGGGAGACATTCCTGTCGATTGTAGATGTTTCCAAATAATTGAAGGGAAGAGGCTGGAGGCTGAACTGGTTCACCTTTATGTGAACACAAGGTTGAAAATCACGAATTGCTTGAGAATTGTGTCGAGCGGATGCATGCTTGTTAGAGAAAGGAATTCATCCGAAGAACTTGGAGGTCCGTAGGAGTGGAGTTGATTCTGGGGACATTCGTTTTCGAGAATGGATGCTTTTCCAAATCCTGAATTGCACGTTTCCAACCTTATGAATTCACAGCTACTTATTGCACCAACCGTGCGACAGAGCCCGAAAAGGGCGAAGGTTCGCCAATCCAAATGGGCGAACCAATAATGAGAGGATTCATGTTGTGAGAGATCGTAACGCCTTCCTAAAAACCATCTTTGATTATCCTCTGGATCCTGTTCCTCGACTCATTTTGCGGACTGGCTGGAGGAACAAGGTAAGCTCTGGGAATCAGAATGGTATCGGAAGGATTGCCAATTCGAAGGCGTTAAACAAGGTTATTTTCTCGAATATCTTCGGTTAGGAACTGGAGACCGAATGCTCAATAACAAAAGTACCGGTTCACCATTTGAAGAAGAAATCTATTCAGGAGATGGCTATTGCCTGATTTATACCCTGGATGGGCAAGAAGATTACTGCACGGGAGATGGACCCCACGTACCTTTTGGAAGTTGGTTCCAGGAGGGTGCCGGTGGTGCAACCGCGCAGGGCGATGGTTACGAATACGACGGGAGTCATGTCTGTTTCGGCGGTGATGATTTCATACTCACAAAATTCTTACAGGTTAATCCCATGCTCGAAATCGGCTCTCAAGTTTTAGTCATCCTTCCTCACGGCTTCGTCATCTGTGGTGTTGTCGGAGAACAAAAAGGAGTCGCGGCCTGGCAGATGCACAACGTCTCATTGATCTGCAGAACGAATGGTGTGCCATGGGATGAATTAGCGGACGGGCAGCATCAGGAAAAACCTACTTACCGTAAATGGGGGGACGTGATCGTACACAACCCGATCATGGTTCGCGTATGGAAGGGGCAGTTGCCGTGACAGAGGAAGTCTGGATGAAAGCGACCGATCCTAATCCGATGCAAAATTTTCTTCGGGACAAAGCCAGTGAACGCAAGTTTCGGCTTTTTGCAATTGCAGGTTGCCGAAGGGTTCTTGAGCAGTGGACGGATCCAAGGAGCAAAGCCGTTATTGAAGTGACTGAAGAATTTGTTGAAGGAAAGGTTGGTGAAAGAGATTTAGCTCAGGCAAGATCCCAAGCTGAATTAGTTTATGTTCATGAAAATATTGGCGTGATTCGAGATGCAGCGATGGCAGCATATACTCTGTCACTTAGAGTCTGTTCCAAAAGCGTGTATGTGTGTATAATTACACATGGAACGGAAACCCTATTCAACAGATTTAACGGATGCTCAGTGGGCTCTTTTGGAGCCCTGGATTCCCGAGGCTCGACCCGGTGGTCGACCGCGAAAAACCGACATGCGAGAAGTCGTCAATGCCCTATTCTACCTGACCAGGGAAGGATGTCGCTGGCGAGGTTTACCGCATGACTTTCCCCCGTGGAAAACGGTTTACAATTATTTTGAAGCTTGGAAGCGGGACGGCACTTGGGAAGAGATCCTAACGGCTCTGCGCTGTCGCGTTCGTCAAGCGGCCAATCGTTCGCCCAATCCTCGCGTTGCCTGCATCGACAGCCAGTCGGTGAAGACGGCTTTTGGAGGAGAAGAAGTCGGAACCGATGGCGGCAAAAAGGTCCGCGGCCGTAAACGCCACATCGTGGTGGATACTCTCGGATTACTGCTAGCCCTAGTGGTAACGGGCGCGAATGTCGATGATGCCAAAGCCGCTCAAACTCTCTTTGAACAGATGCCCAAAACTGCTTTTCCCCGCTTGGAAACCATACAGGCGGACAACAAGTATCACAATTATCAATTGCAGAGTTGGCTGCGGGATCACAAGCGACCCTATACCGTTTGGGTGGTGAATCGTCCGTCGGGAGAACGAAAGTTTATGCCGCTGAGAAGTCGCTGGGTGGTGGAGCGAACTTTCGCCTGGTTGGGACGTTGTCGACGGCTAAGTAAAGACTACGAGCATTTACCGGAATCCAGCGAGGCCATCGTGCAAATCGCATGCATTCAACACTACTTACGCCGTCTCTATCCCAGTCGAGTGAAACATACACAACGGTTTCGGTATAAAGGCCATACTCCTAAAACTCTAGCCGCTTAATTCGGCTTTTGGAACAGACTCTTAATGACTTTGTCTCACCTGATGGAACAGCTTATGATAAAGGTGGTTTACCCGTCGCTTATGGTTCATCTGATTTGGCAGCGAAAGCCGGATCTCGATCAAAAAATTATCACGCGGAACGAAATGTTCAGAGCGACCATGTTCGCGACATCTTCGGCAACCCGTTCCGCCCCCTAACGATCGACCCAGACTGGCAAACTACCACAGTCACGGACCTCGCCCGGACCATGTACGACAACCGTGCCTTCGACCAAATGCCCATCCTGGCCGATGCTCTCGAGGACTCCGGTTGTGATAACCATGAAATTCTACAGCACTGTCGCGGCGACGACCCCCATGTCAAAGGCTGTTGGGTCGTGGATCTCATTCTGGGGAAGGAGTGACCGATGCGACCTAAATCTTTCCCAGCGAACGAGATCCCTGGCGGGAAACACTTAAGACGATCTGGTGTTCGCGGTGGGAATAGTTCTCTGGACCGGCGAGCGGGTATTAGCCTACGAGAAGAATAAATTCCTGGAAAAACTCTATCAGGCTCAGCGCGAAAATCAGAGACGGTTCGAGTAATTCTTTCGGATGTGGGCCCGGGAATATTGAGAACAACGTGGGGAATAGACCAATGAAACTCCTGCATATCAGTCATGCTTGTGGATTGGACCTCGGCCAAGCCAACGTACCGACGGCATTTGCGGTCATTGAGCGGCGGGACTTCGAAGCCACCACTCCCGATGAGAGGGATCATTCCAAATATCACGTTCGGCATCTGGAACGGTTTGTCTCAGGTACTCCCTATGAAGTGATCTTTCAGAAGGTCCGGGAAACCCGGTTACATGCCCAGGTAGAGCATGGCCCACTGGTCGTCAATCGCACCGGTGTGGGAAACGCGGTCGTTAAACTGCTTGGGAAAGCGTACCCCGGCGTTTATCCAGAAGAAGTGATGATCACCTCGGGAATCCAGGCAGTAAAGGAACGCACGACGATTTGGTTCTGGCCGTAGTACTGGCCGTTTGGAGTGCGGAGAAGTTCCCGGAGTTCATTCCGGTTGGAGGGTTACCCACGTTTTTTTTCAATCGCCCAGTTTGGGGAAAAAGTGGGGATTGTGAGGAGACGCTTCACAACGCGATCAAGGAATGGAAATTCAGTATTCGAAAAGCAATTTACTCGATTCAAACTGAATATTTAACTTAAAAAACGATTCGCCCCTACAAAACCCTACTTACTTCATCAAAAACCGTCCAAATAAGGGGTTTGTTAGATTCGCTAGTAATATGACTCGGAGGCTTTTTCCAAGATTACTCTTATGGATTCACACCCAGTTCTTTCAGCCTCTCCTTTGCGTCGTTATACCCCTTATCGGCAGCTTTTTTATACCATTTTATCGCCTCTGATCTGTCTTGAGGAACTCCGCGCCCATTCCAGTAATGTATTCCAAGGTTATACATAGCTAGCGCCAATCCAGCATTCGCGGCTTTCGAGAACCATTTGACTGCTTCCACATCATTCTTGACTAAACCACCGAGCCCATTTGCATACATATAACCGATCTGAGTCATGCTGTCCGCAATTCCTCCAGCAGCAGCTTTCTTGTGCCATTTCAAGGCTTCGGCTTCGTCTCCTGCAACTCCACGACCCGATTCATACTTTAATGCGAGATTGGACATTGCTCGAGCGTTACCTGCCTCAGCGGCTTTTCTATACCATTTGACAGCTTCGAGTTCGTCTTTATTTAATCCACCTCGTCCGTACTCATACATTACACCTAGATCATTCATTGCAAGGGAGTTCCCAGCCTCAGCGCCTTTTTTAAACCATTTGACAGCTTCGAGTTCGTCTTTATTTAATCCACCTCGTCCGTACTCATACATTACACCTAGTTCATTCATCGCTCGAGCGTTCCCCGCCTCAGCGGCTTTTTTATACCATTTGGCGGCTTCAGTATCGTTTTTGGGTAATCCTCCTAAACCAGCCTGGTACATTTCAGCAAGGTTACACATCGCCACTGATTGGCCTGCCTCAGCGGCTTTTTTATACCATTTGGCGGCTTCAGTTTCATCCTTCTTCAGTCCACCACGACCGCTTAAGTACATCACTCCTAAATCATTCATAGCTGGAGGATTACCCGCTTCAGCGGCTTTTTTGTACCATTTGGCGGCTTCAGTATCATCTTTTGCCAGTCCCCCAAGCCCTTCTTCATAAATGATAGCTAAGTTTAACATTCCTAAGGAATTCCCCAACTCGGCAGATTGCTTGGTCCATTTAACAGCTTGTCTTTCGTCTTTAGTTAATCCGCCTCGTCCGCTGCTAAACATGATGTTGAGCTTATTCATCGCCAACGGTTGGCCCGCTTCGGCAGCTTTCATGTACCATTTAACAGCCTCGGAATCGTTTTTCTTTAGTCCAGTTCTGCCAAATTCATTCAAATTCCCAAACATATACATTCCCGCAGGATTCCCTGCCTCGGCGGATTTTTGGATCCATTTCAGAGCTTCTATTTCATCCTTGGGGACACCCTGTCCATTCAAATAACTCACCCCCAAATTATGCATCGCTGAGCTTTCACCCAAGTTCGCCGCCTTAAGGTACCATTTCAGTGCCTCCAAACGGTTAATCTCCGTATCGACTCCAAAAGAATAGATCCCTCCCACCATCGTCATCGCGGCGGGGTTTCCCTTCTCAGCGGCTTGCTTCCAGGCAGGTATGCGAGACTTGTGTTCCTCCAGGTATTTTTTGGGGCCAGGACCAAAGAGAATGCGCTCGCGAAGTTCCCGGGCGATTTTGTTACTTTCTTCGTTCACCAATACCGGGGAGGCCCCAACCGTTTTTGCCACCATGTTCGGCATCTGTTGGGGGCCTTTGTAAAGCTCCAGCACACGCGGATTCACTCGTTTGGCCACATAGTCGTTCAAAAGCGTAAAGGTCACTTCCCCGTCGGCATTCGTCGCTTTCCCAGTCAGTCCTTCGATCACATAGTGAAAGAACACCCCATGCTTGCGCTCCAGGTCCTCATAGGATCGCTGGCGAGCAGAACAACTGAACATGGCCATGACACCCTTTGGCGGTTCAGGAGCACTATCCGCGTCGATCCCTTTGCCGGAGCTGCGGGCCGGATCGGGGTCATCCCGGCAGGCATCCACGAACAGGACCTTCACGCCCGCAAAGGACTTGTCGAATTGCTTGTAGAGGCCGTTCAAAGAGACCAAAGTTTTGGTCTCATCCGGAAAGGGTTTCGCATCCATCGGGCAGAAATAAGCTTCTTTGTCGAATTGCAGGCCGTGGCCCGACACGGCAATCAGCACCGTGTCCTGCGACTTGGCTTTCTGCAAAGTGCTTTCGATGGCCTTCTCAATATCAGCTTTAGTCGGTTTGGTGGCCGTGTCGTTAGTCAACAAGGTCACGGAGTAGCCGTCGTTACTGAGAATCTGGGACAGGTCGGTCGCATCGTTGATGGCACAATTCAACTTTCCCAGCTTGGAGTGCTGGTACTCGTTTATTCCCACGATTACGGCGTACCGTTTGCCCTCTTGTGCGAAAAGAGGGAAGCAAAGAGTCAGGAAGAGAAGAGACAAGCACCAACGCATGGATGTTACCTCAAATCGGTTACAGGCTATCCGTAGCTGCCGTCCTAAGCGAAAAAGAAAAACAGCCTCAATTATGAGAGGCCGTTACTTTATTTTCTAGAGTTTTTCTGCTTTTCTCGGGAATCTTTTCCGTCGCGGGCAGACCGTCTGGCGGCAGGTCCAGGGTACCGACGGAACGCCAAAGAGCTTTCCGATTCTCATCACCAATTAAAGTATTCTTGCACGCATACCCATTTTCGAACTCCTGTAAAGGAAGATTTTAGATTTTGCAGAGGTCTCAGTCGACCTTTGTCTGCTGGCTATGCCTCTTTAACGGATGAAGGTTCAGAATCTTCTATGAAATCAGAATAAAGTAAATTTAACGATGCAGAATTTTGCATTCGATCTGTTTTCTCGGAAGATTCGAGAGCTTTTTGCCATTCCCACCACGGGTATTTGAAAGCGAGTGAAACCGCCTGCTTCTTTTCGACGATGACGCCCATCAACGCACTTCTTCTCAGAGCAGGACGCTTCACAGATCCACTGGAACAAAAAATATTTTTTTCTTCGGGAAGATTTTCCAGGCGACTCCGTTTCAGCTGTTGAGAAGGCTGCAAAAACAAACTTACGGAGTTACTATCATGTTTCGAACAATCAAATTCGGCTGTGCAGTGGCAGTGTGTGTTCTGGGAATGGGCTTCGGAAACTCGGCCAGAGCTGACGAATGCGGCTGCAGCTACGTGTTGAAAAAGATTACGGTTTGCGAACCGGTGATCTGCTATGAAACTCGACAGGTTCCCTACCAGGCTTGCATCACCCAGTACGATCACTGCGGTAAGGCCTACGAAACCTATGTCACTCGCCACAAGGAAATCCAGGTGAAAATCACCAAGGAACGACATGTGACCAAGTATGTCAAGGTGCCGACCCCCTATTAATCGTCCGTCGCAAGTAGGCGGTAAGCGTGAGACGATGGCTTCACCTGGTCAACTTGAAGTAGACACACTGAAAAATATTCGTACCCTTTCACCCTCCTGAACTGAGCTTCACCGGTAGCGGTGGGAGCACTCCCGTGAGCATGTAGGTGTGGAGGGCCGATTCGGTTTCCTTTAAAGGATCTTGCTCTCGTAATTTCAGGGTGCGATAAATGCTCTTCAGAATGCTTCGCGTTTGAGCCCCCTCATTGCTGTGACTGCCGAAACTGACTTTCCGCATCATCACGCCCGGTCGGATTTCTCGCTCCGCTTTATTGTTGTTCTTGGGTAGCCGAAGGTAGGACCCCACGAGGTCGAAATCGACGTCAGCTGTTCCTTGGAGTTGTAGCCGTAGGTGATGGTCCCTTCGTTGGTCGACTTGGTGCAACCGATTGAGTCGGTGACGGAGTACAACCTCCCGGCGGTGTCATAGCTGAATGTGGCTTTTTCGGCGTTTACTCCCATCGTTACAGTTCGGTTCAACAGTCGAGAGTCGGTGTCGTAAGTGGAAGTCTGGATATATACGCTGCCGTCGACCAGCGAGGTTAGATCGCTGTTATTGTCATAACCGAACGTGAAGCTGACGCTAAATGGACCAGCTTGGGAAGTCATCTGGTTTTCAGAGTTGTAGACGTAGGTGTAACGATTGCTCGTACCGCTGTAACCCGCGGAAGCGAATCGACCCCGACTTTCCTGAACATGCAACAACTTCTTCTTCGAAGCGATACCCAATACGAAGGCGAACACCTCTTCATGAACTTCCAACGGCAACCGGCCATGCACTCGGCTCCAACTCGAATGGTCCGGCGTCCGTTGGTCGATCGGAATTCCCAGGAAATCCGATAAAGAACGACAGTCACTGCAACGCCAGGCGATCCCTCGCTGCGACGCGCTCCCTTCGAAGTAGCCGATCAAAATCGTCCGAAAATAGTCCCCGGATGGAATCGACGGAAGACCCAGGGATTCCGCCCAGTAGAACTCGCAACGCTTCTCGATCCACGTATCGAAACCCGCTTCGGCTAATAATTGATTCAACTTCTGGTAGAACGGAGGGCCGGGCGACTACGGCAAATCGGCAGTCGCGATCCAAAGCCCCGTATCCGGAGACTTATGCTTTCCCATTGCCATTAAAACGTCCTCAAAAGAGGATAAGATTCTCAACTTGAATTGAAGCCGCACTATACCAGAAGAAGTGGGACTTTTTCAACGAGCGGCTAGTCAAATTCATTGCTGATCGTCCAATTTGGCCCAACTCGTTCAATTCGTGTATTCAACTTCACCCAAGGTAGACCTTTATGTAAGCAGAGCAGTTGGAACTCGCGTATAGCAGTCCAGATTTCTTCGTTGGCTTCCAATATTTCTAAGGGAAATTGTTCTGACCAAATGGTACTCTTGATAATGGTTTGAGCAGGAGAAGCTTGGACTTCTATACGCATTGTCGCCTCCTTCCATTTTTCCGGTACCGTTACAATCAGAACCTCTCCGATTCCTCTAAGAACTACCCACATATCTTTTTCGTCACTCTGCGCCATCTTATCCTCTACTTATGCTTAGGCTCTCTCGAATTTCCATCAGAATGCGGCCCGCCCAATTCAATCCCGTCCCGTTCTCTCCGGTCCCCCAGAACGAATCCAAGCGCGAGTCTTCGATCAACACGGCGGTTCGGGTCGCGAGCAGAAGCGCCGCCAGGTCCGCATGTTGACGAAACTTAGCGATATCGCCCCTCCGCATGACCTCCACTTTAACAGTATCCCAATCGGCACGAGGCCGTACACCGGAAATCTTGAACCAGGAACGTTTCGACACCTTGCTCGGTGCCTCGGGCGCGGCGGCCAATTGTTTGGCAAGCGATGGGTGCACCGCGGCCCGGATGGCGGCTCGATATTCCGGATCGGGCGATTTCTGAGCCTGGTAGAAGTGCTCTACAGTCGGCCAGGTTTCTCCGTCGATCTCGATCGAAGCAGCATAATAATGGGACAGGAATGAAAACCCCGCGCGGTCGCGTTGGAAATAAAGGATCCGATTATCGTCTGGTATCGCGGCTGGTCCGGTGATCGTATGGACTACTTTGGCTGGTCGCACGAGTTTTGGCTCCCAAGAGTGACGAATTGCCCGATGTTCTTAAGGACTGCCGGAAGAGCTCCGATCCGCTTTTAGGATCGGACCGCAAGCTTTTCTCCGCTTAGGTCCAAGGACTTAGTAAGTTAATTTCAAGGAGAATGGCCGTGTCGGAAACGTCGATCAGCCAACGGATCCAGCCTCTGCTCGAACGCTTGCGGCTCGGGGAGGCTTCGGCTCGTAATGAACTCATTTCGATTTCCTATGATCGCTTTCGTAACCTGACCGCCAAGATACTTCGCGTCAACTTTTCCCGACTGAAAGAGTGGGAACAGACCGACGATGTTGTCCAAGAGGCGGCCGTTCGTCTCTGGAAGTCGCTGGAAGCGGTCCAGCCCACCAGCACTCGAGAATATCTCGGGCTCGGGGCCGCCCAGATTCGCCGACAGCTTCTCGACCTGACCCGCCACTATTATGGCCGGAGAAAACCAGGAGAGCCCGTTTCGGAGACTCCAGGCCGATCTCCGGGCCCGATGGGGGACCCGGTCGGAATAGACGTCTCCGGCAATACTTGGGATCCCCATCGACTGGCTCAGTGGACGGAGTTCCACGAACTCGTGGAAAAGCTTCCGGAGGAAGAACGGGAGGTGGTCGATCTTCTGATCTACCACGAACTCACTCAGGAAGAAGCCGCTGAAATCATCGGCGTCGATAAGTCCACTGTCAAACGCCGCTGGCGGGCGGCCCGACTCAAAATTGCGGAGGCCCTTTAGAATCCCCCTTTTTTCAGGAACTCTTGGACCTCCGCTCGAGTGTTGCTGAGATCCCGAAATTGCTGAGGATTGTATTCGAGACTGTGGTTGATTCGCTCCCGATTGTGTTTCCATTCCAGTTGTTCCGCGGTCGGTGTTTCCGGGGCCACGGCCTCGCGAATCCACTTCTTGAACGGATTCGGGTCGCGAAGGATCGTGACTATTACGAAGAAAGCCGCGATACCGAATACTTTGGAAAAACTGTTCATCACTGCTCCAGGGAAAGTTGACTTAAATAGTTTCATCCGCACCACACTCTTCTCAGCGGATCGAGTAGTTCCCCGGGGGCAATTATTTTTTCAATTTTTCCCATTCGCTTTGAAAGGCCTTCGTCCAAGACTCGGTTTCGGGAGAATTTTCCAACTTCTCGCACGCCTGCACGCCTATCTCCAGGGCTTGCTGCGAGCAAACTTCATCGTTTTCTCGACGCCGTTCGAGATACCAGCCCCAAGCGGCAATTGCCAGATCGCGTTCAATTTCGCTCCGGTCGGGCGGTCTTTGGGCCTGTTTTTGCAGCCTTCTGACGATCGTGGCATCTTCGGCCGCGCGGAAAACCATACAGAGACCTTGTTCGCAACCCGCCACGATCGTTTTTCCATCGGCCGCGAGAGCCAAAGATTTGATGGGAAGCCGGCACGGCAAGGTTCCGCGTTCGAGTCGGTCGACGACATCAAAGAGCCGGATAAAGCCGTCGGTACCACTACTCGCTAAAAGTCGGCTTCCCGGAAAAAAATTCAGACCTGTGATTTCCGAACTATGGAGGGAAAAGACTTCTCCTTCTTTGGGATCCGATAATTTCCAGACCGTGACTTCACCCGAATTGGATCCCGCGGCGATTTTTAAACCATCCGGAGAGAAGGCCACTCTGTTAAATGGCCCGCGCCCCTTGAGCCGCTGCAATCCTCTCGATCCGTCGGAGGAATAGAGGAGGACCTCATGTTCCTGAGCCAGTGCAATTTTTTGACCATCCGGCGAATAGGCCAGATCGAGCGCCTGCCCTTCACTGGGAAATCGGAGAATCTCTCGATCTTCTTTTAAATTCCAGACTCGGACTTCGTGGGAAGTGAATTTCTGGGTCGGGAAGTCGAATTTCGAAAGCGTAAACGCCAGTCGCGAACCATCGGGAGAGAATCCCAGGGGCGCATGGGTTGGGAAGAGGCCTCCCTCGAAGGCGGAGGCAAGGGTGAGGAGCGTCCGTCCACTGGAAGACTCGATGACGGAAATATTCCTCGCATCCCGAATGCCGAACAGGGCCCCATCGTTGGAGAGGCTGCCGGTCCAAGGAGTAGACGAGGGACCAATCCCAGGGTTCATTTCGCCGCTCCTCCGAAAGCGGGGCTCGGAACCTAATGGGCCAAAGCAGGCATTTCGTCCGGAGTCGAACGATAGCAGTTGATCCCCGTGAGGAGTTAGAAACGCCCCCGTGACCTCCTGCAAGCCGGAGTGACGGATAATTACTTGCGGTTCCGTCGAAATCGTATCGGTAATCACGATGCGGCCATCCCGGAGTCCAAAAGCCCCGGTTTTTCCGTTCGAGGCAAGACCCACGGCCGACACGAGCTGATCAAAACGGAGCGGCTGGATCACCGGCTTACCGAATCGCTCCACACCGGGAAAGCCCGGGAGGGAGGAGGGATCGCGCCAGCGGGGCTGATAAATCTGCCAGGCGACTCCCTGGGAAAGTCCCCAATAACTCCCGGACGGCTCCCTCAGAATCGGATGCACCTCGCGGCCCTCCGCGGGGAGCGCAATTTTCTTTCGTTCCTGATGGAATCGGTCAAAGACTCGTATCGCGTTGGAATCTTGAATGGCCAGGTCGTTCTGCTTCTCTTCGAACCAGACTTTATAAGCGCTGATCTCTTTCCCCCCTCGAAAAGCAAGCTTCAGGGAAGTGATCTCTTTTTTTTGTTCGATTTCAAATACCAGGGGTTGCAAAAGTCTTCTCCCGGCGAGCCGAGTTCCATCGGCGGAGAACGCTAAACCTTCCAGGTTGTCGTCCGTGCTGGGTTGGCCTTGCTGGAGTTCTTGGGAATCCGCCAGTAATTTTCCGGTGCCGGAGTGAAAAAGTCGGAGGCGGCCGCCGTCTCCGCTAACGGCCAGGAGATTTCCTGCCGGGGCAAAAGCTAAACTTTCGCAGCGGTGTGCGAAGCGCTCCATCGCAGGCCCGTGAATCCAATCCTCGCCTTGCAACCGCCACAAAGCGGCTGTCTTTTCGTTGGGGACGGCCAGCGTACGACTATCGGGCGAGAAAGCGATCGACAAGGAATACGGTTTCGTCGGAAACGTGAACATCCGCTTGGCGGTTTCTACGCTGAACAGAGAGACCTGCCGCCCGTTGGTGGAGGCCACCCAGCGGCCGTCATTTGAAACGGCAATCGCGGAAGGAGAGGGGGGTCCGGGTATCTCCGCTCGGTCGAGAGCAAAGGGGCGACTGAGATAATACCATTCCCAGGATCGATTGTCCGACTCCCCGGGGCGGGGGCTGGTTTGACGTAACAGATACGCCGCCCGCGCCCCCTTTTGCTCTCCCGAGGCTACGGAGGCCAGATTTATCTGCGCTTTATCTCGTTCCCAACGGCTGAAGTGGAGGGCGTTTTCCACTTTCTCGTTCGCCTTCTTAATATCGTCCAACGATTGGGTGACCCGCTGGTTGGCTTGTATCAATTCGTCGTTGGATTGCTTTAAGACTTTATTGGATTGATCCTCCCGGAGCAGCAGCACCACGACCGCAGCGATCCCGACTGCCAGCATCGACAAAGCGCTCAACACTAAAGCCCGATGCCGACGCATCCAGCGGCGACAGCGAACCCCCCATGGATCGCGGGCGGCGGAGACCGGTTCATCCGCCAGCCAGTGTTCGATGTCCGAGGCCAGCTCGAGAGCTCGAGGATACCGATCTTCGACACGAACGCTCATCGCTTTTCGACAGATGGCGTCCAGGGAGAGGGGGACGTCGCGACGAACCCCCCGAGCCGGGGGAAAGTCGCCCGTCCGGATCCGCTCCCAAATGCGGGAACCTTCTTGGAAGGGAGCTTTTCCGGTCAGGATTTTGTAGAGCGTCGCCCCGAGCGCGTAAATATCGGAAGATTCGGTGGCGGGTAGACCTTCCGCTTGCTCGGGACTCATATAGGCTGGAGATCCCTTCCGGATCCCCTGCATCGTCGGGGTCACTTCGTCTATCCGGGAGGTATTCGCAGTTTCCGCATCGATAGGCTCCCCTTCGGCCACCGGCTTGGCCAGCCCCCAATCGATCACCAGAGTTTCCCCAAATTCTCCCACGAGAATGTTTTGGGGCTTGAGGTCCCGATGGATAATCCCCTTGCTATGGGCGAAGGCTACGGTTTGGCAGACGGTTAAGAAATTTCGCAAGACTGTCAGCAAACTGAGTTCCTTCCGATGATACCGCTCGATCGCTTGGTCGAGGGTGTCTCCGGTCACCCTTCGCATGGCGTAGTAGGGTCTTCCCTTCGAATCCGATCCGAGGCCATAGATCGGGACAATGCCCGGATGCTCCAGCTGTCCGGTGATCTTGGCTTCGCGACGGAAGCGCGCTTGATTGTCGGGATCGGAAGCTCTTCCGGGTAGGAGGCGCTTCAGGGCAACCTCGCGTTCCAATTCTTCATCCAAGGCGATGAAAACTTGGCCAAGTCCGCCCTGTCCGAGAGGACTCTGGGCCCGATATCGGCCTGCGACCTTTTCCGAGGGAATGCCGATTTCCGACTCATCCGCGGCCACCAGGCCATCGACTTTTGCCAGAAGTGCCAATTTCTTTCGAACCGCCTCGATCAGGTGCGGATCGTCCCGGCAGAGAGTTTCCACCGTAACCACTTGGCCCGTCTCGAGGGCTTCTTCATAGCGGTCCAGGAGTTCTTCGATCCGCTCGCTATCCAGCATGGAAATCCCTAAGCTTTTAACCGTAAAATTCGGAAGTACTACCCGGAGCAATGCCTTATCGAGTTCCACCATACTAACAGAGCAGAAGCAGGTTTTAAAACCTGCTTTTCCCGGAGGATTTCCTCTCACTTGCCTTGTCGAGCGGAGGCGGAAATGGGGAGGTTCCAATCGAAATCCCAATCGGCCCGAGTGGACTCCACACCTCGCAGGATGCGGTCGATTTTGTCGTCCAGAATCTTGGCCGTGATTCCGCGGTTATCGATCGGACGGTGGAGCATCAGGAGTTGGGTATTCGGATTGTAGCTGAAAGTGGAGGCTCCCAGTGTGTAGTTGTTTTCCAAAAGTTTCTGAAATCTTCCTCCGGAATTCTCAGGCTTTTCGATTTTGATCAAGTTCAAATAGAGCCAGACCATCGACTTGTCCGCGCTGAAGCCGACTCCCAAAGGGTAAGTCCGTCCGTTCCAGAGAACAGGGACTGAAAATCTTTTTGCCCCGTTGGTATCGATATGCTCCGTAACTGTATATCCGAGAGCCTCGAGCTGCACTTTCACTTCCCGCTCGGAAATGGCTCCGTTTTCCTGATAGGGAGTCTGGCCGGAAACTTTTCGGCTTGACCCCAGAATTGTGCTGCAGAGGAGTGCCAGAAATAGAAATTTGGAAACAATTTTCATGAAAAACCCTTTGTAATATGGCGGGAACTTTCTGCCGATCTTTGCGACGACACGATGCTCCACATCGATCCAAGCGGAAACTTAAAGCGCTTGAGGGCAGAAAAATTTCGGAAAGTGGATTATTCCTGCCAATACCTTGCCAGAGCCTGGCAATTAATATTGAGGTAATCGCAAACTCGATGGTCTCGTTTGACGACAAATCTCATCTACTCCCCTTTTTGACTCGACTCCTTGCCGGCTATTGTTCATGGGTCAAAAGTCTTGAAGTCTTGGAAAAGGAGCTCAAAAGGTGTGAACTTCCACGGGATCACAAAATTCGCAGAACCTGGAAATGAACTTTGAATTTCGACAGTTTCTGCGAATTATTCGAATTTCTTGCCCCCGCGATGGCGCAGAGTCCGCTGGGGTTGTTGAGAATCGGATTGAACGGGATAAGGTACTTTTAGAATTACCGCCAACCACTGCGAATAAGCAGTCAGGAGCCAATCATGTCGATCGTCACTTGTCGCGAATGCCAGGGAAAAGTATCGACGTTAGCGGTCTCTTGTCCGCACTGCGGGGCCCCCGTTTTAGCAGGTAGAGAATCTCCTCGGCCCCTTGAAGAAAAATCCAGTCCTCCCAAACTGGAATCACTTGCTACCAATATGAATCCTTCCGTGCCAATTCTTCCGATGCCAGGTCTGCAACCCTTGCTAGAGGTATTGCCGACTTCTCCGTCCCCAACTCCAGAGCAGCCGAACAAGTCTCCGTCCACGCCTCCCCCCACGCAAAGCAAAGTTTCCGTACCAAAAATGGATGTGAATCTAGACTCGATCATTCTGGAGAAAATCCTGGGTTGGGTCTTCATCACGACCGGAATCGCCTTGCTCGCCGGACAATTTATTTTTGGGTGGTTTGACTTTGGTCGTCCCAGGCTGGGGGTGGCATTCCCCAACCCGACACCAAAAGCCAGCGAAGGGTCGCTGGTATATTTTGTGAACAACAATTTCGTGCTCCTGGTCGTCCTTTCGTTCGCGATCGGTTCGGGTCTTTTGAGAAATGCAGAATCAAGGCTTCAGCATTTGAAAAGGAAGTTGAGTAAGTAACCAATTTTGAATTCGTTGATCGCCGTCCCCAAGTAACGACTTACTATTTCGAGGGCGACAGGATTCTGTCCTATTCTCGCCCAGGAGATCAGCGCTGACGAACCGTTCCTTCATTAACCCGGTGCTCGCGGATGGAAGTTAGGGCGGCCCCGATCACCCGTGCTCGCTCGTCGATCTCGAAGTCGGAAACGGGCGGACTGCTGAGTGTCAGCATCACAGCTACTGTGTCCCCGAAGTCCTTATCCAGTTTGGGCTACAGCGACTGCCCACCGACCGTCGGCAGCTCATCCAGCACATCCAGCTTCGCAGCAAGGTCCTGCCAAACCTGCTCGGCGTTGTTGACCGTGTCGAACAGGGTAGGGCATCTTCAGATGACAATAGGCGAGATTGGCGTCGGCTTGGTCGAGTTGCACCTTTGTGGCATCAACCTCGCGGGTGGCTGTGTTCACACTCGCCGCGGGCGTTTCTGCTTTGGATTTGGCTGAGTCTAAATCGCTGCGTGATACGGCCCCGAGGGCCTGACGCTGGCGGTCGTACTCCTTACGGGCGCTGTCGGCTTCGGCTTGGGCGGACACCAGCTTCGCTTCCGCCTGTGCAAGCCTTTGGGCGGCCACCGCACGGTCGCGCTGGTAATCCTCTGAATCGAGGAGAGCTAACACCGTTCCTGCGGGAAACCGGTCCCCCTCATGGAGATCGCGATCACCTCCGCCCGGACGTTCCACCCTGAGTAATTTGCTGATCGTACCGCCTATCGGGCGTAAACGCGAGGGCCTCCACCGGGTCAATTCCTTCACCGAAGCGGTATGTTCGACTCGGCTCGGAGAGGTCCAAAAGTTCAATCAATCTTTGAGCGGGACTTTTCTGATCCCCGGCGACGGCGAGGGGCTGAGAAAAGTAAGTCTTATAACTGACATTGTGGTCGCCCAAAAAGTTCTCTTGACGAGCTTCGGTAGGGGGCTTACAGAGGATCCCAAATCGATCGGGCCGCACCGACCAATAGGATCACCCGGAAGCCCGTTACCGGCTTGCAGAGACCAGAAGCCCCGTCCCGGTTCCTCCGGCTTCGCGCCGAAAATCGGTCGGGACCCGTCCGAATCGGGGCCGCGGCGGTGAACAACGGGGGGGCTCGAGCCGTCGGAAGAAGTCGGCAAGGGAGTACGCGGCGGCCGCAGGGGCTTCGGACCAGAAGGTTCGAGCCGGTCTGCCGGCTCCGGTCGTCGCGGGTACTGAGTCGGGGCCGTCGCGAAAGCCGCTTCGACAAACAGATCTGTGAAGGTCCGCGCGGACCAGTTCAGGAACCCAAGAGGGGCAGGGGAGAGCAAAATTCGATTTGTATTAACGTTAATAAAAATAGGGCCCCTTTATTCCTGGATTCGAGTGAGAATCGCGAATCAAACCCGAAGCGAAAGGGTTTCCGACCCATCAGAAACGATCGAACCCCGCACAACCAAAGTGATGGAAGATTCTGTGCCGCCCCGGTCCGACCTCCGGTGGGGGAGAGGGAAGGGAGAGTCGTTTCCTGAGTATAGAAAGAACCCCCGCTGTCGAAATCTCTACACTCGCCACTTTAAGTATTCCAGAAAATCAGTAGCAGTTCGATTCTCAATTCCTTCGCAGAACTTGAAATGGGGTTCGTCGAAAAAAAAGCGATAATACTTATCTGACTGATCATTGCGGAAAGAGTATTCTGAAGTTGAGTATTAGATATTAAGAATCCATAAACAAAAATAATAAATTGTTATTGATTTTATATAATCCTCATGTTCGATGTTATATATATATATATATATAACAAGTATTGTCAACGCCGGTCGAAATGGGCGATGCTCTAACGGTCGTCTCCGTGTAAACACGAGGCGGAAATTTGGAGTGCCCGAGGGAAACTGAAAAGAGGAGAACTATCGGACGCGAGACACTCACTGGAGCAAGCAGTCCGGGAATTTCCGCGATCGGTGCAGTTGCGCACTCTATTAACTCATGCACTGTTGCGACAGAACGAAGATTTGGACGCAGCGGAATCCGCTTTGTTGACGCTTTTGAAAATAGATCCGAATCATACCGAGGCTCAGAAGAACTTGCAGTTGTTGAGACAGCATCGGAGCCATATTTTGATTAATTGAAAGCAGGATGATCGAATTCACTAAGAGCTCGTAGCCGTACCGTGAACTCCGTTCTTGTCTTGTGAGTTATCCTGATGGCTTTTGGCCCTCACGACTTAGGGGTAACCGCTCACACCTCGTCCTGAGATTATCGGGAATTGCTCTTGCGCTGGGGAATTAATTATCTCATACTCGGGTCATGGAGTGTGTCAGCGAAGAGTGGCTTGTTCGCCAAACGCCGGAAGTTCAGGCCGTGCTGCGGATTCTTTTGAACCGCATCGCCGAACTGGAAGCGAAACTCGGCAAGGATTCCAGCAACTCTTCGAAGCCGCCTTCAACGCAACATCCCCACGCCAAGCTTTCGAAGCAAGCCCAAAAGAAGGCCAAACGGAAGTCGGGCGGCCAACCGGGGCATCCCAAACACGAACGCTCTTTGGTTTCCGCACACGAGTGCGACGGCGTCATTGTTTGTTTACCGGCCGAATGCCGCCGTTGTGGCGAACCTTTGAACGGAACAGATCCCCAGCCTTTGCGTCATCAGGTCTGGGAGATTCCCGAAATCAAGCCTTCGATTACGGAATATCAACTCCATCGTCTGCGCTGTTCGTGCGGCAAGACCACCTGCGGAGAATTACCCCCAGGCGTGCCTGTCGGAATGGCCGGGCCTCGATTGGTTGCTTTGTCCGCTTTGTTGATGGTCTGCTTCCGGCTCTCCAAACGACGCTGCGCCCTGTTTCTGGAACAAATCCTGGGTCAGGAGGCTTCGGCTTCCTGGATGATCAAACTGCAGAACCGAGCCGCCGAAGCCTTGCAAGCCCCTACCAGGAGTTGGCCTTAGCCTTGCCTGGGGAAGCGGTCCTCAACGGCGACGAATCGCCCACCAAAGAAGGGCTCGCCAAAGCCTGGACCTGGACTTTTGTAGCCGCGACTTTCAGCGTCTTCGCTCTCCGCACCAGCCGCAAAGCCCAGGTGGTCCTCGAATTCCTGGGCGATTCATTTACCGGCGTTCTAGGCTGCGACCGGGCCAAGATGTATTGGGCTTTCGGACGCTTGCAGTGGTGCTGGGCTCATTTGCTCCGCGACTTCCAAAGCCTCATCGATCGCCCCTGTCCGGTCGCTCGACGCTTAGGACACGACTTGCAACGACAGACTCGGGCGATGTTCGAACTCTGGAATCGCGTTCGGGACGGAACCCTCAGCCATAAAGCGTTCGGCGAACAAATGATCCCCATACGAAGCGAAGTCGAAGCCTTGCTCTTGCGAGGAAAATTCGATCCGAAGCTGCGTGGCTTTTGCTCCGAACTCTGGAAATACCGGGCTCGGCTTTGGACGTTCGTCGATGTCGAAGGAGTAGAGCCCACCAATAATGCCGCCGAGCGGGCTTTGCGGCCCGCGGTCATTTGGCGGAAGTTATGCTTTGGAACCCAATCGGCTCAAGGGAGTCGGTTCGTTGAAAGAATGCTGACCGTGATCGAAACCTGTCGACAGCAGAAACGGAATTCATTCGACTGGATGACACAAGCCGTCCAAGCTCACTTTGCCAAAGAGAAAGCCCCTTCTCTCTTGGCCAGGGTGTGAGTGATTACTTAAACAACTTCATCAAACTCTTGGTGAGTGAGTTGGATACGCTTGATGGGATTTCATCATATCGCGCCCATTTCTGGTTCAACCGATTCCGACCCAAGCAAGAAAATGCGCAGATACTTTATTTACTTGGCGACAAGGACGGTGCTTGGCAAGAGATTGAGGACTTGGCCAAGCTGTTCGCTGATAGACAGAGCGCAAATCGAGCAGACTGGTGGGTTGAGCAATTGCGACTTTCGGGATTAGGAACCCACAGAATGCATCGCTCAAGTTAACTTTTGAAGCGTCGCGAGTAAGTGGATTTGATACTTAAATCTGTTCGTTTGGAAGTTCACAGATCTCATGGACAAAGTTCTTCATTCCAACTGGAGGCGGCGTGTCGGACCGCCGTAGGTTAGGGGAGTATATGCAGTGCCATTTTCCGCAACCTATCCTTCGAAAACTGAATTGAACCTCCTGAGATCCATCACCACAATAATCACCAACTCTCTTGAACTTGTCCTATCTGGTTGGGGGCGGAGGTAATGTTGGTGTCCTATGAGCATAACCTTTGGCTTTCCGTAGCTGGGAGCGTCGGACTTATCCTCTTCCTGTATACAGTCAAAGCTGTCACCCTGCGACATGTTCGCGGAGTTGCGATGGCAGGCATTTCGTTCGCGATCGCTACGGTCCTGTGCGTACCTGTGACCTGGTTATTATCCCCCGATTGGGACAACCAACATGTGCTGCGCATCGAGATTTACGTTGGCAATCCTATGATAACTTTGGCCATCCCTTGCATTTCGTTCCTGATCGAACTTATTCGGCGCTCAGTAGGTCGAGCGGGCGGCTGGTTGTGGCGGGTGCCTTTAGAAATTTTCATTGCGGTTCCAGCTTGGCTATACTGCTGGGTATATTTCGAATTACTCGTGCTTGGTTGGATATGGATCTGATACAGTTCGCGGATGCAATTTCTTAACTTCTAAACAGCGAACGATACTTAAGGGTACGACTTCATGAGCCATCTCAACGAACTTGCAAACACCCCTCGACGAGAATTCCTCAAGGCTGCGATTGGTTCTACGTTTGCCTCTGGAGTAGTTATCGGCGGAGAACCTATCGCCAGGTCTGTAGACGTCGCTGTCGTTGGGGCGGGCCTTGCCGGGCTCACAGCCGCTCGTGAATTCCGGTGTCACAATATTCGTGTTTGCGTTCTCGAGGCACGTGATCGCGTAGGGGGTCGAACCTTCGATCATTCGATCGGGGGAGGGCATGTCGTCGAAGGAGGTGGCCAATGGGTTGGTCCGACGCAGACTGCAATTCTCGGTCTTGCAAAAGAACTTGGAGTCGAAACTTTCAAATCGTACGAAAAAGGAAAGACGATCATTTCTGTCTCTGGTGTTCGATTCACCACATCGGCGGAAGAACGTGGAAGCGCCGATATGCGCAAGGTGAAAGCGAAACTTGACGCGATGGCCAAGGAAGTTCCTTTGGCCGATCCGTGGGCGGCAAAGAGAGCGAAAGAATGGGACGCGATCACCATCGCGGACTGGCTTAAAACGAATGCGTCACGGGCGGAAACACGCGAAGAGCTAGGCCTTGAGATCGAAACGGAACTTGGACCGCCCGAGAAAACTTCTTTACTTTGGTTCCTCTTTTACATCCACTCGGCAGGAAGCTTCCACGCACTCAACGTCGAGGCTCAGGAACTACGATTTAAGGGCGGTCCGCAAGCCCTCTCGAAGAAGATGGCAATAGAACTCGGAGACGACTTGGTGCTGGCATCTCCCGTCTCCAAGATCGATCACTCCGGCGATGTACTCATAATTGAATCGAAGCTTGTTCGCGTGAAGGCAAAGCGATTGGTAGTGGCAATGATGCCGGCCGACACGCGCCGAATTGAGTTTAACCCTGCTCTTCCTGCTCAACGTACGGCTCTAATGAAAAAGTGGATTGGCGAGCCGGGATTCAAAGTAAACGTTGTCTACCCGAAGCCTTTCTGGCGAGAGGCTGGGTTAAGCGGGCTGGCCGTCAGCGATCATGGCCCTGCGGGGATCACTTTCGACAACTCACCGCCGGATGGATCAAAAGGAGTATTGGTTATCTTCATCGATCCTAAGAAAGCACCAAAGGACGGCCAGGCTCGACGAAGGTCGGTAATTGAAGACCTCGCGGTTTTATTCGGGAAGTCGGCTAAGGAACCTACCGATTATTTTGAGACCGACTGGGCTGGAGATAAATGGATTACTGGATGCGTGTCCCCGCTGCCGAAGGGAGTTTTAAGCGAATACGGAATCGCGTTGCGAAAGCCAATTGGAAATATTCACTGGGCCGGGACCGAGACGTCAGAAGTCTGGTGTGGGTATATGGACGGAGCTGTACGATCGGGCCAGCGAGTGGCTCAGGAAGTGAGGAAGGAGTTGTAGCCTCTCTCAAGTTAATCCTAACCCTGTTCATTTTTGGGCCGGTGGGATGATTTCGATAGCGCTCGTGGCTCCGTACATAAGGTGTGTCGGACGAATGGCACTTAGTTATCTCTAACTCCTTTCGCCAGTTGGCGTTTGGCTTCATTCCTGGGCATCATGAGTCGGTCGTAGGGTTTGGGTCTGCGTTTTCTGCGACGCGGTTCATAACGATTTGGTCGATTCGCAACTCGATGGCTGGCGATCTCATCAAGCATCAACTGATAGACCACCCAGCGAAATTCAGAATTCTTTTCGCTATGCATCGCAATCACTTGCTGAAAGGCTTCAAGCGTTTGGAAGGTTCCCTTAAAGCTGATCGATCGGGGATCGATTTCATGTTCTTTGGCAGCCTGAGCCATGATCGTGCGGAGGAGATTATAAGCCAGAATGTGAGTCCAAATTTCCTTACGGACCAACTCCAGTGTCTTGCAGCGTAAGATATCCATTTGCAGAGTCTGTTTTAACGAGCGTAGATCTAATTCCGCATTCCAGCGAGTGCGATATAGTTTTGCCAGGTCAGTCTTGGTAATCTCGTCCGCATCTAACAACGTCGAAGCAACTATGATAATACGGGTGCGAAAGCCCGCCTGCTTAACTTCAACACGTGTTTCCCGTACTGCCAGAAACTCGGGAAGCGAATCATAAATTGCTCGGTCATCCTGATTGAACACATCAACCAATCACATCGAGGCTCCATGCGTAAAGTCAATTCCACCGATTTCAAGACCCATTTCGGCGAATTCCTCAATCTGGTTCGCGACGAACCCATCGAAATCCTGCGTGGCAGCAAGTCCGTCGGGGTGTTTGTATCTAACGAAGAGTACGAACACCTCCAGAGGTTAAGTGTTGAAATGACAGCCGTTTAAGCAAGGAATAGATTTTCGCTCTCTATTTTGGGTTCAAGTGTTCCCATGTTTCTCTTCTTCAGTGCTTTACCCCTTTTCTGGTGAACAAGAGATCGCAGGTTAAAATCCTGTCAATCCGCTTGCAACAAGACGAATTGAACTTGCTCACCAGAAATGGCAAATCTCCCTATCGACAAAACTTATACCTCATATTACCCCGGGCATCGATCGGGAGCCTGTGGCGGGGAGGCTTCACGGCTTTTTCCCAAGTTTGCTCGCCAAATAGAGTCTATTCATCTCTCTTAGTTCTTGCGGTGCTCCGGGGCTGGTGGCGATTCCCTGTTCGTGAGTCAATGCCTTCATGGTCTTCATGTTGTGCAGCAGAACAACGGCAATGTCGTCGGCTTTATCAGGTTGAAGTTTCGGCGAACGGAGCATCAGGATCTGTGCTATACGCCGCAGCGCGGCCTTGCGGAACTCGGTTCGCTTGACCGACCACTCAGAACGGGCCTCTAGCAAGGCGGTTATGGCCTTACTTTCGCCGTGAAGCTCGACCAGTAAATCAACGAGTTTGTCGGCCAAATCGTTGACCGAAAACGATGCCACCTGATCTTCAATCTTCCCGACTGCCTCGTCGATCCGCTCTCCGTAGCGTTGGATTAAGGCGTCTGCCAAGACTTCCTTGTTGGGAAAGAAGCGATACAGGGATCCGATCTGCGCACCGGCGCGGGCGGCGATTTCCGCCATTGTCGCAGCTTCAAAGCCTTTTTCCGCAATGGCCGACGCCGCCGCTTCCATCAAGGAAGCGACGCGCAGCTTACCCTTGCTTCGCTGAGGCTTGAGCATGCTTCGTTCGAGATTAGGTCTTGACTTATTTGAGTCCATCATCAACAATCCATATAGTTGAGCCAATCCTCAACTATCGTAATGAGCAATCGCAGGGTAGTCAATAAAGATTGACGTGACCCCGACCCGATTAGAAAGGATTTAGGCGTGTGCTGGTATCAATATCTCGGTTACTTTCTTGGTGGTGCGTTTCTGGTCAACGCGATTCCTCATTTCGTAAGCGGTGTCATGGGGCACCCGTTTCAGAGCCCCTTCGCGACCCCACCAGGCGAAGGATTATCGCCCGCGTGGGTCAACGTCTTGTGGGGTTCCGCGAACTTCATATTCGCCTATTTGTTACTTGCACGGTTGGGAAACTTCGGGGTTCGTTGTTGGAGTCATATACTGGTCGCGGGATCTGGCAGTCTGGCGATGGCTTTGATGAGTGCGCACATTTTTGGACGCTTTTACGGCGGTCTGTAAATCAATAGGACTGCGACAAGGGACACCAAATTCGTTAGTAATTGCAGATGATTCAACTCGACACCACTACCATAGTGCTCATTTTCATTGACCTTTAAATCGGCGGCATCCTCGACTTGCAACCTGCTCCTCGCTCCCGTGCGGATGTCGCGAAGGCCGGGAGCGCGATTGCTGAATGATTTAGGCAAACGGCGGTGCTCATAGCTTGAGAACTGTACGCGTCGGCGATTTGGTATGGCCGGTGCGCGAAGACCTTGGCCGAATTTCGAAATCTCGATATGCAATCCGCGCATAGGTATAGAGATCAACTTTGGAACTCTCGTTGCCAAAAGCTCCCAGGCGCATTAAACGCTGGTATAAAGCTGGGCGGTCGCTGGAAGATCCGGGTCGCCCTTATCTTTGGATTGCCAGGTCAATTTGTCTGAATAGAAAGGCGGCTCAATCCAAGTAACGACAAAATCGCATTTCAATTCAGAACTTCTTCGAATCGGCAAAGCTCTTACTCACAAATTCTCGAGACGTCAATACTTGCCGTTACGAGTGTCAATTCTAAATCTGAAAAATCACGAACGAATCGTCCCTCACAACCTCAAAATAGGCTTCTGTGAGACTGTGTCTGATGTGCGGTTACAGCTTAATCGCGATTTATTCTGACATGAAAGGCAATAGAAAGTGACTATTTAACCAGAAGATCGCGCTTCGTTGTTTCGAATTTGTTATCTCTAGATTTATGGAGAATAGATGCAGCGCGCTGAGGGTCTCCGCCCAGCAACCGTCTTCGGATACCCCAGCCTTGAGCCATTTCTGAATCAAGCGAAGGATCCTCGGATCGGCAACCCAAAAAGTTTCAACGCTTCGAAAAAATAATGCGATCTGCCGAAAAGATTTTCAGCCGGCCTGACGTTCGAGTTCAAAGCGTTTGCGACGCCGGGCCGAAGAGAGGTCGATACCGCCCAGAATCAAAGCCAGATCGCTCGAGGAGATCGATACACCGGCCGCATCCACGGGGATCTTGGGCATCTCGAAGCGCCCGGCTTCCAAACGCTTTTGCCAGATGGCATAACCGTCTTTGTCCCAGTAGAGCAGCTTCAACTTGTCCGCTCTTTTGTTGCGAAAGACGAACCAGGTACCCGAGAGCGGATCGCTTTGAAGGTGCTCGCGGGCCAGGGCCGCCAGACCGTCGAAGCTCTTCCGCATGTCGGTGGGCGTCACGCACAGAAGAATCTTCGCCGAAGTGTAGTTCAGCATGAGACCTCCTGAGCGGACAACGCGCCGAAGAGGGCTCGGAAAGTCGATTCTTCGACACTGTGAACAGTCACAACATGCCCCGACGGACAGCGAACTTCGATCGTTGGCAGGGACGGCTTTGTTGAATCGGAAGCGGCGGGAACTACCGTGATCGGAACGAACCCGGGAGAAGCTTCAGCCTCCCGACGCTTGAGTTCCCGTTGCCAGTAATAGTAGGCCGCCTCGCTGATTCGAAGCCGTTGACAGAAGGCTCGAATGGATTCGTTGCTGGAACGCTGATCCAAAATCGTCTTCTTCCAAAACGCTTCCCGCTGGGGATCTCGAACACGACGCTTCGACATGACTCCGACTCCTGAAGGTTAAAAACTATCAGGATAACTCATCCGACAAGAAGGGAGTTCACCAGCCGGATACGTGCTTTACGGAGTGCACAAGGATGCCGAAACGTTGCAGAAAATCCTGGATCCGGCGGTATTTTCGGGTCTGGTCCTCAGCGACAACGCGGCCGTTTACGCGCAGTTCAGCAATTCGCAGAAGTGTTGGTCTCATCTGATTCGCAAGGGGATCAAGCTGACTTTGCAAGATCCGACGAACGCGGCCTATCGCCACTTCACCGATGAGTTGCGGGCGATCTATAAGGAAGCCTGCGAGGTTCAAAGCGATCGAAGGTTAAACGCCCAGCAGAAAAAGAAAGCGGTAGCGGCGTTGGAAGCTCGGGTGGTTGCCTTGTGCCAACCGATATGCGAAGCCGAACTGTCGAAGACGACGGGTCTGGAAGACGCCTACCGGTTGCTGAACGAAGAGGTCATGCGTCTGGTGTTGGCGGAGCAACTGTTCGAATTCGTGACGGCCTCGCCCGTGCAGCAACCCAATGGCGAGATGAAATCGATTGGCGGCACGAATAACGAAGCGGAGCGGACGTTGCGTTTTCCCGCGGAGGCTCGAAAAACGGGTCGCACGAATAAGACTCCGATCGGAGCTCGGCGGCAAACGGTGCTCAAGAGCGTTCTGGAATCGCTGCGGTTGTATCTGTCGAAGTACACTTTGCAGAAGACGATTGAAGAGATTAACCGGTGGGCCCAAGTGGGGCAAAGTTGTTTCGCCCAGCTTTTAGAGAAGTTGAAGATTCCCAAAGCGGAAAGCCCGCTACTCGATCAACTCTTTCCTAAAGAAACGCAGCCACTAGGAATCGTTTAAAAAGACAATCAGACGAGATTCGACTTTCCGACAGAAATTGATCGGACCGCCCCCGCACGCCCATACTTTGGACGGCTACGCGATTCCTGGCGTGCGTGACGTAAAGAGGATCTGATCTTCGCGGTCGGAGTCGTCCTGTGGACAGGTGCGAGAGTTCTTGGGCTGGAGAAGACCCGAGGGAGAGAAGAAATCGAGGTACGGGAGCAGAATAAGCAGGGAAGGAGCGATCGTTTTTGTCGGATGCAGTGGTATCCATGGTAAACTAACTAAGTGTGTCGGACCGCGTAAGGTTGTGCCCCTCGAAAAAGTACTCTTCATTGAAATAAGGCCTTATTATTTTTCTTGAGCGGACAAATTGAAGTGTTAACATTTAGCAACATGACCCCAACTAAGCTAGATATTGACCGCGGCGCGTTCATCCGTCGCATCTGTGAGCATCCCTTCGACGATAGTCTCCGACTGATCTTCGCGGATTGGCTGGAAGAGAACGAGCCGGAGGACGAGCAATACAAGACGTTACGTCGGCAGATCGCGGATTCGTCGATTGAATGGCGGAGCTATCTGCAAGCTTACAGCATGGGGTATATGGTTGGCGAGTACTCAAGCCGTCGCGGGCTTATGGAGGAAGTCCACATGACTTGTGCAGACTTTATGAGGCATGCGGAAATGCTTTTCAAAAATAACCCCATCACGCGAGTGAGTCTGACGGATAGGAAGGTTTGGAAGGGGTTTTACGGTGTTTACGGCTGGCTGATTTCTAGATCCTATGAACGCCAAGACACCTTACGCTTCGAGCTCTGGAAAAAGTTGGAACCGAAGATCGAAACTTATCCAAAACATAGAGTTTATGAAAGTGAATCTCAGGCCTTCGAAGAACTCTCTCGTGCCTGCGTAGATTATGGACGAGAGCTGGCGAGACTTCCAAAGCTGGAGTGGCCGTCCCAGGGGGCGGGATAGGTGCGGAGCCGTGTCGGACCTCCCACGAAAAACAATCTAAGGAGAGTGAGGAATTATTACTGACTGAATGTGCCCTCGGGCTGTAAAATCCCAGCATCGGGGGCTAATCAAGGGAACATAACCATGCCGATGCCAGGTCCGCATTGCGGTATCGTAATTAGGCAAAGCAATGTGTACGGCCTTTGCTCTTCCGGTGGCAAACTCTTGCCGGTCGAACGGAGAGCACCGACACCTCCGCGGTCTGTTGGGGGTGTTTTTCTTTCAAACGGGTTTAAATTCCATGTCCTCCAGGACACCGACATCGGTGCGCCCGGCTGCCTCAATCAGTTAACAGATTACGAATTTGACAAATCGCTCCGAAGCAGTTCAAAGCTATCTGCCGCGAATCACACTTTACAAACCACTGATGCAACGTTCAGAGAATGTTCTCGCCTCCGCATGGAATAACATCGAGAACGATTATCGGTCTTGAAGTTCAATGTGCAGGATTGATACATGATTAGGTCAAAAATAGTACTGGTCGAAGGTGTAGCTGGTGTCGGCAAATCCAGGCTCATTGACGCATTGCTCCGTCGGTATGTGCATGAGGCAACTACAATCCGCACTTTCCTGCATCTGCCTCAAGGTCACTCTTATTTTCCATTGTCGCCAGATGAGGAGAGTGAGAATCGAACGGCGGATCACAATCGCAAGCACTTGCGACAGATCACCGAACAACTGAATTGGTTTTCCAGCATTGCCGAGGCGGGGGAAATGGCGAAATTCTACAGTGTCATTGACACACTCCATCTCACTCATTGCGTTCGCCCAGGTCTACTTAAATGGGAGGATGTGAGTTCTGTCGATCAAGCACTGAAAGCGATGGGGTGCCGATTGCTGTTCTTGAGGGCGAAAGAAGAAACGATTTGGGAACGAACTATCCTCAGCAGAAAGGACACTAAGTTCATCAGTCACTACGGTAGACGATACGGTGGTAGCTTGGAGGCTATACACCGATATTTTGTGGAAGAGCAGTTACGACTACTTGAGCTTGTGAATAAATCGCTATTGCCATCCATCGTTCTCGAAGCCGAAACCCCTTTTGATGAATTGGTTACTGCAGCCTATTCATTTTGGACCGTACCGGATCTCAAGTGATGATTGGAAACTGTAGCTCCTTGGTCGAACAATTTGACCGATGATCTGGTGCGGATCTTTCAAGCAGATCCCGAAGTGTAAATTGTTTCGATAACCGAGCATACATCAGAGGAAGTGAACAGGTATGGAATCGTTCGGTGTACGTTTCGCTGTGAACAACCTCGATCGATTCGAGATACTCTGCTCGCTTTACGTGGAACTCAGGCGGGATAAGAACTCCGGTCACTTCCGAGACCCAGTGGAGTGGGTGCAGCATGTTCCCGATGAAGTCAAGGCCCGGTTTTCCTGGCCTACCCCAGATGAGCGGGCACACTGGCTAGACATCCGGAACTCAACAGTCATCGCGATCCCTGAACCCTTCGAGCAACTCGGCGCGAATTGGGACTTCTATCGTGTCTTCGAGGCGATCGAAGAGAGTGAGTATGACGTGCTGGACTGTGTGCTGGTCGAGCCCGGTTTCGGCGAGTTACGGATCAACCCCCACGCCTATCCATACGGTGGTGTCGGCCCGCTGATCGCGCTGGCCGAGGCGTTCGGATTTGCGGTGTTGGGTGTGAACGAGAATGGCAAATACCAGCTCCGTCAGGAACTACTCAGGTGAGAAATATTGGTCAAAACAGAAGAGGGAGGGCACACCGTGGCGTTGCTTACGCAGCCGTACTGGGAGCAGGCTAAAGATTGGCCCAAAGTCGGTCGCCACATCCTCGCCCAGTACGACGACGACACTATCCTCGTCTACCAAGCTTATCGTCCATCCATCGGTCGGTATGTGGCCGAACACGGGACGTTCGGTGGAGAATTTAGCTACACCCGGATGAGTTGGGTGAAGCCAAACTTCCTGTGGATGATGTACCGCTCCGGTTGGGGCACAAAAGTGAACCAAGAGGTTACGCTGGCCTTGCGGCTGCGACGTGCATTCTTTGACTCGCTCTTGGCACAGGCAGTTCCCTCGTCATGGGACTGCGATCAATTCTCTACTGCGGACGAATGGTCGCGAGCGGTCACCCAGTCGTCGGTGAGGCTACAATGGGACCCGGACCACCACCCATCCGGCGCCAAGCTGGAAAGGCGAGCAATCCAATTGGGGCTTCGCGATGAGGTACTGAAGACGTTTGCGCAGCGGGAGTTGGTCGAGGTGTTGGACGTGTCAGATTTCGTGGCAGAACAACGGGAGCGGCTGTCCTCGAGTGGGGTGTCGGTGCTTGTAACCCCTCGCGAAAGTGTCTACCAGCCAACAGATGGTTCCCTCGCCTCGCGGCTGCGACTGGCGTAATGAAGTCACGCCAATCTACTGCGACGTTCGCCGCACGATCGGTCGTCTGACGGGAACAGAAAATAAGGCTATCTGTTAATTACCCGGTAGAAGGGGAAAGTGTCCGGGGGAGGGTGGAGAAATTTTTTGAAGAATCATTAGAGCCACCGAAGATTTCTCCTGCAAGTCAGATATGATTCCTGGCCAAAATGGATTTGAATGTGCTATTGAATATGGCAGAATGGGGTTCCTGAAATTCCATTCAGAGCTTTTCAAGCGGGTTCGGATGTCTGCCAAAGAAGAATTGAACAAAAGGAATCTCAACTAAGCCGAATACGAGAAGATCATTGAGAAGGCAGACAAGAAGCTCAAGGATATGAAGACCTCCACACTCTCTCGCGCGAACTTTTCGTCACTTCGCAATATCCCATTAAACTGATCTCTATCCCTTACTTTTTGGACCAGTGTTATGGCGTATGAAATGTCCCCGCTGGGGATCAAACCCGGATTTCCAGCGGAGTTGCGTAACGTTCATGAACAGATGCGGCGCGACATGAATTGGTTGCATAGCGTGTGGATCAAGTCTTTCTCTCTGGCTGTCATGACTATATCACGCTATGGTGAAAGGTTGCAGTTCCGATCGTAAGGTGGCGTTTGTTACTGACTTTTGATGCTCTGGCAGCAAGGTCACTCGCGTAACAGGCAACCGCAGTTCACCTCTGAAGGATATAGTTTGGACGCTGTTAATTCGCTGTCGCTTGCTCTCGTCGTGTATGTCGCGGTTTATCCTGTCTGGATGCTCTCGCCGCCCAATCCTGCCCGGCTCATCGTATATCTGTTTCTGGCTCTTGTGATTTACGTCTCACGGTTGCTCAAGGTAGGGATATAGTCTCACTTGATCTGAATGTTAACTCGTGCGATCCTAAGTGGCAAACCTGCCGAGGCGAAACTCACACGTCAAGAAACTGATACTACTTTCTTTCTAAACGGGACTCTAGTCACAGTTTTTGATGAAGCATGCTCCCTCGTCTTCTTTGGTCGAGGTGTAGTTTCTATTTCGTGCTCTTCCAACCTGCCTCCTACCGCGTAAAAGTACTTAATGAGCAGGTCGAGTGAAACGTCCTCCGAGCCAGCTTCAATTTTAGCAATGCGAGACTGGCTGGAATTAATTTTTCGAGCAACGTATTGTTGAGTAAGGCCTAGCACTTCACGAAGTCTCTTTGCATGCTTAGTCAACTGGTACTTCAGCTCAACGATTTGGTTTTCCCAGTCTTCGAGGCCGAGAAATTCCTGAACAGTGCCGACCCGAAACCCGGCGTTCTTCAGGGCTTCTCGCTTGGCTGCGTTCATGATTTGTCTCCCTTCTTCTTGGCTTTGATAGCTTGCTTGTATGCGGCCAGTCGCTTGCTACACGTCTCGATTACATAATCCGGCGTTTTCTGGGTCGTCTTGGTGTGAACTTCGAGGATAACGATTGCATCGTCATCGAGATAGTAGAAGATTCGCCAGTTTTTCGTCTCGTCCTTTATTCGCAACTCGTGGCAGTTTGAGCCAATAGATGTCATTGGACGTGAGTGGGGCATCTCCAAAGATTCTCCGCCTTGGAGACGGCGCAACATAAATCCAGCCTCACTTCTGGCTTCCGCCGAGAAGGGTGGCGTTTTGATCTCACCGTGCAGCCAGACAAGGGGTTTGTCTTCTCCGTCCACAACTATATTTTATGTCGGTTCTGACATAGAGTCAACATCATTTCTTTTGTCGTAAAAGCAAAATCCCCGCTACTGTCGTCATCGCCGCCGAGTGTCAGTGAGCAGTTTTGGGGGAACATCTTCAAGGCGATCTGGCGGAATTGAGCGGGAATCTGCAGGAGTGGAAGGGGGGCGTGAGGGCCTTTCGTCGTTCGAGGCGGAGCAGGCCTAGGGAAAGTGAGTAAGGAATTCGCTGCAGTCGTTGTTCGGGCGTCAATTCGGTGTAGTCGTCGCGGTGCATGGAATGCCGCGAAGCGGCTGACCGTGGGGTGCCAGCGCCTGGAACCGTTCTAGTCCACCTATGCAATGCATAGGGGAGACGCCTGTACCTTGGGGTCGAAAACCACTTCTCTTGATCGCCTTCGGAGTCCTGCCGGTTCGCGGCGTTCTCTATACGTTCGCCGATGATACTACTCTACTGGTCGCCATCCAAATCCTGGATGGCCTAGGGGTTGGAATATTTTGAGTCGTTTCGGTCTTGGTGATCGCCGATCTCACGCAAGGTACAGGCCGATTCAATCTCACCTTGGGTGCGATTTCCACGGCGGTTGGTATTGGTGCCGCGCTGAGTCAGCTTATAGCGGGTTCGATCGTTCATCAATTTGGCTCCAGTGCGGGCTTCCTTTTTCTCTCAGGAGTTGCTGCTGCGGCTTTTGCTCTCTTGTTTTTCTTGATGCCGGAGACTAAGAACTTCATCAAAGGTTCCAGCCCCGCGCCGAAAACTTCGATTAACCCAGTTCAACCCAAGATTAGGTTAACGCGAAAAGCTCTGCGAAATCGCATGAAAAAGGTAGCGCGACGTGTTTGACCGAAATGTCTTGTTGACCTGGGTCATTTTCGCTGTGACTTACTTCGGTTTGGCACTGGGCAAATTTCCTGGCCTAAGGATTGACCGCGCCGGGATAGCTTGGGTCGGCGCGGCCGCCATGATGGCTTTCGGACTTGTGAATTTCGATGAAGCGATCCAAGCCATCGATTTCGCAACCCTTGCACTTTTACTCGGAATGATGGCGGTCGTCGCCTTTCTCCATCGAGCCGGATTCTTTGAGATTCTGGCGGGTTGGGCTTTAGGCCGATTTCGAAAACCCAAGGCTCTCTTGGCGACTACGATGGGGCTCTCCGGTTTCCTATCCGCGTTGTTGGTTAATGATGTGGTTTGCCTCGCCTTAACGCCATTGGTGTTGCAATTAACGAGACAGTTGCGAATCGATCCGAAACCGCAGCTGATTGGGTTAGCAATTGCCTCTAATGTCGGTTCCACGGCAACCCTCACCGGCAATCCGCAAAATATGATTATCGGCGGATTGTCACATATCAGTTATCTGCACTTCGCGGCAAAGCTCGCTCCCATCGCCATTCTCAGTCTTATTGCTGCTTATGGCATTTTGCTTTTGGTCTATCGGAATTCGCTAAGCTCCGGGGCCGAAACTACTGAAGATAAAAAGGAAAACACACCTTCGAAACCGATGCATTTCGCTCGACGATTTTTATTAATCAAAAGCCTATCGGTGACTGTGAGCGCGGTTGTTTTGTTCTTCGCAGGCGTATCGATGTCAATCGTCGCTTTGAGTGCGGCAGCGGTTCTGTTTTTGGGCCGAATCAAACCCAAGAAAATCTACGACCGAATCGATTGGTCGCTATTATTGCTTTTTGCGGGCCTTTTCGTGGTAGTACACGTTTTCGATATTCGAATTCTCAGCCATGCCGGGGTAGAAAATTGGAAGTTTCTGCGGGATTACCCCATAAGCTTTTTAAGCGCGATCTCCGCGCTGCTTTCGAATCTCGTCAGCAATGTCCCTGCCGTGTTACTCTTTAAGCCGATCATCCCCACTCTACCTTCCGAAATGCAGGAAACAGCATGGTTAGCATTGGCCATGTCGAGTACGCTGGCTGGTAATCTGACGATCTTAGGCTCTATCGCCAATCTGATTGTTGTGGAAATTGCACGAAAAGAGGGAATTTCCATCAGTATTTTGGAGTATTGCCGAGCGGGCGTCCCGGTCACAATTTTGTCCATTTTCATCGGCATAGGGTGGCTGAATTTAGTTCATCATTGAATGCGATTAGGATAAAGTTAAAAGTCTGATACGAAGTGCAGGACTTATTCCCTATCATTTGGATAAATTCGTTGCTGTAGTTGCAAAATAGCAGTCGATTTTTGCATCTTTGGAATTATTTGCAACGAATTTTGCCACCTGAGAGGGAGTAAGTAACCGCAGGTTGGAAAGGGACTGTAGGTCTGCGACCTCTTGTTCCGACCGACCTGCAAGTTCTGATAATTCTGCAATTTCGACCGTTCTATCCGCTGCAACAGTAGTTTGAGGCAATCAAGGTCCATACGTTCCGCTACAAAAGTCTGAGTACATGCCATCCACTTTAAATTACTTTTGGAGGCAGGGAAATCAGACATCCTCTTGGCAATTTTACTGAACAGGTTCAACTAGGATTGCAGCCACTTTCGCCCGTCGGTCCAGGGCTGGTTACGGGAAGGGGCTAAGAGGGATCTCGGCCCCTTATTTTATTCGTCTACTTTAAGGCTGACTTGTTCGACGCGATAATCTTCTCTTAGCAAATTCCGCTCGCGAAAAACCTCTACTCCAGGCCCGTCCATCCAAGCTTGCGCCTCTTGCTCGGAAGCAAAGGTATACTACTTCCAGAGTTCCGATTCAAAATCCCAATAATGAAGTATCCAAGGTCTCTCTCGATGCAATATCATCCAAACCAGAACTTGACTCATCCGAGGACTCCGTAGTGATTTCTGCTGATCAACTCGTGTGCTCAGGTCCAGAAATACCAGGACAATCATTTCTAAGTGGGAAGTGGCCGAAGAACTTGTTGTTCGCTCTGACGCAGGATCAGCTGCGGATAATACTAAGATCCTTGTGAAGATAAACAGATTTTAAGGCATCTAAACGAAAGCTCGGTCTTCTTATGGGTAAGCAAGGTCTAGAGAGGAAATTTTATTTGCAAAACCGATCTGTCTATGGTCGAGGAACTTAATGATCAAGGACTAAGGCAAAGGTCCTTGTTTTCATATGAGCGGTAGCAAAGGAACGTGTTTGGGCGAAGATATGGATTGGTGATTAACAAGTCACTCAAAATCATGTAGATATAACGTAATTTATTTTAATCATATTAAATGCTTTTATGACATGTATGACCTTGAACGAAGCTGCTCGCAATATTTGATATAACCTTACAAAATCAAATTGGAAATCAATCGTCCAGCAGGATGGAATTTCATTCGAGTGTCTCGAAAAAATTATTAATTTCCCACACTGCATCGGCAAACACTTTTTTTTGATCGAAGGACATGCTTTTAGATTTTTGATATCCCGCGCTTTCGCCATTTGAAGCAGTTAAAACACCAAAGTGTATGCCATTCTGGATCACTCTTAAGCATCTGATAGCATTAGGTTCCGCGATTTCAATCCGTTTGAAGACGATTTCTTTGAACATGTGAAGACAGTTCCGAAAAGCGTCAGAAAACGCTTCATTTTCATCTTGGTGAGGTGCCCTAAGTCTCTTAGTAGCCAACCCAATTTGTTCTCGAATATACCCGTACTGATCACTAGGCATGCATATCCCCCTTACCAAATGATGGGCGGATGAATACATGTTGTGGAAGGCTTACTCATCAGTCTCTCATATTTTACGAAACCGTGGTATTAGAGATAGAAAATTATATTTAATTTATATTTGTTCGCTCACATTCTCTCGCATAAGTAAGTGTCCGCCCGTTTTCCTGCCACCCGATTTCTTCTGATCAAAACCTCGACTTCACCTTCCCCGATCAGAAAATACCGCCCGCTCTCCTGCGGAAGGATCGCCGGCTCGAGCTCGAGGGCTTGCGGATCTTTGAGCGCGAAGTCGGCCCCCTGGAGTGTGAACGCCCCCCGGGTGCCGTTGAAGTAGGGAGCGATTCGAAACCAGATCGGCCTGCATCGAAGGTCGGCCAATATCCAGAGAGAGGAGCTGAGTTGCATCCGCTTATGGAAGAATCTGGTGAGGCCCTGGCTGATGTCAGTTGCCGGGACACGAACTCTGCCCGGCCTATGTGACCGGAGCGGGGAAAATCGTTCTAGAGATGAAGCTCTATCCACGATATTCAGTTGCTCGTCAGTAATCATCTATTTATTATTTGTGAACTTGGAGCCTTCCCAGGCTTTGGGCTTGAGTTTGGAAGCACCGACAGATTTCAGCGTCGTATCGTTGTACCGGCATCGCCAAAGTAAGTGATCTTGTGTCTGAGGGGCGGAGGTCGGGATGGTTGGGGGTAGACGAAGTTGAATGGTGGCATGTCGTCTGGACCACCTTCCTGGCTTCGCCGCCCTCCGACGAACGGGGGGACTGGCGAGAATTGGCCGACCTCTATGCACGGGTAAAAGCCGCGAACGGGTCGGTCGCCTTTTCCGAGCCACTACCGACGCACTGGGCAAAGTCGCCCGTCGCCCGTTGGCCACGTCTCGCTGACCACCGCAACCTCTGGGCGGTTGGTAGGGGAGTTACGCAAGTAAGCCAATGCTGAACGGATCGCGGGCGGCACCCGGGAGCAGCCGTCGCGGTCGATTCGGTGTGGGTTCAGATGGTCCTAAGTTGCCCGTTAGTGAATCTCCACCAACGAGTCGGGCGGCTCAAGAGTCGGTCAGCCACCCTGCTGTCGTTCGAGCCGGCGCTGGGAGTCGGCGGGGCTGGCACCTGGGGACGGGGTTTCTGGAGGGCAGGTCTGCTTGATGAGACAGCCGTCAGCAAGGTGTCGGAGTTCGTGAAAGTAGGTGGTCGGGCCTAGCCTTGCGCACGGCGGTCCGACACGCTGCGTTAGTAACCTGCTGATGGAAAACTCGGATCTCACTTTGACTGTTCAAGAAGGGTCGGAACATCCCAGATCTTGACGGCAGACTCCAGTATATCCCGCGTGGCCATCGTTCGGCCATCGGGACTAAAGTAAGCGAATGGAACGTGGTGTCGACTTGCCTGAATTTCGGTCACTTTCTCGCCCGTTTCGGTATTCCAGAGAGATATTATCCCTCTTCCGTCTCCGATTGCCGCGAGTTTGCCGTCCGCTCGCAAAGTTGCGGTTGGGAACTTGGCTTTATTGGCCACTGGAAACGAAGATTGCTCTTTCTGCTTATCCAAATCCCAGAGGCGGATCGCGGTTTCCTCATGATAGAAGGCCAGCCTCCGGCCATCGGAACAAAAAAAGACTTCTCCTACCGACCCATCGTCGATCTTGGCATCGGTCGGACCGACGGCCACGAATTGCTCGCGCCGAGTTTTGAGGTTCCAGAGGTCGACTCCATTGGGTTTGCCATGGGTCACTGCGAGGGTTTGGCCGTCGCGGCTAAAACCGATCGAATGGAAGAAGTTGGCCGTTGGAGGTGGGCTTAAAGGTGCCTTCCGCGTTCCGGAGGCGACATTCAATAACAGGATTCGTTGAACACCAATCTGCAGATCCGACCAGGACGCCAGAGTGGTTCCGTCGGGACTGTACGCGAGAAGTGACACTTTACCGATATCGTCGCGATAGGAAGTCTTTTCCTGGCCAGTCTTAGTATCCCAAAATCGGATGATCGGCTCTTGGCAGGCTGTAGCGAGGGTGTTTCCGTCCGGACTAAAAACCAACGCTTTCACATTAACCGCGTTTACCAGTCGAAAAAGCACTTGCCCCGTTTCGAGATCCCAAAGTCGAACGTACTCCTCTTCCGAACCAACTGCTAGGATTCGTCCTTCGGGGCTAAACACCACTCTGCTCGGCCTGGAATGGCCGTCAAGACACGTTCGTAGTCCAACTGGCTTAGGATCGGGTCGAGCGCATCCCAGCAATCCAAAAAGGGCCAACGTAAGAGCAAATCCAGCTATCAAGAGTAGATGTCTAATCACCATGGCTAACCCACACTCCTTGGTTCAATCTGGCCATAAATATCAGATTACATTGAATATAAACTATTTGCCATTGGAACTGACTGGATTCCACATTAGAAAAACAGGGAAAAGAACGGAGTTAAACTACTTCAAATGGTTTCGCACGCTGAGGTTCGATAGGCGGCCTTCAATCGGCCCAACGAACCGGGTCGATGTGACCGAAGCCTTTTCAATCGACGTTTTCATTAGCCCATGTGAGGGAGAATAGGACGTGAAGAAAAGCACGGAGCAGTTGGTTCAAGATCTCCTCACCCTGCCGTCGGACTATGACAAGAAGCGGGCGGTGGTCGCGGAACTGGAAAAGTACATACAGGTCCTGCGGGATTTTGTGCCCCAATTGGCCGAGGGATTGTTGATTCCAGACCGGAGCACGCGAATTTATTGCGCTTCACTCCTTCGACAATTGAAGGAAGCGGCGGCTCCGGCTGTACCGAAACTCCTTTCGCGGGTCGTGGATCCCAATGAGGATCAGTCCGTTCGAGAACAAGCTGCGAAAGCCATGGGAATGGCGGGGAAGGAATCGCTTGAGATACTTAACCAACTTGCGGATGACCCCGACGAAAAAACTCGGCATCTTGCGTTCGAAGGACTGGCGTCAGGTGATTTCACGGGATACATCGATACATTCATCGCGCACCTTGCCGATCCTTCGATCGACATCCGCTATTCGATGAACGTGAAGATAGCAAGTAACGGGAACTACTTCGGCGCACAGGCTACTCTCGAAAAACTCATCCAAAGTTACCCTTTCTTGCCGATGTTGGCCAGGCCTTACGCGGCTTCTGCGATTTTGCAGATGGATCCGAGCTGCAAGTTTCCACTTTCCACTCTCCTGGAGCTCATGAGCGAACCCGATCAAGCTTCGGACGTTCTGAAGCAGTGCCTGGATGCGATTGGTTATTGCAAGGAATGGCCTCCAGATTTTATAAACGCTGTGGCGAAATTAATTGACCACAACGATAGGCAAATCCGGATCCGAGCCGTCCTCTCTTTGTCTTCCTCGCGAAACTTCGGAATACCGCTGCGTCCTGGGTCGGCGGAGGCACTCCCGGAGATGATTCTGCGCCTGAGATGTAAGGATGAGGAAGAGGAGATTCGAGAGCAAATCTGTTATGTGATCACCAAACTGGAACAATCCGCCGCACCCGCCGTATACACCCTTGCTGCCATAATTGAAGAAGATCCGGTCGTGATTGAACTCCAGAAGGCCGCCGCACTGGCTCTGGCCAGCATTGGCCCCAGCGTGAAAGAGGTTAAGAAGATACTCGAAGAGGCAATCAAATACAAAATTTTATATTCCAGCGACGCCATCAAGTTAGTAAAGTCTGCTCTCAAGCAGATCAAATGACCTTTATTTTCCACATGAGCTGATGTGAGTAAGTATAGGCCGCGAGGAAAATCTCAGCCGCCACTATCACTTTTGATACTTATTTTCGGGCTCCGTGGAGTCCATAGCTTCTTGAACGGTGACTCACAATGAAATAAGTACAATAGGCCACCCTTGAAGCTGAAAGATGTTCAAATGGACGAGGAGTCAGTATTGCGGAAAACTTCGAAAAACGACCACTTTCCTGGCAGGCACTTTAGCCATATTTCCAAACCCAAATAATCATCATCGCGGTCTACCCCCGCCTTTGGGCGTTCCAGACAATGACACCTTATACTGATCTGGAACCACGCTGGATCACGATGAGCAATATAAGACTCGTTACCAATGTAATAGGCTCCGGTCATCCGCAAGCGGTCCGGAAAACTCTTACCCTCACTGTACATGCCTATAGTGTTGAGGTATCTCTCGACCTCCCGGTGGACAGTATTTAGGAGCTTATCCCGATGACCTTGGATTGCCGAATATTCAGCGATCGTTACTCCGGCGATATTGAGTTCCGGCTGAGTTGCCCAATCTGGAGGTTCGATTCGAGTCAATCGAAATTTTGCCACCTTGCTCCCTTCTACGTTCGACGCCAAAAGATCAATTAACCGGAGAGGCCTCAATAGAACGATACAACGGTCGGGGCTGAAGTTTTTTGATTTTTGGTTTACTTTTTCTACTACATTATCGGTAGCTTCTCTTTTCGTGCAAGCGGGTTTCTCCCACACATAGAAATCGGGTTATGCACGCGCCGGTCCGATACACCGTGTTGAGTTCTTCCGACAATCGGTGTCGGTGATTCTGGATCACACAGCGATTCTCTGAATACGACCGCCTTATAGACTGGTCCAAAGGAGCAGCGTCTTGTTTTCAAGCCGCGCGGCATCAGCGGTGTCGCCGATATCCCGCACCAAGTTGAAAACATCAGTTGCTTCCCACCCTTCCAATTCTTCAGTTTGGGCCCAACTCTCCCCAAGAGATGCTTGCTCGTTATCATCCATCATGGCGATTGCCGCGAGTGTGGCCAACATTTTCGGTGGTACGATATCTACCCACGGACCTCGATCGCCATTTGGGATCGTCCGTATAGCGTCGAGCCGCTGTTCGAGTCTATCATCCTCCGAGCCCGCTTCGGCCAACGCCCAAAGGGTTGCAAGTTTGAGCCGATCCAGACCACGGCAAAAGAAGCCGTCCCAGGTCGTCTCAGGCTCAGCGGATGATGCGATCATTTCCGCTTCGGAGGCGTAGGCAACAAGAAGGTAACTGAGAACGCTCCTGCGATGAAACCTGATTGCTCACTACTAGAATATCCTAGCATTGAATTTCATTTAGGCAGCTACCTACCTCGGTCCGACACGCCGACTGCAGTGGGAGTAAATGCTCTGCCTTATTGACCGGAGCACTTTTTCTCAGCATAGCCTGGATGTCGATTGAGAAGCAAGTAGACTATTACTTCCTGTCCGATTTTACCCAACGCCTTGTATCAGTTCCGACCGGAGAATATCAATGTTGCGACAGATCCTCTGTTTCGTGGTCTGGTGGACTGTCGCCTCAGCGTCGCTTTTACGGGCCGATGAAGCCGAAGATAAATCCGCTTCATTTGTCGTAAAAATCGGCGGCAAAGTCATTCGTAACGAAAAACAACTCGGCAAGCCTGTTGTCTTGGTCTCTTTGCCGGGAGAAGTGACTGATTCGGATTTGAAGGGACTGGGTGGGCTAAACAACCTGAGCGCACTCGGCCTGAGCCTTGCTGGCGATTGCTTCTCAACCGCTATGTGGAACAGTCGAGCCTGGATCCACAAGTCCCAGACCTGCCCCTTACGGGTTCTTTTGATCTCATCCGAGATTTCGGAGAGAACGGCATCGATCAAACCTAGAACTTCATCATCTGCGACCTCAATCAGGACTTCGCAGGCATACATTCCAAATGGCTCCATACCTTTTTGATATGCTTAGAGCCTGTTATTGACTTATGTGTAGTATTTGTGGCATTTTAGGTCCATGGAAACCACAAGGAAGTCTTATCCGAGCGATGTATCGGATGCCGAAGGGCAGCTTTTAGTCCCATTTTTTCACGCTGAAGCGGAAAGTTGCTCCGTAACGCGGTTATCCGAAGCGGGATCTGTTTACCGCGATGCGTTACGTTGTGAAAACGGGATGTCCGTGACGTTATTTGCCTCATGACTTTCCTCTCTGGACGGCGGTCTATCACCAAGCACAGCTTTGGATGTTCTCCGGCGTCTTTGCAGTCATTTCGCATGAGCTCCGCGTGATTGTGCGGATTATCGAAGATCGGGAATCGCAGCCTACCCGGCCGCTACGAATGGGGGGATAGCTCCGAGTGATTTGCATTTGATCGAATACTTCTGGAATTGGAATTCCGCCGGGAAAGCGAGCCGATTCATCGAGAACGAATTAACTGGAAGGAGCCCTGGACAGCCGAGCAGAGGGATTGGTTCTGCGGTCGAGGAAATGGCTCGGGAAACCTATTCTCGACTGTCCCGACGCCTTCCGAACTGTGGGATACAAATCCAACGAATGCCGAAACTTCCCTTCGATTAGCTTTCGGAGAACAACTGCGTCGTTGGAGATTACCGCCCCGAGAATTAACACCGAGGATAGTTGAAACCGCTCGTCGAATCGCGGCTTCTTGGTCCTTAGATGAAAAGTACTGGTTGCTGGAATCTGAAAATTTTCCACCCAATCACTGGTTTTCGCAGCGGCTGAAATAGATTATTCTTCGAGCTAAGCTTCCGATTGCGGAATGCGATATCGGCGCTAAAATCAGGTAGGGAAATTTCGAATTTTTTTTTTCCGCAGAAACGGGAACTGCCTTAAGCTTCAATCCATCAAGATCGATAGGAAACTCCTCCCAGTCTTCTTGGCGTCCCGCTTCGTCCGGAATTCCTAAAACGAGTGGAATTTGAGAACGAAGCGTTGGAATTTTGGGTAGAGCTCAGCTTCAGGTTGGAAGCCAGACCAGCATTTAGGAAGCAAATTCCGCCTGGCGAATGGGTATCGAATTTAACCGCCTGAAAGCGAGTAATTCTGATTTCGAATTACCTCGAAATGCAGATCCAAGCGAAGTCGATTGATTTGAAAGCGAATAACATAACTTAGATCAAAATCAAGTAAAGCATTTTTAAAAAGGAGTTTTTGGCACTTAAAGTGCTAGTGCTGTTCTTTCAGTGGTGAGGCTCTTGGGACTTAAACTAATCTTGATAGCGAACCCTTTTCAGGTGCTAAAGACAAAAGCTTTTTAAGAGCAACTTCAATTCCTCGATATCTATCTAGAGCTATGGGTCCATGAAAATCCTCCTTGGTTTTGGGGCTATGAGCGACTCCCCGTCTACCTGGTTCCTGGAATTAGGGCGTCCTTACTCCAATTATCTCGTTTTGACATTGCTGCTGCTAGTATTTCTGGGGGCCGCTCTGCTTTATCAATTAGGATTTATCGGTTGGGTCGCGAGTTGGGCCAGCCGCGCGATGCGGACCATAACCTTCCGAGGTTTTAGACTCTGGGAAAGTTTTTTTTCTTGGGCTTCCTGGCCAATTTTCTTGCTTTTGACGATCACTTTAATCTTGGTAGGCAACGAGCTTTCCACGCGATGGGAAATGGGAACCCTTTTATGCTCTCTCACCGTGCTGTTCATGGGCGGGACTTCCTGTCTGGCTTACATGTTCATCGACCTGGAACGGTACGAGGTGGAACGCGGTTACAAAGCCGTTCACAACCCACTGAAGGGACAAGATCTCGCCTTCCACCTGATCAGCTACGGCCATCAAGTAGGCATTCCCTTGCTCATCTGCGCGACCATCGGGACCATCGGCGGCTTCGCGCTGTTCAATCTGGGATTATATAACAGCGGGGGACATTCTTGGTATGAGTTAAGGAGTGATCAGGGACCCGCCGTCCTACTCGATTTTTTTGTCAGCACATTATTGAATCTTCTGCGCGTGGTCGACGTTTTGAATCTAGCCAACAGCCGACATATCCTGCGTTTGGAATATGTGAGTGCGGTTTCTTGGCCAGCCACATTACCGTTGCTCGCCTTCAAGAGCTTTTTCACTCTGGTACTCCTGCAGCAGATTCTGGCTTCTCTCCGTTTAGGACGGTTGCTTTCTGAAACGATCAAGGATTTTTGGAGCCCCCACGAACCGATTTATCAACGGGCGCGCAATTCACTTCCCCAGTTCGGGACTACCGTAATTCGGCCACTCTTGAGCTCTTTGCGAAGCGTCCCCATGCTCCCGCGGGAGCAGCGGGATCAGCTTCCTTTGATCATTTCGACAATCGGCCCATCGGCTATTCCCTCCTTAATCTTCAGTCTGAGGGATGAGCATGAACATGTCCGAGCGGTCTCGGCCGCTTCCCTCGGTCTTTTGCGTGCGAACAATTCCTTGCGGGAACTGCTACCCCTCGCAACCGAATCGAGCGAACTCGTGAGAAAAAGCGTCATCGAAGCTCTGGGGACAATTGCTCGCTCAGATACGCAAACTTCTCAACGCCCGACAAGAAGACTTCTATTTAATGCCGGGCAACGAAATCCATTCTTCGGTTGGCGGCCACAAAATGCCCTCCTCGATCCCGTCAAAGCGGTTCTTCCCGTGCTGGAAACCGCTTTGAGCGATTCTCTACCGGCGGTCCGGATCGAAGCGGTCCGAGCTCTCGGAGCCCTGGGGCCCCAAGTAGCAACAGCGGTCACCCCCAAGCTCCTTTCGTTGCTTCGCGATCCCGATGAAACGGTTCGCTGCGAGGCGGCGGCGACTATCGGGATTTTAGGCGATCCCCAAGGTATAGCTGTAGAGCCACTGGGCCAAATGCTGGACGAAGCGAGCCTGGTCCTGAAGGCCACCGCCGCCCGCGCCTTAGGTCAATTGGGAGCCGCGGCTTCCTCTCAAGTGTTGTCTTTGGTTACCCTCCTACAAAATCCCGAGGAATCCGTGCGATCCGCGGCTGCCGAAGCCATCGCCCAGATTGGTACTTTGAACGTCCCTGCCACCGATTCGTTGATTGAGGGGTTATCGAATCCCGACAATCTGGTTCGTGCTCAAACGGCTCAAGCCGTCGGAACCATGGGGGAGGTTGCCTTGGAGGTGGCTCCGGCCCTGGTGGAAGCGATGTCCGACGAAAACGATGTGGTTCGAGCCCGGGCAGTGGAGGCCCTCGGGAAAATGGGCGAAATGGCGGCGGAAGTTGCCGTGCCGAGCTTAGTTCACGCTCTCCGCGATTCGGATAACTGGGTCAGCGCTTTAGCCGCGGAAGCGCTCGGCCAAATGAAGGGATCGGCAGACGAAGCGATTCCAGCTCTCATTCGCTCGCTTTCCCACGTCAACGTCCGGGTTCGTTGTAAGGCGGCCGAAGCCTTGGGGCAGATGGGGGACGACACCATGCCGGTCTGTGAAGCCCTCCGAAGCGCTTGCCGCGATGTAGAGGGGTCGGTACGGGGACTGGCCTTGCGTTCGCTTTCTCTCGTCAGCCGCAATCCGTTTCCTGCGGGGAATTCGTGGGGACCCTTTCTTGAAGATGAGGATCCTCGAGTTCGAGTTGCCGCGCTTGAAGCGGTTGGACGCCTCGGAGAAATCGAAGATCCCTCGCTTCTTCCCCAAATTTTAGGATTACTGGACGATCCAAATGACGATGTCAAAATCGAGGTCACGAAGGTACTGCCTCTTCTGGGAGGAGATCCGTCGTCAATCGTCATAGCGCTCACACGTCGTCTGGAAACCGACGACAACGATTGGGTTCGCGAACATGCGGCCAAAGCGATTGGAAAATTCGGTGCGGTGGCGGCATCCGCGGGACCTGCGCTACTCAAAGCTTCGCGCGGGGGGGAAGTCGGCGTGCGGGAGCAGGCCCTGCGAGCGATCGTAATGATTCAACCGCCGGAGGCCTTGGAGGCGTTTGCGGCCGGTTTGACCGATCCTAGTCCGGATATTCGCAAGCTCGCTTCCGCGGGTTGGATGAAGATGCCCGTGCTGCCCGCGGAAGTCATTCCAGAATTGATCGAAGCCCTCGGCGATCCGGAGAATCAGGTTCGGGCCAACGCCGCTCATGCCTTGGGGCGATTGGAAAAACTGCCCGAAGAATCTGTAGAACGACTGATCGAATGTGCCTCCGATCCCGACGACGGACTCCGATTAGGCGTGGCGATCGCTCTCCAAGCTTCCCGCAGTAGCAGCAGTAGAGCCACTCTAGGCCAATTACTGAAGGATACGAATCCGAAAATTCGATTAATCGCTGCGGGGGCTCTACTCGCGCAGGACGTGGATTCTGAGGAGGGGAAGGCTGTGCTGGCCGAATCCTTGGAAGACCCAGTCCCGCGAATTCGTCGAGCAGCTTTAAACCTCATTGACTCGCTTGGCGAAAAGGGCCGGTCATTTTTTGCAATTCTACAACTCCGGCAAGATCAGGAGGAAGATGTCGAAGCTCGAGCGATTTTACTTCCGGTGCTGGAGAAGCTCCTGCCCTCGAATTCCACGCAACCACAGCTGACCATTCCGGAATAGCTGCCTGAATGCCAAAATTTTAACTTTTTTGGTCGTCTTCTTCCCTGAAAGCTCAAACTAAACATCGGATTTTAAAAATGGCTTTGGGTAGATTTCATCAGAAATCTCCAGCTAGAGAAAGCCGTCGCCGGGGGGATTCCCGCTTGATAAATGGAGTCGCGGTGGCCGAATCGCGCTCTTCGTAAGACTTAGATGATAACGATGCGGCATTCGATAACCCCCCAAGAATTTCCTAAAGTCCTCTCGAGAGGAGTCATCCACTTCGCCACGCTCGGTAAGGAGAGAAAAGTGTCCCCGGGGGGAGGGCGGTTTTCAATTTCAAAAATCTTGGCAACTAATGGATCAAATTGAACCGCTACCGGTAGTACTATGGTAGAGAGCCGAAATGCTTCGCAAGGAAGTTGGATCGCAATGGGACAACGAAACGCCGTTATACAGTGTATCCGTCAGATTCTGCGCAATGATGCACGGCTTACCGATGGAAAACTTCTGGAACAGTACATAAGTCGCCAGGACGAGGCGGCCTTCGAAATCCTTGTAGAACGCCATGCGCCTATGGTCTGGGGGGTATGCCGTCGTATTTTGTTCAATCACCAAGCGGCTGAGGACGCCTTTCAAGCCACTTTCCTCGTTCTTGTACGAAAAGCGGGGTCGATTACTTCCCCGGAGTTGTTGGCCAACTGGCTGTATGGGGTGGCCTATCAAACGTCACTGAAAGCGAGAGCGACTATTGCCAAGAGGAAAGAGCGAGAGAGCCAAGTGATAGAGCTGCCAGAACCAATTTCGACTCCAAAAGTCGAATGGCTTTCTCTGCAAGCCGCACTGGACGAGGAATTGAGCCGCTTACCGGACCACTATCGAAGCGTGATCGTCCTGTGCGACCTGGAAGGACAGACTCGCAAACAAGTGGCAGGACAACTTGGCTGTGCAGAAGGCACGGTGGCAAGCCGATTGGCAAGAGCAAGAATCCTGCTGGCGAAGCAACTCAGCAAACGTGGTATTGCTTTGTCCGGAGGAGCGTTGGCAACGGTGCTAGCGCAGAATGTTCTATCAGCGAGCGTGCCGAACTCGTTACTGGTCTCCACAATCAAATCGGCAACAATCTTTGTGGCCGGGACGGGGGTTGCCACAGGAGTGATCTCGGGAAAGGTTGTCGCCATCGCGGAAGGAGTGCTGAAAGCCATGTTCCTTACCAAACTCAAGACTGCGGCTATCGCACTTGTGCTAATTCTCGGCTTTGGAGCCACTGGGGTAACCTTCCTTGCGAGTCGTACAGTGGCTGGACAGGACGTTTCGAAGCGAGCCGCGGAGCCACCAATAAAGTTGACAGCGAAACAAGAGAGGGAGGCTTTCACCGCCTGGGGCAAGGAAGTCGAAGGTGTGCAGCTCGGCATCCGACTTGGTAACCAGCGTGTTTACCAGGTCGGGGAAAGCGTTACTCTGATCCTTCGACTACGCAACAACAGTAAAGAAACCGTTCGGTTTCGTGATAATGCCGAGTATTTTTACAAGAATCCTCCGCACGTCACGGACTCCGAGGGAAAAGCCCGTTCGATCCAGGGTTTTTCCATATTTGGGTTTATCCGGAAGAAGTCTCTTGCACCCGGCAAAGAGGTGGACCTGATTCAATTGGAACTCGCCGTTCGGCCAGAGACGGATCGAGAGCAAAATTCCGCATGGACCCTCTACGGAACCGGAAAGTTCCAGATTCAGTATAAGGTGGAGGACGTTGTGGGTGATGTTCGGGTCGGGGGTCCTGGAATGACCCTGAGTACCGGTAAGCTGGAGCTCGAAGTGAAACAGCCGCAGAAGCCGACTCCAGATAAGGAAGCCTTCACCGCTTGGGGCAAGGAGGCTGGTGGCCTGCAAGCGGGCCTGGGTTTGCCTCCCGGAGCGAAGCGGGTCTATCAGCAAGGTGAGATCGTTACTCTCTTCGTCCGGGTCCGCAATGTCAGCAAGGAGACTTTGAAGTTCGATTACATTCCTCAATTTCTGGACGAACAGCGTCCCATCGTGACAGACTCAAACGGGAAGGCTATCCCTCAATTTGGAACCAGTATGCTCGGAATACACGGGACGACAACCATAACGCTGGAGCCGGGGAAGGAAGCCGTGCTACAAACACGAATGAGCGCTGCCGCCGGAATGCGTTACGAGCTTATTCCGGTGGGCGAGGGAGCAAAGGCTGGGACCAAAGAGAAGTTCCTCCTCGTGGGAACTGGCAAAGTGAACCTCCAGTACGAACGTGTGATTGGAAACTCGTCGTCGGGTTTCCTGAATAACGTCGATTCTGTATTCGGTAAGCTAGGAACAGGAAAGTTGGAACTCGAAGTCCAGGCAGTCGCGAAAGAAAAGACCAAGTGCCTGACGCCTGAAGACGCCATCCGGGCGGCCTCCGACCCGACAAGAATGAAGGAATTCAATAAGAGCCAGCCCCCTGTCGAATTCCAAGTCGAGTCCGTGACCAGAACGAACGAGAAACTGTTCAATCAGGCTCCCGACGAAGCGGTGTTCGAGAAGGGTCGCGGCCCGGAGGATGTCGGGCTTCGTTCAAAAGCTCCAATAGACAGCATCCTGCAGCGTTTCGGGGCGGTCCTGACGGCCAAGGCGGTTCGGCAATTCAACCGGGCGGGAATACAGAACATCGAGAAGCACTTCGAAGGGAAAACGATCCGGGTAACGGGGTCAATTTCCAAACATGACGACAATATTTACGGACATCTTGTGGAGTATGAGATCGTCATTGATGATTTGAACCAGCTGGAAGTCGTCAAATGAAGCAGGTCGCTAGCGGCGAATGGGAAGAAGTGGTTCAAGCTCGACTTGTGCGCTGGGTACTCGGCAACCCTTTTCGAAGAGTCACTTTTGATCCCGCTTGGAGAACGGCAGCTCTCATCAATCTCGCAAAATCCCTCTACGATGAGCAGGCATTCAACCGCAGGGTTGAACTTGCTGAAAAGCTTCCAGGCGCGGGCTGCAGGCCGGAGGAAAAGCTGAGCCATTTGCACGCTGCAAAACCACATTGCCGGGGATGTTGGGCGCTTGACTTGATCTTGAATACGAACCAGAATTGACGGTGATTTACTCAGTCGTTCATGTTCCAGGCCCTTTACTGAAGCGTCCGACTATCAGGGCGATTCTCGCGGGGTGAAGAGAAAGCTTGGCAGCCTCGCGAAATCGAAAAATTAAACCGGAAAAGAAAGAATTCTTTGGGAGGCTTATCCTTCTCGCTCCTAATAAGCGGCGGTAGGCCCGAATATGAGAGACTGTCCTGTTACTGGAGCCTGGGAAACTCAAATCCCTAAGGGAAAGTTCGGCTTAACCTATTCCTCGATGTAAGTTGTTGTCTGTGAGTTGCTTACGAGTTTTGACTTCCATCGCGCCTTACAAATTTGTACGGATTCATATCTAGATATTACTGATTGTCGCTTGATTTTCAGATTGTTTCAAGATATGCTTTCCACAAGAAATAAATCGTAAATATTCAGACGCATCGAATCCCTTTATCCTGAGAAGGACCAGTCAAGATTTTCAATCAAGTCGTGTCAATTAAGAGAACCCCGTGTCAATGATTGTTCTCCACTCTAACTGGAGCGTTCGCTCAATAGCAGCCAATTCAATGATCCTTCTCGTCTGGCTATTTTGTCCGCAGCTTTTGTATGCACTCGATCCCAAACTTTCTCCTCAGCAATATTATTCACGCATCTGGCGGATCGAAAATGGCCTCCCGCATAACTTAGTGCATTGCCTAGAACAAACGGTCGATGGTTTTCTTTGGTGCGGAACGGAAAATGGTCTCGCTCGATTCGACGGCACTCATTTTAAAATATTCAATTCGATCAACACTTCGGAATTTCGAAGCAACAGCATCCATTCCTTGCTTGAGGACGATCAGCAAAGACTCTGGATAGCTACGGAACAAGGACTTTTGCGGTATGAAGCAGGGAAATTTCGTGTAGTAAATTTAGAGCACTGGAGTAGCTATTCAAAGATCTTCGCCTTGGCCAAGGACCGAATGGGGAGAATCTGGATCGGTGGTTCGGCTGGTTTGAGTTGCTACTTCGAAGATCATTTTGTGAACTACAGCATCTCCGATGGACTGCCGGACCTCTTCTGCAGAGTTCTCTGCACTGATAAAAAACAGGATCTTGTCTGGATTGGGACTGCCAAAGGTCTGGTAAGTCTCGAGAATGGAAAAATTCAGGCTCATCGGCTTCAGAATGAGGGTAGCGATTACATCTTAAGCTTATCGGAATCCCCTTCGGGAATACTTTGGGTGGGAACTCGCGGAGGCGGGCTGTGCCTTGGAAAAGATGGGAAATTTGCATTCTTAGAATCGCCGGAACAGCTCTCCAATTTATCCATTCGTGGAATTCGTGAGGATTGCGATGGTAATTGTTGGATCGGTACAAATAAAGGTCTCTTACGATTCTACGAAGAGAAGTGCACTGCTCATTTTCCGAAGGATTCCCCATTAGGAGAATCTATTCTCTCGATTCTCGAAGACACTAAGGGTAACCTTTGGATTGGAACGGGAGATGGTTTGATACGACTTTCGGTCGGTCGATGTACCATGGTCACGGATTTGGAAGGGCTGACGGATTCAAATTGTTGGATTGTCTATGAGAATCGACAAGGGATAATTTGGGCTGGTTCGAGTACAGGTTTGAGCCGCTACTCTGAGGGACAGTGGAAATCCGTGCTGCTGAAGAATGGGCAATTCCTAGATACTGTCCAGTCCATCGCGGAGGATTCGAACGGTGGGATGTGGTTCGGTACGGCTTCCGGACTATATAGTTACAAAAACGGCCATTTTGAGAATTACAAGATCTCCGACGGATTTCTTTCTAATATCGTTTTGGCAATTCTACCAGAAACGGATGGCAGTCTGTTACTAGGAACCCGAGGTGGTGGATTCGGCCGATTCAAAGATGGCAAATTTCAATCTCTTTTCAAGATTGATTCTCAAAATGCTTATGATGCGCGTTCGATAATCAAACGGACAAATGGGGATATTTGGATCGGAACGAATGGGGGAGGAATATTGGTAGAGCATCAAGGCCAATTTACCCGGTACACGACTCGAGATGGCTTATCAAGTAATATCATACTCTCGCTATATGAAGATCGTCAGGAAAGGGTATTCGTCGGAACCCAAAGTTTTGGGCTCTGTGAATTTCGTCAAGGTCAATGGAATTGTTATAGTGTGGCGGATGGGCTTCTAGACAATACCATTTATCAGATCTTGGAGGAACAGCAATACTTATGGATGAGTTCTTCCCGAGGGATCATTAGGCTTGAGAAAAACTCTTTGGCCAGAGGATCTCGGCTTTCTGCTCTTATTCTCAATCGACAAGATGGGATGAAAATCGAGGATTGCAACGGCGGATCTCAGCCCGCAGGATGTAAATCGCAAGATGGCCGATTGTGGTTCCCGACCAGTAGAGGGCTTGCGGTGGTAAATCCGGCCACTTTTTCCAATGTAAATGTTGCCCCGAAAGTTTTTATTGACCAACTTTTAATCGACGACCAAAAGCTGGCTTACTCAGACAAAGTTCAGATTCCCCCAAGTGGAGGGAACCTCGAAATTAATTATTCGTGCCTTGATTTGGAAGCACTCGACCAAGTTCAATTTCGATACCGCCTGATCGGTGTGGACCCAGATTGGATCGCGGCAGAAAGCAGAAGAGTGGCTTTGTATCCCAATCTCGCTCCCGGCAAATACGAATTTCAGGTGATGGCTCGTAGAAACAATGGGAGCTGGCCGGATTCCAACAAAAACATCGAACTGGAATTGGAACCTCACTTCTATCAGACCTTATGGTTCATTCTTTCAACGGCAATCGGCCTCCTTACTTTAATTTTTCCCATACATCGCTTATGGACTAATCGCCTGCGGTTGAGGGAGAAATATCTAGCCAAGTGTGTGGAAGATCGAAGTTACGAATTACACCAAGAAGTCGAAAGACATATCCGAACGAGCGAGTTACTGGTTCAATCTCAAAAAATGGAAGCCGTCGGAAAACTAGCGGGAGGTGTGGCGCACGATTTTAATAATTTGCTCACCGTGATATTAGGTTACTGCGCTTTATTAAAACATGATCCTAACCTGAAGGCAGAACAGAGAGACTTGATCGATGAGGTCAGTAATGCGGGCGTGCGAGCAGAAGAATTAACTCGACAGCTTTTGGCTTTCAGCCGGCGGCAGATCCTTCAACCCAAGATCATCGATTTAAACGCGTTTGTCCTGGAAGCAAAACGACTCCTCGAACGGTTGATACCCGAGAATATTGCTTTCCGAATTCACCTCGAAGTGATGCGATGCTTTGTGAAGATCGATCCAACACAACTTCATCAAGTCATTATGAATCTCGCTATCAACGCTCGAGATGCTATGCCACAAGGAGGAATGTTGACTTTTCTGACGCGAAGGGTGCAGCCCAACTCGATAGTGTTCGATTTTCCTGAACACCTTAAAGAAGTACAACTGGTTGAAATTATCGTTGAAGATACGGGATGTGGAATGTCTCCCGAAGTAAAAAAACAGATTTTTGAACCATTTTTCACAACTAAAGAAATTGGTAAAGGTACAGGTTTAGGATTATCCACCGTCCACGGGATTGTGGAGCAATCTGGGGGAGCGATTCTCGTTGAGAGCGAACCTACCAAAGGCTCCCGATTCAAAATTTATCTGCCTTGGGTTGAGGCGACTCCATCCGATGAAGCTTCGAATTCCGAATTTAGCCCCTCTGCTGGGCACAAAGAAAGAATTCTTCTCGTCGAAGATGATGTTTCGGTGCGTAAAGTGGCTAGACATATCTTGCAAAAGTGCGGATACAGGGTGTTAGAAGCAGGTGATGGAGTGGAAGCGCTCGAAGTTGCCTCTGAATGCTTAGAAATGATCCACCTCTTGATTACAGACATGGTAATGCCGAATATGGGTGGGAGAGAATTGGTGTCCCGTTTAATAAAACATCGGCCGAGTATTAAAGTACTGTTTTTTATCCGGCTACAGTAATGATGAACATTTTCGTAATGGAGAGATAGAATCCCAATTTGCTTTTCTGCAAAAACCTTACACTTCTAGGCAACTTTCAGATCAAATTCGAAAATTACTGGATCAACGGATATGAATTCACTATTTAAATTAATCAAATAATTCCAATTTCGTTATCCTTTATATTCTGAAAGAATTCCAAATTGTAAAAACCTTTGACTGCGTGAAATTATTTCACCCTCCGCAAACATCAGGGTAATTGCGTTTTAATTCCGAGGGAATCTGTGGGTCTATACTTTGCACTTGCGCTCGATTAGAGTTTAGGAGAGAATCGGCAGTTTGCTTTGTAGATAAGTTTGGAAACCATCAATGCCGATTCGAATCCTTCCCAGTCCTTCGAAGCCTCAAACGCCCCTGGACGGTTTACTCACCCACTTTGCCGATCTGACCGATCATCGGATGCAACGTTGCCAACGGCACAAATTATTGGACATTGTTTTCCTGGCGATCTGCGCCCCGGTTAGCGGTGCCGACGATTGGGTGGCCGTCGAAGTTTTCTGTGAAGCGAAGATCGATTGGTTTCGCAAATACCTAGAGTTGCCCAACGGCATTCCTAGCCACGATACTTTTAGTGCCGTGTTCCGCTATTTGGATGCCGAGGCTTTCGAAGCCTGCTTCGGTGCCTGGATGGCTGAGATCTGTTTGACGACTCCTCTAAAGCATGTGGCGATCGATGGCAAAACGATGCGTTCGTCAGGGAGTGCGCAGCGGCGGGCTTTGCATGCGGTGAGCGCCTTTGCCACGGCGAATAGCGTGACGATGGGACAGCGGGCGGTTGATGCCAAATCGAACGAGATCACGGCCATTCCGGAATTGTTGAAAACACTGAATATCGCCGGTTCAATCGGGACCATTGACGCGATGGGCTGCCCGAAGGAAATCGCGCGGGCTATCCGTCGGCGGAAAGCGGATTACCTTTTGGCGGTGAAAGAAAATCAGCCGAGCTTGCATGCGGAAATATCGCCCCATTTTCAGAAGCATCTGGAGTCGGGTTTTACGGAGGTGGCGACGACGTTCTGCGAATCGACCGAGAAGAATCAAGGTCGGGAAGAGTACCGGGGTTGCCGGGTATTTTCGGATCTGAAATTCCTGTCGTCCCGGAAGGTTTGGCAGGGACTCAAGAGCATGGGGGTTGTAGTAACCGATCGCCGCGATAAAGGTCGGAGCACGAGTGAAATTCGATATTACATCTGCCGCCGGAAAGCGACCGCGGAAGTCTTCGCCCAGGCCGTTCGCAATCACTGGGGTGTAGAAAACGGTTTGCATTGGCATTTGGATTTGAAGTTTGGCGATGACGACAGCCGAGTTCGAGAGGGCGATGGACCTCAGAATTTCACGCGTCTGAAACGATTGGCTCTAAGTATATTAGTTAATGCCAGCGGCAAAGAATCTCTAAACAAGAAACGCTTGGCCGCCTGTGCCAGTGATCAACGGCGAGAACTCATGCTTCAAGAATTCCTCAATTTCCCCCAAATTTAAACGCGATCTGCCTGCGCCGCTTACAGATAAACTTTACCCACAATTCGTCGAAGAGAATCGCTCGATCACTCATATTACTCAGGATCCCTGCGCTCCGATCGATCATTTGGATAATTACAGAGCTGCGGGAGGAGTTTGCCTTTGTCGAATCAGTCACAAATGCTCCATACGCGATAAACCCTCAATTTGATAGCATAGTGCGTTGGGTAATCTTTTGGTGGTCTTCGCACTTTCGACTATTGATAGTTCATCAATAGATTCCGAATAGTTCATCAGCCTCATCGTGAGTAATTTTCTGGAAGATGAGGAATGGTCTGATTCTTTGCAGTTGTGTTTTCCTTTCGATGTTGAGGGGTAGTCAAATGAAATACCTTTTTCAGATCGCGAGATCTGTGGTGACCGTCACCTCGGCCCTGTGCCTCGGGATGATTGCTTCGACTGCAGCCGCTCAGCAGCCCCTCCAATCGCTTGTGCTCAAGGGGCATACGGCAGAAGTGAGATCTGTCTCCTTCTCTCCGGACGGAAAGATGATCGCCTCAGCCAGCTGGGAGCAGACTGTTCGCATCTGGGATGCGAAATAGGGAGAAAAACTCGCCATTCTTCAAAGTGATGAATTTCCCCTGACTTTAGCCTTCTCACCAGACGGGAAGACCTTAGCCTTCGGAGTGGACGACCGGTCGGCGCTTCTCTGGGATTTGCCAGGTCGAACCGAGCGTGTCATACTGAAGAATCATGATGGCGATGTTCAGTCGGTGGCGTTCAGCGCGGACGGTAAGACGTTGGCCACGATCGGAAATTACCGTTTGCCGCTCGATAGGCCGTGCCGAATTCACTTTTGGGATGTCGCAAGCGGCAAGGAGCTGCCATCCCTGGGCGATCCCAAAATTCTACCCCAGAGTGTTGTCTTCGGCCCCGATGATACAACAGTGACGTCGGTGAACAACGACGGCTCCATCACAATTTGGGACCGCTCTAAGGGAAGTGCAAAACAGATTTGGAAGGCTCCCAACGGTGGGTTTCGCCACATTGTGGCTAGCCCAGACAGGAAGATTTTAGCAGTCGGGGCGAGCGATCCGATTGTCTGGCTGATCGATGCGGCCTCGGGAGCAGAGAAGGTAATATTCCGGACTGAGAAAGGGCTGATAACAAACTTCGCCTTCAGTCCGGACAGCCGGACGTTGGCTAGTGTCGTGGGATCGAGCACGATCCGCCTCTGGGAAGTTGAAACCGGCTTCAGTTGGGGCGTGTCTCCGAATGGGAATGCTGCCTTCACGGGAGTTGAGCCACCCAGCATCAATAGCATAGCGTTCAGCCAGGACTGAAAACGACTGGCGATAGGTAGCAACGATCGCTACGTGCGAGTGTGGCCTGTCGGACCCAAACCGCAACCGACAGTTGACCTCAAACCTAAGCCGAAACAGGAGCCGACCAACGGTCGGGGGCTTGAATTTCAATTCAATGAGAAATATCCAAACGTTACCGTCGAGAAAGACGGGGTTTATGTCGATGGCCGCCCTCTCAACGCCAAAGAAACTCCCCAGAGCACAAACACGCCACCGAAAACCGATACCCCAATATACGCCCCGCTGTCGTTCAACACGGGTGATTCGAGTGGTTCCTCTCCCACGGAAAAATCGGCGCAAACCAAGCCGATGACTTCGAAATCGAACTCCTCTCTTTTTATTTGGCTCATCGGGGTCGGAGGGGCAATCATCGTAGTGGCAGTTTTTCGGGCGAGGCGTGTCGGCCACACGATTGATCCGAAGTGAACCTAGATCGGATTTCTCGAAGGCGTACTGGATGGTCGCCATCGTGGCAAGGACCGAAGACTAGTCACTGGATTCGATGCCGATCACGATCATTCAATCACTTTCGTCGATCTAAGATGACCGCATCTCTACTGATCGCAGTCTAAGAATTGATTTCTCGTCTGAGCTGATCACGCAATTCCCGCGGCACCTTGTTCTCCTTGTGGCAGTCCGTCTCGATGCCTTTGTTTGTGATTCTGCGATCGGGCAGGCGCGTTATACACTGAACTCACGTAAACGTTATCCACGGCGGGGCAGGCACACAACAACTCCCGCATGGCGTCTGGCGAGATACCTAGTCGTGTCTAGAAATCGTAGTCGAAATACTGAATCGTGGGCCTCCATCGTTCTTCGGACCACTTCTCGTTCTTCAGGGGCAAGCGCTTCCAGCGTCATGTTGCTTGAGGGCTAACTCGTGATTAACCGAACCGGAACAATATCCCTCGGTGAATACATTTTAGCAACGAATTACCGCAACTACTTACGTCTTCTTCACTTCCTCAGCTAAACAGTTGATCCGCGAGCGATAACTCTTCGGTAAGTTAATTGAGAGAAGTTGAGAGTTTCCGCAAAAAATTGGAGAGTACGAAACGAAACCGACGTTTCTTGCCTGGTCCCCGAAATTCTGTTTTCGAACGACAGAACTGAATAAAGTGTGAAAATCTCAAAAACCACTTGGAAAAATCGCTTATTTGGGGGTCTAGACAATAGGCGGTTAAGTTAGCTCGTGCTTCGACAATTTTCCGCTGAAAAGTGAAAAGCTCCCCAAACGAGACACTCCTCGGAATAAATACTCTTAAGCTGGTGAGAGTATTTTCGAGTGCCAGGATTTAAGCCTATATTTTACAATAGCTTACGGCGATTATAGTGAATCGAGGTAGAGTAGGGCACTCCAGTTCGCGTCCAATGCGTTGTGCGAGAGTGACACTGTTCGAACTGCAAAATCTTTCCCAAGTGTTAACCGGATTGGCAGAGTTTCCGGGTGGGAAAACCGGAGGACAGACGGGTTGACAAGATAAAACCAGTAGCAGAGATTATCTCCACCTGCACAACCATTCTCTCTATTACAGAATCATTCACAGGGAAAATCTTCGCAATGTCTATATTCGCCTGCTTTCACGCCGAATGAATAGCTTTCCGGCGTCCTACCGTGCAGTCAAGTCAAAAGTGACTTATGAAAGTGGAACACAAATCCTGGGGTTAAGCGATCATTGTGGTTGATTGAGCGCCCACAATCGAGCAGCACGACAGTAGACTCAAACAGCGTGATACCGCTAGCTTCTCGCTGATAAATAGAGTCTTTCCTGCCAAGAGTACTTTCGACACCGAGGCCTCCGCATAGAAATGGATATATGCTAGTGGTAAACCTCTAATTGCGAAATCGCTTGCGGTCAGGTCCCTGCAGGGCGATCACATCTTCCTTAAGTCCGGTTCCTTCCAAGAAGCTCCAGTTCTCTGGAACTAATCATCAGGAATTTCCTGACGATTATTACCGTTCAAAAAGTGTGAATAAAGCTAAATTAGTTGAACCATCGCCAAAAAATTGAGTATGTGGAGCGACGATGGCAAAAATTTTGGTAATTGACGATAAGCAGACAAATCGCGATTTTCTGGTGACCTTACTGGGCTACGAAGGCCATAGCCTCAGCGAAGCCACCGATGGTGCCAAAGGGTTAATACTCTCTCACCAAATCTGCCCTGACTTGGTAATCGTTGACCTCTTAATGCCGACCATGGATGGGTTTGAATTCGTTCGTAAGATCCGGGCGGATCCGGCACTTTCGGGAATGAGAGTTCTGTTTTACACGGCATTCTATGATCACAGCGAAGCTCAAAGACTTCTTCTAAGGTGTGATGTTCAAGGGATGCTGATTAAGCCCTGTACGCCAGAACTGGTTCTCAGCACCGTTCAGGCTACGCTCTCTCAACCACTAATTGCAATCGATTCACTTAACCCCGACCTAATTGACGAACAGCATCGATTTTTTGCCGAAAAAGTCCCCTCAAAACAAGAAGAACTTCAGCGGACCAATGAACGACTTGGCAAATTGGTGGAACTGGGGCTAACCCTCGGCGCTGAACCGGATCTGAAAAAATCAGTCCGTATTTTTTGCCAAGGTATCAGGCAACTGGTCGGGGTTCGGTATGTTTTGGCCACATTAAGTAGCGAAACAAGCGCAGATACCAAAGTCTACTCGAGTGGTCTGGAAGAGGCGTTGAATCCACTACCAGAAGCGTGGTCAGATTTAAGTACGGAATTTCAAACTCTCATCCAAGAATTTGAAACCGCCGATCGTCGGGAGCAACGGCGAGCCAGCTTAAACTCTCAAACTTCAGTCGCCCGATCAGAAATCTTCGTCCAAATGACTTTGCCGATTGCCTCGTCGTCCACGATTATAGGAAAACTTTATTTGCTGGATCCCTTGCAGACACGGTCCTTAACGACCCCCGAAATTCAATTAGTTCAAATGTTCACTTCTAATTTTTCGCAAGTTTATCAGGATCGATGTATTCGATTCGAATTGTCGAACACTGCGGAAAAACTCACAGAAGAAATATTGGTGCGGAACGCGGCAGAGGAAGCGCTTAGACAAAGCGAGGAAGACTATCGCCAGTTATTTGAATCAAATCCTCAAAGCATGTGGGTTTTTAGCACAGAGACTCTTCGATTTTTCGATGTGAATCAAGCCGCGATAACTAGATACGGCTATTCGCGATCAGAATTCTTGTCGATGACAATCGCCGAAATTCGTCCTGAAGCGGATATTCTTAAAGTTAAAGAATTGCTCGATAATCCGCTTCCAGAACTGCAACCTGGTCGAGTCTGGAGGCATCGTTTAAAAAATGGATCGTTGCGGGATGTGGAAATTTCTTCTCATGCGATTCGATATAGGGATCGACCAGCTCGTTTAGTGATGATAACCGACGTTTCAGAAACCAAACGGGCGGAAGCGGCGTTAAAAGACAGTGAGAAGCGATTACGGTTGTTTGTCGAACATGTATCGGCGCCGATTGCGATGTTTGACCGCGAGATGCGGTACCTCCATGTGAGCCGGAGATGGCTCAAAGATTTTCATTTGGAAAATCGTGATCTGACCGGTTTATGCCATTATGATGTCTTTCCGGACATACCGGAGCGTTGGAAATCAATTTATCAAAGATGTCTGGCAGGGGCGACGGAAAGTTGTGAAGAAGATTGTTTCGAGCGAAGTGACGGAACTCGCCACTGGATTCGATGGGAAGTCAGACCCTGGTTTATTTCTGATATTGAAATCGGTGGCATTATTATCTTTTGCGAAGAGATTTCACAGCGCAAGAAATCTGATTTGGCTCTCCGAACCAGTGAAGAACGACTTCGTTTAGCCCAGGAAGCGGGTCAGATTGGGATTTTCGACTGGGATGTACTCACGAACAAGAGTGTTTGGTCAGCTCAGCAAGAAATCATCTACGGTCTTGCCCCAGGAACCTTTCGGGGGGAGCACGAGCACTGGTTTGAAATGGTCGATCCGCGAGATCGGGATCGTGTCCGAAGTTCACTTGAGACTGTAATTTCAGAAAAAAAAGATTTGATCGAGATTGAGTACCGGGTAGTTCGACCCGGAGGCAAGATTCGTTGGGTTAGCAATCGTGGCAAATTGCAATTTCGAGAAGATGGAATTTTTTCCCGTTTGATCGGCACGACGGTTGATATCACCGACCGCATCACTGCGAAAAATCTGATTCTAGAGCGAGAGATTTTTGTGCGCGGCGTCCTGGATTCCATTTCATCGAATATCGCCGTTTTGGATTCTCGAGGTGAAATTGTTGCAGTCAACCAAGCCTGGCAGAATTTTACCCGGGTTAATTCGGGATCCGACAAGCTCATTTCTCGAACAGGTATAGGATCGAATTATTTAGCGATCTGTGAAAAAAGTGCTTCTTTAGGATGTTCCGACGGTGAAAAGGTCTTTCGAGGTATACGAGATGTTCTGCAAAGTCGAATAGATCGCTTTGAGCTGGAGTACCCTTGTCACTCACCGATGGAGCAGCGGTGGTTTACACTCAGTGTTACTCCACTAGACCACACGAATCGCGGGGTTGTGATCTCCCATACGAACATCACTGCTCGAAAAGTCGCAGAGCAGACCAATCAACGATCTCGCGAAATGTTACGATTAGTACTCGACAACATTCCACAAGGTGTTTTTTGGAAAGATCGGAATTCCCGGTATCTGGGTTGCAATCAGGTAGTCGCTAAATCGTTGGGATTTGATAGATCCGATTCACTCGTTGGACGGTCGGATACCGACTTGCCTTCAATTTCTACGGAACAGGCTCAATTTTTCATTCAGCTGGATCGGCAAGTCATGGAAGCGAATTGTCCTCGCTTCCATGTTGTCGAAACCATGACCTTGGCAGATGGCCGCACAATCTGGCTCGACACCAATAAGGTGCCCATGCATGATGCGGAAGGACGTGTCATTGGATTGCTTGGAACTTGGGAAGATATTACAGAGCGAAGGGAATCGGAGGCACTTCTCCAAGAAGAACGGGATCGATTCGCTCAAATATCAATGAATGCGCCTGGTATAATATTTGCTCTGCGACGCCATTCCGATGGAAGGATGACCTTTCCGTACCTCAGCAAGGCGGTTGAGGCGATTTTTGGCTTGGACGCTGAGCGTCTTGAGAAGGATGCATCCGCCTTTTTCGCTTCCATTCACCCTGAAGAACAAGAATCTGTCCAAATCTCTTTTGCACAATCGGCCAGCTGTTCCTCTCCGTGGCGGCAAACATTCCAAATTACCTGTCAAGCTAATCCGGTCTGGCTGGAGGGCAGAGCGACACCGGTTTTTGAGCATGGTGGAAGTGTCTTATGGCAAGGTTTTCTCATTGATGTCACCGAACGTAAACGTGATGAGGCCATTCTGCGATTCCAGCATGCTCTACTTCAATCGCAAACGGAGTCGTCGCCAGATGGAATTCTCGTTGTGAATGAAAGTGGACGTGTGCTGTCCTATAATCGCCGATTCGTCGATTTATGGAACATACCGCTTGAGGTCGCTACGACCGGAATCGACCAGGCATTGCTCCTCTTGGCGAAAACACGAGCCAGAGATCCCGAGCGATTCACCGCCCGAGTGGCTGAGATTTATGCGCATTCGGAAACGACTAGCCATGACGAGATCGAACTGCTGGATGGGAGAACCCTAGATAGATATAGCGGGCCGATTCGGAGCCTCGACGAAGAACTCTTGGGTCGAGTCTGGTACTTCCGTGATGTCTCGGATCGTAAGCGGGAAGAACAAGTCAAATCGGATCGCTCTCGGGAGGCTTCGCTGGTCGCTGATGTGGGAATGGCCGTCACTCATGGCAAGTCACAGCAAGCGATCCTTCAAGGTTGCTGTGAGGCAATATCTCGTCAATTGAAAGAAACTGCGATCGGCATTTGGATGCTGAATGAAGATCAGGAAACATTGGAATTACGTGCTGAATCAGGAGGTCTTTCTAATAGGGGTTGCAGCAAAGGAAAAGTTACGATAGGCAGGGATCCTATAGGTATCGTCGCGCGGCAACAAATGCCAATTTATATTGACAGTTTGACCGATGCCAGAGCAGATACGTCTAGTCGCTGGGTTCAAGACCAAGGATTTTTTGGTTATGCAGGCTATCCACTTTTATCGGGTCAACGGCTTTTAGGTGTGTTAGCCATTTATTCTCAACAGAAGATCGCTGAAGCAATTCTATGCTCGCTTTCGACAATCACCGAGCAGATAGCGCTGGGAATCGAACAGAAGCGAGTTAAGGTCGCCCTAGAAGCCTCAGAATATCGCTTACAACATGTGTTAGCCTCAAGTCCCGCCGTGCTGTTTACCCAACGGATCGAGAACCAGGAAATTCGGGAAATCACCTGGGTCAGTGAGAACATTAGTAAATTACTTGGGTATTCCTCCCAAGAAGCTTATCAACCCAACTGGTGGATCGAAAATCTTCACCCAGATGAGCAAGATCGACTCGCTTCCGATATCCATAAAAATTTATTCGAGTTGGGGCAGCTCACCCAAGAATTTCGGTTCAAAAACTCCGTTGGTAAATACAAATGGATTCGAGGAGAAATTCGACTCAGTTATAATGCCGACGGCCTGACACAAGAAGCAATAGGTTCTTGGTCGGATGTGGACGAACGCAAGCTTCTGGAGGATCAGGTACGTCAGAAACAAAAAATGGAGGCGGTGGGAAGACTGGCTGGAGGAGTCGCCCATGATTTCAATAATTTGCTGACGATAATCAATGGTTATGGAGAGTTAGCGCTCGGGGGATTGCATAGCCAAGATCCGACGTTCGGAATGATTCAAGAAATCATCCAAGCAGGTAAACGTGCGGCAGGACTGACCCAACAATTATTGGCCTTCAGTCGGAAAGCGATGATCGCGCCCAAGGTGCTCGACTTGAATGTTGTTATCGCGGATCTAGAACGCATGTTGCGACGGGTACTGGGTGAAGACATTGAACTCCATTATCGAGCACATCCCCCGATAGGAAAGGTAAAGGCAGATCCAACGCAAATCCAACAGGTCTTAATGAATTTGGTGGTTAATGCCCGGGATGCCATGCCGCGGGGAGGTAATCTGACGATAGAAGTCGAAAATGTCGATTTAGATGAATCGTATTGTTCGCAGCAACCTGAATCTCAGCCTGGACCTCACGTCCTCCTGGCGGTTAGTGATTCGGGATGCGGCATGAGTCGGGATACAGTCGATCAGATATTTGAGCCTTTTTTCACTACTAAAGGTGAGAACGGAACCGGATTGGGTTTGGCAACTGTGCACGGGATAATCCGTCAATCGGAAGGTCATATTACAGTCAATAGTGAGATCGATGTCGGGACCACCTTTAGAATCTATCTGCCGCGATTCACAATGGATACAGAAGGTCCGAAGTCCCAAATAGTTCTACCCCGATTGGCAAAAGGAAGCGAACTTATTCTGCTTGTCGAAGATGAAGATATGGTACGTTCCCTGATCTGTCACGTTCTTCGAGGGTGCGGCTACATGGTTCTGTCCGCACGAGATGGCTCTGAAGCGATCCAACTCGCCAAGGAGCATGTTGGTAGAATTCAATTATTGATTACTGATGTAGTAATGCCCCGCATGGGGGGGCGAGAAGTTGCCGCGCAGATCGGGAATTTACAGCCAGGCGTTAAGGTACTTTACCTTTCGGGGTATACCGATGATACTATCGTCCGACATGGAATACGGGAAGATGAGGTGGAGTTTCTGGCTAAACCGTTCGCACCGGCGACCCTGGCGGCCAAAGTTAGGTCAACATTGGGTAATCCGAGCTGCGGCTAAAGATAGCCTCTCACGTGAATTTGATGATCATGGTTATTAGAACGAGAATTGAAATTCGTTTCTCATCAATTGTGGCACTGCGATGACACTACTGCAGCGACCATGAAATCGATCAGGAAACAGACAAAAGACATGGGAACGGTACAAATCACCCGCACAGATTACTGAGAGGCAATAAACTGGGCAAGTTCTTTTGAAATGAAAATTCGGTAAAGGTCAGCGGTTACTTTGACCCATATAATTGAGAAATCCGAGCAATCCTGAAAGCGAATGGAGTCGATACGCTCAAGGCGAAGAGATAAAAACTGAACTTAGCGATTGCCTCGAATCCTATTGCGACTTTGAGATTCATCTAGCCATCGACTCTAATTACATTAGATGTAACTTCGCTTCAAGTTTATCTCTCAAAAAGTATCGGTGAGTGCACTGGTATCTTCGCCGGTTGGATTCCGTTTTGAAGGGAGCGTTCAATCGTTTGAAATTCTTGGCTCCTACATGCAATTGTTTTCAGTACTTCGAGACTTACTCCGACATCGGCTTCCCTCGCACAATGGAGCCAGGCTTCCTCGTAAACTTGTTGCGAAGCTAGATTTCGTTCTGAGATAGCTCCGTTGATGTTGATCAACACGTACTTTTTCGGAAACTGAATACCGTAATTACGGAAACAGAATCGGCTGAAGGCGATGGGAACAATCTGAACGATTTCCGTGGAGGAGAGAACCTCGCAACCATGCTTTATCAAGTGATCAATAACGTCAGAATCGGGAGCTGTAGGATTCGAATTGAGAAATCGAATTGCAAATTTGACTGCTTGGAGTGGGCTCGGTTCTCGCAATGGTGTGAACGTAGAAACAAGCCATCCAAACATTCAAACCTCCTCAAAAATCAAGCATATCCCATATTCCGGAGGGGATTGAAACCCCATCCCAAAAATTGGGATCCCTAACTTTTCAGATGAAATCTTAAGTTTTGGTAAAAAATCACGGCATTTACGTTCTATAGGAGACGCAGAATTACATCATAAAGATTGGATGCTAACTCACATTTGTCAATGAATTCAAAGACGGAAAATTGGGAGAAGAAGATAAAATAAACATCATGCAAACGGCTTTTATCAGCACTCGAAATAGGAATTGAGTGCGAATTCAATGTAAGAAATCGCCGTTCTGCTAGCCTAAACAGTCACAATATCCTTTGGCCGTAGCGTTTATTTTTGCAATCCTCCGAATGCACAGTACTTTTTCAAGTCCGAGTGATTTTCAAGTCTTTTCCTGAGCTGTGATTCATCGAGTTCCGAAAAACGGGTTGGCTTGTCCAAGATTTCTGTAATTCGACGCCAAGCTAGCTCTTCAGGTTCCGATTGTTATGGCGAACGCTACCAAACGAGTGGTGTCCTACATGGGTGAGCAGAGTGCAGGCGTTTCGCAGCATCAAACGAATTGTAGATCTGAGCCCCAAGAAAACGCGCATCAGGCCGTGAATTTATTCCTGGCTAACATGAGCCATGAATTCCGAACGCCCCTGGGTGCTATCATCGGTTACTCGGATATGCTGTCCTTTATGAGTTTAAATCCCGGTGAACGAGCTCAAGTTACACGTGCGATAACCCGGAATGCCAGACATCTACTTGCATTAATCAATGACATTTTGGATCTGACCAAATTCGAAGCCGGAAAGATGGCTTTAGAGATTATTCCGTTTCGACTTTGGCGAGTGGTCAGCGAAGCGGTTTCCGCAGCGGAGGTCAAGGCCTCTGAGAAAAATATCCAGCTCGATGCAATACAATCGGGCGATTTGCCTAGAATGCTGACGTCCGATCCCACTCGACTAAGGCAGATCCTGGATAATCTACTTGCGAATGCCATTAAATTTTCCGATTCCGGTAGCAAGATCCAATTTCATATTGCTCTCGTCAGTTCGGGTGTCGCCTCCAAGAATATCCAGTTTGTCATTAAAGATCAGGGGCCGGGAATGAACCGAGAGGTTCTCTCTCGACTTTTTCAGCCTTTTATGCAAGCGGACGTTTCGACTACTCGTCGGTTCGGAGGAACTGGTCTAGGACTGAGTATCTGTCAACGGTTCGCGACGGCAGTAGGAGGAACTATCAGTGTCAGAGTGAGCCAGGGAAGGAATCTAATTTTACAGTACAGTTACCTGTGAACTCAGAAGACTTGGAAGATTTGATCGATAAGGATTCGTCACTCAGCGACACTCTCCCTCCGCCGGCCAATTCGCGAATCAAAGGCGTTTCCCAAATCAGCCGAAAGATGAAAGTACTCCTGGCCGAGGATAATCCAGACAATCAGAAGATTATCTGCTTCTTTTTGCGTCAAGCTAGCCTTTTTGTAGAAGTAGTAGACACAGGAGAAAAAGCGATCCAAGCGGCTTTGAAAGGAGACTTTGATTTTATTTTGATGGACATGCAAATGCCCCAGATGGATGGCTATACAGCTACACGAACTCTTCGGCAGCGAGGCCACCTTAAACCGATTATTGCTTTGACGGCTCACAGCAGGTCTAGCGCAGAGAAAAAATGCCTGGAATCGGGGTGTGATGGCTTTCTATCTAAACCTCTCGACATGGAGAAGATAGCTCAGCTTTTGAAAAAACTCGTCCCTGACGAATCCCAACTCGCCAAAGCTCCTACAGTAGTAATACACCCGATGAAACCGGCTCAACAGGTTCAAATTCGGAAAGAAATTCCCGAAGATCTGCAAAGACTTCAAGAAGCTTACATTAACTCTTTAACCAATAAGGTCGCAGAGTTAGTAGCCGCTGCGGAGAATAACGATCGATCTTTGATAGCTGAGGCATCTCACCGGCTTCGGGGCTCCGCCGGTATGTACGGGCTGATCGATATAGCGGAAACGGCGTGTATGGTAGAGGATGCTTGCCGAGAGGGGCGGGATCTGGATCTGCTATCCGATTTGATTCAGGAACTAAGGGATCTGTCCAATTTGTTGCTTGGAGTGTAACAACGAATTTGTTTTATAAAGCGGAAATATGATAACTACGCTTCCAGATTATCCACATTACTATCTTCAGAGTTGAGCAGAATCTATGATGGTTTGAGTAGGGGTCTGAAATTCGTTCGATTTAAAATTATTTTTGAGTTTCAAAACGCTATCAGCAAAACGTTCTTTTTCCTGCCTAGTTAGCTGTGCGAATTTTAGAAACCACAACACTTCCTGCCTGCTGACTCCGCGAAAATGACTGCCCTTAGTTTCGAGCATTCCTAGGATTGCTTTCAGACATTCCGTAGCGATTTCGTTTCCCTTTTTTGGTGATGTGGGCCGGCGTCATCCCGCAGTTGCAGGCGCTGCATCGTATCCGTTCGTCTGAGGACGTGGTCAGCCCTGACCGAGCGATTTACCTTTCTCGGTTCAAGAGTCAATTTTCTCCCAGTTATAAGGCAATAGTTTGCGAAGTTGTTCGTTCGGTGTGATCGGCAGTCGGATCAAGACATTGCGGAGATATTCCCAGGGATTGATCTCGTGTATCAGGCAAGTGGCGGTGAAGCTCGAGAGAATAGCCAAGGTTCGTCCGCCGTTGTCGGAGCCGAAGAATAACCAGTTTCGTCGTCCGATGGCATAAGGTTTAATCGCGCGCTCGGCTACGTTATTGTCGATGCTCAATCGACCATCGGTGATATACACATTCAGTGCCTTCCACTGATTCAATTCATAGCCGACCGCTTCTCCGATCGGGCTTTTGGGCAGGACTTCCTTCTGGAGTTTTTCCAGCCAGGTGCCGAAGGACTCCAAGATCAGTTTCGCTTCAGTTTGCCTCAGCTCGGCGCGTGCGGGAGCGGTCAAGCCTTTGGCCCGATCTTCAATCGCATAGAGGAGTTTGATCCGAGCCACCGCTTCATGAGCCCACGCTGCGGCAGTTTTCTCGGCCTCCACGAATTTGCGGCGAGTGTGAGCCCAACAGGCGACTTCGATGATCGTTCCGGAAGTGAACAGCTGGTTGTAACCGCTGAACGCATCACACTGCAGATACCCCTGGAATCCTTTCAAGAAGGCGGCGGGCCACTCCCCGTAGTGATTGGGAGTCGATTCGTAAAGAATCATCCGATCGTCCAGGTAAGTCCAAAGCCTTCCGGTTCGACGACGATCGAGTTGATCGTCCTGCACCGGCACGGTGGTATCGTCGGTGTGCAGGTTCGGAGCCAATATCAGATCGGCTTTCATCAACTGGTACAACGGATGCAACACTTCGGCGGTGTCGGCCAGCCAGCCGCACAGAGTAGATCGGGCGATCTCGACTCCCTGGCGAGCGTAGCGTTGTTCCTGTCGATATAAGGGAAGGTGATCGACCAGCTTCGAGACGATGACATCGGCGATTAGACCCGGAGCCGTCTTCGATTTCGGGAAGGCGTCTGGAGGCAGCTCGGCGACTTTCAATTGATCTTTGGAGCCGTCGTTGAAGTGGATCACGTATTTGGGTCGAATCGGTTGCTGCACGAAAAGCGAGGAAGATTTGTAATCGAGCTTCTCGCTGATCTCTTCCCCGATGCGAACCCAATTCCCGCCGATGGCCCACTTCTCGGCTTGGGGAATATCGATCTCCGTCGTCTCGCGACGCAGATTCCCGGGAAGCGCTTTGCGGCCATGCCCTTTCTTTCGATTCTTCGTCGGCTCTTCGGTCCTTGGCGGTTCGAGAGCCGGAGCCGGCTGCGGCAGATCGGCTTCGTCGAAGAGGCTGGGTTGATCGGGGTGAATGCGATCGGACTTCGGACCATAGACGCGTTTGGGCAAGAGGTCGAGGCGGTGTTCGAGTTGTTCGGTACGCTTTTGAAGCTGAATGTGGGCGGCGAGTAATTCGCGGATCATGCCGTGGCAGGTGGCCAGATCCTGGGGCAGCGACGCATCAGCGAGAATGGATGGATTGTCCATACCGATAATACGCGCGGCGCGGCTAGAAGTTTCACCGATTCACACAATAATCTTGCTTCCCGGAAAAGATTTTCAACCGGCCTGACGTTCGAGTTCAAAGCGTTTGCGACGCCGGACCGAAGAGAGGTCGATGCCGCTGAGAATCAAAGCCAGATCGCTCGAGGAGATCGATACACCGGCCGCATCCACGGGGATCTTGGGCATCTCGAAGGTTCCGGCCTCCAAACGCTTCTGCCAGATGACGTAGCCGTCTTTGTCCCAGTAGAGCAGCTTCAACTTGTCCGCTCTTTTGTTGCGAAAGACGAACCAGGTGCCCGAGAGAGGATCGCTTTTGAGGTGCTCGCGGGCCAGGGCCGCCAGACCGTCGAAGCTCTTCCGCATGTCGGTCGGGGCCACGCATAGAAGGATCTTCGCCGAAGTATAGTTCAACATGAGACCTCCTGGGCGGACAACGCGCCGAAGAGGGCTCGGAAAGTCGATTCTTCGACACTGTGAACAGTCACAACGTGTCCCGACGGACAGCGGACTTCGATCATCGTCGGGGACGGCTTTGTTGAATCGGAAGCAGTGGGAACTACCGTGATCGGAACAAATGCAGGGGATGCTTCGGCCTCCCGACGCTTGAGTTCCCGTTGCCAGTAATAGTAGGCCGCCTCGCTGATTCGATGCCGCTGACAGTAGGCTCGAATGGATTCGTTGCTGGAACGCTGATCCAAAATCGTTTTCTTCCAAAATGCTTCCCTCTGGGGATCTCGAACACGACGCTTCGACATGACTCCGACTCCTGAAGGTTAAAAACCATCAGGATAACTCATCCGACAAGAAGGGAGTTCACCAACCGGATACTCCTGTCAGAATGAATTCCTAAAGACATTCTAACCAAAGCTCGTCACCAACTCTGCGACAGAGCCCTTTTCGACCGGTGTTGACAAGTATCTCGGAAATACGTCGAAGTCGATGCTCGGAAGTTAATTTTTCGTCGTCGATTCCCATGGTACTCTCCGTTTCGATTCGGGATGATGCACCTGCTTACTGCCCGATGGAGGAGGGAAAGGAGCAAATGGAAATTAAAAAATACCTCGGGCGGACGAATGGCTCTCAATTATAGGAAATTTTGAATTGGAATATTTCTATACTGCCGCGTTAGGCTATCTTTGGTTCTCTTGATTATCAACCACTGATTGATCCAAATCAACTAAGAACGGTTTGCGGCAAGGTAGATCATGAATGTGAACCAGAGCTGGCCAATTTCCAGAGGGGAGTCGGTAAAGTTCTGCTGCAGTGAGAATTGGCCGTGGTTCCCAGCGTGACTGCACACTTCCATCAGATTCATTGGTTACATAGATCTTTCGATCTTCACTCGGAAGCATCCGGGAGAAGGCTGTAGCCGTGTCACCGACGAGTTTTCCTAAATAGATTTGCGTGCCAACATTTGACAAAATAGTGTCTATTTCAGCAGCGGTTCCAATCAAGTTCAGTGATTGATAAACCATAACACAGGCTGCACGTCGCTCGCGAGCGAAGGTAATATACTCAATTGGATTGAAGCTTCGAATTCGTCGAGTTTCATCCAACAGCAACAGAAGCGGTTGCCAGTCATCTGTACTGGAGCAACCTGGTGGAGGTGTATGCATCCGAGTATGAAGAATCGGCTCCAGAGCGCGTACAGTGAGTGAAGTTATAGCCGCGGCTTGTTTCGGATCATCCTCCCCGACTTCCAGCAATAAGCTTACTGGATGTTCATTTTTGCTGCGATTTAACGTTTGAAAATCAAACAATTTACCGGATCCAGAAGGTGAAGTTCTCTCCAATAATACGCCTTCCGAAAATGGGTGGAGTGCAAGTGCCACGCCATAAGTCAGATCTCTATAACCGACTTTCGGATCCCGGCGTTGTCCTATACCTGGTAAGTAATCAGGATGAAGGATTGGCGCAATATCGCGAGCCCACATTTCAACCCTTTTTTCTGGTAGCAGCTTCCCTCTTCCCAGACTTTCAAGAGATTTCTCTGCTTCCGCTATGCGCTTAATCCAGAAGCAAACAAGTTCTTCATCGGTCGCGAAATTATATAATTCTGACAAACTAGGGATGGCCGGAGCAGTGCCCTCGGAAAGTATGTAATAATCGCCCGGTCTTCCGTTTGGATTTCGTTTCGCTATGTACTTATAGCAGTAATCGTGTCGGAACTTGAGTATATGTAGAAAAGCCGTTAGTCGCAATAATCGGCTCTGATAGAACATTTCCGCCTCACCACCTTCACCGTCCCATCCTTCAGCAGGTAATATTGCTCCAGCAAGACTTTCCAGTCTTTTTGAGTCTAAAGGTTGGCCGTATGCGAGTGGAGCTAGAAAATTGAGTCGAGCTGAGTCAATTCCAGGGCGTACGGAAAAGTGGAATAATTCACCTCGCCATGTATTCTTAAACCTATCCAGCTTGGATCTCAAATTGCCTTTCACATCAATCATGAAAATAGAGTATCCGGCACGATTTGCAGCCGCTGCCCATGTCAGCAATAGTTCAGTCTTGCCAGAATTTTGTGGAGCGCAAAGAAGGACGCCATTATATATCATCGGCTGGTTTGTGTGCGGAAAACGAGAAAGGAAAAGTGGCTTGCCGTGACGCAAAGCTTGTGGTGTTCTTCCAAAGGCGTATCGTCCTAAAGGTAGGTCGCCGTGGAAAAGATCACTCAATTCTTCCTCTCGTGCGCAACGAGAATAATCTCTGATCGGACCTCGTGACGGGCCAAGAGAGCTTTCCCCCGGCATCAGGACAACCTCTGAACTTGGTGAAATTGAAGGCTGAACCAGTCGCAGAAATGCTTCGGTTATTTCCTTGCAAGTTGCAGTATCGAGAATTTTGGGATTTCCAATAGCAGCGTCATACGCCACAACATTTAGTTTGACCAAGTCCGACTGGGGTTCCCAGTTGAGTTCAAGTCTGGATTCTTTTTCCCAGGACCCAATAACAGAGTTTCCACGTTTCGATTTGCGGTAAGCGGTCGCAAAACGCGAATCTCGGAGGACTTTTATACCTTCAAATCGGCAGGCACTGAGAACATCTGTAATCTTTCCTTCGAGAATTTGTTCCGAGACTGCGAGAAGGATCGGTCGTACGCTTGAACTAGGTGATGTGTCCACGATTTTATTCCGTTCTGCCATGTTCACGTGTTAAGTTTCATCAGCAAAGTAGTTGCTGTAGTCGAACTGGGATCAAGTTGAAGTGCTTTCCTATAGTCAGCTCTGGCTTCCTCTGTTTTTCCTAAATCTTGAAAGATGGTGCCCCGCCCGATGAACATATTGGGATTAGCGGGATCTAGCAGAACTGCTTTTGCCGCATCTTCCACTGCAAGATCGGGTTTACCGCTATTTCTTAAGCATTGACTCCTCATCCAGTAATTGAATGGATCAGTCGGATTAAGTTGCATTGACATGCTAGCATCAATATAGGCGAGATCTAATTGTCCCTTTATGAAATGACATTGAGCGCGGTGTCCGAAATTTATTGGGTCATAAGGGTTGATCGCAATGGCTTTATCGTAAGAGGCAATAGCTTCAGAGTATTCTTGTTTGGCGAAGTGCTGGTGCCCCATTGTAGAATCGGGAAGCGCTGAAAGATACGGAACTCGATATTGTTCAAATTTTTGAGGCCATGTCGGAACAGTCACGACCTCTGACAGAGCTCCACTTTGAACTATTTCTGGAAGCAGCAATCTCCAACATTGTTCTGCCACCATTCGACTCACCTCAAATGTAAATCCCCATTCGTCCTGGTTTGTTAGTTCACACGATGTGGAAGTACCGTTTTCATTCTGGCTTGCGGACACAATTAAATCTTGGCGTCCGAAGGACATTTCTAGCGATCCTCCGTGAGGAAACCAAAGGTAGCGACACGACGCCATAAAGCGGAAGTTGCCTGGTTTAACCGGATCGGAATGGAGTTTACGTTTGATTTGCCAGTACGACTCTGATGATGCACCTCCTTTTAGATTGAGTAATGCAGTTCCGATGATGTCAAGAGATTCACGGGGATCAGTGGTGTTGAGCTGAAGAATGCTGGTATAAGACGGGCCGTAGATGCGACCACCCTTCTTTCGGACGTCAGTCATGTGATTGAGAAATAGCAATTGCTTTTCTTTATCTAGACTCAAATAATCACCTATGTATTTATAAATGGCAATACTTTCACTAACACTATCCATGCGAATTCCTCAATGTTATCACTAATAATAACTAAGAAAAATGTTCTTTATTCTTCCATAAAACATTTACAGTAATTTGTCGGTACGTTTTTAGATACGGCCTGGCATGATCACACGACTTTGCGAATTATCCAAGATTACAAGGATTCTATGAATGCGTCGAAGTTAATGCATGATAGTTCATAAAATTCTCACCAATGATCTCCTTCATGTCCGAACCAGCCATGAAAATCAGAACCAAATCCTGTTTCAGTAATTCCACCCTCATGCATTTCGCTGCCTATCGATTCTTTAGCAGGTTCTTCAAGATTAAAATCAACCCCTAGATCCCTACCTTCCTCACTCGCGGTCTGATCGCGTTCAGCTTTTTCGGCAGCTTCGTGTTCAGCTTTTTCGGCAGCTTCGCGTTCAGCTTTTTCGGCAGCTTCGCGTTCAGCTTTTTCGGCAGCTTCGCGTTCGGTTTTTTCGGCAGCTTCGCGTTCAGCTTTTTCGGCAGCTTCGCGTTCAGCTTTTTCGGCAGCTTCGCGTTCAGCTTTTTCGGCAGCTTCGCGTTCAGCTTTTTCGGCAGCTTCGCGTTCGGCCTTTTCGGCAGCTTCGCGTTCGGTTTTTTCGGCAGCTTCGCGTTCGGTTTTTTCGGCAGCTTCGCGTTCGGTTTTTTCGGCAGCTTCGCGTTCAGCTTTTTCGGCAGCTTCGCGTTCAGCTTTTTCGGCAGCTTCGCGTTCAGCTTTTTCGGCAGCTTCGCGTTCGGCCTTTTCGGCAGCTTCGCGTTCGGCCTTTTCGGCAGCTTCGCGTTCGGTTTTTTCGGCAGCTTCGCGTTCGGTTTTTTCGGCAGCTTCGCGTTCGGTTTTTTCGGCAGCTTCGCGTTCGGTTTTTTCGGCGGCTTCGCGTTCAGCCTTTTCGGCAGCTTCGCCTTCGGTTTTTTCGGTAGCTTCGCATAATTTTTCTCGTTCGCGAATATCGCGAGTCACTTCTTCCGCAGTTTTTCCATCACATAGGCCTTCGAAAAGTGCTGGCAAATTCTCTGGAGACTCAACGACGACTGTGACTTGTCCAGACGGATTGTCAAACACAACTGTCCCGTTCTCGATGAGCTGTCGCACATCAGTGGATTGCAGTTCTTGCATCACGGCTTGATCGTTAGCAAAGTTGGAACATGTACCATCAGGGGTAACAAGTACATAGATCTGAGAAGTAGAATCGATGGCTAGCTGGATATGATCTTGGATCTGTGTGGGATCTTCGATCGAACCCGACTTAACTTCCACTACTGCAAACCTCTCCCCGGTTTGATCACTGATGTCCAAATCTAAGTATCGTATGTTGTTGTTGACTTCTTCATAAAATTGTCGATCCCAAGTTAGGCGGGTCTTATCTTCAACTTCGTTCAAGAATGATTCCGTGTAGACTTCCCAATTATCGCCAACAGTCTTATTGTGAATCCGTGCCATGCGAGTCACCTCCACCAGATTGTTGTTGGTTAAATGCTCTCTCGTTATTTTGAACATCAAAGATGTATAGTCGACCGATTTCAATTTTGTACGGGCACTCAAGAAACGACACTATCTTGAGGACATCAATGGGGCATGGTATGTTTACTTTGTTTCAGAATGGTAATCTCGTGCTCTTGGAAGTACTCAATTCCCTATCTCAGTAATCCAATTCCTTGCGATCTATTCTCCCGATTGATGTAGGGTGGTCACAATCCATCAGAGCCCCCCATTAAGAGCATCCACAGATTCTGAAATTTGCTCTAGACTGCAAGTTATTTTTAATCACAAATTTCGAAGCCAGGATCCCGCTTCATGAAGATAACTCTGCGACTGTCCATTAAGTTCGAGTCAACTTTACCGGATTTGGTGTATCGGGTCTAGCAAAATGTCTTCAAAGAAATCACGTAGCCACTTTCAACGCGAATTTACCAACCATTGTCTGCGGCGTAATACCGACCATAGCAATGTGCATTGCTGAGGCAGGCGATCATGGTAACTCAGAATAATCAGATGAAAAGTAATAGAAAATACGTACAATACAGCCGCTAACGATAGCCGTATAAGCATTTGCTCCTTGTTCACTCTTTGGTAGGAGTACCTAGAGAGAAAGAGAGTTTCCGTAAATAAAATGTAGGTTGCGAAGCGGAATCGGGGGTTCTGGTAGTTCTAGTGTGGTTCACGAATTCCTATTTTCGAACCAGAGAAGCGAACAAGATGCGGAAAACTCAAACTACTCTAGGAAAACTAACGAAATTGGGACTAGCGACGATTCACCAACCTGTTAACTCGTTCTTGGTCGTTATTTCGCTGAAAAGTGAAAGCTCCCCAAACGTGACACTCTTCGGGATAAATTCTCTAGTCGGCGAGAGTAATTTTGGCTAGCAGAATGTAAGCCTTTTTTTTGCTGTACTTTTAAGACCATATTTGAGAATCGAAGCGGGATAGGGCACTCCAGTTCGAGTCCATTGCGGCATGCGAGAGTGACACTGTTCGAACTGCAAAATATCTCCCAAGTGTTAACCGGATTGGCAGATTTTCCGGGTGGGAAAACTGGGGTACAGTCGGGTAAACAGAATGGAACGTAAAGATGCTAATTGAGGATCATTCCAAGATCGATTTGTCAAAGATCAATTGCAAGGAACGCCTCCGCGAGCTTTTGAAAAGCTATAGCCGAGTGACTTGAATGCGAAAGAGCTTCGATTTTTTAGGTGATTCCAAGCGCCGAATTACAAAATCCAATCATCGTATCAGTCGACTGGGATTCGAATTCCAATTTGGGGACTACGCCGATCGATCTTGGGCAGGACTTTACATATAAAAATCCACGTATAACAGTTGGACATGGTTTTTTAACCAGGACGGTTTGCTGCATTCCTAGCTTTCCTAAACCGTAATTTTGTTGCGTATTCATGGAGCATTCGTCCCTCGGAATTCCACGCCTCCGTCGAATCCGGCGGTAAGAAAGTAACCCCGATTGTGGGGACCCACCTGCGGAAGAATACTCCCCTCCGACATTTCTGGTCCACTCGCCCAGGGCAAACTCACCGCAAGCGGAGCATCAAACACGCTGAATTTTTTACGCTTGGCGTCCGGCACGAAAATATAGCAAGACGGATCCATTGAGCCCGGATTAGTGGAATTATGAGCGATTCTTACGGGGCAGCTGAAAATCCGGGGTTGCCTGAGAAGAAAATCCGGGGCAGCCAGAATGGTGCCCCCGGGCTGAATTCGTTCGAATAGATTCTTTTGTTCGATATACGGAAGAATCTCGATCGACCACCCGCCCACGAGATGACTATTTCCCGGAGGAGGTAACTTCGTTTGTGTTTCAGCATAGTCCGCGATCGCCAGGCCTAGCTGATGCAGATTATTTTTGCAAACGGTTTCCAGTGCTTTGGTGCGAGCCGATTGCACTGCAGGTAATAGGAAGCCCACTAGAACGCTGATAATGGCGAGTACCACCAGAGTCTCAATGATCGATGCGGCTGTTCGTTTTGGCATAAAATGAACCTCGAGTTGAATGCGATAGATCCTCGATTTTTGAGGGAATTCCACTCGCCGTATTGCAAATTTCAGTTTTTCTTGTCTATCGAGAACGTTTCTCATCTCAATTTTTGGACAACTTCAAAGCACCTTGAACGGCATTTTACCCATAAAATAGCCATGCGTAAACCTTGGACATGGTTTTTGACCAGGTCGGCTAACGCATTGTCATTCCAAGATATTCCCAATTCATCTGCAAAAATCTTGTAATAATGTCGATTTTCGTATGTGATTTGGGAATGAGGAGGATCGAACAATTTGTTGAGGGCCGGTTGATTCACGGTCGTGCCAACTTCTCCCGTGAGGAAGTGGAGTCGGCGCTCGACCTGAAAAACGGAACGCTTGCGGCCTCGATCACGCGGTTAATCAAGAAGCATCGCTTGGCTAATCCACGTCATGGTTTTTATCTGATTCTTCGACCAGAAGACCGAATCAATGGTGCCCCCGATCCCGTACGATGGATCGACGCGCTGATGAAGCATCAGGGGATCGATTACCGGATTTCGCTACTACGATCAGCTTCCCTGCACGGTTCATCGCATTAGGCGGCGATGGTCTTCCAGGTGATTGTGCCCAGGCAGCTTCGCAGTTTTGCGTTGGGAGGCCTTCTCGCCGAGCTTGGTGAGTTCGTCGATCCACCTCTTTATCGTCTGCGAGGTAACACCCAGCGACTTGGCCGCTTCTGCGGGAGACTGACCTGTTACAGTCACCAACTCTACGGCGGCTTTCTTGTACTCGGCAGAATACCGCTTACGACGACGCTTGACCTTCAACTTCTCCATCCGAACCTCCGAAGTTAGCTTATCAGCTTAACTCGGTGTCCGTTTTTAGTGGGGAAGTCCATTTTTTGAGCGACCTATTTGTCTCTCGCGGGCTGACGGTGCGTTAGTAGTCGTGTTAGCTTCTACTGAACTACGTCCGACAGTTGAAAATAGGCAATGGATGGCAGTCTAATTTCTGGGAGATAGACTATTCCTTTATGTCCGATCTGACTCAATTACTGGTGGCAGCTCATCGTGGAAATAATCAGGCGGCAGCGGAGTTGCTACCCCTGGTTTACGAAGAACTTCGGAAACTCGCCGCTGCAAGAATGGCGTTGGAAACGCCCGGGCAGACCTTGGAAGCCACGGCTTTAGTACACGAAGCCTATCTCAGATTGGTCGGCGACCAGCATTTTGAAGGACGCGGTCATTTCTTTGCTGCCGCTGCGGAAGCGATGCGGCGGATTCTCGTCGAAAAAGCTCGTAGCAAAAGTCGCCTGAAGCGAGGCGGCCAACTTCAACAGAAGGAACTTGAGCAACACGAACCTTCGATCAAAGCCCCGGTCGAAGCGATTGACATACTCGCTTTGAATGAGAGTCTGGAAAGACTAGAAGCCAAATCGTTTCGAAAATCCCAACTGGTAAAACTGCGTTATTTTGCTGGCTGCACTTTGGCTGAAGCCGCCGCGATTTTAAGCATCTCTTTATCAACCGCCGAGGAAGATTGGACTTACGCTAAAGTGTGGTTGAAACGGGACATGCAGCGCGAAGCGAAATAATTACTAAATTCTTCCGGGGGTTTTCCCCGGATTTGGCGCATTGGGATTAGAGAGAAAAAATGAATTGGCGACTCCAGGAATAAGGAAGTCTACCATGAACGAAAGCCTCATTTTTGCGACGGCCCTGAAAAAAAAGACGGCCACCGAACGGGCGGCATACCTCGATGAGGCCTGCGGCCACAATATGGAACTGCGCAAGCAGATCGAGGAACTTCTTCATCTCCAAGAGAGTGACACGGGCTTTCTGGAACAACCCGCTGCTCGCATTGAAGCCACCGTTGAAATGCCCGCGGGTAACTGGATTGCTCCGGATAAGCTGAAAACGGAGGCAGCGGACAAGCCTGGGACCCTGATTGGCCCGTATAAATTGTTGCAAAAGATCGGCGAAGGCGGGATGGGCACCGTTTGGATGGCGGAGCAACAAGAACCGGTCCGCAGGATGGTCGCGATCAAACTGGTGAAGGAAGGCATGGATTCCGCCCAAGTCATCGCCCGATTCGAGGCCGAGCGTCAAGCCCTGGCCTTGATGGACCATCCGAACATCGCTCGCATCTTCGACGCCGGGCTTAGCGGCAATCGCCCCTTCTTCGTAATGGAGCTGGTGAAAGGCACGCCGATCACGCACTATTGCGACGAACATCGCGTGTCGCTGAAACAGCGTCTCGAACTGTTCGTTGCAGTCTGTGCGGCCATCCAGCACGCCCATCAGAAAGGGATCATTCACCGCGATATCAAACCCAGCAATGTTCTGGTGGCCCCTTATGACGGCCATCCGGTCGTGAAAGTCATCGACTTTGGGGTCGCGAAAGCGACCGGTCAACGACTCACCGATAAGACGATGTACACCGAGTTCGGCGCGATCATAGGCACGCTGGAGTACATGAGCCCCGAGCAGGCGGAACTCAACAACCAGGACATCGACACTCGCAGCGACATCTACGCCCTCGGCGTCTTGCTCTATGAACTGCTTACCGGTAGTACACCGCTGAACCGCAAGAGCCTGAAACACCAGGCGCTGCTGGAGATGCTTCGTCTGGTTCGGGAGGAGGAGCCTCCGAAGCCGAGCACGCGACTTTCCACGGATGAGGCCTTGCCGAATATCTCCGCCCAGCGGCAAATGGACCCGTCGAAATTGACGAAGCAGATACGGGGCGAACTCGATTGGATTGTTATGAGATCCATCGAGAAAGATCGGAACAGACGCTATGAAACTGCCAATGGCTTCGGCCTGGACATCCAGCGTTACTTGGCAGGTGATACTGTGCTCGCTTGCCCCCCGAAAACCACGTATCGTTTCAAGAAGTTCCTCAAGCGAAACAAGAGGCCTGTGATTGTAGCTGCCCTGGTGTTATTCGCCCTGCTGGCTGGAATGACCGGCACCTCTCTGGCCCTGATGCGGGCTCAGGTGGCGGAAGGGTTGGCCCGCCATAGCTTAGCCGAGGTAGAGGAAGAGCAGCAGCGAACCAATGAAGAGGCGGAGAAAAGTAAGACAATTCTCAGTTTCCTCGAGGAAAAAGTTTTTGCGGCGGCTCGCCCGGAGGGGCTGGATGGCGGCCTAGGACATGAGGTGCTTTTAACCGAGGCACTGGAAGCGGCCTTACCTTCCGTCAGGGAACGATTTTCCAAGCAGCCACTCATCGAAGCCCATTTGCGTATGACTTTGGGGAGTTCCTTTGGCTCGCTGGACCGATCAAAAATCGCGGCCGAGCAGTATCAACGGGCAAGGACGCTACTGAGCGAAAATTTGGGTCTCGACCACCCGGACACCTTGGAGTGCATGAGTAAACTCGCCGACATTTATTTCGACCTGGGCCGGTACAAAGAGGCTTGTACGCTTGAGGAAGAGACGTTAGTTCTCCAAAAAGTAAAGCTAGGTCCCGAGCATGCGAACACACTTTGGAGTATGTTCGTTTTGGCGGAATGCTATTTAGGACTTGGTCGTTTTGAGGATGCGCTGAAGCTTCATCGAGAACTATTAGCATTACGACAGTCCAAACTTGGACCTGACGACCCCGAAACGCTCAATAGCATGGCTGGTGTCGCAGGCTGCTTAGGTTCTCTTGGACGTTATCCGGAGGCGATCAAGCTTTTGGAAGAGACCTTGGCATTGCAGAAAGTCAAATTAGGGTCTGTCGATCTGCGTACTCTTGCTTGTATGGGAGCCCTCAACTGGAATTATCAAGCAGTCGGTCGTTACGATGAGGCGCTGAGTCGCAACGAAGAACTTCTGCGTGTGAAAATCCTCCAGCTAGGTCCTTACCACCGCCTTACGCTGTACACCAGAGGTGATCTGGCCAGTTGTTACGCCTTTCTAGGGAGACACTCAGATGCGCTTCGGTTACGCGAGGAAACTCTGGCGCTATGCCAAGCCAAACTCGGCCCCAGCCATCCCGAGACATTTTGGAACATGAGTGCGTTGGCCAGTAGCTATGCCGATCTTGATCGACATACCGAAGCCCTAAAATTACGCGAAGAAACTCTAATGCTTTGGAAGGCCAGGTTTGGAGTTGACCATCCACTCACATTGTGGAGTTGCAATGAGTTGGCCAAGAGTTACGCTTCTTTGGGTCGTCACGCCGAGGCTCTGAAACTTCGCGAAGAGACGCTAAACTTGCGAAAATCCAAGCTCGGTCCCGAACATCCCGAAACACTGGACAGCATGTATTGTCTGGCCTGCAGCTATCTAGATACCAATCGGTTCGCCGCAGCACTTAAGCTCCATGAAGAAACATGGGCCCTCCGGAAGGTGAAATTCGGTCCTGATCATCCGGACACGTTACGAAGTATGCAGGGAGTTGCTGAGAGTCTAGTTGCCTTAAACCGTGGTCAGGAAGCCTTGCGATTGCTTGACGAATGCCTCCAGAGAACCGCGGGAAAAATCGTCGAGTGTCACCTGATTCCGAAAGTGCTATTCACCAGGCTACGGTCTTGTGAGAAGTTGAAGGATGTGGCGGGTTGTCGGGCTACAGCCGAGATGTGGGAGCAATTAAAACGCAAAGATGCATCGAGTCTATACCAAGCGGCCCGATTCCGTGCCGTCTGCCAGAAGTCGCTGCTTGCCACTACTCCTAGTGAGGAGCTTGCCGTCCAGGCTCGTACGGACTCCGATAAAGCCATGGCATGGTTAAAGGAAGCGGTTGCAGCTGGATACCGGAACGCTACGGAGCTTGCTCGAGAAAAGGATTTCGACTCCCTACGCGCCCGAGACGATTTTAAAAAACTCATAACCGATCTGAAGGCCAAAGAGTTGGAGAAGAAATAGTCCGTTAAATGATACACGTAGTGAGCTATGCTATTACGGTGGACGAGCAACCGGTGCAATTGTTGAACGAGACCCATAAGCCGATCCCGGCGACGCGGACGCATCCGAAGCGGATCGATTACGAATACGAGCGGGCCAAAGCGGCGAGTCTGTTCGTGTTCTGCGAACCGAAGTCGGGTTGGCGTCGGGTGACGGCCCGGCCACGACGGACGAAGGCCGACTGGGCGAACGAGTTGGCCGACTTGATTCGGACGCGGTATGCGAAACCGCCGCGTGGTCCCAGGCCTCCAATTCGAAACAACGCGGTGTAAACTGGCAGTTCCGCACTGATGACGCCCGGAATAAACTGAAATCGCTCTATCCCAAATTAGATGAGTGATGGAAAGCTAGTCGAAATCAAACTTCAGCAACACACAAATGAAGAGGCGGCTGAAAAAATGGGATGCTTCGAACCTGCAGTGCGGCGCATACTCAAACGAATACAATCGAAAGTGAGCCGCGTAATTCAAGAGAAAATAAAGTGAAAAACGAACCCATTGTGTCAACATGACTAACAAACGTCCGCAAGGAAAATCAGCACTTACTTGAGCTATTTGGACTCCCCCACGAATAACGGACACCGAGTTAGGCTAAGAAACTGATGAGGGTAGTTCGAATGCAGAAGTCCACCTCTACCGAAAGATAGAGACCATTCTCTACCTAAAATCGGATTTGCAGATCAGACGTACTGCCCACAATAAAACCTAGCGAGCTACCGATAGGAAATGCCTCGCGTCGCAGTTATCTTTTCGATAACGAGTCGCGTCGTGGCTCAATCTAAAGCGGGCACTTTTCCGCGAATTTTATCGGAGAGCATTAAATCATGCGAAAAGAATCGTTTCTCGTCGTTCGACGGCGTCGAACAATCGTATTTTCAGTTCTCGTATTTGCCTGTCTAATTGGTTGTTTGGGCTCTGCGGAACCACTTCAAGCCCAGGAAAGAGAGACAACACGCGCAAAAGCATCCAAAACCGTGTCTGAAACTTGGTGCAGCTACAAGATTGCCGGTAGTCCGGTAGGGTATATCCACGAGACGCTCGTGAGAACGGAAGCGGGTGCTCACCATAGCACTATGGAAGTCGTGATCGTTACTAATCGATTGGGTAACAAGGTCGAGATCAGAGGTAAATCGCAGAGCGACGAAACGAAGGAACTTGATTTCTCCCGGTTTCGGGCTGAAATCACCAGTTCGAAACAAAAAACTGTCGTCGAGGGGCAAATCGGTACCAAAGAGTTGACAGTACTCACTCGCACGGGAGAGAAAGACTATACTCGAAAAATTCCATTTGGAGAACGGCTCCAAGGCCCAGAAGCAGCTCGGAATTTATGCCTCCAAAAACTTAAGGACAAAGGAGATGTCGTTGCATATCGCACTTTCGTATCCGACTTCCCAGTCCGCGTTCTGCAAGCCGCGTGCTATTGCGTTTAACTCAAAAAGATTCGACTCTTGGTTGGCCTGATTTTAATAATTTGGGACAGCGCGTGGTTTCAAAAGAAGGATCAGCCCTTGTTCTGGAGGTCGTGCAGGGTAATCCCGGGAAACAATCATTCCGTTGCCAACCGAAGAAATCAGGCTCTTTCGTGATTTGCTCGACCGTCGGGAGCAATTAATGAACATGAAGACTATGGAATCGAACCGTTTAGCAACGGTAGTCCTAAAGCAGGCCATCACAAGCATTAAGAAGCATATCAACTGGATCAATCGGGAAATAAACGCCATCGAAAAGGAGATCGATCAACGAATTTCCGAAAACCCGCAATGGAAGGAATTAGACCGAATCATCCAGTCGATTCCCGAGATAGGACCCCAAACATCTAGGATCCTGATCGGCCAACTTCCCGAACTGGGACAAGTCAATCGGAAAGTCATCGCGCAGTTGGTAGGACTTGCTCCCATTGCAAACGATAGTGGAACTACCATCGGTCAACGACACACAGTAGGGGGACGTAGGCAGGTTCGTAATGCGATGTATAGGGCTTCTTTGAGTGCTGCACGATACAACCCAACTGCCAGGGCTCTATACAAACGGCTGCGTGTAAGAGGCAAAACCGCAAAAGTCGCGCTGGTGGCTGTCGCTCACAAATTACTAATAATCATCAATGCAATGGTTCAGAAAAAGGAGCTCTGGCAACATTCAAATGTTGCAATTATTTCTTGATTTCATTCACAGTCACTATTGAACTTTTTATCGCCGGCATCCGGGGCTGGGAAGCCGGGATACGGCGGTTTTTTCCTTGCACGACAATCCCGTAACATCCTCAATAGAAAGGACTTGCCATGCGATGCGGCGTAAGGTAAAGTAGTTTTATCTTATTTTGGTAAAGCGGCTTTATCTCAGGAGAATGGCATGGCCGACTGGAAGTTTTACGGTCGAAAGGAACAGCTCGCGGATTTGGAGCGGATGCTCGACCGTAAACGCTGGTTCTTCGCCAAAGTGACGGGGCGGCGCCGAATCGGCAAGACGACCCTGATCCAGCAGGCCATGCAGGAGATCAAAAGCAAACAGCCGGTCTTCTACGTGCAGATTCCCGACTCCGAGCCGACCGGCGTTCTTTCGGCGGTGAATGACGCCCTGGAGACGTTCCACATTCCCGCTGACCAGTATCCCCGGCCCAATGACCTGTTGCAACTGGCGAAGCTCCTGGAGTCGATGGCTGAAGGTGGCTTCATACTGGTTCTCGATGAATTCCAGTACTTCAATCGCAAGGGCTATGAGCAGTTTTGCTCGTATTTGCAAGCAAGTGTGGACCGATTGGCGGCAAAGGCGGATCAGGTGCGGGGCGGGCTGATCGTCCTCGGATCGATCCACATCGAGATGGTGGCCCTGCTCGAAGATCGGACGGCACCTCTCTACAACCGAGTCACGGACACGATCAACCTGACGCATCTCGACATCGGCTCGATTCTGTCCATCCTCAAAGATCATGCAGAGCCGAGCCCGCAGCGCCTGTTGTTTCTTTGGAACCTCTTCGAGGGAGTACCGAAGTTCTATCGGGACTGCTACGAACAGAATGTACTTGCCGCTGACCGCAAGACGATACTCCGCCGCATTTTCTTCGAGAGTTCCTCACCTCTCCGGTCGGAAGCCGAGAACTGGTTCCTGCGTGAACTTCGGGGGCGATACGACGTGGTATTGAAGTTCGTGGCTCGAAATCCGGGGCGCATGCACAACGAACTTGTGCAAGCCATTCGGGACGCCAGCGGAAATCCTGATACCCAAGTGGGCGGCTACCTGAAGGTTCTTATTGAGCGATTTGGGTTGATCGAACGCAAGTTGCCCGTGTTCGCAAAACCGGAAGCAAAGCGCAGTCGTTACTATGTCACCGACAATTTCCTCCGTTCATGGCTAGCGGCGTTGGCCAATCCGGTATCCGCGATAGCGTTTCGGCAGCTCCAGGAACTCGTAGATGAAGCCGACCTGCGCCTGGCAGATGTCGAAGGTGGTTCCCTGGAGAAACTGGCGGGCCAGCTTTATGAGGAACGGAGTCGCAATGGGATAGGCGATTTTCCCATTACCCATCGAGTTCAAGGTTTCTGGGATAAGGCGGACACCGAAATTGACCTGGTCGCTGTCAATGAGACGACTGAAACAATTCGATTTGGTTCCTGCAAGCGTTCACCGGGCAAGCTCATATCCGACGTGAACAACTTCAAGCAGCATGTCGCACGATTCCTTCAGACAATGCCGAAATACCAGGGCTGGTCTCACCAGTACGTCGGCATCTCACCAGTATTGGACGCGGATCAACGAGCTGTGTTGACCGGCCACGGCATCATCCCGCAGGATTTGAACGATCTCACGCAGGGCTTGGGATAAGGCGACGATGAAGTCCCTTGCCGGAAGTTATTGGCGTGTCGAGAATTACGGAAAGACACTGGGCTAACCATGTGATAAGGATGAATGAATCTTGCCGGGTGTTTTTTTTTGAAATTCCCTTTCCGGGTTGAGGGCCTCCGAGCGATTAACCCAAAGAGCATCGGACGGGACATCTGAACGAGCGTAACAGCATGATGCGAGGTATTCGTATGGCACAACCGCTTACCAAGCTTACCAGGACGGGCAAGCTTTATACTCGCCCACGTCGGATTGAAGCGAACATTGATGGGGCATTGGGCCAGGATTTCGCTACCCTTTGTGCACGGCTAAAGGTAACGGATGATGCGTCGCCAGATTATCTGGCCTCCGAGTGCCTGGTGCACTTGATCCGTGACTCTAACCCGAAAACGCCGGTCGAAAAGGGGCTCTGTCGCCCAGTTGGTGCAGTTAATCCGATGGCGATCAGCATCGCGAAAGAGCTGTTTTTATTTTTCATCCAGGCGATTTTTGGCAGGCGAATTTGCACGGGTTCACACGCTTCACTAGGGAGCGGAGAAAATTATTTCCAGGCAAGTTACTCATTTACCCGTTGCAAATCACTCTCGCTTTCAGCAAATCGAACTTGGCTCGACCGAACATCGCTCTTTTGATCGATTTCAATCGATTAACTTGTCCTTCCACTTGGCCATTGCTCCAGGGAAGAGTTACGGCGGCCCGAACAGCGGCTTCGTCGTTTCGCAAGCCTTGAGCAAACCGCTTCAATTCGAGAACCGAGGAGGCTTCCACTTTCTGAAGCCACTCCGAAAATGCCGATTCCTGCTTTCCTTTTAACAGCGTTGCAAAGGCTAAAGTCAAATCGATAGGTCCCTGAAACTCGCTTCCGGCACTGAGCAAAATCTCAAGAATCCGCGTTCCTTCCTCGGATCGAGTTTCCGATTTTTGCAACAAGTTCAGGGCTAGACTTCGTGAAGAAGGCAAAGGAACTCGATTGGGTATGAAAGGCTTTGAGGGACGGGAAAGGGGCAGCCCCAGTTCGGTTTTCAAACGTCGAACACAGGCTTTGACGACCGAATAACCGATTGAACAGTCTTTTGTTCTCAAAGCTTGGTGGATTTTTTGGGCCGTTTGTTTGGGCTGTTGCAATTGCTCCTTAATAAAGCCTTCGTGAACATCCAAACGAGAGGAACCTCTTCGTCCGGGAAGCCAATTCGAACAATCCTCTCGCCGCAAGTAGCGGTCGATCGTTCGGAAATGGAGACCTGTTCGTTTGTGAATTTGCCGTTTCGATAGACCTTCCTCATGCCAGCGACGTACTTGCTTATATTGCTCCATTCGGAATTTCTGCCGATCGGAGAGCCCTGCGTCTACCTGATTGGTAAGTTCCTTATTGATTGATGGTTTTTCGCAGTGACTTTTTTGGATCAACTCCCGAATCTTTTCCCGCTTTCCATCGAACCAGCGTTCGATGGCTTCCCGCAGATTTTTCAGAAGATGCCAACGATCCGTCACCTGAATCGACTGAGGACAGGCCTCACGAATGCCTTGGGCGTAAGCCGTGGCTCGATCTCGGCTGACAATTTCCACTTGAGGATGGGCCTTCAACCAACACGCCAGGGTTTTAGCCTCCCGATCCGGCAGTAAGTCTAGAACGCGATGCTTTTCTAAATCGACCAAGATGGTGCCGTAGTTTTGGCCTCTTCGGAATGCAAAATCGTCCACTCCGAGAACACGGGGAGTGGCTAAGGAGTCGACTTTGTCTTTGGCTCGACGTAAAAGGGGGTCGGGACGAATAACTTCCCGTGAGTCGAGTACCCAGCCTGCCACCTAATGCCAAACCGATCTGTTTCTGGAGAGCTTTTAACCGATCCGTTATTCGAGCATGGGAAGCAAATACATGAGGTAGCCGTTCACAGAAGATTTGCCTGGGGCAAGCGGCATTCATGCATCGAAATTTTCGCAGTTCGATCCTGAGCAGTACTCGTCGAGCTTGCCAGGGTAAGTCCGCCAATACACGCTGATAATGGCTGTGAATCCGATATGTCAGCTGGCCACAGTAGGTGTACTGCAAACTCGGGTATGTGGTTTTTAGAGCAAGGACCAAAAGATCCGGAGTGAGAGCGAAATCGGTAACGACCAAACCGGCCTCTTGAGGAAAGAGGTCCTGCATAGTCATGATGCTGCGTCCTGTCAGAATGAATTCCTAAAGACATTCTAACCAACGCTCGTCACCAACTGGGCGACAGAGCCCCTTTTCGACCGGCGTTTACACGCATGTTTAATGGTTAGGAGTGAGATTATTCAAGTCCGGACTCGAAGTGCGATTGATCCGTTTATGAGCGCGCGATTTCAAATGCGAAATCGATTCCAACGAGTGGCTCCCTTCCCGGCTTTCAAGAGCAATCGGATGTAATCGATACGTTTGAGGCTAACCGGCAACAAGATTACAGAGTAAACTTTGGTGGCAAAAACCTTTTTGGATTGGCTCAATTTCAACTTTTTTGATTGAGGTTATTCCGCTCTGGACTCGAATTTCGAGGACAATCTTGAATAAGCCCTTCGACTCGAATTTTATGTTTATGGTGAGCTTTTGACTTAGGTAAGAAAATCGCTTACGGAGATGCAGCCGGTAAAGATTGTTCAGTAGGCACTGTGGTGGGACTCGCAAGTGGGCCACTGAGCGACCGAATGCGATAATAAAAAATCGGAGTCAAAAAAATGCCGAAGAGAGTAACGCCCAGCATTCCCGAAAACACAGCTATTCCCAAGGTTCTTCGCATCTCCGAACCCGCGCCTTCTGCGACCACGAGGGGGGCCATCCCGAGGATAAAGGCAAAAGAGGTCATAATGATCGGTCGCAATCGAACTGTCGCCGCCTCCACGGCCGCATCGAATGGTTTGGCACCTTCTATTTCGCGATCTCTGGCAAATTCAACGACCAGGATGGCATTTTTGGCGGCTAGACCCACGAGTACCACAAAGCCGACCTGAACGAAAATATTCAAGTCCATGTGAGCAAGGATTACCCCGGCCAAGGCGCTGGAAAGACAGAGGGGTACCACCAAAATCACAGCCAGGGGTAAGGACCAGCTCTCATACAGGCCGGAGAGGACAAAGAACACCAGGATGGCGCCCAAAACAAAGGCGCTATAGGGATTTTGTTGCAGATCTTTGAAAGATTCGAGTCGGCTGGACTGCTTTTGAAGGAAATTCAGTTCCGTCCATTCGTAAGTCATGCCGTGCGGCAACTCTTGGACCGCCAGTTGCTCGATCGTCGAAAGGACCTCACCGGTACTCATCCCGGGCAAAGAGGCTCCACCCACGGTCGCGGCAGTAAAGAGGTTGTAACGGGTAACCGTCAAGGGACCGCCGATTTCACGGAAGTCGACCACGGAGCCGAGTGGCACCATATCCCCGTTCGCATTTCGGACTTTCAATTGCTTCGCCGATTCGACATCCTTCCGAAATGCGGCATCGGCTTGAATATTCACCTGCCAAGTGCGACCAAATCGATTGAAGTCATTGACATAATAACCCCCCAGATAAATTTGAAGGGTTGCGAACACATCGGTTAGACTGACGCCCATGGTTTTACATTGCACGCGATTGACATCGGCAAACAATTGCGGGGTCGCCGCGCGAAACCCATTAAACATACCGATTAAGCCCGGTATCTGATTTCCTTTATTCACTAAATTGTCTGCCTGGCCCTGCAAGCGATCGAAGTTGACATCGCCAATGGCTTCGATCATCACTTTGAAGCCCCCCGCATTCCCCAGACCATCCACGGCGGGCGCGCCAAAAACGTTGATAACGGCCCCGGGAATTTCGTTCTTGAACCGAGCCCGCAGTTGCGCCGCAATCCGATCGGCATACAAATTCGGGGCGAGTCTCTCATCGAACGGTTTCAGCGTCACAAACATCGAACCCAGATTCGAACCGATGGCATTTAAGACGAAAGAGCGCCCCGGATTTCCCAGAGTATGCGCCACCCCCGGGGTTTCGAGAGCGATTTTTTCTATCTGTCGAGTGATCGCTTCGGTGCGTTCCAAAGAGGCAGAATCCGGCAGGGTGATATTGACGATTAATCGCCCTTTGTCCTGGGACGGAATGAACCCTCCCGGGATTCGGGTCATTCCATATCCCGTGATGACCAAAAGTAAAAGATACAGGAGAAGGGCAATGAAACTCCATCGCAAAAGCCTGGAAACCGTTTTGCCATAGATTTGAGTAATTCGTTCAAATACCCAATTAAATGCATGAAAAAATTGGCCGAGCGCCCAGTTGACCGGGCGAATAATGAACCAACCCAATATCCCGCCCGCAATCAAGCCGGGCATAAATAAGGCCGTAAGTACGAGATAGTGTTTGATAGATGTTATAAATCCGGTTTGAACGGCATCATTCCCTCCGGCCGAGTGGGGAATCAGTCCCAGCCAACTGCCCACCAATTGTTTCAGTAACCAGACCGAAATCAATCCTCCCGCCAGGCCAAATCCCCACCAGGGGAGGGCTTCTTTCCCCTGGTCTCCTTTTTGGCCCGGCTTACGACCTGAAAAAATCGAAGCGGCGCGAGCGGGGGTCATCGTCATCGCGTTAATGGCCGAGATGAGCATGGCGGCCGATATGGTCAAAGCGAACTGTCGAAAGAATTGTCCCGTGATCCCTCCCAAAAAGGCACTGGGTATAAAAACCGAAGACAGTACCAAAGTGATTGCCATGATAGGCCCGGTAATTTCGCTCATTGCTTTGATGGTGGCTTCCCGAACGGGAAGTCCCTTGTCCAGCCATCGTTCGATATTTTCCAGAACTACGATGGCGTCATCCACTACGATTCCAATGGCCAACACTAAACCGAATAAAGTCAGATTGTTCAGGCTAAATCCCATCAGTTTCAATACGGCAAATGTGCCGACGAGCGACACGCAAATATCGATTAAGGGTAGCAGCAGGGATTTCCAATCCTGCAAAAAAATCAGAACGACGAAGGCGACGAGAACGACCGCAATAATCAGGGTTTTAATGACTTCATCGACCGATTCTCGAATGAACGGGGTAGTATCGTAAACGATGTCGTATTTCAAGCCTTTTGGGAGACGCTGGTCCCGTTCGAACTGGCGCATCTTCGCTTTGATGCCGTCGGCGGTATCCAGGGCATTGGATCCGGGTAATTGAAAGATCGCCAGTCCAACGGAAGGGCGGCCATCCAGAGCCAGAGTCTGATCTTGGCTTTTTGCTCCCAGCTCCAAACGCCCCACATCCCGGAGATAGAGGACTTCCCCATTGGTCCCGGTCTTCAGGACGATGCTGCCAAACTGCTCGACATCAATCAAGCGTCCTAAAGTGCTGACGGTATACTGGTATTCCTGACCCGCTGGCACTGGAGGCTGGCCAATCTGACCGGCGGCTACCTGTACGTTTTGTTCTTGCATCACGGCGGCGACCTCGCCTGCCGAAATACCGTGCGCCGCCAGCTTATCGGGATCGAGCCAGACCCGCATGCTGTAATCCTGTCCTCCGAAAGAGAAGACATCGCCGACTCCTTCGAGGCGGGCGATGGGATCCAGGAGTTGAATCGTGGCAAAGTTGCTCATGTACAGCCGGTCAAAATAAGGTTGACCTGTCGCGGGGTCATCTTCGGAATAGAGATTGACCACCAGCAAAATATCGGGGGAGCGTTTTTTGACGGTCACTCCCGTGGCTTTGATCACATCGGGCAATTGGGGTTGAGCGATGGCAACGCGATTTTGGACTAGGACCTGAGCGAGGTTGAGATCGGTTCCCAGTTCAAAGGTCACATCGAGACTATAAGAGCCGTCATTACTACTTTGGGAGGACATGTACAACATGCCTTCCACGCCATTGACTTGCTGCTCAATCGGGGCGGCCACCGTGTCCGCCACCACGGCGGAACTCGCTCCGGGATAACTCGCCGATACGCGAACTACCGGCGGCGTGATCTGAGGGTACTGGGCGATGGGAAGAAATTTATAAGCGATCAGGCCGATAAGCACAATGATGATCGAGATGACCCACGCGAGAATCGGTCGATCGATAAAAAAACGTGCCAGCATAAGGACTACTACTTCTTCGGATTTACTAATTTGGAAGGATCGACATCACTAAACGCCGAGCCGGCCACTGGCATGGGAATAAGTTTGGGTTCTACGACCGTATCCACCTTAACCTGCTGGAGCCCAGCGACGATGATCCGTTCTCCGGCTTTGATAGCTCCATTTTCGATAACTCGCATTCCTTGATGCACAGCACCCGGAGTAACCGATCGCGTGAATACGGTATCTTTATCATCGATCAAGTAAAGAATTTTCTGACCCTGATCCGTATCAATCGCTTGATCCGAAACCAGAATCGCTTTATGCGGTTCGCCGATCGGGACGCGGATTCGGGCGAACAAACCGGGCAAGAGGCTATTATCGGGATTCGAGAAAACGCCGCGCAGCCGTAAAGTGCCGGTCTTGGAATTGAGTTGATTGTCAACGAAGTTGATGACTCCACTATGAGGGAAGCCTTTTTCATTCGACAATCCGAGCATCACTGGACGCTCCGAATTGCGAGCCGATTTCACCTTTCCTTCTCGAATCAATTGCTGAACACGTAGTAGAGTATGTTCATCGATATCAAAGTTGCAATAGACAGGATCGACCGAAACGATAGTCGTCAGTAGCGTTCCTCCGGTCTGGCCGGATTGAACTAAATTTCCAACCGTGACGAGGATGCGACCAATTCTCCCATCGATCGGAGCGATGACCTTGGTAAAATCGAGATCGAGTTGCTTGGAAGCCAGATCGGCTTTATCCGCAATGACCGTCGAAATCGCGATATCGCGTGTGGACAACGCTTTCTCTAAATCTTCTTTGCTCACCGCCCCCGTTTTTCCGAGCGTTTGGTAGCGTTCGTAATCAGCCCGGGCATAGCGTTCCTGAGCTTCATCCGTAACTACCTTGGCTTTGGCTTGATTGACGGCGGCCTGGTAAGTTCGGGGATCGATTTCATAAAGCACATCCCCTTTTTTAACGAGAGCGCCTTCTTTGAAATTCACTTTGTCCAGAAAGCCATACACTCGGGCTCGAACTTCGACGGAATCGACTGCCGATAGCACACCTGTGAAATCTGTGTAATCGGTGACCTCCCGTTCGACGGGATAACTTACCATAACCTTTGTCAGTGAAATTCCATTTGGTTTAGGCCGTTCCTGACAGCCCAAAGACGCAATTTCTACGATGACAAGCGAAAGGTGAGAAAAAACAAGCCCACGAACAAATCTCATAGAAATCCCCATTGCTTCGGCTGTTAGGTTGCTTAACGGAATGAGGCCAATTTTGGGAGCATTTCGCTTATTGGTGGAAAGCAGTCTCTAAGAGCTGAGATATAAGCAAATTTCATTCCGATATTTGGGAAGCTCTTACTTTTTGATGACTTCTAAGTCGAATAGTTTCGAAACGAGAGAATTGGAGTGTGTGTTGAACCCATAACTGTGTAATAAAGGTTACGGGTAAATGCACGCAACGTATCAAATCAGACTATTTAAATCGAAGCGAGGGTTCTTGTGCTGGGGATATTCTCGACTCCTTGTTGAGCTGGCTTTCCTCTCAACTCTTTCCAGGTCGAGTCGGCCGGAGATCAGTTCCGGCAAGAGCAGTTCGCGGGTTTTGTGAAGGTTCTCGTTTTCTTTCTTCAGGTGATCAATTTGACGCAGCAATTCGAATGTTACTGAACAGAATTTTTTCAGAAAAGATACCGGAGGGATCAAGACCGGTTGGGATTTCAAAACGCTTTGCGTAATCTGGGGCTGGGCCGATCCGCTCGCCAATTGGCCGAGCGAAAGGTGCTTTAAAGTGTAATAGAGGTAAGGAATTAGCTCGTCTTTTCCTTCCAGAGGTAGCGCAATAACGGTATTTCCCGAAGCGCAGAAGGCGGAATGGGAGTACTGAACCGAACCGCAATAATTCCCGACCCGGCCGATGATCATTCCCCGTTCGAATTGAAAGCCCGAGCTCTTTCCGATAAGGCCGTTCGATCCGTAGAGAGCATACGCTCCTTTGGGATCGGGTTTGATCGATGAACCGGTTTGAAATTGGATCAACTCTCCCAGAGTGCCAACTCTCCAGCCTTTAGGAATCTTCCCCAGTGGCGATTCCACCCAAGTAAGTTTCCCACGGCGAGGGAAGCGAAAATCCACAAACCACTTACGGTAAATCGATTGGGCCAGCGATTCCAAAATCCGGATGCGCTCGTTATTATTCTCGATCAGATCCTCGAAGCCCGTGAGAATCGAGCCGATCTTGCGTTGAATCCCCAGCGGAGGAAGCGGCAGCATGAGTGAGGCGATTTGGACCGGATTGATGTTCGGTTGTCCCGCTCCCAGTCCATAACTGGATAAGGTTTTTTCATACTTCTCCATCGTCAAAACATGAAACAGGTAATCGGGATCGCCTTGATCCGGAAGCGGTCGGATAATGGCCACGCGTTGATTGACCAGATACTCACGATCGATCTTCCGCATCCGTCCTAATTTTCCGACGCTTCGTTCTCCCGTCATCGCGACCAGAACATCCCCGGCCCGCAAGCGGAATTTATCGAATCGGCGGGAATTCGCCGCGGCGGGTAAACCGCTGCTGCAATCTTGGGTCACCCGCTTGTCCTGGATGTTGGAGATTTTCAGAATCGGAATATCCCCGCCGGGTTGCATGTCGCGGCTATGGAAGGCAAATCCCGAATAGACCTTCGCAATCGAGGCGAGTTTTTGTTGAGGGAATTTCGAGTTCATTCCTTCTCCAGCAACTTCGCGATACTCGCTGCGACCTGCTTTTCCAACTTGCTGGCCTGCTTGTTGAGGACTTTTAATTCCTCGCTCAAAGACCTCAGTCTCTTGGTGAGATTCGGCTCGGCTTTGTTTTTCTCCGCGACTGTTACGTAGCGGGCGGGATTCAGGCTTCCTGCCTGGGTCTCGATTTCTTTCAGCGTGGCGACCTGGCATAATCTGGGGACGTTGGTGTACTTCCGTTTAGGAAAGGTTTGTTTGAAGTCGGGTATCTGATTTGGAAACTCGGCTTCGTCGCTCGCAACGAACTTGGGTTTCTCACCGCGGTAGAGTCGGACGATGTTTGCGATGAACTCGATCTGCTTGGGACTAAATTGGCGCTGCGTTCGCTCCCGAGGCTGGAAGATAGAGCGAGCATCAATGAACAGGACTTGGTCCTTGCGGGAGGTCTGGGCTTTAGCCTTATCGAGGAACCAGAGAGAGCAGGGGAGGGGCCCGGTGTAGAAGAAATTGGGCCCAATAGCGATGATGACATCGACCGCATTTGTCTGCAGAAGCTTATTGCGAATTTCCCCATCGGACTGACGGCCCTCGGCGGCCGAATTCGCCATAACGAAACCGGCTCGTCCTTGAGAGTTCAAGGAACTGTAGAAGAGTTGAATCCAGAGGTAGTTGGCGTTATCGAGTCTGGGCTTCCCGAACGGTAATCGCGGATCCCCCTGGACTTTCTCTTTGTCGAACTGATCTTCATTGAAAGGCGGATTGGCGAGAACGAAGTCGAATTTTTCCAGGCTGTTATGGGGATTGTCGTAGTAAGTGTTGCCTGGGCGGATGTCGCCGCAGAGCCCGTGCACAGCAAGGTTCAATCGGGCCAAAAGCCGGGTCTCCTCCACGCGTTCTTGCCCATAAAAGGAAATTGCTGAAGGCGGCTTGCCCGAGCGAGCTCGGAGGTAATCGGCACAGGAAATGAACATGCCGCCCAAACCGCAGCAAGGATCGAAGATTTTACCGCGATTAGGTTCGAGGATTTCCACGATCAGTTTAGCCAGGGAATTCGGCGTGCTAGAGCCGCCTTTGTGTTGAGCGGTCGGAGCGAGTTGGCTCAGAAAGTATTCAAAGATTTTGCCGAATCTTTCACCCCGCGTCTCGATTGCCAAATTCGAAACGGTCTGAAGCATCGAGCGGAGGCTGGCAGACTCGATCGACGAGTAGTTTCTCGGCAACGCTCCTTTTAGATCCGGATTGTGAGATTCGACAGCCTCCATCATGGCCTCAAGGGTGTTACCCAGAGGTTCAGTTTCTGGCAACATCAGCAACTGGGAGAACCGAACATGGGAAGGAAGATAGACTATTCCCTTCGAATGATACTCTTTTTTGCCCCAAGGCCGTCTCGTGGAGTTCTGTTGGGTCCTTTTCTTTTTGGCAAGCAAAAACTTCAGCTCGGCATAGCGAAGAAATAGTAATCCGAGGAACGGGACCGCGTACTCCGAGGAGTTCCATTTCGCTAGGTCTCGCTTTTCCTCAGCCGTATGCCAAGGGGGTGGTTCAAGTTCGGAGTCGTTTTTCGCCATCGTTTTCATTACCGGTGGGGCCGAAAGTCCGGCGTGGGTCTTGGAAATGCAATAATCCTACGAGGGTGAAGGTTGTCCAGCAACGGCCGGCTAACGGCGAGTGGCCAAATTCCCCGTTACTATTCGTAGTGGATCCGAACCTCTCGACACGCTAAAGAAAGTAGCCGTCCAAAGTATGGGCGCGTGGGGGCGGTCCGATCAATTTCTGTCGGAAAGTCGAATCTCGTCTGATTGTCTTTTAAACGATTCCTAGTGGCTGCGGTTCTTTAGGAAAGAGTCGATCGAGTAGCGGGCTTTCCGCTTTGGGAATCTTCAACTTCTCTAAAAGCTGGGCGAAACAACTTTGCCCCACTTTTGCCCACCGGTTAATCTCTTCAATCGTCTTCTGCAAAGTGTACTTCGACAGATACAACCGCAGCGATTCCAGAACGCTCTTGAGCACCGTTTGCCGCCGAGCTCCGATTAGAGTCTTATTCGTGCGACCCGTTTTTCGAGCCTCCGCGGGAAAACGCAACGTCCGCTCCGCTTCGTTATTCGTGCCACCAATCGATTTCATCTCGCCATTGGGTTGTTGCACGGGCGAGGCGGTCACGAATTCGAACAGTTGCTCCGCCAACACCAGACGCATGACCTCTTCGTTCAGCAACCGGTAGGCGTCTTCCAGACCCATCGTCTTCGACAGTTCGGCTTCACATATCGGTTGAACTGCACCAACTGTGCGACAGAGCCCCTTTTCGACCGGCGTTTACACTCGCCCAGCACGAAGCGGTGATTGCGAGGGAATTTGCCGGTGTGATTGCATGACCACAGAACGAAGTCGTAGGTCTTTGTGATCACGGTCAATTCTTCTTGACCTCGGGGAACGGCCATCATTACTACCGATACTGTACAAATTGTCAGATAAATACAAAATTTGAAATTCGACCCCTACGGGGTAGGCATAAAGACAAAATCTAGAAGAAACAAGCAGTAAAACAGTAAAGATACTAAGGAATAAAAGTCCTCACTAGACGAAAACCGAAGTCGTAGTCCCGGTTCGTCGGCACATCGTAGGGACGGCTGGCAGAGCGGACGTACGACGCTTGAAAGCGGAACGAGCCCCCACGCAGCACACGGCTAAGTGTACTTTTGACCACTATTTTGTCCGTGGCAACTTCCTTGTCCTCGACCGCTTCCTCGCCTTCCACTTTCGGATACTCCTCGTAGGCTTCCTGGCACCATGTGAAGCAGTTACCCTGCGCGTCGAACAGGCCGAACTCGTTCGGCTTCTTCCGACTGACCCGTTGGAGCCGATCCCCGGAGTTCTTCGTATACCACGCATAGTGGGTGAGCAACTCGTCCGTTTCGCCGTAATAACGGCTCGTCCCAGCCCCCGCACGAGTCGCGTACTCCATCTCCGCTTCCGTGGGCAGGCGATACCCATTAAGACTCAGATAGTTCTCTCTTAACGCCACATTCTGTGGTCCCTTGATCTCATAACACTCCTCCAAGCCCTCCTGCTTGCTGAGGAGGTTGCAGTATTTCGCCGCCATGTACCAACTAATGCCCACTACCGGAAGATCGGGCGAATGCGTGAACTTCTCGCCGATCTCGTAATTGTCCTTCGTCAGGCTCCGGTATTCCGCAAGTGTCACCGACTTTGAGGCGATGGCGAAGGACCGACCGATCCGCAGCTTGTGTTGAGCCTCTCTCTCTGCCCGATCCTTCTCGGTCTTCGGTGAACCCATCACGAACTCTACCGGGCCGGGGACCACCACCATCGTCTGCCCCTGCGTGTTGACGTACCACTGTGGTGGCGTCTTCTCCTTGTCCTTCGTCATCAACTTCTTTATCCCGGCCATTCTCTTGTCTCGCCCCTCTCCGTCCTTCGCCCATTCTTCGTTCACCTGCGTCAGCCACGCCTCCTGCTTCCACGTCCGCAGTAGCCACTCCGAAGCCGCATGAAGGCCGGGGTCGCTCGCCGTCCGGTACACCTCCTGCACCTTCGGTAGAACGGCCTTCCGGTCGTTCGGCGTGAAGTCCATCTCGCCGAATTCGCCCAGGCTCAGGAGCAGCGCCCGGCGAATGGTGAGGTCTGTCTCCTCGTCGAAACGCATCACGATGGCTCTGGCATCCGCACCCAGAGGACTCAGGCGATGGATCAAATAACTCCGCGCCCGTGGGTCGGGGCCATGCTTCAAGAGCGGCCACACCTTCGCCGGTTGGTTCAGCCGCAGCAGGGCTACCGCCGCATTCGCCTGCCGCTTCGCAAGCGTTTCTCGCTTGCCGTCCGATGATGGCAAGTTTGGCGGGAGCGTCTTGTCGATCTCGCCGGACAGTAGGGACAAGCCCTTGTCACCTTGTTCCTTGAACTTCGCATAGATCACGGCGAACTGCTTCTCATCGGCATCCATGAGTAGATCGGCCAGGACGGGCGGCTGGTCGGCGGCGTAGTCTGCCAGGAGGTTCGTCGCCAGGGAGCGTTCCGCCGTCCGTTCCGACTGGTGATCTCGGAAAATGTCGGACAGTCGAGGGAGCAGCCGGTTCTTCACCGGGCGGAACGCTTCGCTCCAGAGGCCCAGAAACACCGGATTCTCCATGACCAGATCGTTCACCACAAGTCCACCCGCCGTCGCCCACTTCTGGCCCTCGGGGTCGTACTTTGCCAGTGCCGCCGCCGCCCGGAGCCGTTGGGATTCTTTACCCTTCTCTGGCTTCTCCACCACCACCCACAGCTTGTCCCGCAATTCGTCCTTGTGCGGGGCCAGAGCGTCACGGACCACCGGCAGTTCGTGCGGTTCGGCGTCGAGCAACCGACCGTGCAGGTAAGCGACCTGAGCGGGCTCCACCGGCAAGAGGGCGAGGCTGGCGTGGAGCTTCTGGCGGGACTTCGCCGCCGCCTTGTCGTTCTCCTGACGAAGCAGCTCATCGGTCCACTGGCGGTACTTCGTCATCTCCTCTATCACGCCCGGCACCTGGGCCGTCTCTGCATCCAAAACCCGCTGCACCAGCCCGGCGGCGTGGGTGGCCTTCTGCTGCTTGACCACTCGTTCACGAACGGCCAAGCCCGTCACCGTGGCAACGGCCAGGAACACGCCGAGAACCGCCCCCCTCACAGCGTGCAGCCGGCCCGCTCTCGCCATCATCTTCTTCTGCGGCAGCGTCCAGTTCTTCTTCGTGGTGTGCCACCGGATCGTGAACCACTGCGACAGCGACGGAAGTTGCCGGTTCTCGGGGCGGGCGGCCCACACCGCCGCGCGATCCGCCAGAAGCAGTTCGGCCCGACCTTTTCGCGTTTCTTTTTGTTTGCGAGTGAGCCAATCACGCAGGGAAGGTACCAGATAATCATGGGTGAGTTGGTAGTATCGGTCGCCAGTAATCCGGGGAACATTATCGCTCGGCACGAATTCAGCCTGGTTTTTGCCTTCCGGGTCGGTGGGCGTGAGGAGGCGAATCTCACTATCGAGAATTCGCAGGAGATCTTCAAAATCTTTGGGCCGACTGACGTAACCGGAAGCCTCCAGCAGTTCCTGACGGGAGCGCATGTGACCTTTGATGTCAGTGCCAGATTCGGGTAACAAAGACTTTAAAATCGCTCGAGCCGCTTTCTGGTGATAGCGATGTTCCGGGGGAGCGGTCCCCGCACTGAAGGTTTCCTCCAGGAAGGTCACTCCCACCCCAGCCGTACCACCGACTTCTTTCAACGAAACCGGGGTCCAGTGTTTGCTTTTCATCATTTCAGCAAAGAGCGATAATCGCACGGAAATGACTTTGCCTTCCTGAGCAAGACCGCTGACCGCTTGTTTCAGGAACTCTTTTTGTTCTGAGCTGACCTCGCCACTATTTTCAGGGAGTTTGCCAAACGCTCGACCGAATGCAGCAAGGACTTTTTGGGCATGATCCAGGTCGAAGAGATCAGACAGAGCACTATTCTGACCTTCTAACAGACGAATTTCCAGTTCTCTGAGAAAGCGGCTTACCGCAAGCCAGAAATCATCACGAACCATCACTACGCACTGCAATCTGCCACCGTCGCATTGGCGTAAAGCCTGCACCAGCTCGGTATTCTGCTCTTCTTTTTTGGCATGCAGCCACTGCTCGAACTGGTCGAGGACGATGACCACCTTCTTGCCCACGGGGATGCCCTGGCCCCGGCGCAACGCAGCCAACGTCTCCTTCAGCGGGCGATTGTCCAACGCTGGCAGCTTCTTCCGCAGGCCGTTCAATAATCGCGTTTCGGTTTCTTCGGCGGTCGCTTCGACATAAACTGCGATCACGTTTTCGGACAGCCGTGGCAACAACCCCGCCTTCACCAGCGACGACTTGCCGCACCCGCTTGGCCCGTAGATGAGGCCCACCGTGAAAGTGCTGTCGGTGTCCAGTTCCTCGATTCGGGTCTTCCAGAACCGCAGGCTGTCTGGCAGCCCGTCACGGTCCCGTGGCCCCGGCAGCAGTTCGAGGAAGAAGTCGGCGTCGTGGGCGTCGAACGACCGCAACCCCTTCGGCACGATCTTGACGAGTTGGTGGTCCGAGGTCGGCGTCGGCGGCGTGACGGCCTTTCCCGATCCACCCCAAGATGAGGGCGGTGGCACGACCGGCGTGGCTGCTGGCGTCGTGATGCTCTTCGTGCCGGGCTGTTCGGCCAGAAAGTGCCGCAGGTCGTCCGCGAAATCCTTGGCCGTCATGTACCGCTCGTATGCCCGTTTCGCCATCGCTTTGAAACAGATTCGTTCCAGTTCCTTCGGGACGCCTTCGTCCAGTTGCCGCAGCGGACGAGGTTCGTGGGTCACCACCTGATCCAACAGTTCGGCCTGCGAGTCGGCCCGGAACGGCTGGCGTCCGACCAGCAGTTCGTAGAAGACGACGCCAAGACTGAAGATGTCGCTGCGGCCATCGACCCGGTGGCCCTCCCCCCGTGCCTGCTCGGGAGACATGTACGCGGGCGTCCCGGCGTAGCGTGGCCCCTTGTCCACTTCCCGCTCCCGCAGGGCCAGCCCGAAGTCGGCCACGAACGGCTTGCCGCCCTTGTCGAGGAGCAGGTTGCCGGGCTTGATGTCCCGATGAACCAGACCTTGCTTGTGAGCGAAATAAAGTGCCTCGGCCACTGCCGCCACCAGTTCGACCACCTCGTGCTGTGACAGACGGGTCTGCTTGAGCCGTGCGGCGAGGTCGGTCCCGTCGATGTATTTCGAGACGATAAAAACGGGGCAGTCGTCGGTGCTGCCCACATCATGTACGGGAACGATATTTGGATGATCGAGATTGGCTACCGTTCGTGCTTCCGCCAGATAGGCAGCAGCGTCCTCGGAACTGCTGATCCGCTCTTTGTGCGGAACCTTGATCGCAACGGACCGTTGAAGTTGCTCGTCCATGGCTAGGTAGACGACGCCGAAGCCTCCTTTTCCGAGGACTTTTTGAACGCGGTAACGACCAATCAATTGGGGAAGTTGATTAGTGTCGGCTGGCTGGGGATTGCTTTTTTCGAAGTGCGGAGCGGTTTCGTCGATGTCTGACATTTCGAACTTCGTCCATCGATTGTGGGGTTCTATCGGCATAGAAATTGTAACGTTTTTTTTGGACAGTAGCCAAACAGAAAAGCTGAAGGGGTCTTCAAGGGAGTAACATGCACGCGTTAACTGGATTGCAGCGTAAAAAAGAGGCTTTGAGAGTTTCCGCAAAAAACTTGAAGGGTGCGAAACGAAACCGACGGTTCTTGCCTGGTACCTGAATTTCAGTTTTCGAAATGGAGAATTGAATAAAGTGCGAAAATCTGAAAAAACCACTGGGAAAACCGGCTAACTTGGGGGAGAGAAAAAATACGGTTCCGTTAACTCGTTCTTCGACCATTTTTCGCTGAAAAGTGAAAAGCTCCCCGAATTGGACTCGAACCGGCGACCGTCCGCTGAACACTCGGTTGTTCCGGATTAAATCCGCAGTCCATCCGAGGATCGCTGATAGCTAAAGCAAGGAGTCTCTTTGTTTTTGTTGAATCGAAATATACCTCCCGCGTTCCTGAACACTCTTCGGAACGCGGGAGGCGGGGACTATTTGCGGATATTGCCCGCAACGAAATCCATGAAGAGCAAGAAGGCCAGCGTACCCAGGACAATCGCCGTCGATTGAAAGAAAGCTCCGACTAAGATCGCTATCAGAAACGAGCCCGACATATAGGCCGCATTCAATTTGTGCTTCGCACTCATGCATTTTCTCCGATAGGGTTGGAATGAAAAAGAATCGAAGTTTCGAACGGTTAAAGAAATGGATCGATCATGGCTTCGGACGGAGTATTTACACCGATGCGCTCCGATTTCCGGCGAGGAAGCAACCGATGGAGCTCTTCGCTTAAATAGGTCAATCGCTCCAGCAGGGCTTGAACTACCGATTGCAGGGAGTTCGCTTCTTCCAGAAGACCGGCCAGAATCGCCGAACTGAAGTTCCTGGCCCGATCTCGTATTCTCGTCGAAGTATTTTTGCCGCTCATCGCTCGGGCAGTCTCTCCCAACTCCACCTGCAAGGCCTCTGGACAAGCCGCGATCACCGAGGTTTTACCCAGCGGCATGCAGACGAACCTTCGGCTGCCCTGCTGGCAGACTATCGGTTTATCGGGATGAACGATCTGGAACTCCGAAAAACCCAACTGCAAGGCTCGCTGCAGGTAAGCTCGATCCAAGGCGAGACTCATCGGATTCCCTTCCACCTGAGAGCGATTGAGGTGAACTTCGGTCGTTTGCAGACTTTCGGTTCCTCGAGCCCGAATCGCAACGTGACCGTTGAGTTCCACCGTCACCGGTCGATGCGGATCTTTCTCGCCCGGCAACTGCTTCAAGCACTGAGCCAACCCGTGCGATTCTCCCGGGTCTATCCTCCAGCGCGTCGCTTCCAAAGAGGCAGGAATCGCTCGATGGACTTCGGGATAACGGGCTTCCGAGGCGATTAGCAAGGCGATCATCCAAGACCCCAAGCGGAACCAGAGGTGCGTTTTTGTACGAGCGATTTCCAGTCTGTCCGCCGAGAGTTCTTCCGCAGCGAAGAGTCCAGACCGGGGGATCAAGACCTCATCGTCCCAAGGAAAAGCGAATCCCGATTCGATGAACAGTTGCCTGGAGTCGGTACCGATGACCTCGCCCGTTCGGCCGCGCAACTGGATGTAATTGGCGGCGTACCGCGTCGCTTCGGGGCTAGCCGTCTTCATCGCCTCGGCTAATGCTTCCCGCAGACGCAGGTCCATCGGCGTCCAGACATCGGGTAAAGGCAAGCTTTCGACGCTGGCGAGAATCTCGTACTCGCGAACCTGCGGCATCGGGCCCGAACTCCAAGCCACCCGCAACTTCTGATGGACCAGGGCCACAATCTCGACGACGCTGTCGTCCGAGCCGGCGGTATCATTGAACACGGCAAAAGGAATGGTCATCTGTTCTTCGGCAAAGGAGCCCGGCAGACGGTAAATCGCCGTGACTTCGCCGACCGAGCCCTGAATCGTAAGTCCGCTCGGATCGGTCTGGAGCAAGAGGCTAGTCGGAGCTGGGCAGCGGGTCGCTCCCAATTTCTTGAATAGGCTGCGTAACTGCCGGACTTGCCGACGCTGCAAATGAATCATGGTTTTCTCCCGGTAAATCGTGTTGGAGTGAAAGGGCGAGTAGGTGGGCAAAGGGCGAATCAGCAGAACTGCGAATCAATTGAAAAGCCAGTCGAACTAGACCAGCACCGCTTCCCGCTCGGCGGCCAGACTTTCAACTTTCTGACGGAGCTTTCGGGAGGCCGTAGCCAGAGAGAGTTCCAACTGATGCTTTTGATCGGCCAGCAACGCGGCGTAGGCTTCGACTTTGAACTTGGTGTTGCGAATTCGCTCGGCGGCTCGCTCCACCGTATCGGGCCGGGTGTCTTCGCCAAACGATTCGATCGCTTCCTCGTGTTCGGCAATCAAAGACGCTAATCCCGAGGCGACTGCTTCTTTCACTGAGACATCGCCGCTGGCGGTTCCTTCCGGCACCGGGAAGCGCAGCATCTGACCATTCAGCTGCTTCAACAAGCTCTGCACCCGATCGATGAAGCCGGCATGCAGCTGCGGCACGAAGTAGGCTCCGCCCTGGGGTCGAATCGGGAAAAGATCGGCTTCCCGTTCGAAGAGCTTTTGCACAATCCGGGTAATATCGCTGCCGGTCCGCACGGCAATGCAGCGATCCAGCTCTTCCTGAGCTAGCAGAGCCAGTTCCCGTTTGTCGCAGTGCACCTGCCCGGTCTTCTTGGTCAGCGTCAGAAGAGTTTCGAAGTCGTAGCTGAAGCGGTCCCCCTGTTTCGATTCCTGGGTGAACTGGAATTGAATCGAGACTTCATCTTCGGCAATCTGCCGAATAATTCGGGCTTCCGACAGCTTGCGACAGGCCCGGGCAAAAGCGTGCCGGGGCGCCAGCTCCCGGGCCACGCTTTCATCGAGTCCGACTTCCTTCAGGGCTCGGATCAAGTCACTGTGCCGGACGCTGGCCCCGGATGCGGTCCAGGTGATGATCTCACCCAATAGGCGAACACCCGGGGTCACCTTAGGCAAGTGGTTGGTTTTGATCAAAGCACTCATAGAGAGTTCCTTTCACTTCAAGACTGAGAAATAAACAGAAAAAAGCCTGCGGAACCTTTCTCAAAAGAAGATCCGCAGGCTTTCACAACAAATGAAAAAGCCGGATTAGATCGACAGTACAGAACCGAGGGCGGTCTCGGTGACTTCGAGCGACTGGACCAGATGGACTTCATCGCTTAGCGCCGCCAGGTCACCCGCGGTCTCGGCTAAGACCAACGAAATCACCCGCGCCGAAACCGAGCGCTTCCAGGCCAGGAACTTCTGCTGCAGTTCCAGAGGAATCGAGCAGATGGCATCGGTCAGGATCAAGACATCGGTAATGCCCGCCGGAGCCCAGAGCTGTTCCACCATCCAGGGCAGTTCGACAATCGGAACATCCAAGGTCGAACCACCGCCCAGGAAGGCTCCCAGCCAGTCGAGCACTTCCGATTCGTCCCAGCGGGACGGCGGCAAAGACAACAGCCGTTCGCCGGTATCGCCCGAATAGGCGATCAAACCACACCAGCGACGCTGCTGCCGGGCGATCCAGGCTAAGGCCAAAGCCAGAGCTTTGGCCGTTTGCACTTTATCCCCAGCCATCGATCCCGATTCATCGATGACCACCACGATCGGCCCTTTGCCCACCGGTTCCAAGGACTGGTAGTCCCGGGCCAGGCACTGCCTTTCGGCCAGACGCCGCAGGGTATCCAGTTCCAACTCTTGAATTCCCAAGCGGACCAACTCGTGCGGCAGCAGTTGGGCCAAATCACCGGAGGTAGTCACTCCGACCAAGTCGTCCTGACCGTGCGCACATTTGCGACGCTGGCTCGACTGGGCCAGTCGCCGATAACGACCGGCCAGTTCGCAGATCCTTCGCAACGTGGGGTCCTGACGGACCCGCTGAAACAGTTGAGCGATCGCCTTAGGATCGACGGAGCCCGGCGTTCCCGGACCGAGCCCGCCGCCGAGAGCAGTAATCGCTTCCCGGCACTGGTCGACCTCTTCCCGAGCGGCCAGCACCGCCCGGCTGACCGCTTTTAAGGTGGCGATCTCGGGTTCGGCCGTGGCAGAAGCATTCCGCAGAGCAGCGAACTGTTCAGCGAAGTGCAGGGTGGCAATCTCGGAGGACACTTCATCCAAACGGGTCCCGGCGTGCAACGCTTGGTACTCCGGGGTCTGGAACAGCTCGACCAGGAAAGCCCGGCGGGCCGGATCCTGGCAATCCTCCAACAGCTGCGGTTCCGGTTCAAAAGCCGCCGTGTGAAAATCCGCGATGGCGTACTCGTCCAAGGCGAACGTTTGCAAGCGGGGAGAATCCCGCAGCAGATCGCTGCCCCGACGCAGCCCCCAGGGATCGACCTGCAGTGCGGTTGGATTCGCGGAAGGAGCAGAGGGAGACGGAGCGGAATGGAAAGGGGAAGAAGTTTCGGCATTAGAAGCTGTTGGCGGTAACGGGCGATCGAGATCGAAGAGTTTACGGAGTTCTTCGGCATTCATGGTTTTTTCCTAGAGGTTAGATCGCCTCCAGCGAGGCGAGTTTGAGTTGTCGGAGCTGTTCGCGAACGTAGTTCCGGGTTCGGGTGACCCGGTCATTGGACTTCAATTCACTCAGCTGCTTGTCGATCTCGCCGAGCTTGGCGGCGGCTTTGGCCGTCTCGGGCAGCTTGCGGACATCGGTCGAGGAGAGAACCTGCTCGACTTCTAACAGAAGCTGATTCAACCGCATGCCGATGGGATTGGCGATGCGGGCAATCACTTGAGCGACCTTGGCGGGCTGTTCTTTCGGATCGTCCCAAAGAACATGCGCGGCTACTTCCAGATGTTCCGGTTCGACCTGCTCGGCCCCCTGCAAAAAGGCATACGCCTGCACGATGCCGACCGCCTTGAACTGGCGGCGATCGCCCGGCTGAACGCCTTCTTTAGCCAGGTCTTTGAGAATGGTTTCAAAGGCTTCCTGAGCCGGAATCGACCAGGGCAATTCTCGGGCATAGCGGCGGGCGGCTTCCAGATCGCTCGGTTTCAAGTGCACGGAGACCTTGGGAGTATGCTCCCGATTCCAGAGCAGCTTCTTCCGACCCGCCTGCGAGCGAATCGGGGATAAACTCTTGCGCAGAGTGAAGCGGTCGAACAGCGCGGCAAGTTCCTGAGCACTCTCCGGAGCCGGCCATTCGTTGGAAGCCGCGACGCAAAGCTTGAGGGGGACTTTGCGTAAAGAACCTTCGCCGGCATCGAAGGTCCGTTCATTGAGAATCTTCAGAAGGGTATTCAGGATCGCCGAGGAAGCCTTGAAGACTTCATCGATGAAGGCGAAGTCGGCTTCGGGCAGTTTACTCGTGGTGATCCTCTGGAAGCGGTCTTCCTTCAGTCCCTGTATGGATATGGGACCGAAGACCTCTTCGGGGACGGTGAACTTGGTTAACAGGATCGAGAACTTGGAGCCGCCGGTGGCTTTCAGGAGGGAATCGAGCAGCAGCGATTTGGCACAGCCCGGAGGCGAGACCAAGAGCAGATGCTCTTGGGCGATCAGGGCGGTGAGGCAGAGATCGATTTCTTCGTCGCGTTCGATCAGGCCAGAAGCCAATTCCGAACGGAGCAAAGCGAAATGGGCCTGCAGGGCCGCGCAGTCGGGAACGAGGGTTTTCATGGGATTATTCCTGTGTGAGATTGGAAATTAGGCGAATAGAGAGAAGACAATTGGGTAGACACCGCGAGGCGGCTCTACCGAGACAGCTTAAAGACCACCGAATCGAGAGCCCGATACTTCCGGAAGAAATGCAGCAGAGTTCTTCGGAGCAGGGCCTGGAAGCGGGTGCGATTCAATTGCCGACGGATTCTCTGCACTTCGGCTTCGGCCGTATCGGCGAGGATCAGAAACGACAGATGAAACTCTTCGAGCAAAACGCGTCGGGACATCAGAAATCCTTTTTGAAAGGGAGGAAGATTTAGACCGGGCAAGAGCTCAGGCGTTGTCGTACTGTGGCGATAAACAGTGGGATCTGCTGGATAAAACGCGAGGCCGGCAAAGGTCGGGATTGCCGGAAATGCTCCCAGGCCAGGGCGACCACTTCGGCCACGGCATCTTCGCGATCGTGCGGAGAGGCCAGATCTCGCAAGGCGAAACGAGCCTTCGTCTCCAACAGGGGCAGAATCGTCACGAACGCCTGCTGGCGAGCTTCGAGCGACAGCACGGGAATAGAAACAGGAACGGTCATCGGAATGAGCATGAGTAGTCTCCTGAAACGAAACAACCGCCGGGGGTCGGTGGTTGTCGTGGATTGAAAAGGGGTAAAGTGGTGCCTCAAAAGAGGCTCACCGGAAAGAAGCCAAAGCTAGACTTCCCTCAAAGGTACTGACGCAAAAAGGCTGGGAATTTAGAGAAGATTTAGAGGGCTCCAATGGGATAGCCATTAGGGAGATTCGAGTATCGCGGAACTACTGACACTTTGGTAATCTTGAGATACGCCCTGTGCCAGTAGGCTCTTTGAATAGGGCAGGCCGAGCTGGAGTTCCCCTGGCAGAAGAGCCGACGAATGAAGCGGCAATAAAGGACAGCTTGTTGAAAGAGATATCTTTTGAAGGAATCCTCCATTTACGGGGATTGACATCTTGGTGGGAGGCTCTTCCCTTCGGCACAAGCTCCAAGCGAGGGGCACTCTTCACAAAACTTTAGACACCATCGAGCAGATCATAAAAAACACTATCACGGCGTCCTATTGTTTCGTTTGCGTGAGAAACGAAGTTTGCGAAGTTTGCATTTCGGACTGTAACCGAGCCTCGAAATCAGGTTCGGACGGCCGAAGCGATACGACTGACAGTGGTTTCTATCAACGTTTTCAGAGCCAGTCGAACTGGAGCGATACCAGTAAACCAGTTGTACGCGTACTCTCAGGAGTGGATAAGAGTCTGATAGTACGAGCATCCTGACGCGCACCTCCGCATCCGTGTGGAGGCGGCGTGTAGTCCCCATCTGTTTCGCGACCAAAAATATCAGCAATTTCTATTCATTCATCTTCATGACAAAGTTAATGTCGTATTCCTTATTCGTCGCTCGAATTTGGTTTTGCCACCGACGCAACATATCAATTTTTGATACCTTTGTGACGATCGGCGCCTCGGTAGTTTTGATCACATCCTGAAGCCGTTTTTCAGCTTCATCGGACGACTCGAAGGTCTCCATACATGTTTTGGTCGTGGCATTCGAAATGAGTGAAGAAATCAATCCGAACGGATGCGGACAATTAGATCCAAAATAACAAATCGCGTAATGAAGCTCTCGAGCTTCTTCTTCAAGAATAGGACTTTTCATAACAAAAAACTCCAAGGGTTTTGGAGGGAGAGAGAGCCTCAGCTTAAGCCATTAGGTCAAACGATGCAAGGGTTTTTGGCTGTAGAAAAAATTCTCTTTCCAAAAAGCCGTCAAAATTTCCAACTGGTGTGATTTAATTGGCGGAATCAAAGGTTGGCAGAGCCTGGTTCTTGGTTGGAAGCGGAGGGGCGAAGGCAAGAGGCTCTACATTACTTCTCCAGGAGGTTTAATCGCAATAACTAAGGATCGGTAAACCTCAACACCCTCTAATTGCATTCGAGGAGAAAATACCGACGCTGGAGGAAAAAGGCGGAATTAACTTCGTTCGACGTAGGCAAAAAGTTCCGAGATCTTCCAAGCCAGAGCGGCGGCCAGCTTTTCGATATTCACCAGACTCAGATTGCGGGAGCCCCGTTCCACATCGGACAAATAAGTGCGGTGGATGCCCGCGGCCGCGGCGAGATCTTCCTGCGTGAGTCCCAATTTCTCGCGTCGGAATTTCACCGCGGTGCCAAATCGTTCTTGAATCCCGGGGATGCGTTCTCGTTTCACCATTGAAACGAGATTAATCTCGTGTAGACTTTAAGTGTATCGACTATGAGTGACAATCGAGCACTTTTAACCGAGATTCGCCATGAATAGTAGTTCTCTGGCCCCCGTTCAATACTGGCTCCTGATCGCCGATTTGCCCACGGGTCCCTTTACCGTGGAACAAGTACACGCTGAGATTTCCGCCGGGCGGGTCCATGGGGACACGCGCGCCAGTCTGGTCGGCGGTCAGGAGTGGCAACCGTTACGACAGTTCCCCGGTTTCGGAACGCTCGAGGAAAAGCCCCTTCCCAAACCTCCCACTCTTCTCCAGAACAGCCCCGCACCACTCGTCCCTTACCCCAAGAATGCAACCTCGGGATCTCCAACCCTTCCCACTTCCCCGCCCGCACCCGATCGATTGTCGCTGGCGATCTTCCTCGGCATGGCTCTCGGAACGCTCGGGATTCTCGGCTGGCTGGGGTATCAAGTCAATGAATGGTTACGGCCTTATACCCCCATGGAGGTCTGCCAGAAATTGCAGGAGGCGAAAACGCCGATCGAAGCTAAGAATTACACCACACCCCGGATGCAAACCTGGATCGAACAACTTTACAAGGAGCAAACCCCCGAGGATCCCAACGACCAGTTCGAGTTCACCCGCGAAACCGATGGTCCCCAGCCGGGGATCAAAATGGTAGGCTTTCGCGGCTCGACCTGGTTTTCGGAGGTGGGCCAAAGAAAGAAAATGGAGGGGTACTTTCGGTTGATCCTATCCAGCGGTTGGAAGATCGACGATATGGTCTTTACCGGAGTCGAGGGAATGGCCTTGGAGAAACCCGTTTCGATCGTTGAACTCTTTCAGAGTGAGGCCGCGCGAAACGCAGCAAGCAAGTTCAAAAGTACCAATCAGGGGACTTTGCCGCCGGCGCCTCGTCGAGGTCTGGCGGGGGCCTACGATAGTATCCAGAATCAGCTCGGCTGGGGCCGTTTCTTCGTCCTCCTGTTGGTAGCCGGCGGTATCCTTGGGCTGTGGGAAAAGATCAAGAAGTAGTGCGTCTTCTAGTCTCCGCCGGCGTGTGCGAAGCCTCCCAGGGATCTGGAAAGGACGTGGTGGTTTACTTTAAAAAAGAGCAAGTTCTTGGGAGTCGTTGACTCCTTCCGGCAGGGCAGCGATTTCTATTGCATTACCTATTCCATGAGCAGTTTGCGAAAGTTGAGATTTGACTCGATTCTAAGTTGGAGTTCGCCAAAAGCGCGATCTAAAATGAAAGCATTTTTATAGAGGCTTCACGATTTTTTAACTCAAAAACTCCTGGGTCTTCCCTTTGAAGGAAACGCCGGTCTTTCTAATCTGAAGGAAAGCATTTTGAAAAATCCAAACCGCCAATTCGCTTCTTTCAGTTGTTAGGGGGAGATTCGATGAGGACGCTGAAAATCGGCAGTTCGCTTTTCTCTTTACTGGTCCTCCTCTCGAATGCTTTTGGCCAAGAACACTCGTCCACCGGAAGGGCGGGTCCGGGGCTGGAGGGGATCGATAAAGTCCTGCAGGAGACGGTGCAGAAGCACAAGATCGCCGGTGCTTCCCTGGCCATTAGCAAAGATGGTCGACTTGTATTCGCCAAGGGTTACGGCTGGGCCAATATCGCCGAGAAAACTCCGGTGGAACCGAGGACCCTTTTCAATGTGGCCAGTTGCACCAAGCCCTTTACCGGAGTAGCCATTCTCAAATTAGTGGAAGCGGGCAAATTGAAATTGGACGACAAGGCCTTTCGGATCGTCAAATCGATTAAACCACCGCCGGGCGTTAAAGTCGATCCCCGCTACTACGAGATTACCGTTCGCCAGTTGTTACATCATGCGTCGGGACTGCCCCGGGATGGCAAGCATAAGCGGGACGCCGCCGCGATTGCCGACTTCATCAGCGAAAATATGCGAGATCCCCTGGAGTTTGATCCGGGTACGAAATCCGTTTATTCCAACCTGGGATTCCTGTTACTTCGGGAAGTGGTCAAGGCGGCGGCCGGAGAGGACTACGAAAGTTACACCATCCAACATGTTCTGACCCCGGCGGGAATCAAGGATATGCGCTTGGATACCAAAGAGACCGGCTACTTTCCGAAAGAGGCGCATCGCTATGTCGGTTCGGAACGGAAAGAACTCCCCGGAGGAACCAAAAATCAAATCAAAGGAGACGGTTGTTGGATCGCCTCGCCGATCGACTTTGTCAAGTTCTTGACCGCCTTGGAAGGAACTCGGGGCAAACCGCTCCTTACCAAAGCGTCCTATCGGGAAATGCTGGCTCCGTTGCCTAGTCTCCCCTCCAAGGATAAACACAATGGACTGGGCTGGGATTCGGTGATCGCCGAGAAAGAGGGTAAGTACCTCTATGAAAAAAATGGCGGGATCGCCGGGATCGCTACCTATATGGAACACCTGCCCAGCAATGTGGATTATGCGGTATTCTTCAATACCAGCGCGGATAAAGAGGATTCGGAGAAGCCGGACGGGGCGAACGCTTGGAGAAAAGAACTCATCGAGGCGATTCGAAAACAGGAACACTGGCCCAAGATTGATCTTTTTGAGAAATTCTAATTATTTGTGCAGGAAAAAACGGCTTCCGGCTCTCAATCGCCTTTCGATATCTTGATTCTGGCTCCTGGCGAGCCAGAATCGTAGGGCGGCGTTCGAATCCATTCCTCAGCCCGACCCTCCCTCTTCCGACAGCGGAGATCTTCCCATCGACGATACAGAATCGAATGAGGCCTCCTCTCGAACGGGCCGGTTCGATCGGGGAGGGGAGACCTTGACCCCAGAAGCCTTTGCTCGTGCCGATTCGGGAAGACGCTTCCGGGAAAGCGGGTTGGGGTTCGTTACCGATCGTCTACCGTTTGAGCTTTACGGATAAATTGCAACGGCCGGAAGCCCATGGCCAAGCAATTGGGAACTATCGTTCTGCGTAATAATTCAGGGGGTTTTCCAGATGCGGAGATAGCCCTTTTCCCCGACGACGGCGTAGCTGGCTCCATCGGGGGCAAAGTCAAAGCCGGTGATGTGGCCCGGATGTTTTCGGGCGGGCCCAATCGTCCGCCCGGTCACCGCATCCCACAGTTGTAAATTGCGATTGCCATCCGCGGTGAGGAAAGTCTGCGTCGGAGCGTTGTAAAGCACTTTTGTGGCGTTTAAGCCCCAAGCCTGCTTCACTTCCGCTTTATTCTGGGACAGATCCCAAATCCAAATTTCGCCGAACTGACTGTAGGCGTTTTGAGTGAGGGTCAGCACGCGATGGGAAAAATTCAAGGGAAGAATCTTCTGCACCGCCGAGCGGGTATGCGATAACAGCGGGTTCGGCGGTTCTTCCGAGTCGAGATTCCCCACCGACAGATGAGACTCTGCATCGCCGACGTAATACTCCTGGGAATCCTCGTGGAAATTCAAGGAAAGGATGGTTCCGGAAGTGCGCGCCAGTTCCCGCAGAAATTGGCCGTTTTCGGCCGAGTAGGATCGGACCACCCCATCTTTTCCTCCGGTTAACAGGACTTTGGCGTCGGGACTCAACGCCGTCGCCTGAATGGGGTTGCCTTGATGCTGACATTCCCAAAGGGGCCGACCAGACGTCAAATCCCAGAGGACTCCGACGGCCCCGGGGGTAAACGCCAGCAGCTTACGGCCATCGGGCGAAAACGAGAGCTGGCGCGGCGTTCCGGCGTGCGGAAGCGGCGGCCGAATTCTTTTTCCCGAGGGGACCTCGTAGAGTTCGACCCGAGCGTTTCCTCGATAACTGACGGCGAGGCTACGGCTATCGGGCGTGAACGCGAGGGCCTCCACCGGATCCCAGCCTTCACCGAAGCGGTAAGTTCGACTCGGCTCGGAGACGTCCAAAAGTTCGATTAAGCCTCGAGCGGGACTCTTCTGATCCCCGGCGACGGCGAGAAATCGCCCATCTGGGCTATACGACACGGCCGATAACGGCGTCGCGTAGCGTTTTTCCCAGGCCGGGAGAAGACTCGCGAATTCCCAGAGTTGGACTTTGCCGTCGCGGCCTCCGGTAGCAAAGGCAGGGTGCTCGGGTCGAAAGGCCACCGCCGACACGTCGTCGGATTGGATTAAGGGGGCCATCAAGCGCGCTCCCGTCTCGGCATCCCAGAGACAGGCCGCTTTTTGGACCGGTGATTCTTTATCCGATCGTCCGCCGCCACTCAGGAGGAAGCGGCCCTCCTTCGAACACGTTAAGGATTGAATTCCAAACTCCTGGAGAAGCAAGGGAGGCTGACGCTGACCGGTTTGACGATTCCAAGAAATCACCGCTTGGTCCACTCCTCCGGTGAGTAGCGTATTCCCCTCCGGACTATAGACGGCGCTTCGAACTAATCCCGAGTGCATCAAAGCGGGACCGACCGGAGTTCCGGTATCGGCATTCCATTGACGACATTCTCCCGCGGAGTGAAGTCGATCTTCTCCCCACGAACTACTCCCCGCCGTGACCAGCCACTGACTATTGGGACTATACGAGAGGCAGGTGAGGATTCCCGACTGCCGTATGGCCGGAAAGGCCCTCTCTTTTGAGAGCAAATTCCAAATCCGCGCCTCCCCGGGGAATTTCGGGTCATTCGAAAGTCCCGCCGCGGCAAAGTGCCGTCCATCCGGGCGAAAAGCCACACTGAAAACGCGTTGAAATTCCCGCGAAGATTCCCAGATCGGTTGCCCCGAGGAGCTGTCCCAGAGTTTCACCGAACCGTCGAAACTCCCGGTGAGCAGGTAGCGATCGTCCGGGCTCATGGCGACGGCCAATACGGCTCCCGGGTGCGGCAGAGGGGGGCTCAGGGGTTTCCAGGTAGCCACGTCCCAGAGCCGGGCTTCGCCCGGGCCAGGTTTTTGATCCTTGTTACCCCACAGACCGACGAGTATTTTTTGTCCCCGACTATCAAACGCCAGCGAGGTGACCGAAGACCCGAAGCGCGGACTGACTCTCGGAAGGAGCGTTTGATTTTTCCAGGCTTGAAGATTCTTGGCCAACACCGATTTCAAATCGGGAAAATCGGCCGCGCCGGCCCGCTCGAGTCCGGAGGCCAGCCCCTGTAACCCACTCGCCAGATCGTCTTTTTGGCACAGCGTCACGCTTTGATCCAAAAGCAGTTCCAGGGAGGCTCGTTCCGATCGCTCCCGCGCGCGATCGGCGGCTTCGTGGGCGCGGGCTTCGGATTGGGTCCGTTGGGTCAGATCCCCAAGCGCCCCTCGGGTCTTCTGATACTGATTCCCCACGGCGGCCAAAGATCCGATCAAAACCAGCCCCAGGGTCAGGATCAATAGTGATTGCGACGGGTGCCGCCGAACGAGTCTCGTCGCTTTTTCCAGCGTTCCCAGCGGGCGGGCCAGGATGTTTTCCCCCGCTTGGAATCGCTCGAGGTCTTTGCGCAAATCTTCGGCTTGGCCATAGCGCTTGCGCGGATCTTTCTCCAGGCACTTCATGCAGATCGTCCCGAGATCGCGCGGAACTTGGGGTTGCAGGCGCGCCACCGAAAGCGGTTCTTCCTGAATTGCCAGCAGTAGGGTGTTCAGTGGGGTGTCGGCCTGGAAGGGCGGACGTCCGGTGAGCAGTTCATACAAGATCGCGCCGAGCGAATAGATATCCGCGGCCGGGCCCAGCTTCGAGGAAGGTTGGCTGGCGAGTTCCGGGGCCAGGTAGGACGGGGTACCCACGATCATCCCGGTTTCGGTCAAAGAGCGTTCGAGATTTTCTGCGCTGCCAAAGTATTTGGCCAAGCCAAAATCGGTGACCTTGATCGCTTCGGGAGGAATTCCCGATTTCTCGGAGTTTGGCCGGGGCGCAGTCTCGGAAGTGGCTAGCAATACGTTGCTGGGTTTCAGATCCCGATGCAGGATGCCCAGGGAATGGGCGTATTCGATGGCTCGCGTGATGGGAATTAAGATTTCGACGGCGACCCGGGTCGCTACCGGAGTTTTAGCGCTCCAGCTCGCGAGCGTCCCCCCCCGAACCAATTCCAGAGCCAGGCAGGGAGAGCCCTCCGACTCCAGGAAATCGAAGACGCTCACGATGTTGGGGTGTTGCATCCGGGAGAGGATCGCCGCTTCCTGTTGGAGCCGCTCTCGAACCCGCGGATCGCGGACTAAGTCGGCGCGAAGCAGTTTCAGGGCAACGACTCGGTCGAGCGTCCGTTGCCGCGCTTCATAGACAACGCCGCTTCCTCCGCGTCCTAAGACTCGGAGAAGTTCGTAGCCGTCGACCGAAGGCCAGGGGGCCTCGGAAAGAGCATCGAGGGGAGAAGCGGAGTGGGGAGGCCGGTGGGACTCGAGGAAGGCCGGAAGATAAGTCGGTTGCTCGGGAGTTGGTTCCGGCTTCTCGCGAAGCGGGGAAAAGAACGGGCTCCAGGAGGTCATTTCCTGGTCCGTCCGGTCCTGGAGTTGATTCTGACAATTCAAACAGTGTTCGATATGCTGGAGCAGCTCCTCGAGCCGGTTGGGGGCCAACTGCTCTTCGAGCAACTGCGTCAGAGCATTTTGATCGGGACAGGTTTTCATCTAAGAATCCGGATTCTCGTTTTCGCCTAGACTCGGATCGAGTTGGATCAATTCGGAACGCAGCAGCTTCAGCACCCGACTGCGGGCAATATAGACCATGGCGACCTTCATCCCGAGGCGCTCGGCCACGACAGCGCCGGGAAGCTGCTCGAGTGAACTGAGTCGAAAGGCTTCCCAGGTCTTCGGAGCGACACGCAGGCGCACGCGAGCGCTCGCTAAACCGAGCAGCTCTTCATCGAAGGCCTCTTCCAGAGTGCGCGCCAGCGATTGTTTGGCTTCGGTGGCTTCCAGAAATACCAGGGCTTCCTCCGATCGCGGGGAGGCAGCGCGGTTCTCTTTGCGAGCCTGATCGCGCCAGGAATGAAAGGTCACCGTTTTGAGCCAGCTGCGGAAACTGCGCTGGGGATCATATTCGAATTCTTTCAGCTGCGCGGCCACTTTGAGCAGCACGATTTGCGTGATATCCTGGGCATCGGCGTACTGCAAATTCCAGGACCGACACCACGCATGGATTTTGGGTCCATAATGATTCACAAACCGTTCCCAGGCCTGCGGGTCGGATGGGGCGCGATGGAGCTGGCCGAGAAGAGAAACAGGCGTGGGAGTGTCGGAGAGCCTGACCAATCCATTATTCCCTTTAAGTGAGCCGACGGCGGACTCGGAGGGTTCGAGCCCGGCGGAACCAGGGTTTCGAAATTTATCTATTCGAAAAAAAATCATTCCCTGCTAGGTTCGGCGGGTCGGCGACGTATCGAAGTGTAGGGCGGCGCGTCAAGTGTTCTCCGGGCGGCGCCTTGAGTCCGATTTTCCGGGAGCCCCGGCGAGTCATCGCGAGCGGATTTTTGCGTCTGGGTCGTCGCCCATCCCGAGTTTTTGAAGTCGTTGAGAGACGGGCGGGCCGGTCTCCTCCGGGGCGGTGCGCTTCCAGTCAAGGAGAGGGCCTGCAAGTTCGGTCGCGGGAAAAGCTTGGGATGCGGCCGCTTCGATCGCCCGGCCGCAGTGGAAGATGACCAAGTGTCCCCGAAGGGACAGCGAACTTCGTGAACTCACGAGGGGAACGGTTTACAGAGGCCAAACTTCGCCCAAGACGCCGGGAATCGCAAGGCTTTCTTCGGGAGAAATAACCGGGCTCCCATTCATCGCGGGAACGGAATACGGCAGCGGGAAGAGTCTTGATTCGATCCCGAAGGATTGGCATCGAAAGGTAACGATCGTGAAAAGGAACTCTCGGGAGGACTCCCTAAAGAGCTTGGAATCCTCGGGACAAGGGATTCCCCCGCGGTTCGAACAAGGAAACCTTCCCGTGGCTACCCCTCCCGCCCCCTCTGATTGGCCCGCGACTTCCGGGAGTTCGCCCTTTTTTAGCTCTTCGTTAGGCCACTTGACCGGCGGCATTGCCCACAATTTCAATAACTATCTGACGACCATCCTGGGAAATGCCGAACTCGCAGCGATGGTTCCGCAGCAAGACCGCCAGACCCAGGAGTACCTGGGACAAATTCAGGTGGCCGCCCAACAAGCGGCCGATCTCTGTCAGAAGCTGTTAATTTACTCGGGGAATAGTCTTTACCGCTCCACGCCCAATAGTATCAATGCGCTCCTGGAATCGCTGCGCCGCCCCCTGGAGGCTTTGATGGAGGGGCGGGCCACTCTGCTGTTGATGCTCGGCGTCGATCTCCCGCGGATCGACTGCGATCCCGAACTTTTCAAGCAGGCAGTCACCCAGTTGGTTCTCAATGCCGTGGAAGCGCAGGACGGTCCGCCATCCAAAATTCTGCTGCTGAGCGGTCGGAGACGATTCAAGCGGGCGGATTTGGATAGTTTTATCCATGGCCGAACGCTCCCGGAGGAGGTGTATGTGACCTTGGAGGTGATCGATACCGGGAGGGGCATTTCTGCGGCCGAGATCGGTCGAATTTTTGAGCCGTTCTATTCCACCAAATTGACCGGCCGGGGTCTGGGACTGAGTATCGTGCTGGGCTTCATGCACCGTTTGGGAGGGGCGATCTCGGTGAAAAGCGAACCAAATCAGGGAAGCACGTTTCGATTACTCTTTCCGGCTATCCCTACCTCGAAGGCCTGAGAAAGAAGATCTCCCTAAGAGTGATGATTTACAGGTTCCCTTTCCGCGGCGGGAGGATTGGGTTCTTCCCGCGTTAGTCGAGGTGCGGTCCGCCAAGAATTCATGGGAAAAAGCGATTTACGACCTGTCGGTAGCGGCACAAAAATCTCCTCGATGGGAATCGACGACTTGGCGAACTTCGGAACGGAAAAGTGGGAGTGAAATGATTTCATCTCGGCAACAAAGAATTCAAGATTTCTGGGCGGTCCTCCACTTCGTCGGCCTTTCTTTGATCTTTATTTTGGCGGATTGCTTGGACGCACTCTTTTTCGAAGAAGAGACGATATTCGTTGAGTGAGGGTCGACGAATTTGGGAGAACATGTCGCCTACTGTCGTGAAAATTCAGAGCCGAGACACTGGTATCCGTTCACACCTTCCCAGAAATTTAGGGATCGAGTAGACTGTTGTGATGAAGCAGGAAGGAATCTTGCCACCGGAACTTCGCAGTCGCATCCCCGAGGATGTTCTTCCCGATTTGGAAGCTTGGATTGCTAAACGTTTCGCGGAATTCGGTCAAATTTTAGCTCAGTACGAGCAACGCATCGCAACTCTCGAGGAACGCCTGAACCAGAATTCCTCCAATTCGTCGAAGCCCCCATCGTCGGACGGTCCCGAAGTGAAGCGAGCCCCACCCCGGAAGAAATCGAAGAAGAATCGGGGTGGCCAATCGGGGCACGCCAAGAAGCAACGGGCGATTTTGCCGCCGAGCCAGACGGTGGACTGTAAGCCGGCCGTTTGTTCGGATTCCAGATCGCTCGGCTTCAGGTGTACCGAGACCTTGGGAGTATGATCCCGATTCCAGAGCAGCCTCTTTCGACCCGCCTGCGAGCGAATCGGGGAGAGACTCTTGCGCAGAGTGAAACGATCGAACAGGGCCGCCAGTTCCTGGGCACTCTCCGGGGCCGGCCATTCGTTGGAGGCTGCCACGCAGAGCTTCAAGGGGACTTTGCGCAAGGAACCTTCGCCGGCATCGAAGGTCCGTTCATTGAGAATCTTCAGAAGAGTATTCAAGTAACCGCTCACACCTCGTCCTGAGATTATCGGGAATTGCTCTTGCGCTGGGGAATTAATTATCTCATACTCGGGGCATGGAGTCTGTCAGCGAAGAATGGCTTGTTCGCCAAACGCCGGAAGTTCAGGCTGTGCTGCGGATTCTTTTGAACCGCATCGCCGAACTGGAAGCGAAGCTCGGCAAGGATTCCAGCAACTCTTCGAAGCCGCCTTCAACGCAACATCCCCACGCCAAGCTTTCGAAGCAAGCCCAAAAGAAGGCCAAACGGAAGTCGGGCGGCCAACCGGGGCATCCCAAACACGAACGCTCTTTGGTTTCCGCACACGAGTGCGACGGCGTCATTGTTTGTTTACCGGCCGAATGCCGCCGTTGTGGCGAACCTTTGAACGGAACAGATCCCCAGCCTTTGCGTCATCAGGTCTGGGAGATTCCCGAAATCAAGCCTTCGATTACGGAATATCAACTCCATCGTCTGCGCTGTTCGTGCGGCAAGACCACCTGCGGAGAATTACCCCCAGGCGTGCCTGTCGGAATGGCCGGGCCTCGATTGGTTGCTTTGTCCGCTTTGTTGATGGTCTGCTTCCGGCTCTCCAAACGACGCTGCGCCTGTTTCTGGAACAAATCCTGGGTCAGGAGGCTTCGGCTTCCTGGATGATCAAACTGCAGAACCGAGCCGCCGAAGCCTTGCAAGCCCCCTACCAGGAGTTGGCCTTAGCCTTGCCTGGGGAAGCGGTCCTCAACGGCGACGAATCGCCCACCAAAGAAGGGCTCGCCAAAGCCTGGACCTGGACTTTTGTAGCCGCGACTTTCAGCGTCTTCGCTCTCCGCACCAGCCGCAAAGCCCAGGTGGTCCTCGAATTCCTGGGCGATTCATTTACCGGCGTTCTAGGCTGCGACCGGGCCAAGATGTATTGGGCTTTCGGACGCTTGCAGTGGTGCTGGGCTCATTTGCTCCGCGACTTCCAAAGCCTCATCGATCGCCCCTGTCCGGTCGCTCGACGCTTAGGACACGACTTGCAACGACAGACTCGGGCGATGTTCGAACTCTGGAATCGCGTTCGGGACGGAACCCTCAGCCATAAAGCGTTCGGCGAACAAATGATCCCCATACGAAGCGAAGTCGAAGCCTTGCTCTTGCGAGGAAAATTCGATCCGAAGCTGCGTGGCTTTTGCTCCGAACTCTGGAAATACCGGGCTCGGCTTTGGACGTTCGTCGATGTCGAAGGAGTAGAGCCCACCAATAATGCCGCCGAGCGGGCTTTGCGGCCCGCGGTCATTTGGCGGAAGTTATGCTTTGGAACCCAATCGGCCCAGGGGAGTCGGTTCGTTGAACGAATGCTGACCGCGATCGAAACTTGTCGTCAGCAGAAACGGAACTCATTCGCCTGGATGACTCAAGCGGTACAGGCTCACTTTGCCCAAGAGAAAGCCCCTTCTCTCTTGGCCAGGGCGTGAGTTATTACGTATTCAAGATCGCCGAGGAAGCTTTGAAAACTTCATCGACGAAAGCGAAATCGGCTTCGGGGAGTTTGCCGTTGGTGATTCTCTGGAAGCGGTCTTCCTTCAGTCCCTGAATCGAGATCGGCCCAAAGACCTCTTCGGGGACGGTGAACTTGGTGAGCAGGATCGAGAACTTGGAGCCGCCGGTGGCCTGGACGCGAGAAGGACCACAGAAGGCTTTCCGAAACTCCTACAATAAGTGGAAGTGTTCCGGGAAATCTCACGGATGAAAATAAGAAGTGTATTAGCGATAATACAACTGGGGCATCTCTCTTCCCCGTGATCGGGAGCCTCTGCGGTGGGCTTCGAAAACAGCTTCCATGAATAGGGGAGACTCCAAGTCGAATGCCCAACCCCAAAGTGGCCCTTCCGGAAGTTCAAAATCCACTTTTTCGCTGTCGGCATCATTGAGTATCAAGTTAGTCGGCTGTCTTATTGTACGGATAGGGGGGAGCGACCGGGATTAACATGTGTCCATCGGATTTTTTGGCTCCGAATGAGGAAAAATTTAAAAAGAAGGCCGGCAAGGTACGGAACTGACGCCATCAAAAAGCCTCTTGCATCGTTTTTCGGTTTTTGTTCGAAACCACTTCAGGGACTTGGCAAATGGGCTGTTGGCTACCGGCCCCAGTGCCAATGAGTTCGCCGTCGCCAAAACGGAAAGTGAGAACGATTCCAATTTTTTTTTCCGCTACTCTCTGCAGACTCGAGCCGTTAAGGTGGGACAAGCTCACCTCAGGCCATCGAGAAATGGGCTACTCTCGAGTTCCTATCCGCAGGGAGGCAAAGAATCGGGATATTTTTTGGCGGGTCGGGAGCCGGTTTGCGGTTCGATGGGTTGAAATTTCAAACAGTTCAGAGTGTATCGGTAATCAGATGCTCTTAAAATATTTTGGTCATATCAATAAATAATTCGAGCATTCAAATATATTAATTCGAAAATATTGGATTTGCAAAGACCATTTATGGAATAAAAATTAGATATTGTATATTGTTTTTATTAAATATATTTTGTGCGATTAGCCGCAGTGGATTTGTAAAATACATTAAAGAGATTGCAATTTGAAACACGCTTTTTATCCTGAATGATTACCATTGAGATGCTCCCCGATAGGTGGGGCAGGGTAATCGCGTTTTAATTCCGAGTGTCGCACGGGCAATAAAACACTGCAGCCCGATTCATAAGAATTCTTAGTTGGCTCGCGGTCCTATCGATGCTTCCTCCACGCCGACTTTGACAGTTGTCGAACTACGCGATCTGATATATCTCTTTTCCAATCGCTACACTATCGCTTGTGTCGCCTCAAATAGTATTTTTCTCAATTAAGGAACGAGATGGAGAACACCGTGCTGATCTCTGGCGCCCGCATCGCCGGACCGAGCTTGGCCTACTGGTTGTCGGGGCAACGTTCCCTTGAACGGTACGATTCCGCTGGTGGATCCTTCCAAGATCGATTTGTCAAAGATCGCTTGCCAAGAACGCCTCGGCGGACTTCTGAAAAGTTATCGCCGAGCGGCGTAGAGTCAAAATCGTCCGAGTTCCCCTGGCGACTCCGCGCGCCGAATCACAAAAATCCAACAATCGTATCGGTCGACTGGGATTAAACCCCAATTTTGGGACAATGCCCATCGAACTTGAGCGGAATTTTACCTATGAAAAATCAACTCCAACAGTTGCACATGGTTTTTGACCAGGACGGTTCGGCGCTGAAGTTTCTGCCGATTCAAGCAATAGTTTTTTGCGCGCGTCGGTAGCGACATGCCGAATGAGTTTGAGTGACTGCACCTTGCCGATGAGATTAGCGACACCAACAATGATTAGGGGTCCCGTCAAATCAAGTGTATTTGGCTCTTCCGTTTCTAGGTGTAGCATCCAGAGAAATGCTTCTGGATCTGGTTGACGAAGCCGCGAATCTCCGCAATGGTCGGCCCTAATTTTTTCGCGGCCCAATTCACGTCCAGGAGTATTCTCGTCCAGAGCGTAGTTAGACTCTGAATTCCATAACTTCGGCGTAGCACTACCCGAATCTTGGTATTCAGACCCTCCACCGGGCCGCTGCTTTTGCGTTCCTCGAAGTAGGCTAAGATCCCCTCCCAGTTATTCTTGAGCATCGTGATGAACGGCTCCCAATCCATCTCGGTCTCGCGGGCCTGGACGATCCAATCTTCCAACAGTCGCGAGGCTTCGGCTCGGTTGGGGGCACTATCGAAGATTTTGGTCGCCTCCCAACGCAGATGGTAGATCGTTCCCAACGAAGGCACCTTCTCGAACAAATCCTCGAGGGCCTGGACCTGCTCCGGTTTCAAATCCTCGGGACGACGCCGGAAGTCGTGCATCTGAGAACGCAGCTTCTTGCGGGCTTCCCCGCTCAAACTTCGCTTGTAGGCTCGATAGTTTTTTTTCGCAGATCGTCCGCCACCTCACCCAATTTCTTGGCGACGTGAAAGCGATCTATCACCGACTGGCTGTTGGGTAAATGCACGCCGCAAGCCTTCAAATACGCCGCGCTCATGTCCGTATGATGCCAACGCACCGCCGACCGTTGCTGGGCCGACAAACGCTCCAAACACGCTCGCCCCGCTGCTTCGTCGCGACCCTTGGACAGAGCCAGAATCTCCGGACGCTCCCCATTCGTCAGGTCCGTCAATATTGTCGCATATCCCTTATGCCCCTTACGCAGGCTGATCTCATCCAGACCCAAACGCTTGATCTTCCGCTGGGGATCGATCTGCTTCGCCTTGGCGTCCTCTATCCGGTTCTTGACGATTCGCTCCACCGTCTCCGCGGCAATCCCCAAACGCACTGCCACGTCTTCGGCTGTGCTCCCGATCAGACTGACCAGCACCTGCTCCTCGAAGCGGAACGTATATTTCACATCCCGACGCTTGAACGGCGGCAACAGCGATTGACGGTGACCGCACGACGGGCAGCGGTGATACACCTCCTGGTACACGAAAAAGCTCGGCTTACCCCACAAATCCAGATCGCGGATGCTCAGAAACTTGTTCTTCTCCACCAATTGAAGCGGAGACTCACGCCGGCAAGTCTCGCAACAAAGATTGTCGGGCAACTCCCAACTCACGTGAAAGGCGTGGCCCCCGTCGACGCGTTCATATTCGCCAACGCTCACTCCGGCGGGGACGTCCATGTCTATGGCAATGGTAGTCGTCGTCATCGGCTCTTCCGTGAACCAGGAAATGGTTACTCTAAGTTGCAATCTATCCCAAAATGACTGATTCGCCGAGAGTTGCGCCTAAAAACGGAAGAGCCGATTTTTGTGCCATCCTTTAATGATGATTTCTTGATTGGGATTACCCTGTTTTTCGAGAATCCAATGGGAAAATTTCGGCTTCCCATCCGCCTTTTTGACATCGCTGAAGGTGAACTGGTCCACTCCATCAATCGCCAGAGAAACTGCAACTTCGTTATTCGAACGATTGATAACCCGAACCTGATACAACTCCTCCTTGTGAATATCAACAAAGGCTTTACCGTCTATGAGCTTGGCGGGACGGGCAGGGAAATCGCATTTAAAGCTGAAGGAATTCTCGAATAATTAATTCTCGGCGTTCATCGCTGGCGCAGGCTTTCAGTCGTTTGACTGCCATCGATTCCTTGCCGCTCGCATTCGCTACTATGCTCAGAGCCAACCTTTTAATCCTGGCGAAATTCTGAGGGCCGTTATCTTTTCGAACCCGGCTGTCGTCGTCGCCGAATGTCACATCCAAGGACCAATGCAAATTATTCTCGATCGTCCAATGTTCCCGGACCGCTTTCGCCAACACCGGAGCGTCCGACGCTCGGCTGCAAATATAGTAGCGGATTTCGCTCGCGCTCTTGTGGTTTTCTCGGCGGTCGGTCACCACCACGACCACCGTCTTCAAGCCTTTCCAATCGTCCTTCATCGATAAGAAATTGACGTCCGAAAACACGAGGCACGAACGGTACTCCACTCGGCCTCGATTCTTCTCCGTCGATTCGCAGAACGTCGTCGGTACATCGGCGAATCCGGACTCCAAATGCTTGAAGTAATGAGCCTTGATCTCGGCCAAGAGAGTCGGTTGATTGTCCTTCACCGCCAACAGGTAATCCGCGTCCCGTTCCCGCACCGCCTCGGCGATTTTTTTTTGACAGCCCATCGCGTCGATAGTCACGATTTTTCCGGCAATGTCCAGCCGTTTCAGCAATTCCGGGATCGCGGTGATCTCGTTCGATTTATCGTCCACCGCCTCTTGGCCCAGCGTCACGCGGTTGGCCGTCGCAAACGCGCTGACCACGTGCAGGCACTTCTGACCCGGACCGCCTGACGAACGCATCGTCTTGCCGTCGATCGCCACCTGAAGCAGGTCGGTCCCGACGCAGATTTCCGCCATCCATGAAGCGAAGCAGGCCTCGAAAGCATCCGTGTCCAGATAGCGGAAAACTCGGCCGAAAGTGTCATGGCTCGGGATGCCGTTGGGCAAGGGAGATACTTCCGGAACCAGTCGATCTTGGTCACGCCGAAAGCTTCGACGGCCACCCAGTCGTTGGCTCCGGAAACCGCGGCGCAAATGGCTATGAAAATGATTTCCGAAAGCGTGTGTTGTTGGCAACGATCGAGGCGGTGGTCGGGCAAATCCGCGAAGTGGACGAGGAGATCGGTCAACGGAGTTTTCGCCGGCGCGGGAGATAGTTCGGAAAGCTGAAACATCGAGGAACCCCAGGGCGATCTAGCGAGCGATTTCCACATCCTCCACTAAAGAAGAACGATGCGCAATACAATTAATGACATTAGATGTTTTCTTGGAATTTAAGCGCGATTTCCCTGGCGGGACGGGGACTCATCGAATCGGGGGAGGGGCCGACGAGAATCTGTACATCGTAAAGGCTATCTGGGCCGGAGGAGATGAGAGATTTATCTTCCCCATGAATGAAAGTGGTTGGCTGTTTGTGAATCTTCTGGATTTCCTGGTTTCGCTCCGTGTAGGGCACTTGTACACCTTCTTTCTCCGAAGGTACTCTACCCGAGACACCCAATATTCGTGCAATATCCGTATTTCCGCCGATGACGAGTTCCTTAGGTAGGAAGGCTTTTACCGTCTCGCCCGATTTTGTATTCGTTAATTCTGGTTTGACGGAGATCAGCTTAATCCGGGTATCCTTGGGGGCTTCTATGAAAAGGAAATACCCTGAGATCTCAAAAGTGGCTTCGGGATTCGCGGTATTACCCAGTTCCTTTTCGAGTGCGGCGCAAATCGCGAGCCCCGCATTGGCATCTCCGAGGGCCGCCCCGCGCGGACTAAACAGGCCGATCCGTACCGACTGCTGGTTTTCCTTGTTCAGGACCGCTTTGACATCAATCGCCAGTTCGGCGGCGATGACCTGCAGGGTCTTGATTTCTTCGGCCCGAGCGGACGAAAAGGGGATGATCCCGAGCGCCAGTAAGAACATCAAAATCTTCATATGTAAATCTCCCAGTTCAATTGTTTCGAAATATTACTTTCCAATAGGTAGACAACCTAACTCTTTGCCCAGTTCTTGCATGAGGGAATAGCCATCGACCGCTTCCCATTCCAGGCGGGCGATGACCGCGTCGGGTTGCGACAGTAAGGAAGCGAGACCTAACTCCTTGAACTTCTTAGCTCCGACTTTTGCTTTCAATTCTTCCCCATTTTTCAGGTAAAGCTCGCAAGCGATCCGGTCGAGCGTCAGGTAAGCGTCGGAGGAAGATCGATAGGTCATAATGACGTAACTGCAAGGCTCGGAAAGATCTGCGATCGATTTATTCGCATCCGGGCCGATCTTCAGGAAAGGCCCAACAGCTTTCTCGAGAGCGGAAAGGTATTGTTCCTGATCCTGTTGGATCAGTTCGTCCATCTTTTTAGCATCGGGATAGAGTTTACGCACTTTATCATCCGCTTTGCCGAAGACAGCGGAGTTGTCCCGAACGTAATCCTTCAGCTCGATCATTCCTTTTGTGTGGCAAGCCATACAGGAAATGCCATTCACGATGGCCGAAGTCCCGGCCGTTTTCTTGGAATCGCCGACCACGGAAATCGGACCTTCGTCGATCCGCTTGTTCTTACCGTCGACGAGCATGTAGGCATGGAGTTTATTGGGAAGGCTGAAGATGATTTCCCCTCCGTCATGTACGAAAGCCTGATTTTCATAGGGGTGATGGCCTTTCGAGAAGAGGTTGAGTGGACCAAGGGGAAAACGGATCAGACGCCCTCGACCTGCATCCGGCTTGAAATCATAACTCTTCCAATACACCCCCTGATTGGAGTCGTGCCGTTCGACGAGTCGGTTCTGAGCGGAGACGCCGGATCTGGAAAAGCCAGCGCGAGCCAGTTTATCGCTCTCGAAGTTGGTTGCAACATTTACTCCAACGCGTTGCTCGAGTACCCGGGCATCCTCCGGAATGTTCAGAAGGGTGTGATACAACGGCGGTCGCAGGGCCGTGGCGACAAACCAGTCCGCCCGCAGCGCGGGAATCTGCGCTTTGGAAAGATCTTCCACATCTTCGGCCAAGCGGCGAATGTTAGGATCGGGATATTTCGTGTAGAGTAGACCGTAAGGGTAGAATTCGAGAATGCGATTCCACAGATGGCGCGTGTCCCAGTCGAGTCGTCGAATATCCACGGCGTACACTGTTCCGGCACTGTTCACCGATTCGGGCAGAACAATTGTGGGCTTCAAGCTCAAGCTATTGATGGCTTTAGAGAGGGCCGCTCGAATCAGCTTTAATTTGGCTTCCGGAATCGTTTTGTCATTGTGAAGGTGTGTTAGCGTGAAGAAACGAATATAAGGACGATCTTCACGATTGGCTTTTTGCAGTGCTTCGCGAATCGCTGTCAGCTCATCAGCCAGAGTGATGAAATTTCGCTGCTTTGCGGAATTTGTAAAGGGGGGAGCGGAAGCTTCAATCCATTTTTTCAGAATCGCTTTTTCTTCTTCGGTGGGCTTACCGGTGGCTCGCAGCGCCTCTTCCGGCGGCATATCCCCATCGATCGCCAGACGCTGGTAAAGGCGGGACTCTTCAGGCTTACCAGCCACGATAAGGGCCGCTTTCTTCCCCCGGGGTGCCTGCAAATCCGCAAGGGAGCCAAAATTGGCAACCCCACCTTCGGAGCCAGGCCCCTTATGGCAACGCAAGCAGTGCTTGGCGATGACCTCGTAGGCCTGCGCTGCCAAATCTGTTTTTTCGTCTGCCTGGCTTGGAGATGCGAGTGCTAACGATGCGAGCAAACCCCAAAAAATCAGAGGGACCTTCATCAGCTACACCTCTCAACACGATTGAGATACCATTGCTTCTATCCCCCTTAAACGGAGATAGAGCCGATTTCTTCCTCGATTATTGAAATAAACTGGAAAAATGGATCGGACCATATCGGGCGGATTTCATGCTCTCGTTTTCGTATTCGTCCAGCGACATGTCAATTAAAATATCTTTAGAAATTAGGATCTTTTCAAGTGCAACCTGCCGGGCTTTCAAGGGCCAGATCCTAAAGAAACACGATTCTGAGCCAATGCGATCGCCAGATTATTGAGAACGATTCACCAGTGCGGCCACAATGACCTTCGGTTCGCCGTTATCATACCGAAGCCTTCTCGGGAAAAGCGTTGGACTAAGACGCTCTGGGTGTACGACCTGCTGACCAACATGCTTTTTACGCAGAAGACGAATCCGTTGCAGCGTGACGATCTGGATGAATTCGTCGAATGCGACCGGCCCGGCAAACGCCACCTGCGGAAGCCGACCTGGACCGAAGCGAATCCCGAAGGCCGTTGGCGATCGTTCGACTACGAAGACCTGATGAAGCGGGACAAAGTGAATCTCGATATTTTCTGGCTGCGTGACAAGAGCCTGGAGGACAGCGACGATTTACCGCCTCCGGACGTGCTGGCCCAGGAGATCGCGGAGGATTTGCAAACGGCCCTGGAGCAGTTCACCGCAATCGCGGAGAAAGTGAAAGGGTAGCCTACAACATCTTTCGTTAAGGCTGAATAAAGAGAGTGCATTTCACCACGCCCACCGTCTCCCCAAACTTTGGAACTCGAAAAACGTCGGCAACCCACCCAACGGAATGAACTCGGGGAACTTCTCCGCGCTCCATACCGTCAGAGCCACGGCTAGAACCAAATCATCGTGCGTTCCTTTCCGCCAGACACCGAATTGTTCATTTGCTGCGGTGGTTAATTTCACGTGGGAATTTCGATGAGTCGAGTATCAAACGATTAGTTTTATGAGGAATAACCGATTATCAATAAGATAAACACAGGTAAGTTAGTGAAGGCGTAAAATCGAACCTGTGTACGTTGTCAAGCAAACCAAAGGATGTGAACTCATGGCAAAGAAGTCAGTAGCGATAAAGCACCAATTACATGAAGTTGGAGGCGAATCACTGGATAAAGCTCAAGCTCGGAAGGCTGGGGCTAACTTCGAGTGGCATTTTGGTAGAGTCAGTAGACTTGGCTACTTTGAGATTGCCGGAGGTCGGAGCGTTTCCATCTTATGGGAAGAGGGCGGAGCAACGTCCCAACAGGGCAATATCAGCGATGAGCAGTGGGAAATTTTCAAACTAGCATTTAAGACGACGGGGCGGATTGCTATCCATAGCGATGTGGAGGGGGATATGTGGATGTATGACTATCGCTTCTTAGAGGCTGTACGGTAGCGATCACTTGCATCCTTTTTATTTGTCCATGCAACATAAAATCGATCTTGTCGATGGGCTTTACATAGTTAGCTTTAGTGTTTAAGCTCATCACTTTCTTGCCAATTTTCGGTCCCGAACGATAATCGACCCCAGATGAGTAGGGTGCCCGATTTTCAATTCCAGCGGAGGAATATCAAGTTTTTTAAGATGAGTTTCACAATTTGTTAGTTTGTCCGTAGTGAATCTTCGAATTTAAGTTTCACGCTGGAAAACGGTTGAAGTAGTTCCTCACCACGGCCATCGCTTCCCCAAACTCGGCGACTGGAACATCGTCGGCAGCCCACCGCCCCCAGGGAAATCGCGCTTAAATTCCAAGAAAACATCTAATGTCATTAATTGTATTGCGCATCGTTCTTCTTTAGTGGAGGATGTGGAAATCGCTCGCTAGATCGCCCTGGGGTTCCTCGATGTTTCAGCTTTCCGAACTATCTCCCGCGCCGGCGAAAACTCCGTTGACCGATCTCCTCGTCCACTTCGCGGATTTGCCCGACCACCGCCTCGATCGTTGCCAACAACACACGCTTTCGGAAATCATTTTCATAGCCATTTGCGCCGCGGTTTCCGGAGCCAACGACTGGGTGGCCGTCGAAGCTTTCGGCGTGACCAAGATCGACTGGTTCCGGAAGTATCTCCCTTGCCCAACGGCATCCCGAGCCATGACACTTTCGGCCGAGTTTTCCGCTATCTGGACACGGATGCTTTCGAGGCCTGCTTCGCTTCATGGATGGCGGAAATCTGCGTCGGGACCGACCTGCTTCAGGTGGCGATCGACGGCAAGACGATGCGTTCGTCAGGCGGTCCGGGTCAGAAGTGCCTGCACGTGGTCAGCGCGTTTGCGACGGCCAACCGCGTGACGCTGGGCCAAGAGGCGGTGGACGATAAATCGAACGAGATCACCGCGATCCCGGAATTGCTGAAACGGCTGGACATTGCCGGAAAAATCGTGACTATCGACGCGATGGGCTGTCAAAAAAAAATCGCCGAGGCGGTGCGGGAACGGGACGCGGATTACCTGTTGGCGGTGAAGGACAATCAACCGACTCTCTTGGCCGAGATCAAGGCTCATTACTTCAAGCATTTGGAGTCCGGATTCGCCGATGTACCGACGACGTTCTGCGAATCGACGGAGAAGAATCGAGGCCGAGTGGAGTACCGTTCGTGCCTCGTGTTTTCGGACGTCAATTTCTTATCGATGAAGGACGATTGGAAAGGCTTGAAGACGGTGGTCGTGGTGGTGACCGACCGCCGAGAAAACCACAAGAGCGCGAGCGAAATCCGCTACTATATTTGCAGCCGAGCGTCGGACGCTCCGGTGTTGGCGAAAGCGGTCCGGGAACATTGGACGATCGAGAATAATTTGCATTGGTCCTTGGATGTGACATTCGGCGACGACGACAGCCGGGTTCGAAAAGATAACGGCCCTCAGAATTTCGCCAGGATTAAAAGGTTGGCTCTGAGCATAGTAGCGAATGCGAGCGGCAAGGAATCGATGGCAGTCAAACGACTGAAAGCCTGCGCCAGCGATGAACGCCGAGAATTAATTATTCGAGAATTCCTTCAGCTTTAAATGCGATTTCCCTGCCCGGTATCCGCGTTCTAAATCAAAAGGATTATCTTGCAGCGAGGGCGAGGGAATTATCGATGCAGAATCACGAGTTTGGAGAAGCTCATTAGCAATTCGCCGATCCATTTGATCGCGTGTCATCTTTTGCTTTCGCGGGAATAGGACGCTTGCTAGATTTCTATCAGTGGAAAGATGGGTTGCAAGCAGGGCTTCGCCGGCAATCTAGGCCTTTGCAGTGCTAAGAATCGGTGGTCTTAAAAATCACCAGAACCGATTCAGATCCAGCTTCACGAGGGGGCTTCGTGTTGTCGGTCCTTTCCCGAATCCTCAGCGACGTTCGCCTCACGATCACTCGTATGGACGGGGACTGAAAATAGGGCTATCTGTTAAATGCCGGATGGAAGAGAAAAGTGCCCGGGAGGAAAGCGTTTTTTTGAAAAAGCTTCACTTGGCTAATGTAAACTGAGGAGGCGAGAAGCGCTGCAGCTCACCTCGAGTTGTCTCTTCTTAGATATTGCTTCGCAATCGACTTAAATGCTTTCTTGACAGTTGCCACGGATTGTGCAGCCCGAGGCTTACTCCTTGGCCCCGGCCTCCTTTAGCAACTCGACCAGCTTGGTATGCTGGTTGGTATTAGCCCACCGTAGGGCCGTCATGGATTCTTTATCCTTGACGTTCACCTCCGCGCCATTGGCTATGAGCACTTTGGCGACCCGCGCGTGTCCATATCGAGCGGCCCAGAACAATGCTACGAACCCCGAGTCCGTCTTGGCGTTGACGTCTGCCCCACGATGGATTAGCAGCTCCACGATCTCGGGGTTGTCACTGGGGGCAGGGTTGGCAATATCCGGTTGGTCTCCACGGGCTGCATGCATCAGAATAGTGATGCCATCGGAGTCGCGGGAGTTGACGTCAGCCCCATCATCGAAGGCTGCCTGAACGGCTTTTTGGTTGCCAGATTGTACGGCGTTGATCAGTGCAGCGGTCCACCTCTTCTGCTGCTGTCCGGGGGAGAACCACCAGGCTGCAACCGCTGCGACAACTGCTAGGACGCTGACCGCAAGCAACCATCGCCGGATCTTTTGTTCATCCCCCATCAAGCCCCTCCATATACCCGACTCGTGAGAAACTTTACCAGCTACTGGCACAGAATCGCCAATAGCTTATATTACTGCAGTATCAAAATCGATGCAGTTTTCGAGTGTCGCGTTAGACCTCTGTAAACATATGGATTCACCGAATATCGCAATAGTGGCCGTAATCTAAAACGCGATCAGCAATCGGGAACTGCTATACTCGACAAATTTGCCGTAAACCAATGGAGGTCAACATGCTGTACTCCCACTTCATAGCTCTGGCTCTATCACTCGCGATATTTGGTAAAACTAGTTTTGCATTTGAACCTCCTCCCTTAGATGAAGCTCGCATCGATCGAATCGCTAGGCTCTGCAAAGTCTGGGGAACTGTTCGTTATTTGCATCCCTCTCTCGCTTACAAGGAGATTGACTGGGATGCGGCTTTAATCAAGGCGCTGCCCAAAGTGCGTGCCGCAAAAGATGCGGACGAATTTGTGCAGGTCGTTCAGGAAATGCTCAACACTCTCGGCGATTCCGCTACGCGGGTGGTTCGCAAGCCTATCGTGTCGAAGAACGGTTTTCCTGATCTGAACAACGGCAAAAATGCTCCGAAGTTTTTCAGCTGGATCGAAAATGAAGTGTTGGCGATTTTCCCGAATGCAGTTACGGATTATGCGAAGAGTATCACCTGGCGTGAAGAACTTCGGAAAGAGGTTCTGAAAGCGAGGGCCGTGATCATAGACCTTCGAAATCCCGAAGCCGGCGGACTGACTTTTTTTAGTGAGCTTGCACTTATCGATATTCAAGATCTCCTTCATGCAAAGCAAGTTCAGGCACCGGCTTTGCGGAGTCTTATTCATTCGGGTTATCGACCACAGATTGGTATTACATCGGGAGAATATTACTCCGCTTTTTCTACCAAAGCCCCCGAAGTTTTCTTTGCCGCCGACAACGTCAAAGCAGAAAAAATCGTCTTTCTCGTCAATCCCGATTCAGTTATCCCAATGCTCGCTATTGCGCTTCAGCGTGCCGGTAATGCGTACATAGTGTCGCAGGGACGGTTCCCTGAAGAATCGCTCTTCTCAGCGAAAACAGTGGATTTATCCAAGGGCATCATTGTCTCCGTGCGAACATCTGAGATGATCTCTTCGGAAGGAGTTGTTCCAATAACCGCCGATAAAGAGGTTCCGGTAAATGGCGATTGGAGCCTAAAAGGTCCAGCATTTAAAACGGCCCTCGAGTTGATTCAAAATTCTCCCAAATCCAAGTCCGCCATCAAGGCGGCCCCGATTGCGATGACACCTGACTGGCGGACGGACAAAAAATACGATGAAATGCACTTTCCCGACGCAGAGTATCGATTGCTAGCCTTGTTCCGCTTCTGGAACGTTATTCATTATTTCTACCCTTATATGTCTTTGTTAGATGACGATTGGGACACGATTTTAACCCGGTTTATCCCAAAATTTGAGTCAGCCGCCAATGCTCGCGAATATGAACTCACAGTTGCCGAACTTTCCACTCACGTACCGGATGGTCATACGGGAGTTTCCGGGCCTGAACTGACAAAGTTTTTTGGCGATGCGACGGTTCCTATCCGACTTTGTTACGTCGAGAAAGTTCCGGTCATTTCACAATTGTTAGATGAGGCCATGGCGAAAGAGGCCGGCATGCATGTTGGCGACGTTTTAGTGTCTGTCGAAGGCGAACCCGTAAATGCAAGCATGAAAAGAATCGGCAAGTATCTACCTTCCTCAACGGCTCAATGGCACGAGTATGTTACTCTGAGACGACTTTTAAACGGCCGTGAAGGAACTGCAGTCAAAATTGGTTTGCTCGACGGCAACAACAAAACGACAGAAGTGGTTTTGGCGCGAAAGAAAAAGTATTTATTGCAAACGCCGTTGCACTCAGAAGACAAAATTTTTCGAGTACTTCCCGGCAACATAGGTTACGTCGATCTCGAGCGATTGACGACAGGGCAGGTCGATGCCATGTTCGAGGAATTTAAAGAGACGGAGTCGATTATTTTCGATTTACGCAGCTATCCGCAGGGTACGGCCTGGGCGATCGCTCCTCGTTTGAATCTTAAGGGGGCTCGAAATGGCGCTCTCTACTACCGTCAGCTATTGGATGGTTTCTTAAAGGTCGACGACGATCACCTTCAGGATCAAGGCCGGGTCAGCTTTTACCAGCCGTTACCGAAAACAGATAAGTGGATATACAAAGGTAAGACGGTCACGCTGATCGACGAACGTTCGATCAGCCAAGCCGAACATTCCGGTTTGTATTTTGAGGCAGCTTGCGGCACCACATTCATCGGCAGTCACACCGCCGGCGCTAATGGCGACGTCACCAATTTCACCCTTCCCGGTGGGTTATCCGTTCGTTTTTCAGGCCACGAAGTTCGGCATGTGGATGGCCGACAAATTCAACGAATCGGCTTGGTACCGCACATAGAAGTGAAACCAACTATCGCAGGTATCCGTGAAAACAAAGACGAAGTGCTGGAACGTGCAATTAAGTTCTTAAAGGAAGGGAAGTGACAGTCGGTCTTGAGATCTTGAGTCGACGCCAGAAGATCCGAAAGTTGTGGATTAATTAGGAACTCTGAAAGAGTCTGAATTTTGAAAAGTAGCCTTTCCCCGATCTGATTAGTTAGTCGAAGTATACGTTCCTTCACCAACCACCCATAAAGTCGGAACCCCAGCGCGGGACTTTGGAAACGATCGGAATGCATATCAAAATACGGTCTCTCTAACAAATGAAAACGGCAAGGTCGTGCCGGCTCGGCAGGTATTTTGATCATCTCAAGTTGATCGAGGAGCTTTCTCGCGTTCGGCTTCGCGGCGCAATGCGAGTTCATTGGCTCGAATCGTGAAACGTCTTTCGTTCAATGCTTTTTCGTCAAAAGGGCCTGCGGCCAATTCGGATCCTTCATTCGGATGAGGATGATCCGAGCGTGCACCCACGCGGCGTGATCGACCAACTTGTAACGATAGCACTCTTCAAATGCTTTGATAGCCCCCTCGCGATCTCCTTCCCCCATTCGCTTCCAGGCAACAAAGTATTGACGGTTGCACAGCTCCACCGGGCCACGAGCCGGAGCGGATAGCAGATCCGATTCCGAGATCGTACCCGCCAACATCGAGAGGTTTCGTTTGGACTCGGCGAGTTCGTCCGGTCGGGCGATAGGGTCATTTTCCTGGAGAAGCGGCTTAAGGAGAGTGCTACATCGCGCCCGATCCAACGCGAATAGGAAGGGAGCGGCTGTATAACGGGCTTTCCATTTCGAATCAGGACCGGCATAACGATCAATGGCATTTAGAGCAACAGTGCGACCGTCTATTCTCCCCAGGGCCGCCAAGACTCTTAAGGATCCGGTTCCTGAACTTGGGAGTTCGCTCGCCACTTTCTCGGCTTCTTGATCGTTGCCCAGGGCAAGCCAGTTGTCCGCCTCGTAGATCGTCAAGAGCAGGTCGTGGCGACCGGAACGTGCAGCACGCAGTTCCGACGTACGGTCCAGTTTGCCTTCAAGCCCGTCAATAATAGCGGCCACATCGTAGCGATAGAGGATGGCTGTCGGATTTCTTTCGAAGCGAGCCATTTTCGCGGCGTCAGCGGCCGCCGTAGTCAAGTGTTCGGCACCTTTTGTCGAATTACCGGCTCTTTCATACGCCGCCATAGCAGTCAAATGGGCGGTGCAGTTTTTCCCCAATCGGGCAGGGTTGTCAGGCAAGAGTTGCTTAGCGAGTTCTGTGGAGGAAACGGCGTCCTCGGCACTAGCAACATCACCTACAACTTGGGAAAGCTCTGACCGCGCATCGGCCCGAAGCAGGTGTCCGAGAGTGGAGGGGCGTACCGCTAGCGCTTGGTCTATCAGCCGCAGTCCGTCCGCGGGGTAGTGGAGTGCCAGAGCATTTCCTTTGAAAAGCTTGTCCTCTGCCGAGGAGACGGTCAATCCTTCAAGTTCTGCAATCAATCGCCGATATTCCGGATTACCTTGTTCATAGTAAGCGACGGTGTGTCGCTGCTTGCGGGGAGCTTCTCGATCGCTCCGCAGGATCTCCTCAATAATCGCCGTGAAAGAGTCGAGCAGCGATGGCATGGCTCGTCGCTGGTACGGCTTGGGTTCCGGCTCGTCGAGAATCTGACGGATCTTCCGCCGGGAATGATGAAAAGTCCGGGCCAGTGCACGGATGCCCATCTTATCTATTCGATGAGCCTGACGTATTCTCGCGTATTCGTCCACCTTGACCATCCTCTGCCTCCTGCAGTCTGGGATCCCTCCAGGGGAAACCAGTTTACAGGAAGACGTTGAGGGGTGGGCCCGTTTTCGACAAGGATTTTAATGAGTACCTGGGCCCGTTTTCGACAAGGATTACCAGTTGTTCGAGCATGGGAAGCAAATACATGAGGTAGCCGTTCACAGAAGATTTGCCTGGGACAAGCGGCATTCATGCATCGAAATTTTCGCAGTTCGATCCTGAGTAGTACTCGGCGAGCTTGCCAGGGTAAGTCCGCCAATACACGCTGATAATGGCTGTGAATGCGGTCCGATATTCGACCGCAGTTGGGACAGGCAGAATGGGGCTTGGTGGATTGAATGGCGATTGCCAAGAGTTCCGGAGTGAGAGCGAAATCGGTAACGACCAAACCGGCCTCTTGAGGAAAGAGGTCCTGCATAGTCATGATGCTGCGTCCTGTCAGAATGAATTCCTAAAGACATTCTAACCAACGCTCGTCACCAACTGTGCGACAGAACCCCTTTTCGACCGGCGTTTACACATATTGCTTTGGAGAATACGATTGAGTGACTTACCTGAGTACCAAGGCAGCAAGAAGCGGAGTGACGGCATGTCGCACTCCAGACTGCATTTCCTGTTCCGACGGAAAACGGAGCTGATTCCCGATCTCGGTTTCAGACCTTCCGATAGCTGCAATCAACTGGTCAACCGGCTCTGGCCTGACCCGCGCGACGGTGGCGTCAAATAGGGCGTAGAGGAGAGCCCGCTTCAGAGGCCCTTCGACAGGTACAGGGTTACTATCAGCGGTGAGGATGTAACATGGCAGCGAACACCCGATCTCGATGTGTCCAGAACGGGGGTCCGGGCGAACCGTCTGCCGTGCAAAGATCAAAACTCCTAATGGCGTGGAGTTGTCCACGCCCGGAAGTGTAAGTTCGTTAGTCACCCTTAGCACGGCGGCGCCCGCTGGTGTAGCGAATGCAAGACGGCGAAGAAGTTCTGCAACGGGAGGAAGGTTGAGACCAAGCTGACGAGCTTGTTTGCCGTCCGGCCCGAAGACGGGCGCACCACCGACGTCTCCGCAGACGTACTGCTCTTGGTCACCGAGGTTTACCACATTCACCGGCTGTTCGATTGGATCGACTTGATCGCCCGTCCGAGTGAATCGAAGCGCTCTGAACCCTTCACGAGTCTCGACGTTTCCATATTCCGCAAGAAATCGGCTTACATCCTCCCAGGTCGCCAGCCCAGGATCTTGTTGTCGAATCTGTCGCTGTCTATCGGCGAACCGATCATGGAAGGCCTGCCAGGCCCCGAAACCTTCTTGAACCATCCGATTAATTGCATCCTGATCCCGGTCGGAGAGTGGCCCGGCGGCCGCTTGTATCAAAACATCCTGTAGTTCTTCCGGGGGAACTAGCCCCATCACCCGAGAGAACACAGCCTCGAATCGTTCCGAAGGTACGAGGGCGCGGGCGATCAACTCCAACTTCTGGCGAGCGACTCGATAGGCGTGAGCCTCCCGGCTGTCGGTAACAACTACAGTGTCCACAATAATGGTTCGCCGTGATCCAAACCGGTGGACACGACCGACTCGCTGCTCCATGTCCATCGGATTCCACGGAACATCAATGTGAATTAAACGCCGAGCGATCTGCAAGTTGATCCCCTCGCCACCAGCGCGCGATGACACTAGAAACCGTGGCCCATCAGGCCGCCAGAATGCTGCTACTTCGGCTTCCCGCTCGGCTTCACTTTGGCCGCCGATGATTAGAGCCGGGCGAGCTCCACTCGTTCGCTCTAGGTATTGGGCAATCGCCATCACCGTTTCGATTGGCTGGGCAAATAGCACTACCTTTTCGTCACCGTGAGGATCTAGCAACTCCCTCTTTACGATTGCCCATTTCTCATCCGCCGATGACCTGACTAGGCGAACCCCCTCAGCTAATAGCCTGGTTAGTGCGCGTCCGTACTCACGCGTTTCGTTCTGGCCCTCCTCCTCAATGTCCTCGATTTCGTCCGTTTCGTTAGACGGACCGACCTCACGCTGGATTCGCTTAAAGAGTTTTTCAACAGGTTCGTCGACCGGTCCGCGGCGGTATGGTCTGAGTGCGGCAATAGCCTGCTCGAGCGGCTCATCGCCAAGGTCGCAGCGTGCTCGAATCGCCTGTCTTACTAGATAACCGAGACCAGCCTGCGGGCTAGACGTTGCCCACTGGAGCGCCTGCGCGCATCGCCATCCAGCCGCACGCCGCTTGGCATCTGCCCGGCCTGGGTCGCCGGGCGGTGGTCGGAAGAAGTCGTGTATGTGCTGCACCCATTCCCGGTATTCGGGTCCTAAGTCTACTAGGATTGGGGGGTTTACTTGCCTAGTCGGGAAAAGCGGGTTACCGTTCCAGTCGCGAACGTCCTCCTTCGTCCTGTAGATAACTCGTCCGGCCAACGCCTCGGCTGGTTCGTCCGGTTTTCGCAACAATCCGAGCAGATTCTCGAACCGGTTGGCATGCCCTTGATGCGGAGTGCCGCTCAGAAAGATCACTCGAGCACCTGAAGGCTGATGAGCGATCAAATCCCTCACCAGTCTAAACTTTTCTCGTGGGTCACCGCCTCCCGCCGCCCAGTCTGACAAGTGGTGGCATTCGTCTACCACGATCACGTCCCAGGGCCAAGTGCTGAGCACTCGTTCGACATTGCTGCCATGAACCGCCCGATGGATACTCGCAACGACGAGTGGGTCAGTCAGATTGGCTGTATTTTCACTCGCCGACCATTGCCGGAAGTGTAATCCCAGCCGTTCAAATTCGCGCCATACGTTTGTGACTAACCGGGCAGGAGCGAGATACAGTACCCGCAGACCCGGTGACTGTTCGAGCAGGTGCTGGATTATTAATCCTGCCTCGACCGTCTTTCCTAACCCGACCTCATCCGCCACAAGGACGCGCCGGAGGTGCTCGGTCTCGAGCACATGTTGCACTAGGCTAACCTGATGGGCAAGTGTGTTAACGGGCCGGGCGTCGAGTCTTCGGAGCGGGTCTTCACACACAAGATAGTAAGCCCACAACCGGGCGAGGCTACGCCGAGTTTGGGCTGGCCAGTTATCATCCACTGGAAGGTTCGCAAGAAGACCGGAGGGGCTTGGGAGCGGAGTTACCCGGCGAGCGTCGACCTGCGTCTCGACCACCGGTCCTGGCGCATCTCTGTCGGCCCAGAACCTCCGGGGGGGGTTCACAAGGTCGACAGACGGGAATCCGAAGTCCTCGAATTTGCGGAGGATTGTTGCGGGCGAATTCTGGCCTTCACGCGTTACTAGTGGACTCACTGACCACCTCCCTCGTTACTGGTTTCTGCTGGCAAGGGCCACGGGCACGCGGTCAATACTGCGTCGACGTCAGCCAATACCTTCTTTCGTTTCTGCGCGTCACTTCGCTTGACACGGAGTTCGTGTGAAGCGACGATCGAGTCAGCAGCTGATGTTAGCGGATCCGTATGCTGCTCAAAGACAACCAGGATCTCCTTTTCTACCTCCCTGAACTGCGCGGTTAGGATTTCGATAGCAGGGACACTGGCGGCCTCGGTCGCATCCCGCGCCAGCTGGTTAAATAAGCCGAGGATTCGAACCTTTACCCCACTCCCACGATCCTCGTTATCCTTTACAAACTTCTCACACTTTTTCCTGATAGGCCCCTCGACCTTGCGTATAAGGGTGTTCTTCACCTGGTCCCGGAGCTCGTTAACCATTTCCCGGCCCACCGCCTCCAACCGCTTTGCGTCGGCAATGATCTCTTCCCGCTGGGCGAGGACAAGCTGGGTCTGGACCCTCGCCCCTTGCTTTTTTGCCCACTCTACCACCTGATCGACGAACGTAACGCAGTCCCGGGCGAACTGCTGAGTACGCCCGCGGATCTCTTTGAGGACTGATTTCCCCCACACTTCAGCGATTGGCTCTTCGAAACGGATTGCGAAATCAAGTGGAAGGTTAATGTTGCGAGCGCCGTCAAATGCACCACCTTTTCGAACCGCAGCTCGCAGAGTGGCCCAATGGGCGTCCTGTAGTGTGTTCAAATACTTCTCAATGTCACGGCTCGACTGGCCCTTGGCCTTCTCTACGAGTTCCCGAATGTTAGACGGTAACGTCTCACGGAGGAACTCGCGGAATGCCCCTTGCCGAGCATGAAACTCCCGTCGGAGCGGCTCCAGGAACTCATCGAGCTCACTGCGAAGCCGCTCCGCCTCCTGACTTGCCCGAGCCTCCTCACGCCACTTCGCCTGATTCACCCGGACTGTGGCCAGGACACGTTGAAAAAAATCCCCGCCCACCTCCCGCAGGCGAAGGGCTTGCGCCTGCCGCTGGCTGCGAGCCAGATCGGTCAGGCCGGCAACTAATCCCGGGATTCCACTCTGATGGGATTCACTGATGAAGGCACGGTCGTCCTCATCGGCCTCTAGCAGCTTACGGTACTGAGGTGCGGATACCGGATGCACCTGGAGTCCGGCAAGTATCGTCTCGATGACACCCTTACGTGTCCGCTCACGGGTTACATCATCGGATGCCCACACTTCCTCGAGTTGACTTCGGAGTTGATGCCGAATGTGCTCAATCGACTTTGAGCGGACGTCGGCGAAGTGCTCGCGCTTCTTCCGTGACCGATCTTTGATGTACTCCTCTTCGGCAACTAAGTCTCCCTTTACTACAACCACCATGAGTACCACGGGGTCGGCAGTTGGATCGTCTGCCGCGTATAAAAGTCGGTTGAGAAAGCCGCTACTACGAAGGAGTTCAGCGTGAGTCGCGTTCAGCCCGCGGGTCTCAACCACCAGAATGACGGCTCGAGCCCGTTCGCGTATCCACTTGCTAGTTGTCGCCTCGTATACGTCGTTGACGATCCCGACACCGGGGAGATCGACGAGAGTCACCCCTTCCGATAGAAGTGGGCTATCCCAGTAGACGCGTAGTTCCTTTATAAGCGGGGCAAGGAACCCGGATGCGTGGTGGCCTAGTGCGGCCTGGAACCCTGCATCCTCGGCCGTGAAAGTACACGGCTTGCCAGTTTCTGACGCCCAGGAAAGGGCCTCGCGGATCTGTCGCACACGTGCTTCATCCTCAGGACGTGGGGTAGTCCCCCAGATCCGTTTGTTTGCTGTCGCTTCTCGGAGAGTGTCGACGAGGTAGTCGAGATCAGTCTGCTGGTCTTGATCGCCCGTAACGAGCAGTTGAGCCTGCCGTTTTAGCTCTTCGAGAGTTTTACCGAGCTGAGGACCGCTAACGGCCCCTAACTCCGATTCGGTACGGGTCTCGTTGCCACTCTCCTGCTTCAGTTCGTCTTCTCCACTCACCGACCGATCCCGGCGGGCCTCCCTTTGCAAGACACTCTCAAGGGCAAACGTGAGTTGCCATAAGTTCTGGGGCGGATGATACTCAACCTCGAACCGGCGTTGGGGGGCATATCGTACAGCAAGCGCCTGAGCGGTAAGCGGGCCGATGCCGCCAGCAGGCAGGATGACGTCCTTGCCGGCCACTAACGAGTTGATGAGGGTACTCTTACCAACTCCAGCGTTACCTAGAAAACAGACGGTTAGTTCTTGATCAGCCGTTTGGGCTACCGCCTCTAAGTTATGTGCATCGGCCTCGAGAGGGCCGACCTTTTCAGGTTGGATGTTTTCGAGGAACGGTTTTACGTCGGACTGGAACCAACTTATGAGCTTTTCAGGATCGTTTCCTAGGTTGGCGTTAGAAGGGACGGATTCGGATTCGTGGGGTTTACTCATGTGGGTACCGGATTCTATGAAGTATGATGGCGGTTCGGTTAAGTATCCCTTGATAGTTCATTAACGGTAGGTGGATCGAAACATCCGGCTTCGATCACCACTTTTTGATCTGGGGGTAGCCTTTTTTTTGTGAGAAGCTGGTTCAGGAACTCGATGGGTCATGTCCAGTCCTCCAGTCCGCCAGCAAGTGTTACCAATCGACGCATCCAATCACGCGACTCGGTCAAGATGTCGCGGTCCCTGTCGGCCAGTCTTCGGCGGAAATGGAAGACATCATTTCTCAGATCTTTGAGCTGTTTCAATTTCGCATGTGTGAGTGCACGGTCCCCATGAAAGACTCGATTGAAACGGTCCCAGTTGCTGCCGTGCCCAATCAGTACGACGTAATCGCTGAAGGTCATATCTTCAAGCTTCGTCGGCATTTTCTCCGGTGTATAATGCACGAGACTCGAGCTGGCGAAAAGGCTCAGTTCATCAGGATCCAGGGAAAGTTCGATGACTGCTCGGAGGGAGAGTTCGATTTCGGCCACAAGCAGGAATGGGCTTGTCGTCTCAAAAAGATACCGCAACACGCCCATCGCGGTTACGATGCCATTACACCGCCCCTGTGTTCCAACAAGAACCGCATCGCGATGATCGAGTAGATCGAACAAACGTTGGAACTCGTCAGTTCCTTGCACAAAGCTGGGACTCTCAATGCACTCCCAGACAGACAGTCCATCTGCCCTGTGTCGCCCTGGCAGATCAAAGGCGTTCACTACGGCGAGTGAAAAGGATCGGTAGGAGAATAACCCAGCGATCTGACCCCGGTCTACAACGGGGACTTGCGAGAAACGGTGTTGAGTGAGGAGCCGAATCGCTTCCCGAGCGGACGTGGCTGGCGTGACAGTAACAACGTCTTTGTACTGTGTCAGAGCGAGGTCGATGAGTGAGACGACATTTGTAAAGGAGTGGGGCTCACGCGGTTGGCCATTCAGGCTTGGTTCGGTTCCTGGTAAGAAACTGTCCACGGGTGGGGTTCCGGGTGTAAAAATCTCTGTGGGCCATAGAGCGGGACTTCGGGGATTTTAGACATATATACGAATATTTCTTAACGCGGGCAATGCCCGCAACCCTAGGTATTAACGAACATGGCGTCGGTTTATCCAATGGAAGTAACCACACAACCGTTGGAGACTCGACGCCATGCCGACGATCAACTCATTTACGAAGAAGTTCGCCGATTCCATTCTATCCGTTCTGGAATGTCACGACCGCGTGATTTTCAAAGGATATCTTCCCTTTTTCAAGAATGGAGATCTCCACCGTCTCTGCGATAGCGGACTGGGCATGCGTCGCAAAGACTTCGTTCCCTTCCTGGAAGGTCTGTCCGAAGAACTGGTGGAACATGGCAAACGAGTCGCCGCCGAAGCCGGTGCTCCTTATCAGTTTCTCCAAGGGGAGCACACCAAAGAGCAGATCATCCGCGAGGAGATTGCCAAACGCAGTCTAAAGGAAGGACTGGTCGCCGTGCTGTGCTGCATGGAAACCGGTCGCGGCGTCAAGCTGCGTCCCGGCAAGGATCGACCGGAATTGTACTTCACGTCTCGCCCGCAACGCGTCGTCTATTTCTATTCTCTCGATCCCGAGTTCGGACTGATCCATGTCCGCATCCAAACCTTCTTTCCTTACAGCGTCCAAGTCTACGTCAACGGTCACGACTGGCTGGCCCGCCAGATGAACGAAAAGCAGATCGGCTTCCTTCAAAGCGATAATGCCTTCGTTCAACTCGACAATCCCGAAGCCGCTCAACGTCTGGCCGATCGCTTTGCCCATTTGAATTGGATCAAAATTCTCGACCGTTGGGTCCGCCGGGCCAATCCGCTATTGAAAAAAGACTGGCTGAACCGCTGCCAATACTACTGGGTGATCGATCGAGCCGAGTACAGCACGGACGTTTTGTTCCGAAGTCGTGAAGACTTACAAGCTCTTTACCCGCGTCTGGTCGATCACTCGATTCAACAGTTCTCTGCCGACGACCTTATGAAATTCCTGGGACGCAAGCTCTATCCTCAATTCGACGGAGAAATTCTTACTCTGGGCCGCAAGAAACGGGCACCGGGCACACGCGTCAAGCACCGCATGAAAGGCAATTGGCTGAAAATGTACGACAAATTCGAACGGATTCTCCGCATTGAAACAGTAATCAACCAGCCAGGCGAGTTCCACGTCCGCCGTCGATGCATCCGCAAAGGGGTCGAAAAAATGGCCTGGTGCCCCATGAACAAAGGCGTGTCTAATTTCTATCGCTACCTCGAAGTCGCCCGCGCTTCGAATCGACGCTATCTCGAGGCTTTGGCCGTTGTGGACGCTCCTTCGGTCACCGTGCGTCAACTCGACCAACTGAGTCAACCCGTCTCTCTGGGTAACCGGAAGCGACGCGGCTTGAACTTGATGCACGCCGAAGAACAGAAGCTATTCCTGGCTGTCTTATGCGGCGATAATCGCATCAATGGGTTTCGCAACCACGACATCCTGAAAGCGTTGAACGAGCCCGCCCGGGATGCCGCTGAACGGCGTCGGCAAACGCAACGAGTCTCGCGACAATTGGGAAGGTTGCGCGCTCATGGATTGATTCGGAAAGTCCCGCGGGCGCATCGCTATCACGTGACGGATAAAGGCAATGCGGTGATGGCGGCGGCCGTTCGTATCCGCATCAAAGAGTTCCCGAAAGAACTCAAAACCGCGATTTAATAAAATACACAAAAAGTTTGCGCAAAAAGCGCAAAAGATAAGAAGAAAGACTCTAAAGCGCTAGCTGCTTAAACCGGCTTTTGGAACAGACTCTAAGGCAGAGGTAGTCTGGTCCAGAGCTTCAACCTGGCATTGAGGGCAAAATTACGAATCAAGTATCTCCCGCACAATGGTTGCAAGCGCGGCTGGGGAAAACGGCTTCTGAAGGAAATGTACACCCTCCCTTAGAACCCCATGTCGGATGACCGCGTCGTCGGTGTATCCGGAAATGTACAGAACCCGAGCCTCGGGGTGCATCCGAGTGATTTGATCTGCAGTCGTGCGCCCGCCCGCTCCAGGCATGACAACATCGCTGATCAGCAAATGGATCGGCCCACGATCCGCTTCGGCAATTCGCAGAGCTTCTTCTCCATCTCCTGCTAACAGAACCTTATAGCCACAGCCTGCCAGAATTCGGTACGTCAAGTTTCGTACGCCGGGTTCGTCTTCCGCAAACAGGATTGTCTCCGTTCCGCGCGGGGGCGTCAGAATTCGAGACGGGGCTTTCAAGACTTTAGATTGTTGCTCGATTCTAGGCAGGTACACTTTGAACGAGGTGCCGACCCCGACCTCGCTGTACACGGCGATGTGGCCAGCACTCTGTTTGACGATCCCGAAAACCGTTGCCAGGCCCAATCCGGTCCCATTTCCGATTCCCTTAGTGGTGAAGAACGGCTCGAAGATCCGTTCTTGCACTTCCATTGACATTCCACTCCCGGTGTCCGTAACGCTTAACAAAACGTAAGGGCCGGAAGGGACGTCAGAATGGGTTCGAGCGTAGTTCTCGTCCAGATTGATGTTTTGGGTCTCGATTGTCAGTCGGCCTCCCTTGGGCATCGCGTCCCGCGCGTTCACACAGAGGTTGAGTAGCACCTGCTCGACTTGCCCAGTATCGGCCTGGACTGCCCAAAGTTTGGATTCCAAAGTCCTAGTCAGCCGAATGTCCTCCCCAATCAGCCGACGGAGCATCTTGTCTATTTCATTCACAACCTCATTCAGGTTGAGCACTCGCGGGGCGAGGACTTGCTGGCGACTGAACGCCAAGAGTTGGCGAGTTAGTTGGGCCGATCGTTCGCCGGCCTTAAGAATCTCTGAGACCAGTTCCCGGGATGGATCACCTGAGGGAAGGCTCTGGAGGAGGAGGTCGCTGTATCCATTGATCACGGTCAGCAGGTTATTGAAGTCGTGGGCCACGCCACCAGCGAGTTGCCCGAATGCGTCCATCTTTTGGGATTGTCGAAACTGTGCTTCGAGGCTTTTCCGAGCGGTAACGTCCTCTTGAACTCCCACGAAGTGCGTCAGTTGCCCAAGGGCACCGCGAACCGGCGCGACCGATAGTTTGTTCCAGAATGGAGTTCCATCTTTACGATAGTTCAAGATCTCGAGAGTATATGATTCTTCGGCGAGAATCGCTTCTCGAATCCGAGCAATCGCGACTGGGTCTGTGTCCACGCCTTGAAGGAACCGGCAGTTGAGGCCAAGGATGTCTTCCGAAGCGTACCCGGTCATCTGCTCGAACCCGTGATTGACGAAAACCAGTGGATTGTCCGCCTGACTGGAGTCCGTGATCATGAGTCCCTGGGTCGCCGCCTGAATGGCCCGATCCCGCATGTGTAAGTTGTCTTCCGCCCGTTTGCGATCGGTGATGTCCCAGTTGACCCCGGTCATTCGGGTCGCCGGACCTCCGGGCACAAGCTGTACCAGGGCGTGAGCTTCAATATGGCGAACCTCGCCATTGGGCCAGACGACCCGAAATTCGGTGTGGAAATCCTCAACTCCGGCAAGTGCGGCCGCGATCTCGGCTTCCGCGCGGTCCCGGTCGTCCGGGTGCAGGCCATTCCTCCACGTATTATACGCACCCGAAAACTCCTGCTCTCTAATGCCGTATAGCGCGAGCATCCGGGCATCCCAGTCCATCTCGTTCGATGATACATTCCAATCCCAAATTCCGATTCTCGCCGATTCAGTCGCCAGGCTTAGCCGCTCCTGGCTCTGGTACAATCTCTCTTTCGCCCGCTTCTGATCGGTGATATCAGTGTGGATGCCGACCCACTCCCGTACCGTTCCTTCGGGTTCCAAGATTGGCAAGGCCCGAGCGGACATGTCGCGATACTCCCCATCCGCACGGCGGATTTTGTGTTCCAACTGATAGGTACATCGGTCCTTCACCGCCGCCGCCCATGCTTGTGCGCTCATTTCCCGATCGTCTGGGTGAATTGCATCCAGCCATCCCCACCCCATGTGTTGTTCGACTGTCTGGCCTGTGAATGCCGTCCAAGCTGGTTGAAAAGTGTCAAATGCCCCGGAAGGTGGAGAGCTCCAAACGATTGCAGTGGTCGCGGTGATCAGCGTCCGGTATCTTTCCTCACTCGCCTGGATGGTCGCCGTCGCCTTCGACTGTTCGGTAATGTCCTGTGCAGAGCCGGCAAGGCGGATCGGGATCCCATCCTCCGACGCGATTACGCGGCCCACTTCGTGGATCACCCTAACTGCGCCATCAACGAGAATTCTATAAGAGTGTTCAAACGAACCGATCGTGGCTACGGCCGCTTCGATTCGGTTGGCTACCGCCTGACGGTCATCCGGGTGGACGGTCGCCAGGAACGTCTCAAATGTCAGTTCCAGACGAGTTCGGGAAATGCCAAAAATCTCATACAGCATCTCCGACCACTCCACATATTCTGTTACGAGGTCGCGATTCCAGTAGCCGAGCCGGGCCAAGCGGACCGCTTGGGTCAACTCCAGGTCCTTTTCAAGCAGGACTTTTTCCGCTCTCTTGCGCGCACTGATGTCGCGGATATTGCACTGGATCACTTGCTCGTCGCCTTCGCGATAAATGTTGCTGACAAATTCGACGTCGATCAGGAGTCCGTTCTTGGTCGCAAGTGGCAGGTCATCGTAGCGGATGTAGCCTTGCTCCTGAAGCGTGTGGAACGCCGTCTTGTTGGCTTCGATGTCGCGGAACAGGCCTATCTCCCACAATTCTTTACCTACCAGTTCTTCGTGTCGGTAGCCGATTAGTTTCTCTAGAAACGGGTTTATGTCGAGAATTTGACGTGATACCACATCGACGATAAGGATGCCGTCTTGCGCGGCCTCAAACAGGCGGCGGTAACGAATCTCGCTTGCCCGCACTACCTTATCGGCCAACTTGAGGGCCCGGCGGTTCTCTGCTTCACGCAGCTCTCGGACGAGGGCGGGTGCCAGTCGGGTGAGTGAGTGCTTTAAGACGTAGTCGTTTGCTCCCGCTCGCATAATCCGGACCGCCACGTCTTCACCGACCGTTCCCGAAACGACAATAAAAGGGAGATCCGGGTCGAATTCCCGTACGACCGCAAGGCTGGCCGCAGCACCGAAAACCGGCAAAGTATAGTCCGACAGTACCGCGTCCCACGCTCCGGTCGCGAGAGCCAACCGCATTTCGTCCGCTGTCTCGACCCGCCGCCACGTTGTGTTAAGACCTTGTTGTTTCAGGGCAAGAACGACTAGTTCCGCATCGTCGGGCTTATCCTCAACAATAAGCAGTCGCATGGGTTGGGACATTTGGTTCACCGTAAACTCGGGAATATGACTAGGTTCAACTGTCACAAGTGGCGAAATCAGACGATATACCTTCGGTTTCGTTCAATAGCCTTTAGCCTAGCGCGGAAATTCGGATGCCATCCCCTTCGGTTCGGCCACGGACGCCGCGCCTATTCGCCCAGTGAAGCACTTAAAGAAGGCGCGAACCAACTCAGGATCAAGTCCGCCGGACTTCGCGTTCTCCACCATTACTTCCTGGCATTGATTGTGTGTCATCGCCGAGCGGTAGGGACGGTCGCTAGAAAGAGCATCGTACATATCCGCCACTGACAGCACTCGGACCGACAGTGGGATCATGCCGCCCATCAAACCATCCGGATAGCCCTTGCCATCCATGCGTTCGTGATGCCAACGGATTAGTGGAATTGCGTCTCTGGCCGAGCGAAGCGGCCCGACGATCCTGGCCCCCTCGATGGGATGCAACCGAATCACTTCAATTTCCTCGGGCGTGAGTTGCCCCGGCTTGTTGAGAATCACATCGGGTGTACTGATCTTGCCGATATCGTGGAGCAAGACTCCGCGACGTAAGATATCCATATCGGCCTCGCTAAGGCCAAACGATTTCGCAAGAGCCAGAGCGTATTGCATCACCCGCCCCGAATGACCATGGGTGTACGGAGATTTCCCTTCCAAGGCGCGGACCAAGCTGAAGACTACGGATTCCGCCGAGTCTAGTGCGTCCACCAGATCCTTATGGCGTAGGAGAGAACGCGCGCGGGCCGCGACTTCCTGTGGCTTAAACGGCTTGGTCAGGAACTCGTCGGCCCCAAGCTCCCAAGCTCGTATGCGGTCGCCGGCGGCGACTCCTGTCAGAATCAGGATCGGAATTATGCGAGTCCTGGGATCACTCTTGATTTGCCGACAGATCTCGAACCCGTTCGAGTAGGGCATGTCGATATCGAGGATTACCAAATCGGCACAGCGCGTAGCCACTTCATCCACCACCGTTCGACCGTCAAAAGCAACGACAACCTCGTGCCCGTCCGCCTCCAGCACCCTCCGGAGCAATTCGGTGACCTTGACATCATCGTCCACGACCAGGACTAGCCTTGGAGTTCGTTCGATGGAGATCAACCTCTCACCGGAGGCGGTTCGTTAAGTATGAGCCAATACATCTGGAGTTGGCGGACAGCATCCACGAAGTGAGTGAAATCCACCGGCTTACGGACGTACGAGTTGGCCCCCAAATCGTAACCTTGGATCAGATCTTCCTCCTCGCGCGACGAAGTGAGGATGACTACCGGCAACCGGCGGGTGCGGGGATCGGCCCGGACCCGCCGAAGAACCTCGTGCCCGTCCATCCTTGGCAATTTCAGATCGAGAAGCATCATTTGCGGCAGCTCGCTGACATTTCGACCGGCATGGGGGCCAGTGCCAAAGAGGTAATCGATCGCTTCCACCCCGTCCCTCGCGACGACCACTTCGTTCAGCACTAGTCCTTTCTTGAATGCGAGCAGGGCGAGTTCTTCATCGTCCTGGTTGTCTTCGACCAGCAGAATCACCTTCCCAGTCATATGCGATACTCCGAGCCGGGCATGGTGAAGTAGAGGGCGGCTCCGCGGCCGACCGCCCCCTCGGCCCAAACTCTTCCACCGTGCCGATGGACTACGCGCTGAACCGTCGCCAGGCCTATCCCCGTTCCAGGAAAATCGCGGTCGGAATGTAACCGTTGGAACGCGCCGAACAGTTTCCCCATGTACGCGGAGTCGAACCCGGCTCCATCATCACGGATAACAAACGCTCGTTGACCCTCGACTTCGGTTTGGTCGAAAGTGATCGCCGCCGTCGGATTCTTGGAAGTGAACTTCCAGGCGTTCCCGAGTAAATTTTCAAATACCACACGCATGAGTGCGAAATCGCATTCGGCGAACAGTCCGGGTCCGACGGTGAAGGAAACCACTCGCCCAGGCTCGAGCTCTTGCAACTCGGCGAAAACGGTCTCGGCAAGTGCCGAGAGATCTACCCGCTCCCGCGTCATCTCAACTCGCGTGACTCGGGATAACTTCAGAAGGTCATCGATGAGGCGTCCCATCCGCTGGGTTCCAGCTCGGATCCGGCGAAGATAGTGAAGCCCTTGCTCGTCTAGACGGTCGGAATGCGACTCGATCAGTTCTCGACTGAACCCATCCAGGGCCCGCAACGGGGTCCGCAGGTCGTGACTCACTGAGTAGCAAAATGCTTCCAACTCCCGGTTCGCGGCTTCCAATTGCCGATTCCGTTCCAGGGCGCTCCGCTCCAGTTCTTCATTGAGTCTGCTGGTCACTTTCTCCGATTGATCGAGCGCCGCGATCTGGGAATCTGAATGTTGGAGAGTAATTTCGCGCAACGCCTCCACTGATACGGCTAAATCTTGTGCTTTCTGCATCAGGAGTGCAATTTTAGCGTCCGCCTGCAGTCTCGTTTGATTTCGCAATCCTTCGACGAAGTTTGCCAGATCGCGCGCTTTTTGTTCCAGAGCCGCGATTTTGAGCTCCGATTGCAACAGGGTTTGATGGCGCGTGGATTCAACGGACCGAGCCAAATCTCGTAGCTGGCGATCCATGGCCTTGCCTTGGTCTTCCAACTCGATCTTCGATTGGCGGAGTTCGTCTTTGATCCGGTGCAGTTCGGTGTCGTCTTCGATGGCCAACAGGACCATATGACGACCGCCCTCGTCGCGAAACACTCGATGGGCCTTTAGAACAAACTCGCGCCGACCGACGCGGGGGCAATCGCACTCGAGTTCGTAGTCGATGAAGAAACTGTTTCGGTTGATTACATCCCCAAGCAAGGTGCGTAAGCTGGGCCGATTCCACCGACCGCCATCAATCTCGAAGAGACTGTAACCTTCGACAGCGGGCGAAGTGCAACCGAAGGTGAGACAATACGCGGGGTTGGCGAGTATCAATCGCAAATTCGCGTCGAGGACGAGGAGAGGGTGAGGTACCGTATCGATAATATTTCGCGCCGAGGCCTGCATCGATTCACATCCGTTATTTTTTTTCGAGAAACTTCCGGATTTCCATATTGAACCTCTCAATGCCCTGGAAATGAATTTCGAGAACTTCTTCGAACTCCAATCGACAAGTGTACAACCAGGACCAAGTCAGCCTGGGAGCTTTCCGTTCAGTCAATAATTGTTTCGTCAGTGCTATCCATCTCCACGAAGTTATCTTCGATCTCCTTTTGCCAAAAGTAAGTTCTTCTTTGCAACTGATCGACGAAATCGAGAAGCTCTAATTCATCCCAATTTCTGGGATGCGTATCAAGTCGATTGCTCCAGGCAGCCATATACGAAGCCCAATTCTGAAAATCTCGGGACTGTATCTGGACGCTGAGTTCGGGAGCATCCCCACTAACGAGTTGTTGATTCGACATATAAACCTCCCAGGTTGATTCACGAATCTTAACTGCTGAGATTTGAGCGAAACAGATTATTCCAAAACCGTGAAATTGAATACGCGATTTCTCTACAGTGAAGTAAGGAATTTACTCAAAACTATGGAAAAAGAGTATCCGGTTGGTGAACTCCCTTCTTGTCAGATGAGTTATCCTGGTGGTTTTTAACCCTCAGGAGTCGGAGTCATGTCGAAGCGTCGTGTTCGAGATCCCCAGCGGGAAGCATTTTGGAAGAAGACGATTTTGGATCAGCGATCCAGCAATGAATCCATTCGAGCCTACTGTCAACGGCTTCGAATCAGCGAGGCGGCCTATTATTACTGGCAACGAGAACTCAAACGCCGAGAGACCGAAGCTCTCCCCGCGTTCGTTGCGATCACGGTAGTTCCCACCGCTTCCGATTCAACAAAGCCGTCCCCGACGATGATCGAAGTTCGCTGTCCGTCGGGCCACGTTGTGGTGATAAACGGCGTCGAAGATTCGACCTTCCGAGCCCTCTTCAGTGCGTTGTCCGCTCAGGAGGCGTCATGCTAAACTACACTTCGGCGAAGATTCTTCTGTGCGTGGCCCCGACCGACATGCGGAAGAGCTTCGACGGTCTGGCGGCATTGGCCCGCGAACATCTCAAAAGCGACCCGCTGTCGGGAACCTGGTTCGTCTTCCGCAACCGCCGCGGCGACAAATTGAAGCTGCTCTGTCGGACCGAGATGGCTACGCGGTTTGGCAAAACACGACTTGGTGAATCCACCCTCTCCAAGAACGACCTTCGAAGTGATCCAAACTGAGTTCGGCCTTGAGTTCTCGATAGCTGTGTTCGATCCACCATCGATTTTTGGCCGTGGAAACCAGTTGTTTGAGGCTTGTACCTGCAGGAAGATTGCTGAAAAAATATTTGGCGGGTTGTGATTCGCCTTCTGGTCATTCGGCGAGTAACCAGCAGAGGGCAAGTGGCTCTTTTCCAGCCGACAGTTTGGGAGCGGGAGGTACCTGCCATGCGGCGAAACGACCGGTCATCTTGCCTTTCGATCCCTGCCGCCAAGCGCATGTGGCCGTCCCACCCAAGCCATACACTTCGACCAGCTTTACCCGGAAGGTACGGGAGATTTTGGACGAGTTGAAGCGATCGACCGCAATAACGGATAAGGCTTAAAGGCACTTTTTAAGTTTGGTATACAGACCAAACTAGTCGATTAATTCTTGAAGTAAATGTAAACCGGCACTCGAACCAAGATTTTCAGTCGCGAGATTGAGCGAGTGGCGGGAGCGATGTGCCCCTCAGATCACTTTCAAGCTATCGTGTTCCTGATGGAAAGGCTCGATAAGTTGCTGTGATTCACTCGATTGCGTCCATTTTTTTTGGAGCGATAAAGGGCTTCATCAGCCTCTTGGACTAACTTCGAGGCTTCGGGTGTCTGCTTGGTGGATGTACTGACACCTACGCTTACCGTAACAGCTCGCTTGTCCCACGAAACGCTTGCAATGGCTCGGCGAAAACGCTCGGCCAGAACCATGGCACCGGATAATTCGGTGTCGGGCAGTAGAACGGCGAATTCTTCACCGCCGTAACGAGCCACGAAATCTGTACTCCGAGCGGTTTCCTGCAAAGTCCGACCTACGGCCTTCAGAACTTCATCCCCGGCTGGGTGGCCAAAGGTGTCATTGAAAATTTTGAAGTGGTCCACGTCCATTAGAATAACTGATAACGGATGATTGTAACGATTGGCCCGATCGTACTCCTCGAGCAGTTTGGCATTGAATGCGGAACGATTTCGCACCCCGGTGAGCCCGTCGGTGTTTGCCAGCTGCTTAAGCTTGGCATTTGCATTTTCGAGTTCTGTTTGGTAAAGGAATAGTCGATCTTCGTAAGCGCACTGCTCCGTCAAATCCCGAATGACGAATGCCTGCAATCCCACGCCGTCATTGGGGATAAGGGTAATCCGAACATCCACAGAGATTAGCGACCCATCCTTACCCCGAAGGCACTTCCGCCCCAGGTTGCGGCGGCCCGTGGTCGCCAATTCGCTGTCAATTCGGGAAAAATTCCTAGTGGTAACTTCCGGGATTTCCTGAGCCATGATGTCTTCCGGAGAACGCCCCACAAATTCAGATTTGGTATAGCCGAGTATTGCCAGAACAGCCAAATTTGCGTCAATGATCTTTCTTGCAAGTGGGTCAACGACGAAGACTCCCTCGGCCAGTCGATCCACCGTGTTGCGAAATTTCGCTTCGCTTGCCCGCAGTTCGGCCTCAATGACCTTCGACCATTCGAGTTGCCTCCTCAACATTAATTGCGTGACGACATGCCTGGCCAGAACCCGTAAAGCGTCCGATTGAGTATTGGTTAGGGTCCGCGGTACCCGGTCGATGACGCAAAGCGTTCCGAGGTTATGGCCTTCCGGAGTAGCCAGCGGCATCCCGGCGTAGAACCTAATACGGGGCTCATCAGTCACTAGAGGATTATTCTGGAACCGCGCATCCGAAATGGCGTCGGGGACAACGAATAAGTCAGGTTGAAGGATGGCATAGGCGCAAAAAGCAGAGTCTCGGTGCGTCTCGGTGGCATCCAGACCAATGCGAGACTTGAACCACTGTCGACACGAATCGATGAAACTGACGATGGCGATGGGAACCCCACACACCGCGGCCGTCAGCCTCGTGAGATCATCATATTCTGGTTCGGGCGGCGTATCGAGTATTCCCAACGAGCGCAGGGCGGATAAACGCTCGACCTCACGGGGAGGAGTTGGTGCTGTCATTAGATTTGCCGATTTCCTTAACTCATCCTCTACGATTTGTGGCGAGAGGATAAAATACCCCAGGATTTCCCCTGAAATTTAAGTGCCAGGATCGGTTGACTCACTCGGATCAAGATGGCACGATACTCAGCCCAGACAAAATTAGTTCAGAATCATGCTTCTTGCAAGGTAAAGTAAGAGTTGAAAGTCACCTCTGGTGCAAGGAGTGCGAAAGCTCCCTTTTCCCAAGCACGCTTTCGATTTGGATCAATATCTCAAAATGGCCGTCAGCGATAAGTAAATACCGGCGAATGACTTGGGGGAAGATCTCCGGCTCTGATGTTCGGTGAAATACCGGAGTTACTTCCTGACTGAGGTGCTTCGCTTGCGACGATGCAAACTATACAGGGATTGACCCGAAGCGGGGGCGTGAGACATGGAGGGTCTTCTTCACGGAAGCCGCTAAGTAAGCACTAGTAAGCGACTTCTGGAAATCGTACGACATCCTGCCCCGCCCGCGCCGGATGTGTGGGGCTCATCTTTTACAGGATCTGACCCAAGTCGATGAAGGCCCTGAAAGCGGCGCGAATTGGCCGGAATTTTCCTTGAAACAGTGGTGGACTTACGCCGATTCGTTCCGTTTGGCGGCCGGCTTCAATGAGTTGCAACAAGTGAGTTACGAAAGTCGATTAATGCAGCTTCAGACGGGGATCACCGATCTGGCGGCGCGGGCGCGGACGAACCGGTGCGCCCAGAGATTGGAGAATATTCTGTTGAGTATTTATCGTACCCTCACTCAGAGAAGATGGTAGTAACCCGAAGTGACCGAATCGGCTATCCGCGGCTATACTTTTACGGGTAAACTGACGACGCTAGCGGGCAAGAAAAGTGCAGCTGAGTGAAGGATTAGGTGGAATTTATTGCGTGGTATAAAAAAGATTGAATGATTGGAATTGGCGTCTTATCACGCGGAATTAGCCCGATTCGCGCGGCTTTTTGTATTGCCTTATAAGATCGCTCCCCGTGACAGCAGGCTATTTGAATACCCTCAAAACTAGGAAGGCTATAATCAGGAGCGAAGTTTTTCTGCTGAAAAATGACAAAATATTCGATCTTTATTAAATTTCCCTTCGAAAGTCTGTAGAATTTGTTAATTCGTACACGCAATTAATTCAAACCTATACACATTTTTTGAAGCGATATACTCCGTGAAGCGAATACTTTTGGTCGATGATGAGGCTAAACTTAGATCTGCCATTCGAAGAATGTTGGAGCCCCTGGGGCTGGAAATCGAGGAAGCGGCTGATGGTTACGAAGCCCTTCGATCCTATAGATCATGTCACGCGGAGTTGGTGATATGCGACGTGTTTATGCCGGACAAAGACGGTCTCGAGCTTATCAGCGTTTTGAAAAAAGAGTTCGACGAAGTCAAAATTCTTGCGATTAGCGGAGGCGGATTTGATGGCACGATGGATTTACTTCCCACGGCTCTTCATTTTGGCGCCACTGAAATTCTTCAGAAACCTTTCAAACAAGAGGATCTACTCGAGAAAGTCAAAGCATTACTGGAACAATAGTTTTCCAATAAATACCGGGCCTGAGAGACGCTAATTGAGAGATTTGTAATGATTTTTATTCACATAAGCAAATATTCGAATTAAGCCAATAAAACTCATCGTGAAAGTAGTCACCCAATAATTGCTTTCTTTTGGCCGCTATAGGTTTGTTCCTCCTTTTAAAAGGGCAAGTCATTTTGCACTTACAAGTCTAGGATTAATCTCGTAGCCGGATCATGTGCACCCCTTTGAGTCAGCTTACTACTAGCCTTTTTGGCAAGGCGGTGGGAAACTTGGATGGCTCCGAGATCGCTAGGACATTCGTAATTTATTACAAATGTCTAATAATTGCTTTACAATAGTAGATTTCAAGTACTCCACGAGATCTATAGTCACGTCCAAGATTTATCAAAAAGTCAATAAAAGCACTAGCAATTTCGGTTTTCCCACAGTAAGCTTTGGATTTTATGAAGAATTCATGAGGAATCTGCCATGTCTCTGACCACATTGGAAATCGATTCCCGCCAAAGCCTTGAGGAGGCCATGCGTAACTTTGCGAAAAGTATTGTGGAGACGGTTCCGAATCCCCTAGTAATATTGAATGAACAGTTTGAAGTCGTAGAAGCGAACTCAAAATTCGTTGACATGCTTGAATTAGATCATCAAAGCGTCAAAGGTTTAAGCATCTTTACTTTGGCGGGTCACACCTGGGATTGTCCCAAGTTGAGAGGTCTTCTCGAGAATGTCGTTCCGAAAGGGGAGATGTTTTCAAACTTTGAGTTGGATTGGATTTCCCCCTCTTCCCCTAACATTCGGGTATTGAGTCTCAGCGGCCGAAAAGTTCTTGATAACTCTGGAAATCCGATGATTTTGATTTCGATCCAAGACAATACTCTTCGAAGGCAAATGCAGAATGATTTGATACGGCTTAATTCGGAACTCGAAAGTAAGGTTGCGGAAAGAACGGCTCAGCTTGAGACATCTAACTTGGAACTATTACAATCTAATCGGGAACTGGCCTCCGCCAACAGCGAGTTAGAAGCGTTTTGCTATTCGGTGAGTCACGATCTCAGAAGTCCCCTCCGAGCGATAGACGGTTTTAGCCAAGAATTAATCATCAGATATGCTGAGCGGCTTGATCCAGATGGTCGACATTTCCTCAATCGCGTGCGCGCAAACACCCAAAGAATGGGACAGTTGATAGACGATTTATTGAAGTTGTCCAAAGTGACACGCCTGGAGCTACGAAAAGAGATCGTTGATCTGACCTCGCTCGCAAATAGTATCTGTAAGGAACTAGTTGAGCAGGCACCAAAGCGATCAATCGAATTTGAAGTCCAACCTGGGCTTCAAGCCTACTGCGATGCGCATTTAATGCGTATCGCCTTGCAGAACCTTTTAGATAATGCCTTTAAATTCTCATCCAAAAAAGCGGTATCCAAGGTCGCTCTCGACCAAATTAAAAAAAATGGCACCGCTACCTTTGTTGTCCGCGATAACGGCTCTGGATTTGACATGACCTATGCGTCCAAGTTGTTCGGAGCTTTTCAGAGATTGCACTCGGACCAGGAATTTACAGGAACCGGGATTGGCTTGGCCACAGTCAAGAGAATCATCCACCGACATGGCGGAACAATTTGGGCCGAATCGGTCGTTGGGGAGGGTGCGTCATTTTACTTTACCCTATCGTAACAGAGGAATCGAGCATGAGCGAAAAAGTGGTATTGCTGGTTGAGGATAATCAAGATGATGAAGAATTGGCATTAATGGCTTTAAAAAAAGGAAAACTGCTAAATAAGGTGATAGTGGCTCGGGACGGAGTGGAATCGCTCGATTACCTCAATAGCACTGGCTCCTATACCGGCAAAGAAAATCCTCTACCCGTTTTGATACTACTCGATCTCAAACTACGGAAACTCGATGGACTTGAAGTTTTAAAGAGAATCCGTGCCAACCCCCGAACTCGTCGACTACCCGTAGTCATTTTGACTTCTTCCAAGGAAGATGAGGATATGATCAGGAGTTACGACCTCGGTGCAAATTCCTATGTTCGCAAGCCAGTCGATTTTAATCAATTTGTAGAAGCTGTGAAGCAGCTGCAGATGTACTGGTTAGTTTTGAATGAACCACCGCCAGATTCTTACCGAGAGGACGGAAAGACGTGATACGGATTCTGTTCATTGAAGATTCTCCGGACGATGTCGAACTTATGCTATTAGCTCTCCGCAGAGCAGATTTAGTAGTTTATGCCGAGCGCGTCGATACGATAGAAGATTTCAGATTGGTGGTAACCGCAAAGCCATGGGATGCGATTCTTTCAGATTATAACTTGGTTTCATTCGACGCGAAAGCGCTCCTGAAAATATCGAAATCGATCGCGCCCGATATGCCTTTTATTGTTGTTTCCGGAACAGTGGGTGAAGAGTCCGCTGTAGAAATGTTGCAAGCGGGAGCTCAAGATTTTATACTTAAAACCTCCATGATTAGACTGGCATCATCTATTCAGAGAGCTCTGCGAGAGGCCGAAAATCGAAGTGCGCGTAGGCAGGCAGAAGAACAAGCCCTCCAGTTGGCCGCCGTAGTGAGTTCCTCCGTGGACGCCATCCTGACGGTAGACTCCAATGGCCATATTCTTTCCTGGAATAATTCGGCAGAAAAGATGTTTGGTTATTCCTCTGCGGAAATGATAGGGAACTCTAGCTATCTGCTTGCGCCCCCAGAACTAATCCCTGAAATTCGACTCAGAAGCGAAAGCATCTTCAGGGGAGACGAAATCCCGCCCTTTGAATCTGTAAGAATCCGAAAAAATGGAGTGAGCTTCCCCGTTTCAGTTACTTCTTTTGCCGTACGGATACACGACCGGATCGTTGCGGAATGCAGATTCTTTCGAGATATCACTGAACGCATTCAATCGCAAGAGGCGCTTCGACTCCGGGATAGGGCCATCCAGGCAGCCACTCAGGGATTGCTGATTTCGGATGTGACTCTTCCCGATAATCCCGTGGTCTTTGCCAGTCCGGCGTTTTCGAAAATTACAGGTTATTCCGTTGACGAAGTCCTGGGCAGAAATTGTCGATTTTTGCAAGGGAATGAGACGGATCCAGCGGCGGTTGCTCGCGTACGGAATGCCGTTCTCTCCAGTATTGACTGCAAAGAGGAACTGATTAATTACCGTAAGGATGGGTCTTCTTTTTGGATCGAGTTATCGATATCCCCGATTAGAGATGCTCAAGGAAAAACCACGCACTTCGTGGGAGTACAATCCGATATTACTGCAAGAAAAAAACTGGAGCAACAATTAAACCAATCGCAGAAAATGGAAGCAATCGGTCAACTCGCGGGTGGAGTGGCTCACGATTTCAACAACCTTCTCACGATAATCATTGGTTACAGTGACATGCTTCTGAGCAAAATGCCCGAAAATGATCCATCGCGAGAACTTTTGAAAGAAATTCATGCGGCCGGGGAACGATCTGCGGGTCTCACCAGCCAACTCCTGGCATTTAGTCGCCAACAAGTTCTCTCTCCGAAAGTTCTGATCATCAATGAGGTCGTAATTAATCTAGAAAAAATGCTCAAGAGATTGATTGGTGAAGATGTTGAGCTCTCGAAGAATTTACAAGTGGGACTTTGGGCAATTCGAATCGATAAAGGACAATTTGAGCAAGTACTCATGAATCTGGTGGTCAATGCCCGCGATGCAATGCCCTCAGGCGGCTCACTTGTCATTCGGACTCAGAATGTTGAATTAAATCAAGAGCAATTAGTAGACTATGCTGAAGCAAGCGAAGGTGAGTTTGTTAAACTGAGTGTCTCGGATAGTGGCACTGGAATGTCCGACGAGATCAAAAGAAAGATCTTTGAGCCTTTTTTTACGACAAAAGCACCTGGCAAAGGCACTGGTTTGGGACTGGCAACGGTTTACGGCATTGTGAAACAAAGCGGAAGTTTTTTGAATGTAATAAGTGAAATCGGGAAAGGAACTACCTTTGAAATATTCTTTCCCCGTGTAGATGAGAATATATCAAGTATATCCAGTAAAAGTCCTTCGAAATTAGTGCCAGGCAAGGAAACAATTCTCATTGTCGAAGATGAAGATTCCGTGCGAGCGTTGACAAAGCGGATTCTTATGAACTATGGCTACTCGGTAGTAGAAGCCGCGAATAGTCCCCAGGTGGATCAAATACTTGCAAGAAAACAATTTTCTATCGATTTACTGATCACCGATATTGTGATGCCTGGAATGGGCGGACGTGCTATATTTGAAAGGGTAATAAAAGTCTTTCCGAATCTTCCTGTGATCTATGTGTCCGGCTACAATGATGATGCGGTGATTCGACACGGTGTTCAAAGAGAGGAAGTGGATTTTCTTCAAAAACCATTCACGCCCAGTACTTTAGGCTCAAAGGTGAGGGAAGTTCTAGATCGAAAAAGAGTATCCGGCTGGTGAACTCCCTTCTTATCGGTTGATTTATCCTGATGGTTTTTAACCCTCAGGAGTCGGAGTCATGTCGAAGCGTCGTGTCCGAGATCCCCAGTTAGAAGCATTTTGGAAGCAGACTATTCAGGATCGGCGTTCCAGCAACGAATCCATTCGATCCTACTGTCAGCGGCATCGAGTCAGTGAGGCGCCTACTATTTCTGGCAACGGGAACTGAAGCGTCGGGAGGCCGAGGCGTCTCCCGCGTTCGTTCCGATCACGGTAGTTCCCACCGCTTCCGATTCAACAAAGCCGGTCCCGACGATGATCGAAGTTCGCTGTCCGTCGAGACACGTTGTGACTGTTCACAGTATCGAGGAATCGACCTTTCGAGCCCTCTTTGTATCCGGCTGGTGAACTCCGTTCTTGTCAGATGAGTTATCCTGGAGGTTTTTAACCCTCAGGAGTCGGAGTCATGTCGAAGCGTCGTGTTCGAGATCCCCAGCGGGAAGCATTTTGGAAGAAGACGAATTTTAGATCAGCGTTCCAGCAACGAATCCATTCGAGCCTTCTGTCAACGGCATCGAATCAGCGAGGCGGCCTATTATTACTGGCAACGGGAACTCAAGCGTCGGGGGGCCGAGGCGTCTCCCGCGTTCGTTCCGATCACGGAAGTTCCCACCGCTTCCGATTCAACAAAGCCGTCCCCGACGATGATCGAAGTCCGCTGCCCATCGGGGCACGTCGTGACGGTTCGCCGGTTCAATCGGGACCATTGACGCGATGGGCTGCCCGAAGGAAATCGCGCGGGCTATCCGTCGGCGGAAAGCGGATTACCTTTTGGCGCTGAAAGAAAATCAGCCGAGCTTGCCTGCGGAAATATCGTCCCATTTTCAGAAGCATCTGGAGTCGGGTTTTACGGAGGTGGCGACGACGTTGTGCGAATCGACCGAGAAGAATCAAGGTCGGGAAGAGTACCGGGGTTGCCGGGTATTTTCGGATCTGAAATTCCTGTCGTCCCGGAAGGATTGGCAGGGACTCAAGAGCGTGGGGGTTGTGGTAACCGATCGCCGCGATAAAGGTCGGAGCACGAGTGAAATTCGATATTACATCAGCCGCCGGAAAGCGACCGCGGAAGTCTTCGCCCAGGCCGTTCGCAATCACTGGGGTGTAGAAAACGGTTTGCATTGGCATTTGGATGTGACGTTTGGCGATGACGACAGCCGAGTTCGAGAGGGCGATGGACCTCAGAATTTCACGCGTCTGAAACGATTGGCTCTAAGTATATTAGTTAATGCCAGCGGCAAAGAATCCCTAAACAAGAAACGCTTGGCCGCCTGTGCCAGTGATCAACGGCGGGAACTCATGCTTCAAGAATTCCTCAATATCCCCGAAATTTAAACGCGATCAGTCAGGCCCGCGAGACTGAGATGGATTGGGAGCCGTTCATCACGATGCTCAAGAATAATTGGGACGGGATTTTAGCCTACTTCGAGGAACGCAAAAGCAGCGGCCCAGTGGAGGGTCTCAATACCAAGATTCGGGTAGTGCTACGCCGAAGTTATGGAATTCAGAGTCTAACTACGCTCTGGACGAGAGTACGTTCTGGACGTGAATTGGGCCTCGAAAAAAATAGGGCCGACCATTGCAGAGATTCGCGGCTTCGTCAACCAAATCTAGAGCATTTTCACTCAACTTTACAACTAAAAACGGATGAGCCATTCAAATTATCTCACAAGTTTCCAATAAATAAATTGGTTTTAATAAAAAGTTTGATTTTGATGCATAAGAAGTAACGTAGTCCCGACTAATCAAACTCACAAATTATTTACACGGGGAAACTTGTGAGTTAGCATGGGTCTCTCTTCGCAACATGGGTTGAATTCGACACCTGTTTATGTCTTCGGATGATTACGAATAGGCTATGAGCAGCGTTTCGATACTTCTGGATGCAGCCGCTAAAGGCGATCAACGGGCCGCAGTCGAGTTATTGCCTCAGGTCTACGAAGAGCTGCGCAAACTGGCGGCCTCCCGCATGGCGAGTGAAGCTTGCGGGCATTCTCTCAATCCCACGGCTCTCGTCCACGAAGCCTACATTCGCCTTGTGGATACTTCAGATAGTTCCCACTGGAGTAATCGCGGTCATTTTTTCGCAGCTGCGGCGGAAGCGATGCGTCGAATATTGGTAGAATCCGCACGCCGTAAAGCCACCCTCAAAAGAGGGGGAGATCGACAGCGACGGAACTTTGACCTGCTTGCCGTCGCGGATGAATCCGAACGCTCCGTCGAGTTGCTGGCAATTGACGAAGCTTTGACTGAACTGTCTGAGTGCGACGCACAAACCGCCCAGTTGATCAAGCTGCGTTACTTTGCCGGATTGACGCATCAGGAAGCAGCAGATGCTCTGGGCATCACGCGCGGCGTGGCCGACCGATTATGGGCGGTTGGCCGTGCGTGGTTATACCGACGAATTAATAGCGATTAAGGCGACGGCACATTTCTTTCGAAATAAATCAAATTTTTGTCTGCAAAAATCCTCTAAAATTCGCATTACTTTCGTGCGACTTTTCCAACGCACAGCAGCTATTGTTTGCCGCACCCTGTGTTTGGGCTTGGAATGCAGATCTGGAACCCCCGAGCTAACGAATTGTTCCTCAAGGCTCTCCTTGTCGACAACGCCCAGATGCGTGGACGATTTCTCGATGCGGAGTGCGCGGAGAATATTCAGCTCCGGAAGCAGGTGGAATCGTTACTTGAAGCAAGCGAGTTGGCCGGCGACTTTCTCGAGGAACCGGCTGCTCCCACGTTTGTGCCCAAAATTCTCCATCAACACTCCGCTTCTCAATTTACCGATCCAGGAATCGAATCCGGAACTGTTGTTGCGGGCCGCTACAGACTCGTCGATGAAATCGGCGGCGGCGGAATGGGCTCGGTATGGGCTGCACTCCAGTTGGAGCCCATAAAGCGGAAGGTTGCCGTTAAATTAATCAAGCCGGGGCTGGATTCCAAAGGGCTGCTCGCTCGCTTCGAGGCGGAACGCCAAGCCCTGGCGCTTATGGATCACCCGAATATCGCCAAAGTCCTTGACGGTGGCGTGACTTCTTCGGGGAGACCTTTCCTCGTGATGGAACTGGTCCTGGGCAAATCGATCACGCAATACTGCGATGAACATAATCTTCCACCTCGCGAGCGACTGGCTTTGCTGATACCCGTCTGCGAGGCCGTGCAGCATGCCCACCAGAAAGGAATAATTCACCGCGATCTGAAGCCGACCAATGTCCTCGTCACTGAGCAGGAAGGAAAACCCGTCCCAAAGGTTATCGATTTCGGGGTGGCCAAAGCCGTCGGTCAGGATCTGACGGAAAGTACGCTCGTGACCGGTCTGGGAACAGTGATCGGCACACTAGAATACATGAGCCCGGAGCAGGCGAATCTCGACTCCCTGGATATCGATTCTCGGGCCGACATTTATTCTCTGGGCGTACTCATCTACGAATTGTTGACCGGTACAACCCCGCTGACGAGACAGCGAATCAAAAAAACCACTCTGCTTGATAATCTCCGTCTCATTCGCGAGGAAGATCCGCCGCGTCCGAGCCTCCGTTTAATGGAGCCCGGGGAGAGTTCTCCGGCGAAGCTGGACTATCGACTGGTCGCCGCCGCGAAATGGAGTCGGGAGCTTCATGGAGAACTCGACTCGATCGTGATGAAAGCTCTCGAGAAAGATCGGACGCGACGCTATGCCTCCGCCAATTGCTTGGCACGCGATCTGGAGCGATATCTCAACGATGAGCCTGTCGAAGCCTGTCCTCCGAGCCGGGCTTATCGCTTTCGGAAAATGGCCCGTCGACACAAAGCGCTTTTGTCCGCCGTAGCGGCGATCTGCCTGCTGCTGATCGCTGGTATCACCGTAAGCACAATACTGGCTTTTCGCGCTTCTCGAGCGAATGAGAGGGCACGGGAGATGGCTAAGGCCGAGGCCGGGCAGCGGGAAAGGGCGGAAGCCAAAGGTCGCGAAGTCTCGGCCGTGCTGCATTTTCTTGAAAACAATGTTTTAGCAGCCGGGCGACCGGTCGCCGACAACGGGCTGGGAAACGAGGTGACGCTTCGCAGAGCAATCGATTCCGCGGTGCCCGAAATTGGCGTTGCGTTCAAGGATCAACCGCTCATCGAGGCTTCCGTTCGAACGGTGATCGGAATGAGTTATCGCCGATTAGGAGAGCCTGCTTTGGCTATTCCTCAGCTGAAACGAGCGTGCTCGCTGTATACGGATGTGCTGGGTGCGGAGAGCGAGAAAGCCCTCTTTGCTACGAAAACTTTGGGAGAAGCGTATCAAGAATCCGGTTCCTGGAATCAGGCCCAGGAGCTATACGAAGACGTACTTCAGAGGATGCGGGAACACCTCGGGCCCCACCATCGAGATACGCTCTGGAGCATGAACAATCTTGCGGGAATCTACTCCCTCAGAGGTCAGCACAAAGAGGCGATAGCTCTTCACATCGAAACTCAACTGCTGATGAAAGAGCATCTGGGCGAGTTCGACTTGACCACCATCGGGCAACGTCACAATCTCGGGTTGGTTTATCAGGCGGCCCGACAGATGGATCTAGCGATGCCCATTCTGGAGGAGACGGCGAGAAGTACGCAAGAACAGTTTCCGAAGCACCCCAATGTCTTATTCTTCAAGGATAATTTGGCTTCGGCTTACGAGGACGCCGGCCGACTCGAGCGGGCGGTTGCCCTGAGAGAGGAACTGCTGCCTCTGGAAACGGACCAATTGGGCGTTTCGCATCCACTAAGACTCAGAGGAATGCGACGCCTGATGGAAACATATCAGCGCACGAAACAACTCGACAAAGCAGTCGAAGTGGGAGAAAAACTCTACACGGCTTATAGGACAAAATTTTCCTTCGAATCGGCGGAAGTTCGCTGGTGCGTCGGCTTCCTTGTGGAGTGCAATATCGCTTCGGGTCACAGAGATCGTGCCATCGGTGTTCTCGAGCGATTTTACGACGGTTTGATAATTCTGGGTAGCACTGGGAAACTGGATCTCAATGATCTGGCTGCCTCTATTGTCCGCCAACTGGTCAATTTGTGTGAAGACTGTGGCCGGACAAATGAAGCCGCGAAGTGGCGCAGGGAACTGGAACTGCGAAAAAAAACTATGCCTTAATTTCTTCCTTACGTTTTTTATACGCAGCAGGTAAAGCGATCAACAGCCTTGGCTCGACGGGCTTTCCGCCGGTCTGGCTCAGTCTGCGCGCCGAACTCTCCCGCGAGAATTGAAAGGTCTCCATCATGGCAAGTCCCCTGAGTTGGTTGAAGCGTTGCTGGGTCGATCAGGCTCTCTCTGTCAAGCCAGTGCGTCGTCACAAACTGGGCGTGCAATTGCTCGAAGATCGTGTGGTCCCCGCAAATGTAGATGTTTTCTACAATGTGGGTTACGGACCTTATGCAGATCTGCAATTCCAGGGAAATTTCCCGGCCACGACACCACAAACGACAACGGTGACTTCCACTTCGGCAGTCACGGCCGGGTTCTATGTGCCCGGCGGTGAAGTGAAAGGGAATTTCGTACCCTTCTTTTCATTTCCTAATGGATTGACACTCAGCAACCTATCCTTCAGCAATAGCAATAACAGTTTTTTTGGCACCGTTACGATATCCACTCAAGTGATGGCGGCCATTCTTTCGAACGGTTCACAAACCACTAATCAAACTCTTGTCGATACCGGAACGGGAAATCCTTATTTGTTTACGATGAGCGATCTCGTCAACGATACCGACATCAAGATTCCGAACGCCGATGCGGTACCTTTCCAGATCGGCGGACAGACTTTTGTGCCGGGCGACTTTTTCGTCAATTACAGCACTTCTTCTGGCCATACCTACGATTCGGCGTATTTATCGTTGGGGGGGGTTTTGGGTTTGTCCGGCTTCACCAATGCGGGACTACAGATCCCGGCGTCCTCTTTGGCCATTAACGAGAATCCATTCTATCCCAGTACATCTGCTTTTACTTTCATTCCTGGCGTCTATGCCCCTAACAACACTTTCTCCATCTTGCCAGTTTTTCAGGATGCCAACGGAGGTTCCGGACCCTTTACCTTTACACTCGACGGCTTGACGTTTCAATCGAGCGCCTTGACCGCGACCGTCGCTTATTCCGGCTCCGGCGGCTATGCCGGTGAGGTTTATCCCTTCAATATCACTGGAACCGCGACTGCAGAATTCGATGTCGGTTCTGCGAGTGTCACCTTCGGAACTCAAGCGCAGTACTCCGGAGGTTTGCAGTACAACAATGGGCAACTGAGCATTCTTCAGTCGTTGCAAAACTTGGAGTATCAACCCGCGAACCCGCTCCCGCTTTTTACGATCAATAGCCTGACCATCGGGGATCAGAGCTTCACAGCCTACCCTCAGATCCAGTCACCGGGGTTGTTCTTGGGTTTTAACACGACGGAAAATCAGTTCACTATTCAGGGGATGGCGCAGACGGTTCTGACACCCGGGGTCACACAAATCATCCTACTCGGGGTAAACGAGCAGGGGGGGGCAAATCAGGCGTATCCGCCTTATCCGTCAGGCTCAACATATGAACCGCCTCCAGGCACCTATCAATCCCCTTGGACTATAACCAACGGAGCTTTGGATCCTATATCCTTCCAGGTGACGCTGGTCAATTTCGGCGGACTTTCGTTCTTTGGAAACTTGACCGCGATTTACGATGAGAATTCCGCATCCTTCGATCTCTCGGGTAGTGCCACGGCAAGTTTGCAGGGTGGTCATGCGCAGGTGACGTTTGGCTCCTCTCCTCCGGGGATCGTTGCGAATAACGGCACGGTCAGCAGCATCAGTTTTTCGCTCAACAGCCTCACACTTGGCGGCATAACCTACACTCCCGCGGCCGTGGACGGTTTGTCGCCGATGAGCGCGGTTTACGATCCCAACAGCCAGGCGTTCTCTTTTGTAGGCGGCGCCACGACACCGCAAGGCAACGCCGATCTTGGGGCCGACGGCACTAGCGGATTCGTTCTGGACAGCAATGGCAATGTAACCGCATCGACTTATAATTTCTTCAGTCCGTCGGGGAGCGTCTCCCTGAATGGGCTTACTTATAATGTCACCAATCTAACTGCGTCCTTCAATCCGACCAGTGGCACCACGATATTCCAGGGCCAGGCTACCATCCCAGTCTCCGGTCAAAATCTGACGATTTCCGGAACGGGAACCAATTACATCTTTGGCATCGATCAAAACGGCAACAGTCTGTCGAACTTCCAGGTGGCAGGTCCCTTGAGCGTGCAGCCCTTGACGTTCACGCCGTACGGCCTGTACAGTCAGGCCGTCAACGCGACGACGATTGCTCTTCTGGGCACTGCCTCACTTACGCTCGATGGCCAGGTTATTCCCGTCACTCTTGGTGTCGGCCAGGGCGTTCAGATCGTCAACGGGGTGATCAGTTCGGTCAGTTTCTCCACGCCGTCTATCAATGTGGCCGGAGTGCAGATCCAATCGACCTCCGGATTCGTTTGGAGCTCCAATTTCAGTCAATCCACGCTGGCCTATACGATTCAGGGCAGTTTCAATCTCAATGCGGACGGGCTGATCATCGGCCCGGTGACCGGAAATTTTAATTACACTCAAGACCCGACTACTGGGAACGGAGTCGTCACACTCGCCAGCAATACTTATACTTTCGCGAACACGCAAACTCTCGATAACGTCGTTTTCAATCCCGGCACATTGTCGGTGACTTACGACCCGGTTCAGAATCAATTCACTTTTTCCGGCACGGGCAATTACTTCGGCCAGGCGATCACCGTGGGAGGTGCTGGGAACCCGAGCATCTCACTGGTCAACGGCAATCTGCAGCTCAACGGATTCAATCCACCTCCTTTGGAGGACGTTCAGCTTCCTTCGCTGGGGGACATCAATATATCCGGGTTGAATCAGGTCGTTAATCCCGATCTGAGCGTCACGGTCACGGGCAGTACGACGTTGCAGGTCGGCAGTGCCACTTTCAGCCTGAATCTGGGGGGGGGCGGAACGACAGGGCTTACTTTCAGTGTATCGAACGGGCAGGCGCAAATTATCTCGCTCGGCGCGCAGTTAACCGGAAAGTTCACGGTGGGCAACCTGACGATCAACGTCGAAAGCCTGACCCTGGAATACGATGTGCCGTCGGACACCATCACGATCGACGGCACCGCCAATGCGACGTTCAAAGCCGCCTCACAGACGATCAAAGTTGAATTGCAGCTGGGCGAAGGAACGACTCCCGGCATCGTGCTTCAGAACGGCCAGCTGCAGAGCCTGGAAGCGAGTATCACCAGCGATTTCTCGCTGTTTGGCGTGAAAGTGCACATTAAAGATGCCGGAGTCGAATATGACAGTACCAATTCCTCCTTCGGGATTTTCGGTACGGTCATTTTGACGACAGCACCCAAGGGTGGCCATTCGGTACTCAATAATTTCGGCGTCAGCCTGGGTTCGGGACCCGACGATCCCGGCATCGAAATTGTGGACGGTTCTCTGCAGTCGCTGGATATCGAACTGGACGGCTCGATCGACTTGGACGGCGTTACGGCCACGTCGAAAGGCTTGACGCTCCAGTATGATTCCGCGGCGAGTACTCTGCAGATCACCGGTGGCCTTCAGGTCTCTCTAGCCAGCGGATTTACCGGTACGGTTTCACTGCCGGGTCAGGGTTTGCTGATTAATACCTCTGACGGCAGCGTACAGTTGCTTGGCCTGGAAATCAAGATTGCGGATCTGAAACTGGGCCCCATCGGAATCCAGGATCTGGAATTCGAATATGCCCAGGATAGCCAGGGGAATACGACGATTTCGGGAAGCGGCATGGTCAGTCTGCCCGGCGGAATCACCGTGGGTGGCTCTTTCGAAATCAGTAACGGGCAACTCAGCGAAATCGGCATCAGCTTCTCACGGACTCCCGGTATTCCGATCGGAGATTTCGGTTACATCACCAGCATCTCCGGGCAGGTCAGCGGGCTCAACGACCTGGCGGACGATTTTGAATTTGATGGCAGCGTGACGGGAACATTCGGCCCGAGCATCAAGATTTACAACAAGACCGAAGCCGCCGCCACTGTAACGGGCAGCATCAAAATCAATGCCAAGATGATGGAGATCGACGGCGATATCGAGTATCTGGGCGGCTTGTATGGAAAGGGCTCCGGAAAAGCGATCTTCTACTTCACCGGGCCCAACTTAATTAATATTTCGGGCAGCTCGACAATCATATCCATCCCGCCCTACGGCAGCGTGTTGACCGGTAACCTGGCATTCGATCTCGATAAGTCGGGCGACATCACCTTCAACGGCGGATTCAATGTGACCGTTCCGAGCAATATTCCGAAGATCGGCGGAAAGAGTCTCGGGACGCTGACGGTCTATCTGCAGATTCGGCCCGAACAATCGGCTTCCAACAGCTACGCGCAGTTCACTGCGAGTGTTACCGTGATCGTCAAGATCAGCGCTACCCTGAAGGTGGATCTCACCGGGGAAGTGCAGGGAAGTGTCTCGGCAGATCTGGGAATTTTCGGCACTTACAGCGCCGGGTTCAGCTTCTATCTGCCCGGCACGCGAACGGTTATTGTCGACGGAAGCGGGGCGCCTGTCACCTATCAAATCGCTCCGGATACTTCCCCGGCGAGCGATTCTCCGCCGACGCTAGCTTTAAGCGCTTCTCCCGAAAGCGGTTCGCCGGCGGCCGACATCGACTACACCGGGACTACCTCCTATCCCACCGACACCACCATCGATATCTACGCCGACACCAATTCGAGCGGTTACAACGGTCAGCTGATTGCTTCCGACCTTCCCTTCAAGGCGGGCCAGCAATCCTTCGAATGGGACGATTTCGCCGAATTCGCCTCGCAACCTTACGATCCGACCAAGCCGATTTATTTTTACGGCGTCATCAAAGACGGTACCAATCCGCCGGTATACACCGCTTATACATCGGGCATCATTCCACCCGATTACGATCCCACGGTCACCGTTCCGACGATTCAGAACACTTCGAGCAATACGCCGATCGAGTTTAGCTCAGCGTCGGGCAACGCCATTGTGGTCACCGATCCGATGGAGGAATTCGATAACAACGCTCAGGTACAGGTGATCGTTCACGCCAACAGCGGTTCGTTCCAGGTATCGAATTTCCAGGGCGATGTGACTCTCAGCGGCCAGGGCAGCAATGAACTAACACTGGTCGGTCCAGGTTTCGACGTCAGTCAGGAACTCGACGGCATGATTTATACACCGCAGCCGGGAGCGTTCTTCAAAGATTCCGTCCAGGTAGCCGTGTCGCGGTATCAGGGCGAGTTCACCACGCCGATAACCAGTAACTTTGGCGTTACTATCTATCCTTTGTCTCTAGTACTGGGCGATCCCAACGCGGGCAATCCGAACGACACCCAGACTCCTTCGCCCGCAACCAATGTTTCATATACCCTCGGTTCCGGTCCCGCTCCCTTGTTGGAACAACTCCAAGTGGAGGATGCCGAAGATGGAATGATTCGCGGCGCCAGCGTCTCAATCAGCAACTACGTTCAAGGCCAAGACTTTCTGATCTTGCCTTTGAAATTCCAGCAGCAGACGGGTATCACAGCCACTTTCAATATGGCCACCGGCGTTCTTTCGCTGAGCGGTACAGAACCGGTCAATATGTATCAGATTGCCCTCGACGACGTGCAGTACAACTCGAGCGGAACGCCGTCGAACGAGTCACTTGTGATCGCCCTCGGCGACGATTCTGGCAATCAGGCAAGCCTGACCGAGCCGATCGTCACCAAAGCCAATAATTCGCCCCCGGTTGTCGCGCCTTTGGGAATAGGCCTTCTCTACATGCAGGGCGATGCTCCTGCGGCCCTCGATCCGGGAATCACGGTTAGCAACCCTCAGGGCGGCCAGATCGTCGCGGCAGTGATCTCGTTCTATCCGGCCACTTATAACCCAGGGGAAGATGAACTCCTGTTCACGAATCAGAACGGAATCAGCGGTGCGTTCGATTCCGCGAAGGGCGTTCTCACTCTATCGGGCAACGCCACTGCGGCCGATTACACGGCGGCTTTGCAAAGCATCCAATATGTCGATCTTTCCGGTTCCGTCACGCCCGGGTTTCGGGAATTGACAGTCTCCGTCATTAATGACAATTCGACGAAGAATTTCGCGAATGCCACCGAGCGGTTGCAGGTGAGCAGCAGCGCTTCGGTCCCTCAGACCCCGGTAGTGACCCTGAGCACGGCCAACGTGACCGCTTCAACGCGAACCAACGCCGTCGTTCTGGACAAGGGATTAACGGTTTCTGATTCGGAAGCTGCAACGCTTCTCGGCGCCCATGTCGCCATTTCGGGGAATTACTCTCCGGGAGAAGATTCGCTGAACGCAACTCAGCTCTTCGGCGGTATTCAGGAGTCGTTCGACGTGAACACCGGAATCCTCACTCTTTCGGGGGAATCCTCCGTTTACGACTATCAGATAGCACTCGCCAGCGTGACTTTCACCGACCTGGTCCAGGCACGCAGCGGCCTGCCTCGGACGATCAGTTTCTCGGTTAACGACGGCTTAACTCCAAGTGCCAATGCTACCCTGACTCTAACGGTTCCCGTGATTCCGTATGTCACCACTGGCTTTGTGAATTTGCAGGTGACCGCGGGACGCACAGCGTTCGCGATCGATCCGACGGTGACGATAAACTATAGCGGCGCCACACTTTCGGGGGCAACGATATCCTTCCCGGGCGTTTACTTCTCCGATGAAGATCAATTGATCTTTACGAACCAGAATGGAATTACCGGGAACTTTGATTCCGCAACCGGCGTGCTGTCGTTATCTGGGACGGCGTCTATTGCGGATTACCAGACCGCATTACAGTCAATCGAGTACTACAATTCGCGAGTAAATCCGATAGCAGGAAGTCGCGAAGTGGACTTTAGCATCAGCGATGGCAGTGTAACCAGCCTGCCCGCCTACGTGGTGGTCGACGTGAATGCAGCCGATGTTCCTCCGACTCTGAGCGTTCCCCCCAATACACTTCAATTCGTGCAAAACGGTACTCCGTTGCCCGTGGCCCCCACGCTTTCAATCCAAGATCCCGATCCTGCTCTTCCGGATGGTTCCGGTCAACACACCATCTATAACGCTTCGGTTTCGATCGGTAATTATGTTCCAGGCGAAGATCTGCTGAGTTTCACTCCTTCGGGAGGCATTACCGGAACGTTCAATGCGACGCAAGGGATTCTGCAGCTTTCTGGAGCGGCGACAGAGGCCCAGTACGAGGCGGTTCTGGAGTCAGTTCAGTATCAAGACGTCAGTCCCGCTCCAGTTACGACCCCTCGAACGATTACTTTCTCGATCAACGATGGCATGGCCAGCGTGGACACTGTAAACGTTACGGTCGATGTCAAATCTCTTTTGATTCCGCCGACTCAGACGGCCGGCAGCATCAATCCTCTCAACTTATTGACCAACGCCGCACCAATCTCGCTGGGACTGGGCAGCTTGAATTTTGCAACTCCTTCCACGAAGGAACCGTATTTGATTTACACCGTAACCCAGGTTCCCGGCGCAATCGGTCAGGTTATGTTTTCGGACGGTACGGTGGCTGCGGCAGGTCAGACCTATACGCTGGCCCAGATTCAGTCCGCGAACTTTGAACCGAAGCTAAACGCGTCAGGCTCGGGGAATTTCACCTTCACGGTTGCCGGTTTTAATCCGATTCTGAATCAGCCCGACCCGACGGCTCTGACGCGCTCGGTTCCCATTACGGTAAGCGGGACGACCACCAAGACTTCCAACGAATTGTTCGTGGCCCAACTCTATCGCGATTTATTGAACCGCAATGGATCGCTGGCTGAACTGGATGGATGGGCGGTCCAATTGGATGCGGGAGTCGCTCCGTCGACTGTGGTCACCGGAATCGAAAGTTCGAAGGAATACCGCGCCGATCAAATCAACGCACTTTATGAATCCCTGCTCCACCGGTCCGTGGACGTGAGCGGCCAGACCTCGTATCTGGGTGACATGCAGAAAGGTGCTACGATCGAACAGATTCGAGTCGACATCGCTTCCTCTCCCGAATTTTACCGGACACAGGGGAATTCCAGTCCCACCGGTTTTGTGGAGGTGCTATACCAGGATATTCTGAATAGGACGGTTTCGACAACCGAAGCTGCAGGCTGGATACAGCAATTCACCAAAAATAACAATCGCGTTAGCGTGGTGGAGGGAATTGCCAATAGCTCGGAAGCTTTCCAAGATCGCACGCTACTGCTCTACCAGCAATTGCTCCGTCGGCAGCCCGAGCAATCCGGATTAACATCGAACGCCACCCAGATGGCCAAGACCGGGGAAGCGGCCGTCGTTGCGACGATGGCGGGCTCCGTTGAATATTATTCGCGATACACGGGCGGTCCCGATAGCGACCTGCGGTCCGACGCCAGCGGTAACTCGGCCAGCGTTTCGACCAATTCTTCCGCTACTTCCGATAGTTCGCAACCGCTTAATGAAGAAGGAAATGCGGCGACAACCACGGGCTTTGCCTCGGTTGGCATCGTCAACTTCAGTGGCCAGGGCGTCGGCGGCGGCACTTTGATCGCACCGCGATTCGTACTGACGGCCGCCCACGTCATTGATGGCCGCGATCCTTCGACTTTGACTTTTACAGTTGGAGGAGCGACTTACAACGTCGCGAAAGTATTCGAATATCCCGAATATGATCCGGCAGAGATCGGAACGAATGCGGCAAATGACATCGCTGTTCTTGAGTTGACGAAATCCGTATTGAACGTTGCTCCAAGCCCGATCAACGAATCCGTGCCCGCGGCGGGCCAGTTGCTGACGCTGGTCGGTTTCGGCGCCCGTGATGGAGATGCCTTTGGCGTTAAACACAAGGGGACGACTCCAATCGGAAATGTGACGAGCACTCTGTTAACCTGGACATATCAGAATAACCAGCAAGACGATACGGTGGTCGGCGATTCGGGCAGTCCCGAGTTCGTCCTGAAGAATGGCGTTTACTACATAGCCGGGATCACTTCGGGGGGAACTCAGACGAATTCCAGCTTTGGCGATAACGAGTACAACACGCGAGTCGACGTCTATGCCAGCTGGATCGATTCGATTGCCGGGCTGTGATCTCCAAGCTTTGGAGAAAAGCGCGAAAGCTAACTACTGAGCGCAGACAAATTGGTCAGCATTGTTTACCGCGGCAGCCCGCATTAGTTTCAATGCTCCATGGGGATCTGGTTTCAGTAAAGGAAGGGGGCCCGTTTTGGAAAAGGAGTCCCGGCCGTTTCCATAAAGAGGCTCGCTGGCTTAAAACCCAATTTGCCCACACATTGAGACAGTATACCGGACTGGTTACCCACTCTGAGCCTCAGGGCCAGCGCGTACTAAGTATCTTTTCCCGTAAGGACTTGCAGTAGGAACGCATCGTCCCACCCACAGCAGCGTCGTTTCATGGCCACGCTGTCTTTTTTCTTATGCTGCTTCAACAGCGACAGGCTGAAGCGGTTCAGCCAGGCGAAATTCTCCCGCAAATTCGCTTCCCGGATCCGCGATTCATCTTCCCGATATTGCACATCCAGTATCCAATGGCAGCCGTTCTCCACGCTCCAATGTCCGCGCACGGCCCGGGCAAAATTCCGCACTCCCAAATCCAAACTGCTGATGAAATATCGCTTCGAAATCACTTCCTGCCCCTTGCGAACCGACTGCGACACCACCACGCCCAACGTCTTTAAACCCTTCCACAATTCGAAGCCGGGCAACTCCTTGGGAGCACGCATCTGAATGTAAGCGCGGCCCTCCTCGCGACCGTGCCCGCGTTCCTCGCTAAGGAACTGCCGCGTTTCGATCCCCTCGAAGCCGTTGACGCTCTGCTGGTCGATGTAGTCGATCACCGCTCGATGCAATTTTTCCTGATTCCCCTTCAACGCCAAAACGTAGTCTCCTTTCTTCTCGACGATTAATTCCGCTATCGCTTTCTGCGTGCCCATCGCATCGATCGTCACAATCGCGCCTTCTACGTTCACCAACCCTAAAAGCTCCGGAATCGCCGTAATTTCGTTCGATTTCTCCTCGCAAGCCACCTGCCCCAACGATAGACCGAGTTCGCCGCACCAGACACTTACCAGATGCAAGGCCCCCAGCCCTTTTTTCTCGTCGTGACTACGGCGAAGAGTCTTACCGTCTACCGCCAGGATCGGCTGATCGATCTTCATCCGCTCGCCCGCTTTTTCCCGCAACGAGTTCACCCAGGCTTCGAAACATAGTTGAAAGGCCTGCGGATTCAGGGCCATCAAGACGCGTCGGAACACATCCTTCGACGGCACGCCATTGGGCAAATCCAACACCCGCGACAGCAGGTCCTTTTTAAGCTCGGCCCAGCGGGTGATGCCCGTCGGACCCGCTGCTCCGGCCAGCACGGCCATTAGAGCGATAACGAGAACGCTGCGAAACGGATGCTTCCGATTAATCTCTTCTCGAGGATCTTCCAAAAAGCTGAAGTGACTGAGAATTTCATCGATTGTGGTCGCCTTCGTTTTCGCCATCGTCGAAGCCTCCTGCAAGGTCGCTCACTAATTGCGACTTGAAGGAGAATCCTACACTCAAAACGACAACAGCGCAAGATAACCTAAATTGCGAAGATTACCCAAAAGTGCGCTGGCCCTGGGATGTCAGTGGAGTTATTTGCCTCATGACATTCCTCTCCCCAAACGTGACACTCCTCGGAATAAATACTCTCAAGTCGGCGAGAGTATTTTTGAGGGACATGATATAAACCTATTATTTACAATAGTTTACGGATATATTTGAGAATCGAAGCGGGATAGGGCACTCGAGTTCGCGTCTATTTCGGTGTGCGAGAGTGACACTGTTCGAACTGCAAAATATCTCCCAAGTGTTAACCGGATTAGCAGATTTTCCAGGTGGGAAAACTGGGGTACAGTCGGGTTGACTTAGTCAGTCTGGGAGCCGATGGGCCACCTTCGAAAATGAGCGAAGGTTACTTCCGCTTCCTCTGCCCCAACTGCGGCGAAATGCGGGCTACCGTCAACCCACGCAACAACCTCGCCCACTGCTTCGACTGCCAAAAAAACTTCAACAACATCGACCTCTTGCTCACCCTCGATTACGACTTCCTCACCGCCGTCGATTTACTCGAACGCTGGCTCAACGAATATCAAACCCGACAAGCCAAAAAGTAATCAGTCGCAGGAAGCCCGTTACTCTACGAACCTCTGCTGCTCGCGGCGAACGGCAGCGCCTCGTGCCGGACTACGCCGGCCCATCGCAACACCCCGGTCTCGGTCATCAGACCGCTCCAATATTCCCCGGTATTCGGCAAAACACCCTTCAAAATGCCAAAATCCCTACAGCTTTAATTCGGCTACAAATGCGACCAGAATTCGGTTCGGGACAGAAAGTCTCCGTTAAAGAAACTCTCCAGACTAGCAAAGTACGCAAGGACGCATTTCACAGCACGGTTAGTGCGCCGGCGAAACCGGCAAGGAGTAGTGAATGAAAGAGTCACGCGAGGAAGACTTAGCCAGTCATCTCGACCCCGAGTCATACGCCGCCAGTCGCGAGGCTGTCGGTGAAGCGTTGACAGGGGCACACACAGGCCAGGTATCGAGCTGCGAAATCACGTCATCTGGGGTGCCGACGCTGTTATCCGAAGCGGAAGGCCACATCGAGGAGGGCATCATAGGCGAGTCTTCCTGGAACTCTACGCAGTCGGAGGCCCTGAGCATGTGGGAAAACTCTTTGCGCGGGAACCGGGAGATCTCAAGTTCATCCGTCGAAGATGGTTCGTCGGATCGGTCGGGAAAGGGGATAACCCATAATCCTGACATGTACGGCCTTGAGAAGTCGGATGATGGCGTAGTACCCGAGAAGTCGTCGAACAAAGGTCGGAGACCGGCGGAGACGATGGAGGGAAGGCTATCAACATCGGGAAACTTACTGCAGAAGGTCGCGTTTCCGACACAGAGCGGAGCCAACGCGTCATCCGGAATGCAGCGAGTGCGAGAAGTGGCACGAAAGGATAAGAAGGTAAAATTCACCGCTTTACTTCATCATGTGACAATACCCTTATTGATTCGGAGCTTCAAAACCTTGCAGAAGGATGCGGCTCCGGGCAATGATGGTGTCACGTGGAAGGAGTACGAAATTGGTCTAACTCATCGAATCGAGGATCTCCATCGCCGCATTCATACCGGAAGCTATCGAGCTGTCCCCGTAAGGAGGACGCACATACCAAAAGCGGACGGAGGAATGCGAGCGTTGGGCATTGCAGCTCTAGAGGACAAGGTAGTCCAACGAGCTATAGTGACGGTTCTCAGTGAGATTTGGGAGGCGGATTTCGTGGGTTTTTCCTACGGTTTTCGACCGAAGCGTTCGGCGCATGATGCGTTGGATGCCCTTCACGTCGGAATCATGGGAAAGAAGGTGAATTGGGTGCTCGATGCGGACATTCGGGGTTTCTTTGATACCATCGACCACGAATGGCTACTGAAATTCGTCGAGCACCGGGTCGCCGATCCGAGGATTCTCCGCCTGATCCAGAAATGGCTCAAAGCGGGAGTATCCGAAGACGGTCGCTGGTCGGAAACGAAAATGGGTACACCTCAAGGGGCAGTGGTCTCTCCACTCCTCGCGAATCTGTATCTGCATTATGTCTTCGACCTTTGGGTGCACCAGTGGCGGCAAAAGCATGCCTACGGAGACGTCATTGTTATCCGGTATGCCGATGATTTTGCACTGGGATTCCAGTATCGGCGCGAAGCCGAGCGGTTTCTATTCGACCTGAAAGCTCGATTCCAGAAATTTGGACTGGAATTGCACCCCGAGAAAACGCGGCTGATCGAATTCGGCCGGTTCGCGGGCGAAGATCGTCAGAAGCGTGGCCAAGGGAAACCAGAAACGTTCGAGTTCCTCGGCTTTACCCATTGTTGTGGCGTAAAACGATTGAGCAGAACATTTCTGGTGAAAAGGAAGACGGCGAAGAAGCGAATGAGGGTTCGCTTGCAACGGGTGAAAGAAGTGCTTTCGAAAAGGCGGCACGAACCAATCCCCGAGCAAGCAAGTTGGTTACGCCAGGTGCTGGCAGGGTACTATCAGTATCATGCGATCCCAGGGAACATGCCCGCTCTGCAATCGTTTCACACTCAAGTTGTACGTATCTGGTATAAGTCGCTCAGGCGTCGGAGCCAGAGAAATCGCTTGATTTGGGAGCGATTCGGCCCTCTCGCCAATCGACTTCTTCCTTCCCCGAAAATCCTTCATCCTTCTCCAAACGAACGCTTCTATGCCAAACACCCGAAGTAAGAGCCGTGTGCGGTAATTCCGCATGCACGGATCTGTGCGGGGGGCGGGGAGTAATCCCCGTCCCTACCGCGACCCAAAATCCAACCTTGGTAGCTGCCGACTAGTATTCGAACCCCAATTTTGGGACAACACCGATCGACCTTCATCTGAATTTTACCCGAGAAATATCCAGTCGAACGGTGCGACATAGTTTTTGACCAGGGCGGAGTAATCCCAGTCCCTACCTCGACCCAATATGGTTTTTGACCAGACCGCGAACACCTAGAATCGCCAGCTGGGGCGATACATACCTCAACTTCTTGCCGCAAGCAACTTCGTTCTTCCCCATTCAATATATTCGTTCAACACAGATTCAACAAAACCAAGTGGCATTGATACGTCTGCGATAAACTGTTCTTGTCTCAAATCTTTGACAATGACTCTCTCCAAACCTTCTAAGGACACAACAAGAATCAGTCCGTACTTGTCTTGGATGGCTCCCAAGCCAATATCGTCCAAATGGAATCGATCTCGTAGGTTCGGGGCTTCAACCGGGTCTTTGGAGTAATCGTATGCGAAGAAAGCATCGTAAACTGCACGAAACATATCGTCAGGCAGGCTCGGGGCGAAAGGCGAAAGCTGCCGTGCCCATTCTGTGTTTCGAATCAAACAAGCGGTATCAATACTCGCACCTAAAGGAATCCGATCGTCCCAATCGCCGACCGGAAAATTCGCGACCCAAAATCGGAATTGAACGAATAGTCCAGAAGCTTCTGGGTACAATTCTAGTTGACCAATTTCAATTGCAAAACGGTCCGTTTTTCCCAAAATCATTGCACCATTTCCTCCAGCCGTTGGCGGGCATATCTTGTAATATTGCGAATGCCATCTCCAATACCTTCAATCCCGCTAAAATGTGCTGTGCCGTCGTTTGAGTCAGAAAATCGGCGGGGTGGCACTGGTAACCTAACTAAATCAACTCAAGTCGTTATTGAGTAACAGTTTGGGTGGCACTGGTTACTTGCTGTTTTTTTTATTGATCTTTGCGAATTGTAGGACTCAATCCTCGTCCAATTTCCGTGTGGCACTGGCTAACTGCCAGTGCGTGGGAGAAAAAAGTGCCAGAGAATTGTCACCCTCTCAGGCACAAATTCGAGCAGAAAGAACGCTTTATTGCAGAAACGCACTCGCAGATGGCCAGTGCCACTCAAACCGTTATTGGATAACGACATGCGCTGATTAAGAATGCTTGCCAGTGCCACCCGCCGGGGCATGAATTCCTTCTGGGTTGAAATAGGGTGATTTGTTGTTGTAGGATGGGTGAGTTCTAAATGGCACTGTCAGATAGACAGTGCCACCCAAGTCTAGATTTTACATCGACTTGCGTTTATTGAGATGGGGTGCCAGTGTCACCCGTCGCCTGTCCCGGTTGTAAAACGCGGGTGACCATTCCTACACCCCCTTCGGAAGATGAAGTAGCCGCCGCATTACTGTTGGATTCGCCCATTTCTGAGGATACTCCCTCCGCCTCCGAAGTGAACACTTCCGAACCGGATTGTTATGATTCGGATCCCTTGTCCAAGACCGAGCGGAAGAATACCCTTCTCAAGCAGTTCGAGGATCCGCCCCAGGCGAAAATTCCGGTCGGAGGCCAACTTCACGCCCCGCCTTCGAAGCCAAAAGTCTCCCCAGTGAAATCGAACGATCCGCCGGGCTGGTTTCGCCACTTGCACTGGTTGCTGATCGCCGCGCTGATACCTTTGGCATTTTCGCTACTGCGTAAGCCATCGGAGGCGGACGAACCGATTCCCCGACTTCTAAGAACACTTGAAAATTCCAACCCTGAAGTAGAACATCGCATCACTGCGGCACTCGAAAGCAGCAATGATCCAGAGGCCGCTTTTGAACGGATTTTCGAAATATTACCCCAGCACAAATTCGATGGGGCCTTCCTGCCTCGTAACAGCAAACTTCACTGGCTTTTCGCGGGTCTCTCCGCCACTGTCTTTTTGATATTCATTTACTCTCTGTCTCTATTCGGCACTGCCGACCCCAAGCGATTACTTTGGATCGGGCTCTTTACCGGCACAGTTGGCGTGCTGATGTTATTTTTGTTTCAGTACATCGCCGATGCGACCTATGGGGTGACTCTGATCGGCCGTAGCGTGCTGATCATTTTCTTTTACATCGTCAAATTCATTGGGTTCTCTTATCGTGCGGCCACCGACCCGGATAACGGCTTTCTGCTCAGCTTCGTCGGCTTTACTCTTGGAGTCGGCTTTTGCGAAGAGGTGTGCAAGGCCGTTCCGCTCTTGTTTAAACATTCCCAGCAGGAAAGCCAAAGCTGGCGAAATGCGTTCCTCTGGGGGATGGCCTCGGGCGCGGGATTCGGCATCTCGGAGGCCGTGGTTTACGCGGGTGGGCAATACAACGGCATTTCCAGTTCAGGCATCTATTTGGTCCGCTTTATATCCTGCGTCGCGTTGCATGCACTTTGGACTGGTTCCGCAGCCATTACGATTCAACAGAAACCGGACTGGGTGAATACCGATGGCTGGTTCGAGTACGGGGCGAGTCTCTTCCGAATACTGGCGATACCGATCGTGTTGCATGGCCTCTACGACACGTTCCTGAAGAAAGACATGAATGCGCTGGCTTTACTGACGGCCTTAGCCAGCTTCGGTTATCTGGCCTTCCAGTTGAGCCGCTTGCAGGGAGAGGATGACCGTAACCGAACCGATGCCATGCTTCGCGATTATCAGCGCAAGAAAAAGGCAATGGCATAGTTGGTTCTGGCGAAGAGACGAGTCCAATTACTTGGGAGGGGGTCTTCATATAAACAGCATCATTCTGCCGGCCGTTCTAGTGCTGGCGGTTCAGACGATTCAATCCGAGCTCCGGCAAAAGTCGACTCGATTGGTTAAGCAGTTAGGAGTTGGTTCGTTTCGCCGGCGGGCAGCGGCCTCCAAGGAACTGATTGACCTGAGCCTAAATTCGCGGTTGGCGCTGGAGGCTGGGGCGAAGAGTAACGATCCCGAGATCAAGTAGCACTGTCTGTCTCTTCTGGTCGCAATCGAGAAGAACGTTTGGAACCGCCGCATTCGCTTATTCACAAACGATCCTTCTCATTCGCTGCCGGGCTGGAAAACGTTCAGTGAAAAATTTGGGACGGATGAGTTGACTCGCGAAAGGTCAGGCTAGACGAGCCGTTAATGTCAGCCTCACTCTTCGAAATTTTCTGATCGATTAGTATATCACCGAGTATGAACTTTGCGGGAGTGACTGGGCAACCTCCGGCGAGAAACTCTTGGACTCACTTGCTCTAGAACTTGGAAGCTTCTCGATCAGTCACTGTAATTGTCGAGAATTGTATCGATACCTGCGATTTTATCCCTTACCGTGGTGTCGTCGGTGTGCAGGATCGGAGCATTCAGCAGATCGGCTTTCATCAACTGGTACAACGGATGCAACACTTCGGCGGCGTCGGCCAGCCAGACGCACAGAGTAGATCGGGCGATCTCGACTCCCTGGCGAGCGTAGCGTTGTTCCTGTCGATATAAGGGAAGGTGATCGACCAGCTTGGAGACGATGACATCGGCGATTAGACCCGGAGCCGCCTTGGATTTCGGGAAGGCGTCTGGAGGTAGCTCGGCCACCTTCAATTGATCTTGGGAGCCGTCGTCGAAGCGAATCACGTATTTGGGTCGAATCGTTTGCTGCACGAATAGCGAGGAAGGTTTGTAATCGAGCTTCTCGCTGATCTCTTCTCCGATGCGAACCCAATTACCGCCGATGGCCCGCTTCTCGACCTCGGGAATATCGATCTCCGTCGTCTCGCGACGCAGATTCCCGGGAAGCGCTTTGCGGCCATGCCCTTTCTTTCGATTCTTCGTCGGCTCTTCGGTCCTTGGCGGTTCGAGAGCCGGAGCCGGCTGCGGCAGATCGGCTTCGTCGAAGACGCTGGGTTGATCGGGGTGAATGCGATCGGACTTCGGACCATAGACGCGTTTGAGCAACAGATCGAGGCGGTGTCGAAGGGTGTCGATTTCTTTCTGAGATTCGCCGTGGGCAGCGAGCAGTTCGCGGATTATCGCTTTCAGAAGGACGGGATCGTCGGGCAGCGACGCATCAGCGAGAATGGATGGATTGTCCATACCGATAATACGCGCCAGAACCCAAAAAGTTTCAACGCTTCGAAAAAAAATTGTGCGATCTGCCGAAAAGATTTTCAGCCGGCCTGACGTTCGAGTTCAAAGCGTTTGCGTCGCCGGACCGAAGAGAGGTCGATGCCGCTGAGAATCAAAGCCAGATCACTCGAGGAGATCGATACCCCCGCCGCGTCCGCGGCTATCTGAGGCATCTCGAAGGTTCCGGCCTCCAAACGCTTCTGCCAGATGACGTAGCCGTCTTTGTCCCAGTAGAGCAGCTTCAACTTGTCCGCTCTTTTGTTGCGAAAGACGAACCAGGTGCCCGAGAGAGGATCACTTTTGAGATGCTCGCGGGCCAATGCCGCCAGACCATCGAAGCTCTTCCGCATGTCGGTGGGCGTCACGCAAAGAAGAATCTTCGCCGAGGTATAGTTCAGCATGACGCCTCCTGGGCAGATAACGCGCCGAAGAGGGCTCGAAAGGTCGATTCCTCGACACTGTGAACAGTCACAATGTGGCCCGAGGGACAGCGGACTTCGATGGTCGCGGCGGCCGGAACGGGAACAACGGTCACCGGTACGAAGGCCGGCTGGGCTTCCGCTTCCCGCTTGCGGAGTTCTTTACGCCAAAAGTAAAAAGCCGATTCGGTGAGGCCGCGTAATTCGCAAAATGCGCGGACGCTCAGACCGCTCGATTGCCAAGACTGAAAAGTCGCTCGCCATAATTGCTCGCGTTGGGGATCTCGCAAATGGGGCTTCGCCATGCTGCCGACTCCTGAAAGGTTGAGAAAGCCTTCAGGGTAACAAATCGATCAAGAAGGGAGTTGGCAGAACGCTCACAGACTATGAGTGGGTACATGGACTAAATGCCCTTTCTGCCTACTCAGAAGGGGTGATTTCATTTCCTCACATCCTCATTACCAGAACCACTCGTCAAATTAAATTAGCAATCGCTTTAACAATCCTCAGCGACGTCGCCTCACGATCGGTCGTCTGATGGGGACAGAAAATAGGGCTATTTGTTAATTACCCGGTAGGAGAGAAAAGTGTCCGGGGGACGTCGGTATTTTATGCGAAAAATCTCCAAGTGGTTTAATTGGTTGAAACACGATAGGGCTGATGAGGGAATCACCAAAGTGCAGCACATCATAGAGTGTGAAATATATTTAAGGAGAACTTGATGTGAGCTTTTTGGCTAATTCCGTTGCATGATTATCATCGATTTCGTGGAAACCAATGAGATTGTTTTTATCTAAATTGATGAGATCGAAATTCGCAATGATCTTTGCTATGGGAGGGCCAGATGCCGATTTCATTGGCTTTTCGGAGCTAAGACGAAGAACGTATTCTTTGGCAGGATGCGCAATTGCAAAATCTCTCAATTGCTTTCGTTGCTGTTCACTTAATTCGGCATGTACGGGAAAATTCATACCGTTGGTAGGAAGACAACTCGCTGAAACGAATGTTACGTTGGTCAATTCTTGATCGGAGTCATAGAAGTAGGGTCGTCCTTTGAAGTAATAACTCACTTCATTTTGAACAGCGCCCCATGCCACAACAGGATGAACAGAAAATAAAGGTTCTTTGCCAGGTATCGAATTAAAGACGCGCGGTCCGCATCCACTGACCAGGATCAACAGCAAGGCGATTGATGTTTGAGGCTTCATTGGACACTTGGCTTGTAATATATTTCGAATTCGCAAGGCGAAACTTATTGTACGCCAGAAAGCCGGTTTCATCAAGTTAATAAAAAGTCGAATCGATGCCGCGCATACTCATTTTCATCGCGAGATAAGCCGCGTCTCAATGGGCAGTGTTATGCGAAGCACGTCGGGATTATCTTTCTTCACTAGTGGAGTCTTTTTGACCCTCGAGATACGTAAAATCCGTTTCTAAAAATATACTTGCACTTGTCGATATCGATATCGGTAACCGGAATTATTTCTAATGTCGCGTTGTCCACTTGTCATATTTTTGCTTGTGGGATATTCTAACCGGATTCTTCTTTATTCCACACCTGGAACCAGTGAATCCATCTCGCGACATAACTCAGAAGCTGCATTTCGGGTGATTTTTCGAATGTAGTGGCATTAAACCCAACATGATAAAATTACCCTCTTTCATTCTGATCTTGTATTCATTCTGGTTCGCAATGTGTTCTGGAACGGTAGTCTTTCTTGGAGCGAATACTCTTCCCTATCGGGAAAAATGGCCAATCGCTATCGCAATAGGAGCTATTGTTGGCCCGATAGTTGGGTACTTGATATCCAAAGGTTTCAAGAAACCCAGAATCACGTTCTATTCGTTGATACCTTTAGGGATACTGCAAGCTGTATTGGTTTCAAAAATCATCGGACTCAAGTGAACTAAAACGGAGATAGAAGTCGATTTCATAATAGCGATTTCGGCAAGCCGGGTAAAAAGCTTCGGTTGTCAGAGGGTAAGGGTGCTGAACTGTTCACAAATTAAGGGGTGCGGAAAGATTCCAAATTCAAAAGCTCCCCCAACTTCCTCCGCTGAAAATGAAGTCAAACATAAGGCGTAAATGATAAATAAAAAATATGATCCAGATAGCACCGAAAATATAAGGGAGATAGCTCAATACTCTACTTTTATTACTCCTGTTCTCTGAAATTCCAACCATTGATCTGCTTCTTTTTTCTTTCCGATTTCTTCGGATCCAGAAAAAGCATATGGTTAGTCCGATCAGTGAAACCGCTATTCCATCAATAATACTTAATAGTTCGACACCTACAATTGCGCTCATAAGAATTATGTTTGATGATCCAAAAATTAGAGATAATTTGCTTGTTTGTCTCTTCATAAATCCCTCATGTGTAGAAATGGGACCATAAAATTCCACGCGAGCCATCAAATCTGTCCCACGAATGATGTAAGTTGTTCTGGTCAGAAGAAAGAAAACATTCGCGTCATGAAGCAGATTTTTTTGAATCTGACCACCGAACGTTCCAAAAAAGGGTAGTCTCCAATCCTTTCGTTAGCGCAATTCCGACGAACATTCGAGAGCCCTAAGCACTTCGAGAATATCATTTTGCCACTTTAATAAATGCTTTTCCAAATCCACCGAGCCGAGGTTCCCTATTTCAGAGTCTGTTCCAAAAGCCCCTATTTCGGGCTAATATCTCAAGGATTTGTAGGGTTCATCCCGGCTTTTGGAACAGACTCTCATACGCGAAATTTCATCACACCCCCCCTTGCCGGATAGCCGGTTATCACCGAAGAATCATAAAAGATTCGCTTCGAAGCAGACAAAGTTGCGTAAACATCGGGGAAAGTATTTAATTGAGCTGGCTCTCCGACCGCTGTAGTTTGCAACCGCCGCGCCTACGCTGATAGATCCTCATCAGAAATATTAGACTGGTGTCGGGATCGAGTGACTCGCGAGAAAAGATTTATGACTCCAAGTATGAAAAGGACTAGAACGGAAGGTCCAGAAACCAAAATTGTCGCAATACCAGTGAGATTCCCATTTTGCGATAGACTGTAAAAATCGAAAGCCGCTGCTGAACCTATAGGGATAAGTAGTAAGATCGCATAATACCGAAATATTCCTCGATACAGCAGAATGGCAACAACGTTCAACATTGGAGGAATGCACAAAATTGGGTGCTCAAAGAGAAAATTCATGTCTGTCGCCTTTTCGCTTATAGTTTAAAAATTGAGTTACGACCAAAATTTAGCTGATTGGCAATGGAATAGCGCAAATAATACTTCCACTTAATATTGGACAATATTTGGCATTCCCGGCGCTGGTGGTGGAAGTTTCAGTGTGGCTCGCAACTAGGGCATTTTGTCTTCGAACTTCTTTTCCTGTTCCGAGAGTAATTTTTTGAAGTCTTCACGGGTCCGAAGAGAATCAAGAGAGATGTCGACCCGTAAATTGGAAACGCTATCATAACCGCCATCAAAAGCCTGCCGTAGGAACTTCATTGCAATATTAGAATAATTTGCGCCATCATCGAGTCGAATTCCTGCTTCTTTCATCGTTGAAATTCCGGCCAGAAGAGCGTAACAGCAGGCGAGATTGTAGGTGTTACGAGGAGTGCGTGTGGGTAATTGTTCCAAGAACGCGATGGCACGCCGTATCGATACCAATGCGTCCGCTAGCTTCACCATCTGACGTTGTACTTTTGCTAAGCTGATAAGAGTAGCAGATAGTTCCTCGCTTGTCCAAGTGACGTTGGGCTGCTCCTCTTTGAGCTTTTGTCGGATCGCCAAAGCTTTGTGGCAGACCGAAAGTGCCTCTTCATACTTTCCTGAAGCTGTCAGTAATTTGCTAATATTTTCATTAGTATTCGCAAGGACGCGTTTCGCCCAATGGAAGGTTGGTTGCTTTTCAGAGAGGCTTTGAAGCAGAGTCTTAGCTTTTTCATGAGCTTCAAATGATTTCTCTGGGTTGCCTGTTCGAGCCTGCAGTTTTCCGATCTCGTTACTGCAAAATGCAAAAAAATATTGATAAGTGATCTCGGTCGGAGAGGCTTCGACAAGATTCTTCCAAATTTTCATTGCTGTCTCGAAGGCCGGTTTTGCCTCCAGGAGCATTCCTAACTCACCCATGGCCCGGCCTGAATTTAAGTAGTCCAAGGCGAGTGTGTGCTGAAATTGGATTAATCCAGGATAGCCGTCCACTGGTTGCTGTAGAATTGATATCGCCTCTTTAGTGGTCGCGAGCGTTTTCCTGAAATTTCCGACATCGAATAAACAAGCGGAAGTGTTGGTAGTTGTTACTGCTAATTGGTGTCGATACCGAACGACGGTGGGGTGGTCGTCGGCTAGTTTCTTGAGTATGAGCCGCGCACTCTCCAGGGATGAAAACGCATCCTGCCACTTACCAACATTCGGTAGAATCGTACCCATTCGCATGAGACTTGAGGCTAAATCAAATCGGATTGCAGCGGCATTCGGGTTGATTTTTGAAACCTCATCCAAGATTTTCACAGCTTTCTCGCTTGCGAGCAGCGCTTCATCAGACTTACCTTTCAGATACAGAGTCCAGCTTGTGGAATTCAATGATTGTGCTAAAGCAGTCCGCACTGACTCGATCGGAAATTTGATCTCTAGTAATCTGGCTACATCTTCCTGTTCAGCAAATTCACGCAAAGCACCCTCCAAGTCACCGGTGGCGTACAGTATATTGCCTGTCGCACCCAGACTTCGAGCTACATCTAACTGCATTTCCACATCAGCCCCAGGCTCTTTCGCCAAAGCTCGTCGGATTGCTAAGGCTTTTCGTTGAACATCCAACGCTCCAGATTGGGACCCGGTCTTGCCCATCAACTCGGCCAGCTGAAAATACCCCTCGGCCAACAGACGGCGCGATTTCGTATCGGTCTGCCCCTCTAATAATTTCTCTAGATCCTTATAGAAGTCAGCGGCTTGTCCGAGTAGCCGATTACGTAGCTCTTTGAATTGATCACTCTTGAGCAAAAAATCTTCGCTGACACCCGTATGTAAAGCAGCGATGGCTTTCTGAGCCAATTCGAATCGAGCCTGCACTTTTGTTTGCTCTTCGGCTAACTCGTCGATCTTCTTTGCTAATTGGGTGTTGGCCTTATCCTCTCGAAAAAGCCCCCACGCCGTGCCCACGATTCCCGCTAAGAGTGCAACGAGAATTAAGGCAACCGCGGCCACTTGGCCCTTGTGGCGGCTGACAAATTTCTTAAAGCGGTAACCGGCACTCGCCGGTCGGGCCTCGACCATATCGTTCGAAAGATAGCGTTGAATATCCCTCGCTAATCCACTGGCGGTCTCGTAGCGACGATCGCGCTGCTTCTCCAAACACTTCATTACTACCCAGTCGAGTTCCCCCCGCAACATAGCTGCAAGCTTTTTGGGTTCGGTATGTCGTAAGGCGGCTTGGGAAGGTGCCGTTTCTTCTGTCGAGATCCTCGTCGAGGGCTTGGAGGGTTCTTCTTCTTTGATGATGCGGATCATCTCGATTAAAGGTAGCCGCAATATCTGTGCGCAGCATGGAGCATGCTGAGGTTGACTCGGCTTTTGAATTTGCCGACAGATGGGTTATCGGCACAGGTGAAAACTCGTTGCTTAGCGCTTGATTGGGTCTGGTTTTTACCGTTGTATTGGAGGAGGACAGGCGACACCTTTTATCTACCCGCTTGGTTTGAGTTTGGGCTCTGCTTCAACCTTGGGAAACAGTCCATTGAGGACAGAGATTTTGGGGAGCGACAAGTTCATCTTATTCAACAATTTCGTAAAGCAGCTGATCCCTTCCTCGGTCCAACTGTTGATCTCTTCGATTACGTTCGCCAAGGTGAACTGTTTCAGGTACAAGCGGAGCGATTCCAGCACGCTGGTCAAAATCGATTGCCGACGAGCCCCGAACAGCGACTTGCTGGTCCGGCCCGTCTTGCGGGCTTCTGCAGGCTTCCGCAGCGTCCGTTCGCTTTCGTTGTTCGTCGCCCCGACTTCCACAGTTACCCCGTTGGGTTGCTCCACCTCCTCGGTCGTCACGAACGCGAATAACTCCTCCCTCATCACCAGCGTCATGATTTCGTTGTTCAGCTTGCGATAATCGTCTTGCGTTCCGGCCAACTTCGGCAAATTCTGAGACCACAGGGGCCTGCACAAGACGACGATCTCGTCCTCCAGTTCGGCAATTTTCTGGAGACGACCCGCCTCGCCCAGTCGTCCGTCGCGCTTGACGCGAACAGCCTTCCGATAGATTTCGATTAACCGATCGGTGAAGCGGCGGTATTCGGCATTGTCCGGTTCGAGCAACGTCAGCTTGATGGCCTTCCGCAACAGGTGCGCCCAGCACTTTTGCGAATGAGTGAAGTGCCCGTAAACCGCCGCATCGTCGCTGACCACCAGACCTTTGAACGTGGACGGGTCGAGAATTTTCGCCAGCGTGTCGGCATCCTTGTTGACTCCGAACAACAGGATCCGGGCTTTCTCCGAGAGGAACGCCCACACGCTGTTCAAGCTCCAGCCCGTCTCATCGGTCCAGACAACCAATGAGTTGGCCACCAGCGTGCACAGCGTATCGAATTCCTTTTCCCAATGACGCGACAACCGGTGCAGCAACGCATCGACCTGCGCTTTTCGCAGAGTCATATTCTGAAAGAATTGGAGCGACAGACAGACTTTGTCGAATGACATCCCGACGGTGTAGACCAGGAAAGCAATCTCGACGAAGATTTCTATGCCGAATTCGCTGCGGCCTATCACGCCAGGGATTTGGCCGTAGCGGTTTTTAGGGCCCCGATAAATCTGGTAGGCGATCAGCACCGCTCGACCGTTTTCTACTCGCCACACCGGTCGAGTGTGCGACAAATGACATGCGTTCTTGTCCAGGCCTTCAGGATAAATCGCTTCGCTGCGTTCGGCCTGAGCGATCTTTTCCGCCGAGGTGATGCGACCGCGTTTCTTGCCATTCTTCTGCTTACGCTTTTTTTTCGGATTCTTGGCTTCTTGGCGCTTCTCTTCCGCCTTTATCGAATACGGTTCAGCGACCTTGGGCGTAGGAGAGGAGGCGATTTGCTTTTTGAGGTCTGCGATTTCTTGGAGAGCTGCTTGCAATTGGTTCTGGAGGGAAAAAATCAAGTCGATCAGGTAATCGGTGCTGACCTTTCCCGTCCGGACATCTTCCTTGAGTTGCTCCTTGGCATCCATTGCCAATTTCTAACCGATCCGCAAAATCGAGAAAATACCAAAATCAGGGAATTGTCGACTACCGATTAAAGCGGCTTTCTTCAATCGCCTGCCATCTAAAGGTCTCATGCCGGTCAGTAGTTCATAGAGAAGAACACCCAAGGAATAAATGTCCGCTCGGGTATCGATATCTTCACCGGCATAGCCCGCTTGTTCGGGAGCCATGTATTCGAAAGTGCCAACGACGGCTCCGAATTGTGTGGAAGGGGAGTCCTCCGAAAGATGACCGGAGGTTGCCTTGGCCACACCGAAATCAATTACTTTAGGAATTGGCCGGCCATCTATGATCGTCACTAGGATATTAGTCGGCTTTAAGTCGCGATGAATAATCCCCTTTTGATGTGCGTGCTGGACCGCTTGGCAGATCGGAATGAATAGCTCCAATCGCTCCCGAATTCCGAGTTTGGCTTCATCGCAAAATTTGTTTAATGGGAGTCCGTTGACCAGTTCCATGACGAAGAACGGCCGGCGGTCTGCCGTCATGCCTCCGTCGAGAACTCGGGCGATGTTCGGATGATCCATCAGAGCCAGGGCTTGACGCTCTTGTTCAAACCGCTGAAGGACGCTCTTGGTATCCATCCCCGCCTTGATCAGTTTCAGTGCGATGCGGCGTTTGACCGGCTCGGTTTGCTTGGCCACCCAGACCTCGCCCATCCCTCCTTCGCCGATCTTTTCCTGCAAAATATATCGTCCCGCGATGATTAAGCCCGATTCCATTTGCGGATTATAATCCGAAGTTAGCTCAGGTCCGGTTTGCAAATAAGGATTCCGATTGGCAACGAACGGATCGAACAGATTGCCACGTTTCTGATGGGCACTTAATAGAGATTCGATCGATGCCCGAAGTTCTGGCTGATTGGCGCAGGCTTTATCGAGGAACACGGATCGTTCGTCCGCGGACAGTGCTAAGGCTTCGTGGAACAAGGATTCTTCAGTCATGGCTGTCCTTCGAGAGGATTCGGAGTAGTTCCTACTCTCAATGCGACAAAAGAATGTCCCGAGTGCCAAAAATCCTGAATAATTTTTACTCGTCTTGGCTACGAAGGATTTCCCGTCGCAACCAGGCTTGCGCGTAGACCCAGTGGCGATCGGCTGATCTTGGAGAAATCCCCAGAATCGCCGCGACTTGATCGCTCGTTAAACCGGCAAAGAAACGCAATTCGACGAGTTGGGCTTTGAGGGGATCCTTTTGAGCAAACTTCGTAAGAGCGTGATCCAGCTCCAATAGTTCTTCATTCGGCTCTACCGCTAAAATCGTATCTAAGGAAAAAGCTACACGCCGATGCTCTCCTCCGTGGATGGCGCGGGATTTTCGTCGAGCTCGATCGATCAGAATACGTCGCATGGCGGTTGCGGCGGCGGCAAAGAAATGGGCTCGATTTTCCCATCGAGGAAGGTCTTCAGCGCCGACCAGCCGAATGTACGCTTCGTGCACCAGTGCTGTTGGGCTCAAAGTATGATCGGACGATTCCGGGTTCATGCGAATAGAGGCTAGCTTTCGGAGCTCTTCGTACACCAACGGCAGCAGTTTGGCGGAGGCGTGCAGGTCGCCTGAATTGAGGTCGTTCAGAATCCGAGTTAATTCGGTCATTCCGTCAAGTTAGCTTTCGAAGGACCGACTTACCAGCGATCAATGGAAATGTTGAGGTCATTAAATCAAAATTTATGTTCTCGAGTTGATACCCGAGACAATCGCCCGGAACTGACTTCCCCTCCATTCTTTCCACTATGAAGGCTATCGACAGGTTCTCACTTCTTCTGTTGGGATGGCATAGGTGCTTCTAGTATCTTCGAGACTTTTGCCTCCAATTCCTTAACCAGCTTCTGAAAATCCGCACGCGGACGAAGAAGTTCTAAAGGGGCAGCCGACTTCAAACGACCTACTCCGGTAAACCCCTCCGCAATAGCTTGCCGGAGCGATTTCATTGCCTGCTCGACTTCGGCTTTTCCATCCTCAGTAGTAATACTGCACTTTCCCAGATAATCTAAGCGGAGCAGGCCATTTGGAACAAGCGTTTGACGGCTTTTTTGTATTTTCGCGTTCCGGGCCCTCTTTGCGGAAGTGCTCGAAATTCTTCTTGCAAAATCAGCTTTAGCAACGACTTGCGTCGATCGTTATGAGAAGGCCGTCGCGGCCGATTATCCCAGGGACGATCGGCACGATCCACTAACTTCCTTTGCGGTTGATCCCAAGCCCACAGTTCGGTCAAAGTCATCATCCACAGGTTCATGTGAAACGCGCCGATGTTGGCGTGCAGGTTTCGCAATTGCTGCTGACCGGCTCTCCAAACTTCCTTGACGTCCTTGAAGACCTGCTCGATGGCATTGCGGCTGGCCACGGTTTCCAGGATCTGGGCCACCGTCGCCTCCGGATTCGTCGAGAAGAAAGCGATCCACCCTTTTTTCTCTTTAACCAGAACCACGCGGATGACTCCCTCCGCCGACTTCCAGGTCGCCAGAAAACTCTTGTACGTTTTGACTTCTGGGCGACCGTACAACTGCAGGGAGGCCGACGACCATCCCCGGGCATGAGCCGCTCGCTTGGCCAAGTCGATTCGCTTCTCTCCGTACTTGCGGGGACGCCCCCGACCTTTGGAGGGAGAGGGCAACTCGTATAGGGCGGCATCCTTGCGGAGCCGACTGATCAATGTGAAGTTCAACTGCCGACACGCCCGCAGAATCGGTTTCTTCGCATAGCCGCCATCCGCCACGATCCAGACTGCTTTCCCCGGAGAAAACAAAGACTTCGAGAGCCATTGCAGGATCTCCACCGCCAGTTGCAGCTTGGTCCGAAACTTCCACTGGTACTTGCGGGGAAGCGTCGCGACCTCTTTCTGGCGGACGTATAACTGGGCTCGCCAAGGCAAGCCGATAACGCCGTGGAGAGGATGCCAGGCCAATAAAGCCGCCACGACGAAGTTCTGCCCGTATTCGAGCAACTGTCCGATCGGACCCGGAGTCGGATTGTGGTGAATTCCGGCCCCTTCGACCTTCGGACCGTAACGTTTGGTGAGGGTGTCATCCAGAGCAATCACGATCTTCTCGGATTGGGCCGCCGGGTGTTTGAGAACCAGTCGTCCCACGGCGGTACTCATCGAAAGGGATTCTCGACCGACCGCTGCAAGGTGCCGGTAGGCCGACTTGTACTTTCGACGGATACCGGCGGCTCGGAACCATCGGGAGGCGGTGCGTCGCTGGTCCTGAGCGAGGAACATGCCGCGGAAGATACGCACGGTTAGCGACTGGATTCGAGCATCCAAAAAGAAGACCAGGGCGGAAAAAGCGCTGGACAGAAAGGAGGGAAAACGAGATACTTCCATGGCCGGTGCCTTCCTGGCTTGATGTTTTTTAAGCACCACCATGCTGACGGAAGCACCGGCTTTTTCAAGAGCAATTCAAATTCCCAATACCCCTAAATTGTTAAGACTTTCTGGGAAAGTGCAGACTGTAAACAAGGTCTATTTTATTAGACTGATTATTTTGGTCGTTCAGCCATCGGGCTCCGCGATCGTACCGAACTATTTTATTCAAATTCAGAATTTATAGTCGCAATTCAATCTGTCGCTTAAAATGAAAGAGTTCGTGGAAACCCTCACCTACTTCGAGAGAAGACTATGAACGAGCCCCAGAATCCCGCGACTCCGGCGCCCGGGAAAGCGTCGAGCGATCCGAATCCCATTGCTCCGAAGTCGGCCGAAGTGCCGAATACGCCGCCCATTAACTTAGAAAATAAGCAAGTCAAAACGGCTTCAGAGATGACCATTGCCGTTCCGCCCCCTACGAAAGACGCGGGCGAGTCCCCGCCGGGCAAGGATCCTCGTGAATTGTATCCTGATTTTGGTTGTAGTTTGCTAATCAAGTGGTTTCTGATACTTTTCTGCGTATTTGTTGTCCTCGGGATCGCTGGCTTCATCCTGATCCTGGATCGATGTGGAGGATTCCCTTGATCCTCTGGCGAAGTTGCGTGCTTCTGAAAATTGAATCATCTCAGCTCAACTGATGAACTGAAGGCGGATTTCAAGCGACATCATTGGGATCCGGATCTATCTGAATTCTTAATTAATCGGGAGTCTAAGATGCCCGTTCGAGATTACGTCTATCGCGGAACCACTCGAAGCCTCTGCCCCGAATGCAAACGAGTGGTCGATGCGAAAATCCTGGTGCGCGGCCAACGCGTTTACTTCCGGAAGCATTGTCCGGAACACGGAACGCGCGAAGATTTCATATGCTCGGATGTCGCTTTTTACGACCAGCATGAATTCGATCAGCCGGCGCGAATGCCGGAATCGTATGGGACAACTGCCGACAAAGGCTGCCCCTACGATTGCGGCCTCTGCCCGGAGCACGAACAGCACACCTGCATTGGATTAATCGAAATTACTTCCTCTTGCAATTTACGTTGCCCAATGTGCTTTGCGGAGTCAGGGCCCGGCGGTAAGCACATCGATTTTGCGACCTATAAATCGATGGTGGATCGCTATATTCTGCATGAAGGGATCGCTGATGTGCTGCAGCTCTCTGGCGGTGAACCGACACTTCATCCCGAACTTGTCCCTATGCTGGAGTATGCCTATCAGCAACCGATACAGGTCGTGATGATCAACACAAACGGTATTCGGCTCGCACGGGATCCGGATCTCGTTTCTCAACTAGCCACGATGCGAGATCGGCTGGAAATTTATCTTCAATTCGACGGATTTTCGAGTGAAAGCCATCTCGCTTTGCGCGGCGAGAATCTTCTCGATGTCAAACGGCAGGCACTGGACCGACTTCGCGAGGCCGGAATACGCTGCACGTTGGTTTGTACTGTAGAACATACGGCAAATATCGATCAGGTGGGTGAAGTGCTGAAGTTCGGGCTGTCGCGGGAAGAAGTTCGCGGCGTGAGCTATCAGCTGGCTACATACTGCGGCCGGCATCTTCCTGCGAAAGATCTCGAAAATCGCACGACCATGCCCGATCTGATGAAAGCCTTGGTGCGGCAAGTGCCGGAGATACTTCGTGCAGACGATTTTTATCCTTTGCCCTGTGCCCACCCCAATTGTCATCGAATGGCTTATCTCTATCGGGGAGAAGAGAGTGTCGTACCTATTTCGCGACTGATCGATCCGAAACCACATATGGATCTGATTGCCAATTCCATCGTATATACTCCCGCTCGAGCCAGGAACCTCGTCGCAAAAGCCGTTGCCTCGGCAGGGGATTGCGGCTGCGGTCCGGGAGGGTGCGGATCGGCCGAGCCTTCCAATTTCATCGAGCAGGCGCTGTCAGAAAAGTTGACGGGCAAGGAGGTCTTTCGCATCACGCTTACCGGTTTTCTGGATAGCTATACTTTCGATACCCGGCGAGTGATGAAATGCTGCCTGGCGCACATTTTGCCCAGCGGTCACATAATACCCTTTTGTGCTTACAACACCTTATACCGCGATGGCACATTGCCTCTACCACCGCTTGCAGATTCCAAGCAGGACACATCATCACGAAGCATTTCTAATCTGCCCTTGATTTCACTGGGTGGTGTAAAATCATGAGCGGGCGCTTTGCCTATGGCGCCTGCATGATCTTGGCCGTTCTGGTTTTCCTTTTGGGCCGTCGGCTGTTTGCCGTCAATGATCCATCGGCTCGCCTGCCTCTGATGGATCGAATCTGGATAGGAATCTCTGCATTTTTTGGGGGAACGATTAGCGCCAAGTTACCTTTCGTATTGATGAATGATCCGGCGATGTATTCGTGGGAAACCTGGTTTTCAGACGGTAAAACGTTAACCACGGGATTGATGGGAGCCTATCTTGGGGTCGAAATATGCAAGGCGATTCGCGGTATTCGCGTAAAAACTGGAGATGGTCTCGCTCTGCCTCTGGCGCTCGCTCTGACGATTGGACGGCTTGGCTGTTTTGCGAATGGATGCTGTGCGGGTAAGCCAACAGAATTGCCCTGGGGCTACGATTTTGGCGATGGAATTCCACGTCATCCAACGCAGTTGTACGAATCGGTTTTTCACGGCTTTTGGGTCTGGATACTGGCGCGCTGGCAGATTTCCAATCAATTCGCGACCCAGCGGTTGAAGATTTACCTCATCGCATATTGCGTTTTTCGCTTCGTAATGGAGTTCATTCGAATTGAGCCAAGGATGGACTCGGGGTTGACTTTTTATCAGTGGGTCGTGATGGTTTTCGCGAGTTTTCTTCTGTTGCAGGCTTGGTACGATGAGAGGGCTAAGCGGGCAAAGTAACTGAGAATCTCTCGCTGGGTAAGTGACGTGTTGGGATTCGATTTGTCCGTTGCAAAACTTTGGTAGTGGTTTGCAGTTGGTTAATTGACAAGCCCGTCGCAGGAGGGTAGGGGACAGGGCCAGCGCGTACTAAGAGTCTGTTCCAAAAGCCGAATTAAGCGGCTAGAGTTTTAGGAGTATGGCCTTTATACCGAAACCGTTGTGTATGTTTCACTCGACTGGGATAGAGACGGCGTAAGTAGTGTTGAATGCATGCGATTTGCACGATGGCCTCGCTGGATTCCGGTAAATGCTCGTAGTCTTTACTTAGCCGTCGACAACGTCCCAACCAGGCGAAAGTTCGCTCCACCACCCAGCGACTTCTCAGCGGCATAAACTTTCGTTCTCCCGACGGACGATTCACCACCCAAACGGTATAGGGTCGCTTGTGATCCCGCAGCCAACTCTGCAATTGATAATTGTGATACTTGTTGTCCGCCTGTATGGTTTCCAAGCGGGGAAAAGCAGTTTTGGGCATCTGTTCAAACAGCGTTTGAGCAGCTTTGGCATCATCGACATTCGCGCCCGTTACCACTAGGGCTAGCAGTAATCCGAGAGTATCCACCACGATGTGGCGTTTACGGCCGCGGACCTTTTTGCCGCCATCGGTTCCGACTTCTTCTCCTCCAAAAGCCGTCTTCACCGACTGGCTGTCGATGCAGGCAACGCGAGGATTGGGCGAACGATTGGCCGCTTGACGAACGCGACAGCGCAGAGCCGTTAGGATCTCTTCCCAAGTGCCGTCCCGCTTCCAAGCTTCAAAATAATTGTAAACCGTTTTCCACGGGGGAAAGTCATGCGGTAAACCTCGCCAGCGACATCCTTCCTTGGTCAGGTAGAATAGGGCATTGACGACTTCTCGCATGTCGGTTTTTCGCGGTCGACCACCGGGTCGAGCCTCGGGAATCCAGGGCTCCAAAAGAGCCCACTGAGCATCCGTTAAATCTGTTGAATAGGGTTTCCGTTCCATGTGTAATTATACACACATACACGCTTTTGGAACAGACTCTAAGTTTTACGAATACAAGCTTGGTTATCGACACCACCGGGACATCGCTGATCCTCGACTTCACTCCGGTACCGGAAAATTTCTCTATGCTGGGTTTATCCACATTAATCATTCTCGCATTCGGAGGTTTTCCGCGAGCTTACAGGCTACTTCGACACGTCTGATTAGCCACCTTGGAATCTATGAAAGTGTTGGATTTTGGGTAGGGCTGGTGCTCCGATCAGGTTGATGATTTGAAGTGTCGGTTTCAATTGTCAACCACCAAAAGGAAAATCTAGCAAAGATCGATTACATCGCTTTGAATGCTGGTGAACAGCGGAAGTTGATTTCAACTATCGAATTCACTTTTGCCCGCGAGGTGAACCCATGAGAGCAAAAAATATGGTCGCCAGACGGCACGGCGTTCCGTTGACCTGGTCCATGAAATGGCAGACAACCCTCCTCAGCTAGCGTGAGTCACAGGTGTGCTATGCGAGCCTCCAAGCTCAGCCTCTGAAGGAATGTTTTCGGTCTGTGAATTCAAAGAATTTGATACTTCGCAGTCGAAAAAGCAGCACCCCGAAAAAATCTCGTCATTTACACTTGGGGTCCCGAAATATTTTCCGCGGAATGGAGAGAGGGGTAGAGGACGTCCAAAACTCCAAAAAGTGCGTATTTTTTGGGGAAAAAGCTGATTTTGAACGCGCGGAGCGATTCTCTCTGCCGCGTTAACTAATTAACAGGCTGATTTTCCGCTGGAAAAGTGAAAAGCTCCCCGAATTGGACTCGAACTGACGACCGTCCGCTAAACTGTTCGACGTTGAGTTTAAGATATAGTCTCCTAAACTCGAAGCATCGCTCTGCAAAAAAACTATTCAGTATCGGTTCAGACGGGCCTGGGTGACGCTAGTTTTTGGGCGTCTCGAGTAGCGGTTCTGGACCGCTTTGTCACACATTATCATGCCCCATCCATATCAGAAAATGGTTGCGATCCGTCTTTTTTTAGGTATAATTGGGGAATGAAAAATGTGAGGGAATACATCGAATCGCAGCTTGCCAGAGGGAGAGGCTACTTCACCAAAGAAGAAGCTTTGGCTGAGCTTGGGCTTTCCGCGGAAGCCTTCCAAGCAGCGATTGGTCGGGTTAAGAGGAAAGGGCTGCTTGTTTCTCCCCGCCGGGGGTTCTACTTGATTTTGAGGCCTGAGGACCGACAACTTGGCGCTCCCGACCCCTCACGCTGGATTGATCCGTTGATGAAGCATTTGGGGCTGGATTACCGAATATCTCTGCTGCGTGCGGCGGCGTTTCACGGATCGTCGCATCAGGCGGCGATGATCTTTCAGGTTATTGCACCAAAGCAACTCCCGAAGATTGCTGTCGGTCGCCAGAGAGTCGATTTTTTGTTCCAGACTTCGGCTACTTTTGAAGAAGCAAACAATCCAGCGTGGCTCTCGAAGCTCAAAACGGAAGCCGGGTTCGCCCAGATCGCAGGCTTGGAATTGACCTTGCTCGATATCTGCCGTTACTTCCATAAAGCAGCGGGAATCAACGGTGCGGCGCAGGCCGTTCATGATCTGGGTAAAAATGCCAATCCGCGAATTCTGGCGAAGGCCGCAAGTGCCTATGAAAATTCTGCGGTCAGACGTCTTGGCTATTTCCTGGAGCGTTTCGGTCATAATCGGCAAGCCGAGTCGCTCAAGGACTTCGCCAAGAAAGCGAAGTCCTTCAAGGCGCTGGATCCCGCAGTCAAACCGCTGGTTGCTGAACTCGGATTGCTGGACGAGAAGAACCCTGACTGGATGCTAATCATCAATGTGCCAGTGGAGCTCGAAGCGTGATACCACTGGCACACTTACAAGAATGGACAGCAAATGCTCCGTGGCCCGATCTTCGGCAGGTGGAACAGGACCTGATCATTTGCCGGGCGCTTTGCGATTTGTTTAACAGCGAGAAACTCCAAGGCAAGATCGCTTTTCGCGGCGGCACGGCGATCAACAAACTGCTCTTTTCGGAACCGCTTCGCTACTCTGAAGATATTGATTTGGTTCAGATGAGAGCTGAGCCAATTGGGCCGACGGTGGATGCCATTCGTGAAGCACTGTCCTGGCTTGGCAACTGTAAGCGGAATCAGGCTCTCCATTCGATGCATCTGGTCTTCCAGTTCACTCCAGAAATAGGTGACGGCAAGCCGCTTAAGCTCAAAATCGAGATCAATACGCGGGAGCAGCAGAATCTTCACGGCCTGCAATCGTATCCGTTTGAGGTCAGCAGTGACTGGCACAAAGCGAGAACTGAGATTATCTCCTTCGAGCCGGAAGAACTATTCGGCACGAAACTTCGGGCACTGCTTCAGAGGAATAAAAACCGTGACCTGTTTGATTTGAACGAAGGACTTTCACAGCTGGAACTGGATAGCGATAGGTTGATCGGTTGCTTCAACCATTACCTCGCGTTGGAAGAGAAGCCAATCAGTCGGGCGAATGCCGAAGAGCGGATGCTCCGGAAGCTGAACCAAAGCCTCATTGAAGACATCGCCCCCTTACTCCCGACTGGCGTCAGCTATTCCGAGACGGATGCCCTTGCGGCTTTCGGCAAAGTGTGGGGCAAACTGATCGTTCGAATTCCTGGCGATCCCTGGAAATCAAGCCAAGTTGTAATCGATGCCCTTCGCAAAGATCAAATACCGACATTGCTTAAGGAGGTATACTGATTTCGCGGGGCACCAGATCTCAATCCAATAGCGACTGTTCGCGTTTTCACGGCAAAAACCCAGTTTGTTGAACGTATCCTCAGTGCGCTTGGAGAAAACTGAAATAACGTTGCCCGAGGGCGAATCGCGTTTTCCAAAAAGCGCTTATCGGTATCACCGTTCTCTAAAGATGCTCGCATGATGGGGAGAAAATGGGGTCTCTCCTGCTTGGCAATTCGTGCCATGTGCCTTTTATCATCTCTCGGGACCGCAATAGGCCTGGAGCAAATCGGTTGGCCCGGATTTCGATAGATTCCCTATCTCGGGAACGATAAATAGACTCCGGTCGTTTCACGCCTTCGGCAAAGAGCGAATGTGGGTTGACTCAATGCTGAAAGAACTTGCGATGAAGCCGCCAGTGCCCTGCTTCGTGCGCCAGTTTGAATGGGTAACGACCGAACTTGGCGGGAAAGCGGGAAGGTTCGAAGCGTTGGATAAACCCGACGCGCCTCTCATTTTGCCTATCCGAGGATCGCTGATAGCTAAAGCGAAGCCAATCCTTTTTTTCCGTCGCATGGAAATACTCCTCCCCCGTTATTAGACGGTGCTAGCAACGGGGGAGGCAGGGGATCACTTGCGGATATTGCCCGCAACGAAATCCATGAAGAGCAAGAAGGCCAGCGTACCCAGGACAATCGCCGTCGATTGAAAGAAAGCTCCGACTAAGATCGCTATCAGAAACGAGCCCGACATATAGGCCGCATTCAATTTGTGCTTCGCACTCATGCATTTTCTCCGATAGGGTTGGAATGAAAAAGAATCGAAGTTTCGAACGGTTAAAGAAATGGATCGATCATGGCTTCGGACGGAGTATTTACACCGATGCGCTCCGATTTCCGGCGAGGAAGCAACCGATGGAGCTCTTCGCTTAAATAGGTCAATCGCTCCAGCAGGGCTTGAACTACCGATTGCAGGGAGTTCGCTTCTTCCAGAAGACCGGCCAGAATCGCCGAACTGAAGTTCCTGGCCCGATCTCGTATTCTCGTCGAAGTATTTTTGCCGCTCATCGCTCGGGCAGTCTCTCCCAACTCCACCTGCAAGGCCTCTGGACAAGCCGCGATCACCGAGGTTTTACCCAGCGGCATGCAGACGAACCTTCGGCTGCCCTGCTGGCAGACTATCGGTTTATCGGGATGAACGATCTGGAACTCCGAAAAACCCAACTGCAAGGCTCGCTGCAGGTAAGCTCGATCCAAGGCGAGACTCATCGGATTCCCTTCCACCTGAGAGCGATTGAGGTGAACTTCGGTCGTTTGCAGACTTTCGGTTCCTCGAGCCCGAATCGCAACGTGACCGTTGAGTTCCACCGTCACCGGTCGATGCGGATCTTTCTCGCCCGGCAACTGCTTCAAGCACTGAGCCAACCCGTGCGATTCTCCCGGGTCTATCCTCCAGCGCGTCGCTTCCAAAGAGGCAGGAATCGCTCGATGGACTTCGGGATAACGGGCTTCCGAGGCGATTAGCAAGGCGATCATCCAAGACCCCAAGCGGAACCAGAGGTGCGTTTTTGTACGAGCGATTTCCAGTCTGTCCGCCGAGAGTTCTTCCGCAGCGAAGAGTCCAGACCGGGGGATCAAGACCTCATCGTCCCAAGGAAAAGCGAATCCTGATTCGATGAAGAGCTGCCGGGTATCGGTTCCGATGACTTCGCCGGTTCTCCCCCGCAACTGGATGTAATTGACGGCGTACCGTGTGGCCTCGGGACTGGCCGTCTTCATCGCCTCGCATAAAGATTCCCGCAGACGCAGATCCATCGGCGTCCAGACTTCCGGTAAAGGCAGGCTTTCGACACTGATGGGAATCTCGTACCCGCGAATCTGCGGTACCGTATTCGAACTCCAGGCGACGCGCAACTTCTGGTGGACCAGTGCGACGATCTCGATGACGCTGTCGTCCGAACCGGCGGTATCATTGAACACGGCAAAAGGAATGGTCATCTGTTCTTCGGCGAAAGAACCCGGCTGCCGGTAAATCGCCGTGACTTCGCCGATCGAGCCCTGAATCGTAAGTCCGCTCGCATCGGTTTGGAGTAAGAGATTCTGAGGAGCCGGGCTTCGGGCCGCTCCCAATTTTTTGAACAGGCTGCGTAACTGCCGGACTTGCCGGCGCTGCAAATGGATCATGATCTTCCTTCGGTGAGTAGTGTTGGAGTGAAAGGGCGAGTAGGTGGGCAAAGGGCAAAAAATACCGAATGGCGAATCAGTTGAAAACCGGCCGAACTAAACCAAGACCGCTTCCCGCTCAGCAGCCAGACTTTCGACCTTCTGACGGAGCTTTCGGGAAGCCGTGGCCAAGGAAAGCTCCAGCTGATGCTTTTGATCGGCCAGCAGAGCGGCATAGGCTTCGACTTTGAACTTGGTGTTGCGAATCCGCTCAGCGGCTCGTTCCACCGTATCGGGCCGGGTATCTTCGCCGAACGAAGCGATCGCTTCCTCATGTTCCGTAATCAGAGCCGATAATCCGGAAGCCACCGCTTCCTTCACCGAGACATCTCCGCTGGCGGTTCCTTCCGGCACCGGGAAGCGCAGCATCTGACCATTAAGCTGCTTCAGCAAGCTCTGCACCCGATCGATGAAGCCGGCGTGCACCTGTGGCACGAAGTAGGCTCCGCCTTGGGGCCGAATCGGGAAAAGATCGGCTTCCCGCTCAAAAAGTTTCTGCACAATTCGGGTGATATCGCTGCCGGTTCGCACCGCAATGCAGCGATCCAGTTCTTCCTGAGCCAATAGAGCCAGTTCCCGTTTGTCGCAGTGGACCTGCCCGGTCTTCTTGGTCAGCGTGAGGAGGGTTTCGAAGTCGTAGCTGAAGCGGTCCCCCTGTTTCGATTCCTGGGTAAACTGAAATTGAATCGAGACTTCATCTTCGACAATCTGCCGAATAATTCGGGCTTCCGACAGCTTGCGACAGGCCCGGGCAAAAGCGTGCCGGGGTGCTAACTCCCGGGCCACGCTTTCATCGAGGCCGACTTCTTTCAGGGCTCGAATCAAGTCACTGTGCCGGACGCTGGCTCCCGAAGCGGTCCAGGTGATGATTTCGCCCAAGAGGCGAGCTCCCGGAGTTACCTTCGGCATAATGTTGGTTTTGATCAAAGCACTCATAGAGAGTTCCTTCAGGTTCAAGAATGAAAAATGGAAACGAAAAAAGCCCGCGGAATCTTCTGAATAAGAAGATCTGCGAGCTTTCACCACGATGGAAAAAAGGGAGACTAGATCGACAGCACGGAACCGATGGCGGTCTCGGTGACTTCGAGCGATTTAACCAGATGGACTTCATCGCACAACGCCGCCAGGTCTCCCGCAGTATCGGCCAAGACCAACGAGATCACCCGCGCCGAAACCGATTGCTTCCAGCGCAGAAAATTCTGCTGCAACTCCAGGGGAATGGAGCAGATGGCATCGGTCAGGATCAAGACATCGGTAATCCCCGCCGGAGCCCAGAGCTGTTCCACCATCCAAGGCAGTTCCACAATCGGAACATCCAAGGTCGAACCGCCCCCCAGGAAGGCCCCCAGCCAGTCGAGCACTTCCGATTCGTCCCAGCGGGACGGCGGCAGGGACAACAGTCGTTCACCGGTATCGCCGGAATAGGCAATCAGGCCGCACCAGCGACGCTGCTGCCGGGCGATCCAAGCCAAAGCCAAAGCGAGAGCCTTGGCTGTTTGCACTTTATCGCCCGCCATCGAGCCCGATTCATCGATGACCACCACGATCGGACCTTTGCCCACCGGCTCCAAGGACTGGTAGTCCCGGGCCAGGCACTGCCGTTCCGCCAGACGTCGCAGGGTATCCAGTTCTAACTCCGGAATTCCCAAGCGGACCAACTCGTGCGGCAGCAGTTGGGCCAAGTCTCCTGAGGTAGTCACTCCGACCAGATCGTCCTGACCATGGGCACATTTGCGACGCTGGCTCGATTGGGCCAGTCGCCGATAACGACCGGCCAGTTCGCAGATCCTTCGCAACGTGGGGTCCTGACGGACCCGCTGGAATAGTTGAGCGATCGCCTTAGGATCGACCGAGCCCGGCGTTCCAGGACCGAGCCCGCCGCCGAGAGCAGTAATCGCTTCCCGGCACTGGTCGACCTCTTCGCGAGCGGCCAGCACCGCCCGGCTGACCGCTTTTAATGTGGCGATCTCGGGTTCGGCCGTGGCAGCCGCATTCCGCAGAGCGGCGAATTGTTCAGCGAAGTGCAGGGTGGTAATCTCGGAGGAGACTTCATCCAGTCGAGTCCCGGCGTGCAACGCCTGATACTCCGGAGTCTGGAACAGCTCGACCAAAAAGCCCCGGCGAACCGGATCCTGGCAATCCTCCAACAGCTGCGGTTCCGGTTCAAAAGCCGCCGTATGAAAATCGGCGATGGCGTAATCCTCCAGACCGAACGATTGCAAGCGGGGAGAATCCCGCAGCAGATCGCTACCCCGACGCAGCCCCCAGGAATCGACCTGCAGAGCGGTTGGATTCCCCGAGGGAGCAGAGGGAGGCGAAGCGGAAGAGAAAGGAGAAGGGGAGTCTTCGGCGGAGGAGGGACTGGGCGAGAGCGGGCGATCGAGATCGAAGAGTTTACGGAGTTCTTCGGCATTCATGGTTTTTCCCTGGGGTTAGATCGCCTCCAGCGAGGCGAGTTTGAGTTGTCGGAGCTGTTCGCGAACGTAGTTCCGGGTTCGGGTGACCCGGTCATTGGACTTCAATTCACTCAGCTGCTTGTCGATCTCGCCGAGCTTGGCGGCGGCTTTGGCCGTCTCGGGCAGCTTGCGGACATCGGTGCTGGACAGAACTTGTTCGACTTCCAAGAGCAGTTGATTCAGCCGCATGCCGATCGGATTGGCAATTCGGGCGATCACCTGAGCGACTTTTTGGGGCTGTTCCCGGGGATCGTCCCAGAGAACGTGGGCGGCCACTTCCAGATGCTCCGGTTCGACCTGCTCGGCCCCGTGCAGGAAAGCGTACGCCTGCGCGATGCCGACCGCTTTGAACTGGCGGCGATCGCCCGGTTGAATGCCCTCCTTGGCTAGGTCTTTAAGGATCGTTTCCAGGGCTTCCTGGGCAGAAACGGACCAGGGTAACTCCCGGGCATAGCGGCGAGCGGCTTCTAGATCGGTTGGCTTCAGGTGCACCGAGACCTTGGGAGTATGCTCCCGATTCCAGAGCAGCTTCTTCCGACCCGCCTGCGAGCGAATCGGCGATAAACTCTTCCGCAGAGTGAAGCGGTCGAAGAGCGCGGCCAGTTCCTGAGCGCTCTCCGGGGCCGGCCATTCGTTGGAAGCGGCCACGCAGAGCTTGAGGGGAACCTTGCGCAAGGAACCTTCGCCGGCATCGAAGGTCCGTTCGTTGAGGATCTTCAGGAGGGTATTCAGAATCGCCGAGGAAGCTTTGAAGACCTCATCGAGGAAAGCGAAGTCGGCTTCGGGGAGTTTGCCGTTGGTGATTCTCTGGAAGCGGTCTTCCTTCAGTCCCTGAATCGAGATCGGCCCAAAGACCTCTTCGGGGACGGTGAACTTGGTGAGCAGGATCGAGAACTTGGAGCCGCCGGTGGCTTTCAGGAGTGAATCGAGCAGTAAGGACTTGGCACAGCCGGGCGGGGAGACCAGGAGCAGATGCTCTTGGGCGATCAGAGCGGTGAGACACAAATCGATCTCTTCGTCCCGTTCGATCAGACCGGAAGCTAATTCCGAACGGAGCAAAGCGAAATGGGCTTGCAGGGCCGCGCAGTCGGGAACGAGGGTTTTCATGGGAAGGTCCTTGGTAAGGTTGGGAATTAGGCGATAGGAAGAAAGGCAAATTGGCAGACACCGCAAGACGGCTCTACCGGGACAGTTTGAAAACGACCGAATCGAGAGCCCGATACTTCCGGAAGAAATGAATCAGGGTTCTTCGGAGCAGAGCCTGGAAGCGGGAGCGATTCAATTGCCGGCGGATTCTCTGCACTTCGGCTTCGGCCGTATCGGCGAGAATCAGAAACGACAGATGGAACTCTTCGAGTAAAACGTGTCGCGACATGAGAAAGTCCTTTTTGGAAGAGAAGGAAAGATTTAAACTGGGCGAACTGAGAGCTGTTGCCGGACGGTGGCGATAAACAGCGGAATCTGCTTAATGAAGAGTGAGGCGGGCAGGGACCGGGAGTGCCTGAAATGCTCCCAGGCCAGGGCAACCACTTCGGCTACCGCGTCATCGCGATCGTGGCGGCTTTCCAGATCACGAAAGGCAAATCGAGCCTTCGTCTCCAGCAAGGGCAGGATCGTCATGAACGCCTGCTGGCGATCTTCGAGCGACAGCACGGGAATCGAAACGGGAACGGACATCGGAATCAGCATGAGAAGTCTCCAGAAACGAAACCACCGCCGGGGTTCGGCGGTTGTCGTGTGTTGAAAAGGGGTAAAGTGAAGCCCCAAGTGAGGCGTACTGGAAAGAAGCCAAAGCTAGACTTCTCTCAAAGGTAATGACGCAAAAAGGGCGGGAATTTAGATAAGATTTAGAGAGAGTTCAAATAGCGACAGCCTTTAAGGAGATTCGAGTACGCGGACCCGCTCACCCTTACGATGAGTGCCTTTCGGAGGGTAGCTTCGAGAACAAGTTCGAGCGGCCAAAGCAAACGTCCTCCACATTCAATTCGTTCAGGCGGGTCGAAAGTCGATTAGGCAGTCAACATGTTAAACAAGATGATCCGCCTTCCTAGTGCTTAGATTAATTCGTGGTTTCAACGGGATTTATCAATTCCCAGGGAACTCCGAGGCATTCAGTGGGAGTTATCCAAAGTTTTCCTTTTCCCGAACTTGGCCTCAATAATGAAAAATCAGTGCGGCCGAATCTTCCACTTCATCTAATTCCATAACCAGACGATAAATAGGGAGAATTTCGTTTCAGATTTTCCCCCTTGAGCAAACCAAACTCGTCAGGATTAGCGTGAAAGTCCTTACCGAAACCGGTGAAAGATGATCCCAAAAAATCTGGTAACTTCACAGGAGAACGAAACGTCGGCGCCTTCGAAGCTACTCTATTTTTTTCATATTCCCAAAACGGCCGGTACGAGTTTACATCACGCCTTTCGGGATCAATATGCTCCCGAGGCCGTCTCCCCGCAGTAGATCTGGGATGATTTCCTAGCTACTGGTCACAAGATCTCTGCGTCGACCCGCGTCCTGGTCGGACATTTTGGTGGTTTGCTCCCTTTATATCTGGGTTACATTCCCATGATGGTGACGCTGCTTCGCGATCCCATCTCGCGAGCGTTATCCCATATTAACCACGTGCAGCGAGATCCGAATCATCCGCAGCACGAAGCCGCTCGTAACTTATCCCTTCTCGAATATTGCCGACATCCCGATCTCCGCCGGACAATCGACAATACTCAAAGCCGTTATCTGGCATCGCTCTGTTTCGCCGAGGCATTGATGACTCGGCCTTAGAATCTCGGAGATCAGCAGTGTAAACGCCGGTCGAAAAGGGGCTCTGTCGCACAGTTGGTGCAGATTATTTGTTGGTGATCCACTAAGCGAAAGAGCCGTCTTTTTGTCTTCATCCAGGCGATTTTTGGCGGGCGAATTTGCACGGGTTCTGACGCTTCACTAGGGAGCGGAGAAAATTACCTCCAGGCAAGTTACTCATTTACCCGTTGCAAATCACTCTCGCTTTCAGCAAATCGAACTTGGCTCGACCGAACATCGCTCTTTTGATCGATTTCAATCGATTAACTTGTCCTTCCTCTTGGCCATTGCTCCAGGGAAGAGTTACGGCCGCTCTAACTGCGGCTTCGTCGTTTCGCAAGCTTTGAGCAAACCGCTTTAATTCGAGAACCGTGGAGGCTTCCACTTTTTGAAGCCCTTCCGAAAATGCCGATTCCTGCTTTCCTCTTAAGAGCGTTGCAAAGGCTAAAGTCAAATCGATAGGCCCCTGAAACTCGCTTCCGGCACTGTGCATAATCTCAAGAATGCGTTTTCCTTCCTCGGATCGAGTTTCCGATTTTTGCAACAAGTTCATGGCTAGACTTCGTGAAGAAGGCAAAGGAACTCGATTAGGTGGGAAAGGCTTTGAGGGACGGGAAAGGGGCAGCCCCAGTTCGGTTTTCAAACGTCGAACACAGGCTTTGACGACCGAATAACCGATTGAACAGTCCTTTGTTCTCAAAGCTTGGTGGATTTTTTGGGCCGTCTGGTTGGGCTGTTGCAATTGCTCCTTAATAAAGCCTTCGTGAACATCCAAACGAGAGGAACCTCTTCGTCCGGGAAGCCAATTCGGACAATCCTCTCGCCGCAAGTAGCGGTCGATCGTTCGGAAATGGAGACCTGTTCGTTTGTGAATTTGCAGTTTCGATAGACCTTCCTCATGCCAGCGACGTACTTGCTCCTATTGCTCCATTCGGGATTTCTGCCGATCGGAGAGCCCTCCGGCTACCTGATTGGTAAGTTCCTGAATGACGGAAGGTTTTTCGCAGTGACTTTTTTGGATCAACTCCCGAATCTTTTCCCGCTTTCCATCGAACCAGCGTTCGATGGCTTCCCGCAGATTTTTCAGAAGATGCCAACGATCCGTCACCTGAATCGACTGAGGACAGGCCTCACGAATGCCTTGGGCGTAAGCCGTGGCTCGATCTCGGCTGACAATTTCCACTTGAGGATGGGCCTTCAACCAACACGCCAGGGTTTTAGCCTCTCGATCGGGTAGTAAGTCTAGGACGCGATGCTTTTCTAAATCCACCAGGATGGTGCCATAGTTTTGCCCTCTTCGAAAAGCGAAATCGTCCACTCCGAGAACACGGGGAGTGGTTAAGGAGTCGACTTTGTCTTTGGCTCGACGTAAAAGGGTGTCTTTGCTGGTCGGGACGAATAACTTCTCCGTGAGTCGAGTACCCGGCCTGCCGCCTAATGCCAAACCGATCTGTTTCTGGAGAGCTTTTAATCGATCCGTTGTTCGAGCATGGGAAGCAAATACATGAGGTAGCCGTTCACAGAAGATTTGCCTGGGGCAAGCGGCATTCATGCATCGAAATTTTCGCAGTTCGATCCGGAGCAATACTCGTCGAGCTTGCCAGGGTAAGTCCGCCAATACACGCCGATAATGGCTGTGAATCCGATATGTTAGCTGGCCACAGTCGGGGCACTGCGAACTCGGGCATGTGGTTTTTAGAGCAATCGCCAAAAGATCCGGAGTGAGAGCGAAATCGGTGACGACCAAACCGGCTTCTTGAGGAAAGAAGTCCTGCAGAGTCATGATGCTGCGTCCCGTCAGAATGAATTCCTAAAGACATTCTAACCAACGCTCGTCACCAACTGTGCGACAGAGCCCCTTTTCGACCGGCGTTTACAGGAATCGATGACTCGGCGAACTTCGGAACGGAAAAGTGGGAGTGAAATGATTTCATCTCGGCAACAAAGAATTCAAGATTTCTGGGCGGTCCTCCACTTCGTCGGCCTTTCTTTGATCTTTATTTTGGCGGATTGCTTGGACGCACTCTTTTTCGAAGAAGAGACGATATTCGTTGAGTGAGTGTCGACGAATTTGGGAGAACACTTCGTATTTTCTTGCAAAAATTCAGAGCCGGATATACCGAAAAAAGAGTTAGTTAGAGAACCCATCGGAGGGAGACTGTTTTCTTTGTCGTATCCAAACGACAGCCAAAAGTTGCCGATGTGGAGGTTTCTCTAGAAAAGTGCAGGGAGGTTGGCTCGAATTTAAAGTGGCATGCGATAGCTTCGAAATGAAGCGATGTCAGAAGGGGCGACTTCTGACAGGAGTAGGAAACAGGAAATATTATCGATGCCAGACTTCGTGCCGGGGAACCACGACTTTGACTTCGGGAGTTGGAACCTTATAGGTCCCATGTTCGAAACCTTCGTGTCCGAACTTTTTGTCGAATCGGTACAGTTCCCAGCCTTTACCGGTGCTGAAGAACCAGTGGACGCCATCGGTGTAATACCACTGCTTGTCGGCCTCATTCCAGTAGCTCCAGTGGCCGTCATGATTTCGCCAGTGGTCCTTCAAATCTTCGCGCGGCTCGGCACTGATCGAATTGCTCGAACCCGCCAAAAAGGCCGTGCCCGTCAGAGCGGTGGCAAAACAAACGCTTAAGATCCAGAATTTCGCATTCCGCATAGTGTGAATCCTCCCCGATAGTGAGTTCCTCGGAAAAAGCCCGAGAGGTTTCAGATGACTGCATTTCCCGTTCCGGAGCGGACTATTATGAGGCTTAATTCATTTGGCGAGGTCGAGTGCGATTTTGAAGATGCACACACCTACAGATTGAAAAGTATCTCTTGTGGATACGAGCGTTCTTTTGAAAATACTGCTCCGCATTTTAGAACGATTTCAATTTTCAAACCTAGGCTGAGGGGAATTTTGCTAAGTGCTGCGCATTATTTACCTCGATGGATTGTCTGAAAGAGATGGTCGGAATCTACTCAAACAAAATGTGTGGCGCAACTGATGAATTTCTGATCTGGAAAAAACTTCACGGGCGATTCTGAGGGAGTTCGGTTTCGTCAGCTCATTATCAGTGTTGAGACAACGGTTCTACGCAGTCAACTTCCCCGTTCGAAGGGCGCTGTTTTCTCGGTTCAGCAATCACCGGCCCAAATTCCGATTAATTAGGAAGCTGCAGTGCTGTGCTGATGAAGCCATTTCACATAGGTATCCTACGGCTCTTCCGTTTTTAGGCGCAACTCTCGGCGAAAGTGTCTTAACGCGGGCAATGCCCGCAACCCTAGGTATTAACGAACATGGCGTCGGTTTATCCAATGGAAGTAACCACACAACCGTTGGAGACTCGACGCCATGCCGACGATCAACTCATTTACGAAGAAGTTCGCCGATTCCATTCTATCCGTTCTGGAATGTCACGACCGCGTGATTTTCAAAGGATATCTTCCCTTTTTCAAGAATGGAGATCTCCACCGTCTCTGCGATAGCGGACTGGGCATGCGTCGCAAAGACTTCGTTCCCTTCCTGGAAGGTCTGTCCGAAGAACTGGTGGAACATGGCAAACGAGTCGCCGCCGAAGCCGGTGCTCCTTATCGGTTTCTCCAAGGGGAGCACACCAAAGAGCAGATCATCCGCGAGGAGATTGCCAAACGCAGTCTAAAGGAAGGACTGGTCGCCGTGCTGTGCTGCATGGAAACCGGTCGCGGCGTCAAGCTGCGTCCCGGCAAGGATCGACCGGAATTGTACTTCACGTCTCGCCCGCAACGCGTCGTCTATTTCTATTCTCTCGATCCCGAGTTCGGACTGATCCATGTCCGCATCCAAACCTTCTTTCCTTACAGCGTCCAAGTCTACGTCAACGGTCACGACTGGCTGGCCCGCCAGATGAACGAAAAGCAGATCGGCTTCCTTCAAAGCGATAATGCCTTCGTTCAACTCGACAATCCCGAAGCCGCTCAACGCCTGGCCGATCGCTTTGCCCATTTGAATTGGATCAAAATTCTCGACCGTTGGGTCCGCCGGGCCAATCCGCTATTGAAAAAAGACTGGCTGAACCGCTGCCAATACTACTGGGTGATCGATCGAGCCGAGTACAGCACGGACGTTTTGTTCCGAAGTCGTGAAGACTTACAAGCTCTTTACCCGCGTCTGGTCGATCACTCGATTCAACAGTTCTCTGCCGACGACCTTATGAAATTCCTGGGACGCAAGCTCTATCCTCAATTCGACGGAGAAATTCTTACTCTGGGCCGCAAGAAACGGGCACCGGGCACACGCGTCAAGCACCGCATGAAAGGCAATTGGCTGAAAATGTACGACAAATTCGAACGGATTCTCCGCATTGAAACAGTAATCAACCAGCCAGGCGAGTTCCACGTCCGCCGTCGATGCATCCGCAAAGGGGTCGAAAAAATGGCCTGGTGCCCCATGAACAAAGGCGTGTCTAATTTCTATCGCTACCTCGAAGTCGCCCGCGCTTCGAATCGACGCTATCTCGAGGCTTTGGCCGTTGTGGACGCTCCTTCGGTCACCGTGCGTCAACTCGACCAACTGAGTCAACCCGTCTCTCTGGGTAACCGGAAGCGACGCGGCTTGAACTTGATGCACGCCGAAGAACAGAAGCTATTCCTGGCTGTCTTATGCGGCGATAATCGCATCAATGGGTTTCGCAACCACGACATCCTGAAAGCGTTGAACGAGCCCGCCCGGGATGCCGCTGAACGGCGTCGGCAAACGCAACGAGTCTCGCGACAATTGGGAAGGTTGCGCGCTCATGGATTGATTCGGAAAGTCCCGCGGGCGCATCGCTATCATGTGACGGATAAAGGCAATGCGGTGATGGCGGCGGCCGTTCGTATCCGCATCAAAGAGTTCCCGAAAGAACTCAAAACCGCGATTTAATAAAATACACAAAAAGTTTGCGCAAAAAGCGCAAAAGATAAGAAGAAAGACTCTATTGGGATAGATTGCAATCGAGAGTACCCTTTTCCTGGTTCACGGAAGAGCCGATGACAACGACTACCATTGCCATAGACATGGACATCCCTGCCGGAGTGAGCGTTGGCGAATACGAACGCATCGACGGGGGCCACGCCTTTCACGTGAGTTGGCAGTTGCCCGACAATCTTTGTTGCGAGACATGCCAGCGAGAGTCTCGGCTTCAATTGGTGGAGAAGAACAAGTTTCTGAGCATCCGCGATCTGGATTTGTGGGGTAAGCCGAGCTTTTTCGTGTACCAGGAGGTGTATCACCGCTGTCCGTCGTGCGGTCACCGTCAATCGCTGTTGCCGCCGTTCAAGCGTCGGGATGTGAAATATACGTTTCGCTTCGAGGAGCAGGTGCTGGTCAGTCTGATCGGGAGCACAGCCGAAGACGTGGCAGTGCGTTTGGGGATCGCCGCGGAAACGGTGGAGCGAATCGTCAAGAACCGGATAGAGGACGCCAAGGCGAAGCAGATCGATCCCCAGCGGAAGATCGAGCGTTTGGGTCTGGATGAGATCAGCCTGCGTAAGGGGCATAAGGGATATGCGACCATTCTCACAGACCTGACGAATGCGGAGCGTCCGGAGATTCTGGCTCTGTCCAAGGGTCGCGACGAAGCAGCGGGGCGAGCGTGTTTGGAGCATTTGTCGGCCGAGCAACGGTCGGCGGTGCGTTGGCATCATACGGACATGAGCCCGGCGTATTTGAAAGCCTGCGGCGTGCATTTACCCAACAGCCAGTCGGTGATAGATCGCTTTCACGTCGCCAAGAAATTGGGTGAGGTGGCGGACGATCTGCGAAAAAACTATCGAGCCTACAAGCGAAGTTTGAGCGGGGAAGCCCGCAAGAAGCTGCGTTCTCAGATGCACGACTTCCGGCGTCGTCCGGAGGATTTGAATCCGGAGCAGGTCCAGGCCCTCGAGGATTTGTTCGAGAAGGTGCCTTCGTTGGGAACGATCTACCATCTGCGTTGGGAGGCGACCAAGATCTTCGATAGTGCCCCGAACCGAGCCGAAGCCTCGCGACTGTTGGAAGATTGGATCGTCCAGGCCCGCGAGATCGAGATGGATTGGGAGCCGTTCATCACGATGCTCAAGAATAACTGGGAGGGGATCTTAGCCTACTTCGAGGAACGCAAAAGCAGCGGCCCGGTGGAAGGACTCAATACCAAGATTCGGGTAGTGCTACGTCGGAGTTATGGAATTCAGAGTCTAACTACGCTCTGGACGAGAATACTCCTGGACGTGAATTGGGCTGCGAAAAAATTAGGGCCGACCGTTGCGGAGATTCGCGGCTTCGTCAACCAGATCCAGAAGCATTTCTCTGGATGCTACACCAAGAAACGGAAGAGCCATTTTTTCTTGATTTCATTCACAATCACTATTGAATTTTTTCTCCGGGAAATTCGGGGCTTGGAAGCAGGGTTGCGGCGGCGGTTAGAGGGCGGAAGTATTTACACCGCATGACATTCGATCTCAAGCGTGAGGGCTTGGCTAACGTCGTCATCGTCAGATGAATAGTCTAAAGTCGTAAGCTCTCTGATGAAATGCCTGCAACAGCGATCCGATTCGTGCGATCTCGTTGTAGAACTGGGCCGTTGCAGGAACCGTGCGCTTCCGCAAGTCACGAAAAAATGCTTCTGGGTCTCAGGGCAGGGAGTATTTCGCTTACTCCCACTCAGATTGCAAATTTCATTGTAAATATTTCAAATTGAGCGGAAATCGACAACAATTTTGCATTTACGAAAACGAATTTAATCAACTGAAGAGGAGTAGGCAATTTAAAGGGCGAGTTGACTCCTGATACTCCCAATCTCGTGGCCCAGCTGCAGGCGATTGAGGACGTTGCGGTGGTCATGCCATCGTGGCCTGAAATGGTTCCTCAGGGCCACGAACTGGGCATTATGCGTTGGCTCCAACAAATGAACCAGTTCGTGAACGACAATGTATTATAGACATTCCCTCGGTTTCTTCGCCAAGTCGGTGTTTATCCGGATGGTGCGGGCAGTCGGGTTGCAGCTTCCCTATTTTGATCGCATCCGCTGCACATAGAAGCTAGGTGGCCTCGACTCCCAAAATCGGTTGCCACTTATCTATCAAGTCCGGCAGGGTAAGCCGCACCGGTTCCCTATACCAAGCGTCTAATACGGCATGACACTTTTGGGTGTCGGGTCCGATCGCAGATCTAAATGCAGTTTGTTGTGCTGGAGAACAACACAGGGGGGTTCGACCCGTTCGGCGATGACCAACAGGCAGCGACGGCCCCGGACGAAATGCCTCTCCCGATCAACATACTCCCGTATCCTCTCGCGTTCCAGAGAACTTCCATCTGGAGGAGGAACGGTTTAGGAAATCCGTTTCCCACGAGGTGAGCCAGAGACAACTCGCTTTGCCAAGTTGGAACCACTCGCCAATCCGGAAAAGGAGATTGAAACTCATGCTAAAACCGGGGCTTTGGGTAGAGATGATGAATTCCAGTCGTTTAAAAGACTGAAACAACAGATTCTTTTTATATAAGCACAAAGAGCGACATTGGTTCTTCTTAAATTAGGCACTTTCGCTTTCGTTTCGGCTTGCGAAACGATCCTTAAGTCTTAGCAATGGCGACTCCAGATAGCGATAAGATAAAGCTGCAACTAAAAGAGTGATTCCTACTCGAGCAACGGTAATCCAAACCGCATTGGTAACAGATTTTTCCACTCGATAGGATTCCAACGCATCAAATATTGGAAAATGGTAAAGGTAGATCCCATAACTCCTTCGGCCTAGCCAGAGAAACGCTTGGAACCTAAGAAGTGTCGCGATTCGATACGAGTTAGTTACGGCGGTCACCAAACATGCGCAAGCGATCGCAATCAATAGGTATCCATAAGGCACAAGCCATGCAGCGTGGGAATCTACATTCAAGCTAAAAATTAGAAGGCCTGTCAGGCCAAGGATTATAAGAATGTCAGCGAAATATCGCCTTCTACTCTTCGACTCGGAGGGAGGACAAATAAAGGCTGCCGAACACCCCGCTAGCAGCGCATCAGCCCGAGTTAATGTAAAGCGATACGATGAAAAACCAAACCATGTAGCGCCTCCAACATACCGAAATACCGCGACAGCGGCAGGGAAATCGCATTTAAAGCTGAAGGAATTCTCGAATAATTAATTCTCGGCGTTCATCGCTGGCGCAGGCTTTCAGTCGTTTGACTGCCATCGATTCCTTGCCGCTCGCATTCGCTACTATGCTCAGAGCCAACCTTTTAATCCTGGCGAAATTCTGAGGGCCGTTATCTTTTCGAACCCGGCTGTCGTCGTCGCCGAATGTCACATCCAAGGACCAATGCAAATTATTCTCGATCGTCCAATGTTCCCGGACCGCTTTCGCCAACACCGGAGCGTCCGACGCTCGGCTGCAAATATAGTAGCGGATTTCGCTCGCGCTCTTGTGGTTTTCTCGGCGGTCGGTCACCACCACGACCACCGTCTTCAAGCCTTTCCAATCGTCCTTCATCGATAAGAAATTGACGTCCGAAAACACGAGGCACGAACGGTACTCCACTCGGCCTCGATTCTTCTCCGTCGATTCGCAGAACGTCGTCGGTACATCGGCGAATCCGGACTCCAAATGCTTGAAGTAATGAGCCTTGATCTCGGCCAAGAGAGTCGGTTGATTGTCCTTCACCGCCAACAGGTAATCCGCGTCCCGTTCCCGCACCGCCTCGGCGATTTTTTTTTGACAGCCCATCGCGTCGATAGTCACGATTTTTCCGGCAATGTCCAGCCGTTTCAGCAATTCCGGGATCGCGGTGATCTCGTTCGATTTATCGTCCACCGCCTCTTGGCCCAGCGTCACGCGGTTGGCCGTCGCAAACGCGCTGACCACGTGCAGGCACTTCTGACCCGGACCGCCTGACGAACGCATCGTCTTGCCGTCGATCGCCACCTGAAGCAGGTCGGTCCCGACGCAGATTTCCGCCATCCATGAAGCGAAGCAGGCCTCGAAAGCATCCGTGTCCAGATAGCGGAAAACTCGGCCGAAAGTGTCATGGCTCGGGATGCCGTTGGGCAAGGGGAGATACTTCCGGAACCAGTCGATCTTGGTCACGCCGAAAGCTTCGACGGCCACCCAGTCGTTGGCTCCGGAAACCGCGGCGCAAATGGCTATGAAAATGATTTCCGAAAGCGTGTGTTGTTGGCAACGATCGAGGCGGTGGTCGGGCAAATCCGCGAAGTGGACGAGGAGATCGGTCAACGGAGTTTTCGCCGGCGCGGGAGATAGTTCGGAAAGCTGAAACATCGAGGAACCCCAGGGCGATCTAGCGAGCGATTTCCACATCCTCCACTAAAGAAGAACGATGCGCAATACAATTAATGACATTAGATGTTTTCTTGGAATTTAAGCGCGATTTCCCTGGCGACAGCGGCCATCCCTGAAACCGCGAGAACAATCGCTAAACGTAGACCTCCGTGCCTCCAGGCGACAGCCAGTATTGGTGGCCAGAGCAGATAAAAATGCTCTTCAATCGCTAACGACCAACAGTGTGACAGAGACCCCAAGGATTCGGCAGGGACAAGATTGGCGACATAGAACAACGCAGCCGCAGCGGCCTCAAGCCATGATGGAGTAGGGCTTTTAAATGGGGTTATTGGCCAAAGAAGTCCCGCCAACAACACTGTAGCTATTAGTGCAGGCAGAAGCCTTAAAACACGACGGATGTAAAATCGGCCGAATCGTATCCTTCCCGTTCGTGACAATTCTGCCGCAAGAATTCCCGTGATCAGATAACCCGAGAGCGCAAAGAACAGATCTACTCCGATCCATCCCCCTGGCAATCGGCCATAACTTCCATGATGAATCAAGACTAGACAAGCTGCCACGGCTCGAAGCCCGTCTAATGCAGGAATGTTAGGAAACGTGAGAGGAGGCGATCGAAACATTCGCGTATCGGGTGGCATGTACGAGAACCTCAAGTTGTTCTGCTAGTTGAAGGACCAGCAGTTTAAATTAGCCAACAAAATTTATGTTGTGAACCTAAATCGATTCAGGAAGTACAAGAAGTATGCACCAAGCCAAGGCGATTAATTCATTTCCATGGGAATACAATTCATTTATCTCATGCGATTGTATTTAGGGTAATATTATGATCAGTTATAAATAATATTGAAAACTGATTACTCTTGGTAAGGATGCATATTTCTAACCGTTCTAGAATCAAATTTGGCTAAGTTTTGTTTCTGAGCAATCGACATCGTATTGGTTTCGGAAGTACAGGTAAAAGGCAGGCAGTAAATCCTTTTGAAGTAGGTTTTGTTTTAATAGACCGAAGTCCAAACAGGAACGCACTCCACGTTTTGCCTCTTCTTAATTCAAAGAGTGCACAATTAAAATAACCTATAGCAGCTTTTCGGAGAATTTGTGACTTGTAAGGCAGAAAATTGGCATCTCGACCAGCGGTCGCCCAACATTTCGCCGAGCCATAAAACCAATCCAAACCTCCTTGGCTAGTGATATTTTTAGGGTGCGCACGCCAACTGCTGAGCCGCTCTGGAGTATAGTAAGCTCCACGGCCTTCACGACAGAGTAGGTATGTCATCCATAAGTCATAAGCAGGACCGGCTAGATCAGGCGGATTCGATGGAAACAAATTCTTACGGAAGACGGCTCCCATCACCATTGGGACAGATTGTGCCACAAATAAATGATAAAATGGCATTACCACACCAGGAATAATTTTGTCCCGGCCCCAGATCTGCTTTATGTGATTGGATTCATCCAAGAGTTGACGCCCTTCCAGATCAATCACCCAGTGGTCACAAAATGCAATTGCCAAGTTCGGATCGGCAAGTAGCGGATTTACCAGCTTCTCTAAGAAATTCACAGCAATCACATCGTCATGGTTTAGTACTGCGATAAACTCGCCTCTGGCATTTTCAAAAGCTCGCCAGTGATTCTTGGCGACACCTAGCCTTGGATTGTTATGGTGGTAGCTGATTCGGGCATCCCGAAAGGTATCGACTATACGCCTGAGTGAGTCGTCAGGCGAATCATCCGATACGATAATCTCGATATCTTTTATGGATTGCGATAGAGCGCTCTGGATGGCCATTTGCAAATGATCGGGTCGGCTCTTGTACGCGGCTATTGGGATAGTCACAAGAGGCTGCACTGTTCTAACTCCTGCTGCATCGAATCGAATTGGACTCAGTATCACTATATCACCAAGCCCCGCACATTCACTATTTAAATCACAACCGTACTTGGAAAGAACTAGCCCCTTTTCCTTAGAAGCTGTGAGAAAAGGGCATTTTTATAGATCCCCTGAAGGTGTAATGGAGATAGTATAGGAGTTGTCTTATGCCAAAACTCCTAGTCTCGAACGAATTGAGGACTCTTCTCCAACCGTTGATCCCCGTCCCTAAAAAGCGTAGTTTTCGAAATCCGGGTCGAAAGCGATTGGAAGATCGACAGACTTTAACTGGGATAATTTTTGTTCTGCGATTCAACATACCTTGGAATCAACTGCCCCGCCGAATTGGACTGTGGCTGTGTTCGCAGCTGTCTACGCCGTTCACATGAATGGAATGAGGCTGGCATTCTTTCCATCAGATTTTGCTACAGAAACTCGACTATGCGGGACGGATAGATTGATCGCGGGCTGTCGTTGACGGCAGTCTTGTCCGAGCTTTCAGTGGAGTTCAGGGAAGTGGCAAAAATCCTACTGATTGAGGGCGTGCCTGTCTCAAACAGCACTTTCTGGTAGACGCAAACGCCCTTCCAGTAGCTGTTGACAGCACTCCGGCATACGTACCGGAGGTGAAGCAACTTCTGCCCCTAGTATTACTCCGCTACAGGACTTGCGCATTTTTGCAGCTTAGCTATATTCTTGAGATCGATGCTCGGAAGCTTGCGAAACATAAGAATGATCTCACTGCATTTCTGGATCAAGTTGCGGCGAGTTTAGCACACCCTCGTCGGCGTCGTTGGTGCGAGTGTTACTTTCGAGGCTTTTTGCTGGACGGTCAATGCAAGAGCGTTGAACCAATGGCGGCTCGCCTCCAAGCGATCGAGCAGGGCAAGAACGACTACGAACAAGCTTTGCAGCAATTTCTCAATCAAAGCTCTTAGGAGGAACAGGCCGTAATAGCTGACCTACAAAGATGGATCGCGCGGCAATTCGGCACAGACGGTACGCGCCTCATCGACGATATCGGATTCCCCAAACAGGGCGTGCATTCCGTCGGCGTCGCCCGTCAATATGCGGGGACACTCGGTAAAGTAGCGAGTTGCCGAGTGGCTGTTGCATGGCAATTCGCTACTCAGGCAGAAGTTGTAGGGCTGGAGGCCCAGCTTTATTTACCCGCAGTCTGGACTGAAGATTCCGCTCGAATGGCAAAAGCAGGAATACCGGACTCGATCCCGTATCGGCTGAAATGGCAAATGGCCCTGACGATGCTGCGTCACGCCGGGGCTAACGGCTTTCGGGGAATTGTCCTCGCCGACTGTCGGCCGGAAAAGAGCCACTCGCCCCCTGCTCGTTACTCGCCGAATGGCCAGAAAGCGAAGCATAACCCGCCAAATATTTCTTCAGCAATCTTCCTGCGGATACAAGCCTAAAACAACTGGTTTCGAGGGCCAAGAATCGATGGGGCATCGAACACAGCTATCGAGAACTCAAAGACGAACTCGGTTTGGATAACTTCGAAGGTCGTTCTTGGAGAGGCTGGAATCACCACGTCGTGCTGGTCTTGATGGCGTACGCATTCCTCCAAAATATCCGGCGAAGTGGCCAAAAAAAAATAGCATCCGACTAACGTTGCCCAAATTGCGGGAACAAATGCAATCCCTCTTAGCTTGCTGGTGCGCCCGATGCCCGCTCTGCAGACAATCTGTTCCGTCGCTTGTCAAAGACAGCCATCTTTGCTAACGGAGTAATACTAGGTGTGAAAGGATTTGGGGGACGGGAAAGGGGCAGGCCTAGTGTAGTGTCTCAGAAATAGCGTTACTTTTAGCTCCTTTTTGCGGTTTACTCAATAGAGAAGGAGAAAACCCATGAAAGTCGCGCTGCCAATTTCGCTGTCCGAGGAGGAACGACAAACTTTGACTTCTTGGTCTCGGGGACGAAGTACTCCCGCTCGGCTGGTCCTTCGGGCGAAGATCATACTCGCGGCGGCCGCGGGTGTACGGAACAAGGACATTGCTCAGCAGTGCGGCACGTCGAAGCCCACGGTGGCGCGCTGGCGGACCCGATTTGCGAAGCTGCGTTTGGCGGGTATCGAACGGGATGCTTCGCGACCGGGTCGAACGCCAGCGATCAGCGGGAAAGTCGTCGAAGAAATTCTCCGCAAGACCACTCAGGAGAAACCATCCGGTGCGACTCATTGGAGCACGCGAACGATGGCCCAAGAGGTGGGAGTGAGCAAAGCCACCGTGCAGCGGGTTTGGTCGTCCCACAACTTGAAGCCGCACTTGCATAAGACCTTCAAGGTATCGAATGATCCTCAATTTGCCGAGAAACTGTGGGACGTAGTGGGCTTGTACTTGAACCCTCCCGAGCACGCCCTGGTGCTGAGTTGCGATGAGAAGAGTCAGATACAAGCCCTTGATCGCACGCAAAAAAGCTTGCCCATGGTGCCCGGCCGTTGCGGCACTCTGACTCACGATTACATGGGTCATGGCACCACCACTCTCTTCGCGGCTTTGAACGTGGCGGAAGGCGTAGTAATTGGCGAATGCATGCCACGACATCGACACCAGGAATGGATCAAGTTTCTCAAACGGATCGATGCTGCCACCGATCCGGCCTTGGACTTGCATTTGATCGTGGACAAACCTGCCACGTACAAGCATCCCAAAGTTCAGCGTTGGCTCGCCCGGCATCCTCGATTCCACATGCATTTCACCCCCACGAGCAGTTCCTGGATGAATCTGGTGGAACGCTGGTTTCGCGACTTAACAGACAAACGACTGCGTCGAGGCACATTTCGATTTGTGCCGCAATTAATCCAGGGGATTGAAGGCTACATCGATCATCACAATAACACAGGAAAGGGATTCCAGTGGACCGCCAAAGCCGAGGCTATTCTGGAGAAAGTCCGCCGGGCGAGGGCTACCTTGGATAAAACACATTCTGTGTGAGACACTACACTAGGTGTGTTCGAATAACTATTTGAAATTATAAAATCGCCATATCTCTGCGATATTTGCGCTTTTTATAACAGTTTCTGCACTTTCCCAGAAAGTCTTAACAATTTAGGGGTATTGGGAATTTGAATTGTTCTTGAAAAAGCCGGTGCTTCCGTCAGCATGGTGGTGCTTAAAAAACATCAAGCCAGGAAGGCACCGGCCATGGAAGTATCTCGTTTTCCCTCCTTTCTGTCCAGTGCTTTTTCCGCCCTGGTCTTCTTTTTGGATGCTCGAATCCAGTCGCTAACCGTGCGTATCTTCCGCGGCATGTTCCTCGCTCAGGACCAGCGACGCACCGCCTCCCGATGGTTCCGAGCCGCCGGTATCCGTCGAAAGTACAAGTCGGCCTACCGGCACCTTGCAGCGGTCGGTCGAGAATCCCTTTCGATGAGTACCGCCGTGGGACGACTGGTTCTCAAACACCCGGCGGCCCAATCCGAGAAGATCGTGATTGCTCTGGATGACACCCTCACCAAACGTTACGGTCCGAAGGTCGAAGGGGCCGGAATTCACCACAATCCGACTCCGGGTCCAATCGGACAGTTGCTCGAATACGGGCAGAACTTCGTCGTGGCGGCTTTATTGGCCTGGCATCCTCTCCACGGCATTATCGGCTTGCCTTTGCGAGCCCAGTTATACGTCCGCCAGAAAGAGGTCGCGACGCTTCCCCGCAAGTACCAGTGGAAGTTTCGGACCAAGCTGCAACTGGCGGTGGAGATCCTGCAATGGCTCTCGAAGTCTTTGTTTTCTCCGGGGAAAGCAGTCTGGATCGTGGCGGATGGCGGCTATGCGAAGAAACCGATTCTGCGGGCGTGTCGGCAGTTGAACTTCACGTTGATCAGTCGGCTCCGCAAGGATGCCGCCCTATACGAGTTGCCCTCTCCCTCCCAAGGTCGGGGGCGTCCCCGCAAGTACGGAGAGAAGCGAATCGACTTGGCCAAGCGAGCGGCTCATGCCCGGGGATGGTCGTCGGCCTCCCTGCAGTTGTACGGTCGCCCAGAAGTCAAAACGTACAAGAGTTTTCTGGCGACCTGGAAGTCGGCGGAGGGAGTCATCCGCGTGGTTCTGGTTAAAGAGAAAAAGGGTGGATCGCTTTCTTCTCGACGAATCCGGAGGCGACGGTGGCCCAGATCCTGGAAACCGTGGCCAGCCGCAATGCCATCGAGCAGGTCTTCAAGGACGTCAAGGAAGTTTGGAGAGCCGGTCAGCAGCAATTGCGAAACCTGCACGCCAACATCGGCGCGTTTCACATGAACCTGTGGATGATGACTTTGACCGAACTGTGGGCTTGGAATCAACCGCAAAGGAAGTTAGTGGATCGTGCCGATCGTCCCTGGGATAATCAGCCGCGACGGCCTTCTCATAACGATCGACGCAAGTCGTTGCTAAAGCTGATTTTGCAAGAAGAATTTCGAGCACTTCCGCAAAGCGGGCCCGGAACGCGAAAATACAAAAAAGCCGTCAAACGCTTGTTCCTAATGGCCTGCTCCGCTTAGATTATCTGGGAAAGTGCAGACAGTTTTGCAAACTGAGAAGAGAAAATGGAAAGGAAACGAGAGTGATCGATTCTGAGAAGTACTATGGCAAGTGCTGTAAGCTCCTCAGATAGAATATGGCGAAATAACCTAATTGAAATCCCGCTCTTTTCGTAAAACCAGCTAAGAAATTTAAATGCCCCGCCGAGAAGCGAGAATTTAAAAAGATATTATTGAGCTAATCCCTTTGAAAGAGAGCTTTATAATCGATAATCACGGTTACTCCCTCTCAGATTGCAAAAATTCGCTGCAAATAATTCAAAAGACGCGAAAATCTAAAAAAAATTTGCAATTTCGGGAACGAATTTATCCAAATGACAAGGAGTAAGCCTAAGTTGATATTGCTCGTTTTTATGCTACGCTTCGAACACATGCTGAGCCATTGACTAAAAGTAGAATTGTTCGGACATTTGAAAACCGCCAACTAACTATCTACACCATTCAACTTTCAGTTTCGATGTTGCGTCCCATAAAATAATTCGGAGCGGTCAGTGAGGCAATTCAGTAACTGCCGGAATTATTAGGTTCCAATAAATGAGCCCATTCTAAGCCACCTAAGCACTCGAGCCAAACATAAACAAATTATTAGTACGAGCATCGCCAGAATGTAATGCTTAGCAATGCCCGAATTATTGTGGATCGGTGCGGCAATTTCAGGGGGAAGGAGATAAATAACGAGTGGATTAAGTAAGAAAATTGGAAATGTATTTCGACCTACGAATTCTATTGCAGTAACAACCTTAGTGGTAAACAATTCTGTTTGCCTAGATCGAAAAAATGATGCCCAAGCAAGGAATATTGATCCAACATAAACAGATACTAGTATATATGGAGAGGCTCGATCGGATTGAGAAGCTAACCAAGCTTGCTCATATTTGCAAACTGACAGTGCAATGATTGAGATTATTACCATGAGAAAATTCGGTAAGAGCGACGGGATAGGGGGGCGCGACAATGTTATTCCAAGAGCAAGATAGGGTATCCAATAAACAAATAATCTGTCTCCCATTCCGGATACAAAGTGGAATTTCCATAGAAAAGCTTCCGAGATTAAAGTTACAATCAGCCCTAATATTAGTATTGGATAAAGAAGTCGACTTTGGAAAATTCCTCGAAAAAAAGGAAAGATGACTGTCAGTTGAAAAAGTACAACAAAGTAATATTGCCCTGGCCATCCGTATCCCCCTAGCCAGCCATTTGCAATAGTAGTATACGGCGTGTTTAACCACTGTTCCCTTGTATGAAATAAAAACAAATAGATGGCGGTCCAGATTGAATAAGGAAAAGCAAGACTGATTAGACGGTTCATAACATATCGTCGGGCTTGTACGGGCGAGCGTTTACTTAGGCCAAGCTCATAATGCATTGCCCAAAGTATAATAAATACTGGAACGCAAAATCGGAAGCAGGAGGTTAGATCATCTTCTGGTCCAGGGGTGTGAATCGCAACTACCCCGTAAATTGCTGCGGCTTTAAGTAAATCACTTCGCGGTTCTCGTTTTAAGTTGTCGGTCCTATTTTGAGTGTTATCTGAAGGCGTCATATATTCCTTTGATTCTATGAGCTAAATGCCTTGTAACAGTTCAGTCTTATGAACCCATCTTTTCCAACAGCTGTGTCAGTTTGCCAATTTCGTTAAGGGCATTAAGTGATTTGAGTGACGTATCGAGCGGAGCTTGGCCTCGCAGTTTCAGAGTCTTGTAGACGCTCATCAACACGCTCTGCGTTTGCACGCCGATTTCGACGCAGATGGACATTCCGATCAAAGTGCACTTAGGGATTTTTCTGATCTCGGGTATAGGCCTCGATTCGGATATCCTGCGAGGAGAGATGATCGAAACTGGTTTCGAACCGATTATTCTCCGTTGAAGGAATCAAGTAAAACGATCGCGATATGACGATCTCTGCTTGCTGGCTACGCCTATCGCTGGCGAATCGAATGAAAAAATTCTCGGACTTATCGCGATCGAACCCTCGGTGTCCATTGGAATTAGTACACTCATGCATAGACCTCGGATTGGCCCACCTCCGATTTATCTATATGACTCTACCGAGGTTTTGGAGTGGTCTCTCGCGAAGCGATTCGGAGTACAACTGTCATATAAAATCCAGCAATATTGCTAGTCACTTAAAAAGATCTGATTTCTAAATCTTTCGGATGCGAGGTTTCAATTTTTGTGATACAGTCGATCCTTCAGTCCAAGGATTGGCTTCTCTAAGAGCCAGTATGAAAGCGCTGCGACAAAAAAAGTTGCTATTAATCCAAAAGGAAATATTCTGATATTCTCAAAACCGCCTGTTAACGTGCCGTTAAAAAGTTGCTGCCAAAGATAGAGCCCATATGATATTTTTCCCATGCACACTAGCGAATTTAGTGATAACAAACTAAATGCTTCACTCGATTTTAGCTGAGATAGTACAAGAAGGAGGCTTAGTATGCTAACAATCGACGTGTCGAGTCCAGGATAGGTGAAGCTTGCTAATTTAAATCCGATCCATAGAGTAAGCCCGAGCAAACCGGTTGCCTCCAAAATACTCCTGGTTCTGTTGCTGCTTATGAGAGCATTGAAGCTGATTGGCCATACTCTTTGGGCCATGGCAAGCATACAGCCATAAAGCGGCGAGTCAAATCTGAAATCGGAGCGGATGTAAAGCGCCCCATCGGATGCAAGTCCAGCTGTTGCAGCGTAAACTCTCCATAACGTTATCAATAAAATTAGCCCACAGACAATGATTAGCCGAGTTTTGTTGCGACGTTTAAGTAGTATGAAAAGTAATGGCCAAAATACGTAAAATTGCTCCTCAATCGATAAGGACCAAAGATGTGCCGTCTCATGCCCTTGACCGACCAAGTTGCGAAAATAGAAAAGTGAGGAAATAAAGCTGTGCCAGGGGTGATGCGGGAGCGCTCCACCAATCCATATTATGCAGATTGTGCCAAGATAAATCCACAAGGCAGGAAATAGCCTTAAAGATCTTCGTATGTAAAACAATCGCAAGGAGACGCGGCCGGTTTTTCCTTCTTCGAGAAGCATAAGCATTGTAATAAGATAACCGCTCAGTACGAAAAAAATTGAAACCCCTGAATGTCCGGAGAGTAGTCCATAAGATCGGAGTCCGGTGAACTGGTCATATATGACGCTATGGGAAAACAGTACCAGTCCAATTGCCAGTCCTCGAATCCCATCTAGGCCGGGAAAATGTTTCTCTTTTGAGGGGGCTGGGTCGTCGTCGTCCTTCTTCATCAGAAATACCTGTTTATGGCAGTCATGAATCTGATCGTATATAGTAACATTTGATATAGTAAAACGCTCACTGCAAAATGGGGTTTGTTCTTCGATAACTCCTCGCTGGACCTTTTTGCGACGATAAATTAGTGAAAATTTAGATCTAAAAAGTAGTGGCTTGACGCGAGTTGTCGACTCCACACTTGCTTGGTCGTTTCGTAACTTAAGCCTTCCATTTTGGTCTTCTTTTTCTTTAAGTATGAGAAAGTTCTTTATCTAGAGTTCCGTCATTCAAACTGCAGGTGGCAAAATCCGATTCCGAGAGAGTCAGTGCACTCTAAAATCGGATAAGATGACATATTTGCCAATATTGCAAGTGGAATGGCCCTCAACGCTTGATTCATAAGTTCCAATTTATAGCGATATTGCCTGTACTGTGGCCAAGGGACCTCTTGACTCTCCTTGGGTAAGATTACTAGGTATAATATTACAGAAGGATCCGATCTTCCAGGAGAGATTTCTCAACTCAACTTGATCAAACCACGCCAGCGAGAGGCGCTGCGACGGTACGCACGGGCGTTCCTGCCAGGCTCGCTGGGATGGAGATTATTGTTCAACGGCGCCTTGAGTTTCAGGAGATTGCGAATGTCTGCCGTTGCACAAAAAACCGCTTCTTTCACAGACTACAAAGTAGCCGATCTTTCCCTGGCCGATTGGGGCCGACGGGAAATTGCCATTGCTCAAACTGAGATGCCCGGTTTGATGGCGATTCAAGAGGAATATGCCTCGCGACAGCCTCTGAAAGGGGCTCGAATCACCGGCTCTTTGCACATGACCATCCAGACGGCTGTGCTCATTGAGACCTTGAAAGCTTTAGGGGCCGAAGTTCGCTGGGCGTCCTGCAACATCTTTTCCACGCAGGATCATGCGGCCGCAGCGATTGCCGCGGCAGGAATTCCCGTTTTTGCCTACAAGGGCGAATCGCTCACCGAATATTGGGAATACACCCACAAGATCTTTGAATGGGCGGATGGTGGCCACTCCAACATGATCCTCGACGATGGCGGCGACGCGACGTTGCTTCTGCACCTGGGAGCTCGGGCCGAAGCCGACATTCACGTCCTGGATAAGCCGACCAGCGAAGAAGAGCGAGTTCTGTTTGCTGCTATTAAGGCTCGGATCGCCTCCCAGCCGGGCTGGTATAGCAAGAATCTGGCTGCCATCAAGGGAGTTACCGAAGAGACTACCACGGGAGTACATCGGCTCTATCAGATGCACAAGCGGGGCGAGTTAAAATTCCCTGCAATTAACGTGAATGACTCGGTTACCAAGTCCAAATTTGACAATTTGTACGGTTGCCGGGAGTCCTTGGTCGATGGCATCAAACGCGCCACGGACGTCATGATTGCCGGGAAAATTGCGGTCGTCGCTGGTTATGGCGATGTGGGCAAAGGATCCGCTCAAGCCTTGCGAGCCCTCTCGGCTCAGGTCTGGATCACCGAAATCGATCCCATTTGCGCGCTACAGGCCGCGATGGAAGGCTATCGCGTGGTGACCATGGACTATGCGTGTGATAAAGCGGACATCTTCGTGACGGCGACCGGCAATTACAAGGTGATCACGCATGCTCATATGGCCAAAATGAAGGATCAGGCTATTGTTTGTAACATTGGACATTTTGACAATGAGATAGATGTTGCTTCGTTGGAAGATTATCGCTGGGAAGAGATCAAGCCCCAAGTCGATCACATCATTTTCCCTGATAAAAAGCGGATCATTCTGCTGGCCAAAGGCCGTCTGGTCAACCTGGGCTGTGGTACGGGCCACCCTTCCTATGTGATGAGTTCCTCCTTCGCCAATCAAGTGCTAGCCCAGATCGAACTCTGGCGCCATAATGATAAATATCCCGTGGGTGTTTACGTTCTTCCCAAGAAGTTGGACGAGCACGTGGCCCGGCTGCAGTTGAAGAAGTTAAGCGTCGTTTTGACCGAATTGACTCCGGAACAGGCCGCGTACATCCACGTTTCGAAAGAAGGGCCCTACAAGTCGGATCACTACCGATACTAAGAGATTATTGAAGAGGCAGCAGGGCCAGTTAGCTGCCTCTTCTCATTGCCCAGCTTGAATCCGGACGGTTTTTCCTGGTTCTTTCGGTTCCTTACGATGCTCACAGGAATTACTTATTTGGCTAACCAATCAAACTGACCTGGTTTTATGAGAAGTCTTCTAACATTCGCTCTTCTAAAACCGCTTGAATGCCACAGGCTGTCGAATGAGCGAGCAAACTACAAGGCTTTTGTAGGTTAAAAAGCTCAAGTAAAATGAATTAAAATTTATGATATTAATTCCTCCTTCAATTCAGATACCATAGTTGGAGTGGCCACAGTATCCAAGGAACTGACGCAAGTTCTGAATGATATGCTAATATGAGAATAATAGTTATATCTAATAGGTCAGCAAAATAATTATCACTTTTGCTTTGTACCCCCCAGACAAGTTCTCTCATCATTTTCTCATTAAATCCTTGGGTTTTTCTATAGCCATCCACCAGATACTCATGATTAAACGAATATTATAAGTTGCTTTTAAATATGACAGTAAATCATTCGAACTTATTCCTAAATCGAATAAAGCTGACAGCAGAGAATCGTTCAATTTTACCTAATTTGGCTTGCATTCGCAGTTTTCGACGACGATAATAAGTTAAATATGGTTTAACGATGTGTATTTCCTACCTTCTAGTTTATGTTGAAGGAGTCTTACCTCCGTGCGAAGGTCTGATCATTCCGATTTGGGTAGTGCAATGACAACGAACATTCAAATATCGGACACGGATGTATTTCCACTTGGCTTTTCTCTCCTCAAGCTTCAAAACGCCCTGAAACACAATCAGAAACTCATCAGTTGACTGAAGTTGTAACGGCCTGTTAGCGAATCGCGCGGGTTGGTTATAAAGTGTTGAGAGGTTTTCTCAGTTTTTAGGGACGGGATTGGATGTCTTGCGACTAATTAATATGTAAATTCGATCTTGGTTTTTCTGTAGAACTGCGAAGCGGTTAGTTGTTTTTATTTTTTGGATTTGTTCATGATTTCACACTGGAAGGATGCGCGATCGCATCCCAAAGGGACGGAGTCTATTTACTTTGAGTTGGTTCGTGCACCTGAAAGCAATCAGTAGTCCAGAATGGGCTCTTCGCATTTTTTAAAACACAAATTCTGTCGATGAGTGGATATGTTGCTCTCGACAATTCACCGCTTTCTTGAGTTCGCTACGATTAATAGTTTAATCCCATCTGAAGTTCTGAATTTGACCGAGACTCGAAATGGATCGGCCTCATTGTCGAATCGCCCGATCAAGGTCGCCCATCTAGGTAAATATTATCCGCCCGCCTCGGGGGGGATTGAAACTCACACGCAGACTTTGGTGCAAGGGCAGGCCGCCTTGGGGGCGGATGTTCGAGTCGTGGTAGTCAATCATCGCGACGATAAGGGCAAAGACGTTACTTTCAGAAAATTTCGTCGCACTCTCACTGTGAATGAGTGCGATGAAAACGTCCGAGTGATGCGAATCGGTCGAGTCGCCTGCCTTGCCAAGCTGGATTTGGCTCCGGGGCTAATTAATGCAATTCGAATCATCTCGAAAGATCCGCCAGATATCTGGCACTTGCATACTCCGAATGTGACGATGATGCTCGCCGTCGCGTCGTTACCGATTGTGAAGCCAATTGTGATCACTCATCACAGCGACATTATTCGACAAAGAGTTCTTAAGCACATCCTTTCGCCTTTAGAGAGGATGATATACAGTAGAGCGGATTGCATCCTTGCGACTAGTTCTCAATATATTGAGGGCTCTAAGCTGCTTCAGCGATTCGAAAAGAAAGTGGTTTCTTTGCCTTTGGGAATCAACTTAGATCAATTTAAGAACCCTTCTCCAAATGCCATGGCCTGTGCCGAAGCGTTTCGAACCAAATATCCTGGGCCGATTTGGCTGTGTGTCGGACGGCTCATTTATTACAAGGGTTTTGACATAGCAATCCGCGCCTTGGCGGATGTTCCTGGAAATCTCCTACTAATTGGAACTGGCCCCATGAAGCAAGAATTAGAAATTCTTGCTGAGAAATGCGGCGTAAAAAATCGCGTGCATTGGCTGGGTTGGGCTTCGGGAGATCAATTGGTCGGTGCCTATCAAGCTGCTCGAGCTTTGTGGTTTCCAAGCAATGCACGAAGTGAAGCATTTGGACTAGTCCAAGTCGAAGCCATGGCTAGCCGGTGTCCGGTAATAAACACTGCAATTCCCGCGAGTGGAGTGAGCTGGGTCTCACCGGATGAAGTTTCGGGAATCACAGTTCCTGTGAATAATCATCTGGCCTTTGCCAATGCTGCAAACCGCTTAGCGATGGACGACGAGTTGTATAAGAAGCTATCTGATGAAGGCTACAACCGGGCTACAGAAGAATTTTGCTATTCAAAGATGGCGCAGCGTAGTTTGGATGTGTATTCGCAGATAATAAAGCTAACCTCAGAATCGTAATTTGACGAAGCACTTTGAGATTGCGAGATTATTCACTTCTCATCGATCGGAACTGCACAGTCTTTAAAATGAGAGTCTTGCACGTTTATTCGGGTAATTTATACGGGGGAATTGAGGCTTACCTATTAACTCTAGCTAGAATGCGGAATTTAGTACCAACTATGGAACCTGAATTCGCCTTATGCTTTCACGGAAGACTCTGGGATGAGCTTCATGCTACCGGTGTTGTGGTCCACCACATGGAGGCCGTGCGACTAAGTCGGTTCTTGACGATCTTCAGAGCACGAACTCTCCTAAAGCGGCTTCTCGTAAAATCAAAGTTTGATGTGATTATGATTCATGGAGCTTGGCCCTATGTGGTCTTTGCACCTGTGGTAAAATCGACTGGAATTAAGCTCGTAGCAGGAGTCCATGACCGATTAGATCGAAAGGGCTTTATCAATCGCTGGGCTTCGCGAACATCACCTGATCTTATCATTGCGAATAGCAAATTTACGGAGGAACCTGCAGCGAAATTATTCGGGGGTAGACAAAGCAGGGTTATATACCTTCCCGTGAACAAGCCTCCTCGGAATAAAGATGGTGATAGCTTACGGCGAACTATTCGGAGCGGCCTAGACACCCCACAGGATTCTGTTGTAATTCTTCAGGCTTGCAGGTTAGAGCGTTGGAAGGGACATTCTGTCACTATAGAAGCGCTTGGGCAATTGAAAGATCTTCCTGGTTGGCGGGCTTGGATTGCAGGTGGTGTGCAGAAATCAAATGAATCGGACTATATGAAGGAATTGCGCGATCTGGCGACTCGATATGGTATTAGTGAGCGCGTGCATTTTCTTGGGCAGAGATCCGATGTCCCCTCGCTTATGGCTGCCGCAGATATCTACTGCCAGCCAAACACTAGTCCTGAACCGTTTGGACTCGTGTATATCGAAGCGCTACTCGCAGGACTACCGGTGATTGGATCGTCGTCAGGGGGAGCTGCCGAAATTTTTAGCTGCGACTGCAGTATCTCCTGCAAACAAGGGGATACGGAAGCGGTAGGAAAAGCGATGAAGAGACTAATCACCGACCGCGAATTGCGAAAAAAAATGAGCGAAGCCGGCGCCGTTAGAGCAACGCATTTGTGCGACGCGTCGAATCAAATGAACAAGTTATATAAAGCACTTCAGAGTTTGTCTACATGAGTGACGTTCTAGTTGAGAAAAGAGCTAAATCAAGCCTTGGCACAAGCAGTGAAGCTATCTATAAGATGGTGCTTCGTGCGATTTCAAGTCGTGAGATTCAACCAGCTTGCATTCTGGATGTCGGTTGTGGTGTTGGCCAACTCATACCGTATGTGAGTGATCTATGCAAAACTTACATTGGAGCTGATGTAGTTCGATATCAAGATTTTCCAGATAACTATGATTTTTGTAAAGTAGATCTGGATTCTGGTCGCATTCCGCTTCCGGAGAATTACGCGGATTTGGTGGTTGCGATTGAGACGATTGAGCATCTCGAAAATCCCCGGTTTTTCGTAAGAGAGTTGACTCGTCTCACTAGACCTGGAGGATGGATTTTTATTACTACGCCGAATCAATTGAGTTTGTTGAGTTTTATGACTCTATTTCTAAAAGGCCAGTTCAATGCATTTCAAGAGGGGCCTGGGTTATATCCCTCTCATATATCAGCGCTATTAGAAGTAGATTTGATTCGAATGGCGAGAGAAAATCATTGGCGAGAAGTAAGTACTCTCTTTAGTCTGAACGGTAGAATTCCTGGCTTCTCGAGGCAATATCCTTTTTTACTCGCTAGAGTTTTGCCGAAACGTTTCTCAGATAATATTCTGATTGTTGGCAGGAAATAAAAAAGTGGAGTCTATCTTGCGGGTTTGGTCTCAACTGCCATTAGTTTTTTCATAATTGAGACCGATTGCCAAGACGGGCACTTTACTACCAGAGTGAAATGCAATTAGATCGAGCTTCAACCATGAAATCATATAGATTATGTATATTTAATTGCATTCCAATATAGGGGATTCGTTGCTTTGAGAAGACGGACTGCATCACCATTTTGGATTTTCACCTTTATTATAATTCAGTGCCTAAGCGTTTCGATGCTTGCTATAGAGCTTCTTTCGCCAGTGAGACTAGCATTAAGAGTAACACCTTTCGCTTTAGGCATCTTTTATTTAATAATATTAGGATTTGGAGCACTGGACAGCCAATTAAAAAAATTTTCATTTGCCGTTGTGGCTATTACGGCGTTTGGAATATTTAATCCATATATTAATAGTTATTTTTCTGCTGTCGCGCAGATCGGTTTGACGCTATCGGTTTGGTCGCCCATTTTCTGGGTTGATAGAATAAGAATCTCGATAAAAGATGTGCAAAAAATATGCTTGATTCTTTGGTTGTTTAATAGTCTAAGCGCGTTTTTTGGAGTACTTCAAGTTTACTATCCTGAAAGATTTGCAATAGATTTGTCGTTTAGTAAACAGATTACCGACACTAGTTTTGACGGCTTGAAGATTACCCTGGATGATGGTACTCAATTGATCCGGCCGACGGGATTGTCTGATTCTCCCGGCGGAGCCGCCTTGGCTGCTAATACCGCGATAATTATGGGTGTTGGCACGGGATTGGTTTATCGTAGCTTGCTTTTACGCTTGATGATTGCTCTGACTATAATACTTAGTCTGTTCAGCCTCTATATATGTCAAGTAAGATCGTTGCTCATTCTTACGGGACTCTCAATTTTTGCGATGTCATTATTATTGGTTTTTAGGGGGCGATTAGTTCGCGCACTTGCCATATATACAGCTGCACTTATTGCTATTGTTATTAGCTTTGCATGGGCCACTTCAGTTGGAAGCAATGCTGTGAATAAAAGATTAGATACCTTGACAGAATCTTCTGTTGCGGAGACTTATTACACCAACAGAGGAGTTTTCCTTGAGAAGGCGTTGTTTGATGATTTATTCGAATATCCGCTTGGAGCAGGACCGGGCAGATGGGGTATGATGGCTTATTATTTTGGGGATAAAACAAATTGGGTTAATCCTATGCTTTGGGCTGAAATTACTGTTTCTGGGTGGGTCTACGATGGTGGATTGCCATTGTTGATTGTTGGTTATGGAGCCATGTTAATAGGTTTTGTAAGTGCAGTGCGGATCGCAATTTTAACATCATCTGATTCACTTTCAAATTTTGCCTCAATTGTTGCTGCCGTGAGTTTGGGCTGTTTTGCAGCTACAATCTCTTCGCATGTTTTCGTTACCCAGCAAGGTATGATCTATTTGATGCTCCTGTCGGTACTACTTGTGGTGAACAGATCTGAAGAGCTAAAGCCTCGCCTGAAAACAAATGCTCCTCCTGAAAGATGAACTAAACGTGAGATTCAGTTAAATTGATTCATCTGAGATTGATATTTATTATAATAGAGATCAATTGATTGGATTGTATAGCTCTTAAATATTTCCCTATAGATTCCCTAGCGGAGCATAGCAGAATCTCTTGATGAAACCTTTTGTGATCGTTGCCGGCGATTTCGTAACTACTGGCGGAATGGATCGAGCCAACTACGCGTTGGCGGATTATCTTTCTAACCATGGTCGGACTACATGTCTGGTGGCACATCGCGCAGAGTCTGGACTCACGAGTCGACCCACTATTCGGTTTCATCGGGTACCCAAGCCATTGGGCTCCTACTTTCTTGGCAGCTGGAAACTAGCATCGAAAGGGAAGCGAATAGCACAAGGTGCCATTGGGTGCAGGTTTGTAAGCAATGGCGGAAACTGCCGCAGTTCCGATATTAATTGGGTGCATTACGTTCACTCTGCTTACAAGCCGGATTCCTCGCTAGGTTTGCTTCGCAAGTTAAAAACTTCCGTTGAACGACCTATCAATCTTCGCGCGGAACGCTCTGCACTATTGTCTGCCCGGGTAGTGGTATGCAATTCAAATCGCACTCGAGAAGACGTAATTCGTATCGGAGTTCCTCCTGATCGTGCAAAAGTAGTTTATTATGGCACCGATCCCTCTCGCTTCAGCCCTATTTCTAGCCAAAAACGCAGCGAATTACGCTCCCAATTCAATTGGCCTGAGTCCCGCCCGGTAGTTTGTTTCATTGGTGCGTTAAGTGACCGGCGCAAAGGGTTCGACACTCTTTTCAATGCTTGGAAAGACCTTTGCAAATCTACCGAATGGGACGCGATTCTCGTAGTCATCGGTCGCGGCGCCGAACTACCTTTCTGGGAGCAAAAATGCCGAGACGAGGGTATGACAGACCGGATTCGTTTCTTAGGATTTCGTTCCGACGTGCCGAATCTCCTTAGTGCCGCAGACTTGCTAGTAGCACCTACTCGATACGAAGCTTACGGTCTTGGAATTCACGAGGCGATTTGTTGTGGCCTGCCTGCAATTGTATCGGCGGATGCAGGTGTTTCTGAGCATTTTCCTGAGGAACTCAGGGAATGGCTTCTTGTCGATCCTAACAGCTCAGCAGACTTAGTTGCCAAACTGCAGCTATGGCGAAATGCATCTGCCGCATCGCTTAGCATGTTTCACTCTCTCGGGGTAAAATTGCGATCCAGGAGTTGGAGTGAAATGGGGACCAATTTCATGGAAGCGATTGGAGAGCCTCTAAGTTGAGTTCGCTTCGAATAGTGCTCTTAATGATCGAAGCCCCAATACCTTTCGGTAATGCTGCTTCACGTTGGTTCTATGTTTTGCTTCGTGAGCTTGTAGCTCGTGGACATCGAGTAACTGCCTTCGCTGCTTGCACCAAGGTGGAAGAAATTGAGATGGCAAGAAAGCTGTTTCCCAGCCCTGACTGGGATCTCAGACTTTATCCTCCGCGGACTTACCGTGGACTTGCCAGTAAGTTTGGTACAGTCTTGAAACCCTACTCTTACATGTTTTCGCGCGATCTTCGGAAGGATCTGGAAAAGACACTAGTCGAAGGTTATGACATTTTTCATCTAGAACAGATTTGGAGTGGTTGGCTAGGCCTGTCTAGACCGCGAACTGTTCTTAACGCGCTTAACTTATACCGTATTGACCTCAAAGATGCACCAATCCAAGGTTCGGGAGATTGGTTACGCCGTAAACTTCTCCTGGCTGCGGAAAAGCGATTGACGGGCTCCTATCCCAATCTGATCACACTCTCCGATCGTTTGCGAGACGCCTTACATGGCTTGCATCAGAATGCGAACATTTACGTCGTTCCGCTTGGTATAGATTACTCACTATACCCTTATATTGAAGACACTCGACGTGCTAAAGAACCTGTAGTCAGCGTTATTGGCAATATGAAATGGCAGCCGACGTATTCGGCAACAGTTCGATTAGTACGTCGACTTTGGCCAGAGATTAAGAGGCGGACACCTACCGCAAGATTACAGATCGTCGGATGGGGAGCTCGAACTGCATTAAAAGATTACATTAACTTGCCTGACCTGATAGTCGCAGAGAATGTGCTCGACACACGGCCTTACTTTGAACAAGCGAGTCTACTTCTGTATGCACCACCGCTCGGGAGTGGAATGAAGGTCAAAATATTGGAATCATTCGCCTACGGGGTGCCGGTGGTAACCAACTCGGAAGGGGTAGAAGGATTGCCAGTAGTTGATGGGCTTCACGCTGGAGTGTGTCAAGACGACGAAGGGCTGATAGATCGAGCAGTAAATCTGCTGAATGATAGAGAAGCCCAGAATCGACAGCGTGCGGCAGCACGGGACTTACTAGTATCCCACTGCGGGCCCGGCCCTACGGTCGATGCGGTCGAGCGAGTGTACTCAAACATTTTAAAACTTCCTGGTGTAAAATCTTAACAAATTCGGAGAGACATCTGCAGAGTGCCAGTAACGCCCACTTTCTTCCGCTCGATGGAATGCGGGGTTTGGCCGTCACTGCTGTAATTGTGGTTCATGCATGCAAGCCCAAAGGCGCAGGATCGGGCTTAATAGGTCCGATCGCTGGAGCAGGTTGGGTAGGGGTAACTTTGTTTTTTGTCCTCTCCGGATTTCTAATCACAGGGATCTTATTGGATACAAAAGGGCGATCTGGTTACTTCGCAAATTTTTACGCCCGGCGATCACTTCGAATCTTCCCCTTATACTATATATTCCTGTTCGCATACTTCTTCATTCTCCCTGCTGCCGGTGCCGACTTGCCTCAAATTGCCAATACTGGAGAAAGGATTTCTTTCTGGCTTTACCTGACGAATATGCGCGAAGCGTTGTTCGGGCCTACTTCGCCCTGCGAACCGCTGGATCCACTTTGGTCGCTGGCCGTCGAGGAGCAAGTCTACCTCGTTTGGCCACTCCTAATCTTAGTATTCTCGAAGAAAGGACTTGGTAGAATTTTTCTGGGACTTGCGATATTTTCTCTCTTGTGGCGAGGAGCCACTAGAGCTGCAGCACTCCCAGTAGCTTGGAGTTATGGGTGGTCCCCAGCTTGTTTGGATGGTTTTGCAGTGGGCGGTTTAGTGGCCGTCTCTATGAGAGTAAACGAATGGCGGCCCTTGTTAATACGATGGGCCGCACCTACCGCAACTGGAGCTGGGTTATTTGTTTTTGGAATGGCTGTTGCGCAGCGACATTTTGCATTTGGTCTGAATTTGATACCAATTCTCACCATTGGCATGACTGCACTTTCTATCGGATTTGCAAGTATGATTGGTTGGCTTGTTACCACACCACCTACAAAGTTGCATAGAATCCTTGGTTCCAGTTGGCTATCTTTGCCAGGCAAATTTAGTTACGCAATGTATATTTTCCACGCGACCGTGATAGTTTTACTGTTGCCAAAGTTTGGTGTAGTCTTTGATCAAAATGGAAAGTGGGCAATGCCGACCCTAAATGCAATAGGTTTTGCAATAGTTGTATGGGTGGTAACTTTTGGGATCGCTATCGCAAGCTGGTACTCGTATGAGATGTGGTTCCTTAAATTGAAGCGATTCTTCCCGACTGAAAGGCGAGCGATTGGAGAGGAATTTCTCAAAGTAAAGACTGGAATACTCACTGACGCGAGAGAATGACAGTCTTTGATTTTTTTCTAGCAGCACTTCCTTTATGACCAAAAATCTTCGTGTCGGGTTCAACGCCTATCTGTTGAGTTCGCCCGACCTTCGAGGGTGGGTACGCTATATCCTCAACCTCCTGGCGGCACTACCCGCACATGGTGTTCGACCGGTACTTTATTCAACAGCTACACTTCATGCGGACCACTTAGCACGGCTTCCATTGGATTCTTACGAAGTTCGCATTTCACCCCCTATGCGGTATCTGACCTGGGAAAATGTTTGGTTACCTCGACAGCTCAAAGCGGATTCGATAGATGTCTTTCATTGTCCCATGAATTACGGAATGCCCATGTTCACTAATTGCCCGAGAGTCTTGACACTCCACGATGTCATTGACATTGTTTACTACATACGTCGAATGTCTAATTTTAACCGACTCAAACCGTCTTCTTTGAGGACCAGTTTCACAAACTGGGTCGCTCGTGTCCGAGCGGATCGAATTATAACCATCAGCGAACATGCCAAGCGGGATATTATCAAACACTTGCGCGTACCCAACAAAAAATTGACAGTTGTGTATGAAGCCGCCGATCCGCAATTTCATCGCGTCATCATGCCGGCAGAGATCGAAAGATCTCGCTGTAATTACAAGCTAGCCAAACCTTACTTTTTCTACCTCGGCGGCTGGGAAGAGCGGAAAAATCTTCCATTTTTTTTACACTGTTTTGCTGCCGCATCCTTAGCAGACGAGGTCCTGGTGTTGGGTGGGGGGAAGCCGGCTCAACAGACTAGATTGTTTGAATTGTCGAAAACTCTTGGAATCGCGGACCGAGTGAAGTTTCTCGGTTTCGTACCAGAAGCAGACTTGCCGTCTCTCTATGCAGGGGCCTTGGCTTTCGTTTATCCCAGCAAGTACGAAGGATTTGGATTGCAAGTGTGCGAAGCCATGGCTGCTGGATGTCCAGTGTTCGTGGCCAATTCGACCAGTTTACCTGAGATAGCCGGTGAAGGAGGGGAGTTGTTTTCGTTAAATGAGAGAACTGAACTAGCCGATCTCCTGAGGAAGGTAGCAACCGATTCGATCTTTCGAAAGGTTCTAGTCGAACGAGCTCGATTGCGATCCCAGAATTTTTCGTGGGATCGCACCGCGAAGGAAACCGCCTCCGTGTACCAAAATTGTAAAAGGCATACCGATTAAATGGAACATCCAGCTTACATCAATTACTGGAAGCGCAAAAAACTCCTCTCGACTTCCGTTCCAGCTTTCCCTCGGCGTAAATGGTGGCCGACCGATAGTCTGAGCGACATCGAATCGGAGTATTTCCGTACCGTAAAATCCGCCGCGAACATTCTAGACGTGGGTGCTGGGGATCTTCGAGTTATGCGCAAGTTCCAAGCTGCTGGATTTAGTGGCGAATATCACACTCAGGACATCGGAACGGAATTTGAATATACGTATAAAGATCTTTCAGAAGTTACTGGTGTCTACGAAGCAGTGATTTGTCTGGATGTTATTGAGCACCTGTACTTGGAAAATGGTTTAGGTCTTCTTATTCGATTGACGGAACTCGTCCGGCCGGGAGGGGTGCTTTTGTTGCAAACACCTAACGGGAGATGTATACGTAATCCGCTTGGTAATGATATGACACATTTGCACTTGTATAATCTTCCAGACTTGTGGGCCTTTCTGGTGGCTTTAGGATTTGAAGTTGAAGGTTTTAGGGTTGTTTTTCAAGCTAAGGAGCGGCTTTCACTTTCCAGCTCGTTGGCTTCTTGTGTTGGCCGTTTCGTTACCGCTCGCTTATTAGGAGCGGATTATGCTGAGAACATTGCGATACTCGCTAAAAAAAGCACTTTATAAAAATAATTTAAATGATTGGTCGCATAATAGATAGGAATTGGCTGCTTGAGACGAGACTTAGAGTATTTCATGCTGTGAGTATTAAAATTTATGGTCGAACGCAGATGCACATTTCGAAGCGTTCACAATTGCGCAGCGTTAATTCGTTAGTTGGCGTTCGATTACTGGGCCAGGTGACTCCGGTATCAAATGTGACTGTCATAGCGATAGGTGAGCAGGGAAAACTCGACTTAGATAGTGTTAGTATTGGTCGAGGTGCAATTGTATCAGTAGGAAAGAATGCCGAAATCTCAATAGGGAAGGGGAGTTATCTGGCCGACGGATCGAAAATATTAGCCACTAATAAGATTCGAATTGGCTCAGCTTGTGCAATATCATGGAGCGTGACATTCCTGGACGATGATGGACACGGCTTCGGTCCGCCTCCTTACTCGAGTCCGATTGTTGTAGGCGATAACGTATGGATTGGATGCAACGTCACTATATTAAAGGGTGTAAATATTGGATCAGGTTCGGTAGTGGCCGCGGGGTCGGTAGTCACTCGTTCGTGCGAGCCAGGTTCACTCCTTGCTGGAGTGCCAGCGCGCGTAATAAGACGCGAGATTAGCTGGACTGATCAGAGCAGGTTATCATCAAACTCCACCCTGAATTCAGAGATATGAGCCGGACCAAACGCAGCGCGTTTGCCTTCTTCAGTGGCCTTGGCAGTTCCGTAGTCACACTTTTGATCGGGTTAATGTCAACGCCGGTGCTTCTTCGCTTTCTAGGCGACGAGAGGGCGGGGACTTTTCGAATTGCCACAGAATGGTTGGGCTACCTGGCGCTCATGGATTTTGGCCTAGGAGGAGTATTGCAGGCGACCGTGGCCCGGAGATTGGGCCATAATGAGACTTCAAAAGCACTTGCAGATGTTCGCAGAGCTATGCGATTGTTCGCCAGGGTTGCATTGTTACAATTGGCTGCACTCTTTTTTTTTGGCTTGACTGCGCGATGGTTGATATCTGGTTTGTCCACAGAAGCCCTTTTTGAACTAAGGATGGGGTTGCTTGTCAGCGCAATCGGAACGGTTTGGGTGCCACTTGCAGCACTTCGACCGCTACTGGATGGTGCTCAGCGAAGTTATTGGGTGAATGCCGCCTTGCTAGTTCAGTCCCTTGGCACCGTTGGTTTATCTATCCTATTTGCCTGGTGGGGATGGGGGTTAACCGGACAGTTCACCGCTGCCTTGCTTGGAAGTGCCGCCTATACTTTTTTTTTGTTTCGATTGGTCTCTCGAGTTTTCCCAGATGTCTGGCGACCACTGTCCGATGTTCAACCGGATAAATTTCCGCCGGGTTGGCCAATGTTTATGTTCAACCTAGTCGGCAGATTCAGCATTATGTCTGATGGGATTATCCTAGGTGCGATTCAAGGTCCAGGCGAGGTTGTTCGCTTTTACGTAACTCAGCGATTAATGCTGGTTGTAGTTTCGCAAGTTCAGGGAATCGGCAACGCGACTTGGGCCGCACTTGCCGATTTGCACCATCGAGGGGAGTCAGATATATTCCGACACCGTTTCCTGCAATTGAATCGATGGACTGCTATCCTAGCGGTAGCTGGCCTCGGCCCTTTAGCCGTACTTAACGAACGATTAATTTCACTGTGGGTCGGGATTTCCCGTTATGGTGGGGACGCGTTAACTTGGGCCACATTCGGGCAGGCACTCTTAGTGGCACAAGTAGCCTTATGGGCATGGCCGCTGGTGGGTGGAGGTATGGTTAAGTTGGTTTTACCCGTGATGTTTGTCGGCTCGATTTTGAATCTTATACTTAGTATAGTCGGAACATACATACTTGGATTAGTAGGCCCTTCTTTGGGCACTTTCGCGGGTTATCTTCTGGTGTACTACTGGTGGTACCCAAGATTGCTACAAAAAGAATTTGGTCTGAGTCGGATTAGTATCATGAGTCCTCTTCTCTTAGCGACGGCACTTTTTACGCCAATTGGATGTGGACTCTGGTCGGTTTCGCAGTATTTCCCAAATGGATTCATGGGAAATAGAATAATGGATTTTTTTGCATGGGGCATGATGGCCGGCACCGGAGGCGTGATATATCTCTGCTTAGCGTGGAAAATTCTCATCCCGCTAAAAGAACGGCAACGCTGGCCAAAACGATTGTCGCGGCGATGATGCTTTGACTTTCTTGTAAAGTTTTCTTGCTACTAAGCTTCCTCTATAATTATCGCACCTCATCCGCTCTTATTATTATTCCTATTATTGATTCGACATATAATAAATTTGGGCATAATACTAGGTTCTTTTAAGGTTTACTAATGAAAATTTTTCTCGAAGCTTCAAGCGAACTGCTGCTATAATCGCGTAAGGCGTTTTTTTTTCCGAACCATCGCCCTTGAAATTGAATAAAAAACCATTTTTTTCGAGATCGATATTTCGCTGTAAATCAATAGCCAGCGATGGCTGCAACCACATTTTATCAACGGAAAAATATAAACTGAGCCATTCAACTGAATTAATCAGCACCAACGTGTGCGAGTTTCTAAATGATTTGATTGATCGAGTCTTCAAGACGACGCGATTGAAGACACAATATTTTTAAGTCTTTTAAGCCAAGATCGAGATAAATGAAGTTTTCAATAATCATACCAACACATAATCGGCGAGAGCTTTTGCAGCGTGTTCTTTCAACAGTTTTTGAACAGACTTATAGTTCGAGTGAGTTCGAGGTGATTGTCGTCGCATCGCCGGGGGATTCTGCATTCGAAACAGTCTCACAATCGGCTGAGGGTCGGAGCGTCAGCGTTCGCTGCGTCGGTATTTACGAAGATCCCTGGCAAGGTAAAAATGCTTCCGCAAAGCGGAACTACGGGGCTAGTTTGGCACGTGGAGAATGGCTGGCATTTATCGATGACGATTGTGAAGCGGATCCCCGTTGGCTGGAAGAAGCAGACCTGTTATTAAAAGACAACGTAGCCTTGGAGGGGTGCAAGAAAATCCCGGTTCCGCCGAAAGAAACCTACACTTACCGCGGTTTGAAATCTTTTGAGAAGCCAGGTGGTTACCAATCCTGCAACATGTTTTATAGACGTGATGTATTTCTGAAATTGGGAGGATTCGATCTTCGTTTCCCCTTTTATCTCGAAGATACCGATTTCGCCTGGTCGGTGATAGACAACGGCTTTCAAATTCCGCATGCGAGCAATGCTATAGTCAGACATCCAGTAGTCCCAGCAGCTCCTTGGCGATTGCTCGACGATTCGAAGAGGACTATACTGTTACCTTTACTCAAAAATAAGCATCCCGAAATCTACAGACAAAAGATCTCAAGATTGTTGCAATGGAATCATAAAGCTTATTTAATTATGTGGCTGTTGCTGTTAGTTTTAGTAATTAGGTATAATTGGGATGGTTTACCAATGGGTGGTTTATTCTTGTTCTCTCTGACCGGAGTGGATCTAGCTCGAAGATATTGGGGATGTAGAGTGAGCGTTAACGAGTTGGCAGTTACTTGTCTTCTAATTCCTTTCGTTCCGCTGATTCGCTTGATCCAGTATGCCCGAGGGCTGTACCGCTACCGGCATATCTTGCCCACTGCCCGATCTATCCAGATATAATTCAGGGGGATTAACAAAATTGTATGCGACGCCTTTTGACTATTGGTCATTCCTATACGGTAGGAGTCAATCGGCGTTTGGCGCACGAGATGGCTCTCGCCGGAAAGAATCGCTGGGAAGTCACTTGTGCTGCTCCCCGTTTTGTAATCGGCGATCTTCGCCCTATAGAACTGGAAGCAATTGACGAAGAGGCTTGCCATCTAGAACCCGTTTCTCTTCGTATGACTAGTCGCCCGCATTTCATGACGTATGCCCGGGACGCAAAACGATTAGTGACCTCAGGGGCCTGGGATTTGATTCACGCCTGGGAGGAACCCTATATTCCTGCGGGCTGGCAGATCAGCCGCTGGGCCAAAAAAATCGCTCCTTTTGTCTTTTACACATACCAGAATATCAGTAAAAGATATCCGCCTCCCTTCAATTGGTTGGAAAACGAAACTCTCCGAAACTCCACTGCTTGGATTGCTGGAGGGCATACGGTGGAGGATGCCATGATGAGCAGATCGGGGTACGCTGATCATCCGCATGCGAGAATTTCCCTTGGAGTGGATACGAATTTGTTCCAGCCGTATACCGAACGCGGGAATCGAATCCTCTCTTCTTTGAATTGGAGCGCCTCAGGTCCGCCGATCATCGGATTCTTGGGAAGATTTGTCCTGGATAAGGGGGTCAATCTACTAATGAAAGCTCTCGATGGCTTGCAAACTGGCTGGAGAGCGTTATTCGTTGGCGGGGGCGTCTTAGAGCGCAAGCTTCGGCACTGGGGAAGCCAATATGGCGATAGAGTGAGAATTGTTACTGGTATTACTCACACTCAAGTCCCCGATTATCTGAATGCGATGGATATCCTTGCAGCCCCGAGTCAGACGACTCCACGTTGGAAAGAGCAGCTTGGGCGAATGCTGATCGAAGGCTTTGCGAGTGGCTTACCCGTGGTTGGCAGTAATTCTGGGGAAATTCCGAGCGTTCTTGGAGATTGCGGACTTGTTGTAGAGGAAAGTAGTGACTCCGCATGGAAAAAGACTTTGGGAGAGCTAATCGAAAATGCTTCGTACAGGAACGAATTAGGTGAAAAAGGTAGAGATAGGGCCATCACGCACTTTTCGTGGCCGGTTATTGCGAAACGCAATATCGATTTCTTCGATCAACTTCTAGATTCACCAATTCCGAAACATTGATTTGAGATCAGTTTAAGTACAACGACCTTTTTAATTTTATCTGAATAAGCACTTGAATATCGAATTAGTATTCAAAGCATAGAAATCGGGTTTTTGCTTACAGATTTAATAAATATAAATTAATATAGTTTTGTTATCCGTTTTAGGAAGCAGGTTGTTCATAATTCGGAGGAAATTCACGGTCTTAAGCCTATAGGACTAGGATAATTCGCCTGAGAAAAATTGAGTTTCATGACTCCAGATCAAGTTCTCTCCGCTAGATCGGACCATTTCGAGGGTACCTTAGGTCGGCTACCCCCTCGTCGCTTGATTTCAATCGCACATTCCTACGCAGTGGGAATGAATCGTAGGTTGGCATATGAAATGGCCAACGTGGGAGGTGGCTCATGGGAAGTTACCGCTGTAGCGCCTAAATATTTTCACGGCAACGATCTGAGACCGGTACGATTCGAGCCAGATTCGAACGCGGATTGTCGAGTTCTCAGCGTTAATGCTTACCTGACAAGAAAAGTACACATATTTCTTTACGGTTGGCAGCTTAGATCCATTCTTTCGGAAAATTGGGATCTAATCCACTGTTGGGAAGAGCCCTATATTTTTGCAGGCGGCGAAGTCGCCTGGTTCGCGAAATCGAAAACACCCCTGGTATTTCGTACAGCACAGAGCATTAACAAGCGCTATCCCCAACCATTTCGGTGGATCGAACAATACTCCATGCGTCGAGCAGCAGGCTGGATTTGCAGCGGTTCGTTAGTTGCCAAAACGTTAAGCTCCCGATTGGGTTATGATAAGCCCATGGCAAAAATCCCTTTGGGGGTTGATTTGAATGCCTTTAGGCCGGATCCTGATTTGGGAAAGGCAGTTCTGAAGAAACTCGGCTGGAAACCCGGACCACCCGTGATTGGTTATCTTGGACGATTTGTAGCCAGTAAAGGGTTACGCGTTTTGATGAATGCTTTAGATGGATTGACTGGCGATTGGAGAGCTTTATTTGTCGGCAACGGAGATATGCTGCCCGAGCTTAGAAAGTGGTCGGAGGATCACGGCGATAAAATTCGTATTTGCACTGATGTCACTCACGATCAGGTTCCTCCATATCTGAATGCCATGAATGTACTATGCGCCCCTAGCCAAACCATGCCGAATTGGAAGGAGCAATTTGGTCGGATGGTAGTGGAAGCTTTTGCGGCGGGGCTTCCTTTCATAGGAAGCGACAGTGGCGAAATTCCGTTCGTGGTAGGCGACACTGGGATTATTGTCGGAGAGAAAGACGAAATCGGTTGGACGAAAGCGATCGCCGATCTTCTTGGAGATCCAATAAAACAGCGGGAACTTTCCGAACAGGGAAGACAGCGTGCCCAGGAAGAATTCGCCTGGCCGGCAGTCGCTAAAAAATATTTGAGTTTTTTCGATTCCTTATTGGCGAACAAGCAAAATTAGCAGCAAGCGAATCGCTCTTCTTCGAGATTTTGCCGAAGAGAATTGGGCGAGTATGGATTTGTGTGCGGACGAGTTGGCAGCGCATCTGCGAGTTGCGAATCTCTGTCCTCCGTTTCGACGCCTGTTCTCGAAGCTGCGTCTGCCTGGAGGGTTCAACGCGGATCGATTGTTGAATCGTCAATTTTTATATCCGCTTTACCTGAGCAAGCTTCAAAAGAAATTCGATTGTTTCCATATCGTAGATCATTCCTACGCTCAACTCGTGCATCATTTGCCACGAGCGCGAACCGGAGTTTATTGCCACGATTTAGACGCATTTCGCTGTATTTTGGAGCCGTCCAGCGAACGTAGACCTCACTGGTTTAGAGCAATGTCCCGGCGAATTTTGACTGGGATGCAAAAGGCCGCAATCATTTTCTACAACTCAAAGCAAACTTATGATCAGATTGTCAAATACCAATTAGTCGATTCGAAGAAGTTGACATTTGCCCCCTTGGGAGTTTCCTCGGAGTTTAATCACCAATCTTTCTCTTCCGTACCCTGGCTGGATAGTATTTCGCAACCGTTCGTGCTCCACGTCGGTAGTTGCATCGCAAGAAAGCGGGTGGATGTTGTTTTGGATACTTTGGCGAGATTACGGACCAATTTTCCAGAAATTCGACTCGTAAAAGTCGGTGGAGATTTCACAAGCGACCAAGTCGAAAAGATTGAAAGCTTGAACTTGGCGAAATCAATCGTTCATAAGAAATCGATCCCCAGAACAGAATTGGCGGAATGCTATCGAAGGGCTAGAGTCGTACTCGTTTCGAGTGAATCCGAAGGTTTCGGACTCCCCGTTATCGAGGCATTGGCTTGTGGATCTTTAGTCGTGGCTTCCGATATAGCACCACTAAGGGAGTCCGGAAGTGATGCCGTTATCTTTCTGCCAGTTGCGGATATCACTGCTTGGACTAACTGTCTGACAAAAATTCTGAGTGGAGAAATGAGCGTTCCCTCAATTACAAATCGACTTAATTCGGCCAGTCGATATTCTTGGGAAAAACATTCTCAAATTATACTTGATGCCTATCTTTCCCTGGCATGAGTGCTATGCATATCGTCTTTATAAATCCCGTTGCCGTGATAGGAGGTGCCGAGCGTGTATTTCTGGCTTGTATCCAAGCGGTCCGGGCTGAATTTCCCGATGCTCGTTTAACGGCTCTACTTCTGGCATATGGTCCGCTTGAAGAACGAGTTCGTGAACTGGGTGTGGACTGTCTAGTTCATCCAATGCCTGCAACCTATGCGAAAATGGGAGACACGCAATTCCGAAAAACCAATAAAATTTTCATGCTTCTTAAATTGGCGGGTACAGCCGCTTTGAAAATCCCTGGTGGCTATCGATATTTTCGCAAATTGTCCAGGACGCTAAAGGATTTGAGACCTACTCTCGTTCATTCACACGGCCTAAAATCTCATTTTCTTGCCGCCTTGGCTTGTCCAAAAAAAACGAATATTCTCTGGCACATTCACGATTATTATTCGCAAAGACCATTAATGGTCAAAATACTAAAGCGCGTCGTAAAAAATGTTTCCGTAGCTATTGCCATTTCGGAATCGGTGTCGCGCGATGTAACGAGTGTTTTTCCCGACCTACCGGTTCATGTTGTTTATAACTGCGTGGATCAGTTCACGTTTTGTCCAGTTGGCTGTTCGTACGACCTGCCGGGGCTTGTAGGAATTCCCGAGAAAGAATCTGCCTTGATCCGCATTGGGATTGTGGCCACTTATGCAAATTGGAAAGGGCAGGATCTTTTTCTGCAAGCCATTGCACGACTAAAATCTCGCAATGCAAAATTTTATGCTTATATCGTCGGTGGTGCGATCTATTCAACCCCAGGATCTCAATTCACTCGGGAAGAATTAGTTCAAAAGGCTGCAACACTCGGAGTTTCTGACAAAGTTGGATTTGTTTCTTTCCAGTCAAACTCGGCGGCTGTGTATCGAGCACTCGACATTGTTGTACACGCCAGTACCAGGCCCGAGCCTTTCGGACTGACAATCATAGAAGCTATGGCATGCGCTAGGCCAGTGGTTATCTCTCGCGCTGGCGGAGCTGCGGAATTATTTACTGATGGCATAGATGCGTTGGGCTTTGAGCCGAATAGTGCGGATGATTTGGCAGAGAAACTGTCAAATCTGATTGAGAATAAGGGATTGCGATCCAAATTGGCAGAAGCCGCTTTGAAGACAGTACTTCAGAATTTTTCAAGCTCGCGTTTTGGATACAATATTCGAGTCGTTTATACTAATTTATTGAGCGAAAGAAGTTAACTTGATTGAGGGTCTCGTATTCGAAAATAGAAATCACTAAAGTACCTTATCTTGTAACTAGACCTTAAAACAGCGTAGTTTTTTGGGGAATTGTTTCGATTTATCGAAGAAAGCTCGAAATCCTTTTTGTTTTCTGCGGTTTGTGTAAGTAACCGCTTAACAAATCGACAGTCGCAAAAAGGAGTTTCGAGTGAATGTTATTTTCGGACGTTGGTTTCAAAAATGCAAGAGTCGAATCGAACGTCGCCTGGCTAAGCGAGAGGCCGCGATGACCTTCGCTCCTTCTTTCGACGCCTCCAACATTCATTACGAAGTCTCCGAACGCGTGGGGGCGATCAGTTGCGGAGGCCTCGGGGCCATGCACCTTCTGGCCCGGCGTATCGGACTGATCGACGACATCGACGAGAAGCTGCATCTGCTCCAATTTCAAAGGCCTTACTCGGAATCGGACCACGTGTTGGCCATCGCTTACAATTCCCTTTGCGGGGGTACCTGCCTGCAAGACATGGAACTGCGTCGCACGGACGAAAACTTTCTCAACGCCTTGGGCACTCAGCGTTTTCCCGACCCGACTACTTCGGGCGACTTTTGTCGACGCTTCGATAGTGGCAGCATCCAGGCTTTGATCGACGCTTTCAACCAGACCCGTTTACGCGTCTGGTCGAAGCAACCCGATTCCTTTTGGGAATGCGCGAAGATCGACGCCGACGGCAGCTTTACCCAAACGCGTGGCGAGCGTAAAGCGGGGATGGACATCAACTATAACAGAGACTGGTGTTACCACCCCCTGGCGGTGACCCTGGCCAACACCGGTGAGACGCTGAGCATCGTCAACCGTCCCGGCAATCGCCCTTCGCACGAAGGGGCCGCGGTCGAACTCGACCGGGCTCTTTTGCTGTGCCTTCAAGCGGGCTTTCGCAGGATCGTCTTTCGCGGCGACACCGATTTCTCGCAGACCACTCGCCTCGACGGCTGGGATGCCAACGCCAAGGTACGCTTTTATTTCGGCTACGATTCGAAGCAAAACCTCGAAGCAATCGCGGAAAAACTGCCGGAAGCGGCTTGGCACAAGCTCGAGCGTCCCGCGCAATACTCGGCGAAAGCGAAGTTGCGACACCGACGGGAAAACACCAAGGAGCGGATCGTCCAAGAGCGGGAATTCGTAAATGTGAAGTTGATCTCCGAAGCGGTGGCCGAGTTCGAGTACCAACCGACCGCTTGCCGAAGGGCGTATCGCCTGGTGGTGATTCGCAAGAATCTTTCCGTGGAAAAAGGCGAATCCGTTCTGTATCCGGACGAACGCTATTTCTTCTACATCACCAACGACCGGGAGTGCACGGCCGCCGAAGTCGTCTACGAAGCCAACGATCGCTGCAATCAGGAAAATCTGATAGCGCAGCTCAAGGGCGGTTGCCGGGCCTTGCACGCGCCGCTGCACGATCTGGAAAGCAATTGGGCGTACATGGTGATGGCCTCCCTGGCCTGGAACTTGAAAGCCTGGTGGGCCTTGACGTTGCCGGAAACTCCTGGTCGCTGGCGGGAAAAGCATCGGGACCAGAAGCAGTCGGTTTTGAAAATGGAATTCAAAACCTTCCTCAATGCTTTCATGCTTCTGCCTTGTCAGATCGTCCGGAAGGCCGGCCGCATCGTCTATCGATTGCTCGGCTGGAACCCGCACTTGCCAATCTTCTTCCGACTACTGAAAGCACTGAGGTGCTGATCGTTCGACCGACTGAAGTCGGGATCCGGATGTCCCGATCCGATAAAACGCCGAGAGCTATTCGCGGAAAGGAAGAATGTTTGAAAAATAGAAGTATGCGTTCGGCCGAGCGAAAAGCTCCGGCGTGGGGGACTCATCGAACTATCTCGCTAAAACTCCCCACGGAATTGGCATCAAAAACTTCGCTTGTTTGAGGACTAGACAATCTGTATTGAATTGGAGGGATCAAGTACGCGAACTCGGGGTACGGTTACAGTAAAGTATCTCGTCACGAATGTGGTCACAATGGTTAATCAGCTTCGAATGATTTCTCTACCCGCAGTGGGCTTTGAGCTTCTGAAACTGAATTTTGAAACTGTTGAGCGGGGAATTGGAATATCTGAGACAATTACTCCCTATCATTTGGATAAATTCGTAGCTGTAGTTGCAAAATAGCAGTCGATTTTGCATCTTTTGAATAATTTACGACGAATTTTGCCACCTGGGAGGGAGTAGATTTAAATATGGAGCGCTTCAGAATGGCCGGCATACTAAATAAGTGTGGATTTGACGATTGTCAAAATATCAAATCGAGTTCATGCCTAAACGCATACGTGGATTCCTCGCGAGTATAAGCGAATCTAATAACTAATCTCTATTTGTGCGAATAGTGGAATATCGTATGAAAAATAGTTCGCAAGAATCTTTGAATTCTGAATCTTCGAGAATAGCAGCGCTCGATAATCTGAGAGCATTTGCAATAATTTGGGTCATTCTCCTTCATTGCGAGCAAGGCTGCCTTCCCAAGGACAGCAACTCTACGGTGCAAAACTTCGTGAGAGCAGGAGGTTTTGGGGTAGACCTGTTCTTTGTTTTAAGTGGTTTTCTTATTAGCTCAATTTTAATCAAAGGGCATTTGAAAAGTGGCAAAATACAAATCGCTAAATTTTGGTACAGAAGGTGGATGAGAACCCTGCCAGCATACTACGTGACGCTTTTCGTCGTCATGTTGGGTGATGCGTTCTACGAATCAAAAGTGCCCTGGTCTAACAGGTGGTCATATTTTCTGTTTTTACAAACGAGCGTAAATGATTTCGGTGACGTGCGATTCGCTTGGTCGTGGAGTCTTTGCGTAGAAGAGCTTTTTTATTTTGCATTGCCGATCACAACCAGTCTTTCGCTTCTCTTCACTTTCAACATCAAGTTAGCGATACGTTGTATCTCCCTTGCCGCCATAGGAATATCCTTTGTCGGTCGAGCCCTCTCTGAATCTTCAGGCGGCCATCTTCCGGGATATGCAGTTCCCTATTGCAGGCTGGATGGATTAGCTTGCGGAATGGTGATATCAACTTTACCAAAGTTTCAGAATAAATTCTGGAGCTTTGCGATGATTCTGACTGCTTTAGTCATTTTAGGCGCATCCGTTTGGGCTGTCACACCAACCGGATTTAAAATTCATCAGTACTTTCCAGTGTCAATTGCATTTTCTCTGATTTTATATAGCGTTATGTTAAATGACTCATGGAGAAATATTCGAATTCCAGGAGCCTACAGTGTAGCTGCCATTTCTTATTCTTTATATTTGATCCATCCTATAGTGATCGTATTATTACTAAAACTCACTCCGAATGTCGACTGGATGTTTCGGCTACTGTTTCTAGTAATCTTGCTGGCACTGCTCGCTACCGCGTTGAGATGTTTTGTTGAATTGCCATTTTTATTTTATAGAGATAAAAAATCGATTGGCGAAATCGGACATAAAGCTATTGTATCCGATCAAATTCCTGTCAAATTGTAGTGTAGCATTAGTCGTAATACGTACTTCTATCTTATTTCCGTTCTCCGAAATTGCTTGAACTTCTTTTCCCTTCTACTCCTCCTCACCCTGCAACAGCCGTGATGGATTTCTGTAGAGGAGTTTCGTTCAAGTAGGAGTGTAGTATATCTGGTTGGAATTTTACTTCCGTTAAAAATTCGACCGCCTCGTCTTCGAGTTCTTGTAAATCCTCGGGAATGAGATTAGCACAATGCCCGTATTTGAGGTGGCTCCAGAGCTGCTCGACGGGATTGAGTTCCGGAGCGTAGGGCGGCAGCCATTCGAGCGACAAACGAGGATATTCTTTGAGTAATTTTCTCATGGCTTCTCCTTTGTGCATGGGACCATTATCCCAAACGACAATGACCCGACCGCGTAGATGTTTGAGGAGATCGCGTAAGAAGCTAGCCACTTTCTCGGAATTGAAAGTGCCGTTGGGCAAAGTTTGGAAAAAGAGATTAGGCTGGTGTTTTTGGGGAGAAAAAGACAAGGCTCCAATAATGGAAACCTTCTGGCGAGCACCTACTTTTTGCGTGAGAAAGGGGCGGGAACCGACCTTAGCCCAAGTGCGACGTAGCAGAGGAGCCAGACTTAATCCGGTTTCATCGAGGAATACGACATACGCCCGATCCTGCCCCCCTGTTTTGAAATTCGGGGCCATTCGGTTTGCGTCCAGTCGGCGATCTTCTGCTCATTGCGTTGGGCCGCTTTTTTCCCGGGCATCTGCGGGGAGAAGCCCTGTTTGCGTAACCAACGGCAGAAGTAGTTTGCGTTGTATTGAATCTGGAATTTTTCTTTGATCAATTGCACGATTCGCCGGGAAGTCCAGAGGTTGGTTCGAAAGCCGAACTCTCGAGCATCGCGAAGCAACCAAGAGCGGACTTCCTGGATTTGCTCTTGGGTCATTTTCGATTTCGGACCGGGATGCTTGTCGGCTTTGAGCCCCTCTTCCCCACGAGCTCTGTGCCAGGCGAGCCAATTATCCAAGCTGCGGGAATTGATCTTGATCATCTTGGCCACCTTCTGAATGGTGTGGCCTTCGAGAACCAGTTGAACTCCCAGACGGCGTCGATTTTCCTGCTCGTTGCGATCGTGGATTTTCTTAACCAGGGAGGGTGTGTGTTGGGTTGTCATGACCATGATATGGCCGCAACAACACTGCAATCAAATGGATTGAAAACTATCCCAAAATTGCAATTTCTACTAGAGAATGTGCAGATTTTGCAACGACTATATCAAGGTGAAGAGGAGTAGTCCGATTTCTTAAAGTGCATTTTTTTTAAAATTACGCTAGCCCCACCACTTCTTCCCCCGCCACCAAATAGGCCTTATCCGACTCCTGTAACTCAATCAGCCCATGATCCACAAAGGTCCCAAACGCCGGCAGAATCAGCGTCTTTCCCCGCTCCAGAAAGCAGGGCAGGCGAAGTTGATCGGGACCGTGACGAAGCTTCACCTTGGGATGCAAGTGTCCCGCCAGAGCAAATTCGGTTTCCTGTTCTAACGGAATGTGCCTTAAGAGTAGTCCGGCTCGAAGCGCCGGGGCCTCCAGCTCCGAAATCTTCCATTCGCTCGGCAGTTCTCCGGCTCCTTGATCATGATTGCCCTTAATCAGCGTCCATTTCAGCGAATTCCACTGGTAGCGCCACTGCGAGATTTGATCGATCCAGTGCGCGGACCGGCCCCGTCGGGAATGCAGTAAATCTCCCAAAATGATCAGCTCCTGGCACTCCAGAGTGCGAATCAGTTGCGAGAGCCGCTGCAGTTCCCGGCCCGTGCCATCGGGGATCGGAATCTGCGACGCCCGGAAGCTGGCCTCTTTGCCGAAGTGGATATCGGCGACCAGCAGGGCTTTTTCCGCGGGCCAATAGACCGCCCGCTCCGGCAACAGCCAGAGTTCCTGGCCTCCCCAAGTGATCGGACAATTTGTATTCAAAAACTGGGATTTCATATCTTCCGGGCCGATCTTTCCAGGGCCTCTTGCAGGCGTTTCACACGATCCGCGAGCTTCTCCGACGAGACTCTTTCCCGGAGCCGTTCAACCATCAGCGGAAAACAAAAAGGCGTGAAGCGGGGTATCTCCTGAAAAACCAGTCGGCTCTTCTGTAATACCTTCAAAGTGTCGATCAGTCGCGTTTGTTCCAACTGCCGCTCCAACACCTCTTCCTGAGCCTGCTTCAGTAAGCGATTCTCCGGCTCGTAGTTCCGAAACACTTCGTAAATCAATCCGGTCGAAGCCTGCAACTGCCGGGCGGTTTTCCGCTGCCCCGGATAGCCGCCAAAGACCAAGCCCGCGATATGGGCCACCTCCCGAAACTGCCGTTTGCTCATCTCGGTGGCGTTGATGCAGTCCCGGATCTCCTCGGAGATTCCGTCGCTGGCCAACAGCCCCTCCGACAGGCTTTCAAAAACCGGGGCCTCCGAAGCACAGAGGAGTTCCAAGCCGTAGTCGTTCACTGCCATACTGAAGGTCAGCGGTTTCCGACGCGACAGCCGGTAGGCGAACAGGGCGGCCAAGCCTTCGTGCACCAAGCGGCCGGCGAAGGGGTAGAAGTAGTAATGATACCCCTCCCGGGACACGGTCTTCTCCACGAGAAATTCGCCCAATCGAGGAATCTGCGACCACTCCTGCTGCAGTTCCAAGAGCGGCTGGACCGCCCGCATTTCGGCCGAATCGAAAATCCCCTGCGCGGCCTGATCCAGTTTTCGGCGCGCGGCAGAAGCCAACTCCGTGGAGAGCGGCATCCAGCCCCCCATCCAGCGCGGCACCGTGATCGTGCCCTCCGCTTTCGCCGCCTTCACCCAGAGGCGGGCGTCCTGAATCTTGACCATTTGGACGAGGCGACCGGCGAAGACAAACCGATCCCCCGGTTTTAACCTGGCGGCAAACGCTTCCTCGACGCTGCCGAGCTTCGGCCCGCGCAGAAATTGCACCTGCAGGTGCGCTTCGCTGACAATTGTCCCGATCGCCATCAGATGATGGCGGGCGATCCGCGGGTTATCGACTCGATACTGACCGTCCTCGCCGCGATGCACCTTTTGATAGTCGGGATACGCGCGGAGGGAAGGGCCCCCGGTGGTCACAAAATCGAGGACCCAGCGCCAATCCTCCTCGGTTAAGCTCGCGTAGGAAGCCGTGCTTTGAATTTCTTCCAACAGCGAATCGGCCGTAAAGCCGCCGCCGACCGCCATGGTTACGGCATGCTGGGCCAAGACATCGATCGGATTTTTCAAGGGTGGCCGGGACTCCAAAAATCGCGAAGCGATCGCGTCGCGGGCGGCGGCAAATTCGATCAACTCCCAGGCGTGGGTCGGCACCCCGGTGACGCGGCTTTCCCGGTTCGGGGAATGCCCGCTGCGACCGGCTCGTTGCAACAGGCGGGCGACTCCTTTGGGGCTGCCCACTTGAAAGACCCGTTCGACCGGGCTGAAATCGACGCCCAGATCGAGCGTGGAGGTGCAGACGACGCATTTGAGCGTTCCCGCCCGCAGGGCCTTTTCGACCCAGCGCCGCGTTTTGGTCTCGAGCGAGCCATGATGCAAAGCGATCTGGCCGGCCCAGCCGGGACGTTCTTTTAGAATCGCCTGGTACCAGAGTTCGGTCTGGGAGCGGGTATTGGTGAAGATTAAAGAACTGGCCGCCGCTTCGACTTGCCATAAGACTTCGGGCAGCAGTTTCAGGCCCAGATGCCCCGCCCAGGGGAAGCGTTCGATATCGGGCGGAAGAATCGAATCGATTTGGATCGACTTCTTCTCCTGACCTTCGATCAGCCGGATTGGGGCGGATTCGGTCGATCGATTCCCAAGCAGCACATCCCGCGCTTCCGGTAAATTCCCCAAGGTGGCCGAGAGGCCCCAGGTTCGCAGCGATGGGGCCCACTTTCGCAGGCGCGCCAGGGCCAGTTCGGTTTGGACACCCCGCTTGGTGGCGATCAACTCGTGCCATTCGTCGACCACCACCAGTCGGACCCCGGCAAAATCGCTCGGGGCCGTCGGCCGGGTCAGCAGCAGCGTCAGACTTTCCGGGGTGGTAATCAGGGCGGTGGGGAGGCGACTTTTCTGGCGCAGCTTCACCGAGCTGGCGGTATCCCCCGTCCGCGTTTCGATGGTCCAGGGCAGTGGCAGATCCTCGAGGGGGAACTGCAGGGCCTGCGCGGTATCGGCGGCGAGGGCCCGCAGCGGCGTGATCCAAAGCACCCGCAGCGGCTCGGCTTCCGAACGCGACCGATTGGGTTTTCTTTCTTGCTCCGGAAGCGGCGCCGGCCGTTCCGCCAATCCTTCCAGCACCGCGGCCAGCCAGAGGGCGTAGGTCTTCCCAGTCCCGGTGGTGGCATGAATCAGACCCGATTCCCCGCGGAAGTAGGCGGCCCAGGTGTTCCGTTGAAATTCGAACGGCGTCCAGCCTTGCGCTTCGAACCAGTGCTCGAGGCGCTCGGCCGCCGTGAGCGGTTTCGGCAGATCAACCAGAACGGGAGTTGGGAGCTTTCGAGGCTTCATGAGGTCGGAAGCCCTGCTAAGATTTTCTGAATCGCTTCGAGCGTATCGGCCTCGGCGGGAGTTTTATCGAGCCGCCAGCGCAGCATGCGGGGAAAGCGGACGGCCAGGCCCGATTTGTGCCGCGAGGAAAGCTGGATGTTTTCGAAGGCGAGTTCGAAGACCAGTTCCGGTTTCACCGAGCGGATCGGGCCGAAGCGTTCGAGGGTATTCTGGCGAATGAAGCGATCGACCTCGACGATCTCCGCGTCGGTCAACCCGGAGTAGGCCTTGGCGATCGGCACCAGTTGGCCCTGGTCCCAAACCGCGAAGGTGTAATCGGTATACAAGCTGGCCCGCCGGCCATGCCCTTTCTGGGCGTAGATCAGGACCGCCTCGCAGGTGAAGGGAGCGACTTTCCACTTCCACCAGCTGCCGACCGGTCGGCCGACGCCGTATTCGGAATCCCGTCGCTTCAGCATCAGTCCTTCCGCTTGCTGGTCGCGGCTAGTCTCGCGAATTTGGGCAGCTTCTTCCCAGGAACGAGGAAGTAGTTGCGGCGGCCGCGTGATCGTCGTCTGCTCCGGTAGATCGACCAGAATGTGCTCGAGGATTTCTTCCCGTTCGAATAGCGGCCGAGTTCGGCAATCAACGCCCGAGGTCTCCAGCAAGTCAAACGCGAGAAATCGCACCGGGACTTCCGCGAGGATTTTCGGACTGAGTTTTTTGCGGCCAATCCGTTTTTGTAAGGAGGTGAAGGGGAGCACCCGGGCATTCTTCCAGCCGACGATTTCCCCATCGAGGACGGTCCCCTCCGGTAGCCGGGGAGCGACCTCGGTCAACTCGGGGAACCGCTCGGTCATCAATTCCTCGCCGCGCGACCAAAGGAAGGTCTGTCCCTGGCGCCGAATAAGCTGCGCCCGGAGGCCGTCCCATTTCCACTCAATCTTCCAGTCGGAAATCGGCCCGAGGGAAGCGACCGGTTGCGTCAGGGGATTGGCCAAACAGAAGGGGTAGGGATGGCTCCGCGCCGCCTGGGCCGATTCGGGGGCGAGCAACTGCGTGAAAAATTCCGCCGTTGGTTCCCACGAACCCATCAAGCGATGCGTGATCGTCGCCGGCGGAAGGTCCGCGACTTGGGCCAGTGCCTTGACAACGAGGCCTTGCGAAACGCCGACGCGAAAGCCACCGGTGACCAGTTTGTTGAAGACGAAGACTTCGGAGCGGGAGAGCTGCTGCCAGGCGGCGCGCAACTGCGCGGTTCGCTCGGCCTCTCCCAGTTTCGCCAGCGGGCGAAGGGTATTTTCGACCCAATCGGCCAGGCTTCCGGACGAGTGCGTGTCCTGAACTGGCAGCAGCAGGGCGATTGTCTCGGAGAGATCGCCAACCGAATCGTAGCATTCGTCGAAGATCCACTCGGGCAGACCGGTGCTTTCCCGACAGGCCTGACGGAGCAGCCGCACCGGAACGACCCGGGGCAACTTCCGACCCGACAGAAAATGCACGGCCCAGGCGCCATCGCTCGGCGCACAGTTCGAGAAATAGTTCTTCAGGGCCGCGATTTTGGCCAGAGACTGGGTGGTTTCATCCAGGTGGCGAAAAAGCTCGGCGAAGGCTCTCATTCGGAGGCCCCTTCCGCGGGGGCGACGGCGGCAGCTTCCTCACTCTCGCCCTGATATTCGGTGCGTAACGGCTGCGCCTGGAGTCCTTGCTCGCGCAGCCAGCGCACCAGCACGGCGGTCGACCCATGCGTCGCCAGAATGGTTTCCGCGCCGGTGGCGGCGATGGCGGAAAGCAGTCCCGGCCAATCGGCGTGGTCGGAAAGGACGAAACCGCGATCGACGCCGCGGCGCCGGCGGGTGCCGCGTACGGCCATCCAACCGGAGGCGTAGGCTTCCGAAGCGTCGCCGAATTTGCGGACCCAGGGCGTCCCCATCGCCGAAGGGGGAGCGATAATCAGGGCTCCCTGCCATTCCGTCGCTTTCCGTTTCGCTTCCGCCTTTTGGGTGGGCGGCAGGGGAATCCCGCTGTCCCGGTAATCCTGATTGACGGTCTTGACGGCGCCGTGACAAAAGATCGGTCCGATCGAGGTATCCAGTCCGGCGAGGAGCCGTTGCGCTTTGCCCAGCGAATAGGCGTAGATAATCGAGGCCCGGCCCAGCGTACGATTCTGCTGCCACCAGGAATTGACCGAAGCAAAGATCGTCGCCGGGCTTTCCCAGCGATAAATCGGCAGGCCAAAAGTCGATTCGGTGACGAAGGTATGACAGCGGACCGGTTCGAAGGCCGTGCAGGTCGGATCGGGGGCCAGCTTGTAGTCCCCGGAGATTCCCCAGACTTCGCCGCGGTACTCGACGCGAATCTGCGCGGAGCCCAGCACATGGCCGGCGGAGTGGAGCGAAACCTGAACGCCATTTTGGTGGAGAACTTCTCCGTAGTTGACGGTCTGGATCACCGCGTTCGGCTCCATCCGGCTTTGGAGCACCCGTCGGCCCGCCGTCGTGGTCAGGTAGCGGCCGCAGCCGCGCCGCGCGTGGTCGGAATGGGCATGCGTGATAATGGCCCGATCCACCGGACGCCACGGATCGATGTAAAAGGCTCCCCGTTCGCAGAAGAGACCCGATTCGGTGACTTGGATCAGCGGCTCGCCTGGCCGGTGGGTACTGGTTGGATTCATGGTGCCCCCATCTCATTATTAGGCGGGGCCTCGACGAAGGGGGGCCGGATCCCGGCCGGAACCCCCTTTTTATCGACAAACATAAGTTGTATTTTATTTTTTAGAGGAGGACTTTTGTAAGATAAGCGGGAAAACGGCCTGCCGAGCCATGGGTTGCCAAGTCCCCGATTGTGGGGAAGTATCTGAGGACAAGGCCGGAGCTGTGCTGGGGAATAGTAGCGATTATGCCGATTTTACCACTTGAGAACGTATGCTTTCCGCCCAACCTGTTCGTCGACGAACGACCGTTCGATCCGGAACACCCCTGGATGGTGATTCATACTAAGCCCCGTCAGGAGAAAGTGATCGCCCGGCATCTGCACGCCGCGGAGTTATCCTATTTTCTGCCGCTGGCCAAGAGTGGCAAGCCGCGGGCGGCCCGCGTTCCCGATTCCTTTCCGCCGGTTTTTCCGGGCTATCTGTTTATCCGAAATGCCCGCCAGAATCGCCTGCCGTTTCAGATCCTGGATCGGGCCGTTCGGATCCTCGATGTACCCGATCAGATGACGCTGGACAAACAATTGCAGCAGGTCTGGTGGTTGATCGGCGGCGACCAGGAGGTCCAGCGCGAAGAGGAGTTGAAGCCGGGGGACCGGGTCATGATCCGGATGGGATCGATGGCCGGGATGAAGGGAACGTTAATTGAGAATAAGGGCGAATGCCGCTTTGTCGTGAGTGTCGACTTTATTCAGAAGGGACTTTCGATTGTAGTGGATCGGGAATCGATTATTCCGGCCGAATAGAACAGACAAAATGGCGAAGTTATCGGTCTTCGGTTAGGCTATTTCTTAAGGGGAAAGAAAGCGCTCTCACTCCCGATTTCCTCTCCGGGATCTTGAAAATCGGAGGCCGGCGGTCCGTCTTCAGACCGATCGAGGAGTTCTCTAAAGACGGCTCCCTCGGTCTTCGTCGAGAGATGGAACGATCGGATGGAAAGACCAGACGGGAAAATGCGTCGGGGAGGACATCCCAAAGGGACGGAGTCTGCCCTAGGACGAACGGGTTCTTGCTTTTATTCCCCGGAAAACGATCCCTCCGATTAAGAGAGAGATTCCGGTTGTTCTCAACCTTCTTACAGACAAAATATTCCCATCTCCGGCGGTGGGAGTCTCTTGAAAAGTAATTGCCGTCTGAGTTCGAGAAAACGTTTGTAGGAGTTCCTGCGAAGGAGGCTAACGGTTCGAGAGTTTCCGAAAGTTCTCAAAAAGACCCCACCGGGGTCCGCGGTTCCAATAGTCCTCTTTTTGACGTTTTTAACTGTGTGGGAATTGTGAAAGATTAACGTTTAGGTAAGGGATGATGGCCCCAGCGTTCTCCTGGGGTAAGAGTACACGTTGAAAGGCAATCGCAAGACAGTAGTGGGGACCCAGACGGTTAGTTCCGAATTGACGATTTTTCAATCCTTTAAGAGTCTAGTTCGACGGCCGATGGCGTATCCATTGGTTTCATCCGGCCCAGGTTGAATCGTTCGCGGCTGTGGCGAGCTGTGCAGGAGTTTGCATTTGAAAAGCGAATTGGTGTTGGTGACCGGGGCAGGGGGATTCATCGGCGGGCACCTGGTGGCCGATCTGGTGAAAAAAGGCTTTCGGGTCCGGGCGGTGGATCATAAGCCGCTGACCGACTGGTGGCAGAAGCAACCGGAGGTCGAAAATCTGTCCCTCGATCTCGAAAAACTGGAAAACTGCCGCACCGCGGTGCAGGGGGTGGAGGAGGTCTATAACCTGGCCGCCGATATGGGCGGCATGGGTTTCATCGAGCACAATAAAGCACTTTGCATGCTCTCGGTCTTGATCAATACGCATATGCTCCTGGCGGCGCGCGAGGCCGGGGTGAAGCGGTTCTTCTTCTCCTCGTCGGCCTGCGTCTACGCCGCCAATAAACAGACCAAAACTGACTTGACGGCTCTGAAAGAGGAAGACGCTTATCCCGCCATGCCCGAAGATGGCTACGGCTGGGAGAAACTCTTCAGCGAACGGATGTGCCGCCATTTCCGGGAGGATTTCGGACTGGTGACCCGCATGGCCCGCTACCACAACGTCTACGGCCCGCAAGGCACCTGGAAGGGGGGCCGCGAGAAAGCGCCTGCTGCCACCTGCCGCAAGGTCATCGAAGCCAAGCTCTCGGGGAATCGGGAAATCGAGATTTGGGGCGATGGCCATCAGACGCGCAGCTTCATGTTCATCGAAGACTGTCTGTTCGGCACGCAGAAAATCATGCACAGCGAGATCGTCGACGCCATCAATCTGGGCAGCAACGAACTGGTCAGCATCAACCAGCTGGTCGATATCGTCGAAGAGATCGCCGGCGTCGAGCTGAAGCGAAAATACAATCTGAGCGCTCCCAAGGGGGTGAATGGTCGCAACAGCGATAACACCCTGATCCAGGAGCTGCTGGGCTGGCAGCCCTCGATCCGGCTTCGCGATGGTCTGGAGCGAACCTACGCCTGGATATACGACCAGATCGTGACCAACGCTCCCTGTCCGATCTATTAATCTCTACAGGTCCTCCCGCTCGCACACGGGGGCTTGCCTGAGCCCCCGTTTTCCCTTTCCTCTCCTCGCCGCTGACGTTTTTCAACGTCGCTTTCGGCCTTCGTTCCCGATTCGCTCCCTCCTCCTCCCGGTTTTTTTCAGAAGCGGCCCCGCTCTATGAGTCGACTGCAACGGGCCGTCACGGCGACCTTGATAGTTCAGGCGTTCACGGTGGCCGGCATGGTTCTGTCGCTGGTCACCGTGCCCGCCTATTTGAATTGGCTGGGCCAGGAACGCTACGGCCTGATCCTGCTGGCAATGTCGGTGCTGCAGTATCTAGTTCTCAGCGATGGCGGCTTGAGCTGGGCTTCGATGATCTTGGTCTCTCACGCGAAGGGGCGCGAGGATCATCCGGAAATCGCGGCGGTGCTTCAGGCCAGTCGGCGTTTTGCCCACCTCTCGGCGGGGATTATCCTGGTTCTGACGGCCGGGGTCGGCTTGCTGCTGGCACTGTTCGGAGCCGCCCTTCCGGTTCATCCGGAGCTCGCCGGCTTAGCTCTGGCGATCGGCCTGCAGGCCGTGGTGACGCTTCTCGCGTCCCCCACCTACAGTCTCCTCAACGGCCTCCAGGATTTGCAGTACGTGGCGCTGGCCCAGGGTAGCGGCCGGATTGCCGGGGCCATTTTGGCGATCGCCGCGGCTGCGGGGAATTGTCCGCTCGGCGGGATCATCGGCGTGCAGACCCTGGCGAATTTCGTCAGCTACCGGATCGCCAAGTCCTACGCGGCCTCCCGATACCCCTGGGCGTTCGAAAAGCACCCACCGAATCGTCTGCTTCGCACGAAGCTCTTGCGCACCGCCGCCGGTAACTTCGGACTGCAGGCGGGCGATGGCCTGGCGATGTCGGCCCCGGTACTGGCCCTGGGCTGGTTCTCCGGCGCCGAGGCGGTACCGACGTTCAGTGTGGCTTTGACCTTGATCATGCTGCCTTTGGGTGTGGTCCGAAATTTCACCGCGACGCTACAATCGGCCTACGGCGATGCCGCGGCCAAAGGGGAGATCGCCTGGATCGCCCAAACCTTATCCCGAACTTTAAATTTGTCGCTTCTGTTCTTCGGTCTCTTAGCGGCCGGCTACCTGGCCTTAACCCGGGATTTCGTCAGCTTGTGGACCGCGCAGAAGCTGACCATCGCGTGGCCGATTCTGCTGGGGGCCCTGACGGTCGGGGCCTTGAATTCTTTGATCGCCAGTCTGCAATTCACGCTGACCGGCTTGGGGCGCATCCGGGTCGCCGCCCGGACCCACGTCTTTTATGGGGTCGCATCCTTGGTCTTCTGCGGCTTTCTGGTGTGGAAGGTCGATCCCCAATACGTGGGGTTCGGGCTGCTGGCCGCGGCTCTCTTCACCAATCTCTGGATTCTGCCCCGCGAGCTGAAAGAGCATCTGGGCGGGCTGAGCTTCTGGCCTTCCGGATCCACGGTAGTCTTAATTTTTTTGTTGAGCGTCGGCAGCGGGCTTTTAGGAGCCGGGCTGGCGAGCGAACTGCGACCCGAGTCCCGCTGGCTGGCTTTAATCGGCGGCGCTGGTGCGATCTTTCTGGTCTACGGAGTCTTGGCGAAGTGGTTGCTCTCGGATCTGACCGCGCCAGTTTTGAATAAGATTCTGGCCCGATGGCGGTCCCGTCGCTCGAACCGGGCCGATGTCGTTCCCACCTAGCAGGTCAATATCTCGATTTCCCGCGCGTTCGCCTAGTACTTTCTCCGTGTCCTAAGAGCTCGATTCTTCGATCCATGCGACTGGCGATTCTCTTTCATCGATTTGGGCCCTATCACGTCGCCCGCTTACGGGCGGCGAGCCAGGGCCCGCAGGAACTCGTGGCCGTGGAATTGAGCGGCGCCTCGGAAGAGTACGCCTGGGAGAAACAAGCCACTCCCGATTTGAATCGCCAAGTGGTTTGTTCCGAAGGCGATAGTAATCAGCTGCCTCCCGCGGAACTGGTCGGTCGAGTCGAGAACCTCTTGACCGAGATCAATCCGGACGTTCTGGCGATCGCCGGCTGGGGCGATCGCGGAATGCTGGCGGCCTTCCGCTGGGGACTGAACAATCGCAAGCCGATGCTGGTGATGTCGGACAGTCAGGAGAAGGACGAACCGCGCAAATGGCACAAGGAATGGGTAAAACGCCAGTTGCTGAAAGGGTTCCCGGCGGGTTTGGTGGCCGGAAGCCCTCATCGAGAATATCTTGCCCAGCTTGGGATTCCGAAGGACCGGATCTTTCTCGGCTACGACGTCGTCGACAACGCCTATTTCCAGCAGAGTGTTTCCGCCGCCCAGCAGAATCCGGAGTTACGTCCACGCCTGCAGCTGCCCGCGGAATATTTCCTGGCTTGTGGCCGGTTCATCCCCAAAAAGAATTTCGAATTTCTGATTCGGGCCTACGCGGCGTTTCGGAAGTCGACCGATTCACCGTGCGATCTCGTCCTGCTCGGAGACGGTCCCTTGCGAGACCGGTTGATGGCCTGTGCCCAACAGCTCTCGGTGGAGAACCACGTCCACTTTCCCGGCTTTCAGCAGTACCCGCAGCTGCCCGCATACTACGCCTTCGCCAAGGCGTTTATCCTTCCCAGTTCCCACTACGAGCAGTGGGGACTGGTCGTCAACGAGGCCATGGCCGCCGGGTTGCCGGTGCTGGTCTCGAATATTTGTGGCTGTGCCCCCGATTTGGTCCGGGAGGGAGAGAATGGTTTCCAATTCTCTCCTCAAGAGGTGAATCCACTCGCGCACCAACTGCAACGACTGGCAACCGACGAAGAATTGCGCCAGAAGATGGGAGAGCGTAGCCGGGAGATCATCGCACAGTGGTCCCCGGCGCAGTTTTCCCAAAGTCTTTGGCAAGCCGCCGAGTGCGCAGCGTCCCGGCCGGCTCCCGGGATCTCCCGAATTCAAAAGTTCCTGTTGAAAAAACTGATCGGGCATTAGACTGGTCCCTTCCTCCCCAGCCTCGAACTCGTTGCGCCTCCTGCTCCTCGTCGATCCGAATATTCCGGTGCCCCCGGTGCAGTACGGCGGGACCGAGCGGATTGCCGCGCTGCTGGCGGAAGGACTGGTCGAAGCGGGGCACACGGTCGATCTATTGGCGGGACCCGGTTCCCAGAAATATAACGGTTGCCTGCAGATTCATTACAAACCCGGCTCGGGCCGGATCAGTCGGGCCTATCGCAAAATCCTGTTTCGCTTCCGCTCGGGACGGCTGGCTCGGTCGGCCGATCTGGTCCTCAACTTTGGCCGGCTCGATTATCTGGGAGCGATCGCCGGGAAAAAGCTTCCCCTGATATCGGTCTTTCAGAATCCGATTCCTCCCTCCGAAATCGAGGAGCTGCAACGGCGTTTTCCCCAACGCTTGGGCCTGGTCGGAATCAGCCGGCAGCAGATCGCGCATCTGAAATCGGCTCGGGCAATTCGGGTGATCTACAATGCCACCGATGTGGAGCGGATGCCATTCCAAGAACGCGTGCCCGCCGAATCCTACTTCGTCTATCTGGGGCGACTGACGAGTAATAAAGGAGTCCATCTGGCGATCGCAGCGGCCCAGGCCGCGGGGGTTCCTCTGAAAATTGCGGGCCCCCAATCGAAGGAGCCCGGGGAAGAGAATTACTTTGAAAGAGAAATCGCCCCCCATCTCGATTCGCGCATCGAATACATCGGCTCGGTGAACGACGAGCAAAAATCGCACCTGCTGGGGCAGGCCCGAGCCCTCCTATTTCCGATCCAGTGGCCCGAACCGTTCGGCATCGTGATGGCTGAGGCGCTCGCCTGCGGTTGCCCGGTAATCGGCTGGAACAACGGTTCGGTGCCCGAGGTGATCCAGTCGCAGCGCAATGGCTTCGTGGTGAACTCCGTTCCCGAGATGGTGGCCGCCATTCAAAACATCGATTCGATTAGTCGCCGTACCTGCCGCCAAGACGCGGAGGAGCGGTTCAGCAAACAGGCCATGATCGGGCAGTACTTGCAGCTCGTCGAGCAGCTGCGCGCGGAATAAAGCATGGCCCGAAAATTACTGCACATTCTGTTTGGAGCGGAGCGCGGCGGTTGTGAGCGCAATTGCGAGATGCTCATCCAATACGGGAAGTCGGTCGAGCATCATGTGCTGGTACTCGGGCCCGACGGTCCGATGAGTGCCCTCTGGCGGGAAGCCGGAGCGCAAGTGCTGATCTGGGCTCCCGAGCTCTATAAAACTTCCTCCCGTCGGATGGCTCAACTGAAACGGTTCGTCCAGGAGACGGCTCCGGAGGCCGCTATGCTCTGGCATGGCCTGGTGAAGCTGCCCCAATTATTGCACGCCCTGAGTTCGGATACGATTAAGGTCGGAGTGCACGGCGGCAACCCGGCCTACCCCATGACGGCGCTCACCGATTGGAAGTTCTGGCTGCTTCAGAAAATTTACCGGACCGCGATTGATCCGGTCTATATCTGCTGTTCCCAGTACGTCGCCGATTCGTTCGATGCCAAGCGCTGTCTGCGACCCTATCGTCGGACGGTGGTGTGGAACGGTATTAAACGGCCCGCAATTGCCTGGCACTACGATCGGACGCGGGCCGATACCAAAATCTTCGGAATGGTCTCCCGCCTGGATGCGATCAAGGATCAGGCGACGCTGCTACGGGCTTTTGCTCGGCTCGCTCCCCGGTATCCCGAGTGGCGCCTGCAACTCGCGGGCGACGGCGATCAGAAGGAAGCTTTGATCGCCCGGGCCCGGGAACTAAAGATCGAATCCCAGGTCGATTTTCTGGGCATGATCGACGATGTGTTTGCCCGGATGGCCACCTGGGACCTTTTCGTGTTCGCCACCACGGCCCGCGAGGGGCTGGGCAATGCCTTGGCCGAGGCGATGATGTTAGGACTGCCGTGCATCGCCACCGAGATCGGACCGATTGCAGAACTGGCCGGCTCGAAGGAAACTGTCGAACTGGTGCCGCCGGGTAATCCCGAAGCTCTCTCAACCCAGATCGAACGCTACATGCTCGATCGGGTGGCTCGCGAAGAGTTGGCCCAGCGTGGCCAGCAACGGGCGCAAGCCTCGTTCGCTCCGGAAGTCTATGCCTCCCGCTATCTGGACCAGCTCTTTTCCGACTCGCGGGAAACCAACGCCCGCGTGCAGGGAAGATCTCCCCGATGAGCCGCTACGTCACGGCATTTGCGGGCCGGCGCGACGGCTACCAGATTCCCTGGGCGCTGGAAGAGGCGGATCGCTTGGAGGCCCTGGTCACGACCTTTTATTCAAAAGGACTGATTCAAAAGCTGGGGCAATTTTCAAGCCAAGTGCAGCGAGGACTCCGCGCTCGGCAGTGCCCGGGCGTTCCCAACTCGAAAGTGTCCAGCAGTCTGCGTCTGGAACTGGTCGAGCATCTGGGCCGGCGCCTGAAAATCCATCCGCCGAAATATTGGAACTACATCTCCCGCGCTTTATCGAGACGGGCCGGAAAAATCGCCGAGCGGACCCAGTCGAATCTGCTTCTCTACGAGCCCTATGCCTGGGAGGCTTTTCAGCGGAATTATACGAAGCACAACCCGGCCAAAATCCTCTTTCACTTTCACGTGCATCCCGATCTGGAACGCCAAATTTTGGACGAGGACACGCGACAATTTCCCCCGGCGACCGCCTGGCAAAAAGTCGACGGGGAAGGGGATGCACTCGACCAGAAAGCGGGGGCTTCCTGGGCCTGGACACTCGCCGATCAGATCTTCTGCGCCAGTCGTTTTACGCGACGTACCTTGCTGCATGCCGGGGCGTCGGCCGAAAAGTGCCAGGTCGTTCCCTACGGCGTCGATGCCCCGGCGGAACCTCCCGCTGGGTCGCCGAGCCAAAATTTTCGAGCCCTGTTTCTGGGCAGCGGCATCCAGCGCAAAGGGCTGCACCATTTGCTCCGGGCCTGGTCGAACGCCCGGCTCCCAGCCGGTTCGGAACTGAGGATCGTCTCGCGCGTGCTCGACCCGGCGATGAAGGATCTGCTGAATTCTAGCTCCGGAATCCGCTTCTATCCGGGCGTCAGCGCGGCCGAACTCGTTCGACTCTTTCAGGAAGCGCATCTGTTGGTAGTGCCTTCGTTGATCGAAGGATTTGGCGCGGTTTTTCTGGAAGCGGCGGCGAAAGCCCGGGCCGTCCTGGGAACCGAAAACACTTGCGTTCCCGATTTGGGCACCGAGGCCGACGGCTTTTTCACCTGCCCGGCGGGTGATCCCGGCGCTCTCGCTCAAAAATTGACCGAACTGTCGCAGCAACTGCGCGATCAGCCCCAGTTGGGAATGCAGGCCTGGAAAATCGCCCGGAAACATCCCTGGCAAGCTTTCCGCACCGCTCTGGTCGAGCGCCTGCCATGAATTCGAAGACCGGGAGAGCGATCTTTGCCCTGGGGAATACGGCCGATCCCAACTGCTGGAGCGGTATCCCGTATCATTTTTATTCGGAGTGCCAGAAACAGAATTTCGCCAATATTCCCGGCCAAATCGATCTCGAAATCTTTCAGCGCTCGCGGCTGGTATGGAATTTCTTCCGTAAGTTGCGCGGTCATCCCCGCGGCGGCTATCAGTACTCGGAAAAATTCCTCGACGCCGTGGAGCAGCAAATTCCGCCGGCGATCCTTGCGCAGGAGATTATCAGTTTCAATCAGACCTTTCCCCGGGCGCGCACGGTCCAACGGGCCGGCGGAAAAATCAGTTACTACATCGATGCGACTCTGGCCGCTCTGACTTCCGGGAGGGGCTTGGAGATGAATCTTCCCAAGGATATTCGGGAACAGGTTCTCCAGCTCGAGCAAGAGAATTATCGCCTGGCGGAGCGTGTGATCGCCATGGGGACTTGGACGGCGGAATCGCTCGTCCGGGAATGTGGCGTTGATCCCACGAAAGTGCACACGGTGCTGCCCGGAGCGAACCTCGATCTCCCCGAAAACTGGGTTCCCAAAGCTCCGTCGGGCCGGGCGGGGGTCGATCGGCCGTTTGTTCTCGGATTTGTCGGCAAAGATTGGAAGCGCAAAGGGCTGCCGATCGTCATCGAAGTACGCGATCGATTGGCCGCCCGCGGCTGGAAGGTCCAGGTGCAGGCGGCCGGCGAGGCTCCCGCGGAATTAACCCAGCGCGACGGCGTCCGCTTTGTCGGCTTTATCGATAAGCGGACCCAAGCCGATTTGTTTCTGCGATTTCTTGAATCCTGCGACGTCGGCTGTCTGTTTTCGGCTCGGGAAGCCTTGGGAATTTCCACCCTCGAATTTCTGCGCGTCGGAATTCCGGTGGCCGGTTACGCCATCGAAGGCCCCGCCGATACCCTCCCGGAAGAGGCCGGATTCCGCTTCGCCCTCACCGAGGGGCCTCTTCAGATCGCCGATCGTTTCGAAGCTTATCTGCAGTCGGAAGCGAAGCAGCACTCCAAGCAAACGGCGGCTCAGCACCGGTCCGAGTCGGTCCGCTGGGCCCGCTGCGTCCGCGAGTTCAAAGAACTCTGGACGCGTTAGTTCCAGGAAAGTTTCTTCTTGGCTTTTGAACCTCGTATTCTGCATGTCCTGGCGACCCCTCGCGCCGAAGGCACGCCGCGTCTGGTGCTCGACTGGTTGGCGGCGCGTCCCGATCTCTGGCAGGGGGTTCTGGTTTTAAACTCGCAGCCGGGCGACTTGAAAGAGCCGTTACAAAAGGGTTCTCGAGCCTACCGGGAGCACGATCTGCTCCAGCCGGGCTTTTCGCAATTCCCGCGCATCGTCCAGGCTTCCTATCGGATGGTGCGCGACACCCGGCCCAATATCGTGCTTTGCTGGGTCACCGGGATGGCGAGCTGGGTCTGCGAAGGAGCCCGTCTGGCGGGCTGCAAAAAACTCCTGGTGCATTCCGGGAATCCGCCGCGCCTCGGCGGCAAAAATGATCTGATTTCCTGCTCGGTCTATTGGCCCCTGGCGCTGCTTCGCGCCAAAGTGATCTGCTGCTCGGATTATGTTCGCGACGCCAATCGTTCGATTCGAGGCGTCTCCCGGGGCCTGTTCCAGACCGTCTACAACTGTGCCCGGGCCCGGGAAATTTCCGCCCGGGCGACCCGGGCGCGGCAAGAGATCGTAAAAGACGGGAAGTTCTTCACCGCGATCATGGTCGCGACGCTGGAGAAACACAAAGACCACGAGACGCTCCTCAAAGCGATACCCTCGATTGTTTCGCGCTGCCCGAATTTCCGATTGGGGCTGGTCGGGGAGGGGAGTCTGCGCGGCGACTTGGAGCAACTCGCCGATCGGCTGGGAATTCGCGAACAGGTCACCTTTCTGGGCACGCGTTCGGATGTGCCCGAATTGCTGGGCTTAGCCGATCTGTTCGTATTCTCTACAACGATCAACGAAGGCTTGGGCAGCGTTCTTTTGGAAGCGATGGCGGCAAAACTGCCAGTGGTGGCCACCGATGTGCCGGCCTGCCGGGAACTGCTGCAGGGCGGTCGCTTGGGCCAATTGGTGCCTCCCCAGCGGCCGGAGCTTCTAGCGGAAGCGATTCTCGATAAAATTCAGAATCGCGAGTCGTCCGCGCACACCGTCCCTACGGCCTTCGATTATGTGGAACAGTTCACGCCGGCCCGGATGATCGATCAGTACCTTCGCTGGGTGCGTTAACCCGACCGACCTCAGGTGACTATGTTCGAGTTCAATGCCTTCTTTCTGCTGAACCTCTTTGTTCTGGTGCTGCTGGTCGTGGAGGCCGTCCGAAAATTGGACCGGACCTGGAGCCGGCCGGCGCTGATCGTCTACTTTACCATCGGCTTTTGGTATTTCTACGAGATCACGCAAAACGGGATCCTGTACTACAATCTCAAGTTCGGCTTCGACCTCGTCGAGGGCTCCCTGCTGCAAGTGCTGACCTTCCTCCTGGTCTTTCGGGGCTATCTGGCTTTCCTGCCGGAGTACGAGAGGAATCCGGAGGCGAACCTTTTTTTCGTCGATGAACAGCAGCGCCTCGACTTTGAGAAAAAAGTCTTCACAAGCGTCTTCGCGGTCTGGGCGTTCCTGACGCTGATCGGCTTATGGATGCTCGACGGGGATTTCTTCTCGATTTTCTTTCCACCGCTTTCGAGCGATCCGCAATTCATCTGGTCGCGCGGCGCGGTCGGTACCAAATTCGACTTTCTGATCTCCATCTGCGGCTACTGTCACGTGGCCGCCGTCGGCATGCTGGGGATTCAGTTCGTCACCTTCTATTCCAGCAATTTGCGTTACCTGTCTTTGATCTTATTTCTGATTGCAATCGAGGCCTATCTCTTTCAGAGAGCTCGCAGCGGGATTTTGGCGGTGATCCTCCCGGGCGTCTTCTCTTACATCTTTATCTCCCGGGACGCCTTCGCGAAAAAAGCGGTCATTCTGACCACGCTGCTGATTGTGATTTCCGGCTGGTTTGCGTTCATTCAAAGCAATCGCGAAAAGGGTTCCGCCTCGATCGTCAAGGCTCTCAATAGCGAGCCGCAGGTGCAGGCGGGACCGGAGAACCGCACCGACGTCAATATGTTCGAGGAACTCTGCTATATCCGATCGTTCCTGACGACCCGGGTCATGACCGAGGAATGGGGGGAGTCCTATCTGGCCGAGCTGGCCGCGTTCGTGCCTCGGGGTATCTGGAAAGATAAGCCAATGATCGGGATCAACTACGCGATCATGCGCGGCTTCGGCGGGTCCGGTGTAGACCACGGCGTGTTTGCGACCATCTCGCGCGGCATGATCGGACAGGGGGTCTGCAATTTTGGGGATATCCTCGGGCCGGCCGCCGCGGCGCTCCTGATGGGAATTTGGGTGCAGATCCTCGCCAAGCTCTGGAGTCAGCGCTATCTGCAGCACCGGCTGGCCCTGTTTTTGATCGGGCTGGGGCTGACCTTCAATATGGGCCGCGACATCACCAGTCTGGTGCTCTTTCCCTTTTTGTTCGCCTATCTCGGCGTTCTGTTTTTCGAGTTTGTGAATCCGCAGCTGAATGCTCCCCGGAATCCGCATGCCTCGGCGTAAGCCACCCTGTCCCGGCCAGAGCCAGGGGAGGCGGCGATGAAAGTCCTGCACGTCGTGCATTCTCTGGATCCGTCCACGGGCGGAACGGCTTCCGCGGTTCGGTCGCTGGTGGCCCAACAACAGCGGCGGGGACTGCAGGCGGCGATGGCCGCCGAGATCGTGCCCACTACGGACCTGGAAACAGCACAGAAGCTTTCCCCCAGCCGCTGGTGGGACTTTTTCTGGAACCCGGGTTTCCAGAGCACGCGGATTCAGTCTTTCGATCTGGTGCATCTGCACGGGGTCTGGGATCGTCCGTTACTCCAGGTGATTCGGGCGGCCCGCCAACTCCAGAAACCCTATGTTCTCTCACCGCACGGCATGCTCGATCCCTGGAGTTTGTCGCAGAAGCGCCTGAAAAAGAAGCTGTTTCTGCAACTGGTGGTCAAGCGTTTTCTGGATCAGGCCGGGGCCATCCATTTTCTCAACTCGGACGAGGCCGATCTGACGAAAACTCTCCGAATTACGGCTCCAGCGGCCATTATCCCCAACGGGATCGAGGTTGCCGCGGCTCCGAGCGATTTGGCCCTTGCGAATTTCCGGCAGCGCTACGCCCTGGGCGACGTGGCCCCGTTCTTGCTCTTTTTAAGTCGGCTGCACTTCAAAAAAGGCCTCGATTATCTAGTCGAAGCTTTTGCGAAGATCGCCTCCGCGCATCCGTCTCTGAAGCTGGTGGTCGCGGGTCCGGACGACGGCGCGCGGGCGGATTTCGAAAAACTGATCGCGTCTCGGAACCTCACGGAGCGGGTCGTTCTCACCGGTCCCCTGTATGGCGAACAGAAGCAGACGGCCCTCTTGGGCGCGGCGGTGTTTGTTCTCCCCAGCCGCCAGGAAGGTTTCAGCGTGGCGATTCTGGAAGCCCTTGCCGCCCAAATTCCGGTCGTGATCACCAAAGCGTGCCATTTCCCCGAAGTGGAATCCTCTCGAGCCGGGTATGTCACCGATCTCGATGCGGATCAGATCGCCGGGGCCCTCGATAAAATTCTTTCGAACCCCCAGGCCCGCCAGACCATGGGACCGGCCGGACGGGAGCTAGTCACCTCGCGCTATTCCTGGGACCGGGTCATCGGTCAATTCGAAGACTTGTATGGCTCGGTCGTCGCGCAGGCCCGCCGCTGAGGGGCCGCACCCCCAACGTTCTCCGGTTCGAGGCCTCTTTCTCCCAGTGTTACCGCCCCCAATAGTTGAAATGGTTTGGATCGATGTCTAGTCCTGAAGCGAATTCGACGATCCCCTGGCCGCCTAAGAACGTTCCGGTCAGCGTGTTGATTCCGGTCAAAAATGAACAGTCGAACATCGAGGAGTGTCTACGCCGGCTCCAGTGGGCCAACCAGATCGTCGTGGTCGATTCCCAGTCGACCGATCAGACGGTGGCTCTCTCGGAAGCCCTCGGCGCCGAGGTCTACCAGTTTCACTATTCCGCCGAAGGCTGGCCCAAGAAAAAAAATTGGGCCTTAGAACAGGTCTCCTGGCGCAACGAATGGGTGCTGATCCTCGATGCCGATGAGTACATGACGCCGGAACTGGCGCAGGAAATCGAACAGGTAGTCACCGGAAAATATCCCCCCGGCAACGGCTGCGGCGATGGCTACTGGCTCAACCGCCGTTTCATGTTCCTCGGACAGTGGATCAAGCACTGCGGCTATTACCCCTCCTATAACGTGCGACTGTTCAAGCATGCCCTCGGGCGGTACGAGCGGATCGGTAATCTCGGCCAGACCGGCTCCGGCGACAATGAAGTCCACGAGCACATCGTGCTCAAAACCGGGGAGGCGGGTTATCTGAAGCACGATTTTCTGCACTACGCCTATCCCAATCTGAGCGTCTGGGTCGAAAAACACAATCGCTACTCGACCTGGGAAGCGCACGCGATGCTCGCCAAAGACGAGGGGGGCGTGAAGCCTTCGCTCTTCGGCGGGCCGATCGCCCGCAAGCGCTGGCTGAAAGCCAAAACCCGAAAAATGCCCTTTCGGCCGCTCTTGCGATTTCTCTACGGCTATCTCCTCAAAGGCGGCTTCCGGGACGGCTACGCCGGCTTCGTGATGTGCCGGCTGATGGCCTGGTACGATTTTATCTCGCTGGCTAAATTCCACGAATTGCGGCTGCAAGAAAAGACTGCGAAATAGATGTCCCCCCCCGATCCGGCCGACCGTCGCCATATCAGCCCCTGGACCTTCCGGGAAAAGATCGCCCGCGCCCTCTGGGGCCTCGTGCAATCGACGCTGTTTGGGTGCAGCCCGCGCGGGTGCTATCGCTGGCGGAACACTCTGTTGCGACTCTTTGGGGCCCAGATTGATCGCACAGCTCGGATTCGACCGACCGTCACAATCGAAATCCCCTGGAATTTAACCCTCGGAGCCAATTCCTCGGTCGGCGATCGGGCGATTCTGTACTGCCTGGGGCCGATCACAATCGGCGCACGGGTGACGATCAGTCAGCTGGCTCATCTGTGTGCCGGCAGCCACGATTTTACGCAACCCCATATGCCGCTTCTGCGGCCGCCGATCACCGTCGAGGACGATGTCTGGCTGGCCGCCGATACCTTCGTGGGTCCCAACGTGACGATCGGTCGCGGCTGCGTCGTCGGCGCCCGCGCCTCGGTCTTCTCCTCTCTTCCCGCCGGGATGGTCTGCGTCGGCAATCCGGCCCGCCCGCTGAAAAAACGCGACGGCTGGCCGAGCGCTTAAGGCATCTTCCCCGGGCTTCGCTTTGCGAAACTCCCCTCGCACTTCCTTTCGGTTGGCCCTTCCCCCGAAATCTCTGCCGCGTCGGAAGACTTCTCCGCGGGGTTTTGTAAAATCCGAAGGAGACTCGGCAAACCGCCCCGCGAAGTTCTGAAAAGTCCCTCGAAGCGCCGTTTGGAAGACCTGGTACGATTTCCGGAGATTGAGAGATCCCATGGCAGTATCGCAGAAGAAAATCGCTTTGATCACGGGCCTCACCGGCCAGGACGGTTCCTACCTGGCCGAATTTCTGCTGGAGAAGGGCTATCAGGTCCATGGCATGATCCGCCGCTCCAGTACGCCCAATCTCAGCCGCATCGAACATATTCTCGATCGCCTCACCGTGCACCCGTCCGATCTGCTCGATCAATCGTCGATGGCCAACCTCATCGAATCGATTCAGCCCTCGGAAGTCTATAACCTGGCCGCGCAGTCCTTCGTCACCGCCAGCTGGGATATGCCGCTCGCCACCGCAGAAATGACCGCCGTCGGGGTCAACCGCATCCTCGAAGCGATCCGCTACTCGCGGCAGTCGCCCCGCTTCTACCAGGCCTCGTCGAGCGAAATGTTCGGCAAAGTACAGGAGATTCCGCAGCGCGAGGAGACGCCCTTTTATCCGCGCAGTCCGTACGGGGCCTCCAAGGTCTTCGGGCACTGGATCACCGTCAATTATCGCGAATCGTTCAACATGTTCGCGGTTTCCGGGATTCTGTTTAACCACGAAAGCCCCCGTCGCGGCCTCGAATTCGTCACCCGCAAAATTTCCAATGCGGTCGCCCGCATCAAGCTCGGCAAGCAGCAAAAACTCTCCCTGGGCAATCTGCAGGCCAAGCGAGACTGGGGCTTTGCCGGCGATTACGTGCAGGCGATGTGGCTGATGCTGCAGCAGGACGTGCCGACCGATTTTGTGATCGCGACGGGGGAGACCCACAGCGTTCAGGAATTCGTCGAGCTGGCATTCGATCACGTGAATCTGGATTGGCAGAAGTACGTCGAAGTCGACCCGAAGTATCTGCGCCCCGCCGAGGTCGATCTGTTGATCGGCGATCCGAGCCTGGCCCGCAAAAAACTGGGCTGGGAACGAAAGGTCGACTTCCCGGGACTGGTCCGCATGATGGTCGAAGCCGATCTGAAGGCCGAAGCCAAGTAGTCGACGATTTTTTTCCTAACTCTTTCTCCCACTGACGGGATGCCGCGTTCCCGTCTTCTCGCTGGGCGGCTTTTTCGCCGTTTCGGGCGAAGGGCCGCGGGGTCCCTCGCGGGTTCCTCTTTCGCTCGCCTCTTTTTCCCAAGCATGAAACAGGACGAGCGCTATATCTGGCTGGATCTGGTCCGGGGGCTCAGTGCCATTCTGGTCTGCGCCGGGCACCTGCGGGCGGTGGCGCTGGTCGACTACGCCGAATTGACCGCCCCGACGCTCTTCCAAAAATTGCTCTACGGCCTCACCGGGCTCGGCCACGAAGCGGTGATGGTCTTCTTCGTCCTCAGCGGCATGTTCGTCGGCGGCTCGGTGCTCAAAGCGGGGGACCGCTTCTCCTGGGCGGCCTATGGCACCACGCGGCTGACCCGGCTCTGGGGGGTGCTTCTCCCGGCGCTGGTCCTGACCTACCTGATCGATTCGTACACGCTCTCGGCGCATCCCGAGGTGGCCCAGGGTGAATACGCCCCGCTCTGGACCTCCGGACCCCGAACCGACGGGTCCTACTCGACGAGTCTGGTCACCTTCCTGGGGAATCTCGGCTTCGTCCAGACGATCGGGGTGCCGACCTTCGGAACCAATAGCCCGCTCTGGAGTCTGGCCAACGAGTTCTGGTACTACGTGCTCTTTCCGCTCGGCACATTGCTGCTCGGAATTTCCGGGAAACCGGCGGGCCTCGGGCGGCGCCTGCTCGCGGGGGGCGCGATCGCGGCGTTAGCCTATGGGTTGCCGCGGGGCATCTGGCTGGGCTATCTGATCTGGTTACTGGGCGTTCTGGTTTACCGGATCCAGCCGCGCTTCTCGACGCGTCGCCGCTGGATTGCGCTCCTCGTCACGCTGGGGCTTTTTGGAGCGTCCCTGGGCTACAGCAAATCGCTGCGGCTGCAGGAAGGACTGGGCGTCTCGAGCGATCTGGTCGTCGGGCTGGCCTTCGCCACACTTTGTCTGGTCCTGGCCAAATGGCCGCGGCCGCGCATACCGATTCTGGGACCGGCACTTGAGAAAATCGCCATCGCCGCCGCCGACCTGTCCTACTCGCTTTACACCATTCACTTCCCGGTCGTGCTTCTGATCGCCACGCACTTCTATCTGCCGCAGAAGTGTTTTCCCGATCTCCCGGCGGTTCTGCAGTACCTGGGATTTTTGAGCCTGTTGCTGGGGATCGGCGCGGCCTTCTGGTATCTCTGCGAACGCCATACCCCGCGCATTCGACGGGCGCTGATCGGAAAACGCCTCTCCGTCTCCGGCCGCGCCGTCGGTCCCACATCTTGAATCAGGTTTTGTCTTTAAGGCGACTCGAACGGCTTCCCCAGTAAGGAAAGGGCTATAGAAATCGCTTGAAATGACCTAACTCCGTTCTTCTATCTCACCTCTTCAGCTCGTCGACCGGCTGTTCTCCCGCCGGTGCCCCTCGTTTCGCGACGACGCCTCGTTTCCCCCGTGGTTTCTTTCGATTCTCGCCCGGCCCACCGCTCACTTCGCGCTGCGCACCAGTTCCTTGGCATTTCCTGCCACCGTGTCCCACAAGGCCAGGACCTCTTCGTAGGTTTGCGGCCGATCGAGGGGATGCTTCTCCATCATCTTCAGAATGATCTGCGAGACCTCCACGGGCATATCCGGGCAAATCTCGTGCGGGGCGGTCGGCGTCGCCGTCATGTGCTTGAAGAAGACTTCGTTGCGGTTGCTGCCGGTGAAAGGCAGGCGACCGGTCAAGAGGTGATAGAAGGTGACCCCCAGCGAGTAGATGTCCGAGCGGTGGTCGATCGAGGAACCGTCCTGCAGCTGCTCGGGCGACATGTAGCCGGCGGTCCCTTCGGCGCCGCGGCCCTTGCCCAGTTCCGTGCCGTCGTCCGATTGCATCTGCACGGCCAGGCCCAGATCGACCAGCTTGGCGATCCCCAGCTTGTCGACCAGGATGTTGGCCGGCTTGACGTCGCGGTGGATGATGCCCAGGTGCAAGGCCGCCATCAGCCCGCGGGTCGCCTGCGACAGGATGCTCAGGACCTTGGCCAGCGGCAGCCGCCCCTGCTGTTTGAGCAGTTCCGAGGCGCTGCTGCCATCGACGAATTCCATGACCACGTAGGGGAGGGCGGAGTTGTCTTCGAAGTCCAGCACGCGGACCACGTTGGGGTGATTGAGCTGGGCCAAGAGCCGGGCCTCGTTGCCGAAGCGCTCCAGGAGCGCCCCGGTGCCGCCGGGCGAACTGGGTTTCAGGAACTTCATCGCCACGATCGATTTCAATTTCGTGTGCAGGGCCCGATAGACCAGGCCGACGCCGCCTTTACCGATCTCTTCGAGGAGCAGGAACTTGCCCACGGTCGCGCCCGGCTCGAGGACGACGGCTTTGCGTTCGGGGCGGGTCAGGTAGGGCGGCAGCGTCGATTCTTCGGAATGGATCGTCGGCAGTTTCTGATCGCTCGAGTGCATCGAGAACGACGGCGCCGAGGGATTCCCGGTTTTCGAAGCGTGCTTCGAAAAGTCCATCCGGGTGGTCAGATTCAGAATCGACGTCGAGGTGAAGGAGTCGAGCCCCTGGCTGGGCGCCAGGCCGCTGCCGGTGGCCATAAACCGGAAATTCGAGATCGAGGAGGAATTCAGCTGGCTGTCCGATTCGCCCGCCCCGACGGCCCGGTTCTTCATCCGCTCCACTTCCTTCTCGAGGGTGCGCGACTGTTCGAGCAGGCTGCGGGTGATGATCTTGTCCTTGGGAATCAGAATCGAACCATGGATCGGGTGCAGGATATTTTCCGGAGCGCGCTGGCCGAGCAGGCTCAGGAGATCCTCGGCCCGCTCGATGTACATCCCTTTGGGAACTTCGACGATGATCCCTTCGCCTTCGACCCGCGACTGGCAGGCCAGCCGGCATTCGGAGGTGACGCCGGCGACCAGCGAGAGGGTCTTGCGTTCCCGATTCTCGATCGGGGAGAGCTGATCCATCCCCTGTTTGATCGAGACGCGGCAGGTCGAACAGAAGCCGCGGCCGCCGCAGGACATTTTGACGTTCATCTGCCGGCTCAGCAGCGTGGACAGGAGAGTCGCGCCGGTTTCCACCAGCAGGTTTTCGCCGAGGGGTTTCAAATGCAGCCGTTTCATCCCGCTCTCCGTTTCCCGTCATGGAATCAAGATCGTGCCGCGGTGGCGCCCGAAAGCTCTTCGTAGACGTCGAACATCACCTGAAAGGTCCGTCCGACGCCGCGGGCGAAGCTGTCGCTCTCCGACGCCGTGACTGGGGCGTTTTCCAAAAAGGCTTTGAATTCCTGCCAGGTTTGGCCGCCGTCGCTTAACCCCGCGAGGTGGTAGTCTAGACCGAGCCCGGGCTGCAGGGGGAGTTGCAGCGCCGCCGCCACGGTTTTGGCCAGCATCCGCGAACCCATCCGGGAGCCTTCGAGGACGTAGAGGGCGCCGGCCCAGACCCAGGGGGAGACCGCTTCCTCCTCCTGCAGGGCCTCCTGCCAGGCGGACAGATGCTCCGATTCGAAAGGCTCGGCGGGCGCGGCCAGCGCGGCCCGGTCGGCGATTAATAGGCTTCGCCGCGGCAGATTCGGATTGGTCAAAACGTTCAAGGGGGGATGCGCGAGTTGCGCTTCGACCGCCGTGTGAATCGGCAGGAGGACTTCGAGCAGGCGCAGGTAGGTGTCGCGCTCGACGGTGCCGCGGGCCAGCTGCTGGGCCAGCGGCGTGTTTTCGATGCGGCGGTGCAGATCGCCCGACGCGGTGCGGGCGCGGTGCAGTAAGCTCATGGGAAAGTTCCTTAGACGGAGGCGGGAATCTGGGCCAAGCGGCGGCCGGTTTCATCTTTCACGGGGACCGGCACGTTCAACAGAAAGTCGGTCAGATGCTGCACGTACGGCCGCAGCAGGGCGTGCGTGTCGGCGGTCAGATTCACTTCGAGCTGGACCTGCCAGGACTTGAAGGTGTCCTGCAAAAATTGCGGCGACATATGCACCGCCTTGAGGATCGTGCGGTACCACTCGGTGAACATGCTGTCGTAGAATTCGGTCGCTTCCTGCAGCATCATGTTGGCGGCGATGTTGGTCAGGGAGTGGATGTCCCGGGTTCCCTTCTCGAAGCCCTGCGGCCGGATCTTGGCAAAATCGGGGTAGCGTTTGCGCTGCTCGGCGATGACGCCTTCGGCGACCGGCAGCGCCTTGCGGCGGATTTCATCGTAGGCCGTGCGGCGGTTGCGAATGGTGCCGATGTAGGCCTTTAAGTCCGCGCGTTCGCGGCTTTTGAGGTAACGTCCATCGAGTTTGGTCATCACGGACAGAAGCATGAGATTCTCCGCAAGGGGTTAGACGGCTACGGAAACGACCAGACTGTCGAGCAATTGATCCATGGCCGGCCGGTATAGTTCCAGCGACGGGCCGCGCAGCAACTTTTTGAGTTTCTCGTCGATCGCCTTGTAAATGTCGGCGGCCCACTCCTCGTCCAGTCCCGACTGCCGCAGCGAACTCACGAGCGAATCGGTCCAGCGCAGTTTCAGGAATTCGGGTTCGTCCACGAAGACCGAAACGAACAGGTGCCGCAGCGATTCGACGACGTCCTGAATCACCAGGCGGCTGTAGCCGGGTCGGTCGGGATAGGCCGCCGGCAGTTCCTTGGTCAGGGCCGCGAGGATTTCCGGCTCGAACTTTTCCAGGTCCTCGCTCAGCTTGATCCGAGCGGGCAGGGTGTCCAGAAAGGCAATAAAGCGTTCCACTTCCTTTTCGGTCAGCAATCGCTCGTTGGCGTCCTTGACGAGAGTAATCAGCCAGGGATTCATGGAAATTCCTTAGGTTAAGTTCTCAATTCACTTTCAGGACGCGAGCACTTCGCGCAGCGTCCCTTCCCGTCCCAACGTTTTCGCAAACCGCGCTTCCACGTCCTGGATCGCCGCCGGCGTACCCAGAACGAAACCACTCGCCGTCGCTTCGCAGGTGGGGCAATCGGTCTGCAGGCACTCCAGCTGCGTTTCCAGCAGATATTCGAAAATCGATTTCAAAAAGCCGGCGAACAGCGCGTCCGAGGGCTTGTCCGCCTGCAGGATCAGATCGGGATAGATCGAGTTTTCCAGACGCACGCCCAGATAATCGGGCCAGCGTTCCCAATCGACCGACAACCGGCCCCAGCCGTGCGCGGCGAAGGCTTCGGTCAGCACGGTGATCTGCACGCCGCGCTGCAATTCCCGCCAGGGGGTGCCGTAGAATTCCTTGACCGCCTTATCGAGGCGGTGGGCGAACTGGCCGCCCCAGCGCTTGCCGGCCGATTTCAGAACGGCCGAAGCGGCCGGGCCGCATTCGTAGATCATGGCATCGCGAAAGCCGAGCAGAAAGTCGCTGGTCAGCGTGCAGACCCGTTCCCCGAGGGGATTGCGGGTCACGCCCCGGGTCACGTCGGTGCGGAACCAGTCCGGACGAGCGAAAAAATTGCCCTTCAGTCGCAGCGAACGGGATGTATCGAGCATGGTCTCTCCGGAAATTACATGTTTTGGAGGCGTTTCATGATGTCGCTCGCGGTGGCTCCTTCGCCCCGCCAGAACGCCGCGGCATCGACTTTCTTGTAGTCGGAAATTACGAACTTGCAGTAGTCTTCGCCGGTGGCGTAGCACTGCATCTCGACGCAGCCGAGAGACCGCTTGCTTAAGACGCTGAAGGTCGAAGCGAACAGGCCGGCGTAGAAGTAGCAGATCACCGAGCCGATATCGCCGACCGACTGGGCGACCGCCGATTCGTACAGCTCGATGAAGAGCAGGCCCTTATCGCGCTGCCGGAAGTCGTAGCGCCAGGTGCCCCAGCCGGTGATGGTCAACGGCCACCACCAGGTCTCCGCCAGGAAGTCCATGCGCTGCCGGTCCAGTTCGGCTTCGAACTCGGCCTGCATGCGCGGCAGAAAATGCTTCATGTCGCGCAGGCCCCACTGGAAGCCGCACTTGTACATGATCTCGCGAGCGCCCCCCTGGCCGACTTCGTCTTCCAAAGCCCCCAGCAGGGCCACCACGAAATCCTCGGAGACCCGCATCATGCGCTGGCCGTAGGGATTACTCAAGGTTCCCTTGGCGGGGTCGGCGCGGAAGAACTCCTCGTCGTGGTAGTGGTTGTGCTTATACGGCTGCGTGCCGTGGACGACCGACATGGTCCGATGGATCGTTCCGTCGGTGATGCCCGAGCGTCGCAACAGCGTGACGGCTTTGAGATCGGCTTGTTCTTTCCAAACCAGCTGCAGGGCATCTTCGGTCGGCTGATCGAGGCTGGCGTTCAACTCGGCACTCATGGATCGATTCTCCAGGGGGATGGCATTCGTAAGTTGGGGCTCTTTAGACAACGCTGGCGAGCTTCCAGCCCAGACAGAGTTCTTCGCGGGGGCCCACTTCGTTTTCGGAAACCGTCGTGATCGGACTGGGCAGTCGGGTCGGCACGTAGAGCTTGATGCAGCGGCGGAAATCGGAACTTTCCTCGGCCCGACAGACCCCTTGCAAGCGCCGGGCGACCCGGTTGGCCACGGCCAGACCCAAAGTCGCGTCCGCAATCAGCGCTTCATTGCTCAGGGAGTCGATGCTGGCCGTCTGGTTCCAGACGGTCGGCTGCCATTCGCCCGAGAGGGTGAAGCACATCCAGCCTTCGGTGAGTTCCGGCGTCGGCGGCAGTTTTTCAATTTTGACTTCCAGGCGATCGCCGCTACTGGCCTTGCAGGCGAAATTGAGCAGGCCCATCAGGGCCGCGGTCAGCGTGTCCTTATCGACGCTCAGCCAGCCCCCCTGATTGACCACATTGAGATTCAGGCGGCGCGAGGCGAACACCCCGGCGAAGAGCTTGGCCGTTTCCTGGACGGCGTCTTCCCCGGAGACTTCGCTCAGTTCGGGATCGACCGGGACGGTCCACTCGCTGCGGTAGAGCCATTCCAGCAGGCGAAGCCGGATGCCGAGGGCATCTAGGTCCTGCTGCAGGCCGCGGAAGCGCGAAACGATCGTGTCGCGGTCGGCCTTCTGCTTGATGTCGGCCAGCACCAGGCGGGACTTGGCCTGCAGCGATTCGGTCAGGGGCAGCTCGGCCAGCAGACTCTCTCGGAGGATGAACTGCGTGGTTGTCTCGCGCACCGACTTGACGGCCGCGTCCATTTCCTCGAGCTCGGCCTGGCGTTCCCAGAGGGTAATGAAAATCAAGGGTTCGCGGCCGGCATTGGGGATCTTGAGGAAGGCCAGACGCACCGGCAATGGGCCTTTGGGCGTCACCAGCGTTCCGATCGATTGTCCGCTCGCGCTGGCTTTGATGGTTTGCCAGATCGAAATGGGGGAGTCGGAGCTGGAGAGCACTTCATCGAGCTTCAGCGAGGTCATCGCCGTCGAATTCAGCCCCAGCAGCGTTTCCGCCTTGAGATTCAGCATTTTCAGCTGCCCCTGTTCATCGGTAATGATGGTCGGCGAGGGCATGCCGTAGAGCAGTTTCTGCATCATGTTCAGCCGGGCTTTGGTCGATTGATAGTGCTTGCCGCTATCCTGAAGGGTCTTGGCCAAGAGCTCCATCGGACTCTGCTTCTCCGACAGAGTCGGGGCGGCCAGTCCCATGGTCCCCTGCAGGGAACCGATCCACTGGCCGATGGTCTCCAGATCCTTGCGGTGCTCCTGCCGGGTGGTGCGCAGATTCTGATCGCACTCCAGAAATTTCTTGGGAATTTCGTCGAAGAGGGTTTGCTCCGAGGCTAAGGGCAGGGCCCCCAGGGCATCGGTGCGGAATTTGTAGACCCAGTCGATCAAGCGATCGGTCTGGTCGCCGAAGTACCAGCCAAGTCCGCCCAGGATCACCGTGGCCAGGCCGGCCAGCACGAACACGGTGGCGGTGGAATGGGCCGATTCGGGCAGCACGAACCAGACCGCGGCGGTGGCCAGCGGCACGAATGCGAAGGAGACAAAACGAAGAGTGAAAGGTTTCATACGGGGAGACCCTGGGTGTCTTTAAGTGCGCACCGGTCGCGCAGTGGCTCTTTCGAAAGCTCCTCCCGATCACTCGGGGAGCCAAGCTTAGCAGTTCCGCTCGGGCAGTTGGTGGGAATGACCGCTGGAGAGAATCAGATGCTCCGATTGCGAGTCGGATAGCCTGTCGGGAACAGTCATTCGGATTGAATGTAAGCTAATTCAAAAAGTGCGGGAAAAGGATGAGAAATTGAAAAATAAGGCCAAACCAACCACTTAAATTTCTCATCAGGAACGAATCCTCACTACATGGAGAAGATTCTTCCCAGCTTCGTCATCTTCACTCGGGGGGGTTCGCCAACTCGGTCTTTTATGGGAGCCGAATCCCTACAAAAATAAAAGTGAGGTCTCCGCGAGAACTTTTTGCGCTTTCGGCGGTTGTCCTCTTTCCGAAGGACACTTGGGGACACTTCCGGCGACTCCCGGGGGCCCAGGAGATTCGAGCCATGAGCAATCCCTTTCCGATCGAAAACCGCGCGGGTCTCGCCGAGGAGCGCTTCGCTCCCTGGAGAACCCTGCTCCGGACGCAGAGCTCCGTGAAGCAGATCCTCGATTGGATGTTTGAACACAACCCGCCCTTAGCTCCCGCCGATCTGCTAGCGCAAGACGAATTCAGCCACGATCTGATCGTTCCGGTTCGGGAGGGGTATTGGCTGGTCTACGACTGTACCTGATTCGGGGTGGTGACGGCGGTCGCCGTCTGGGATCATTTGCCTTCGGCGGCGGAGTTACTGCCGGCGCGGCTTGCGCGCGGCTGGCAGCCGACAGCCACTCCCACACGGGACGGGGAGTTGATCCTCGGCTACGCCGCCTGCCTGCGATCAGCGCCCTCTTGAGAGCTTCGCGGAACCCTTCCTCCGAGTCTTCTCTCGGAGACCGGGCAGAAGATCAGGTTGAATTTATCCATTTCTCATTGCCTCCCCGTTTCGCAATTATTAGAGTGGTCTCATAATTTTAAAGAGAATCCGCGGAACCTCTCCCCGCGGCTGGGGGTTTACCCAGAAAGGATTCGTCTTCGGAGAGCCCTCCCGCTTTTTGGAAGTTAAATCCCGCCGTCCGTCCCGTCGCATTTGTTTGGGAGACAAAAGCGCAGACCACGGCGGGATTTCTTTATTTCCCGAGGGCATGGGGCCCCGAAAAGCGAGGCCTCTCCCTCACCCGAAGAGTTCTGGACCGGCTTCAGAAATTCGATCCCGGAAAGGAGTGGGGATCGGCCCCGCCGGATGTCCTACGCCAGCTTGCGGGGCCCATTCGCGTTGCCGAAAGTGGCCGAACAGAAAATTCCCGAGTCCGGAAACCGCCCCGGGGAATCTGAGCGGGTAAAGTTACTTGGGCGGTTCCGGTTTCGGCTCAATTTTATCAATCCACTGGTCGAGCAGATCTTCGCCAATTTTGAGCACCCACCAGTCGCCGACCGCGGTGAACTTGATCCCTTCGACCTTCTTGGTCTCGCCGGTCCGCGCGGCACGGAACAGATCGAAGGCGCGTTCGGTGGCGGTGAACGATTCGAGCAAGAGGCGAATTCTTTCGCCGCTCGGTTGGCCCTTGACCCAAAGCTCCAGCGGCGCCCGCATCTGTTTCGCTTCCTTCGGAAGGACCGCAATCTCCGCCTCTTTCGGACCGGGGCTCAGTAACAGATAATTTTGCGTGGTCCCCAGGTGGTTGATCCAGCCCTGGGTTTTCGGGGCAACAATCGAAATCGCCTTCTCGTAAGGCACGATTTTGTTCAGTTGATTCACCAATTGCGTGGTTTCGGTATCGAAACTCGCCAGCACTTTAGTCTTCACTTCCTGCAGGCCGATCTCGTCCCCGGCCGGCTTGGTCCGATCGATCTCCCGGGAGGCCATTCTCCGGATCACCGATCTGAAGAGCCGCGGGGTCTCCACGTCGCCGATGACCGAAGTAGCGGTGGCCTCGATTGTGGGGGCATCGGCGGAGAAACGAACGCCGTCAAAATGGATCATCCGCTGCGCTTCGAAAGCGGTTTTCGAGGTGCTGTGGACCGCCACCGGCCGACGGGTGGCGACCTGCTGCGAATCGGTCGAGCCTTGAAAGCGAGTAATAAACACCGCATCCTTCTCGTTGGTGTCGAGCTTCACCGAGGTCCGGCCGGTGGTATGCGCGGTGCCGGTGACGTGAGAGCCGAACAGACACATATCGACGGGCGAAGTGTCTTCGATGACCGGCGTCTGATATTTGCGGATAAATTCTTTCGAGATTCGAAATACGATTCTGGTCTTTTTAGTATCTTCCGCCGGGTCTTGAGCGGACGATGGGAAAGGCGTCAAAAGCAGGGTAACGAGACTCACTATCGGGAACATCAGACGACGGCCGGCACTCATAAGGGCCTTTCCTTCGATCGAATGAGAAAAATTCACGTGGGCTTCCGAAGATGTTATTCTACCTGGAGTTGGAAAAGTGAAAGCCGAATCGCCACGATTCCGAGAAGGTCTCCGGTGGGGAGACCTTGGCTTCGACACGATCGATAAAGTTCGCCTTTCTCCCGACACGCGCAAAGTCAGAGTCCGTTTGCCGAGGGAATAGGTCGGATTCGCCGGAGAAGCGGCCGTCCTCAGCTTTCGAGGACTTCCTCAACTCGGGTCCTGGTGCATCGCGAAGCCGTGGCATGCGGAGGATTTTCATCCGTTCATTCCGGAAGTCTCCGGGCCGGTGGAAAGCGAGGTCCCTCCCGGGCTCCGTTTGCAGGCAAATTCACGTTCTCCTCCTGTTGAATCGACGGGCCGGGGATACCAACTCGCCCTCTCAATTCCTTTGACCTCCATCGAAAGTCCTTGAAATTTCTGCCAAAAGAGTTCTCTGAATGGTTCTCCGAGAATGGCGGCCTTTCTCGATCTGGTCGGAGTCCACCCCGCATCGATTCGGGAACCGCGACGGAATTCGCTTCAGATTTTAAGTCATGCGGGCCGGGCCGCTACGACTACCTGTTAGACGCTTCTGATTGATGTTTTTCATGGGAAGGTAACTCCAATGACCGATAGGGCGCTACCCAACTGGGACCGGATTGTGGAACGCCACGCGAAAAGCGTGTTCCGAGTCTCGTTGCGGATCCTGGGTTCCATCCAGGATGCGGAAGATGTCTCCCAGGAGGTCTTCACGGAAGCCTTCCGGCGGAACAAAGCGGGCCCAGTGCAGAGTTGGGCCGGTCTACTGGTGCGCATGGCGACCTTGCGCTCGATCGATCGGCTGCGTCGCCAGCGAGTGACCGTCGAACTCCGAGAAGGGGATAGCCGGGTGACCATCGAGCCTTTCGAAGAAGTGGCCGCCGCGGAGTTGGGGACCTGGCTGCGGAAAGCCATCGCTCAATTGCCCGACCAGCAGGCCGCGATTTTCGCTCTGTTTTACTTCGAACAACAGTCCCGCGACGAGATTTCCACCACGTTGGAAATTACACCCGAGGCGGTCTCGACCGCGTTGTACAAAGCACGTCAACGCTTGCGGACGCAACTGAACCTCTTCAACCAAGGAGAATTGAAATGAACGATGAATATCTTAATCCCGATTCCAAGCATCTCGAACCCCCTCTGGAGGCCGCGGTCCAGTCGATACGGGCCCAACCGCTTTCCGAAACGGCGATCGAACGAGTGAAAACGCGAGCCAAGCTGTTGGCGATTCCGTCGACTGCGACACCACTAACCCCTGGCATTCTGCAGCGACGATGGGCCACCTCCCGAAAAGTCCTGGCGGGACTGGGCGCTGTGGCCGCACTGCTTCTGGTGGGAGCTGGAGTCACTCTGTTACTCGATCGCTCCGGCAGCCAAGCCTTCGCTCAAGTCCTCGAAAACGTCAAAGCGCTTCGTACCGTGCGATTTACCACCAGCACGCAATTCGGACTGTCGCGAAAAATCGAAGGCCAAATGTATCTCGAAGGCAACCGGATGCGCCTCGAGCAGTTCGACGGCAAGCTGATCCAGATTGGCGATCTGGACAAGAAACAAGCCTTGTTCCTGGATGGCCATCGCAAGCTGGCCCAGTCGGTCGAGATCGATGCCAAGATGGTCCAGGAGTTTGCCAATCCGATCGACAAATTACGGCAGGCCCAAGCGAACGACGCCGAGCGGATTGGTCAGGAGATTCTCCGGGGGCGTCGCACGCAGGTCTATCGGCTCCGCAAAGTGGATTTGCTCGGCATCAAGGGCAGTGGCGAGATGCAGGTGTGGGTCGATGCGGAAAGTCATTTGCCAGCCAAGATCGTGATCCGCGATCCGGACCCGAAGGCCGAGATGGAAATGCGCTTCGACGAGTTTATCTGGAATGAACCGCTGGATCCGAAATTGTTTTCGCTCGACCTTCCCGAAGGCTTCCAAAAGGGTAGCGTCGTATCGAAGTCGCCTCTCCCGGAACCGCTGCCGAACGGGAAGACGCTGGATTCCCCTAATGTGCAAGTAGACGGGATACTCAGCCGCGATCGGGTTCCCGCTCAGTTGATCTGGAATCGGCAGGGCACATCGATCACCGCCTTGATGCGGGATCCGGAATCGGTCCCGCCTCCGGAACGACGGCCGAACGAACTGCGACAATGGGACATCGCCACCGGAAAGTTGAGATGGTCGCAATCGATCGCGGGTGCCGGTTCGGTAGCCGGGAGTTCCGATGGAAAATTTCTCGCGACGATTATCGGCCGAGAAATTCAGTTGCGGGATACCGCGACCGGTCAAGTGACTCGGAAATGGACCACCGATAAACCGCTGTCGCCCCTGGCATTCTCCCCGGACGGCAAGTTCCTGGCGGCCGGCATCACCGAGTGGGGACCTTTCGGCGGCAACGGGGGCAAACCCTCCGGCGGAGTCCAGTTCTGGGAAATCGAGCGCGGCAGCTTGATTCGAACGATTGCCGAGGACAAACCGACCACGTTCGTGAAGTACTCGCTCGAGGGTAAGTCCCTGGCGACCTCTTCGAACGAAGGACCGGTGAAATTGTGGGACGTGAACACCGGGGAACTGATGCGCCTCTTCCCTGGTTGCCACTCGGCCGATTTCTCCCCCGATGGCACGATGATCGCTTGCCCGTCGGCACTGGCTTCGGCCGATAAAACCGTGGGGAAGGTCGATCTCTATAAACTGCAGGACGGATCCCTAGTCAAGTCCTTGGTCAGTGAGAAAGCCCCGGCGATCAGTTTTCTGGAGAGTGTAACTTTCTCCCCCGATGGACACTGGCTGGCCGCGGCGGACTGGAATGGCACGGTCAGCCTCTGGAACCTTGCCAGCGGGCAACGGAAACAGACAAGCGTGCGGACTTCAGCAGGCGTTCTCTCCGCGGCTTTCACTCCGGAGGGGGGCACGCTGGCCACCGGAGGGGAAGATAAAATCCTTCACTTATGGAAGCTTTCGGCCCAAAATATAGAGCCGGTGTCCCCGAAATAATCGCAGGCACCGAAAGGGATTCAATTGAGGAAATCTCGGATTTCCGGGACAGGCCCCACGAAGGTGGGGCCTGTTCGTTTGTCGGCCGCCTGCAAGCTCCAGTGGCAAGAAAAAACCGAGCCGGAAGTGTCTTTGGGGAGAACACAAAGCTTTGACTTCCTTTTCCAGTGAACTCTTGCCGACTCCTTGGCAATTCCGAGGAAAGTCCGCGGTCGCGGAAGACGGTCGCCACTCGGCTCAGTGATCCCTCTCAGTTACGTCTGACTCCCCGACTTTCCCGAACTCAACTCTCGACCTAGAGATCCCTGGTGATTGGAAAGCTTCCCCCGGTCCCCGTCCATTCCCTTCGTCGAAATCCTTCTGTCCGTTGAACATCGCTTCCGCCGCGGGTGGGCTTTGATCAGGTCAAAAGTATGCCCTGAAGCTCCCGGGCTACATACGAATCCATCGGCATGGACAGGGAGAAGGGTGGGACTCACGGACCGAATCTCTGAAGAAATACACCCGGCACTTCGGGGGCTAGCGGAACCTCTGTAAAGGAAGCGGAAAGGGCTGGGGAACTGAGCCAAGGGAAATAATCGAAAATCCTTTAGTGGCATTCCATTCGAATCCGGGCTAAGTAGGTTAAGAAGGATTCGGGACGAATACACTCCTAATAAAGTTGACAAACGGGAATTTTTAGCCCCTAATTGACATACCGCTTAATTCCCTCCAAAGGAATTCCTAAGACGGCCAAAAGGACGGCGAACTAAGGGCCAAGTAGGGCAGTTCGATCAGACGGCGGCCACCGGAAAAATTTTCTACGAGGCAATGTTCGGCCCCAAAAAAATGGTTCAGGAAAATCGCTTATAGTTTTTATCTCTCCAAGTTGGTGTTGTTTTGGAGTTCTGTCCCATAGACCAGCGAAGCCGATCAGAAATTGAAGGCAGTTCAGACCAAAGAATTTATATTTAGGGCGACGTCGAAATCGAAATAGCGAGATTGCCTCAACGAACTAAAATTCGACCGTCCAAGACGCCATCGGCAAAATCTCGTGAACTTAGTTGTAAGTTATGCCTGAGGGTCTAAGAGATCAGAATTGAATCCCAGAGAGACTTGACTCTCCAAAATCCTAGGTTTTCCGCAGTAGTCGCCTCTTAGTTCTTAGTCCAGCTAAAAGGTGCACATTGTGGCCATTCGATATGAATTCGATGAGTCTGCCAACCTTATTCGGATCACTTCGACGGAGGACGTTTCCGTGGAAGACCGCTGGGACTGCGTGGATCGATTGTTGCAAGATCCTTCCCTGCCGCAGAAGGCCTTTGTGCTGATTGATGTCAGCCAAGTGACGAACCGTCCGAACCCTAACGAAGTCCCTTGGCTGGGAAGTCTGTGCGCGAAGCTACTCAAGCGATTTCAATCGAAAATCGCCTTTCTGAGCACCGCGATTGGTCTGTCAACGATCTATCAATTACTCGCCCTCACAGTCGATATGAACGGTTCTCAAGTCCAAGTTTTTTATTCCGAGGATACCGCGAAAGCGTGGTTTGCGGAGTAGCTCGATTTCCGGCAAAGTAAACACCCCCTTTAACCAACGGATTTTCACCGGTAGCGGCCTGAACTTCCCCGTCCGCGCCGACGTTTCCGCGACGGACCTTCGGCATCCTCACACCCGATTGGTTTTTCCGCTCGGCGGTTGGGTGACTTTGGGCTCGTCCACTAGCTTCCAAAACGTCCGCAATTCGTCCGGTCGGCGAACGGACGGTTCGCCAATCTAGGGGCATACCCGTTCTTCCACGGCCCGACCGCCAGATCGGCGATCCGCGTCGGGAGCCGCCCTCATCGACTCTCGAAAGTCTCGATCTTTTTTTCCGGTCCGTTTGCCCGTCGGAATTGCCCAAAGAATGTGTGTTTGAGCGGATGGGAGATTCAGTCGATCGGAGAGCCCCAACTCCAGGGACGGAGGGGTTCCAATTGGCAACGCTGCGCGCGGTCCGTTCAGCGGAGGGAAGCGTTGCCCTGGGTCAAACGGGTCCATTCCCTTCGATAGTCCGCGAACGCTTTGCGTCCGACGGAACTGAGGCTATATTCGGTGAGCATTTTGCGATCCCGAATTTGTTTCTTCTCCTCGACATAGCCCGCCGTGACCAGCCGAATCATGTGCGCCGAGAGATTGCCTCGCGTCAACCCCGTCGTGCCGAGCAGGAAGTTGAAACTCGCGGCGCCACATTCGTTGAGGACGGATACGATCACGAGCCGAGCCACCTCGTGAATCAAAGGATCGAGTACGATCGGTGCCTCCTCTTTCACGAGCGTTCCTCCTCGTTCGCCGCTTCGGCGTTCGGGAGAGAGAAACTTTCTTGCCAGCGGACCCAACGCCGATGCAGGCAACTCGTCCCGACGATGACCAGGGGAAAGGTGGCCAGGCACAGCGGCGCCAGATTCCAGGCTCGGAAAAGAAACGGTATCCAGGCCAGGGCGACGGCCGCGGCGAACAGCAAATCTTCCCAGAAGCCATAGAGCACGAAGCGATACACGAAATAACCGACCCCCAGCAGGGGACTGATCGACAGAGCCGCTACGAGGGCCGAATCCGTCATATGTCGGAATGCGATACTCCAAAGGACCGCGACCAATCCCTGAAAGAGGAAAAAGCAGATAAAGAGCAACCGGGTCTGGACCGGGTGCGCGGGCACGCGCTGCGCTGCCGCCTCCCGTCGGTCCAGCACGTAGACGGAACTCCGCGCTCGCTGCCGTTTCATCCAGCGCAAAGAGAGGACCATGAGAGTCAACCAACCGAAGATCGTGCCGTCTAAGGCGAGTAGCTTGTACTCATCCCGAGAAGGGCCGCTGTCGAGCCAACCCGAATGCAGGATTACCAAAACGGTTTCGATCAGGCAGGCGGCGGCCGCGATGTTGCCGGTGAGGATCGCTCGCGATGTCTCCCGGAGCCGGCGGGTCTGACGGACCGATTTCTCGACGGCGAAGTAGTTGCGCATCTGCTCCGGGCTGGGAAGTGCATCGATTGTCGAGGGATCTGACATGTGTCGCCTTTCGATCTTTCATTGCAGACTTGTTTGTCGCACAGACTAGTTTATGTTATTTCACTCCCCATTCAAGCGCTCCGCCAACTCGGGAGCAAGAAGGACCACTATTCCGACGGCTTTGTCAGGGAATCGGACAATCTCCCGGACCGGGCCGGGCTTCAGTACGCAACGAGCAAACCCGGGTTTAGATTGCGCCCAGAAACACTGCGAAAACCGGCGGGGGATGTGGGTATTTGGGAATCCTAAGCCGTGAAAGCTAAGCGGGATTTTCCGATGACTTCTTTAGAATCTTTCGCTGTCACCTGGCGGGGCGCTCGAAAGTTCCGCGACGGCGAAGGCACGAGGGGATCAAATCTCCGTCTGCTTTGAATCCAGAAGTCTCCAACGGAGGGAAGGGGTTGAGAGGCGGTTCTTAGGAAAATTACAAGTGGGCCGACGCTCCGGCGCCGGGCAAGAATTCGACTGCGCGCTCAGCCTTTTTTCGATGCGGTATAGCGTCCGATTTCGGAAGGGAGCTCCCCAAAGAGTCTTCGAAAATAGAGGGAGAATTTGCCCGAATGGTGAAATCCGAAGGTCTGGGCGATGGACGCAATGGATTCGGAATCGGTTCGGAGATTCTTGATCGTCCGGCGGGCGGCGTTCAGACGCAAGACCCGGTAGTACTCGATCGGACCCAAGCCGTAGTGTTCCTGAAAGGCCAATCGTAACGTCCGTCCACTGACCCCCAGTTCGCGACAGAGATCCGATTCGCACAAAAACCCGTCTAACTGACGGCGCATCTGATCCTCCCCGCGCTGGACCAAATCGGCCCGGATCGAGGAGAGTAAACTCGGCTCTCGCTTTTTCGAAGCCGGACAGAGGGCTTCTACCACCGTCCTCAGGCAAGCCTCTTCCAGGTGGGACCGTTCGGCCGACCCCGGGACCGAGGCCAAAAAACTGCGGAGTAATTTTTCCAACTGTTGAAAGACGACCGGTTCCGGACGAAGAGCCTGCCAGCGGAAGGCCCCTAACTCCACACCGAGAGTATCTGCGGCGTCTCGCAAGGTCCGCTCCCCGACACTCAGACTGAGATTCACCGCCTGGCGGCCGGCCCAGTGATGAACTTCCACGTCGGCACTGCGAACAACCAGATCCCCGGCGGAGAGGGAGCGGCGCTGCCACAAACAATTTTCACTTTCGGGTAGAACCAAGGTGAAGGTGCACGTGGCCGACTTTTCTTGGCCGCGAACGAAAATTTCTTGATTCCCCGTCGCCCGATGGACTTGAATCTTCTCTCCGTGAGCCAATTCCAGAGTTCCTTCGAATCGGCCCCGGGACATCTGCACCAAAGTCCCGTCCCACGTTGAGAAAACGCGTGCCAAGTCGTCGAAATCCACGAGTCGTTGGCGCAGTCGCAGGGTAGGAGAAGGTCGCTTCAGATTTCAGGTCTCAGAATAATTTCACCCGGTCGGTTCCGAAATCGGCTTTTGCCAGTTTGGGATATGGGGAGTTTTTATAGTTGTTTTTCACGGCTTCGAGGTAGCATAGCATTCGGTGTTGCACCGACAATCGTTTCCTTTGCCTCTCGGGCTATTCTATGAAACGCACTCTGATCGCTGGCAGCCTGATTTTGCTGCTGGTGCCGCTGAGCTCAGAACGAGTTCGCCACTATTTATCGGCCCAAAATCCTTCTCCGCCCGCCCAATCGGAGGGCTCCGTTTTGCCATTTCCGCCGACGCCTTCGGCGAGTACACCCGGGGCGACGTTGCAGGAATCGGTCATGAAATGGCGGAAAGAGCCGGAGCGCCTGAAGCCGGGAGCGCCTAGCGTCTTGATCGTTCTGATCGACGACGTCGGTTTCGGAGTCGCCGACACCTTTGGCGGCGAGGTCCATACCCCGACCCTCACCCGGCTACGCGATACAGGTATCAGCTACAACACCTTTCACACCACTTCGATCTGTTCCCCCACCCGGGCGGCCCTGTTGACGGGCCGAAATCATCATCGCGTGGGCAATGGAACTATCGCCGAGCGGGCCTCGGATTTCGATGGCTATACCGGCATTATTCCCAAATCGTCGGCGACCATTCCGGAAGTTCTGCACCATTATGGCTATAAGTCGGCGGCCTTCGGGAAGTGGCATAACACCCCGGCCAATCAAACGACGGCTATGGGGCCCTTCGACCGCTGGCCTACCGGGCATGGGTTCGATTACTTCTACGGCTTCTTAGCCGGCGAAACGTCGCAGTGGGAACCGCGCCTCTACGAAAACTTGACCGCGATTGAACCGCCCCACAACGAAAAATACCATCTCACCGAAGACATGGTCGAGAAGGGCCTGAACTGGTTGAAACGGCATCAGGCTTTTTCGCCCGATAAACCCTTTTTGATGTACTGGGCTCCGGGAGCGGTGCACGGGCCGCATCACATCTTCAAGGAATGGGCCGATAAGTACAAAGGCAAATTTGACGACGGCTGGGATAAATACCGCGAACGGGTCTTTGCCCGTCAGAAAGCGCTCGGTTGGATTCCCGCCGATACGAAGCTGACGCCCCGCGATGAAACCCTCGCCTCCTGGGACAGCATTCCTGAAGCAGAACGGCCTTTTCAACGACGACTTATGGAAGTTTTTGCCGGGTTCGTCGAACATACCGATGCCCAGGTGGGCAAAATGGTTGATGGCCTCGAGCAACTCGGCTTGCGCGAGAACACGATCATCCTATACGTCTGGGGCGATAACGGTTCGAGCGCGGAAGGTCAGAAGGGCACCGTCAGTGAACTACTGGCCCAGAACAATATCCCGAACACCATCGAACAGCAACTGGCCGCTTTAGCGAAAGTCGGCGGACTGGAAGCCCTCGGGGGACCGAAACTGGATAGTATGTATCACGCCGGTTGGGCCTGGGCCGGGGGCACGCCGTTCCGGTCGACCAAACTGGTCGCGGCTCACTTCGGCGGCACGCGCAATCCCCTGGTGATTTCCTGGCCTCAAGGGATTAAGCCGGACCCCAAACCCCGCTCGCAATTTCATCACGTCAATGACATCGCCCCAACGCTGTACGACATTATCGGCATTAAACCGCCGGAGGAAGTGGGAGGCATTAAACAGGATCCGATCGACGGCATCAGTATGGCTTACACGTTTGCCGAGTCGAACGCCCCCGGGCGCAAGAAGACCCAGTATTTTGAGAACAACGCCAGTCGCGGGGTCTATCACGACGGCTGGTTTGCCTGCACCTTCGGTCCGATGATTCCCTGGGATACGCCGGGGTCAATGCCAAGACTGAAGAACTGGGATGCCAATAAAGATGTTTGGGAACTCTACGACGTTTCGAAAGATTTCTCGCAAGCCGATGATCTCTCGGCGAAGGAACCTGAACGTTTGGCTAAGATGAAAGAGCTCTTCCTCGCTCAAGCCAAAGCGAATAAAGCCCTGCCCATTGGCGGCGGCTTATGGACCCGGTTCCATCCCGAAGACCGCATCGGCAGCCCCTATAAAACGTGGCGTTTCGATTCCACAACGATTCGCATGCCAGAATTCACTGCTCCCGGCCTTGGTCGCGAAAGCAATCATGTCTCCCTGGACATCGAAGTTGGCCAAGAAGCTACAGGTGTTTTGTACGCTCTGGGCGGAATATCCGGCGGACTGACTCTGTACATGGATAAAGGGCTACTCTGCTACGAATACAACATGTTGATTATTGAGCGAACAAAGGTCAAATCCGAAGGAAAAATCGCGGCCGGCAAACACCAAATCGAAGTCGATGAGACGATCCCCAAACCGGGAGGTCCGGCGGAAGTGGTACTCAAAGTCGACGGTCAAGAGGTCGCCAAAACCACCGTGAAACGAACGGTTCCCGGCGCCTTCACGGCCAGCGAAACGCTCGATGTCGGCGTCGATCTCGGTTCCCCCGTCTCCCTCGATTATGCCGAGCGCGCCCCGTTCCCATTCACCGGCAAAATCGAGAAGATGGTCGTCGAACGAAAATAAGTATTTCGTAGGCAATTAAAAATATGTCGGTAAGATACCGGTCTCTAATCAGTCCCGAGTGAGAATTTCCAATCGATCGCCCTTCAGACTGACGTTCACACAGAAAGGGTCGAATGCTGAAAAATACCAAATTTCTGGCCGCGGCTTGGATCGGCCTCGGCGTGCTGTCCGGCTATGCCATCGCCACGGGGAAAATCTTTCCGGGGCGCTCGGTGCTCGCCGCAGAGCCTCCCGGTCTCGAAACTGCTCAGACTTCGGCTTCCCCGGGCTGCGGGGACGGCTTATCCAAACAGGAACTCGCTCTCCTGACGGCTCATAACGAAAAGGTCTCGGCTCAGGCGGAGAAGTCGGGTAAGAAGCCGAACTTTTGCATTATCTGGGGAGACGATATCGGCCAAACCAACATCAGTGCTTATTCACTGGGCCTGATGGGTTACAAGACCCCCAACATCGACCGGGTAGCCAAAGAAGGCATGATGTTCACGGATTATTATGCCGAACAGAGTTGCACGGCAGGTCGCGCCTCTTTCATTACCGGTCAACATGGTCTGCGTACGGGCCTCACGAAGGTTGGTCTTCCGGGTGCCACCCTCGGGCTTCGCAAGGAAGATCCGACGATCGCTGAGTTGCTCAAACCCCTCGGCTACGCCACCGGACAATTCGGCAAAAATCACTTGGGGGACCGCAACGAGTTTCTACCCACGGTGCACGGTTTCGATGAGTTCTACGGCAATCTCTATCACCTAAATGCCGAAGAAGAGCCGGAGCTTCCCGATTATCCCAAGGATCCCGCATTTCGAGCCAAGTATGGGCCACGCGGCGTTATGGACTGTAAAGCATCGGACAAAGACGACGATACAGTCGATCCGCGCTTCGGCAAAGTTGGCAAGCAGACCATCAAAGACACTGGCCCGTTAACCAAAAAGCGAATGGAAACAATCGACGACGATGTAGCGGAAAGATCGGTGGAGTTCATTAAGCGTCAAGCTAAAGACGGTAGTATCAATTCACAGTCTGTCCAGTCGTAGCGACTTGCGCTTGCGCTTTAGCGGAGTTTTTGCCATACTCTGGTCATGGATATCGTAACTGAAGAAATGATCGCTCGCCAACCCGCCGAAGCTCAGGCGATCATTCGTTTGCTTTTGGCCGAGGTTGCCAAACTGAAAGAGCAATTGGCGCGAAATCCGGGCAATTCTTCGAAGCCTCCGTCTTCGGAGCATCCTCATGCCAGGCCGTCGAAGCAAGCGCTTAAGAAGGCTAAGCGGAAAGCGGGCGGTCAACCGGGACACACCAAGCACGAACGCTCTTTGGTATCGGTCGATCGCTGTATCGAAATGATCTCCTGCAAGCCGACCGAATGCCGTCGGTGCGGCGAAGCGTTGAGCGGAACTGACCCCCAACCCCTGCGGCATCAAGTGTGGGAGATTCCCGAAATCCAGCCTTCGATCACCGAATATCAACTGCATCGGCTGCCTTGTTCCTGCGGCAAGACGACCTGCGGCGAATTGCCGGCGGGCGTTCCTTCCGGAGCGGCCGGACCTCGATTGATCGCTTTGTCGTCTCTTTTAATGGTCTGTTTCCGACTCTCCAAGCGACGCTGCGCTCTGTTTCTGGAACAGATCCTGGGTCAGGAAGCTTCCGCCGCCTGGATGGTCAAACTTCAGAACCGGGCGTCCGAAGCTTTACAGCAGCCGTACCGGGAATTACAGCAGGCCTTGCCTGGGCAAGCGGTGGTTCAGGGCGACGAATCTCCCACCAAAGAAGGTCCGATCAAGGCTTGGACCTGGACTTTTGTCGCTCCCCGATTTACTCTGTTCGCCTGTCGGACCAGTCGCAAGGCCGAAGTAGTTCGCGAATTTCTCGGCCCCGCGTACTCGGGCATCTTGAACTGCGACCGGGCCAAAATGTACTGGGCTTTCGGACGCCTGCAATGGTGCTGGGCCCATCTGATCCGCGACTTCCAGAGCCTGATCGACCGGCCTTGTTCTGTGTCGAAGCGGTTGGGCCGGGACTTGCAACGGCAAACTCGAGCGATGTTCGAACTCTGGAAACGCATTCGAGACGGGAGCCTGGAACGCCCGGAATTCCAAAAGCGGATGGTTCCGATTCGCTCGCAAATCGAAGCCTTACTCCTTCGAGGAAAATGCGACCGGAAAACGCGAGGCCTGTGCGCCGAACTCTGGAAGTACCGCACTCGACTTTGGACGTTCGTCGAAGTGGAGGGAGTCGAACCGACCAACAACGCGGCCGAGCGGGCCTTGCGGCCGTTCGTCATTTGGCGAAAAATCTGCTTCGGCACGCAATCCGCTGCCGGAAGCCGTTTCCTCGAGAGAATGCTCACGGTCATCGAAACCTGCCGACAGCAAAAACGCAACTGCCTCGCATTTATCAAAGAGGCTGTCCAGGCTCACTTCAACAACAAAACCCCCCGCTCACTCCTGGCCGGGGCGTGAAGGGGTACAAGACGGTAAGCCATTCTTCGTTTGGGTAAATTTCACGCACATGCACTTCCGGACCCATGTGAAACCGGAGAGTAAAGGCCAATCCGGTCGCTGGATGGGGGAATACGCTGATGCGATGATCGATCATGACAAAAACGTCGGTATGGTGCTGAAAGCTTTGGACGACGCCGGAATTGCGGACAATACCTTTGTGATGTACTCAACGGATAACGGCCCGCACATGAATTCCTGGCCCGATGCGGCCATGACTCCGTTCCGAAACGAGAAGAACTCCAACTGGGAAGGAGCTTACCGAGTTCCTTGTATGGTTCGCTGGCCGGGCCATATCAAACCGGGAACGGTCTCGAATCAAATCGTCGGTCATCACGACTGGCTTCCAACGATTCTGGCAATGGCGGGGGATACAGAGGTTACCGCGAAGCTTCTTAAAGGTTATAAGGTCGGCGAGGTGACTTATAAGGTCCACCCCGACGGATTTAATTTGGTGCCTTATATGACCGGACAGGCCGAGAAGAGCCCGCGGGAATCGTTCCTCTATTGTAATGATGATCAACAGCTCGTTGGGCTTCGTTACGATAACTGGAAACTTGTCTTCATGGAACAACGCGCTCGCGGAACACTTCAGATTTGGATGGAACCGTTTGTAACTCTTCGCATTCCGAAGATATTTAATGTTCGTATGGATCCTTATGAACGAGCCGACGTCACATCGAATACCTATTTCGATTGGCTGCTCGATCACGCATTTTTGTTAGTGCCCGCTCAGGATTTTGTTGGGAAGTTCTTAATGACGTTTAAGGAGTACCCGCAACGTCAGAAGGCGGCGAGTTTCAACATGGATGAAGTGCTGCAGAATTTGAAAGAAAGTGGTGGCGGCAAATAATTTAGCGAATCATCGCGAGACCGGTCGGGAGTCTTTGAACCGGCCGGCTCTTCTCGGTCTGATCATTCTCGAAGAGTGCAGAAAGGTATTATAAATGCGATTGAGATTACGACTTGGCATCGTGATCGCCTTCATTTTGATTGCATCAAATCTGGTATCCGGGCAAGATTCTAAGCTCGCATCCGAAGTGACGGCGATCGATATCCTGCTCGCTCCCGATCAAGTCATGATGGACCGTGCAAAAGCGGTTAACGCCCAGCTTCGCGCCGACTACCCGAAAGGGTTTGAACTCGACGCTCTGCACAACCCTCACGTCACTGTTGTTCAGAGGTTCGTCTGGACAAGAGATTTGGACAAAGTGAACGCGGCGGTTGCCAAGGTCTTGAAGGACGAAAACCCCACAACTTGGGAGTTAAAGGCGAAGGGGTACTATGATATTCCCGTCAATAAATTGGGGCTGGCTGGGATCGTAATCGAACCGACTCAGGACTTGCTGCGTCTTCAACTGAAGTTGATCGATGCTATTGCTCCGTTTAATGTAGGCAAGGGTACCCCAGAATCGTTCGCACTCCGGCCCGATGGCAAAACGATCGAACAAGCAAAAGAGACTGTCGACTATGTTACTTCATTTGTTCCTAAGTATAGCGGCCAGAATTACAACCCGCATGTGACCATCGGCCTGGGCACTCGATCGTTTCTCAACAAGCTCCAATCCGAGCCGTTCCAGTCGTTCACCTTCCAGGCTCGTTCGGTCGACGTTTACCAACTCGGTGAGTTCGGAACGGCTCAGAAGCTGTTGTGGACCTCGGCCTCCGCCGACCCGTTGCCTTCTTGGAATGAAGGTAAAGCCAAACAATCCCTTCTCGATTTCGTCGCGAAAGTGACCCAGGAAGGCTCTCCAGAATTCGTTCCCGCCAGCGAACGGATCGCCACGTTCGACAACGACGGCACGCTGTGGTGCGAGCGGCCTTTGCCCGTCCAACTCTTCTTTGCCCTCGACCGCGTCAAAGCCCTGGCCCCAAAGCACCCGGAATGGCAAGAGAAACAACCTTTTAAGGCCGTACTCGAAGGAGACCTAAAGGCCGTGTTCGCAGGCGGGGAGAAAGCCCTGCTGGAACTGATGATGACCACCCATGCGGGGATGACGACCGACGAATTTGAATCCGTCGTCAAGGACTGGATCGCCACCGCGAAACATCCCAAGTACAAGCGGCCCTACACCGATCTGGTTTATCAGCCGATGCTCGAACTGCTGACGTATCTGCGGGCCAAGGGCTTCAAAACCTACGTCGTCTCCGGAGGCGGAGTGGAATTCATGCGGCCCTGGATGGAAAAAGCCTACGGCATCCCTCCCGAACAGGTCATGGGGAGCAGTATCCAAGTGAAGTACGAACTCCGCAACGGCCAACCGGTCTTGAGGCGGTTGCCGCAACTCGATTTCAACGATGATAAAGCCGGGAAACCGGTGGCCATCCACCGCTTCATCGGCCGCCGCCCCGTCATGGCCTTCGGCAACTCGGACGGCGATTTCGAAATGCTCGAATGGACCACTTCGGCCCCAGGGCCGCGCTTCGGATTGCTGGTCCACCACACTGACGCCGAGCGGGAGTATGCCTACGATCGCCAAGCCGCCCTCGGCCGACTCGATCGAGGGCTCGATGAAGCCCCGAAGCGAAACTGGACGGTCGTGGACATGAAAAAAGATTGGAAGAAAGTGTTCCCTTTTGAGCCCTTAAAACCTTAGTCCGCACCGACTTTTGGGGAAGGCCCCGAAGTGCTTCGGGGCCTGCATGCTTCTGAGCCTTCGAGTTTCGCGAAGTCTACGGCTCTGGGATCCGTGGTCCGTCTTGAGAAATTGCAACGGGGTCGTTCGTCATCAAGTCCAACATCGAGAGATACGCCATGAAATGCAAAAACTGGCCCGTACTCGGGCTGCTTCTTTTCGGCGGCTTCTTTGGGTATTGGACAGCTTCCGGAGGTCTCGGCGACCTGTTCGCCCAGGTCCAGAAGTCCGAAGCGCCGACGGCGTTCGCTCCCGCGATCGACGGGTCCATTCTGCCATTTCCGCCGACCCCCTCCGGTTCGACGCCGGGGTTGACCATGCAGGATTCGATTTACAAGAAGCGGGTGGAACCCAAGCGGCTGGCGGAGGGGGCTCCGAACATTCTGATCATTTTGATGGACGACCTGGGCCCTGGAACGCCCTCCACCTACGGCGGCGAAATCCACACCCCCACACTCAGCCGGGTGGCGAAAGCGGGAATCTCGTACAACCGCTTCCATTCGACGGCTATGTGCTCGCCGACGCGGGCCTCCTTACTCACCGGCCGCAATCACACCCGCGTTTGCAACGGCCAGATCACGGCACTTGCGAACGATTTCGACGGCTTCAGCGGAACTATTCCCAAGTCCTCCGCGACGGTGGCCGAGGTCCTGAAAAACTACGGTTACAACACCGGTGCCTGGGGCAAATGGCACAATACGCCCGAAGAAGCGATCACCTCCAAGGGGCCGTTCGACAACTGGCCCACCGGTTACGGCTTCGAATATTTCTACGGCTTCCTGGCGGGAGAAGCCTCGCAATATGAGCCGCAGCTGGTTCGCAATACCACCTACGTGAAACCGGAAGAAATCGAACGCAAGGGCTATCACCTGACCGAAGATATTGCGGAAGACGCCATCAAGTGGCTTCGCGAACAGAATGCCTACGGTCCCGATAAGCCCTTTTTGATGTACTGGGCGCCGGGAGCGGCCCACGGACCGCACCACGTTTTCAACGAGTGGGCGGATAAGTACAAAGGCAAATTCGACGACGGCTGGGATAAATATCGCGAACGCGCCTTTGCGCGGCAAAAAGAACTGGGCTGGATTCCCCAGGACGCCAAACTCACGGTCCGGCCCGCCTCCCTGGCTTCCTGGGAATCGATTCCGGAAGCGGAAAAACCGTTCCAGCGACGATTGATGGAAGTCTTCGCCGGCTTCGCGGAGCATGCCGACTACCACGCCGGGAAAGTGATCGATGAAATCGAACGACAGGGGAAACTCGACAACACCTTAATTTTCTACATCTGGGGAGACAACGGCTCCTCGGCCGAAGGGCAAAACGGAACTCTCAGCGAACAGCTGGCCCAAAATGGGATTCCCAGCAAAATCTCGCAGCACATTCAAGCGCTGGAGGAACTCGGCGGTCTGAAAGTGCTCGGCACCGCGAAAGCCGACAATATGTACCACGCCGGTTGGGCCTGGGCGGGCAGTACCCCGTATAAATCCACGAAGTTAGTGGGAGCGCATTTCGGCGGGACTCGCCAACCTCTGGCCGTCTCCTGGCCCAAGGGCATTAAACCCGATGCCACACCGCGAGCCCAGTTTCACCACGTGAACGATGTCGTGCCGACGATCTACGAGGTCACCAAAATTACACCGCCCCGTCTTGTAAACGGTGTTCCGCAGGATACTTTCGATGGCCTCAGCATGGCCTATACCTTCGGGAATGCCGCTGCCCCGGGCCGGAAAAAGACGCAGTTTTTTGACATCATGGCCAGCCGCGGCATTTACCACGACGGCTGGTATGCCTGCGCTTTTGGACCGCGCGAACCCTGGGTTCAGGGCCTGCCCCCGGGCATCAAGGAATGGTCCCCGGAAAAGGATAAGTGGGAACTCTATAATCTGGAGACGGACTGGAGCCAGGCCGACGATCTCTCGGAAAAGATGCCGGCAAAGCTCGCGCAAATGAAAGAGCTCTTTCTGGTGGAATCCGCCAAGAACAAGAACCTCCCCATCGGCGGCGGCATGTGGTCCACCGGATTGTACCATCCCGAAGACGCCCCCTCGACCCCCTATAAGGAATGGACTTTTACCGGGCCGATGAATCGCATGCCGGAGCCCGCCGCGCCCAAACTCGGCAAGTTTAACAGCATCGTGACGATGGATTTGGAAATTCCAGCGAATGCGAATGGCGTGCTCTATTCGCTGGCGGGTTTTGCGGGCGGACTGACTTGCTACATGAAAGAGGGGATTCTCTGCTACGAATATAACCTCTTCGAGATTGATCGGACCAAGATCCGCAGCAAAGAGAAACTTCCACCTGGCAAAATCCAGCTGGAAGTCGAATCGAAGTTGACCGCCAAAATGGGCGGACCGATGCAGGTTACGCTGAAGGTGAACGGTAAGATGATGGCCGAGGGCAAAGTCCCGATTACGGCACAAACTCACTTTGGCACCAACGATTGCCTGGATATTGGTAGCGATTTGGGGTCACCGGTCGCGCTCGACTACTACGATCTCGCTCCGTTCAAATTCAACGGCCAGATCGGCACGACCAAAATCGTTTATCCGAAGAAATAGAAGCGGGCCGGCACGGACGCCGGCGCCTAGGCTTCTTGAGTACCCCAAAAAAGTGAATTCCCCCCAGAAAAGGCACTTTTCCCGGATCTATCCCATCCCGTCCCAAATCTCAGTGGACTCCCGGACTTCGATGTCCTAAGTTTGTAAGGCCGCGCGTTCGTGGCCCGCAGCGCGGCCGCCCCTTCTTCCAGCGCCCTTCGGATTGATCGTAAGCATGTCGAATCTTTCGCGGTTGAAAAGTGAACTCCATCGAACTCCGGGACGCATTTCCGCTCTGTACCTCCTGTTCGGACTCCTCTGGATCTGGCTGAGCGATCGCATGCTGGTCTGGCTGGGCTATACCGACGATCGGGGGTTTCTGGCGGCGGCGGGCAAAGGGACTCTGTTCCTCGGCGTCAGCGCCGCGCTGCTCTACTGGCTCCTCCGGCGCGAAATGTCGGCTCATCAAAAGTCCCGATCACTGTTGGAAGCCGTGGTCAATGGGACGACCGATGCCGTATTTGTCAAAGATGTCGCCGGCCGACACTTGCTCGTCAACGCCGCGGCCGCCCGCTTAATCGGTCGAACCATCGAAGAGATTGTAGGACGCACCAATCGGGAACTGTTGGATCCGGTGTCCGCCGAGCAAATTTCCAAAATCGACCGGGAGGTGATCGCGCGGGCCCAGCCCACCACTTTGGAGGAGACCCTCGCTTCTCCGGGAAGGACCGCCACTTATCTGGCCACCAAGGCTCCTTATCGGGATGCCGCCGGGGAGGTGATTGGCCTGATTGGGATCTCGCGGGATATCTCGGATCGCAAAGTAATGGAGGAGGCGCTCCGGGAAAGCGAGCAACGGCAGCGCGAAGCGCAGAAGATCGCTCGTCTGGGGAGCTGGAGTTGGGAACCGGCGACGGGTAAAGTCTGGTGGTCCGAAGCTCTTTTTGATCTCTTCGGAGCCGATCCTCAAGTCGTCCGACCCAGTTTCGAAGAATTTCTGAAGTTGCTGCATCCGGACGATCGGGCCGTGGCTCTGGCCCGCGTGGAAAGAATGCAAGCGGGGGCCGAGGAATTCGAGAATGAACTCCGCATCCTCCGACCCGATGGAACCGTCATTTGGATTCACAGCCAGGCGCGGGCGACGCGCGATTCTTCGGGATCTCTGCGGCGGGTCGAGGGTATCGACCAGGACATCACGGCCCAACGGCGCGCCGAGCTGGCCGCCCGGGAGAGCGAGAACAAACTCCGAGCCGCGGTGGAAGTCGCCGGTTTGGGGATTATCGAAGTCGATTACGGAGCTCAGACCGCCGCACTTTCGGCCCGGGCGGCGGAACTGTACGGCTTTGCCGCGGCCGGATCGGTCCCCCGGGCGGAACTGCACGCTCGTTTCCATCCGGAAGATCTATCGGAAATCGATCACTGGACGGCGCAGGCGCTGGACCCGGCGGGACCGGGCTGGTTCGAGCAGGAGCATCGCGTGCGGCTCCCCGATGGAACGATACGCTGGCTGCACATTCGCAAGCAGGTCACTTTTGTCGAAGGACGACCGCTGCGCGCGGTCGTGGTGGCGGCGGATATCACCGAACGCAAGCAGGCCGAGGCCGCCCTGCGAGCCAGTGAGGCGCGGTATCGACTGATGTTCGATTCGAATCCGCATCCGATGTGGGTCTACGATGCGGATACCCTCCGGTTCCTGGCCGTCAATGAGACCGCGGTACGCTTCTACGGTTATTCTCCGGAAGAGTTCCTGACCATGACGATTCAGGATATCCGTCCTCCCGAAGAGCTCCCGCGATTGAAATCCAGTATCGCGGAACTGACCGAGGGTCTGAATCGCTCCACCGCCTGGCGGCATCGGCGGAAAGAGGGATCGGAATTCGACGCGGAAGTCTTCGTCCACCAACTGGCGGAGCCCGGCAGTCGGTCGCGACTGGTACTGGCGCTGGACATCACGGAACGGCTTCAGGCGGAACGGGCTCTGCGAGAGGAACGCAACCGGATCGAAAAGCTGATGGAGGCCGTTCCGCTAGCGATATGTTCTTTTCATCTGGCTCCCGACGGAACGGTCACCATGCCGTATGCCAGTCCCCGCATCCAGCCGATTTATGGCCTTTCGCCGGCGGATCTCGCCCGAGATGCCTCCGGGATTTTCGAAACGATCCACCCCGAGGACGTCGATCAAGTGCGGTCGAGCATCGCTCAATCGGCCCGCGAGATGACTTTATGGAAGGACGAATATCGGGTGAATAGCCCCCAGCTGGGGGAGATCTGGATCGAAGGGAGCTCGGTTCCGCAACGACTGCCGGACGGCTCGTTGCTCTGGCATGGTTATATCAGCGACGTGACTGCTCGAAAGAAGATGGACAACGCCTTGCGGGCCAGTGAGGAACGCCTGAACGAAGCGGCGCGGGTCGCCGGATTCGGCGTATTCGAACATGATCATGCGGCCGGCAGCTTCTTCTGGTCGGCCCGGCTCCGGGAAATCTATGGCTTCGATCCCGAAGCGCCCGCCAGTCTGCCGGCCTATCTGGACCTGATTCATCCGGCGGATCGTCCCGCAATCGAAGCCGCAGTGCGTCAGGCGCACGATCCGGCCGGCGATGGACGCTTTGACGTCGAACATCGCTTGATCCGGCCCTCCGACGGGCGTATCCGCTGGTTGACGACCAAGTCGCGGACCAGTTACGAGGTGGTGGGTTCCGAACGCCGACCTTTGCGCACGGTCGGAGCCACCTTGGACGTCACCGAGAGCCACGACGCGGCCGAAGCGCTGCGCGAAAGCGAAGAGCGATTCCGGCAACTGGTGGATATGTTGCCCGATGCGCTCGTCGTCGAATCGGAATCGAAAATCGTCTACTGCAACCCGGCCTTTGTGCAACTGCTCGGCGCGGCGGCCTCGGAAGAGTTGCTCGGTCTCAACCTGTTTCACTTACTTCCGCTAGAGCCGGCGGCGCTTCCTCGCGAAGCGCGCCTCGAAATGCTCGCCCAGGATCGCGACCGCCCGGGGAAAGAACAATCGATCCTGCGCCGCGATGGCCAGCGCGTCCCGGTTCAGGCGCGGGCCGTTCCGCTCCCGGGTCCGCAATCGCAAGGATCCCTGGTAGTCCTGCGCGATCTGTCCGAAAAAGTCCAGGTCGAAAAGAAACTGCGCGATCAGGAATTGCTACTGCGCGAGGCCGCGGAGATGGCCCACGTGGGGGGATGGGGGTTCGATCCCAAAACCATGGAAGGAAACTCGACGGCGGAAATCGCCCGCATCCTCGATCTGGCGGTGGGAGCGGCGCCGGGAGTGCAGGATAGCCTGCATTTCTTTGAACCGGCCGATCGCGAGAAGCTCACCGTCGCCCTGAAGCTCGCCATGGAAGCGGGGACCCCGTACGACTTGGAACTGCCTTTCGTCTCCGCGACCGGAAGTCGCAAATGGGTTCGCACGATCTGCCGGCCGACGGTGGAGAACGGCCAGGTCGTTCAGATCCGTGGCTCGCTGCAGGACATCACGGAGCGGAAGCAACTCGAAGAGCAATTTATCCAGGCTCAGAAGATGGAAGCGATCGGTCGGCTGGCCGGCGGCGTGGCCCACGACTTCAACAACCTGCTGACGGTCATCAACGGCTACTGCGATCTGCTGCTGTTGTCGGACCTGCCGGTCGGCGACTCGCGGCGGGAATCGGTCTCCACCATTCGGGATGCGGGCGAACGGGCGGCTCGACTGACGCAGCAACTGCTGGCCTTCAGTCGCAAGGCCATGATCGAACCGAAAGTCATCGATCTCAATGAATTGGTGTCCGAGTCGTCCAAGTTACTGCGGCGGCTCATCGGCGAGGACATCGTTCTGGCGGTCATTACTGCACCGACGCCGACGCCGGTGAAGGTGGATCCCGGCCAGTTCGAGCAGGTCCTGATGAACCTGGTCGTCAATGCCCGGGATGCGATGCCCCGGGGAGGCCGGTTGACGATCGAGACTTCGGCGAGAGTCCTGGGGGAGGGAGACGCGAACCGATTTGTCCGATTGTCGGTGAGCGATACCGGATCGGGCATGACCGAGGAGGTGAAGGGGAAAATCTTCGAACCGTTCTTCACCACCAAAGAGGTGGGGAAGGGGACCGGTCTCGGTTTGGCCGTGGTGCACGGGGTGATCAATCAGGGGGGCGGCGAGATTTCGATCGAGAGTTCGGTCGGGGCCGGGACGACTTTTCATATCCTCCTGCCTCTAGTCAGTCCCGCGCAGGTGGCCCCGGTCCCCGAGACAGTGGCCGCGGACACCCGCGGGACCGAAACGGTGCTCCTGGTCGAAGATGAAAAGACCGTCCGGCGAATCGCCCGACTGGCCCTGGAAACCAAGGGGTATACGGTCCTGGAGGCCGAGCATGGCGCGGCCGCCCTGCAGTTGATTCAGTCGCACCCGGGCGAGATTCATTTGCTGTTGAGCGATGTGATCATGCCCGAGATGGGCGGCCGACAATTGCTCGAGGAAGTCCGGCGATGCCGGCCCGGCCTGCGAGCGCTGTTCATGAGCGGCTACACCGACGATGCAGTCCTGCGGCATGGGGTGATTCACGGGACCGATGCGTTTCTGCAAAAGCCCTTTACGCCGCTGGTCCTGGCCAAAAAGGTCCGCGAAGTGTTGGACGCGGTGGCCGCCGGGTAAGCCCCGCCCCACAACTTTCCCACGAAATTCTTCGCTTGCAATCGAATTGATCGAGGACAGCGGGGGTCCTCGATCGGGAACTTCGCGGCCGCCGGAAGTCGAAAAACGCGAGGGGACGTCGGCTGGGCTAGGCCGGGCGATGCGTTAAACGGTAAGCAGGGCCGTTCTACTTCTTTTCGTGGTGACCGCCAAATTGAAAGCGCAATGCGGAAAGCAGCTTGTTTTGAAAATCGGCCTCGCCGCGGGACGCGAAGCGTTGATTCAAAGCGGCGGTCAGCACGGGCATCGGCACCGCTTCGTCGATCGCGGCCTGAAGGGTCCAGCGTCCTTCTCCCGAATCGGAGACCTGCCCGGAGAACTGGGCCAGCGTGGGATCCTTGACTAAGGCGGCGGCGGTCAAATCCAAAAGCCAGGAGGAGATGACGCTCCCCCGGCGCCAGACCTCGGTGATGTCGCGCAAATTGAAATCGTAGCGGTAATGCTCCGGATTTCGCAGCGGAGTGGTCTCGGCGTCCGTCGCCTGCTCGCGATGTCCGATATTGGCACTTTTCAAAACGCTTAAGCCTTCGGCGTAGGCGGCCATCAACCCGTACTCGATGCCGTTGTGGACCATCTTCACGAAATGCCCGGCCCCGGACGGGCCGCAGTGCAAATACCCGGCCTCGGCCGTCGAGCCGGATACCGATCGGCCCGGGGTGGGCGGGGTGTCCGCGGAACCGGGTGCTAAGGTTTTAAAAATGGGATCGAGTCGCTGCACGGCGGCGTCGGGGCCGCCGATCATCATGCAGTAGCCGCGCTCCAGGCCCCAGACGCCGCCGCTGGTACCCACATCGACATAATCGATCTTTTTCTGAGCCAGCGCTTCCGCCCGACGCAGATCGTCCACGTAGTAGGAGTTGCCCCCGTCGATCAGGACGTCGCCCGCTTCCAAAAGCGGAAGGAGATCGGCGATCGATTTGTCCACAACCCCGGCGGGCACCATCAGCCAGATCGCCCGCGGTTTCGCCAGTTTTTTTACGAATTCGGCGAGGGAGCTACTCCCCACGGCCTTCTCGGCCACCAGAGCTTCCACCGCTTGGGGAAACATATCGAAAACCACGCATTCATGCCCCCCTTGCAGGAGGCGGCGCACCATGTTGGCCCCCATCCGACCCAGTCCGATCATTCCCAGTTGCATAAAACGCTCCTGATCTATCGCGACGCTACCGAAAAATCGCTCGTTCCGAGAACCGCTTCGCGGACGCTCTCTGTCATGGTATGCCGCCCGCCGCCGGATCAATAGCCTCTATTTGATCCGGATTTCGGAAGTCGATGGTCCCCACGGCTCTCCACGGAGCCCCGAGTTCTGGAAACTCCTTCAAAAAAGTCTCCAGCGCTTCCTGAAAGAGTTGACGATGTTCGAAGTGACCGCCCAGTTCGAAGAAAACGAACTTCGATCTGGTAATGAACGGGAATCGGAGCTAAAATTAATTGAGCGACGAGCCGGGTGCGATGACTTCAGTCCTACCTTCCGCGTTTTTCCGGCCTGTTCGCAACGATTGGGATTCTCTCCACCGCGCGGTGGACTCTCCAGCGGCGAGGAATCGCCTTTAGATACCTCCTTCGATTCTGGCGGGCCCTTGGGTTTTGTCTATGACCGTTCCCTGTAAGCTATCCCCCGTTTCCTCCGGCCTGGTCGTCGGGTGGGCGTTATTGATTTTTGCCTCGGGGAGCGTCGCCGCCGATTCGCCGTCTCCCGCGGCCCTCGAACAGTTCGAGAAGAAAGTTCGACCGATTTTCGTCGAGCACTGCGCTTCCTGTCATGGCGCTGATCCCAAAAAGATCAAAGCGGGCTTCCAGATTCTCAACCGGCAAAATCTTCTGACCGGAGGCGATAGCGGCCCCGCCATCGTTCCCGGCCAACCGGACAAAAGCCTGTTGGTGGAGGTGATCCGCTACCAAGGCGATTTGAAGATGCCGCCCCGGGGAAAGCTGAAAGATTCCGAGATCGCGGCCATCCGCCAATGGATCCAAGCCGGCGCCCCGTGGCCGGAGGCCGCCGCGGACGCGAAGGACGCCGCTCCCAAAAAACCGGGCGTACTGTTCTCCGAGGAGCAGAAAAAATTCTGGGCCTTTCAGCCGGTCCGCAAACCGGCACAACTGCCGCCGGTTCCGGATTCTCGCCGAGTGCAGAACCCCATCGATGCTTTCATCCTCTCGAAACTCGAAGCCGCCGGGCTGAAGCCGGCGGCCGCCGCCGACAAGAAAACACTCATTCGCCGCGTCACCTTCGATTTGACCGGATTGCCGCCTACCCCGAGTGAAATCGAGCAATTCGAGAAAGATTCCTCGGCGCAGGCCTTCGAAAAAGTGGTGGATCGGCTTCTGGCCAGTCCGGCCTACGGAGAGCGCTGGGCCCGCCACTGGCTGGATGTCGCCCGCTACGCCGATTCCAACGGTCTGGATGAAAATACGGCTTTCGGAAACGCCTGGAAGTACCGCGACTACGTGATTCGCTCCTTCAATGCCGATAAACCGTTCTCCCAGTTCCTTCAGGAACAGATCGCGGGCGATCTCTTGCCGATCTCGGCGGACCAAAAGGTGCAGGCCGATCGGTACACGGCCCTGGGCTATCTGGTGCTCGGTCCGAAGCTGCTCGCCGAGCCCGATAAGCAGAAAATGCTCATCGATATCGCCGATGAGCAAATCGACACGCTGGGGAAAGGCTTGCTGGGGTTGACCTTGGGCTGCGCCCGCTGCCACGATCACAAGTTCGATCCGATCCCGACGCGCGATTACTATAGCTTGCTGAGCATCTTCACCAGCACCCGAACCATGCAGAATCTGAACACCGTGGCGCGGGCCTTCGAGCGTCCCTTGAGTCCGCCGGAAGATCCCAAAATCGTCCGGGCCCGCGAAGCCTTCAAGAAGAAAAATTCCGAGCGGAAAGATTTCGAGCAGAAACTTTCCCAATTGGATGCCAAGGAAACGGAGAAGAAAAAGGACTACACCCAGAAAATCGAGAAGCTTCGCCAGGAAGCGGCCGATCTCGAAAAGATCGTCCCCGATTTGCATTTGGAGAAAGTCCGCAAAGAGCTGCGCGACCTGGAAACCCAGTTTGGGAAAGTTCCCGAGACGAATAAAGCCAAGCGACTGGAAATCCATCAGGAAGCCGAGAAACGCCGGGCCGCCATTAAGGAATTGGAACCCCAAGTCTATGATCCGAATTTCGTTCTCAGTGTGGAGGAAGGTTCTCCCGGAGCTTACGGAACCCAACCCCGCAATCTGTTCGTGCAAATCCGCGGCAACTACACGACGCCCGGCGAGGAAGCCCCGCCGATATTTCCCCGAATCCTGGTGGGCGAATCGGCTCCGGTCTTCGTCTCGACGAAGCCAAATGGTATGGCCGCGCCCGAACCGCTGAAAACCCGTTTTGGCGCACCGCGCCCCAGTAGCGGTCGCTTGGAATTGGCGCGCTGGCTCACCGATCCCCAGCATCCTTTGACTGCCCGGGTGTTTGTCAATCGGATTTGGCAGCACCACTTCGGGGAAGGTCTGGTCCGCTCGGTGGACAATTTTGGCCGGTTGGGCGAACGCCCCTCGCACCCGGAACTGCTCGATTGGCTGGCCGCGGAGTTCCTCGAACACAACGGCAGCGTGAAGCACCTGCACAAGGTCATCCTCCTCAGTGCCACCTATCAGCAAGGATCCCGTCCCGACGAAGCATCGGCGCGCCTGGATCCGGATAACCGATTGCTCGGGCACTTTCCCCGGCAGCGCCTCGAGGCCGAGCCGCTGCGCGATGCGATGCTGGCGGTGGCCGGAACCTTGGATCGCCAGCCCGCGACGAGCCTGCTTCCTTCGAAGAATTTCGACTATGTCACGAACGATCAATCGGGGAGCGCGGCCCACTACAACTCGAACAAGCGCAGCATTTATCTGCCGGTCGTCCGGAACAATGTCTTTCCGTTCTTTCAGACCTTCGATTTCCCCGATCCCAGCATGATGGTGGGGCACCGGGATCGGACCGTGATTGCCCCGCAGGCGCTGTATCTGATGAACAATCCGTTTGTGCGGAAACAGGCCGAAGCTTTTGCCCGGCGTATCTGGGAATCGGACGCGAAGGAAGTTGCCGCACGCGTCGAACTCGCTTATCTAATGGCGTTCGGACGTCCGGCCCGCCCCGAAGAAATCGCCCAGGCCCGCGAGTTCCTGCAGGCATTCGAGAAGACGCTCGCGAATCAAAAAGATCCCGCCCAAAAAACGCTCGAGTCCTGGTCGGTCCTGGCCCAGTCTCTATTCGCCAGCAACGAGTTCGTCTTCATCGACTGAGTCGATGACGCTCTGACCTTTTCGAGGAGAATCCGATGGAAAAGTCCCGCAGCTTCTGCAACCGTTTCACCCCGGTGATGAGTCGTCGCGAAGCCCTCCGCACGACGGCGAGCGGCTTTGGATTACTGGCGCTGAACAGCCTGTTGGCGCAAACGACTCAGGCGGGCTCCGACTCCCCCCCCAGCGAGAATCCGCTGGCCGTTCGCAAACCGCACTTTCCCGCCCGGGCCAAGCGCATCATCTTCTTGTTCATGCACGGCGGGCCCAGTCAGGTCGACACCTTCGATCCCAAACCGATGCTGGCCAAATACGATGGCAAGCCATTTCCGGGTCAAAAGCCGCGCGTCCAATTTGCGGCCACAGGAAACCTGTTGAAATCGCCCTGGGAATTTAAACCCGGCGGGAGCTGCGGAACGCCGGTGAGTGATCTCTTCCCGGAAGTTCGCAAGCTGGCCGATGACCTTTGTGTGATTCGATCGATCCACGCCGACAACTCCGCCCACGGCGGCGCCTTGTTGCAGTTGCATACCGGATCCGATACTTTTGTGCGACCGAGCATGGGTTCGTGGGTGACCTACGGTCTGGGGACCGAGAATCAGAATCTGCCCGGTTTCATCACCATCTGTCCCACCTTGGGTCACGGCGGAGTTCAGAACTGGAGCAGCGCCTTTTTACCCGCGGCCTTCCAGGGAACACCGATTGGTCATTCGGGTATTCGCTGCAAGGACGCCCGCATCAATGATATTTCTGCTCAGGGCCTGACCCGCGATCAACAGCGGATCCAGTTGGACTTCCTGGCGAAGATGAATCGCCGTCAACTGGAATCAACGGGTCGGGATGCCGCCCTCGAAGGAAGAATCGACGCGTTTGAACTGGCTTTTCGGATGCAGGCGGAAGCCCCCCAGGTGATGGATATCGCCTCGGAGAGCAAAGAGACGCTGGCCCTTTACGGCATCGACGAATCGAAGCCCACCGAGAATTTCGGCCGACAGTGTCTGCTGGCCCGCCGCTTTGCCGAGGCCGGGGTTCGGTTCGTCCAGGTGTCCCACAGCTACAAATGGGATCAGCATGGCGAGCTTCGCAAGGATCACGCGAAAAATGCCCTGGAAGTCGATAAGCCGATCGCCGGCCTACTCAGTGATCTCAAGCGGCGGGGGCTACTCAAAGATACGCTGGTTCTCTGGGGGGGTGAGTTCGGACGAACTCCAACCGCTCAAGGTGGGGATGGCCGGGACCACAATCCGCACGCTTTCAGTATGTGGCTGGCCGGGGGCGGCGTGAAGGCCGGCAGCGTTTACGGCGCAACCGATGAGTTCGGTTACTACTCGGTGGAAAATAAAGTGCATATGCACGATCTGCATGCGACCCTTCTCGCTCTGATGGGCATGGATCACGAAAAGCTGACCTACCGGCACGCCGGTCGCGACTTCCGGCTGACCGATGTTCAGGGACGGATCGTCCGAGAAGTCTTTGCGTAAGTGGATTTTCTCAGGGCTATTTGAGATTCCGATAGATATTCGATTGGTCGGAAGGGACATCTGGATCGGGTCGGTAAGCCTTGTGCACGCACTCGACTGCGACGAAATCCCACGGTTTTCTGGAAGTCGCGGGCCTACTCCCAGAGTCTTGGGTATAAGGGGAATTATTCTGGGACGGGGACGGCCACATAGACGGTTTGCCCGTTGTTGATGTAGGCCTGGTAATAGATTCCATCGGCCACGTAATAGGTGATCCCATTGATCACGACGATTTGATACGTGACCGGCAGGTCGTTATAAGCGTAGTACTGAGCCCCCTCGTAGATATAGGGGAAGTAGCCGACCCGAAAGCGATTGAAGTATTCACTGCGATAGGGATTCCGATAACCTCCTCCGCCAAAGCCGGAGCCGGCGTAGTAGACGGAACCGCGGGAGCCGCCCCCGAATCCGATTCCCCGCGAAATCCCGCCGCGGGCTCGAACGCCGCCGAGATTTCCGCCGCGAAATCCGGGAGCGATTTGTGCTCGAGACGCTCCCCCGTAGTGGACCGAACCGGTGTGCACGGCCGCGTGACCACCCCCGCCGGCATGGCCACCTCCGCCCGCATGGCCCCCTCCACCGGCATGGCCCCCGCCGCCCCGACCGCCGCGTTGGGCGGTCAGAGGGCTCGTTATCGCGAGACCCACGGATACAGCTAGAACCAGCCAACCGGAACATAGATAGATGCGTTTCATGATCGCGCTGCTTTCATGCGGTAAATCAACTCCAGAAATTCGAAAGATCTTTTTCCTCGGAAGTCAGATCCCGTTACGTGCTATCGGTCGCCTGATTTGCCGCCGGCTTTGATCCGAGCCTCGGACTCGGCATGCCGGTAGAGAAAATCGACTTTGCGAACCCCTTCCGAGGGCTGAAATTGAAAGAGCGTGTCGCTGAGTTTCGGATTCACATCCCAGTGATTAATCGTTGCGGAGTATTGCGGTTCATCCATTTGGCGTTTGAAGGTGATCAGGAATTTGCGCGGCAACGGCTGATCGCCGGAATCAATCCAGATCTGCCAATCGATCAGCTTCTGTTGGAAGGCGAGGTGATGGCACTTCACTTTGCCGACCTGATGCAATCCGACGTAAGTACCGGTCAGCAAGTTTTCCGTAAACATCTTGTAGGGATCGGAAAATAGAAAATCGGCCAGCGTCTGATGCGTGTCGAATCGGGTATGGAGATCTTCCAACATCGAATCGATAGTGCCGGGCACTTTTTCGGTGGCGTAGGTTTTTTGACCCCGATCGTAAACGCTCACGGTTTTGCCATCGTAGTAGAACGAAGAATTGATCGAGTCCCCCAGGTCTTCTCCGAAAACTTTATTGGGCCGCACTACGGACAGGTGGCGCTGATTACTCATCTGAATTTTCTGGCCATCCTCTTCCACTTCGTCGAACGATTCCTCGACTTGAAAAGAGTACGTTTTGAGATTGGCCAGATAAGTGGACATCGCTTTCAAATACTCGTCTGCTTTGGGCTCGATTTTGGGAATTTCCCGAACCTCTCGGACAGGATTTCCCTGGGGATTTTGTGGCCCGGAAATGGCTTTGGCCTCGACCGGAGGGGAGCCAGGCACCGAGAGACCCAGAACGACGAGCAGGGCAAAAAACAGAGTTCCCAAAGCAATTTTTTTCATGTCCCTATTCCCGCTTTCAGTAGACTCAATCCGAGTTCGGGAGACGAGTTCCACGCACTTTCCTTCCCACTCTTCAGGGAAGTGGAATTCGTTGAGTGCGTGGGGCGCGTCACCTCAATCCTTATTGTCCTTTCTTGGCCACTCGCGCAGGACGGGAAACCGAGAAATGATTGTCGGAAGAATGCGAAACTCGACTTTCGAAAACTCCTGACAAGCGACTGGAGGGATGGTGGGCGTGGAGCGATCAAAAGGCTTCCGAAAAAATTGGTATTTAGTGACGAATACTTCCTGGGAAAGTGCCTTGATTCCCGAAAGAGCGATCCACAAGTCGTTAGAAGAACGAAGCCGAGTTGCCCAGGGCCCGGGTAACTAACACGAGCCGGTTCAAAAATGGCAGGCTTTGCGAAAACTCAAGGCGAAGTTTCGACTTCCCCAAAAGCCACGGCTTCCAGATTTTGATCGAACTTGGCCGCTAGCTTCCAGTGGACGGCGTCCGTCGAGAAATGGATTTTTCCCTTCCACGAGAGACCGACGAACTTGCCCGCGCCGTAACAGATTGTCTGCGGGGCGTTGTCATTCTTCGTTTTTTCCCAACGCTTGCCCTCGAGAGAAGTGAAGGTAGCCGTCGGTCCGACGGCCACAAACCGATCCTTGGCCCAAACCACGGAATTGAGGTGTTCGCCCTCTTCGCCGGCTTGGCGATCCGTCCACTTCAGGCCATCGCGGCTGCACATGCGCAAGCCATGCAGCCCGACCCCCACGAATACATCGTTCCCGAAAGTGACGTCGACGAGGGTATCGAGGGCCTTGACCTCTGGGGCATCGGTCCAGGTCACGGCATCGGCCGAGGTGGCCCGGCGACCTCGATCACCCACGGCGACGAAACGTCCGCCGCCGCGGGCGAGGCGTCGTAAAAGATGCTTGCCGCCCACCAATTTTGATTCGGACCAATCTAGGCCATCTTGGGAAAGCATCACGAACGTTCGCGAGTTGCCGACACTTCCGGGATCGCCGCCCAGAGCGATGAATCGCTTGTCATCGACGCCCAAACCGCGGATATAGTTCACGTATTCGGCTTTTTTGAGAATCGTCTTCCAACTTTGCCCATCGCGAGTCACGGAGAGAATGTTGTCGCCACCATAGGAACCGGCGGCTAAGCAAATGCCGTTCACGAAAGCGATCGCTTTATAATATTCTCCCTCTTTACCCGTTTGCGGTTTCGACCAAATCAGACCATCCTCCGAAGAGGTTCGGAGGCCGTCCTGTCCCGCCGCGAGGAAGATCGTTTTCTTCGACATCGTATCCCGCCTTCTGCGCTTCCAGGGATCAACCGTTCAACCCGGGAAGTCGTCCGTCGTACGCTTGGTGCGGCGAATTGTGACTCTCGCCGAAGTTCGGTAATTTGAGGCCGAACCGGTCGGTGATCTCGAGGTAGAGATTGGCCATCGGTGTCTGAGCTTTGAATTCGATATGCCGGCCGGTTTTCAGCGTGCCACCGGCATTGCCCGCGAGCAGCACCGGGTAATTGTTCATGCCGTGGCCGCCGTCGGCCATATAGGAAGTGTAAAGCATCAAAGTGTTGTCGAGCAAGGAGGACCCGCCTTCGTCGATGGACTTCATTTTGCGGATCATTTCGGCAAATAATCGCGTGTACCAGGCATGAATCTGCCGCAGGGCTTCCCGAGCAATCGGGTCGGCGTTTTCCACCTTGTCGGCATTTCCTTGATGTTCGAGGGTGTGGCAGTGGCGCTCGTAGCCCACCGTGACGACGCCCGGGAAGTTCGCTTCGTCGCTGCCGCAGGCAAAAAGGCAGACGCGGCTGCTATCGGTCTGGAAGGCCAATACCATCAAGTCGGCCATCAGGCGAATATATTCTTCGTGCCGTTCCGGATCCCGTGAGACCGGCTGGGTCACTTTCCAGACCGGGGTATTCTCGGCCGGTAATCCCGAAACTTCGATCAATTTCGACGGGCCGGGGTTCAAGGCATCCTTGGCTTCCAGGAGCTGGCGATGTTCCAGAAAATCGATGCGCCGCTCGATGGCGCGCACGCTTTCCAGATACTGGTCCAGTCGAATCTGATCTCCGTACCCCAGGTTCCGTTTGAGATCCTGGGCTTCCTCGCGAACCAGGTCGAGAACGGAACGATCCGGGTTCGGCGATTGGGGTTTATCGCCCACGGTCTTCTCGGAATTTCGAGCGCGGTTCGGCCAGTTCGGCACGATGGCTTTGCGATTCCGGAACAGTTGATCGAAGACCAGACGGGGATTGGCTTCCGTGGGCAGCGCCAAATCGGGCGTTCGGAAAGAATATTTGTTCTCCGCCCCGGCAAGACCGATTTGCAGCGAAGGGATCAGGGTTTCGCCACCCAGTTTATTGGCGACGACCTGATCGATGGAAGTCGCCGCCACGAACTTTCCGCCGATTCGTCGGACGAGCGGGGCCCCGGTCAGATGCGTTAGAGAACAGTGCTCGTGCGCATTGAGGCCCCCCTCCGAGCGACCGTGATTCGATAAGCCCGAGAGCAACAGGAGATCGGATTTGGCAAACTCGAGCGGACTCAAAATCGACGGGAGTTTGGTGAGCGTCCCGGCCGCGGGTGGTTTCCACGATTCCAGAACTGTGCCGCCGGTCACGGTGAAGATGCCGAAACGCAGCGGGGGTTTCACCGAACCGGTGCGGGCCCGGGCCAATTGTTCCAGGAAGGGCAGCGAGAGCAGTGCGCCCGCTCCGCGGAGAAAAGATCGTCGGTTCAATCGCTGGCTGGCCATAGGTTCGACTCGAAATTCGTGCGGGAAGCCGCTGGGTTCGGGGGGTTCAATCGGCAGTAGAGTTTCGGCGATATAAGAAAGGATAGCTGTTGGCGATCTCTTCCACAACCGCGGAAAATCGATAACCCCGCTGGACAACTTTTTCGACGATGCGGTTCACGGTCGATTCATCGGGGGGTCTCAACTCGCGGCCGAGGGCGAAGGTGAGCATTTTTTCGACAAAGTTCCTGGTAAACTGGTCCTTGCGTTGGAGCAGGATCTTTTTCAACTCGGCCGCACCAACAAAGTGTTCGCCGGTCGGCAATTTGCCCGAAGCATCGATGGAACTTCCCGGGTTTCGGAGTCGCCCGATCGGATCGAACACTTCGAGACCGAAGCCGAGGGGATCGATCTTGCTATGGCAACCCGCACAACTCGGCTGGGTGGCGTGCTGCGTCAACAGCTCCCGGAAGGTCTGGGCGCCTTTTCCTTTCGATTTCGCCTCATCGATCACTCCCACATCGGGCGGCGGTGGGGGCGGCGGGGTTCCTAAAATGACATCCAAGACATACTTTCCCCGCAGTGTCGGGCTGGTCCGATTCGTATGGCTGGTCATGGCCAAAATCGCGGACATGCCGAGCAGTCCCCCCCGATTCGCGTCTGACCATTCCACTCGATGAAATTCTTTGCGGGTGTCTGGAAGGCCATAGTGCCTGGCCAATTCCGCATTCACGTAAGTGTAACGGGCATCGATCAAATCCAGAATGGACCCGTCTTCGCTGCGAAGGTGATCGAAGAACTGCGTCACTTCCTCGCCCATAGCCTGCCGCAGGTTGGCATTGAAAGTGGGAAAGAACTCGGTGGAGGGGCGGGCCTCGGGTAATTTCCGCAACCGCAGCCACTGCGCGGCGAAATCTTCGGTCAAAGCCTTCGCCTTCGGGTCCGCCAGTAATCGCTTCACCTGAGCGGCGTAGACGGCCGGTTGGCTGAGTTCCCCTCGATCGGCTAACTCGTTGAGTTTTTGGTCCGGGGGTGCTCCCCACAGAAAGAAGGCCAGGCGGACGGCTAATTCCTGATCGCGGACTCGATAATTTTCTTCCGCGGTTTTACCGCGATCCCGTTCGATCCGAATCAGAAAATTGGGCGAAACCAATAACGCTTTGAGGGCCGGTTTCAGAGATTCTTCAAAGCTCTTGGCTCCCGGCGCGGCCTTCCGGACCAGTTCCACGAAGCGCTCCAACTCGCGGCGTTCAACAGGCCGCCGGTAGGCCCGACGGAGCAGGGGGGCCAGTATTTCGCGAGTCGCTTCTTGAAGGGAGATCCCGTTATCCGGCCAGGAGACTATCCATCGATCGAGTTCGCGCGAGACGGGAACCTTGGGTTTTTTGCCTTGGGTCGGCGGCGTGTAAAGTTTCTCGAGGATGTAGTCGGCCGCGCTGAAATACTTTTCAATCTGGGCATCCGAGAAATTCAAAGCGGCTGAGAGGTTGTCGAAGTTCTCCCCCTGGGTGTCTTCGGGCATGCCGACCGCTTCGGCGATATTGTCTTCGAGGCCAAAGAGATCGCGAACCGCGCGATTGTATTCGGTCCGCGTCAGTCTCCGAATCAGAGCCGGGCCCGGATCGGGCTTTTGTTTCTCCGCCGCTTCAATTTCACTCAACCGCGCGCGAACGAATTGCACGAGCGATTTCTTTTGAACTTCGCCCAGACGAGGCTGATCCTCCGGCGGCATCTCACTCGTTTCCACTTGAGTCACAACTTGACGCCAAATCTTGCGGTGTTTGGCTAAACTCTTTTCGTCGGCCAGAATCGAGAGATCGATCCCGCCTTTGCGGATCTTGTCGTTGTGACATTTCGAGCAGCGCGTCGCAATTAGCGCTTTCGCGTCGGCGAACACTTGCACCGGTTGCGATTTTTCCTCAGTGTTGGCCGGTGCGAGTTCCCCCACGGCCAGTTGATTGATGCCGTTGGGGGTCAACTTCTCATGCTTGGACCAGACCTGGCCATCCGGGGAGCTCAGCATTTGACCTGGCCAATTGGTTCCGATGTATACTTTGTCATCGGCATAGAGCAAATGGCATGGCATTCCCTTCGCCTCCTTGCTCCAGGTAATTCCATCGGCGGAACGATACGTCTGCCCGCTGCCACCGGCAATGAATTCTCGACCACTCCAGACCAGACTGCGAAGTTCGATCCCTTTTTCCAATACCTCGTGTTCCCATTTCAGGCCATCGGTGGAACGCAACCGTCGCCCCTCGGCCCCCACCGCGACGAAACAATCCTTCCCATAAACGACATTGAAGAGTTGCGGTAGATCGACGCGAACTTTTTCGATCTTTTCGCCGTTTTTGCTGGTTGCTATCCAGGTAGTGGGGCTGTTACCGCCCGCGTTGCCCATAAAGACAAAGGTGTTATTTCCGAATGCGCCGACCCGAAAATGAGTGGCCTCTTTAGCCTCGATCTTGCCCCCTTTTTGCCACTTTTCACCGTCACTGGACCACAAGAGCGTTTGATCGGGGCCGCCGGCAACGAAGCGATCGTTCCCAAACAGCACGGGGTTGACGCGGAATTTCGGGCTTTCGACTTCGCGCCAAGTTCGCCCGTCCGGAGAGACGAGAATATGACCTCCGAATGCCCCACCCACAGCCACGAATTTGCCCTTCGCAAAGACCACGCTGGTCAAATTGTGGGCATCATCGCCGCCGTTCTCTTTCCATTCGGCGGCAATTTCCCAATGGATCCCATCGCGCGAAATCAATCGACGTCCGCCGTAGCCCACGGCGACGAAAAGACGCTCGGCGGCGCTCGCGAAATCGCCAGAAATCAGCAGTATTATTAAGAGAGCCAGAGGGTAGGATCGCATGAGGAAATTATACCTCCCCGGGAGAGTTCGCACCAGAAAGTATCGGCTCTTTGGGCCATTCCGTCGAAATTCGTCTGTCCTCCAGACGGTTTCCCAATTGTTCGAAGCCGCGGGCCGCTGAAAAAATCGAGAAAGCCACCGGAGTGGTCTGACCTGGAGAAAACCAAGTCAACAGGCGGGGAGTCGATAGTTTAAACTAGGCTCTTCCACAAAGTCATTTGACTACCTTTTTCCCTGAGGTGTCCCATGAATTGTGCCAGTTACTCGCTCCTTTTGAGTGTTGTCTTCTGTCTGGGCCCGGCCTGCACTTCTAGGTGTTTCGCGGCGGAACCGATCGACCTGGCCGCAGGAATTTGGGACTCGGATTGGGGCTATTTCACCTTCCGAACCACACCGCACAAAGATTCCAAGCTGCTTTCGGTCACGGGGACTTACCTCCATGCGAAGGATCAGACCGGCCTCCTAAAGTCGGGCACCTTTGATCCCACGACGCGCGTCCTCGAGTTTGCTTTTGAGGAACCTTGGCGGGGGGACAAAGTGAAAGGCACCGCCCGACTGACGCTGGGACCGCTGGGAAGACGCTTCAAAGGTACTTTTAACCTCCTCAATGAAAATGGTGGCCAGGATAAAGGGGACCTCACCCTGTTGCACCTGCTGGGCCGCGACTTTGCCACGCGAGTCGAATCGATCATCGCGGACACCGGTAAAGAGCCTCATAAACCCGGAGGCGCCATACTGGTTCTCGAACAGGGTAAAATCGCCTTTCGGAAGTGCTATGGCCTAGCGCATCTCAAAGAAAATCGAGCCATCACTCCGCAAACGCCCTTCGAACTGGCCTCGTGTTCCAAACAATTCACGGGAACGGCCATCCTGCTCCTATATGAGCAGGGGAAGCTGGCACTCGACGAGGACATCCGAAAATATCTGCCGGAATTACCCGAATACGACAAAAAGAACCCGATTCGCATTTTGCATCTGGCCCGACAGACTTCCGGTTTGCACGAATATATGGACTTCGAGAACGTCAAGGGCAAGCATCCGAAATACGTGACGAACGAGGATTATGTCAGCTTGTTTGCCCGGGAACGGACGAAGTCCCCGCTCTACTTCCCAACCGGCTCAAACTGGCGGTATACGAACACCAATTTCATGCTTCTGGCTCTGATCGTCGAGCGGGTCTCGAAGCAATCGTTCAATGCGTTCCTCAAGAAAGAAATTTTCGATAAGCTGGCGATGAAAACGGCGGGGGTTTATGATCGGCCTAACTTCCAAATCCATGAGCCCGCGCTCGGCTATGAGAAGGAAAAGGATAAGAATAAATGGAATGAAATATGGGGACCGCCTCCCTACCGTCATGAGTCCAACTTGGTGGTGGGTGATGGAAGCGTCTGGGCCAGTCTGGAAGATCTGGCCCGCTGGGACGAAGGCTGGCGCGAGGGCAAAGTCCTGAAACCAGCCACCATTAAACAGGCACTCGTCCCTTCGAAGTATGGCAAAGACGGGACCACGGATTACGCCTTCGGTTGGGGCATTACGATGGATAAGGGCAAAATCAGTCAGATGGGACACAACGGCGGTTGGGGAGGATTCCGCACCATCATCGAGCGTAACGTGGCCGAAGATCGAACGCTAATTGTTCTTGATAACGGAGATAATCTGGATATCGAGGCAATTGTGCGCCTCTTCCGGGTGATGCCACCTAGGAGTCCGAAGTGAACGACCCGTGCAACACCGTTTAAGAAGTTCGCAACTCGCCAGGGAATCAGGGGCCTTGCATTCGCAACGCTAAGAGCGGCCGAGTGCGTGAGGGGAGCGTTTGGAGCCAAGATTTGATTCAGGGACGGGCATGATTCCATTTGCGAAAAATGACCAAATACACTCCAATCTGGCATCGGTAGAAGCAAAGTTTGCGGATGGCCGGGATCTCTCGGTTCGGCTGGGAATCCGATCGGTGAATATCGGAAAGGCGTCATGGCTCGAACCTATCGGATAGCCATCGTGGGACTGGGCACGGCAGGCACGGCGTCCGCGATTCTATTAGCCCGCCAGGGGCATGAAGTTCACGTCTTCGAACAAGCCCCGGAAGTGGGAGCCCGCGGGGCCGGCATTCTCCTTCAAACTTCCGGGCAACGAATTCTGGCCCACTTGGGACTGCGAGAACAGGTCACTCGGCACTCCGCGATTCTGACCGAACTCGATGCCCGCCACAGCACTGGACAGCCTTTGATCTGCAATCGCTACAGCGATTATCGGCCGGGCAATCATGCTCTGGGGACCCACCGCGGCGTTCTGTTCACCGCTCTTTATCGGGAATTGCAGAAGACCTCCGCCGTGATCCATCTGGATTCTCCCATCGTGCGGCGGGAGGTGCAGGGTCGGCGGGTCTGGATCGTCGATGCGCAGGAAGTCAAACAGGGGCCTTTCGATTTTCTCCTGGTGGCCGACGGTGCCCGCTCCCGCTTGCGGGCGGCCTGCGGTTTTCGGGCTCGCGTCCATCGTTACGCGCACGGAACCCTCTGGTGGATTTGCCCCGGTTCCGGACGGCCGGGGAAGCTGTTTCAAGTGGTCCGCGGCAATCGCCATCTCTTTGGACTGTTACCCTTGGGAGACAACCGGGTCACGGTCTACTGGGGAATGCCCCATCGCGAACTGGCCCAACTTCCCCAAGTCGACCTGGAGAACCTGAAAGCGGAAATTTTGCAGTTCGCCCCCGAGTCCCAGGACGCTTTGACCCATCTGATCGATCGAGAGCAGTTGATACCGACCACCTACCAGCATGTCTGGATGCCCCGAATCAAGGACGCGACCACGCTTTTTATCGGAGACGCCGCGCACGCCATGAGCCCGCATTTGGGCCAGGGAGCGAATCTGGCCTTAGTGGATGCCTGGAAATTCGCGAATTGCTTGCAGGAGGCCGCCACTCCTCCCGCGGCTTTCGAAGCCTTTCGCATTCAACAGCGGGCTTATCTCCGCTATTACGCCATTCTCACCTACTTGCTCTCGCCGTTTTTTCAGTCGGACTGGTTTCCCTTGGCCTGGGGACGCGATATCGCACTGCCTTGGCTTCCCAAAATCCCGATCGTGAAACGCCAGATGCTAATGACCGTGAGTGGGCTCAAAGGGGGATTCTTTCAGGGAGAAATCGATTTGCCTGCGCCGGAAGCGGAAACAAGCATACACTCCATATAAAAATTGCCTTTGTCGGCAGAGCTCTGATCGAGTGTCGATTCGGAGATATTCGTCGCGGGACTGAACGTGCTCTAGGGGATAGCGGGCGAACGATTTTATCTCCTGATGAACTGGTTTCCGGGCCGAGCCCCCTAGGCGGACTAAAGGTTCTCGTCGGGATAATCGAATCATCGGGCGTTCCAAGAATGTATTTCTCCAATCATCACAGGAACTACGTCAGAGACATCAACTTTGAACTGATAGATTTTTCGATCCGGGATGTGTCGAGCTTGCTCCGAATTCAGAACATGCGGATAGAAGAAAGCTATTTCCACGTCCCAACACTCCGTCCCCGGAGCGGAAATCTGACTTCGAGAAACGTGCACGGTTTCGAGATCCATGATCGGTTCCGGGAGACTATACCCTGAATTATAACCTTGATTTCCCGCGCGCTTGGCATCGGCTGCATAAATGTGAGTGTAGGCATTGGTAAGGGCAAAGTTTAATGCTCGGTGTTCCGCTTGGACTCCCAGGTTCTTCAGTAGCTTTGCACTTCTTCGGAAATAGTGGCGTATCGCCGCTCGATTTTCCTCAGATAAAACGTTTTCGAGACGGCGAATCAGCGATTCTGTATTCCAGGAAAACATACCTCGCAAATCCGGAATCAATGCAGGAACCTCTTGGCCCGATAGAAGTTTTGCTTTTCCCGAAATTACTCCGGGAATCACAATGTATTCGATTTTGGTGCCGAAGTTGAACTCGTAAAGGGCGTCAATCAGACGTTGATACGCCTCTCTGGCGTAAGGTCCCTGCGGTTTTATCGCGTAGCTGGGAATCCCCGGTTCGATTTCCAGGGTCCACTCCAGGCTGGCGGCAATATGCTCGTGGGCGGCTACTCGAAGTAGTCTCACCATTAACCCAATATCTTTAGGATCATTTCTAATTTCGGAAGCCTTGGGAGGTTCTTTTAGTTCCGCCTTCGTCGGGTACTCCTGCATGTAAGTCTTTAAAAAAGTGATCCGAGCGGGAGAGACTAAAGAATAATTGATCCGACCCAAAGCATAAACTTTGACGGACGAGTTCGAACCACACCCGCAGGCCGAGGGCTCGACTCCCGAGGACGCCACAACTCCGCCAGAGTCTTCTGCGGAAGGAGAGAATGCGTGCAAAGCATCGGAAGTTTCAGAAGGGGATGCGCTTTTCATATATGATGTTTCCTTGAAGAGAATGTCTAAAATTCCCGGGATATTCAATCGTCCCGCTAATAATCGTGGACAGTTCCAAGCCGCTTGTTTTCGGCAATCCACGGCGCTCTGAAGGATGGCTTCGCGCACCTGAGAGGGATTGGGGCGCAGGCCGCGTTTCAGTTGCAGGGAGAGTAATAAACCCACAACTCCGCTGAGCACGGCGGTCGCGGCACTCGTTCCACTCATCGGCGCCGACCCCGAACCGGGTACGGCGGCAGTCAGATGGTGTCCCAAAGCCACGACACCGTGGTAACGGTAGGAGCTATCCCAATTGCTCGATGGGAGGGGCTGCCCCAGGGCATCCAGGGCGCCCACGGCGAGGACGGAGTTTAAAGCCGCCGGAATGTGGGGGCAGGCGCAACCGTCATTGCCGACCGCGGCCACAATTAAAGTATTTCGTCGAGCACAGTCCTCAATGACTTCGGCCAATAACGGATCGACTTGGCTACTGGGCGCAAACATGCCGCCACTAATATTGATGACCTGGGCGCCCGCGTCGCGGGCCGCGGCAATCGCCTGTGCCAATCGAACTTGATTGGAAGGTTTGAGCGTACCGTCCGCCGCCGAGTCGAAAATCGGCGACAGTAGTCCTCGACAATTCGGCGCTATCCCTTTGACGAGACCATTCGACTGACCGAAAATCAGGCTGGTGACTTGGGTACCGTGCCGACTTGCAGGTCCCCAATTTTTCTCGCCGGATTCGGAACCGTTTAGCGGGACGAGCCGGGCATGGGCCAGACTGGGGTGCTTCCAGTCCACGGGGCCATCAAGAATGGCTATGGAAACCCGCGGATCACCGCGAGTTTCTCGCCACAAAAGTTCCAGTTCCGATAATGAATACATTTTACGGGCAAGTTAGAGCAGCTACGATACAAGAATTCAGCTGCACCCACCGATTGCCGAGCCACACGTGGATGTTAAAGAACAGCACCATGACGCACTGCCTAATGTGCATTCTTTCATACCTGGGCCACAGGAGGGTGAATTTCCACCTGCGGGTATAACCTCGTCCCCGGCGGCGGTGTAGTCCTTCTCCTCAAAAGAACGTGTTGAGGTATTCGTTTGGGCGAGGATACGGGGGGGAAGAAACATAGGACAAATCCTAAATGGTATAAACGTCTTGTGCGGGAAATTCAAGATTTGAGTGTAATAATACGCTAAAAATAATTCAATGAAAATCCGGACGCAATTTTAGGATTGCGGTTTTTCCCCTTCTTTCTAAGTCAGTACATCAAAAAATAACTTGAAGGTTGATCGAGGTATAATGTCAGGCTCAATATGTTTTTTTGTGCGCTCGTGAAAATGCTTTTAACTCATGGGAACTCGAACCAATCGAAATCCGATTACTTCCATGCGAACATTTTCTGGAGGGAAAAATGAATGTGCTGAATCGCATTTTTGAGCTCTTTCGGAGTAACCTCCTCCACGAGCGACAGTAATAAATTTGCCATTATCTTTGGCTTTGCTGATTTTCGAATCTACTTTAGATGAGGTGCATAATTGCCAGATATTTCCATGCATATCATGCAATCCCAGCTTATTGGGAGGATACATTCCGACGCGAACAGGAAGGTTTTTTTTCTTATTTTTCCCTAAGTCCGGCTCCTCAATCGCATCAAAATTAGCCAATTGGGACGTCAGCCGATTGGTCGGAGTGTCGAAATAGTAATAGTAGGAGCACTCCTCTAGCGTATGAGCCGCCCCTCGACAGGCGTACTCCCACTGATGCTCGGTTGGCAATTTGTAGCGAAACCCTCGGCTTTTCTCCCGTTCGTTCAGTTTTATTAAGAAAATTTCAATCTCCGCGTAGGTAACATTTTCTACAGGAAATAGTTTCAGTTCTTCATCTGAAACGCTTTTCACCAAGTGGGAATAATCACCCTGGCGTGAAATAATGCTGGGATTCTGCTTCATCACATCCATCCATAATCCCTGGGTGACCGCGTGAACTGCGATTTCGAAATCTTCTGGGATCTCCGTCAGGTTGGGTAATTTATTCGCAGACCAACCCCTGTAGAATTTGCCTTTGGGTACTCGAACAAAAGTCATCAGGCTATTGCTATCTCTTTCCCGGACTGCCTCGGGGGGCTCACACCCATTCTGTTCAATGGAGCATTTCGAGCCTGCTTTGAGCCATTCATGATGCAGGTCCTCCAGAAAATAGAGATGACAAGTGGCCCCCGGGCCCAGTTCCAATTGATCCTCGGGATAAAGCAAACGCTGAGAGTCAGACTGACCCTTCCATTCATGTTTGGATTGAATTTTTATCGGTCCACTTACTTCCAGGACCAGAGCCGCCGGAATCGTCTTGTGGATATTCCGATTCACTTCTTTAATGGCGGCTGTCAATACGGCTTGTAATTCCGGTTGGTCCGCGAATTCGATCGGAATCCGTCGTTGAGCATCCGCAAGGATTTCCCGGGCGGTGACGTTTCCGCCATCGCTATGAGTTTCAGAAATCTTAAAAATGCTGACGAGAAAATTTTGGGCTTTGATCGCCTTCTCGGCGGCCAACTTGGCCTCCCGATATTTCCAGTAACTCACCGATATTCCGGCCAACAAACTGACCGCCACGGCGGCCAACAATCCCGTGACGACTGGATTTCTCTGGACCCAGCGTTCCATGCGCTCGATGCGACCCATGGGACGAGCCAGAATCGGTTCGCCTTGAAGAAATCGAACCAATTCATCCGCCAGTTCGGCCGCGGAAGCGTAGCGATTCTCGGGCTCCTTTCGAAGGCATTTCAGGCAGATCGTTTCGAGGTCCAACGGCACGCCCGGCTGGAGAAGCGAGGGGCGTACCGGCTGGGCATTTCGGACGAGGTCCAGAGTCTTCATCATCGACTCAGCTTTGAACGGAGGCTTCCCCGTCAGGCATTCATAGAGAATCGCTCCCAGGGCATAGACGTCCGTTGCTGGTCCCGCTTCATTCGCCATTCCCGCCGCTTGCTCGGGCGCCATGTAAGAAGGGGTGCCGATGACCGCCCCGGACTGAGTTTCACTACTGTCGGTGTCGAGCTGACGGGCCAGACCAAAGTCGGCGATTTTCGGGGTGCCATCACTCTTGAGTAGGATGTTACCCGGTTTCAGATCCCGGTGGATGACGTTGCGACTGTGGGCCAGTTGCATGCCGCGCGCGAGCGATTCGACCAATTTGGCGGCTTCGCGGAGAGGAAGCGGTTTGCCAGCGAGTTTGGTCGCCAGGGTTCCGCCTTCCACAAACTCGAGGGCGAGGTAGGGACGGCCTTTGGTTTCTCCCACTTCGTGGATCTGAACGATATTCGGGTGTTGCAGACGAGCCACCGCTTCCGCTTCGATGCGAAAGCGAGCCAATTCTTTGGAACCGGCGAAATCCCCGGAAATGATCATCTTCAGGGCAACAGTTCTTTTCAGACTCAGATCTTTGGCCTTGTAAACAATGCCCATTCCTCCCTGACCGAGGATGCCCTCCACCTTATATCCGGGGATCGCTTCCGGTTCGTGTTCAGTAGTCCTTTCTTCTTCCAAAGTGGTTTTTCGATCTGGACCGCGCGTCTTGTCCTCGGGCGAATGGCCCGGGGAACCGGATTGAAAATCGGCCGTATCAAACGTGGGGTTGGGTTGCTGGCCGGAAGCCGATTGCTCGCCCGGAAGGAGTTTGGTCTGTTTGGTGTGATCTGGCATCGGAGAAGAACACCTTCTTAAGGGCAGGGGGGTAGCGGAGGGAAACCTTTAGCTGTTTCTACGCCCAAATCAGTTACTATCCTATCGAAACGATTTCCACTTGGATAAACCGCTGAAAACGGAGCGGGTCCGGATAGCGCGGCGGCCGGATTCCAGGATCGAAGAGCATTTTGTGAAACTCAATCGTCATCGATGCCGCTCTCCGATTCTCCACCCATTCCCCGCTCGCCAACGATCCAATGCAACCGAGAGTAATTCCCTAGCGGAACCAAGGGCAATTGCCGCGGCACGGGCCAACCCTCCCATGGATCAGGCCGACCTTTTCCCAGCAGCAGGACAAGCTACTGGCGAGACTTATTGAATTCATTGGCTCGCAGGGGGACTACGCCGCCTCGACGCCTCGGCCAATTCACTCCCAATGCTCGTGCCGGCGTTCCAGGTCCTGCAGACTCGAAAGACCCGGGGAACGGGGCATGCCCGGGCTGGTTTGCCAGTTATCCACCGGTTGATTGGCCAACACAAACTCTGGGAGAGGGAATTTTAGATACTGGGAGAGCGTGTTCACAAAAGGCTCATAGAGGGAGCGCAATTCGTCCAGGGCTTTGTCGAGATCGGCATCCTTCCGCACCGGGTAACCCATGGCTTTCAGATTGTCGCTCAAAAACTTCAGTGAACTTGGCGGTAAGCGATCGATCTCCAGGGGCGAAGGCGTGGTTTGCGAAACCAGCACGAGATCCACGGCCGCGTGTCGGGCCATCGCAAAGGTCAAGCGCGCCTGATACCCCTCGGGCTCTTCCGAATTGGCAATCAGGAAGGCGGTCGAATCCAGGATCATAGTTAGTGCGGCCAGCCAGGACTGGTTGTCGTGCTGCGAACGATAAAACCGCAGCACCGGAAAGGATAGATGGCTTTCGAGTAATTCCGCGGCCCAGCGCTCCCACTCGATCAAGAGGGGGCCCAGATTCATCAGGCTGCGTGCTTCGGATGCTCGGCGTAGAAACTCTCCAGCGCTCGGCGGCGAACCGGCCCGGGCATCCAGGAGGGAAATAATAATTTCCCGGCGGGAGAATGCTTGATATAAGACGGGCAGATAGCTGATCACGAGCGCCAGAAAACCAAATCCAATCCCCGATTCCATAATGCTCAAACTTCGGCCAATCATCCCGATCGGTACCACGTCGCCGTAGCCCAGCGTGAAGAAAGTCGTCCCGCTGAAGTAGACATAGGTCGTCAGGCGGATACTAGTATTCGCCGGTGTCCCGAGCGGAGTTCCCAGCGACCAGTGCAACAGCGCAAAACCGAAAATCAATCCAATCGCCCAGACGATAATCAGAACGAACATCGACAGGGGACCGAAGATACTCAAAAAGGCCTGCCGCGTTCGGCTTTGCGCGATGCGATCCGCGAGCAGGCTCCAAACGGTCCAGGAGGAGCGGTAAAAAACCCGGGCGGGGCGATACGGATGACGGACCCGACGTGGCAGGATCATCGCTTCGAAGGTGTCCAGAAAGACGATACCTATGATCAGAATCGCTACGAAGAAGCAGATGACCGACATGCGATCCCTCCTGAATATCCGCTTGAGCCATCCCTGTTTCTCTGGTCCAGTTTATGGAGAAAGACGGACAACAAGCAGTCGGATGATAAAGGTTCGCCTCTCGGTCGTCGATTTGTTTTGGATTCCCTGGCCGTTAGGCGAACCCTGCGAAAGCGCCCTGGAAAGCCTCTCCGCTTACGCCAGGATCGGCCGGATCACTTCTCCATGCACATCGGTCAGACGCCGGTCGATGCCGTTGTGCCGCACCGTCAACTTCTCGTGATCGATGCCTAACAGATGCAGAACGGTCGCGTAAAGATCGTAGCAGGTCGTTTTCTCCCGTTCCGCCAGGTAGGAGAATTCGTCGCTGGCGCCGTAGGCGACGCCTTTTTTGATCCCCGCCCCGGCCAACCAGGTGACGAAAGTGCCGCCGTTGTGATCTCTACCGACGCCGTTTTGAGTGACCGGCATCCGCCCGAATTCAGTCGTAAAAATCACCAGAGTATCGTCCAGTAAACCGCGAGATTTCAGGTCGGCGAGCAGGGCGGCCACCGGCTGATCGACCTGACGGGCGATCGGCGGCAGTTCCTTGGGGATATTGCTATGGTTGTCCCAATTATTGCTGGGTCCCCCCGCGCCGCTCCAGAGTTGCACGAAGCGGACTCCCCGTTCCAGGAGGCGCCGGGAGATCAAGCAGTTCCGGGAGAAAGCTCCCTCGGCTCCGTTTCGCGCCGTCCCATATTTTTCGCGAAGGGATGAGCTTTCTTTCGACAGATCGAAGGCCTCCGGAGCCGACAATTGCAGACGTGCGGCCAGTTCGTAACTTTCCAGACGGGAAGTCAACCGGGAATCTCCGACGCGATCCTGGGCATACGACTCGTTGACTCGTTTCAACAGTTTCAAACCCTCCGCGCTCGCTTCGGGGGTGACGAATTTACTGGCGGTCGGTGGCGCCAGATCGGGAATCGGAATTGGAGCCGCCGGATTCACCACCGTGGCCTGATGGGAGGCCGGAAGAAAACCGGCCGAGAAATTTCCCATGCCGTTGTAGGGGAGCCCGCGTGCGTCGGGCAGCACGACAAAAGTCGGCAGGTTGTCGGTCAGCCGACCCAGCGCGTAACTGACCCAGGCTCCGGCACAGGGAAAACCGGGTAGCAGAAATCCCGTCGTCTGCAGGTAGCTGGCCGGGCCGTGCACATTCGATTTGGAAGCCATGGCCATCAGAAAGGCCAGATCGTCCACGCAACCGGCGAGGTACGGAAAAACGTCTGTGACCCAGCGACCGGATTGGCCATGCTGTTTCCAGGGGAAGGGGGATTTCATCAGTGGCCCGGGGGTTCCCGTCGCGGTCGCCTTCAACCCCAAATCGATTTGCTGGCCATGTCTCTTCTCCAGGCCAGGCTTGTAATCGAAAGTGTCCATCTGGCTCATGCCGCCATTGAGAAAAATCTGCAAAACCCGTTTCGCTTTGGCCGGGTGGTGCAGGCCGCCGTTGAACTCCGCTTTGGGTTTTGCACTCTGCTCCCCGGCCAGAAGGTGGGAGAGCACCATGCCGCCGAAGCCGGTGGCCAGGAATTCCCGTCGGTGCGGCACCATCGCTCCCTCCCCTTAATCGATGAACAGAAATTCGCTGCAGTTGAACAGCACCCGACAGAGGTTGGCCCAACCGTGATGCCGGGCATACTCTCCCCACAATTTCACTTCCTCCGTGGTCGGATTTCTCAGGAGCACGCGCTGCGCGATAAATTCCAATCTCCCGGCGGAATCGGAGGCCGATTGCTCCGCCAGTTTCGCAAGATGCTCAGACTGTTTGAGAATGAATTTGTCGTTCCAGAGCACGAGCGCCTGGGTAGCGCTGACGGAAGTATTTCGGACGGGCGCCGACTGCGAGGCATCCGGGCAATCGAGCGCTTCCAACAGGGGATCGGGGCGGGTTCGGAATAGAAAGCGATAGACGCTGCGTCGGGAAGCCTCGGGAGAATCGACGTCAAACTGCTCGTAATCGGCCGTCGGGGTGACATGGATTCCGGGCTGAGTGAGAAAGTGTTTGACCGGCGGCCCGTACATTTTTTCATCGAGTCGGCCGCTGATCCGGAGCACGCTATCGCGCAACGACTCGGCATCGAGCCGGCCGCGGTTCATTCGCCAGAGCAGTCGATTGTCGGCGTCTTTCTGCTCCGCTTCCGGATTGGAGGAGACGGCTTGCCGATAGGTGCTGCTCAGAACGATCATTTTGTGCAACTTCTTCAGCGATCCGCCCTGGTCGCGGAACTCAGTGGCCAGCCAATCGAGCAGTTCGGGATGGGAAGGAGGTCCGCCCATCTTCCCGAAATCGTTGGGGGTATCGACGATCCCTTTGCCAAAATGGTAATGCCAGATCCGGTTGACGAGGACACGCCAGAACAGCGGATTCTCCCGATCGGTGATCCATTTCGCCAGGGCGCCCCGCCGTTGTCCTTCGTCCTGGGGATTCTTCAGAACGAAGGCAGTTTTCACTTCGGCCAGAGCTTCCAGGGCCGCCGGGGTCGCCAGGGCGCCCGGTCGGCTGATCTCACCGCGCTTGAGGATATGGACCGGGCGCGGAGTCGTGGCTGGGCGAAAACTGCCTTCACTCGGGAACTGGTTGGTACCGCAATAGATTCGGGATTGCGGGGGAAGGCTGTCCCATTCCCGGGAGAGCTGATTTTCCCACAACCAGCGCGAAAGTTCACAACGTTGCAGGTCGGCTCTCTGGGTCTCCGGCAAGGCCAGCAGGGCAGCAATCGGTTCTGGAAGCGGAGCCGCGATCTCGAGCAAATTCTTACTTGTGGTGAGCCCCAGTCGGAATCTTCCGATCAAATGGCCGCCGCCATGGATTTGATCGAGCTCGATTTGAAATATTGTTCCTCCCTCAAATCCGACGGGTTTTTCAAAGGCGAAGACGCCGGTGTGCGGTTTCCCTTCCTCCGGATGGATACCCCAGGCCGTGGAAGGAATCTGGTCAATGGCTTTCTCGATGCCCCAATCGGCCTGATTGAAATCGGCCCGGGCCGTTTTCACCCGCACGAGCTTGACCTGGTCGGGTTTTCCGAGAGGATGGACCCGGATTCGAATCTCCGAGAGATGGAGATTGCCATTACTGGCCCGGCCCGGTCCCAGGTGAGGAAGCGTGTCGTCGCATAACAGTTCGAGCCGTACGCCCGTGATCCCGATCTGATCGGTCGAAAGCGTGATCGTGTAGGTATCTTTTTCGGGAGTTGGGCCCACGGCCAGAATCGAACGATCGAGTAAGGCCCGCAAGGACGACCCTTTTTGCGCTTGCCAGGTTTCCGGCACCGGTACGAACCAGGCGGACGTGGCGGCTTTTCTTTGCTGCTCGAACGCCGCGACGGCCTTTTGCCTTTCCGGCGTCAACAAAGTTTTATCCGTCCGGCCCTTTAAGCTTCGAATTCGTTCCAACTCCGCGTTCAACTCCCGGCGCTGCACGGCCACCTTCGGGTCGGGATCATAAGGCCGTTCCGCCTTGTCGATTCCCGCAAATACGGCCTGAAGACCGTAATACTCCGCCTGAGAGATTGGATCAAATTTGTGATCGTGACAGCGGGCACAGTGAACCGTCAGCCCCATAAAAGTGGTCATGGTGGAAGTGACGATGTCGTCGCGATCCAGATACCGGGCGACTTGGCGATCGATCGAGTTTTCGTTGATGTCGCGCAGGCCGCTCTCGTCCCAGGGACCGGCAGCCAGAAATCCCGTAGCGAGCAGAGCTTCGGGGTTATCCGGGAAGAGAACATCGCCCGCGATCTGTTCTTGTGTCAGTCGCGCGTACGGTTTGTCGGCGTTAAAGGAGCGAATGAGATAATCTCGGTAGGGCCAGGCATTCGGGCGAAATCGATCCTGATCCTGGCCATGGGAATCGGCGTAATGCGCGATATCGAGCCAGTGCCTGGCCCAGCGTTCGCCATAGTGCGGCGAAGCGAGCAGGCGATCGACGAGTTTCTCATATGCCTCGGGGGAGGAATCGCGGAGATAATCTTCCAATTCTTTAGGAGTCGGAGGAAGCCCCGTCAGGTCGAGAGAGACGCGCCGCGCGAGCACTCGTTTGCTCGCTTCCGGGGAAGGGCGTAAACCGTGCGCGTGCAGTGTATCCAGAATAAAAGCATCGATGGGAGTGCGAACCCAAGTTCTATCTTCCGTGGGAGGGGTGGGAATCTTCGGGCGGCGGATCGGCTGAAAGGACCAAAAATCAGAAGCGGGCGATTCTTTTCCCGTCTCTTTCGACTGGGCGAGGAGAGGTAAGGCCGAAAAATCCCCCGCAAGCCACCCCAGACCGGGAGCAAGTAAAAGCAACAGAAGAAGCGCGGGAGAGGATCGCATGATTCTTCTCTTAGGATCCGAAACTGGAAAAACGGTCGGATCGTCCGGGGGAGATTCGCAAAGACAACGAATGAAAGTCGATCAATTCAGCGGGACAGAAGTCGTAATCGCAAAAGCCAGTAAACGGAAACTTCTCGGCAGGTCCTCTTAGTCTAATCGATTCAGTCCGGGAAAGCAATTGCGGGGAGCGGCCACTTCGTGAGAAGGCAGGCTTCCAGCAGTTCCTGAACGAGATCCCTTCCACTGCAAAAGGAAGGGCTCGACTCGAAAACCGTTCCGCCCGGTTTTCGCGGCTCAGGCCGTAACTCTCCTTCGGCTCGGGAAAACTCCTAGAAAGGGAAGCATGACCGATGTCACAGTACTTCTGGAAGCTGCGTCAACCGGCGACCGTCAGGCCGCGGCGGAAGTGCTTCCCCTCGTCTACGAAGAATTGCGTAAACTCGCGACGGCGCGGATGCTCTCGGAAAATCCCGGCAACACCCTCACGGCCACCGCTCTCGTCCACGAGGCTTACCTTCGGTTGATTGGTCCGGTGGACGAGAGTCGCTGGGAAAACCGGGCTCATTTTTTTGCCGCGGCCGCGGAAGCGATGCGCCGCATCCTGGTCGATGCCGCTCGCCGCAAGCGGGCGGAGAAACATGGCGGCGATTTCAAGCGTTGCGATGTGGGGGAAATCGACATCGAAATGCCGGAAGTCCCCGAAGATCTTTTAGCGCTCGATGAAGCCCTGAACCGGTTTTGGGCAGTCGATCCCCAAAAGGCGGAATTGGTGAAACTCCGCTACTTCGCCGGATTGACCATAGAACAGGCGGCCGATTCCCTTGGCATCTCTCCGGCGACCGCCAAACGGTACTGGAATTACAGTAAGGCGTGGCTCTTCGAGGCCATGGGCGGGACCCAAGAAAAATTGGAAAATTCCTGAGCCAATTCCGATTGGCTTCTCGCATTGTTGGTAACAGGACCTTCCCTAGGAGCCAGCCATGACCGATGAAACCATCTTTGCCGCCGCCCTCGAAAAAGCCGATCCAGCGTCCCGAACTCACTATCTCGAGGAAGTTTGTGCAGGAAATCCGGAGCTTCACCAGCGGATCGAAAATCTCCTCCGGGCCCACGACAAAGCGGGAGGGTTTCTGGAGAATTCGCCGGTCCCCGCGGCCAGTCCCGCTAATCTGTTAACGCAGGACCTGACCGGACCGGAGAGTGGCTCCGACGATTTGAAGGAAACGATGACCTTCCTCCGTCCTTCCGAGAGGTCGGGATCGCTCGGCCGCATCGGACACTACGAAGTTCTGGAAGTCTTGGGACGCGGAGGTTTCGGGATCGTTTTTCGAGCCTTGGACGAAACCTTGCAACGGGTGGTGGCGGTCAAGGTGATGGCCCCTCATCTGGCGGTCGCTTCACCCGCCCGTAAGCGATTCTTACGCGAAGCCCGCTCCTCGGCCCGGGTGCGGCACGAGCATATCGTTCAAGTGTATGCGGTGGAAGAAGATCCCATCCCCTATCTGGTGATGGAGTTCATCCCTGGAGAAACTCTGCAGCAACGGCTCGACCGAACAGGCCCGTTGGAACTCGAGGAAGTGCTTCTCTTCGGGAAACAAATTGCCGAAGGGTTGGAGGCTGCCCATGCTCAGGGGCTGATTCACCGCGACATCAAACCGGGGAATATCCTGATCGAATCGGGAGCCCAATTATCGATCAAAATCACTGATTTCGGCCTGGCGAGAACGGCCGACGATGCCAGCCTGACCCAGTCCGGCATTATCGCCGGGACACCCATGTACATGGCTCCCGAGCAGGCGCATGGCGACAAGCTCGATCATCGCGCGGACCTGTTCAGCCTAGGCAGCGTGCTTTACACCATGTGCTCCGGGCGGACGCCGTTTCGAGCCCGCAGTGCACTCGCGGTGTTAAAACGGGTGGCCGAGGATACGCCGCGGGACATCCGGGAGATCATTCCCGAAGTTCCGCAATGGCTATGCGATCTGATCGCCCGGTTACATGCCAAAAATCCGGAAGAGCGGATCGGAACGGCCCAGGAAGTCGCGGATTTGCTCGGTCAGGGTCTGGCGGCTTTACAGACCGGACAAACCGAGTCGACTCCGGTAATTACACCGGTTACTGATAAGCCGAGGGAAGCAGAAAGCCGGATTCCGGAGCGGAGGGAAGTCATTGCCCAACCCGATCCAACCCACCAACATAAGCCGCGCAAACGCCGTTGGGACATCGCGTTGGCCGTATTCGTATTTCTCTTTTTTGTGCTCGGTCCGGGTGGTTTCATTTTGCGGGAGATAGCCCATCGAATATTCTCACCGGCGAGGTAAGGTCAAAGAGGAGGTACTGAAGGAGTTATCGACTTGATGCGAACGACTGTTCTCGACAAAGAGTAGATGAGATTGTCGATTGTATGGGGACCTCCGTCCAGGAGGCCTTGGACGCAATCTCGGATTACAAGTTAGGACAAACGGGAGGATCCGGTCCGTGCCGCTCGCCGAAATGGAAAAGACTTTGAGACGAGTAAAGATTTGTTGTAATAAAATTTGATTTAGCGGTTCATGACTGTAATCCGCCATAATGCGCATACAAGTAAAGAGGGTTAATCACTCGAAACTTTTCACAAGTAGCTGGCATCGGAGTTGTTATGAAAATGTATGCCATCGGGATTCTTGGAATACTATGTTTTTTGTTGCAAACCCCGTCAAAGGCAGGCGACGAAAATCCTGGAGATGAAATCTTCCGCCCCCTGGATGTGTTTCGGCTCGAATATGCATCGGACCCGCAAATTTCGCCGGATGGCAAACAGGTCGTCTATGTTCGCAATTTCTTGGACATCATGAAGGATAAGCGCCGATCCAATTTATGGATCGTCAACAGTGACGGTACGGATCCTCGGCCTTTGACATCTGGAACGCAAAACGATTTCTCGCCGCGCTGGTCGGCTAACGGCAAGAAGTTGCTTTACATTTCCAGTTCAAGCGGCACGCCGCAAATTCATTGCCGCTGGATGGATAGTGGACAGACGGCCAAACTTACGAATCTTACTTCCGCACCTGCGAATGCCGTTTGGTCACCGGACGGAGAATGGATAGCCTTCGCCATGACGGTCCCGGAAAAATCTGAGGCATTTGCGGAAATGCCGGAAAAGCCCGAGGGTGCAGAATGGTCTGCTCCCCCCAAGGTAATCCAAAAACTCCTCTACCGCGCGGATGGCGAAGGTTATTTGAAAGACGAACATATGCAGTTGTTCTCCGTATCCGCCGAAGGCGGTGCCGCGCGACAGCTCACGAGCGGCCCCTACGACCACGTCGCACCGGTTTGGACCCCTGATAGTAAAGCTTTTCTCTGCTCGGCGAATCGACACCCCGACGGCGACTACGATCCTCTCAATAGCGAAATTTACGAATTAACTCTCGCCGATAGAAAGATCCGGGCGCTGACCGATCGAAAGGGACCCGATTCGCAACCAGCTATTTCCGCCGACGGGAAGCAGATCGCCTACATTGGATTCGATGACGAGCATAAGGGTTATCAATCTCATCATCTTTACATCATGAATCGTGATGGCACCGGGAGCAAGCTTCTTGCCGGCAAGCTGGATCGAGATATACATTCTCCTCTCTGGCGTAAAGACGGTAGCGGCGTCTACTTCCTGTACGAAGATCACGGCACCACCCGAATTGACTTCGTTTCGATCGATGGAAAGATAGAGTCTCTCGCGGCCGACCTCGGCGGTGAGGATTTCGGTCGCCCTTACTCGGGAGGAAGTTTTACTCTTTCTGATAATGGCACATTGGCTTTTACGACGACTCGACCTGCATTTCCGGCTCAGCTGGGAGTGCTTACGCCCACTGCCAAGCGAATAGTGACCCGCTTGAACGAAAACTTACTCGGCCACAAAACGCTCGGGCAGGTGGAACGCATTCAATACAAGTCCAGCCACGATAATCGAGAGATCGAGGGTTGGATTGTCAAGCCGCCTCATTTCGATGCCAAGAAGAAGTATCCCTTAATTCTGGAGATTCATGGCGGCCCTTATGCCAACTACGGCGAGCGTTTCAGTGCCGAAATACAACTTTATGCTGCCGCCGGTTACGTTGTTCTCTACACCAATCCGCGCGGCAGCACCGGCTACGGCGAGGAGTTCGCTCAACAAATCAACGGCAAATATCCCGGTAACGATTACGACGACTTGATGTCCGGTGTCGATGCACTCCTGGCGAAAGGCTACGTCGATAAAGATAACTTGTTTGTGACTGGCGGCAGCGGAGGCGGCGCTTTGACGGCTTGGATAGTCGGCAAGTCGAAACGTTTTAAGGCCGCCGTCGCCAGCAAACCGGTCATCAACTGGTATAGCTTTGTGTTAACCGCCGACGAGTATTCTTTCTTCGGCCCCTACTGGTTCGGAACGCACCCATGGGAGAAACCCGAGGAGTATCTGAAACGTTCGCCGATCTCGCTCGTGGGCAATGTGACAACGCCGACGATGCTGATGACCGGCGAAGTCGATTTCCGCACTCCCATGTCCGAGTCGGAGCAGTTTTATCAGGCCTTGAGGCTTCGCAAGATCGATACGGCCCTGGTGCGTATTCCCGGTGCATCCCATAACATTGGCGCCAGGCCGAGCCAAATGATCGCCAAGGTGGCTCACACATTGAAATGGTTTGAGAAATATCGAAATTTGCCCGAAGCTGCAGAAAAGAAAGATGCTAAAAAGTGACGACTACGCTTTTTTGAGTTCGATTCGACTTACATGGCTGACCGGTAATTTGTCATTTGATTTTAGCTACTTCCATGGCTAGGCCCAACTGCAAGCGGCGTGTCGGCCCGAAGAAGGCAAGAAGAGCACCGGAAGTTCGTGAAACCTGATTTTTCTTGTCCCGTGCTTGTACAACTTAGGCAACGTGCCGGCGTCTTGCCTATCACCCTGCTTTATACTGATCGACGCTCCAAAATGTTACCGGCGCCGGTTGCATTACGCAGCTTCATTCAAAGTAGTGACCTAGCGCATGGCAAAGGCGAAAAGAAAAACACTTCCAAAGGAATTTGAAGTTTTGCTGGAAAAGGGGACTGTAGCCGAGCTCAAAGCCGTATTCGACATCTGTGAAATCGACGCTCGTGGTGGATACAGCAAACAGACGGCGCTTGCCTTCGACAAGTGCCCCGATGACCTAGCACGGTGGCCGGTAGCTCAAGGAGCGGACTTATCCGCAACTGATAGCTGGAGCAATACACCGCTTCATCATCGCGCGAGAAGCCGGCGGAGTCGCCTCAACGTACTGCTGGAATTAGGCGCCGACGTTAACAAGGCCACCAGTTCGGTTGGCACGCCGCTCCATGCAGCAGCCGATTCACACAACGTGGGTCATGCCCTGTTGTTGCTTCAGCACGGTGCCCGTGTTAATGAACTTAATCGTGACAAGCTGACGCCGCTCGAATTGGCCTTGCGTAGCTGCAACAATATTGACATCGAAAACATGGTGACGCTCGCGAAAGTCTGTCTAGAGGCTGGAGCGGAGAAAACTCATCGCATGCCGGGATTCGTCGAAGAAATCGGCAAGCGCTTCGAGTTTCACCGTAGCGGTTTCGCTCCCGAGCATGTGGATGCTGTGAGCAATGCGCTGGGCGAACTGTACAAAATCTTCGAGGTAACGCCTGTGCCTCGCCGCCAGGTTCACGACGGCAATTCGCCCATAGTTGTGCGAGCGAAGACGTGGCAAACACAACATGATGAGCTGTGGAACCTGCTGGTCCCTTCGCAAGGCTCCGCAGCAACCGTGCAAGGAGAGGTGATTCGCATTTCCGGACGTATCTCCGACGAAATGAAACGTAATGGCGGGGCTAATTGGGACGCGGAATACAAAAGCATGGCCGACGCATTCCTTGAGCACATGCAAAGTGGCAAGCCACTTTCACCACCAGATATTGCCGAAGCCGTGGTCATCGTTACTGAGGTGAAACGCAAGTCCGGCGACACCGACCGTATGGCAGAGTTGGCCGTGAGGTGGGTTATGCAGAACCCTCATCGCCTCAAGCTAAAACCGCCGTCGTATCGTCGATAGCGGCCGCTGATGCTCAGTGTTCCAGCCTGCTCCGGTCACATAGCCCGGGTAGAGTTGGTTTGTCGACCTCGAGATCCATTCATCATAAAAAAAGAACCGAGCTTTCGCCCAATCCTCATTCACGCCAATGCCCCCGACAAGATTCGAACTTGTGACCTACTGTTTAGGAAACAGCCGCTCTATCCCCTGAGCTACGAGGGCTTATCCAATAAGGGTATGGGGGCAGGGGGGTTGGGGATAGGGCTTCCGATTACTCCCGTTGAAATAGCCGCCCGAACGCTTATCCTAGCGCATATCCTTACTTTTTCGCTGGGCAGGCCGGTATTCTCATGAAAGTTGTGATCTCCGACTTTATTCACGATTCTTTACAACCCGAGAAGAAAATTCTCGGCGATTTAGCGACGGTTGAGTCGCTCAACGGGTTCGCGGAAGCCGAACTCTGGGGCCGCATCGATGAGGCCGATGCGATTATGATGTACCACAATCTGGCCCTCACCTCGAAGACCATTGAACGCCTCAAGAACTGCAAATTGATCGTTCGCTGCGGCGTCGGTATCGACAATGTGGATTGGAAATTCGCCCGAACCCAGGGCATTCCGGTCGCGAACGTTCCCGATTACGGCTCCGAAGAAGTCGCGGATACCGCCCTGGGAATGCTTCTATCGCTGACTCGCGGCATTTCCTTTTTGAACCAGCGGCTGATCCGCAGCCAGGGAGAATATTCCTATTCTCAGGTTGCTCCTCTTCGTCGACTGCGCGGCCAGACCTGTGGCGTCATTGGCGTCGGTCGGATTGGCACCGCCTTTGTCCTGCGGGCCAAAGCGCTCAACATGCGAGTCGTCTTTTACGATCCCTATGTCTCCGACGGGGTGGAAAAAGCCCTGGGAGTCGAGCGGGTAAACTCTCTCGAAGAGTTACTGCAACAGTCCTACGCCGTTTCCGTTCACTGTCCTCTCACTCCAGAAACCCGGCATCTGATCAACGCACAGACTATTGAACTGTTGCCGAAAGGATCCTTTTTAGTCAACACCGCCCGGGGAGCCATCGTCGATACCACAATTATCCCGCAAGCGATTGCCAGTGGACGGCTCGCGGGGGCTGGAATCGATGTTCTGGCCGATGAACCTCCCGAACCAGAGAATCCACTCGTGCTGGCCTGGCGCGATCCCCAAAATCCTTGCCACGATCGGGTCATTCTGAATCCCCATTCGGCTTTTTATTCCGAGGAAGGCCTTACGGATATGCGAGTAAAGGGAAGTCAGGCGTGCCGAAATGCCCTGTTGGGACTACCCTTAAGGAATGTAGTGAATTGAAAAGGACCGGAATCCAATATGCAAAACGCTGAATCGCTGAACTATGTGATTGACGTCGAGGAGTCGAACTTCCAGGCCGATGTCATCGAACGTTCCAAAGATACGCTGGTACTGATCGACTTTTGGGCTCCTTGGTGTGAACCTTGCCGACGGCTGGGACCGCTCCTCGAAAAAATCGCCGGCGAGAGACAGGGAACGGTGGTCATCGCCAAGGTGAACACGGATGAAAACCCGGAACTCGCCAGTTATTTCCAGATCGAAGGGATTCCGGCGGTCTTTGCCATCAAGGAATCGCAGGTCGCCGATCAATTCACCGGTTTGATGCCGGAAGCCGCTTTGAACGAATTCGTCGATAATCTGGCTCCGAAGCCCCCGACCTCGGAAGAGGCTCAGGCCGAAGAACTCGAAAAGACCAAACCCGAAGAGGCCGCCAAACTCTACCGGGCGATTCTGGAGAAAGATCCCAACGAAGATAAAACGCGGCTCAGTCTGGGCCGCGTTCTGGTCGGCCTCAAACAATATCACGAAGCTCGGGTGGTTCTGCAACCTTTGGGCGATGCGGGCGATTTCGGGGCCGATGCGGAACGGTTGCGCAAGCAGATGGATATGCTCGAATCGGCACCGGCGCAGTCCGAGGTCAATGAATTGCAGAAGAAAGTGGCCGCGGCTCCGGAAAATGCCAAGTTGCGCTTTCAGTTGGGGTCGCTGCTGGCCAAACAAGCGAAGTATCAGGAAGCCCTCGATAATCTGCTGATCGCCGCCGAGCACGACCGCGAATTAGGTCGCAACGATGTGAAGAATCTGATGGTCGATATCTTTCACATCATTGGGGTGCGGAGTGAGCTGGCCGATGACTATCGAGCGCGGTTGCAGAACCTGCTTTATTAAACTGTCGGCGGTTGGGAGACTGCCCCCACCACCGGTTTCATATCTTCTTCGCGGGGATGCGTGATCAGCAGAGCTGATCGGTTTCGCGTGAAATAGGTCCAGGACCACTGTAGCATCACCAGCAGGCGATTTTGGAACATGATCAGATAATTGATGTGCACGAACAGCCAGGCGAGCCAGGCCAGGTAGCCGCCGAAATTGATTTTGGGGAAGGGCAATTCCACCACCGCCTGGGCCCGGCCGATGGTCGCCATATTTCCTTTGTTGACATAGCGGAAGTTGCCCGGATCCTTGGCTCCAACCAAGCGCGATTTTAATTTGCGGGCGACAAATTCCCCCATCTGCATGGCGGCCGGTGCCAGACCGGGAACGAATTTTCCCTCTTCCATCGGCGCGGCGGCAATATCGCCGATGACGTAAATGTCGGGATGATTGGCCACGCTGAGATCGGGCAGGACAGGGATTCGCCCGCCCCGATCGACCGTGACGCCACAGGCGGCGGCCACTTTCGCTCCGATGGTGTTGCCCTTAACGCCCGCACCCCAGACAATCGCCCCGGCATAGATCTTCTGCAAGGATCCCTGGTGATCGACGACAATATGATCGGGATGAATCTCCTTCACCCGCGATTTCGTCCAAACTTCGACTCCCATCTTTTCCAAGCTGTGCAGGGCCCGGGCCGAACTTGTGGGTTCGAACGCGGCGAGTAAGCGATCGCTGCCTTCAACCAGGAGAATTCGGGCTTTGGTCGCGTCGATTTTGCGAAAATCCCCTTTCAGAGTGTGGTGAGAAAGTTCGCTGATGGCCCCGGCCATCTCCACACCGGTCGGGCCGCCGCCGATGACCACGAAAGTCAGGAGTCGATTGATTTCCGCTTCATCGGTGGAAAGTTCGGCCCGTTCGAACGCGGAGAGCACGCGAGCTCGAATTTCGGTGGCTTCTTCAATCGATTTGAGCCCGACGGCGTGGGTCGCCCACTGATCGTTGCCGAAATAGCTGTTGGTGGCCCCCGCCGCGATTACCAGCGTATCGTATGGGAGTTTTTTGTCACCCAGAAGGATCTGTCGGGTGGTGAGGTCTAGGTCGACCATTTCGTCCATGACCACGCGACAATTGATCTGTTTTCGAAACAGTTCGCGTAACGGGGTGGAAATGTTAGCGGGGGAGAGGCCTCCGGTAGCAACCTGATAGAGCAGCGGTTGAAACAGATGGTGATTGCGTTTATCGACCAGAGTGATATCGATATCGGTTTTTCGGAGAGCCTGTACCAGGGAGAGGCCTCCAAAGCCGCCCCCGACCACCACCAGATGATGCTTATTTTGCATGCGCAACCTGTTCTGCTAGGCGTTCAATTCTCTCCCGCATTTTAGGTTTGTCTCGCAAATCGTATACCCAGATTGCCAATCCGAGTCGGGTGACGGGTTCGAATTCTAAAAGCCAGCGATACATCTCGTGATCCTTCAGATGTAGTCCTTGCAGGCACGAGACGCTGATCGCCACGTAATTGGGTTTCACTGCATCGGGTTGAGGTTCCGGCCAGGGTGCCAGGCGTCCCCAGGCCGGCAGCGGAATAAAATCGATTCCATAAGCCTCGGCGGGGGCGGTGCCGATATAGGCGAGATAGATCGACTTTTGATCGTTCGCCGCCATCCAATTCTTGAGTCGAATCAGATCCTGGCCCCAATCGAGGTTGGAGTCGCCCAGCGTTTCCCAGAAATCATATCCATAGGGTTTGGTGAAATCCGAGCTTGAGCTCTGCAACTGGTAAGCGAGTTCTAAGCCGCGCAGTCGGAATCCGAAGTAGACATCGACTCCCAAAAGGAGTGAAATCAGCCCGATCCAGCAAGTAATACTCAGAAAACGCCTATTCCGAGTGAATACCGTTCTGCAAAGCAAGACTCCGCAGACCAGAATGTGTAAAGCTATCACCGGCAGAATAATGCGAATCCCGAGATCGACGCGCAAAAAAGACATTAGCCCGAAAAATAATAGGGGGGGCACGAGCAGAAAGAGCCAATCCGGCATCGAACTGACTTTGGCGAGAACCTGTACGCTAGCCGCAGTTATCAAAGAGCACACAATTAAGAAAGTTGCGAGTTGAAGGGCTGGAGTCTGCTTCAAATAAAAGGTTGTCAGAAAGTAGTGATACCAGCCTCGGGTGGAGATTTCGCCCATCAGATAAAACTCCGGCGGATCGAAATTGTTTCTCACCAGCTGCTGCTTCAGTCCCTGCCCGAACTGCGGAAACTGAAAGAAAAAATAGCAGGGTAATAACGCCAGCGTGGCGATCAGGCAAAGCCGAAACAGAGCCGTAAACGGCGTCATCGCGGGAGAGATGTTTTTTCGGCGATAGAGGAGAATTATCCAACAGACGAAAAGACCCGGCAGGAAAAACAGAGCCGAGAATTTGCTGGCCAGCGAGAGGCCGATGGCGACACCCGAGAGGATAAACCAGAATCGACCGGGCTTCCGAAAGTATTCCCAGGAACAGTACGTTGAAGCAAAGGTAAACAGCGTTAAGCACATATCGCTGTTGATGATGCAACTGAAGGCGAGCAGATTCGGCTCGCTACAGGCCAGTCCCAGACAGAAACAACCGGCTAGAAGCCCGAACAGCCGGTAGCTCCACCAGCCGATCAACACCACCAAAGCCAGTCCCACCGGGACGCTCGACCAGCGTCCCCAGGCCAGGACTTCCTGCGGCGGCAGCGCGGAACGAAACAGAAAATCGTTGGCGATATTCCACATATCGCTCCGGTCCCATTGTTCGCCGGTCGGTTGAAACGGTAAGTGCTTGAACAGATAGAGCGGCAGGCTGGCTATCAATTTCGAGAGCGGCGGCGTCTCGTGATTCAGTCGAAAATCCCCGCGCGACCAGTAGGAGTAACCAGCCGAGAGGTGCACTCCTTCATCGAAGGTCGCCGAATTACTCTCAATAAACACCTGGGCTCGATACAGAAAGAAAAACAGACACGTCGCTATCCAAATTACGACGGCGAGGCTTCGGAAATATTTCATGTCGGAACTCGATCAGTGCTCGGCCGGTTCAGAGCCCGGGTGAGGCCGTACAAAAGCCCCATCAGCAAAGGGTACCACAGGAATTCGACGTGGAACCAATTCCACCGCAATAGCACGGCGGCTTGCGATAACAAAAACGAAAAAAAGAGCAGCGTCCGACCGAGAGAAGTCGGCCCGCTCTTCCAGAGGTAGGCGGCCTGCAGAAGCGGAATCAGCAGTAACACCAAATCGAAGGGCCAGGCACCATAAGGAGACAAGATGACGGAAAGCAGTACTCCGACCGGTAAATGATCGAGTCGGGGTTGATAGCGGCCCCAGGCATAAAAAATCAATACTACGAAACCCGCAATCGAGACAGGCACGAACTGGACCCAGAACTGTTCGGGAGCCACCGTAATCCGGAGCCAGTAGCTGAGAGTCGGATTTTCCCAGTCCCGGAGGGTATCGTGTTGGGCCGAAGCTTTCAGGGCGAGCGACGTTTGATAGTCGCTCCAGAGGTAAGGGCGGAAGAGAAGCAAAAACGCAGACAACACCGCCAACGTGACCAGGGAGCTGCAAACCACCTTGCGATAGTAATGCGAACGATAACAGCGAAGTGCCACACCCAGTCCCACCAGTAAGAGGAGGTGCGGTTTAATCGCTGTGAGGCTAAACGCGATTCCCGCCAGATAAGGCTTTTCTCGTCGCATCGCCCAGACAAAAGCCGAAAGCCCCAACAAAACCAACCCGGTGAATTGGCCCCAAGCTAACAAAAAATAGCTGGGAGCAAACAGCAGCGGTAACCAGAGCGGCGGAACCGGAACATATTGACGGGAGAGAAGATAAGTGGACCAGAAAATCGCGATCAGGATGCCGATCATCCACAGGAGCACGGCGAACTTGAAAGGAAGATAGCCCAGCGGCGTAATCCAGGCCAGCGACCAGGGAGGATTCCAGAGCATCACCGCCTTGCCCAAGCGGGGATCCTGCGTCTGTTCGGTTTGTAACAGAAGGGCGGGATCGTATGGATTTTGTCCGGCGATCAGGAGCTTGGCCGCCCCCCAATACTCAATCGTGTCGATCGGAACGAATACATCTTCGCGCTGCAGGTATTCGTTGAAGAGCCAGATTCCCAAGCCCAGGATCAAAGCGAATAGAAGAGCGAATCGCATCGAAACAAATTTCACAACGCCTCACGATAGATACCCAAAATATCCGCTTCCGTGGGATAGACCGGATTCACTTTCATCAAGCGTTTGATCGAGAACGCTTTGCTCGCAAATCCGGCCAGTTGTTCTGGTTTCACACCCAGTTGAGTCAACTTACCCGGCACTCCGATGCTTTCCCGCAGGTTTTCCACGGCGGCGATGGCCGCTTGAGCGGCTTCCTTCTCAGAGAGTTCAGCAGTGGATTCTCCCAGAAATTCGGCGATCTCCCTCAGTGCCGTCATCCGGACTTTAGAATTGTACTTCATGATGTAAGGCAACAATAGCCCGTTTCCGGCGCCATGCGAACAGTGCGTCGCGGCCCCCACCGGGTATTCCATGGCGTGCACCAAAGCGACTCCGGCGTTGGAAAAAGCGAGTCCGCCGAGTGTGGCGGCGAGCGCCATCCCTTCGCGGGCTTCGTAATCGCTCCCATCGTTGACCGCCCGTTTGAGATACTGGCCACACAGACGGATGCATTTCTCGGCAAACGTATCGGCCAGGAAATTCTTACCCTGATAAACCGACGGTTCTCCTTGCGGAACATCATATGTGGCATTATCGATGGCCGTGTAAGCCTCGACGGCGTGCGTCAGGGCATCGATGCCGCTATCGGCCGTCACTTTCTTGGGGCAGGTCATGGTCAGCGACGGATCGACGATGGCGATATCGGGTCGCAAGTAAGGGCTGAGGGTGGAAACCTTTAACTGAATTTCGGTATCGGTGAATACCGCAGCCTGGGAGACTTCCGATCCGGTTCCTGCGGTCGTCGGGATGCAGATGAGTTTGGTCACGGGCCCGGGAACTTTAAATTCGCCGGTGTAATCGCGCGGATCGCCACCGTGGGCATGCAGAATGGCGACGAGCTTGGCCGCATCCATATTGCTTCCGCCGCCGAAGCCGAGGATGGCTTCGGGTTTTGTGGTCGTGGCCATACTGGCCGCTTTACGAATGACCGCAAGGGAAGGCTCCGGTTCCCCGTCGGGGAAGATTTCCACCGCAATCGACTTGGCACTCAAATCCTTTTGAATCGGCTCAAAGAGGCCGGTTTTCACCATGACCGGGTCGGTGATCACCAGCACGCGGCGGATATTCTGCCGGAGGAGCAACTCGGCTAACAGGCGGTTGCTCTCTTTGCCGAAATAAAGCGTTTTCGAGGAGGCGAAATTCCAGACGGTTCGCATGCGGACCTGCCATTTTCTAGGATGACGATGTTGAATTTTACTTTACCGGAATGCGGCCAAGAGCAAACCCTATGGAAATTCGGATTGGAATTTTAACCATCTCGGACCGGGCCAGCCAAGGCATCTACGAGGATAAAAGTGGTCCGGCGATCGCCCAGTGCCTGCGTGAGATGCTCTCCTCGGAATGGCGGGAAGTTTATCGCGTCATCCCGGATGAGCAGCCACTGATTGAGGAGAATTTGAAGGATCTGGCCGACATCATGCATTGCTGCCTGATCGTCACCACCGGCGGCACGGGACCGGCCAAGCGCGATGTTACCCCCGAAGCCACCCGGGCCGTCTGTGAAAAGGAGATGGAAGGCTTCGGCGAACTGATGCGGGCGATCTCTCTCAAGAGCGTTCCCACGGCCATTCTCTCCCGACAAACTGCCGGGATTCGAGGGAACAGCCTGATCGTCAATTTACCTGGCAAACCGACGGCGATCCGCGAATGCCTGATGGCCGTGATGCCGGCCGTGCCCTATTGCATCGACCTACTCGAGGGGCCATTTCTGACCACCCACGAAGCAGTCGTTGCCGCGTTCCGGCCTAGGCCGAAGTAGTCGAGGCCGCGGCCGCCTTGCGGGCTCGGCGGACGGAGATAAAGGAATTGACGCAGAGGTAGAGAAAAATCATCGAGATGAGACACATCAGCATCTGAGAACGAAAGGGCGAAGAGCCAAAGTTCAATTCCCCTTTGGTCAGCAGCATGATCGGTCGCACCAGCGCTCCGATAATTCCGAAAAGTCCCAGCATGGCCGCGAAGTGCATGGCGTGTTTGCGGGCTCCAGGGGCGGCGAGCGAAATCAGGCCGCAGAGAATCAGCGCCAAGCCGAGGAAGGCCGGGATCAAAGCCGTGATAGATGGCGGGGCCACCTGGCCTTCCTTCATAGGCAGGGCGCCCAGCAAATCGGGCATTTCGTAGCCGACGTAACCCAAGGCAACCAGTAAAAGTCCGAAGACGATGGTAATCAGAGGCATATTGTTCCTTTCCAATAACGCATTCCCTCATTTATAGCCAAATTGAGACCAATCGTTCGGGGATTTTCCATTTGATCGGACAGCCGGCTTGACCTAGGATGAGTGTGGCGTTATTACGCCAATACCTCTGCGGTGTTCGTGATGAGCGTTATCTTTTGCTGAGCCGATGTGTATACCGCTGGGGGCCGATATGTTTGTTCTGGGGCATGCAAGCCCTGCGCAGCTTCCTTGCGAAGCTGGTCTAAGCGGGATCCGTAATCCAGAACCTGAGGCACCCCTTTTCTTATGCGGGTTCACAAAAGCGTGTCACACGGCACAGGTGGAGGTATTTTTTTGCGCTCTTACATCAATTTATTCCGATACGAGAATTTCATCGTAACTCTCACAGGAAATGGACTTTACGGACGAGGTCTGAAAAAACGTACATTATTCCCGCGCGACACGCTTGGACCATCGTCAGATAAGTTGCAGCTGATTCATCTATCGTAAGTGTTTACCAGTCAACAACTTGCGTTATAGGCCCTACAATCGTCAAAATTGTTAAATCGCGATTGACTGTCACTTTTGTTACTGTAATCTAATGCGATGCAAGGTTGGTTGAGCCTTGTTTTTTTTGGATTAGTGGGATTCAGGATGGAACTGCACAAATCTGCTCATGCTACTTCCCATCTGGTTTTTGGCGGAGAGATCCTCTCCCCGCATTCTGCCCCTAACGATTCGGTTCACACAGTCTAACTTGATCTAAAACTCAAATATTTAATTTCGACGTTGTTCGTACGCGTTGTGCACAAGGACGTGCTTCGTTGTAACCGAGGGATTGGTTACACGATCGATCAAAATACGCAATCATCACGTACAACGTTCCCGGTGGCAAAGGCAAGGATGCCTTGGTCTGCCGGGAGTGGGATTGGGGCGTTGCAAGGACGCTGCGCCCCAATCAATTTCCCTTCCGTTTGGTATAATTTCCTTTCCGACTAGAACCTTCCGATCACAATCCTATCTATTCCATTAGAAGTTTGATCGATTTAGTGGTGAATTCATGGCTGCCAACAGACCCAGCATATTAGACATCGCGCGAGAACGGCCCTTTATCCTCGACGGGGGGATGGGGACGAGTCTTCATAAGTATCACCCCACCGATAAAGACTGGGGCTACGCGCCCAACGGCAAGCATCTGCTCAATCTTTCCGATGCTTTAGTCTATACGCATCCCGAATGGATTTCCGAAATCCATCGCGGCTATCTCTCGGTCGGCTGCGATGCGATCGAAACCAATACTTTCAATGCCACCCAACTGGTGCTCGAAGAATTCGGCATGGGTGGCAAACTCGACGAGATCAATCGACAGAATATTCAGATCGCCAAAAAAGCGGCCCAGGATTTCAGCTCCACGGATCGACCCCGATTCGTCATCGGTTCGATTGGCCCGGGCACAAAAATGCCATCGCTCACCGACCCGGCCATCTATATCGATTTCGACAGCATGGCGGCCTCCTACCGCCGGCAGATCCAGATTATGATCGAGGAGGGAGTCGATGCCATTCTCATCGAAACCTGCTTCGATATTTTGCAGGCCAAAATCGTCGCCATCACGGCCATCGACGAGATGAAAAAAGCGGGAAAAAGAATCCCTCTGATGGTGCAGCTGACGATTATCAACGAAAATAAGAAAATGCTGCCCGGGACTGATATTCCTTCCGCTCTCGTGGCCCTCGATCCCATTGATGACATCGACGTTATCGGCATGAACTGCGGCGTCGGCCCCGATCTGATGCTCGACGATATCCGACACCTGAGCCGCCATAGTAAACGTCTGATCAGTTGCTTGCCCAACGCGGGTTTGCCCGAGACTCGTAACGGCGAGACCTACTTCCCGCTAGCACCGGATGGCTTGGCCGAGTGGCTCGACCGCTTTGTCGGCGAAATGGGGGTGAATATCATCGGCGGTTGCTGCGGCACCACCAAAGACCACCTCGCCAAAGTCGTTCAGCGAATCGATGCGAAAAAAGCGGCCCAACGAAAAGCGATCTATCTTCCCGCCACTTCCAGTCTGCAATCGTCCATCGAATTACTGCAGGAACCCCGTCCCCTTCTGGTCGGGGAACGCACCAACACCAACGGCTCCCGCAAGTTCAAACAGCTGCTCGAAAAAGAAGATTGGAACGGCCTGGTCGAAATGGCCCGGGAGCAGGAGCGGGAAGGCGCGCACGTTCTCGATGTCTGCGTCGATTACGTCGGTCGCGATGGCGTCCGCGACATGAAGGAAACGATCAAACGCTACAACGAAGTGCTCACGCGGCCAATGATGCTCGATAGCACCGAAGTGGCCGTCATTGAAGCGGGTTTGAAGTTGTGCAGCGGCAAGACCATTATTAATTCCATTAATCTGGAGGATGGCCGCAAGACCCTCGATCCCAAGGCACAACTTGCCAAAAAATATGGTGCGGCGCTGGTGGCCTTGACGATTGACGAAAAAGGGCAGGCCGACACCGCCCAGTGGAAATTCGAAGTCGCCCAGCGGATTTACGATATCGTCGTCAACGAGTACAAGATTCCGCCCACCGATTTGCTGTTCGATCCACTGGTCTTCCCGGTTTCGACCGGTCAGGAGCAGACGCGCCGTTCCGCCATCGAAACCTTCGAAGCCATCAAACTCATCAAGAAGTATCTGCCCGGAGCGCTCACCCACGTCGGGCTCTCGAATTGCAGCTTCGGTTTATCGCCTTATACCCGGCAAGTACTCAACAGCGTGTATCTGCACTACGCCCTCGAATATGGACTCGATTCGGCCATTTTGCATTCTTCAAAGATCCTCCCTCTGGCTCAGATCGACGACCAGGGTCGCGAACTCTCGCGCCGATTACTCTTTGACGAGCGGACTTTTGACGCGGCCGGCAACTGCATCGAAGATCCGCTGCAGATGCTGATCGAACACTACGCCGACAAGAAAACCGAATCGAAGAAGTCGCAATCGCTCGGCGAACATGTCGAAGAACGGCTGCGGCAGGCCATCATTCAAGGCCGACGCGAAAGCCTGATCGTGGACCTCGATCAGGCCCGCGAAACCTACACGCCCATCGACATCATTAACAAGATTCTTCTCGACGGCATGAAGGTCGTGGGCGAATTATTCGGCTCCGGACAGATGCAATTGCCCTTCGTCCTCCAGTCCGCCGAAGTGATGAAGGCCGCTGTCGCACACCTCGAAAAATTCATGGTGAAAGTGGATGGGCAGGAGAAGGGCAAAATCGTCCTCGCAACGGTCAAAGGGGATGTTCACGACATCGGCAAGAACCTCGTCGACATTATCCTGACCAACAACGGCTACAAAGTTTTCAACATCGGCATCAAGCAATCGGTCGAAAATATGATCGTCGAATTCCAGAAGCATAACGCTGATGCCATTGGCATGTCCGGCCTACTGGTCAAATCGACGGTCATTATGAAAGAGGACCTGGTCACCTTGAATGATCGCGGTCTCACCCCGCCGGTCATTCTGGGTGGGGCGGCCCTCAATCGCCGTTATGTCGAGGTGGATCTCCGCAATATTTATAAAGGACGGGTTTTCTACGGTGAGGATGCCTTCGCCGGCTTGCGGATTATGGATGAACTGGTGGCTCAGAAGCGTCTGGAATCGGTTGGCAGTGTGGCGGTGAAGAATATTGCCCGATCGACCAGTCGCTACGAAGGGGGGGGCGGCGATCCTACCGGCGCGGCCGCTTCGGAGGATTCGTCGTCCTCAGTTCCAGTTCGTACGGTGCGCTCCGAATTCATCGAACGGGCCCCCCGACTTCCGAAACCGCCTTTCACCGGCAAGCGACAGCGAACCGACTTCGATGTCGAAACCATTTTTAAATATCTGAACGAAAGAACGCTTTTCAGCACGCAGTGGCAGTTTACCAAAGGTGGCGTCTCGACGAGCGAGTATGCCCGTCAAATGAAAGAGTTCGCCGAGCCGGCCCTGGCTCGACTCAAGGCCTTCTGTCTCGCCGAGAAAGTTCTTCGCCCGGCCGCGACCTACGGCTTCTTCCCGGCCGCTTCCCAAGGGAACGATCTGTTGATTTTTGCAGACGATTATCGCACTCCGATCAGTAAATTCGCCTTCCCGCGCCAGGATCACGGCGAATACCTCTGTCTGAGCGATTACGTGGAACCGCTCACCGACGGCAAGGCCGTGGATCATGTGGCGTTCATGGCCGTGACCATGGGCGAAGAGGTCACGCGGGCCTGCAATCGGCTGCGGGCCGCCGATAAATATCAGGATTATCTCTTTCTGCACGGTCTCGGAGTCGAATCGGCGGAGGCCTTAGCGGAATTCATGCACCAGCAGATTCGCCAGGAGTGGGGAATTGCCGAGCAGGATACCCCGAATATTCAAAAGCTGTTCAAAAAGCATTACCAGGGCTGCCGTTACAGCTTCGGATACCCGGCCTGTCCCAATCTGGAAGATCAAACCGGCCTGTTCGAATTGATCGATCCACCGGCCGTGGGAATTACCCTGACAGAACAATTTTTGCTGGAGCCGGAACAGTCGACCACCGCGATTATCCTGCATCATCCGCAGGCGAAATACTTCAACGTCCGGAGGATGACCTGAGTCGGTTCGAAAGGAAATTTTGCCCAAAATCAGTTAACGCCTACACGAGAATTCTGTACTAGGATAGTACGATAAGGCTGGGAGTACTGATGTCGCCGGATGTAATGATTCAACTCGAGGGACTGACGATCCGCTATGGGAATTTCCATGCGGTGAATAACCTCGACCTGAATCTCTATCGCGGGGAATTGTTCGGTCTACTCGGCCCCAACGGGGCGGGCAAAAGCAGTACGGTGCGCGTTCTCATCGGTCAGCGCAAGCCCAGTAGCGGCCGGGCCTATGTGGCCGGGTTCGATGTGCAGCGGCAGTGGTCGGACGTGAAACCGCTGTTTGGCTACGTCCCCGATCGCGATAACCATTTCGATGAATTCACCGGCCGCCGCAATCTGATGCTGTTCGCGGGCCTGTACAACGTCCCGGAAGATCGGGTCGACGAAGTATTGAAGCAGGTCGAATTGTCCGAATCGGCGAATGTTGTCGTTCGCGGCTACTCGCTGGGCATGCGAAAAAAATTGTTGCTCGCCCGGGCTCTCCTCCACCAACCGCCCGTACTCTATCTGGATGAGCCGACCGCCAACCTCGACGTTCACTCCGCCGCAATCGTCCACCGCATACTTCGCGAACATGTTCGGATGGGGGGCACGGCCCTTTTGACGACGCACAACATGCAGGAAGTCGAAGCGATTTGCGACCGAGTTGGTATTCTATGTGCCGGGAAACTGGTGGCCCTGGATACGCCACTGGCCCTCCGCCAAAGACACACCGAGCGTGTCGTGGATACGATATTGGCCGGCGGGGAGCGACGAGTCTTCAATCTCGATCTGGATTCCGACCGGGCCATCCTGGCCGAGAATTTAAAGCTCGGCCGGGTCGGAGCGTTGCATACCCGGGAGTTCGATTTCCACTCGACCTTCCTGAAATTGACGGGAACTGCCTTCGAATGATTTTCACCCTGATCTCTAACTTCTGATCCACCCCTCATGCGTTGGCATATCCTTCAAACCCTGTTGCACAAGGAATTTCTGAGACACGCCACCAATCGCGGTGGTCTGGCTCTGGCGGGGCTGTTGATCACCGCCTCGCTGCTCCTGGCAATCCTCAATCCGGCCGAGGATAAAGGCTTCTCGCTCTTTGGCGGCATCCATCACTGCTACATCGATTTTGAAGAAGACAACGGTCTGATTCAACATTTGCGCGACACCGTTCCGGACGAACTGAGAAACGCTATCTTCATCCGCCAGATGGAGCCGAACAGCAAGCCCGATCAACCGCTGAACTATCCTACCGGCACGGGAGCCATTCAGATTCGCCGATTGAATACGCAGTCCGCGGGCAAGCCGGGCTATCTCATCTGGCTCTGGCACCCGAATAATGACCGGCAGGGCATGGCCGTCTACGAAAGCTGGTTCTGGCGGGAAACCTACGATTACTTTCAGAACCAGGCGGCTAAACAGTTGAGTGAGGCGGGGCTCAACGGGGCCAAAGAGATGGGCCAGCCGCCTCTGGACGACAACCTTTGGGGGTTGCGCAAAGCCTACGAGGAACTGTTCGATCGCTATCGGACCGTCAGTGCCACCCTTTCTCCCGAATTGCAAAAGCCGATGCCGATCGTGGAATTGAAGGAAACGCCGCTCACCGGCAGCGGGATGAGTTCCCGGGCCTCGATCTCCACGGCCTTAGTCATGTTTTCTCTATTCTTTACCTGCGTCTATCTGATGCCCTCCCTGACGTGCGAGGAGCGCGAGCGGGGCCTGCTGTTGGCCCAGGCGCTCTCTCCGGCAAACACGCTGGAAATACTCACCGCCAAGTTCATGTTTTACCCGGCGTTCGGAGTCTTCCTGGCCACGATTCTTTCCGGCATTCACAATCCCCAGGTGCTTAAAAATCCGTTCTATTGGCTCACGATGTTCACACTCGCCCTGGGATCGCTGGGCATTGGCATCACCCTCGCCTGCGTGGCCCGAACGCAGCGCTCCGCCAGCATGGCCGCGCTCTGCTATATGCTTGTGGTAGCCCTGACACTCCTAATGTGTCAGCAGAACAATATCGCTTACATCCCTTACATGGCGCTGGAATATCACGCTCCCCTGATTATCCATGCGACTCTGACCAGCCAGATCAAACCGCACCACTGGGTGAATTTGGCCGCCTGTGCCGCGCTCGGATTTCTCTGGGCTTCGCTGGCTTTCGTGCTTTTCCGCAAACGGGGCTGGCAGTAAAAACGCGTTCCGATTCTTTGCGATTCCCGGTTTTTGGAATCGGAAAGAAAGTTACTCAGATGACATAATCGTCATTGCTAGAACAACTTCCCGCGAGCCCACGTACATTCCTTATTCCACTCATCTTTACCCGCCTCGTACGTCGATAAGATAACGGGGCGATATCAACAAGTAAGGAGTACTGTGATGCGGGATTCCGATCTGAACCAACCACGCTTGCAACGATCCAGACGGTTGACGATCTCCCTTCTGCTGATGATCACCGGCCTGTTGAGTGCGTTGGCTTTTGGAATCGTGAATATCACTTCCGGCGAATCGACCCTGGCCGCGGGCGAAGTTTCCGATCCCCCCGACATCACCAAACAGCAACTGTTCCTGAACTGGCCGGAAGCGAAGCCCGACCTCGTACTGGTCATCACGGGCCAAACCCATGCCTACCTTCAAAAATGCGGCTGCTCCGATCCTCAAAAAGGGGGACTCGAGCGGCGCTACAACTTCATCGAGTCCCTGAAAGCCAAGGGCTGGCCGGTGATGCCGATCGATCTGGGAGGTATTACCGACGATCGCGATCACGTGAAGCGCCCCATCATAAAAGAACAGGCTCTTCTGAAGTACACCACCACCATGCAGTCGATGAAAATCATGGATTACAAAGCGGTGGGTATCGGCAAGGAAGAAATTAGCCTGCCGCTTCAGGAAGGTCTGGCCGCGTATACTCTACAGCCGAACAACCAATTTCCCGAAGTTCTCTCTCTGAATATGGGGATTGCCAACTTTCCTCCCGGGATTCTGACGCCTCTGAATGTTTATAAAAAGGCGGAAGTTAACGTCGGCGTGACGTCCCTGATTGGCAAGAATCTGATGCCGCAGATTCAGACTCTCGATTCTCGAATCGAGTTCGTGCAAGGCGGAAGGGCGAATCCGAAGTTGGTTCAGGACGCCGTAAAAGAGATGGACAAAAAGAAAGCCGACGTCAAAGTCTTACTCTTCAATGACAGCGATGACGTCACGAAAATCAATACGCCCCAGTACACCAGCAGCTTGAAACTGGCGGAAGTGGTTGCCAAAGCGATCCCGAACATGTTCGATGTGATCGTCTGCCGCTCGGATGAAGCGGTACCACCGGCCATTCCCACAATGGTCGAGAATACCATGCTGATTCAGGTCGGCCATCGCGGCCAGCAGGTCGGTGTGGTGGGCATCTACAAACAGAAAAATGGTCCGCCGAAGCTCTACTATCAGCTCGCGATTCTGATGCCCGAATACGAAACGGCCAAGGGAAAGGATGAGAGTAATCCGACCCTTGCGGTTTTGCAAAAATATGCGGACGAAGTGAAAAAATCGAACTTCCTGGCTCAGTATCCCAAAGTCGCACATCCGGTTCAACTGCAGTTGAGAACCGCGGCTTACGCGGGCAGCGCTTCCTGCCAGGCTTGCCATCCGCAGCAGTGGCAACAATACATCAAGCTGAATGAAAATGGTCGGGCGCATAGCATTGCCTATTCCGCATTGGAAAAAGCGGTGCGACCGACCGGGCGCAATTACGACCCGGATTGCATCGTCTGCCACACGGTCGGCTTCGAATACAAAACTGGATTTAGCGATGCGGTGAAACAACCGCAGCTACTCAACGTCGGATGCGAGAACTGTCACGGCCCCGCCAGCGAGCATGTGGCGGAAGAGACCAAGATCGCCGCGGGACAAAAAATTCCCCGCGTAGCTCTGGAATATCTGACCCCCTGGAAAACCAACGGCGTCGGCTCCATGCCCAGCCTGGAGAAGATTAAAAAGATCGCCGATGGGGCCAGTCTGAGCGATGTGCTCACCGCTCAAGAATACAAGGTTTTCATGCGGGTCGATCAGATGTGCATGAAGTGCCACGATATCGACAACGACCCGCACTACCAGTTGGAAAAATACTGGCCGAAGGTGGCGCACACCTTCAAACCCGCTCCCGCAAAAACGTCGGCCCCCTGACGGTTAGAAAATCCGGCTACTCCAATTGCCCAGATTGACGCGAAGGTCAGTCTGGGACTCATTTTTTGACCATTCCCGCAAAGTTTTTGACACTTTCGCTTCCGGGCATAAGTAGATCTTTCAGACAGTCTCGTTCTCATTTGGAGGCCACAATGCGTAATTGGCTGAATTGCCTGAAATGTCTGATGGTAATGCTGCTGGGGCTCACCAGTTCCGTCGCAGCCCGGGCAGAAGATAATCCTCTCGAAAAGCCGATCCTGCTCGTTCAATTGCAATCGATCGAAGAAATTCTGAATCGTGCGGAGTATATCGCCGGATTAGCGGGCAAAGAAGAGGAAGGCAAACAGGTCCTGGGACTGGTCCGTTCGATGGCGGGGGCCAAGGGCCTAGAAGGGGTGGACATCAAGAAGCCGTTTTTGGTCTACGCGGGCGTTTCGTCCGATGGCCAAACGATGCCTTTTGCCGTTATGCTGCCCATCGCCGATGAAGCGAGCTTTCAGACAATGCTGAGCAACCGTCTGGGAATTGAACCCAAGAAAGATAAGGAGGGCATTCTCACTTTCAGCATTCCCAACGTACCGGTGGAAGTGCATGCCCGTTTTGCGAATGGCTATCTCTATGTCTCGGCCCCGGATAAGAACAACCTTTCCAGCAAGCTGCTTCCCAAACCCGAACAGATCCTGCTCAAAGACAGCTCACTGATCAGCGTTTCGGTGCAACCTTCCAATATCCCGGATATGCTCAAGAAACTCTTCCTGGGTCAGTTCGAAACGGCCCTGGCGGAAGCCAAGAAGAAAAAAGAACCGAACGAAACTCCCGAGATGCACAAGCTGAAGGAACAGGCCATCGATCAGGTGACTGCGTCGGTCAAGCAGTTCTTGAATGAAGCCCAGGCTGTCCGCTTGAAACTGGATGCCGATTCGAAAACGGACGATCTAAGTCTGGCCTTCGAAATTGAACCTTTGAAAGATTCCGCCCTGGCCAAGTACGCGGGTTCACTCAAGAACAAGCTCAGCTGGTCGGGAGCCGCCGTGGACAGCAAGAGCCCCATTTACTTCAACATGAATTTCACATTGCCGGACGTCCTTAAGGAAGCGGTAAGCCTCGGGATGGACAAAGCCATGGCGGACGCTTTGCAAAAAGGACCGCCCGAGCAGCGCATGGAAGCCGAAAAAATCTTCAAAGCGGTAATGCCCACCCTGAAATCGGGAATCGTGGATTGGGCGATCGGAGTTCAACCCACTTCGGATGGGAAATTGACAGCCAGCTTCGCGATCAAGACGATCAACGGCAAAGAAATCGAAGCGGCTTTGAAAGAGGCCGCCGCCAAAGCGCCCGCCGATGTCAGGTCTCTCGTCAATCTCGACGCCGAGAAAGTCGGAGACGTTAATCTGCACGAATTGAAAGTCGGCTCCTCGCTGGATGCCAACGCCAAGAGGGTACTCGGTGAATCGAGCCTATGGTTCGCTTTTAAGAATGACTTTCTGATCGCTTCCATCGGGCCCGATGCCAATAAGGCCGTGAAGGCCGCACTGGGGGCTCAGGCGGTGGAGGCCGTTCCCATGAAGCTGGAAGTCGGTGTGAAGGCCCTGGTGCGGACTTTCGAAAAAGAGACCGAGCGCAAAGCGGCCGAGAAATTTGCCAAAGAAGTGTTCGATCAGAAACCGGGGAGCGATAAGATCTCCTTGAATTTCGAGGGCGGCGACAAGATCCGTCTGAAATTCAGCATGAAGGGAACTCTCATCAAATTCTTCGTGAAAATGAGCACCGTGGGCAAAGTCGACTAATGACCGTATTTGAAAAAATCCAAAATCTGCTGACCGAGAAGGGGATCCCCTTCTCGGTCGATCGTCACGAACCGGTTTTCACCAGTGAAGAGGCCGCTCGCGTGCGAGGCACTTCCCTCGCCAGCGGAGCAAAAGCCCTCGTCGTCAAAGTCGATGACCGATTCCAACTTTTTGTCCTGCCCGCCGATCGCAAGCTCGATTCCAAAGCGGTCAAAAAAGCCTTCAAAGCCAAATCGATCCGCTTCGCCAGTCGCGAAGAAGTTCTCGAACTCACCGGGCTATTGCCGGGATCGATTCCCCCGTTTGGGAGCCTTTTTAATCTGCCTACCACTGTCGAACCGCTGCTGATGAGTAACGCCTCAATCAACTTTAATGCCGGGGACCATGCGATCTCGATTCAAATGAAATGCGACGATTATCTGATCGCCGAAAATCCCACGTCCTTACCCATTTCGGAATAAACGCTACGTCAATTCCGCATCTCCGGTTAAACTGCTCTGCTACGGTGAATTTATTAGAACCGAACCGGAGACCGATGATGTTCGGCGATATCCAGAGCAAACGGCTTTTGTATGCGAAAGGACTCTTGTTCGTTATGACGGGAACTATGGCTTTTGCGATCTTGCTCGTTCTTCACCCGAGTTGGGAAGTAGCTCTCCTGCAACTCATTGCCATCTGGTCGTTTGCCCGGGCTTATTACTTCGCCTTTTATGTGATCGAACATTACGTTGACCCGGGCTATAAGTTCGCGGGACTCGGCTCGTTCGTCCGATACGTGTTGGCGAAGAAAAAGAGCGAAGGGGAAACTTCCCTTCCGAAGGGAAATAACCCGGATTCTGATGGCCTTTAGGACATCAGAATCCGCCGGGATAAATGGTGGTTAATTGGGCTTTCAGATTGGAAAAAATGGACGATACTGGATTTGAACCAGTGACCCCTACAATGTCAATGTAGTACTCTAGCCAACTGAGCTAATCGTCCGCTATGTATAAGAGATATATCGGCGAAGCAGGTTCGTCAAGAGAGCGGAAAATTGCTTAGCCGAATCGAATTCTCAAGACTCGCTTCCGCAGCTGCATTTCCTCCTCGTCCCAGAACACTTCGGCTTCCTCCAGACGAACGCATTGAAATCGAATCTTCTGGCCAGGCGGCAGTTGCCCGATTTTCGGCAGATCGGCCGCGATGACATGGGCGATTTTCGGGTAGCCTCCAATCGTTTGACCATCGACCCCGATGATGATGCACTGGCCTTCATTTGTCACCTGGATCGCCCCGGGGCTGATCGCTTCTGACACTAACTCTCCCGGGGCCCGGAACAATTTAGGACCCTCCAATCGCACCCCCATGCGATTGATGTTCGCGGTCACCTCAAATTGCTGCTCAATGGCCATTTCTTCGAACCAAGCGGCTTGCGGGCCGGGGAGCACACGCAGAACTGAATTCGACAGGTGCCCCAGCCACTCCGGATTGAGGCTTTTTCGAAGCACTTGATTTGGCGAGCCCTCCCGGGCCGCCACTGCTAAGTAACCTCGAAACCCGTTTCGCAATCGACCGATGTTTAGACTTTGTCCCGCCCGGACAAATTGCGTGGCATTTCCCGGAATCACCTGGCCCTCGCATTCGATTTTGGCCTCAGCACCCACCCATGCGACCATATGATCGGCCTCGAAAAGCAGGCGAGGGCCCGAGAGGGCGACTTCCAGGACTTCGGCTTCACTTGGATTACCCACCAGAGCATTAGCGAAAGCATACGATATGGCATCGGCCGGTCCGCCCACTGGTATGCCGTAGCGCCGCAAGCCCGTTTCTGTTGAACTCACCCATTGCGAGAAGGTGCCCGGTTGCAGGATCTGAATATGCGTCATGCGAAAGATCGGATCTGATAGCCCGCTCGCTCCAGGGAAGTTCGAATCGAACGGGCAAATTGCACCGCTTGCGGATTATCGCCGTGAATGCAAATCGAATGAATTCCTTGCTGTTCGATCAAGCGAAGGGCCTGCTCAACGGCCACCGCAGGGTCGGTGATAAATGCGTCGCTTCGGGAGCGCGGAACCAGTTGGCCCCGGTCATCGTACCGGCGATCCGCAAAGCCTTCTCGAAAAAACGGCACCCGATCGCGACAGGCTTTTTCCAATTCCGATTGCGGGAGGGCCAGAACGGGCAGTTTCACAGTCTCCGCGACCATTGCGACCGCCTCCGCGAGTTCGGGAATTCGGCAGGCCTGATTGTACAAAGCCCCGTGCGGTTTGATGTATTTCACGGAGGTTCCGACCGCCTCGGCGAGTGTTTTTAAAGCCCCAATCTGATAGAGCAACTCCGCCTTCACAATGCGAATCGGCAGTTGCAGCTCGACTCGACCGAAGTTGGTCGGATCGTTATAGCCGGGATGGGCTCCGATCGCGACATTGCGAAATAGGGCGGTTCCAATCGTGCGGGCCATCAACTCGGCCGAACCCGCATGATAGCCGCAAGCGATATTGGCCGAGGAGACCAGTTCCAGAACTTCTTCGTCGGAACTCTCGCCCTCTCCCAGATCGGCATTGATATCGATCGTTTTCATTTTAAAGGGCCCATTCTGCGGAGCGAAGCTCACCCGGAAATGCACAACGAAGCTCGGCGATTCTTTTGTCCATTATTGGGCACTTGGTTATAATGAAAATATACCAGTAAATTTGTAAAAATAGTCGATTCGTGACATCGCAGAGAAATAAATGGCGCAAAGCGAAAAGAAAGTCGAAGAAGTGAAGCCCTCTCGACCGTCTCCGATCTCCGCAGGATTGTTTATTATGCTGGCGATGGGCTTTATTGCCCTGATCGCCTACACATTTTTCAATCCGAATTACCCCGATATCTCCATCGACCGCTTCTATTCCTTGATGGAGAAGGGGCAGTTGTCGAAAATCCGTCTGATCGGCACCGAAAAATTGATCGGTGAAGTTCGGGACAAGGAGAGCGAAGTCTCCAAAGAATTGAAGCTCAACGACGGGCGCTTCAGCGTCCGAATTCCCCACAGTAACGATCCGGGCTTATTGTTCGAAAAAATTCGAGCCAACGATCTGAAGGCAAACGAAACCGCCCTCGCCAAAGGCGAAATGAAGCAGGTTCAAATCAACCAGAGCGAGGACATCGCCAACTGGTTCGGCAGTGGCTTCTGGAGCTTCATTTCGGTTCTGGTGATTTTTGGACTCTTCTTCTTTCTGATTCTGCCGCGCTTCCGGGACTCGATGGGAGGGCCGGGAGTGATGGGAAATTTCATCAAGAGCAGTGCTCGACGCTACGACAACGAAAACGGCCGCACGACCTTCCAGGACGTGGCCGGGATGGACAATGCCAAACAGGAATTGCAGGAAGTGGTGGAATTTCTGAAGGCCCCGGAAAAGTTTCTCAAACTCGGCGCCCAGATTCCCAAAGGCGTACTGCTCGTCGGCCCGCCCGGGACCGGTAAGACACTCCTGGCCCGGGCCGTAGCCGGGGAAGCCGGGGTGCCGTTTTTCAGTATCAACGGTTCCGAATTCATCCAAATGTTTGTCGGGGTCGGGGCCAGTCGCGTTCGCGACCTGTTCCGCACGGCCAAGGAAAATGCTCCCTGTTTAATCTTCATTGATGAAATCGACGCGGTCGGACGGATGCGCGGCGCCGGAGTGGGCGGCGGTTCCGATGAACGGGAACAGACCTTGAATCAAATTCTGTCCGAAATGGATGGCTTCCAGCCCAACGAAACCATCATCGTCGTCGCCGCCACTAACCGTCCCGACGTGCTGGATGCCGCGCTGCTGCGGCCGGGACGCTTCGATCGGCACGTTACCGTGGATCGGCCGACCTGGCAGGGGCGTCTGCAGATCCTGAAGGTTCATACCCGGAATAAACCTCTGGCCGATGAAGTCGATCTCGAGGCGGTCGCTCGCAAGACCATCGGTATGAGCGGGGCGGAACTCAAAAATCTGGCCAACGAAGCCGCCATCCTGGCTTCGCGCGATGCCCGGCTAACGATCCTGCAGAAACACTTCAATCTGGCCTACGATCGGGTTTTGATGGGACCCAAACGAGACGAAAAATTCTCCGAAGTCGAACGCAAACGCACCGCCTATCACGAAGCCGGACACGCTTTATGTGCGATTTTTGAACCGAAGGCCGATCCGCTTTCCCGAGTGTCCATCGTGCCGCGCGGCAAATCCGGCGGCGTGACCATCAGTAACCCGGATGAAGAAAAAGTCGATTACTCCGAAAGTGAATTGCAGGCGCGATTAGTCATGACGATGGGCGGCCGGGCGGCCGATCGCCTCATCTTCGGCGAAGCCTCTTCCGGAGCGATCCAGGATCTCAAGCAGGCCACCCGCATCGCCCGGATGATGGTGACGCAGTTCGGCATGAGTGAGAAATTGGGACCGGTTTCCTATCGGGCCGGCGAGGAACATGTGTTTCTGGGCAAGGAACTCATGGAATCCCGGGACTTCAGCGAAGGAACCGCCCGTCTGATCGATGAAGAAGTGCAAAGGCTGCTGCGGGATGCCGATCATCGCGCGTACGATCTACTGGTCAAGCACCGTTCGGAACTGGAGAAATTGACGGAAGCGCTTTTGACCCACGAAGAGCTGGAATCAAACGAAGTCCACGCGCTTTTAGGGCTCAAAAAGAAAACTTCCGACAAACCGGACGAAACGGTCGCGGCCCCACCCCAGTTGATCATCGGGACCGTCTAAGCTATTCCAACGGCAGCCATTCCTGCACATCGAAACGGGCGTGCGGAGAAGTGCCGATGTGTCCGGAGAGCTGGGTATACGCCTCGCGGCACATCGAAAGCAGTTCCTGCAAGTCCTGAATTCGCAAACAGTTCCGTTCGCGAATCACCAGCCATTCGGAGGAGGACTCCGGCAGGCTGATCCATTCTACATCATTCATCTTCGACTTGGTGCGCAGGACTGTGGTCTGAAGATCCTTTTTCTTGGGCACGATCAGATAGACCCGCTCTTCCGAATCCGCCCCACCCAGGGAAGGTTCGGCCGGGGCGAGCAATTTCTCAAACGCCTCCTCGGATTGCTGGGCTTTCTGAACGTCACGTAAAGCGTCGAAGACACCGTTGAAGCGGACCAGACTTCCCAGAAAGGCCGAACCCTGTTCGACCAGCGGCAGCACCAGATCGCGTCCGAGGTCGTTCGATTGAATGCAGATGGGGATCAGACCGCCCGACGGTTGGATGACCAGCGTTTGCAGCACTTCCTCAAGTCGGGCCCAATCTTTCTCCTGCAGTCGGTCCACCAGTTCGCACGCGGCACTTTGAATGTTGGGATTATTTTTGGGCAGAAGCGTCCCGACGGCGGCTCGCGTACTGGTGGGTACCAGCGTCATCTGCAGGTGCAGCATTTCATTGCTGGCGGCCGGATCCTTGCGCAGCGGGGAGGAGGGAGGATTGACCTGGGTTAGCGGCAATATGGCATCTTTCATATGGCTCAGCCGCTGGCGGCAGCGCAATAGATCGCGGCAGCGTTCTTCCAGATTCGACTGAATAGTCCGCAGGCACCGGACGGCGGTTTCGTCGGCGGTTTCCTCGTAGCGTTCGTGCGAGAAGTTCGAGAGCGCTTCCAGCAGATTTCGGATGCTGCGATTGGCCCGCAAGCCGAAGAGCGAAAAGCCTCCCACCGCACAAGCCTGATAAGCTGCCTGGACTTCCTTACGCAGTTGCGTCACGCGTTCCCGCTTGGCCAGCACGAAGGGGGAATAACTGGTGGCCTGATTCGACAGAAGGCTGCCGATCTGAGCAATCGCCTGTTCGAATCGCCCGAGTTTGGGACCGGGTAAACTCGTCAAGCACTCCAGTTGAGAGAAAAGCTGATCGGTCCACTTGGCGGCGACTTCGTAGGCCGTTTGCGAAAAGACGGTCGCCAATCGGCCTCGGGATTGCGAGCCACCGGCCGTGGAAACGGCCAGCACCGCCCCTAACTCCAGCGTCACTTCCTCCACGGCTTGACTGGCCCAATCGGCAGGATCCTGAATGCCAAAGCCTTCGTTGATCTGCCGATTCCAGTGCTCGAATTTGCGAGCGAGCTGGTTCGCCGATTGCTGCCCCTCCGCCGCGATTCGTTCTTCGAATTGACGGCGCAGCCGCGTCGGTTCGAATGAATTGCTGGAATCGACTGAATCGAGCTTGGCCTGGACGTTTTCATCGATGGCTGAGCCGGGGGGCTCCTGCCATTTTTCCAGGAGCCGGCGAGTCGATTCGCGGGCGGCCGCCCGCAAAATCAGGCCGCGCGGGAACCAGGCGCCGCTGATGCCGAAGGAGCGAAAAACGGTCGGTTGCGCCGATTTTTCCAGCAGGTGCGTTTCGTGATTTTCCGTCAGCGTGCTGAATGTCAGTTGCGTCACGTAGCTGGCCAGCGAGGAGATGGTTTCCTCCAGAGCTTCGGGGGTGCGCGCCTGATTGCGAAGCAGATAACAGCCTGTCCAGGCTTCGTCTTTTTCATCCAGCTTGGGGCCTTCGGTCCCGGTATATTCCGCATGGAAAGGAATGGACGAGTCGTGGAAGTGGTTGATTTCCGACAGCGTCGCGTACAGATTCGCCAGATCGCGCAGTGGCGTGGCGGGATCTTCCGGCGAACCGCAGAACAAAAACGATTCGAGCGGGGCGAGCGGGTAGTTCAACTGGTGCAGGAGACGGCGAATGGAAAATCCCAGATCGGGAATCGCCCCCGAAGAACCGCCCAGAGCGCTGGAGAGAACGATGACTCGCGGGGTGATGTCGACCTCCCAGCCGCCGACGCGGGAGGTGTTCGAAATGGACTCCGGATGCATCGCGGTTTCGATTTCCCGCTTCAATCGGCTGATCACCCGCAGATAATTGTCGTACAGTGCCAGTCGGCCCAACGCCCGGGAGCCATTGAACTGCAGGGATCGGCCCAGCGCGTTCAGTTTTTCGGTCGGTAGCCAGGTCATCAGATGATCGCGATTCCGGCCCCGGTATTTGCCGGGAGATTGCAACGGGATCGCAAAGACCGATTGGTCCTCCAGAGCCGAATCGGGTAATCCCCCGATGGCCCGCTCCCGCAATTCCGGATCGGCATCCAGATACAAAAAGCGAACGATCGGAATGTTGTGGAGATCGCCCAAGCGATCAGCCAATCGCCTTCGAATTTCTCGCAAGGCCCGGCGGCCAAAACCGCCGATCCCCAGAAAGACGATGGGACGCAACCGCAGGCTGTTTTCGTGCGTGGCGAACTCGGCCATCCCGATGTGGGAAGCGTTGTCCAGGGTCGATTTCGTCAGAGGCTCCGCCATCGGGATGGAATCATCCCAGACGTTCGTTTCCTGAAGCACCACCGGTTCGGATTTGCGTTCGAACAGATTGACCCGTTCGGAGGGGGTTTCACGCAGTGCCTTGATGAAGGCGGCACTACTGGGAAACCGTTTCGCGGGATCTTTCTCCAGAGCCCGCCGCACGACCGCTTTATCTCGTTCGGGCAGCGGTCGAAGATCGGGTTCGTGATTCAGATGTTGGACGGCGAGCTGTCGCAGGCTGCGGCCATGGAACGGATATTTTCCCGTCAGAAGTTCCATGTAAACGATGCCGAGGCTGTACTGGTCGGAACAGCGCGAGAGTTTGCCGCTGAAAGTTTCCGGCGCCGCGTAGAGGGGGGAGGCCCCGCCGAGCAGCCCGGCGTTCAAGCGTCGGTCGAGACTCTTCACCAGACCGAAGTCAGCTACTTTAATGCGATCGCCAATGAGAAAAAGGTTGCGCGGCTTCACGTCCAAATGCTGCAACTTGCACTTGTCGATCATGTGATCGAGGCCATCCGCCGCGTCGGCGAGATAATTGATCAACTTCTCCCGCGGGATGCCGATCAACCCGGCTTCCTGAACTTCCACCATCACATCTTGGAGGCTGCGATCGGCCAACTCCATGACGATGATTATTTCGCCTTCCTGGACATCGATGCGTTCGGTAGTCAGCACGAACGGATAGCGGACATCTTTAACAACTTGAAGAGCTCGGTACTCCTGTTCGGCAAAAACATCCTGATCGTTATTTGAATTGAGTTTTCCGCGAACGAATTTAATCGCTTTGTGAATACCCCCGGGCGCTTCGCACATCCAGACCTCGCCAAAGCCCCCGGCCCCCAGCGGCTTGATGAGCCTGTAGCCCGGAATCGGAACATCCCCGGGATTACGGACGGTTTTCGTGTTCATAGCGGAACTCAATTAAGTGGGCGTCGAACAGGCTATACAATTTCGCTCGATAGCCACCAGCCACCAACAAAAGAGCAGACGTCTGCTCGGATTTATTTTCCCAGGAACATCACGCCCGCAAGAGCTAGGAGTGCCAGGATACTCAGCGATATCACGTACACGAGAGCCTTGGAGCCTCCGGACGCCCCCGGCGGAGAGTTTTCACTGGAAACGAGTTCGGCAAGAGGTATGCCTTCCGTCGTCGCGGTCAGCGGATGCGGCATGATAGCCGTTTTTACCGCAAGATGTTCGCTGGTTTCGAGTGAATTATCCGCTGTCGCTACTGACACGCAGAACGGCTCCAGCACGCGAGCGAGATCGGCGCAACTTTGGAAGCGGTTTTCCGGTCGTTTGGCCATCGAACGATGGATGTGCCGGCCCAGTTCCTTGGGGACATCGTGACGAAGCTGCCGGATATTGACCGGATCATCCATTTGATGTTTGAGCAATTTTTCAATGGGCGAACCGTCTTCGAAGACCGGTTTGCCGGTCAGCAGGTAGTAGAGGGTACACCCGAGAGAATAAATGTCCGCCCGGTGATCGACCGCGCTGGAATCGACGGCTTGTTCGGGGGACATGTAATCGGCAGTACCGATCACCGCACCGAAGCGGGTTAGAGCAGTGTGCCCCGAAGGATTCGAGGAATGCGACGAGGCTTCCGACGCCACGGGTTCCCGATATTTCGATTCCTTCTTTTCGATTTTGACACTGCGTGCCAGTCCGAGATCGAGCAGTTTGGCTACGCCGGGATCTTTGGCGGTTCGGTTGCCAATCAAGATATTCGAGGGTTTGATATCCCGGTGAACCATCTTCTGAGAATGAGCATGCTGAAGCGCCGTGGCAATCTGTCGGATGTATTCGCAGGCTATCGGAACCGAGAGGGAGCCTTCGTTCTCGATGATGTAATGCAGATCCATGCCATCGACATATTCCATCACGATATAGTGCCGATTGCCATCCTTGCCGGTCTCAATGAGTTTCACGACATTGGGGTGGTTCAGCTTGGAGGCCAGCCGGGCTTCCCGATGGAACCGTTTCAAAGCGATCTCGTCGGACATCTTGTCCGGAGAAATCACCTTCATTGCGACTTCCTGGCGATCTAAAATGCGGCGGGCGCGGAAAACTTCACCCATGCCGCCTTCACCGATCAGATCCCACAGAAAATAATCCCCCAGGAACAATTCGCGCCAGCGTTCGCTATTGAGCCGCTGAATCTGATAGCGGGTCACCCAGCCGAGTTTGATGAGATGTTCGGCCAGTTTCTCAGGATCGCGGACTGCAGGGACTAGCTCCCGAGTGAGATGAGAGTACTGCTCCTTGGTCAGCAGGTTGCTGTCTCTCAGCAAATCGACGAATTCATCGCAGGATGCGGTCATGCATTTTCGCCCTGAGCACTTGAGATCGCCCCTTATCCACAAACGAAGCATAGATCACAAAAATGCTACAAGAGTTAAACCTCTGTTTCGGCCGGCGCAGCAATCGATTTCAGGGCCCAGCAAAACTCCTAAGGATTCTCGAATAATTGACTATTTTACCCCGGTCGCGGATTCAGAAAAATTTAAATGGAAATTTTCGCCCACCCAAAGCTTCACCTGACTGAGTAGGGTGTTGCAGCCTCTTCCGATTGGTTGAGAGCGATTGACAAAGTCACCCCCAAATGATATTTATAAAGATGACAAACATAGTAAACATTGCTGTCGCCAGTAATTTTTCACCGACTGGCAATCCATCGACCCGGAAACAGGCGGAGCCATGGTAATAGCCGAGACACAGATGTCGCTGTTGGATTTGACAGAGGACAGACGGGAACGCCTTGAGGAGTATATCTCCGGCTACAAGACGGTTTTTCAACGATCGGATCAGTTCCAGCGGTTCCGAGCCTACATCTTGGGCCTGCTCTCGAAAGCCGAACGCAAGAACATCGAATCGATTGCAACCGCGTCTTTGCCGTACGTATCCGCTCAGCCCGATTTCGGCCAGGCCCTACAGCACTTCATCGCTCAGAGCCCTTGGAATCACGATTTATTGCTGAAACGCTACCGGCAGTTCCTCGCGGAATTGCTTCCTTGGGAAAAGACCGATTGGGTAGTGCACGATATCGTTTACCCGAAAAAAGGCCGTCATTCCGTCGGGGTTCAAAGACAGCTGGCCCGCAGTCTGGGGCGGAAATCCAACTGCCAGGTGGCCGTGGCAATCACAGCCACCTCTGAACGTTTTGCCGTGCCCTTGGCGGTCCGGCTTTATCTGCCCAACCAGTGGCTCCGGGCGAATCTCGAGCAGAAGTTCGATTCTTCGATTCCGCTGTCCGCCCGCCAATATTCTCCCAAAGCGACCATCGCCCTGAATATGCTCGACGACCTTCAATTCAAAGACATCACTTTCGGCCGTATGTACGCCGAGGAGGGCTACTCCCTGACCGGCCAGTTCTCCGATGGATTGCAATCTCGACAATTCCATAATTGTGCTAACCTGCAAGAGTCCCCCGAAGATGGCCGCTGCGTTTTTAGGTTGTACGAGTGGTTGCGAAACAATTTGGGCTTAGGACACTTTGAGGGCCGGAACTGGCTGGGCTGGCATCACCATACCAGTCTGGTTTTTGTAGCGTTTGGTTTTTTGCTGCGGGAATCACTCGATTCGGATTTCCGCTTTGAAGGCTGAAACATAAAAGCGAGGGAAAATGCTCTCTCGCTAGAAGGTCCGCGAATTGTTGGTTTAGTTCTTTTCCTTGGGCGCTGGGGCGTCGCTCGAAGGCGCTGTCGGCGGGGTTGACGAGAACTTCGGGCTGTAACCCTGGAGCGCTTCCCCCGTCAGCTTGCTGTTGGCTTGAATAACGCCCAATAGAGCAGTGAGCTTCCCTTTGATGACCGGATTGGTTTCGGTCTTCAGAAGATCGTTCATGATCTTGAGCTGGTTCGGCGCCAAACCGGCGCCGAACTGCTGGAACTGCTTGATAACCGCATCCGCGGCTTTCACCCGTAATTCCACCGGTTGGCCGGCATTCAGGAACAGATTCGCCAAATCTTGCTGCAATTCCTTGTTGGGAATGTTGGAACTAGCTTCGATGGCCTGATTCACCAGTTCGGAATCGCTCAGGGCTTCCCGGATGGCGTTTGCCGCAGGAGCGATGGGATAGCCCACTCGCTCGCCCAAGGCAATTCGCTTCAGCCATTCGATGGCCACCGCGGCATTTCGCTTCTTCTCTTCCAGGGAAAGGACTTGGGTATCGGCCGAAATCAGCACCTTGCTCAGGCCCTCTTTAACCGCGTCGTCGGTCAGCATTTCGTTGACCAGCACGACATTTCGGTAATAACCGGCGAGCTTGATCAGGCTTTCCTTCTTCGTCGTCTTATTTTCGAAACCCTGGCTGAAAAGCACGGGTATCGATTTCATGCGATTGTCGGACCGCATCTGAGCAATCACATCGCTGACCGGCGGTCCGGGAATCGAGGTATCCAGAATCACGAGATCGACGTTTGAATCGCTGACGATCCGACGAAGCAGATCTTTGCCCGTCCGAATCCATTCGACGTCAAAGCCGGCCTTGCGAACCAGATTGGCGAGTGATTGGCCCCGCAGTTGATCAAAATCCCCAATCAAAGCCGTCGGTTTCCCTTTTTGAGCCGATTCCACGCCATTTCGAACGGCCTGGGAGAGGATTTTGACAACCGCGTCCGGCGCGAGTGGCTTTTTGGTGCTGATTTTCAGAATGGCCACCGCAGCGGCTAATTGCACTCGGAAATCCGGATGATTCAGAGCTTCTTCCAAAAGAGCAGGGCGTTCGATTTTTTCGTTCGCTCGTTTCGAAGTGGCCACGGCTCGCGGATCGATCCGATCGCTCAGAGCCTGAATAACGCCGAGTGCCACACCCGATTTCTGCTCCTGGATGGAACTCACGAGCAGATCGCTCAGAAGATCATAGGGAGCTCCGACCAGCAACTCGTGCAGTTCCGGGGAGGTGAGGTTAAGGGGTTTATCCAAGCCCGTTCGTTGAAAGTGCTTCTCTATAGCCAGCTTCAGAAACAACTGCTGCGAGCGGAGAAAATCGGGCTGGATCTTCAAACTCCAGCGAAGATATTTCAGTCCGAAGAATTCCTCGCCATCCGAAACGCTACCGGTTCGAGAGGTAATCTTATCCGCGGCTTCCGCCGTCCAAAGGGTTACCTGATTGGTGTCGCGGAATCGACCTTTGTGCTCATAAAGTTTATTCGCGGCCTTCCACAACTGTCCTTGAGGTGTGTTCAACTCGGGAACCAGGGCGTCCTTAGGATCCTTGACGCTCAGCCCTTCCAGCATGGAGCCGGCTTTGCTGCGCACCGGCTCGGGAATGGAAGCCAATTTGGAAGAAAGAAAATTCAGAATCGGCAGGGGATCGGTTTCAACCTGAGCGGGCAAGCTGAAGTAATCGCCGCGATTGCGAAGCGCTTCCAGCAGTTCCAGCTGCAGGCTGGGATCGGGAATTTCGAGACAAGCCAGTACTACCGGGACCGTGGAAAGATCGAGTCGCGACAAGGTCTGCCGGATGGGGAGGCGCAGATCCTCATCGGTTTTCATTAGCGAAATGAGAACGGGGATGGCCGCCGAGCCACTTCGATAGAGCTCTTTTTCGGCGAAGGCCGCCTCTTCGGGAGTCGCACGCAGATTGGCGGCGAATTTAGCGATCTGCTTGGTATCGCCGAGCTTGGCCTTGACCGCCGCAGAAACCTTCTGAATCAGGGTCTCCGCGTTTTTCTTGTATTCCTCATTCAACGCCGTCGCTTTTTCTTCGGCCTGTTTCCGCCGGAATTTGTCTTCAATTGCCGGGAAGCTGAGCTTGGTCCAGACCGGGATATTGCGGAGCCGTAGCAGGGGGGCCATGCCATCTTTGGCTTCGATCGCTAGAAGTTCTTCGTCGGTGGGATTTTTTTCCAGCAGGCCTTTGATGAGCGAGGCGGCCATTTCATATTTGCCGATGCTCACTTCGAATTTGACAGCACGCCAGTATTCTGCAACTTTTTCCGGTTTTGAGTAATATTCCGGTTCTGATTGGGCGTACGCTACACTGTAAGTCAGGAGACCGGCAATTGCCCAAACTAAATAACGGTGCGGCACGGGTAAACCTCCGACGTGCGCCCGCACGGGTACGTGCGGACTCTGCAAAGCATTACATCCTAATCATAGCATCACCGCCTAATGGCTCATTTGCAATCAAGTTCTGGCGCGAGTAAGTCCTGATAGGTTTCCCGGCGTCGGATTAGTCTGTGTTTGCCGCCCGTAACGAGGACCTCGGCCGCTCGCAGTCGGCTGTTGTAATTGGAACTCATCGCCATCCCGTAAGCACCAGCACTAAAAACCGCGAGTAAATCGCCCCGCTGAACCTTCGGCAAGTTGCGATCTTTTGCCAGAAAGTCCCCGGATTCACAAACGGGTCCCACCACATTTTGTTTGAAAGTTTGGGGAATTTCGGCTTCATAATCCTCAGGCGGAGCCGGTAAATCCGCGGCGGGATGGGTCGGCCAGATGCGATGGAACGAATCGTAGAGCGTCGGCCGAATCAGATCGTTCATGGCCGCGTCCTGGATGATGTAATGCTTGCCGCCCGATTCTTTAGTGAATATCACGCGACCCAGGAGAATCCCGGCATTTCCGACAATGAAGCGGCCCGGTTCCAAAACCAACTGGCAGTTGGCTTCCTTCACAATCGGCAGAATCACATCGGCAAAGGCTTTAGCGGGCAGGGCCTCCTGCTTGCGGTAGTGAATGCCGAACCCGCCTCCCATGTTCAGGAATTTGATCGGATGCCCCTGCTTCCGCAGTTCCGCGATCAGTTTCAGCCCTTTTTCTCCGCCGGCTTTATAGGGCTCGTTGGAAAGAATCGGCGACCCCAGATGCATATGCAGTCCGACGATGCTCAAGCCGGGATGGCCGACTACACCCTGGGCGACATCGAGAATCGTTTCGATATCCAGTCCGAATTTCACACCTTTGACGGAGGTATCTGTCTTCACGTGAGTTTTCGGCGGCAGATCCGGGTTCACGCGCAGGGCCACCGGAGCCACTTTACCCATCGATTGAGCCACAGCGCCCAGGGCATGCAGTTCCTGCTCGCTTTCCACGTTGAATAACAGGACGTTGTTGCCCAGGCCGTACTTCATTTCTTCATCGGTTTTGCCCACTCCCGCAAAAACGATCTTGTCGCCGGTGCCTCCGGCGGCCAGTGCCCGATACAACTCGCCTCCGCTGGTAACGTCGAAGCCGCTGCCATGCTGGGCCATCAACTTGCTGATGTGATGGTTGAAATTGGTTTTGATGCTGAAGCAGACCACCGGTTTCGCGGAGGCAAAAGCCGTCTGAATTTCGCTCAGATGGTGGAGCAGGGTGGCCTGACTGTAAACGTACAGCGGCGTACCATATTTTTCCGCCAGTTCCCGAACGGGGACTTCTTCGCAGAACAATTCGCGATTAACGTATCGAAAATGATCCATGATTTCCTCTTACCACCTGGGGCGGCTTTACTTCTTCTTTCGTTTTTTGAGTTTGGCGCTGGTTTCCGGTTTCGATTCCACCGGAGCCTGAAAGAGTTCATTCCAGTAATCGAGCTGCTTCTGGACTTCTGTGGGCGAAGTGGAACCGTAGCTCCGGAAAGACGTGAGCGACTTCTGAACACCTAACAGGGCGAAGACTCCCGGACCATGGCCGGGCAGAATGTCTTCGAATTTTTCGACCGGCAGTTCCGCCAGACGGCATTTGCGGCTCTCGCATTCCCGGACCAGATTGCCTATGGCTTCGTGGGCACTTCGCATCGGAACGCCTTTGGAAATGAAGTACTCCATGAGGGTCGTGGCGTCCAGGAAGCCGTCCTCGAGCCGGGCGGTAATCCGATCCGCCTTGAACAGGGTTTCCACGATCATGGGTGCGGCGACTTGTAACGACAGCGACACGGTGTCGAAGGAATCGAAGAGGGCCGGTTTGTCTTCCTGCAGATCGCGGTTATAGGCCATGGGCAGGCCCTTGAGCGTGATGAACATGTGCTGCAGATGCCCGATGACCCGGCCGGTTTTACCGCGGGTCAACTCCAGAACATCCGGATTTTTCTTGTGCGGCATGATGCTGCTGCCCGTGCAGAAAGCATCCGGAAGGATGAGAAAATCAAACTCGGTGGAAGCCCAGAAAATCCACTCTTCCGCCCAGCTGGAGAGATGGATGGCGATGTTCGACAGACAATACAGGAATTCGAGGGTGAAATCGCGATCACTGGAAACATCCAGGCTGTTGCGGGCCACCTCGGCAAATTCTAATTGCGCGGCCACACTGTGCCGATCGATCGGCAGAGAAGTCCCCGCGAGGGCCGCCGCCCCCAAAGGTAGAATATTCACTCGTTTCCGGCAGTCCTGCAACCGATCGCGGTCACGCTGGAATTTTTCGACGTAGGCCAGGCAGTAGTGCGCGGCCAGAATCGGTTGGGCCCGCTGCATGTGGGTATAGCCGGGCAGTACCAGGTCTTTCGATTTCTCCGCGAGTACCAGAAAGGCTTTTTGGACTTCAGCGAGGTCTTTATCGAGCTGATCGATGGCTTCGCGGGTCCAAAGTTTCACATCGGTAACGACTTGGTCGTTTCGACTCCGGCCGGTGTGCAGTTTGCGGCCGAGATCGCCTAAACGCTCGATCAGGGCTCGTTCGATATGAGTGTGAATATCTTCGAGTTCAATCCGGAATTCCATCTTTCCGGCTTCGATCGTTTCGCCGATTTCGTTCAAAGCTTCGCAGATTTTTTTCGCTTCGTCGTTGGTCAGTAAACCGACTTCCCCGAGCATGCGGGCGTGGGCCTGACTGGCGCGAATGTCATGCTTGTACAGCCTTTGATCGAAACTGATCGATTCCGTGAAAAGCTCGACCCGTTTATCGGTCGAAACGGTAAAGCGGCCCCCCCAGGTCTTCTGGCTCATAGAGTTCTCGAAGGTTCAATCGGAAATTCCCGGAAGTTAAAAGTTATATGAAACCGCTTCGACTTCCGGGGGGCAAATGGATTTACTTTAAGCCTAAATCCCGCAATTGACGGCTTTCCACCGAGGCGGGTGCGCCCGTCATCAAATCCCGACCCTTGGCGTTTTTCGGGAAGGCGATCACATCGCGGATGTTCGTCGTTCCGGCGAGCATCATGCACCAGCGGTCGAGACCCAGGGCAATCCCGCCGTGGGGTGGCGCCCCGAATTTCAAGGCGTCGAGCAAAAAGCCGAATCGGGACTGGTAGTCTTCGGGCTTCATGCCAAGGACTCCGAAGACCTTCGATTGGACTTCTCCGCTGTAGATCCGGATCGAACCGCCGCCCACTTCGTAGCCGTTCATGACGAGGTCGTAGGCCTTGGCTTTCACCTTGCCCGGATCGCTCTCCAGGAATTCCAGGTGCTCGTCCTTGGGAGCCGTGAAAGGATGGTGGTTGGCGACCCAGCGTTTTTCTTCCTCGTCGTACATGAAGCTCGGGAAGTCGACGACCCAGGCGATTTTGAAGTCTTTCTTCGCCGGATCGTATAGCTTCAATTGATAGGCCAGCGTGGTCCGCAAAGCTCCCAAAGCATTGCAAACCACTTCTTCCGTGTCGGCCACGAAGAGGAGAAGATCCCCAGGTTCGGCTTTGAGCAGTTCCCGTAGTTTGGCTTGGGCAGCCGCGGGCAGGAATTTCTCGATGGGGGAATTGAATTTTCCCGCTTCGACCTTGATCCAGGCGAGCCCCTTCGCCTTGTAGGTTTTGGCCACTTCGGTCAGTTCATCGAGGCCTTTACGGCTGTATTTTTCCGCTGCCCCTTTGGCGTTCAAAGCCCGGACCTTGCCGCCAGCGGCGAGTGCGTCCTTGAAGACTTTGAATTCGGTCTCATTGGCCACGTCGCAGCAATCGATAATTTGCATGTCGTAGCGCAGGTCGGGTTTGTCGCTGCCATACCGCAGCATGACATCGTCATAACTCAACCGCGGGAAAGGTGTTTGGATTTCCAGGTCCAGAGATTCTTTAAAGATCTGCCGGGTGAGGTTCTCCATCACGCGGAAAATGTCTTCCATCTCGACAAAGCTCATTTCGACGTCGAGCTGGGTGAACTCGGGCTGTCGGTCGGCACGCAAGTCCTCATCGCGGAGGCAGCGGGCGATCTGGAAGTATTTATCGTATCCGGCCACCATCAGCAGTTGCTTATACAACTGCGGCGACTGGGGCAGGGCGTACCATTCGCCGTGATAGACGCGGCTGGGAACCAGGTAATCGCGTGCCCCCTCAGGTGTACTCTTGCCGAGTAATGGAGTTTCCACTTCAAGGAAGCCCTGGGCATCCAGCGAATCGCGGATGGTCTTGCAGATGCGATGCCGCAGTTGCAGTACGTCCTGAATCGATTTGCGCCGCAAGTCGAGGAAGCGATACTGGAGGCGGAGATCTTCGTTGGCCAGTTCGCTACCAAACTCGGTGATTTCAAATGGAGGGGTCGGACAGCCATTGAGCAGCCGGACCTTTTCGACCTTCAATTCCACCTTTCCGGTGGCGAGCTTGGCGTTTTCCTTCCCGGAAAGACGAGCCGAAACTTTACCCGTCGCGGAAATCACGAATTCCCGGCCGAGACTATTGGCGATTTTCATCACCTCGGTGTCGCTCGATTCGAAGACGATTTGAGTGATGCCGTAGCGGTCGCGGAGATCGACGAAAACCTGGTTGTTGTAGCTGCGAAAGGTGTTCACCCAGCCATTGAGGGTGACGGTCTGCCCGATGTGTGTATCGCGTAATTCGCCACAGGTGTGCGTACGTTGCCACTCTGCCATGATGAAAACGACTCCGCCTACGAGTTCCAATCCGAATTGCAATTATAGAAAGAGCGTGCCGAAGATCGACGGGTTCATTGCTCATTAATGTCCGGAGTTGTCCATCCTCCTTTTTAGCGGGCGGTCAGCCGGGGCCAGTTCAGTTCAACCCCCTGATTCTGCAAGCGCGTTTGCAGTTCCGCCAGCAGCTTCGGATTCTTTCGAATCTGGGCCGGGCGGACTTTCGCGTCGAGTGCTTTGGCAATGAGGACCCCAGCGGCTTCGCCGATATTCCACTCGACCGGGTGCAAGCGGTAGCAGCCATTGGTAATATGCGTGGTCCCGATGTTTTTGCAGGACGCGATCAGGTTCTCGACTCGCTGGGGGATCAAGGCCCCGAGCGGAATCTGAAAAGGAAGCGAACTCACATCGATGTAGTTATCCCCGCCGGTAGAAGGATGCAGATCGATGCGATACGAACCGATCCCGACGCTATCCCGGAATGGCTCAGCCGTGACTTCCTCTTTCGTTTTTCCGGTCCATTTGATACGGGCCTCCGTTCCCACATGCTGTTCCAGTACGGTAAACAGGGCTTGGATACGGCGACTCTCGCGGATATAGGGATACTTGGCCAGGCCATCCTGGGTTCCGACCAGATCCTCCCGGAGTCTCAATCCGGGCCAGCCCTGCTTGCCATCCGAGCGAGGTGCTTCAGTCTGCAGCCAGTAAAGGAGCGCTAACGACAACTCCTTGCCCCGCTTTAAGTGCTTTTGAATCTCGGCTTCGGGAAGATCGACGAGATTTCCGAGCCAGTAATCGTTCTGCGGCCAGTTCACGAGGCTGATATCGCCTCGAAAAGCGCCGGTGGAAAACTGTTTTCGATCGATTATTCTGCGGTAGGTCCAGAGATTCATACCCTTTGTGACCGCGCCGCTCGGATCGAAGCTGACTTCCCGGCGGCCCAAGGTGGTGGGATTGCTCATATTCCAGCTGAGCAACTTATCGGGCCACGCTGGCTTCATTTGAGGGACGTAATCTTTCCAGAACGCATAGTCCGCCGGTTTCTCGATGGTGTGATCCTCGCCTTCCAGGTAGTCCATGGCGAAGCAAAACGTAAATGCCTGCTGATTGGAGGGTTGCGCCTCGGCCGGAGCGTGCGGTTCTTGAGTCTGTTTCTGCGATTCGAAGCCGATCAGATATTCGGTTTTGCTGAGCGGCAGTAAATCGCCAAGTTCCGTTGCATCAATGAAATAGGGGGCAGAAAGGATTCTCTCTTTACCATTTTTTACGTCTCTTAGGCAAACGCTTCGAATCAGATCCCCCTGGACATCCGCTCGCACTAATCTATGTTCCAGAAGAATCTGTACTTGCCGGTTACTCACAAAAGGTGCCAGCATTCCTTCCAAAACCGCCAGAGCAACTTTGGGTTCGTGGCAGAGCTTGGAAACGCTGCCGTTTCCGGGATTGAGATACCGTTGGGCGCGGGCCTCGGCCGTCACAGGGTACTGGTTCTTGTAATAGTCGCGGACCAGGTTCCGAAAGTTTCGGTAGCTGGCGGTGCAACCGAACTGTTCGATCCAGGGGTGTTCATCGGGAGGAACGGCCTGGTTGGTCAGTTGACCGCCGATCCAATCGGTCTCTTCCGTCAGAACGACTCTTAGGCCATTGCGGGCGGCCGCCAGTGTGGCGGCGACTCCTCCGAGTGATCCTCCGCAGATTACGACATCGGCCTGGAGTTCGGCAGATTCTGCAAAAGCGGGCAGGGCCAGCGTGGCGAGGCTGGTTGTCAGAAAATGGCGACGATTCATAAGGATTCTCTCGAATTTCGATGAGAATATCTTATTCCGCCCGAAGCGGTTGAGTGAAGAAGGGGGAGTGAGCCGGGGAAAAAGAAAAACCCCTGGCGTGAATCCCTTCACGACCAGGGGTCGGATAAAAGTCTGCTGGGGGGCAAATTAAATATCGTCTCGTTTGGCGTCGGCGAGAGTCTTGACCCGTTCGCCGAGCAGCGCGACATCGAAAGGCTTTTTGAAGATTTCGGTGAAGCCGTATTCGATCAGCTTTTCGGGAGCCGCTTCGTCTTCGGATGCCAGGCCGATGATCAAAGTGGTTTCGTAAGCGGGATTGCGGCGAAGATTCGACACGATTTGAATCGCTTCGCTGCGTCCCAGAGCCAGATCGATCACAATCGTATCTGGATGGAAGCTTTCGGCCATAATGCCGGCTTCGAAACCGCTCTGGGCGATTTCATACTTGAAATCTTCGGATTCAGGAAGCATTTCCTTCATCCGATCGATGAAGAGCTTTTCGGCACCGATCACCAGGATCTTGTGCCACTCTTCTTCTTCGAGTTCACCCAACGGCATTCCGTGTTCCTTCAGGAAACGGATCAGCTGTTCGCGGGGAATTCGACGATCCTGACTGCCGGGGATACGATAGCCCCGTAAACGGCCCGAATCGAACCACTTGGACACCGTCCGCGGCGCCACCTTACAGATTTTGGCGACTTGGCCAGTGGTAAACACTTTTTTCATGGCAGGCCTCTCCGTATTTTGTTTGCATTCCGCCCCATCCGCCCCTGCCTTCGCGCCGGCCTTCTAGTTAAGCCCTGGATCGTGTCCGGGAAAATCGGCGGGGGCCGTCTTCCCATCCAGGCTCATCCTTGAGCCACTGCGTCGGGGCGAGCAGACCGACAAGCGTTACCGAACTTCCATCCGGGGGGATTGGATTGTCCGGCACCATCCTTGCAACCGCTTTTCGCTTACTACACCTACTAAATCGGATGAGCCGCCTTCGAGGTTTAGTCAAACTCGGTGGGTAATCGAGTTTTAGTCAAACCAGTCAATCTGGCGGACTCACAGGTTTCAGCGATGCAACGCGAATTATGGAAGCAATGGAAATTTTCATTCACGCAACCTCTGCGCGAACCGCTTCAATCAACCACGCAAATTTAGTGTCGCCCTTGACAGCATTGATCCTTAACGGAGTTTCGTTGAAAATGATCCAGCCGGTGTAATTGGAGGGCCGTCTGTCGCGAATGATCGATTTCTGACAAACAGTCGAACCGTGAGCATTGTAGGGCATGAAACGATGGGAACGATTATCGATTAAGCATTGTTTATTAGGAAGGATTTTCCGAAATTGACGGCTTTTCCGGTTATGCAAAATGAGGCGTTGGGCGAGCCTGGGCGAATTCCTAGCGCTGCAGATGTTTGGCGAAGATAACCTTGCCATCCCCGTCCGAATAGAAGTCGGGTACCAAGGCCACCTGGACGTAGCCATATTTCAAGTAGAAGTTTCGAGTCGGTTCGTACTTGGGAGTGGAGGAGGTTTCGATCAGCAGGAGGCGGCCGTTCTCCTTCCGAATGTAATCCTCCACGAAATTCATCAGCTTCTTGCCGTAGCCGCCACGCTGTTTGGTAACGTCCACCGCGATCCAATAGAGCGTCCAGGTGCGGTCGGTCATCGTGGAATCTTCCGGGGCAAAATAAACGAAGCCCCGAATGTGGCCCTCTTCCTCGAGCACGAACGAGCGGTGCTGATCCTCCTTGTGATAGGCGTCGAAGTAGCCCTCCAGGAGGCTATCCAGCGTCTCGACTTCGTTCGGTTTGAAAACGCCGGTCTTATCGACCAGCGGCACCAGATGCGATTTGTGGGAAGGCTGCAGTGGATGAATCATGGATTTACGGTCTCTTCAATGCAAATAGATCGGTCGTTCGGGCATAGTAATCGCCGCCCAGGCGGCCAATCGACTGCATTTTATGGGGGTCGATTTTGCCGTCTGCACCCAGGAGTCGATCTTCGAAATGGATGAGCAGAATTTCCCCAATCACCAGATTTCCGGCAATGGGGCCATGCCCCAGGGGAATGATCTGCTGAAGTTTGCATTCCAGTGCTGTCGGCGATTCCTGGATGCGCGGCGGCTTCACCTTTTCCGACGGAATCGGAGTCAGTTTCGCGAGATCGAATTCGCTTTCCCCCTCGGGCAATTCCTTGGCCGTCAGATTCATCGGCTCGACCAGATCGTTCGTGGGAATGTGAATAACGAATTCGCTGGTTGCTTCGATATTTAAAAGCGTTCCCTTTTTGGTGCCGTCGCGTCGCAAGGTCGGCGAGAAAACCACGACCGGCGGATTGGCGCTGAACACGTTGAAGAAGCTGAACGGGGCCAGATTGGGACGCCCCTGGGCGTCGACGGTACTTACCCAGGCAATAGGTCGGGGAGTGACTAGACCGACGAGAGCCTGATACACATCTACGGGGTTGGTCGTCTTGGGATCGATCCTCATGCCGCTTTCCACCTATTCCAGCCAACTCAAAGGATATTTCGGATCGTCGTATTCTATCGCAACTTGGGTGAGATGCAGCGGTCGAAATGTGTCAATCATTACGGCCAGTTCATCCGTCCGAGTGTGCGCTCGGCTGGCCACGATGGTGCCGGGATGCGGGCCGTGTGGAATTCCCAACGGATGCAAGGTAAAAGAAGATTCCTCCACCCCACGCCGAGAACCGAATTTGCCCCGAACGTAATAGAGAACTTCATCCGAATCGACGTTCGAATGGGCATAAGGGACTTTTACGGCTTTGGGATGAGTATCCAGAACACGCGGTGCAAAAGTGCAGATGACGAAGCCACTCGTTTCAAAGGTCTGGTGGATGGGCGGCGGCTGATGAATCGTACCGGTGATCGGTTCGAAATCGTCCGCATTAAAGGTATAAGGGTAGATCAGGCCATCCCACCCCACCACGTCGAAGGGATGGCTGGCCAGAACGTATCGGAAATAGTTCTCACCTTTTTTCAGGATCAATTCCGTATCGGCTTCCTGATCGACGATATCGAGTTGAGAGGGGCCGTGAAAATCCCGTTCACTATAAGGAGCCCCCAGCCGAATCTGCCCATCGGCATTCTTGTAGCGGTGCGGGAGGCGAATCGGCGGCGGGGAGTCGACGATCAGCAGGTCGGCCTTCTGAATGTCGTCGAAAACGATTTTGTAAATCGTTCCGCGCGGGATCACAACATAGTCGAAAGGATGAAAAGCTTGCTTTCCATAGAGCGAGTGCAGAACCCCCGAACCACTGTGAATGAATAGCACCTCATCGGCCGAGGCATTTTTGTAAAGCTGTTCCTGTTGTTTCGCGGGCCGACAACGGGAGATCGTCACATCCGAATTATGGAACATCGGGGTTCGGCCAAAAATCACATCACCCGCGCGTGCAATCTCCTTGGTTTTCAAGTGAATGTGCCGGAGCATCGGATCACTCACCAATTCGATCGCAATGCTCTTGAGGTGCTCCTGATGTTTTACCCGGGTCGGGGGCCGCAGGTGATAGAGAATACTGTAGGCCCGGTTAAAACCCTCGGTGGTGATGACCTCTTCGTAGAAGATTCCTTCGTTACGATAGCCGGGTATCTGGGGATGTTCGATATGGTGTTTGGGGGGGATCGACCCAAATTGGCGGTAGTAAGGCATCGACATTCTCCCGATTTACAAGGGCGGTCTGGCGATCACTTCATTCCGAAGTGTTCCTAATCTTTCTACGATCAGTTCCACCCGATCGCCCGCTTTCAGCCATCCCCCAACCTTCTCGGGGGTTAATTCCAGGATGCAGCCAGTACCCACAGTTCCGGAGCCGATCACATCGCCCGGTAACAGATCGGCATCCCGGCTCGCATGTGCCAGAAGCTGTGGCCAGGTATAATGGATGCTTCCGGCGTTGCCGCGAGAGTACTCTTTGCCATTAACGCGGGCCGTCATTTCCAGATGTAATCGGCCGTCCTTATAAACATCCATCAATTCGGACATGGGTACGACACCCGGGCCCAGGGAAGTGGCAAAATCCTTACCCTTGCTCGGCCCGAGTCCCACGGCCATTTCTTTTCGTTGAATGTCGCGGGCGGACCAGTCATTCATTATTGTAAAGCCGAGAATGTAACTTAGGGCGGAATCGTCGGCGACCAGGTTTCGACCTTTTTGACCGATGACGCAGGCGATCTCTAGCTCATAGTCGAGTGCTTGCGAACCACAGGGGGCATAGACAGTATCGCCGTCACCGATGATCGCCGCGGGATTCGAGAAGTAAAAAACGGGTATTTCGTACCATTCCTTCACCATCTCCAGCCCGCGCTGGGCCCGGCAGGTTTTGACATGTTGTTCGAAGGCGTAAAAATCCCGCAAGGACCGCACGGGGGGAAGGGGGATCACGATTCAGTCCTCCTCAGAATCGAGCTGGCATCGTTCAGGTCCGATAGAAAAGGTTTCAGAAGCCTCGTGAACTCCTCGCGACCTAAACTTGCGAAGGCCTTCTCGACTATACGCCCGATAACGGTTGCGGTCGAGGGGCGAATATCGGCGATCAACCTAAGAATTTGAACATAGGTTTTTGCCTTCCGAACTTCTAAGCTATTGTTTCGAAGAAGATCTGAGACTTCCTCGAACTTCTTCAGGGCACGATCATAGCCGAGCTTTTCAAATTCTGAAACGGCTTCAAAAGCCTGCTGGTGCAAGGCAAGTTTTAGAATCCAATCATCGATAGCGAAGCGATCAATTCCATATTTAGAGGAGACTTCTTTGTCCTCTGGGTTGCCTACTGGAACCAAAACAACGCTTCCCCGCCTTTCCTCGTACTCAAGAACGATTTCCTCAAGCCTGCCAACTCGATTTCCATCAGTGATCTTTATCGGAACTGTGTCGTTCCTGAGACTTGCTTTTAAGGCATCTCTAAATTCGTTTTGCAAGCCTTGATGAGAGTTCCCGTCGAGATCCATCAGGACGATTGCTCTACCATCCAACCCCTTAAATGGGTGGATTATGGGTAGCAATTGCCCATAAAGACCTTCCTTGCCAGGGTGTTTGGTTTTGTCTCTCTCTGCTATTTTCACTTCGTTCGAAGGAGGAATCAATCCGCACGCTTGCAGTTTCTGAAGCACTGCTTTATCGTCATCCCCTTCATAGAGAATTGTAATTAAGCGATTTTCAGGCATAAAGATCGGCGAACCTCACATCGATTCCAGTGCTTTCAAGAGTTTCCACGGTTTCCGTTTCGAGTTTGCGAGCGATCTGATGGCCATCCTTCACGCTCAGATGGAAAACAGCGGCATTTGAAGCAACGGTTTTCGCAGCCTTGAGGAAGGCGTTGACGCATTCGATGCTATGCGTCGATAAAATCAGTTGGATTTGTTGCTGCTGAGCCAATTTGGTAACGGCGAGTGCAAACTTTTCGAGTGAGCCCGGATGCTGATAGCATTCAGGCTCTTCCATCAGTACCAAGCAGGATTTTACCATCGAGAGCAGAATTAAGGCTCTTAATGCACTTCGTGTTCCATCCCCCAGCACATCGAGAGGGATTCCATAGTTGTCGTAGAGCACCATTAATTTGTTAGGCGGAATCAGTTGTAAAGCTTCTGCATTTAGGCCGAAAACTTCGTTCAAGTTTTTAAGTAAGATTTTGTCTCTTCGATTGGAGAGGATGCTCTGCCAAAATAACTCTTCGATTCTGCTGTTTCGGCAATCCTCAGGCTGGATAAGAATTAGTCCTTTGCGAAATGTAACCCAATTACCAGTTACATGAACTGAATCGCCTTGAGGTAAAGCATTTAGATTTCCGTGTGTATCCTTGGAGTAAGTGACCGAAAAACGAATTAACTGAATCTGAGAATTGGTATCCGCATTTTTTAAAGTGATACTCAAGTTGGCGTTAGTAGACAGATCTTGCTGATACCAGAAGTCCGAAATTATACTTGGAGTTCCGCTTTTTCTTATCTCACTCCAAGTATTGGGCACATCCCTTCCCATAATATCTGGCATGGAAGTCCAAGAATCGATGCATCGCATGATCGCTTCCATCACGGTCGTCTTGCCGGAATTGTTTTTTCCAACGAGGATGTTCACGTCAGTGAAGCCTTCGATCTTCCCTTCTCGGATGCCTCGAAAGCGGCTGATGTGAAGCGATTCTAGTCGAATCATTACAGCGTTCCTCTCTTTGCCTGCTCCCGTTCGATGGCTTCGAACAAGGCTTTAAAATTCCCTTTACCGAAGCTCTTCGATCCCGCCCGCTGGATAATCTCAAAAAACACGGTCGGTCGGTCGCAGACCGGCTTGGTGAAGATTTGCAGCATGTAGCCTTCGTCATCGCGGTCAACGAGAATTCCCAAATCGGCCAATTCGTCGATATTTTCTTTGATCGGACCCACCCGGCTGGGCAACATTTCGTAATAGGTCTTCGGAACTCGCAGAAAACTCACATCATTCGCCCGAAGAGCTTTCACCGTCTTGATAATGTCATCCGTGGCCAGGGCGATATGCTGTACACCGGGTCCGCCGTAGAAGTCCAGGTATTCATCGATTTGCGATTTACGCCGCCCCTGGGCGGGTTCGTTCAAAGGGAACTTCACCCGGCCATCGCCTCCCTGAACCACTTTCGACATAAGTGCCGTGTATTCGGTGGAGATCTGTTTATCGTCAAAGGAAACCAACTGATCAAATCCCATGATTTTCTTGTAGTATTCCACCCAATCATTCATTTTGCCGAGTTCGACGTTCCCTACGATGTGATCGATATTTTTCAGGCCGGCCGGCTTGGCGGTGTTCGGGTTGTAACGTCCGGGGTCGAGCGGCTTGAACCCTGGGGAGAAAACTCCCTTGTATTTGTCGCGATTCACAAAGCTGTGGGTTGTATCTCCATACGTTCGAATCGAGGCAAACTCATATTGCCCTTGCTCATCTTCCAGCACGGTGGGTCCCACCACACCGACAGCCCCTCGATAAACCGTTTCGTTATAAGCTTTTTTGACGTCATCCACTTCCAGCGCGATATCCATCACGCCGTCGCCGTGCGTCACTAGCCGGGGATATTCGGGGTGCGAAGATTTTAACGGGGAAATCAGGGCAAAGGTGATATCTCCCGATTTCAGAATATAGCCTGCCTCATGCCGAACCTTGGTTTCCAATCCGGCGTAGGCGACCACATCGAATCCGAAGGCGTTGCGGTAGAAAAACGCGGATTGCCGGGCGTTGCCAACAAAAAAGCGGACATGGTCGATTCGGCGAATGGGAACGGCATCGATACTCATGGTGAATTCTCCAGGATGCGAATCTCTAGTTAAAGCTATGCACGATTTTCCCGCTTGCAATACATCTACTTTGGTAGTCCCTGTAAACGGAGTATTCCATGAAAGCCGCTTTCATTACCCAGACCGGTAGCCCGGAGGTTATTCAGGTCGGTGAATTGCCGATGCCTCGACCCCAGAAAAAAGAAGCTTTAATCCGGGTGTCCGCGGTCGCCACCAATCCCATTGACACCTATTTCCGCTCCGGCCTGGTACCGATGCCCGCTCCTTTCCCGTACGTGATCGGCTGCGATTTCGTCGGCGTCATCGAAGAACTCGGCGAAGACTCGGAAAATCTGACTATTGGACAGCGTGTCTGGGGCTCCAATCAGGGGATGCTGGGCCGGCAGGGAACCTTTGCCGAGTTTATTTGCGTTAATCAGGATTGGATCTACCCGGCACCGGAAGGGGTGGAAGATATTCAAATTGTCGCCGCTTCGCTAACGGCAATCACGGCCCATCTGGGACTTTTTCAGTTCGGCGATCTGCAAGAGGAAGATACGGTTTTCATCAACGGGGGCACCGGCGGCGTGGGTTCCATGGCCGTGCAAATTGCCAAAGCGAAAGGGGCTCGCGTCATAACCACTGTAGGATCGGCCGAGAAAGCGAAGATCGCCGAGGAGTTAGGGGCCGATATGGTTCTCAATTACAAAACGGACGATCTCTCGGTCCGAATCAAGGAATTTACGGCGGGCAAAGGCGTTCAAGTCTGGTACGAAACCCATCGCGAACAGGATTTTGGCCGCATCATCGATCTCATGTCGCCCCGGGGCCGGGTGATAGTCATGGCTGGCCGGCAATCCAAGCCGATTATCCCGATCGGACCGTTTTATGTGAAGTGTCTATCGCTTCACGGCTTTGCCATGTTCAACTGCACGCCCATGGAACAATGGATTTGCGCCGAGGAGATCAACGATCTTCTGTCAGAGCAGAAACTGAAAGCCCTGATCGGTTTGCAATTACCTTTGGAGCAAGCGGCACTCGCTCATAAAGTTCAGGAGACGGGGACGCTTCCCGATGGGAAATCGCTTTTCGGCAAGGTCGTGCTGACGATTTGAGCGAACTCGATCAACCGTAACCCGTTTTATCGCAGGCCAGCTCGGCCACTTTTCTTAGATCGTAAAACCGGCAAGCCTCCATGAGCAGCCGGCATTCGAACCACATGTCGCCATCCACCAGCGGCATGAACAGGTCGTAGACGTTGTCGACGCCCAGTCGGACCGGAATGCCCGCATCCAGCAGCCGAGGGACCGGAGCGATGGAGTTGTGCAGTGGGGCCGGCATATCGAGCTGCTTCATCGACAGAGCGGCCGAGGGGCAGCAGATCACACTCACTCCGGCCTGCTTCATCACCCGGATGATGCGATCCTGCTCAATCGGGGGTTTGGCCGACAGCGAGATCGCATGCACGGCGGCGACGCGCCCTTCCATGCCATGCTCGATTGTCTTCAAAGCCAGCATTTCCGTTTCGGTTTCGTAGGGATTATTTTCCTGATCGACGTGCACATCGACTCGCTTGTTCAACCGCTTGGCAACGCTGAGAATGACGTCGAAATGTTTTTCGGGCAGCGGCCGGTCCTTAGAGGGCAGGCCGCCGACGAAATCGCCCATCTCGCAAGATTCTTCGAAGTACCTACGGGATTCGGGATCGAGTACCCCTTGTAACGGCTGAACGCCCACATCGAAATTGATCCGGTCGGAGTACCGTTTCTTCACTTCCAGCGCGGCCTGCATCGGCAGTGTCTTGGCCGTGCTGTCGGCATCGACCATGGTGCGGCAGTAAGCGGCCCCCTGGGCGATCATATTCTCCACCCCGCGCGAGATGCGTTCGACCAGATCATCGAATGTATAGTTTTCTTTCAAGTGCTTGTAGAGAGTCCACTTCTTCTGCATGTCGACCATGCTCAGTCGGAGATTCTCCATGGAGATCAGGTAGGCTTTGTCGTAGTGGGCGTGATAGCTGGCAAATCCGCCGAGCGATTGCACGATTTCGAGAAACTCCGATTTCATGTCCCAGGGCCGCGCCGGGTCGGAGAGTTTGTACTTGTAGAATCCCTCGGTATCCTTCTTGATCAGCTGTTCGATGGTCAGAATGGCCACATCGACATCGGTAATCAACGGGATGCCGTTCTCGATGGCCATCGACCGGATCAGGTTGCTGTCCGAGGATTCGTCGTAGTCGTTATTGCCCGTCAAAACGTTGATGATCAGATCGAGGCGATTATCCTTCAGGAAGCTGTGGATGTTCGGTTCCCGATGATCCAGAATCTTGTACAGTTCCTGGTTCGGGACGCCTTTACTGTTGAGAAAACGGGCCGTTCCCGGGGTGGCGTAAATCGAGACGTTGAGTTTGGACAACTTCTCGATGGAGGAAAGCATTTTTTCCTTGTCCGAGAGTTTTCCGGCAGAAATGAGAACATTTTTCTTCGACTTCTTGCCAATCAGCTTGAGGTTGAAACCGAGCATTTCAACCGTATCAAGACCGGGCATACCACAATTCTCCGAAAGGAAATGTCTTTTTAATAGGCTCCTTAGATAAGTACCGCTCCGGCTCCAGATGTCAAGGCAGTCGTGGGCGAACCGTCGGAAATGTTACTTCACGATCTCGCCGCCGGAGTCTTTCCAGCCTCGGAATCCACCGTCCATCGAAATGACGTTGGTATATCCCATCTTCTGAAGATTATCCGCCGCCAAGGCCGAGCGGAAACCGCCGCCGCAGTACAAAATCAGCGGGGCACCGTGATCGGGAATTTTCGATTCGATGTCCCTTTCGATGACGCCCTTACCGAGATGGATGGCTCCGGGAATCCGACCCGCGGCCCATTCGCTCTCTTCGCGGACATCGATCAGAACGAATTTGTCGCCAGCTTGGATTCGAGATTTGACGTCTTCAACTGTACATTCTTTGATGTGCGGACGGACTTCGTTGACAATCTTCAGGAAGCCGGGGCTGTGCTGCATGGCCATGCTTAGATTCCTTTTCGGGTTCAAAAACTAACCTGAAGAGTTTCTAGCGGAAGCCTGGAAAATGACAAAGGGCAGAAGCAAGACCGTCCCTGGTCTTGCTCTGCCCGTCGATCGAGTTCGATAGATCTATCAGCTGCCGGTCATAGGAGGAATTTCGGCTTTAGGCAGAGGCTGAGCCGGTCCGGCCGCACCGGGTACCGGGGCCACCGCTCCACCCGCGGGCAATACGCCGTCGCGAGTTCGTAACAGGCCGGCTTTTTCTTCCTGATCCGCCAATTCCTTAGTTAAAGGAAAATCCGGATCTTGAGGGAAGTACTGTGGTGGATGCTCCAGGTAATGACCTGTCGGCAGCGTCATGCCAGCGATCTGAGTTTGGCAGCCGGTCTGAGCGCTCAGGATCAATCCCAGTCCAGCTACAGCCAGCAGCTTGCTGCGATTCATTTTCCACATAGTCCGCATCTCCCCACAATGCCGATCGCAAGTATTACAGCGCTGTCTAATCCCCCAGACTTAGCGGTCTGCAACTTTGCTTATTATCTAAATCGGCATCGCAGAGTACGGACTTGATGGATAATACGATTTTGCCGAAAAGTTTGATTGGCCGCTGGTTTTTAGAGCCCAAGAACCTGCAGAAGATTCTTGGAATAACTGTCAAAATTCCGCTCTTCCAGGTATTTCCGTCGGATTTCGAGCCGATCCGAAACTTGAGCGAGTGAACTTTGGGCTTGTGTCAGTCGAGCAGCGATATCGGCAGGCACTAGTTCATCGCTGACCCGAAACACATAATCTGGGGAATCTAAAGCATCGGCGAGATCCAGGTTGGCTACGGTCGGCAGACCGGCGCTGATGCAATCGGCCAGCGCCCCGGAAATACCTCCAAAGCGATGCGTGCGGAGCTGCAAAGCCAAATCCCCGGCCAGGCAGTAATCGCGATAAGTCGCCTCATCGATCCAGCGGTTCAGGAAATGAGCGTGACCGCGAAGTCCCCGCTCCGCAATCCATTCCGACCAAAACTCCGCTATGCCACCATTGGTACCGACAAAGTACAATTCCGCATCGAGGCCTTGTTCGCGGAGAATTTGCAGAGCATCCAGACAGGGAATCGGCGCTTTCTCTTTGGCAACGATTCCCAGAGAGACGATGATCAGCCGCTTCGGATCCAAGCCGAGCCGGTTCCGGGCTTCCGCCTTCGTATGTGGCGATAGATCCTTCTCCTGGAAGTGACGGTACGGGGAGAAAGGAACGACTGCAGGTGTTACGCCATATTGTTTCTCAATGGCTTTTTGAATTCCTCGAGAATGAACGATCATCGGGGCGGCTTTGGGCAGTATCTGCTCGAAGCAGAGCGTCTGCATTTTCGATTGTTCGATGTACCACTCCCAGCCTTCCTCGAAGGAGACCGGGCGTTTCAGCCATTGGGAAGCCAGTTCCGCGAAACCAAATCGGCCATGAAGAGCCATGTAGTAGTCGATCATGCGGGCATCGTGGCTGATGCAAGGGCCGCCGTAGCGTTTCAATAAGTCGATGCACTTGCGGTTATACTCGGTGGAGTTGGCAATTACGCTCACCACACGGTCGTATTTACCGTTGATGTAAGGCAGATCGCAAATTAATTCGTATCGATGAACACCGGGGTCGCGTACGCAATTGGCGCGGTTGGTGTAAACATCGACCTCGGCGTACTTAACGAGGCTGCGCAGACAATCAGCCGAATAATCCGCCACACCGGATCGCTCCGGCGGCAAGGGTGTTAAAAAGGCAATTTTGGGCTTCGCGGTGCGAAGCTGCGGAATTCCTACTTCCACGGAGGAGTGTTCCGGTAAAAAACGCAGTACCTGCGACCAGACTTTTTGAGAGACTTGAGGCTCCGAAAAATCGAGAGGCATCGTTTTCTGCCCGGAAAGCCAGCTATTCCTGATATCCGAGGACTCTTGGAATTTAACCAGTTTATCTTTCAAAGTGGGCAGATCGCTGGGACCAAAAAAACTGGCATCCCATTTCACCAATTCTCGATGAACGGGAATATCGGATAGAATCACCGGGCAATCGCAACAGAGAGCTTCGACCACCGGAAGCGAAAAGCCCTCATTCTTCGAGGGAACTATCGTCGCCAGAGCGTTTCGATACAGGATGGCCAATTCGGCATCGCTGAGGCCGCGAGCGAACTTCAATCGTTTAACGGTTCCACCGAAGGAGCGATACTGTTCCCGTAGACGTTCTGAATGTTCATCCTCATAATGGCCAGCGATCACCAAACCCGTTTTCCCGGGCACTTCCGCATGTGCCTGAAGAACGATTTCCACATTCTTGCGGCTATCGCCACCGCCTACGACCAGGAAATAGTTTTCCTTCTCGAAGGGCAGATTTCCGGGATCGACCTTCGTTGCATTCAGGAAATCAGATCGAATGCAGGCCCCGGTCACTGCGATACGCTCGCTCGGTATCCCCAGCAATTCCTGCAATCTTCTACCAGCGAGCTCGGAAATGGGACAGAAAATATCGCAGGCTTTCAGCCAGATCAAGCAGTTCAGGTAGGAACGATGGGCATTCGCGGAGGCGAGGTACCGCGAGGTTTCATCTAGCGGAATGAAATCGTAGACCAGGGCCACATGCAGCAGGTCATTCCTTGCAAAAAGCGGTGCGAGCCAAGCCGGGTCGTGCGTCATTGGGGAAAGATGAATCAAAATCCCCGACAGCGGCTCGGCCAATCGATAGGCTCGCACTTCATCCACAAGAGTGCAATATTCTTCGGGCAAATCGGGAAGCTGAAGATCGGTCAGACCGATGACGCGAAGCGAGGGCGACAGAAACTGCCGAACGTGTCGAAGCACCCCGGAAGCGTGAAAACCGATGCCGCGCTTGGAATAAAAAGGATCTTGCAGGCAGCGCAAATCCGCGTAGAGCACTTTTGGGAACGAGGGCAGGCGATTGGTATCCCGGCTGGCCAGATTGCTGAGAAATCCCATTCCCAGAAGCGTGCGATCGGTCATTTTGACCGAATCGCTCAATTCCTGAAGCTGCGCTTGGAGTTGCTGGCCCAGGTCTTTGAATTGCTGGATGGCCGGGAGTAAGAATAGATCCCGAAGTGGGCGAACGATTGGTCGAGCCAGCCATTTGGCCGGTTGTACGACCCCTTTTTTGATAATTTGCCGAATGGACATCTAACTCAAGTTACCGTTATTTGCGAGTCGGCCTCCACGGACAGTTCCGCACGGGATAACTGAAGGAGTGGATCGGCTTCGACTCTGAGGCTCGTATGCAGAAGATCCAGAAATCGATCGGCAATACTTGAGTTGGTATAGTGTTTCCGATAATGTCTTTCACCCAGCATCAATTTAATCTCGCGCTCACCGGAATTTTCCATCGTTCGCAGAATCGTTCGTCCCAGCGTCTCAGGGATATCGGCCGCCATCCAGCCGCAGCCATCCACGGTGGCCGGAATGGCTCCATTGGGAACCGCGACAATCGGCAGCTTCAGCGCGGCCGCCTCCAGCAACGGAAGCCCGAAGCCTTCATGCAGACTGGTGCAAAGTAATACCAGAGCCGTTTTGTAAAGCCCCTTCAACTGCTGCGGCGTCACGTTCCCGAGAAATTGCACATCATCCTGGATATCCAATTTCTCGGCCAGAGATTTCAGCTTGTGAACGTAATCCCAGCTCTGAATGGAGCCGACGATATAAAGCTTGAGTTCCGGTCGTGAATCCTTCCGCAGAAAAGCCAGCGTTTCGATGGCTTTTTCGATGTTCTTATTAGGTACCACCCGGCCCACGACGAGAATTCCCGGCAGCACGCCTTCAATTTCCTGAGGTTCTACCTGAAGGAGTTCGTCGATTTGGTTGAAGGGGGGAAGGATTTCGAACTGGGCTTGGGCCGGAAAGTTCGCCGCATTAAACGGAGAGTCCACCAAGACGGCGTGAGCCCTTTCCCGCAATCGGGGCAACTCTGCCAGACCTTGTTCGCAGGCTTTGGAGAGCTCGGGAGACTGCTCTCGCAACAATTCCGGGGGAGTGATGTTGTGGTACTTGAGAATCTTCCGGCAGGGCAATTTTTCAAACAACCTTACCGCTTCCGTGAAGCCGATCGAATGGTGATAGATCAGAGTATCCTGCGGTCGCAGCATTTCCGGCAGCCGATTGATGGCCACGACCGGCCAGATTTTGCTGGCAAAGCGGCTGCAAACCAGAACCTCAGCTCCCGCGGCCCGAAGGGTATAAGCCATGCCTAAGACATCATTACTGACGGCGTCTCCCGCACTCAAAGAAGGCGTCAGAATGACAAATCGTCGGCCCAGAACCCTCGAATCGATTTTCCGATTCACTGCCCAAGTCGGAAGGTTTTCGGAGATACTGGTATCGAAGGTCGGATTCTCATCGGTCGAGATAAATCGCGAATCATCGACGCCGCGCAGCAACTTCTGGCGAAACTCTCCGAACTGACCCTTCAGCAGCAGGCCAAGCCCGCGTCGCAGAACGCGCGTGGTGCAGCCGTAATCGCGAAGCAATTTGAGTTTCTTGCCGGTGGCGATCAGCCACATTTGATGCGAACTGATCGGTTGAACGCGGCATTCCACAACGTGCACGTTTACAGATGGGGTGGGTTCCAGGACTAAACCCCGTTCATCGGGCGGAACTCGTACAAAGATTTCGTCGATCCATAATCCCGCCCAATTCTGCGTCGCCAGAATTGCACCCGAAAAGCCTTTCAGGGTTGATTCAATCGTGTTTGAATCCGAACTGGTCATATTGACCTTCAATCGAATCCAGCGGGTACCCGGCGGCAGATCGAAAACGAGTTGCAGTGACGATTTTGGGGCGGAAGAAGTGTCAAATCGCGATATTGATCCAACGCGGTTGACCACGCGGAAGCCTCCATGCCGTTGGGGGCGAGTAAGAGAGGGATTGTAGCGGTTCCACGCCGAGCATGTCAACCGCCAATGCTCTATTCGCGAGTGAATTTTCCGCGAAAAAAGAAAAGAAAAATGGAGAGGATTTTTCACCTCTCCGCTGAAATTTCAGGCTATCTGTTAGCGAAGCAGGTCGGATCCATATCCATGCAGAACGCGGCGATGGTTTTGGCCTTGGCCAAATCGCCCGCCTTGCAAGCGACTTCGTACTGTTCCAGCAGGATCTTTAGGATTTCCCTGTTCGCACACTTGGTTGAACCGGCAATCGAATTCGCAGCCTGGGTATAAATGCATTCTCGAATGACTTTTTCCGCTGGCAGAGTCACACAGAAATCCTGTGTTGTAATGCATGCCTCAGGCATAGCGACCTTGAATAACGCCGGCGGAGCAACCGCAACGGGCGGAGGGACGGGAACCGAAGGAGGCGCCTGCTGAGCCAAGTAATCACTAAGAGTGATCGCAGGGAGGGCATTAGTATTTGCTACCTGAACCGTAGTCCAACCGACTGGCTGAATGGAAGTCATCGGCGCGGGAGCCACGGCCGAAAAGGTTAAGGCGATCGGCTGAGGAGGAACAACTTCCTGAATCGGAATATTTAGTGCACTGAGTGTCATCGTAGTTGCACTCGGCGGCATTTCCTTAACCGTAATACAAGCGGGACTACTGGTCGCTGGTAAGACATCCGCCAGGACGATCATCACATAATGAATATTACATGTCGATGATTTCTGCTGAGTGAACAACCTGTTTAGGTAAGGAACCTCCGCCAGAATCGGATTTTGGCATTTGAGGTTCACCGCACGTTTTTCCTGACCTAGCTCTACAACATTGGCGAAACCCGCGCGCATACCCATCGAAATGCTGTTTTCGGTTTGATTAAATTCTGGCTGTTGGATGTACTGGATGGCCTCAATGGGCTGACCCTGCGAACCACCCTCGTAGACCGGAGTAATTACGGTAGTAATAGGAAATAGCGGCACGTGCCCTTCGTTCGCCAGCGATTTTATCTCAGCTTTCACATTCATATTAATCGTTTGCTTGTCTGTCGAACTCTTGGCAGTGCAGGCCAATTTGAAGCCCAAATCCACCTCTTCCGATTTTGGAAGATACACAATATGGCCATTTTGACTTTCGATAGTCACTTTGGTTAAAAAAGAGGCTTTATGCCCTACATTTATGGTACATTCTCTTCCAGAATCTGTTGCCATTTGGGGCATGGCGATGAGCGAGCAATCGCCTTTTAAATCCTGACGCAATTGCAAATCATGTAGTAGCTTTGCTTCCGATTGGGGCGATAAAGCTTCCAAATCGCGTCCCTTAGTGAATTTGGACAGATTCAAATCGCGAAACGCTTCGTCACTCACTTCGAAGACGTGAGCCTTGATGCGAATAATAGCTTGGTTTTCTTGGGCAAAACTCGATTGAAACGAAAGTGCAGTCGCCAGGCCGGCGACGAATAGCTTTTTCAACATGTCGGTTATCCTTCCGGGGTTGAGGAACACGCCGCGGAGCGATAACCGAACCTTCCGATTTGTTCAAGATCAAAAACTTTAATCTAATTCCACTTCATATTCCGGATCATTCAATTGCCGGTGATCTTCTTCATGTTCGCTGAGGGCCTCCGACCGCAACCGGCGTTCCGCACGAACAGAAATCAAAAGGAAAAGAATCGATTCGAAGAACACCGCACCTATTGCGATAGCCCGGAATTCCTCGGTCCCCATATTGACAGCCGCCCCCACGCGATCGATCAGAATCACCATCGGCAAACTGACGATAGGGGAGAGAGCCAGAAACATTTGGGAAATGGCCGAGTTGCCATTACCAATCACCGAACTGATTAGCGCGAGAAGCATTGGGGCAAACCAGATGAAAAACATGAAAAAGCCGAGCCGGTGACTCCAGCGTTTGGGATATCGCAATTTGCAGTATTGAATGAGAAATCCAACCGAAACAATCGCCCCCAGGGCCACGGCAAACCCATACACGTAGGATTCGACGCGAGGTGCTTGAGCGGCGACTTGCACTCCGGCCATCAGGTTGTAATGAAAAATAGCGAATGCGCCGAGGATCGCACCAATGCTCAGAATGGCGCCGTGGTTCGAAGCCAGATCGTCGAACGTGCGCGGCACCTTCCGGCCTTGTTTGAGGGCTCTCTGATAACCCCGCATCAATTCGCCCCGAGTTTGCGTACACAAACCAATCATTACGATCGCAAGAATCATCAGGCCGTAAACATTGGCTATGACCAGTCCTTCCACGGGGATTTTCCACAGCGTGGCAATGGCAAAGAGATTGACGGCTCCGAAGAAGGCAACGGCCTCCAGCTTGGAGAAGATGGAAATCCGGGCCGAGTGTATTCTTCGAGTCGCTCCAATGAAGAGAAAAGTCAAGAGCGTGCCCTGAGCCAACAAGGTTTGAAGGACTAAGGGGATTTCGATACCAAAGAGTTTCGGTTCGGCTTTATTGGCGAAAAACAGAGGATTGGCATTCGGATTGAAGCCGGGTTGGACGGGAGCTCCGAATGGATTCTGTTTGACGGCCGCGCCTTTATTCTGAGCCGGCTGGGGCTTGACGAAGTTGTTAGGCGGGGGCACATTCGCTGCGGGAGCGTTTTTGAAAAGCACTTCATTAATCACTTCCCGTACCACCGGATACGGGGATATGAGAGTCGGCCCGTGGTATTGCTCGGCATTCATTAACGCCATCCCACTGATGGCATTCGTACCAAACCAGATCATGGCAAGAATACCGAAATAGCGACCGGTTGCAGCTCGTGAAGTTTTCGCCGAAAGTCCGACCAGGAAGGCGATGGTGTGATTCAAAACAGTGGCCCCGACCATCACCAGGAATATCTTGCTGAAACCCGAGATCCCCACATCACTCAGCATTGCTAGTGCAAAAGAGAACGGCAAAGTGATGATGAAGAGAATGTATTCCCGAATGGGTGCACCAAGGATAAACCCGATGGCCTGCACGCGCGCAGGAATCGGCGTAATTCGATGATAGTCAAGAATCCCGCTGTCTTTAACGTAGGCAACTGAACTGGAGACCTGCGAGCCCCCCAGTATGTAGAGAATCAGGCCTTGCATCCCCACCAGGATAAAATAACAGAACGGGTAGAGGTTCGGGTTGGGCGGAGCCGACATAAAACGGAACCAAAGATCGACGAACAAAAGGCAGCAACAGAGGAACCCGACGAGGATCAATGTCGGTAGCATCGCCGAGCGTCTCAATCGAGATCGAACGTGCTTCAAAAAAAGCGGATTGTCCGCTAGCCGCAGCATTTCACCCATATCAGCATCCAATAAATTTTAAGATTCGTATTCGGTTCGCGTTTAGGAAACTTCTTTGGCACCGATCTTGAGAAAAATATCTTCCAGAGCTTCCTTCTTGCGGCCGAAGGAAATGATCTGCAGATCTGAAGTTACCAGCTTTTTCAGCAGGTCCGCAGTTTCCTGCTCCTCGCCTTCATAGCCGATCTCCCAGCGACCTTGACCGAGCGATTCCAGTTTACCCACCTTGGAATCTCGGCTCAGCACGCTGCGTAACAATTCTTCCTGTTCGGGATGCAGCAATTCCAGACTGACTAGAGCGTGCCCCATGACCCGCCGACTAACGTCCTGGACGGTACCGCTCTCCACCATTTTGCCCCGTTCCATAATGCCGATGGCAGTACAGAACTCGCTCATTTCCGAGAGTATGTGCGAAGACACCAGTAGCGTTTTACCGGCCTGCGAGAGTTGCTTAAAAATGTTTTTGAGGAGAATCCGACCGTGCGGATCGACACCGCTGGCCGGCTCGTCAAGGATGATGACTTCCGGATCGGGGATCAGAGTCTTGGCAAGCATCAAGCGCTGACGCATCCCTCGGGAGAGACCTGGGATAAAAGCATCACGTTTCTCGTACAGATCGACCAGATGCAGATAACGATCGATGATTTCCGGCCGTTCGCTTTTGGGCACGTAGTAGCTGGCAGCGAACAGATCGAGAAATTCCCAGACTCTCAGATCTTCGTAAATCGGAGGGAAGTCGGGCATGAAAGCGACTTTGCGATTGGCCTCTTCAGGCTTCTCGCGGATGTTAACACCCGCCACTTCGATGTCGCCGTAGGTCGGTTCGAGCAATCCGATGATGGATCGCATCGTAGTCGTTTTGCCAGCTCCGTTGGGACCGATCAAGCCGAAGACATGACCTTTGCCCACCTCGAACGAGAGATTTTTAACCGCACAAAAATTATCGAAATCAACGCGAAGCCCTCGGACGGATATCATGCGGATTCCTTAATTATGAATTTGCACCGTAGTCTGATCGATTACTGACCACTTTTCCAGCGAAATTCCACTTTTCCAGAAATAGATTTCCCTGTTTCAACCGTAATCAAACCGCAATTGAAGCCCTGGGCCGCCAAATTCACGGCATCACTCGCACAGGTATAGGGCTCGATGCAGACCGCTTGACGGTGTACCGACGTAAAAATCACACTCTCTCTAAAGCTGGCATCGGCATACACTTCCAGCGCCCCCGGAGCCTTCGGGTGAGTCAGTCGGCCATGGATTCTCAGTCCGTCGGGTTCCAGCGGGCCGGTCATGTCGGTGTAGAGCAGGTCGATATTGGTTTTCTCAATTTTTCGAGCCCTCAAAAAATCCGTTTCCCCTTGGATATCGAGTTTCTTCGTTGTCGGCAGGCTCTCGTTTAATTCCCAGAGTTGTTTTGCCGGAATTTCTAGTACCGATTCATCGATGAGTTCCGCAGCAGCAGCCAACGGAAAACGAAAGTAGGGATGCAAGCCTAATCCGAACGGCATCGATTTCGAACTGTGATTCTGGAAGCTGTAACTGAAATGCAGATCGCAATCGATCAAGCGCCAGGTGGCCTGCAATTCGTAATCTCCCGTCCAATTCTTGGCAACCGCCGGGGCATCAATCGAAGGTCGGAAAGCCCCCGTCACCCAGGCCGAATGGCCATCGGCCTTGCTTTCGAGAATCCGCCAGGGATGCCGTGGAGCTTCGCCATGAATGGCGTTCTGCTTCACCGAATCGTTCAGTGGCAGTTGATAATCCTGATTCTCCCAGCGAAAGTGGCCGTTGCGAATCCGATTCGGAAACGGAGCCAAAATTGGCGTGCCGGACCGGGTCGGCACCGGATTAGACTCCCAATCGGGCATGACGAACAGGGCTTCGCGCCCCGGAGCAACGGCCCACTTGAGGCAGTTGAAACCGCAGGCCGACCAGATTTCGGCTCGGGCGCCCGACGGGCTTTGCAAAGTGACCACGGGGCCGGTACGATCTCCGGCCTTCCGAATTTCCGATTGAACCTGATACAACATGCTTCACCCGGTTCTTGTTCTCGTTTGGAAAATATCCCATGCCTCTTTATCAAGCCGACGTTCTGACAGACTTCACAAGGAATCTTTTTATAGCCGCGGGCGTCCCTGCTGAGGAAGCCGACAGAGTTAGCCGTAGTTTGGTCGATGCGAATCTCTGCGGACACGACTCGCACGGCGTCATGCGCGTGCCGCAATATCTCACCAATCTGCGGGAGGGAAAGCTCACCTGCAATCGCCCATTGGAGATCCTGACCGAGACCCCGGCCATGTTAAGTGCTGACGCCAGCTGGGGTTTAGGTCAAGTGCAGGCTTATCGATTGCTCGATCGACTCCTGCCCAAAGCGAAGTCTATCGGCCTAGCGGCTGGAACTTTACGACGTTGCGGCCATACCGGGCGACTCGGTGAGTATGCGGAATGGGCCGCGAAAAATAATCTGGCTTTTCTGGGCACCGTGAATTCTCACGGCAGTGGTCGGCGCGTAGCTCCGCCAGGCGGAACCGAAGGAAGAATTTCCACGAATCCTCTTTGCGTTGGGGCGCCCACTCCCCAAGATCCTGTGGTTCTGGATATCGGTACTAGTGCCGTGGCTGAGGGGAAAGTGCGTGTGTACTTCCAGAAAAAGGAAGCGGTGCCGGAAGGTTGGCTGCTCGATTCGCAGGGGCAGCCAACCACCGATCCCGCCACGATTTACGATGAAAAAAATCGCGGCAGCATCTTACCATTTGGCGGCAGTCAAACTTACAAGGGGTTTGGACTGGGGTTATTACTGGACCTACTTGCGGGTGGCTTGTCCGGTGGGGAGTGCAGCCGGGCAGAAGCCCCATTACCGGGGCTCGGTAACTCCGTTCTCTTCGTGCTCTTCAACATCGAAATGTTCGGAGGAATCGAACATTTTCTCTTCGAATCGGGCAAGCTGACCGATTACGTCCGAGCTTGTCCGACGGCTCCCGGCGTGAAAGGCATCACGCTGCCGGGTGATCCCGAGCGGCTGACCCGGATTCAACGCTTGAAGGAGGGGATTACCATTCCAATAGGCACTTGGGAATTACTGGTTAAAGAAGCGGACCGATTGCAGGTACCGCTGATTTGATAGGCTAAGTTTTGCCACTGCCCCCCAGCAGATAACCGAGCACGGCGTGCGCGGAATCGTCGAGGGCCTCCAACCGCGAGACCTGCCAGTTGTTCTCCAGCACGCGATTGCCAAATTCTTCAAAGAATCGTTTCGGATGGCGTACGAAGACGATCAGGCTTTGGGATTGCGCGGATTTCAAGATTTTCGGTTCCAGATCGAGCCCCACCACCTCGGGGAGTTGCAACAAGGCCGCGGCCAGTTGTCGGATATTCGGTGCGTCGATTCGTACCGAAAGAGGCTGATCGTCGATCAATTCTCGAATTTGGGTCAGCGTGCCCACGGCGGCAATCCGACCCCGGGCCATGATGGCCACATGATCGGTGAGCTTTTCCAGTTCTTCCAGTTCGTGGCTGGAAATCAGTAGGCACTTTCCTTCTTCCGCAAGACTCCGGAAAACGTCCAGCATTTCTTTACGACCAATCGGATCGATGCCGGAAAGTGGTTCATCAAGAACCAGCAATTGCGGATCATTGAGTAAAGCTTGGGCCAGTTTTACCCGCTGCCGCATACCTTTGGAATAGCCGCGCAGTTTGCGGTCCGCTCGCTCCGCCATCCCGACCTGAGCGAGAACTTCCTCCGTGCGGGATTTGGCCAGCGGAGCCGAAAAACCGCACAAACGGGCCATCGTTAGCACGAATTCCCGGCCCGACATCTCTTCGTAGAAATTGTCGTTATCGGGACAGTAGCCAACTTTCTGCTTGGCTTGCCAGTTCCAAGCATCGATGCCCTGAATCTGGACTTTTCCGAGATTGGGCCGCAATTGGCCAGTGGCCAGTCGAAGCAGTGTACTCTTACCGGCCCCATTGGCACCGACTAACCCGGTAATTCCCTTATTGAGTTCAAGCGAGACGTGATTGACGCCTATGACTCCCCCATACCACTTGGAAACCTGTTCAAAGTGCAGGATCGGCGGCTTCGGATTGTTTGCGAGTTCATTCATCCTTCCGGGTAGGATATGAAATTGAAAAGATTCAAAAGCGTATTTTCTCCAGTAGCTTTTGCTGGAATTGCCTTTTGGAAATCTACGCGACTATTTCTGAGAGCCGTCCGTTTCATGTCGAGCTTGCAATGCAGCATGGACATACCATAGAATATGGACAATTTCCGGTGGGCCCCCGCGTCCTGTGGGATCTCAATACTTCCGATCAGGATGTTCGAATGAAATACCTTTTGAGTCTGGGTCTGCTTTTATATGTGACCCATTATTTCCCGGTGTTGGCTGGCGAATTGCATTCCAAAAGTGGCAAGGTGACTTTTACGCCTCAAGGGGATCAGAAAGAAGTTGCCGATCGATACAAACTGGGGGAATACTGCTTTGAATACCAGTTGCAGCCCAAGATGGATCTGCCCGTCTGTGGCGTGCAAATTTACACATTGACCTATCCATCGCCGGTGAAATCCGAACACGTTCAGAACAATACGGTATTTGCGGAATACTATCGGCCGGATGGGCCAGGCCCGTTTCCGGGCGTGATAGTCCTGGATGTGCTGGGCGGCGATCAGAAGCTCTCTCGCGGTATCTCGACCTTTTTTGCGCAAAACGGAATTGCAGCGCTGTTCGTTCAAATGGCTTACTATGGTCCACGCCGACCACCTAATGGCCCGAAATTGCTGACTCCGGATGTCGATCACACGATGGCGGCCATTCGTCAAACAGTCCTGGATTGCCGTTGCGCGGCGGCCTGGCTCGAATCGCAGCCAGAAATCGACCCCAAACGACTGGGGATGTTGGGCACCAGTCTGGGCAGCTTCATGACCGGTTTGACGACGGCATCCGAATCCCGCCTGCATCGGGTTGCGTTGTTATTAGGGGGCGGGGGAATCGTCGATTCCTATTGGCAGCACCCCAAAGCAAAGCCGTATCTGCCAATTCTCAGTTTGATCGGGAAAGAGAACCTGAAAAAAATAGTGGAACCGGCCGATCCCTTGACTTATGCTGAGAATCTGAAAAAACACGACTTGCTGATCGTGGCGGCTAAAAGAGATGACGTCGTGCCCCCGGAAATGGCCCAAAAATTATGGGAAGCAACGGGCAAGCAGGAAATTCACTGGGTGGATACCACCCATGTGGGGGCCGCGCTTTATATTCTGACCATTTTGAAACCGGCCGTCGATCATTTCAAAAAGCCTTAATGTTTTTAATGAAAGCGGAGCCTGTATGCGAATTCCGATTCTTCGCCCTCTAGTTCTGGTTCTGGCCATACTGGGGATGGTGTCGCTGACTCCCGTTCAGGGCAGCTATCCGCCGCCGGAGAAAAATTCCGCCAAGTCAAAGATTGCCGCCCCAAAAGTGAAGGAAAAGACTCCGGAAGAACTGCAAAAGTTACTTTCGGAGAATGTGAAATGCTCTTTTCTCGAGATGGAATTGAAAGCGGTTCTGAGCGATCTCTCGCAGCAGACAGGCGCGAAAATCAAATTCGATACGGCGTTTCTTTCCCAACAGCCCGGCGATATGGAAGGTTTGACTGTATCCCTGGAAACCGATGGCATGCCCTTGCGTAAGGCCTTGCGAAAATTGACGCTGGCTTATCAATTGAGCTTCGGGGTGGTGGGCGATACCATCTGGGTCAGTTCGGAAGAGGGCTTGGCCGCTCGCCAGATGCGACAATACATTCCAATTTCCTGCAAAGAGACTCCTTTATCCGATCTGATCAAAACCCTCAGTTCCAAATATTCCGTGAACATGGTACTCGATTTGAAGGCTAGGAAATCGAAAGCGAGCGAAACTCCCATTACGCTCGAACTCGAAGAAGCCACCCTGGAAACCATCCTGCGACTAGCCACGGAAATGGCCGGCTTGAAACCGGTTCGCATCGGCGGCGTGATCTACATCACTTCCGAGGAGCGGGCTGATAAACTGCGCGACGGCGACACGTTGGTTCCGCAAATCCCCATGATTCCGGAAAATCGCAACGACGGTCAACCCGGCATCGCCGCGGCGGCGGGGGTTATGAACGGGGTACCAGTTGCACCACAACCTATTGCGCCGGTAGCTCCCCCGGTCGAAAATCCGCCCGCCGGCCCCTGATGCTATTGAAGGGCTTTTTGCATATCTCGATGAATTCTCTGGCGAACCAGGAATTCATCGTCTTCCAGCCAGCGTCTTACTTCGGGGCTGATCGCCTGATTCTCACCGATCAATGTTCGAATCGTCTCCTCCAGAATCAACAAGTGCAGGCGGGAGTAAAAAGGAGACGGCGTCTGCGTATTCGGGAGTGGAGCGAGCCGGCTGAAGAGTTCTGCGATCCGTTCGAACATTTTCGCAGCGGGCAATTGACTTAAAGCCGCAACATAGCTTCGCGCCACCAGTGTATATTTCAATGCCTGAGCCGCGGACTTCTCGTCGAATAAATAGTTTCTCGCTTCCTGAAAGATCGGCAGAGCCTGTTCGCGAAGATTCATGGCTTCCCAAGCCTCCGCGATGGCCAGCAGAGCCGTTAAGGCATCGGGCCAGTCCTTTCCACTGGACACCCGGGCCTGGGCGAGGTCTCCTTTGGGAACCAGCTGAGCGTAAACCTGTTCGATGAATTTCTTCAGTTCCTCGCGCAATCCCAACTTTCGCAAACCGCGCACCACACTCCGAGCAATTTTCTGAGCCGAAGTGTAGAGATTGGCCGGGTTTAACTTTTTGAGGTGATTCGATAGCCGCAAAAATAATTCTTTAGCCAGTGCCACCTGGTTGAAATGGGCGGCCAGAAGTAAGGCCTGCTGCAACAAGGCGATCTCATTTTCCCCGGCGTAGATTTTGTACTCACTGGCGAGGGTTTCCGGCACTGCTCTCAACTCGTCCCAAAGTTTGGGGACCTGATTGAGGATTCGCACGGCGAACTCTTCGCCCATGCCGGCGGCCAGCGGCAGCGATTTTGCGAATAACAACAATTCTCGATAGATCTTGTCTTTCTGTCGACTGGCTTCAGTCTGAAGCGTCTTGAATCGTTCGACCATCCGTTCCGGATTTCGCAATTCCAATAGCTTGTCGAGTTCCAACAGGAGTGGCTTCTGCTCTTTGCTCTTGCGATAAGGATCGGGAGCGCCGTTGGGAGATAGTATCCAGGAGAGTTCGAAAAATCGTTCGATTGAATAGAACTCGGTACTACTCAGCGAATTCCCGGTTGAGGACTGAGCCTGAATCGCGAGCAGTTCCAGGACAAATTCTTCCGGGAAAAGATTATTGGTCGGCTTCCGTTCAATCGCTTGTTCGATTCGGTACGAGAAGGCTTTCAGCAAAAAGGGACCGACCAGATCCTTTTTGCTCTTCGGTTTACTTACGATCTCCCGATGGGCTAATTTCTGGCTGGCCTTCTGCACGTACTCCTGCGCGGTAGTTTCCTGGCCCAATCTGGCCATGCCAAAGGCAAAGACGAGATCAATGTATGGCTCGTTGACAGCCAACGTATCCTTGTGCCAGTTTCGAACGTTGTCCCGAAGCGTTTCGAGATTCGAACGGACTCCACGCAGGCGTTCACCTTCCTTGTCCTCCCCGTAGCGGAGAAACATCGGCAGGTCTTTTTCGAGATTGAGCCCGGAAATTCGCAACCGCTCCAGGAGGCGATCCCGCACTTTGGCCAGCCGCAGAATATCCTTGCCGGCGACGGTGAGCATTTTTTGCCAAAGAAGCCAAGCGGTTCGTACAGACAGGAGAGAATCGTATTTTTCGAAGTAGCTCATCAACTCCGTTAATCGAGCTGAAATCGAGGTCGAAACGACAGGCGAACTGAGTGCAGCCAGCACCTCCACGGCCAGCATACGCAACTCGCTCGCACTCGGATTTTCCGGGAGTGGATTCTTCCACCGATCTTCCGGGTCCCAAGAGACGCGGTGTTCCGCATTCTTCCACATTCCCAGCCACTCGGCAGGTATTTCTGGAAGCTGCCAGGCGGCATTGACCCAGCATAAGCCGGCGTCCTGCACTTCATTCAGAGCCGCACACAATTCCGCGATTTGCGGCCAGAGCCTCTGCCGATCTTCAGATTCGATCGGACTTTCCAACGTCAGGAAGGCTTTCTCTAAACGTTGCAGCTCCAGTTTTAAGGCGTTTTTCTCCGGCTCCTCCTGCGGTACAACCGGTGCGATTTCCTCTGCGAGAAATTTCTGGACGATCTCTACTTTCGGAACAATCGGGCTTGCTTTTTTCTGTTCTGTTTTGACTTCCGGAGCACGATCGGGTGGCTTGGGTCTGCTGGAATTCTCCTCAATCAGCCGGTAATCCTCGAAATCGAACGTGAAACTGTTCATCCACTCGGTGAGCGACTGCCGTTCCCGATAGAGCACATATTCCACCCAATCGTTAAGCGGGTAAAAGGACGATTCGTGAATTGATTCGAGCTGAAAATTGTTATCGGGCAGCGCTTTTAACCAGACCAATTCCTGGGAATTTCCCAGGAGTAATTCCCGAATGCGATCTCTTCGCAGAATCGGCTGCAAGCGCTTTCCGACGGGCAAAAAAAGGTTGGGAAGCTTCCAATAAGTGCGATAACGCTCGCAGGGAAACTCCGGAAGCAACGGAACGAAATCCTTCGTCGGCCGGGCTTGAACGATGATGACGGGATCACTTTCCGCTTTCCCCAATCCGAAAAGAAAGCGGGCTAGCGTCGCTTCGTTCTCCCCCTGAACCCACTGCTCGAAAGCGGAAATTTCCTTTCCGCGGAATACCCACAAGGAGGTGTCGCTTTCCGCGTCCGCATCGGTCAGTCGGAGCGGGATGCGGATTTTCTCGGCGACTTTCTCGATCTGGATCGGCTGCGGCACCCCGGAGATTTCGAACTCCAGACGTTCGTAAACATCAATCAAAGGTTCCTTGGGAATCCGGCGATAATCCCGGCCCGGGTTCACCAGAAGCAATTCCTCCGCGGTAATCCGAATCCGTTTGGCGAACTCGAAGCGATAGCCGACTCGCACCCAGCAGTTCGGAGCAGCTTCATAATAGGATCGACAGATTCCCGGTTGAGACTCCACCGTTCGCAAGAGCGTATAAAATGGCGGCGATTGCACTCGAAAGAACACGATTTCCCCCTCGAAGCGGGAGGGAAAGTAGCCGATGCGGTCGTTACCGAGTCGGAGAAGTTCGGGAACGATCTGGGCTTCGTGCAAAACATCCAATTCAAACAGAATCGCTCCGTCGGCAACTTGCGCTATCTCCTGAGGAGCCGCTTCCAGATTCAGCAGTAGCCAAATCTGCGATGTGGTGAGTATTTCCTCCGCCGGAAAATCGTCTTCGACTGAAACGCCGAGCGGGTAGAGTTGATCGAGTGATTTCTTTTTGAAATGCTTCTTGAGTGTCTCCAGCCGGAGCACTCCCTCGGGAGATCGTTGGTATTTCAGTGGCCCCTGAAGCATCGCTTCGGGAAGCAGATTCAATTTCAGCGCCTGGCGGAGAATCGCTTCTGTGCGAAAAACGAGAATCATCCCGTCTGCCCCTGCGGTTCCGAAGAGGAAGGTTGGGAGTGACTCGGATTGTCTCCGGAAATTTTTTCGGTCTCGCGCTGAACGATCACTTTACCCACTTTTCCTTTACCGATTATTTTTTCGACCATCTCGCGATGCATCTGCTCGTGCTCGTGGGGCAGCGCATCCTCATCCGATTTCAGATGGATCAGGATGTCGTGCTTTCCAGAAGACGGATCGCGTCGCAGTTCTATGGTCAATTCCGCCATTATTTTTTTAGTTCCTGCAGAGTTTTCGAATCGATGACTTTTTTATCCAAAAGCAGGTCGCGCAAGGATAACAGCAGAGCGCGATTTTCGCGGAGAATCGCCGCCGCCCGCTGTAGCGATTCCTTGAGTATCTCTTTCACCCGGCGATCCAGGATCTGTTTTTGCTCCTCAGAAAGCGACGACCAGCGAGTGGCACCTTGCCGGAAGTCTTCCATGTAGCGCACCACGCCGACTTCGTCGCCTCCCATGCCGATTTCTTCGACGAGATAACGCGCCAAACTGGTGGCTCGCTTCAAGTCATCGCTCGAACCAATCGAAAGGTCCTCCAGCAGTAACGATTCGGCTTCGCGACCACCGAGCAGAACGCAGATGTCATCGAGTAATTCATTGCGAGTGACGACAAAGCGATTATTGCGATCCTGATAGCGAACGTAGCCCAGAGCTCGAGCGGAGTCGCTTTGAATCGTGATTCGCTCGATGGGCGGGGAGTTCGGGCAGAATAGGGCACATACCGCATGGCCCGATTCGTGGGTGGCCACCACGAGTTCTTCCTGAGCCGATAGCTTGGGAGTATCCACATATTCCATCAGCGCCTGTTCGATCTCGCTGGCAGCGGTCGGGCCAGTTTTATTTTCCCGCAGCCTAATTCGTGCAATGGATCGACACAAGGCGTTGATGTGGTCGCCGCTGAACCGAGTATCATCCGCCGTGCCTTCAACGAAATCGCCCGTTCGCTTAACGGCCATTTCCAAAGCCGCCTCGGTAAACTGCAGGTTCATTTTCTGATCGTAAATCTTCAGAATTGCCCGGCGATCCTCAGCATCGGGGTAGGGGATATGAAGATGGAACTCAAAGCGGCCGGGGCGCAGCAGGGCCGGGTCGAGCGCTTCCACAAAGTTCGTGGTCCCGACGATGAAGACCAGTTCGTCCTTGTGGAATCCATCCATTTCCGTCAAAAGCTGATTGACCATCGAGTGTTCCACGCCGCTGCCGGAGTAGGTACCTCGCGAGGAAGCGAAGGAATCCAGCTCGTCGAAGACGATAATGGATGGAGCAGCCTGGCGGGCTTTGTGGAAAATCAACCTGAGATTCTCCTCCGATTCCCCGACCCATTTGCTCTTGAGTTCCGGACCGGAGACGATGGTGATGGCCGCGCCGATGGCGGTTGCCATCGCTTTTGCAAAAAAGGTTTTGCCGGTGCCGGGCGGTCCCCAGAAAATCAGACCGCGCGGAATTAGTTCCTCCAAACGGCTGGCAGCCTCCTCACTCTCGGCGCGTTCCCGGCGAAGCAAAAGATCCAGAATTTCTCGTTGTAAACGGGTTTTCACCTTGGCATAGCCGCCGATATCGCGATTCAAATCGACTTCCGGCATCTCCAGTGAACCAGCGAGCGTAGCAGAGCGGATTTCACTGTAGGCTTTGCGCGGATCGGTGGGATAATCTTCGCCTTCCAGGGTACTCAGTACGCGTCGCAATCTCACGGCGTTCATACCGGAAACATATTTGTAAAGCGCCCAAGGATTTAACTCCCGGCCGAACTTGCGGCTCTCCTTTTGCGTGATCAGGTAGCGCAGGCGATCGCGAGGAATTCCCAGCAGATTCACGCGTCTGGGGAAAAGATTCTCAATCACGCGCGGTAATGGGAAGGAAGGGTCTTTAAATCCCAGACAGACAATGTTCGGATTTTCGTAGAGCAGCACCACGGCTTCGCGAGCTTCGGAGGTCAGGCCCCCCTGAGAGGTGGTCAGCAGATCCAGATGAGGAAGGATAAGGACCTTCTGCTCGGTGGCGCCGCGAACCGCCTCGCGAAGTTGGTTGAGTATGCTGGCCAATAAGCCGACGGTCATACCGCCTTCGGAAGTCGCGGGCTGCCGGCCATCCAGATACTGGCATTTCAGGGAAAACTCCTTGAGCCGGTTTCGGATTTGCAGGAAAACAAAAGGGGCCAGCTCTTTGTCGCACTCGATTAGAGTCGGCAGGCCACGCCGCAGATCGGCAGTCACCTGAACCAGTTCGCGGCTGTAAGCCGCTTCCACGGATTGCTCCGTTTTCAGCTCGACGGCGAGTTCTTTTTCGGAAATCAAAGACATGTGTTAGACTTCGAGCTTGATGGTGAGTGAACCCGTTTCGGGATCTTCGCTAATCTCTTGAATCTGGCCCATACTGGCCGCTTTTTTCTTGAGGGCCGCCCGAGTGACGGCGTTGACGATCCGGTCGAGTTCCTCCGAGGTTTTCTGAACCGATTTTTCCAGCTTTTCGCTGGTCAATTCCTGCAGTCGCTTCTGCTCTTCGCCGAGCTTATTTTCCAGATCGGCCGCAATCTCTTTTTTAAGTCTGGCTTTCAACTCTTCTTGCGAAGGCCCCAGGTCATCGAATCCCAGACAGTCCCGTTCCGATTCCACTTCGACCTCGGAGGAGTGCACCGCGCCGACTTTCACCTCGCCGGTCTTGGGATTCACTTCAATATTTAACCCCTGTTTCTGCCGAACGAGGATTTCTCCTTGCTGGGTGAAACCACGTTGGAGGAGTTCTTCCTGCAAAAGCGCTCGCATCTGCTCGGCGGGGAGAATTTCCAGAAGTTCGAGTTCCGCGCAAATTTCATCCGATGCGCTAATGTCGCGTTTACTGCTCTCTCGCAAACTGATCCGGTAGGCTCTGCTCATGCTGGCTTCTCCCGGGTTGCACCACTCCCGAGGCGGAGCGGTTCCGCCTCCTGGGTCAACCTTCGAACATATTCTACCAGTCGCGGTCCATTATGTTCTTCCCATTCTCGCAGCCACCACTGCGCTTTCGAATAATCTTCTTCGAAAAACGCCACAGCTCTAGCCCTTTCGGTCCACTGCCGCATTCGCTCTAGAACTCTCGGGACTACTATCGCCTGACGATGGACCAGCAAGCGATCCGACAGTTTTGTCGGAATATCTTGATCCTTCAACTGTTCTATCCAGAATTCGAGTGAGAGAGATTGGTACTGGAAGAGGGAATTCAGCATCCTTAACAGAAATCGGGCCAGATCCCATCGGCCGGAGCTCTCGACCGCTTTTAAATATCCATCGAATAACTTTTCATACACCGAACCCAGCCTTTTCATATTCTCCCAGGAGTGGATACTACTCTTGGCCTTTTCCGCTTTCAGCCACTCCTCACTCAAATAGCCTTGCAACGCATCCAGGATCATGGCGTATTGGCCGCGCATCCACGGCTCCCAGTCACTGATAACATCTTCTGGATACTCCTGAAAGTCGGTCGGGTAGGCAAGCTGAACGAGCGGATTCTGCTGAAATAACGGTAATCTTAGCAGAACGGCCATGACTTCCTTTTCCGGCCGCGCCTGGCGATAGAACAGGAAAAAATAGAGCAGGTCCCCGGGAGACAACTCCTTCGACGTGATGGCCTTCTGCGATTCGAACTGGCCAATTCCCAAGGCTGTGAATTGAACCAGGATTTCCGGTAATCGACTTGAGAAGTGCAGACTTAAACTCTGCCTCTCATTGCGCTTCCAGACGGGTCCGGGCGGGAGCGATTCGTTCCAAGCCTTTTCATTTTTCCAGCCGCCCAGTCGTGCCAGCGACGAAGCGCAACCTTTACGCAAGGAGTCCTTCAACAATTTGCTGGTGTCGGAGGTGAATCGCCGATGTAAGAAGGAAGGGGTTTGCAAATACTTGCGAAATTGCTGGCTGGCGGCTACCGGGAACGGCAGTCGAGCCAGCGTAATTAGTCTTGCTTCAAATGCATCAATTTGGACCGGAGAGGCCAGATTCATTCCGACAGGGGCTTGGGTCTTCTCCATAAGGCTTTTCCGCCGATTGAGGGGAAACCATTCACCGAGAGTTCATTGCCAGATACCCGAATCTCCAGTGTATTCGATTTCTGCCAATAGGAATCATTCGGCTTGTAGCGATCGGTTAAAAAATGGATTCTCTGATTCGTAGAGCCAATCCAGCGGCGTTTGGTATCCGGCTGATCTTTCAGATAACGACCATCGATCAAAATATCTGTAACCGATAATAGCTGCTGCGCGGCGGGATTCAATCTGGATTGGATCTCTTCGATCGTATAGCCGCTGAAAACTACAACGCTGAGATTGCGAATCTTAATTTCCGAAGCTAACGCGGCCACCGATTCCAGTTGGGCCAGAGGTTCCCCCCCGAGGAATGTGACCCCTTCGATTCGATGTTTCTGGTGGGCCAGTTCCACCTGCTTCACAATTTCTTCAATTGAAAGCAGGGTGCCGCCAGTTTCAGGTATAAATTCCGGATTGCAGCATCCGGGACAATGAAGTGGGCAGCCTTGGGTCCAGATCGCGAAACGCCTACCAGGTCCTTCTGCCTCGGTACAATCGACAATTTGAGCCGTCTTGAGAAACATACCGTCTGTTCACTATTGTGTGGGTCAATATTACCACCGGAATTATAGATAGGCCCATCGGGCGAAGTCTATTCTGGCAGAGAAATTGTCTAGAAGCAGGGGTAATCGCTTCACTATTTCCAGTGCAAATTCGGCAGTTTCGGCGCGATCTCAATTTTTGTTTTTGAGAGTATTTTACCCGAAAAGACAGATGGTTATAAAGTCCGCAATCTACTGGCAGGAATCCGCGTTCGAATTGGCTGGGCAGTTGGACATTTTTTCGAACTTCTGAGCATCTCGAATAGTCCTCGAAACGTTGATTATTGGCTTCGATTAGTAGAATGGGAGTAAGGAAGAGGGAACAAGCGGATGGCGAGAAAAACTAATAAGACTCAGATCGTCGCTTTTAAGGTCGAAGAGGATCTCGCGGATTTTTTGAATAAGTTGCCCAACAAAAGCGACTTCATTCGAAAAGCGATTGTCGCGCAATTCGGAATGGAATGCCCGCTTTGTTCCGGCACTGGGGTGGTGCCGTGCGGAATCCACAACCACTACAAGCAGGTCATAACCGACAATAACACCCACCCCTGCGAGAAGTGCGGTGGCGACGAACCTTTCCCCATGAAATCGGAAGGGATTGCCAAAACGGATCGCAAACGCTTGGAACAATTTCTGCATGGCGGCCCGCTCTATTGCAAGAACTGTTACGAAAAACTGCCGGCCTGCGATGACTGCGGCTGGCATCTACCGGTCGAACTGGCCGCCGATCACGTGCGAAAAGCTCATACTCAGAATTAGCCGCGCCGATGCCAATCCCATACCGTTTCTGAATGGATTTACCACGACAGAGTTTGCAGGGACGTCTTAGCGCTTGGGCCATTCTCGGCTTGGTGTTCGCTCTTTGTGCGGGCGTCTTTCTTCGTTTGGTCTGGGTTGAGGACATCGAGTATAAGGGAGACGAAGCCTGGACCTTCCATAGGACTTTGGCCACCGATCCTAACGATCCGCATCCCTGGCTTGGCATGCCCACCAGTTACGATCTTCGCCATCCCAGTGGTACCGTCTACATTTTTGAGGCACTCGCCTGGCTCTTTCAGACTCGTACACCGTTGGAGTTGGCCCGGGCCTGTCAACTCACGAATTGTGCGGCTGTACTCCTGGTCGCAATCTTTGGCCTATTTTGCGTACCGAGACCGGAGCGAGAATACTGGCTCTGGGGAAGCGTTTTCGCTGCAGTGAATCCCCTCGCTGTGGTACTCCAGAGAAAAATCTGGCCCCCGTCGATCGCTCCACTCTTCGTGATGCTCTTCACCATGGCATTTTGGTATCGTTCGAGCCGGATTGGCGCCTTCTGCTGGGGATTGAGCGGATTATTACTTGCACAGATTCATCCGGCCGGGATGTTTGTGTCCTTGGGCTTCGCTCTATGGGTATTTTTGTTTCAGAGAAACTCGGCACGCTGGCTTTACTGGGTCATTGGCAGCAGCATCGGCCTGCTTTTACTGGTTCCCTGGTTGCGATACGCTTTTGAAACGATGGCCATCAATCCGATTAGTCAGCGGAAACCAGGAAACGCTTTCGAATTCAAATTCTGGACGCGCTGGATATCCGAAGCTTTTGGTTTCAGCCTGAGCTACTCCCTGGATAAAGACTTCCCGAGATTTCTTGCAGGACCGAGGGTGGCCGGGTTTCCGACATATCTCATCGGAGCACTGCATGTTTTTCTTGGGTTAGCTATGGGATATTTTGTTTGGAAGGGGGGGAATAAAGTGTATTCGCTTCGAAAAGATTTAGGTTCCCTGCTTCGCGATCCCGCATCCCCGACGCGTTTTACGATCTTGGCCGGGGCCCTCGGCTTCGGGCTGATATTCACCTTGAGTCTTCTGCCCGTGCATCGCCACTATATGCTGCTCACTTTTCCTTTGATGTACGTCAGTCTCGGTTACGTGGGCTTGCGTTTCGGACCCGGTCGATGGTTCTTAGTGCTGATCGCTTTGAGCCAGTTGTTGATTTCGCTGGCATTTCTACTGCTGATTCACGAGACGCCTGATGCGATCCAGGGGGATTACTGGAAGCCATATCGAATGACCGTCGGGAAGTAACAGCATACGTCGAGGGTTACTCGGGGTTTCGAGCGAACGATTATTTTTGCTTTTTAATAATAAAAATTGAAATCGGTTTGTACGTTTCAAATTTGAAGCGGACAATAACGAAGGAACCTGTTGGAAACACCAAGTCTTTGCTGGAGGCAGGGAATTATGCTCAAATTCCGATTAATGCCGGGTCGAAAACTCGTTGCAGCCCTGCTGACGACCACCTTGCTCCTCACCGGGGCGGGGCGAGCCGCCGCACAAGCCAAAAAAGTGGAAGAACCTCTCGCGGATAAAGTCCGCGATGCCATAGATCGCGGTATCCTGTTTCTCAAAAAAGCCCAGTCTGATCGAGGCAATAAAACCTGGAACTGGGAAAACAATGAGTTATCCCTCGCATTTCAGGGAGGTTTCACCACGCTGACCATGCTGGCGTTGCTCACCGCCGGGGTTGACCCGAAAGATCCGGTCATCCAGCGTTCCGTCGATTATCTCCGATCCCTGCGAAGCACTTCCACTTATGTCATCGCACTTCAAACGATGGCCCTGGCGGAATTGAAAGATCCCAGGGATCTGGACCTGATGCAGGAAAATGTCAAGAAACTTTTAGCCTACCGAGTCCGTGTCAACGGCAAGCTTGATGGGTGGAGCTACGGGAACAATTCCCTGTCTCAAGGAGACGGCTCCAATACTCAGTACGCCATGCTCGGGCTCTATGCGGCCAAAAAAGCGGGCGTCACCATCGAACCCAAAGTCTGGGATGAGATCAAGGAATTTTACGAACAGGCTCAGCGCCAAGAAGGAGTCGATCAGGGCTTCTGGACTTACTACACGAGAGAGAAGGGGCACGATAATCGACAGACCATGACCCCGGCCGGGATTTCCGGGTTAATCATCGCTGGGGAACAGCTGGATGTCAGCAAACAGGATTTCGACCCCAAAACCGGGATTGCCAAGAATTGCGGCGTCTACGACGAAAGTGAAGCGATTGCCCGAGGACTACGCTGGATGAGCGTTAACGGCCACTTCAGCTTTCGTTCCGGAATGCATAGCTTCTACAACATCTACGGTCTCGAACGGGTGGGCCGGTTATCGGGTCAGCGCTTCATCGGAGATCACGACTGGTATCGTGAAGGGTGCGAGATACTGGTGGGACAGAATCCGATGTTCGTCGATTTCGCCCAGCGACCCGATGGTTCCTGGGGCTCTCCTTCGGGCGGGGTCGATGGGAGCAAGGTGCTAAGTACGAGTTTCGCACTGTTGTTTCTGTCCAAGGGCCGCACGCCCATCTTGATTTCGAAACTCGCTTTCAACGCCCGCAACGGCGATGAAAACTCCTGGAACAACAAACGCAGTGATTCGCGGCACCTCGTTGAATACTCCAGTCGGGAACTTTTCAAAAATATTCCGCTGGCTTGGCAAACTTTTGATTGCCGGAAAACCAATCTCCCAGATAAAGAAGTCTTCGATCAAGAGCTCTCCGCGCTGGTGCAATCGCCGATTCTCTACATCACAGGGCACAAAAAGCCGGAATTGACCGATAAACAGATCGAAATATTAAAACGCTACATCGAGGAAGGGGGGTTCGTTTTCGGCCATGCCTGCTGCGGTTCCAAAGAATTCACCAATGGATTCCACGAACTGATGGCCAAGATCTACCCGGACAGCCCCTTGATGCCTTTGCGGGCCGATCACCCGGTCTGGACGGCACACAAGGTCGTGAAACCGAACTACTTCGATCCACCACTCGAAGGCATTGAACGCGGCTGCAAGACCATCGTAATGTTCAGCCCGGCCCCGCTCGCGGGCTATTGGGAAGAAAGCAAATACGATCCGGCCAATGCCGCGGAAGCCAAAAACGCCGTCGGCCTAGAACGAGGCAACATGGCCTATCAGCTGGCGGGTAACATCATCGCCTACGCTACCGGTTTGGAAGCTCCGCAACCTCGTTTGACGCGCAAGAAGATTCTGGATGTGAAGGACGATAAAGTCATTCCCCGCGATTCGCTGCAGATCGGTCAACTGCGGCACGATGGCGACTGGCAGCCCGCCCCTCAAGCCATGCGACAACTGGCCGCGTATCTGCGTGATTCCGCCAAGCTGGATATCAGCCTCCGAAAAGACGAAGTGCGCATGAACAGCGACGCGATTTTCGACCATCGCTTCCTGTACATGCACGGAAGAAAGAAATTCACCTACGATGATGAGGAATTGCGGAATGTTCGCGGCGCTCTCACCACCGGTGGTGTACTCTTTGCGGATGCGTGTTGCGGGAAGAAGGAATTCGATACCGCTTTTCGTGAATTCATAGCCAAAGTTTTCCCCAACGAGCGCTTGCAGAGAATTTCCACGGAAGATTTCCTCTTCAGCGAATCCCTCAACGGCGCGAAGATCGAATCGGTCCGCTGCCGAACCGAAAAGCCGGATGGCTCGCCGAATGCCGAATTTGAAACGATGCCGCCATTCCTGGAAGGGATAAAAATCAACGGCCGCTGGGTGGTGATTTACAGTAAGTATGACATCGGTTGCGCGTTGGAAAAACACAAGTCGAGTGCCTGCATGGGACACGATTTCGACAGTGCCTTAAAAATCGCTTCTGCCGCGCTCCTCTATTCGCTGAAGCGCTGAGTCATATCGTTTTCCGTAGGTCGGGTCGTGCGACTCGTGGTGTAAAGGATTCTGTCGGGCGAATTTGTCCGACCTGCGAGAAATTACAGAATGGAAGAATGGCAACTGGCCCAAGGTTTCAGTTACTCCGGGATAGTCAGTAAGCTACGTAACGAACCAAATCGTCGGGATTTGGCCGTTATCTATTCGAAAAGCCCCGCGGCCGCCGCGGGCGTTTTCACTCAGAATCGCGTGGCCGCCGCGCCCGTGCATATCTGCCGCGAACGGGTTCCTTCTTCGAAAATTCACGGTATCGTCATATGCTCCGGCAATGCAAACGCCTGCACCGGGGATCAGGGCATGGCCGATGCTCGCCGTATGACCGAACTTGCCGCGAACAAACTCGGTTGCCAGCCGGATCAATTCCTGGTCTGCTCCACCGGCGTAATCGGCCGACCATTGCCGATGGCGATTATGGAAGCTGGTATACCTTCGGCTGTGGATAGACTTTCCGCAGATAAAGCGGGCTTGAACGATGCGGCCCATGCCATTCTGACTACAGATACGGTAATCAAGGTGGCGACTCGGAAATTGATGCTGGGGCAAGATCGCATTTGCATCACCGGATTCGCCAAAGGGGCCGCCATGATTGGCCCCAACATGGCCACGATGCTCGGGTTCGTGATGACCGATGCCAGCGTCGATCCCAAGGATCTGCAAATGATTCTGCGAAATTCCGTGGAGCACACATTTAACTGCATCAGCGTGGAAGGGCATACCTCCACCAACGATACCGTCCTGATACTGGCGAATGGTCGAGGCGAACCGCTGAGTGGTGAACGCTTGCAGCAGTTCGCCATGGCCGTTCAGGAAGTCTGCTCCGAATTATCGCGCGGGATCGCTTCCGATGCCGAAGGGGCGAAGCATCTGGTGATCATTGACGTTGTGGGAACGCGCACGGATGCCGAGGCGAAAACGGTTGCCAAGACCATCGCCGATAGCGCTCTGGTAAAGACCGCCATTTTCGGGGCAGATCCCAATTGGGGTAGGGTGGTTTCGGCGGCCGGTTATTCCGGGGTAATATTCGAGGAAAAGGATCTCTCCCTGACGATGGGGCCAACGTTGCTTTACGAACGCGGACGGCCTTTACCCTTCGATGCCAAGATCGCCTCGGCCTATCTTCGCGATAACCGAACAGTGCACCTAAAGCTCACTTTCACGCTCGGTGAGGGGAAATGCACTTTCTACACCTGCGATCTGACCGATGAGTACGTTCGATTAAACGCCGATTACACGACCTAAGGGCCCATGAGCGATTTCATCAGTCTCAACTCGATTCAACGTCACTTCGGGGTCTATCACGCTCTGAAGGGAATCACGCTGGAATTGCAGCCGGGTCGGATCGGTCTTTTAGGTCCCAACGGGGCTGGTAAATCGACTCTTTTAAAAATCCTCATGGGGCTTCTCTCTCCTTCCTTGGGAAGCGGCACAGTTTTAGGAATCCCGCTTCGCGCCGGGAACAATATCCAGGGAAATATGGAGCTTCGCCGATTGATCGGCTTCATGTCAGAAGCCGATTCGCTTGTGCCAGGCTTAAAAGGCGTGGAATATGTCACACTCGCCGGGGAATTGTGCGGCATGCCCCGCCGGCAAGCTCAACGCCGAGCCCATGAAATACTGACTTATCTGGAAATGGAAGACGCCCGCTATCGCAAGCTGGAAGAATACTCGACCGGTATGAAACAGCGAATCAAGCTCGCCCAGGCATTGATCCACGATCCACCGGTGCTGCTCCTGGACGAACCGACCAGCGGTCTCGACCCTGCCGGCCGCGATGCGATGCTGAGACTGATGCTGGAAATCGGACGAGATTTCGGAAAATCGATTATCGTTTCGACTCATCTGCTCGCCGATGTGGAAACCGTCTGCGATCAGGTCGTGCTGCTCATTAACGGTCAAATTCGGGGGCAGGGGACGGTGGAAGAACTCTGCTCGCGAAGACAGGACCGATATCGGTTGCAAATTCAGGGAGATCGCGAAAAATTCGCCGGTTTCTTGCGCGATCAGGGCGTCGAAGTTCTCGATGAGACGATCAAAGGGGAAGTTCGAATTCAGGTTTCCCGCGATTGGGCCCCCCAACAGGGCTTTGAGCTGGCTCGTAAATCCCAGGTGGTTCTGCGCGGCATAATTCCCGACGATGAAACGCTCGAGGAATTGTTCCTGCGATCCGTGGAAGGGGCCGAGACTGAGAATCTGTTAGCTGGAGGAAAAGTATGAACGCGCCCGCTCAATCTCACGGGCAGCAGGGGGCCGGCCTATTGCGCTATCGGCCCTGGCGCGGCACTTTTCGAGGTCCTCTCACGGGCGTCTGGGCGATTGCTCGCGGCTCTCTCACCATCATCTTTCGCAGAAAATTATTCTGGTGGTTGTTCGGCTTGGCCACACTGACGTTTTTGTTTTACTTCTTCGGCCAGTATCTGCAGGTGTTCATCGAGCAGAAGATAACCGACGGTACGATTAGAGTGGGAGGCCTGTTTCAAAGGCAGGTGAATCCCGAAATCATCATGAAGAGCCTTCGAGATGGCCTTCAGTTGAATGGAACAGCAGATACTTACGCCAATCTGATCTGGTTCGAAGGTTACATTGTGCTGGTCATCATGGCCTTCACCGGCTCGATATGCGTGGGCAACGACTTTCTTCATGGGTCGCTGCCGTTCTATCTTTCCAAGCCGATCCACCGTTGGCACTACATTCTCGGCAAAGCGCTGGCGATTGCGATCTTGATCAATTTGATGACTACTTTACCGGCCTTGGCTCTCTATATCGAGTACGGTTTCATCGAGTCCTGGGAATACTACTTCACCGCCTGGCGTCTACTTCTGGGGATTCTGATCTACGGTGGGGCAATTACTATCGTCCTCGGCTCGCTCTTGCTGGCGCTGGCCTCCTGGCTTCGCAAAACCGTGCCGCTGGTGATGATCTGGACGACCTTATTTATTCTCGGCAAGGCGCTGGCTTCCTGGTTCGTCGACGGCTTGAAACTTTCGGAACGCTGGCGGCTCTTTGATCTCTGGAACGATCTCTATTTGCTGGGACACTGGTCATTCGGCAGCCCTCCGAAAAATTTGAGACCTTCCTGGCAGATGCAGCCGCAATACCACGAAGCGGCGCTCGTGCTTGCCGCGGTGACTCTCGTCTGCTGTTTTTATTTGCACCGTCGAATCCGGGCCATTGAAGTGATCGTTTGAAAATTCCCTGATTACATTTTTCCTGGCATTTGATTACTATCTTTCCGGGACTAAAACGAGTGCATCATGGAAGAGACACCTTCGCTTCGTAAAACCGTATTTGAGTATACGCTCGCCGGTATTCTCAGCCTTCTGGCCGTGGGAATTCCGATGAAGCTTTGGCAGGCCGATCCGCACGTTCCTTTCAGCTATGAAGGGGATGCCATCCAACATCAATTATGGATCGAAACCATGATTGAAACCGGCTGGTATCGCTACAACGAACGCTTCGGCGCCCCGGACGGGATGGATCTCAACGAATTTCCCTCAGCGGATATTTTGCACTATGCAATTCTCTGGCCGCTAGCGAAAGCTTTTCCCGATCCGGCGCTGGTCTTCAATATTTACTATCTTCTGGGATGCGTGCTTACTTCTTGGACGACACTCTTCGTTTTACGACAACTCGGCCTGCGTTTTTTACCCGCATTGATGAGCAGTTTGCTGTTCACCTGCCTGCCTTTTCACTTCATGAGGATGGGGCATTTCTTTCTAGTGTCCTATTGGCCGATACCACTGGGAATTCTGCCGGCGATACGCCTCTATCAAGGTCGCCCACTGTCGAAGATTGGAACGTTGATCATCGGCCTGATTCTGGGCCTCTCCGGCATCTACTTCGCCTTTTTCAGCTGTTATTTTCTGCTGCTGTGCGGCCTATCCCGATCTCTTCTGGATCGCCAATGGAAGCCACTCCTGAAGTCCATAGCCTGCATCGCCGTAATATTCACCACGCTGCTGGTTGCCTTATTCCCGGCCATTCAACACAAGCGTAAATCTCCCTTTAATCCGGATGCGGTTTATCGCCTCCCTGCGGAGTCCGAAACACTCGGCCTGAAGATGATGCAACTGCTGGTTCCCGTCACGGGTCACCGCTTGCCGCTCTTTGAGAAGTTCAAAGAACATTACTCTTCGCGTACGCCGATCAATACCGAAAATCAAACTGCCACCCTCGGCTTAATCGGGGCGGTGGGCTTCAGCTACCTGCTCCTGCGTTTTCTGCTCTTGGCTCGCCGGCCAGTCGGCGAGTCGGAAAATCGCCTTCTCGATGCACTAGCTCTACTCGCGGTGGGAGGCTTTCTTCTGGGCACCGTCGGGGCCTTTGGCTCCTTCTTTGCCTTCTTCGTCAGTCCCTGGATACGCGGCTATAACCGTATCAGCGTCTTCATTGGTTTATTCGCCTTAGCCAGCGTTGCTCTATTCTTGAATTACCTGTTGACTCAGCGGGCCACGACGACCGTTCAAAAAACTCTGGTTGGTCTCCTCATCGCTCTGCTGACCGTTCTCGGCGTGGCCGATCAGACGACCCCCCGATTGATGCCGCATTTTGAAAATCTCAAACGTCGATACACCAGCGACAAAGAATTCACGGCCAACGTCGAACGCGACATTGAACCGGGGAAAATTGTCTATCAGCTTCCGTTTCGGCCTTATCCGGAAGCGGAAGGGGAGCCGCAGGGGATTCTGTTCAAATGGACCGATCTCTTCCGGCCGCAATTGCACTCGCGAACCTTGCACTGGTCCTTCGGGGCACCCCGCGGTCGTTATGGCGATGCCTGGGCTAAACGCATGGAATCCAAGCCCGTCGAAGAGCGCTTGATTGCCCTGGCCGATGCCGATTGTGCCGGGGTGATGGTATTTCGGGAAGCCTACAAGGATAACGCCGTCGAGATGGAACGGCTTTTAAGCCAGAAGCTGAAAACGCAGCCGATCGTTTCGCCCGACGAGCGGATGAGTTACTTTACTTTAAGCAATCTGCAAGCGCGGCGGATTGCTTCCCTGGATCCTGAGGAGTGGGAAAAAGTGCATCGTCAGGAGCGTTACCCGGTGCTGGGCCTCTGGGGCAAAGGAGCGGGAATTGAATTCGAAGGGTTGGAAGGCATCGGCCGATTCTGCGACTCTGGCACCGAATTACGGCTGGTGAATCCGACCGAAGTCGAACGCAAAATACGCCTGAGAATCGAAGTGAGATTGAAATCGCGAACGGAGAAAGATCCCGAGATGGAAACTCCGGAAAAAGAAGCGACTATCACTCTGGTGGATGGCCAAACCGACCCGAAATTCCCCATCACTGAGCAGTTGACCACACTGGAACAGGACTGGTTGATTCCGCCGGGCGAAAAGAAGATTCGGATCGATTGCTTCTCGACCCGCAAGCATCACTTCGAAGTCTACAAGGTGGAATGCATCGACCAGTGATCAGGGAATCTCGGCTTTGCTTTCCAGAAGAGTCTTCATCGCGGCTTCCGTGAGCGGCGCCCCAACCCGGGATAGAATCTGATACAGTTCCCGACCTTCAATAACCTCTTTATCGATCAGGCATTGCGCCAACTCGTTGAGGGCCGGCTGGTTATTGGCGATGAGGTCTCTCACTGTGCTAACGCATTGTTCGATGATGCTGCGAACTTCCAGATCGATCTCCCGGGAAGTCTGCTCGCTGACGTTACTTTTCTCCATGAAGCCCGGAAGAAACGAGTTCTGTTCCCCGGCGTGGTAAACCCGGCCCAGTCGGCTCATGCCGAACTCGCGAACCATGCGCTGTGCGATGTCGTTGACAGTCTGAAGATCGGAAGTCGCGCCGGTGGAGATTTCACCGAGGATAATTTCTTCGGCAATGGTCCCCCCTAGAGCAACCTTAATCCGCGCTTCAAGTTCATGCCGGGTAATCAGCGTGCGATCCCCATCCGGTCGTTGAAGTACATAGCCGCCGGCCATCCCTCGGGGAATAATTGAGACCTTGTGAACGGGATCGCAGCCGTCTACCACACAGGCCACGAGTGCGTGTCCGGCTTCGTGCACGGCGACCCGATTTTTCTCTTCCGGTCGCATGACACGGCTACGGCGCTCTAAGCCGACCGCGCCACGTTCGACGGCCTCATCCAGTTCGCTCATAGTCACGGACGATTTACCCCGTCTAGCCGCCAGAAGAGCCCCTTCGTTTACCAGATTGGCCAGATCGGCCCCCGCAGCGCCCGGCGTGAGAGCGGCGATCTTGCGAAGATTGACATCGGGCGCCAGTTTCACCGTTCGCGCATGAACTTTCAGAATGGCTTCCCGGCCGTCGATATCGGGCCGATCCACAACCACAGTACGATCAAATCGGCCCGGCCGGAGCAAGGCGGCATCGAGCGTTTCCGGGCGGTTGGTGGCCGCCATCAGAATGACGCCGCGATTGGTGTCGAAGCCATCCATTTCCACCAGGAGTTGATTAAGAGTCTGTTCCCGTTCTTCGTGGCTCATCATGGAATTCGAGGAGCGAGTCTTACCCATGGCATCGAGTTCGTCTATGAAGATGATGCAGGGAGCATTCGACTCGGCGTCCCGGAACAGATCCCGGACCCGGGATGCTCCGACGCCGGCAAAGAGTTCGACGAAATCGCTGCCGCTGATGCTGAAAAAGGGGACGCCCGCTTCACCCGCCACTGAACGCGCGAGCAGCGTTTTTCCGGTACCGGGTGGGCCGACCAAAAGAACGCCCTTGGGGATGCGGCCTCCCAGAGCCTGATATTTTTCCGGTTTCTTGAGAAAATCGACTACTTCTCGCAATTCCGCTTTCGCTTCATCAATGCCCGCCACGTCTTCGAACGTAATTTTCGTACTGTCTTTTTGAGCAAAGACTTTGTGACGGCTGCGGCCGAAAGAAAAGGGCGAACCACCGAAAAATCGCATCGAAAGAAACAAAATCGCCACGCCTCCCGCCAGCATCAACGCCAGCCAGAGAAACGTACTCAGTGCGGTCTGGATCGGTTTGTCTTCTTCCTCGGCCTGATAATCGACGACGTATTTATCCAGAAGCGGGTAGAGTTGTTCGTCCCGTTCGACGCCTAGCCTAAGAACCTTGAAAGAAGTGATATGGGGCTGATCGCTCTTGGGTTCCACATCCTCGGGGCCGGCAATATTATCGCGGGTGATGATCTCCCCGCGAATATCGTTGCGGCCCACTTTCAGGCTGCGGAACGTGATACCGGGGGCGCCGATCAGCTGTTTGAATTTTCCGTACGGAATCGTCTGAATCGTCGGTTCTTTGCTCTGATACCAAAGCATCACACCGAATAAGGCGATGACGAGAATCGGGGCGTAGTTCAAGGTGAAAGAAGTACGCTTGCGTTCGGGTTTATTACCGGTCGGGTTTTCCATGCATCACAATGGCGAAGTTTCGACGATTTTCCTTGGAGTTGTTTTAGCGAACTGACTCCGCCGTGTGCGTAAAACCGGCGGAATCCCGGGAATTGGATCGAAATTAATCGCCATGCTTGGTTCGCAGGCGGGGAGATAGGCGGAGAATCCATTGCACCCGTTCAAACTCGTTGAGCCATTCCTGAACGATTTGCGCTAGCGCGTCCTTGCCGACAATGCCGCTGCCGCAGGCTTCACCGGTCTGCTGTTCGACCATGCGGCGATACTGCGAAAGAGTCCGCTCGCCATAGCGGGAAACCTCCATGCCATCTTCGCTGAAAAACACCGCCACAGGCACGCGGTTGCCCCCATTGATCTTCAAGGCAGCCTGAACATCCGCATGGACATCCCGATCCAGATAGCGAATTTTCAAGCAAGGCGCAATTTCCGCGAATCTCTCAAACGCCGGGCACTGTCCGGAGCAATCGCCGCACCACGCCCCGGCCAGCACCAGGACGGGCGTTTCCCGCTTGAATTGCTTGAGCAGGTTTTTTTGATCTTCCGTCAGTGCGATCTGATTGAACGTGCGGTCCCAACGTTCTTTATGGGCGGGGATGCCATGCTTGGTCAGAAAGTCCGATAGCGGTAAGGCCGCGCTGAATTTTTCAAAGAGATTCATTTGAAAGTACCTTCCAATACTTCGATGTTATTATTCGGGTTCTTCGAGAGGCGAGATAATGCCTTGCTGAACCAGTACGATCAGCAGGATCGCCAACAGAATTCGGTAAACGATAAAAACGGTTGTCGAGTAGCGTTTGAGAAACCCGATTAACCAGGCGATGGCAAAGTAACCGACGATTCCGGACACCACGGTAGATACGACAAGATTGATGATGCCTTCTTGCGTGGCAAACAGTTCATGGCGATCTTTATAAAGCTTGTAGAGTCCCGCGGCGGTGATCGCGGGCAGACTCAGCAAGAACGAAAAGCGGGCCGCTGCTGCCCGATCCAAGCCGGAAAAAAGTGCCCCGCTAATAGTTGTTCCCGAACGTGAGGCACCCGGGAATAATGCTAAACATTGAAATAACCCCATGGTGATCACGTTGAAGAATCCTATTTCGGATTCCGGCTTTCCAGGATTCCCCGCTTTTGCCTTTCTATGCGAATAAATTTCCGCGGCCCAAAGCACCAGGGCGAAGAAGCCGATGAAAAAGGCCACCCAGCGCAGGTCTCGAAATTCGTTTTTGATTTTATGTTCTAAGAGTAAACCGCATACGCCCACCGGCACAGTGGCAATCGCAATCATCCAGGCCAACTTCGATTCGTGATTGCTGGCCAGCTTGCGGGCTTGCACGTCTCTTTTCAAGCCGCCGAGCAGATGAAGAATATCCGCGCGGAAGTACCAGATCACAGCCACCAGCGTGCCCATCTGAATAACGGTCTCGAAAGCCTGTCCGCCGCCGTGATCCCAACCGAGCAGGGGAGGGGTGATTCTTAAGTGGGCGGTACTACTGATTGGCAGGAACTCGGTTAGTCCCTGGACGATTCCCAGAATTATCGCGTGAACTAATGTCATTCGCTGGTCGCCTTTCTGATTTTCACAGACAGGTTCAACTTATCGAATGAGAGGCGAGGACCAATGTGCGTAAAGAGATTTTTTGACAGAAGATAGGCCGTAAAAATGAAAACGGCTCGTAAAAATCACTTCTACGAGCCTTGGCAAGTCCTTCAAAGGCTTAGGCACCGAAACTGTAACCGGTCGCCTTGGCCCCACTGGTCAAATCGATGTTATAAATCGTCGCCGTGTCGCCTGCCATCAAATTGCCCCCTGCGTTTCCAGCGGTGGCGTGTATGGTGCCATGTGCCCGGGAAGCCGTCAGCTTATAAACACCGGGAGGTACGGCAGCGAACGAGAAAGTCCCCCCCTTGGAAACCATTACATCTCCAACGACGGCTCCGGTGGTCTGATTGATCAACTGAACATGCACCTGGCCGCACCCACAAATCGATGTGGAGATGCTACCGGATAAGCTGGCAGGTTGAGTCGGGTTGTACAGACAGCCGCAGACTTCGATATTCGGTGGCACCCAGTTCAACTGGCCGTAGCCGCACATCGAATTGGCTACCAACGTTCCGTTGATCTGGCCGTTGTCAAATTTTACATTCGCGTTGGGTGCGAGAATGCTTCCTTGAATTCCTACTCCGTCCAGCACCAGCGATTGAGCATCGACGAAATTCAACAGAACGTGATCGGCGGTAACGCCGCCCTGGAGTTGGAAGCCCATGAACTTCATGCTGGCCGACATTCCGTGCACATTCACGATAACCGTGGATCCTGCCGGTGCATTAATCGTAATACCCCAGGAGCTGGATAGCTGGGAGGCATTGAGCGAGAAGTAATTGGTGCCCGTGCTGGTTCCAGTGAGGATGAGTCCACCCCACTGATTGACCACGGTTCCGTTGGAGGGCTTGTTCGCGAGGGCTTCCGAAGTGCTAGTCAATGATGCCTGAGCCGCCGCAAAGTCAACGACTCCCGACTTCTGGCTGATGGTTCCGCCATTCGTCCCAAACCATTTAGTGGTCAGGGTGCCGCCATATGTTACACCGCCGCCGTCCACTTGTCCGTTGGTAAAGTTCAGGTTACCTCCGACGACCAGTTCCGGACCGGCGTTGGAGATTTTGTCGCCCACGGAGTAACCCGTCAGCGAAACATTCCCCCCGGCGGCCAGCTTTCCCTGGACGTCGGAATATGACGCATCGTAATTATTGAAAAAGAAACCGTTGTATCCCGAAGCGACGCCCAGAACGTTCGTTGCCATCAGGGCGCGAGATTCCAAAGCGGTCAAATTTAACGTAACTTTTTTAGTTGCTAACATTTTCGATTCTCCCGATTATGACCTTTAATTGGTATAACCGAGGTAGAATTTGACAGCAAGGGAAATATGTACTAGGAAGTCGGATTGTAACGAATACTCGTGCGAGCGCACGAGTATTCGTCCCGGCCTGAAATTTCTTCTATATTTTTAGGTTAATTACAGTACAGATAAGGACTTACCGTTATCCTTTGCGGATAACCCGAGAAGTAGCTGAACCGCCTTTTCGGCCCAGGCTTCCGGTTTTGGATAGTTACTGGCCGTGTCCGCCCAAGCCTGTCTTAACATGTCCGTATCAATCGTACCCGGATTCAAAGGGACGGCACACATTCCGGGTGGCAATTCCTGAGCCAGGGCCTTAGTCAAACCTTCAATTGCATATTTGCTGGCGCAGTAGGGGGCTACCTGTGGCGAAGTCGAACGCCCCCAACCCGAGGATAAGTTGACGATCACTCCCCGCTTTTGTGAGACCATCGCCGGTACGAAAGCCCGAATGACGTTGGCCACACCTTTTATGTTCACATCAATTAAACGTGAAAATTCTTCCTCGGAGACTTCCCAGAGATTGGCCGGAGTGGTCATAACAGCAGCGTTATTAATGAGCAGATCGGGCGAGCCGACGGAGAGCAGAATTCGACTCGCCCAGCGCTGAACCGCCCGAAAATCGCGAACATCCAGTGCCTCAAAATCGTGTGGGGCCGGGAAAGCGGCGGAAAGAGAGGCGATGTTCGCCTCATTTCGGCCGCAACCGTAAACCGTGTGCCCCTTTTTTGCCAGCGGTGCAACCAAGGCTCGACCAAGCCCGCGAGTCGCTCCCGTAATGACAATCTTCATTTTCCCTTCGCTCCATTAGGCAAATTGAAGCTTCAGGCGACCCAGTCGCTCCACAGTTTCTTTCATCAGCTGATCTTCCTCGGCCTCATCCTTGGCGATGTAGGTCGCCGAGAAACGCAGATAGGGACCCGCGTCATCCCAGGGCACGCAACAGACCGACTGTTCGTGAATGAGAAAAGTGCTGACCTCCTCGGCATTCTGGAATTTCAGCTCGCCCGCCGAAATCGGAGCCTTGGCATAGAGGAAATAAGACCCTCCGGGCATCTTGGCCTGGAATCCCACAGCGTTCAAAGCATCGACCAATTTCTTGATACGACGGCGATACTTTTCCCAGATCTGGATGGGAATTTCCGGATTTCTCAGTGCCGCTGCCGCCGCATGCTGGATAGCCATGAACTGGCCTGAGTCACTATTGTCCTTGACGTCGGCGAAGGCCTGGACGATTTTGGGATGCCCGCAGACGAATCCCAGTCGCCAGCCGATCATGTTGAAGCCCTTCGACATCGAATGGACTTCTACTCCAACTTCCTTGGCACCGTCCATTTGGAGGAAACTGAAGGGCTCGCCGCTGAAGGTCAGCAGAATGTGGGCGGCATCCTGTACGATCACGATCTGATTCTGATGCGCGAACTCGATGACCTTTTTGTAAAATTCCTTGGTCGCCACAGCTCCGGTGGGACTGTTAGGGAAATTGATAACCATCAATTTCGCGCGTTTTTTGATATCGGCCGGGATGCCATCGAGGTCCGGGAAAAAACCATTCTTTTCCAAAAGGGGCAGCCGATGCACTTCGCCGCCATAGTAGCGGGTGTGGGTACCGGCCACGGGATAACCTGGAACGGTCATTAGAGTGACATCGCCCGGGTTGATGAACACGGCGGGCAGCATCGCATAAGCCGGTTTGGAGCCAATCGCGTGGCAAATTTCCGTAATCGGGTCGAGTTTTACGCCAAATTGACGCTGCATGAACTCAGCGGCGGCTTCCTTGTAATTGGCAATGCCGTTGTCGGCATAACCGCGGTTTTCGACTTTGTCGATTTCCTTTTTCATGACCTCGCGGACTGAGGCCGCGGCCATATCGTCATTTTCGCCGATGCCAAAATCCAGCAGTTTACGCTCCGGGTGCTCCGCCAGAGCTTTCCGTTTCGCTCGTTTGATCTTTTCGAATTTGTAGATCTCGGTGCCTTTACCATATTTCGCACCACCGATGCGCTCGGCGAAGAGATTTTGAAACCAGGGATCTGCCGCAGTACTGGATGAAGGCTGGTCCGCCATGAATGAATTTCCTTGAATGCCCTAAAGATTCACTCAGATGTTATAGCGACGTTTTTTCGTTTCGCATGCAGTTTGTGCTTGACAGTTCCTGGTATCTCTGGCACGAATGGATAGATAAGAATTATCGGCGTAATCGTTACGCCACAATCATGTCGAGGGTCGGGGATATGCTACACTATTCTTGCGATGTATGTGGAAAAGAAATGCATCCCGCGACAGACGATATTTATGTGCTGAAAATGAGTGCCCACCTCGCTCCCAAATGCCACAACATGAAGGAATCGGATCTGCCGATTTCCTCGGACGCTCTGGATGAAGATGAAGTCGTGGAACTGCCTGAGACGGACGACGATGGCATTGATGATCTCGAGGAAATGATGCTCGAACCGGTGGGACCGGCACCCACTTTTAAAGAATTTCGCTACGAACTCTGTCCGCAGTGCCACAAGAAATTCCTCGAAGATCCGCTGAATCGCGAAGCTTTCAAGCTGGATTTCAGTAAGAATTGAGTTTGGCCGCATTTACTTTTAACAGATGCGATCGAATACACGCCGAACTTTCCCTCCTAATTGCTGGCCCGGTATTACATCCATCATGCACCAACGCCAACTCGCAGCGTTTCTCGTTCTTTCTTTGACATCCTTGGCCGTGGCTCAAAAAAAGCCCGATTCTCCCGCGCCGGCTTCGACAGTAAGTCTTTCGCCGCAGGCACCGGTAATTTCACCGGCGTTTCCACATGGCCTATCCCGCGGCACCAAATCGGAATTAAAAATTTCCGGAAGCAAACTGGAAACTGCCAAAGCGGTTTGGGCCAGTTTCCCGGTGCAGGCGTCCGTTAAAGCCAAATCGGCGCAGGAAGTGACGCTGACACTCGATGTCTCGAAAGAGGCCTCGGTGGGTTACCACCATTTGCGCGTGATTACCGAATTTGGTATTTCGAATGCGATTCTCATTTGCGTGGACGACTTGCCTCAGGTTTTGCAGACGTCCGGCCATCAGGACAAGAAAACGCCTCAAAAACTGACGATTCCCTGTGTAGTGGCTGGTAAAGTCGACGAGGATAAGAGCGACTGGTACAGCTTCACCGTATCTCCCGGCCAACGACTCAGTTTCGAAACCCTCGGCCATAGACTCGGTAATCCGATCGATCCCATTTTAAAGCTTTATAGTGCCGCTACCGGTCTCGAAATCCCGGGAACTTATAGTGACGATCCACCCGGTTTGCAGAACGATGCCCGAATTACCCATACTTTTGCCGAGGCCGGCGAGTATCTGATCGAAATGCGCGATACGCAATATCGGGGCGGCCCCAACCATCACTATCGGTTGCGAATCGGCGATTTTCCCGTCGGGCAAGTCGTCGAACCCCTGTACATTCAGGCAGGGAAAAAAGCGACAGTTCAATTCCCCGGAGCCAGCATAACGAAAGTGCTCGGGGTTGAAGTGACTGCTCCTGCAACTTCGCTTACCGGAGCCATTGCGGTAGTCCCGAAAATCGGCGAACTTTCGGGCTGGCCCTTGCAGGTTCGAATTTCGGACGTGCCGGAACTTTTGGAGAAAGCGCCCAACAATAAGCCGACGGAAGCGATGCAGCTTCCAGTGCCCTGTGGAGTCTCGGCCGGTTTTCAGTCCAAGGGAGATGTCGATTACTATCGTTTCCCCGCCAAAAAGGGGGTGAAATACCTCATCTCCGCAGAAACCTTCGACATCAATACCCCGGCCGAGGTCTATCTGCAACTTTTGGACAAAGATCAGAAACAACTTGCCAAGAGCGACCCGATGCAAACTACCGCTCGTCTCGAGTACGCTGCAACGAGCGATACCGAACTGTTCATCAAGGCGGAACACCTGAATTATCTTTTCGGACCGGCCGAGTTATATCACTTGATAGTGCGGGAAGATGAACCCGATTTCGAGCTGATACTTCCCCTCGACCGCTGCGAAGCTTCGATGATGACCGGGACACTGCTTCCGGTGGCCATTAAACGGAAAAACTATGGGGGAGAAATTCGACTTTCTGTCGAAGGGCCCGAGCAAGTGATCGGAAGTGTCGTAGTTCCAGCCAATTCCAATCAGGCTTTGCTTCCGATCCAACTGACTGGTTCCGATTTGAAGCCGGCCTATGTCTTCGGCGTCCTAGGCGAGATCGTGATTAATGGTCAAGTAAAACGACGCTATGCGGATCGATTGGAGGCCGTGCGAAAAGAGATGGATAATCTCTTACATCCTCCCATTCCCATTACCCGGCAGGTGGCCGTGGCGGTAATTTCCTCGCCACCGATCCGCGGGACCATTCAATTGAGTTCTCCCACCTTCAAGAGCGATAAGCCGCTGGAATGCACCATCAAACTGGAGCGGAGTGCAGCCGCTACCGAGGAAGTGAATGTTGCGTTAGTCGGTCTGCCCGAAGGTGTTACCGCTAACGTGAAACCAATCGGGAAAGGGGAGACCCAAGCCAAATTCACATTGAAGGTCGATCCCAAATTGCCGGCCGGGCGATTGCCCTTTGGAGTTCGTTTCACAACGAAGATCGCCGGGAAGGATATGGTTTCCTATTCCCCGCTTGTGGAATCATTGATCGCCAAGTGAGCGGCATTCCTCAGAAGAGGCGGGTAGGGTCCCGAAAGTGTTCGGTACTCAAGCTCGGACCATAGGGTTCAAGACCCACCCGTTCGCGATGCAACAGGAACTGCTGCCGGTACAAGTCTGCCCAGATGCCTTCTCCCTTCATCCGATGTCCGAATCGCCAATCGTTCAGTTTGCCGTCCCGCACGGACAGAATCCGATTTAATACTTTCAACTTTCGCTCTGGGAAGTGCTGGGCCAGCCAGGTGATGAATAATTCCTTGACCTGATAGGGTAACCTAAGCATCTGATAGGCCGCTGTAATGGCTCCCCGCTCCTTCACGGCCTTCAGAATCGCTGGGCTTTCATGATCGGTTAGACCAGGAATGACCGGAGCAACCATCGTTCCCACAGGGATCCCGGCTGCGGCAAGTTCTTCGATAGCGCGCAGACGAGCTTCTGGTGCGGAAGCCCGCGGTTCCATGACCCGGGCGAGTTCTTTATCCAGCGTTGTAACCGAAATGAAAACCACTGCCGCCTGATATTTCGCAAGTTCCTTCAGTAGATCAATATCCCGAGTCACAAGCGCGTTCTTGGTAACTATTCCAACAGGATTGCGAAACTCCGCGAACACTTCAAGACAACGGCGGGTGATCTGGAGTCGGAGTTCCACCGGTTGATAGCAATCCGTAACCCCTGACATGCTGATGGTTTGTGGCTTCCAACTTGATTTGGAAAACTCCCTGCGCATCAAGTCCGGCGCATCTTCCTTGATGAAAATCTGCGTCTCGAAATCGAGTCCGCAGGAGAGGCTGAGATATTCGTGCGTCGGCCGGGCGTAACAATATACACAACCATGCTCGCAGCCCCGGTATGGGTTTATCCCCAGTTCAAAAGGGATGTCTGGGCTTTCGTTTTTGGCGAAAATCGATTTGGTAGTGTCTCGAAAAAAGCGAGTTTGAGGTGCAGGATCGTCCGGATCCCGCCATTCTTCGCCCTCTTCCCGATAGATCGGGATAAAGCGATTCGCGGGGTTGATGCTGATCCCTCGTCCGTGAAGTGGTGGAACACTCATGTAATAGTGTATACCTCAACTGAATTGGGAAAACAAGTCAAAAGATGAGAGTTCGTCAGTTGCCTTCTTGTGAGCCGTCGAATCGTTTGCTATCATCCCAGAGAATATTGTAATTCCTGCCAAATTTCCAAATTCAATGGGTTGCCATGATCATTCGAACGTTTCGATTTCTTTACCTGGTGACATTGGTTGCCTGGTCCAGCCCAGCATTCGCCGACAATTGGCCGTCCTGGCGCGGCCCGGACAATCTCGGGATTTCCACGGAGAAGAACATTCCTTCGGAGTGGTCCGATGAGAAAAACATCGCCTGGAAAGCGAAAATGCCTGGGATCGGAGCCTCGACTCCCGTCGTCTGGGGCGACAAGATTTTCTTGAGCAGTGAAGAGGGGGATAGCACGGTGCTGCTGTGCCTGGATGCCAAAGATGGTAAGGAGATCTGGAAGCAGAAGGTCGGGATTGTACCCAAGAAACCTCAATTCCAGGCCGGCGAGAATAGTGCTGCCACTTCTTCACCGAGCACCGATGGTAAGCATGTCTGGGTCGCCGTCGGCTCAGGAGAGTTGGCTTGCTTCGACGTCGCCGGAAAGGAAATCTGGAAGTTCAATGCCCAGGAACGATATGGCAAGTTCAAATATCAGTTCGGCATGCACAGCACCCCCGTTCTTTACGGCGATAAACTCTACTGGCAGTTGATTCACAGCATTCCCGGCTATGTGATCTGCATCGATGCGAAAACCGGTGAGGAAGTTTGGAAAGTCGTTCGCAAGAGCGATGGGATTCAGGAGAACGAGCATAGCTACGCATCGACGATGATCTGGCACAACGGCGATAAAGCCTATTTGCTGGCCCACGGCAACGATTACTGCACGGCCCACGATCTGAAAGATGGTTCTGAAATCTGGCGAGTTACGGAATTGAACGCCAAGGCCAAATACGATCGCACGCTGCGATTTGTCGCTTCTCCTTTAGCGACACCGGAATTGATTATTGTGCCGACGGCCAAGCGCGGTCCGGTAGTGGCCGTGAAGCCGGATGCGAAGGGAACTTTTGGTCCCGGCAGCGAATTCGAGCAATTCCGTTTTGAAACAACTCCCGACGTCCCCTCCCCCCTATTGAAAGACGGTCTGGTGTATTTGTGCTCCGCAAGCGGTCAGCTGACCTGCCTGGATGCTAAAACGGGTAAAGCCTATTACAAGAACGAGCGATTCCACGAAGCGAAATATCGCAGCTCGCCGGTCTATGCGGACGGTAAGATCTATCTCTCGGGTCACGATGGAACGGTCACTGTGGTTAAAGCGGGTGAGAAGTTCGAAATTCTCGCCAAAAATCGACTCAACGACCGCGTTTCGGCCTCGCCGGTAATTTCGAATGGCCGCCTGTATATCCGAGGTTTCGATAATCTTTACGCGATCGGTACTCTCAAGTCAACGAACTGATAAATTGTGATTTGCGGGATCGAGGATGATCCCGCATACCCCCTCGTCGAGATCATTCATGGCCTACACACCGACCGGAAATGGCGGCCCGAAGGAAATACATCCCGGGGCATCCAAGATGCTGTTTCTTCTTCTGGCCATCAATCTCTTCAATTACATCGATCGACAGGTTCTCTCCGCCACACTTTCCAATATTCAACTCGATCTGTTCAATCCGAACGACCCGTGGCTGAATCGTAAACTCGGCTCGCTCACCAGTGCTTTTCTCGTGGTTTATATGCTGACGGCTCCGCTGTTCGGGGTGCTGGGGGATAAGTTTTCCCGCTGGTATCTTGTCGGAATTGGCGTCATCGCCTGGAGTCTGGCAAGTGGCGCCTCAGGTTTGGCCGGCGCTTATATCGTCCTGCTCTTGACCCGCTGTTTTGTGGGGGTGGGAGAGGCCGCTTATGGTCCGGTGGCGCCTTCGATGCTTTCGGATATGTACCCGGTCAGTCATCGGGGAAAAGTGCTTTCCTGGTTCTATCTGGCGATCCCAGTTGGAAGTGCTCTGGGCTTCGTTCTGGGTGGGGCCATAGCTGGATCCTTTGGCTGGCGGGCTGCATTTTATGCAGTCACTTTTCCCGGTCTGATTCTGGGGTTGTTCTGCTTCTTCATGAAGGAACCGCCGCGCTATAAAGGACCTGAATCCGCGCAAAAGGATACCTACTGGGAACGAGTGAAGAAAATCTGGCGAATCCGCTCCTTCAGATTCTGCACTCTCGGGATGACTTGCACGACCTTTGTGCTGGGGGGCGTGGCCGCCTTTGCGCCCAAGTACATATTCGAACGGGTCGGCCAACTGCAAATCACTGATAAATCGATCGAAAAACTGGTTCAGTTGAAGGCTCCGAGTGGGGAACCCTTGATCCCCGTCGATGTCATCGAGCAATTGAATAAGTTGCGCAGCGAGGAACCGCTGGGCATCCCGCAAATGAATCAGCTTCTCAAAGAAAAATTGACCCGGACCGCCTTTGAAAACTACTACCCTCAAATTGTCAGCGGTGCTCAAGCCTACAAGATTGTCGATGGCCAGGAAGTACCGTTGTCTCTATCGCTGAGCCAGATCAATCTCTATTTTGGCGTTTTGGTCGTTGTGTGCGGGTTGTTGGCTACGTTGCTGGGTGGAATCCTCGGAGATTATTTGCGAAAGTACATGCAGGGAGCTTACTTCCTGGTCTGCGGCTATTCGGCAATGCTCGCTTTCCCGCTGTTTGTGGGAATGGTTCTCGTTCCATTTCCTTATGCCTGGCTTTTGCTCGCCGGTGCGGTCTTCTTCCTCTTCTTCAATACCGGTCCGGCTAATGCGATAACTGCCAATGTGACCCATTCGGGCGTCCGAGCCACAGGCTTCGCGCTCAACATTCTGATCATTCACCTGTTCGGCGATGCTATTTCTCCCTTCATCATGGGGTGGATTGCCGACGTCTGGAGCTGGGAAATCGCCATGCTTGCGGTTTCCACCCTGATTTTTGTAGCCGGTGCGATCTGGATTCTCGGTGCTTCCGGCCTCGAACAGGACACGACCGCAGCCGAGTCTTTGCAATTCGAAGACCACTCGGCGAAGAACGAGTGAAATTTCACTTTCCGGTGTTCATTCCTCCGCCCGGGGTCAGCCGGATCGCTGGACCCCTCCGCTCGAATTCGTAACATGACTTTTCACGAATTAACGAGTTTTCTGAAGAGGATGAGTTATGCCATTGGTGCCGATGCGTCTCCTGTTGGACCATGCTGCGGAAAACAATTATGGAATTGCCGCATTCAACGTCAATAACATGGAACAAATTCAGGCGATCATGGAAGCGGCGAAAGAAATTGACGCTCCCGTGATCGTCCAGGCCTCCCGCGGCGCCCGCAGCTATTCCCAGGATGCCTACCTGCGTCACTTGATGCTGGCTGCGGCAGAACTCTATCCGAATATTCCCATCGTCATGCACCAGGACCACGGCAATAGCCCGGCTACCTGCAAAAGTGCTATCGAACAGAACTTTACCAGCGTCATGATGGACGGCTCTCTCGCCGAAGATGGCAAAACTCCGGCCGATTACGATTACAACGTCCGCGTCACGGCGGAAGTCGTGCAACTGGCCCATAAGCTCGGCATCTCGGTCGAAGGAGAACTCGGCTGCCTCGGTTCGCTCGAAAGCGGCATGGGTGAAGCCGAAGACGGCCACGGCGCCGAAGGCGTGCTCGATCACAGCCAGTTGCTGACCGATCCAGATCAGGCCGCTGATTTCGTGGCCAAGACGAAGGTCGATGCTCTGGCCGTAGCCATTGGCACCAGCCACGGTGCCTACAAGTTCAGCAAGAAGCCTGACGGCGCAGTGCTGAATATGGACGTAATCAAGAAGATTCACGCCAAGATGCCGAACACTCACATGGTGATGCACGGCTCCAGTAGCGTGCCGCAGGAATTGCAGGATATTCTGAACAAATACGGTGGAAAAATGAAGCAGACCTTCGGCGTTCCCGTCGAAGAGATTCAGCTCGGTATCAAGTTCGGCGTTCGCAAAATTAACGTCGACACCGACAACCGCATGGCCATCACGGGCGCTATCCGCAAAGTGCTGATGGAAAGCCCGGATAAGTTCGATCCGCGCGATTACCTCAAGCCGGCCCGCGAAGCCATGAAGAAAGTCTGCAAGGAACGCATGCTGGCTTTCGGTCAGGGCGGTCAGGCCAGCAAGATCAAGAGCATCAGCTGCAAAGAATACGCCAAGGTTTACGGTTGAAACTAAGGGCAGGGGATTGAACTCGCAAGCGACTGAGGAGCCTGGCTCCTCAGTTTGTCTTTCGTTCAAACTCTGATTGATTATTATGCCATCCGCCGAGCAATTTACCGAATTGGCTGAAGTGGCGGGTGGCTTTATTCATGAAATCAAAAATCACATCGCCACGCTGGGGCTGAATTTGCAGCTTCTCGCGGAAGACTACGAAAATCCACAGTCTCCCAAGGAACGCCGCATTGCCGAGCGGATTCAGCGCCTCCAGACGGAATGCACGAAAATCACCGATATCTCCAATGATTTTCTGCGCTTTGCACGCGCTCAGGAACTCTTGCGATTGGAGATCGTCCGCCTCGATGATGTCGTTAGTGAAGTCATCGATTTCTTCCAGCCGACCGCACAGACCATGGGTATCCAACTCACCTGGTATCCCTGCGGCGACTCAGCGCGCGTCAAAATCGACCCGCAGGTTTTCAAGCAGGCGATGCTGAATTTGCTCATCAACGCCAAGGAGGCGATGCCGGAGGGCGGTGAGATTATCCTTCAGGATTACATCGAGGGAGAGTTCATTCGCCTGGACGTCATCGACACCGGTTCGGGAATTCCCACAGATCAACTCGAAAAGATTTTCAAACCCTTCCACACGACCAAGATGGGGGGAACCGGTCTGGGGTTGCCCACAACTCGAAAAGTGATCGAAGCACTCGGGGGATCCATCGAAGTTCAGAGTGAAGTGGGCACCGGAACGAAATTCTCTATCTTGCTACCGATTCTAAAAAGCCAAATTGTCTAACGTGACACTGTTGGATGGTCGACTTACGTGGAAGATCGGACCTTCGCGCAATTTAGGGGATATGAGTTCGGGCAATTATTACAAAAGATCGCCTCAAAATTCGAGAGAATATTACGTCCGTAAACTCGATTGTCCTGTATTAGCATAAACTTATAAAAAAGTGGTTTTTATGTCGGTATATGGCACTACCTGGGATTAAAATTCAGGTTGTGACAAGTGTAACTTAAGCTATATATCCCTTATCCCAGCTTTAGGAATAAAAGCGATTGAAGTGGATCTTCGCAATTGCTTGAATGGGGGGAACAGGGAGATTGGGCAGGACTGGGAACCGGCGCGGGGGATAGCACGTCTCACTGAGCCAGTGTTCCGAATATCTGCCGAATCGAACTGCCGGTTCTTTTGACTAGCTCGCTGCTTGCGAGCCGGGGGATGATACAGAGATGCTTTCCTCGCCACGTGCGAATGAAATTCAGTCGAGAATCCTGCCTCTAAACCAGTTCGACCTGGTTCGTGCCGAAGACGTCGTCGCTGAAATCTGGCTCGACATTCTGGGTGTGAATTCTGTTGCCGGGGACGATGACTTCTTCGAAATGGGCGGTAATTCCCTCGACTCCGCTCTTCTCTTATCCCGCATTCAGGCTCGCTTCTCCCTCTCGCTTCAGACGGAAGATTTCTTTCAGGCGCGGACCTTCAGGAATCTCTGCCGGCTGCTGCAGGAGTCCAAGCCGAACTCCCTGATTTCGAATAAGCCGATCATCGAGGTGGCCGCCAATCGTAGCGAGTTTCCGGCGACCTCTGCGCAATCCCGCCTCTGGTTTCTCGATCGCTTCATCAGTCAGCCGGAAGTTTATAATGTGTACCGTCTGGTTCGCCTGCTCGGCGACCTGGATGTGGCCGTGCTGAGCGCGGCTCTCGGGACCTTGTCCCGCAAACACGAACCGCTGCGCACGCGCCTGGACGAATACAACGGCGAACCGGTTCAGTTCGTCGAGCCTTCGATTTCCATCGACGTCGCTTTTTCCGATCTTTCCGCACTTCCGGAATCGGAACGCTTTCCACGCGTCAAGAGGGAAGCGGAGGAGGAGGCCCGACGGCCATTCAATCTGCAACAGGCCCCTCTCTGGAGCGTTCGACTCTGGCGAATCGACACGGAAGATTTCTTCCTATTGGTGAATTTTCACCACTGCATCACGGACGGCGTTTCCATCAACCAGTTCTTCGCCGAACTAACCGAAGCCTACCAGTCCATCCGAGTAGGTTCCGAGATGGATCGGCATCGGCTACAGATCCAGTACGGCGATTATGCGATCTGGGAGAAGGCCTGGCGTTCGCAATCCGAATTCCAGGAGCACCTGGCTTACTGGAAGCAGGTACTCACTCCACCGCCGGCTTCGCTCGATTTGCCGTTCTCCAGGCCCCGGCCGAAGATTCAGACCTTCCGCGGTTCGGTAGTTCGCTTTGAAATTACGGCGGCTAAACTTGCCAAGCTCGACGAGTTTGCTTTTGCGGAGCAATCCACGCGATTCATGGTCGGGCTGACCGCTTTTCTGAGCGTGCTGCACCGCTACACTGGCGAGACGGACCTTTGCATCGGCACCCCGGTGGCCAACCGTCGCCCGGATACCGAAGAACTGATTGGTTTTTTTGTAAACACTCTTTCGCTTCGAAATCGCATCGATGGGAAGATGACCTTCCGGGATGCAATCTCGGCCGTGCGCAAATCCACGCTTCAAGCGCTTGCACACAGCGGCGTGCCGTTTGAAACCATCGTGGAGGCCGTGAATCCCGTTCGGGATACCAGCCGACAGCCATTGTTTAAGATCGCTTTCCTTTACCAGAATCAGGGGCTGTTGCCCACGAATCTCGGACCGCACGATATGCTGCCGATCAGCCTGCATAACGGCACGTCCATGTTCGATATTCGCTTCGTGCTGGAAGACAAGCTCGGCGGAGGACTGAAAGCCTGGATCGAATACAACACCGATCTTTTCGACGAAATCTACATCGATCGTCTGGCGGCCCACTTTCAGACCCTACTCGATGCCGCCTTGGCTAATCCCTCGGAACAAATTCAGCACCTGCCTTTGCTTCCGGAAACGGAACGCCGAAAGATCCTGCACGAATGGAATCGCACCGAAGGGGCATATCCCTCGGAACGGAAGATCCACGAACTCTTTGAAGAGACCGCTATTCGTCAAAAGAATGCGGCCGCTATTCTGACATCGGGAGAGACCTGGAGTTACGAACGGCTGAACGGCAGGGCCAATCAGATCGCTCACTATCTGATCGGGCTCGGACTGAAGCCTAACGAATTCGTGTCGGTGGCGCTGCCTCGTTGCCCGGAAATGATTGCCGCAGTTCTGGCCATCAGCAAAGCGGGAGGCGCTTACGTTCCGCTCGATCTCAGTTCGCCGGCCGAGCGACTGAATCACATGATCCAGGACAGCAACTCAAAGTGGGTGTTGACCAATTCCGACAGTCTGACCAAATTGGAAATTGCAGACGAGGCAAAGCTGCTGGTTCTGGATAAGCTCGATCTTAGATCTCAGCCCAATCGCAACCCGGCAAAGATTGGCACTTCAAACGATTTGGCCTACGTGATTTACACCTCCGGATCGACCGGCCTTCCCAAAGGGGTCCTCCTGCGGCATAAGCCTGTTGCCAACGTGTTGGATTGGGTCAACACCACTTTCCGGGTTCATCATACCGACCGATTGCTGTTCGTGACTTCGCTGAGTTTCGATCTTTCGGTGTACGATATTTTTGGGATTCTGGGTGCGGGCGGTTCCCTGCGCCTGGCCAGCGAGGACGAACTTCGCAATCCTTTGAGATTGCTGGAAATACTTCAGACCGAAAAAATTACTCTCTGGGATTCTGCCCCGGCGCTGCTGCAGCAATTGTCTCATTTTTTCGACAAAAACAAGCGATCTGGCGATCTTCGACTGGTACTGCTCTCCGGCGACTGGATCCCCGTTTCACTTCCCCAGCAAATTCGAGATGTCTTCCCGACGAGCCGAGTCGTCAGTCTCGGCGGCGCGACCGAAGCGGCCATCTGGTCGAACTGGTTTAGCATCGACGAAGTCGATTCCGGTTGGGTCAGCATTCCCTATGGAAAGCCGATCCGGAATGCCCACTATCATATTCTGAATGAAAATCTGCAGCCCCAGCCGCTCGGCGTTCCGGGTGAATTGCACATCGGAGGAGAAGTTCTTGCCGATGGCTATCTGAACCGGCAGGAACTGACGGCCGAAAGATTCATTCCAGATCCGTTTACCGATCGGGAAGGCTCCAAGCTCTACAAAACCGGGGATTTGGCTCGCTACTGGCCGGATGGAAACATCGAATTTCTGGGCCGTATCGATCATCAGGTGAAGATTCGCGGGTTCCGGGTGGAACTGGGAGAGGTCGAGCGAGCTCTGGAGAGCTTCCCCGGCGTGGCGCAGGCGGTGGTAATTTCGAAATCGGATTTGTCTGGCGGCTCGACTTTGCGAGCTTACTTAAAGCTGATAGACTCTCAACAACGGCGTCCTTCTCCCTCTAGTATTAAAGAACACTTATCCGGCTTTTTACCGGATTATATGATACCAATCTCCTTTACAATAGTGGAGAATTTCCCCCAAACGGCGACCGGAAAATTAGATCGTCGAAACTTGCCGGAACCGGATTGGACTTCAACAACTAATGAATTGGAATTCGTTCCACCTGCCGATAATCTGGAACGGAGCATCCAGGTAATTTGGGAAGAAGTTTTTGCGATCAAGCCGATCGGAGTGACCGCCAATTTTTTCAACATTGGGGGACATTCGCTTCAAGCGGCCTTTTTAATGTCTAGAATTGAGGATCGATTAAAGCACCGCCTGCCCTTGGAAGTGCTTTTCGGGTCTCCAACGATCCGAGGTTTGGCGAACCGCTTGAGAAAGAAACTTGAGGCGGAAAGAATGAACTCAACATCCGAAATGAATTCGGTGAATATCGTGGATTCAAAAGATCAAGCAGATTCGGAATTGGCCACGGGATACGTCGCCCCGGTAGGGGATGAGGAACTTGCACTCCAGTCGATCTGGGAAGAAATTTTCGACATAAGACCGATCAGCGTGCACGATGACTTCTACCAGCTCGGGGGCGATTCTGTTCAGGCCGCCGTACTCATGTCCCGGATCGAAACCCGGTTGGGGCATCGCCTCCCGCTCGAAGCCCTTTTCGAATCGCCAACCATCCGGGGATTGGCGACCGTTCTCCAACGCAATCTGGAATTGGGTCGTGGCGTTCTCGTTCCGCTTCAAACCCAAGGCTCGAATCCACCGCTGTTCCTGATTGCCGGAGCCGGCGGGCACGTGTTTGCCTTCCACAAGTTCTCGAGATTGTTGGGGCCGGAACAACCCACCTATGGAATGAAAGCCATCGGCGTTGACGGCACGGAACCTCCCTTGGAGGATATCCGACTGATCGCCACCCGATACGTGAAAGAAATTCTGGCCGAACGACCCGAAGGCCCTTACGTGATCGGCGGCTACTCGGTGGGCGGTGTGATCGCATTCGAAACGGCCCTGCAATTACAGGCCATGGGAAAAGTCGTTTCGCGCGTCATCGCTTTCGACACCCTGGCGCCTGGCTATCCCAAACCGATGCCGATGCTCAAGCGGGTTCGCGAACATGCTCGCGTGTTCCGCAACATGAAAGGCAAGCGAAAGCTGCATTATCTGGGCAACCGAATCGACCAGATGAAGAAGCGGATTCTGTTCCGGCTCAACCTGCACCGCTTTTACGCGCCGCCGATTCCGGGTATGAAAGTGGTTCCCCAAGAGCGATTAAAGCACGTCTGGGGTGCTCTTTACAAGGCGCGTGAGGCTTATTTGCCTTCGGAGCACTTCAACGGCCGCGTGATCCTGGTCAGTTCGGAACAGACCGATCAGTGGATCGGCCATTACTACGACGACCCGCACAAGGGTTGGAACCGCTGGTGCGATGAAGTGCAACTTTATGTCGTACCGGCCGAGCACATGCTCTTCTTCCGGGACGACAATATCGAACTGCTTTCATCGCAGATGCGCGAGATTCTTCGTCAGGTTGCGACAGAATCGCGAATCATCAAAGTGTGATTCGCAATCTGCGTTCCAGGGGAAATGAGGCCTTCGACGACGAGGTCACTCGTAGCTGATGGCCAATATCTTGAATTTCAATTTGCCGCGCGGAACCGGAATTTCCGCGGTTTCGCCTTTCTTTTTGCCTAACAATCCCTGTCCGATCGGGCTCGTCGAAAGAATCTTGTTCTGATCCGGATCGTCGTCCCCGGGTCCGACAATGGTGAAGGTTTCTTCCTCGTCGATATCCACATCCTTGACCTTAACCGTCGCGCCGAAGGTGACGATATCCTTGGGGCGCTGGCCAGGTTCGACGATACTCGCGCGGCTCAGCTTGTCGCGGATTTCGTTGATCTTCGCCTGGAGTTGACCCTGATTTTCGCGCTGAGCATGATACTCGGCATTTTCGCTGAGGTCACCTTCGGAACGAGCTTCCGCCAGCTTCTTGGTGATCTCGATCATTTCCACACCAACCAGATGGTCGAGTTCGCTCTTCAGCTTATCGTACCCTTCACGGGTCATCGGTATACGTTCATCGGCCATAGCAATACTCCCGAAACATCCCTTTCAGAGGGAGAGCGGATATCTCTTTCAATCCGGTTAAGGAATCAGATTCGTTTCCACCGAGATATTCGCGCAGAAATCGGCCAGTAATTTGGCCGCGTTATTAAGATCGTCGAGATTTACGGTCTCGACGGGGCTGTGCATGTAACGATTCGGAATCCCAATGAGTGCGGTGGCCACACCTTCGCGGGAAATCTGAATCACATTGGCATCCGTACCCGTGGCCCGGGCCACACCGCGTACTTGTACCGGAACTTCGAGTCGCTTCGCGCTGTTCTCCAACTCGTCCAAAACTCGGGGACTGATATTCGGGCCGCGAAACAGCACCGGTCCCGCACCCAGCTTCACTTCACCGAGCTGCTTTTTATCGGTCCCCGGGGTGTCGCTGGCATGGCAGACATCCACGGCAATGCCTATGGTCGGGTTGATTCGGTGGGCACTGGTCGTGGCCCCGCGCAAACCAATTTCTTCCTGAACGGTTGAAACGCAGTAGACTTCGGCACTTCGCTCCCGATCCCTCAGCAGGCGTAAAGCCTCCATCACGACCCAGACACCGACTTTGTCGTCCATCGCCGGGGAAGCCGCCAGTCCATTTAGCAAATCGTGAAAGCCGAGGTTTACCGTAATCGGATCGCCGTGACGGATCAGCTTTTCGGCGTCTTCTTTATTTTTGGCCCCGATATCCACCCAGACGTCGGTGAACTGCGGAACTTTGTTTCTCTCATCATTTTGCAGCAGATGAGGCGCCTTGCGGGAGAGGATACCTTGTATCGGGCCCGATTTGGTCCAAATTGTTAGGTATTGCCCCAGTAAAATCTGCATATCCCAACCGCCAATGGGCTGGACGTAGATAAAACCATCCCCATCGATATGTTCGACCAGCAATCCGATTTGATCGCAGTGTCCCGCCAGCATAATACGGACGGGATTCGTCACGTGCCGGTTCGGAGCCAGTCGCGCGATGACATTACCATGTAAATCGGTTTTAACGTCATCGGTATACTGCTTGGCCCAGGTGCGAACGACCTCCTGAATCCGCTGCTCGTACCCGGACGGACTGGGAGTCGACAACAACTGCTTCAGGAAATTTAGTGACAGTTCTTCCATGTCTTTTCGTTCGCACAATCATCGAAAGCATTAGCCGCGGCGTAGCGGTTGCACCGGTGTGGGATGCCGGTATAACCGCCGCGCCGCGGCTTCACGTATTATACACTAGATATCAGTATGACTGAGGATATCCTCTTCGACAAGGGGTAATTTCCCCTGTCAATCGGGCGAAAACGTCGGAGTATCGAATTTAAAATCGGGTAGAAAGCCCGAAAAAACAGATACCGCTGCCCCGAAAAGGGGGTTGGATTTCTCAAGAGTTAACGGCCCGGCGGTTATTTCCACCCAGGAGCGAACTATGCGAAAGCTTATGGCATTGGTGCTATGTCTGGCAGCGACGGCGGCCGTTCGCGCCGACCAGTTCGAGTACTACTATCAGCCAGTTCTGACCAAGGCACTGGAAGATAAAGTGCTCAAGGAAGTGGCCTCGCTGAGCGTCGAGGAAATGGAAAAACATTTGAACGTCCTGGCCGACACGCAATCGGCTTTTCTGGTGGTGGAAACCAACGATCGCCGATTGACGAAGCTGCTGGTTCAACCGGCCCGTTTGCGAGTCGGCGAGGAACAGGTGCCTTTATTCCTGGTGGAAAAATATCTCACCTTTCGGGAAGGTTCGGAGCGGGCGATCAAGGCTTCCGGCCAGAATACGCACCTGTATAACGGCTCGCGAATTCACCTCGACCAGGGACAAATCGTGCCGGAAAAACTCGGGGGAGATCTCATCGCTCAGGAGACGGAGGGCAAACTGATTCTGAAACCAGTGGGCAAAGCCAAGTTATACGTTCTCACCAAGGCGATTCCGGGCGTGGTGCCGAAGAAAAAACCAAAACTGGCGATTGGCGAAGAATTTCAGATTAAGTATTTCAACGGCACCTACAAGCTTTACGACGATGGTCGGCGCACCGGGGTGCTGAAGCTCCTTGCCACGGACGATGGAGAAGTTTCCGGAACGTACACCTCTGACAAAGATGGTCGCGAGTACGAAGTGAAGGGAAAAGTGGGGCAACCGCAACACTCGATCACTTTCGAGATCAAATATCCCGCGACGAAGCAGGCTTTTAGCGGTCATCTGTTCACCGGCAACGGGAAGATTATTGCCGGCACCACGACTTTGCAGGAACGCAATGCCGGCTTCTATGCCGAGCGCATCGAGGAATAGCTAGTTTGCTCTGGGTTCCACCCCGAGCAGATGACGAACGAAGAAATCCATGCGGCGGCGATTCATATACGGCGTTTCTCCCACGCCGTGATTGCCACCGGGGACGACGATCATGTCGAAATCCTTATTGGCTTTGATCAAAGCATTGACGACTTGCATCGTGGAAGCCGGGTCCACATTGCTATCGATCTCCCCCACGGTCAGCAGCAATTTCCCCTGTAATTTGTGTGCATTCACAACGTTGGAAGCTTCTTCGTATTCCTTGCCGACTGGCCAGCCCATCCAGAGTTCGTTCCACCAGATCTTATCCATCCGATTGTCGTGGCAGCCGCAATCCGCGACGGCGACTTTGTAGAAATCGGGATGTCGCAAGAGTGCCCCGAGGGCATTCTGTCCTCCCGCGGAGCCTCCGAAGATCCCGACGCGGGTGAGATCGACTTGCGGATATTTTTCGGCGAGAGCTTTCAGCCAGAGAATCCGATCAGGAAAACCGGCATCGCCGAGATTTTTCCAGCAAACATCGTGAAATGCCTTCGAACGAAAGCTGGTTCCCATGCCGTCGATCTGAACGACAATAAAACCCAACTCCGCATATTCGGCCTTGCGATCGTATGCCCGGAAAATTTTGGGGACGAACGCTCCTTGCGGCCCCGCGTAAATATTCTCGATGACTGGATATTTTTTGGAGGGATCGAAGTTCATCGGGCGATAGACCACGCCATAAATATCGGTCTGACCGTCTCGACCTTTGGCGACAAAGCGTTCGGGAGACCGCCAGCCCATCCGCTTCAGATCGCTATCGTCGGCCGTTTCCAGAACGCTGATCAACTTACCGGTTTCGGCATCCCGCAATTCCGTCTTGGGGGCCATATCGACTCTCGAATAGCGATCCAGAATATATTTCCGATCCGGCGAATAGGTCACGAAATGCGAACCATCCCCCTCGGTCAACTTCACCAGGCCGGTACCGTCGTAATTCACTCGAATCTGATGCAAATAGTAGGGATCTTGCTCGGGATAGATTCCGCCGACGTTGAGCCAGATCTGGCCTTTTTCATCATCGGTCCGCACGATCGAGCGAACGACCCAGTTCCCTTGAGTGACCGGATTCAGAACTGACCCGGTACTGGCGTCGATTCGATAGAGGTGGTTCCAACCTGAACGCTCCGACATCCAGAGCAGCTTTTGCTTGTTGTCGTACCAGTGAATGTATTTTTTCCCGCTATATTCGAAGAACGTTTTGGTTTCCTCGTTCACGATGGCTCGGACAGCGCCCGTCTTCGCATCGACGCTCAGCACCCGGTAGACTTGATGGCCGCGCTGGTTGTATTCGAAGGTAAACTGGCTGCTGTCGGAATTCCACGAGAGGGTCCGATCCTCAAAATCGTAAGGGTTTTCAAATAATTTATCCGAAATCGGAATTTCTTTTTTCGTGGCGAGATCGAACAACCTCGGCTTCAGAATCGTGATGGCATCGCCCGGTTTACGATAATTCTCCAGGATACGGACTTTGGGCTGGAGTTGGGTGCGCGGCGAAGATTCGATCACTGTGACATCATGCTTTTCACCGAGCTTCACGCGAACGCACACCAATTTCGTGAAGTCGGGCGAGAAGAGGTAGGGCCCGGAGTAGTAGGTCTCCTTGTCGTCACTCCCCAACTCGAATTTCTCTTTTTTCTCCCGATCTTCCAGAATCAGCTTGGTGCCTTCCTTATAGGCTTTCCAGGGATTTTCTTTGCGAGCCTGAAAGTGGACGGGCTGGCTGTCCTCAAGCTGGAAGGCCGTCGCTTTATCCGGCTTCGCAATCGAGACACTATGATCGAGCCGGTTGTAAATCAGAGTCTGGTTATTCCAGGGAAATTTCAAACTCATCCGATCCTCGGATAAGTGAAATTGATCCGGAGAAAGCTCGTCGAGCTTCAGCTTGGCCGCCCCGATTTCTGCTAATGCGGCCGTGAGTTTTTCCCGATCAAAGAGCGGTTCCTTTTTCCCGGTTTTGTAATCGACGAGGTGAAATTCGTATCGGTCCTTACTGGCCCGGACCTTGTACCACATGCCATTTTGGCCCCAGGCGGGTGTTACGGTATCCCGAAAAACTTTGCCCTGAACTTCACGGCCCAGCGATTGAGCTCGAATGTAGTCGGCGGCCGTACCCTGAGCCGTACAAAGACTTGGAATAAGAAGGAGAAGCGAAAGAGCGAGCGAACGCATCTTGATCCTCAGTGGCGAGTTAGAGAAGAGTCCTTCTTGAAGATTTAGAATCTTCCGAGGAGCAGGGCAGCCCAAATTGAAAAATTGTCAGCATTTTCGTCTTAAGAAAATCGCTATTCCCTTTCTCACAATATCCCCCTCGAATCGAGACCTAGTTGGAAACTCTCCAGTCGGGTACAATTTCATTTATGGATTCCAAATTGGCGACGAAAAAACTGCGACTCTTGGAAGTGCTTTCCCAAATGAGCAGCGTGGCAGTTGCCTTTAGCGGCGGAGTGGACAGTGCACTCGTTTGCTGGGCAGCCCAAACGGCACTCGGAGACAAGGCGCGGGCCGTAACGGCTGACAGCCCGAGTGTCCCCCGTGCCGAGATTGCCGAAGCGATCGAGATTGCCCGGCAAATCGGAATAGCCCACGAGATTATTTCGACCCAGGAATTTCAGAATTCGGCGTATCTGAAAAACGACGGAGCCCGCTGCTACTTTTGCAAAAGCGAACTGTACGCGGCCATTGCGGCTCAGCTTTCGGAATGGCAGGCCGAGGTCATCTGTAGCGGGGCTAATTCCGACGACCTGGGCGATTATCGACCCGGATTGATTGCGGCCGCGGAGAAGAAAGTTCGGCATCCACTGGTGGAAGCCGGTTTTTCCAAAGCGGAAGTTCGGGACCTGGCTAAAGAAGTCGGCTTATCTATCTGGGATAAGCCCGCGTCTCCCTGTTTGAGCAGTCGACTCGCTCCGGGTGTGGTCGTGACCACGCAGCGAACTTCGATGATCGAGGCAGCCGAAAAAATCCTCCGAGAACTGGGGCTGAGGGAATGCCGAGTTCGGCTGCACGAGGGGGAATTAGCTCGCATCGAAGTGCCTCTGGAGGCGATTGCGAAACTGATGGAACAAAAAGTGCGCGAGAATCTTGCCCGGGCGCTTCGCGAACTGGGGTTTCGCTATATTACCCTCGATCTGGAAGGCTTCCGTTCCGGGAACCTCAACCAGCTCGTCGATCTCAAAATTCGAAACGATTATTCAACGGTCACCAATCTGCAAACCGGGGGGAAAACTTGAAAGCACTAGCCGCTCCGCTAACTGTGGAACAGTATTTTCTTGAAGCACGCTCCAAATTGCTGGACCTGGCGGCATTTCTGGACCGTATCCATCGCGGGGAAAGCACCTCGGCGGCGGTTACAGACTCTCGAGTGAAAAAAATCGAAAAAGCCCTGGAAGTTCTTCTCGAAAAATCCGGTGTTGACCGGGCGGCTCGGATCCAGGAGATTTTTTCCCAGGAATACGATCCCCAGTGGAAAAAACCTTCGCCCCGATAATTTTTTTTGACGCCCAGCTGACCTTTTTTCCGTTCGAACTGTCAAATTTTGTTTTTTCATAATTCTCATCCTATATTCAAGCGTCCCGAACTCTTCCGTCTAAAGGGAAGTCCCAATGAGTCCTACGAGGCTGGCATGCTTCGTTATTGCTGCCTGGTGTATCAGTTGGGGGTTAGGCTCAGCATCTGAACCGCTTGTCAGGGCTCAGGGTACAACGACTCTGCCTGCCGCCAAACAGGTCCCTATAGATACCGCCAGCTTTAAACGAATCGAGGCTATCTATCTCTTCCGCCAGCGGAATCCTCGCATCCATTTCGCGCTAGATTCCGTGACGAAAAAGGTCATTGCCTTTCACATTCCCAAAACGGACTTCCCGGCGAACCCCGGCGATCGCATTCTGCTGCAGTTGCCTTCAGAAACGAAACCTGGCTGGAAAGTGCACGAGGTGAGTTTGCCGAAAGTGATTGGTACGACCACCCTTCCGTCGCCAGAGCAGGTTGAAATTCAGGACATTAGTTCCGCAAAAGTCTCTGAGGTCTGGGCGAAAACGATGGGTTTCGTGACGGCCGTACGATTTCTCCCCAGGCGCGATGTGCTGGAAATCGAACTCCATGCCTCCAAGCCGATCCTCCTGCATCTGGATGTGGAAAATACTAATTCGATACAACCGTGGGAAAATCGCTTTCTTTACAAATACGTAACGGTGACTGGTTGTGCCGTACCCTGGATAGGGCCCACTCATCGCGACACCCCTTGCATCAAAATAGGCTCCGAGAACAATCTCAGGACCGTATCGAATGAGAATCTCTTCGAAGGTCCCAGCGTACCGATCGAAGAGACGGTGACTCCGAAATACCGAAATCGGATAGTGAAAATCGAGGGGATCGTTCTCGAACCGAAAATGCATGAGGTGAAAATATCGGATAATTCCACTGAACTTGCATTAGCGATCAGCAATGCAACGATAGCCCCGAACGATTATCTGGAAGTTTTAGGGGTAGGTTCCCTGGAAAAGGGGCAGCGCAGTTTTACGCCGATTGCCTACCGAGCCTTCGAACAAGACAATGGAAAACGAGATAAGCGGATACTCCTGGAGGCCGGGGAGCTCAAAAAGTTTTCCCCCAAAGAACTGACGGATCAAACTTCCGTGCGATTCTTCGGACGAGTCACCGCAGTGATTCCCTCGCTTTCAGGTTTTTTCATGGAAGATTCTACGGGGGGCTGTTTCGTCTCCTGCCTGAAGAGCAATCTTCCGAAGGTGGGAGTTGAGGTACAGGTTCGTGGACATACCGAGCAGAAACTGGGGGTGCCATTCGTTCGAGCGATAAAGCCCGAACTCCTGGCGAAAGATCTTCAATTACCCTGCATGACGCTAACGAGTTCGGAATGGCTGAATTCCAGTTACGAAGGACGGCGGGTAGAGCTTCAAGGCGTTGTGCGATCCATCACTCCGCGTCGAAAATCGGGCGCCATCGTCTGGCGGATTGCTCGGGCTAATGAGATTCTGCTTTTTCACACTTCGGATTCCTCATCGATCGATTACGTCGACACTCAAAAATATCTGGGCACGACTATTCGCCTGAAAGGGGTGTTTTCCCAACTTCCCATCAGTGATTCCTCCGATGCGGAAAAGCACATTTGGGCTTCGGACGGAACGGACGACGTCACCATTCTCCAAAAATCCGAAGATGAAAAAATCTCCAATCTCGGGGACCTTAAAACGCTCGCTAATGCTCATTATTCCCGGAACGAACAAATTTTCGTCGAAGTATCGGGCCACATCATTGGCTTCGGGGAACAGAACAGCGTTTACATCGAAGACGAGCAGGGCGGAATTCGCGTCGATTTGCCCGATTTCCCCGATATGCAGTTAGGTAACCGAATCACAGTTTCCGGACTCTATTCCCCGGGAAAAAATGAGTTTGAACGGGCCTATCTCAAAGAAGCCCGGGTTATTCAGACGAATACCGATATCCGGCGTACCTGGCCGCCCAAAAATCTGGATAATCCGGAGGATTCGCAGTTCAACGACCGGCTGGTAACCGGTTCCGGTGTGGTTCAGGAATGTCTGCACTACCCCGGGTATCACGTCCTGGTGGTGAGTTCGCACGGACGCACCTATTTCCTGCGCATTCTCGACGCCGCCCTCTCCGACTCTCAGAGGGAGAGTCTGGTTCCCGATATGTACATCAATTTCACCGGGATCTACACTCCGGAATTCGATGAACGGTCTGGAAAATCGCAGGAGGTGATCCGCCTTCGTTTGTTGCAGGATATTGTAACGCTGCACATTCCACCGCGCTGGCGAACCCTCCACACCGTCATTCTCGGTTGCATCATCGGCTTGATCTGCTGCTTGCTGCTGATTTGGGGTTGGGTCGCGAATCTCCGGTTACGTGATTCCCAAACGATCATTCTCCAGCAGAAACACCGCGAGGAGCAACTCGAAGAAAAATATCGGGAACTCTTCGAAAACGCCAATGACTTCATGTTTACGCTAGATATCAACGGTCGAATCACTTCGATCAATAATGCCGGCGAAAGGCTGATGGGCTACGCCCGCGGCGAGCTTCTGGGCCGCTCTCTGACAGATTTCGTCGCTTCGGATGATCGAAACACCGTCGAGAGTATGATCGAATCGGACGAGCCGGTCACGTATGAAATCGTCTTGTTCAATCAGTCCCTCAAAGAACTCTGTCTGGAAATCAGTTCGCGTCCGGTCGTCGATTCCGAAAACGTTGCGATTCATATTGTCGGGATCGGTCGAGACATCACGCGGCGAAAATTGGCCGAGTGGGAACTCAAACGCGCTTTCCGCGTGCTTCGCTCCCACATTGAAAACTCACCGCTGGGCATCATCGAATGGGATCGTGGTTTCCGGGTCACCCGCTGGTCCCGCCAGGCAGAAGTGATATTTGGATGGCGAGCGGAAGAAGTGCTGTTCCGGCACCCGAGCGAATGGAATTTCATTCACGAAGAGGACTCGGCCGCGGTGGAGAAAGTGATTGCCGCGCTCCTGAATAAGGCGAATCGCAATTACTCTTTCAATAGGAACTACAACAAGTCCGGGAATATCGTTTACTGCGAATGGTACAATTCGGCGTTGGTGGATGAGAAGGGCGAACTCGTCTCCGTGCTGTCCCTGGTCCTCGATGTGACTCCTCGCGTTGAAGGGGAAGAGGAGCGGCGAAAGCTCGAAGAAAACATCAAGCAGGTCCAGAAGATGGAAGCCGTCGGTCGTCTGGCCGGAGGTGTGGCCCACGATTTCAATAATTTGCTGACCATCATCAACGGTAACAGTCACATGCTTCTAGCAGAACGGCTGCCGCGGGATCATTTCGATCTGGTTTCCCAGATCCGACAGGCCGGGGAAAAGGCCGCCGGGCTGACCCGTCAACTTCTGGCCTTTGGTCGCAAGCAGATTTCCGCGCCCAAGGAAGTCGACCTTAACTATATTCTGCGCGATCTCCACGACATGTTGAAGCGCATGGCCGGCGAGCACGTGCAGGTGATTTACGATCTGCAAAGTTCGTTGCCGCTGGTCCTGATCGATCCCACTATGATGGAACAGATCGTCTACAATCTGATCGTCAATGCCCGGGACGCCATGCCCACCGGAGGAAAAATCCAAATCCGCTCCCGGGCTATCCGGGAATCGCACGTGGTTCGACTGGAGTTCGAAGACACCGGCACCGGGATGGACGAAAAAACCAAAGCCAAGATCTTCGAACCCTTCTTTACCACCAAAGCCATGGGCAAGGGCACCGGACTGGGGCTGGCGACTGTCTATAGCGTCGTGCAGCAGGCTAACGGCATCATCGACGTAAGCAGTACGCCAGGCGTGGGAACGACCTTCCGGGTCGACCTGCCAATCTCTTCCTCGCGAATAGCACCAGAGTCGAGCTTGAAGCCCCTAGCCCCCCAGGTCGTCGAAACGCCTCCCCCGTCCAAAGCTTCTACGATCGTGCAGCCGATTCAACCGCCGGCGGCAGTTTCTGACAATCCCGAGCAACATAGGGATACGGTCCTGCTCGTGGAAGACGAGGATGGCCTCCGCCTGTTAGCTCGCCGGGTTCTGGAAATGAATGGATATCGCGTGATACCCGCCGCCGACGGTAACGAAGCCCTGGAAATTTATCGAAAGAAGGAATTCGGGCATATCGATCTATTGATTACCGATGTCATGATGCCGGGAATCAGCGGCGTGCAACTGGTCGAACAATTGCGTACCGAGGAATCGGATATGCGAGTTATCTTCATGTCGGGCTACACCGACGACGAAGTCATCCACCAGGGGGTGATGATGGAAGAAGTTCAATTTTTACAAAAGCCGTTCACCCCGCCGGTTTTCATGGCCAAAGTTCGCAAAGTGATGTCTCTGGAAACTTCCGCGTGAACCGCGGGCGTTCTATGTGGCGGATGAGGGATCGAAATCGTAGCATTCCCTAAAAGATTTCGAACTTTCAGTCAGCGGTGCATATGCCAGAGTGGACATACGAGAAAGCCGGTTTGAACCTCGATACCTACGAGAAAACTCTCGAAGGTATTGCTCCTCTGATGCGGCGGACGCACGACCGCCTGCATGTTCTGGATGGCTTCGGGGGATTTGCCTCTCTGTTCATGCTGGATTACGACCGCTTTCTTTTTTCGCGGAAGTATCGCAAACCCGTCATCATCACCTGCACCGACGGTGTTGGCAGTAAGCTGAAAATCGCTTCCCTTACTAAGAAATACGATACTGTCGGCATCGATCTGGTGGCCATGTCGGTGAACGATTGTCTCTGCACGGGGGGCGAACCGCTGGTCTTCCTCGATTATCTGGCCATGCCCAAGGACGACCCAGAACTGACCCGCCAGCTGATGGAAGGCATGGTCGAAGGGTGCCTTCAAGCCGAATGTTCCCTCACGGGCGGCGAAACGGCTATTCTTCCGGAGTTCTATCAGCCGGAAGATTTCGACATGGCCGGCTTCTGCGTCGGGGTCGTCGAAAAAGACAGCATTATCGATGGGAAAGCGGTTCAAGTCGGGGACACCGTCATCGGCCTGGCTTCCACCGGCATTCATTCCAATGGGTATAGCCTCGTTCGCAAAATTGTCTTCGAGCATGCGAAACTGACCGTGAATGATCGAATAGAAGAGTTGGGCAAAACCGTTGGGGAGGAGTTGCTCACACCGACGCGCATTTATGTCAAGGCGGTCAAGAGTGTGATTCAGCATTATCCCTTCAAAAAGAAGGTAGTGCGCGGTTTGGCTCACATCACTGGTGGCGGTCTGGTCGACAACGTGCCCCGAGTGTTACCTCCCGGTCGGCGCGTGGAAATTCAACGCGGTAGCTGGCCGGTTCCTCCGGTTTTCCATTGGTTGCAAAAACTCGGTGAGATTCCGCAGCCAGAAGTCGATCGCGTTTTCAATCAGGGGATCGGCTTTGTCATGATCGTCGCGCCTCATTTTGCGAACAGCATCATCCACCAACTGGCCGATAAGAAAGTGCCCAGTTATATCATCGGGAAAGTGAAAGCGGGCGATCCCGGAGTGGACATGGTTTGATGCCTTCGCCGTTTCGATCGCTCCGTCATCGCAATTACCGCCTCTATTTTTTCGGTCAGGGCTTCAGCCTGATCGGAAGCTGGATGCAAACCACCACGCTCGCCTGGCTGGCCTGGGATTGGACCAAAGAGGCCCGCTGGCCTGCTTTTTTGCTGGTCGCCCAAATTGCCCCGACATTGTTTTTGGCCTCCTGGGCAGGAAATCTCGCCGATCGGCTGCCGAGGCACAAACTCATTTTGCGTACCCAATGTGCGTTTTTACTTTCTGCCTCCTTGATGACCCTTCTCATCACCTTAAACCTGGTGAACATCGTCTCTCTTCTCGCTCTCTCCGTCCTGCACGGCTGCATTCAGGCGATCGATCTGCCGGTTCGACTTACCTTCGTTCCCAGCTTGGTGGAGAAGGAAGATATCCTAAATACCGTGGCATTGAATTCGATGCAGTTCAACGTGGCTCGAGCAATCGGGCCCGCGCTGGCCGGGGTGTTGCTCTCTTCTTTTTCGCCGGGAATTTGCCTTCTCGGCAATACCTTGAGCTATCTGGCGGTGATTATTTCCCTGCTTCGCATGCGAGATCTCAAACCGGAATTCCCGAAACAGAAATCGGAGCGAGACTTGCAAAGCGGCTGGTCTTATTTGAAAGCCTACCCGCAAATTCGTCAGCTTTTAATTCTGTCCGGGGCGGTTTCGATCTGCGGTTGGCCCCTGCTGTCGCTGCTGACGGCCTACGTTGAAAGAAATCTCGGTTTGAAAGAACAGGCCTACGGCTGGCTCCTCAGTTCTGTAGGAGGCGGCGCCATCCTGGCCGCGCTGAACGTCGCCAGTTTCGGGACCAGCAAGCGACGGCGTCAATTTCTCCGGTTCGGAACCCTCTGCGTTTCCTTGGGACTGTTTATTCTGGGAAGCACTCAGGAGTTTGCCTGGGCGTCGCTCGGCTGTGGATTATTCGGCTTCGGAATGATTTCTTTTTTGGCCACCGGTCAGGGCTACGTGCAACTTTCGGTGGAAGATTCGCATCGCGGGAAGGTGATGGGTGTCTGGGCCATGATGGTTGCCTGCGGAGTGCCGGCCGGTAACCTGATCTGGGGACCGCTCGCCGACCTTCATGGCATCACGCCGATTATTCTGGGTCAGGCCAGTTTAATGGCTCTGATTGCCCTCATCCTCTTTCGCTTGCGTGTTTGAGTTGAATATAATAGTGGGAGGCCAGATTCTTAAAGAGGCGGGATTATGAAGGACTTGAATTTGAAAGTCTCAGCGCCGGAGTACTGCACTACGCTATTGAATGATCAGAAGAAAGCGGCCCTGCGAGATTACTTGAAAATGGCTCCTTCCCTTCGGGGGTCGAATGGCAAAAAATCTCCTTACGGTGCGGAGGAAGTGCACCTGGAAGTGCGCCGGCACGGCCTGTCTCTGGAATACATCACTTTTGCTTATGCGATTTACTGCACCCCGGAAATCTTCCGGCAGATACATACTGTACTGGGACACTCCCCGAGTTATATCGCTCTTCGTGGGGTGGTTGCCTCCGAATTTTTTCAGGGGGATGTCCACTTTGATGCCCTGAGCTTTACCGATACGGCTGAAATGGGAGCCGCTGTCTTTGGTACCCCCGCCGACGTGAATATTACCGGAATCCTCGGTTCGTAACGGGAAAAATTTGTTTCCTGAATTCCCGCCGAACGATTAGAATCGCCCTCAGTCAATTTGCTCATCGTCGGAGAGGCACATGCAGACAGCGTATCCACAGAGTGCGGGAACCAACCGGCGGGACTTTTTGCAATTGGGCGCGGCCGCTGCTTTGGGCCTGACGCTTCCGCTTCAGAGCCAGGCTCGTAGCGCACCGAATCGGAACAATATTCAAGGCATCATGATCGTACTGCTGGGCGGGCCGAGTCCCCTGGATACCTGGGATCCCAAGCCAAACGCTCCTTCGGAAATTCGCGGGCCATTTCGACCGATCACAACGCGAATACCAGGAATGCAGCTTAGCGAACTCTTCCCTTTAATGGCCCGGCAAGCCGATAAATTCACTCTGATTCGAAGCCTCCATAGCGACTTGCCCGCAGTTCACGAAGCAGGCTTGCAGCAGATTCAAACCGGGCGATCTTACTCGGCCTCCGCTTCCCCTCCGCACTTAGGCAATTGGATCGCTTCACAAAAAGATGGACCGACGAGCCGCGAGCGGCATGTGATTCTCGGCAACCGTCTCGGCTGGAATGGCTGTTCGATGCCTCATGGGCAGGAAGAAAGTCTGATACTCTCGAACTCGGACGATGATCTCAGTTCCGAATCGGAACGAATCCGCGAGAGATACGGACGAAATCCTTTTGGAAATAATTGCCTGCGAGCCCGGCGGTTGATCGAAGCGGGAACGCGATTTGTCACCCTCAATATGTTCGAATCGGTTTACGACGCCAAAACCTGGGACATCCACGGAACCCGGCCATTTACAACGTTCCGGGAAATGGCCCGTTACGTGGCGCCGATGTTCGATCTTGCCTATTCGGCCTTGTTGTCCGATTTGGCCGAACGCGGGCTTCTGCAATCAACTTTGGTCTCCGCTCTGGGGGAATTTGGACGTTCCCCGAAGATTAATCCCTTCGGTGGCCGCGACCATCATGGGGGAGTTTGGACAGTGCTGATGGCCGGCGGCGGCATCCCGGGCGGCGGCATCATCGGGGCTTCCGATGAGATCGGGTATTCACCTAAGGAAACTCCCGTGACGCCGTCCGATTTGTTCGCTACACAGTGCCAGGTTTTTGGTGTACCGATTCCCTCGGGGCTCGCAGCTACCGTTGTGGAAGATTTGCTTTAACAAATTGGGAGTTCAGCGCGAGAGAAAATCTTTCTCGCAGTCTCGCTGAACTCAATATAGCAGACGATCTGAAACTTCAGGCCGGAACTCATTCCTTTCGTTTCGACTTAAATCGCATTCAGTAAATGCTTTGTGAAAGTCTCCGGTGCTGGTTTGGCATCAGTGCCCATCGGACGTAGGGAGCTTCGATAGTACCACTTGGACTTGATGATACCGGGACAAGCGGAAGTCTGCTCCGGCGAACAATGTGAGAGTTTCGATTGCAATCCCACCTCGAATCCGGCATAATTCTGTTACCTACCTTGTTATTGCTTTTTCCAGTTTCTCTTCGCGGATGTGCTGAAGATGTCGAACCGGTTCCGACTGCTATTCTGGATTTTTGCCATACCGGCGATATTGCTGCTGCCGTCTGTAATTCGTGCGGAGGGACCCGTTTCCTTTCAGCGAGATGTGATGGCGTTGCTGGCTCGCGCGGGTTGCAATCAGGGCGCCTGCCATGGCAATTTAAACGGGAAGGGCGGTTTCAAATTATCTCTGCGCGGCGAAGATCCCGATTTCGATTACAACGTGATGACGCGCGATTTCTCTGCCCGACGTTTAGATCCGCAGAAACCGGCGGAAAGTCTGTTTCTTCGCAAAGCCGCGGGATTGGTTAGCCATGAAGGCGGGCCGCGCTTCTCCAAAGATTCCCGAGAGTACCAACTGATTTTCGATTGGATCGCGGCCGGGATGCCGCGAGATCCTGAAACTCTGCCGAAGCTTACCCAGTTGGAAGTGGAACCCAAAGCGAGGATTCTCGATTCGAATCAAGATCGTTTTCGCATCCAGGCCACCGCGATTTTCGCGGATGGAACCCGACGCGATGTGACTAATCTCTGTGCTCTCGAATCGACCAATCCGACACTGGTCGCCCTGCAACCCGATGGCGAAGTCCGGCGGCTTCTCTTTGGCGAAACCAATATCCTGGTTCGCTATCTGAATCGAACCGTGGCGGTTCCCGTCGCCTTCCTTCCCGAGCGAAAGGGATTCCACGCCGTACAAACGATGAGTTCCAATCCGGTCGATCGGCATCTTTTTCCTCAATGGGTGAATCTGAAAATCCAGCCATCGGAAAAATCGAATGATAGTATGTTCCTGCGTCGGGTTTACCTGGATGTTCTGGGACGGCTGCCGACCGCCGAGGAAGCCCGGGATTTTCTCAACGACCCGACCACGGAAAAAAGATCGGTTCTCATCGACAAGCTTCTTCAACGGCCCGAATTCGCCGATTTCTGGGCGTTGAAATGGTCAGATTTGCTTCGAAATGAGGAGAAATCGCTCGATTCCAAGGGCGTGCGCATTTTCCATCAATGGATACGCGAGGCCATTCAAAATGATCGCCCCATGAATGAGTTCGCCCGGGAACTCGTTTCGGCCCGGGGGAGTTCTTATTCGAATCCGCCCACGAATCTTTACCGTGCTTTGCGCGAACCCTATGCCCGGGCGGAATCGATAGCACAGGTCTTCCTGGGAGTGCGCCTGCAATGCGCGAAGTGCCACAATCATCCTTTCGATATCTGGACGCAGGATGACTATCACCGTTTCGCAGCCCTTTTCGCACAAATCGATTATCGCATTCTGGCCAATAAGCGGGCTGATGATCTGGACAAGCATGAATTCAATGGCGAACAAGTCATCTTTCTGATGCCAGGCAAGGAATTATCGCATCCTCGCACTAAACAACCTCTACAGCCCCGCTTATTGGGCTCCCAGGAACTTTTGCCGTATCAGTCGGATAGAACTGCCGAGCTGGCGAATTGGATCGCTCAGCCAGATAATCCTTTTTTCGCAAAGGCCCAAGTCAATCGCATCTGGTACCACCTGTTCGGTCGGGGAATCGTTGAACCGAACGACGATTTTCGACTTTCCAATCCTCCCAGCAATCCGGAACTGCTCGAGGAATTGGCAGACCGCTTCAAAAAGGATCACTTCAATCTTCGGGCCATGCTGCGATTGATTTTGAACTCGGAAACTTACCAACTTTCGTCCATCCCGAACGAGACGAATGCTGAAGATGAACTGCACTTTTCCAAATCGGCCGCACTGCCTTTGGAGGCCGAGCAATTGGTGGATGCAATGCTACAGGTCAGCGGTTCAAAAATGAAATTCAACGGCTATCCCAGCGGTACTCGCGCGGTGCAGATGGCCGCACCTCTGCATACTGGCCGTCGCAGTAGTGGCCTGGGCGAAAAGTTCATGAAGGTATTCGGCAAACCGGAAAGACTACTCACTTGTGAGTGCGAACGTTCGGAGGACGCGGGCTTATTGCAATCCCTGCAGATGATCAACGGGGAAATTGTGCAGTCCTTGATCTCCGATAAGAATAATGTCCTGAAGAAGTATCTGCAGCCCGGACAGAAAAACGAAACGATCGTGGAAGAGTTGTTTCTATCCGGGTACGGCCGCCTACCGAATCCGAAAGAGAAAGAGTTCTTCACGCAAAAGCTGGAGACGGCGAAAGATCGTCGTGTCGCTCTGGAGGACCTTCTCTGGGGGATTCTCAATTCCAAAGAATTTCTGATTAGAAGGTGATGGGCATGGGAATCGAACATATACCGCTCTCTCGCCGAAAATTGCTTCAAGTTGGCGCTTTGGGCATGAGCAGCTTAATGCTACCACCTGCTCTATTGCAGGCGAGCTCAAATAAAGCAAAAGCCAAGTCGGTCATTCTGCTCTATCAATGGGGCGGACCTTCCCAGTTCGAAACTTTCGATATGAAGCCGGATGCTCCCGCGGAAATTCGGGGCACCTTTAAACCGATTTCGACAAAAGTGCCCGGTATCTCCGTCTGCGAAATGCTGCCACGGATGACCAATATTATCGATCAGTGCGTACTTGTGAAATCGGTTCAGCACACCATGAAGAATCACAACTCGGCGGGCTATTACAGCCTGACTGGGTTCGCTCCGCCGACCGACGATCAAAGGCTTCGTGACTCCCCCGAACTGGCCCCGGCATTCGGCTGCGTCGTCGACAAATTCAGCCAAGCCCGGCCCGGCGTTCCGACGTTCGTTTCCTACCCTTACAGCATCTCGGATGGTTCGATCACTCCCGGGCAGCACGCCAGCTTCCTGGGCAAAGTCCACAATCCCTTCTTTTTCACGGAAGATCCTGCTGGGAAAGAGTTTAAACTCCCCGAATTGACGCTTCCAGGGAATATCAGTTCCCAAAGGCTCGAAGATCGTAAAGAGATGCTGAAGATGCTCGATCAACAGTCGAGAGTTTTAGAGCAGCACGCTCTGGCCAAAGGAATGGACGAATCGTTTCAGCGGGCCGTCTCGCTGCTTACTTCCAAGGAATTAAAAGAAGCATTCGATCTGTCGAAGGAGAAAAAAAAGGTCCGCGCCCAATATGGCGAGACGACCTACGGACAGGGTTGCTTGCTGGCCCGACGGCTGGTGCAGGCCGGGGTCAAATTCGTAACTGTTTATATTTCACCGTACATCAGCGGTGAATGGGGCTGGGACACCCACGGTTTTCAGAATCAACCGATGGATCCCATTTTGAAAAAACGATTGCTCCCAATTACCAATCAGACGCTGCCGACGTTGCTGGAAGATCTGAAAGAGCGCGGCATGCTGGAAGAAACCCTGGTACTCTGGATGGGAGAGTTCGGTCGCACCCCGAAGATCAATAATATCGCGGGTCGCGATCACTGGCCGGAATGCTATACCGTTCTGATGGCGGGCGGCGGCCTCAAAAAGGGCTACGTGCACGGAAGTTCCGACAAGAACGGGGCTTTCCCCGCCTCGGGAGCCTGCCGCATAGAAGATATCTCGGCCACCATGTACGAACTTCTGGGAATCGATCCAAATTCCGAAATGATCGACAAACTGAATCGGCCCTTACCGATCAGCCGGGGCAAGCCGATTCGAGAGATAATCGCATAAAGAATCAGGCGGCCAGGTTCCGCAGATAATCCTGAGCCATTTTCGAAACGCAGAAGCGGAATTTGCCGCTTGGCTCGGAGGCGATGCTTTCGACGAATTCGACTTCAAAGTGAATCCCACTCCCAAACAAGTTTCCTGCCAATTCGATTAGCGAGCCTTGGAGATCAAAACGTTTACTAGCCTCCAGAGGAACCACTTGAAAACGAATCAAATTTCGCGATTCCTGTATGATCTGGATCTGTTCAAGGCCCGGAAGCTGGAGAATGAAGTTCTCCGTGAGCGAGATCCCCGAGAGTAAGCGATCATCCGCAGTCAGAATGAAATCCGCTTCGCGCCCGGCCAACTGGCCAAGAGTAGGAAGCCCTCGTCCGCAGGTGCAGGGTTTCGCTGCCGATTCCACGGCATCCCCAATTTGGTAGCGGATTAGCGGCATTGCCCGATTCAGTAGATCGGTCAGGAGAATTTTCCCGTCGATCACCTCCAGAAGCACCGATTCCGCCGCGATGTGCATGCCCCCTTTTTCACACTGGCATGCGATCAAACTGGTCTCTTCACAACCGTAACGATCCGTGATGCGATATTGAAAAACCTCTTCGATCACCACCCGCTGAAAACCGTGTAAAGGCATGGCCGAGGAGATGATTCCCCTCGCGGGTTGAACCGCCAGTCGATTTTTACGAGCGAATGATGCGAGCAGATAAAGCGAATGAGCATGGCCGAAGAGCAGGGCGGGGGCATGATGATTCCATTTGCGCAAAAAGTCCCTCAAGGAGGTAGAAGAGATCTCCAGCGTATTTAAATGGATGGCTCTGTCGACGGCGATTGTTCGTAATCTGCCTTTAAAACCACTCTCTCGATGTTCGGGCAGACCCCACAACTTCGCTATCGGTTGGCCGTAGCGCCAACCCGACCACTCATTCGCTCGCCGAGTAATGGCATGCTTGGTGGTCATGGCCGAATCGTCCAGAAAAATTTCCAGTGGCCGTCCGGTCGAACCCGAAGTCCTCTTGGTGTGCAATAGTCCAGACTGGTGCGGGTTTCGAAGGGTTTGGTAGTGTTCTTTCAGCTTCGATTTGGAAAGAATCGGCAGTTGCTGAAGATCGGAAAGTTGGTGCAAATCCTCGGGATGAAAATCGATCTTTCCAAAGACTTCCCGATAGTAGGGCGTTTGCTCATAAGCGATGCGAACGATATCTCGCGCCGCCTGCAATTGCTGCCGAGCAATCTCCGCAGGCGGTCGCCATTGGTTCTCTTCGAGAGATTTCCTCTGAGAGCGAAATCCCGATTGGCTCAGGATCTCTCGAATCGGTTCGTAGCCATGCCTAAGCAGCAGTTCCCACATAGGTCTACGCGGCAAGTCTGCGACCGAAGTTGCGGTGCCATTCGATCTGAAGTTCCAGACCTTCTTCGACGCCAATCTTCGGCGCCCAGCCAGTATGGCGTTGGAACTTGGTGATGTCGGCCCCCGTGTGTTTCTGATCGCCGTTGCGCTCTGGCTTACGTTCGATCCGGGCCTTTTTGCCGGTCAGTTTTTCGATTTTGCGAATCACATCGGAGACGCTGATGATTTCGCCACCACCAATATTAAAAGTCTCCCCAGTTACGGTGCTCATGCCTCGATAGGTAGCTTCCACGCAATCGGAGATATAGGTATTGCCGCGCATCTGCGATCCATCTCCCGTCAGCTGAATCGGTTGATCGTTCAGCACGGCCTGGATGAATTTGTGATAACCCATATCTGGTCGTTGCCGAGGCCCAAAGACCGAAAAATAGCGAAGTACAACCGTAGGGACGTCGAACTCTTCCAGATAGACCCGACAAAGGTTCTCACCCGCCAGTTTGGTGATCCCGTAGGGGGAGCTGGGCCGCAAGGGTAGCGATTCATCACCCGATGCATACTTGCCGTAGACCGAAGAAGTCGAGGCATACACCAGCCGTTGCAGGGTAGGATGGCCCTTCAGCTGATCGAGTAATCGCGAAGTGGCCGTGAGATTACAGCGATTGTATTCGTCGAAGTGAGTCCAGCTTTTCACCAGTCCTGGCATGGCGGCCAGATGAAAAACAATCTCGACGCCTGTTAAAGCGTTGGACAAATCATCGCGAGATAGATCTTTTTCGAGGAATTTGAATCCGCGCTTCCCGTGCAGATGCGTGAGATTCGCATCCTTGAAGGTTCGGTCGTAATAATTCGTGAAACAATCGACCCCGGTAACCCGGTGGCCTTCTTTTAGCAATCTCTCGCAGAGATGCGAGCCAATGAAACCCGCTGCACCGGTGACCAAACATTCCATGGCGTCCTGCCTCGTGACTGATTACTCCAGGAATGAAAATACCATCTTCCCGGGTCAACACAATCCAACTTACCAGGAAAATACTCAGGAAATCTCTTTCTTCTTTGATCCCAGGCGCAAAACCACGATCCAGCGTGAAATGCAAGTCAGCAACATGGAGGAGACAAGTAAGATGATGAAGATGGTTAAACCCATGTTAAGGGCATTCGTGCTCACCTTTGTCCCCAGCTGAATATTCGCATATTGTGCTTGAACCATGAGTTTGCCCGCAGTGAGGGTGGTCGTCGTGACAAATAACATCGGCAGAATGGTCACCCAGGCATACTTGGCTTTACCGTGCTGGATCAGATAAGTCGAAACGAGCGATAACGCCAGCACGGAAAGAAGCTGATTGGCAATACCGAACATCGGCCAGATGGTCGAAATCTGACCCGTAGCAACCAGGCTTCCCCAACCCGCCGTGACAAGGAAGGTCGCGAGGCACGCCCCGATAATCGAGTTCGGCGAAGCCAGACTGGGAATCACTTTCCCAAGCGCCTCCTGGAAAAGATATCGGGCGATCCGCGTTCCCGCATCAATTGTCGTCAGAATGAACAAGGCCTCGAACATAATGGCGAAATGGTACCAGTATTTCATCCAGGAACTGACTTCGATATCCAACCAGCGGAAGGCATCGGTGAGAATCGTGGCCATACTGACGGCCAGAGTGACTGCTCCCCCGGTTCTACCCCGCAAGGATTCCCCGCCAACACTCTCTTCGATTTGCCCGAGATCGAGTTGATGCAATTCGCGCACGCCCACGGTATGCATGGGGTCGCGCGTACCCATATAGTCTTTGAGTTCTTCCAACTGTTTCTGATATTTGGGAGCCAGTTCCACATCGACGTTAATCGCATAGTAAAGATCAGGCGGCATCGAAGCGGCAGCAATCAAGGCCACTACCCCCACCAAGCCCTCCATGAGCATCGCCCCATAACCGATGCATCGGCAATCGGATTCCTTATCGATCATCTTCGGCGTAGTTCCGGAAGCGACCAGCGAATGGAAACCGGAGATGGCCCCGCACATCACGCAGATGAAAACGAAGGGGAAAATGCCGCCAACCGGGAAGGTCGGTCCCCCATTCTGAAAGACCGGATTGATCGGCGGATGTTCCAACGGGGGATTAGCTACGATTACCCCCACGATCAGCAGAAACAGCGTTCCAATTTTCATGAAGCTGGAGAGATAATCGCGCGGCGTCAGCAATAACCAGATGGGCAGCACTGCGGCGATGAACCCATAGATACAGAGGGCCAGAATCGTCCCGTTGCGCGAAAGCGAGAAATACGGTTCCAGCGAACTCCCCGGGATCCAGGCCCCGGCCACGACTGCGCCCAGTACGAGCAAACCGCCGATGCAGGAGGCTTCGAAAATGCGCTCCTTGCGAATGCGATACATCCATAATCCGACGAAGAGCGCAATCGGAATCGTACAGGCGATCGTGAAGGTTCCCCAACTGCTTCCTTTGATGATCTGACTGCACTTGGCGGGCAGAGTAATCGTGGGATCCGTCGGACGAATCTCGCTATCGACAGGTGCCCCGATCTCAAAAGCTTCCGAACGAACAGTCGGCTTATCGGTCGGGGAATACTTGATTTCGCAACCCGGTCCGAACTTCAAAATCTTGTGTGTAGACAAATCTTCCAGTGCCACGACCTGGCCAGCGGGCGGCGTGATGGTCATCCCGGAAGGGAGTTTGCCTTCTTCACCACCGAGAGCTTTTACGATGATAATAGCCAGGCCAGCGAGAGCCACAATTACGATCAGCAGAATTGCAATCGTAGTCAGAATCGAAGCCCGAGTACCCAGTTCCTGCTTGGCAATCTCCGCCAGAGATCGGCCGCCGGTTCTCACCGAAACCGCCAGCACCATCATATCCTGCACGGCACCCGCCAGACAGACCCCGACAATCAGCCACAGAAGTCCCGGGGCATAACCGTACTGCATGGCCAGAACGGGGCCGATCAACGGACCGGCGCCGGAAATGGCCGCGAAATGATGGCCGAAAAGCACCCAGCGATTGGTGGGATAGTAGTTGGAGCCGTCGCTCATTTTGTGGGCGGGCGTAATGCGAGAATCGTCGAAGGCCGCCACCTTGGCGGCAAGGAAGGCACTGTAGTAACGGTAGGCTATGGCGAGAATACCGAGAACAGCCAGCATGACGGGCATTGCTCGGAGCAACACCCGGCCACTCGATTCATCGGTTATCGTGAGCAGATTGGCCAATAGTATCATCGGAGATTCCGTCCGGCGATGCGGGAGTGATCGCCCCGAAGAAAACTTTAGCGACTTGGATGGTCAATGCCATCCTCCTGAAAGTTATTTCGCAGAGGTCAGTTTGGAGGCGAGTTCTCGTTCGTGGTCGGCATCCATCTCCCGCATCTCCTCCGTGTCCCGTTTCGATTGCCACCAGGCCCAGGAAATGGCCAATAACGCGACACCAATGACAATCCAGCCGGTCGCGACATCCTTGCTGGTTCCATCCTTCACATTGTAAAGCATGACCAGGGGCAGAATCAGAAGGCTCACCATGTTCATGACTTTAATCAGCGGGTTAATGGCCGGTCCCGCGGTATCCTTAAGAGGATCGCCCACCGTATCACCGGTGACGCTCGCCTTGTGAAGTTCAGAACCCTTCCCGGAAATATCGGTGCGAGGTTGATCTTCGATCATTTTCTTGGCATTGTCCCAGGCTCCCCCGGAAGTGGTCATGAAAACGCCAAGCAGCTGACCCACTACGATCATGCCCGCGAGGAAACCGCCTAACGCAAATGGCCCGAGGAGGAAGCCCACGAAAAGAGGAGTGCAAATGGCCAGAAGGCCAGGGCCTATCAGTTCGCGCTGGGCCGTCCCGGTGCAGATATCGACTACTCGACCGTAGTCGGGTCGCTTATGCCCACTCCAAATTTCCTGGTCCTTGAACTGACGGCGGCACTCGTTGACGATCAGATAAGCCGCCCGGCCGACTGCTCGAATGGTCATGCTGCTGAATAGGAAAGGGACGCAACCGCCAATCAGCATGCCGATGAATACTTCCGGCGAGGCCACGGAAAGGCGACCTTGCTTAGCCATGAAATCCGCAGTGGTCAATTCGTTGATCGCCTCCTCAGACCCCTTCACCAGCACTGCAATAAAACTGGCGAACAGTGAAACAGCGGCGATAACCGCGGAACCGATAGCAATGCCCTTGGTAATCGCCTTGGTAGTATTTCCCGTGGCATCGAGATCGGTAAGAATTTGTCGAGCTTTGATGTATTCCGCTTCGGGGATGTAATCGGGATCGGTAGGCGTCAGAGGCTTGTTCTGGGAATCGCGATTGAATCCCATTTCACCGATGCCGTTGGCATTGTCGGAAACCGGACCGAAGACGTCCATGCTCAAAGTGTCGCCGGTTAGAGCCAGCATGCCGATCCCGCACAGGGAAACCCCGAAGGCGATGAAGATCGGACTATGGGTATCCTGATAAATAAACACGGCCGCGTAGATGGCACTGGCGATGAGAATCACCGCCCAGACAGTACTTTCATAGCCGACCGCAATCCCCTGAATAATATTCGTGGCGTGACCCGTGCGCGAGCTTTTCACTATGGAACCGACCGGACTGTAGTCGGTGCTGGTCCAATATTCCGTGCAACGCATCAGAGCCAAAGTCAAAACGATACCGATCAGGGCGGCCCAGATCGGACGCATATCCCAGCCGATTTTTACAGGCACTAGTGCTCGGGCGGCTTCCAGCAGCGAGCCCGATTTTTGCAAATCTTTATCGCCTTTGTTCTTGGACGGATCATCGTAAAGCACGTTGGCTTGAGCGAGATTCTCCTGCTCCACGGGCGATAGGCTGCTCCAGATCTGATTGAGGTGATGGCCGTCTTTCATAGCTTCGTTGCTCAGCGGCAACTTCGCGTTGGGATCGCTCAAGCTGATCTGCAGTTTGGGTTTCACACCCTCCTGCAGGGCTATACCACGTTCCAGCGCCTGTCCGATCACATACTGTTCGTCAAATCGCAAAAAAGCCGAACCGACGGCTACGAAACCGATCACGCTAAGCACCGCCCCGAGCCGGAAGCTCATATTGATGGCCTGCATAGCCCCAGTGGAGCCTTTGGAAGGCTCCTTCTTACCGACGATGGAAGTGCTGATCATGCTCGCCAGTACACCAATCGCCAGAAGCAGCATCGGCAGCAGCATGGCCTTGGGCCCGATCGCCGCGTAACCCAGAATCATCGCGGCGACCATGGTGACCGTGTAGCTTTCAAAAACGTCCGCGGCCATCCCGGCACAATCGCCGACGTTGTCGCCGACGTTGTCTGCAATAGTCGCGGCGTTTCTCGGATCGTCTTCCGGGATATTCGCTTCAATTTTTCCTACCAGATCGGCTCCCACATCGGCAGCTTTCGTGTAAATTCCCCCGCCAACACGCATGAATAAAGCGAGTAAGGAACCACCGAAGGCGAAGCCTAAGAGCGTCTGATAGGCTTTTTCTCCCACGACGAGAACAATTACCGATCCCCCCAGCAGGCCGAGGCCGGTGGTCATCATTCCCGTCACGGTGCCCGTCTGGTAGCCCAGTTTCATGGCCGGAGAAAATCCTTTGCGAGCGGCCTGAGCTACCCGCAGATTTCCAGTAGTGGCCAGTTTCATACCGAAGAAACCGACCATCGCCGAGAAAGTGGCCCCCACAAAGAACGCGATTCCCCGACTGATGGCAATAAATCGTTGTTCCTCGATGGGTTCACCCGCGACCGGGACAAATGGCCACTTGGCCAGGATCAGCACTCCGGTCAGCACAAATACCAAGCTGAAAACGACTCGAAACTGACGCTGGAGATAAGCCTTGGAGCCATCGCTGACCGCCTTGGCGATCTCCTGCATCTGCAGGGTTCCCTGATCGGCGGCGAAAACCTGTTTCGACAGAACGAAGGCATAAACCAGCGACAGAATGGAGACGATGAAAACGAATAACAGGCCGAGCTTATCGAACAGCCCGAAATGCACGGAGTCAGTCAGGAAGGAAAAGGGCTGCCAACTCGAGTTGGTTTCGCCACTCGATTGAGTCGTTTCCGGAGCTGCGCCCATCAGCAGCAAAATCACACATAGAAAGGCCAAGTGGTAGAGTGGGAGCGAGCGGAATCGACGCATAAAATTGTCGGTTAAACTCATGAGTTGTCCGTTGTCCTTAATTGGAGAGTGAAGGACATAAATCAAGGCGGCGCCGCCAAGCGAGGCCGACACAAGTATCAATGTACCAGAAGATTAGGTGTTTTTAGGTCCACAGTCTACATTCCTCTGAAATAGTCTTGGGAAAAATCGTAACCTAGTAACTTAGTCCAATCCTTCTGCAATTGTTTAGTTGTCGGGCCGGGGTTCTTGGGAATGAGAGTCTTGGAAATCGAGCGTACCGCGCAAACCCCAATTGAGGAACCAGTTAGAAACGCTTCATCCACATCTTCGAGAAGAGTCGAGAGGTGAATGTCTTCTTCGACGAATCGAATTTTCTGCCCGACGATCATTTCTTTGGTGATTTTCAGCCCGATGCTGTCGAGGATCTTTTCCGATTTCGGAAAGTGGATCGTCAGATTGCGAACGTAGCCGAAAGTCGCAATCGGAGTGTCATAGACGTGACCGTTCTCGTCAGTCAGCAAGGGCAGCGGGGACTCACCCACTGGAGCGGATTTTCGCACTTCGCGTTCGGCCAGCCACCAGTGAAAGCGACTGCGGTGCTTGATCTGAGGGGAAATAACACCCGCAGGTACGGGGGAGACTTCCGGAATCTCAAGATCGGCTCCGTGTTGAAAATAGGGACGGTAGCGTTCGAAGCGGAATCGATTCGAATACACCCCCCAGGTGGGTGCAGCTGATCTTTCTCGGGTGTCGCCCGGAGTGATAAAGAGATAGACCGCCAACTCTTCGCCCGATTTCAATTGGAGAGCGTTCTGTTCGACTAACTCTTCCAGCACGCTTTGAAGATGCTTTCGCTCCGGCAGAGGTTCGATGCCCGTGAGTTTGGCATTGCGATAGAAGCGATCCAGATGGTAACTCAAAAATCGCAATTGTTGCTGAAAGGTTCGCTGCGTTTCGACGAGAGTTGCGCCGAAAACAAAGCCGGCGTCGAATAGCGAGAGCGAGGCTTCCGAAATCGGCAGCCAGCGATCATTTATACAGGCCACAGGTTCTTGCATCGGAGTATTGTAATCATCGAACTGGAAGGGATTGAACTAAAATCGCTGATTTTCCTCGCGAAAAAACCTCTTTTCCCAACACCACAACCAGTTATCGCCCCGGTCAAAAATCGGGTATAATCAAATAGTCTTGAGTCTGATTTTTTGGTCGGCGTCTCATCCACCGAAAGATCAAAAACTCCCGAGAAATAGACTAAGGTCATCAAAATGCCAATTTCCACTATAGGAAATTTGATGATCTGATGACCTTTCCCTGGAAGGCATTACAAAATCTCCTCACGTTCACCTTCAATGCCATACTCCCCCGGCGAAATTCCTGTGCGAGACTTCCGCTCCAAACCGGTTCGAACCTTGTCCGCAACCTGAACTCGGCTATGATGTTGATAACGCTAGGGGTGCCCTTTTTTTGGGCTGAGAGCAAACCCTAAGTACCCGATCCGGCTAATACCGGCGTGGGGAAGCGTCGCATTTTTCGCGATTCTTTCCACTTCGATTAGCCAATTCCGCAGGAAAGTACAATGACGCAACTCGAATCGGCCCGCAAAGGCCAGATTACTCCCGAGATGGAATTCGTCGCCCGTCGCGAAGATCTCGAACCGGAACTGGTTCGCTCTGAAGTCGCGCGCGGCCGAATGGTCATCCCGGCCAATATCCACCACCTTTCCAAAAAGCTGGAACCGATGTGCATCGGGGTCGCTTCCAAATGCAAAATTAATGCGAACATCGGCAACTCGGCCGTCACGGGCAAAGTTGAAGACGAGCTCGAAAAACTTCACATGGCGGTCCACCTGGGGTCCGATACGGTGATGGATCTATCCACCGGCGGCAACATCGATGGCATCCGACAGGAGATCATTGAAGCTTCACCAGTCCCCATCGGTACAGTTCCCGTTTATCAGATCATTCAGAATGTCAAAGATCCGCTGGATATTACGCCGCGCATGCTTCTGGACATGGTCGAGCACCAGGCCAAGCAGGGCGTTGACTATATGACCATCCACGCGGGCGTGCTGATGCGTTATGTACCGATGGCTCGCAATCGCGTGACAGGAATCGTGAGCCGGGGCGGTTCACTAATGGCTGCCTGGATGGTCGCGCATCATCAGGAAAATCCGTGGTACACGCACTTCGATGAATTGTGCGAGATCATGAAGGCTTACGATGTAACCTTCAGCTTGGGCGATGGACTCCGACCTGGATGTCTGGCTGATGCCAACGACGAAGCCCAGTTCGCCGAGTTGAAAACTCTCGGCGAATTGACCCTGAAGGCTTGGGAGCACGGTTGCCAGGTGATGATTGAAGGACCAGGTCATATTCCGATGCACCTGGTCAAAATGAATGTCGAAAAGGAGCGCGAACTCTGTCATGAAGCCCCGTTCTATGTGCTCGGACCATTAGTCACGGATGTCGCTCCCGGTTATGACCACATTACCTCGGCCATTGGTGCGGCTTTGGCGGCCGAGGCCGGCGCGGCTATGCTTTGCTACGTGACACCCAAAGAACACCTCGGCTTGCCGAATAAGGACGATGTGCGTCAGGGTGTGATTGCTTACAAGATCGCCGCTCATGCCGGGGATATTGCACGCGGCCGGAAGGGAGCCCGCGATCGGGACGATGCACTGTCGAAAGCCCGCTTCGAGTTCGATTGGAACAAGCAGTTTGAGCTTTCTCTGGATCCGGAAACAGCCCGACGCATGCACGATGAAACTTTGCCCCAGGAAGTTTTCAAGAGTGCCAAGTTCTGTTCAATGTGCGGTCCGAAATTCTGTTCGATGCGGATTACGCAGGATCTGCGAAAATTCGGCGACGAGATGGAAGCGGCGGCCGCGGCTACCCGTCTGGATCTGGTTCAGAACTGATGACTCGGCGACTCGCCCGATTAAGATAAAGAAAAAATTCCCTCGCAAGTTTTGCGGGGAATCACTTTGCGATTCACTTCGATGATAAAATAGAGTATAAGCAATTTCTTAAGCGATCCTTGGGAACATAGCCATGAAACCACCTCTGATTGAATATGGCGTTCCACTCGACCCAAATTCCATGATCGTTCCTGCAGATGCAACGGAATTGGAGCTGGAGGCGGGTCATCCGGGATTGGGAGATGCCGCCTACATCGAACGTCGGAAACAACTCTTTCAGCTCTGCCGGAAGCACCGGCTGGAAAATCTGGGTCCACCGATCATCGAGTATAACGAGGAAGAAACCCGCATCTGGCAGGAGGTTAGTCCCAAGCTCGATGAACTGCACATTCAACACGCCAGTGAAATCTACCTGAAAGCCAAAAGGCAGCTCGGAATATCCGATAAGGAAATCCCCCAATTACGGCTCTTGAGTGAGCAGGTCGATCGGGTCACGAGAATGCATCTGGTACCGGCCGAGGGACCGATTCCCTATCGCACCTTTTACAAGTACATCGGTCAGCGCGGCTTTCCAGTAACTCAATTCATCCGGCATGGTTCGCACCCGGAGTTCACCCCGGAACCCGACATGATTCACGATTGCCTGGGGCACGTGCCGCCGCTGATGAATCAGGATTATGCCGAGCTGCTGACTCTGATCGGCCTGGCGGCTTCGACGACGATGGAAGGCGATCAGGTACTGGCTCTGAAACGCTTTAGCTGGTTCTCCGTGGAATTTGGTCTGATTGAAGAGCAGGGGGAGGTCAAGGTGTTCGGCGCAGGAATCTTATCCTCCACCGGCGAGATTCCATTTTCGCTTTCGAAAGACGTGATTCATAGACCTTTTGTCACGGACGAAGTGATCGAAACCGACTACGATCCCTCGCGCATGCAGGATAAATTGTTTGTTATTCCTTCCTTCCGATTCCTGCGGCAGGAAATCGAAAAACTGGTGAAGCGATTCAACATCCCCGTTTAGTAGAAAAAGGTCATGGCTGAAGCATTCCTATTTGTCCCCACTCTGGCCTTCGTCTGGATATGGGGCTTCGCATTTAGCATCATGCTGGCTCATTGTTTTCTGATCGTTTTCGAAGATACCGCCGCCGGGGCGTCACAGATTACCTGGCGTTCCGAAGCCATCGCCGATTATTTCTGGAAGATTTTCTGGCTCGCGCTTATGGTTTTCACCTGGGGTTTACCGGGTGTGATCCTGGCGATGCTGGCTATAAAAACCGAGTCGGTTCCGAAACTCGTTGAAGGGCTGTTACTTTTCTGGCTTCTCTTCCCCATCGGAATTTTATCCTCCTTAACCGGCCGATCTCCCTGGATGCCAATCTCGCTGGATTTACTCAGCCGCTTACCGCAGAAGTTTTTTTCGTTGATCGCTTTCTATATTCTCGGTGCGGTGCCGCTGGCGGCCTTCTTCAGTTGGCTGGTGTTCGGAGTGGGTCGTGACGCGGGCATCGCAAGGATCCTACCAATTTCCGCCCTCGCGGCCGCAGGTTGGATAGTTTATGCACGCCTGGCTGGCCGCTACGGCTTTTTACTCACCTTCACCAAGGGTTATGAGGTTTTAGACGACCGAATCGAATTGCGGGAGATCGAATATTCGGGAAAGAGGAGGAAGAAAAAAAAGAAGAAGAAAGTTGAACCCGAAGTACCGCAGGAGGCTCCTCCTTTTATACAGCCGAGCCAGATGACGCCGTTGACGGGGGCTATCGATGGCCCAGTGGTGGGTTACGATGTTACTTGGGAGACGGTGAAACCGGTGTCACCTCCCGAGAACAAACCTCCCAGCGAGCCCAAGTATTGGAAGAGCAATTATGGTACTGAACTGAGCGACTGGGACGGTGAACTACCCGCGATTCCGGAAGAGGAACCGGTGCGAGAGAAGACCAAAGGCGATAAAAGGGTGAAAGGGGAAATCCTCAAAGAGCCAACCCCCTGGAATGACGATGTTCCCCTGGAATTACCGGTGAGAAAACGAAAAGTCGATCTCACGGCTGAGGAGGCCGAGGAACTCGGCCTGCAGTTAAGCGATGTGGAGCCGACTCCCGAGATTATTGAACCGGTGAAGTCGGTAGTTTCTAAAAGAAAAGAACCGTCGGAAGCCGAGGTGATGATGTATTCGAAAACTCGTCGCGCCCAGGCACCCGCCAAGGCTTTCGATCACTCGATAGTCACCGTGCTTTTCCAGGTCGCGGCCATCAAGATGTGGATTTTGTTGTTCCTGGGGATGTTCGTTCTGGCGGGCGCGGCACAGATGCTGAGATTCCTTCGTCCGGGGGGAGGAGGGTTGGGATAATCGCTCTCTTTGTGCGATCCTGTGTGAAGAACCATTGACGATAGGGCTTAAAAACCCTATCTAAACGTAACGAAAGGGTAGATAGCTCAGCAGGTAGAGCATGCGACTGAAAATCGCAGGGTCCCCGGTTCGATCCCGGGTCTGCCCATTATTCGGAAGTCTCCTTATTAGAGGCTCCTCGCGCGTTGCAAGTCCGTGTATTAATTTCCTTAATTGCCCATTCCGCCGTTTCTTTGAGCATTCCGCTCTCTTCGGAAAAAATTTGTGTTAGCAGCGGTAGCACTTTGTTATCCGCGGTATTCCCCAGCACAATCAGTGCGTTCCTTCGCAATCCTTCCCATTTGGGCCTCGATAGCGGGGTGAGCCGGAATCGCCGACGAAACTCTTCTTGGGTCAATCCAACTAACTCTTGAGCATCCAACACTTCCAGATCGGGATTATGCGGTAACGAAAAGGAATCGGACTTCCGATTCCAAGGGCAGACTTCCTGGCAGATATCACAGCCGAACAGCCAGTCCCCTATCGATTCGCGGAGATTCAAGGGAATGGTATCCCGGGATTCAATCGTATGGTAACTGATGCACTTCCGGGCATCGAGCGTACCAGGTGAAAGCAGGGCATCGGTGGGACAGGCATCCAGGCAGGCGGTGCAGGTGCCACAATGCGATTGCAGGTGTGGCACATCAGAAGGGAGTTTAGCATCCAGAAGCAGGGCCGCCAGCAACAGATAGCTTCCCCGTTTCTTGCTGATCAGCATCGTGTTCTTGCCGAACCAGCCGAGCCCAGCACGACGGGCAAAATCTCTCTCCAACAGTGGGGCGGTATCCACGACCCCTCGGCCCTGCAATCCCGGCAGAATCCTCTGCAGTTTTGCCAGCAGGGTGTTCAGCTTGTCCCATAAAAAATCGTGATAGTCCGGCCCCTGAGCGTAACGGGCGACTCTACCGATCGTGGGACGGCTAGGAGGAGTGGGAATGTTCGCATAGCAAATCCCGAGCATCAGGATAGAGCGTACTTCCGGGAAAATGTTCCGGGGGTGCTGGCGGGCCTCGCGATGCTTGTGCAGATAAGACATCCCGGCGGCGTGGCCCGCATCGAGCCATTCCGAAAAGCGATCGAACCCGTCTGCCGCTGTGGCTTCAGCGATCCCGGCGAGTTCGAAACCTGCTTGAAGAGCTTCCCGCTTGAATTGGGAAGAAAGAGTCTTTAATTCGTCCTCAGTTGGGATCCGAAATTCTTTTTCAGTTCGCTCACGAAATACGTCTGGCATGCGGCATCTATCAGGTCCGGACTAAAGTTGATCCGTTCCATATTGTACTTGGCTATGGAGATCATTTGGTCCAGAATATCTCGCGGCTGGCACATTCGGAAAGGGCGTTTGATCGGCCGATACCATTTTTCGATCAGATAGTTGACGCCATCGATATCGAAATCGACGCGTCGAGCCTTGCAAACCAGCTCCCAGATTTTGCGAAACTGGGATTCATCCGGATCGCGAATCTCAATCTTGAATTTGATGCGGCGCAAGAAAGCTTCATCCGCCAGCTGGTTGGGATCCAGATTGGTCGAAAAAATCAATAACTGATCGAATGGCACTTCGATTTTATTGCCGCTGACCGTGGTCAGGTAATCGTAGCGTTTCTCCAGCGGGACGATCCAGCGGTTTAAAAGATCCATCGGTCGGATTTGCTGTCGGCCGAAGTCGTCGATCATCAGAATGCCGCCATTCGACTTCATCTGCAACGGGGCTTCGTAGAATTTGCCGACGCTGTTATATTGGAGGTCGAGCATGTTCATGGCGAGTTCGCCCCCGACCACGATCGTCGGCCTCCTCACACGGACGAAGCGATTGTCGAAGTCGGATCGGCGCAGCAGGGAATCGATCGCCTGATCGCCTTCCGCCTTCACCAAATGGTGGAGAATGGGATCGAACAATCGGATGATCGAGCCATTCACTTCGATCGCATGCGGCAGATAGATCGTATCGCCCATGAGTCGCGTAATCCGTTCTGCGATGCTCGTCTTACCGTTGCCCGGGAAACCGAAGAAGAAAATCGACGACGCGGAATTGATCGCTGGTCCGATTTCGTTATAAACGGTGTCTGAAATGATCAGATCTTCGAAAGCCCGTTGAATACTCCGCCGGGTGACCACCAGCTTCTTGATGCTTTGTGCCAGAACGGATTCGATATAGTCTTCAAACGGTACGGGAATGGGACCGACGTAAGTCGTCTTACTCAGTGCGTCCTGAACCGCGGAGGTGCCTTTTCCCGGTTTGATTTCATAGATGAACGAGGCATCGCCGCTATTGCCTTTTTGTCCGACGATGTCCACGAGCGTCTGCTTTCGCATGGCGCTGAGCACGCCGGAAATCGACGACAAGGGTACGCAGAGTTCGTTAGACAGGTCGCTGCCGGTCAGCTGACCCCGAGTGTAGATGGTTCGCAGAATGGAGTCGTATATGAAAGGGATCGGCAAACCGAGATCTTCGGTTCGAGCCGGTTGACGGGGGACGAAGGGGTTGGATATCTGCGGCACCGCTTCATCGTCATCGGGTGGAGCATCCCCGAGCAAAGTTACACCCTCGAGCCCACCGCGATTGATGGCATCCCTGTAAAGCTGATCGTAGTGGACTTTATGCAGTAACAGATGCTGAAGCGCTTCCCGATCTCCTTCTTCCTCGGCTTGCTTGATGCAATCGATTAGAGCGGGAGCTACGGTATACTTCACCCCATCAATGTACATGTGGTGGAGATATTCTCCTTCGCGAACATAGCAGTCTGGAGTATGGGTATCCATCTGCTTCATCTGTTCGTAAAACTCATCCGCGATAATAAAGCGCATCGCAACCTACCCGATTTTAGGCAATTTCGAAAGAGTGAGCTGAAAACAGTTCAGATGGAAATGTAGTTCACTTTTACCGTGGGCGTGAAATGAAGGGGATACAGAAATGAAATATCTTTACAAAATTTCACCCATCAAGCTGCTTGCATATCGGCCAGCGCCGCCCGGATAGGCTTGATAGCTTTAATGACGAAAATCTGCCCAAATAGTCTTTCCAGTACCGGGAAATAGGCCCAACGAAGGAAAGACGGCATGTCTGATCGCCGGAGATGCCGCTTGGTGATTCGCCGAACTTCAAAATTCTCCAGGGATTTCTTCAGATCCGTGCCGCGATAAGTCGGGTTGGCTTTCGGCGAATTCCGGCTGCTCTTAAACCAGCTTTCCCAGAAGCACAGGACTTTGCGCCAGAACCCCGCACCGTAACGGGCTGGTACTACCGCAATAATTTTCCCGCCGGGGCGTAAAACACGCCAGGCTTCGTCCAGGATATGCGCTAGTGGCTCCGGTACTTCGTTGAAGAAGCTGAGCGTGACGATATCTACCGAATCGCTTGCAATCGCCAGTTCTGTTGGACGGCAAAATTGCATGGTGGCGGAAAGCTTATGCAGATCGAGATTTTTGCGGGTCCAGTGAAGATGGACTTTATCGGTAGAGCAAACCGTCAATTTTGCCCCATTCTTCGCATATTGAATTGCATCCGAGCCAAGCCCGGTTCCGTAAAGGAGCACGCGCTCGCCTTTATGCCGGGCAAATTCGAAAAGACGGGGGATCCAGGAAGCGTGGCGAATATATCTCTTTTCGTTAACCGAGTCAAACCAGGGCAAAGAGAAGGGCTCCAGATCGGACTTGCGATGCCGATTCGAAAACCGACGCCAGGTCTCACTCATCGCGAGTTCATAGGCGTATTTCTCCCGGGTATCTCGATCCGAGTCGGGATAAGGGTCGTCTTCGAAATCGTTCGCTGGTTCCACTTCCGGACCCCGCCAGACACGAAGATGAGAGGTTCGCCACTCCATTAGCGGTCGATGCTCGCTGAGTCAAAAAATTCCTAGTTTCCTGATACCTTCCCAGGAAGTTTCGGTCAAGACAGGATGAAAGGTGAGAAGAAACAGCCGCTAAGCGGCGAAATTGCCAAACCTGGGACCCTGGGCAAACAAAGAAGGCCTGCTTTTCGGGTAGGCCTTCTGCTCAAAAAGGGAATATCAACTACCAGTTGAAAATGAATTCTTTGGTATTCAATAACGCCCAAAGAATATTCTCATAGGAGTTTTTCTTGGTCTGCTCGGACTTATTCATTCTCTTTTGGGCTATGACCATTTCCGCATCAGTCGGTTTTCGCCCCAGTTTCGCCATAAATAAACCTTCTACCACCTGCTTGTAAAGCCGCTCCGGTTTATTCAGGTGATCGATGGCCGTTTTCATGTCCCGTTCCGTTGGCTTCCGGCCCAGCGTCCACAGGAAGAGCTCCTCGATCTTCTCTTCATCCTTTCGGGTGTCCTTGGCCGAAGCGAGTTCGGCGATGCGACCTCCGGCTCGTCCCAGTTTCTGTTGAATCTCGTCTGAGTTAAGAAGGTGCAATGCCTGAGCCAGATTGGCGTCGCTGACCCGTTCGCATTCGCAGGCACTAATGCGCTGCGGACGTCCAAACACATCCAGGAAATACGAAGTGAAAGATTCGTCTGGCAGCATGATCGCCCGGTTAGGAGCAAATTTATCAGCTGGGAGGCCGCTGAAGCTTGCAGGACTGTTAGTCACCTGACAGACCGCATCGTGCAGAACCTCGGCAGGGAGACGCTTGGGATAATAGCGGGCATAGGCCTGCTTATCATTTTTGTTGAACTCGTTCGGGATCGAAGAAAGCTGATAAGTACGGCTCTTGCAGATCGCTCTCACGAGTTCTTTTAAACTGTACTTCTGCGTCACTAGATAGTTTGACAGAGCCTCCAGAAGCTCCGGATTCGAAGGAGGGTTTGTCACTCGCATATCGTCGATCGGATCAACGATTCCACGACCGAAAAAGTGAGCCCAGTATCGATTTGCGACCGCTCGGGCAAAGAATGGATTCTGCGGGGCAATCATCCAGTTGACCAACTCCCGTCTGGGATCCTGATGCGATGTTACAGAGACCAACTCGCCGTCCAGCGGCTTGATCGGAGCGGCTTTGCCGGTGCGTTTGTTGGTCACCGAACCATTTCCCCTGGTGTAAAGGACGTCTATAGTCCGATTCTGATCGCGGCCGGGAATCGCGATCTGCTTTCGACCTAAGTTGCCGAAAAAGGCCGCGAAGCTCCAGTAATCGTCCTGGCTCCATTTTTCGTACGGATGGTGGTGACAATTCGCGCAAGCAATCCGCAGCCCCAAGAATACCTGGGCCGTATCGTCCACAAATTGTTCGGGTTGCTTCAGATCCTTATACCAGACGACCGGAGGATTCTTTTCCTCATCTCCCGTGGCCGACAGGATATCGGATACGAATTGATCGTATGGCTTATCCGAAGCAATAGCTTCTCGAATCCAATTGTGAAACGAGTAGGTTCCCGAGGCCCGATTGGAACCGCCGTCCTTGCCACGTTTTACGCGAAGGATGTCGGCCCATTTGTTGGCGAAGTAATAAGAGTACTCCGGAGTTTCTAGTAGATTGTCGACCAGCTTGTCTCTCTTTTTGGAATCTTTATCGGAGAGAAAGCTCTTCAATTGCTCCGGGGTGGGCAGGGTGCCGGTGATGTCGAGGTGCGCTCGGCGGGCAAATTGCTCATCCGTGCACAGATCGGAAGGCACTAGCCCAAGCTCTTTCCATTTCTTGGAAGTATGCTCGTCGACAAATGTATTTTTAACGAAACTGACGTCTGGAGTTTTCAATCCTAAGGGTACAGTGGCCCGGAAGGTGGCCACGTGCCCCTGATAGCGGGCCATGATCGTGGCTTCACCACTCAAAGCGAGGGTGCGAACCAGTCCTTCGGCGTCTACAGTGGCTATTTCCTGATCATTACTGTCGTACTGGGCCCGACGAGTTATATCCTCCACCTGCCCATTCGAATAATGTGCATAAACGGCAAACTGCTGCAAGTTCTGACGGGACATCACGCGATGTTCGGGAAACACGCTGATTTTGGTAACAACGGGATCGCTGGGTTTGCCTGTCGGCATACCGCTCGCAATCCAGCGTCGAATCAGTTTGTACTCATCGGAATTGGGTTCTAGTTTCTTACCGCCGCCATGTGCGACGGCTCCGGTTCCCTTCAAAAGCAGCAGACTCTGATCGGGAGAGGTCGGCATGACCCGACGGCCTCGGCCTTCTTTAATAAGTGACGCCAGATCCATATCGGGTTCAAAACCCAGGAGCGAAAGCTTAAAACCGTTTTGACCGCTGGCTTTGCCGTGACAACCGCCGGAGTTGCAACCCTGTTTGGTAAAGATCGGGACGATCTGATTGGCAAAATTAATCGGTAGGGTAGCGTTCAGCGATTCTGCCAACACGTCCAGTTTGGCCGTTTTGTCTCCGAGACGCACCGAAATTTCTGTTTTGCCATCCGCCACCGGAATCACACGACCCGAACTGTTAATGCGAATCAACTTGGAGTCGGAGGCTTTGTACTCGACCGCCGAGGTCAGGTCCTGCGATCGGCCGTCCTGAGTGATTCCCGTGACGATCAGCTGAGCCGCATCATCGGCCCCGTGGAGAGTCACCGACTTGGGATAGATTTCGATCGACTTGAACTGGGTCGGGTCCAAGTTGTTGGTCACTTCAGAAGCCAATAGGGATGCCGTGGGCAGTCCGAGCGTTGTGATTAGACAAAGGGAAAGTTCACGGAGAGATCCGAAGCGCATCTCAAGCCTCCTGGCAGAGAAGGAGAAAACAGAAACGTGTACATCGGCAGGTATTTTTATTTTGGCGTATCCGGGGCTTCAGATCAAGATTTATTTCCCATTCCGGATAAAATCAGTGCTGGAAGATTCCCTGAAGCACTTGCCCGAGCCCTAAAATGCTCTCTGAAGAACGAGATTTGCTAGCTCTCAGCCTGGTACCCGGCATCGGTCCGCGCCTCAGCCAAACACTTCTGGAACGATTCCGATCGGCAACTCGAGTACTCGCCGCCTCGGTGGAAGAGTTGCAAACCGTCCCTCAGATAGGCGTTAAGACTGCCCGTCAATTGGCGATGGCATTCTCCCAGGTGGCCGTCGAAAACGAAATCGAGGAGATGGTTCGTCAGGAAGTTAGTCTAGTCTCTTACGATAAACCGACCTATCCATCTCGATTGAAAACCATTTCGGATTATCCCAGTTTGCTTTACGTCAAAGGAAAGCTGCTTTCCACCGATGACCGGGCTGTGGCTATTGTCGGATCGCGCCAATGCACCACTTACGGGCGAAAGATGGCGGAAAAGATGGCCGTGGGTTTGTCGCAAGCCGGTTATACCATCGTAAGTGGTTTGGCACGCGGCATCGATGGCTTTGCTCATCAAGCCACACTCGAAGCGAAGGGAAGAACTTTGGCCGTTCTGGCCGGGGGGCTTTCAAAAATATATCCGCCGGAGCACGCGGCATTAGCTTCTCAAGTCGCGATGCAGGGAGCACTGATCAGCGAAACGGCCATGAAACTTGCTCCTCAACGCGGGATGTTCCACAATCGCAACCGCCTCATCAGCGGTCTGTCGCGAGCGGTGATTATCATCGAAGCGAATGAGAAGAGTGGGGCACTGATTACGGCTCGTCATGCCGCCGAGCAGGATAGAACCGTGCTCGTAGTGCCAGCGAATGCAGATGCGATGACCAGTGCGGGAAGTTTAAGATTGATCCGCGATGGGGCGCGACTGGTTCGCGGAATAGACGATGTGCTTGAGGATCTCAACGAATTGAGCGTCCAACGGTATTCGCTGTTCAAGGACGACCAGCTCGGCGAAGAGTCAATGTCTTTGGCGAATGCAGATCCTGCAGATTTGCCTAAAGCCGGTCCTCCGGAAGGCCTTTCAGAAGAAGAGGTTCGCATCTGGCAATTCCTCGAGGAGAATCGACATGTCGACGAGGTGTCCCATTTTTCCCAGATTCCCATTTCCCGTCTGAGTGGAATTCTCATGAAAATGGAAATGCGAAAGACAATTCAACGGCTGGCAGGAAATTATTACGCCCGGCGTTAAATCCCGCTGCGATTCTCGATCTCCAGAAGCAAATTTTTAGCAGCACCGTAGGAATTCCTCGAAAAAAAAGGCTAATTTTCCATGCTTCGCGCACAGTGGGAATTTTCGATGCTAGAGAATTGAACAGGGTGGGATTTCTTAGCTCACCGCGCGTTTATTTATTGAGCGACTGAGACCCAGATGCACATCAACTTAACGGGGAGAAGCTTATAAATGTCTGTACCGCAGACCCCCGCTGAATTCGTCGCCCTCGTCGAGAAGAGCGAACTGATCGATAAGTTCAAGCTCGCCGATCTCAGCACCAAGCTGAATCAGACTCTTCCTCAGCAGGCCACTCCGAGTGAAATTGCCGCCTTTTTTGTAAAAGAAGGACTGCTCACGGTTTTTCAAACCAAACTTCTGCTCCAAGGGAAGTGGCGAAATTTTTTCATCGGGTCCAAATACAAAGTTTTAGAGCACATCGGTGCAGGCGGTATGGGTACCGTTTTTCTCTGCGAACACCGACATATGAAACGCCGGGTGGCAGTAAAACTGCTACCGGTCGAGAAGTCTCTTTCTCCCGGAAATATCGAGAGATTTGTTCGGGAAGCTCAGGCCGTTGCACGGCTCGATCATCCGAATATCGTCCGGGCTCACGATGTGGATCGCGATGGTCCGGTCTATTATCTTGTGATGGAATTCGTAGACGGCATCAGCCTGCAAAATCTGGTAGATCATATCGGGCCGTTGAGCGTCGAGCGGGCCGTGAATTATGTGGCTCAGGCTTCAGCCGGTTTGCAACACGCTTTCCTATCGGGTCTGGTACACCGGGATATTAAGCCGAGCAACCTTTTGCTGGAGCGGACCGGCCAGATTAAGATTCTCGATCTCGGTTTGGCGAAATTCTCGCAGCATTCCGAACGCCTGACCCGGCAACTCGATTCCAACCAGGTGATGGGTACCGCCGATTATCTGGCACCGGAACAGGCCCGCGATTCTTGCGTTGACATCCGAGCGGACATATACAGTCTCGGAGCGCTGTTCTACTTCCTGCTGACCGGGCAACCTCCATTTAATAACGGCAGCGTAGCTCAAAAACTCATTTACCACCAGTCGGCCATACCCCGGCCGGTATTTAGTCTGCGTCCTAACATCGCCGAAGACTTATCGAAAGTCATCGATCGCATGTTGGCCAAGAATGCCGACGATCGCTTTCAAACTCCTTGGGAAGTGGTCGAAGCACTCAATCCCTGGTTGCGAGATGTACCACCGCCGACCGAAGAGGAATTGCCGGCGAATAATCTGCTCCTTCTGCGGAGCGCCAGTTCGATGCATCAAAAATCGACTGTCGCCAACTTGGCCATGACCATTCGGGATCGATCCAGCCGGGGCACAACGACCGCTAATTTGGGTAAGTTGAAGGATAGTAAAACTATGCTCTGCGAACAAATCTGAATAAGTGAGGATTTGCACCCCCGTGGATTTAGTTCTATATATCCACGACGGATAAGTGGAACGCAATGTCGCGGAAGGTCCGTGCATTATCCGTATTATGTGATTTGTTGGAAGGCGAGGGTTCGTACTAATGCAGCAGATTCCCAAATCGGCGAATGATTTGCTGCGTCTGGTCGTAGCCAGTGATCTATACGATGCCAATCGCTTAAAAGCCTATGCCCAAAACCTCGTAGCCAATAGCCTCGTACCGGCAGATGCCATGGAGTGCGCCCAGTTGCTGATCTGCGACGGGCTGCTGACTGAATATCAGGCTCGCGTTCTATTGCAGGGCGGAAATCAAAAGTTCACCCTCGGTGGTAAATATCGCGTTCTCGATCTGCTCGGCGAAGGTGGAATGGGTACGGTTTACCTGTGCGAACACAAGCACATGCGACGCCGCGTAGCCATCAAAGTACTCAGTAACGAAAAGTGTCAGAACCCGGTTCTGCTGGACCGCTTCCAGAAAGAGGCGCGCGCCGTTGCCATGCTGAACGATCCCAATATCGTTCGAGCGCACGATGTGGACTGGGATGGGTCCGTTCCGTTTCTGGTTATGGAATACGTCGAAGGCACCAATCTTCAAAAACTGATCGAAGATAATGGCCGAATCCATTTCCTGCGTTGCGTTAACTACATGGCTCAGGCCAGTTCCGGTTTGCATCACGCGCATGAAGTTGGCCTAGTACATAGGGATATTAAACCGGCCAATTTGCTCATCGATCGTCGTGGCGTGTTAAAAATCCTCGATCTCGGTCTGGCCCGTTTATCGACTGATCACGAAGTTCTGGGCTCCTCCAGAGACAATAGCGGACTTCTGGGCACGGCCGACTATCTGGCTCCCGAGCAGGCTTTGAATGCTTCCCAAGTCGATATTCGGGCGGACATCTATAGCCTGGGGGCGACGTTCTACTTCCTTCTGGCCGGCCAACCTCCGTTTCCGGATGGCACAGTGGCCCAGAAGCTAATCAAACACCAGACAACAGCTCCCAAACCCATATCGCAATTCGATCCGGAAATACCTTCGGGTGTTTGCGATGTGGTTATGAAGATGCTTGCGAAGAAACCGGAGCAGCGTTATTCGACGCCGGGCGATGTTTTTACGGCTCTACAGCCATGGCTGACCCCGATCAGCGCTCCTACCGATAACGAACTGCCGGGAACGCGATATTCCAGTCACAGCGATATTAATCTGGATACGATGGCCAGCGTTTCGGTTCAGGATACACTGCCGTTAGGCTTCGGCCCGACGAGTAAGTTCACGCGAACTATGTCCTCTTTCGAACTGCCTGCGGTCAAACAGACGATTCCCATTCGACGCGGCACTTTGAGTTCGGGTTGATTACGATCTGCCCAGGACTTCTGATATCCTGGCTGCAACCGGATGGTACTCTTCGTCCGACAGCACGTTTGAAGTTCGTTCAATCACAATTTTGTCCTTAAGAGTCACCCAGCTTTTGCAACCGGCGTACTCGGGCTCTTCCGAAATCAATATCGGTTCCGGTAGTCGCTTTATGCGCGTCAATAGAAGATAAAGCCCTTGGCACCGATAATTGAAACGCTCCTCAACAGTCTGAGTCGTCCAGAAGTAGAATTCTTTTAGTTCGAGAAGTCGATCAAGATCTTTGCAGTAAAAGATCTGCTGAACCTCCGCCAGATATTGGATCGGTACCCATCCGGGATTAGGCGCTTGCAGAAGCGGAAGGAAGCCGTTACCGAGCGATCGAGTTCTCTGGATCTGCTGGTGAAAAAACGTGGGATAAAGCCAGAAGGAGCTATGTTCCGGCAGGAAAGCTCCCCCGACTTCCGAGATTCCGCCCTTTCGGAGTATCAGTGACTGCCGGCCTGTGCCCAGAGCTGTGCAGATGGTCGCCCACTCTTTAAAAGCGATATCGAGTTTCATCGCTCCGTCCGATTTCGTCTGGTCATAAGTTCGCTCACTGCGTCGCGAGGCGATTTGTTTTTGTGTAAAACGGCGTCCACATAATGCGTAATGGGCATCTCGATCCCCATCTGCTGAGCGCGTTGATTGATACTTTGCGCTGTTGTGACCCCCTCGACGATTTTCGACCAGCTTGCCAGAATCTGCTCAATTTTCTCTCCGCGGCCCAACCGCTCTCCCACCGCTCGGTTACGGCCATGCGGGCTGTAGCAGGTGGTAATAAGATCGCCGATTCCCGCCAGCCCCCGATAAGTCTCTATTCCAGCGCCTAACGCCACACCGAGGCGAGCCATCTCCTCGAGGCCGCGGGTGATGAGTGCGGCTTTCGCATTATCGCCAAATCCGAGTCCATCGCAGATACCCGCGGCAATGGCAATGACGTTTTTCTGGGCGCCGGCCAGTTCCACTCCTATCAGGTCAGTATTGGTGTAAACGCGGAAGGTTTCGCAGGCGAAGAGATCCTGCAGTTCCTGGTTAAAAGTTGGATCCGGACCGGCAATTACAACCGAAGTCGGGAGCCCATGGATAACTTCCTCGGAATGACTCGGTCCGCTCAATGCGGCGATTCGACCGGGATTGAGCAATTCTTGAAGAATTTCGCTGGGTCGTCGGAAAGTTTCTATCTCCACGCCTTTAGTCAAACTGAGGAGCGACGTTCCAGGAGGGCAGTGGTTCTGCCAGCGCGAAATAGTCGCTCGAAGATAGACGGTGGGAATTGCCGAGATCAAAAGCTCTGCGTCCCTCGCGGCCTGGGTGATGTCCGCCGTTAACGTAATGGTTTCCGGGATTCGAAAGTTGGGGAGAACTCTGGTATTTTCTCGCGTTTTGCAGAGTAAGGCAGCGGTTTCCGGGCGCGCAGACCAGATCCAAACTTCCAGATTACTTCGATGAGAGAGCAACCAGGCAATCGCAATTCCCCAGGCACCATCCCCAAGGACTACTACTTTCTTCTTCATGCGAATGTCATCCAGTAAATTTTGCACACAGGCTGTTTTATCTAACGCTCAAACGTGGACTGATCGTTAGATTCGATACCTTTCGAGAAGGACCTTTTACAAGATTGGACAGTTTGTTGAAGCTGGTTCGCACGGCCGACCGATAAAGTTTTTGGGAATTGATATATTCCTGCCCGACTCGACGCCCAGAGGGCTAAGCCGCAGGAGGATTCACCGTGGCAGCGCAACTGAAGCTTTATCGAAGTTTTGAAGAACCGGAATTTGAAGTACTTCCAGAAGAGAAGATTCATATTCGACTGGGAGACCTGCTTCCGCTGGTCGCCCTGGCCCAAAGAAGACACTTCACGTGGCTCCAGGATTTCCTGGATGACGAAGTGAGCATCTCTTCGGATTTACACGACGTCCTATTGGCATTTCGCAGCAGCCGTCCCTCCGCATGATAAGCTTAAGGTGCAGGGGATCGCTGCTCACAGAGAGATCCCCCTGGATTTCCATTAATTTGTGATGCCTTTGGTAATACCCATAAACACGTCTTCGAGGTCGATTTCCTCCTCCTTGAGTGTTTTGAGTTTGAACCGCTCGGCGATCAGTCGCTCGGCCAGAAAGCTACCATCATCCTGACCGTCGTGAAGGGTGACTTTCATCGGTTCCAGGGCATTGACGAATTCCACCTTGGCCACTTCTGGCCAGGATTCCAATTTCTTCGCAGCCGCTTCATTCAAACCATCGCCAACCGCGATGAGGTAGACGTGCTTTTGGCGCACCTGCGAAATGGCCGCGTCCACATCGCCATTGAACAGTAGTTTACCGCGTTCGATGATGCCGATTTTGTTACAGATGTCGGCCAACTCGGGAAGAATGTGGCTGCTGACCAGAATGGTCTTCTTCATATTGCGCAATTCTTTGAGCAATTCTCGCATTTCGATGCGAGCGCGGGGATCGAGACCGCTGGCCGGTTCATCCAGCAACAAGACCTGAGGTTCGTGGAGCAGAACGCGCGCAAGACCTAGTCTTTGCGTCATACCGCGGGAAAGGCTGGTGACCAGGGCATCGCGCTTGTAACCCAAATCTACCAGATCCAGAACCTGCTCGCATTTTTTGTGTCGCTCCGGTCCTTTGATCCGATAAGCGGCCGCGAAAAACTCGAGATACTCGATCACTTTCATGTCGTCGTACACGCCGAAAAAATCCGGCATGTAGCCAATCGCTCGACGAATTTCTTTCGAACCGGTATAGATGGAGTAGCCGCAGACGCTCGCTTCTCCCCACGTCGGATTGAGCAGGGTAGCCAGAATTCTCATCGTTGTGGTTTTACCCGCCCCGTTGGGACCGATGAAACCGTAGACATCCCCAGGTTGCAGGGTCAGAGTCAGGCGATCGAGGGCATAGAGTTCCCCGTAGCGTTTCGTCAAATCGCGAGTTTCGATCATAGAAGTTTCCGTTATTTCTTAGCTGGGAGAACGGGAATAATAACCATCACGCAGGTTTCCTGCCGGAGCGAACCGCGCAATTCCTCTCGCGGTTTCGAGTTTGGCAGGCCCGGAATACTATTGAGCCACAGACGAGTAGGCGATTGGGGATTGTTCATCCACTCTTCGGCGGGCCCTTCGGTGATTTTCATCCGACCGAAGAGAATTACCTCATTATTGTGGTCCCTATCCACGCGCCAGGACTGATCGAGATAACGGTAACCGGCATTTCGGGACCGGGTCTGCTTACCGAACATGAGATCATGGAACAAGAACGGCCAGACGCGAAAGACTACAGAATTCTCCATACCCAAGCGGTTCATGCCGGGATTCACCTGGCGATTCAAATCCGTTTCCAGTCCCGAATCATTTTTCAACCAGTTGGCGGCGTCGGGATTATTGGCTTTAACGCTGAGAGTTTCGGTCCGTTCCACACCCTCTTCGAGCGTGCCCAGTGCGTAATCTTTCCCTTCATGGATAAGGTGCACATCTTCCAGCTTGGCAATGGGCAAATTACTCTTCAACTTACCGATAATCACACCGGCATCCCCGGCCGTGCGACGAAACTCCGCTTCCACAAGCGGTCGCTTTTCATCGAGGGGAACCATCCACTCCGCCATGAAGGCCTTGGTCGACCAGACGGGAATCGGCACTCCTTGCAAGCCCACAGCAGACCGGATGCGGGAGGCGTCGGTTTCGCTAGTTGTGGAAACGAAATTGTAACTGCGGCGAAGGAGAGTCTCACGTCCGTAGCGATTGTTTCCCACCCACGAGACAACTGTATTGGGGAGGGATTCGGAGGCAGGTTGAGTTGTCCAGTGAGTATCGCCAATCGAGTCCGAGCGGGGTTCCACACCGATCGTGTAGTTTTGAATCCGTGGAGAAAAGATCGAGAACCAGGTGGTGCCATAGACTCTTTTCGTGTTCAGATCAATCTCGACCAGATCAATCTTGTTGACCTTCATGTCCCGCCCTTTGATTGCGTACGCAGCGTAGTAAGCAATGGCACTAACCGAAATCACGATCAAAGGGAAGGTAATCCAGGTCCACTCAAGTCGTCGAAAACCCTTTTTGAGGATGAAATAATCGATAGGCCCAATCAACAGGATGTACAGGAAAATGAACAGGGCCACCCAGCCGAAAGAAACGACCGGGATGCCTTCAAAATAATCGAGTGCGGACTGAAATCTGTTGGAAAAAGCCTCGGAATCTTCACTGTTGTAACGTCCGACAATCTGACTTTCCTGCAGACTCGGCAAAGTTACTCCCGCGGCCGAAAGCAATCCTTCCCAGAATCGGGCACGCTCTTTCCAAATGGAGAGCGGCGGCCTTTCCAGATCGAGCGAACTCACCAGCACTCTGCCTAATCCGTAGCTGCCTTCGACGATAATAGGGGAGCTCATGGCATCCGGCTTGTCGCTCCAGGGCATGAGGACCTGCAGCGGTTTTTCGGGCCGCGCTTCCAGCTTCGTCAGGGAGATTTTTTCATCTCGATCTTCGCCGAAATTCAGCGTTTCGTTCAGATCCCCTTTGATCCATCGAAGACGGACGTTATTTACGAGGTGTTTGGAGTTTCTGGGGATCACCGCGGGCAGAATGTCGCGAATTTCGGGAATCAAATCGAGGACTTCGGGATTGGAACCCACACTTACCAGCAATTTTCCTCCCCGCATCACCCATTCTCGGAGCGCTGAGATCCTCGCTTTGTCTTTTCCCAATGTGGTGAAAAATTTCAAATCGGTGCTATCGCTTCCCGTCGTCAGGATTGCCAGATCGACGCTTTTATAACCGAGCCAGTTATCGGGCAGTTGATTGGCTTCGATACACTGGGTGAGTTGCACCCAGCCATTGCGGAGTTTATCGACCCCTTCGTCATTGGGATTATTTGACTTAACTTCTGCCAATTTAAATCCTCCGAGGGAGGATCCGATACTCAGGATGTTGGTCAGAGATTGTTGGGATGCCGCAATGTTCTTATTGACGGAAGCTGCCAAATCGGTGCCCCGATCAGCGTCCCGAATACTCACATGGATTTCGGAGTAGTAGCTGCCGGGCTTCAGATAAGGCGTAACCCCGAGTTCATATCCGGTGCGAGATTCCCCCGCATGAAAGTGCGGCATCGGATAGGTCGCCACGGTAGTATTTTCATCCGAATCGGTTGTTTCCACCACCAGAACCGCGTTGTTTTCGTATTCTTTCCGGCAATCGACCCAGACCCAGACCGGAGCCCAACTCCCGGCCTTGAAAATGTTCATTTTGCCGCCGTCACGGTCGTTTTCCCCCGAATATGCACCAGCGGGTAATCCGACTTGGACGCGGCGGATGGCAAGCGGATATCGGCTGTTTTTACCGCTGTCGACCTCAGTTTCCTGCTGAGCGACTACCGGCAAAACACTGCCGAGCACGAAAAAAAGGGAAAGTAAGCCGCGAAGCGCGATCGCCGGGCGGAATAAGGTAGGCCTTTTGGGATATCTCATGCGGTACCTGAAGAATCAGGGTTTCTCCGTCGGACTACACAGACAGGGTATCTTCTCACAATAAGGACACCCGCGACCATATTTCATTTCGATAGCTGCGTTTAAATCTATCCCCGCAATGTTAGCCAGGGTTGCCAGCCAGGCGAGCACATCGGCGAATTCTTTGGCGACTTCCTCGGATTTATGCTGGCCTCTTAACGCTTCCGCAAGTTCACCCACCTCGGACATGAACCACATAAATGTCCCATCAATTCCGCGTCGGGCATCCTTGGCCCCATACGCATCGCGGATGAATTGCTGGAACTTAGTCAAATTCCAATCGCGAACAGATTCGACGTTACCGTTTTTCACTCTGACTATCTTAGCACCTTCTCGATATCCCGGCCGGATTCCAAATCACTCAATTCTGATCTTTCTCGGCCGGCGGAGGGCCGAACCTTTTTTCCAGTACCTTGGCTTCGATATCCTTCTCCTGCTCGCGAAGTGCTGTTAATACGATTCTTTGAGCCTCGGCGTTCAAAACATCGATTCGCAGAGCCTCTTTTGCCGCTTTTTCCGCGTCCGCATATTTTTTTCCCGTCAGATAGACCCTCGCTAATTGAATTCGGGCCTCCAGATCCTCAGATTCGTAAAGAACTCGTTCCTGCAGCACGTCCGCCAATTTATCCAACTCCATTCGCATGGAGTAAATCTGGGAGAGTTGTTCGAGCCAATTTCCATCGAGCGGGGCCTCCTTGCGAGCTTTTTCCAGCAAAACGATCGCTTTGCTCGTATCATCCCCGTCCCGGTAGGCCTTGATCAAGGCCAGGAGTATCCCCACATCTTTCGGATTGTCTTTCTGGGCAATTTCCAGAAGCGATTTCGCAGCGGCACTATCACCGGAAGCCTCGAGCAAGCGGCTTTTCACAAGCAGAGCAATGGGATGGTCGGCTTTTTTCTTTAAAACAATCTCCACAAGCTTTCGGGCATCCGCCGGTCGCTCTTTTTTCTGGTACTGCTCCGCCAGTTTGGCCGCGACATTCAAATCCTCTGGCGATTTGTCTCGAGCCTCCTCCAACTGTTCGATACTCATCTCCGGTTCCACCTTGGTCATCAGCGGCGGAATATCCGCCACGATTTTTTTCAGATAAACCCGGTATCCTGCCTCGAATTCGGCTTTGCCTACGCCGCAAACCTTCCGAATGACAGCGGTAGTATCCAGACCTTCCCGATAGGCGGACAGCATCTCGCCGATTTTCTGAGGTCCAAATTTTTCCCGGACGTATTCGACATAAAGGTTGCTCTGACAATAGGCGAGCATCCATTCATCCTGCGACCGGGGGCGGACGAAGCCGAGCGTAATCGAATCCAAATTCATGAGTTCATTGGCCTCAAACGCTCGGCGTAACTCCCGGCTCCAGGTATAGGGGCGAACCGGGTTCTCGTTGCGAACCGCCAGTCCTTCCGTCAACCAGTGCGGCACTTTATAATCGGTCTGATTAAGATTGAATGCGTGCACCAGTTCGTGTCGTATGACTCTTCCCCAGTTGAATGGCTTTAACAATCCCCTGGCTCGGGGGGAAGCGATAGTCACGACATTGCCGGTACAAGCTCCAATGGTATGCAAATCCGGCAGCCCGATGGTCCGACCGCTGAACATTTCATGACTGTTGAACAGTTCAACTAAAATTCGCTCTTTCGGTTCGTAGCCGAATTCGATGGCCAGTTTCGTGTGGGTATCCTCGAGATAATCCGCGATGAAATCCGCCAGGATTTTATCGGTCTTGGAATCGAAGCGAATCGTATAGTGCTTGGTTTGTAGCGTATCGTACTTATCCAGGTGTTTGAGGACTTTCAGCATGTTGGAAACGCGAACGTTGAAGCGGTCGGCCTCGAACGATTTATTGAGTAAATCGCGGGCTTCCGTCTCCTGGCCGAGTCTTAACTCCAGCATGGCCAGGCCCGCTCGCGGTTGTGGAAACTGCTCGCCATAGGTGATTGCCTTGCGGTAGTATTCTTCCGCGGGTTTAAAACTCTTACGCTCCTCCAGAGCATGGGCCAACTGGTAGTAAAAATTCACCGGTTTAGAAGTGAAGCTCTCCACCTGTTTAGCCAGCGCGTTCACCTTTTCCGTCTGATTCAGCAGATAATAGCAAGCGGCCAATCGCCCGAGAGCGAGTTCGTATTTCGGATTGGTTGCCACCGCTTTTTCCAGGAATTTAGTCGCCGTCGCATAATCGTCTGACATCATCAAAATGTCCGCTTTCAAGCAGCAGGCCGAGGGTAGGCGGGAATTGATGTTCAGCGCCTTTTCTACGGCTTCCTCGGCGTCTTTGAGTTCATACTGCTGCAGGAAGACCATCCCGCGTCCAACTTGTGCTTCCGCACACTGGGGATTGATTTTCAGAGCTTTGTCGAAAGCTTCCATGGCCTCCGGCCTGTTGTACTTTTCGAGCAGTAAAATCCCGGCCTGATACTCAGCTTCCCAGACATCCGGATTGATCTTCAAAATGTCCGCATAAAGTTCGTTGAGAATGAATCGAAATTGATCGCTCAATCCTTTCCAACGGGCATTTTCCGTTGCCGCCTGCCCGACGATTAACAGTTTGTCGGTATCGGTGATATCCTTGTCTTCATTGCTGGCCTTGGTGTATTCGCGAACGAACCAGCGCACGTCCTTTTCGGCCAGATCCAGTTTACCGCTATCGCGAGCTATCCGAGCTTGAATCCATCGCGCCTGGAAATGATTTTTATCCTTGGCGAGTATCTCTTCGGCGGTTTTCTGAGCTTCGGACCAGCGGCCCAGCATATATTGCAAATCGCCTTCCGCGGCGGCCAGATCCAAGGAATCGATCGTTTTTCGGACCGTGGCGAGTAGGGTCAAGGCTTTTTCGTAATCTCCCACCATCCGGTAGGATTGAGCTAATCCGATGTTGGCCGCGGCTTGATATTTGGGCTCTTTGGCCAAATTTTCAAAGGCCTTTCTCGCTTCATCCCATTTGCCATGCTGTAGCAAGGAATTGGCATTGGCCAGGGGGGCGGCATCCTGGGCGCATAATAGGCGGGAGGAGAGGAGAAATACCCCTAGGGTCGTGAAGAATAGTCGATGGTACATGAGGAATACTCCGGAGCGGTCTCACAACTCCACGTTAGCGGTTTGTGAGCGCCGAAGCAAATGATTCCGCCCCGAATAGGACGCCTGAGTCGAAGACTCATTGCGTCAGAAAGGAGATAACTTGCCGAATTTCTCAATGAGACAAAATCGTCGTCGTTCGCTGCATTTCACAGGTGAGCATCAGAGCATTGATCTCCGCATCGACCGTTTTATGATCGGACATCCGGTCGTCCGGCCGCTTGTTCAACATTCTCATCACGAAATCGGACACCGTTTTCGGAATCGATTTGTCGATCGAGCAGGGCGAGATGGGGACTTCGCGGATATGCCGCAGAGCTATACGGTTGCGGTCAGTCCCTTCGAAGGGGAGCTTGCCCGTCAAGCACTCGTAAAGCGTCACACCCAGTGAATACCAATCCGAACGATGGTCCAGCTCTTTATTTTCAATCTGTTCTGGCGACATGTACGCGGCCGTTCCCAGGACGTTTTGGAATTGCGCCATGGGAACCGGAGTATATTCCTCGTCTCGGATTACGGAGAGTCCATAATCGATGAGTTTTGCCTGCCCGTTGGGGGGAAGCATGATATTTCCGGGTTTAATATCCCGGTGGATGATCTGCTGCCGCGTCAACGCGTCCAGAGCATAATTGATCTCTTTAGCGATCCGCAAGACTTTCCTGGGTGGAAGCGTTTTGTCTTTTCGAAGCAATTCGCTCAGAGATTGCTCGGGTATAAATTCGATCACCAGAATCGGCGTATCCTCGTGCTCAAGGTAGTCCCAGAGTCGAGGAATGTTATTGTGATTCATGGTGCGAAGAATGTCGCGCTCGTTGCTCAGATGCTTGATGAGCGTTTCCCGCATCAGCGGTTCCCGGGAGGAAACGCATTTCATTATCACTGGAATTCGCAGATTCGGATGAATGCTCCGATAAATGCGGTGATGGTCTTTAATTGCGACGTAGTTGGTGATCACATACCCATTGATCGAATGCCCAATTTCCCAGGGCGGATAATCGGACAATTCGTCCCCGGTGGAAACGTTGGCGCGGGTACTCAGATCGACTGGCGTTTCCCGGGCGGGGCCGCTGAGCTTGATCGTCTCGTGCAGATCCGTTTTGAGTGCGGAATTCATTGGAGGTAAAGTACGCAAATGGGTGTCGCGATTCATGCAAACCTCAAGTAAGGTAAGCGGATTGTATTATCTACAACAAATGAACTATTTGTTCCGGCATGAATCAAATCAATCGGGATTTCAGATCGGACCAATTTTCTGATCGTATCACGAGAATCGGGAGAATTGTTTGCGACTTCGCAATTTACCTGTTTTGACAGGGAACAGACTGCTGTTGGTCTTCAGAGTGCGAAAAGCTATCATCTTCTAGGTTCTGAAATTCCCGCGTCGAGACTTGATTAGAGCCGTCATGAAGCATCGCGTACTGGTAGTTGGCGGAGCCGGATACATCGGCAGTCACACCGTAAAATTGCTGCAGAATCAGGGTTACGAAGTCTGGGTTTACGACAACCTCAGCATGGGGCATAAGGAATCGGTTTCACCCGATTGCCTGATCGTTGGGGACCTGAAGGACAAGGATCGACTCGATCACGCCATTATGATCCATCGCATCGAGGGCGTCATCCACTTCGCGGCCTCCGCCTTCGTCGGAGAGTCGGTGACCGAACCGGCGAAGTACTACCAGAATAACGTGGTGAATACGCTCTCATTACTGGAAGTCGTGCGTAAACAGGGCATCAAAAAGTTTGTTTTTTCCAGCACCTGCGCCACTTATGGAACTCCGGACCGGGTTCCGATCACCGAGGATACTCCTCAAAATCCGATCAATCCCTACGGGGAAACGAAGCTGATCGTGGAGAAGGTACTTCGCGATTATGCTCGGGCTTATCAGATAGGTTATGCCGCTCTTCGCTATTTCAATGCTTCCGGAGCCGCCGCCGATGGCAGCATTGGAGAAGACCATTCTCCCGAAACGCATTTGATCCCGCTAATTCTGGAAACGATTCTGGGAAAGCGAAAAGAGATTGAGATCTTTGGCACCGATTACCCCACTCCCGATGGGACTTGCATTCGGGATTACATTCACGTCGACGATCTGGCGCAGGCGCACATTCTTGCTCTGGACATCTTGAAACCGGGGCAGGAAATTAAGGTGAATTTGGGGATCGGACAGGGCTACAGTGTCCGGCAAGTCATTGCCGCGACGGAAAAAGTGACAGGAAAGAAAGTAAAGTACAAGGAATCCCCACGGCGAGCCGGTGATCCGGCGGAGCTGGTGGCGAATCCGGCAAAAGCCATGAAGGAATTGGGTTGGAAGCCCAAGTATCTCGACATTGAAACGATCATAGAGACGGCATGGAATTGGCATCGAAAACATCCCAATGGTTTCCGAAACTAATATTTGCCATCTTTCTCGTCGGGGTTTTCTTTGATAAGCTTTTGAGAACGCGCTCTATTTTTACGAGCACTCTATTTTTACTTGGGATAACGGAAATGAAGATCTGGTTATTCGCTTCGCTATCAGTAATGGCTCTCGCCATTTTCTCCATCGGCTGCAGTTCTGCCGAAGAATTCAATCAGGATAAGCCAAAGCTTCCCGATTTGGATTCCAAAGAATGGAAAGAACTGAAAGATGGCAATGGCTTGAAAATCTGGGATGTCAAAGAAGGAAAAGGCGACGCGGTCAAAGCGGGGGCTACCGTTACGATCCACTATACGGGTTGGACCAAAGACGGTAATGTCTTCGATAGTTCAGTAGTTCGAGGTCAAAAAGCGACTTTCCCGCTGAATCGACTGATCAAGGGCTGGCAAGTCGGTATTCCCGGAATGAAGCCGGGCGGGGTTCGCCGGTTGTACATCCCTTATGATCTGGCTTACGGTGCGGCGGGCCGACCGCCCCAGATCCCTGCTAAAGCCGATCTGATTTTTGAGATTGAACTTTTCGACGGCAAATAACTCGTCGACCATGCCCGAGTAAAAGCTTAGTTCTCGATCGTCTAACGGTCGAGATTCCAGGCACCAGCTAAAATGCTTTGAAGACTAAAGAGATTTCTAGGGTGCGGCTGCCAGTATCACTTATCAATACTTGATCCGCTCACGTTTAGATCTGCTGGATCATGCCCTATGAATTCGTCCTACCTCCTATTTTCGTGACCTAGGCAATCCGGATTCGGCTCGCAAATCGAAGGACTCAGTGAGCACATTCTCCTGGTAATGGTTCTATTTTTTCTCGCGGAAAAGACTTCGAGTAGCGCCGGCCGCTGAAAATTCTCTCTTCAGAAACAACTCTCGCTAAGTACCTGAGTGAAAGCTCCGCAAACTCGTAAATTAGGAAGTATGGATGGAAAGGGCCCAGAACTGACACTTCGCTTCGATCGAGGAACGATCCTGGTTGAAGGTATTCATCCTTCCAATCGAAACCTGGTGCCATTCGTTCAATTTGATCCCAGAACAAAAGTCGATCGGGCCGAGGGATATCGCTATCGTTTGATCGTCGAAGAACTCCGTCGCAAACAAGTCTCCTATCTCGATCAGGCACGCGATTATCAGCCGTTACAATTCGATCTAAAATCGGCTCGAAACCCATTCCCACATCAGAAAGAAGCCGTTCAGGCCTGGTGGACGGCGAACGGAAAAGGATTGGTCGTACTCCCCACCGGCACGGGTAAAACTTTCACGGCTATTCTCGCCATGATTCAGGCCGCCCGGCCTACTTTGGTGGTTACGCCCACCATCGACTTGTTGCATCAGTGGCACACGGAATTGGAAGCATCCTTTGGTTTTCCCGTCGGAATGCTGGGCGGCGGCGAATATACCTTGAGCCCGGTGACCGTCTCGACTTACGATTCCGCCTATATTCACGTCGAGCGCTGGGGAAACCGATTTGGGTTACTCATTTTTGACGAATGCCATCATCTGCCCGGTGCAACCTATTCGATGGCCGCCAGAATGAGCCTGGCTCCATTTCGGCTGGGACTAACTGCGACTCCCGAAAGAAGCGACGGCCAGGAAGTCGCCTATGAAGATCTGATCGGTCCGATAATCTATCGCCGCGAAATTACCGAACTTTCCGGTCAATTCCTCGCCGACTACCGAACGGAACAGATTTTTATCCGGATGTCAGCAGAAGAACAGGAACGGTTCGATCACAATAAAAGCGTTTATCGATCGTTCCTGAGTGCGAAGCAGTTGAGCATTTCTTCTCCCGAGGGATGGCGTCGATTTCTGTTCGAGGCCGCACGTACCAAAGAGGGGTGGCAGGCCCTTCAAGCTTATCGCGACATGAAGAAAGTAGAACGATCGGCCGAGGGGAAATTTCTTCAACTCGAAGCTTTACTGAAAAAGCATACGGCCGATCGAATACTGATATTCACAGCGGACAACGCCACGGTCTACGACATCTCCCGCAAATATTTGATACCCGCGCTGACGCATCAGACCAAAACCAAGGAGCGACGGCTGATGCTGGAGCGATTCCACTCGGGGGAGTACTCCACAATCGTTACCAGTCAAGTTCTGAATGAAGGAGTGGATGTTCCCGCGGCGAGCGTAGGTATCGTTCTTTCGGGGACTTGCACTGTGAGGGAAAATGTTCAGCGCTTGGGCCGGATTCTACGAAAGCGTCCGGACAAACAGGCTATCCTCTACGAATTGATTCTGGAGGGTACCTCCGAGGTCTACTCGAGCGAGCGCAGGAGGCAGCATAATGCTTTCGGGTAATCTCATTCGAGTGACGCATCGGAAAGAAGGCATCCATCCCAAATTTTTGAAGACGGACGATCCGATACTGCTGGAACTGGCCGAGCGGCTCCTGGAGATTTTTCGGCTCTCCGGCCAATCTCGACTGGCCGAGATCGAAGAGTCGCTAGAAGAAATTGAGACGGAGGGACCACTGCAGTTGATTCAGCGCGGGTTGGCCAAAGTCCTGATGGACCGTTCGGAGTTCGATACCAACTCCACTCTGTCGCCAGAAACGATTCGCGAGCAGGCCTTCAAACTCTCTCAGCAGTTCATGAAGCAAACCGATTGGTCGGCCCATCCTGCCCGGCATCGCGATCCGATTCTCAGGCAACTGGCGGAACAGCACGGCGTGCCAGTCAATGTCATTGAGACAACTCTCTATGCCGATCTGAAAAGCGAACAGCGGCTCATTCGATTCGATGATTTATCCGCCGAGCGACTCTTACACCGATACAACGTGGCCCTGGTTCAGGCATTACTTTGCCGCTGCGTCCGATTGGAATGTTGGTTGCGAAAGCTACCTGCGACGCGCAGCCGTCAGTTGGCCCGGGCGGCAAAGTTTCATCGCTTAATTGCCGTGTGGCAGCAACCCACCAAGGATCATTTCCATCTGGCTTTAGACGGGCCTCTTAGCCTGTTCAGCCAGACTCAGAAGTACGGCCTGCAGCTCTCCAATTTTTTTCCTCATATTTTGCACTGCGAACAGTGGGAGATGACTGCCCATTTATTGTGGGGACCGGAAAAAATGCCCAAAGTTCTGGCGCTCAATAATAAACAAGGTCTGATATCCCATGTACCTGATTTTGGAAGTTATCGACCTGCGGAGCTGGAGGTTTTTGAGCGATCGTTCTTGAAGCATGCGGCGAATTGGAAGCTGATAGTTGAGCCATTGCCGATTGCTTTAAAAACCGATCTCTGGTTTCCGGACTATATTCTTGAGCACCTGCCAACTGCGCAGAAAGTTCCGTTAGAGATTCTGGGATTCTGGCGGAAAATCGATCTGGAGAAACTGATCCTGAAGATCCAGGAGAGTTTTGCGGGCCAATTTCTGATTGTGGTCTCCGAAGACCGATTGATCGATGAATCGCTCAGCGAACTCGGATCCCAATCGATCGTGACTTTCAAGAAGACGGCCACAGCCGATGGCGTAACTCAGGCAGCATGCAGACTTTTGGGGCTCCCGGCAAAAACCAAGACCGATTGACCAATCCCGTCGTTGTGTTATTATCCGGTTATGCCAAAAGTTCACCCTCTTCGACTACTATTACTCTTCTTGGCTTTGTGCCTCCTAGCCGGCTCCCTGGCTGCGGCGCACACCCTTAATTACGCTCAGGTCGCCCACGCCTATCTGCACCAGGCCGAGTTATCCCGCGCGGCAAACAACGAAGCCCGAGCCATCCATTATCAAAGGCTTTATCTGCAGAAGCAGCCCGATGCTCCAAACGTCCTTCAAACTCAGGCGGAACTTCTCTCGACAAAAAGTGATCGTCCCTCACTCGATGAGGCACTTATTCTACTGGAAAGATTGTTACTATTACAACCCACGAACCGCACTGCCCGTGAGAAGTTGATTGATCTTACGATTCAGGCGGGGCGGTTTAGAGATTCGCAGCATCACATCGAAGAACTGCTGAAAACGGAGAAACCCAACGCTAAGCTCTTGAGCCAATTGGCGATATGCCGCTGGGCCAACCTCGAATTGAATGGGGCCGAAGAACTCTTTGTCTCCGCGCTCGAACGGGACATTTCTTACAGGGAGGCGGTATTCGGGCTATTCGATCTGGGGCTGATGAAACGCGATACGGACTTGATGCGGAGTGCTCTTTGCGTTTTAGAATCGATTTTTCCGGAAGATCCGGAAACGGTAACGCGGCTCTTTCAATTTGCTCAACTTCAACCACAGTAATCCGGACGGGGAAGTGCCCGTAATCTCACCGGTCCTACAACCGGAATGTTCGGTAAATCTTTCGTCCGCAGTTCAGATCCACCTCGATTTTCAATACCGCTCTTTTTCACTTCGATTGCCTTCCCCACAGGCTTCATGCAATCCCGATATTAACGATACGAATCGACAGTTCCGCTTTTCTAGACGGACCTCATCGATCGAGTTTTTTGGGGATGCAAGGGAATGGAATTCCAATTTTCGCGCCGCGGATTGTTTGAAGGCATGGCTGCTCTGGGAACCGTAGCGATTCTCGCTCCCCAAGCGGAAGCGATTGACGGCCCGCTGGTTAAACATCGACGAGAAAAAGGGATCGTGAAAGGTCACATGACGGGGGCTCAAGCCGTTGTCGAGACTTTAATCGTTGAAGGAACCGATTGCGTTTACGGCATTCCCGGCGCGCAAGAAAATGAACTTTGGGACGTTTTGAAGGCGAAAAAGCTTCCGTACCTCCTTTGCACGCACGAGTATTCCGCTGCCTGCATGGCCGATGGTTATGCTCGCAGCACAGGTAAACCGGGAGTCATTTGCATCGTTCCCGGCCCCGGGGTCACGAACTCGCTCACAGGTCTCGGGGAAGCACTGCTCGATTCGGTTCCTATCGTGGCCATCGTCGGGGATGTTGCTCGCGGCGAAAAAGGCAAACCTTTTCAGGTTCATTGCCTCGATCAAACCGCTTTATTGAAGCCGGTAACGAAGGGGGTCTTTTCCGTCAGCGAAGTGATTCAGATTCCCGAGGCAATTCGCAACGCTTTCGCTCTCGCGACTTGCGGTGAGCCCGGCCCGACGGCGGTGGTGATCCCCTATAACCTGCTCATTGAGGCGGGAATGATGAATTCACCGGCGCGGGCCGATGTCGGCGTTCCGTTCGACGAAGCGGCTTTTCAAAAAGCCTTGTGCATCCTTCGAAACAAGAATCTGCGCGTCGGAATATATGCCGGTCTGGGCTGCATGGATTATTCGGCTCAGCTCGTTCAAGTGGCTGAACTTCTGCAAGCTCCGGTCGCTACGAGCATCTCCGGTAAAGGCTGCATTCCTGAAACGCATCCCTTAGCGGTGGGCTGGGGTTATGGACCGCAGGGGACCTACACGGCCGAGCATGTCTTCAACACCAAGTTGCTGCATCCGCATGCCGGTGTCGATTGCATCTTGGCCATCGGGGTGAAGTACAGCGAGGTATCGACCGGGTTCTATCAGAATCCGGCGGGGAAGCATCACATCCATGTGGATATCAATCCGGAGAATCTGGGCCGAATTCACACGCCCGATGTTTGTGTGAACGCGGACGCGGGAATTTTCTTCGATGAACTCCTCAAGCAAGCCGATGCCGTTTGCCGTCCCAAAGAAACACAAATTATCAGCAGAATCTCGGCCGCTCGAGTTCAGGAAGTGAAAAATCGCTCCGAGTCCTATGCTCGTTGCGGGGTCGATCCGATGCAGGTCGTTCTGGCCCTACGCAAAGCACTCTGTGAAGATGCGCTGGTATTTGTCGATGTTACAGCTTCGGAACATCTGGCCGCTGAGGCGTTCACCACTTGCAAACCCCGTACGTACTTCAATCCGACCGATAATCAGGCGATGGGTTGGTCAATTCCGGCGGCTTTAGGAGCACAAAAAGCTCATCCGGGTCGAATGGTGGTCACTCTCACCGGGGATGGCTGCTTCTTGATGACCGGCCTGGAGATTTCAACGGCCGCACGGGAAGGGCTCCCAGTGAAGTTTTTCATTCTGGACGATCAAGCCTATCACTACATGCAGATGCTGCAGAAACCGGCCTACAATCGCACCACGGCAACTCATCTGGCTAAGCTGGACTATACAGCCTTAGCTCAGGGATTAGGCGTGGCCTACCAGGAAATCAATTCGGCGGCGAATCTGGAATCCGGAATTCGCGGAGCTTTGAACTACGCCGGCCCAGTACTAGTGAGAATCGTCACCGATTACGGGGATCGGAAGATTCGCTGGATCGAAAGTGTCCGGGCCAAGTACACCAAGGAACTCACACCACTTCAGAAGAGTCGCTTCGCCGCGCGATTGGGAATTCGTACGGTCGGCCTGAACAAAGTGAACGATTGATAAGCGGGCGATTGGAAATCCCGTGAAAAACGACATTAAGAGACTGGTTCGAAGGCCGAAGGACTTCGCCTACAACTTACCTTCGAGCCCTTGCTGATGGAAATAGTGTTCGACCTTATCCTGATTTTCCAACAGCCAATCTATGGTCGGTTCCCCTTCCATGGCTTTTTTGATCACCTTGGCCGTCGCGGCTCGATGAATTTGGAATAGGGCAGTGTGGTCGATTTCTGAAGCCGGGTATTTGAGAATGACCGGATCGAGCCAGACCGAATAGATGATTCCCATGCTATCGGCCTTCTTCTTGGGAATATCGCCCGCTCGCACCGCATCCAGAACACCATTGGCAATAGCCGCTTGAACCGTTCCCATCAGGATGTTGGTGTAGCGGGAATCTTTGACGGTAACCTTGCTGACCATTAATGTGGCCGGTTTGACCTGCACATCGCTGTTAAGAAGTGCAAAGACGCGTGTGTGTCCCTGAACCTGATCTCCCAGAAGTGTGGCCAGCGCAGTACCGACAGGACCTTCCAGATCGCCGATCACGATCTCCGGTTCGGCGCACAGGTAGTCTTTATCTCCTTCGACCAGGGCTTCCGCCGTACACATCAAATATTTCTTGGACATCGCCACCGACTCCGTTGGGAATAAGTTCTTTTCAATGAGTGTATCGGATAACGATGCCCCGGAAAATCTTGTTTCTAGAGATCTCTCGATTAGCTATACTCTTCGTTAACGATCATGATTCTCAACAGGACGTGAAAATGCCTTCCAGTCGATTTTTTTTACTCGGAATTTCCTGCTGTATTTTGAGCCCGACACTACTCTGGTCTCAGACAGCGGCGAATTCTCAGGAGATTATCTCTCAAAGGAAACAGGAGTTCGAAAAAGAGAGAGCGGAAGCCCTGAAAAAGGGGTTCTCAGAGCCCGATTTGAAGAATGCGGAGCAACTCAAACTCCTGGCGGATAAGGCCGAGAAAGCGGGGAATCTCGAACAGGCCGCCCGCACCTTGCGTGAAGCGAGATTTTCGATTCCCTATCTCCCCGCAAACCTGCCTGCCAACGTTTCCAAAATTTTGGGAAGTCAGCGTCTCCAGCAAACGGGTGAAATCCAATGTATCGCTTTGCACCCTAAAGAGCCCAAGTGCGTCGCATCCGCTTATGACGGTTCGGTTGCCATCTGGAATATCGAAAATGGCCGACAGGAGTTGGCTTTTAAAGGATCGACCGAGAAAAGTTATGCCGTCGCCTGGTCGCCCGATGGGAAATGGATTGCCAGTTCTTCCGGCAAAGAAATCCATCTTTGGGACGCTTCGACTGGAAAAACTGCTCACGTTCTTAAAGAACACAAGTCCGAAGTCTCTTCTCTAGCATTTAGTCCCGATAGCAAAACATTGGCGAGTGCCTCCGATGCACCCGAAATATCGATTCGGCTCTGGAATGTCGAAAGCGGAAAGAGCGAAGGCGTTCTAATCGAAGAGAAAGAGCGAATCTTTCAAATCGCTTACGATCCGACCGGGAAGATCATCGCTCTGGTCGATAGTCGCGGTTCGCTCAAGCTCTATCCTTCCAAGCTTCCCGAAAAAGGGCCCGCCAAAATTCTCCTTTCCACCGTTCTGTATCCCGTCAGCGGTGCGAATTGCCTGGCCTTCTCGCCGGATGGCCGAAGCATCTACACCGGCGGTAGTGACAGTAACATCAACATCCGCCAGATTTTGATTCCCGGCGCCTCCAATGCGCCCCCGAAACCGGATTTCCGATTGCTTTCCATAGAATCCACTTCCGGGCATGCTTCACCCGTGCTGGCAATCGCCGTCAGTCCCGATGGCCAATTTCTTGCGACTGGTGGTAAAGACAATTCGATCAAGATCTGGGATCTCACCAAGAATGGACTACTCCTGCGGACGTTTTTCGGTCATAGCTCCGAGGTCACCAGTCTGAAATTTACCTCCGATAGCCGGACGCTTGTCTCGGGAAGCCTGGATCAGACCATTCGAGTCTGGGATGTCAGTTTTGCCGATGCCCATATTACTCTGAAAGATCACACGGGCTATTTATGGGCCTGTGCGTACAGTCCCGATGGGAAGTATTTTGCCACGACCGGAGCCGACCGCCAGGTATGCCTATACGATGCGACGAGCAACAAACTGATAACTCAGTATCAGGCGGGTGATTCCGCAATTACATCGTTAACCTTTACTCCAGACAGCACCCAACTGGCTACGGCCGGAGGCGATCGAAAAATCAAGCTCTGGGACATCCCGGGGGGTAAACTGCAGAAGGAATTCCTCGGGCATAAAGCTCCGATCATGGCTCTGGCCATAGATCCTTCAGGAAAATACTTTCTAAGCGGGTCGGCCGATAAGACCGCAATTCTCTGGGAGAAGGAGACCGGTAAAGTCGCCTACACTTTTTCGGATTTGAAATCGGCTGTCAGTGCTTTGGATTTTTCTCCGAACGGAAAGTGGCTGGCGATTGGAACGGCCGATGGCTTGCTGCGTCTATTCGATCGAAATGCCGGATTTAAGGAAGTCTCAAAACTCTCCGCTCACGTCTCCGGCGTCAGCTGCCTCCAATTTCATCCGAATTTGCCTTTTCTCGGCACGGTTGGTGGAGACCGCTTAATGCGATATTGGTCGATCTCCGACGCGATGACTCTCACCAAGACTTCAGAAGTCAATGCCCATGGCGGGGCGATTAGCGCTATAGCTTTCAACAAGGATGGGACGTCGTTTGCCACCGCTGGAAGCGACCAATTCGTGAAAGTCTGGAATGCTCAAACCCGAACCGAGCGAACCTCCCTGCGCGGCCATACGGAGTGGGTGACTTGCGTGGCGTTCGCCCCGGATGGTTCGAGCATTCTCAGCGGCGGTGTCGACAAAACCGCCTGCGTCTGGATGATGATGACCTCCGATGCTCGATCGACCACTGGTCATCGCCGTCAGGTCACAGCGTTGTCGATCGACAAATCTGGCATCCTGGCAACGGGATCCGATGATCGAACGATCAAGATCTGGGATATGAATACGGGCAAAGAAAAACTTTCGCTGCCGGTCGATTATTCGACGATTACCGCAATGACTCTGCTCGAGGACGGCAAATTCCTGGCCATTGGGGGAAGGGCGCCGGCTTCGAATACTCCCTTGCACATTGTGCAAATCTGGAATCTCGAGACTCGACAGATCGTAAAAACCATAAACGACATGGATGAAGTTGGACTGATCCAATATCTCGCCGATAAAAAGCGACTCATCATCTGGAGCTATAAAGAACCGGGGTCCAAACCGGTGAATCGGATCATTACGCTGGATGAAAAATTCCAACCGATCAAAACCGTGGTCGAAAAGGATCTCGAAACCAGTTCTCTGTCCTTTACATCGGATGGCGAATGGGCGGCGATCGCGACGCCTACCGGGCAGGTCTTGGTTCGGGCGATTCTGAAAGACGAGAAGATCACCAAAGATCTCTTAAAGGCTTCGGAGAAGAGCGTTACCGACCTGGCATTCTCAACCGATCGCAAACGGCTCTACACCGCCGATGCAAACGGCATGGTTAAAATCTGGAACACCGAAAATTTCAAGGAAGAGAAAGCGTTCCAGGCGAACTCCGCCGGGCAGAACCAATTGCAGATCCATCACGACAGCCAGCGGATGCTCATATTCAACGATCAGGGGGAAGTGACGCTCTGGGACCTGAGTAAAGTGGTAAAACTTCGCAACTGGACTTTGCCGACTAAAGTGAACGGCATCGTTTTCGCGCCGGATGGCAAAAAGGCGTATACGGCCAATGCCGATTCCACCATCTACGTGCTGGAAATGCCATAAAAAAGGGGGCTTTTTCCAGCCCCCTTTTTTTACTTCTTCGCCTTCACTTCAACTGCTTCCCAAAGCTGTTTTTTGTTCTTGTCGTCTGCCGTTTTCTGAACGACTTTTGTCTCCTCGGAGATATCGAGAACTTTTCCACTCGATTTCGATTTGAGCTGTTTGGCCATGCCTTTGCCGACCCAGCTCCAACGCTGGTTGTCAAAATCATCGTCCTTGGCGTCCCATTGAATAATCTCGGCTCCGTCGTCTGAGGAAGCTTCGTTCACATCCAGAACTTTGCCCGATTTGCGATTGACGATTTTCAGATACTCGCCGTCTTTCACCAGGCTCCATTGCTGTGCTTCAGATCCATCGTCCTTGGCCAGCACGCAACGCGCACCGGCTTCTTCCGAGTTGTCAGTCAGCGCCAGAACCTTTTTCGTTTCGGCATGTACGATTTTAAAATACTTTTCGTCAGCGGCTTTGGCCTGAGAGCCCAACAGCGCGAAAAGGCTTAACAGGGCGAATCCAAAGAACCACTTAGACTTGAGCATAAAAACCCCTTTAAGAAATGGTGGAGAGTCGAGTCCCATGAACTCGTCTTCGACTATACGGAGCGTTCGAAACTCTACAGGCCCAGTACGTCATACATGGTATATCGTCCGGCCGGTTTCCCTGCCAGAAATTTAGCAGCGAGTAGTGCCCCCCGGGCATAACTGTCCCGACTGTATCCCTTGTGAATCAATTCCATGGTTTCGCCGAGTGCACTGAACATGATGGTGTGCTCGCCCACATTGTCGCCACCCCGAATCGCATGCATACCAATTTCATCCAGTGGACGTTCCCCGACTATACCTTCCCGGCCATGCACGATTTTCGACTGCCCCATCGTCTCTTGAATGATCCGGGCAAACTGCATGGCAGTTCCGCTGGGAGAATCTTTCTTCATGCGGTGGTGCCGTTCGATAATTTCCACGTCAAAACCCTTACCCATCAAGGCTTGACTGGCTTGCTGAACGAGTTTGAAAAGCAGATTGACCACCAGACTCATGCTGGGGGAAAGCAGGAGGGCGGTCGCGTGGGCTGCTGCTTCGATTTCCCGTTTTTGCTCCGCCGAGTGCCCGGTCGTAGCGACTACCAGGGGAATTTTTCGAGCCACGCAAGTCTTCAGAATTTCCATGGAGCCTTCGGGAGTCGAAAAATCGATGACGACTTCCGGATGCTGGTCGAAAGGAAGTTCCGAAGTGATGGGAATCTCCAGTTTACCCACGCCGGCCAGTTCTCCCGCATCTTTCCCGAAGGCGGGATGCTTTCCCGAATCGAGGGCGGCCACCAGCGACAAGCCATGATCTTCGTGTCCCAACGCGATGATCCGCTGTCCCATCCGTCCGCAGGCTCCGTTCATTGCGTAGCGAATTTTGCTCATAGCGGTTTTTCCACCCTAAAAACGAATCAAGAATAGACTTCAATGGCTTTGATAATTTCATCCAGGTCGTTCGATACCTGAACGGCCCGGTTAGGGAATCCCGCCCGACGGACCCCGCGTTTTCCGAGCTTTTCTTCGAAAGTTTTAGGATCGGCACTGTGATAGGCTACGGTCGCATCGGGATCTTTGAGCAGATGAGCGGTCAGGACGCAGGCCACGCGATCACCAGGCGAGACTATTCCTTCCTGAACCAGCTTTTTCAGTCCAGCCACGCTGGCTGCACTGGCCGGTTCGCAACCGAGCCCTCCCGATCCTACTTTCGCCTTGGCATCCAGAATTTCCTGGTCGTTGACTTCCCGAACGACACCCGAACATCGATCCAGAGCACGCAAGGCTTTAGGAAGGTTCACAGGCCGATTTATCTCGATGGCACTGGCGAGTGTATTGGCCCGGAGATTTCCGGCATCCATCACCTTCATGTAGCTGTCCACCACTTTGAAGTCGGGACTGCCATTGTTCCAGCGGAGTTTCTGTTTCTCGTATAGTTCGTAAAAGGTATGCGCGCCCGCCGCATTGATCACGGCCAAGCGTGGGATGCGATCCACCAGGCCGAGTTCTTTAAGTTCGATGAACGCTTTACCGAATGCCGAACAGTTTCCGAGGTTCCCGCCCGGCACCACGATCCAATCGGGCACTTCCCAGTTCAGCGCTTCAATGATCCGATACATGATAGTCTTCTGCCCCTCGAGCCGGAAGGGGTTGATGCTGTTGACCAGATAGATGCCCAACTGGCGGCTGACTTGCTGGACGCGTTGCAAGGCATCGTCGAAATCGCCAGCGATTTGAATGGTTAAAGCCCCATGCTCGAGAGCTTGCGAAAGCTTTCCGTAAGAGATTTTACCGCTTCCGATGAAGATGATGGCTCGCATCAGGTCGGTGGCCGCACAATAAATCGACAAGGCTGCGCTGGTATTGCCGGTACTGGCGCAGGCCGCGCGTCGGGCGCCGACGGATCGGGCGTGGGAAAAGGCCGCAGTCATGCCGTTGTCTTTAAAGCTGCCGGAAGGATTCATCCCCTCGTACTGGAGGAAGAGATTGCCGGGATTCAAACCCACATAGGTAGCGACCTGATCGGAAGGGAGCAGAATCGTCTGTCCTTCGCCGATTGTCATGATCTGTTCGGGACGGGCAAAAGGGAGTAGTTCGCGAAAGCGCCAAACGCCGGAGAAATCTAGTTTATTCGTGCGGTTGGACCACTTTTTTTCGAACTCTTTCAAGCTCTTGGGTACTGGCAGACGATCCCAGTCGTAAGCCACATCCAATAGTCCCGTGCATTTCGGGCATTGAAAAGATGTATCCTCCAGGGAAACGGTAGTACCGCACTGGGGATGTATGCATCGCTGAAAGACCGCTTCGGTCATGGTCTGCCTTGGAGCTCAACTGCAAATGATCGGAATCCTTCAGCGTTAATTTAGGTCCCGGCCAGCCGTTTGCCCATTCGGAAGTCCCTGAACCCAGGGTAGGATATCGTCTTTCAGAAAGCTTCCCGTGAATTCGGAAGCCGTTTCATCCCAGAGGTGATGTCCGTCCACGAAATCGGCATCCTCGCAGCTGAAGCGTTTGTCGAAGAGCGGAATGCGGAATTCCCGACATATCTCACTGAGTCGAAGCGGCATTTCCTCATTCCAGTCTTCCCGGTACCAACCGCGGAATGTTCTGGCCTCCGGCATCAGATAAATACCGCTCTGAATTCCCCTCTCTTGGCAGATCCGAAGTATCTCGCAGATCGTTTCGATTGGCCGGGATTGAATCTGAAGTTCCTTCAAGTGCTCCCGATAGAAGGAAAAAGTAGATTCCTTCATTCGATCGATCATCTGGGTTGTGACATAACGGCGTTCGAGGGGTGAACTCCCAAAACGGTCTCGGGGCATATGCTGTCGGTAGGCCTCCACTGAACTCTCCGGCACGGCCCAGGGCAACTGGGAATTCAGGAGTGAGAAGCGGACATTGGAGAGGATATTGCAATGCTCCCCGAACCAGTGCAGTTCATACTTCGATCGATTGCAATGATCTTCCTCAACCAGAGCAAGATCTTTCCAGCGGACTCGACTTGGTGGTATGAGCTCCTCCGTGGTCCGTTGGTCGCCCAGATTCGCCGGAAGAATTTCCAGAAGTACGTATTTCGGTTCGACGCCGTCCTTCAACAATCGCTTTAAAGTGAACAGTTGCTCCGCCAGCACAGCCCCCGACCGGCCGAAGTTGAAGCCCAGCACACCCGGCAATTGATCGAAATTCTTACTATCGATGCCGTATCCCGTTCGCGAGGTACCGATGAACACTAGCAGCGGCTTATCGGAATTTTGAGCGACCGCTTTTTTCAGTAAATTCAATCTGAGCCCGTAGGGAGGATCCACCCACTCCGGATGTTTACTTTCTACCTCAATGTTCGCAAGCATTGCGATAAGAAGGAAGAAACCCGCTCCCAACAGGAGGCTCAGGAGAGCCCGGCGTTGACGACTAAAGACCTTCTTTTTCGGCGTATCCTCCGACGAGTAGATAATATCGATTCGCGAGATTACCGGGGTCGTCGTAACCCGATTGATTTTCTGAAGTTGTTCGATCACGGATTCGCCTCCAAACGAACTTGATTTCTATTGGAGTTCTCAAATCGGGCACTCAGAACTTTGGCGAGTTGCCGGGAAAACTGAGCACCCCCTTGCGGATGCAGGTGATGGCCGTCCCAGAAACAACCTCTTTCGCACCAGTTTCGGGCATTAATCCATTCGGCGTTCGAAAATCTCTCGCTTAAGAAGTCCGCGACATTTTTTTCGGATCTGGTCGAACTCAGCCTTTGGAATTCTTCGGATTCCGGCATCCATAACCCCAGACAGGGAATTCCATTCTGGGCACACTTGGCCTGAAAACTCCCTATGGCTTTCGCCGCGGGGGAGCCGATTTGCCAATGTTCGAGATAAGGACGGTACGCGCTTATGGTTTGCTGAAAGGCCTTCTCGAATGCTCCGGTCTTATGGACCGACTCGGGAGGTGAACAGAACCGCAGTGGGTCGCAAGCCGCCTGAATATCGAAAACGAATTGGTTCGGCAGCCAGGAAGGAAAACTCCGCGAGAGCAGGTTCACCCTCTGAGAGTAGAGTGGGCAATAGGGCGACAGGCCATTGGTTTCATTACCGAAACGGAGTTTATCCAGAGGAACCCCCAGGCGTTGCAATTCCTCGAATTCTCCACAAAGAAGTCGGCTGGGATGCAAGCGATTCCATTCCATCGGCTCCAGATCGGGCGGATAGGAAAGCAGGCCGGGCATCACTTCGAAGAGAATCAGATCCGGCTTGTGAACTCGAGAGAGCAGTCGGTTCAAATACAACCAGGAGCCTAGGGGACCGCAGCCAGGAAAACCCAAATTAACTAGCCGAGTATTCCGTTCGAGTTGTTGCGACATATCGCGACTAACCAGATCGGCCTGCAGGCCGTACATCATCCGCGAACTTCCTATGCACCAGATGCATAGATCCACGGGGGCAGTTTCCACTTTCTCGAGAGATTCCAGCCGCATTTGAAATGGAATATCAATCAGAGCCGGACGGCAGAAGGAGATCCAGGCGAGGAGAGCAAATTGAATACTCATAAACAGCAACAGGCCGATGAGTAAGCCTGCTCGAGCCTGAGACGATCTAGCGGCCATGAGCCACCTGCATCATCCGGGGAGCCAGCCAAGGCAAAAGTTTCTCGTAAGTCAGTTTTCGGGAAAATTCTCCTGCTCCGCGAATCAACAAGTGATGCGAGTCCAGAAAGGCATCTTCCCCCAGCCAATCGCGAGCGACTACCGCTTCCGTCCCGTATCGTTGCGACCAGTCGGTCAGGAGGCTGGTGAATGTCGCAATCTGCTCGGGTTTATAGAGCGATCGAAACTCTTCTCCTTCCGGCATCCAGAGAATTTGGACTTTAATACCTTGTTGCTGGGCCAGACTCAAAAGTTCTTCGAACGCTTCTTTGGGTCCGCCCTCAAGGCAAAAGTTGGTGAGGATCGGACGATAATCGTTCAAAGCTCCTTCCGTCATGGTCTTCTTTTGTTCCGCGCTGATCTTGCTGAATGCGCAGGCATTCCATCCCGAGAGATCGCACTTTCGGCTCCAATCAAACCGCTCGTTTGAAGGAAGCAGACTCGGCACGAGACGACCGAGCAATTGGTAACGCAGATGGGTAGTGGGAAAGAGGAGGGTCTCCCGCCAAATCGATTCATTCAATTCCGGATTATATCCATGGTTATTTAACACACTCAATTCGGAGCGCGTCACCATTTCAGCCCGGAAGCTTCTTTTCTCAATCGGTTCGCCGGCTCCACTCATCAGCGGAGGCAGAAGCTCCACAATCAACAGGTCGGGATGCAAGCCGCTTGCGAGTAATCGATTGAAGTATACCAGTTGTGTAATTGGACCGACGCCCGGGACCCCAAAATTGAAAGCGATAGTTTTTAAACCCGTTTTCTGCTGAATCTCCCCTTCGATAAGTTGCCCCTCAAAGCCCATCCCCATTCGGGAACTGCCCAAGCCAACAATGATCCGATCGGGTTTCTCGCATTGGATCCGATGGAACAATTTGGCCGCTTTATCGCCGTAAAAGGGGTCGCGAAGGCGAATGGACATCGCTACCGCCACGGCCAAGGTAACGTGAACGACACCCACCAGGCTCAGGAAGATGAGGACTCCCCGTCGGGCGTTGATCATTCGCTGAGAACGACTAGAACGCATAGGCATCGATTAAAATTGAAAGTAAATAAAGTTCTTGCCGCTATCGGGGTTCAACAAGAGGGAGAGCGATAGCAGCAGAGCGTAGCCCACTCCCATCAACGGGGCAGGAATTCTGTGCGAATAGCGCTTCCAGAGCCCTTGCAGAAGGATTATCTGGCCCGTCAAAAGCACTGCGATCGAGATCCAGAGCCGACGATTCGGCATCGTCAGCCCATCCCCGGGTTGAATTTCAAACATCTTGCTCAAAATGGCGATCGACCTCTCCAGTGAAGGCTGGAAGAACACCCAGCAAATCATCACGCAGAAGAATGTCATCAATACTCGAGTGACAGTTCCGAGTTGAGAAGCCAGTAGCGAATTCAATCGCGATCGGTGTTCGCACCATGTCTTGAAGATTTTGTGCCCGATCAAAAGCAGACCGTGGACCACGCCCCAGATCACGAACGACCAGTTGGCCCCGTGCCAGAGGCCGCCGAGTGTCATGGTGATCAGCAAATTTCGATAGGTCAGCAGTCGACCGCCTCGCGAGCCCCCGAGGGGAATGAACAGGTAATCTCGCAACCAGGTAGACAGCGAAATATGCCAACGATGCCAGAATTCGGTAATGTTCGGCGCGAGGTAGGGCATCATGAAGTTGCGGGTGAGCTTATACCCCAGCAAGTGAGCCGAACCGAGGGCCATGTCGGTATAGCCGGAGAAATCGCAGTAAATTTGGATGGCGAAAGCCAAAACCCCCAGCCAGACCGCCGTAGTGCTTAAAGCGCTGACATCCCGACCGGGAAAGAAAACGGGATCGCTGTAAATGGCCATGCAGTCGGCAATGGCCAACTTTTTGAACAGACCGATCAGGAAATATTGAACTCCGATCTGCATTCGAATCCAATTGAATCGCTTGGGCCGCCGCGCCTGGGTGAGGAAATCTTTGGCACGCACGATCGGTCCGGCCACCAGATGCGGGAAGAACAGAATGAAGAGCATGAACTTCAGTGGATCCCGCTCGGCCCGGATTTTTCGCTTGTACACATCCACGGCGTAGCTGATGGCTTCGAACGTATAGAAGGAAATTCCGAACGGTATCCCAACGTGCAGGATCGGCAGGTTCGGTTTAACACCCAGTCCTTCCAGTGCGGTGCAGATCGGTTCGATGAAAAAATTCCGATATTTGAAGAAGGCGAGGATGCTGAGATTCATCAGCAAACTGCAGCGCAGAATCCACTTCCGGCGAACTTCCTTCGAAGTGCTATCCATCGCCCGCGCAAAAAGATAGTCGGCGAGTGTGGTGCTGAAGACTAATAGCGCGAGCATTTCGCTGAAGTAGGCGTAAAAGAAGATGCTCGCAGCCAGAAGCCAGGCTAAACGTCCGCGATGACTGGGGAGGGCCCAGTACACGGAAAACACAATGAGGAAGAACAGTAGATAAGCTTGTGAAGCGAAGAACATGTCTTCAATTCACCTCCAAAATAAAATATTCCGGAGGCAATACTGTTTGAAATGTTCTCTAGCGTCAAGACCAACTGGAAGCGGCTGTCAATATGGGAAAGATCGGCTATTTTGGCACAAGAATGAGATTCAGTCGCTCATCCAACCACGACTGTTCGGGGTTGCGCAACGCGTGCACGACATAGCCAATGATTATGGAGAAAGCCAGCCACCAAACAAACGCGTGCGAGGAGACCCAGCCGGGATAGTTCGCTTGGAACAGTACCGAGACGCTTAAAAGCAGTCCAATCGGCAGCCAGACTGCAAGCGTTCGAAGCAAGTAAACCCAGCGCTTAGCCGGTTCTCCTTTTAATGTCACCAGTCGAATCTGGCTCAGTGTAAGCGAGGGGCTACCCCGCCAGGCGAAGCTCAACAGAGCCCAAGTCAAAGGGATGCCGAGAATCAAACCCATCAACTTGTACCAATCCTTCTCGATCGGAATCAGGCTCTTAATCGGTTCACCGGCGGCTTGATGCCTTTCGATTTCTTCGATCACCAGATGCGTGTGGGGAAGCAGGTTTTGTTCCTGTTCGGCTTTCGTACGAAATTGCGAAACGATGAAACGTCCAATCGCCGTCAGTCCTTTGCGATGCTTGTCCAATTGGAGCTTACTGGCATTCAACAGCTCCTCGACATCCTTGCGGGCTGAGTTGGAAGCCAGAAATTTCTGCACCTCCGGATCCTTCCGCCACTCCGGGTGTCGTTCCGGGTGGCGCATGGCTCGAAGCATGTCTTCACTGGCCGATTGCAAATGTTCCCGAGCCGCAACGAGCATGACCGTATACAAACCCGCCGTGGAGAACATGGTCAAGAGTCCGATGGAAAGAAATGCGCCCATGAGGCAGATTTGAAACAACCGCATTGAGGTATTAACTCGCTGTGGCTGATTTCGGGTCTCCACGAGCATCTTTTTCAAATTTAGTAACGACTCTTCCCGAGAATCGATCAGGGAGTTCTGAATCATCGTGCGCGCGTGACTGGGGATCGGCGCCTCGATATCGGTTTCTTTCTCGAGCTTGGCGATATCTCCCTGGAGTGCCAGACAGATCGCCTGGCGAACCAGATGAATGCCGTCGTTTACAGTAGGAATTTCTTTTTCCCGATAGGACTTCACAGGAAAATCGAGTAGCTGCATGCGCCCGTCGTGCTGCAGCCAGACCTGGTCCAGATTCAGCGACGACGGCAACGTGCCATCTTTTCTTGCTTCCAGCAGTTCGTCGACGAGTTGTTCAACGATCAGACGCGTTTCGGACCAGGGCAAACGATGTTTGGTGGTGGCAATATCGGAGAGGGGAGCACCACTGGGTGCAATATAAGCACTCCAGCAATAGGATTTGCCATTTTGATTCAATTCGCCAGAGTTTAATAGCCGTAAACGCGCGGTTCGCTGTAAAGAACGGCGTTGAGGATTCAATTCATTGGTTTTGGGCTGGATATGGAACAGAAGATTCCGACCCAGCATTTTATCTTCGCCGAGGACAGTCCATTCCCCTTCCGTCGGGCCCTCATCTCCCCGGTGGAGCACGTAGGGTTTCAAATCGAATTGAAAATTCTGCGGCAAGGGTGGCAGTGTGCGAAGCCGATCTTCCTTACTGCTATAGAGGCGAACCTCGTAAGTTCGCGGCGGCAGCCGCAGAACACAGGTTTTACTGAGCCGATCGTGCAGGCCTCTATGCAGGCGGCTTCGCATGGGAAGGTATAGCAGCAGCAGGCCGACAACCACCCAGAGAAAATAGAAGAAGCGTTCAGCCCGGACGGCATTGGTACTTTCGCCTAATACGCTATGTTCCCAGAATTCAAAGCCGATCATGAGGCAGAAAATAGCGGTTCGCAGCAGTATGGCGGTGAAGCTCGGGGCCTCGGTCGAATTATTCCGGCAAACGCGCAGCCGAAATATTCTCTTCCCGGGAGTTCCACCAAAACGCCATTCGCACAAGGCAAAATAGAGGAAAAAGATCAGGAGCTTCGAGATGTTGAGCAAGAAGCCATTAACATAATCGTGGATGAAATAGGAACAGGGCTGAATCAAAGCCAGCTCGACGAAAATATCGTCGAGAATGAAGGCTCCTATTTTCACACTGAAACCCGCGGTACGCATCGAACCGGGTATCAACGCGACCAAAGCCGCCCGCAATTCCTCCAAATCCGGAAAACGCCGATCCCGATCCCGTTCCAGGCCGCGGGCCAGGATGCTTTCCAGATTTTTGGGGATTTCCTTTCGAAACCGGCGGATGGGAGGAGCATCCTCTGAAATGACCTGGGCCAGAGCAGCCGTCATATTATCCTGTTGAAACGGTGCTCGGCCCGTCAGAAGGAAATAGAGCGTGGCGGAAACCGAATAAACGTCGGAACTGAAGTCGACCGGCTCGCCTTTAATCTGCTCCGGTGAGGCATATAGGACTGTACCGAGAAATGCCCCGGTCTGCGTCAGGGAACCGTCGCGGGTCAGCGAGCGAGAGAGTCCAAAGTCACCGATTTTCACCCGACCATCTTTGGTGAGAAAGCAATTGGACGGCTTCACGTCTCGATGAATGAACCCAAGCCGGTGCGCTTCTCGCAAGCCATCGATCACGTCGAGAATCAGCTGGATCGATTCCTGAACGGGCAGCGTTCCCTTTTTCTCCACATAGTCCTTGAGCGTATTCCCGGGCATACGCTCCATGACGATATAGGGTCGTCCGTTTTCGGTATCGGCCGCGTACACGAAGACGCAGAGGGGGTGAGAAATCTGACTGGCTAATCGACCTTCCTGTCGGAATCGTTCCAGCGAAATCGGACTGGAGGAGAGCCGCGTGGAAAGCAACTTGACGGCCACAGTCTCATTCGAAGACAGCGAATTGGCTTCATAAACCTGTCCCATACCGCCGGAGCCCAAAAGCGCGCCCAGCTTGTAGCCGCCGATGTTTTCCGGAACTTTCTCGTCTGCAGTGGAGGAATCGGGGATGGAATGGGGCTGAAATTCGGCAGTCGTATGAAGATTAGAGTGAGGATAGGGCGTGCTGGACCCGCGAATTTTCGTTCCGCAATAGGGGCAGAATAGGGGCGGTATGTCTAGATCCGGCAACGATTTACTGCAGCGTGGACAAGCGCCGACGACCATAGCGTACCTTTCCCTACTCTCGCCAGTTGCACCCGAGAAGTATTTCGGTATTATCCGATTCTCCTTTAGAGCGGCCACACTCCCCAGTCGTGTCCTCATCCCTAACATATCTGCTGGAGACAGTTATGACGGTTGAATTAGACAAATACAAACCAAAATCGCTCAAAGGGGCGGGAGACGGACTTGCCATCGAGTGGGCGGATGGAGCATCCACATTTGTCCCTTTTACCGAGCTTCGTAAAAAATGCCCCTGTGCAACCTGTAATGACGAACGACAAAAGCCGATAGACCCATTCCGAGTGTTGTCGGAGCGCGAAATTCAGGCTGGCCCTCCCAAACCGGTGAAAATGCTGCCTCGCGGTTACTATGCGTATCAAATCGTTTGGAACGATGGCCACGATTCGGGGATTTATACCCTCGAAATGTTACGCGACTTTTCCTCTCCCGTTTCAGATAAATAATCTTACTTCGTCAAGTCACGAATAATCAGGAGTCTATATGCAACCTCAAACCCAGGCGGCTAATCCCGCCTTGGCGGATGTGAAAAATATCCTGGCAGTCGCGAGCGGTAAGGGGGGAGTTGGGAAATCGACGGTTTCCTCCAACCTCGCACTCGCCTTGAAAAAGATCGGCCAGTCGGTCGGACTCATGGACGCCGATATCTATGGCCCCAGTGTGCCCCTTATGATGGGATTGGGCTCAGCCGATCCGCAGACGGCCCAATTCCCGCTCGAAAAGTACGGCTTGAAGCTGATGTCGATGGGATTCATTCCCGATGCCACCAAAGGCGTACTGCTTCGAGGCCCCATGGTCGCCAAATATGTCGGCGCTTTTCTGACGCAAATTCCTTGGGGAGCCCTGGATACTCTGGTGATCGATATGCCCCCGGGTACGGGTGATGCGCAACTCACACTCTGTCAGACGGCGAATGTCCGCGGTGCCATCATCGTGACCACCCCGCAGGATGTCAGTCTGATCGACGCGGTGAAAGCCCTGAATATGTTTCGGCAACTCAAAGTTCCGGTATTGGGCATCATCGAGAACATGAGTTACTTTGTCGGAGACGATGGCAAGCGCTACGAGATTTTCCGCCACGGTGGCGGGAAGAAACTGGCGGAAGAAACCGGTGTGGAATTTCTCGGCGAAGTTCCCATCGATCCTCGAGTCGCCGAATGCGGTGATGCGGGCGAACCTCTGGTTCACAAGTATCCCGATTCCCCTGTCGCCAAGGCCTACCTGGAGCTCGCTGAGAAAGTCTTGAAAGCGGCGGCCAAGCTCTCGGAAACCTCCGAACTTCCCGCGGTGCAGTTATGATGCGTTTCGATCTCCATATGCATACCTCCCGCCATTCGCACGACAGCGAAATGGATCCTATCGCGATGCTTCAAAGAGCCCAGGAAGTCGGCCTGGACGGCATCGTGATCACGGAGCATGAGTACTGGTGGCCCGACGAAGAATTGCAGGAGTTGCGCAGTATGGCACCCGGGCTCATCGTCCTGGCGGGTATTGAGGTAACCGCTCGAGAAGGAGATGTGCTTTGCTATGGCGTCCGGGAGGCCAAGAAACTCCGAAAAGGAATGCTCTGGGAGGACCTCTGCGATGAAATTCATCAGCAGGGGGGTGTCGCCGTGGCGGCTCACCCGTTTCGCTGGGGCCAGCCTTTTGCGGACATCATGCAGAATGAGGCAATTCATTTGGACGGCATGGAGATGATGTCCAAAAACATGGATCCCGATTTGCGACAGCAAGCGGCCGAGTATGCTCGAGAGCACCCCGAATACGCTCAACTGGGCAATAGCGATTCGCATCACGAATCCACCATGGGCTGCTGCCACACGCTATTCGATGTGCAAATCCGTAATATCGCCGATTTGGTGCAGGCAATCAAGGATCGCAAGTGCCGTCCGGTAGTGGGAACTCCTCGAGGTTGAGCCGGGAGTGTCACAGGGACGTCCTACAGCGTGACCTTGGAATAGTTCAATCCTCATTTTTATGCACTGGATGAGACTCGCCTTCATCTCCAGATTCGTGTTCTAGCGGCCCATGAATCACCAATGAATAAAGACAGGGTACCACAAGTAGCGTGGTCCCCAGGCCAGCCAATAATCCTCCCAGGACGGCTCTTCCCAGGGGAACATTGGCCTCGCTACCACGGCTCAGCCCCAATGACATGGGGATTAACGCGAAGAACGTTGCGAGTGCGGTCATGACCACGGGCCGGACGCGGATACTGGCGGCGCGAGCAATCGCTTGCTGCGGTGTCAGCAAATCTGTCTTTCGAAGATTCTGTGCAAAATCGGTCAGTAGAACGGTATTTGAGACGACAATCCCAATCATAAAGATTACGCCGAGCAGCGATTGAATACTCAAAGCGGTGTGAGTCAGATACAGCGCGAGTACCACCCCGATGATCCCGACGGGCACCGCGGATAAAACGACTAGGGGTATCAGGTAGGATCTGAACAATGCCACCATCAAAAAGTAAATGAGCGTGACGGCGAGGATCATCCCGAAAGCCTGGTTTCGAAAAGTCGATTCCATCTTCTGGTATTCGCCGCTTAACAGAACCTTGCTCCCCTCGATGGGAATTTTCTCCTGCGAATCGGGATCGAAGGGAGTCCAACCGCCGTCCGGACGGGCTTTCCCGAATTGCTGGACGATTTTCTTGACCTCCTCGGCGACGTGTCCCAGGTCCCGTCCGTAAACGCCCATGGTCAGATCGAATGTCGCTTGCAAATTCTGGTGAGTGATCTCGGAGGGAACGGTCGTCCTTCGGAGAGTGGCAATATTTCGCAAGGGAATCGAACGCTTCTGGGTCGGACTGGTGATGGGAATATCGAGCAGCGTTTCCAGAGAATCGATATCTTCTTCAGCGTATTGCACCCCCACGAAATACTGGTTGTGACTGAGTGGATCGATCCAGAAATTGCGTTTGTTGAACTGAACGCTCGAGTTCAACGAAGCCACGACATTTCGCATCACATCGACCTGATCCAGCCCGAGATCGCTTGCCTTCGCCCGATCCACTTCGAGAGTGTATTGGGGATAGTCGAGTCGCTGGATGATGCGAGCGTCGACGACGCCGTCAACCTGTTGAACTTCACCCTGAATTTTTTCCGCGATGGCCCGCGATTTTCGAAGGCTTTTGCCCGTGATTCGAATGTTGATCGGTGTCGATTTCCCTTCGTTCATGGCTGACCGGATCATTCCCCCCGCATCGAAAGCAAACTCGATCTCATTGAAGCGAGCATCCTTACTAAAACCCTGTCGTAATAGGTGCACGTACTCCTGGGCCGAGTGCGACCGCTCGGGCTTCAACTGGACTTTTACCACGGCATCCATCGGACCACTGTTCGGTGTGAATGCGGCGGACCAGTCGGCCGTCAGACCAATCTCGCTGATCACCATTTCCCGATCGGCACCGAGGGTCTCCTTGACAAAATTTTCGATTATTTCGACCTTTTTTTCCGTAATCTCGATGCGGGTACCGGATTGTAATCGAACGTAGATTTCGAATACACCCGCGTCGACTTCGGGGAAAAATTCCCGGCGAAGTTTCGGACCTAACAGGAGGATGGTAGCGGCCAGAAGTGCATAAGCGGACAACACGACGACCAAGCGAGCTTTCATTGCCAACTGCAGCACACGGCTGTAGCCGCGTATGCCTATATCGATGACGGATTCCCACTTTTCAAAGAGCCGCCCGATGAGCCCGGGGGATTGGGGATTCTCCCGCGAATTACTGGGCGGAAGATCGAGAGTATTCGATTCGATCGGCTTGGACCCGTGACCTTTTAACCATTTGAAACAACGGGCGGGGACGAAGGTTCGGGAGAGGATATAGGCGATGACCATGGCGAAGGTGACTGAAAGAAACATCGGTCGGAAAAGGAATTTGCCGATCCCCGGCATCATCGCCAACGGCGCTAATACCAGGAGGGTGCAGAGACTGGCGACGAGTTCGGGCATCGCCACTTCACTAGCACCGAGAAAAGCGGCTGCTTTAGGTGTTGCGCCCAGCCCCAGATGTCGGTGAGTATTCTCCAGGCAAATGATTGCGCTATCCACCAGCGGACCAATGGCTAGCGCCAGCCCGGCCAGAGTCATGACGTTGATCGTCTGATCCATACCATGCAGGCAGGCAATCGCCCCCAGAACCGCGACAGGAATGGTCATGACTGCGATGGCGGTCATCTTCCATTCCCCGAGAAATAAAAGGATCACCAGTGAACAGAGAATTGCCCCAAGTATCCCTTCTTCCGCCAGACTTTCGATGGCCTTGCTCACGTAAATCGATTGATCCATCACCAATTTGAGATCCACATCCGGCGTTGTCAGTCGGTCCTTCATGTCCTGCATGTTGTCGCGCAGGTGACTGACGACACTCAAGGTACTCGCGCCCTGCTGGCGATAGACCGGAATGTAAACCTGCCGGCGACCATCGACGCGAACGATATTCGTCTGCACCAGACTGGCATCTTTGGGGAGAGCCACATCGCGCAGGAAAACCGGTTTATCACCATCGTTTTTGATGGGAATATCGCCCATCCTTTCGACGATCTCATACATGGAATTGGAATCGAGGGCATAATCGAGAGTTCCGAGTTTCGCATCGCCTGCCGGAATGAAGATGTTGTAACGATCGAGAGCGTTCATGACGTCGATCGGCGAGAGATTGCGGGCCTGCAATTTCTGTCGATCCAGATAAGCCAGAACGGTTCGCAATCGTCCACCGTAGACTACGGGCGCATTCGAACCGGGCAAAGCCATGATCATCATTCGAGCCTGGTAGCGACCCGTATCGTAGAGAGTGGCTTCGTCCTGTGTTTTGCTGTTTAGGGCAACTAGGCAGGCGGGAGTGGAAGAGGTCGGGTCATAAGGCATGATGACCGGTGGTAATGTACCGGGCGGCAAACTGGGCATCGCTGCGGTGGACAGCGAGTTGACCTGCGTCAGAGCGCCACTCAAATCCACAGTGTCTTCGTAATAATTTCGAACGATGCTGGCGCCGATAATCGAGCGCGATTCCTGTCGAGCGGTCCCGGCGGCCTGACCGGTCCACCGTTCCATTCGGGAAGTGATGTCCTTTTCGACATTGGTGGCCGACATGCCGTTGTAAAAGGTCAGAACCTGCACGGCGGGAGAACGGTACACTGGAAGAATATCGGCCGGAATGGATACTAATGCCAGTCCCCCGAGAAGTAGGATCGCCAGCATCAATACCGTTATCGCTCGGGTATTACCCAGTGCAAACCGGATCAGTCCGTTCATGTTTTACTCAGAAAAGCGGTTGATTGCGAAACGATCGGAGCAAATCTCATTGCAAAGGTAGGCTAGTGCGAGTCCTTTTTCGACTCGACATTCGAAGCGGTGACGGTCGTGCCTTCTTCCAAGGTGCCATTAGATTTAATAACGACGGCGTCTTCAATACTCAACCCACTCAGAACCTCAACATCCACGCCATTGTCGACACCGATTTTAATGTCAGTCAGGTGAATTCGGCCCTCCTTAACGGTGCGAACTTTCGCTTTCCCGTTCTCGGCCTTTCCCAAGAGAGCGGCAGAAGGAATCGTCAACGATTTGTGAACCCCCTGATTCAGGATAAGCGTCGTCCGACCATACATGCCCCGTCGCAATTTACCATCGGGATTAGGGATATCCACCTCGACGCGCATCGTTCGCGTGGCTGTATCTTCCGAATCGGCCAGTCGAGCAATTTTGCCAGTAATCACGCGACCAGGCAGCGCATCGATTTCGATTCGGGCTTCATTCCCGGGAGAAACATAAGGAACGTCGCGATCGGGAACCTGGATGATAGTTCTGAACAGATCGGTTCTCTCCACGGATACGATGGGGATTTTTTCAGAACTCGATTCCGCGGAGCGGATGAATGCTCCGGGATAAAAGAGTCGCCGGGTGATAACGCCATCATACGGGGAGGTGATCCGGGTGTAATCGAGCATCACCTGCGCCTTGGCCACATCGGCCTCGGCGATCAACTTGGTAGCTTTCGATTCCTCCAAATCGGCCTGGGTCTGAGCGATACGAGCTTCGGCAGCCTCGGCCTGGAGTTTGGAAGAGTTCACCGTTTCCTTGGCGGCGATTTCCGCGCTCACCGCGGATTCATAATGATCTTCCTCCTCATCGACAACTTTGGCATCAATGGCCTGCTGATTCATCAATTCGCGGTAGCGACTCAGCTGTTTTTCTCGAAACTTTCGATAGGCCGATTTGCTTTTCAACTGGGCTTCGGCCAGAAGGATCATTGCCTTGGCCGCCCGGGCTTCGGCTTTGACGGCCGTCAAATGAGCTTCCGATTGTTGGATGCGGGCCACCGCATGGGTGACATCGGCTTTGCAGCGTTGCAGTTGAGTTTCAAATTCCGGTACAGAAATTCGAGCGAGAAGTTGGCCTTTTTTCACCTGCGAACCAATATCCACGGATTGTTCGGCCAGAAAGCCAGAAACCTTGGCATAAAGATCGGCCGATTCGAACGGTTCGAGCGTCCCGGGTTGGACGCAGACACGTTGAATGCCACCCAGACGAGGCTTAATGATTTCGACGTTGACCGCAGTAGTTTTTCGACTGGACGAAAGAGAGGGCTGAAGATCCTGGGAAGTATCGGATTTCGAAATATCTCGATAGAAAAGAGCTGAAGTGATGGCTACAGCCAGAACGATAACCACTCCGCTGAACCAAATCAAACGCTTTGAATTCCTCGATCGAACGGTGTGAGATTTTCGAATAACTTTAGATTCCGTTGAAATCACTACATATACTCCTGTGCTATAAGCACTTACATTTTATGCAAATTTCATTCTTTTTGGAATACAGATAGTTCCTCAACCCCTTTCGAAGTTGCTAATAATTTTTGCTGCCGGCAATCTACGGTTCATTGGACTCCTCAGATCACGCCTGCTCATTCGCAATGGCATCACTAAAGAATTCTCGCGAGGTGAGAATGGAAGCTTGGAATTGGCCATAGGTGTAATAACCATTCGCCAAAGCCCATGCCGCCTGATTGGTTTCCCAGAACTTGGGAGTTCGCTCCAAATAGCTCGAGTACTCCGAATTAATGACCGCCTGCAATCCTTCGGGTGAGGTTATGAAGTCGTTGAGTACAGTCGCCCGGCTTACGGTTCCATTGTTTAGAGCGGAAGTCCAGTACGCCAGACCGGCCGCGTCCGCGGCGCGCCCCAGGATCGTTTGATAAAGAGTGTTGACAAAAGCATTCGTATCGTTAGCCGATGTGAATTCACTGGAGAGAATGATCTCACTGAGCACTTGCGATTCGCTAAAGCCGGTCTGTAATTGATTCACATAAAACGCCAGGCCCGTCGGGTCCGCATTCCGATCCAAATATTGCTCGAACCACCCTTGGACCTGATTCGTGCGATTTTCAGTGGAATTGATGAATGCTTGCGTGACGTAATACCGGGAAACGCTTCCATTTTCGAGTTGCGTTAACCAGGAATTGTAACCGGCGGTATCGGGAGCGCGAAAAAGCACCCCGTTGTAGAGACCTTTCAGAAATGCCTGATATCCATCGGAGCTGGGCTGGGGAGCGAATAAGCCCGCGAATGTGGTCGGCACACCCGAAGGGGCTAGGGCGAGCGTGTATTGCGGCACAGTGATTGTCGTCGATGTGTCGCTCGAGACATTGGCACTTGAAGTTGTGTAGGAAGACGTGAGGACATTGGTGGTCGGTACGCATCGTTCTTCCAGGATTTCCGACTTTAGCTTGGGTTGATCGAGCATATTGCATTCCTTCGAATTCATTCGCCTGAGAATCTAGTAAACCTCAAGTCAGGACACACTATATTTTGGGCCCGAAAGGCCTCAGATTGCAAGAAAAGATCGAGAGAAGTGGACTAAAGTTTCGCTTAAAGCCGGCGCAGTCATTTCAATATTTGAGCTTTAGGCGCAGAGAGAATGGCCATAATTACATAAGGTAAATCTCAGGGTCTGCAAGCCTCGCGTTGGGTGCGAATCTGTACCATCATCGCCGATGGGAGGAGAAACGAAAATGAGAATAATTTTGAGCCTGGTAATATTGTATGGGTTAGCAACTGCTGCTTCCGCAGCAGATCTGCCACGAAGCCAACCGGAAGAAGAGGGAGTTCCCTCCGCGGCGATTCAATCGTTTCTGGAAGCGGCGAATCAAAAAATCGATTCTCTGCATAGCTTCGTCCTCTTGAGACATGGTAAGTGCATCGCTGAGGCTTATTGGACGCCCTACGATGGGCAGACCAGACATCAACTCTATTCGCTGAGTAAAAGCTTCACTTCCACGGCCGTCGGATTGGCAATCAGCGAAGGAAAACTGAGCCTGGACGATCCCGTCCTGAAATTCTTTCCCGATGAAGCCCCCGCAAATCCCAGTGCGAATTTGAAATCGATGCGCGTGAGCGATCTGTTGCGGATGTCCACCGGTCACCAAACCGAACCGGGCCGAACCTCAGGAGAATCGTGGGCCAAAACGTTTCTGGCCCATCCCGTTCCTTTTAAACCTGGTACTCATTTCGTTTACAACACTTCCGCAACTTACATGCTCTCGGCCATCGTTCAGAAAGCGACGGGGCAGACCTTACTCGACTATCTGAAACTGCGGCTGTTCGATCCGCTGGGTATCGAGAATCCGACTTGGGAAACGAGTCCGCAGGGAGTCTCGACCGGTGGTTATGGATTGAGCATTCGAACCAAGGACATCGCCAGCTTCGGGCAGCTCTACCTGCAGAAAGGCAAATGGAATGGCACACAACTCATTCCGGCCGCCTGGGTGGAAAAAGCCACTTCGCTGCAAACCTCCAATGGCAGCAACCCCGCAAGCGATTGGGATCAGGGTTACGGCTACCAGTTCTGGCGCTGCCGGCATGGGGCCTATCGCGGAGATGGCGCTTTCGGCCAATATTGCCTCGTGCTGCCCGAACAGGATGCCGTGATCGCCATTACCTCGGGCCTGAACGACATGCAGGCTGTTTTGAATTTGGTTTGGGATAAACTGTTGCCCGCATTTTCAGAGAAGCCGTTAGTTCTCGATCAAAAGCAATCCCATCTATTGGAAAAGACTTGCAAGAGCCTGATGATCCGTATTCCAGAGACCAAAGGGGCTGCCGTCACTGGCTCTGACCGCAAATTTGTCTTCACGAATCCACCATTTAAGCTGGAATCGCTGAGCCTCCAAACGGCGAAATTGGGAAGAAAATTAATCGTTCAATTCGATGGAAAAGAGCAACAAATTTCCTGCGGCAATACTTCCTGGCTCAATGGAGAGGCGGCCTGGGCGATGTTCCCCACACAGCCGATCGCGGCCTGTGGCAATTGGACTTCCGCTGACACGTTTACTGCCAAAATCTGCTTTCGGGAAACGCCGTTCATCACCACCCTGCAGCTGAAATTCGTCGGCGACGAACTTCAGCTGAAATCTCAGATGAACGTCGGCTTTGGGCCGACGAAAGAACAGATTATCGTCGGTAAAGCGAGGTGATGCGGGTTACTTTTTCTCGATAATTTGAAATTCCTGAAACGCCGAGTTCTCGCCCGAATTCGTGACCGGTTCAACCGCCCAGAGTAGCCAACGGAATTTTCCCAGGGCCGATCCGTCCGATTTTTTGAGACTGCTCCCCAGGAATTTCTCCCCCGGATTGGGGGAGAGTTCGACTTCTCCAAGCGGGGTCATCTTATTCAACTCCCAACCGGGATCGGTTGGGGAGTTACTTCCAAAAATCACGAATTTCTGCGCGCCGCGATTGCCATTCTGATTAAAAGTCCAGGTTTGGATTTCTGCAATCGCGATCGCTCGCCCCAACTCGACTTTGTAGATTCCCGAACGAATTCCGTTCTCAAAAACCGGCCCGTAGTTCTCCGCCAGCTTGCCATCGATCAAGGTATTCGACGGTTCATTTTTAGTACCCGGTTTTGTTGTAATAGATTCGATGCGAACGGTACTTACCGACAGTGGTGGGTTTACTCGGGTTATGCTTTCGAACGATGCAATGCGAACCGTCAGGTTTTTCTGCTTCCGAACCAAACCCAACTCCAGGGTTTTTGCCTGATTTTCCTGGAGAATCTTCACGAGATCTGCAAAGTGCTTGACAGGCTTTGCATTGATCGATTGAATCAAATCCCCCGGTGCGATATCGACCGTTTTGCCATCGATCACCGCGAGGCCGCCAGCCTTTTGAGTCACACCGTACGCAGAAAATTCCTCTCCCTCCAGTTCCTTGAGTTTTAAGCCCAGGAAGTAGTGGAATTTGGCCGCTTTCGGAGCCGAAAAATCGGCGTTTTTGAGCTTTCCTAAATCGGGTGTTCGGGCCTTCTTCTTCAAAGATTCTTTCTCTACTCCAAACCGATCCATGGGGAAATTCACGAAGCCCAGCTGTAACGCGGGAGAGCCATCGCGAACTCGAAAATCTCCCCGGGTCGGATCGACGAACAACGCATCGGCTTCCAGGGAATGAAGATCGCGCTGGGAAGCCTTTGACAATTGAACGGCCGGTCTGGGCGCCTTCAGGCCCTCCCGATGCACGAGGTTGTAATCCATTTCGGCCCCCCACGGCGTCGGGGGCATGCCCCCCGCCGGTAGGTAATGGTCGACGCCAAAGATGTTTTTGCGAACGATATCCTGGCTATGTTTGTACCAGACGTGCGGATGAAATCCGTTATTGACGATGACGTTGTTCTCGACCGTTCGATAAAAGCCTTCGCGATTTTTTAGACCACCATTCAGGCAAAGATTGTTGTAAATGCGATAGTTCGAAGAGCCATCATCGAGATCGATATCCCAACCGTGATCGCAACGCCAACGATTATTGCGAAGCTCGATGGGATCGATTGTGTCCAGCAGGGGAGTTTGCTTCTCCCGATCCCAGATTTTGTCGTCGTTGAGATTCAGCCCTTGAACTTCCCAGTATCGATCCCGTCCCCAGGAGTTGAACGAACCATGATCTCCCGTCTCCTTGACGGTATCGAAAATATCGCAATATTCGATAACGTGGCCGCCCCAGCAGCCATCGCCGATGTTGATTCCCGCCCGGGGAACATCATAAATGGAGCAATGCCGAACGGTGATATGGCTCGCCATGGCAATTTGAATGGGCGCGGTTTGTTTTTCCACCCGGCCGGTTTCATGGATCAGAGAATCTTCCACCAGACAATTTTTGGGATAATTGTTGTTTAACGGTCCGGGAGTCCGATCCAGATTCGAGACGGAAATCCTCTGGTTATACTCGAAAAGGGGATTGCGAACGGCCTGGGGATCCCCAACAAAGGCAATTCCGTTGCCTCCGGCTTGCACGATCTCACAGCCTTTCACGACAACTCGGCGATTATATTTGTTGACGAAGATGGCATTACCGCCGACCTGATCCAGTGTGCAATCTTCCAGCACGCAATTTTCGGTTCCCTCGAAAAAAATGGCCCCGCCCCGATAAGTCGTCCAATCGCTCCGCAACAGAGGTTCTCGGTTCGCCATGAAAGTGCGAGCGGTGTGGCAGAATTTGAAACCTTTAAACCGGATGTCGCGCACTGGCCTTTTCTCGGTGCCACGAATCTCGATCAGAGACTTCAGCCGCACGGCTTCCACACGAGCTTTGGCGAGATCCAGCCCAGGAGGAGGATAGAAGTAGAGAGTGTTCGTCTTTTCGTTCAGGAACCATTCTCCCGGGGCATCGAGTTCCTCAAATATGTTTTCGACGAATCGATAATTTTCGTGCATACCCATCTGGCGGTTGTTCTGCCAACCTCCTTCGTAATTGAGAGTGTTGTTGGCATTTTTACCCAGAATCCGGTAGTGATAGTCGCCCCACATGTGCCGATGCATGGCATGGATAAATCCGCCGGTGGGGTCGGCCCAGCGCGCCGCCCGGGCCGGACTGATGCTATCGGCGGCAAAGCCATTAAAAATTCTTTCGTTCGGATCGAAGTTGGGATACCGCGCCATCCTCTGACAAACGCCATTGACGAACAGCTGATCGGTCGTGAGATCGGCAGGTACGGGAGTCTGAAAGATGCCATCTTTGTATGGTTTCCAGGCCGTTTCCAATCGAAGTCCGCCGCTGATCACCGGCAATTCATTCGCATAGGCTTCCCAGGTAGTTCCCGAATCCTCGGCCGTAAAAACCAGAGGTTCCGGAAGGTAAAAAGTTCCCTCCCGAACCAGGATCTTCGAGGTTTTTCCCAGCTGTCGGGCGACCATCTGAGCTTTTTTCAAACTGGCGAAGGGTCGCACCTCGGAGCCATCTGCCGCATCGCTTCCTTTGGGCGAGACATAAAAAGTCTCAGCCGTAAGCGGTGACGAATAAGTAAACAAGAATGCGATAAGAAGTAAATGTTTCATGCTATTTTACCTGACCGTGTAATCGGGAGTACACCGGGCTTCAAATCACGTAGTGTCGGAGTGACTGCCAGCTTTGCTTCAATTCGCCGCGAAAATCGGGATGGGCCAGTTGAATGAGCTCTGCCCCACGTTCCCGGATCGATTTGCCATGCAGATTTACAGCCCCGAATTCCGTCACGACCCATTGGATGTGTCCCCGGGTTGTAACGACCCCGGCGCCGGCTGTGAGTCCGAGGGCAATTCGAGACTGGGTTCCCTTCGCGGCTGTAGAGAGCAGGGCAATTATTGCCTTACCTCCCTGCGACAAGGCCGCGCCTCGCATGAAATCCATCTGGCCGCCGATTCCGGAGTAAATGCGATGGCCCAGGGAGTCCGCACAGACTTGTCCGGTCAGATCGATCTGGATCGCCGAATTGATGGCGATCATTTTGTCGTTCTTCCGGATCAGAGCCGTATCGTTGGTGCAATTACTCGGATGCAATTCGATGCTGGGATTGTCGTGAAGAAAATCGAACATCTTGCGAGTACCATTCACAAAACTCGTAATCGACTTGCCGTGGAAGGAACCTTTTAATCGATTGGTGACTGCGCCGGACTGAATGAGCTCGACCATTTTGTCAGTCATCAATTCCGTATGAATTCCCAGATCGCTTTTCGATTTGAGTCGCACCAGCACGGAATCCGGGATGGAACCGATCCCCGCCTGAAGACAGCATCCATCCTCGATCAGTTCGGCCACCTGCTCGGCGATGCATATTTGCACATCGCTGGGTGTTTCCACTTTGTGTTGGGGCAATGCCCGATCCGTTTTAATGTGCGTCGTCAATTTTTTGAATTCAACGGTCGTATTGCCATGCGAGCGGGGCATCCGGGAATTGATCTCCGCAATCAAGATCGGAGCGGTATCGGCCGCGGCACGCGCGGCATCGACCGAAGTCCCGAGGGAGCAGTAGCCGTGCGAATCGACCGGAGAGAGTTGAAGCAGGGCGGCATCGAGCTGGATCTGACCGCTGGTAAATAACTGTGGGATATCCGATAAGAAAACAGGAATGTAGTCGGCTATCCCCAACTGAATCGGCTCCCGGAGAGCCGGGCCGCAGAAAAAGGAAACGGAGCGAAAGTTGTTAATCCGTTCCGGTGAAATACAGGGCATCGCTCCTTCGGTGTGCAGGTGGTAAAGCGTCACGTTCTCCAGATCGCGACGCCGAGCCAAAGCTTCCAGCAGTGGCGAGGGAGTCGCGGCCGCCCCATGCACAAAAATTTTCATTCCGCTCCGAATCGGTTTCAGAGCTTCATCGATTGAATGCTGATCGGGAAGGGAGTCGTTCACTTTCACCCAGCCTCTCGCAATATCTGGACGAGACTTGGTTTGGTTTAGTGCGCGGCTCACAGACTGGAAGTGAAGAAAAGATTCCTCACTCCCTGGCATTATTTCCCCACAGGTAACTTTTCCTTCAGCCCCGGAACATCGGAAACGCCTTCTGGAACTTTGATGGTCGAGTTTTCAAAGGCATCCCCGATGGCTTCATAACGGCCTCCGAGATATTTAGCCAGGAAAGCTTCGGTTACGGCGTTGAAAGCCAAATTATTGTTTGGCCGGGCAAAGCCGTGTCCTTCATCCGGAAACAGTACATAGCTCACGGGAATCTTCTTTTCTTTCATGGCATGCACGATCTGATCCGATTCCGCTTGTTTGACTCGGGGATCGTTGGCTCCCTGTCCGATCAACAGCGGTTTCTTGATGCTGGAAACTTTGCTCAAAGGCGAGCGGTCATGCAGGAAATTCTTGCCGTCTTCACTGGTGTGATCGCCGACTCGATCTTTGAAAAGTTGAACGCCGGGAGCCCAATAGGGCGGAATCGTGTTCAACAACGTGACGATATTCGAGGGCCCCACGATATCGACTCCGCAGGCGAATTTATCAGGCGTGAAAGTCAGACCCACCAGCGTGGCGTAACCCCCATAGCTGCCGCCCATGATGGCCACTTTCCCGGGAGTGGTGATCTTTTCCGCGATCGCCCAATCGACCGCGTCGATTAAGTCGTCGTGCATCTTTCCGGCCCATTCCTTGTTACCGGCATTCAGGAATTTCTTGCCGAAGCCGGTCGAGCCGCGGAAATTCACACTGAGAACCGCGTAACCTCGATTGGATAAAAATTGGTGGTAACCATTCAGCCCCCAGCCATCCCGTGCCCACGGGCCCCCGTGCACCAGAAGAACCAGAGGAACGGGATGAATCGCTTTTCCATTGCCATCATCGGAACCGGGGGGCAAAGTCAGGTAGCTGACCAGATCTAAACCATCTCGAGATTTGATAACTCGGGGATGCATTTTCTGGAGAGTCAGACCTTCCATCTCCTTGCGGTTAGTGAAAAGAAAGGTCGATTTCTTGGTCTTCCGGTCGAAGTGGTAAAAGCGTACGGGACCATTATCCAACAGGTAGCTGACGATCCATTGACTATCGTCGAGGGTACGGCTGCTGACATTCACATCCCCATCAACTACCTTCGAGAGAATTTCAAAATCGGCCTTCACTTCGGGATCCTTGAACTCCCAGCGTTTGCGATCGTAAATGAAGCCCACCGCCTGAATAGTCTTCTCCGTGGGATGCTCCATGATCTGACCAACATCACACTTCGCATCCTGTGCGATCAGAGTCTGTTGGCCCGTCTTTAAATTCCAGGAAAAGAAGGCTCCGGTGTCGCGATTCCGGCTATCGATTAAGTAGAGCTCGTCGCCGCTTTTGTTGAATCCGACGGGGCGAGTGGTCAATGAATCTGCCATGGGAATGGAGAGAAATTCTTTCCAGCCCCCCTTACCATCCGGTTGAAGGGCGGACTGACTTCCATCGATATTGTACTTGAAGGCGAATCGAATCTTGTAATCGTCATCGGCCAGGAAGGAAGCGAAATCAGGATTCTTTTGAACCAGTTCCCGAGCGCCACTGGCGATGTTGATCTTGTAAATATCGTGATAACGAGGATCGCGGTCGTTTAACCCCACCAGAATATCCAGGGGAAATTTGTGACTCACACCGGAAGGAAGTGCTCGAACTCCCTTTTCGGGTGTCAAATCCTTCACATCGTTATCCGCCAGATCGACTCTGAAAAGATGGAAATTCTCATTCCCGCCATCGTCCTGCAGGTAGAGAATGTGATGATTGGAGAATGCCCAGAAGTACTGCCGGATATCCCGTTTGGTATCTTTGGTCACCGGTTTGGCGGCTTTAGGATCCCCAATGGGGCCCACGAAAACGTTCAGGACGCCATCGACCGGGGCCAAAAAGCTGATCTGCTTTCCATCGGGGCTAATTTCGACGGAAGCTTTGTCGGGATTTCCGAAAAATATTTTCCGGGAAATTAATCCCGTTTTTCCGTCAACCGGCGTGGGCTGCGGATCGGCTGCGGATCCGGCGGCAGTCAACAGACTCGTCCAAACCATGATCGCTCCTAAGTGGAATCGCATGAAGTTTCCTCCGAGATATTAGCGAAATTTCATCTTTAGCATTACTTCGTTGTAGACCTTTAAAAATTTGTGACACTAGGAGAAAATTCCAATCGCTGCCGTTGCAGCCGGGAAATGAAGAAAATTAGCCTGCCAATTAAATGGAAAATCCTCACAAAAAATGGCTAGGATTGGGAACAGAGGGCTGCTTCGGTGAGTCAATTTTCTAGAGTAAACTCTGGCTTGAGATCTCTCCCGTCAGTTCTCAGCCCGCGAGGCTCAAGGATTTCTTAAGATAAACCCAAAAGCGGGAGAAGCATTAGATGGCATTACCGACCGGAAAAATTATCGCGCGACCTATGGTGGTTAGAGCGTGTGGTCATTCCCAGGAATTTCAGCACTATGCGGTAGACAAATACCGCGCCCAAAGGCTGGCGAAATTTCAGCAGACGCGATGTTCCGACTGCGCGGCCAAGTTAAATGAAGAGCAGCAGAAGATTTCGGAAGCCATGCCGAAAAAGGGAGAACTACTCCGATTACTTCCGATTGGAACCCAAGTCAGCCTGATTCGAACCAATGATGGTGCCTGGGGAGGCAAACTGATAGCGGACGGGACTTCTGTCGATATGATTTCCAACGATGGTTCGGGTCCTCAAGCTCTGATTGTCGCACTCGCCAAACTCTGGGTAACTAAAACCGGAGTGGGACTGAAGGACGTGGAAGAGAAGTAATCCTGCCGTAATATTTCTTGCCGAATTTCCCCTGAATTTTACAACGCCCATTTTTCTCTTCTTGTGGTAACGCATGCGCCGCAAGTAGTTGGTATTTCACATTTTCTACGCCATGATAAAGAAATATTTTATCCGTATTTTATCTGGCGATAAGCAAAACGATTTAGAATAGCACCTCTCTCGGTTACTACTGCAGAAGCTTGGGCCATTGAGCATTTTTATGAACGTTTCAACCCGTAGATGCGCGGTTCTTACGGCGTTTCTCTTATTGGGAATCCCGCTGGGATGCTCCACGACCGCTCCGCCGCCGGAGGAAAAAGCTCCCCCTGCCACTGTGAAGTGGGAGGCTCCGGTTATAGGAGCGCTTGAGGAGTGGGTGGAATTAATCGGTACGACCATTCCCGCACCAGATCGTCTGGCCAAAGTGACCGCGCCAATCGAAGGTCGGGTGGTCTCGGTATTCGGGGATTCTACCGGAACGCCCATCCTGGAAGGGCAGCGGATCGAGAAGGGCACCGCGCTGGTGCAATTGGATTCGACCGTCGTCCAGGCAAACCTCGCCAAAGCGGCGGCGGCTCAGGAAGTTCTGCTGGAAGAACAAAAGCAGGCTCAATTTGCCGTCGAACTAGCCAGCAGTGAGGTCGAACGCCTGAAGCAATTGAAGACTGAGGAGGAGAAAAATCCCTCCGCGACCCGCAGTCTGGTTTCCCCGGTGGACCGACTTAAAGCCGAATATGCCTTAAAAGACGCTCAATCGAAGTTGAAAGCCGCTCAAGGCAGGATTGTTGCCGGAATCAAAGAGCAGGAGTCGCTGCAGGCCCAATTGAAACTGCATACTCTCAGCGCGCCGATGTCCGGACGAGTCGGCCGTATTCAGGTGGTGCGCGGGCAAACTTTATCGGTGGGAACCGTCGTTACCGAACTGGTCGATCTCGAACAGACTATCGATGTGCTCTGCTATGTTCCTCCGAGTTTGGTGAACCAGTTACAACTCGGCTTCTTGGCGATTTCATCCGGATTAGACGCCGAACCGGCCGCATCTCCGGCGGCGGAAGGGCAGGTGGTCTACATCGCGGATCAGGCCGAGCCGGAAACGGGAAATTTTGCCGTGAAGGTCCGGTTTGCTAACAACGAAGCTCATCTGCGTGCCAACAAAGTCCAGAGAATCCGGATTCAAACAAAACCGGGACGGGAATGTCTAAACATACGCGAATCGGCCATACAGGCGGATGAGGAAAATGCCACGGTCGTCATCGTAGTCGACATCAAAACTGCAGTGAATGCCGAAGGGAAAGCGGAAACCACCGGGATCGCCCGCCGAGTGAAAGTCGAGACGGGCATGCGGGACCGCACTCTGCATCAGATTGAAATTCTCTCCCTGGATGACCCGGAGAAAGATCCCCAGAAACGCTGGTCGGGCAATATTCGGGAAGCCTTCTTCGTTGTGGAGGGCGGGCAGGGGTTGCAGACCGGCGATACGGTTAAACTCGATGTCGATGTGGACTAGATCAACACCAATACTCACGAGCGGCGAATGGCGAGTCTTGCATCTGTAGCGAAACCGTATTTTGGGGCTCTGGTTCTCACCTGTGCACTACTCACAGCAGGCGGAATCTACTGCGCCCTGCGCATGCCTAGTAGCGTCTACCCGGAAGTCACATTCTCACGTATCGCGGTAACGGCCAAGGTCCCCGATCGCGATGTGCAGAACATGGAGGTTAACGTCACCCGTCGCCTGGAAGAAGCCGTGGCGGGAGTGATTGGCGTGGCTCAAGTTCGTTCTAAGACCATCCGAGGCGGCTGCGATCTGTTCATCGATTTCAATCCGGGCACGGATATGCTCCGGGCGGAACAACTGACCTGGAATCGCATCGGTGCTCGACGTTCCGATTTGCCAGCAAATACGGAGTTGACAGTCGATCAGCTGACACCATCGGTTTTTCCGATCATTTCGGTGGTTCTGACCGGCGGAGATACAGCCGCACAGTTACGGGACTTTGCTCTCTACGAACTCGCCCCTCGACTGAAAACGATTCCCGATGTTCTTTATGCCAACGTCGCGGGCGGCGATGTTCGGGAGATCGAAGTGATCTGCCGTCCCGACGATTTGATGACCCATGGGCTCTCGGCAGCGGATGTAGCGGATCAGATAGGTCAGCTCGCTCAACTTCAGCCGGTCGGCTTGGTGGAAAACCAGCCGCTGGCCTTTCAAATCATTGTGAACAGTCTTCCGGCGAAAGCCTCCAAAATCGAAGACCTGGTCCTGACGACTCGAAAAGACCAATCGATTCGCGTTCGCGATGTCGCCGATGTCAAGGTACTGCACCGCGACAGAACCATGTCCATTGGTTTTGATCAAAAAGATGCTGTCGTTATTACCATTTTCCGTCGGCTCGGCGGGAATACCGTTCAAATATCGCGGGATGTGGCCACTCTTCTTGCCGAGAAGGGCTTAACGCTTTCGCCCCAGGATGCGAAGAAGAAACCGCCTCGAAACATTCAGGCGACAATTGTCTACGATCAAGCCAATTTCATTAAATCAGCAGTGGATAATGTCCGCGATGCCATCGTGGTGGGAGGCGTGTTCAGTATCCTGATTCTGCTGGCATTCTTGCGGAGCTGGCGCGCTACGCTCATCTCGGCCTTGTCGATCCCCATTACGCTCTGCATCACCTTCCTGTTTCTGCACTGGACCGGTGAAACGTTGAATTTGATGTCGCTGGGCGGATTGGCCGTTGCGATCGGTCTGATTATCGATGATACCGTGGTGGTAATAGAGAATATTGCCCGGCATCTCACTCCCGATCAAACTAAAAACAAAACCTGCGATCCCGTAGATTCCGCTTCCGGGGAAATCACCGGGGCCGTGATCGGTTCCACACTTACCACCGTACTCGTGTTCGTTCCGCTGGCGTTTATCTCCGGTGTTTACGGCCAATTTTTCGCATCGCTCAGCTGGGCGCTGTCGATTGCAGTGCTTGTCTCGATGGTTATCAGCCTGAGTATCGTTCCCGTATTCGCGGCCAAGTTTCTCGGAAGCCGACCAATGCCCGGACCCGGGCCAATCTACCGGCTAGTGGCCAATATCTATGAATTTTTCCTCTCGATTGCTTTGCGTGTTCCCTGGTTGACGATGTCCGCCTCTCTGCTCGCACTTGTAGGAGGCGTATTCCTTTATCTCGGCGTGCCCGATTACAAAACGCCGCGTGAAGAAGGCAAGCCCCCGCCGCCACCTCTGGTTCGGGGACTGGAAACCGGTCTGATGCCGAATATGGATGAAGGGGCCTTTATTCTGGATTATTGGGCACCTACAGGAAGTCCTTTGGCCGAGACGGAGAAGAAGGCTCGAGAGATCGAAAAGATCCTTTCCAAGAACCCGGATGTGCAATCCTACGTTCGGCGAACTGGCTCCGAAAACGGCCTTTTCGCTACCCAGACCAGCCGCGGAGATATTCAAGTTATACTGCGTCCCGCGGGCGATGATCCTCGGACCTTACTGACCAAGCCAGTAAGGCCGCCACTGTCCAAGCTCGAAGAGGAACTCAAGAAAGAAAATAAAACGCTGGAGCAGGAAAAGGAAAATATTCGCAAAAAGTATCGCCGTCGGCCGCTTCAAAAGGTCATGGAAGAGGTCGAGGATGAGGTGAAAGATTCTTTCTCGGAACACCAGCTCAAGATCGAATTGATTCAGATCATGGAGGATGAGTTGAATGACTTGTCGGGTGCCAACAAGCCAGTGGAAGTCAAGCTGTTTGGTCCGGACCAGAAGAAGCTTCGCGAAATCGCGGATGAAGTAGCCGAGACCCTGGGAAAAAAAGGAAAAGGGCGGGGCTTCAAGGAAGTAAACAGTAATGTTCGAGCCGGCAACCCTGACCTGATGATTCAACTGGATTCCTTTGCAACGGACAAACTCGGTTTGAAACCGGATGCGGTGGCGCGGCAACTCAAAGCGATTTTCCAGGGGCAGATTGCCACTCAAATTCCCGAGTCTTCCCTTAGGGTGACGGATGTCCGGGTTCGTTATCCCGATGCGATTCGCTTCGGCACCGATCCCAAAAATCTCGGCAAGGGCTTTTTCGATCGCCAGCGCGTACTCGAACAATTGATCCTACTTCCCGAGACGAAAAATCCAGTCGTCCCCTCCGGCACTCTCAGCAGTCTGGCCCGGGTTGTACCCCTGAAGGGGCTAGGAGATGTCAAGGCAATTCGCACGCCGGATGAACAGTACCGGGAAAATCAGCAACCGGCGATTTTCGTTACTGCCGAACTGAATCAGGAAGAAGCCGGCTTGGGATCGGTCGTCGAGGACATCAAACGCTGGATGTCGAACGATGTGCAACTGCCCGCAGGTTATCGGTGGGAGCTAGGCGGGCATTATCTGCGAATGCAGGAGGCGTTCAAAAGTTTGCTGATCGTTATGATCGTGGCGATTCTGCTGGTATTCATCATGCTGGCCTTCCAGTTCAAATCGGTCGTGCTCCCGATGCTGATCTTCCTAACGCAGCCATTGTCGTTGTTCAGCGGGCTTCTAGCCCTTTGGTTGACGGGTATCCCCTTGAACGTTTCGAGCTACATGGGAGCCATCCTGCTGATCGGCCTGGATATGAAGAACGGCATCCTGCTGGTCGAATGCATTCAGCAACTTCGCGAGGAAGGAATGCCCTTACGACAGGCATTACTCCTAGCGGGCAGGACGCGATTCCGGCCAATTCTCATGACGAGTCTGGCCGCCGTGCTGGGTATGCTACCTCTGGCCTTAGGTATCGGACCGGGAGCCCAAATGCAACAGCCGCTGGCGGTCATGGTCATTGGGGGCCTGGTGGCCAATATGCTGTTCACTCGAATGATCATTCCCACGGGCTACCTGATCCTCGAACGTCGCAAGGAAAAACAAAAAACGCTGCCTGGCCCTGTGAAACCTGTTGAAATACCGGAAGCAGTACCGGTCAATGAATCGAATCCGACCGCGCCCGTTCCGGTAGCAATCGTTCCCGAAGTGAAGACTTCTTTACCACCTGGAGATACGCAATGAAGTTTATGTTGAAGCTGGCTTTGCTGGCATTGTTCAGTGTCAGTCCGCTGAAGGCGGGTGAGTTGGAATTGATCAAAACAATTCCGCTTAAAGGTAAGGCTGGCTTGCTGGATCACATGGATCTGGACACCAAGCGAGATCGATTATTAGTGGCTAACAAGCCGAACAACACCATGGATGTGGTGGATCTGAAATCGGGCGAGTTGATCAAGCAAATCCCGAACCAGACTGGCATTCAGGGCGTAGCTTTCGCGGCCGATCTGGATCGAATTTACGTCGGTCTGGGCACCAACGGACTCTGTAATGTGTTCGATGCCGAGAGCTACAAATCGGTCAAGACCATCAAGTTTGCCGACGATGCCGATAATGTGCATTACTTCCCTAAGACGCAGATGGCCTATGTCGGACACGCCGAGAAATCTCTGGGTGTAATCTCGGCCAAGTCGAATACTTTGAAAGCGGATATCAAGCTGCCGGGCACAGTGGAAGGGTTTGTGCTGGAAGCCAACCGACCCCGACTTTATGCCTCCACTCCTGAGCCCAGCCAAGTCGTGGTGATCGATACCCAGAAGAACATCGTCTCGACGGTTTATCCGATCAAGCTGTCCGGCGGAGCGCATCCGATTGCCTTGGACGAGGCAAATCATCGTCTGTATGTGGCTTGCCGAAAAGAACCGATGGTCGTGGTGCTGGATAGCGAGACGGGCAAAGAAATCACCAGTGTGGCTATTCCCGAAGGAGCCGACGATTTGTATTTCGATGCGACTCGGAAGCGGGTTTACGTTTCCTGTGGTTCGGGCTTTTTAGCGATCATCAAAGTGGTCGATGCCGATCATCTGCAGATGATCGAAAAACTTCCGACCGCGCCAGGGGCTCGAACCAGTCTCCTGATCCCGGAAACCGGCAAGTTATACCTGGGGGTTCCCAAACAGGAAGGTAAAGAGGCCGCCGAGATTCGAATCTACCAGGCCAAGCCCTAATTCGAGATTAGGGTTTCTTTTCTTCAGGCTTTTTGGGTTCCACGAGCGGTTCGCCGGTGGCAGCTGCTACGTCTATCAGAGACTGTCGAACCGACCAAAGAGCATCGAGATAGTTGTCTCGGGCTCTGAGCAATTTTCGCCGGACGTCGATGACTTTCAAAACATCGACACCCGGTTCACCAGCCTGAAACAACTTCTCGATATCCTGCACCGCCTGCCCGAGGGTGGGCAATCCTCTTTTTTCAATCTGTTCCAATCGTTTTTGGGCGGCTGCCAAACGAGCGAGAGAAGCAATAACTTCCTGCTTAACGGTGAATTCCGCCTGACGCAACAACTGCGCGGCCTGAGCTTGCTCCGCCTGGCTCTGCAGGATCTCCCCCTTTTTGGAGTTCGCAAAAGGCAGCGGCACATTAAGCTGTAATCCGATCGAAAATGCCCGAGACGGGTCGTACGTCATGACTGGTCCGACGATGGGGTTGCCGTACCGATTGGCGATGGTCAATTTCGTATTGGCTGTTGCTTCCGCCACGGCCATTTGGCGAGCTTTTAAATCGGCACGCCGGTTCAAAGCGGTTTCCTGCAAGCCCTCCGAAGCCGATTCCCAGTTCCAAGCCTGACTGTCCAGACGGCCTTCCAGTTGAAACACACCGTCGACGCTTCCCAGAACCCGATTCAAATCCTGCCGAGCCGCCACCATGGTTTCCCGGCCCGCACCGACTAAATCCTGGGTATCCACCACTTCGGTCTGGGCAAGAATCAGATCCGCGGATCGCAATTTGCCGAGCCCAACCAAGCGGCGAACATCTTCGACCAACCGCTCATTGATGCGAAGGTTTTCCTCGAGAAGTTTCAGTTTTTCCTGGCGATAGAGGGCTAAGGTATACGCCCGCAAGACATCGATTGCCAGAGTTTGTTCAAAATAGGCAATTTCCCATTCGGTGCGGGAAAGTGTGGCGTTAGCGCCCTCTTTGCGAAATTGTTTCTGGTTTCGCGTTTCAACCTCCCAAAGCAGTAATTGCTCAATGGGAAGATTATTGCTCACGCCGGCGGATTCCGGGCCTGAGGCGCCCTGTATGCGGTTTTCGGCCACTGGATTGAAAGGGTATTGTTCCGCAATGACTACCCGAGCTACCGCAATCCCGCGCTGTTTCCGCTGAGATGCGAGGGCGGGATTGTTCTCTAAAGCAAAGTGCAACGCATCCTGAAGTTTCAGGACTGGTGTTGGGGCCGGTGCCGGCTTGAGAGCTTCTGGTGCCGGGAGTGTGGCAGGCGGTTGGGCCTGTAGCGAAGACCAATTGAACGAAATCGCTGTCAAAGTGACTGCTGCAAGTCGTTTCAGATTTCGGGTGAGCAAAAGCATGTTGGTGAACTCACCATTCCTCGCCGATTTCGGGAACTAGACAGGCGTGTCGGTAATATCGACCATTCAGGTCAACACGCTACAGTTTTTTGGACCTTCGTAACAGCAACGATAGTGGGCGATTTTATTAAATAGAGTGTCTTTCTGAGCCTTGGATCTGAAATCTATTTCGTACGGGAAGACTCTCTAAAACAATCCTTTTCAGGCCTTTATTTTGACTTCATCAAATCCTTATCCAGACGTGGAGAAATCCCGGGTTATATCCGAAATTTGATTAAAGTTTTGGGGCGATCCTGTTTCCCATGAGAACTAATTTCCCTTTTTGAAGAAGTCCTTCTGTTTTTCCAGGAGGCTTTCCGCCAGTTTCTGCTCCTCTGTGGCCTTTCTCATGAGTTCTGCATTCTGGGTTCTGACCGCCTCGGCCGTGTGCCGCCAGGATCTATCCCTTGCCTCCATGAACTCTTGAAATACCGGGGCAACCTCCCGAAAACTCGCGGGACTGAACTTGGGGTCAGGGAAGCGAGTAACCAACTCGTGAAAAGGTTTCGAGACCAGCCTCTCAAACTCATCGGCCATTTCCGACGGGGGTGTTTTCTGAGTCCCCCATTTCCCCAGTAGAGAGTTGTATTCTTCGAGGATCTTGGCCTCTTTCGGACCATACTCTTCAAGAGCCTGGAGGTACTGGTAAACTTCTTTGGGGATTCGAGGAAGGAACGCCACGGCGAGAACAATCGCCACGACACCTATAACGATAGCGCTGTAAAATCGCGATTGGGATCGGTTCGTCCGCGCTGCATCCTGCGGGCCCAGCCAGAATCCCAACAGAAAACCCACGGCCAGTCCGCCCAGGTGGGCATAATTGTCGATACCCGGAACGCCGAAGCCTATCAGTAGGTTCAGTGCAATCAGGCGCAGGCTATTCTTTCGCTCCGCCAGATAAATGGGCCACGGCATCGAATCTTTGTTCAGTAGCACGTGGGCAAAAATGGAACCCGCTATGCCAAAGATGCATCCCGAAGCTCCCGCCGAGACGATCTCCGGTTGCATCAAGAGACTGAAAATCGAACCGAACAGACCGGAAACAAAGTAGAGAAACAAGAAGCGTGCCGAGCCATAGATTCGTTCCGCGGTTGTCCCCAGAATCTGAAGTGTGATGGCGTTGCAAAGTAAATGTAGGACTCCCAGGTGTATGAACAGATTGGTGATTAAGCGGAAATAGTCTCCGTTGGTGGTCAGAGGACCGTAATTGGCTCCAGCATCGATAAGCTGTTGGGTCTCCTGATGAAACGGGGAAATTCCTTTCAGACACATCCCGAGGAAGACGAAAACGATTGCAGCGATTAGCCCAAAAGTCGCTAGGGGTATCGGCTTGCGACGAATCATCTCCCGATGATAACTTTCAATTTGCTCGGCCGGGGAACGAAAAGGAGGGGGTGCGATGGGCAGGAGTGCTCGAAGTTCATCTATTTGCTCGAGGGTCAAACCGGCAAGCGTGCAATGGGTACCGTATTGGGATTCACTATTTCGCAGCTGCTCGATTTCGGACGCTTCTGCCTGCACGAATTCGAGATTCAGAAATCGGAGGCGCAGTCCGCCGCCGTCGTAGAAATTCGCCTGCACATTGGAGGCATTGGTCTCCCAGTTCGAGAGCCCGCGCGAGATCAATTTGCCTTCCTGCACAAGGACTTTTTGCGGATAAATCAAGTTTTTCGCACTGTAGTAAAGGGCATAAATCCAGAGCAGAATTAACAGTCCGCTATCCAGGCCGCCACCATTCGGTGTGGAATACTTCGAATAGAGCAGTAGCAGGCTCGCCGCCGCTAAGGCAAGCATTTTGGTCTTGCGGTAGGGAGGGGTGAAAGTTTTTGGCATAGTCTCGGCAGGTACGGAATTCAAAACAAGCCCTCAATTTATTCAATGTCCAAGCGGCGCTATTCAGAGGCCAAAGGCCGCGATCTGGGTTCGAAGCCCCTGGTTCTCATAGCGACATTCCAACGACCGAATGGAAACTTCTTAGTTCAAAATGCTATATTTAAGCCATTTGTTATCTGCTATACTACGCACATTGCACCCGCCGAAATCTTTTTAGAGTTGATGCATGAACTCTCCTTTTTTATTTCCTGGGCGAAGCACTTCCCAAAAAGCTTCGAATCGGTTCAGAACGGCATACCTGATTCTCATCCCATTAATGCTTTTGGTTATTCTCGCCTCCCATGCATTCTCCACCGGACCAGCCACGCCAGCGAAGGCCGAAAAGTCGTTAGCTAAAAAGTCGCTCGAAAAACTCTTCGAGGAAGACGTCTGGGCCAAAGTCGCGGAGCGCACTTGTTTGAAGTGCCATCAAACGGGAGGCGACGCCGCGGCATCCGATTTACTGCTCTCCCCGCTGAGCAACAATTTTGAAAAAGCCCAGTCGGATCTTGCGAATAACTATGAAGCCCTGGCGGAAATCGCCCGCTCTCAGAAAGGCGACCCATCGCGGATTCTCCTCAAAGCGACCGGCGGCTTGGACCATGGCGGCGGACGGGTCGTCAAACCCGATTCGACGGCTTATCAGATTCTCCAGGAGTTTGTGTCTCGAGTCGGCACGGGAAGCAAAACCTTCGATAAAAAGGCCTTGAACAAGCCTTTGCCCCCCTTCTTCGAAGGTATTTCCCTGCTATCCCCTCCCAGATTGCTTCGGAGAGTAACGCTTTCACTGGCCGGTCGATTACCTACGGATGCAGAAATCGCGGAAGCGGAAAAAGGGGGGATGGCCAGCCTGGATTTCCTGCTCACGCGAATCATGAAGGAAAATGCGTTTTACGAACGGTTGAAAGAAGGCTTCAACGATATCTTTCTGACGATTGGTATTGAGGATAACGCGGAAACTTTACTATCCTATGAACACTTCGAGAAAACGCGCGGTTGGCCGGACAAGTACGACTTCAGCAAACTGCCCGAAAAAGATCGGCAGAAAGCCGGTTGGGCCATGTTCGATGTCTACCGAAAGGCACTGTTGCAAGAACCGCTGGAACTGATCTCTTATATTGTCCGAAACGAACGGCCCTTTTCCGAACTGGCAACCGCGGATTACATTATGGTTTCGCCCTATACGGCCCGTGGCTATGGGATCTTCGAGAAGATCAAAACTGAGTTCAAGAACCCCGATGATCCCTTTGAATACATTCCGGCGAAATTAAGCGCTCTCAAAGACCGCTCGGGTAAAGTTCAGGAATCGCCGACGGGCCTCTATCCGCACGCCGGTCTGCTTAGCATGTTCCATTATTTACGCCGCTATCCCACCACGGAAACGAATCGAAATCGGCTCCGCGCCCGAATGGTTTATCAGCATTTTCTGGGTGTGGACATCATGCAACTGGCCCCCCGGGTTGGCGATGCGGCAGCCATTTCGGTCAAATACAAAATTCCGACCATGCAGGCGGCGGAGTGCGTTGTCTGTCACAAGACTATCGATCCGGTCGCCGGAATCTTCCAGGACTTCAACAACGAAGGCAGCTTGGGGCCACGCAAAGACGGCTGGTACAAGGATATGTTTGCATCCGGATTCGAGGGAGAAGATCTTCCCAAGGATCAGCGCTGGCGATCGATTCAATGGCTGGCGCAAAGAGTCGTTCAGGATCCGCGTTTTCCGATAGCGATGATCGAACACGTTTATTTCATAATGTTCGGCCGCAAGGTTTTGCAGGCCCCGGAAGATATTGACGATCCAATGTTTGCCTCCCATCGGCGAGCCTATCGCGCTCAGCGACAAATAATTCAGGAAATCGCCGCCCAGTTCAAAGCCTCTCAGTTCAACCTGAAGGTGGCTTTCAAAGCCATTATTTTGAACGAATTCTATCGCGTGGACGGCGCTTCGGTTGCGAGCGCCGACCCGGCCCGACGGGCGGAACTCGACGATTCGGGGGTTGTCCGACTGCTTTCGCCGGAGCAACTCGATCGCAAACTCAAAGCCATCTTCGGGAAATCCTGGGGCCGACTCGATGGCGATTTCAAGATCCTTTATGGGGGCATCAACTCTCTCAGCGTCACCGAACGTAACGGCGATCCGAGTGGGGCCATGGGATCTATTCAACGGCTGATGGCAAATGATATCTCCTGTGCCAATGTGGGCCGGGATTTTCATCTCCCGGCCGAGAAGCGAATTCTCTTCGCGAAAATCGAGCATACTGTAGTGCCAGGCAAGCCAGAGAACGATCAGAAAATCCGGGCGGAGATGGTCTTTCTCTGCCAGAAACTGTTAGGAAGGGATTTCGCTCCGAATCATCCGGAGATCGATCGGATGTTCGCACTGTTCCAGGGGATTCTGATCGATTCGAAAGCGCAAAAATATGTGGCGCCGCGCGAAACCTATTTTTGCGGAGGACGGGAAGACTTCCACGTTGACGATCCGAACTATACCATCCGGGCGTGGCGTGCCGTAGTTACCTATCTGCTTCGCCAGCACGACTTTTTGTACGAATAAGCGAGAAGAGCAATGTCACGCCGAAATTTCTTGAAGTTGTGCGGAATGGCCGGGCTGGGATTCGCTGCGCCGATTGGCTGGGATTTTCGCTCGAAATTGAAAGCGAATTCTCCGGAAGATCCGGGCTATGGGGGTCCCTACTACGTCGTGTTCAATGCCTCCGGAGGCTGGGACACGACTTATCTGATGGATCCGAAGGGCGTGGAAGGGGTCAACCGACTCTACAAGACCGGAGAGATCGTCACCGTCGGGAACCATCGCTTTGCCCCGAACGCGAAGCAAGTCAAACAGGGTATCAGCAACGAAGAATTCTTCAAAAAATATGGCTCGGAATTAAGAGTCCTCAACGGCCTCGATTACTCGGTCAATAACCATTCGCCCTGCGAACGCTACATGGCCACCGGCAAGCTCGATAGCCTGGCCTATCCCACTTTCGCCGCTCTGGTCGCTGCCTGCAAAGGGGGAAATCTCCCGATTGCGTTTCTGACTTTTGGAAATTACTCGGCCACCGGCAATCTGGTTCCGATGTCGCGCGTGCCATATCTGCAATCCTTGAACATCCTCTCCAAGGCCGATTCCGTCGAAGGAAACCTCGCCAGTCCCTATCACGATGCCTTCGCGCAGGATCGCATCGAGAAAGCTCTCGAACAGCAGTTTCAATCGCGAGTTTCCGACCAGCGGTTACCTCGGGTTGAACGATCGCAAAGCATGCTTTATTCCGCTCAAGTCAATTCCAAAGCCTTGCAGCGAGTGATTCCGTACATTCCCAAGGAAATGGCCAAAGAACGTCTGGCTCAGCAAGCCGACATAGCGCTCGCCGGTTTCAAGGCGGGAGTATGCGTTTCCGCCAATCTTTCGATCGGCCAATTCGACAGTCACGTCAACAATGACCCCGACCAGATGAAGCTAATTCCTGAGTTTCTGGGTGGAATTCAATACTTGCTGAAAAAAGCCGAAGAGCTCAAAATTCGGGAGAAACTCGTCGTGATCATCCAAAGTGAAATGGGTCGCACGCCGAACTACAACAACAGCAACGGGAAAGATCACTGGTCTATTGGCTCTATCATGTTCCTGGGCCAGGGCATCGCCGGGAACCGAGTAATCGGTGCTACCGATGAGAAGTTGCAATTGGTGCCAGTCAACCCGAAGACGTTGTCGCTCGACAAAGTAAAAGGAATTCGCGTTCGCCCGGAACACATACACCTGGCACTGCGGGAACATGCAGGCATTCAGGATCATGCCTTCAGTAAGCAATTTCCTCTGGGAATTGAGACCAAGGATCCACTACAGGACTTCTGGAAATGAAATGGTATTTTTTAAGTGCAACTGGCGGGTTCCTTGCACTAGGCCTGTTCTTGTTCGGCGCCCCGAAAAGCTTCGCCCAACCGCCGGGCCTGTACCATCCGATTGTCCTCCAGGACTTTGAAAAAGCTCCCGCCCCAAAAGCGTGGGTGGTAAACATTCCGGAAGAGAATGCCAAAGTCTCACTTTCTGCGGATCATCCCAAAGAGGGGAAGCAGTGCCTGAAACTGAGTTATCGGTTTCTGGACAAAGGGGGAATCGAGTATTTAGGCATTCCGAACCCCATTCGAGTTAATGCACCGATTCACAAGGTCAAGTATTGGATTTTCGGTGATAATTCGAAGTGTGGTTACGCACTTCAAGTGGCGGATGCGCATGGCGAAACTCATCAGTTTGGTAAGGCGGCGGGGCAGGGCGGGGTGATCGATTTTCAGGGCTGGAAACTCGTCGAATTCGATCTCGATAAAAAGCACGAAACCTGGGGCGGCGACAACAACGGCAAAATGGATTATCCGCTGACTTCGTTCGTGATTATCATCGGTCAGCCGGAAGAGAACGGAAAGGGCAAAGCGGCGTCAGGCGATCTCTATTTCGATTCTTTAACCGTGGATTCCGAAGGCACCCGCGATGAAACATTGGGCGGAAAAATCTCCGTTCTTTCTCCCGAGTACTGCTCCGAAATTCGCGGGACCGTGCGGGTAAAAGTCACCGGACCCAGCTTCTCTCAACTCACCGCCAAATGCTGGAAGCAAGGGAGTAGATTCGGCACCGATGCAACGGTTGCGACGATCGAACTCGACAACCAAAAACAGGGGTCTTTCGAATTCACAGCGGATCAATTCCCGCATGGCCCGCTCACTCTCCGCATCAGTGGCCAGAATAAATATGCCCAGGACAACTGCTATCTGCAACTTTACAATCGGGGGGGAATTTCCTGGAACGAAGGAATTCCCAAGGAAGCCCCTCCCGCGGCCAAGGATATGAAGCTGATTTTCGCAGACGATTTCACTGGCCCGCTGTCGATTTCCAGCAAAGATCCCCAGGCCACCTACTACTCCCACAAGCCACCGCACGGCTGGCAGGACTTTAGCCAGCATGTCTTCTCCGATTTCGAATCCAATAAGAACCCATTTCATCAGGTGGATACTTATCTGCGAATTCGTGCCAGCGATAAGACTAAAAGTTCGGGATTGATTTCCTCCCTGAAAAACGATGGCAGCGGCATCAAAGTGAAAGCTCCCTGCTACTTCGAATGTCGATTTCTGGGGCCCAATTCCATCGGCACCTGGCCCGGTTTTTGGCTGATGACCGATTACATGACGGGCTACGATAAACTGAAAGATAAAACGCCGTGCGACGAACTGGACATCATCGAAGCGTACGGAGGGGAAGGACCGGGCTCGCCGAATGCCAAGGACGCCTTTATGATCACACCGCACTGCTGGAATCAGGGAGAAGCGGGCAAAAGTCTGGAAACCAAGGCCGAGAAAACGTTAAAAAATCCCGCGAGAATGCACAAGTTCGGCATTCCTTCCACCTGGTACGAGAGCTTCCACGTTTACGGCTGCAAAGTCACCGAAACCGAAACAATTTACTACTGCGATAACATCGAACTGGGACGGCACGCTACCTTGCCGCTCTCGAAGAAGGAACCGCTCTTTTTCATGGTGAATCTGGCTACCGGCGGCGGCTGGCCGGTCGATCTGTCGCGTTATAACGGTTTGGCGGATATGTACATCGATTACATCCGGGTCTACGCCGGACCTTAAATGGTTCTAGTGCGTCTTTGTAAAGCTGGGGATGGTGAAACCGTCAGGACGGGAACTATCCCCAAATTGATTCCATTTCAGGTGAATTCGTTCACTTCAGCAAAATTTTTCATCATTCCCTTCCTCAGTGGATGACCGATATTCTCACTACTATTTATGTATAGGTAGGTTATTACCGATAGAAAAGGATGACTAATTTGGAAGGGATTCGTGCGCTCTTTATCGGCAGGACTCGCTTCGAACGGCTGGTGATCTTCCTTTGGGTGCTGGGCCTGAGCGTTATAATCGTTCGTCTTGCAGTGCTTAAACCCGGTAGCCGGACGTTGTTTCCGATCTACCGCGATGCCGGTATAAACTGGGTGGAGGGTGTGAATCTCTATCCGGAAGAGGTCAAAGGGCCCAGTTACGCCCTTTACCGATATAGTCCAATTGTGGCGGCCAGCTTTGCCCCCTTCTCGATTCTTCCTTCCAAAGTTGGCGATGCGATTTGGCGATTCATAAATGCAGGTGTGCTGATTTTCGGTATGCTTTACGTCCTTCAAAGCATTTCTCGCTCTCCGATCACTCGAGCCGTCTGCTTCGCCATGATGGCGATCATGTTTCCGACCGCATTACCTCATCTGAGCAATGGCCAGTGTAACGCGCTGGTTATAGGTCTGGTTCTGATCGCGTTCGGAGCTTCGAGTCGGCAACGCTGGAATCTGAGTGCTTTCTGTTTAACCGTGGCTACGTTACTGAAGCTCTATCCCATTGCGGCGGCCTTGTTATTAATCGCAATTCACCCGAGGCAGTTGGGGCTCCGGTTTGCTCTGGCCATGGCTCTGGGAGCAGCCGCACCATTCGTTCTGCAAAATTTTGATTATGTCCTCCATCAATATCAGCTCTGGGCGAAGTACGCCGTGTCGGAGGATCGTTCGAAATGGGGAGTGGAAAGTGCGAATGTCGATTTTCAAATGCTGGTTAATGTCTGGATTAGGCCGATATCTCAAGAAGCTTACCGACTTATCGAAGTGGCGGTTGGAGGCCTGATGGGTTTGATCGTGATGGGCGGCCGCATTCGCGGGGTCGATCCGATTCGCTTATGCTGTCTGGCTCTCGGATTCGCCAGCGTCTGGATGACAGTTTTTGGCCCTGCCACGGAATCGCCCACTTATCTGATTCTTATGCCCTGCGTGGCTTGGGGAATTATTTCCACTCGAGTTGAGCCGGTAAATTGGCTGGCTAAGGGGTGTTTTATTCTCGCCTTCGGCATGCTGCTCGGGCTGCAGATCAGTGGAGCCTACGGGCCGCTTTTCAGCGCTCTGAGACTCGCGGCCGTGCAACCGATGGCCGGTTTGATCTTCACCTTCGGGCTGATGGTGCAGTTTTTCAGTCAGAAACGGCAAACTCAGCCCATTTTCGGAACTCTGGAGACACTCCCTCGCCTGGCGGCCTGAACTGAAACTGCTCGGATCGATTTTCGTCCAATCGACTCCCGGAAATAGTCCCCATCTTTTTTTTGCGAGGCCGGGACCGTAGACTCTTTTCTCCAGACGCGTTTTCGGTTATCATGCGGCCCTATGAAAAAAAACATCACTCTCCTGGTTGTTCTCTTTTTCTCAACTGCACTTTATGGTCAAGCGCCATCGAAGCCCGCCCCGCTTGCCGAAGCGGCACAACGGATGAAGGTTCCTCAAGGCTTTCACGTCACACTCTTTGCCGGGGAACCGGATATCGTTCAGCCGATTGCGATGTGTTTCGACGATCGAGGTCGGCTATGGGTGATCGAAAATTTGTCTTACCCGAGATGGTCCAAGGATGGGACGGGTAAAGATAAAGTCGTCATCTTTGAAGACACCAAAGGGGAAGGGAAATTCGATAAACGAACCGTATTTCTGGATAACGGCAGCAACCTGACCGGTCTCGAAATCGGTTATGGCGGTGTCTGGCTCCTCTCGGCTCCGAATCTGATTTTCATTCCAATCAAACCGGGAGAGGATAAACCCGCCGGGCCAGCCGTGGTCAAGCTGACGGGTTGGTCGCTCGAGGCCAAACACAATGTCGTCAGCAATCTCATCTGGGGTCCCGATGGCTGGCTATACGGTTGCAATGGCATTCTCGCAACTTCGGAAGTCGGTCCCCCCAGTTCTTTCCCCGCCGGTCGAACCAAGATGAACTGCGGCGTCTGGCGCTACCATCCCATTCAAGGCAAATTTGAAATTGTCGCCCAGGGCACGACCAATCCCTGGGGGCTCGATTGGAACGCCGAAGGTCAGATGTTCATTACCAACTGCGTGATCAAGCATCTGTTCCATGTGTTGCCAGGTGGACACTACGATCGCATGTATGGCCAGGATTTGATGGACTACGTCTACGAACCAATGCCGAGCATTGTCGATTACATTCACTGGGCGGGCGGCGATTGGACCACCAGCCGAGGCGGGAAAGGCGAACATTCCGACATGGGGGGAGGGCACGCGCACTCGGGAGCCATGGTTTACCTCGGGACTAACTGGCCGGAAGAATATCGCGGCAAGCTCTACACCTGCAATATTCACGGCAATCGCATCAACTGCGACAAGCTGACTAAAAGCGGATCCGCTTATAAAGGCGAACGTCAGCCCGATTTCCTGTTCGCCAACGACGAATGGTTCCGAGGATTGGCGCTGAAGTGCGGCCCAGATGGCGGCGTTTATGTTCTCGACTGGTGCGACACCGGCGAGTGCCACAACTACGAAGTCGTGGACCAAACGAATGGGCGAATTTACAAGGTGGTTTACGGCAAACCGAAACCCTGGGTCGGAGATCTGCAGAAGGAAGATTCCCTAAACTTAATTAGCTTGCTCCAGAATAAAAACGAATGGCTCGCGCGAAAGGCCATGAGATTACTCCAAGAGCGATTGTTCAGCCCCGAACGGGAAAAGATTGAAAAGGCTCTTACTCGGCGAGCTCAAGAACTGCTCGCGAAAAATGAAACTGCAAATCTTCCAAGTGATCCAGAATTCATTCGTCCAGAGATTGCTCTTTTGCGCTATATGTGGGTGCTGGGACGCCCTCCCGTACTAGAGGCTTATGTCACCCATAAGTCGGAGGACGTCCGAGCCTGGACCTTCCGGTATCTCATTCAAAACGACTCTACCGTTCTCAAAGACAAGGAATACTTACGCCTCATCCTCGAAGAGAAATCTCCCTTCGTTCGCCTGCAAATTCTTTCCGCTCTGAAAATGACTGGAAATTTGGATAAGGAAATTCTCGAGAAATACGCCAGCCATAGTGAAGATGTCAACGATCCTTTTATTCCCAAAATGCTCTGGTACACTCTGGCAGAGAGTTCACCCTCCAAATTAATCTACTCGGAAGTGCCCGATCTGAGCAAAATCACCTTTCCGAAAGTCCAGGAATGGTACGTTCGTTATCTGGTACAAAAGGAAGGATTGAACGCACCAAAATTGAATCAGTTATTGCTAGCGAAAACATCAGAAGCATTAAAAACCGACAACTCGGTTTCGGCCGGTTTACTCACCGGTTTGCTTGGGCAACACGATGTGAAAGCACCCGAGGCCTGGAAAGCCGCTTTTGCGCGCATGTGGAGTAGCGACTCCCCAGAAGTGAGATCGAACGCCCTGAAACTGGGGGTCATCTTCAACGAACCTCGAGCATTCGAAACGCTCAGCGAAACTCTGAAAAATCCCAAAATTCCTGTTGGAGAACGTCAGTCAGCGCTCGAAACGCTGGCGGATGCCGCCAAGCCCAATTCGTTGCCTTTGATTCTCGATCTTCTGAAGGAACCGGCGCTGCGTCTCAAGGCGATTCAATCGCTCGCGAACTTTAAAGATAACAGCGTTCCCACCTGGATCATGCTCTACTTCAAACAATACTCACCCGAAGAGCAGGAAGCTGCCGTCAACACGCTTTCGTCGCGAGTGGAATATGCCCAGACTCTGCTCGACGGCCTGGAAGATAAAACCATTCCCAAAAAGCTGATCGGCGTGCTGGAAATTCGACGGCTACAAGCATTGAAGAGCACGGAACTAGAGGCTCGACTCGTCAAGGTGATCGGTTCAATTAATCCACCGAAGCCGAATATCAAGCAGGAGATTGAACGATACAAATCCACCTATACATCAGATTTTCTTGGCAAAGCTGATCTCAAGAACGGTCACATTATTTTCATGAAATCTTGTGCGGTCTGCCATCAATTGCACGGCGAGGGTCAAAAGATTGGACCCGATCTGACCGGCTCGCAACGCACTAAACTCGATTACCTGCTGGAGAACGTTCTCGATCCCAGTGCGGTGGTGGCCAACGAGTATCGTGTGAAAATTGCGGTGACCCACGCAGGTCGAGTCGTCACCGGAATCATTAAACAGGAAACACCAGATGCCTTCGTCATTCAAGATGTGAATGGCTCAGTGACCCTGGCGAAGAAAGACATCGAGGAACTGAAAGATTCCCGGCAATCTTTGATGCCCGACGGCTTGCTCTCCAATCTTTCGACTGCGGAAACCCGTGACCTCTTCGGTTATCTGATGAGCCCGAACAAGCCATAAGGTTTCACGAATGAAGGGGCAGATGGGAGGTGATGCATCTCATCTGCCGTGCAGCCACACTCAGGACAGGATACCCTTAATCACATTGCCGCTGATATCGGTCAGCCGGAAGTCCCGTCCCTGGAAACGGAAAGTCAACTTCTCGTGATCGATGCCAAGGAGATGCAGCATGGTGGCGTGCATATCGTGGACAGTCACCACATCCTTCACGGCGTTGTAACCGAATTCATCGGTCTCGCCATAAGTGGTTCCGGCCTTGATTCCGCCGCCGGCCATCCACATGGAGAAGGCTTTCATATGATGGTCGCGACCATCGCCCTGAGCCATCGGCGTGCGACCGAATTCACTGCCCCAAATCACCAGAGTATCCTTCCAGAGGCCCGTTCGTTTCAAATCCTTGATCAATGCAGTCATCGGTTGGTCGACTTCGCGGCCGACTACTTCAATGCCATGTTTCACGCCGCCGTGATGGTCCCAATCGCGATGATAGAGCTGAATGAAGCGGACGCCCCGTTGAGCCAATCTTCGAGCTAAGAGGCAGTTCGAAGCGAAGGTGCCGTCGCCGCCTTTAGCCCCATAAAGCTCGAAGGTTTCCTTGGTTTCATCGCGTAAATCCATCAGGTTCGGCACGCTGCTCTGCATGCGGAAAGCCATTTCGTACTGACTGATTCGTGTGGCTATCTCCGGATCGGAGACATTCTTATCGAACATCCGATTTAATTGCTCGGCACTGTCGATGACATCGCGCTGGCGGTCTGATGTGACCCCTTGCGGGTTGCCAACGTATAGGACGGGGTCTCCCTTGGAGCGAAAATGCACCCCTTGCAATTGACTCGGCAGAAACCCGCTATGCCATTGCCTTTGGGCGATGGGTTGTTGCTGGCCGGACGCCCCGGTGGAGGTCAGCACAACGAATCCGGGCAGGTTATCCGATTCCGAGCCCAGGCCGTACCAAAGCCAGGAGCCCATGCTAGGACGGCCGGAGATCAGAGTTCCGGTATTCATGAAAGTATGGGCAGGATCGTGATTGATCGCTTCGGTTTTCAAAGATCGAATGATACACAGATCATCCGCCACATCGGCGAGTTTCGGGAAGATTGTTGAGATTTCCTGGCCTGATTTGCCACATTTTTTGAAGGCATGCTGAGGACCGAAGCAATTGAGCTTCGCCCCCTGAAGTTGAGCGATCGGCTGTCCTTTGGTGATCGATTCGGGCATCGGCTTGCCATGCATCTCGGCCAGCTTGGGCTTATGGTCGAATGTTTCGAGATGAGAAGCCCCACCGGCCATGTAGAGGTAGATCACCCGCTTCACTTTGGCCGGATGATGAGTCGTTTTCAGAATCCCCGGCCACTGGGTCGACTTGGCATCGGAAGAGCCAGCAAGTACTCGCGGATCGAATAGAGAAGTGGCCGCCAGGGCGCCTAAACCAAAGGCCGATTGCCCCAAAAAGGTTCGTCGCGAGGCCAACTGGCGAAGCTGTTCGATAGTTTTCATGTCTATTTTCTCCGGTTGGTCGCTCGACTAGTTCCGGGTCAGAGTTTCGTGCAGATTAAGGAGAACGCGGCAGACCGAAGTCCAGGCCGCCAGTTGAGCCGTATCGAATTCCTTCGGTTTGGGGTAAAGGCCGACGCTCAGGATCTTGACCGCCGCCTCCTTGTCGCTCTGATATTCCCTCAAGTGCTTGGCGTGCAGTTTACTCAGCACCACTTCCTCATCTTCGGACGGCTTCCGGGACAGGACCTGTTTGAAGAGCCAGGAAATCTTCTGCGGTTCAGAGGTTCCGGTTTTCTGAATGACTTGCTGAGCCAATACCCGCGATGCTTCCACATAAGTCGGATCGTTCAAGAGCACCAATGCTTGCAATGGTGTGCTCGATCGGCTCCGCTCATTCGTGCATTCCTCGCGAGTCGGGGCATCGAAAGCGAACAAACTGGGATGGAGGAAGCTTCGGCACCAGTACGTATAAACGCCTCGACGATACTGGTTTTCGCCCTGATCGTTCTGCCACTCTCGAACGGGAAAATTCAAATAGGACCAGAACCCCGCCGGTTGATACGGCTTCGCGCTCGGCCCGCCAATTTTCTGATTCAGTAGTCCACTGACGGCGAGGGCGTTATCGCGAACGAATTCCGCATCGACTCGAAAGCGACTCTGACGGGCCAGCCAGATGTTGCTGGGATCCTTCTCCATCATTTCCGCCGTGGCGACCGAGGATTGTCGGTAGGTATTGGACATCACCATAAGCTTCAGAATATCCTTCGTGCTCCAACCTCTTTTGATGAACTCGATCGTCAACCAGTCCAACAGGGCCGGGTGGGAAGGAGGAGTACCCTGCATCCCGAGATCATCCAGATTGCGAACCAAACCCTGCCCGAAGGCAATTTTCCACAGACGATTTACGTACACTCGCGCGGTCAACGGATTTTCAGGCGATGCAAGCCATTTCGCCAGATCGAGTCTTGTCGCCCGGGCTTTGGCATCTTTCGGAGCAACGCTCCCCAAAAAAGCGGGCACATCGGGCTGGACCGGATCCCCCGAATCGTCCTGCCAGTTGCCTCGAGGGAGAATTCGCGTCATTCGCGGCGAAGTGGATATCGAAACCAGAGTCGTTGGAATGCTGTTGACGAGTTGATCCCGTTGCGTTTTCAATCGGGCTAGCTGTTCTCGCTCTTTGCTCGTCGATTTGGCAATCTGAGATCGAAAATAGACGCTGATGGCCTCTTTCTGCCCCGGATTCCGCTTATCGGCCGTGATTTTCAAAGCTTCGATCACAGGACCAGGAAAACCTTTGGTTCCCTCTTTCTTCCCGGCCAGTTCCGCCTCCCACTTCAGCTGTTCCGCGTCCCGTTCCACAGAGGGCTTTTTCCAGCTGGCTTCCAATTGCGCAATTTCGTTTTCCCATTTCTTTAACTGAGCTTCCTGTTCCGAAGTCCCGAGCCGGGTCTGCTCCTGCCGGCCTACCGCATGTTCTCGGATATCGGAGAAGAAAGCCGCGAATCGGTAGAAATCTTTTGACGTGTAGGGGTCATACTTGTGGTTGTGACACTCGGCACAGCCCAATGTCGCACCTAACCAGGCATTGGAGGTGTTTCGCACTCGGTCGGCGGCGTACTTGGCCGTATATTCCTTCGCCTGGGCACCCCCTTCTTCGGTTGTCATCAGCATGCGGTTATAGCCGGAAGCCACTTTGGTTTCATTGTTCGGATTGGGCAACAGGTCGCCCGCGATTTCTTCGATCGTGAACCTATCGAAGGGTTTGTTTGCATTGAAAGAGTTGATCACATAATCGCGGAACATCCAGATATCTCGATGATTATCGCTGTGGTAGCCGCACGTATCCGCATATCGGACCACGTCGAGCCACATCACGGCCATCCGCTCACCGAAATGAGGTGAGGCCAGCAGACGATCAACGACCTTCTCGTAGGCACTGGCACTGTTGTCAGAAAGAAAGCTATCCACCTCTGCGGGGGTCGGAGGTAGCCCTGTCAAATCCAGACTGAGCCGGCGGAGCAGGGTACTCTTATCCGCTGTCGGGGAATGCCGCATCTTCTGCTTGACTAATTCCGAAGCTACAAAGGCATCCACCGGATTCCTCACCCAAGCCGCCTCGGGGATAGTCGGAATTGCAGGTGGGACAGGTTTAACATAGGCCCAGTGCTCTTCGAATTTTGCTCCCTCTTCAATCCAGCGTCGCAACAACTTCAATTGCTCGGCAGTAACCGCGGGCTTTTTTGATTGCGGCGGCGGCATGACCTCATCCGCATCTTTCGTCGTAATACGCTGAATCAGAAGGCTCTCATCGGCTTTCCCGGGATGAATGGCCTTCTTGAGAGCGGCCTCTCGAACGTCCAGGCGCAGCTTAGCTTTACGCTGATTTTCATCTGGGCCGTGGCAGGCATAACAGGCACTCGCCAGTATCGGACGGATATCGCGATTGTAATCGACCGGCGTTTCCGCACGAGCCGTGGAATTTCCAATGAGAAAGCTGAAAGCCATCAACAGGGGAGAGGACCATCGAAGCATGACCGTATACCTGGAGCAAAAATGTCAGAGATCGGCAGGAAGAGGAATGTTTGCTTGGAATCTAGTCTCGGCTAGCTGGCACGAACGGACGCCTGACAAAAAATCCGGGAAATTCCTCTGCGCATAGGTTATCCGAGTAGAAGAGAGTTGTCAAACACTACGCAAACCTTGCGGAGGCTTTTGAAGCCTCCGGGCCTGCATGAAGCTTGGGTGTCTTGTAACACAGGTAAAGGTGTTGGGCGAAATTCGCGAAGAGTTTACGTTTGAATACTTACTTGCTCTTAAGGTCGAAATTGAAGGTATTCGTGCCATCGGAGACGACTTCTTTGTGCAGTTCGCTCTTGGTGTTGTAGCGTTCTGGTAACTTATTCACTTCGGTCAATTGATCGTACCCGGGCCCTTCCATTTTCATCTTCTCTTTCAGGGAAACCTTTTCAGTGGCATTCAATCGAACGAGATTATTCCCGACCGGAGCTCGGCCATCGTATTTCCCATCCAAAATGTCGAGGCTAACGGACGGAGTGCCATCGCCCAGCTCAAAAGTAATTTTCCCTACTTTGAGAGGAGCGCCGTCGAGGGTCACCGAGCCGTTTACTTGCGCCTTAGTCTGAGATTTGGGTTTTTCGGGGGAACAACCGGGGCCGGTAAACAGAATTAGAACAATGAGACCGGAAAGAATTGGTTTGAGCATGTAAATTCCTTTCTTAGAGATGGGGTGGGAAAATAGCGCAGAGAGTCAATCCGTAAGAAATACGGATTGACTCATAGTGTTTGACGGAATCGATTTTAGTAATCGCCTAAAACCATTCCATCATCCCGAGTGGCAAGTTCGGCCAGCGTTACGATGCTCATGCTGTCGCGGAGGAACACTACCGAACCGTCGCCGCGCAGGGCATTGATGCCGCCCGTATGAGCCGAGTTGAGCGGAATGTTGTTACCCATGTTGGAGCAAACGCCTTGACCACCGCAATCGCCACCTGGGGTCCAGCCCGATTTCTGATTAATGCCGTATCGGATGGTCGTCATTTGGAAATGACGCAAGTCCCCGCCATTCGATTGATTCGGTGGAGCCACGTTCCAGTAGGTCCCGATTTCCCAGCCGTTTGCTGTGCTGGCATTCCACGGGTTCTTCGTGCCATCCGAGGTTTGAATCAAATCGCCCTGTTCGCTCACCAGGAGCTGATTGCTCGAACCATCGGTAATGCTCGCAAAAGTGATATTGGTCAGACCGGGAGCCAGAACACCGCCGCCGCTAGCAATACCACCGTTGCAGCAGCCGGTACCGCCGCCACTGATATTATTGCGTGTCTCGGTATAACCGGGTATCAGGCCGTTGACAGCCCCCGCGATCCCCACATAATGGCTGACTGCAATCGCTTGACCGGTATAGGTGCCAGTTGTGGTCAGTGGCAATGTGCTGGAAGGACAGTTGTATATTTTCATGGTCACGTTCGCAGCCGCGTTGACGTTATTGGCCGCAGCCCCGCCCCAACCAGATCCGCCATTGAAAACGAACTGATTGTAAAGGTTTCCCTGTTCAAGATAGGGCGTGATAAATACGGTCCAGGCACTCCCCCAACCCCAGTTGGTACCGTAAGGCGGTTGATCCGTGAAACCACCTGCCGGGAAGAAGCCCATGGCATCATGGTAAGAGTGCAACGCAATACCAATTTGCTTTAAGTTGTTCGAACACTTCATGCGAGAGGCCGCCTCGCGAACCTTTTGCACTGCCGGAAGCAGAAGACCAATTAAAATTGCAATGATGGCAATAACTACTAGAAGCTCGATCAGAGTAAAACCCAACCGAGAGCGACGGAGAGAAAGTCGCGACATAAAGACTCCTTCAAAAAATGGAATTGATAAAAGCTTGTGACTCTAAATTCTGACTGGAAAATCCAGACAGGAAAAATCATCCAGCTATCGGGTAATTGAAACACAGCTCGTATTAAAGGTCAATTAAAACGATAATTTTTCTGCACAAAGACTGCCTATACATTAACTTTACCTCATCTACTAGGCCTTAAACCAGCGTAGTTTTTTGGAGAATTGTTTCGATTTATCGAAGAAAGCTCGAAATCCTTTTTGTTTTCTGCGGTTTGTGTAAGTAACCGCTTAACAAATCGACAGTCGCAAAAAGGAGTTTCGAGTGAATGTTATTTTCGGACGTTGGTTTCAAAAATGCAAGAGTCGAATCGAACGTCGCCTGGCTAAGCGAGAGGCCGCGATGACCTTCGCTCCTTCTTTCGACGCCTCCAACATTCATTACGAAGTCTCCGAACGCGTGGGGGCGATCAGTTGCGGAGGCCTCGGGGCCATGCACCTTCTGGCCCGGCGTATCGGACTGATCGACGACATCGACGAGAAGCTGCATCTGCTCCAATTTCAAAGGCCTTACTCGGAATCGGACCACGTGTTGGCCATCGCTTACAATTCCCTTTGCGGGGGTACCTGCCTGCAAGACATGGAACTGCGTCGCACGGACGAAAACTTTCTCAACGCCTTGGGCACTCAGCGTTTTCCCGACCCGACTACTTCGGGCGACTTTTGTCGACGCTTCGATAGTGGCAGCATCCAGGCTTTGATCGACGCTTTCAACCAGACCCGTTTACGCGTCTGGTCGAAGCAACCCGATTCCTTTTGGGAATGCGCGAAGATCGACGCCGACGGCAGCTTTACCCAAACGCGTGGCGAGCGTAAAGCGGGGATGGACATCAACTATAACAGAGACTGGTGTTACCACCCCCTGGCGGTGACCCTGGCCAACACCGGTGAGACGCTGAGCATCGTCAACCGTCCCGGCAATCGCCCTTCGCACGAAGGGGCCGCGGTCGAACTCGACCGGGCTCTTTTGCTGTGCCTTCAAGCGGGCTTTCGCAGGATCGTCTTTCGCGGCGACACCGATTTCTCGCAGACCACTCGCCTCGACGGCTGGGATGCCAACGCCAAGGTACGCTTTTATTTCGGCTACGATTCGAAGCAAAACCTCGAAGCAATCGCGGAAAAACTGCCGGAAGCGGCTTGGCACAAGCTCGAGCGTCCCGCGCAATACTCGGCGAAAGCGAAGTTGCGACACCGACGGGAAAACACCAAGGAGCGGATCGTCCAAGAGCGGGAATTCGTAAATGTGAAGTTGATCTCCGAAGCGGTGGCCGAGTTCGAGTACCAACCGACCGCTTGCCGAAGGGCGTATCGCCTGGTGGTGATTCGCAAGAATCTTTCCGTGGAAAAAGGCGAATCCGTTCTGTATCCGGACGAACGCTATTTCTTCTACATCACCAACGACCGGGAGTGCACGGCCGCCGAAGTCGTCTACGAAGCCAACGATCGCTGCAATCAGGAAAATCTGATAGCGCAGCTCAAGGGCGGTTGCCGGGCCTTGCACGCGCCGCTGCACGATCTGGAAAGCAATTGGGCGTACATGGTGATGGCCTCCCTGGCCTGGAACTTGAAAGCCTGGTGGGCCTTGACGTTGCCGGAAACTCCCGGTCGCTGGCGGGAAAAGCATCGGGACCAGAAGCAGTCGGTTTTGAAAATGGAATTCAAAACCTTCCTCAATGCTTTCATGCTTCTGCCTTGTCAGATCGTCCGGAAGGCCGGCCGCATCGTCTATCGATTGCTCGGCTGGAACCCGCACTTGCCGATCTTCTTCCGACTACTGAAAGCACTGAGGTGCTGATCGTTCGACCGACTGAAGTCGGGATCCGGATGTCCCGATCCGATAAAACGCCGAGAGCTATTCGCGGAAAGGAAGAATGTTTGAAAAATAGAAGTATGCGTTCGGCCGAGCGAAAAGCTCCGGCGCGGAGGACTCATCGAACTATCTCGCTAAAACTCCCCACGGAATTGGCATCAAAAACTTCGCTTGTTTAAGGACTAGAGTGAGGATAGCCCCTTATTCTTTGAAAAGCCAACCAGAATTTTTCAGTTCTGGGCAATTCGAAAGTAATTTGCATTACAAATAATGATAACCGTGTGCTTTAAGAACGATTATCAAAAAACCGATTGAGACGGAATACCAGTCGATCAGAGGGAATCTTTCAGCTTCAAGTGCGTATTTGCTAATTAGCATTTCTTCGACGATTCTACCTGCATTTTCCGCACGCAATCTATATACCTTCCGTTCATCAGTATAACGCCACGGATCAGCTTGTATTTCGTGCAAACATTCTCGATATTCCTTGATTTCCTGATCCCGCACGCCAGCCGTAAGTGATCACGATTTGACAGGGCAACTTATCTCTTTCCCACGCTAGAGAATAAAAATTGAAGTCCTTGGAGCAGAACACTTAACGCCATTTTTGACATCGGGATTGATGCATTGCGCGGCATACACGACTTTTGGATACAAGGCCGCAAAAGCACTCTATCAAGTTTCAGTAAGGTTCCATTCTGGCGCGGTTAGAAACCGACATGGAGCGAATGTCCGCTATCCGCTAAGCTTTAGCATGCGGGACAGTGAACCAATCCACATTCAAGTGTACCTGCCTGCCACGAATGAACAGCTTGTCTTACTTTGAAAGAAGAGTGACCGCGGTATCGAATGGTTGCAATGTAACATCGGATCGGTTTAAAAGGAACCAGTGTTTTTTTCAGTCACGAGTGTACGAAGAAGAGCGCCGCCGTCCGATTCAAACAGACTTTTTTCAAATCGCGGCTTTTCCTTGAGAATATTAACGCTTCCACTCCAGACAGCATTTTTGAGCTTTCGCACAAAAGGCCACTATTTCTCGAGAAATAACCTAAGGTCATCAAATTGGCGTTTTCCACTATATGAATATTGATGATCTGATGACCTTTAAAGAAAATGCATTACTTTTTTCGCATCGTAACCTGGAGAATTGAGTGGCAGATGGGAGATACGTTACTCTCGGCTATCTTCCAAATTTTCAAAGCTTGACGTTTCGTTGTTATTCGGGAGGCTGTTTAAGCCGGGCCAAAGCCTTAGAAATTTGCATAAGGAAACATCTTCTGGAAGATACAAGACTTTATGAATCTGCCTCGTTATACTGTGATCGTATTGGCAAAACAAATGTTTACAGACGAATCTTGAGAGGTACGCCCCATGCTTCCGAATTCTTGGAACTGTTTCCGTAACGCTCGTAGTTGGAAATTGACTTTACGATCGCTGCTGATTCTTCTGGTCAGCGGTTTCTGCTCATCGGTTTTCGCGGAGGATAAACCGCTGGGTCCTAACGAAAAGCCCGCCTGGCTGGAAGGTTCGGGATCTACGCTCAAAATCAAAATCTCCGGCGAGGTGTTGGATGAGAATGGAGTCCCGGTTAAAAATCCGAAAGTGTCTGCCACGGCCTCGATCGACCATTCGGATAAGTCGATGTCCGTGATCGCCGAGGGTTCGCGATTCCACGCCTGGGTTCCCGTGGGTTCAGGAAAATTGGGATCTGTACGCTTCGCGGCCACGGAACCTGAAAGCCAGAAACGGGCATTCTCTCGAATCTCTAACTATGAGCTTCGCCTGACAGCCGTCGAAGGCATGAAGCTCATAGTAAAAGTTCCGGAGCGAAATTTGGAAGTTTTGGTCACGGATAAAGGCAATCCGGTCATCAACAGCTATGTGCAGGCTGAGACAAGCAATTCCGAACCGATGAGGACCAGAACCGACACGAAGGGAATAGCTCGGTTCGCGTTACTTAAAGCCGACACTTTGAGAGGCATCACCGCCTGGACGGAAGACCGCCGATTCGGTTACACAAATTCAAGCGATAAGCAAGAATCGAACAAATACGAGATCACTATCGCTTCATGTCAGTCAGAGAAGATTCAAGTCGTAGAAGAAAACACCAGCAATCCCGTTACAAATTTGCCATTCACGATTCGTTATTGGAGCCAAAAAATGGGGGGACTGCAGCTCCGAAGCGAAATGATTCAAACACTGGCAACGGATGCCAAAGGAGAAGCGATATTCGATTGGACGCCCCTCTGGAAAGAATCTCTGGGTCGCATCGAAATCCTGGACCCTAATTGGACTGTGGTTGGGCAGGAAGAAAAAGAGGGGGCTCACAGAATCCAGATCAAGAAGAAAATAATTGCTGCGAGAAAAGCGGTTCGGGGGGAAGTACTTTCCAAGGATTTGAACAAAGCCGGGGTCATGGTACTGCTTTCGTCTTTCCAGGGAGAGATCAAGGATATCCCGGATAATCTATTTGCTTTCACAGACGAGAAAGGACAATTCTCAGCCGATTGCTTATCAGGGGCAACCTACGCAATCACGGTCTGCGACTCGCGTTATGCCAGCAAGTTCATCGATCTCATTCCGGTTGAAGGTGAAAAAATAACATCTCCAGAACTTTCACTTCAATTGGGCTTGCCTGTGGATTTGAGCTTCACTGTAGGATCTGGGAAGAAGCCAGCAATCGACAGACTTATTGCCTTGTCGATTTATCATTCTGTCAGCTGGAAGGAAGAAGGTACAACTCGTTATGGCGAAGCAGCGAGATTCTGGTGGTTACGAACGGATGAAAATGGCCGAGCTAGAACCTATGCGCTGGAGGGGAGTGAAATACAGTCCTTCGTGACACTGGGAAATTGGCGATCTGTTCAAAAGCTTAAAGTAAGTTCGTCCGGAAATAATCGAATTGAGTTTCATCGAGCTTTCGTCGAGCCTCGCGAAATCACCGGAAGATTGGTTCTAGAAACCAATCTCAAAGCGGATTTGGATCAAGCCGTAGTTGAGATTGGAGCGATGGATGGCGAGACCGAAGAAGAAAATTCACTCGTTAAAGCCGACAGCCAGGGAGAGTTCAAATTTTCTTCCCGGGCGAAGAATGTTTGTCTCTTTGCTCGTACCCGAGATGGGAAAGCCTTCGGTATATGCGAAGTGGGAGGTGACAAAAAGCAGATCGAACTCAGCTTGAAGCCAACACTGGAACTTCGCGGACAATTACTCGGTAAGGCAGATGAGCCTCTCATCAATTACCCAGTTCAACTCAACATTAGCCTTCCGCCGAGCATAAAGAATACCAACCCCAACCTTCGATTCATTCGCTTTACGCCCACTGCACTAAAAACTCAGACCGACTCGCAGGGAAATTATCGCTTCAGCGGCTTGCCGAGCCAAGTGGGAATCTTTCTTTCAACGGGAGCCAAGGAACCGTACTCGCATAATCGCTTCGAGAATTTTTACCTCGAGGAAGCGGATGTAAAATCGCCGATCGTAACTCGGTTAGAAACCAAGACATCGCCGTTGTCTCTTTCTCAGCGAGTTACGAATCTCTTGCGGGACTGCCGTTTAAACAACTATTATGCCCTGATGTTTCTTTATTCCCCCTCGGAGAAAGCCGAGCAATTTTTGAAAGTGAACCTCGAAGATTCGGAGAAGCATTATTCCTACATGCAATTCCACTTGAAACTGAGCGACGAGACGAAGACTCGAGAGATTCAAGAATTGGCTCAGAGGCAGTCCTGGCCCCTTCCAAATAAGGGAAAAATTGTCGTTATCGTACTCGACGGAAAAGGTACGAAACTGGGAGTTGAGGAATTCGACCCGAACGACAAAAAGGCTGTCGACGCCGCCGATACTCTTTCGATGAAATACCAGCCCGCCAAAAACGATGCCAAGAAAAAATGGGAGGAAGCTTTCGCGGAAGCCAAAGCCAGCGGACGTAAAGTCTGGGTTCGCGTGGGACAGCGATATTGCGGTCCCTGTTTCCGATTGACTCGCTGGATGGACGACCAAAGAGATCTACTTCAGAAGGACTACGTGATGCTGAAGATCGATGATATTCGAGATATCCATGGAGAAGAGATCGCTAAACTCCTCCCGGGAAGTGAAGGTGAGGGCATTCCTTACCATGCCATTTTCGATACTGATGGAAAAGCGATTGTTACGAGTAAAGGCAATCTCGGTAATATTGGCTTCATTTCAGGTATCGAGGGACGAAAGCATCTGCGAAAGATGTTGACCCTGACGCGAAGTCATCTCACTGATCCGCAAATCGAGGAGATTCTATCCACTATCAAGGATTAACATACAGCATCGCCGGGTGAGAATTGCCCCTCACCCGGTTTGGGTATTATCGAGTGTCTCCCGTACCTTCGCGGCCAGCAGAGTCGGGGTAAAAGGTTTCTGAAGAAAGGCGACTTCCGCTTGAAGTATCCCATGCCGAACTACGGCATCGTCGGTATATCCGGATAAAAACAGCACTTTGAGATCGGGAAACTTTTGTTTCAATTGATTGGCCAATTCCCGGCCGCCGATCTTGGGCATTACAACGTCAGTAATGAGTAACCGGAAAGAACTACCCGGTTTTTCGACTAACGCTAGAGCTTCCTCACCGTTCGTCGCCTCCGTTACCCGATAACCCAAGCTTATTAGAATGTGTTTACTCAGAGAGCGAACCATCTCTTCATCTTCTACCAGGAGAATCGATTCACTTCCTTGCGAAATCGGCTTGGAATCTTTCTTGGTTGTCTGAACCGGGCTGTCGATTCGAGGTAAGTAGATTTTGAAGGTAGTACCTTTACCCAATTCGCTGTAAACGGAAACCTGTCCACCGGCTTGTTTGATAATACCATGTGCCGTCGCCAGACCCAACCCGGTGCCATGCTCCCCTTTGGTAGTGAAAAAGGGCTCGAATATGCGGGATTGCGTCACGGCGTCCATTCCGATTCCCGAATCGGTAATCGCTATAAGGACGTGAGGACCGTAAATAGCATCCGGGTGTTTCCCGATGTAGGATTCATCGAGGTTTATATTTTGCAGCTCGATAGTTACAAAACCCCCTTTAGGCATGGCATCCCGGGCGTTGACCACCATGTTCATTATCACCTGTTCGAATTGGCCCGGATCGATTTGGATGACGCCTACATTGCCACTCGACATGACTGATAATTCGATATCTTCACCCACCACCCGTCGCAGGAGTTTATCCAAATCGGTAACCAGACTGACAGGATCGACGATTTTGGGCTCCACGATCGATTTACGGCTGAAAGCCAGCAATTGTCGCGTTAACGAAGAGGCCCGCTCGCCCGCACCCACGATTTCCTGAATCATCTCCCGAGCGGGATCATTGGCTTTCAACAAACTCAGGACGAGCTCGCCGTAACCATTGATAACGGTTAACAAGTTATTGAAATCATGTGCGATCCCGCCTGCGAGCCGTCCCACGGCTTCCATTTTCTGGGCCTGGCGTAACTGATCTTCCAGTTGACGCTGATCCGTTACATCGCGGGAGATACCTATCACACCGATGACTTTGCCATTTGCATCCCAGAAGGGAGCTTTGAGTGCGTTGTAAATTCTCGTTTTCCCCGCGGCCGTCAGAATCTCTTCCTGGGTTTCGACCCGCCCAGTTTCCATCACTCTTAAGTCGCGAGCCCGTATCTGTGAAAAACTTTGAGCATCGAACAAAATCGAATCGTCCTGACCAATGACTTCATCTATCGATTTGCCGACAAAGTCCGCAGCTGCTTGATTGAAGAGGAGATATTTTCCCTCCTTATCCTTAACAAAAACGGCATCCGTTGTACTATCGGCGACCGCCTTGAGTAGAAAAACGGTTCGTTGCAAATTGACTTCGGCCCGTTTTCTCTCGGTGATATCCTGATCTGTCCCTTCGAGGAGAATTAATTGTCCCTGGGCATCCCGTCGTGCACAGGCGCGGCTATGGATCCAGAGAATCTGAGAATTGGGTTGTAAAATTCTCAAATCGTCGGCAAATCCATCCTGGCCCGAGAGGACGGCTTTAACCCGATTCTGAGCGGTTTCCCGATCCTCCGGATGAAGGACGGATAAGAATTTTTCAAAGCTGGGTTTGGTGGATTGAGGATCCAGAGCGAAGAGATCGAAGAGGACTTCCGACCAATGAGTGGATTGGGTATGCGGTTCCCAACTCCAGTTTCCGACGCGGGCAATCTGCTGGGCCTCGCGCAGTCTCGCTGCGCTGTCGCGCAGTGCCGCTTCTACTCGCTTACGCTCCGTAATTTCTTCAGCTAGTTTGGCGGAATGATCGAGGAGGTGCATGTAAAGACTGCCGTTCTCGTAGGTTCGACCGACCTGGGTGGCCAGCATTTTTATCAGCCTCTCATCCTCCTCGCTAAAAGTATCAGCTCCCAATTTCTCCAGAACACAAATCCAACCATAGATTCGCAATGGAGAAAGGAGAGCGACTACCAGAATCGATTTGGCGGCCGGAAAGGATGCCGGAAGTCCCAGGTTGTGAAAGCCGGAATCGCGGGCAGCTCGAAAGCAGCGGCCCGTAGAAATTACTGAGGCTAATGCTCCCGTCAAGGCCTCGTTGCGATTCAATTTTTTCGACGTCGCCTGATCCATACCACTGGTAAAAAAATGTCTGTAATACGCTCCTTCACCACTCGGGATGCCGACTACTGCGAAACGCGCGCCGACTATTTCTCGGGAAGAGTCGCAAAAGGTTTGCAAAAGCCGGGAAGCATCTTTCTCCGAGCCCAACTCCACGCCGAGCTGAACTAAAATCTCCAGGCGTTGATTGGTTTTGCGGAGTTCGTCTACATTCCGAGATAGCTTATTGGTCAAAAGACGTAAATGGTTTTCGTCAAAGTCCGGCTGCAAGGTTATCGAGGGGAGTGCAGAATCGAGATTCAGGGCCGACGCAACCGAGCGCAGAAGATCCTCCGGTTCGCACGGCTTCTTGAGAACTTCGAGAACGCCGCAACTTTTGGCGAGATTGATCGCTTCCTCTAAGTGGTAATGAGCCGTGTAAAAGAGAATTTTTGTTTCGGCAATTTCAGGATCGAGTCGAAGTCTCCGTACGAATTCGTACCCATCCATGGTCGGCATCAGAATATCGGTGATAACCAGATCTGGCTTTTCGGAAAGGCAAATCTGCAGCCCCTCCAATCCGTCCGAAGCCTCCACCAGATGGTGACCGCCATAACCGAGAAGGGTGACCAGCAGGTCGCGATTGGCAACGCGGTCATCTATGATCAATATTTTGGCCATGGGGGCAATAGTCCTCGCTCGTTGAGCGTATTTTGGATTTCGGAGAGTAAGATTTCCGGGTCGATAGGTCTAAACAGAAAACGATTCGCACCCAAGGCCAAGCCCTTGGTGCGAGCCACGGAATTAGTTTGGGTCGATGTCAGAAAGATAAAAGGAATTTTCGAATACTTCGCTTGGGATTTGACTTCTCGGATAAAATCGAATCCGCTTCCATTCGCCATGCAGATATCCGAGAGTATGAGGTCTACGAGATTGTTTTGAAGGTGAAGAAACGCTTCCTGAATGTTTTCGGCGGTCAAGACGAGGAAACCCAGCGGGCAAAGCAGACTGCAAGCCAATTCCAGGTTCACTTTTTGATTGTCGACGACCAGAAGCGTCGGGGGGATGCGGGCGGTTTCGGTATTTTGTGAGACCAATCTTGCAGGAATCAACCGGGAATCGGGTTTGAGAGAATGAATCAGGGCCTCGATGTTTGAAACGAAACTTTCCGGATCGATGGGTTTGGTTATGTAACCCTTAAAGCCCGCCTCAATGATTCGCTCCCGATCTCCAGACATGGCCAGCGCAGTTACGGCAAGGAGGGGAATAGCTCGAAGGTCTGGGTTTGCATTGAGTTCTTTCGCGATGTCATAGCCGCTTTTTCCGGGTAATTGGATATCGCATAAGATTCCATCGAAAGCATCTTTCGATATCTGGGGCAATGCGAGTTCGGCATTTCGAGCCAAGCGAACCTGATGGCCGAATGCAGTCAGAAGGTAACGCATCAATTCCAAATTGGCTTCATTATCTTCTATGACGAGAATTCGAAGAGGCACGGGCTACTCCTGGGGCAGTATCAAAGTAAAAGTGCTGCCGCGACCCGAAGTGCTTTGAACTTGAATTCTTCCCCCCAAAAGAATAGCCAGTTTATTACTGAAGTAAAGCCCCAAGCCGGTACCTTCGATTTTTCCCGATCGGCCGTGGTCGAGCTGGGTGAATGCCCGAAAGAGCTTGGATTGATCCTCTAAGGCGATACCGATTCCCGAATCGGAAATTCGGAACTCAATTTCGACTCGACTATCGACGTTTCGTCGATGCACTTCGACGACCACTCGACCGCTCTCAGTAAATTTGATCGCATTGGAAATAAGATTGAGCAAAATCTGATGGAGTGCTCTTCGATCAGCTCGAATGAGGAGTTCGGGCGGAGAAACGATTAGATCCAGTTGAATCTTTTTCACATCCGCCATTAATTGAACTGAGCGATGGATTTCCTGGAGCAATTCCCTGCAGACAAGCCATTCCGAGGCGAGTTCGATTTTCCCCGATTCCACTTTAGCCAGATCGAGCAAGTCGTTGATTAACGACAGGAGGTGTTTCGCGCTGGTTTGAACCGTACGTAACTGTTTCTCCTGATCCTGCGTAAGAGGCCCAGGCAACCGCATTAAAAGGGTACCCGTAAATCCTAAAATCGCATTCAACGGGGTACGTAACTCGTGACTCATCGTGGCGAGGAAATGATCTTTAGCCCGAAGTGCTTTTTCCAGTTCCTCGTTCTTCTCCTGAATGGTCTGTTCGTGCTTCTTGCGTTCTGTGAGATCCCGAGTGACTTTGGCAAATCCTTTAAGACTGCCATCTTCCTCGAAAAGAGAAGTAATGACGACGTTAGCCCAAAAACGAGAGCCGTCCTTGCGTAACCGCCATCCTTCATCCTCGAATCTCCCTTGGGCGATGGCTTGCTTCAGTTCCTGGGCAGGCCAATCCTGCTCCAGAGCTTCCTGGGGATAAAAGAGAGAGAAGTGCTTTCCGACAATCTCCTTAGAAGAATAACCTTTAATTCGTTCGGCTCCGGTATTCCAACTGAGGACATTCCCCTGAGGATCAAGTAGGTAAATTGCATAATCCTGCACGCTTTCGACTAGCAGACGGAACCGTTCCTGATTAACCCGGGTCGACTCTTCGAAGAGTTTTCGATTGCTAACGTCGCGAATCGACAAAAGGGTGAGAGGGGTGTTCGAACCGGGTAACTTCCGAGAGCATACTTCAACCGTAATGTTTCTTCCGCTTTTGGTAATTCCCGCAAGTTCGGAGTTGTTCTCCCTTGGCGGCAATTGCAGAAGAGAGATCGAGTCAGCCGGAAGCTGAGAAGAATCCTGCAAGGAAGGAATTAGCTGCCTGAAGGAAATGCTAAGCAATTCCGACTGAGAGTACTCGAAGAGAATTTCGGCCTGTCTATTCGCAAACAGGATGTTACCATTCGAATCGCGAAGTATGAGTGCATCTGGGACTTCGTCAAGCATCCCGCGATATCCGAATTCCTGCAAAACAGAATGGAAGGTCCCTTCCAGCTCAGAGGCCACAGAAACCGCGTTCTTTAAGTTCATTAGCGGAAATCACTCAATGCGTTGGGCTGCCAAAAATTGGAAGCCAGGAAACTAGAAAACACGTCTGTGTAATTGCCGACTCCGTTAAACTGTAGCATTCGAGACGGCTAGTTCTGGAACTGAGCAGATTATTAAGGCCTTTTCCAGTGTTCGCATTTATCACAGAAAAACGAAAGGTAATTTCATGATAAAATCCAATGTAGCAATTTACTGCCCGTGATGACCACGACATCACGATCTATTTCTCACATTTGTGTCCCAATCGAAAAAAGATTTCAGACTTTTGATTCCGTCTAAAGTTCAACTCCCGGCATAAAATACCTTTTGAAGAGAGTATTAGCAATGATGGGTGTAATTGAGAGGCGAGCGAGAATGAGATCTAAAAATCGCTGTTAGGACCGATTCATCCAAACCTAGGCTTTTCTTCTTTTTTGGCATTCAAATTGCCCTCAGTTAATCTGCTGAAAACCTGAAACGCAGAATGAGCTTCGATTCTTGGTGATTCCAACACCACGTACTTATTGCAGACATTCTGGATAGTTCCGAGTGACAACATTTTTACCAGGGAGATCAGATGTTAACCATCAACACGATCCTTCACCCGACAGATTTCTCGGAAGCTTCGGATTATGCTTTCCATTTCGCCTGTGCACTGGCGAGGGACTACAACGCGCGTCTGATTCTTCTTCATGTGGATGAACTGTCGATGTACGTGACGGGGGAGGGTGTATTTATGCCTCCCTTGCCGCCAGTTGTGGATCCCAGCTTACTTCAGGAAAAATTGATCCGGCTGAAACCGAGCGACTCCAATATTAAGGTCGAGCATCGAATCGTAGAAGGGGAAGCGGCCGAGCAGATTCTGAAGGTGGCAGAGCAATCGAAGTGCGATTTGATCATACTCGGAACGCACGGTCGCACCGGATTGACGCGATTATTGACCGGAAGCGTGGCCGAGCACGTACTAAGGAAAGCCAACTGTCCGGTGTTGACGGTCAAAGCTCCGAATAATCCGGCTAAAGCTGCCACAGCGACAACGGAAAAGAAACAGACGACGGGTACGGCCTAAAACCACTCTCGCATTGACGGAGAGCGACTTGCGTTGGTCAAAGTATTACATTCGTCCCAAAAGGAGTTCCAGCGATGTCTCGATCTACCTTAAATACGGAATTCGCGGCAAATATTTGTGCTGGTCAACGTTCCTTAAAAGCCGCTTTGAACTTACCAGATCATCCGCGCGGCCTAATAATCCTCTTGGATTGCGAAGCACCGGAGGGATCGCCGTCACAGGACCGGTTTCTATGTCAGGCATTTCTGTAATCGGATCTAGGGGTGCTCCGAGTCCAACTGGACGATGGAGTGAACGATACAACTTCCGAATCCAATTTCGATATTGAGATACTAGCGGAGCGCCTGCATTACGTCTTGAGTTGGGTTGAGCAAAATCCCGACATTCGCGAATTGCCTTTAGGGCTTTGCGGAGAGGGAAGACATGCCGGGGCTGCTCTAATTGTGGGCGCCAAAGAGCCAAAAAAAATTCGCGCGATCGTAGCGAGGGCGGGCCGGCCCGATCTGGCGGAAAGTTATCTGTCTTCGATCCAGGTTCCTGTGCTGCTGGTAGTTGGCGGCTACGACGATATGCTGGTTCACTTGAATGAGAAATCTCATCGTGAATTACGATGTATCAAGGAAATTCTCATCCTGGCTTATGCCTCACACAGTTTTACCGAGTCTGGAGCGATGGAAGAGTTCGCAGATATCGCCAGGTCCTGGTTTAACAGACATCTGGCAAATTCTGAAGAGCAAATTGAGACAGAAATCCCTGTAATTTCCTTTGTGGATCCCGAGATTTAGGGTGCACCACTTAAAGCCGGAGTTGAAACTCGAAAGGAAATTGCAGCCTCAGTTTTTTAGCGCGTCCTCATGTTCATATCGATTTGTGACATGAGCATGGGGCACTTTAAGGAACCGAAAGATCCCATAAAATTTGAGCCGCATCTTATGCAACATTCGGGCGGCGTTCATCGGAAAGCCTTCCAGAGGAAGGTACTCTTCCAATTTATGCTTCTCTGTACGAACGAAATTCAAATCACGCGTCAGAGATTGACCATGATTGTGGGCGATTAGGTGTTTCTCGCGCCAATCTTCCAGGGTTTGTTTCAGTTCCGTACCGACATAGCGAATCCAATTATTATCCGCGGCGAGATCGCTCAGCGAAAGATCGGGATGACACTCATATCCGAGTTTTTGACAGATCGGGCTTAGAACCGAGAGAATTTCCTCGGCTTCCGCTTTGGGCAAGAGCTCGCGCCAAAGACCGGCTCGACCTTTCCAAAAATGATTGGTATCGTTGGTTTGACGCAACTTACCTAAAGAACATTCAGAAAGCACGGTCTCAACAGATCGACAGCGTGGGGGACCAAGCTGATCGGAAATTCCTAGCAAAGCCGAACTGGTATCTTTCACCAGATCTTCGTAACGCAGTGAGATCGAGTTACTATTTTCCCACCAATCCGAAGTCACCGATAGCAGTTCGAACGCCCGGGAGCTTTTACAGTATTCGATGAACGCTCGACTTCGAGGCATAGCCGTGCGAATGCCCTCTTCCGAACCGCCCTTACCTAAAAGCCAATTATCCGTTTGATAATCGTAAAGACAAAAATGAAGTATCGAAATCAGCACATCGAGCGGATGACGAGCCAAGGTAACAATTTGAAATCCCTGATCGCTGAGAAGTCGGCTGAAGCCCGGTTCTTTCCGCCAATGAATTTGCAGTGCGACATTTTCCGGTAGCCCCGCCAAGGTACGATCATTGACTATGTGAAGCGCGGCCTGCTCGAGGCGGTAATAACGTGACAGAAGGTGTCTTAGCCAGGTATTTCCGGATCGCGGAGTACTTATGATCGCCAATCGGAGAGGGGGAAGCGATGGTTTACGAGTCGAGTTAACGGGAGCGGCCAGAGAATAGGATGCGGAAGATGAGCCGTTGCTCGCCGAATTTAAGGGAGCGATTTTCTTTGAGAAGAAGCTCTTCAAATTCGGGGAGTATCTTCGAAAAGTCATTACTCAGCTCTTCTATCGAGTGCCGAGAATCAAGGATTACTCAATTCTCATAATTTGAGAAGAAGACGTAGCTTACGTGAGATATATCGTCTTTTGCGACCAGCTAAAAAACATAGAAAATCCGGAAAGAATCCAAAATCTTCACTTAGATAAGGATAACTAAAATTTCGAATGACTTTCTCACTTCAACCGAGCAAAACTAGGCAACTTGAGCAAGAATGCAGCCATAAGGGTCTAACGATCAATCAAGCAAACCACTTAGCAAATTTCTTTAAGTAAAATAATATTTACATTTATGACAGTTGCCGTTTCTCAGCAGAACCCGTTCTCGTTTTTCCGAAAAACAAAATTGCAGTTAGCAGGATAAACTGTTCCAATTCCTACGTTGTTCCAAGCTTCTTCCAAAGGATTTGAGAGTTCAAATATGCCATACTCCCGGTCATTTTTCAGAACTATAGTAACAGGCCTTTTGCTCCTATCCTGGGTAGGAAATTTGCAGGCCGATGCTCGATTGTCTCCTCTATTTGGTGAACATGCCATCTTACAGCGAGATAAACCACTCCCCGTCTGGGGGTGGGGAATGCCTGGAGAGAAAGTGAAAGTGACTCTGGGGAAATCTGAAGCCGAGACTGTTGCCGGCGAGGATGGCCGCTGGCAAGTCACATTAACAGCTCAACCGGTCTCCAAAGTTCCACTGACTCTCGAAGTTCATGCGAAAAACCATCTGGTGGTTAAAGACATTCTTCTAGGGGACATCTGGCTGTGCGGCGGCCAGTCCAATATGGAGTGGGCGTTGGCGGGATGCGATGCCCCGGATGATATCCGATCCGCAAATCTTCCGCTCATCCGACAGTTCGGTGTGGATTACAACTTCGCTAATACACCGCAGAAAGAAGTACGCGGTAATTGGCAAATCTGCTCACCAGGTACCGCACCAGGATTTACCGCGGTAGGTTTCTATTTCGCTAGGAAAATCTTCCGGGAAACTGGGGTTCCTATCGGTTTACTGCGGTCCTGCGTGGGTGGCACGAATATCGAACTCTGGATGTCTCAGGAGACGCTGATGAATACTCCTGCTTTGGCTCCTTATTCGAAAATCATGTCGGACTCACTGGCACTTTACCAGAAGGAATTGCTGGCCGCCGTTCCCGAAATAGAAACTTGGACCAAAAATTGTCGAGAGCAGATGAAAAAGGGTCAAGCGCTTCCTTTACCTCCCAGCATGCCGGAGTTTCCCTTCGGGGAGAAAGCTTTTCGCCCTCGCTGCGTTACCTTACACAACGGCATGATCGCTCCGTTAATTCCGTTTGCCCTCCGAGGGGCTCTCTGGTATCAAGGGGAAAGCAATGCGGGAAGCTACAGTGATGGCTTGCAGTACATCGAAAAGAAAAAAGCGATGGTGGCCGACTGGCGAAACTATTTCCGAGATCCCAATCTCCCTTTCTACTTCGTGCAACTGGCTAACTGGCAGCAACCAAATGATAATCCTGCGGGTGGGGATGGCTGGGCTTACATTCGAGAAGCACAACTTAACTGTCTGAAAATACCGCATACCGGGATGTCTGTTACCACCGATATTGGTGACGCGGCCGATATTCATCCGCACAACAAGTTCGATGTGGGAGAAAGACTCGCACGATGGGCGCTGGCCTCCGAATATGGTCAAAAAATTGAAGTCTCGGGTCCTATCTATAAATCGCTTAAAATTGAAGGCAACCATGTGATCCTGGAATTCGATCATCTGGGAACGGGCTTAATGATCGGAAAGAAAAGCGGCACTCGCCCCACTGAATCCGATTCTGGAAGTCCCTTGAAACGATTTGCAATCGCCGGTAAAGATAAAAAATGGTTTTGGGCCCAAGCAAAAATTGTCGGACAGACAATCGTCTGCGAGTGCAAGGATGTGCCGGAACCCGTCGCGGTGCGGTATGCTTTCTCCATGAACCCGGTAGGCGCGAATCTTTACAATAAAGAGGGGTTACCGGCAGTACCGTTCCGAACCGATAACTGGTGATTGATCCCGCAATATCTCAAATTTGTAGAAATGATGAATAATGTTCGAACGCATAGTCATTCCCAACTCGATTCGGAAGATATTTCGGGGGTGAGTTCTCGCGGGATCTGGGGAGAATCGAGTGAATAGTTTTGATCGCCGGGCATTTTTGGGTACTTCATTCTCGACCATTGCCACATCGTGTCTACTGGGCCAGGAAAAAGCCGAACCGGTGATTCCGAAGCATATTGAGGGGCCGTTATTTCAGCCGAACACGCTGTTTCTAACTTGGCAACGCGACCCTACGAGAACCATGACGATTCAATGGATTGGCTCCCGAGGGGAAACTTCGGATACGACGATTTACTATACGCCATTCAAAGAAAATAAATCGCCTAAGAATGAAAAGAGCGAAGTGCCCCAGAAGCCAAGCCCATGGAAATCGCAGCCGTCGAACACCAAACCGTACCCGTTCACGGATCTGAAAATTTTTCGATGTGAGCTGACTCAACTCGAACCGAACACGGAATACCAATTCCGGATCGGAAAAGTCTCCCCGACTTATCGCTTCAAAACAATGCCGGCAAAGGCGACCGACACTATTCACTTCATCTCCGGTGGGGACGTTAGTGTCAATCCTCACGCCATCGCCAACAACATAGCGGCCGCACAACAGGATCCCATGTTCACCCTGATCGGAGGTGATCTGGGTTACGACAACGGAACTTCGGTCGAGATCAGCCTGGCGTTCATTCGCAACTACAGCAAGCATATGATCGGTAAAAATGGACGATTGATCCCTCTCGTCACCTGCATTGGAAATCATGAAGTGGACGGCGGGTACCATCAACCGCGAGAGAAGGCGCCCTTTTTCTACTCCTTGTTCGATGGTTTGTACCCGGAAAAAGGGTACACCACACTGGAATTCGGAGACTACTTGAGTCTGGTACTTTTGGATACCGGGCATACGACACGCGTGGAGGGAGAACAGGCCGACTGGCTCGATAAAACTCTAAAAGCTCGGGTCGATCATCCCAACGTAATGGTGGTCAATCACGTGCCCGCTTATCCGGCATATCTGCCGACGGCACCCAAATTCGATAATCAACTGGATGGTAGCGGAGCACCCAATCGAAAGCACTGGGTTCCCCTATTCGAAAAGCACCGAGTGCCGATTGTTCTGGAACATCACGATCATTGCTTCAAACGTAGTCGCCCTCTCATCGATGGATCATCAAACGCCAATGGCGTTGTATATCTTGGAGACGGCTCGTGGGGACGCTTGCGATCCGCGGGTGAAAAAGTGGAAATCCCCCACATCGCGGCAACCAGCGATGAGTATCACATGACTTTACATCGACTCCAGGGCGAAGAACGCTTTCATCTCGCCATCAACGAGCATGGAAAAGTCATGGATTTCAGCAGGACCGCCCAGAGAAAAAAAGGAGTCTTCAGAACCACTGCGGAACCAGGGGACAAATGATCCGGGACAGGAGATTTCGATAATCTTCGTCCTTCAAATGAGTGAGCTTTTCAATCGTTTTGAAGTCAGGAACTTCGAACTGGGAAACTTCTCACCTTAGCTTGAAGAAGTAGATGTAGGAAAGAAAAGGAATTAAAAGACTAGCGACCAGGACATAAGGATACCAGGCTCCTGGTGAGTGGGTTAGCTTATCCGGTTCTCGAGCATCTCTTGCGTTCCAATAAAAATAGAGCCCACAGAGGATAAGGCCCAGTACAGCGATGGATGCAAATAGCCAACTGAGACCGTTATCTCCCCTCAGGAAAATCAGGCAGACGAGCCCCCAAAACGAGGAGATTAAGCCAGCAGCCAGAATGAGTTTGGGGACTTTCAGCGGCGGAACATTTGGATAGTTCACTTCCACGGTATCTGAATCCGATTCTGGTAAGTTGGGAAGAGGTTCTACCATAACTTAAGCCCTTTGCAACTCATTGGTTTTGATGCAAAAACTCTATTCTCTTCTTTATAAATTCTAATTCTCCGCTGGACAGCAGACGGTTTATTTCGAAGGATACTCCCGTAACATCTTGGAAGTACGCGAAAACATCCTCACTCCGAACGAGGTTTCCTATGAGATTTCATCTGGCACTGTCTTTAGTGTTACTCAATTTGCCCATTGCTTCTGGGCAAATTCAACCGCAAAAGATTGCAACTTCTGCCGACTTCCGAGGGTTGTGTGCCGTCGATCGTAATACCGCTTGGGTCAGCGGGACGAAAGGAACGGTCGGAAAAACGATTGATGCCGGGAAGACCTGGAATCTGATATCGGTTCCAGATTCGGAGATACTTGATTTCCGGGATGTAAAAGCCTTCGACGCCCAGACGGCCTACCTGATGAGTGCAGGCATCGGGGATTTATCTAGGATCTACAAAACGACCGATGGTGGAGTGACCTGGAAATTGCAATGGAAAGCATCGCGTAAAGAAGATTTTCTGGATGCGCTAGGATTCTGGGATGACGAGAATGGCATTGCACTTGGAGATCCCGTTGGAGGGAAATTTCAATTGCTCGTAACTTCGGATGGCGGAAGGCATTGGCAGCCAATAGACAGTAAAAATTTACCGGAAGCACTTTCTGGAGAAGGAGCTTTTGCCGCGAGTGGAACCTGTCTGATTACTCAAGGGAAAAACGAAGCCTGGTTCGGCACCGGGAGTGCAAAATTCGCAAGAGTGTTCCATTCCAGCGATCGAGGGAAAACCTGGACCGTATCGGAGACACCGATCACGGCCGCAGTAGAATCAGCCGGGATTTTCTCCCTTGCGTTCCGGAATTCCAAAAATGGTATTGTTGTTGGGGGAGATTATCGCAAGCCCAATGGAACCGGTTCCACAGTGGCGTTGACGGACGACGGCGGTAAGACTTGGAAACTAGTCAAAGACGCTGTCACTTTTCGCTCGGCTGTGGGTTATGGCTCCAACCGGATTATAGTCGCTGGAACATCGGGTGCGGATGTTTCCGTCGATCAGGGAAGGACCTGGAAATCTTTGGATCTGGAAAACTATAACAGCGTGAGTTTCGCCAAATCCGGGGAAGGGTGGTTGGCTGGACCAAAAGGGAGGATCGCCTATCTTCCAGCCCAGTAGTTTATTTCAGTCGCCGAAAAGCTCGTGCCGCTCCCTGAAGGCTACTTTGGCGTCGATTAGATCGAACAGCCAGACTTATGCCGAGTAAGGCGAATCCACAAATCACCAAAAATCCCTGTTCCGGAGCGGGCGTAAAAGTCAGCACCAGATTCTGGTTGGAATTGGCCAGTGAGATAGAGAATGAACCGCCGGCAAGAGAATTTTGAAAGTTACTAGTGTCGATCGAAAATTTATTCACTGCAAATCCATTTACGGTAGTAAACGAGCTGAGCGTCCAGGTATTTATTACCGTTGGGTCAAAATCGTAGATCGCCCCGAGTGAGTTGCTAGCCGCTAACGTAGTCAATTTGATGATAAACGGATTGGCGGATGTGCTGTTGATGTTGAGAGTCGTTCCCGTGATTTTATTCGAAGTATAGAGTCCACCTGTTTCACTTCCGACATACCAAACGTAGCTCCCGCCCCCCAACAGTGTCAAAGTCCCAGTGCTCAGTGTTCCGGGACTCGCCAAGGAACTGCTTGGGCCTCCCAGTGCGGAGGGGGCAATAATCCCGCCGTTACCGACAGTGACAGTGCCGAGAACGGATCCATTGCCTTGCAAGATTTGATTGGATGTTAGATTTAGTCCTACAGCCGTTGCATCCAACGTAGCAGGGGCCGAAACCTGATAAGTCAGAGTTCCCGATGAACTGAAACTGGCAGAGCCACCCAGTGTCAGCGTACCAGCATTGACAGCCACATAAGGATTGCTGCCCAGGCTAACGCTGTTGTTGAGAATGAGATTACCCGCCCCGGATTTCGACAGATTCGAAGCCGTTATCGGCAATCCAATATTCAACGTGTTGGTCACTGTGATGTAAGCCGTTGAAGTTCCAGATGCACCGAAGAGCAGTGTGCCCGAGCTACTAATGGAACTGCTGGAACTGGTGTTGAGCAGGACCCCGCTGGTGATCGTGAGCGGTACCGAGGTTACGTTTAACGTTACTGAGGTGGGCAGAAGCAAAGCATTGATTGTCGTTGCGGCGTTCAAGGTCGGCACCGATCCGCTGAGGCTGACGTTATCCGTAAGCGTGGAACCGCTCGAGAAGGAAGTCAGATATTCTGCAGAGGTCAAAGGACGCACACCGTTGGCTCCGATGGTTACGAGGCTATCGGGCGTAGTACCGGAACCGGTTGAGGAGCCAAAGCCACTAGGCAGAATGCTGATATTGGTTTGTCCGCTGGATCCTCCTCCACCAACGAGAGTCGGTGAGGTCGAGAAGGTAATGTTCGATGTGCCTGCGACAGAAACGGGCGAACTGCCAAGGCTGTTCCCTTTGAAGAATACCGTTCCCTCGTTGGTACCGGCGGAATACGAGGAAAATTGCAGCCCGGCACCACTGTTGGTCGAGGCGTCGACTTGAATTGTGGATTGACCGGAGAGTAGGGTCAATCCCCCGACGATTTCCACGTAGCCGGTCGCGGAGGTTCCCAATCCGCTGGCGTTAATATGAAATAATCCCCCGCCTATGTTGATGGCGGCGTTATTCTGGATTCGACTGTTCGTGGACGTGCCGGTTACCGTTCGCAGTTCGGCGGGGGTGGAACTCGCGCCGGAATAAATGCTGATGGACAGGGAATTGACAGGGGAAGTGGAGGTCGAACCGAGATTGCCCGAACCCGAAAGAATCAAACTGCCATCTCGGACAGAAATCGAGCCCTGAGTATTCGTACTGGAAGCACTTAGAGTCTGAGTTCCGGTACCCACTTTACCGAAGTGCGAGCCGGAACCCGACATAGAGATCGTTCCGGCATAGATATCGTTGGAGTCGTTGTTAAATCCCGTGAGCAATGTGGAAAAATTAGTAGCATCGCCCAGCGCCAGTGAGGAGCCGCCGCTGGTGCCGCTTAAGCTTCCAATGGCAAGACTGTACGCCGTGTTGGATGTTCCGGCTAAGGTGCTGGTGAGAGTCAGTGTGGTTAAGCCACCCAAGGAGGAATTCAAATTTACAATGCTTTGGCGATTCAGAGCGTCGTTCGCACCAATCACCAGAGTACTCGTTCCCGTAACTGTATAAGTTCCAGCGAACGCCGAATTGTGCCCCGCCAAGACAAAATTGGATCCAATGGCCGATCCATTCTGTGTGATTGTCCCCGTCCCGGTCAAAGCCCCACTGAGTAATGCCTCGTACGGATTGTTAATATCGCCGGAAGCACTGGGAAGGCTAATGCTCAAAGCATTGCTACTAATGTCTAGCGCGGATCGGATCACGAGCGGATTGCCCGGTTGCGAAGGTCCATTGGTGTTGACAGTGATATTCGCTCCAGCACCGGTGAACTGCAACTGTCCTCCCGTGATAACAAACCCGCTCGTGGCTGACCCATCGGTATTCAGTGCCAGTGAATTCAGAAGAAAAGGATTCCCTAAATCCTGGTTGGTCGTTGTTCGAGTGGTGCCATTGAGCACAATCGCAGTGGAACTGGAACCACCGACCGGAGGGGGCGAGGACCAGTTTCCGCTTGTCGACCAGTTGGAATCGGCTCCGCCTCCATTCCAGGTATAAGTCTGCGCGATGGCCTGATCGAGACCACAAGTTAGAAAAGCACCAGCGACGAAAATCGTAAGAATCGCATATCGCATGAGGTCTCTCGAGCGGAAGTACGCTAATCGCGTTGACTTGATTTGCTCCATGATATGAAAACCCGCAACTGACTGTCAATCAAGTAATTTCGCTATTATCGGAAATGGCGGTAGGATGTAAATACTGTGAAATATTGAACTTAGCTGTCCGCCTGTTTCTTCGGGATTTAGAACGGATTTCCTGAGTGAAGGACCTTGATATGATGGGGCGCGACTTTCGATAAATTAATATTTACCAAAAGTCGCCTGGCCTCTTGATGCGGTAGATAGCTGAAACTCTTCAACGACTAGGAAGCGAGTAAACGGGGTTTATCCGATTTCCTCGGTATCGGATTCTCCAGAATTACATCCTCTATCTGTGCGAGTCGAGAGGCCAATGCGTCGCGGTCCATCTCCAAAGCGCGGTGACTTTTCACCAGGGCCTGATGTGCCTCTTCCATTTCTTCCAACTGCATGCGCAGCTTACGGAGATCTTCGGCCAGCATTTTATCCGACTGCCAAAGACCTACAAGGAGGTCTTTCAAGCGTACGAAGTAAGGTCGCTGAACTCGGCGCAGCGCTCGTCTGACCGGAACGATGGCCTTACGCCAGCCTTGGGGATTCTGCTCGTGATGATAAAATGCGAAATCCATTTCCGTAATCCCGTTATTAGTTAGGCGGCCAATTCCTGAAGTAAGCTGCGGAAGGTTCGTTCCGCGAGAATCGCCATCCGACAGGCATCCTCGAGAGACCTCTTTCGAGTCGTATTCATGAACTGAGCGTGTTTGAGAACTTGCACAATTCTCGGAAGAATAGAAGGCAGGCAGAAATCTCGTTTAATGATTTTGGCTGCTCGAATTCCGATCCGCTGATAGGGACTAAAATCATCGAGAACTCTTTGCAGCGCATCCGCCCAGGCTTCGGAACTTCGGTGGACTTTGACGCAATCGACAGCATGAACAAACCACTCCGAGAATCCGCAAAGCTCCGAAACCAAAGGAACGCAGCCGCGAGCAGCCGCCTCCATGGGCGCAAATCCGAAAGGTTCCCGTTCATGCGTCGGGAAAGCAAACAAATCGTAATTCGTGTACGATTCAATCAAACTTGCCTGAGACTTGACTCCTCGGTATTTGACCTGATCACACAATCCAAACGATAAAATTAGAGATTCGAATTGCGGATCCGGACAGTGGCCAAACAAGTCGATCGAAAAGTTCGAATAACCTCTGTTCTTTAGCTTAAAGGCCGCTTCAATCAGGATTTTCGTACCTTTAGCTTCCGACAGAGTGCCAGCACAGACAACTCGCAGCTTACCTTCCGGACAATACTCACGCGGGAGTTCGTCGAAAAATTCCACCCAATTTGGGATCAAAATCGATCTTTCGGAGACTGGCAACCCGTAGTGGGCGAGTTCATGCAACGTCGATTGACTGCAAGAGATAAACTGTCCCTGGCAGAGTTTTAGGAAAGATTCCTGGATGCCATTAACAGCTCGATCGCGAAAGATTTCGCAGAGTTTAACCGGAACCATGTCCATCAGATGCATCACCCAAGGAGTTCCCGCATGCTGTAAAGCGGCAATCAACCCCAGGCCTCCCAGTCCGATCAAATTCCAAAGGTAGGCCACATCGGGTTCGAACTTTTCCAGGTGCTCACATAGGATCTGCACATTAAAGGAACTGATACAGTTAGCTTCCAGGTTTTGAATCGATTGCATCACCGGATGCATAGTTCTCTGGGAATAGTCATCGTAGAGATCTTCCAGTTTCAGACGGCGGGTAACATGAGGTTCGTCCCGGTGGTTGGGTATCACTCGCCGAGGCGTTCCGGTGAGCACCATTACTTCATGACCCGCAGTCCGCAATGCGTCCACGACCTGGCGGCACCCGAGTTCATAACCTCCCAGAAAATCTGGCGGATACAAATTACTGATAATCAGAATTTTCATGCAGCCTCCCGCAAGGTATCCTGTGCATTCCGGGCTCTAAGAATCTGTCGATAAATACTCGCCAGTTTCTGCCCGCACACCCGCATGTCGAATTCTGTTTCCACGAGCTTTCTGGCAGCGCGTCCCATCTGATCGGGTAGATCCGCTTCAGTAGAGACTCGCTTGAGGTACCCAGTCAACTCTTCCAAATTGTCGTAAACGAAACCAGTCTCACCCTGGCGAACGAACTCAGGCATCGCCGCGACCCGGTTGCAAATCGCCGGTGTGCCACAGGCCATCGCCTCAAGCAAGGTCAGACCCATCAATTCGGGAGCGACATAAGATTGCCCGTAACAATCGCGATAAACGCTCGGCAGAACGACAGCAAAGGCTTTGCCATAGAGCTTTCGAATCGTTTTGTCATCCGCATCGAGGATAAAATCGACCTCTTTGTTCCGGGAGAGTTTCTGAAGCAATTGGAAATACTCGGGATTATAAGGACGGCCGCAGCAGGTCAGCGCCAGCCCCTCGGGCAAAGCTTGGATCAACTGATCAATCCCCTTGTGGGGGAGTAGCCGTCCTACATACAGAATGCGATCTCGCTTCGGTTTTCCTACCGGCGGGACGAACAGCCGAGAATCCACGCCTCCTTTAATCGTGACCAATTGACGACTTGCTCGCATCATTTGCGCGCCAAAATCGGAATAACAGATGATGCAATCGATCAGATGGTGGGCATCGAAACTCTGTCCTAGTGAACTCGAATACCCACCCATATCGGTCACGCAGATGGGCTTGTCCAGCATCTGCGACACCAGGTAACCAACTTCACTGCAACGTGTGTGGGCTTGCATGATGTGAACTAGGTCAACATCATTGAGGGCATCGACGATTTCCCAGGAAAGTTGATCGAGCGGATGGCGAGGGGTATAGGCCGCTTGCATGACTCGAAGAGTAACGCCGGGGTGAAGTTCGCGGACAAAAGGTTCCGGCCCGAAGGAAAGAATTCGAATCTGCATGTCCTTGGGGGTACTCTCCGCAACGCCCATAGCCAAGTTCAGCGGATATCGCTCGCCCCCTCCGACATAACTTTTGTCGTCAAAGTATTGTGGCGTTAAGTAAGCGATGGTCGTCATTACCTTCCCTATTTTCCGCAAGAACGGTAGTCCAGGAAACATCGGCAAATGGATTTAGCAGACATCATTAGTAATCGGTAATTTTAGATTTGGCAAAATAGAAAACTTGGGCAATGGCAGATTGCGAAGCCTTTGAGCGATATTCGATTTCACTTGCGGAAATTGTTGTCTTTAATTGAATTTTTTATTCGATTCAAATCTGGATTGAACTGTGCAAGGGGCTTGATGTTTGAAGCTAAAGTACATTCCCCGACAGATGGGGAATGTGAGAATAAGTGATTGGCTTTGAAATTAATTCTGAATCGAAACGGCTTTTCCTGATTTTGGCAGCTTTATAATTTTCTGATCAACCAGAGTTTGCAAGTCGGGATCGATTTTTAGACCCAGTTCCTGACAGGCTTTGAAAATATTACCACTGAATGTACCCGGGGGTTGATAGCCGAGCGTTCGATGCAACTCTTTGCCTGTTTTATCTGTAAAAACTAGCGTCGGGTAAGCGTTACCGTTGTAAAGCTTTTCGACTTCTTTATCTTCGTACGCTTTGACGACCACGAACTCCTTCAGGAATTGTTGCACCCAGGGATCATTCAACGTTTTTTCTTCCAGGAGCTTGCAAGGTCCGCACCAGGTGGCCGTCATCATAATCATCATCGGTTTGCCTTCGGCCAAGGCTCGCTTGCGAGCTTCTTCAATATCTTTCTGCCAGGGAAACTTACCGGCTTTGGGCGTCTCTTTTTTCAGGTAGTAACCCATATCGGTCGATCGCATCGTCAATTTGCCCAGGTCTTCTGTCGAGGCGGGTTTGAGGGTCACTTTTTTACTAACATCTTCGTGCTTACCCGTCTGCAGGTATAGAAAATAGTCTCCCGGCGTCAGCCCGGTCAGTTCAAATCCGCCATCTTTTCCCACGGTTAAACTCGTGGCTTCCGGCCATTTTTTACGCGGACTATAACCACCAGTTGCAGTATTGGGCGGCGGGACCGTGAGGTTCAAGTTCGCTTTCAGATTTTTCATTCCGTCCGGCCCATCGAATACGATTTTCCCAGTAATCGTTGCACTATCGGCCAAGCTGATCGGCTTCAAAATAAGGGTATCTAGTTGCAGTTCATCACAGGTCTCCGGAAGTTTAGCGTCCAAAGGGAGGTAACCGGCGGCACGAAATCCCAGTGTTTTTTTGGAATCTCCAATATCGGTCACAAACCAGCCATCCTCAAAAATGACCATTTGGGCCAATACCATTTCGGGATTGAGCTTACTATCCTCGACCTTCAAAGTTCCAAAAGCGATTTTACCGCGACCGATACTTTTCACGGTGTGAAGGGCTCTCAAGATCTCCAGCCCCCGCTCAGCGGCAACCAACTGGGTTTTACTTTTTTGCGAGGTTTCGAGTTCTTTACGGGCGGCCCCTTCAGGTAGAAGAGTTTTCAGTTTGGCCAATATCGCTTCTGAAGCCTTCTCCGCAGTCGACTTCTCCTTACCTTGAACTAACGCAGTAAGCTGAGAGTAAGCCTGATAGAACTCTCGTCCTTTTGTTTTTTGACCAAAAGAAGATTCCAACTTCGAAAGCAACTCTTCTACATCAGGAGATTTTTTCTCCGCTGCCGGTGGGTTCGCTGGGGTTTGCGCGCTCAGTGTAACCGAGTACGACGAAATCAAAATTACTGCTAGAGGCACTAATAAAGCTGTGAGCAATCGATGCATGCAAATTTCTCCTAAGGTGCGAACGCGTTCACACACTCGTTGTATACAAATAAGTCCGATTTGAATCGAAAGTGGGTTTTCAGAAGATTTCAAGAGACAATCTTACGGATGCTCGATTCGCGCGGGGAAGGAATTAAAGCTGAAGGTTTATTCCAATTCAAGCGACCCGGGTTCAGATGGTCATTCTTTGGCATAGCTGGCAAATTGGTATCCAGCAAAAACCGACTCATTCACGGCATTATCATTGCGTCGGCTCATCCTCAAAAACAAATTTTCTTCGGCTCTTGAGAAGCTTCCGGTAAAAAGGCCGCGATTCCCGAGCATTTCCAGGGCAAACCGTTCCAACCCCAAAAAGACAAATCCGCTCTGATTTAAGTCTATTTTCGCTATCCCGTATGGCACGTGAATTGCAAACTTGGAGGTGTTTAAAGGGTTAGAGAAGTATTCTGGCTAACTGGCAGTGGCCGATAAGTCAGCTTCCGAGATGAGATTCCGATTACACCCCCTATGCTCGGAAAGTGAAGCTACAAATGAACGCTATGAACGAAAACATGATTCCTTTCGAGGAAAAGCCTTCGCTGAATTCCTTTACTGGCAAGTTCGGCGATCTGGCCGTGCGGATTCAGCATCTGCTGGAAATCGGGGAGAAGGATCTTTACCGCCGTTTGACGCATGAGTTAGATCGAACCATTCTGGATGTGATCTTAAAGCACGTCCAGGGAAATCAAGTTCATGCCAGCGAGCTATTGGGAATCTCCCGAACGACACTCCGGATGAAATTGCGATCCTTAGAGATGAATGCCGAGGATTATCTGAAGCCGAAGGAACCCGAAACTCCGGCGGAGAACCCTTTACCGAATCCTGCAATCCGACCATTTAGCTTTTGATTGATGCCAGTGAAACTGCTAGCATGCTGGGAATAATCGAGATTCATTCCTCAGGATATTTCCCCCCCGTGCCACGTTTCATTCTACTCGCTCTCTTTTACATACTCGTTTTTGCAAATTTCGGCTGGGCTCAGTATTCCACCTGGAAACATTCCGGATCGATATATCTGCTCACTACCGCCGAAGGTGCCAACCTGCCGGTTACCACTTCTGTGAAAGAGTTCCCGCTTTTAGTGCGATTGCATAAGAGCTTTTTTGATTTCCAACAGGCTCATCCCAAAGGCGAGGATTTGCGATTCAGCACAAGTTCGGGTCAGATTCTGGCATATCAAATCGAAGAATGGAATCCCAAAGAGGGTCTTGCTCAAATCTGGGTACGCATTCCAGAAATTCGGGGACAGGTCAGACAGGAGATCAAAATCTACTGGGGTAAGCCGGATGCCAAAAATGAATCGAACGGCTCCGCCGTTTTCAACGCCAGTAATGGCTACGTCAGCGTCTGGCACATGGACGAGTCGTTGATTGACGAAGCTTGCACTTTGAAACTTAAAGATACCGGAACCCGTTCGACTCCGGGTGTGATCGGTTCCGCCAGATACTTCTCTGGACAGCAGGGATTGTTCGGAGGTGAAAAAATTACGACCTATCCCAGCGGATCCTCTTCTCAAAGCACTGAAGCTTGGTTTCGACCGGAGAAATCCAACTCCACGATTATCGGCTGGGGTAATGAAGGCGGAGGACGGGGCAGCAAAATTCGCATGCAACTTCGCAGTCCGCCCCATCTTCATATCGATAGCGATTTTTCGGATGTCAACAGCGACACAAAAATCCCCTTGGGGGAATGGACTCACGTTGTTCACACGTACGAAAAAGGTCAAGGCAAGATTTACCTGAATGGAAGGCTGGAAGGCAGTTCCTCGCCACGTCTGGACATAAAAAATCCCTCCCGTTTTTGGATTGGCGGCTGGTATCACAATTACGATTATGTCGGAGCCATCGATGAAGTTCGAATCTCGAGGGTTGCCCGATCCGCCGACTGGATTTATCTCCAGTACGAGAACCAGAAACCGACGCAGACTCTCGTAGGTCCCATCGTTCAATCAGGTAATGTGTTTAGGGTATTTCCCAATGAAATTCATGTTCAGGAAGGAACAACGGCGAACATCCGGGTTGAGGCCGGCGGCGCACAGAAACTGATCTGGATCGAGAAACGGAACGGTAAAGAACGGGTAGTTGCCACAGATCGTTTCGAACTTCCTTTCGTAGCCGGCCGCGTGCGCGGGGATGCAGCTTTCCAATGGGAATTGAAGGCGATTTATCCTGATCAGATCAAAACGATTTCAATTCCCGTCAAGGTTCAGGAAGCAACTCCAGAACCGGTCTTTCAACTTCAGTCGGTGGCGAACTGGAATGGCCGTGATCGCATCGAAGTTGTTGCCAATATTCAAAATTCACTAGCGATGGAAACAGCCGGGGCCAACAAATTGAACTATCGCTGGACGGTATCCGGCATCGCGACAACACACGAAATCCGATCCGATCGCTTGATCCTGAAACGGGCTCATAATAGTGGCGTGGTTAATATCAACCTGGCCCTCGACAACGGCGGCCCCGAAACCAGCGAATCTATCCAAATTACCGTGAAGGAACCGAAACAGGATGCCTGGATCGATCGCAAATCGGATTTGGAAGAGAAGCCTATGAACGGACAATTCTATGCTCGTAACCCTAATAATGAGGGAACTCTGTTCTATAACGGCAAGCTCACCGAATCGGCGGAATCGGTCTTTTTAAAGCTGTATGCGGAGGATCGCCTGATCGAGACTCTGAACCAGAAACCAAATGGCGAGAATCGTTATGCATTCACTGTGAAATTGCCCGCGGGCTTGGTGAAGTACCGAGTGGATCTGGGCATCCAAAACCAGGACCAATCAAAAACACTCGAATCCGTCAACAATATCGTCTGTGGCGATGCCTTTATCATCATGGGGCAGTCGAATGCCGTGGCGACCGACTTTGGCAAGGAAGAACCGACCTACACCAGTGACTGGATACGAACGTTCGGCAGCATGTCGGGAAGTCCCGAACCGGTCGCAGTATGGGGTAGGGCGGTTCATCGGAGTCGAGATGCCGAAAAGCTTCAAATCGGTTATTGGGGTATGGAACTTGGTCGCCGACTAGTGGAAGCTGAAAAGGTGCCGGTTTTCTTGATCAACGGTGCGGTAGGTGGAACCCGAATCGATCAGCATCAGCGGGATGCGAAAAATCCGGAGAATCTCACGACGCTCTACGGCCGTTTGTTATGGAGAGTCAAAAAAGCCCATCTGACGCACGGAATCCGGGCAGTCATCTGGCATCAGGGGGAAAATGACCAGGGAGCCGATGGTCCGACGGGTGAATATGGCTGGGAAAATTACCGGTCGCTCTTCATAAATCTGGCGGGTGCGTGGAAAGAAGATTATCCGAACATTCAGAACTATTATCTGTTTCAAATCTGGCCCAAGTCGTGCTCCATGGGAATCAATGGCTCGGATAATCGACTTCGCGAAGTTCAGAGGCAACTGAAATCGGCCTTCTCAAATCTTTCTGTCCAATCAACATTGGGAATCGACCCACCTGGGGGATGTCATTTTCCAGCCGCGGGTTATGCCGAGTTTGCTCGCTTGCTGTTCCCACTGATGGAGCGTGATCTTTATGGCAAGAAGTTTCCACAAGCCATTTCGGCAGCGAACCTTCAACGCGTGATGCGTGGAAGCACACCCGAAGAATTGATACTGGAGTTCGATCAGCCCATACAGTGGGAGGCTTCCCTGGTCAATCAATTCTACCTGGAGGGAGAAGCGGGCAAAGTCCTGGCCGGAGAGGCCAAGGGATCGCAGATCGTATTGAAAGTGAAATCTCCATCTCCCCCCAGAAACATTACTTACCTCGACAGTAAATCCTGGAGCCAGAAGACTCTACTGAAAGGTACTAACGGCATCGCAGCACTGACATTCTGCGAGGTGCCCATCGAAAATCGCTGATTGGGTTAGCGAACGACTTGATAGTAGCCGCTGGAATACTGTTCCGCTCGCATAAAATTATCCACCAGGTGGAAGGTCGTCTCCGCACCCCCCAGAATCAGAAAACCATCCTGCGCCAGAACGGATGGAATTCGACCCAGGATCATCCTTTTTGTCTCCGTATCGAAATAAATCATCACATTTCTCATAAAAATCAAATCCCAAATCGGCTGGGGCGGCCAAGGCATCGCCAGATTCAGTGGTTCAAATCGAATCATGCGTCGAATCGGCTCTACAACTCTCCAGGCATTCCCTTCCTGCTGAAAATATTTGGGAATCAAAGAAGGAGGCATACCGCGATTCAATTCGAATTGAGTGTAGAGGCCATCGACAGAACGCTTGAGCATCTCCCGGGAGATGTCAGTAGCAGTCAGATTGATCGACCAGGTGGCCAACTCGGGGAAATATTCTTTGATTATGATTGCGATGGTGTACGGTTCCTGGCCGCTGGAGCAGGCCGCACACCAGATGTTCAATTTTCGAACTGCTGAGCGAACTCGAATGAGGTTCGGAAGTACCTGATTGTGAAGCGTGGTAAATGGAATCGTGTCCCGAAAGAACATGGTCTCAGTAGTGACCATGGCTTCAATGAGATTTTGGATCAGATTTTCGTCGCGGCTCTGCTGGATTCGGAGGATATACTCCTCTGCCGTTTTCAATCCGAGTTTTTGAGCTAGCGGCGTTACCCTCGCATCGAGTAGATAGAGCTTTTCTGACTCTAAAACGATAGCAGCTCGGTCTTTAAGGAGTCGAGCAGCGAATTCAAAAGCGGAATCGGTCATCTACCGCCTCGTCTCGCCTTAACGCGCTGCACAATTTCAGTTCCGCACAAGGAGAGGGGCAACACCTTGTGCGCCAAACCAGCCTTTGCGACGGCACCCGGCATACCCCAGACGACACTGCTGGCCTCATCCTGAACCAGAATTTGACCACCCGTTTCTCGAATCTGCTCGCACCCCCGTAAGCCATCTTGTCCCATTCCCGTGAGGACGAGCGCTAAAGCCCCAGAACCATAAATACTCGCCACGGACCGGAACAAAGGATCGACAGCGGGACGGCAGGAGTTCTCCGGGGGATTTTGATTCAGTTCCGCGAACACCTTCAGTCCCATCTTTCGCAGGGTCAGGTGATAGTCTCCTGGCGCGATTAAAGCGTGGCCGGTCACCAGCGGATGACCATGTTGCGCTTCGGAGACTCTAATGCGGGAATTCGTCGTCAACCGTTCGGCCAGCATCTTGGTGAACATCGGCGGCATGTGCTGAACGATAACGATCGGAACGGGAAAATCGGAGGGGAAAGACTGAAATAACTCCAGAAGGGCGTTCGGCCCGCCTGTAGAGACTCCGATGGCTAAAATCTGCACCTCTGGTAAAGGCTCTGTCTTATTGGAATTCGCTTCAGATGAGACTGTTGAAACTACCGTTGGAGTGGGCCGAGATGCGATCGGTTCCAGCCGTGCTAGGGATTTAATGGCGGGAATCAACCGATTGCGTATGACGTTTCGAGATTCCTCCAGACCGTTGACACTGGAAGGTTTCGGAAAATAATCTGTGGCACCAAGTGCTAAAGCTTCCAGTGTGGCGCTGGCTCCTGCTTCCGTAAGGGCACTGAACATGATTACTGGAGTGCTGGGATAAGCTGGCCGCAATTGAGCGAGTGTTTGCAGGCCATCCAGTTCCGGCATTTCAACATCGAGGATAACCAAATCGGGAGTCAGATGCGACATCTTGGCTAAGGCAATAATCCCATTGGCGGCCACACCGACTACTTCAATTTCCGGATCTTCATTCAGTACCTCGCTGACCACCCGTCGGATTACGACGGTATCATCCACAACGAGTACACGAATCTTCCGCATCAGCCAAGCCCTTTTGAATCACCACAAGCCTGGCTAAAAGCAAGCCCGGTGCACTCTATTCATAGCACTAAGCCTTCAACTGGGCGACGATCTTTTGTAAATCGACGGCCATCTTCGTAAGTGCATCGGCGGATTTTTGCGTATGGGAGGCGCCTTCGGTCGTGCCCCGGGCCGCCTGAGCCACAACGGTGATATTGTGAGCGATCTCACTACTTCCTTTGGCTGCTTCACTTACGTTACGGCTAATCTCTGCAGTGGTGGCCGTCTGTTCTTCGACAGCGCTGGCAATGGTATTTTGGATATCGTTGATCTGCAAAATAATTTTACTGATCTGCCCGATGGCATCGACGGCCTGTTTCGTATCTCCCTGAATTGCTTCAATTTTACGACTGATATCCTCCGTCGCGCGGGCTGTCTGCTTGGCCAGTTCTTTCACTTCGTTTGCCACGACGGCAAATCCTTTTCCAGCTTCTCCTGCTCGAGCGGCTTCGATAGTTGCATTCAAGGCGAGGAGATTGGTCTGCTGTGCAATCGACGTGATAACTTTGATGACATTCCCGATCTCCGTACTAGATTCTCCGAGCTTATTGATCGTTCGATTTGTCTTTTCCGCCATGCCGACTGCCGATGTGGCCACACGGGCGGCCTCGTTAGCACTTTTGGCGATTTCCTTGATGCTGGCTCCCATTTCCTGGGTGCCGGTAGCTACCGTTGAAACATTCCGGCTGACCTGCTCTGCCGCGGCGGAGGCCACGTTTGCTTGCGCGGAAGTTTCTTCAGCTGTCGAGGCCATCTGCTGACTGACGGCGGTTAATTCTTCCGAGGCGCTGGCCAGAGTTTGCACTGTACCGCGAAGGGAATCTTCGACCTTCCGCAAGTTGGTAATGTCATTGGAGAATTTAACGACTTTGAAGGGTCGGCCCTTGAGATCCAAGATCGGGAAGTAGGAACCTTGAATCCAAATTTCTTTGGAGTTCTTGTTGAATCGTTTATATCGGCCGGTTTTTGATTCCCCAGATGCCAACTCAGCCCAGAAATCGCGATATTCCGCACTATTGGAGTAGGTCGGATCGACGAAAATGGAATGGTGCTTACCGCGAATATCTTCGAGCCGGTAGCCCATCACATTCAGGAAATTTTCGTTGGCATCCAGGATGGTGCCGTCGATGTTGAATTCGATGACTGCCTGAGCTTTGCGGATCGCCGCGATTTGCCCGGCCATGTCCGAAGCTCGATTTTTCTGGCAAGTGATATCGGTGGCATATTTGACGATTTTGAACGGCTTACCTTTTTTGTCCAGGATGGGGTTATAGGAGGCTTGAATCCAGACTTCTTTCCCGCCTTTGCCAATGCGCAGGTACTCCGCCGCCTGATATTCGCCCCGCCTCAGCCTTTCCCAAAATTCCTGGTACTCTCGGCTCGATCGATGGGATTCCTCGATGAATATCGAATGCGATTTGCCTTGAATCTCTTCGAGAGTGTAACCCATCAGATTGAGAAAATTATCGTTTGCCGTAATGATCGAGCCATCCATTTCGAATTCGACAACCGCTTGCGATTTGCTTATCGCCGATATCTGCCCGGCATAGTCCAAGTCTAGCCTCTGCTGGAGAGTGATATCCTCCCAGGCCACGACGTAGCCGATCACATCCTCCGTGGAGGGGTGTCGAACCAGGTTCACTTTGGCTCGAAACGTCACTTTACCGAAACTGAACTCGGCTTGATGCGGCATGTGATCGTGGCTGTTCAACACTCTTTCCACATGTCGAGGATCCTTGTGGAAAGTGTGAATCGAGGACCCCACGATCTGATCGACGGAGATCTGGAACACTCGCTGCAATTCAGATTCGATGTTGCGAAGCGTTTTCAGGGCCATTGGAGTAATAAAGACAATGTTCATGGCGGCATCGGCCACCATAATATTGGCTTGTACATCGGTCATAGTCGCAATCAGAAGGTCCGTCAGGGGGTTCCGCTTGCTGGAGGGAACGCTCGGTTTCACTTTCATATAGCCTCAATCGAATCCAAAAAAAGAATGGAATTTCGGGTTAAAGTTTATGTTCGATGTCCTTAGAGCCATTTGGAAGCAGGACAGCTTGTTCGACATCCAAAATCAAAAGTAATTTCTCGGGAAGCTTATACGTTCCACGGATCAACTCGCGAGCGGATTCTCTTAGACTTTCCGGAGGGCGTTCAAAGTCTTCGGAGGAAACTGTTAGCACGTCACCAATTTCGTCGACGAGTAAGCTGATGGCGCCGTCTTCCGTCTGAACCACAACATTCACTTCGGAATCTTCATTTTTCTTGGCGGGCAAGTCGAGTCGACGTCGGAGATCGATGGCGGTTACGATTTGCCCGCGAAGGTTGATCAATCCACGTACCACCGGGTGAGCGAGCGGCACCGGGGTCACTTCCTGGTAGCGAATGATTTCCTGCACGCGCATAACATCCACACCGAGGTACAGATCCCCGACTCGAAAAGTACAGAACTGACTTTCATCCGCCATCGCTAGATCCAATCATGAATTCAAACACTCGATCTATGCTTTCAGAGATCGGATTATTGCCGAGATATCCGGGAATTCAGTAACCCGGCCCTGAACAACTGCGTTGAAGAGAATCCCTGGACGAGTAGATCGCGCCTGGGAGGTGCGTTCTTCATCGACAATATCAATAATGCGATCCACGATCAGGCCGACATTTTGTCCATCCTCGGTACAAACAACGACGGGTGTCGATTCGCGATTCTTGAAGTGTTCGCTGTAGGTCACATCCTGAATAGAGGGTCTTTGACCCAGAGAATCGAACTGTCGGAGTTCTTGTGAAATATCCAGAAGTGGCAGGATTTCTCCTCGATACTGGATCATCTGACGCGACCCGGCTTTTTCAAAATTGGCAATGCTAAATTCTTCCAGTCGGGCAACTGCCGGTAGGGGAATGGCCATCCGATTGTCGTCGAAAGTCGCGAAGACGAGTACCGGGACTGTTTGAACTCCCGAAGCCGATTTTGTATTGGCGTCTCCGACGGATCGTCCGCGACGACCGGAGAGCACACCCGATCTCACGGCTATACCCATGACATCGAGAATCAAAGCAACCCGACCATCCCCCATAATGGTCGCACCGGCAAACACACTGATCGACTTGTGCTGTTTCTGAAGGGGCTTCACCACGATTTCTTCGGTGTCGTGGATCGCGTCGACGACTAAACCCAGCTGTCGGTCCTCTACCTGCAGGACAACGATGAATAGATCCGATCCCTCTGGTCGGCACGCACTCAGCTTGAGCTGTTCCTGCAAAAAAACAATGGGCAACAGGTTGCCGCGAAGACGAAATACCGGCGTACCGTGAATCTTTTCAATCTTTCGCGCGACCTGGTCTCCCTCAATCCGAACCAGTTCCAATAGGTTCACCTGAGGAATGCAGTACCTCTCTCCCGCGCAGGTTATGGAAAGGGCAGGGATAATGGCCAATGTAAGCGGTATCTTCATTCGGACGGTAGTACCTAAACCGACCTGACTATCGACATCGACGGTGCCGCCTATCTTTTCCACATTGGTGCGGACGACATCCATCCCCACCCCGCGACCGGAAAACTGCGTGATCTGCTCGGTGGTACTGAATCCGGGCATAAAGATCAGGTTTACCGCTTCACGATCGGTCAACCGGGCGGCCTCTTCCGGAGTAATAATCTTGGAACGAACAGCTTTATCCCGTACTCTGGCGGGATCAATGCCGCCGCCGTCATCCCGAATTTCGACTACGACTTTGCTGCTTTCGTGAAAGGCATGAAGTACCAGTCGCCCCTCGGGAGATTTTCCTTTGGAGCGCCGGAGTTCGGGAGCTTCAATTCCATGATCGACCGAATTCCGCACGAGATGGGTGAGAGGATCTCGGATGGCCTCGAGGATAGTCTTGTCGAGTTCCGTTCCCTGACCTTCCATGTCTAACTGGACTTTCTTCCCACAGGCGACGGCGAGATCTCGAACCACGCGAGGGAATTTACTCCAGAGTGTGGAGATCGGCTGCATGCGAGTCTTCATCACCCCGGCCTGCAATTCGCTGGTGAGCAGGTTGAGGCGCTGAACCGTTCCGACGAATCCACGATCCGAATTATCACTGCTGTGTTGAACGATCTGATTGCGAGCCAGTACGAGTTCACCGACCAGATTCATGAGCTTGTCGAGTAATCCCACATCGACGCGAATGGTTGTGTCGGCGACCGTCGCGTGATTTTTGGGAGTATTTTCCGCTTCTAAATTGGCTTCGGCGAGCGGCACTTCCTCAACGAGGGGCGCGAGGGGAACAATCGGCCCGGTTGATGCATTGTCTGAGAACTCTGTAATCGGAGGAGCAGGATGTGCTACAGCTTCGGCGAAAATTGGCTCGGATGCAATTATAGTTGTCGGAGCTGCTGACGGGATTTTAGCCGTCTCGGTTTCCAGGCCAGGGGAAACGGTGCCACCCGTTTCTCGAAGCCGATCGAGTTCGCCGATCAAATGCGCGTAATCGCCGGTTCCCTCCGTTTGATCCCGTTCGATGGACGAAATAATCTGTCGGATGGCGTCGACCACTGCCAGCAGAGTGGTGGCAATTGGGCGATTGAATTTCAATTCTCCGGATCGGAGTCGGCTGAGGAGATTTTCTGCCGCATGAGAGATCGCCTGCAACTTCGGCAATCCGACGAAGCCGGCGGATCCCTTAATGCTATGCAGGGTTCGAAAAACACTGGCTAGCGTCGAACGATCGCCTGGCGATTTCTCCAGCGCGATCAGATTGGTGTCGAGTTGTGCCAGATTCTCGAAAGTTTCGAGAATGAACTCGCGCATCACTTCGGTCATTAGACCCACTCAGTGAATAATCGGAAATTGCCCTCCTTGACCCCGCATCCTTTTTACCTGCCCAATTTAGCCGAACAACTTCTTCATCAAGCTTTCTACCTGATCCGACGGAAATGCTTTTGGGAATATCTCCGCTACGCCCAATTCCCTCACAGGATCCAAAATTCGAGCTTCCGTTTCGGTGGTGACCATGACGATTGGAACCGCCGCAGTAGACGTAGTTTGCTTCAAATAGCTTACCAACGCCCGACCGTCCAAAAGCGGCATATTGTAATCGGTGACTATCAGGTCGAAAGCTTCTCGAGTCGCCGCCGCGATCGCCTGGGCTCCATCCGAAGCTTCGTGAATTTGCGTAAAGCCTAGCTGATTCAGGATTATCCGTTCATGTACACGAGCGGTGGAGCTGTCATCGACCACTAATACTCGCAGCTCGGCTCTATTTCGCCGGGTTATCGGCGGGGCTAAACCCGCTCGACCGGATATCGACTGTCCCGTGACCAAGTGAACGCTGGACACCAACTGCTCCGGCCCGAAGGGCTTCGGCAAAAGCAAAACGCGATTTAACTGACTCAGTTGCTGAGCTTCGCTGCTTTCCGATTCACTGGAAATGAGCACGAATCCTGGGGCTGCGCTTGGATAATCGGCCCGAATCTTCTGAGCCAACTCGAGACCCGTCATATCCGAAAGATAGAGGCTGGATACAATCGCGGTGGGTTTCTCCATGCGAATCGCCTGTTCTGCAGCCGCGCCCGTCGTTACCGAGGAGAGTACTCGAATAGCACTTTGTTCCAAATATTTGCGAATGAACCCGGCCTGTAATCGAGAAGGTTCGACCACCAGTACGCTGATCGCACTATTTTCGACGGGGCGAGCTACAATCGTTTTTTGATCGGGTCTAAGTATCGCAATGGATGAGATCGAGGAGGGGTGGAAAATTCCCGTCGTCTGGCTGCTGATGTTTGTTCCGGGAACACTGCCGAGCTGAAGTCGAATCTGTTCCAGTTCCTGAATCACTTCGCCCATGGACTGGTAGCGTGTCGCAACCGACTTAGCCATCATTTTTTCGTAGATCGCTTCTAAGCCGGGAGGAACCGGCCCATGCTTACTCGAGAGTTTCGGAATCGGGGCATCCCGATGCTTCAGCAAAACCGACATCATGGAGGGGCCAGAGAAGGGGGGTGTGCCAGTCAGAAGATAATAAAGAGTGCATCCCAGACTGTAGATGTCGGCCCGGGCGTCGATGGAAGCGGAATCGACGGCCTGCTCGGGGGGCATGTAATCGACAGTTCCCAGTATTCCGCCCGATTGAGTTAAACCCGAACCCGCAGTCTTGTCACCCGAAGATAAGGCCGCCAGCCCCAGATCGGTAACCTTGACCACCCCAAGCTCATCGAGAAGGAGGTTATGAGGTTTGATGTCGCGGTGAACGATGTTCTGCGAATGAGCGTACGCAAGCCCTCGAGCCGTCTGAAGGATGTAATCCACTGCTAAAGGAAGTTGAGCGGGACCTTTCTTGGCGATCTCGGAAGCTAAATCTCGGCCTTCAACAAATTCCATAACGAGAAAGTGACCGATCTCGGCTTCGTCCGCATCGTACGCCATGACGATATTGGGATGGCCCAGCCTGGCGATGGTCTCTACTTCCCGCTGAAAGCGTGCGACGAATGATTCATCCTGACAGAGTTGGGCCGAAAGCACTTTGATTGCCACCATTCGCTTCATACGGCGATGGCGCGCTTTAAAGACTACCCCCATACCCCCCTGACCCAGTTTGGATAGCAGGGTGTAATTGCCGACTTTTAGGTCCTGGGGACGACCGGCGACGATCGCATCGAGTTGGTAGGGTGTGATCAGACCTTTGCGCAATACGGTATCGGCAAGTTGCATCACATCCGATTGAGTTTCTGCCTGCAGTGCCTTGAGATCGCTTTCATTAAGCAATTCCGCGGCGGCGAGGTTCGAGAGAAATTCTTCTCGACCTACTCCGATATGCGCTGCCGTGACGTCCAACGATTCACTCCTGAACGCTGTACCTGGAAAATGCCAGCAATCCGATTATAACCATGAATTTGTCGGTAGCTCTATTTATATTCTTTGAACCCGATGGCGGAAGACGGTGAATTTTTTCGGACTATGCGGAAAAGACCGCTTGTTACAGAGAGTGACGCGAGCACATCCCAGGCTCCCCCAGTGCTAATCGACACTTGCGCTTTAATCCTCAAAACCAGACAAACACCTTCCCGGGGTAAGGAAACGATTTCTTGAACTGCCTTCAGGCTCTGCCAGCAAGAAATGAAACTCGGGGGGAGGTTCGTGCAATTGCTACCGTGGATAATTCGAAATTCCTACTAGATTTCGTGCTTGGCTATGGTTTAATCCATTACTTTATTAATCGCTGAGTTGAGTGACGGCTCTTTGAGGAGTTCAGCTGCGATGCCATTTCTGCGATTTTTTCTCTGTCTGAGCTATCTCTGCTGCTGTTTCTCGGCAAAGGCTTCCCCCGTACTAGTCGGTGTCTCGCGAAGTCATCCTCTCTCGGAGTTGCAGTTAGGGGAATTACTTCTGGGAGAATTGCGTTGTCTGGCCTGTCATACGCGTTCGCAGGGCGACCTTCCAATTGAGCGCAAAGCACCGGATCTCAAGGACGTTGGCTCGCGAATCTCCCCGGATTATTTAAAGAAATTTTTACTGTCGCCTGGCGCGAGCCATTCAGGCTCTCTGATGCCGAATGTTTTGAACCAGGCACCCGAATCGCAGCGCAAGCAGATTGCCGAATCCCTATTACACTTCCTGATTGCTCAGTCCACTTCAAAATGGTCGCTCCAGCAATCGCAACCAAGTGACGACGCCCGCGGAAAAAACCTTTTTCATACGATTGGCTGTGTGGCCTGCCATGCCCCGCGTGAGGAGAATGGCAAAGAATTGCCAGTGGACGGAGCCATTTCGCTAGGCCATCTAACCTCCAAATATAGCTTGAACTCACTAACGGAGTTTCTGTTTCAGCCGTTGAAAATCCGGCCGGCTGGGCGGATGCCCGATATGAAGTTGACTCCTCAGGAGGCAGTTTGGATTGCGGGTTATTTGCTGAAAAATACGAACTTGGCTGAAAAACCTCTCGAGCCGAAAGCGGATTTGGTGGAGTCGGGCAAAAAATACTTTCAACAATTCCAGTGTTCCGCTTGCCATTCGCTGGAGGGAGTAGTTCCACATGCTTTAAAGGGCGATCTTGCAAAGGTGAATTTAGATCGGGGCTGTCTGGACTCCAACACAACTAATAGCCCTCGATTCGATCTCGAAGAATCGCAACTGCGGGCTATTCGTGCAGCTTTGCGAAAGCCGGTACCTGCAAGTGACTCAGCAAAAGTTGCTCTCACTTTCACAACATTTAACTGTATCGCCTGCCATAGTCGCGACAATTTTGGTGGAATTTCCAACGAACGAAATGCCTATTTTCAAACCTCAGCTAAGAACCTTGGTGAGGAAGCCCGAATTCCGCCGCCTCTGACACTGGTGGGGGCGAAGCTCCAAGCGGTATGGCTGAAAAAAGTGCTCTTCGATGGCGAATCCGTTCGACCCTACATGTTAACTCGAATGCCGCAGTTCGGCGAAGCTCAGTTACGCCATCTCCCCGAATTGATTTCCAAAGAGGATCGAATTCCCAGCATCAAATTTTCTCTACCGAATCCTGAGAGCGAGGAGGAGGCGGAGCGAAAGCGATCCGAGGTGATGCGAGATGCGGGCCGTGGACTGATGGGGGATAAAGGGCTGTATTGCATTTCCTGCCATTATGTCAACGGAAAAACGATTTCCATGGAAGGGCAAAATGGCATGGAGTTGATGACCTCCACGGAAAGGCTACAACCAAATTGGTTTTATCAGTTTCTGAAAGCTCCGGGAGTTTATCGACCGCGCATTGTAATGCCGGATTCCTGGCCGGGGGGGAAGGCCGCTCAACAGACAATTCTTCATGGAGATACCGATCGACAAATTGAAGCCATTTGGTATTACCTCTCGCTCGGAACATCGGCCCCGAACCCCTCTGGCCTTCAAACGCCCGAGACAAAGCTATCTGTTGGCACTGCCACGAGAACATATCGAGGGCGCAGTAGTGTCGCGGGCTATCGGGGAATAGCGGTGGGGTTCCCCGAGAAACTCCATTATGCTTTTAATGCCGAAACGGGGACGCTCACTGCACTCTGGAAAGGCGATTACATTCGCGTGGACCGAGGAGGGCAGGGTTCCGGAGCCTTCAATCCAGCGAGTCGGCCGGTGCAGCTAAGCCAGGATCTCTCGTTTTACAAATTGGAGAATGAGAAAAGTCCCTGGCCAATGATTCCACTGACGACCCGGGAACAGCCGATTTCACCAGATCCCCTCTATCCCAAAAACCGTGGGTATCAGTTCAAAGGTTACGAACTGGACGACAAGGATATCCCAACGTTCTTGTATCGTATCGATCAGCTAGAAATTGCCGATCGCTCGCAGGTTGTTACGGGGAAACAAGCAACAAAACTGGAACGACAATTCATTTTCAAAAGTCCTAACCATCAGACAATCTGGTTCCGAGCACTCACCGGAGTCATCGAAAAAGAATCGCAAGACTCCTTTAAAAATGGGGAGATCCGTATCGTCATTCCCAATTGTGAAACGCTCGTTCGATCTTTACAGACTCCTGCTAAGACTTCAGAGTTGCTTCTGAAATTTGAGCTTTCCGAAGGCACAACCAAAAAGAGTATCACCTATGAATTGCTCAAATAAGCTGGGTTTGACGATAATTTGCATACTCCTCAGTTGTTTCGGCACAACTCGCGCTGAGGATGTGGGTGCTCGCTGGGGTACAGAGGATCGCGAACGGGAATACTATCCGATCGTAAATCTTCCGATCCCGCAGGAATTGGTGATCGAAGCCGGGGCCTTCTGCGCGTTACCGGACGGCAAAATAGCAGTCGGCACTCGTCACGGCGAAATTTATATAGTGAGCGGTGTCGATCAGAAGAAACCGAACCCCAGTTACCGGCTCTTCGCGACGGGATTGGATGAGATTTTCGGCCTTGCTTACAAGGACGGTGCTTTTTATGTGACGCAAAGTTGCGAGGTAACGAAAGTCAGCGACACGAAACACAGAGGAAAGGCCGATCGCTTCGAAACTATTTCTGATGCGTGGGGATATTCGCACTATCACGAGTATGCCTTCGGCTCCAAATTCGATGACAAAGGCAATCTCTATGTTGCATTAGGATTATCGTATTCGTATGAATCGCACGCCCTCTTTCGCGGTTTTGCTATGCAGATCGCTCCTGAGGGAAAAACTCGGGCGATTGCCAGTGGCTTACGCAGTCCGGCCGGGATAGGACCGAATGAACAGGGCGCCCTCTTCTACATCGAAAGCCAGGGCCCCTGGAACTGTTCAAACAGTTTGAAAGCAATTACACCCGGTAGCTTTCATGGACATCCCGCGAGCTTTAACTGGTACAAGTACACCCCGGAGATGGGGCCCGTTCCCGAGGAGCCCAAATCGGGCTCCAAAATTATCATCGAGAAAGAGCGTGTCAAACAACTTGTCCCATACGCCGTGGTGTTTCCTTATATTCGAATGGGGCGTTCGATTACGGGTTTCACAGTAAACCATAGTAAAGGGAAATTCGGCCCGTTTGAGGATCAAATTTTTCTCGGGGACTATACGCTCTCGATCATCATGCGAGCGACTACCGAACAGGTAAATGGGGTCTGGCAAGGTGCCTGCTATCCCTTCCGAGAGGGGCTTTCAACCGGCATCCTTAACGTGATTTTTACGGAGGAAGGGAACCTTCTTTGCGGCGGAACGAACCGCGGTTGGCCAGTTCGCGGCGTTAAACCCTTCGCCCTAGAGCGGATCGACTGGAACGGGAAAATGCCGTTCGAAATAAAGAAAATCACCATCACTCCGGAAGGATTCCAGATCGCGTTTACAAAAGCGTTGGAATCTGTGAAAGCGTTGGATCCGAAGTCCTACAAAATCTCAACTTTCACGCACCCTTATCATGCGGGCTACGGCGGTCCTGAAATCGATCAGACTACTCCCGTGGTGAAAAACCTTGAACTTTCGGAAGATCGGAAAACGGTTCAATTGAAACTGGACAAATTGATTCCAGGTCATGTGTACGATTTTGACTTGGACGGCCTGACGTCAGCCGAGCGGGAGAAATTGCTTCATAAAAAAGCCTATTATACTTTGAATGAGATCCCCAAGCAGAAATAAGATCTTTCGCTACTTCCGGCCGAGAAACCATGCTTAGAGAAACTGCTCAGCTCAATGATCTTTTAATCGTCCAACCTTCTGAATCAAGTTGATATTTGAAAAGTCTCAAACTTTGTTGAACCCGATCTAATCGACAAGCAGACTGGTCTGAAAAGCTATATTTGGTGATTTTCATATATTTCGAAGTGCATTTGTAAGTAAAAAACACTATTTTTAGACGAAATTCGCGCAAATCGGAACTGAGACCATTTGGGATATTGCTACCAGAGTAGAATTTGCTTGAATGGCTCGCCCCATTCGATGACAATAATTTAAAGAATTTTTGTTTTTCAGACGATGCGGCTCCTCCCGTTTCGTTCCTAGGAGTTGTCTGTGCAGGGGCAAATAGTTCAACGACCTGTCGCCGACGGTAGATTGCGGGATTACGACTCAGCTTTGGAAGAATACGAAGGGGGATCGTCCGATGACCAGGATCAAAGCCCTTCGCGTTATCTCACAGTACTCTGGCGCAGAAAATGGATTCTGGCCATTGCAGGCTTGCTAGGACTTGTCATCGGATTCGTTTACACATTTGAAAAACCTCGAATCTACCAGTCCTCGGCTCAAGTGATGCTGAGCCGAAAAAAACAACCCACTATGACAGAGGGGACTGGACCTTTAGCCGATACTCGTACTGCTTATCTGGATGACTACGTAACGACTCAACTGCTGTTACTCAAAAGCGATTTGATTTTACGTAATGCCGCGAAGAATTTTGAGAAATTCAGTCTTCCTGGAGCGGCCAGCGTAGATTCTGCAGTCGGAATGCTCGGCGGTGGATTGGGTGCCTTGCGCGATAAAGACACAGCTGGTCGCGGCGGTAATGTGGTCATGCTCACCTTCCGGAGCAGTTCTCAGGAATACTGCGCCCGCTATCTGGAAAGCATCATCAGCAGCTACCAGGAGTTTCTGCAAGATAAATTCGATGCGGCCACGAACATCGAAATCAAACAAATTGAGAAGACTCTCAAAGATATGGACTCGGAAATAAAGCACGGTGAAGAGGAATTGGTCGAAAAAGCCAGAACCGAGAAGAATGTTTTTGAAGAGAATCCGGAAGATCTGAAAAAACGCATATCGAATGCGAAGGAGCGCATCGACGCACTGGAAGTTAGACAGGCTTCCATTGCGAAGAAACTGGCTCTCATCGCCGAATTCCGTGCAAAAGATAGTCCACCCAAAGATCGCCCATTGCTACTGGCTCAGCTCTCCATTCAAGCTCCAGGAACTAACCCCAATGGGGGTACGAATAACGGCAATAATTCCATCTCGGCCCTGGATGCTCTGATTCGCAGCACGGAGTTGGAAGTTGGTCGAATGCAATCGGATTTGGACTACAAAATGGTCCCTTTGGGCAACAATCACCCCGAAGCGCTGAGTATGAAATCCCGGTTGAACTTCTTGAAGAATCAGCTTCTGAAAATGAAAGAGGCCAACGGCGGTAATGGGGGAATCGAGCAAGATGTGATTGAGTTTCAAAATCAGTTACTGGATGCCGAAAAGGGTAGTAATGAAGTCGATTTGAAAACTTTGAAGGATAAGCTCGAACGCGATACCAAGCTTGCTCAGACGGTTGGCCTGTATACCTCTTTGCAGACGAATCTCGATGAGAAAAAGAAAAGATATCTGGCACGGAAAGAAGACTTGGAGCGCACCAAACGTAACCTCGAAGCGACGAAAAACTCCGGCGGTTACGAAATGACCCTGCTGCAGCCACCCGAGAAGTCGCCGGTATATAAAGTTGAACCCAATATGTTCACGGGAACCGTGCTGGGCGGATTCCTTGGCTTGCTGATTGGCATTGCTTTGGCCGCGCTGGCAGAAGTAACCGATCGAACCTTCCACACTCCCGATGAAATACGCACAAAGCTGGGAGTTCCAGTCATCGCGCATATCCCGACTCTGGAATCGAATTTGCAATTAGGCACCTCTTCCTCACAGGGCAGTAACGGTCAGCCTATAGCCGACCCGTCGATTATCTGTTACCACACTCCGAAATCTCGCTCCGCGGAATCCATTCGAGGCCTTCGAACCTCCATTTACTTCAGCTTGCTGGGGCGAGGGCATCAGGTTATTCAAGTTACCAGCCCGAATCCGGCCGATGGAAAGTCGACCCTGATCTCGAATTTGGCGGTATCAATCGCCCAATCGGGGAAAAAGATTGTTTTGATCGACGCCGATATGCGAAAACCGAGAATTCACAAGCTGTTCCCTAGCGTCAGTGCAGAATTTGGTTTGTCGAGTGTTGTTATTGGTGAGAAAACGATCAAGGAAGCCATTCAACCTACGGGAATCGAGAATCTCTCCATTCTCCCGGTCGGACAGCGCCCGAGCAACCCTGCCGAACTCCTCTCCTCGCCCGCTTTCCGACTGGTTTTGGAAGAAATTCGGAAAGAGTACGACTTCATTCTGATCGACACCCCGCCCCTCCTGGCGGTTTCCGATCCGGCGGTCGTCGCTTCCTGCGTTGACGGTCTATTACTTGTGATTCGGATTCGACCGAATATTCGTCCCGCGGCCGAGCGAGCACGGACCATGTTGAGAACGCTCGGTGTGAAATTGCTCGGGGTGGTAGTGAACTCCTTGGATGACAAGGGGGCTCAATACGGCTACGGGTACAGCTATGGGTACGGGTATAACTACGGGTATGGATATAAGTACGCTTACAACTACGATTACGAATACGCGGATAAGTATAATCTGGACGATGTGATCGATCTTCCGGCTATCAATGATAGCCCTAAGAAGGGGTAATCCTCGACGGCGCACAAAAAGCATAGCGTGGGAGAAGGGGGAGGTTCGACGAATCCTCCCCATCCCAAACGATCTAACTATCAAAACAACATCATTTCTAAAGACGGCAGCTTCGCAATCAATTTGGATGAAGCACAACTATTAAGCGGCTTTGAGAATTCCGAAGGTATAAACGCTTACTTTTCTATCTAATAACCCTATCCAAATATGGTTGTTTTGCTCCCGACTGCCTATATTTGGCATAAATTTATGTACATCGAAACAAGACAGAGAAAAGCGGGAAACCAAAATGCGTTCTAATACGTAATTTTTAAGATATGCTTGAAGACTGAGCTTACCCAAGAATTGGTTGGATCAGGTGATTTCTGAAAAAAACCTAATCATTACCGGTGGTCATTTGCTTTCAGGCAAACGAACTAAGTAGAGCAACGGACTGACATGAGCCGATCCGAACCGGTAACGCTACCGCCTAAAGTCACCGTTTTTTATCACTACTTTCATCCGGATGATGTAGTTAGTGCCCGGCATTTTTCAGATCTCTGCGAAGGATTAGCTAAAAGGGGATGGGAAGTCGTTGCCAAGCCGTGCAACCGGGGTTGCAGGGATGAATCGATCACCTATCCCAAGTGGGAAGAATGGGCGGGGGTAAAAATCCATCGCCTTTGGCGCCCAAACTTTAAGCAGAGTAGTGGCAAAGGTCGATTGCTTAACGCTTTTTTCATGATCCTGCGCTGGTCCATTGCCTCCCGACATGTTTCGCGGCACAGGCGAGAAGTCATGATCGTCGGGACAGATCCCGTTCTGAGCGTGTTAGTTGCGAGATTTTGGAAGCTGATCAAACCCTCATGCAAGATCGTCCACTGGTGCTTCGATCTCTACCCGGAAGCCCCCATTGCGGAAGGGATGTTTCAGGAGAACTCCCGTCTCATACGCCTGGTTCGCGGCAGCCTCAAAAAAGCCTATAAAGCCTGCGATCTGATTGCCGATCTGGGTCCATGCATGGCTCAACTGCTTTCCAGGTACCAATCGCAGGCAAAAACTACAACCCTGGTTCCCTGGGCGCTCGTGGAACCGAACGAGCCAGTGACAGTCGATCCGAACACCCGCAAAGAACTCTTCGGTGAAGCCCAGTTAGCGCTCCTTTATTCCGGGAGTTATGGTCGAGCGCATTCCTGCGCGGAATTTCTGGAACTGGCTCGACACTTGAAGCCGAATACCGACATTCAGTTTAATTTTGCGGCCCGGGGCAATCGGATTGAAGAATTGAAGAGCCAGGTCACATCGGACGATTCCAATGTTCATTTCGCCGGATTTGCACCCGAATCGCAGCTCGAAAAAAGACTCGGATCTTGCGACATTCACATGGTGAGCTTGCGACCGGAATGGACGGGAACGGTAGTTCCCTCCAAATTCTTCGGCGCTCTCGCAACGGGAAGAAGCGTCCTTTTCAGCGGGTCCCCGAACTCAGCGATTGCAAAATGGATTGAAGAATTTAAAGTGGGCTGGGTGCTTTCCAAAGAGAATATCAAGGAGGTTGCAGACCAGCTGAATCGACTGGCTTCAAGTCCTGAGCAATTGTTGCAGATGAACCGGCACTGTCATCAGATTTACCAGACGCACTTTTCCAAGGATCATCTCCTGAACAGATGGGATCAGGAATTGAGAGAACTGCTTTAAAACCCGATTCCGCTCTCGGCGGAACTGAATCAGTCGCACAAGGTCTAGGGTTTAGCGGCCTCTCAGTCTCTGATTAGGCTGAAGAGAATTTCATCTTCAGCAATTTTTAAGGATTGTTTCCCGCAATGACTGAGGGAGACGAGTCCTCAAAGGCAAAGCTACTATCCGTTATGCATTCTAACCCATTCGACGTTGCTGTTCCCGAATCGAGCAACAAATTTGTTGACAGAGTTGTCAGAGAATTGACAATAATTTAATGGCGTTTCAGCTAGGTGTGGAAATTCGCCGTCGTTCGATGGTAATAGTTGCGAGTCGTACAACCAGAGATTTTTACTAGATGTCCAACGTTCTTTGTCCATCGTGCCAGGCCCGACTTCGACCTCCTCGTCGAGCGAAGGAGTTCAAGTGCCCGAAATGCAAGGCAAGGATACGATACGGACAGGGGGGGACACTGATGTTCGCCCCGCACCGGTCCTTGGTGCAAAAGGTTTCTGATAATCCCGTTCTGATTCTGGAAATCAGTTGCTTTTTTGTCGGGTTAATCGCGCTGGCGTTGTTGTTAACCACTCAGCGGTTCGTGCTCTACCCTATCGGCGAACAGTACCCAATGTCTCGATCCGCGATAATGCCGGGTATGCCCAACGACGATGGGCCTGGCGAGCCATATCGCGTCACCTCGAAATACAATGGGATACTTTACTGGGGTAGCATTTTCATCTACCTGACTGCTTCGTTTCTGGTCTGGATGATATACTACCGGATCAAGAACAAACTTCAGAGCCACGATCACACTCACCATTCCTCTGAAACTCCGGAATTGATTGCGAAAGTCGAACAGCCACTCGAGGCCGACACTCCAGTCGAGAAACCGGCGAATGGCAGCCGACCTCGAACACGCCGAAAAAAGCACCACGCCAGTCAACGTCGGCGGCTGCGATACATATACAAGGAACAGGGAAATTTGTGGCTGATGTGGGGAGGCGGTACCGGAGTTCTGGTTATTCTCATCGGTGGTGCCCTCATAGCGAATCTCTACCAGGATATGGTTTGGAAAACGCCTTAAACCAGACTCAAAATCCCCACCGGAATTTCAAATCTCCAGTAAGAGCAGATAGACTACCATGATTGCCCCCAGAACCGCGAGAATCATACAAATCGCGATTCCGCTCGACCAACTGGGCGGTTGATAAGGTAAACCTTTATCGTGCCGGAAGAGAAAGCGGCGATGTTCGACGGCAGACAGAATGTTGACGAAAACGCCTAGTGCCACCAGTCCCACTCCCAGAATCAAAGACCAGCGCGTGGAAGGAATTGGTTGATTTTCTCGAGCAGAGAATTCGCGAAGGAACCAGCCAAATCGAGCGACCACAAACCCAAAGCCCATCATAGCGACACCCGTTCGAATCCATGCTAACAGAGTTCGCTCGGCCGCCATCCGAACTCGAGGATCTGGGGTGTCCGGTTTCTCTTCATTTACTACTGGCATTTTTTTCCATTTGAAGTTAGTGGAGGGGTATATTGCGCTGACATGGAGAAGCCAGAGATCGAGCAGAGAGCACGCAATTCCTCTCGCTTTTCCCCGAATGGCGAAATAATCCGAGTTATTCCCGACTTCCGTAAAGCTTTCCAAACTTCCTAGTCTCACATCCGTTCCAATCAGGCAAGATCTAATGATCTTAACGTATCTGGCCGTCCGATAAATCCTTCGATTGTAGGTAATTGCTGATTAGCGCCGAATTGGAAGTTCTTGCAGGGAAAAATCCGATGAATCCAGCGCCAGATGGTTTGTTTCGGATTGCGGTCTTTACCCTGGCACTCTATTTATCCACCGCTAGTTTCGCCCAAGATCCATCGCGTTCGGCTACCAAACCCGCATTACTCCAGACTTCAAAGCAAGATTCGGCCCAGCTTGGGAAAACATCGCTTCCGAACTTGGCGGCAGGGGAACTCCCGATAGACCTCGCGACGGCTTTACGACTCGCGGGCTCTCAGAACCCTCAGCTGATTCTCAGTCGAGAGAGGATAACTGAAGCGACCGCCATACAGCAACTCACGGCGGCGCAAATACTACCGAATTTAAATCTGGGCACTAATTACGATCTGCATCGCGGTGCACTGCAGCAAAGCAATGGCAATATTTTGAACGTCAATCGCGACGCTCTGTATCTGGGTTTGGGGTCCGGAGCGGTTGGAGCGGGCACCGTTAACATCCCGGGCTTGCAATACAATCTGAACGTTGGAACTGCCTGGTTTGACTATCTGAGATCCAAACAGATAGTCGCTCGAAATATCGCTTTAGCCAAATCTTCGGAGCAGGAGACTCTGCTTCGGGTGAGTTTAGCCTATTGCGAATTACTTCGATTCGAAGGCCGTCTGGCCATCGCGAAACAGAACCTGGAAGATGGCAAAGAATTGTCGCGACTGACAAATGCCTACGCTCAAGTAAAACAGGGTCGTAAGGCGGACGCCGATAGAGCTAATGTCGAATTGAAGAGACGTGAAACAGCGGTCATTCAGACGGAAGCCGACGCCAAAATCGCCTCGGCCCGGTTATGTCAGCTCCTGAGCCTGGATCCTACAACCCGACTAAAACCGATCGATGGATGGGTCGTTCCGGAACCGATTGTTCCCAACCCGATTTCGCTTCAGGAGTTAATTGCCATCGCCCTCCTTCAGCGCCCTGAACTGGAAGCTCGCCGCGCCGAGATCCAGGAAGCTCTCTATGCTTTGTCTCATGCGAAACTTTTACCCTTTTCTCCAAATGTGCTGATCGGATTTAGCGCGGGGGGCTTCGGTGGGGGAAGCAATCTCATTACGCAGGGATTTATTGGATCCGACGGTAAGCCTCAGGTAGGTCCCCGATTTGGAAATCTCGAATCCCGATCGGATTTCGACGCTGTGGCTTACTGGACATTGCAAAACCTTGGCGTGGGGAACGTAGCGCAAGTACATATCAATCAAAGCCGCGTCCGGCAGGCCAATCTTCGGCAGATCGAGACCCTTAACCGGATTTGCACGGAGGTAGCCGAGTCCCACGCTCGGGCCGCTGCCCGCTACGGAGCATTGGATACCACCGCCAAGGCCGTTATGGCGGGTGCTGAAGGATTTCGAGAAGAGTTAATTCGAATCAAAGGGCGGGAGGGATTGCCGATTGAAGTCATCGACAGCATGCGTCTGCTGGGAAGAGCTCGACTCGATTATCTGGACACCATCGTCGATTACAACCGAGCTCAATTCGAGCTCTACGTGGCTCTAGGCCAGCCGCCAGCAGATCGGCTGGCCCGGCCAGTACCCAGTGAGCTAGTTCCCAATCCTAATAAGCCGTAGTCCTGCGAATAGTTCTTGAGCACTGTTTGCAATTTCGAGCTATCGCAGGCCAGGTGAGAAAGAGATGAGTTTTTCTGGTTGGACCAAACGCGGGCTTTCAATCTGCGCAGTAGTTTGTGCGGCTACGAGCGGCTGCGCTACGTTTGAGCCCAAGCAGATTTCGAGTAATTCTTCCCTTCTAAGTATCAGTACACCTGCGAAATCGTCGGAACCACCCCAGATTCAGCTCGTAAGTGCGGCAGAACAGATTCCGGATTCCAGAAGTAATTCTTCTGTAATCCCGGCAAACGCCACCAGTAATCCAGATCGGACAATTGACCTTGCGGGAGTGCTTCAACTGGCAGGAGTCGATAATCCCACGATTCAGATCGCACGAGAAATCGTGAACGAAGCCTATGCCAACCTTCAAGCCTCAAAAGCTCAACTGCTTCCTAACCTCACTGCCGGCGTGGGCATCGATCTCCATTATGGTGTGCTTCAAAGATCGAGCGGCTTAATCTACGATGCCGATCGCCAAAATCTTTACATGGGTAACGGCGCCTACGCAATCGGTGCCGGTACGGTGGGAATTCCCGGAGTCCATATCGTTTATCCTGTGGGAGATATGTATCTGGAGCCTAGAGCCCGGTCTGAAACCTTTGCGGCTCGCTCGGCCGAGGCAATAGCGGTCCAAAACAATATGCTGCTGGAAGTCAGCTTGGCCTTCTGGGATTTACTCGGCTACGAATCCAGGATTGCGAGTTTGATTCAGAGCCAAGGCGATCTTTCAGAAATTGTCAGAATCACGAGTTCCTATGCGCAGGCTAGACAGGGACGATTGGCAGATGCCCAGAGAGCCGAAGTGAATTCGCGACTCCTCGACAAGCGAATTCGCGACTTGAAAGGAGAGGCCGGGGCGGCTTCCGCCCGTCTGGCCGGCCTGATCAATTTGGATCCCTCCGAACCGTTACATCTCGACACGCAACTTCTTATACCGCTCACTTTGGTGGACGAAAAAGCCAAATTGGAAGAGCTGATTCCGCGTGCCTTGGCTAATCGGCCGGAAATAAAAGTTCGCACCAACGAGTTGGCGGAGACGAAGACGAGATTGAGGCAGGAACAGGTACGCCCCTGGCTCCCCACTATTTTTGCAGGTTTGAGCAACGGCGCCATCACCGGAGGAGGCGATCGCGTTTCATATTCGTACAGCCGATTGGATGGAAGAGTTGATTTTGATGTTGCGGCAGTCTGGACCCTTCAAAATGCGGGGATGGGGAATCGGACTCTGATGCAACGAAACATGTCTGTCGTTTCCCAAGCCGTATCACGACTCAATGCCACGATCGATCAAATTCGTACCGAAGTTTCGGAAGCGTATGCTAGTGCGGTCGCAGCTAAAATTCGAATCGAACAAGCTCAACTCCAACTTAAAATTTCTGAAGAGGGTTTTCGCGCAGAATACCTTCGAATTCGTCAGGCAATCGGGTTGCCGATTGAAATCCTCGATAGTCAGAAACAACTCATGGATGCTCGCGAGGAGTTGATTCAGGCGACGATCGATTACAATCGGGCTCAGTTTCAACTTCAGGTATCACTCGGTTTTCAGCCGCCGTCGAGTCATTAAACCATTGATTTACTGCCGACTTCAAGCTCTCATAATTCCAGAAAACTCGGGATTGCGGATGTCGGATTAGGAAAAACTTCCTGAACTAAATCTGTCCATTATTTTGCAATTCCGTTTATTGAAGAAATCTCAATATTTTCACGGACCACTTCGAAGCGAAGCCGTGCATCCCGCCGAGTCGTTTCGCGAAAGAGCACGGGCCAGTAAAACTCCCTTCGTTATCGAGGCTTTCTAAAGGATGGATACGAATGCGTGACTTGGTTTTAAGGATCGGCATCATCTTCTTTTCGCTGGTGGGCACCCATTCCGCGTATTCGCAGAGCGCTGGCAGCGAACCACTCCGGACCGCGGGCGATCACCCGGTTAATGTTGGGAATCTGAGACTCGAGCTTAAGGTCGATCTGCCGGGTAAGATGATCGATTCGCGAGCACAACTCTCTTTCAGTTCGCTTCGCAACCTCGATTCGCTCACGCTTGATGCGGAAGCATTCGAGGTTCGGAAGGTGGAATTTGCAGTTGCAAAAGAGACGACTAAACCCATCAAATACTCTCACGATGGCGAGAAACTGGTTGTGAATTTCGATCGAACGTTGCCCACCGGAACCGAAGGCGAACTCATCATCGATTATCGAGTTCGCAACCCCAAAAAAGGACTTTATTTTTTTGCTCCCTCCCCGGAAGAGCCGAATGTCCCACTCACCGTCTGGAGTCAGGGGGAATCGACTATGAATCGCTGCTGGATTCCCTGCTTCGACCGTCCCAGCATTCGGCAGAGTACCGAACTCATCGTAACCGTTGCTGAAGGGAATGAGGTTCTTTCAAACGGTAAACTGGTTAGCAAAAAGAGTGATCCGGCTACCAAGATGGTAACGTTTCATTGGCGACAGGAACTGCCCCATCCTTCCTACTTAATTACTCTCGTAGTCGGTCCCTTCGCCGTTGTGGAACAAACCTGGCGAGGCAAACCCGTGCAGTATTACGTACCTCCCGCGCGCAAGGGAGACGCTTTGCGAACTTTTGATCGAACGCCGGAAATGATCGAACTTTTCAGCAAAAAATTCGGCGTGGATTACGCCTGGGATAAATATGCCCAGATTGTTTTGGAGCAATTCATCGAAGGTGGAATGGAGAACACCAGTGCCACTTCTTTGATCGATTGCCTTCTGGATTCCCGCGCCGCTTTGGACGAGGATGCGGAAGGATTGATCTCCCACGAATTAGGGCACCAATGGTGGGGCGACCTGTTGACCTGCCGGGACTGGGCGCATATCTGGCTGAACGAAGGTTTTGCCAGTTATAGCGAATGCCTTTGGGACGAACATGCGAACGGTCCGGATGCTTACTCTCTGAATATCTTGGGTAAAGCAGAAGGAGCCCGATCCGCTGTGAATCGTCCGGTGGTCGATCGTCGCTACCCGAATCCGGATGCCATGTTCGATGCCCGAGCTTATCCCAAAGGCGCTTTCATTCTTCATATGCTCCGTCAGCAACTCGGAGATGAAATATTCTTCGCGGGTCTGAAAGAATATCTCACGGTAAATCGACTGAAATCCGTCGAAACTGTCGATTTCCGTCGAGCTATGGAGAAAGTCAGCAGTTTGGATCTCGAAAAATTCTTCTTCGATTGGACGGAACGTCCCGGCCATCCCAAGCTGGATGTCAGCGCCGCCTACGAAACAGATCCAAAGCGGGTTCGAGTGATCGTTAAACAAACTCAATCGGGCGAGCCCTTCTTTTTCCCACTGAAAGTCCGATTGGCTGGAACGAAAAATCAGGAACCACTCATCGCCATGGAATCGATTACTCAAAAGGAGCAGACTTTCTACATTCCTTGTCCGACTCGACCCTTGGGAATCGAAATCGATCCTTATCAGGCGGTCCTGGCCGAGATCAAAGAAGATAAATCGCGGGATCTCTGGGTATGGCAAATCGGAAGTGGAACCACGGCGGTCTCGCGAGTTTTTGCGGCCCGGCATTTTGCTAAATCCAAACTCAAACAGGATCGTGAAGTTCTTATCCAAGCGCTTCCTCTCGAGAAAACACCGGGTGTCGCTCAGGCTATTATGACGGCTATGGCGGAATCGGGGGGCGAAGAATGCAAAGCTGCTTTACTCGAAGAACTGAAAGTGAAAAATCCGAAATTGCGAAGAACCGCTGCCAGTAGTTTGGCTCGATTTGGAAAAGATGAAAAGATCGCTGATACCATGTCGGCGATTTTGAATCAGGGGGATGAGAGTGCTGCGATCGAGGCCGAAGCTATTTCTATCTATTCCAACCAGAAACGCCCCGATGCGATCAAAGTCCTTACCCCCTGGTTGCAGAAACCTTCGCATCGCGAAGCATTGCGCAACGCCGCTCTCAAGGGTCTGGCAAACACTCAGGATCTGGCAGTGCTGACTACTCTCATAGACTGGACTAAAAAAGATAAACCCTATGACTGCCGTTCCACGGCGGTTTCGGCCCTCAGCCGATTGGTGAAAACCGATAAGGCTACAGAAGCCGAACAAAATCGTGCGGTCGAGGCGATCGCCGCGCTGTTGACAGGAGAAGGAATACGTTTGAAATCTCATGCTGTGAGAACGTTACAAGGTATGGGTGCTCAGGCAAAGCCGGCTCTTAAGCAACTCGAAGAAATCGCTTCGAAAGAATCGGACGAGGGATTAGTCGAGGCCGCCAAGAAGGCTGTGACGACTATTCGCGACGCCAAAATGCCGACGGATGATCTGAAGAAACTTCAGACTGAGGTTGAAAAGCTTAAGAAGGAAGCCGAAGAGCTTCGAAATCGATTGGATAAGTTCGAGAAAAAAGTATCCAAGTAAACTTGGGAAATCGATTGGGGAGCGTGAGATTCGAAGGAGAACAATCTCTGGCGATTCTCACGCATTTCCATTTAGAGCTTCGAACCACGAGCGGGTTGCCAGGGGGTGAAAGCTCCGACGCCGTGCACTTTAACTTTTCGCTTCCAGATCTTGTCAGACGTAAAAGCGAATAAGGTATCCTGATCCTTGCCTCCCAGACAGACGCCGAGCAGACGCGAGCGATCGGGTAAAGGAAGTATCACTTGTGTAGGCCCATCGTCCGCGCAGGCCTGAACACCAAAATGCGTAGCTATTAACAGTGGGCCTTCTTTGGTGTAGCACATCGATTCCGCTCCGGAATCGTCCTCCCAATCGGGAACGTGTAACCAGAAGAACTTCTCTTTGTTGATCAAACTTCCATCCGAGCGGATCTGAAAACTGTAGCCCCACTTCGAGCGACCATCGGCCGCGCTCAAAAGCCACTGATCGGGTCGATAGGCTAAACCGCTGGCATATTTCAATCCCGAATCGACCTGAGTTTTTTTGCCCGCCTTGACGAGCCAGATACTCCCCGAATCCTTGAGTTTTGCATCATTGCTCGTTGCGTAGAGACTTCCATCCGGCATGGCTAACAATTGCTGAGGGGGCAAACCCTCCACTAAGACGGAACGCTCTCCATTTGATTCGATCTTCAAGATCTTTCCGGATGTTTTCGAACCGACGTAAATTTCTCCCTGAGCCCCCACGCACATACAAGAAGCTTGCTCCGCATTGGGAGTGAACAGAGTGATGTTCCCCTCCAGATCGTATCGGAGTATCTTGTTAGCATCGGCTTCCAGAAAGAGAACTTCCCCAGTTTTCGTAACCCCCGAGCTTGTAATTCCTCGAAGCCCTTGAGCCACTAACTTCCAGGATTCATTCGGAAGAATGATATCCTGCACGCGGGGAGCGCTCGGACCTGCCTTAACCGGCTTAGGCCAATCCTTCCAGAGATAACTCATCGCTTCTTCGTAGTAGTCGTAATACCCAGCCACGTGGCCGCCTTTGATAACTCGAAACTTGTAATCGTAACCGGAAAATTTCAGGGCCTTATCCATTTCCAGGTCGATCAGGAACCAATCGCCGGCACAATTTTCCATATCGTGCATGCCGGTGGTGAGATAAGCGCGGATCGGCTTCGCTTCGAATTTACGAACGAGTGTCGGAAACTCGTGGCCGCCTCGAAAAGCGACGAAACTTCCACTATTGGCATAGACCCGGCTAAAAGCTTCTGGCCGTTCCCAGGCCGCATTAAATGCAGCAATTCCACCACTGCTACCTCCGGCGATACAGCGATCGTCTCCGTTGTCTGATAGTTTCAATTGATATTCTTTGGCTATGTAGGGCAGTAATTCCTCGAGCAGAAATCGAACGTGGTTATCCCCCATCCCATCATATTCCAGGCAACGGTTGCGTCGTCCCATCGTATTCTTCATGGGTGCCGGTAAATCTCCGGGTCGAACAAATATCCCTATGGTCACAGGCATTTCCTTGGTGGCGATCATTTTCTCCATCAATTCCTGTTCCTTAGGATTAAAGCCATCGGTTTTCACATAGACGCAGGCGGGTTTCGCTCCATTGTACTGGGCGGGTATGAACACGTTGACTTCTCGAACAGTGCCGGGGAAGATCTTGCTCGAATTGAAAGTGAAACTTTTGAGCTGCCCCTTAAGTATTTTTTCGGCCTGGATTTCCGGAGCGACATATGTGCTGGGTGGCGACTCGAGTATACCGTTGGCAATCGCTTTTTCGGTTCCGGCTAACGGCTTGATGAACCATTCCAGATGCTGATCTCCCGGCCGATTTTCCCAGAGATCGACCCGGGCTCCAACCGCGGCTTTGCCGCCAAAATGGTCCAGACCCAGTCCGGGAGCGTGGGCGGGAATTATACAGTAGGAACCATTTTCATTTTTTTTCAGACTCCATTCCTGCCAGGGTTTGCCATTCTCCTTTTCGAGAACGATGGCTGTCCCCATTTTCTTGCCACCTTCGGAAGCGGCCAGAACGAGTGTCGATGACAGACTCGGTTTAATCAAGTAGCGATCTTTACCCCTGGCAACAATCACCCATTTCTGGTTCTCGGTTGCCATGGGCTTGTTAATGGAGACGACAGCCCCTTCCTTCGATTGAGATCCGACAGCTTCCAAAACGAATCCAGTAGCGCTGGAAGGAACTATTGAGTAGCTACCCCAATCCTCAGCGGCGATCGAGGATTTTAAGTTCAAATCGAAGCAAACTGTCAGCAGTACCATCCAGTGAAGACGCAAAATGTTCGGGTAAGATTTAGATTCAAACTTTGCCATACGCATGTACCCTTCGCGTGGAGTATCGGATTTCTGATCGTCGTTCCGTAATCGGAGTTATTTTGGTTCGGAGGGATTAATCTTCCAGACAAATCGATGCCCCTCCACTGAATTTTCGTCTGAGGCCAGAAATTCAACTTGGCAGGCATCATCTTCGTAGCAATGAGATGAAAAAAGGGGATTTCAAGAAAATATGTGTCATAAATCTGCCTCGGCGGTTAAGCAATGGTGTGTGGAGAGAAAGCAAAAATCATTCGAATGATCGATGGTGAAGAACTCGCAGACAACATTGTTCCAGTTTTCTCTCCCGATTCGATTTCATTTCACTCCATGAGGACTTTTTTATGTTTACGCTGCGATTTCTTACCGTTCCAACAATTGCTATGCTAGGATTTGGCTCGACCAGTCATGCAGCCCCTCCGCTGAACGCGGGGAGTTTGGGGAGCGCAACCAAAGGACATACCAGTAATTCCAATTCGACTCTTACCACAGCTTTGAACAATCTCCAAGCAATCAAAGCCATATTGGATAATGCGGATCATGATTATGGAGGCCATCGAGGGGCGGCGGTGAAGGACATTGTTGCCGCAGAACATCAATTGAAGCAGGCGAATAAAGGCTCACACACCGGTGGGAAAAAAGCGAGCGGGAGTTCTGGCAACAGTGGGAAAATGGCCGCTGGAAAGGGCAGTACGGCTCCGAGTGCGGGATCTTCGAAGAAAACTTCCGGCAATCAGCTGAGTGAACCCCAGGCACTATCCGATGCCCAGCTAGCGCAGTGCATCACTAAACTGCAAAGTACCATTTCGCTCATAAAAAATTCTCCCAGTAAATCGGGAGGAGCTATCAGCGAGCTCAACTCGGCCATCGTTCAATTGCAGGAAGCATTGGCATTCTCAAAAGCCAAGCGGGGAAGCTAGGCACGAATCCGCCGGGCGGGAAGAATGAATCAGAAATATCTAGAAGCGACGAAACTCTGGACTTTGGCCGTCCCAACTGTGTCGGCCTTCATCACTTCTCAAGTGAGAGATTTTCAGGATCGCGACGACCTCCTCCAGGAAATTGCCGTTGCCGTGTTGGAATCCTTCGAGAGATACGATCCCAAAGCTTCCTTCCTCGGTTGGTGTATTGGCATCGCTCGAAATCAAATCCACTTATATTTTCGGCGCAAGAACCGAGATCGATTAGCTTTCGATACGGAAACAGTCGATCGCATCGCGCAGGCTTTCGAAAATTCCTCGCTTAAAGAGAACGGCCTGGACTATCTGACGGAGTGCTACGAAAAACTCGACTCCAAAGCGAAGTCCCTTTGCAATTTTCGATACCAGCAGGATCTGAAGCCAGCCCAGATTAGTGATCAGATGGGAATGACACCGAATTTAGTGGCAAAGGCCTTGCAGCGAATCCGGGATCGACTCAGGGATTGCCTCGAACGCAAGAAAGCGGCCGAGGTGATCTTATGAGCGGAAGATATTCCTATCTGATTAACGGCCACCTGGATGGCTGCCTGAGCTCTGAGGAGGAATTTGAGCTGAATACCTGGTTGAAAGCGGACGAAGCACACATCGTACTTTTCGTGGAATCCGTTCAACTACACAACCGTCTACGTGAGGTGGTACGACCTCAAATGGCGATAGCTCCGCGAAATGGCCGTGACAACTCAACCTACCCCAACACTTGGGGCGGAGGAATGAGGAAGAAATTGGTGTACGCGGCTTGCGTGTGTTTGGCTTTTGCCCTATTTTTGGGGATCTATTTGATTCCAACATCCAGAAGTGCTGCTTCGGAATTAGAAAAATTAATTGAGAAATCGACCCTCCGAATCGATCGAACTTACGTCATTCGCAACTTGGATGAGGAGCCCGAGTCGGAGCAGGAGAACAGGCCTCCCATCGATCAGGCTAAACTCTACGTTCGCTATCCCGATCAATTCGTTCTGGAAAGAAAACAAACGGATGACAAATTATTCGTCACGGGTTGTGATGGAATGAGAAGTTGGTCCGCTCCGCCGAATCGAACGGTCCGAGTCAGCAAGGATCTTTCCCGATTTCGTGGTGGGGTTCCTGGCAATCAGCAGGGGATTCCGTTCGTGGATCTTCAGAAGGATCTTCAAAAAATAAAAGAGGCTTACAATCTTAAACTCTTGGCAAAAAACACCAAAGGTTGGCTGGGTCTGCATGCCGAGAAGAAGTCTCAGGAGTATCGAGGTCCGGCGGAAGTGGACTTATGGTATGACTCAAAAACTGGTCTGGTTTACCAGATGATTTTCAACGGCCTTCCCCGGGCTCGCGGAGGGCCGAGAAGTGTCTCGGTCGATCTAGTGGAACTAAAACAGTTGCCTCCGGATTTTTTCCATCATGAAAGCCACCACGAATCCAATCGTAAAGTTGTTGAAGACGACTGATACCGAACAAGATTTGGTAAGAAAGCGGCAGTTATGAATATTTACCCGAATCGACGTAAGTTCGTTGCAGCAATCTTATATCTGCTGAACTGGATCACGCTCGGCAAGTTATTCGCCCAGCAGCCGAAAAGCCCGGGGAAAAAGGGGAATAACGCAGGTTCGTATGTTCTGCCCTCCGCGCTTTCCAGCTACGACAGACTTTCGATAATTCTAGGACGTGTGACGGATCGATCCATCGTGGTTAGTGCTCTCAGCAAGGACAAAGCCGAAATCTATCTGGACTACGGATATTCCTCGGGCAAGTATACCCAGAAAACCAAGGTTTATTCGCTGGCTGCTCAGGAACCCCTTGAATTTACACTAGAAGAATTGAAACCTGATACAGAATACTTTTTTCGTGTTCAGTTGAGAAAGTCGGGCGAAAAAACTTATACTCCGCGTGACGAAAATCGTTTTCATACTCAGCGTGTCAAAGGAAGCACTTTCACGTTTGCCGTCCAAGGTGATTCGCATCCCGAAAGACCACAAATGTCTGAGCCCAACTTATATGCCCGAACCTTGCTCGAAGCCGCCCGCACCCAACCCGATTTTTACATCTGTATCGGCGATGATTTCAGTGTCGACAAAGTAAAAAATCATACTCCGGAGGGATTCGCGGAACCTTATACGCTCCAACGCCCCTTTCTGGGGCTGGTCGGGCAAACCGCACCCATCTATCTGGTAAACGGCAATCACGAGCAGGGCTCGTTGTTCAATTACAATCAAAAAGATGTTCGCCATGCCGTGGCCGTGGGCGTGCAAAAAGCGCGAAATAAATATTATCCCATGCCCGAACCCGATGCATTTTATAAAGGCAACTCGGAGCCCTTAAAGGAAATTGGGCTTCTCCGCGACTATTACTCCTGGACCTGGGGAGATGCACTGTTTGTCGTTCTCGATAACTACTGGCACTCGCCTACGCTGGTCGATAGCGGCTTCGCGGGAGGAACTGAGGGCAAAGAAGACAAAAAGTCCAAAGAGGGCGATTGGTGGGGAAAAACACTGGGAGACATGCAATATAAATGGTTCAAAAAAATACTAGAGGAGAGTACTGCCAAGTACAAATTTGTATTCGCGCATCACGTACTCGGTTCCGGACGGGGTGGAATAGATCAATGCGATCTTTTCGAATGGGGAGGCAAGAACAAACGGGGAGACTGGGAATTTAAACAGAAGCGGCCCGGATGGGAGATGCCGATCCATCAACTGATGGTGAAGCACAAAGTGACTATCTTCTTTCAGGGTCACGACCACCTTTATGCCAAGCAGGAAAAAGACGGAATCATTTACCAGGAGCTTCCGATGCCTTCGGATCACGGCTATGTCGCCTATAACGAAGATCGCTATAAGACGGGAGTTAAGCTTCCTAATTCAGGTTTTCTGAAAGTTACCGTTTCTCCCTCCGAAGTGAAAGTGGAGTACGTTCGAACCTATCTCCCTAAAGACGAAAGTGACAAGCGAAGATCAGGTGAGATTGCTCACAATTATCAAATCTCCTCTCGATCGGCTTCACAAAAAAGCTAACCAGTTTGCCGATTAAATTCTAGTTATTGTTAATTCCTGAAATGCTATTCCAAATGCCGGAAATGAACATGATTTATTTTGGACGATTGTTCGCGAGCTTGATTTTGTTGGTTCTGTTGCCCATTGCATTTGACGAGCAATCCATGCAATCCCTGGCTCAGAAAAAGCAAGGCGACAAGTCGGATCCAAAGCATATTTTTACTGGGCCAGCTCCAGTTCATCCCGTCGACATTCTACTTACTCGTCCCACTTCCAGGAGCATCACCTGCAGCATCCTTGCTTATAAAAATGCAGAAGGATTCATACGATATGGAACTGAAAGCGGCGGCTATACCGGGAAAACTGAAAGCAAGAAATTCTCTCCGGAGGATCCGGTCGAAATTATTCTAAAAGATCTGCAAGCGGATAAACAATACTTCTACAAGTTCTATTATCGAGAACCTGCGGTCTCTGAATATACTTCACTCCCGGAAGGCCGGTTTCACACTGCAAGATCTCGAGGGGAAGCATTCACTTTTACCATTCAATCCGACTCCCACCTCGATCAAGGAACTCGTATCGCCGTTTACGAGAAGACACTGGCGAATGTCCTGGCCGATAACCCCGATTTTCACATCGATGTGGGCGACACGTTTATGACGGATAAATATGAAAGGTTCAAGGATGCGCTCCCGCAATACTTCGCCCAGCGATACTATCTGGGACAGGTTGCAAATTCTGCAGCACTATTTTTGGTGTTGGGTAATCACGATGGTGAAAAATTAGATCGCTACGATGGAACATCCGACTGCATGTCTTCTTGGTCCTGTTTGACTAGAAAGAAATATTTTCCCAATCCCTATCCCGATGGATTCTATACAGGTAACAAAACGGAACTCAAATCAGTCGGCCGATTAGAAAATTATTACGCCTGGGAGTGGGGGGACGCATTATTTATCGCTCTGGATCCCTTCTGGAAAACCAATCAAAGGGGTCGGGGCAAAGATAGCAGTGGAAATTGGGGACGTACACTCGGCGAAGAACAATTCAAATGGTTGGAGAAAACTCTCTCGGCCTCCAAAGCCAAATACAAGTTCGTGTTTATACATCATCTTGTGGGGGGCCTGGATGAATCGGCTCGAGGGGGAAGCGAAGCCGCACTCCTTTACGAATGGGGAGGAAGATCCAAAGAGGGTCAGGACGAGTTTAAGCAAAAACGACCCGGATGGTCTACGCCGATTCATCAGTTGTTGCTGAAGTACAACGTCTCGGCCGTATTTCATGGACACGATCATTTCTACGCGAGACAGGAACTGGATAATATCCTTTATCTCATGGTCCCGCAGCCTGGTCACCCAGGATACGACAAGCTTCGGAATGCAGACGAGTATGGCTACATCCGGGGTACATTTTTACCACCTTCCGGACACCTCCGAGTAACCGTTACTCCCGAAAAAGCAAGTATAGAATATGTCAGGGCTTACGTTCCCAGCGCGGAGAGTAAAGATCGTAGAAACCGGGAGATCGCAGACGTCGTCAGAATCAAGCCTGTTGCTCATTAAAATTAAGTTGCTTTAGAAAGCGATAAGAACCTTACAAAGCGATCCAATCGTAAAATCCCAGAGTCTGCAAGGATAACTGAAGCGATCGCTTCTGAGTTTCTTCCAGATTTGTTAAGGGAAGGCGTACTCCTCCTAGATCGATTCCCAATTGGTTCATAGCAAATTTTGAAGCGGCCAGGTAGCCGTGTTGAATCATGAGATCGATGATCTGAACGGATCGATATTGTTCTGCCTGGGCGGATTTCAAATCTACTCTCTGAAAAGCGGACAGCAGACGGCGATAAATTGGAGCGGCCAAGTTATAACTACTCCCCACGCCGCCGATAGCTCCTACTGCAAGAGCTGAGAGAATGTACTCGTCTGTACCCCAGGGCATATCGAATTTACTATTAGCCAGATGCAGGCATTTCTGGTACTCCATCAGATCGGGATTGCTGAACTTGACGCCAGCGAGATTCGGTATCCGCACGGCGGCTTTCTCAAGATAGTCAGACATGGGAAAGTTAACGCCCGTCATGGAGGGAATATCGTAGAAGTAGAAAGGCAAGGCCGGCGAGGCGGCAGCTACTTCCGCCGAGCACTCGATAAGAGCCTGGAGCGATTTTGGTTTGAAGTAACTCGGGCTTATGGCAGCGATAGCATCCACATCCAAAGACTGTGCATGTGCTGCCAACTGGCGGGATTCCGTCAAACAGTTAGCGCCGACATGGACGATCAATTTGAGGTTAGTACCTCGCCGCACGGCACTCCAGCGCTCGGCCAGATCCATTCTTTCTTGGAGCGTTAGCGAATGACATTCTCCAGTAGTACCGCAGATGAACACTCCCGAAACTCCCGTCGCTTCCAGATGAGCCGCCTGTTTTTCAATAACCGAGAGATTGAGTTCGCCATTGGCCAAGAATGGAGTATGCGTAGCCGCAATAAATCCTGTGAGTTTACCTATCATAGGTTCTAAATCCGATCCGAATATTTTTCAGAGGGTTTGATCAGTAGGACCAAAACTACTGAAACAATGGCCAGACTCGCAAAGCTGCTGAAAATGATAGGAATTGGTACCTCTCTGTCTCGCAGCCATCCAAATCCCCAGTCGGCCAATCCACCGCAGCTAATGCTGACAAAATTCATAATGCCGTAGCCGGTGGCGCGAAGTTCCGGTCGTACGATTTGCGAAAGAATTGGCATATTATTGCAATCGAAAAAGCCCCAACCGAGCCCGAAGATAATCAGGAAGGCGATTGCCATCTGCAGGGAGCTGGAATTGCCCACACCGAAAATCGCCGGTACCAGGAGACTCGTTCCCAAAGCACTCGCGTAAATTCGTCCCTTAATCGACTTTCGATTCCAGCGATCGGCCAGCCAGCCACCTAGGAGTGCCCCCAAGATCGCGGCCATTTGCCAATAGAGTGTGGCGGAGACCCCCGCTTTTCCCTCACTAATCTCAAATTGCTTTTTCAATACGGCCGGCATCCAATCGCGCACGATCCACCCCGCCATCGCCGGCAAAGTAAAGTAGAAGACCAGTAGAATGAATGAGCGCAACTTTAGCAGTTCCGACAATGTTCCCAGAGGAGAGATGTGTTTCGGATTTCCCTGAGTCACCTCTCGTTGGTGGTCTTTCAAAAGGAGGAACAAGGGAAATGCATAGAGTATTCCGATAATTCCACAACTTTGGAAAGCGAGTCGCCAACCGAGTTGGGGATCAGATGCAACATACCCTCCGAAACCTCCAGCGATCACTCCGAGATAGATCGCCAGTTGATGGAAACCAACGGCCCGAGAACGGGTGTAACTGGGATGATATTCGGTTATGAGGGCGAGCGCTGAGGGAATGTAAAATGCTTCACTGACGCCCATCAAGGAACGGGCCCAGAGAAGTTCGTTATAAGTCTCCACCTGGCCAGTCCAGAACGTTACGAGCGACCAGGCAAATAGACTTCCGCATATCGTCAGTCGCCGACCAAAACGATCGGAAACAAAACCGCCAACGGGACTGAGAAATGCGTAAACCCACTTGAACTGACCGAGCATTAGGCCCCAGTTCGCCTGAGTTTCAATCGAAGGAATCGAAGTCATTACGGAAGCTTGCATGGAAGCAAGCATCTGCCGATCCAGATAGTTCAGCAGAGCCACCGGGATCAGCAATCCGACGATAAGCCAAGCCTGAGGGGAAGTGCTTCGCATTGCGATCCATCTTATGAACTCAATCAAGATATTCGCAATCAGATCGTAATGGTCTAACACGGAAAAAGGTCAAAGAACTATCAGCACGCGAATCGCGGTTCTAAGGATTACCTCCAGCCGAATTCTGAGGAGCCCGTTTCGCTTCGAAAAAAGCTTTCACCTCCGGCCTTGACAGCATTCTCAGGAGTTGAATGCCCAGGGGCAAACCCAGGCCGATTGCCGGGGTCAAAGGGAGCATGGCGATAAGGGGGGGAAGAATGCCGGGGGAGCGTGACCGGCTTAAAGCCCTGGCCGCCAGTAGAAGTGGCCCATTCGATAATACCAAAGCGAGAACGTAAAACTGGGGATGCTCCAGGAAGCAGGCGAGCATGAGGCCGCTCAAAAATGAAGCAAATGCCGTGTACTTCAGCCACTCGCTAGAGGATTTTAGAGCGGACTCAATCTGCTCCGGATTCCATAACGATATCGATGCCGGGTCGGCGATCATTAGAAATTTGCGCCGAACGAATCGGAGAAGATTCAGCCCCAGGAATACGAAACCGATGTTGAGAAAAAGCATAAAATACAGTTCCACATTGCTGCCATGCGGATGCAAAGCGGAAATGCACAATGTCGCCAAGAGCATGAAGAGCGAAAGTCCTGCTAACGGAAACCAGACCCATCGAAAGTAAGGATCCTCGATCTCATCGAGATCTTGAGCCAATCGAAGGATAGCGTTTCTCGGGCGAGAACCTCGCCAGAAATTTCTCGCTTTCGGGGATGGAGGAGGTGATTCGGGTTTCGGTTTGCTCGTTTCCGCACCAGGAGTATTAACAACCGATTCGACCTCCGTCTTCACGTCGCCGGCCTGCTGATAACGCTGAGAAGGCTCTTTTTCGAGGGCCCGCAAAACGATTTCGTCCAAGCGCACATCAATTTGAACTTTTTTGGAGGGTACCGGAAACCGGCCCAACGGCAATTCTCCCGTGAGTAATTCGTAGAACACGACGCCCAGAGAATAGATATCCGCCCGATGATCGATATCTTTGGCTCCTTCCATCTGCTCGGGAGACATATATTTGATCGTCCCCATGATCTGATAAGTCGCCGTCAGGTTCTCTTCGATGTGATCGCTGCCGAGCAGCTTTGCTAAGCCGAAATCGGCGATCTTCACGCGTCCCTTTTTGTCGATCAGAATATTTTCCGGCTTAATATCGCGGTGTACGATACCCTCATCGTGGGCAAATTGAAGCGCCTCGCAGATCGTGGGAACGATGGCTAGGACTTGTTTAGGGGTCAATGATTTATCTTTGAGCAACTGCCGCAGATTTGTACCTTCCACGTACTCCATCACAAAGTAGTAAAGGCCATTAATCTGTCCCGATTCATGTACCGAGACGATGTTGGGGTGGTTTAACCTTCCAAGGGCTCGGGCTTCTCGAGTGAATCGTTCGGCAAAGTTCGAACCCTGGGCCAGGTCGGGCGGTAGGACTTTGACCGCTACCAGTCGATCGAGCGATTTCTGACGCCCCTTGTAAACCGCGCCCATTCCTCCCGTCGCCAATAGCTCCAACATTTCTATCTGCGGAATAACGTCTTTCAGTTCTTCTGCCGTCGGAGGCACAAAGGTAGTTTTTGACGATGCAGCTACGGATGCAGTCGCATTGAGGGAAGCGGTTTGGGAAGGCTGCATTGCCATTCCAAGCAGACACTTGGGGCAAATACCGTTGGGAGCATCGGCGGGTATTTCAGAGCCACATTGCGGGCATATTTTCTGTTCGCTCATGACTTAGTATCCCTCAAAAAAAGCGATCCTGAGCTGACATAAAGCGAAATCAGGAAATTGTGACAGTATAATTTCCCAGTTTTTTTAAGCGGGGGGAAATCGGAGGCTCATGCGGAAAGCGCTTCAAAAAGTTTCAATATCTCGTCCTCGATATCTTCTTTGGCTGAAACGGTTTGCGCTACTTCTTCTCTCAGCAATTCCCGATACCGTTTTCGGAGTCGAGAGGCCGCCTGACGTGTGGCTTCGCTGGATATGCCTAACTGCTGGGCTGCCTGCTCGTACGATTCGGCGGCAAATCGGCCGGCTAAGAAAGGGCTTAGGATCTCGAATTCCGCTCCCTTCTTCCTGGTAAGTTGCTCTTTTTTTAGTCGTCGAACCACCAGTTCGAGAAGTTGAATCGCCCAAGCCCGGTCAAAAATTTTCTCCGGCGTCAATTGATGGGAAGGCTCCAATCCGAGCTTGGACTCACCCTCATTGACATCAAAGGAAAACAGTTTTCTTCCACCGCCTCGTTTTTCGGTGCGAGCCTTATCCCATTCGTTGCTTAAAAAATTTTGCATCGACGTCATAAGAAAGGATCGAAAACGGCCGCGTGAGGGCAGGGCATGTTCCAGAATCTGTTTCTGAATCAATCGGGTAAAAAAACTTTGGGTGGCATCCTCTGCCTGTTCGGTCGGCACACCTTTACGGCGTACGAAGACATAAAGAGGGTACCAATACCGTTCGCAGAGGAAAGAGAGAGCTTCTTCGTTCCCCGATTGATCTTTGGCACCGGCACGCAGAACCATGCTCCAGTGCGTCGATAAAAAATTGCTCTGCGACATGCCCATGTATTGTGGGGAAAGATCCGGATTGTTCCACAATCGCGCAGAGAATTTTGGATTTGAGCCAATGCAGTCAATTCTCGGGTGGAAATGCCTGTCCGAAATATTGGAGCATCAATTGGCGGCGCTGAATCGGATGGGTTCGGTCGCTGACCTTCGCTCCTTCCTCAATGTGGGTCTCGGCGACATAATCAGCCTCAGTGAGATCTTTAAAACCCAGGAATTCCATCCGCACTTCGGCCGTGTGACCTCCGGGCAAGATGCGAGTCGCCCTCAAAGAAACAATTCGATTTTGGGTTTCGTTAATCAGAAGAGTGACTTTGCGAACCCCAAAGATTCCCGGCACTCCACGCCGATTCGCTTCGATGGAACGCAAGCCATTTTCTTGTTTTTCTCCCCAGGAGAGGTCGAAATCGACGAGGACTTCGTCCAATAACGGCCGGAGTTCCAGACCAATCGTGTTGACGAGATTTCGCAGCGGTTTCGGTAGTTCGGTTTCCTCGAACCGAATCGCAGAATCTTTTCTCGGAGCCAGCCAGACCCGTCCTAGACCGTCCCGTCCCCAGACTCCGTGGCCTCCTAAACCAGGTTCGACGAGAAATCGAACACCCCGCGTCGAGATTTGCCGAATCACAGAATCCCCCAGATGAGGAAATAATTCCCTGGCGATAGGCGACAGTTCGACTTGCAACCGATACGACGCATCTTGCCCGACGGGTATCTCTTCCCGAATTTTTTCAACGAGTTGAGAAGGCGTAGCAGACACCGAATTTGTCGTTATCAAAACTGAACAGAGGAGGATGACCGATGCCACCAGACCGATCGAATAAGGCCAGCCCCTCCGTTTTCGAGAAGTCTTTTTCGTGTCTTCCACAGAAATTCGAGTTGAGTCGCTTTCAAGACGGCTATTAACTTGAGACCAGATCGTATCCACATCCACCTTAGAAGCTTCCCGATCCAGATGCTCCCGCAGGATACGATCCATATCGGAAGGGCCGTTTCGAAATTCATCCTGGGAGGGGTTAGACATAGTTTTTCTCGCTATCTTCGCTCAACCCACTTATTAACCCGATCGTTGAACTCCCGTTACAAGCTTTCGTTGGAGTCTTTCGCAAAAAGGTCCGGCAGGCGTTCCAACAGGGCCTTTCTGGCCCGATAAACCAGAACCCCGGCGTTAGTCGCCGATATTTCCAGCGTCGAAGCAATCTCCTCTTTAGACATTCCCAAAGCCCTTAACTCCACGGCGGCCCTCTGCATCGGATGCAGTTGCAGAAGTGCATCCCGGATGCGAGTTTGCGTCTCCTGATACTGAACGATTACCTCGGGCGGTAGGGCAGTGCGATCGGCAAGTGCCACGGGTTGGTCATCGCCCGATTTGATTCCATCCAGACTCAGCAAGTACTTTTTTCGGGTAGTTTGATTGATGCACAGGTTAGAAATGGAAGTGAAGAGGAGTTTCATCCCGTCGTTCTCAAGATCATAATGCTCAGATCGGCGAAGAAGCCGATAGAGGCACTCTTGAACGACATCCTCCGCCTGATTCTGATCCTGCAGCAAAGAACGAGCGTACACTATGGCGCGAGGGCTTACATTTCTTACCCAGGTCTCAAAGCGACGTTTATCCGCATCGCTCAGCATCGCTCACGCCCTGATGGAAAAATCTCTTAAGCAATTTTAGCAGGCGGATACACGGAAATTTACGAATTGCGTAACCGACCGCGAAGTTCCGGGTTGAAATAAGGTAAGCTATCCTGAGCTACAGACGTAAAGGGTAATTTCATGTCCAAGATAGTTGTCTTTCTGATCGTGTTTTTCGGTTCGGTTCACGGCGGCTTTGGCGCTGAGCTCTTACCGGAGAAGGTCACTTTCTCTGAACACATTGCACCACTAGTTTTTGAAAATTGCACTTCCTGTCATCGGCCGGGACAAGTCGCTCCGTTTTCGCTGTTAAATTACAGCGATACTCGTAAACATGGCAAAACCATGCTGCGAGTGGTTAAGGATCACTATATGCCACCATGGCAGCCCGACCGGGGCGAATATGCCTTCCGAAACGAAAGGCGACTTTCGGAAGACAAGATTGCCCTCTTTGAAAAGTGGGTGGAAACCGGCATGGCTGAGGGAGACCCCAAGAAAGTGCCCGAACTTCCCAAATTCGCAGTGGGCTGGCAGCTGGGTAAACCGGATTTAATAGTGAAGATGAGCCGTCCGTTTCAGGTTCCTTCGGAAGGACCTGATATCTATCAAAATTTCGTGATCCCCTTACCAATCCAAGAAGATAAATGGGTCACGGCGGTGGAATTCCGTGCCTCGGCTCCTGAGGTCGTTCATCACATTCTCTATTTCCTCGATAATTCCGGACGGGCTCGTGCGAAAGAGAAAACTACCGGGCAGCCGGGCTTTCAGGGAATGGGTTTTCGTCCCACGGGAAGTCTGGGTGGTTGGGCCGTGGGGGCCACACCCATTCGGCTTCCCGAAGGAATTGCCTATCCGCTGAAAAAAGGATCCGATCTGGTATTGCAGACACATTTTCACCTGGCCGGGAAAGCGGTGAATGAAGAGCTGACCGTCGGTCTTTTCTTCGCGAATAAACCTCCGGAACGAACGCTCGTGAACCTGGCTTTACCGCCCGCGTTCGGCATCTTTTCCAAGGTACAAATTCCTCCTGGCCAAACTTTGAAAGTAACCGATTCTTATAAATTGCCAGTGGATGTGGATGTTTTTGGCGCGGGTTCGCACGCTCACTATCTCGGCAAAACGATGAAAACCACTGCCAAGTTACCCGACGGCGAGGTAAAAACGCTCTTCTCGATCCACGATTGGGATTTCAACTGGCAGGGTCAATACATCTACAAGGATTTCATTCGGTTACCCAAGGGCACCGAAATTCGTGGGGAAGTCACCTGGGACAACACAGCGGAGAATCCACGAAATCCTTCCAGCCCGCCGATCGCTGTGGAATGGGGAGAAGGTTCGAAGGACGAAATGGGTCAGGTCAATCTGCTGATGGTGCCCGCCGAGGAAGCGAATAAGGATACTTTGCGAAATGGAGTTCGCAACCATGTCCTCCAGACCGGTTTGCGCTCCCGATTTCGCGGCGATGTGATCCATTGGGAGAAGTTGGGGATCGACCCACCGGCGTTCTGGAAAGACGCTTCACCTGGGCCGGGGCAGAAAAAAAACTCCGATCCGAAAAGCCAAGCATTCTTCGATCTGGATGGCAAGGAGCACAAACCTTTGCAAGTGGACAAAGGCAAAGCGAATGTGCTGATCTTTACGACGACGGATTGCCCGATCGCGAATAGCTACATCCCGGAAATCAACAAGATGGCTCAGGAATTTGACAATTCCAGCATCAAATTCTTTGCCATCCAAGTCGATCCGGAACTATCGGTAGAGGATGCGAAAAAGCATCAAAAGGCTTACGAGCTGAAAATTCCGGTGATCCGGGATACCGAGCACCGACTCGTCAAAGCTACTACTGTTACACATACACCCGAGGTAGCAGTGGTGATCCCGGATGGTACGATTGTTTACAAGGGACGAATCGATGATCGCTATCCCTCTATTGGCAAAAAACGATCTGCTCCCAATCAGCGAGATCTTTACGCCGTGCTGAGTTCGATAGCGAAAGGCGACAAGCCAACTGCGACTACGACGCCCGCCGTTGGTTGCTTCATCCCAGAATTGCCCGGTAATAAGTAGTTTGCAGCCCCTGGGATTAAACTTGCGGGCTAGGGGAGTCTCAGGTAGAATTCAATTACCTACCTGATCACCCTTTTTTGGCATTTAATTCCAAGGACACTCCATGCAACGCTGGTGGGCACCCGCCTATACGTTGGGACTCTTTGTTCTACTGCTTTTGCCGCTGCCCGCTCGTTCGGAGGAGTCTCCTTCTTTTCAAAACGAGATCATTCCTTTACTGACTCGACAAGGCTGCAATCAGGGCAGTTGCCATGGTAAAAGTGCGGGGCAGAACGGCTTTCGTCTCTCACTGCGAGGCTATGCTCCCGATCAGGATTTTCAGTCGATTACCCGGGAATTCGAAGGGCGACGAATTGATCGTTCCTCTCCCGAGCGAAGCTTACTTCTGAAGAAATCGATTGGCGACGGATCTCATGCGGGCGGAAAGCTCTTCGAAACCGGCTCACGGGAATATCAAACCCTTTTGAATTGGATTCGAGCGGGCACTCCGGGACCGATTAAGACGGAACCAAGGCTCACCCGGTTGGAAATCAGCCCGTCTGAAAAAATCTCTCGTTCTGGAGAGACCTATCCGATTCAGGTTTTTGCCTGTTGGGATAATGGCCAGAAATCGGAAGTTACCTGGCTAACGCAATTTCAATCGAACGACGCCAGCCAAGTCACGGTTGAACCCAAAGGTCTGGTTCATGTCCTTCGATCGGGTGCTACGGCCATTCGGGCGTCGTTTTTGACGGAAGTCGCGGTCTCATTGGTTACTGTACCCAGCGGCCATACCGTCCCTCGGGAAAAACTGACATTACGTAACAATCAAATTGATGATGCGATTTTCAAAAAGCTGGATCAGTTGGGGATAGAACCTGCCCATTTAACAACGGATGCCGAATTTTTGCGTCGAGTGAGCCTCGATCTGACCGGCACACTCCCAACACCGGAAAGAGCCAAACAATTTCTTCAAAACAATTCGGCGGACAAGCGTTCTCGGCTCATTGAAGAATTGCTCAATTCTCCCGAGTTTGTCGATTTCTGGACACTACAACTTGATGACCTTCTCCAGAACCGCAAAGAACGCGACCACGACGTTCGCGGTAATAAAGGCGTTCGGGCTTTTCACGGCTGGATACACGAACAGGTCGCCAGGAATCGCCCCTGGAACGAATTGGTTCGGGAAGTGATTTCCTCGAGTGGTTCTTCCGAGGACCATCCCGAAGTCGGTTATTACATAGTGACGGTCGGTGAGAATCGCCATGCGGATCGCTCCGAGGTAGTGGCTTCCGTAGCTCAAGCGTTTCTGGGCACCCGGATCGGTTGTGCTCAATGCCACAATCATCCCTTGGAGCGATACACTCAGGACGATTATTATCATTTCGCGGCATATTTCTCTCGCATCAAAATCGAACGCAAAGATTCCAAGGAAGGGCCGAGCCTACTCAAAATTTCCCATCCCGATGAAAACGAGAACAAAAAACCGGTCGGCGTGAATCAACCCAGAACCGGCCAGTTTCTGAAGCCACAAACCTTGGATCGAAAGAGTTCTGAAATAGCGACCGGCGAGGATCCTCGAAGAAAAATGGCCGCTTGGATTGTGGATCCCAGGAACGAAGCCTTTGCGGGGGCAATGGTGAATCGGCTATGGAAGCATTTCTTCGCGGTTGGTTTGGTCGAACCAGTGGATGATATCCGGGCCACAAACCCTCCCAGTAATCCTGAACTCTGGAATTTTCTAGTCCAGCAATTCATCCAGAACGGCTACGATCTCCGAAAATTGATGAGAATTATAGTCAACAGCCGAAGCTATCAAGTTTCTGCAACCACCTGCAAGGAAAATGAAACCGATCAGCGTTTTTATTCGCATTATTACGCGCGTCGGCTTCCGGCGGAAGTCCTGGCCGATGCCATAGCGCAGGTAACGCTCGTTCCAGACAATTACAACGGCTACCCGCAGGGCATTCGAGCGATTCAAATTCCCGACGCGATTACGAACAATGCTTTCCTGGGGATGTTTGGGAAATCGGAGCGAGTGACGGCCTGCGCCTGCGAGCGAAACGGCGATGTCACACTTCCCCAACTTTTGCATTTGCAAAATGGTGAAGAGATCCTTCGAAAATTTAAAGCGGATTCTGGACGATTGAAGCAACGACTGAAAACCGGCGCTTCAAGCGAGGATAATATTCGGGAGTTATTTCTGAGCAGTTTGACTCGCTTTCCCACGGAAAAAGAAGTGCAAACGGTTCAGAAAATGTTGAACGAGGGAGACTCTCTGGAAGCGGTTTATTCCGATCTTCTCTGGGCGTTATTGAATTCCAAAGACTTTGCTTTCAACCATTAATGGTGAGACCATGCTTCATATCCAGCACAATCGTCGGCAATTCCTTCGGGTGGGTGCCCTCGCTCCGCTGTCGTTCGGCCTGACCGACTTCCTAAAACTCCAGTCCGTCGCCAGCGATAAGTCAGCTAAAGCTAAATCGGTGATTCTCATCTATCTCGGCGGCGGTCTTTCACACCACGATTCGTTCGATTTGAAACCGGAAGCTCCTGAAGAAATTCGAGGTAAGTACAAGCCGATTGCGACATCAGTAAAAGGTTTGCAAATTGCAGAGTCACTACCTAAAACCGCCCAGATCATGAATAAGGTGACGTTGATTCGTTCCGCCTCCCATAACAACGATCATCACGAAACGGCGACCAACTGGGCACTCTCGGGTCGTTTCGGCTCCCCCTTCGGCGATTACCCGGCCATCGGAGCTGTGGTGGCCAAAGAATCCGGATTTACCAAGACTTTGCCTCCTTACGTCTCGATTCCCCGAAATCCCTCTTTCACCTGGGAGTTGGGGAAGAGTGCTTTTCTCGGTGGGCGCTACGAGTCCTTTCGAGCGGGCGATCCGAATGAGAAGAACTACAAGGTACGCGATGTCAGCCCTTCCGAGGAAGTCGGGATCAAAAAGCAGGAGCGCCGAGCCAAGTTACTGGAAACCGTCGATAATCTAGCCAGAACTGTCCAGGGAAACGACCAGATCGCGACGTACGACGAATTTCGCAAGCGCGCCTCCGATATGATTCTTTCCAGCGAAGCTCGTAAATCCTTCGCGATCGAACAGGAATCGGAGAAAACGCGAGATCGCTTCGGTCGAACGACTTTTGGACAAAGCTGCTTGCTGGCACGACGGCTCATCGAAGGGGGAGTCAAATTTATCACCATTAATTTTGGCGGCTGGGATCATCACGCCAAGATTTTTGAAGGACTCGATAAAAAACTGCCCGAATTCGACAGCAGTTATTCGGCCTTGATTGAAGATCTGGATAGTCGAGGTTTACTCAAAGACACACTAGTCGCGTGCTTTGGAGAATTCGGCCGCTCGCCAAAGATCAACAAAGATACGGGACGGGATCACTGGGGGCAGGCTGCCTCCATTCTGTTTGCGGGTGCCGGCGTGGGTCGCGGTCAGGTCATTGGGGCTACGGACAAGCAGGGGGGGTACCCCATTACTCAGCCCATCCCACCGGCAGATGTCTGCTACACAATACTCTCTTCCCTGGGTATCGATCCGAGAAAGATCATCCACACTCCGGATGGCCGTCCGATCGAGATTCTGGATCAGGGGGAAATGATCAAGGGACTCTTCGCCTAACTAATCCCTCTCTGAAATTTTCAGGTGGAACATGTTCCAGCGGTATTTGAGCTTTGGAGGGTTATGGTGCGTAGCGATCTTTCTCAGCGCAAACTTGCCATCTAGGGCTCAGGATAAAGAGAAAAGCAAAAAAGCTGATCCTCCGAAAATCCGAGCCTGGGCACCACTAGGAATTTTAGCTCAGGACAAGCCTAAAGTTCTGATTCGCGGTTCGAAGTTTGAGAATGTGTCTCAGGTACTCTGCAATAACCCCAATGTGGAGGTTAAGATTCTCGGTGGTGTCAAAAAGATCGCCAATCAACCTGGAGGTGATACAGAAATTCAAGTCGAGCTGAACTTCAAGCAGAAGATCGCAGAGAAAAATTTGGAATTAAGGCTCGTCAGTAAAGAAAGCACCTCGGAACCTCTCATCCTCATCATTGATCTTCCCGGTCAGATCACTCGGGAAATGGAGCCCAATGACGGCTTTTCCACCGCTCAGAAAATCCAAGCTCCTACAGTCATTGAGGGGACCATTGGCAAACCTCAGGATGTGGATGTTTACTGCCTGGAACTCAAGCAAGGAGATAACCTGGAACTGAGCGTCTGGGCGTCCCGATTGAAAACCATCACGGACCCGATCCTGAGCCTCTACGACAGCGAGAAGAACCTGCTTAAACTGGTCGATGACATGTCTGGCAGTCGCGATCCAGAACTGAAATATGTCATTGCCAAGGATGGGAAATATTACTTTTCGATCACGGAAGCGAATGATCAGGGCGGGCCCGTTTTTTCTTACCGCGTGGATGTGAAAGTTCAGCCGGCTGCCAAAAAGTGAACAACCTCCGGATTCGAATCTCAAAATGGTAATCGATTCTAGTGCGTTTATATTAGCGTCCCAGCGAAAGCTTAGTTAAAATTAGAATTCCTGCCGAGTAACTTTTTCCTCTGTGACTTCTCTATGAAAACCTTTCAGAGACCGGATCGACGAAGTTTTGTCAAAGCGGGTATGCTGGGCTCGGTGGGTTTATGCTTGCCGGATCTTCTCCGAGCGGAGACGAGTAAATCCAAAATCAATTCGGTGATTATCCTCTGGATGCGAGGGGGACCTTCGCATATCGACATGTGGGATATGAAACCGGAAGCCCCCGTTGAATTTAGAGGCGAATTCGGTTGCATTCCCACTACGGTTCCCGGTGTTCAACTCTGCGAACTGCTACCGATGTCTGCCCGAATCATGGACAAGTGGTCGATTATCCGAAGCCTGAACCATCATGATGCAGGGCACTCGACCGGGGATCAGATCTGTTTCACTGGCTACGATGCCGGCCCCAGTCCCGATGAGAATATCCATCCCAGTTGTGGCTCCATTGTCTCCAAACAATTTACCAACCAATCGGCCAAGGTTCCACCTTACGTCATGATCCCCAGAATGGTACCTGGTACAGGGTCTGCCTATCTGGGTGTAGCACATCGACCGTTTGAAACCATGGCCGATCCCGGCGATACTTCCAAGCCGTTTAAATTACCTAATTTTGATTTCCCGAGCGGCATTACACTCGAGCGGGTCGGAGATCGAAAAGGGTTGCTGCAAAGCTTCGATGCTTTGAAAAGAGAAGTCGATTCGACGGGTCAGATCGATGCCACGGATAAGTTCCAGCAGCAAAGTTGGGAAATCCTATCCTCTAATGCCGTACGCGACGCTTTTGATATGAACCGCGAATCTCAGCTTACGAAAAATCGTTACGGTAACGCGGCGGCCTTCGATCCCAAAGATCCGACCCGTTGCGGATGCCCCTCCTGGAGTCAACGTTTACTCCTCGCCCGACGACTGATTGAAGCCGGAGTGAGGTTGGTCACAGTCGATCTTCGCTGGTGGGATACGCACGTGAAAGGCTTTGAATCGCTTCGACTCGGATTTCTGGACCGCTGGGATCGGGCGTACACGGCGTTAATCGAAGATCTTGAGCAGCGCGGCCTCTTGAAAACCACCATGGTATTGGCGTGGGGGGAATTTGGTCGTACTCCTCGCGTCAATAAGGACGCCGGAAGAGATCATTATCCGAATGTGTTCAGCGCTGCGATTACGGGCGGGGGCATCCGGGGAGGCACCATTGTGGGGGCGTCCGACGAAAAAGCTGCTTTTCCCAAAACAAATCCCAAGAGTCCCCAGGACGTTCTAGCCACTATATACCGGCATTTAGGAGTCGATTCCCAGGCGGAATATGCAATGAATGGTCGACCGGTTCGCGTCTTGCCCAGCGGAAAACCGATCGACGAACTGTTTGCTTAGCTTAGGAACGATTTGAATCATTCGACCGGCGGTCGATCTCCTTTGTCGCCCTTATCGCCCTTATCCCCCTTGTCGCCTTTATCTCCCTTGTCACCACCTTTTCCAAAACCTTTATTCATGCCGCCCATCGGTCGGAAGCTTTCGATCTGTTTCTTCTGTTCGCTGGTGAGTAGTTTATCAAGCTTTTCTTTCAGATCCTTTTCGATCTGTGCCAACTTGGTTTTCTGTTCATCGGTCAGGTTAAGCTGTTCCACCAGTTGAGGCGGCAGCGCGACACCCAATTTAAATCCCTGCCCACCTTTTCCTTTCCCCTGGCCGCCTTTACCACCCCCCTCGGGAGGCTGAGATAATGCGGGAACGGTTAGAACCGTCATGGCTGTTAGGCAGAGCAGCAAACCGAATACTCGTCGTTTCATGGAAATCTCCAGTCAAATATTTAGAGCCTATCTCCTAGGGAAGTCACTAACTACAGAGTAACCCCGCCGCCTTAAGCGAACATTAAGCGATAAAAACAGACTGAAAAAAGAAAAAGCCGAGTGATTCTTCCAAGAGGAATCACTCGGCGTCGAAGAATTCTATCCTTGTTATTTTTTCGCGGGCTTCTTCGCGGTAATCGGTTCGTGGGCCGCCAGATCTTCCAGATAATCGAGAAGGGAGGCCAGATCGATCACCTTCAGTTCGGCCAGTAACCCTTCCGGCATTACCGAGATATTCGATTTGGTACGCCGTTCAATGTTCTTCTTGTTAAGCACGATTTCGGTTCCCTTATCGTCTCGAATCGTCACCTTATCGGCGGCTTCCCGGGTTACATATCCCGTGTAAGTTTTACCGTCATCCATATTGAAAATATTCGTCTGAAAACCCTGGGCGATTATTTTGCTGGGCAGCAAAATTGATTCTGCCAGATCCTTACGACGATAAGTCTTGGCGATATTTCCCAGATACGGACCTTTGGAAACCTGATCGGGAGAAATCGTATGACAGACCGCACATCGGGCGGCGTTGAAAAGTTGTTCGCCGCGCCAGATTTCTCCTTTGGCTTTGATACCCGCCGTCAGAGCCTCTTCGACTTTCATTTCCTTGATCTTGGGGCCAACGGCTTCGAACACGGCCTTCACTCGAGTTGCATCGAGTTTCAAGGCTATAAGTGCATGAGCCGCTACGTCACTTTCGGGACCACCCTTGTCAACTACCTCGACAATATTTTTAGCGAGGGAGCGATCGTTCCCCAATACCGCTCCCGCCAGGAGAGTTTCCCGCTTTTTGGGATCTCTCCAATCCGCTTCAATCAATTTGGAGGCTAGTTCCTTGCTCTCGACCACCGACATAGGACTGGCAGCGATCTTCAACAGAACCGCGTAAGCCAGGGAAGAACCACTTTTCACCTTCTCCGTGAAAAATGGAAGATACTGATCCCGGTAGGGTGCACCAATTATCGTTCGCTGACTCTCCTTCTCTTTCTCTGCAGCCGCAAAAGCGGCCCGATAAGCCTTTTCCTGATTGATGCGTACGAGACTTTCAACCGATTTACCGGTTAATTCTTTTTGCTCGGAAGCTTGGATTAATAAATCGAGCGTACTGGGCGGCACTTCTTCCGCCTTGGTAAGTTGCTCGACCAGAACGGGTAGAGCTTTGGGATCTTTCTTAGCCAGATCCACCAGGCGACCCAGAGGATCACCGATTTTTACTCGATTTTTCGCAAGGATTTCGCCCAAAAAGACGCTTTCGAGAGCATCCGCGTTCGAAAGCGTTTTCTCGAGAACTTTCCCGATCTCCGCCGAGCCTTCCCAAACGACGGGTGCATAATAGGGGCCTCGATAATCGGGGCGAGTTCCCCAGGATTCTCCCTTCCAGACAGCCTCTTTATAATAGAGTCGGCAAAGGGCAGTCAAAATATCTTGCCGGCGATCGGCCACGGACTCTTTCTCCAGTCGCGAGATCAGTCCTTTCACAACTTCGAGAGTATGCATCATCGCCAAAGCGCGGGAAGCACCCACCCGAGCCTGCTTCGAAACACTACTGTCATCGAGAACGCCAAAGCATGCCGCTGAGGCTTCCCGCTTAGCAAGGCACTGCACAGTTGTGTGGGCGATCAATGCATCGGAATCCCCGAGTAATTTCGTTATCCCTTCGCCCGGAAATCCAATTCTCGTGGCCGCTATCAGGGCTTCCAAACGGGTTTTGGGATAAGCCGATTTCAGACACTCCGCTACCGCTTCTTTGGCGACCTCTTTCGTTGTTTCCGGGTTCTCGCCCAGGAAGCGCACGGCATAGCCCGACATGTCGCTGTTCTGGGATGCAATGGAAGCCAGAAAAGCTGCATTACCCTTTTTCTGCTGAATATAGGCGAGAGCTGCGAGACGGGCAGGGATAGAGTAGGAGGAATCGGTAACGGCCGCTTTCAACTCGGCGTCAATTTTAGTGGACTGAGGAGCTCTCAACAGTCTTCGCTGGCTTTCCAGGCGAATCTTGTAGACTGCCGTTTCCAGCATCAGCTTTTTCAAAGCTTCTGGTGAGAGTTTCGCAAAATCGGGCAAAGGCTCGGGCTTCAGATCCTTGGGTTCAATTCGAGTGATGTAACCCACATTCGGGCCATCGTAGGTAAACAAGCCATTACGCCAACTGCTGACGTATGCTCGTCCGTTGGCATCGACATCCACATCCGTTGGTCGAGGAAGACGCACAAAGACCGACGGCTTACCTTTTTCAATGAAAGTGGATCCTGAGGCTTCCACAGGATGAGCGAATATAGCTCCATTCCCCCAATCGGCCGTAAAAGGTCGATTGTTCCATTTTTTGGGCCAGCGTGGGTCATCGATCCAGGCGGCACCGCAGCCCGCACCGCCACCGTAATCCGCCAGCGGGGTGACTTCTTCATCCGCAAAGTTCTTGTAGAAACGGGGATAACCGTGATTTTCAAATCCGCTGATGTGATGAAACCGCACGTCCCAGCCGTCACCGTCGTTTGTGTTATCACGTGCAAAGCCATCTAAAAGCGGGGACACGGCCACCTGCAGAATATTTCGGGTACCGTAACTGAAAAGTTCCAGCCCGGTTCCATCAGTACGGACGCGAACCACACCGCCGCCGCGCAGTTGTAATTTTCGCCCGTCGGTTCCTTCCGCTTCCATAAAACCGAAGTCGCCGATAGCGGCATAGATCCAGCCGTCCAAACCCAATGTGATGCCATTCGAAGTATGGTCTGCCGGTCTATCCTTGAAGGTGAAGGCGATGTTCTTCACCAGAATTTTTTCTTCTCCTGCTTCTCCAGAGCCGTCTTTATCGACGAAAACTCCCAGATGCGGCGGATGCAGGACATAGAGTCGATCGATATCCCACGCCAGACCACGGGGGGAATCGATATCTTTTACGAAGGTTTTCACTTCATCCGCACGGCCATCGCCATCGGTATCCCTTAACCGAAAAATCCGGCCCATATGCTTATCCCGAGCCAGCGAACCATTTTGATCGCTGCCGACGTAAAGCGTTCCATCGGGTGCGGCTGAGATGAAGACTGGGTAATTGGCCTGATCCGGCGTGGCGAAAATAGTGGCTTTAAAATCTTCGGCTGGCCGGGTTTCCCGCATCAACTGTTCGACGGTCGGCGGTGGGGCTTCCTTCTTATTGCTCTTTTTCGTTTGGGCCTGCAGTAAAGAAGTTGAAGGACCGGAAAGGAGTATTCCCAGCAGGCTCGTACCGACGAGAGGCCAAATTCGATAGCGTTTCATCAAGATTTACCAAACAAGGAGGGAAAAATCGGATTCTTATTTTCTTACTCCCTGAGTTACCTAGTTCAATTCGAGTTTCTCCTGGATGAAATAGAAAGCGAAATATTTGCCAGATTGGTCGATGAGAACAACTTGTTAGGGAATTTCCTCAATGCAGCGAAAAATTGCGTTGAGCGGTACGATGATCCATTCGGGCCGACGTCGAAGATCGTAGTCCAGTTCGACTAAGGCACGTTCCACTTGAAACAGGTTGAGTAGGGAATGCATGATTTCAGGCTTCGAGGGAAGCAAGTGTGTGATCCTGGGATCTTTAAGATAAGAGTCGATCAGATGCGTAGTTGTTCGTATCCGCCATTGCTCCGCCCAGCCGGCCACCAAGGCCTGATCTTCTTCCCGGATGACACCCGGGGCTCGTCCCCGATGATTGCCAAGATCGTAGATAACCGAATTCAGAACGTAATCCATGGATCGGAGAAGTGTCGCCAAATCTCGCAATCCCAGCTTTTTGATCCGCCTTTCGCTTATGGACCTGGAAGAGTCCCCGACGAAATCGGTAAGGATGTAATTGTCGCCTACGAACAACAGCCGAGCGAGATGATAATCTCCATGGCAGCGAATTCGATAGCCGTCGATCTTGGGATCCATTGCTTTTCGGAAACGCTGATCGAGGGCCGGGAAACTATTTTGTAATCGATCGACGAGCTCCCGGGCACTTTCAGGAATGGAATACTTTCCCCACTTGAATCGACGTAAAATCTGTTCGGTTACCGAACGCATAGTCTGATAGACGGAACGTTGATAGGTCGATGTAGTCAGTTCAGGAACGAAGGCCGGGTTCGAAGGGTCCGAAGTGAGTGCTACCTGTAGTTCGGCCAAGTTTTTACCTAATGCCTCGGCCATGGCCTCACTCTCGGCAAAAAGCAAATTGCGATCCGCTTCGAATTCCAGACTATTAACCTCGTCTGATTCGCTCATTCGATTCGCTTTCGAGCGTGACAGTGCAGTCGCTTTCTCAAAGAATTGGCTTAAAAGATGTTGAGCCTGTTCCCAGGCTGTCTTCTGATTGGGAACAAAGCTCTTGAGTACCGCCAGAGTGCTGATCCCCTGGTCGCCTCGGTGCAATTCGGCCGTTCCCAATATGGGAACGATCCCGAAATAGTTCTGCTTTGTCAGAAAGCGGCCCACTTCGACATCGGGATGGATTCCCTCGTTGAGATCCCGGAAAGTGCGCAGAATGAATCGAGAATCGAAGATCGCTGTGAGATCTCCATCCTGACCACGCTGGACGGAGGGAAGCCCTTCGGTCGACGGAGGATTGGGATCGAACTCGGAAAAAGAGAGGCTGCGGATGAACCCGCGTTCCAAACTCAGGCGACGATTTTCAGCTATCGCATGGATCAGATTCCAAAAGTGCTCGGGGGTTGCAGCAGCATCTATGATTCTTCCCGGTCGTGGTCCCCCCACTTTGGCTAGCACCGATTGTCCGGCGGGAATCAGGAGTTCACGCGGTTGATCGTCCGCTGTGAAGGTCAGTGGCAGCAAGAACGATTCCGGCAAGCCCTCGCGCCATTCTAGTCGAACCACCAGGATATAGACGCTTTCCGGTCCTCGATTCTGCATCCGCCAGGATGTGGCCACGTGACAGGACATCAAAGGGCCATCCAGATTTTCCGGTATCAATTTCTCGATGAGGGGCTGGAGTACTTCCTCAATTTCATCGAACGATGGATTCTCGAATAACTCGCTCCAATCCACTTTGACTTCGAGAGTGGGCACTTGGACTTCCGACTCCGGGTGCTCCGAGGCCCGACTCGATTTTTTTAACAAAAACCAGTAGAAGCCGTGCGGGCCAAGCGTTATGGAGTAGGGGACTTCCTGAATTACTGGAAATCGGCTGTGGCCGTAAAGTTCTTCAGGTACCCATCCCGCGAAGCTCTTCAGATCCAAGTCGGTTTGTTGCACAAATCGAGAGAGATTGGCCACTAAGAGGAGAGTTTCCTCTTCAAATTGCCGGATGTAAGCGAGTACTTTCGAATTTTCAGGTCTCAAAAATTCGATACTACCGCGGCCCAGCGATTTATGTTTCTTCCGCAAAGCGATTAACCGCTTCGTCCACCAGAGCAGCGAGGAAGGGTTGTTCTGCTGGGCTTCGACATTCACAGCTTCGTAGTGATACTCCGGATCGAGAATGATTTGGGAATATAGCTTCTGCGGATTCGCCCGACTGAAGCCCGCATTTCGATCGGCACTCCATTGCATGGGGGTTCTCACGCCATTTCGGTCTCCCAGATAGATATTATCCCCCATGCCGATCTCATCACCGTAGTAAATCACCGGGGTACCGGGCATGCTGAAGAGCAGGGCGTTCATGAGTTCTATTCGGCGTCGATCATTTCGCAGAAGCGGTGCGAGGCGGTGCCGAATACCCAAAAATATTTTCGCTTGCGAATCCCGCGCATAAGCACGAAACATGTAGTCCCGTTCTTCGTCCGTGACCATGGCGAGCGTTAATTCGTCATGATTCCTGAGAAACAGGCACCACTGGCAATTTGCCGGAATATTCGGTGTTTGAGCGAAGATATCCAGAATGGGAAATCGATCCTCCTGTTGCAGGGCCATAAACAGACGAGGCATCAGCGGAAAGTGAAACGCCATGTGGCATTCATCGTCCTCGCCGAAGTAACTGACTGCATCCTCCGGCCAGGCATTGGCTTCCGCCAGAAACATCCGATTAGGAAACTTCGCATCCACATGAGCGCGCAGCGCTTTCAAAAAACCATGCGTTTCCGGCAGGTGTTCGCAAAGCGTACCTTCGCGTTCGAAGAGATACGGCACCGCATCCAGACGCATGCCATCGACTCCCATTTCCATCCAAAAATCGACTATCGGAAAAAGAGCCTTCCAAACTTCCGGATTATCGAAATTCAAATCGGGCTGGTGAGAATAGAAACGATGCCAGTAGTACTGTTTGGCGACTGGATCCCAAGTCCAGTTAGAGTTCTCGAAATCCGGGAACATCAGTGGCACATTCGAGAATTTATCAGTCGTGTCGCTCCAGACGTAAAAATTCCGTTCATTCGAACCGGGTGGACTAAGTCGGGCCCTCTGGAACCAGGGATGCTGATCCGAAGTGTGATTGATGACCAATTCGGTAATGACCTTCAAGCCGCGGCGATGGGCTTCCTCCAGAAAGGTTTTAAAATCGCTCAAAGTGCCATAGATGGGATGCACATCCATGTAATCGGCGATGTCATATCCGTCATCTTTCAAAGGGGATGGGTAAAAAGGTAACAACCAAACGGTGGTGATGCCGAGATCTTCGAGATAATCCAATTTCTGGGTCAGGCCGCGAAAATTACCCACACCGGAACCGATGGCATCCTGATAGGCACGTACAGGCACTTCATAAATGATGGCATCCTTGTACCAAAGCTTGTCATCCTGCGACATGCGTATCTCCTAAAAATCTCGAAGTGAATTCCTGGCGCGTAGCATAAATCGTCAGGCTTCCTTAACATCATCGAGCACCATACAGCGAGCCACTTCGCCGACGCTCCAGGCCTGAGCAATGCAGGCGCGCGGCGTGAAGGGTTCCTCGGCATCGAATACTTCACTGATGCTGCCTATACAGGCTTCCGACAAATGCGATTCGAAGCCTCTCAAGAATCGAGACGATTCAGACGCTTTTTCCGAATGGAGTTTTCTCCAAGCATCTATAAATGGACCGATCAACCAGGCCCACACCGTTCCCTGGTGGTAGGCGGCATCTCGAGAGCGCAAATCGCCGTAATATTTTGACTTATATTCGGGATTGTTCGGGGAGAGCGATCGCAGGCCGACCGGAGTAAGCAGTTCTTTTTCCACAATTCCAAGAATAGCTGGCCAATGTTCCTTATTCAGAACCGGATGGGGCAAAGAAATCGCAAATATCTGATTGGGTCGACAAGCGGGATCATTCCCATGCTCTCCATCAACCAGATCGAAGAGGTATTTTTGTTCCGGATTCCAAAATCGATCATTGAAGGATCGTTTGACTTCTGCCGCCAAAGTTCCCATCGACGCCGCTTCTGGATCATTCTCTCGCTTCAGCCATTCGTTCATGAGACAAAGTGCGTTGTACCATAAGGCGTTGATCTCGACGGTCTTGCCGCGGCGGGGGGTTACCACCCAGTCTCCGACTTTAGCGTCCATCCAGGTGAGCTGATAACCCTCTGCTCCCTGTTTGAGCAGTTTATCTTTCGGATCGACTCCGATACCGTAATCGGTGCCCGCCAGGTGCTTGGCCACGATGGTTTTTAGCGTGGGAATCAGATTGCGGATCGATTCGTGATCCCGTGTGTACGCTTCGTAGCGGCTCAGAGCATGAAAGAACCAGAGCGTGGCATCGGCCGTATGATAAACGCCCTGATTGGAACCATCCGGAAAGTAGTTGGGAATCAGACCATTGCGTACGTGGCTGGCAAAGGTCCGAAGGATATAACCCGCTTCCAGGTGCCGACCAGTTACCAACGTCAACCCTTCGAGGCTGATCATGGTGTCGCGGCCCCAGTCTGTAAACCAGTGGTATCCGGCGATGATCGTACGCGCTTCGTCCCCAGAAGCTTCGGCTTTGGCCGTATCCGCCGTGCGGCTAACGGGTGTGATGATAAATTGATCGGCGGCCAATGCGAGTTCTGCGCCAAATCCGTGCCTTAAGGCCGGACTCGAAATTGAAATAACTCTGCGACGCCGTTCTAACTCTTTTTGCAAAGCTTCAGACGGGGTATGTGAAAGTAATCGATCCCAACTTTCCGTCGAAGCGGTGAGCGTGACTTCCTGATCTGCATTCAGATTTGCTCGAAATAAACCCATGCTGTAAAGCGTGCCTACGCCGTCGTAGCCTCGATTTTCCTCCACTCGATACAGAATGTTCGGAACGTTCATGCCATCGAGAGTCAATGCATGGGCGTTTCCTACTACGCGCATTCTCAATCGTGGAAATTCACTGGTCTCCCCGGACATTTCATAACGGCCTTCGGTGGCCGTGAGAGTATAAGGGCCACGCATCGGAATGCTGACGGGCGCATCATGATCTCGGAAGTGAACTGAGGGACGAAGTTTCAGACGAACCGGACCCTCCCCTTTTAACAGACGGTAAATCAGGTGAACCGTATTCTGCTTATTGGGCATGAAGAGTCTTTTTTCAATCACATGATCGTGTGCGACGAATGTCCAGATCGGTAGCCCTTCCTCCAGACGGAAGCCGGACAGAATGTCCGCTCCATGAATGTCCAGACCGCTATCTACTTTTTCGATTCCACCAAAAGAGGCTACCGACCAGTCCGGGAATCGGAATTGCTCGGCGAGGTGGTTAAACATCATCAGACGGCCCAACGGAGCTGGATGAGCCGCGATCAAAAGACCGTGATAACGCCTTGTGGCCGCACCGCTGATGGTGCCGCTGGCGTAGCCACCCAGTCCATTTGTCACCAGCCATTCGCGATCCAGCGAGTGCATGAGATCGGCAGCTTGGATGTCGCGTACAGTGTAATTCGTATTGAGATCGGTCATCATCAACCTTGCAAAGAGAAGATATCTTCAATTCACCCTGCGAGCGCCGAGGAGCGTCGCGGATTCTGCGGCCAAAAGCCAACCAGTTTCGGTTTCCGGATGGAAAACTCCCGAACCGCCGTAGCTGGGCGAATCCGTCGAAAGCAGTAATTCCCATTCACATTTCCAGGGAGCTGCCAAGAGTGGTTCGGGACAGGTTTGCAGATCCCAATCTCTGCCCAGATTAACGAGAAGGATTCGATCCAGGCCTTCTGGATGGATGTACCGCAAAACAAAGGCCTGAGGGCCTAAAACGGCGCCATCGATTTTCATGTGCCGCTGAGAATTGAAATTCAAATCGAGTTTGCGGAGTTTTAAAAGGTCCTTGGTCAACCGATAATGTGCCTCATGGGTAAAGCGCTCATAGAAATTGAGCTTACATCGCTCAAAAGTGGCTGGATTGTGCGGCGCCGCCAGCTGAGCCTTCATTTTCGTATCGCGGAGGTTGCGAAACTGGCTGAGAAACTCTTTGCGTCCCCGCTCCACTAAAGGAGCTAACTCGTTATGATGGTCCGCGAAATAAAAGAAAGGCGAACTACTGGCAAATTCTTCGCCCTGAAAGAGCATCGGCGTTCCGGGCCCCAGCAAGGTGACCGTTTTGATCGCCCGATATCTTCCCGGACTCGTCATCTGATGCATTCGCAAACCCCGGCCCGAATTGGCCACTTGATCGTGGTTTTCGAGGTAATTGATGAAAGCCGATGGCGGAAGATCCAAGCCGGCATGACCTCTTTTCTGGTTTTGCCAGGAATACCATTGTCCCTGATAGAGGTAGCCGTATTTGATTGCCGAAATGAACTCCTGAGGCTCTCCGCGATAATCTTTGTAATAGGCACCCTGATGGCCGGTTAGCGCCACAGAGGCGGAGTGATGAAAGTCGTCATTCCACAGCCCATCCAACCCATAACCTCCCGTTTCAATCGACCTAACTAATTCGGAATGCTGAGATTCATTTTCGCTGACAATAATGGTGGAACGCCCCTGCGCAGCTCTGCGAACAGTCCTTCCTATCTCTGTCAGGATGTGTTTCTCCGGAAGCGCGTTGTCGTAAATATTCTGCGTGGCATCCAAACGCAGACCGTCCAAATGAAAGTCCTCGATCCAATAGCCCGCATTCCCAGTGAAGAAATCCCGCACGGGCTGGCAGTTTTCTCCATCAAAATTAATGGCTTCCCCCCAGTCGGTTTTGTGTTTTTTTGAAAAATAGTCCGGGCTGAATTTGGGGAGATAATTGCCGTCGGGACCCAGATGGTTGTAAACGACGTCTAGAATTACACCGAGCTTTAAGCGGTGGGCTTCGTTCACGAACTCACGAAAATCTTCCGGTGTCCCATATAAACGGGTAGGGGCATATAGGCTTACACCATCATAACCCCATCCAAATTTTCCGGCGAACTCATTGACGGGCATGACTTCCAGACAGGTGATGCCGACCTCGGCTAATTCCGGCAACTCCTTCAATGCCGCTTTCCAGGTCCCTTCCCGAGTAAAAGTCCCAATGTGCATTTCGTAGAGAACTTGATTCGATAGCTCAATTCCTTTCCAATCTTCATCCGTCCATTTAAAGGTTCGACCATCCACAACCTGAGAAGGACCATGCGCTCCTTCGGGCTGGAAGCGTGACGCCGGATCGGGATAAGCATTTCCATCTTCCAATCGATATCGGTACAAACTCCCTGGAGTCGCAAGTCGAGTTTCTAACTGGAAATAGCCATTTTGATCCGGTTGCATCGGAATTTCGCACGGCGATGATCCTTCCAGAATCAAGTTCACATTCTTGGAATTCGGCGCCCAGACTCGAAAAAGCACTGTGCCTGTGGAAGCCTGCACGGATGCCCCGATAGTTTCACGTTTTGTTGGTCCCATAATTGCAGACTGAGCAAAAATTATGCCTCCAAAGGTAGAAATGATTGCATTCAAGTCACTCGTCTCAAGGGAAATTTGTCGAGAACATGGAAACAAAACAACGCTCGCGTATTTGGCCGGGTCGTCCTTATCCCCTGGGTGCCACTTGGGACGGAAAAGGGGCGAACTTCGCGTTATTTTCAGAATCTGCCACGGGAGTAGAACTGTGTCTATTCAGCAAATCCAATGCAGATAAAGAGATAGAACGCATCCGCTTTACTCAACGAACCGATCTGGTCTGGCACATGTATCTTCCCGATATTTTGCCCGGCCAACTTTATGGCTACCGAGTGGAAGGTCCCTACGAACCGGAAAAAGGGCTGCGACATAATCCGAACAAGGTCCTTCTGGATCCTTACGCCAAACAGGTGGGGCGCGACATCAAGTGGGACGACTCGCTGTTCGGTTACAAAATAGGAGAAGAAGATCTTACCTTTGACGATCGAGATTCCGCGAAATTCGCTCCGCTCGGAATGCTGGTGGATAACGCTTTTACCTGGGGAGATGATCGTCCGCCGCGCACTCCCTGGCACCGAACAATTATCTACGAAGCTCACGTTAAAAGCTTCACCCAACGCATGCCCGGGATTCCGGATAAATTGCGAGGAACCTATGCCGGTTTGGCTTCAGATGCCGCCATCAAATATCTCCTCGATCTGAATGTGACGGCAATCGAATTGTTGCCGGTGCATCATCGCGCTAATGATCGCCATCTGATGGAAAAGGGGCTTTCCAATCACTGGGGGTACAACACTCTTGCCTTTTTCGCACCGGATACTCGATTCGCCGTCGGTAATACAGACGCCGTGCAGCAATTCAAAATGATGGTTCGCAGGCTCCATGCGGCCGGGATCGAAGTGATTTTGGATGTAGTCTATAACCACACGGCCGAGGGGAACGAAAAGGGACCTACGCTTTCACTTCGTGGCATCGACAACGGCTCCTATTACCGACTCTCCCCCGAATCCCCTCGCTACTACATGGATTTTACCGGGTGCGGTAACACCCCCAACATGCGCAACCCCCGGCTATTGCAACTGATCATGGATAGCCTGCGATACTGGGTTCAGGAAATGCATGTCGACGGCTTCCGCTTCGATCTGGCATCGACTCTGGCTCGGGAGCTTTACGATGTCGATCGACTGGGTGCCTTCTTCGACATCATGCATCAGGATCCGTTGCTATCCCAGGTGAAATTGATCGCCGAGCCTTGGGATGTCGGCCCTGGGGGGTATCAAGTAGGGAATTTTCCGGTGCTTTGGACCGAGTGGAATGGAGAATATCGCGATATTACCCGTCAATTCTGGGCTGGGGCGGGCAGCGTGGCCGGGAAATTCGCCACCCGATTATGCGGTTCCAGCGATTTGTACGAACACAACGGCCGACGGCCTTATGCCTCCATTAACTTCGTCACCTGCCACGATGGTTTCACACTCTCGGATCTGGTGAGTTACAACGAAAAGCATAACGAAGCGAATGGGGAAGAAAATCGCGACGGAGCTAACAACAATCACAGTTGGAACTGCGGAGCCGAAGGGCCTACCCGTGATGGCAACATTCGTCGCCTGCGTGCTCGACAACAGAGAAACTTTCTGGCGACGCTGTTGCTTTCGCAGGGCGTACCCATGCTACTTTCCGGCGATGAAATCGGGCATTCCCAGAAAGGTAACAACAATGCCTACTGCCAGGATAACGACCTTACATGGCTAAACTGGAGGCCCTCGGAAGAATCGAAAGCGCTCCTCGCGTTCGTTCAGAAACTGACTCGAATCCGTACAGAACAACCGGTTTTGAAAAGACGTAATTTTTTTCAAGGCCGGGCTATCCGAGGTTCGGAAATTCAGGATGTCTCCTGGTTTGACCCCAGTGGAAAAGACATGACCTCTGAACAGTGGAATGGAACCGTTACTTGCATCGGAATGCGTCTGGCGGGTGACCTGATGGATGAAGTGGACGATCAGGGTGAGCCGATTCAGGGCGAAACGCTTCTGATTCTGATGAACTGCGGACCGGAATCCGTGGATTTCACACTGCCGGTCACAAACCCCGAACATCGTTGGGAATTACTGGTCTACACGGCCGATGATTATGCTCACGAACCACTTATGGAAGGTGGGCAGAGTTACAAACTGCTCGATCATTCACTTGCTCTTTTCCGAACCCGACCGGCAATTTTACCGGAACCGCTGGTTACGCCGCTGCAAGCCGAAGCGCTTCGAAAGGACATGGCCTCACCCAATCGTCGAAAGAGCCAGGTCAGCCTATGAACGAACAAAATTCCTGGCCCAGAGCCACGTACCGGCTGCAAATGCATAAGGATTTCACTCTTAAGAATGCGTTGGAAATCGTCCCGTATTTGGATGATCTTGGCATTTCGCACCTTTATATGTCCTCCCTGCTGACCGCGAAACCGGGAAGCCTTCACGGCTACGACGTTTGCGATCATAAGCGGCTGAATCCTGAGCTAGGTACGGAAGAGGATTTGCAGAAACTCAGCGATGAATTGAAATCTCGCGGAATGGGATTGATTCTCGATGTCGTCCCGAATCATATGTCAGTAGGGTGCTTTAATAGTTGGTGGCACGATGTTCTGGAAAATGGCCCCTCTTCCCAATTTTCTAATTATTTTGATATCGTCTGGGATGATCATTATCGGGAATCCCTGCGCGGTAAAGTCTTACTCCCCATCCTGGGAACAACCTATGGTGAGGCCGTTGATTCCGGTGCATTTCAAGCGGTCGTGGAAGAAGGAAATCTTTACCTTAAATTTGGAAAAATCCGACTTCCCATCGATCCGAGAACTTACGGCGCGATTCTGGAACCAACTCTCGAAAGCCTGCGCGACTCCATGGAGGAGCCTGAGACCGTACTTCCCGAACTTCAGAGCATAATCTCCGCTACGAAACATCTCTCCGGCCGGATGGAAAAAGATTCTCAGAAAGTCCTCGAAACCCGCAACGAAATCGTTGTCATCAAACGCCGACTTTTGGAATTAGGGCTGCGTTCTCCCGCGTTTCAATCAGAGATTGAAACGCAATTTTCACTGCTCGCAAAAGATCCTAATCAGCTCGATAAGCTTATAGAGCTACAAGCCTATCGGCCTTGCTTCTGGAGGGTAGCTTCGGACGAAATCAATTATCGAAGGTTTTTCGACATCAACGATCTTGCCGCACTTGCGACGGAACGTCTGGAAGTCTTCCAAAACATCCATGAAAAGATTTTCAAATGGCTCCATGCCGATATCGCTCAGGGGATTCGCATTGATCACCCGGACGGGCTCTTCGACCCCAAGAGATATCTGGCCCGGTTGCAGGACGAATGGAGACAGGGCGGAGATAGACCGACGCTTTACGTGGTTGTTGAGAAAATTTTAGGCACTTTCGAAACTCTTCCCAAAGATTGGCAAACCGATGGAACCACTGGTTATGAATTCCTCAATTACATAAACGGACTCTTCGTTGATTCCGCTGCTGAAGCTCGGATCGATCAAATTTTTCAGAGCTTTACGGGAATTGAGGACTCATTTGAAGAGATCGTCTACCGCAAAAAAATGATCATTCTTCAATCGTCTCTCACGAGCGAACTGCACGTGCTGGCCGGCTATCTCGATCGCCTGGCACAGAGCGAACGAAGCACCCGCGATCTGACACTTAATGGAATTCGGCACGCACTACGTGAGGTCCTCTGCAGCTTCCCGATCTACCGGACTTACATCGACGGAGATGTCCAGTCGACGGATCGAGTGGCTGTCCTGAAAGCAATTCGTGCAGCGCGACGTCGCAATCCTCTACTGGGTCGGGAGATATTCGATTTCATTAGGGACACTCTCTTACTCAAGCCACTTTCCTCCGGGACGGCTTCCCAGGAATATCGCTCGGCGCAAATTCGTTTCGCGGGAAAATTCCAGCAGTTATCTGCTCCCGTAATGGCCAAAGGATTTGAAGACACGGCCCTTTACATCTACACGCGTCTGATTTCCCTAAATGAGGTAGGGGGTGATCCGATGTTATTCGGTCGTAGCCCCGATCTGGTTCACAAGTTCCTCGGGGAGCGTTCGCCGGGAGGATTATCGCCACTGGCAACGCACGATACTAAACGTGGGGAGGATACGCGAGCCAGAATCAACGTCCTATCTGAAATTCCCGACGAATGGAACGAACGAAGCTTACGCTGGTCCCAGATGAACGATAGACATCGAGTGGCTTTGGAAGACCACAACCTCGCGCCAGATCGGAATGAAGAGAACTTACTCTACCAAACTTTGATAGGAAGTTGGCCTGTGAATGCGGCCGAGGAGCGGCAGTCATACTCCCAGCGAATCTGCGATTACATGATCAAGGCCATGCAGGAAGCCAAGGTTCACACAAGCTGGATTAATCCAGATCAGGAATATCTGGAGGCGGTCCAGAAGTTTATCGAGCGTATTCTCGATCCGGATCAATCCTCCGAATTTATGACCGATTTTCAGGATTTTATTAAGCAGATCCATCTTCACGGACAATGGAACTCGCTGGCTCAAACGTTGCTCCGTTGTACAGCCCCCGGAATTCCGGATACCTACCAGGGCACCGAACTCTGGGATTACAGCCTGGTCGATCCGGATAATCGACGACCTGTGGATTTTTCTATTCGGCAAGATTTTTTAAAGGAATTTCAGTCGGATCAGAGCACAGATACGATACAGGACCTCTTGAAAAATTCGGATAGCGGCAAAATCAAAATACTTCTTATCGCTCGCTGTCTGAAATTACGCAAGGAGTGGCCCGAGCTGTTCTCGCGGGGGGATTATCAGGCTCTCAAGGTTAAGGGCGCCAAGGCGGAGAATATCTTCGCCTATCTTCGGACTTGGGAAAATCTCGCTTCTCTAATTGTTGTACCGCGCTTGACCTGGAAATTGAATTCTGCTCGAAAGTGCGAACCTTTTCGAGCAGAATGGGAAGAGACGACCATTGAGTTGCCGGAGCATTTACTCAAACGAAACTGGCGAAACTATCTGACCAACGAATCTTTGAAACCCGTGGAAACATTCTCCGTTCAGAATCTGCTCGAGAGCTTTCCTTGCTGCCTAGCGATAGCTCAATAAAGAAAATCGAGAATCACTTCCCCCTTATGCAATAAAGCCCATCCAAGCCGCGCAGGAGGAGATCGGACCCGGCCACCGCCGGGGAAGACCAGAAGGTATCGGAAATCGTATTGACACCGAGGACTTCGAATTCTGGGCCGGCTTTTACAACGAACATTTGACCCGATTCATCGAGAATATAGAGTTTGCCATTTGCCAGAAACGGGCAGGAAGCCAGAGTTTTTACTTTGGGCAACCGTTCCTTGTACATGAGCTTGCCCGTTTTTGCCTCGAAGCAGTTTAACCCAGCCGTATTAAGCACATAAAGATAATCGCCGTGTGCGATTGGAGAGGGCATTCCCGGACCGGCCCCCGTTTTGTACCAAAGGACATGGGCATTAGAGGTCTCTCCCTCTTTCAAAGAGATATCGCCTTCAGCTCCGGCCTTGATCGCGTAAAGTGGAGAATTCGTACCCGGACCGCCGTTTCCGACGAACAATAAATCTTCTGTGGCGGCGGGCGAAGACGAGAAGGAAGCCTGAATATTACCGAGCTTCCAGCGTTCTTTGCCCGTTTTGGGGTCGTAACCGATCACCAGGCCCCGGCCACTGGAAACCAGATCCGTGCGATTTTTTGTCTTCCAGATAAGTGGTGAGCTCCAGGCCGATCCGACAGGGCGATGGCTGGTCCAGAGTTCCTGACCAGTCGCTGCATCCCATGCGGAAAGTGTGGCGTCTTCTTCAGTGTAATTTTGAACGAAAACCTTACCTTCAAAAAGCACCAAAGAGCTGCCCGTGCCGAAATCGGCAGTCATCGATCCGACGGGAAGCTCTTTTTTCCAGAGTTCTTTACCCGATTTGTCCCACGCCATCAACAATCCGATGTTTCCGAAGTAGGCAACGATTCTTTGATTATCCGCGGCCGGGCTTTCCGTGGCAAAGCTATTGGAAGGGTGAATGGGAAGTTTCGGTTTACCTTCGTAAGCTGTTTTAGTCCATTCAACCTTACCATTGGCCCGATTGAGTTTCACTAATTGCCAGCGGAAAGTTTTGTCCAGAGGCTTCTGTTTGGGGCCTTTGCCCATGGATTGCGGCTCCATAACTCCCGCCATAAATCCTTTGGGTTTCTGCAGATCGGTTCCTACCGCGGTTGTCAGATAGATGGCGTCGCCGAGAATAATCGGCTGAGACCAGCCGTAGCCCGGAATTTCAGCCTTCCAGGCCAGATTGGTTTTGGCATCCCACTTTTCGGGTAGGGAAATCCCCTCGGCCACACCATCCCCGGTCGGACCCCGAAATTGTGGCCAATCTGCAGCTGCCGCGGCAATCACCAATGCCAGAACTACCAGTCGAGATCCCATATTGTTTCCCAAAGCGTAAGTAGTAACGGGGAAAGACACTTCTCGTATCTTAGGCAGTAGGAAAGTTCCGGGGCAAAACGAAGCGAATAGGAGGTTTACTTTGCAGTCTCCCGGCCGTTTAACCTCTCAAGTACAATTTTAGTGCTTTCAGCTACTCGCCCCCCTTCGGTTCGTTTGACTTCTTCCAAAGCTGAGAGGGCTTTGAGTTTGACTTTGGGCTCTCTTTCGACCTGCAATTCAACGATGGAAAGAGCCATTATTTTGGAGTAATCGTCTCCCGTTTTGAGAATCGCCAGAACTTCGTCAAATTCCGATTCACCTAACGCTCGGCTACGAGCCACTTCCAGCAATTTGCGAGCGTCCTGCACGTCCGGACGATAGATAAAGTAAGGATTGTACTTCTTCACGAGCGGAGCCACTAAATAACTCACCAAGCACAGTCCAGCGACACTCAGCAAAACGAAGATCCATCGGCCTATTTTAATCTTTTCGAGAGAAGGTTGGTTCATTTCAAAGCTTCCGTTTTTTTCAATAAGAGACATTAACTCTATTTCCACGGCTAGGAGTATCACTCCTCAAACGCCGATCGCTTACAAATTCTACAGTGCCGGTATGCTATTTGCGTGTTTTACTTTGCCGTTTCCTAATATTCGAAACACGAGTCCATTTGGCCTTAGAGGGTTTTCCCATGCTTGGCTTCATCATCGCGTTGCATCTACTGACTATGACTCAGACACCTGCGCCGGTAGTACCCGATGCAATGCAGAACATGGTCGCCACTTTGGATGGGATCTGGACGATCGAAAGTTTTGAAAGGCAAGGCAGTCCGAATGTCCAGAGCGTGGGAAGAAAGGTTTCGATCATAAGCAATGTAATTACGCCGATGGATGTCAAAACCAGTTTTATGACTTTGCGAATTAAGTTTGGCGCGGACCAAACGGTCGAAATTTGGGAATTGCCGGACGCCTCAAAATCGGATGTGAAAGATGCCAAATTTGACGAGCACTCCAAAAGAGGATCTTATGTCGCCACCAAGGATTTCCTGGCAATTTCCATTATTCCAGCTAGGCCCAAAGAAACCGGCAAAAGCGAAGATTCCAAACCATCTATTCCGGATAGACCGGTGCTCAAAACCGATTATGCTTTCGTTCTCAAACGGGTCCCGGCTAAGCAGTGAAGGTCCTAAATTACAACGACTTCAGGGCCGAGTGAGCGGCATAATAGCCGCATAGGCCATGTACACCTGCTCCCGGGGGACTCGAGGCGGAACAGATAAATACCCCAGGGAGGGGAGTCGAATACGGATTCCAACGAAGTGCCGGGCGAGCAAAAAGCTGATACAGATCGGCCACTCCGCCGACGATATCACCCCCGACGAGATTAGGATTGTAGCTATCCCAGCTAGAAGAGATTCGAGTGTATCGAGCCAGAATTGTCTCCCGAAAGCCCGGTGCAAATCGCTCGACTTGAGATTCAATCCGTTCCGTCATATCCACTGAAGAGCCATTCGGGACATGACAGTAACCCCAGGCTGTATGCTGACCGGACGGCGCTCGATTCGGGTCGTTAATCGTGGGTTGACCAAGCATCACGAAAGGTCTTTCCGAGTGCACGCCTTTCCAAGCCTCCGATTCTGAAAGGCACACCTCTTCTAGCGTTCCACCCACATGAATAGTTCCGGCCACCCGGCATTCCGCGGCCTTCCAAGGAATTGGGGCGGAAAGGGCCCAATCCACTTTGCAAACCCCTGGACCGTAGCGATATTTTTTGAGTGTCCGGGCATATCGAGGAGGGCAGTGCTCTCCTAGAATTTTTTCTAACTGATGCGGCCCGACATCGAATAAGGCCAGGCGATAACCTCGCACTTCAGAGTAAGATTTTACGTATCGATCCGTTTCAATTTTGCCTCCCAGAAACCGGAAGTAGGACGCTAAGGCCTCGGTTAAATTTCGGGATCCCCCTTTTACTATCGGCCAACCCACCGCATGCCCGGCGATTCCGAGCATCAGGGCTATTGCCGAACCAGGCCTCATTTCTAACGGGAGGACAGCATGGGCCGCCAACCCGGACCATAACGCTTGGGCTGGCGTCTCCTTGAAGTAAAACCGAGCCAAGCCAGCTCCCGATCTCAATGCGGGAAGCCCGAACTTCATTGCAGTCAAAGAATGACGAGGGATACGAAAGGGGCCGACGAGTTCTTTGAACAGGATCTCCGATTTTCTTACCAGAGGTTGCATGAGCTTGAGGTAGCTCCGGGAATCTTCACCCAATCTCTCCGCTGTCCCTTCAATGGATCTTTCCTGGATTACCGCAGTGCCGTTATCGAGTGGATGAGCAAAGGGATAGTGTGGCTGAATCCATTCGAGTCCATGCTCCTGAAGAGGAAGTTGTTTCCAGTACGGTGAGGCGATGCCCATCGGATAGACGGCCGAGCAGACGTCGTGAAGAAAACCGGGAAGCGTTAGATTTGCGGAACGAACCGAACCTCCCAAATTCGGGGCCCCTTCGACCAGCAAAACAGATAAGCCGGCCTTCGCAAGTACTATTGCCGCGGACAAACCGTTAGGTCCGGAGCCTACAACTATCGCGTCGGTTTGCTCACTCATCGTTTTTGATACCCGCAGGTCCCTATCGACTTGAACTGCACGCTTTTAAGCCAGTCCACTCAACTTCACCTATGGTATGGAATTCCGGCACTGCCATTTTTTTCAAATCCCCTCTGCAAAATGACTAAGCTTCATTAGTCTCGGAAGCTGATCAGAATAGAATCCCAGCATACCGACCTACAAGGAGCTCCTTTTCATGCTCTCCCTTCTTCTGAGTACTCTACTTTTATTTAAACCAGCGGAGGCCCTACCTAATACCCAGTTACTCACGGAATCGCGAGATTTGGCCCGTGTGATGGTCGATGGAATCCACTCTTATCTGGATAAATATTCGGGGAAGTTGATTCTGGAGCGACAGAGGGACTGGCATTTCGATAGTTCGAACCCGGAATCCTTGCGCCGTTCACTGGAACTCCAGCGTCAGGAATTGAAGAAAATCCTGGGAGTTGTCGACTCGCGTCGGCCGCCGCTTTTGGAATATATAGTCGGCCCAAATGCTCCGGAGCTGATAGCCGAGTCGGAAAGGGTGCGGATTTATCGCGTTCGCTGGGCCGTCCTATCGGGAATCGATGCCGAAGGATTGTTACTCCAGCCAAAAAAAACGATCATTGCTGATGCTATAGCGATAGGGCACACCGAAGATTCCCCCGAGCAGATCGCTGGTCTGAATGGGAGTTCAAAATCCGAGGTTCCTTTTGCTCTACGTCTCGCGGAGAATAACTTTCGCGTTCTGGTTCCCTATTTAATCGACACCCACGACGACTTTTCGGGGAATGCCCGGCTGAATCGCTGGACCAACCAATCTCATCGGGAATTCATTCACCGGATGAGCTACGAGATGGGAAGAACCACACTTGGATTTGAAATTCAAAAATGCCTCGCAGGAGCAGACTGGTTCGCGATCCAGCCCGAGAAAGTCCCAATTATTGTGGTAGGAACCGGGATCGGCGGACTGATTGCCCAATATTCGGCCTCGATTGATCCGAGGATTCAGATGGTTGGAATCCAAGGCGGTTTGTCAGAAAATGCTCCACTCGATCTCAACTTCTGGGATTCCGGAAGCTATCTCGGTTCTGTTTCGAAATTGCTCCCAAAACAGATTGTTTTTGGAAATGCGCCTGATCGGACTTTTCAATTTCCAGCGGCTCGTGCGGGACGAAATGGAGCTTCTCCTCCCAGTAAATACCGAACCCCGATAGAGAGTCTGCGGCTTATCGAAACCGTAAAAAATCAAACCAAAGATCCCATCTGGGGAGCTTACCTCGGTACTCTTCTGAAGACCCCTCGCAAAAGTTCGGAGGTTGCGGACTGGATTCCGCTGCTCCGGAAATTGAAAAGCGGTGTGAGCGATTCTCCCTGGATAGAGGCTTCAGAATCTCTTTCCGATCATCGCTCCCCAAAGCTCCGTGAACAGGAAACAGCGGATCGTGCCCGGCGACAATTCGACCAGATGGTTTCATTCGTTCAGCAACTTTGGAGAAACTCGGAACCCGTTCGGCAGGATTACTGGAAAGCGGCCGACGCAAGTTCTCCGGAGGCCTGGGAAAAAAGCTGTGAAAGCTATCGCAAATATTTTCATGAGGAGACAATCGGAAAATTACGGGAACCTAAAGTTCCATTGAACCCGCGCAGCCGGAAAAGTTACGACACTCCCGGCTATAGCGGCTACGAGATCGTACTCGACGTCTGCCCGGAGATCATCGCGAACGGTATCTTGCTATTACCCAAGAATCTCAAAAAAGATGAGCGACGACCCGTGGTGGTTTGTCAGCACGGGCTGAATGGTCGAGCGAGCTCCTGTATCGAAAAGGAAAAGCGGGTCATTTACAATCAGTTTGCCGCCAAATTGGTGGAACAAGGCTATATCGTCTATTGCCCGCAAAATCCTTATATCTTTGAGGACGATTTCCGTCAGCTCCTAAGAAAAGCCAATCCTCTGAAGCTCTCTCTGTTCAGCTTTATCATCGAACAGCACTCGCGAACGATCGACTGGTTGGAAACCCTCCCGAACGTTGATCCCAGGCGAATTGCTTTTTACGGACTCAGTTATGGCGGCAAAACCGCGATGAGGGTCCCGGCCGTTGAGAAGCGTTATTGCCTTTCGATTTGTTCCGGCGATTTCAATGAGTGGATCGGCAAGATCGTTTCGACCGACCTTCCCATGAGTTACATGTTCACAAACGAGTACGACATGCTCGAATTCAACATGGGCAACAAGTTCAATTACGCGGAGATGGCAAATCTGATTGCACCCCGGCCTTTTATGGTCGAACGCGGTCACGATGATGGCGTCGGCATCGACCCGATGATCGCGTACGAATATGCCAAGGTACGCTATCTCTATGCAAATAAACTCAAAATTTCCGATAATACGCAGATCGAATTCTTCCCCGGGGGCCACCAAATTCATGGCGTGCGGACTTTCGAATTTCTTCGCAAGCACCTCCATTATCCCCAGTGAAGGTCGCCGAATTACTTTTCCGTGACCCAAAGAATCGCATTGGTCAGCATACGGCGAAAATTCGGATTTTGAAAATCTGAAGGATGCCCCAGAGATGTGTAAAAGAGGCGTCTCTGATTCACTTCTCGAATCCAGGCAACTGGTTCTTTATGATCTGGAATCGATCCCGTGAGGAGTACCTGAATATCTTTCGCCGGAGTCGGATTTTTGTACAGACTCCCAGGCGAACTGAACGGCTGTACCTTCAGTAGAATGGGATGAGATTTACCCTTTTCCGTAATCTGTACTTCACACTTAGGCCCTGCACCATAGTGACCCTGATAATCTCCTCCCAAAATTTCCTTGTCCATCTGAAGGTAGTTCTGAAATCCGTGGCTGGCGGTACGAATGCCAATGAGCGGTTTATTCGATTTCAGGTAGTCCTTAACCAGTTGAAGTTGCTCTCCCTCCACAGTTAATCGGCGAGTGAAGAAGATAGCCAGATCGCAGTCCTTGAGGAATTTTAAATTCAGAATCTCACTATCGGTTTTTCGAATTGCTAAGGTGCATTCCCAGGGATACTCTTTCTCGACTATCTTTTTAAATTCGACGAGAGATTCATCCGACTTATACTCTAAAGATCCAGATATCAGGAGAATCTTGAGCTTTTTGGTATTCGCTTTGGCGGGAGGAGTGCTCTGCAGGTAGGCCAGCAAATCCGCGGCATCCTGTTCCGAAAATGTATCCAATAATTTTTCCGGCATCAAAGACACGGAAGAGGGAGAAAGCTCTTCTATATCCGATCGGGATATAACTGTTTCTAGGACCTGATTATCTCGAATATTCTGCAGGGTAATCCTTTCCGGGGAAGGATCTTTAATCAGACCTGTCAGTACCTGACCACTACTCAATTTAGCGGTATGCGAGATGTACTCCGGTCGAATGTATGCAGAAGGATCGATGATTTGCGTGAGCATATAATCGAGATTTTTTCGATCCGCGCTTGTCAGATCGGGTCCGACTTTACCACCTTCCCCAAAGATTTGGTGGCAGGTCGAACAGGTTTTGGTGAACAGTTCTTTGCCATGCATTGGATTTCCGGCGGTCTTGCGAATCGCAGCACTTAAAGATCGAATCCGTGCGATCTTTTCGCCAGCCGATTGCGGGACGATCCTACCCCAATGCTTCAGAATTATCTCGTCCACTTTCTTGCTATGAAACAAAGCGCAGTTCTTAACGAGTTCCATCGGGAACTCCGTCGCTTTCAACTCCCCAGAATCCACTTTCACTAGAAGTTGGAGCGCTGTATCCTCCCGTGCCAGAAGCATCCCTTTCAAGACCGAACGTATGCTTCCCTGAGATTTTGGGAACATTTCTACTAACATGGAATTGAACGAAGGATTTTGCTGCTTCTGCAAAGCCTGTAACGTAGCGACTCTATATCCTTCAGATTTGGCTTTTAAAAATTCGCTATAGATGACCTCTCCAATCCTTTTATCTCGAACGAGAGAAAGCAGTTTTATAAACTTCAAACGGTCTGATTCCTTTGTTTCAGGTGCACGAAGCTTTACCATTAAATCTGAAATCGCTTGTTCGTCTCGCAACTTAATTAATAATCGAGAGAGTAATTCATCGTAAAGATTATTTTTCGAAAGTACTTTGAGTGCTGAGGCCAGATTCAATTGAGAGTTATTCGCCTCATTGATAATTGCTTGATCGAACCCCGACAGGATTGCTCGAATAGCTGCCGCATCCGGCGCTTTCTTCAATAACCAGATGCCGATTTTGAGTTTCCGCTCGCTGGAAGCTGCTAAAAACAAAAACTTACGCGCCAGGCGGGGGAGTATCACATCCCGAAATATTTGACTTTCCCAAACCAGAAATTTGGACAGGCTCTCCAAATCCGACGAAGTATCGACGGCAATATCGTTGGTCAGCCGATCGTATCGCCACCAGTAAAGCAGGGGCAAGAACGGATCTTTCTGGTCCCGCTCACTTTTAAGCATTCTAACGATATCAAAGTCGAGACCGTTTGGTGTTTGCAGCATCTGTACCCGGACAATCGGATTCGATTCCGTACTCGAAAGCTTCTCGGCGATTTGTCTAAGATCGGTCGTTCGTTCCAAATTAGTTTGCTCGCCAGCGAGCCGGATAGTCCAGGCCCGAATATGCGGATCGGCCGATCCCAGCAGTTGAGCAACCCAACTCGGATCCTCGAACCCACCTAATTGAAAAGCCATCCAGAGTGATTCCAGACTTTTCCAATCTTCCGATCCAAGAGCCAGAGTTTTGAGCCTAGGAAGAACCGATCGATCCTGCCGCTCAGCGAGAATCCGCTTCGCTTCAATTCGGTACCACTTATTAGGATTTTCCAGAAGTTCGACGAGTTCTTGAGACTTTAATTTGCTGAGATCGAAGGGCTTCGGCTCAGAACCTGGATAAAAGACCCGATAGATTCGGCCGTTGGTTTTGTCCCAATTGTCGATGGGATCGAGATGGGAGGCGCGTTTGTCGTACCAGTCGGCCACGTAAAGACAGCCATCCGGTCCCAGACGGCAATCGACGGGTCGGAACCACGAATCATTCGCTTTCAGGAGCGTTCCGCCATGACGGGCTTTAAATGAAGAGCCGTCCGATGACATTACGTGCCAATTAACCACATTGGACAGCAGATTACCCGCCATGTAAGTATCGCGGAATTCCTGCGGGTAACGCTCCGCCTGATAGATTCGACCGCCGTTGGTGACATGTCCTCCCTGAAAGTCCTGATACGGGACGTGATCGAAATAACCGTAGGCAAAAGGGTTGTGCAATTCGCCATGTTTGGAAAAGCTCTTTACGTAATAGGCGCCGGGAATCATATGCATCATGGCTTTGCCGCCATAATTTGTACCAGCAATACACTCCCCATACTTGTCGAAATCGAGTCCCCAGATGTTGCCGCCGCCTTCCGTAAACAGTTCAAAGATTTTTTTCCGCGGATGATAACGCCAAATACCTTGTTGAAATTCGATAGCCGGGGAGTCGGTTCGAGCGGGATTGATAACTCGACTCGTACTGGTGCTCCCGGCCGCACCGTAGAGCCAACCATCGGGTCCCCATTGCAGGTTATTAGCCAACGAGTGAGTGTCTTCCATACCGAAGCCTTTGAGTAAGACTTCGGGCGGGCCATCCGGCACATCGTCCCGATTTTTATCGGGATAGAAAAGGAGATACGGGGATTGCAATACATAGACACCTCCGGTTCCCAGACAGAACCCGCTGCAGATATTCAGATCACTCAGAAAATCCTTCGATTTGGTGAATTCGCCTTGAGAATTTGGCTCCGAAAGAATGGTTATCCGGTCGATACCCTTTGGACCAAATGGCGGCGGCTCAGGGACTTTATCCCATACCGTCCGTAGATACTCGTCCCGCTGCACGGCCTTCAAGCCGGCTGGGGTGGGATACTGCAGATACTGCAGCACCCAGAGTCGTCCCCGCTCGTCAAAACTGATGGACAGAGGCTGACGAATCAGGGGTTCCGAGGCAACGAGTTGAATCTGGAATCCTTTGGGTGATTCCATTTTCCGAAGAGCTTCTTCCGGTTGGTAGCCCTGAGACCAGACCGGAAGGGAAAGGAACGTCAGACAACAGAGCGCCAGGAAATATTTCGCCATGAAAATGTTCTCGAATAGCGGGAGATCGCCATGCAAAAGGTCTCCAATTCGCGGATAGATAGCTTAACTCAAGAGCGAGCAATTCACCAAGCTTCTTTTTCCCGCAGTTCTGACTAGACGACCGGGATTCATAAAATAACTGTAATTGCCTCCTTCCAATCTCCATTTGGAGCAACAGATCGTGTCAGCGACAAATCTCTGTTTTCGAAGTTTACTTACCCTAAGCCTGCTTTTCTCCGGTTCGATTGTTCGAGCCGATCAAGAAACGGCGACTCCAAAACCAATGGCCAAGATTGAGTTTCTCCAGAATATTGAATACTCCAACCCCGACGATCAGCACCTGCAGTTGAATTTGGCTCGCCCGACAGAAGGAGCTGGCCCATTTCCGACCATCATCTGCATTCATGGGGGTGGATTTCGGGCCGGTAATCGATCGGGTTATGACAAGCTCTGTAGAACGCTGGCCGAGCATGGTTTTGTAGCCATGACTGTCAGCTATCGCCTTGCACCGAAGTACCCGTTTCCCGCGGCGGTTCACGATGTCAAAGCGGCCGTACGATGGGCACGGGCAAATGCCAAAAAATTCCATATCGACCCGGATAGGATCGGCGTTACAGGCGGTTCGGCCGGCGGACATCTCGCCCAATTTCTCGGAGTGACTGGGGATGTCAAAGAATTTGAAGGGCAGGGGGGAAATGCGGAGTTTTCGAGCAAGGTTAAATGCGTCGTGAACTATTTCGGCCCGAGCGATTTCACGAAATCCTATGGCAAAAGTGTCGATGCGGCCGAAGTCCTCCCGCTGTTCCTCGGCGGCAACCTGGAAACAGCTCGCGAACAGCATATTCGCTCCAGCCCCCTCTACTGGGTCACACCAAACGCCAGCCCGACATTGTGCATTCATGGGACGAAAGATAATTATGTTGCGTACGAGCAGGCGGTTTGGTTAATTGATCGATTGAAAGCAGCCAATGTCGATGCACAATTATTGACCATGGAAGGCGCGGGACATGGTTTCAAAGGCAAAGATGCCGAGGCCGCGGATGCAGCCATGATCGCTTTCTTCAGCAAGTATCTGAAAAACACCCGGTAGTGAATTTCATCGGATACTCTGCAGGATGTAGATATTATCGAAACTGCCCTCCGAATTATCCCGTTTACACAAGGACCGGAGTTGGCTCAGGTTTCCGAACAACTAAAGTTGCTGATACGAATTCTCCTTCGCGAATCCAATTCGGACAAAACGAATCTGGTGCCACTTCTGCGTCAGATCCGGCAGGTGGCTGGACCGATCACGAAACCCATGGTCGCGTTCATTGCTTCGGAATTGAATCTTCATTATTCGGCAGTCTTGGACACTGCCAGCTTTTACACCTTCCTGGATTTCAACCGCACGGGAAAAATCGCCATCCGTCTCGCTAAGACTCCCATAAGCCTCATGAAAGGCGCAGACGAACTGGCGGCCGCATTTGAAAAAGCTCTTGGTGTGACGATGGGAGGCACCAGCTCCGATGGCCAATTCTCTCTCAGCTGGACTTCGGATCTGGGAATGTCGGATCAGGAACCTTCCGCACTGATCGAAGATTGGCCACTGACACGGTTATCACCCAATCATGTGCCGGAAATTATTCAACTCCTGAGATCGGGCTTGCCTCTTTCCCAGCATGACCACTCGCGAGTAGATTTTGGCATACAACGGAAGGGTCCGGTACTCTTTTCAGAGCACCCCCCCAATGAGGGCCTGCAAAAGGCGCTATTGTTGGCGCCGGAAAATGTCATCGAGGAAGTCACTCGGTCCCGGCTGCGAGGGAGAGGCGGAGCAGGTTTTCCCACGGGTTTGAAATGGAAATCTTGCCGCAGTTTCGCAGCCCGAGATCGCGTTGTCATATGTAATGCCGATGAAGGAGAACCGGGCACATTTAAGGATCGCGTCCTGCTGAGTGAAGTGCCGGAACTTCTTCTGGAAGGCATAACCATCGCGGCCTGGGCTATCGGAGCCTCGATCGGGATCATCTATCTGCGAGCGGAGTATGCTTATCTGAAACCTGTGCTCGAAAAGCATCTTCAAGAGCGACGGGAAAAGGGCCTGCTCGGGACAAGAATTCACGACAAGGATTTCTCATTCGATATCCAAATTCACATGGGGGCCGGAGCCTATATCTGCGGTGAGGAATCCGCCCTGATCGAATCGCTTGAAGGAAAACGCGGGGCACCGCGCGACCGCCCACCTTATCCGACGGAGCGCGGCTACCTCGGATTGCCAACCACAGTCAACAACGTCGAAACTTTTGCTTGCATTCCCAGAATCCTGGCTCGCGGAGCGGACTGGTTTTCTCGAATTGGAACCCACGATTCCACCGGTACAAAACTCCATAGCATCTCTGGCGACTGCAATAAACCGGGCGTTTACGAAGTACCTTTTGGCGCGACCGTAAAGGAACTTCTCGAGCTTGCCGATGCTCCAGATGTGGCCGCGGTGCAAATTGGCGGCCCCTCCGGACACCTGATAGGTCCTAAAGACTTCGACAGAAAAATCGCTTTCGAAGATCTTCCTTCCGGCGGCTCGTTTATGATCTTCAATAGCCAGCGTGATCTTCTCCAGATCGTTCGCGGTTTCTCCGAATTCTTTAAAGAGGAATCTTGTGGTTGGTGCGTCCCCTGTCGCGTTGGTACGGCTTTATTCCCACGACTGCTCGATAAAATTCTCGGGCAGCAGGGTACGCTTGCTGATCTGCACCAGCTTGAATCCCTGGCCGGGACGGTAGCGCGAACCAGCCGCTGCGGACTCGGTCAAACAGCTCCGAACCCCATTTTGGATAGCTTGAAAAATTTCCGTCCACTCTGGGATTCTCAATTAACGAACCTCGATTTTCAGCCCGATTTCGATCTGGAAAAATCGCTCGCAGAAGCCACCCAACTTCGGACTGATGCACGGGAACGGATATCACTGCTATGAACGATTCACTCTTGCAGTTCACTGTGGACGGGCAAACTGTGACGGCACATGCTGGGGAGACGATTCTGAAGGCTTGCGACCGGCAGGGGATCTACATTCCACGGCTCTGCTACCATCCTGATCTTCCGCCGGGTGGTCATTGCCGGATGTGCACTTGCAAAATCAACGGGCGTTTCGCCGCCACTTGCGTTACCCCAGTGATAGCGGGAATGAAAGTTGAGAACCAAACGCCTGAGTTGCAGCATGATCGTCGGATGATTCTGGAAATGCTGTTCGTCGAAGGTAACCATATCTGTCCGACTTGCGAAAAAAGCGGCAATTGCGAATTGCAGGCCCTGGGTTATCGACTCGGTATGGATGCTACCCGGCTGGCTTTTCGTTGGCCGAAGCGGGAACTCGACGCCAGCCATCCCGATGTTCTGATCGATCGAGATCGCTGTATTCTCTGTTGCCGCTGCGTTCGCGCTTCCAAAACCGAAGATGGGAAAGCCGTATTCAGTCTGGAAGGACGGGGCATTGACTCTCACATTGCGGTCGATGCTCTGACTGGTTTAGGTTCAACCAATTTCCTTGAAACGGACAAATCGACCCAGGTTTGTCCTGTCGGATGCATACTCCCCAAGCATCATTCCTACGAACAACCGGTGGGAAATCGCGTTTACGACCGGCATCTCATCGGTTTCGAGGTGGAACAGAAAAAACTCCCGTCACCAGAACCTCTGGGAGGACAATCGTGAGAAAACCGAAGCTGGCAACCTGTTCCCTGGCCGGATGCTTTGGTTGCCATATGTCCCTCCTCGATATCGACGAAAAACTCCTGGATTTAATCGAGTTGATCGATCTCGATAAATCGCCACTGAACGACAAAAAGGAATTCGATCAAATCGTGGATATCGGTCTGGTTGAGGGAGGCTGCTCCAGCGAACATAATGTCCACGTTCTGAAAAACTTCCGAAAGAACTGCAGGATTTTAGTGGCAGTCGGTGCCTGCGCTCTGACAGGAGGAGTGCCATCTTTTCGGAACATGATCAGCCTGACGAGTTGTCTGGAAGAAGCCTACACGCAAGGACCGACCCACATATCCGGCGGAGAAATTCCTGACGATCCCGATCTTCCTCGTCTTCTCGATCGCGTTTACCCCTGCCATGAAGTGGTCAAAATCGACCACTTCCTTCCCGGCTGCCCTCCCTCCGCCGATGCGATTTGGTTTTTTGTGACAGAACTCCTGGCCGGCCGCTCACCCAGGTTGCCGCCGAGCCTTTTGAAATACGAGTGAATAATTGCCATGGACTCCGTACCTCATCGTCGCAAGATCATCATAGATCCCGTAACCCGAGTGGAAGGGCACGGCAAAGTGACCATTCGCCTGGATGAAAAAGGACAGGTAGAACAGGCCCGCTTCCACGTCGTCGAATTTCGAGGATTCGAAAAATTCATTCAGGGTCGGCCGTTCCGAGAAGTTCCCGTCGTAATTCAACGGCTGTGCGGTATCTGTCCCGTTAGCCATCATCTTTGCGCGGCCAAGGCAATGGATAAGGTCATTGGGGTAGATCGCGTGCCGGTCCGCGCAGATAAAATGCGCCGACTGATGCATCATGGTCAAATCCTCCAGTCGAATGCTCTGCATTTCTTCCACCTGGCCTCTCCGGATTTGTTATTCGGTTTTGATTCGCCGGCAGCTCAACGAAATATCGTTGGACTGGCGCAGCGATATCCCGAGTTGGCCAAGCGAGCGATCCTCATTCGAAGCTTTGGCCAGGAAGTGATCGCGGCTACCGGTGGCCGCAAAATCCACACGAACTCGGCCATCCCTGGCGGCTTCAATCAGCAACTCGATGCGTCGCGAAGAGATGAACTCCGGCAAAAGGTCGATCAAATTTTGGGCTGGACGCAGGAAGCCCTGGAGTTATGCCAGACCATCGCCCGGGAAGATTGGAAAAGGCACTCGGAATTCGGCAGTTTTCCCTCCAGCTATATGAGCCTGGTGGGAACTGATGGGGCAATGGATCTTTATGATGGGTGGTTGCGGGCAATCGATCGAGAGGGCAAAATCATATTCGATGGAGTGAAGCCGGAGCAATATTGTGATGTTCTAGTGGAAGAAGTTCGATCCTGGAGCTATATGAAGTTCCCGCATATCAGATCGCTGGGTAAAGAAGAGGGATGGTATCGAGTTGGACCGCTGGCTCAGATCAATTGCTGTTCACATATTGCTACCCCGTTAGCCGAGCAGGAAAGACAGCGCTTTTTGAAGGCCGGCTGGGGTTACCCGGTTCATGCGACGCTCGCTTATCATTGGGCGCGAATTATTTGCATGATCCATGCGTTGGAAGTAATTCACACGTTCCTAAACGATGCGGATTTACTTCAGGGAGAATTGGTAGCTAAGGGTATCCGACGAAAAGAGGGAATTGCATGGATCGAAGCCCCGCGAGGCACGTTATTCCACCACTACACGGTGGGTGAAGACGACCTGGTGAAGAGTGCGAACTTGATTGTCTCGACAACCAGCAACAACGAGGCTTTGAATCGTTCGGTAACCAAGGTGGCCGAGGATTATCTCTCCGGACAGGAAATTACCGAAGGGTTACTAAATCACGTCGAAGTCGCGATACGGGCCTACGATCCTTGTTTATCATGTGCGACGCATGCCATCGGGAAGATGCCGCTTGTCGCGATTCTCGAAGGACCCGATGGGCAGGAACTCACACGTCGATATCGCGTATGATTGAACCCGATTTCCGAGGAAAGGGGTGGATCGTCGGCTACGGAAATCCGGGTCGGCAGGACGATGGTTTGGGTCCGGAGGCTATCCGCAAGCTTCGGGAGTGGAATCTGCCCGACGTATTCCTTGAAGATTGCTACTGTTTGAATCTCGAAGATGCTCAGACCGCGAAGGATTACGATTTCTGGATCTTCATCGATGCCGCGATATCCGAGGATGAACCGTTTCGACTGACAGTAGTGTTACCTCAGGATGAGACTAGCTTCTCTACGCATATCCTGAGACCGGAGACACTTCTGGCGATCTGCCAGAAATTCTTTGGCACATCCCCGCGAAGTTATTTGCTCACGCTTCGCGGATACGAATTTGAGTTTGAAGAGGGATTGACGGAAAAGGCACAATTGAATTTGCAAAAAGCGCTCGATTATCTTCGAACGCTTTTCCATAAAAGTATCGAAAAGCAGATCATCGCGACGAATGCTACAGCACAAAAATCAAAGGACGATTGAGATCGTATGCCTGAGTAGTCAAGTACCTCAAGTCTTTTAGAAAATTGCTAACATTCTCCTCTTCTACAATGCCTTTTTGCAGAATAAAATCGACGGAAACTAAGAGACTCGGAATGAGTGCGGCTTCCACCAATTCCGATTCCTTATCTGTAATAAAAGAGCCGCAGCGACGGTTGATCTCATGGAATAAACCTTGCGAGCAGAGATCGTTAAACAACTCTTCGGATTGAATAGGCAGGTATCGAACTTCGGCGGACTTGTCGATGTGGTTGCAGCGGAGATTTTCTTCGGCCTGATCGTTCAACGGCAGGACAACTCCCCGTCGAAATAAAGCTGTATTATTCACCTTCGACTCCTCAAAAAATCGAATGCAGGAATCTGTTGTCATTTTATTCCACGCCTTCCTCTTGAAGATTGAATTTCAGAAAATTCCCCGCGTCTCTCCCGATCAGTTGGAGGTAAAGCGAGCATTAGCCCAATCGGCATGATCGTAATCTGGACCATCCCCAGCATCTGTAACTACCAGTCGCAGCGTATGTGCTCCGGTGACATTGATGTTGATAGGAACCGAACCTTGGGAGCCGCGCAATACCGAAGAAGTGTAAGCCGGATTTGAATTTCCATCGAGATAGACCTGAAATACGACTGAGCCTTTATTGCCTACTTCATCGTCGACTCCGATATTCGCCTGAAAACGGGTGACGTCCGCAGGAATCGCGTAGGTCAAGGAACTCCCCGAATGCACACCCAACCCCTTGGCAAAAGTTTGACCCGCAATGCTAATCATCTGGCCATCGTTCGCGGCCGCTTCTCCATTACTCATATCTCGTTCGTACGGTCCCCAACTGTTATAAGCGGTTATCGGCGTCATATCGCTTAAATAGCGAGGTTGATTGCCCGTGAAGGCACTCAATACACTACTCACCTGGATACTGTTGAAATTGAATTGGCCGGAAACCGCCTGAATGCGAATAGTATGCAAGCCCTTGGTTAACGCCACGACTCCGGTAGCCGCGGAACCGGCTGCGGCCACCTGTCCTATGCCACCGTCGAAAGTCATCGCTTGATCATCCACGAAAATTGAAGCTTGACCCGAATTCAGATCCGAAGTCGAACTCGTGATCCTGTAGAAACCGGATGTCGGCACGAAGACGTTCCAGTTCACCCAGTCCTGACTGGTAAAATTACTCGACAAGTTATACGGGTTCGAGCGTTGAGAGTTCAGCTGGGAGGTCGAGTTATTGGAGTTGCCGTAATACACAGCGGAAGTCAGATTCGCGTTACTCAAATTCAGGGTGCTGTTTGGACCATAAATCGTCGTACTCGCATCGGGATTGCCACTTGCGGCGGGAGGTAAGTGGTTATTGGCAATATCGTAGGCACTTGGCAATGGCTGTGTGGATTGCCCTGGTATGGCGTTGTTGCTGCCGCGCCACTGAGTGTAAGTTCCGAAAATTTCCAGCGTGCCGCCGGCTTTAGCAAATGTATCGATCGCCTTGGCTTGCATCAACCGGACGTTGTTGTACTGCGGGTCAGCGCTGGTAATGTTAAATTTCACGTAGTCCAGCAGGGGGTAGGTACCATACTTGCCGCCCAGATCCGAGCCGAGAGCCCAGCCCCCTTCATAGCCGACAAACTTTAAACCATACAGTCGCGCCCAATCCGATTCAGCATTCGTACGGCTCTGATAATCCGCGAAGGATTGCCCGTAGTCCGGGTTATTATCGGGATAGGGGGTAGGAGACTGCGATGCTCCCGTCAAAAGAGCATCGACACTTTGCAACTGCACATTATCGATTAGGGCCTGACCGTTGGCTGCGGTCCCGACGAAATCGATCGTATGCGTTGACCCGGGCGCCCCGGTGAAAGTCAGACTGTAATAGGTCGTCAGACTATCGCTTAGCTGTATGCTGCTGGCCAAGCCATTAGAGAAACCATTATTGGTAAGTCGCTGGGAGGAATTATCCGAGATCGAGGCCAGGTTGTTCGCATCAAGATAGACTTCCAAGCCATTGGCAGCCGATCCGGGAACTTTCGCTGCCGAGAACGTTACCGCATACACATTGGAGGACTGATTGGCGGGAATCGTGAATGTCAGGCGGAGTCTGCCAGCCGGGTTAGTACCTGAGTTGACAGCAGTATTTTTGCCGTTCCCCAACAGAATCGCACTTTGAGCGCCTGCCTGGTCCTGGATTCCGGCACGTCCGATGAAACTCCATCCGGGTGCGGAGGGATTCCATTGCGTGGAATTAGTGGGGACGTTCGGGCTGGAAAAATCACTATCAGCCACCAGTTTTGTCAGACCGAATTGATTGCTAGCCTGGAAATACGTGGCGGCGCCCATGCCCCAGAGATAATAACTCACCGGTTTAGCCGAGCTACCAAAGATCGTGGGCATGGCGAGATTTAGATTTTGCAGGAAAAACAATGCATCCTGGGAAGTATTGTTTTCGTTGGCATACTGCGCCATGTAAACGGCGCGCACTCGCGTTCCCATTCCGGAATCGCCGACCACGCTGCGAAATATCTGCGACATGATGGCTGTCCGATACGCCTGATAGCGGCGAGCCCAGACGTAGGGATCATTCACGTTGTCGTAGTTTAAGCCCTGGCCGACCTGAGCTTGCAAGGAAGTCGAGTTCGGGTTTGCCTGATAGGCCGCCACCGCAGACTTAGCATTAATCAGATTTTCCTGGCTCTGGCTGTAAGGCGGGGCATTGTTCCAAACTTCATTCGAGTACTCGATATAAACGTGCAGATTCGAATTTAAGGGAGGGAAATCAGGTTTCTCCCCCGGATTTGCGGGTCGGTAAGTAGTGACCCCGTTGATCGTCTGCGCGATGCTCCCATATTGGATCAATTTGGCGAGATTGCGAATATAGGTATCGTCCACGTTTTCTGGAATGGATATATAGAGATCCTTGCCGGTTTCATTCGCCAGCATGATTCGATATTCCCAAGACATCCCCCGACCTTCGCTACGTTCCGCGGGATCGCCGTTGCCAAAGGGCTGATAACTGAGATTGACGGTCCCGAACTGATTGAACGCCGTGGGCTGAGTTCGCGTATCCCAACTGGTTGACTGGTTGCCATTAGTCCCTTCCATCATTCGCAAAACGGAATATCGCGAGAGTGAGCTTTCATAATCTGAAGTAAAGATCGTTCCACTCGAATACGGCGTAGTGGGATTGTTATCTTGCGGTCGCATCACGCTCAGATTGGTGATTCCCGTGTTCGTCGGGGATGCGGCCGTTCTTTGAGAACTGGTAAAAATCAGGCCCAAATTGGTTTGGATCGAATCGAGTTTCGGCGACAGCACGATTCGGAAATGAGTAGTGTTGGTTGTTGGGTCGTAACCCTGTCCGGCAGTTTTCACGTTGCCGTAGGCCAGGTTGGTCCAACCGGATGCAGTGGGAATCTGTAGCTGAACCGAATCCACCCCCACATAGTAATAACCCGAAATCTGAACCTGTGCTTTTCCTTGAAATGTGATGTCGTAAACGCCGTCCGCATTGCTGAGGGCATCGAAGATTCCGATAGCGGCATCGGTCATCGGCCAACCATTTGAGTCAGTCTGAACGGGATAAGTTGAAGGACCATTGGAGGTATCCAAATTCAGATAAGGATTGTTGGCGGGTGCCCACCACCAGCGGGAGCTCTTCATCGCATCTGCAAAATAGTAATTCTGATCGTAGTAGTGCGGCTGCGCAACATTTACTCCAATACCATTTGCCGTTTCTATGACCTCGGCCGGTGTTGAAGGACTCGACCATTGCAAATGGAATTCTGCATTTCCGGGTGATTCCTTGAAGCGAATCTGAATCTGGTACTGCTTGCTGCCATCTGCCACGAAAGGACCGTACGACCCCTGCCACGTAGTTTCGGTACCTCGAACCGCCGTTTGTTTGAATGACACCGCATCGGACGAAGCCGGCGTCCAGTTCGCATAATCGCTCGGCAATTGCGAAGGATTCACTGCGCGAATGAATATTTGAAACGAGTCGTTGATGTCGGTGTTGACATAGAAGTTATAAGTCTCGTTGAATGCGGGAAGCAGAGTGCCATTCCAAACAACAGAGTAGGGCGAATTGTTGGCCCCCACCGCAGCATAATTCGGCGACAGCGAACCTCCGGGAGATTGATTACCCCAATTGAAGTCGAGACGTACATCGGTGCGCTGAAAGGAAGGAGTTCCTGCAAATTGATTATTGGCATAATAGTTGCCGACTATTCCACCTCCGGCAAAGCCCCCACCGACGGCTGGCACCTCCCGGGACTCACATTCTTCCAAACGTAAGCGAGTGTTGTATTTTCGAACAACGTATGGTTTGCTTTTTTTGTGTGCACGAAGTGCTGTAAAAAGTTTGCGCAGCATAATTTTCCCCCACACACTTTGACAATGACACCCTATCAAAAACCAGTCGCCGAATCAGATCGGAAAGCCCCCCACACGATCTGAAGCAAACCAGCTTTTTGTTTCGCATCGCGAACCACTCGCGCAGTTCGAATCGACACGACCCGGCTTTTGATCTTTTCCGAAAGATAGATGGAATGGAATCGTTACCTGCCAAACACTTTTGAAGAGTTCATCTGATTGAGAATTGCAGAGCAGATTTCATCCGGTCTCGCGAGATTTGAAATACCGATTGCGAGTGGTTAGTGTCAAGAGAATGTTTTTCAACGTATCAAAAAAGCCATATTCCGCACAAAATCAATGACTTTTTCACGTTCTCGAAGGAGCAAGCTTTTCCCGTTAGGCAATCTGCGGTAGAGCCGTCAGATTATTTTCTTCGCCGATCTAGCTTGTGCAAATAAAGTACCAAACCCTTTTCTCTCTCCGTCCTCAGGCGAAGTCATTTCAAAAGATTTCTGTTCGGAAATTGAACAGGATACAGCCAGTAACTTGCGCGAAGCACCAATGCCTTTGCTGAAGTCACCGGATTGAAACTGACAATTTCAACTCGATCGCAGAGCTCCCCCCTCCTTGAGGAAAACTACTAGAGCTACGCGAACCGCCCACCTAACTGAAAAGCCAGGATTTCCGATTGCAGACCAGGTCCGGTCGGATTATGCTACACATTGTTGATACCCGCCGTGTTTGAGCAAACTTGCTCCTCAAGAATCTGCCAGTTCCTTCTCAAGGACCTCTCTCATGTTTCAACTGGACATTGGACGTTCGGATCGTTATTGCGATGGTCAAAGCCGAAGATCTTTTTTGCAGCTGGGCATAGCCGGTATGGCTTCCCTAACTCTTCCAGCTCTTTTGAAAGCCAGCGACCAATCTCAAAAAAACAAATTGAGCCAACCCGATACTCGCTGCATTCTCATCTGGCTCGACGGCGGTCCTGGCCATATGGACATGTACGATATGAAACCGGATGCTCCGGCTGAGTATCGCGGAATCTGGAAACCAATAAAAACGAAAGTCCCTGGGTTCGACATCACCGAACTCTACCCCAAACAAGCTAAAGTCACGGACAAGTTTTCCATTGTCCGTTCTCTCCATCATAATACAGGCGATCACTTTGCCGGAGCTCACCGCATGCTGACGGCGAAGGACATGGGTGTCAGTGGGGCAAATAACGAGCAAAAATTTCCCGGCATTGGTGCTATCGTCAATCGCGAAGCTGGACCTCGCAAACCAGGAATGCCAGGTTATGTGGGTGTCCCTTACGGAATGAGTGTAGGCTTACGGCCCGGTTACTTCGGCGGGCATCTCCTGGGGGCTCAGTACAATCCTTTCGAAACCGTTGCGGATGCCAATCAAGCCAATTTCAAAGTGCCGAACTTGAACCTGGCTAATGGTTTGACCATGGATCGGCTCGAGAATCGCAAAACGTTGCTCCAGCACTTCGATAGTGTGCAGCGGCAATTCGAAAACCGGCGAGATTTCATTGCCAAGGACAAATTCACAGAAGAGGCATTTCATTTCGTTTGCGGTGCGACCGCCCGCAAAGCCTTTGATATCGCTGAAGAGAAAGCTTCGACTCGCGATCTGTACGGCCGTCACTCTTGGGGGCAGAGTGTTTTACTCGCCAGACGATTAGTGGAGGCAGGTACAACATTTGTTACCGTCCATCTGGGCGGTTGGGATCATCACTGGGATTTGAAAAAAGGTTACGAGACATTACTTCCCATCGTGGACAGCGCGGTGGCGGGACTCTTCACCGATCTTTCGGAACGCGGCTTGCTCGATTCCACACTGGTGGTGCTGTGCGGTGAATTTAGCCGCACGCCGCGAATGAACGATGGCGGCAATGGCGGCGCCCCGATGTCCAAGGGTACCCCAGGCCGGGATCACTGGGGAGATGCGATGTTTTGTCTGCTGGGGGGCGGTGGAGTGAAGGGGGGCCAGATCATCGGTTCTACGGATCGATTGGGGGAAAAACCAAAGGATCGCCCTGTGAAACCATCGCATATTCACTCGACGATTTACGAAGTTCTGGGGATTGATCCCAAGCTGCAGTTGATCGATCCAACCGGACGACCGACAAACATTTTGGATGAGCCTACACCAATTTCGGAACTGCTTTAATTTCCAGCGTGCGACAATCCTTGGTAGTCCCAGGGATTGTCATTCCGAGTAGAGCGGAAGCCATCCACCATTCGGTCGTAATTTTCAAAGCTATTGTCCCTGAACATCTAAAGCCCTCCCAAAACCCAAACAACAATCCAGCTTCGACTGAGTCCGGCGGGAGAAGTGGAACAGACCTCTCAAAAGCACGTCACGGACTATTCTTATCGAACTTTGTCCCGCCTCAAAAATGTTTCGCAGATATGGTCTTGACCAATTACGGACCGCTCTGGCAGATTTCCCAAATATTTGCTATGAGATCTAAATCCATCTCGTTGACTGACGAAAAACCCTCATCCAAATTGTCCTGAAATTCTGCTTCGCTGTAAATGAAACCTTTCGGGACATAGTCGGGTACTAGTTTGGAACATTGCATCACCTAAACACTCCGAGACGCGTATGCTGTCGATTCGAAATCTGGTTAAGGTTTATCCCGGCCCCGTAGCGGCACTGCAAGGGATCAATCTCGATCTGCAAAATGGCATGTTTGGTCTTTTAGGCCCCAATGGAGCGGGAAAAACGACTTTCATGCGCGTCGTTGCCGGTTTGTTGGAGCCAACTTCCGGGGAAGTTCTTCTCGATGGCACGGATGTCATCAAGACGCCGCAGTTTTTGCGGAGTCGACTCGGCTATCTGCCCCAGGATTTTGGACTTTATCCACATTTGACCGGCGAAAAAATGCTGGCCCATCTTCTCCGGCTCAAAGGCGTGGAGTCGCCGAAGGGTACTATGGCTCTGGCACGAGAACTCCTGGACAAAGTAAATCTCAGCTTCGCATCCCAGCGAAAAGTCAAAACCTACTCCGGCGGTATGCGTCAACGGTTGGGATTAGCCCAGGCGATTGCCGGGGATCCTCGTTTGATCATCGTCGATGAACCGACGGCGGGATTGGACCCGGAAGAGCGGGTTCGATTCTACTACCTGCTCGCCGAACTTGCCGAGAAGCGAATTGTTTTACTCTCGACCCATATCGTCGAGGATGTGGCCGTGCTCTGTTCTCGATTCGCCATGATCAACCGGGGTCGAATCGTCGCCCAGACTTCACCTTCGGAAGTCCGCAAACATCTCGAGGGAAACATCTACGAAGCTTCCGTTTCCACGGCCGAATTGGAATCCATCCGAAAATCGCAAATGGTTACGCAAGCCATTCTGGTCGAGGGAACGAACCGAGTGAGGATTTACCAAAAAGGGGGAACTCCACCCATTGGATTTATCGGCGTACCGCCGACTTTGCAGGACGCTTACTTCGTCACTTTACGCTCCGAATTGCCGGGGATCACTCAGCAGTAATGGATTAAAAGCTCGCAGCTCGTCAACCTCAACGCTTTATTCCCGATGATTTAGAAAGCAGGAAATGAATCTCGCACGCACTATGCAGATCGCGAAGATCGATCTATTACACAACATTCGTCGGCCACTCTACTGGATTCTAGTAATCGTACTTTTCCTCTCCGCCTGGGGGCTTTCGACCGGAACCCTTCAGATATCAAGCGGCGATAGCCATGTCGGCGGCACAAAAGCCTGGATCACTTCCGAATTTGCTATCACCCAAATGCTGGGAATGATCGTGTTCATTTTCTATATCTTTTTTGCGGCCATCGCCTCGGGGATGCCCGTGATCGCCGATGATGAGATGAAGATCAGTGAACTTTTGCATTCGACGCCCCTGCGTCCGGCGGAATACATCTGGGGAAAATATTTTGCGATAATTATGAGCTTCCTGGGTGTTTTGGTCCTGCACCTTCTGAGCATGATTTTTTTCAACCATTTCGTTCCTAATTCGCGATCGCTAGAGATTCGCGGCCCTTTCGATGCTTTGAATTATCTTCGGCCGGCCTTTTTCTTCGCGTTTCCGACCTTAATATTCCTCACGGGAATCTCGTTCTGCATCGGAACCTGGAGTCGTCGACCGATTTTGCTTTACGTAATTCCTGTCGCTTTACTGCTTGCATGCGGCTTCTTTCTCTGGAGCTGGTCGCCGAGTTGGTTGGATCCCAGAATCAACAAGCTTTTAATGCTGGTCGACCCTTCCGGGTTTAGATGGCTGTCTGAAACCTGGTTGAAAAGCGATAAAGGAGTGAATTTTTACAACCACGCACGAGTGGAGTATTCTCTTGCGTTCTCACTCAGTCGAATCGTCCTGGCCTGCTTCGGATTACTTTGCGTTTTCGCCGCACAAATTACTCTGGTCTCCAGCATGCGTGGGGCATCGAAAACTCGAAAATCGAAGTTCCGGTTTACATCAAATTCCAACACTCCTGAAAAGTATGAGCGTTTGGAAGCAACAGACTCGGCCAATCTCGGCTCACTGCAAATGACGACCTCACAACCTGGCTTTTTCCAGAGTTTGTGGCACGTGACCAAAGTGGAATTGAGAGAGCTGCGAAGCCAACCGGGCTTGTATCTGTTCATCCCAATTATCATTTTACAGACCGTAACTTCAAGCAGCCTCGCTGTCGGCGCTTTCGATACTCCCTTGCTTTCCACGGCAGGCACGTTAGCGGTCGCCGCGATGAACCCGCTTACGCTTATGGTCTGTTTACTATTGATGTTTTACACCGTGGAATCGCTTCAACGGGATCCTACAACAGGAACTTCTTCCATCCTTTTTGCGGCTCCGGTTCGAACCTCCGCTCTACTGTTTGGCAAAGCTCTGGCAAACAGCGCGGTAGGCGTTTTCATTCTGTTGGCTAACCTGCTGACTTGTCTGACCCTGCTGGCAATTCAGGGAATAGTACCCATTCAAACAGGGCCGTTCCTCATCATCTGGGGACTACTACTGATTCCTACTTTCCTACTCTGGACCACATTCATCACGGCCACGTTCTCGGTAACCGGAAATCGGTACACCACGCTTGGGATTGGGCTGGCAGTGATGATTTTCACGATATATCGGGCTCTCACTAAAGAAATGAACTGGTTGGGCAATTGGATGCTCTGGAGTTCAATTCACTGGAGCGATCTCGGTATTCTGGAAATGGATCGACGCGCGATCTTGCTCAATCGCTTTTTCATTCTGTCTTTGACCCTTTTCTTTGTCGTGGTCGCTGTGAAATTCTTCCGCAGGCGAGAACCCGATCCCGGTCGGCTTTTAACGCGTTTTTACCCGGCGGCAGTTTTCGGAACGGGGCTGCGATTACTACCTTACGCACTTCCGGCACTGATCTTGGGCGTCATGCTCTACGGAAGCGTGTACGATGGCTACGAGGGAGATGTTGTCAAGAAAGCTCTTAAGGATTATTGGCGCAAAAATCACGCCACCTGGACCGATGCGGTCCTTCCTAATTTGAATTCTATGGACGTGCAGTTGGAGATTGAACCGAACGAGGCCGCATTCCGCGTCACCGGATCCTACGAAATTCGAAACGATGGCGAAAAACCGATTCGACTAATCCCTCTGACCGTCGGTCCGCATTGGCAGGATTTAAGTTGGACGATGAATGGGAAGGCGTATCAGCCCGAAGATCGTTCCTTACTCTGCGTCTTTACACCCGAAGCAGAACTGACATCGGGGAAAGTGGTTCGCATCGGATTTTCCTATACCGGTCATCTGCCGAAGGGCATCAGCAAAAATGGCGGTGGAATTTCCGAGTTCATTAGCCCCGCTGGAATCGTATTGACCAGTTTCACACCGAGTTTTCTACCCGTACTGGGTTATGCGTCCGAAATAGGTGTCGATAAAGATAACAAGCACGAACAGAAAGAATATCCCGACGATTACTATAAACAGCGTAAGGGGCCGGCTTTTGGCTCGAACCACGGCTATTCCACTCGCTTTGTGATAACAGCCCCGGAAAGCTTTACTATGAATGCCGTTGGAGTTCGAGTCAGCGAATCGGTTCAAGATGGCAAAAAAACTGTGGAATGGCGAAGCGATCATCCCGTCCGCTTTTGCAATGTTGTCGGCGGCAAGTGGGAAGTCAAGGAAGGGCAGGGCACAAAAGTCTATTATTATCCCGGCCATACATTCAACATCCAGGAAATCTCGGAAACGCTGGATGCCAGCCGGAAGTACTATTCGGAATGGTTTTATCCCTATCCCTGGAAGGAGCTGAAGCTTAGTGAATTCCCGGCCTATGCGAGCTACGCTCAGGGCTTTCCGACAAATATCACGTTTTCGGAAGCAATCGGTTTTCTCACTCAGAATGACAATGAATCGAACGCAACCTTTATGGTGACGGCCCACGAGGCAGCTCATCAGTGGTGGGGAAACATACTCACCCCAGGAAAAGGAACAAATGCCGATTTGCTTTCTGAAGGCATGGCACATTTTTCGACGGCATTACTCTTCGAACAAATGAAAGGTCCACGCGGTCGGATCCAGTTTCTCAAGCAAATCGAATCGCAATACGAGCAGAAACGCCGTCGCGATTCAGAACGGCCCTTAGTGAAAATCGATGGTAGCCAGGATGGTGACACCACGGTGATTTACGACAAAGGCGGTTGGGTATTCTGGATGATGCTGCAACAGCTGGGGCGAGAAGCAATGCTTCAGGGGATTCGACAATTCATCGAACAATACCACGATGGGCCGGACTATCCTTTGCTCCAGAATTTTGTTGAATTCATGCGGAAGTTTGCAACTGACAAACCGGCTTATGATGCGTTCACCAAACAGTGGTTCTATGAAGTGGTTGTTCCCGAATATCGATTGAGCGACGGCCTCCGGGAGGTGTCCTCGAACTCTCCCGAGGAATGGGTTGTGAAACTCAAGATCACCAATGCCGGGACGGCAACAGCGAAAATTGATGTCGCGGCCACTACGGGCGATCGGTTTGATAAAGAAGGGAGGCAACTGCCTGATTATCGGGATGCCCGGCTAGCTGTCGTTCTGGGAGCGGGGGAAAGCCGGGAAATTTCGATCACCTGTAAGTTCAAGCCTACTCAGGTGATTGTCGATCCCGATGCCCTGATATTGCAGTTGGGCCGGAAATCAGCCATCCTTCGATTTTGAGTAATATCTTAGGATCAGCGGGGAAATCTCCGTTGGTCCCTTAAGGTTGCTGATGAGATGACATCTGATTCAACAAGTTATCCATCAACCAGGTTGCGGATCCAAAGTCGCTGAAGTCGGCGGTGGAACGATTTTTCGGACCATCGAGCCGAGTGCAATCCAGGTCCAGCCTCGAAAAATCATTTCGATGCCGATGAATGTCCCGATCACCCAGATGGTCGATTCTGGCCATTCTCCCCAAATCATGCCGCCCAGAATCAGCGAGACAAAACCGCTAAAGACGGACCAGCCCCAATTCGGAAACCGGATGACCAGCGCGGAAATAATTCGACCAATCCCACCCGCAAGAAAAAGGACCGCTAGAATGAGCGTGATTAAAGTGGCGGATGCTAACGGCTTGGACACCATGAGAAATCCGACCACAATATCCAGGATGCTGATGAGGAGGAAGACAGCAAATCCATGCCAGCCCTTCGAGAGAATTGAGCCGATCAGACCGGCGATGCCTCCGATCAATAGTAACCAGCCGAACAGGATAACTGTTGTGATTGTGAAGATAAGAGGTGAGCCTAAGGCAACTATTCCTCCGACGACCAGCAGAACTCCAAAAACGATTAACCACATTGAGATGCCACGCATCTGCCTAAGACCTTCAACGATATTCGGATGATGTTGCATAGTCTACCTCAGTGAATTTGCTCGAAGCGATAAGGAGATGTTATCTGAAACATACATTTATGACTAATTTCCACTCGATTCTTCATCTTCGAAACTCTCTAGTTCCAACTCGCGTCGCCCTTGCATGTCGCCCCCTAGATTGCTAAGCTGCAATGCACTATCTTTCGTGAGCTGAACCCGCTGAGATTCTCCATGCTTCGAATCCACATTTTTATAATCGCATTTTTCGTGCCAGCCGTTTGCATGGCGGAACCCCCTCTGGAAGAACCCACCTTACCCGATGGCACGGAAAAAGCCCTGAAACAAATCGCCGGCTTCCGTTATCCCAAGGGCCTCAAAGTTGAGTTATTCGCAGCGGAACCGTTGCTGGGAAGTCCGGTTGCCATAAGTGTCGACGAAAAAGGTCGAATTTTTGTGGCCGAGGAGTATCGCTTCAGCCGAGGGACGGAGGAAAATCGAACCCGCCCCTTTTTCCTGGAAGATGACTTACAGCTCAAATCGGTGAGCGACCGCCTGGCGATGTTCAAAAAATGGCAGTCGAAATTCGACGGGGGAATGTCCTGGTTCAGCAAGCATGCCGATCAGGTTCGACTATTGGAAGATACCAGCGGATCGGGCCGGGCGAATCACTCCACGGTGTTCGCGGGCGGGTTCAACGATCCACTGGATGGCCTGGCAGCGGGAGTTCTCGCTCACGAGGGAAAAGTCTACCTGACCAATATTCCCAACCTCTGGCTGCTCCAGGATACCAAAAAAACGGGCACGGCTGATATTCGGAAACCTCTACTCACCGGTTTTGGAGTCAGCTGCGCTTTTCTCGGTCATGATTTGCATGGTCTGATCTTCGGACCGGATGGGAAATTGTATTTCAGTATTGGAGATCGCGGTTTCAACGTCACATCGCAGGAAGGCAAGAACTTTACTGGTTTGAGGAATGGAGCCGTTTTCCGATGCGATCCGGATGGTTCGAATTTCGAAGTCGTGATGCGCGGCTTACGAAACCCTCAGGAACTAGCCTTCGATCAATTCGGAAATCTGTTTGCAGACGATAACAACTGCGACTACGGGGACGATGCTCGACTGGTTTATGTTCTGGAAGGCGGCGATGCCGGCTGGAATATGGCTTACCAGACGATGAAGGCACCTTACCTGGCCGGGCCCTGGTTTGCGGAGCGAATGTGGCACACTCCACACTCGGGACAACCGGCCTGGTTGCTGCCACCCATTGGGAAAGTCGGGACGGGGCCTTCCGGTTTTCTTTTCACCAGTGGTAGCAGTCTGCCCGTTCGATACCAAAACAGTTTTTTGATGTGCAACTACACAGGCAATGGAGGTCTGGAATCCTTTCACCTGAAACAATCCGGGGCAGGGTATGAAATCGCAGATTATCACGACTTTCTGAAACCTTTTTATCCCACCGATGTCGACCTGGGGCCAGAGGGGAAACTTTACGTTTCCGATTTCGGCGCATTGGATTGGAGTGGCCGAAGTACGGGTGGCCGCATCTTCACAATCTTTGATGAGGCAAAAATACAATCGCCGGATGTGCAGCGGATGAAAAAAGTCTTTGCTGAAGGCTTCGATAAACAAACGCTTTCCAGTTTGCAAGAACTGTTATTCCACCCCGAAATGAAGTTAAGGATTCGGGCACAATTCGAACTCGCAAAAAGAGGCGATGAGGGAGCCAAGATCTTTCAGTTAATGCTTGCAGATAGCAAAAATTCGAATCGCTACAGCCGACTACATTCTCTTTGGGGAATGGGACAACTGGCTAGAAAAAACCCGGAGATTTTGAAGCCTTTGACGGCTTATTTATCAGATCCTGATGCGGAAGTTCGGGCGCAGACGGCAAAAGTCCTCGGGGAATCTCAGTTTCTCAGTATCGATTCCCAAATTATTCCTCTTTTGAAAGATGACTCCCTCCGAGTGCGAATGTTCGCGGCTCAAGCACTCGGAAAGCACAAGTCTAAGGAAGGAGTTAAGCCACTTATAGAGCTGCTGCGTGAGAACGCAACAGACGATCCCTTCTTACGTCATGCCGCAGTTTATGCTTTATCTCAAATGGGAGTCGCACAGGAGTTGAAAGCCTACGCCAAAGATGCCTCCACGCGAGTCAGAATGGGAGTATTGCTGGTTCAGAGACGATTACAGGATCAGGAGATTTCGCTGTTTTTACAGGATAGCGATTTATTGATTCGAACGGAAGCGGCCCGAGCCATCCACGATCTACCGATGACCGAGCTTTATCCAGTTTTGGCAGATACCCAACTCTCTGGACCCATCTCTAACCCACTCGAACTCGATCCGCTTATGCGAAGGATCATTGATGCCAACTTCTGGCTGGGCAAAGAGGCGAATGCGGGGAAAATATTAAATATTGCTCTGGACAATCGTTTCTCCAGTGCCGTACGGCTCGAAGCAATAGCGGCCTTGAGGGACTGGGCGGAACCTCCCCAAAGAGATCGAGTCATCGGATTCTGGAGAACGCTGGCCAAGCGGGATCGCGAGATTGTACGTCGGGTGGTCAGTCCCTCCGTCGAGAAAATTCTCACTCAAGCTCAAGGGATGCTCCTAACCGAGGCCTTAAACTTAATCGGTACACTGGATATACCCATCCGGGAACCTCTACTTCTGGAATGGGTCCTCGATCCCAAAAAAGAAACTTCCACGCGCCGGGCCGCTCTTCACCTACTCGGAGAACGTAATTCAAAATTACTCGATTCGAAACTCGAACCCGTCCTGCACGATCCGGAGGACACATTGCGGGCTGAGGCCCGAGAAACTTATGCTCGAATCGACGCTAAAAAAGGCACTGAAGAACTGGCTCGCGTGCTGGAGGATACCCAGGCTAGCATTTACGAACGGCAGCAGGCCCTGCATTCGCTCACGTCTCTCAAGAATCCGAAAGCCAATGAATTGCTGGATCTCTGGGCTAAAAGGTTATCCGAAGGTAAGGTTGCCCCAGAATTGATTCTGGATGTGAAAGATGTACTCAAATCAGCTTCTTCCATTACTCGAAGATTGCATCTGCTTCAATTCGAGGCTTCCGAACCGAAGGATATTCTTGGGAAATACCAATCCGCATTGTACGGCGGAAATCCACTGTCAGGCCGAGATATTTTCTATGGACATACGGTCGCTCAATGCGTGCGCTGCCATTCGGTGAAAGGTAGTGGAGGTACGGCAGGACCAGATTTGACCCAAGTGGTCACTCGCAATCCGCAGAAAACGAGAGAGTATCTCCTGGAGTCCCTCATGCTACCCAACGCAAAAATTGCTTTGGGTTACGCGAATGTGACTCTCGCTCTTTTCGACGGTCGAGTAATTGCGGGCACCATCACGGCAGAAGATAATTCGAAAATCACGCTGAAAACTCCCGATGGGAAGTCAGTGACTGTACCCATTGCTGAGATAGAAGAGCGGACCAAACCGACTTCTTCCATGCCGGCCATGGATGGGAGACTAACGCCGCGGGAAATTCGCGATTTAATTGCCTATCTGATGACTTTAAAGTAACTTCTAGGACTCCCGAAGTATTCGAGCATTAACTCTCCGACAGGATCCCCAAATGCGATATTGGACCATTGGCTTTCTACTCACTGTTTTTGCTCCGAAGGGCTTTTGTCAATCCCTCGTCTTTGAGAAAGACTCCCAGCTCAAAGTGGAATGCGAAGGCGGCGGCGAAGGACCAGCATGGCATCCGGCCCTGGGGGTTTTCATGACCGGTCATGACGGGGCCATTAACAGGATGGACTCGACCGGGAAAGTTTCGGTTTATCGAAAAGATGCCGGAGCTAACGGGTTGGTCTTTGATCGGGAGGGGAGATTGCTTTCCTGCGAACCAAAACAAAGACGAATCACTCGCACGGAGCGGGATGGCACGATCAAGGTGCTGACCGATTCCTATGAATCGCACCGATACAACGAACCCAATGACATCACTCTCGATTCCAAAGGGCGAATTTATTTCACTGATCCTTGCTATGGGGATCGATCGAAACTCGAGATGTTCGATGCCGACAAGAAAATCGTCGAAGGAGTTTACCGGATCGATTTGAATGGAAAAGTGACCCGAATTCTTGGTCGGGAGTTGGAACGACCCAATGGCATCCTGATCACTCCAGACGACAAATATCTCTATGTCGCGGACAACGACAATAATGCCTTGAATGGAGCTAGGAAACTCTACCGCTTCGATTTGAAATCGGATGGTTCGGTCAAACTGGGTAGTCGGAAACTGATCTTCGATTGGAAAAAGGGGCGCGGGCCGGATGGATTAAAACAGGATAAAGAGGGCCGACTGTACGTGGCTGGAGGATTGAATAAACCCAATCCTCCTTTCGAACCAGACACAAATGTCAAAGGAGGAATCTACGTCTTCGATAAGCAGGGTAAATTCCTGGAATTTCTTTCGGTACCCAAGGATGAAGTCACAAATTGTGCATTTGGCTCGGAAGATCACAAAACGCTCTACATCACCGGAGGCGGAACACTGTATAGCATCCGAACCAAAACCCCTGGCTATTTGATCTGGCCGAAAGCCAAGTAAGTTTGTGGCGATGAAGTAAATTTAGATTTTGATAAAGAGCTTTCTTCGATACATCCAGAAGAGGATCAGCCACAGCGTCAGGATGGAAAGCGTCCCGAGGAAAAATGATTCGTACTCCAGACCGAAAATTCGCAGGTTTTCGGTCCCCATATGCCTCCTCCACGCCGCCGAGATCCAGGAGGCGATCAACCCATCCATAACGTAGGCGGCAATCGCATTCGAACCGATCTCAACCAGAGGAAATGCCCAGCGATGAAACCTGGCAGCTTCACATAATGCCTGGAAGACGGCCATAAATAAGAAACACCAGCCGCCTGAGTATAACACCCAGCTGGATGTCCAGATCCTTTTGACAATGGGACAGACACCCGCTTTTTCCAAGCCCCAGCCAATTGCTAAACTGCCGATGGCCGCCAGAATCAACCAGCCGACTTTCTTCCATTCACTCATTTCCATTCGAATCAGCTGGCCCGCCAATAAGCCCAAAAGCATGGTGGCGAGAGTCGGAATGAAGCTGAGTGTCGCATAGCCGCCCCCATTATAAAGAAATGGTTTAGCTCTCGGGAAGAGGTTCAAGAACCAAACATCGAACGCCCAGGCCGGATTGGTGTTTTTGTTCCAGTGAGCTTCGAATCCGGACAGGTTATGAGACCAATCAGGCTTGACTCCCGTTTTTGACCAGTCAAAATTTTCACCGGGGAGTGGATAGGTGGCGAACAGACTCCAGTAGCCGACGAGGATCAGTACCAATGCCAAAACTTGGATCCGAATCGAGGTTCTGGACAACAGATAAAGGAAGCCATAGCCCAGCCCTATCTGAGTCAGAGTGTCCTCAAAGGTGTAATTCGTTTGGAACCCGTTTTTGGATCGAAGGAAAATTCCCAAGGCGATGAGAACGAACGCCCGCCAGAACGCATGGAGGGCGATTCGCAAAGGGGATTGTAACGTGGAACGGGCAGCCAGCGAGAACGCCAAAGACACGCCTACAAGAAACGAAAAAGAGGGCTGAATCAAATCGTGCAGAGTACATCCCAGCCATTCGACGTGGCTTTGATTGAGGGCAAGAAATTTGAAAAATGAGTTCTCGGGAAACGCTTTGGCCAGCGTATCGAATCGGAACATTTCCCCAAGTAACAGGAACATCACGAAGCCGCGATAGGCATCGATTGATACTAATCTCCGCCGCGGCTGAGCAACTTGTTCCATGCGATAAATCCCGAAAAGATTGGGTTCCAGGTGCTACTCTATTTCCAAATCGAAGAGAGTTCATGAACTTGCAGTGAATTCGCTTGCACAACTCCTGATGTGACTTTGAGACTCAAGTTTTTATCCGCCGCTTTGGGCTGGAACGGCAATGGGACATAGATCAAACCGCTACTTGCAAAGACTTCAAGTCCCGTTCGGTCGCAATAGACAGCAATTTGCTGTTTGCGCAATTGCATGGGTGCATGGACTTTGACATTGTTTACACTGAGCATCTCCGTTTTGGAATCGTAAGAGAGTTGGGCACCCCGCACATTCAAATTCAAAACACTCTCTTTTCCCGGCTCGAATTCCAGTCGTATTTCTACAAGTTCGGCCGAAAATTCGGCCAAAGGATTCTCGCTACCTTCTTTTAGAGTGATCGGGGCAAGTTTTTTCGATCGTACTCGAAGTGAATCCATCTCACGAACAGGATTCCAGGTCATCCGTGGACCTTCACTAGTTGAAGTCAATTTCAATTCCAGGGGAATGGTCATCGATTGATTGAACGGCACGCCAGGCGTTACGGTTTGGAACCAGCCGATCTGTATTCTGCGACCATCTTTGCTAGGTACATCACTGTAGGTCTGAGCGGCGTAAAAGCCGCGCCCCCTTTGTCCGGTCAAGCGACCGGATTCGGGCGTAAATTTTTTCCCGTCAAATTGGCCGATCAGATATTCACTATTCGCAGCCGTCAGAATCCATTTGCGTTGATTCTTATCGCCGTCAATCGGGAGCTCAAAAAAATCGGGACATTCGAAAAGGAGATTGGTTTTGGGTGCTGGACTTTCGATTATGCTCGCCAGAGTCCAATCCTTGAGATTCGCAGAATTAAAAAAATGAACGGTATGCTTCCCTTGCAATTCCACATAAAGAACCATCACCCATCTCTGCGTCGGTTCGTACCAGAACACCTTCGGATCGCGGTTACCTCCGGTGATTTGGGGTAACACCGGATTTCGATCATATTTGGTGAAAGTTCGACCATCGGTACTGAATGCAATACATTGAGTCGTTGGATTACCAGCCGCCGTATAGATCAGCACGATCGGCGGCTTTCCCTCAGTACCGAATCCACTGGTATTCTTCCAATCAACAACGGCACTTCCACTGAACATCGGGCCAAATCGGTCTGGTGCCAGAGCATCCCCTAATTCTTTCCAGTGCAGCAAATCATTGCTGACGGCATGTCCCCAGTGCATATTTCCCCAGCTCCAACCGTAGGGATTGTGCTGGTAGAAAAGGTGATACTCGCCGTTGAAGTAAACCAGACCGTTGGGATCGTTCAACCAGCCACGTTGTGAAGAGAAGTGAAACTGTCCTCGATTTTTTTTCTGATAAAGATTCTCGGAATCGCGCTTGTGCTCGGACTGCACGATAGAGGAAAGAGCCTTGGAATCCTCGGTTAATTTATCGACCTTCAGCGTAATTTTTCTACCGTGATACTTGCTCACATCCATCACGGCCCACCAGTCGGGTTCACCGTCGGCAAGTTCGATGCCATTCTGAACTTCTTCACGACCATCGACGAGAAGTGTCAAAACTTTAGCAGGGCTGCCATTTTTGATCGGTATGTTGAGATATTTCTTCTCGATCTGAAAATCCCTGAGGACATCCCGCTTCGATAGGGCCGCTTTTTTGTTGCTCTGCACGATATGGTCGACAAGAATATGCCCCCAGCCGCCCTGGGCATGATCGACGATCTGAATCACAGCATTCTTTCCCAGGAATTCGCCGACATCCCAGGAATCGGCCTCCAGCAATTCGCTGCCGCCGGGTTTATCGTTCGAGCCCGTCGATTTGCGAACAACTTTGTTTTCGATGATCAGATTCATCGACAGTTTTTCCTGGTTTTTGCCTCCGCCGATCAGAAAGTTAATGAACTTTCGTTCGAGTTTGAAGGATGGGGAAGTGAGGGTGCCGACTGAATCATCTCCCTGGAAGTAGGAGTTTACCAGGCCTTTTCCTTTATAACCTGTAACGTGCATCTGGTTGGGGAGAGTACCTTTCGCAGGACCCGGGCCGAAAGCTTCTCCCGTAGTTTTCCAATCTCCATAAGTTTCACCTTCAAAATCGGCAATCAGCAAATCAGGTTCTTCGCGATTCTTTGCAAATGCGATTGAGTAAAATGCCAGGAACCAAGTGAGAAGCGTTAAGTATTTCATGATCGTTACACTCAATTTCGTTGAATTCTCGAAGAATTTAAAAGCGGCGGCGGCAAAGCCCCGCTATATGTGCAGGTTTGTGCGGCCACATCGGAACTGATGCGGGCAATCTCAGTTAAGGATTTCTTGAGAAGATAATGGACTGTGAGTGCCGCGGCAAATGCGTCGCCGGCCCCCACGGTATCCTGCACAACGACCTTGACCCCCGGTTGATCGACTAAATCGTTCTCGGTAATGAGCAACGCTCCCGCAGCTCCCCGCGTCATGGCTACCAAATCCAGAGCGTATTTATCACGGATCCAACGAAGGCTTTCAGAAGGTTCTGCGGTGGACTCGAACCCAAGAGCCGAAAGCAATTTGGGCAATTCCTCATCGCTCAGCTTCAAAACGGTTGCTAACTCGAGCGAGTCCCGCAGCATTTCGTTGGTATAAAATGGGGCTCTAAGGTTGATATCCAGAATTCGCCTAAGGCCACGTACGCGAGCGAGTTCCAGCATTCTGCGAATAGTTTTCTTTGATTGACTTGCGCGCTGTCCCAGAGTTCCGAAGTATATTGCATCGGCCGTTGCAATCAGAGTTTCGAATTGATTGGACCACTCGAGATGATCCCAGGCAGAATTCTCGTGAATCTGAAAATGGGGTTTCCCCTGGGCATCCAACTGCACTCCTACAGTCCCCGTGGGAAATTCGCTTTTTATTTGAATGAATGAAATGTCCACTGAGTAAGAGGATAAAATTTCTCTCGCTTGAGTACCACGACTATCCTCTCCCACCGCACTGACAAAAACCACGGCCGCCCCATTCCGGGCGGAGTGCACTGCAAAGTTCGCCGGGGCTCCGCCCAGGCATTCATCACCGGGAAAGAGATCCCACAACACTTCGCCGACAGATACTATCCGAATAGAATTCATTTTTCGAGTTCCTCGGAAATCTGCTCCAGCGAGCGGCCTTTGGTCTCAGGCACGAAAAAATAGACCCAGATTAGTTGCAGACACATCATGCCGCAAAAAAACAGGAAGATGTAGCCCGGAAGCAGGTTACGGGCCATGCTGGGGAATGAGTTTGCCAGAATCGCCGCGAATATCCAGTGGGTAAAGCTACCCAGAGATTGCCCCTGCGATCGAAATCGATTTGGGAAGATCTCCGAGATGAACACCCAGATTACGGCTCCCTGTCCGACAGCATGGGCGGCAATGAAAGCGAAGATGGAAATTGGTATCAACACCGCTTCGAAACTGGTCGATTCACTAATCCGGGGCAGTAGATTCCAGCCATAATCCTTGGAGAAAAAGGCCAGGGAGCAGACTCCCAGAGAAGCAATGTAGCCGAATGAGCCTATGTACAGCAAGGTCCGTCGACCTAATTTGTCGATCAATCTTAACCCGATGAAGGTAAAAACGAGATTCGTGATGCCGATGCCGATCGGCAGGTAGAGGGCATAGTGTTTATCCTAGTCCAACCAGTCAAAAATTCGATCCGCGTAATAGAGAATCGCATTGATTCCAGACATCTGATTGAAAAATGCGATCATAAAAGCTAGGAAAATCGGCTTTCGGAGCTTCCAGTTCCAAAAATTTTCGGTAACCGGATGATCTTTTGACTGCTGTGAAATTTCGACCATTCGCTTTTTGAGCTCTTCATGGGAATCGGCGGGGTAGATGAGTTTGAGAATCGATTCCGCACCGGCTAAATCCTGCTTTTTTGAAATCAGCCAGCGCGGGCTCTTGGGAATGAAGAAGCAGGAAAAGGTGTAGAGGATCGACGGGAAGATCATCACACCCAATTTCCAGCGCCAAGCATTCTCACCAATCGAACTCAAGGCGGCATTGGACGCATAAGCTATTAGAATTCCGAAAACAATGTTGAACTGAAACATTCCGGCTAACCGACCCCGGCGATCCTGAGGGGAAATCTCCGAAATATACAGGGGGGAAGCCACGGTCGATATGCCGATCGCGACACCCCCTAAAAAGCGAGCAGCCATGAATGTGTACACATCCTGCGCGAAGGCCGAGCCCAGCGAGCCAACGACATAAAACAGACCAATGCTGAGCAGAGTTCGCTTGCGTCCGAACTTTTGGGTGGGAAATCCTCCGATCAAGGATCCTAGAACAGTGCCCCACAAAGCCGAACCGATGGCGAATCCATGCGTTTGGTCATCCAGCTTCCAAATCTCTTGAATGGTTTTTTCCGCACCGGAGATAACCACCGTATCAAATCCAAATAGGAATCCGGCGAGGGCTGAGATAACCGACCAAAAAAAGACTGGAGAGATCATAGGGAGAGTATCTCGTTTATATGAATAACGGCTATGTTACAGCATCCAGGAGTGTTTGTGAGCCCGGCACTTCTTGAATTTTGTCGTACGAGTAATCTTTCGGCTTCCTCGGAAAGGCCAATTGAAGCCACAGTGGTGCATTTGTCAAATAGGTTTTAGGGAAGTTTCCCGGGAATCCAGCTATCTTGAGCTTCACTAGAGCAGGTGGTTCGAACCTTTCTTCGAGAGCCAAGCTCCCTCCCGCATTCACCCCAGGAGAAAATCCGTGATAGAATTTGAGCTTCAACCTCACTTAATCGGCAATTTGATCGAACTTAGACCACTGGTACCGGAAGATTGGGACAAACTCTTTGCTGTGGCTTCGGATCCGAAGATCTGGGAGGTTCATCCCGCTTTCGATCGTTATCAGGAACCGGTTTTTCGCAAGTTTTTCGAGGACGCAATCAAATCCCGCGGTGCGCTGGTAGCCCTGGATCGAAAGTCTGGTGAAGTCATCGGATCCTCCCGATACGCGATATTGGATCTGGACAAACGGGAAATCGAAATTGGCTGGAGCTTTCTGGCACGGGCTTATTGGGGAGGTAGCTATAACGGAGAAATGAAGAAGTTGATGCTCCAGCATGCCTTCCCGTTTTTCGAACGCGTGCTCTTCATGGTGGGCGAGAATAATATTCGCTCCCGCAAGGCCCTCGAAAAGATTGGAGCCGTTCTCACCCAGCGCAGCGATACCCGTCAGATGGCAGGGAAAATGGTCACGCACGTGATCTATCAGATCGAGAAAAGTGCATATTTGAAGCAGTAGCGATCACCAAAAATCGTCCACTATTGCCATTTTCACGCTACAGGGTAAGCTTCTTTCGGCTAAAATCGATTGCAGTGGCATGCAGCATGTCAGACTGCTGATAGAGCTATTCGAACCTCAGTCATTGGCTTTTTAATTCGAGTAGTTCTCCCGCCGCCACGATGGTTTTCTCCGACAACCTGCGATCGCTTTTCTTACCTTGGACTGTTCATCGAGGTTTTTTCATGCTGGTTCGAGTGCTCGTTTTAATTCTTCCACTGACTTTTGCATCTCGCGCATCCGCTGAAGAGACGGTCAATTTTAATCGCGACATCCGTCCCATACTTTCCGATCACTGCTTTCAATGTCATGGCCCGGACGAATCTAAGCGGAAAGCCGGTCTGCGACTCGATACAAGGGAAAGCGCTCTTGCCAAACTGGATTCCGGAAAAGCCGCGATCGTTCCCAAGCAAATACAAAACAGCGAACTGATCCATCGCATCACGAGCGGCGATAGCGAAGTCCAGATGCCGCCACCTAGCCTGGGGAAAAATCTCAGTGCCCAACAAATTCAGCTTTTAACGAAATGGATTGATTCCGGAGCGACTTATGCCGGCCATTGGGCCTTCCAATCGGTGCAAAAACCGAAGGTGCCAGACATCGCCGGTCTTTCGCACCCGGTGGATCGATTTATTCGAGCGCGATTGGCGAGGGAAAATTTGAAGCCCATGCCCGAAGCGAGTCGAGAAACCTTGATCCGACGAGTGTCGCTGGATCTCACGGGATTACCTCCGACACCCAAGGAAGTTGACGATTTTCTCCAAGATAAATCGGCCGATGCCTATGAGCGGGTAGTAGATCGGCTCCTGAAGTCTCCTCGTTATGGGGAACATATGGCCGCCCAATGGCTCGATTTCGCCCGTTATGCCGACAGTAATGGGTTCCAGACGGACAGTAGCCGTTTTCAATGGCCTTGGCGTGACTGGGTGATCAAGGCTTTCAATTCCAATGAGCCCTTCAACGAGTTCACCATCGATCAAATCGCCGGCGATTTGCGCCCGAACGCTCGGCCCGATCAGATCGTAGCCACTGGTTTTAACAGAAACCATCGGTTGAACGGGGAAGGGGGCTTGATTGCGGAAGAATGGCGGATTGAAACCGTGATCGATCGAGTTGAAACTACCGGTTCCACCTGGCTCGGCCTGACCTTCAACTGCTGCCGATGTCACGATCATAAATTCGATCCGATTTCCCAAAAAGAGTTTTACCAATTTTTCGCCTTCTTCAATAACAACTCGGAATCTGGTATTTTACAAGGGGATGCGCGGAATACGGAACCTGTGATTTCCGTTTCCTCCCAGGCAACAGAGGCAGAACTTCAGGCTTTCGAAGTGCAGGAAAAAGAATTTCAATCGAAATTGAATCTGCAGTTGGCCGAACTGAGCAAGCACGAGTCCGGATGGGAAAAAAGCTTCAAATCTCAGTTAAAATCACAAGAATCGGTTTGGAAAATTCTCGCCTCTTCTTCGGTTCGATCCTCCGGCAATGCCAAACTCACTCTTCAACCGGATGGCTCTTATCTAGCGAGTGGTCCGAACCCCGTTCACGACACTTATGAAATCGTTGCCCCGCTCAATGCTGGAAATTTTACAGGATTGCTCTTGGAGACATTCGTCGATCCGAGTTTACCTCAGCAGAGCCTAGGTCGCTATTCGAATGGGAACTACGTACTCTCGACTGTAACAGCTGAGATTACTGCGCCGGGCGTGAACAAGCCCATTTCAATCAAGTTCAATAAAGCGGTGGCGGACTACTCGCAGGCGGGTTGGGAAGCCAGCAATCTGGTGGGCAATAATCGACAGGCGGGTTGGGCAGTAGATGGTCCTACTCGCAAACAGAATTGTAAAGTGATGCTGGTTGCGGATCAATCGGTATCAGTCCCGGCTGAGGCCACAATCAAAATAAAACTGATACACGAGACTCTAAACAACCATAACATCGGGAAGTTCCGACTTTCCACCTCTTCTGCTCCCGCCGGTACTTTAGGGTTAAAGGGATCGCAAGTTCCGGAGAACATTCGAAAGATACTGGAAATCGATAAGTCCAAACGAAGCGATACACAAAAATCGGAATTGACCAAGTACTTCCGTTCTTTCGGTTCGGGTCCGATTCAAGAAACGGAATCTCAAATCAAAGCCCTGAAAGCCAAGCGCCAGGAATTACTAGCCAGGCAACCTAGTGTCATGGTCATGAAGGAAATGCCAACCCCGCGCGATGCCTTCGTGTTGATCCGGGGTCAATACGATCGAAAGGGAGAGCAGGTGTCGGCTGGTTTGCCCGCTTCTCTGCCTCGACCAGACTCCAAATTGCCGATGAATCGTCTTGGCCTCGCCAAATGGATGGTTCAGGATAGCAATCCCTTGACGGCCCGTGTTTGGGTAAATCGGGCCTGGGAGCGATTTTTCGGAACCGGGCTGGTCAAGACATCGGAAAATCTAGGTTCTCAAGCAGAATTCCCTTCACACCCCGAACTCCTAGATTGGCTGGCCGCCGAGTTCATGAAGCCGGAAAATCTGCCTCAGGTGGCCGGCGAACCTGCACATAATTGGGACATGAAAGCCCTCCATAAACTTTTGGTGCTGAGTGCTACCTATCGGCAGTCAGCGCAAACGACCAAGGAATTGTTGGAGAAAGATCCAGAAAATCGACTGCTGGCGCGTGGCCCGCGTTTCCGGCTCTCCGGTGAAGTCTTGCGCGATCAGGCCCTTTTCGTGAGTGGTTTAATGATCGAAAAAATCGGTGGCCCTAGCGTGCGTCCTTATATGCCCGAGGGAGTTTGGGACGAGACCAGTCGTTATGGGGATTTGCGAGGCTACAAACCGGATAACGGCGAAGGCCTTTATCGAAGATCGCTGTACACAATCTGGAAAAGAACCGCCGCGCCGCCTTCGATGCTGATTTTCGACTCCCCCAGTCGCGAGTATTGCGCGGTCAAGCGATCTCGGACTAATACACCGCTCCAGGCACTCTCCCTTCTGAATGAAATCACCTTCGTAGAAGCTTCCCGCAAGTTCGCAGAAAGAATGCTACTCGAGGGAGGAACTACCCCGTCCGAGCGACTTCGATATGGCTTCCGACTGGCGACTTCGCGAGAACCAACTCCTCAGGAAGAACTGATTCTTCTGGATGGCTTGAAAAAGGATTTTCAAAAGTTTCGCGACAAAGCCAGTTCCGCGGAAGAACTTTTGAAAGTCGGCAAGACCGCTCGAAATCCAAAACTCGATCCGGCGGAACTTGCCGCGTATACTCTAACCGCCAACGTGTTACTCAACCTCGACGAAGTCGTCTCCCGCTGAGGCAAAAACCGGAGTCTTCCGATGATCGATAAGAATCTGCAGATACAAGATCGGCTCAACCGACGGATATTTCTCCAACGCAGCGCCGGCGGTTTGGGTACGCTCGCTCTGGCAAGCTTGCTGGGCCAGAACAGGGATATTAGAGGGCAGGGCACAAATAACAGTTTCCAGATACCGGCGAAAGCCAAACGCATCATTTACTTATTCCAGTCCGGCGCTCCTTCTCAGATGGATCTTTTCGATCCTAAACCACAGATGGAGAAACGGCGAGGCGAAGATCTGCCGGCGAGTATTCGGATGGGTCAGCGTTTAACCACAATGACCTCCGGCCAAGCCAAATTTCCTATTGCCCCGAGCATATTCAAGTTCAAGCAGCAGGGGAAAAGCGGCCTGTGGTTGAGCGAAATCCTTCCGCATATGTCCAACGTGGCCGATGAGTTCTGCATGATTCGCAGCATGAATACCGAGGCCATCAATCACGACCCGGCCATTACTTTCATTCAAACCGGGTCGCAGCTCGCTGGTCGACCAAGCATTGGCTCCTGGCTCAGCTATGGGCTGGGTTCTGAGAACAAGGATCTCCCGGCTTACGTGGTGTTGACTTCGTTCGGCAGCGGCCGACCTGACGATCAGCCCTTATACGACCGACTCTGGAGTGCAGGATTTCTCCCCTCGAAACATCAGGGCGTCAAGTTTCGCAACAAGGGAGATGCGGTTCTGTATCTCTCGAATCCTCAAGGCATGGATAAAGAGGACCGACGATCGACTCTCGACCGACTGGCCGCTCTGAACAACCAGCAATTTGAAAAGCTGGGAGATCCGGAAATTCAAACTCGGATCGCTCAGTACGAAATGGCGTTTCGAATGCAGACCAGCGTGCCGGATCTGCTCGATTTATCCAAGGAATCCAAAAAAACGCTCGAGATGTACGGCCCCGACGTTCATCGAGCGGGCAGCTACGCGGCGAACTGCCTGCTGGCACGGCGGCTGGCCGAAAGAAACGTCCGTTTTGTGCAACTGTTTCACATGGGGTGGGATCATCATGGCGGTCTTCCGAATGCAATTCGAGGCCAATGTAGAGATACCGACCAGGCGACCGCAGCCCTCATCACCGACCTGAAACAGAAGGGCCTTTTAGAAGACACTCTGATAGTGTGGGGAGGAGAGTTCGGCCGGACGATCTATTCGCAGGGCTCGCTTACTTCGACGGATTACGGCCGCGATCACCATCCGCGTTGTTTTACCACGTTATTAGCGGGGGCAGGCATCAAGAAGGGGACAGTGATCGGGGAGACGGATGATTTCTGCTATAACGTGACAAAAGATCCCGTTCACGTTCACGATTTGAATGCGACGATATTGCATCTGATGGGCGTCGAACACGAACGATTGACTTATCGTTATCAGGGACGGGATTTCCGACTTACCGATGTCCACGGCAATCTTGTGAAGCAGGCATTAAGTTAAGACATAAGGGCGGAGCACATGCTCCTCCCTCGTGCTTCAAATCACTTCGTGCATGTGTGCCAAAGGTTCGACGATTTCCAGAAATTCGGCTGCACATTGAAAGCGTTCCTCGCGATTAAACGCGAGAAGCTTGAAGATGGCATTTTCGAAATGTAATGGCAGCTCTCGAACTTGCTGGCTTGGCTTTGCCGGACGAGACTCTTTCATATTCCGAATCAGATCCGCGGCGTTCGTGCCCTTGAATGGCGTCGAACCCGTGATCATCGTGTAGAGCATGGCCCCGAGCGCATACATGTTCGAGCAATTGTCCACCGGCTGCAACTCTTTAAGTTGCTCCGGAGCCCGATAACCTATTTCGAGCATATGCTGCTTCTCGAGAATTGATTTACCGAGTTGCGAACCGGCAATGGCCTGATCCAACATCAAATCCGCAAGTTTCGCATTTTTGGTTTCGCTCTCGATCAGTACGTTAGCGGGAATAAGATTGGCGTGAACCACCTTACGCTGTTCGAGGTAGTCGAGCACTCTTCCGAGGTGAATGGCTAATCGACAGGCATTCTTCCAGCGATGTTTCCCCTCACGCACTTGCCGTTCGATGAGCGAACCGAGATTTTCACCTTCGATATATTCCCGGGCAATCCAACAGAGATGCCCGGATTTTCCAGCCGTGAATAAGCTCACCAGATGGGCGTGTCGCAAAGGAGCAACCACTCGCAGAGCTTTGATGAAATTCTGAAGTTCCGTGTCATTATCGGGAAACTCGCTCGACATCACCTTCAGAGTCACGATCTCATCGGTTTTGCAATCCTTGGCTTTATAAACCGCGCTGGTCAGGCCGCGGCCGAGCAGCGATTCCAGGATGAAATGGCCAATCTTTTGACCGGTCAGCTTGAGAATCGGGTCGGAATCCGCATCGGCGGGAAGAGGTGGGTTTAGATCCGTGCCTGTCTGAACGATAGGATCTTTCAAATCCGTGGACGGTGTATCGGTGAGCTTGAGATCCTTATCGGCATCCCCCTTTATCGGCGTATCGACTACGCCGATGTCGTAACGAAGTTGCGTGTTGCCGACTCGAAGCACGTCTCCGATTTGCAAATCCGCTTGCATCACTTCCTGAGTATTGACGAGCGTGCCGCCTTTACCCACCAGATGCGTTACGGTGATCCGATCGTCCTTCACCAGAATTTCGCAGTGCATTCGGGCCACATAAAGGTCGTGCAAAACGATATCGGCTGTTTTTTGATTGTTTCCTATCGTCGTTCGGCCCGGATCATTCAGAGGGAAGGCTTTCCCGCTGTCGGCTCCTTCGATCACCAATAAACGCTTACGCAGGGGTTTATTCGTATCGGTGCCGTTTTTGGAGGCGTTTCGGTTGCCTTCGGGAACTATTTCTGCACGGGTGTTTTTTCGGTAGAGGATTTCCAGATGTTCGAATTGCCATTTGGAATTCGGTTGCAAATCCGCTCCCAGATCGGCCAGATTCTTATTTGTGCTGCTGGAGACGACAATAGGTTCGTCTTCGAGTTCTACCTCGCATTCCAGATTAAGAATTTTTAGATTGGAGAGTACGATCTCCGGTTGATCGATGCTACCACCGGCACTCAATTTCCCGTCTTTGAGTGCTAGAAAAAAATGGGATCGGTTGGTGGCATCCAGAACAAGTATCTGCTTCGGCATCTATCACCTCTCAGCATAGCGAGTTCAGCCTTTGCAGGAAAAAGGCTGTAGCTGGGTTGGAGAGCGAGGTTTCGACACACATTGTTATTAAATCAGAGTGTCCTCCTAAATATCATTCGAGTCAAGTAAAGAATTAATTTGAGAAAAAAATTCCTGGATCTGGATCGCGATGGATAAACCATCTTTCTGAACACAAAAAATTCCTTTTTTCCATGGTTCTGAATAATGAAACCGACAATCCTGATTACCGGCGCGGGGAGTGGTATCGGTCGCGGCCTTGCCGTAAGTCTAGCCGCCCAAGGACATTTCGTTGGGATAACCGATTTCCGGACAGAGGCCGCGCAGGAAACTTGCGATATCGTTCGAAATCAAGGGCACCAAGCGGAAGCGCTGGGACTCGACGTGACGGACTTAACACAGATTTCACAAATGCTGGCTCAAAACTGGCCTATCAGCGTTCTAATTAACAACGCGGGATTGCAGTGCATCTCCACTCTGGAAGAATTTCCCATCGAAAAATGGGATCTGCTCACCTCTGTTATGGTGAAAGGAACTTTTCAGATGACACAGGCGTTGTTGCCCGGAATGCGCGAGCGGGGCTTCGGCCGATTGATTCACATCGGCTCCATCCATTCTCTGGTGGCATCGCCCTTCAAATCCGCTTACGTCGCGGCCAAACATGCAATTGTCGGCTTTTCCAAGACGGTGGCTTTGGAAACTGGCAACTGCGATATCACCAGCAACGTCCTCTGCCCTGCCTATGTCCGAACCGCTTTGGTAGAGAAGCAGATTGCCGATCAAGCCCGAACGAGAAACATTTCGGAACAGGAAGTTGTCGAGAAAGTCATGCTGGCGCCCTGTCCCAAAAAGCGATTCATAGAAATAGAAGAGTTAGTATGGGCTGTGAATTTTCTGATCAGTCCGTTAGCCCGCAACATCACGGGCCAAACCCTGGTCATCGATGGCGGTTGGACCGCTCAGTGAACTTCCAAACTATCAAATTTCCGCCAATCGCTCTTTTGAATCGCCAAAGCTATCCAGATGAACGCCGGATTTGTCCATCATCGAGAGATACAGGCTGCACATTTTGCGATTCGGCTTATTCGAGTAATCGAGAATTCTGCCCGTTTTGATCTGACCTCCCCCGCGACCGACCATGACCACGGGGAGTTGATCGTTGTTGTGATTCCCCGTCATCATACTCGAACAGTAGAGAATCATACTGTTGTCGAGTAAGGTCCTCTCGCCCTCCTGAACTTTATCGAGCTTATCGGCGATATAAGCGAGTTGCTGCAGGAAAAAACGATTGACCTTCAACCAGTCGTCACCGTCCGTGTGCGACAATAGGTGGTGGATCATGTAATCGACTTTCAGATGCGGAAATCGCAGCGAGGAGTGATCGTTATTCAATTTCAGCGTGCAAACGCGAGTCGTATCGGTTCGGAAAGCCAGCACCATAATATCGCACATCAGCCGCATATGCTGGTCGATATCCTGCGGAACGCCATCTGCCGGACGAGGAATATCGGGTTTCGTGAGGGTGGGTCGCCATCCTTGAAGCCGTCCCGCTTTGCCTGCCTGATCGATCCGTTGCTCCACTTCCCGAACGGACGATAAATATTCATCGAGTCGATGCTGATCCGACTTACTGATATTTTTGCGTAAACCATTGGAGTCTTCGATCACGGCATCCAGCACGCTTTTGTCGGCGCGTCCCACCTGATCTCGGAACAACCGATCGAAAGCCAAGCTCGGGTAGAGTTCCAACGGTGTGGGAGTGGTAGGAGAGCTCCAGGAAATGTGCGAGCTATAAATCATCGAATAATTTTTGTGAATGGCCGCGATGGAAGGTTCGCACCCAAGAACAAGGCTCGGAACTTTAGTCTGCGATTTCATGCGCTCGGCTACGACCTGATCGCAGCTGACACCCGATTTGATTTCGCCCGCGGGAGAGAGGTGAGCTCCCGTCAGCAGGTTTCCCGTCTGGCAGCTATGTATACCACCAATCAATGCTTCCTGATTGTATAACCCTCGCAAGAATAGCACTTTGTCGCGGTGCGGCAGCAGAGGATCCAGAACTTTCCCCAGTTGCATATCCTTACCTTCGCCCTTCGCCCACCATTCTCGGGAATGGAAGCCGTTACCGGAAAAGAGGCATGCAAATCGGACTGGAGGTTCAGAAGCTGAATTTTTTTGTTTATCATCCCCCCAAACAGGAACGGACTCCAGCCAGGGCAAAGCCATGCTGACGCCCACACCCTTCAAAAAAGATCGGCGTGAAAGCGGTTGTATTGTGTTCATAATTCTCACCTTTCGCACGATTCTTGGCTGTGCGTACCTTGAAGTTTAGTCGCTAATAGAATCAGTCGCCGTAATCCGCTCCACGTATCATTCCAAATTGCGAACTTCGAACTATCACTTGAATCGCCGTGGAGATATCTCCTTGATTTCGATTCATCTCCCGCACCATTTCGTCCAGAAGTTGTTCATCCGACAGGGCCACCGAACGGCCCAGGGCGTAACCCAGAAGTCTTTTACAGAACAGCCGTACGAAAATATCCTTTTTCTCAGTGAGCAAGTAATTCCGCAAACCGTCTATGCCATCGAGGCGCGTACCATCCTTGAGGGTCGCCTTCGTGTCGATGGGAAGTCCAGCCAGATCCTTCTCGCGATAACGGCCGATCGGATCAAACTTTTCCATTGTGAAACCAAAGGGGTCGATTCGAATGTGGCATGCAGCACAGGAAGCGTCCTTCGCATGTTTTTCCACCTGCTGCCGAATCGTTAGGCCGCCATCGCCTTCCGATTCGGGGAGTTTTGGCACATTCGCGAGGGGACGGGGTAGTTTTTCTCCCAGCAGAGTTTCTATGACCCAATTGCCCCGAAGTACGGGGCTGGAACGGGAAGCTCCCGCTTGCTTGGTTTGAACACTGGCGAGGCCCAGCAGACCTCCTCGACCATACTTGCGAACTCCTTCCACTCGTCTCCAATTTCCACCTTGAACTCCCGGAATACCGTAGTGTTTCGCCAGGATTTCGTTCAGATAGGTAAAATCGGCGTCCAGTAACTGAGTATTCGAGCGATGGTTTTGGAAGAGGTCTTTGAAGAGCAGAATCGCTTCTTCGTACATAGCCGATTTGAGATTGGCATCGAAAGTGGGGAAGAGCTTTTCGTTCTTTTCACTCAGTTCATCGAAACCTCGAACGTGGATCCATTGTGTCCCAAACTCGATGGCCAGAGCTCGCACCCTTTCATCCTTGAGCATTCGTTGCACTTGAGCAACAAGAACGTTAGGATCGCGAAGGGATTGTTTTTCAGCAAGCGATCGCAGTTCCGCATCCGGAGCCGAAGACCACAGGAAGTAACTCAGGCGTGTTGCCAGTTCCCAATCGTCAATTTTCGTGGCGGATTTACCCGCACTCGCTTTTTCAATCCGGAACAAAAAAGCCGGCGAAACCAGTATTCGGCTGAGGACACTTCGAAACGCTTCTTCGTGATCTGCACCTTTGTTCCGAATCTTCTGGTAGAGTACCCTAAGATCCTGGATTTCCTTGTTCTGAAGGGGCCTTCGAAATGCCCGGGACGCAAACTCCATCAGAGAATTCATCTGGCTTAAAATAGCGGCTTCGCGAGTTTTCATTAATTCATCCGCTCGCCTCTGAAAAGCCGGGCGCTGGCCTTCGAAGAAGGCTACCATCTCCTTGGGTTGATCCTGCGTTACGAAACCGATGAATTGCGGCAGATAATTGTTCTCCGCGATTGCTTGTCGGCTGACGAAGCGATGTATCTCCCAGAGTCGATCAATTTGCTGCCGTTGCTCCTGTGATAGAAATAACCTCAATAACGGTTCATCTTCGCGATGAAACATCTTCAACGAAACCACTTCGTCCGTCGGAACGACCTGGGGAAAGCAAGTAAAGAGAGGAAAGAGGTTGCGAAATTCCTGATACCCCTCTTGTAACCGATGATAGTTGGCGTTGCTCGGAGCAGCGAGCAACCTACTCGAACCATCCCATACCTTCAAGTGCCCCGATGCATTCGCACTCACTCGCAGTTGAACGAGAGAATCCTTACTGAGGGAACGACCACCTACTACAAATTCGCGACCCTCGAAAAGTCGGGCTGGCAGAGTCATGGAAATAATTTCCTGGTTCGCGGTCAGAAGGGATCCATCATCAAGTTCGATATTTCCCTTTTGCTTTCCGAATCGCTTCGCGGCTAAAGCATAAGCTTTTGGGGATTTTGCAGGTTTTGCTAATCGAAGGATATCGACTTGCTTGAATAGCGGGCTGTCTCCACTCTCGAGTCGTTCGTACAGCTGCCGATTGGGGTCTTTGGTATCCTTGGGAAGCGGTCCAGTCAGCATTCTCTGAACCTTGTTCGCCAGTGAATCAAGATCCTTTTGAGCTTCCGGGTCGCCAGCAGCTTTCACCCACTGTCCCAAAATCGAATCAGTAGGGATCACTGGCTTGGCAGAGGGTACTTTCGAGGGCCCATACACAAAACTCCAGGCGTCGGCGTGTCCATACTTGTCGGGATGAGGATTGCCTTGCAATACTGTATCGGCCACATCCGCACTGAGAATCCATTTCTGAGTGGGTTGCTTGCGATCCTGAATTTTCAGATCGATCTCCGTGAGATCGCATACATGATTCGCATCACGGGCATCCACCGCCAGAACCAGGGAATCCCCAGCGAGTAACTTGACCATTTGTAAAGGGAGGCGAATCGCTTTGCCCAAGTCGAGATTGCCTTTTCCGAGAACGATTGCTCGTTCGCCGTGACGATGTTCGAGCCACCAGGAGACGCCGTTGCCGCAAGTGGGGTGAGCATGTGCAACAAGGCCCGAAACTTCATACTCCGAATCCTGCGAGCACTTCCAGGAGACCGCGACAAACTCGCGGGGCAGGGGGTGAACTGAAACTCCATGGGCAGAAACCCTTCCCGGGATTTGAGCCACTACGTTAGAGGAATTGGAGACTAAAACCGGAAGATCCGAATCCTTTTTATGCCAACCTTTGATGGCAGGCTGTTCAGGATTATTCGGGTTCTTCTCGGTCATCAGCTGCAGTGGCACGGCGGGAATGGATTTAACAGCAGCTGTTTTGCTCGCGGGTTCCAACGACAGAACTTCAACCCAACGTTTCAGAAATGCGGCATCCAATCCATTTTTCTGCGCCACATCTTCCAAATTGTTTTTGGGATCATTTGCGAGGGTGTGAACAGCCCGAAGGTATTTTTCGGTGTCTGCGAAAAGCGTTGTATAGTCCACTTCGAACTGAGCGGCATAGTTGGGATAATCTTTCAGTAACAGGGTGGGCTTTCCGGCTCCCTCGAAACGCGGCTTTTCCCAAACTACATCGCCTGGGATTTCGGGTGAGAGACTATCGGCAATCAGATTGATTACTACATCGCTTTGCCCAGGTGACGTCTTAACTGCCAGCTTGAGCAAAACCGTTTCGGAAACTTTAGGATCATTCGAGTGCTGACGAGACAAATTCACTGCATAGCCAGAGTCGGTGTTCCGCATGTAACTGCCGACCGCAGCCGTCTTCCAGAGCTTAGTCTGCCAGGATGCAATGTCGTTGATCAACTTGTTGGCATCCTGCTCGGTAGCAGTAAACCACTCGGCGGCGATCTCTTGTAACGGCATCGTCTTCGGCTTGGAAACCAATGTCATCCAAAGTTTACTGAGATAGCGGGCATTGAGTTTTTCCTTCACGGCCACTTCAGCCAGAGAAATTTTCTGATTCAATATTTGATCCCGATATCGAATCGTGGCTCGCAAGTAAGGCGCAAAATCGAGACTTCCATCGGGAGGAACGACAGAAGCGTAGAACCCACGTAAGGCCGCCGTCGATTCATCGGTCCAATCCCGGCGAGCCTTAGAGGGCGAAAAACGAAACCCTTCCGGCAGCAATACCACGCGCTCGGAAATATCCTTGGCGGCGTTCAAATACTTATTCAGAAGGGTCGGCGAGATATCGGTCAATGATTCAGCTGCATTGGTGAAACCTTCACCGGCCGCCCCATCCGCGGGAAACTCCCGAGTAGGACGTAGATCCACCCCAGTCAGATCACGGATCGTGTAATCGTACTCGGCATTGCTTAATCGCCTTAACGGCACATAGCCGGGATCGCCAGATTTCGCGCGGGCCTCTGTTTCCAGAACGTCGTGCGTCCAACTCAGAATCTTTTTGATTTCTTCACTCTTGGGCTGAGCATGATCTTTGGGGGGCATTTCTCGTGCTTCGATTTGCTCAATGAGCTGCTGCCAAGGTTTGAGATCTCTGCGAATTAAATCGACTGAAGTGAATCGCTCCAGATCCAGACTTCCCTTTTTCAACTTGGTCGAATGACATCCCAAGCAGTATTTTTGGAGCAGCGGCTGAATGTTCGATTTGAATTCCCCGGAGAGTCCATCGGCATTTTGGGCAGTGGAACTTCCATGAGTAGCGGTGGAAGCCACAATCGCGAGGAGTGAAAGAACTAGTGTGCTTCTGCGAAGGGATGGTCTCTTAGGCTGGCATGAATACATGGCAATCCTGATGAACGCGATGAATGAAGAGGGCGAAATCACTTCGAACCGAACTTTTTGCAAAGGCCAATTCGCACCAACAAACAATTACGGAGGAATCAACAGGTCCGCGCCGACAATGGTTTCAGCCGGCATTCAGGTAGGAGTAAGCAGTGATTATCATAACAAAGTTGGGCCATAGCAAATGCTTTTTTTGACGTTGATCGATAACTTCGAACGTACGAAATCGGGCTACTGAGCGGATTCTGGGCAATTTCTGGCCAGCCTGAAACTGGGACTCAAGCGTAACGTAATTAAATTTTGAATTGCAGGAATGCTGGATAGGCTTACAATAGCACCAAATTCAGCGGTGAGTTGCGAGCCGGGCTACAAGGAGGATGCCATGGAAAAGTTGCTGGAATCGACCCTATTCTGGATTGTGGTGGCTATTTTGTTTGCCATCGCTCTTGTAGCGATCAATTTCCTGATGCGAAAGGTGGCCGATCAGCAAACGGGGGATCCAAGCCGATATCCTCACCGGGTCGCCAATCAGTTACCGAGAGAGCTGCACACATCCGATCGGGATGAAGTTCTGGATCTCGAAGATCCCACGGGACCTTCCACGAAATAAGCTGTCTCGACTATTGATTTGAGAAAAATAAAAGGGGAGAAGCCGTTGAACGACTTCTCCCGATTGAAATTGAGTTTGAGAGGAGTTTGGAGAGGATTCTTTGATATGACGGTCCTCTCTTACGCAGCAAATTCTGTGCTAAGACTCTCTTTTTCCAAGTTTTCGCTCGGAGTAGATTCCACGAGTTTCAAAGCCTCAGAGAGCAGCATGCCTGCCCATCGATAAATATTCTTGTCCTGTACCTCGGCTCTCATCTTTTTCATGCGTTTAGACTGCTCCGCGGCAGGCATTGTCAGTATCGAATGCATGCCATCCGAAAGCTGCGAAACATCATAGGGATTGACGATAATCGCATCGGTCAACTCGCGGGCCGCACCGGTAAATTCAGATAAAACCAGTACACCTTGCTCATCAGATCGGGCACAGACAAATTCTTTGGCAACCAAGTTCATGCCATCGTGAAGAGAACTTACCACACATCCCTCCGACATCCTGTAAAGGACGGCGACATCCTCGGGGCCGAGATGTTCGTTCAGAAAGAGAACGGGTTGCCAATGGGAGGACCCATATCTCAAGTTAATCTCATCGACGAGAGTCTGAACCTCTTGAGTTAGGGATTGGTAAGCATCCAGAAGCGTTCGACTGGGAGCGGCAATCTGAACGAAATGAAAATTCTCCACCCATTCCGGATGAGTCATGAGTAATCGATCGACGGCCCGAAGCCGCTCAGGAATTCCCTTGGTGTAATCCAGTCGATCAACTCCCACGATCAGCTTTCGATCGCCTAATTGATATTTATCTCGAAATTGACGGGCTCGAATCTGCCAGTCCTGATCCAGATACTCCTCGCTCAGAGTAGGATCTACACTGATGGGATGGGGACGCACGCGCGTGGTATGGCCGTTACGCAAAACGCTGAAATGTTCCCAATCCAGCCGGCACTCCAAAGTTCGATCCACTGTATCCAGGAAATTATTACAGTGATTCTGAATGTGAAAAGCCAGAAGATCATTTCCCAGCATTCCCTCGATAATCTCCTGATACCAGGGACATACTCGAAACACCTCCGGGCTGGGCCAGGGGATATGCCAGAATTGTGCCACCACGAGATCGGGCCGCGCGTCTTTCAGAATTTTGGGAAGCAACGCAAAATGATAATCCTGAACAAAAACCAAGGCCGGCTCGTTTCCCACCTCTTCTAAAATCGATTCAGCGAATTTATGGTTAACCCGGCGATAAATATCCCAATGATCGGGATCGAAAGTGGGTCGAGAGTAAACCTGATGGCACAGAGGCCAGAGACTGCTATTGGCGAAGCCGTAGTAGTACCCCTTCTCTTCATTGAGAGTGAGCCAAATTCGCTTCAGGGTATATCGCGGATCGTCCGGGGGCACTCCAATGCGCCCTTTTGCGTCCGAAACTTCCTGATCGGCATCGCCCGAGCCATGGGCAACCCACAACGCGCCGCAGGCCTGCATCACTGGATCTAAAGCAGTGGTCAATCCACCGGCGGGTCGAATCCAATGAATTCTTTCTTTTTGATGAAGGTGAATGTAGGGCTCTCTATTCACCACCATAATAAGTTTCGCTCCGGCAAGTCTGCTATGGGCCACCTCTTGTAGCCGTTCTTTATTCCAGCCCATGATTAACCTCCGAAGTGCGATCTAATAGTAATCTTAAAACAAGATATCCCTGGACGATGCCAAATAGCATTTCGTGAATTTCCGATTCGGACCTGTATGCAAATGTTTTCAAAACAAAAATAAACAACTCAATTTGTTGTCAAAATCGGACGGCGGAGAGTGATCAAAGATCTAAACAAGGAATCGAAAACTAGTTAATCAACGAAGTGCGAGTCAAGTTGTAAGTATCTAGCGGTTCGTGTTATGCCGCTTCCAGTCCAATCAGCCAATCCAATTCCGTGATATGATCCCAACCCCAGGGTATGAGCTTGGATCTAAGCAGCTTCCGACTTTCGGAGTCGAGTTGAGTGGAAGCAAGAGCATCCTCATAGAAATGTATCAAATCCGCTTCGGCCGCTTTCAACTCAAATAAAAGGGCGTTATCTAAATCGCATGCCCATACTGAAGATATCTTTTCGAAAGAATTCCATGGACCTAAAAGGGCAATATCGTGAGAAAGACCCTCATTTCTGTAAGATTCCAACTCACCTAATAATTCTCGATGATCATCATTAAGCCGATTGAGATAGAAGGCGAGTGATTCGCACCGATACCTTTCGAGCGTTTTCTCGTAAGCGTGGATAGCAGCTCGCTCGCAGCGAATAAGTGAATGCAACGTATAATTTTTAGATGATGACCCCGAAGGAGTGGCATCAACGATATCAAGGAAATTCATTACTATGCTCAACTAATAAGGATTGTCATTGATTATCTTAAATATGAAAATAGCAGATACTGTGCCACCGCAAATATAAATTATATTTAGTGAAATTTACCATTTTTAAGAGCTTCGACCTACAGCGAATGGGATATCCAATTTTTTGGGAAGTGAGCTGCGCAGTACTAAGAAATCAGATTCACCTATTATTGTTTACTGCATATTAAAATATCCGAACTATAACCTACATTGCAGATTTTGCTCTTGAGATGAACGCCCCTAATAGACCCGATCCAATAGGTAGAAATATCTCAATGTGAGCGATTGATGTAATCGAGCTAATCGAATTTGACTGGCACCACTCTTGCATCGAATTACTTAAGATTTGCTTGAATTCCATCACTTTGTGAGCCTGTGAAGGACTCACCTAAAACGATGGGATTTGTTCCTCTCCGAAGGCAGGCAATATCGAAATCAGGCGTGCACAGAACCAGAGGCACGCTTTTTTACTATTCTGGTTCAAGGAGTTTCAGCATGTTCGCGATCCTATGCAGCAGTCTTTTAGCATTCGTTGGACAAACACCCACCCCAAGCCAAACCGAGAAAGCTACCGATTCCACTTCTCTCGATGGCACCTGGACTGTTCTTTGTTTGGAAAAGGACGGTCAACCTGTGTCCGAGCTAAAAGATAAACAGGTTACGATCAAAAATAATGTGATTACTTGTCACGACAATCAATCCCATTTCAAAACGATGAAGATCCAGTTCGAGCCTCATGGAATGGTTCAGGTCTGGGAAGCCAAAGATGGCACAACTGGCGCCAATCAGAACAACAACGCCAATACGAATGAAACTACCTATAAGGAAGCGAAAAGTGGTACGTTCGTGATGGCGAAAGACTTCCTTGCGATCTGCGTCCACGGCGATAAAGACAAAGATGGAACTTCCCGAAACAATGGAACGAACGGAACGAATTCGAACCAGTCGTCCTCTTCGTACCGTCCCAGCAATAAATCTGTATGTACAGTTGTCCTGAAACGAATGGACGGCAAGTAATCCCAGTTCAAATAACTCTTTCGAAGGGGAGAGCAGTAATCTGCTCGCCCCTTTTCCATTCGCAGTCGATCTATTTCTGTGGATCGATCCGTCCTGAAGGTTGGTCTGCCGGCAAAGTGTAATTCGCTTCGATTGCTCGACGGATGGCTAAGCGAGATTCTATCGGAGAAAGCGACTTATCCAGTTCGATTTGAGAAACCTCAAGAGCCAAATCCGAATTCTTGATATACCGACGGAGCCAAGCGGAATAGTCCTGTTTATGCAGATGAAATAACCAGGTCTCATCATCAACTCCATCCGCCAATTGAACGAACAGAATCAAATTGTGGGCCTTAAGATTCAGCTTATCGTCGGGACCTCGGAAATAGAAGCTTCGTTCCGGTCCCAAATTGCCCTCAGGGTATTTTCTGGAATGTCTTTTTCTGAGTACAGTTGGTTTTTCCGTACGGACCAGAGACAGCACTTCAGGTTCACGGCGATACAAGAGTGCTGTTCCTGAAGGCAACTTGGATTCCAAGACTGGTAATGGAGGGACCGGGCGGTCAATAACGCTGCAAAAATCCTGGATCTTACCTTCAGGATTTTCTCCAACTACCAAAACCGAATTCACAGTTTCTAATACCGATCGGGCGACCGATTCCGGGTGCACGGTAATGTAAAGAATCCCCTTGCCATTCCGCTGGAAAAGATGAGGTTCTTTCTTCCAATCGGTGGGAAGCAAATGATGCGTCTCGTCGACAACGATCAAATGAGGATGGCCAGTCCGAGAACGTAATTCTAACACTCGTTTGAGCATCTCGGCAAAAAGTTCGGGCCGATGCTCCAAGGCGACTCCGAGCAAATTCAGCGAGAGATTTCGTTCTGGATTCCTAAGGATGTCAATGACTTCCTCCACGAGTGGAATTCGCTCCGGACTTCCCAGGGAGATTAAAAACTCGAGCGAGTTGTAATCTCCTTCCGGATCAAAAATCACTATTTGAAGCCCTTCGGCCGAAACTCGTTCGAGTAATGAAGTGGCTAAAGTCGACTTCCCGCTACCGGACGTACCGCAAATCAGCACAGCTTCGTTCAAGAGATCCAACGCAACGGGCAGATTATTCTCGTTCTCTCCCAACGGAATCGATTTGAATGGGCTGAAGTTTAAACTCCCCTGGAGTAGGCCTTCGATCAGTTCGACAACTCCCGCTCCGTGATCGGTCTTCATCACCAAATCGCAATGATCTTTGACTGCGGGTAGCGCGTTTGCCACAGCTACGGAACAACCGCATATTTCCAGAAACGAGTGATCGTTTTCCGCATCACCAACCCCGACCACATTGTGAGGAGAAAGTTTCAGTTCGGTCAACGCAGCGTTCAAACCCGTCGCTTTGTTGATGCCGGAGGGCAGAACCATCACAGCGCCTTTGTTAAAAATCACCTGCAAGCCCAATCCCATCTCCCGGATAACCTGCAGGACCTCATTCTGATGGGGCTCCCAGGTGGCAACAATCACCTGGCCCTCCGAGATCGGAGCGATGTCACGACGCTTGAGTTCTTCCAGGAAGCTTTCGGGAGGTGCCGAACTGAGCAGACGCGATTCTTTGGTCGACGGATCGTAAAGCACCGCGCCGTTTTCGGCGATGATGCGATCAAAAATTTCCGAATGCTTGAAGGTGGAAAAAAGGTCGGGAAGTTCGCGACCTGTGACAAGTATCAGACGATGACCCGATTCTCGGAATTTCTTAAGTGCTGCGAGTGTTTCAGGGAAAACCACCCCATCGGTGGCAATCGTGCCATCGTAATCCGTAGCCAAAGCGTGATAATTCATAGCCTTCCCAAAGAATTTCCGCAAATTTACGCATATGTCGTGCCAAAGCGAAGGGACAGGCTGCAAAAAGTGAAGAGCACTATCCCTCAGATAAAGTCGCTCGTTACATTTCAGATTATCCTGTAAGGATTTTCGCTCGGGCCCAGAAACGAATTGAATGCGATACGGGAAGGAGGGGAAAGTTGCTGTTACTACCGGGTCGACTAATAGCTATAATTTGAAATCTCAAGTGTTTGTGCAGACTCCAGTTTAGCTTGGCCATCTCCTGATGTAGTAGCCCAATACTTAGAGTGATTATAGACGTTCGACGCGTCTAAAACGGTAAACTTTTTCCGCCGTAGCCCCAAACGATGGAAGGATCAAATCGAATAAAGAAACGAGTCTCCCCGAATTCCTATCTGAAACAAATCTCGATATTCGCGGAAGCTTTTTGATCCGTCCTTTGATCGATAACGCTAACGGATTTAGAGCTTAGCATCGAACAGCACTTACTAAAACTTCGCTCTTGGAAACTATCGATCGAGCTACTGGAACTAAGCTCCGAGTGGTGAGATCTTATAAAGTTTTCAAGGTCGAACACTTTGACCTATGCATAGAAAACATAAAAAAATTAAAAAAAAGAGCGTAGAAATGTGGTAGGTATGTGTTTTTTTTGTATAGTAGACGTTCATAAGATTATTTTGCCCAGGTTTCAAAACAAAAAGGAGAGAAATCTTGGCTAAGGCAAAACCCGAAGCAGAGTCCCCGAAGGTCAACAAGTCTGAAGAGATTCGCGATTACATCCGTGCGAATCCTAAAGCTAAGAACAAGATGGTTGTGGATGCACTAGCCGAAAAGGGTGTCAAAGTCACTCCCGCTTTCGTCTACATCATCAAGAGCAAAATGAATAAGACGGCCAAGCGGGAAAAACGCGCGGCCAATGTTGTCAAGACACAACAAATGGGGATCAAGGATCCCGTGGAAATGATTCATCAGGTCAAGGAGCTGGCGCGTCGACTGGGCGGGATGGGTCAGCTAAAACGTTTGGTCGAACTCCTGGAAGCCTAAGCAGGATCTAGTCAATCGGTTTCAAAGTCTGGACGGGCTGCCTTGCCTTCCAACGCTCCAGACTTTGATTATCTCTACCGGTTCGACCGCTTCACTTCTCATCAATCATTAATAATTCGTGCACAAAAACTGCCGCTTACAGGTATTTCCTGATACCCCAATTCCTTCCTTTTGCTATCCCATGAACTAGGATTCGTTCACGGACCTATTTGGAGTGACTCACAACCACTCCTTTTCAGGATTGGGATGACCGACCGGATCCATAGTTTGGCCAAAGGAGTTTTTTATGCGAGGCTTTTTCTCAGGGATGATCGAACTTGCTTCTCTACTTCTGATCTTTGTTCTCTTGGCACAAAATCAGTTCCGCCATCAGCAAAACTCCTATTACGATTACTAAAAATTTCGGTTGAGGCAAAACTCTCTCGCTCTTAGACTGCGAATTCAACTCCTCTCCCATTTTTTGCGACTCGATTGGCAGTCTACACCCAAGAATCGCTTTATTTGAAGGCAGAGGCACTGGGAAGGCCATTTCGAGGTACTCGTGTCAGAACTGCACTGTTTCGCTCGTGGCAATAATTTGCGCTCTCTCGCCGAATTTGGCAGTGGCTCCAAGCAATCCAACTTCAGTTCAACTCAACTAATTTGAGTACTTCCTTAGCTAATTTCGACGGCATACCACACAATTTAGAGCAAACTGGCTGTAAATTCTAATCCGTACAATTTTTTCATTACAGACAACGCGAATAAAAATTCGAAAGGGGGCATATTCTACTAGCGGAATTTCCGGAAGCTGTTAATATCATCAGATCCTATTCTTTTCTTTTTAGAGGCTCTCTCCATGCCACTATTCGTTAAGAGAAGTCACAAAGCATTCACTTTGATAGAACTTCTCGTAGTCATCGCGATCATTGCTATCCTTATTGGCTTGTTGCTACCCGCCGTTCAGAAGGTCCGCGAAGCGGCGGCGCGCATGAAATGCTCGAATAATCTGAAACAGTGGGCGCTGGCCACTCACAACTTCCACGATGCTACAGGGAAGTTTCCGTTAGGCTCCTGCAACTCCCCACGTCAGACCTGGGTAATGTATCTCTGGGCCTTCGTAGAACAGAATGCCATGGCTTCGAAGAACGATCTGACGCAGCCGTTCTACAATCCGCCCGGAACGATTGGTAACACACTGAATGGTCTGTGTGGCCAGCATGTTCCGATCTATCTCTGCCCGAGCGACAATGGCGTCATCGACCAGAATACCGGTTATTACCAGCGCACCCGCGGCAACTACATGGTGAACTGGGGTAACGCCTATTATGATGACACGGCCGCGCCTCCCACTGGGACGGCCACTTCGGGAAATTTTGGCCCCTTCTATCACATCGGTGGGAACCGAGCCACGCCAGGAATCGTTAATTTCGCCAGTATAACGGATGGTACTTCGAATACCCTTTTGTTTTCAGAAGGCCTGATCGCAAAGGATCCTAATGATGACGACTGGCGGGGAGACATCCACAATGACGATGGATTTTTCCGCTTCCATACTCTGACCACTCCGAATTCCACAGCGCCCGATCTGGTCAGTAGCGCTTCCTATTTCCAGCAAAATGGTGATCCCCTAATGCCCGTAGCACTCGGCTTCCCCCAACGGGCCGCCGCACGCAGTCGACATACGGGTGGTGTGAACGCTGCGATGGCCGATGGTAGTGTTCGTTTCTTCACCAATTCAATCGCCGCACAAACCTGGGCGGCATTGGGATCCATGGCAGGTGGGGAGACTGGAACGGATGGTTGATCATTTTAATCCAGGAAATTCCTCTAGGCGACTTCTGAGAGTCGCCACACTTCTTTTAGCAATCGGCTTAATCACCGGATGTGCAAAAGAATCCAATCTCGCGGAGGTTACAGGAGTGGTAACCGTTGACGGAGAAATTCCTGCGGACGGTGCTTCCATCAGCTTTATCCCCCAGGATGGCAAATCTCCATCCGCCGGGGATACGTTGAAGAAGGGGGCTTATCTCTGTCTAGTGCCCATCGGCGCCAGCAAAGTGGAAATTCGAGTTCCCCGACCTCGAAGAAAACCGAAAACCATCAATAAAGAAGGTCCGGGCAGCGGTCCTTCGGGCGATTGGATTGAGGAATCTCTACCTCCGGAATTCAACGCGAAAACGACGCTTACGTTTACCGTGAATTCAGGAAAGAACGAAAAAAACTGGGATCTTCAGACCAAGAAAAAGTAATCGCCCCTAACACGATTCCCTAATTCGGATTGCATCGGTGATCCCGGTGTAATCCGATCCTCCCGGAACTTTTGGAGTGGTTTCAAAAAAACTCTTCAGGTTATCACTTCTCAGATTCTGTTTCAAAGCTCTCTAAATCTGTTAAAACTTTGGAGATTTGCTTTAGACTGCGTCCAGCCAGTTGATCGGCGATCTGCCCGAACCAAATCGATTCCTGCAAGTAAGTAGCATATCGATGGGAAACCCAAAGAGATCCTGCGAGAATAAGTAGACCCAGCAGAAGATTGGCAAGAATCCAAGCGGGATCGAACTCCTTGTATAGATCGATTCCAAGTGCTCCCTGAGTCGCCACGATTGCAAACGGGATCCAGATAAGTGGTGAAAGAATCAGTATCCAGCGATGAATTGTGACTCTTAGCGCCCGAATTTCCGAAAGATGCTTCTGAACCCAAAGCACCGGAGCTGAAAAATCCAGCTTTTTGGTTTTAATTATTAGCCGAATTCTTTGTGCAATAAGCAGTATGACAGACAGATGCAGAAATAAACCGGGTATCAGAAATTTTGGCTCATGCAAGTGTGTAAACAGAAAGCTACCGGTGAATAGAACGGCCACCAGATCCATAGCCAGTTCCAAGATCAGTAGTGCGTTGAACCGACTGATATATTGAGACAGTTTAGGCCGGTTTTGAACCTCAACGATTTTTCCGTCTAAAGAGGCCACCTTAGTGGATAAGTTCCCTAATTCATTCCAAAGCGATTTCAGTTCTTCCGTTTCCATTTTCATTCTCCTCGCGGTGTCTTATTCGATTCCATTTGAGAGCGAAGGTAGCTCTTCAAACGATGAATTTTCGTTGTCACATTCGTCTCGCTGATTCCCAGAATTTCCGAAATTTCTCGCGTACTGTGATCCTCCAGATAGAGGATTAACAGAGCTCGATTCAACTCATCGAGCTGATGGATCATTGAGTTCAACCGCTCCAACTGTTCGTTTCTTTCCAATTCGATTTCAACAGGACTCTCTTTCGCAGCGATGAACTCCAGATCAGAGATTACCCCCGCTTTGCGGGTGTAAGTTTTTCGCTTGAACGATATTGCGACATTCAGGCCGATTCTAAACATCCAGGTAGGGAAAGGTCTTGCGGCATCGTATCGCGGGAATCCTTTCCACAATTGCAGGCAGATTTCTTGAATGAGATCCTGTCGCTCACCGGGGTTTCGGCAATAGCCATAAGCAATTTTGAACAGAATTCGCTCATGCTCGCGAAGTAATCGCTGAAACTCCACTTGCAGCTTCTCGGGTTTAACGGAAACCTCCTTTGGTCAGTTGATAGCAAACGGCTTGTTCTAATAATCTGTGATTCGCCCTAGGATCCGCTCTGTCACGAATGGATCGTTTATTTTCCCGCTTTTAGCCAACCGAGTACCTCGTACTTCCAACGCGCAGCGAAAATCTGTCTTTTCTCCAACTGCCAATCCCGGGGCATTTCGTATATTTTGAGTATCCCGGTAGGTGAGATACCGGGGCTCCTACCTACTCTCAATCTCTTCGTGGACTCTTTATGAAACTCATTCGATTCAACCTGTTATTTGTGGCGGGTTTACTCGCCTTACTGAATTCCAATTCGAGAGCGCGTGCCCAGGATCCCGTTTCTCCGGCCGGCTTTTCCTTGCTTTTCAACGGTAAGGACCTCACAGGCTGGCATGGCATGCCCCATTTCAATCCATACGATCTGGCCAAGATGCCCGAAAGCGAAAGAAAAGCTCAGCTCGAAAAATGGACGGCGGATGCCAAAAAACACTGGTCGGTCAAAGAGGGGGTCCTGATCAACGACGGCAACGGTGCTTATCTGACAACCGATAAAGATTACGGCGATTTTGAACTTCTGCTGGAATACAAGACCGTTGCACTCGCGGACAGCGGAGTTTATCTGAAGGCCACTCCTCAGGTCCAGATTTGGGACTACACAAAGGCCGGTGGAAAATGGAACCTGGGAGCCGATAAAGGCAGTGGCGGGCTCTGGAATAACAGCCCTGGAGCCCCTGGGAAGGATCCCCTGGTTCTCGCCGATAAGCCCTTTGGCGAATGGAATTCGATGAAAATTCTGATGATTGGCGAACGGGTCACCGTTTATCTCAACGACAAATTGGTAGTCGATTTCGCCCGGCTGGAAAATTTCTGGAACAAAAATCTTCCACTCATGCTGAAGGGGCCGATTCAATTGCAGACTCACGGCGGTGAGATCAGTTGGCGGAAGATGTACATTCGCGAGATTGCCTCGAAGGAAGCAAACGAAATTTTGCGTAAGCACAACACCAAAGGATTTGAAAGCTATTTCAACGGCAAAGATTTCACAGGTTGGGCGGGGCCGTTGGACAATTATCAAGTCGTCGAAGGGGCTATCCTCTGTAAACCCCATAAAGGAGGAACGATCTACACCTCCACCGAGTTCACCGATTTTGTCGCTCGAGCCGAATACCGCCTACCCCCGGCTGGAAACAACGGCTTTGCTATCCGCTATCCCGGCCAGGGTGATACGGCCTATGTTGGAATGTGCGAAATTCAAGTTCTCGACGACACGGCCAAAGTTTACGAGAAATTGGATACTCGACAGTACAACGGCTCGGCCTATGGGATGACGGCCGCGCATCGAGGTTACGCCCGACCGGTCGGCGAGTGGAACTTCGAGGAAATTACCGTCGTCGGCTCGAAAATTGTTGTGGAGTTAAACGGCAATCGAATTCTCGATACCGATCTCAGCAAAGTCACGGAATACATGGCGAACAGCGCTCACCCCGGTAAGACGCGTACGAGTGGCCACTTCGGTTTCGCTGGTCATAACGATCCGGTTGCATTCAAGAACATTGAGATCAAGAAGCTGGATTCGAAAAAGTTGGAATCCAAGGCGGAACAAAAGTAAATTTCGCTTGGGGAGAACGCTCCACTCCCCGAGATGCTTTCAACATTTAATGCCATTCCACAACCAGAGACCAACCATGACCTTACAAAATATCAATCGTCGCGACGCTCTAAAGACGATCGCAGCGGGGACCCTGGCAGTCCCCATGGTTTATCGCCATCATGCTTCCGCCGCACCCATTGAAACCGTTTATCATGCCAGTTTCGGCGCCAGTGGCATGGCCGGATCGGATATCGCCTCCCTAACGGAAAGCAAAAATCTCAAATTGGTCGCCGTCGCGGAAGTCGATCTTAACAAGGTCGGGGAGATTAAAAAGCGATTCCCCGATGTGAAGATCTATCAGGACTGGCGAGAGCTGCTGGATAAAGAGAAATCTCTCAATTCCGTAAACATATCTACTCCCGATCACATGCATGCCCCGATTACCATGCGTGCCATGCAACAGGGACTGCACGTCTATACTCAGAAACCTCTGACTCAGACGATTTACGAAGCTCGCCAGCTAAGCAAAACGGCTTCTGAGAAGAAATTGATCTCGCAGATGGGAATTCAGATTCACTCTCACGAAGTCCATCGCAGCGTCGTTGCTACCATTCAAGCGGGTGCAATCGGTAAAGTGAAGGAAGTTCATAGTTGGAGCGGGAAAGGGTGGGGGGACACCGCTAACCGACCTGATCGGAAAGACGAAATTCCCAAGGGCTTCAACTGGGATTCCTGGCTGGGCGTCGCTCAAGATCGGCCGTTTATTGGAGGTGGTTATTATCATCCCGGCAATTGGAGAAAGCGACTCGATTTCGGCACCGGGACCTTTGGCGATATGGGCTGCCATATCCTGGATCCCGTTTTCGGATCCCTCGCGCTGACCTCGCCGAAGTCGGTACACTCGTACGGCCCGAATACCAACGAATACAACTGGACGCTCGACGTTAAAGTGAAATACGTCTTCCCAGGAACTGCTTTCACGACCGATACTGTTGAGCTCACCTGGTACAACGGAGCCCTGCGACCCGAGGCTAACGTTACCGGATTAATCGGTAATGCGAAATTGAGCGATCAAGGATCGATTTATATCGGTACCAAAGGGGTGATGTACTCCCCTTATATCGCAGCACCCGTGCTCCTGGGCGAAGCATCTGGTGGCAAAGTCGTAAAAATGGATGGCCGCAATCATTATTTGCAGTTCGTGGAAGCTGTGAGAGGGAATGACAAAACCTCCGCTCCATTCGAGTATGCGGGGCCATTGACGGAATCGGTGCTGCTGGGCTGCCTGGCAACCCGATTCTCCAAAAAGACTTTGGAATGGGACGCCAAAAATCTCATGGTCACCAATGAGAAATTGGCGAATCAGTTCGTCCGAAAAACCTACCGAAAAGGTTGGGAAGTAGAAGGTTTGTAAAATGGATCTAATAGCTCCCGCTCTGTCGGGAGCTATTCATCTCGCTCAACTTTGCATGGCCGCCATTACCGGCATCCGGGCTGCTCGACGAGCTGGTAAGATGCCTGCGAATCCAGCTACCAAGAGTGCCAGAAGCGAACTACCGATTAGGACCCAACCTCGAATTGCAAATTCCGGGGTGGAAGGCAGTTTGGCCGTGCCGCCAGTCTCGATCGCTTGCGATAAGATCAATCCTACAGCAATGCCCGGCACTATCACAGTGCAAGCCAACAAAACAGCCTGCAGCCGAATGACTTTTTTTAGCTGACACTGCTTCAAACCGATCGCACGAAGAATTCCCAACTCCCGGCTCTGGTCGCGTACGTTCATAAACAGGGTGTTGACCACACTTAAAGAGGCGACGACGAAGACCATGACCATCAGACACCAAAGCACTCCAGTGACATTCGAAAGAAATCCTTCGATAGAGCTGCGCAGTTCTCCGATATGTTCGAGATAGTATTTTCGTTCCCCGCTAAAACGGACCAGCGACTGACGGAGTTGTTCCGCTTCACCGGACTTAGCGGAAATCATATAGGCGTTCACACCTTGGAATTCGAGCAAGCTTCTTGCGGCGTCCCATTCCATGAAAAGAGCCATGCCACCGACGGCATATTCCGTGACCGTGCCCGCCACCCGAACTCGCTGCTCTCCTTTCGCAGTATTAATCTGAATGAAATCTCCGGCATGCAGGCCCAAATCTTGAGCCAGTGCGGTACCGAGCATCGCTTCGCCACGCTGTAGTGCTTCCCGAGCGGAAATTGCATTCCCCTCCCGAATCACCAGCGGCAGGCTGCCATCCTTGGGAAGCCCTCGCGCGAGAATCAAAACACTTCGGCCATTCACTTGAGAACGAATGAAAGAGAGCTTGTCGACTGCGGCTACCCCGGCCAGTTGTTCAATTTCATGTTCAGCACTTTCCGGGAGAGACGTTACTATCGAAAGCGAATTATCGGGCTTGGACCCCCGAAGAACGTAATCGGCGACGATCGCTTGACTGCACCATTGGTGGAGATCGGACGAGATATCCGAAATCGTTTGGCCGAACGTCACCATGATGGCCAGCGACAGAAATAATACAGCCGCGGTCAGTTCGGTTCGGGAACGGTAACGGATCAGGTTCTGGACGGCCAAATTCCCTTCCACACCGGCGAAGCAGTGCGAGAACATCTGAAGCACGAATTTGATCATCGAAGGTAACAGACAGACTCCAGCGAGGACAGTCCCGAGTAACGAAGCCACGAAAATTGTACTCTTGAGTTCACCATTCAAAGAAGAAAAGGATATTAACCAACGTACGCCAATCGACCCTGCGAGCAAAAGCAGACCGATCGGGAGGCAGCACTTATACCCTTTGGAACATTTCGTGCCACAATCGACCGGTTTAAGTTCATCGAGAGGCTGTCGGCAAGCGGCGAGGCGTGCCGGCAGAAGCCCCGCCAGGACAGAGAGAAGAGGACCGAGAAGCAAAGCCCAGATAAAGGGCGTCCAAGTTATATACGGACCGGGAAATTCGAGACACAAAACGAGCGACATCCCGCGAATCAAGGCCTGAGCCAAAATTAGACCGAGTAAGCAGCCAAGGATTGAACCGGCAATGCCCATTAATAAAGCCTCGGCAAGTATGAGCTTCTGGATCTGGACGGAGGTGGCACCAATCGTGCGTAAGATAGCAAATTGTTTGCGGCGTTCGTTAAAAGTGAGCAGGAACGAGTTTAAACACATAAAGACTGCCGATGCGATCACGATCACACCCAGAAACATCAGTCCCATCTCAGTAGCGCCGAGGGCATCGGAGGTCGCCGCCGATTGAGCACTGGCATCCTTAACGTACCAGCCTTCCGGCAGAAATCGCTCAATTAACGAACGAGTGGATTCTGCGTCGCAGCCTGCTTTAAGAAAAATCTGCAAGCAGGAAACGCGAGAATCAAAATTGAATACTTGCTGAGCCGTCTCGAGATTGGTAACGATTCCGCGCGAATTCACTTCACCCAGCAATCCCGATTTCAACACCCCCACCAATTTTAACTCGGCCGCGCCGCGCTCGCTGAGAACTTGAAACTGGTCTCCGCACTGAATGTTCAGCGATTTCGCTAGAGATTGTTCCATCAAAGCTTCATTATCCGCTTTAAGTTCGGATCCGGTTATCAATTTCAGCGTGCGATCGGGAGTGGAGCCGAAAAGACTGACGGGTACCGGCCCCTTTTCCGTCACCGCAGCGACCAAGCCCCGAACTTGAGAGCGGATTTCCTGGATGGCCTCCACATTTTGCAGAATTGCCCCAAGGGAATTTTCTTCGATTCCTTTTTGGCTCGCACTGGTAATCTCAAGATCCGGTTTCGCACTGGCATTCGCGAAGACGCCCGCGTAAGTTTGATGGATTGTCGAGATGGTGATTTTCACGGCCACGATACTGGCCATACCGATTGTGATGCCGAGTAGTGTCAGCGTGGTTCTACCATAACGGCGAATTGACTCACGCATGCTGTAGTCGCGAAGATGCATCTTGAATTCCTAAACTGGTCGCAGCGAATGCAAATTCGATTTAGGCGGCAATCGGCAACCGATTCCACGCCGTGGGGAGAATCCGATTATTGTTACGCGGTTGGAGCATCTCCTCGACGATATGCCCATCCCTCAAATGGATGATTCGATCCGCATATTTTTCATGGCTGGGATCGTGGGTGACCAACACCAGAGTTTGTCCCTGGATCTCCACCAGATCCTTGAGAAGAAGGATAATTCGTTCTCCTTCTTTGGTGTCCAGGTTCCCCGTAGGTTCATCTGCGAGCAGAATTGCCGGCTTGATGGCCAGCGCTCGAGCGATCGCCACTCTTTGTTGTTCGCCGCCCGAGAGCTGATGAGGCCGATGCAGACGTCTTTTCGCTAAACCGACACATTCGAGCGTCTCGGCAGCGCGATGTCGGGCATCGCGAGCCTTCATGCCGCCAATCGTCAGAGGCAAAGCGACGTTCTCCTCGGCCGTTAAGGATTCCAGAAGCTGGAAGGATTGGAAGATGAGGCCGATCCGCTGTCGTCTCAGAATGGTCCGGGCATCGTCATCGAGATCAGCGATCTCTTCTCCATAAAGTCGAATACTTCCGGAGGTCGGCCGATCAAGTCCGGCTAGTAGATTGAGCAGAGTACTTTTTCCCGAGCCAGATACCCCCATGAGTACCGCGAATTCCCCCGCCTCTACAGTCATGGTTACGCTACGAAGTGCTTGAACGCGTGATTCCCCTTCGCCATGAGTCTTGGAGAGACAGGAGACCGAAAGAATCGGTGAACTCATAACGTGCATCGTCCGCTCCCACAACACTTCAACCGAGGCTTGCAAATTCGCTCCGGTATAAGATCGACTTGGCCGTCATCCGTGCGTAGCGAATTTCAGGAATCGAAAGAGAATTCTTGTTCAATCTTTCCGAATCGCTCTTTCCCAAACCCCCGCAGCCACCCAGTCGCAATCTTCAGGATCTTCCCATAAAATCTATCCGTCTTTTAGCGCGAGCTTGAGCCGTCAGAAATACTCGGATTCGATTATCGAGTCAAGCCAGTTATGCGATACGGATGAAAAGCCAACACTCACCCTAGAACGCCTCTCTTGACCTGCCCAGATTTCATCTGGTAAAATCCGGACTCTCTCCTTAAGATCTTTTTTCCTATTTCAGTTTGCCCCTTTTTCGAAGGATCGAATTTATGCCTCAGCAGCGAGGCGTTTTACTTACGGGCGCGACAGGATTTCTCGGTCAGTATCTAGTAAAAGATCTCCTTCAGCGAATGGGCACTACAACTGTACTGGTTAGAAATTCTAAGCAAGCAAATGGTTTTGAACGAATATCAGAAATCGTTGAGTTATGGGAAGAAAGGTTACAGAAAAAGCTCTCTAAACCCTTTATTATCTGCGGCGATTTAAGCGATCTCAAGTCGAGTCTCAGCAAAGCGGATAAGAACTGGATTCAGAAAAATTGCTCGAGTGTTTTACATTGTGCTGCGAATCTCTCCTTTCGGAAAACACCGGAGCAAGAACCCTTTAAAACAAATTTAAACGGTACTCGGGCACTTCTGGATCTCTGCGAATCATTGAGCGTTTCCAATTGGCATCACATATCGACCGCTTTTGTAAGCGGCAGAAGATCGGGAACGATTCTTGAACAGGAAGCCACGGGAGAATCAGGATTTCACAATCCGTACGAAGAGAGCAAATTTCTTGCGGAAGTTGCTGTCAGAAATGCAAAAAAAATCCACTCCACGATATACCGTCCCTCCATCATCGTTGGCGACAGCGAAACCGGCTACACAACGACTTATACAGGTCTATATCGTTTTCTGGAACTCGCTGTTCGACTGGCGAGGTCTATTCCTCAAAAGACGTTAGCAACATCAACACTGCGAATCCCCTTCGATGGAAACGAGGAATGGAATCTCATTCCCGTGGATTGGGTGGCTCGGACGATTCTTAAACTGTTTAACCGATCGAGCAGCGGTGGAAAGATCTTCCACTTGGTTTCGGATTCACCAATAAAAACGAGTTTCATTCGAGATATCGGCGTAGAGACACTTCGTCTGACGAACATCGAACTTGCAAAAATACCTGCAAAAAATATTTTCAGCCGATTGGACGAACTGTTTCGCCAGGGGGTTCAGGAGTACTGGCCTTACATTTCAGGAAATCCGTTATTTTCCATGGAAAATCTACTGGCGGAGCTTCCAGATGCACGGCCACCTCGGATAGATCGAACGGTGCTTGAGAGGCTGATCCGATTTGCTGATAACGACCACTGGGGCAAAAAGTCTTCCGGGAAGCCTGGCTATTCCGGAACCATAAATTCAGAGTCAGCCTGTGCCGTCTACATTGAGAAAACTTTCCCGATATTGGCTCGCCGATCAGATCTGGCGAGAGAAGCGAAATTGGACGTCACGGTGACCATAACACTTACTGGCAAGGGAGGTGGTTGTTGGACATGTAAATGGGAAAAGGGAGAACTGATCTTCACGCGACCGGGAATTCCAGAATCGGCCACGGTGAAGTATATTTCCGACACACAAACTTTTGCGGCCATTATCTCGGGGAGACAATCTCCTCAAGAAGCGTTCTTCGAGCAGAAAATTGCCATCAAAGGCGACGTTGAATCCGGTCTCAAATTAGCTTACTTATTCGGACAATTTATTACAGAAACCCCAGTGGGCACATCGACACCCAAGGAGGTGGCTGATGTCCTATCTTCCCAAGACTGAAAGCAACCCAATCACAGAGAATGTCTGGTTTGCTAGTGGTGAGAATAAGCTACACGGGCTTCTTTCTTATCCCGAAGATGCGAACCCACACACCGCAGTAGTGTTCGCCGGACCTCATCCACTTCTCGGCGGCAACATGAATAACAATGTGGTCAAGAATATCTGTGAAGGATTGGCGCTTCATTTCTACGCCGCACTTCGATTCGATTATCCAGGGGTCGGTCAGAGCGAGGGATCGGCTATCAACTCGCCACAACGGATGGCGGAGTTCTGGAAAACTTCGCACATTACTGGTGAGGAAAGCTTTTCGTGCGATCTTCAGGCCGCGCTTGGATTCCTTAAAAACCTAGGTCAATCGCTTCCACTAGCGATCATTGCTTACAGTTTCGGTTGCTCGCTGCTGCCGCTTCTGACACTTCCTGAGCAGGTTTACGCGGCCGTTTTAATTGCGCCCACGATTACTAAGCACGATTACTCGAATTTCAAAGCTTTCAAGTTGCCCATTTTGGTCGTGACCTCCGAAGACGATTTCGCGAACGATAATTCTTGCCTCGATACCTGGTACGATTCACTGATCATGCCCCGCAAGAGGATCAGTCGCCGGTGTGACAATCATTTTTTTCGAGGTCATGAAGAGTGGTTGCTCCAAAAAGTGCTGGAATTTTTGAGTAGCCCGACGAGGTAAAATCAGAGTGACTAGTTCTACGTGGCAAGAATCGAAGTCCCAAGGCACTGTAGACGCTCGGTTACGGGAGCTTTTGGAGATCCATCTGGATCCTAACTGGGGCAGTACATATTGGCTGCAACGGCAGGAGAGACTGACCTGGTCGATTCAAGCTGAAATTCAAGAGATGAAAGATGTCTGGAAATTGGGGCTTTTGCCGGTTTCTGATCTCCGAAAATATCCAGTTAAAGCCTTCATTCCTAAGCGATTTCACCACTTATTCTCCCAATTCATTCTTGGCGAAACGGCCGGCACGAGCGGCGAACCATGTGCAACGGCATTTCGCAATGATGAATTTCAGGAAGCGTTCATCACTCCGTTTCTGAAAGTTGCAGACGCTACCCATTTCCCCAAAAGCGAGCCTTGGCTGTGGCTGGGTCCCTCTGGACCACACATCATCGGCAAGGTCGTTAGGGAACTGGCCAGACAGTCCGGGAGCATGGATCCTTTTAGTGTGGACTTCGATCCACGCTGGGTGAAACGGCTGGCCGAGGGCTCCATGGCTCGTGATCGGTATCTTCAGCACGTAATCTCTCAGGCCCTGGATATTTTGAATCGAGAGGAAATCGGCATACTATTCACTACGCCACCAACTCTGAAGGCTCTGGCGGAACGTATGACGGATCGCCAACGCGAGTCTCTGCATGGTATTCACTATGGCGGAATGAGCATTTCTCCGCAAACTCTTAACGACTTTAAACTGGCTTTTCCGGCAGCCGTGCACCTCTCGGGCTACGGCAACAGTCTCTTCGGAGTCGTTATGGAAACTGTTGATACATATCGATCGGCAATGGATTACTACCCACTAGGCGAGCGAGTCATTTTTCAGGTTATCGAATGGGATAAGAACGATTCAGATAACGAGCGATTCAGGCCCGTCCCTTGTGACCGCGGCCAACCAGGTCGTTTACTCGTGCATCGATTGGATGAAAGCTGTCTGCTTCTCAACGTCCTCGAACGTGATCAGGCAGAGCGTGTCGCGCCAATTCCAGCAGCGATAGCCCTGGGAGGAATTTCGGATGGACTGCGAAATCCCCAGGTGCCGCCACAACTCGCCAAGCAACTTCAGTTAGGAATTTACTAATCAGGAGGATTTAATGAAAACTCTCAAAACGTTAACCATTGCCTATACGCCCGATAGCGACGACGCTTTTTATTACGATGCCCTTGAAACCGGTCTGATCCCGCTTCCAGGTTTTCGTCCCCATTTCTTTACGGAGAATATGAGTTGCTTAAATCAGAAGGCACTACAAGGTGTTTACGATGTCACAGCTATTTCTTCGGTGATATACCCTCAAATCAGCAGGGAATACGCGATTCTCAACGTTGGAACAAGCGTGGGTCGTGGTTATGGCCCCGTTTTGGTCAGTCGCGAATTTTCGAAAATGGAGAATCTCAATGGTAAACGGGTTGGAGTTCCGGGCATACCGACTACCGGTTGGTTTCTCCTGAAATGCTTTTGTCCGGATGCCCTCATGATAGAGATGCAATTCGATGAAATCGCCGATGCAATCAACGCGGGAAATCTCGATGCCGGAGTGATGATCCATGAAGAGCTTCTCTACTATCCGCAACTGGGACTGAAGTGCGTGGCAGACCTGGGGGCCGAATGGTGTCAGAGGCACGATTTACCATTGCCTGTTGGTCTGAATGTCATCAGACGAAGTCTCGGAACTGCCTCCATGGAAAGAATCTGTTCAGGGATCCGACAAAGCCTTGAATTTTCACTAGCTCACTCAAGTGAAGCTCTATCGCGTGTCCGCAGAATGGGGCGAGGTGAAGCGGGGCAGTGCACGGAAAAATTTGTTTCGATGTTCGCCAATAGCGACTCGGTTCGAATGCCTGCTGATGTCCGGGAGGCTTTAAACGTCCTACTTTGTCAGGTTGTGGATCTAGGGATGAGTTCAGAAATGCCTCAATTGACGATTATTGAAGGGATGATCCCTGAACGGATACATGCACACAAGCAAGTTGGATAAAGCAGGGAGGCAGTTTTGGAATATTTCGAGAAATTGATCGATAAGAAAAAAGAGTTTTTGGTTCCTTGTGTCTACCACTTTTTCCAGAGGCCCCCAGTCCTCGTGCGTGGGGAAGGGGCTTATCTTTTCGATTCCGATGGGAAAAAGTACCTCGATTGCTTCAGTGGCGTTACGGTCGTCAGTGCGGGGCATTCTAATCCGGAGATTATTGAAGCTGCTATTACCCAACTCCGAAAACTCCAGCATACCACTACGATCTATCTCACAGAGCCTATGCTGGAGCTCGCTGAAACGATTTCTTCTCTCACGCCGGGTAATCTTAAACGCAGTTTCTTCTGCGCCAGCGGCAGCGAGGCCAACGAAGGCGCGCTCATGCTTTCGAGTCTTGCAACAGGTCGCCATGAAATCGCTTATCTGAAAGAAGGACTCCATGGCCGGACGAAGTGGGCAATTAACGTCACCGGTCTGGAAATGTGGAGGACGGATCCCAATCCCATGGTCACTGCCCACGCGATACCTGGTACAAGACATCCGGAAAGCCTGGAAATATTAGAAGAACTCCTGAAAAAACGCTCTATTGCTGCAGTAATCGCTGAACCGATTCAAGGCAATGGCGGCATTATCGTTCCCCCGAATAACTACTGGCCGCGACTGAGAAAACTCTGCTCGCAATATGGCACTTTGCTCATTGCGGACGAAATCCAGACCGCTTGGAATCGAACCGGACGGTGGTTTGCTACTCAGCACTGGGATGTGACGCCAGACATTATTACTGTCGCCAAAGCACTCGGAAATGGTTTTCCCATCGCGGCCTATATAACCAGTGATGAAATAGCTGCCCACTATACCCGTCCCGGAGCGGCCACATTTGGTGGCAATCTCGTGTCCTGCGCAGCCGCGTTGGCGACGCTGATTTTTCACAAGCGGCACAACTTGGGCGATCGCAGCGAAAGGTTAGGCAACTATTTGCAGGGGCGACTTCAGGAAATTCAGGCTCGTTGCCCGACTATAACCGAAGTGCGTGGCTTGGGTTTAATGATCGGCGTCGAACTCAAGGATTCCACAAAAGGTCCTGCACCTGCGTTGGTCGATCAAATCTTGGAAAGCTTGAAAGATTCCGGTTTCTTGATCGGTAAATCAGGGGTAGGACGAAATGTAATTACGTTTTTGCCCCCTTTAATTATCGAAAAAACGGAAATTGATGCATTGCTAGTCGCATTGGAAAAGGCACTTGAAATTCGGACGTAACTTATTCTGATTTCAAGACTTGCGGCATATATTTCCGAAAATCTCTATTGACGCAAACATATCACGTCGGCTATTTCCCTCACGCAATAAGATTTTGATTTACCTGCGAAACAAACTCGCACGTGTAGATACCGGCACTGGGGGAGACTTTATGCCAACGCAATTACTTAAATCGAAACTTTTCTTCGCCTTGCTTTGCTGTGCTTCCCTGATGCTGTTTGGTTGTTCAACATTGATGAAAGAACTCTCGAATAATCTTACGCAATGGCAGATGCTCGATCAAAAAGCCCTGGATAACCCAATCCAGGCCGTTGGAGGAGACGGTATAGTATTTACTCCCGGTCCAGACTCGAAATTTTTCAACCGAAAACAACTAGCACGTGCGGATGCCGAAACACTGGTAAGTTATTACTCCCCTATCTTCGTCCAACAGCGCGTCAATACACAGGCGCAAAAGTATCCGTATCCGCAAGAATACGACATGATTGGCCAAGCTCATTTGAAGGTTGACTCGGACGGAAAACTAAAATCCTATGTCTCCGGTGAACCCAAAGTTTATGTGATTATGAAAAAGTTAAAAATCGACGAAGCAGAACATACTCAGTTGACATACACAGCCTGGTACCCAGCCCATCCTCGAATGAAAGCCATTGATCTGTCCTATGCGGATATCGATAGTTGTGTAGTTCGCATCACGCTCGACCAGGAAAATGTTCCGCTCTTCTTCGAAACAATCGCGGCTTGCGGATGTTTCCACAAGGTCTTCGTGGAGAAGTGGCTCGAAGACGCCGCACAGCAAACATTCGGTCCGCCGGAAAAAGGGAAAAAATTTAGCATCGAAAAAAGCTTAAAGGACTCCATCGATTGGGAAGTTGGTGGAGTGATCGACGAGCCCAAAGATTCCCCGCGCAGACCTGTGGTTTTCCTGAAAGCCGGAGATCATAAGGTCTTAGGAATGGGCAGCGCCGCTCGTCTGAAAGTCCCAACAAATGCCGATCAACATAAATATGTAATGAATTCCTATGCCGATCTGTATTCCATACCAGTCGATAACAGCGACAAAACGTCGGCCTTTTTCGACATGGATAACGGCGGCAAGGTGCGAGGGGCAGAGCGCAAAAAAGAAAAATTCTTCCTGTCGTTTGTTGGTGTAGACTCCGCGGGACAACCCCGAGCCGACGATCAGATTAAGATGCACTTTGATGAAAGCACCTGGGGCGATCCAAGCATCTACTCGAAATATCTGAGATTGCCGCCCGGCACATTGAATCCCGTTAAACAGGTGGGAGCAAATCTAAACTGAGCGATGGTTCAATGAACTTCGAGTGTAATAAGCGTCATATCGTCCGTCGGATTTTGATTTTCACGAAATACTTTGAGGTGATTGCGAAAAACTTCGACGAAATCGGCCGGCCGACGATGGGCATTTTCAGTGATAAAAGCTGCCAAACGATCTGTACCGAAAGATTCCCCCTGGTCGTTTCGACAATCGGGAATCCCGTCTGTGAAGAAACATAGGCGGTCGCCCGCTTCCAGATGCAATCTCTTCTCGGTGTACATTTCATCCAGACTGACACCGAGCAAAAAGCCCCGAGCCCACAGTGGCTGAGTCATTTTGCGTTTTGCGGAGTAGTGAAATGGGAATGGATGCCCGGCGTTCGCATACGTGAATTCCCGCGTACGGCGATTGAAAACACCGTAAAATCCTGTGACAAACCTATCTTCGGCCAGGTCGTTCAGCCTCTTGTTGAGTGCCGCGAGTACAGACGAAGGCTGCACAGTCTCTTTGGAAACTTCAGTAAACGCCTGACTGGCCATGATAGCGACCATCGCCGCAGGAATACTATGGCCACTGGCATCGGCGATCAGGAACCCCAGATGTTCGTCGTTCGGCATCACGAAATCGTAGTAGTCGCCCCCCAGCGGTTCGAGAGGAGCAAAATAAATGCTCCAGTCGAACTCCGGCCAGTTCGGGGGACTATGAGGAAGCACCAGTTTCTTCTGCAGTTTAGCGGCGACCTTCATGTAATGGGTCATTTCCGCATCGCGTGACAAGAGCTGATCGTTGGCCAGCCGAAGTTCGCTAGTTCTCCGGGCAATCATCTGATCCAGATACTTGGATCGATGGGCTATTAAGTGGCGCGAAGAAATGATTCCTATTGCTAAGCCATCCTCCACTACAGGAAGATGGCGAACTCGCATGCGCTCCATCTGGAAAGCCGCTTCTTCCCAACCAATGTTCGGAGCAATGGTATGTGGATCTTTCGTCATCCACATTTCGATGGGATAGAGACGCCAGCCGGGTTCTGCAATCGCGGCATTTCGCAGGAAATCCCGTTCGGTGAAAATTCCGACGAGCCGGGAATTATCGCATACAAGTACCGCCCCGATACGAAGTTCATTCATTCGTCCGATCGCTTCCTGGATCGTCTGATCCGGACGAAGCGATACGGGGTTGGGCTGCATTACTTGCCGTACGCTGATATCGTTAGACACAGTTTCCTTTCGATTCCATTCGTGAGCACCGATTATCTGATCAAAGGAAGTACGTATTTGTCGACGTCCTCTTCATTGCCGATTTTCGCGTCGCACGGATAGAGTTGCCAAGTTTCATTCAACTCCGCCGTTTCGTCTGGAAAGAGTTCTTCGAGCGGGGCTACTGTTTCCATTTCGAGCATATCTTCATTGCTGAAGGTCTGATAATTTGTGCCCCGATCCGGATACAAAGCCCCTTCGATATAGTTAAATCGTTTTACGAACAATGCTCCCCGATTCACGTAACCCACCCAGCCGGCCCGATGAGCCAGACCGATCTTGGTAGGTCCCTTCTTGGAATCCTGTCTGAGAAGAATATATTTCTTCCCGAAAGTCCATCGGCTGTCGCTGAAATCAAAGTAGGGCCACAGAATCAATTCCTGGTTCGGACCAAAATCTTCCGGAGAACGGGCATTGTTCGGATGGCCGGGATGCGGAAATTTGGCTGGGAGAGGTATTACTTCCATGCCGCCCGGAGCCATGACGGTGGGCCCCCAGGGAGCCAGTTCCGTAGGACGGCTCCCGATATTCGAAACTATCAGATGCACGTTGACCTTATTGGTATCCCCAACGAGCTCGATCTCCATCACCTTCTGAACTTCGTACAAATGTTCAGGGGGAGGAGTAAATCGAACTCGATTTTCACCGATCTTCTCGAATTTAATAGGTGAGTTGTCGGCATAGTAGGTTCGGGTGCAGTCTTCCGGGGCCAACCAGAAGCGATGGCCGCCTCGGATCTGCCATTCTTCCTCCCCCGATTTTCCGAGCATTTCCTCGTAATTCTTCATTACATTTTGACCATCCGGCAGCCGTCGAAAACTGATCACGCGCGGGCCAACATCGAGCGTGACGATCAGCTCAATCTGCTTGTTTCGGATGGCCAGGTTATTTTTCCAACCGTGATACTCGACGATTTCAATTTCCATGGAGTCCTCGGAAACATTCGCTATCCAGGCGGAGGTGCCTAAAATACTACAAGTGTCTGTATTTAGCTTTATGGATGGCCCGACGTGTCAACAACCGAGCGACTACCTTTGCAGATGACCAGAGCGACTGGCCGTCGATCGGGAGCCTTTGCGCCCACGACGGGTCAGGAAATGGCCGAGCGAGGGTGGGATTATGTCGATGTGGTTTTTGTCACGGGCGATGCTTATATAGATCACCCGAGTTTTGCCATGGCCATACTGCATCGGGTGCTAGAAGAAGCGGGATTTCGAGTCGCGATTCTCAGCCAACCCGACTGGCACTCCTGCGAACCCTGGCGTCAATTCGGCAAACCCCGTCTGTTCTTCGCCATCAGCGCCGGGAATATGGACTCGCTAATCAATCACTACACAGCGAATAAAAAAGTCCGCAATGACGATGCCTACTCGCCTGGAGGTAAAATTGGTCTGCGCCCGGATCGTGCGACTTTGCCTTACTGCCAGCGTGCCCGGGAAGCATTTCCAGGTACACCGGTGATAGCCGGCGGGGTCGAGGCCTCCCTCCGTAGATTGGCCCACTACGATTACTGGTCCGATACTGTTAAACGCTCCATTCTGATGGATTGCAAGGCCGATTTGCTGGTTTACGGAATGGGGGAGAAAAACATCCTCCAGATCGCCAAGAGGTTGCATGCGGGCCAGAATCTTAGAGATCTCCGAAATCTGCGAGGTGTGGCTTATGCACTCGGTGCCAGGGAGACGGAGCAGACAGGCTTCGCGGAGTTGCCGGAAACACCACTGGCGACCACTCCCGGCCTGAAAGAAACCGCCGGAGAGGTCGACTGGAAGCTCTGGCAAAAAGTTCCTTCTTTTGAGGAAGTGAAGAGCCAGAAAGATCGCTTTGTGGATGCCACCCGGCACATTCACTTGAATACGAATCCCTTCAACGCCGCCGCTTTGATTCAGATGCACGACCGGCAGGCCGTGATTGCAACGCCTCCCGATTATCCGCTGTCTGAATCTGAGATGGATTCGATTTACGATCTTCCTTACACCCGACGGCCGCATCCGATCTACCGAGAGCCCATTCCGGCTTTCGAAATGATCAAGGACTCCGTCACCATCATGCGAGGATGTTTTGGAGGCTGCACTTTTTGTTCGATTACAGCCCACCAGGGGCGAATCATCCAGTCCCGTTCGCAGAGTTCGATTCTCACGGAAATCGAAACCATGGCGAACGATAAGGATTTTAAGGGGATCATCAGCGACATCGGCGGAGCTACCGCCAATATGTATCAGATGCGTTGCACGCGCCCGGAAATTGAAGCGAAGTGCAAGCGGCTGTCCTGCATTCATCCTTCAATCTGCAAGCTGCTCGGTACCGACCATAAACCAACGATTGAATTAATGCGAAAAGCTCGGGAGGTCGAAGGCATTCGTCGGGTCTTCGTTGCGAGTGGTATCCGGATGGACTTGGCTCAACTATCACCCGAGTACATTGACGAACTGGCCGCGCATCATGTAGGGGGGCGTTTAAAAGTGGCCCCGGAGCACACGCATCCCGACGTGCTGATGCGCATGAAGAAGCCCAGCATCGATAATTTTGGCGTGTTCGCCGGGATGTTCGAGAAATCCTCCAAAAAAGCGAAGAAACCCAAGCAATTTCTGGTACCTTATTTTATCGCCAGCCATCCTGGGTCAACTATTGAAGAAATGATCGATTTGGCCATTTATCTCAAGCGAAATGGCTATCGGCCCGATCAGGTTCAAGACTTTATCCCGGCCCCTTTTGATATCGCCACTTGTATGTGGTACACCGGTATCGATCCGATGACACGCAAACCCGTGAAGATTGCCAGCAAGCTTTCCGACCGCAAATTGCAAAGAGCTCTCTTGCAGCTCTTCAAACCGGAAAACTACTTTGCAGTTCGGGAAGCACTAATCGAAGCCAAGCGGACCGATCTGATCGGCGATGGATGCGACAGTTTGATTCCAACTAATCCTCCGAAGGAGGCATTGGATAAGCGTCGTCGGGAATCGCAGCGAATTACTGATGGCGACCATTATCACACTGTGGCCAATTCCGCCCAGGGCGAAAAACCGGGAGAGCGGGGTGCGAATCCATTGAAGTCATCGGGGTATCGACCTCAGAGAAAGACACAGCAGCGACGGCAGGGTAAAAAAAACCGCTGATTCGATGAATTATCTGCGGTCGCGACTACCAGGAAAACCGAACAATCCATTTAACAAGGCTCAAGCTTACACAACGCCCATAACTTGAGAGTCATTAAGAGGCATACCTTCCATGGGACGAATTTTCGAGAAGCGCAAACACTCCATTTTCAAGACAGCAGCTCAGAATTCGAAGCTCTATTCCAGGTACAGCAAAATACTGTATATGGCGGCCAAGAATGGCGTGCCCGACCCGGCAGCCAATCCAGCTTTACGCACTTTCGTTGAACGCGCCAAGAAGGAAAACGTGCCAAGCCACGTGATTGAAAAAGCCATTCTGAGAGCCTCGGGAACGGGGGGCGAAAACTATCAACCGGCTCGTTATGAGGGGTTTGGTCCGGGCGGTTCGCTAGTAATTGTGGATTGCTTAACAGACAACAACACACGCACAATCTCCGATGTGCGCAACTGTTTCACCAAGACGGGATCCAAGATGTCCGCTATTGGATCCGTCGTGATGATGTTCGATCATCTGGCAGTGATCTCTTTTGCTGGCAACGATGAAGAAAAAGTGATGGAGGCCCTGTTTGCGGAAGATGTCTCCATCGAAGAGGTCGAATGCAAAGACGGCACCATTACTGTTTTTGCCCCTCCGGCCGAGTTTTTCAAAGCCAAAACCGCCTTACACAAAGCCTTCCCGGACTTGGTGTTTGATGTTCAGGAAATTACTTTTCTTCCGAAGGAAGGAAAAGAGCTCAGCGGCGAAGAACTGGCCTCTTTCGATAAATTCCTGGGCATGCTGAACGATTGCGATGACGTGCAAGAAATCTACCATAACGTCATCCGGGCTTAAGTGCAAATCGTAATCGACTTGAAGCGGTGGATGTTGAACGTCGAGATCAGGGTATGTAAAAGACAGGCATCTGTGCAATCACTCAGGAATCCGATGAAAATTGCATTCAAGCTAACGGACGCATGCAGCAGAGCACAAAAGGACGACGAATCCCTGAAATTGAGCAATCATCAGGAAACCGGAGGCTAGGGCAGTGAATACTGCCTGCTAGTGTCCAGGGCCGAAAACTTGAACTCGCGGTGACATATATTGATAGAAAACAAGTAGGTTCCCTCTCTGCATTGATTCTTCCAGGAGAATTATCGTGAACCAACGAGTTATGGCTGTTATTGCCGGAATCATTTTGGCGAATTCGCACGTTCCCGTACTGGGCCAGTCTGGCGATGGGAAAAAAGACGGAACGGGAGCGGCGTTATCTGCTCCGTCCCCTGATGGCCTAAAGCCTGCCGACGACAGCAAGCCGTCATCGACCAACATCGGTAACTCTCCATACCCTCGCGTTCACTCCGATGGCCGAGCAACGTTCCGCCTGAAGGCTCCGGACGCCAAAAAGGTACAAGTATTCACGAACTACGGCCTGGGGCCACGTGGCAACTGGGATATGAAGAAAGGGGACGACGGCTTTTGGACTTTAACTTCCCCGATACCTATCATTCCCGGATTTCACTACTACGCTTTTCTAGTCGATGGTGTCCTGATGAACGATCCGGGCACCGACACATTCTTTGGGACCGGCAAGCCAACCAGCGGAATCGAAATCCCCGAGAAAGGTGTGGATTTTTTCGATATCAAGGACGTGCCTCACGGCGAAATTCGTTCTCATTGGTACAAATCGACGGTGACCGGCAAGCAGCGGAACGTGATGGTTTACACTCCGCCAAATTATGATGCAGATTCGACAAAACGATTTCCCGTCCTTTACCTCCAACATGGCGGCGGCGAAGACGAAACCGGATGGGGCAAGCAGGGGCATATGAACTTCATTTTGGACAACCTCATTGCGGGAAAGAAGGCCGTGCCGATGATCGTGGTGATGGAGAAGGGCTATGCCACGCGTGCTGAAGCCGCCACTCTTCCTACTGGACCAGGACGGGGCGATAGTGGTGCATTCGAAGCTGTCGTCATTAAAGACCTGATCCCCATGATCGACTCCACTTACCGCACCCTAACTGACCGTGACAACCGAGCCATCGCGGGATTGTCCATGGGTTCTGGCCAGGCCATGCAAATTGGCCTGAGTCATTTGGACAAGTTCTCCGTGATCGGAGCATTCAGCGGACTCCGTCTTTTAGACACAAAAACCGCTTTCGGCGGAGTATTCGCTGATCCCGCTGAGTTCGATAAGAAGCTAAATCTGCTCTTCCTGCATTCGGGAACGGTCGGCCTGGATGAGGGCATTCATAAAGCGGCTGAATCGCTGTATGACACGCTCCAAAAAGGAGGGAGCAAGAATGTGGTGTTTCGTGATGCCAAAGGACTGGGTCACGAATGGCAGACTTGGCGGCTCGCCTTCCATGACTTCGCCCCCAGGTTATTCCAGCCGAAGAAATGATAGGCTGAGTTTGAGGTGAAGTATCTTCGAAACCGAAATCCGCTAACCTGATTGAAACGGCATGATTCAAGTGTGTCGAACCTATCGATTACACTTGGCACATTTCATCCGATCCGGCTCAGTTCGAGATGAAAATTATCACTTCGTTCGGATACATGACACCAGTAAAAAAAGGTGCCAACCTCAACCGGAATCGTTTTGGAAGATTGGATTGGCAGATGAAAGTGGAAGCAAATCGAGTGGAGTTCAAGGATATCGAGGGTATGCGCGATATTTATCGCCAGGAGATGAACTGCCAGATCATTCACGATTCGATCCATGGGAGGCCTGGATGGACTCATGAATACTTGATTACCACGGCTGGTGTCAAGGTGGGCTATGGCTCCGTTGCTGTGGCTGGGCCATGGCAAGCAAACCCATGTGTCTATGAATTTTTTGTGCTACCTCAGTATCGGGGACGTCTTTTTGATTTCTTTCTGGTATTTCTCGCTGCAAGTTGTGTGACACAGATCGAGACGCAAAGCAATGACCTGCTGCTTACGGTACTGTTGCATGCGTTCACCGCGACAGTGTCGAGCGAATCGATTCTGTTTTACGACAAGTTTACCACTGCACACTCGCCTCCAAATGCTTACTTTCGCAAAGCTTGCGAGGAAGATTCTCATCAGATCGTTCAACAGGACCTGAATTCGGAGGCAAAATGGCTGGTGGCAGTCGATGGTGTCGTAGCTGCAACGGGGGATATTTTATTCCATTACAATCGACCGTACGGCGATATCTACGTGAAAGTAGCTGAGTCATTTCGCAAACGCGGTCTGGGAACTTACCTGGTCCAGGAACTCAAACGAGTCTGCTACGAAAGCGGGAGTGTCCCGGCAGCACGGTGCAATCCAAAAAATGTGGCAAGCCGTCAAGCACTTCAAAAGGCCGGTTTTGTACCTTGCGGGCACATTTTGAAGGGGGCCATTTCGCTTTGATTGAGTTCGATTCCAGATGAATTGGTTCACCAATCCTGCACTTCTCGGTGTCGGCGTCATCGACCCGATTGTCGCGGCCCAGAATATGACGAACACATCTTCTGCACTTCTCAGCTGAAAACCGTAATTGCTTCCACACCGGATTGTTGTTATCTGATCTAACTGATTTAATAACAAATACGAATGTCCGCGAACTTGCGAAATCTCAGGAAAACTAGTTTCCAACGTCCTCAATCGAACCATCCATGTCTCAGCAATCCTATACCGTCACCGAAGCTCAAGAGGGGGCCACACTTGCGGCTATCCTTCGCCAGAATCTCCCCGAAAAATCCTGGACCCAAGTTCGCTCTCTGGTTGCTCAGAGACTCGTTCAAGTAGACGGCAGTCTCTGCCAGGATCCGGCCCGCAGACTCCACAAAGAAGAGATTGTTGAAGTCCTGGCCAAAGCTGCGCCAGTCCATCGCGGTGGCACCGTTCACGATTTGGTGATCCGTCATCTAGATGCTGAAGTTGTAGTGGTGGAAAAGCCTTCAGGAATTAACACGGTCCGCCACCCGGCTGAACGGGAATGGAAACAGGAACGGCGCGAGCTTTCGCCCACTCTGGAAGACCTAACGCAATGGGCAATCAGCAAGAGCCTGGGTAAGCCGGTCCGCGATCTGCATCGCTTAAGGATCGTGCATCGACTCGATAAGGAAACTAGCGGACTGGTCGTATTCGCCCGCTCCGCCAATGCGGAGCGTATTCTCGGGAAGCAGTTTCACGCCCACACGGTGCTGCGAAAGTATGTCGCGATAGTTCAGGGACATCCTAAATCTCAGACGATCACCAGTTGGCTCTTACGTGATCGGGGGGATGGCCGTCGCGGTTCGGGAGTTTCGTCCCAGTCCGGCAAACAGGCCATCACCCACGTTCAGGTCGAAGAAACAATTGGTTCATACAGCATCGTAAGCTGTATGCTGGAAACCGGGCGAACGCATCAGATACGTATTCACCTCGCGGAACTGGGATTCCCGGTCTGCGGAGAGCCGGTTTATCGAAAAAAACTGGACGGCAGCGAAATTCCCGATGCCAGCCAGGCCCCTCGATTAGCCTTGCATGCCATGGAACTGGGCTTTCAGCATCCCGACGGTAGCACTAAGCACTGGACGATGGAGCTTCCACTCGATTTGAAAGGATTCGTAACCCATTTAAAAAACCAAGCCCAGAAAGCGCGTTAGCATGGCGTTCACACCGATCGTTGGTACTCTCGGCTATGTCTTTAACGAGGATCAGACCCAAGTGTTGCTGATTCATCGTAACAAACGCGAAAGCGACACTCACTTTGGAAAATACAACGGGCTCGGCGGCAAAATGGAGAGCGGCGAGGATATAGTAGCTTGCATGCATCGCGAAATTCTGGAGGAAGCCGGGCTGTACTGCGAGGAGCTCGAACTGCGGGGAACCATCAGCTGGCCAGGATTCGGAAAAGATGGTGAAGACTGGTTAGGCTTTATTTTCCGAATCACCAAATATACCGGCGAATTATTGCAGGAAAATCACGAGGGCACGCTACAGTGGGTTCCGGTCGAGAAAGTTGAGAGTTTGAATCTCTGGGAAGGGGATCGCTTTTTTCTACCGATGGTCTTCGATAGAAATGGTAAGAGCTTTCACGGCGTGATGCCTTATCGAAACGGCTTACCGGTCAGTTGGAGCTATACGACACTTTGAAAATTCTTAGTGAGCGCCTTGCGGCAACAGTCCCGCCGTTTTCAGAATGCTCTTCAGATGGTCCCGCTTTTCATGAGAGAAAGGCGTAACCGGCATGCGATTGGGCCCGCAACTCTGCCCTAATAGTGCCAAACTTTCCTTCACTGCGGCGTTCCCCGTTCCCAGACTCATCGCCAAACGAATTGGGTGTAAGTCGCCTTGAAATTTTCGAGCAGCTTCGAGGTTTCCGCTTCGAAAAGAATCGTATATTCCTACGCAAAAATGTGGTGCAATGTTACAGGTCGCTGGAATGGCGCCGTGAATTCCATTTTGCAGCCCGGAAAGTATGAGCGTGTCCCGGCCCATTAACACCGAAAACGATTGATGATCCGTGCGGCGTAAAATCTCGATCGTATTCTGGAGGTCGCCCGAGGAATCTTTTATCGCCACGATATTCGGAACATTTGCCAATCGGCCGACCGTATCCGGCTCGATATTCAGGCCTCCGCAGGTCGAGGGATTGTTGTAGAGGATGACGGGGCAGGCCACCGACTCCGCAACCAAAGTGAAGTGGGCCACCAGTTCAACCTGGCTGGGTTTGATGAAGTAGGGAGTAATAACCGAGACGCCGGAAACACCTTCCCGTTCAGCCATTTTCGTTAAACGGATCACTTCGCGAGTGGTTTCCGCGCCGGTGCCCGCATAAACTGGAACCCGGCCATTCACATGCTCGATGGCCGTTGCAATCACCGTTTGTTTTTCGGTTTCATCCAATGCGTAAAATTCGCCGGTAGTACCGAGTACGAAAATGCCATCCACCCCGCTGGCTATCATGTAATCGATATGGCCGCGCAGTCGGACTAAATCGAGCGATTCGTCAGCGTGAAAGGGAGTTACAACGGGTGGGATAATTCCATGGGGTGACATCCGATCTCCTCGCTCACGATTTTTTTCTCAGTTCACTAGGCATTTCACCGCTATAGCTGGCCCACAGAGCATCTATGGTATGGGCCACCCAGATGCTGGGATCTGTTTCACGCAGATACTTGGCGATTTGCAGCTGACAACCGATGTTTCCCATGAAAACGGCCGATGCTTTTGTGCTGCGAACGTTATCGCACTTGCGATGCCCCAGGACTTCCGACATTTCGGGCTGTGTCAGATTATAACTTCCGGCGGCACCACAGCAGAGTTCGCTTTCCGGGAGCGGCACCAGTTCCAGTCCCGGAATCATCTCCAGCAACTGCCGAGGTGGGGAAGAAATTTGCTGGGCGTGCCGCAAATGGCAGGCGTCGTGATAGGTCGCTCGAATTCTCAAGGGATAGGTCGGCTTCACGGGACCGAGCTTAACCAGGAATTCGGTGATATCTTTGACCTTCGAGACAAACAGCTTGGATTCCGCCTCGCGATTGCTGCCCTGGAAAAGATGCACGTAATCTTTAACCATCGCCCCACAGCCCGCCGCATTAATAATGATGGCATCCAGCTCTTCGAGTTTGAAGCCATCGCGATTGAACGCGGTAAGATTCTTGCCGGCCAGTTGTTTGGCTTCGTGTTCCATCTGGCTATGGTAATGGAGAGCCCCGCAACAGGATTGTGTTGGCGGAATCCAGACATCACAACCATTTTTCTGAAGAACTTTAGCCGTGGCATAATTCGTCTCGGGGTAGATCCCGTCCGCCACGCAACCGGTGAAGAGGGCCACGCGGGCACGGCGTGTTCCCTCCGCAAACAAAACTTCTGGCAAACCCCCGCCGTGCGGTTTCAAGCGGGGAAGCATATCGTACATGCTTCGAACCGATTTAGGCAACAGCTTCAGGGCGCCAGTTTTTCGCAATAGCCAGTCGGCTCCCGACCACTGGGATAATCGCGCGGGCAAAAGAGCCACGCGCACTCTCCAAGAGTAGGGAAAGATGTGCAGCATCATGAACTTTTGCAGCAAGTTCAGGTTTTTGAAAGCTCGGTGCGGTTCTTTAGAATCCAAGAACTCGCGGAAGGGCTCGATCAGTTTGCCATATTGAACGCCGGACGGACAGGCAGTCTCGCAGGCGCGACAGTTCAGACAGGTGTCGAGGTGTCCTTTAACGGTCTCATCGAGCTCGAGTTTCTGGTCGATCACCTGACGCATCAGATAAATGCGGCCACGGGGGCTGTCCGCTTCGTTGCCGGTGATGACGTAGGTCGGGCAGGATGCCGTGCAAAGTCCACAGTGTACGCAATCCAGAATCAATTCATAATCGATCTTCGGTTGAGGACCGGTTTTGACCGTTGCCAGTTCAGTCTTAACGGGAAGCGTTGCCATGGTCATGCTAGATACCATCCACGAATCGTCCCGGATTGAAAATAGATCCGGGATCGAGTTTCTGTTTAACGATCTTCATCATGGCCCGATCCGAGGTTGAACGACCCCAAATGGCCATATTCGATTTCCAGGATTTCGGACAATCGGTAATTACGAAATTGCCCTGAGTTTGTTCTGCGAGTTTCGTCAATCGAGCAAGCACAAGCTTGCCAGCTTCTTCGCCAAGAGAAGAATCAAATGAGCCGTGAATAATTCCGTTTCCGGCGTGCGCGTTGAGTAACGGACGGGGATTTAAAGTGGATAGTTCCTGGAAAGCAAGCCAGAGATCGGAAGGTCGAACCATGACTTTAAAACGGAGTTTTGCAGTATTCGCCAGTGGAAAGTCGCGGATTCCGTTATCTAATGTTACCATTTGGTCTTTTGAGAGGGAAAGCATCTTGCTTGCCAGGCTAGCGGGCAACTCTTTTTTGAGTTGTTCGATCTGCCAACTGACCGCCGGAGCGTTATCTTCAAAAAGTACCGCCATGGGGCGATGAATTTCATCGAATCGCTCGGCACTCGAAACAGAATTTACTGCCAGATGATTGAAGAGCTCGATGGCCACAGGTCGAGTTTTGGTGACTCGTAACCTCTCTAGCAATTGAGGGATATCGAGTAAAGTCGAGGGGATGAGCACCCACTGGGACGCTTCCGGGATTGGCTTCAGCTTGAGAGTGACCTGTGTGATAATCGCCAGTGTCCCTAAAGATCCCGTATACAGCTTCATGAAATCGTAGCCAGCGACATTCTTGACCACACGCCCGCCCGCCTGAACGATCTGCCCCTGATCATTCACGCTTTGAATGCCGATGATATAGTCTCGCAGTGTCCCCAGACCGAACCGCCGCTGCCCGCTGGCGTTAGTGGCAATTGCGCCGCCAAGAGTAGCTTTGTCTGGTAACGGGATATCCACGGGGAGCTTTTGATTTTCCTTGGCTAGAATCGCTTGCAAATTCGCGAGGGTGATACCGGCACCCACCGTAATCGTCATGTCTCGCGCCGGGTAATCTTCCAGATGGTCCAAACCAAGCGTCGAAACAGCATATCCCAACTTTTGGGGAGTATGGCCCAGACTGAGTTGAGTTCGCCCTCCAACCGGGTATAGTGCCTTTCCTTCCCCAGCCGCTTCCGTTACCAGCTCACCCAGTTGCCGTGGTGAATGGGGAGCCCACCGGGGGAGGGGACCGAAGGAATCGATACTGCAGGTTTCCTGCGAGTTGAGTGTCACCATGTTTTCCGAATGTCGGTTTGATTTAGAGTGCGGCCCGTCGATTGGGCTTCGTTTGCGAAACCATCCCACTTTCCGAACAGGCTCCGGCAGTAGGCAGCATTTTGTTAGGGCTGCAAATATTGGTGGGGTTGAAGGCATCCCGGAGGCGAATCATCATGTTCAAGTCATCGGCTGAGAACAACTTCGTCATGAAATCGAGCTTTTCGACCCCAATGCCATGTTCCCCCGTGACACTTCCTCCCAGTTCAATGCATTTATCCAAAATTTCGTGGCTGGCGTGCAGCACTCGCTGCAATTGATCTTTGTCTCGTTCATCGAACAGGAGAATCGGGTGCAAATTCCCATCACCCGCGTGAAAAACATTCGCAATTTTCAATTGATATTTCGTAGCGATACCACTGATGAACCGGAGCATCTCAGGTAGCTTCGTTCGAGGAACAACGCCGTCCTGAGTGCAGTAACTGGGAGCTAGTCGGCCGACGGCGCCAAAAGCTTGTTTTCGGCATTTCCATAACAAAAGGCGTTCGGCTTCGGTGGCCGCACGGCGAACTTCGCGGGCTCCATTTTTGTGGGCAATGGCCTCGATTTTCGAGGCTTCCTGATCCAACCCCGCATTCAAGCCATCTACTTCCATAATCAGGACCGCTCCGGCATCCAGTGGAAAGCCAAAATGAAAGGCTTGCTCAACGGCTCCGAGGATCAGTTGATCCAGAAGTTCCAGAGCCGCGGGAATGATACCAGCCCCGATAATTTCGCTGATGGTATTGGTAGCTGCATCCACCGTCTCAAAGACACCCAGTAGAGTCCGATACGCCTCCGGATTGCGTGTGAGCCGAACCCATGCTTTACTGACAACGCCAAATGTCCCTTCCGATCCCACAATGACACCGGAAAGGTCGTACCCTGGCATATCCTCCACCGCGCCGCCAGTCGTAACGATCTCACCATTGGGAAGTACCAACTCCACGCCAATAACATGGTTGACCGTTACACCATACTTCAGTGTGTGTGGCCCGCCGGAGTTGGTAGCGACATTGCCGCCGATAGTGCACGCGCCCTGACTCGAAGGATCGGGAGCATAGTGAAATCCGTTCCCTTTAATCTGGTTGCTCAACCAGACGTTAACTACTCCCGGCTCTACCAGTGCGAAACGATTGGGATAATCCACTTCGAGAATCTTTTTCATCCGGCTCAGGCCGATCATGACACCGCCGCCGACCGGTACACAGCCACCCGCCAGTGATGTTCCGGCTCCGCGGGCTAGAAAAGGCACCTGCAATTCATTACAAATTTTTACAATTCGGACGATTTGATCTGTGGTCGATGGGAAAACCACGACCTCGGCTTGATTCTTTTCAATTGTGTAGCCGTCGCACTCATACACGGCTAAATCGCACTTCGCGGTAAGCACCGCCTCATGACCGACAATATCTTGCAGGCGGGAGACCAGAATGCCTGTGCGGGTGGGAGGATTATTGCTCATTGGACCCAGCTATGGAGTGTTCACTCGCTCTAAAGTCTTACAAGGATAATCTAGGAAATACCGTAAGGCGGAGATACAGAATTTGCCAAGGTTCTTCGACTTAAGGCAATTGCAGCCAATAGAGTGTTCCCTTGTAGCGTTGACCGCCGGGTTCTCCCGCTCGAATGAATTCCATCGACCATTGAAATTCCGATTCCTTCAAGGTGTCCCGAAATGCATCGCAACTAATTCGATCGGGGTCGGTCAACAGGGCGACTCCTCCGGGTGCCAACAAGTGACGAATGACATTCAGAAGCGGCTCGTGCTTGACGGTTTCGTAGATCAGATCCGCGCCCAAGATCACAGGAAACTTTCGATTCGCCGGTGGGGAACGCCAATCGATTGCCAGAGTCTCGTAGCTCTTGAAATTGTTGAGCTTGGCGTTATCGGCTGCGAAAGTCAAAGCGGTAGTGTCGTAGTCCGAGAAGACGACGTGCCAGCCTTTATACAACGCGGCAAGACCGGCCAGGCCCAACCCGCACCCTAATTCCAATGCTACCGGAGCGCCGCTCACGCTTTGGGGCAACAACTCTTCGCCTTGTTTCAAGATGGCCTTGGCGAGCATGCGAGATGCGGGCCATATTTCGGCCCAGTAGGGCATGTAATCGTCCACATTATTGGCGTGGCGAATGGTCGGATCGTCCAGAAGAAGGTCTGGCTTGAGTGGCCGACGAATCTTGAACTTCACTCCTTCGATGGTGACCGTTTCGGTCTCCAATTCGCCGAGCGCTTTCGTCGGGGTCGTTGTCAGGATGGGTGGTGGATTCATACGCCTATTAGCTTATCACGAAGGCGATACTTGTGAATGTTGAAGGGGAGTAGTTCGTGGAAGCGTGGATGTGAACGTATCCGCCGGGCACTTTCGCACAATCCAGAACGACCAGCCGTTCGCAAAGGAATTCATAGCCTTTTTCACAGGGAATATGGCCGCAAACCAGATAATCCGCGTCGACTCGCTTTAGGAATTCAGCCGCATTCTCAGCGGTGGTATCGCGTCCCCAAAGATTCGCGTAAACCTTGCCGCCCGTCTGAAAATCTTCCGGCTGAAATTCTTCCTGTTTGACGAAATCGAGTGAAAATTGCTCCATCCGTCGAGTAGAGGGTAGGGTGTGGCAGATATAGACCCGATTCGGTAACCGAATTCCCAAAGGGCAGATCGCGAAGAGAGAATTGTAAGCGGTTCGAATCTCCGTCGCATAATCGCGATAGGCTTCTTCTATTCCCCTATCGAAGAGCCGATTCAGGTCCTCCTCATTTTTTAAAATCTCTTTACCCGTCCATTGAGCGAGTTCGTGGTTGCCGATCAGATAATGCACTCGGTCGGGGAAGCAGCACTTGAGCGTGGCGAAGAGATCGACTAATTGATGGGACTTATCGCCCCCCTGTGGATAGCGAAAGACTCCGTGGATCAATTCTTGCAGTACCAGATGTCTGCCCGGGTGTTTATCCAGTTCAATTTTTTTATAGATGGCCTGGAAATTCGAGACGTTGCCATGCAAGTCTCCGACCACGAAGATGTCATCCACTTTCTGCGGTTCCAGAAAATGACCCGAGCGACCCGCCGTTTGGAGTATTTTGCAGCGAGCGAGTTCCAGGGTCTTGAGAAGTTTTTGAGGATCCGGCATAAAAATTCCAAGCCTTATCGTCCCTCTACCTTGCCAGCCTCTGTGAAGACTCGCAAAATCATCTGAAGAAGTATAGGAGAATGTTGGAGTCCTGCTTTGCTGCGGGTCTAACAAGTTAGTCGCTTTGAACTCGGAATACCCGATTCAGGCGACGGGTTGGTTGGATGCCACGCCTCTGCGAATTCCATTTCAGCCTTCCTTACTAATCGATTGTACAGCGCCTCAATGAAATCTCACCGTCATGGAATTAACGCGTAATCTTCGAGTTGATACGGTCTCCCGCCTGGATCCTACTCCACCGCGGCAGATTGAAGTAACGCGTCCGGTTTCCGAGGCGGTGACTTTGATGCGTCAGGAACGCGTCGGCTGCATCCTCGTTTGCGAAAAAGGTCGCCTGGTCGGCCTATTTACGGAACGCGACCTTCTGAATCGCATTATGGGAACCGGTCGGCCGCTGACTGTAACCATGGACGACTGCATGACTCCTACGCCCGTGACTGTCCATCGCCGCGATTCCATACGAACAGCAATTAAGAAAATGCAGGGGGGTGGGTATCGCCATCTGCCCGTCGTGGACGATAATAACATTCCGGTTGGCATCTTGTCAGTCAAGCGGATTGTTCACTACCTGGTGGAACACTTTCCTGCTGCGATTTACAACCTGCCCCCCGACGCGAAAAACTTGCCTTCCGAACGGGAGGGAGCGTGAACGGCGAAATTTCTCCCAATGTTCTGCCGAATAAGCAATGCTTGCGGCAGAATGTTGTTTCTTCATGAGGTTTTCTATGTCTTCAACGACGACCGCGCCGAGCCCGAGTGCTTCTCAAGAATTAGAATCTGTGACGATTCGATTCGCGGGAGACTCTGGAGATGGTATGCAGCTGGCCGGAACTCAATTCACCAACGCTTCCGCAATCATGGGTAACGATATTTCGACTTTACCCGATTTCCCGGCCGAAATTCGAGCCCCTGCCGGGACTTTGGCGGGGGTTTCCGGTTTTCAGGTTCATTTCTCCAGCAGCGACATTCATACACCCGGCGACGTCCTCAATACGCTTGTTGCCATGAACCCCGCCGCTTTGAAAACCAACCTTAAAGATCTCGAACCGGGTGGGATTCTGATCGTTAACTCGGACGCATTTGGAACCAGCGAACTCGACAAAGCTCGTTATAAGTCCAACCCACTCGAAGACGGTTCCCTCAAAGGCTACCGGATCATACGAGTACCTATCAACAAACTCAATCGCGAGGCCGTGGCGGAATGCAAATTAAGCCCACGCGAGGCCGATCGCTGCAAAAACTTCTTTGCTTTAGGTCTGGTCTACTGGATGTATGAACGGCCCATGGAACCGACTTTGAAGTGGATCCAGGAAAAATTCAGCAAGAATCCCATCGTTCTGGAAGCGAATACCCGCACTTTGAAAGCCGGGTACAATTACGGCGAAACTTGTGAAGTGATGCCGGTGCATTACAAGGTGCCCAAAGCTAAAATCGCCCCCGGCGTTTATCGCAAAATTACCGGTAATGAAGCCATTGTGATGGGTTTAGTTGCTGCTTCGAAACTCAGCGGCAAGGATATGGTCTTCTCAGGCTATCCGATCACGCCCGCCTCGAGTGTTCTCGAAGGACTCGCCGATATGAAGCGTTTCGGCATCAAAACGCTTCAGGCAGAAGATGAAATCGCCGCGATCGGGGTCGCTATCGGTGCTTCTTTCGGCGGAGCCATCGGCGTGACTGGCACTTCCGGTCCCGGAATCTGCCTGAAATCGGAGGCCATCGGCCTGGCGGTCATGACCGAACTTCCGCTCGTCATCATCGACGTACAACGCGGCGGACCCAGCACAGGACTTCCCACCAAGACGGAACAGGCCGATTTGCTGCAGGCGATGTACGGACGCAACGGGGAATGCCCGGTCGCTATTATTGCTCCGCGCTCCCCGGGCGATTGCTTCAACATGGTTTTCGAAGCGGTGCGAATCGCCACCGAATTCATGACCCCGATTTTCTTCCTCTCCGATGGTTACATCGCCAACGGTGCCGAACCCTGGTCGATTCCCGATATCAGCAAACTTCCCCAGCTGAAAATCACGCATCCCACAGCTCCAAACGGTAATGGCGACGTCAAGGGGCATGAAAATGGGGCAGGGGAGTTGGGCAAATTCCTGCCCTATAAACGAAATGAACTTCTGGTGCGGCCCTGGGCGATTCCGGGAACTCCCGGGCTCGAACATCGGATCGGTGGCATCGAAAAAGAAGATGTGACCGGTAACGTCAACTATGAGGCCGGCAATCACGAGCACATGGTGAAAACTCGCGCTCAGAAGATCGCCAATATTGCAACTACCATACCCGATCTGGAAGTAGAAGGCAGCCAAAGTGGCGATCTTCTCGTGGTCGGTTGGGGCGGAACTTACGGTTCTTTGACTACGGCCGTAACTCGAATGAATCGTAAGGGTTATAAGGTTGGACTGGCGCACCTGCGTTATTTGAATCCGATGCCCAAGAATACGGGTGAAGTTCTCAAACGATTTAAAAAGGTCTTGGTTCCCGAACTCAATGCCGGGCAGTTACTGCTGCTACTTCGCGCCAAATATCTGGTGGATGCCGTGGGTCTCAACAAGATTCAGGGCAAGCCTTTCCTGGTGAGCGAAATTGAGGCCAAGATCGAACAGATGCTCGCCTCCTGAAAATCAAACATCGCACGAGCCGGTTAACCGGCTCGTTTATTCGAAAATATTGTTCATATTCGAGGTTAATTTCGATGGCAGCTTCTCCCCTCCCAACGCTAACAGCCAAAGATCTGGCCAGCGACCAGGAAATTCGCTGGTGCCCCGGATGCGGGGATTATTCGATTCTCGCTCAGATGAAAAAAGCTCTTACCACCGTAGGGGTGCCTCGCGAAAAAATGGTTTTCGTGTCAGGCATCGGCTGCTCCAGCCGCTTCCCTTACTACATGAACACCTACGGCTTCCACACCATCCACGGCCGGGCACCGACATTTGCGACCGGATTGCGATTGGCTCGGCCAGACCTTCAGGTCTGGGTCGTCACCGGCGATGGCGATGGGCTTTCGATTGGCGGCAATCACCTGATCCACGCTCTACGTCGCAATGTGGATATCAAAGTACTGCTGTTCAACAACGAAATCTACGGCTTGACCAAGGGCCAGTATTCGCCGACTTCCCGTCTGGGAACCAAGACCAAGTCCAGTCCCCAGGGGTCAATCGACAAACCACTTCGACCGTTGAGCGTGGCCTTGGCGGCCGAAGCGAGCTTCGTCGCACGCACCATAGATATCGACGTTCAACATCTGACGAATACGCTTCAGCGAGCCGCCGCTCATAAAGGTTCGGCCTTCATTGAAATCTACCAAAACTGCAAAATTTTCAATGATGGCGTTTTCGAATACACCACCGATAAGAGTGTGAAATCGGATAACGTCCTGTACCTTGAGCATGGTAAGCCTATGATCTACGGTAAGGATCGAAATAAAGGCATTCGCTTGAACGGCCTGAGCCTCGAGTCGGTAGCGATCGGCAACGGCGTTCAGATCGATGATCTTCTGATGCACGACGAAAAGGCCGATGAACCCACGCTAGCATCCCTGCTCAGCCGGATGGTCTGCCCTGACCTGCCCGAATGCGTTGGAGTTCTCAGGTCCGTGCAGCGACCTACCCTCGAAGAATTGCAGCAGAAACAAATGGACGATCTCATTAAAGCTCGCGGGCCCGGAGATCTGGAAAAGTTGTTCAAAAACGACGATCTTTGGGTCGTCGAATAACCCGCGGTTTGCATTGCAGCAGACCGTAAGCCTCAAGGTTAGCTCGAAATGCTCTGTCCTTCCTGCGGTCATGCCAATCTTCCCGGAGCGGATGAATGCTCTCGCTGCCGTGCAGATCTGGCACCCCTTGATCTCCCGACAGGACAGAATCATGTCGAGCAACGCCTGATGCAAGACCCTGTCTCTATTCTCAAACCTACCTCCACCGTTAAAGTTCGTCTCGGCGACAAACTCGGGCATGCCTTACAATTGATGGTGGATTCAGAGCATGGGGCAATTCTTGTTGTCGACCACAACGACAAATTGATCGGCATTCTGACGGAACGTGATTACTTACTGAAAGTGTTTGGTGTCATCGAAAACTACATGCGGCTGCCGGTCGAGGATTACATGACCCCTTCGCCAGAAACACTGCAGCCCACCGATACAGTCGCTTATGCACTTCACAAAATGGACCTCGGCGGCTATCGGCATCTTCCCATCGTGGAAGAGGGACGTCCGATTGGGGTCATTTCGGTTCGCAATGTTCTCCGCTACATCACACGTCTTTGTAAAGAGCCATTTTGAGATTCAAAGAGTGTGGTGGGTCGAAGCCATCCCGAATCTTTGAAGAGAAACTTGCCCGCTGAAAAAAACTTTCAAAATCACTTTCTAAATATTAATTATAAATCATATTAAATAATACCACTCTTCAGATACTCGCCATGCCTATCGCTCTCAATTGCCCCGGTTGCAAAACCAGCTACAAAATCCCGGACAAATTTATTGGAAAGGACATTCAGTGCAAAAAATGTCCGCAAACAATCTCCGTCGTAGATGAGGCTGAGGAGGAAGCCGCCGCGGAAGAGGCGAAAAGAATCGCCCGCAATCGGAAGCGATAAAAGAACCGTCAGAGAGATCGGAAGGTATACTTAGTGGCTTTGTGGTGTTTCGGGATCGCGGCTATTCTCGGACTCGCAATTAAGATTTTCAACACTTATCGAATCTTCGATTTGGAGAACCGGATTGAGCAGCAAAATCAGCAAGCTCTCGGTAATGGTCCGGTAGGGCAAAGGGGTCTGTTAGATGCCGATACTCGATTAAGATCCCGCTTTAATTCTGCGGACGAACGCTATGTCATCGATTCTCCGCAACGTCGGATCAATCAGATTTTTTCAATTATCGAGTAGTAGACTCTGGGGGATCGGCCAATCAGATGGATAAACGCTCGGGTATTCCATCAAGACATTTTGCATTTGGCTCTCTATCTATCGCTGTCGCATTACCCAATAATGCTAAGATCATGGAAACCCGAGTGATGAACCCCAATCTTGCAAATTCAGGGACACTCGGTTTCATGACTATGATCGGGCAGATGCCTTCCGGAAGCCGCATCTGCCTAGTGATGGATGGAAAAAGAGTCTCAAATATTTTAAGCGTGGATTGAGTCTCGCTAGCTATGGGTTAACACACTAGTGTAGTGTCTCACACAGAATGTGTTTTATCCAAGGTAGCCCTCGCCCGGCGGACTTTCTCCAGAATAGCCTCGGCTTTGGCGGTCCACTGGAATCCCTTTCCTGTGTTGTTGTGATGATCGATGTAGCCTTCAATCGCCTGGATTAATTGCGGCACGCTTCGAAATGTCCCTCGACGCAGTCGTTTGTCCGTCAAGTCGCGAAACCAACGCTCCACCAGATTCATCCAGGAACTACTCGTGGGGATGAAATGCATGTGGAATCGAGGATGCCGGGCTAGCCAACGCTTAACTTTGGGATGCTTATGCGTAGCGTAGTTATCCACGATCAAATGCAAATCCAAGGACGGATCGGTGGCCGTCTCGATCCGTTTGAGAAACTTGATCCATTCCTGGTGTCGATGTCGCGGCATGCACTCGCCAATCACAATTCCCTCGGCCACGTTCAAAGCCGCGAACAGAGTGGTGGTGCCATGACGCATGTAATCGTGAGTCAGAGTGCCGCAACGGCCGGGTACCATGGGCAAGCTTTTTGCGTGCGATCAAGGGCTTGTATCTGACTCTTCTCATCGCAACTGAGCACCAGGGCGTGCTCGGGAGGGTTCAAGTACAAGCCCACTACATCCCACAGTTTCTCGGCGAATTGAGGATCATTCGATACCTTGAAGGTCTTATGCAAATGAGGCTTCAGACCGTGGGACGACCAGACCCGCTGCACGGTGGCTTTGCTCACTCCTACCTCTTGGGCCATCGTTCGTGTGCTCCAATGAGTCGCACCGGATGGTTTCTCCTGAGTGGTCTTGCGGAGAATTTCTTCGACGACTTTCCGGCTGATCGCTGGCGTTCGACCCGGCCGCGAAGCGTCCCGTTCGATACCCGCCAAACGCAGCTTCGCAAATCGGGTCCGCCAGCGCGCCACCGTGGGCTTCGACGTGCCGCATTCCTCAGCAATGTCCTTGTTCCGTACACCCGCGGCCGCTGCGAGTATGATCTTCGCCCGCAGGACCAGCCGAGCGGGAGTACTTCGTCCCCGAGACCAAGAAGTCAAAGTTTGTCGTTCCTCGTCAGAAAGTAAGATTGGCAGCGCGACTTTCATGGGTTTTCTCCTCCTCTATAGAGTAAACCGCAAAAAGGAGCTAAAAGTAACGCTATTTCTGGGACACTACACTAGAACCCATAGCTGAAAAACTCTAAGCTGCCAGTTGGAGACGATCTGAACTTCTCACCGAGGACTGAACGAAGCAGTCGAATAATTGCAGATCCAGCGCCGAGGCGGTATCGGCTTCCGGATGCCACTGTAAACCCATGCAGAACCAGTTGGGATCAATCGATTCGATCGATTCGATAATCCCATCGGGGCAACGAGCCCCAACGCGAAGACGCGGAGCTACCTGATCGACTGCCTGATGATGGCGGGAATTCACTCGCAATTCGTTAGTCCCATAAAGATCCTCAATTTTAGAATCGGCTTCGAGAAGCACGATATGGCGATGCGGACCGCCAGTCGCGTCGAAATGGGGCATGGCCTTGGGCACATCATTTGGGATGTGCATAAAAAGAGTACCACCCAGATAGACGTTCAGTTGCTGCATTCCGACGCCAATAGCCAGGACCGGCATCTTTCGTTCGACGATTTTCTGGATGAGAATTTTATCGTTCATTTCGCGGCGTTCGGCCATGGGTTGAACAGTTGGATGGGCGGGTTGGCCGTTGCGGCGAGGATCGATATCCAATCCACCAGTCAGCAGGACACCGTCCAGCATGTCGAGCATTTCCGAGATATCCGCTTCTTTGCCCAAGGGGGGAATAATGACCGGCAAGCCCCCCGCGTGCAGAATGGCATCGAAATACCCCGCGTTAACGCGGGCGTGGGCTGAATAGGTTTTTGAGGCGTTAAAGAAATCAGCGTTGATACCAATGACTGGACGTGCAGACATCTTCATCGAACCCTCCGTGGTGTAAATCTGGTGGTGTCACCGGCCATCCTGCCGATGATCCGAGGATTCTAGAATCCTCGGTACGGTTTTATACCCAGGTCCCCCGGGTCGTGACAAGGCCAATTTTTTTGGATAAAAAAAGTTGCCTCAGAACATCAAAAAAGCCCTCGTGAAAACGAGGGCAGGTCGGAAGTCTATAGTTTTATCGATCAGTCTTCATCATCTTCCTCTACTTCGTCCTCCTCGTCATCTTCATCATCGTCCTCTTCGTCGTCGAAATCATCGTCCTCATCGTCGAAATCATCGTCGTCGAAGTCCTCGTCCAGATCTTCATCATCTAGATCGTCTTCGTCGTCGTCGAGATCTTCATCATCAAAGTCATCTTCGTCGTCGAAATCATCGTCGAGGTCGTCATCTTCCAGATCGTCCTCTTCATCATCCTCTTCCTCGTCATCATCGTCATCCTCTTCTTCGTCATCATCGAAATCTTCATCGTCATCATCTTTGGCCGAGAAGATCGATAACGTGGAAGGCAACAGCAGTTGCTTCCACTCAGAATGTTCAGTGGAAGACTCTCGTGTCACTGTGAGCGCCTTGTTTAAAAGTCGTAAGCTCATGCGATCCCCTCGCTCGGTCGGATTGGCCGACAAAATACCCTTTAATATTCGGCAATTAACCGCTAGTTCTGTACGGTTGTCAATACCGAAAAATCTCTAATCGTAGTCGCTTCTTAGAAAGGATTTAGAATCTCGTCAAGCGACGTGAAGATAAAAAATCCTGGATTTCTTCTCTGTCGGTTCGGATTACCTTTTGAGTCTATCATTTCCTTGCAAAATCCGCGTCTATTTCCAGAAATGAGAGTGAAATTTCTGAATAATTTTTATGCCTGCACTACTGCTGTTTTTTTCAATATTTCCGCCGAGTGTTCCCGGACACCCCGAATCACCTTTTTGAGCACTAACACTCTGAGTAGAATGCTCGTTACTGTCAACCTGGGTAATAGTAAGCGGAGCTGAATTGATGAGGATGCTCGAAAAATTCTCCTTTGGTGTGGGTGATCGCTTTGGCCTCCAGGCAACCGCTCAACTCCGAGCATTTCAAATGATCTCGGACAAAGGGGTGGAAATCGTACCCGTTTGGAACAAATCGAACCGGGAGCACTCTTTTATCGGTTCGGAGCCGCAAAGTGTTTACGATTCTGCCCTGAAAGCGGTCACTCAGCTCGGCTGGCGAAAAGGCTGGCACATCGATGCGGATCACATCCGCCTGGAGACTGTCGATCGATTCATGTCCTGCTCTGATTTCTTCACAATCGATGTTGCCGACAGCATTGGCAAGCCGGCTAGTGAAGATACGGTGAAAATTTTCCTGCACAAGCATCCCGAACTTCTGGGGGATCTCGTAATCCCAGGCATCGCTCGAAAACTCACGATCAGGCCAGCAGAGCTAGAGAAGATCGTACGCAAATACCTTCTGGCGGTTCAGGAAGCCGGAAAGATCTACCGACATATCTCGACCAAAAAAGGGGGAGAGGGGGAGTTCATAGCAGAAGTTTCAATGGACGAAACGGATGCGCCGCAAACGCCACCGGAGCTACTCGTCATTCTGGTGCTGCTGGCCGAGGAAGGTGTGAAGGTCCAAACTATAGCACCCAAATTCACGGGTCGATTCAATAAAGGGGTCGATTACGTCGGCGATCTCAGCCAATTCGAAACGGAATTCAACGAAGACTTGGCCGTCATCGCCTTCGCCATCAGTAAATATGGGATACCGTCAAATTTAAAATTGAGCGTACACAGCGGCAGCGACAAATTCTCGATCTATCCGATCATCCGGAAAGCTCTGGCCCGAACGGGTGCGGGTTTGCACGTGAAAACTGCCGGAACGACCTGGTTGGAAGAGTTAATTGGCTTGGCGGAAGCGGGCGGGGCGGGGTTGGCGATGGTCAAGGAAATCTACGCCTACGCATATGAACATGCCGAGGAATTTTGCGCCCCCTACGCGAGTGTGATCGACATTCAACGCGATCAGTTGCCCAGCGTAAGTCTCGTGAACTCCTGGTCGGGCACTCAGATTGCGAACACATTACGGCACATTCCCAGCCATCCGGAGTTCAATGCGAATTTCCGTCAACTTCTGCACGTATCGTTCAAAGTCGCTGCGAAAAAAGGACAGGCCTACCTGGATCTTCTGAAAGTGAATGCGGACCAAGTTTCCAAAAACGTCATAGACAATATTTATAATCGACATCTGGTTCCCTTATTCATTGGCTGAACGAAGTCTGGCTCAAAACGAGATAACCTAGTGAAAACTAATCTGTTCAACCTCCAGGGAGAGGTGGCCGTCGTTATCGGCGGTACTGGAGTTTTGGGCGGCGGCATCGCCGAAGCTCTGGCTCAAGCCGGAGCTCGTGTGGCCATCCTTGGCCGCAATGCAGAGCGCGGGCTCGAGAGAGTTCGTGCAATCGCTGCAGCTGGCGGAGAAGCCATTTTCGTTAGCGCGGACTCGACGGATCGCGACAGTCTGGTGGCTGCTAGGCAGCAATGTGAAACGAAATTCGGGACGGCAACCATCCTGATCAATGCCGCGGGTGGCAATCGCCCGGATGCGACACTCCCCCCCGGTGCCGATTTCTGCAAACTCCCCTTGAATGCCTGGCAGGGAGTTTTCGATCTCAATCTGGTGGGCGGTGTACTGCTGCCGGCACAAGTTTTTGGAGAGAGTATGCTGGCCGCTGGGAAGGGCAGCATCATCAATATTGCTTCTATGGCCGGTATTATACCCCTATCTCGAGTGGTGGCTTATTCCGCAGCGAAAGCGGCGGTAATCAACCTCACTCAGTTCCTAGCTCGGGAATGGGCGACTCGGGGAGTACGAGTTAATGCGATCAGTCCGGGATTTTTCCCCGCAGAACAAAATCGCAAGCTTCTCTTTCGGGAAGATGGCAGCTACAGCGAGCGCGGCGGCCAAATCATCGGTCACACGCCCATGGCTCGATTCGGTGAAGCCCATGAATTGGCGGGAGCTGTCGTATTTCTGGCCTCTTCAAAAGCCTCCTCGTTCGTGACCGGACAAAATATAATTGTCGATGGTGGCTTTTCGGCAGTCACAATTTAACAGTCTTCGAGTGCGACGACAGGAAGTGGTCATGACCGAAATCGAGTCGATCCTGCATGCATTCGACGATCGGAAGCCGCTTTCGCAAGCCAGCACCATTCCCAGCGAATGCTATTTCTCAAATGTAGTCGCTGAGAGGGAATCCCGCATTTTGTTTCCTCAGACCTGGCAGTACGTCTGCTCGATTCAACAACTGGAGCAATCGGGCTCCTACGTTCGCAGTTGGATCGGTCCGGAACCGATATTTGCGATCCGCGGCGAAGACCAGCAAATACGAGTATTTTTGAATATCTGCCGGCATCGGGCCGCCCCAATTATCGATGAGGATTGCGGCCGATGCTCGAAACTTCGATGCCGGTATCATGGCTGGACCTATGATCTCCAGGGCAAATTACGAGGTGTGCCGGAGTTTGATGGGGTTGAGAATTTCACAAGGGAAGACAATGGCCTTGTCGAGATTCATTCTGCCATCTGGGGGGATTTTCTTTTTGCTCGAATAGAGCAAAGCGGGCCAGCTTTAGACGAATTCTTTGCTCCATTATCCGATGAGTTCCAGCAGAAGCTGCGAACTCTCCAGTTCTTCAAACGCGTAGTTTTTCCCGTTAAGTCGAACTGGAAGATCTATATCGACAACTATCTGGACGGCGGCTACCACGTCAATACGGTTCATCCGACTTTAGCAGGATCGCTCGATTACAAGCTCTACCGGACGGAGCTGCATCCCTGGGCTAGTTTGCAATCCAGTCCGCTCACTCAGAATCCGGAAGATGCCGCAGCGAATCGAACCCGACAGGGGAGCAGTGCATCCTACTGGTGGTTCTACCCGAATTTTATGTTGAACCACTATGAGGGAGTGATGGATCTGAACTACGTGATCCCGAGAACGACAGAAAGCTGCGATGTCATTTTCGATTTCTACTTTGCCGCGGGATCCTATCCAGCATCCATTTCATTCAAAGAAGAAAGCATTCGGGTCGCTCAGAAGGTGCAGGAAGAGGACGATCTGATCTGTGCGGAAGTTCAAAAAAATATTCGCAGCCATTTCTACTCCCAGGGAAGATTTAGCGTGAAGCGGGAGAACGGTGGCTACCACTTCCATCAACTTTACGCCAGACATCTCCGTGGCCAGTCGCTGGATGCGATCTGGAAAGGAAATTCGTGAGCGAACCTCAAAAATCACTTCGAGAAGGCCTGATTTACGGTCTGATCGCCTACATAATTTGGGGCTTAGTGCCACTCTACTTCAAAACTGTAAAAAATGTAGATTCCTACGAAATCCTTGCTCACCGAACCTTTTGGTCGATCGTCGTTCTCGCCCTCTTGTTAACCGCGCTCAAGCGCTGGAACGATCTGCGATTGACTCTTCGCAAGCCAAAAACCGTGGCCATTCTTGCCGTGAGTGCACTATTGCTCGTGGGAAACTGGTACGGCTACATCGTTTCCGTTTACACCAATCGATTGCTGGAATCCAGCCTCGGCTATTTCATGCTTCCCCTGGCGAATGTCGCGTTCGGAATGATCTTCTTTGGAGAACGATTGCGCCCATTGCAGGGGCTGGCTCTGGCCATTGCCGCTTTTGGTATCGGGCGAATGATCTGGACCTATGGTGATATTCCCTGGCTGGGGCTATTTTTAACTTTCAGTTTCGGCCTCTACGGGGTCATGCGTAAAATCGCCCCCGTCGATGGGTTGATTGGTTTCACAATAGAAACGATCGTATTGCTGCCGTTCGCGATCACTTACCTGACTTTTCTAGCATTGCAGGGGAAGATGCAATTTCTGCATCCTCCGGGCGTTCAGGACCTTTGGATCGTTCTGGCGGGGGTGGTTACCACCGCTCCTTTGATTTGCTTTGCCCAGGCCGTACGGAGGGTGGGTTTAATTTCGCTCGGCTTCATTCAGTATCTGTCACCTACGATCCAACTTCTGATAGCAATCTACGTATTTCAGGAAGAGTTCAGCGAGTCGAAGCGGTTCAGTTTCTTTTTTGTATGGGTGGGATTGGGAATTTTCGTCATCGATACCGTGGTGATGCTGCAGCAAACGAAACGCCCTGAAGCGATTGTCCATAACGTGGACGCAGTCGAAGTGGATTGAACGAAAATTCAGAACCCCGGGAAGACATGAAGGATCGTAAGGTCACTATCGCCGCCCGCTGGATCTTCCCTGTGACCAGTGCGCCCATAGCGGACGGCAAAATCGAACTCGATGCCTCTTTTCAAATCCTGGAGATAGGCCGTCGATGCGGGATGCAAGTCGATATCGATTTGGGAAATTGTGCGATACTTCCGCTATTAATCAATGCACACACGCATCTCGACCTTACGGGTATGGCCGGGTTGAATCCTCCCGATTCGGATTACATCCGATGGATCAAAAAAGTTATTCAATTTCGAATGTCGCAGAGTAGAGATACGATGGATCTCGCCATTCAAAACGGCTTCCAGCAAATTTTAGATTCCGGATCCATAGGACTCGGCGACATTTCGACCACCAACTACCCCGCCTTTAAAGACCACTCGGAATTCACAATACTTCGCTTTTTTGAAGTATTGGGACTGACAACCTCTCGACAGGAACAATCTTGGCGAGCCTATCAACGGCTCGAAGAAGCAGACGTGGCCTCTGGGAACTCCATTTTGGGACTAAGTCCGCACGCCCCCTATAGCACGTCCCGAAAGTTATTTGAATTGGCTGGGCGGTGCTCGAAGAAGGTCTGCAGTCATATCGGAGAGTTTCTGGAAGAGCGAGACTTACTCGAGAATCACGAAGGTCCATTCGCAGAGTTCCTGAAAGAGTTTCATATCTGGCAACCCGACGAATTGGCACCGAGTTGGGAATGGTTGCTGCAAGCGTTGCCCGACTACTCTCTCGTTGTGCATGGCAATTATTTGTCCCCGGAACATTTAGTAAAAAAGGGTCACTCCGTCGTTTATTGCCCGCGGACTCATTCCGCCTTCGAGCATCCGCCACATCCGTTTCGCGAGTTTATGGCAGCCGGAATCAACGTCTGTCTGGGCACGGATTCACTGGCTTCCAATCCCGACTTGGATACTCTTTCCGAAGCCCGGCATGTTCATCGGCTCTATCCCGAGGTGCCTGGCGAGAATCTTCTGCGGATGATCACCCAGAATGGCGCGAAGGCTCTGAACCTCAATAGAGGATACGGCCGACTCGAAATTGGATTCAGATCCCCGGGTTTTCTGGCAATTCCGCTCTCCCCTAGCGATCCGGACGATCCCTATTCGCATCTATTTGAGTCGGATACTGATCTGAAAGTCCCGCGAAAGATCATTCGATCAGACACCATTTCAGCCTATCTGTCTTAGAGGATATTCTTCTACGAAATCGTTGGTGCTCGATGAGTTGTCTGGTAAAGTAGCGGCTTGGAAAGGCTGATCTGTCTGGTAAGGATTCATGATGCCGCTGATGCCGAAGGGCTATTTGTGTCTGGTACTTCATGCCCATCTTCCTTACGTTCGACATCCGGAGCATGGCGATGTTCTCGAAGAGGACTGGCTATTTGAAGCCATCACCGAAACCTATCTCCCGTTGTTGAATCGCTTCCAGGGCTGGTGCCAGGACAAACTGGCCTGGCGATTGACGATGTCCATCACGCCGACCCTCTCGGCCATGCTTGAAGATAAAATGCTGAAGGAGCGTTATCTCCGCTATCTCGATAATCTCATCGAACTTGCAGATAAAGAGCAGGGCCGCGTCCAATGGGATTCGAAACTACGGATTGTGGTGGAGATGTATCTTCAACGCCTGTACCAGTGTCGCGAAACTTATGTCAAAATCTGGGATTGCGACCTGCTGAAAGGTTTTCGATATTTTTTTGAAGCCGGCCATCTGGAACTAATCACCTGTGCGGCCACTCACCCCTTCTTGCCGCTGGTTCAAAATCCAGTGGCCGTTGGCGTCCAAGTGGAGTTGGGCTGTCGGGAGTTCGAAAAGCAGTTCGGGCGAAGACCACAAGGCATCTGGCTACCGGAGTGCGGCTACTATCCCGGCTTGGAGGAGGTACTCTCCCGGGCCGGACTGCGCTATTTCTTCGTGGATACGCATGGTATAACCAATGCCGAGCCTCGTCCGCGGTACGGCGTTTATGCTCCCGTCGTACTCCCCAACCTGGAAATCGTTGCGGTTGGCCGGGATTCAGAAACGGCACGGCAGGTATGGTCCCCGGTCGAAGGATACCCGGCCGACGCCTGGTATCGAGACTTCTATCACGACATCGGCTTTCAACTCGATTTCGATTATCTGAAACCGCATCTTCATTCGCTCGGGGTCCGACACTTTACCGGATTAAAGTACCAGCGCATAACCGGACGAACCGAAAATAAGGAGGTTTACGAGCCGGATCGCGCGTCCGAGAGAGCCTCCGTGCATGCGGATCACTTTCTTTGCAGCCGATTAAAGCAGATTCAATGGCTGACGGAGGCTATGCCGGAGCGTCCCCCCCTGGTAACTGCTCCGTTCGATGCAGAATTGTTTGGACATTGGTGGTTCGAAGGGCCGGAGTGGCTCGACAAGTTAGTTCGCCTGACTGCATTAGAATCTGAGGAGATTCAATTAATCGCCGTGCCGGACTATCTGGAGAAATTCCCCATCGTTCAAATTTGCACGCCCGCTTTTTCAAGCTGGGGAGAGGGAGGCTACTGTGAAGTCTGGCTGAATCAGGCGAATGACTGGATCTATCCGAACCTGCATCGAATTGTGGATCGGCTCCAGGACTTGGCCAATCAATTGGAAATTCCGGATCGGATCCTCGAACGGGCAATGAATCAGGCCGTTCGCGAAATCCTGTTAGCTCAGTCTTCCGATTGGGCCTTCATCATGAAAATGGGTACGATGTTCGATTATGCCGTGCAACGCACGCACACCCATCTGGAAAATGCCGACGATTTACTCCAGCAGGTGGAACGACAAAGAATCGACCTCGAGAAACTGGAAATTCTCGAGAGTCGAAATCCTATCTTCGCGGAAGTCAATTATCGCAGCTTTCGATCGAACTAAAGCAGTGGACTGGGCATCGATTGACGCCCCGGACGACTACTAGTTTTCCATGAAGAAGTCGCGAGGACTTCGAATGAACTGCTGGTTCGGAAATACCAGAGTTCCGCCCGTCGAAGCGGCGTTGCCCGGACCTTTGCCCGCGCCATTTGCGCACTTGCCGTTGGCACATCCACTATCCTTGAGATGGAACATGCGCTTGAAAATCGGATTGAAGCCAAATCGACCGCTATCGCCACCGCCGGGAGCAGAAGCGGCTACCGGAGCGGCGTAAGGATTCATTTGAGGACCGTAACCGCCCTGAAAATTGGCGGGCATCACGCCACCCATCTGAGGCATCTGACCATAACCCGCGGGATTCTGAGGCATCTGGCCGTAGCCTGGGGGATAGGGCTGGGAACCCGGCATCATGGGCGCCTGAGCGCTTGAAACACCGGCAAGACCCATCAAACAAGCCAGGCTGAATAAAATCCGCTTCATTGCGACAACCTCCGAAGAACGTACCACATCATGGTGATAGAATCGGCATTTACGACAGGAGAGTTGCAACGAAAAACGGTTAGCACATGAAGAAAATTGCCAAGAATCGCCAAAAACCTTAAATCCTGCCCAACCTTCCTGTCCAGCGCACTTTACTCAGCCTTAAAAAATACCTCGAAACATCAGGAAGATGACCAAAATCCAAAGGAACATGACCAAGCCGATCCCCGTGGCAATGTTCAGAAGTGTGTCGGCAATAGGACCGGGCGAAACTTCCAGTTTTTTGAGCTTCAACGCAAGTTCGCTTTCAAGCTTGGACTGAATTGTTCGAGGCACATTTAACCAGGCAATACTTAGGCAGCGAAAGGGCACGTTTTCCTCGATGCTCAAGGAACCGGGATAAATCGTGAGAGGTACAGTCGTGGAATTGAGGATTGGGGCTTCCCATTTCTGATTCAAAGTCTCGGCGAGAACGTTTAAGAATCCATCTCGACTGATGTTATAAACCACTGAAGTGCGCGACCGCCTTCGAAATCCGAAAACCAAAAGCACTATCAAAAGCAGCAAATAAAAGCAGCACAGCCCAATGATAATCCGCTCGTTTTTCGCAAAGGAAACTGCAATTGCCTTGAGGGAAGATCCCATCCATAAACCGGACAGGCTGCTATCGAACAACGAGATGGCGACCGGTCCGCCAAAGATCAAAAATCCGGATAGCCCCAGGATCAGGAGTGAAAAATCGATACTTCCGGTAATCAGGGTGGGTCGATTGCGAGAATTCAGGGAAGAGAGCCCATAGAGATAAACGCACAGCGGAAGCAGGGCAATGATAATGCCTGCACCGAGAAGAAAGATGAACAATTCCTTCACTCCGAAATGGATTCGCTCTCCAGAGTTCAGAGAACTCCGTTTAAATTATCGTATATCCAGGAAGGGTTCTCCCTACTGAAATTTGAACGAAACTCTATCCATAACGTAATGAATTAAGGATTATGGGGTAAGGAGCGACCATGCAACCGGTCGATATCGAAGGGATTCTTTGCGGCGGGGAAAATCCACTGGTTTGGATCGCGGGTCCTTGCGTGATAGAATCGCACGATCTGACACTGAGGATTGCCGAATTTCTGAAACGAACCAGCGAAGAATTGAATATTCCTTTAATATTCAAAGCCTCCTTCGACAAAGCGAACAGGACTTCGGGAAAATCCTTCCGGGGGCCGGGGTTGGAGAGTGGTCTCAGAACTCTCGCCACGGTCAAAAAAGAATTGGGGCTCCGCGTCACCACCGACATTCACGAAGTGGATCAGGTGGCTGCCGTGGCGGAGGTCTGCGACATCCTTCAGATTCCGGCTTTTTTGGCCCGACAGACCGACCTAGTTCTTTCCGCGGCCAGAACCGGTCGCGTTGTGAATGTGAAAAAGGGCCAATTCATGGCTCCCTGGGATATGAAGAATGTCGCTGCGAAAATGCGCGAGGAAAACAATCCTCGTCTGATTTTCACGGAAAGAGGCTCGACCTTCGGCTACGGGAATCTCGTCAACGACATGCGAGCGATTCCCTGGATGCAAGACATTGGCTTTCCTGTGGTTTTCGATGCCACACACAGCGTTCAGACCCCCGGGAGCCAGGGTAGCAGCACAGGAGGGGACCGACGAATGGTACCCTATCTCGCCAAAGCAGCCGTGGCCGCTGGGTGTAATGCGATATTCCTGGAAACCCATCCGAACCCGGACAAGGCTCTGAGCGATGGGCCGAATATGATCTCGCTGGATGATCTGCCGAAACTGATAAAAACCTGCCTGCGAATTAGAGATGCTGTTAAACCGGAGTGAGACCCGATGCGACGATTTTGGTTACTGTTTGTTGCCGGTACTTTATTTGCCGGGGTCGGTTGCTCCAGTTCGAGTGATACCAAAAAGAAAGCGAACAAGGACAGCTCTACCGAAAACCGGGAGAGTTCCCTGGCCGCTTATCTCGATAAACCTATCGATGCCAACAGTTGCAAGGAATTGCTTCAGAACTACATCGCCAGTCTGCCCGAAGCGAAGGCCCTAAAGCTGAAGAAGGCCGTCGCGGGCCTGAAAGAGTCGCTGACCAGCATCCCCGCGCTTTCCCTCAAGCCAGATGCGGAATTTCTGATCAGTGAAGAGTTCGTCCTGGCGGACGCCATCTACCTGGAGGAAAATCTTCTCCTTCGCGAAGTCGAAAAAAATCTCCAGCTATCTAAATTGGCACCGGAACTCCGGGCCAAAAAAGCATTCGAGTGGGTCTGTCGACAAGTTTACATCAAGAATCGTCCATTACAGGCCTCGATGGCAGCTCCCGCGCATATCACACTGCAGTCCGGTTGCGGAATGCCTTGGGATCGTTCATACACCTTTCTCGCGCTTCTAAGACACCTCGATTTGGAAGGGTTTTTGTTGGCGCCCCCTGAATTGAACAAAACGATGTTCCTGTCGGGAAATGCTCCTAACCCCGCTTCTAAATCAGGTCCAGCCCCAAGCTCGGCGCCCAAGGTGGCCCCGATCTGGGGAGTCGGGGTCTTGATTGGAAAGGACATGTTGATTTTTGATTCTCAGACCGGCACGCAGGTTATGCTCGCCGGTGGCCAACCTGCAAAAATTCAAGATCTGAAGAAAGACGGGGAACTGGTTAGCCGAATTATCGAACCGAAACGCCCTTTTACACTCACTTCGGATCAGGTTCGACAATCAGTCCCTTTTATCGCGGCCCCCTTGTCCTCTCTGGCCGCACGAATGAAATTCCTGGATGAAGATCTGAAGCACGAGCTCTCTTTGCATCGCGATGTGGTGGCCGCGATGACGAAACTCAAGGATGCCGGGTTCGAACCGCAAATCTGGAATGTACCGGGAGATCCGGCTAATTTTTGCCATCTGATACAGCTATTGGCAATTAACCCGCCAATACTCGATCAGATTCGAAGCCAGGTTATTCCCATGGAAGCTTTTCCTCGGGTGTTCTTCACCCTGGAAAGCGAGCAGGCACGCGGTGGGCCACTCAAGATCTTCTCTAACGGCTTTCTGAAAATGCATTTCAATATGGATGGCAATCCGGAAGCGGATCCGCCGATTGTTCAAGGCCTCTTCCGCGGTTCATTGAATGATACGATCAATAAGCTTCTGAAGCTTAAGGATACTGCCGAAGCCGAACGGCAGATCATCCAGAAAGACCCCAATTTGGAAAAAGAAGTCTTCAAATGGTGCGAGGCGGCGAACCAGGCCTATGCAGCACTCAGCCGGGCGGAACGAAGTAACGACGCATCGGCGAAAGCACTGGCCCAAGGTAACATCGAACAGATTTTCAAAGCTTCCGGACGGGCGATGAGTCTGGTTTCGCGAGTCGTTTTTACGATGACGAGTAAAGATGCACTTTATTACGTAGCCATGGCAGTGCACGAGAAGGCGGAACGGCTTTCCCTCCGGGCACTCGCGGAACCGGGCAAAATCTCAGCCGCTTTGATTAAGGATGCCTGGAAAGATTCCGTCGATTGGTGGTCGCGCTATCTCAACTACTCGGTCGGCGGCAACGAATTGGGAAATGCTGCCCGAGAAGCCCACGCAAACAAACTCAAAGAACAGGCGACCCAATTGGCGGAGTCCAAATAATGGATCGCGCGCAAGCCTGGAAACTCGTTCAGGAATATGTGAAGAGCGAAAGCCTGCGCGGGCACATGCGAGCCGTGGAATTGGCTATGCGAGCGTACGCTCGAAAGTGGCAGGAAGACGAGGAGTTGTGGGCCCTGGTTGGTCTCCTTCACGATTTCGACTACGAGAGATATCCCGATCCACCTTTGCACCCCTTGGAAGGTGAGAAGATCCTCAAATCTCTTGGCGTATCCGAAGAAATCACCTACGCCATCAAGTCTCATGCGGATTACCTGCCCGAATGCCCGAGGGTCACCCGTCTTCACAAAGCGTTATATGCCTGCGATGAGCTCTGTGGCTTCATCACCGCGGTTGCCCACGTTCGACCCGAAAAATTTACCGGGATGACGGCTTCGAGCGTTCGAAAAAAGATGAAGTCGAAGGGTTTCGCCAAGAACGTTTCCCGCGAAGATATGGAGAGAGGTGCGGCCGACCTGGGCGTGGATTTCGATGAACATATCCAATTTGTTATCGATTCTCTGACGCCCCACGCGGTAGAATTAGGTTTCTAATTTCAGGTGGGGCATGCGAATCCGACTTGTGCCACTCAACGGCGGTAATGCCATCGATCTCAAAAAATCGCTCCTGATCGTGGGACGCAAGGAAGATGCCGACATCTTCGTAGCCCACAAAAGCGTTTCCAAGCAGCACTGCATTCTGGTGCAAACGGATGGAATGGTTTTTCTGCGAGATCTGGGAAGCACTAACGGTACACGAGTCAACGGCCAGCGAGTCCGCCGGGCTGCTTTGCTACCCAACGATCGAATCAGCTTTGCAGGAGTTCCTTATAAAGTGGTTTTTGGAGAAGAAGCCCTGGATGCCACCCAGTCGGATGCGATCGGAGCGGATGAAATCGAAGCGCTGAAAAATATGAAGCCGGATTTAGGAGAAGCCGCCGACCCGACTCGAGACGAACCGACACTGGGACCGCCGATAGTGCGGCGAGATTTGCCGGATGTGCTTTGAAATGTGAAAAATTTCGGTAAGCCCCCTTGCTGGCAGGCAGGGGTCTGCTTATCATTTCGTATACAAAATGCGGGTGTAACTCAGTGGTAGAGTGCCACGTTGCCAACGTGGTTGTCGTGGGTTCAAGTCCCATCACCCGCTTTACGATTCGTAGATCCTATGGTGGCCGTGAAGACTATCCCCCGGGATAAACCTTCGCGGCTCTTCTAGTTAAAAGGGGCATTCATGACGGACGAGATTACACCCGCCGCCACTCCGGGAACCTCCGTTGAAGAAAACAAGCTCGCACAGGAAGTCGTCATTAGCGATGTCGGCCCTTGCAAAAAGCACGTCAAGGTTACCGTGGACCGCAAATCGATCGATGAGCGATTCAACGAAAAATATACTGAAATCGTAAAGAACTCGAACGAACAACTTCGTGGCTTCCGCCCCGGAAAAGCTCCGAGAAAGATCGTCGAACGCCGCTACAAGAGCAGCGTCGAGGAACAGGTTCGCATGGAAGTGCTGATGGCAAGTCTGGAGCAGATCGCTTCCGATAATGCCATCGCCCCGCTGAGCCCTCCGGAGCTCGATCCCGAAAAGATCACCATGCCCGAGGATGGTCCACTGGTTTATGAATTCGACGTCGAAGTACGCCCCGAGTTCGATCTGCCCGAGTACAAGGGTTTGAAGCTCAAACGGCCGACCAAAACTTTCAACGACGCGGATATCCAGGCGGAAAAGAAACGCTTCCTGGCTCAGTTCGGCAAACTCGAACCGAAACCGGGAGATTCTCCGGCCGTTGAACTCGAAGACTTCATCATTGCCGATTTGAAGGTCACTCACGATGGTAAAGATCTGAACAATCTCGTCGACATGAAGTTAAAGGTCGAAAAGAGCCTGGCTCTTTCGGACGGTGTCGCTCCCGAATTCGGCAAACAGCTGACCGGGGCGAAAGCCGGCGATACTCGGACCGTGGAAATCAAGATTTCTGAGCAGGCCGCCAATCCCGAACTGCGCGGCCAACTGGTCAAAGCCGATTTCACGATCAAAAAGATCGAAGTTATGGTTCTTCCAGAGCTAACCGACGATATGTTGAAGATGTTCAACGTTCGTACTATGGCTCAGTTCGACGAATTGATGGCCTCCGCCTTGGAACGTCGACTAGAATATACCCAGCGGCAGTCTGCCCGGGAAGAAGTGTTTGGTTTAATCACCTCTTCGAGCAGTTGGGAATTGCCTCAGGACCTTTTGGCTCGCCAATCCAAGCGAATTCTGGCTCGCCGCATCATGGAAATGCGGAATGCCGGTATGAGCGAAGAAGAAATCATGACCCGGCAGCGGCTCATGACCCAGGACGTGCTGCAAAGCACGGCCAAAGCTCTGAAAGAACACTTCGTGCTGCAAAAGATCGCCGATGTGGAAAAGATTGAGATCGACGAAGGCGATATCGATACGGAAATCGAAACAATTGCTGAACGAAACAACGAATCACCACGCAAAGTGCGTGCTCGATTGGAACGGGAAGATCTGATCGAAGCTCTGGCCACGGAATTGCTGGAACGCAAGGCCCTTGACTTGGTCCTCCAGAATGCAACATACGAAGATGTGCCGCTGAAGGAAGACGACGCCGCTGAGTTTTCCAGTACGGGTTCTCAGGCGATTCCTGGTGCTATGCAGCAGCCGGAAGCCTCTTCCGATCAGCCCACCAAAGAATAAGGGGGACGTGCATGCACATTGATACAGGTTCTAATCCCTATATGGGACCGTTGTTCGAACCGAAGATTCAACGTTTTCGAGAGACCGTTCGCCAGCGTCAAATGACAACCGGCGACCTCCTGCTCGATAACCGGATTATCTTCCTGGGCAGTTCTCCGGAAACTGGCGGACAGTCCGCAATTACGGACTTCCTCGCTAACATCACCATCCAGAAACTCCTGTATCTTCAGTATGAGAACAAGACTCAGGAAATTCACATGTACATCAACTGCCCTGGAGGGTCGGTAACGGCCACCCTGGCAATCTACGATTGCATGCAGTTTCTGGAATGTCCCATTGCCACTTATTGCATGGGCCTGGCCGCCAGCGGGGCCGCGATTATCCTGACGGCAGGAAACAAAGGCCGTCGCTACGCCTTGCCGCACTCCAAGATCATGGTCCACCAGCCCTACGGCCAGGTGGGAGGGCAGGTTTCCGATATCGAAATTCAGGCCGCGGAAATCCTGAAAGACCGTTCCTTGCTGAATGACATTCTGGTGAAGCATACCGGTCAGCCATTGAGTGTCATTGAGAAAGAAAGCGAACGGGATCGGTTCTTCAGTGCCATCCAGGCCAAGGAATTCGGTCTGGTCGACGAAGTGCTTCAGAAAATCGAGTCCCCCAAGAAGCCTTAATTCGAGCGTTATCGATCAATATTTTCCGCTGCGGATATCTCCCGCGGCGTTTACCCTAATCGAATAAATTCAGTGGGAGGCACATCATGCCGTTGGTTCCCTACGTTTTAGACCGCAGTAACCGGGAAGAACGCGTATTCGATATCTACAGCCGATTGCTCAAAGATCGAATTATCTTCATGCTCGGCCAAGTCGATGATCAATCGGCCAATCTTGTCGTAGCTCAACTTTTGTATCTTCAGTACGAAGATCCGAAAGCCGACATTCACCTATATATCAACAGCCCGGGCGGCTCGGTAACAGCCGGAATGAGCATCTACGACACGATGCAATTCATCTCCTGCGACGTGGCGACTTATGTGATTGGCCAGGCCGCCAGCATGGGAGCGGTTTTGTTGACAGCAGGGACAAAGGGGAAGCGTTACGCTTTGCCGAATTCCCGAGTTATGATTCACCAGCCGCTCGCCGGTACAGAAGGTACCACGACGGAAATCCTGATTCATGCCAAGGAATTCATTCGGACCAAGAAACATCTGAATGCGATTCTTCTGAAGCACACGGGACAGACTCTGGAAGCAATCGAACGAGACACCGACCGCGATAAGTTCATGGATGCCTCGGAAGCGAAAGAGTACGGAATTATCGATCAGGTATTGGAAAAGCTTCCCATGCCGATCAAAAAGGATTGATCCGCCATTACGAAACTCCAAAACGCATGGGAATTAAAAGACCCATGCGTTTTTTTGTTTAATGAGTTTCACGAGAAGGAAGGACGTTCATTGCCGGTTCGCTTGCTACTAACGTCTTTATTTCTTCTGCTTAGCTTCGGTTGCGGAGGACGAGCCCAACTCCGTCAGGAAGGAGTAGAGGCCGAACTACGTACCAAAGAACGCGAGAATCGCGAACTGAAGGAGTCCCTGGAGGCGTACCAGAATCAGACCAAAGCCCTCGAAAATGAATTTCTCGCACGGCAGGCGGCTCAAAGCAAAAACAGTGCGGAAGATCGCTCTATCGGCATAGCTATCAAAGACCTGATTTTAGGCACTGGAACCGCCGGTTTGGACGAGGATGGCCTTCCAGGGGATGAGGGCTTCCAGGTCGTAGTCGTCCCGCGGGATGAGGACGGCAGTCCGCTAAAGGTCCCGGGAGTTCTCAAAGTTTTTGCCAGCCAATTTACCTCTACAGGCACGAAGGAAAGTCTCGGCGGTTGGCAAGTCGATGGAGCCACGCTGCGAAAAACCTGGAAAACCGGGCTTTTCAGCACCGGCTATTACGTTCCGGTTTACTGGCAAACTCTCCCTAAAACCAGCCGAATCCGCATACAAGTTCAACTGCTTACCCTCGATGGTCGAACTTTCGAGGCAGAAAAAGACATCTCCATAAAATTGCCCAGTCCCTGATTGAATCTCCTAATCTGTTAATTCTTAATCTTGAGAACGGTTACTAAAGTTAGAGCCTTAGCTAAGCTAGGACTTATTGCGAAAAGATCCGACGCCCGTCGATGATTGGAAGTCGCTGACATGGTAAATCCGTTCACACATTTCGACGATACTGGTGCCAGCCGTATGGTCGATGTGGGCGATAAAATGGAGACAGCCCGCAGCGCTACTGCCAGTGCTTTGGTTAGGATGAAGAGCGAAACTGCGACTCTGATTCGGACCAAAGCATTGAGCAAGGGAGATGTTCTGGAGGTCGCTCGGCTGGCTGGTATTATGGGAGCCAAGAAAACTTCCGACTTGATCCCCTTATGTCATCCGCTTCCGATCCATGGCGTGGAAATTCAATTTGAATTTACGGATGATAGAACTCTGCGAATACTGGCGAGCGTCAAAGTGACCGGTAAAACGGGCGTCGAAATGGAAGCTCTGACGGCTGTCAGTATAGCGGCTCTGACCGTGTACGATATGGCCAAGGCTATCGATCGGGAAATGACGATCGAGAAGATCCGCCTCGAAGAAAAACTGGGTGGCAAATCAGGCCACTTCCAGGCAGGGGAAGATCGAGAAAGGACCACTGGGTGATGACAATTCAGCCCCCAACCGAGGCTTCGCCAAACGGTAGAAAACAGGATTTTCTCAATGCACTTTTGAGTGATGATCTTTTACGAGTCGAAACGCATCTGGAGCAGTTCCTGTCTCCTCACCGCAAGAAATTTCCCGACTTGGTCGAGCATCTGGCTATCTATAAAGGCAAGCGGCTGCGACCGGCTCTCACTCTACTGTCCGCTCACGCTCTGCAGTTGGGCGTGCTCCCGCACCATCATCTGGCCGCCGCTATCATCGAACTGATTCATACTGCGACCTTGATACACGACGATGTTCTGGATGAAGCGGACGTTCGTCGAAAAACCCTCACGATGCACCAGCGATGGGGTAACAAATCCAGCATTCTGTTAGGTGATTTGCTGTTCAGTATGGCTTACCATCAGGCCAGCAAGACAGGTGATGCGAAAATTGGTGAGATGATCGGTGAAGCCACCACGCGAGTTTGCGTCGGCGAGATACAGCAAAGCCTCGGTTCCCAGGGCTGGGAACTGACGGAGACGGAGTACTACAGCATCATTGATGGCAAAACGGCCGCTTTGACGGAATGTGCCTGCCGACTCGCAGGTCAGATCTCCCGAGCGAAACCGGAAATCACCGAGCAACTGGCCCTGTACGGGCGGGAACTCGGTATCGCTTTTCAGATTTCGGACGATCTGCTGGATATTGTTGGGGACCAGCGTTCAACCGGAAAGACCTTGGGAACGGATCTGATTCAGAAAAAAGCGACACTGCCCATACTGCGATTCTTGCAGGAAGCCTCCCAATCTGAAAAGACTCTGTTTGAAAGCAATCTCGATAATCGCATGGTTATCGTCGAGTTGTTTCGAAAGGTTGGAGCGTTGGAACAAGTGCGTCATGTCGTGGACATGCACATTCAGAGAGCGAAACGACATCTGCAGGTTCTGCCCAATTCGACATTTCGGTCCGCGTTGGAGAAAATTGCAGAATGGTGCAGCGTTAGAGAGTGCTAGGAACCGGCAGGTGCTTCCCACAGTCGGGCAAAATCATACGATTTTAGAATTGCGACTTTTCTTCAATCCCAGGAAGAGGATTCGAAAATTTAAATAATCGGAGAGACTTTAATGCCTGTCCAGACTGCGAAGGTTCAAGGTAGACGGTCTCTAAATTTCCAATCTTACGAGGACCTCCTACACGACGCCCAAACCATAGTCGCCACTCCGCACAAAACCTTAGGCAACTGGACTACGGGCCAGATTCTTCAACACCTCGCATTGACCCTCAATGGTAGCATTGAGGGCATGAAACTCGAATTTCCCTGGTTGATGCGCCGAATGTCCCGGATCTTCAAAAAGCAAGTTCTTCGTATGAAAATGCCGGCAGGATTTAAACTGCCTAAAAAAGGCGGTGAAACACTGAAACCGGCAGAAAATATCAGTGCGGAAGAGGGCCTGAGGCAACTTAGTGAAGCAATCGAGAGACTGGAGCGCGTTCCCGAAAGAGCACCGCATCCCATGATGGGTAATTTATCTCGAGAAGAATGGGATAAAATTCACTTTTCGCACGCCAGTTTGCATATGAGTTTCCTGGTGCCCGAATAAATTAAGGCTTCCAACCCGTACAAACTCCCGATTCGACTGATTCGAAGAAATGGCGTCGACAGAGTGGGACATACCGCTCATTGCCGCCAATCTCCACCTGCTGGCCTATTCGTTCCACAGCACCTGAAGCCGAGACTCTGACTACCATCGTGGCTTTCTTGCCGCAGCAACAAATCGTTTTTAGTTCCGCCAGAGTGTCGGCCCAGGCGAGCAGGGTGGCGCTTCCCGGAAACAACTCTCCTCGAAAGTCAGTACGCAGGCCATAGCACATCACAGGAACATTGGTCTCGTCCACGATCCGGGACAGCTGCCGAACTTGTTCCCTGGTCAAGAATTGTGCTTCGTCAATCAGTACGCAATGCGAAGGATCGGATGTGCATATTTCCCAGAAATTCGTTTCGCTATTGAACTGCCTCGCATCGGCCGCAATGCCAATGCGCGAAGCGATGCGGCCCTGACTGCGGATATCGATCATGGCTGTGAAAATGTGAGTCCGCATTCCCCGTTCGGCATAGTTGTACGCCGCCTGAAGAAGGGATGTCGATTTCCCGGCGTTCATGGTCGAGTAATAGAAGTAGAGTTTAGCCATATTCAGTTTGAGAGGTAGACAATACTTTAGTGAACAATCCTCAAAAAACTTAGATCATACAGCGGTGCTCCGTGCAATTAAAGCAGATTGTCCAAAGGTTTGTATCGGCTCATATCGGGCAGCTTTCCCGGTATTTTTCTGGATTTTTCATAGGGAGCCTGAGCAATACCTTTGTCGGTCTCGCTGATGACCCGGATGGAAATGGGCAAATCTTCCGGAACTAATTGCAAAATTTCCCCCGTACGTATATCGAACTTCTGGCCAAGCTTCAGCAGCCAACTGTTGGGATCGAGCTTGGCCATATGAACGTACGGATTCCTTTCCTGATTGAATTTGTTGAAGCCCGCCGAAAGTATCAGAAGATCTCGCGGTCGGGTGCAGGCCACATAAAGTACTCGAAGTTCTTCCTGATCGTCTTCCATTCGATCCGCAATCGCGGCCAGTCGCCAATTCTGGTCCGAAAAGGGGAGGGGGTCTTCGTCCTGAGGCGGACTGGAAACGCAGCCGAAATAGCGCTGCCACTTTACCTGCTGGCCAACCGGGGAGCTTTTCTTTCGATTGTAATCGGCAATTATCACAACGGGAAATTCCAGCCCTTTACTCTGGTGGATAGTCATTAGCTTCACCACATCGGCGTTTTCCGGCTGAGTGGCTGCTTGTTCTTCCTTCGGTTCGTTCTCCACCAGTTCCGCCAGCCGTTCAATGAAATCGGTGAGTGTAAAAAATCCCGCTTGATCGAAACGGCGGGCCAATTCGACGAGCTTCCAAAGATTCGCCAGTTTTCGATCGCCCAGAAATTCAAATTGAAGCGCGGCATCGTAACCGGTGTCTTCAATGATTCGAACTAGAAGATCGTGAATCGAAACGTGGTCCTTGATATTCGACCAATGTTTTAAAAAGGTCCGAATGGTCTTCAGTGCCTCCATCTGGTCCGGAGGCAAGGAAGGAAGGGATTCTGAAAACAGACAATCCCAGAGATCCCCGGAAGATTGACGAAGGAGAAATAAACTCTGATCGTTGAGACCCGCCATCGGAGATCGCAAGAGGCCGGCCAGAGCGATGGAATCGTTAGCATTTTCCACGATTCGGAGCACGTTCAAAACATCGTAGATTTCCTGTTGAGCGAAGAAGGCCCGACCACCAATGAGATAATAATCGATCCCATAGTAGCGAAGAGCTTCCTCGTAGAGTTGAACGTTGCTCATCGATCGGAACAGGATCGTAACGTCTCCCGCACGTACAGGACGAAAGGTCCTGGTCTTGGAATCCCAAATTCTTTCCTCCTTGGATTGCAATAGCTCGGAAATCCGTCGAGCAATTAAACGTCCCTCGGCCTGGCGAGTTTCTTCCACGGAAACTTTTTCAGAGGCGGCTTCGACTTCGGGGAACGACCAGAGAAATTCAACGTTGGGATATTCGAGAACGGGCCGATCAAAGGCTTCTAGAGGAACGTAGCTGTCGAACACCTTGCGAAATAGAGTATTTACAAAATCCAGTATGGGCTTTTGTGATCGGAAATTGGTACTGAGATCGAGCTGGCCAGGCTCGGGCATCTCATTCCGAAGTTCATTGAAGAGGAAAACGTCCGCGCCGCGAAACCGATAGATCGACTGCTTGGCATCCCCCACGGCGAACAGTTTCCCATACTTCAGTCCCGTGTCGCAAATCAGTCTCACCAACTCCATCTGAGTCGGATCAGTATCCTGAAGTTCATCGAGAAGAATAAAACTGTACTTCTGAGCAAGTTCTTCCCTGACGTCGGGATGATTTTTGAGGAGATCCCTCGCCATCACTAAAAGATCGTTGAAATCGAGAACCGCCCGGTCCTTTTTGCGTCGACTGTAACCGTCGTTGACTGCCAGAGCCACCCGAACGAATTGCTGAGCCACTTCAAAATCGTTGAAACTCCACTCTCCGCTTTCATTCTCCAGAAAGGCATCCAGCTTATTCTTAAGACTATCGCGGAATCCCTTCAGTGCCTCCTTAACATTCTCCGCCTCCTCCGGATCGACAAGCTGGGCGATGATCTCTTTAGGACCCAGCAAAGTTTTGTGCAATTCCTCATAGGCTTGCTGTAAATTCGAAGCGGAAGACAGGGCTTGCAGCTGTTCGATAGCCTCCCGTACTTTGACGGGCAGCAGATTCCCTTCGTATCGTGATTTCAAAAGAATTGTCAGATACTTAACGCTCGTGGGATCGGAGGTAAGCAAAAATCGGCAGTATCTCTTAAGTAGCTGGATCTTGAGACTAGCGATCCTCGCACGATACTCGGCTTCAGACAAATTCAAAAAATCGGACCAAGCTCCCTGATCCAACTCTTCAATCAAATGAAGTACCGAATTCTGGATCTTATACCAGCCGAACAGTTGCGTCAAAGCTCTTAGACTGTTCCCAGCGTCGGATTCCTCCAGCAAAAGCGATTGAAGTTCCTCTCGAATAGCTTCCCATCGTACGTTCAGCGAAAGGACTTCATCGAGAATTTCAAACTGCGGATCGATACCCATTTCCGCTGGATATTGTCGTAATAAGTTTCCGCAAAAGGAATGGATCGTGTTGATCGGCGCGGATTCCAGTTCTTCCAGTCGATCTTCCCAGAAAGTGCGATGCTCGGTACTCGACTGGTCCCGCTCCTTACGAAAGGAGCCTCTAATACGCTCGCGCATTTCCCGAGCGGCCCGTTCCGTAAAAGTAATGGCCACCAGTTGACCGACACTCGACCGATCATTTTTAATATGCGATAGATACCGGGCCGTCAGTACGTGAGTTTTTCCACAGCCCGCCCCGGAGGATAGATGCACCGATGAACCGCGAAGTTCGACGGCTGCAGCTTGCTGAAGGGTCAATCCCGCAGCGCGTACTTCAGTAGGTAGATGCGGTACATCGGCGGACATGTCGTTATTTCTATCCTTTCGAAACTAGGATTTTTCAAGTCTCGGGAGGATCGAATTTCCAATCCTCTTTGCGATCCCGGCTCTCACTGATCCGGCAAGATTGGGAATACGGGCAGTGGCTGCAATTCTCTTTATTTCGTGGTGCAAGAGGGAATAACCCGCTCCGGATTCGCTTAACAATCTCCCCGACCCAATTTTCCAGTCTTTTGCGGTACTGATTCCATTCCTCCAAGGACATGGGAACCGGATCGGAACCCTTTTTTTTCTGTTTGGGGAAAACCGTTTTCAAGCCTTCGTGGTGGGCGACGAACCAATAGGCCAGTCCCAGGGGCCGAGCATTCTGATTCTGAAAGAACAAAGTCTGCGCGGCCAGCGCATAGAGCGTTAATTGCAGCCGCTCCATGCTTTCGAACATCTTCGGGGTGTAGTGATTTGGAGTGCCGGTCTTATAATCGATTACCCAGAAGACTAACCCATCCGACAGTTGAACTGAATCCACGCGATCGATCACACCACCAAGTTTGATCGCAGCTTCTCCGGTGCCAATTGACAACGGCGGGTTCTCGGTGTCATTACTGAGAAGATCGATTCGCCTGGTACCAAAAGCTCGCTCCAGATAGAGAGGTTGTGGAACCCCGGTGGATTTCATCCAACCTGACTGAAATTCCGCCCATTGCGTTCCGTAATTTCGTGTCAAACGAAGCAATCGATTGCCTTCCAGTTCCCAAAGCTTGCGAGTGAACAAGCTGGCCGATTTCGATGCATTTTCGAGTATGGCCCGGTTCAGTTCACTTTGAAGGTGCTTTCGAAACTCCTCGGATTTCGGATCCACCGCGGTCTTACTCAAGATGGTCCGATGCAATCGGGCGATTGCCCGGTGAAAGGCCATCCCCCGTTGCCAGACTTCGATATCCTCATTGGGTTCTTCGAGTTCCCGGAACCCGAGGGCATCCTGCATCCAGAAACGAAAGGGACAACTGACGTAGCGTTCCAAGGCCGTGGGACTGAAGATTTTGGAGTTACCGAATTTTTTTTCTAATTTCGAGGTGACCTTCGGAGAGGCAATCATCCCATCGTATTCGTTATGATTTTTCGATCGGAAGCGAGATTCGGCCATTACAGCCGCACGCTGAAGAGTCTGAGACGTGCGACCGCCCCAAGACCAATCCACTTTATCAATTCTCGACCTCGACCGTGCGACAAATTGACATCGTCGCTCAAAATTTGCGTAAGGGGTTGATTCGAAAAATCCGGAGAGCAGCATCGACTGCGCGGTGGTCTCGACAACTTCCGGTTCAAAACAATCGAGCAAGTTGCCAACAAAAGTGGCGGGCAACAACGGCTGACCCGAATTATCCAAGGCAGGGTAGGAGAGAATGACCCCCTTTTTTGGAGTAGCTAGCAGTCTCCGGAAAAGATCCTGCTCTACTTCTAAATCCGTGTCCGGTTCGGGTAATGGTGCACCTTCGCTAGCTAATTGTTTAAGTTGCTCGTGATTGAGAAGTGTTTTAGTTCGATTGAGATTGGGAAAGGAACCTTCCGCCAAGCCCGCCAGGAACAAATAATCACAATCCAGATGAACGGCTTCGTTGGCCTCGAGTATCCGGACTGTCTGGGCTGTAGTTTCTGGGCTTGTAGAGCAATTCGCCAGCTCCGAAATCAATTCGAAAAATTCGGTTTTATTCCAAGTGCGAGTAGTTTTTGGCAACTGCTGGAAAATCTCAAAGAACGCATGCCATTTTTCAAGTTCCGCAGGGTGCGGTAATAAAGCTTTTTCAAAACCGAATTCCCGAGCAAAGCGCTGAAGCCAATTCGCATATTCCGCGAAAGTCGCTTGTCTGGGAGCAGAATCGAGCAGATCGAACAAATTGCGAAAGAAAGACTGCGAGCGGGTTGCAATTGACTGCATGCGAGTCCGCTCGTAACCTTCCATTTCCTCATCTTCCAACGGTTGCGGGGGACTGACCGACCAGGTTTGAAGTCCTTGCTCAAAAGCTTCTCGGCCGCTTGGTTCCCCGAGATATCGGAGAAACAACTCCGCCTCACGCAAAAATTTTCTCTCACTGGAAATCTCTTCCCATTCCGGCCGAAAAAAGTTGGATCGCAATAGCATGGCAATCTGTCGGAATTGCCAGCCCGCTGCGGGAATGTTCAAAAAATTCAGCAGTGCCCGAATCGCGGGAACACGCTGATAGTTCCCGCAGTACAAGCTGCTGACCGGAATACTGTATTGCCGGAGCGTCGAGAGAATTAAATCGGCTTTGCCAGGCTGCTTGTGGAGGCCGATTAAAATCCTTTCGGGAGCGACACTTTTCTCGATCAACTGAGCAATCCGGCGAGCAATCAAGCGTGCCTCACCCAACTCGGCCGGCGCCTGAATCAATTCAATTCCTTTGGCGGAATTCAATTTTTTCGGATCAGACTTGAATAACTGAGAATTTACGTGAGCAATCGTTTTCGAAACTTTTAATTTCGAGGCCGGAATGGCTGATTCCGGTAGAGAAAACTTTCGCGCCCAAAATAAGGCCTGATCTCTTTCACGGCAAACCAGCGTTAAGTTAGTGTTTTGAGCTAGAAAGCCGATGAATCCTTCCCAACGCATAGCGACAGCAGAATCCCCATCAACAACCAGCTCACACGGTAAGTTGGGCTTTTCTAGAGGACCTTTCCAATTAAAAATTCGTGCATCCCGATAGCCCGATTGTTCTAGAAGTCGCCGGTAAACCGGCGGCAATAAATCGAGACAGGGAATTGAAATCGGATGAGAATTCAGATCCAGCAAATCAAAAGTCTGGCTGACGGCCTGGGCAAAGCCAGGACTAGCCATCTGTCGATCGTTGGAAGAATTCTGCTTTCGGCCAGATAGCGATCTCAATGCTGCATTGAGCAGAAGCTTAAAGACGCTTCGAAATCCTGCGAGATCCAGTGGCCGAGCGGGATTGAGCACTTTGTGAGCATATTCCTCTATCGATTGAAATGAAATATGTTCACGGAACACAATCTCGCTCGATTGAACGAGCTGCAGGTTGTAGCCACACTGACTGACATGACTGGACAACCATACGATTTCACCGACACCCTGAGTTCGGATCATCGATTCGGGCAGAATCTTTGCCAGATTAGCCGGCTCGACTTTCAGACTCACGAGCTTGACGCGATAATTCATACCGCAAAGATCTTTCCGATTACAAGTTCTTGCTTGCCTTCACCTGCTGTAATCCTAGATTTTAACGTGTTCTGTTCGCAGTGTAAAAGTACGTTTTCATGAGGGCAGGTTAGAATGCCGGGTACTTGTGTGGTGGGCTTGCAGTGGGGAGATGAAGCCAAGGGAAAAATCGTCGATTTGCTGAGCGATTCGCACGATCTGGTCGTTCGATACAACGGCGGAGCCAATGCGGGCCATACAATAGTCTGGGGAAATCGGACTTTCAAGTTATCCCTTCTGCCAACCGGCATTCTTAAACCGAATATTCTCTCGGTTATTGGCAACGGCGTGGTGATCTACCCGCCTCGGTTATTGGAAGAAATTCAACAACTCCACACTGCTGGAATTCCCGTTGGAAAGAACCTTTGTATCAGTAACCACGCTCACGTAATCTTCCCCTACCATATGGAAGAAGAACGCTGCAGCGAGAAGGAATCCGCCGCCGCAATTGGCACGACGGGTCGCGGCATAGGTCCCTGCTACCAGGATAAAGCGAACCGCGCCTGCGGAATCCGGCTCGGCGATCTCTACTATCCGGACTACTTAAAAGAGCGTCTGAACCATATTGTCCCCCGTAAAAACAAGCTGATTTCGGCGCTTGCGGAATGTACGGGTGTAGAACCCAAACTCTTTACAGTGGAAGGGATACTCGAAGAATATCTGGCTTACGCAGAACAATTAAGACCGTATGTCCAGGATACCGTCCACCTGCTTCACAATCAGTTAGATGCAGGGAAAAAGATTCTCTTCGAAGCCGCGCAGGGAAGCCTTTTGGATGTTGACCACGGCACTTACCCTTATGTCACCAGTTCCAACACCTTGCCTTCGAGCATTTGGTCTGGCAGCGGGGTATCGGTTCGAAATGTCGACCGCATCATCGGAATCGTGAAAGCTTACACCTCCCGAGTAGGGAGAGGGGCATTCCCAACCGAGTTGAACGATGAACTCGGCAACAGAATTCGTACCGTCGGCCGGGAATTTGGTACAGTGACTGGTCGACCCAGACGAGTCGGCTGGCTGGATGCAGTGGCACTTCGCTACACAAGTATGCTGGCCGGAGTCGACGAAATCACCGTCATGCTTCTCGACGTACTCAGCGGAATTCCGGAACTGAAGATCTGCACGGGATATCAATCGGGTAACCAGCGAATCGATCAATTTCCTGGCGATTCTTTCCTGCTCGAAACTTGCCAGCCGATCTATGAAACACTACCCGGCTGGTCGGAAGATCTTTCCAAGATCCGCAAATGGAAGGAACTTCCAATCAATGCACAGAAATATGTTCAACGCATCGGCGAATTACTGCATAAGAAGGTCAGTTACGTCTCGATCGGCCCCGATCGCGAACAAACTCTAAAACCCGACTGCTAATTATGCCAATCAATCGCGAATCCACCGCGAAACGCGGCTTGAATCCGGATCGAATGCCGAAGAGCCTGGCCATTGTGATGGATGGAAACGGGCGCTGGGCATTGGAGCGAGGCAAAGAGCGAATCGAAGGGCACCTTCGAGGCGTGGAAGTTGTTCGGCACATCGTCACCGAATGCTGTGAACTCGGGCTGGATCAACTCACTCTGTATTGCTTCAGTTCTGAAAATTGGAAGAGGCCGCGGCGCGAACTTGAATTTCTGATGGCCCTTTTAAAACAGTATCTCATCGATGAAAGAGAGCTGATTCTCAACCAGAACATCAAGTTTCGAATGATTGGGCGTCGGCAGGGTTTATCCGCTGAGGTATTACAAGAATTGGATGAAACTACCCGGATCAGTTCTGAAAATACCGGGTTGACGCTCGCCATGGCGATTAATTACGGGGCGAGAGGGGAAATTCTCGATGCTGTTCAGTCGCTGGCACGGCGCATTAAATCGGGTGAATTAGATCCGGATCAGATCGACGAGCAGGCGATTGCAAATTCCCTGTACACTGCTGGAATGCCCGATCCGGATTTGCTGATTCGGACCGCCGGGGAATACCGGATCAGCAACTACCTCCTTTGGCAGATTTCGTACAGTGAATTCTGGTTCACCCATACCTGCTGGCCCGACTTCGACGTACCGCTTTTGCATCAAGCATTTCGGGACTTTGCAGCTCGAGAGCGAAGATTCGGTGGCTTAATTACCCATCCCACGGTGTAACCCAAGATGCTCAGGACTCGTTTATGGATGGGCGGCTTGCTAATACTGCTGGCGTTGGGTCTATTTTTTGAAGAGCGATATGTCTCGCGACATTTTCCCATTTTCTTTTTTCTAGTCTTCATCGTTCAATTTCTGGCGGGGCTCGAATTGTTCCGCATGATCCCGAAAGCCGATCAGCCGAGAAAACTTTCTACTTTTTTGGGATTGATACTCTTCTCTCCAGTATGTTTTGTGGCATTTATCAATTACGGCTCCAGACCCGTTGATTTCGCCTTTTTTGCGCTCCTAATCGCGGGATTTATCGCATTGCTCACAGAGTTGTGGTACTTTCGTGCGGAAGATCGTAATTTTATCCCCCGCGTAGCCCTCGCGCTATTCTTTTACTTCTACCTGGGGTTCCTCGGGAGCTTCATCGAACTGCTTCGAATTTTGCCAAATGAAGGGAAAATCTACCCCAGCAAATCCTCCTGGTCACTTCTCCTCTTTATCGCAGTGGTAAAATGTAATGACATCGGTGCTTACTTCACCGGCACTCTTCTTTGCAACCGCGTTCTGGGTCGGCATTTGATGGCTCCGATGCTCAGTCCGAAAAAGACCTGGGAAGGCTTTGTCGGTGGTATGCTCTCCTCGATTGCGGTTAGCATCTGGATCGTCCAGGCGAGCGATCTCAAACAGGGATCACTCTTATTTGCACTGGAGTTCGGAATCACCGTCGGAATTGCAGGCGTGCTGGGAGATTTGACGGAATCGATGATTAAGCGGGAATATCACATTAAGGACGCATCAAAAACCATTCCGGGATTCGGCGGAATTCTGGACGTGATCGATTCGCTGCTTTTTGCCGCTCCGGCAGCCTATTTCTGGCTGCGCTAGACCGAACATTGTTCGATCGAGAAGACTCCTTGAGTTTTACCACGAGATAATTATGGATGATGTCAACGCTATGCCCGTATCCCGAAACGTCACACTCGACAGTCGGGATGAGGCGATACTGCTGTTTGGTATGCGGGATCAAAATCTGCGACTGATTCGCGATGTGCTGGGAGTTAGACTCGTGGCCCGCGGCGATACAGTTCAAATTGACGGTACTGAAGAAACGGTCTCTCAGGCCGAGCGAAGTTTTCAGCAATTGCGGTCCACGCTTCGAAATAAAGGAAAAGTGACTGCCGAGGACGTTCGTACGATCCTTGAAGTCGTTCGTGCCGGCAGCCAGATGACCGGTTCGACGAACTTAACGATGCTGGATGGCGGCAAATATCTGCGACCGCGAACGGACGGGCAGGGCAGGTACGTTCAGGCTTTGCGCGAAAATGACGTCACCATCTGCGAGGGGCCAGCAGGTACGGGGAAAACGTTCATGGCCGTAGGCATGGCGGTGACCTTGCTGCGTACCGGACAGGTGAAAAAAATCGTTCTGGTTCGACCTGCTGTCGAAGCCGGCGAACGGTTGGGGTTCCTTCCCGGGGACATTGTCGCCAAAATCAATCCTTACTTACGGCCCTTGTTCGATGCTCTTAACGATATGATGGAGCCTGAACAAGTTAAAAAATATATGGAGAATGACATCATTGAAATCGTTCCCTTGGCCTATATGCGGGGAAGAACACTGAATAATGCCGTGATTATTCTCGATGAAGCTCAAAATGCAACAGTTTCACAGATGAAAATGTTTCTCACTCGCATGGGCCACAATTCGAAAATCATCGTAACGGGAGACTCGACTCAGGTCGATTTACCAAAAGGTATTCAGAGTGGAATGAGCGATGCCTTAAAACGGCTTAGAAATATCAATCGTTTAGCAATTGTTTATCTGGACAAAAATGACATCGTCCGACATGCTTTGGTGCAGCAGATTGTAAAGGCTTATGAGGATTAAAGTTCTCAGGCCGATGAGGTGAATTCGGCCTGAGATAGATTATTTATTAGTTCTTCGGCAGAATTACGGTATCGATAACGTGAATGACACCGTTGCTAGCTTCGATGTCGGTAGCAATCACTTTGGAACCATCAACAGTAACGCCATCGGCATTAGCCACAATTTCCACTTCATAACCACCAGCAGTCTTGACCTTGCCCGACTTAACATCTTTAGCCATCACTTTACCGGCCACAACGTGAGCCAGCAGAATTGCTTTCAACTTTTCTTTGTCCTTGAGAACGGCTGCCAGAGTTTCCTTGGGGATCTTGGCGAAAGCCTTGTCATTGGGAGCGAACACGGTGAAGGGACCTTTGCTCTTCAGAGTGTCGACCAAGCCCGCTTCGGTGGCAGCCTTCAGCAGTGTGGTGAAATCCTTGGCTGCGGTTGCAGTTTCGACAATGTCCTTGTCCGCGGCCTTGGCCATGCCGGCGAAGGCAAACACGAACAATGCAATGGCAGAGAATCGTTTCAACATTTCAAAATCTCCTGATGCGTTAAAAATTTCCAAATAGCAAATGATTACTAGTCGAGTCCTTTTTCAAGTCAACGACAAGAATTTCATTTTCATGAATTTCACACAGCAGCAGAGGAGTTGTTGCAATCGTGAGAATTGGAGGTAAGATCGTTCTCTTGCCCCAGAAGGATTCGGAATAATCGGCCATGCTCGAGCGGAAGGATTCCCACAGTTCCCTTTTCGATACTCCCGCTTTCGCGGGTTTCGGACCGACCCATTTACACCCGCCGGAATTCCAACCAGCGATGGATCAGGTGCGAGGGCGGGCCCCCAGCATTTTGAAAAATGCCATTCGAGAAAAAGCACCGAAATTGCCGGGCATTTACGGCATGATGGACGCTCGGGACATGCTGATCTATGTGGGAAAAGCGAAATCGCTTCGCAGCAGACTATTAAGCTACTTTCGCACCAAGAGTCGCGATCCCAAAGCGGGAAAGATCATAGCTCGCACCCGGAAGATCGTCTGGGAAACCACTCCGAATGAGTTCTCGGCTCTTTTGAGGGAGTTAGAGCAGATTCAGATCAACCGGCCCCGGTTTAATGTCATCGGTCAACCCGGTATGCGACGTTACGTTTATATGTGCATCGGTCGAACCCCCGCGCCAACACTCTATGCCACCACACGCCCCACGGGAAAGGAACTCGCCTGTTTTGGCCCTTTCTCAGGAAGCCGGCGGGTGACCAAGGCTGCACGTTTTTTGAACGATCTTTTTCGACTGCGCGATTGCTCTCAGAAGCAAAAAATGCACTTCGCGGACCAACCCAGCCTATTTGATGTCCTGCCGACGCCTGGCTGTATTCGCTTCGAAATTTCCACCTGCTCCGGTCCTTGTGTCGGCGGTTGTTCACGGCGAGGCTACTCGCAACAAATCAAACGCGCAAAAGAATTCATGCAGGGTACCGATATCGAGCCGATTCAAAAGCTCGAGAGGGAAATGTTTCATCTGGCGGAGAATCTGGAATTTGAGCGGGCTTCGACCGTCAAAGAAAAGCTCGACAGTCTATCCTGGCTTCGAGAACGGCTCGGCTTCCTCCAGCGGGCTCGTGAGGAACATTCTTTTGTCTATTCCTGCACGGGCCTGGAAGGTCGGCCGGTATGGTACATCATTCATCGCGGTGTGGTGACGGGAGCGAGGTTCGAACCTCGCAACAAAAAATCGCGGGAGAAGCTTCTGGCGGAAATCGCGAAATCCTTTACGGATCCGTTGCGGGTTAAGCAGTCGGCCTTACGATGCTTCGATAGCGTGCTTCTGGTCGCAGCCTGGTTCCGAAAATATCCTCAGGAGCGAGACAAGCTCCTGATGGGGGAGGGAAATTCCACTACCGGGAGAACCAAATTGCTCCCGGCGGGATGATCGAAGGGTGTGCAATCCTAGTAGATCAGCGGATAAATCAGGACAGCGAAGGTGCCGATAGTGCTGATCACAACCGAGAAGAGCCCCAGCAAAACCGCAAAAACTGCCGCCGCATTCCCCTTGAGATGGCCCCCGGATCGATCGATCGATTGAAACGAGTAAGCGCCGAGGCCGGCCCCGAGAAGCCCCAGTAGGATCGGAAAAATAAAGGTTCCGCCGTAAACCAACAGGGCCTGAGCACCTTCCAGGGCTTTGAAAGGAATGCGAATTGCGCCAAACGGAGCTGGTCCGAAAGTTCCCAGATAAGCTAGGATCTGCGACAGCACCGAGAGAACAAAGCCTCCCATGGCCATGGGACATAGTACCGGGTTCTTGTGAATTACGTTCATAGGTTAGATCAGAGGTTAAATTGATTCAATAGGTTGCGGTATGAACTCTCCCAGCAACGATTCCACCCAGAATTCGCACTTGAAAAATACGATTTCTCTCTGGCAAATCTGTGTACTTTTACTTACCGCTTCAACTCTTAACTATATGGACCGGATGGCGCTTAACCAGAGTGCCGCCGACATCCAGTTGCAATTCGGTTTGAATAATACTCAGTACGGCTTATTGGAAGGGGTATTTTCATTCGCATTCGCCCTCGGGGCATTCTCCTTCGGCTGGCTGGTGGACAGAAAAGGGGTATACCTGACCTATCCTTCAGTGGTTCTGATCTGGTCCTTATCCGGCTTTCTGTGTGGCTGGGCCCCGAGTTTCACTTTTTTGCTGCTATGCCGTTTCAGTTTAGGGCTTTTCGAGGCCGGGAACTGGCCATGTGGGATCGTCACCACTCGAAAGGTGTTCACTCCAGAACGGCGATCTTTGGGGAATGCCTTTTTTCAAGGCGGCACCGCTTTGGGAGCCATAATTACACCGCTGGTAATACTTTACTGTCTGCATTGGCGCGATCCGCATCGATTCGAACGAGAATCTTTATTCCGGCTTCTGGGCTCCCCAATCGGCGGTTTTATGCCCGCCTGGTCTCCCGCCTGGCCGGTTCCTTTTCAAGTAATCGGCCTACTGGGATTTGCCTGGGTGGCGTGTTGGTTTCTAATCGTACGGAAAAGCCAGTTAGAAATGCCAATCGCGAACAAAGTTGAAACCGCCCCCGAAGAGGTTCCTTGGTTTCGGGAAATCTTTTTTCAAAGACGCTACTGGTTGCTGGTTCTGGTAATTATTGCCGTGAATACGACCTGGCATTCCTTTCGAGCCTGGCTACCCTTGTTTTTGCAGAAGGGTCACGGTTACTCTCGGGAGTTCATGAACTACTTCACCTCGCTTTACTACATTTCAGCCGAGATCGGTTCGCTTTCCGTTGGAATCGTCACTCTGCTCCTGAGCCGCCGTGGCTTCGCAGTACACACGAGTCGAATGCTGGTTTTTTTCGGTTGCGCCTTGCTCGCGCTTCTGAGTGTGATCGCCGCTTTTCTGCCAACAGGGAATCTCTTACTGGCAGTATTGCTCCTGATAGGGTTTGCCTCGCTCGGATTGTTTCCGACCTACTTTTCATTAAGCCAGGAAGTATCCTCACGGCATCAGGGGAAAGTGACCGGTTCTCTCGGTACAATCAATGCATTGTTTCTCGCTGGGCTCTATCCGCTCCAGGGTTGGGTAGTCGATTGGACCAGAGATTACTCTCAGGCCCTAATTTTTGCAGGGATACCTCCGATTCTGGCTTGGTGTGCGGTCCTAGGCCTCTGGAACTCCGGTACGAATAAGAATTGAAAGGATATTTTCGAGATGTCACAGTCTTTGGCTTTAAGATTCGCCAATTATGCCAGCCAATTGAAATACGAACAATTGACGAAAGAAGCCATTCACGAAGTGAAGCGTCGGCTTATCGATTCGTTCGCCACAGCCTCCGGTGCAATGGATTCCGAGGCATACCAAATCGCTCGGAAAGTCGCCTCCCGGATGCAGAGCAGTCCTGGAGCCAGTCTACTCAACGGGGGTACATCCTCAATCGAATTGGCGACTTTCGTTAATGGCTTGCTGATTCGCTATCTGGATTTCAACGACACCTATCTCTCCAAAGAGCCCGCCCATCCCAGCGATAATCTGGCCCCCATTCTGGCTGTTGCAGAAGCGTATCAGGCTTCGGGTAAAGAGGTCATCACGGCCGCCGTGCTCGCTTATGAAATTCAATGCCGTCTCTGCGATGCCTGCAGCCTTCGCAAGCAAGGAGTGGACCATGTGACCTATGGTGCCATCTCCTCGGCGATCGCGGCCTCGAAGCTGCAAAAACTCGATGCCAGCAAGATTGCACATGCCATTGGCCTTGCTGGAGTTTCCAATGTCGCACTACGACAAACTCGCTCGGGCGAATTGAGTATGTGGAAGGGCTGTGCATTTGCAAATGCCGCTCGCAACGGGGTGTTCGCTTCACTCCTCGCGGCGGATGGATTGACAGGTCCCGCGCCCATTTTTGAAGGGGATCTCGGCTTCATGAAACTGGTGACGCGCGATTCCTTTTCGGTAGCTCCTATGGGCGCGGAAGCCTCGAGCAGCGAGGGCTTTATGATCAATCGGACTTACATTAAGTATTGGCCGGCGGAGTACCACTCGCAAAGCGCGATTGATGCGGCTCTGCAGCTTCGCCAAGAACTGGGGAACGATGTCTCGGCCGTGCAGAAAATCGACATCTACACTTTTGAAGCCAGTTACAACATTATCGGCAAATATCTGGAAGCCTGGAAACCCAAAACACGAGAAACGGCTGATCACAGCCTCCCGTATTGCACGGCTGTCGCCTTGTTCGATGGGGAAGTCACCTTGAAGCAATTCGATCCGGAACGGTTCACGAAGAGCGACATTATTGACTTCACCGCCAAGGTGAAAGTCCATCTCGATGATGAATTGAGCAAGGGTTATCCCAAGGGCATACCAAATCGGATAGTTCTGACTTTGGCTAATGGGAAAACTCTTAGCAAGGAAGTGGCGTATCCGCGCGGGCACGCCGAAAATCCAATGACGGATGCCGAAGTCGAAGCCAAATTCCGGGGTACGGTGGAACCTCGCTTCGGCAAAGCCAAGGCGGATAAAATCCTGAGCCAGTGTTGGGAACTCGACAAGCTTACTGAGGTGGGTTCGCTGGTGGAGTCACTGGCTTAAAATGCTCTGCACGATAGACGGCCACCTTGGCCTGTTCGATCGGTTTATTCTCCGGCCAGTGGAAAACGGGTTCACCTTGCCGCATAATCTCGACAGCCGTCACCAGCATAGGCAGTCGAGAGTGCGGCGTGGCATGTTGGGGCTCAATAACGGTATAAACTGGGCCGCGTTCAGGATTTCGATCGGGTTCCCCATACAAAGATCGACCTGCGTAGAATTCGGCCCAATTAAAGGGGTCCCAAATCACTTCATTCGGCTGAATCTTCTGAGCCAACCATTGCCCAGCTGCCTTATGTCCCGCCCGATTGGCATGCAATACCCGAAAATCCATCACGTAGCAGCTTAAGCAAAGGATTAAAGCCGGAAGCAACGCCGCTTTGCCAAACTCCTTGGGATATTCACAAAAATAGTCCGCCAAACTTTTAATAGCATAGACGGCAAAGAAGGAACCAATGCAGACCGAGAGGACTGTATGCCGTTCGGAGATATAGCCGATTTTGAAGGCCAGTAGAAAGAGGAGCCCAAAATGACAGAGGATCAAGAGTAGCAAAAATCGCGAGCCCTCACTTTTGTTTGGCGTGAAGAGGGCAATGATAAAGCCCAAAACGGCCAAGGTGAAGGGAAGGTAGAATCCGACTTTTGAAACTTCGATGCCGATACCTTTAAGTGCCCAGAATGCTCGGGCTGTCGTGCTACCGTTGAGTTCAGCAGAAAAGACGGCGAATAGCTGAGTCGGATTCTGTGATCTTTGACCAATCTCGTCCGGCCGATTCTGCCAAGTAGGGTCGACCTCCTGGCCTTGAATGTAATGAATCAACCCCTTACCCGTGGTCTTATTGGTCAGCCCACCGATGGTTGCGACGTATGGTCCAGCTACTACCGCAAAACTGAGAGCCACGCAAACAGATCGAATGACCCATTTCTTGAACGGTGTTTCTCCTTTGAACGATACCACGACCACCGCAATCAGCAACGCCACACCGATGATCAGCCCTTCAGGCCGTACCAGATAGGAGAGCCCGATAGAGGCTCCCGCCCCGGCGAAGAAAGGAATCTTTTGTGTTTCTAAGGCCAAGACGCAATTCCAAACTGCAGTAATGGCGAAGAGCAAAAAAAGGCTCTCCGACAAGCCATCGCTCGTTAGTTGAACTATCACCGGAAGAACCTGAAAGAGAGCAGTTCCAAAGAGAGCTACAAACTGGCCAAAGACACGCTTCCCGAGAAAGTACATGGGAATTACAAGCAGTAGCGAAGCGAGAATCGTCGCGAGTTGAGCGCTGAGCACCATACTATCCGGAGTGGTTCCCAAGTAGGAACGAACCGGCTGAGAAATCAGCAAAAGCCAAGCCGGATATCCCGGTGGTTGAAGCGTATACTGCAATACCTCGGCTCGCGTGAAATGCCGGGAAGTGTCCCGATAATCCACCGGAGGGGACTCCATTTCCAGAGCGCTGCGGATAAAGCCGATACTATCGCGTGCGGCTACTTCTGTGTGCGTTAAGCACCAGATTCTGGGTATCAATCCGAGGATCATAATTCCAACAAGGAAAAGCCAGTCTGAACTTGTGCAAGCGCAACGGGTGTTTCCTTGGGGCTGAACCCAACCTGGTTCGGCAGTCTCATTCATGTACAATCCTCTGATTTACCGCTTGAGATGCTAAGATAGGGTAAGATTCTGGTCAATATCAATGAGGAGGCGTTGCCTCCCGGTACATGGCTCAAAAATGCTTCAGATTAACGACCAATTACGAATACCGCTCGAGGAGTTCGAGTGGAGCTATTCCCGATCGGGCGGGCCAGGGGGACAGAACGTCAACAAAGTGGCCTCGAAAGCGACCCTGCGCTGGAATTTTTATGCCTCGCCCTCCATCCCAGGTCCACTTCGACCGCGCCTGCAGATGAAACTGGCAAATCTGCTGACGACGGAAGGAGATCTGGTACTGACAAGCCAGCTCTATCGCGATCAACCTCGAAATCGCGAAGACTGCCTGACCAAATTTGCAAATATCCTGCGTCGAGCTTTGATTGTCGAGAAACCGCGCAAAGCCACCAAACCCACCAAAGGCTCCGTCCGACGACGATTGACTGACAAAAAGATTCAGGCAGCCCGAAAAAAGACTCGTTCGGAAAAATCATTCGAGGATTGATTCGATTTCGCTTTCATTTTCCGCCAGGGGAATTTGTCCCGTATCGAACTCGCTTGCGACGTTACTAACCATCGAGCATCGTCGGGCAATTACCAGGAATGTGGCATACCAGAGCCAGTTATAGCGATAGAGATTGTGACCAAAATTCCCTTCCAGGAGCAGCAAAAATAGACTGAGTCCTACTGCCTCGGCGAGTTTTTTGGGAAACGAAAGCCGATCTGAAATTTCCCAGGCCGCAGCGCTGCGAATCTTGCGGATTTCCAAGAAATAAATTAGTAGAAGTATCAAAAAGGCCAGAGCCCCTAAAGCTCCCAGTTCGCCGATCACCTGTCCATAAAGATTATGAGATTCGATGAGGCTGTGCGTGGCCGGTCGCCAGGCGCCTGGTCCGCAGCCCGAAAAAGGATTATCGAGAAAAAGATCGACCCCTTGAGAGAGGCCGATTAATCGTCCTTCGCTCGACTCTCTGGCACTTTCAGGTCCAACTTCAGGACTGATGATCGTTTCAAATCGGGTTTGTAAACTTTCGGGGAGAAGTTGAAAGCCAACCGGGGCCAGCATGATGCAAGCTGACAAAGCCAGCCAGCGATGCCGACTTCGAAAGACTTCGATCATCAGCCAGATCGACAAGCCCAAAAAGGAAGATCGCGATCCGGTAAGGCCGATACAGGTGAAAGTCAGCAGAGAGAAACCGACGTAATAAAACTTCGCCAGTCGGTGAGTGGTGGTTTGATAGAGCAGGATGGCGAAGGGAAGGGCAAAGAGCACTGTCGCGCCGAAACTATTCGGATCTCCCTGGGTATCATCCACTCCCAACATGCGAACGATCCCCATGCGATAGGTATGCCGACCGCCCAGATACTCCCGCAGCGAATGCACTTCGTAAAGAAATACCGATCCGACAAATCCCCACACGAGGAAGCGCAGTCCTTGGACATCCCGTACGGAGGTGACGATCAACGCGTAAAAAGCCAAGATTTTGAGCCAGTTTTCGACGATGGGCTGACCGCTACCTGGCCAGCGCGACAAACTCCAGGAAATCAATAACGCACTGGCGAACGCAAGCAGGGCGGAGTGAACCCGACTCAGCGGAAGTGTTTTATTAGCAAAAATCAGCCAGTAGCCGATCATCCCCAGAAAGTAAATTCTCTCCAGATGGATGTCGCCGAGAATTGGCCAGACCTCAAATGGCCGGTCAATAAAGAGGAACATATATCCGATCAGAAGCCATTGCATGGGCGAAATTTACCCAGGGTCTCGTGGAAAGAACAGGCCAATATTCCTCAGGTTGTAGCGAGTTTTCCAGATTTGAGAGCTTTCCGACTATTCGCTTTCAAGGAGGAGCTTTCCGTCACTCGCGAAGGCTAATAGCGATGAATAAAATAGATTTTGGCAAATTGGGAAACCCAGATCATCAGGGCTAATATGCATCGCAACCTCTCGGGTAAGCGTTTTCTCATTACCGGGGCCACCTCTGGCATCGGCAAGGCCCTTAGCCAGCAATTGCTCAACTCGGGGTGCAGCCTGGCCTTGGTCGGCCGAAATTTTGCCAAACTGGAAGCTCTGAAAGCAGAGTTGCCCGATGGGAAGGCAATTCTTGTTTACGGAGATGTTTCTCAAGAGCGGGATCGCCTGAAAATTTTTGAAGCTACTCTCGCGGGACTCGGGGGCTTGGACGGGTTGATTAATAATGCAGGGATAGCCAGCTGGTGTCACTTCCAGAATTCCGATGAATCGGTGCTCCGGCAGATTATGGAAGTCAATTTCTTTGCCCCGGTTGAGTTGATTCGATTGGCAATTCCGCATCTGACGCACGGCAATCAACCGATTATCGTGAATGTGTCTTCCATGACCGGTCGTAAAGCGATGCCCGCCTGGCCGGAGTATTCGGCCAGTAAACACGCATTGTGCGGTATAACTGAGGCCTTACGCGGCGAGATGGCACGCTTTGATATCGAAACCTTACTCGTGATACCCGGCCTGACTAAAACCGGACTTCAAAAAGATATGCTCCGCAATGAGGGCAAGGCCAAAATCGATTACTCTGCAGGGATGGAACCGGCTGGAGTGGCAAAGAAAATCCTTGGTGCCCTACAATCTGGAAATGAGGAGATAGTCATCGGGTCGGATGCCAAAAATATGCTTCGGATGAACCGATTTTTCCCACGACTACTGGACAAGCTGATCGCAAGAAAAGTCGCTAAATTATATCAGAACAATTAACTCGCGAGGCGTACGGCCATGAGCGCGGAAGTTGTATTGACCGAAAAAACACTTAACGATGCTGCTTTGAAAGCAGAACTTCAAATTCTCCGCCAGACGAATAACTGGACGAGTATTTACTACATCGCTGCAATTTATCTTTATCTGGCAGCCGTCATCGGTGGAACCATTGCCTTCTGTGAATGGCAACAGGCCGAAGGATTTTCCTTTTTCTGGAATACCCCCGTTGTTCTAACGGCCATCGTTCTTATCGGCGCAGGGCAGCACCAACTGAGTGGTTTGTCGCATGAGGGCGTGCATCACATTCTTTTCAAGAACCGCCAATTGAATGATCTGGTGTCCGATCTATTAACTATGTTTCCGCTTTTTTCGAGTACGCATCACTATCGACTGCAGCATCTGGCACATCATCAATTTGTGAACGATCCCGATCGCGATCCCGATGTGTCCCAGCTCAAAACCAGCGGCCACTGGCTGAACTTTCCGGTCGCGCGACGAACTTTTATCCGAACTGTCACCAGGCAAATGTGGATTCCCCGACTCATCCGGTTCATGCTGGTTCGGGCGGCCTATAACGCGACGGGAACGGACAAAAATCCTTATCTGAAAAAGGGCCAGAAACCCTCCAAGGTGGCAGTAAGGATCGGCCTTACCTACATACTCACGACACTGACAACCATCACAGCGCTGTTTTATCTGGGAAATCCAATCCTTCTCGCGATAGTACCTGCCTCCCTTTGGCTGGGTATCTGCGCGGTTTATTGGAAACTTCCCGAAGACAAATTTCATCAAAGCCGGGTACATCCCGTTATTGCTCTGCGATATATGACGATGCTTCGGTTGGGTTACATCACGCTCTTATTTTCCGGCATCGCCTGGGTCACGAGGTTAACCGGCATTTTCGCAGCTCTCTATTATCTGATCCTTTGGGTGGTTCCCTTATTCACCTCTTTCTCGTTCTTCATGATTCTCCGGCAAATCGTGCAGCACGGTAATGGCGATCGCGGCTGGCTGACCAACACTCGAACTTTTTTTGTCGGCCGATTCATCCGATTTGCCGTCTTCCCGATGGGAATGGATTATCATCTGCCCCACCACATGTATGCGACCGTTCCGCACTATCGACTGAAAAAGTTGCACGAGTTTCTGTTGCAGTATCCGGAATACCGGAAGGAAGCGATCACTGTCGAAGGATACTTCTTCCCTCCCCAAAAGCCTCAGAGGAATCCTACGGTGGTGGATGTCCTCGGGCCCGAATATGCCTTCGGTCAGAAGCACAAAATCTTCGTCGATAATAGCGTTCTCGAGGGTGACGAATTTGAAGAGAAAGCAGAATTGGAAAAAGAAGCTTGGGCTCTGGTGGAAAAATCCTGAGCTCGAGCTCGCACGATTCAAGCGAAGAGCGGCTGATTAACATCGCTGAGCACTCTTTCGACTGAGCTGAGCACTCTTTCGACTGACAAGTAAAACTTTCTCCGCCTAGTTCATCGCCATCGCCCGATTGCCTTCCCCCGTTTTTGCTCGCGTAAGTCGTCGCAATTTTCTACTCAAATTTTTTCTAAAAACGGGGAACCATTCCGGATCTGGAGTGTTCTAATTAGTAATCCTACCTGAAAAAAGCATTCTTAACTCGAATGCTTTCGACTGAATCTCTCCACTTATTCGAATACTGAACCCGAAATGGATTTTATCCCATGCGCACGTTCTACGTCGTTTGTCTAGGTATTTTTCTATCTGTCAGCGGGAGCGTCTATTGCGTTTGCAGTAGTTCCTCACAGACAGAAGAATTCGACTCGAAAGATCCTTTTATCTCGGAGCAGGAAGCGGAACGGGTTTTATCGGAGGAGCAACAGAAAGAAGAAATTCTCGACGGCCTGCTCACCCAGACGGGATCCAGGCTTCACTTGCGCGAGCTGACCTGTCGGAATCTTCTTCACAATGAAATCGATATCCCGACGGCTTTTAAAATCTTCGACTACCTAAATCGATGCGCGAAAGATCCCACCCATCCCGAAGCGGCCTGGAAATCCGATTTCGAAAGGCATTCCTGGATTGCAGAGCAGATTAGAACTAATCTTCGATTTGGGGTGGGGCCACTCGAACCCGAGGGCGCTTCCGAGCGAATACAGGTCATCTTAAATCGTATCTCCTGGATGTTGGCTGAGATGCAATGCAATGGAAGGAACTAGAGCTGAGACCGATAATCTCGAAATAAAGGGCATTCGATTTTCCAGGGCTTGAATTGTGCCCAGAAGTGTACGATTTGCACTTCGTAATCGGGATGATATCCCCTGGTCTTAGCCTTCCAGAGTCCTTCCTCTTGCCAGAGATCGGTCACCCCGGCACAACTGTTCCAACCCAGGCCTATTTCGGGGTGGGTGTAATCGTAATTCAGAGATCTGAAATAACGGTAGAGCAGGGCTTGGTCGGTCCCCGGAGAGGCAAACATTTCAAATTTGCCGAACTCCGCGGCCCGATGGAGAGGCGCTACGGCATTCTGAGCCGCGAGAATGGCATTCAGATCGTAGAATTTGGGATCGGAAACCAACTGTAAACCCGAGTTTAAAAACGGCGGCCGATGCGTACCCGGATCACTCGAAACCCATTGATGGTTAATTCCCATCCAGGGTTTATCGTTGCGGCGCTGCCAGAGATAATTCAAATCGCTGAGCACGACCATATCGGCATCAAGGAACAGAAAGGGAAAATCGAGCTTCGCTAAATTCGCCAGCTTGAACCGCAAATTAAAATGAGGGTGGCCGACATCCAGCGATTTTCGCTGTACGAGTTCGATATCAGCGGCCCGTCGATGTTCCGAGGTGACGATGGGTGGGAAATCCTCGTACAGCAGGGTGATGCTCTTGGCCCCATGATCGATGACAGAATCGAGAAATATCCAGCACATTCGCTGGGTATTCGGATCGGGCGGGTAGTTCATGATCGAAACGATCTTGATCCGTTCGTCAGACACCCGCTCGCTCCTGTTTTTGCATCAGGATATTATACTCTTTCTGCGTTTGATGTAATCCCATACCACAAATCGATCGAGTTCTTTCCCGGCTGTAAAAATTACCCGCCCCTTGGTTGTTTCGGCCATCCGGTAAGCGAACTTCACATCCTCGGACGTTTGATTCCAGCTATTCAGCAAAAAAATGTTGATCGTTATCCCTTCTCGAGCACAGAGCATCGCTTCCCGCATGGTGGCCTCTTCCGTGCGATTATTGGGTGGGTAGAGCATGAATAGGATCTCCCCCTCGAAGTGCGCCGTGGGCAAACCATCGGTCACCAGAAATATTTGTTTATTAGGAGTGTCCTGACTGCAGAGAAAGCGCCTCCCCAATTGCAACGCGTGCTGAATGTTGGTGAAGTGAGGAGGAATTTGCATTTCCGTGATATCCGGATCGGACATATCCGCTTTGATTTTCACCACGGGATCAAAAATGGTTACCGGCTTGTACATCAGTGCCGGCACTTCCGAGATATGGCGGGGCTTGGCGAAAGTGTACATCTCGATGAACTGAAGAAAATCCCCCGGATATTCTTTTCGAATCAGACCATCCAATGCCAATCCCATTTTTTTCACGTTCACATAAAGGCCATCGTAACGCATCGAGCCCGACATATCGAGCAGCACGCAGGTGGCGCATTTGGGCGTATTCCGGGTCTGGTGAATGACAATGTCTTCCATGCCCATCCGCACCGGCGACCCGGGACCATTGCGTAGGAGAGCATTGATCATACTGGCGGGGATATCCATTTGAGCCACCGAGTCCCCAAATTCATAGGGTTTGGTTCGCTCGATTTCGGTAGCTCCTTCTCCCACAACGGCTTCATGTTTTCCGGTTTTTGACTGTTGCAACTCGGAAAAGATCATGCTCAGAAGTTTATTCTGGAACAGTCGATACGCCTTCGGCGTGATTTGGTAGCCGCGCCGATCCTTCTGTAGACCTTGTTCTTCCGCCTGATGTTTGAGATATTCGTTGATTCGCTCCATGATCTGGCGAAGATTGTCGAGTTGCTCTCCCTCGACAAATTGCCCCAGTTCCTCCATGTCAATCAAACCGATCTGGGCTGTTTTCATGGCCTCTTCGATTTGTTGGAGCAGCTTGTCGATCATCTCCAGCTCCTGCTTGATCTGAAGAGCTTCATCGACTGTCATTTTCTCCCGGCCCGTGAATTCATATTTGGCCGCGAGCTCATCGACCTGATACTTTCGTCCCAAACTTTCCGTTAACAGCACAATATCCCGGGCAAATGGACTGTTGTCTCCGCCAGAAAGGTAATAGAGATTTTCGAGATCGTAAAGCTGCTCCTCCTGAACGGCCTGATCGAAGCGCTTCCGCAGTTTATCGGGCGGCCTGACGGAACGGGCTTGATCCTTGAATTCCCGACCGGCTCGTTCCTGCGCTTTCGCCGTTTCGTAAGTCTCCAGAATTTTCCGCTTTCTTTCCTCCAGCATCTGCCGAATCGCATCGAGACTCGGTCCCATCCCAGCAATCTGACTGGGATCCAGATGAACGGCGTTGGCCAATTCTTCATCCGTGAGCCGTCGGGTATTGCCGTAGTAGAGTAGATGTTCCATGGCCGCCGAGGCCAAATCGGGTTGCTCCGAGGCGGGGTTGGGGAAATTGACGGGGTCGTACTTCTGATAGGTGTGAATAATCCCGCCGAGTTGCGATCCAGTACTCATATTTGTTCCTTACAGTTTCTCGACGAGATTTTTCAAAAGGCTTAAGCCGGAGGATTATCGAACTTCGTAAACGATCCGCCCATGTTTCGTTGAACGCGAGATTCGATCTGTCGCGTGCAAGCCCGCCAGTACAAATTCCAGGCAACTGGCCCGGATACCCTCATTTTCGCCGGCATTGACTTCAAAGGCTTTATCCCAGGCTTTTGGAACCCGCTTTAATCGCTCGGCATAATGCGAAGAGGGTAGGGTGTCCCCAACTTCAATTTTAACGCCCTTGCTGAAAACATCCGCTATTTCGTCGAGGCCATGCTTATCGACATATTCATCGAAAACCGTGCCAATCGCCTCGATGATGATGGCCTCCAAGACCTGTTTTTCAGACATCTGATTGCTCCCCATCATATCCAACTCCAGCTTCCCCAGGGACGAGGTTCCCAGGTGTCCCAGATCGCTGATGCGGGGTACGGCCGGCTTTTCTTCCAGACGAACTCCCCGATGCCGCGCGCTGGAAACCATCGTGCGGTAGTTGGCGATGCTCAATCGTGCACTCACACCAGATTGATGGTCCACAAACTTGGACTTTCTCGCGCAGATACTAATCTGCTCGATAATTTCCTTCATGAAATAGGGCACCAGGACCGGAAAATCGCCGCCCAGATCCAATTCGGCTTCCTGTTCGGTAATCTCGATCCCCAGAGATCGCTCGATCGGATAGTGAGTTTGAATCAGCGAGCCGATGCGGTCCTTCAATTGCGGGATAACTTTTCCGCTGCGATTGTAGGTGGCCGGATTGGCGGAGAAGAGAATCATCAGATCGAGATCGAACTGGATCGGATAGCCGCGAATCTGAACATCGCGTTCTTCCAGAATGTTGAACAAGCCCACCTGGATAAGTTCATCCAATTCGGGAATTTCATTCATCGCAAAAATCCCGCGATGCATGCGTGGGATCAACCCGAAGTGCAGGGCATCCTCCGTGGACATGCTTGTACCCATGGCCAGTTTAGCCGGGTCGATTTCACCGATAATATCCGCGAACTTGGTGCCGGGTGCCAGTCGTTCCGCATAGCGTTCCGATCGCGGCCACCACCGAATGGGAATTTCCTCCGGGGGTTTGCTCGCAACCAATTCCTTACCGGCCTTCGTAATGGGCTGGTAAGGGTCTTCATGAACCGGACTGCCCGGAATGTCGAGGTAGGGCAATTCTTCATCGAGAAACTGAATCAGCGAGCGCATCAAGCGACTTTTGGCCTGCCCCTTTTCCCCCAAAAAGAGAATGTCGTGACCTGCCAATAGGGCGATATTGATCTCGGGCAGAACTGTATTCTCGTAGCCGATGATACCGGGAAATAAATCGCTGCCAGCCTGCAGAAGTTTCAGGAAATTCTGTCGAATCTCTTCCTTGACGGAGCGGGACTTCCAGCCTGTATTTTGCAATTCTTTAAGTGTAGCCGGTCGAACGGGGATGTTACTCACAGATGGGATACCTCGAAAATATTAACCATTATCCCATTCTAGGCAGCCCGATAGGAGCATTCCAAATTCCCGCAGTTTCCCATCTCTCGACAAAACTTCTCAGATATAGGATAAATGCAAGTCGAATTCGGGAACGAGTTCCTATCGCGCTCCATCCAATTGGAAGAGCGATTAGTACTTTCGAACCTGAATCGACGTTAACCGGATCGAAACAGAGGGGGTCATGATGAAAAAATTGGTTACTTTTACACTATTTCTGGGCTTCCTGACGCAGGTTTCGAGCTACCTGCCCGCTCAGGATAAAAAAGACAAGCAGACAACTGCTTCGAAGGCAGCACTATCGGCGCTTCAGGAATTCGTAGGCCCCTGGAAGGGCAACGGCGAAACGAAAGACGGAAAGACCGAAACTTGGAAAGAGACGATGAACTGGGGTTGGAAGCTCAAGGGAGGGGATGTGGCCCTGTCGGTCGAGTTCGATAACAGCAAGTATTTCACCAGAGGCGAATTGCGATTTCTGCCTGAGAAGAAAGTCTATCAGCTGAAAGTTAACGATCCGAAAATGAATGAACTGGTCTTCGAGGGAGAATTCAAAAGAAAGCAATTGGAGTTGAAACGGGAAGATCCGACCTCGAAGGATAAGCAAACGCTCACCATCAGCACCAATAACGATGGAGCCCGTCTCATTTACACCTACTCGGTGCAAACTAAAGGAAAAGGCTTGGATAAGAAGCTCTTCACGGTTCAACACGCCAAAGAAGGGATGTCGCTGGCTTCTTCAAAGAAGAACGAGTGCTGCGTCACCGGGGGATTGGGAACCATCGCTGTGAGTTATGGAGGTAAAACTTACTATGTCTGCTGCTCAGGCTGTCGCGACGCTTTCAATGAGGATCCGAAGGGAATCGTCGAGGAATACGAAAAGAAAAAGAAGAAAGAGAAGTAGAAACGAAAAAAGGGGAGCCAAGCTCCCCTTTTTCATTTACTGATCGCCCTCGGGTTCGGGCTGGTAATTATTATTGGATGGGTTCTGATTACTATAGCCACCTTGGTTACTTCCCCCACCTGCACCCCGATTACCACGTCCGGCGCCGCCGTTGTTTCCACCGCCCCGGCGATTCGATCCGTCACCACCCCCTGAACCAGGTGCACCTCGCATACGAGGTGCGCCACCTTCTTCGCCCGAGCCACCGGGTCCGCCACGACGACCGTTCATCTGGGACATGTTGCCACCGGGGTTCATCATAATCCTGAAATTCTGTCCATTGACGGATATGTTGCCATTATTCAGTCCTTGGTTGGCCCAGGGGTTTGTATCACCACCCGATTGGCCAAAATTCCCGCCGTTGATCATCATTCCCATGCCGGGACCTTGAAAGCCATTGCCGAAGCTACCGTTACTGCCGCTGGGTCCACCCGCGACCTGGTTAGTCTTCATAACTTTCAGAACTTCCTCGGGAGTAATGAAACCATCATCATTCAAATCCCAAGTCTTAAATTCTTCTAGGCTACGGCCGGCTTGACGCCATTCATAAAGACCAACCTGTCCATCGTTATCGCCACTGGCGTCCATTTGCACGAACCAGGCCGGAATTTCTTTTGGCAGCTTACCTGCTCGTAATACGACCGGGCGTGCTTCTTCCTGATTAGGATTACTTTGATTGAACAGTTCGGGATTCAGAGCTTCCGCCTGCTGATTTAAGCGAGCTTCCCGGGCCGCTTTGAAAGATTCCATAAAGTCATCTTTGGAAAGCGAAGTCTTCCCGTTGGCGAATTGCTCCCACATCCCCTGAAACATAGGGGGTACATCTTCCTTAGTAATCGTCGATTTACCATTGGACAGACGATCGAAGATAGCTGCAGGGTCTGGTCCCCCCATGCCGCGGCCACCGCCAAAACCGCCGCCGCCACCACCGCCCGTACCTCCCATTGCCATTCCGCCGCCGCCGGGGCCACCCATTCCTCCACCACCAAAGCCACCACCACCCATACCTCGGCCACCGCCACCCATTGCCATTCCGCCGCCGCCAAAACCGCCGCCGCCAAAACCGCCGCCGCCGGGGCCACCCATTCCTCCACCACCAAAGCCGCCACCACCCATACCTCGGCCGCCGCCTTTGCCACCGCCAAAACCGCCGCCTTTTCCGCCACCGCCCCCAAAGTTGCCTCCGCCGAAGCCACCGCCGCCTTGGCCACCACCTTTACCGCCACCGAAGCCGCCAAAATCCTGAGCCTCCACCAAACTGGCAATTCCCAGCATGCTTAAAGACAGGGCCAGAAGTCGTAGCTTATTGCGCATAGTCAGCTCCATAATTCTTACTTAGATAGTAACGGCCAAGCTCCGATACTGACACCCCATCTTAACAAAGTCTCATAGTTCTCTAATCGCTGGAATCGTTTTCAATTATCAGCAGTTTCACCGACTCAAATGGTTGTAGCGGTAACGTACAGTTCTTCGATCCAAGAGATAGGACATTCCTACGATCCAACAACTGTACGATACTAGAGAGAAACTCTTTGGGATTCAAACTGATGTTAGACAGATTAACCCCATTCATTTCCACAAAAAAATCCGCGGCAAGATTTTTGATCTGCAACTGAATCCCGGTTGTAGGAGTCAAATTGGTTGGAAGCCCGAAGGATCTCTCGAAGCCAATCTCTCGAGTCTCAAAAAAAAACGGCGGCAGTGGAACCATCGCTGGAAGGGTTACTGGAACGGAGACCGGGTCGGAACCTCCGGTTCCAATTTGCATGGTCCATGGTCCATGCAAGCGTATCTGGTGCTCATGAGGTTTCGTCACTCTACGATCACTTTCTCTATACTTCACAGAAAGTCATTATCCATTCGGGAAAATTCGTGCCATGAGCAATCCATCCGCGAAATTGAAATGGGGAGTACTGGGTGCAGCCAAGATCAACGAAAGGCTATTCCCGGCATTCCACAAATCTCGTACGGCAGATCTCTATGCGATTGCCAGTCGCGACCTGGGCAAAGCACAAAAAGCCGCCAAGGATTCGGGTATCCCGCATTGCTATGGGAGTTACGAAGCTCTGCTGGACGATCCGAATATTGATGCGGTTTATATTCCTTTGCCTAACCATCTTCATGCGGAATATTCCCGTAAAGCGGCCGATCGCGGCAAGCATATCTTATGCGAAAAACCGCTGACCCCCACAGCACCGGAAGCGCAGAGTCTGGTCGAGTATTGCAGCCAGAAAAAAGTTCGCATCATGGATGGGTTTATGTGGCCGCATCATCCACGGACGGCTGTGATGCGAAAATTGCTCGATTCCGGCAAGATTGGAAAAGTTACCCGAGTTACGGCCGCCTTCACCTTCGTACTCGATAATCTCGATCAATCCAACATTCGCCTCCATAACTCCATGGGGGGCGGGAGTTTACTGGATGTCGGCTGTTACACCGTTTATGGGATCCGTTGGGCCATGGGTCAGGAACCGGTCAAAGCCTTCGCACGAGCCAAGTACAAGTACGATTGCGATGTGGAAATGACCGCACAACTGCTTTTCCCAGATGGATCCTTGGCTTCCATGGACTGTGGATTCACCTTACCGATGCGACAGTGGGTGGAAATTACTGGCACGCAGGGAACAATGACCATTCGCGATCTCTGGGTTCCGGACGACGAAGCCAAATTTGATATTCATGCGGGAGAGAGAACCGAAACTCATTCGGTTCGCGGCCAAGACCAGATTGCCTGCATGTTAGACGATTTCGGCACGGCCCTCATTCAGAACCAGGATCCCACGCCCCACATTTCGGAGGCGATCAAATCGCTGAAGGTTCTTGATGCGCTGGCTAAATCCGCTCGGGAAGGGCGGGAAGTGGATATCGTTTAGGAATTCTTCTGGTCCAAATAACACTGCGATAAAATCTCCGGGATCGAGGCCATGGCACCGGTCCCCATATCTCCGCAGGCGAGCAGTTTTTCCTGCGGCCAGCAGATTCGCAGTTTTTTGCAATCCTGCTGAAGCTGCTTCAAATTTCGATCCGTTACCGGATGCTCCCACATGAGCGTGTTCATCGCGGGCGCGATCACCACGGGCCGCGTCAAATCCCAGCAGCGATAGACACTGGTCAGGCAGTTATCACAAATTCCGTTGGCTACTTTCGCCAGGGTGTTGGCATCCAAGGGGGCTATGAGAAACAAATCCGCCCACTTCCGCAGTTCGATATGCAGGACCATATCGCCGCGCTGATACTGTCTACCGTCTTCTTGCCCCGGCCACTCGGCGGCATCATCGATCAGACATTTTTGGGCAATAAAGGGAGCGTTATCAAAAAAGTATTTGGCCTTCTGCGTTGTGACAATTCGAACCTGATGTCCGAGAGCAGTTAATTCCGCGAACAGTTCCGGAACTTTAATCGCCGCGACCGAACCGGTCACACCTAAAAGAATATTGGCCATATCAGCTATTATAGAAATGAAAAAGCACGCTGAGGTGACTCAGCGTGCTCGGCGATTTCAAAGTTCAAATTGACTTAGGGCATGCGAATGGAGACATACCCCATTGCCTCATACATCTTGTAGGCACTTGATAGCTGCACATGACCCATGATTCCGAAGGTCATCCAACTCGTAATGTCGTAGTTAATCAACCCCTTGAAGTCGTTGTAGGTGACCAGTCGGTCGTCCGCACCTAGCCCGTATTGCAGGCTATACCAGCATTGGTCGCTGTGCACGAAGTAATCCCGGCTGAACCAGTGCCACCATTCGAGTCGAATTTCCCCGTAATTGAAAGTCTTCGGTGCAAAGTATGGATGGATCGTGCCGAACAAATCCAGCGGATTTGGCGGGTCGGTCGGGAAAATCGTCTGAGAAGAGTAACCATAGAAGGTGTACTTCTCAACAATCTTCAGCTGCTTCGGCGGCAGGGTCAGGCTGTTTTCGTTATAGAGTTCCAACATATTCATGTTGTTGCTATCTGAATAATGCCCATAACGATAGGTACCACCGAAGTCCCAGGTGCGGGTCATCAGCACATCGGCCCCCACATAGGCTCCGAACCGATGGATATCCTGCCGGATCGATTCGCCGTTCTCGGCGACATTATCCAGGTACAGACCGCCACGAGTCTTGAGGCAGTCATCGTGAGCGTACTGGAAGCCGACATCAAAAGTCGGGCGAGTTTGGAACCCGTTCTGGAAAAGCTCCAGATTCATTTGACCGTAGAGTAAGAGTCTGTTGTCATCGAACTTCTTCTGCATTCGGATCCACGGGATGTTTCCATCGTCGTTGTTATAAATGGTCGGTTGGTAGAGAACTCGATCGTAGCCGAACTCGATGTACTCGTTCTCATCCCCCCAGGGCAGTTTCACACCCGTGGATAACCGCTGCCGATCGATCGATGCCAGTCCATCGCGGCCCCGTTCCCGGAAGTAGTCGTACGACATATCCAAAGATGGATTCAGGTCGGCTCCGGATCGTTCGATCGCGACCATGGTATCGCGATGCGTGGGATCCACCGCCAGGGTACCGTTATAAAGTTCCTGGGCACGGCGAGTCATCGTCAAAGCGCCGTATACCTGTCCCATGTCGAAGAGAGTTTCGGTATTGGTCGGTTCGTAACGATTGATGGCATCGTAGGCCGGAAGAGCCTGATAATTCCGATAATCCTTGAGTTCTTTGGCTTCCATTTCCAAAGCAAAAGCCTTCTGCTCGGCCACCTTTGCATCGTAATCGTTGATCAGACGCAGTACGGCCAGTTTCGCCTCATCATCCGGGAGCGTGCAGGCGACGCGTTCCATTTCCTTACGCAAGCCCGGCCCGGTGAGGCTGGTCATGGTATAGGGTTCCAGAATGGTGCGAACCTTGGGCTGCCGTTGGACGACTCCGGCCAGTTCGCCAATCAAATACTGATCGGGTGCGGGAGACAGCATGGCCTGGTATTGAGATCGTGCCGCGCTGAACTGATGATCGCTATAGAGAACGCGAGCGCGTTCGCGAGGCGGAATCGTAAATTCCGGATCGATCTGAATCAACTGCATATATTGTGCAGCCGATTTCCGATAATTCTGTGCGATAGCAAAGCATCGAGACATCGCCAGGTGCCCGCGAACGTTTGTCGGAGACAGGTTGAGGATCCGGATGCAGTATTCAAAAGCGGCTTGCGGTTGGCCGGTATAGCGTGCCTGACGCTGCATTCCATCCGCGAGACGGATTAAGACCGCCAGGTTGTTGGGATCGTACTGCAAGGCTCCCATGCAAAGTTCCACGACATGGGCATCGTCGTAATCCGCGGAGTAGAGATCCGCCAGAACGAGTCGCTGGCGCGTATCGCCTCCCAATACGCCGATAATACAACCGATCAATTCAGAGGCTCGCTGCACATTTCCCATTTTCTCGGATGCTCGGGCCAATCCATAATAGGAGGAGGGCACACGACCGATCGGACGGGAAAGAATGATTTCGTACTCGCGGGAAGCATCGAGGTAGCGATTGCATTCCAGCAGCGTTTTAGCCAGAGTCGAGCGAATCGAGAAAGCCGCCACTTCGCTGCGAGGGTTCGAAGCAAGAAACGCTCGAGCCAGTGCCACACCTTGATCCGCCTGACCCGCTTTCGCCAGATGGCGGATCATTTGACTGATCACTGCGGGATCATCCGGGAAATCGGTCAAAATTGTCCGCGTGACATCGACCGCTTCTTGATACTTGCGTTGATTGAAGAGTGAAGCGGCGAAGGCCAATCTCGCTTTCTTGCCGATGATCGGGAAGTTCGGCGGAATCTTGGCATATTCGGCTTTGGCCTTTTCCCACTCCTTGGTGTAATCGAAGAGAAGGCCTAATGAGAGACGAACTTCATGATCGAGTTCGTTCCGTCGAAGCATATCCTTGTAAATCAATTTGGCTTCGGTGTATTCGCCGACGACCTGATGATATTCGGCATAGGTCAGTAAATAAGCTCGCTGGACGTTGTTGCCTGGAACGAAGCTGTCGAGGATTTTCTTGGCGTTGGCCGGCAGATACATGGCCAAGTGAACCTTGGCCAGACCGATCAGGGCATTGCCATTCGCCGGATCGACCTGGAGGACCTGATTGTAAACGTGCCCGGCGATTTCAAATTCTTCCGCTGCGAATAAAGAATCGCCAAGAACAATTCGAACCGCCTTTTCCTTGGGCTTCACGCCGGCCATGGCCACTAATTGCTCCATGGCCGCTTGTCGCTCACCCAATCGAGCCAGAGCACGTACCAAACTGGCAAGGACTTCCAGATTTTCCGGATTGCGTTTTTTCTGCTCCATCAGGTAGGACAGGGCTTCATTGGGCCGTTCGAGGTCCAAGAGCAGCGCCCCCAGGGCCGGAGGTGCGGTCGGATCTTCCGGACGAATGGTCGCCAGGAAGCGGTCATATACCTGTTCGGCGTGTTTATAATCACCGTCGAAGGCAAATGCCCGGGCTAAACGGACCGACAATTCGAATTCGGATCGAAGCCGACGCTTGGCATCCGGGTCACTCTTATTCAGTTCGATAGCCGTAGCGAAATGGCCGATTGCCTTCCGATAGTCCTTGGCGATGATGTACAGATCACCTACAAGAGCACGATATTCGAGTGAATTGGGATCGTCTGCAATGAGAATTTCATACTGAGCCGCAGCCCGGCGAGGCTCTCCCGCCAGGTTCAATACGCCCGCATACTCCCTGCGAATTTCCACATCCTTGGGATGGAGAGAGAGATATCGCTCAAATCTCTCCGCGGCGATGTCATATCGAGATTGTTCGTAGGCCGTTCGAGCGGCGGTCAGCAAGGCTTCGTCTTCGGGCGTGCGGTTAGGCCGACCCTGATTGACCGGTTTGGGTTTGGTCGGAATCTGTTCACCTTGCAGGATCGCCGGCTCCGTGGGACGTGCCGGAGCGCCGGTATCTGCTGGTTTGGTCTGGGGAGTGTTCGCTGGCGGATCCAGTTTGAGTTTCGGATCCTCCGGCGGGTTCTTAGGCAAAGGGCTCAGCGGAGGCTGAAAACCCGTTTGCTGCACACCTGCCTGGCCGTAATTTTGAAGTACGGATTTAACTCGGGAATTCGGGAGAGTGCCAACCGCGGCAGGCACGGTACTCGCCGGAATCTGAGCCTGCTGCGAAAGCTTGAAAGGATCCTCGGGCTTCGCGGTACCTGGAACTACGGCCGGGATGACCACTTGAGAAGTGGGCGCAGCGGGAGCCTTGGCCTTCCAAATGACATCGTCGTCATCCGTACGGGGTGCGGCCATGAGGGCGCCCGCATTGGAAAATAGAAAATAGCCCGCGAACAATGTCGTCGAGCTTGCAACGGTCAGGGCCAGCCCAACCCAAGCTGACAATCGCCGCGGGCGATCATCTTTCGCTCTGAATTTGGCGGCGAACTGGCTTTCGGATTTCGTGTTCATACCGGTTCTTCAGCTTAGGTGTTCGGACACGCATACGAGCCTTCCCACGACTCGTCCCAGAAACGGAAAAATCCGCGCACGCCGAGTAATCGGTAGCATTGGAAAAATCTGTTCCCCGGTCATTTTCGGCAAAGTTTAACATGCTACTTGATGGATTTCCCCCTTTTGACTCATGTTGGCCCAAAAGAGGCGCAGAACGGCCAAGCCGGGTAAACTGGCTCCCCTGCCAACGGTAGGTACCCCTAGCTAATTGGGTGACTTCCTTCCGAATTCGCATTGTGCTATTTGGGCGTTGGAGGTATTTGTCTGACATGAGCAAGAATCTGAAGCGCAAACTCACCAACATCGGTTTGCTGGCAGCCATCGCTTTTGTTGTCTGCTCGGCCCTGGGATTGGCTCTGAAGCAGAGGCCCGCTTTCTACGAAGCGGCTTATATTCCAGACGGAGAGATACGTAATCAGCAATCGAAAGAATGCCAGAGGAAGGCCTCCGATCTTTGGAGCATGTTCGGCAGTGGCGATCCGGTCTGGGGCGATAAATTTACGAATGCGAATATCAACAGCTATCTGCAGGAGGACTTTGAGACGGTCGGCGGCGAAAAGAATCTGCCAGACGGTTTTTCCGAACCCCGAATCAGCTTCGAGGAGGGCTCACTCCGGCTCGGTTGCCGCTACGGAAAAGGATTCTGGAGCACAATCATTTCGATCAATTTGAAAGTCTGGATGGTTGCGAATGAAGTGAATACCATCGGCATCGAGATCGTTTCACTGAAGAGCGGATCGATTGGGATATCCCCTCGGTTTTTGCTCGATCAAATTTCTGAATTGGCTCGAAAGTGGAACGCCGATCTGGTTTGGTACCGCCGCAATGGCAATCCGGTCGCTGTCGTCAAATTGCAGGCGAGTCAGATGCGCCCGACATTCCACATCCAGCAATTACAGATCAAAAATAACGAATTGGTCCTATATGGCCATTCCGCAGCCAACGGTTCACGAGTCGCGCAACTCCCCTGATTTGACATTTCCCTCGCGAATGAGGCATTCACTGCCTTCGATGCAGGCGAACCTCCACAGACCGCTCAGGCTCTTACCCTTCAGCTCGAACTGGTCGAAGAATTTCGACGTGGGCCGAAATCTGCCTGTTTCGATGATGCGAACCGTTCCGCGATTGTCGCTAACAGGCCCTTCATAATCGAGATAGAGCTTCCGGTGATCGGTGGTTCTTTCGACCGGTATCACTGTCGAAGCTCTGGGGTCAGCCAATAGCCGCCAACTCCATAAAACGGCTTCAACTTCCAGAAACAAATCCCAATGCAACGTCGGCCAGTCATGCTCCGAAATAGTGAATCTGGGTTCCGGAATCGGCTGCAACTGGCACCCCTTTGCTAAATTGGTCGCTAGAGATTATCTTATGCCACTCGACGGGATACACTGAGATCATGGCGAAAGATAAGACTGCTCCCGATGAGATTAAGGTGATAACCCGTAACAGACGGGCTTTTCACGAATACGAGATTCTGGAAAAGATCGAGTGCGGAATCGTTCTCGTAGGGACGGAAGTCAAAACCCTCCGGGACGGGCACTGCAACCTTGAGGATTCGTACGCGCACTTGAATGCTGGAGAATTATGGCTTTTGGGTTGTGAGATACCGGAATATTCGATGGGCAATCGGCTCAATCACAAGCCCAAGCGAGATCGCAAATTGCTCCTGCATCGGCGCGAGATCGACAAGTTCGCCGGCAAAGCGACTCAGAAAGGTTTTACTCTGGTTCCTTTGCAGATGTATTTCAAAGCGGGTCGGGCAAAAATCGAGATTGCGATCGCCAAAGGTAAGCAGCTTCACGATAAACGGGATTCAATAAAAGATCGGGAATCGAAACGCGATCTGGCGCGGGCCATCGCAACCCGACGGAAATCATAGGATGTGATTTGACTGACTCGTCTGCCAATTCGGATAACCAAGCGGCCAATTCGAAGTTGGATATTCCGCTTTCCGCAAATCCTCAGAAAATCGTCGCGCTGGTGGAGGGGGCCGACCATGTGTGTTGCCGGTATCGCATCACAGCCTTCAAAGCAATAATCGAACGAGCGGGTCACCAGCTGGAACTCGCTGCGATTCCAAAAGGGCCTCTAGCTCGCTGGAATTTGTTTCGCCGACTGAAACTGTACGACATCGTCATATTGCAACGGAAGCTTTTTTCCGGCTGGGAACTGCTACTCCTCCGCAAGTATGCCAAGAAACTGATATTCGATTATGACGATGCCGTCTGGTCCCGAGATTCTTTTGCAAAGTCCAGTTATGACCGCAAGAGGAATCGACGCTTCATCAATATCTGTAGAGTCGCAGATGTCGTCACTCCTGGAAACAAGTTTCTCAAGCAAAATTCCCTGCATTATGCAACTTGGGTTACCTTGCCAGTCCAATGGGTGGTTGCAAACCCGGAAAGTATCCTTATCCCGACCTGCGTAGACGAGAATCTATACCCTCGAGACCCCATATCAAAACCGGATGATAAAATTCGACTGGTTTGGATAGGATCCTCAAGCACCCTGCAGGGGCTGAAACAAATTTGTTCCGTGCTCGATTCGTTGGCAGAGGTTTCGGATAGATTAGTCCTTCGCATTATCTGCGATCAGGAGCTGGAGCTTTCAAAACTTCCAGTGGAATTCGTGCCCTGGGATGCCAAAAGTGAAGTGCTGAGAATCGCCGAATCAGATATCGGAATCAGTTGGATTCCCGATGACTTCTGGAGTCGAGGGAAGTGTGGACTCAAAACGCTGCAATACATGGCCGCCGGGCTACCGGTAATCGCAAATCCAGTCGGCGTACATCCGGAGATGATTATCGAAGGCGAAAATGGCTTCCTGGTCCGCGACGAAAATGCATGGCTAAAAGCGGTAAGATCTTTAATTGAAAAGCCGGATCTTCGCCGAAGTATGGGTTTGAATTCGCGGCAGCGATTTGAAAATCGTTATAGCGTGCAGAGGGGTGCGGCAGTCTGGCTGAAACTAATCGATGCACTGAGCAAGCCGTCAGAGAATCACTCAGTTAGACAAAAACCCAGAGGTGAAGGAAATCGGATCCCCACTGCCAATGAGATTCAATGGCAACATTCCTTGGCTTCACCACTGAACAGCGAGACTCTGAATTTACAATTGCTGTTAAGAGAGGGCCATGCGGAAATCATTAAAGAAGGTCCTCATCGCACGGTCTTTCGGGTGCTCATTGATCGTGAAAGATATTATTGGAAATTCTGCAAGCTCAGCGGGCCGCGTGCCTGGGCTAGGGAATGGCTGCGTCAGCCGAAAGCGCGGCTCGAATTTGATCAGGCCAGAGCGCTCTGGAAAATGGGTATTGCCACCTTTGAGCCGATAGCGTGGGGAGTAGAACTGGGCTTCTTCGCGGGACAAAGTCATTTGATCACTAGAGAAATCGGCGAAACTCAATCGCTGATGGACTTGCTCGAAAGTTGGACATGCATTGCCCCGGCACCCAGAGATCGGCGAAATCTGACGAAAGCCTTCGCGGGATTTGTGGCTAATTTACACAATCAAGGAATAATGCATCCCGATCCTCACCCGGGAAATTTTCTGATCCGTTGGGAAGATCGCACTCAGGCTCCCGAATTTTTCCTGCTGGATATCCATGCCGTGACTCGCCACAGCTACGGTTATCTCAACACCGAAGTAACAAAAATCCATTTAGCCCTAATCAATCGCTGGTTCGTTTTGCGTACCACACGTCTGGATCGAATGCGATTCTGGCGAGAATATTTTAAACTTCGCAGATGGTGGGAGAAACTGACTGTCCGCGCCGTCGATGCGGAAACTCGAAAGCAAAATTTTGACTTTTGGGCTTCCCGGTACAGACGAGCTATTTCACACAAGCGTCATTTTCCGAGCTTAAAATCCCGGAGTATGAAAGGCTTTCGTGCGGCGAATTGTCCCAGTGAACTCGCCGATATATTGATGAGTGATCCAGATCAACCATTCGCTCAGCTCGAACGGTTGTGGAAGAATTCCAAAAGCTCTTCGGTGGTTCCGCTCGAATTTCAAAGACGGCAATACGTACTCAAACGATTCCGAATTCAGAGCTTTGGCGATGCACTGAAAAATCGCTTCCGCCGATCTCCCGCGCTCCATTCCTGGCTGATGGGGCATGCGCTGCTGGATCGTCTTCTACCCACCGCCATTCCTGTGCTCGTCCTGCATCGGATGCACCGGGGGATTCCTCGGGAAGGCTACCTTCTTTGTGAGTTGCTTCCAGAAGCCCAGGAACTTCAGGAAGTATTGGACGTCGAGTTCGATCAGTGCCGTGCGTACAAACGAGAATTGATACATCAGCTTGCTCATACGATTCGACACATGCACGAACGGGGCATCACCCATCGCGATTTGAAAGCCGCCAACTTGCTTGTACAAATCCGCTACCCCAAACCCAAGGTGTCTTTCATTGATCTCGTTGGGATGCGCATCCGCCGGCAAATTTCACCCCACAGAGCCTGGCGAGACCTGGTTCGGCTGAATGCCAGCTTTATCGAATCGAGAAATATTACCCGAACCGATCGGCTGCGCTTCTTAAGAACCTATCAGTTATGGCCTTTGAGAGGACGCGAAGATTGGAAAGCTTGCTGGAAATGGGTGGCTGAGGCAACCCAGGCAAAGATCGCCCGCAACCAGAAACGGGGCAGGGTACTTAAATAGTCCTAAAACCCAATCCGATCTGGCACAAAATCGCAATCTGGATTATCCTGCTGCGGGGCAAAGCTCTCGTGTGGGATTTATGGACGGATGAGTTCTCCCAGGTTTCGAAATCATCGGTTCTTTTCAGTGCTGTGGCTGGCAGCCTTGTTAATCGGAGTTCAGCTTGGCTGCGCTTCTTTTAAATCGAATGAAGAAAAGGAAACCAAGGCCGCCCTCATCCCGGCACCCGGTAAATATTCTCTCCGCCTATCCCAGTACGTTTTCTATGCCGATTTTCCCTTGAAAGACCATTCGGGCATGTTCCAGGAACTGGCCGAACTGCACGATCAAGTCTTTAACGAACTGCAATTGCCACCTTCAACGGCCATAGTTCAAGTATTTCTCTTCGAAGATCAGGCCCGCTACGAAAAATATATGCGGAACCGGTACCCCGATTTGCCGCGTCGGCGAGCCTTCTTTATCTCGCAACCGCGCTCCTCGCGCGGAACGGAAGACCTGCTAGTCTTTACCTACTGGGGGGATAACATCACGGAAGATCTCCGGCACGAATTGACTCACGCTTTGTTACACAGTTCATTGCACGAGGTGCCCCTTTGGCTCGATGAGGGCTTGGCGGAATACTTTGAATTACCCCCCGCCAATCATGGTTTGAATTCTTCCCACCTAGAGCAGTTGCGCCGCGGCCCGTTTACGCCCGATCTGGCGAGAATGGAACAACTCAATCAGGTTCAGCAAATGGAGAGAGCGGAATATCGCGAAGCCTGGGCCTGGGTCCACTATCTGATGCAATCCAAGCCGGATCGTAAAAAGGTGCTTCTAGATTACTTGCAGGAATTGCGAACCCCTCAGAGAAGCGCCACCTCTATGATGTCCCGCCTCCGCGAGTTAACACCGACAGTAAACGACGAACTTCGCGATCATCTGGCCGGTTTGGACGAAAACAAAGTTGGCGACGCGAGTAAACCCTAGTCTTTGAACTTTATGGTTCGGACCATGGTTTCGACATCTTTTCGCAGAGCATCCGAATCGGCCCCCACAATTCGACCCGCAACAGTCGCCCCATAACTTCTCCCGGCGATCACATAGTAATCCAAGGTCGGTCGAGCGTTGCTCTCCTGCACTTCCAGGGTGAATCGAGCCGCATTAGCAAACTCCGTGAACTTATGGATCGGGTTAACGACCCGGATCGGCACCTTGCGATCCCGGAAGAAATCCGAAACTTCCTTCTGATAGCGCTCGGCGGAGGGCAACTTCGCCATCGGATCTATCGTAAATAAGACCCCGCTACCGCCTGGTTCATCGACCGTGATCTGTCGGCCTCGAGTTTGATTGATATGCCAGCGTCGGGGATATTGGAAGGAGAAACCGAGTTCCGGAATCTCGTACAGCAGTCGGGTGTTCGACTCGTTAGGCAGAATGTCTGAAGCGGAGACCGCCGCAATTTTCCTAAGTGAAAAGGCCTCTCGTGGCTCACGAGTGAGGACAAAACGACCTTCGAGTTTTCCATTGATCTCTCCCTTTGAATCGAATAAATGCTGCTCTCCCAGAATGGAAACATAGGTGATGACTTTGCTTTGAAGGTCAAAAAAGACCGATCCTTTCAAAGTGTGCTTTGTCGGCCCATCTTCATTGACCCCACGTGCGGACCCGGATAGGCTTAATTCGCCGACCTGACGGCCATTCAGAGTGGTTACCTGAACGAAGCGACCGATCAAGTTGTTATCTTCCACCTTTTCGAGATCTGTGAGGTCGCGAGCGGTTTCGCTGGGAAGCTTCCAAGTATCCAGTACTTTCACTTCCTTGCCAGGCAGCAGCCCCATCAAAGCTGGAACGAAGGTTTCAGTGCGAAGAAATTCAATTTCATTCCAGGTCAGCGGTGCGGCTGGGGAAAAGGGGAGTCGCTTTCCTTCCTTCTCCAGAAAGACCATTTGCTTGATGGCGGGACGGAGTCGCATCGACTGATCTACGTCGGCTACCGCTTTGCGGAAATCGATGGTTTCGTATATTCGAAGCGTTCTACGCTCGGCAATTTTTTTGTCGTCTGGAAGAATTTCTTCGGAATAGTTGGTGGTACAAAGTCCCCGGATGGGAACGGTTTTGGCAGGCTTTCCCTCTCCCACGGGAATGGTGATACTGCCGCTGAGCTGAGAGCGGGTTGCTACCCGATATGCGGTACCGACTTCAAAGGACTCTTTTAGGAGGTAGGTCTCTTGAGATATTGCATTTGAGCTTAACCAGAGTGTTACACTTATTGCCGTTAGGAAATGAAGTCGAGGCATGAGATCTCTCACAGAATCCGGGCGAACATTGCATTTTACCTTGTCCGGGGAGGCGACAGGATTAATCCCGAAAAGCAATTAGAGATTCTGAGGTAGGCACTCGCTACGACCGCTGCAGCAGGATTCGACTCAAAATGAGAGTGTGCAAATATTCTCATTGGCATGCAAAATTGCACAGGAAAGACTGTAAATTTGACCATCAAAATTGCGATTCAAAACAACAATAATACAAACGTCTTATAGACAAATCCGCCTTGTAATCAGGAAAGTCAGCAAATACCGCCTATTTTTTTAGGTGGCGACCAAAAAAAGCTGACCAGACTATTTGGCACGAGCTTTGCATAGATATTCCCCGTAGCGCGAACCTTGGATTGGTAAGTTCGCGTCTAAAGGTTGAGTCCAAAAGTATTCTACGCAGCCGGGAAAGATTCCAGGCAATTTAAAGAATAACCTTTAGACGGGCTTACCGGAAACGATGGACCACCCAGGAGCGGTTCCGGTGAATACCTTCAAGCATTCAGAATTGGAAGCTTTGGCGGACCAGCAGGTGCGATACGCTCCCGTGGAACGCCGTCATGAGCAGTTGATTGAGGCGCAAAAGCTTCTGGGAGAAGTGAAACTTGGGTCGACCTACCCTTATGCGTACGTCTGCTTTCGAATCACTGGTTACCGGTCTAAAACCCATGCGGATTTGCTCATCGAAGGTATCGAGCTTCAGAACGATCTTCATCTGATCGTCCGCATGCTCGAAAGATCGATTCCCGCGCTTCCGATTGAAGAAGCCCGGGAACCGATGCTCACGCTGGAAGAAATCAGCAGAAAATTTAATGTATCCACGAAGACGATCAGTCGATGGCGGGTTCGTGGACTAGTTGGCAATCGGGTGATCATGAATGGTCGCCGACAGTTGGCTTTCCCGCAATCGATCGTCGAATCGTTTTTGAATCAACACCAGGATCGCGTGGCAAGGAGTAGCAGATTTTCTCATCTGACTACGTCGGAGAAAGACAAGATTCTCCACAATGCCCGACGATTTGCCCGGGCCGGCGCATCGCTCACGGAAACGAGCCGCCGAATTGCCCGGCAGTTAGGAAGATCGGTCGAAGCTATCCGGTATACCATTCGGAACTTCGATCAGGAGAACCCCCCGCTGGCTATTTTCCTCAAACCAGTTGGGGTTGCGATGACTGAGGATACCACACAGGAACGGAAGGGGATCGCCATGAACACCCTTGCGAAGAAATACGGTCGGGAGCGGAATCCGCAGTTCAAAGATAAGAATGAAGTGCGAGCCGAGTCTCTGCTCAAGACACCGGTCGATTACATATACAATGCCGACTTCGATGACTCGACGAAGGAAAACGAAATCCTGGCGTCCATGCCGGGGGAAGAAAAATTCCAGGCCGACCGCAAGAGCATGAAAGCTCCCAAAGACGTTCCTGCCGAACTTGCTTCCCTGTACGAATGGCCGCTGTTAAGCCGGGAGCAGGAAGCTCATCAGTTCCGACTGATGAATTTCCTGAAACACAAGCTGCATAAGCTGCGACAGTCGATCAATCCGGATCAACCCCGCGTCAAAGAAATGCGGCAGGTGGAAGAACTCCGCCTGAAAATTCAGGATGTGAAGAATCGACTGATCAATTGCAATATGCGGTTGGTGGCCTCCATTGCCAAAAAACACTCCCTGCAAGGGGAAAGCCTGTTCGAACTTATTTCGGACGGGAATGTATCTTTGCTCCGTGCCGTTGAAAAATTCGACTACGGACGAGGTAATAAATTCAGTACCTATGCCAGTTGGGCCATAATGAAAAATTATGCCCGTAGCATTCCCGAAGAAAAGAAGCAGCGTGAGCATTACCTCACGGGTGCGGAAGATGTCTTCGAAGCTCGCGCCGACGTTCGTTCGGACGAACAGGAATTGCTGGCCCAGGCGGAAACTGCTCGCAGCAAGATCAATATCCTGCTCGATGGTCTCGACCCTCGAACGCGGGAAGTGATTAAGATGCGAAACGGTCTCGACGGGTCCGCGGAAATGACCCTCGAACAGATTGGCAAGCTCTTTGGAATTACCAAAGAACGCGTTCGCCAGATCAACGTTCGGGGTATGAAGCAGCTTCGAGAACGGGCACTGACCCACAGTGTGGAGATTCCCGCTTAATCTGAATTAATAACAACCAAACCCCGAAGGTTTTCCTCCGGGGTTTTTTATTGCCCTTTTCGAACCACCCGTCAATCCTTTAAGACTTCCGGAACCTCCTGCAGAATTTGCGAAAGCACCATATCGGTCGAAAGACTTTCCGCCTGAGCTTCGAAATTCAACAATACCCGATGGCGCAGGGCCAGGAGGTAAACTTTCCGAACATCTCCAAAGCTGACGTTGAATCGATTCTCCAGCAATGCCTGCACCTTAGCCGTCAGAATAATGGCCTGAACGCCGCGCGGACTCGCCCCGCAGCGTACGTAACGATTGGTAATCGGCAGAGCGAATTCATTATTCGGGTGCGTGGCCAGCAGCAACCGGATCGCGTAATCCTGCACCGGCCCGGCCACTAGCACCTCCCGAATCAATTGTTGCGCTTCTATTATCTCATTCCCGTCCATGATTTTTTCAGGCTTGGTATGATCTGCCTTTGTTGTCCGATCCAGGATGAAATTCAGATCCTCGCGGGTACAGAAAGGGACAATCAGCTTGAACAAAAAGCGGTCTAGCTGCGCCTCGGGGAGGGGATAGGTACCTTCCTGTTCGATGGGATTTTGAGTGGCAAGCACGAAAAACGGTTCTTTCAGGCGGTGGATTTCGCCGGCTATCGTAACGCTATGTTCCTGCATGGCCTCCAGCAGAGCCGATTGCGTTTTAGGAGTCGCCCGGTTGATTTCGTCCGCCAGTACAATCTGCGCGAAGATCGGACCCGACTGAAATCGGAATTCGCGCCTTCCCTCGGGTGTCTCGGTGATGATGTTCGTTCCGAGAATATCAGAAGGCATCAAATCGGGCGTGAACTGAATGCGAGCAAAGTTCAATTCCAGCGTTTGCGATAACGTTCGGACTAAAAGCGTTTTGCCCAGACCTGGCACTCCCTCCAACAGCACGTGACCACCTACAAAAATAGCCATCAGCACACCTTCGACAACGGCATCCTGACCGACCATCACTTTGCCAATTTCCTGCTTCAGCTTCTTGTGCTTTTCCCGAAAGAGGGAGGCTCGTTCCGTAATATTGCTCATGGTTCGTCTCGCTTAAGATTTATTCTCTTCGGGATTATCGGTGTCTGTAGCAGCCCGCTTTTTGGCCTTCTTCAACTTGCTGAAGAAATCGTCGGTTTTGTCGGTCGGTTTAGTTTCAGTGGTCGCTGGTTTAGGCTTAAGGACGGGAGCCGCCGGGTTATCCAAGATACTATCGGCACCAGGGGGCGGAACGTAAGTGGCAGGATTTCCCGGGGTAGCCTCGAACTTTCGTTCCGATTTCCCCTGATCGATCGTCTCGGCCACTTCCGTTTTTTTCTGCCTCAAGCGATTGAGGAAATCATCCGATTTCGACTCAGCCATTTCAACAGTACGAAGTTTGTTCCAGGCTTGTCGGGCATAAGTGTTCAATTCTTGAGGGTCGAGATTGATGCGACGAGTTCCCACATCGGCCAGTAGCGTACAGCCCGCCAGAAATACCAGCCAGGGCCAAACGGTTTGTAAGCTCCGGCTCGTCGCCAATCCAGGTCGGAAAAGTTCTTCCCCGCTGATGATCTTCTTGAACTGCGCATCCGATTCCAGGTAAATATTTCCACCCGTGATCTTGCTCAGCTTGGTCATAAGTGCGGGATTGCTTTCCAGATCATTGAATTCGGGAGAATAAGAAATTGTCACGGCCGTGCGTTGGCTGTCGACCACTTTCTCACCAGCCTTTTGCTCTACGACAGGAGTATTGTCGTCGGCATAAAGCAGGGTTCCCTCCGGATTTTTTTTGACTTCGGTCCCGTCTTCCAGAAAGAGCTTGCCGTCCTTCTCAATCAACTTGGAGGAAAGATTCTCTTTGGATCGACCTTTATAAGTCGTCACCGTCTGACGTGCGACCGCATTTAGTAGATAAGTACCGGCCTCTTCGGCCTTTAACTCGGCCTCGTAGATGCCGGGGGCTTTCTGTTCGAAACGAATTTCTGCCGGCTTGGTATCGGGTCCACTATTCGGTTGTGTGACGCCGCCATCCAATCGCAAATTGGTGATCGGCTGATTTGCCTCATCTCGGGCTTCGACCGTCCATCTTACGCGGCCATCTCGGTATTCGGTGGCTATCGAGAGCCGCTCTGTTTCCACGCCGCGAATCGCCCAACCGATGACCTGCTCCCAGAATTTGCGATACATATCCGATCCCGCCCAGCGTCGATCCCAGCCTTCCACTTTTTGCGGCTGCGAACGGGCATCGCTTGTGAAAGCCACCGAGCGACCTAGGCCGTACTGCCAGGCAGCCAGCACAGGAAATACCTGGTCAAAGGTTCGAGGCCCTTCGATAAGCACTTCCACTAGCGGTGAATTTTTTCGAGTGGTACGAACGAAGCCGAAGAGATCGGGGAGATTGGTATCCAATTGATCCGTCGGACCGCCCCGCAAAACCATCTTGGGATTAAAGCGAGCGTCGTAGATGAAAGATTGGCTGACACGTCGCGTTTCCTGGATATAAATCGCGGGCAGTTTATTAGCGTCTTTGACCTCGTAGAATTTTCCGCCCTTGGCGGCCTCGAAAGCCATGGTCTCCATGCGTTTGTTTTCATTCACGCCATGAGTCGCAACCCCAACCGTGGTACAGGTGATTCCAGCCTTTTTCATCCCCTGGAGTGCTTTCAGTCCCAATGCACCCAACTGAGGATCGCCGTCGCTGATGATTATGCAATGCTTGGTGGACAACCCCAACTCTGGATCGGAAAGCGTTTCAAAAGCCGCTCTGAGATGAGGATCGAAATCGGGCATATCGCCTGGAACCATGCGATCTATCAACTTGTAAAACTTGGTTCGATCAGTTCCTACAGTCTGAAAAGGAATATGCCAGTTGGCTTTCAGGCCCCCGAAGTACAGCAATCCGACCATATCGACGGCCGATAATTTCTGAATGGCCAGCTTGGCAATATCCTTCTGCCATTTATTGCCATCGGCCAGTTCGGAGGCATGCATGATCAAAACTAGACCACCTTTACCCGCGGCCTTCATGGCCTTGATATCGCAATCGACGGGCAGGGCATCTTCTATGGGCGTTTTCTGATATCCCCCAGCCCCAAAACTATCCGGACCGCCAATCATCACCAGTCCGGAACCTTGATCGTAAGTGTTACTTCGAATCGTCTCTTGCTGATCTCGGGTCAATAGCTCGGCGGGAACATTCGCAAGGACCACGCAATCGTAGTTACTGAGAAAAACCGATAGTTCATTGCGATCCACGGGCAAACGGGTGACATTTACCGGAACCACCTGAAATTTGGCGGCTCGGAGTTGATCGATCAAAAATTGATGAGCGAAAGCTCCCTCTTCATCACCTTCCGCTTCGAGCATCAAAACTTTTCGTTGCCCTTTGGCGATGATGTGAGTAATTGCCCGATTATTTTGAATCCGATCCCCCGGCAGTTCCTCGTTCGGTTTAAAAATCGCTTTGTAGCTGTAAGCCGAGTCGATTTCCTTACCAGTATCGTCCAGTTTATCGCGAAACGTGAACACAGTCAGACCAGGACGAAGCCGAACTTTCGCTCCGATTGGAGAGGTTTCCAGAACGTCGAAGGTAGGCTGTATGGGAACCGCCTTTTCGCGTCCCTCCTTGACTTGGATTAGTTCTAAAGTTCCTTCCACGGACTTATTCGGATTTGTATTTCGCATCAAAACCCGCAGCGGAAGTCGTGCTCCTTTGGCCGTGCGCGAAGGCGTCTCTATGTTCTGGACCATCACTTCGTTGTCATTGTGATATTCCGGAGCCAGCAGCACAGTGTCGATCTGAACGCCATTCTGTTTAGCGAGTAACGCCTGTTCTTCGGCATTCCCGAGATTTTCGTTTCCATCACTCACCAGCACGATTCGCTTGGCGGTTCCTTCCGGAAATGAAGCGAGTGCTAACTTGATAGCCGAGGCGATGTCTGTGTACTGGCCATCAATCGGACCCGCGAGGCTATCGCTCACGACCATTTTGTCCACGGCAGCGGGAGGAAGTGCGAGACGAGGCCGCTTTCCGAACAGAATGGCCCCGGTCAGATCATTGCGATGAGCAGGTCCCTTTTTACCTACCGCTTCGTTGATGAATTGTTGAATTCGCCTCCAGCGATTGTCCTGGGCGACACCCGCTGCATCGACCGTTTTGCCGTCAAATTCGGTGGGTATGCTCAGACTTCGATCCAGCACGAAAAGCACCGTCGTATTTTCATTCATTTTTCGAAGCTGGGGTTCTGCCATGGCCAGTGCGAGGAATGCAATCAAGCCGCTACGCAATCCCAATATGATCCAGCGGCGTCGGGCCCCGAGGCTACTTAAACTCTTGTAGCTCCAGGGTACCAGCACTATCAGAATCAAAAGTAACAGAAGCCATATCGGTTCAACAAAGCGTAACCCTAATAGGTTCAGATAGGCCGATTTGCCAGCGCCCTGGATCGGATCGACCAAAAACCCGAGGGAACAGGCGAAGAGAAGCAGACTGGCTCGAAAAAGTTCGAAAGACCACCTTCTAAAAGCCAGAACGGTGATCAATTCGAGAATCAATAACGCCGCGCTGCCACCGGCCCACCACAGAAACAGATCTTCCCGCTCGGGTGCACTCGAGCAACTGTAGCGATAAATGAAATGCCCTGTTGCCAGACAAATCGGAATTAAAAACCAGAAGCGAAGGAGAACTTCACGGAGCGGGAGATGCCGAAGCAAGCTGATCGCCAGACCTGGCAAAACGCAGATTATCAGCGTCAGTGCCAACCAGTGATCGTTCAGATAGTACATCGACTGATCCTACTCCGCGAAGCGAAACCGCTGAACGCGGTGATTTTTAGTATCGATTACGTGAATGCGATCTTTTGAATCCACCGCTAGAGCCCAAGGGTCGTTGAGTTCTCCGGGCTGGCGTCCGGGGACACCCCAGGTTGCAATAGATATCCCTTCAGCAGTCAGCTTTTGCACCCGATGGTTGCCGCGCTCCAGAACAATCAATTTGCCCTTGGAATCAAACGCGAGATCGAATGGGTAGTTGAACTCACCAGGTTCTGATCCCAGTGTGCCGAATGTTCTTATCCATTTTCCTTCGCGATCAAAAACCTGAATGCGGTGATTGCAGGAATCCGCAACGTAAATGAGCTTATCTGGTCCGAATGCCATGGCTCGTACGCGATTAAACTCGCCATCCTCAATTCCAGTTTTCCCCCAATGTTTCAGCAGATTGCCATCCGCATTCAGTTTGGAGATGCGATCCAAATCTCCAAATTCCGAGATGTAGAAATTTCCGTCTTCATCCTGCAGGGCATCGCTGACGTAGCCGAAATTCGCGCCGTTTCCATCAATGACTCTGAGCTCTTTACCGGTCGCATCGTAGATGCGAATGCAATGATAATGCGAGTCGCAAACGATGACATTCCCATCCCGATCAATTCCTAATCCGCTGGGTCGGCCGTTACGGTAATCGGGGGTGTGCCAGCTGACGCCAAGATGGTTGCCGTCCAGATCAAATTCCTGAATCTTGGCTTGCATATCGACGATGAATAGGCGTCCCTGGGGATCGATCGCCGCCGCTCGAGGAACGGTGAAATGGCCATCGGTCACACCAAAGGAACCCCAGACCAATTCCGGTTTCGCGGGATTCTTGGAGCACCCGGCTATCAGGAGAATCAGGATCGAAAAATAATGTCTCATGGTGTAGGGGCGGGATCCGCTAGGACAGTGGGAAGCATAGGATCGCACGGCGGATCTTCGGATCTCAATTTTTGCTTGAATTTCTGCTTACGAAAGACCTCACTTCGATCTTTTCTGAACAGTTCCGGCAGTTCCGGTTCCGCTCCCCAAGGCATCGGACTTTGGTTCTGAGCGATGGGCACCTCATCCATGAGAAATCCCAGGAAAGTCGCCTTTGCCAGGATCTCCGCCAGGAGGAATTCGGAATCGGACTGCAATTCCATTCTTTCCAGAACTTCCCGTCGAATAATTTTAAATTCACTGAAGGTATCGTGGAATTTCAAACCAAACTGCAGGCGCAACCGCCACCAGCGACTCCAGGAGTATTGGGAACACAAGCCCTGCGGCTTCTCCGGAAGATGGCCGAAAAAAATCCGAGTTCCGTACCGCAAAATCTCGCCACGAAAGGCCGCACCGCCTACGTAAGGGAGATCCAGCCGACAACCGTTGACAACAGCAACCTGCTGGCCAGTCAGTTCATTTTTTTGTTTGAGGGCGTCGAGCAGCTTGCGAAGTTCTTCGGGCTGGTAAGGATAACGCAGGGAGGTCAGCAGGATCAGTTCTTTCTGAACGTTCGGTAGGGCCGTGCGAAGACTCGCCCCGTAGCCCCGGCGGGTCTCATGATGAAAGATCTGTAAATTAGAATACTTCGGGTTCGCCTGCATGGTGCTTAGAGTATCCCGGGTCGAATCGCTGCTTCCATCATTGATGACGATAATTTCGTAGGGTCGTTTCAATTTTTCAACTGTTTCCTGCCAGATCGAAACAGCTTTTGTCAAATGGTTGGATTGATTGTAAACGGGAAGTAGGATTGAGATGCCATCCATATACAGTTCAGTCTCAAGGTGCGTTTGATTTCTCTGCTTTCAAAAATACATACGCACGATGAGCTTTGCCAGCGGATTGCAGAAAATCGACACTTCGGAGCAAGATTTTCAGTCTGAATTCCTTCAACTCTTCCTGGCATTCCGCCAAGGCCTCTTCGCGAATGAGAAAGTTCGCGTTATCGCCGAGCAAAGTTCTCAAATCGTGCCATTCGATCACGGTTTTCAGCGGTTTGCCCAGTTGCCAGGAGAGTTGATGAGCTTCCAGTCGAAATAGTAGGATTGGGCTGGGTTTGGGTTGTTCCTGTCGAACAGCCACCGAGAAAGCGTGAATCTCATAGGGGAGCGCATCTCTCTGCTGGCTGATCCTCACCCCAATCGTCGTTCCCAGAGAAACAAGAAGAAAGAGTATTTGCGTCATCCTCTGAACGCTTGAGGAGTGCCGGCTCTGCATGGCGTTCCAGAGTACGCCAGTGAATATCGCTAGCCAGGGATAAGCCGGCAGCAGGTAATCCGCCCTCTTGAAACGGGAGAACGATAGACCGAAAAAAATCACGCAGAAAGCGACCAGGCTAAACCAATACAATCCACCAAGGCCGGGCTGCTCCTGCAAATTAATCCGGAGTTCTCGCCGTCGAAGCACAGCCACTACCGACACCAATAAAAAGGGCGACCAGGGCAGAAAATCAAAAGCCAAGCGCGGAATATAAAACCATACGGGATGCGACGCGAGTTCGCTTCCGCCAAATGCTCGGTGAAAATGGTGATAGACGATTAACGATTCGAATAGCTCCCCATTCGTGTGCCGATTGGCCAGGTAAAACCATGGAATAACGAGAATCAATGAACCAAAACCCAATAAAACTGTCGCGACCAGGGTAGGGGAACACAACAAGTCGAATCGCGAATTCCATCGACGCGACTTCGCAATGCAAAGTACGCTCCAGGCTCCTAGAATCATCAACCAGCCGATCAAGCCTTTCAGGAACAAAGCAGAAGCCAGGCTGAACAGAAGCAGGAGGCTTTTCGCAAACATCCCCACTCTGGAAACCGGAGACCAGGTTCCCAAAATCAAGGCCATTGTCACCACACCGGTCAAAACCATATCGATTCGTCCGGTGCGTGCCAAGGCGATCCAGTGAATGGAAGTCATTAGGATAATGGCAATCCCAAACGCGGGTCGTCGAGGCAGTAATCGACGTACGAAAACGTGAACCAGCAGAACGGTGAATGTCGCCGATAGAGCTGCGGGAAGGCGGACGTCTATCTCATCCACATCGTGACCGCGTAAAGTCGCTAAACCGGCCACGAGCCAATAATATCCCGGCGGTTTTTGCAATTCGAGAGAGCCATCAAAAAGTTGAGGAAGCAAATAGTCTTGTGATTCGAGGAGACTTTGGGCATCCATGGCCGCACGGGCTTCGTGGCTGGCCCAAAGATCCGAGCCATTCAAATCGGTGGCATAAATAATCAGGCAGAGGGGAAGCAGAATCGCAATTTCACAGATAATCCGAGCGGGCGAATTTTCTCGACTAGGCAGCCCGGCGAACAGCATGCGCATCCACCAATCGCTGATAAGTGTAGGAACTCTCGATCAACTGTTCGTGAGTTCCAATCGCTTCAATGCGACCTTTATCCAGGACGACGATACGATCGGCAATCTCGACGGCATGCATCTTGTGTGTAATGATGAAGACGGTCCGCCCCTTTTTGAAATCCTTCAGGACATCGTGAATCAGATTTTCAGATACTGGGTCGCATTGGCTTGTGTGCTCGTCCAGAATCAGAATCGAAGGATTCCGTAAGATGGCTCGCGCCAGTGCGATACGCTGTTTCTGACCACCCGAGAGGCTTTTCCCAGCTTCGCCGGCTAACGTTTCATAGCCGCCGGAGAGTTTAAGAATGAACTCATGTGCGAAGGCCTTTTTGGAAGCTTCGATCACCTCTTCCTTGGTCGCCTGTCGGTTCCCGTAAAGAATGTTGTTGAAAATCGTGTCGTCGAACAGGATGGTATCCTGCGTCACAATTCCAATCTGTTTGCGCAGACTGCGAAGATTCGCTTCCCGAAGATCGATTTCATCGATCAAAATCGATCCATGATTCGGATCGTAAAATCTCGGCAACAAATTCAATAGTGTCGATTTTCCACAGCCATTGGAGCCTACCAGAGCAATGGTCTCGCCGGCGGCCACCTTCAAGGAAATGTTGGTGAGAACAGGATAGCCGTCGTGGTATGAGAAGCAAACGTCCTTGAAGACTATCGATTTCGAATGGCGTTCCAGTTGCGGCCCGGAGGCATTCGGTTTCACTTCGGGAGCCTTGTCCATGAATTGGAATACGCGATCCGAAGCCGCGGAGGCGTTTTGAATCTTGGTATAAACACTGGAAAGTTTGCGAATCGGATCGGCCATACCGACCAAAAGCGCAAAAAGGTTCAGTAAAGTCTCAATTTCGATAGGACTCTGACTCATTCGAAAACTCATCCCGGCGATGACCAGATGAGTCTTTTCGTTGAGAACCAGATAAGCTCCCGCAAGGAGGGCGCAACTCACGGCCGTGATCCCGAGAATTTCGATCAAAGGACCCGCCAAGGCATCGATAGTAATCACCCGCATCGACCGATCTGCATAGTCCCGGGTCGCCTCGCTGAACCGACGGCGTTCGTAGGATTCCATCGTAAAGGCTTTGACGACGCGCAGCCCCTGGAAGGTTTCCTGCAAGATCTTGTAAATACTGGACATACGATCCAAAACCCGACGGGTCGCCTTCTTCATCATCCGGCTGGTTTTGGCCATCAACACCAACGAGACCGGCGTCATTATCAGGAATAACACCGTCAACTGCCAACTAATCATGGCGGCAATCACAACGCAGGAAAGTGCTCGTAATGGCTCAGCTATAACCTTGCCATAGAGAATCTTCACGCCGACGCCGATCTGCTCGGTATCGTTGGTAAATCGGGTCATCAGATCGGCGGAGCCCGATTCCTGGATTTGCCTCAAATCCTGTTGAATTGTTTTGCGGAAAAAGTCGTTACGCAGGTCGTAAAGTGTTTTATTCATGACACTTCCGACAAGCCATTCCTGCCAGAATTCAAAGAATCCTTTGATGGCCACCGCCAACACTACCAGGCCAAGAATGGCCGCCAACGTCAGAAATAAGTCCTGCGGCAAGTGCTTGATGACGTAGACTTTCAATTGCTGATAGCGATAGATCCGGGAGGCGGTGCTATCCATGCGGGATTCGATCTGAGCGATCTTACCACTCAGGTAAAGCTCTTCATGTTTTCGAAGCCCCGGATCCGCCCACTGGTATTTTCCCTTTTTGACATCTTCCTCGAGATAATCTCGAATTTTTTGAATATTTTCCGAATCCCGAGAAGCCTCGTCCTGTAGGGTTTTCAGCTTCTGGTCGACCCACTGGTGCAGGTTTTGGCGGCTACCTAGAATTTTCAAAACGGGATAGATTGCTGTGAAATTCGAACCCCACAGAGCCGCCGCTGCTATGGCGCAGAGTACGGAGATAATCAGCCTGGCACGATATTTCCAGGAATACTTCAGTGTGCGAAGAAAGTTCCGCATGTGTAAACCAGATCCCTCTGGGAGAAAGATTCTTCCCTGAGCTATCGCTTATATCCTGTTTGAGGAATAATAACAAGATGGACCGCTTGAGAGATCCCCTTCAGGCTGGCAAATGGGAGAAAATAGCGAAGGTATGGATGTCACCCCGCTCGCAAAATGGCTGAAGATCTCGACGACCCCCTGGCCGCCCGACTATTTTCGTCTGGTGGGACTGGAAATCGGGGAAGGAACAGCCGCGGATATTGAAGCTAGAGTCTTCGAGAGAATGGAACTCCTTCGCAACTATCAACTTAAGTACCCCGAGCAAGTCACAGAGGGTATGAACCTGCTTGCCCAGGCTATGGTCTGCCTCTGTGATTCCGCCCAGCGCACAAAATATGAAAGATCACTCGGTTTACGCAGACCGGAAGCCCCCAAGGAGACACCGAAACCCTCGAATCTACCCATCGCCAAACTCGTCACAGAATCTCAGAGCCAGATTAGTCATGAAATCGATCTGACCCAAGAAGATTCGCTGCTGGTTGCGCGCCAGGTTCAGACGGCGTTCGATCAAGTTGAAAATGCGGCCTCGGTCGCATTGCAGAGAATAGACAACGCTCCAAAAGATCCGCGGCGATTACCTTGTCAGAAAAGAAGCTTCTTACGTCGACTAATTCGACTACTCCGGCAGTTTCAGGCGATGCTTCAACTGTCGGCCCGTCGGAGCTTCGAAGAGAAGCAAACCCGCATGCTGCAGTATACGTGCACGCAGATCAATCAGGCATGGACTCATCCCTTTTGGCCGCAGATCGAATGGGCGGGGCAGGGCGATCGCTTATTGTCCATTACCAAAATTCTCTCCCGGTTTCCCTCGTTGGACTATCTGGTCGCCAACCAGTTGCAGGATATCAACCGCGATATCACCCAAACTCTGAGAACGCTCGAAGGACAACTGCAGGCGGAAGAGATCGAATACCAACGTTTACGGCAAAAGCGGCGGGCGAGATCCAAGTTCCGGAGGCGCATTCGCCAGACACTTTGGGAGCCCGAACTTCTCTGGCGGGCCGCCTCTCTTTTGATACTAGGCATCACGCTCACGCGCTGGATGTTCTCGAAGTGAAACGTATCATGACCTGAGATAATTGGAACACACAGGAAGACTGCTCATGGACATGGAGAAACTGGTCGCCCTTTGCCGTCGGCGGGGATTCATCTTTCAATCCAGCGAAATCTACGGCGGGATCAACGGCTTCTGGGATTATGGTCCGCTGGGCTGCGAACTGAAGAAGAATATTAAGGACGCCTGGTGGCAGGACATGGTCCGCAACCCGCCGCCGGGCCCGGACGGCCAGGAAATTACGATGGTGGGTCTGGATTGCGCTCAAATTATGAACCCTAAAGTGTGGGAGGCTTCTGGGCATGTCGGCGGGTTTTCCGATCCCATGGTTGATTGCAAAGCTTGCCGAGGAAGATTTAGAGCAGATCATCTTTTATCATTCACAATTATTTTCCCAAATGGGGAAAAAACTTTAATCTCGGGACTTGGGAGTCCTCAACAAATCCTTGAATTAAATGCAAAAAAGCTTGAGAGATGGCAGAAGGCAAATGGAGTTATCGATGTTTGGCCTAAGCCCATAGCATTCGGCGATTTAAACGAAGAGGGAAGAATGAAATTCCGTTGTCCAACTTGTGATGAAGAAGGCATGCTCACCGAGCCCCGCGCATTCAATTTGATGTTTGAGAGTCATGCTGGTGCGATCAAGGACGACGCTAACAAAGTTTACCTTCGTCCCGAAACTGCCCAAGGGATGTTCGTAAATTTCAAGAACGTCCTCGATAGTTCCCGAGTGAAATTGCCGTTCGGTATGGCTCAAATTGGAAAAGCTTTCCGGAATGAAATCAACCCGCGAAACTACACGTTTCGTTCCCGCGAATTCGAGCAGATGGAGATCGAGTTCTTCTGCCATCCTTCCGAATCGATGAAATGGTACGAGTACTGGCGGGATCTGCGAAAGAAGTGGTATTCCACGCTTGGCATTAAATCCGGCAACCTCAAACCCCGGGAGCAGGGTAAAGAGGAGTTAGCCCATTATTCGATTGGGACTACCGACATCGAATATATGTTCCCCTTCAGTGAGGAACCTCAAGAGTTGGAAGGGGTAGCGCACCGAGGAGCATTCGACCTCAATGCTCACATGAAGCATAGCGGCAAGGATCTCTCTTACTTCGATGAAGAAGCATGGAGCAAGGATGCGGCCGGTCGGAAAACCAACAGCTTCAAGGAATGGCTGAAGGGCAATCCCGCCGCAGAAGAGATTGAAAAATACCAGTATGTCCCACACGTCATCGAGCCGAGTGCCGGCGCGGATCGATTCACGCTTGCGGTGCTTTGCGAAGCCTACACCGAAGATAAGCAACCGGACTCTAAGGGCAACTTGGAAGAGCGTCTGGTAATGAAATTCCATCCCCGGCTGGCTCCGGTCAAGGCCGCGATTCTGCCGTTGGTTAAGAAGGATGGCATGCCGGAGAAAGCCGAGAAACTCTATCGCGAACTCAAGCAGTGCTTTAAAGTCGAGTACGACGATTCCGGAGCAGTGGGCCGCCGTTATCGCCGTCAGGATGAGATTGGCACGCCGTTCTGTATCACCATCGATGGAGAAACTCTGCAGAATGACTCGGTGACTATCCGAGACCGGGATACGCTTCAACAGCGGAGAATTCCGATCACCGAAGTAGAAGCCGAAATTCGCAAAGCTCTGAGAAGCGTAAGTTAAGGAGAACTCATGCGAGATCTGTCAGAAATTCCACTTTCTGATAGATCTCGGACATTGGCAATGCGACTTCGAGACTCTCCAGTAATACGTGCTGGAGGAGATCTGTAATCAAGCTAAAAGACCACAGTGAATTTTGCCGCTTGGTAAAGATCTCCAGTCGCGGTTGATCCTGATGTATCAGAAGATACTGTTCGAGCGATTCCAGTTGGCTGTAGATATCGAATTTCTAGGAACGGTCATGTTTCTCCGTCGAATCGGATAGCACTTCGAAAATCACTTTCGGATTCGATAAATTCCCACGCGAATCCAATTCCGGAGTGCCGCAAACGATACTGATATCCGGATAGACGAAAGCATGACCTGATTTGGATTTCACCCTCTGATCGCTGTTGAAAACTCTGCAGTTTTTGTTTTTTAGAGCAAACCAGGCCACCGAAGCACAATTGACAGCGATGAGGTTATGAGTTGGACTCGAACCGGCCGTCGCGACAAGTCGACCTTCGATAAACTCATTCTTCGAAAGAGTTTTTTCTTCCTGATCCAAATATTCCTGAACGGATATCCTGATTTTTTTCGCAGCGGTCATACCTGGCCTCAATCCAAGCTCTCGATCCGTTTTGTTTGTTGTCGCAGGAGATGGTCCACGAGAACCAGTGCGATCATAGCCTCCCCCATCGGAACAAACCGAGGCAACAAGCAGGGATCATGTCGCCCCCGAGTCAGAATCTCGGTCGCTTCTCCCTGCTTGTCAACCGTAGGCTGATTCCGGGAAAGACTGCTCGTCGGTTTAATGGCTACGCGAACCACTATCGGCTCCCCGGAACTGATGCCACCAAGAATACCGCCGTGACGATTCGAGGATGTACCTATCCGATCGTTCTTTTTGACGAAGATATCGTTATTCTCGCTCCCTCGAAGCAGAGCACTCGCGAAGCCGTTACCGTATTCGAAAGCGGTAACGGCCGGAAGAGAAAGTAGAGCCTTCCCCAGATCAGCTTTTAACTTATCGAAAACCGGTTCTCCCAGTCCCGCCGGAACGTTCACCGCGACTAACTCGCAGATGCCACCAATCGAATCGCGATCCTTACGAACCGCTTCGATGAGTTCGATCATCTTCGTGGCCGTTTCTGAAACAGGACAGCGCACGGGATTAGCCTCCACTTGCTCCAGAGTTACCGCCGTGGGATCGGGAATCTCAGCCTGGATGGGGCCGACCTGTTTCACATAACCAACGATCCGGATATTTTTCAGGGCTAAAATTTTCTTCGCGATGGCGCCAGCGGCCACACGACAGATCGTCTCCCGGGCACTGCTCCGGCCACCACCCCGATGGTCCCGAAAGCCGAACTTAGCATCAAAGGTAAAATCGGCATGTCCCGGACGATATTTATCGACGATATCCGAGTAATCCCTGCTCTTCTGGTCTTCGTTTCGAAACAGGATCCCGATGGGGGTGCCATCGGTTTTTCCTTCGAAGATCCCCGAAAGAATTTCCGGCCGGTCGCTTTCGTCGCGTTGAGTGACGATTTTCGATTGTCCGGGTCGCCGCCGTTCCAGGTCGGGAAGCAAATCTTCGACGGAAAGAGGCAGTCCAGCCGGGCAGCCATCTACGATAGCCACATAACCAGGCCCGTGACTTACCCCGGCCGTTGTAACCCGAAACTGTTCGCCAAATGTATTCGCAGCCATTCTGCAATTCTATCGCGTTCAACAGGGTAGGTGGACGATATTTTTAGCAGGCTAGGTTCGATATTTGGATCTCCGTGCAGGCGGAGAAGCTGGGAGAAGAATTCCTATGCGATCAGTCGCAACGATAATAATGCTTGTACTGGCGAGTCTTCCTCTTGCTGCCCAGGAGAAAAAAGAGAAAGAGATCGTACAGACCCGATTCGGAGTATTGCCGAACGTTGAACTCTATCCGCAATCCGAACCCAAGGAACTGCTCAATTCGGTAGTCAAGGCATTACAGCAGGGGAGAGTAGAGTATCTGCTCGCACATCTGACCGATCCCAGTTTCATAGAGTCACGGATGCGCAACTCTAATGCCAGCTTCTCCGAATTAGTCGAAGTCGCCAAGGCCAAACTGAAAGAGGATCCCGACCTGTACCGATCCATTCGGATTATCGCCCGAGAAGGGGAATTGGCCGAGCAGGGGGACGTGGCCATGTTTTCCCAGAAGGATTTCAAAGATCGCAAAATCTTCGTGGTGAAAATCGGTCAGCGCTGGTTCATTCGCAACGAACGGACCGAGAAAAAATAGAAATTCGAAAGCACTTCAAGCAGATCGCAGAAGCCATTTTTCATACAAAAATGGCATGAACAAGATTGACCTGCGCTCCGATACCGCCACTAAGCCGACCCCCGGAATGCGAGCCGCCATGGCTAACGCTGAGGTGGGAGACGACGTCTTCGGCGAAGACCCAACCATCAACAAACTGCAGGAACGCGTGGCCGAGCTGTTCGGCAAGGAAGCGGGACTGCTGGTTCCTTCCGGAACCATGTCCAATCAGATTTGCGTGAAAGCCCATACTCAACCGGGCGATGAGCTGCTTTGCGAAACCACCTGCCATATCTACACGTGGGAAGCGGGCGGCCCAGCGGTCCTCTCGGGAGTGAGCTGCCGAACCCTCGATGGGGATTACGGCATCCTGGATTTAGCCCAGCTCGAAGGGAAAATTCGCCCGGCCAACGATCATTATGTCCGCACCCGGTTAGTCTGTTTGGAGAATACTCATAACCGCGGCGGCGGCCGGGTCTACCCAATCGAAAAAATTGAAGCGATATCCCAGTGGGCGGTCGCTAATGGACTGGCGCGACATCTGGACGGCGCCCGGATCTGGAATGCGATCATTGCCTCCGGCATCAGCGGCAAAACCTGGGCCAGCCATTTCGACACCCTGTCGGTCTGCTTCAGCAAAGGCATGGGAACACCGATCGGGTCCATGTTGTTAGGCAGTAAGGAATTCGTCGCCAAATCCAAGCGAATCCGCAAACTATTCGGCGGGGGCATGCGGCAAGCGGGCATCATAGCCGCTGCGGCGATTTACGCACTGGATAATAATTTCCACAGACTCGAAGAAGATCACAAAAATGCCCAAATTCTTGTGGAGGCGATCAATGCCACACCGGGGCTGAAACTCGAATATCCGAAAGTAGAAACGAATCTGGTTTGGTTCGAAGTATCCGATTCCCTGGGCGGCGGCAAAGTTGCGTTTGAGAAACTGAAAGAGCAGGGGGTTTGGGTCTCCCAAATGGGGCCGAATACATTACGAGCCTGCACCCATCTCGATATTTCCCGGGATCAGGTGATTCACACGGCCAAAGTCCTAAGGAGCCTGGCTCCAAAGCCTGTCCCGGTGAGCGCATAAAAAAAGCCCTCCGATAAAGCGGAGAGCTTTTTATTTCACGTCACGCCAATTTATTTCTTTACTTCCGGGGCGGAAGCCGCCGGTTTTTCCTGATCCAGAAGCTCTTCCACGCTTTGTACCAGATCGGCGTCTTCTGCCCGGCGTGCCTTGATAAACGACACAGCCTTTGGATTATTCGGTACTTTTAAGGCAAAGCGGATAATTGCTCGCCGAACTACCGCCGTGGAAACGAAGAGCGGGTTCTCGTACAGCCGAAGAATCGCATCCGCGTACTCCCAGCATTCCATTTTTCGGAAATCGTCCATCACTAGGTCGCAAATGTCGTCTTCGAACAACAACGGCATCAGAAGCTCGATGGTCTGCTTCTTATTGAGCAGATCGGGGCGGTAGAGTGCAAAAAATCGGACAGCTCGCAGCCCCGCATAACGGGTGAGGAATTCTTCCCGCCCAGGATTCTTTTCATCCCAAACCCCACTCACCGCGGACGGGAATAATCCGGTTGCCAGCGTCTGCTGTTTTTGATCGTAGAAAAGTTTCTGAAGGAATTGGATGCCTTCTTTCGGATTCAGCATGGCATAACCGGCGATAATTCCGTCCAAGCCAGTGACAGGTCGCCTTTTAGGATCAGAAAGGATTTTCTTGAAAATCTCCGAATGAATTTTCGGATCGCCGCAATCTCCCAGCAGGGAGCCGTACAAACCCAGGCGGGAAGGATGGGTATTTTCATCGGTCAGCCATTTGGCCAGTGACTTGGCGGAGAAGTACTTCGCCGCATTCCGCACATCTTTGTAGTCCGCGTTACCGAATTCCATCAGGGCGTCGTTCGCGATATCGTTCTCATCCGAGTCGAGATATTTGAAATAGAATTGAAGTTTGGTAACGGGATCTTTATCCAGAAGTTTTTGAGCTCCTTGCAGATACTCCGCGACTTTGCTGTTATTGCTGACCGGTATGCCGCGGTAAGGGTCGATTTGCCCCTTATAGATTTCGCAGAAAACCAGCCATTTGGTCGGCTTATCAGGATCGGTTTCCGGTAGATAACGGGGCAGGGTAATGACTTTCTGATCTTTGATGTAATTATCATCTTTGATCAGAACTTCGATATGCAGATCGGTGGTACCTTTGCCGAACTCCTTAGGATCCTTTTTGGCATTTTTCATCGTGCCGAAGAGGATGAGCTGAGCCTGTCGGACTTCGTCGGAGAACGTTTTTCCGGAGGTGGAGCAGAACGGGCAAGCTGCAAAGAGATTCGTTGATACAAGTAAAATCAGGGAAGCAAGTCCAAATCGGTTTCTCATAAATTGGCCATCCTGCGCAGGGAGGAGGAACAAGCTATTGTTGTTCCTATCGCAATCAGTTGCTAAAGTCCAGAGAAGCTCATTTAGTTCTCAGGAACGGTGGGCTTGATCTGAGATTCTTTGTCGAGGAAGAGAACGGGAACCCATTCGTTCGGCTTGTCTTTCACCTGGACGAATTGAATCTCACCTTCGACCTCTACCCATTCACCCATTTTCCAGTTGTTCTGGATGACTTCCGCACAAATAATTCTAGCTTTAATCGGCACCGCATCGGCCTGACAGCACTTGATATCCATCTTGAAGAGGGCAAACTCTTTGTCGTTGATTTTGTTGTATTGTCCCCTGAGAATCCCTTTGCGACCCGCGAATTTATCGCGAGACTGCGGAAAAATGGCCGCCCGGGACAATTCGTTGAACTGCAACTGTATCGGCTTGCCTTCGACGGCCTTCTTACGCTCGATGGGATCCAACTGCTGCCCGTTGTTAAGCTGTTTATCCATGTACTCCCGACTGAATCCCTTCTTGGGAAGATCAAGACAAAACAATGTAAATGGCAGTAACAATACAACATATCGCCAAATAGAAGCTCCATGATCGTGATCAGCATGGCCCGCATCTTCTGCGGGATCCGCAGCATGGGAATGTTCAGCGTGACTGTGGCCATGATCTGTCTGGCATTCCTCACCCTCGCCATGGCTGTGAGAATGGCTGTGGCTATGTCCGTGATCGCGATCCTGGGAGGTTTCTTCCTCCGCGTCTTTTTCAGCGGTGGCGTTCACCGTCAACATGATGCCGACCATGCGGAAGAATACCAGAACCGCAAGCAGAATTCCCCCTCCCAGAACCCAGGGGCTGAAGTCTTTAACCAGGACTCTTTCTAAAGCCGAACCGCGTACGAGCATGACGGCGGTGATCGCCGTCAGACCGCAGGCTGCGACCGAAAAAAGTTGATCAACATAAAAGGAAACGGTTTTTTCACCGTGGGAGTGGTTGTGTGCCATAACTTACTTTCCTTCCAGACTAGCGGTAGAGGGCGGTGGTGTGAAGAAGGACTGCGGCACCACATAATGCACGATCATGCAATATACGAATACTTGAATTATAACCGTGGAGACAATGGTGAGGATCAACTTCCGTCGAAACACTCGCGTGTACATCAACAGCAGCTTCAGATCGAACATAGGACCGAGGACTAAAAAGGCGATTTTCGTGGAAGGGGGCATACTGGTGAAGCTCGCAGCCACGAACGCGTCGGCTTCACTGCATAAGCAAAGCAGAATCGCCAGAGCCATCATGGCGAGAATAGCCAAAAAGGGCAGAGAATTTGCCACCGAACCGATGTCTTCCTGAGTCAGAATGATTCGGCAGAATGCGGAGATTAAAGCTCCCAAAGTCAGGTAGACCATGATATCCACGAAATCGTGCAGCGAGGTTTCCGAGATGTTCGCCAGTCGAATTAGTACAGGTCGTCGTTCTCCCGCCCGAAACTCGGCAGGGTGCACCGTGTGGCTGGTTTCAAGCCCGACCATACCTTGGGGAATCGCCAGGGGAGTCAATAGATTAGTTACTCCCACCCGCTCAACAAGCCGATCGACGACCAGAGCGGTAATGCAAGCGACCACGAAACCCATTCCCACTCGGAAAGCCACCATCTGGAAGGCCATTTCGTGTCTAAGGAAGGCTTCCCGAGTACTCAAAATCACAATCACATTGATAATCGGACCTGCAAGCATGTATGCGACGCAAACCGCCAGCGGCAACCCCTTACGAAGCAAGCGACGCATAACCGGTACGATGCCGCATTCGCACATCGGGAACACCAACCCCAGAAGGCTGCCGATCGCGATTGCTACATACTTATTTTTCGGGATGACCTTGGTGATCGCCTGTTGCGGCACCATCTCCTCGAGGAAGCCGGCGATGAATGCTCCCAGCACGACGAACGGGAAAGCTTCCCAGAGAATGGAAGTGAAGAGAATTACGAAGTCGTTAAGTGTCTGTTCCACGGCGTCTCTTCAGTGAGGCGAAAAATAGCGTTATGTTACTACGCGTTGTTTATCCGGCAGGTTCATCGGAGCACCGGGTCACTCATCTTTGATTCATCTGATAATCTCGGGCATTCTTCCACAAGGCCGAGGCGAAGAAAAAGAAGACGCAAACGATAACGATAACCCCGCTGGGACCGAATTCCAGCCGATCGGACCCATAGGGGATGCTGACTTTCCGGCTGATCATCAAGCCAATGAGACCGGCACTCAAACTGATAGTAGTACTATACCAGAAGAATTGCCGCATGTTACGGGCCAAATTGCTCGCGCAGGCTGCAGGTACTATAAGCATTGCATTGATCAAAAGCATCCCGACCGCGCAAATCGACAAATTCACGATCATCGCTAAAAGAACGATTAACAAAATTTGATCGACTCGGACCGGAATGCGCCGGGAACGCGCCAGCGAAACATTGAAGGTCTCAAGCAGGAAGTAGTTGTAGCGAAAGCAGAGTAGGGCGATGGTAAGACCAAGCAGAATAAGCAGATACCAGATATCAAAGTCCTTGACGAACAGGGGACTACCGAACAAAAAATCCTCGGGGTTAATCTTATTTTTCTTCTGAAGGGCCGTTACGATTATTGCCCCAAACCCAATGGCACCGGCAAAAAAGACACCAATCACCGTATCGCTGGCTAATGTGGTCTTCTCCCGCACATAATCGATTCCTATGCCAAGCAGAGCCCCGAAAAAGACCATAATCAGCGGAATCATGAACTGATATCGATCCAACTGACCGCCGAAGTAAAGTGCGACTAAAGCGCCCAGACCGATCCCCGCAAAGGCACAGTGAGCCATCGCATCGCTGAAAAAAGCCATTCGATTGCCGACGACTAGCGAACCCACCATTCCGCTAATCGTGCAAACCATGATGATCGCCCAGAAAGAGCGAACTTCGAAGCCGTAAAGCCCCAGGTTATTGGCAATCAGGTCTACTATTTGTTCGATCATGTTTCCGAATTCATGCGCTGGGCCGCGCGATGGAGAATCGCCATGGCGTTGGACGCCTCTTCTTGTGTTATAACCAGAGGAGGGGAGATGCGAACCACTTTTTTCGCCAGAGGGCCGAGAAGATGTACTCCTGGCGTGGTACCGCCATCTCCCAGGTATCCTTCCAGCACAAAACGATTAGCCCACTCGCCGCCCGATAAGTTAGCGTGGGGTCGGAATTCCAAACCCCAGACCATACCTCCCTGCTCTCCTCTTACATGTTCTACGAAGGGGAATTTTTTGAGTTCAATCAAGCCAGCTTCAATGAACTTCGAAACTTCCTGCATTGGCCCAAGGACGTCGCGTTCTTCAAATTCATCGAGAGTGGCCAAAACGGAAGCACAATTCAGGGGGTTCGCGCTCCATGTGTCGGAGGCTTCGCCGTACTGCAAAGAGGAGAAAATATCGCCTCGACCTAAAACCGCCGCCACCGGTACACCATTTCCCAAACCTTTGCCCAGCACCACCATATCCGGTTCGAGTCCGTAAGTTTCATAAGCAAACATTTTTCCTGTACGGCCGAAATTCGACTGCACTTCATCGAGAATGAAAATGAGGTCGTGCTGGTGACAGAAGGCCTGGAGCATTTGCAGATAGGATTTTTGCGGATGATAGGAACCACCGCCTCCCAGATAGGGCTCGGTGATCATCACACCGATTTTATGATCGAACTGGTCCCACAGTTCGTGCAATTCGTGTCGGAAGGGGCGCAGATCGATCTCATCCTCGCGCTTCGAAACATCCGCGCACTCCTGCATCGGAAAGGAAATAAATCGCACGCGAGGATCTCGTTCTGAATCCTGCTCGGAACCGGTAACGGCATTGGCGAGCCCTTTCTTGCCGTGAAACCCGAATCGGGTGGCTAGAATCATCGGCCGATTCTTATCCCGGGCCATCGCGGCCCAGAGGGCTTTCTGAATCGCCTCGGAACCCGAAGCGGCCCACATCACCTGATTAAGACGCGACCCTCCCGGCCGATTCTTTGTGAACTCGATCAATCTCTGGCTGGCTTCCATTTCGATGGGTGTGACCCCGTTGTAAGCCGTCATTGGTACCGCTTCGAAGAAGGAGGATGCGTTTGAGAAACTCTCCGGCCAGTTCATGTATCGGTAGAATCGCCGCATCCAAGAATTCGGATTGTGACCGAGGTTGGCGACAAGCACCCCCGAAGTGAAATCGAAGAGCTTCTTCCCTTCCGGAGTCCAATGAAAGACGCCGGCACTTCGGGCGATCACGGCCTGCGACGGAGTAAATGTCCGTTGCGAGCGCGCTTCGAGTTGGATTAACTGATCCCGCCGAGCATTAGAAATTTCCTCGCCGAGATGATGAATCGGTTGCATGAGAGAGGTCCGCTTCAGTGAAATTATACCGCCGGTGAGTACAGAACTTCTGGGGATCTGTTTCTCGAGAAGAGGACCAGACCTCCCAAGCTGCCGTTGACTTCCACCCAGGACCCGGCATCCCCAGACGCAAGCCGCGTTAAGAGCGCTTCCAGAGCTTGCACGATGGCCACGCAGTTCCGATCCGCTGATACGTCGTTGTAGGTCAGCGAGCGCATTTCCGCTAGTCGGTCGGTACGTTGGGCTCTGGTACCGAACTCCACATACCCGACTTCCTGGAAGAAACGGCTGATCACTTCGATGCCATAACCGCGCTGGCAGCGTTCCCCCCAAGGCTCCAGGAAGCTGCCGTTGTAGTGATAGTTAGGAGTGTTCTTGAAGTCCTGGGGAGTCCTTCCTTCGATCGCCAGTTCGACGCCTCTTTTCCTCTGATGGGCCAGCCAGATACTGTTGTCGAAACGGAACTGCACTTCCTGATCCACATAGCCGGGGAAATTATCCGGAGTCACCCAACTGGTATGAATGTCGAAAGTCGCTTCTCGGGCGTCCGGATACTCGTAAGTCACTTGCAGTTGAACCGAGTCCCAAGTGCTCCCGTTGGAGGAGCCGACGATTCCTCTTTGCCCGGTGGCATGAATTCGCTTGAGTCGCCAATCTGGCCCGAAGGTGAAATCAATCAGTTTCAGATAGTGCACGGCCACGTAACTCGCCGGATTACGGCCGGATATCCATTCGGCGAACTGACCCGTGCTAATCGACTTCGGCTCCAGCAAAGAGCAGTAACCATTATTGACGTGTTGGAGCACCCCATCCCGATACAGCGTGCGAAGCTTCTTGTGATCGGGGTCTAGCAGTTTGTGGTAAACGATCTTGCAAAGAACCTGCCGTTTGCCGGCTAACTCGACCAGCTCATCCAGTTCCGAAAGATTCAGAACAGCGGGCTTCTCGATCAGCACATGCTTACCCGCCTGCAGAGCTTTCCTGGCTGGTTCGAAATGTCTGTCGTCGGGAGTTGCGATGCACACTGCATGTACGTCGGAGGCAAGCAACCGATCGACCGAATCGCTCCCTGCAAAACTTTCAAAGACGGGTCGGGAAGCCGCGGACCAACACTTCATCAGCTGATCTGCGCGAGTACCTGTCCGGGTAGCCACACTGACCAGACGAAGATCCACAGAGCCGACTCGGCGATCGAAAATCGGCGCTTCGTGGCAGCTTTCGAAAAAGGGTCGATAGGTCTCGTCGAAGATCATTCCGAGACCGACCATACCGGCGTTGATAAGTGCGGGTTGAAGCATGAACGACATGATAAGCCGACTTGAAGTCTCAAGCCAGCAATAATCGAGCTGTCGTTATTTCTCGATGAAAATGCAGATCTAATTGAACATAAGATTCATTATCGGACGTTGGGTGTTTTGGCCGAGCGGCCGAGTGATGTCCGCAAACCCCAACTCTTACGTCCGATAATCAATGTTATGTATAGTTAGCCGAATTGCAGCTTTAGACGACCAGCGGCTCATATCGTCTAGTTCCCTGTCCCGCTCTTGGGTAGAGCAACCGGTCCCAGAGTTCCTGGGACGACAGGAATCGGAAACGAAGTCGTAGTTCCCATGATCGGAGGCAATGGCCCCAGAACTTTCAGAGTGTTTGTCGGCGCTGGGCCAGGAAATGTACTCGAGCCCGTTTGAATGGTCGATGAGGATGATCCCCAGACACTTCGGTACAGACGCGTGAAGAATCCCGGACTGGTCGAGACACCCGAAACGTTGTTAGACGAGTTGTTGAACGAACTCGTGTTCACGGTACTCTGAGCAGGAAGGTTTGGCGTTTGAGTCAGATTTTGAGCTTGAGATCGAGTGCTCATGCAGCAAAGCACGGCAGCGGAAAGAAACATAAATCGAATCATCCTATCCCCCTTTTCAACTTTGCAGTTAAACTCCGAACTCCAATAACATGGAACACAGGCGAGTCAACAGTTATCTTCCAGTTATCGACCAGTCTTCTGAGTCGGTCTACAATAGAAGAAAGAATTCGCTCCAGGATTTCGATCATGCTTCGACTTTTGCTTTACCTGGCCTTTGCAGCAATCCCGATCTTCGACAACTCCGCAACTTTCGCGGCCGAGCCAAAAGCTCCAGATTCCTCAGTCGACCGAGGTTACAAAGCTCTGACTGAAACCCCTTTCGTACCGCCACTCTGGTCCTACAGCAGTTACGACAAACTTTGGAAAGTCTGGGAGGCTAAAGAGAAGCCAGCCAACTATCAGGGCGAAGTTCAGAAGCGATATGGCCTGCATTCGGCTCCGTTTAAAAATGGCGAGTTGCCCATGGGACTTCGCAAGGCGAGTTTCCTCATAGAGGGACTGACGATCGATTGCATGGTATGTCATGCCGGGTCTATCCTGGGTAAGAGCTATATCGGATTGGGAAACTCAAGTCTGGATGTGCATGCGCTATTCGAGGATTTGAATCTGGCCGAGGGTCGAAAAACCAAATTACCTTTTACATTCAGCAATGCTCGGGGCACGAACGAGGCGGGCGGCATGGGGGTCTATCTTCTCGGTTACCGGGAACCAGATCTGAAATTACGATCTAGCCGCAAAGATCTGGGGCTGCACGACGACCTTTGCGAGGACGTTCCGGCCTGGTGGATTCTGAAGAAAAAGCAGACGATGTACTATACGGGGGGAGCCGACGCCCGATCCGTCCGATCCAAGATGCAGTTCATGATGAGTCCTTTGGTCAGCAGAGCCGATTTCGAGAGGCACGAGAAAGCGTTCCAGGATATCGACGCCTTCATCAAATCGGTCGAAGCTCCCAAGTACCCGTTTCCCATAGATCAGAAATTGGCAGACAAAGGCGGGCTTGTCTTCAACGAGAATTGCGCGAAGTGCCATGGCACCTATGGCGAAAAATGGACCTATCCGAACAAGATCATTCCCATCGAACAAATTGGAACTGACCGCAAAAGGTTCGATGGGATCACGGCCAAGTTTGGCGAAGCCTATAACGAAAGCTGGTTCTCAAAAGAAAAGGGTGATGGCTATCTGGTGACTCAGACTAAAGGTTATCAAGCCCCGCCGCTGGATGGCATCTGGGCTACGGCCCCCTACCTTCACAATGGCTCCGTTCCCACCCTTTACGCTCTTTTAAAATCCGACGTACGGCCAAAATTGTTCACGCGTTCCTTCGAAACCAACGAAGCCGATTACGATCGGGATAAAGTCGGCTGGAAAATTACGGAAGTGAAATCGATCCCGATGTCTATTTCAGTCTTCGAGCAACGAAAATATTACGACACTTCGAAACCGGGCCGATCGAACCGCGGCCATACTTTTGGAGACGATTTGACAGAAGGTGAAAGAAAAGCGGTACTTGAGTATTTGAAAACGCTCTGAGGCTTCGACTCGAATCTAGTCCTGTCCGGGAGTCAATTTTTTGATCAACTCGGCTTCGGCCGGGAACAGCGTGAGAAGCTCTTTTCGGTTACCGGAAGTATAGTCCGCGTAATCAAAGCCCGGGGCCATGGTTGCACCTAAAAGTGCAAATTCTCCCCCAGCGCATAAGTGACTTCCTTGCCAAACGCCACCGGGAACAACCAGTTGAGGGACCTGACCGGATTTCAAATCGGTACCGAGGTAGACTCGGCGACTCTCCCCATCAAGGCTCAATTGCAGCATCTCGACCGGACTGCCCAAATAAAAATGAAAAATTTCAGCAGTTGGTAATTGATGCAATTCGGATACCGTTTTGGCCGTTAGCAGGTAATAAATTGTTGTGCAGAGTGACCTATCTCCAGGATTATCCGGCAAAGCGGATTTCGGGATTATCAGCGAACTGCGGTAAATTTCCCGAAAAAATCCACCTTCCACGGGATGCGGTTGAAGTTTCAGGATGGAAATGACTTCTTCAACCGTCATTCCTTGATTCCCTTAATCACGTTATAGCCTCGTGTTTCGTCGTATGTGGCTTCCGGATAAAATTGCGTCGCCATCGCCCCGACTTCATTGATCATCTTGGTCACCAGATAAAGCCGGCCCCCTGGTTTAAGGAGTGCGTGCGAAGTCTCCAGAAACTTCTGGACGATCAGCGACTGGCCATAATACGGTGGGTTCGCCAACACAACATCCTGACTATTGGGCTCCAATTCCACCTGTGTCGAGGATGCCAGAACCTGGAACCTTTTGAGCTCGCTGGCCTCGGCATTGATCCTCGTCAATTCGCAAGCCCGGACATTGCTATCCACGAAAGTGATCGGTCCATTCGTCAGATGTGAGATCAGGATCCCGTTCGTACCGATGCCGCAGCCGAGATCGAGTACAGCATCGTTCTCGCGGATCTCCGCACAATCCAGCAACGCGCGAGCCCCATCATCCATGCGGCCGTAGGAAAAAACTCCGGGCCAGCTTCGAAACACCCTCGAGGGCCCGTCTTTTATTCTCGCGTGAAAAACAATTTCATGACGTCGCCGAGTAGGTTCTGTGTCTTTGAACGACCAGAACAGACTGCAATCGTCCTGAGCAGGAATCGAGCTGCACTTACCGTAGATTTTCTTGTGCCATTTGGGCAGGAGCGAATCCCGTTCGTATTCGGAAAGTGAGGCCAGCATCCCCCCTTGTTCCAGTACTTGAATCGACTGTTCCAGCATGTCGAGTTTCAATTCCCGCTCGCCATGCTTCATCACCGGAAACAGAACCGTGGGATACTTTTCAGGAACATCCCAAAGATCGGGTTTGGTGAAAACCTGGATCTTCAAATTTCGGGATTCCGCTTCGATTTCCAGCTTCTGGGTCTGATGCAGATCGAGCTGAAAGTTCGAAATCGAAAATTCCGGGAAGTGCGTTGCCAGATCGCAGACCAAACGGGGCGAACCCAGGATCACAAGGATGGGCGATTTAATCCGGGATTTAAGATTGGAGACAAAATATTCAAAGTTTAACATGGTCAGCGCTTACTGCACTTCTCCTTCGGCCACTTCCTCAAAGCCTTCTTTCACTTCCGGTCGGGTTAAAATGTAAATCGCATAAACGCCAACCGGCAGCCCCAGAATTGCACCGATCCAAGCCAAGACATACGATTCCAGGTTTTGAAGTTTTGAAGCTCCCCAGCAAATGATCGTGGCCACGATCATACACAGAAACCCCGATGAGCCCACGATGATCTGGTAGACGTTTTCGGACCGAGACATCCGTTTTCCCGTTCCCGAGTCGAAAATGTAAGGCCAGGCGGCAAATACAATGGTGGCCAGACCCAAAATACCGAGAATCACGCCCCAAAAGATCAGATAATTCGAAGCTTTGATGGTCATGGCCATCGCCGGACCTTTTTTGCTTTTGAAATACTTATCGCGGAGACTGCCGTAGTTAACATCTTCGAGGACTTTTTCCACTTCATGCTTGGTCAAATAAACACCGGCCGATTCTTCTTCCTCCTCCGCCATGGCTTTGCGGATTTTGATCTGAGCCTCTGTCAGATTTTGAGGCAGATTTTCCGATTTCTTCTCTACTTTGGGAGGAGTTGCCGCTTTAGGCGTCGAAGCGGGTTCCGGTTCTTCGGCTATCGGTTTGGCCGCGAAAATAGTAGCACATTTGGGACACTTGAGCTTCTTGCCCGGTTCAACAGGTTCTTTTTTCTTCAGGGTCGTTTTGCATTCCGGGCAGCGATAAAGCGGCATCTATCCACCTCGGTCCTACAGACAAAAAATAGATATGGTTTTCGTTAATGTACAATTCTACGCAGGTTTCTGCCAGACACTGATCGTAGCACCCTGCCCTAGAATTTCCACAGAATATTGCCGGGTGGCCGACCAGGAGGTATGTTCGATGGCCTCACGTAGTGCCGGTTGATCCGAAACGAGCAACACCACCCGACCACCGGGTTTCAGAACGCGATTACATTCCTTGATGAAATATCTGTACAGCGGCTTGATCGATTCCGGATCGCTAATTTGCTTGCCGAACGGTGGGTTACAGATGATTCTTTCAACGGAACTGGCGCCGAAAGGGAGTTTGGTGGCATCCCAGCGAGCGAGAAGACAAGGCCCCAACTTTTTCAGGTTGGTCACTGCCGCCCGCAACATATTCATGTCCAAGTCACCGCCCCAAGTTTCGATCCGTCCGGCCCTACGCAGCTTGGATAATTCAATTTGCTCCGCCAAAATCGTTCCCGCGCCACACATGGGATCCAACACGGTCATTCCGGGGGCGGCCCCTGCCAGCCGGACCATTGCAGCCGCTACAGTCGGGCGCAATGAAGCGGGCATATGCTCCGTTTTGTAGGTCCGATGACGCATCGTGCGATCCGATAGACGAATCCCACATACTGCCCTTTCCTTGTGAATGGATAGCCAGATTTCCAACCAGCCATTCTCCTCCACCATTTTCCAGCTTGCTGGAATTGCATCGGTCTCTCGGATGCCCTCGGCCATGGCTTTTAAGGCTTGTTTACGCTGGTAGACATGCGTCCCCTGCATCTGACAGACAAACCGATAGCTCGGTTTCCCTTTAGTTTTCGGTTGAACCGAATGATGCAGACTGAGCAGTCGCTTCCAGTCCGGCTTGCGACTCCAATGGGTAATGGACTTCAAATCGATGGCCCGATGGGTCAGGGCGTCAGTGCCCCAAGCCAGAATGAAAACATCTTCGGTAGTTCGAAGATTCAGAATCGATTCATCGAGATGTTCGAGTTTGAAGACTATCAAGCCCCTTTCGGTCCGCTTGATCTCACCACCCAGATCGCGTTGGATTTCGTCCGCGGCTATACTTTCCAAGCCAGGCAGGGCGTTGGCATAAAAAGCAGGCAACTCGGCGGGAACTCGGGAGGATTTCATCTTTCAAACCATTTTCTTAAAAAGAAAATATATGAAATGATGGATTTTTTTCTGAGAATTAAGTCTTATTCTAAAGAAGGTTTGATTAAATCTGCAAAAATTCACCTAACAATCTTAAGAACTTAAAGATTTAAGCGTTCGAACTAGCCCTTAAAACAGCGTAGTTTTTTGGGGAATTGTTTCGATTTATCGAAGAAAGCTCGAAATCCTTTTTGTTTTCTGCGGTTTGTGTAAGTAACCGCTTAACAAATCGACAGTCGCAAAAAGGAGTTTCGAGTGAATGTTATTTTCGGACGTTGGTTTCAAAAATGCAAGAGTCGAATCGAACGTCGTCTGGCTAAGCGAGAGGCCGCGATGACCTTCGCTCCTTCTTTCGACGCCTCCAACATTCATTACGAAGTCTCCGAACGCGTGGGGGCGATCAGTTGCGGAGGCCTCGGGGCCATGCACCTTCTGGCCCGGCGTATCGGACTGATCGACGACATCGACGAGAAGTTGCATCTGCTCCAATTTCAAAGGCCTTACTCGGAATCGGACCACGTATTGGCCATCGCTTACAATTCCCTTTGCGGGGGTACCTGCCTGCAAGACATGGAACTGCGTCGCACGGACGAAAACTTTCTCAACGCCTTGGGCACTCAGCGTTTTCCCGACCCGACTACTTCGGGCGACTTTTGTCGACGCTTCGATAGTGGCAGCATCCAGGCTTTGATCGACGCTTTCAACCAGACCCGTTTACGCGTCTGGTCGAAGCAACCCGATTCCTTTTGGGAATGCGCGAAGATCGACGCCGACGGCAGCTTTACCCAAACGCGTGGCGAGCGTAAAGCGGGGATGGACATCAACTATAACAGAGACTGGTGTTACCACCCCCTGGCGGTGACCCTGGCGAACACCGGTGAGACGCTGAGCATCGTCAACCGTCCCGGCAATCGCCCTTCGCACGAAGGGGCCGCGGTCGAACTCGACCGGGCTCTTTTGCTGTGCCTTCAAGCGGGCTTTCGCAGGATCGTCTTTCGCGGCGACACCGATTTCTCGCAGACCACTCGCCTCGACGGCTGGGATGCCAACGCCAAGGTACGCTTTTATTTCGGCTACGATTCGAAGCAAAACCTCGAAGCAATCGCGGAAAACCTGCCGGAAGCGGCTTGGCACAAGCTCGAGCGTCCCGCGCAATACTCGGCGAAAGCGAAGTTGCGACACCGACGGGAAAACACCAAGGAGCGGATCGTCCAAGAGCGGGAATTCGTAAATGTGAAGTTGATCTCCGAAGCGGTGGCCGAGTTCGAGTACCAACCGACCGCTTGCCGAAGGGCGTATCGCCTGGTGGTGATTCGCAAGAATCTTTCCGTGGAAAAAGGCGAATCCGTTCTGTATCCGGACGAACGCTATTTCTTCTACATCACCAACGACCGGGAGTGCACGGCCGCGGAAGTCGTCTACGAAGCCAACGATCGCTGCAATCAGGAAAATCTGATAGCGCAGCTCAAGGGCGGTTGCCGGGCCTTGCACGCGCCGCTGCACGATCTGGAAAGCAATTGGGCGTACATGGTGATGGCCTCCCTGGCCTGGAACTTGAAAGCCTGGTGGGCCTTGACGTTGCCGGAAACTCCTGGTCGCTGGCGGGAAAAGCATCGGGACCAGAAGCAGTCGGTTTTGAAAATGGAATTCAAAACCTTCCTCAATGCGTTCATGCTTCTGCCTTGTCAGATCGTCCGGAAGGCCGGCCGCATCGTCTATCGATTGCTCGGCTGGAACCCGCACTTGCCAATCTTCTTCCGACTACTGAAAGCACTGAGGTGCTGATCGTTCGACCGACTGAAGTCGGGATCCGGATGTCCCGATCCGATAAAACGCCGAGAGCTATTCGCGGAAAGGAAGAATGTTTGAAAAATAGAAGTATGCGTTCGGCCGAGCGAAAAGCTCCGGCGCGGAGGACTCATCGAACTATCTCGCTAAAACTCCCCACGGAATTGGCATCAAAAACTTCGCTTGTTTAAGGACTAGCCGACCTTGCCCTTATGCCTTCAATTGATATAAGAATGTCTTGCAGTGAAGGTGCGCACCTTGCGGAGAAAATATACGTGGATGCCGTGATCGATTTGAAAGCTCTATTGGTCGAACGGGAAGATTGCGATGCCGGAACCGTGCAGAAATTGCGCGAGGGCTTAGCCCAGGGCGGCAACCAATTCAAGAGTCTGCGGGAAGTGACTCAACTACTGGCCAAGAAGATCGAATCTTCGCCCCCAGCCGTGGCAAAAAAACTCCACCTTAAGTTGGGTATTGCCAATTATTTCCTCGGTTTCATGAATCAATCGGCCGAAAATCTCAAGCACGCAGAAGTGCCCTTGGGATATTTCTACCACGGCCGCGCACTGGCGAATCTGCAGCAGCACGAAGAAGCTTTGAAAGCCCTGGATCGAGCGGAGAAATCGGGCTATTCCGCCCCACAAGTTCAACTGCAACGGGCAAACGTCTATCGCTTGAAAGGCGATTGGACTCACGCCCGATCAATTTTGAGCAAACTGGAAGAACTCGCCAGCCACAGCGCGGAATTCCACTACCAGAGTGCACTGTGCACCCTGGCGGAAGGGGACAAGGCTAAAGCTCTGAAATCGCTTGAAAAAGCGATTGAATTCGATCCCGGTCATACCGGTGCCCTCTTCCAACTCGGCTACTTCAACGATCTTTCGGGCAACGACCACGAAGCCATCAGCTTCTACGAACGTTGCTTGAAGTATCCACCGGTACACAAAGGCACGCTGAATAACCTCGGCGTTCTTTACGAAGACAACGCCAAGTACGATAAAGCCGTCGAATGCTTCAATCGGTTACTTCAGGCCGATCCCAACGATGATCGTGCGCGGTTATTCCTGAAGGATGCGTCCGCTTCGCTGACGATGCATTACAATCCCGAGGAAGAACAATCCTCGACGATCTTCCGGCAGGTACTGGAAGTTCCGGTAACCGATTTCGAACTCTCCGTTCGCAGCCGGAACTGTCTGAAGAAGATGGGAATTCGAACGCTCGGCGATTTGACCCGTATCACCGAAGCCAGCCTTCTGGCCAGTAAGAATTTCGGCGAGACATCGCTCGACGAAATTAAGAACATCATGGGCGCCAAAGGCCTGAGAATCGGCCAGTCCCTTGAACAGGGCATGCAGTATGAAATGCGCTACCGGCCGCAGCAGCAGTTGTCGCCGGAAGAGCAGGCGATGATGAACAAGCCGGTCAGCGATCTCAACTTGTCGGTTCGGGCACGCAAGTGCATGAATCGTCTATCGATTCTGACCATCGGCGAACTCGTCTCCCGTACCGCCGATGAGTTGTTGGAAGCCAAGAACTTCGGTCAGACTTCATTGACTGAAATCCGAGAGAAATTGACGGAACTCGGTATCAAATTACGCGGCGACTGAGCGATCCGAATAACTTAAAACTCAATGAACCGGTGGGACAATCTCACCGGTTTGTTCGTTTGTGGGATTCCAGACGATTTCGAGTTCTTTGAAGTTTTGCACGCGCCGCTTTGAGGAGGAGAAGGAAGTGACTCGAGCATCCCAAATTCCTTGTTCAACCTGAATATTACATCGGCCTAGTTTGCCCTCAAATTCCACATCGCAAGTCCTAATCGGTTTTAGATTACTCACACTCGTCGGAGCTTTGGCAAAAATCTCAATTCGGAAATGTTGCAACTCCCCTTCTTCCCCGCCTCGGATTCGAAACTCGCAATTAAACTTGCCCGCAACGGGAACAAAGAGATTCCCCGTCAATTGGTCCGAATCCTTCGAAGAGCCGAACGCCAGATCGAAGAAGTAAGGTTGCACCTTCCGAAGCTTGACGAGATTCCCGGCAATTACATCGAAATCCGCAGTGAAACTGGGGGGGAACCACATCAGATAGAGCGTATGGCTCCCAATCTCACCGGGCGATTCTTGAAGATAATCGTGGTTGAGATTACTCCCTAAAAAATTACTTCCCGGCCAGGCATTCGCCATCGGTTTGGGCCAGCAAAGGTACGGCACAAAACTATGCGGCCAGTGATCCTTGGGAGCGCGAACCAGATAAACCGACGACGCTTTCGAATTTCGAATCTTTGTTTTCGCATCTCCGAAAAACAATCGCGGCTGCGGTACTCCCAGATGACGGCACATCAGGTCGCTCTGCTTTTTCATGATTCTAGCAACCTGAGGAAATGTATGTTGCAGGTTAACGGATGCCAGCGCGAGTATTGCAAGCCACCCTGCCCACCTTCGATATTTCAGATTCAATGAGTATCCAATAAGGCTCAAACCATTTGCTGTCAGTACACAAAGGAGTGGAAAACTCCATTTCACGATTTTGAAACAACTCCAACGATGTCCAATCAGCCCCGTGCTGGGGTCAATAGCGATCAATGCAAAATATAAAGCTAAACCCGCGAAGGTCAGAGTTGCCATCAACACGGTGCTAAAGGAATTTTTCAGAGATCCGACTAGCCCCAGGACCATTAGAAATAAAACAATCCAGGTCACTTCTATTGGAATTACGTTTGCGAACTCCGGATCGTTCCAATCCACACCGCTGATGAAGTTTAACCACTGATTTCTAGACCAGTTAATCTCAAAGCCCACTGCCACCTGTACCAGATTGAATTGCGCCCGAACGGCGCGAATCCACTCGTAATTTCCTAGCACAAGTAAAAGCAAAATCGTCACGGCAAAGAATCGACTTAACTTTGCTCCCTCCTGCTTTCGATAAGCCAGAGTACCCAAGAGCAGCAAGTGACAGAATGCCACCACTGCCAGAATGGGAGCAAATTCGCTGTAGACCGATATTACTCCGGCGACGAGTAATGCGATAACCACAGCGGACTGAAAATTCCAACGGGACGGTACGCGGGTGCGGTTCAAAACGGCCAGACTGACCATGAGCAAAGATGTTCCCAGAAGCTGCGGCATGAAATTATATTCTTCAGCCAGATAAAGCGGGTTCGGCAAAGCATGTGCTATTGCGGCGGCCAGTGCCGCCCCGCAGCGATTCAAGCGTATTCCCCAGCGGGCGAGCAAATAAATACCGGCAAAGTTGAGAACCAGACACCAGAGGGCAACCGGTTTTAAGACCTCGAAGGTATCATTTCTGGGAAACCAACTACTTACGAAGGCCAGAAAGAATGTTCCACCCATGCGGTAACCGCACTCCTGAAATTCCTCAATCGATTGGCTCATGGGGTTGTGAGGTGCAAATGGATCGACCGCCCGAGAAAAAGCATGGTACTGCAACCAAGTGCTGCAGTTAGCATAAATGCTGGCGTCGTTGAAAATCGGATACCACCCTCCGTTTTGAAATCGTTCCCAAAGCAGAAGACACATCAAATTGCCGAGGATGTAGATTAAAAAAAGCGAGGCCAGACTCGGCAGGCGCAAAAAAAATGCAGATCTGTGCATACCAACGGCTGCCAGAAAAATTAGCAGGAATAACGCACCGACGGGTAGTCGGATTTGAGCAATGGTGAAGCCGCTGTGACAAAGCGATCCCAGAACCAGCATCCAGAGCGAGGTCCCGCAGAAGGCGGAAAGCAGCCAATCCTCCAATCGACATCTTGCGTACCTGGGGGCGGCGAGTGCCAGAAGGGATCGTCCGGTCAACGTGCATCCGACGGAGACTAATGTGAAGACCCAGCAATTGGCCAAATGAATATTCGTCGGCAGTGTCATTACCGCCTATCCTCCCCATTCCACCTAACGGCTTTTTCTTGCGCAAAGCTTCGAAATTTCTGGCCGGCTCGTTCCGAGTACGAAAAATGAAATCGACCATTTCCATCAAGACGCTTGGCTAATTCTTTCAGATTTCTAACATCGCCCAAATGGAATTTAATTTCAAACTCCTCCATAAGAATGGACTAGCCCGACGCGGCGTGATGCAGACTCCCCACGGGTCGATTCAGACACCGGTTTTTATGCCGGTAGGTACCCAGGGAACGGTCAAGGGAATCACTCCCGAGCAACTCCACGCCCTCAATACCCAGATAATCTTGGGGAATACTTATCACCTGGCGTTACGGCCCGGCGATGATCTGGTGGCCGAACTCGGAGGATTACATCAATTCAATGGCTGGGATAAACCAATCCTGACCGACTCCGGGGGATTTCAAGTCTTCAGTCTCGCCGAAGTCCGGAAAATCAATGATGACGGTGCCAGATTCCGCTCGCATATCGATGGCAAATTATTGGAGCTGACTCCGGAACGAGCCGTTCAGATTCAGGAGAATTTGGGCTCAGATATTGCAATGGTTCTGGACGAGTGCCCCCCCGCCGATGCTCCGCTGGAAAAGATGCAGGATGCCGTACGACGTACGATTTTGTGGGCGAAACGGTGCCGGGATGCCCATGTTCGAAAGGATCAAGTTCTTTTTGCGATCGTCCAGGGCGGTATAAATCTTGGAGTTCGTGAGCAGTGTGCCCGCCACCTGGTCGACCTAGATTTTCCTGGTTATGCCCTCGGTGGATTCAGTGTCGGCGAGTCACCAGAATTAATGCACGCCGCGCTGCCCGACTGTGCCTCTTTTCTGCCGGAAAATAAACCTCGCTATTTGATGGGAGTTGGTCGCCCTCAGGATCTACTGGAAGGCGTAGCGGCAGGAATTGACATGTTTGACTGTGTTATGCCGACGCGAAACGGAAGAAATGGGCACGCCTTCACGCACGAAGGTCAGTTGAAATTGAAGAACGCACAGCATCGGCGAGATCCCCGACCCGTCATGTCCGATTGCGATTGTTACTGTTGCAAGAATTTTAGCCGGGCTTATCTGCATCATTTGTTCCATGCAAATGAGATGCTGGGGCCTACCCTCCTGTCCATTCATAATATCCGCTACTATCTGGCGTTGATGGAGCAGGCAGGACTTGCGATAGAAAATGGGACTTTTGGCGAGTATCGGGCCTCTTGCCTTGCCCGGTGGTCCAGCGGTATCTAGGATAGAGCTTTTACTGGATATTCCTGCTTTCCGAGCGAAAGCTCATGGTTCGAGTCGAAATATGAATATGCTCCAGGCGTTCTCCTTATTAGCAGACGCCGACCCCAATGCAGCGCAGCCGGCTGGTCCGCCCCCAGCCGCCAATATGATCATGTTGCTGTTGCCGCTGGGACTGTTCTTTTTCTTGATGGTCACTTCTTCCCGCAAGCAGAAGCAGACCATGCAGAACTTGCTTTCCAGCCTCAAAAAGAACGATAAGGTCGAAACCACTGCCGGAATCTTCGGGACCGTCGTCGCTCTGAAAGAGAACGAAGACGAGGTCACTCTTCGGACGGATGACACCAGTAATACTCGCATACGAGTTCGAAAAAGCTCGATCATCCGAATCATAGGTTCGGAAGAAGAACAGAAAGTCCTGGAAAACAAGACCTAAGTAACGGTTTAAGCAAAATAGAACGAGTGGACTCAGATGAGTCGGCTCGACTTCAAAATTGGTGAGTTTTTAATACGGATAGGAATCCTCTTTTTTCGGAAATCGGCCGAATATGCAACGGAATTTCAGTCGAAGAACCATACTCTGCCTCATCCCGCTCCTGATTGCGACCTTGTTGGTTGGTCGCGCCTACATGAAGTATCGCGACAGTGGGCAGGGCTTCAAACTAGGTATCGACCTGGTAGGCGGTACGATTCTGGTTTACGAACTGGATCAGACTGTCTCTAAGGCCGGTGAAGGATCGGCAGCTGATGTCGATATGAAGGAACTAGCCGCCGCTCTGAAGCGGCGTCTCGACCCCGCCGACTTGAAGAACGTAACGATTCGTCCAGTCGGCTCGGGTAAGAAACGCATTGAAATTATTCTGCCCACCGTTGCCAAACAATTTGGCGGCGATCAGTCAACGGGAGATGCCGACAGCAAAGTCGGTACCGGAAAGAAGAATCTGAATCAGGAAGAGATCGAAGAATTCAAAAAGCTGATTCAGGCGGTCGGAAGTCTTGAATTTCGAATGCTGGCTAACGATGCGGATACCGACGACAAGAAAGGGATTCAGGCAGCACAGGAATATCTCGAAAATCCCGCCAATAAAGATATCCTGGAGCGAGCTGCGATCGATGGTGTGCCTCCCCCGGGTCCATCTGCTCCGGATGGGGAATTCCTCGCTTTAAACGAACCAGCCACCTATAGCTGGGCTCCCATCGACGATCGCTATCGGACCTCCCTGGGTCTGCAAAACGCCAACGAAGGCAAGGGTGATCTTTGGATGAAAGTGGCCGAAGCGCGTAAAGAAGGCAAAGCTTATCTGCAAGTTAATCGGGGTAATGGCGATGAAGGAGAGGGACAAGTCTCTTCCATGCTGATTTACAGCCGGGAATGCAAGAGCTTGAAGCTCTCTCAGCAGCAGCGTGAAGAACGCAAATACGAATACTTCATTCTGACCCGATCCAGCGACTCACTCAAGGTGGGTGGTTCGGTGACAATTACTGCCCGCGAAGGTAACGGCTTCAGCAATAAAGGCCGCAACTTCCTCGAATTCACACTGAATTCCGCAGGGAGCAGCCAGTTCGCGAAATTGACCCGTAAGAACAAGCCCTCGGGCGACGCGACCGGCACCAAACAAATGCGTCAGTTCGCCATTATTCTCGACGGCCTGATCACATCCGCTCCCCAGATCAACTCGCCCATCACCGGTGGCAGCGGTATCATCGAAGTCGGTAGCATCAAGGATGTTCGGGAGATCGTTCAGATCTTGAAATCGGGTGCCCTGCCCGCTTCTTTGAAACCCCTTCCGGTCAGCGAAAATACGATCGGTGCCACCCTGGGTGAAGACACGATCAAGAGCGGTACCTGGGCCGTGTTTCTGGCCTTCGTGGCGGTTCTGATTTTCATGGTGATTTACTACCGCTTCGCCGGGCTGGTCGCCTCCCTCGCTCTCTTGGCAAACTTGTTACTGACTGTTGGCTTCATGGTTGCCGTCAACGCCACATTCACCCTGCCTGGTTTGGCCGGTCTGGTTCTTATGCTCGGGATGGCTGTGGACGCCAACGTTCTGATTTATGAACGCTTGCGGGAAGAACGAGATCGAGGGAACTCAATCGCCACAGCTCTTCGAAACGGTTATGATCGGGCGTTCCCGACAATTATCGATACCCACTTAAGTAGTATTTTCACGGCCATCGTGCTTTACACGGTGGGTAACGATCAGCTCAAAGGCTTTGGCGTCAGCTTGACCGCCGGCTTGATCATCAGTTTGTTCACTTCGCTCTTTATGACTCGATTGATTTTCGATTACTGCCTGCATCGGAATTGGCTCAAACAGCTTCGCATGCTGCGATTTTTCAGCAAGCCCAGCATTGATTTTATGGCCATCCGAAAATTAATGTTTACGGCAACTGCGATACTGACAATTTTGGGACTTGGGCTCTTCCTGGCGAGAGGCTCCAATGGTTTGAACGTCGACTTCGTCGGTGGTACGGCCTATGGTGGCCAATTCAAAACCGAGAAGTCGATATCGGAGCTTCGCCACCTTCTCAGCGATGAACGCCAGAAAACCCTACTGGCTATCGATTCTGTGAAAAGTGTTGAGGATCCCTCCGGCAAGTTTAAGAATATTTATGCCATCAAGTATAAAGATGGTTCCGAACAGCAGGTAACGCTGGCGAATCCGCCGTTGGGAGAAACTACGGAACAAAAAGAAGCCGCGGTCGCCAAGCGGGCAAGCCAATTGCCAGATTGGTCCGTGGAGCAAATTTTCCTGCAGTCTCAGTCGGGGAGCAATAGCCGGTACTTTACGGTCCGTACCACGGAAATGGAGCCGGAATTGGTGCAAATCGCTCTCGACCGACTTTGCCGCGAGGGCGATACCGCAGCCGGTGCCAGCTTGCTTCTAACGACCGACTTTACGATTACTCCCAAGGACAAACATTGGCTTCTGAACTTCATCGATCCGACCACCAAAGAGCCTGTCCCCACTTCTCCGAGTTTCGTGAAAACTCTTCTCGAACGAGAGTTTCGTACGAAGGCCCCGGAAGTCGGAAATGCCGATCTGATCGATGTTCGTGGGGAAGGCGCGGCCATTGAAGGTCGCTATACCACAATGCGATTCGACTTGGCCGACAATCCGATTGCTCGAAAGCTCAATGCCCAGGAAGTGGAATCACTCTTGAAGAGTGGTGAAGCGGCTTTCGCTTCGCGTCCTCAACCGGAACGTCTGGAAACATTCGATAGTACGCTGGCGGATGAAACCAAAAATCGAGCGGTCTACGCTATTCTGGCTAGCTGGCTAGCCATCTTGCTCTACCTGTGGTTCCGCTTCGGAAGCTGGACCTTTGGAGCCGCGGCCGTGATCTGCCTGATCCACGACCTCTGCTTCACCTTGGGTGCTATCGCGATTTGCTACTACGTGCACGATACGGCCTTCGGCAAACTGCTGGGTCTCAAAGACTTCAAGATCGACCTGCCGGCCGTCGCAGCCTTGCTGACCCTAGTAGGTTACTCGGTCAATGATACTATCGTTGTGTTCGATCGAATTCGCGAAGTGCGCGGCAAAAACCCCAAGTTAACCGAGCAAATGATCAATGACAGTGTAAACCAGACACTATCGCGAACTTTGCTGGCCTCGTTGACGACTTGGCTGGTGGTTATCGTGCTCTATGCCTTCGGCGGCGACGGGGTGCACCTGTTCGCGTTTGTGATGGTTATTGGCGTTATCGTGGGAACTTACTCATCGATTTACATCGCCAGCCCGCTGCTGTTGATTTTCGGGGAAGGTGTTGAACCGGAAACGCAGGCTACTCGAGCTTTAGCAGCCGCGGCTGCTAAAGCCTAAAGTTTGAATTATCAAATCACGGTACCATCGGGGATAATCGATCCCCGGGGTACCACGACTATGCCGTCTCGAATCGAATAGAGTTCAGAATCGAACTCCATAATCTCTTTTTCGTTCAAGATTTTCACATTCCGCCCAATCCGACAATCTTTATCCAATATAGCCCGGTGAATGATCGCCCCATCGCCAATGTTGAAATCTGGAATTCCCTTCCGGCGATTGACCTCACGTTCTGCGTCCGATTCGAAGCGATCCGAGCCGATGATTACGGAGTCTTTGATGATTGCATTACGTCCGACCCGGCTTCGAACTCCCAGTAAACTATGTTCAATTTTTGCCCCGGGAAGAATTACGCTGCCATCGCTGATCATGCAGGACTTCAATTCTGCCTCCATGATTCGCGAGGGGGGCAAAAATCGCATTCGCGTGAAGATTATTCCCTGCGCCGAGTGAAAATCGAACGGTGGCTTTTCGCTCGCCAGCGCCAAGGAAGCTTCATGGTAGGATTTGATGGTCCCCACATCTTCCCAGTAGCCGTCGAAAAGATGAACGTTTATTCGTCGAGTCGGATAATCGCGCGGGAATATTTCCTTCCCGAAGTCGGTCGCCAGAGGTTTTGTATCTAGCATCTCCAACAGCGCTTGCTTCTTGAAGATGTAGATACCCATGCTGGCCAGATAGTTCCGGCCATTGCAGCGAATTCCGCGTTTTTCGATCCAGTCCGATTCGACGTAGAAGGGCTTGAGTTGCTCGGCGGTCTGAGGTTTCTCGACGAACCCGACAATTCGCCCTTCTTCGTTAGTTCTCACGATGCCCAAGCCACCGACTGTATCCGATCCAACGGGTAATACTGCCAAAGTGACATCGGCATCGGACTTATGGTGCGTGGTCAGCATCTCGCCGAAATCCATTCGGTAAAGCTGATCACCCGCCAGAATGATGCAATCCTGGCAGGGATCCTGAATAATCTGCCGGTAATTTTGGCGAATAGCGTCGGCCGTTCCCTGATACCAGTGAGAGCCTTCATTGGTTTGCTGGGCCGCCAGGATCTCCACGAAGCCATTACCGAACATATCGAACTTGTACGTCTGAGCGATATGTTTGTGAAGGCTGACGCTGAGATACTGGGTCAAGACGTATATGCGGTTGTAACCGCTATTGATGCAGTTACTGATAGGTATATCGATCAGGCGATATTTCCCGGCGACGGGTACCGCGGGTTTGCTGCGAAGTTTCGTGAGCGGATACAAACGCTGACCGCGTCCGCCCCCCAGGATTAAACACAAAACGGAGCGCATGAGAAGCCTCAAGGAGAGTAGTACCAAACCTTGGGCATCCTATCACAAAAGGATCGCGAATGGCCAAGGTCAAATTTTCATTTTATCAGGGGTACGAAGATACATGGTAATTTGTTCCGCCAGATACGTCGCATCCTCTGTACAATCATTGATCGCAACGCCGCGGAATGCATTTCCGCCCAAAAATAGGCCCGAATGAGCGTGCGATAGCTCCATTATGGTGCTAATTTTCTTCGAGTGCCCGACGCGGTACTGCGGGATGGCCTTGGGCCAGCGGACGATCTTTTGAAACACGGGAGCTTCGGTTACGCCCATCGATATTTTCAATTCGCTCAATACAGCCGAAAGCAGCTTCTCGTCCGGCCAATCTACTATTTCAGGTCGATTCCAACCGCCGCAGAGAACCCGCCATAAGGAAGTCCCCTCGTTCGCACGCCCCGGATATATGGAGGAGCACCATTGAACGCCGACGATATCCCGTTTCAAGGACTGGGGGGAGATGAAGCCGAAGCCGTCGGTGGGAAATTGTGTCGGTATGCCTCGGAATCCTAAGGCCGCAACTGCGATACGGTTATAAGGAATTTCATTAAGTTCCTGGCTGAGCTTTTGATCGATCTTTTCGAGAATTTTAGCCTGCGCGTAGGCCGGGCAGGTTAGGACTACGCTATCGAAGCTTCGCGCTTCACCCTTATTGACGACGATTCTCCATTCGCCATCAAGCTTTTCCAATTTTTGAATATCGGCGTTCAGCACCAGTTCATCGCGAAAAACCTCGGCGAGTTTTTCAATCAGAACTCTTAAGCCGTCTCGAAATCCCCACATCCGAGGTGGGCCCGGGGGTTGCTCTCCTCTGGAAAGGGCTTCCGTTTTTTTCAGTCGGCGATTCTTTTTCATCCCCCCCAGCACACTGCCGCTATCTTTTTCCCAGATTGCCAGTCGGGGGAACGCCGATTTGACACTTAAAACCTTGGGATCGCCGCCATGGATGCCCGTTACCATCGCATCCGCAACAATATTGGCTATTTCATCCCCTACCCTGCGCCGGGCAAACGCATCGACTGTTTCATCCTCGGTTGTAGCCTGATTTCTGCGATATTTCTCGGTTAGCAGAAGCCATTTCGACTTTGAAGACAGTAAGCGTGAACCGAGAAAGGATAGTAACGAATTGGGGAGCGCCTGGAGACGACCATTCCAGAAAATGTAGCGATTTTTTCGCGCTCCTTCGCTGGCCGATATCAGCTTATCTGTCAGTCCCAATTCTCGGCAAAGATCTCGAGTAGAGGTCTTACTGTCTAGAAATCCGTTTGGGCCCATTTCCACCAGAAAACCGTCCTGGCGTTCCGACCAGATATTGCCACCCGGCCGAGAATTTTTCTCAAAGATACGGATGGCCGCATCCGGCAACCGTTTGCGGATCTGCCAGGCCAGACTCAATCCACTGATTCCAGCCCCTACAATTGCTATCCTTTGCGCCATTATGCATCCTTGCCTCGGATGGCGGCCTTCAGAACATGGCGAAGTCGGTCTTCGATCTTCTTATGGGCTTTTTCGATCTCTTTTTCGGAGAGGGTGCGATCGTCGGCTTGATAGGCCAGAGAATAAGCCAGGCTCTTCTTACCCTGGGGAATGGTATCCCCTTTGTAAAGATCGAATAAACGAACTTCCTTCAGAAGATCACCTCCCGCAGCCAAAATTTCCTTGGAAATCGCTTCGTTGGCTAGAGAATCATCCACCAGCACTGCCACATCCCGCAGAGCGGCCGGGAAGCGCGGCACCGGGGTAAAGGCGAAACGCTCAGGAACCACTGAGAACAATGATTCAAGATTGATTTCGGCCACCAGAATGGATCGGTCCGCCAGATCGAAATGCGCGGCAACCTTAGGATGGAGCTCTCCGAAAAATCCGACGATTTGGTCCTGAATTGTAATCCGCGCGGAGCGGCCGGGGTGCAACCAGTTGACCTCTTTTGCCGAGCCAAATTCAGCTCGCGGAGTGTGGAAGCCGAGAAGAAGGGATTCCACCACCCCTTTTAGATCGAAAAAGTCAAGCAGTGTGGGTTTCTGCCCCTGAGGATCGTCCCAGGAAGCGAGGGAACGCCGGCCAGTCATCACGAGTGCCAACTGTCGGGATTCCTTGGGGAGAGCTTCGCCGGGTTGGGGAACGTAGGTCAAGCCGATCTCATAAAGACGTACTGTATCTCGATTTCGAAGGTTTAGTGCCGCGTTGTCGAGGACGCTGGCCAAAATCGATTGACGCATCACATCCCGTTCGGCACTGATGGGATTCAGTAGTTCCACATAGGGAGCTTGCGACGCGACAAGGGGAGATTCTTTGGCTTTGGTGGTGAGAGAATAATTGATTACTTCTCGTAACCCGGAAAGCGCCAGTGTGTCCCTGGCCAGTTCTTCCAGGTAACGCGGCCGATCGAATCGCTGCGAGGGTAATTCCCCGGAAAGTAGCGTCATTGGCAGCCGATCATATCCGTAGACGCGGGCAACTTCTTCGATGAGATCGGCGGCTCCGGCTTGCACATCCAGTCGAAACGGAGGCACTACGACGGTCCAGCCGTCTTGAACTTCGGTGATTTGGAATTCTAAGGCACGCAGAATCCGAGTGACTTCCGCCGAGGGCACATCAATGCCTAAAAGCCGCTTGATCTGATCCTGCTTGAGCGTAATTTTCTGCTCCGGGAGCGGAGCGGGATAAGCTTCCACGAAGCCGGAAAGCACTTGGCCGCCGGCATATTTCTGGAATAGTTCACAAGCTCGAAGGGCAGCAAATTCCACCAAGTCCGGATGAATTCCCTTGCTGTATCGAGTGCTGGCGTCGTTGAAGATGTTGAATTGTTTGCTGGTTTTTCGAATGGAAACGAAATCGAAATTCGCCGCTTCCAACAGGACATTCTTTGTCTTGCCCGTAACTTCGGTATCCTGCCCACCCATTACCCCGGCGAGAGCAATCGGTCCCTGATTATCCGCAATGACCAGGTTCTCAGCCGTGAGTTCTCTTTTCACACCATCCAAGGTGACAAGAACTTCGCCCGCTTTGGCAGCTCTAACCGTGATATGAGGTACTTTACCGCCTGCCCTTTCCAGCAGAACATCGTAATCGAAGGCGTGTAACGGTTGTCCGGTCTCCATCAGCACGTAGTTGGTGATATCCACCACGTTGCTGATGACTTTCACGCCACTGTATTGCAGCCGTCGTTGCATCCAGCCGGGAGAAGAACCGATTTGAACATTTCGAATAATTCTTGCCTGATAGCGGGCCGATTTCTTCCCATCTTCAATTGAAACTTGAACCTTTCCGGTGATGCTCTCCTGGCTGGATTCGACCTTTGGCTTAGGCAAGCAAACTGTTTTTCCAGTCAGAGCGGCCACTTCACGGGCAAAACCGATGAGAGATAAACAGCGGGCCATGTTGGGAAGGACGTCCACTTCCAGTACAGCATCCCCCATGAAATCCATCAGCGGAACACCAACTGGGGCATCACTTTCCAAAAGAATGATTCCATCGTGATCGTCGTGAATTCCGAGTTCATAAGCCGAGCAAACCATCGAATCGCTCGGGACACCTCGCAGTTGAGTCGGCTTCAATTCCGCTAATACTTTGGGAGTTGCATGGCCATCGAAGAGGACCGAACCGGTCAGTGCCAGAATGACTTTCTGCCCTTTTTCTCCGACAGCAATATTCGGGGCCCCGGTCACTACCTGTTTGGGAGTACCCGTACCCATATCCAGCATGACCAGTTTCAGTTTGTCGGCATTGGGGTGTTTTTCGATGCTTAAAACCTGGGCCGTCAGAATTTTATCGCGAGCCCAGACTGGTCCTTTTTCCTCTATCTTTACGCGCAAGTTCGGCGGTATGTCGAGTCCGAAAAAGCGGACGTTAGCAACCTCAAGTCCTGCTATGGTCAAGCGTTCGACGAGATTGGCCACATCGGAATCAACTTCCACATAATCGCGCAACCAGCGTAAGGAAACTTTCATCGTGATCCATCCCACTTATTCATTCATACAGAATCGATTATGTTACCGGATTCGAGAGGTCTTGGCAGGACTACTAATAGAGGGCATTGAATTCTCGATCTTAATCCCGAAGAATAACCCTCGCACCCGGATAAGGAATAGATATGACCGTTCAATCTCCTGACTTCACGGCGACTTCGGCCGTACCCAACTCGCGAGGCCGATTTGGCCCCTATGGCGGGCAATACGTCCCAGAAACCTTGATGTTCGCACTGGAACAGTTGACCGCGGCCTACACTCAGGTTCGGGGGGACAGGGAATTTCAGGCCGAATTTAAGCGACTGCTTCACGATTACGTGGGCCGTCCTTCCCGGCTCTATCTTGCAGAACGGCTGACCCGGGAAGCGGGAGGAGCCCGCATCTACCTGAAACGGGAAGACCTGAACCATACGGGCGCCCACAAGATCAATAACGCGATCGGCCAAGCGCTGCTTGCGAAGCGAATGGGCAAAAAACGCATAATCGCAGAGACCGGAGCAGGTCAGCATGGTGTGGCCAGTGCGACGGCGGCGGCTTTGTTCGGCTTAACCTGCCGAGTCTATATGGGTTCGGAGGATATCCGTCGGCAGGAATTGAATGTCTTTCGCATGCGAGCCATGGGAACCGAGGTGTATCCTGTCAATTCCGGCAGTAAAACCTTAAAAGATGCCACCAACGAAGCGATGCGGGAGTGGATGTCCTCGGTCGAACACACTCATTACATCATTGGCAGCGCGATTGGCCCCCACCCTTTCCCCATGATGGTTCGCGATTTTCAAGCTTGTATCGGGATAGAGACCAAAGAACAGGCTCTGGCACAAATCGGCCGATTGCCCGATGTTGTAGTAGCCTGTGTGGGCGGCGGTAGCAATTCGGCCGGGATGTTTCATCCATTCGTCGACGACTCTAGCGTAGAGTTGGTCGGCGTTGAAGCCGGCGGCCGAAATTCGCAATACGGAGAGCACGCGGCCACGATTAGTTATGGTCAGCCAGGGGTCCTTCACGGCACTTACACTTATGTTCTTCAGGACGATGACGGACAGACCGCTCCGGTGCATTCGATTTCCGCCGGTCTGGACTACCCGGGTGTTGGTCCAGAACATAGCTACTGGAAAGACACCAAGCGGGTCCATTATTGCAGCGTCGATGACGACCGAGCCCTGAAGGCCTTTTCACTCTGTTCCCGACTGGAAGGGATTCTTCCGGCCCTGGAAACTGCCCATGCCCTAGTCACGACCATGGATATTGCATCCAAACGCAAAAAGGAGGATGTAGTGATCCTTTGCTTCTCAGGACGTGGCGATAAGGATTGTGCCGAAGTGGCGCGGCTTCAAGCGGAGCGTGCATGAACCCGATTGACTCTCTTTTTCAAGAACTGAAAAAAAGCCAGCGTAAAGCGTTCATACCATTCATCACGGCCGGGGATCCCAATTTGGAGATCACCGGAAAGTTAATCCTGAGCTTGGCCGGTTCAGGTGCGGATATTATTGAAATTGGCTTCCCTTTTAGCGATCCGGTCGCCGATGGTCCAGTAATTCAGGCATCGTATACTCGCGCTTTGAGCCATGGTTTGAAGATCGATGAGATTCTGAAAACCGTTCACGAGGTCACTTCGAACTCTGCACACAAGCTGCCCCCCATCGTCGGGATGGTTTCCTACAGCATCATCCACCGAAAAAATACCGAGAAGTTTTTGCTCCATTGCAAGGCGTCTGGCTTATCCGGATTGATAGTACCCGATATGCCTGTGGAAGAAACTGAATCGATCGCGGCGTTGGCTCGGCAAATCGATCTGAAGCTGATTCTGCTTGTGACGCCGACGACTTCCGACGAAAGAATCCAGAAGATAGGGCAGATTTCGTCGGGCTTTCTTTACTGCGTGAGTTTAGTCGGCATTACGGGCGAGCGGGCAGAATTGCCAGAAACCATCAAGGAATATCTGTCGAAGCTGCGCCGACTAACCACGCTTCCGTTATGCGTGGGCTTCGGGGTGAGTCGAAAAGAACAAGTTCAGATGCTCCGCGATGAAGTGGATGGTGTGATCGTCGGGAGTGCGATCGTTCGTCTCATGGAAAAAATCGACCCCCACAATTCAGGCCCGGGTATAAAGGCCGTGTCGGAAGTTGTGATGGAATTGTCGCAGGCCCTGAATGGTCCACATTAAATCTGTGATTTGCCCGATTCCCATTCGCAAACTACAGTTTCAAAAGTTTGTCGGAGAATCAGGAAGAATCATGGATTCGCTTTTCGCCATTTCGGGACATCTTAACCGCACTCTATTTTCGAACGATTGTCTCAAGGCACTCGAGGAGGCCCGGCACGCCGCCCGCCTGGGAGGCTGGGATAATCTTCGGACCCCTCATCTGTTCATCGGGATACTACTCCAGGCGGATCAGACCATTAAACTATGGGCGGAATATTCCAAGATAGATGTTCGAAACCTCGGTGAGCAGTTACGACTGATGTTCAAAGAAAGTGACCGCCCTCGGGCAGATGCGCCTCCACTCCATCGGGAATTCTGCTCCAATGGCGTCATTAAAATGCTGCAAGGATCTCTGGAAAGAATGCGATCTCAAAATCGCACAATCATACACTCGTCTGATATTGCTGTGATGGTCCTTTCTGATGTGGAGTCGGTTGTCTACCAGACCCTGAAAGAGTCAGGGATGAATTGCCGAGACCTTTACACTTTGCTCGAAACGGCCGAGCGGGATCAGAATTCTTCAACGAGTCTTGCGTAATCGCTCTAATCGCTACTCTTTTCCGCAATTCGAACTTCCCAGATAGGCATTGTCGTCAATTCCGCTCTTACGCTGAAAATTCCGACTTAAAATGAATTGTTCTCCAGGAGTGACGCCATGCGATATTTAGCCTATTTGATGATTTTGCTGGGACTTAGCCTTAGTAACGGCTGTTCGAGTTGCTGTAAGAAGAAGAGTTGCGATTCCCTGCCGCCGGTCCCTCGCGGCAGCAGCGGTAATCCGAACTATATTCCTCCGGCCAATATCAGCCCGGAGCGATCCTACTACTCCCCAAATGAAGTTATTCTTCCGGATAACCAGAGAGCTCCCGCGCGGGTTGAAGAAAAGAGCCGATCGCAATCTTCCCCACTGCCTCCAAAGCAGGAATCCATTGCGAACAAGCTTCCCGCCACCGATATGCCTTTGGGTATTCCTGATTTCACCAGCATCAAAGAAGGCATATGGACCGGCCAGCGACCCGATTTCGACGGCCTGGATTGGCTGAAGCGAAAGAACGTTCAACAAGTCGTTTTTCTGCGAACCAGCGCGGACGACGAGTTGGCGGATCGTCAACAGGTGGAAAAACGGGGCATTGCCTTTGAAAGTCTTGTAGTTCAAGCAGATACATTGAACGAAGACCTATACCGGAAGTTTGAAAAACTCGTCAAAGGTCCGAAACCGGTATTCGTTTACGATCGAACTGGCGCTCAAAAGGGTTATTTGTGGTACATCTATTTCCGATCGAGCGAACTGTTGCCCGCCGATGTTGCCAAGATTCGCGCTGAGAGATTAGGTTATGCCGATAGTGGAGCGTTGGGTAACGCGGAAATGGCTGCGGCCGCTCAGAAGGTGATCGATACTACCAAGTAGTTATTTTTCCTCGCCCATTAGCTTTAATGCAGTCTCGTACTCCTCGCGTGAGTTGAGGTTCATAAAGCCTCTCAAAAGCGGATCGAATCGCCGAATTTCATTTTCCTCGACAATATCCAATTCCACTTGTGCGAGAAAATCGGTCATTCGAAGCTGCCCCAGCTTCAGAGATTCCTCCAGTATTGGCAATACACTTTTATCGTATCGGCCATGTAGGGGCTGCAATCTTCCTTCGATTCGCGGCACGATCACGGCCTGCTCTTTAGACTTGTCTGCTAAAAAATCGATTAATTGCGGTTTTAAAAAAGGAGTATCACAGCCGCAGAGGAATAGGCGGTCAAAGTCGTGAGATAAAGTTCTGAGGGAGGTGAATAAGCCTCGCAGCGGCCCCTCAAACGCTCGCTCATCACGAAGAATTGTTACATTGGGTGAAAGTGTGGGAAGATCCTGCTCGGGCGCGGCGACTACATAGATCTTTTGCACGATGGAACTGCTCGCAATTCGAATGGCCCTTTGAAGACAAGTTTCGTCCCCGAAAGAGAGCCAGGCTTTGGAGCTTCCCATGCGTCGGCTTTGACCGCCGCACAGAATTGCAGCTGCTAATTTATTCATAGTAAAAAAACAAAGCCTTCCATTTCAGGAAGGCTTTTTCGGCTTGATTCTATCGAATTCGCGCGATTACGAATCCAGATTATTGGTCACCCCGTCCGAAGGATCGAGAGCAAACCACCATACATAGGGAGATACCGTATTACGCACAGATCGCACCCCACCATCCCCCATCAGAACTGTGATGCCTGAAGCGTAGGGTGTTCCCGCTCGGTAAGGATCGCAAGCCGAGGTCGAGGTATAGGGATTGGGCTGATTTTGAAACATCACCAGACTGTTAGGATCGCCACCACCGTTATATGAGGGCATTTCTCCGTATACGAAAGGAGGACCAGTAACGCCAGGATTACCGTTGACAACCCCCCAGGCAATGATGGGAGCAAACAATGGAGAAAACGTTCCGCCTGTAGACGCCGAGCCACCATTAATACCGGTCCAGCGGCTGCCGCCCGCACCGCATTGACCATATTTTTCCGCGAACAGAATTGTGTTCGAACTGCCGTCTTGAATGCCGGCAATCGTTAAACCGCGATCGTAAGTGTTGGACGAGGGACCAACGTTATTCTGGTCGATCAGGCCTCGAATGTTATTGATAACACCCGTATTCGCAAAGACTTGTGCATTGGCCGCGTAGCTGGAAATCGCAAATCCGAAAGAGTCCTTGCCGGAGGATTGGCTCGGGTCGGACGGACCGACGTAGATAGGAATCGTCGTTGCGTAGGCCGCGGGAGTATTTGCGGTAGCCATATAGAATCCGGGAGAGCCGGGATTGGCTTGGATGTAAATTGACTTGTACAAGTTCCCCTGCTCGATGTAAGGGAGCAGGAACATGTGGGTGGTACCAAGGACAGAAGATTGGGAAACTGAACCACCTTGGAACCAGGTAAAGTTCGCACCCTGATTCAACCCACCACCGATCAGTGGCGGCAATTTTTGGTAATTGCTTTCGTAATTATGAACTGCCAAGCCGATTTGCTTCAGATTATTCATGCTTTTGGCACGAGCGGCTGCCTCGCGGACCTTCTGGACTGCCGGCAAGAGCAGGCCGATCAGTACTGCGATGATCGCAATCACCACCAGAAGTTCGATCAGCGTGAAACCGCGCCGACCCTTCTTGATAGACTCAACTAAACGCATGAGGCACCCCAGATCACATGAATTCCATCTCGTTTAGCCGGAGAAGGATAACGGCACGAGTATTTCCAATCCGGGTCTGATAGTAGGCTACAATTGAAGCAAGACCGCTCTGCAGGCAGGACCCGAATCCCATTCTGAATTAACGACTCCTTTATTTTTCGCACTTTTCCCCGGGACTGTCAAATGAAAAAGAATGGCTCTGGAGTGAGAAATTCGAAGGAAATTGAGAATAAAATCCCGGTTCTCTTCCGCGACAGTGAAGTGTAAGCGCTCAGCAAGTGCTCAATTCTCATGGAATACTACATGAATTTCTCTTAATAAGCGAAATGGTGACCTAGATTTGCGTTTCTGGAATCCAACAAATCGATTTACCAATTAAGCCGTCGAGCTTCTGAATTTTTCTTTTTCACTGGTAAGCTACGGACATCTGGTCGATCTGCATTTTGATCTCGCTCCGCGAAAAATCTTGCTTTTATTTAACAGTGTCTTGTGCCGGTCCAGCCTTGTATAACTACAACCAACTTCAATATCTCTCTCCCGGAAAACAGGATAAAATTCATGGGATTTAAACAAACTGCTCAACATCGTAATGGCAAAAACAGCTTCCATCAGATCGGCCTCGTCCGAGGGCAGTTCGGTAATGTGAACTTTACCGAATGGGTCAAATTCCTGCAATCCAGCGGATTTGATGGTTGGGAAGAAGCGAGTTGGGAACTCGACTTACGCAAATGCGACACCGATGAAGGTGCTGCAGCCTACGCCAAAGAACGCGCCGAACTGGCGAAGGCTCACGGGTTGGAAATCTTCACGGTCGCCACTCACCTTCAAGGTCAGGCACTTGGGGATGAACCAAGCGCGAAAACTCTGCAATTCATTGGTGGAGATGCCGTAAAGGCTTACTCGGAATGGCGTTCCAAAGGAAATACACCTCCTAAAGCCGACCCCTACTACGTACCGGCGGAGGTTGGAAAACTGATCCACCAGCAAGCCGAACGGGACCTGTTGGCTTGCGTGCGATTGGCCGCTCATCTCAGCAAATTATTCAACCGCAAGGTCGCGTTACCTGGATTCGTGGGCTCCCCGGCCAATTGCTGGAGTCACTGGTTCCTCTTCCCGCCCCTACCCTCCGAGATCGGCGGACACAAGATTCGGGACGTACGAGAGGTCAGCCTGGAACTGCTGGTCGAACGATTCAAGAAGGTTTTCGATCTCTGCAAGCAGACCGGTGTGACCTTCGATCTCGAATGTCACCCGAGCGAACGGGCCATGGGCGACATAGAATCCGCTCACGATTACCTCAAGGCGATGGATAAAGCGGGATATGAAAGCGTCTGCGGTTTTAACCTCGACGGCTCGCATATGGAATGGCAGAACGTTTCCGTGATAGACTTCATTCGGGAGTTCAAAGACCGCATTCACTGTGCCCACGTCAAAGGGGTCTGGGTGGCCCCGGAGCATTGCCGCGGCGGCCGATTAGGAGGGCATCGCCCGATGGGTCACTGGACCAATGGCTGGAATTTCGTCACCGCGGGCAGCATGCGAGATGCGAACAGCCTGGAAGAAATCTTCATCGAACTGAATCGCATAGGCTACGATGGAGCTGTCAGCATCGAGTGGGAAGATAACGACGCCGAGCAGCACGCGGGAGCCCAGGCAGCCCTGGCGGCCTGCCGACAGAGCGATATTCCTCCCAGTGGAATGCGCCACGACGAAATGCTCAAGGCTTAATGACTGGCTTCTCCGCCGACTTTAGGCTGATTAATCTTTGCATGAAGATCCCGATGATTTCGGGATCGAAATCCAGCTTGAGAAAGACAGCTTTACCCCCGCCGCCGATCTGAATTTTGCCGGGTTTATCGCTGAAACGGGCCATCAGATCTTTCCGCCAGTTTTCCGCGGTTTGCTCCTGGCGAGCCATTACAGATAAGCTCGCTCGAGGTGAGTTTTCTGTGTCGAGCCCGATTGTCAGAGAATCGAGTTGCTGCCGGAGCGTCTTAGCTTCGGGACGAGCATCGCTCAACATCAGGGTCCCGCTTTCCGGCAATCGGCTGAAATCCATAGTTAACCAGGCATGCATATCTTCCGTGCAAAATGCTTCGATGCGGGAGCGCAGCCGGTTGGAGATATGATTGGAATTGGCTTTCGCTTTTTCCGGAAACAAGTCCAGATCTTTTTCATCGAGCGCGACTAAAAAGTATTTGTCGACCGGCTTCCACCCGACAAACCAAAGACCTGAAGGCCCTTGGAACCTCAGATAATCCCGCTTCGTCTGATCCAGATATCGACCGCGCGACTCGCGGATGATCTTGTCTTCATCGATGGGCTCTTTAACGTGCAGTACCAGAAAGACTTGCGGCGGTATCAAATGCTCGTCGATTTTTACAGCCAGCACCAATTCCAGAATGTTCGACCATTCTGTCTGCAAACTTTGAGGAATGGAATTCAACCAATCCCCGGGGAGGCTGGCCCCGCGCACCATGGTCGCTACGGCATTGGAAAATTCTTCGTTTTTCGGCATGTGCTGCAGTTGGACGGCCAAAATGCCATCCAGGTCCGACGGCAGAAATCGCAAAGCAGGTATTTTCAGTGGGGCATACGGCGTGGTTTGCGTCGAAGCTTCAGTTTCTTTGGCAATTTTTTTGGAGAAATACCAACGATATGCGACGCCGCCGATGAAGCTGATCATGGCGAAGCCGACGCACAGAATGACGGTGGAACGAATCGACATCATCCCCCGAACCTGACGCATCTGCCGATGGGTGAGAACGTTTTTCTTAAGTTCACTACTGACGATTTTCTGGGGGGCAGCTTGGGTGCCAGCAAAGGTTTCCCCACACTTACCGCATATATTTCGACTGCCGGCCTGCTCATGAGGACCGGGGCTGTGACAGAAAGGACAGTTCATGCGATTCCTTCATATTTCCAATACATCTCACAATGAATTGTAGGCGAAGGACCTTCTGAAGCGATAATTCCAACAAACTTAGTCCTGTAAGAATTAACGACGAAAAAAACCAAGCTCCCCAGTCTGTATTGACCGTCATTCGGGCCAATCTTAGACTGAGAGTTACGAAGGATCATAAAAGCCCACTTAATCCGCGGAGGCGGCAAAACTGGATGGTGACTGCTAGCACTAATCTCGACGTTGGCGTGCTCGAAAAAATCGGAGAGAAATTCTCCAATTTGGCCGAAGGCGCCACCCGACTACTCACTCGGATGCTGGGCTCCAGCAATGAACGCCAGGTACGGGCCATCGGTTTTTATCGTCCGAAGGGGGCGGATCAGGCTCAAGTCATTCCGGGCTCGACCCTTTCGAAAATCAATGCCTTCGAATCCCAGATGGAAGCCCTGAGCGCGGAGGAACTCCGCGGCCTATCCGACAAGTTTCGGGAGCGACTCAAAGCGGGTCAATCTCTCGAGGATATCCTTCCCGAAGCTTTTGCGGCCTGCCGGGAAGCTGCCAAACGTACCAAGAATATGCGTCATTACGACACCCAGATGGTCGGGGGTGTCATCCTGCATCGGGGCGGTATCGCCGAGATGGTAACCGGGGAAGGTAAAACCCTGGTTGCCACCCTACCCGCTTACTTGAATGCACTATCGGGGGAAGGTGTTCACGTTATCACGGTGAACGACTATCTGGCCCGCCGCGACTGCGAATGGATGTTGCCTATCTATTCCGCTTTGGGACTCACCGCCGGTTATATTCAGAGCGATCAGGAAGCGACCGAACGCCGTAAGGCGTACGAGTGCGACATCACTTACGGTACGAACAGTGAATTCGGGTTCGATTATCTCCGGGATAATATGAAGCCGGCGCGATTCGGGGACGAAACCTATCATCCCTTCTATCAGCAGGTTCAACGAAAGCTCAATTACGCGATCATCGATGAGGTCGACAATATTCTCATCGACGAAGCCCGAACGCCGTTGATTATCTCAGGCCCCGCTCACTCCGATCTGGAAAAGTACGTTCAGGCCAACGAAATTGCGCTCAAATTGTCGGAACTGGAAAAGAAAGAACGCGCGGAACTCGCTGCTAAGGGTATTAAACTCGAAGAGCAACCGGTTAAGCAGGGGGAAAAACCCCAACTCGGGATCTACTACGAAATCAAGGAGAAGGAACGAAGCTGCCATCTTACCGATAAGGGTGTCCGAAAAGCCGAAGAACTGGCTGGTGTCGAGAGTTTCTACACCCCGGGCAACATGGAATGGCCTCACCTGATCGATAATGCACTCAAGGCCCATCATCTCTATCAGCGCGATCGCCATTACATGGTCATGGAGCATGAACGGGAACTGAAAATCATCATCATCGATGAGTTTACCGGTCGTGCCATGTTCGGTCGGCAGTGGTCGGATGGTCTGCACCAGGCTGTGGAAGCCAAACATCGCCGCGATGGTGTTGAGATCAAACAGGAAACGCAAACACTTGCCACTGTTACACTTCAGAACTTCTTCAAGCTTTATAAAAAGCTGGGCGGTATGACTGGTACCGCCATGACGGAAGCAAACGAATTCTGGAAGATTTACAAGCTCGACGTCGTAGCGATTCCGACGAATCGGGCCATGAAGCGCATCAATTACCAGGACGTGGTTTTCCGTTCCGAAAAAGAAAAATGGGACGCCATCATCAATGAAATTGAAACGGTGCATGCCACCGGTCGCCCCATTCTGATCGGGACCACCGATGTGGCCAAATCGGAAAAACTCAGTGGCTTGCTTAAGCGAAAAGGCATCAAGCACGAATTGCTGAATGCCAAGCCCGAATACGTCCAGCGCGAAGCTGAGATAGTGGCTCAAGCCGGTCGTGCCGGAGCGGTGACGATTTCAACGAACATGGCAGGACGCGGTACCGACATCATTCTGGGGGGCAATCCAGAAACGCTGGCCTGGGCTCAGCTTAAGGATCAGTATCCCACCCGTCTGGAAGTTCCCGAAGATGTTTGGAAGTCCCGGGTCGATGCCATTGAGTCCGAACACAAAATGAAGGAAGCCGGTCGCAAAGTGGCCGAGGAAGGTGGCCTGCATATCGTTGGCACCGAACGACACGAAAGCCGTCGAATTGACAATCAGCTACGAGGTCGAGCCGGCCGCCAGGGAGATCCCGGTTCCTCCCGCTTCTTCCTTTCCCTCCAAGACGAACTCATGCGTCTCTACGGCGGCGAATGGGTCGCCAGCGTGCTCACGCGACTGGGCATGAAGGATGGCGAGGCCATCGAAAGCCGTATGGTGTCCAAGCGCATCGAAGCGGCACAGCGGAAGCTCGAAGAGTCGCATTTTGAAGCCCGTAAAAGCCTTCTCGAATACGACGAGGTGATGGATACCCAGCGCAAGCTGATCTACGGCCGTCGTCAGGAAATTTTGAATCATCGCAACTGCAAAACGGAGTTGCTGCGGATGTTCGATTCGCAGGTCGAAAAAGCGGTGAATCGCTATTTGGCCCCCGATTACTCCGCCGAGAGTTTTAGAGATTTTGCTTCGACCCGCATGAATCTCGAATTCGAAGAGAACGAATTCCTCAATGCCAACTACGAGGACGCGGTTCGGGTCACCCGGGAAAAAGCTTACCGCAATGTACCTACGGTCATTCAGGAAGGCCTGGATGAAAATCTCGCGGAAAACGATGACCCGGCCGATTGGAAATGGCAGGAAATGACCCGCCTGATCAACACTCGGCTGCTGCTGAATTACACCGAAAAGCAGCTCAAACAGATTGGCCGCGAGAATATTCAGCAAGTCGTTCTGGCTGAGGCCAATCGGGCTGTGGAGCAAGTCGACCTTAGTGAAGGTGAAAAATTCCTACGCGGGGATTGGGGCCACATCTCCCTGATCGACTGGGCACAGCAGAAATTCCAGGTGTCGCTCGATCTGTCGGATTTGAAAAACAAATCAGACGCCGATGTGAAAGTGCTCTTGTCCGATAAAGTTCGTGAATCTTACCGGCAACGGGAAATTGCCTTCCCGATTATGGTGGCATTGGCGAGTTTCATGTCCGACACGGGAAGTCAGGGACAGCGCTATAACCGTGAAGGGATCTTCGAATGGGCCATTAAGCGAATGCCCTCCCAGGCCTCGAAAGTCACGGTCGAACTCTTCCGCGATGGGAGTAAGGAAGACATTCGGAAATTCCTGCTCGAATGCAGTGCCGAACATATGCCCAAACTTCCCCAGGAAGAGATCGACAAGAAACTCGAAGAAGCCATGTCCGGCTCGGAAGTTTGCGAGCCCGCGGATGCTCAGGAACTTGTGGACTGGTTTAAAGAATCGTATTCCATCCAGATTCCGCCGGAGTCGATTGCCGGACAGAAACGCGACGAAGCTCGGCAAAACCTTTGGAACGTCTTCGATCAAATCTATCGACCGGAAATGCGTCGCATGGAGCGTATGATGCTCCTGGATATGATCGACAGTTCCTGGAAATCCCATCTATTGACGATGGACCACCTGAGGGCGGGGATCAGCCTCTGGAGTTATGCTCAGATCGATCCGAAGACCAAGTACAAGCAGGATGGGATGAAGCAGTTCGAACAGATGCTCGAATTGCTCGAAGAGCGAGTTTGCGAAACTGTGTTCCGCCTGGAAGATGCTCCTGAAGAGCAGATGCACGAGGCTCTGTGGGCCGGAGCAACCGCTACCCATGCTTCCGTGCAGGCCTTCGCACCCGTTCGCGAGACTCCCACTCCCAATGAAATGTCCACGAATCGGGAAGTTACCAAGAAGAGCGAGCCGATCCGCAATACTGCTCCCAAAGTCGGTAGAAATGATCCGTGCCCTTGTGGAAGCGGCAAGAAGTATAAAAACTGCCACATGAAGCTCAACTCCCCCAGTTGAGCCGATGGTTAGGTAAATACGGCAGGAATGGATTCCCATGCCAATTATTTTGAACGCGATTTACGGCCTGCTTCTATTAATTGCTTTGCCAGCATTGGCTTGGCGATCCTGGAAGACAGGCCGTTATCGTCGGCATCTCCGAGCTAAACTCGTCGGCACTCACTTACCTGTGAAATCCCTTGCAAAGCCGATTTGGTTTCATGGGGTTTCGGTCGGGGAAATCCACCTCCTTCGTACTGTGGTCGCCGCTTTTCAAAAACGACATCCACAGATTCCTTTGATAATCTCGTCTACAACTGATACGGGATTAGCCGAAGCCCGCAAGTGTTTTCCAGACATTCCCGTCCTGGCATGGCCTTTCGATTTCTCCTGGGCCGTAAATCGAACGTTACGATCACTAACCCCTCAAGTAGTGATTCTGGCGGAGAGCGAACTATGGCCGAACTTCCTCCATGCGGCGAACCGTATGCAGATTCCGGTGCTGGTTGTCAATGGCCGCATGTCACCCCGTTCCACGCGTCGGGTGCGTAAGTTCGCCCGTCTGGTCAAGCCGCTTTTGTATAATCGGGTCGGTAGATTCCTAATGCAAACGGAGGAGTACGCCGCCAATTTAGTTTCCATCGGGATTCCCGCCATAAAGATAACTGTGACGGGTTCTGTGAAATACGATGGAGCTTTGAAAATCTTATCGAATAGTGCGTCCCTTGGTCTCAGGGACATACTGGGTATCTCCGAAGAGGAGACTGTTCTCGTAGCCGGCAGCACGCATGCTCCTGAGGAGGAAATCCTCTTGGCCGGATATAGAAATCTCAAGTCGGAATTCCCCAATCTTCGCTTAGTCCTCGTACCGCGTAGCCCCGAACGATTTGAAGCTGTGGCCAACTTGGTGAACGCATTTCAGCTGCCGTTGGTGCGTCGCAGTTGCGGACTTAAGAGTGAATCCAATGAGGAAGTGATACTCATTGATACCCTGGGAGAACTTTCGGCGGTCTGGGGTTTTGCTCATCTGGGCTATGTCGGCGGCTCTTTCGACGGCCAGCGTGGCGGTCAAAGTATGATCGAACCGGCAGGCTACGGTGTGCCCACGTTATTTGGGCCTCATATTTGGAATTTTCGGGATACGGTTCAACGACTTCTCGCGTGCGGCGGTGCCATAAAATTGGAAAGTCCTGACGGGTTAGAAACCCAGTTGCGGCAGTGGCTGCAAAATCCCGAGTTGCGAATTTCCGCAGGTAAGGCCGCCCGCGCCCTGATCGAATCGCAGCAGGGAGCCACTCAAAAAACCATCGACGAAATCGAACGATATTGCGAGTCGAATCCAGCCCGACGACAAGCCGCTTGATCAGGGGAGCTTTGGTTTTCGAATCTCTTCCCACTCTTCCACTGATCGCGGCCAGTCGTCCTTCAGCAATTTGGAAAGTGCCCGATCTGCCAGTACCTTTCCCTGCGTTTGGCACTCAGGACAGTAATTGGTTTCATTCTCCGAATAGACGATACGCTGAACCGGTGTGCCACATTTCGGACAAGGTAATTTAAAGCGGCCGTGTACCGCCATGTCGGGCCGAAAAGCTGTGACTTTGGTGGGAAATCCGTCGCCGACTTCCTGCCGCAATTTGGAAAGAAAACGCTGCATCACCGCCTGAGTCGACTGGAATAACCGTTCACATTCAGCATCCGTTAATAGACTGGTCCAAGTTAAAGGAGAAAGCATCGCATGGTGCAAAATCTCATCGGAGTAAGCATTCCCGATGCCGCTGAAAATGCGAGGGTTGGTTAGGGATCGCTTCACTGTGTGATTGGAGGATCGAAGCGCCCGAGTGAAATCTTCAACTGTAGAATCGAAGATTTCCAAGCCACCTGGCTGATGCTCAAGAAGTTGAGTTTCCGCACGAGCGGTGTGCAGCGAAGCCCGGCGTTTAGTGCCGGCTTCCGTAAGAATCAGGGTCCCGCCGTCGAAATCAAAACAGGCCAATCCCATTCGGCCCGCGGGTCGAACCGATTTCCATTGCAGCCGACCGGCGATCATCAGATGCAGAATCAGGAACAGTTCTCCTTCGAACTGAAAAACGATTCTTTTCCCCAATCTGCGAAATCGCTGGACAATACGCCCTTCAAACTCTTCCAAAGGGGGCTCCACGTTCCGTAGTAGAAAAGGGCTATGGATACGAATTTTCTGTAGGGCTTTGCCAACGAGGTGCCGTTCCAGCGATTCGATATAAACCACTATGTCGGGCAATTCAGGCATATCCGAGTCTCATATCGGCTACCGTATTAGGAATGGTTTCATTCTAAGCAGTCGCTAGAAGTCGAATAGCAGGCACTAGACAGAGGTATCAACCAATCTATCTGATGTACATACGAACTAATTAATATCAAACCATTTCATTTGGCACTTATTTAAAGTAATTTTTACTAAACTCACTACATTGCAATGATATTTAGACAACTTTTATACACATCTCTGATTAAGAATTTAGGTCACATTGGCACAGATCGTTATTATTGGAAATGTAGCCGATCGAGCAACTGTGTGGGGCGGGAACATCCCGGTCCGACTGTAACGGTTGCATATGGCTCTTCACTTAAAAACGGTTAGGAGTGCCTTCTAACCGAATGCAAAAGTGGGAGGATTTGCTAACATGGGTAGGTAAGCATAGATTAAACCTTTCGGGTTGGTGCACGGACGATCTGCTCGCGATATTTATCCTCGGGTTGGTGACTAAATTTGACATGCAAAACGGCTCTTCCACTATTCCAGTCGGCCGAAATCGGGCGGATGGCTCGCTGAATCGCACATCGTTGATCTCGAACGGTGCCACGAATCTCTGGACGAGCGCCCTGCATTCCCTCCATCGCTCATTGAGCCTTTTTCAGGATTCTGAGGGCTATCGGTTCGAGTTGGATGCTCCTCTAGATAATAATACCAAGGCTTACCTTCCTCCCCTACCCTTGTCCTCGTTAGGGGATAGCACATTTCGTCGGGCGCATAAGGTTCGCTTCAATTATGTCACCGGGGCAATGGCCAATGGGATTGCTTCAACGGATATTGTGAAAGCGATGGCGGATGTCGGTATGCTCGGCATCTTCGGGGCCGCAGGCCTTTCACTGGATCGAGTAGAAAAAGCGATCCAGACTCTCCAAGGCGGCTTGGGGGAAAAGCCTTACGGCTTCAATCTCATACACAGCCCGAACGAACCCGTCCATGAAATGGCCACGGCAGAATTATTCCTACGCTACCGGGTGCCTTTGGTCGAGGCCTCGGCCTATCTGGATATCACACCCGCAATTGTCCGGTATCGCCTATCAGGAATCCGACGCTCCAGCAACGGTCAGATCGAGGTTCCCAATCGGGTCATTGGCAAGGTATCCCGTTCGGAAGTCGCCACACGTTTTTTGAGTCCGCCCCCAGAAAGATTGCTCAAGGAGTGCCTGGAAAAAGGTTACTTAAGCGCCTTTGAAGTCGAACTGGGTCGTCAAGTACCCATGGCGGATGACATAACGGTCGAGGCCGATTCTGGTGGTCACACCGACAATCGACCTGCAATATCACTACTTCCGTCGATGATTGCCCTAAGGGATCGATTACAGAAAGAATTTCATTTCCCGACTCCGGTTCGAATAGGAGCCGCCGGAGGAATTTCCACTCCGGCATCGATCGCTGCAGCACTGGCGATGGGGGCGGCCTACGTAGTGACCGGTTCCGTCAATCAGGCCTGCGTGGAATCGGGAAGTTGCGATACGGTGCGACAGATGCTCGCGGAGGCCGATCAAGCCGATGTGATCATGGCTCCCGCCGCGGATATGTTCGAGATGGGAGTGAAGGTTCAAGTTCTCAAACGAGGCACCATGTTCGCCATGAGGGCGAGTAAACTTTATGAGCTTTATCGAGCATATCCCTCAATTGAAGCGATACCAGCCGCCGATCGTGTCCCGATTGAGAAGAACCTCTTTCGCATGGACCTGGAAGAAGTTTGGAAGCAGACTCAGGAATACTTCCAGAGGAGAGATCCTCATCAAAACTTCAAGGCGGAAGCAGATCCGAAATTTAAAATGGCTTTGGTGTTTCGCTGGTACCTCGGTCAGTCCTCTCGCTGGGCGAACGCGGGGGAACCGTCACGCAGACTCGACTACCAGATTTGGTGCGGTCCCGCCATGGGTGCGTTCAATGAATGGACGAAAGGTACCTATCTGGAGGCAGCGAAAAATCGCTCGGTGGGAATAGTGGCCAAGAATCTGCTCTTTAATACGGCGATTGTCTTGCGGCGTTTACAGCTCAAATTGCAAGGTATTGATCTACCCGACGACTATTTTCCCACCCAGGCCATGGATCCCAATACGCTCGAGGCGAAGTGGAAAGAAGCGGCATGACGATTGAAAATTCCCACAAGCAAGAAGCGTTTACTCCGATTGCCATTGTCGGCATTGGCTGTCTATTCCCACGTGCTTCGAACCATCGCATTTTCTGGTCGAATATCAAAAAAGGACTGGATACGGTTTCTGATGTCCCGCAGGCGACACACTGGAATCCCGACGATTACTTCGATAGCGATCCGAAATCGCCGGACATGACCTACGCCCGTCGCGGAGCCTTTTTGGATCCCGTTGAATTTAATCCCCTGGAGTACGGGATTGCTCCCAAAGACTTGGATGCCATTGATACCTCTCAACTCCTGGGATTGGTGGCGGCTAAGCAGGCTCTAATAGACGCAGGGTACGGACCTGAAAAAAGTTACGACCGAAATCGCGTGAGTGTGATTCTCGGCGTTACCGGAACATTGGAATTAGTAATTCCTCTCGGTGCTCGATTGGGACACCCCCGCTGGCGAAAGGCCATGGCCGAAGCGGGTATTCCTAAAGAAACGGCCGACTGGGTCGCGCAGAATATTAGCGATTCCTACGTGGGCTGGCAGGAAAACTCTTTCCCCGGTCTGTTAGGGAATGTGGTGGCGGGCCGCATATCGAATCGGCTGGATCTCGGCGGCACTAACTGCGTTGTGGACGCCGCCTGTGCGAGTTCTCTCAGTGCGGTTCACCTGGCTGCTCTGGAACTGGCAGCAGGACGATCGGACATGGTTGTCACCGGAGGTGTCGACACCTTCAATGACATTTTCATGTTCATGTGCTTCAGCAAGACGCCGGCACTCTCAGCCACCGGTAATTCCAAACCTTTCGATGCCAACGGCGATGGCACTATTCTCGGTGAAGGTTTAGGCATAGTGATTCTCAAGCGACTGGCGGATGCCCAGCGCGATGGCGATAAGGTTTACGCGGTCATTAAGGGAATTGGATCGTCCAGCGACGGTAAAGGCAATGCGATTTATGCTCCTTCCGCTGCAGGCCAGAAAAAGGCGCTGAAAAACGCTTATCAACTGGCGGGAGTTTCCCCTGGAACGGTTGAGTTGATCGAAGGCCATGGCACGGGAACCAAGGTCGGTGATGCCACAGAGATTTCTGCACTGGCGGAAGTGTTTCGCGAAGCTCAACCGAATGGTCGCTGGGCCGCCGTTGGGTCGGTAAAGTCACAAATTGGCCATACCAAAGCAGCGGCCGGCGCTGCAGGTCTTATCAAGGCCGCCCTCGCGCTTTACTATAAAGTCTTGCCTCCGACCATTAAGATTAGCAAGCCGCTCGAAGGATTACTTTCGGAGCAATCCCCTCTCTACGCCAATAGTCAATTGCGGCCCTGGGTCCAGAATGCCAATCATCCTCGACGTGCCGGCCTGAGCGCATTCGGCTTCGGAGGCAGCAATTTTCACTGCGTCCTGGAAGAAGCACAGCCTCAGAAATCGGAAATCGATTGGGATGACGACGTCGAAATCTTTGCGCTGAGCGAGAACTCGCTCACAGAGCTACAAAGCTCTCTCAAATACTTGGAATCTTTACCAAAATCGGATTGGAGTTACGCGGCCTGGGAATCGCGAGCGAAGTTCAGTTCTACTCGCAATTTTCGCTTATTGATTATCAATGCGCGTGGGAAGAAGGCCTTGCCGGATCAGTTGAAACTTGCTCAGCAGCTTCTTCAAGAGAAAGCAAACGAGTCCCATTGGCAGCATCCCGAAGGACTCTACTTCGGTTCTGGTAAAACTCCTGGAAAATTAGCGTTCCTTTTTCCGGGTCAGGGATCCCAACGAGTGGGAATGACCCGCGAGTTGGCCTGTCTCTTTCCGGAACTTTTGAATAGCCTGGCGAGCTCGGATTCAGTTTATGCCGAGTTGCACTCGAATCAGCAAATCTCGTCGGCCATCTACCCGATTCCGGCATTCGATGAGTCCACCCGATCTAAACAGGATCAATTTCTCCGACAAACCGAGAATGCACAACCCGCTCTCGCCTCGATCGAAGCCGGTCTAGTCCATCTGCTTCATAAATTCGGCATTACCCCGCACTGTGCGGCCGGACACAGCTTTGGCGAATTGGTGGCTCTCTATTCAGCGGGAGTTTACGACCTGGCGACTTTGAATCAGCTCGCCTGCCGACGCGGTTCTTTGATGAGCGATCTGCAAAAGTCGAATCCTGGCTGCATGGTTGCGATTCTGGCGCCGGTAGAGACGGTTCAAAGCCTTCTGCAACAGGCGAATTCACCACTCGTCATTGCCAACCATAATGCCCCAAGCCAGGTTGTCGTTTCCGGCCGGGAAAAAGACATCGAAGAATTTGAGTCGTTCTTGAAGCGTCAGAATACTCGCTTCAGTCGACTCCCCGTGGGTGCAGCTTTCCATAGCTCGCTCGTGGCCTCGGCGGCGATCCCGTTCCGCGAGACTATCACTCAAAAATCTTTGAAAACTCCCAGGTTCCCCGTTTTCGCGAACGCCACTGCGGACAGCTATCCTTCCGAGCCGGAATTAATCGCCGATCAACTCGCGAATCAGTTGGCCACGGGTGTTCGCTTCGTCGAACTCATCGAAAAGATGTATTCCGAGGGAGTTCGCTGCTTTGTGGAAGTCGGGCCGGGTTCCGTTCTGACCCGATTGACCGACTCGATCTTATCGAGTGGAAATCGGGGTAAAGATTACTCCCTGCTTTGCATCGATTCTTCTGGCGGCAAGGGATCGGAGATTCACGAACTGGCAACTCTGCTGGGTCAGCTCGCGGCTTTAGGATTTGAGGGTAATTTGAAGCATTGGGGTCGAATTCCCGAGCCGAAATCTCCAACTCCCGCCAAGCCTGTCCTAACAATTGCAATATGTGGTGCGAACTACATTAAGCCTCAGCGAAAAAACCAGAGCCCGCCCCCGAAGCATTACTTGCCCAGTCAACAGTCGACACCAGCGAACTTTCTCCTTGAATCCCATAAATCGGGTAGCACTGTGAACACTCCTACCGATCCGAAGCGTGACTCCTCTGCTTCGCCATCGTCCCAGATCACGGAGGCTTTGCGGATGACGCAGCAAAGCCTTGCCTCCTTCCAGCAATTGCAGGAAGATACGGCCAGATTGCATCGGCAATTTCTCGAACATCAGGAAGCGGCGCAGCGAACTCTGCAGGCCCTGGTGGAGCAGCAGAATCAACTGTTGAGTGCGGGTTTAACGGGCGGTGGACCAATTGTCGCCCGTTCGGCTCCGATATCCGCTCCTTCGATTCCTCCTGCTCCGGTCGTGCATCCTACTATGCCAGTAGCACCTCCCGAGGTGAAGCCCCAGCCGACCGGACCGGTTCAAATCAATAACTCCTGGGTACCCCCAAAGCCCAGTGCAGCCAACCAGACTTCTCCTGTAGTTGCTCCGACCTCGAGTTCTACATCTGTTCCCGCCGCGCTGACTCAACACGCACCCGTTAAACATGATCTCAGTTCTAAGACGACCGGGTTCTCGAAAGTTCGCGACACACTGCTCGCGATCGTTGCCGAGAAAACGGGGTACCCCGTTGAGATGCTCGGCCTGGACATGTCGTTGGATGCCGATTTGGGTATCGACTCCATCAAGCGTGTCGAGATTCTCTCTGCCATTCAGGAAAAATTGCCCGAAGCTCCGGCTGTGAAGCCCGAGCACCTGGGCTCGTTGCAAACGTTAAACGACATTGCCAGCTTCCTCGATTCCGGTTCCTCCGGGGGAAGTTCAACTGGTGCCGTAAAAGGAACAGAGAAGGTCACGCCGGCGGTAGAAACTCCCTCCGCGCCCCCTTTAACGTCCACCGCTCCGAAACAGGATGACGCTGGAGTGCGGCAAACCCTTCTCGATATTGTCGCCGAGAAAACGGGGTACCCGGCAGAAATGCTGGGTTGGGAGATGTCGCTCGATACCGATCTGGGGATCGATTCGATTAAACGGGTTGAAATTCTCTCTGCCATCCAGGATAAGCTTCCAGATTCCCCCGCTGTAAAGCCGGAACAGTTAGGAACCTTGCATACGCTAAATGACATAGCAGGATTTCTCACCTCGGGAAAAGGGCCAGGCCGTCGGGAGACGGCCATCTCGGACTCAATCGTACCTAATCCAATCGTCCCGGACATTAACTCCGATACGAAACCGGAGGAGGATGAGGATAACTTTTTGGCGCTCGTCGATCGACATCTGCCAATTAAGTCTTCACCCGAATTACCACCTTCATCAAAATCGTTGCCAAGCCTAGGCGAAATTTCGATGAATATGCCCAGCATGCAGGAACTGGATGTCAACCAGTCCATGTTCGGAAATTTTCCCAAACCTCCGAGCAAGGGATCCATTCATGTACCTGTCAAAAGCAAAACTATACTTGATCTCCCGCCCGAATCGGAGCTGCCCTTCGCCGAAGTTCTGCCGGTTGAGACCGCACTTCCGAAGGATTTTTTCGCTCCCAAGGATCCCTCTAAACCCGAGGTTTCGAACGATTCGGAGATTTCCCAGGCCGAGATCATCGTGACTCCCGAACAGGAGCCGGCCTCAGTGGATCTTTTTCAGAAAAGCCCGCCGCTGGTGACTATGGAGACCAATCCATCGCTCCTGATTGGACTCCCTTCCTTCGAACCGTCGAAATTTACTTTCCCGGCCCAGACTCTTTTCGGGACGAATAACGCGAATTCGAATGTCGATGTAATAGACCGTAGCGTCCTGACATACGAATTCCTGGACCCCAGTGCGGAGCGAAGGAAGTTTCATCTTCCCAAAGGTGCTGTTGTCTGGTTGATTTCCGAGCCTTCCAGCACAACGGCTAAACTCGTTCAGCAGATCGATGCCCTCGGCTCGAAAACGGCCTTCATAGCCTGGAATGATTCTCCGTTTGCATACGACCCCTATAACGTGGGCGGTCTCATCCTTATCGCCCCTGAAAATAAAGTCCCCGACGATCTTCCTACCAAAGCATTCCGTTGGATTAAACACGCCAGCCGAGGGCTTCAGGAAACGGCACGGCATGGGGCCGCCTTTCTGGTTACGGTCACCCGGATGGATGGCTTTTTCGGTTTGAAAACTATCGATCCAAACCGGGACGTACTCTCCGGTTCCTTCTCTGGCTTGGCAAAGACGGCCGCTTTTGAATGGCCCACGGTAGATTGCAAATCCATCGATTTCGATCCTTCCCTGAAGAATCTCGCCACCGTCCTTGCCGAAGAATGCTTCACATCCGGACCGGCGGAACTGGGGGTTTCTCCGCAAGGCAAAGTCGCTTTACGCCTTATTAATCAAAGGGCGATCCCACATGGCGACTTACCTTTTCAGCAGAGCGACACCATTGTAATTACGGGAGGCGGCAGAGGTGTAACCGCTGAAACAGCAGTGCAACTGGCTGAAGCGACCCGGGCAAAAATTGTGCTATTGGGCCGGAGTCCGGAACCGAACGAACCCGATTGGTCTCTTCCTCTCAAAGATGAGTCACAACTTAAAGCGGCTATTGCCGCGCGACTTCCCCACAATGCGCCGCTTCGGGAGATCAGCAAGCAGTTTCAGCAGATCCAGGCAAGTCGCGAGATTCAAAAGACGCTGAAAAAAATCCAGGCCGCTGGCTCTCAAGTGCTCTATCGATCGGTGGATATTCGCTCTCAGTCCGATCTGGAGAGCCGTCTCGACGCTATTCGAAAAGAACATGGTCCAATCACCGGTCTAATCCATGGCGCTGGTGTGATTAGCGACAAGCTGATTGCGGAGTTGTCCGACGATCAATTCAACTTCGTCTTCGACACCAAAGCATTGGGTTTCCGGAACATCTGGAACATTTTGAAGTACGATCCCTTAAAAGCGATCGTGTTCTTCTCCTCCTCCACGGGTCGCTTTGGTCGTCGGGGGCAACTCGCTTATGCAGCCGCCAATGAAGTTCTGAATAAATATGCCCAGCAGATAGCCCATAGCCGGCCGAACACACGAGTCGTCGCCATAAACTGGGGTCCCTGGGATGGCGGTATGGTTACTCCCGGGCTAGCAAGAATTTTCCAGGAGGAAGGAGTGGGACTAATTCCTCCTGCTGCCGGTGCGAAGTTCATGCTCGACGAACTCCGCGCTTCGGATCGAGCGGTAGAAGTTGTCGCCATCGCGCGGAGCGCGCAATCGCCTGCGGCTAAGTCTGGAACCAGTTTTGCGCCCCCGTTGGAAGAAGCTCCTAAATCCGTAGTAACGCCTGCTCCGGTGTTTCCTAATCTTCCTCCGTTGCCGAATGCCGTTCCTCCGGTGGATGTGAATCCAACCCCAATAAAAGCCGCCAAGAAATCCTCGGGCGTTCTGCCCCGGCTCGTTACCACTCCGATGCTGAAGACGCCCCCGGAAACTCCTTCGATTCCCGTGAAATCATCACCGGAATTTAAACTCGGAAAAAATGACGACTTGCTCGCTGACCTGGATCGCGTCATTCCAAATCCCCAGGTCCCGACCACAACCAAATCGTCCGGTTCCTTCAAGCTGCCTAGCAGTCCTGAAATTCGACTTCCCGTCATGCCCAATGGTATGACCCTGGCGTTCGAACATCGTGTGATGATTGCAGACCATCGGATTTTAAAAAGTCACGTCATCAATGGCCGATCGGTTATTCCGATGGTTTTGCATATGGAATGGGTGGCGCATGCCGTCCTGTTACAATTCCCTCAGCTTCAGTTTTTTGGTTTTAATGACTTCCGGATCACACACGGGGTTCAACTGGAAGAGAATCAGCCTGTTCATTTGCGATTTTACGTAGGCAAACCAATCAATCGTGACCAGCTTACCATCATTCCCGTTGAGACGCATGGAGCGAGAGAAGGTAAGGATGTCATCCATAATAAATGCGAAGTCGTGTTGTCGGAAAAATATCAAAGTCCCGATATGCCGCTTTTGCCCCGAAATCTTTCGAAGTACGGACGTCCTATCGATCAAGCCTATATCGATCTGCTTTTTCACGGCGAAGAACTTGCGGGCCTGGAATCGATAGAAGGTATCAGCCAGAACGCTATGTTGGGAACCTGCCATACAGCGCCGCCCCCCGGGAATTGGATGACGAATCCCGTTCGACCGAATTGGATTCTCGATCCCCTGGTCATCGATAGTGCGTTCCAGATGATGATCCTCTGGACCATCGATCAGTTCGACGCCCCTTCACTGCCCTGCTTCGCGGGCCGATACCGCCAATACACCAAAGCGTTCCCCACCGGGCGAATGCTGATATCGATTCGAATCACGCGCGGCAATGCCAGCGTCTGCCGGGCGGATATCGATTTCATGGATCTGGACGGTCTGCTCCTGGCGCGGATGCAGGATTATGAATGCATACTCGATCGAAGTCTTAAAGAGAAGTTTCGCAAGAATCGGATCGTCCCGGCGACCGTGGGGTAGGAATGAACGTTTTTGAACCTGTCGCGATTGTCGGTGTTGGGGGACTTTTCCCTGGTTCTTCCGATCTGGAAACATTCTGGCAGCAAATATTGACCGGTAGGGATCAGGCGAGGAATCCCCCGCTGGGACGTTGGTCGCTGCCTATCGATCAAGTCATGGACACTCGCACGGCTGCGAAAGACAAGATCTATTCGTCCCACGCCTGCTTCCTGGATCCTTTCGAAGTACAATTCGACGGCCTATCCATCGATCGCCAACTCGTCAGTCAACTCGATGTCAAACATCAAATCGCTCTCGAAATCTGCCGACGAGCTTTCTACGATGCTCGGGTTCAGAATTTCGATAAGAGTCGCACGGGAATAATCCTGGGCTCCATTGCGCTGCCCACCGATAAAATCTCGAAATGGGCCGAAGAGTGTCTGCAGGGCGGCAGTACTGCGGGATCCCACCCCTTGAATCGACAAGTAACGGGTTTACCGGCCATGCTGGCCGCTCGAGCCTTGAATCTCGGCCTGGGCGGGTTCACGCTGGATGCCGCGTGTGCGTCGTCCCTTTATGCGATTAAGTTAGCCTGCGATCAATTGCAAAACGGCTCGGCTGATGCGATGATCGCCGGCGGCCTGTCGCGGCCTGACTCACTATACACTCAAATGGGCTTTGCTCAACTAAGAGCGCTTTCCAAGAGCGGCCGTTGCTCTCCCTTCGATTACAAATCGGATGGCTTGATTGTTGGTGAAGGGGGTGGAGCATTTCTGCTGAAATTGCTGAGGAATGTGGATCCACGCGATCACGTTTACGGAGTCATTCGGGGTGTATCGCTTTCGAATGATATCTCCGGAAATCTCCTCGCTCCCGCCAGCGAAGGTCAATTACGCGCGATGCGACCGGCCTATGAGATGGCGCGTTGGAGCCCGAATAGCGTGGACTTGATCGAGTGTCACGCCACAGGAACTCCCGTGGGAGATGCCGTCGAATTCGAGAGCCTTTGCGAACTGTGGAAAGGACAGGAATTTCAGCCGGGACAGGCGGTTATCGGAAGTGTGAAATCGAACGTCGGCCACTTGCTGACCGGTGCAAATTCGGCTGGTTTGATGAAAGCCCTTCTGGCTTTGCACTCAGCCAAATTGCCGCCGACGGCCAATTTCGAAAAGTCGAATCCCAATTTAAAATCGGGTTCGCCCTTCCAGGTTTTGACCGAAGCTCGCAACTGGAACGAACCGGCTGCCGGTCATCCTCGACGGGCGGCTATTAGCGGATTCGGATTCGGAGGCGTCAATGCTCACTTGCTGGTCGAAGAATACCGGCCGGATAAAAAATTGGTTTCGGTCGACCAAGTTCCGCCTACGAAAAGAGAACCTATTGCGATTGTTGGCTTGGCCGCCCAGATCGGCGAGACAGATTGCATGCGCCGGATCGCCCGACATCTCCTCGGTTTCGAGTCGATCCCCTCGACGATTAAGGAAAAGCACGCGGGATACTGGTTGGAGAAAATCGACTTTCCCGTGGATCGATTCCGCATTCCTCCTACCGAGTTGCAGGAGACTCTGCCGCAACAGATCGTTTTGTTACTGACAGCGGATGCCGCTCTAAAGAATTATTCGAAATCTGAGGCTTTTAAACGAATCCCAGATCCTCGATTCGGCACGTTCATTGGTGTAAATCTCGATCTGAACACCACCAATTTTCATCTTCGCTGGCAAGCGCTCTCGCTAGGTCATCCCAATCCCGATTCCATCAGTCCCGATCTGACCGCCAATCGAACGATGGGAGCTTTAGCCAGTATCGCCGCCAGCCGTGTGGCACGGGCATTTGAGTTCGGGGGTCCCTGTTTCACGCTGAGTGAAGAAGCGAACTCCGGAGGACGAGCGCTGCAGTTGGCTGTGGAAGCGTTGCTTCGAGGTGAAATCGATCGTGCTTTGGTAGGATCCGTCGATCTACCGGGGGACTTTCGTGCTCTGGCTGCAATAGGAACCTCATCTCCGATCGTTTCCGGAAGTGTCGCTTTTGTCTTGAAACGACTGAGCGATGCGCATCGGGATGGAGATACGATCTATGCCACGATCGATGAGATCGGAATTTCGCAGGCCACCTCGCTTCAGTCGAACTTACGACTCGATTATAATCTCGGGATTCCCAAGAATCGCGACGATCTCTCTCAGGCCGTCTCAAATAAGCAATCTCTGCATCCGAAGTCAGATGAGGGTGTGAATACGACGCTCTTTGGGGTATTAACCGGAGTTCTAAGTCTCTATTACAAACTGCTTCCAGCGACTTTCTCTCCTTCCGAGCAACCGACTTACTGGCTTCACGATACTTGCGACGGCATACGAGAACTGAATGTCTATACCGGTGGCGAGCAACTAGCTACATCAAAGATTGTGCTGAGAGAAGCCGCCACTGGGAAGGGAACTCTCGACGAATTGAAAGAGTACCCGATCGTACTCGCTGCGGATCGTCTGGAGGAGTTAACGAAATCGATCCACTCGCTTCAGGCAAAACTCTTTGCCCTGCCTTCCCTGGCCGAGGTTTTTAAAGAGCAAATTTCTTTATTAAATACACACACTTCCTCTTTATTTCGACTGGCTTTGTGCGCATCTTCCGTTGAAGAACTGAAATCGCAACTGGAATTCATTCAGCGGGCTTTTTCAAACGATTCCGTACCCAATAGTCCGCAAGCGGCTGCCCTTTACAAGGATAACGTATTTTTCAATTCCGATCCCATTGGGTTCCAGGGGAAGGTGGCTTTCGTTTATCCCGGCTCGGGGAATCAGTTCGATGGCATGGGGGCCGATTTTGGAACCTTATTCCCCGAAATATTGCACCAACAGCACTTGGAAAATCGGACTCTTCGCCACCAGTTCGCCGCCGATGCGGTCTGGCAGGGGCATTGCAATCAGGCATCTGAACGAGATTTGATTTTTGCCCAAGTCTCCCTGGGGGCCTTGAACACTTCGGTGATCGAAAGCCTGGGAATCAAGCCCGAAATTGTACTGGGGTACAGTCTGGGAGAATCCGCAAGCTTGTTCTCCACGCGAGTCTGGACAGATCGCGATGAAATGTTCGAACGAATGCGCGTTTCGACCCTTTTCACCAGCGATTTGGCGCCACCCTACAACTCCGCACGGCGATTCTGGAATATCCCTCTCGAGCAGGAATTCGTCTGGGAAACCTGGGTGGTAAACCTGCCGCACGACAAAGTTCGGCAGGCCATTCTACCCGACGAGCGGGTCTACATTTGTATCATCAATACTCCCGAACAGTCAGTCATTGGCGGCGTTGCCAGCGATGTGGCCAAACTCCTCCATCGTTTGAAGGTGACCGCGCTTCCAGTCACGGGAGTTACCACGGCCCACTGCGAAGTGACTCGCCCCATTGAAGAACCTTACTGGACACTCCATCATCTCCCCGTCCACCCTCGCGAGAATTGTCAATATTACAGTACCGCCTGGGGTCAGGCTTACGAGGTCAGTTCGGAGAGTGCCGCCGATACTATTACAGCCGGCGTCCTAAACACACTCGATTTTCCCCGTGTGATCGAGCGGGCCTATGAAGATGGAGCTCGCATTTTCATCGAGATCGGACCCGGCAACTCTTGCACTCGAATGATCGCGAGCATTTTGGGCGAACGGCCGCATCTAGCTCGGGCGATCTGCCATCCCCGCCGCGACAATCGGATTTCACTCGTTCGAACTCTGGCCGCCATGTTTGTGGATGGAGTGGAAATCAACTGGAATGTTTTGGCCGCGAAGATAATTCCACCGAAACTCAATCGCACCAAAAAGATGCTTTCCCTACCTGGGGAATTCAAAAAACCTAAAGCGTTCCCAACAGCTACTCAGGTTCATCCGGCTAAACAGAACTTTAGTACGCCCAAGTCCGAGGTATCTGTTGCGCAACCAAGACCCGCCTCTCCCAGATTGGAACATCCAGCCCATGTTCCTTTACCGAGCTTCCAGGAAACCACGAACTATGTCGGTCGGCAGATTCAAGTTCTGCAAGAATCGGTTCGCGCCCACGATCATTTTCTGAAAATCAGCAATGCGACATTTCAAAACATGACGCGGTTACTGGAGTTTCAAACGAGTTTGCTGGGAAGCGGCTCGTTTCAACTCTCCGAGCAAACGTTCTACGATGCGTCATCTTTATCCGAGACACTCTCCGATAAAGTTCCTCGTTCCCTGAATTTCGCACAGTGCACGGAATTTGCTGTAGGACGAATCGGTAATGTGTTGGGGAGCCGTTATTCAGAGATCGACAGTTATCCCACTCGCGTCCGATTGCCGGAAGGCCCGTTGATGCTGGTTGACCGGATTCTTGAAATCGAAGGGGAGCCACTGTCTCTGACGAATGGCCGTGTCGTCACCGAGCACGATGTGTATGAGGGGCGATGGTATTTAGATTCGAATCGAATACCCACCTGCGTGGCCGTGGAAGCGGGGCAGGCTGACCTGTTCTTATCCGGCTTTTTGGGAATCGATTTTAAAACAAAAGGTCTGGCCGTTTATCGGCTTTTGGATGCGGTCGTTACCTTTCATCGGGCTCTGCCCGGGATTGGTGAAACTATCCACTACGACATCGCTATAGATCGATTTTTCCGACAGGGGGAAACTTATTTATTCAGGTTCCGCTTCGTGGGGTCGGTGAATGGCGAGATTTTGCTCACGATGACGGAGGGTTGTGCGGGCTTCTTCACGATAGCGGAGCTCGAAGCCGGGAAAGGGATCATCCATACCGAATTGGATCGACGGCCGCAAACGGGTAAAATACCGGCTCAACCTTATATCTTCGTACCACTGACGACCGGATCGTTACCGGCTGACAAAATAGACTCTTTACGTCGCGGCCAACTGGCCGAAGCCTTCGGCAGCCCTTTTGATAAAGCGAATTTGAGGCGTCCTTCCGCTTTACCCGGTGGCCAACTCAAACTGGTTGATCGCATCATCTCCATCGAACCTACCGGCGGCCGATTCGGTTTGGGTTGCATTCGTGGAGAAATGGATATTCACCCCGATGACTGGTTCATCACCTGCCATTTCGTGGACGATCAGGTTATGCCCGGCACTCTGATGTATGAGTGCTGTTTGCATACTCTCCGCGTTCTCCTTATGCGGATGGGCTGGGTCGGTGAAGAAGGTGAAGTTGTATGCGAGCCGGTACCGGGAGTGGCTAGCCGTTTGAAGTGCCGGGGCCAGGTTCTAGCAAGTACGAAAGTCGTCTTGTACGAAGTGACGCTTAAGGAGGTTGGATACCGACCGGAACCCTACGTGCTTTGCGATGCCTTGATGTATGCCGATGGCAAACCCATCGTGGAAATTACCAATATGTCGCTGCGCATGTCGGGTAGTTCCTATGAAAAGCTCGTGGCCATTTGGAATTCGGGCTCAGATCGAAGCTCTCCCAAGATCGCGCTTTTTGATGCGGACTCGATCACGGCGTTTGCAATTGGCAAACCCTCCGAAGCATTTGGTAAACCCTACGAAGTGTTCGATTCTGAGAGGATAATCGCTCGGCTGCCCGGTCCGCCATACCAGTTTTTGGACCGCATCACCGAAATTCAAAATTGCGAACCCTGGAAGCTGAAGGCCGGCGGAATCATTGAAGCCGAGTACGATGTTCCTCGCGATGCGTGGTATTTTTTGGAGAATCGATGCGATAGGATGCCATTCAGCGTCCTGTTGGAGGTGGCGTTGCAACCCTGCGGCTGGCTGGCAGCTTATCTCGGCTCGGCTCTGACCAGCCCGATCGATCTCTCATTCCGGAATCTCGGCGGAAGCGGGATCCAGCACGCGGAAATCCATCCCGATACCGGAACCTTGACGACACGCGTCAAAATCAGCAAGGTTTCACAGTCGGCTGGTATGATCATCCAAAATTATGAATACCAGATGACTGCGAGCGGGACTTTAATTTATTCGGGTGATACGTATTTTGGCTTCTTCACCAAAGAAGCGTTGAAGAATCAACTGGGGATGCCCGCTGCCGGATGGTACCGTCCGAAGGGGAGCGAGGTTTCCGAGTGGCAGGGCCGGTTACCGCTGGACCCGCCTTACCCGGGTTCGATGCTCCGAATGATCGACGAGATTTGTTTTTTCAGTGGGAAAGACGGGCCGTACGGACTGGGCTTTGTGGAAGGCCGTATCGCGGTAGATCCGGAATTTTGGTTCTTTAAAGCACACTTCCATCAGGATCCGGTCTGGCCGGGCTCGCTGGGGTTGGAAGCATTCCTACAATTACTGAAGTTTTTCGCGGCAAAAATTCTGGGAGAACCTAGAACTAAAAGCTGGCAGGCAATGGCTTTGCATCAGAAGCACCAATGGACGTATCGGGGTCAGGTCCTCCCCGAGCATGGAACGGTTACCGTTCAGGTTCATCCCAGAAAGGTCGATTCTGAAAATCGCTTAATTTGGGCCGATGGCTACCTGATGATCGATGGAAGAATTATTTACGAAATGAAGGATTTCTCCGTCCAAGAATAATAGTCTATATTTAGGCTGGAGAAGGATCCCCGCTAAAGAGATGCGATGAAATACAACCGCGTTTTTATTGAATCCATCGGGTACGAACTGGCTCCGGTGGTCGTTTCTTCGTCTGATCTAGAAGCCCGTCTAGAACCGCTATACAAAGCCCTACACTTCCCTTTAGGTCAGCTGGAAGCCCTAACGGGTATTACGGAAAGACGCTGGTGGGATAAGGACTACCCCCCTTCTGATGGCGCCGCCGCTGCTGCCAAAAAAGCGCTCGCCAACTCGGGATTCAGTCCCCAAGACATCGACGTGCTGATCTATGCGGGTGTATGCCGAGAACAGTTGGAACCGGCTACCGCTTGCAGGGTTGCTTCCAAGCTGAATCTGAATCCGGACGCCACCGTTTTCGATCTCAGTAATGCTTGTCTGGGCGTTCTGAACGGCATCATCGAAATTGCCAATCGCATTGAGCTCGGGCAATGCCGGGCTGGGCTGGTTGTCTCTTGCGAAACCGCGCGAGACATTAACGAAGCAATGATCGACAAAATGCTCGAGACCAAGTCGATCGAAGTTTACAAACAAGCTTTGGCCACCCTGACGGGCGGTTCGGGAGCGGTTGCCGTACTGGTGGTGAACGAGGAACTTTCCACCAATCATCGTCGGCAGCTTTTAGGCGGTGTGTCCAAACACGAAGCCAAGCATCACAGCCTTTGTCAATGGGGCTGGGAGAGTTTCGTACCGGAATCCCTCGATCGTTTCATGCTTCACGAAGCCCCACAGTGGATGCGCTCAGGTTATACCTTCGGGATGAAACACTGCGTGATTCCCTTCATGGCAACCGATGCGGGGGCCGTTCTTAAATTCGGCGTCGAACTCGGGTTGCGCACCTGGCTGGCATTTTTGCACAAAATCGGTTGGGCCGGCGAGAATCTCGATAAAGTCATTTGCCATCAGGTCGGTTCCGGGCATCGCGAAGCGATCATGAAAACTCTGAATATCCCACTCCAAAAGGATTTCAGCACCTACCAGTTCCTCGGCAATATCGGAACGGTATCGCTTCCTCTGACTGCCGCCCTGGCCGAGGAAAGCAATTTTCTGCAACCCGGCAACAAAGTTGGCTTCCTGGGTATTGGCAGCGGCTTGAACTGCATGATGTTGGGGTTGAAGTGGTAGATCGGCAACTGTACCCTTTCGCCAGTCACTATCTTTCACGAAACGCCCTTCGCCTCCATTACCTCGATGAGGGCACGGGCGCTCCCGTGCTGATGGTTCACGGAAATCCTACCTGGTCCTTTTACTATCGCGATCTGGTTCTGAAGCTACGCGACCGATATCGCTGTATTGTACCCGATCACATCGGTTGCGGCTTCTCCGATAAACCGTCTGCAGCCTCTTACGGCTACTCGCTTAAGGAGCGAATCGACGATCTGGAAGCCCTGCTTCAGAGCTTAAATCTCAGCGAAAAAATCACTCTGGTTGTCCATGACTGGGGTGGGATGATCGGCTTCGGTGTCGTTGCTCGACATCCCGAATGGTTCCGACGGTTCGTCGTTTTAAATACGGCCGCATTTCGATTACCGGCTTCCAAAAAATTGCCGTTGGCTTTGAAATTAGGACGGCAGACTCGCCTCGGCGAATTGCTGATCCGATATGGCAATATGTTTTGCCTTCAGGCCGCTCGTATCGGAACGAAGCGAAAACCGTTAGCGCCTGCCGTGCGGGAGGGGTTGCTGGCTCCGTACGATTCTCCGGCTGATCGAATAGCGATCGCCCGTTTCGTGCAGACCATTCCATTGAAGCCTGGCGATCCGGGCTATGATTTAGTTGAATCGGTTGAATCGATTCTTCCAACACTAACCGACCGTCCCATGTTTGTCGGTTGGGGAATGAAAGACTTCGTTTTCGATCATCACTTCCTGACGGAATGGAAAAAACGATTCCCCGCTGCGGAATATCAGGAATTTCCAGATTGCGGCCACTATATCCTCGAGGATGCCCGCTCGGAACTGTTAGAATCCATACCTCGATTTCTCGATCAGCACCCACTTTAAACCAACATGATTGTCCAAATTCCATGCAATGTCGCCCGACACCTGGAGGTTCTGGCAAACCAGGAACCGCATCGCATGGCCGTGGTGTTCCCGCAGTCTCGAGATGAAGATAACAGAGTCTCTTACACCCATTTGACGTTTCAGCAGTTGCACGAAGACAGTAATCGGCTGGCTTCCGGATTCGAATCTATCGGCATCCGGCGGGGAACTCGAACGGTCCTGATGGTTCAGCCGTCGCTCGATTTTTTCGCGACCACCTTCGCACTTTTCAAAGTGGGCGCGGTACTCGTTCTGATTGATCCGGGTATGGGGATTCGAAACCTGGGCCGGTGTCTGGCTCAAGCCAAGCCTGAGGCCTTCATCGGGGTTCCGAAGGCCCATCTGGCGCGAAAGCTTTTTGGCTGGTCGCGCACTACGATTCGAACTACCGTCTGTACCCGCAAACAACGCTGGCTAGCCGAGCACAACCTGGATTGCCTTCGCAGAAAAAGCTCCGGTGATTATAAATGCGCCCTCACTCACCCCAATGATCTAGCTGCGATCCTATTCACTAGTGGAAGTACGGGACCGGCCAAGGGAGCAATCTATACCCATCACATCTTTGAGAAACAGGTCGAAATTCTCCAGAAGATGTACGGCATCAGTCATGGTGAGGTCGATCTGGCAACTTTTCCATTGTTCGCTCTGTTCGGCCCTGCACTGGGCATGACGGCCATCATACCGGACATGAATCCTACCCGTCCGGCGAATGTCGATCCCAAGAAGATCGTTGAAGCAATAGAGAATTTTGGCGTTACCAATCTATTCGGTTCACCGGCTCTTCTCAACCGCTTGGCTCGATATGATCAGTTGCAGTCGGAATCGCTCCGGTCTCTGAAACGTGTGACCTCGGCTGGAGCTCCTGTGCCGATCAAGGTCATTGAGAGGCTGCAAAGCAAACTTCCGGAGAAAGCTTACATCCACACGCCGTATGGAGCCACGGAATCGCTACCGGTGGCCACGGTTTGCAGCCGTACGTTATTGAAGGAAACTCGGCAATATTCCGAACGTGGCTGTGGCACCTGTATTGGCCAACCAGTTTCGGATATGGACGTCAAAATTATTGCAATCAGCGATGCGGCTATTAGCAATTGGCAGGATGGGCTCTCACTTCCGGTCTCGAGGATCGGCGAAATCGTCGTGCATGGTCCGGTCGTGACGCAAGCGTATTACGCTCACGAAGAAGCTAACAAACTATCTAAAATCTTGGACCCTCAAACCGGGCGAAATCGTCACCGTATGGGAGATCTCGGCTATCTCGATTCGGAGGGGCGGCTTTGGTTCTGCGGACGAAAATCGCACCGCGTGGAGACTGAACGAGGAACGCTCTTTTCCATTCCCACGGAAGCCATTTTCAATTCGCATCCGATGGTATTTCGAAGTGCTCTGGTGGGGGTAACTTTTGATGGGAAAAAGTATCCCATCCTATGTATTGAGCTGGAAAAAGACTACACCACACACGGCCCGGATATTGTGGGAGAGCTTTTTCACCTGGCCAAACAGCAGCCGCACACTCGCGCAATCCAAGCGATTTTAATTCATCCGAAATTTCCAGTCGATATCCGGCACAATGCAAAGATTTTTCGCGAAAAATTGGCCCTGTGGGCCACCCAAAGACTTCAAAGGCGAAAATTTCATCCTCAACCGTTAACGGAAGATGTTGCACTGCCTCCCACTTTTGACGAATTGAGAAGCCGAGAGACCCCGGCATGAAGACGGCTCTGGTTACCGGCGGGGGAGGCTTTTTGGGTCGCTCGATCGTTCGGCTTTTAATTGATCGCGGCTATCACGTTCGTTCATTTTCTCGTACTAACTCTGGTCATATTCAATCCCCTTCCGTAGAGATCTGTCTCGGAGATCTTGTGGATCCCGAAGCAATCGAACGGGCAGGCCATGGCTGCGATGTCATCTATCACGTGGCGGCCAAAGCGGGCATTTGGGGCTCCTATCGCGATTATTTTTCCGCGAACGTTATTGGAACACGACATGTTCTGTCGGCTTGTCGGAAGAATCAAGTCCGCCGACTGGTCTATACGAGTACGCCCAGTGTGGTTTATCCCGGGGGAGATTTAGAAGAGGTTAATGAAAGCATTCCTTATCCGCGTCGCTTCGAAGCCCCTTATGCCGAGACGAAAGCAATCGCCGAGCAGGAAGTACTCGCCGCCAACTACGGTGATTTGAGTACGGTCGCTTTGCGACCGCATCTCATCTGGGGGCCTGGAGATCCTCATCTGATACCGAGGATCGTTACCCGAGCCCGGAAAGGAAAACTTGCGTGTATCGGGTCCGGCAATAATAAAGTCGATGTCATCTTTGTGGAAAACGCCGCTTTGGCTCACATCCTGGCGGGCGAGTCCCTTGCTTCCGCATCACCTCAGGCGGGTAAAGCTTACTTTTTATCCCAGGGCGAACCGGTCAAACTGTGGGATTTCATCAATCAAATTTTGGCCATTTACAACGTTCCGCCAGTAACTCGACGAATCCCTACTTCCGTGGCGTACTCGATCGGGTGGATGATGGAGGGCCTCTATCGATTGTTCCCCATCCTAGGCGAGCCGCCAATGACTCGGTTCGTGGCTCGCAACTTGTCAACCGCGCATTGGTTCGATATCTCGGCCGCGAAGCGCGATTTTGGCTACTCTCCGATGATTTCCACTGCAGAAGGGCTCGAACGACTACGCGAATCGCTTGCAACTCATCCAAGCTGATGGTGCTTGAAGAAATTCCAGATCAGTTCGTTGCCGTTTATTGGAGCAGCCGGGCCAAATAACTTGGGGTTCAGTCGGCCCAACCCACCCGGCCAGTGGTGACCGAGATTTTTGAGCTTACAGAACTCGAAATATACCTGCCCCTCACGCACGTAGCGCATTCCCTCGCGATCCGGGTAAGAAAAATCGTGTTTCTCCTCCAGCCGGAATTTCAATGCGGAAGCCCAACGCTGAGCCTCGCTCACCATCGGCGGCCGAGTATACTGTTTACCCCAGGGAGATGTCACCAATCCTCCCTCGAAAGGCATTAGCGGATCTTTTTCGCCCATCAGCCAAAGGGTAGGAACGGGATGATGCAATAAGACCGGGTCAACGAGGCAATTTCCTGCAATTGGTGCGATCCCAGCGAGAACCTGTCCGGCTTCGATGGCCAAACGGAAGGTCATGGCCGCTCCATTGGAGAAGCCCGTAACGTAGATGCGTTTCGGATCGATCAGGAAATACTGCCGAAAATCGTCGATCAGTATTTTGAGAAATCTCACATCATCCGGCAGCCGCCCGGCAAATTCATTGCGTGGGTCTGAATTCCAGAACTGCGGATTGCTTAGAAATTTGGGGGGTTTATCGGGTTCGAGCGTCAAGGCGTCTGGTGCTAAAAGCGCGATACCCTGCTCGGACGCGAACATTTCCAGCTGCGTCTCTTCCAGAACCCAATCTGCAGTGCCTCCCTTGCCGTGGAGCACGATCAGCAGTGGCTGTCTGGAATTACCGGGGTTGTGCTGATAAAAAATGGCCTGACGTTCCAGGCCATCCACATTTTTCCGAATTATTTGCCGCATCCGGCAATCGTCCTTTCAACCACTCGAGCCTTACCAATTATTGAACACCCTTGTGCGAAACGGAATCTGCTCCTCAAGGCAACATATAATGTTTGGGATCGATCTCAAGCGGAGTCTGAAGATGAAAATAGCGTTTTGCAGCTTATGCATCGTATTCCTTGGCAGCTCGCTCGTGTATGCCGACGACTGGCCTCAATGGTTGGGTCCCAAGCGGGACGGCGTCTGGCGTGAAGATGGAATTCTCGACAAGTTTCCTGCGGGCGGGCCGAAAGTTCTGTGGCGACAACCGATCAGCGCCGGATATAGTGGCCCGGCCATAGCGGATGGACGAATTTATGTGATGGATCGCACTCTGGCGAATGGAGTTAAAAGTCCGGCTAATGCTTTCGCTACTGCGGAATTAGCGGGTAAGGAACGGATTCTCTGTCTGAACGAAAAGACCGGGAAAGAGATCTGGAAGTACGACTACGACTGCGCCTATCGAATCAGCTACCCCACCGGTCCCCGTTGCACGCCAACCGTCGATGGCGATAAAGTCTATTCCTTGGGAGCCATGGGGAACCTCACCTGTCAGAAGACCGAGAACGGCGAAGTCCTCTGGAAGAAAGATTTTCAAAAAGAATATGATGCAAAAGTGCCCTTGTGGGGTTTCGCCGCCCATCCTCTTATCGATGGTGATCTTTTAATTTGCCTGGCCGGGGGATCACAAAACAGATTAGTTGTGGCATTCGACAAAAGCACCGGAAAGGAAGTATGGACCGCTTTGGATTGCCCGGGAGATTTCGGATATAGCCCGCCGATGATTTATTCGGTGGCTGGCCATCGCCAACTGATTATCTGGCACGGCCAGAAAATCGTAGGCTTGGATCCCAAGACCGGCGAATCCTTCTGGAGCTTGAATTTCCCATTAAAAATGGCTTTGAACGTACCTGCAGTCCGGAAAGTGGATGAGGACAAACTTTTCATCACCGCTTTTTATAACGGTGCAAAATTATTGAAAGTAGCTCCCACCGGCCGCAGTGTGGAAGTCGTCTGGGAGGGAAAAGGCAAAAGCGAGATGCCCGACAAAACGGATACTCTGCAAAGCATTATGCCGACACCCGCTGTCAAAGACGGCTTCATCTACGGTGTCTGCAGCTATGGACAGCTACGCTGTCTGGATGCAAAAAACGGCGCTCGAGTCTGGGAATCCATGCAAGCGACGCGCGGGAGACAGACTCCGAAAAAAGTATCCTCCCAAGAAGGACCGGATGGCTCCGAACGCTGGGACAATGCATTTATCATCGAGCATCAAAGCCGTTACTTCCTTTTCAACGAGCAGGGAGAACTCATTATCGCCGAGTTGTCGCCGAAAGGTTATCGCGAAATTGATCGAGCAGTGATCTTAGAGCCTACGAATAATCTGGCTCGGCACCCGGTTATCTGGGTGCACCCCGCATTTGCGAACAAGAATATGTACATTCGAAATGATCGAGAGATCGTTGCTGTTTCGCTAGCGAAGTGAGTCGAGTTACTTATCGTCCGGTTTTCTATCCGAGTCACCGGACTTTTTCTCATCGTCTTTCTTGTCCGAGTCTCCGGACTTTTTCTCATCGTCCTTCTTCTCCGAATCGCCCGACTTCTTTTCCTCGTCTTTCTTGTCAGCACCTTTTTTGACGTCGTCTTTTTTCGCTGGATCCTTCTTTTTCACATCCTTGTTCTTGTCTGTCGACTTCTTGTCGTTCGCATCCTTGGGAGGTTCCGGAACATAAAGTTGAACGGGTCGGGTCTCGGTGAAGCGGCGATAGATTGCGAAATTCTTCTCAAAATTCTCAAAGGCTTCTTTCTGCTCCGCGGAATCTGCCGTGTAACCGGTCGAATTGTGCAATCGGGTCAAGTATTTCAAAACGACTGTGTCGGCAGGGAAGAATCTGCCGGAGACACCCTGTTTTTCAGGTTGGAAACCCAAGAAGTTCTCATCCCAGGGTATTGTCTGGAGTACCAGGACTAAAAAACCGCTAACAAAATATCCCGTGATGAGACCTACCACGAAGGCTCCCCCTCGATTGAATAGATCGGAAAATCCGAAATTGTAATCCTTCAGAATCGATTGACTCAGAAATCGCAAAGCCAAAACAGTCAGAGTAAAACCGAGAATCAGAGGGATGGAGTCTTCGAAAGCGTCCATCATGCCGCCGCGAACATCCGTTTCAATGGAAAACGCAACGTAAGGCCAGATGGTGAATGCCACGATGATGGCTAGAAGGCTGATAACCAGGTTAGCAAAAGCTGGGATCAGGCCATCGCGCATGGACGTGTATGCGATGATCAGCATAACCAAAACGCAAGCAAGCATAATCATGCGATATCTCTTATTTGGTTATTTCGCCACTCGCTGAATTTCTTCTAGCGAAGTTTTACCCTCAATGACTTTTCGCAGCCCGTCCTCGAAGAGCGTTTGGAAACCATTTTTCAGCGCGGACTGGCGGATGGCCACCAGGTCGGGGTTCGCCCGAATCAACTCTTTGATTTCATCCGTGATCATCAGTAATTCGAAAATACCGGTTCGACCGAGGTAGCCGGTGCCTTTACATTTTTCGCAGCGATTTCGTACGTCGGCATTCGAATCATCGGGATTCAAAACCTTCGGTTTGTAGAAGGTAATTTTCCGATCGGGAGCGGGCTTGATCTTCAATTTTCGCAGCATGTCGTCCGACGGACTGTAACCTATCTTGCATTTCGGACAGAGCAACCGTACCAGACGCTGGCCGAGCACGGCAGAAAGGGCACTGGCAATCATGAAGGGTTTTACGCCTAAGTCGATTAGTCGACCGACCGAGGTAACGGCATCGTTCGCATGTACGGTGGTGAAGACCATGTGACCGGTCTGAGCGGCCTGACAGGCGATTTCGGCCGTTTCGGCATCTCGAATTTCACCCACCAATATAACATCCGGATCCTGTCGAAGAATACTGCGAAGCTCGCCAGCAAAAGTCTTGCCGGCCTTAGGATTCACTTCAATCTGCGTTACGTTATCCATCTGGTATTCAACGGGATTTTCCAGAGTGATGACGTTGCGTTGGAATCGATCAATTTCGCCTAAACATGCATAAAGAGTGGACGTTTTCCCGGCCCCGGTCGGGCCGCAGGTAATCATCATACCGTAGGATTGCTGGCAGACGGTTTCGACTTTTTCCCGAAGTTGGGCACGCAAGCCAAGACTGTTGAGTGTGGTGACCTGCCTCGAGGCATCAAGAATACGAATAACCATCTTCTGGCCATTCAGACTTCCCGCCGTTGCCAAGCGGAAATCGACCTTGCGACCTTCGACTTCCGCCCCGAAACTACCATCCTGGGGCTTACGTTTTTCAGTAATATCCAAGCCGGCGAGCACTTTGAATACGTTGATGACCGAATCACCACGGCTACGAGCGAACGAGGGCACGGAGTTCATAATACTGTCGACGCGAAATCGAATGGTCATTTCATCCCGCGTCGGTTCCAAATGGATATCGGTCGCCCTCTGGTTGATAGCGTCCTGAACCAGTTCGAGTGCGGCACGATAGCCGGGCGAATCAACTGCTTTCGAGAGGCGGGCTTCGTCGATATCATCCTGGGTCGAGTTCTTGGCTATGAATTGAATAGAAGGTAGTGGCCCCTCATCGCCTTTGCCGCCAGCCCCCACATCCACTCCTAGACGCCTCTTGATGAGATTTCTTATGTGAGCCCGCGTCAACACTTTAAGTTGCGGAGGAACGATTTCGTTGCGCTTACTCACGTAAATCAACGTCGGAGACAGGTAAAGTAAAATCAGCAGGATAATGCTTAGCCCGTAGTGGGGCATCATGGAGACGGCGACCATCCCCAGTGCAAATCCCGCCAGACTGGCTACCGACCACAACTGCCGATTGAGACTGACACGATTACAGTCCTGATCGATCCATTTGACCGTCGAGACCCAGGCTAAAAAAATTAGCGTGATAAAAATGATCTTGCCAGGATGGAATAAGAGATTTCCATCTCCCCGAGGCATAAAAGTGGAAAGTAGCCCCGTAAGATCGTTCAGATCCGCGATCAAAGGAGCGAGCATACGAACCTACTCCAAGCCTTCCAGGCGCTGAAAACTGTTCGCACGGAATTGAGCGGACAGTGAAGCTTGTTTTAGTTAGTAAACACGAATTCGCCAGCGTTTGGAAGCCGTCTTCTTGAGAATGAGCAAAAAATCACAGAATCCCAGCCGCTGCCACCTTGATGCCCTTGAAAGCCATCTTCAGTTTCTCAGGGTCAGGGGCATATTCCAGAGCTGTGGCTTTATCGCAATCCCCTCTATCAACTAATTGACGGAGGTTTTCCGTGAAGTCGATCATACCTTCGTTGTAGAAGAGCTTGATGGCATCCTGAATTTTCATGTCCTCCCCTTCGCCAATCAGCTTGCGAATGGTCGGATTGACGATCATAATCTCATTGGTGGGAATACGCGGCTTCTTCAATCCCTTGAGCAATTTCTGAGCAACCACGGCTTTCAGGTTATTCGCGAGCGCTTTCCGGATCGCACCATGCTTTTCTGGTGGGAACAAGTCGAGAATACGGTTAATCGTAGTGGCCGCACTAGAGGCGTGAATCGTCCCGAATACCAAGTGACCCGTTTCAGCGGCGTGCACGGCAGCTTCGAATGTTTCGATATCGCGCAACTCACCGATCAGCATCACATCCGGGTCCTGTCGCACCGCATCCTTCAAGGCCTTGTGCCAGTCTCGGCTATCGAGGCCGATTTCCCGCTGATTGATATAGGACTTGGCATCGGTAAACGTGAATTCAATCGGGTCTTCAATCGTCAAAATGTGCAGCGGTTCGCGTTCGTTAATGAAATTCAGCATCGAAGCGATCGTCGTCGACTTACCCGAACCGGTCACCCCGGCCAGAATCACCAAACCTTCGTTGAAATTACAGAGCAATTCGATGGAGTCCGGAAGTCCCAGGCCTTTGAAACTCGGGATGTCGCTGTTCACGCGGCGGGAAACCAGAGAGAGTTTACCGCGTTGTTTGAACAAGGAGACGCGGAAACGGCACTCGTCGGCCCCGATGACGTAGGAAAAGTCAACGCCCCCTTCGTTATCTAAAATCTTGCGGTGGTCCGGCTTGAGCAGAGGGAGAAGCAAACGCTCCATCTCCTCCTGCGTCATCGGCGGGGCTTTGACCCGCTGAATATCCCCTCGCATACGCATCATGGGGGGTTGACCCACTTTCAGATGCAAGTCGGAAGCATTGTGCTTCATCACCATGCGAAAAAGCTTATTGACTTCCGGTTCCCGCTTGGCTTCCAAAGGAGCTTTTTCGAGATTATCCGCAATGCTGTTTTCGACGACGAGATCCCGGGCGGCCGTAAGAGAATCTTGAGTTGATATCGACGACATGAAAGTTACTCCCTTTTAAACCTAATTCAGATTGAAATGTCTGCGGACCGCAATATTGTGCTGTTCCAAATAGCTCTTAACTCTTGGAATACTGGTTTCCTGGTAATGGAATATACTCGCGGCCAACGCCGCATCCGCTCCGGAAACGAACGCTTCCCGGAAATGCTCGGCACAACCGGCCCCACCACTGGCAACCACTGGAATACTGACCGCTTGAGTGACTGCCTTGAGGATGGGTAGGTCGTAACCTTTTTTCGTACCGTCCGAATCCATGGAGGTTAGAACGATTTCTCCAGCACCTAAACGCTCCACTTCTCTCGCCCAGGCGACGGCTTCCAGCCCAGTCGGAACCCGCCCGCCGTTGATAAAGACTTCCCAAAACTCCTCGCCATTTCGTTGTACCCGCTTCGGATCGATGTTCACCACGGTGGCGCAACTACCAAATTTACGGGAAACCTCTGAAATCAGTTCTGGAGTTTTTACCGCAGCGGAATTGATGCTGATTTTCTCGGCCCCCGCCTGAATTAGACGGGTCGCGTCCTCCAGCGTGCGAATTCCCCCCCCAACAGTGAACGGCATGAAAATGACTTCCGCCACCCGCCGCACGATACCTGCGAGAATTTCCCGCCCTTCGTGGCTGGCCGTGATATCGAGAAAAACGAGTTCATCCGCGCCTTCGGATTCGTAGCGCTGTGCCACTTCCACCGGGTCGCCGACATCCTGCAGTCCAACGAAGTTCACACCTTTGACCACTCGACCTTTTTCGACATCGAGACAGGGAATGATCCTTTTAGTCAGCATGAAGCTATTTGGTTTCACAAAACAGGTTCGAGGTTATTCTTTATGAATTTTAAACCTTGTGAGGTGTCTGGTCAACAAAAGACTTTACCAATTAGACTTGAATCGGATTTGAAAAGAAAGAGGAACGATCCGCTTGAGAATCGTTCCCCGGAGAGAGAAACTTATTGACGAGCGGCCACCCACATCATGTAGGCTACTCGCTGTCGAAGTAGAGTGGCAGGAAGAGATTTGGGACGAATCCGCTCTCTCCAAGTGTAGTAGAGCGACGCGATGGCTAAACTAGCCATGGAACAAGGAATCAATTCGGGCATACGCAACCCTCCGTCACTAGAGCCTTAGGGAGACGAAAAGCTATCCGACACCTCGACGGCCTGACTTTTCGTCCTTACGAACGAAACCTAGATTTGATTCGTGCGAATTGAAAGCGAGAAAATTCAAAGAAAAGGGGCATTTTTTCCCGAGTTTCTACTCGGCCAGAAATTCTCCACGCAGGCCCGATAACCCTTCGCTCCCTACGCGAATAATCCGACCGCCGACAGCCAGCTCAAAAAGATCGTCCAAGGGCTCATGACTCTGAATGTGAACTTTGGCGCCCGGAATAAGCCCTAATTCTTGCCATCTTCTGAGCCGATCCGGATTATCATCCTGAACTTCCCTGACAATCACATTCTCGCCTTTTTGGAAGTCGCATAAACGTCGAAGTTCCCGATTTCGAATCTGACCCGAGGAGGTCGGAATCGGGTGACCGTGCGGATCCTCGTCCGGTTCTCCGAGATAACGGGCTAACGCTTCTTCCAAGCGAGGAGAAATCACATGTTCCAACAATTCCGCCTCGCGATCTACTTCGCTCCAATCGAGGCCCAGGACTTTTGTAAGGAATAACTCGACTAGGCGGTGCCGACGAATGACCCTTAAGGCCTCCTGGAGCCCCGTTTCCGTCAATCGAGCCCCACTACCCGGGGCATACTCGATCCATTTGGAATCCGCGAGCCTCTTGAGCATACCCGTTACGGAAGGGGAGCGAACCTTCAATAAGTTTGCGATATCTATCGGCGATACCAGCTGGTCCGTTCCACCAAGCCTGTGAATCGCTTTCAGATAATCCTGTACGGCCGTAGTCGGCTGCTGAGACAAAAAAGAGCTCACTCTAGGAAGAATAAAAGAATCAAATCCTTCGTTTATCGACCATCGATCAGAATATCGGCTGAACAGGTTTCGTCACAACCGGTTCCTATGAGAATATCCCAGTTTTGTAATTTTCCAAATTGTCACATGGGATCTTCATGGCGTTCCAATGAAAAACCCTGTCGATTACAGCATGGCCCAGCACGTCCAAAGACAGATGCCAAAGAGCAAGCGCACTCCCGATTGCAAGGACATCCACCAGAATGTGCTTTGCAGGAGCGTATTGCCCTGCTCCATAGCCTTGCGGACCTCCGTGTCGACCATCACCCGGGGATTGATGTATCCAAAAGTCACAGTCTGAATCAGCGGAGCTTTCCAGGACGAGAGCCAATGCTCGGCTTCATCGAGATATTTCTCTGTCTCTTTACGATCAATCTTGCCAACTCGAAAAATCCCATAACCATCGACAGAAACCATCAGCAGCGCACATAGCCCCAAAATCGGAAGCACCCACCACTCGCTCAGCAGATCGTGGCCATTAATTATTGCTCGGGGCCAAATCACCTTGGAACAAATCATCTGGAGACAAATCAGAACCAGGGCAACGCCGGCCGGACGTATCGTCGCCCAAGTCATGAAAAGAACGCCATGCTTTTGCATGTTTCGAAGTACCTTAGGCCAGCGATTCGGCATGTTCACGGCCAATTGTGCGAAATCGCGGTACTGGCTTAGCCGTCGGCACATACTGAGGAAAAATGCCGCCCACAGGTAGAACGTAAAAACATTGATCAAATTAAGTGACAGGTATTCGTGCATAGCCATCTAGAGGGTATATTCTTTCCGATTCAGTGCCTTTTATCGTTTGTCAAAATACCCCGGGCGTAGTGGTTTTATCTCTTAAACTCGGATTATTCGGATTTTTAAGTGCGTCTCCGTTTCTCCTACAGGTCATTGAAGCGTAGGATGTAGTGCAGAAAGGTGAGTGAAAACCATTTTTCCGCTCTAACCTGAAAAGTTCCCATTAACCGGTAAAGAGTCTCGGGAAATTTCTTGTTTTCCTTCAAGAAACTCAGTCTGAACTTGACTGGAATGGCAATCAGGTTACGCTGTAATTATTACAAATAAAGATGATCCCATCACTTACGATCATCAACAGGTCCTCCATTGGTTCCTCATCGAGAGTGTATTATGAGCGGAATTTCCGAAGATGCTGATCCCACCGTTGGTATGTCTGATCGTCGCAAGCGAAATATTCCTGTGGCAGTCGATAAACGAAGGGCAGCCAATGCAGCGGAAAAACGCCGCACGAGCGAACGCCGACGTCTGATCGACCCGACGACTTGCGAACGCGACTACACTGACGAAGAAACAGTTTTCATGAAGGCGATGGAACGCTACAAGCGCGAAAATCGCCGTCCTTTCCCCACCTGGAGCGAAGTGCTCGAAGTGCTTTATTCTCTGGGATACCGACGGGTTGCTGAAGAGACCGATCTTCCGACTGGCCGCCGGGAACCGATCAACAAAGCTCTCTAATTCTCTTATGTCTTCAGTCTAAGATTCGGATAGCAGTACGTGGAAGCGTATTGCTATAATCGATGGATCGATTTTTCCCGATAACCAGGATGGTTGTTCTATGCATTACTTTGTGAGCGCGGGCGAACCGAGTGGCGATATTCATGGCCACAATCTCATCAAAGCACTTCGGCAAAAAGATCCCACAGCCCGATTCTCAGGCTTCGGCGGAGACCAAATGCGTTCCGTCGGCTGCCACCTTCTCTACCCATTGTGCAATCTATCGGTGATGTGGTTCCTACGGGTCTTCCTGAACATCATCACTTTTTTGAGACTTCGCAGTCAAGCGACCGAATTCTTCCAACGCGAAAAGCCGGATGCGGTCATCCTGATCGACTTCCCCGGCTTTCACTGGCACCTAGCGTACCGAGCCAAACGAGAGGGTATTCCCGTCTTCTACTTCGTCCCTCCGCAGTTGTGGGCCTGGGGAGCCTGGCGTGTGCAGAAAATGAAAGATAGTGTCGACTGCGTTTTGAGTGCCCTGCCGTTCGAACACGAGTGGTACTTGCAAAATGGCGTTCGCAGTGAATTTATCGGTCACCCTTTCTACGACAACCTCGAGCAGAAAATTCTGGATCAGGATTTCCTTTCTCGACAGAAGGAGCGACCGGGTCGCATTGTTGCGATCCTGCCGGGATCACGCACGCAGGAAGTCACTCGCAACTTCTCTGATATCTTGGATGCGGCCTGTCGCGTTTATCGCGAAGTGCCCAATACGAGATTTTTGGTTGCTTCCTACAACGATACCCAAGCCGAGGTCGCGCGAAAGAAAATTATCGGACGCGACCTGCCTATCGACGTTCAGGTTGGTAGAACCTCCGAAATCATCGAATCCGCTGAATGCTGCATAATGGTTTCCGGTTCCGTCAGCCTCGAAGTCATGTATCATCTCAAGCCGGCCGTGGTCGTTTACAGGCTCAGTCGCATCGCCCTCCGAGTCGGCAAAGCTTTCATGAAGGTGAAGTATATCACTCTGGTGAATCTGCTGGCTCGAAAGGAAATCTTCCCGGAATTTCTTACCGATCACAACGCAGCCATTGAAATCAGCAGTATCGTTACCGATTGGCTGACTAAACCCTCATCGGAAAACTCGGTCACCACTCAATTGGCGGCTTTAAAATCAGAAATAGCTCAATCAGGGGCCTGCGATCGAGCGGCAAATTGCATTATTGGCACTTTACGGGAGAATCGTATTCCCGAGACCATCATCAAGAACGCGGCTTGAAATGAACGCGTCCAAATTCAGCCGCTTCGCGTTACGAATTTAGAACCGTAGGCCAGTTTCAAAGAGTAATCCGATATCGTACAGGCTGCTGTTGTAGCCTGGTACCAGACTGCTAAATGTGTAACCCACTTCCACTCGGAATCCGAACAGATAACTCCAAGTTCCGCCCAGAGGTACTTCCAGATCCGCGTTGGCTCCGATAAAAGTGCCCCCAAACACATCCTGGTGACGGATGAGTGGTGTGGCAATCATCGGAACACTGGTGTAGTCGATATGACCGGTGCCCCAACGCAGTCCTGCATCAACTCCATATTTCCAGAAGGAAGACTTGTGTGCAGTCACATCGGCACTACCGACGGGATACCATTCTTTGCCGAGGGCTATTTGAGCAGCGGTTCGGTCCAAAGCTCGAATGTAGCCGGTATCTCCGATCACAGTAATCACATTATTGGGGTTTAGTTGACCGCGGTTATAGCTATAGCTCAAACCGAGATCGACGACCCACGCTGAAGATCCATCGGAATTGAAGAACAGCGATCGCCCGCCCCCTTCAACTGAAGCTCCGGTAGTATTCAATTGGGAACGCAGAATGCCGCCGCCCAGAATAAAGCTGGGGCCCGCACGGAAGTAGAGTTCCGTTCCGATTAACGTGCGATTGAAAGGATCGGTATAAGCCGGATGATTTTCCAGGTTCCCTTGCCAATTCTCGACTGAGGATGGTTTGGAAATCGACAAGGCAGGCGAACTCGCCGGTGGCGGTACAAGCGGCTGCGTAGCGGGAGGCTGAGTCGCTAGAGGCTGGGTAATAGTTCCATCTGTCGGCAAAGCATTCGGTATCGTTGCAGGAGTTTGAGCCTTTATCGAACCAATGCTCAGCAACCCCAGGCCCACTATGCTCAAGTAAAATTTCATAGCTGCAATCTCCCCCGTTCACCATTGCAGGGACTTTCCGCCTCTACGCCGGTAATCGCACCCAGAGAGGTTATCGGACGTATAATTACCAAACTTGAGAAGATTTAACGCCTATTCGGTTCTTGCTGAGCGTAACGATTGTACGGGAAATAACGGGAAAGATGGAAATTAGGGAAAATCGATTAGATCAGGCATTTCGCGACACCTCAGAAGTTGCCAATTTGATCCTGGAGAACTTCCAAATTTGCATCAGCCGTGACTCAAAAACTGCTTTTCTTGAGGGCATCAAAGTTATTTACGAACTAGTTTGCGAGAATCGCCCAGTCCCCCTACCCAGCCTGATTTTCGATTTCTTCCAGCTACTCCAAAATAATGACAGCCAAGCGTTTCTGTCCAAGCGCGGACAGCCTCAACCTTCAGCCCGGATCCGTATCTATGAAGATCGGATTATCGGAAAATTTCTGATGGATCCTCTGCTGGAGCGGGCATCCGAAGCGATTTTCGGGCAACCGGAGGACAAAATACCGGCCGCCGCGGCCTTCCTGCTGCACCGCATTCAGGAGAGATTAAATCTGCCTGCAGTCAATATCTCTGCCGGGATCATTCGCGGTTTACTCGATCAATACGAAGTTGCTCTCCCCGAAATTGGAGAGCCGGAGCAACTGCCCGGAGAGCCATCGGACGTTTCGAAGCTCCTCTTTGATAAAACCTTGGAGATCTTCCGAAGCTGCGATTCCTTCTTGAACTCGGCCGATTTGCAGGCACTGGAACAAAAGACGGCTCTCATGCCTCTGGCCAAGTATCTGGCCCATCGCCAGATTGTCGAGAACAGCCTCTTTTTTCAGCAAATGGAAATAAAATCGCCTCCCCTGGCAACGCGAACTCGACGAGTGTCGTCCAATATTCGTAATGAAGACCAGTATCCCATCGGCGGCTATAGTTCCATCTCCAATAAGGGAACATTTGAAAGCCTGTTGCATTCTCAGCTGGCTTACATGTCCCCCGATCGATCCGAAAAGCCCGACACCTTCGATTTGAAATTCCTTCGCGAGGAACTGTTTTACTATTCCCGGGATGAGAACATTTTTCTGCGCCAAAGGCGGAAGTTCATCTTTGTATTTGCGGAAGATTTGAAAAATGCCCGCTTGAAAGATGACGGCGCTCCCGTTCAGAGGTTGATCCTCGCGCTGGCCCTTGTGGATGCAATCCTCCAGAAACTGACTGAGAGATTGGCCCAGGATGCCCTGCACTTTCACCTGCTTTTTCTTCGCTCTGAAGAACCCCTGGAACTCCAGCCCGAAAGAGAGCTGCTCCAAATTTTGCAGCGGGATGGAATTCAGCGAGGGGCCGTTCAGCTTGAGGAGGTAGCTCCAAATCTTCTCAACGAAAAAATCCTGAATCTGCGGAAAGAAATCAACTGCGATATTCTCCTCTTGAGTTACAGAGTTGAACTCGCTAATAACGAACTGATCGACGAGAATCTGACACTAGGTACGCCTCGACCTATCTTATCTCACTCTGAACTCGAACCGGTTGAGGATTATCTGGAGAACTGGTCAAATACCTACCAATTCCTGATGTCGAAGTGGCTGGCTCAATAAAGCTTAGAAAAAAAGAGCATCACGGTAGAAACCGAATTAAACAGGGCATGGATCAGAAACGCGACCCAGAAACCCTGGCAACGAAGTGCCGCCCAACCCAGAGCGAGAGATAAGAAGAAGAGCGGAATCGGCGTTGGCCACACCGTCGCATGAATGGCCGCGAAGAGAATCGAATTCGCGAAGATGATCTTCACCCATCCGGAATTCAAAAGTTTGCACTTTCGAACAAACCAGCTGGAGCGACTCAGGAGTTGCATTACGATATAAACACCGGCAATCATCCCCACCATTCCGGCCTTCTGATCACAGAGAGCCCCAAATACGAAAGCAATCAGAAAGATTATCTCCACCGCATAAGGTATGGTTTCTGCGTTTGAGTTTGAACTATCCTGCTGCAGCTGCCATTTCAAAAGAATTCCCCGAAAGAACCACTCCTCCATCAGTGGAGCGAAAAGCACCGGTTGCAGGGAGAGGACAATCTTCCCCAGAACGTCCAGTTGAGAAAGTTTTTTCGCAATCGGGTGAACATCCGCATCCGAAAAAAAGCTTAATGTAATTTGAAATATTATAAAAACCACGGGTGTGACCACTAACCAGATCCAGAAAGCGCGCTGATAAGAACCACGAGTCATTCCCACGGCCTGAGCGCTCCAGATGCTGAAAAACATCTGAAACGCAGCCAGGCAGAAAAACTGCAAGGGAAACGCCACAAGCATCGCCAAAGTCTCTCGATTAGAAATCTCGGCGGGATCCCCTGTGGAGGGATTTTTTTGGAATCCCCCCACCAATTGAGCAGTTAATATCGGGATAAGAATCAAAGCCATCGCCAGCAGTGTAATTACGCCGCCAGGCAGCATTCTTTGTTGAACTAGATGAATGTCGGATTGAGTTGGTATCGGTCCGTGTCGAAATACTGCTCGCCAGATGAGTGGAATTGCAGCCAGCAGGAGCACGATCAGGTAACAGACCATCAGCGCGAGCATACTAGACCAGGACGAACTGATATCGGCCACATCGTCGGGAGGCGCCGCGCTGAACAAAATCAAATTTTTGTCTCCTTGAGCCTCTGGTAGACCGGCGATCTGGATTTCAATCCCGTGAAATTCGGTAACATTCTCTAAAATACTCTGCTCTGAAAAAATACGAGAATCCCTTGGACTGGGCTACGTGCAAATATGGGTACGATCCTCGACCAGATCGTTCAGACGAAGCGAATTGAAATTGAAAGAGCCAAGTCTCTGCTGCCGCAGAAAGTACTGGAAGACCACCTCGTACCTCCAATCCGATCGAAATCGTTCCTGAAGGCGCTCAGCGAGCCGGGTATTCGGATAATCGCGGAAGTTAAGAAAGCTTCCCCTTCGGCCGGAGTGATTCGAGCAGATTTCGATCCTGTCCAGATTGCGAAAATTTACGCTCGGCATCGGGCCGATTGCATTAGCGTCCTCACGGATAAGGAGTACTTTCAAGGGGACTTGGACTACCTGAAAGCGATCCGGAAGGAAGTCAAAATTCCACTTTTGAGAAAAGAATTCATCATCGATACTTATCAGATTCTTGAAGCTCGATTTGCAGGGGCGGATGCGGTGCTCCTGATCGCCGAATGTCTTCCGGGCTCGCAAATGAAAGATTTGTACGACTTCGCGACTCAACAAGGATTGGATACTCTCATCGAATTTCACGACGTGGACCAGCTGAATCGCGTAGTGGATACCGGTTGCCCGCTCATCGGCATCAATAACCGAGATCTTCGAAGTTTTGAAACTCGCCTGGAGACGACGTTGAGTTTGATTCCGAAGATCCCTCACGATCGACTGGTAGTCAGTGAGAGCGGTATCCGCACCTCTGCCGACTTGCGACTTCTGGAGAATGCGGGAGCGAAAGCCGTCTTGGTTGGAGAATCTCTCATGCGTTCACCCGATATCGGAGAAGCTCTGGACCAACTACTGGGGCTTCCCAAAACGAATCATTTCACGGGCGCACCATAACCAGACGGCGAGCAGAAAGATCGTCGGCCAGGCAGTCCATTCATCGGTGGTAATGATCAGGCGGGGATAATATTCTGCAGATCCTCCCGGAATCGGTATGAGTTCCGCAAAACGTTCTGCGACGACAGTGCTTCGGATGCGCAAGGGATAAAGCACATTTTCGAAGGCAAATAGTAATCCGAAGTAGAAATAGAGCGGTCGCACACCACTGGTCATGGTGGGACCGCTCTTTCCCACCATTCTTTGAGCATCGATCAGCAGCAAAAAAGGGAAGGCTGCAATAGCCGCATCGTAATAGACGAAATGATAAGTCAGCATCCAGGAGGCTAGCAAAATGAACGGCACTCGCAATGCGGATGCACTCCTCCAGTAATACAGTTGCAGCGAAACCTGAAAGACAAACACCCATAGCCCCCAACCTGCCAGGAAGCCAGCCAGTGTCCATCTTTCCTCCTGCGGCAAATGAAAAGGAGTCAAAAATCGGCGCGGCAGGCCGAACAGATCCCGGCTAAGTGGGATCCACGCCGCATCGATACCGTACATCTCGGACGCTCGTCCCCCAATTTTCAACCAATCCAGCCAGCTCTGTACTCCAACGACAGGAAGTGTTGCCAAACCCAGGACTATCCCAGTTATCACCATCACCAGAGCCATCCGGTAATGACGCAACAGAATTAATGCAAAGAAATAGGACATTGCCCAGACCGGCTTGTAAGCCAATAAGCCCCAGATTATTCCCGCGATTACCGGCTTATCGCGAGTAAGAAATACCCAGCCCCAAATGAGAATCAGCAGCGTCACTAAAGCATTCTGGCCCAGTTCAAAACAGGCGCGCGACCCGGGAAAAACGAGAATCAGGCAGATCGCGACGGGCCACCAGATGCGTCGACGCGTGATCAGAGAAATGCCCAAAGCTCCAAATATCGTACATCCCATCAGAAAGTACTGATGAACAAAATAGGCTCTCTGTGGATCGTTATCAATTGCGTAAGGGGCCAGAAAGAAAGCGAGTAAAGGAGGATAAAGCGGACCGCGAATTTCATGAGGCGGATCTCCCGCCTGGAGAGCTACGAAGGAATCGTAGAGATCGTCGGAATCCCGCGTCTTCTGAGTGGGGCTTTCATTACTGATCGGGTAGGCCGCGCTGATGATTTCGCGCTGGATTAAGGGATTATACAGCGAATTTCCATGCCCGGTGGTCAGCATTCTCGCTAACACCCACTGGCCACCGAAGTCGATCTGTTTATGAGCATCGTTATTATCGCGGCGGGGTGTTTGCTCGGGGTCGGTGAATTTGGGTTTTCCCGTGGGTAGTGGGAAGGGCCAAACTTCAGGAACATAGGGCCTCACGCGATCCCAGAACCAACTCTTGTCGTCATCGAATGACAAACGACAATTGATCTGACGGATAAGAATAAAAGTGATCGCCAGAAGCCAGGCGGAAATTAATCGTACAGTTGTAGAGCGGAAGATCGCTTTGAGTGACCGAATCATTCCATCAGAGTATTAAGCGGCCTTCGCAAGGGAAATCTCTGTCTCGCCAGTATCAGATGGAAAATGGCCATGGATACGCCAGTATTCCGCCCGAGCCGTGATCGTTTCCATGGCCTTCTGAATTTCCGCGGTGTGCAGTTCCAACTGCGAAAGGCGATAATTATCGGGCCGGACCGCAGGGCCTAAAATTACACAGCAGCGGCTAAAAGGTTTCGGAATTCCAAACTGATCCCAACTCCGGGCGTACCAAGCACTTCGGTAAGCTATTCCAATCGGATAAACGGGCAGACCCGTCATAATCGAAACCATGCCAATTCCTTGCTGGCATACCCTTCGCGGACCGCGCGGGCCATCCGGCGTAATCGCCAGATGATTTAATTTACCCGATGCAACCAGTTCTCGTATTGCTTTGACACCGCCCCGGGTCGTTGAACCGCGGACCAAACCAAATCCCAAACGGGTAATGACGCGGGCTATCATTTCGCCATCGGCATGGGAACTGATCAGTACTGAAGCCCGACAATTGCGAAAAAAGAAAGCGGGGCCAAGAATATTTTCGTGCCAGAAAGTACCAATACCCGCACCGGAAGGCCCCTTGGGATTCCAAGGATTCAATTCCTTATCGCAGATTTCATAATCGATTCGGATGGTGGACATCCAGGCGCGAATAATGCCCGCGCCCAGAAAACCAATGGCTTTAATAACGAGAGGATTGCGAATCTTCATGGAATCCTTTCCTTCCATCCGCTTATGTTGGCCATTCACCGCTGAAAACTTCCGCGGCGGGTCCTGTCATATAAACATGATTGTCCTTTTCCGACCAGTGCAATTCGAGATCTCCCCCCAACAGATGCATTTTTACGGATCGATCGAAACGCCCCGTTAAAATACCGGCCACAGTGGCTCCGCAGGCTCCAGTGCCACAGGCCAGGGTCTCTCCACTCCCGCGTTCCCAGACTCGCATGCGTGCTTCTGATCGGCTCAAAACCTGGATCCATTCCACGTTAATTCGTCGGGGAAAAGCGGGATGCTTTTCGAGCTGGGGGCCGAGCAAGAGAACCTGATGATCTGTGATTTCGGGAACGAATATGACGCAATGGGGATTTCCCATGGAGACGCAGGTGACTTCTAGATTGGTTCCCTCAATATTCAAAGGGACATTCTTGGGAGGATCTCCCGGGAGAGTCGTGGGAATCTTTTCGGATAGGAGAATCGGCTCGCCCATATTCACTTTTGCGCGATGAACTTTACCCTGCTCTATCAGCAAATCGACTGTCAGAATTCCGCGCCCCGTTTCCAGTTTCAGTGTCTCGTTCTTAGAGATTCCATGATCGTAAACATATTTGGCGACACAGCGCAAGCCATTACCGCACATTTCACCTTCGGAACCATCGCTATTGAACATCCGCATGCGTGCATCGGCTTTTTCGGAAGGACAGATCAGAATCATTCCGTCCGAACCGATACCGAAATGCCGGTCGCTGACCGCCCTGCTAAGTTTCGCAGGATCTGCCGGGAATTTCTCGCGGAAGCAATCGACATAAACGTAATCGTTGCCAGCACCCTGCATCTTGGTAAACTTCATCGTCTTATTCCCACTCAATGGTAGCTGGTGGTTTACTGCTGATATCGTAAACCACGCGATTAACACCCCGGACCTCATTGATGATACGGGTAGAAATTTTCGCCAGGAAATCATGCGGCAAGTGCGACCAGTCGGCCGTCATGAAATCGTCGGTTTGAACGGCTCGGAGGGCGACGGCATTCTCATACGTCCGGCCATCTCCCATCACACCCACCGACTGGACCGGGAGGAGCACTACAAAGGCTTGAGAGGTTTTTTTGTACCAACCCGACTCTTTAAGTTCCTGGAGGAAAATCTTGTCCGCCTTGCGAAGGATTTCGAGCCGATCTTTGGTAATGTTTCCGAGACATCGTACCGCCAGACCTGGGCCGGGAAAAGGATGCCGCCAAACCAATTCTTCGGGCAAACCGAGTTCAACGCCCAATCGTCGCACCTCGTCTTTAAACAGGTCCCTCAGCGGCTCAATCAGTTCAAATCCGAGTTCCTTGGGTAATCCTCCGACATTATGGTGAGTCTTGATGGTGGCCGCGGGTCCATCGACAGCTCCGCCACTTTCGATCACATCCGGGTAGAGAGTCCCTTGAGCTAGGAATTTCGCGTTTGGGATACTACGAGCTTCCTGCTTGAAGACTTCGATGAAATGATATCCGATAGTTTTTCTCTTCAATTGAGGATCTGAGACATCTTTCAGAGCATCCAGGAAACGTTTCTCCGCATCGACCATATGAAGATCGGCTTTATACCATTCGCTGAACATTTTTCGAACTGCATCGGCTTCTCCCATCCGCAATAGCCCGTTATCGACGAAGATGCAGGCAGCCTGCGGCCCGATGGCCTTCAGGAGTAGGGCGGCCACCACCGAGGAATCTACCCCGCCGGAAAGTCCGCAAATCACCCGATTATTGCCAACTTTTTCGCGAATTTCGGAAATTGTCCGGTCGATGAATGTCTGCATTTTCCAAAGGGCATGACAGCCGCAGATGTTCATCAGAAAATTCTTGAGAATCAATCGCCCCTGCTCGGTGTGATTGACTTCAGGATGGAATTGAATGCCATAGATCGGCCGGGTTTTATGCCGAACCGCCGCCCAAGGGCAAGTATCCGTTGAGGCCAGCATTTCGAAGTCGTTCGAACTTTGATTCACCTGATCGCCATGGCTCATCCATACCGTCGATTTATCAGGTAGCCCCTCCAAAAAACCGGTCGCGGAATGAACGTGCAGAATGGCTCGGCCAAATTCGCGACTATGCGCCGGATCAACCTTCGCGCCCAGATCGTGTGAGACCAGATGCATCCCATAACAAATTCCCAGAATGGGAATTCCCAGATCGTAAATTTTGGGATCGCATTTTGGGGCGCTCTTCTCATAAACGCTGGCTGGTCCGCCTGAGAAAATGAGGCCTTTGGGGTTGAGTTCTCGCACTCGGGCCGCAGGCAAATCGTGTCGCACCAGCTGGCAGAAAACGTTAAGTTCGCGTACCCTCCGAGCGATCAATTGTGCAAACTGAGAGCCAAAATCGAAAATCAGGATCGGTTCCTGGTTCATGCCTATTGTTTCCCTAATTCATGGGCGCGATGGGTGGCGGCCTGGACGGCATTCATCAATGCGGCTCGCACTCCCGCTTTTTCCAGTTCGTGAATTCCGGCGATGGTCGTCCCGGCCGGGCTGCAAACGGCATCCTTCAAGGCGGCAGGGTGCTGCTGAGTTTCGAGAACCATTTTCGAGGCTCCCAGAAGAGTCTGAGCGGCCATGGAAATCGCCATATCGCGTGCAATTCCCATTTTGACTGCACCGTCCGCGAGTGCTTCGATCATCAAAAATGCGTAAGCCGGCCCGCAACCACTGATTCCATTCACCGCATCTATCAGATTTTCCGGAACGACGTTAGCCATGCCTACGGAACTGAACAGTTGATAAATCAGTTGTTGAAAGCCATCCGAAACGTGAGGACCAAAGGCGATTCCGGAAACTCCCTGGCCGACCAGACACGGCGTATTCGGCATCACCCGAACGATGGCTCGTTTGTCACCTAGACCTTCAGCAATTTTCGAGATAGGCACTCCCGCCACCACGGAAACGATCAAAGCTTCCGGCTTAAGGCTCTCCCGAATCGAATCCATCGCATCCGCGAGAAATTTCGGTTTGACAGACAAAACCAGAAGATCGCTCGTCCGGGCAATCTTGGCATTATCGTGCGAAGTTTTGCTACCCGTGCCCTGCTCGAATTTTTTACGGGACCTTTCAGTGCGAGAACTTCCGACAATTTGAGAAGGCTTAAAGAAGCCCGCGCGAATCCAGCCCAGTGCCAGGGCAGTTGCCATTTGCCCAGCACCTATGAATCCGCACTTCAAATTGAGAGAATCTGCCACTGCATACTCTTCAAAAAAATATTGGATTAAGTATTGTAGCGAATCCCGTTCAAAAGCGGATATTATTGGCAATTCCTGAGGTAGACGGTATGATTTGAACCAGCTTTCCCGCCAAAATCCACTTTGAAACAGGATTTCGAATGGCTCTCGTCGATGGTTCTTCAATGCCTCAGGCCTCCAATGCGGGCTGGGGGTCACTCCGGCAACTCAATCGATACCACTGGTTTGTGTTTTTTGTGGTCGCCACAGCCTGGATGGCGGATTGCATGGATCAACAGCTGTTCGTGATGGCCAGGCAAAAGGCCATTAGAAGCTTGTTACCTTCCGAATTGCGGGAAGATGAATCCAAAAAAGAAGCGTTCGATAAAGCTGTAAAAGATTTCTCGGACATTACCACTTCGATATTCCTGATCGGCTGGGCCACAGGAGGACTCACCTTCGGGGTCATGGGGGATCGCATAGGCCGAGTCAAAACTTTGAAGTGGACAATTATCCTCTACTCCATTTTTACTGGCCTTAGTGCTTTCTCAACTAGCGTTTGGGATTTTGCACTCTACCGATTTCTTACCGGTTTAGGTGTGGGAGGAGTCTTTGCTGTGGCCGTGGCACTTCTCGCTGAGACCATTCCGGCTCAGGCACGGCCCTATACGCTCGGCATGTTGCAGTCGTTCTCGACGGTAGGAAACTGCTCCGCAGGGCTTCTGTTTATTGGTCTGGGAAACGTCGATCAAGAAAGTCTTAAGCCGTTGTCTGCTTGGCAAATCATGTTTCTGGTCGGAATTGTCCCTGCAATCCTGGTGATATTCATCCAAACGAGATTGAAAGAACCGGAAAGTTGGCTCGAAGCGAAGCGGTTGCAACGCGAGGGCAAGGATCATCCCCGAGTCGGTTCATATCGGGACCTTTTTGAAGATCCACGCTGGAGACGACACGCCCTTTTGGGAGCCCTACTTGCATTTTCGGGCGTGGTTGGCCTCTGGGGAATTGGATTTTTCAGCACCGATTTGACGCAGACTGTTATAAGAAAATCTTTTACGGAGCAAGGAATGTCTCCGGCTGAAGTGGATCGTCAGGTGATGACCTGGGGAGGTATCACCGGTATTGTGATGAATATCGGTGCACTCTTCGGCATGCTATCTTTCAGCTGGCTGACTAACTACACCGGCAGAAGAATTGCCTTCGCCATCGCTTTTGTTGCTGCTGCTATGAGCACCATACTTGTCTTCTGGAAACTGGAAACGAAAAGCGATATTTTCTGGATGGTGCCTTTAATGGGTTTTTGCCAGCTGGCACTGTTCGGTGGCTACGCTATCTACCTCCCCGAACTCTTCCCCACTCGATTGCGGAGTACTGGAACTTCCTTCTGCTACAATGTCGGAAGGTTTGTGGCCGCGGCGGGACCACTGCTACTGATCCCCATCAGAACCTACTATAAAAATGAAGGATTCGCGGAGCCTCAGCGACAGGCGGCCATGACCATGTGTTCGGTCTTTGCGCTGGGCTTTGTGGCCATATTCTTCCTTCCCGAAACTAAGGGCAAACCTCTGCCAGAGTGAGACTTACGATGAATGTTCCCGATTGGTTGAAATTGCGAGACGGCAACTTACGCGCAGGCTTGAACGATACGACCTGGCTGGTACTGTTGAACGAACATCCGCAATACAGACTGGTGACCAAACCGGCCAAAGGCAACTTCACCTGTTCCATTACGCAAACCAACAATGGCAAGCGTTTGGACGGCGGCCTGACATACCAAACTTCCAATGCCGCTTTCACCGGGGGACTGCAGGAACTGCGGGAGAAATTGGGCTGGTAAAGTCTTGTGAGAAGACACTTTAAGCGCACTATAAGGCTTCGATAAACAAAAATTCACTCCCGTCCGGAGTTTGAACGGCCAGAGTGACGTTGGTTTTGCCTAGATTACCGGTTTGAATTGCAATTACGTCAATGTAATGAAGAATCCGACTCAATTTTCTCTCAATTGACCCAACTCTTCATATAATTTCTGCTTATTAGATTTACTTCTTGCGAAGCATCCTTAGGTGGAAGGTGGGACCGGTATGCCCCTGAATGCCCCGCTAACCGAAGATTTTGTTCGAACCCTGGCCCCGGATGAAGCCAGCTTTAAAGCTGCGTCGGAAATCAGCCAAAGCTCTCGGCTGCAGAACTTGGGGACATCCAGCGACGGTACCTGGATGTTAGGCGAGTTTACTGGAATGGGACCGGCTCCGTATAAGCTATCGGCCGATTTCCACATCCCGAATCAGCCTGTTTTGCAAAGTACCAGCCCCAGCAGATATCATCCCGATAAATATACACTCGGTATGCTGCTGAAATATGCTCATAATCCGGATTCTTTCGGCGTAAAATCCCCATCCATCGAACTCCTTGCCCGACGGGAAAAGGTGCTGGCCGCGGAAGAGCGGAAAAAGGGGGTATTTGCGAAGAAGGGTGGTAAGAAGGACGAAGAGAAGAAGCAACTTCTGCGATTAGAGGCACTCGAAGCCGCCAATCATATGCTAGTCGATCTGGCCGCTAAAGGAAACTGGTTCAGCGAGAACCGGGCCGAGCAATTCGAAAAGCTTTGCAAACAGCTGAATGAGGCCTCATTGCCTTCTCTCGCAGCCCAATTCAAGCGGGTGGCTCTGGTCGGCAAAGAAAAAGGGTTGAAAGATCCGGAGAAGAATCTCCTGGGAGCCTCCGCCCTCGCAAATTGCGAAGCTGTACTCAAGAAGACCATCCATTTCCTGGGAACCGATACCAGCAAACCCAGCGAAGAGGATTATCTGCTGGAGCAGTTCCTCGATATGCACTGGTCGATTTCCGACCTGAAGGCCCGCGGCTACGGGAAAACCGATCTTTCGCTCTTCGAACTGGCCTACGAAAGGCTGGACGATGAAGGTCGTGCAACACGTATGGAAGTCAGCAACCTTCTCGATCTCAATACGGGTGAACTGCACCAGTCAGTCGCTTACCGGCCGTTCAAAGGACTGACTCCCATTCCTGAACAGGTCAGTTATACGACTCCGATTCATGTTCCCGATGCAGTTCTCTATCCCGGCTCCCTGAATCGCCGGGTGCGCTGGGAAAAGAACAGTGAAACGACCGGCGTATCGAGTTCGGAAGCTCTGGAAGCCACTTATGGACATGCCATACCCGAATTCGAACCGGTCATTGACGAATTCCGGAGTCAGCTCGAGAAACCTTTCGCGCCTACAGAAGCGGTATTACTGCTTCGATGTGCCAAGTTGGGGAAGGTCAACGATAAGGTCGTTGTGGAAGATTCTAACGGCGGCCGGCTCGAACTTCGCGACCGCCGAAAAGACTACTCACACCTGTTCAACTTCAAGCGGGCGGCTGCGATGCTGCGATCTGAATCTCCGGCTCTTCTGGTGCGGCTGGCGGTGAGTGGAAAGCAAATTATTGCTTATCCCCTCGCTATGATCACGCCCAAGCACCATCTGAAAATTGGTGTTTGAGTTATTATTCTGAGGTTTCGACATCGATATTTAAACCCGGCATTCGGGAGTTTGAAAATATGGCCAACACGACGCTCACGAATCTGAATAACGAACTGGCTACCGTCCTGGCGACCGGTATCGATCAGGCTGATCTTTCGCACCTTAAAGAGCAAGTGTCTGCGAAAGTGTCAGAAGATCTACCCGAAAATGTTGTCGCCAGCCTCAAATCCATCCACGAGGCCGATCAGGATGAGATTGTTTGGCCAATTCTGGAAACCATCGACCAGATCCACCTCGCCGAAGTGAAAAACCTCTTCGTGAACGTTCCCGGTGAACTCGAAGAATTCGAAGCGGGCCCCTCCTGGTCGACTCCGATGCTGACACAGGCTGTGTATGCCCTGGTTCCCGAATCTCGACCGTTTGCCAAGCGCGTCAAGCCCGAAGAACAGATCACCATGTTGGAATCGACCAACAATGACGGGACCATTACTGACCTTCGATTGCTTCAGATCTATCTGCAGGCCTTAAGTGAGAAGAAAACTGCCCCGGTTTACCTGGCTATGCTGGAACTCGCGTTGCCCGCATTCGGGAAGGATATCCTGCCCGATCTCTGGCCGACTTTGAGCCCCGAAAGTCGAAGCTTCCAGATCGCTTATAAACTGGACATGCAGGCAGCCTTGACCAAGCTACAGGAAAAATCGGGTGGTAAGAAGACCGATCGTGGCGGCCCGGTAATCAAAGCAGTTGAAAAACTTCTCGATGAAGGCAGGAACGATTACGGCGAAATTAGCCCCGATTCCCTGCCGATCTTAAAACTCGGTATCAAGCTGGCGGCGGATGCCCCTTTCCGACGCAAAATCGCAGACACTCTGGCCGGTATGGGCGATATTGCCAAATCGGCTTTGCCGGAGCTGATCGAGGCTTTTGAGCGCGGTGGCCTGACTCGAGATTACCAGCTCATCCGTCCCATGATGGTACTGGGTAAAGAATCCAAGGATGTCGCCGACGCTTTGACCCGGGCATTGGAGGATCGAGACGCCAGCGTTCGACTTATGGCCGCATTCAATCTCGGTCAAATGGGAGCCCCGGCATTTTCCGCTTTGAATTCCCTCGAGGACATGGTTTCGAACGACACCGATGTGAAGGTTCGCGATCAAGCCACCAAGACTCTGAATAAGCTGCGTGCGCGACTCGAGCCGCCGGTGGCTGCGGAATGACGTCTTTTTTTGCGACGTGTGCACGAGGATTTGAACCTTTTCTCGCCCGCGAACTCGAAAAAATCGCTGCTTCGGACATTCAACCTGGACGAGGCGGTGTTCACTTTCAGGGAAACCGACGAGTTCTCTATAAGTCGAATCTGCATCTTAGAACGGCCGTGCGGGTTCTCCAACCGTTAAGGACATTCCCCGTTCAAAGTACCGACGAACTCTATCAGGCCGCGCAGACCATCGACTGGGAAAAATATCTCACTTTGGAGCATACTTTCGCCATCGATTGCAATGTTCGCGACTCGGCCATCACACACTCCCTGTTCGCCGCGCAGCGAGTGAAAGATGCCATTTGTGATCAATTCATCGCACGTTGCGGTAAACGGCCGAGCGTGAATCTGCGCGAGCCGATGGTGCAGTTTAATCTGCACATCTTTCGAAACGAAGCATCGATCAGTCTGGATAGCTCCTGCGAATCATTACACAAGCGGGGCTATCGCCCGATCCAAACAATCGCTCCCTTGAATGAAGCTCTCGCCGCAGCCTTGATCCTGCAAACGGGGTGGAAACCGGATGAGCCCTTTTGCGATCCGATGTGCGGATCCGCAACTCTGCCGATCGAAGCGAGTTGGATGGCTCTGAATCGTGCTCCTGGTTTGACTCGAAAACATTTCGGTTTCATGGGTTGGCTGGACTACGACAAAGGTGAGTGGGCAAACGTGCGGGATGAAGCCCGAAACGACTTGAAGAAAGCACTCCTGGCCCCAATCATCGGCTACGACGAACGGGTCGACGTGATCGAATTGGCGTCTAAGAATGCTAATGCGGCCGGTGTAGGTCATCTCGTGGAATTGAGAGCCCAGGGGCTGTATAAATTTGTGCCGTCTGAAGGTAAGCCAGGAACGATTCTGATGAATCCCCCCTATGGGGAGCGTATTGGGGAAGAGGAAGACCTGATAGAGCTATATCAGCAAATTGGAAAGATCATCAAGACTCGCTGCACAGGCTGGAAATGCTGGATCTTTACCGGGAATCGCAATCTTTTAAGGGCTACGAAGCTCAAAGTGCTGGAAAAGCACCAGTTCATGAATGGAAAAATCGATTGCCAGTTGGCTAGAGTGCTTTAATTGTCGGATTCATCTATGACTCCGGAAATCACGATAATCGGTGCAGGGTTGGCCGGCCTGAGCTGTGCTCGGCATCTTCAGGAAGCCGGCAAATCCTTTCAGATTCTGGAAGCGTCAGATCGCGTCGGCGGCCGTATTGCTACCGATCGAGTTGACGGATTCCAGCTCGATCGAGGCTTTCAAGTGTTCCTCGATGCTTATCCCGAAGCTCAAAAAATTCTCGATTATTCCCAATTGAATCTGCGAGCATTCGAACCGGGTGCTCTGATTCGTCACAAAGAAAAATTTCACCTTTTCGCCGATCCCTGGCGAAAGCCTCTGAGTGGACTGAGATCCCTTTTTGCCCCGATAGGCACTTTTAGGGATAAATGGAAAGTCGCTGGTCTTCGGTCGGCCGTGAAGAACGCCTCAATTGAGAACTTATTTCAGCGTGCGAACACCACCACACAACAGGCTCTTGTGAACCGGGGTTTCAGTTCCTCGATAACAAATACCTTCTTTAAGCCATTCCTCGGCGGTATTTTTCTGGATCCTGCGCTCCAAACCTCAAGTCGAATGTTTGAGTTTGTGTTCAAAATGTTCTCGCTCGGTCGCGCCTGCCTCCCCGCTAAAGGTATGCAGGCCATTCCCGATCAGTTAGCGAAGAACTTGCCGAGATCGAGCATTCGACTCTCGACCCGCGTCGATGATCTCGATTCGGGCCTGATTGTGACTGAGTCTGGCGAAAAAATCCCCTCGAAGGTCATCGTCGTCGCTACCGAAGCCCCCGCCGCTAATAAATTGCTGAACGGGGACTTCCACACGCATCCCCAGGGTGTGACTTGTCTCTATTATGCATCCCCACAGGCTCCGATTCATAAACCCATACTCGTTCTCAACGGCGAAGGGAGTGGACCGGTAAATAATTTGTGTGTACCGAATTTGGTAGCTCCGGAATATGCCCCGACTGGTCAGAATCTGATCTCGATCACAGTAATAAATGGTGGGATGCAGCCATTCGAGGCGCTGGAATTGGAAGTACTCGCTCAGATGGAACGCTGGTTCGGCGACCAGGTGAAAACCTGGCGTCATTTGAAAACTTACCAGATACCTTTCGCGCTTCCCTCGCAGCCCGCGGCCGTGTTGGAGAAACCGCAACGGGAAGTGCGATTGAAAAAGGGACTCTACGTTTGTGGCGACCATCGAGACACGGCTTCTATTCAAGGGGCTTTCGTCTCGGGTCGAAGAACGGCAGAAGCGGTACTTGAAGAACTGGCCGCAAAATAATCTCAGCAACGTGCTCTATCTCGCAACTCGCGATGCATGACTTTATTGGAAGCGGTTCGCGGCAGATGTTCCAAAAGCCGAACTTCGTGGATTCGGAATAGCGGATTGAGATTGGCGGAGAGGCTTTTCTGGCATTTTCCCTGGAGTTCAATAAGGTCCGAAGGCTGTTTCAAAACGACATAGAGAATTAATTGATCGGGTCCGCCCGCCTTTGGCGGAACTCCGACTGCGGCGACTTCCAGAATCTCTGGTATCCCTCGTAAGGCCGCTTCGATCTCTGCAGAACTCGTTTTTATACCGCCCAGATTCATTGTGTTATCTGCTCGGCCATCCGAGCAATATCGTTCGCTTCCTAGAATGCGTAAACGATCGCCATGCCTGCGAAGGCCCTTGGGGCATCCTTCAAAATAAATTTTGTGATGATCTCGATTGAGCAACCGGGTTGAAAGCCCCATTGAAGGGGTTTTCAGAAATACCTCGCCGACTTCACCCTGAGAGCAAGGATGCCCCAAATCATTCAACACAACGAAGTCCACTCCCATCACTTTGGCGTTGAAGATACTCGGTTCATTGGGTTTGGTAAGAGCGCTCGATATATATGCTCCGCCGATTTCAGTTCCGCCGCAGTATTCCAGAATCGGCTTGGTGACATTCGGCTTCTGCCCGGCGGACATCAGCCAAGTGTAATCTTCCGGACTGCTCGCCTCGCCCGTCGAACTAAAACATTTGATGTTGGACCAGTCGACTGCTTCCAGAAGCTTATTCTTCCTCCAATTTTTAACCAGACTGGGAACGACCCCGAGCATTGTTACCCGGGAATCCGCGACGAATTCACAGAACTCACGCTCCAACGGAGATCCCTCAAAAAGCGCGATTGTGCAACGATTTAGAAGGCTCGCGAAAATCAGCCAAGGTCCCATCATCCATCCCAGATTGGTTGGCCAGCAGACAATATCCCCCTCCTGCAAATTGTGATGCCAGAAAGCATCGGACGCAGCTTTGATCGGTATCGTGTGATTCCAGGGAATCGCCTTGGGATCCCCAGTGGTGCCGGAGGAAAAAAGAATGTTGATCGGATCTTCCGCCAGGCATTTCGCAGCCTCTTTTAGCTCCTCCTGTGGCAGGAACTCACTCCAAAATAGGTCCCCAGATCGTAGAGAAACTGTTCCTTTTTCCCGCAGGGATAGTACGATTGCTGGCGGAGAATTCGCCGCAACTATACGCTCGAATAAGGGGAAAGTTTTCTCGCCTCGGAGAAGGAAATCCTGTGTGAAGATCAACTTGGCGTTGCTGATCCGAAGTCGCTTGGCAATCTCTTCGGCTGGGAAGCTATCCGCTATGGAGACAACGACGCCACCCATCAGGATGATGCCGAGATAGATGGCGACAGATTCAACCGTCATCATCATATCAATGGCGATGGCGTCCCCTTTTTGCAGCCCAAGCCGCTTCAAACCTTCGGCCACCTGCCGGGATTTTTGATTGAGTTCGGCGTAGCTCCAACTCTCCCGCGAACCATTCGGCCGCTGGAATTCAATCGCTTTTAATTCGGGCTCCCGAGATTCCAGTGCACTCGCGGCAATATTTAATTCCGCACCAGGTAGCCAGGAGATTCGTTCTATGCCCTGAGAAATGTCAGCGGTTGCAGCCGGAGATTTGAAAAATCGAACCTTAAACTGGGCGATCATACTTTGCCAAAACGATTCCCAGTTCCGGACGGAATCGGCATGGAGCTGCTCGTAAGAATCGAGGTGATGAGATTCGAGAGCCTGCTGAATATGAGTTTTCTTGATCTCGTCGGCGGTTGGGGTCCACATGAGGATTGCCCCCATCTATCGAAAAAAACTGGACGAAGTACTTTAGAAATTAGACTTTCATCTTATCCAGAAAGGCCTGATTATTTTCAGTTTTACTCATGTGTTTCAGCAGATTTTCCATGGCCTGAACTGGAGGTAGATCCACCAGGTGGCGTCGAATCAGCGAGACACGGCGATAATCTTCTTCTGTTAGCAATCGCTCTTCTTTACGAGTCCCCGATTCCGCCAGATTAATAGCCGGGTAAATTCTGCGATCGCTGAGCTTGCGATCCAGAACAAGTTCCATGTTACCAGTACCTTTGAATTCCTCAAAAATCACATCATCCATCCGGGAGCCGGTTTCAACCAACGCGGTGCCGACGACCGTCAGACTGCCGCCTTCTTCCAAAGCCCGGGCCGCGCCGAACAGTCTCTTGGGGAGTTCCATGGCCCGGCTGTCCAGCCCGCCCGACATCGTCCGACCGCCTGTCGTCGCCTTGTTATAGGCGCGGGCTAATCGTGTCAGGCTATCCAGTAGCACGAAAACATCTTTACCCTGTTCAGTCAATCGCTTGGCCCGTTCCATCACCAATTCGGCCGTTCGGATATGATTGGCTGAATCTTTATCGGAGGAGCTGGCGACCACTTCTCCACGGATAGTTCGTCTCATCTCGGTCACTTCTTCCGGCCGCTCATCAACGAGAAGCACCATCAGATGCATTTCCGGATGGTTGACCGAAACAGCTTGCGCGATGTGCTGCAGAAGCACTGTTTTACCGGTTCGGGGCGGGGCGACGATCAACCCACGCTGACCTTTACCCAATGGCGTAAAGAGATCCATGACTCGGGTCGTCAGAGGTTGAGCCCCCGTCTCGAGTTTGATTTTTTCGCGAGGGTCAATTGCCGTCAGTTCGTCCCAATCGGGTTGGCGGAACAGTTCGAGTTCAAAGTTTTCTATCCGTTCAATTCCCGTCAGTCTCGGCCCGGACCCAGTCCCTTTCTGCGGTTGTCCCACGGGACCCATGAGAAGCGAACCTTCCCGGAGTTTGTGTTTGCGAATTAATTCTTGTGAAACGTAAGCGTCGGTCGGCTGAGGGGCATAAAATCGCTGGGGATTGCGAAGAAATCCGTAGCCTTTTTGGTGAAGTTCGAGAACACCCTGAGTAGTCGTCTGGTCGATCGTTTGGCTCATTGCCTTTTCCAAAAACAGTGTGTCCGGCTGATTCGATATGCAAATGAATAGGCCCGGACAGAACGGAAATCACCGTCCCAAGTAGGATAAATTACTAGATAGTGTCAACTTTTGAGATTCTTTCAACACCCAAACAAAGCACTAGATCGGGGCGAGTTGATTACTAGCGTGAAGCAGGGTTGGCGTAGGAACGAATTGGGCGATGGTATAACACGGGGTGCATTTACTCGTGTCTTCAGTACAGTTAACACCATAATACAGCTCTTGGCAAGTGCAAAGTCAATTTCGCAAAAAAAATCGTTTTTCCCGCAGAATTGCCATCTCAGCCTTTGGCGTAGGTTCAACACTTACACTTTTCTAAAAGCAGTGGTGATCTCGAACGTTCCATCCGGTAGCGGGATTCTCTCGTAATCCCCAAAGAGATTCGGGCTTTCTTTCTGCATAACTTCCAGCACCTTATTGGCGAGCTGACGAATCTCGACGTCCGCCGCCGCAGATCCCCGCATTTCCAGAAAGTGGCGAATCGCCCGAGCATTTGCCGTTACGAATATCTTGGTTTCCGTAGCATTTGGCAGCACGCTCCGCGCGGCTTGGCGGGCAGATTTGCGCCGGGTGGTCCGGTCTGCATCCGGCGGCAATCCGGCTTCCGCCGCCAACTTCGGATCGGTCAATTTTATGTTCAAGCCTTCCGATAACTTCAAGTAGGCTTCATGCATCTGACGAACTGCATCCTGCCAGATCTGATGCAGTTCCGGGTCAGATGCAATGATCTTGGGCTCGACATATTCGGCTACCGATTCGTCCACGTAACGTTGGCTCAACTGGGAGTATCCCATCCCGGCCCGGTGCCGGATCAATTCGTGCGTGAGCGCTCGCGAGACACCGGTGAACACCAGATTCCAAACGGCATGTTCCAGTACAGAACCGTGTCCAACTTCTTTGATGTGTTTGAGATAAGTGCTGTTACCGCCCGGCCGAGGTTTAGCAAAAGACATATAGCAGATGCGGCCGGCCGACTCGGTCAACACTTCCGCAGCAACTTCGCTATCGCTTTGCCAGGTCACACCATGATCGGTCAGGAAACGATTTAGTTCCCCGTCGTCGAGATACTGACGCCCCACGACGTAAACGCTGGGTTCATGGATGATCTTCATTTCCGATCCACCATTGTGGTTGGACATCGTGCGCCTTCTCGCGGAAATTCGCTAAAAATTTCTGTTATATCGTTTGTTCCCAGCTTTCCAATCAAGCTGGGTCATGTTATTCTCTTAGCGTGTTTTAACTCAATGTCGGTTTTACTCTCCGAGGAATGAAAAATGGCTCTTTTGGTTATGATGCTCCTCCCTATCTGGGGCGATAGGATGCCCGGCCCGATGCCCACGGGTAAAGAGGGCATGCCTGGCATTTATGCTTACGAAGCCCCCAAAGATAAAAAGAATGGTTGCGCCGTAGTAGTTTGCCCCGGTGGAGGTTATGGCTTTCTGGCTATGGATCATGAAGGCAAGCAAGTCGCGAACTTTCTTAACCAGCACGGCGTGACTGTTTTCGTGTTGAAATATCGTATCGCTGATAAAAATTTGAAAGGTCCCATCGAGCCCGCACCGATGCTGGACGTCCAACGAGCCATTCGCTGGGCGAGATTCAAATCAAAAGATTATGGCATAGATCCCAAGCGAATTGGCGTCATGGGATTCTCTGCGGGTGGGCATTTGGCCTCGACGGCCGCCACGCATTTCGATTCCGGAAATAAAGAAGCCAAAGATCCCATTGATCAGGTCAGCAGTCGTCCAGATTTTGCAATTCTGGCTTATCCCGTTATCAGCATGGGCCCTGTCACGCACGGCGGTAGCCGTACCAACTTAATTGGGAACAAACCGGATACTAAGCTCGTGGAATTTTACTCTAACGAGAAGCAGGTGACCAAGGATACGCCTCCGACATTCCTGGTACACACCGAAGAAGACAAAGCCGTCAAAGTGGATAACAGCAAGCTCTTCAAGGAAGCCTGCGAAAAGCACGGCGTACCAGTCCAATTGGTAACCTATGAGAAAGGTCAACACGGCCTGGGGCTTGGTAACACGGTAAAAGACCTCCCATTTTCAAAATGGCCCGACGAACTTATCAAATGGATGAACTCTCGCAAACTCCTTGACAAGTAAAAGAAGTGAATCTCAGCGATTCCTGAACTTACGGTTTGGGATCGCTGGGCATTATCACCTTCAATACCTCCGGATCAAGCAGAAAGAAACTTCGCTTTCCCGGCACCTTATCCGCATCGATCAATACTTTATCCCGACCCTTCAAAAATTGCACGGCTGCTTCCAAGGACAGGCGGAATTCTGTCAGCTGTCGCTTCATTGTCAGCAATTCGGCCCGGGCTTTCTCACGCTGTTGTGGCTCTGCTATTTGAGTTTGAATGGCCCGTTCCTCATCCTCAGTAATCTGGCTACGGAATTTCACCCAAGCGAGAAAAGCATCCCGAGCCCCTTCGGCCTGACGAACTTTTTCCGCGGCGGCAGCTTCGGCGATACGAGTTAGATAACCGGCATCCTCCTCGGCTCGACTACGCTTACGAATCGACTCGGCCAAGGCCTGATTGATTTGCTGATCGCGTCCTTGAATCGCCCGAGCCACGTCGTGGTAGGCCGGCACGACGCTAGTAGGAGGATGCAAATCAGGTAATGTCATTCCGACCAGTTCTATCCCCAATTTCTGAGGATGGATCGATTGCAATCGTTCATTCAAAGCCAGTAATAGCTCGGTTACCAATTGATTGCGGCGAATCGTCAACAAATCCAGAAAGGCCTCTCCCGCCAATCGCTCCCGCAGTAGAGATTCAAATGTCAGCCGGACGAGCCTTTCCGTGTCCTCGCAGGTGGTCAGATAAGCAGCCGGATCGTCAACGATATATTGAACGCTCGCCAGCACATCCACCAGGTTCCCGTCCCCAGTCAGCATCAGGCTTTCGTCCGAGATTCGGTAAAGATCTTCGGTATGAGAGTTCGTCCAGGAAAGAGCCATCTCAGATTTGGGTGCAAGAATACGACTTCCCGTTGAATTCAGATTCACCCGAAATCCTAGTTCGACATTGCGTACGGCGTTGGGTTTGAGCTTAATCGTCTCCTCGACGAGGAAGGGATAACGAAGGTGCAAGCCAGGTTCTAGAAGTTCCTCTATATGACCGAAACGCTTGCAAATTCCAATCTCATCGGGTCCAACTTGAACTAGTCCAGAAAGTGCCCAGAGTACCAACAGCAATCCCGCCAAGCCTGCGGTAAGTTTATTGGCATGATGAGTGATCTCGTGGATCAGATGATCTAAATTGAAATAGCGGTCTACCCAAATATCGAAAGACTTCAACGCGATTTTGATTTTAAAGAATCCCAGCGCGGAGGATTTTCGTTCAAAGAACAAGAGTCGGAGCGAATTTAGGAGTACCGCGAGAGATCCAAATTGGTGATAAATAACTCCGACGAGTGGGGATTTTTCATAGACGGGTCCGCCGCCGAAAATCAAAGGCCACAGCAAACCGACAAGAACAACCCCAATCAGATTGACGAGGAATGCAAAGACCAGGATATTCTGGCGGATGACTTTTACCGTTTCGCGGGACAAACGCATCAACAGCGGCAGATGTCCCAGCGGATCACCGTAGAGAATGACATCCCCGGCCTCGGCGGCTGAATCGGATTGCGGATGCCGTATGGCTAATCCTACAGGGGCCGTGGCCAAGGCCAGAGCATCATTGATTCCGTCTCCGATATAGGCATAGTCGGGGTGGAGTTTTAGCCAATCGGCCTTCTGCTGAGGGAAAAGCTCTCCGTGAACATCTGAAATGTTCAATGCATGACCGATTTCGCCTGCCACGTTGGAGCGATCCCCCGTCAAAATGGCAAAGCGATCGATACCATCAGCTCGTAAGGCTGCGAGAACATCGGCCGCTTCCAGGCGGATAGTATCCTGCACTCCTAGAATTCCGATTAATCGGGAGTCCACCGCGACATAGAGAATTGTCGCACTGGCTTCAGAAGCCTTCTCCCATTCCTCAGAAATGTCCAGGATCGGCACACCTTCGGACTGAAGAAATCTACCATTTCCGATCAGAACTTTTTGTCCATCTACGAGGCCGCTGGCCCCGGCGCCGGGATAGGCTTGAAATTCAGTTGCTGAGGGCAGGTCGAGATTTCGGCTTTTTACTTCCTCGAGAATACAAGCGGCGATGGGATGTTCACTGAATTTTTCAATAGCCCCTGCGAGTCTCAAAATGTCGGATTCCGATACAGAACCGATCGGTTTGATGATGCGAAGCTTTAGTTTCGCCTGAGTGAGTGTCCCCGTTTTGTCAAAAGCCAATGCCCGAATCGAGGCCAGTTTTTCGATTACTGCTCCCCCTTTAATAACAATTCCAGTGCCTGCCAGACGCCCCAACGCCGCAATCACAGCCGCAGGTGTGGCAAGAAGTAAGGCGCAAGGACACGCCACGACCAGCACACCCAGAGTGGGATATAAGCTTTGTCGTGCCGCCGCGGCAAGATTCAATCGAGACTCGATCGCCTTCCATGGCCCGGTGAGGACAAAAACATTCAAAGCAAAGACCGCGAACGCTACGGCCAGAAGTGCGGGTAGGAACCAGGTTGCCAGTCGATCGACTTGTCTTTCCACCTGGGCTTTGTTTTTCAACGCCTGTGCCGTTTGCAGAATCATATGTCCGACGGCCGTGGCCGAGGCAACTTGGTCTGCCCGGATCGTCAGAGCGCCAAATTGATTGACGCTTCCCGCGAGGACTATGTCTCCGGCCTTTTTATCCACCGGAAGACTTTCTCCGGTCAAGGCGCTGAGATCGATCGAAGAAGTCCCCTCGAGAATCGTACCATCAACCGGAATTTTGCCGCCGGGTTTGACCAGAATGGTATCCCCAACTGCAAGTTCGGAGGTAAAAACTCTTTGTTCCTGCCCATCGACCAGTTTCCAACAGCGAAGTGGAAAGACTTCGATCAGTTTTTGAACCCCTTGGCGGGCTCTTTCGAAGGTCCAGATCTCCAGACATTCGCCCACCAGACCGATGACGATAACTTCCGCGGCGATGAGCGGTTCGTTCATCGCTATGGCCGCTATACAGGCTATGGCCGTGGCGAGATCGGCACTGATCTTACCCGCAAACAGTTTTTCCAGAGATCCAAAGAGAACCCGAGCCCCTCCCAGAATCGCAGCGATTTGAGCCAGCCGAAAGCCGTAAATTTCCTGCGATCGCCAGGAGGGCAGAGAAGTACCGAACGTGGCAGACAAGCATGCGGAGAATGGAACCCAGATATCGGCCAAAAGCAACAGGAGCAATAAGGATGTGAACAGATAGATGCCCAGCGTTTTGGGACGCTCGAATATTTCGCCGGCATGTTCAATTTCTCTGTGCATACCAAATTTGATATGGAAAAGTGGATTCTCGCAGCGAATTTATAGCTATCCAATTGACTTGACTGGTTGATACAAAAGATAATTGAAGATCAGTTCATAATTTTCATGGTTCGAATCGTCCAGAAATACCTTACGGATGGTCCTTTTTATGCGCGCCAGACTCGTCGTAGTGGAAGGTAATGTCACCCCTCGAGTTTTTGAAATTAGTCGCGGAGAGCAGTTGATTCTCGGTCGAAGTCAAAAAAAAGCGATGATGGTGCTGGCTGATGATTATGTCTCGAGTACTCATGCGCGGATTTACAATGAAGGGATCCGCTGGTTTTTGGAAAATGAAGGGCAGAACGGCACTCTCGTCAACGGCAAGCGTTACGATCGCGAAGACAAGATATGTCAGCTCGAGAATTCCAGCGAAATCCAGATCATCAACAATCGTTTCAAATTCACTCTGGTGCAAGCGGGTCCCTCCCCGGATCGCTCAGAGGATACCTCTGCACAGAGTACGATGCGATTCGAGGATGAAATTAAGCAACTCCACGCATTCATCAGCCAAACTTCCAAGGAAGTGGATTTGAAGAAATTCCTGGAGTTGGCAATGGAATACCTTCAAGTCATGCTGCGAGCTAATGTCATCGGCTATTTAAGAAGCGATCCCATACTCAGCGAACCGAAACTGGTAATACCTCGAAATCACAGTCTCGACATTCAACTCAGCCAGAAGTTATCCCGGTGGGCAACCGTGGAAGGCGGAACCGTTCAATTGCGCAGCCGAAGTGTTGAACTCGACAGTGCGAGTCTTGCGGATTTCAAAGACGCTTTGTGTGCTCCCCTGGTGTACAACGACAAAAAATTCGGCACTCTCCACGTCTATTCTCACGAAAGAGAGTTCACTTCCCGGGACAAGTCCATCTTCGAGATTGCACTTCCGTTTCTGATTGGGCGCATCAATCAATTTCAGGAGCAAAGCGAGGCTCTTTATGGGCAAAGAGTTGAGGACTCGGCCGATTCCAGTTATGTCATGGTCGGCCAAAGTCCCCCGATGCAGGAGTTACTCCGGCAGATAAAAAATGTAAGCCGTCATGAAAAATCGGTTTTGATACTTGGCGAGAGTGGCGTCGGTAAAGAACTCGTCGCTCGCGAAATCCACAAGCTGAGTTTGCGGGCGGGACGAGGCTTCGTTCCCGTGAATTGTGCCGCCATTCCAGATGGATTACTCGAATCGCATTTATTCGGTCATGAGATCGGGGCTTTCACCGGGGCCACTAAAAAACACATTGGAGTCTTTCGGGAAGCAGACGATGGAATTCTGTTTCTCGATGAATTGGGGGAGATGTCAGACGCCTGCCAGGCTAAATTGCTGCGAGTCCTCGAACAGGGAACCATTCGCTCGGTGGGCGGATCCCAAGATGAAAAGGTCGATGTCCGAATCATCGCGGCGACCAATGCGGATCTTGCGAAAATGAAGGATCAGAAGCGATTTCGCGCGGATCTGTTCTATCGGTTGAATGTTTTGCGAGTTATCGTTCCTCCGTTGCGTGAACGGTTGTCCGATATCCCGCTGCTGATCGAGCATTTCGCAAAAAAAAATAGCGACGTCGAGTTACGGATCGACGAATCGGGCTGGGAGGCACTCCAGCAGCACACATGGCCCGGCAACATTCGCGAATTGCGGAATACTCTCGATCGAATCTACTGCAATGCGGCTGATATGGTGATTAACGGGGATTTGGTGAGGAATCACTTAGATGAGGAATACGGCCAAATCCTGGATCTGCCAGAGCTGAATATTGAAAAGCTGGAAATCCTAGCAATCGAACAGGCTCTTAAGAAAACCAACTGGAATATGGCTCGCGCAGCACTAATTACAGGACTTAATCGGGATACCCTTTATCGCAAACTCGCCAAGCACGGTATACGACGTCCCGAGTCGAATCGTGACGATATTCCCGACTAAAGAGCAATTCGCTTGTTGTAGATGAACCATTCGATCAGCACGAAGCCGAATCCTATCAGCAACGCCCAGCGCCAAAGTTCGCGGGGTTGCTTGCGCGCTTCTCCAGCTGCGATGTCCTCGGATCCAATTCGGATGGCATCCCGGGGTTCGATATTGCTCTCGTTCAGATCGAAAAGATTCACTGCAAAGCGACGAATCTGGTCTTTCCAGGTGATTTCGTAAACCCCCTGCTCTACTGTGTTGCCGAAGTTGAAATCACTGCGATTGCCCCGCTCGAGTCGAACAATTTCTCCCTTAGGCGATTTCACCTGAATTTCTGCAACACCACCACCTGGTCGAATCAGTTTCACCTGACCGGGCTTAATAGTCTCTTCGCTGCTGGCATCCCGGACGTTACCCATAAACAAGAGGAGATTCCTGAAAAACAGAGGAAATCCCGGCTTTAAAAACCAACGGGTATTCCACTTGCCATCGAGCGTTTCCAGGGGAAAAGCCATAACCAGATCGGTGTAAGATCCCCGAGACAATGCGAAGAGTAGAGCCAGTTCGCGATCCCCCTCTATCAAAACAGGCGTTTTAGGAGGGAGTTTTTCGAATCTCAACGCCTCAGCCAATTCCATTTCATGCCAACCGGTAATGCCCCGCATCACCGGATGCTGGTCGTTCCAACCGCGCACCTGAGGAAATTCGATTTTTTCCACCAGCAGGCGATCCTCCCCTTTGCCATCGATTTTCCAGGGCGGCGGCGGATAGCCGATGAACAGAGTGTGCGCTCGGGGCATCTCGTTTTCAGTCGAAGGAGCACATCGATCAAAAATGACCAGATCGTAGACGCCACTGAGGGCGGGATCGAGATAAGAGGCGGAATCCTTTAGCTGGGCGGGTGTGATAAATGTGACATCCGCCAGCTTTTTGACAGCGTTACTCTCAAAGAAGTATTGCAGTACCTGATTACCGGGTCCTGCGATCAATATTTTCGCCTTCCGAACCACTCCGAGGACCAGCCAAGCCTCGTCATCGAGTGGAAAACTATCTTTGCAGTCGTTCAACTTCGCATGAAGTACGATATCGGCATTCTCGGCGATGTTCGAAAACTCCAACTCTAACGTGGACTCTCCGGGAATATCTTTTGCCTGTTTCCCCTCTTCTTCAGGAGGAATTAACTTCCGGGGGGGAAGATTGATCGTACGCTGACGGGAATTCATCAATCTTTTGCCTTCCGCGAGCACATCCACAGATACCGATACATTGGCCGCTTTATTGCGAAAATTGTTGACTCGCAGGAAGACCTGTATCTTGGTGGGATCGAGTTCGGAGCGAAGCACATCGAAACGCGTGATACCGATATTATCCCCCGATCCAATCGGGGAATGTTCAGGCACATGCAACTGCATCTGAAGATTAGCAAGCGAGAAATCGGTGATATCGGCGAAACGCCCATCTGAAAAAAGGTGAACCTGGGTGTCGATGCCCTCAACAACGGCGTACGTCCGCTCCTTTCCTTTTTCTGGATTATCGGGCCGCACTGCTTCATTTTCGGTGGATCGGGCGGGATTTGCGAGACTCTCGGCCAGACTGAGGGCTTCCTCTAATTTCGTTGGGCACTGGGTGGGCTGAATGGCCTCAACCGCTGCTCGAAGGAGGGTTCTATTTGAGGTATAACTCTGCCGAATCTCCGCGGTGGCGTTGAAAACGATAACCATCCCGAAATCACCATCGGTAGAAGCGTCTATTTCCTTCAAAGCTTCTCTTTTCGCCCACTCCAGTCGATTCGGTTGAATATCAGTCGCACTCATGCTGGCCGAATTATCGACCATCAGGATGTAGTGTCGGTTTCCGCCGACCATGCCGTGAAGCCTCGGCCCCATAATGGCCAGAATCAGCAAAAGGGAGATCAAAATTTGCAGGAGCAGGAGTACATTTCGGCGCAGCCATTGCAACAGGCGATTAACATGCAGATCCTCAACAGATTTTTTCCAAAGAAACGTACTCGAAATTGGATAGCTATTTCTTTTCAGCTTCAGGAAATAGAAAATCAGAATCAAAAATGGAAGGGAAATTAGAAAAAAAGCGGCCCAATCCGATAAAGCAAAATGATGACTGACGCCAATTTTCTGTTCGAGCCAGGCATTGGTTTCCGCTTCGCGTCCGCTCACGTCGAGAATCAGTAAAACCAAAGCGGGAATGGCCGCGAGAAGGGATATAACCAGTCCCACCGGGAATAGCAGTCGCAGCATAAAATTCCGCCTAGTCGAAGATATACCCTATTGTCGCTAAATTGGCTAACCGATTTCAAGGTATTGGCAGTTCCGGTCGAAAGCGGAAAAGTTTTTTTTCAGAAGTGCCTGAACATTTGGACGAACTGAAAGATCACTCTCTATGATGGGTACTACGATTAGAGTTTGAAAAAAAGCGTTGGGCACTTCATGCAGTCTTCAAAGTCGATTAAATTTAGCCGCGGCGAGTGGCTAATTCTCTTAATATTGGCCGGAATTCAGTTTGCGAACATCATCGACTTCGTGTTGATGATTCCTCTCGCTCCCACGATCAAAGTCCGGTTTGACATTCTCTCCGGGGAATTTAGCCAACTGGTAGCCGCGTACGGAGTATCGGCTGCGATCGCGGCGATACTTTCGGCCTCGATCATCGACCGATTTGATCGAAAAGCTGTTCTAGTAACACTTTTGCTCGGCTTCAGTCTAAGCACCGCCGCGTGCGGATTATCCGATACCTATAGCCGAATGCTGGCCTCACGAATTGCCGCTGGGGCTTTCGGCGGAGTACTTGGTTCATGTGTCATGACAATCATCGGGGACTTATTTGCCGATGCCAGGCGTGGTACCGCAATGGGGATTATTATGTCGGGATTTGCCGCAGCTTCGGTAATTGGCATCCCGACTGGACTCAAACTATCGGAAGAATTTGGGATGGGGGCGCCTTTCCTCACCCTGGCTGTCCTGGTGCTACTCTTGACTTGCCTGGTTATGGTCAAGTTTCCTAGTCTGCGCGGCCATATCATTCCCGGTAAAATTGATCCGTTCATTCAGTTCGGTCATGTGATCTGCAACAAATACTACCTTCTAGCGTTTCTGTTTAGCGCTACCGTGGTGGGGGGCGGATTTTTGGTGATTCCTTTCCTCGCAGATTACATGGTGAACAACGTCAAACGGCCGCCAGAACAGGTGAAGTACGTCTATCTGATCGCGGGATGCTGCACCCTGTTTACTACGAATATCATTGGCCGGCTCTCCGACAAAATCGGTAAGAAGCAAGTCTTCTATGTCGTAGCAGTTTGTGCGGCCATCATGAGCCTGATTCTGACTCATCTTCCCGAAGTCGGCATGTTCACCATCTTCCTGGTGACCACTTGTTTCATGATCTTCACTTCGGGTCGAATGGTGCCAGCCCAGGCGCTGATTACCGGAGTAGCTAAACCGCACGAACGGGGGGCCTTCATGAGCTTGAATTCCGCCGTGCAGCATATGACAATGGGTCTGGCCTCGGTAGTTTCCGGACAATTCATAACGGATGGCCCAACGAAAGAACTGATTGGCTACGGCACCGTGGGATTTATGTCTGCTGGTGTGGCCATGCTGAGTATCGGCCTCGTTCGGATTTTGCGTAGTGCCGTAACGCCTCATCCTGTAAAACAAACGGTGCCCCCCGAAGTTGTTGAGGTTACGGTATGATTTCCATTGCTCCATCCATCTTGGCGGCTGATTTTTCCAAGTTGGGTGAACTCGTTCATCAGGTCGACCTGGGAGGAGCAAACCGAATTCACGTCGACGTCATGGATGGCCACTTCGTTCCGAATCTGAGTATGGGTCCGGTGGTAGTGAAAGGGCTGCGCCCGATCACCAAGCTTCCACTGGAAGTGCATCTGATGGTCGATAATCCTTCCCGATTCGTGGATTCCTTTCTACAAGCCGGCGCAGATACTTTAATCGTCCACTTTGAAGTTGTCTCGGATCCTCTGCCGCTGATCCAAGAGATCCGCGGCCGAGGTCGAAAAGTGGGTCTGGCGATCAATCCCGGGACTTCCGTTGATGTCCTGAAGGATTACATCACCGATATTGATCTGGCGCTGTGCATGACCGTGTGGCCGGGTTTTGGAGGACAGTCATTCCTGCCGGAAAGTCCGGAGCGAATCCAGAAACTCCGAGAGCTCATCGAAAAACTGAATCCTCGCTGTGAACTCGAAGTGGATGGGGGCGTCGATCTTCAAACCGCACCGGTGTGCGTTCGACACGGAGCCGATGTTCTGGTCGCGGGCACAGCGATTTTTGGTTCTCCCAAAGGCCCTAAATTAGCAACGGAACAACTCGGCCGAATTCGAGCGGAAGAACTCGAGTAGCCCAGCTTCCACATTCTGCCCGAAGTTCCGGGCAGCATCCCGCACTTTAAAAACGCTATTGCGTTTCAGTAAAAATTGTTTAAAGTTCGCATCCTGTAATGCCGAAGTGTCGGCTCTTTCAATCGCAAGGATGCGGCCATTATGCATGGCAAAAATCGACTGGCTCGCTGGATCTGCTTCACCTTCGTTTTAACGACAATCGTTTTCCCTATCGGATGCTTTTCCTCTCCGAAACGAAGCGCGATCAGTTCGACACCCGCCACGCCTTTGGATACCTACAAACCGTTGCCGGATCCTCGGAAAGCACCCGATCCAACGGCGACACCCCCTCAGGCGAATGCAAATGCGGCTACAACGCCAACTGCTAATAAGAATCTTCCTCCCTTACCGAAACCCCTCAACACACCTGCAGATACCACTCCTGGCCTGACATCCCCGGCAGTTCCCACGGCATCAAGCCCGGCCCCGGCGACATCTAGCCCGGCTCCGATATTGCCGACCCTGCAGGATCCCGCACCAACAACTCCCCAAGTTCCCAAACTGGGTCCTCAAAGCAATAACGATAGTCTCGAAACCAAGCCGATTGCACGAGCCAGCTCCGTCGATTTGCCTCGTGCTACTGAGCCCGCGGTCAACGACATCGGTACTCTTCTGACGAGCGCCTCCCATCGGTTGAAGTCGATCGATACTCTCGAATCGAAGATGATCATGCGAGATATCAAGGAGGGCGTCCAGCAACCGACCGAGGTCGTTCGCTTTCGCCATAAGCAAAGCCCATATTCCGTTCACATGACCTGGATTGGCGAGCAGTTTCAAGGTCGCGACATCCTGTATGTGTCCAATAAATACGAAGGCAAAATTCAAATGCTGACGGCCAAGGGAGACATTCCCTTATTAGGCCCTCAACAAGTGAGCATGCCTCCGGACGATCCGACTCTCAAGAGTCGCTCCAAACACGATATTCGGGATGCGGGACCAGGGTACGTCGTGCGTCATTTGCTCTCCTTGTGGAATCAGCAGACATTCGCTTCGAGACTGCACGACAAGGGGATGACCGAACGAAACGATCACAAAGGGCCATTACGCCTGATTGAAGAACATGTGCCCCCCGGGGATAAGGAATTGCCCAAGGGAGGCAAGCGACAGTACTATTTCGATGTTGATGAAGGCAGCCCCAGCTTAAATCTGCCGGTCGTAATCATCATCGTGGAAAATGGCGGCCGAAACGCCGAGTCGATGCTCTTCTCGAATTTTCGCTGCAATCATCTGAACGATGCGGATTTCGATATTCGATCGCTGGGCAAGCGTTAGTTCGGTTCAGGCTGTCACCAACTGATTATCCGTGGCGTATTCGGTCAGTCGTTCAATGACCGAATCGTAGGATTGGGGCCGATTTTCCAAATCCATGTGCATCATTTCCAGAATAAAGTTGGACAAATCGTTGGGGATCTCCGGCCGGACCTTGGACGGTTTCGGAGGATTGGAACTCATATGTTCCATAAACATCTCTTTGCGGCTGGCAGCGGTATAAGGCAACTTACCTGTGATCAGATGATAGAAGGTCACTCCCAGGGAGTAGATATCGGATCGATGATCGATCTGGGAACCATCTATGAGCTGTTCGGGCGGCATGTAGGCCGCGGTACCTTCGCCTGAGGCAGAAGGGTTCTCGCCATCCCCTTCAATTTTCAATGCCAGCCCTAAATCCAGGATGCGTGTAGTATCGTCCCGTGAAACTAACAGGTTCCCGGGTTTGACGTCGCGATGGATGATCCCCAGCTTGTGAGCCGCCTGCAACCCCTTGGCCGCTTGTAGAACGATATTCGATGCGCGGTCCACGGGTAAAACCCGATTTTGTTTCAGCAGATCCAAGCCGCTCAATCCTTCAACGTATTCCATCACCACGAATGGCAGGATCGGATTATCTTCAAAGTCGAGCACGCGCACGATGTTGGGGTGATTGATCTGGGCCAGCAAATGAGCTTCATTGCGAAATCTCTCGATGCGGGCTTCGCGATCGTGCTGGGCATCCGGATGCAGAAACTTCAATGCCACCATGGACTTCAATTTCAAGTTGGAAGCTCGGAAAACCAGACCGGATGCTCCGCGCCCGATCTGCTCGATCAGAAGGAATTTGCCGATCTGAACTCCTGGTTCCAACTTGCGCGGATTAGTCGACGGAGGGAGTGGGATATTCGGGCTGAGATAACTCGGTTTGGTTTTGATCGGGTTGATACTGGTTGCCCGCAGCACCGTCGAAGAGAATGTATCCTGCATCGAGGCGGGAGCAATACCCGAACCGGTGGCCAGGAATCGGCCGTTGCCAATCGTCGAGGAGTTCAGCTGACTTTCGGAATCGCCCCCGCCCGTTTTTGCATTTCGGACTCTTTCGACTTCTTTTTCAAGAAGTTTGGTTTGTTCGAAAAGCGTACGAGTGATGATTTTGTCTTTGGGGATAAGCACGTTACCGAAGATCGGGTGGAGTATATTCTCGGGAGCGCGAGTGCCCAACAAGCTCAGAAGGTCTTCCGCCTTTTCGATGTACATACCCTTGGGTAACTGCACGACGACGCCGTCACCGTAAATTCGGGATTGACAGGCCAGCCGGCAGGAAGGCGTACTGCCCTGTACGAGCGACAGCGTTTTCTTTTCGCGGTTTTCCATGGGGGAGAGACTATCGCCCCCCTTCTCCACGGTCACGCGACAGGTCGCGCAAAGGCCGCGCCCACCGCAGGACATTTTGACGTTGAGTTGCTTAGCTAACAGAGTAGAGAGCACCGTGGTGCCGGTCTGCATGACCAAATCTTCACCCAGCGGCTGCAATTTAATTCTTTTCATAGCATCTATCCTTGGTGTTACCGCGCCAGTAACTCATTTAGCCGAATCGGAAACACTCTTTACACGCCGTCGAAACGCCTAATGCATCCAAATTCAAACAGCCATACCTAACTTCCAACCCAAACAGAGCTCCTCGATCGGGCCGATTTCCAAGCCTGCTTGCACCACTTTCTGCTCGGGCAGTCGGGTCGGGACATACAGACCGAAAATTCTCCGGCCGTCTGGGGACTCCTCCGCTCGTAGGAAGCCATTCAGTGTGCGGGAAACTCTAGCTGCCACCAGATAGCCGAGTAAGGCTTCCCTTCCCGGTTGCTCCACTAGCAACGATTCCCAATCGAATTCCCCATCCGCAATGGCTGGCAGCCAATCTTTCTTCCACTCTCCCAAAACTTCATAAACCACCCAACCCTCGGACAATTCTGCAGTCCCGGGAAGCTTATCTACCCGCACTTCCACGCGTTCACCACTGCTGGCCCGAATGGCAAACTCAAGCAGGCCGCGAAGCGCGTTGAACAATCCGGAGCTGTCGGCACAGAGCCAACCAGCGCCTTTATTCGCTACTTGAATCGTAACTCGTTTAGCGCTAGTAAGGCTGGAAAGCGAACGAATGGAATCCTGAAGAACCTCCTCCGCGGTGATTTCGTTCAAATCAAGACTATCCAACTCCGTCCACTCGACTCGATAGAGCGACTCCCAGAGTCGCAAACGGCCCATCCACTGATCCAGGTCCTGCCGGATTCCGCCGATCCGCGAAATCAACTGGCTCTTATCAGCCGACTGTTTGACTTCCCCGAGCGCTAATCGACATTTCGCTTGAAGTGTCTCGGCCAGAGGAAGTTCAGCCACCAGGTTATCTCGGATCAACTGCTGAAGAGTGCTAAGCCGGGCTTCCTTGGCCGCATTAGAAACCATCGAATCTTTTTCGGCCAATTCCTGAGAACGATCGGTGATCACCCAGCACGACAAATTTTTACGCTCGGGGTGGGGCACTTTGCCGTGGAAAAACCGAATCGGTTTCTTCTGACCCGAAAGAGAAAGTTCTGCAAGATCCGTATGTACCTCCGAACGAGCCAAAGCCGACGCTTTTCCGTTCGGCATCACAAGGAATTCATCGATATTGCGTGCGGCCATGTTTCCGGGATTGAGTGCCAGACACTTTTCGCCCAGCTGGTTCATCGATAAAAGCCGCCCTTGATCATCGGTTACGACTACTGGAACGGGAATTCCCTGGAGCAGCGACTGATTTACCTGCATTCGGGAACGCAGGGTCTGAAGCAAGTTACGAAGTTCGGTCAAGCTCCCAGGCAGCGAATCCAGACCTCGTGCAGCGCTTTGTTTCACCCCCATCAAAAGGTTCAAGGCTATCAGATGGGAATCCACAGCATCAAGAACAACCTGGCGCTCCTGCAAAGCCTGGTCCCGATCTCGGACTAAATCCAAGTAACGGAGTTTCGCTGGACCGAATAACGGGTCTCTTTTCTTTTCAGGAACATTCAGAACGTCGTTCTGTACCCAGGTTCGAAAGGTTTCTACGGTTCGGGTCAAAAAGAGCCCGCACGCAAGAATGAGTATGGATGCTAGACCGGAAGTCAGAAAGATCCCCTTCTCCGATCTCAAATCCGCTGGCAGCACGAACCAAAGCAGTGCGGTCAGTAACGGGATCGCAGCCAGGAAGCCAATTCGAACTGAAAACACGTCTAATCACTCCGAAATATGAGCACTGAATTTAATCGGTGGAATGACTATTAGAAAAACCGCAATTCAACTAATTCAAGTCGTCCGAGTCGTTCACATTTAAAAATAGAATGGCTTTTGAGTAGTGAGAGATAATAATTTGAAAAAAAGATACTATGCTATTTTTCATTCTATAACCAAAGATGTTGCATCTAGTTCAAGCACCAAATTATCAAATGCGATCAATAATTGTTAAGATTAGACGCAAAATGATTCGCGCCCGGCAAAACAAATTGATTATATTAAAAAACTGACTAATATATATACTCTAACTATTTACTTTAAGTATATACCAACCATATAGTGTTTAAAGCTATATAAATTTACTCTAGAAACGATCATGACTAAAACATCCGGTTCCGACTCCGATTCCAGCAAGCCGATAGGTATGGTGCTAGTGAATGGCTGCCGATGTCGCTGCGGTCACGAATGGGTTCCTCACGGAAATTCACGGCCACACGTCTGCCCCAAATGCAAGAGTCCGCGATGGGATCAACCGAAAAAGTATCAAAGAAAAAACGCGTCAAAAAACTCTGCCTGATTCGGTTTCACTTTTGATGCCCCACTTTCCTGATGATGACATTCAAATCGATAGAGTTCCGATTGAAAATACTCATAACACTATTTGTCGCAGTTAAAGAGATTCTGCGAAGTCTTCCCTGTACCCATCTCTTACGCTCTACACGATCTAAATGAGCGTGAACTAATCGAAACTTTTTTCAATTCCTCAAAACAACATGGATTGTCGAATAACGATGCAACTGGTTTGTAATTAAATATCACACAACGGAAATATATATACTAATTGTCTATTCAATACACTTCTCCCTCAATACGCGAAAAGGCATGAAAGAGATTTGCCTGAGCGTTCGATCCCAAAAGGGACAATACCAGTCAGCAATTTTTCCGATGATTTCCTACCAGCCTTTGAGTGATAGGAGAAACTCGTCCGAGTTATTACCGTTCGAAACATTGATAGTCTCGATTCGGTCAGCGCATTGTCATTCGCGTTGCGATCGTTCGAGTTTTCGCATAAGCAGATCTTACATTCGCTACACCTTATCCAAATTCTGGACATAATTTTCTGTAGAACGGTATATTTGGGCTTTCAAAGGAATGATTCTAAAAAAAGAAAACTATTTTCTCAGAGGAATCGAGTTGGAACTTGCGCGAAATTTGATTGCTCTAGCAGAAGAATATTTTGCGTAGGCGTAATTTCCGAAGCCTGATCGGCGTTCTCAAGCTGAATCGCGATTTTTGAAAGCTTGGCTGGGTCTGCCGTGAAATTTCAAAAAGGAAGCTTCAGAAATCGAACGTATGCCGATCTCTGAAGTGCGTTGGAAGTCGCGAAGACTATCGTTTGCTCAGGCTGGGTGTGGCATCGGCGGCAATTCTACCTACAGCCCAATCCAAGCCTCCGAAGAGGTGCTTCTGAAATCGCGGATCGCTCCAGACTTCCTTGCGATGGCCGAGGGATGTGTAGAAGGCCTTGCCCTTACCCACTTCGTGACACCAGGAAACCGCGAAATCTTTGTCAGTTCGTTTGACGTCCTTTTTTGTCAAGTCGATCGTATTTACATCCACACTCAGGATGATGTGCAAACGCTCGCGAGAATAGGGCGTCTTGAACTGATAGATCTCGTCCGTGATTTCCGTGGAACCCGCGAACGGGGCACCGGCGGGATGCTTGGCGTCCTCGACAACCAACTTGATTTTCTGATGCCAGGGATGGCTGTTGAAGTAGCCGCCGACCAGTTCGCCATATTCCGGCTCGTTATACAGCGTGTCCGTGGCACAGTGCGTTCCCGCGTAGCCGTGCCCGGCTTTGACCCACTCCACCAGCTCTTTGGTCTCTTCTTTCGTCATCGGATTACCCGTGGTGAAGAAAAGGATCGCGTCGAAGTTTGCCAGGGTCTGCTTGTTGATTCGGCCGATGTGGGCCTTATCGACTGGGACTTTCGTAATTTTCTCGAATCGCTCGGCGTATTCATCGAGAATCTTACGCTCAACCATTAGAGGTTTGTTTGTACCGGCTTCCTTCACTACTTGGCCTTTTTCATCCCGTTTTTCGAACTTCCCGACGGCTTCCGGGTCGCGAGTATATCGGAAACAGGTTACTTCCCAGCCATATTTGGGTCCGAGCTCCGTCAACAGTTTTTCCGCAAGGCCCACGGAATCGTGCACAAATCCGCCGGAATCCGTGATCAGCAGCAATTTTTTGGTTTTTTCATCCGCCTGAAGAGCGGACGCCGCGAACAGCGACAGACATAAAACGGCAATACAGCGTTTCAACATGAAGTGCTCCGAAAGGGAGAGACTAAAGGTAGGTTCACAAAGAGTATTTTAGCAAAATCGCTGGCGATTTGATTTGGAAAAGCCGTAAAGTGGTGAAGGCACGAGGGCGAAAGCGGGAGATGAAAAACGATATCTCTAGCGCGAACGAACCGCATTCAATTGCTGGTTGGTCTTTTCCACTGCAAGTCGAATGGCCGCTTTCCAATCCTTGCTGTCCGGCTTGAAGCAAAAAGTGATTCCTCGAGAACTGTTCACAATCGCCCCGAATCCGTTATCGTCGAAGCTTTCTCGCACATCCTCTGCAGTCCCTCCCTGAGCACCATACCCCGGTACCAGGAACCAGACGCCTGGCATGTACGAGCGAAGTTCTTTGAGATCCCTCGGATTGGTGGCACCAACCACGGCTCCGATGCTGCCGTAACCGTGAGAACGGATAGTGACATAGTTCCATCGGCTGATAGCGTCCGCCACATGGTAATAGAGTGGCTTGCCTTCGCAGATCAGATTCTGAAATAGTCCCGACCCGGGATTACTCGTCCGCAAAAGTACGAATATCCCGCCCTGCACTTTTTCCGCTTCCGTCAGAAACGGCTCCAAGGAATCCTCGCCCAGGTAGGGATTCACCGTCAGCGAGTCCGCTGCGAAAAGCGAATAATGCTGTCCTTCGTAGTCTGCTCCGGTGAAAGCAGTCTTCGCATAGGCTTCCCCGGTCGTCGAAATATCCCCCCGCTTCGCATCGAGAATCACGAGCAGCCCTTTGGAACGAGCGTGATCGATCACGGCACCCAGCGCCAAAATCCCGGCGGCTCCGCAAGCCTCAAAAAAAGCACTCTGCGGTTTCACCACTGGAACGTAAGGCGCAACGATATCGATGACTTCAGAGCAAAAATTTGAATAACTGCGGGCGATTTTTTCGAGTCCCAAGCCATGGCAGCTATTTCGGAGGTCGAGCGGCAGAAGTTCCCAACGTGGATCGAGTCCCACACAGAGAACGCTGTTTTTCTCTCGAATCGAATTGTAAAGACGATCGGAGAACGTGGCTGGAGCCATCAAAAGACCTCGCTAAAATAAAACGGCTCACCACAGCCGGGTGAGCCCACGTAGGCCAAAATCCAGAAGCTACTACTCAGCTGCCGGGTTCATGCTTTACGAGTTCCAGAATCCCTTCCTGGCCATCGAGGGAGAACTGAATCTTGACAATGCCAACGTTCTCCACGAACCACTGCTTCAGAACGGCTTTCTTATCGCCGATCGTGATGTCCTTGCCTTCAACGAGAAAGGCCCCTTTATAGGGTGTCCCGTTGACGGTCACGTCTTCCACTTTAATCTCGTATTTGCCTTTAACGGTCTGGTTTTGAACTTTGAAATCGAAATCCCAGCTGTCGCCTTTGGCAGGAGGCAGTTTGAAGAATTTCACCGGCGTGTCCACCTTCGTGGTATTGATGGAGTAGCGATAGAATCCGTCATCACGAATCTCGATCAATTCGGTGGCCGCCAACTTTGTGTTCACAGTGGTTTCGAGCTTCCATCCCGTTTTGTCGCCGATTTTATCCGTGCCAGTGACTTTCACCAGAATTTCCCCACCCTGACTGGACTTGTAGGTCCAGGAAGCCCCCTTCTTCAAAGGATAGAAAGGAGACGATTTGGCCTCTTGGGCATATACGTAGGATCCGAAACAGAGAAAGAGAACCAGAAAACCAGTTAACCGCTTCATCGAACGCTCCCGCGAAATAGATTCGATTATTTACGTAAACACTTATTTTACTATTCAAAATACGAACAGAGGAAACAGAAAGTTAGACTCAAGCCCGATTTATATGGTTTATGAGTTGGCGCAACCGGCCGTGAGCCCTGCGGTCAAATTTGAATTTCAGTCTCGGCAGATCGGCTAGGGCCGGTTCATTGGCCTCAGCGGGCAAAGCCTTGGTCAACTCGAAATTGCCACTAGGGCAGATATCGGCGTACTCCGCGCGAATATCTTCCAGGGTGGAGGGAGATATCGATTGTTTCAAGCGTAAAACGAGTTCACCGCGAACGTATCTCATTGAATGGTACACTCGGTAAAACGTTTGAATTTCTCGAACGGCCTCGTTCACGTCATCTGTAACGCTGTACAGCGAAAGATCCGCGGGCGAAATCATTTTTTTCGCCAGCAATTCTTCGCGAATGAAATTATCCCATAATTTCCAGTAGGTCCCGCCCGGTTCATCCAGACATACAACCGGGAACATATGACTTTTGCCCGTTTGAATCAGTGTCAGAACTTCAAACCCTTCATCGTGAGTTCCAAAACCCCCGGGGAATAACACCACGGCATCCGTTTCTTTCACGAACATCAGTTTTCGGGTGAAGAAGTACTTCATGGTCATCAGCTTCTGGTCGCCGAGTATGATCGGATTGGCAAACTGCTCGAAAGGAAGCTGAATGTTGACGCCAATAGACATTTCCCGTTCCGCGCCTTCGTGACCGGCTTCCATAATGCCACTGGCGGCTCCGGTGATTACCATGTAGCCCGCTTTGACAATCTCGCGGCCGAAATCGACCGCAACTTTATAAAGTTTCTCCTGCGGTTTAGTTCGAGCGGAACCGAAAATCGTGACCTTGGGTCGACCCTTGTAATTGTTGAATACCTTGAAGCAATAACGAAGTTCTTTCAGTGCACTCGAAATAAGTTTGATGTCTCCGCGGTTAGCCCCATCGCTGACGAGTTTATCCGCCGTTTCTTTGATTTCCCGGGCGAAATCTTCCACCGAGTAATTTGAAGTATCCCGACGTCGTTTCGGGTTTCCGCCGTAGGGCGGAATTTCCAGAGGTATTTCGGGATTTTCGGACTTTTCAGAGTCCATTGATTTCTCGCGTAAGAAATGGGAAGGCGGATAATCAGAATAGGGTTCAATTCCCCTAATCGTGATTTGCCTGAGAAATTGGGAGATATTCACGCCAACGTTCAATCCCCGCTTAGCGCTGCAATCGCAGTCGCCCGATCATCGTAGATGGCCCAGAGCGTATCCAGCGCAGTTTGATGGAGCAATTCGCGAATCCGATCTCCCAATCCCGCCAGCACCAACTCACTATCCCGTTTCTTGACCAGAAGATGGCAGCGAAGCAGGAAGGTGATAAATTCGGAGCCAAAGTAGCTGACATTGGAAAGATCGACGATCAAATGAGTGGGCGGATTTTCTTTAAGGGGAGCCAGAACCATTTGCGCGGCGGGCTCGATCAGATTACTGGGTAAACTTTCTATCGAGGACGAAGGGATAATAATTGCAATATCACCATAGCGTTTGATCTGAAACGTGTCTTCCGAGCTGGCATACCGCTCTGCAGAATTGCCGGTCGTACTCATGAAATATCCTTCTGCTGAATCCTCAAATTCCGTCGCAGTATAGCAAGAATCCTTTCGGATCCCCATCAAATTTTTCAGAAATTCAGCATATACAAGCTTACATTCAAGAATTTCACCGACTCTTAAAATACTGCAACAAATTGCTGTCGCCCATCATCGGAGCTCAATCGGTGGTCAATCGGAATAGGAACAACTTGTGCTCAGCGTAGCGATTCCGTGAGTTCGGTGTGGGATTCAGTGAATTGCTCGTTGGCCTTTCGCATCGACTTACAAAGCCCTTCGACATCCAAGCCCAGTTCCGCGAGGAGTTCGTGGCGCTCTGCATGATCGATGAAACGATCTGGCAGGCCGACCCGAATAATCTTTCGCGAATCCAAGTTGGCTCGATTAGCGGCTTCCAAAACAGCACTCCCGAAACCTCCCTCGAGAGTGCCTTCTTCCACTGTGAGTATGAACTTCGTGTGCTTCAGAGCGCCCAGGATCGTTTCCGAATCGAGCGGCTTCACGAATCGGGCGTTAATCAGACCAATCTGCATTCCTTCGGCCCGCAGTTTCAGAACCGCCTGATAGCAGGAGGGCATGATGGCACCAAACGCCACAAAAGTCCCGTCCACGCCTTCCAGCACGGTCTCGGCTTTACCCAGTCGAATTGGAGCTTTGGGCCTCTCAACCTTTTCCAGATTCGTTTTGGGGTATCGAATGGAAGTGGGACTCTTCTGCTGCAGTGCAAACTGCAGCATAGGCTCGACTTCCGTTTCATCCCCAGGGGCCATGCAGATCATATTCGGGAATAATCGCATGTAAGGGATATCGAATACGCCGTGATGCGTCGGTCCGTCTGGGCCGGTAAGCCCCGCACGATCCATGGTGAAGACAACGGGGAGATTCTGAAGAGCCACTTCCTGGAAGATCTGATCGAAAGCTCTCTGAAGGAAGGTGGAGTAGATATCCACGATTGGCTTCATTCCTGCTTTGGCCATGCCGCCTGCGAAAGCGACGGCATGCGATTCGCAGATTCCGACATCGAAGAATCGGGTGGGGAAACTCTCGCGGACCTTCTCCAGTTTGTTTCCCTGGCACATTGCAGCCGTGAGGATGGCCACCTTTTCATCCGCAACCATGGCCTGATGGATGGCATCACTCATCGAATCGGTGTAAGCTCGCGCGCCCCCGGCTTTCAGCTCGAGGACCGTACGTTCTGGACCGAGCTTCGTGATCACCGGGGGAGTGTGGAACTTGACGGGGTCGGCACTGGCTTCCGGAACCCCCTCGCCTTTATTGGTGAACACATGCAGCAGCAACGGGCCCTTCTGATTTTTCAAATCCGCGAGGATCGTTCGTAGATTGTTGAGGTCGTGTCCATCGACGGGGCCGAAATAGCGGAAACCCATCTCTTCAAACAGCATTCCCTCGCGTAGAATTGCTCCTTTCATGCCATCGCGGAGATGTTCCAGGGCATGCTGAGCTTTTTCGCCTATGTAAGGAATGGTGTGCAGAACTTTGCTAATGGTCTTCTTGGATCCCTGGTAGAATTCGGTCATCCGGGTTTTATCGAGATATCGGGCCAGACCGCCGGTACGAGGACATATCGACATCTTGTTGTCGTTGAGAATCACCAGGACATTCTGATCCATGCCGGAAATGTTGTTAATAGCCTCATAAACCACGCCGGAAACGAAAGCGCCATCACCGATCACGGCCACAGCTTTACGTTCGCTCTGACCCATTAAATCATCGGCCGCTTTCAACCCCGAAACGGTGGAGACGCTGCTACCGGCGTGCCCGGTCATGAATAGATCGTAAATGCTCTCATTGGGATTGGGATATCCCATCAGACCGCCTTTTGTGCGTATCGAACTAAATTGTCGATAGCGGCCGGTAATCAGTTTCTGCGGGTAAATCTGATGGCCTGTGTCCCAAATCAAGCGGTCCCGGGAAAAATCGAAAGTGAGATGCAAAGCCAGACAGAGTTCGACCACGCCCAGATTGCTGGCGAAGTGAGCGGGGCGAATGCTCATGATTCTCACGAGCTCGTCTCGAATTTCCTGCGTCAACTGATTGAGTTGTTCGTCCGACAGTCGCTTGAGGTCCGCGGGAGATTCAATTTGAGACAGTAACAAGCCCATTGTGGAATCCTTCAAGACTAAATCCTTTCCAAACCCGGCCCTGCTCTCGGCTAACAGGTATATACCTCTACGAAGGTATGATAGTCTGTTCGCACGCCAAGCGAATTACTTTTTGCGATTTCTTAGGGCGAGCAACAAATCTTTTAAGGGGGAGGCCTTCTCGCCGAATACTTCAATAGCCTTCAATCCGCGATTGAAATGCTTCTCTGCTTCCAACTCGCTCTGCTCGATGCCGATCAAACCGGGATAGGTCAGCTTACCTCGCCCCGCATCCTTTTTCGTTTTTTTCCCCGCAGTCTGTTCATCGCTGTGTAAATCCAGCAGATCATCAGTGATTTGGAACGCCTGACCGAAGGAATTCCCATAGATTTCGAGATTTTGCCAGTATTCCTCGATTTGCGACATTTCCAGACAGGCGACTTCGTATCCCAATCGGACGGAAGCCAGGAAGAGTGCCCCGGTTTTCCGGGTCTGAATATTCTTCAGAAAGAGCTGGTCGTTCTTATCTCGATCACACTCGGCATCGGCGATCTGGCCATCGGCAATTAAATCGAGGACCTGACCGCCGACCATGCCTATTGGCCCTGCCCCCAAAGCCAGCGCGAGGACCGGAGCGGGATTGGAGGAATAATCCTTGGCCAGGATTTCGAAGGCTAAGGTAAGCAACGCATCCCCAGCGAGAATGGCAAGCGCTTCTCCGAAGACTTTATGCGATGTCGGCTTCCCCCGACGAAGATCATCGTCATCCATCGCCGGTAGGTCGTCATGAATCAAAGAATAGGTGTGAACGCATTCAACGGCCGCGGCCGCCGGCAGGGCCTGATGAGAATTCCCACCTAAAGCTTCTACAGCTGCGAAAACCAGAAGCGGTCGAACACGTTTACCGCCGGCCATCAGGCTGTAAAGCATGGCCTCTTTGAGAATTTTCGGAGCGCCGTTCAGCTGGTCCGAGAGCCATACCTGAAGATATTCCTCAACCGACTGCTGATGCGACTTAGCCCATTCCTGAAAATTTGCCATGATTATGGAGTTATGAAAGACTTGGAAATTTCCCAGAGAATCGTCTCAGAAAGGAAGTTCTTCATTATCCGCTTTCGACGCTTTCCGGCGTGCTCGCGTCGCTGGCTTCGCTTCCTCGGCGGGGGTTTCCGAGGACGCCGTGTGTGAAAAATTTTCAAATTTCAGAGTGCCATCCTCGGAACCCGTGAGCTTCAGGATTTTCAATTCCGCCTGGCTCAACGTCGCGTAACACTGTTTGAGCAAGCTGACGCCTCTTTCGTACTGAGAGAGGCTCTCTTCCAGGGAAGTCGTGTTGCTTTCCAAGACGGAAAGGATGTCTTCCAGTTCCGCGAGCGATTCTTCCATGGATAGGCTTTTCGGTGTTTCACTCATGACGCTGGCTTCACCTCTTCGATTCGGCTGATGATCTCCCCATCCGCCAGACGCGTTCGAATTCGCTGATCGATTTTCAATTCTTTCGTTGTAGCTATCTTAGAGGTTTCTATTTCCTGGGTGAGGCTGTAACCTCGACTTAGTACTTTGAGCGGGCTCAGTGATTCGAGCTTTGCGGAAGCGGTGACGAGTTGATTTTGGTAGCGGGATTTTCTGTCCTGCCAGTTTCGGAGCAGTCGGTCGGCCAGCAAGTCCAGACGCTGTTCGCGATCCCGAATGCCATCCAGAGGACTTCTAAACGCCTGGTGTCGCACTATCGAATCAAGTCTGACGCGAATTCGCTCCGCTTTCTGCCGGAGTAACTCTCCCAACCGCGACAGGTTCGCTTCCAGATTACTTAATAATTCGTCGCGAACGGGAGTGCAGGCCACCGCGGCCTGGGTGGGGGTCAATGCGCGATAATCGGCCACCATATCCGATATACTCACATCGATTTCGTGCCCGACGGCACTAATCACCGGAATACGCGACTCAAAAATCGCATCCGCAACGATTTCCGTATCAAAGGCAGACAGATCCTCTGCGGAACCTCCTCCCCGACCCACAATTAATAGGTCGATGGGGTATCCCGCCAGAGGAGTTTCATTTGAGATTCTGATGGCCCGAGCTATCTCGGCGGGAGCCGTATCCCCCTGAACCCGAACGGGAAATAAAAGAATTTCCGCAACCGGCCAGCGAGATCGAAAGACCTCGAGCATGTCTCGAATAGCTGCTCCAGTCGGGCTCGTCACTAAAGCGATCCGACGTGGAAACTTCGGCAGGGGGCGTTTTCGTTCCGAGCTGAAGTAGCCGAGCTTCTGCAACTTTTCTTTGAGTTGCCGGAGTTTCAACTCCTGAAGACCCATACCCTTGGGTTGGATGGCATCGACGATCAGTTGATACTGGCCGCTGGGAGGATAAACTGTAATGCGGCCTTTAGCCAGAATCTCCAGGCCATCGTGTAAGTCAAACGGGCAGCGTTCCGCAGAACTGCGGTACATCACACATTTCAACTGGGCCTGACTGTCCCGCAATGCAAAATAGAGATGTTTGGAAGCCGGACGACTGAGGTTGGAAATTTCCCCTGCCACCCACACCTGGGGAAATCCCGCTTCCAGCAACTGTTTGATGGTTGCCGTAATTGCTGAAATAGTCAGTACTTGGGATTCTGTCATGGCGTATTCAATTTGGACTTCCAGAAAGACGGAAATCCATTCTTCTCTCAAAACGCGGAGGAGTAACCCAGTTTAAAGGTCTCGGCTACAGCCTGATTGGTAACGCGCCCCTGATGAATGTTAATACCTTGCGCCAGAGCGATGTTATCCCGCGAGGCTTTTTCCACACCCTTATTGGCGAGTTGGAGAGCATAAGGAAGGGTAACGTTGGTGAGTCCGTAGGTGCTGGTTCGACCTACCGCCCCGGGCATATTGGTCACACAGTAGTGAACGATATCATCCACGATGTAAGTCGGATGAGCGTGAGTGGTCGGGCGGGAGGTTTCGATGCAGCCCCCCTGATCGATCGCAACATCAATGATCACGGCACGATGCGGCATTTTCTTCAAATCTTCGCGTCGCACCAACATGGGAGTGCGCGCACCAGGTATCAGAACCGCGCCGATCACCAAATCCGCCTGTGCAAGGGCCTTAAGAATATTGTGGCGATCGCTGAAAACAGTGGTGACATTCTTAGGCATTACGTCATCGAGATAACGAAGCCGATCGAGATTGATGTCCAACAAAGTGACATTTGCGCCTAACCCGGCCGCCATCTTGGCCGCGTTGGCACCGACAATGCCGCCCCCCAGGACGACGACCTCCGCGGGAGGAACACCGGGTATGCCACTCAATAGAATGCCGCGTCCCTGGAAAGGACGTTCCAGATATTTGGCCCCTTCCTGAATGCTCATCCGGCCTGCCACTTCGCTCATCGGTGTAAGAAGCGGAAGATTACCTCGAACATCTTTAATAGTTTCGTATGCGATGGCGGTGATGCCGCTTTCGAGTACCGCGCGAGTCAACTTTTCATCGGCTGCAAAATGAAAGTAAGTAAAAACCACCTGCCCGGCCTGCATGCTCGGCCACTCATCGGAAAGCGGTTCTTTCACTTTGATGATCATTTCGGATCGCTTCCAGATCGTCGCCGCATCCGGAACGATTTCGGCCCCACTCTCGGCATAGCGTTCGTCGGAGATACCGCTGCCAGTCCCTGCCCCGGCCTGAACGAGAACTTTATGCCCCGCTCGGGTCAATTCTTCAACTCCGACTGGGATCATGGCTACACGATACTCATCCGACTTGATTTCGCTCGGTACTCCGACAATCATGACTCTATCTTCCCTCAAGAATTCTCAATTAACTGCGTTATGCTAGTATCCAATGAATTCTCGACCACCGAGAAAACCTTTTCGAAGCGGTCTTCGTACAAAAGGTACATGTCTTTTTGAGGTCTACCATCATGCCCTCCCGCTTTGTCACCTTAATGATCATTCTGTTCTGGTTTTTTACCGTGGGCTGGTTCGTCAAACGCGAATTCCTGCCGTCCTGGTTAGCCAGCGATAGCAGTCCCGAATTTTCCGTTGATCTGGCCGATGAAGCGGCCCCCCGTATCACCAGTTGGAACATCTTCCAGGGTGAAAAAAAGCTGGGATATCTCAATTCCAAGTTGAGCTTCCTCGGCAAAGAAGATGCTTTTGAAATAGAGAATCGCCTCCAGAGCATGGTGGTGAAAATGGGAATACTTCAGTACAACCTCGAAGTCCATATCCCATCGATTCGAACAGTCTCCGTTATCGATCGAAACGGACAACTCCGCAAGCAGAGCACTTCGGGTAAGTTTCAGATTTATTTCAACATTGGCCCCCAAGCTCAGGACTCTTCGCAATCTTTATCCTTCGAAGCGGAGCTGGAAGGGGAAGTCCGGGAGGGACAATTCCAGGGACAAAGCTTTTTAAGAACACCTTTCGGTGAATTCAAGAACGACCTGACCCCGTTTCCTGTCACGCGCGGCAATCTATTCAATCCCATGCAACCTCAGGATCGCATCTTCGGGCTCACCCCAGGAAGAAGCTGGAAGATGACGCTCGTTGATCCCGTATCGGAAACGATCTCCCAGGCGACCTTCCAAACGCTTAATAATCTTGCGAAGCAGGCGAAATTGGAACTTCCCCTGGAAACGCTGAAAAGTCGACAAGCCCCCGAGATAATTGCGGAAGTACTGGCAGAACCTCAACAATTGTTGTGGAAGGATGTCCAGGAGAACTGCCAGGTGATCGAATATCGCAACGACAGCGTTACCGGACGGACGTGGGTACGCATCTCGGATGGTAAAGTATTACAGCAGGAAGCCACCGGTTTTGGCGAGAAGCTGAAACTCGTACGAGACAACTAACGGAAATCGAGCTCTCCCATGATTGAATTAAAAAATGTCAGCAAACTCTACGGTGACAAAGTCGCCGTAAGAGATATGAACCTATCCATTGCCGCCGGAGAACTCTTCGCGTTCTTGGGCCCCAATGGCGCAGGCAAGACCACCACGATCAAGATGATCTGCGGGCTCCTTTTCCCCAGCTCCGGAAGCATCCACATCGGTGGATATGAAATACAGAAAGATGGCGACAAAGCCCGCCAACTAATCAGCTACGTCCCCGATCAGCCCTATCTCTACGAGAAATTATCGGGCCGGGAATTTCTGACGTTCACCGCCGATTTATACGGCATGCCGCGTTCGCAATCGGCAGATCGAATCGAAGAGATGATCGCCCTGTTTCGAATGCAGGAATTCGTCGACGATCTCAGCGAACGTTATTCTCACGGCATGCGTCAGAGGACGGTATTTGCCGCGGCGATGGTCCACCAGCCCAAAATCCTGATTGTGGACGAGCCGACGGTGGGTCTCGATCCCAAATCGATTCGATTGCTGAAAGACCTTCTCCGCGAGGAGGCTTGTCGGGGTACGACGGTTTTCCTCTCCACGCACGCCCTCGATGTGGCCCAGGAGTTGGGAGACCGCATCGGAATTGTGGATCATGGCCGTTTGATCGGCTGCGGCAGCCTGGATGAACTTCGCAAGCAAGCCAGCCTGGCGGGATCGCTGGAAGAGGTCTTCCTCAAGATCACCGAGGAGTCGACAAACGAGCAGGAGGCTGCAGCATGACTTCATCCCATACCCCCCTGCCCCAACCGGCCATCTTCCGGGGTTTACGGCTGACGTTGTTGCGCAACTCTAGCCGGCAACTCCTGTCGAGTTCAAGAATTCGCGTCATCACCATCATCAGCTGCGGAATTCTGGTCTGGGGAGCCGTATTCGGGGCGAGTTATTCTGGCTTCACTCTGGTGAATCAGAACAAAGTCGCCGCGGCCGGCGGAATCCTGGAGCTACTGTTTGACAGTCTGTTTTTCACTCTCGGAACGATGCTCATCCTTTCCACCGGATTGATCGTCTATGCCAGTCTGTTTACCGGTGTGGAAACTCGCTATCTTTTGACTACACCTGCTCGTGCCGATCATATTTTCACGACGAAATTTCAAAGTGCCATAGGCTTCAGTAGCTGGGCTTTTCTGGTACTCGGGGTGCCCATTCTGATTGCCTATGGGATCACCTTTGAAGTCAGCGTATGGTTTTTTCTCGGCATCCCCTTCTTTCTCGGCGGGTTCATTATCATCCCCGGTGCCGTTGGCAGCCTAGTCTGTTTGGGGATAGTGAATCTCCTACCGCGGCAAAAAAAGCTTTTTCTGATTTTGAGTCTGGTGATCTTATCAGTCGGAGTAGTTATCTGGCTGATCCGGATGTTCGTTACTCTGAGAACGGGCGTGAGCGGCAATAGGGATGCCCTGCAATCGATTTTCGATATGTTCTGGCTGGCCCGAAATCGTTATATGCCCAGCCACTGGATGAGTAAGGGACTTCTCGAACTTGCCCGGGGGGAACTGGCCGAAGCAGGCTATCACCTCGCTTTAATCTGGAGCAATGGGCTTTTTCTATTTCTGCTGGCGGCCGCACTGGCGAAACAGGTTTATCGGCGCGGATATAATCGGATCTCGACACTCGGAGGACCGCATCGAAAATATGGGGAGTCGATCCTGGATCGGATTATGCTCAAGTTCGTCTGGTTCCTGGATACCCAGACCAAGACTATGATTATCAAGGATTTCAGAACGTTTCGTCGGGAACCTGCGCAAGTCGGTCAACTCAGTCTGTTCGCCGTGCTTCTGCTGATGTGCGTCATGAATTCGAGGCAGTTTTTCAAAGCCGATATTCCAATTGCGTATCAGCATGGCCTGAGCCTACTGAACCTCTCGGCGACCGGTTTATTAATCTGCGCCTATCTGGGCAGATTCATCTACCCGTTGATCAGTCTCGAAGGTCGGAAGTTCTGGATTCTCGGTCTGTTACCATTGAAAAGGGAAAAATTGCTTTGGGGCAAGTTTGCCTTCGCTTTAACGGGAACACTCCTGTTCGGTTTAGGCATGGTACTGCTAAGCGATCTCGTCCTCAATATGCCTTGGACGGCCCTGGGCATTCACCTGTTCGCAATGTTTATCATGGTAGTGGGTTTGTGCGGCATGGCAGTTGGCATCAGCGCCTGGATGCCGAACTTTCGCGAGTCCGATCCCTCCAAAATCGTCGTTGGCTTCGGCGGAACTATGTTCACGGTCACCGGTTTCGGTTACATGGTGCTCTGTGTGGCCCTGATCTGCGGCCCGTACCACATTGCATATGCATCCACCGCTATCACCCAGTTAAAGGCTCAATCCTGGTGGACCTTCGCAGGCCTTCCGATTGGGATTATCATGGCTGGGATTGCCTTTGGTTTTCCCATGCGAGCCGGCATCCGACGACTAAACACCATGGAGTTCTAATCGAGCCTTGGTAAAATCTCCCCCGGAGGAGATTTTTGATGCTATCTGTTTCTGACGCTCTGCAAATTGTTTTGAATCAGGCTCACCGTCTCAAACCGGTGCAATTCAACCTGGGTCGGGAGATTCTGGGGCTCGTACTTGCGGAAGATTTACTTGCGGATCGTGACTCACCTCCATTCGATAAATCGATGATGGATGGGATCGCAGTTAATACTTCCGAACCGGGCCCAGATTATGAACTTTCGAACACGATCCTGGCCGGCGATTCTCTCCCACGAACGCTTCTAACCGGTCAAGCAATGCGAATCATGACGGGTGCCTCTGTACCCATCGGAGCAGATGCCGTCATTCCAGTAGAGGTGCTGACGGAATCGGCCAACCGGCGAATTCGGAATAATTCCGCGCCTCCGAAACCGGGCAAAAACATCTTAAAACGGGGCACGGAATATAAGTGCGGCGATGTCATACTCCCCCAGGGTCTCGTCCTAAATCCGGCTGTAGTAGGATTGCTTTCCAGTATTGGTCAGACGGAACTCCCATGCTATCCCATACCTCGGATTTGCGTATTCAGCTCAGGAAATGAAATCGTCGAACCCCACCAGCAACCGGTTGGAAGCCAGATTCGAAATAGCAACGGACCGATGCTCACGGCACTGGCCGAACAAGTGGGAGCCGAAGCCACTTATCTGGGAATCATCCCGGACGAGGAAGAAAAATTAAAAACGGAAATTGCTCGGGGAAGTGAACGGGCGGATATTGTTCTGATCTCGGGCGGCGTTTCCATGGGCAGCCATGATCTGATTCCGAGAATTCTGGCCGAACTCGCAACCGAGATCTATTTTCACAAAATAGCGATGAAGCCGGGTAAGCCGCTACTCTTTGGTAAATTGGGCAAATGTCTGGTCTTCGGCCTTCCCGGAAACCCGGTCAGTTCGCTGGTCAGCTTCATTCTCTTCGTCGAGCCGGTTTTAAGAAAGTTACGTGGAGAGATAGAGTGTGAGCCTAAAAAGGTATTGCTCCCACTGTCTGAATCGTTGATAACGGATAACGACCGGCCGACTTACCTCCCAGGCCGCCTACTCGTTCAGGAAGGCATGGAATTGATTCGACCGATTCCCTGGGCAGGATCGGCCAATCTGCTGGCGTACAAGGAAGCCAATGTGCTATTAGCAGTCCCCGCCGGCCCGGTGAAATTAGCGCCCGGTGAGCGTGTCACTGCCTTCCGAATGAATTGAAGATCTTAACGCAGGACGTGTGATGAACTGTAACTGCTCCCGAACGCGAAATCTCCTAAGTCTCCTCAGCGGTTTAATGCTCTACGCCTGTTTCTATCCTTTGAATTTGGGCCTGGTGCTGGGTTGGGTTGCTCTGGTGCCCTTGCTGATTGCGGTCCTCAATAGTGAAACGCGTCGACAGGCCATACTCACTTCTTTATTCGCCGGTTTGGCCTTTTACGTTCCTGTATTGCAATGGATGCGAGTCGCTCATCCGGCCATGTACGCCACCTGGTTGGGACTGGCACTCTACTGCACTTTCTATCTGATTGTAGTGATGCTTTTGACCCGCTCGCTCGTACGAAAAGGGCTTCCTCTCTGGTTCGTTCTGCCGATGATCTGGACGCTCGGGGAATACATTCGAAGTCATTTCCCGACGGGGTTTTCATTCCTGGAATCGATCGGATTTCGCACGCACGTCGGCTTCGGCTGGTACCACCTGGGCTATAGCCAACGGGATAATTTTCTTTTCAGTCAACTCGCCAAGTATACGGGTATTTACGGTTTGACCTGGGTCCTGGTGCTGGTCAATTGCGTTCTGGCTCTTTGGATTCAAAGATATCTGAGCGCCAGTTCAAAAATGGTCTATTCCAATCGCCGAAGTTTAATTCTAGCCACAGTGGGTGCTCTTCTAGTTGTGATCGGGGTTCATTTCTCTGCGATTAATGATGGAATTAACGATGCAGTCTCCCTCAAAAGCACTCTTTCGCACGAACTAAAAGTTAAACTGATTCAAACCAACATTCCGCAGGACATCAAGAACGCCCGGGGTGACGAAATGCTCCATCAATTTTTGAGCCTAGGAGATGCGGCGGCTCGAGAGCGCCCCGACTTGATTATTTGGCCGGAGACTACCTGCCCGGACGAATGGTTGGATGCGGAAACTCCAAGTAAAAGAGCTTCGCTTCCTGTTGAATTTTCCAAGCGTCAGGCGATGCTGCGCGAGTATCTGACGAATCGGTTTCACTCGAATATTCTGGTCGGGCTGAACGGACTCGTTTACGAATCGAAAGAAGTCGAGTGGAAGTACAACTCCGCCTTATTCCTCAATGAAGACGGAACTCGGGATCAGCGGTACGACAAAATGCATCTGGTTCCGTTCGGGGAATACGTGCCGCTCCGCCAGACTTTTCCCTGGATGAAAATGTTCACTCCTTACGATCACGACTATAGCTGCAAACCGGGCGAAACCTGGACTCGGTTTGATCTAAAAAAAGAAGATAGAGATTTCCATTTCGGTGTGATGATTTGTTACGAAGACTCCGATGCTTCCATGGCCCGAGAAGCCGTTAGTCGTTCGATTGATGCGGGCGAACCGCTCGATTTCCTCGTCAACATATCGAACGACGGCTGGTTCAACGGCACTTCCGAGCACGAGGAACATCTTTCTATTTGCCGCTTCCGCGCCATTGAAACCCGGCGTCCCGTTGTGCGGGCCGTGAACATGGGAATTTCTGCGGTTATAGATGAATTCGGTGTCGTTAAAAAGCTTCCTGGCGACAACTATTCCAGCAGTAAAAAAGTGCAGGCAATTGTTTCCGACACACTAAAGCTTTACGACACAGCGACGGATAAAACCATCTATGTACGATTCGGAGATTGGGTACCGGGGATTTGCTTCCTCTGCCTGTTCGGTTGCCTGATTTGGAGCCGCGTTAGGGCAAAGGCAGTTTAAAACCGTGGCAGGAGCCATCATGTCCTGGTTCGGTCGCTCGAAAAAACACTGGTTCTGGCGAAGGGTTTACTTCTACGGGTTCTTTCTCATCATGTTCTTTGCTTTCAAACAATTCATAGAGCGGAAATTGGTATTCCGCGGGGATTCGGAGATGGAGCCGATTCCCAAGGAGCGGATCGCAGAATCGTTCTGCGAAACGCCTTCCGGCAACAAAATCCATTCCTGGTGGATGCCCGTCCCGAATGCCCGATGGCATATCGTTATTTTTCATGGCAATGCCGGCAACCTGAGTTTCTATGGCAGCCGAATGGCTCGCTTCGCGGAACTGTTGAAGGCCTCCACGATGGTCTTCGATTACCCCGGCTATGGCTTATCGACTGGAAGCCCCGACGAAAAAAGTTGCTACGAATCGGCGACAAGCGTCATTCAGGACTACATTCAAAGAGGTCTGATCGATCCCAACAAGCTAGTCTATCTGGGCGAATCCCTGGGTGGCGGCGTAGCCGTGGAACAATCGCGGGTTGTTCCCCCAAGGGCGCTGGTTTTGTTAAAAACATTCACGTCGCTTCCTGCCGCGGCGAAAAACCTCTATCCCATGCTTCCCACATTCACGTTGATGTCCAATCGGTTCGATAATCTAGGCAAAATCGGTCAACTTCATGTGCCCGTGATCCTATTCAGCGGCACGAGAGATCAACTCGTCCCTTTCCAGCACGGCCAGGAATTATTCGAAGCAGCGAACAATCCTAAAAAGTTCGTCGCCTTGGTGGGATCTCGGCACAATGACTTGATCCCCGACCTGTTTTATGCAGAGTTGGTATCGTTTCTGGATCAGATCAGATAATCTTGCGGCATTTTCCTCCCTGTGATATTCAGCCAGAGAGTTTAATTGGGGGAAATTCTATGCTGCGATTCATTCTTCTAGGATTGGTATTTTTCCCGGTCGCTTCGACGGTGTCGGCTCAGACTCCCGCCAGCTTCAAATACAAGATTGGGGATGAGTATCAGTTCAAGATCGAGCAATTGACTCAGATCGAAGATACCAACATTGACGAGAACACCAAAAAACCGGTAACCAACAAACTCCAAAGCAAACTTTCGGTTCTTAAGCACTGGAAGGTTCGCGATGTTTTAAAAGATGGTTCCGGGGTCATGGAACTGTCGATAAGCCGGATGCGACTCGAACGCAGTAATGGCAAGGACGCTCCTACTGTATTCGATTCCGAAAAACCCGATCCTGCCAACCCCAGTAACGAAGCTGAGTTCAAAAAGTTCATCAATCAGACTCTGGCGGTCGTGGTAGTGAACCCCAAGGGTATCGTTACCGAAGTGAAAGAAACCAAGCAGACCTCTGCCAAAGGTTTTCAAATCGATCTGCCGTTTAAGATCATGCTTCCTGAAAAGGAAATGGCCATGGGTGCTACCTGGAAACGCGACTTTGAAATTGAATTACCTCCCCCGGCTGGTACGGGCGAGAAGTATAAAGCCTCTCAGAAATGCGAATATACGGGAGATGCCAATCAGATGCAGAAGATTCATCTGAGCACTTCGATAGCGGACTTCCCGACGGGGATCGATGCCATACCGTTATTGAAGTATTTAGCGGAAGGGGATGTCTACTTCCATAACCAGTCGGGCCGATATATCGGGTGCCGACTGGTCGGAAGGAAAATCGTCGAAAACTATCAGGGCGAAGGCACTCGCTACGCCTACGAATCGAGCTTGAGCGAAGATCTCGCTAAGTGAGCATTCAACGAACAGTTCCCAGAAAATTGCGATTTCCTGGGAACCCATTTTTAAAATTCAAACCTTCTCAACACGGGTTCAATCTCACCAGAATCGAACTCGCCAATAATCGTGGGGAGTCGAAACCCGACCCATGTACCAGTGCCCGTCATCCCAGCTGAGCTGGACCGTTCGCCATCCCGGAGGAACCTTCGGGAAGGGATAGTACGGCCCGATGAACGGGAAGGCGTTATAAGGATACGCCTGAGGATAGGCCACGCGGCTTACGTTGTTGTAAGGAGCGTAGGTCGGCCACGAATAACCCGGCATTTTCGGTCCGTAAGGATCGTAGCCGCCGGCACCGGGGCCCACCAAAGGCACGGGATCGTTGCCGTAAGGAGCACCAGCAGGGACACCAACCGTTGCCATGGGCATCGGAGCGGGCGTCGCCGGGGGCTGCAGAGCGATCTGGCCAGGTTCCTGCGTCTGCATGCGGGCCAGTTGCAGGTTCATCGGCGGAGCGCTGGTTTCCAGCTTGGTGATCACTTTCATGTTCAGCACGACTTCGCTGACGCCGTCGACGCCCATGGCGTTTTTGGCGATCGCTTGCTGCTGATCCATGCTCAGAGCCGAGCCGGTCAGTTCGACCCGGCCTTTTTCGACGCGAATATTGACCGTCGCGCCTTCCGCCGTGCCGCTAGCCTTGATACGGCGAGCGATTTCATCGGCTACGACTTGGCTGTCTGGAGCCGAAGTCGTTTTTTCTGTTTTAGCACCGAACAAACTTTTGATAGGTTCGGAAGCGTGGACGGAGCCGCCGAGCCACAATCCTGTGCCGGCAGCCAATGTTAGGATGATTCGTCCCCTCACGATTATCCCTCCTTGTAAACGTGTTTCGTTCGAATCAATCGATGCAACAGTAATCTTTTCGTCTACCAGGCCAAAGTTCCGAAGTCCGACTCCGCCAGTCATAGAGGATAATAAATCTTGGAAACGGTGTTATTGGTGCATCTGCTACAACCATCCCAACCGGACTATTCGAATCTTGAGGGCATCCGGTTGACGATGCCCGTCCCAAAACCTAGATTATTCGTCTCGCACGTGTAGCTCAACTGGATAGAGCATCGGTCTACGGAACCGAAGGTTTCAGGTTCGACTCCTGACACGTGCATCATGTTAGCAAAGCACTTACGTCAAAATTGCAATTCTTTCAAAAAGCCTCCCTCTCCAATTCAAAGTTCGTTTGAATAAGATCTGCGCAGACCTTTTCCCTCTTCAAAAGGAGTTTTGAATGTTAAAAATCCTGCTCTCGATCCTGTTTATCACTATCGCAGGCCCCGCACTCGCTCAAGAAGTGGTTCCGCCGCTGAAAAAAGCCAAGATCGGAGACTATGTGATCTTCAAAATGGACAGTGCCGGAGCAAAAATGTCCATGCGACAGGAAGTCACGGCGGTTACCGATCAGGAAGTGACCGTGACCACCACTACGACAATCAATGGAATGCAGCAAAAAGACCTCGAACAGAAATTCAAGTTGAACGAAAAGTATGACCCAAGTGCAATGGCGAAAAATCAGAAAGACGCCAAAATCGAAGCTACCGGGAAAGGCGAAGAAACACTCAAGATCGATGGAAAAAGTTACAAGTGCAGCTGGCAGGGAAACAAGGTCACTGTAAAGAACGGCGACATGGAAATCGTCTCGGAATCCAAAGTTTGGATATCGAAAGACGCACCAGTTTTTGGATTGGTTAAAACCGAGACCAAAGTCTTCGGCCAGACCTCGACTCTGATTCTAGTGGAATCGGGCAGTAAAAAATAAGCGTACATTTTCACAGCATTCTGGGAGGATTCTCAGGGAGAAACCTCCTGAAGGCTTCAAACGAGTCCGTAAGCTCAAAACAATTGATTTGGAAAACTCCCTCAACGGATCGATACACCCATTTCGTATCGAGCATGATCAACCAGATTTCTCACCACATCGACCAGTACACCCGGAGCCAGTGGTTTGATCATAATCGCATAATCGCTAAACGGCAGAAGTTCCTCGGTCAACTCGGAAGGATGCGATGTAAGAATGAGAACGGGGATTGAAGGAATTTCATTCTCTTCTTTCATGAGGGACAGAATTCCTTCCCCGGATCCCCACAGCAAGTCGTGATCGAGTACCAACACCAACGGACTGCGATCACGCAGCGCATCGAGACAATCCAAGGCATTTCCAGCAATTAGGACTTCGTGACGCTCCGCCAGCAGGAACGCTTTGTAACCCGCTGTCAGAAAAGGGTCTGCCAGAGCAAGGAGGATGCGAGATCGCATAACGGCTCCTATTATTAAAAAACTTCGAGTCTAAATGGAGCTAGCAATTGCTGTGCCCTGCTAACGAAATGACTTGCCTCCCCAAAGCTCAGCAATTTCTGCAATCGCATCTCGAGTCTAGGAATGAAAAGAACACCAGTGGTGCAAAAAACGCCAAACGATAGTTCTAAATGATGTTCGAATCCACCTCTTCTCCAATCACTTTTTCAATACTCAAACCCAGATCTCGCAACTTATACCTCAAAGTGGAACGGTTCAGACCGAGTTTTTCACTGGCTTGACCGATATGCCCGTCGGTTTGCTGCAAAACTTTTTTGAAGAGGATTCTTTCTACGTTCGCTATGAGCTGGGAATGGATTTTATTGGCCGGGGATTGGATCAATCGATCGATCATCTCATTGAGATTGCCTCCCTCGGAAAGCGCAGAGGATTGATCGGCCGATTGGTTCGAGGAGCGAATGGACGCTGGTAAATGTTCCATCAATACGAGCGGTCCAGTCGTTCTCAGCATCACTTCGCGGAGGACTCCTTGCATCTCCCGGATGTTTCCCGGCCAGCGATACTGCCGGAAATACGCCAGCACCTCCGGATCGAACCCCTGAATATTCAGCTCGAGTTCCCGATTGAACTGGAATAGAAAGTGATTTGCCAACTCCGGTATATCGTCGGGACGCTCTCGCAACGCAGGGACCGGGATGGTTACTCCTCGCAATCGATAGTACAAATCCGCTCGAAATAGCCCCTCCGCAATTCGCTTCTCCAAATCTTGATTCGTGGCGGCGATCAATCGCACGTTAGTGCGAATTGTTTCTCGACCGCCCAGTCGCTCGAAAGCTTGCTCTTGCAATAATCGCAGGACCTTCGCCTGGGCCGCTAGTGGCATGTCGCCGATTTCATCCAGAAAGATCGTCCCATCATGGCATTGCTCGAACTTGCCGACACGTTGCCGATCCGCCCCGGTGAAAGCCCCTCGCTCGTGTCCGAAAAGTTCGCTTTCGATCAACGATTCTGGAAGTGCTGCACAATTAATGGCGAGAAATGGCTTCCCGGCTCTTCGACTGTGATGGTAAATGGCGCGCGCGACCAGTTCCTTACCAACCCCGCTCTCCCCGAGGATGAGTACATTCACATCCTGTGAGGCGACTCGACCTATGATTTTGCACATATCCTGGATGGCCGGCGTACGTCCTACGATTTGCTCGCTAGGTTCGAGACTGGGAAGAACTGCTGGGACCCGCATCAGGTAGGCCGCTTCGAAAGCCCGGCGAAGAATTTCTTTCACGCGATCGAAATCGAGCGGTTTGATGAGATAGTCGAAAGCCCCTTCCTTCATGGCTTCAATGGCGGTGGACGTCGTACCGTGAGCCGTGATGAAGATGACCGGTTGCTTGGGAGTCAGCGCCCGGATCGCTTCAAAGGCTTTCAAACCCGAGCCATCCGGAAGTTGAAGATCCAGAACAACCACCTCCGGTTGCTCGGCCTGATGCAGTTTCAATCCTTCGGCTATCGTTCCTGCGGTGATGATTCGAGTGTTGGCGTCGCTGAATACACGGCTGAAGGAATAGCAAACACTCGGCTCATCATCGACGACTAGAAGTGTCGGCATGTTTTAATGCTCCGGCAAAGGCTTTGGGCAGATGAATTCGGAAACAGGCTCCCCCCTCCGGCTGGTTGAAAGCTGTAAGGGTTCCTCCATGATTCTGAACGATTTGGCGGGAGATGCTCAAGCCTAAACCCGTTCCCGTCGGCTTGTTGCTGACGAAGGGAGTGAAGAGGCGATCAATAACCAGCGGATCGATTCCGGGACCGGTATCGCACATGTCCAATTCTAGACTTCCGTCCGCTTCGGTCCGAAGCTGGATTTTTATCTCTCCGCCGCTCGGCATGACATCCAGTGCATTCAAACTGAGATTGACCAGCAAGCCTTTAAACTGATCGGAATCAATTTTGCACATCACTGGCGAATCGGGCAGATCGAGTTCCAAATCCACTTTTTGTTGCTGCAGTCGGGACTTAATTAATCCCGTGAATTGATAAATTAATTCTACCAGATCCGTTGGACGCACGTCCATATTCTGCGGCCGGGCGAAATCGAGAAGGGCTTGAACCTTCTTCTCCACTCGCACAACTTCCTCATGGATCACCTTCAAATCGGTCTCCGATAATCCCCCGGAATTTTTCTGTGAAAGAGCGGCTCCCACCAGCAACTTAATGCTCGTTAATGGGTTTCGGACTTCATGTGCAATTCCCGCAGCCAATTGTCCTACGGCAGCCAATTGCTCGGCCCGGATGCTGTCTCGCTCCTGCCGCTGGAGTTGATCCACGATGATTCGAACTCGGTCGTAAATTTTGCCGACCTGCAATTCCATATTCTTGAGATCGCCGCTTTCCGCGGTAAAGCGAAGCGAAGCCACTTCCTGATCCAGGTGCGCATGAACATCCTGCAATCGTACCTTGAGTCGAGTAATCACCCGGCTCAGTCCCCAGGCCACTCCAAATCCGCCGATCAAGCCGCCGCAAGCCCCGACGACACCAAGTACAACCATCCAGGAACGAGTGCGGGTCGTTTTTTCCCGAGTCTCCTCCGTCGTCTGTTTCATGGATGCGCGGTTTTCGTTCAAAACCTCTTCGCACAGATTCACGATATGCTTGATGGGATGGCTATCCGCCCATTTCATAAATTCGGAAATGGCGAATGTTGGAGGTGACGAAACCGATTGCTTCAGGTCGACGAGATATTCCTGATATCCTTTATCGATTCCCGCAATCAGATCCTGTTCCGTGGGAGAGACAACCGTCTCCCGCAAGGCTGAAAGTGCTTTTTCGAAAGCGGCCTGATCGTTCATGAGCTTATCCCGACGTTCGGGAATCGGCTCCATGATATATAGGAGACTGTGCAGTCGGATGCGACGCATGTGCGTCTCGAGATCCTGGGCCAACTGCAGTCGGGCCACATGTTCAGAAATGATCGAATCCCGGCGCTCCTGCAAACGATTCATCGAACGAATGCCGATGAAACTCGTGGCGAGCAAAGTCATCGCGATCAGAATCGATGGCATCGTTACTTTCAGGATCATCTGATGCTTGAATGCCACCTCCCCGTCTCCTTAATGCGAGGCTTAATGTGTCGTCGGATCGTTCGGTTCAGAACCGTTAGAGGGCTTGGGGCTTGCCGCAGGATACTCCAGTGATGTCGGCTTACTGTGTTCTTGACCGAACCATTGGATGACGTAGTAGAAAACAGGAGTCAAGAAAATTCCGAAGCAAGTGACTCCTAGCATGCCACTGAAAACCGCCAAGCCAAGGGAGTGACGCATCTCCGCACCCGCTCCATGAGCAAAGACCAGCGGCACTACTCCAAAGATAAATGCAAAGGAGGTCATTACGATGGGTCGGAGTCGCAGGCGGGAAGCTTCGAGCGTCGCCGTTCGCCGATCTGCTCCAGCTTCCTGCTGCTGTTTCGCGAATTCCACAATCAAAATTGCGTTTTTACAGGCCAGCCCTACCAAGACGACGAAGCCGATCTGTGTGAAGATGCTCACTTCAATGCCACCCAGTTGAACGCCCACGATGGAACAGAGCAGGCACATGGGTACAACCATGATCACGGCTAATGGAAGTTTCCAGCTTTCGTACTGCGCCGCTAAGACCAGAAAGACAAACACCACCGCCAGCACGAAGAAGTACATGGCTGAATTGCCTGCCTGATTTTGCAGATAGGCGAGTTCGGTCCATTCCATGGTCATCGACTGAGTCATCTCTTCTTTGGCAATCCGTTGCATCAGCTCAATCGCCTGGGCCGAACCGACACCAGGAGCCGCCTTTCCGGTGACCGAGGCGGCGGAGTACAAGTTATATCGCATCACCATAACCGGCCCGCTGGTATCGCGAGCCTGCATCACCGTGCCCATGCGAACCATTTGACCCTGCATGTTACGGACCTGCAATTGCATGATGTCGGTCACGCGGGATCGGTATCGCGGATCGGCCTGCACATTGACTTGCCAGGTTCGACCGAACTCGTTGAAATTGTTAACGTAATAAGAACCCAGATAGACTTGGAGCGTATTGAAAATATCGCTCACCTGAACGCCGAGAACTCGACATTTGTCGCGGTCGATATCGAGGTAGAGCCAGGGCGTATTGATCCCGGAACTACTGAATAGCCCACGCAATTCGGGTGTGGCATTACCTCTCGCAACAATTCTGTCACAAACTTGTTCCAACTGTTCGAGGCCGACGGAACCACGAGTCTCGAGGACCAGATTGAAACCGCCAGTTGTGCCCAGACCATCGACCGGGGGGGCGCCAAAAACTGTCACGATGGCCTCGCCCGTCACTTCGCGACATTTTTCCTGAATGGCTTTGGCGATGCCTTCGGCAGATAGTTCGGGCGTACGACGCTTCTCAAAAGCCTGCAGCATCACGTACATGGATCCCAAATTGGGAGCATTCGCATTCAGGATAAATGACTGACCGGAAATACCGACAGTATGTTTCACACCCGGCATCTGACGTGCAGTCTCTTCGATTTGACGCATGACCTCTTCGGTGCGTTCAACGGAGGCGGAATCGGGCAACTGCACATTAAGGATTAGGTAGCCCTTATCCTGATCGGGGATGAACCCCGTCGGAGTACGAACGAATTCGATATACGTCATAAACAACAGCCCGGAATAGGCCAGCAGTACGATCACGCTCAGTTTCAAGGTGAATCCTACGATGCTTCCGTAAACGCGCGTGACCCAATCGAAGACGATATTAAATTTGCGGAAAAACCATCCGAGTGTGAAATTGATCGGTTTTATAAGAAACCACCCAAATACGATGCCTAACAGCACACCGGGCATTCCATAACGAAGAAAATCTTTCGACCAGCTCATCCAATCCTGCGTTTGAATCTCCTTCTCAGCCGTTTGAGCGGGTAATGGGGGGAAGCCATACTTTCCTGCTAGAAATTCCGGAGCATAGTGGAATGTCACAATGCCGAAAACAACGGCAAAGATCCACCAGGGCAACGCTTCTCTGCGATGATGATAATGGCCCCCTTTTGTCTCGTCCGATTTAAAAATTAAGACCGCTCGGGAGGGAGTCATGGTCAGAGCATTAATCGCGGAGATGATGGTGGAAACGGCAATCGTCACGGCGAACTGGCGGAAAAATTGACCGGTGATACCCCCGAGGAAACAACAGGGAATAAATACCGAACTGAGTACCAAAGTGATCGCGAGCACCGGCCCGGTGATTTCTTCCATGGCTTTGATTGTCGCCGTCCGAGCGTCCAGTCCGGTCGCCATCTGACGTTCGATGTTTTCAAGCACCACAATCGCGTCATCGACGACAATCCCGATCGCCAGAACCAAGCCAAAGAGTGTAAGATTATTCAGCGTGAAACTCATCAAAGACATAATGGCAAAAGTTCCGATCAGCGAGACAGGAACGTCGATCATGGGCAGAATCATCGCCCGCCAATCCTGCAAAAATAACAGCACGACAATGGCCACCAGAATCACTGCATCCCGCAGAGTCGAGAAAACCTCGTCGACCGATTCCTGGATGAAAGGCGTGGTATCGTAAACAATTTTGTAGTCCAGGCCGTCGGGGAATCGGTTTTTCAATTCTCTCATTTTGGCGTAAACGCCTCGCGCGGTCTCGAGGGCATTCGAACCTGGCAGTTGATAGATCGACAGCGCCACCGAGGGTTTCCCGTCCAAAGTGCAGGACTGATCGTACTGTTGGGCCCCACGTTCCACCCGCGCCACATCGCGCAAGCGTACGATGCTAGTGGATTGCGGCGTATCATCCGTTGTCGTTGTCGTATTACCGCCGGTGCCACTTCCTGTACCGCTTCCCGTGGTATCCTGACTGCCTTTGAGAATAATGTTCGCAAATTGCTCGGGTTCGACCAAGCGTCCTTGAGTATTGACCGTGAGTTGAAATTGTTGGCCAATCGGAGCGGGACGCTGACCAATCTGTCCGGCGGCCACCTGCATATTTTGCTGGGCGATGGCAGTCACCACATCCATGGCACTCATATTCAGTGCCGCCATTTTGTCGGGATCGAGCCATGCTCGGAGACTGTAGTCCCGCTGGCCCAGGTATGCGACGCCGGCCACGCCGGGCAGTCGGCCCAATTCGTCGCGTACATCAATGGTGGCATAGTTACTTAAAAACAAATCGTCGTACCGCCCATTGGGGGACACCAGATTTACGATCATGAGGGTATTGGGCGACATCTTTTTGACGGTGATACCCTCGTTTTGCACCAGTGCCGGAATCACCGGCAACGCGAGTGAAACGCGGTTCTGGACGAGAACCTGGGCCATATCGGAATCCATGCCCAGCTTGAATGTGATCGTGAGAGTATATGAACCGTCGTTGGTGGCTCGCGAGGACATGTACATCATGCCTTCGACGCCGCTAACCTGTTCCTCAATGGGAGCCGCTACGGTATCGCGAACTGTGGTGGCATTGGCCCCGGGATAGGAGGCAATCACCTGGACAGTAGGAGGCGTCACATCGGGATATTGAGCCACGGGAAGAGAGAAAACGGCGACGGCACCAGCCAAGGTGATAATCACCGAGATCACTGTGGCAAAAATCGGTCTATCTACGAAAAACCGTGCTAGCACGTCTATTTCTCCTCAGCCGCTTTCGGCAGATGTTCATAATTATTTTTGGGCAAAATTTGAGTCACCGAAAGACCACGAACCAGGCGAACGAGCAGCATGCCCAGCGCCGCTCCGATCGAGCAATCGATCAGTATCGTGCCACGCCCCAGACCGGAAACGGCAAATCCCCCGAACGCGCCGACAGCGCCGACAGAAAGATAACGAGTAATTGCTCGCGCTCGAGTCGAGGAGAAAAATCGAGAATCGCTTAGTCCCTGAATCACATAGAAAAAGACCGGAGTCATAAAGATTCCGAAGACAGTCACTCCCAGCATCCCGCTGAACACGGCAGTCCCGAGGGACCGACGCATTTCCGCTCCGGCACCGGACGCGACCAAAAGTGGCATCACGCCGAAAATAAAAGCGAAGGAAGTCATCAGAATCGGTCGGAGGCGAAGACGCGAGGCCTCTTTCGTGGAATCGTATCGGGAATGCCCCGCGTCATACATTTGCTTGGCGAATTCGACGATCAAAATCGCATTTTTGCAAGCCAATCCCACAAGCACAACTAGGCCGATCTGTACGAAAATATTGACGTCTTTCTCGGCGATTCGAACCCCTTCGACCGAACAGAGCAAACAAAGTGGAACCACCAGGATAACCGCCAGCGGCAACGACCAGCTTTCATACAGAGCTGAAAGAGCCAAGAAGACGCTGATCACAGCAAGTATGAACACGTAAATCGCCGTACTGCCGGCCCGAATTTGCATGAACATCAATTCGGTCCATTCGATTTTCATCGTTAAGGGTAACGTGTCCTGTGCGAGTTGATTGATAGCCGCTATAGCTTGACCATCGCTCCCCACTTCCACATTGCCATTTACAGCGGCCGCCGTGTACAGATTGTAACGGGTAACTGATATTGGTCCGCCAATCTCTTGGGCATGAACGAGAGTGCTCAGGGGAACCATCTGCCCGCTGCTATTTCTGATCTGGAAAAGAGAGATATCTTCCATCTGACTGCGGAATTTCCCTTCTGCCTGAAGGGTAACCTGCCAGTGGCGACCGAAGTCGTTGTAGCTGTTAACGTAAACTGAACCCAAATAGATGCTCAGTGTCTGATTTATGTCGTCAAACGAGATCCCCAGAGAGGCGGCCTTGGAACGATCGACATCCAAATAAACCTGAGGGGTTTTCGAACGAAACTGCGATGTCGCACTCTTCATCCCGGGAACTTTTTTGATCTTGCGGACGAATTCATCCAACTGTTCTTGAAGCACCTCCACACCTGAACCAGCCCGGTCCTGAATCAGGAATTTGAAACCTCCGGCAACTCCCAATCCCGGAACGGGTGCGGCTCCAAAAACTGTCACAGTGCCATCTTTGACTTCTTCTGCCCAACGTGCGCGAAGTTTCGTCATTATCGCGGTGTCGCGAAGCTCAGGCTTCTGACGTTTTTCAAAAGGATCGAGCACAACGAACATGGAGGCAAAGTTGGGACTATTCGCTTGCAATAAAAATGACATTCCCGCGTTGGTAACGGTGTGCGCCACTCCAGGAGTTTCTCTGGCAATCTTTTCGACGAGTGCGACTGCGGCCGAAGTTCGTTCGAGAGAGGCCGAGTCCGGCAATTGCAGGTTTACAATCAGACGTCCCTGGTCCTGCTGCGGGATAAATCCTTTGGGGGTAATCTGAAAAATTCGAACCGTCAGAATGAGAAGACCGATGTAAACGAGAATCACCAGAAGATTGACCCGCATCAAAATTCCGACGGTCCAAGCATAACTATTCGTTCCGAAATTGAATATTTTGTTGAAGATCCAGAAGAACCAGCCCAGGGTATATTTCATCACCCATGCCAGGGGATCTAACTTTGCGTGACGGGGCCTGAGAAGAATTGCGGCGATGGCGGGACTGAAAGTGAGCGAATTAATCGTGGAGAAGAGCGTCGAAACTGCAATCGTAACCGCAAACTGTCGGAAAAACTGGCCGGTCATTCCCGGAATGAATGCACAGGGAACGAACACGGCACAGAGCACTAAGGCTACAGCGATGATCGGCCCAGTCACTTCATCCATGGCCTTTTTGGTGGCCTCGAGTGAGCTGAGACCCAGATCCATCCAGCGCTCCACGTTTTCGACAACCACAATTGCATCGTCGACGACAATCCCAATTGCCAGAACCAAGCCGAAGAGCGAAATATTATTCAGGCTATAGCCTAGGGCCGCCATCATTGAGAACGTGCCGATTATCGAAACCGGCACAGCCAGTAGCGGAATGATCGAAGCCCGCCAGCTTTGAAGAAAAATGAGAACGACGATCGCCACTAAGCCGAGAGCTTCAAGGAGCGTCTTGATCACATCGTTAACAGAATCCGCTACGAATGTCGTTGTGTCGTAACCAATTTTGTAATCGATACCATCCGGAAAGTTAACTCGGAGTTCTTCCATGCGTTTGCGAACTCTCTGGGCAACTTCCAGGGCATTGGTTCCGGGGAGTTGATAGAGTCCCAAACCGACGGAGGGGCGGCCATCGAAAGAACAGATCGTGTTGTAATTCTGAGCTCCCAGTTCGACGCGAGCCACATCTTTGAGTCGCACGATGCTGGCAGAAGGTGAAGGCATGGAAGCGGTCGAGCTGCCGCTGGACAAGCCGAGTGCACCGACCCCACCCCCCGTAGCCTCACTTCCGGTCATCGAATTACTATTCGTGGTAGTGAGTGTGCCTGTATCTGTATTCGTCGTAGTGGTGGCCGGCGCAGCAACCGTGAGAGGACTCACGGGAGTAGAAGGTATGGGAGTACTCGAGGGCAACGTGATCGTGGAAGCGTTTAAGTTATCGCTGGGATTGGGCGCTGTCAGGCCAGACAGAAGGGGTATGTTGGCGGGTGAGGTGTTCAGATTCTTGTTTGGCGTGAGACTACTGACAATCGAACTCACAACCGGAACGGCCGGGATATCCGAGATCAGTTTTCCCATCGGAGAAAGTATGGGGGGACTGCCCCCAATCTTGATAACGATGTTCTCAAATTGTTCGATTTCATTCAGACGGCCGATCGTGTCGAGCGGAAGTTGAAACGACTGACCCGGATCAATCGGCGGTTGTCCGATTCGTCCCGCCGGTGCATCAATATTCTGAGTCATCAGAGATTGCGCGACATCGATCGCAGTCATATTTCTAGAAGCGAGCTTCTGTGGATCGAGCCAGATCCGCATGCTGTAATCGCGCTGGCCTTGAATGTTGATATCGGAAACGCCATCGACTCTTAGCAGCTCGTCCTTGGCGTAAATAGTCGCAAAATTGCTGAGATACTTATCATCATACCGCCCGTCGGGAGAGATGAAGTTTACAATCATCAGCATGTCGGGAGTTCGTTTTCGAATGGTGATGCCCTGGTTCTGCACGGCCGTTGGTAACAGCGGCATTGCCAGAGTCACGCGATTCTGCACCATCACCAGCGCGGTCTTAAGATCGGTACCGATATCGAAGGTAACCGTCAGGCTGTAGCTCCCATCGTTGCCCGATTGGGAGGACATATAGAGCATGCCTGGCACGCCGTTGACGAGCTGTTCGATAGGTGCCCCCACCGCATCCGCGACCTCCTCGGCACTGGCGCCGGGGTAGCTGATGGAGACGGAGACGCCGGGCGGAGTAATGCGCGGATATTGAGCGATCGGCAAAAACAGTAGCGCAATCGTTCCCGTTAACGTGATGAAGATCGAGAGGACCGTCGCGAAGATGGGACGATCGATAAAAAAGCGAGAGATCATCTCCTAAACCTCACTTTTTCTTCTCAGTGCCCGACTTGGATTTTTTCTCAGTACCATTTAACGGCGTTTTGGAGGTATCCGGTCCACGACTCAGTGTTGGCATTCTGGAGGGAGCGGGTTCCACGAGCGTTTTCGCCCGCAACTGCTGCATATTCCCCACTGCGACCCAATCGTCGCTTTTTAAACCTTCTTCAATGACGCGCAAACCATCATCCTGCAGCGGTCCGGTCTTGACGCGCCGATACTGGATCTTGTTTTCAGCATCGACGACGTAAACGTATTTCAAACCCTGATCCGATCCAATCGCCTTATCGACCACCAGCAGCGCCTTATGGGGAACGCCGATCGGCAGCCGAATCCGGACGAACATCCCAGGAGCCAACGTCCAGATGCCTCCCTTGGGCCGGGGATTGGAAAAGATCCCTCGAACAGCAATCGTTCCGGTCGCAGAGTTTACCTGATTGTTGATAAAATTGATCCGGCCTTCATGTGGAAATCCTTCCTCACCTTCGAGAGCCATGTTAACTGGCAAGTCGGGGATAGGAGCGGGCGTTTCTACGTCCCCGGTGGACAGCTTGATCTTCCCATCGTTGATGGCTTTGACGACCTTTTGATAGGTACGCTCATCCATGTCGAAATAGGTATAAAGCGGGTCCATAGAGACTATGGTTGTAAGCATGGTCTGGTCTTGCGTGATCAGGTTGCCGGCCGTGTAATAATATCGGCTGATACGACCACTAATCGGCGAGGTGACCTTAGTAAAAGCAAGGTTCAGAAGGGCTGTGTCGAGATTGGCCTTAGCCACCTTAATTTGAGCATCGGCTTGATCCAAGGTCGCCTGATCCTGCTCGATCTGCTGCTGGGCCACGGCTGCCAAGGCCGATTTATCTCGCTTTAGAGTCTGAGTGGCCAGAAGTTTCGTGGCTTCGTTCAATACCACCTGAGCTTTGGCCTGATCGACCAACACCTGGTAAGGCCGCGGATCGATTTCGAACAGCAAGTCCCCTTCTTTGACGTCAGCACCTTCCTTGAAATTCACTTTGGTCAAGTACCCGGTAGCCCGAGCACGCACGCTGACGGAGTCTTTGGCGTCCGTCCGACCCGTGTAGTCCACATAGTCCGTTACCTCCCGCTCAACCGGGTGGCTCACCGGAATTACAGGAGTTGGCGCTTCTGCAATGATAGTAGGCTTCGGCTGGCATCCTAAACCCAAGGCCAGGCCAAATACGGCCGGGAAAGGAAGGAGGCGCATAAGCCGCAGGGTTGGGGAAATACCTTCGGAGGAATGTTTTAATTGTTCCATGATAATGTTTGCGAGGTAGAGGATTTCACGGCAGGTCCATAACTGATAGTGGGAAGTCTAAACAATCTAACGCAATTTGCATACCGTTGATTTTTGAGAATAAGGAAGAATCCAGAGATCGCTATTGGCCGCAATAATTGGTAGAAAATGTTTGCGAAATCGCTATCCACACATGAAATTTACTTGATATTAGAGAGCAACTGCCCCCACTGGCGAAATTTACGCCAGACATCCGGCACTTTATCTCGAAGCCTATTGCAGATTTTTTGGACGATCTCGAGCAAAAATGGTTCGTGAAGCGAGAACATCCTTTCCGGCTCACACCAACAACCTTCTAAAACAGAGTCTCCGCAGCGGGCTTTTTCCGCAGACTGAGATAAATGATCATCCGACAGTGAGTTTCGTCGATTTGTTTTACCAGAAATTGGTTTTGGGGCGTATCGGTCTGGTTTAAGGTATTGCTCTGGTAGCCGACAGCGGTCAAATCATACTTCCAGTCCGGCAAAGTAACGAAATACGATTTCCGAATACCCAGCCCACTTCGGAAAATATAAACTTTTGTACTGCAATGCAAACTCAGTCGACCGTCCTCAGATGTCTGGACTTCGAGTTTTTTAGGCCCGTCCTCGACCGGCTCACCACAACAGCCGGGAGCGGCAACGATCTCGATTTTGGCATTTGGAACAGGCAAATTCGCGTACGAATCCCGCACCACAAATTCGATTTCCAAATCGGCTAACACGTCCCGCTCGCTGCCGAAAGAGTCGACTACGAACAGACCAAGAAGAATGCCAATCGGGATCAGCCACTTCCATCGAAAGCGTTTCATACAAGTCTTGATAGGTATTTTCAGACAAGTATGAACAATTTAGAGAAAGTAGTTTGAAAGGGCCAACTAGAGTGATTTTCGTACGTTTCTACCAGGGAGTGGTTCCCTGGCAAGCGAATTTCAGCTTTTTAAATGTTTCGAGTACTACTCTCGAGGCGGACCGAGAGAAGGTCCTTGAGAGGCCGGTAAGGGTTCGCCCTTGAGCGGTTCAACTTTGATCGAATCGATCTTATTAGGCTCGAGAATGATTGGCGGCAGAACCGGCTCCTGTACTGGGGATACTGCCGTGCTATTACTCGGCACCACAGGAATCGTCGGCTTCACAGCTTCCTTCTCTTTATCCTTGCCACCCAGCCAACTGGGTAACGAGAAAAGGCTTTCACGCTTATTTTCGTTTTTAACCGGCGTCGCTGGCTTGGGCGATTCTTTTAACGGCGCCCCATTAAGCGCGGGGCTCTGACCGATTTGCTTGGCCGGATTCGTCTTCAGCAACCGTTCGTAGGGAGCGGCGAGCGGCGGCTCTTCACTCTGATCAAATTTAGGATCGTTGTTTCGGCCGGGTGTATAACCGAGCAATTTGTAGGAGAGTAGAGCCGAATTTGCAGCCAATCTCACTCGAATTGCAGAATCATTCGAGGCAGCCTGATCGAGGGCATATCCGACATCACCGGATATCGGACGAAGCTTACCGAGGCTATTAGCGGCGGCGACCCGGGTTCCCGTCGCAGGATCGTTCCGCAAAATCTGGATGAGTGTCGGATATATGTCCGAGAAAATTTTAGGATCGAAACTGGCCAGCTCTTCCGCCGCCGAGGTTCGATTCCGCTCTTCTTTATCGGTTTTGAGAATGGTGATCAGGGCAGGAACACGGACAACCGGATCAACTTTCGGCTTACGCGTAAACCAATCCAAGATGGGACCGGCTTCAACGAAGCCTGGCGTGAAGCTGATGAGGAAAAGGGGCAGAATCCAATGTTGCAGTCGCATCCGATCTCTCCGTCGGGAGCCAAGACTCCTCTAGGGAAATGATCGGATAGAAAGCATCGAGGGATAATCTCGAAAGCCAAACGGGCAGTGAATTTTGCATCACTGCCCACCCAAACGCTACAGACTCTCTACTCTACCCATCTCATCATTGGGGCCCGCCAGGTCCACCACCCGAACCCATGCCCGCGCCGCCTCCTGCGCCACGCATACCGCCTGGGGATCCGCCTGCATTCTTCATGCTGTCCGGCATATTATTCTTACGCGGATCTTGAATAGTCTTTTTCTCTTCCGGGTAGGCCGGAGGTTCTAAAGGCTGATCCGTGGCCGGCGGTAACTGAAATTCCTCGACCTTTGGCGGACGCAGATCCATCGGATCACGCGTTGGCTTGGTCGTAGTGCAACCTACGGATAACAATAAAAGACCGACCGTAAATGATACGGGCCGCATGGAAGACCTCCCGGTAAGACTCGGGAGATAATCCATACAGCCCGTAGGGTCAAGTCGAGTTAAACTACTTTCCGGCTTTGGCTGCCGCGAACAGTTCCGACACTTTTGCCCAGTTTACCGTATTCCACCAGGCATCCACATAGTCGGCACGCTTGTTCTGGTATTTCAGATAATAAGCATGTTCCCAAACGTCCACACCGACCAGCGGTACCAGGCCGTCCATCAGGGGACTGTCCTGATTGGCTTTCTTGATCGCTTGCAATTTGCCATCACCGTAAACCAGCCAAGACCATCCGCTGCCAAATTGTCCTAAAGCGTTTTCTTTCATTTTGGCTTGGAATGCGGTGAAATCCCCGAAAGTCTTGGTGATTTCATCCGCCAGAGGTCCTGTCGGTTTTCCGCCCGCGCCTGGAGCCATGATCGTCCAAAATAAAGCGTGATTGTGGTGACCGCCACCATTGTTGATCACGGTCTGTCGGATGTTCTCCGGGACCGATTTGATTTCGCGAAGCAATTTCTCGATGGGTTGGGCCTGCAGATCTGCATGACCATCCAGCGCTTTGTTGAGATTGTCCACGTAAGCCTTGTGGTGACGATCATGGTGAATTTCCATGGTCATCGCATCAATATAGGGCTCAAGCGCATTGAACGCATAAGCCAGAGCAGGGAGTGTAAAAGCCATTGGAGGTTCCTCTTTAACCAGATGTACAACTATATTTGTTTTAGGTCGGACATGCGATCAGTACAACCACGAAAGTGAATCGTCCCTAAAAGGAATTCGAGAGACCAAAAACGGTGCAAGAAGTGAGAGAATTTGCAGAATCGAAATTCAGACGAACGTTCTAGGCTCAAGAAGAAAAAAATCCGTCTATTCGATGAAATAGACGGATTCGACGACTTTTAGTTTAGCAAAAACTAGACCATACTCTCCAAGAGGTATTTTAGCTTTCGAACCTCGGGTTCCGTAGGAAAATCCCCATCAACTGTATCCCGGACATCGACTGATAGAGCCCGGTCGTATCGACTTCGAGTTAATTGGTTGATGATCCTGCCGTACTCCACTTCGCCCTGCCCGATCATGACCTGATACTTATCCTTACTCGTGTCGCGGAGACGAACGTGTCGGACGTAGGCATAAAGTTCGTCGAAATTATCGGTGCGGAACGGTCCGCTGTGATAAGGACTAGGATCTAAAGTCAAACCTAGACCGGGAACTTTAGTACAAAGTTCCATGGCGACTTTAGGATCGGCAGTTAAACGGTCAGCAGCCGTTTCGATTGTTAGAATCACCCCTTCGGCCTCGGCATAACGGACCAGTACCCGCAATCGTTTGGCTTCACTTTCGATATCCGCACCGAGCGGAGCCGTCTGAATATTCACGACCGGTACGGCCAGCATTCTGGCCAGTCGACAAACCGAACGAAATATTTCCCCGTATTTAGTGGGGTCCATTTCCTCGATATCGACGTGAAATGCGGCGAAGGACATGTTGCTGGCCCGTAAACGAGCCGCCACTTTATTCATGTCCGCGTGCACTTCACTGGGCTTCAAATGAGGACCCGATTCGTGAATCGCCAGATCGACTTTTTGAAAGTGCAAGTCGTTTATCGATCGCAGTGCCTGATTGAAGGGTTTCTTGCTGAAACAGAGAGAAGAACAAGCAATATACACAATTTTCCCCCCCGACTTATCGACGACGAGCCGCCCCCCGGCGGGTATCGTTCAACGAACGGGAAATAACCGGCTTTAAGCCCCTCAGCAAGAGAACAAATTGCAAAATGTTCGGCTTTGGAGCACTTTGTAAAAATTTTCCGTTGGGAACGGGGCTTACCTTGCAAACTCTAGGTAAGACGCAAAATTTCGGCGACTGAAGATACCCTAGCTTCTCATCCAAATTGGCGGTGACATTTTTCCTTCACTCAGGTATCAGATTCCGCACGAGAGGAAAGCCATGCCATCCGCGGAAGATATCGAACAGCTCGCCCGTATCGAACAGGTGCTCCATTTGCGAATTGCCGAGGCAGCTAAAGCCGGCGCCGGCGAAGAGAGTTCTTCGCCCAGCACTTTTTCAAGTTCCCAGGTGTTCGACGCCCTAAGCACTCGGCTCTTGCTTTGGCAGAACCGACTTCAGGAACTGACCCGGCAGGTGCAGCGGGCGGAACAGACGTTGATCGCGGAAGATGAACAGCTTCGCAAACTCGTGCAATCCTGCTCGGAACTCAATCAGAAACTTCATACGGTCCCCAGCATCGAACTCGGCTCGTATACCTAATCCATGAGTCCTTTCGAGCCTGGAGATCGCAGATGTTACCATCCACCGCTGTCATATTCCCCGCCGCGGGTAAGTCCCAAAGATTCGGCGGTAAAGAAAAAAAACCTTTTGCGTTGATCGATAATCGCGCAGTCTGGTTACGCACCGTGGAACAGTTCGTGAATCGCGACGAGATCAAACAGTTGATCATCGTGATATCCGAAGAAGATCTGGAGATGTTCAAACGCAAGTTTGGCGCGAACATCATGTTCTTCGACATTCAGATAGTTACGGGCGGTAAGGAACGATTCGAGTCCGTCGAAAATGCCCTCGAAATTTTAAAACCCGAGATCGAATTGGTCGCAATTCACGATGCGGTACGGCCCTGTCTGACTTCCTCGTTCATCGACACCGTTTTCAAAGCGGCGGCCGTGCATGGAGCGGCGATCCCCGCCATTGAAGTTGCCGATACACTAAAAGAATCGGCACACGGCAATTTCGTAGATAAAACAGTTTCCCGAAAAGGCCTCTGGCAAGCGCAGACTCCTCAGGTATTTCAAAAGAAAATCCTGGTCGAAGCCTTCGAAAAGCGCGGATCGATCAAGGAACCAATTACCGACGATGCGCAACTGGTGGAATGCCTGGGACAGAAAGTGAAATTGGTACCCGGCTTAAAGACCAACATCAAAATTACCTCTAGTGAGGATTTGGGATTGGTCGATTTGATTCTCAAAAACAAAAAGCCGGACAAAGTCCGGCCTTTACGTCCGTTCGAAGACGACGATCTTTACCGCTAATTTCTCTTACCGGCGAAATCCGCCAGTCGCCGTTCCGCTTCTTTGACGTGGGCAGGATCGGTATCGTGATTGGCCACTTCCCGGTAGAGTTCCGCTGCCTTGGTTCGATCATTCAACACTTTATCGTAGAGATGCGCGGCCCGTAGTCGAGCATCCAGATTAGTGGTCTTATTCCACTGGAAACATCTTTCGAAATACATGGCTGCCCGGCGAGGTTGCGCTGTCGGGCGATATTTCTCGTAAATATCCCCCAGTTGGTAGGCCGCGTCCGCAATCTTGTCGCTTTCGGGATAACGTTCCAGAAGTTGCTGGAAGAGGATTTCCGCCCGTCGCTGATTATCGATGTAATCGTTCCCGAACCCTTTGTCCTTATACCCCATGGCATCGCGGAAAAGTTCGTTCGCCCCGCGTTGGTTCAATTTAGGTTGGAGAGTGGGAACCGGGACATCTAGATCGAGGCGATAGGCGAACTTGGTGATGCGATGCAGTTGGAGTAACTCGTCTTCTGCCCATTTCGCCCGCTCGAAATCCGATATGGCGTTATAGTAATCGCGGAGTTCGAGCAGCGAACGCTGATATTGTTTTCGGGATTCTTTGAGCTTCTCCCAGATCGCGATATCAGAATTGACCGGACCCTTTTTCTCTTCGGCCTTGGCTGGTTTATTGGGGTTCTGGGCCAGTACCGTACCGGCTACCATAACCAGAACCGGTATAAATACCCAAACTTTTCGATTAGAGATTTTCACGAACCACTCCCGTCCCCGAGGACGGGAGGTTTTCCCATCCTCTTACTTCAACTCTGTCATTTTCCCGATGTCGATATTCAGGCTGGAAGGATTTCCTGAGGGGCGTTCGATCTTTCCGAAGATCATTCGTCCCGCGGGAGTCTGCAGCGCGCTGGTGACGGTAATCATCACTTCCTGACCGATGGCATTGCGTCCCTGTTCGACGACCACCATCGTGCCATCATCCAGATACCCCACCCCTTGCCCGATCTGATCGCCCGCCTTCACGATCCGAACCTGTAAAGCCTCGCCAGGTAACGCCACGGACTTCAGGGCGTTGGCGACTTCGTTGAGGTTGATGACGTCGACACCCTGAATCTGTGCAATCTTGTTCAGGTTAAAATCGTTCGTCACGACTCGACCGTTGATCGATTTGGCGAAGAGAACGAGCCGTTCGTCGACGCGAATTTTTTCGCCCTGATCCGGCTCCCCCGGTATATCTCCATCGTTCATCTCGACTTCGAGCTTAGGGTTATTCTGTAGTTTTTTCAGGATATCGAGGCCTCGGCGCCCGCGGTTTCGCTTCATCTTGTCCGAACTGTCTGCGATGGCCTGAAGTTCCTGGAGTACGAAGCGCGGCAATATGAGCTTGGAATCGATAATGCGGGTCTCGCAGATATCGGCGATTCTTCCGTCAATAACGACGCTGGTATCCAGTACGAAAGGGCGGCCTCCCTTGACCTGCTTGGAAAACTCCACATAGGGAATGATGAATCGAAACTCATCTTTCGTCTGAAGCAACGTGGATATCGAGATGTAGCAGCAGATGATAGTCACCACCATCCGGGCTATCTGCTGAATCGAGATTAAGCTTTCCGCTCTTTGTGGGAACCACGAACTGAGTAGCGGATCGAGTGCCAGTCCGAAAAGATAGCCCAGCAGCAGCCCCATCAGCAATCCAAACGCCACTGCGGAAATAGTTGTAATCTGTTTCTCTTTTTCGATGAGATCCGACGCAAAAACCGTGCCCCCCAGCCCGATTATAATTGCGACCGCGAGAGTCGCGTTTAGCAGATTAGGATGTTCGGCATAGTAAAAATAACTGAATGCCCAGAAGGACATTCCGAGCAACAGCACGACATAGCAGGCGCGCAGTAACCTCAACAGCATATAAAAACTCCGGCCGAGTCATGTGGGGTCCGCGATTGCGAGTCGGCGGATTTATGAATTATGAGATTCTATCAATCGGTGTCTGCCTGGAATAGCCTCGAATATTCCAACTTGGCAAAGCGATCAGTCATGCCGGCCAAATAATCGCAAATCACCCTTTCAAGGCTTTCCACTATTAATTTCTGCGGACGTTGGTGAGTTACCCGCTCCGGAGCGCCCGACCAGCGTTGCAAATGATTCGTCGGGAGAAGATCTGGCACCCGGACGAATTCCCGGAACAACTCTTCCAATATTCGCTTCCCTTTCACTGCCATTCGCATCACACGCGGATGCCTGTAAACTCTATCTCGCAAAAATCCTTCCAACTCGATTTTTAACGCCGCAACTTCCGGTGAAAACTGAACCAAAGGCTCAGCACACTTTCGCACGTCCTCGAGCACTTTTACCTGAAATCGTTGCAATCGCAATTCAGTTTCTGCAATTAAATCGTTAACCTGCCAGGCAATCAATTCACGAATCACGGCCTTCCGGAAATCCTCCTTGTTGAGATTCGTATATAGGTCGGAGACGATTTTTTCCCCGCGCCGCCAGATCGGAACGTTGCGTATCTCATCGAAATCGATTAAATCCGTACCCAACGCGTCATCGATGTCGTGCGTGTCGTAAGCCAGGCTATCGACCGTGTCGGCCAATTGCTGTTCGAGCAAAGGCCCTCCCGCCTGCAAAAATGGCTGGCATTCCGGTGATTTTTGATTTTTACAATGCTGAACGAAGGCTTCCCTTAGCTCCCAGGAGAGATTCAAGCCCGGAAATTCCGGGTATCGATCCTCCAACCAGTCGACTCGTCTTAAACCGAACAGATTATGCTCAAATCCACCATGTTCCTTCATCAGATCGGCGAGCGCGGTTTCCCCCGCATGCCCGAAGGGGGGATGACCCAGATCGTGCGATAGCGCAATAGCTTCCGTCAAGTCTTCGTTGAGTCTCAACCGCCGGGCGATTGTACGGCTTATCTGGACCACCTCCAGAGTATGCGTCAAGCGAGTGCGATGATGATCGTTAATTTTCCCTACTAAAACCTGCGTCTTACCCATCAGACGTCGAAATGCCGTGCAATGGATAATTCGCTCGCGATCACGCTGAAAAATAGTGCGAAAGGGATGGGGAGATTCCGGGTAAACGCGTCCGCGACTGGCTTGGCCGCGCATGGCATAGGGTGCCAGCCACCGATCTTCCATTTCAAACCACTGCATCGGGCAAAAACTCCTATTTTCCCATCTGTTTTGTCAAGGTTTCCCATAGCGAATCCAGAGATTGCACAATGACTTTGGTGTCGGTTAGCACGGGCATAAAATTCGTATCCCCATTCCAGCGGGGCACGATATGCCAGTGAAGGTGGCCAGGTAGCCCGGCTCCGGCCACCTTACCCAGATTTAATCCGACGTTAAACCCTTCGGCATTCATGGTTTTTTCAATCAATTCGATCATATTTTTGAGAAGATTTTGCGTATCCAGGGTTTCCGCTGTTGTCATTTCGGACAGGGCCGATTTGTGAGCCAGAGGGGCAACCAGTAAATGACCATTATTATAAGGGAATCGGTTTGCGATCACGATTCCGAGTTCGGAGCGATGAATGACGAGGTTTTCCCGATCATTCACCTCTGCTGCGCTGCGGCAAATAAAACAACCCGCCGCTTTTGGCTTGGAAGCATCCGGCTGAGTCACATAGGAAAGCCGCCAGGGAGCCCATAAATGATCCATATCTTTGATTTCCCGACATCCGAAGTATTGCGATTTCGTGGAGACTGGAGAGATCTCCCTCATTGACAGTCCCCTTAGGAGTACTAATATATTTGTTTACTCTACTGGGATGCGATAAGGAATTTTATCATGGCAGTACCTAAAAGGCGTACTTCCCACGCGCGTCAGGGGAAGCGACGCAGCCATTTACACGTTACGGCTCCACAAACTCAGTTCTGCTCGAACTGCGGAGAAGCCGTTCTGCCTCATCACCTTTGCTCAGCTTGTGGTCATTACCAGAAGCGTGAAGTTGTGGTCATGGAACAGCAGGAAGCCGAAGGAAAATAATTCATGCTTATTGCTCTGGACGCCATGGGTGGCGATCACGCACCAGCCCCCATAGTGATGGGGGCGGTTCAGGCGGCTCAGGAGCTAAAGGACCTGCATATCACCTTGGTTGGTGACCGCGCCCAAATCGAACCTTTAATCCCCTCTGAATTACGCGGCACTCAGCTGGATATTTTCCACTGCACGCAAGTGATCGGCATGGACGAATCTCCAGTCGAAGGGCTTCGCAAAAAACCGGACAACTCAATCTCCCGCTGTTGGCAACTGCTTGCGGAAAAAAAAGTGGAAGCCGTAGTGAGTGCGGGAAATACCGGGGCAATGGTTGCCGGTGGGATGCGTCTGCGTAAGTATCTGAAGGGTATTCGACGTCCCGGGATCGGAACGATTATGCCGACGGCCAAAGGGCCATGCATGATTATAGACGTCGGAGCAAACGTATCTCCCAAGCCCTCCCATCTGCTGCAGTACGGCGCGATGGGTATGATCTACGCCAAATACATTCTGAAGCGGGAAAATCCCACAATCGGCCTGATCAACGTCGGGGAAGAACAGGGAAAAGGCCACGATCTGGCCAAGGATACTCAGAATCTTTTCAAAGCGAGCCCGCTGAAGGAATCGTTCGTCGGAAACATCGAAGGTCGCGACATTCATCGCGGAGCCTGTGATGTGATCGTGACGGATGGCTTTGTGGGTAATGTGATCTTAAAGCTCTGTGAGGGCGTCTTCGAGTTCATCATGAAGCTGGTGAGCAAGGAAGTTGTCGCGACACTGCCCAACGACAAGATGGCGGCCATGCAGGCGCTGCAAGCGATGACGATGAAGTACGATTATTCCACTTTTGGTGGTGCCCCGCTTCTGGGGATTGACGGGACTTGCATCATTTGCCACGGAAGCTCGAAGGAAAGAGCGATTAAAAATGCGCTGAGTGTAGCGGCTACGCAGAGCAAAGTCAGTTTGAATCAACACATTGTAGAACTTCTAGATTCGCTTCCCGCTCCAGCTTCCGAAGAAGAATAAGCCCAGAGATTGGAGATCGGCATGAGCCGCACCGCATTCCTATTCCCCGGGCAAGGCGCCCAGATCGTCGGTATGGGGAAAGCTCTCGTAGAAGCTTCTTCCAAGGCCAAGGCTTTGTTCGAACAGGCTAATTCTATTCTGGGCTTCGATCTTTTGAATCTCTGTTTAAATGGCCCCAAGGAACGCCTGGACGCCACGGATGTGAGCCAACCGGCAATATTCGTTGCCAGCCTGGCGGCTTTAGAACACCTACGTGAATCTGAACCCAACACCGTATCCAGCTGCGAAACGACTGCCGGATTAAGCCTCGGAGAGTACACCTCGCTCGTTTTTGCCGGCGCCTTGAGCTTCGAAGACGGCTTACGCGTTGTGAAAGTTCGAGGCGAGGCAATGCAAGCGGCGGCGGAAGCAACGCCGAGCGGTATGGTGAGCGTCCTGGGCTTTAATGTTCCGGAAGTGGAAGAACTGGTTGTCGAAGCTCGCGCCGTGGGTGTCCTTCAGATTGCCAACTACCTCTGTCCGGGAAACACAGTTGTCTCCGGCACCCGCGAAGCTTGCGACAAACTGCTTCAGATCGCAGAAGCCCGCGGAGCCAGGACAGTTCCTTTGGCGGTGGCCGGGGCATTTCACACAAATTTGATGAAACCGGCAGATGACAAATTGGCGGCCGCTCTGGAACAAGTTACATTTTTAACTCCCAGAATCCCGATTTGGTCAAATGTGGATGGCCGGCCGCACGATAATCCCTCAGAGCTCAAGTCCCTGCTGATTCGTCAGGTCGTCTCCCCGGTAATGTGGGAAGACTTGATGAGAGGAATGATCTCCCAGGGGATTAACGATTTTGTGGAGATTGGTCCGGGTAGAGTGCTTGCCGGCCTGCTAAAACGGGTCGATCGAAAGCTGCCCTGCCGTAACATCAGTGCGTAACCCGAGAAACTGTAGAAATTTCTGTTCATCGGGCATCGCCGATTCTTGTTTGGGCGATATCGTATGCGGATGAGATTTCCGATTGTCGGCACTGGAAGCATATGCTAGAAAGTTCTATTCAGCACAATGCAGGACGCTGACGAACAATCGTTCTGGCTGAAAATTAGCTCCCTCCGGAGGATGTAATTGTGTCCGTTGAGCAACGCGTCATTGAAATAGTTTGCGAACATCTGGCCGTTAGTAAAGAACAGGTCTCCCGTGCCACGAATTTCGTGGATGATATCGGAGCGGACTCTCTCGACATCGTGGAACTGATCATGGAGCTGGAAGAAGAATTCGACATCCAGATTCCAGACGATCAGGCCGAAAAGATCAAGACTGTCGGCGAAGCGATTGATTACATCGAGAAGGAAACGAACAAGAAATGACTCGCCGAGTCGTTGTCACCGGTTTAGGCACGGTCAATCCGCTGGCCTCCGATGTTTCTGGTTTTTGGCAGGGACTTCTGGAGGGCAAAAGCGGTATTGGCCCCATTACACTTTTCGACACGAGTGCTTTTCGAGTCCGATTTGGGGGAGAAGTCAAAAACTGGCAACCCGAAACTCTCATCGAAGGCAAGTTGGCGCGACGACTGGATCGTTTCGCGCAGTTCGCACTCGTGGCTGCCAAGCAGGCCATCCAGGACTGTGGTCTGGATTTCAGCAAAGAAGACGCCTTTCGCTGCGGTTGTATGATCGCCAGCGGTATAGGAGGTCTGAGTGAGTTCGAAGAGCAACACTCCCGCTACCTCACAGGTGGTCCCGGCCGAATCAGTCCCTTTGTTATACCCAAGATGATCGCCAACTCGGCAAGTGGTACGGTTTCCATTGAATTCGGTCTCATGGGACCGAACACCGCGATTTCGACGGCATGTGCCTCGGCCTCTCATGCAATTGGAGATGCCTTCCACACAATTAAAATGGGCCTGGCTGACGTTATGGTCACCGGCGGAGCCGAAGCGGGTATCACCCCGATGGGACTTGGTGGCTTCTGTTCCTCCAAAGCCTTGTCGACTCGAAATGACGATCCGGTTCATGCCAGCCGACCGTTTGATAAGGATCGGGACGGTTTCGTCCTAGCGGAAGGGGCCGGAATCGTAGTACTTGAAGAATACGAGCACGCGAAAAGCCGCAACGCAACAATTTATGCCGAGATCCTGGGTTGCGGCAACACGGCCGATGCTTTCCATATCACCCAACCGCACGAAGAAGGGTTGGGGGCCGCCAAGGCGATGGAGCTGGCAGTAAAATACGCCGGCCTGAACCCTGAAGATATCCTTTATGTCAACGCCCACGGAACGAGTACTCAACTCGGGGACGTCGCCGAAACAAAAGCGATCAAGAAAGTTTTCGGCTCTTTTGCCAGGAAATTGGCGGTAAGCAGTACGAAAAGCATGCTGGGACATTTGCTGGGGGCCAGTGGCGGCGTAGCTGTTATCGCCTGCTGTCTGTCCTTGAAAAAGGGCGTGCTGCATCCCACGATTAACTTGCAGACCCCCGACCCGAACTGCGATTTGGATTACATACCCAACCAGCCGCGAGAAGTTCGAGTCAAGCATCTGATAACAAACAGCTTCGGCTTCGGTGGCCATAATTGTTGTCTGGCCTTCGGGGCAGTCTAAACCCAACTTGTTCAAGCCAAGGCTCGCCCAGCCCAATTTCAGCCCGAAATCTTAATATTTTCCGCTTCGCTGCTTAGAATGCCACAACACATCCCTACTAAATTTAGGTCAAAACACTCACAAAACCCCCTTCCTGTCTCTTCTTGACTCCTCCGGCCGAATCCATCTCACAAATAATTAATTTTTGTTCATTTATCATATTGACAAAAATTAATTAAAATTTAACATCTTAAAAGTCTTTTACTCTCCACTCTTTCCAAGGTACTCGCCATGAAAAGTTTTAGAGCCCGGTCCGGTTTCACACTCATCGAATTATTGGTAGTTATCGCTATCATCGCGATCCTGATTGGTCTGCTGCTTCCCGCAGTCCAGAAAGTTCGAGCGGCCGCCGCCCGAATGCAGAGCACTAACAATTTGAAGCAGATCATGCTCGCCTGCCACAACTTCGAAAGTGCTAACGCCAAGATTCCCCCCATGTCTGACCGCATTAACGGGAATCAGAATTGGGCCTCCCTGCATTTCTTCATTCTGCCCTACATGGAGCAGAACGCCATTTACGACTGGGGCGTTCGGATCGGTAACACCTGGACTGGTAATGCGGACATGCCCGGCGCGAAAGTTATCAAACTATTTCAGACCACACGGGACTACACTAATCCGCCCTCGACCTGGACAGAAAACAACGGTGGCACCTGGGCCTTTTGCAATTACGGTTTGAATCAGGCCGTATTCGGGGTGGTCTGTACCAGCACCACGAATCAGGTCAAGCCATTGATGGGAATCACCGACGGTCTTTCCAATACCGTGGGCTTCTGCGAACAACTCGGTTTCTGCGGCACGGGCGATTCGAACACCGCACACAACCCCTCCCCTTATTACATTCCCAAACTCTGGGCTTATCACATGCCCTGGTACTGGCAACAAGGCCCCTACTTCGACACTCGTATCATGAGCGGCGAGGGTTGCAGTAACGGAGCTCCCACGAACGTGACCAAAAAGGCAACCCCTCCCCAGTCCGCACCCAAAGTGGAAGCTTGCAATCCTTACTATGCACAATCGATGGACGCTTCCGGCTGTCTGGTCGCAATGATGGACGGCAGCGTTCGAGGCGTCATGCCCACCGTCAGCCAGACGACCTGGTACTCCGCGATTCAGCCTACGGATGGCACCGTGCTTGGTAGCGACTGGTAAGTCACTGAGATTCGAATAATCGTTTTCGTCGGCGGGTGACACTTGGCCTGTTACCCGCTCTTACGACTCTATAGACACTGTGCGATTTCACGCAGAAATGATTGATTCCATGTCGAAAAAAATGACTCTCCCCGCATTTTTGCCTTCGATCGTCCTTCTGACACTCCTAATCCTTACGGCTGGTTGCTCGGACAGGAAGCCTGTACGCGTAACATTAGATGGCACCGTGACTTATAAGGGTTTGCCCTTGAAGAGCGGCATGCTGGGTTTCCATGGTGAACAGGGAGATCACTGGACGGCCAATATAAACGATGGCAAGTTCATCGTTACAGATCTGGCCCCAGGGAAACTGAAAGTGACTTATGTGGAAGCCCCTCATAACTTTGGAAGTTCCTCGGACAAAGCGGGAAGCTCCGGGAAATCTTTACCAAGTTCCGATGCGGGTCTGATGAAATATTCCAGCCCCGATCAGACCACCTTGGAATACACCATTACCGAAGATCAGAAAAAGCTGGAAATTCAAATCCCATAAGCCCGATCGAAGCTTTGGATTAAAGTTCATAATGCCCTAAAGTTGGTCGCCTCTTACTTGGGAATCCCAATCGCCCATTGGGATTCCCATCTCGATTCCGTTCAGCATTTTCGAGCGTTTTACTCTGAACTCGTGGAATTATTTCCCTGGAAGACTATTACTTTCATCAACCACCAACCAAGGGAGATTTTCGATGGCAAAAAAAATTGACTGGATGTATCAACGAAAATCCTGCGTCACCTGCCAGCGAGCGCGCGACTATCTCGAAGCCGTGGAAAGTCCGATCAAGGAATCGGTAGACGCCGTAAAAATTCGCTACTCGACCGCCGAGGCGCTGGCTCTACTGGAAGGTATGAACCAGATGATCGCATCGAAGGGGAAGAACATAGTGAAATTCGACCTGAAAAAGGATCGACCAGATGATGAGACCTTACTGGCTCACCTCATGGGACCGACGGGTAACTTGCGCGCTCCAACCGCTAAAGTTGGCAAAACCCTATTGGTAGGATTCAGCGAAGAAACCTACAAGGATGTCGTCGGTTGAATGCTGTTCTAAGCTTAAGCTATGAACACCGAACGAAGCGATTTGCACTGGCGCTACTTCGCCCTGATCGCAATTGCCTTCATTCCTTCCGTCTACTCTTTGGTAATCACGACCGATAACGATCTCTGGTGGCACTGGAAAACCGGGGAATGGGTTTGGAATAATGGAACGGTTACAACCACCGACCCCTTCTCCCGACCGGGCATCGTGGAACATATTCCCTGGATGTCGTACAGCTGGATGTTCGAGCTGTTGACCTTTGCAATCTCGAATACCGCTGTTTTAAAGACAGTCCTTAACGGATTCACCTTTCTCTGCCTGTCCTTCTTCCTCTTTTCCCGAGCCGGCTTCACCTGGAAAGCTCTGGGCCTTCTTTTCCTCGTAACAATCCCCTGCACGTTCATGATGATGGAACGTCCCTGGCACTTTACAATCTGGTTCACCCTGGCGACCTTGCAGATTTCCGATCGAATTCTCGCAGATAGACCAGCACGCACAGATTGGTTACTTCCCGCTCTGTACGTCCTTTGGGCTAATACTCATATTCAATTTGTCCTCGGCTTCGCCGTATTGGGTTTGGCCTGTATGGAGTCTTTTCGAAGATGTCTCAAAGCCCGGGCGCTTCAGCCCGAGTTGAAGAGACTTCAACCCGAGTTGAAGAGAATTGGGACGCTTTTGGTTCTGTGCGTACTGGCCACTCTGCTGAACCCCTACCACGTCAAGCTCTGGATTGTGATCTGGGAATATGCCACCCAGACGACCGCTCTACGAAATGTACTGGAACTCACTCCGCCCGATTTTTCAGAAATCAAGCAATGGATTTTGCTGGGGTTATTCACCTGGGCGCTTGTGAAACTCATCAAGCAAAGATTTCCCTTCTGGGAATCGATCCTCTTCGCAACTTGTGTCTTTTTTTCACTTCGAATGCGTCGCGATGTCTGGTTTGGTGCGGTAGTTTCCGGGATGATTTTGACTTCCCGAGGGAAGGCAAATCCGCCGGTAGTCACGTTCCGCCTGGTACCGACTCTAATTTGCATCCTCTCGAGCCTACTTCTGACGAGGGGGATTTACGCATCTTCGATCCTGAAATTGCCTCCTTTTGGAAAACCTAATGAGGAACAGTTCCCGGTCGAGGCTGTGAATTGGATTCACGCTCATCCCTTACCCGGCCCGATTTGCAATCACTTCGACTGGGGAGGTTATCTAATCTGGGCTTTGCCCGAGTATCCAGTTTCTATTGATGGAAGGACGAATTTGTTCGGTGAAGCGCGGTTGGCCAGGAGTTTCAGAACCTGGTGGCAGGCGGAGAATTGGGAAGAGGATCCCGATATAAAGCAGGCCGGCTTTATTCTCGCGCCGGCAAAAGTTGCAACTGGCCGGCCCATGCCGCTGACCGAAAAACTTCTGTTAGCGGCAGATCGCTGGGAAGTGGCCTATCGCGATAACATCGCAATTATTTTCGTGCCCCGGCTCCGGCAGCCATAGCCGCACTGCTCGTCTTCCAGCTGTCGATCCAGGCTTGCGGGACATTGCCGTGATCTTGATTGGTAACGGCCTTGAGGGCTTCGATGCAACGGTGTTGCACGGCAATCTCACGCTCGGACTGTAGTATTTCGATGAGAGTCTTGGCAACCTGCATATCTCCAACATAATTTCGGAGGGCATGGATCGCGGCCAGTCGGATATCGAAGCGATAGTGTTCCGCATCGTACGAAGAATTGAATGTCAATTCTTCCTTCTGCTCCGTTTTCTTGGTGGAGCGCATCGCTGTTTCGATCAGGAGAGCCTTTCCTTCCGGACTCTTACATTTACCGATCGACTCCATAGTCTGTTCCTGGATTCGCGCAATCATATCCAGCGTAAAATTACCGGCCTGACGGGCTCCGGGTGTGGTCGGATTATAGGCCGCCTGCAAAACGATATGCGTTCCATTCAAAGTATTGATCGGTGCATTCTGATAGGCTTGCATCAAAGCTACACCGGCTCGAGGATCCTGAAACCGTCCTAAAGCTTCGACAGCTGCCAGACGGCACATGCCTTGCGGATCGGAAGTTGCGATCTCAGTCAAGATCCGGATAGCGGTATCTTGCTCAGTCTTCGAACCCCCTCGACTCATCGGTTCCTGCAACCGCTGCATCGCATCGATGCGTTCGTCCCCTTCCGCATTATCGCGAGTCAAAACGGACATCGGCTCTTCGCGTTGGCCAAATGTCATCTTGAAGGGTTCGTCTCGAAAACGCTTGCTGGTGATCTGATCGCCCGTCAGACCACAACCCGCAGTCAACAGGGATAGAGCCCCGACAACGGCTATCGAAGGAGCGAATTGACATCGAACTGCTATGAATGCTTTCCGCACGGTTGGCTCCTGGCCGACGAAGAACGCGGTCGGATTTTTAGTTTCAGGGAGTGAAATAACCACTGCCGGTAGGAAGGTCAAGGCGGATGTGAAACTAAGACGTGTCAAGATGGAACGGCTTTGGTAATCTAGAAAACCAAAAAGCTCTTCAATTGTAATCTATCTACCATTTTCCCAGAAGAGCCGCTTCTTTGTTCCGATAAATAAGTAGATGTTTCGTGGCGGGGAATGAATGCAACATGCCCGCAATATCCGCTCGCACCCGGCATAAAGCCAAGTTGCTCCCTTGCTTTTTCAGCCAGGTCGCCAATTCTCCAAACATTTCCGCCCCCTGGCTGGACATGCGCTGCACATTTTTGAGATCGACGACGACTTTCAAGTTGCTCCGGTTCAGGTTATCGTGCAATTCCTTCTTAATCAGTGTAAGCTCCGCTTCCTCAACCAGATAGATATCGTTTAGCTTGATGATCGTGAGACCTTCCTCTCGGGATATCCTCAAGCGACCTTTGACGATTCCCTTCGCGGCATTCAAGCGATCGATAATTGCACCGGCCACGGACGAAGCGTTATCCAACTCGCTCGGCTCAGCCTCCTCCTCCCAGATTTCCCTCTGATGGGTGGGGATTTTTCGTTCGCTGTCAAAATCCAGACATTTCGCTGCCCACTCCTCCAGATCTTTTTGAGACAGGGACTTTTCGTGGTAATGGATCATAAATCTCATCGGCCCGATATCGATCAGGTCTCCCGCGTGGAGGGGCCATTCTTCGCTGGGCGGGACGATCGCCTCGTTCACAATCGTCGGGTGACCACTATCGAAATCGAGGAGAAAAACTTTGCGATCCCGAACCTGGAAAGCACAGTGCTGATCCCCCACGAGTTCGTGTTCGGAACGAAGCTGGCACATTTTTTCACGGCCCACCACGAACAGATCGACATCGATCGGAATGGGCATACCTTGTTTTTTGCCTTTAGCGACGATCAAGTAGAATTTCATCGAAATTCTCCACTCGAATTTGAGCGGCCAGCGTAGGGTGGGAATGGTGTTCAAATTGTGAATTACTGTCAGAATGAATGCAAGTGGAATTCCGGGGAAAACCGTTCCCACAGCTATCACCGGACCTTTAGCCAGTTACTCCAGGAATCTAGGAGCATTGGGCAACTAGCGAATTGCAAGCAGCCGTTTCGATAGGTAAAATATTAGAAATCGGAATTGTGCTTTTATTTCGGATCACTTGAAAATGTCCATGGATGCGAACACTATCGCTCAGCAAGCGGTCCGCTACGGCCTAGTCACCATCGAACAGATGGAAGAATGTCTCGGAGAACTTCCCCCCTTGGAACGTTCGGCCGAGGCCGTTCTGAAAATCTTCGAGCGCAAGGCGTATCTGACACCCTTTCAAGCCAACAAGTTGATCAAGGGGGATTACGACGGCTACATTCTGGGTGGCTTTCGGATCCTATACAAAATCGCTTCCGGTACGTTCGGTCGCGTTTACCGGGCCGACGATCCGCGTTCTGGTCAGATTGTGGCCATTAAAGTGCTCCGAAAAAAGCATTTGATGGACGCCCGGAAAGTAGATCTCTTCGAGCGGGAAGGGAAGAACGGGCTCGAACTGAAGCACCCGAACATCGTCGAAATCCTTGCGGTAAATCGGGATCCTTCCACGGGTCAATACTACATCGTGATGGAATTCGTCGAAGGGGGAAACCTTCGCGACTTCCTGAAAATTCGCAAAAAACTCCAACCCGCGGAAGCCTTGAGGCTGCTCGAAGAAACCGCTGCTGGGCTGGGGTACGCCTATTCGCGAGGCATGACTCACCGCGATATCAAAGCAACTAACATTCTGATCGCCACCGCAAAAAACGCAAAATTGGTGGACTTCGGTCTCGCGGAATTAACCGGTTCCCGCCAAGACGTGGAAGGAACCGTCGATCAGTCGGTGGACTACGTGGGATTGGAGAAGGCCACTGGGACCAAGGCCGGGGATATCCGAAGCGATATCTTCTTTCTGGGTTGCGTCTTTTATCAGATGCTCAAGGGCGAGCCGCTTTTGGAAATGACTCGGGACCTGAGAGCTCGGAAAAATCCGAATCGATTTCGTCTTGCGGATAAGCTTCGTCGGGACGATCCGGAGTTGCCCGGTCCTATCTTCGGTTTATTGCAGAAGATGGTGGCATTTGAACCTGCGGCAAGATTTCAGAACCCTCAGGTGCTCGTGGATGCGGTCCAGCATGCCCGCGCGGAACTGGCCGGGGAGCAGGGCATCAAAAAAGCCGTGGGGCCCAAAACAGTGTTCGTGGTCGAACATCACGAAGGACTCCAGAACGTTTTTCGAGAACGGCTGAAAAAATATGGCTATCGGGTTTTAATTTCCATTCACTCCGATCGTGTGTTGGAGCGATTCAAGCAAAATCCCTTTTCTGCTTTGATCGTCGACGTGGGTACGGCGGGAGATGAAGGAATCGCCGCCTTCGAATCCGTAATGGATGAGGCAGAATACACACGAATGGAATGTACGGGGGTCCTCATCCTATCGGAGAATCAATCTTCACTCGTTGGGAATTTTAAGAAGCGGCCTAACGTCACCGTTTTAGTTCGTCCGGTGAGTCTGAAACAGATTCTCAAATCTCTGGCGACTGTGGAACAACATAACGAGGACATGGAAGATAATGCGGCGGATGAAATCGAATAATATCTGAGTCAGAACCGTGGGCTAAGGAAGATTCATTCAAGTTTAATTACATTTTCTTAATAGTTGGTCTGGTCGTAGTTTTCAGCTTTTCCCTGCGACCAATTTTCCCTAAAAACAAGTGTCCAACCAGATCCCAAACGACTCCTATTATGCGGTCGGCAATAAAATAAATTATAATAAATTCATCATATTAGCGCACAATTCTCCGAGGAAAAGGCACCAAATCGCTTCAAAAAATCAGCAAGTGATAAATAAAGATTTAGTGTAAGAAAATGCCTTTACAATCGTCTATCGGGTCTTTACGATGATTCGATGAAGATGGTTCATATGTAGAAAATTTCTCGCCCTGCAGTTGTACTGCTCTCTTCATCATTCTCTCGGGCAGTCAATTGTATCGACATCTAGGCTTTTGTCTCCCATATGGTTTCATATTTTTTTTGAGGAGTCCAGGATGTTCACATTTCCCCGAAGGCCCGCAAGAAAGGCCTTCACGCTGATCGAACTTTTGGTTGTGATTGCGATCATAGCCATCCTGATCGGTTTGCTGTTACCCGCAGTTCAGAAGGTTCGTGAAGCGGCTGCTCGTATGAGCTGCCAAAACAATCTGAAGCAGATTGGTCTGGCTTCCATGAACTACGAAAGCGCTTACGGATACTTGCCTCCGTCGAGCAACGTTAGCCCCAATTCCGTTGCCAACCCTTGGGAATCACCTCCCATCTCCGGACCGTTCACGAGCTTCCTGACTTATTTGCTGCCTTACATGGAACAGCAGAACACTTACAACGGTATCGTTGCAGCGGCAACTCCTGGAACTCAAGGTTTCTTTACATTCAATACGACTCAAGGAGCGTGGGCTTATTACGGTAGTCCAAAATCTTCAGACGGCAACTTAACCGGTGCTGTCCCCTTTACTTTGAATCGCATCAAGTCCTACGAATGTCCTTCAGACGGTGGCCTTTACGGCTCGGTGACCGGCGGGATTTGGGATGCTTTCATTCTCGATAATGGTTCTTACGAAAATGACTATGTGTACGACACCCCCGGCTTCGGACACGAATGGGGCCGAACCAACTATGTAGCTTGTTCGGGTTGGGATGGGAGCCAGGCTTCCAGCATGGCGACTCCTCCCGGTGCTACCTCCCCGGTAAACTACCAGGGAATTTATTATCCCAACTCGAAGACGTCCATCGTTTCGATTACTGATGGAACCTCAAACACAATCGCATTCGGTGAATCTCTCACGGGTGTGAACAAAGGCCCTCGGGACTTCGTCTGCGCTTGGATGGGTTCGGGCGGGATGCCGACGCAATGGGGTCTCACTGGTAACCCACTGCAATGGTATCAATACAGCAGTCAGCATACTGGCGTTGTGAACTTCGCATACCAAGACGGCTCGGTACATACTGTCAACACTTCGATCGACTACTGGGTTTTCCAGGCGGCGGGCGGCATGGCTGACGGCATTGTTACCTCTGCTTTCGGCAACTAATCGTTAACCAAGCTCATGCCGGTTTAAACAACGCAGATTAGCTCATGCTAATCTGCAATTTTTTTTCACACTCGGGAGTTGTACAGTATGTCAGCTTGTTTTCGGCTCATGCTGATTTTGCTGGTATCCTTTTCGATGATTGGCTGTGGTTCCAGTTCAGAACCGCCCCCTGCAAAAACACTACCTCCTGGTTTGGGTGGAGAGGGTGGAGGGGCATCAAAAGGTCCGCTAAAAATAGTTAAAGGAAATAGCAAAAAACCACCACCTGCCAATCTTCCGGATCGTGCTGGTGGCGCAGGGAAGTAATTCCTCTTCCATTTTTCAATTAAGAATATCAACCATTAACCAGCGCTTTAATGCGACTGGTTGACTCGAAAGATGCTGTCATTTTTTTAGTCTGCCGCCTGCCAACTTCCTCCCTTAGCAAACACTTTTGAAAATTCATTTTTTTCAATACAAACAGTTCCATGAAGCGAAGCGAGATTCTCTGGACCTTTCTGCTCTGGTTTGCCCTTCTCTGGTGGCAGGGCGGATTCATGTTCTACAGCTCGATTGTGGTGTACATCGCTACTAACGTTTTGGGCTCTGCTTTTGAACAGGGGAAAATCACCGCCCGCGTCATGCTCTGGCTGAACGGTCTGGGCACGCTTACAATTCTGCTCATGCTAGCGGATCTTCTCCGGTGGAAAGGCTGGCAATTCAAGCCTCGGGGAATGTGGATCTGCTGGCTGATCCTGGCTATCACGCAAGCTTTGCTCTGGAACCTGCGAGAAGAAATGGTAGCCGTTATCGATCTTAAAGAGGACTCTATTCGCGATCGGGCAAGTTTTCGTGAAATGCACGAATGGTACATGCGATGGACAAGCGTGCAGTGGGGAACATGTTTGGCCTATATGATCTGGCTCATCGCCCGGGGAAACCCACCAGAGCCTTCGCAACCTGGAGCTAGCTAACCTCACTCTTGGCGACCTGCTCCTTCATCTTCTCCAGACCGGTTTTGATGACCTGAAAAGCATCTCGCTTGTAATATTCCGGGTTGAACAATTCCAGAGACAGGAAACCCTGATAACCGATCTGGTGGAGCGTTTTTAGAACGGTGTTTAAAGGGGCAATCCCGTCACCCGGGAAGATCCGATCCGCATCCTTGATGCGTTCGCGCGGTAAATCTTTCGGGTAATCGTTCATATGGAAGATCCCAATCGATTCTCCCCGAAGCATCTTCAAACCTTCGAAATCGGATCCACCTTTGAACAGGTGGAAAATATCCGGGAGTAGAACCGCCTTGGGTCGTTTAGATTCCATAGCGACAAGGGTGACTTCCCCTAATCGGCTCAAAGTTTTGGAATGTCCCCAGTGTTCGCATTCGGGAATAATCCCCATCTGCTCGCCTAGTTCCACGAGCACCCGAAATCGCTCGGCGATTTTCAGCATATCCATCCCGCTGACATCGGTTGCCCCAATCGGAGGAGCGGCCATGCGTTGTCCGCCAATCTGCTGCAACTTATCCATGTCCCGTTTCGCTTCTTCCAGCCCTGCCTTGCGAACTTTTTCATCCTCCGCAATCCACTTGGCAAAGCCAATGGCACTGGGTACCTGCAAGCCCAGATCGGCGAAGAGCTTTCCCAAATCCTTTAACGATTTGCCGCTTCGGGAATAAGCGTCCAGTTCGAAAATCCAAGGCTCGAAGCCGTTATAGCCTGCTTTGGCCGCTAGTTTCGCTTCCTCTTCCACAGGCAGCTTCTGGCCGCGGATGGTACTGGTATTCAGGCAGAATCCGAAAGTCGATTTCTTGTCCGTGACTTTGGCTTGAACGGAGCTTGCGAAAATGGGGATTGCCGCCGCCGTGAGAGCTTGCCGGCGATTGATTGTGTTCATGTTATTCCTTTATCGGGAGGCTTCCCATAATTATAGGAAACAGTTCGCTGCTTAGTTGATTCATTCCAGTTCCAAAAGCCACAGATCGGCCGACGCATCACTTGGCATTCGCCAATCTCCCCGCGGGGAGAGGGACACCGAGCCGACCTTCGGACCGTCCGGCAAGCAGGAGCGTTTGAATTGATTGTTGAAAAACCTCGATATGAAGATTTTCAACCACTTCCGAATTTCCTCCGGCGAATACTGGCCATCGAATGAGGTCTGACTGGCCAGGAACAGGATCTTTCGCGGGGAGCAACCGAAACGCAAAAAGTGGTAGAGAAAGAAATCGACCAATTCGTAGGGGCCGACCACCGATTCGGTGAGCTGAATTTTGCCTTCCGGTCCAAGAGGTAAAAGTTCCGGAGAAATTTCCGTATCGACGATATCGAGCAGAATATTTCGAGCTTCACCCGAGAATTCGTTCTCGGCCGCCCACTTCACCAGGAATTTGACCAGGGTCTTGGGTACGCTGACATTCACATTGTACATGCTCATGTGATCGGCGTTGTAGGTACACCAGCCTAGGGCCAGTTCGGATAGATCTCCCGTACCGACCACCATGCCGGAATTCATGAGTAGATTGGTACGGACGCGTGCCTGAACATTTTCAAAGCCCACATCGCTGTTTTTTTCCGGCGGAAGCGTTTTCAATTTCTCGACGAACTGTCCGACATTAAGCCCCTCTAAATCGATCCCAAACGGCTTTTGTCCCAACAATTTCATTTCCGCCAGGCAAATTTCACGAATATCGATTTCTTCGTGAGTAACTCCCAGGCTTTGCATCAGTCGAATCGCATTATTTTTGGTACGGCTACTGGTACCGAAACCGGGCATCGTCAGAGCGCGGATTGAAGTTCTTTTTTGCTCACACTGATCGAGCGTTTTACAGAGAACAAGTAATGCCAGCGTTGAATCCAAACCACCCGAGACTCCGATGGCCGTCCGCGGAAACTTCGTTTGTTCCAGTCGGCGGCCCAGTCCAGCCGTCTGAATATGGAAAATCTCTTCGCAGCGTTCCTTCAGCTGATCCTGTGCGCTGGGTACGAACGGGTGAGGGTCTAAAAATCTCAATAAATTCCGATGCTTCGAGCGTTCGGCTATCTCAAAATCGACGAAACGAAATTTCTTCGTCCAAGCAACATCGCTGAACTGATCTCCAAAGCTTGTCGTTTGCATGCGATTGAATTGCAGGCGATCCAAATCGATATCTGAAATAACCAGATGATCGGCTTTCGAAAATCTCTGAGATTCTGCCAGAAATGAACCATTTTCGGCAATCAGACAGTGGCCGCCGAACACAAGATCAGTGGTCGATTCGCCCGTTCCGGAAGAAGCGTAGATGTAGCCTGCGATGCAGCGAGCCGATTGACTTTCCACTAAAGTCCGCCGATAGGCGACTTTTCCGATAGTTTCATTACTCGCACTGAGATTCAACAGCAGATTCGCGCCCTGCGTGGCCTGCAAAGAACTGGGTGGGACTGGCACCCAAAGATCTTCACAAATTTCCACACCTACAACGGCACCGCTACGGATATTTCCGAACAGAAGATCGGTTCCTACCGGTGTACTTTTACCGAAAAGCAGGACCTGCTGAGATCGTAATCGATGGGCGGAAGTAAAGAAACGGGCGTCGTAGAATTCTTTGTAATTGGGCAGGAACGTTTTCGGGACAATTCCCAACAAATGTCCGCTTTGCAGGATCGCCGCGCAGTTGAAGAGTTGATCGTCGATAACTATTGGTAACCCGACAACAATCAGGCCGGTGAAACCATCCTGACTGAAGAGAAGGATTTTCTGTAGCGCCTCTAAAGCTCCTTGCCGTAGCTTCTGATGGTGAAAAAGATCGTTGCAGGTGTAACCAGTCAGGCAGAGTTCAGGGAAAACGAGAACCGCGACACCTTCCTTCTCGGCTCTGCTACAAAGCTCAATGACCGCCTGGGCATTGTAATTCGGATCGGCGAGTCGAATCGCCGGGCTGGCGGCTGCCACTCGAATGAAACCGAATTCTTCGATCGAAGACATTCCAGAATCCCATCAGAAAGCGTGTACTAGAGTTTACTCGGATAATGAAATCCTATTGAGCGAAACCCATTCGCGTTGATGAACTTGAGTTCAATTGCTAGATTACGAAAGCCTTCAGAATTCGAACCTCTCTCGCTGTTCTGGATTGATTAGGTTTGTTTTCCGGTTTTAGGATCAAATATGCCACGTCGCAACATTCGCACCTTCACCGTTTTGCCCCAACTGCCGACTCGACTGCACGCTCTGCAGAAGATCGCTTACAATCTATGGTGGTGCTGGCATCTGGAAGCCGTCGCACTCTTTCGCCGCATCGATATCGATCTCTTCGACAAGCTCAACCACAGTCCGATTAAACTATTGGGGGCGGTGCCGCAGGAACGTTTTGAAGAATTGGCGAAGGACTCGGGCTTTTTGGACAACATGGATCGCGTCGAGGAAATGCTCGATCGCTACATGAAAGCTAAAACCTGGTGGCAGAGCCATTATGCCGAAAACAATGACATTCAAATCGCTTACTTCAGTGCAGAATTCGGAATCCATGAAAGTGTGCCGGTCTACTCCGGCGGCCTAGGCATCCTGGCCGGGGATCATTTGAAATCCGCCAGCGACTTAGGGGTTCCACTCTGTGGCGTAAGCCTCATGTACCGTGAGGGCTATTTCCGCCAGTACCTCAACATCGACGGCTGGCAACAGGAGTTATATCCCGAAAATGACTTTTTCAATTTACCGCTGATCTTGGAGACCAAGCCAGACGGCAGTCCCATTCTCATTTCCGTGCCGCTGCCGGGCCGGGAAGTTTTCGTGAAAATCTGGCGGATTCAAGTCGGCCGCATCCCGCTGTATCTTCTCGATTGCAATATCCCCCAAAATCGACCGGAAGATCGCGCGATTACCTCGCAGCTCTACGGCGGCGATCAGCATACCCGAATTCAACAGGAAATTGTGCTGGGAATTGGCGGCATTCGAGCCCTGAAGGCTCTGGGTAAGTCCCCTTCCATTTGCCATATGAACGAGGGGCATTCTGCCTTCTCTGCGCTGGAACGTATTCGAGTCTACATCGAAGACTTCAATATGGATTTCGCAGTTGCTTCCGAGGCCGTGAAAGCGGGCACCTGCTTTACGACTCATACTCCAGTCCCGGCGGGCAATGATGCTTTCCCGGAAGGGATGATGGATCATTATTTCGGCGAGTACATCCATTCGCTGCGAATTGATCGGAACACCTTCCTGAACCTAGGCCGCGAAAAGCCGAACAATGGCGGCGAACCTTTCAGCATGACTGTTCTGGCCATCCGGATTTCCAACACCAGCAACGGCGTCAGCCAACTGCACGGAAAAGTCTCCCGAAAGATGTGGAACTCGATCTGGCCAGAACTTTCCGAAGTCGAGATTCCGATTACCTCGATCACCAACGGTGTGCACACTCAAACCTGGATCGCACCGCAAATCGAACACCTGTACAACCGCTATCTGGGCCGGGACTGGACCGAGCAGCCGACGAACTTCGAAATCTGGACCAAGATCGAAAAAATTCCCGATGGAGAACTCTGGCGAGCTCATGAACATCGCCGTGAGCGACTGGTCACCTTGGCCCGCAATCGGCTGAAAGCCCAACTCGTCAAACGGGGTTCACCTCCTTCGGAAGTCGCAGCTGCGGAGGAAGTTTTAGATCCCGAAGCTCTGACCATCGGCTTCGCTCGCCGTTTTGCGACCTACAAGCGCGGGACACTGGTCTTCCGATACATCGAACGGCTCGCAAAAATTCTGAATGATCCCAAACGGCCGGTGCAGCTCATTTTCTCCGGCAAAGCGCATCCCAAGGACAACGCCGGCAAGGACTTCATCGCCCAGGTTGTACAGTTTGCGCGGCGGCCGGAATTACGCGGCCGAGTCGTTTTCCTGGAAGATTACGACATGAATATTGCCCGACATCTGATTCAGGGCGTAGATGTGTGGCTGAACAATCCTCGCCGTCCTCTGGAAGCCAGTGGTACGTCGGGAATGAAGGTCTGTTGCAACGGCGGTTTGAATCTGAGTATTCTCGACGGTTGGTGGGATGAGGGTTACGCGGGCGACAACGGCTGGGCGATTGGCGCTGGGGAAGAGTACACAGACACCAACTATCAGGACGAGGTGGAAGGTCGAGCGATCTACGAACTCATCGAACGCGACATCGTGCCACTGTTTTATAACCGAGGGGCGGATGGATTGCCGCGCGGCTGGATTCACCGCATGAAGCGTTCGATCCTCACTAATGTCCCGGTGTTCAACACCAACCGCATGGTGTCGGAGTATGCCAAGGTTTGCTATCTGCCGTCACAGGAACGCCACACCAAGCTGATTGCGGACAACTTTTCGAAAGCCAAGGAATTGGCGAATTGGAAAGTTTATACCAGCGCTCGTTGGCCTCAGATTCGATTTGAAAATGTGGACGTTACAACCGGTGATCACATTCGCGTTGGGGAATCTTTGAACGTTCAGGTCAAAGTCCATCTGGGAGAGATCTCTCCCCAAGAGGTAGAGGTCCAGCTCTATCATGGTCCGACCGATAATGCGGGTGAGATTTCGCAGCCGCACACAGTGACTCTCACTACCGATGGTAACGTCCAGAACGGCTCGCTCCAATACACGGGTAAAGTCCCCTGCAAAGCGAGTGGTTACTACGGCTACTGCCTGCGTGTGGTTCCCAGGAACGAACTGCTGTTCAACGCCTTCGAACCCAATCTGATTACCTGGGCTTAAATAACTCCTCCCCGGTTGGATTAACCAACTGGGGAGGATCTCCCGTCCAAGCCATCTCCCGTTTCGAATCTATTTGAATCCGATTTCTTCGCTAGAATTTCTTCAACACCAAAATATCGGAATTACTGCTCTCCGGAAGGTCGATATGCTTCGAATTGGGATCGTTGGATTGGGCTTCATGGGGATGATCCACTACCTGGCAGGTAGGAAGGTCACCGGTGCTCAAGTGACGGCGGTCTGTAGCCGCGATCCTAAAAAACTGGCGGGCGACTGGACTTCGATTCGGGGAAATTTCGGCCCTCCCGGTGAGCAGATGGATCTCAGCGGCATCAAAAAATATGCGAACCTGGAAGACTTACTCTCGGACCCCGAAATCGATCTGATCGATATCTGCAATCCGACGGATCAACACCCTCACACGGCAATCGCCGCATTGAAGGCCGGCAAGCACGTCCTTGTGGAAAAGGCGATTGCCTTGACCCCGGAAGGCGCTGACGCGATGATGGCGGCTGCCAAAGTCAGTGGCAAAATGTTGATGGTCGCTCACGTCTTACCGTTCTTCCCCGATTTCGATTACGCTCGCCAGTTGATTAGTTCCAACAAATTCGGCAAACTTATGGCGGGACACTTCCGCCGCATTATTTCCCGACCGGACTGGTCGGCCGACATCGGCGACGCCTCTAAAACCGGTGGGCCGGCGGTCGATCTGCACGTGCATGATACGCATTTCATCCGACTGAATTTTGGTATGCCAAAAACGGTATCTTCCGCTGGCTACGTTGAGAAAGAGACCGTACAGCATCTGACCACCACTTACGGCTATCCGGGCGGATCCGCGATCACCTGTACTTCCGGAGCTGTGACCATGAAAGGCCGTCCTTTCGTCCACGGCTATGAACTTTATTTTGAAAAAGCGACGATCGTTTACGAATCGGGTGCCATACCTCTGACCGTCTACCAGGAGGACGGTAGCATTGATCACCCGAACCTGCCCGGAGGCGATCCCGTCGATTCCTTTACCGCGGAAATCACCGAAGCAGTGAATTCGGTCCTCTCCGGGAAAAAATCGGCATTACTCGATGGGCAACTCGCTCGAGATGCCCTGGTAATGTGTCACAAAGAAATTGAATCCGTAAGAACGGGGAAAATTGTCTCTCTGTAAAGGATCGTTGCAATGGCTTCGCTCTCCCTGAAAACTGTCAAAGGGGTTTGCCCGCATGACTGCCCCGATACCTGCGGTTTTGTTATTACCGTGGAAGATGGTAAGGCTACCGATTTTCGGGGGGATAAAGACCATCCGTTTACCAAAGGGTTTCTCTGTCGAAAAGTGGCCAACTATCTCGAGCGAGTTTACCATCCCGAGCGATTGCAATACCCTTTGAGACGAACCGGACCCAAAGGATCCGGCCAATTCGAACGAATCTCCTGGGATTCCGCGATCCGAGAGATTGCCGAGCGATTCCAGTCGATAATTCGTTCCGAACATGGACCTCAGGCGATTCTGCCTTACAGTTATGCGGGGACCATGGGGAAACTTCAAGGATCTTCGCTAGATCGGCGCTTTTTCAATCGCATCGGTGCTTCGCTTTTGGATCGAACGATTTGCGCCACGGCCGGAGGAGTCGGCTCGGATATGACCTTGGGCACACGGGCGGTGATTGATCCCGAAGCTGTGATTCATAGCCGGTACATCATCAACTGGGGCTCCAATACCGCAGTCACCAACAGCCATCTCTGGGCGATTATGTTTCAAGCCCGCAAGCGCGGCGCGAAGATTGTCACCATAGATCCATATAGGTCGGAAACGGCGCGGAAAAGCGATTGGTGGATTCCCATTCGACCCGGAACTGACGGCGCTCTGGCGCTGGGTATGATGCTCATCCTGTTTCGGGACAATCTTGTCGATCAGGATTATTTGGATCGTTACTGTTTGGGGACAGAAGAACTCAAACAGAAATTATTTCGAGAGTATCCACTCGAGAAAATTTCTCAGATCACGGGAATCCCGCAACTAGATATCGAACTGCTGACCCGAGAATACGCCCTATCTCTGCAAGATCGTGGTGGCCCTTCTCTGATACGCCTCAATTACGGGTTGCAGCGGCACGGCGGCGGCGGTATGGCCGTTCGCAACATCTGCTGCATCCCGGCGATCAGCGGCGCCTGGCGATATCCAGGCGGGGGTGCCCTGCTCTCCACGAGCAAGCTCGCTCCATTCGATAGTGAAGCCCTAGAGCGGCCCGATTTAATTCCTCCGAAAACCCGCACCATAAACATGGTCCAGTTAGCCGAGGCTTTGCACAATCAACTCGGCCCGCCACCGGTTAAAGCACTCTACGTTTACAACTCCAACCCGGCCTCGGTCTGCCCAGACCAATCCCGGGTAATTCAAGGGTTAAAGCGCGAGGACCTGTTCACGGTCGTACACGAACAATTCCTGACCGACACCGCCGAATATGCCGATATTGTTTTACCCGCCACTACACAACTCGAACATTTCGATATCCACAACACCTACGGCCATTTCTACATTCAGTCGAACAATCCCGCAATCGAGCCGCTTTACGAAGCGAAACCGAACAACGAAGTATTTCGGCTCCTGGCACGGGCCATGAACCTCGAGCCAGAACTATTCGAGATCAGCGATGAAGAGTTGGCCGCACTTTGCTTGAAGCCTCACGCCGGTGCCAATGGCTATCCCGCCGCTGAAGCTTTTACGGGTGTAACGCTCGAAAGCACAAAAAAGGGACCCGTACGGCTCCATCTACCGAAGGATTATGCCCCTTTCGTCGAAGGGAAATTTGGAACGGCTTCGGGAAAATGTGAGTTCTATAGCAAACGGCTGAAGCAAATGGGCTTTGATCCCCTGCCCTGCTATGTTCCGCCTCATGAAGATGCTCTAGATGGTTCCGCTCTGGCTCGCGAGTTTCCGCTGCAGATGATTACTCCACCGGAGCCGGCATTCCTGAATTCCAGTTTTGCCAACCTGGATCGAAATCGTAAAGAGGCCGGAGAACCCCGCCTTGAGATGCATCAAACGGATGCGTCGCAACGAGGGATCTTAGCGGGTGATCTGGTCGAAGTTCGAAGCACACGCGGCAAATATCGCTGCCGTGCGAATGTGGGTGAAGAGACAAAACCGGGAGTGATCGTTGTCTTGGGAATCTGGTGGAACAAAGACACGCACGACGGGCAGAATTGCAACACGCTCACCAGCACAAAGCTCACCGATCTGGGCGGCGGTGCGACGTTTTTCGACAATCTGGTCGAAGTTTCCAAAGTTTGATTCGAAGATTTTCCAACCGGAGACACCTATGCGTTGGTTTTTCAGTCTGGCATTGATCTTTCTAACGTCCGTAGGCCATGCGGCAGATCGAAAGAGAGTCGTTTTCGTAGGCGACAGCATTACTCAAGCGGCGGGCTACGTTTATTTCATCGATGCCTATCTATTCGCAAAACAGCCGAATCTCGAATTCGAACTTATCAATATTGGCTTATCTAGTGAAACCGTTTGCGGCTTATCCGAAAATCCCCAACCGCGACCTAATGTGAACAATCGGCTGGCTCGAGCCCTGGAACTTCTCAAGCCGGACACCGTTTCGATCTGTTACGGCATGAACGACGGAATCTACCAGCCTTACGATGTGAAGCGATTCGAAGCCTATCGCAAAGGCCTTATGGAAGGTGTGGTCGATCGCTGTGAAAAGGCAGGTTCCAAAGTGGTTCTGCTTACCCCCTTCCCGTTCGATCCCGTTCCGGTGGCTCAAAAACTGGTGAAAAAAGATGCCCAGAATATCGGCTACGGTCGCTTTTATGAAAAGTACGATGACGAAGTTCTTCAAAAATATGCCGATTACATTTTGAGTCAGCAGTCCGATTCCCGCAAGGTAGTCGATATTCACAAGGCCCTCAAGGATTACGTCGCGGAGAGGAGGAAGATGAAACCTGATTACACGGTGGCTGGGGATGGGGTGCATCCGAATTTCGAAGGTCATCGGGAAGCCGCTCGTGTGATTTTGAAATCTTTCTTTCCCAACGATGTCGAGGGCATCGATTCCTTTCTCAATACCGTTGAAAAGGATCGAAAAGACTGGTTCAAACTCGTTCAGAAGAGATCCAAGCTGATGGCGGATGCCTGGAGAAATGTGACTATGAATCCAAAGAGTGAAGTGCCTGCTGAAGTCATGAAGCAGGCGGCCGCACTCGAAAAAGAAATCCGAGCACAAAAATAAGAATTATTTTCCGGTCTTATTCCAATAGATCCGCATATTCTTGGTGGCTCGGCCCACTGCGATGATTTCCGGCCGACCATCGCCATCGAGGTCGGCCACAATCAAATCTTCCACCGCGATCCCGCCTTCATCGAGAATTGTCCGTCTCCACTTCGTAGCCGCCGCATCCTCAGGCTGATAAATTCTCACGCCACATTTCTCGGAAAATTTGTCCTCTTTGTTCGGATTATCTCGAACTCCTGCGACAAGAAACGGCGAATCCGCGCCTAGAAGATGACCGAATTTCACGGCATGCCCCCAGCGCAGATGATCATCTAAAATGAGTCGATTTTTCGTGGAGTTCTCAATCTGAGTCGCGGAGGACGCTGTCGGCGGATACACGACCACTTGATTGCCATGCCAGGGCTCAATGGTAGCGATTATCGCTTTGCCGCGGCCGTCCCTATTCGCACCGTCGCCGCCTTTTAATAGAAAGAGGGCGATTTCGCTAGAGCCCCGATTACTTTTGAGATTGGCTTGATTACCGGGATTGAAATTTCGCTTGACCCAAGATCCATCTTTAGTGGTGCGAGTGAATAGACTCACTCCTTCATAGCTCGCGGTGGCAATCCGCAGCGAGTTCGGAGCAACCTCCTCAAACGCGAAATTGTGAACAACGTGTAATTCTTCGGAGATCACATCCGCTTTCCAGGGCCCTTTTTGCGGATCTTTCGGAATTGGAAAAGATAATAATCTCACTGGCCGGCCATCCATCCAGTTTGCTTCCCGACTGGAGTCGCGGCCCATCAAAGGTGCGAGCACGATACCAGGTTTGTGGCCGGGATACAAATTGGGTATCACCTTCACCCGATGAACAGTAGGCTCTTCGCAAATGGGGAACATTTCCCACTCTTGATTCAGATTTTTGGGCTGTTTTAGCCAGTGCAAAGTCCCGCCACTTTTCGTATTGAAGGGAGCCCAATCGGCTCCGAGAATCAAATCGATTTTACCATCCCCATCGACATCCCAGGCGGCGATACAGACGTTGTCCGGCCGAGTTTTGCCGGTGAGTATCGTGTGCATCTTCCAAGTCGGGTTTTCAAACCAGATCACGCGATGCTTGTCGACCACCACCAGATCCGGTTTACCGTCGCCGTTGATATCCGCGGCAATTACGGCATAACCGATCGAGAGATCTCGAGTAATTTCCTGCATCTCGAATCGGGGAGTTTGCGCGGCTGAGGAAGCTCCGTGTAGCAGGAGCAGACAAACCAGGAGAGATGGCTTCATGTTAAGTCTTTCCGACGAGTGAAGCAGGGTAGAGTTCTCGTTATGCTACTCTAAACTAATATTCAGACTAGCTCTATCGGTAGGAGCCGGAAAGCGGAGCATTTCGTTTCTCGGGAAATGCAATTTCGTTCTATTGAATGCTTGAACTTACTTGACCGCTCGGTGACAATGGTAGAGATTTCAAAATATGAACCCGATCGAAACGAATAACGGTCAACGAGTCATTAGACCGTAAGTATTATTGCCTTCAAAGCAGGTAGTCGCTTACAGGAAGTTAGACCTCATGAGTGTCAAGCAGTCCCGACGCCCCCACAGAGAGTGGCTGTGGTTTCTTTTATCCATTCTCATTGTAGGCGGCATAACGATCCCACTTTGGCAGTACTTCCAGCCCGCCGAAAGCACGGCGGCCTATTGGGCCAAGTGGAACAAGGAACGCGTGGCCAGGTTGCTCCTGGGGCCAGAACAAATACTTTGCTACCTCTGCTTCGTCTGGTCCGGTCTGCTACTCCTGCAGCGCTACCAGGAATGCCTCCGTCAACGACAGGCATTTTCTCTCGGTCTGCTCCCCACCGAGGAAGGTGTAAGAGTGCTTCCCGAAGATGGCCGGCCGCTCTCGCGCCGCATCGATTCCATAACTCGAGGAAAGCCTTTTATTCTTGCCAAGATGATTCAACTGGGGTTGAGCAAGTTTTCAATTAGCCGAAAAGCCACCGATGTGGGTGAGGTGGTAAGGACTCAAACCGAAGTCGAACAGAATCGCATGATTTCCAGCATGGGAATTCTGTCCTATCTGAGTTGGGCCATCCCGGCCATCGGTTTCCTGGGAACCGTACGTGGCTTGGCCGGCGGAATGAGTAAAGCAGGCAACCAGCGCGACCCCGATTTCATCAAACAGGTGACTGATCAGCTGGGAATTGCCTTTGACTGTACCTTTGTGGCACTGGCGCTGAGCGTTGTGCTCATGTACATCATTCACGTCGTCCAGCGAGCGGAGGAGTTACTTTTGATCGATTGCCAGCAGTACTGTCAAGAACATCTGTTATTGCGACTTTACGATCCGCAACCCGAACTCGCGGAGAGCGTCGAGTAATTTGCAGACGATATGTCCTATGGAAGTTAGCGATTCGATTTGAACTGATCACTCCATCACGGAAGTCCAGCATGGCGTTATTCAACTGGGGTCGACGGAATGGTGCGGAGAAATTATCCGGCGGAACGGACAATCCGCATGGCTACGATTTGACCGGCAGTCGATTGCTGGTCGGTCGGATTAAAGGGGAAAAACTGGAAACCCCTTTTCTCGAGGAGCAAAACCCGAGTCTACCTTTAGCGTTGGGTCTGGGAAATCGACGGATCACATTCGGTCGCAACGCGCTGAAAACTTGCAAAAAAAATCCGCATCTGATGTGCCTGAACTTACTCGCGGAATTGGGGCAGAAGATCGAATGGCGGAGCGACTGGCATCGTCTTAATCCGGAAGCGGCCTTAAGTGTGTGGGTAATAGATTTCAAGCAAAGATTGCAGGGAAATCGGCCCGGTCTTTGGGCCCTACCCAGCTATCTTTCGGAAGCGTCGACGCGAATGCTGCAATCGGTGTTCGCGAAAAATCAAATTGAAGTCAATCCGTTTTACTTACCCGAGTTGGCACTGGTTGCAGACCGGGTGCATACCCTCTTTCAAACCGATCTGCCAAGCGATGAACCGGAAACTGGAAGCTGGCACCCTTCGAAGCAAACCAAACGGAAGACGACTGAAAACGCGGTCGTTCTGATTCTGCAGGCGGACTATCATGCCTTGACCGCAAGCCTCGTCCGGGTCGATCACAATGAAGCCAAACTGATCGCTTCGATCCACCTCACTAAATACAGCGAGCGCTTCTGGATTGAACGATTGATCAATGGACTTTCGGATCGCTGCGTCCGGATCTGTCGTCGCGATCCTAGAGATTCTGCCGATTCCGAACAAATGCTCTACGATCAGATCGAACCTATGCTCGAAGGGGTTCGCTTCGGCCGCAAAGTCACCGTCACCGTTCGGGCAGAAACTTGGTATCAGGATCTGATTCTGGGCGAAGAAGACCTGACACTGCTGGCAAAGCCGCTTTCGAATCCCTGTGTCTCGACGCTGGTCGATTGGTTGCAACGTACACTTCCCGAGGAAATGCCTTCGGAAGTCTGGCTACGGGCTGAAGCTGGTCGTCTGCCGGGTTTGGCCGTGGGGCTTCATCAAAATCTGGCCGAGCAAACTCGAGTGCGTATTTTACCGGCCGATGCCGTGGCAGGTGCCCTCGTTCGCCTGGCCAGTCAGGCTCCTCCGCCCGGCCCTACCGACCGCATCCGAGAAAAGATACCTCTTATCGGGAGCGCCTCATGAAAATCAAACACAAGGCTCCCGGATTCGTCAGCATGTGGATGCTCGACGTATTCTGCTGTGCTTTAGGATGCGTCACCCTCCTCTGGTTGCTGAAAACCCGAGACGCCAGCCTCGCCTGGGATCAAACCCAGACCGTTCAAGCGGAATTGCTGGAAACGCAGCTTAACCTGTTTGATCGCAACGTGGAAGCCATGCGTCTTTCCGCGGACATCGAAGAATTGCAAAAAAATCTCGCTCTTACCAATGAGCAGAAGACGGAAGCCAACGCACAACTCGCTCTGGTTCGTAAAGAAAGGGACGAAACCGAAAAAAATCTGGCATTAGCCCGCAAGGAGTTCGAGGATCAGGCGAAAAATCTCGCGACGGTGAAGGATGTAGCCGAGAAAAATGCTCGCAATCTGGCTTTGGCAGAGAAAACTGCGAAAGATGCGGAGGCTCTCCTCAAGAGTCGACGCGAAGAAGCCGAAACCCTCGCGAAAAAATCCACCTCTCTCGAAAAGGATCTCGCCAAAAAGACCGCGGAGATGGCCAGTCTGACGCGCAACACCTTGGACGCCAAATCCCGACAGGAAGAGCTGGAACGGATGAATGCCCAGCTCGCCGCCGAGATTAAAGAAATGCGCTTGAGGACTGCCAACAATTCCGCATCGGTGGATGAGTTGAAGAAAAAGCTCGATCAAGCCGCCGTACAGCTCATCGATTTGCAGGGAACTAAAGCCAAGCTGGCCGACAAATTGAACAAGATGCAGATCGAAAAAGACAATAAGTTTGCCGGCATTGCTCTCACGGGGCGAAAGGTCGTTTTTCTGGTCGATATGTCCGGGAGTATGGAACGCACCGACGAAAATACGGTGGCTCCCCATAAATGGCCGATCGTCGCCGGTACCGTGGCAAAGATCATGCGATCCTTACCCAACTTGGAGAAATACCAGATCATCATGTTCTCCAATCGTTTGGTCTACCCTTTGGGTCAGTCAGGCGAGTGGCTCGATTACGAAGCGGGAAAAAGCGAGACCAAAGCAGAAGAAGCAGTTAAGGGAACACGCCCACTCGGTGAAACCAATATGTACGAACCATTCGAAGCAGCATTTCGAATGCGCAGCAAAGGACTGGATACCATTTATTTGCTTTCCGACGGGTTACCCAATGCCGGCCCGGGCTTGAGCCCAACTCAGCAGCAGGCCGTGCTATCGGAGAGCCAACTCGGCGACATTCTGGGCAAGCACATTCGCCAAACTATGAATCGCAATTGGAATCGACCCGATACTCAAGGTCAGAAAGTGCGAATAAATTCGGTCGGCTTCTTTTATGAAAGTCCTGATGTTGGGGCATTCCTCTGGGCCCTCTCCCGGGAAAACGATGGCAGCTTTGTGGGTATGTCCAAACCCTGATTTCCTGGGTTTGCCCAGACCCTCCAAATTCCAGTGCGAATTGACGTTTTCCCCTTTCCTTCTCACGACACTTCAGTTATTCCACACGAATTCAACTAAATAATTTCGCTGGACCATCAGCTATTTGGGGAAGGAGTTCCCATAATGCGAAAATGGATTATCGGGGGAATTTGCGCGGCGAGTTTATTTGGCCAGAAGAATGCCACATTCGCGCAAACCAGAAACGATCCGGGCCTACCCAGCATCACTTCGGTGGGGGTGCCTCAGGCCCCGCAGGCCAAATACCCGCTCGTACCCAACGCGGGGAATTTTTTGATTATCGTGAAATCCTATAAGGATCCGAAAGATTCTCAGAAATCCGGCTTGGAACTGGCCGAGGATCTGGCTGACTACATTAAGTCGAGCACGAAATTTAATCCCTATATTGAGATTCGAAACTTCAAGGAAAAGATAGCCGAGGAGAATCGGGTTAAAGCGGAAAAAGAGCGACTCCAGGAAGAGTACCGGAAGCTCGGCGTCAAACCGGACGGCAACAAAATTTCTGTAAAGCGAACGCATATTGACGTGGAGTATGTGGTACTCCTGGGCCCCGCTCGCTCGCCCTGGAAAGACATGGAATCCGCGCGACGCTGGCTGGATGAGGTTCGCAAGATCAAAACACCTCCCGATTATCTGTGCGATAAAATCGTGGTGGGAAGCGCTTCGAAGGCGCCAATTATGGATTCCATCCAGTCGCAAGTGCCTACAACGCCATTTCGAGGCGCAAGCGATATGAAACCGCTCAATCCTTTTCTACAGTCGTTCGTCGTTCGCAATCCGAGCGTCGCCTTCGATGATGCCGCCGAAAAGCTGCAAGCGGAAAAAGAGGAAATCGAAGTTTGGAAAAAAATCAACCACGGCCAGAAGTACAACGTCTTCGAATGTCGCAAGAACTATACCCTGGTAGTTAAAGGTTTTAGCGGCGGGGCGGTTTTGCAGACTGCGGATCCGCAACCTACCGTGATGGAAAAAATCTTCGGCAGTAGCCCCAAGCAGTCTCTTCTGGAAAATGGTGCGCTCCAGGCCGAGGAACTCGCCCGAGTGCTCAGTGATCCCCGCGTTAAAATAGGTCTCAGGCCATTCGTATTTCACACACTGAAAGGCAGTTACGTCTGCCTCGGGGAGTTTGATTCGGATAACGACGCGGCCATCAACGCTGCAAAAAAAACAATCATGAGCACGCAATTGCAGACCTTTGGTGGTGCGACCGATCAGAACGGAAGCCGGGATTTCAAAACTCAGCCTCTGCCTTTTCGAATTCCCGGAAGATAAGACTCGTGTAATTTTCGTATCCCTCCTTGGTACTAATTACCGGGAAGGATTTTTCATTGGAATATAGTTTTTTTACTTATCTGCTTTGTCTCGTCGCGGCCCTTCTGGCGGGGGTGATGAACTCGATTGCCGGAGGTGGGACCGTTCTCACTTTTCCAGCATTACTCACAACGATGAATCCTATACTGGCGAACGGAACCTCGACGTTCGCACTGCTGCCCGGTTCACTGGCGGGAGCGTGGACCTTCCGTGGATTTCTAGAACCCGTCCGGCCCATACTGCTCAAGCTGATCGGACCGAGTATCCTCGGGGCAGTAATTGGATCGCTGCTCGTGATTCTCTACCCCGTGCAATTCGGCGAACTTTATCCCTGGCTGATGCTACTCGCCACGCTCCTTTTCTTACTGCAGAAGCCGATCCAGCGTTGGACGGGAATTCAACATTTCCAGGCACCTTCGTCGCGAACACTCTCGTGGATCATCGGTTTTCAATTTCTGATTTCAATCTACGGCGGCTACTTCGGCGCGGGCATCGGCATTCTCATGATCAGTACCCTCGGATACATGGGATTTTCGAATATCGTGGAGATCAACGCCGTGAAGACAGTTCTGGCGTCAATCATCAATTTTGTAACGCTGATTATTTTCCTGTTCAAAGGCATCATAGTGTGGGAAATGGCGATCCCCATGTCATTCACCGCAATCCTTGGCGGCTATCTCGGGGCGGTGATTGCAAAAAAACTTTCGAAAGAAATGGTGAGAACAATCGTTATCTTCATTGGAAGCACCGTGACGATTTATCTCTTTTACAAGCAATTTTTCGCACCGACGAGCCCTTGAGCCGTCATTCCCGAATCTGAGAAAACCTTCCCATTGTTCATAATTTTAGACAGCAGCTTTTCGGTAGGCTTTCCCTCCATAGTAATGGAAGGAAGCTCTATACCAGTTAACCGTGGCGTTTAGGTTCGGTTAGAGAAAGAGCAGTATTCATATACTGTTTGAATCGCTAACGAAATCTGACAGGAATTCGGTCTCTCTATTCGAAAGATGGGGCCGAAGCTTAACCAATTTGCCTTAGAGAGGAGCGAGGAACTTGCCAGCCATTTTCTCGCGAAGCATCGACACAACAATCCGGCAAGCCGGATTGGCGGCCGGGCTTGCGGTGACTCTTTTCGTACTCGGTTTCTACTATTACGTTCAGCCCAGCTATACGCGAGTGGGCTATCAACCCGAACAACCTGTTCCCTTTTCCCACCAGATTCACGCCGGGCAACTCGGTATGGACTGCCGGTACTGTCACCAGAATGTGGAAAACTCTCCACATGCGACGGTGCCAACCAGTCAGACCTGCATGAACTGCCACAATCCTGAGAAGGCAAATGTCAAGGGTGCGAGCCCGCTGCTTTCTCTGGTTCGGGAAAGTTACCGGTCGGGCAAACCGGTGGAATGGAAGAAAATTCACAAAATTCCCGAGTACGCTTACTTCAACCACAGCGTTCACGTGGCTCGCGGCGTCGGCTGCGTCAGCTGCCACGGGCAGATCAATGAGATGAAAGTGGTTTACGAGGAAAAAGCATTGAGCATGGGCTGGTGCTTGCACTGCCACTACAACGCAGAAGTTCATCTGCGTCCGCGTGAAGAAGTGACCAACATGCTGTACAAGTCAACTTCTGATAGCGAAGGGGCTGATCTGAAGCAGAAGCTGGGGATCAATCCGCCGAACAATTGTGGAGGTTGCCATCGATGAGTCTGGAAAAGAGCAACAATTTGAAACCTTACTGGCAATCTCTGGAAGATCTGGCCGACACCCCGGAGTTTCGAGCGTTCACCAAGCAGGAATTTCCCGGTTTCGCCAATATCTATGAATCGACCGGCGAGGCGGAAGTTACTGGTGGTTTCAATCGCCGCCAGTTCATTTCGCTCTCTGTCGCTGGCTTGGGCTTGGCCGGGTTGGCTGGCTGCCGTCGACCCGACTTGCAGATTCTGCCTTACGCCCGGACCACGGACGAGAATAATCGTCCTCTCGATACTCCTGTTCCAGGCCTGCCCAGTTTCTATGCGACTTGTCAGCCTCGGCCGGGCGGCTGCATCCCGCTCATCGTCGAGAGCCATGAAGGTCGGCCTACCAAGATCGAGGGCAATCCCCAGCATCCCGCCAGCCAGGGATCAACAGACGCTTTTGCACAAGCCTCTGTCCTGGATATTTACTCCCCCGACCGATCCCGTGAAGTTCTGAATAACGGGGAAAGCAAAAGTTGGGAAGACTTCGATGCTTTCGCTGTCAACTACTTCTCGGAAGTGGCGAAGAAGCAAGGAGAAGGCTTTGCAATTCTGGCGAAAGACCTTCCTTCTCCCTCGATCCGACTTGTTCGGGAACACATAAAGAGTGTGATGCCCAAGGCTACCTGGTACGTTCACGAACCAGTGGATCTGGTTGGCCCGGCGCGCCAGGGTACTCACATTGCTTTCGGTCAGACTTTGCAACCGGTCTACCACTTCGAAAAAGCATTGCGAATCTTGTCGATCGACTGTGATTTTCTGGGAATTGAAGATTCGGTTATTCCAAATTCGCTCGGCTACGCGACCGGCCGACGAGGAACCGACGCCCTGCATTCGCACGATCACAACATTTCGAAGAAACTGAATCGACTCTACGTTGTGGAGAACGGTTTTAGCATTACCGGCTCCATGGCGGATCACCGCCTGCGGTTACCCGCCACCAACATCGCTGACTATGCGGTTGCCATCGCTAAAGAGATTGGGGCCAAAACCAGTGCGAGCTGGAAGGCTTCGGTCGATAAAGCCGGAGCCAGCACGATTCAAATCGATCGCATCTGGATCGAAGAAGTCGTCAAGGATCTGGTCGAATACAAGGGCAAAAGTCTGGTGGTAGTCGGCCATCGTCAACCGCCACTCGTACATGCTCTGGCTGCCAGCATCAACGAAGCTTTGGGCAATGTGGGTGTCACCGTCGATTATCGTCCGGTTACCGAGGAAAACAATCGCTCGATCAGCGATCTAGCCTCCGCAATGGGCAAGGGTGAAGTCAAAACTCTATTGATTCTCGGCAGCAATCCGGCATATACCGCTCCTGCCGATCTGGAATTCAGCAAACAACTCGCTAAAGTTCCGACAGTTATCCGTCTTGGTCTGTTCACCGAACCTTCGGATAAGAAAGCCACCTGGCACCTGCCAATGGCCCACTACCTCGAGAGTTGGGGGGATGCGGAAACGTCGGATGGGCACTACTGCTCGATTCAACCCCTGATCGCGCCGCTTTATAAAGGTCGCTCGGCTCTGGAGTTGCTGATTCAACTCAGCAGCTACGAAAAAGCCAGCAGCTATCTGATTGCACAAAACAAAGCCTATGAAGTCGTTCAAAAGGCTTTCACCGCCCGCTCCAAGAAAACCGAACCGATCGAGTTTCGCCGTTTCCTCCACACGGGCTTCCTGGCCGACAGTGCTCCGGCTTTCGTCAAGCCGACGATTGCAGCAACTCTTGGGGATGCCGTGGGACGCTGGAAGCCTTCGCAGGCCGTGTCCGAATCCAACATGGAAGTCTCCTTCCATCCCAGCTACAGCGTTTTCGACGGTCGTTACTCCACTAACAGCTGGTTGATGGAATTGCCCGATCCCATGACCAAGCTGGTATGGGATAACGCGGCGATCATCAGCTACAAGACTTCCAAGCTGCTTTCGGTCAAACAGGGCCAGCTTCTGAAAATCGAAGTCGGTGCCAAGTCCATCGAAGTTCCCGCTTACATCCTTCCCGGCCATGCCGACAACTCGATCTCTTTGACCCTCGGCTACAAGGGCAGCAAATCGATCGGCCATCAGCAGGGTGGGGGTGGCTTTGACGTCTATCCGATTCGCACTAGTGTTGATCTCCATTTCGCACCTGCGAAAGTGACCAAGATTACCGGTTTCTACGAGCTGGTGACGACTCAGGAACACAGCACGATTCCAGCGGAAAGAGACGAAGTTGTCTCGGAATTCACTCTGAGTGACTACGAAACTCTGGTGCTTCACAAGCATGGGGAACCCCATGGCGAAGAGCACGAAAACGGCGAGCGTCATGGCAAGGGAGAAGGTGTTCATCCAGAGCACCACGAAGACAATCCCAAACTTCGCTTCCAATACGGCTACAAAGTGGCTCGTGAACTGGACGAAAAGAAACGAATCTCGCTGGATGTTTCCTATCCCGAAAAATTGCTCGGCCACCATCAGTGGGGTATGGTCATCGACCTGAATACCTGCACCGGTTGCAGTGCCTGCGTGATTGCCTGCCAGAGTGAAAACAACATTCCGGTGGTCGGTAAGGGGGAAGTGAAACGCAACCGTGAAATGCATTGGATCCGATTGGATCGCTATTTCACGAACGTCGAACTAAACTCGAACCCGATGGAACCCGAAGGCGGCTTCGGTGACGGTATCGACGACGTTCGAGTTGTGACCGAACCGATGGCCTGCCAGCATTGCGAAGGGGCTCCCTGCGAGTCCGTTTGCCCGGTGAATGCGGCCGTGCATAGCCCGGAAGGTTTGAACATTCAGGTGTTCAATCGCTGCATCGGAACCCGGTATTGCTCCAACAACTGCCCCTATAAGGTACGCCGCTTCAACTGGTTCGATTTCAATCAACGGCAGCAAGACAGCTTGCGAGTCCCGACTTTCCTTGGCCAGATCAACTCTGACGAAGGGCTCGATACGGAAAGTTTATCACCTAAGGGAATTCCTGAAACGCTGAAGATGCAGAAGAATCCCGACGTCACCGTTCGTATGCGAGGCGTCATGGAAAAATGCACCTACTGCATCCAGCGACTCGAGCGGGGGAAGATTGGCGCCAAGGTCGCAGCCGCCAAGAAGAATTACCTCAAACCCAAGACCAAAGAAGATGCAATGGCCTGGGGTTACGATATCCGACAGATCGACGGTGAAGCCAAGATCGTCAGTCCAGACGGTCTCATTCACGTCGCTTGCCAGCAGGCTTGTCCTTCCCAAGCGATCGTATTCGGTAACGTGAACGACACCGACAGTCGGGTGTATCAGCTCAAGCAGCGAGAAGCCGATTTTCTCGTGCTGGGTTCCCGCAATACGAAACCTCGAACCAGCTATCTGCCGAGACTTCGAAATCTCAATGAAAATATGAGTAAGGTCGTCAAGAAGGAGGCCCATTAGTGAGCAGTACAGCCGAAACGGCCCATGGCAGCGGGCACTCCGGTGAGACTCTACCTCGCATCCAGTGGGTGGAACCGATCCAGCAGGATTTCCACAAGATTTCCCAGACGATCAGTTCCATCACGGAAAAGGCGCAGCCTGATTGGTGGTGGCCTGCATTTTTGATGTCCGCAACGATTTTGCTTTCGGGCGTCATGTCTGCAGTCTACCTGATCTCGACCGGTGTTGGAGTCTGGGGATCGAACATCCCGGTAGGTTGGGCCTTCGATATCACGAACTTCGTGTTCTGGATCGGTATCGGTCACGCCGGTACATTGATCTCGGCCATTTTGTTCCTGTTCCGACAGAAATGGCGTACCTCGATTAACCGCTTCTCAGAAGCCATGACGATTTTCGCCGTGATTTGCGCTGGGGTGTACCCTGGTATTCACGTGGGGCGGTTCTGGTACGCCTGGTTCATGTTCCCGCTGCCGAATGCCAACTGGATCTTCCAGAACTTTCGTTCGGCTCTTCTGTGGGACTTGTTCGCCGTTTCGACGTACTTCACGATTTCTCTTTTGTTCTGGTACACCGGTCTGGTTCCCGACCTCGCGACCCTTCGCGATCGTGCAACCAACAAGTATCGCAAAACAGTTTTCGGCGTACTGAGCTTCGGCTGGCGTGGGTCAACCCGCCACTGGCGGCACTATGAAATTGCTTATCTGATCCTGGCCGGATTCTCGACTCCCCTGGTGCTGTCAGTCCACTCGGTGGTGTCCTTCGACTTCGCCACTTCGATCATACCGGGCTGGCACACGACGATCTTCCCGCCTTATTTCGTGGCTGGTGCGATCTTCGGGGGTTTCGGGATGGTGCTTCAGTGCATGATCCCGGTGCGAGCCATGTATCCGGGCATTCGGCACATCGTTACCGAACGCCATATGGACGTTATGGCCAAGTTCATCCTTGCTACGGGAACGCTGGTGGGTTACGCCTACGCAATGGAGTTCTTCATTGCCTGGTACGGTGGGGATGTTAACGAAATTCAGACCTTCATTGATCGTGCGACCGGCAACTACTGGTGGGCTTACTGGATCATGGTGAGCTGCAACCTGTTCATTCCCCAGCTGTATTGGATGAAGTCCTGGCGTACCACTCCCTGGAAGTCATTCATCATTGTGACCTTCGTCAACATCGGTATGTGGTATGAACGGTTCGTAATTATCGTTCAATCGCTGCACAAAGATCTGCTGCCCGGTTCCTGGGGGAATTTCTATCCCTCTTATGTGGACTGGATTCAGATGTTCGGAGACTTCGGCCTGTTCTTCACGCTGACTCTGCTGTTCATCCGATTCCTGCCGATGATCGCCATGTCGGAAGTGAAGGGCGTTCTTCCCTTCTCTCATCCTCACGGGGATCATAGTCCTCAGCCTCCGGCCACACCGAAAGTGTTAGTGCCGGCGGATGAACTCGTGCTCAAAGCCGAAGGTGGCAAGGGCGTCAACTGGGGGATTGTGGCGGAGTTTAATACTCCTGCTGAAATTCGTCACGCGGCCGAGACGCTCCGGGATGCCGGATACAAGTCGCTCGATGCCTATACTCCCTATCCGGTTCACGGTATGGTTCGAGCGATCGGTATGACTCGGTCTCCCGTACCCTGGATTACCATTTGCGGCTCGATCACCGGTTTGAGTACCGCCATCATCATGCAATTCGGCTTGATGACCTGGTGGTATCCGACCATCGTTCAGGGCAAGCTGTATCGAGCCTGGGAAGCTTTTATTCCCATCTGTTTTGAATTGACAGTCTTGATCAGCGGGATCTTTACGGTTCTCGGCCTCATCGGCCTTTGCGGACTTCCGAGACTGTTCCACCCGCTGGATCAGTATCGAAGAATGTCCGCCTCGACGGACAATGGTTTCTTCCTCACTGTGGAAGCCAAGGATCCCATGTACAACGAAGCCAAGACCACGGCCAAGCTCCAGGAGCTGGGTGGTTATAACATTGCCGTAGTGGAGGCGTAAGAAACACTATGTTGCGAATGATTCTGGTTATTCTCGGACTCGCGGCCGTTATCGCGGCCATGCTCGGAGCCCGGGGACAGAAGACGACTAATCGTCCCCGGCACTTGTTCTGGGATATGAAGTATCAGGGCAAGTATTACGCGCAGTCCCAGAGCCGATTCTTCGGCGATGGACGCTCGGCTCGCATGCCCGTTTCCGGGACGGTGGCTTACTCCGGCGCCGACTACTTCGCCGATGCGGGATATCTTAAAGCCGACAACCCCGACTTCCTCAAGGAAGACGAGAACTTCTACTTCGGCTACAAGGGTATGCACGAGGTGACGGTGATCGACGAGACTCCGAAGATGGGAGCGGACGGGAAGCCAGTTCTCGAAGGCGGCAAGCCTGTCCTCGTGAAAAAAGAACGCAAGGAAATGCAGCCCAAGTGGATTACAAACATACCGCAAAGAGCCATCGACGAACTGGGCGGATGGGACAAATTACTGGCTCGCGGTAAGGAACGATACACCATTAACTGCTCGATGTGCCACGGCCTTTCCGGATATGGCGGCCAGGGAGACACAGCGGCGGGTATCGTTGGCAAATATAACATGGTCGGCATCGCCAGCTATCATCAGGATCGGCTGCGGGAAATGGCCGATGGCGAAATCTTCAACACGATCACCATGGGAAAGAACACCATGTCTCCCTATGGGCACATGACCAAGCCGATCGATCGTTGGGCGATTGTCTCTTACGTTCGAGCTTTGCAATACTCGCAGATCGCCGATAAGAGCCTCGTACCGGCTTCACAGCGCGAACAATTGGGGGTGCCTAAATAATGAGCGCAACCGCGGAACATACACTGCCGGATTCTCCCAATATGCCTGAGTCGGTCAGCGCAGGCCTTTATCAGAAGGCGCTTGCGGTGACTTTGACCGGTGCCGTACTACTGGCGATCGGCTTCATTCTCGATAGTACCGAAGGCCACAAGCAGTTTCTCTTTTCGTATCTGCACGGCTACGTCTACGCCCTGTCGATTACACTGGGCTGCCTTTTCTGGACGATGATTCATCACGTGGCGGACGCCGGATGGTCGGTCGGTATTCGTCGAAGCTTCGAGAATATCACTCGGGCTCTGCCGATTCTTCTGGTGCTGTTCCTGCCAATTGCTCTGGGATTGGGTTCCATTTATAAGGGGGCACACGCAACAGAAATTGATATTCCGGTTAGCTCCAAGCGATTCTGGCTGAGTCCGGGATTCTTCATTGCCCGCATCTGCATCTACTTCGCGATCTGGATCGGTTACTCCTATTTCATGCGAAATAATTCGCTGAAGCAGGACTCGACACGAGAAGTCTCCATCACCAAGAAGATGCAATGGTGGGCTCCCTCCGGTATACTTCTGCTAGGCTTGACGGCGACGTTCACCGCTTTCGACCTCATCATGAGCTTGAATTACACCTGGTTCTCCACGATCTTCGGCGTTTATTTCTGGGCCGGTGGGATCCGCAGTTCTCTGGCGTTGATTATTCTGATCACTTTGGGTCTCCGCTCGGCGGGATACCTGAGAAACACGATCACTCGAGAACACCTGCACGATATGGGCAAGCTGACCTTCGGGTTCACTGTATTCTGGACCTATATCGCATTCGACCAGTACTTCCTGCAGTGGTATGGCAACATGCCGGAGGAAGTTCAGTTCTTCCGCAACCGCCGTGTCGGAACCTGGTATCACATGTCGGTGATACTACCGCTCGGTTACTTCGTGGTTCCGTTCCTGATCCTGCTGCCCCGCGGCAACAAGCGTAATCCAAAGATTATGGCCTTTGTGGCATCCTGGATTCTGTTTTTCCACTGCTACGATCAATACTGGCAGATCATGCCGGAAATGTTGAAGCCAACCGTTCACGACGATCCGATCAGCGGGATACAATTCCACTGGACGACGATCGCATCGCTGCTGTTCTTCGGGGGCTTGTTGATGACCTGCCTCTTCAACGGCTGGAAAAAGGCTCCGATGATTCCCGTAGGCGATCCCCGACTGGATGAATCGATCCATTTTGAAAACGACGAGTTCGGCGATCCGAAATAAACCGGAACGCCGTCTGTGTTACGAATTTACCCCGGCGGTATTGCCAGCCGGGTTATTTTGCGAGAATCCGAGAAATGGACATCAATACGACTCCCAACAAACATGAGATTCCTTCACCCGGTTTCCCGGTGATTACAATTGTGACCACGCTGTTGCTTTTGTTCCTGTTTGCCGGTTTGATCGTTGTCATCTACTACTACTCCAACAAAATGGACGTGGCGACTCCGACCATCAGCGGTGAACAGAAACTAAAAGAATTGCTGGCTGCTCAGAAGGACATGATCAGCTCTTATGGCAACTTCGACAAAGCCACCAATACGGTTCGTATTCCCGTAGATGTCTCCGTTCAGAAAATGATCGAAGAAGGTTCCAAGAACGGGAAACTCCCGTTCCCTATGAAGCCTACTGTCAAACCCGAGCCGAAGGCCGAAACACCTCCTGCTCCCAAGGAAGTTAAAAAAGACGAGCCCAAAGACGCTAAAAAGGAAGAGCCCAAAGCCTCTTCCAAGGACGCTCCGAAGCCGGAAAAGAAGTAATTTTCGAATCGGAGGAGGTTAGATTCGATGAGCATTCCAATTGATCCGGAAGTTATCACTTCCAACGACAAGCTGATGATTTTGATCGTTACCGTGGCAAGTCTGATGTTTTCCGCCGCGATGATCATGGCCCTGGCCTGGGGCGTTAAAGATGGTCAATTTGAAAATTTCACGCGCTCGGCCCGAGCAATTTTCGATCCGGATGAGCCGATCGGCGAAACTACCGATGCGTTTCCGGGGCAACCACAACGTCGACCGTCTCAACCGGGTCGTCCTACGGCTGATTGAGGGAATAACTAATGTCAGTTACAGCTGAAGCGCCACTCTCCGCGGCTGAAAAAGCTCGTTTTGCTGAAGAGCGAAGATTAATCGATGAATCCTGCCGGGGTCCGGTTCTTTTATTCCTTGGCAGCGCTCTGATCTGGCTCGTAATCGGATCTTTGCTCGGGCTGACCGCCTCCATCAAAATGCACGCCACCTGGTTTCTTTCCGAAACCTCCTGGCTGACGTTCGGACGCGTCCGACCGGCCCACTTGAACATGGTCGGTATTGGCTGGGGTTTTGGCGTCGGTATGGGCGTCTCGATCTGGCTGATGTGCCGTTTGTCGCGCGTGCAGCTGATCTATCCGAAAATTCTTTACATTTCGGTCGTGCTTTACAATATCGCAGTGGGTACCGCTCTCGTGGGTATTCTCGCAGGCTACAGTGCGGGCGTGGAATGGCTCGAAGCTCCTCAAGTCATCGGTCCACTGATCACTATCTCCCTGGGATTAGTTGCGGCCTGGACGATCGCCACTTTCCGCAATCGTCGTGAAAAGCACGTATACGTGACTCAGTGGTATATTTTCGGTGCCATGTTCTGGATGCCCTGGCTTTATACTGTCGCTCAACTGGTGATTTTCGGCATTCCCGGAGTCATGGATCCTGCTCAAGGCGTGGTACAGGCTGCTTGTAACTGGTGGTTTGCCCACAACGTTCTCGGCCTTTGGCTCACGCCGATCGGTGTTGGCTCGGCGTACTACATCATCCCCAAGGTGATCGGCCGGCCGGTTTACAGCTATTACCTGAGCATCATCGGGTTCTGGGCATTGGCACTATTCTACAGTTGGGCGGGTATGCACCATCTGATCGGTGGCCCGATTCCCGCCTGGATGGTCTCCGCCTCCGTGGTGGGATCGATGATGATGTTCATCCCGGTTATGGCGGTCGGGTTGAATCACCACATGACTATGTGGGGACACTTCGACCAACTTCGATACAGTCCATCACTCCGCTTCGTAGTCTTTGGGGCGATTTCCTACACGGCTGTGAGTTTGCAGGGTTCGATTGAGGCGCTTCGCGACTTCAGCGAAGTGGCTCACTTCACTCACTACACTGTGGGACATGCTCACCTTGGAGCTTACGGCTTCTACACGATGATCATGTTCGGGACCATGTATTACATCGTTCCGCGTCTGACCGGTTGGGAATGGGGATCCTCGAGACTGATTCGCATCCATTTCTGGTGCACTGCTCTGGGTATCGTAATTTATTTCACGGGCTTGAGCATCGGCGGCTGGTATCAAGGCAAAGCTTTGATCGCTATCGATCCAGAAGGAAAACCTGTTCCTTTCATGAACATCGTGAAGGATACCGTTCCGTACTTGATGAGCCGCACGATCGGCGGAAGCTTGATGACTCTGGGTCATATCGTCTTCCTGGTTCTGTTCCTCATGAACGTGACGAAAATGAGTGCTAAACGATCCGGACCGACCTACTTTACTAAGAAAACTAGCCACTCCTCCGAAGAGATGGCTGTCGCGAGTTGATTTCTGAGAATCCGGCTGTGCCCAAGACAGCCATAGTTTAGGAGAGCAAACATGGATCGGGGTATGGTCCTGTTTCTCGGCTGCTTTTTGACTTTTACCTCCTCTTGGCTGGGCCTTGTTTTTGCCCCGCTAGTTAAGGTCAATCAAATGCAGCCGGTGGTAGTTGATGAAACGACCAACGATGTCTACCCGAAGCCCATGTCGGGTGCAGTCGCCGATGGCTTCGCTGTCTACAAGGCGAACGGCTGTCTTTACTGCCATTCGCAGCAGATCCGCGACGAGTCGTTCGGCAACAATACAGACATTCTGCGGGGTTGGGGCGATCGTCGCACTTATCCACGCGATTACATGTTCGACCGGCCGATCATGCTCGGTACGATGCGTACCGGTCCGGATCTGAGCAATATCGGCAAACGCCTCCCCGATCCCGCCTGGCATCATCGACACCTGTATCGACCTGTTTCGACGAGCCCAGGATCGATCATGCCTCCCTTTAGCTTCCTTTATGAAACCCGGAAGATCATCGGTCAACCCTCGGTAGATGCTCTGAATTTTGGGGAAGAACAATCCCGATATGTGGCACCAGGTTTTGAAATCGTCCCCACCAGCCAGGCTAAATCGCTGGTAGAATTTCTCCTGTGGCTCAATCGTTCGACCGTGGAACTGCCGGAGAGCAAACAATGAGCACGACGCCAGATTCCAATGATCAAATTGCATCCCACGAATACGATCTCCATGCCGCCCAGCATGCGATCAGTCGGGAACACAACGAACCGCACGATGGTTTCGAACCAGTTCCCTTCTGGATGACACTTTGCTTTGCGGGATTACTCTCCTGGGGAGGTTGGTATGTAGCCACCTACGCCGGGGATTATAGTTCGACGGTAATGGATCGACCCCAGCCTAAAGTCGGTAATCAAGGTCCCGCCAAGCCCGCAATCGATTATGAAACCGCCCCCGTAGACGAGTTGAAGAAACTCGGGGCTCGCGTTTTCAACAACTGCATCAGCTGTCACCAGGCTAATGGCGAAGGTCTTCCCGCCCAGTTCCCTGCTCTGAACAAATCGGAATGGGTCGTCGGCGAACAGAGTTCACCCGCCCGGCTGGCTCGAATTTTGCTTTATGGTTTAAACGGTAGCATCACCGTGAAAGGCAAGAGCTATAATGGACAGATGCCTGCCTGGGGTGCACAGTTGAAAGATGAACAGATCGCCGCAGTTTTGACCTATGTTCGTTCGAACTGGGAAAATGCCGCCGATCCAATTCGACCGTCGGTCATTGCGGCTGCCCGGGCGAAGGAAACCGGCCGGCAGATGACTGGTGCACAATCCATGACGCAAATAACTTTGCTTGCATTGCCTGTGGAATACAGCGATCCAGTAGCAGCGTCCGCAGCCCCTGCTGCGAAAGCCGATGCTAAGAAGGATGCACCGAAAAAAGACGCACCCAAAGATATGAAAAAGTAACTAATCCCGGATGATCGATCAGGCAAGAAGTCATCCGGGTGGGATTCTGCTATGTCCCGCACGTGTGATTATTGCAAAGGATTGATCTCCGGAAAGGGATATCAGGGCCGGCCCTGGCCTAATACTCCTCCCGCAAATTACTGCTGTTTTGGCTGCTTAAGCCTGGGCGAAGCCGATCTGGCTTCGCTTAAACAACCTTCAAATCATTCCTGGAAGTTAGACGGTTTCTCTATCCGTCTGGGAGTTAGCCTGTTCATCATCGGGCAATCGATGATTTTTGGTCTGGGGATTAACCTCCACGACGATACACCACGAACCGTAAAGCTGATCGTTCATGGCATCATCCTGGCAGCGACTTTGGTCGTCGTGGCACTCCTCGGCTGGCCACTTTTTCGGAACACTCTTTCTGAACTCTCGCGGAAACGAATTACCGTGGAACTGTTGTTTATCCTGACCCTCGTCGGGGCAATGGCAGCTTCCCTACAATCCTTCATTTCAGGTTCTGGCCCCATCTATTTTGAAGTCGTCAGCGTTCTTTTAGTGGTTTACTCGCTGGGAAAAGCCATTGGCGCTCGAAGTCGGGCGGCTGCACTGGCTTCCTCTCGGCAGTGGGCAAAAGAACTCGCCACTTCCCGCTTAGTCGACTCGAACGGTCGAACGCGAAATATTCCCGTTTCCGAAGTGCAGATTGGGGATCGTGTCGAAGTTCACCCTGGGGAATCGTTCAGCGTGGACGGCGTCATCCGGGAAGGAACTGGCTTCGTTTCGGAGGCCGCTGTTAGGGGAGAGCCTTTCGCGGTGGTTCGTCGACAAGGGGATCAGATTCTTGCCGGTACAATCAGCTACGATGCGCTCTTTCGCGTGGAAGCGACGAAGCCCGGAAAAGAACGGCAGATTGATCGTCTTTTGAATGCGGTCGAGGAGGCGAAATCCAAACCGCTTTCGGTTCAGTCGATTGCGGATCGCCTCACGGCCATTTTTCTCCCTATTCTCCTCATCCTTGCCGGTGGCACTTTTGCTTACTGGACGAGTGTCGCCGGCTGGCAGACCGGAACATTCCGATCCATGTCGGTACTCCTTGTCGCCTGCCCTTGTGCCTTAGGATTGGCCACTCCCATCGTACTCTGGTCAGCTTTGGGACGTCTGGCGGAAAGAGGGATAGTCGTTCAATCGGGCGATGTCATCGAGCGATTGGCCACGGCCGATAGCGTCCTCTTCGACAAGACCGGCACACTGACCGAAGATCGCTATGCTCTAACGGATTTGGTCACCACGGAGAAAGGAGTCAAGCGGCAGGAACTATTGAGTTGGCTGGGAGCCGTGCAGCAGAAAAGCGATCATCCGGTGGCTCGACCGTTTGCGGAATTGATTACGGGCTCGGATGTTAACGTTCTTTCTTTCCAAACATTCTCGGGTCGCGGCGTACGGGCCATCATCCGAGATGCCTCTGGAGAACAACACGAGGTAAAAATCGGCCGTCCGGAATGGCTCGATGAAAAAGGCGAAATTCTGTTTCAGCTGGAATCGCAACTGCTGCATCGGGAAGGCCACAAAATTGCATTCTCACTGGATGGAGCTGTTGCGGGTCTTGCGGTTCTCACCGAGCGACTTCGCGATTCCGCCTCCGACACACTGGAAAGTCTGCAGCGAATGCAGATTCCGTTCGAGGTTCTGACCGGGGATCGTACGGAGCGAGCGGAAGCTCTCGGCCTTCAGCACTCGCTGGGCAATTTACTCCCGGAAGAAAAACAGTCCCACATTCAACGGCTCATCGATAAGGGTCGCCATCCCATCATGATTGGCGATGGAGTGAACGACGCGGCCGCTTTAAAAACGGCGCACGTCAGTTTCGCTATGGCTTCGGGAACTGACATCGCACTGGGTTCCTCAGACGCTGTAATGTACACGACGGATCTTCGCGTAATCCCCTGGGCGATGGCCTTAAGTCGGGAAGCCATGCGGGTCGTCCGCCGTAATATCTTCCGGGCGACAGCTTATAACATTCTTGGGGTGTCACTGGCCGCTTGCGGTATGCTGCACCCAATTACGGCAGCACTTCTCATGGTGTTTTCCAGCCTGCTGGTGGCGTGGTCCAGCGTACGAATTGGAGTCCCCGCTAATTTCGATCACTGCTTTGCTCCCCCGATCCCGGTAGCGAAAGCCCGTTTCGACTTGGGCCTGACGCTCAAAATGTTCCTTCACATGGCGGCGTTTTTTGGCCAGGCCTGGATGGCAGTGAGAATGCTGGAACTGACGGGTACCGCGGCCAATCTGGTAATCCTCGGATTTACTATCTGCGGCGGGATACTGTCTCTCTTATGGTCGAACCAAAAAGAGATCGGCCATGATCTCGATATGTCTTTTGGAATGATTTCCCTGGGCAACTTCGGGATGCTGCTGGGTTGGTGGGCCGACAATTCGTTTCAGCCGTTCCAGAATCTCGGTACCTGTGAGTGCGTCGAGGCCATGCACAGAGGCGTATTCAAGCCGTGGATGTGGTTGCTCATGCTCATGTTTTCGAACTTGGCCATGCTATTTGCGGCCCGACGGCCCCATCCCAATTTGCGGTATCATCGATTTGCGATGTTTACAGGTGGAAACGTCGGGATGGTTTTGGGAATGTTTGCCGGCGGTTGGCTGGCCTCCCGGATCGTCACTGATCAGATTCAAACCGGAGCTTTGCTCAGTTTCACGGGTATGACACTGGGAATGATCATCGGTATGTGGCTCCTGACGCGTATTACCCAAGAAAGCATACTTTGGATGTTATCCTTGCGGAGAATTCCCGGCTGGTTGCGGACGGCGGATTCAGCTAGCGCGGAATTCCTGGACACGACAGGTTTGCCAAAATAGATTTGCTTCCAGAGACAATTTGAAACTGGCGAAAATCCGCTTCCGAGATCGGAACCTCTCCATGCATAAACTCGGCTTACTTCTTACCCTTTTCCTAGGTTTAAATTACGCTGCCGAAGCCCAAATGGGCAATTCTGAAAAAGCTCCTTTTCGAATTGCGGGTTACCTTCCAGATTATCGAATTGCCGATTACGATTTCTCCAAAATTCAAAATCTCACCGATCTGATTATTTTCTCGGCCGAGGCTGGTAAGGACGGTGCCATCAAGTTGGACAGATTGCGGAATACACCCTGGCAAAAGCTCCAGGCCGCGAAGACAAAATACCGCGTTCGACTGCTCCTATGCATTGGCGGCTGGGAAAGATCGCAGGAATTTTTCCAGCTAGCCAGCAGTCAGGAAACTCGCACTCTGTTCGCCAAATCTGCAGTTCAGTTGTGCCTCGAGAAGAGGCTGGATGGCATCGATATCGACTGGGAACATCCCAAGAATGCCAGGGAAGAAAATGATTATGCGGATCTTCTGAAAACCTGCCACAAGGAACTGCAGACACAAGGACTACTGCTCAGCGTCACCCTGGCAGCCTGGCAAAAATTGCCTAAATCCGGCTTCGAAAGTGTCGATAGCATCAATCTGATGGCTTACGATCATACCGGAAAGCACTCCACTTTTGAGAACGCTGTTGAGGACGTTCGCAAATTGCAGATTCAAGGAGCTCCTGCCGAGAAACTGCTGCTCGGCGTGCCTTTTTATGGAAGGAAAATCAACGCTCCGGACACCACTTTGACTTACCGGCAACTAGTTGAAAAACAGGTTTTACCGCCTGAAAGCGATGAACACGATGCGATCTACTTTAACGGCCCAAAAACAATTCAGAAGAAAACTGCCTATGCGCGGGACTCGGGACTGGGTGGCATCATGATCTGGGAGTTGGGTCAGGATGCGGAAGGAAAGAATGCACTGCTGAATATAATCAACAGTGCTGCATCGAAGAAATAGTTCACGGGAGGTCGGCAATGAAACGTGCGAATAAATCCTCCAGCCGAAGTAACGTAAACAAATTTGAAGATATTCCGAATATTGGGGTTTCCCTCGCGGCCGATTTGCGACAGCTCGGCTACAAACAACCGAGCGATCTGGCAGGTGAAGATCCCTACCAGATGTATTACTCGCTTTGCAAAATCACTAACGAGAAGCAGGATCCCTGCGTTCTCGACACTTTTATCGCAGCCGTGCGTTATATGGATGGCGGCCCCAAAACCCCTTGGTGGAAATTCACCTCGGAGCGAAAGAGAACACTTGCGGCTTTGAACGCCGCTAAGAAAGAGTCTGCCAAGTAACAATCCTAGTTTACTTGGAGCTCGGAGGGTCATTCTGATTGAGCCTCCCGGGGATGTCACTTGACTCTAGGCACCTCCAATTGCGTCTCCTCCGTCGAAAAATCCGGGACCTCCATTGCCTCTTTTGGCATTCTCGGCCCGACAAAATTTCCACAGTAATTTTGCTTTTCGCATCGCTGATTTTGCTGTTCGGCTCGTTCTTTCTCTTTCCAGAATTCTTTGAGCGCGATTTGGCCGCACCGTTCCTGGAATTGGGCGGGGGTTTCGAGCATCGTTGGAAACTTATCGATAAATTCGAGCATCGATTCGTAAGCTTCCGGATATTCGGCGAGGATTCGCCGGGCCATCAGCTTCTTGTCGGCCGCTTCCATGTAAGTCAGCTCAACCGCCTTATCGATTCGCCCGGGTCGAGTGCTGATGAATTCGGTTTCTCCATCGGGGAGTTTACGCGGTAAGCCGAGAGCCGGATCAATTTTGGAAAGATCGTTGGTCGAGACGATGGTGAATACACCATCCGCCCGTTCCACTCCGTCGAGGCAGTTCAAAAGACAGTCGAAGGTCAGCGGGGCAAAGGGATTGGGGTTTTTATGATCTTTTTCTTCACCCTCTTTATCGTGATGCCGGGGCATCATCATCGGGAACATCGAACCGCGCCGAGCGACATTTTCCCGACCGTGGAACACATTATCGATATCTTCAATCAGCGCAATACAAGGGACGTTGACTTGCATCTCGCTCCAAGCTTTCATCAGGTCGTAGTTGTTCATTTCGGCCAGGTTGTACACGTAAATCGGCATGTTCAAATCTTCCGCAAATGCTCGTGCGAGGGCCGTCTTACCGGTACCCGGAGGGCCGTACAACAACCATCCTCTTTTCCAGGGAATGCCCTTCTGGCGGTACCAATCGCTGTTATTTCGCCACAGCTCGATTTCTTTGATAAGGTCCTTCACCCGCTGAGGGAAAATCAGATTGGAGAGAGCGCTGCCGTTATGAAGCGGTGCTTTTCCCAACTCATCTGGCTTGTGCGAAAGCAGTCGATAATAGCCCTGTTGATACCAGGCCAGACCGTTGCTTCCGTAATTGTGGCCTCCGTCCTCATCCTTGCGGTTGGGGACGAAATGAATTACGAAACGGTTTCGGCTTTGCTCCTGAGCTGAGGCAACCGACCAGGAGAGGTTATTACTCGAATCGCAAGCTTCCTTTAACAAATGCTCTACATCGAGAGAGCCTCGGAAGAAGGTGATCGTGGAGTAAATTTTGGCCACATCCTCATTGTTGCCTTGAGAACCACTTTTGGCGGTTGCCGCCTTGGATTCTATGGCGTTACTGAACAGAAACGGGATTCTGCCCTTCCAGAAGATCATGGTTCGGGATCCGAACTGTTCGTAAGGAACCATGCCAAATCTCCCATTGCGGTAGTGCTCGTAGGAGGCCCCGTACATGCGATCGTAAAGTCTCGAGCGAGGATACTTTGCCACCAGGTGTGCGACGAGTGCGTTATGGCCGGTTTCCGTATGGATCTCCACACGCTGTACGAGTGCGCTGATCACGCGCCAAAGGAGAGCTTTGATTTTGGACCAGAACCCGGCGAGGATTCCCATGAGGAATCCGCCGATCAAAATAATTTCCGCACTTAAACCCATTCTTTCCAAGAATCCCTTGGGGTCGGAATTAGCCAGCAAATGCATTTGGAATTCGAACATGGACGTACCTTCCTCGGTGTGAATTTTCACTTGTTGAAAACGAATTAAAGATTGTTTGAGACTGCAATGAGTTCGCAGGAAAAAGAACGGAGATCGATGATCCTGCGTGCCCTGAGAAGGCGGTGATTACTCAGTAAAGGGTGCCCGGATTACGGGCCGAGGGTCCATGTGGAATTTCTGAAAGATTATACCGGAGTGGTCAATGGGCTCTTCGCGAATGCTGTTAAGTGATTTGCGAAAATTAAAAAAATTCCAGTTCTTTAATCGATCAGTGGAAGATCGTGGATCGATTTCAAGCCGAAAACCTGCAAAAATTGACGGCTCGTGCCATACAACGCCGGCCGGCCGAGCGATTCCTGTCTCCCGGTAACTTTGACCAGCCCCCTTTCTATGAGTTGATTCAGCATCTCCTGAGACTGCACTCCACGAAGCTGATCGACCTCGGCTCGGGTGATCGGCTGGCGATAAGCCACGATCGAAAGCGTTTCCATGGCCGCGGATGTGAGCTTGAGTTGGTCAGCCGTATGAAAATGCCGACTCAGCCAGCGATGATACTGAGGCCTGGTCAGAAGTTGATAACCACCGGCGATCTCGTGAATCTGAAACGGAGATCCTTCCGCTTCGTAGCGGTTTCGGAGCGATTGTAGTGCCCCGGTTAGGATTTCGTTATTGGAGACCCCCGTGACCTGCAGTAACTTTCGGGCGGAGATCGGCTCATCGGCTAGAAATAAGGCCGCCTCGACCCGTGCTATCCGGGACAAATCCACGGTCACGACTTTTTCTGCGCCCGGTCGTTTCCGATGGGAATTCGATTTTCCAACCTTCAATCCTGGCCGGACGGCATAGGATCGTCGACGTGGGTCAGGATTCCATGATTGCTTTCGCATAAAAGAAGTGTACAGTATCCCCAATTGATTTCGAAGACCAACCGGGTACGTCTCTCTCCATGATTCGGACTTGGCTTTCCTTTATCCCCGAACCGTTCCTTACGGTGGTTCTCGCGCTGATCGTCGGCGGAGTTGTCCTGAACTTCGTTGCTGTATCTGCATTGTTCTTCATTTGGCTGGAGCGAAAGGTAGCCGGTCGCATGCAGGACCGGCTGGGACCGACGCGTGTCGGGGGCAAATACGGTTGGCTTCAAACCATCGCGGATGGCATAAAACTTCTCTTGAAAGAAGATTTCATGCCGACTGCGGCCGATGGAATTCTTTTTCGCATCGCCCCCTACATCGCTTTCTCCGCTTCGTTCGTCTCCTTCATAGCTCTGCCCTTCGGGGCCGATCTCGTCGGGCAGGAACTGCAGGTCGCGGTCTACTTCATTCTCGCCGTTCTCGCGAGTGAAGTTTTTGGCGTGATTCTGGCCGGTTATGCTTCGGCCAGCAAATGGTCTCTCTTTGGGGGAATTCGCGAAGCGGCTCAGGTTGTCAGCTACGAAGTTCCCCGCGGCATTTGCGTGCTGATTCCAGTATTGATCAGCGGGACGCTCAATCTCAATACCATTGGGAAACAACAGGAAGGTTATGTCTTCGATTGGTTGATTTTTCACGATCCATTTACTTTTTGCGCTTTCTGGATTTTCTTCATCTGCGCGACTGCGGGTTGTAAGCGAGCTCCCTTCGACTTGGCAGAGGCAGAGAGCGAACTTGTGGCCGGGTTCCATACCGAATACAGCGGCCTGCGATGGTCTTTCTTCTTCATGGCGGAGTACGCCAGCATGTTCGCGGTGAGCGGCATTGCCACTCTATTGTTCCTGGGGGGTTGGCATACCGGATTTCTGCCCTTCGAGCCGAGTGTGCAGTTCGGGCTGGCGGGCCATTTGCTCAATCTGATTGTGTTTGTGCTTAAGGGCTGGTGTCTGGTTTTCCTGATGATGTGGATGCGCTGGTCGCTGCCCCGATTGCGAATCGATCAGGTGATGATGACCTGCCTGAAATACTTCTTGCCCATCAGTTGTGGATTGTTTCTGGGGGTCTGCCTCTGGCAGTTGCTGGCGCCTGCCGCGCTAAGTCAAAGCTGGAAATTTTTTGCCTTGGCCGTGGTTCTGGCAAGCGCTGGCGTCATAATCTACAAGTTACTTACCGCTCCGAAAATTGCCGCGCGCGGCCGATTGATGGGTGCTTGGGAAAGTTTGCCGACGCCATTAACTAAAAACCTATGACCACTGAAGCATTTTTATTCTGGTTGCTCGCGAGTGTGATCGGATTCACCTCGGCAGGCCTGGTACTATCCCAGAATATCGTTCGCTGCGCGATATGGCTGCTGGGTTCGCTGTTCGGAATTGCCCTACTCTATTTCCTGCTTGGTGCCGAATTCGTCGGTGCGACTCAACTGATCATCTACGTGGGCGGAACCATGGTTCTTGTCGTATTCGCAGTGATGTTGACTTCGCAGCAAGCCTTCCTGAAACTCAAGCCAACTCTTGTCGAATTCATAGGCATAGGCATTCTGGGCTTGCTCATTTTCGGACTGATTGCGAACACTTTAGTCGCGGAACAAAAGACTCCCATGCCCCGACATCCCGCTACAGGAGCGAGCGTTGGCAGTTTAGGAATGGCGTTTTTGGGTCTGGTCGATCAGAAGCCGAACAATCCGAGTTACTTGTTCCCCTTCGAAATCATTTCGATCCAGTTACTCGTCGCACTAATTGGGGCAGCTTATATGGCCCGCGCTAAGCGCCCCGGTACGAAAATGGAGGCCCGAAAATGAACGAAGTCGGGCTAGTCCATTATCAGGTACTGAGCGCTTTTGTGTTCGCATGCGGATTGATCTGCATTTTGTCTAAGCGGAACGCCATCGGCATCTTGATGGGTGTGGAACTCATCCTTAACGCGTCCAATATCAATTTCGTCGCATCGGCGAAATACGATAGCAAAATGGCAATTGAAGGGCCGGTGTTCGCGTTGATAGTGATTGTCCTGGCCGCGGCCGAGGCGGCGGTGGCTTTAGCGATCATTCTCAATTTTTACAACAATCACCAAACGATTGACGTAGACCGCGCGGAGGAACTCAAAGGTTAAGCATGTCTGAATTCCTCGCTAAACCCGGTTCGCTCTATGTTATGGCCACACTGCTGCCGCTGGCGGCTTGCACGATCCTATTGATTGCCGGTTTCATTCGAGGAATTACCGGTCGATACCAACCTTCGCGAATCGGTGCATACTTTTGCACATTCTGCATGTTAATAAGTGCGGTTTTGGCTCTATTCGGTCTAAGCCAGGTTCTGGGTCGTTCTACGGAAGAACTCAGTCGAGATTACACCGGCCGCATGGATTGGTTGCGATTTCCCATGTTCCCCAGAGCTGCAATGGAAAATCATGGGGCCGCTCTGCAGTTGGGGTATCGGATCGATCTTCTTTCCGCAATTCTCTTCGCGATGGTCACTTTCATCGCTTCCCTAATCTTCATTTTCTCGCTCGGATATATGCGTGAAGAAACCAATTCTGAGGTGAACGATCATGAAGCCCACATTCATCGACACGGCCGCTTCGGTCGCTTTTTTCTTTATCTCAGCCTGTTTTGCTTCTCCATGCTCAATCTCCTCATCGCTGACAATCTCTTCCAGGTTTTCTTATCCTGGGAGTTGGTCGGCGTTTGTTCCTTCCTGCTGATCGGCTTTTATCACGAACGGAAAAAGGCCGGATTGGCCGCCAACAAAGCGTTTATTATGAATCGAATAGGCGATGCCGGCTTTCTCATCGGTCTGGCAATCGTCTGGTTTTACTTTGGCACTTTCAACTTTCAGGAAATCTTCGCCAAGATCCGTACTCCCGAGGTCGATCGGGTCGGACGCACCGCACCTCCGGAATTAGTCAATCAGTTTCTGCGCGGCGATCGCAATGGCGATGACGCCAACCAGATGAAACTGAATGTTCACGGAAAGTACCTTCTGATATTTCCTTCGCAGTGGAGAGTTGCCGACTTTGAAGACCGGCAAGTCTGTTCGGAGGAGACACCCCCCGAAGATAACGACATGAACTTCATGGCCCTGCCTTACTGGCTGTTCCTAGTGATGGGCGCGGGGTTATTTCTGGGCTGTGTCGGCAAGTCAGCCCAATTCCCGCTCCACACCTGGCTTCCGGATGCGATGGAGGGGCCCACCCCGGTGAGTGCCTTGATTCACGCCGCGACCATGGTGGCGGCCGGGGTCTATCTCGTAGGCCGTTGTTTTCCTTTATTCGCCGAAGAAGTTTTGATACTTATTGCTTACACGGGAGCCTTCACGGCTTTCCTGGCGGCCACCATCGCGGTCGCTCAAAATGATATTAAACGAGTGCTAGCCTATTCCACTGTCAGCCAGTTGGGATTCATGATGCTGGCCCTGGGAGTAGGTGGTTGGGTGGCCGGTCTTATGCATCTGGTAACGCATGCTTTCTTTAAAGCGCTTTTGTTCCTCGGCTCTGGTAGCGTAATTTATGGTTGCCATCACGAGCAGGATCTTCGGAAAATGGGTGGACTTCGCCACAAGATGCCAATAACAGCCGTCACTATGCTGCTTGGCGTACTGGCTATCATTGGAACCCCCTTTTTCAGTGGCTGGTATAGCAAGGAAAGAATCCTCACAACCGCCTACGGCTTCGGTCTTCACGAGGGAAAGCATATCCTTCTATTCGTGCTGCCTGTTTTCACGGCCGGATTGACTGCCTTTTACATGTTCCGAATGTGGTTCCTCACCTTCACTGGCAAGCCGCGTGACCAGCATATCTACGAAAAAGTGCATGAATCGCCGACAATCATGGTGTTGCCGCTGGCTATCCTAGCATTTTGCAGCCTGGGAATAGCCTGGGGATGGCCGCTCTGGGATGTGGAAGCAAGTCAGTTGGGCGAGGCGCTTGCCAAGGCGGAGCCTACTTTTATTTCCTCGCAATTTGCCGGAAGCATCGAAACCGCACATCACGGTCATCTGGTCGTGACAGCTCTCGCGCTGGGCTTGGCGGCTCTGGGATCGTTGGCCGCCTACCTGCTCTTCGTAGTCAAGCTGGAATTTGCCCTGGCGAAAGAGGCCAATCCGAATTGGCTGCATAATTTCTTCCTGAACAGATGGTACTTCGATGAACTCTACGACAGGATCTTTGTAAAACCCACAATCGTGGTAGCGGACGATTTCGCCCGCATGGACAAAACGTCTCCCGGCAAGAATCCGGACAAGATTGATTGCACGATTCAGTTGAATAGCCTGGATGGCTGGATTAATGCAATTGGCCTGACGTTGTTCAAACTGGGTTTGAGTCTTCGGAGAGTACAATCGGGAAGCATCAGACGATATGTTCTGACGCTGGTAATTACTGGAGGCTGTATCTTCGCCTTGCTCTCGCTTTTAATGGCATCCCACTAGGCTGGCTCTCGGACCGGCAACGCTACTTGGATTCATTGAGGGAACGATGCAGGAATACGATTTGATGATGATGTCGCTGTTGATCTTCCTACCGAGCGCTTTCGGTCTACTGCTGCTTTTGATTCCCCGCAAATTCGAAGAGCCGATTAAGTGGTTTGCACTTTTTGGCGCCGCTTTTACGCTGATGCTGAGCCTTTTCCTGTTGATCGATTACTATTCCCTGCTCGATTCGAAGCTCGATCCTAATGGACGGCCGATGCAATCTCCCGAGGGCACGCTCGAATGGCGAGCGATGGAAGCCCATATCGCCGCCGCCAAAGACGTTCCAGGGCCCCGTCTATCCCGGGATTGGGTGGCCCGTTACAAATGGATCGAACATTACGATATCAACTACGCTCTCGGCATCGACGGCATCAGTCTGCCTTTAATAATTCTGACCGCCGTGGTGATCTTCCTGAGTATCATTGCGAGTTGGAAAATTCAAAAAAACTTGAAGTTCTACCTCAGCATGATTCTGCTTCTGGAAACGGGAGTTCTCGGTACCTTCCTGGCAATCGATTTTTTCCTCTTCTACGTCTTCTACGAAATCATGTTGATTCCGATGTACTTCCTCATCGGATTATGGGGTGGAGCCAGGCGTAAATATGCTGCCCTAAAATTCTTCATCTACACTCAGACCGGTGGAGTTCTCATCCTCATTGCGATGATCTTCTGTTACAGCACCGATTTGCAGGATTTCGTCGATAGCAACATCGTGAAGGCCAAAAAAGAAGATCTAAAAAAAACGGCTCTGGATGTCGAAAACAAGAAACTTTCGGACACCGAGGCGTTGGCGAGAGTGGAAGTCCACACATTCGACCTTGCCATTATCTCTCGAGCCGGGCAAGCCGCCGCGGTTCGACTCTTCGGCAAAGAAGATTTTCTTTCACCCTGGAAACCGCTGGCCGATCAGCGTTTGGAAAAAGAACGGTTTCATTTGCTGGGCCCAGGAGTTTCATTGGAGGAAGCCAAAAAGCGCTTTCATCAGCCGTTCTTCCGCCCCGCTTATCAATATCTTCTGTTCGCCCTGCTTTTCATCGGATTTGCCGTGAAGGTGCCTACGGTACCGCTGCATAGCTGGCTGCCCGATGCTCACGTGGAAGCTCCTACACCGGTGAGCATGATCCTGGCCGGGATATTGCTGAAACTCGGCGGGTATGGGTTATTGCGATTAGCATATCCCATCTGTCCTTTCGCCGCAGAACAATTATCATTCTGGGTCGGCCTGATCGGAGTATCGGGAATTGTCTGGGGAGCTTTTGTGGCCATGGGCCAAAGCGACTTCAAGAAAATGCTCGCCTACAGTTCGGTCAGTCACATGGGCTATGTAGTTCTCGGAATTGCCGCCTGGTCCGGGGGCCTGGGGGCCAAATATTGGGCGATGTCCGTGAACGGGGCGATATTCCAAATGGTCGCTCATGGGATATCTTCCGCCGGAATGTTCTTTGTGGTTGGGGTGATTTGCGATCGGGCTCATCATCGGGATTTAAACCGCTTCGGTGGCATCTGGGGCATGATGCCTCTCTATGGCGGCCTGAGTGCAATACTGTTCTTTGCATCGATGGGTCTGCCAGGCCTTTGCGGTTTCGTTGGAGAGTTCTGCATCATGATGGGAAGCTGGCAGTTCCATCCAGGCTTTGCTATCGCGGCCATACTGATCACAATCATCACTGCCAGCTACCTGCTCTGGACCTGGCAGAGGGTGTTCATGGGCACGAAAAAATTCGAGGCTTTATACCCTGATGTCTCTCTCCGTGAAGCGATTGTGCTCCTGTGCTTTGTAGTCTTGGCCATTGCCCTGGGAGTCTACCCGAACCTGATGTTTTCCTGGAGCGAGCCGAGTGCGATCAATCTGGTCGAATCCCTCAGTCGACTTAAGTGAACTTACTAAGAAATAAAACATGTTTCCTAACTCGATATCCTTTGGACGACTGCAAGCGGGGCTGACGGCCGATCTGCTCTGGCTCCTGCCGGAAATCATACTCTGTCTGGCAATGGTCCTGATGTTGTTTCTTCGTTTATTCGGACCGTTCCAGAAACTTCATATGGGCTCGATAGCTCTGGGAGCCGCCGGGGCCACTCTAGCCGCGTGTGTGCGACACCTGATCGAAGTCGAACCAAATCAGGTTTTTCGAAGATTCCTTTTTTCCGATTTGCTGGTGCTGGATTCCCTGGCCCTATTTGGCAGAGTCGTCTTGTCCGCCGCCTTGTTTCTATTCATTCTGCTTACCCTATTGTCCCGAGTTCCGGACAAGGAAGATTCTCCCGATTTCTACGTCATGGTTCTGGGTTCCACGCTCGGTATGTTTTTGATGAGTGAGGCCAATCATTTACTCACGGTTTTTATCGCGGTGGAAATGGCCAGCATTCCCAGCTATACTTTGAGCGGTTTTTTCAAAGGAAATCGTCGGGCCAGCGAGGCCGCGCTGAAGTATGTCGTTTACGGGGCGGCCGCTTCGGGAGTGATGCTGTATGGCATCAGTCTATTAACCTCGATTTACGGTACGGGGAATCTCAGCACCATTTCTCACCAGTGGAGTGATCAATTTCGCGAGGGTAAGATGCCAGCTACTGCTCTGGCCGCACTGGGTCTCGTCCTGGTTGGATTGGCATTCAAGCTTTCCTTAGTCCCCTTTCACTTCTGGTTACCGGATGTATTCGAAGGGGCCTCCGCCGAAGTGGGCGGCTATCTTTCGGTTGCCTCGAAAGCCGCCGCATTCTTGCTGACAACCAGACTGTTCATTCTTCTCTGGGGTTCAGCGGATAGTGCTGCCCACATGACGCTTTCAAGTTCTATCGGTCCAATCTTAGCGTGCATTGCCGCGGCTACTTGCACCTTGGGAAATCTCGCTGCCTTCGGACAAACAAACATCAAACGACTGCTGGCCTATTCGACTATTGCCCACGCAGGATATATGTTCATGGGATTGGCGATTTACAATGAATCGGGAGCTGCTGCGGTTCTCTTCTATTTGCCCGGTTATCTTTTCATGAACCTCGCCGCATTTGGGGCTGTCTGCTTTCTGAGAAATGCGACGAACTCTGAATTGATCGCCGATTATGCGGGAATCGCGAAGCGAGCCCCGTTCCTAGTGGCGGGGTTCAGTATTGCGATTTTCGGGTTACTCGGCATACCGCCACTGGTAGGATTTGCCGCAAAATTTCAGATCTTCGCCGCATTGGTGGAGACGGGTCGATCTCAGATGGTAATCTTCCCCCTAGCGGGAAAAATCTGCTACGCCTTATTGATTATCGCCGCTATCAATACTATCCTCAGTGCGGCCTACTACCTTCGCGTCCTGCGGGTGATGATACTGGATGATCCTCCAGTTAAGGAGCATTATCGTAAAGTCTCTCCCTACCAGTCGGGTTACGTAATGCTGGCGGCATCGGCGGTTGTGGTTCTGGGAATTCTCTGGAACCCACTTGAGAGAATGTCTCGTCAGGCGACCTTATCCCCACTGCAGGAACAGCACCATAACGAGATGGATTTTTTCAGATCTGGACCATGACCTATCCCATAATTGATACTCATGCCCACCTGGATGACAATCGATTCCAGACCGATTTAGCTCAGGTGCTACAGCGGTCGCTGGATGCCGGACTGGAACGCATCATTACCATTGGAATTGATCGGGAAACCAGCGAAGCTTCTGTGTCACTGGCCGCCAAGCATCCGCTACTGCGAGCAGCCGTAGCGATCCAACCCAATCACGTTCACGAAATAAACCCGGGCGATTGGGAACGAATTCAAGAACTGGCTCGCGATCCCAGCGTGGTGGCGATCGGCGAAACCGGACTGGATCGGTACTGGAAAAAGGCACCTTTCGATCTTCAAATCGAGTACTTTTTCAAACATCTCGATTATGCGGCCGAACTGAATCTGCCGGTAATCATCCATTGCCGGGAGGCCGAGCAGGACATTGTGGATTGCTTGAAGAAGCATTTCGAAAAACGAGGGCCGGTTGCCGGGGTGATGCACAGTTTCACCGGGAGTCCGGAGGTAGCCGAAGCCTGCTTAGCATGCGGGTTGCATATCTCTTACGCGGGCATGGTGACTTTTAAAAATGCGGAGGAGATTCGACTCGCCGCGAGGCGAATTCCCGAGGATCGGTTACTGGTCGAAACCGACAGTCCCTATCTGGCTCCAATGCCGCATCGAGGCCGGAGAAATGAACCGGCTTTCGTGAAGCACACTCTAGAATTTCTGGCAGAGTTACGAGGAGTTTCCGAGGCTCACTTGGGCGTGGCGACTACCGTGAACGCCAGGAAGCTTTTCAAGTTGCCTAATCCATCTTGATCACCACTTTGCCAAAGTGACTGGCGCTTTCCAGATAGCGATAGGCCTCTTCCGCCTGGGAAAACGCGAACACTTTATCGATAATCGGATGAATATTCCGGGCTTCGATAAAAGCATTCATTTTTTCAAACTCCACTCGCGATCCGACATAGATGCCGTTCAACCGGGCATTTTTAGCAACCAACGGAAATAGACTGGTGTTTGGAGAGCCAAAACCGGTTAGGACTCCTATCAGGGCAATCGTGCCATTGGCCGCTAAACAGGCGATGGATTTCTCGAGCGTACCCGGTCCGCCGACTTCCAAAATGTGATCGACCCCTCTTTTCTCCGTGAGCTGAAAAATTTCTTTCTCCCAGGCAGGAGTCAGTTTGTAATTCACCGTGGCAGATGCTCCCATGGTTCGGGTACGTTCCAGTTTGGCATCGCTACTCGAAGTCACGAGGACTTTTGCACCGAGTGCCACACCGAATTGGAGGCCGAAAATGGAAACGCCTCCAGTCCCCAGAACAAGTATGCTCTGACCTGACTGGTAATTACCGCGCGCTGTCAGAGCGTACCAAGCCGTTAAGCCGGCACAAGGAAGACAAGCGGCTTCTTCGTAAGTGAGATTTTTCGGGATAGAAACGAAGCCCTGTTCAGATCCGATGACTTCTTCCGCCAGCATGCCATCGATTGTACCGCCCAGGTCGTTTTGATGATTGCTCATCAGAAATGGGCCGTCAATCCATTTGGGGAAAAAGCAGCCCGCCACGCGTTCCCCCAGCTTGAAGCGGGTAACCGTGGCACCAATTTCCACCACTTCTCCGGCCCCATCGGAAAGGGGAATACGGCCATCCACTTTCCGACCGGCGAGATTTTTCTGATTTACCAGATCCCGATAGTTGAGCGAGCAGGCTTTGACGCGGACTCGGATTTCGTCCTCTTTAAGTGGTTTACTCGGGCGTTCGCTGAACACCAATCGATACTGTTTCTCGAATGCTTGAAGTTCGTAGGCTTTCATCGTCTTATCCTGGCTAGGCTATAATCGGTTGAATCACTTTACCTTTGACATCCGTCAGCCGATATCTTCGGCCATTTGTAAAGTAAGTCAATTTTTCGTGGTTCAAACCGAGCAGGTGAAGGATCGTGGCGTGAAAATCGTGGAGATCGGCCCTGTCGATCGCGGCTTTAAAGCCAACATCGTCCGACTGGCCGTAGCTGGTTCCACCTTTAACTCCGCCCCCCGCCATCCAGGCGGTGTTGCAGTTGGGATTGTGATCGCGGCCGGGTCGTGCCCCTTTCTGTGAGATGGGTAAACGTCCGAATTCCCCTGCCCAGATAACTAAGGTGGAGTCCAAAAGGCCTTTTTGCTGCAGATCGGTAAGAAGGGCGGCCACCGGTTGATCGCTTTCTCCCGCAAACTGCGTATGGTTTCCTTTAATGTCGATATGGCCATCCCAGCTGCGTTCATTTTCCATGCCGCCGGAATATATCTGAACGAAGCGAACCCCTCTTTCCACCAACCGTCGGGCAATCAAACATTGCTTGGCAACGTGATCGCATTCCGGACGGCCAATACCGTAGAGCTCCTGCGTGGCTTTGGTTTCTTTTGCGAAATCCAATGCCTCCGGGGCAGCCGACTGCATGCGATAGGCCAACTCGAAGCTCTTGATGCGAGCTTCCATTTGCGGATCCGCACCCATCTGATCGATTTGAATTTTGTTCAGTTTTTCCATCAGCGCAATTTGCGACTGCTGATCGCTATCTGAAACTCCGCCGGCACGGTGCATGTTTTCGATAGGATCTCCCGAAGGTTTCAGCCAGGTCCCCTGATAGGCCCCAGGCAGAAAACCGCTCGTCCAGTTGAGAGAATGCCCTTTGGGAAGCCCGCGCCCCTTGGGATCGGACATGACCACGAAGCCGGGCAGATTTTCGTTTTCCGAACCCAAGCCGTAGGTCACCCAGGATCCTACCGAAGGGGCTCCCATCCGGGGAATCCCGGTATTCATCATGAACAAAGCAGGACTGTGATTATTCGACTCGGACCAGAGCGAATGAATAAAGGCCATCTTGTCGACGTGCTTCGAAAGGTTCGGGAAAATACTGGAGATATATTTGCCGCACTGGCCGTACTGTTTGAATTCAAACGGCGATTTCATTAACGGTCCGACATCGTTCACAAAGAAGCCGGTCGATTTGTCGAATCCGGGCAGTTGCTGGCCATCTCTTTTAACGAGTTCGGGCTTGTAATCCCAGGTATCGACCTGACTGGGCCCGCCGTTGATGAAGATCCAAATGACTGCCTTGGCCTTCGCCTGAAAATGCGGTTTCTTCGGAGCGAGTGGATTGAGTGATTTCTCTTCGGCCAACAAGCCCTGGTCATTGAGCAGGGAAGCCAGGGCGATGGACCCCAAACCTCCGCCGCATCGAGCCAGGAGTTCACGGCGGGAAAAGCTGAAATTATTCTGCATGATATTTCCTCTGGCCTACTCGTAGCGAGTTCGCCTTGACTTTCCGAGTGTCCAAGCTCAATTCACAAAGATAAATTCGTTGAGGCTCATCAGAACCAAAGCGTAATCGGTCAGGGCTCGATCCAATTTCGAGCCATCACCTTGAGCCGAATTCAGAAAAGCGGCCCCCGCTTTCTGTTCCTCAGCCGAAGGTAAGCGGCTAAAGGCGATCTTATAGGCGAGTTGTACGGCGAGTTCGGTATCTTCCTGGGCCGTGCTCTTCAATTTCTGTCCAAAGGCCGCCGCATAGTTTCGGACGTGAGGATTGTTCAAAAACACCAGTGCTTGTGGTGCAATCACCGTCGTGGGACGAACCCCACCACTGGTCAGAGTATCCGGCCAATCAAAGACCTGAAGCATCGGTATCAACCGCGAACGCTTGATTTGAAAATAAATACTCCTTCGCTTCATCCCCTCATCCAGTGTTCCGGGACCGAACATCGTCCTGTCGAGTTGGCCGCTGACCGCGAGGAGATTATCCCGGATGATCTCGGCTTCCATTCTTCTCGGAGGATGATACGAAAGGTACTTATTCTCGGGATCGATTTTTGCATTCGCCTCGTGCCCGGTGTTCCCAATCTGGTACGCGTGACTGAGCACAATCATTTTGTGTAATCGTTTGATTTGCCAGCCGTGCTGGATGAAGTCGTCTGCCAGCCATTCAAGCAGTTCCGGATGACTGGGCTTTTCCCCTTGAATCCCGAAATCGTTGATCGTGGCGACCAGACCCCGGCCAAAATGGTAATGCCAGACGCGATTGACCATCACCCGGGCAGCCAGATTTCCGGCACCATTCTGAGGATTCGTCAGCCAGTTCGCCAGTCCGGCCCGCTTGAAAGAGGTTTTAGCATTCTGCGGTTTACTGGGGGAGACGACCTCACCATTTTTGGAAAGTACCTGCAGCACGCCCAAGTCCATTTCCTGAGTTTTCTGATCGACATCCCCTCGAGCGAGGAGATAAGTCTTGGGGTAGAAGTCCGGAATGTCTCCTGTGGCGGTATGATGTCGCATGGGCGGCACGCCTTCCGAACAGATCTGCATTTTACTGCGGGTTTCCTTCGGTTTTTTCTTCTGAAAGGAGTTCGCTTCGCTATTTAACTGCTGCCATCTAGTATCCTGACTTTTCAACCACTGGAGGATACTTTGCTCCTCCGGTTTGGTTAATTTCGGGATCGCTCCTCTGACTTCCTTCGGGAATTTGGCGGCGATCCCTTCCAACTTAAATTCCGGCCCGGCCTTGCTCAATAAAGTTTTGGCATCGCCTTTCTCCACGTGTTCTTTTATCCAGGCTGGGAGTTTTTTAGAGACCTCCTCGGTCTCGTACTTTGTTCGAGCGGCAACCAAAGCTTTCATTCGCGTTTCAAAATCCGCCATGGCCTTCTTTTCTTCATCCGTTCCAAAATCCCAATCGATTTCGGCTCGGACGGTAGTGGTGAAGGCAGAGAGCAGGTGATAATAGTCGGCACTGGGAATAGGATCGTATTTGTGATCGTGGCAGCGGGCACAACCAATTGTTAAACCAAGCATCGCGCTCCCGGTCGTGGAGAGCATATCGTCCATCGCATCATAGCGAACTCGCTCGGCTTCCCGATTTGTGATCTGTGTGGGATAAACCCCTGCGGCGAGAAAACCCGTAGCCGCCAGTGCGAGTGGATCTTGGGGAGCGAACTCATCTCCGGCAAGTTGCCAGCGTAAAAACTGATCGTAGGGCATGTCCTGGTTGAGAGCCTTGATCGCGAAATCGCGATAGTGGAACGCATACGGCCGATCGTAATCGTGCTCGAATCCATGGCTTTCCCCATAGCGAGCGACATCAAGCCAATGCCGGGCCCAACGCTCGCCATATTGCGGGCTATTGAGTAGCTTCTCAACAATTCCTTGATAGGCCGAGGCAAAATCTTTCGCATCGACGAAGGCCTGGACTTCTTGAGGCTCGGGCGGCAAACCAATCAAATCGAAATAAACCCGTCGAATTAAGCCTCGGCGGTCGATAGCCGCAAGCGGCTTGAGGCCATGTTGTTCCATGGCACTCAGGAGGAAGGAATCGATTGGGTTTTTCAACCAGCTGGCCTCTTTCACGCTGGGTACGGCCGGCGTTTGGAGCTTGCGAAACGCCCAATAATTGCGATCCGAATCGGTAACGACGATTCCCTTCTTACCCGGTTGTTTGCCGTCGATAAGAGGCTTGTCGTAAGGGGCACCAAGATCGATCCATTTTTTCAGTAGAGCTATTTCCGCATCCGGCAACTTAGCGGCCTTATGCGGCATGTAGGGTTCTTCCAGGTGGGCTACGACTTTGTAGAGCGAGCTACTTTCGCCAGACTTTCCCAGCATCTCAGATTTAACGAGTGCCTCGCGCGTGCTGAGATCGACATCGGCTTTCGTCGATTTCCCGCCGTGGCACTCCAGACAGTTCTTCAGGAACATGGGGCGGATATTCGATTTGAATATTTCCAGCCCCGCCTGCATTTTGGCGGCATGGTCGGGATCGGTTTTCGCCTGAGCATTTACCGACAGATTCGACAGAAGGATTACGCAAGCGGATCCGAAAAATGATGGAGTGTATTTCATCAGAGAATCCGAGGAGGGAACAGAACAGAGAAATATCAGGCAGGTAAAAGTATTATAGCCTGGGGAACGCGAATTACAGCCGGATCAGGAAAAAGGCGGAGGGCGACTGCTTGTCGAATTCCTCGAAACAAATTTCGTAACACCGCGGGGGGGACTCTTGCCCCCGCGTTCAGAGACTATCGTTTGCTCACTCTCAAAGGTCGGAAGTTATCCGTGGATACTTTCCAGGTCTCTTTACCCTCGCGATCGAGTTCTGAAATTTTCTGGTTGTTACTGAAAGCCACCAGCGTGTTTCCAGAGGGTAAACGGAAAGCCGAGAAGGGATTGGAAGCCGGAATCGTCTTAACGCTTTTGCCGGATTCCAGATCGAACTCCACTATTCCCGCCCGTTGCGTGATCAGAATGTGATTATTCGGCAGCAACTGCAAGCTCGCAGAATAATTGACAGGCCCAGTTTGAATCGTCTTTACTCCTTTACCGTTCTTATCGATGATCTGAAGGTTTCCCATTTGCGTCGAAAGGTAAACGTAATTTCCGTTCGGCAATTTCGCGGCCGCGGCCACGTCGTGGAAATTGCTGCGATCGAATGTAAAGATCTGATTGCGGTTGTTATCCAATTCGACGATCTGATTTCTGCAGCCGATGACAATGTGACCATTATTCAGACGCTGCAGAGATATGGGAGAATAATAGGACTTCGTCCACTCCACCTTACCTGTCTTGATGTCCCTTAGTGAAACCGAAGCGGTGTTCTGCTCTGCGATGAGGACTTTTTCTCCGGGCATGATGATCGCATCAGTGGGATAGTTCAGATTTTTGATGCTCCAGCGTTCCTTGCCATCCGGTCCATACTCGATCACACGTCCCATGAACTGGTTTTGATCGAGTTGTACACTCAACGTGTAACCTAACAGCCTTTCCACCTGATCCAGAATTGCAAGATTTACGTCTTTACCGTTCTGCTTCCACCAGGCGTCCCAGGCGTCTCGCGCTTTCTTGCGGCTTGCTTCATCAGTTCCCAAGGCCACGGCCGGTGCTTTATCCCCCGCCAGACGACAAAGCATTTCCTCGGCTCGCCAGCCTTTATCCATGGGGACTTCCCCCATGAGGCGAATCATAGCCGGTACCAGCGCTTTATCCTTGCCCGTTTGAATCAGGGCCACATAGGTCCTAAGTTGGATATCGAGATCCGTGTCTTTGGAAGCGATTTCCTGAGCTTTGGAGCGCAATTGCGCTGAAGGACTTCGAGCGAATATCTCCAGAACCATACCGCGAATCACCGGATCCTTCGAACTCGTGGCTTGCCACAAAACCGGATCGGGCTGATCCCCTTTCGCATGCACAGATTGAAGTGTGTTTTGAATCTCGGTAGTCAGACTATCCTCGTCGGATAAAGGAACATAGGCCAACAATACGGCGGGTATCCCCTCGGTCTTGTGCTTGGCCAAGAGTCGACAGGCCGCGGCGATGACTCCGGTCGTGGGCACCTTGTCGATCTTTTCCAGGAGTCGCATACAGCGTCGGACAACCTCCGGTTCTCCCGTTCTCTCTTTCTGCTTAATTACAGGAACTGCGATCGGCCCAAACTTCTCGATATCATCCGAAGCTTGTTCGCGAACCTCGAAGGATTCATCACCCAAATTCACAATCAGATTCTGGAGCCGATTTCTGGAATCGACATCCAACGTGCGTTTTCGGATCAGATCGAGAAGGGCCGGACCGTTATTCTCCACCTGTACCGATTTCAGAAGTTCAATATCCGCCTTTTCTTGATTGAAAGGCTCCACGGCGGGTGCTTTATTTCCTCCGCCAAATAAGCCCAAGCCCGGAAGTATGGGACGAGTGGGAGCGGTTTTTTGAGCCTCCTTGGGGGCCTCCTTCTTAGCCTCTTTACCCGGTTCCTCTTTCTTCTTAGGCTCCTCTTTCTTGTCCGCGGCTTGCCGAGCATTGAGCAGGTCTCCCGATTGATTGAGCGCAATCGAGAAAATGAGGAAGATCAGGGCGGCCATTTTTCGCATCGGAACACTCCCGGGTGGGAAATTTATCAGCTTTTACCAGTCTACCTGAAGGAATAGTGAGCCGCCAGTATCTAACGGGAATTCGATTACCGGACAAGATAGGCTATTTGGATGGATTATTTCGTTTAAAGCTCTCCTGGCGGGGTAACTGTTCGCTATCGAATCTGTTGAGTTTGCGGAATAAGCGTGCCTTGCCGATTTTTCTTCAAAGTTCAGTCGGTCGGAAAGACGAATACAGGAGTGACGTATGGAATGTATCGGTTCCTCCAACGCGAGGAACCATCGGCAACCGCCGGCGAAAAGCCACGGGCGCAACGACCGGGAGAAGGAAAGTATGAAGCGAACCGCAGGAGCGTTCATGCTGTTGGCCGGCCTTAGTGGCTGCATGACGCCGGAAAAATCCGGGCCGGGTAGCACCTTTGGCCAAGCGAACTACGCTCGACAGGAACTTGCACACGTACAAGGTCCCATGGGTACACCCGTTCCGGTTGGCTACACCGGAACCGCACAATTGACGACTCCTAAAGTCGTTCAAACCAGTTATCTGGATGCCGGCAACTACGGCGGCGTTCAACAAGCCGGACTTTTCCGTGATACCAGCGGTGGTGGATGCACCACTTGCGGTAACGGTTCCGGTGGCGGCTATATAGGCGGCAACCCGGGTGGTGGCGGATTCGGCTCGGATCTGCCCCGATTCCACCCGATGCATAGCGGCATCGTACCGGTTCCCGGTATGGGACCTGCCGGTGCAGTCGCTGCTATCGGTGCACTGCCCGCGGGTGGTCCGCAGATGCCGATCAATGCCCGCACCTCGGTTCGCTTTGCAGAACCGGCTGGCATGAACATCTCCTGGTACGGCCCCAACGGTCTGCCCGAGAATCCACTGCTTCAGTCTCCGGCTCGCTACAACTTCCTTCAGGGTGGCATCTACCGTCTGAAGATCTGGGGTATCCAGAACCAGCCGACGCTGGCTCTGTTCCCGACGCTGGAAGTTTATCCGGCCACGCCGAAGACGGCGACTTACCTGGCCCACAGCTCGGTTCCAGTCTCGTTCTCGGATGAAGACTTCGCACAGGTGGCTTCTGGAAACTTCCTGGTCAAGGTAATCTACCTGCCCGATCCGCAGTTCCAGGATATCAGCACCGTAGCTGGTCCTTCCGAAGTGGTGTCTTCTCGACTGGAACCCGGGGCTGATCCGATTGTCGAAGCTCAGAAACGCGGTACGATTCTGCTCGTGATTCGAGTGGGGAACATCGACCTGCAGGCTCCGTTCACCCCGGCCATGGACGCTCCCAATCCTTATATGGGTGGTCCCGGGGGTCCGGCACCCGCGGCTCCTCCGATGAGCCGGATGATGCCGAGTTCGAATGGTTTAGGCTTCACACCTGGAACGAACATTACGGTTCCTCCGATCTCGGCACCGGCTCCAAGTGCGACCACGAACAACACGGTTCCTCCTCTGGTTCTTCCCAAGACACCAGACATCAGTGCGGCTCCTATAACGCCAACGGTTCCGTCGATCCCGGCGATTCCCGCACCGACGACTACGACGCCTAGCATTCCTGCTACGCCGACCAGTCGACCCAATGTTCTGCCGACCCTGCCCTAATGCCGGATGAAGGTGGAAATTAAATCACGGCGGGATAGTTGCGAGAATCTCTCCAACTATCCCTTTTGTTTTAGACAGAGATACGAAAATACCGATGCGGATTGTTACCATGAAATTCTTCACCGCACTCAGTCTGTTAGCTATCTCGGCCACTTCGCTCCTGGCACAGGGACAACCGAGAGGGCCAATTCCTTCTCCGTTTCTCTACGCCAAGTTCAAGGGGCCGGAGAAAACGAAAATCACCTACTATCCCGGAACCACCTCGGCCGTGACCATATCCGAAGGCACCACACTCGGTTTGCGTCCCGGTTACAACTATCGCTTCGAGATTTCGAACCTCCCCGATTTCCCGGGAACCCGGCTCTATCCTTCGCTGGAAGTGCTGGGCAGCTTGCATTCTCCCCAGGGCATGGATCCGACCAAACATCCGGTTCCCTTTGTTTTGAGCGAGCAGGATATTCGTGAGGCCCTGGCCGGAAAATTGATCAGTAAGGTTTACTACCTCGAAAATCCGGATGTCGCTGCGGGTATGGCCAGCAAGCCGGATGCTCCCCTGGAATTCAACTCTCTAACAGAAGTCGAGGCTCAGAAAGAAGCCCGGGAAAAAGGACGAATCGTTGTCGTGCTGCGAATGGGTGAACGGCCGTACTACCCTTCGGAATTGCAGTTCGAGAATACTCCGGGAACCATTTGGACAGTGGGCTCCTCGCCGATACCGACTCCAGCCGCAGCTCCGCAGTTCTGGCCGTCCGCGATACCCATGTTCGATCCCGTAATTGGGCCGAAGATTTCCAACTACGAATGCCTCCACGATGGGGGGGATCAAAAAACACCGCTGGGGGTCGGAGCGAACAGCCAGTTGTACGGGCTGGATGCTTCGGATACCGCCATCGAGTGGACTGGTTCGAAGGGACGCAAAGTTCAGACTTCTAACCGGGTTTGTATCTGCGTTCCCCGATTCATCGCGCTTCGCTCGTCGACAATCCCCGAAGTGAATCTGGTCGTTCAAGGCCCTAAGGTCAATCTGGGGGCTAACGGCATTCTTCTCGCTCAAATCAAACAACCCGCACTGACCGCCTCATCCATCGATCAGTTGCATGGGGCGATTAGCACCGTTCGTGCCAGTGCCCAGATCGGCCAGCAAGGTCCCCATGCTTTCGACGCGATGCAGCGAGCTACTATCGTAGGTCAAGTTAAGGGGATTAAAGTCGCGACTGAGTCAATCGAGGCAGAAGATCTGACCTTCTTCCCGAATTGCACTCTGATGCTACAGAAGCGTGTGGAACCGCTCAATCCGGAGAAGATAGGCGAAGTGGTGACTTTCACTCTGCGGTATTACAACCCCACGGTGGAACCGATCAGCGATGTGGTTGTATCTGACAGCCTCACCGCCCGTCTGGAGTACCTACTCGACTCCGCCAAGAGCGATCGACCGATGACTCTGACCATTTCTCCGAACGAAGCAGGTTCAGTGGTTCTGAAATGGACTCTGTCCGATCGATTGATGCCGGGTCAATCGGGCGTCATCACCTTCAAAGCCAAAATTCGCTAAGCTCGCTGGAGCCGGACCGCTTCTATCCGGCTCCCTCTTGCTCCCTTTTGCCACTTCGGTTACAAGCAAGACGATTGTCTGAGGAGATCGCCCATCTCCGCAAGTCAGGCAAAAGGAGTTGCTTGCATGCGCTGCCACAATCGGGGCAATATCGGCTATTTACTCATAGCCATCGTTCCCTTCTTAGCTACCGTTTCACTTTGCAATGTAAAGCTTGCATTCGCGCAGTCTTCTGTCCATCGAAATGGCTTCGAAAGCAAGCAACCCTTCTGGTTGAGCAGTGAAAACAACGTCAAGTACGAAGAAAAATCGCATAGCGTCACTGATGCTTTCGCTCACCGGGGAACTTACTCCGAGCAGATCATCCTAAATTGCGATCAAGGTAAGAACGACAACAATTTTATCTTCTACACCTATAAGACGCCCCAGGCTCCCATTTCCGAGGAGTTGACAGCCAGCGTCTATATTCGCGGTAGTAAGCAGGGCGTCCAACTCCTCGCCCGAGCGGTTTTGCCTCGCGAGCGCGACCCACAGAATCTGGGCGAACCGCTGACGGTATTTCTAGTCGGAGACACTCTTAAGCATGTCCGTTCCTGGCAGCGGCTCGATCTGCCTAGACCTCGAAAACTACTACAGGAACAGCAGCAAAAGCTTCGTCAGGAACTCAAAAAAGACATCGATTTGACGGATGCTTATATCGATCGACTGATTCTGAACTTGTACACCGGGCCAGGGACCGTGGAAGTTCAGATAGACGATCTGGAAATCAGTCCGGTCGTGGCACCCAACGTCGCTGCACCGACTTTGAATGGCGAGAAAAGCACCGCCATGCCCGACCTTCCCAAAGGACACGTCTCGCCACCCGGTTCCGGTTCTACGGTACCTCTGGTGACACCCACGCGAAATCCCAAGGGAATGCAGGTTCGCTTTGAGGGAGGGAAGATTCGAATCGATGGACAGCCTTTCTTTCCCCGGGTAATCCGTTACTCGGGCGGTGGCAATCTTAAAGAGCTCAAAGATAAAGGTTTCAATACCCTGTTCCTGGATGGCGACACCGATCAGAAAGTTATTGACGAAGCCGTGGGTAACGGCCTTTGGCTGATTCCCCGTATGCCCTTGCTGGGAGATTCCAAACCGGCCAACCAACTCACGAGTCGTCAGGCCAATTCCGATCTGCCCGTGGCAAATACGAATTCCACGGAAGCTTTAACGGCGGCTTTGACCAAGTATTCCAGGGGCGATGGAGTTCTCGCCTACGATTTGGGGCCAGGCCGCTCTTCTGAACAAATTAGTCTCGTTTCACGGACCGCCGCGGCTATTCGTGCCTCGGATCCCAGCCGCCCGCGCAGCGTGGATGTATGGGACGGCGCACGTCGTTATTCAACGCAAGTCGAAATGATCAGCCTGCATCGCAATCCACTGCTTACAAGCCTGGAATTAACGAGTCATCGGGATTTCCTGATGCAGCGAACACTCCTGGCGGGCGAAGGGGTCTTCACCTGGTCCTGGGTTCAGACTCACGTACCCGACTGGCAGGTGAAGCTGCTGTATGGTCGAGATAACGTCAACGATCTGAACGAAGGATTCAACCCGACCCCGGAGCAGATTCGAATTTTGACCTATTTAAGCATCGCTTGCGGGGCCAAGGGAATCGGTTACTGGTCGGATCGTTTTCTGACGGACGTGCGACATGGGAAAGAACGTCTCTTGATGATGGCCTTGCTCAATCAAGAATTGACGATGCTGGAACCGGTGTTGCAATCGATTCGCACTGCGCCTACCTGGCACGATGTGCCGGGAAAACCGGATGTGAAATTCGCTGTTTTGCGTGGGGAACGTGGTATTCTGGTGATTCCAGTTTGGCTGGGAGCTGGTTCGCAATTCGTACCCGCTCAGGGAGCTGTAGGGGATCTCACTATCGTGGTACCACTGGTACCGACGAACATGGCCATCTGGGAAATCACTCCGGGCCGCGTGCAGAGTCTGCAGCTTAACAGTAAGGAAGTCGTCGGCGGTACCAAGGTTGTTATTCCCGAATTCGATTTAACCACCGCGATCGTTTTTACCAATGATCAGGAGCAGAATGGCTTAGTGGCGAGATGGCAGGATTACAGCCAGCGCGTAACGCGTCAGGCCGCTGAATGGGCTGTCGAATTAGCCGACTTGGAATTCGAGCGAGTCAAGAAGCAGCACGCCGATCTGGAAGGGGTTGCCCCCGCACTGGATCTGGCGGCGGGACTGTTAATCCAAGCCCAGAATCGACTCGATTCCGCGCGAAGCTTACTCACGCAGAAAAAAGATGAGCTGGCCTATCAGGAATCGATGCGAGTACTGCGACCGTTGCGAGCCTTGATGCGAGCTCAATGGGAAACCGCAGTGAAGCGGCTCGATTTCGCTTCTGCCAGCCCTTACGCCGTGAGCTACCAAACTCTTCCGCAGCACTATCGGCTGGAAAGCCGGCTTGGCGAATTGAGCCTCGGTGCCAATCTGTTACGCGACGGCGATTTTGAAGGAAAGAGCCGACAGGTATTCTCCAAACCCAATGGTGATGAAGTGGAATTACCGCAGGGTTGGAGTGTCCAGCAGGCCACGCTCGATTCCGTCGATTTGGAAGCGGGGCTCATCGACAGTAAGATTGCGAAAGTCACTCTCCCTCCGAAGAAGCCCGAACCCAAGCGAGATATTTATCGCCCGTCCAGCATGTCGCGGATTCCGGAAAAATCGGATCCGCTGCAGCCCGATCTGGGCGAATCCTGTCTGCGACTGATGGTGACTGCTAAAGACGTGAATACACCCAGCGGCAAAAAAATGTACGCTCCCAGCCTTCTCGATCGAACCTTTTTGGCAGTGCATTCTCCACCGGTTCGCGTTCAGCCGGGTACCTGGGTTCGTATCTCGGGATGGTATTACATCGCCCAACCTCTGCGGGGTAGCGCGGACGGTTTATTGATCTACGACAGCGCGGGTGGCGAGAGCCTCGGAGTCCGAGCTACCGATATTACACAGGGCTGGAAGCAGTTCCGTCTTTATCGTCGCGTTCCGGATAGCGGAACGATTTGGGTGAGCATGGTTCTAACCGCCATGGGTCAGGCTTTCATCGACGATCTCAAGATCGAGCCTTACCTGAACACTCCACCAGAAAAGTAAGTGAATTAAAACGGTTCCAACAAGAGAACCCGACCGTCATTTATTATGCGGATTCGGCCGGGGAAATCTGCCCGGGCCTGTCCATCCCGGATCATTGCGACAAGCGAACTCCAGTGGTTCTGGGTCATATCGCCCGCGCTCCAGTTCTCTCGAATCCACAGCAATCGCACCATCTCTTTGAGTAGAACGTCGTTCGACGGGAGAAGCTTCCTTTTGATCACGATTGTTCTCCCGGCACGTGCGGCTTCACAATCTCGGAGCGCAGATTCCGCCAGCCCGCCGAGATAGTTCTGCACTTCCCCCGCCTGCTCGGCCAACCGCCCTAACAGTTCAACCAGCGCCGGACTTTCTTCCTTCAGCACAGGCAGAATCTTATGTCGAATCCTGTTGCGGGTGAATTGCGAGTCCAGATTTGATGAATCGCTACAGAACGATTGCCCCAACTGCTGAAGATAAGCCTCAATTTCGGATCGCGTAACCTTCAATAATGGGCGAATCACTTCAACGTTTTCGCCGAGCATTCGCTTCGGGCTGATTCCCTGAAGCCCCTGCAATCCCGTGCCCCGCAGAATTCGATGAATCACGGTCTCCGCCTGGTCATCCGCGGTATGACCAGTCGCCACCCAGCTAGCGTGATGTTTTCGAGCGACCCTTAATAGAAATTCGTAGCGGATCCCCCGGCAAACATTTTCCAGACTGGCTTCTTCGGTTCGCGATTTGACATCGACAGAATCCAACTCGAGGGTAAGATTCTCCGCGCGAGCCAATTGAACGACGAATGCCGCATCCCGGTCGCTTTCGTTCCCTCGTAGCTGGTGATTGAGATGCGCCAGTACCGGACGGCAGCCCATTTGGCAAAGAACGCGTGTCAGACAGACACTGTCTGCTCCGCCCGAGAGGGCGATAATCCCGCTCGTCTGTAAATCGGGTAAAATAAGTTGATCGGCGAAAGGAATTGCTTTCACTTCGTCGGTTTTTGGGGTTGCGTTCTTTAGAGGTTCGTGTATTTCCACACGGGGTTTTATATGGCTTCCCACAGTGAAGCACAGCAAGCTCGAGCCGTACGGTACTGGGTCCGAGGTGGGCTCTTCCTCGTAGCTCTGGGCTTGACCGCAATCTTCATAACGGCTTGGAAACTGAATCCGTACGACGATTCGGGCCAGGCTTTGAAGATGGAAACGCACACGCAGCTGGGGCTGCCGCCGTGCCGTTTTGTAACACTGTTCGGTAAGCCGTGTCCCTCTTGCGGCATGACAACGAGTTTCTCTTTGTTGATGCACGGGGACATCGGGGGATCATTACAAGCAAACTGGGTGGGAACACTCCTGGCAATAAGCTGGCTGGCGTTAATCCCCTGGTCCGTACTGGTCAGTTTTCGAGGGAAGTATCTCTGGATTCGATCCCTCGAAAAGGCTTCGTATATCGCTGTTTTGATATTCACGTTGCTGATGCTGGTACGGTGGGGAATCGTTCTGCTGGAGCTCTGGTTAGCGAAACGCTGACAAAGGGGGATGGGCATGGAAGCGAAATGGAAACGGCGATGCCTGAGTATCGTCCTGATTATCGTGGCGGGCATGGGTTGCAATCCTGTTCTGGCTCCTTTCCTTCTCGGGAAAGACGACACGCAAACTCCCTCGGAATTTGCTCTCAAGGTGCCGGCGAAACGGACCAAGGATCATGAAGATGCCAAGGTCGTTGTGCTGGTCTCGACCCAACCCGGCATCTCTTCGGAATTCATAGGCATCGATCGTTCGTTGAGCATCGATGTGGTCCGAATTCTGGATGAAAACCTGAAGCGAAACAAGGAAAAAGTCTCCGTTGTATCGGCTCAGCAAGTTGAAAAATGGAAGTCAGACAATACCGGCTGGTCGTTGCTTTCGCCGGTGGAAATCGGCCAGAAATTCAACGCGGATTACGTGATCAACATCGAAATCCAGAAGGATTTCCGAATCTATGAACCTCGAACGGGCCGTCAGTTGATGAAGGGCCAGGCGAACATCTCGATCAACGCTTATGAGATGGCGAAGGCGACCGAAGAGCCCGCCTACAAGACCGAGATGAATCTGGATTATCCGCACGGCCGGCTAGTCGAGGCTTCGGATATCACCCCTTCGAAGTTCCAGATCGAATTCATTCGTAAGATGGCAAACGAAATTGTCTGGAAGTTTACCGCACACCAGCAGATTGATCGCTACTCGGCGGATTGATCGGGCGACGGATTTGAAATTAGAAAGCGATAGAGCCAGTGAATCTCACTGGCTCTTTTTTTATTAGACAAGCAGATCGCGGGGATCGGTTATCTCCCCTTTCAGAGCGCTGGCTGCAACAGTCATGGGTGAAGCCAGGAAAACTTTTGCCTCTTTGTGTCCCATTCGGCCCGGGAAATTTCGATTCGTTGTGCTAATGCAACTGATCGGCGTATTCAATCGGCCAAAGGTATCCGAAGGTCCGCCGAGGCAAGCCGCACAGGAAGCCTCTCCGATTTTCGCCCCAGCGTTGAGGAATATATTTTCCAGGGAAACGCCGCCGATGGTTTCGGTCTTCAAGGCACTGGCGACTTCGGTAGTCGCGGGCACGACGAAGGTGTCGATTCGAACCGATTTACCTTTGAGAATATTCGCGGCCGCGATGAAGTCGGTAATCTTGCCGCCGGTGCAAGAGCCGATGTAGGCGCGATCCAGGTGTGTTCCCCGAACTTGCGACACGAAGGCTTTATTGTCCGGGCTATGCGGCTTGGCGATCACCGGCTCCAGCTTGGAAACATCGTAGACTTTTTCGAAAATGAATTTCGCATCACTATCCGATTTAAAGACCGTATACGGCCTGTTTCCAGCATTTCGCTTGTTCACGTAATCGAGTGTCAGCTGATCGGGATAGATCACCCCATTTTTGCCACCTGCCTCGATGACCATATTGCATAGGGTCATTCGCTCTTCAATGTTCAGAGCATAAACACCATCGCCATCGAATTCCATCGCCCGATAGGTGGCTCCATCACAGCCAATATCGCCAATAACAGCCAGAATCAAATCCTTGGCCATCAGATAGGGCGGCATCTTTCCATGAAATACGAATCGCATGGTGGGCGGAACTTTCAGCCAGGTTTTGCCGGTTCCCATGGTGAAACCCGCATCGGTATTACCAACACCCGTGGCGAATTCGCCAAAAGCCCCGGCAGTGCAGGTATGGCTATCGGTTCCCAGAAGCACTTCGCCAGGACGGGTATGGCCTTCTTCGGGCAATGCGATATGGCATACGCCTTTGTATCGGTTGGTGCCAACATCGTAGAAGTAAGGCAGATTCTGTTCTTTTGCGAAATCCCGCAGAACGTCGACATTCCGGTTAGCCATTGCATCCTTGGTGAAGATGTAATGGTCGGGAATGATCACAACCTTTTCTCGATCCCACACTTTGGCCTCGACTCCGCCAAAATGCTTTTTGAAAATCCCTATCGTTCCGGGGCCGCAAACATCATGAGTCATCAAGACATCGACATTAACCCAGACATTGTCGCCTGGAGAAACCGAATCCCGGCCCGCCGCCTTAGCGAGTATCTTTTCCGTCATCGTCATAGGATGCATCTATTCTTACTCCTCGCAAATATTCTTCATAACTTCATTGTACGATACGACCGAAAAGAAGTTATCGCCCTCACGGAGCCAATAACAGTTTGGCTATTTTTCGCCTCGAATTGAATTACCGAACGGCCTCCGCCATGACGCCCAGCTGAATAGTGGCCCGGCCCTGCTCTTTTTCCAGATACGCCCGCCCTTTTTTCACATTGACGTGGTCCCAAGGCAAGACTTCACTGATGGACCTTTGCCGGTGCGAGTAGAAATCGACATCGATTCCTAAATCCCGGAAGCTTTCCCACCATAGGCAGGGATTGAATTTTTCTTTCCAACCATCGAGGCGGGCTCCCCGTTTCCAGGCTTCGTACAGCCCCGGAGCTACACGCCGATCCCCCCGCGTCAGAATTCCTTCCAGAAGGCTTGTCTCGATGTCGTGCTGCTTGATCGTCACGCTGCGGATTCGTACCTTGCTTCGCAGATACTGCCCGGCCCACTTGAAATAATCTCGAGTCTGCATGCCATTCCATTGATACGGCGTATGCGGCTTGGGAACGAAGTTGGAAACACTAGCGGTTACGTCCGCAAATCGACCTCGGACTTCTTTGCCAATCCGTGCAATTGTCTCCGCCATTTCAATAATGCCATCGAGATCGACTGGTCTTTCGCCGGGCAAGCCACAGAGGAAGTATAACTTCACACGCTCCCAGCCGTTTTTAAAAGCCTCGCGGCATCCTTCGTAGAGATCGTCGTTTTTAATTTTCTTGCGAATCTGTTCCCGCATATCATCTCGGGCGACTTCCGGTGCCAGAGTCAGTCCACCGCGTCTTACGCCTCGAATCAGTCCGGGAAGAGTGCGTAACTGATGATTAATCCGAAGGCTGGGTAGCGAAACATTCACCCCGAGCGGAGTGAAGACTTCCTGCATGCGCTTCACCAATTCTTCGAAGTAGGGGTAATCGCTGCTCGAGAGGCTCAGTAGCGATATTTCATTGGTTCCCGTATTTCGATAGCTTTCGAGTGCGGCCTGGACAATCGTTTCCACGCTCCGCATGCGCAGCGGTCTCTTGATCGTCGTCGACTGGCAAAACCGGCATTGATGCGGGCAGCCGCGCATGATCTCGATGGCGATGCGATCGTGCGGAGTCTGAACGTAGGGCACCACAGGCTTGGTGGGGAGCGGAATATCATCGAAATCCTTCTGAATGGTGCAGGACGTGATTTCCCGCGGCACGTCCGGGCGGGTGCGATGCATCGCAGCAATAGTGCCATCAGAATGATATTCGGGCTCATAAAAATCGGGGGCGTACGCCCAACTGGCTTTGCTCACCAATTGAGCGAGAGACTCTCTGCGGCGTTCGTAGCTCATGTCGCCTGCTTGCCGCGCTTCTTCCTTCAAGCTCAGCCATTGCTCCATGACCCAGGGCAAACTTTCTTCCCCATCGCCAATAATAAAAAGATCGATAAAGGGAGCGAGCAATTCCGGGTTCTGAGCTCCGGGGCCGCCAGCAATCACCAGAGGATGATCGAAATTTCTATCTTTATTGAAATGGGGTATTTGCCCCAGATCCAGCATGGTCAGTACGTTCGTATAGCTCACTTCGTACTGTAAGCTGAAACCGACGGCATCAAACTCTCCCAGCGGGGTAAATGTTTCCAACGAGTAGAGTGGCAGGTTATTTTTCCGAAGAAGGGCTTCCCAGTCACTCCAGGGAGTAAAGGCCCTTTCGCAAGCCCATTGAGGGTCGCGGTTCAGCAGACTGTAAAGAACCTGAAGGCCATGATGGCTCATCCCCAACGTGTACGTGTCAGGAAATGCCATGCAGATTTTGCCGCGAATCGTTCGATGATCTTTCACGACGGCGTTCAACTCGCCGCCGGCATAGGCCGCGGGAGTCTGAACCTTTGGCAACAGAAGAAGAACTTTCTCCTTCAATTGTTCGTTCAACATCGTGTTTCCTCGTCCGGAATTCATTCCCTTGCCAAATTATCGCACTCTGTAAGAATAGGGTTAACGAATCGCTTTGCGAGCCTCAACATGATGCGAATTTCACTGGTCAGTCTTGTCGCGGTGACGGTGCTGGCAACGAGTCCGACAATAGCGACCGATCCGCGGTTCGACGCCGCACAGTTCGTGCGATCCGTCTATTTAAGTTATCTGGATCGCGAGCCGGATGCGGCGGGCGTTGCCAATCTGGTCCAGCAGCTACGTAATGGCACCACACCATCCGATATTAAAGCTTCCATACTTTCCTCTCAGGAATTTTATCAGCGCTGCCAGAATAATCCTCGCCTCTGGGTAGCTTCGCTCTACGCGAAAGTCCTCAATAGAAATGGTAAGCCGTTCGAAATCAATCAGTGGATGGATCGAATCAATGTCAATAACGGCGACCGGCTCCTGGTTGCCCGAGAATTTTTAGCGACTCCTGAAGCCAACGGAATCTCTGGCAACATCATCCCGCCTCCCATTGTAGAGGATATTCCTGCAAAACTCGTAAGCGTCGCTCATCAATTGCATCAGTCAGTCCAAAGTGAGATTCCGCCTGCACTCAGCAACCTCGCGCGGGTGCAGGCTAATAACTATTTGAAGACTTGCATCAGTTCCCAGCCCATTCTGACGAATCCGGCTGCAAATCCGATTTTAGCTCAGCAATCTCTCGTAAACTGCGAACGAGCGCTGATTGCCTTTCGAACGACCTTAAATGACCTTCCCGTTTCAGCTCCAATGTCCCGGAGACGGTTGCAGCAATCCAACGAATTGCTGGAAGCGATTCGCAATGGACTTACCGGCGGTGTTGTGATTCAGCCGCCAGTCGTGCCTCCTATCGGTCCGGGCTTTGATAATCCGGGATATGAATTTTTCAGCCGTCAGATGGCCGAGCTGGCGCGGGATAGCTCTCAGATGGTTTACCTGATTCGCACGATTCTGGGGCGGAGCCTGACTTACACCCAGTTGTTGAACGAAATGGAAAATTTCTCTGCGAATGTGGATCGGGCGCGCGACAAACTTCGAAACGGCATCACGCTCCTTCAATTTCAGGCAGACATCCAAGCCTTGCGAAAACAGGCAAACAGCATCAACTCACGATTCAATGCGGGAATCGTTGATTCTCGAGTGACTGAAACCTGGTACGCTACAAATCGGGTTTTAAACCAGATCGCCGAGCGGGCAGGCCTCAATGGAGGCTCTTATATTAACCCGAACTCTACACCGGTAATTTCTCCGACGTTTAACCAGCTTCCCTATCAAGTCGTTCCGAATAATTCCGCGCCGCCGAGATCTAAAGTGATCGAGCTAATCGATCAGGCACTTTCTCAGACCGACACCATCCTGATAGCAAATAATGCCCTGCTTTTCCAATACCCATCTCTCGCCCGATATCTCGCCCAGATGAAGTCCTTTCGAGCTTCTCTCGTTTCCTTCCGAGCGGATGCCATCAGTGGCATGAACCCAACTCTATTGTCGCAACGGGTGGAACAGCTGAATGCTTCTCTCCGAGGAGCGGAGACGCTGTATAACCAGATAGGCATTACCGCCAAACAGAATAGCGTTCAGGAAATGAGAAATCTCTATAGTCTTCTGACCCAAATCAGCCGGCAGATTTATCAGCGGTAAATAGAACGATACTCCCTCCAAGTAGAGATAATTATGAAAATAGTTCTAGCGGGCCTTCTATTGATAGGGGTTTGCGGTTACGCAACCGCTCAATCGGTGCAGATTAATCCCTTGCCGGCTTCGCCCGCGGCAAACGCTCCTCAAGGTGTCAAGCCCCCTGTGGCGAAAAGCGAAGCTCAGAATAAACTAGAAGCCGCTCTCGATGCCGCTGCCAAAACTCTTGCGGAAAGCAAAGCTTTCAGCTTGAAACAGGAAAGTTCCTGGAGCTTTGTACTCGGTGATCAAACCAAAGAAGGCAAGAACGTATTCGAAACTCTGGTCCTCAAACCGAATCAATTTTTGATCAAAGCCTACAGTGCAGAAAAGCCGGAAAATGCTTTTACGGTAATCTCGGATGGCAAATCAGTCGTTCGTCTGCTTCCCGCGGGAAAGATTTATTCCATCGATGAAACCGTGAAGGTCTTTGAAGAGTTACCTGATGATGCGATGACCAATCAGGTATTGGAGGGGTCGTATATTCCTCATCTGATTCGACCCAACCTGCGCGGCGCCTTTTTTGATATGATCGATCGAATTGAAGAATATACGCCTGAGAAGAGCGAGGCAAATATCGAGCACTTCAAAGTTCATCTGGATAACAAGAAAGAGTTGACGATCTCCATTCAAACCGGCGCCCAGGCTCGGATTATCAAATTGATCACTAGCAACACACTTCCTCTGGACAAGAAGAAATCTGCTGTGATGACCATCACTACCAGTCTGGATTGGAACTTTCAAGCACAGGCGGAACCCGAGCAGTTCTCGGTCAAAATCCCGCAAGGATTGAAAAAAGTCGACGATCTGCTTCAGTTTCTCAGTTTCGGGGATGCGGCGGAACTTCTCGGACAGAAACTACCCAGTCTGGTTTTCAAGGACCTGGAAGGGAAAGAAGTGAAGATCTCGGATCATAAGGATCAGATAATCATGCTTTACTTCTATGCCAGTTGGGCGGCCCCCAGCGCCGAAGATATGCCGAATGTCAACCGTTTCATAGACACTTACACGAAAAAAGGGGCGGCAATGTACGCAATCAATGTTGCGGAATCGGTGGCCGTCATCAAAAAGTTGAATGAAAAAAATGGCTACAAAGGCACGATCTTGAGGGACGAAAAGGGGGCCGCTCTCGCTCAATTGAATCTCACTTCATTGCCGGTTTCGATTCTGGTCGGTAAAGACGGCACTCTTCAGGGGATCTATAAGGGCAGTAAACTCGAGGTGAAACAACAATTGCGAAAGGACCTTGAAGTACTGCTCTCGGGCAAGACCTTGATCGAGAAAAAGTAGGATCGGGGATGCTCGATCCAAAACGAATGGCTTTCGCTGATTCTCCGATTTTATCAGAGTGTGAACCTGCCCCTTTCCTCGGAAGTCCTTTTCATACAATATTCGTTCACGGGCCGTAGCTCAGTTTGGTAGAGCGCTTGGTTTGGGACCAAGAAGTCGTAGGTTCAAATCCTATCGGCCCGATTTTTCTCTTCCGTTCTTCTCGCCCAGTAAAAAACCGTTTCACTCTATGAATCCCTTGGTTTTCGTCACTCATCCCACCCAGTAAGCCCGGCTTGGCCGTTTACCTTCCTTGACGTTCTGGTTGTCTAATTTGTCTTATCGCTGTCCGCTTTTAGTACAAACGGGAGTACAAACGGAGATTTCGACCTTTCCAGGCGGACCCCTTCAAGCCGTTTCCCGGGCGGAAATTTTCACCAGGACGGGCGGGGGTGGGTTGCTCAAAGAAAGCTCCGGCAGTCCGTCCAGCGCTCCGCGAACGTCCAACAATTTCGGATCGGTGTATGTGTTCATCGTCAGAGAAATATCTGAGTGACGCATGGCCGCTTGTGCCGTTCGAGGGGAAACCCCTGCCTTGCTGAGCAGAGTTCCGAACGTGGTACGCATGGCATGAACGTCCAAGGTCCGGCCGCGATCATCTACTTTGGGGATGCCCGCTGCTTTTAAATCTCGGTCGAAAGTTCGGATCATCTGAGCTGGTACCGCAAAGAGTTTCGTCTGAGCAGGCAATTCGCGAGGGATTGACTCGCCGCGGGCCCGGGCCAGATCTTGAAGGGCTCGAAGCTTGTCCGCCAGCCAGTGCCGCAGATCATCCGCCAGATCGTCACGAATGGGGATTACACTACCTGTTCGATTCTTTTCGTCTGCCGCATCGAGGTAGGCATGAGGGGAAGAACCCGCCAGGGACAATTTCGCCACGGTCAGAGAAGCCAGCTCGCCACGGCGCAGACCGGTCAGAACCAAAGTTTTGTAGATCAGTGCCCTTTCCCGTCCTATTTGCTCCAGCCTGACTTTCAGTTCGTCAGACACATTCGCGGCCAGTTGCCCTTTTCGCTCGCCGCGGCGGATCATCAAAGCTTCCTTCAGCGGCCGCTCTTTCGCCACCTGGAGCAACCGCCGCAGCTCTTCCGCTGTCATGGCTCGCCGCTGCCTTCGAGGATCCGCGTCTTCGTTAGCTTTCCGGACCAATCGGAAAGGGTTATCGAGTAACCTTTCAGTAGCAACACACCAGTTGCAAAACGCGTTCAGCGCTTCCCGGTGGGCGTTCCGCGAACGTGCCGACATGCCGTCGACGATTCGATTGGCCAGCCACTTCTCGAAGGATTCTCGCCGCATGCTGAGCAATGTAACAAAGCTGCATTCTTCCGCGAGCCGATTTAGATACCGCCTGGAGTTCTCGCGGTGAACCTTCGTAACTTCCTTGGATCTCAAATAGTGTTCAAACGCGTCGAAGTGCTCGGCGATAGGCTTAGGCGTTTGCTTCTCCAGCTTCTCTTCAGCCGGCGTGATAATCCCTTTTCGAACCCGTTCCGCTTGCCGTTCGTATTTTTCGAGTTCCTTTCGCGCGTTGGCTTCGTCCTTGCATTCAGTGCACGTAACAACGACTAGATTGGAGCTGTCTCGATATTTGGCGTACCAGTGCTTTGAAAAAATGCAGATTCGAAACTGGCCTTTGTCTTTGCCAGTCTGAACCGTTCGGACTTCTTCTTTTCGTTTTTTGCCGTTCTGAATCCAGACCGCGAAACGCTTCCCGTCGCGAGTGATGATGTTCGCTTCGGGTGGAACGGACTTCCACGTAGTCTGTTTGAAAATGGAACCCATGCAGAGACCTTTCTGGAAAGCGGACCTGGCGAGGGGGCTTTCCAGTTCCCCGCATCGCCCGGCCCAAAGGTCATCGGAATTATAATTGCACAGATTGAGTTAATCAATGCGGGTGGAAATGGTGGACGGCTGAAAGGGTGAAGTGAGAAAAAAGGCATGGCGATGAACGGGCGGGGGTGGGTAGCCCTAAAACTCACCAGGGCGGACCGGGGGAAGGCGAACGGAACAAGGAAAGCGGATTCCCTCGAGCCCGCCCTAATCGCCCGATAAACGACGCTGATGAGCCAGAAAGGATCTTCGCTGCCGTTCGTCTACCAGCTCGGCAAACGTCCGCCGCATTGAAGTGCGGTGCAATCCGATTGACTTGTTGAGACGATGGGGAGGAAGATTGAGACGGATCCGGTGATATGTGAGACGATTGCGTTGATTTTGAGCTACCCACCCCCGCCCCGCCGTCTGCCGCTGGTCAACGTTTTTTCCGCTCACACATCGCCAGCGCTTTCGCAGTTGCAATAGCCGCCCGTTGTTCGATATCCATTTCATTCGCAGTCTTCACGGAGGCCATGTCTGCTTTTACCCCTGCCAGGTACCGCGTTACTGCTTTCAAACTGGTCAACCATCGGCCGTTAGCTGATGTTCGTACACATTCCAGCTTCCCTTGCTTGCAGAGACGCCAGAGCATCCCGGGCGATACTCCACAGCGCCGAGCAACTTCCTGAAGTGAAAGCAAACCCTCTTCAATTAATCTTTCTTCCATCGTGGTTCCTTTTCGTTGATTGTCTTCGTTCGAAGTGGATACCCGCCCGTGATCAGACGGCATTTAGTTTGCCCGAACGTGACATATTCTCCGGTTCGCTCCCGGTGTACAGCTTGAGCAACCCACCCCCCGCGTGTCCCAGTAGAAACTTCGCCGCTTCTGCCCCTTTCCGTTTCAGGATCTCAGTAGCGGCCGCGTGTCGGAGCTGGTACGGTCTCCAAGGTTCTACCCCTGCCTTTTCTTGAGCCGTTCGAAGGTGCCGATAGTATCGATCAAACGGTACTCCCCAAAGTGTTTGACCTGCCCCAGCATTCGGATACTTCCGCAAGATCTCCTGAAGTTCATCAGGCAGGTAGATTCGACGCTGGTGTCCCCTCCAGGAGTTCTTGTGCTTTGGCGGGGCGTAAATCCATGTTGAGCCCGAACTGTCGATAGCTTCCCAAGTCATGCTCACCAGCTCGCCGGTTCGCATACCGGTAGCAATCTGAACGCTTACCATGTCCGCGATCGCGGGCGGAAGAAATTGCACAGTAGCTCGCACGGCTTCAGCTGAGACGGGGCGGGTGGGTGGCAAACTCGGAGATGCGTTCTTTTTCGCCGCTCGCACGGCCAGAGTGACTTTCGCCGCACAATCCGCACTTACGTAATCATGCAGGGCCAGATATCGCCAGCATTGCCGGATGCAGCCTAGAAGTTTGGTAACGTACTGTCGGCTGTATGGGCGACCGTCACAGACGTTGCTCTTGTAGGTTCGCGTTCGAGCACGCATTTTGCAGAATTCATTTGTGATATGCTCAACGTGCTGGACTCGGAACGACTCGGCGGGCATCGCTCCGCAGTACAACACCAGTGTCTTAATCGCAAAGAAATTGCGGTGGGCATCGGATTTGCCCATTTTGCTTACCGGGCCCTCCAAGTAAAACTGAACCGCTTCCGAAATTAACAGGTCAGTTTTTCGTATGGGGGCAGGATTCGCAATGTTGGAATTGATTCGAAGGATTGCGGCTCGGTGCAGTTCAAGTGCTTTGTCGTAATCGCGTCCTAGGTAGAATCTCCGGCCGTCGTGGTAATAGGAGTACACCCCACGGGATTTCAAGAACCTCAATTTTGGGAAGTTCGTTTTAGCTGGCATGATAACTCTCAGTACGACTTCCAAATTGCATGGGCATCCCCGGCGTAACTTTCTTGGCCCATTCATCCAGCCATTTCTGAGTGGTCAACCAAACTCTTCCTGGCTTGATCGCGGGTAGGACTATCCCCTTTTTCCCGTGGGTCATCCAGCGATGAACGGCGATTACCGACACTTTCAGTTGCTTGGCGACTTCCGCCGCCGTGACGTACTTTGGTTCCGATTCATTGGCCATGGGATCTAATCTCACTTTCTGAATAAAAAACGGGCGAGTAAACGAAGGCATCGGCTCGATTAAGCCGCCAATTCTCTCAGTTGTTCGATTTCGGCGGACGCTGGGATAGGGCATTCAGTCCACGGGATAGGTAGGCGATTTCTCAAGGTTCGAACCAAGAGATTTTCGCAACATTTTTTGTAGTCCGGTTTGTAACCGTACTTACCATTGCTAGCAGTCGTTTCGAGCTTCAGTTTTTCGTAGACAGGGACCATTACCTTTTTGATCGTGGCCGCACTCGCCAACAAAGATTCAACTGATTCTGCTTCCGAAAAGCCTTCAGCGATGTATCTGCAAATGGAAATGCATTCGTCAGACAAATGCTGATTTTTTTTAAAGAAATTCAACGATCCTTCGAAAGCTTCATTCAATTTGCTTTTGCAAAGATCGGAATCCTGATACCAGAGCGATCTGACGGACCATTCCAGAAACTGAGCTAAAGACTCATCTTGATTCCATGTGACTACTGGTATCGTGCGCGTGAGCTTTTCGATAGTGGATTTTTTAACATCTATGAATTCCAGATGCTTTACAAATCGATTGTGTTTCTCAAATTCCTCTTGATCTCTGTCTTCGTGCCAGGGACATGGGATTAAATCTCGTATAATCTGGCATGCTTTTGATTCGAATAATATTGCGGATCGATCATCGAATGCATCATTACAGAATCCAAAAACTTCGCTCATTAATTGGATTGGCAAATTGAATGCCGGCTCATGGCAGATCAAAGTCGAACGACGTTCAATGGGTAATAATGCATAAGACTTGCCGAGAAGTTCATTCAGTTTGAATTGTTCCACTTCGGAAAGCGAACGTCGTTCCGCATGGGAGAGTTGGATTGAACTGCGGAGCGTGCAGAAAGATGCATACGCAATCGCCTCATGCAAGCTTGCAGTCGATTTGAGAAGCAATTTTCCGCCGTGGTCATGGTCGGAATCTGCCAAAAAAACCGCGTTACGAGCAATCTTTTTACCCAGAGCCCGAGTAGGCGTTACAAGATATTTTTTCGCCAGTTGGAGCGTTTCGACACCCGGGACCAGATCGTTAGCGAAATAAGTCAGGGCAAGCTCACAGACCGCTATGGAAGCTTCCGCGTAGTGTTTCCAGGGCAACGGGCCTTCCCTTCGAACGTCCGCGACACGCAAAAGACCGGTAAGAAGATATTCGTATTCCGCATCGTCCCAAAATTCTTGAGCGGTTCGACCTTTGGCAAACTCGTAAGGATCGAGAAGCCGGAAAACATTCTGGCGGGTAAGGTAACGCAGAAGTGCGGTTGGTTCTTTCAGCCAATTGGTGCGAGTGTAAGTATGCATTGTGGTTCTCATTGGATGTACGGTGGATTAAGAAGAGTGGGCGAATGATGGGTTGATTAGAAAGGGGAATCGACGGAGATCTTCAGGGCCAGTGCTGCAACAGCCGCGGCTTGGCACGAGAACATGCCGATATAGCCCCTCAAACCGATTGCAGACCACCCGGTTGAGCGTTCGCATACCCGGCCAATTTCAAGGTCATTGGCGACGGCTACAGCGAATTCGCCGGCGGTGATCGGTCGAAGAACCACGGGAAGCTTACTCGAAGCGGATTTGGTTGATAAAATGTTGACCATACTCGAAAACTCCTAACAAGTTTTTGGGTTAGAAGCCAGTCGAAGGGTGCAATCTTCGGCTGGCTTCGCTCTTTTCAGTAACTATGGGTATTGTACTGCCATTGTCAGTACAGTCAAGAAAATTCCTAAGTACTGTCATTTCAATGGCAGTACAATGATTCCATGAAGAAAAAGACGGAATCTAAGAAGCCAAAAGTTTTTCGAACTCGGGCGGAAGTGCTCCAGGTCCGCTTGACTCCCGAAGAAAAAGAAACTTTTGTGTCGGCGGCAGAAGTGTCCGGTGTCGAACTATCGGCATGGGTGCGGGAGAAACTTCGAAAAGCCGCGATCAAAGAGCTGGAAGAGATCGGTAGACCTATCCCATTCCTTAAGCCCAAAAGCCAGTAACTGGCGAGATATCCCCGCGTGCGCCGCGCATGTGCCGATGACCCAAGGCTACCCACCCGCCCCGTTCGTCGCTGGTGACTTCTCACCCCGGGCGGCAGTGTCCACCAGGGCGATGATCAGAACCAACCCGATACCACCAGGGCGAGCCGTCGAAGGGGAATCGGGCGGGGGTGGGTTGCTATCATCGAGCCCGGAAACCGATCAGACTGGTAGCATCCAGAGCAATTCACCACACAGGTGTCCCAGTCCGCTATGCGGAAAATTGTCAATTTGCGACAACTAAACTTGACTCGTGTCAGCTTCATAATCATAATACTTCCAACGTTTCATCTAGGCGTCATATAAGCCAAATCCCCTGAAGCGTTAGAGCGGATCACTTGGGAATCAATCCCCATTTGTTACACTCCTTTCTTAATCCATCATTCAGACCAAGAAACTAACGCTTTCAATCTTTTATGAGGTCCAAGAGAATGACCACGACGACAGTTCTGCGCGCACCCCGCAAAGCAAATGAAACGAACGTTCCCAAATCCACAGGCGAGCTCGTCACTGTGAACGACATAGCCGCACTACTTGGATGCACTTGGCGAACAGTGTATCGGATGGCAGACGAAGGGAAGATCCCATTTGGATTGAAGATCGGCGGGTTGAGACGTTGGCATCTAGGCGAATTCAAAGAATGGATTGCGGCCGGCGCGAAGCCAGTCCGATCTCGAAAGCGCGGGCGAGTCGAAGCGTAAGCTCTCCTGAAGTTCTTTCCGTCGCGGTATCCTTTGGGCTACCCACCCCGCCCGCACGATTACTAAGCCTCAATAATTCCTCGAAAACCTTCAGACTTCATAACCCCCCTGCGCCGTTTGGTGATCGCGGCGCAATGTGTTAGAGTGTTCCCGCTTAATGAAAGGTAGGTGGCAAATGCAAACCGTTCAAACCCCGGCCATGGTCGATGTAAAGGGAGTGGCCGAGATTCTGAAGTGTCATTGGCGTCATGTGCTGCTTATGGCGAATACCGGGAAAATGCCCAAGGGAATTCACATCGGCAGAATGCGACGATGGCGAGTCTCTGAAATCCACAACTGGATTGAACGCGGATGCAAGCCGGTTCAGTCCTCACATCGAAGGACTAATAAACGGGAAAGGGCAACGTGAAACATGGTCGGGAACAAACGAACGAACGGAACAGTGGCAGCGGCGGAAAAAGAACAGATTATCGCAATTAAAACATGGTCCCCACCCGGAAAGATTGCGGACTTTATCCGGGAATTCAAACAGCTTGTTTACTGGCGGGGAAGTTTTTGGATCCAAGAACCCGACAGAGTTGGATACCGGGAAATGCTCAACTCTGAAGCGGCCGGATTGATAGCGTCATGTAGCAATAATGTTATCGAGGCGGAATTCGAATTGAAGCTGAAGTGTCATCCAGAGTTTCAATTCACAAAGCCAATAGTTCAACGGCGGCTCGTGGATGCCGTCAAAAATGCGTTGATGGTCAGAACGTACGTTGACGGGACTTTTGAACCCCCGTTTTTTCTCGGCACTAAAAGCAGGATAGACCTTTCCAAAAAGATCGTCACATCGGAAGGTCTATTCGACCCGCACGAGTTGAAGGAAGCTATCGAATCCGGCCGGTTCACCAGTTCGAAGGGGAATCGGGCGGGGGTGGGTTGCTCCAATGATAACCCGACGCGGCCGCGGCTCTTCAATCTGAACGGCATCCGGGTTAGTCCAGATTTGAAGTCTGGCAGATGTCCAGCCTGGCTCGAAGCCCTCGGCCACGTCGTCGATGGCAACACAGCGGAAACAGTTCAAGAGCTTTTCAGCTACGTTTTGACCAGTGACACCAGCTACGGAAACATGTTTGTTTTAACAGGCCCGGAATCAAGCACAGACTTGATTTGCCGAATGCTTCGAATACTTCTTGGCGACGAAAACGCTTGCTATCCCTTCGTTGACCAACTGGGTAAGTCGTGGATCTTTGAATTCATGCAGCCACACATGGCGGTTTTTTGCAAATACTTTTACATGCCGAAAAGTTTCTCACTGCGAAATCGGATCATTAACAACCTGATCAAATTTTCCATGAATCGGCCCATGACCATCGAGAGAAAACCGTTGCTTCCGAGTAGCGATAGAAAGCCGACGATACGCAACTCGAAATCGAGCACGAAGATGATCATCGTGGCGGAAACTCTTACCAAGCCGTTTCGCCCTGGCCAAGATCTCGGCAACAAGTTCACGCATGTGAAAACGACAAAAGAACTACCAGACGATCCGTCACTGTTGAAACGGCTCGTGAGTGAACGGGAAGCAGTCCTCGCATGGGCCCTGGCTGGTCATGCGCGGCTGCAATCCCGCGGGGGCTTTATCGGGAGGTCCAAGAATATCGAAACATTGGCAACGTCGGAACCGTGGCGGCCGAGATTACTCGATAGAGCTGCAGCAGTAGTAAGGAACACCTAGGAAAACGAAAAAAGGCCACACATCGGTCAAATGTGTGGCCAAGTCGGAAAAACAAACGCGGACTACGGAAAGGACGATTTAATGGTACATGATGAACACACAAAGTCAAAGTCAAATTCAAATTCAAGTAGCAGCGATCCGGATTCTGCTTTCAGATCTCGCGTTCTAGCTCGAATGCTGAGCAAAATAAATCAGACGGCGAACTTTGGGAATGGCAACCCACCCGCCCAATTCACGGCTGCCGGGGACGGAATCTCGCTTACACCTCACAACACCAGCTCGGCGGATGAACGGGCGGGGGTGGGTGGCCACTCCGAGAACATGTTGAAATCTTTGGAAGACTCTCTTGGACACATCGCGGGAACTACTCCCTCACTAGATCCGCTGAAGCGGGACTTAGAAAAGCGAGAAGAAGCCCAGAGAGATCTCAAAGAGAACGGGGGGATTTTTCGCAAGCCAAATGATCCGATGAGGATTGCGAACGAGTTTCTAAGAACGGATAAAGTCGTTTATTGGAGGGAGCAATTTTACATTTACTCCGATGAAAGGTACAAACTGACACCCGTTTCAGATCTTCGACCACGGCTGACGGAAGTTGCCAACAAACTAATTGAAGCCGAGTACAAGAAGAAAATCGCGGCATGGTCCGGCAACGGTGAACCACCCACCCCGCCGCCAGTAACGACGAATAACATTTCATCGGCCATGCAAGCCCTTAGTGCGAAAACCAGAGTACCTTCAGAAATTGAACCACCCTGCTATCTTCGCGGCCCCAAAGCTGGTCAAGACATGTCGGATTGCGTCGTGTTCTCAAACGGCCTATTAAAGCTGAGCGATTTGTTAAAGAGTCAGGAAGTGAAGCCAGCCCCATTGTCACCCGATTTTTTCAACCTTCACAAACTCGATTACGCTCTCACTGGTGACTTTAGAATCGAATCGTCTCACCCAACGGAATGGATAAAGTTTCTTCAATCCATTTGGCCGAAGGACCCAGAAGCAATCGACACTCTTCAGGAAGTGTCTGGCTATCTCTTGTCCGGGCAAACGCGATGCCACAAGATCTTTTTTCTTTTAGGTCCGCCTCGAAGTGGAAAGAGTACAATCTGCCGGGTCTTGCAAGCACTGATGGGGCATTCCAACTGCCTGGCATCGAGCATGAGCCAATTGTCAAACCCGTTCGGGCTTAGTGGCTGGATCGGCAAAAAGCTTGCTATTTTTCCCGATATGCGGATCTCCGGACGTTACGACGACAAGTTGATCACGAATCGTTTGCTGGCAATCAGCGGCGACGATCCGATTGATATCGAGCGGAAGTATTTGAGTACGCTCGAAGAAGTGCGATTGGGTGCGAGAATTTTAGTCGCAAGCAATGAACTGCCGCGGCTTCCCGACTCGGCGTTGGCGCTGGCTTCGAGATTCATTGTGCTTCGAACTACAACCTCATTTTTAGGGCGTGAAGATCGTTATTTAACTGAGAAACTTTTGAAGGAACTTCCTTCTATTTTCTGGTGGAGTTTGGACGGCTTAAAACGACTTCAGGAACGAATTGAACAAGGTAAGGATTTTCTACAACCGAGTTCGGGTCAGGATGACATGGATGACTTCAGAGCACTCTCCAATCCGATTGTTGAATTCGTGGAAGAGTACTGCTTTATTGACGACAAAGAAGCAACGGAAACTTGTGCTGACGTTTACCTACGATGGCAAGAATACGCGATTAAAACCGGTCTCAAACCTCTTCCAAGAAACCTTTTCAGCCGCAATTTAAAATCGTGTTTCAACGCGATCAAAACTATTCGCGATACTTACGCCCCAGATCCCGAAAGTGATGGGGCCAAAAACGGCGATTTCATAGACGAGGGAAAGACACGAAAGAAATTTTTTAAGGGAATTAGACTTCGTAAGCCGGTAGCCAAACCATCTGAGGACTCATGAAACCGTTTTTGGCCCCATGATTGGCCTCATGGAACGATCTTCATGGAGCCATGCGTAAACCCCGATTATTTCAGTACTTAGAATTGCTCTTTTGAGGTTTGGTCCTATGGGACCCATGAAGTAGAGAAAAACAAAAATTAATTAGTTAGACACCTAGCTTGGTTGTCTTCAGCGGTACTTAGAAGCTCGGCCACAGGATTTGAGCTGGTTTTCGGATTCATGGGGCCACATGGGACCCATGGGACCAAAACGAATCTGTGAGGGCTGAAAATGGGCCTTCTGGCGGGCTGAAAATCTGCCTGGGATCGAGAGAGTTGCGACGGTTCAACTGTGATCAGAATACCTCACGCGCGCGAAGGGTAATTGAAGGCGGCGATTTATGGCAAAAGACAACGGCCAAAAGACTAGGCGAGCTGTTCACCAGGAGCAAGTTCGCGAGCGTGTTGAGTTCGTTCAAACGATGCTCGGCCGGCACTTCACCACGGAGGAAATCAAGCGGGAGGTGCGCGAAAAATTTGGTACTGATATTTTCTCTTCGACAATTCAGGGCTGGATAAGAACCGCCCGCGATTGGAATGTCCTGGAGATCCAGAAAGCTCGGCGGGAACAACGTGCGGAATCGCTGGCCGTCTATACATCCGTGATTTCCGATCCGAACTCGAAGCCACGTGACCGAATTATGGCCCAGCGAGCGATTGACGATTTACTAGGGCTGCGGATCCACTTGCCACCTCTGGAGCGGATCCGTGAGTATTTAGGGCTTGTGGATGAGCGAAAGAAACCGGTGTCGGGTGAAACATCGGCGGATGAACGGGCGGGGGTGGGTGGCCCACTCCAGACACCAGGGGAAACGGGGGAAGCGGGCGGCGAGTGATCGGATCTTCACCAGGCGACCACCAGGCGACCGGTAGACCGAACTGGATACCATCAGGGCAACCCACCCCGCCCGCGGTGAATTGCTCTTGCGGCCGGCGTGAAAGATCGACCAAAGCAACCTAGCAACCGATGGGAGGGATTCAGAAATGCGATAGGCGACAAAGTGGCAAACGGGATTGAATCAACATCTGGCCGATCTCGCACTGCGATGCTCGGCATGGGATAGAAACTTCGAACTTTTAACAAGTAACTTTAAAAAGGAAAGTAGCATGTGCAGACCGATTAACGAGCCCACTGGCGGCAAACCCAAAAGCTGGTTGAGCTTTCTGAATAGCATTTTCGGGAATGACGCCGAATCGATTAAAGCTCTTCAAGAATTCATGGGATCGGTTCTCGACGCGGAAGAGTAACCGTGCGAGCTGGTGACTAGCAAGGGCGGCTGATCGCGGCGAAACTTGAACCAATGCTCTCGCCTTGGCCGGTTGACCAGGCGGGCGGTTTGGGGATTTATGGCGAACTTGTTACAGTTGGAACCAATGTGAAAGAGACTTCGAATCACCGGAGGGAATCATGGCGACTTCAGAGCAACTTGCGGAAATGACTGTCGACTTCGTAACCAACGGAGTTTCGAAAGTACAATCGGATATCGACGGCATTGGCGGCAAGCTCGGCAAGTCGAGTAAAGCGGCAGACCTCTTTGCGGCTGCAATCGCGAGATCGCAAGCGGCCGTTGCTTCCTTCAGCCGTTCGGCGAATCAGGTTATCGAATCGGTTTCCAAGTCGATATCGAGCATCACTTCGGCAGCATCCAAATTCACACTCGGCGGGACTTTAGGTATCGGCGGGATCTTGTCTCAGGCGGGCGCTGGCACGGTTGAAATGCAGCAATTGGGGGCAGCTCTCGAATATGCTGCAAGAGTGGTTGGAGACTCACTGGCACCGTATGTGCGAATGGCAACCGATGCCGTTATTGATTTTGTGAAGTGGTTCCAAAGTTTAGATAAGGCAACCGTCGAAGCGGCAACGGAATGGGTGGTGATGGCTACAGCGGTTTCCGGATTCGTTGTCGCGGCCGCTGGGGTTGCTTCTGTCGTCGCAACGGTCATCGGCTCTTTCGTTGGTTTGGGATCTGCAATCTTCGCGGTGGTGGAAGGAATTGGGGGGATGGCTGTTGCTATCGGTTCAGCTTTCTTAGGTCCGGTAGGTTTGGCAGTTGCGTCTATTGGGGGGCTCGTTGCGGCCGGCGCTTATATGTTCGGATTCTTCGACACTGAATCCGAAAAAACTTCAAACGCGATGGACGACGCTAACAAGTCTTGGACCGATCATCTCATGGATTGGGCAACTAAAGCGGTCAACTTCGTCATCGATAAATTGAATTGGATGGTCCGGCAGTACAAACAAGCTACCAACGCGATTGCTGCAACAATGGCCGCGATGGGAGAAAATCTAGGAATTATGAAACCCGGAACGCTCGATTTGGTAATGAAGAATTGGGATGCCGATCTTCAGGGCGGTGGGATCTCTCACATCAAAGGATTAGGGGATATGGCCAACCGATTTGCAAACGGGATCGGAGTAGATACATCCAAAAATCCTCTGCGTGACATTTCGAATTATCTTGCAGGACTTAAAGAGAGGGAAAAAGCTCGGCAAGACAACGGCGGGAACAAAGGTTTTACTCGCGTAGGCTCGGTTCAGTTCGAAAGCTTGAGTGATACATGGATGAGACTCAACAAGTCGTTAGGCGCTGAGGACATGAAGCAGGATCAGATGCAAAAAACTCTTGATGAAATCAATGCCACTGTTCAAGTGATGGGCGGAGCGGTTCAAGCGGCGGCGCGACAAGGCGGGGCGATTGGGCCCTGATGCCTGGACTGGAAACCTGCTCCGGTTATTTTGAATCGTCGAAGATCTCAGCGGCCTCCTTAGCTGCCTTGGTTCCCGGGTACTGATCCAAAATCATTTTCAAGATTTTGATTCCTTCAGCTTTATCAGCATCGTTCCGCAATTTGGCTTTCGCGAGAAACAGTTTCGAACTCGCGGCCGTCTCGGTGGGAATCTCAATCGGCTTATCTTCCTTCTCCGGCGCGATTGCGTTCACTTTTGCATCAACGAAACCGAATGCACCGTAGTACTTTCGCTTTTCGGTCTGTCCCTTTTTCCGGGCATCCGCCAAGATCTTTTCCATGATTGCATCGGACTCGGCCGCGCCTTCCTGCATTCGCATCCAGCCACTTTGAAGCGATTGAAACCGAGGCGTAATGCTGGCTTTGGGCAAGAGGGCATCCGGAACAACATAGTCTTTCGAAAGAACTTCATCCTCTTTGCAAAAATCCGCTTTCGCTACCAGCTCGGCCACCAGATCCTTTTTCCTTTTGTTGCTGGCGATGATCGATTCCCGAAAGTTCTTTTCAGCTTCCGGGCTGTAGAACTTCACCGGGATCTCGGCCGGGTAATCCTCTCGATTCGTTTTCTTGTTCTTGCGTTCGTAAACCGCGATGATACCGGGCTGGCCGATTCTGAATTTGGCTTTCAGGATCATCTCTTTGCCGTGGGACTCGGAGAGATAATTTGGTTTCTCACAAAGCTTGTAATTGAATTCGGGCGGATTCTCGGCGCTGGCGAGCGATGCGAACAGGAAGAGCAAAGGGGAAGCGATTGCGAGCGGTTTCATCGTTGGGCCTCTGAAAGTGTGATTGAGAAGAAACTGAACTTATTGTGAAACGAAGGCGGCGATTAGGCAATAGGCAACGATGGAACGGGCGGGGGTGGGTAGCTCAATCCGGAAACTGGCGAGATCGTCGGACTGAAATTAAAGTGATGCTCGTAAAAGTAGCAACCGCGAAAGCTTCACCAGGGCGAGCCGTCCGGAGCGAACTCCATCCGAACACCAGATCGGTTGTCGAGTTAGGGCCACCCACCCCCGCCCGTTCCGCCCTGCCCTGTCTATTCGTCCGCTGTGTATCTCGCACGGCAATCAGAACGATAGCCCCGATTTTCACCAAATCCGCGGATCTGGTACAAACAGGGGTACAAACCATTTTGCACCATCGCTTTCATCCGACTTTTTCCAGCGTTTCCGATTGGATGCGTTTTGGTTTGGGACCAAGAAGTCGTAGGTTCAAATCCTATCGGCCCGATCCTGTTTCAAAATGAGCCCTTCGGCGAGATCGTCGAAGGGCTTTCTCATTATGATCACGCGAGTTACTGATCAACAAGCGTGCTCAAGTCGAATTTAATGACGCTCAAACTCACGGAATAAGCGATGGAACTCCTTATTTCGAGTGGCGAAAAGTGGTTCAAATCTCAAGCGTTTCATAGGCAGTGTCAGACCATTTTTGCGATACGAAACTGCTATGCCAATTCGTGCAACCAACATCAACGAACGGCCGCAGTCAAAATATTCGCTCATTCGCTCTGACCCGCCTCAGTCGGCATTGGGAAGTGTTTTTGAGAACATTCGTCTCAGAGCCGGGTCTGATGGGTGACTATTTCAGCCGTCGGATCACCGTACAGATAGAGATTCAGCTCGACCATGATCGAGCCGCCGCCATCGACGACTCCCAAAGCAGCTACGGTGAGCCCCGACTTGTCGATCCGATGCAGTCCGTCATACGGACTTTAGTTGACATACTCGACTACACCACCCATCGCCGGGACACCGTCGGGCGATGCGTAGCGCAGCCCGACTCCAATGGTCTTCAGTCCTATTGCGTTAGTCAACGCTTCCCACATCTCTGCTTCAGCAGCCTGGGCGGGAACCATCCACCTCCGCAACTTCGAGTTTAGATCGCGGGAGTGTTTGAGATAGATCTGAAAGATGCGTAAAAATGCAGCAAACACTAGTTCGGCGCCCCCAAACTGGTCGTCCCAAAGGTCCATGCGGGCGAACAGAGAACGAACGGGGTGCCTTGGTTAGCAGGGCGATTATTGTCATCAGAACGAGTAATTCAATGTGGTTTTGTTTTGGGTTAGCCTTAACCGGTCATTCCTGAGCAGATTGTCGGGTTACAATCGGAACGTAACCGTATTCCAGCCCTTTGGGCGGAATTACGATCACCCCCGGATCTAACTGAGCCAGCCGGCCAATCTTGGGAGGTGGCAGGTACTCGCGGTCTTTCGTCCAATTCCTGTGGAGCAGTTCCACTCGCTTCTGAAGAATTTCCCGTTCTTCCCCAGACAGATCCGCGTTCAACAAAGCAGGTTGATCCGCAAAGCGATACCAGTAATAGGTTGCCACACTTCCATCCTCAAGCTTAGCTTCGAATGGCCCCGCTGCCGGTCCGGGCTTTTTCCAGGAACTTTCCGGTCCCTCCGGTGTGAGGTAGGGCCGACGATCCGGGCCGCGTCGTTTCGGAAATGAAACATTGGCTAAACCGGTCTCAGAAGGCACATCCTTTTCATTAACAACTACCCATTTGTCCCGATCCCTCTTGTCCTTTTCCAGACGATAGTATTCGGGAAGGCGGATCAGTGAATCCGAGCTATTTTCCGAGGTTGTCACTGCTTCTTTGGACCATTGGTATCCATAGGTAATCTCATCTAGGGCCGCAGGGTTGGCAAAAGAATTCCAGGCGATGGGCACCTTCTTTTCACGGGGCGTCTTGGCAGAATATATCTGCCAGGTAGCGCCGCCTTTGCTCTCAAAAGTGTGTATGGAAGCGGCCTTGTCATCCACTTTCCCCGAGGCGGTTGGCCCGCCACCGAACCAGGCTTCGACATTGTCCCAGAGTGCTGACCGGCTGTAGGCCGTCATGCGGTGAATCAAGGGAGCGTTGCCTTCGCGCTGACTGGGAAATTGAGTAGTGGCAACGCGAGCGAAGGTAACCCCTTTCGCATCCTGAGCTATATAAGCGGGGATATGCTGAGTTTCCATTTGCACTGCTTTGTTGGGTTCAGAGGGCCGGGTGTCGAGAAACATACCCGCCAGTTTGGGATAATCAAGAGTCGGCTTCGACCAGAAATAAGGGAGAAAGAACGTGACCGGGCCTTTGAAGTTTCCCGTGTTTAAAAAAAGCGTCCAGCATTGATTTCCGGTGGGGACATCCTTGCCTGCAGTAGTTTTCTTAGGATTGGTCAGGGGTAAGGGCAGATATCCGTAGCCGAACAATTCGCCCGAAGTTCCCCGCTTCAAATTTAAACCATCGGGAGGCCAGAGCACCCACGGGCTGAGCTGCGCGATCGCGTAGTGCCCTGCAGGCTTATTCCAATCGCGACCTTTGCCGGCCCCGGGACCATTGGCCCATTCGACGAAGTTTAATGCAACGCCGCCCATAATAAATTTTGGAGTTTCGGTGGCGAACCGAGTGTCGCGCCACCATCCGAGCCCACCTTCAATGTCCGAGTAGATATCCTTCGGCTTTGTCCCTTCGTACTGAGAGAACATCCAGGTGCCCGGCAGACCGGATTGAAACTCCTGGCCCGGATAATTCTTCAGGAGCGGCCAAGCCGCGACATACATCGAGAAACCGGCATTGTATTTCGCATCGACCTTACTGTGGGGGATGAGCAGGTATCCGGCCATCTCGGCTTTTTGCGGGGCAGGTTCCGTCGCCAGGGAGTGACAGGGAGGGGCTGTGAGGAGAGCAGCAGTGATCATGAAAATTTGAAAACGAAAGACACTAACCGGCATGAGAGGCCCTTTCGGGTTGAGATATCGGATAAGAATTTTGTGGCCAAGGATCATTTCGAGGAACTTCTCGCAGCGCAGAGCTTTACCATGGCGTTCCCCATGGCTTCGCCGATCAGGTAATAGGATTCGGCATTGTTGTTCCAATGGTAGGCCTGACCGCTGGGTGAAACGTCCTTATCTCGCCAGAACGAACGAGTCCCCACAAAAGCGACATTTCCTTTGAATTCCTCGTATTCGGCCACAGCAGCTTGCGCCTTCATCAGAGAAAGCGCTCGAGGATGTTTTTCTTCTGTACCGCTCATCCCCGTTTCGGCGATCACAAAAGGAAGATCTTTCACTTCGAGATCTTTACGGATATCGCGAATGAAATTAGCAAGATTCTTTTCGTATTCATTGTTGAAACTCTGGTTGACGCGATCGTTCCAACCCTGATGCCAGCCGAAACCAGCCAGTTCATAGGAACGATCACCCAGCTCTGGAAATTCCTTCTTCAGGTTGCCTAGCAGAGTCTTCGTGCGATCAATGATCTCTTTGTAATAGGGGCCAACCTCACCCCCGGAACTGGGCGGTCGAAAATCTTTTGCCAGGCTCTTCCCACCCCAGGCCAGCTTGATCAGAAGTACTGGCTCCTTATAAGAGTCGCCGATAACCTGGCCGAAGCCGAGTTCCGGTCCGATCTGGTCTTCCTTGGCACCAAAGCCCGGCCTCAATTTCCCTTTGCGGGTCAAAAAGTGAATCCAAACATGATCGCTGACTAGCCACTGACCTTCTTTATCGACGAGATGTTTATACTTGTTCGCCGTGCCCGGATCACGGACGATAAACTCCAAACTTCCTTTACCGCCGTTTCGTTTTTCCTCGGCTCTGACAAAACCCGCCCCCTCCATGTTGGACTGGCCTGCGAGAATGAAAACTTTCAGCGGCCGCACGTTCGTATGGGAATCAGGTGGATTAGAACCCCCCGCAATGAGCGGCACGTGCATCGCGGACTGGATAGCTAAGAACACCAGGAAATGCCACCAGCAATTTCGAAAGGCATATCTTCTCGTCCGGAACCCATGGCGACTGGTTGTAGATACCGCCGAGGGGGACTCAGCATCGGTAAATCGCTTTCTTTCCGAAGACTGTCTATCTCGATTCAGCGTGGGAATTTTAGATTTCGGGTTATTGCAACCGACATAGTCGTCACCCGGATCCTCTGCGAGGAAATAAACTCTGTTTGACTTGGCGGGCTTTCTGACAGTCAGCAATCCAACCGCTAACAAAAATGATATGTTGGCCGCCAAAAGCGATTGCATAATATTCGATCCTCATGCATAAATCTTCAGGATCTTTCCGATTTTTCGGAATAGAAGCCTGTTTTGTTAAACCGTTCTCTAAAGAAAAAAACGGTAAAGATTTTGAAACTTTTATCAAACATCAATTTGACTGGTATGAATATTTACTACCGGTAACTTCTCTTAAAACCGTTCTTCTAGATTTCACTCGCGTTGTATCATCTTGAAAACGGCCAAAATGGTTAACGACACCGAACCTAAAAATATTTGCATCGCAACGAAATCAAAAGAAAACGGAAACCCTTCATAGGACGACTTGGTGGATATTACGATCCAAAGTGCAATTCCCGCGGTCGCCCAAATCGGAACTATGATATTCCAGCCAATTATTAAAAAAATCAGTTGCGGAAGTAGAATTATCAAAGCGATCCCAATTAATGTTCCTCCTGGCCAATTGACCGGGTCGTCTGGATCCGAATTAGGTATCATGAAGAAATTCCTCAACAGGTCATGTTTTCAGTTCCTTATAAATTACGATCAATAACCTCTTCCGATTTAAACCTTCGATAGATTTCTAATCATTCAAGTGATGGATCGTATTGTGGAGAAAGCCGCTTGCAGGGGAACCATCCTGAGCTACCAGATGATATTTGATCTCCATACTCCAAGTCGGTTTGATGTCCTCAATCTCCAGGATAACGGTTTTACCATCCTCCGAAAGTCTTGCTGCCTTCACGACCGAGGGCTTTTCATCGTAATGTTGTGAACCGTACTTTTCACTGCGCTTGAGCGACCAGGTCTTCACTGCGTAGGTCTTGGGGTCGCCTGCCACCTTGGGATCTAAGGGGGCGCTGAAAGTGATCTGCATGCCCGTTTTGCTGGCTTTAAGTTGCGTGGGAAGACAGACAGATTTTCCAGTGTAACGTACGCGATAGAAGCCCCCCGGTTGCGTCTGGTTCCCGGCCCAGGCGAACATTCCGCAACAATAAAGCTGACCGTTTTCCGGATGAAAACGGCCGCGCATCACCCCAGTGGGAAACTGCGGAAGGGGAAGTTCACACATTCCGCCCTGTACCTGGCCGTTCGCTTTTTCAAAGGGTACGACATAAATCTTGCCATAACCGTAGGAGAAATTGAGAAGCGATCCTTTCAACGGGCCCCACTTGTCGGAATTGACCCAAAGGAGTTCCGATGGTGAGCGGTCGAAGGCATTAGTAATCCAAACGAGAGGCTTCTTCATGGCAGCGTCCGAAGGATCGGTCACATCGTGATAACCCCAGAAATTTCCATAGTAACCCCCTTTTTCAACGAGATCGATTCGATTCTTGGGAACCCAGAAACTTTCCTGATCGGTCAGAAAGTAAGTCCCATCCGGATTGAGACACACTCCGTTTGGAGCGCGAAATCCCGTTGCTAAAATTTCCGTCTGGCTACCGTCTTTCGAAACCTTCAACAGAGTACCATGCTGTGGCACCACCGCCATAAGTGCATGTCGAGCGGCCTTTGCATAATAAAAGTTGCCCTCCGCATCCGTCTGCAAACCCATAGCAAACTCATGGAAATGGTCAGTGACCTGATGGTCGTTATTGAAGCATTCGTAGTAATCGGTTTCCCCATCGCCGTTGAGATCATGGAGGACAACAATCTGGTCCCGACAACAAACGTGAACTTTATCCTTCACAATCTTCAATCCTAGAGGCTGAAAGAGTCCGCAGGCAATTCGCTGCCAGGTGAGACCACCCGCCGGATTGTCGATCCCTCTCACCAGCCAGACATCTCCATCCCAACTACAGACGGCGGCTCGTTTGCCATCGGAGTAAAAATCAAAGCCGGTCAGCCGCATCTGACTGTTGAAGGGATTACTTGCAGGATAATTGAGCACATCGACAGCATAAGCCTGAGAACTGTCTCCAATGATCGCTTCTGTTGTGAGAATTTCCGGCCAGCGTGGTGGCCCACCTTTAGTAAACGGTTCGAGACTAACAGGTAATGGAGAATTCTTTATAAATTGCGTATACTTATTTATATCATCCTCTATTAGCAAGAGTTTGATAGTCAAAGGCGTTTGCTGTGCTGGGATACGAAGGTTGGTGAATTCTCCCGCATTTTCCAGAACGGCTCCGGAACCAACTTGCACAACATGGATCTTTGAAGGAGCAACTCGCACTAGTAAATCTTTCGTCGATTTCCGAATATCCAGTGTGCGAGTGAATACCACCTTCTCACCCTCGGCGAATTCGTAAGCCGGCATTTCGAGAATCGATGTGCCGCCGATGCTATAAGAAATTATTACCTGATTATTATAATGATAGATCCCTTTATACTGGGCCCAGGAGCGCGGTAGAGGGCCATAATGTTTCCCGTCCCGACCGGTGAGTCGAGTGTCCTCAAAGGAACCCGTCTCAGGATTTGCCCAGCCCGGGCCCACGGGATTGCTGAAATGCAGATTGCCCACAATTCGGGGATGTACCTGATGCTCTCCATTGAAATTAATACCCTTCCAATCAATAAAACCCGTGCCACTCCAACCCGCGGCCATGCGCATAGTATCGTGATCGAAGAGCATCCAATGTCGACCGCGCGAAATGCCACCGGGACCATTATCGAGTCGAACCGCTATTCCCTTGTACGCATAATTTCCTTGGTCGCCGATCTCTAGTGTGGCCATCAGACTGGGGCCGTAGTTCATACTGACCCAGGGTTCGATGTTAGAAGGTTTTGGGCCACGCGATTTCCCTTTGGGTAGATTGGCCAGGTAAGGGGCATCTACTGAACGATAACTCGAAGGATTGAAAGGTTTTAAATATACTTCGCGTATGTAGTGGATCACATCATATTTTTGTTGCGGGACCATCCAGGTTTGCGGCGACATCATGCCGTAGCCGTGCGTTAAGGTCCGGTACATTTGCAGCGGTTCCGAACCATTCTTGAACTTGCCATCGGCAAAGCGTAAGGAAGTCGGCAGGGATCCCTGGCGATCCCTGGTTCCGTGACAATTGGCACATACTCGAGTGTAGATAGTCTCACCTCGTTTGAGACTCTGTTCGTCCCAAGAACTAATCAACCCGGCGTGGTCGAGATCTCGTTCGTATTCGGGAATCGGTGGTGGAGCAATCAGGGAAGCGGCTGGCCTTAGTTGACGGGCACGATCTGGCCCTTTCTCAGAAATTTGGATGAGATAGCGGGTGAGATCGAGAAATTCCTGTCGAGTTGCCAGGACATTCATCAGTCCTTCGGGCATCAATGATGAGGCCAAAGTCTTACGTTCTTCGATCTCTTTTTTCGAGATCTTAATTAATCTTCCAAGGTCCGACGCGTCGCGTAGAGTCAAAGTCTCCGCCGTTTCAGAAGCGAGAAGTCCCGTGATTTTTTTACCGGCAGTGGTCGTTACGGATATCGTCTCGAATCCTTTTTTGATCACCTTGGAGGGAAAAAGCAGTGATTCAACGAGGTAAGTATCGGTGGCGTCCTTCCCGGCCCGAGAAATATCCGGTCCAAGCTTCGGAGTTTCGTCACCAGGGATGTGGCACTGAATGCAAAGTAGATCCGAACGGTAAAAGATCATCGCTCCACGACTGGCATCACCCTGCTCTCGAGCCGCTTTAGCCAAAGAAGAAACGGATTCCTTCATCAGCAATTGTGTGAAGGTGGGGGCCAGCTCTGCAGTCAGATTTGGAGAATTTGGAGCTTTCTCACTCGGAGTTGCCGAAATCATTTCCTTCATCGCATCGGCGAAAGCTTTTCCGATGGGTGCCAGGATTTTGGCGGCCCCGAGATAGTGGTAGCCCCCGTTGGAGGCCCCTTTCAGTCGCTTCCATTCCTCTGGCGAAAAATACTCCGCCATGAGTTTCATTTTGTTCTCCCAGGCATCGGCCTTCGGATCTTTCTTCTTTTGTTCGGCGACCTTCGCGTCCACCTTCGGCCAATATTTTTCCATCCTTGTATGCAAAGCGTCCAGTTCCTCATCCCAAAAAACAGCAGTCTCCACCGCACGAACATTCCCTTGGAATTCCGGTAAAGATGTCGGAGCTTTTTGAGCTAAACGAAAATTCGACTGTTGTGTTTGCTTATCTTCCTTCAAACCTCCGATTCCCATAACTCCAATGATGAAGGGCAACTTTGGTGCTGCGAGATCTTTACGAACATCGTGGATGAAGTGAGCGAGCAATTCCGAATACTCCGCATAGGGGTTGGATTTGCTCTTGGATGGGCTGTGATAAGTCCAACTATCCACGAGATCATTGAAGCCCTGGAACCAGACGAACCCGGCAATCTCGTAACCCTGCTTCGGATCGTAGTCGGGAACAACCGCTTTGATGTCCTTTAGCACTTTGCGTACATGATCGATCATGTGACGGTAGAAGACTCCGGCCTTTTTATTGATGTCGGCCTTTTCCTTCTCCGCGTCGAGCTTGCGGTTCTTCCATTGTTCCAGGATGTAGTCGTTGTAAGTTTTAGCCCCTGCGCTAGGCGGACGAAAATCGGTGTGAAGGTTGCGTCCCCCCCAGGAGGTTTTGATGATCAGAATCGGCTCGCCCAAGTATTTCGACATGTAGAGGCCAAAGGTATATTCGGGGCCAATTTTGTCGGTTCCGGCCCCAAAACCGGCTTTCAACTTGCCCTTTTGCTCAATGACGTCCGACCAGCCATCTCCAGCACAGCCCACCGAGGAAATCCACACCTGATCGCAGACTCGAGGCTTGCCGTCCGGTCCTAGAATTTCTTTCAGAATAGGAGCCGTTTTCGGATCTTCCGCCATGGAATCCAAGGTGGATATTTGTGCATGCCCCTGCATGTTGGATTGTCCGGCGAGAATAAAAACCTTCAACGGTTTCAACTTTTGCTGGTTCCCAATGGGAGTGGATTTTGGCTCCTGACCCGAAATCTGGATATCAGCGAGTGCAACTAGACCTTAAAACAGCGTAGTTTTTTGGAGAATTGTTTCGATTTATCGAAGAAAGCTCGAAATCCTTTTTGTTTTCTGCGGTTTGTGTAAGTAACCGCTTAACAAATCGACAGTCGCAAAAAGGAGTTTCGAGTGAATGTTATTTTCGGACGTTGGTTTCAAAAATGCAAGAGTCGAATCGAACGTCGCCTGGCTAAGCGAGAGGCCGCGATGACCTTCGCTCCTTCTTTCGACGCCTCCAACATTCATTACGAAGTCTCCGAACGCGTGGGGGCGATCAGTTGCGGAGGCCTCGGGGCCATGCACCTTCTGGCCCGGCGTATCGGACTGATCGACGACATCGACGAGAAGCTGCATCTGCTCCAGTTTCAAAAGCCTTACTCGGAATCGGACCACGTATTGGCCATCGCTTACAATTCCCTTTGCGGGGGTACCTGCCTGCAAGACATGGAACTGCGTCGCAGCGACGAAAACTTTCTCAACGCCTTGGGCACTCAGCGTTTTCCCGACCCGACTACTTCGGGCGACTTTTGTCGACGCTTCGATAGTGGCAGCATCCAGGCTTTGATCGACGCTTTCAACCAGACCCGTTTACGCGTCTGGTCGAAGCAACCCGATTCCTTTTGGGAATGCGCGAAGATCGACGCCGACGGCAGCTTTACCCAAACGCGTGGCGAGCGTAAAGCGGGGATGGACATCAACTATAACAGAGACTGGTGTTACCACCCCCTGGCGGTGACCCTGGCCAACACCGGTGAGACGCTGAGCATCGTCAACCGTCCCGGCAATCGCCCTTCGCACGAAGGGGCCGCGGTCGAACTCGACCGGGCTCTTTTGCTGTGCCTTCAAGCGGGCTTTCGCAGGATCGTCTTTCGCGGCGACACCGATTTCTCGCAGACCACTCGCCTCGACGGCTGGGATGCCAACGCCAAAGTACGCTTTTATTTCGGCTACGATTCGAAGCAAAACCTCGAAGCAATGGCGGAAAACCTGCCGGAGTCGGCCTGGCACGAGTTCGAGCGTCCCGCGCAATACTCGGCGAAAGCGAAGTTGCGACACCGACGGGAAAACACCAAGGAGCGGATCGTCCAAGAGCGGGAATTCGTAAATGTGAAGTTGATCTCCGAAGCGGTGGCCGAGTTCGAGTACCAACCGACCGCTTGCCGAAGGGCGTATCGCCTGGTGGTGATTCGCAAGAATCTTTCCGTGGAAAAAGGCGAATCCGTTCTGTATCCGGACGAACGCTATTTCTTCTACATCACCAACGACCGGGAGTGCACGGCCGCGGAAGTCGTCTACGAAGCCAACGATCGCTGCAATCAGGAAAATCTGATAGCGCAGCTCAAGGGCGGTTGCCGGGCCTTGCACGCGCCGCTGCACGATCTGGAAAGCAATTGGGCGTACATGGTGATGGCCTCCCTGGCCTGGAACTTGAAAGCCTGGTGGGCCTTGACGTTGCCGGAAACTCCTGGTCGCTGGCGGGAAAAGCATCGGGACCAGAAGCAGTCGGTTTTGAAAATGGAATTCAAAACCTTCCTCAATGCTTTCATGCTTCTGCCTTGTCAGATCGTCCGGAAGGCCGGCCGCATCGTCTATCGATTGCTCGGCTGGAACCCGCACTTGCCAATCTTCTTCCGGCTACTGAAAGCACTGAGGTGTTGATCGTTCGACCGAATGAAGTCGGGATCCGGATGTCCCGATCCGATAAAACGCCGAGAGCTATTCGCGGAAAGGAAGAATGTTTGAAAAATAGAAGTATGCGTTCGGCCGAGCGAAAAGCTCCGGCGCGGAGGACTCATCGAACTATCTCGCTAAAACTCCCCACGGAATTGGCATCAAAAACTTCGCTTGTTTGAGGACTAGAAGCAGACTGGCGAACATCGAGTAATAGGATCGCTTGAGTGACATCATGCTGGTTCCTGCTATGTTTTTGATTGATTCTAAGTGCTGAAATATTATTAACAGAAATCCCTCTTCCGAATTGGGCTGTGAGGGTAAGCGGCTTTTTTTTACACTCCCTACTTCATAGGGATTCAAAATCGTCATAAGCTAACTAAGCAAGGTTTTTTGCAAATCTTCCGAGGTATAAGCGATTCGTGCAGGCCTGGAATCGGCTACTCACCCCCTTCCCTTGGGGTCCATCCAAAAAAAACCGATTGTGATCGAACTCTCATCGAGAATCCGCAGACATCGAAACGCGCCGAAGTCACTTCTATCGGTATGCACCTTCTGAGCTATTGAAAACCTGCTATTGTAGTCTATTGTACCCGACGGGGATCATTATCTGCTTGTAAAGTAAGTGCAACTTAACATGAATTCGCGCACACTGCAGAATGCCGTGGCAGGAAAAAACGATTGCCTACCGATCGATGTTGAAGTGCTGCAGACTCTCTTTGATATAACGCCGGATTTGGCTTTTTTCATCAAGGACAATCGGGGTCGATATCTTGCAGTGAACGAATCGCTCGTTTCTCGTCACGGCTTAACTCGAAAATCGGATGCTCTGGGTAAACGTCCGCAGGATATCTGCCCGGGAGATTTTGGCCGCATACCTTCCGAACAGGATTTCCAGATATTGCAGACAGGTATTCCGTTGATCGATCATTTGGAACTTCAATGGCAGCGACCCCGGGAAGCCGTGTGGTGTTTGACGACAAAATTACCGATTCGCAACGCAATAGGACACATCGTGGGAATCATCGGATTTTCTCGCGACGTGCGGGCGCCTTTGCAGCGTAACGATATTCCTAAAGGATTAGCCACTGCCTTGGAGGAATTCGAGAGGACTCTTTCAAGCGAGGTCACGCCGGCCAATCTGGCCCGTCGAGCTGGGATTACATCGCAGAGATTGCTTCGGCTGATGAAGTATGTGTTCGGTGTGACTACAGCTCAATTTCTTCTGAAGACGCGAATTTCGGCAGCCTCACGCCTTCTGCAAGAAACGAATCTATCCATAACGGCGATTGCTCAGTCATGTGGTTTTTACGATCACAGCGCCTTTTCCAGAACTTTCCGATGCGCAACAGGGTTTACCCCTTCCGATTTCCGCGATCAAACCCAAAAGAGAAGCTCGCGCTCTAGAACCAAACTCAATAAAAAAGTTTCTCCGAAGGCATGAGGTTCGCGCCAGAAGTGCCGGAATCGGGCACGATGGAAGTGGGAATATTCCCATGATTCCTTTTTCCGAAGCACCACTGATTAAAATGATTCCCCTCCACGCTTCAGTCACTAAGCAGTGCTGAAGAAGGGAGATCATTCTAAACGTATTGGGCTTGCTCGCGAATAATTGGCCGAGCTACGTCACCAAGGGTTGTCTAACCTCATCGGGGATTCCGAAACAGGAGGTACACTTCAATCCGGGACGAGACAAATCAATCGCTATTGCAGAAAACAAGTCCCTGATCGATTCACGTTTAAGAGCGAAAGCTGAGCTTATCGCGAAGCCAAACTGATTCGACAGATAATCTTGAATCCTAGATGGTTCACTCAGGAGTCGTGTTGCTGGGGAACTGTTCCGATACTCTCCGAATCGGAAGGTTGATGTGATCCTTAAAGTGCTGTATGATAGCATCATATTCTTACGCACAGTTTCGGCTTTGACTTCCTTCCCACCCCGCAGCCGAAAGTCTGCCAATCCGATTGGAGCCGTCTGGTATGAGACTGCAGTCTTACCCTGGCGCGATTCTATTCCTGATTTTCCTGGCTGCTCAGCCGTCACTAGTTCGGGCGGACGAACGCGAGGATTTTTTCGAATCGAAAATTCGCCCGATTCTAATTGATACCTGCTTTCGCTGCCACGGTGGCATCAAGACTTCCGGCGGATTGAGACTGGATTCCCGGGAAGCTCTTCTCAAAGGCGGAGATTCCGGTCCCGCCCTGGTTATCGGTAAGCCGGAAGAAAGCCTCCTTATACGTGCGATTCGACGCCAAGCCGACATCTCAGCCATGCCACCTGAAAAAGAAAAAGCCTTGAAGTCCGAACAAATCGCCTACTTCGAAAAGTGGGTCAAGGAAGGAGCGAACTGGCCCTCGAAATCCGCTAAATTCCTGGCCGCGAAACACTGGTCTTTCGAACCTGTTCGTGATTGGCCACCTCCAAGGATTTCTAATGATTCTCTCAAACAAAATAGTATCGATGCCTTCCTCCATTCCCGTCAAATCAAATCTGGATTGAAAGCTGCGAAGCCAGCCGACAAACTGATCTTAATTCGGCGAGCAACCTTAGATCTGACGGGATTACCTCCCACTCCCGCTGAGATTGACATCTTCTTGAAGGATACTTCGCCCGGTGCATATGCATCGCTCATCGAGCGATTGCTGAAATCTCCCGCATATGGCGAACGATGGGGCCGGCATTGGCTCGATATTGTTCGCTATGCCGATACCGCGGGCGACACGGCCGATTATCCCGTTCCGCAGGCCTGGCGTTATCGGAACTACGTCATCGATTCTTTCAATGCAGACAAGCCTTACGATCAATTTCTGCGCGAGCAAATTGCCGGCGACATATTGGCGAATCAAGGTCCCCGCGAGAAGTATGCCGAGCAGGTAATTGCAACCGGATACCTAGCCATATCCCGACGATTCGGCTTCGATTCCGAAAACTACCAGTATCTGACCATTCAGGACACGATCGATACGCTAGGCCAATCAATTCTGGGACTGAGTCTGGGTTGTGCTCGATGTCACGATCACAAATTCGATGCCATTTCGATGAAAGATTATTACGGACTCTATGCCATCTTCGATAGTAGCCGTTACGCATTTCCAGGTTCAGAGCAGAAGCAGCGAAATTCATTGATGGTCCCTCTTGAGCCTCCTGCGGAATCGCAACTCAAATGGCGCGAGTTCCAAAGACAAGTCGCTCAGCTTTCTCGCGAACTGTCAAGAGAGAAGCAAAGTCTACCCGTTTCCATCCAGCATTCTCTTCATGAAATGGATGGCGATTTTGAAATGCAGGCCCCTGCTGCGGGAGGTAGCAATGGCGTGCTTGTCCCTCCTTGGCTTTACGAGGGAAAAATCGCGGTTACCAACGCCGCTCAAAGCCCCTTTCAGAATCTCTATCCCTCGGGTAAAGCGGGTATTTCGATATCCTCGGGAGCGGAAGACTATAGTGTAAAGCAGGCTTTGTATCCGATATATACGGATTCAAATAGTAGCCATCTCTACGTGAATCTCGACTTCCGAGTCGGCAATGGTAATCTCCCAGCAAAGGGAATGCATCGTTTCAGACTCGATTCAATTGGTTCTGTACCAGTCTTCGAAATCTTGATTTCTGCCGATGCTCTCACATTAAAGAGCGGTGCTTCCATTGAACGTTTAGGAGCAATTCAGCCGAACCAGTGGTACAACCTCCAACTCGATCTGGATCTTAAAAATCGGAAGATCTCCGGTCGATATGGTTTCCCCGGCTCAACTAGTGAGTTTAAAGAGAAATCGATTTCGCAGGAGTGGATGGGTCGCATCGAATCGGTCGAATTGGATTCGGTGAATCAGCAACAGAAACATCCCGCAATTGACTACGACAATATTGGCGTGCAACTCAGTCCTATTCCCGCGTTCTCTGAGAAGCCGCCTGCAGCCAATAATGACAAAAAACTCGATCGCGTCTCAATTGCGGAACAACTTCAGGCTATCGCAGGAATTGATGGAGATTTCGAATCGCAAGCTAACGATCAGCCACCTATTGCTCCTTGGAACGCCGGGCCGAATAGTGCGGTGAAATTGTCGGTCAACTCGCAAAGCCCTTTCGAGAACCTTTACGAAAAAGGGCAGTTGGGAATCCACATGCCCAACCGCGGGGAGTACGATGGCTTCGGCCAGGCTCTCCCCAAATTGAGCCCCAATCCACAGGGTTTACTCTACCTCGGTTTCGATTTCCGCTGTGAAAGCCAGGCAGCGGGAGGTAATGGTTCCTGGAGGTATTACATTGGGCATGGCCCCGGACAATCAGCAGCTGTTGAACTGTTCTTCAACGGCGAGAAATTTTTCCGTCAGAGCGGTGACGCTCGGGAAGCGGTGGGGTCTTTAGTATGCGGCCAATGGTATCAGCTGCAACTGACTCTCGATCTCAAATTAAAATCCTATAGAGGTTCTCTAACTTCCCATACCGGCAGAGTCACTTTTGAGGGCCAGTTTGCTACCGGTTGGGACGGTACCCTCAACCATACTTTCATTGATAGCTATGGCCACATCGGTGGCGTTCGACCTTCTCTGGATGCCGACAATTTCGTGATCCAGAACAAGCCATTGCCGGCTTTCGATGGCCCCCCGCCAAGGCAAATCCGTTGGAGAGGAATCGCCGTGCTCAGATTATGGAATTACGCGCTCAGCTACTGCGGCTGGAAGCAGACAAAAGGGTTTTTAGCAAGAAGCTCATCGAAGGCCCCTTTGAGATGACTTACGGAGTTGTGGAAGGGACTCCCCATAACGTTGCCATTCAGTTGCGTGGCGAGCCCGACAAACCGGGAGAGATGGTTCCTCGCAGTCTTATCCGGTCGCTCGGCGGCAACGCACTTCCACCAAATATCGTGGGAAGCGGGCGATTAGAACTGGCGAATTGGCTCACCCGAGCCGATAACCCTTTAACTGCTCGGGTAATAGTGAATAGAATTTGGCAACACCATTTCGGTCGAGGACTCGTTAAAACTCCCAACGATTTCGGGGTTCGCGGCTTGCCACCGACGCATCCCGAATTGCTCGACCATTTGGCGAGTCACTTCATGAAAAACGGTTGGTCAATCAAGGAAATGCACCGTTTAATCATGCTGAGCTCCGCCTATCAACAATCATCAATTCCGGACTCTTCTGAATCCAGTACCAGAAAGAATCTCGATATCAGCGATCTTTATATCTCATTCCCGCGCCGACGCATGAGTGCCGAAGAGATTCGGGACTCGATTCTTGCCGTTAGCGGGGAATTGGACCGCACGCCTGCCAAAGAGCACCCATTCCCTTCCCCGGCGCAATGGGGCTATTCGCAGCATTCTCCATTTAGTGCTGTCTATGAGCACGATAAACGGAGCATTTATCTCATGACCCAGCGACTGAAGCGACATCCGTTCCTGGCGCTGTTTGATGGAGCCGACCCGAATGCGACCACGGCAGATCGGCAAACGACTACTGTACCTACACAATCGCTGTTTTTCCTGAACGATCCGTTCGTTCATGCGAAAGCTCAGAAATGGGCCAGTCGACTTCAATTGAGCTCTCCAGATCCATTGAGACAGATTGAACTCGCCTGGATACAAGCCATAGGCCGAACACCGAGCGAACAGGAAAGAAGCGAAGCACTCGGTTTCCTGAATGCGTATCGAACAGAATTGAAAAATGCCAAGCTGGACAACGTCGAGCAGCGATCCCTCGCGGCCTACTTGCGCACCCTGCTCGGCAGCAATGAATTTTTGCACGTGGACTAAATACCTCCCCCGATTTCGGATGGCAACCATGAACTGGAATTCAAAAGGTGATCCTACCCGTCGCGGCGCGTTACGCTCGATGATCGCCGGATCGATGTTGATGCCCGGCATTGTCGCTCGACTGCTAGCGGAAGAGGGAAATTCCTCCTCCGTGGATCCTCTGGCTCCGAAACCGGGCCATTTTCCTGCCAAAGCGAAAAGAGTCATCTTCCTCTATATGAGCGGCGGTGTATCGCATATCGATACCTGGGATCCCAAACCCAAGCTCTTCGCCGATGCTACCAAAACAATTCCGGTGAATGAATTTCAGGGCCGTAAAGGGGATTTTAAAATGTTCCTGAAACGTCCGAATTGGGATTTCAAGAGGCACGGTAAAAGCGGTACCGAAGTCAGCCAGCTCTTCCCCCAGATGGCTGAGTGCGTGGACGATTTATGCGTGATCCGTTCCATGAAGTCGGATCACACCAATCACTACGAAGCGACACTGGGCATGCACACCGGTTCCTTCACATTCGCCAGACCCAGCATGGGATCCTGGATCAGCTATGGACTTGGGACGGTAAATCGCAATCTTCCTTCGTTCATAGTCATTGCGCCGCAATCTCCCTACGCGGGGGGCCAAGTATGGGGAAGCGATTTTCTTCCCGGCTCCCACCAGGGTACACTGGTGGTTCCCGGTGCAGAGCCGGTAGCGAATATTAAAAGACGCACCCTTTCGGCTCCTCTGCAGGAAATGGAGCTCCGGCTTCTGGCACAGATGAATCAGCGCCATCTCGATTCACATCCGAAGGATCCTCTATTGGAGGCTCGCATGAGAAGCTTCGAGACAGCTTTTGGAATGCAGTCGGAAATGCCGGAAGTGTTCGATTTCAGTAAAGAGAGCGATGCCACCTTGAAACTCTATGGACTGGAGCGTGGCAGCACGAAAGGCTTTGCCTGGCAGTGCCTTACCGCCCGCCGACTCATTGAAAGAGGGGTTCGCTTCGTAGAGCTCATCGATGTGGGTTCCTCCAACAATTGGGATGCTCACGGCGATATGATGACGCATGTCCCTTTGGCAAAGAATGTCGATGGGGCGATTGCAGGCCTTCTCAAAGATCTTAAACAGCGCGGCCTGTTACAGGATACGCTGGTTGTCTGGACGACCGAATTTGGCCGCACTCCTTTTAATTCCGCGGCCGATGCCAAAGGACGGGAGCACCATCATTGGGTTTTCTCTTCCTGGTTGGCCGGAGCAGGCGTTAAACCGGGAATCACTTTCGGCGAATCGGACGAGTACGGTATTAACGTGGCTAAAGATCCCGTTCACGTTCACGATTTCCATGCCACAATTCTGCACTTGATGGGGCTCGATCACGAGAAATTGACCTATCGAAACTCTGGTAGGGATTATCGGCTAACCGATATCCACGGCCGGGTAGTGAAGGAGATCCTGGCATGATTCCTCGCCATAAAAATATTATTGCCGACGGCGAATGATCGTAAAGGAATTGGCAGTAAACGCGAAACTCATTTCTCCTTCTTTCCAGACGGAACTCCAATTTTTCCTGCGCGGAATAACCGGCGGCATAAGCCACCACAAATTTCGTGGTTCACATCCTCGATGCAAGCACCCAACAGGTGGGGAGAAACCTTCCCGACTACTTGGCTCGCATTGACTTTAATCACCTGGGCGTGAAGCAGTCCACCGCTTTCAGAGAAAAAGACGACCAGCAGCTAACCGATTAGATCATTTTTCACTGATGGTCTCCCATTTGGAAGGAATTCGAGAAATCGGGAGTCCGCTTTCTTTCGAGAGACGCAGAGTAATTCTACAAGTATAGTCTTCTCGTTCTCTGAATTGCTTGCTTGCTAAGTCGCATTTTTATGCGTCAAAGAGTTCATGAATCAATGAGTTTTTACAGCCGCATGCTGCCACAAATTTTTCCCATCTAGAATCCGTCACTCCGACTTAAAAGGCACTCGCCAGACAGTAGATTAATCCGCTCAAAGCTGCTCCACAGGGTACGGTAGTCAGCCAGGCCGAAAGAATCTCGAAGATCTTCCGCCATTTCGCCTGGCGATTGATAATACCTATCCCGATCAAGGAGCCAACGCTGACATGTGTGGTACTCACAGGAAGACTGTGGGAACTCGCCGTGCCGACCAGCCCGGCAGTAACCAAACTTGCGGCGAATCCTTGACCGGGATCCATATCCGTCACTTTTTTGCCAAGCGTTTCAGCAACACGATCGGCATCAAGTAATCCACCGAGGGCAATACAGACGGCGACCGCCATGAAGGCCCAGTCCGTTACCAAACCAGGCACTGCGAGCAATAACGCGACCATTTTCGGGGTATCGTTCAACCCTCGGGCAAAACTCGCAGCTCCGGTACTCAAATAATGCAGTACATCTAACGTCCGGGTCCGTTGGGAAGGCGCTAACCTCAAAGTTTTGAGAAGCAGGTAAACAACTGCCCCTAACACAATGGCTACAGCGGGACTGAAAAAGAGCGGATAGAAAAAATTTCGCGCCACCGCGAGAAAGCTGACTTCGTTACCGCTACCCGCCAGTCCCGCTCCCAGCAACGCCCCTACTAGAGCATGGGTCGTAGAAACCGGGAAGCCTAACTTCGTGGCTAGAAAACTAGTAAGAGCAGCGCCCAGCGCTACGGAGATTAGAAACGTCTGGGAAGCGAGAAGTGTATCGGGAACTATACCCCGACCGCTGAATTTCTTCAGCATGCCCTCGGCCAGAAAAGCGGCCGCCAGTGAGCCGGCAAAGGTGGTGGCCGTTCCCCAATAGAGTGCCCGTCGGAGAGTTGTGGTATTACTTCCGTAAAGTGAGGCCACTCCCTTGAAATTGGCATTGGCCCCATTGGTAAAAGCAACAAATCCGACCGAAAAAAACAGCAGAACTACCAGCACAAAAATAACCCTTATTGAGCTTTGTTTTCAGTTCGTTCTGCTGGGTATTGCTTCAGCGAAACGTACTCTTTCCAGGAACCTTCATAAAGTCGGACATTGGGATATTTGGCAACGTGTTTCAGATAGAATCGCAAAAGACTACCTTCGCGCGAAGTCCCACAATATACCAGAATTTCTTTGTCAGCCGTGAGGCCAGCCGCTTCGAGAGCGGCTTTGGTTTGCTCGAAGGGTTTGAATTTGTGGGTATTGTCTTTTTCCATCAGGCGAGCCCAGTGGAAACTGATAGCCCCGGGGATGTGTCCTTTGCGAAGCCAGATCTCGTCCTCTCCGAGATACTCGTTTTTTGGACGGGCATCGACCAGTACAACGCCTTTCTTGCCCTTCCGCGAAAGCACGTCGTCTATGTTTAGGGCTATACCCAGGTTCATTGTTTCAGGTAAAGTCCCACTGGGATTCCCAAAGTATTCCTGCGTGACGGGTAGCTTCTGTTTCTTCCATTCGGGGAGTCCGCCATCTACAATCTGGATGTTTCGGACACCATATTTCTCCAGTACATAAGCCACCATACTCGCACTCAGAATCTCATCGTTCGGCAGTTCTTCTCCCGTGGCATAGATCAGGTGCATCCGGTTTTTATTCACACCTGCTCGCACCAGAAGCGCCCTGGTCAGATCATCCGGCAGATATTGAACGGGAACCCCGTGATCGGTGCCGCGAAGAGTATCAAAGTTGAGATGATGTGCCGTCGGAAGATGTCCGCGGAAATAATCCTTGTAGCCTCCTCGGGTGTCGATCACCAATGGTCGTTTGGCTGGATCGGGATTTTCGATTAACTTGTTCGCTTCGATCGGCGATATCACACCAATCTGAGCCCGCACCCCGGTAGAGGTGAAAACTAGCACTAAGGCAGCAACGATCTGTTTCATAATATTCGAAACTCCGGACCAAAAAAAATCTCTGTGGCGTATGTCAACGCAATGACATCTTATGAACTGTCAATGTGTTGATTCACTGCGATTTTTGAACCGTTCCAGCTCGCGAACGTGACTTCGGAGGCATCGGTTGCGGGACGAACTACTCTCCGGAAAGTCTCTTAAAAACAGAGAGAACAAGCTCCGGCTGTCGAAGTTTTCGACTTATTTTCAAAAAAATTTCATTTAAGCGCTCAATCTGCAATTCTGATGCGATTTTTAGATAGGGATAACTTTAGAAATGGGAATAACCAATGACAACCAGATGAATTCTCCTCTGCAAGAATAATACTCCTACTGACCATCCCGAATTTTTGTAGTTATTTTTAACTACATAATAAGCATTCACTCTTTATATCTCAGGATGTAATTGATGATTTCCAGAAATAAGCGACGAGTACCACCGGCGGCTTTTACCCTCATCGAATTGCTGGTAGTGATCGCGATTATTGCCATTTTGATCGGTCTACTTCTCCCGGCGGTGCAAAAAGTTCGGGAGTCCGCCGCTCGCATGAAATGTCAGAGTAACATGCGGCAGTTTGGTTTGGCCTGCCACAACTATGAACTCACCTTCGGTTACCTGCCCACACTTTACGGCTCGTCGAATGAGCTGAGCTGGACGACCCCTCTCCTTCCATTCATTGAACAAGGCAATCTATTCAGTCAGTATTCGGCTACATGCACCGCGCAAGGTGGTACGCTCTACAACTATGCCTGGCACCATCAGGCCCTTAACAGCGTAATCACAACGCGTTTACCCGTAGCGGAATGCCCTTCCAACCCGACATCCGACGTTTTCACGGCCATTTGCCCGAGCTCCTCATTCTCGGATACCAACAACCCTGTCGGCGGTGGCTGGCAATTCACCGCGGCCCGCGTCGACTATTATGCACTATCGGGTGCTAGTGCCACCTACTTCGCCATTCTCAATCACTTCGACAGTTCGACACCGCTAGCCGGTAGCTCGGATTTGAGTGGCATTCTAGGACCTCAGCAATCCTATTCCGCAACCTCCCAACCCAAGCGTTACACACTAATCGGTGCAACCGATGGTCTCTCTAACACGATCCTTTTTTCCGAAATGGGGGGTCGGCCCTGGATGTATGTGGCCGGTGGCAACAAACTCAGCTTTGCGAACTTCCCCTCCTATGCCATCAGCGCCAGCCTGAATGACCCTACAAACGATATCGCTCTTTCGTACGGGTTTGGCGCCTGGGCTCAGAACAACAATTTCGGCGCGGGAATCTTCAGTTCTGATGGAATGAAACAGTGGAACGCATCAACTTTTCCTTCCTCTCTCGGAGACGCTTGCGTAATCAACTGCAGCAATTTCCGGGGGATGTATAGCTTCCATACGGGGGGAGCTCAAGTCTGTCTAGGAGATGGATCGGTGCGATTTCTCACGAAAAATATCTCGCTTTCTACCATGGCCGCATTATTAACCGCTCGCTACGGCGATATTCCCGGCCCTTTGGATTAACATTCGAGACGGATCGACCTCCTGCCTGATTCTCAACGTGAGAAGTTCTGTGAAACTTATGGCTGGCGAAATTCGGGGGTTGTTTCTTTCGGGTTTGCCCCTCCTGATCCTAGGCTGTTCGGGAGGGCCAAATCATCCCCCCGTCTATCCCGTGGAAGGAAAGCGGACATACAAGGGGACGGTGATGCAAAATGCCAGGATCAGCTTTTTGCCTCGGGACAATCCCAAACCGGAGGTTGTGGCGGGAGGAATTGCGGATGAAAATGGAATCTACCAACTTACCAGTTATGCGCCGAAGGATGGTTCGCCCGCTGGTGAATTTATCGTCACAATCAGTTGGCCGAAGCCGGGACTTGCAATGGACGAATCTGGCTCACTGCCAGACAACCTCAAAGGGGTCTATTCCAACCGTTCCTCCAAACTTCGCGTCCCAGTAGCTCCTCAGAACATTGCCATCGATTTCGATTTAAAGTAGTTTCATCCTCGTAACTTGGATCGCCGGACGTGAAATCTATACTCTCCTTTCTGCCCCTGCTCACCAGTTTACTCCTTTCCTCAAGCGCGGTCTATGCCGGTGAAAACCTGTTGGTGATTGGCGGTTGGGATTACGGCGAAACGATGTTTGATCGGGCCGCCACCAGTTTAGGGATGAATGCGAAATTCGTTACTACGGAAGATACGGATCAGGTGACAACCAATCAGCTTTCCACGACCGACGTTATTTTTCTGCTGAACCTCAAGCCGGATGGGGCCGCGAAATTGAAGGAACGGGTTACCGAAGCCAAGAAGAACAGACCGGGGCTTATTGTACTCTCTCTGTCACAGCGCGATACGCAGAAGAGTTTTGAACAAGCCGGTCTGCTGCATAAGGATCCGGAAATCTATAAGTACTGGAAATATAACGGACTTGAAAATACTAAAAGGCTCCTGGCTTACGTCCGCAACAAATACCTGAAAGGCAAAGATGAGATTCTTCCTCCCGTGATCGTGCCCGATTTCGGAGTCTACCACCCGGCCGCTTCCGATCTTTTCTCCGATGTACCGGCTTACCTCCAATGGGCCGGGAAATCGTCGCACTTCCAACTCGGCAATCCTCGGGTGGCACTTCTGGTTCAACAAGGCTTCCTGATGACCGGCGACACGAAAGTCTACGAAGCCCTGGTGAATAGTCTCGAGAAACGGGGAGTAAACGTGGCTGTGCTCTTCGGCGGATCCTCTACCGGAAAACAACAAGAATTGCTGGAGGCCTGGAAACCGGACCTTATCATCGACGATCACCACGCGTCGACTGCTTTAAAAACCGGAGCGGAACAACTCGACATCCCGATAATCAAGAATGTGATGTTGCTTCGCTCGACCGTGGCCGAATGGGATTCCTCAATTCAGGGAATGCTACCGGCTGATGTGGGCCTGCATTTTCTCACTCAGGAAGTGCACGGAATTATCGATCCGGTAGTTACCGGAGCTATGAAGGCGAACGTCGGCGGTTTCAAATTACACGAACCCATTCCCGATCGTGTGGAGCGGTTAACCGGGCGTGTTATGTCCTGGTTGAATCTTCGGAAGAAGCCGAATGCCGAAAAGAAAATCGCCATCATCTATTACAACAAATATCTCGGCAAATCCGATGTCGGTCGCGGTAGCGCCACCGGCGCGTTCCTGGACGGACCGGAAAGTCTTTTCCGCGTTCTAAAGGCCATGAAAGCTCGCGGCTATACTTTCACGAAATTTCCCAAAGACACCCTGGAGCTTCTGGAATGGATGAAACGAGATGGCCACAATGTCGGAACCTGGGCCGGAGGAGATCTAGCCGAGTTGATTCGAGTCGGCAAACCGGTACTCTGGCCAGTTACAGAATATTCCAAATGGTTTGCCACGCTGAGTAATGCAAATCAGGGTGTAGTCACCAAGGCCTATGGACCGGCACCCGGCGCTCAAATGACAACCGCTGACCGGAAATCGATCGTGCTTCCGCGCATCGATTTAGGCAACGTGATTCTTCTGCCACAGCCCGCTCGTGGCCCGGAGAACGATGAAAAATTACTGCACGCCAAGGATGTCCCTCCACCGCACCAATACCTCGCCTGCTACTGGTGGCTTCAGAAAGAATTTAAGGCCGACGCCGTGATGCACTTTGGAACGCACGGCACTGAACTGTTGTTGCCAGGTAAAGCTAATGGCCTCTCCGGTGATAGTTTCAGCGACATCTGTCTCGGTAACCTGCCCAATATATACCCCTGGATCATCGATAATATCGCCGAGGCTATCATGGCCAAACGACGGGCCTACGCCGTCACGGTCGATCATCTGACCCCGCCTCTGGAATCCACGGGGCTGACACCGGAATTACAAAATCTCCACAACGATATCGATAAATTCGCCGCATTGGAAGAAGGGCTTTTGAAGCAGAAGTATCGAAAGACCATTTCCGAGGCGTCCCGCAAAGCGGCGTTCTCGCGTCAATCGGGGGAACTCTCCGACAAAGAAATCGAACAGATTGCCTTTCAATTGCATCAGATAGAACTTTCGGTTACTGCTGTGAAATTGCACACGCTCGGCCAGGAGCCAGAAGCCAAACATCTGATTCCGTTTCTGACCAGCATGCTGGGACAGCAGTACCTGGACGATCTGGGGAAGGTACTGCCCGTGCCTGCCGAGGTCGCAAAAGAACCAGAACATATCCCCCTATGGGTTCGACCCCAATTGGAAGCGATGGTTAAGTCGATCGTCGCCGATGGATACGCCCCCGAAGATGTATTGAAATTAGCTGGAGCCAAAATTCCCCCCGGCGATCCCAAGCGAATTGTCGAAACGTTGCGGCGAGTCGTTGAGTTCCGAGAACAATTCAAGCAGAGCGGCAAAGAAGTCGAAAACATCCTGAGAGCACTCGAAGGAACGTTCGTTTCCCCAGGTCCCGGATCCGATCCAGTCCGTAATCCGAGCGCGATCCCGACCGGTCGCAACCTCTACGCCCTGAACCCCGAGGAATTGCCGACGAAACAGGCCTGGGAAGTCGGCGTTCAACTTGTCGAACAATTATTGAAAGACCGTCCCAACCTTCGCAAGGTCGCTCTCGATCTCAACGGCCATGAAACCATTCGCGATTACGGCGTCACCGAATCGCAAGCTTTATTTCTGATGGGAGTTCGGCCTGTCTGGGATCACAACAATCTCGCAGTGAATGTCGAAATCATCCCGAGGGATGAACTCAAGCGCCCGCGCATCGATGTCTTCCTGGCACTCGGCGGCAGCATGCGAGACACCTTCACCTCCCGAGTAAAACTGATCGATAAGGCGATTCGTTTAGTATCTGAACTAAACGAACCGGACAATTTTGTTCGAACGGGCACTCAGGAAAAGGCCGCCGAGTTAACCAAACGAGGTATCGCTCCCGATAAAGTGAAACTTTATGCTCCCGCCCGCTTGTTCGGAGCCAAACCGGGATCTCATGGGACGAATATTCTCTATCTGGTTCCCAAGACCGGCGCCTGGGACGATCGCAAGGAAATCGCTGAGATTTATAAACAGAACATGTCCTACGCCTTCACTGGCGATGCCTGGGGCGAAAGTGTTCCCGGTCTGTACGATGACGCCATGAAAGGAACGGAACTCATACTACGCACCTGGACTTCGAATATGACAGGACCGTTGACCAACCACCATGTGTACGAGTACGCCGGAGGATTGAGTCTGGCGATCGAATCCACCACGGGTAAACAACCCAAACTTCTCTTTAATGATGTTCGTGGCAATCCCAAAGTCCGCGACTTCGATGAAGTGCTGACCACGGAAGCGTACGTCACTATGCTCAATCCTAAATGGATCAAGGGTATGATGGAAAACGGCTACTCCGGCGCTGGGATGATGGTGGAGGTGGTTCGAAATACCTCCGGTTGGGAAGCCACCCGTAAAGGAGCCGTGTCGCAAGAACTTTGGAAAGAAATTCATGCTGTTTATGCCAAAGACAAACATGGGCTTCATTTGAAGGACTGGATGGATAAAGAGAATCCTTTCGCTCGGCAGGAAATTCTGGCCACGCTGCTGGAAGCCGCCCGGAAAGGGGATTGGAAAGCGGACGAGGCTACCCGACATGAACTCGCTCTGGAATATGCTCAAAGCGTAGCTAAACATGGCGATAGTGCCGGACTGGCTACCGGAGGTAATCTGAAATTGCAAACCGAGGTCAGCACCCTTCTGAATGCTCCGAATGAAGCCCCTATCAAAACGGCTTACCAGACGGCTATCGCGAAATCGACCCAGCCTCCAAATGATGTCGCCGGCGCCAGCGCAGCCCCTTCGGAAAATAATGCCAGCGTGAGCGGTAATGAAATGGCTGAAACGAATGCGGCTCCTGTAAGCGTTAACCCGAGTTGGTTGAGACTCAGTGTCGGCGGAGTGGTTATCCTCTTGATTCTGGCGGGTGCTATGCGACGCTCGAGGGAAACCTGTAATGGATAAAACCGTTGCATCGATCACGGAGGTAATGTCCGTCATCTCCGGAGCCTTGCTCATACCCGTCTTACTAGCGGTTCTCATTTGTCTTGCCGGTGTGCTCGTTCTGTCTGGCACATTTTTAAGAGACTGGGCCATACGCGCTCGACACCAGCGGCCATTGAAAAACCTTGTTCTGGCCTGCGACGAACCGCAATTGGAACTCTCCGATGTATGGAAGCAACTCCAGTCGGCGCGAAATCCTTTAATCGCTGCTCTCATTCGAGGACTCCCGACACGACCCGCTTCCGCCGATGTTCTACGAAAGCGTCTCTCAGATCTCGAAAGCGACACGGCGGATGTCATCGCTAAACTCTCTTTTCTTACTCGCGTTAGTCCGATGTTGGGTTTGCTCGGAACACTCATTCCATTGGGTCCGGCTCTGACTGGCTTGAGCTCTGGTAATGTCCAACAGCTTTCTTCGAATTTAGTGGTCGCCTTCGCCGCCACCGTAGTGGGTTTGGTCACAAGTTGTATCTCCTATGGCATCGGCTTGGTTCGTCGTTCCTGGGCCAGTCGGGATCTAGACAATCTCGAGTACATTCTGAATCGACTCTATCCCGAGAAGCCCGACCATGCGTAAAAAACGAAAGTGGGAACTGGAAGAAGACGATCCGGCAGCGGGACTTCTGAATCTATTCGATGTCTGGCTGGTCTTCGCCGTGGCGGTGCTGTTAGCTACCTGGACGGTGACTCGGAATTCGGAAGCCTCCGGCACGCCTGTGAAGAATCCTGGTGAGCCCGATATGGAGATCGTAACCCAACAGGGGAAAGAAGTGGAAACGTTGCGAATGACGAACAACCAGCTTACCGGTGAAGGGGAACGCCTCGGTACGGCTTATCGGCTCAAATCGGGCAAAGTGGTCTACGTTCCGGAAAAGAAGAAGTAACTGTCTTTCGGCCCCGCATCCGCTAAAGCATCATGACACACGTAGGACAGTAGCCATCCTGATAGATTTCGAAGCCATTGCTCTCCCCGAGCAACGGTGATATTCTCATAATAAGAGAGGAAAACTCCTCTCAATAATTCCTTTGCTCGATTTCTTGATTGCACTGAGTCCTCTCCCCCAACCCACTCGTTTCCTTTGCCCGGCACCCACGGGCAATCGACTGATCGGACACTTATACGAGCCACCTCATTTGGAAGTTTGAGTAGAATGTTATTCCCTATTAAGAAAGGTCGCTTATGCTTCGTTACGCCATCGGTTTCTTTATTGTCGCAATCATTGCCGCTATTTTCGGTTTCGGAGGCATTGCCAGCGGAGCTGAAGAGATTGCCCGCATACTCTTTTTCATATTTATTGTCCTCCTGATCTTCTCCCTGGTGTTCGGCCGCAAACGAGGAATCTAGGCCTCTAACTGAAGTAACCAATCGCCCTTTTCACACTTTACCCGACTCAAAACAGAGTCTTTGTTCAATCGACTCTCACATTTACTACCAATCCCTACCACTCGCTATTTCTCGTTTTTGCAGTGGTTTCTCCTTAAAGGTCATCAGATCATCATTTTTCACATAGTGGAAAACGCGAATTTGATGACCTTTGACTATTTCTCGGGAATTAACGGCATTTTGATCAATCATGAGGATTGTGCTCAAAACCGAGTTCACAGATCTCCTCCCACGGAAAATCCTTCTCGCCCGGAGGCAGCCAGTACCAGACAATGCGGCCGTTGGCATGCCTTTTGGCCTTGGATTTTATGCCCAGAGTCGCTTTGGCCCGTTCCAGTGTAGCGCTGGAATAGCCGGCTTTCAGACCGGCCTCGTAGACCTTCTTGCTCTGGAAATGTTTATCGCTGAGGAAGCCGCGCAGCCATTCGGTGGGAGGCAGGCTTTTGAAATCTCCAATCAGTTCGTTGGCTCGAATATTCACCTTCCCCTCCCACTTCACGTTCACGGCCTCCGCTTTGCTCTGCAGCACAAACTGTAGTCCTTGCGCTTCGGCGGTGAGGTTGTTTTTCACCGGAGCCAAAATCCTCTTCTCCGGATTGTGGGGATGCCGGCCAATAAGCAGGGCACTGCGCATGCTGGAAAGAATGCTCATACTGCCCGAACCTCGATAGATCGCTGTTTTTCCGTTGGTTTTGTTTAATAATCGGACGAAGAGGAATGTCACTTGAAGACGCTCGGCCATCCTCGCCAGCGGCCCCAGGACTTTACGAACCGATTGTTGAGTGATGCCATTCGTGGAAGCGCTGAGAAATGGAAGAAGCGGGTCGACGATGACGAGTCTCGCCTTGGTACGGCGCAGAGTCGACTCCAGCTTGCGGAAATCTCTGGGAAATTTTGGGAGCGCGTTAGGGATCGACTTCGTCGAGTTCGACTGATAGCTGAAGATTCTCGAGAGATCCGCCCCCAAAGATTGCAAGCGCGGCAACACGGTATCTCGCAAGTTATCTTCGCAGCAAATGAGTAGCACATTGGCGGGGCCGAGGGCGTTTCGTTGCCGATCGGGAAAAGATCGACCTTGAGAAATTCGGGCAGCCAGATCGAGCGTAACAAGCGATTTACCTTGTCCGGGATCGCCGTCGAGCAGGCATAGTTTGCCGATCGGCAGCCAGGGCTTCCAGATCCACTCGGCGGCCCGTTCGGTGATTTTGTCGAGTGGTACGAAGTACTGAATTTTTCGTTTTTTTCTTGGCTGGGTCATGGCAGGTAGCGGGGAAATGAGGGATACGATGTGAGGAATGCGTTCTGGATGGAACGCACGCTAAAGCTTAAACCGTTGGAGGCTCTCGGGCAAGGTGGGTTGTGGGGGAGCCCAGAAGGGTCATCTTCCTGCACCCAAGTATCAAATCCAGTATGTGGGTATGTGGAAGTGACTTTGATAAGCTCGCCGCAATCGCATTCTATTATTTTATCAACTGGTGGAGGTGCGTCGTGAACCAACTGGCAACATTCACTTTTAACGACTCCGTTTCAGTAGAGGAGGTTTGTGTCATCGTCCGCTTTGATAGAGAATCTGTTGTTCTCGCTGTTTCAATGTCAAAAGCCGGCGATGTTGAATTCGCAATGGGAAAACAGTCGTTGATTGAGGCTAAAACAAGATCTGGGTATTTCAGTTTAGCCACATGATAATGCCTTGTCGACCGTGATTGTGAGGGGCAATTTTGAAAGCTTTGGACGCCGTCTTGTTTGACCCGAAGCGTTGGCGAGGGCAGTGAGTATATATAGGTCCATGAACAATGAATGGAATTGTTTTGTATAAATAATGTACACAAACTTTCTTTGTATAGTCGGTTCGCGGAGATGGAATATTATTTATTATTGCCCTCGCTTACGCGTCGGGCTAACGAAGATAGGCAGCGCAACTCATCTGCCCTCGCTTACACGTCCGATTAAAGAAAAAAAGGGCAATTTTTCCCGCAATTGCGAAGGATGTTTGAAAGCCCACGATCACAATCCAGAAACATGGCAATCTCAAAGTCGGAAATCGTTCTTAACTACGCATCAGTGATCAAATTAATTTGAATACGCACTGGCAAGTGGCCAGTACCACCCAAGACAATACCAGATCACAGGTTAAGGAAATCGAAGAGACATGAATACTCGCCGCTTCCCGGCGAGATCACGTCTGCACCTTCTCCCAGCTGGCGCCCAGCACATCCGGTTCAATGCTCACTCGGGCAATAATATCTTCCATGAAACGATCGTTTCGTTCGACCGCATAAATTTCGGCGACGACCATCGGACCATCTTTCTCCGACTCGTCTGTTGCCAGGCTCAGAATGCTCATCCGTTCGTTCGCTCCCACATGGCGAAGCAGGATCATACGCACAACCGCTTCGTGATGCCCCTTACACCGAATGCGAACGCGATAATAGGTCTCCACATCGGGGGCAATGCGACGGCGTGTTTCAATCTTCGCCACCACCGGGCGCAGTCCGATATTTACAAACAAAATTGCTATTGTTCCGGTCAGAGCCTCGATCAGAAATCCCGCCCCGGAGAGTGTACCAATCGCTCCAGTACACCAGATGGTGGCTGCGGTGTTGATGCCTTTGACGTTCATGCCGTCGCGGAGAATCACGCCGCCACCGAGAAATCCCAGGCCGCTGACGATGTAGGAAGCGATCCGGGTCGGGCTGGCCTTGTCGTCCATCAGCAACGACAGGGAGACGAACATGGCCGCACCGAGTGAGACGAGAGTATTCGTGCGCAACCCGGCCGTGTGATGCCGCCACTGGCGCTCGAAGCCAATTGCGGCTCCAAAAAGGATGGCCAGGAAAATATTCAGCATGAACTGCCAGGAATGCATGGTAACTCCTCTAACTTATTCCAGCTTTCATATGATGCCTATAGTCTGAGTCCAAACTTCCACGCTAACAAAAAACGACTGCTGGATAATTCCTTCTGCCTTGTTTAAAATCTGTTTTGTCATCAACCGCCATTCCAATGGGTAAGTTCCATGCTAATCCGACTCTCCGCATGTCTTTGGCTATTGGCTTTGAATTTTGGACTGCAGGCCGCACCGCAGTTGAAGGTCAGCCCCGATCAGAAATCGGGAATCTATGAACTCGGACAGAAAGTCACCTGGAAGGTTTCCCTCAAAGAGGGGGATAAGCCACTTGAGGGCTCAATCGACTACACAGTTACCAAGGGGGGTTTGACTAAACTGACTTCTGGAACCGTCGAACTGAACCAAGGAGAAGCAAAGATTCTCTCCATGCGGGATGATCCCGGAACGCTACTACTGACCGTGAAATACAAGCCCAAGGACGGCGGCAAAGAATTGAGTGCGTTAGGCGGCGCCGTTTTCGCGCCGGAAAAGATCAAAGCGTCCTCTCCCCCGCCGGAAGACTTCGAGAAATTTTGGAAGGATCAGATCGATCAGCTGAACAACATTGGAATGAATGCTCAGTTGGAGCGAGTCGATGTCGGCGACAAGAACGTTGAGTATTACAAGATCACGCTGGATAATATCCGAGGCATCAAGATTCATGGTCAATTAGCGAAACCCACGGGAAAAACCAACCTGCCCGCACTTTTGCAGGTGCAATGGGCGGGAGTGTATCCCTTGCAGAAAGATTGGATTCTCGGTTACGCGCGAAACGGCTGGCTGGTTCTGAATATCTCGGCCCACGATCTACCGATCGATGAAAAGGAAGAGTTTTATAAGCAGAAATCGAATAAAGAGCTGAACGATTACCCGGGCATCGGCAACGACGACCGCAATACGAGCTATTTCTTGCCGATGTTTCTGAGTTGCTGGCGGGCCGTCGATTATCTGACCCAAAGTCCCGATTGGAACAAGAAAACTCTGGTCGTCCAGGGTGGAAGTCAGGGAGGATATCAGGCTCTGGTCACGGCAGGCTTTCACCCGGCCGTCACGGCGGTGGCCGCGAATGTCCCCGCCGGTTGCGATCATACAGGTAAGGCGGCGGGCCGTGCTCCCGGTTGGCCAAATTGGGCGAGCCGGACCTGGCAGAAGAAAGACGAGAAGAAGATGCTGGAGGCATCGCGGTATTTCGATGTCGTCAACTTCGCGAAAAATATCAAGTGCCCTGCCCTGATTGGCATCGGACTCGTCGATACGGTCTGTCCGCCCGAAGGGGCGATCGCGGCCTGCAATCAGATTCCGGGCAGCAAGAAAGTGGTGATCATGCCGCAGGCCGATCATGGCGGCGATCACAAAGCCTATTACGAGCAGTTTGGGCCGTTTTTGGAGAACCAGAGGAAGGCCGCGAAGTAAGGGTATTACGCGCCGCGAAGCTTTCGGCGCCGGCATTCGGCCGGCGTCAAAATACCATGAAAAACCACATCCAGAACGTCCGTGGCCTGCTCTTCCGGCGTGCGTTTTTTCTCTAAAAAATGATCAGTGAACATTGTGCCGTACATCAGATCGGAAGTCACCCGGATGATGCGGTCGACGGGCATCTGCCGAATTCGTCCCATTTCGATCAGGCTCTCGTAAATGGGTTCCCAGCGGGTGCAGTTAACGCGTTTGTGTTCGATATAAGTCGGCGTCTTTCGATCGCGATATTCGGCTCTTTCGATGATCAACAACTCAGCGTGAGCCGGATTCTCCCGAAAGTGTGCGAAGTAGGTTTTTACGCCCATTTCCAGTCGATCAATGGGGTCTTCGATCGCTTCGGTTGCCGCGCTGATTCGCTCGCTTAAGCTGCGCATGGCCCTATCGACGGTGGCCAGAAACAGTTCTTCCTTGCTCGAGAAATAGAGATATACGGTCCCCTTGGCCACGCCACTCCGGTCGGCGATCTCCTGGATATCTGTGTCGGGGTAACCCTTGGCGGCAAAAATCCGGGAAGCGGCCGCGAGAATCGAATCGCGCCGTCGTTCGATTAAAGCCGAATCTTTCGGCCTGCCGCGCCGGGCCGAGAGTTGTTTCATGTTGGCTCCAAAATTGCGAGCGAGTTCAAAGGATTACGACATTTGCCGATTCCCGGAGGCCGGTTTCACAAGTATTTCCAATACGATTCCCCAATCCGCTCAGGGAAATTCTTACCGCAGTGAACCCACTCTCGTCGAGGGGACTCCGTCTATGCACTTCGCGGTTGGGGAGTTCAAATCGTATCTTGAAACGGACTCGTAATGATAACCACTATTGACTGACCGGTCGGTCATGAATATAACATATCTATTAAATGTAATCAACCCTATCTTCCTTTTCGTCCGGGATGGAGGTAGTTGCCATGTCTTCTCGAATGATGCCTAAGCTTCCGATTTACCGAATTTTTGCGATCGCCCTGGTGATCCTACCCTTCGGCTGTACGCAGAAACCGGCCGGTCAGCAAGGCGCCCCTCCTCCGCCACTGGTAACGGTCTCGAAGCCGGTGCTGTTTCCGGTTCAAAGTTTCAACGAATACAACGGCTACCTCGAAGCCATCGAAAGCGTGGAGATTCGCGCCCGGGTGAAGGGCGTCCTGATGGAGGTCTACTTCAAGGAAGGGGCGGAAGTCTCGACGGGGGACAAGCTCTACCTCATCGATCAGCGGGAATACAAGGCGTCTCTGGCGAAAAGTGAAGCGGACATTTCTAAATCCGTGGCCGATATTGCCAATGCCAAAGCCCAAATTGTGGCCGCGCAGGCGGATTACGACCGAACCAGTAAACTCATGAGCGGTGGGGCAATTTCCAAGAGCGATGTCGATAAATCCCTGGCCACTCTCGATTCCAACAAAGCGCAACTCGATTCCGCCATAGCATCGAAAGCGGCCGCGGAAGCTTCCCGGGATACGGCCAAGCTGCAACTCGAGTACACACTGATCAAGTCTCCGATTAACGGGCGGATCAGCCGAACGTTGGTCACGGCCGGAAACCTGGTTGGCCAGACCGATGCCACGCTTCTGACAAGTATTGTCAGTCTCGACCCGTTGTATGTGTACTTCGATGCTCCGGAGCGAGATTTCATCGAGTATCAGAAGGGATTGCAGGAGCAGGTCGCCGCAAACCCGAACACCACCAAATTTCCGGTGGAGGTGGGCCTGGCCTCGGAAGATGGCTTTCCTCATGCGGGTATTATTGATTTCCAGGAAAACCGCGTGGATACCGGGACGGGAACCATTCGCATTCGCGGTAAACTTCAAAATCCCTTTGTGAAACCGCGAAATATCCGATTGCTCTATCCCGGTCTATTCGTTCGCGTTCGCGTCCCCATCGGATCCAAGAAGGAACAACTGGTCATTCCCGAAGATGCGTTGATGACGGGGCAGGAAGGCAAATTTGTCTACGTGGTGGACAAAGACAATATGGTTCAGAAACGCACGGTCACATTGGGTACGGGTGTTTGGCGTGCCAAAGAAGCCGGTTCGACCGCTCCCACCGAATGGGTTCTTCATCAGTCGAATCCAAAACCCGCCGGACCGCCGCCGGAAGGCGCCGCCCCGCCGCCCGCAGCCAAAGGACCGCCGCCGGAACCGGCTCCCACGACCGTTTCGGCCCGTTCCATTGTTGCAATTACCAAGGGTTTGGCTGCGGGCGATGTGGTTATTGTTAAAGGACTTCAAAAAGCTCGTCCCGGAGCCCCGGTGACGCCGGACATTTGGGATCTCAGACCACCCACGAAATAACGGAATTGGAAAATCAGAAGGCTCGCGGATTAAGAACAAGCCCGAACGCATAATCTGTAAGGCAACCCATGATCTCAAGATTCTTTATCGATCGCCCGATTTTTGCGAACGTGATTGCCATCCTGACAATCTTGTTCGGGGTTGTGGCACTGCAACGGCTACCCGTCGAACGGTATCCCTCCATCACGCCGCCAACAGTGGTGGTCAGCACAACCTATCCCGGCGCTAATGCCAAAGTGGTCGCCGATACCGTGGCCGCTCCCATCGAACAGCAAATCAACGGCGTGGAGAACATGATGTACATGTCCTCCACCAGTTCTTCGGATGGCTCTTATTCGTTGACGATTACTTTTGAAATCGGCACGAACATCGATGCCGCCCAGGTTCTCGTGCAAAATCGTCTGAGCGTAGCCCAGCCCAACCTGCCCGATGAAGTGAAGCGACAAGGCATCATCGTTAACAAGCAATCTTCGAATATTCTTCTGGTGATTTCGCTTACTTCCGAGAGTGGGAAATTCGATCCGATCTTCCTGTCGAATTACGCTAACTTAAAACTTCGCGATGAACTCAGCCGCGTCAAAGGGGTCGGCGATGTTCAGATCAAAGGAGCTGGCAACTACGCCATGCGAGTCTGGCTCGACCCCGACAAGATGGCCTCCCGACAATTGACGACGCAGGATGTGTCGGCGGCTCTTTCTCGTCAGAACGTCCAAGTGGCTGCCGGCCAGATCGGCCAGCCGCCTAATCCCACCGGTCAATCGTTTCAATTAACGGTTACCACTCTGGGGCGATTATCGGAGGCTTCGGAATTCGAGGGAATCGTTGTCAAATCGGGGACCAACGGTCAGATCGTCTATCTGCGCGACATAGCGCGGGTCGAACTCGGTTCGCAAAGTTACGATACCTTTGAGACGAAGTCGGGCTTTCACGCCGCCAACTTGCTCGTCTTTCAGCTGCCCGGCTCGAATGCCAACGACGTCGCCTATCGGGTTCGGGAAACCATGAAGAAAATCGCTCCGTCGCTGCCGGAGGGATTGATGTATGACATTCCATTCGACACCACGAAATTCGTCAGCGCGGCCATCAAAAACGTTTATGGAACTTTGATCGAAGCGGGTGTTCTCGTCCTGATTGTGATTCTCGTTTTCCTTCAGAATTGGCGAGCGTTATTGGTTCCCGCCACAACGGTTCCGGTGACAATTATTGGGGCGTTTTCCTTCCTTTACATCTTCGGCTTCTCGATTAACCTTCTAACGCTTTTCGCCTTGATTCTGGCTATCGGAATCGTGGTGGACGATGCCATTGTGATCGTCGAAAACGCCAGCCATCACATTGAAATGGGCGAAGCTCCTCGAGAAGCGACCATCAAGGCTATGAACGAGGTGACCGGCCCGGTGATTGCGATTACCTTCGTGTTGATGGCCGTGTTCGTCCCCACCGCGTTTCTTAGCGGTATTACCGGGCAGATGTATAGGCAGTTCGCACTAACGATTGCCGCGACGGCCCTGATTAGTGCCATTAATGCCCTTTCCTTGAAACCTGCCCAGTGTGCGCTGTGGCTGAAGCCGGCCAAGCGCGGGATCTTCTCGAAGGTCTTCGATTTTTTTTACAGACCGATCGAAGGAGCTTACGCCTGGAGTATCCGCATAATGCTTCGGGTCTGGTGGCTAGCCCTGATAGTTTTTGTGGGCTTGGTCGGTTTTACCGGCTGGTGGTATCAAACCCTACCCACGGGGTTCCTGCCGACGGAAGATGAAGGTTACGCGATTATCGCCGTGCAGTTACCAGATGGGGCCTCCTTAGACCGCACAAATGAAGTCGCCGAGCGCATCAACAAAGTCTGTGCCCGTTATCGGGAAAAAGGAGCACTCGAAAACTGGTTCGTGCTCGGCGGTACGTCCTTGCTCGACGGCACGGCGGCTCCTAACGGGGCTACGGCATTCGTCACCTGGACCGACTGGGCATTGCGAACTACCCCGGAAATGCAACAGCAGGCGTTAGTTCAGGCCCTGCAAATGGAGTTCTTCGGGATTCAGGAAGCGTTTATTTTCGTAATCGTTCCGCCGTCAATTCAAGGTCTCGGTTTCTCGGGCGGCTTCGAAATGAAAATTGAAGATCGGGAAGGCGTGGGCTTAGAAACTTTGCAGGAGCGTACCCAAGCGGTGATTGATGCCGCTATTCGTCACCCGGAGATTGCTCCTCCCCCGGCCATCCGTTCAACGTTCCGCGCCGGTGTTCCCCAGGTTTACCTGAACATCGACCGAGTGAAAGTCGAAAAAATGGGAGTTCTCCTAAGCGACGTTTTTGCGGCGCTGCAAGCGAACCTGGGATCGATTTACGTCAACGATTTCAACAAGTTCGATCGTACCTATCAGGTGCGGGTTCAGGCCGATGCCCAATATCGCTCCGACCCGACACTTTTACGGCGGCTGGAAGTCCGGAATCGCTCGGGCGGTCGCGTACCACTGGGTACTCTGATGACTGTCGAGAGCCGGGTGGGACCACTGGCTTTGACCCGATACAATCTCTACCCGACGGCCACCATTAGCGGAGCCACAAAGCCGGGTTTTAGCTCTGGTCAAGGTTTGAACGCAATGGAAGCCGCCGCGAAGGAAACTCTGCCGCCCTCCATGGGATTCGAATGGACATCCATCGCCTTCCAGGAAAAACGCGTCAGCGGCGAGGAAGTCCTGGTCTTCGGACTGGCCGTGTTGCTGGTTTATTTGGTTCTGGCCGCACAGTACGAAAGCTGGTTGCTGCCGCTGGCTGTGATTCTAGTTGTACCATTAGGCCTGCTGGGGGTCGTGGCCGGGGTTCAGATCCGCGGTCTGGACAACAATATCTATACGCAGATCGGGGTGGTGCTGATCATTGCTCTGGCGAGTAAGAATGCGATCTTGATCGTTGAGTTCGCTCGGGAATTGCGCCTCGCTGGTCGATCGATTCGGCAAGCCGCTGTGGAAGCCGCCCGATTGCGTTTCCGGCCAATTTTGATGACCTCGATTGCATTTATCCTGGGTGTGGTACCGTTGGTTCGAGCCACCGGTGCTGGAGCTGCCAGTCGGCAGGCGCTGGGCACCGCTGTTTTCGGAGGGATGATCACCTCCACCTTCCTGGCGATTTTCTTCGTGCCGGTGTTTTACGTGGCCGTGCAGGGATTCATCGAGTTATTGAGCGGGCCGCCAAAACCGGTGCCGGGCAGCAACACGGAGACCAGTCACAACCACAACGGCTCGGCGAATTCCGTTTCTTCAAATGCCACCAATGTGCCGACCTAAAGCTTGAGCTTTGTTGGAGCCCAAATCTAGAAAATCGAGGAGCACTAGCGATGCGGAGGTATGAATTCCTCTCAATCTCTAGTGCTCCTGGTCTTGATGAGTTTGTGCGGAACGACAGGTCAGGTAATCGTAATGGATATTGTCCCCACGTTTGACAGGAGCCCGGCATTATCTTTTATGGTGTAAGTGAAGCTGTCCGTCGTTGCAGTAGTCGTGGTGTTGGTATAGCTGATCGTTCCATTGCTATTTGCAGTGGCCGTACCATTCGTCGGCGCTTGCACGATCGCAATGCTGGCCAAATTCAAACTATTCTGCGGATCGGTATCGATGGACCCAACATTGATCGAAACAGTTCCTCCCGCGGCAACGGATGCAGAATCGTTGTTAGCCACTGGTGGCTGATTGATAGTTACTGTAACGGTTCCCGGTGGCGAAACTAAACCCGCGGCATCCTTCACGGTGTATGTGAAAGTATCAGAGGTTGCCGTCGTCGAAGTATTCGGTGTATAGCTGATGGTGCCATCGCTGTTCGCGGTGGCGGTCCCATTCGTCGGAGCCTGCACGACGGTGACACTTCCCGGAACGAGGCTATTTTGCGGATCGGTATCGTTCGCCAGGACATTGATACTCACGGTGCTTCCCACGTTCACACTCGCCGTGTCGGCATTGGCCACCGGAGGCTGATTCACGGTGATGGTTACGGTGCCGGCATTCGAAATGTTGCCATCCGTATCTTTGATGGTGTATTGGAACGAATCGGAAGTGTTCGAGGTTCCATCGTTGGTATAATCGACGGTTCCATCGGAGTTGACTTTCACGGTGCCATGGGAAGGTTGCGTTGAAATAGCCAACGAACTCAGATCTAAAGTCCCTCCGGTATCCGTGGTATTTCCGCTGAGATTTATCGAAACGGTTCCACCCGCATTCACGCTCGCCGTCACAGCTCCAGCCACGGGAGTCGCCTTCACAGCCACCGAGATCGTAACCGTTGCCGCACTCGAGACGTTATCCAGAGTGTCCGCCACGGTATAGGTAAAGGTGTCCGTTGCCGACGTGGCGGAGCTATTCGCGGCGTAGGTGATCGTCCCGTCGCTGTTTACTGTTGCAGTGCCTTCACTTGGTTGTTGAACGATAGTGACGGAGCTGGGATTGAGAGCCCCAACTACTGCCTGATCGTTGGCGAGCACATTGATCGTCGTACTCGAGCCGGCGGCAACCGAAGCGGTCGAGCTGTTCACGATGGGTTGCGCGTTAGTGAGCACATTTGTAAATCCACTATTACTGGAATTGGCCCCGAAGGTATCGTTGGTCAACGAAAGAGTGCCGTTCTGTCCCGTAGTCGTGACCGTACTGTTTGGACCATAATCGGAGTTCAACACGGCCACCTTATCGCTTCCCGCCCCGCTATTGATGAAAAGGTTTTCGAGTCCCCAGCAGTAGTCCGCAAAGATCGTGTTCGAGCCTGTACCTGCTGAGGCAATATTCAGGGACCGGCCGGAATACACATTGGCCAGCCCGATCGTATTGTTCCCGGTTCCCGTTGAAATCCAGAACTCCGTACTGGTATCGACCCCGCTGATTTCGAGATTATTGTCCCCGTTTCCCAGGATAATGAAAACACCCGCTTTAATTCCGCTCAACGTGACCGGGCCCGACTGGCCATTGATGGTGGTCGAGCCATCCGTCGAATTGATGGAAACGGTATTCGGAGCCGTGCCCTGAATGCTAATGAAGTTGTTGCCGGAATCGCCGAGAACGTCCAGGCTATTGCCGAGCACCAGTGCGGTAACGTTGCCGCTGAGAACGGTGCGCGATTCCAGAGGCTCGAGTTTGGGGGCGAAATGGAAGAGGCTTCGAGGTGTTTTTCGCATGGAGATTAGCCAATACCTTTCAACTATAAACGGTAAATCGAGCCAAAATGCTCTCAAATTCGCACGTCGACTTTAGAGCACGGACCGGCGAGTGGAATCCGGAAGAATTCGCATTCCTGTTCTGGCTTGTAAAAACTCTGCAATTTCGGAGTTAGTAGAGTAGTCGCAAAAGGGAATCGAGTGCGGGCGCGCAATGAAGACTCTCATAAAGTTTTCCATTATGAGGAGTCTGAAGTCCTTTATCTTAGGCTGCCGAGCGGTGATCTGCTCAATGGGGGCCGAATATACTTCGTGCCACCAGAGATGTGAATTTGATCTTAAAAAGTGAGCAATTGCACTCCAGGATTAGCGGGCACGGCTAATCTGAACAAAATCTTCTCCGAAGCGTCCGCACCCTAGCTTTCCATCACTCATCTAATTTGGGATAGAGCGATTTTAGTTTATTCCGGGCGTCATCAGTGCGGAACTGCCAGTTTACACCGCGTTGTTTCGCATGGATGGCCTGGGACCACGCTGCGGTTTCGCATTCCGCGTCCGCATCAAGTCGGCCAACTCGTTCGCCCAGTCGGCCTTCGTCCGTCGTGGCCGGGCCGTCACCCGACGCCAACCCGACTTCGGTTCGCGGAACACGAACAGACTCGCCGTTTTGGCCCGCTCGTATTAGTAATCGATCCGCTTCGGATGCGTCCGCGTCCGCCGGGATCGGCTTACGGGTCTCGGCACCGGCTGCTCATCCATGCACACCACCGGAATCTGCGAATCAAAGGGTTCCGCGTACACATCCAACACATCCTCCATGCCCGCCACGAATTCCGCGTCCGCCTTCGGTGGAATCACCCAGTACTCGACCTACTTCGCCGTGAAGCCGTTTTTTTGAGTGTCCGACGCACTGTCTCGTAACTGATCGAATCGACGATCTCCAACGCGACCACCCGATCGGCCAGCAGTTTCAGTGTCCAGTTCGCATAGCCGGCCGGCGGCGGCCCTAACCGCATGGCGATCACCTTCGCCTCTTGCTCACCATCGAGTTTCGTCGGCCTCGGCGGTTTCTTCTTTCCGTTCAACGCGACCTCGAACCCTTCCGTCACCAAACGCTCTCGCAGCATCTCCACCGTTTGACGTCGACACTCGAAGGCCTCCACGATCCGGGCATCCGTCCAGTTCGGACCATCCGCATCCGCCTTCAACAAAATCTGCGCCCGGCGAACCTTCATCGCCGAACCCTTCTGCCGACGAATCACCTCCTGTAACGTCGCTTGCTCCTCGACCGACAACCGAACGATGTATTTCTTTTGCATGGCAGCCCCTCCCTAAGCTGCCAGTATCATCGGTCAGCGAACCGAGCGCAATCCCAAAATATTACTGTGAGGGAGCACTAGTGTAGTGTCTCAGAAATAGCGTTACTTTTAGCTCCTTTTTGCGGTTTACTCTATAGAAAAGGAGAAAACCCATGAAAGTCGCGCTGCCAATCTTACTTTCTGACGAGGAACGACAAACTTTGACTTCTTGGTCTCGGGGACGAAGTACTCCCGCTCGGCTGGTCCTGCGGGCGAAGATCATACTCGCGGCGGCCGCGGGTGTACGGAACAAGGACATTGCTCAGCAGTGCGGCACGTCGAAGCCCACGGTGGCGCTGGCGGACCCGATTTGCGAAGCTGCGTTTGGCGGGTATCGAACGGGACGCTTCGCGGCCGGGTCGAACGCCAGCGATCAGCCGGAAAGTCGTCGAAGAAATTCTCCGCAAGACCACTCAGGAGAAACCTTCTGGTGCCACGCATTGGAGCACGCGAACGATGGCCCAAGAGGTGGGAGTGAGCAAAGCCACCGTGCAGCGGGTTTGGTCGGCCCACAACTTGAAGCCGCACTTGCATAAGACCTTCAAGGTATCGAATGATCCTCAATTCGCCGAGAAACTGTGGGACGTAGTGGGCTTGTACTTGAACCCTCCCGAGCACGCCCTGGTGCTGAGTTGCGATGAGAAGAGTCAGATTCAAGCCCTTGATCGTACGCAAAAAGCTTGCCGATGGTACCCGGCCGTTGCGGCACTCTGACTCACGATTACATGCGTCATGGCACCACCACTCTGTTCGCGGCCCTGAACGTGGCCGAGGGAATTGTGATTGGCGAGTGCATGCCGCGACATCGACATCAGGAATGGATCAAGTTTCTCAAACGGATCGATGCCGCCACCGATCCGTCCTTGGATTTGCACTTGATCGTGGACAACTACGCCACGCATAAGCATTCCAAAGTTCGTCGTTGGTTGGCCCGGCATTCTCGATTCCACATGCATTTCACCCCCACGAGCAGTTCCTGGATGAATCTGGTGGAGCGTTGGTTTCGCGACTTGACGGACAAACGACTGCGTCGAGGCACATTTCGAAGCGTGCCGCAATTAATCCAGGCGATTGAGGACTACATCGATCATCACAACAACACAGGAAAGGGATTCCAGTGGACCGCCAAAGCCGAAGTTATTCTGGAGAAAGTCCGCCGGGCGAGGGCTACCTTGGATAAAACACATTCTGTGTGAGACACTACACTAGATCCTCCGGCCGATTGGCGAGTAGCTTATCATAATCTTTTTGATGTTTCTCCTGATGAAGCCGAAAAAGTACTAATAAATGACGAAGAAATCAGCATTTGGAGTTTATGTTTTTTAGAAGATTTGCTTCAACTTGAAAACTCAACTATGAGATGCTTGTTAGATGTGGGCTGGTATCCTCACGCTGATCCAAACGGTTCTTATAAATCGACTCTCGTCGCGTTATCTAATAATAAGCAAGCAAGCGAAAGGTCACTTTACGATTGGGCAAACCCCTTATTTACCAAATCAACTCGATCACTGCTCGAATTGGTTAAAGTAATCGAAATCATAGTAAATGGTAGCTGAAAATAATTTGACTATAAAATCAAATTTCCCTTCTGAAAACACCTTATCAAATTGAATGATCGGCGAGAAAGTACCAAACACTAACCAGTGTGCATTTGTAACAACTACCTCTTCTTTATGGGGACACCATCACTTTTCTCGAACTTTATCGGGTTTCAAGTTTGTTTGGTCGACAATCAATCAGTCAATATTAAATCAATGTCGAGGCTAGCTCCCAGAGAGGCAAGTTGATCAATTGTTCCGGCTTCGAGCAAACACGAGGGAGTACCCTCATCAATATAAACAGCCATCGAGACCTCAACATTTAAACCAAATTCTTGAGCTGCAAGAATCAATTCTTCTTGGCGAGGCCCAATAACTGCCAAAAGCTGACATATTGCTGAATCCAAATCATTCGAGCGCATTTGAGGCAATGCGAGAATCCACGCATCTTGTTTACGAATCAGTTGGGTGCGTTCGACAGCGTCTCCTTGCCTCCACGTTTTGGTCGGTTGAAGCTGGATCAAGTCACTTATAGTTTCCGGAACGAATCCCAAGCCGGTAAGCTTTAGAGCAATAACTACAGTAGATTCATTAGTCATTGATATTACTCCGTGTCATTTGGATTAATTCGTTCCTGCAATTACAAATTTATCGACGATTTTTGTGTCTTTTGTATTTTTTGCAACGAATTTTGCAATCTGAGAGGGAGTCATTTCAGTTGGTTCTCCAGGATCACTACTTTCCATCAGTTTAACTAAAAATTTTTCCCTCATCTTTTAACGAATCCTACCTAAACTTTGGCTTCCACTTGTAAGGGATATTAACCATAGGCTAATGTCACCTTGTTGATTACATCTTTATGTCGCAATTTTATCTAAGGCAGGATGCCGCTATCTGAAGTCCAGTGTGAAGTAGCAACAGATGTCTTATTTTAATGAGGACACTATGCCCTCTCTCACACAAGATTACAAGGGGATATCGGACTCTTTGCGGGCTATTCCTTCCTGGCATTGGCAGATAGCAGTGCCTCCCAAATCAATATCTGGCTACGAGTCATGGAGACAGATAGGAGTTACCAGAGATGGTGTTTATTTGCGTATCACAACAAAAACAGCGGAATGAGGAGAACAACAGACAGCACTAATAGCAATCCTGGTTTGAAGCGGGAAATTGGAATTCGGCTACGAAGACAGTTTGTATAAAAATATCTGGAGTGCAGAAAATTCTTCATAGGATAGGGCACGATTGCTATTGGGATTTCTCGGGCTGTTATCGCAATTATTAATCCATCCAAGAGCTTCGCTACTCCACAATGCAGAACTTTTGCTTGAATTTATTAATAAATCGACCATCGGATATATTAATTTAACGGGTATCAACTTCAAGTTTTCGAATGCAATAGCAATCTTGGAACCAATCTCACTTATATTATCGCTCGAAACTGTCCACACTGTTGGCATTAACAAAAGAGTTGCAATATGTGGATTATCTGAGGCTTCAGCGATTCGGAATAATTCAGTCCATCGGAATGCTGGCAGTTGCCAGTGTCCGCCTCCTCTTCCGACAGTAATATTTCAATCCATCTGCCAAGAGGACCTTGTAATTTATTTCATAGTCCTCAGGAAAGTTTGCGTACTCTATTTCAAGTGACTCTCCGGTATGCAAGGGGATTCTAATAACGGGCCATTCTTGTTCGTCTGTTAGCTCAGTGATATAAAATTCTTCGATTTGATCAGATGTGCATCCAAATAATGAATCAACTGAATCGGCATCTATCGTAGAAATTGGCCCTTTTGTCAAGTTCCATAGATAACATGCCCAAAACACCTTTTTATCAAGCAAATCCAGTCTCAGCTTGCGTTTCAGCATTTGAATCCATCTAGCACGGAATATCTCATGGAGGAATGGTACTGCCAATTTCCCATGTCTATTCGCAAAAGCTGTACCTCTTCAATAAGGACAATTTACCTTTGCTTGCACATGCCTTGTAAGGGATTTCGGACGGGGATTTCAGGCTATTTCTTCCTGGCACTGGCAGGTAGCCAGTGTCATCCAAATTAATATCCGGCAACGAGTTACGCAGACTGGTAAGAGTTGCCAGAGCCACACTGCAGCTTGAATCAACGACCGACTTTCAGCAAACTACGACACTTCCCCGAAGTAACCGCTCCAGGCCAGATCCAGCACGTCCGGAGTCAGTTCCAGAGGCTTCCCGTGAAACCGGCAGACGTCCCGCGAGCGCTCGATCAGGTCGCGCGGCTCGCACGCCCGCAGTTCCTTTTTCTTCTCTCGGTATTTCGCCAGCAATCGATCCGTGACCTCACTCCCGACTTCCACGCCCTGCTTCGCCGCGTACGATTTGAAAATCTTGGCGTAGTCTTCCTCGGTAGGTGCCCCGAGATAAATTCGATACCCCATACGGCGTAAAAATGCCGGATCGGTCACGTCTTCCAGCGTCAGGTTAGTTGCGATGATCAGAATATGGCGTAAGGGCATCTGCAATTTCTGACCGGTGCGAAGCGTGAAGTAGTCGATCTGATGCTCCATCGGCGTGATGAACCGATTCAGCAACTGCTCCGGTGAAATGCGTTCGCGACCGAAGTCGTCCACCAGGAAGACCCCGCCATTGGCCTTCAAGTGAGGCGGCGCTTCATAGAACTTCATCGAAGGAATGTAGACCAAATCCAGCAGATCCAGCGTCAATTCGCCCCCGACGATAACCATCGGACGGCGGATTCGAATCCAGCGCTGATCAATCCCGTCGATCTTGTCGAACCCTTCAATTTTCTGGTGAAGCTGGGGGTCGTAGAGGCGAATGATGGTTTCGCCGACACTGATGGCATGGGGAATCCAGTAATCGCCCGGCAGCGCGGAGTGAATGAATCGCCCCAGACTACTTTTGCCATTACCGGGAGGACCGTAGATGAACAGACTGCGCCCGGAGGAGACCCCCAGACCGGCCAACTGCGCCGCCTTGGGAGAGAGCACCATGTTGGAAAGGGCTTTGGCCACGGTATCCGGAACCACCGCGGGAGTATTGGCGAACTGCCAGCGGAGCATTGCCGAATAGGCTTCCAGGCTGACGGGGGCGGGGCCGATGTAGCCGCACACGTCCATCAGACGCTTGGCGTGCTCGCGACCCATTTCAGAAATTTTGTAGTGCGAACTGGTTTCCGAAGTCTGCCAGAGGGTTTCAATCAAGCCGTCGTTGGCGACTTTCGAGAGTAATTCATCCGTAAGGGCCGGCGAGAGATGGAGTTGTTTGCTCACCCAGGCCGTGTGGAAACGGGGCACGGTATAGGCCAGCCGCATCAGAAGATCGCTCAGCTCGTTGCCCGGCAGCGCCGCCGATTCAATGGTCTGCGGGGCACGCGGAGCGATCAGATCGCCGGCTCGCCCCAGAGCGGGAAGAAAAGGATCTTTTTCACGGGCTTGAGCAGTTGTAGCACTCGCGGTCATCTTACTTGCATCTCCTTAGAAATTGAGATTGAAGCTCCGAGCTATGGGGGAGCGTTGCGGTGGCTGCGTACGAATCAGGTTCAAGGAGAGGGGGTCAACTGCCGGTCAACTCTGCCGTTCGATACACTCCTAAAACCGTGCACTGTCTATTCGAACGGGCCGGATTCGACCAATTTCAAAATATATCTTATTCGATTCGAAACCGAGATGCGACAGGGAATTTAGACGAACGAAAGTTCGATCCAGCGGCAAAGTCCGAGTCCCTGAGGCGAGAAATGAATACGATGTGTCGGGAATTCCTGCGAAGTCCCTCGAAGTTCGGATTTTTCCCCCGTCAGAGTTTCAGGAACAATCTCTTCTTTTCCAGATACCTCAGGAAAATATACAAGATGGCCAGGTGCAAACCGAACGACGCCAAGGCATACCAGAGGGGAGAATCCTTCGGGGCGTATTTTTTGATCGGTTCGGCCACCATCGACGAGAGGATGTAGGCCGCCAGGGCATTGCTGCCTAGCGTGCGGAACAAACCGAACTGGAGTCCCGCGTAATCCGAAAGCAGAACGAAAACGCCATAGACGAGAAAGGAACAACCGGCCGCAAATGTGAGATATGACAAACTCCCGGAGCGCTGACTCATCGTCCAAAGGTCGCTGGGCTCGATCCGCTTTCCATTCTGATCCACGGGGGGATGCACGAACGGCGGTCCCGCGAGGTAATCCTGCCAGTTCCCGGAATGATTGCTGAGGGCTGCGTTGATCTTGCCCAAACTGGAAACGCCGTAACCGACGGCCATTACGACTATTCCCAGCAAAATGCAAAGAGCAGTTGCCCGACCGCGCGGGGACGAGTTCACAATATCGTGGCAAATGGACCCAGCCAACAATGGGATGGTCCAGGTAAGAAAACCGAGCGGACCGCCATCGATTCCATGCGGGTCAGAGTTGACAAAATCGTAGTAAAACCAGTGGGAAAGTCCCAGGTGAGCCATTCCAGAAGCCAGGGCGAAAAGAACTCGGATTTGAATAGAACGGGCCATCACTGGCATCACCCACAAGGACGTTACCGCGATATGCACCAGCGTTTGAAAAGGTTCCCGACGTAATCCTTCGTTGAGAAATTCGAGTAAGGTCATCTCTTGAAGCCTCGCCCAGGTATCGCGGTGCCCCCCCACGTGATAGACCACCAGTCCTAACAGGGTCAGACCGAGACAGCGCCAAGCGACATGGCCATAAGCCGCCCGGGCCCCTTCAGTCTGCAGACGCCTTAAGAGCGTGAGCCGATAGGAAAAACCGACGGCGAAAAAGAACTGGGGCATGATCGTATCGGCGTAGCTGCAATAGGTGTTGTGGTGTTTAAAAAAAGCAGGTAAGGCGACAAAGCCGGCGATAAAGTTCACGAAAAACATTCCCAGAACGGTGTAGCCTCGAAATTGATCCAGACTGGCAATGCGGTTGGACGTCGACTGCGATGCGTTCTCAGCCATGGTGTTCTCGCGGAGATACTGTCTGAAAGTCGGAGGGATTTCGCTACATGCGAAGGAAAATCTTCTTCTTTTCCAATTGGCGGATGAAGGAATAGGTCAGCAGAAAGTAAACGCCGAAACTACCGATCACCCAATATAAAGGGGCATCGCTCGGTGCGATGGAAGCTACCGCTCTCGAAATAATCTCGTGAGCGAGATAGCTGGCTAGCGGATTTTGACCAAAAGTTCGCAAAAGACCCAGGGAAATCTTCAGCCCATCGCTCAAAAGGAGGAAGGCGGCGAACACCAGCAAACTATAACCGAGAGCGGTGAATTGAAAGGGCAGACTGACGATTCTTTTGCTCACTAGCCAATAATTGTATTCGCGCTGTTCCTCGGCCGCCGGCTGCACGAACGGGGGCAGAGCACGCAGTTGTCTATAATCGATATTTTTCCAATCGATAGCGGGGAGAATTACCGGGGAAGTTGCAATGACCAGACCCGATTCCTTTTGAGTGGGGGGTTGAGTGACTGGATAGAGCATCGCAAGACAAGAAATTAAATAACCGACCGCCGAGCACAATAAGCCCGCGAGCAATACGGCAATGAACGCCGTTCCCTGACGAAGGCCGACCATCAGGTCGCAAACCAGAGTGCCGGCCAGTTGCAAAGAACCCCACGCCAGGAACCCCAACGGACCGCCATCCAAGCCGCGAATCGAAGTCGAACCGAGAGAATCACTCAAGATATTGGGGCGTCCAACCAGGAAATTGAAATAAAACGCGTGGCAAATAGCCAGGTGAAGAGCCATGCCGAAAAAAAGATAGCAGATTCGCCAGCGGGCTCGGGCTCCTGCCACCGGGAGTACCCAAAGTGATGCGACGGCGATAATCGTCAGGGTATTCCAAAACCCGCTTTTCAGCAGTGGCATCAGAATGTCGAGTGTGTTTTTGCTGGTCAACTCCCCCCACGAAAGCGATTTATTTGCCGAAAACTCGAGCACCACTCCGATCAGCGCCAGTCCGAGAATTCTTCGAAGAAACCGCAGCAGAGTTTGCGAAGTTCCCACCTGGTTCAACAGCCGGAGAAAGCTCAGTCGCAGCGAAAATCCGACGGCGAAGTGAAACGCCGGCATGATCGTATCGGCGAAGCTGAAATAGGTGTTATTGTGACGCAGGACGGGGGCTCGTTGCTGAACCCAGTCGAAATCGCCGATAAAATTGACGAAAACCATTCCGAGGACGACAAATCCGCGGAATTGATCCAGGGAGTTCAGCCGTTGCTTCTGGGAATCGGGAAAACGGCTCGCGTTCGAGCCGTTTTGTGCCCCGGATCCCTCATGGGCTGTTGTCCCGTTCATTTGTGTTTCGTGTCGAGTTTGATATCCAAAACGCGGGCTTTAATTTCGATGGGGGCAAGTTCGTTTTTGCCTGGGTGAATCGTCACCTTCAATCCGGAAGTTTTCGGATCGGAGAACTTTCCATTGAGTTTATCGGGTGAAGCTTTTTTCGTCCTGTAGGCCGGCCAGGAAAGAGCAATTTTATACTCCCCTTCCGGGGCTCCGTCATTTTGCGAGTAAGTGGACATCACAAATTTTCCCTCCTGATCGCAAGTCGCCTGCGGAACGATGGATCGAGTCCCCCAATCCCCTTCGTGATGGAAAATGATACTCGCTCCCTTGGCCGGTTCTCCGTTGATGAGAACCTGCCCCGATACCGGCTGAGGAGGATGGCCATTATAAGGATCGCCCGAACAGGAAATGCAGGCGAAGCTCAAGATTGCAACCCAGAAATACTTCATCAAACCTCTCTCTGTGAAAAGGGTCGCACTCGGCATTTCGTACCGAGTGAGCAATAAGGTTAGAATCCAAGACCGGGATATCGATCTCAATAATCGGGCAGGACCTGGCCGTCCCGAAATGAAATCAGCAGAATTGCGGTTCTCGGGTCGAGAGAGGCTTTCACGAACTGAACGTGTCCATCGGCATAGAGCACGTTCGCCCCCACATCGTGGAAGGAATAAATTCCCGCGATATTGGAGCAATTAATCACGCAGGGCCCGCCCCCGATGGGATTTGTACCGTCGTAGCTGGAACCGCCGAACCACTGGTCCCCGTTATTTTCATCGGCCCAGCCGTTGCCGGAAATGTAAAGCGAAGTCGCGGCCGGATTGTACGGCGGGGTAGCCATAATTTTGTTGCCCGCCCCATAGACATTAGGCGCGCCGGCCTGCTCCCCCACCAGCCAGGTGTTGGAAGTCCCATCCGAAATATCGAGCATTTTCACCTGGAAATTGTCGGTGAGCACGCCGTTGTGATCGAAATTCACGCCGGGAACATAGGTGCCGGCGAAGGATCCCAGTACGCCGCTAATTCCTATGTAATCGCTGGCGGAAACCGTCCAGGAAGAAGGTCCCGAATAGGGGCCGTAAGCGTTGGGGTTATTGTCCCAGGTGTCCTGATACACGTTGCCCTGACTGGGGGAAGCGGGACACATAAAGGTTTTGATTTTGTTGGCGGCGGGATTCTGCGTCGGATCGAGGGAATTGGTGTTATTCGGGGGTGAATTGAAAGGAATATTGTAGTTGAATTTGGCATAGAGATTCTGCTGTTCGATATACGGCAGAATCATCACGCCCCAGGGAAGATACGCGATCTTGTTTCCGCTTGAATCCGATCCGTTATCGTTGGATCCAAAAGGGAATTTCTCATTGGTATCATGGAACATGTGCAGGGCCAGTCCCAACTGCTTCAAGTTGTTGGAACAGGACATGCGAGCAGCGGCCGCCCGGACTTTTTGTACCGCTGGCAGTAATAAACCGATCAAAATCGCAATAATGGCAATTACTACCAGCAACTCGATCAGAGTAAAAGCTGATCGAGCCCGGAGTTGCCTCCTGGAAACAAGTGACATGTTGATCTCCGCATCGACGAGGGGATAGATATGAGTCACGGAGAGCCCGCGTCGATAGAGTTTGAAATCTTCCGTGTGATGCGAAGTTAGCAGAGCTTTCAGAAATACACAAATGAAATTTTTATCATATTAGTATCAGTCGAAATGCTTATATTTCTTCTGGGGAAATAAACTTCGGCCTGAATTGGGAATGAAAACAGATTAGCGAGCCTCATTACTCTGAAAGGAATCCAACAGATTCCAGCGAAATAACTCTCGGGGAGAGCGATTTTCGCTGGATTTTGAACTCGAATCTTATTTGGAGCGGCTAGAAGTGGTCTTCTGCAATTCGCCGCCCCTAATCGTTCGAACGAAGAAGCTAAATTCAGCTCACATCTGAGTCGAAACCCGCAACCCGGGGGAATATTTCATCAGGTCTTCTTCATCACAGTTGCAATCCGCCGACGAGTTAAGACTACTGTCCTCGGCCATATTGGCGTGAACGAACCTCAGCCATTCGTAGAGTGCTTTGACTTCCGTTCGATTGAGCTCGACTTCATGATTCTGTGAGTCGACGTCTTCATTGCCCTCCAGGGAAGAGAGCCGAATGGTCAACCGCTTGCTGAACTCCGCATCCCCAGTCCAAGTGAAGAGATCCAGCTTGTAGAAATCTTCCGGGATGAGTCGATCGTCCGTTGGCAAAGATCCCGCTTTGAAGCGAATCTGAAAATCAGTACGAAACTTCATCGTGTACACCTTTCCTATGGGGTAGAGAAAAAAGGTATCGAACGCCTGCACTTTCCCATTTCTCAATAACTTGAATGATTTCAAGAAATTCAATCGATCTATACAGATGGGAAAATTACAGAGTTCGTTAACTTCAAACTTAATATAGCCCACCCGGACAAGGAAAAACAACAAGACAAATCGCCATTTTCGGGCAGTCCGCATAAGTACCGAAGTTATTGTCCAATAAGGATTTATATTTATTTATGAAACATTAAAATTGTACCGCTTTTAACTCTCTGGTCTGCTCTGAAAACGTGGCTTATATAAACTGGAATATATTTAAAGTACACCGACAACTCTTTTCTTAGTGATAGTCTTTACAAGCAAATATTTTTTTGGCATTTATTGTTTTTTTTCTGCGCTTTGGATTTAACTGCTCCTACCTCAGCTACTTTCGTAATGAATTCGCGTTAGGGCTCTCTCCGGACTTCTTATCCGGCCGCAATTTTTTTAGGCCCTCTACTCACTTCCTTTGCGAGAATTCGCAAGCTCCGAGTGCTCGGGACTACGCAAAGCCACTCAACTTCTAACCGAAAAAGACCTCGCTTAGATGGGCGTCCTACAGGCCAATCGAGAAATCTGAAATTCCTCGATTGCCGAAGGATTTCTCATCCGTTACTGAACAGTGGCTTGCTTCGCGATTCACCCTGAACTAGGTTTGAACAGGAGAATTGCCATGAACCAAGTTCAACTTCCCATCAAAAACCATCGTCTTGCGCGTCGGCGGAGCGCAAAACCTGGATTGCGCGTCAAATGTTTGAAGGGAACTATGGGAATTGGGAAGAATTTGGCTGTCGGGATTCTCGACATCTCCGAGACGGGAGTTCGATTGGTGATCTCGGCGGATCTCGAGAAAAATCAGGATATCGAATTAGAGTTCATGATGCCGCAGCAGTCGAAAGCGATGAAGGTCATCGCATCAGTTTCCTGGTGCGTGGCACTTCTGGACGGCACTTACTGCATCGGAGCTGCCTTCAAGCATTCCCTGAGCTATTCCGATTTTTCCGTGATCGCGCAGTTCTCCCATAACTGAGCGCAAATCCTTGAAATCGGAGCAATTCCGGACCAAATCCGGCAGCTCACAAGCTCGGTTGACATTCACTGAGGAATTTTGACTGTCTCGACTTCAGTTACGTTCCCCTCCGAGCCCGCTCCCCCGAGCACCAGCACTGTCTCTTTTCCCACCGGCACCAGCCGATGCACAATCCGTTTGATTTTCACTTCTCCGACCTTTTCCCAGGCGTCGCCTTTTGCCGAGAGTCGAAAAACCGGACCTGCGGAAGTATTCAGGATAATTCGGTCGTTCAAAGTGCAAGCGGCAGGAGAAAAACCCGCTTTGTCGTCCCCGGGTATATCCGGCCCTTTCGACCATTTTCCCGTACTGCAATCCAGAATATCCACAGTTCTCTCGCTCTCCCCTTCGCCATTCAGCCCGGCGATCGCGTAAACTTTGTCGCCGATGGCGGCCAGAGTCATGGCCCGTCGTTCGAAAGGCTGGGGGGTACTCTCCCACTTGGCATTGGGCTTCGAAAGATCGAGTGTCAGAGCCGTCTTCGCCCAGATTGTACTCTCCTTAAGCCCGCGCATTTGCCAGCCGCCCACAACGACGAGTTTATCGCCCGCTACTACTACTTCGTGCGAGGATCGACCGGCCGGGAGCGGGGCTAGTTTTTCCCACACCTTCTTGGCCGGGTCATAGCAGGAACAATCGGCCACGGAATGTAGATCCGCTTTAGCACCAACGGCGTTGCGCGGCTGCATGCCGCCCACCAGATAAATCTTGCCTTTGTAGCTTGCCAGATTGGTTCCCTGGAGGTGTTCGCCCGCGGGCAGGACTTCCCATTCTTTCCCGCCTTCTAAAGCGCAGCGGTGAAGCGTATTCAATACGCTCGTCGTATCGTACGAATGCGATTTGCCGACATGCCCGCCGTAGATGTAAACATAGCCCTCGCAAGCGATCGCTCCAAAGCTGGAAACCGCTGCCGGCAGAGGCGGAAAGTGAGACGCTTTGTTCTCTTCCGCTCGCAGTACCGCAACGCTAAACAGGCAAAGCCAACTCAGAATTAACAGATGCCGAGCCATGATTTCTCTCCGGATCCTGATGATCGGTCAATCGCTTGCATTCGGGGTGAGACCGTGCCCTTAGAAGACACGATATTCCCTGTGAAGTCAAGTAAGAGAAGTCATTTCGCATAAATTCGAAGGGGAAGAAGAAGACCTAAAAAAGCGTCCGATCCGGTTTGCCTACGATCAATGATGCTCGAAAGTCCACATTTCAGCGAAGAAGGAGAACGCCTCCGCACTTCGTCTTTGCACGCGAATCCAATCGATTTCCAGGCAGAAACTGCCCGGCGACTTATCGGACAAAAGAAAGCCGACCGCCGCAATTTCGGACGGTTCCAGGGATCCCGCTCCGGGAACGGGACGGCCGAACGAAGTGGCCAAAAATTGATCGAAAGTAAACCGGTGGGTCAACCTCTGATTTGCAAGGGTAGCGATCCGGCAGCGGTAGGAGAATGCGGTCTGGGGACGATTGGGATAGAGATTGAAGGAATATTCCCGGCCGTCCCCGATCAGCTGAGCGATCAAAATATCTCCCGATTGCAGGTGGAGATTTTTGGGGAGTGTGCGGACCGAGGCAAATCCGCCATTGCGTTCGAGCGATAAATCGCCGGTGAATTGCAGGCTCTTTCGCTCCGTCCGGGAGATTTCGCTCCGCGAAATGCCCCCCATCACATCGTCATTCACGACGTACCACTCGTGAATCGAAGTGGGCCTGGAAAAATCGAATAGGGATTGAATAGCCATCGCAACAACTGAAGATCTGGGAGGAACTCGCTGGCTCTTATCCGACATAAAAGCGGAAGCAGGTTCCGCAAAATATGCTATACGTTTCGGTGGGCTCGGGGAGGGAGTAGACCGAAATTTCAAAGGACTCCTCCGAGGAGGAAGATCACTTTGGCCAGAATCCCTTAGGGCTTATCGCGATCCCGTTTCTCCCCGGATTTTTTATCGCCGCCTTTTGTATCCGATCCCCCTTTGGAATTGGGCAGAGTTCCGCCGGGTGCGGAAGAGGGATTTTTCGGAGTTATCGCAGGTCCGACGCCACTCGGCACATTCGGACTGCCGGGTGTCTGGGGGAGTGTTGGGAGGCTTCCTCCCGCGGTTGGCAACTTCGGAAGCAAGGCGGGTGAATTCGATTTTGGAATCGTCGTCGAATTCGAAGAATTCGGGATACTATCCCCCTTCTTTGGGTTGCCAATCAATTCCGCCTTGTGCTGAATCTGTGTCGGCATCTCCAACTTCATGACGTTGGTTCGCTGCGCCAGTTGTCGAGGAACGGTCAGGGCGACTTTTTGGATGCCGTCCGCATTTCGACTTGGCGAAGAAATCAAATGCGTTTCCGATACCGCGCGACTTCTTCCCATATCCTGGATCTGTCGGGCAATTCGAACCTGGTCCTGCCGAGCCGATTCTGAAATCGGTTGCAACTTCAGACTCGAGGTGGAATGCGAATCCCGAATGCTCGAAAGCATGGTGACACTCTGGATCTGTTGTCCGCCGAGCACCGAGTTCGATTTGTTGAAATTGTTGACCAGCGTGTTCTGTTGAATCAGCGTACTCGGAGGACGCAGCGCCGGATTGTTGTGCCGCGAGACGTAGAGATCGACCAAGCCGCGATTCCAGGCCGGATCGGTGCGGTTGGTTACCCGATAATAAGAAAACATCGGATCGTAGAAGCCGCGTGCGTAGGCGAAGCCCACTGCCACGTTTCCGGAGCTGATCCAAGCCGTGAAACCTCGATCCGCATAGCCCGAACCGAAGTAGTCCCCGAAGTAGTAGGAACCGGTTCCGCGTCGGACAAACAGAGCCCGCATCATGTGATCATCGCGAATCCAGACCGTCGGCGTGTAGTAATAGGAAGGCCGGGTGTAGATCGCCGTCCGGAAGTAGACCGGAGCGAATAGCATTCCGCGATCGGCCAAGGCATAATCCCAGTAGCCGTCGATGAAGATGTAACCGCAAGGTGTCCAGCGATAATGGGCGGGAACCCAGATATAACCGGGGCGATATTCGATCCAGTACCCGGTTCGCCAGGCCCAGTGCCCTTTCCATACCCAGGCGCCGTTGACGTAGGTCGAAGTCTCGTTGGGGGCAGGGACGTTGGGGCCGATATCCAGAGGGGCGGGCGGCGGCGCGTAGTACTGGATTTCCGATTGCTGCTGCTGAATGGGATTCCAGAAACCGGCAACCCATTGGTAGCCCTTATCCGTCTTTCGCCAGCTTCCGGGAACCCAGGTGCGATTGGGTGGCGGCACACGCCAGAACCCGCTTACCCAAAGATAATCCGCTCGTTCTTCATCCCAGGCCCAGTAGCCGGGAATCCAAACTACGGTATCCCCGGCGGGTTTCTGGTCGGGCGGAATTTCGTCGATCTGTTCGGGAGGAGCTTTAGTGACAACAGTGCCGGGAACGGGAGCCTGCTCCGAGGAACTGGCGAAACCTTCGTGAACCGGGCCTTTCGCCAGAACTTCTATATTGGGAATCTGGACTTCCTGCGCGTACGCACTCGAAACCGCTCCGAAAAGGATAGCTGAAGCGAGAATCAGAAGAAGTGATCTCAAGGAGCACATGACATCGTTCCGACTGGGGGGAGATGGAACATTTACAATCTGTTAACGTCGGGTATTTGGGTACTTGCGCGCAGTGAAAAAGATTATTAGGGAAGATTTAGATAAGGAATGATTTTAGCCGGCAATTTCCCCCAAGATCTCATGGTGTGTATGTCAAAATACGTCTCTTATTCGGGCTGTAATGATTAATCGGCGCGACTGAATTGAGGGAGGAGTGACTCAAAAGGCGGCCAACGCTCTGACACGTCCGAGAACAACCTTCGTATTATTTAGGAAAGCGGTCCATATCTATTTGAAATGAGCTCCCACTGGAAACGTTATAAAGGTAATGGATCCCGATTTTCTCAGCTACCTGATCGATCGTTACGGACCGGCCTTGACGCTGTACGCCCGACAGTGGTGCAATGCCGCGGATGATGTCGTGCAGGAATCTTTCATGAAGCTGGTTCGACAGAACCCGTTGCCGACGCAACCGATCCCCTGGCTTTATCGAGTGGTCCGAAACGCCTCGATCAGTCAGCATCGGGCGGAGAAGCGGCGTCAGAACCACGAAACCAAAGCGGCTCAACGGGCGGGAGCCTGGTTTTTACCCGCCGATGACCCTGCGGGTTTGGACGCCGTGCGAGCGACTCAGTCTCTCGGCGAGCTTCCAATTGAACAACGTGAAATCATAGTCGCTCACCTTTGGGGCGGCCTGACTTTCGAACAGATTTCCGACGTGGTCGGTGGTTCCGCGGCTACAGTCTGGCGCCGTTATTCGGCCGGCCTGCAACAACTGCGACACATACTGCAAGTGTCCCAGGAAGATTGATCCTACCCGAAAAATAAGTTGCCCCTGGATTATACCAATGTCTGACATGAATTTTGATCCGCTGGCCCAGGCGTTACGGAATCTCCCACCCGTGCCGCATGCCCTCAGCCGCGAACGTTTGCTCTTCGAAGCCGGTCGCTCCGCCGCCCGCAATCCCATGGCCTGGGTCTGGCAGAGCATGACGGCGATTCTCGCGGTGACCACTATCGCTCTGGCTTGCTTTCTGGTTACGCCTCCCAGACAGGGATCAGCGGATGTCGCCCTCACCCCCAGAACCGGAAATGGACCGAATACTTCTCCTCCCGCACCTCAAGTGAAACCGGTCATTCCCGAAGATTCCATGACCATTGCTGTCCCCGAATTGACGCCGGAGATGATAAGCAGTATTCGTTTAAGACAGGAGATCCTGGAAGGGGGCATCGATCAACTGCCGGACGAACAGCCTCCTTACGGTCTCGCAAACTCCGCGGGGGGTAAGTCCATCTTCGAATTGACGGATGGACTTTCGGGCGGCGTATTTGCTGTTCCAGTACCCCGAGATTTTAAAAAATAATGGATTTCCCTCTATGTCAATTTCCGCCGTGCGGTTCGCCAGTCTAGTCAGTCTGGTCTTACTGCTTCTCTTCAGTTCCAACTATCTGACCGCCCAGACCGACGAGAAAAAAACCAGTTCCAAGACCCCGGAAAAGTTCGACGACGCACTTCCCAAGCAGACGCTGAAAAAATTTTCCATCTCAGGCAAAGCCGCCCCGACGCCTCGTTTGAAGTATCAACTTCAGGCAGCAGTCAGCCAGCGCGTTCCGGGAAATGCCGCCCTGTCGTATTATCGATCCATCCTCTTGCTGAATGAATTCAATCAGCACTTGCAATCGAAACTGACGACGGCCGAGGAAAAGCGGAAATTCTACACGACGGATGAAGAATTTTATTACGAAAATCTGCAGAAACCTCGAAAAGAAATTCCTATTGAGCAGTTTCGCAAATTCGTCGAAGACCGGCTTTCCATCCTGGCGTTAAAGGAGCTGCGCAGTGCCACACTTTGTACGGGCTGCGATTGGGACACTCACCGTAGAATCGATCAGGAAAATGTCAGCCTGTTGCTCCCGGAACTGAATTCAATTCGCGGTTTGGCACGACAGATCAACTATTCCACCCGTTTGGATGTACTCGACGGAAAATTCGATGCGGCCATTCTCCATTTGCGCGATGGAGTGACCCTGGCCAAACGGACCGGTGAAGGCAATACGCTCATCAGCATGCTGGTCGGCATCGCCGTGATGTCTCAGCAACTGGGCGAGATTGAGTTTTTGATCCAGCAGCAAGAGGCTCCCAACCTGTTCTGGGCTTTGACCGACTTGCCCACTCCCTTTCTGAACAAGCAGGGAGTCATCGAAGGGGAACTGCGTGGCATGGCCTCCCTGCTGGCGAGTTTCAAGGCGGCGGATCAGGGACCAATCACCGAATCGAAAGCGCAGGACCTTTTCCTGAAGATGACCGAGCTTTTGCGCAAGATCGCCGGTGGAGATAGCAAAATCTCTGTTCTGGAAGAATTCGGAATGCGAGCCGCTTTGCACATAATGATTGATGCTCAACAGGCTCAAGCGAAAAAAACGCTCAAAGAGGCTGGTAAATCGGACAAGGAAATCGAAAGTATGTCCCCGACCCAGCGCTACATGGTGGCCGAGTGGATTGTTTGTCAGGACGTGCACGACACGCTTTTTACCACATTCAACATGCCTCTGTTGCAAGCTTCAAAAGAGTTCGATAAGCAGGAAAAAAAGCTGAAAGAATTAGTATCCGACAGCCGGGCGAAAAATCCGCTGCGAAACCTGCTGATGCTGCAAATCCCCGCTATCGTCAAAGTTCATCAGGCGAACGTCCGGCTGGAACGACAACTCGTCGCCCTGCGACACATTGAAGCCATTCGACTCTATGTTGCCCGCATCGGCAAACTGCCAGAAAAGTTAGAAGACATTACCGAAGTCACCCTTCCGAACGATCCCTTATTCGAAAAACCAATTGAATATCGGCTGGAAGCGGGTAAAGGCATACTTTTACTGCCGAATCGGCCGGAAGAGACTGCGACCCCTAACAATAATTTCCGCTACGAAATCTCGCTCAACTAGTACTCAACTTCTACGCCTCGGCCGGCTCTCGGCGGGAGCCACGGTCGGATCGTCCGGCCAGGAATGCTTGGGGTAGCGGCCGCGAAGCTCTTTGCGAACGATAGGATAGGTATTCTTCCAGAAACTGGCTAAATCTTCCGTGACCTGTTGCGGCCGATAGTTCGGGGCCAGGAGATGCAGCAGTACAGGCACGCGTCCGCTTGCCACCCGGGGGGTTTCGGTTAAACCGAACATTTCCTGAATCCGAACCGCCAGGATCGGAGGACGGCGAGCCTCATAGGTCAATCGGATTTCATTCCCCGAGGGAACCGCCATCTTCTCCGGAGCTTCATTCTCCAATAAATTCCAGATCGGTGAGCCCAATTTCTGTCGAAAGGCGGATAACCAGTCGGCGTTTCGTAGATCCTCCAATGACCGGCAGCTGGGGATTAACCAGCCGGCAATTTCAAGGAGTAACGCCTCATCGCAAGCTGGAATTTCGCGTTCTGGCAGCCATTCGCGTAAACATTCCCAGCGGAGCAGAAACTGTCCGACTTTCGAATCGGCGGCGGGGCGAATAATCGAGACATCGCGCTGAATTTTTTGAAGCAGCACACTGCTCGTATCGTGACCCTCCGGTATCTGTGCGGATTTCTCCTCCAAGATCAGATCCTGGAAATAGAGGCGTTTAAAGGCGGTGAATTTTTGAGTTCCCTCGTCCCATTCCACCTCGATCCGGGATTCCAGTTTATGACTTGAGATCCACTCCCTCTGAATCCCATGGGCCATGCGAACTCTCGTCTCCCCATTCCCCGCATCAATATCCAGAGCCAGAAATAGCATCGCTTCGCGCACCCGGCTCATCGGATGCTGGAAGGTTCCTCGCCCGCCCACCATCAACCCCTTCAATCCTTTGGGAGTTCTCCGGCGGCAAAGCCTATCGGGATAGGCGTCCAACAAGGCCCGAGAGAGACCTCGCTCCAGATTCTGTGAGTCCCGTCCGGAATCCGAACGTTGCCGCGGCGTCAGTCGGCTTAACTCATTTCGGGTCTGGAGCAGGTTTTTCGCGATCCCCCGATTCAATTCCCCTATCGGAGTTCGCCATTCATTGGTACTCTCGAATGTTTGCAAGGCCTCGAGCTTTTCCATCAGATCGGATTCCACCGACTGCAAAGCCTCCATCCCAAAACGTGGGAAAGGATCTCTTTCTGAGAGTAACGCGGCCGCCAGACTGGCCTCGTCTAGACAGCCATAGTCTTCTGCCGAGAGCAACAATCGAGCAAGACGCGGATGCACGGGAAGCTGAGCCATTTGATCCCCGAGTGGGGTCAACCCGTTTTGATCGATGGCTTCCAGCATCTTCAGCAATTCCATCGCCTGCTTCACGGCCAGCGGATTGGGAGGCGTGAGCCAGGGGAATTGGAGCGGATCTTTTTCTCCAAATTTCAACAGTTGCAGAATGGCCCCTGCCAGATCCACCCGGCTGATTTCGGGAATCGTCTGAGCCGCGCGCGATTTCTGGGCATGTTCCGACCAGAGCCGTACGCAAATTCCCGGTTGCGTTCGCCCGGCCCGGCCGCGCCGCTGTTCCGTGGCGGCCTGGGAAATATTCGCTCGGATCATGCGATCCAAACCGACGGAGGCGTCGTAGCTTTTCTCCCAGGCCGTGCCGGTATCGACGATTCCGGTGATCCCTTCCACCGTCACGGAGGTTTCCGCGATGTTGGTGGCCAGGACGATTCGCCGCCGTCCTTGGGGTTTCAAAGCGTGATCCTGACGGTCGGGCGGGAGATCGCCATACAAAGGGAGAATCAGCAAGTCGGGAAACTGCTGCAACAGTTCATCCGAAAGCCTGCGAATCTCATTCAGATCGGGTAAAAAGACCAGAAGATCCTGCGCAGTTTCGTCCAGAACATAGTCGATGGCCCGGAGAACTGCCGAGAGATCGTTCTCTTCGGGGGCCTTGGGTTGATAGACCACCTCGACTGGGAACATTCGCCCTTCGCTGGTAACGATCGGGCAGTCTTCAAGAAATCGGGAGATATTTTCCGCATCCAGCGTGGCCGACATCACGACCAGTTTCAGTTCGGGACGCACGGTTTCGCGGATCAGACGGGCCATTCCTAAAGCCAAGTCGGATTCCAGACCCCGTTCGTGGAATTCATCGAAGATCAGAACTTCGACTTTTTCCAGAAAGGGATCCTCGTGAAGCATTCGAAGCAGAATGCCGGGTGTCACGACCAGAATACGCGTGTTGTTGCTGGCCTGCCGGTCGAAACGCACTGCATAACCGATGCGGGCACCAATCCGCTCCCCGGCCTCCTGCGCCATGCGAAGAGCGGCATTACGCGCGGCAATTCGGCGTGGCTCGACCATGACTATCAGCTTATCCCCTGCTAAGCCGGCTTCGAGAAGGGCGGGCGGAACTCGAGTCGTTTTCCCCGCGCCGGTGGGAGCTTGCAGCACCAGGGCGGGATGTCGGGAAAGACGGTCGACCAATTCCGGCAGAACAGCATCGATAGGAAGTGCGGATCGACTCATTGAACTCGCGGCCAAATTCCCTTCGGTGAATCCGCCTAAGGATGTTTTGTTTTTATGCAACGCCAGGAGACATACTTCATCATACGGGAAGACACTACAACAAATAGCATGAAGGAATTCCTCTCCAATATTGTGGCGGATATCGGCAATACCCGGATCAAGTGGGGTCGTTGCGAGCAGGGCAAAGTCGTGGAGGCCATCTCGCTGCCGCCGGAAGATTTTGAAGCCTGGTACGAACAGCGCACGAAGTGGCAATCGAAGCTACCCCATCGCTGTTCCTGGACGATCGCGGGGGTTCAACCGGCCTGGCGGGATACCCTGATTCAATGGGTCGAATCTCAGGGCGAATCGGTCCGCAAAATCGACACCTTCAAGCAATTGAACGTTACACTCGCGGTTGACAATCCTAACCGCGTCGGACTCGACCGATTATTCAACGCCCTGGCGGCCCGCGAAGAATTTCCGAATCGCCCCGCGATTATCGTGGATGCCGGTACGGCCATCACGGTCGATCTCGTCGATGATAAAGGGGTATTTCAGGGAGGCTCGATCCTGCCGGGTCTGGGCCTGATGTCCAAAGCACTCAACGCTTATACCGCCCTTCTCCCCCTGGTGGAAATTCCAGATCATCCCGAGGAACTTCCGCTGCCGGGAAAAAATACGGCCCAGGCGATTCAAACCGGGATTTATTGGCAAGCGGTCGGAGGCGTAGCCTATATATGCGATCGCATGAATCGGCTAACCAACAAAGAGGCCGTTGTGATTATCACGGGTGGTAACGGTTTGAAGCTGAACGCCGGCTTGAAGATCTCCACTCAGGTTCGCCCGTTTCTCACTCTCGAAGGCATTCGGATGACGGCGGAGAAACATTCGTGACGCGTTTTGCCCTGCTAACCGCTCCAGGAACTTCGGCGATCGCAGCCCTGGGGTTGTGGGGGCCCGGCGCCTGGAGTTTTATTCGAAAGCACTTTAAACCTTCTTCCAAAAAAACTTTACCGCTCGAACCGGTCCCCGGTGCCAGTTGGTTCGGCCGACTGGGTGTCGATTTGCAGGATGAAGTCTTAATTCTCAACAATCCGGGAAAGTCGGTCACCGCACTGGAAATCCAATGTCACGGCGGCCAATTGGTTCAGAACCTACTTTTCGATTTGTTGAGGTCGGAAGGAATTCAGGAAGCTCAACCGGAAGAGTGGATGCGGGAGGTCGGCTATGACGGAGAGCAGCCTTCAGCCCATGCCCTCAAAGCCTGGAAGATGCTGCCGGAAGCACTGACGCTCCGAACCGCCAGCGTTCTGCTCGATCAAACGAAATTGAGGGAGTACGAGAAAGGAAGTCAAGCTTTTGCCGAGTTGGGACGACATCTCACCCGGCCCTGGAAGATCGCGATCATCGGCCCGCCAAATGTCGGGAAAAGCAGCCTGATGAACGCTTTGGCAGGCTACAACCGGAGCATCATTGCCCCGGTTCCCGGCACTACCCGAGATCTGGTGAGTGTGACAACGGCGCTGGAAGGCTGGCCGGTGGAAATTACCGATACGGCTGGTCTGCGAGAAACTGCGGATGCCATCGAACAGGAAGGGATCCGGCGCTCGGAACAGCAACTGGCCGCCAGCGATCTGATCCTATGGATGCTGGATGTTTCCACCATCAATACTGCAGAGCCGGATTCACTCCAAAACCATAAAGTCCTCAGACTTTTGAACAAAATCGATTTATCGCCCGAGGATAGGCGGGGCGGTTATCTCCCCATCTCGATCACTTCGAATACCGGCCTATCCGAGCTCATGCGAAAAATGGTGGACTTAATCATTCCAAGCATTCCCGAATCGGGCCAGTTCGTTCAATTACCCGATTGAAATCCCCGGCCGTTAGAGTTTCTCGATAATCGAATGCACGAGAGTCCGCAATTTTTTCTCAGCCTCATTAGCGACTGCGATAATCTCTTCGTGGCTGACCGCATGCAGGGCATCGGGCAGGCACATATCAGTAACAATCGAGAAGCCAAGGCAGCGCATTTTGCTGTGCACGGCGACGATCACCTCGGGAACTGTCGACATTCCCACCACATCGGCACCAATTGTTCGCAAAAAGCGGTACTCCGCCCGGGTTTCCAAATTCGGCCCGGCGACCGCGACATAGACTCCCTGTTGAACGGGGATCTTCACTTCGCGGGAAACTTCCTTGGCGAGTGCGAGCAAATTGCGATCGTACGGCTCACTCATATCGGGGAAGCGGTCGCCTAATTTATCGTCATTCGGCCCGATCAGCGGGTTGTCTCCCATGAGATTGATGTGATCTTCGATCAACATAATATCCCCCTTGGAGAACTGGGGATTCAGGCCACCGCAGGCGTTGCTCACCAAGAGGATCTCGCAGCCGAGCGCTTTCATGACTCGAACGGGGAAGGTGATCTGCTGGAGGCGGTACCCTTCATAAAAGTGGAACCGGCCATCCATCACCACTACGCTATGACCTGCGATTTTTCCGCAAACCAACTGCCCTTTGTGACCCAGAACGGTCGAGTGCGGGAAATGCGGCAAGTCGGCATAAGGAATCACGACATCCTGCTGGATATCCTGAGTCAGGGCGCCCAGACCAGTTCCCAGAATGATCCCAATTTTGGGCTGTCCGCTCCATTGCTTTCGAATGGCCGTTGTGGCTGTGGCTATTTGTTCGCTTAAGGTCATCTTGGACTCGCAGGTAGGGAAATCGTTCCTCATCAATATATTTTGAGGATAGGATTGGACGAGATACCGAAGAGACGAGGTTTACGCATGGCTGTGAATTTACCGCCCCATTATCACACGGCGGAAGACGAATACAAGAAAGCCAAAACCCCCGAGGATAAGCTGATTGCGCTCAAGAAGATGTGGGTAATCCTACCCAAGCATAAGGCGAGCGAAAAAGTTCAGATGCAGCTCAAGTCCAAAATGGCTGAGCTGAACGACGATATCGAGCGTAAATCGAGCACGGTCAAAAAGTCCCCGAACAGCTACAAGATCCCGCGTCAGGGAGCCGGCCAGTATGTCTTTCTCGGGCCGCCGAATTCCGGCAAAAGTCGGCTACTGACTCGACTAACCAAGGCCACACCGGAAGTCGCCCCCTACCCCTTTACCACGCGGGAACCGATTCCCGGCATGATGGATTTCGAGAATATTCGACTGCAATTGATCGATCTGCCGCCGATCACTGGGGATGTCTATGAAAACTACTTGACCGATTTTATTCGCAATACCGACGCGGCTTTATTAATAGTGGACTTGGGCGATGACGATGGTCCATTCGCCGTGGAGGCCGTCCTGGAGAAACTGCAAGCGGTCAAATGCATCCTGACCGGCACGCCGCCCGAGGGCGTCGAAGATCCTTCGCTCTTCCACGTCAAGACTTTGCTGGTGGCCAACAAGTCCGATGCGGAAGGCGCTCAGGATCGACTCGATATTTTCAAGGAAATGTTCGGGGCTCGCTTTCCGATTCATGTGATGTCCGCCGAGAACAGCGAAGGAATCGACGAGCTGAAGAAAAAGATGTACGAAACGCTGGGAATTCTTCGGGTTTACTCCAAAACTCAGGGTAAACCGGCCGATATGAAAGCGCCCTATACCATCCCGATCGGGGGTGATGTGGTCGATTTCGCCGGGTGCATTCACAGCGATTTAGCGGCCACGGTCAAGGCGGCCAAAGTCTGGGGCACCGGAGTGTACGACGGCCAGACGGTCAAGAAAGATCACGTGCTCCACGAGGGCGATATCGTGGAACTGCTCACTTAAGCCTATTTTTTCGGTTTCAGACCAAATCAAAATTTCCAACGGCATCCCGTTTTTCTTTTCGGTGCCGTATGGTATGCTGTGTCCTACCCGCCGTTCGCCGATTATTCGATTCCCCACTTAACTGGAGAAGATCGGGCATGTTTTCCCAAAGCAGAATTCTCTCCGTCCTGCTGCTGATTCTGTTAAGACCAGTCTTTACCGCCGGCCAAAGTCCCACCCCGCCGAAGCCCAAAAATATCTTGGGCTCCGACAATTTAATGGCCTGGTGCATAGTCCCTTTCGATTCCAAAAAGCGATCCCCCGAAGATCGTGTGGAGATGCTGAAGAAACTCGGCTTCAAACATTATGCTTACGACTGGCGGGCCGAGCACCTGCCGACTTTCGAGCGGGAAATCGTAGCTCTGCAAAAAAATGGCATTGAGCTATCCGCCGTCTGGTTTCCCGGTGCGCTGGACAAAGATGCGATGTATTTGCTCTCGATGCTCGAAAAACACCACATCAAAACCCAACTCTGGGTGACCATGAACGGCGGCAGCATTACGACGACGCCAGAGGAACAGAAAAAACGAATCAAAGCGCATGTGGAGGCTCTGAGGCCGATCGCGCAGGCGGCGGAAAAAATCGGCTGCCAAGTTGGTCTCTACAATCATGGGGACTGGTTCGGGGAACCGGAAAACCAAATCGCGATCATCAAAGAACTCCAACTCAAAAATGTCGGAATAGTCTATAACCTGCATCATGGCCACGATCATCTGGAGCGATTTTCACAACTGCTGAAAGCGATGATGCCTTATCTCTACGCCGTCAATCTCAACGGCATGATTCCGCAAGGCGATAAACAAGGAAAGAAAATTTTGCCGTTGGGGGCCGGAGAAGTCGACCTGGATCTCCTTCGAAAGATTCAAGCGAGCGGCTATCAGGGCCCGATCGGCATACTGGGACACACCGACGACGATGCCGAACAGCGCCTGAGCGACAATCTGGATGGGTTACACTGGTTGCTGCCGCAACTCGAAGGAAAACCGGCGGGCGAGCGAGTTCGTTATCGGACTTATACAGCTCCGCCCGTCAAGCAAAGCTACGATCCCAAAATTGTCCAGGACCTCCTCGCTGCGGCGGTGGCCCAAGGCGATTCGCAGAAAGGCGCCCGTGTCTTTGCTTCTGCCAGGTTCGCCTGCAACTCCTGTCACAGAATCGGGAAAGAAGGGGGAATCGTCGGGCCGGAATTAACGACCCTTGGCATCTGTGTGAAGCCGGAGGAACTGGTCGAATCGGTTCTTTGGCCGGCGAAAAGCGTGCGCGAAGGATACTCAGCGGTTCTGATCCAGACGAATGAAGGCAAATCGATCCAAGGTTATCCAGTTCGCGAAAACGCCAAAGAATTGACGCTCCGCGATCCCTCGACTGGTAATGAAATCAAAATCGAAAAAGCAATTATCGAAAGCCGCAAAGAGATCGGTACACTCATGCCAGCCGGGATTGCGGAGGCGATGACGGTAGAGGAGAAACGAAATCTGATTCGCTTTCTCCTGGAACTGGGCAAGAAAGGTTCCGAAAGTGGGGAAACTCTCCTAGCCCGATCACATACCGTGGAAACTTTTCCCTTCGATCGAGCCCCTCTCAAAGCCGAACTCTGGCCGAATGCCAAGGAGAATGTGAATCGCAACCGGCTCTATGATTATTATGCCAAAGAAGCAATCTACTTTTCTCAGAAGAAGCCCACACCGACACTCCTCCCCGCTTTCCCGGGTCTGGACGGCGGACAAATCGGGCATTGGGGAAATCAGAATGAAACCACCTGGGCCGATAACCGCTGGAATGAAACCGATTTGGGCTCGATGCAGTCTGGAATATTTCGGAGTGGTGAGCTGACTGTGCCGCGCGGCATTTGTGTGCGGCTGGGAGAGCAGGGCGAATTTGGTACTTGCTTCAATCCGGAGACGCTTTGCTACGAAGCGCTCTGGAAGGGAGGCTTCTTAAAATTTTCCTCGGTTCGCCACGGCTTCATGGAGGGCGTCCGACCGGCCGGAACCCTGTTGCCTCGGCCTGTGGGCCAGAAACCGCAAAAACCATTCGAATACCAAGGACTCTACCGATCGGGCAAGCAAGTAATCTTCGCCTATCGGATTGACGGCATCAACTATCTGGATTGTCCGCAAATAGTCGACGGCAAATTCACTCAAGTCGTTGCCCGCGCCAAAGATCATCCTCTGAAATCGGTACTTCAGGGGGGGCCTTCCCAATGGCCCCAGCCAATTGAAACCAAAGGTTCGCTGGGAACGGGGAGCCCCTACGCGGTCGATACCATCACGCCGCCTTTCAAAAACCCCTGGAAATCGCTCTGTTTCTTCGGCGACCACGATTTTCTGCCCGATGGCTCGGCCATGATCTGCACCATGGAAGGAGACGTCTGGCATGTCACCGGTTTGGATGAAAAATTGGAACATGTCCACTGGCGGCGCTATGCCTCCGGGCTGAATCAGGCTTTAGGGTTAGTCTGTGCTGACGGCAAAGTCTACGTGCTCGGCCGCGATCAGATCACTTGTCTGCACGATTTGAATCACGATGGCGAGGCGGATTATTACGAGCGATTCAGTGCCAAGTACGTCACCTCTCCGGCCGGGCACGATTTCATCTGTGGCTTGCAGCGCGACGCCGCCGGACAGTTTTACACAGCCTCGGGAAATCAGGGTTTGCTACAAATCTCGGCCGATGGCAAGGATGTCAAAATATTGGCTACGGGCTTTCGAAATCCCGATGGTCTGGGACTGGATAGCGAAGGCCGGCTCACCATCCCCTGCTCCGAAGGGGACTGGACCCCCTGCTCCATGATTTGCGAATTCTCACCGAACCAGTCACTCTCTCCCAAGAAGATCGGCGGCCATCAGCCCCCATTCTTCGGCTTCGGCGGATCGCGCCAGGGCAAAGCTCCCGATCTGCCGCTGGTCAATATCCCCCGTGGCCTCGACAATTCCAGCGGCGGACAGGTTTTCATCAACAGCGATAAATGGGGCCCTTTATCAGGCCAGATGGTTCACTTTTCCTACGGGGCCGGTAGCCATTTCCTGCTCCTGCGAGACGAAGTGAACGGACAGCCTCAGGGAGCTCTAGTGCCGTTGGATGGGGATTTCCGCTCCGGGGTTCATCGCGGTCGCTTCAACCCCAAGGATGGCCAACTCTACGTCAGCGGTATGGGCGGTTGGGGCACTTACACGGCTGAGGATGGATGTTTTCAAAGAGTTCGCTACACCGGCCAGCAGGTTCAACTTCCCCGCTCTTTCCAGGCGAAAGTGAATGGCTTGTTGATTTCTTTCACGGCTCCCGTCGATCCGAAGATCGCCGGGGATAAAAGTCATTATTTTTTGCAGGCTTGGAATTACCGTTATAGCTCCGGCTATGGATCTCAGGAATACTCGCCCAGCCACTATGGAACCATCGGCCACGATGCTCTGGAAGTGAAGGCCGTGCATTTATTGGGGGATGGGAGAAGCGTATTTTTGGAAGTCCCCGATTTGCAGCCAATGAATCAACTGCAAGTTCGCTATCAGGTTGATTCGCATCCGGCCCGCGATATCTTTGCCACAATTCACGACCTGGGGCCGGCATTCAGTGAATTCCCTAACTACCAGCCGGTTCAGAAAACCATCGCCGCGCATCCTATACTGACCGATATCGCCCTGGCGGTGAAGTCGACTCCCAATCCGTTCCGAAAAGCGATCACCGGAGCACAACCGCTACGAGTGGAAGCGGGTAAAAATCTCTCCTTCGTCCAGCGCACGCTTCGAGTGAAGGCCGGGGAAGCGGTGAAACTCACTTTCGCAAATCCGGATGTAGTGCCGCATAATTGGGTGTTGTTAAAAACTGGTTCCAAAGAGCGCGTCGGCGATCTCGCCAATAAGATGATTGCCGAACCGGAGGCTGTGGTGAAAAACTACATTCCCGCAAGTCCCGACGTGCTCGTTCACACCGATATCGTTCAGCCCAACCAGAGTTTCACCATCTATTTCCAGGCTCCCACGGTCAAGGGCACTTATCCTTACGTCTGTACCTTCCCCGGACACTGGATGGTCATGAACGGCGAACTGATTGTGCAATAAAGGTTCCTTGCCTCGAGACTATCCGTACTCTCTGGGGACGGGGCCGTAATTCTCTATTCTTCGCCCAGCCCATGAGCTATAATTTCAGTACCCGCCGAATTACCGTCTCTCAGGTTGAGTGCCATGAATTTTAATGCCGTTGATCGCCGAGAGTTACTGCGCCGTTGTGGCATGGGCTTCGGTTCCCTGGGCTTGGCCGCCCTGATGAATGAAACCGGGCTCCTGACCTCCGAGATCAAGGCGAACGATCAACTGAATCCGCTGACGGTCAAAAAACCGCAATTTCCAGCCAAGGCCAAGCGCGTAATTCATCTGTTTATGAACGGCGGTCCATCCCATGTGGACACCTTCGATCCGAAGCCGTTACTGACGAAGTATCACGGTAAAGCGTTGCCGATGGCCAATCTGCGTACCGAACGGAAGACCGGCGCGGCCTTCGGCAGTCCTTTCAAGTTCAAAAAATATGGCAAGAGCGGCATCGAAGTCAGCGAAATTTTCGAGCACACCGCCCAGCATATCGATGATATCTGCGTCATTCGCTCGATGCATGCCGATGTTCCGAATCACGAACCTTCCCTGATGCTGATGAATTGCGGCGAAGCACGTCAGGTCCGGCCGAGCTTCGGTTCCTGGATGACCTACGGTTTGGGCTCGGAAAATCAGAATCTGCCCGGCTTCATCGCCATGTGCCCGGGCGGCTATCCGATTCAGGAATCCCAAAACTGGCAGGCCGGTTTCTTACCCGGGGTGTACCAGGGCACTTATATCGACAGCCAGCATACCGATGTAGAAAAGCTGGTTCAGTACGTTCGCAATAAATATGTCGGAAATCAAACGCAACGGAAACAGCTCGATCTCTTGCTCGAATTCAACCGCGAGCATCAGAAAAACCGTCCGAACGATCCGCAGTTGGAAGCTCGAATTCAATCCTTCGAACTGGCCTTTCGCATGCAAAAGGATGCGACCGATGCCTTCGATATCAGCAGGGAGCCGGAGAAGAATCGCGAAGCCTACGGCAATAGTCCGGTGGCTCGGACAATCTTGATGGCCAAGCGATTGATCGAGCGCGGCGTCCGCATGGTTCAAGTCTGGCAGGGCCGCGATCAGCCCTGGGACTCGCACGACGACCTCGAAATCCAGCACAAGCGATTGGCGACGGATGTGGATAAGGCCATTGCGGCATTGATCACCGATCTCAAGCGCTTGGGTTTATTCGAAGAAACGCTGATCATCTGGGGTGGTGAATTTGGCCGAACGCCCGTTGTCGAGTTACCTACGCCGGGTTCGAACGCCGGTAAGATCAATGGCCGGGATCACAATCATCACGGGTTCACCATGTGGCTGGCGGGTGGCGGCGTCAAAGGCGGATACGTTCATGGAGCGACCGATGAATTCGGTTTTGCCGCCGCGGAGAAGAAAGTGCACGTGCATGACCTGCACGCAACCTTGCTGAAACTGCTGGGATTCGACCACGAGAAGTTCACCTACCGTTATGCCGGTCGGGATTTCCGCTTCACCGATCTCTATGGGAATGTGGTCAACGAATTGATTGCATAAAAGGGACTTGAACTGAGAGTTCGGAGTGGCTTTACTCCGAACTTTCCAGAGAGCGAATTACTTATTCAGTTCGAACGAATCGAACAGATTGCCCTTCACATCGTAGACTTTGAATTCCAAGCGTCCCTGATGAATCACCACATAGCAGTAGTGAAAATCGGTCCGGCACTGGCTCTTGAACCAGCTGGGCAGATTGGCGACAACTTCCAGGCTGCCGCCGCCACCGCCCGAGGTGATGTAGTGAACTCCGGTGGCTCGATCGACCTTATTGCCTCGTAACGGCCAAGTCCGTTCGTACAGGTGGATGTGGCCATTGAAAGCGATGTCGAGATTGTATTTTTCGTACAAAGTCACCAGATTGCGAGCGTTCATATCGCCCCAGACCGATTTGCCTTCCCAGCTCTTACCGTAATCATCGGCATCGCTCGACCAGCCGGGATGATGGTGATAAGCAAATTTCCATTTGGCTTTGGATTCGGAGAGTGCCTTTTCCAGCCACATGTATTGTTCCGTGCCCGGCTTCAAAGACTTGTTGCTATCGATGACGAAGAAATCCGCATTGCCGTAGCTGTATTGGTAGTAGTACTTGGGCTTGGGAAGGCTGAAATACTTGTAGTAATTCGCATGATTGCGTTCGTGGTTACCGATCGTGGGAAAAACCGCGGCGTAGGAGAAAAGTTCCGAACAGGGGCCAAACAGTTCGTGAACCCACATGCGCTTGCTTCGGCCATCGTCCACCACGTCGCCGCAATGCACCACGAAATGCGGTCGTCGCTCGAAGAGATGAGCGGCGATCTGCCCCGTTACCTTGGCATTAGCCTGAGTGTCGCCGATGATACCAAACGAATAGGCTTCATCGGGGCCGACGGCGGTCATGAAGTTCAGATATTTGGTTTCGAGTTTCTCTCCCTCGTCCGTCAGAACGGAGACTTTGTAAACGTAGGGGGTGGAAGGCTTTAAATTTTTCAGCGTGATCTCATGAAGATCCTTGGCCTCGGAGACTTCCGCTTTTTCGGTCAGTGGAGTTTTTTCGCTGTACTCAATTTTGCCCTTGGCTGGCTTATTGGTCTCCCACATGATCGTGATGCTGTCCCGGGTGGGGAATTGCAAATAGGGCTTGATGACAAACGCCAACTTTCCGTCATCAACCGGAGCGTCCTTTTTCACATCCTTGGGGGCTTCCTGTTTCTTTTCCTGCTTGCTTACATCTTGGCTCGGAGCCTGATACAGCGCAACTGCCACGAGCAGGCCGACGCAAGCGAGTGCCCCGACCATTTTTCCGATAGAGGTCATCATCGTAAATCGCTCCAGGATTTTCGTTCTTAAGTGGAATAAAGTATAGGAAAGCGGCGATGAATTCGTGAGGTTTATATGAAAAACGCGACAAGAATGAGGGATTCCCACTCCGGAGGAATTTTTCCTCGGATCGTATTTTTTGCATAAACCCCGCGATCGAGTCCTCACTCTCGACGGAAACAGCTAAAATCATCAGAGTATAAAGCCTACCTTAAATGATTCCGGAAGAATAGCAATGAATCGCATGTGGATTGCACTAGGTGCGTGGCTCGCAGTCGCTTTTCCTTCCTTCGCCTGGCAAAATTCCCCTACCCCCTCAGATGGCCTCACCGCTTATCTCAAGGAGGAACTGCGGGATAAGAAAATTCCGGCGATCAGCCTCCGAATCGTCGATGACCAGAAGGTCGTCTTCAGTCTCGACCTGGGTCATCAGGATTACCTGGGCACGAAACCGGTCACCCCTCTCACTGGGTTCCGCGCGGGCGGAATTACCAAGCTTTTGACGGCGATTTGCGTGATGCAACTGGTCGAAGAGAAAGCGCTCGGCCTCGACGATAATGTCGTACGCCTAGTTCCGGAATTCTCCCCGGCGAACATCTACAAGAAGCCGATTTCGCTCCGCGCTCTGCTGGCCCATCGTTCCGGCCTGCTGCGGGAACCGCCGGAAGGAAATATTTACGATCCGACCAATCCCGGCCTGAAAAAAATCGTTCAGAGCCTGGAGGCGTTGCCGCTGGTTTACGAACCGGATATCGTGGTGAAACATTCCAATGCCGGCTATGCCACACTCGGCTATTTGTTGGAGAAGTTCGATAAGAAGCCTTATGCGGAAGTCGTCAAATCGCGAATTTTTGACAAGCTCGGAATGACTCACTCCAGCTTTTCAGCCGCCAAAAGCCCGGTGGAAACGCTAGCCGAAGGCAAAATGTGGACCTATTTCGGCAAGGAATTTCCCAGCCCGAAAACTGAGATTTCCAACACCTCCGCCAGTGGCTTAATCACCACCTCCGACGACCTGGCCAAGCTCATTAGTTCCTTGAATCGCAAGGGCGAAGGCTTGCTTAAACCGGCCACTTTCGAAAGCATGATCGCACCGCAATATCTGCCGCCCGATTTTCCCGGCGGCATGGGACTTGGATTTTTCGTTTCTGATCTCGAAGGCAAAAAGCTCATCGGCCACCCCGGCCGAGTCCCCGGCTTCACGTCGAACTTGAGTGTGATGCCGGGCGAAAAAGTGGGAGTTATTGTCCTGACTTCAAAAGATGCGATCGCCAATTGGGTCAACCATGTGGCCGATGAGGCGCTGCGGGATTACATCGGTCGCAAAAAAAACCTGCCGGGACTGACCTTCGAGAGGTTCAAACAGGTCCCCGTGGAAGAAATTCGCAGGCTGGAAGGAAAATATGCCAACCGCGATACTTCGGTCGAGATTACAGAGCGGGAAGGTCGGCTGATGCTCTTTCCGAATTTCGGCGGCTTCTGGCAGGAGTACAAATTGTCGGACCGGCCCAACGAGTACGTGTCGGACGACGGACTCTCTTTCAACGGTCGCTTTCGCCGGGTGGAAAGGATTGGAAATGGTGTCCAATCGGGGCCACTCTTTTTGGAGCGACGACCGGCTTCAGACAGGCCGCCGCCCGAACCACCCCAGGAATTTCGCGAATTAATCGGTGAATATGGCCCTGATACGAACATCGTCCACGTTTTTGAAAAGGATGGGAATCTCTGGTGTAATCTGGATTGGTTCGAACTAGTCCCTTTGATCAAAGATTCCAACGATGCTTATCTCTTCCCCGATAATTGCACTCTGGCCGGGGAAAAATTGATTTTCCTGCGCAATCCGTTGGGAAAAGCGATCTCCTGTTTCATCGGTAACGTCCGTCTGAGTCGACGGAAACTCGATGGTGAGGATGGGAAAACATTTAAGGTACAAGTCACTCGCCCGGTAAAGGAATTGGAACCGCTCGCCAAGAAATCCGAACCTCCCAAGGAATCCATCGAAGAGAAGCGTCCGAGCGAACTGGTCGAACTCGCCAAGCTCGATCCGCTGTTCAAATTCGACCTGCGTTATGCCACCAAAAACAACTTTCTGGATACAGCCGTTTACCCCAAGGAGGCCAAAGGCTACATGCAAAAGCCGGCGGCGGAAGCTTTAGTTCGAGTTCAGGCGAAATTGAAATCGCAAAATCTGGGTCTGATGATTTTCGATCCCTATCGTCCCTGGTACGTCACCAAAATTTTCTGGGACGCCGTGCCGGAGAAGTTCCACAATTTCGTGGCCGATCCTTCCAAAGGCAGCCGGCACAACCGGGGTTGTGCGGTGGACCTTGGCTTGTACGATCTGAAAACCGGCAAGTACATCGACGCAGTCAGTGGGTACGACGAGTTTTCCGATCGGGCCTATCCAAACTACATCGGGGGAACCAGCCGTCAGCGCTGGTATCGAGATCTCTTGAGAAAAGCGATGGAATCGGAGGGATTCACCGTCTACGAAGACGAATGGTGGCACTTCGATTACAAGGACTGGAAACATTACGGAATTGGCAATCAGACCTTTGAAGAGTTGGCTAACGCCAAACCCTAGGCTAATCGCTTTCGATTCCGGGCCACTGCAGCCATTCGAGCCGCAAGATGGAATAGTACTCGACATCGGTATAGCGTCCCCGATGTCGCAACAGACTGCGGAGAGTTCCTTCGTAAGTCATTCCAACCTTGACGGCGACGCGACCGCTCGCCGAGTTCCCGGCGAAGATGCGTGCCTGAATTCTTTCCACTTCGTAGTTTTCGAACACGTAATCGAGTAACTTGCGGGAAGCTTCGACCGCGATCCCCTGCCCCCAAAACGCTTCGGCCACATTATAGCCCAGTTCCATCACTTCGTTCGATTGAGCAGACCAGAAACACCCGATCGAACCGACGAGTTCCCCGGTGGAGCGGAGCGTGATGGCGAGCGGTTCGGGAACTTTTTCCGGCAGCCGCGAGGGGGCGTATTGCTCGACGAACAGGCGCGTATCTTCCCGGGAAGTGTGGGTATCCCAGAGGGTGAACTGAGTCATCCTGGGGTTGGAACAGATTCGGTAGTAGGCGTCGACGTCACCAGATTGGAATGGGCGAAGTAAAAGCCTTGGGGTTTCCAGAACCGGCGGCTGCCAAAAAAACATATCCAGGGAGGGATCCGCGGAACTCATCGCTTAGGAGTCCATCCAGGGTGCGGTCCGTTTATCAAAAAACGCTTTCAAGCCCTCATGGCATTCGGCACCCAGTCGGGGAGTCGCGCTGGCCTTGGCCAAGTCCGCAATCGAAAGCGATTGCTGAGACATCTCCCGCAATAAGCGTTTGGTTTCCGCCAGAGCCAGCGGGCCGCCGGCCACCAGAGACTGAATCAAAGTTCGGATCTCCGGCCAGAATTGTTCTGAGGGTACGACTCTATTGATCAGACCAATTCGAACCGCCTCGGCAGCATCGATAAGTTCCCCGGCTAGCAACAGATGCCGGGCCGAACGTTCGCCGATGTGACGTAAAAGATGCGGCAAGACGAGGGCCGCCACCAGACCGCGACGCACTTCGGGGTAGCCAAACTTTGCCGTCGGTACGCTGATCGCCAAGTCGCACACCGTCATGAGACCGGCCCCCCCCGCAACTGCGGCTCCATTCACCGCGGCAATCGTCGGCTTGGGCAGAGTGTAGATCAGGTCGAACAAATTCGCTAACTCGTTGGCATCAGACCAAACGGTTTCCGCGTCGGCCGTGAGGCTTTTCTGCAATTCGTCGAGATCCATGCCGGCACAAAATGCGGAGCCGTTCCCAGTAAGGACCACCACGCGTACACAAGCATCGTCGCGAACTCTCACAAATTCCCGATGCAGAGCGGCAATCGAATCCCGCGACAAGGCATTCCGCTTGTCGGGACGATTGATGCGAAGGATAGCGGCCGCTCCCTCTCGAGTCGATTCAACTAGAGATGTCATGAGGGGATTTTCTCTTGGGGATTGCGAAGCTTCAGGGCCTCATCAGGAATTTCAATCGGCATCTGGAGCAAGTGATAGGCCAGCGACTTTCCTTGCGTATCGATCAGAAGAGAGCGGGAGGCCCCACCCTCAAGAACGTCATAAAGCATGAAGTTCAAGCCCAGAAGATTCGGTGCCTCATATCTTTCCGCCCGGTGGATTTTCCGTTCCCGGAAATATTGACAGACCACCTCCACAGTCAGGTTCGCCTTCAACCACTCATACCCTTGAGGATTGTACGCGATAACGGCGATGTTCGCGTGATTCCCTTTATCGCCCGATCGGCCATGTGCAATATCCGAGAGCATCCCCTGGATTTTGTTCGCTGGAGTCATTGCAGTTCCTCCACTTTCGGCTCGACCAGTTCCTTACGGATCAAGGCCGGCCAGTAGGCGAAGACTTCCCGGACGGCGGCCCGCCCTGTCGTATAACCGGAAACACCTTGCGGACCCGATGTGACTAGAGGGGCAAATTCCCGGGTGAAACGCTCGACGGCCGCTTTGTTGGGATCGTGAACCGAAACTCGAAGATAGGCTTCTGAATTCTCCGTTGGCCCCGGGAGCACTTCAACGTAACTTCGCTGGTAGGAGAAACCGGCATGCCGTAGCCGAGCAAGTAAGATTTCGCCCGCTCTCTTCGCCGCTCGGGCACCAGGAATCACCAGCGTTCCGCCACTGCTGAAACCATCGCGGAAGGCAATCGACACTTTGTAAAAGGGAGTGGCCGGTTTTCCCCGAGCATCCGACACTTGAACGACATCTCGCGACAATTGTTTTAATAGGACCGAAGTGAAGTCCGAAACCACATCCGGTGTCAGGTAGGCGGCGGGATCGCCGACTTCATACAGCAGTTGTTCGCTGATTGTCTCCAGATTGATTGCGCCGCCGGTGTGGGGCGGTTTACTGATTTGGAAGACACCCGATTCGTCGATTTCCGCTATGGGATAACCGATCGTATCCAGAGGTTCGGCTTCCTGCCAGTGAGTCCAAATACCTCCGGTGGCTTGAGCTCCGCACTCAATCAAGTGCCCGGCCACCGTGGCTGCCGATAGCCGGTCGAAATCGTTCATGGCCCAGCCGAACTCGGCAATCGCAGGTCCAACCGTCAACGAAGCATCGGCCACCCGACCGGTGATCACAATATCCGCACCGCTCTCGAGCGCCCGGGCTATCGGCTGCGCTCCCAGATAGGTGTTCGCACTCACGACTTTACTGCGTATCGTTTCCAGCGAATGGCCGGTATCGAGATTCTTTAATTCGGAAGGATCTTTGAGTATTTCCTCCAGCTTCGAAAAGATATCATCGCCGCTCACAAGGAATATTCGTCGTCGAATACCGGCTTTATCCAGTACCGCTTTGGCCTGGAGAGCGCAGGCCATGGGGTTCATCCCACCGGCATTGGTAACGATTTTCAAACGCGGTTGCTGAATCAATAACGGTGTCAGCCGACTCAGAACTTCGATGAAATCGCTGGCGAATCCGGCATTGGGGTCGCGCTGCTTTTGCAGTGCGAGAATCGACATGGTTAATTCGGCGAGATATTCGAGCGTGAGATAATCGAGATGGCCGTCGCGTACCAGATTGATCGGCGCATCGACACTATCTCCCCAGAAGCCGCAGCCATTGCCAATGCGAATTCGCTTCATGGGGAGAAATCCTGTCTGTCAAATGTGATACATAATGCCTTCGCGGGTGGCGGCCCCCTTCAAGCGAAGGGAAGGTTTCTCGAGCACGACGACGGTATCGGCCGCGACGCTGTGAGTTAACCAGACGTTCGAGCCTACAACCGATCTTTCGCCAATGATAGTGGTGCCTCCCAGGATGGTGGCGTTGGCATAGACCACGACATCATCCTTCAGCGTCGGATGGCGTTTGGTCCCACGGACCAGTTCTCCATCGGCGTCGGTCTGGAAGCTTAAAGCTCCGAGAGTCACACCCTGATAAAGCTTGACATTAGTCCCGATCTCGCAAGTTTCTCCAATGACGACACCCGTACCGTGATCGATGAAGAAACCGGGCCCGATGGAAGCGCCGGGATGAATATCAATCCCTGTCTTGGAGTGGGCTACTTCGGTCATCATCCGGGGGATATAGGGCACACCGAGTTGCAGCAGTTCGTGGGCTAGGCGATAAACGGTAATCGCTTCCAGTCCCGGGTAGCAGAAGATAATTTCGTGATGGCTATGCGCAGCCGGGTCGCCCCGATACGCGGCGGCGACATCCAAATCGAGTGTCGTTCGCACTTCCGGAAGTTTTTTCAGGAATTCGATCGCTCTTTTTTGAGCCAGTTGTTCAAAATCGACGTTGGGGGACTCCGCCGCCAGTTCGTGGCGGAGGGCTCGGGCGATTTGAATGGTCAGCTTATCGTGGAGGGCATCGATCAGACTGCCCACGTAGTATTCGACATTGCCAATGTGCAAGTTCTGGCGCTTGCCGAAGCCGGGATAAATGACTTCGTAAAGATCGTCCATGATGGACTGGACCGCTTCCCGGCTGGGCAACGACTGATGCCCAAGATGGTTGATGCGGCTGCACTCGGTGTACGTCGCCAACAGGCTTTCGGTGATTTCCGGCAGACCTTCTTTGAGTCGCATATCAGTGGCCATTCCTAATACATCCGTGTTTTGGGTTAAGCTCCTGAATTAGTATTCTATTCGGCTAATCGAGTCTTTCGGGTGCGATGTTTCAGGGAGAGCCGTATCAGAATTTGGGTTACTCTTAAGGGTAACAAAATGTCTGCTAGAAAAAGCAGCAATTTTTCGAGATAAACCATCCAAAATGGAAATGTCAGAAAATAAATTCTGGATAATCTGAGCCACCTCAGAATTTCCGTATGTTTTGAGTTATGATCCACTTTGATTTGCGCATTTTTTAGGCAGAAATCGTTCGCCTTGCCAGCAGATTGTGCATCGTTCGGCAAATGAATATTTTACATCTGGGAAAAATGGGAGATCTAAATTCGCACTAAAATCCTTGGTATTTCGCGATTTAGGATGTCTGAAGTCCCAAAAAATTGGTCTTGAAATACGATTGGCACAGCTCCTGCAATATAGTTTTTCGGCGAGAGCCATAGACGCCCGACTGAATGGCCATGGGAGAGGTGGTACAACAGTCGGGCGTTAATCAAAATAATTCAGGGAAACCTGAAAATCCTGTCAGACCATTGACAGAATATCCGACTAAAAAGCACTCGGTTGATTGACTATGGGAGAGGTGGTCAATCAGCCGGGTGTTTTTTTTGCGCCCATCTATTTCCCCACACAGAATCTACTGAAAATTCGGCCCAGCAAATCCTCGGTGTAAATCGCCCCGGTCATCTCACCCAACTGATCGAGCGCCAGACGCACTTCGGCGGCCAAGATCTCCGCGGGATCCTCGAATAGAACCGAATTGTGCGCATTGCGAAGGTGGAGGATCGAGCGATCCACGTGATGTCGACAACGCGACAGACTCGACGCGAGGGCTGGATGAAAAAAGTCGGTCGCCTGACGAACGATTCGTGCCTGCAATTCCGCGAGCCCAAAGAAAGTTTCACTGCTGGTGCGAATCCAGCCCTCCGGTCCAGGATGCAAATCGCACTTGGTCAGGATGCGAATGTGACGGCTGGAAACCTCAGATGTCTCGCCGGCATAACGGGTGGATTCGATACACTCCAGAATCAATTCCGCTTCGCCGGTCCGTTCTCTCCCCAGGTGTTGGGCCTGTTCGTCGATTTCCGTGTGCGTTCTCATCCAGCCAGCGGTGTCGATCAATTCAATTTTCTGACCTGAAAGCTGAATCGATCGCGTTACATAATCTCGTGTAGTCCCGGCCACCGGGCTGACGATGGCTGCCTGATCGCCCGCCAAAGCGTTAAACAAGCTGCTTTTTCCGGCATTCGGTTTACCCACCAAAGCGACCCGGAACATCCGACCTTCCACAGCTCGATCTTCCAGTTGCCGGCGCAGATTCGTCAACTGAGCCAGGGCTTTCCCCAGCCTCAGTAAAAGATCCTTGCGATCAATAAATTCGATATCCTCTTCGCTGAAATCGAGACCTGCTTCGACATCGGCCAGGAGATTCAGAAGATCTTCCCGCATTTGAACCAAAGGTGTGGAGACGCCGCCCGCCATCTGATTTAAGGCCTGCTTTAATTGCACGGAATCCCGGGCTTCGATAACGGCCAGAACCGCTTCCGATTGAGTCAGATCTCGTTTGCCGTTCAAGAATCCTCGTAAAGTGAATTCGCCCGGATTCGCCGAACGGGCACCCCGATTCAGAATTTCCGCCAGTAAGGCATCCACGACCGGCGGGCAGCCGATGAGATGAATCTCCACCAGGTCCTGACCGGTATAAGTGTTCGGCTGATTCGAGCGAAGTACCAAGGCCGGTAGCGGGCTCTCCAATCCTTGAATCCGCAAAGAGCCGGACTGAAATTTTTGCGAAGGATCCGGATTGTGAAACAGCTGGTTGACAATCTCGAAGGCCTTGGGCCCCGAGAGTCGGACGATGCCGCGCACGGCCGCCCCGGGCACACTCGCTTGCGCGACAATGGTATCTTCTAGGTCGGAGATCATATCGCTGATTTTAGCAATCGCAGGTTTTGCAAGTAAAGCGGATAGCGATATTCGGGGGGGAAATGAAACCGGAGCCACTCGGCTCCGGTCAAAGACCACTTGGAAAGCGATTTAACGACTATTTGGCAACGAGTTCATTTTTTACCTGGTTGACACCCGGTTCCAAACGCAAAACGTTTTCAACCAGCCGGCGTTCATCGTCATCGGCGGCTCGGCCCCGAAGAACGACAACCCCATTCTCGATCGTAACCGAGATGTCCTTGGAATTCGTAATCTGCGGATTGTTTACAATACTCTGTCGCAAAGTGGCCAGCTTCTGGCTTTCGGGAACTGGCGGTGTAGAGAACTTCAGCACGGCCACGTACGAGACCTGGGTCGCCACATTATTCAAGCTCCCGCCCGTATAGCTATTTCCACTTTTAATCGTGGTTCGCGAAGTACTCGAACTACCACTCGATCCGCCGCGCCCCCCTCCGCCCGTCGAGGTAGTGGCGGAACCGTAAGTTTGAGTTCCGAACCCACCCGAACCCGTTGTGATGCTCGTGTCTGAACTGTTCGGCCGTCCGGGATAAAGAGGGCTATCGTAGAATTGTGTGAACTGATTAGTGGAACTCAAAATATTGGTCGAGCTACTCGTGGAACTTTGCGTTCCGATGGAATTCAAACCCGCGGTCGCACTTTGCAGTGTGGGCATGTTCAGAGTGGTCGAACTGCTGGATCCGCTGCTGCTACTTCCGCCTCCGCCGCCGCTGCTTCCACCACCTCCACCCCCACCGCTGCCGCCTCCCCCACCTCCACCGCCGCCACCTTGAGCGGAAACATTGGAGACGCTAATTACAACGAGCATTGCCAGAGCAAGGAAAAGCCGTGTCATTTTGAAGGTCCTCGCGATTCGAGATTCCAGCGAAGTGCAGTTTACCTCATCCGCGGTAAAATGCCTGCTTTCATTCTATCCTTATCGACGATTTATCCGTTACAGTTAATATACATTTTTGGAATGAGTTGATTATGAGAGATTTGGGCTGTGGGTAAGCTAGGCAAGCTTCCGGATTAACCTGAGAAATACCTTATGCAACTAGGATTCGTAACGGCGATTTTGCCTACCTTGGGTCTCGAGGAAATCCTGCAATTTGCAGCCGGGGAGCGATTCGACTGCATCGAAGTCATGTGCTGGCCTCCCGGCAAATCGGATCGACGCTACGCCGGTGTCACTCATATTGATGTGACCGACTGGTCCCATGCCAAGGCCCAGTCGATTCTGCAAGTTACACAAAAATATGGGGTTGCGATATCAGCTTTAGGATACTATCCCAATCCGCTCGATCCCAATCCTCAGGTACGCGAAACCATTGTCGAACATCTCAAAAAGGTCATCCAGGTTTCTCCCTCTCTCGGTCTCAAAACAGTCAATACCTTCATTGGCCGCGATCATACCCGGAACATCGAAGAGAATCTTCTACTGATGAAAGAGGTATGGTCACCGATTATGGAATTGGCCCATAAAACCGGAGTTCGGATCGCGATCGAACACTGCCCGATGCTCTTTTCAAACGACGAATGGCCAGGTGGGAAGAACCTTCCGGTCAGCCCTCATCTTTGGCGTGAAATGTTCCGTATGTTTCCGGAAGGTTTGGGACTGAATATCGATCCCTCGCATCTGATCTGGCAAGGGATCGACGCCGCACGGGCGATTAGGGAATTTAAAGATAAAATCTTTCACGTTCACGCCAAGGATGAACGAATCGATCAGGATTTGCTGTACGAACAGGGTATCAGCGGTTTGCACTGGCACCTGCCCAAACTGCCCGGCCTCGGCGATGTGCAATGGGGGCCTTTCTTCAGTGCCTTAACAGATGCGGGCTATCATGGCCCGGTCTGCATCGAGGTGGAAGACCGGGCTTACGAGAAAACCTTGGAAGATCGTAAGAGGGCGTTGCGACAGAGTCGAAACTATCTGTCGCAGTTTTTCGGCTAACTTTCGAGCGTCGGGGCAAACCCTCGTCGCATGGTGTTTTCCGTGATGACCCGCGGAATGACGAACTGCAACAGGTAATCGGGCCCGCCAGCCTTGCTGCCAATGCCCGACAGTTTGAAGCCGCCAAACGGCTGGCGTTCGACCAACGCGCCGGTGATCTTTCGATTCACGTAAAGATTGCCAACGCGAAACTCCTTTTTCACCCTTTCCAGCGTGCTGGGACTGCGTGAGAAGATCCCCCCCGTGAGAGCGTAGCGGGTTCCATTGGCAATCTGCAGAGCGTGATCGAGATTCTTCGCTTTCATCACGGCCAGCACCGGGCCGAAAATCTCTTCTTGGGCAATGACATCCGTTTCATGGACGTCGGCAAAGATGTGGGGGCCAACGTAATGTCCCTGATCGGCGAGTGCCCCCAGGTCGGCCGCATATACCAGTAGGGACTGGGATTTTCCCTTGGCGATCATTGCCAGGATGCGTTTCTTGGCATCGGCGTCAATCACGGGACCCATCGAACATCCCGGATCGCTCGCGGGAGAAATGGTCAGACTCTTGGCCGCCTCGATCAGGCGATGCAGAAATTGATCGTGAATGGATTCATGAACAATCGCCCGCGAACAGGCCGAGCACTTTTGCCCCGAGTAACCGAAGGCCGAGTCAAGAACCCCTTTCACGGCTTCGTCCAAATCGGCGTCCGCATCGACAATCGCCGCATTTTTGCCACCCAATTCGGCTATCACTCGTTTGACGTGGTGCTGAACCGGAGGAGTCTTCGCGGCATTTTCGTTAATCCAGAGGCCGACTTGCTGAGATCCGGTGAAGACGATCAGATCGACATCGGGCGACTGTACCAGTGTCGGCCCGATTTCCTCGCCAATACCGGGTAAAAAGGACCAAACGGGGGGCAGTTCGGCTTCCTTCAGGACTTCGGCAAACTTGGCGCCGATAATGGTCGATTGCTCGGCCGGCTTGATAATTACGGTGTTTCCGGTGACTAGAGCGGCCACCGTCATGCCGCACATGATCGCCAGTGGAAAATTCCAGGGCGCAATCACCACGGCCACTCCCCGCGGTTCGTAGAAGTAGCTGTTCTCTTCCCCCGGAACATCCATGCGCTTGGGTTTCACCATTTTCAGAAACAGCTCGGCGTAGTAATCGCAGAAGTCGATGGCTTCCGCAATGTCCGCATCGGCTTCCCGCCAGGGTTTAGCCGTTTCATAAACGGCCCAGGCCGAAAGTTCCCAGCGGCGTTTCCGCATGACATCAGCGATCTTCCGCAGATATTCCGCGCGCTTTGCGGCGGGGGTATCGCGCCAAGCCGGATAATTTTTCTTGGCCGAGGCGATGGCTTCTTCGGCCTGCTTGGGAGTGGAGGCCGCCCAGCGACCGAGTTTTTGTGAGCTCTGCGAAGGATTGGTCGCGTCCTGCCATTTTTCGGCAGCGACCGCTTGCCCCCCGATGAAAGGCACGTAATCGCGATCGAGCTGTTTTGCCACTTCCGCCAATGCATGGCTCATTGCGTCGCGATTGAACTCCCGGTGATACTCAGCGAGTGGCTCGTTCTTGAATTTGCCCGGTTTTTCCGAGTGAGACGGAGCTGCGGTCGTGCCGTTGGTGGTATTGGCTTGCGCTTTATGTACCGGATTCATCAGCAGTTTATCCTCAGTGGTATTTTCGCGGAAGCTAGCCCGCAGGAATGAATCGTTGGAAGTATTTTCGAGCAATCTTCGAACCAGGTAGGCCATGCCGGGTAGCAGTTGGCCATAGGGCGTATAGATGCGGATTCGCTGTCCGAGTTCTACCATGGCATCTTTGAATTCGTCCGCCATGCCATAGAGCATCTGGAATTCGTAGGCTCCCTTGGGAACCCCGAGTTCCTCGGCCACGGCCAGCATGGTGGAAATACTGCGGACATTGTGCGAGCCGAATGCCGGAGCAATCCAGTTATAGTTCTGGAGCAGAAACCGGCCGCAGCGTTCGAAGCACGCATCGCTCTGCCACTTCTCGGTCCAGACCGGCACCGGCCAGTCCTGTTGCGCGGCTATCACGGTTTCGTAATCCCAGTAGGCCCCTTTCACCAGGCGAACGGCGATCGGGGTGCCCCGTTTTCTGGTCCATTCCAGCAATTCTTGCAGATCTTTTTCGGTGTCCTTCAGATAGGCCTGAATGGCGATTCCCACGTGCGGCCAGTTGCGGAACTCGGGCTCCTCGAGGACGGTTTTGAAGATATGCAGTGTGGTATCCTTGAAGGAGTACTGCTCCATATCGAAATTGATGAACTCCCCGCGCGACATTGCTTTCGACATGATCGGACGCAAACGCTTCAGCACTGAACGAGTCGTGCCGACGGGATCGATGGGATCGAACTGACTGAACAGCGAGGAAAGCTTGACGGAGATATTCACCCGGGGAATAGGCCCGAGGTGATTGCGGTCGACGCAGGGAATCTCGGGAAGATTATTGATGACCCCTGGCAAACCTTCCACCAGGTCGAAGTATTGTTTCTGAACGCCGTCCGCTTCCGCTTCCGTGATGGTGGCCTCGCCGAGCAGATCGATGGTGAAGCCATATTTGCGATTGCGGAGTTGCTTGATTGCGGAGATGGCTTCCTGAACGTTCGAGCCGGCGATAAACTTCCGGGCCATGTGCTCGGCATTATTCTTGGCCGTTTTGGCCAGGAGCGTTCCGGCCCAGCCTTCCCCTGGCAGTCGATTAAGAAAATGGCGGGCGATACCGGGAAGACCACTTTCGGTGGTACCCAGATATTCCTTCAGATGGTCGGCGACTGTTTTGGAGTCTTTGAGCAGCGGTAGAGTATCGATGAACCGGAACAACTGAACTTTCAGTTTCTCCGCCTGCATCGTGGTATTCATCAGAACATCGTCGAACCAGGCCGGCGAAAACGGAACGATATTTCGACGATCCATCCGGGCAAATATCTCCCGGCCATAGCGGCGGATTCTCTCTTCCTCGACCGTCAGACTTGACATAAAGACCCTTGGATTCTCAATGACTTACAGTTTATTTTGATTATGCTATGAGGATATTTATAGTTTCGGTTTTCGTTTTTATCAGGGGCAAACGGTGGCTTCTATCAGTCGGATTGGCAAATACACCGTCGTCAGAGAACTCGGTCAGGGAGCGCACAGTACGATTCAGCTGATACGCCGGATGGAAGATGCACGCGAGTACGCTCTGAAAATCGTGGAAATCGACGGGAAAGACGATCAGAAATTTCTGGAACAGGTCCAGCACGAAATGCGGGTAGCCAGCATGCTGGATCATCCGAATTTGATTAAATTGCTTTGTCTGGAACAGGAAAAAGATTGGCGCTTCCGGGTCAAAAAAGTTCATGTGCTGATCGAATACGTCAACGGCAAGACGCTGGACCAGCTTCCGGCCATGGCGATGTCCAAACTGGTGGATAAGTTCCTGCAAATCTCGGCCGGTCTCGCACACATGCACCGTCGGGGCGTTTTCCACGCGGATTTGAAGCCGAATAACATCATGATGACCAAGGCAGGCGCCATTAAAATCCTCGATTTTGGTCTGGCCTGGATCAAGGGGGAGCCCAAAGAACGGGTTCAAGGCACGCCGGAATACATGGCTCCGGAAACCGCCCGCGCGAAAGTGGTCAACGAGCGATCCGATATTTACAACTTCGGCGCCACGATGTACCGTCTAACTACCTGGAAGCTGCCGCCGAGCGTTTTCGGCGGGCTCAGCAGCGCCGTAGTTGGAAAATCCTCTTTCAAGAGCCTCTACGAGGAGGTCTGCAAGGTCGCCCCGACTGTTCCTGCCGAATTGGGACAACTCATCGATCAATGCATGAAATACGACCCTAACGAACGCCCGGAGAGAATGTCCGAAATCACCGCCAGGCTCCAGGATGTGCAGGAACTGGTGGGTGAGCCGGAAGAGGAGACGTAGAGAGTTATGGATTTCTCGAAAATTATTTCCGCCCGCAATGGTCGCATCGCTGTTTCTGGAATTCGAAAAGTATTCGAACTCGGCAAATCGCTTAAAAATCCCGTCGATTTCAGCATCGGACAACCCGATTTCGACGTCCCGGAAGTCGCCAAGGAAGCGGCCATCGCCGCAATCCGCCGCGGCGGCAACACTTATACGGTCACCCAGGGAATTCCCGAACTGCGCTCGAAAATTTCGGAAGAAGTAGCTACCCGTCTGCCGGGACAGGAACGCGAAGTGTTAATCACCAGCGGCGTTTCCGGGGCTTTGCAGCTGGCGATTCTGGCAACCGTCGACCCGGGAGACGAAGTCATCCTCTTCGACCCCTATTTTGTGGCCTACCCCCACATGGTCACCCTGGCGGAAGGTAAATCGGTTTTTATCGACACCTATCCCGATTTTCAGATCGATGTCGCCAAAGTGGAAGCCGCCATCACCCCTCGAACCAAGGTGATATTGTTCTCCTCACCGGCAAATCCGACCGGCGTGGTGCTGCAACGCGAGATCGTAAAACAATTGGCCCTGTTAGCTAAAGAGCGGAACATTCTTCTTATTAGTGACGAGATTTACAGGCATTTTCACTATGAAGGGGTATGTCCTTCGGCGGCGGAGTACGATCCCAACGTCCTGGTGGTAGATGGCTTTGGTAAGAGCTACGGTATGACCGGGTGGCGTATGGGATTTGCGCACGGTCCGAAGGCTATCATTCAGGAAATGGCGAAATTGCAGCAATTCACCTATGTGTGTGCCCCGAGCATGGCTCAACAGGGTGCTTTAGCCGCGATGGATTGGAATCCGGCCGAAATGGTGAAAGCCTATGCTCGCAAGAGGGATATAATTGTAAACGGATTGAAAGATCGCTACGAAATTTGTCCGCCTTCAGGAGCCTTTTACGTTTTCCCCAAATGCCCTTTTGGTACTGCCCTCGAATTTGTTCAGAAAGCCATACAGGAACAAGTGCTGATAATCCCCGGAAGCGTCTTCAGTCAGCGAGATACGCATTTTAGAATCAGCTATGCCACCAAAGAGGAAACTCTTTACCGGGGAATTGAAATTCTGAATCGTCTTTCCCGATAAGGGAATCTTGTGTAGATTAGCGAACTTAAATACTTCCGTACGCTCTGGTATCGGAACGAACGTGATAATTGCAACGAAAGGAATATCGATGAGCCGATTGATGCGTTCCTGCCTCGGTCTGGCAGTTCTCTTATTTGGGTTGATTAACCCGCTAAGCGCTGCCGACTGGAAATCGACCATACCCAAGAGTTACGTGGTGATCGTCGGGGTTGGCCAGTTTGGCGATAAACAATTGAAGAGCCGCCCCAGCGCGGAAGTCGACGCCAAAGCTTACTACGACTTGTTCACCGATCCCAAGATCGGTACGGTTCCGGCCGATCACGTCTTCCTGTTTACCAGTGCAGCCGATGAAGCACGCAAGGGCAAAGTGGGAACCAAAGAGAATATTCTCAGCACTCTCAAAGATATCAATTCCAAGGTAACGGCCGATGAACTGGTCTATCTGATCATCGTTGGCCAGGGAGGTGCTGTAGGGACTCAGGGTTGCATTTTCGTGGCCGACAGTAACTTCAAGGATCGTGCGAACAATGCTCTGAAAGGCTCCGACTTCGAAACGAGTCTGAAGGGACTGAAATCTCAGCTTTGCACCTTCTTCGATGTGAACTTTAAAGGATTCGAAGCTGGCGATGAAGCGGTTCTGAATCCGCAATTGAAGGAATTTCAGGATGTCTTCCTGGGAACCAAGGGCAAAGACTCCGATGAAGACACGGCGGTGGACGGTCGCGTTATGGTATTCTCCGGCCGTACGATGAACGATCCTCTGATTCTGGATAATAAGGGCTTGTTCACGAAAGTAGCGATCGACGCCCTGAAAGGCGCGGCCGATAAGGATGGCTATGAAGCGGATGGTGTAATTACTCTCGATGAGTTCACCAAGTATATTGAAAAGGAAACGCCGATACTGGCTCAGAAGCTGGGTAAGGATAATCGGGACAAACTGCAATTCCCCATAGTTTTCGCGGGCCTGGAAACGCACTTCGTGATGTCTCACAATCCCGTGGTCTTCCCGAAAGTCGAAGAACACCTCAAGGCTTTGGACAAACTCGAAGCCGACAAGAAAATCGACAAAGATATCGGCGAGGAAGCTCGCAAGTACATCAGTCGCATGCCCAAGCTGAAGGCTTTGCAGGAACTCCGTAAGGATTATGTGGCCCTGGTCGAAGGGAAGAAGTCCCCCGAAGAGATCGTCAAAGACCGGGCAAAGATCCTCGAAGAGATGGTGCTGCCCCGTAAAGACGCGGTTCGGTATGCAGAAACGGTCCTCGCCGGGATTGCGGAAGTCCGCAGCATTTTCATCAAAGACACCAAGGAAGATGAACTCATCGCCAACGGCGTCAAAGGATTGTTCCAGCGTGCCGAAGTCAAACTCCCGAAGGATATCACCGCCAAATTGCTGACGCTCGGCCAGATGCGCCGCAGTGAAAAGACCGATCTGCTGGCCGATGCCCGAGTGGTGTTGGGCAAGCGGGAAGACCTGGAAGATTACAAGGATGCGGACATCACTTTCCAGATGATCACGGCTAAACTCGGCGACAACTACACCACCTATTACGACAAGGATAAAGTCGCTGAAGTCGACAAGCAGACTCAAGGCTCCTTCTCGGGTATCGGTGTTGTCATTCGTGCCGACCTCGCTAAAGACGCTCTGAGAGTTGTGACCCCGATCAAGGGGAGCCCGGCTTACAAAGCGGGTTTGCGGACCGGCGACCTGATCACCTCGATCTATCGAACCGTCGACCGCAACGGCAAACCTCTGGCCACTCCGGAAACTACCTCCACCAAGGGGATGGATACGATTGATGCCGTGAAACTGATCACCGGGAAAGCCGGCACGAATGTTTCGGTGACGATCGAACGCGAAGGCGAAAAAGACCCGATCGTTTATGAGATTACCCGCGGCATGGTGGAAGTCGAAAGCGTGATGGGCTACAAGCGCAAAGACGACGATACCTGGGATTACTACATCGATCCTGCCACCAAGATCGCTTACATCTACCTGAGCCAGTTTTCCCGCAAATCGGCTACCGATATGGAGAAAGTCCTTCAGAAGCTGGAAGCCGATAAAGTGGCCGGACTGATCCTCGATTTACGGTTCAACCCCGGAGGGTATCTGGATGTCGTTCACCACATGAGCGAACTCTTTGTGGATGACGGGGTGGTGGTTTCGATTCGTCCTCGGGTCGGCCGCGGGGAAACCAAAGTGGCGACGCGAACTGCTAATCGAAAATCGACCTACACGCGCTTCCCGATCGCCTGTCTGATTAACGGCGAGAGTGCCAGTGCCAGCGAAATTCTCTCCGCATTCCTGCAGGACCACACCCGAGCGGTAATTATGGGAGAACGCAGCTACGGTAAAGGCAGCGTGCAGACGATCGTCCCCTTCGCACCGACTGGCGGAGAGTTCAAGATTACCATTGCCACCTTCTGGCGACCCAACGGTAAGAATCTGAATAAGGCCACTACCAAGGGTACGCCGGAAGAAGATTGGGGCGTTCGTCCCGAATCCCAGTACGAGCTCAAACTGACGCCTCAGGAAACGAACGATTTGCGGGAACGTCTGGTCAATGACTGGTCGGTAATTCCGCGCCGGGACTTGAAAGCCAAGGAACCCGTCAAGCCTTTTAAGGATCGTCAACTTGATATGGCTCTCCAGTATCTTCGAGCCCAGATCAAATCCTAGTCGATGGCAGATCTGACCCGTTTACTTAGTAGACGGGCGGATCGAACTTTATGAAATAATCGATTCTACCCGACAAGTTATCACAATCTCTCTAAGCCCGCGACTAACCCTCGCGGGCTTGTATTTTTTGCAAGCAAGTACTTGCGTTGTCTGCCGGGGAGCGCAGAATCTTGAGAGAAACGGGCTCGAATGCTGAGCCAGTGATTTCCTCCAATCGGATACACGGAAAAGACGATCCGGGTTTCCTCACGGGAAGAATCGAAATGCGGAACATCAAGATTTGCTTCATAGCTCTGGGCCTGGCTTTTCTCGCAACCGGATGCTGCAGCACCAATTCGAGTAATTGCTCTTCGAATAGCACGAGCAACTCACCTGGATTCTTCTCACGCATGCGGAACTGCATGTGCGGCGAAAAAGAGGCGATTCCCGTTTCTTACGGTTCCGCCCCCATCTACTCGGGTCCGATTTACAATAGTGGCCCGATGCTGAATCCCCCGAGCAACGGCACGATTCCGCCAGCGGGGATTTACGAAAACCCGGGCAAACAAATGCCGTTCAAGCCGGAAGATAAAGAGACGAGCCGACCGGCTAAACCGATCAGCGAAGTGAAATTGCCCAAAGATCCTTTGACCGGAGCCCAGTAAGGGAGCCCGGGTCCTTCGGATAAACTTATTCGGCGGGATCTTCCGTAGTCTGTTCCGGGGCGGGATTCGACATCACCTTTTGCACAGTTTCCAATAGCCGTTCCATTGCGAACGGCTTTCTTATGTAATCGACCACTCCCAGAAACTCCGCATACGCTTTATGACGGCTGCCTTCGTTGGCGGTGATCATAATGAACGGGGGAGCGTCTTTTTTATCCCGAAAATGTTCGAGAACCGGGTATCCCCCCATTCGCGGCATCATCATATCCAGTATCACCAGATCGGGCATTTGATTGTAAATGAGCTGTCGACCCGTGTTACCATCGTGCGCATGCAAGACCCGGTAGCCTTGTTTTTCCAGAACGGTCCGCATGCCCTCCACCATCTCACGATCATCGTCCACCAGCAAAATCGTTTTCACAGCGGTCATAACCAGCCTCCTTATAGCATCCATTCTACGATGTTAAGACGGGTAAAGTCTGCCTGTTGTTCCATCTATTCCGAAGTTCGGGGGTTCATAATGCAAGAACTGAGCCCGCCAAGGATACCGGACTTGCGCTGGCGACCTTTCGAGGACGAATAAGAGGATGGAAGACTAGGATGAAAGGGATGCCGATGCGCGTCAACTGCTGGTTATTGATCGTCTCGAGCCTTTGCAGCATTTGCATGAATTCGAATGCCGACGAACCGCTCGCGCGACCGATCGAAATTCCGCCGCCGAATTTCTCCGACTCTGCTCCGGCAGCCGAAACTGCTAAACCAGGCACTAGCTGCTACGAGGGGGTCCTTAGCCGCTTGCGCGTAATTCCGATGGACTGCTGCCGCCTGGCGAATCCCTCAAAATATCCCGCTGTGGTGCCCTGGCTGGCTGAAGCCTGCCGAACAGAGACCCAAAAGAGCCCAGTGGTCGCCGTTCAGTACGTCGAACCGGTCCAGGTTGCGGCAGCAGCTGCAGCAGCCCCAGTGCCCGCTCACTGTGAAGAGTGCAAGCAAGGCGGATTACAACCCCATGCACATTTTTCGCTCTTTGGCCTCGCCCGAGTCCACACCCCCTGCCCGGCTAACGGCGTGCTGACTCCCTATGTGAACATTAAGGGGCATCGAACCGCCGCCGAGAAACAAGCTTGCGATCCTTTCAAGAAGGACAAAGGATGCAACACTTGCGTCGACAAGTCCTACCTGACTCAATTCGATCGCCCCGTGATCGAGAAGAGTTTCAATCGGGACACCCCCAACCCTCCTCGAGCTTACAAATTGCTCGCGGGCAGCCAGCGTTGTGATGTGATCATCAAAGATCCCGAGTACACCGGTTCCCTGGAACCGACTCCCGGACTCTACCAGCCATTAGTTCCCAAGCATGGCTCCCAGACTACGACCCCCTCGGCCGAGAAGCCGAAGGTCGAAGAAACCCAGAAGGTCTTTGTGAATCGGAAAACGGAACCGAAGGCGGAAATTCCGGTGATCAAGACTCGATTCTCGGTCGATCAGAACAAGTAAATCTTTCAGCCGCCGGGCAAATGGTTTCGGCGGCGCGATCAAGGTTGGACAGCCGCATTTTCGCCCACCACCGTCATCCATTTTCGGATCCGCCAACCCGTCACAACTTTATTGATCACGTACGGATCGGATTTTGCAAAATCCTCCAGCAGCTGAGGATTTTCGGTCTGGAACAACAACACCGCTCCATCCGCCGGTTCGGCCAAGGCCCCTCCGAGAAGCAGTTCGCCGCGGGCTACTGCCGCTCGAGCATGTTCCAGATGGAGAGTGCGAAAAGGAATTCGAGCTTCGGTGTAATTCTCCACCACGTCGTAGAAGAGCAGATAGTGCATCGATCGATCTCAATTAAAGAGAGGCTTCCAGTCGCTTCAATATTTCAGGCATCCAGTCCAGATGTTCGGGTTTCATGACGCAGGCCCGCAAGCAAACCAGATCCTCGCGATCCCAATTCGACACGACTCCCGCCGGTTCAACCATCTTTCGGGGAAAAGTCGCCAGGGCCAGATAGAGTTGGGATTTTTCGGCCTCGGTAAAAACTTCTCGTGCTAGTCGGGAAGACTCACTGGCCGTATGCGCTCGGACACCCCAGACTAAAATGTCGAGTTCCGGTTGGAATAACGGCACAAACCGCTTACCGGCTTGCAGTTGATCGTGAAGCTGCAAAGCTCCCTCCCGGCATTTTTCGAGGCTCCGGGCAAAGGAACCATTTCGATCCAGAGGGAGCAACTTCATCGTCGCCCAGAGCGCGACAGCCGAGGCACCGGCCCGGGAACACTCCAGGGAGATTTCTCCAAGGTGCAACTCCTCAGAGGTGAAGTATGTGTACGGGGAGTCGTGTTTGTAGAACCTGCCGACACTCGCCTCTCGAAACAGCACGCAACCGCAGCCGTAAGGTTGCAGGCCGTGCTTATGCGGATCGATTACAATCGAATCGACGTTGGCTATCGCATCGTAGGCGGCCCGAGCGTGGGAACCCAGGTTGCTCGCGAGAGTAAAGTAACCCCCGTAAGCGGAATCCACGTGGAGACGGAACGGAAATTCGTTGCGCAGTTCCAGAATTTCCGGTAACGGGTCGATCGTTCCTGCGGCCGTGGTCCCCAAAGTGGCCACCACGGTGCCGATCTCACCTGTTTGCAGCTGTTCGCGGAGATCGCCAATATCCATCCGACCTCGTTCGTCCGAGGCAATTTTGCGAAAGGGCACCCCCAGTACCGCGGAGAGTCGCGAGTGGGTGTAGTGCGCCTGTGCGGAGGCCGCGACCGCTTTTCCGGGAGCCAATTCGCGAGCGATCCAGAGGGCTTCGAAATTCGCCATGGTGCCGCCACTGGTCAAATGCCCCAGAGAACTGGACCATCCGAACATCGCGGCGATTTGAGCTACCGCCTCTTTTTCCATCTCCGAACTGGCTCGGCCGCCATCCAGAGCATGATTATTAGGATTGATGAACATAGCCAGGGCATAGGCCAGCCTAGCGACGGGGTGCGGCGGCTTCAGCATCTGCCCCACATAAAGCGGATGGAAGTAGGGATAATTTTCCTGCATCCGGCCGGCTACGGAAAGAAGGATGGAACGGACGCCATCGGAGTCTAGTGCATTCCCGACTTCCGGAAGAGTCTGGAATCCCTGGCCCATCGCTTCGAGGGCCTCTTGAAGCAGCGAAAGCCCTTCGGTTTCAAAAACCACGGCCATGCCTCGGAAGAAGAATTGATAGGGTGGGCGAGGGAATGACTGATGGATTTAGAACTTGCTGGAACCGCTATCGAACGTCTGCCCAGTAATAGGAATCCGGATGCGACGACGGCTCGCATCTTTGCTTTGCAGAATGATCGAGCTATTTCCAGGTAATGCACCATACAGCTTGTTCGCTGGGATAAGAACCTTCAGCGACCATTGCGGCTTGCCATCTTTAGGCGGCAGCGGAGTGAGATTCACATCCAGGAACGGCGGCACGGTCAGATCGGTCAGCAGTTCCAATTCGAGATTTGGAAGGTTACTCATGACCGTGACTTCGCGGAGGCGAGCCTGATTCGATGGGAAAGAAGTACCCATATCGATTTTGTCGATATCCTTCGGTCCGCCGATGATGGTAATATCGCCGCGAACCAGACCGTGAATAGGAAGGGAGAGAGCCTCTGTACCCTGGTTAAAAGTCAGACGGCGTTCGAGCGGACCAAGGTCTAATTGGGATTTCACCAGCTTCCCATCTTTCATCACTTCCTTGGATTCGTAAACCGTGAATTTGGTTTTATAAGCGCACTTGATGTGCAAGGGCTTACCGATCAACTTTGTGAAGGATTGCCCCAGAGTTTCGTTTTCGCTGGCGGGAAGTCGTTCCAGCGGCGTCCAGACGAAGTTTTCGGTTTGATGATTCCCGGACACCTTTATGGTGACATCGACGTCTGGCCGGGTGGCTGAAAAGACGATCAGATCCCTGGAAATCGTAGTACCTTCGGTCATTTCACCCAATCGAATATCATTTTCCGGACTGCCTACCACCATGATCGCGAAGCTCGGTACGACATCGACGCTCGCTTCGAGTCGAGTCGGTATTGCCGTCATGTTGGGAAGTTGAGCATTCAGATCCGCCGTTACCAGCTGAGACTTCGGATCCCCTTTCCCCAACCAGCTGATTCGCACAATCGCTTGCTGGTAAACGCCGTCTTTCATGGGCGGGATCGTAGCGGTGGTGATCTTCCCTTCCTTATTTAACGGGCTCCAGGTTATGCCCGCTCGCAGCGCCTCCGTACCGATCAAGTTCCAGACTAATCCACCGATGCCCATGAAACCGGTCATCGACTGATTCATTTGAAAATCCAACCAGGCTTTCGGGTCAACCACACCCAGCTCGGCGACCACGCACTGGGTGCAACTCACGGTGGGCACGGTGGCTACGATCGGTTCCGGATGCCGATTTTGACACCAGAAATCGAAATTCCCGTGCGAACCAATCTCTACGGTCGATTGCCAGAATTTGGTGTAGGGGGCATCCGCTTTGGCGTCGGCTCTCAAAGTAAAAAATTTGAGCGGTGGGGCTTTTGCCAGTTTTTGACTGTTCTTCTTATCGCTCTCGACTTCTGATTCCGTACTGGTGTAGTTCGTGAGAAAGGTTATTCCGAAGACGAGCCCGGCGAGGATCACGATGGGCAGCACTATCTGAGTCAGCGATTTCATAATTATTTTCCTGAGAAGTCTCTCGCATTAACTACGAAACGACGCCGTCATCCGTTCGCACGTGCATTTGACGATTCCGAAGTTCATCCCGCAGCCGGGCCGCCGCTTCATAATCTTCTCGCTGAATCGCGGCCTGAAGCTGTTCGGAAAGAGTGGCTTCAATATTGAATTTTGCCCGCAGTTGCTGATCCATGGCCCGCAACTGTTTCACAAAAGGATCTCGCTCCTCCTGCTCCAGCAAATTTTGATCTTCGAAGAATTTGTGAAGAATTTCCAACCCGTTGCGGATGTGGTCGATTCCTTTTTCCGGGTTTCCCCCTTCGGAATGGAGCGCCGCCAAAGCCTGAGTTTTATGAAACAGCACGAACGGCCGATAGCGTTCGTGAGCTTCCTTGACCTCCTCGTTGGGAGCGTGGTCCCGGACGAGATCCATAAATTCGAGAGTGTGATTGGCATCGGCAATCGCACCTTCGTAGTTGCTCAAAGCGAGATAACAGATACGACGATGGTAAAATTGAACGAATTCGCGATCGGCTTCACGGCAGTGCGTCTCGTTCAACTCGAATTCGCGGCCCTCCTTGTTGGCCTGCGTTACCAGATGCTTGAGGTAGTCGAAGTAGGTGGGAAATCCTTCGGGCTTGCGTCCGTCCGGACGTCCGGTCATTTCCATTTGCATGATGCCCAGATCGAGGCGTATCTGCAGCACTTCGCGCTCGGGAGATACTTTCACCACGCGCGTTTGCAAAGAATCCGGATTGAATTCCCAGGATTTCAGAATTGGATCAATATCGTCGGCCATGTCTTCTGAATCTCAGTCTTTCTTCAAAGGTTGACCATTACGATCAATTGCCCCCGCCGCCACTATTATAAGTTTAGCAGGGTCAATGTACTTGCGGGCCATTTCTGTGACTTGAGCGGGTGTAACCGACTCAACTTCCCGGACAAATTTCTCAAAATAATCGTTTTTGAAGCCGTACCGCTCCATCATCAGCAGACTTTCGGCGAGTTTTTGATTCGATGAGAACGTAAAAGGCAGACTGCCAATCAGAAACCTTTTAGCGTTTTCCACCTCTACAGCACTGGGATTTTCTTCGCGAAGTTGATTGATCTCCTTGAGGAAACCGGCCTTCACCTGAGCGAATTTATCGTTAAAAGTGCCAATATATCCTATGAAAAGACCCGGTTCATCCGAGGCGGTGGCCGTGATGGTCGCATTCACCGTGTAGGCCAACCCCTGACGATCGCGCAAATTGGCCGAAAGTCGGTCGGTAAATCCTGGCCCTGTACCGAGAATATTATCGAACACCATCAGCTTGAAAAAATCGGGATTGGTTCGGGCCACACCGACATGGCCGATGTACACGTGCAGTTGAGAAGCCTCGTTGTCGATGAGAATTTTCTCTTGCCCTTCCTTGGGTTTCTCCACAACGATCTTTGGCAACTCGGGAAGCTTGGTCCTGGTCCAGTGAGCGGTCGCCGCGGTCAGCCATTTCAGAACTTCATCGGAATTGAAATCCCCCACGACGGCCACAATTGTGTTATTCGGGACAAAAACCTGCTGGTGATACTTTCTAAGATCTTCGGCCTTCAGTTTGGCAATCACTTCCAGATTGCCCATGCCGGCCCGCCCGTAGGGGTGTTCGCCGTAGGCTCGAGCGTAAAATTCGATGCGTGCCCGTTCATTGGCTTTTCGTTCTTCTTCCTGAATCTGCGTCCGTAACGCCTCTCGCTGGCTTTCGAGTTCGTTAGCTGGAAATGCCGGTGTTGTCAGACATTCGAAGAAGATATCGATGCCGGCTTTCAGATCGTAAGACAGGAGTTTCATCACGCCGCCGTTGGGGCTAAAAGACATTTTGGCGGCCCGGCTTTCGATGATCTCCGCGATCTGTTGGCCCGTATGCTTCTTGGTCCCCTCATCGAGCATATTCCCGGTCAGATGCGCGATGCCGAACAGTTGAGGCGGTTCGTACATAGTCACATTCTGGACGTAAGCATTCAGAAAAGCGATGGGCAGTTGGTGATTCTCGAGCAGTACCACCCGCAGACCGTTGGGTAAGGTTTCGTGGCGGGCCTTACTGAAATCATAAATCGGCGAACCCTTCACCGCGGCCTGCTGTCGGCCGAGCACGGAAACCACGTTTTCGGAGGCGGTCGCCCCGACTTTCTTTTTCTCCGTTGCTTTGGGCATGGATTCGATGATGACTGGTTTGCGATCGACGAAGTACTTTCGGGCCGCCCGCTTTATGTCCGAATTCGAGATGGCCATCAGCCTCGGCAGGGAAGATTTCAAATAATCCAGATCTTTATCGAGCACGGAACGAGTTATCAAATCCGCCAGGTTGTGCACATCTTCCAGGTTGAAAACATAGGAAGCGATGAATGATCGTTTGGCGCGGGCAAATTCCGTCTGGCTCAGCCCGTCTTTGCTGATCTGCTTCAGGACGCCCTGAAGAGTTTTCTCCGCTTTGGGAATGCCTTCGACATCCGCCAGTTCGATTCTGATCTCAAACCAGCCGGGATATCGTCCGGTATTATTGTTCGAAACCACGGTGGTGGCCACCTCTTCGCCTTCGACCAGTTGCTTATAAAGCCGAGACATCCGTCCATCGGTCAAGGCATGCTGAATGACATCGAGGGCGGGATCGTCCGGCTCACCGATCGTGCAGGTATTAAAGCCCACGAGCAGTCGGGGGGTATCGAACTTCGACTGAAACTTCGACTTTAATATCCTGGTGCGATCCACTTCCTTGGGTACCGGTTTTCGCTCAGGAAGTTTGGCGGCCGGGATGGGTCCAAAGAGTTCTTTTATCCTGGCCAGAGCAGCTTTTGCATCGAATCCCCCGGCGACCACCAGAACGGCGTTGTTGGGATGATACCAGCGATCGTAATGCTGTTTGATGATCTCCGCCGCGGCCGCCCGGACGTGAGTTTTTTCGCCGATCACCGGATGTCCGTAGGGAGTCTGCTTTCCGAATAGCAATGGCAAGAGGGCTTTATTTTCCAGCTCCCAAGGGTCATCCTCGTTACCATCCAACTCCGATATGACCGCGCCTTTTTCCTGCTCAAATTCATGTTGGGCGTCGATTTTCAAATGTCTCATACGGTCGGCTTCGATTTCCAGGGCCTGCATCCAGCGATCCGCAGCGAAATCGAAGTGATAGATCGTCATGTCCTCTGTAGTGTAGGCGTTGTTGTGACCGCCGTTACGTTGAGTCAAACGATCGATGTCGCCGGGCATGATCTTATCCGTGCCTTTGAACATCAGGTGTTCCAGATAGTGTGATAGACCGGTCTGATCCAACTCCTCATCCGCGGAACCCACTTTGTAACCGACCATGGTGGTTACCGTCGTCGCGTTGGGGATGGGCTTCAGGTAGATCCGCAAGCCGTTCGGGAGAGTATCATGCTGAATTCCGTCGAAAACGGTACTGACCGTTTTCAACAGAGCTGCATTTTCCGATTTTTCATCCGCGCGTACCCCAGTGGGTGACAGCGCGAGAAGAAAGGCAAAAAGGAGGAAACCGAGTCGCATAGAGAATCCTTCTTGGTTGACACTCGCAGTTGAAACCGGCGAATCGCCTTATCCAGTAATCGCACCTTCGGATGCAGAGTGAACGGTTCTGGCAAATTTAGCCAGGACTCCTCGCTCCACGCGCAGTGGAGGCTTTTGCCAGGCGCTTCTCCGGGAAGCCAGTTCGGCATCGCTGATCTGCAGATGCAGTTTTTTGGCCTCGGCATCGATTGTAATTGAATCCCCGTCTTTTACCAACGCGATATTTCCCCCGGTCCAGGCTTCGGGGGCAACGTGTCCTACTACCAGGCCATGCGTGCCGCCGGAAAATCGACCATCGGTGATCAGTCCGACGCTATCGCCCAAACCCTGCCCCATCAATGCGCCGGTGATGGAGAGCATTTCTCTCATACCGGGGCCGCCCACGGGGCCTTCCCCTCGGATGACGACCACATCGCCCGGCACGATCTTGCGGGCTTGGATCGCTTCGAAGCAGGCTTCCTCGCCGTCGAAAACTTTTGCCGGGCCGGTAATACTGATTTTTTTCAAACCGGCGATCTTGGCCACGGCGCCTTCCTCGGCCAGATTTCCATGCAGAATTACGATATGCCCGCTGGCGTGCATCGGCTTATCGAGCGGAAGAATCACCTTCTGGCTTTTGGCATAAATGCTCGGGATGTTTTTCAAATTTTCCGCCAGGGTCTGGCCGGTGCAGGTGATGCAATCTCCGTGCAACAAACCGGCTTCGAGAAGGGCTTTCAACACTTGCGCGGTTCCACCGGCTCGGTGAAGATCGAACATGACGTGCTTGCCGCCGGGCTTCAAATCGCCCAGGTGAGGAACTTTGGCACCCAGCCGGTCGAAATCCGCTAGAGTCCATTCGACCTGAGCTTCCCGAGCTATGGCCATCAGATGCAATACGGCGTTGGTGGAACCCCCTAGCGCGAGGACGAAAGTATAGGCGTTTTCCAGGGATTTCCGCGTGATGATATCGCGAGGCTTGATGTTTTTCTCGATGAGATTGACCAGGGCCGCGCCCGCCTGGAAGGTTTCCCGGTCCTTGGCGGCCGTCACAGCGGGATAGCTGGCATCGTTGGGTAAGCTCATCCCCATCGCTTCGATGGCGGAACTCATGGTATTCGCGGTGTACATGCCGCCGCAGGCTCCCGAACCCGGGCAGGACTCGCACTCGATTTTGTGCAGCGTTTTATCGTCAATCTTCTTGGCTTGATATTTACCGACTGCTTCGAAAATGGACACGATATCGACGTCTTCCCCTTCGGGTCCTACGCCGGGCAGGATGCTCCCGCCGTAGACGAAAATGCTGGGGATGTTCAGACGAGCCATGGCCATCAGGCAGCCTGGCATGTTCTTATCGCAACCGCCCAGAGCCAACAACCCATCGTGATTCATTCCGCCGGAGACCAATTCGAGGCTGTCGGCGATGACCTCCCGGGAAACCAGCGAATAACGCATTCCCTGATGCCCCATCATGATGCCATCCGAGGCGGTGGGAGCTCCAAAGATCTGAGGGACGCCTCCGGCGGCGTAAATGCCGTCGCAGGCCTTGCGAGCGAGACGATCGAGGTGGGCATTGCACGGAGTGATTTCGCTGAAGAGCGAAGCGACCCCAACAATCGGCTTTTTGAAGTCCGAATCCTGAAAACCGACGGCTCGAAGCATGGCCCGGTTCGGCGCGCGGCTCGATCCTTCGGTTGTGGTCAGGCTGTGACGATTATTTTTGGCTTCCATGTTCACCTTTACGGGTTTTACGCGTTGTTCCGGCTATTCCAGACAAATATATTCATATACGAATACGGATTTCCCTTAAGGCGCGAAAGATGTGTGCTGGAAGGATGGTTCCGAAAAAATCGGGAATTTTGCCGGTACCGGCGTTTGCATGCACGCAGAGTGTGACCTAAGAACATGTTGTAACGATGAAACGTTTCGGGACAGAAAGAGCGAAGAAACGAGATCATCACTGGAAACCAGATTTAACTTTTTTACGGAGTCTGTACGATGCGCAACCTGAGCAAGAAATTGGTCACCTTCCTGAAGCGTGAAGATGGCCCGACCGCAGTTGAATACGCGGTCATGTTGGCCCTCATCATCGTGGTCTGCATTGCCGCAGTTACCACGATCGGCAAGAACGCTAACAGCACCTTCAGCACGATCTCGACCAACATCGGCCCAGCAACCACCACCACGTGATTTGCCTGTTGAAGTATCAAAATCCTCGGGGCTGGCTTTGATGTCGGCTCCCCCCTACTTGAAACTGACCTGATTGTACTTACATAATTTTTTCAAAGGATCTTTAAGATGCGCAACCTGAGCAAGAAATTCGTTACCTTCCTCAAGCGTGAAGACGGCCCGACCGCTGTTGAATACGCCGTTATGCTGGCTCTGATCATCGTCGTCTGCATCGCTGCAGTCACCACGATCGGCAAGAACGCTAACAGCACCTTCAGCACGATCTCGACCAACATCGGCCCAGCAACCACCACCACGTGATATCACGCGGTTTAGGGGCGAATACGTTACACTCTCCCGCCCCCCGGGAGAGTTTTTTTCTGAATCAATCCACACCTAATCCTCGGAGTCCCATGAGCGCGATTTTCCAGCCAGTAGTCCAATTTTTAAAACGCGAAGATGGACCGACCGCGGTAGAATATGCTGTCATGTTGGCACTGATCATCGTCGTCTGTATCGCTGCAGTCACGACAATCGGCAAAAACGCTAATAGCACCTTCAGTACTGTCAGCAAAAATATCGGTCCTACCACGACCTGATTCTATAATTCGATGGAAAGCAAAGCGCTCCAAAGAACGGGAGTGCTTTTTTTTGCGCGCTGCTCCGAAAATCGGCACTTTTCCGCACACTTCCGAAAACCGCTGTAAAACCAATCGCTTCGATAAAGATTTGTTCTTTTCGCTCCAGGTTCAATTGTTTGGCCAATGTGGAAATGGGTAAATTGTAATGGCTGGGTAAAGATTACGGGTTCCCGGCAAACCTGACACAAAGGTTTTCTTTAACGCATCTGGAGTATTTTAGCATGAAGAGTCTCAAAACGAAACTGGTTCGCTTCCTCAAGAAGGAAGATGGCCCCACGGCGGTGGAATACGCAGTCATGTTGGCGCTGATCATCGTCGTGTGCCTGGCAGCCATCAGCCAGCTCGGTCAAAACGCCAATTCCTCGTTCAGCCAGATTGCCAAGAGCATTCAGAACACCGGCACCACCACCACGTGATTTGGATTTTCCGGGTAATCCTTTAGGAGGCAACGAGTGTTTAAAAGTTTTATTACCTTCCTGAAACGGGAAGACGGTCCCACCGCAGTGGAATATGCCGTTATGCTCGCCCTGATTATCGTCGTCTGCCTGGCTGCCATCAGCCAGCTGGGACAAAATGCCAACTCTTCTTTCAGCAACGTCGGTTCCCGCCTCAAGGGTGCAGGCAGCTGATTCGCTTCGAATGACTTTCCATCCACTTCTCCCCACCCCTCACGGGTGGGTTTTTTATTGCATGCTTCAAACTGAGCCGAACCGCGAAAATCACTGCAATTCCCAAAGAAATTCGGCTGAAAATCTGCACGTACATCATCGTCCAGAAATGCTCGGAAGTAGACGGCAGCGCCCGACCCAGCAGGTACGCCAGCAAGAACCAGAAAATGATTCGCGAATCGAATTCACTCGCCCGAACTCCCAACCAGATCACGGCCGGGATCGCCAGAGCATCGTAGTGATACCAGGCGAGAGGATAGGTCAAAAGCAATAAAACCCAGGCGCTACAGAAGGTGCAGTCCGTATTTCGGTAGCGCTGCTGAAAATAAACCAGAAAGGCGAAAGAAATTGCGTAGAGAATAATTCCTCCCCGCGATCCCAGCGAGAAAAGATTGCCGAGAGTTCCACAGAGATAGGCGTAATCGGAGGAAGCAGAGGCATTTTCCCGCCACCAGCTCCAGGGATCTTTTCCTCCCAGGATAAAAATGAGGCCACCGAAAAGTGCCGCAGTAATTAGGCACCGAACTCTAGACCCGCGATTCCATCCCCATATGGCTGCAAGAGTTAGGAAAAAGAAAGGCCGTGTGCAGCAGGCGAGCGCCCAAAGTATTCCGAATTGATTGGGCTTTGCGTTTTTCGCCGCTTTCCAGAGAAAGATTCCCAATAAGCAGAGCACTCCCGTGGGCTGACCAAAATCGAGTCCCTGCCAGACCGGTGCCCAAAGCCCTACCCACCCCGCTCCGAAAAGTGTTTTCCAAGTATTTTTTGAAAATAATTCCCAGGCGATCGTCCAGGCCGCCCCGAGCGCGAGGCAATTTAGGATTTTCCAGATCAGGAAGGCTGTTGGAAAATGCAAACCCGATATCGGTACTACCAAAATTATGGCAAAAAACGGATGAGGATTACTCAAAACCGGATCGGGTTCCGTGGGCGGGAAGCCATTTTCCGCCCGCATTCGAACGAGATCCGCATAGGGGTTGCCGTCTCGAATCCACGCTCTTGCGGACAAATAATCTTGTACGAGATCCTCGCCATTCATTACTGAAGTTGGAAGTGCGATTTTGGTACTGGCGAAAATCAACAGTGAACTGATCAGAATTCTCAGGAACAGGACTATTCGGCCTGTAACGAATCGAGCTGCTGCACCTTCGGGCATGGAGTTATCGGGAATAGGGGTTACGGCAGATCTGAGCGTCCCTCCAATTATGCACTGTAAACTTTTCAACTGCCATTAAAACTGCGAAATCCGTTGCAGTTTATCAATTTCCCAATCTCGCGAGGAGTAAAATAGAGGACATCAGACGGAGTTGGGAAACATGAAAAATCTACTCAGCAAATGCTTGCGATTTCTACGTGTCGAAGATGGTCCCACAGCCATGGAGTCCGCGTTTTTTTTCGCGGCGGTAGTATTGCTGTGCCTCATATCCATCAAAATGTCTCAATCGAATCTGGCTGCTGAACTTCCGGTCCGGTAGTCTCAGTCCGAATCGGCCATTTCTTTCCAGAACAATTCTTCCAGAGAATCCGCGGCAATCGAATCGGAATGCATTAGAGTCAGATGCCCGACTTTGCGTCCGGCGCGAGACGATTTCCCATAATCGTGATACTTCGTCCAGCCATCCGCACAAATTTTTTGGCGGTCGGGCATCCGGCCGATGCAGTTCAACATTCGCACCGGTTTCAAAAGTTCTGTACTGCCGAGATCCAAACCCGCCACCGCTCGCATGTGATTTTCGAATTGGCTAGTCACGGCGGCGTTGATCGTCCAGTGACCGGAATTGTGTACTCGGGGAGCCATTTCATTCGCCCAGAGATCCTCGCCGATGCCAAAAAATTCAATCGTCAGCACGCCCACATAATCCAACTTTTCCATAACGGCTGCGGCCGCTTTCCGGGCTAAGCGTTTCTGAGTTTCGCTCGCGGAGGAAGGACAGACGGAGCGTCGGAGAATACCCTCCCGATGCTGATTTTCGATGAGATCGTAAGTTCGAATCGCTAGGGATCGATCGCGCACGGCTATAATCGAATACTCGCTATCAAAGGGAACGAACTGTTCCAGAATCAGGGGGCGCCCGCCGAGAAGGATCCAGGCTTTTTCCTGGTCCTCCAAAGATTTCACCACCATCTGACCTTTGCCGTCATAGCCGAAGCGAGTGGTTTTCAGCACAAAGGGAAAGCCGAGTTCTTGAATCGCCCGATCGTAATCCGCCCGAGAATTGATCGCTCGAAAGGCCGGCGTTCTTATGCCCAGATCTTGCAGGAAAGTCTTCTCAATAATCCGATCCTGGGAAACGCGCAGAGCCTCGGGGGGAGGGTAGACCGGAACCCGCTCGTTGATCCAGCGTGCGGTTTCGATCGGAACATTTTCAAATTCGTATGTGACGGAATCGCAACCCTGAATGAATTGAAAAAGGGCCCGAAAATCGTCGTACTCGCCTTGAATTCGCTCGGTCACCTGGGCCGCACAGGACTCTGGGGCAGGTTCGTAGATTCGCGTTTGAATATTTAGAGGATAGGCCGCAAGCGACATCATGCGAGCCAGTTGTCCGCCGCCGAGAATACCGATTCTCATTTCCGTTCCTCAACGGACAGGGGTTGAGGATTCGCCAGGACCTTTTCCGTCTGAGAATGCCGATAGGCCGCCAGATGTTTGCGAAATTCAGGATACTTGCCCCCGAGCATTGCCGCGGCCAAAAGTCCCGCATTGATGGCTCCGGCTTTGCCAATTGCCAGAGTTCCCACCGGAATTCCGGCCGGCATCTGAACGATAGATAGAAGGGAGTCGACGCCACGCAAAACTGCTGATTCCACGGGAACTCCGAGGACCGGTAGCACTGTTTTGGCGGCGCACATACCGGGCAAATGGGCGGCCCCTCCCGCCCCGGCAATGATCACTTCCAGCCCGCGCTGCTCGGCCTGCGAAGCGTATTCAAAGAGCAGATCCGGTGTACGATGTGCCGAGACGATTTTCACTTCGTGAGGAATTTGCAGAGCCTGAAGGGTTTCGGCAGCATGGCTCATAGTCGCCCAATCACTCTGGGATCCCATGATGATTCCGACCAATGGCTTCATTAGTTCCCCTCCGGTTGAACCTTGGCCTGAAATTTCGCAAATTGCTCCAGCATCGATACCGCCGAGAGATTCAATCCGGTAATTTCCAAGGTCTTCGCCTCCAACCGCATGACTCCCGGGAAGCCGCCGATGTTCAGGTCCATATAACTGTTATCGCTGCTGATCGTCATTTTCGTGTTGGCTATCGGATCGTCTTCCAATCGATCTATCAGGGCTATGAGATCCAGCGGTTCCTCCCATTCCACGAGAAGCGTATCGAACATCTTGGGGAAAACCAGTTCAAAAGCGGGCTTTTTGATACTTTCCAGGTCCTCTGGCGAGAGTTCCCGTTTTACGATGGCTCGAGTCAAATCAGTTTCATCGAGATGTAAGCTCACCCGATAGCTGAAGGCCGGAGTATGGATGACCGCTTCCCCCTCGGGGGAGATGGAAGATTCCAACTCTTTTCTCTTGTAGCTGTAATGATTCCGAAGCAGGTTAAAAACCCGGTCCATCTCGGCTTTCAGTTCGCCCTGACCGATTTCCCCTAAATATCTTTTGGAATAGGCATCGATTCTTTCGGGAAGGCGATGCCCCTTTTGATACCCCGCGAAGTCTTTGAGTTTCTGAGTTCGGTCACTACGGAGATAAATGTGGCTGGCAGATTGCATGAGCGGAAAGTTCGAATATTCCTATAGAATTAACCAATACTGATATTGTATAAACTCGCCTCAAATTCCAGATTTGAGTTCGTATGAGCAATGTTCTCGCCGTGGATGTCATTCGCTCCAAAAGAGATGGTAACAGCCTGAATACGGAGCAAATCCAGGCTTTCATCGATGCGGCCACCCATGAAAGCTGGCCGGATTATCAGCTATCCGCGTTACTCATGGCCATCTGGATTCGAGGGATGACCGCGGCGGAAGTCGCCTGTCTGACGCGCTGCATGACGAATTCCGGGAAGCGCTACGACTGGTCCGATATTCCCGGCCCTAAAGTGGACAAGCATTCGACCGGCGGAGTCGGAGACAAAACCTCTTTGATTCTCGCTCCGCTCGTCGCGGCCTGCGGCGGGATCGTTCCGATGATGTCCGGTCGAGGACTGGGACACACCGGCGGGACGCTGGATAAGCTCGAATCGATCCCCGGTTTCCGGGCGAACCTCACTGAGCCCGAACTTCGCGAGTCCTTGCGCACGGTCGGCATCGGCTTGATCGGCCAGACCGGAGAAGTGGCCCCCGCGGACAAGAAACTTTACGCCCTGCGGGATGTCACCGGAACTGTGGAAAGTATGCCGCTGATCACGGCGTCCATCCTCAGCAAAAAATTAGCGGAAGGCATCGATGCCCTGGTCATGGATGTGAAGTTTGGCCGCGGGGCCTTCATGCAGAAATACTCCGATGCAAAAGCTCTGGCTCAATTGATCGTCAACGTGGGAATCGCTAACAATCTGAAAACCGAGGCCTTATTAACGGATATGAACTGCCCTTTGGGTGCGACGGTTGGCAACTCTCTTGAGGTCATAGAGTGCATTGAAATCCTCAAAGGAAAAGTATCTTCTCCTCTGACAGATCTTTCGATGCTGCTGGCCGCCCGGATGCTCCGGATCACAGGCCTGGCCGTCAATGAGGAAGACGCCGTAAACCGGCTTCAGAGAGTGCTTTCCAATGGGCAGGCTCTCGAGAAATTGCGTCAAACCATCGAAAAACAAGGGGGAGATCCCCGCGTCATCGATGATTATTCCCGATTCCCCATGGCCTCGAAAACCACATTCCTGAAAGCTCCGCAGTCTGGGTACGTTCATGCAATTGATGCTTGGAATATCGGCCGGGGAACCATGATTCTGGGAGCGGGCAGAAGTCGGGCTGAAGATCAAATTGACCATGGTGTCGGCGTCCGACTCAAAAAGCAAGTCGGGGATGCCCTGCAGGCCGGTGATGACTGGCTGGAGATCATCCACCGCGAGGACTCGGTACCCCGGCAAGCTCTGGATCTCTTCCAATCCGCGCTCGAAATCTTCTCCGAGCCGCCGACGCAAGTGGCCTTGATCAAAGAAATCATTTCCTAAAAACGGGCCCGACTATGAGTGATAAAACTCTGATTTCTGCCGCTCAAAAAGCCCGGCAGTACGCCATCGCTCCCTTCTCCGGATTTCGAGTGGGAGCCGCTCTGGAGACGAGCGAAGGCAAGATCTACACCGGTTGCAATATAGAGAATGCCACCCTCGGCCTGACGATTTGTGCCGAACGAGTCGCCTTGTTCAAAGCCCTTTCCGAAGGAAAAACCAGTTTCAAGCGCGTCTGTGTGGTCACCGATACTTCCCAACCGACTCCTCCGTGCGGTGCCTGCCGACAATTGCTTTGGGAATTTGGCGGGAATCTGGATGTTCTTCTCGCCGATCTGAAGGAACTGAAACAGACGCATCAATTGGGCGATCTTTTCCCTCTGGCGTTCGACGGCAGAAATCTCAAATCCTGAATCAGCGCGTGCCGAACTGCCGATCGCCCGCGTCTCCCAGTCCGGGCACGATATACCGGTTTTCATTCAAGTGAGTATCGACGGCTGCCAGGTAAATCGACACGTCCGGATGAGCCGATTGAAGAGCGGCCACTCCTTCCGGAGCGGCAATCAAACCGAGGAATTTGATGCGTTGAACTCCCCACTTCTTGAGCCGATCGACCGCCGCAACCACGGAACCGCCGGTTGCCAGCATCGGATCCACGATAAAAGCGATATCGATATTCGGCTGCTTCGGGAGCTTATCGTAATACCAGATCGGTTGATGAGTATCGTGATCCCGGTATAAGCCCAGATGCCAGACGATTGCATCCGGAAGCACGTGCAGGAGAGGCTCGGCCATTCCTAATCCGGCTCTCAGGATAGGAATAATGCCGACCTGGGCCGCGATTTTTACTCCCGGACAGACTGCCAGCGGAGTTTCCACGGTAATCGGTTCGGTCGCCAGATCGTGCGTCGCCTCCACGAACAGCAGTTCCGCCAGGGAGGAAACCAGCTCCCGAAATTCTTTGGGGGATACCGAACGATCCCGCAATCTCGTAACTTTGGCCCGGACAAAGGGATGATTGGAAACGTGTAAGCCGGCCGGCATGCTACTACCCCGAAATGGAGAACGGATTCGCGTGTTCGTATTATCGGGTTTCGAAGCTCTCCGGAAAGATAATCTCCTCAGGCTACTTTGTCAGTTCCGTAAAAATGACGGACGGCGGTACTCATAAAATGGACTCCCGGTTCACGGCTGCGATAATGTAACAAAACTGCCTCGCGTAGGTCCGGCCTTATTTTGCCTGGAAAAGTTATGAGCATTGCGGTTCGAAATGTTTCGAAAAAGTTCGGCGTAGCCTCAGTGTTGGATCGCGTCAGTTTCGAAGCCAAAACGGGCACTCTGGTGGCCCTGCTTGGCCCCTCCGGTTCCGGAAAAACGACTCTTCTACGAATCATTGCGGGTCTGGAAAACCCCGATTCGGGCAATGTCCTCTACCAGGATGACGATGTCACCCAATCGTCGGCCCGGGAACGCAATGTCGGCTTTGTTTTTCAGCATTATGCCCTGTTCCGCCATATGACGGTCTTTGAAAATGTGGCCTTTGGGCTACGGGTTCGACACTGGGCCGAACCGAGAATCAAGGAACGGGTCTTCGAGCTATTGAAACTCGTACGGCTAGAGGATCTGGCAGGCCGATATCCCAGTCAGCTTTCTGGCGGCCAAAAGCAGCGGATTGCCCTGATTCGCGCCCTTGCCCCGCAACCACGGGTGATTTTGCTCGATGAACCGTTCGGCGCTCTGGATGCCAAGGTTCGAATGGAACTCCGGACCTGGTTGCGGCGTTTTCACGATGAATTTCACGTTACGAGTATATTTGTGACGCACGATCAGGAGGAAGCCTTTGAAGTGGCCGACCAGATAGTGGTGATGAATCAGGGAAAAATCGAACAGACCGGCACCCCCGTGGAAGTCTTCGAACATCCGGCCAATGCTTTTGTCATGGATTTTTTGGGAAATGTGAATATTTTTCCGGTACGCTTGCAGGATGGCCGGGCGATGCTGGGCAAAATTGAGATGCCATTGCCTTCCATGCCCATGGATGACTCGGAGGAAGCTCGGGTTTATATTCGTCCGCATGAATTGGAAATCGACCGCATCCGGAACAATAATACCTGTCTGGAAGTCAAGATTCTTCATATAAATCCGGCAGGATCTGTAGTTAAAGTCCGCCTTATCTCCGAGGAGTACGGACTGACGGTGAACGTGGATGTCAGCCCGGAGCGTTACGCCGCTTTAAAGCTGCGATCGAGCGATATGGTTTACATCAGTCCTAAGAAAGCTCGGATGTTCGCACCGGACTATACAATCTGACCCTTGCCATTTCATTGGTAGGATTGCAAAATAACGGTTTACATATTGATGAGGTAATGACGATGGCGGAGCGGATTTCTCGTGGCGTTCGGATGAAGATGACCCAGGTGGACCAGCACCTGTCCCGCATCGAAAATGGCCATGAAAAGCGAAAAGAGCGGATCCGTAAGGATGCTCGTATGCTGGCAGCCGTGAAGGCAGGCAAATTGCCTTACACTCCGGCAATCATGTCCTGGCTTTCTACAAAGCTGAATAAACGATCCAGCTTGATCAAGCCGGAAGATATTGCCAAGTTTCTGAAAGTCTAATTAGCGTCTGAACGGGGCTGATGCTCTTCACACCAACGCATCAGCCTGGGAAATACGGGCAAAAAGCCCCACATTTTGTGCCAGCCCCAAGCTTGATTGATCGCGGGCCGGTGGCAAAGACTACACTTGAGCACGTAGCCCGCCGAGGCCTTAATTCGCGGCCTCTTCTGTTCGTATTGCGAAATTGCTAGGGCATCGATACCGCGATCTCGGAGTTCCCGTTCGATAATTGGAACGGCCCCCGGTTCCAAATCCTCGCGGAAAACTGTGATTCTATCCAGCAAATCCCCGGTCTCGGCTTTACGAACATTGGTCCGGCAACGGGCAGCGTCGAATTCCAGCATAACGAATCCGTGAACAATCTTCTCATTTTACACCGGAACTTTTTCAGGTTCCGACACGTCAATATCAATGTAATCAAACTGTGCGACTTCGGCTGGGCGAGATATATTTGCCGCAGAGAAGTATTTTGGAAAAGATAAGTTTGATTGCTGGCTGAAGACCCGCCTCAATACTAGACTCAAGACACGCTGCTGGATCTCGCGATACTACGAGCAGTAACCGAGGAGCATTCAATGATACGCCGCTGGCTGAAACCGCTGATTTGTGGGCTGGCTGTCGTTTGGGGAAGCACTGGCTTTGCCGGGAAAGCCCACGCTCAGAAAAACGATCAGTCCCACATGATCGATGAATTGCTTAAGAAGAGTTGGGAAGCCAACGATCTGAAACCCTCGGAGCGTTGCAACGATTACACTTTTGTTCGAAGAGCTTTCATCGACTTAATCGGCCGTATCCCCTCATCGGATGAAGTTCGCGACTTCATCAACGATTCCAGTACCAACAAACGCCAAAAACTCGTCAAGCGGCTACTCAATGCCAAGGAATACCCGCTGAAGGTCGACGGCAAGGATACCAAAGTCGCCTACAACGAAGCCTATGCTCAGCACTGGTCGAACATCTGGACCATCTGGCTGATGACCCGCGGCGGCCTGATGGAACGCTACCACGAAGGGCTGAAGTTCTGGCTGGAAACCGAAATTCTGAGCAACACGCCCTACGATAAGATGGTTTACAAACTGATTACGGCCACCGGGAAAAGTACCGAGAACGGAGCGGTCAATTTCATTTTGTCCCATATGGGCGAAGCCTCTCCGGCTGACAAGAAGATTTCCGATGGTCCCTTTGAGATGGTCCCGCTGACCTCGCGAGTGACCAAAATCTTCCTCGGGATCCAGACCCAATGCACTCAGTGCCACGATCACCCCTTCAACCCGGAATGGGGCCAGGAAAATTTCTGGGGCGTAAATGCTTTCTTCCGGCAGGTTTCCCGCGACAAAACCCCGACTCCGAAAACTGCCAACGCTAAAAAGGATGGTTACGTTCCGGTCACGATCAGCGATGATGCGAGCGCGAATAAGAGCGGCACGGTTTACTACGAAAAACGGAGCGGCGTACTGGTCTCCACCAAACCGGTCTTCCTCCCTGACCTGTCGGAGTTGGACAAGGACAAAGCCGATCGCAAAGAAAAGATGATGACCTCCGAAACGCAGGCTAAATCGCGTCGCGAACTGGCCGCGGAATTCGTCATCGGTCACGACAACTTCGCGAAAGCTTACGTCAATCGTATCTGGGCACAACTGTTTGGTCGCGGACTGAATGAAACCGCTGCTTTCGATGATTTCGGCAACCACAATAAAGTGGTGCATGCCGAACTTCTGGATAAGCTGGCAGCCGCGTTCAAGACCTACGGCTACGACACGAAACTGCTGCTTGAATGGATCTGCTGCAGCGATGCCTACAGTCTTTCGTATGTGGCGAATGAAAAGAACAAATCGGCCGATAAAGAAGCCTATTTCAGCCGGATGCTGCTCAAAGCCATGTCGCCCGAGGTCTTGTTCGAATCTCTCATGGAAGCGACCAAGGCGGGTGCCGGTGTCCGACGGGATGAACTTCGCGACCGCAGGCAAATCTGGCAACAGAAACTCGTCAACAACTTCGGCGATGATGAAGGAAACGAAGTCTCTTTCAACGGCACGATCGTTCAGGCCCTGCTGATGATGAACGGCGACGAAATCAACAAAGCCCTCAACAGCAAGGGGGCCAGCGTTATCGAACGAGCGATTGCTCGGCATAAAGTAAACGATCAGGAAATCATCAAGGAACTCTACTACTCGGCACTCAGCCGACCGATGAGCACCGCGGCCAACATTCCCGTTCTCGACAAGAAGACCGGCAAACCGACTGGTAGCTTTACCAGTGAGTCGAAGTTCGTGATGGAAGCGTTACTAGAAGCTAAGAAGACCAATAAACTCAAAGAATTTTACAACGACCTGTTCTGGTCGCTCTTGAATACCAATGAGTTTATTTTGAATCACTAAGCCGAGTTTGAATGGATCTGAGAAAAGCGAAGGGGCCCAGTTACTGGGCCCTTTTTTCATTTACCGGCTGGAACTGATCTGACTGATATTCATGTAAGGCACGCCGCGCACATCGCCGCGATTCTGGACGGTTCCCTTCGCTTCGACCTGTCGACCGACATAGTTTTCGATCGCCACGCCGCTTTGCACGGTGGCATAGTACATGACCTGACGGCGTTCGTTTTCCAATGCGTAGGCCTGCTTGCCGTCGATCTCAAACGCGGCCCGACGAATGTAAACCGAACCGCTACTTTGAATATCCGAATTGACCGAAGAGCTGTTGCTGATGGATCGCCCGGAATTATCGAATCGGCTGCTATCGCCCCCATTTGTATTCTTCCGGATCATTTCCTGGCACTTGGCAATGCGATTGAAGCACATTAGCTTTTCATCGTAAGTCCAATTATTGGTTTTGTTCATTTCCTGGTATATCTGAGTAAAAAGCTTATCGGCCCGGCTATGATCGCCGCTCTGATAGGCCTGTTCGGCTTGACTCCACAAAGGATGATTTACGCCGCCCCCCGTGGCCGGCGCCGCAACATTATTTCCAAAGGTGGTACGGGAAGTCAGCGTCGCGGGAACTCCCCCATCCCGGGTGCGCGAGGCCAGGGAAGCGTTGCCGTCCCAACGGCTGCCATCCACAGGCGCATTCTTGATCTGGGATACGCTGGCTTTGGGCAGGTAGCGAAATTCTCCGGGTTTCGGAAGAATCGGATACCAGGTCGAACCATCATAGGCGACCTTCTCGCCCACAATTTCCACGATCTCGCCCTTGGGTAATTTCCCTTCCACGATATTGGAAGGGTTCTTGGTCGAGCCAGCGTAGAATTCAATTTCCTTCTTGATTTCCACGGCTTGCCGTGTCAAGTTTGGATCGAGCTTGCCTAGGAATTTATGATTCACCCAACTCACGGATCCTTCGGGTGGCAGGATGGCATAAAACTCATCCTGAACGTGGTGAATTACCACTTGCTGGCCTTTGGCGAGCGTGCCGCAGGTGGGAGTATTCCAGCCTGCAGCGGCCCTGACCTCAATGTCGTAGGATACTGTTCCGTATTGCAGCGGGTCGGCGGCACGTCCTGTGCACACGAATACCAAACTGCTAATGATGCTCAGCCACGCGCTACGCATGACCTTCCCCCTGAATCAAGTCCGGATTAAACGCTGATTTCCGATATAACCCCAAATTTCAGGGATGCAATAGCAGTCATGCAATCGATATGCTTTCCAATCTTGCGTAAATCGCCACAATAACATTAATTAACGCATTCTCAGGAGCTTCTGATGGCCGATTTCACTCTCGAACAGATTGCCAAGATGTTCGATCACTCTCTGCTTCAACCGGTGCTGACCGACAAGGAACTGGAAGCCGGCTGCCAGTTGGCTCGCGAATTTAAGGTGGCTTCGGTTTGCATTAAGCCTTACGCGGTTCCCATGGCCGTGGAGATTCTCAAGGGATCGGGTGTGCTGGCCAGCACGGTAATCGGATTTCCCCAGGGCGGTAACGTGACGAGAATCAAAGTGGAAGAAGCCCTCCAGGCTATCGGCGACGGAGCGGTGGAACTGGACATGGTGGTGAATATCGGCAAAGTCCTGTCTGGCGATTGGAATTATGTAACCCGGGATGTCGGCGCCGTGGTTGAAGCCGCCCATAAAAAGAAGGCGATAGTGAAGGTGATTTTCGAGAATTGCTTTCTGAAAGATGAGCATAAAGAAATGCTCTGCAAGATCTGCGGAGAAGTGAAGGCCGATTTCGTGAAGACCTCCACCGGCTACGGCGAAAGCGGAGCCACCGATCACGACTTGACCCTGATGCGAAAGTTCTCTCCGTCGCACGTTCAGGTCAAAGCCGCGGGCGGGGTTCGCAATTTCGAGAGAGTGATGGCCGTTCGCGCATTGGGGGTGTCCCGTATCGGAGCCACGGCCACCAAGCAGATCCTCGAGGATTGCAAAGCTTTCCTCTCGAAGAGCTAGAGCTTCATCAGGTAAAGTCGAGCGAGGTTCAAGGCGATCTTGGCCGTGCGAGTTTGAATCTCGTCGCGAGTGCCGAGCCAGTGATGGGCCTTGGTCGTTTCGCCTCCTTCGAAGCTCAAGGCAGAAAAAACCGTGCCCACTGGTTTAGCCGGATCATCGCCAGCTTCCGGCCCGGCGTAACCCACAGTACTCACGGCCAGATCGGTCCCGAATTTCAGTCGGCAGCGTCGGGCCAGATCAATTGCGACTTCCAGACTGACGACACCCTGTTCCCGGATCAACGATTCCGGTACGCCCAATTCGTCAATCTTGATACGGTTCTGATAGGCCGTAATCCCCCCGGCGTAAACTTGACTGGCTCCGGGCACCTGGCAGATGTAGTGAGAGACCAAGCCGCCGGTCACGCTTTCAACTACAGAGATCGTTTTCCGCTTTTCCAAGAGTAAATGCACCACGGCGTCCTGCAACTTCTGGTCTTCGGTGCCAAAGACCAGATCGCCTAGCCGTTCGCGAATTTTCGCCTCTACCGGCTCAATGATTTCCTGCACTTGCTGAAGATTGCTTCCTCGGGCGAAAATCCGAAGCGAAATGTAGGCATCGCTGGCCGTGATGCCGACTTCAGGAACATGGCCTCGTTTGGTGATATCGAGCAGTTTATCCTCAACGGCCGATTCCCCTTCGCCGAAAGTGTTGATTTTCCGCTGCACGAAAACGCCTCCCTGAATTCCGAGTTTCCCGAGACGGGGCTTCACCTGCTTTTCGTACATCACGAACATTTCCGAGGGAACGCCGGGCATTGCGCCGAACCAGGCTCGGTTGATCTTCATCCAAATGCCGGGTGCGGTTCCCATTTCATTGAAAAGAACTTCAGAGCCCTTCGGAAAAAGGGCCTGACACTTGTTCCGGTCGGGCATCACCCGGCCGCGCTTGAGGAAAAGGCTTTTGATGTACTCCAGGGATTCGAGATCTTCGATTAATTCCACACCGGCCACTTGGGCCATCACTTCTCGAGTCAGATCGTCCTGCGTGGGCCCCAGACCGCCGGTGCAGAGCACCAGATCGGCCCTTTGACTAGCGTTCCGGAAGACTTCGATATTGGCTTCGAGGTCATCTGCTACAGTGGTGTGATAGGCGGTGGAGATTCCCATTTCCGCCAGTTTGCGACTGAGCCACTGGGAATTGGTATCGAGATTTTGTCCGCTGGTGATTTCGCTGCCAATGGAGATAATTTCCGCGCGCATGAAGTCTTCCTGTTCAATAGAGAACTCGAAGACATTCTAGTCAGGCGGTGGGCAGAACCACCATAAAACAGGCACCGGGAGAACGGGGCTCGTAGCTCAATTTTCCGCCGAGCATTTTCGTCCAGCTGACGGCAAGAGCCAGACCCAGCCCTACCCCACCCGCTTGCACATCGGCTGCGTGGCCGCGCCGGAAGGGTCGGAAAATGGAGTGTCGATCCTTGCGATCCACGCCTGGTCCCCGATCCTCGATTTCGAGGATTATCTGATCGGCTTGAGAGTAGGCCCGAAGCCAGATGCGCGGGTCGGAAGCCGTATTGGAATACTTTCGAGCATTATCGATGAGATTGGAAAGAACCCTTTCAAGCAATTGCGGATCGGTCTGAAAGGCGAAGCCTTCACCGAGTTGATTTTCCAGTACCAGTTCCTTATGAGACTCCTTGCAGCGGTCCACCCAAAGGGAATGCACGGAGTTGAGGAATGCTTCGATAAGGATATTTTGTCGGCGGACCGGAATGTTTTGTTGTTCCAGTCGCGAAAATTCCAGAACGTTGGCGATCAATCGATTCAGCCGATCGGCTTCCGTATTCAAAGTCCCGAGATATTCTTTCTGCTGCTGGGGATCGGTAATCATCCCCTGATGCAACATGTCCAGATAGAGCCGCATCGTGGTTAAGGGCGTTCTCAATTCGTGGGTGACGGCCGAGACGAAACGAATGCGGCGTTCCGAAAGCGACATCAGAGACCAGCCGCCGATTCCCACTGCCAGAAGCGCGACCAGAGTCGATAACCAGACGATGGCCAAGCCGGCTCGCAATGGGGTCCAAAGCGGCAAATGCAGTTGAGTAATCTCCTCGGGAACTTCCGGAGCCGGGTCCAGAACGTTCAGCTCCACCGGCAGCGTGGACATCGATTTTTCCGGATGAAGTGGTTCCTTTTCGGGGAGCGCTCGAAAATCGATTTTTTCAAAGAGATCGCCAATCTCTTCCCGCATCAGATTCTGGATTTTCGGCCAGTTGATCACGAAGCCCTGATACACAGGAGTGCTGCCCGCCAAACCAGCCCGCACCATCAGAAGTTGTTCGGGCTTATCCGGGGAGGGCAGCCAGATCGGTCGCATTTCACCCAGCACCACGTCCACCGGTTTGCGGTTCACCGAAAGTGTGCTGGGTACTGTCAGGAAATTGCGGTTGTCTTCGTTGTTGGCAATGTTGCGCCCGTTGCCGGTACGGGTGGCATTCATCCGCTCCTGAAAATCGAGGGCCGGATCCTGACCGAGACCGTTCGATATGGGATTTTTGCCAGCTGGCTGACTCGCAAGATTTGGCAATTGCGAGTTGGGGGCATTCACCGGGGCTTGATTAAGACTCCCATTATTCAAGCCTTGCAATTTACTGGAGTTGAAATAATAGCCGTTGCCGACAGCGTTGTTATTATCGAAATTCAGCGTCACGCCTTTGGCTTCCAGCTGCGGTAGAATGCTTGCCGCGGGGTAACGAGTTTGCAGCAGGCACAGTAGTTCTTTGCGCTCGGGAGTGACGTTCGGCAGCGGAAAACCGACAGGCAATTTCGAAAGAAAATTCTGGAGTTGCGGTTGAATGACCTCCGGCGAACTCCAGCCGCCTGCCGAATCGATCTGAAAATGGAGTTGGATCCAATCGGGAATTTCCGCACTCAACAGCGGGGACGGGAAAAAGATTGTCCCGGGTGAGCTGATGCTGCCATCTCTTTGAATTGCCGGAAAGGGCGACTGAAGTGCCGAATAATGAGCGTAAGGACGGCTCTCTTCGCGCGAAAGCGTTTGCCCCAGTCGGGCATCCAGCCGCCACAGAGCGAGACGCAACTGTGCATTCCAGGCATCCATCAGCTGTCGATACTTATTTTGCTCTTCCGAATTGGCCGAGGCGATGGCCCGTTCCATCTCGAGGCTCATAGCCTCATTCGTGGCCCAACCCAAACCTCCCAGAAGCAGTAGGGAGATCAATGCAAAGATAAAACTGGCTCTCAGAGTATAGGATCGGACCAGTTTCATAGTGCGGATTCCAGACTCGGCAGCAGGTTTTCGTGAATCATATATCCCTGGGAACGCACCGTCAGAATCGCTTCCTCATCCGTCTTGATATGCGGATCGCGCAACTTGGCGCGCAACCGAGCCACATGCATATCGACGGTCCGGGTTTCCAGCCCGGCCGATTCGATGCCCCAGACTCTGGAGAGAAGCTCTTCTCGGGAAACCGCCCGTTCCCGATGATTCACGAGATAGCGTAACAGAAGCGATTCCATTTCGGAGATTTCAACGCGATCGTTCTTGGACCAGAAAAGTTCCCGCCGGGCAAGATCGATGGTCGCCCGGCCCCACTTGAGCTGGTGGGGATCGCTTTTAGGCGCCGGGGCGGAACGTCGCAGAATCGCTTCCACCCGGGCCAGAAGCTCTCGAGCGGAGAAAGGCTTCACGACATAATCATCGGCCCCCATTTGCAGCCCGCGCACGCGGTCATCCTCGGTTCCCCGGGCCGTGAGGATCAGAACTGGACGCTGCGGATGAACTTTGCGAAGCTCCGTCAGCACTTCAAGACCGTCTCTTTTGGGAAGCAGCAAATCCAGAAGGATTAAATCGATATCGGGCTGGCAGCACTTTTTCAGGCCCTCCTGACCATCGGCCGATTCATGGACTTCATACCCCGAAATGCGCAGGGCATCGACTACCCCCCGGCGAATGGCAGGTTCGTCCTCCACGACAACGATGCGTGCTTTAGGCATTTGCTATCTCCGCTTTCATATCTTAATCCCTTGACACGACGATAGCGCAACAAGTTAGTAACACCGGTACGGAAGTCGTAATTCGTAAAAAAGTGAGATTTATCGAAATTCGAACCGACTCAGGTTCCAGGCAAGGAATTCAAGATGACCATCGCAAAGGCAGAAGCAGGAAAAACTCGAATCGGCTGGATCGGAACGGGCGTCATGGGCCGCTGGATGTGCCAGCATGCTCTAACCAAGGGCTACAAGGCCACCGTTTACAACCGAAGTGCCGATAAACTCCAGCCACTACTGGAACTGGGGGCGAAACAGGCCAAAACTCCCAAAGAAGTTGCGGAAAACTCGGATGTAATCTTCGCCATTGTCGGGTTTCCCAAAGACGTGAGGGAAGTATTTCTCGGCTCACAAGGGGCACTCGCCGGCAGCAAGCCCGGCACCATCCTGGTCGACATGACCACGAGCGAACCGAGCTTAGCCGTGGAGATTGCCCAAGCGGCGAAAAGCCAGGGAGTGTTCGCGTTGGATGCGCCAGTCAGCGGTGGTGATGTCGGTGCCAAAAACGCCGCGCTTTCGATCATGATCGGCGGCGAAAAAGAGGCCGTGGAAGCGGTCACCCCCATATTTGAAACGATGGGTAAGACTATTATCCATCAAGGGCCAGCCGGCGCCGGTCAGCATACCAAGATGGTCAATCAAATTCTGATTGCAGCGAATATGATTGCGCTTTGCGAGGGGTTACTCTACGGCTACAAATCGGGTCTGGACCTGGAGACGGTTTTCAAATCGGTCTCTGTGGGAGCTGCCGGGAGTAAAGCCCTGGAAGTTCTTGGCCCCCGTATCATGGCTCGCAATTTTGAACCTGGCTTTTACGTGGAACATTTCATCAAGGACATGGGAATCGCACTGGCAGAGGCGGAAAAGATGAATATCGCTTTGCCCGGACTGGCTCTGGCGAAACAACTCTACGAGGCGGTTCGTGCCCAGGGCTACGCGAGAAAAGGGACGCAAGCTCTCATGTTGGCACTGGAGCACCTCTCGAATGTGAAGCGATAGATCTACTTCTTCTTGTTGAATTCTTCCGGGTCGAACGGATCGATAGGTTCGGTCGGCTTCGTGGAAGTTGCCTTGGGTGTTTCCTTCACTTCAGCCGTTTTCGACACGGCTGTCGTTGCTGGCGTGGAAGTAGCCGGGGATGCGGATTCCGTTCTTGCCGAGTTGGTTTTTCTGGGCAGTAGCGGTCGGGATACCGGTTTGGGACTTTCCAGAGGTTGAGCTTCTTCGGCCGCCGTGGATTGAGGGATCTGGGAAACATCCGCCGCGGCGACTTCCGTTTTCAAAAAAGCATTCCGCGCCCATTCTTCCAGATGCCTGTAGGGAGCGGATTCCTTGCCTCGAAGTGGTGAATTCTTCAGATTTCCATGAGCTGCGATCGAGTTGGTGAGAAATGGACTCTTCGCGACATCGTTCCGATCAAGGTATTTCAGCACGGCCTGGAGATTGATCAGGGAAGTTCGTCTGTCCGTACCCGCATAAACGCGCTGCAGTACAAACTTCGTATTCTCGTGCCCGACATGACAACTGGCACAGGTATTCATCATGATCGGTTGAACCCGGGTGACGAATACGCCGAGCGACTCCTGATTGAAATCGGGGGGCAAGTTCGTTTCTACAACTACCGGCACGACCTTTTTCACATCTTGAGCAGCGGGAACGGGAGGCATCTCCTTCACGGAGCGGATGATGTACTTCGCATAGGTATTTTCCGGCACAAGTTTCAAAGTCGCCTCGGCGTGTCCCACGGCTTCCTGGCGCAGATCGTAAGTCATGCACCATTTTGTGAGCCGGATTTGTTCATCGGGATCGCTGAGATTCGCCCGGCGGACCAGGTACTTGTAAGCTTCTGTAATGTTATCGACAATTTTTAAAACTCTATCGGTGGGGACGACGGTCTCACCTAGTAAACGTTTGATGTGATACCAATCCCCTTCTTGGGTGATTTCACCTTCAAAGATACCCTCATTCTCCAAAATCATGATCTGGCTTTTGGGCTTGGCGTTCTGCCCATAACCGATCGCAACGAAGGAAAGAAAACAGAGTGAGGTAATGATTGTTTTCATAATGTTGCGATCAATAACGCAGCAAACCGGTTCTGTCAATTGGTTAGTTGGGAAGGATTCGCCAAACCAACTAAAGCATTAAGTCCTTATTTCACATAACTTTATTGCTAATATCTCTCAGCCTAGCCTGAAAGTCGCACCGTTGGATTGACAAATCATTTGGATCGACTAAAATTATTTATTAGCTTGAACTAAGCTTAAAAATTAGCACAGGCGATGCGGTAAGGGCCCGTCAGACCATCGGGATAGCCGGTGAACGGCCGCGTCGTTTGTCGAAATTGAGCCTATGAGGGAAATTGGAACTGATGTCGACAGTGCAGGTGAAACCGAGCGGTAATCCCCGCTCTCTCGAGGAAGTCCATTCCAGTGTCTCGATACCGAATAATCGGTTCCGTCGTTTTTTTGCCTTCTCCGGCCCGGCCTACCTGATCAGCGTCGGCTACATGGACCCCGGCAACTGGGGTACCGATCTCTCGGCCGGCGCCGCCTACAAATACGATCTGCTTTGGATTGTCGCCCTGGCCAGTTTCATGGCCATCATCATGCAAATTTGCTCGGCCAAACTTGGCGTCGTGACCGGGAAGGATCTTGCGCAGGCATGTCGGGATTTCTACCCGTCCTGGACGCGCTGGCCCAACTGGATTGCCTGCGAATTAGCTATAGCCGCCTGCGATCTGGCGGAAGTACTCGGCAGCGCGGTTGCTCTGAATCTCCTCTTTCAGATTCCAATGCTCTGGGCGGTAGTGATAACTTCCTTCGATGTGCTGCTGCTGTTAATGCTGCAAGGGTTGGGGATGCGCCTGATCGAGGCCGTGATACTCGTCCTGGTTGCCACAATTGCGGTCTGCTACGGGATCGAGATTTTCGTTCTCCCTCAAACCAAGCCCGACTTTCTGGAAATGGGTAAGGCCCTAATCAATCCGGGTTTCCGACAGGAAGGAATGGTGGTCGGGGCTATTGGGATTATCGGCGCGACCGTGATGCCGCACAATCTCTATTTGCATTCCGCCCTGGTACAGTCCCGCAAAATTGATCGGGACGAAGTCTCGATTGGTCGGGCCATTCATTACAACAAAATCGACACAATTCTGGCGCTGACTCTCGCTTTCACTGTGAATGCCGCGATTTTGATCCTGGCGGCAATCGTTTTTCACGGCCGGGACTCGATCACCCTGAAGACTGGTGCGGTGGTGGAATTCAATGCGGATAGCGATTGGATTCAGATTGCCCACCTGACACTTGCCCCATTGGTGGGCACGGCGACTGCCAGTTTTCTCTTTGCCATCGCACTTCTCGCCAGCGGACAGAGCAGCACTATAACCGGAACCATGGCCGGCCAAGTCGTGATGGAAGGATTCATTCACTGGAAACTGAAACCGTGGATTCGACGACTAATCACTCGACTTTTGGCAATTATTCCTGCAATTATTATCATCGGAATGCGAGGTAACAACGGAATCACCGATCTTCTGATTCTCAGTCAGGTAGTACTCGCGATGCAATTGCCTTTTGCAATGTTCCCTCTGCTCCATTTCACATGCTCCCGGCAACGGATGGGGAATTTTGTGAATGGACCGGCACTTCGCATTCTGGGCTGGCTCTCCTTCGCCTTGATCACAATCTTTGCTCTGTACGGCCTGCCGGAGTCGTTTTCGAAGGCCGTGGAGGTGGTGCTGGGCAAGAGCGAAGGTTAGATGCGGTTTTGTTGATCTTCCCAGAGAATCCAGGGAGTTTTCCCTGGGGCGTATAAGGGATGCATCGGTTGGCCCAATTTCGTGAGCCCCAGGATGCAGGGAGCTTTAAGAAGTGACCGAACTTTCTCGGCTCGGCCTTGATGGACCCCATGATTTCCCCAGGCGGCCACCACGAGATCCGCTCTTTGCTGAAGTTCCATCAGCCATCGGTCGTTGAACCGGCCCACCGGTTGCGGATGGGTTTTCAGAATGCTCGGGTGCGGCGTCCGAAACGCAAAGAGGTTGGCCACCGAGAGGGAACCAAACCCCCAAGTTCGGGCGAACCCGATGCAGCGACGAACGGTTGGATCGTCGACAGTCTCATCGGCCAGCGATGGATTCAGCATCACGAACAACAGATTTGAGCCAGCAGACCAGCGCCGCCAAAGGGCGTAACGATAGTGCCCGCACCGGGAGAATTTCGCTTCATAAGCTTTCGTGATCAGTCTCCTTATTCTTTACTTCTTCGTTTTACACTGAAAGTACAGACTCCGCAATTCCCCGCTTGCTTTCACAAGTTTGGCTAATTACCATGCTTTCTCATTAATTTCAAAGCGGGATTCGCGTTTCAACCAAAGAGAGACTCTCCATGATTATCAGCGGTTTTTCGGGCAACGAAATTTACTGCCTCGCTCAAAAGGGATGGGCTCCCGGCAGTATCGTAGTTGGCAACAGCGTTCAGTCGCTCGGCTTTGTCGGCGGGATATCCAGCAGTTTCAAAACTCTTTCCGGCGGCGAAATCGAGAACCTGACCAAGCTGATCACGGAAGGTCGGCACGCCGCGATCAACCGACTGGAAAAGGAGGCCCAGGAACATGGAGCTCATGGCGTGACGGGAGTCACATCTGATCTCAAGCAGTTCAGCGGCCTCAAGGAATTTATTGCTATCGGCACATCCATTAAAGGATTGGACCATCAGGGCGAATTCTTCACCACCGCCTGCACGGGGCAGGATTTTTATTGCCAGGTCGATGCCGGTTATGAACCCCGGCATTTTGTCATGGGCAACGTCGCTTATGCCTTGGGTATGGGGCGAGGAGTTCTGGGAACGATCAAGGGATTTGCCGGCGGCGAAGTGAAGCAGTTCTCCGAAATGTACAATCACACGCGACACCTGGCACTGGAACGAATCGAGAAAGAGGCCAAAGAACGCGGAGCCAACGCAGTGGTGGATATCCAAACGCACATCCTCCCCATCGGCGTTGGTGCGAAAGAAATGTTGATGGTCGGCTCCGCTTCCTATCATCCGGCGCTCGGCAATCCCCTCCGACCTGTGACTTCGGAATTAACCGGGGAAGAGTTGTGGAATCTCACCAAGATGGGATATGCTCCGCTGCGGCTTTTGCTGGGAACATCGGTTTATTCACTCGGTCTGGCTCGCGGTCTGGGAGCATTCTTCAAGGGGCTATCGCGCGGCGAAGTTCACGATATTACCCAATTGATTTACGAAGCCCGAGCCAATTGCCTGTCGCACATTGATAAGGAAGCCAACGAGATCGGAGCTGACGCGGTAATCGGGGTGAAAGTTTACATTTACGAGATTGGCAGCAGCTTCTTGGAAGTCATGGCCATCGGGACGGCCATTAAGAAGATGCCGGGCCTTTCCACGCAGACTGAAACGCTCCTCCCGCAAGCGATCATTCGCGATCGCAACACTTACTTCGACGACACTCATTATCTGGGCGGCGTGAAGAGGCCCGACGCGGCGAACTCTTAAGTGGGTTCAAAATTCAGAAACTCGGCCATTTCGGATTCGGAGGATGAGTGCAGAAGCCATCCTCTCTTTCTTTAGAAACCGTAAAGGAAGCCGACTAAGGTCAGCAGCAGGAGGATTATCGCCGTAGCCTTCACCCAGTTGGGTGTATGGGATACGGGATGGTCTTCCTCGGACAAGTAGGTAGCGCAATACGGACATCGAGGCGTATCTTCCGGAATTTCTTCCTGGCAATATTTGCACAGGGTGGTCGCCATCGAATCCTCCACTTCGTAGTGCCAATCCTCCGATTCGTAATCGTCCTCGAATTCTTCTTCATCGATGGTTCGGGGCATTTTTCACTCCCTGAAAGTTGTCGGCCGGGAAGACATCGCAGAGTACTCTCGCTATCAATCACAATACGAATTATCAGACACTCACCTACCGGAGTCTCTCCATGAAAATCGGCATGAATCTCCTGCTTTGGAATGGATTTATCGATGAAAGCCATTTTCCGCTTTTGGCCGAACTGAAAAAGACCGGATACGATGGGGTCGAAATTCCGCTCTTTGGCGGCGATGCGGCCCACTATAAGAAACTTCGCAAGCAACTCGATCAGGAAGGTCTCGAGTGCACGACTGTGACCGTTCTCGATGAGAAAACCAGTGCCATCAGCCCCGATGCGGCGATCCGCCAGGCTTCCGGCGAGCGGCTGAAATGGGCGATCGAAATGAACGGCATTCTGGGAAGCGGCAGCATGTGCGGTCCGTTTCACTCGCCACTGGCCGTGTTCACCGGATCCGGTCCTACCGAGGATGAAAAGAAGCGAGCCGCGGAAGTGCTTCGACCGGCCGCGGAGTTCGCCCAGCAGCACAAGGTGACCCTGTGCATCGAATATTTGAACCGGTTCGAGTGTTATTTTCTGACCACGGCCAAGGATGCCCGAGCCCTCGTGAAATCCGTCGATCATCCCAATTTCAAGACGATGTACGACACCTTCCACGCCCATATCGAGGAAAAAAATCAGGGAAGTGCGATCAAAACCGTGGCGGACGTTATGGGCCACGTTCACATATCCGAAAACGACCGCGGCACCCCCGGTACTGGCCAGGTCCACTGGGATACCGCCTTCAAAGCCTTGCGGGAAGTCGGCTACGATGGCTGGTTTGTAATTGAGGCCTTTGGGCGAGCTTTACCGGATTTAGCGGCTGCAACGCGCGTTTGGCGGGATCTCTTCCCCAGTCCCAGTGAGGTATATACGCAGGGAATTCAGTTTATCCGGAATAAATGGGCGGAAACGGCCAGGAAGTAAAGTCGGGTAGGATGGATGGGAGTAGAGAAAGTGGCTCTGACTCTCCGATAAAACCTCAATAAGGGACGCAAAGTCCCTCTTTCACCGCGTTGCAGGATCGGTTACGATTCTCATCACGTAGGGAAACTGGCCAAGGACCGGCCTCGAGGCATCCATGAAACGACTTCTGTTCACCATCCTGATATTTGTCGCTTCCAGTTCGATTTCGTCCGCACAAGAATTCGTGCCCTGGGCGAACAAACTCTTCGTTCTGGAAGATACCCCTGCGATTGTCGTTCACGATTTCGGAACGGTTCCGCACGGGACCAAATTGAAGTATCGCTTCAAAGTCACCAACATTTACAAAGTTCCCCTGCACATTCTGGAACGGCCCACCGTCGAATGCGGCTGCGTCGAACCGGTGGCCTGGTCCCCTCAGTTCCAACCGACCGAAACGGGCTATCTGGATCTGACCATGGACGCCAGCCGTTTCTCCGGCGCGAAGTCCGTAACGGTTCAGGTCAAGCTGGGAGATGGAAGCAATTTCCGCTCCACTGCCCTGCTACAATTAAAAGCCTTCAGCCGGGCCGACATCATGCTCACCCCGGGCCAGATCGATTTCGGACAGGTGGCTGTCGGTCAGAAGCTCACCCGAACGCTCGACGTGGTCTACAGCGGCCAAGCCAAGTGGGAAGTCATTTCGGGAGAAGCCAACGACAAAATTCTCGATGTGAAAATCGAACCGATTTCCACCTCCGGCCGCAAGCCCTCCTATCGCGTGACTGCGGGGGTTAAGGGCGATGTCCCCGCCGGAGTCATTCAGGAACAAATCGTTCTGAAAACGACGGATCAAAGCAATCCTTTTGTAACGATCAATGTCAGCGGTCAGGTCCTGGCTCCTTTTGAAGTCTCTCCGAAGATCGTCAAGTTCGATGAGTTGGAAGTCGGACAGGTCGCCAGCAAGCGGGTGATTATTTCCGGGAATAAGAACTTCAAACTGGAAAGTTTCAGCGAAGAAGGGATCACCGCCAAGGTCCAGCCTTTCCCCAATCGCATGCAGGTTATTGAACTTCAATTCCAGCCGACGGCGGCCGGTGTGATCAAGAAAGATATCACTCTGAAAACCGACACCAACGATAAGATCACGATCAGCATTGAAGGCACTGTGAAAGCGAAATAATCGCATTTCATCGACATGCAGTTCCAGCCAAGTGGCTACCATGAGTGGAAAGGATCTTTTCTGCTCGGGTAGCCATATGTCCAACGCAAGCCAACCTAATCGACTCCTCAGCGAATCCTCGCTTTATCTACGACAGCATGCCCAGAATCCAGTGGACTGGTATCCCTGGGGTGAAGAAGCCCTTCAAAAAGCTCGTTCAGAAGATAAGCCGATCTTTTTAAGCATCGGCTACTCGGCCTGTCACTGGTGCCATGTGATGGAGCACGAGAGCTTCGAGGACCCGACAACCGCCGCCTATCTGAATACCCACTTCGTCTGCATCAAGGTCGATCGCGAAGAACGCCCCGACCTGGACACGATCTATATGTCGGCGTTGCAGGCCATGACTCGCGAGGGGGGTGGCTGGCCGCTCTCAATCTGGTTGACTCCCGATTTACATCCGTTCTACGCGGGAACTTACTTTCCGCCCGATAATCGGTATGCCCCCCATCGTCCGAGTTTCCCCGCCATTCTCGCTGCTCTGGTAGAAGCCTGGCGAATGCGGCGGGCCGAGATCGCCGAGCGGGCGGGGCAGGTAGTGGAATTTTTGAAGCAGTTGGGGCCGGAACCGGACGCGAAAAGCGAAGAGTTGACGGTCGAGAATCTGAAAAGTATCTGCGATGCACTGGCTCGAGGGATCGATCGAACCAACGGCGGATTCGGCCGCGCACCGAAATTTCCGCATACCTTCGAGCTACGTCTATTGCTTCGCGGTTACGACAGATTCCGAGAAGCAAGCTATCTCGACGCCGTGAATCTGACGCTCGAGAAGATGGCCCTAGGCGGAATTTACGATCAAGTCGGGGGTGGCTTTCATCGCTACAGTGTCGATGCCCGTTGGCTGGTGCCTCATTTTGAAAAGATGCTGTACGATAATGCCCTGCTCGTTCCGACCTATCTGGAAGCCTTGCAGGTGACGGGTAACGATTTTTACCGGGAAGTCGTACAAGAAACACTCGATTATACACTGCGCGAAATGACCAGCCCTCAGGGCGGCTTCTACAGTACACAGGACGCCGATAGCGAAGGGGAAGAAGGAAAGTTCTACGTCTGGTCGCTGGCGGAAATCGAAAATATTCTCGGGCCGGACGATGCGCGAATCTTTGCGGACGTCTACGATATTTCTCCCGGCGGGAACTTCGAAGGTCACAATATCCCGAACCGCAATCGCACGTGGGAACAATCTGCCAAGTTGAATGGATTGCCGGTTGCACAACTCCGGGAAAAAATCCACGCGTGCCGGCAGAAGCTCTACGAAGTGCGATCTAAACGCGTCTGGCCGGGCCGGGACGAGAAGATCCTCACGGCCTGGAATGGCCTCATGATCACGGCGTTCGCGAAAGCGGGCGCGATACTGGGGGATCTTGAATATTCCGCCGCGGCGGAGAAAGCGGCCAATTATCTCTGGTCTATTCGCTCCTCCGAGGGACTGCTATTTCGATCCTGCGCGGACAATTCGCCGCCGAAAATCGATGCTTATTTGGAGGATTACACATTTCTGGCGGCCGGCCTCGTCGATCTCTATCAGGCCACGCAAAACACGAAATATCTTGCTAGTGCTCAAACACTCATTGAGAAAATGATCGACTTGTTCTGGGACGAAAAAGGCAAAGGATTCTTCTACACGCGCGAAAACAAATCAGACCTCATCACCCGAACCAAAGAGATGCACGATGGTTCTACACCGGCCGGGAATTCCGTGGCCGTGATGGTACTGCTCCGATTAGCTCACTTATTGGATCGTTTCGATTATCAGGCGAAAGCTCGTGCGACATTGAGTTCGTACCGTACTCAGATCATGGAATCCCCTTCGGGTTCTGGACAGTTACTGATAGCGGCCGATTATCTGCTGGGGCCGCAAAAGGAAATCGTGCTACTGGGCGACAAGAAAGATCCTCAGTTCGAATCGCTAGGACAGTTGGTTCAACGGCGATTTGAGCCGCGTGCGGAAATTCGGCTACGCGATAACTCGGAAGCGGAATCGGCAATACTCAGCAAGTTCGTGGAAGGAAAATCAACAGAAGTGGGCGAAATGGCATTATTTCTTTGTCAGAACTATGCCTGCGAGTTACCGGTCAACGGCGTCGAAGCGATTCGAACGAGACTGGAAAGTCAGACCTAGAGAGCCTCTTCACAGGCTTCCAGAACATCCTCTTCGACGTAGATCGGTACGTCCGCCGTTAGAGCGATGGCGATGGCATCACTGGGTCGGCAGTCGACTTCCAGTATCTCGCCTTCTTTGCGGACGCGGAGTTTGGCATAGTAAGTATGTTCGCGAAGATCGCTGATGATGATACTATCCAGTTCACCGCCCATCTGATCGATGATGCCGACGATGAGATCGTGAGTCAGGGGGCGCGGCGATTCTTTCTTTTTGACGCGATTATCGATACTGGTCGCTTCGAAGATGCCGATCTGGATGAGAAAGCTCCTCTCGCCGTTCAACTCCTGAAGAACTACCACGTGGCTATCGTGAATTTCGCTGATAATTATTCGCCGAAGTTGCATTTCAACCGGCATGCTAACCTCCCGCAGATTCGATCTGACCTCAATTATGCTTAGATTATGCAACTGAAGCCACATCACTGCAAGCACTTCTTAAAAATACGCATCGTTTCACCGGCAAGTCGGGCTAAAATAGCTAACGAGATTGAGGGACAAGGAAAGAATCGATGAATGCAATCCCGAGAATTTTGCTGGTAGGCGACCCAATCCCCCCGGAGATTCTGAAATTATTTCAGTCCCAGAATTTTCCGGTCATCGCGCAGCCACTGTCGGGGTCGAATATTTCGAATGTCACGCAATCCCAAATCATCGTTCTTTTTCCGAGCGAAGGGAACTCTCCTCAGGCTTTGGCTCTGTGCCGGCGCTGGAGGCTGGAACTTGGGGATCAATATGTTCCCATTATCTGGTTGCAGGAGTCGAGTCAGCTGAATTCTCTCGCGTTGGAATCGGGCGCTGATATTTGCCTATCCCGAAATGTCCCAATCGATTTTCTCCTCGCTCAAGTCAAAGCTCTCCTGCGGGCCCAGCATATCCACGATCGCCTGCTATTTCGCGCCAACGAATCGAATCAGATTAACCTTCGCTTGCAGCAGGCTTATCAGCAGATCGACAACGATCTCGAACTGACTCGCCGCATTCACCGCGGCTTCCTGCCCAAAACCTTGCCGGAAGTCGATGGCACGCGTTTCGCAGTCTGCTATCGGCCCCGCAGTCGAATCGGCGGCGATTTTTACGACGTACTCCGTCTCGATGAAAACCATATCGGCTTCTACGTGGCCGACGCCATGGGCCGGGGACTACCGGCCAGCAGTTTGTTGAGTATCTTCGTCAAGCGGGCACTCTACCTGAAGGAGATTGGCAAAGAAGGTTACCGTCTGGTGCCGCCCGCCGAAGTTTTGAATCGGCTGAATCACGATCTGGTCGCCCTGGCGATGCCCGAACCGCCGTTCGTGACGATGATTTATGGCATCCTCGATACCAAAAACGGTACGCTTCGTTTCTCCCGAGCAGCCCACCCTCATCCCTTGCTGGTTCCCGCCGAAGGTGAGGTAGAGTACTGGTACTCCGCCGGTTCGCTGCTGGGAATTTTTGAATCCGACTATCCGGAGCATGAAAAAACATTGAAGCCCGGGGACAAACTGGTGATTACGACCGACGGTATCAATCCACCGAACGCAGGTGGAAGTGGTAGTTCGAATGACCGCCTGCTTGAATCGACTCGGAAACACCGCGCATTACCTTTGCAGCAGTTCGTCGACCAGGTGGCTCGCGATCTGCTGGAGGTTTCCCGGCATCCGGACGATTTCACCATCCTGGCCCTGGAGTATAATTGAGCCATGGAATTTCCCCCTCTCGAAGTGAAAAAGTCTCTTGCTGGCCAGGCTGAGGATGTGACGGGGCTCGCGCTTCATCCTCGGGAAAAATGGCTGTTTTCCTCGAGTTTTGACAGAACTGTCGTGCAGTGGAATCGCGAGACCGGGGAAAAGCTGCGGACCTTTGGCACGCCGGGCAGCCGCCAAGCGGGATTGCTGAGCCTCAGTCTTTCTCCCGATGGCAGTCTCTTCGCCACCACCAGCATGGATAACTCCGCGAAGATTTGGGAACTGAATCCGGTCAAGGCCACGCGCAGCGAACAAACGGCTATCAAATCGTTCGGCCATCCGAATACAGTTTTTGCTTCGAACTGGCATCCGGAAGGTAAGCAGTTGGCCACTTGCTGTCACGATGGCCTACTGCGAATTTGGAATGTGGAAAAGGGTCAGACCTTACGAACCATTAACGCACACAACCAGCCTAAGCCCAGCCCGATCTATTCGATTCGCTGGACGAGTGATGGCCGGCAACTCTTGAGTTCCTCACTCGACAAGAGTCTGAAGCTTTTCGATGCCGGGGATGGAAAACTCATTCGCGAATTTCGGCCCTTCGACGAAAAAAACAATCCCTTGGGACACTGGGATCAGGTGCTCTGCTCGGAGTTGTCCGCCGATGGCAAATGGCTCCTGAGCGGTTCAGCCGATCGATCCATCAATATCTGGAATTTTGCAGAAGCGAAGGTGGCTCATCGTCTCGCGCATCCCGAATTCAAAAACCAATCTCATCCGAACGCGATCTATGCTCTGAAGTTGACTCCGGACAACAAATATCTGGTGGCGGTCGGTCCGGGAAAAAAAAGTCACGGCTACCTGAGCATCTGGGAACTGGCATCCGCCAAGTTTTTGTACGGATCTGAACTGCCTCAGGGAAACGCCAACACGGTGGCAGAGGAGCCCCAAAACAAATCGCTGTGGGTCGGCTTCGCATCCATGGATGCCAAGATACCGCACGGAGAACTGGTCCGTTTCGCCTGGCCTCTAAAATAGCGGCATGATCAAAACAATAATTCTCGATTTTGGAAACGTGGTGGCTTTCTTCGATCACCAGCGCGCGATCGATAAGATCAAACCGTTGACGCCGCTGAGTTCGGCCGAGATTCGCAAGCGAATTTACGAGGGTAATCTCGAAGACGATTACGAAGCGGGACGAATATCCACGGCGGAGTTCGTGGAAACCGTTCGGCGGATCTGCGAGATCGACTGCACCTACGACCAATACATCGATGCCTTCGTCCGCATCTTTTGGCCCAACCCGGATGTGATCGATCTCCTTCCAGAAATCCGGAAAAACTACCGCCTGCTGTTAGCCTCCAACACCAACGAAGCGCATTACCAGCAATTCCGCCGACAATTTGAAAAGGATTTGCAACACTTTCACTTTCTGGGAACCTCGTTCGAAGCGAAGGCCCGCAAACCCAAGCTCGCTTTTTATCAGTACATTTTTGAACGGGCCAACTGCGATAAGTCGGAGTGTCTTTTCGTTGACGATCTGCCCGCTAACGTCGAGGCAGCCCAGGAATTTGGCTGGCAGGGACTGGTTTACTCCCGCGGCAGCAAACTCTCCGAATTGCTGGTGGATCACGGCATTCGACTCGGGTAATTCCCAGCCAGAGACACTATAATTAGTAACTCAACGATTTTTTCAACTAGAGAAGGCCGCTCGATGTCGATTCTGAAAAATGCCGATCCGCAAATCTGGGATGCTATCCAGGCTGAACGCCAGCGCCAGCAGACGGGTCTGGAGATGATTGCCTCCGAAAACTATACCAGTCCCGCCGTGATGGAAGCCCAGGGCTCGGAGTTGACCAACAAGTACGCGGAAGGGTATCCGGGCAAGCGATACTACGGCGGCTGCGAAAACGTCGATGTCGTCGAGAAATTGGCCATCGATCGGCTTTGCGCCTTATTCGGTGCTGAGCGAGCCAATGTGCAACCCCACTCCGGTGCCCAGGCCAACATGGCGGTTTTCCTGGCGACTCTCTCTCCCGGCGATTGTTTTCTCGGGCTCGACCTCGCTCATGGCGGACACCTGACCCACGGCATGAAGCTGAACATCTCCGGCAAGTATTTTCGACCGGTGGGTTATCCGGTGGATCCGGTATCGCATCGAATCGATTTCGATGCCGTTTCCAAACTGGCCCGGGAACACAAACCGAAACTGATTATTGCCGGGGCTTCGGCCTATCCCCGTCTGCTAGACTTCGCGAAATTCGCGGAGATTTCCAAGGAAGTCGGCGCATTACTGATGGTCGATATGGCTCACATCGCCGGGCTGGTCGCCGCGAAGTTGCATCCCGATCCGGTTCCCTACGCCGATTTCGTCACTAGCACGACCCATAAAACTCTGCGCGGGCCGCGCGGCGGCTTCATTCTGTCTCGGCAGGATTGGGGTCAGAAAATCAATTCGGCGGTTTTCCCCGGCATCCAGGGGGGGCCACTTATGCATGTGATTGCGGGTAAAGCCGTGGCTTTTAAGGAAGCCGGCGAGCCGAGTTTCAAAGAATATCAGTCTCAGGTCCTAAAGAATGCCAAGTTCTTATGCGAAGAACTGTTGTCCGCCGGTTTCAAAATCGTCTCGGGCGGCACGGATAATCATTTGATGCTGGTCGATGTCACCGCGAAAGGCACCACGGGCAAGGTGGCCGAGCATGCCCTGGATGAAGCCGGCATTACGATCAACAAGAACATGATTCCTTACGATCCCCGGCCGCCGCTCGATCCCTCCGGCATTCGTATTGGAACCCCGGCCCTGACCACGCGCGGCATGAAAGAAGCGGAAATGAAGCAGATCGCCCGCTGGATCGATCGGGTGCTTACCGCACCGGAAGACAAATCGATATTGGCTAAAATCAAGGCAGAGGTGGCCGCCCTTTGCCAACAGTATCCCGCTCCCTCTGTCAGATCCCGATAAAATTGCCGAAAGATTTCGAGGTTTGGATCGTCTGGACTTCGTACTTTTGCGAAATTGAAGATTTACGCGCAACTCGACAATTCTTATAGTCGGGAAGCGAATATCGGGATAGCTTAGCTTTGGAATTTCTTTTCACTTATTAAAGGACTCGCAATGAGACGCTTCCGCTTGATGCTCAGCCTCTTCGTTGCCTTCGCCGGTTTCGCGGCCTGGAACTCTTCCGCCAACGCTCAAACCCCATTCGGTTTGTTCCCGGAAAAAACGCCCATCGTGGTGAAAGTTCCCGGCCTCGATGCAGTCGAGCAGAAGGTGGGAGCCTTCTTGAAAACCGCTTTCCCCGATAAATCGGAAAAGCTGATGAAGCAGCTCAAGGAAGGCTTGAAACAAGCCACCGACGGCCGCGATCTCAAAGGTCTGGACAAAGCCAAACCGATCTACGTGCTACTGCCGAATCTGGCCGAGCTGAGCGGTAACGAAAATCCCAACGTGGCACTGATCGTGCCGGTCCTCAAATACGATGACTTCAAAACCACCTTCAAGGCCGACGAACTCAAAACCTTGAAGAAAGAAGACGGCTTGGATGTCCTGACCATCGAAGAGAAGCCGCTTTATCTTCTCAATAAGGGCGAAACTGTCGTATTGAGTTCCCAGAAGGAATATGCCAAGGAATACTCCGGCAAATTCACCTCGCTAAAGGGTAAAGTCAGCGCAGAGGTTGAAGCCTCCTTCACCAACTCGGACTTCTGTATTTTTGTCAACATGATTGAGATCAACAACCTCTACGGAGCTCAGATCAAGGGCGCGAAATCGCTCGTCGATCTCGCTCTCGCTCAAGGTGGAGCGGCCGGTGGTTTGGACAAGAAACAATTGGAATTGGCCAAGGATATGATTCTCGGCGTCTTCCAAATCCTCGAAGATAGTAAAGCGATCCTGGTGGGGTTGTCGCTGAAAGGCGAAGGTGTTTCGCTGAAAATTCAGTCGCAATTCACCAAGGATACCGATACCAGCGCGTTCCTGAAAGACCTCAAACCTACCGAAATGGCGAAGCTGGGTGCCCTTCCTGATGGCAAAGGCGTTTACAGTGCGATGCAATTGTCGGCCAAGAGCAAATTGCTCAGCAAACTTATACAAATGTCGACCGCTGATGATTCTAACGAAGATGTGAAAGCCAAACTGGAGAAGGCGGCAGAAGCCCTGCAGGCGGCCGGTCAGATTGATACGGTTTCGTTTGCCGATCTGGCTCCGATCAGTGGGATTACAATGAATAGTTACGAAAATGGTGAAGCGGCTTTTGCGGCCCAGATGCAGATGTATAACTGTCTGACTGAAACTTCATCCTTCGGAAGCACTCCTCTGAAGAGCAAACCCGCCATCAAGGAGAATGCCGAAAAGGTCGGAGCTCTCTCGTTTACCTCAGTGAAGATGAAGTTCGACTTCGATAAAGCAATTGCAGATCAGAATATTCCCGAAGAAGCCAAAGAATCGATGAAGGCCGTTTTAAACAAACTGATGGGCGGGGATGGCATGTCGATGTGGCTGGCCCGCGACGACAAATCCGTGCTTCAGGTAACCGCCAAGGATTGGGAGTCCGCCAAGAAGCAGGTCGAATCCTATCTGAGCCTGAAGGCCGGCAGCGCCAAGAAATCCGACACGGTGGGCGACTCAGCAGCTTATAAGCTGACTCGAAACAGCTTACCGAAAGACGTTACTTTCCTGACTCTGATCGAATCCAACTCCCTTTTGAACTCCATCTACGGATATGTTAAAGAGATTCCCAAGATGATTCCGGGTGCGGATGCCCTTCAGATTCCTGAGCTGAAAATCGACAAGAATGCGCCGAAGTCCTTCTTCGGGCTCAGTGTGACTCTGAAGCCGGAACATGGCGGATTCGATCTGTTCGTCCCCTCGCAAACCATCAAAACTGTAGCCGACGTGGTTAAGCCTTTGATGAATCAAGGTGACTGATTTTTAAATTGGTGCTTGAATTAGACCGAAGTCTGCTTTACCGTAAGGCAAACTTCGGTCTTTTTTTGGATAGCCACCATGAAGTACCTTTCTTCGATCCTGGGCGTTTTCTGTCTGGGGATCTGCTTTCTCTTATCGGGCTGTGCATCCAAGGTTCGCTTCGAAGCCGATGCGAACATCAGCGCGGATTCCGCATTTAATCGCATCATCGACGGACCGACCAAAGATCAGAAAGTTCGAGTGGAGATCAGCGGTGCGACCGAGCCCGTCAATGTTTACGTCTTCCTACATAAAGACGCGGAGAAAGCGGAGGACGCCATTATGGCTCTGAAGAGCGAAACGCCGCTTTGGCTGGAAAAGAAGCTCAAAGTGAAGGAGGCTTCTTTCGAGGTTCAAATCCCTGCCAAGCAGGAATTTCACATTTACATCCAGGCCGACCATAAAAGCACCTCGGCCAAGGTCAAAGTAAATAGCATTTAACTTGAAGTACTGAACTTTATTTGCGAGGGGCGATCCCATTTGGGATCGCCCCTCGGCATTTTTAGCTCTTCAGAGTGGCTTCAAACTTCTTGAGTTCCACACTGTAGGTCGGCACTAATTCCGGAATCGGTTGCACTGGTTCGGAGAAGTGAATCATCTGAGCGACCGCATCCGCCACGGTGAACTTCGTCGCAATTCCCTTCTGCTTTCGAAGATTCATCTCGTGCCCGGCCAAGGCACAAACGGCCGCTCCGAGCGCAGTTCCTTCATTCGATTGAACCCGATCGAGTCGATGGTTCAGAACGCTGGCCAGAATTTCCAGCATCAGGCTACTGCGAGAAATCCCTCCGGAGACCGTAATCCGTTTGATCTTCTGGCCGCAGCGCTGATGCTCTTTCACTCCGACGGCGATCAGGTAAGCGAGGGCTTCGAGGGCCGCCCGGAAAATAATGCCCGGTTTACTAGGCTTTTTTGGAGTCCAGACCAAGCGCGGCTTATGTACGTTTAAGGAGGGTTCGGCAAGCACGAAAGGAAGTACGCTCACGCCGTTGCATCCCGGCGGGATTTTTCGTGCCTCGGCCTCCAGTTTGGCCCAATCCGGTTTTGGGCCCAGCAGCCGATCCAAAAATTGGGCGCCGTTGCTGTAACAGCGCATCCAAAGATAGGGACCCCAGTTGAGTCGCATGGCATCCAGCGAATCGTATTGCGGCGGCGTCTTCGCGGAGGAATTTACAACCGCCGAGTTGCCGAGAATGATGGCCACTTGACCGTCATCGACGGCACCGCCTCCTACCAGCCCGGCGGCCTGATCGTCGAGGGTCGGGTAAATGATCGGAGCTGAAACGAGTTTGGTCTCTTCGCATAACGTTTTGGAAAGCTCGCCGACCGGTTGTTTCATGTCGATGATTTTGGGCAGATTCGACCAGGCCAGTTTCCGATACTCGAGGTTCTGAAGGGCGTCGAGCATGCCCTTGGCCCATTTGGCCGTTCGAAAATTCATGATCCCCGTTGAAGAGGCGGAAGAGATACTGATGACGTTAAAATTTCCGGTGAGATATCCCGAGGCGAGGGGGCCATGAGGTAACATTCGCCAGGTTTTCACCCACTGTTCCGGGGACAAGGTCGTCTCGTCCTTCACTAGATGGCTCAGGGAATACCTGACTGCCCAGGGGCCACCGAGCAGTTCTTGCACCTGCGAAGCCCCGCCCAGCCGATGCAGGCCCACGGCGTGAAATTCCGCCAGGGTTTGATCATTCCAGCAGATGGCCCGCCGAATCGGGTTGAAGGATTTATCGATGCGGCCAGCCGTGTGATGCGTGGCGGAGATCCCACCCGCCACCCAGCTTCCGTCTTTCTTTAGCTGTTTCAACTGATCGACGATATCGCGTGTCGTGGAGCGGGCCTGCCCTTCGAGTAGCATGAGATTCAGTTCCGAAACTCCCCCTTCGGTATACAAATCGGTGGGATAGCGGGATTCCGCAAGGACCTTTCCCTGGAGATCGAAAGCCAGACATTTCACCGAACCGGTGGAGAAATCCCAGCCTGTAATAATCGCATCGTCGGAGAGACAACGAATGGGTTCGCTCACAAAAAATTCCCTATCAGGTGTACTGTTCTGAAATCACGGACCATCTTGTGATATAGACGGCCTTCTCGCAAGTAGAAAAGACCTGTAAGGTTTCGGGTTTTCAGATATACCTCTCTAAAAGAGGACTGATTTAATGAGCGAGCAAAAACCGGAATATAACGTTACCGGTCAGGACTATACCGATCGCCGGCATTTCCGCTATTCGGGCCCGCCCCTGATCGACATTCATTCCCACGTCACCATGACCGCTCCCAGCGATGGCTCGACCGGAGCCGCTGGCGGTAGCGGACGTGAGGGCTCCACGGAGCAAGCGGAAGTGATGCTCAGCGAGGCGAGGGAGTTCGGGATTGCCCGGACGGTGACCATGTGTCCGGTCCAGGATATCGCTCCCTTACGCGAGAAGTTTGGTGACGCCCTGGTCTTCAATGGCATGATCAACAAAAAGAAGATCGATGACAGCGACGACGAAGCTTACAAGAGTCTGGATGCCTTTTTGGCGGAAGGTATCAAAATTCTCAAACTCTGGTCGGCTCCTCGCGGTCGGGAACGGGGCCTGGTGGTAAACGCCCCTTGGCGGATCGAATCCATCAAGCGAGCGATAGCGGCCGGCGTCCAAGTGGTCATGGTTCACGTCGGCGATCCCGATAACTGGTGGAATACCGTCTACAAGGAAACCGCCAAGTTCGGAACCAAAGCCGATCAATATCTTCCTTTTCGAGAAATGCTCGAAAGATTTCCCGAGGTCACCTGGATTGGAGCCCACATGGGCGGGAATCCCGAACATCCAGACGAACTTCAGAGGCTCCTGGAGGACTATCCTCACCTGTGTTTAGATACCAGCGCCACCAAATGGCAAGTTCGCGAAATATCCCGACATCCGGAGGCCATTCGAAATTTAATAACGAAATTCCCGGATCGTTTTATGTTCGGGTCCGATCTGGTCACCCGCTACGGTTTGCACAAGGAGCACTATACCAGTCGGTACTGGTGTCAGCGGACCCTTTTTGAAAGTCATTGGTCCGGAACCAGTCCGATAGCCGATGGGGATTATGTCGCAGCCGCGGGGGAACCGGCTTTGCCCGCTTTACGGGGGATTGAGTTGCCAGAGGAAGTTTTACTAAAAGTCTACAGGCTCAATGCTTTGCGTATTCTGGGTTAAATTGGGGCTTGGCCAAATTCGGATTGCAGCGATCGGCCAATCAAGCTAAATTGGACAAAGTTGGTACGTTTGTTGATATCCACCAGGATGGGGGTGTTCCGTGGCCGTCACGGTACGCGAAATAGCTTCATGGATTGATGGTATCGTGGAGGGGAACGGCGATTGCCTGATTTCAGGGGCGCGGCCGTTGTCTGAAGCGCAGCCCGGCGATCTCGTCTTTCTGGAAAACGAAAAATACCTCAACGATTTTAAAGAATCTCCTGCGGTCGCCGCAGTGGCTGCTCCTCACTTAACGGGTGTAGGCAAGCCCTTGATCCGAATCGAGGATCCACTTCTGGCCTTCGCCAAGATCGTTCAAAAATTAAATCCGAAGCCCGATCGAACTTTGCTGGGGATACATCCCACCGCACAAATAGATCCCACGGCGGAAATCGCTCCGGATGTGGCTATTGGCGCTTTCGTCTGCATCGGGCCCGGTGTGAAGATCGGGCCAGGTTGCAAAATTTATCCTGGGTCGATCATCGGCGCGGATTGTGAAATTGCTGCGGATGTGACGATCTTTCCCCAAGTGATCCTGTACGATGGCTGCAAGATCGGGGAGCGAGTCCGCATTCACGCTCACGTAGTCCTCGGCTGCGACGGCTTCGGCTATCGAACTGTTAAAGGCCAACACATCAAAGTTCCCCAGCAGGGAAGCGTGGAAATCCAGGAAGATGTGGAAATTGGGGCCGGAACGACTATTGATCGGGGGACTTTCGGTCGCACGATCATCGGGAGAGGCACCAAGATTGATAATCTGGTGATGATTGGCCACAATTGTTCGCTGGGACGTCATAATCTGATTGTCAGCCAAGTCGGTATTGCCGGCTCTTCCTCGACCGGGGATTACGTGGTGATGGCGGGTCAGGTGGGTATAGCCGACCATTGCCATATTGGAGATCGGGCGATACTGGGTGCCAAGGCCGGTATTCATAAGGATGTCCCCGCGGGTGCTCGAATGCTCGGTTCACCGGCGACTCCCGATAAAGAGCAAATGCGGATCATGATGTCGCTGGAAAAACTTCCCGAGATTCGCCGGGATCTACGAAATATCAAAAAAAAGATCGGTTTGGCGGATAACGAATGAATGCGGAACCCATCGGACTGATAGCCGGACGCGGAAGATTTCCGATCCTGTTTGCGCAGAAAGCGCACGCCATCCAGCGTCCGGTCATTTGTCTCGGCATCAGTGGCCTGGCACGTAAAGAAGACTTTCTGCCGTATGTGCAAGATTTTATCTGGGTCCGCCTGGGAGCTCTCAATAAGCCGATTCGAAGTTTTCGCAAAGCCGGGGTGAAACGTTACACCATGGCTGGGAAGATCGATAAAACCATTCTGTATTCCCCATTTTGGTTCATACGTCTTATGCCAGATCTACGCATGATTCGTTGGTGGTTTTTCGGACGCAAAAGGGACAATCGCGATGATTCGATACTTTCGGGAATCATTGGCGAATACGAAAAAGAAGGCCTCCATTGCGAGTCGGCCCTCGACACCTGTCCCGAACTGCTTGTAAAACCGGGTATTCATACTAAACGTAAACCGACCGCGAGCGAAGAAGCCGATATCCGCTTCGGTTGGGAGATTGCAAAAGAGATGGGTCGATTAGACATCGGCCAGAGCGTGATGGTTCATGATGCAGCCGTGATAGCGGTGGAAGCCATTGAAGGTACGGATGAGGCCATTTTACGGGCGGGAACGCTCAGTAAACGGGGCTTTACCGTGGTAAAAGTGGCGAAACCGCAGCAGGATATGCGGTTCGACGTGCCAACTGTGGGTGAAAAGACTATCGAAACTATTCACAAGGCGGGCGGTCGAGTGTTGGCGATTGAAGCGGGAAAGACTATCATCCTCGATGTGGAAGCTACAACAGCATTAGCGGACCGATATGGTATCGTAATTCAGGCTCTCTAGATTCAGCGACGTAAAATACTCGAACGGGCTCCCGGCTGAATTCTGAATTTCCTTCTCGCGATTGATACGCATTCATGGATTTAAACGACGAACACAACTCGGGCTCCGAGACGACGGAACAGACCCTGCCGATGGGGTTCTCCTTCGTTTTGCCCACTGAGATGTCCGCAGAGTTTCGTCCGCTTCTCAAAGAATCCTTTCTGACGGTCGGCCCCGAAAGCATGCCCACCCAAACCCGGCACCGACTCTCCTCAGAAGTCCTCATTCTGCAGCGGGAACTGCACGAATCGGGTTCCGCGATGATACCGGCCGATGTCGCCGAGTTCGGTCAGCTTCAGACTTCCACCGCCACCCTCATGGAACGGCCGCTCCCTTATTTTCTGGGAGTGGAGCTGGTTCGAGGGAAATTGAACCAGGTCCGGAACCAGTTGGCCGAGTGGGAATCGGCGGGACTTCAAAGATCCGCCACGCTCGATTGGGACATCCGACAGGCTACGCGAACTTTCGCGCAAGGGATGATGGATCCCTGGCAGAGCGACGCGAGTTTTCATCTGAATCGGGCGCTCACTCTGAGTTTCCAGGCCGCCGACGAGCTGATAGAGGAATACACCAAACAGATTCTCGCTCTCCGCCACACGCGGGCCGCCAAGTTGGATACGGGTTGGGGTTGCTGGCTTTCCTCGATTCCCAAGGCCAAGGAAGCCGAGCTCTTTCAAAATACGTTCAACGCAGTGCGTCTGCCGTTGCGCTGGAAGGATATTGAACCTTCCGAAGCGAACTACAACTGGAAGCAACTCGACGAACAGGTGGCCTGGTGTCTCGGAAAAGGACTGAATGTCTCGGTCGGCCCGGTAGTCGATTTCTCTCCGGAGTTCTTTCCGGAATGGATGGAAACCTGGAACGGAGACATCACGGCTCTGGGCAGCTTCGTCTGCGACTTCGTTGAAACGACCATTGCCCGCTATCGAGGCAAAATCCAGAATTGGATGCTTTGCTCGCGGAGCAACTGCTCGACCTGCCTGGGAATTTCTGAAGAAGATCAAATTAGACTGACGGCGCGAATGCTCGATGCGGCAGCCCAGATCGATCCCGATTCCAAATTTCATATCGGTATCAGCCATCCTTGGGGAAGTTACTTAACGAAACCGGGCTTCAATTATTCGCCGTTCGTTTTTGCCGATACTTTGCTCCGGGCAGGATTACCGATCACCAGTTATGAACTGGAATGGCAGATGGGCTCCCGTCCGCGCGGTGATTTCTGCCGGGATCGCCTCGATTGCTCCAAGATTCTCGATATGTTCGGTATGTTGGGCCTTCCGGTTCAGGTGACGCTCTCTTATCCCAGCGCCAGTACGCCCGATGAGTGGGCCAGCCCCGGCGAGCGGGTAGCCATGGCCGGTTTTTGGCGCAGCATCGACGAAAACGGTCAGGCATTATGGGCGGAGGCTTTCGCCAAGCTGGCCTTGAGCAAGCCCTACGTAACCGGGGTTTTCTGGGATTGCTGGAGCGATGCCGTGCAGCATCGCATTCCCCATTCCGGATTATTGGATGCCTCAGGTACGCCTAAATTGGCGCTGTCGAAATTGGAAGCCATTCGAAAGCAGCATCTGAAGTAGCTTTCACTTCAAACGACTTCGACCTGCCCTGCCCCGTCCGGGAGATCAAAAACGGTACCTGCCTCCTGATGCCCACGAGCTATGTACGCCAGGGCGATGGGGGCACCGTAAAGCGATGAAAAAACCGTGGAACCGGTGGTAACACCTACAGATTTTTCTTCTCGCGTTAACACCGCATTTGGGGTTATCGGAAATTGTGCTTTCGCTTTTACTAGCTTCATCGCCCGATTCACGTGGCCAGCTCGATCTCGCGACATCACGATCGGTTCCTGTCCCAGATAGCAGCCTTTCTGGTAACTCACGGATTCCAACGCGTCGGCGACTTCCATAACGAATCGTTTCTCATCGATATCTTTTCCGAAAAAGGGCGTCACCGCTTCAATGCGGAGTTTTTCAAAATCCTCTGCGGAACCTGCTGGAAGAATACTTTGCAGTTTTGACAGAAGCGATTCCCGCCGGGAAAGCTCGGCCACGATGTTAAAGCCCGGTGTGCCGAGCAAGTGGTCCATGGGTTGAACGAAAAGGATCTCGTCCCATTCCGCATTGCTGGTGCTCTCCTCAGATCTTGGGAGCATCTTTGTTCGAGTGATCTCGGCCTCGGGTCCTGCGATATGAAACTCACAATATTTCGAGGTCGCATCTTCGAATTCAATCTGTTCCGAGATCCAGTGCTTGTCGATATGGCGCGCCAGAGATTCATTGGTACCCGGCGGGCAATCGAGCCAGTAGATCGGCTTGCCCTGAAGCTGAGTATGAAAAATGCGAGACTGACCCTGCACTTTGGCCAACCGATCGCAGAAGTAGGCTCGGCAGAGGGTGCCGGGCTTCAAACCTCGGATATCGTTCGTGCACAAGTTGTGCAGAAAGAGGGCAGCATCTTTCCCCGAAACAATGATCTTTCCATTCGAGGAGCGATCGAAAAACCAAGTTTTCGCGAAAATCCGTTCTTTCGATAGATTTGTTTCATCGTTCATTGCAAAGCAATCTCTTTCACTTCGAGGAGGCGGAATCGACTTCGAAAACGTATTGCTGCGGATTATTCCAGACGGTGATTTGCTGCATGGACTGAAGTAATCGTTCCAGTTGAGCCGAGTTCTCGAGCTTTGTGGCAAACAGGCTCTCCGTCATGGGAGCATCCAGATCCGAATAAAGATAGACTCGCCGATTCTGCACGGCTTGAGCCCAGCAAAAAATCGCTTGGGGATCGCCGCTTTCCTCCAGTTCGGGAAGCTTCTTCAAGGCCTCTCGCGGCGAACTGTATCCGGCGATTCGCTTCACCGATTCTTCTCCGGAAAGCGTCATTCCAGTTAGCAGAATCAGGCAGCCGGCCGGTTCCAGTACCCGACTGGCGGATAAAGCCGCCTGCGCCAAATCGCGAAACTCTTTCTGATTGCCCGGCAGGTTGACGACGAAGGCATCCACGGGGCTGGCCAGTTTACCGTGCGACAATTCATCGAACTCTTCGGCAATGTCCGGGAGGCTTTCCGCAATGCCCGTCTTGAAAGCGGTAATCTGATCGTTCGAATCCAGAAATACGTGAACGAGAAAGGGGATGCCGAGCAACCAGGCAACCTCTCGGGCCTCTTCCAGGATGGGCCAGGGTTCCGAGCTCGGGCAATCGGCCCGGAGTTGCTTTCGCAGGGCCAATTTCGTTTCCGAATCGGACATCAGTGGAAAGATATTGGACTCCGCCCCAGTCTGTCCCAGCAGGCAATCGTAGCCGCGATGAGCTACGAGAATCACTTGATCGGCATCCAGAAGACTACGATGCAAATAAACTCTTCGCCCCTTTTGGGTGGTCGCCAGATAGGCCATCTGGGTGCGATCCGTCGGATCCAGGATTTCGAATTTCAGCTCGGGGAAGTTTTTCTGAAGCGCGACCTGCTGCTCCATGGCTCCGGCTTCGCGATTCATGAGAATCGTCAAAGCCCCAACGTCAATTTCGCGCAATAGAAGATATTTTTTCAGCTCCCCCAATAGAACATCTGCATGAGGAATCGAGGCGTCGAAGACGATGGTAATACGGTCGTCGGGGGTCAGCGCACGGTATAATGGCTCGAAGCGAATCGGATGATCGAGAGATTCGCGGAATGCTTCCACAACGTCGGAAATGGAAGCGCCATATACCTTTGCAAACACCGGCTCTGTGATCGACGTCCCCTCGGGCAACTGAATGGACCAGTTTTCCCCGTCGGGTTGAATTTCCAATAACGACATCCGCGACTCGCAAAATTAAGTGCTTTAAATAGGAAATTATAGGTGTTTGGGATAAGCCCGTCGTTCAAATTGGAGAAGACGGATGCTTATTATCGGGAATTTCCCTACCAGTGCGGGAGAACTTTCTCTGCAGGGTGATTTTTGATGTTCTAAACTACTTTGGATATTTACTAACGAGTAGGGAAGGATTTTCGGGCATGGCAAAATTGCTCGTAACTGGCGGCTGCGGATTCATCGGCAGCAACTTCATTCGACAATTGCTCAGCAGCGATTCCAGCGTGGAATTGATCAATTTCGATGCCCTGACTTACGCTGGGAACTTGAAGAACCTGACCGATGTCGCCAGCAATCCCCGCTATCGGTTCGTTAAGGGGGATATTACTAATCGCGAGGAAGTTCGCGGCGTAATTTCCGAAGGCCTGGATGCGATCATTCATTTCGCGGCCGAGAGCCACGTCGATCGCAGCATTATGGATTCCGGCCCCTTCGTAAAAACGAACGTCATTGGCACGCAGATTCTGCTGGATGCCGCGAAAGAAAAAAGCGTGAAGCGAATCGTTCACGTTTCGACGGATGAAGTTTATGGCAGTTTGGGCGCAACCGGGTTCTTTACGGAAACCACACCGCTTTCTCCCAACTCCCCTTACTCGGCGAGCAAAGCGGGTTCCGATCTGCTGGCGAATGCCTACCACCATACATTCGGTATGGATGTGGTCATCACGCGCTGCTCGAATAACTACGGCCCGTATCAATTTCCAGAAAAATTAATCCCCCTGTTCATCAGCAATCTCCTGGAAGATAAACAAGTTCCGGTTTACGGGGATGGACTTCAGATTCGAGACTGGATTCACGTTCTCGATCACGCTCGCGGCGTGGAAGCGGCCTGGCGAAAAGGTCGCAGCGGCGAAGTCTATAATTTCGGCGGCCGGTGCGAAAAAACCAATATGGCGCTGACACTTCTGCTGCTGGAACTCCTGGGCAAACCCAAGACGTTGATCAAACATGTTCAGGACCGCCTGGGCCACGACCGCCGTTATGCCATCGACTGTACTAAAGCGGAAACAGAATTGGGATGGCAGCCGCTGGTCACCTTCGAGAAGGGCTTGAAGGACACGATAGATTGGTACAAAGCCAATGCGGCCTGGGTATCCGAGATCCGCAGCGGCGAGTACCGCAAATACTACGAAAAACAGTACGCTAATCGATAATTGGGAAAGGCATTTCTATGTCTCAGATTCGGGGTGTCGTTCTGGCCGGGGGTAAAGGCACCCGGCTGGGAGAACTTACCAAAGTTACGAATAAACATCTCCTGCCGGTCGGGCCGATCCCGATGGTTTATCATCCACTCCACAAAATGGTGGGTGCCGGCCTGAAAGACATCCTTCTCGTTTCGGGCACGGAACACATGGGGGATTTCGTAGAGTTGCTCGGCTCGGGCAAAGATCACAAATGCTCACTCACTTATCGCGTGCAAGATGAGGCTGGTGGCATCGCTCAGGCGCTGGGTCTCGCGGAAACTTTTTGTGCCGGAAATCGCTGCCTGGTAATTCTCGGGGACAACATTTTTGAAGCTCCGGTCACTGGCCTGGTATCGCAAGCCGGCAAAAAACCAGATTGGGCTTGGATTGGACTGAAGCAGGTACACGATCCCGGGCGATACGGCGTGGCCGAGCTAAAGGGAGATCGAGTAATCGGCATCGAAGAGAAGCCGAAGAATCCGAAAAGCGATTATGCCGTAATCGGGATCTATATCTATCCCTCGGATGTGTTTGAAGTCATCCGGACACTCAAACCGAGTGGTCGGGGTGAGTTGGAAATCACCGATGTCAACAACCACTATCTGAAGGCGGGTCGACTCGGTTATTCCATTATTGACGGCTACTGGACGGATGCCGGCACGCTGGATTCTTTACAGTTTGCCAATCAGCTCGTTCGCGAAAAGCCTCCGATTTTCTAAGCGGAATTTAATTCAGAGTTCGTCTAACTATTTGGACGAACTCCGAAAACCATGTATCAAAATTAGCCAGCAAAAACGCACTTTTTGATCAATTTTGGGTTTAGTCCGCCAGTCTACTATGCCAGCAACAATTCGCGTCCGATCACGCAAAAATAAACCCAGACTTATTGGAAAAAAGTGGGGAAAAAAGACATATTTATCTTGTCCGCCAATGACGATCCAACTAAGATATGTGTAGTGAGTTAACTGCTCACAATGATGAAACCGCGAGATGCTAGGATAGAGGCTGAGTGGGCGACAGTTTCTATTCACGCTCGCGGTTTCTTTTTTTATTTTCATGAAGATCAAATCTCTCTACTCAGATTTCCAAGTCACTGAAAATCCGAATACTCTAGACACCGCCCCCGGCCAATTCAGTTTTTACTGTCTCTCAAAAACGGGCCAAACAACGCTAGACGCATTTCGCCAGTTACAAGCGGCCTGGGGCTACCATAACGACCAACTTTCCTTCGGTGGACTCAAAGACCGACACGCCGTCACGATCCAATATTTCACGATTTGGAATGGTCCGAAGAAGGATTACACTCTCGGACCGCTCGAGATAAAGTACCTCGGCACACGAACCGTTCCCTATAGATCCAGCGATATACAAAGTAATCACTTCGAGGTGATTATCCGGGATTTGCCTCGTGCCGCTAAAGCCGATATCGAACAGAGCGTTCGCGAAGTTCAGCAGGTGGGCTGTCCGAATTATTTCGACGATCAGAGATTTGGCTCGGTGGGACCCGACAAGCGTTTCATCGCCAAAGAGATAATATCTGGAAATTCGGAAGCTGCTTTAAAACTGGCTTTGATCGGCGAATACGAACACGATCGAGCGGGTGCTAAACGCGAAAAGCAGATTTTGAAAGAGCATTGGGGCGACTGGCAGAAAATTCAGGGCCTGCTATCCAAGAGCCGCGACATCCGGGTGTTTCGGTATTTGACCCAACGCCGTTCGGATTTCCTCGGGGCCATGGAACTGTTGCGTCCCGAATTGCAGGGGCTCTATTTCTCGGCCTACCAGAGCTACATTTGGAATCGCACGCTCAGCTACTGGTTAGAAGCGAACTTACCGGAGGAAGCGAGATCTTCGATCTCCACCCGGCTGAAGGATTTAGCGGCCCCGCGAAGACTACCCGAAAATTATCAGGCAGAATGGAAAACTTTCGAGCTTCCCTACCCCTCCGCCCGGCTGAAGCCTCTGGCCACCGAGAGCTGGGTGGAACCTCTGAAGAAAGTCATGGCGGAAGAAGGATTTCCGCTTGAGCAGATGAAAACGGGCGTGCGTAAACTGTTTTTCTCAAAGGGAGTTCGGAAGGCGAGCATGGAGCCGCAGGGCTTAAAAATTTCGTTTGCGAAGGACGAAAATCATCCTGAGCGGATTCGCTTGCAAATCGGCTTCGACCTACCACCGGGCAGCTATGCCACCATGATTCTGAAAAGAATCCTGAACAAGCACGCCTCCAGCACTCATTTGCCCGAAATCAGTTCCGAGTAGCCTTTCATCAACAGCGGCGCCGTATCGGGCCCGAGGGAATTGATCTCGCCGTACTGAGATTTCTTGAGCCCGTAGCAGAACGGCGGCTTCTCATCCCATTGCCGCTTCGGGATGATGTAACCGATCTCATCGTTCGCTAAACCCATCAGTAAGCGGTACTTGGACTTGCTGAGTTCCACAATGCTCACTTCCTTGGGAGCATCCGGAAAATCGGCCCCGGGATCGACTGGATCCTGGATCTTGCCCAGAACGAGTTCGGGATAAATCTCACCGGGTACCGTCGCGATCTCCAGTTCTCCCAATTTCAGCCAGCCGAGTTCCGTCTGTATAGCGAGCGGATTTTTTGCATCGCTTGCCAGTTTCGGCTCCTTCTCATTGGCATTTTCGTGCCACAGGTAAATGGGCCGTTTCAGTACACCCAATTGCCAGCCGGCTTTGTAGATCGGATTGTCAACGGGGAGGAGAATTTTCCTGCGTTGGAGTTGAAACGGGGTAAGCTCGAGCGCTTCTGCCCGGGAAAGAGCTTTATCTGTTTCTTGAGCCAGAGTGGTCCCATATTTTTCCGTCTTTTCGAAGGTACCATCCTGAAGCTCCGTGCCCTGGTCATCTCTTAGCGGAACCTTAAGCGAGGTCATTAAGCCGCCAACGGTTCCGGTGAAGTAGGCGACCGGGCAGTTCCATCTCTTCTTGAGTTTCTCAACCGCATACCCGACGAAATCGCTGGAAATTTTGGTGTTTTTACTGTCCAGCGTCTCAGGATGGCAATGCCAGTTGACCAGAAGACCGAGGCGTTTTTTCGTATCGGAAGAACGGAACTCCAAGACTGCCAGTTCGTCGTGTTTCACAATTGGCAATCGTCCATCCCGCAACAAGTCTGGTAAATTCACTCGGCCGATCTTAACGGTTGATTTCTCCAGCTTGGCCTCAGCCTTCTGAATTCCTTCCACGATTTTCTTTCGCAGCAAATCCATGTAAGCCTCATCCACTCCGCTCTGAAACGGACTTGCTCCCCAGAGACCGAGCGTATCGGGTCCTTCGTGGTTGTGGCTGCTGGAAACCATCACATAGGCATACTCGGGCAGTTTTTCTCGGATCGAGTCCACGAAAGGCAAGAAGAGGCCGACGACATCCACACAGACCAGAGCCACCTTCGATTTTCCATCGTGAAGCACGACGATGCGGGCCATGATCGGATCGTGGACTTCGGTGGCTTTGCGGTCGTGGCCGAAGCCGGCCATGTAGACCGGTTTATTGGGAGCAACAAACGGGGAGACGTCCACCTCTTGGAAGCCGACCTTCAAAGTGGGCTCGGCCGCTGGAATCGAACCAACAAAAAGAAGCCCAACGAATATCGCTAAGCGCATGACGGTTCCCGGGATATTGGGAGAAAGAGAGAGCTTATTTCGGTCGAATCGCGATGGCCAGCATGCAATCGCTCTTGCCGAACATATAGCAGATCCAGGCTGCCAACCGGGACGGCAATTTATACCGGAAAAGTTTCTGGAAGTAGCTTTTTTGCCCGATGCGTGTCGCCAGTTTTGCCGAGGAACGCAGCCAGTCGGCATGCTTAATGCCGCGAAGATTTTCCACCTGGAAGCCGTTCAATTCGAGCATCAGGCGCAGAGTCTTCGGGCAGAAATGCGTCAGATGTCGCGGCAAATCCAAAGCAAACCATGCTTTGCCGAACCACTTGAACTGCCAGCTTTTGATATTGGGTACCGCGATCAGCAGTCGTCCCTCCGGCGCCAATAGCCGATAAGCCTCGGCCAGGACTTCCATCGGATCGTGAACGTGCTCCAGAGAATGCCACATCGTAATGACGTCGAAGGAAGCCGGCTGCAATTCGGGATGGGGCAGAGTGCCGTGGTGGACTTTCAAACCGAGTTTGTCGCGAATCATTTCCACGGTTTTTTCCGAGAAATCGACCCCTTCCACTTTCCAGCCCTGATCGGCCATCCGAGCGAGAAAACTCCCTCCGCCGCAGCCGAAATCGAGCAAACGGCCGTTTCCCTGCCAGGCGAGCCCGCGGCGTTCGGAGGCCCGCCCGCGCAACGCCCCCAGCGGATACCAGTTTCGAAAATTTCGGCGGGAATTCTGGGGCTTCCGATGGGGCCGGTAATCTTCGGCATAGAAATCGGCGATCGATTTCTCATCGGGTCGGGGATTGGTGTAATGCAGCCCGCAGCGCTTGCACTGCACGACGGCAAACCAGAGGCCATCTTTCGGCGGGGCTAAATCGGGGGCTTCCAGTACCAGTTTGGCATCTTGAGAGCGACAGCCGGGGCAGGGAACATCCTGCCAATTCACCGATACCGAGCCTTCGACCTTCTCCAAAACTTGAAGTGCGGAAACCATCGGCCGCTACCTTTCCTTCCTGGAAGATTCTCCTGATTTAGCAGTTTACCCGAATTGTCTAAAAGCGGTCAACAGGAGTCTGGAAAGCGTCCAGATCGAAAATGGGCTGGGAGAACGGAGGGGAGTTCGTTAAATCTTATAATATGGTCAGCGAACAACCTTTTATTCGTTCTCCGGCCGGCCGAGGTGATGTAGATGCCGAGTTCCCCTACCAATCCGCCCGATACCACAAAGTCCGACTGGCTTTCCACGATCCTGCGAAGCTTCTTTGCCAAGAAAAAAAACCATGAAGTCGAACCCAAGAATCTCGTCCGGGAAATGTTCGAAACCGTTGTGTTCGTGCTTGTCCTGGTCCTGATGCTGCAAAGGTTTGTCGCGGAAGCGTTCGTAATCCCCACCGGATCCATGGCGGAGACCTTGTATGGTGATCATGAAATGGTCACCTGCCGGGAGTGCGGCTACAAGAGCCCGTTAAACTCTTCTTCGAACGATTTCGGCCAGCGTTCGATTATCACCAGCTACATCTGTTCGAACTGCGGTTACAAATTCATCGCGAAAACCGACTCTACGGGTAAAGTGCTCAAAGAGGATGCGGTCGATTTCTCCGGCGTGCGCAGCGGCGACCGGGTACTGGTTTTAAAACCGGCCTATTACATCAATCCTCCCAAACGATTCGACGTGCCGGTTTTCAAATGGCCCGTGGAACCCTTCTCGGTGCGCGAACGGGTGCCCACCAACTACATCAAGCGACTGGTGGGTTTGCCCGGGGAAACGATCGCCGTGTTCGATGGCGACCTCTATCTTTGCAAGGATTTGAAGTATCCCGATGAAAAGCTGCCGGAAGATCCCAATAACCTCTGGCTCTATCCTAATATGTACCCCTCGCACCCGGATGCAATCTCCGCTTTCGAGCAAGGCAAATTTGAGATCATTCGAAAAAGCCCTACAGACATACTCGCTCAAAGAATTATCGTCTTCGATATGGACCACCAGCCCGCGAGCTTAAAAGGTATCGCAAAAACCCGCTGGCATGCTCAGCCCGGTTACGATAAAGAGTGGCAGGCCCGGGAAACCGGCTTCAAACATACTGGCTCGGATCTGGGCTGGATCCGCTATCACCACCTGGCCAGCTGGCAGGATCAGCCTTCCCTCGAACCGATGGAGATCAACGACAGCCTGGGTTACAACCAAACCCGCTCTAGTCCTAGTCTAGAAGTTGTCACCGACCTGATCCTCGAGTGCAAAGCCGATTTTCAATCCAAAGATGCTCAGCTGATATTGGAGCTCAATAAAGGCCCCTACCGCTTTCAAGCCGTATTCGACGGTGGTAACTGCACCTTGATTCGAGTCGATGCCAACGACAACGATAAATCGACTGTGCTCTCCAAGACTTCGTCGGGTATCAATGGCGAAGGTCGGCATGAAATTCGACTGGCGAATGTCGATTGCCGGCTGACGGTATGGGTGGATAACAAAGTTCTGAGCTTCGATAAAGGAGCCGATTACACGATTCCTCATGTGCATCAGAGCCATCCGAACGATCGCATGCAACCGGCTCGAATTGGCAGCCGGGGGGATGTGACCTGCGATTCGATTCGAATCTGGCGAGACATCTTCTACACCTGCGGAACCAATGGCGGCCGGCAAGGCTACGGCGCGATCCAGGAGAAATTCTTCCCGCCGAGCTACAATCCCTGCAGCACCGTACAAACCTTCTACGTTCAGCCCGGTCACTATCTCTGTTTTGGCGATAACAGCACTTCCAGCCTCGACGGCCGGATGTGGGGACTGGTGCCGGAAAGACTGTTATTGGGGAAAGCGGTCATGGTCTACTTCCCCCTGAGTCGATTTGGAGTGATAAAATGAGTGGTGAGAAAGCACCTCTCAGCGGAACGGTCCAAATTCGAGTCCGATACGCGGAAACAGACCAGATGGGCTTTCTGCACCATGCGAATTACCTGGTTTTCTTTGAGCAGGCCCGAACCGAACTGCTCAGGGATCAGGGGCTGACTTATAAAGAGATGGAGGACAAGGGCTTTCTGCTGGCTTTGACGAAAGTTGAAGTCCGCTATCGTAAGCCCGCCCGCTACGACGATCTGCTGACCATCCGGACGACCGTCACTCGTTCCACCCTGGTCCGCATCGAACACAAATACGAGGTTTTTCGAAACTCTGAACTGCTGGCCGAAGGAAGCAGTACTTTAGCAAGCATAAATCGCGAAGGTCAGGTTCAGCCCCTGCCCGATTGGTTCCTGGAAAATCGGTCCTGATCATATAAAAACCACTGCTGGATTCTCTGTCGCATCCCAAAATGAGGGGTAAGATTGCGACCCTTTATCATTCGTCAGCTTCTACCGACTATCCTCGTCCTCCTCCCGCTCTTCGGCGCGGCCCTGGTGGCCTGCGCGCTGCCTCCCGACGCTCGACACGATTACCTGAAGCGAATTAAAAATTCCGGGATGGACTGGCTGATCCTGAGCCTGGGAGCCATTCTATTTCTGGTTCAGATCTCATTGAGCTGGAAGGCCTTGCGCTGGAAAGAACACAATTTCGACGAATCCGCGGATCGCTGGTTGAACCATCTCGCTCAGGCGGCGGAATGGTTTCCCCTATTGGGATTGCTGGGAACCGTCGCGGCGATCCTGCAGACCTTCAATTCCATCAATGGTCCTGTCGTTACGCCTCAGGAAATCATTCGAAAATATGCCCCGGCCATCACGGCCACCGGTAGCGGCTTGCTGATGGCCCTGCTGAACATCCTGCCCACCTGGATCGTCAGCCTCGGTCGAGACATTATTCGTTCCATGGCCGGTAATCCCGAAGAAGAGAAATGGGGTTATCTGAAATGATTCAACGACCAAAACAGAGCGTCACTCGATTTTTCATTCCCTTGATCGACGTTCTCATTCTGCTCTTCTGCATTTTCCTTTTGATGCCGTTCGTCAGCCAGGCCGGCAATCCGGGCGAAGGACCCGATCTAAACCCCGAAAACGAACTGCCGACCGAAGAGGCGTTGCCCAAGGATGTCGAATCGCTGCGACAGGAATTGGAACGCAATCGGCGCGAACTCCAACGGTTGCGAGCCGAGCAAGGCGACATCAGTGAAAAATTGGCCATTAAATTGCTGGAAGTCGATTTGGCGACCGGAAAATTGATCACCTATACCAACGGCCAGCGGCAGGAAATTTCCGATCAGTCGGAAGCGGAGAAGATGATCGATCAGCACATTCGAGCTTCCGGGGGAAGAGAGCCGTTGTTCCTGATTCTTCTACCCAAACGCGGAGCCCCTTTGCAGCAGCATATTGAAAATTATCGCCGTTGGTTTGCGGGAGTTTCTTACAGCTTTGATGAAGCGGTCACTCCGCGTTCCAAGCAGGGGAACCGATGAATCTTTTCTTACTTGCCGATGCCGTCAGTCGCGTGGGACAAATCGCCATCAATTGCTTTGCCGTAGCAGGGGCGTTTCTGGTGGGCAATTATGCCATGGCCAGCGTTCTCAAAGTGGCAGGCAAATTCTACTTTCGCAAAAAACTCCCCGATTGGGCCTGCGGCTGGAGCCGATTCGCTTCGGGGATTATCTGTGCGATCCTGGCCGCTCTCATCCTCTTTGGAGACGGCGGCTACGGCCTGGGAGGCAGCGGGGGCGGACGGCCGGGTGGCCCCGGTAACGACCAGCATTCCGTCGAGAAGGAAGAGCCGAGTAAAGAACCTGAGAAGAAAGCGGCCCAACTCCCGGTCGTGGTGCCCGAGGAAGTGAAAAACGAGAATCGCGTCAAGATTATCGTGCTGGGCGGCGCTCGCCCCGACGAGGCCTACTATCTAATCGAAAATTCCCGGGAACCCATCAGCTTCGATAAGCTCAAGGATTTGCTTATTACCCGGCGCCGGGACGCGGAAAAACAACTGCAGCGAATTGATATTCTCGTATACAAAGACACGGCCTATCGGGAAAGCTACCTGGTGAAGCAGCTCGAGAGCTGGGCGAAAGACAATGGCCTGAGCGTCAATTTCCCGCCAGTCGCCAGCGACAATATGCCCGAACGTTAAGCATCTAACTTTGCGGGGCTCATGACTCGATCTGTCGGACAAACTCTGGAAATCGTAGTTCTCGGCCCCACGGGAGCCGGGAAAACTGCACTGTTGAACAGTCTGAGCATCCAGGCGAAAAACAACAATTCCACGGCGGGGAGCGCTGGCCTGCTCTTCACACCGAGTGCCAATTCGAAAATCGCTGTCGATCTTCCCGTTCAATTCCACGAGATCGAATACTCCGATTCCACAAACCTCGATCCCAAGTGGAAGGCCGACGGGTTGATTCTGATTCTGGATGCCTCTTCCGACGTCACCCACCTCGAGCAGCGCTTATCGAATTTAGTCGATCTCCTCGGCACCCTGCAAAGCCGGCGGCAGGATCAGTTTCTCGTCGGCGGCTTTCCCATCGGTATCGTGCTGACGAAATGCGATCTGCTGGCCGACACCTTGATGAGCTATTCGGAATGGATGCAGCGAATCGAGAATCGCAAGGAAACTGTAAGAAAGTTATTCGATGAGAACTATTCTCTCGCCGACGACGGGGGATTCGGCAGCCTCTGCGTGGAGATCTACACCACCTCCACGCATCTGCCCGATGTGACCGATAAAGTCAAGCAGCGCGATGAACCCTTTGGTATCCGCCCGCTGGCTCAGGATCTTTTCGAAACGGCTTATTTTCATCGCGAGGAGGCCAGTCGATCCAATCTCCGTCTGGCCCGAGCTGTGTTCACCTCTGCCGTGGCTTTGGCCCTTTTGCTTTTGGGAGTGGGCGTTCTGGTGGTTACGCAAACCAGCGACGTTCAACTGGCTCTGGAAGCCAAGGTCGATGGTTTTCAGGCTCGGGAAGGTCAGACTGCATCTTCACGCCTGGCCGGAGCCCAGCTTTCGAAAAAACGGAGTGAACTTCTCGAACTCCGTAACGACCCGGAATTCGAACAACTAGCTCGGGACAAACAGAATTATATCGCCAAGCATCTCGAGGAAATCGAGGCCTACATTCAGCTGCGAGATGACCTGGCTCGACTCTCCCAACCGGTGAAGACGCGCAGCCTCGACGATTTGAATCGGCTCGAAGAGTCTCTCAAAAATCTCTCACTGCCAAAAACCTTCGAAAAGGATTGGGCCCAGACCGAAGTCGTCCAAGCTCGCGAAAAATATCTCTCCGAAATTCCTACGCTCCGCACCGCCGTGACCGATGCCCGCCAGTTTTTCAGCCGCTTGAAAAATCGCGGTAACGAATTGCTTTTTGTGACGGAGCTGACACCGGAATGGGATAGCAACTTCCGTAAATTACAGGTGGATTCCAACGGCAGTCCGTTCGCCTCCGGTGATCGCTTGAAGCTGGCGGCCCTGGACTTCCGGGAAGTGGAAGTTCTCCGGAGCGAATGGAATCGGGCTCTGGAAAAGTTGCGTACCATTCAGGAGTTGGCGGTAACCCTGGGCATCCTCGGCAATCCGTCGGACAACAAATCTCTATTACTTTTGAGCGAAAGCGATTTGCAATCTCGCGATCCCCTGAGGATGATCTCGGATCGACTGACGCGGTTGAAACGAGACTATCCGGGCGTGGATAATTGGTCGCTGACCGCCATACCGGATAATCTCCGACCGCAGTTTCAAAGCCGCTGGGTGCGGGCCAATCAGCTTGCGATTCAATTCGGCCAGCAAATGCTTCTGGATCAGCTGAAATCGATTAATCCGACGGGACCGGAAAAAACCTTCGACTGGCCGAAACTGGCGGAATGGCTGAACGCGAACAGCGAGCGGGATTTGCGAGAATATCTGCATATTCTGCATCGAATCGGGCAGCCCACCCGCGAAGATCTTTGCGACCATTTCAGCCGCTTCGCCGCAACGGCTTCTTTCTCACTCAATCCGAAATCCTTCCGGCTGTTCATACCCGATGCCCTGCGTGAATTCCGGATCCGACCGGCCGGGAAACTGACCATCAATCATCGCCCGAGCGGTTCTGACAAAACCACGACCTGGAGCTTCCGGGAAGATGGCGACGGGGTTCGGGACAAAAACGGTATCAGTTATCTTTTCGCACTTGAAAGCAACGGCTCGCCCATCTCATACTCCGTGGGGGATTTGCTCTGGGCCGAGCTTCCGCTGAAGGAAGGGGAGAAAAACTGGCAATTTAGCTGGCTGAGAAGTCGTACCACCAGTTTTCAATTCGAACGTTTGCTTCGAGAACCCCGTTTTCACGATCCCATTAAAGGGGCAAACTCTGGAGAGTGGGCGGAGGGTGTCAAAATGATTCTCACCGAAGGAAGTCTTCCTTCTGTGCCCGAGTTGCTTCCGATCGTCCACTGGCCGTAATTACCTCGAGAGTCGCTCGTAAGCTTCGGTATATTTCGCCAGCGTCTCGGCCACAACTTTCTCGGGTAACACCGGCGGCGGAGACTGCTTATCCCAGCCGGTCGATTCCAGCCAATCGCGAAGATACTGTTTATCGAACGAAGGCTGTCCTCGGCCGGGTTGGTAGTGATCCATCGGCCAGAATCGGGAACTGTCCGGAGTCAGGACTTCGTCGATCAGGATGATCTCCCCACTGGGCAAAAGGCCCCATTCAAATTTCGTATCGGCAATGATGATCCCACGCAGGCGGGCATAACTGGCGGCCCGGTTATAGATCTCGATACTCCGTCGGGCGAGTTCGTCCGTGGTCTCTTTCCCGATCGCATGGGCCATATATTCGGAACTGACATTTTCATCGTGGCCCGTTTCCGCTTTGGTGGCGGGTGTGAAAATCGCCTCGGGCAATCGATCGCTTTCCCGAAGACCGCTCGGCAACTTGACGCCGCAAACAGAAAGCGATTGCTTGTATTCCTTCCAGCCGGAACCGGCCAGGTAGCCGCGAACAACGCATTCGAACGGAATCACTTCCGTTTTGCGGACCAGCATCGCTCGGCCATTCAATTGATCGGCGTATTCATGGAATTCCGGGGGATACGAATTCAGATTGTCGCTTAGGAAGTGATTGGGAACCTTCAGCCAGTTGAGCCAAAACTTTGTCAGCGAGGAAAGTAGACGCCCTTTTCCGGGGATGGGAGTCGGCATGACCCAATCGAAAGCGCTGATCCGATCGGTGGCTACGATCAGCAGCTTATCTCCCAAATCGTAGACATCCCGGACTTTACCTCGTCGGCAGGAAAAACCAGAAATATCGCTTTGCATCAAGGCCGTCATATAAAGCTCTCAAAGTAATTTCCCTGGAGATCATCCTATGTCGGCTAGTGCAGAAAAGCGCGTTCAAGAATTGCAGTTGGTACTTCCGCCCGCTCCCAAACCCGTGGGCGTTTACAAACCCTGCGTTCAGGTTGGCAATATTTTGTACGTTTCCGGTCACGGCCCTTTAAAGTCGGATCGCACTCTGATCACCGGGGTGGTGGGTAAAGATCTGAATCTGGAAGAGGGCAAAGCGGCCGCTCGACAGGTCGGTCTGGCTATCCTGGCTACGTTGAAGGATTATCTCGGCTCGTTGGACAAAGTGGTCCGTCTGGTCAAAACTCTGGGGATGGTGAACTCCACTCCCGATTTTCCCGACCATCCTAAGGTCATTAACGGTTATTCCGAATTAATGGCCGATGTATTTGGAGCGGAGGCCGGCGTCGGAGCCCGCAGCGCCGTGGGGATGGGTAGCCTACCCGGGAATATTTCCGTGGAAATCGAGTGTATTCTGGAAGTGAAGGTATAAACACGAGGACCTCCGGGATTTGACGCCCGGAGGTCCAAATTTGAGCTCAGAAATAAAACTTTACTTCTGAGAGATTTCTTTGAGCCGATTCGTAAACTGTTCCAGGTCAGTCACGGCGACATAACTTTCCGCACCGACGAAGTCGGCCAGACGTTCCGACTTGGCGGAAGGCCGATTTCCGACAATCACCACCCGCATGCTGGGACAGGAAAGTCGGAGTTTGCTGGCCATCAAAAAACCGCTCTCGTTGCCGGGCAGATGATCGCTGAGCACCACCAGGGCGGAATCCATTTCACAAGACAGAGCTCGTAAGCCGGAAGATTTTTTCGCACAGAACACTTCCCAGCCTTCCGCGGTCAAGGATTCCTTGATCTGAGGCAGGGGCAGTTTCGAATCCAGGCATAGTATCAGGCAGCCTCGAGAAGCCTTGCGACGGCCTCCCTGGGGCTTGTTTTCTGGTTTCGTCATGTAGTTATTCACGTTTCTCACCATTCTGAAAGCCTAATCCTCTATTCTCTTATTCGACGAAGGAGGGCTTTTCTTACAACAACCGGGAACGAATGGATACTTCAAACTTGCGGGATGTTCGCCGAAATTTTCACGCCTAGTAGATTATCCTTGCGTATATCTTACCTAGACGTTAGAAACGGGCCGAAAGCCTTGAATATTACCACACCTACCACGATTTAACGAGCGTTGGAACCACCTATGAAAGCCAAACTCTCCATCGGTACCTGGGCCTATCTATTCAACCAGGAACAGCCGACGAACGATTTTCATGTGATCCTTCACAAACTTCAGGATCTCGGCTACGAAGGGGTCGAATTGGGCAGTTTTGGACCACACCCCAGCCCGGTTTCTCACCCCACGAAGATGAGCCGCGTGAAGCTCAAAAAAGAAATAGCCGACCATGGACTGGCCCTGTCGGGTATCGCCGTCGATCTTTGGGGCTTCAAGGTGCCCGGAGTCAGCATCCTCGATGAAATTCCCTCGGCCTACACCACCGCGTTCTTGGGCTGGACCCACTTCGCCGCCGACCTGGATGTCGATACCATCCGCGTCGATACCGTGCTTCCTCCCAACTATTTTGAAACCGAGGAAGGCAAGAAGGTCGGCATCATGAAGGGTATGGATCGCCTGATCACCGTTTGGGACAAGTGCAGCAAGATAGCCGCCGATCATGGCCTGAAGATCTGCTGGGAATTCGAGCCCGGCTTCCTGTTCAACAAGCCGAGCGAAATTCTGGCGATCGTGGATGCGGTTCGCGGCATGCACAACCACAACTTCGGCGTGTTGTACGATACCTGCCATGCCCACATGTGTGCGGCCGTCGGCGCTAATCACCAGGGAGAAAAGGAAATTCTGCCCGGCGGTGCTCTGGAATTGCTGCACAAACTGCAAGGCAAGATCACGCACGTTCACCTGATCGATTCCGATGGCTCGCTGAACGAGCACAATACTTCAACACACAATCCGTTTGGCACCGGCAAGCTGAACTTCGACGAGCTGATTCCGGCCATCCAGAAAGCGGGTGTTCCGAACGATTGGTGGTGTGTCGACCTCTGCTTCTGGCCGCACGCCTGGGAAGTCACGGCCGACAGCAAGAAGTTTCTGGATAAACTGCGGACCAAGTACGTGGCCGCCTGAAGTTGATAATTGGAAGCCAAACTTGAGGAGTGCCGCCGGACGAGCGGCACTCGGATTTTCGCCCGGCAGTATGTGTTATTCGCGACTCCGATAGACCGTAAACAATTTTCCAATCTGCACCGTTAAAGGGATCTCTCCATGTCGAAACCGTTGAATATCGGCTTGATTGGTACTGGCTTCATGGGCCGGGCGCACTCCAATGCCTACCGCAAAGTCAGCAACTTTTTCAAGCTCCCCTACCATCCCGTGCTGAAAGCGGTTTGTGCCCGCAGTGCCGACAAGGTGAAGGACTTCGCGGAAACCTGGGGCTACGAATCGACTGAAACCGATTGGAAGACGCTGATCAGTCGCAAAGATATCGATGCCATCGACATTTGCACGCCCAACAACAACCACGCAGAAATCGCGATTGCCGCAGCCCAAGCCGGTAAGATCATCCTCTGCGAAAAACCTCTGGCGATGAACGGACCGGAAGGCTTGAAGATGGTGGAAGCCGTCGAAAAGGCCAAGGTTCCCAACATCGTTTGGTACAACTACCGCCGGGTGCCCGCGGTCACGCTCGCCAAGAAACTCATCGAGGAAGGCCGCTTAGGGAAGATCTTCCACTACCGCGCCAAATTCCTCCAGGACTGGACCATCAGCCCTGAACTTCCCCAAGGCGGCGCCGGTCTGTGGCGATTGGATGTCGCGGCTTCCGGTTCGGGCGTCTCCGGCGACCTGTTAGCGCACTGCATCGATACCGCACTCTGGCTGAACGGTTCGCTGGATACGATCTCGGCCATGACCGAGACGTTTATCAAAGAACGCAAGCATACCTTGACGGGTAAAACGGAAAAAGTGGGCATCGACGATGCCTGCATTTTCATGGGCCGCTTTAAAAACGGCTCGCTGGCGAACTTCGAATCGACCCGCTATGCCCGCGGCCACAAGGCTCTTTACACGTTTGAAATCAACGGCGAAAATGCCTCGATCGCCTGGGATTTGCACGATCTGCATCGCCTGCAGTATTTCGACTACAAGGACGAGGGGAAACTGCGTGGCTGGAAGTCGATTCACGTGACCGATGCCGGGGGCGATCACCCCTATATGGACAAATGGTGGGTTCCCGGTCTGTCGATCGGCTACGAACATTCTTTCGTTCACCAGGTAGCCGATTTCCTCGAATCGCTCGGTTCGGGTAAACCCGCCATGCCCGATTTCCGGGATGCGTATCGCACTCAGTTGGTGCTGGATGCCATTACCGAATCTGCCAAGACCGGTAAATGGGAAAAAGTGGAATCGGCCTGATCCTAAAAAACTTCGAGAGGTTGCTTTACCCGTTTTTGATTCTGTGGTATAGCCACCTCTCGTTAGGTATACCGGGTGACTATCCCGCCGCTTTTTTTGTTTTGTTGCAAGGATGCAACTGATGCGAATCACTCATCTTACCGCCTCGTTTATGTTTGGCGGTCCCGAGCGGCAAATGCTCGGTTTGGCCCAGAACTCCCAGAATTCGCATAGCTTTCTCAGTTTCTCCGAAAGCGGCCGCTCCACGCGTTTCGTACGCCAAGCTCGCGATCTGAACATCCCGGCTAAGACGCTGGCCCATGATACGCCGTACCTGCTGGAAGCTCGTCGAGATGTGATTCGGGAACTCGCCCGCTCCAAGGCCGATGCCATTATTTGCCACGGCTACAAATCGAATCTGATCGGCCGAAAGGCTGCCCGCCAGTTGAAAATTCCCGCTCTGGCCGTTTGTCGAGGTTGGACGGGAGAATCGCCCAGGATTCGCCTGTACGAATTATTCGACCGCTGCCAGCTTCGCAAAATGGATGGCGTAATTTGCGTATCCCAGGCTCTGGCTCGGCAGGTGCGGGCAGCAGGTGTGCCTAAATCGAAAATCCACGTGATCTGCAACGCGGTACGTCCCGAATTATTCCGGCAGGATCGCGCGGCCAGCCGCGAACGCGTTATGAGTCTGTTTCGAAAGATTCCTGCGGATAGTTTCGTTATCGGTTCCGCCGGGCGTTTGAGCCGCGAGAAGGGTTTTGATCTCCTGATTACCGCGGCAGTGCAAGTCGTATCGCGATATCCGCGTGTCCGGTTCGCACTGTTCGGCGAAGGGTCCGAAAGAGCTTCCCTGCAAAGGCAAATTGAAAAATTCAAATTGGAGGAATTTTTCTTCCTGGCCGGGTTCACGGAAAAGCTCGACCAGATGATTGCTGGCTTCGATGCTTTTGTCTCCGCTTCGACGACCGAAGGTCTTCCCAATGTGCTCTTGGAGTCCGCCGCCGTCGGACTGCCTATCGTTGCTACGGCCGTTGGCGGCGTGCCTGAGATCGTAAAAGATCAACAAACCGGAATTCTGGTTCCCAGCGGCAATCCGAACCGCCTCGCAAATTCACTCGGTGAAGTGGTTGAAAAGCCGGAGCTTGCGAAAAAACTGGGTAAAAACGCCCGGGAGTATGTGGCAAGACACTTTTCGTTTGCGGCCCAGGCGGACGAATACGATACTTACCTCTCTGGATTTGTCCCAGGCCAGGACCATTGCGTGGAAGAAAGACGGCGGGCCGCGTGATAGCCAATCCCCTGCGAGTCTGTTATTGCATCGACAATCTGGCTCCGGCTGGTACCGAAAAGCAATTGCTGAGACTGCTGGAGACGCTCGATCGCGAAAAAATTCAACCTCATCTCGTACTACTCGATGGATATTGCGAAAAATCCCTCGCCCTCGAACCGAAGGGAATACCAATCCTCCGGCTAGGTGTTAAAAAACTCGCAAGCGGGAAGGCCTGGAGAGCAGCTCGAGAGTTCCGAGGCTTTTTAAAATCCCATCGGATTGATGTTCTGCAAGTCTACTTCATCGATAGTGCCCGATTGGCCATCCCGGTCGCTCGAACTGCCGGGGTAAAACGAATATTCCACGTCAGAAACAACTGCGGTTACTGGAGCACCCGGAAGCTGCCATTTCTCGACCGTTTTCTCCATCGACTCACCGATCTGTTTCTCACTAATAGCGAAGTAGCTCGGGAAGAATGGACTCGCTTAGGAATTCCCGATTGGAAAATTCGGATCCTGGACAATTTTCTTCCCACTCCCACGGCGACATTTCATCCGCCGTTTCAAAAATCAGTTCCCGTAGTCGGCCTGGTAGCGAACCTCCGGCCGGTCAAGAACGTCGATGGCTTTCTACGAATGGCCAAGAGAATCGCCGAGAAGGGCATCCGCGCCCAGTATCGCATCGCCGGGGATGGTACGGAGCGAGCAGCACTGCAACGCCTCAGCGAACAACTGGGCATCGACCCGTTCGTTCGTTTCGAAGGGCAACTCTCCGATATTAAAGGCTTTCTGGATGACCTCGATATCGCCGTGTTGTGTTCGCACTCCGAAAGTAATTCGAACGCTCTGCTGGAGTATTTAGCGGCCGGGAAACCGGTTCTGGCGACCGATGTGGGCCGCAATCGCGAATGGTTGGAGCGTACGATTTCGGGGGCGATAGTCGACTTGGCGGATGAGCCTTCCTGGGCCGATCATTTAGTGAATATGCTTGAGGATCAAACTGAAACCACCCGACGTGCTCGGTCGGGTTGGGAGTTGTATTCGAAGCTCGTCAATGAGAGTCGATCGATCAAACAGTGGTATAAGCTCTACAGTATCGAGACTAGCGATGTGTGGCCGGCATGTTCGGTTTCTGGATATCCGTCCCGCCGTTCGGCTTAACGCTGATATCGCTCTCCTTGGATTTATCGCTTCCGATCCGGTTGCTGAAATCGTGCAGCGCATCGCCCGCCCATTGGGCACCTTTCTTGACGCTGTCTTCGAACTTTCGGGCATCCACATCGACGCGATAGGTCCCTTCGCTGGAGAGTTGATTAACCTGGTACCAGCCCTGATACCAGCCAACACCCACAGCGACCAGAACCAGCAATCCAAATAATGCTAATAGATTTTTCATGGGAAATTCCTTTTCAACTCAAACTCCGCCCAGTCGGTAAGCATCAACTATCCGGTATTCTAAGCGGGGCACTTTTTATTTAAGACTTTCTCCGAACGAACGGATCGTTCCGGTCGTCCTAACAATAGAGACGCTTATTCTTCCCTAGTTTGCAATTGCCGCTCCAAGCCAGAAAAAAGAGCACAATCTTTACCAATTGCTGCATTTCTAAGTTGGGATGGAAGGAGAATTGCGGGTAGAATAGATTGGGTAAGATTTTGGGAGAATTCCCGAGCAATCCGCGCCCACGTTCGAACCATCAGCGTTTGGACACCTCTCCATGGACCTAGGCGTATTAGCGAAATCGTCACCACCTAATGAGGGATCATAAATGGTCACGGGGAAATCACTACTGAATGAACTCCAGACCGCTTACGACGTCAACGACTATCGCAAGCTGCACTGGGAAGGCACGTTCGAAGATTATCTAAACGTCGTACTGGAAAACCCGAAGGTCACTCGTTCGGCCTACCAGCGACTCTACGATATGATCATCTCTTATGGCACCGAAGAGGTGTATGAAAACAAAGAGAAGATTATCCGTTTCAAATTTTTCACCGACTTCGCGACCCGGCAGGGTGATGGTATCTACGGTATCGACCGATCTCTGATGCAACTGGTCAATACCTTTAAATCGGCAGCTCAAGGCTACGGTACGGAACGACGCGTTCTGCTTCTGCACGGCCCCGTGGGCTCGGCAAAAAGCACGATAGCCCGCCTCCTGAAAAGAGGACTGGAAGAATATTCCCGCAGTGATGACGGCATGCTGTTCAGCTACTCCTGGAAAATGCCGGACGGCAACTGGCAGAAGTGCCCGATGCACGAGGAACCCCTGCATTTGATTCCCAATGAGATGCACGAAACGTTTATCGCCAAACTGAACGCCAATCGCGGGGGCCGGGATTATAAAGTCACCATTCGAGGCGGTTTATGCCCGTTCTGCCGGCAGATGTTCAACGAACGCCTGGCAAAGTACGATGGTGAATGGCAGAAGGTCCTGACCGAGATCAAAGTTTTCCGACTTCTTCTCTCCGAACAGGACCGCATCGGGATTGGCACGTTCCAGCCCAAGGACGAAAAGAACCAGGATAGCACGGAACTTACGGGCGATATCAACTATCGCAAGATCGCCGAGTATGGCACCGATAGCGATCCCCGGGCATTCAATTTCGATGGCGAACTGAATATCGCCAACCGCGGCCTGGTGGAGTTCATTGAAGTTCTTAAGCTTGATGTAGCCTTCCTTTACGATTTGCTGGGAGCTTCACAAGAGCACAAAATCAAGCCCAAGAAGTTCGCCCAGACCGATATCGACGAGGTCATTCTCGGGCACACCAACGAACCGGAATACAAGAAGCTCCAGAACAACGAATTCATGGAAGCCCTTCGCGACCGGACCGTGAAAATCGACATCCCCTACGTCACGCGATTGAAGGACGAAGTGCGGATCTACGAAAAGGACTTCAATCACGAACGAGTGCACGGCAAGCATATCGCCCCGCACACCATCGAAGTCGCGGCGATGTGGGCCGTGCTGACGCGTCTGGTGCCGCCCAAGCACGCCAGCCTCAGCCTGTTGCAGAAGCTGAAGCTGTATAACGGCAAAACCCTGCCGGGTTTCACGGAAGACAACGTCATCGAGCTGAAGCGCGAAGCCAACAGCGAGGGGATGCGGGGGATCTCGCCCCGATACATCCAGGATAAAATTTCCAATGCGTTAGTCGCCCATCCGGATGAGGATAACATCAATCCCTTCATGGTCTTAAAGGAACTGGAAGATGGTTTGAGACACCACTCCCTGATTTCCGATGAGGACACACTCAAATACTTCAAGGAACTTTTGAGCAGTGTGAAGGAGGAATACGAGGACATCGTGAAAAATGAAGTCCAACGGGCGATTGCCGCCGATGAAGATGCCCTCTCCCGCCTCTGTTCGAACTACATCGACAACGTCAAAGCCTATACGCAGCGAGAGAAAGTACGGAATCGCTACACCGGCAATTACGAGGAGCCGGACGAACGGCTGATGCGTTCGGTCGAGGAGAAAATCGATATTCCAGATGGTCGCAAGGATGATTTCCGCCGGGAAATCATGAATTACATTGGAGCCCTTGCCATCGATGGGCGAAAGTTCGATTATAAAACGAACGAACGTCTTCAAAAGGCCTTGGAACTCAAGCTGTTTGAAGACCAGAAGGATACCATCAAGCTCACCAGTCTGGTTTCCAACGTCGTCGATAAAGCGACGCAGGAAAAGATCGACGTGGTGAAAAGCCGCTTGATTCGCAACTACGGTTACAACGAATCGAGTGCCACCGACATTCTGACTTTCGTGGCCAGTATTTTCGCCCGGGGTCAGACCAAGAAATAGTTTCTGGAGGGATGAGGAAAGGTGGGGGCCTGACCGGCTTGAGGTCATGAACCGGGTCAGGCCGGAAGGAGCAGCCCTAAGTGTTCCAAAGGCGCGGCTCAGGGAACCCCCATCTTTCCTCTCTCTCCAAAACTGCCATTTTTCTGAGAAGCTACTTCAATTTGAACTAGAACTCTGCAGCGATCGCCCTATAAGAAATGGGTGCCCGTTTACCGCTCACGCAGGAGATAACTAGTGGCTGCAACACTAGCCGATATCAGGATTGATAAACTCTGGCTCAACCACTATCTGAAAAATTATCAAGAATTCTTAGGCCCCCTTCGAAACGAACCGGTCAAACTGCTGGAACTCGGGATCGCCAAGGGCGATTCCTTACGTCACTGGTCCGATTGGTTTCCTTGCGCCACTATCGCCGGCCTCGACATCAAGCCGTTTCAAATAGAATCGGGTTACGACCGGGTGCATTGCTACCAGGGAGAGCAGCAGGATACGCGAATACTGGATAAAATCGGTAACGAATTAGCCCCAGAAGGCTTCGATATCATTATCGACGATGCGTCGCACGTGGGGCAATTGAGTCGCATCAGTTTCTGGCATCTTTTTGAGCACCACCTCAAGCCCGGCGGACTCTACTTCATCGAGGATTGGGGCACGGGTTATTGGAAAGACTACCCCGATGGAAAGCACTACACGCCTCCCGGGGTCCAGTTTGCCTGGCACGAGAGGATATTGAACTCGCTGGCCAAGAACAACTGGATTCAAAATAAACGATTACTTCGCAAACTGGTCGGTTACACGCGTTGGAACTACGTCAAGAGCCGATTCCCCAGCCACAATCGCGGCATGGTCGGTTTCGTGAAGGAGTTAGTCGATGAGTGTGGGATTGCGGACGCGACCAGCCCCGAGTTTGGTTGTGGTCAGCCTCGTGCCTCCCGCTTCGAATGGGTCCGTTTTTCTCATGGGCACGTGATTGTGAAGAAACCGCTGCTCTCGGAGACGCCGACGGAGCCAGGAAGAGAAATATACTCAGGTAAATTTCAGCTCGATCAACGGTTTTAATAGGGATAACTCGAATTGGATCCGGATGTGCTATGGAGAAGCGCTGCATTCGAGGGTAAAATAGAGATAGAAGCCCGGCATGGAGCGTGCAGGGAAGCCCGCTAATAGAGGTCATATCGTGGGACAGAAGATCGAACGAGATTTTCAGCGGTTCCGCAAAATTGTCCGAGGCAAGATCAAGAGCGACCTGAGCAAATATATCAGCCGGGGCGAAATGATCGGCCGAAAGGGCAAAGAGCTGGTCAGCATCCCGATTCCCGCCATCGAAATCCCGCAATTCAAATATGGCAAGCGAAACAGCGGCGGCGTTGGCTCTGGCGAAGGCGATGTCGGCGCTCCGCTGGGTCCAGGCGGAGACGAGAACGGAATCCCTCAAGCAGGTGACGAACCGGGTGGCCACATCCTCGAAGTCGATCTCTCCCTCGACGAGATGGTGGAGATTCTCGGCGAGAATCTGGCTTTACCTCGCATCGAACCGCGTGGCAAAAAAAACATCGTTTCCACCAAGGACAAATACAACAGCATTCGTCAGGTGGGTCCGGAAAGTCTGCGGCACTTCAAGCGGACTTATCGGCGTGCGTTGAAGCGCCAGATTTCTTCGAACACCTACGATCCCATCAATCCCAAGATCATTCCCATCCGGCCCGACAAGCAGTACCGCAGCTGGAGGGAAACTCCCCAGCCGCAGGCCGTGGCCGCGATTATCTACATGATGGATGTTTCCGGCTCGATGACAGACGAGCAAAAAGAGATCGTTCGGATCGAATCTTTCTGGCTCGATTCCTGGATCAAGAAACACTACCAGGGGGTAGAGACCGCGTACATCATTCACGATGCCGTCGCCCGGGAAGTCGATGAGCACACTTTCTATCACACGCGGGAATCGGGTGGCACCAAGATCAGCACGGCTTATGAACTTTGTAAGCATCTGATCGATACCCGCTATCCCCCGGAATCCTGGAACATCTACGCCTTCCACTTTTCAGACGGCGACAACTGGGGCGATGATATCCCGCAGTGCCAGCATCTTCTGCACGAAAAACTGCTGCCGAGGGTGAACCTGTTCGGGTACGGTCAGGTGGAAAGCCCGTACGGCTCGGGCGAATTCATCGAACATATCGGAGAGCTATCCGACAAGCACGAAAATCTGGTGTTGAGTAAAGTCCCCAATAAAGACGCCATTCTGGAATCGATTAAGGACTTTTTGAGCACCGGGAGGTAGGAATGAATTCCTCCACGTTTTACAACACGAATCTGCCAGTTCACCTTCGCGTTTTGAAGGATGAGATCGAAGCGTACGCGCACGAATACGGGCTGGATTTTTTCGAAACGATCTTCGAAGTGGTCGATGCGGACGATCTGAACGAAATCGCCGCCTACGGCGGCTTTCCGACCCGCTATCCTCACTGGTCTTTCGGGATGCAGTACGAGGAACTGAAGAAAGGCTACGATTACGGGCTGTCGAAAATTTACGAGATGGTGATCAATAACGATCCCTGTTATGCCTACTTGATGCAGTGCAACCATCTGGTCGATCAGAAACTGGTGATGGCTCACGTTTATGGGCACTGCGATTTCTTCAAGAACAACGCGTTTTTCGCCCATACGAACCGAAAAATGATGGACGATATCGCCAATCATGCGGCTAAAATTCGCGACTACTCGGAACGATTCGGCGAAGACGAAGTCGAATCGTTCATCGACCGCTGCATGTCCATCGACGACCTGATCGACATTCATTCGGTGGCCATTAAGCGGCGGGGCGAACATTCCAAATACGACTTCAACGAAGAAACGAATTCCATCGAAGCCGAGCCGCCCCGGTTCAAAAGCAAGGACTACATGGATGCCTACATCAATCCGCGCGAGCGAATGAGCGATGAACGGGAACCCCGTAAGAAGCAACCGACGGCCAATTTTCCGGATCATCCGGAGAAAGATGTTCTGCTCTTTCTGATCGAGCATGCCCCCCTGCGAAACTGGCAGCGCGATATCCTCTCCATCATTCGGGATGAAGCGTATTACTTCACACCGCAGGGTCAGACCAAAATCATGAATGAGGGCTGGGCCTCGTACTGGCATAGCACGATCATGACGCAGAAAGTCCTGCAGTCTTCCGAACTGATCGACTACGCCGACCACCATAGCGGCACGATGGCCATGAGTGGCGGCCGACTGAATCCGTACAAGTTAGGCATCGAACTTTTCCGCGACATCGAAGAACGGTGGAACACCGGCCGCTTTGGCTCGGAATACGACGATTGCGATGACCTGGATACCAAACGCCGCTGGAATCGCGAGTTGGGCCTGGGTCGGAAAAAGATCTTCGAAGTTCGAAAGATCCACAACGACATTACCTTCATCGACACATTTCTGACTCCGGAGTTCTGCCACCGGCATAAGCTCTTTTCGTTCGGCTACAACGACTCGGCGGAACAGTATCTGATCGAATCCCGGGAATTCGACAACATCAAAAAACGACTGCTCTTCAGCCTGACGAACTTCGGAAAGCCCTGGATTGTCGTAGTGAATGGCAATCATCGCAACCGCGGCGAACTACTGCTGAAGCATCTGCACGGCGGCATGGATCTTAAAGTCGATACCGCCCGCGATACCCTGGCCAATCTCCAGTTCATGTGGAATCGGCCCGTTCATCTGGAAACTCTGATTGATGGAAAACCCAGCCTGATGTCGTTCGATGGGAATGACCATTCGACTCAGCTGATAGGAGATAATGACGATGGCAAACGCAAACCTGACCGCAAAGCTTAGCGAGATCAGCAGCACAATCGATACGGCCCAGATCCCGCTGCCGAACTGCACTCTGGAATTGACGGGGGTCGTCAACGATTCTCTCAGTTCCCGCTTTCGCTCGCTGAAATTGAAATCGACTTCCACTGGCCCGGAACTGACGGCCGGCGAAGTCAAAACCTGGTCGCAGCAGGTCGCCGGTAAAGTCACGGGGCTTCTGGAACCGCTGAAAGTCCTGGAAGTCGATGAACCGCAAAAGACTGCCCTTCTCCGCAGCGCGACGCCGACGAAAGGTAATGGCGAAGTTTCGTATTACGAGATGCTGTTGCATTCCGACCGAAGCTGCGAGATGACCCGTTATCAGGCATCGACCGGCGAATCGAAGCCCCGGGAAGTTCAGCCCATGACTCTGACGCACGAAGTGTTGAGCAAGCTGATCGACGATGTGATGGGGTAGAATACCACCGTTGGCTTACCCCTTTTGACTACGCTCTCGTCGAGTGGACTCAGGCTATCAGTTGCCGCCAGCCACGATTTTTATCACATCAATTCGCCTGGCATTTTCGCCTGGCATTACCTCGTCGGCCAAAATCCTGCCCTTGACCAATCTTGCCCGATCCGCGAATATCCAGTCGGAACCCAGGGAAGGGCAACTATGTCGACTGAGAATATTTCCGAGGCACGACGATGGCGGCTTTTGGCCGCGTTTCTGATTGCCGCGCTGACGATCCTCCGAATTATCTACCTTGGCTATTTTTGCAGTTTCGATTTGGCACCGGATGAAGCGCACTACTGGGATTGGGCCCGCAACCTCGACTGGAGCTATTACAGTAAGGGCCCGGGCGTCGCCTGGCTGATCCATGCCAGCTTGTCTCTATTCGGCTCCCTTTCGATTTCCTTAACCGGTTCAGAATTACTCGCGGTTCGGTTGCCTTCGGTAATCTGCGGAACTCTCTTGCTGGTCGCTTTGTACAAGCTGACGACCCGGATTTATGGCAACGAAAAACTCGCTTTTCTACTCATCGCTCTGGCCAGCACGCTCCCGGTTATTTCGGCCGGTTCGCTGCTGATGACGATCGACTCTCCGTTCGTGTGCGCCTGGTCCTGGGCACTTTTCTTCGGTTATAAAGCGATCTTTGAAAACAGCCGGATTTCCTGGCTTCTTCTCGGTCTATTAGTCGGTGCAGGAATTCTGGCCAAATACACAATGGCATTATGGTTTTTCTCAGTCGGTTGCTTCTTTCTATTCACCCCGACTTTTCGCTACCAACTGGGGCGAAGAGGCATCTGGATCGCGGGCCTTATCAGCCTGCTTTGCTGTCTGCCGATCTTTTACTGGAATTGGAAGAACGACTGGGTAACCTTCAAGCATGTGGCCGTGCAGGCAGGGGTGCCGATGGCCCAGAAGAACACGGGCATTCGCTGGCTGGGACCGCTGGAATTTCTCGGCGGCCAGCTGGCCCTGATGATCGGCTACTGGTTCGTAGCCTGGTTCGCGGCCATGATCGTCAACCGGCCGGGGAAGCAGACCGATCCCAAGAAGCTATTCCTCTGGTGGATGTCCGTTCCCACCGTGGCACTATTCGCGGGTGTGACATTCAAGGCAGCCGGTCAAATTAATTGGCCGGTGGCGGCATATATCTCGGGCATGATTTTAACCGTCGGCTGGCTTTACGAACAATGGACGAGTGCCGATCTCCGCTTTGCAAAAATTTCACGCTTCGGGACTTATGTCGCTGCGAGCATCGGCTTACTGCTCACGGCAGTCGTCCTTGATTCCCGGCCCTACCGGGCCGCCGTATCTCCTCTGGTCAAAGCTCCCACGGCAGCGGATCCGTTTCCAATTCGCAAATTCGATCCGACCTGTCGGCTCCGAGGCTGGAAATATCTGGCCGGAGAAATCGACCAGATTCGGGAAGAATTACTCAAGTCTGACGGAGCGGAACCGACAATCGCAGGATTTAGCTGGATGACACCCGGTTTAGTCGGCTTTTTTTGTAAAAATCACCCTTCCGTTTTTACAATCGGGCCGGTTTTTGGAGACCGCCACAGTCAGTACGATCTTTGGCACCCAAATCCCCTCGCGGATGCGCAAGTCTTCATGGGTAAGACGTTCGTGGTTGTCGGGACAGGAAGTCCTGACCTGACCAAAGCTTTCGATCAGGTCACTCCACCAAGGCAGGTGATCTACCGGGAAGATGGTCAGCCGATTAGCGGGTGGACTATCTGGGTGTGTCGCGGATACCGCGGTTTCGACTCGGTGATACTCGATAAATCGAAAACGACTTACTAACCGGTGAGGAAGATTATGAAACCGGGCAAAATGTGCTGCAAATCCTGCGGGATGAGTTGGCCCCGACAACATACCTTGACTTCGATTCACGAACAACAGGCCATTGAATCAACGCCCTGTCCCGTTTGTGGCGCGATGACCCTGAGCTTCGAGCGAGCTTCGACTGAAAAGATCTCCGGTTTGTCTCTGGCGGCCCTGATGGGTTGTCTGCGACTGCAACCGGCCCGATAAAACGAAATCAAATCATCGCCCAAATTTAACGAATAACACTTTCGAAGCGCCCAACTCCAAACCCAAAACGTGGATTTCGGATTTCTTCCGGGGAAGAGGAAAATCTCTGTCGGGGACTTGCCTTCGTGATCTAGAATTAGGTAGATCCGATTTCCAAACCTACACCGTGAAGCCCACAATAAAGGAGTTTATCTCCATGAGAAAGATCAGCCATTTTGGCTTCTTTTCCGCATTACTAATGACCGGTGCTTTCGCCGGTTACAGTTTTCACAATCACAACCAACTCCAGGCCGATTCCCGGAATGTTGCCAGCTATCCCAAGGAATTGACCTCCTACCGAGACATCGTTAAACGCTGTCTGCCCGCCGTCGTGAGCATCGAGCCACTTCGTAAAGTCCGTACTTCCAATGGCGTAACCAATCAGGTGACCGGAGTCGGATCGGGAGTTATCGTCGATTCTCGAGGCGTGATTCTCACGAACTATCACGTGGTGGATGGAGCCGATTCACTAGCGGTTCTACTGTCCGACGGGAAACGGTTTGTTACCACCGATATTCGCGGCGACCGAAAAACCGATCTCGCCGTCGTCAAAATTCACCCCGACCAACCGCTTCCCAGTCTCTCCTTCGCTAACAGCGATGAGATGGAAGTCGGCGATCGCGTCCTGGCAATTGGTGCTCCCTATGGGCTGGCCGGGAGCGTGACACACGGCATCATCAGCGCTAAGAGCCGAAACTTGAAAATGAATCTCTATGAAGACTTCATCCAGACGGACGCCGCGGTGAATCCGGGAAACTCGGGTGGGCCGCTGATCAATATGGAGGGGAAGATTATCGGGATCAACTCGGCCATCAAGTCGAAATCGGGCGGCTTCCAGGGGATCTCTATGTCGATCAGCAGCAATATTGCCAAGCAGATCATGGAGACCTTGCTGCGGGACGGCATCGTTAAACGTGGTTATCTTGGCATCGGAATTCTCGATATCGATGAGCAGTTGGCGAAGCAACTCGGTCGAAAATCGAACTCCGGCGTCGTGATTTCCCGCATCTACGAAGATACTCCCGCTGCCAAGGCCGGACTCAAGGTCGGCGATATTATTACCCGAATCGATGAAAAATCGATCAACACGGGCGATGAATTCACCAAAACAATCGCTTTGCTGGCCGCGGGGAAGACCAGCGATCTGGCGATTATCCGCGATGGCAAGCCGGTGAATTTGCGAGTTCTGATCGAAGAACAGCCGGCCACCTTCGGTCTTAAAGATTAGCTTCTGATCCTGGAACGCAGGAGTTCGATTATCTCGTGTTCCACCAGTTCCAATTTTGGTTGCCAGAGAAATTCTCTCTGGCAACGTTCGATTGCCTCTTCGGATATTTGCTGGTAACTTTCTTGTAACGTTAAAATCCCAAACAAGGCATCCGAGAGAACCCCTAGGTTGGCTTCCACTGCCTCGCCTCCCGTCCCCTGTAAGACATCTCCGGCCCCGCCCGCTTTGTAACCCAAACAGCGCTTACCATTAGCCATCGCTTCCAGATAAACCAAGCCGAACGAATCGGAAATCGACGGCATGCAGAAGAGATCTATGCCGGCAAAGAAATCCCGCTTCTCAACATGCGACAGCGGTCCAACAATCGAGACCACCGACGTTAACACCGGCTGTCGCTTCAAGTCCTTCTCCAGGTTCGGCAGCATGCTCGGGCCCGCCAGAACCAATCGGACCTGAGGTACTAACGAAGGGTTTTTCTCCAGAGCGATTCGTAAAGCTTCGAGGAGATCGAGGGTGCCTTTTTCCCTTGAAAGATTAGCCAGATGACCGATGACAAGTTGATCCTCCATCGCTCCCCACCTCGAGCGAGCTTGTAAGCGATTGCCTCCAGTAACTTCGGTAGTATCAACACCCAAACCTTGAAGGCGTATTTTTTCCGCGGGCACTCCCATCTGCTGGATTGCTTGAACTTCACTCGGCGTTTGAGCAAAAATCAGATCGGACTCTCTCAAAAGTCGTACCATCGGCTTGGCGAGGTACGCCCTTCGGATGGCATTGTTGGGATCATTCCAGGGGCCGATATGCACAAACGGTGTGAGGATAAAGGGGCAACCGAGCCGACGGGCTAGCTTCAGTCCGCAAAGACAGGGGAACAAATAAGGGAAAGCCGAAGCATGCACTGCATCGAACTTTTTCTGTGTGATTTTTGCCTCTTTTCGCATGCCAAAACTGATGGGATTGACGGGAAGCACCCATCCCTTAAGTGCAGGCATCGGCAACAGAGAAAGCCCTTTTAGAAGATACCTCCGCAAAGGCCAGTAGTCGATCGGGAAACGCCGGATGGATACTTGGCCATCGAACGATTCGCCAGCGGGTAATCGGCTGGCCTTCGAGTTCCAAAAGGCCGAAAGATCATTCGCATCGGTCGTCCAGACCTCCACCGAATGACCGCGTTCCACCAGCCAGCGCGAGAGCCGGGCAAAATAAGCCTCCGAACCGCCCCAAGCCGGGGGGTATCTTTGTATCACATGAAGCAGGTTCAATGGCATGTTTTGCCTTATTCTGCACTACGCAACGTCGCGGGCTGTCATAGTATGATCGAAGAGCAATTTGACACGCCCGCTTTTATTTGGGAGCCGTGACAGGCATGATTGCGATTTCGAAGTTGGCCAATTCCGTGAAGCCCTCCGCCACCATGGCCGCCGGAGCCAAAGCCAAACAGATGAAAGATTCGGGTATCAAGGTTTACGACTTCAGTCTTGGCGAGCCCGATTTTCCCACGCCGGCCCATATTTGTAAAGCCGCGGATGAAGCGGTCAAGGCCGGCCACACGCACTATACGCCCGCTCCCGGCATCATGGAATTGCGTAAAGCGGTCTGCGCCTGGTACAAGAAAGTGCACGGCCTCGAATGCGAACCGGCGGAAGTACTGATCTCCGCCGGGGCCAAGCATTCCATCCACAACGCCTTGGCGGCGACTTTGAACCCGGGCGACGAAGTGATCATCCCGGCCCCCTATTGGGTGAGTTACAGCGACCTCGTCAGCATGACCGGGGCCAAGCCGGTGTTGGTCGAAACGACGGCGGAATCCAAGTTCAAGATGACTCCGGCCCAGTTCCGCGGTGCTGTCACTCAGAATTCCAAACTGCTGATGCTGAACTCGCCGTGCAATCCGACGGGAACGGTCTACACCAAGCAGGAACTAGAAGCTCTCGTTGACATCGCCATCGAAAAGAACCTGATTATCCTCAGCGATGAAATCTACGAACAACTGACCTACGGCGATGCCAAGCCCACCTGTGTGGCTACGCTAAGGCCCGGCTTGAAACAGCGAACTATCACCATCAGCGGTGCCAGTAAGAGCTACGCCATGACCGGCTGGCGCATGGGCTGGACGATTGCCCCTGCTCCGGTCATTGCCGCCATGAATAACATTCAGGGCCAGGAAACCGGCTGTCCTTCGAGCGTCAGCCAGTATGCCCTTCTGGCGGCCCTCAACGGCCCGCAGGAATGCGTGGCCGAGATGCGCGAGCACTTTGCCCGTCGCAAAGATTTAACCTGCGGTTTGCTGCGAAAAATTCCGCACATCACTTTTCCGGAACCGGAAGGTGCTTTCTACGTTTTCTTCAACGTCTCGGCCTATTTCGGCCGAACGATCGACGGCGTAAAAGTGACGGATTCATTAGGTTTCTGTACGGCCGCTCTCGAAAAGGCTAAAGTGAATTTTGTGCCCGGCTCGGCATTTGGTCAGGAAGGCTTCATTCGAATGTCGTTCGCGACGAGTGATGAAGTCATCAAAGAGGGGTTGGACGCGTTCGCCAAATGGCTTGCGACGTAATCCGTTAAATCGAAAGGAGATACTATGCCTGTCTTGTATCTCACGGAAGAACAGGTTCGCCAGGTTCTCACCATGGAAATGGCGATCGAAGCCGTCGAAGCCGGTTTACGCAAAATGGCTCTGGAAGAAGCCTTCAACATCCCCCGGTCGCGCTGCCAGACCGATCACACCATCCTGCATGTGCTTTCCGCTGCAGCCAAGTCCCTGGGAGTAATCGGCTACAAGGCTTATACGACCACCAAAGCGGCCGCCCGTTTCCACGTTACGATTTATGATGCCAAATCGGGAGAGATGTCGGCTTTGATGCAAGCCGATCATCTCGGACAGGTACGAACGGGAGCCGCCAGTGCGGTTGCGACGAAGTGTTTGTCCCGGCCGGAATCGAAACATCTCGGGATTTATGGCAGCGGTAAGCAAGCTCGCACGCAGGTGTTAGCGGTTTGCAAAGTCCGGAAGATCGAAAAGATTACGGCTTACAGTCCGACGGAAGCGAATCTCAAAGCCTTCGTGGAAGATCTTCAAAAAGAAGGGCTGCCGATCGTAGCGGCTACTCAACCGGAACAGGCCGCCCTCGGTCAGGATATTATTTGCACGGCCACGAAGAGTCGCACTCCGGTTTTAAAAGGAGAGTGGATTGCCCCGGGCACGCATCTGAATATTGTGGGTTCGAATTTCCTGGGCAAATCGGAAATCGATCTGGAAGTTATCAAAAAGACGAACGTTCTAGTGATTGACAGCAAGGAACAAGGCCGGATTGAGGCCGGCGATTTTGCGGAAGCCCTGGATACTAAGCTGATTGCCTGGTCCGATATCCACGAATTGGGTCGAGTCGTCACCGGCCGCTTACCGGGTCGGGAATCCCCGACGGAAATCACTTTGTTCAAATCGCTAGGCATCGGCCTGGAAGATATCGTAGTGGCTCAGAAAATCCTCCTCCGAGCGCGGGAGATGAATATCGGAACGACTCTCGACCTTTGAAATTAAGCCGCTTTGCGTTCCGCCACATTAGGCTCTTCAATATTCAGAGTCTCCCGCACGCTATAGGGAGATTTACTCTGGCTTTCGAAATAGGTCCGGACCACAACCTCCCCGATGACTCCCATCGAGACGAATTGCATGCCCACAAGGGTGAGCATCACACTCAGATGGAGCAAAGGGTTACCAGTCATCCAGAGGCCGGAAATCATCTTCATAAGGACTGTCGCGGCCAGAGCGACAACACCCGCTCCGACAAAAGTGAGCCCAATGCCGCCCAGAAAATGCATCGGTCGGGTCAGATAACCCGAGAGAAACTTGATGGTGATCAGATCCAGAATCACTCGTCCGGTTCGGCCGATGCCGTACTTTGAAGTACCGGCATTGCGAGCGTGATGCTTCACCGGCAATTGAGCAATTCGAGCACCCTGATTCATCAACAAAACGGTGATAAACCGGTGCATTTCGCCGTAGAGTTTCAAGCCGTGAGCAAATTCCGCTTTCATGACGCGGATGGCGCAGCCGAAATCCCGGAAAGGAATACCGGCTACTTTGCGAATCAGACGGTTGGCCAGATAGCTGGGAACCTTGCGAAGGAGCATACCGTCTTTGCGTTTAGCCCGCTCTCCGAGAATCACATCATAACCTTCATCCAGCTTGGCGATCATACCGGTGAGATCTGAAGGATCATTCTGAATATCACCATCCATGGTCGCAATCAAATCGCCGGTGGCAGCATCCAGACCGGCTTGCGTGGCCGCCGCCTGCCCAAAATTTTTGCGGAGTCGGATGACTTTGACCCGGGAATCAGCCTGAGCGAGATCGCTGAGTACTTGCGGCGAACGGTCCGTACTGCCGTCGTCGACAAAAATCAATTCCCAGGGACCCCAATCCTGCAGACTCTTCACGACCAACGCGTGCAGCGGCTTCAGGTTATCCTGTTCATCCTTGATCGGAATTACGATTGAAAGCTTTCGCATGAGAACCTTCCCTGGTTCAATTATCGAATTTCAAATTTCCAAACGATCGGCTGCCAGCCGATCTTGCTGAAAGCGATATGTTTCTCGCCCGTCAGCTCGAAGTGGAGGTAGTAGGTACCCGCTTTTTTGATGGCCGGAAGGCAGATCTCCAGATCCACACTTTCACCCGGTTGCACCACGCGATCGAAGAGACCGGCTACGTCCTTATAAACAATCTCTCCGGCTTCGTCGTTTACCTGATAGCACAGGTGCACGCCGACGAATCGCCCGGCACTCATTTTCCACGGCATTGAGGAGAGGTTTTCCGCCTGGGCGATGAAGCAAAGCGTCTGATCCCGCTTCCATTCCGGCTGAGGCGGAAGCTTCAAGTTCCCGAGAAAATGCCCCGGTTCATATTTCGTGAGGATCCAGTCGCGAAATATTTCGGGACTATGTTCCTTCTGAATTGACTGAAGATATTCTTCGTAAAAGTCAAAGAACTCGTCCATGCGAGCCGTGGTCATCGCCCGAAAATGCCCATAGCGCGGGGAGCAGTTCCATCGCACATCGCTCAAATTGGCATTGGTATAGAGCAGCAGAAAAATCCCCGTGGCCAGTCCCGTGCGATCCGATCCCCGACGGCAGTGAACCAGCAAGGGCCGTTCGCTCCGGTCGTAGATCTCGACCAGTTTGCGCATCTCGTTAGGGTTGGGGAAGACGTTCGCGGAGGTCGTCAAATCTTCTTGAGAGATACCGAGTTCGGCAGCGACTTTACTCTCGGCTTGGTACCAGCCTTCCCAACCGTTGAAGCCCCGCAAGTTGACGATGGTTTTGATACCGTTTTCCGAGGCGAATTCCCGGAGCTTGGCTTCAGAGAGCTGCGCACTGCGGTAAAGTTGTTTGTCGATGACTGTGTGAGTATTCCAGCCTGCCAGAACGTGAAGCACTTCCCAGAGCAGCAATCCCAGAACGGTAAGGAGCGCAGCAAGGCTTGCCCACTTCAACCTCTGGTAGGACAAAGGCCATGCGAGCTGCTTCCTGGAACTGACGAGATTTGGCGCGATCAATTTCATCCCGAATTACGACGACCTTTCCCTAGCTGTAGTCTGCTGAGGAATGGAAAATTTTGCAAGGCCGACAGTTTATTATCGGCTTTCGGCTTGTCAAAATGTGCAAATCGGGAGGATTGGGCGAACAAAAATCAGTCGGTCTAAGCTTCCTGCAGCCGGGTTTCCCAGGCTTCGACCAGTTTATCGATGCCTTTATAGACGAAATCGATGTTTTCCAGGTCGTGACCAAGCTCAATGGCCTTCGTCAGTTCGCCGAACTCCGCATGGCCTTTCGCGAGTAAAAACAGCAGTTCCTTCTTGGAAGCTTCGTCGTTGACGGTCACTGCCGCCAGGGACTCTTCGAGATTTCGCTGGGCCAAACGCCAGTTGTTCTTGAGCAGGAAGCACTTGCCCAGATGCATCATCGCTTTACCCGAAAGCCGAGTGTCTTTTCGCACGACCTGCAATTCGGCGATCGCTTCGTCCACCTTACCGCCCTGGTAGAGTCGGATGGCCAGTTCCAGTCGAAAGCTGGCGTCGGTTGGGAAACGCTCGCTCTTGGCTCGAAAGATTTCTACTTCGCGGGCATTGATTTCCTTGATGAGCTTATTGCGAATCCGCTTGAGGTCTTCCAGAGAAGGGCCGTCTACTTCTTCGACCGCCTCTTCAGCGCTTTGCGCTTCCAGTTCGGCAATTTTCGCATTGCTCAAGCTGAGATTTTTGGTGAGGGGGTCAATCTCCATTTCCAGAAGTTCCATACGAACCTGGAAATTCTGCCCCGTGGCATTCAACGCCTTCTCCAGCGTTTCCTTGGCCTGCTCGACACGATTCATTTTCTTGTACACACCGGCCAGTTGCAACCAGGCGTGAACGTCTTCGGGCTTTTCCTGGATCTTTTTCAGAAAAGGAGCCGCCTCGCGAGCCGCCCGATCGAGAGCGGGTTGTTCTTTGGAATCGCTGTTACTACCTGTTCCGGAGCCGATCGCCGTGTGGGTATTGCTGCCACCACCTTCGCCGTAGCGTCCACGCTGAATCGTCTCGCTAGCGGCCAGATCCTTGGCTTTATGGGCCGCTTCCACATCACTGGGAACGGCCTCTTTCACCATTTGCCAAAGGGCAATTGCATGCTGGAAATGGCCCCGTTTTTCGAAGAGTCGAGCCAGTTGCCGATTCAGTCCCGGATCTTTGGGAAATTTTTGTCGCGCCTGGTCCAGCACGAAGATCGCCGTGTCGAGTAAACCGGCTGATTCCGCAGCGGTGGCCATGTCCTGTTGGACGCCGAGATCCCAGGGATTTTTCGAAAGAATTTCTTCACCGTACTCAAGCACTTTCAGATAGTCGCCGCTGCGGAGGCAATTCTTCATGCGGGTCCGTGTCCCGGCGGTAGTCATGAATGCCAGAGAACTGCCTTTGAGGTTGCTGTATTTGCTCTTCTGGGTCCGGCGCAGCATCTGGCGATAGGCGAGATTGCCGGGATCGAGTTTGCAGCAGAGTTGCAACAACTGGATGCCATAGTCATAATTACCCGAGGGCAATATCTGATTGGCACGGTCGAAATTGTCCGCGGCGATTCGGCGTTGTTCGGGCGTAGGGGTAATAGAGGTCTTCGAAGTAATATCTGCCATGCCTGGTTCCTATCTGGCTGCGAGTACATGCAAACCGTAGGACGGTATTGAAGTCTGACAAGTCTTTAACGAGTAGTTACTATCGTAACAGATCCCGCAAATGTTCCGAAAGAACGATTTGATGTATTTTTATTGGATCTTCTCAATATTCCAATCGATAGGTCTATGAAGATGGGCAAACTCCTTTCAATTCAACCGGCCTATCCCGAACAAGAAATCATCGCTTTAGCAGCGAGTTTGCTAAAGCGAGCTCTTCTCGTGGCATTCCCCACCGAGACCGTCTATGGCCTCGGGGCAAATGCGTTAGATCCTCAGGCTGTTCAAAGGATTTATACCGCGAAAGGTCGGCCAAGTACCAATCCTTTGATCCTCCATATTAATAGTACCGCTCAGGCCAAGCTTCTTGCCTCCGATTGGCCTGAGGAAGCCGATTTATTGGCAAAAAAATTCTGGCCCGGCCCCCTTACGATCGTACTTCCCAAATCGCCCATCGTACCCGACTTGGCAACCGGTGGGGGTTCGACCGTGGCGATCCGAATGCCTAACCATCCCGTGGCACGGGCGTTGATAGAAGCCAGTGGCGTTCCTCTGGCGGCCCCCAGTGCTAATCGTTCTCTGGGTGTTTCCCCAACGCGTGCCGAGCATGTTCTGCAAAGTCTGGGAGATCGGGTCGAGTTGATTCTCGACGGTGGTCCAACTCAACGAGGAATCGAGTCAACTGTTGTAGATCTGACAGAAAAGCCAGTGAGGATTCTTCGCTTCGGACCTGTTACGCCCGAAGATCTGCGAAATTGCTTAAAACAGGAGGTCGTCTGGGGGGCCAATGTCGCGGACGGCCAGATTCCGCAACCGGCTCCGGGAATGTCGGCTCGTCATTACTCCCCGAAAACACCGCTGTCGGTTTTCGAAAGTTCTGAGGAATGGCTTCGGCATGTGACAATCGCTCGACCAGCAAGCCGTCGCATCACACTGTTTATTTCCTGGCCGAAGGAGCAGTTAGCTCCCTATTCCGAAATTCAATGCATGCCATCCGATCCGGCCGCATACGCAGAGATTCTTTATCAAACTCTCCATGAACTGGATCAGAATCAGTTCGAAGAAATTCTCATTGAGTTGCCACCTAAAGAGGAAGAATGGCTGGCAGTGCGAGATCGGCTAACGCGAGCCGCGGCGAAATAATCCCTCTCAGTCACTTCCGTCCTGCATGGCCCAGAGAAAGAAACAGGCGACTGAACGATAGGGCCGCCATGGTTCGGCCAATTCGATCATTTGCTTTTTCTTGGGGAGTTCCGTCAATTCAAAGAGTTTCTGGAATCCTTTCTGAATTCCCAAATCCGCCACGGGCAGGACATCCATCCGGCCTAGCGAGAACATCATGAACATCTCGACTGTCCATGGGCCGATTCCCGGAATCGGCAGCAGCGATTCCATAATCTGTTCGTCTGTCAGCCGAGGCAATCGCTTGAAAAATCGCGGATCCTCAATCACCTTCTCGGATAAGGCCTTGAGATAGCGAACCTTACCTCGGGACAAACCGCAAGCTCGCAAATCGTCTTCCGGTGCCTGGAAGATTACTTCCGGATCGAATTTTTTACCGCCGCAGTAGGCCATCACTTTGCGGGAAATGGATTTGGCCGCCAAAGTGGAAATCTGCTGGGAGATAATCGAGGAGCAGAGAACTTGATAGCCACCCGGTCGCAGCTTGATCTTGCAGCCGCCACGAGATTTAATGTGCCGGTGAAAAAGCGGATGAGCCCCGGAAAGGTGTTTTTCGGCCGCCTTCACATGGTGGTGAAATTTCACTGGCTCATTCTCCGAATTAAATTCCGAACGTGGAGAATCAGCAGTACGACGATAATCGCGCCGATGCCAATCGAGATATATCGCAACATTTTCCGGTCGTCGTTGGCCGCTTTTTCCTCGTCTGCCTTCTTCACTTCGGCCTGGGCTTGAAGGGATTGATGAAGTGCCTGACGATGCTCCATCAACAGGGAACTGGTGTAATTGCGGGGGGCATCGACGGACTCATCAAAGATTTTAACGGCCGTATCGTGCTCCCCGCGAAAATTGAAGACTTCTCCCATCAACCAGTAAAGTCGAGTATCGGTCGGATTATTCAACATCATCCACTGCAAGGCCGACAGGGCATCCGCCGGGATTTTGGATTTATCCGTTTCAGGTATAGGCTGCGCCGGATAGTCCGGAGAAGACTTCCAGTTGATCACTTGCACATCGGATTTATCGCGCGGATTGCGATAAGGAAACAATTCATCCGGAGCATCGAAAACGCGGATCGCTCTGGACTTCGTTTCATCGCGGCGAAGTCGGTACATCGGCAGAACGAATTCCTTCTCTACCTTGAGAATCCAGGCCCATTGCTCGGGTTTCAGACTTCCGAACTTTTTTGGAGGTGGATAATCGCGAAGAGCCGTCGATTCCGCTTCGAGCGCTTCGCGGTATTCTCCGCGCAGGTAGTGCACATGTGCCAGTTCCGACTGAACTAAAAAACCATCTTGAGCGCGGTTGCGCGAGGCATTCAGAAGCACGTTCAAGGCTTCGTCGATCTTGTTCAAGCGAATCAGTGCGGCGGCATAAGTCGAAATCTCTTCGGGACCCAGGCGATTGACATCCCCTTTTTTGAAGTTGGCAACCTGCTCTTCCAACTGCTTGCGTAATTTCTCCCCGGCGGGCGCCGGCACGGCCAGCCATTCTCCCATGAGTAGTTTGAAATCAACAAACGCGAGCGGAAGTATCGCCCCCTTACTATCGCTGACGAAGGGGAAAGGATCGGTCGTTGAAAATACACCGCCATGAGCCACCGAGGCCGCCAGACCGAGCCAGAGAACCGACAGGATTTTTTTCATGGGACCGTGTTTAAAGAGGATTATTTACGGGCTTCCATCTGGCAGGTGATGATTGAGGAAATCCCGCCTCGCGGCGTCCAGCGACTCTCCACTTTACAGCGGATCGGGTTGCAGGCTTTCACGAAATCATCCAATAATTTGTTGGTGACGGCTTCGTAGAAGATGCCCTGCATCCGATATTTCTGAAGATAGAGCTTCAAAGATTTCAGCTCTACGCAGGCTGCCCCGGGCGTGTAGGTATAGGTAATAGTTCCGTAATCGGGTTGGCCCGTCTTCGGACACATGCTCGTGAATTCCGGGCAAACGATCTCAATAGTATACTCCCGGCCCGGACTGGGGTTCGGAAAGGTTTCCAATTCCTCGACGGAAGGTGCCTGTAGTTCGGCCATGCTGCATTTCTCGATGAACATTCCTTACGAATCTATTCTCTATTCATTTAATAGGCTGTTGATCGGCCCGCAAGCCGACTTTGCGATCCGGAGGAATAGTAGGAATGAAAAAGGCCGTAGTTCTACTCAGCGGTGGACTCGACAGCGCCACCACTCTGGCGATTGCCCAGGAGCAAGAGTATGCCGTCTATGCTCTTAGTGTCGATTACGGTCAACGTCACAAAGTGGAACTGCAACGGGCCGCCCAATTCGCGGAATCTCGCAAGGTCCATGAACATAAAACGGTGGCCATCGATCTGCGCACCTTTGGAGGCTCAGCTCTCACTGCGAACATCGACGTGCCTAAAAATCGCTCGTCCGATCAGATGTCCCATGGGATTCCCGTTACCTATGTGCCGGCCCGAAATACGATTCTACTCTCTCTTTGTCTAGGCTATGCGGAAACGGTCGGAGCCTACGACCTGTTCATTGGCGCCAACATTCTCGATTACTCCGGCTATCCCGACTGCCGGCCGGCTTTTCTCGAGGCGTTTGCGAACCTGGCGAATCTTGCCACCAAGGCGGGAGTCGAAGGCACGGCAAAATTTCAGGTGCATGCCCCACTCATTCAAATGACGAAAGCGGAAATTATCCGGAAAGGGATTGCGCTGGGAATTGATTATGCGCAGACTCTGAGCTGTTACGACCCGGATGAGAGCGGTCGATCCTGCGGCAAATGCGATTCGTGTTTATTGCGAGCGAAAGGTTTTGCGGAAGCGGGAGTGACCGATCCTACGACCTACAAAAGCTGAGGGGCGGAACTCGTTCCGCCCCTCGATGGCCTCGACTATTTCTTATCCTTGGAAGAATCCTTCGAATCTTCCTTATCCTTGAAGATCTTCTTCAGGTCATCGTCCAGCGTAGGCACTTGACCGTTGCGGTTGACCACTTTACCTTCGGTATCCAGCACGAATACGTGTGGCAAAACGAAGATCCCGTACTGAGTGGCCATCGGGCTATCCGTACCGGCGGCTCCGTTGGCTCCTTGCGAATAAAGGTGCGTACCGGAAACCGTATGCTTCTGGAGGAACTTCAGAGCCTCTTGAGGCGTGTTGTCCAGGTTCACGCAGACCAGTTCTACGCGATTCGCCTGGCTGCTGATCAGCGTTTTGATCTTGGCGAAATCGGACACGCACTGTTCATTCCAGCTGGCCCAGTAGTAAACCACCACGGCCTTGCCCTTCAGCGTCTTGATGTCGAAGGGATTGCCAGCGCCCAAAGTCTGCCCGGTTAAAGCGAATTCCTTGCCTTCCAGGCTGAGGCGATCAATCGCGCCCTGGGCTTTGGGCGCCATGGCGTGCTTGTCGAAATTCTTGACCAGTCGGCTGTACCAGTTCTTGGCTTCCACTTCCTTGCCCATGAATTCGTTGAGCATGCCCAACTGAATCAAGGCGTCGGGGGTATCTTCCGCAGTGTTATACGTGGTCACGAATTTGGTCAGGCTGTCGCGCCATTCTTCCTGCAGCTTACCCATTTCCGAGGTCTTGGTCTCGTTCAGCTTACGGGAGTAGTTGGCCGAGAGAACGCGGTAGGCCACGTAAGCGGCGGTGTTGCTGCTGGCCGACTCTTTATCCACAACGCCCTGCCATTGAACCAAGCGATCGTAGGCGCTCTTCTGTTTGGGATCGCTTTGAACCGCGGCGTTCAGGCAATCGGCAATTTGGCGGATCCATTGATCGCGAGCCGTGCCCTTGACCAGCGGAACGATCTTTTCGAGAATCAGGGCGCGGTCGAAGTTGTACTGAGCGATCTTATCGACACTTTCGCCCTGCTTGGGAGCTTTGGCATCGAGTTCCTTGAGCTTATCCAGGAACGGTTTGGCTTCATCGGGAAGATCGATGTTCGCCGAGCCGTTGCTCGCCACTTCACTAGTGCCGCTCACGGGGGCATCGACCACGGAACCGGGGGTCGGGGCATCGATCAACTTCCAGGCGCGACCGACTTGGATCAGTTCACCCGTCTGCAACCAGTCATGTTTTTCGCCATCCTGGTAAAGAATCGTTCCCTGCTTGTGGTGGACCAGATCGACACGGGTCCCGAGCGAATCGGCCGGGACGGTTTGGGGCATCTTCGTTTCCAGGTGAATCCACTTCGCTTTTTCGGAAAGTGCTTTCATTCCCGAAATCGTCTTGGTGAATTTTGCCTGAGCGGCGGCAATGCTATTTTTGATGCGAATGACTTCCGCTTCAGGAAGCTGGAGCGTTTCCATGTCTTCCTTGCTCAGGAACAAGGCCTGCAACCGGGCGTAATCCTTAGCGACCACGGCGGCCAAAACTTCCTGGCTGACCTCTTCCGGGGAGATCACGATCCAGGTATCGATCTTACCGGTCTGCCGGCGATCCACACCCCACTTGGAGCCGTTGACGCCGAGCCAGCGGAACTGATCGGGAATCGCATCCGAATTAGAATCGATTTCCCGATATACTTCTTCGCCGTTGAGGTAGAAGGACCACAGGTGAAGTTTGTTATCCCCTTCGGTATCGAAAAACCGGCGGAGAATCTTGCCCTGAGGATCTTTCAATAACCAGCCGCTGGTCGATTTACCGTTGGCCAGTTTGTTGCCGCGGATGAGTTCGACCGTACACTTATCGACTTCGGCAGCCGTGGGCGTACTGATGGTCACATCCTGCTTGGGTTTGATACTTAAGATGTCTGCAGGCGAAGGGCCTGCACCGTAAGCCAGGGTGCTGGTGATTAGCAAAGCAGCGAGGCTCAACAACCGCAAATTCCACCGAGCCATGCAAGAATCCTTCCTTTCGAAGTCGGCGTGGGGCAACTCTCGAGCGTTGGGTTGACGCTTCCCGAGAACGGCCCGGCCCCCTAAAAATCAACATCGGTATCATCGGCATTCTGGTTGTAACGGGTTGATTAGGAAAAGACGGGTGTAGTAATTGCTATCGTTATAATCCGGAAAGTTTCGCCAGCTTCCCAGAACCGCCATTCGCTCAAAACCCGAATTTGCCACCTTGCTTGACTGACCTACCAGCAGGGGTATAATCACTCTTATGCATGGTATAGGATGAATGCATCGGCCCGGATGGGACCAAAGACTAGAAAATAGGTGGCTTGTAAAGTCGGGAGCGACTTTGCGGGTCATGCGGATTCGTTTTCGTCCCGCCTGATTTCTTTCGAACTGTTCCACATCCGGAAATTGTGAACCTGGTCCCATACTTAGTTTGGACTATTCCCGATTGCCCAGGGCAAAGGTGAAGACTTGGCTGCTGATTGGGTTGCACTCACGAAGCAAATCAAGGAAGCGAACGACATCGTATCTGTCGTCGGTTCCTATTTGTCTTTGCAACCTCGCGGCGGCCGCTACGTGGCCATTTGCCCATTTCATTCCGATACCCGTCCTTCGCTCGATGTCGATTCCAACCGGCAACGTTATAAATGCTGGGCGTGCGGAGCCTTCGGCGATGTATTCAAGTTTGTGATGCTGCAGGAGAAGGTGGACTTCAAGGAAGCTCGCGCTCTTCTAGCTCGCAAAGCGGGAATCTCGCTGGAAGAAGACGCGAAGCTGGACCATCATCGCATTCGCATGCAGGAGTGCCTGCGCTGGGCCCAGCAACAATACGAACAACTGCTTTTCGACGGGGAAGAGGCGGAGGCCGCCCGCGTATATTTGGGCGAGCGACGGTTGAATGGATCGACGGTTCGCAGTTTCGGTCTGGGGTTCGCTCCTGGCTATGGTGACTGGATCGTCCGGCGTTCCCGCACTGCCCAGATCGATGCCAAGACGCTGGTGGACGTTGGCCTGATAGCGCAAAGAAACGACGGGAATGGATTTTACGATCGATTCCGAGATCGCATAATATTCCCAATACGCGATGCGCGCGGGCAAACGGTGGGATTTGGCGGCCGCATTTTACCCAGTTCTCCCAACCCGAACAATTTACCGAAGTATTATAACTCTACAGAGACGGCACTTTTTAACAAAAGTGAACTTCTCTTTGGGTTGGATACAGCTCGGCATGTCGCGGCTAAGACTGGCACCATTGCTATCGTGGAAGGTTACACGGATGTCATGATGGCCCACCAGTTCGGCATTGGCAACGTCGTGGCTACGATGGGAACCGCACTGAATACCAGACACCTGACTCAACTTCGCCGGTATTTGCCGAAGGAAGTGAAAGTCATCCTGGTTTTCGATGCGGATGCCGGTGGGAAGACTGGTATCGATCGTGCTCTGGAAATCTTCGTCGGAAACGACCTGGAGCTCCTGATCGCGACTTTACCCGAATCCCTGGATCCGTGCGATCTGCTGATTCAACCGGGTGGTCGTGAAGCATTTGAGCGCGTCCTGGCCGAGGCCATCGACGCGCTCGATTTCAAAATGAACGAATTGCTCAAAGTGGAAACTTTTTCCACCGTGGAAGGCAAGCGTCGAATAGCGGATACACTGTTGAGAATCATGGTGGCGGCACCGGAGACTTCCGAGACGTCCATCCGCATGAAACAGGACTTGATCGTTCACCGCATCAGCCAGCGACTGGGTCTGATGGTGGACACCCTGCGGTCCCGACTGCAGGAACTTCGCGAGCAGAAGAAAACGACGAACCGACCTCGCGAGACGACGGACAGATACCATGAGGAAGAGGCCAAGTCCATACGAGTGGCCCCGGCTCCTCCCCTGGAAATAGAATTACTGGAAATACTGCTGGCGGACGCGAGTTTGATTCCCGACGCCAGAATAACAATACATCCGGACGACGTAGATCATCCGGGTTTGAAGAAGCTCTTAGCGTGCCTGTATCGACTACACGATGAGGGATTACCGGCCGATGAAGATGGGCTGCGGCTCTACATCGATAATCCCGCTCTGATCGATCGCGCGCTGGACTTGCAGGAAGTCGGAAAATCCAACCCTGATACAGGAGGATGGCTGAAAAGGATTTCAGCGGAATTCGCCGCTCGCAAGAACGAACGAATTTCCAGAGACATCAAGGAGCAGATACATTCGGCCCAGGATGAAACTGCTGCAATGGAACTGCTTCGCAAACTGCAAACTCGTTCCGCGGTAATTGGTTCGGCCGAACCTTCGACTGCGGAGACCACTTGATTCACCACCGGGACGTATCGTTGACGACACCGGCCGGAGACGGTTGCATGGAACTCAAAATGGACGACAGCTTAAAAGCACTCATCGAACTCGGGAAGCGCAATAACTACCTGACCTGGGATCAGGTTAACGCCCAAATTCCCCCCGATACGATCGAACCCGAACGCCTCGACAAGATACTCGAAATGCTGGAACAAGCCGGCATCAGTATCATCGAAGACGATCAGGTCGAAGAACTGGGTATCACCCCGGTCCTGAGCGAGGAAGATCTTTCCCGCGAAGCCGAATTAACGGTTTTCGAGGAAGGGGATGGTAAAGGGACGGACGATCCGGTTCGGATGTACCTGACGCAGATGGGCGAAATTCCCCTGCTCTCCCGCAACCAGGAACTGAACCTCGCCAAGAAAATTGAAGTCACGCGCCGTCGCTTCCGCCGCAAGGTGCTCGAATGCGATTTTGCACTTCGCAATGTCGTCGATACACTCAAGCGCGTTCACACCGGCGAACTGCCATTCGACCGAACCGTCAAAGTCTCTCAGACGGAAAATCTCGAGAAGGAAAAAATCCTCGCTCGCATGCCGCACAACCTCAAGACTCTGGAACCGCTGATGTCCCAGAATCTCGAGGAATTCGAGAAGATGATCGAGAACAGCATCTCGGACGATCAGCGGGATGAAGTGCGTCGCCGAATTAAGGCTCGCCGTCGCAAGACCGTCACGCTGGTGGAAGAACTGAGCATTCGGACGCAGAAAATTCAGCCGCTGATGAAGAAGCTGGAACAGATCTGCCGTCGCATGCAGGAACTGGAATCCCAGCTCCAGGATCTCAAAAAGGAAAAATCCGCTCAGGTCGAAATTGAATCGTTGACGAAGGAAATGCACGAATTGATGCGGTTGACGCTCGAAGAGCCGGAAACCCTCAAACGCCGCGTCGAAGTGATGAACCAGCGATTCGACGAATACGAACAAGCGAAGAAAGAACTTTCCGGCGGCAACTTGCGACTGGTCGTCTCCATTGCGAAGAAATATCGCAACCGCGGTCTTAGTTTCCTGGATCTCATCCAGGAAGGCAACACCGGCCTGATGCGTGCCGTCGATAAATACGAATATCGCCGTGGTTATAAATTCTCGACTTACGCGACCTGGTGGATCCGGCAGGCGATCACCCGAGCCATCGCGGATCAGGCTCGTACGATCCGAATTCCGGTTCACATGATCGAGACCATGAGCAAGCTTCGCAACGTCTCCAAGAAGCTGGTTCAGCAGTTGGGCCGCGAACCGACGATCGAGGAAACGGCCGCCGAGGCGGGTATTTCCTGCGAAGAAACCAAGAGAGTTCTCAAGATTAGCCGGCACCCGATTTCCCTCGATCGGCCGGTGGGAGAAAGCGAAGACAGCTACTTCGGCGACTTCATCGAAGATCCGGGAGCGGAATCTCCCGTCAGTGCCGCGACTTCCGAAATGCTCAAGGACAAAATCGAGCATGTTCTGAAGACGCTAACCTACCGGGAGCGGGAAATCATCAAGCTCCGCTACGGGCTGGGGGATGGCTATACCTATACCCTGGAAGAGGTTGGGCGTATTTTCAAAGTGACCCGGGAACGCGTCCGGCAGATCGAAGCCAAAGCGGTTCGGAAGCTTCAGCACCCCGTGCGAAGCCGCCAACTGGAAGGTTTCGTGGACAATTCCCACAAGTAAAGATTGCAGGAATTGAACTCCCCTGTAGATCAATAGATATGGCAACAGAATTAGGAACACTACTTGCGGAGATACATCGTCTCCGCATTTTTATTCGCGACCTCCAGGCGGAGATAGAACGCGGGCCCCGCGTTCTAAAAGCCCATCAAACCAAGCTTCAGAAGCAAGAAGCAGGTTTGAAGCTTGCCCACGACGAGCTCAAAAAGCTTCAAGTCACCTTCAAAGAAAAAGAACTTTCGACCAAAACGGCTTATCAGCAACTGGCCCGCTACGAAACTCAGCTCAACGAAGCCAGCGAACAAAAACAGATGGATGCCCTCAGCCATCAAATAGCGCATACCAAGCAGACCATCGCGACCACAGAGGAAGAATCGATCCTCTTGATCAGCGAGATCGAGGAACGGCAGGCCAAAATCCCCGAATTGGACGCCGCACTGAAAAAGGCACAGGCGGATTTCATCACCTATCAGGCCGAAGGTAAGGATCGACTGGCCCGCTTGCAGGCCGATCTCAAAAAATCGACTGGCGAATTGACCGTGGAAGAGAAAAAACTCGATCCTCTCATTCGACCGCTCTACGACCGCTTGGTCAAAGCATTCAGCGCGGAATGCGTGGTCCCGCTGGAGAACAGTGCCTGTTCGTTCTGCCACACTTCTGTCACCCAGCAGTTCATTCACGATATTACGGCGGGGAAGTTTACGGTCTGCCCCAACTGCGGGCGAGGTCTCTACATCAAGTAAGCACTAGTTTTTCAAACTCCAACGTTCATCCCAGAGGCCGTTCAAGACGGTCTCTGTCTTCTTATCCATGCTGTTCCACTTCAGAACTCCGTAGTCCCCGATACGAGGATACAGCAAGGCATTGGTGCCCTCGAATTCCTTTTCGCCAAAAGTATGACCGCTATTGATCACCACGTAGCTCTTTCCCCGGGAGAGTGGGTTCGGATAGACCAGTACGGGGAGATGATCGGCACTGCTGAATTCCTGGCCGCCGATTTGAATTTTCTTGGCATCCCATTTCACCGGAAGTTTCTCAAGAATCTGACGAATGAGAGGATTGCTCTGCGGGTCGCCGAAAAGGATCAGGTTCTTTTCGAGATCGGCAGGGGATAAATCTTTCCCCAGTTTCTCCGGCAATTTGCCGCGCAGCTGCTTATCCCAATCCTTACCAAAATGCGCCAGAATCGACTTCACGGCGGTATCGGTCTCTGCCGAATAACCCGACTGACTGGGTCGAATACAGAGGAAGGGACTGGTAAAAGCATCGTCGATTGGGCCCTGATGATGAGCGGTCTTCCGTCCGGGATAGGGAAGATCCAATTCCCGCGATTTTTGTTCCCAGTCTTTACCTCGCTTCTCAAACCAGAGAGTCTTACCAGTAGTGATGGGAACTTCCCGTCCGTCGATCTTCACTTCCGAGATTTTGAAGGGGCAATCCGACAGCGGAATCTCGAAACTCGAGATATTCTCGGTCGTTATCGTGCAGACATTACCGCGTCGGCTCGCATGAATGCGGGCCTTTTTATAGTGCTCGTCCAAGCCCGTCAGGAAGATCCAACTCGAAGCTTTGGGATACTTCAGCGTATAGGTCACATAGTTGACTTCCTCGGGGTAGAGATCCTTCCCCTTCCCCGGTCCGATGTACTTTTCAAATTCCGATTCGATCCGACTCAGGAATTCTCCTTTGGGCGGAACGTGAGCCAGTTTCGGCGCGATGATATGGGTCATGGGAATATCGAGTTTCTTGAGAATGGCTTCGATATTATCGGCCGCCTTCTTCTGACCGTCGATCTCGCCACTGTAGGCGACCACGGGGATCATCCGGGCGTTCTCGGCATAGTTCACGGCATCATAGATCGTTAGAGTTTCCTCGATCGGGGACTGGTATTTATCATTTGGGTTTTTATCCGCGTAGCCGTGCGTGGTGGTGAAGCCGGCCCCTGGCTGCATGACGGCCCACAGTGAGGGGTAGTGCAAACCGAGATGCCAGGTTCCAGCGCCTCCCATACTGAAGCCTTTGAGGACAATCCGTTGCGGGTCGAAACATTCCTTCCGGCCGTAATGCGACTCACTCTTCAAAAAATCCTCTAAGGCTTCGAATACATCGGTTTCGCCCGACCAGCGATAGGCGTTGTTCCCCCGGCCATAAATCGAGATCTGAACATAGGCCTGATCTTTCGGGGTATTTTTCCCGTTCGCCAGCAGGTGTTTGACTTCGGTGAGCGTGGCATCGCGGCCGTGCAGCGAGATATCCAATCGCCATTTATGCTGCGGGTCTTTGCCGTATTCCGAGGGATAGCTGACCAGATAAGGCTGAATTGAGCCATCGATTTTGGAGATGTAACCGCGAGCCACGATTTTGCCGGCCGTTGGTAAGAATTCCTTCCCCGAAACCAGAGTTTCCTTCCAGAGTTTAAAACGTTTTAACCCCTCCTCGGCGACGGCGAGAGCCTGTTTGTCGCTATCCTTCACCAACCATTCGTTATGCCGGGTGATCCAGTCTAGAGCTTTGAGGTAGATGGCGACATCCGCGTAGCCGGTACGCCGTTCGCCGTTTTTCACGCTGGCGATCTCTTTGCGTAGTTCTTCACGCTTCGCTTCGATTTTCTTTAGTACAGTCTCGTCAACTTTCTGCGCGGGCGGTGCGGGGGCGAAAGTCGGTTGGCCGAAAGCCGGAGTAGTCATGCCGTAAAAGACTCCGCAGAAAAAAATGACGAGGAATTTCATATTTTCAGCTCTCGAAATCGCGTCAAATTCTTTTCTGGTTTTGCCGCGTTTGAATATAAAAACCATTTCCTTGAAGCTGGGTGAATCTAAAATGGCAATTGGACAACACCCGATCTTAAAGGAGTTATGGGTATGAAACTGTTTCACATTTTATTCGCTTTAGGGGCTCTTATGACAGGAATTTCCTCAGCCAACGCTTCGAATCCAGTCGTTGAGATGGAAACCACGTTGGGGAAAATTGAGATCGAACTTTTCGAAGACAAAGCCCCGATCACCGTCAAGAATTTTCTGAGCTACGTGAATGACAAGCACTATGACGGCTTGATTTTCCATCGCGTCATCAACGGTTTTATGATCCAGGGCGGTGGCATGGATAAGGATATGAAGGAAAAGAAGACCAAAGCGCCCATCAAGAACGAGTCTTCAAATGGCTTGAAAAACGATCGCGGCACCTTGGCGATGGCCCGCACCGGCGTTCCCGACAGCGCGACTTCGCAATTCTTCATTAACGTGAAAGATAACGATTTTCTGAACAAAGCCAACGCCCGGGATGGCGTGGGTTATGCGGTCTTCGGTCGTGTGATTAAGGGGATGGACGTCGTGGACAAGATTAAGGCAGTCGAAGTGGGCAACAAAGGCGGTAATGGCGACGTGCCCTTGACCCCCATTGTGATCAAATCGGTTAAAGTGGCCGGCCCCAGCTGAGACCGGTTTCACTCACTCGGTTCGATGATTGCGGTCATCGAACCTTTGCAGCGTTCGATGAGCGGATCCGGACCATAGGCATGAATCTGTTCCTGCTTGAGTTCCGCCCGTTCCAGAGAGGTCGTGCAAACAATAACGCGACCTTTTTTATCCACTTCTTCGGCCAGTAAAAACCCTTTTTCGATCGTGTAACCGAACAACTCCCGCAACATTTCGATCACGTAAGCATAGGAATGGTCGTCATCATTCAGAAGAATTACGTGGTAAGGGGGCTGCCTGCGTACCCGTACTTCCTCTTCCACTTCCAATTCTGGCAGAACGGTGGTGCCACTCATAAGTTTGCTTTCCACTTTCCTCAACTGAACGGTATCAACAAGCTCGCCGGTATGATGTGATTTTCGAAGCCGGCCTATTACTCATCATAGCTTTAATATTTCGTAGATGAGGCCGTAGTCACGTAATCCTTGTCAACTCGACCAAAACATACCAGTGCGATATCGTCAAATTGCGGATGACCCGCAGCATGCGTTTGTACCGCCTTAATCAGTAACGTTCCGATATCCTTGGCGGTAAGCGGACCGGCTGTAACGGTCGTCTGCTCGATAGTAGATTGTACACGTTCCGTGCCAAAACGCACGCCATTTGCGGGTTGGGCATCCTCAATTCCATCGGTAAACATGATGAAACTGTCCCCCTCCCCCAGAACGAATTTGTGTTCGGAATACTCGAATCCGGGCACCCAACCGATGGGAAAATCGCCTGTGTCCTTATCGAAGCACTTTTCGAGCTTCTGCTCGGCGTGCCGGTATATCCAGGGGGACAGATGCCCGGCGTTGACCATGGTAATTTCATTTTTCTCCGCATCGATCACCACGGCGGCCAGCGTTACATAACGATCCTCGAGATTGGCCTGCATCAACTGTTCGTTCAACTTGGTGATGGCCTGACCGACCGTCTTCTGGGTCAGGATGCAAACCCGCGCCTCGCCGCTCAATCGAGCCATGAGCAAGGCCGCCGGCACCCCTTTACCCGAAACGTCCCCGAGTAAGACGGCGACGCGACCATCATTCAATTCAATGAAATCGTAATAGTCCCCGCCCACGGTACGGGCTGCGAGATAATGAGCGTAGAAAGTGTAGCCCAGCAGTTTGGGGAATTTTTGCGGCAGGAAGCCGCGCTGAACTTTGGTGGCCGCTTTATTTTCTTCTTCCAGTTTCTGCTGTTTGACCAGCGATTCGTGCAGCCGGGCGTTCTCCAGAGAGACCGAGGCCTGGTTGGCCACGCAGACCAGAAGTTTCAGATCCTCTTGATTAAACTTCTTAGTTCGATCCTGGCTATCGAGTTGAATAACACCCAGGGGTTGGCCATCCTGGGTAGCCAGTGGAACGCACATGACCGAGCGAATGCGAAATTCCGCAATCGACTGAGCTAAACCCACATTGGCATCCGAAGAAGCGTCTTCGCTCAGATAAGACTGTAAGGATTCCAGGCATTTTCGAACGATCGTCCGGCTGAACCGATCACCACCCGGCATCGGCCGACGCGTTTTCATTACGACGGGAATGAGCTGATTATTGGTCTCATCCAGCTGAATGATGAAACAGCGGTCGGCCTGTCGAAAAATCGCGAAAAGTTCATCGGCGATCTGCGGCAGAAGGAGCTTGATGTCCAGCGTCTTGCTGAGGGCGGCACTAATGTGAAGAATGGCTCTCAGTTTCTCGGAAGGCTGGGTCTCCAAAAAGTTCGAGGCCAGCCCTCGATTGAGAGTCGCTTCGACCGTTGTACTGGAGAAATCTTCGTTGGCATTCAGATCGGTCGATTCATCGAATTTGCGGAGATCCTTGGGTAGTTCGAGTAAATTCGACTTAACGACCTGCTTGCTCTCATCGCGATAGCAGTAGAGAAAATCACAGATTTTTACGCCATCCCCGTCTTTTAATGGCGTGCGGCCTGCAATCTGCTTGTTGTTAACGAAAGTTTTATTGCGGCTGTTGAGGTCCTCGATGTGATGAGTGCCGCTTTCGTAGGAAATCTGAGCGTGCTTTCGGCTGACGGCGTTCAACGGAAGGACGATATCGCACTCTTCCGGGCTGCGGCCTAAGACCACCAAATCCTGGGCCAGGTTAACCCGCTCACCCTGATTTGTCCCATCGGGGGACTTGAGCAGTATCAAATAGGCCATGATCGACTCAAATACCGGTGAATTAATAGAGAATAAATAGATGGAGCTATCGTAACGCTTGAAGGCCTTATCTGCAACACGCTATTTCCGGGATTTGCCTAGAGTTCCCGACTATTATTTGCCTACCGAAGTTCCGAGAGTGAAGTATAATTTTGAGATACCTCCTGGGAAAGGTTTACCATGCATAATCGGTTAGAAAAGAGTAAGGTCGAAGTTGTGGGGCTTTTGGGTGTCGGTCTGGATGGTACGGACAATCAAAAGCGCATCACTCAATCGGAACAGTTTCTTCTGATCGGCGGTTCGGCGGAAACCCACGAACGCATGCAGGAAACGGCCATTCGGTTCGAGGAAGCCCTCGAAAAGCGCGGTAAGACACTTCGGGAAGCTGAACCCCAGGAAGTGATGGATCTTTTGCGCGATGCCCAGCGAAAGTAATTTTTTTGAAACTTAGCTCCCCTCCCCTCAGGTAATCCTATCTAGGAAGAACCGTGCAAAGCGAAGAGACACTGGTCGCGGCCTGCCTGCGTAAAGAGTCTCAGGCGTTCACCGATTTCATCCAACGATTTCACGATGATGTTTTCCGCCTCTGTTTTAGGATGCTGGGCAATCGTTCGGATGCCGAAGATATCTATCAGGAATCGTTCCTGAGGATTTTCCGCTATTTGCACCGATGGGATTCCAGCCGCCCGCTGAAACCCTGGATTCTTCAGGTTACAGCCAACCGCTGTCGCACCTGGCTTTCGAGCCGGCGAAAATCGACCGTTCAGTTGGAAAGCGATAGTGAATTGGCAGACCGGAAAACTGGCGAAGAATCGAATGAAATGGCGAGAGAAATCTCCCGGGCTGTGAAACTTCTCCGAGAAGATTACCGTCAGGTTTTCATTCTTTACCACGAGGAAGCTCTCGATTACCTCTCCATTTCAGAGGCCATTGGCAAGCCTGTTGGAACGATTAAGACCTGGTTGCACCGTGCCCGATTAGAAGTGTTGGAAACTCTGCGATCCCGCGGAATGCTGGAAATATCTCAAAATGATGTCCGAATTTAACAAAAACCCAACGGCTTGCTCCGCCTTCGACCAGGAATGGAATCTCATTCTGGATGGCGATGCCCGGGAGCTTTCGGCCCTTTCGAAAGACCACCTGGAGTCCTGCGATCGCTGTCAATCGATTCAGAAGGGCTTCGCGATTTTGTCGCGACTGCCAGAATACCAATCGACCCCGCGCCCACCAAAGCGTGTGACTTCCGCTTTCGTAATGACTCGATTGCAAAGGGATCGCTGGATTCGGGTTCAGAGGATGACATTCGGTGCTTTCGCCGTGGCCGCGGCTCTCGCTATCGCCGTCTATCTGCGGGAACGACCGGCCAGGAACAATGACGTCTCGATTAAGCCTCCAAACACCAAGGCCGAAGATCTGAAATCCGCCCTGAAGCAATGGGAGACAATCGGCAACGATGTTGCTACCGCGACTTTGCGTGCCGCGGAAACCCCCTTGGAGATCCCTTCCAAACTGTTGAAAATCAAGTCTTTTCGGGCTTCGGATGCGATTCCATCCTGGCAACCGATTTCGGTAGCTTTCACCAGCATGGGAGAATCGACCAAGGAATCCTTCGAGCCATTACGCAAGTCGGCCGAATACACCGTGAAGCAATGGTGGAAGAGCGTCTCGGAACAGACGAATTAGAGCAGGGAAATCCGCCGGGAATCCTGAACCGGTTCCGGAAATTTGTTCGAACAATTGCCGCAACTGGCACAAGCACTTCGACCGCCAAATAGCGACAGATAGAACTGCCGGATTACAAACAGGGCGGCCCCGAGTATCAGAGTACCAGTTATCGCGGTTTGCCAGTCGAGCATGGTCATACACTCCTGTCGATAATAAGCCGACCGATCTGGAAGGTAGCCATCGACGCCAGGTAAGCCAAAGCAGTCATATAAACGAATGTAAAGGTCGGCCACAGTAAGGATTGCGTCTCGCGGCGGATGACCGCCAGCGTGGAAACGCATTGGCAGCAGAACGCGAAGAAAACGATCAATGAGACGGCAGTAGCAATGCGGTACTTGTTGCGGCTTGGCTCCTCGCTCCAGTCGCTTCGAATCGCTTTGGCCAGCGGCGTCTCCCCCACTTCAGAAATCTGCTGATCCTTCGTTTCAACTTCGCCCTGCTTATAAAGGATCCCGAGAGTTCCTACCACCACTTCCCGAGCAGGGAAACTGGCCAAAGCTGCAACGCCGATCTTCCAATCCCAACCCAGAGGTCGAAATACCGGTTCCATCCACTGTCCGACTCGGCCCAGGTAACTTTCTTTTCGCCAATTGTAGAAGAGTTGATTTTTCTCTTCCTCCAGCTTTTCGACGGTCGCCTCTCCTTCGGCCCCCTGCTCTTTCGCATGATCGATCTTCTCGGAAATCAATTCGAGGTGATCTTCGTAGGGAACCCCATTTAAATCTTTATTCGGGAAGTAAAGCGAAGCCCAAACCAGAATCATGGCGGCGAGAATCACTGTACCGGCTCGCATTACAAAAGCCCTCCCCGCATCGTAGACCCGCCGGAAGACATTTCGAAGAGTCGGTCGCCGTAACGGTGGCATTTCCATCACAAATAACGGCCTCGGACCGCGGAGAATCGTCCGTTTAAATAGCAGTGCGAACAGCGGTGCGGCTATGAAGCCGAGCAGATAAACTCCAAATAACGTCAGGCCGGGCAGCCACCAGGGATCTGAAAGGAAAGTGCCGATAATCAAAACGTACAGCGGCAGGCGGGCCGAACAACTCATCAACGGGGCGACCAGAATCGTCGTCAGGCGATCCCGATGGTTTTCGATCACCCGGGTCGACATAATGCCCGGAACTGCGCAAGCGAGCGAAGACAGCAGCGGAATGAAAGACCGACCGTGTAACCCGCAGCCGGACATCAATTTGTCCATCAGGAAGGCTGCTCGTGCCAGATAGCCGCAGTCTTCCATAACGCTAATGAAAACAAACAGTACCAGAATCTGGGGAAGGAAAACCAGAACGCTGCCCACCCCTTTAATGATTCCTTCGGAAAGTAAAGAGCGAAGCGGGCCGGCGGACATGGCCGATTCCACTTGTCTCGTCAGCCAATCCTGACCGAACTCAATAACCGATTTCGCCGGTTCGGCCCAACTGAAAATCGATTGGAACAGGCAGAACATTGCCAGGAAGAAGACCAGCGTCCCCCACACTTTATGGGTAAAGATGGCATCGAGACGATCCCGGAACTGTCGGACGTGGACATCCGGTCGGGTAATAATTCCCTTGAGAATGTGCCGAATCTGATCGAATCGCCGGCGTACATCCGCCGTGGGAAGTGCATGCCCGAAAGTGGCCAGTCTGTCCCGACTTGCTGCGAGTTCCTCGCGAAATTCCAGATTGGTTCGCGGCAGATAGGTTTTTTCCAGATACCCGCCAACGTCGATCAAAAGTCGTCGCACCAGCACGGGGGGCGCAGTCGGGAGTAGAACGTGCAATTTTTTCTTGGCCTGTTCGAACTCTTCGGGAGCAGGCAGTTTGTCGGGAATGCGTTTATCGAGGACGGCCGAATAGAGCGCGGACTTCAACCGATCGAGATTGATGCCTTTGTTTGCCTGGATCGGGATAACGGCGATACCGAGCCGTTCGCTGAGATGCTCGAACTCGATTTCAATTCCTTTAGCCTTGGCTTCATCAATAAAATTGACGGCCATAACCATCGGAATCTGCAAGTCGAAAAGTTGCCCGGCCAGATAGAGATGCCGTTCCAAGTTCGTCGCATCGACTATGGAAATTATCGCGTCGGGAGGCGCTTCGCCCGGCCTTAAACCCAGAAGTAATTCCAGGGCAATCAACTCATCCGGAGAGCGAGCCGCGAGGCTATAAGTGCCAGGTAAATCGATTACTTCGAATTCAACATCTTCAAAACGGGAAATGCCGGTTTTGATTTCGATCGTGATGCCGGGATAGTTCCCTACATGCTGCTTTAAACCGGTTAGGGCATTAAACAGTGTCGTCTTACCGGTGTTTGGATTCCCGAGAAGCGCCACACGTATTTTTTTTGTCCCGGTCATGAACTTCAGGTCGGCTCCACCAGAATGGCTGAGGCTTCCACTTGCCGGAGGCTAATGCGGTTGCAGCCAAAATGATATTCGGTGGGATCACCCAAGGGGGCTTTACGCACCACGGAGACTTTATCCCCTTCGCAGATCCCCATTTCCATCAATCGCTGGCAAAGATCGGGTTGGCCCTCGATGCCCACGACTCGACAACACTTACCAATTTCGATTTTCGATAGTGGTTTCATGATTCTATCTTATTGAGATTGATTCTCAATATGTATTATAAAATAATATAGCACTACTTGCAAGCTATTTTATCACAATTATCATTAGACGGATTTCAGATAATCGGCCAGACCTGCCCGCCAGTCCGGAAGTTGCTTAACATTTCCAGCGAGAAGCTTATCGCAGGAGAGCACGGAATATCCCGGCCTTCGGGCGGGCCGTTTTTCGATAGGAAATTGATTGGCATATTCAGCCGCGGTTGTGGGGCTGAGATTGGCCTGGATACCGCTGAGTTCGAAAATCGTCTTCGCAAATTCATACCAGTTTGTCTGGCCACTGTTAGTGACGTGATAAAGCCCCTTTAAGTCGTTGTGGAGCATCTCCACCAAGGCCTGGGCGACATGCTCCACGAAACTCGGAGTGCAGTGCTGATCGTTAATCACTTTTAAGGCCTTACCGGCCCGGGCCAGATTCCGCATGGTATCCACGAAGTTCGTGCCCTTGCCACTTTGCACCTGGCGAACGCCATAGAGTCCACAGGTGCGAATAACCAGGTGATTCGCGGAGTAAGTCTGCGCGAAATACTCCCCGGTCAATTTGCTAACCCCATAAACGCTCACAGGCCCAGGAGCGTCTGTCTCTCGAAAAGGAATCGTTCGGGTAGTGTCTAAACCGAACACGTAATCGGTACTGACATGGACGAATTTTGCGCTCAATTCCGAGCAAATCGTGGCCATATCGCGTACGGCCCAGGCGTTGGACCGGAAGGCTACTTCAGGTTCCTGTTCCGCTTTATCCACGAAATTGTAGGCAGAGCAATTGATCAGATGAGTAGGCTGAAGTTCGGTCAATTTGCGTCGCAGGGAAGCCGCGTCGATAGCGTCAAAATCGGCCCGCGTCAAGGGAATGGCCTGATTCCCGAGTAATTTTTGAAGCGCTGTCCCAAGTTGCCCGGCCGAGCCGATTATTGCATATCGCATGGAAATCCGACCTCCCGCAACGAAAAAGGGGTGCCATCGGCACCCCTAAGTTTCAATTAGTTTAGCTTACGAAAGTCCGCAATTACTTCTTTTCAGTCACAAAGCTCTTGTCGGAAATCTTAACGACAGTGGTCTGATCCTGATTGAGTTCCACCGGGGTCTCGTTACCGCCGATTTCAATCTTCATGCTGCCCGTAATTTTCAGAACCATGCGAGCTTCGTCCACACGGCCGGCTTTGGCGTTGTAAACGATCTGACCAGGAGTCTTATCTTTGGTCTTCAGGTCGGCCGATTTGATCTTGAAAGGCAGGCCGGCGCTATTATCGGTCGGAGCCTTGTAGGTCACTTCGGAAACCACTTCAATGATATGTCTTTCGTCGGATTCCTTGGCCTTGTAGGTGTAGGTAGAGGTGTTGTCGTAAGTCCCAATCGGTCCCAGATTGAGGGTCGTAGTGACCTTCCAGCTTTCGCCAATCTTCTTGGGTTCCGGCGGAATGAAGCCAAAGGTAGGATCGGTCACCTGCTTCATGGCATCTTCAGTCAGAATGGTTTTCAAAAGAGCTTCCATCTGAGCATTAGCCTGGCCCAGCTTCTTCAGAAACTCTTCGCGACCTTCTACCTTTTCCACTTTCATCTTTTCGTTGAGCGTCAGCACAAACTCGCTGTTTTTCAAGGATTTGAAGAAGTCGGAGAGCTGGGTCTGGGAGCCGGCGGGAGCAGAAGTTTCGGAGTCGAAGGCGATCGGATTACCCGCCAGATCGATCTTCATCTTCAGACCTTCGATAGTCTGCTTGATCGTCCACTTTTTGCCTTCTTCCTTCAATGGCTGCCATTTGAAGTAGAAAACCTGTTCCTGAGTCTGGTTCACATCCATGCCCATCACTTTGATGCTCTGGGTCGTGGAAGTGGTGGTGGATTGGTAGAAAACCTTGTCTTTTTCCAGTTTCCAGGTGAAGTCCACTTTCCCATCGGCCGAAGGGGTGGGCGCCTTGGCTTCCGCTTTGGGTTCGGCTTTAGGCTCGACTTTGGGTGGGTCCTTCTTCGCAGCGTCTTTTTTGGCTTCTTGAGCTTGCGAGAAGGTAACCCCGAACAGAAGCATCAGCCCAAGCAAAGAGGCCAATCGCAGTTTCAACACGCTGAATCCTCCAAATATTCTAAATTTCACTAGTCTTTCTCGGTTTAACTTTTCTATCTGCCCCATGGTCTGAAACAAGGGACGGAAGGAAATTAAAGTGTTATCCAGTCATTACGGAGAAAACTGCGAACCCGTTCATTTCGTCTCTTGTCCTTTCGCCCAAAGACAGGTATCTTTTCAGAACATGGCCTAGTGGCGGAATGGCAGACGCGCTCGATTCAAAATCGAGTACCCAAAAGGTGTGTGGGTTCGAGTCCCTCCTGGGCCATCTCTTCAAATCTTTGCAAAATCGCTAAAAAGACTTTTCAGGTACGTTCAAATTCTTACCCTCCGCAGGTACGTTGATGGCAAATTCCTATTGGATTGGAATCGATCTGGGTGGAACCAAAATTCTCTCCGGGCTGTTTGATTCCAAACTGAAATTGATTTCCAAAATCAAAAAACATACCGACGCCGACCAGGGAGGGGAAGCGGTTCTGCAGCGTATTACCGAAAGCGTGCAGGAATTAATCACAGAAAATAAGGTCGATACTGCGGAAATTCGTGGCATGGGCTTCGCCGTGCCGGGTCAGATTCAACCCAACAGCAGTTTCGTACGCTACGCTCCCAATCTCAACTGGCGGGACTACGACCTGAAGCCGTTGATGCCCAAAGCTTGGAAATGGCCGGTCATCGTCGATAACGACGTTCGTATGGGAACCTACGGCGAATGGACCCTGGGAGCCGCCAAGGGGGCTAAAAACGTTTTTGGAATCTTCGCAGGCACCGGCGTGGGCGGCGGACTCATTCTCAACGGCGAACTCTACCACGGCTTCAACGGCCATGCCGGCGAAATCGGGCATATCGTCATTCACTGGCGACGCGGATCGGAACTCGAAGATATCGCTGGGCGCAAAAACATGATGAAACGCGCCAAAGAACTCCTGGACGACGCTCCTAAGAAAGTTCGCAAACCCTGGAAAGACATCGTTTTACCGACTCTGAAAAGTTCGAGTCTTTCGGAATTTTACGAAGCCGATGATCCAATTGCCGTACAGATTGTCGAAGATGCTTCGCGTGCAATCGGCTGCAGTATTGCCAGTGTCATCAATTTTCTGAGCCCCGAAATTATTGTCATTGGCGGCGGTGTTACTCACGCACTCGGTGAGAGCTTCACCGAACGGATCTGGGAATTCGCCCAGAAGTACTCGCTGCCGAAAGCCACCAATGATGTGAAATTCGTCACCGCGGCCCTCGGAGACGATTCCGGGATTGTCGGCGCGGCCGCGTATGCCAAAACCCGCTTTGAAGGGAAGTAAAAGATGGCTCACGACTGGGAACGCCGATATGAAGCCGCTATCACGGTAGCTCAGAAGGCGGGGGCAAATGCGCTTTCTTACTTCAACAAAGACATCGTCGTCGAATGGAAAGCCGATCAAAGTCCGGTGACGCTGGCCGATCAATCCTCGGAGGAGATCATTCGCCAGGAGATTTCCAAGAACTTCCCGGAAGATGGATTCCTCGGGGAGGAGTTCGGTAATCAGCCAGGTTCCTCCGGCTACCAGTGGGTGATCGATCCCATTGATGGAACTCGCAACTTCATTCGTGGCGTACCCGTCTGGGCTACCTTGCTCGGCCTGAAATTTCACGGAGAAGTCATCGCAGGAATTGCGGTCATCCCGGCCATGAGCCAGACTTATCACGCTCTGAAGGGACATGGCTCATTCCGAGATGGAAAGCAATTACACGTTTCACAGATCGATTCACTCAAAAAGGCCACGGTCGTTTACACCAGCATTACCCTGTTCCAACAGGAAAATCGCGAGAAGCAGTTTCTGGATTTGGTAGCTCAGTGCGATCGCACTCGCGGCTTCGGAGATTTCTACGGCTTCACCCTTCTAGCGGAGGGAACCGTCGATGTGGCAATCGATTCCGGAGTCAAGGAATGGGATGTCTGCCCGCTGAAAGTCATTGTCGAGGAAGCGGGGGGCATGTTTAGCGATTGGACGGGAACTCCTCGCATCGATGTTCCGCAAGTTCTAGCGACAAATGGCTTGTTACATGGGGAAGTTCTTCGAATAATTAACGGTTAGATTCGAGTCGAAAAGTGCGGTTTAAGGTATAATAGACTTAACCTGCCTTAGCCTCCCTTTTCCTTATTGAGGTGTAGAATGTTGATGAATTTCCGTAAATTTATGATTGCTGCTTCGATTGTAAGCGTCCCTGTTTTGACCGTCGGAACGGCTTTCGCGCAACAGCCCTCCAGTTCCGAAAAATCTATTCAATCCTCTTTCGTTAAAACCACTTCGGCCAATGCCGAATCGAATAACGCTCAGGGCGAATGGACGACGATCACCGGGCAAATTCTTTTCCCCAAGAACGAAAAAATCCCGGTCATGGCGAATATCACGCCAAATAAAGACGTACAAGCCTGCCTGAAAGACGGCCCGTTCAGCGATGAGACCTGGGTGATTAACCCGAAAAATCGCGGCATCCGAAATGCAGTCGTTTACCTGGTTCCCGAAGGGTTCAAGCGAGGGGACAAATTCCCAGCCGATTCGATCAATCCTAAAGTCGCCAAACCGGCAAAACCGAATGCGGAAATCGACCAACCCTGCTGCTCATTCATCCCGCACGTCCTCGCAATGCAGGAAGGCCAATCACTAATCATAAAAAATAGTGCGAGCATACCACACAATGCGAAATTGGCCGGCGGCAACATCGATATTAATCCTTTGATTCCGTCCGGCGGGCAACACGACGTTGGCCTCATCAAAGCTGATCTTTTCCCGCTTAGCTTGAGTTGCAGCATCCATGGTTGGATGAACGCGAAAATCTTCGTATTCGATCATCCCTATTTTGCAGTAACCGATGCCGATGGGAAATTTGAGATTAAAGATGCACCTGTAGGAAAATTCAACTTGGCCATCTGGCATGAAAGCCAAGGTTGGAGTTGGGCGGGAACTCCTGCGAAAGGACGGCTTGGTGTAAAAATTGATTTAACACCGGGCAAAACGGCTCTGGATCCGATCGAATTCAAACTCAAACCGACCGAAGGCAAATAATTTCGAACATTTGCAAAATAGGCGGGCTAACGTCCCGCCTTATTTTTTGCGCTCGGCTTTGTGTTTCAAGGCCGCGGTGATGAAGTCCCGGAACAAGGGGTGAGCCTCATTCGGTTTAGATTTGAACTCCGGATGACACTGCACGGCCAGAAACCAGGGATGGTCCTTCAACTCAATCACTTCCACAAGCGAATTATCCAGCGTAGTACCCGCAATCACCAGTCCATGCTGTTGCAGGATTCCACGATAGTCGTTGTTTACTTCATAGCGATGACGATGCCGTTCTGAGATGATCTCTTTCTTATATGCGGCATAGGCTCGGGTGCCGGCCTGCAACCGGCAGTTGTAAGCCCCCAACCGCATGGTGCCTCCCAGGTTGGTAACCCCTTTCAACTCGCTGAGCATGCAGACCAGAAAATTCGAGGACGTCTTGGTGAATTCAGTGGAATTCGCATCAGAGAGGCCCACAACGTTTCGGGCAAATTCAATCGCCGCACACTGGAGTCCCAGGCAGATGCCAAAGAAAGGCAATTTGGATTCGCGGGCGTGACGGATGGCATCCAATTTCCCCTGAATCCCACGGACGTCGAAACCGCCGGGCACCAGAAGTCCATCAATGTTCGCCATGAACTTTTCCAGGCCATCCCGCTCGATATGTTCCGCCGAGACCTTTTTCACGATGACTTTGGCTTCGTTGGCAATCCCGGCGTGCATCAACGCTTCGTAAACCGATTTGTACGCGTCGGCATGCTTCACGTATTTACCGACAACGGCAATCGTGACTTCGTGCTTGGGATTCTTGATCGTTTCGATGATTCCCAGCCAATCATCCATTTGGATCGGCTGAGCATTTTTCAGCTGGAACTTCTCGATGATGAATTCGTCGAGTTTGTTGTTCTTCAGGCTGACGGGAACTTCATAGACTGTAACTTCCTTATCCCGTTCTTCGATCACCGCCCGCCTTTCGACGTTACAGAACTGGGCGATCTTTTCCGCATCGTCCTTGTGAAGTTCCCGCTCAGTGCGACAGATCAGCACATCAGGCTGGATACCGATCTTCCGCAGTTCCATGACGCTGTGCTGGGTCGGCTTGGTTTTGGCTTCCCCGGCGGCCTTCAAGTAGGGAACCAGCGTCAGGTGAATGTAGAGGCAGTTCTGCTTGCCGATATCTAGTGCGAACTGGCGGATGGCTTCGAAAAACGGCATGCCTTCGATATCGCCGACAGTGCCGCCGATTTCGGTGATGCAGATATCCACATCTTCCGTGGCTAACGTGCGAATAGCCGCTTTGATTTCATTGGTCACATGAGGTATGACCTGAACGGTCTTGCCCTTGTAATCGCCCTTGCGTTCTTTGGCGATCACAGTCGAGTAGATTCGACCGGTGGTGTAATTACAGTCCCGGTTGAGCGGAACGTTTGTGTACCGTTCGTAATGGCCCAAGTCGAGATCGGTCTCGGCTCCATCGTCCGTTACGTACACTTCACCATGCTGATAAGGGGACATGGTACCGGGATCGACGTTGATATAGGGATCAAACTTCTGGAGGCGAATCCGCAAACCGCGACGTTCGAGCAGCATGCCGATCGACGCGCAAGTGATGCCTTTACCCAGCGAACTGACTACTCCGCCGGTCACAAAAATATGCTTCGCCATTCGGCCCAATCCTACCCTGGTGTATAGTCGTGTCTGAGACTTGATTAGCTTATGAAAGAGAATCCAGACAGTCTCAGAAAGTCCGAAGTTATCGTTGCAATGTCTCCAAGTTCAATAGTTTGGGTAGAATGTCGGAGCCGGAAAAGCGGAAGGCACCTGATCAAATAGCCGATTTGTACCAAACAAATATACAATCGTCAGAGTCAATTTGGGTAAGATCCACTAATTTTCGTTAGAATCTGTAGGTGCAACACTTTTCTGGAAGCTGTTGCGCAAGTACAGTCGCTTCATTCGTCTCTTTCATGTAAAGTGAAATTGAAATTGCCAGACGGAGACGAATCATGACTACGCTTCCAAATATCGAAGAATTGATGAACCGAGTTCTGGATTCGTTTGTCTGCGATACCGAATTCGATGCAAACTTCGGCCTAGTTGAACCTTACGATTCTTCCGCCGGCGTCAAAGTCGATCCCGTCACGGCCTGGAATGAGGTTCAAACCCTCGCCAAATTGTACGGCCAGAACAAAGCCGCTGCAGCCCTCTCGAATGAATGGTCCAGCTACGCTTTTCTGGACAGCATGATCGTGGCTTTGCCCTGTGCGATCGGAAATTATCCTCAACAGGTGAGCGATATTCCCCGTCTGCTCAAAACGGTTCAGATCAAATCGACTCCTAAGGTGGCCGATTGCGTTCTGAATAACTTGAATCAGGAAAAATTAAACAAGAAGACCGGCGAAGAAATCCTGTTAGCGGTTGGTGTGGCCCGACTGGCCGGTGCTTTCGATCTGGCTCAGGAATTGCTCAATCGCTGCCAGGGTCTGGAAACCTGGGTCCGCGGAAATGAAGCGGCTTCGACTCTTTGGATGCGAGGCGAACATGCCGAGGCCCTCCGAGTTTGGAAGATTCAGCCTTCGAATCCGGTCATCTGCCTGAATCGCGGTATGGCCAAGATCTTCCTCGGCGAACGTGAATCGGCCCGCAAGGATCTTCAGGAAGCCGTAGCAGGTCTTCCCGCTCAATCGGGCTGGAAACACTTGGCTCAGCTTTATCTTTCGCTCTGCGAAATGTAAAGATAAGCAAGCGACGCAAGATACCAACAACACCGGACGTAAGCCGGTGTTGTTTTTTTTTGCCATCGCGGGTAAGCATGTGGTTGTTAGTTGATGACCAAATCCGTCTGGAAAGTCATCCAAGGAAGGATCAATGACTTTGCGTGCAACCTCGGATGGGCATCCGCTGTCGCTGAACGTTGCGAAACGGGTTCTCCACATCGAAGCGCAGGCCTTGAATCAGGTCGCGGAAAAACTCGATCCCGGTTTCGAACAGGTGGTGCAGGCCATTTATGGCTGTCGCGGCCGACTGGGCGTGACGGGAGTGGGCAAATCTTTCGATGTAGCCCAGAAGATCGTCGGCACGTTGAATTCCACGGGCACTCGCGCCTATCTTCTCGATGCCACCCGGGCCATGCACGGCGATCTGGGAATGGTCCATCCAGAAGACATCGTTTTAATCCTGTCCCACAGTGGGGAGAGCGAAGAGATTCTTCGATTGCTTCCCGCATTAAAAGGCATTGCTCATCAACTCATTGGTATGACGGGCAATCCGCGCAGCACACTCGCCAAGCAGACCGATCACTCCATCATCTACGGCTCACTGGCCGAGTCCTGCCCGCTGAATCTGGCACCCAGTACCAGTACGACGGTAATGATGGCCCTGGGCGATGCCCTTGCCTTCTCGCTCGTCGAACTGCGGGCATTCACTTCCGAAGATTTTGCTCGCTTCCATCCGGCCGGGAGTCTTGGCCGGAAATTAGCCATTGTCGATACGGTCATGCGTCGCGGTACGGAACTCCGAATCGCCTCGCAAAGTCATACGGTTCGCCAGGTCTTTTCGGAATCCTGCCTCCCGGGTCGCCGGACCGGCGCGATCATGCTGGTTGATGAAACCGGCTTGTTAATGGGAATCTTCACCGATAGCGATCTGGCCAAACTGTTCGAGCGCCGGGAGGATAATGCCTTCGATCTGCCAATCGCTCAAGTGATGACGGCCAACCCCAAAACGATATTTGCCACCGCCAAGGTGCAGGAAGCCATTAGCATTTTCCGCGATTGCAAGATCAGCGAGTTACCGGTGATCGACGCGGTCGGTCGACCGATCGGCTTGTTGGATATCACCGATTTGATCGGCGTCGATCCCTTGCACGATCCTTTGGAAGCGACCCCGAAGGTTCGCTTGTGGGAGCGTCAATCGGCATGAATCCTAAACCGCCACTGACCGAGCGTTTGACTCGCATCAACGTCCTCGTTTTGGACGTTGACGGCGTTCTGACCGACGGCAGCATCTTCTACAGCGATCAGAATACGGAACTGCGTCCCTTCCATGTCCGGGACGGAATCGCACTGCGCTGGTGGCATTCCCTCGGATACCGCAGTGTGATTATCAGCGGCCGCAGTTCACCTTTGGTCGATCGCCGGGCCAAGGAAACGGATGTAGCGAAAGTGCTGCAAGGTGTCGGAAATAAGCAGGCCGCTTTGCGAATACTCTCCGAGGAGTTGAATTTCAAAATCGAGGAATCTTGCTGTATCGGCGACGATTTACCGGAGTTGGCTCTGATGAATTGCTGCGGCATCGCCGTAACGGTAGCAGATGGCGTGCAGGAAATGCGAGCGGTGGCGGACTATGTGACCCAGCAACCTGGGGGACGGGGAGCCGTGCGCGAAACGATCGAATGGATACTAAAAGCCCAGGGTCGGTGGAATGAAGTGGTACTTCGTTACGCGAACCAGGTTTAGAGGATAGAGGATGAAATACCTAGTTCTGCTATCGGCACTTCTACTGATGCTCACTGTATGCCCTGCGCAAGAACGATCCGCAGAGAGTGGTAGGAGGATCCAACAGTTCCATATTCTCCACAAGCTGGATTATCTGATCGAAAATCAAACCCCATCCGATCCGGCTGGCCTTCCCGCGGACCGCAGTGTTCCCAAGCCGAATTCCAAGTACGCCTCCGCCTTTATGCTGATTCCAACTCGCTATGAAGATGCGCCGATCCAGCAGAAGACCGAAATCTTCCGAGTGGCCGCCCGGACCATTCCGGAGCAGACTCTCGGTTCTGCTTCCTGGGAAACGGCGGTGATCGTTCCCGGTACAGTTCTGGGCGATAAAGGAGACGCGATCTGGAATTATCTCACGATCTTCGATTTGAAGCCGTTGTTCGTGACGAGAGAGACGCAAGAGCCGAGTCTGTTTCTGAGCAAACAAACTACTCTGAGAACTGCTAATTCCGAGGACTCTCAGGATCTACTCCTCCGGCCGAATCTGATAAAGTCGGATCTGACGGCTCGCGGTCAGGAACACCAGAAGTCGGATTGAATTTGTTCGAGGAATACTAACTTTCGCCCGATTGACTCGATATGCACACGCCACGACGAATACTACTGACCGTGCTGGGACTCTCGCTGAGTATCCTCGGATACTTCGTCTACGCACAACTCCTGGGTCGCGTCGATGGCCTGCCGCCGTTGCCGGAGAGATTCGCGCAGGTCGCCGATCAGCAGGAGTTCATTCCTCCCACCACTCGATCTCCCATCGAAGAGCAATTGATCGTCGCGTTTGGCGCTAACTGTGCCGAACTCGATTACGGGATGAAGATGAATCTGGGTTCGAAGGGGGTCGTTCTCGCGGCCACCCTGGAGAAACAGTCGAATGGAAAAGCCTTCTCCGATGACGGCCGTCTATTTGCTTCGCCGCTGAGTATAGCCGTCTTCGGCAAAAACAAAGGCCCGGATGGCATGCAGGAGATAACCACGCTTCATTCCGACCGGGGTATTCTCACTTTCGATTCCCCGGTGCACAGTATTGCCGAGGCGGTGGGAAAGAAGGTCATTCGAGCCGACATCATTTCCGATCCCGAAATTCCCGTGAAGGATGCGCGAAAAGGTCGGATTCACATTCGCAACAATCGGAAAAGTCAAACTCCCGATGACGACATTGAAATCATGACCGTCGGACCGATGTTTTACATCGACAACCATAAGGCGGATGTTCCCGCGATGGTCACGACCGATGCGATTATGGAATTGTACGACTGGCAAAATAATCGCTCCATGACGGGTAAGTTTAAAGTCGGGGGGAAAGTTCCTACTCTGCTGGCTCGAGGTATGCGCATGTACCTGAAATCCGACGCGGAACCCGACCCGAAAGTTAAAAAGAAGGAAGATACCGATCGAAAAATCAATGGGGTCGATCACATCGATCTTTTATCTGACGTGACCATGAATTTCTGGTCCGATTCCCAATCGAATTTTCTTTCCGGAGGAAACGCTCCCCCTACCGCACCCGGCAAGAAGCCCGATGATTCCGATCTTTCAATAGTCCAGATCGAGACCCAAGGATCGTTTCATTACGATATGATCAAAGATATCGGCGTGTTCCATAACGCTCCCAGTCTGAACCCCAATCTTCCCAACTACGTGCGGGTCACGCGCAAAGCAAAAACGGAAAATTTAGATATCCTGAAGTGCGATCATCTGTTGCTTGAATTCGAACGGGTAAAGAACACACCTCCAGCCCCGGCGAATTTCAATTCGAATACCGCTCAGGCCGCTCCATTACCGCCTCCAACCACTCCGCCCAGCGATGAAACTCAGATGCAGATTAAACGGGCGCATGCCTGGGGATTGGCGATTGCCATTAGCTCAGACGCCGAAAAGCTGAACGCCTCCGGAAACGACTTGGTCTATGAGGCCGCTACCAGGACGACCATTCTCAAGGGCGCAAAAGATGAGGGCATCTACGCCGTGAAGGAAGGCAATGTGATGCGCGGCTTGGAACTCTATTTGAAATCGAACGCTCCCGTCAACGATGCTAAAGATCCTAAAGCCGCCCCGGCGAAAAATCCCGGCGGCAGCAATGGGATTCGAGAAGCTCGCGTCCGTGGCCCCGGAACGATCGGTATGGGGGAATTTGATACGACCACTCATTCCCACGTACAGAATGCCAACTGGAATGACTGGATGTATTTCGAGCGGATTGTGGAAGATAACCAACAGCTGCAATTTCTTCGCTTTACCGGCAAAGCCTCGTTCATCGATACCAAAGCCAAACAAAGTTTGAAGGGGGAAGAAATACGGGTCTGGTTAAAAGATAACGATCAGAACGGGACCCCGGTCGCGACTGTGCCGACTCCATTGAAACCCGTGACCGGCACCGAAACGGTTGCAAAATCGCAACCCAGACCCGTCAGACTGGAAGCCAATCAGCATGTATTTATGAACTCCCCCGACATGAACCTACGCGATGCGGATCAACTCTTCGTTTACATCAAAGATATCCCTACTCCCGGACCTGGTCCGAATCCGAATCTACAGAAACCGATGCCGCCGAGTTCAACACTCAACGGCAAGCCGAGCGGTCCGACAACGGCCACGAACCCGGCCGACAAGAACGCTCCTCCCAAACCCGAGGAGAAAAAAGACGAACCGATCTTTATCAAAGCCAAGCGCATGGATGCCTGGGTGCTGCGCAAAGATGGCAAGCACGAACTGGATAAAGCTATCTGCGTCGGAAACGTCGAAGTCGAACAAGCCCCCCCTGCGGATAAAAAAAATGAACGGGGCATGCTGATGCTCGCTCACATTCTGGAGCTTCAACACCACGGCGAGAACCTTCACACTCTGACCTTGAAGGCGGAAAATGATGTCGTGGCCCAGATCAAACCGGCCGAGTTGCACCGAGAAGAACTCTCGCTCAACGGGCCAATAATCGTGATCGATCAGCGCGACAATCATGCCCAGGTAATCGGACGCGGTGGCCTGCGAATGAAAACCAGTAGCACCATGCAAGGGGAACAGCTCAAGAAAGATGCCAACATTTTCATCTACTGGAAAGACAGCATGGAGTTCGATGGCGCCGGCAAATGGGCTCGTTTCATCGGTGCCGTACAGGCCGAGCAGGAAGATGGATCCGCGAAGGTGCTGAGCACGATCATGCAAGTCGATCTGGACCGGCCGGTTTACTTCAGAACCACCACACCGAACGACAAAACGAACACACCCAAAGAGAATCCCAAAATCGATCGCGTTCGGTGCGAACGGGGCGAAGTGAATCCGCTCAAGCCGAATGATGTCCCACAGGTGCTGGCTATCGAAGAAAAGTGGGAAAATAAAAAACTGATTAGCTACCAACGTCTGGTGGCCGAAGAGCTCGACTACGAAAACGTTCTGGACAACGGTAAGCCGATTGCCGCCCCCGTTAAGAACGCCCCACCCCCTCAGACTTACGGAAATACCAAAGCCCACGGGCCCGGAAAGATTCGAATTTTCAAAGAAGGGGGCAGCGATTTTCTCGATGGTACCTCCGGACCGAATAAACCGCCGCAACAACAACCGAAAAAGAAGGATTCTCTGCAAGGCGAAACCGAACCGGAAATGAAGCTCACCTGGATTGAGTTCGAACAGCAGATGCAGACTTTCGGCAAACAGAGAGCTAAATTCCTGGGGCCGACCACCGTGATTCACGTCCCCGCCAAAGATCACGAGATGAAGATCGAAAAGGGAGCCATGCTGCCAGGATCGATTCAAATGGACAGCAAAAAATCCCTCGAGATTTCGACAGTCGAAATGCTGGACGAATTGAAGCAAACGAAAACCTTCCATCGCATGGATGCCGAAGGGGATGTCCGCGTTCTGGGCGATGATATCGATGCAAACGCTGAAATCGTGAAATATGACGAATCGAAAACCATGCTGACCTTCATCGGCACTGGATCCAATCCCGCGCGTTTAATCCAATTCAAGGGAACCGGAAATGTGGCCAATACCCTGATTGGCGTCATCATCAAATACAACATCAAAACGAAAACGCCCCAGGTGGAACGAGGTTTCTCCAGTTCGTCAAATACCTCTCCGGGGTCTGGCAAATAGTCATCGGGTAACGAATTCGTCATGCTGCAAGTCTACCGCTGGGATAAAGACTCCAAAAAGTGCTGCCTGCTGGACGCCGAGCAAGTGAAGAATCTTTCCCTTGATCCCCAGCTATCGAAATCGGATTACTGGATCGATCTGGAATCTCCGACTCCCGAAGAGGAAGCCTGGATATTTGAAAAAGTCCGACCCGTGCATGCGTTAGTACTCGAAGATATTCGGAAACCGATCCGCGAGCCCGAGGTGGGGCCGCATCTGCCGAAAGTCGAGGAGTGGGACGATTATCTATTCGCGATTGTGAATCCTCTGAACCGGGAATACCTCAATCAGTGCGGCGATGAAATTCAACCGACGGAACGCCACCGCGCCTACCTGCAATTCAGCGCCGTTCTGACCTCGAATGCCTTGATCACTCATCACTACACGAAGTTATCTTGTGTCGATCACCTGAAAAACCGGCTATCGCACGAAGTGGCTATCGGCAATCGCGGACCCGATTATCTCTATCACTGGCTGCTGGATGATCTGGTGGATGAATGTGCCCCGGTGATCGACGAAATACTGGAAAGCCTGGACGATCTGGAACGAGAAATTCTGGAGCAACCGCAGCCGTCACTACTTCGTAAATTGCTTCGGCACAAATCGTTCATTGTCATTCTTCGCAAGACCATGATTCTGGAACGGGAGGTTCTGGCTCGACTGACCCGCAACGAATTCGAACTGGTCAGCCCCCAGGAAGTGATCTACTACCGCAACGTCTACGACCACCTCATCCGCTACACGGAAATGATTGAGGGCGCTCGGGAAATGATCTCGGATCTGATGCAAACTCACTTGGCGGCGGTGTCCAACAAACTGAATACGATCATGAAAGTGCTGACCATGATCTCGACGATCATTCTGCCTATGACGCTTATCGCCAGCATCTACGGAATGAACTTCGATGTCCTTCCCGGCAAGGAACATCCCGGCGGATTCTGGCTCTCGATACTGGCCATGGGAGGCTGCGGTATCATTTCCCTGATCTTCTTCCGATGGCGTCGCTGGCTATAAACCCTTGTCCGGAAAGGGAACAGTCGTATCCTAATGAGATAGTAAATCGTCAATTGAAAAGGACAACTATGGGCCGCAAACGCACGCTCAATCGTATGGATTACCGAGCCGATTCCGAAGAGGAAACGGAAGAAACCGAAGCCGAAGAAACTGAAGAGGAAGAGGAAGAGGGCGAAGAGGACGAGGCCGAAGCCGAGGGCGATGGTGAGTCCGAAAGCGAAGAGGACTCCGGTGGAGACGAGGAAGCCGAGGAACTCGACGAAGACGGCGAGCCAATTAAGAAGAAAAAGAAGGCCAAGAAGAAAGTCGTCGCCGTCGTTAAGCCGAAGCGCACCCGCGCGGCCAAGATCGTTCGTATGAAAGCCATCTGGGCCGTATTCGACAATTCCAGCAAACAGGTGGAGAAGTTCGAATACAAGGAAAAAGAGCAGGCGGAAGCTTTCATCGCCGAGAAATCGGGCGACAAGAAATCCTACTACCTGCAGATGCTGAAAGTTCCTTTGGAGTAATCCTCAGGTAACGGATAAATTCTCAAAGGGGGAACTGTTCAGACGGTTCCCCTTTTTGTTTACACATCAATCTCGTCGCTCGAAACTTTCATCGCATTGTTCATAATTTGCTCGTAACGAGCATTCGCATCTTTACCCATCAGTTGATCGAACATCTGATCCGCCTGCAGCGGATTATCGATTTCCACTTTCAGGAGAATACGGTTGCGCGGGTCCAGAGTGGTCGACTTCAGAACTTTCGCATCCATTTCCCCCAGCCCTTTGAACCGGCTGATCTCGGGCTTCGCATTCTGCCGGAGCTTGGAAAGAATCTCTTCCTTGTGATTATCGTCCTTGGCCCAGAAGGTCTCCTTGCCAACATCAATGCGGTAGAGTGGCGGCTGAGCGATATAGATGTGCCCTTTGCGAATTAAATCGGGCATGTGCCTGAAGAAAAAGTCCAGCAGCAGCGTCGAGATATGATGGCCGTCCGCATCCGCATCCATGAGGAGGATGATTTTTCCGTAGCGAAGCTTATCCATCATCAGCTTTTCGCCCGCGCCGGTACCGATCGCCGAAACCAGATCGTTGAGTTCCTGGTTCGTGAGGACCTTCGCCGTGCTCATTCCCTCGCTGTTGAGGATTTTACCGCGCAGCGGTAGCACGGCCTGAGTTCGATTGTCGCGCCCCTGCTTGGCCGAACCTCCGGCCGAGTCCCCTTCGACGATGAACAGTTCCGTCTCGGCCACATTGTTCGATTTGCAGTCGGCCAGCTTTCCCGGGAGACTCAGTCGCTTGCTACCCGCAGTCTTACGAGTCACTTCCTGAGCTTCGCGGGAAGCGAGGCGAGCTCGCGCGGCCATCTTGATGCGAAAGACTATCGAATCAGCGATCGTCTGATTGCTGTTCAGCCAGTTTTCCATCGCGGGCCGCATGAACCCTTCCACGGTGGCCGTCATTTCCGAGTTCAACAGCTTGATTTTCGTCTGGGCTTCGAACTGCGGATTTTTCAAAAAGACGCTGACTATGCCGACTATCCCTTCGCGGATATCCTCGGCCGTAATCGCCAGCTTATCCATGCTGATTTTGTGCGTTTCGATATAGTTGCGAATCGCCTTGGTCACGGCGTTCTTGAATCCGCTCTCATGAGTGCCCCCCATGGGATTGCGAATGCCGTTGGCGTAACTGCGGATCGAATCTTCAGTCGATTCGGTCCAGAGCACGGCCACTTCAATTCGCTCGCCGTTGTCCCGCTTGGCGTGAAACAAGTGCGGCGGAGCAATGACGGACTTTTGCGAGTCCGCCACGATTTTCGTCAGAAAATCGGGAACGCCGCCCGGATTATAAAGTTCCAGCGTTTCCTTGGTGATTTCATTTTTGAAGATGAATTTCAGGCCGCTGTGGATGTAGGACATATCGGTGAGACGGCTCTTGATCTCCTCCACATCGAATTTCACCGTACGAAAGATCGTCTCATCCGGCTCGAAGTAGATCGAAGTGCCGTGCCCGCGGACGGGTTCCAGTTTTTCCAGCTTGGTGGTTGGCTTCCCTTTGGAAAACTTCTGTTCCCATTCGAAGCCATCTTTTTTGATGGTCGCCACCAGTTTCTTGGAGAGGGCGTTCACCACTGAGGAGCCGACGCCATGCAAACCGCCGGAGTGGATATAGGCATCCCCTTCGCCGAATTTACCGCCCGAGTGGAGCGTCGTCAGAATGAGTTCCACACCCGGCTTCTTGAATTTCGGGTGAATATCGACCGGAATGCCTCGACCATTATCGGTAATCGTCAGCGCATCGCCGCTTTTGTGCAGCGTCACGGCAATGGTGTCGCCGTAGCCGTTGAGAAATTCATCGACCGAGTTATCGATAATTTCCCAGCACAGGTGATGCAACCCTTTGGAATCGGTACTGCCGATATACATCGAAGGGCGGACGCGTACGGGTTCCAGTCCTTCCAGAACCTGAATCGACTCTTTAGCCGTGTATTTAACGCTGCTGCTTGCCATATTTCCTCAAAAGCATCATTGCACTGGAAGATTCGACCTGAGATCGGATCAAAACTCGCTTATGTCAATCGAAGAGTTTGCCCTGACCATTCTTTCCCGACTTGGATTTTACATCCCCCGGCTCCCCGATGACTTCCCAATCGACGAGATCGATCGGCGGCGGATTGATTTTCACAAGCGTGGCGCGCTTCACGACTTCCACACCTTTGCCCCCCCGGCTGACGATTGGATTAGCACCCCTTCGGAATTCCTTCGTGATGCCACCGGAGGTTTCGACCGTCAAAGCATCGTGACGGTTCCCCACCAATGCGCCGCCGATGCAGGTATCTCCATCGGCCAGCTTGATGCCCATCACGCCTTTGCCCGCCCCCGAGAGAATATTGATCTGGTTGATTTCGAAATGGATGACATGCCCGTTGGCCGAAGCCAGAAAAATGCTCTCCTCGTCCCGAAGAACTCGGGCCATCACCACTTTATCCTTTTCCTCCAGCCGTACATAACGTCGGCCGGCTTTGGTCGACGCCTGCCGGAAAGGAGCAAAGGGGGTGCGCAACGTATAGCCGGCCGAAGTGACCGAAAGCAGATAGGGCCCGGCCGGATCCTGCTTGGATTCTGGTTTAGTCTCTTCCGGAACAAATCGGGGATCGGTAGTTTCCGCTCCCACGATCTTCACCTGGTCGTCGAGCTTGAAGAACTTGGTGATAGGCTCGCCATAGCCGGAACTGGCGGGGATTTCATTCATGCGCATCGTATACGCGGTGCCGTCGTCGGCGAAGAAAACCGCGTGATCGAGCGTACTGCCCGGAACCACTGCGATGACCTCGTCCCCTTCTCGAACGCGGGTGGTTTCGATCGAGGCCAACCGGCCGACGCGCTTGATCCAGCCGTCACGGGTGAGAACCAGATTGGTATTTTCGCGAACGATGTAAGCCTCTTCGTCGAACTCCAGCACATCCTCATCCGAGGCCATGCGAGTGCGACGGCGTTCGCCCATCGTTTCTTCCAGGATCCGCATTTCGTCCTTGATGACTCCCCAGAGCTTCGTCTTCGAATCCAGTATTTCTTGAATCCGTTTGGCTTCTTTCTTCTTCTCGCGCAGTTCATCCAGAATCTTCTGGATCTCCATGGTGGCGATCTTATAGAGCTGCGATTCCAGGATCGCTTCTGTCTGATCTGCATCCAATTCGAAGCGGGCGATCAGTTTCTCGGCGGCATCCTTCTTACCTGTGGAGTTGCGGATGATCTTGATCGCCTCGTCGAGCGCATTGAAGATAATCCGGAAACCTTCGAGGATGTGAATTCTTCGTTTCAGAATTCGAAGCTCGTACTCGAATCGCTTTTTGACCGTATCGAAACGGAAATCGAGGAAGTGCTGGAGCATTTCCTTCAGCGTGATCTGTCGCGGAATCAGGCTTCCGGATTCGTTGGGCACCAGACAGGTCAGATTGAAGGAGAAAGTATCCTGAAGCTGCGTATTCTTGTATAGGTACGCCATGACCATGGCCGGATCGGCATCCGGTTTCAAATCGATGGTGATTCGGAAACCATCTTTTTCGTTCGATTCATCAGTGACGCCCAGAGCCTGCGGCAGTTTACGGGCTTCGATGATCGCGCCGATATCCCCTTCCAGCTTACCGGCGTTCACGGCGTAAGGAATGGAGGTTATGACGATCTGGGGCTTCTTGGTCCCCGCCCCCTCCAGCTTCCATTCCCCTTGAACCTTGATGCTGCCGTTTCCGCACTCGTAGATCTTTCGCAGCGTTGTGCGGTCGCTGATAATCTTGCCGCCCTTGGGGAAATCGGGGCCCTTGATCTTATCCATGATCACGGCTGTGCTGGCGTCGGGTTGATCGATGAGCAGAATAGCCGCTCGAATGACCTCCCCCAGGTTATGGGGGGGGATATTGGTGGCCATACCGACCGCGATACCCGAGGAGCCATTCACCAGCAAATTGGGAAACTCGGCGGGCAGCACGACCGGTTCCATATGTTCGTTGTCGAACGTATAGCGTAGGGGAACCGTTTCCTGACGCAATTCGCGCATCAGGTAGGAAGCGGCCTTCGCCAGTTTGGCTTCGGTATAACGGAAGGCGCCCGGGCTGTCGCCCATGATCGAGCCGAAGTTCCCCTGACCGTGTACCAGGGGGACGAGCATCATCCAGTTCTGGGCCATGCGGACCAGAGCTTCATAAATGGCCGAGTCGCCGTGGGGGTGGTATTTACCCATCACATCGCCGACGATGGAAGCGCACTTTTTGGCTTTATTCTCGAAATCCAGTCGCAGTTCGTGCTGCATGGCGTAGAGGATACGCCGTTGCACCGGTTTCAGGCCGTCGCGAACGTCGGGCAACGCGCGAGAAGTTATGACCGAGAGCGCATACCGCAGATACCGTTCTTGGGTTTCCTTGGCGATGGATATTGGAATCGATTCCGGCATGAATTGCGAACCCTGTGCTAGTCGTCATTTCGTCAAAAGATGAATTTTACAGAGATTTTGAAGATCGGCATCGAAAAATACGCTTTCGGCTTGAGAGTTGCTTGCGTAAGAGGCGGTCCAATCCGAATGGATATTTGTAACTTGAAACACCTTCTGTGTCCGGCAAACCCCTAGAGAGGTCATCAGATCATCAAATTTTACATAGTGGAAATCGTGAATTTGATGACCTTAGAAGCCATTAAGACGCCATCCGTTCATTTTGCTTTGGAAACTCATGAGCCCGCAAAACCGCCTATCCTCCCGCCTTTTCATTGATTTGTGCTTCGATACCTCGCAGCTTTGCCAATAGCTCATCGAATGTAGGCTTCTCGCCGAAGATCATTTCACTCATGAGACGATAATCTCGTTCTAATTCGGGCAAACGAGTTTTAGGTGGCACCAGACAAAGTGATCCCGGCCTCGCCTCCGCATACCGCGCCCATGCAGCAGGGAAAAAGATCTCCTTGTGTTTAGCCACCTTCAAGAACAGCTCAATATCCTTGATTGCCGCTTTTCCAATCTCGTGTTCGTGAAGCCGAACGACGTCGAAATAATGTCGCGACTGTCGATCCCGGAATTTTTTACGCGCGGGAGCGTGATGCCACATGTGCAGCAATGTGATTTTTTCCCAGAATGTTCGCTCGGCCGCCAGAACATCAACCCGACATCCAGGCTCTTTGAGGATCGAGGGAAAATCCTGGGATACATAAGGCACGATTGTGGCATCCCGTGCAGGCCAGTTCTCCGATCTTGCCCCTATCTCCAGTCGAACTGAAGAACGGATATACGCCAGAGCATCGGTTTGCCCATCCTGGCTGGTTGTCGGGTAGTGGAACAACAAAGTCTGACCATCCTGGTCATCCGCAGCCAACTGAAGATTCCAGGAGGAATCCCAGGATTCGCCCAAGGCATTTCTGAACGATTCGTGGAGTCTGGGCAAGAGTTGGTTCCGGATCACCCGCTGGCAGGTTTCTTCCAACGCCTTTAGACCCTGTTTTCGTTTCTTTCCGGAAGACGCTCTTTGAGGATCGTTGTCACCCGCAAATCCCAGCCCCGATCTATCGAAAGACAAATCTACATCTTCAGAAAAACGATCAATGATACCAAATACTTTGGACAGGGAAGTACCGCCTTTGAAAAGCAATCCGGATGGAAGCTCCGGCAGGCTGAAAATTCTTTTAAGTGTCCAGCACACCCAGAAATCTTTTTCAATGATCGCCGCGGTCAGACCACGAGATCGTGCAGATTCCCTGAACAGATCACTTCGATCAGCTATCGAAAGTCGGGCGACGTCATCCATTTTCAGCAACTCTGATTTCGTCCTGAGAGATCTTTGAGATCGCAACTGCTATCCAATCCGTCGTGTAACGTGCATCTGAAAGCAACGCTCTTCTTTGCTCTCGGGTGAGGGCTTTGCGAATCAAACCAATCACCTTTTCGTCCACAATTCCTTGCCCGAGATGGCGCAAGGCTTGAAAAACCATCGCATTAATCGGGCTTCCTAAAGGCAATTCCTTTGGAGGAACGTGACGAATTTGGATCGAAGTGCCTCCCACTTTTACCTGGCGGGTTCGTCCATCAGTCAGGTAAACCAATTTCGCTGGCACCTGGGTCGTTAATCCCAAGCGGTTCGCGGCCACAGCCCCCGATGGTACAACTCGACTCCCCGTCTGACGTGCCAGGGCCGCCGCGATCTCATCTAGGTCTGGCCCGAGTGGTATCCCTAAACGCTCGTTTATCCGCGGATAGTGGTATAAACCTCTTCCCAGCCTCTGAATATTTCCTTGGCGAACCAACCGAGAAAGCGATTGATCGGCCGCAGCCCGGCTGCCTAAGTCCAGAAAATCTTTAGGTATAAAGACTTTCCCGCGACCTTCGCGGCGAATCCGCTTCAAAATACTGTCTTGAATCGTACCAGTCATAATTCCATTCCTGTCAGAAAAATGTACACGTTTTTCTGACAGAAAGCAAGCAATTAAGATGTGACAATTCCGAAGCAACCGTCTGACAAATGGGTATTTAGGGCAAACCATCCAAATGGAATCTAGCAAGTGTTTCAAGGGTTTCTGATCGAAAAAATGGTCAACCCGAATGGGCACAACCGGCCCTCTTCTCAAAAACTATTCTGATTATCGCAGGTTGTGCGATTCACTACAAACACTGTTGCATATGGAATTTAGAACACTTCTGAAATTCGAAGAAACTCGACGAGTGCGGATCTTCGAAGTTGGCGACATAACGGGGCGGTCTAAACGCAAACAACCCGAAAATTCGGGTTGTTTGGCGTTCGGAAATTGGGATTCTTCTACTTCAACTTTTTCACATCAACCGGATGATCGGACGGATAAAGTTGAGCAATCTTCTTCAACTCGTCGTTATAGGTTTTGCTGATCGGCTCAAATCCTTGCAGCTTGATCATCCGAAGCAGAGCAAGTGCATTGGCATTTTTCGAGGCACCAATCAACCCATTGGTCATCTGATCGACCGTGTTGGGGTTCAATTTTCCTTTACGGTAGGCGATGCAAGCCGCCGGGAAAACTTCGGAAGAACACATCACTTTTAGGTTCGAAGCCCGGCCCGGCTGATTATTCTGGAAATATTCCCAGCTGGCCGAATCGGTCAAAGCCATGGAGGCTTTGCCGTTGATCACATCGTTCAGAGCGTCTTCGATGGTTTCCGGACAGTATACCCCATTCAGCTTACAGTCGTCGCCGAGGCATTTTCGGACTTGCGACTGGAAATAGAGCAAAGAATGATCGACGAAGCCATGTGGCAATGCAATCTTGCTATCCTTCAAATCGGCAATACTCTTGGCTTCGTTGTCGTACTTGACAATGAAGAAAGCCTGTTGTGTTTTGTGCAGCGGTGCCGAGCAGACCATCGGTTCGAAATCGGGATATTTTTCCTTGGCCCAGGCAAATTCATGCCCGAGGAACACGGCGACTTCATAATCCCCCTTCTCCAGCTTTTCCGCCACCGAAGCCCAATCGCGATCGTGCGTCACCAGGCTATTCATGCCCGTCGTATCGTAAACGATCTTGTTAAACGGGGTAGAAGTGAACTTCAGCAGGCTACTGGGAACATTGCGGAAGATGCTTTCCGGAAATGCGATACGAACATCATTTTTCTTTAAGGAAGCCGGAACGATAGGAACGTTCGGCTTGATGGGAGTTTCTTGAGCGGAGACCGGGAGAGTAAATCCCGTGCCTGCCAGCAAAAGGCAAGCACTTCGAAGTAAGAGCCGTACGATCATCGGGTAAGCCTTAGATTGGGGGGAAGACCGGTGACTTATTTCTGAATCGGATTATCGACCCGGATAATTCACACGAATTCCGCCCGCAGTGATTCTTTCCAAGTTTGCCAGAGCAACGATCTGCTCGATGAGGGCTTCATTGAATCGAGCATTGGCCAGGGTGGAGGACGCTTCCCCCGTCAGAATGAGACTCTCATCCAGTTTGTTCCCCTGGGCCTTACGAAGGCGTTCGATCATTGAAATCCCGGTTTTTGAAGCCACTTTCGTTTCGGCAACGTTGGAGGTCGCTTCCCGATATTTCTGGAAGGCGTTTTCCGCTTCCAAGGTTAGCAGTCCCTTGGTCTTCTCCAAAAGAGCGGCGGCGTACTCGCTATAAGCGGCGGCCTGCGCGGTTCGGGACTCTTTGGTTCCAACCAACTGGGCCGGCATACGAGGAGCCAGAGCTTCCGGACGATAATTCGCTTCCTTACTGCCCGTGGGGATCGGAATCGAATGAATATCGCTCCCCTGGGCAAAGGTCGGAACTTTCCGACGGAAGTGCCCCGACGACTGCGCCAACACTTCGAGTTTGGTAACTTCCAGACCCACTTCCGCCAGCTTGATCTCCGAACGGCGGCTGGTGGCATGGCTCAGAACCGTCTCGCGAGTGATCTCCGCCTTAATTTCCGGCAGCTTCTCGTCGGCGATTTCCAGAGGTTCGTTCGGACCAATTCCCATGGCTTCCCGCAAAGCGGCGAAAGCTTGAAGAATCCCAGCTTCCGCCTGATTCCGTTTGATGATGGCTTCGCTGCGTGCGATCACCAGTCGATCTTCCGTATTCTTGTTAATGTCCTTGTTGCCGCCGTCCTTGCTGTTGACGATGGCCTGAACCTGGGCGAGATAGACATCCAGTTGGATGGCCAGTTCCTTCGTGAGCTTGTATTGCTCGCGGGCATAAATCACCATGTAGTAGGTTCGAACTACCGAGTAAGTAATCTCCTGCTCGGCTGCCTGAATTTCGGCCTGAATGGCTTCTAACCCCGTACAGGACTGCTGCTTACGAATCTCGAGATCCGGTGTTAGGAGTGAACCCAGTCGCCCGACATCGTCCAACCCTTTTCGCCCCCACTGCGCGGCATTCAAAGCCGCCCGGGCCGCTTTCAATGAAGGTGCACGTTCCATGCCGATAGCCAGGCATTGGCCCAGCGTATACTTCTGCACAGCCGGTGCGACCTGAGCTACCGGTGCGGGTTCCTGCTTTTTGGAAGTCTTCTTGAAGACGTCATCCGCGAAGGCGGCGGATGTACCCAATGCGCCAGACAAAGCCAGTGCTGCGAATAACGATTTGAATCCCCACTTACAAATTCCCATGGTCATGGCAAACCCTCACTTTATCTGGCTTCTACCATTTCTGCCTAAATTTCCTATTCGACGCTCTAGGGGGAATCTCTAAATATCGGTTTAGAGGTCTCGCTATTTTTCCCATTTGGACTTCGCCGGTTGCAAACAGGGTAACGAATATGCGGGCGCCGAGATTGAATGCAGTCCGCGAAAAGTAGGCTGGGTAATTTATGCTCAACAATATGACGCCGGCGGTAAGCCGGGCATTAGATTACGCCCGATCGCAATCATCCCGATTCTCTTCTCGAGATTTACTGGTGGGTTTACTCGAAGAAGAAGGGCTGGTCTGGGAAATATTTGAAAAGAGCGGCTACCAGCCCGGGGCAGTAAAAGAAACGCTGCGGCAACAGGCCGATGCCGAGTTTTTGAGAGGATACGATCTGCTCCAGGGAGCGGGGAAGCCATTCGCTTCCGAGGGGTATATGGATTTGACCTCGAACATGCTGCTCTTCGACCTGATCGAAGCGGATGAAGAACTGAAGAAAATTCTTCAAGAAACTGTAGGAAATTTTCAGGATTTAGTGAAGTCGATCGCTCCGCCCGAAATGAAGGCCATCGAGGCGGAACATCACCTGGAACTTGTCGATACGCCTGATCATCAGGCCGCCTGGCGTGTGATCGATGCGAACGCGAACCGGGTGCGGGAGAGCTTTCGCGTGTTGGATGATTACAGCCGGTTCGTTCTGAACGATCCGCACCTGACTCAGACCGCCAAATCTTTAAGGCACGATTTCGCAAAAATCGTGGAGCAGTTCCCGGCCGGCCTCGTTTCCTCGCGAGATACCGACTACGATGTTGGTACGCAGATCCAGGCGGCGGGCGAGTATCGGCGCAATTCCACGGCGGAGATCGCGATGGTGAACTGCAAACGATTGCAGGAATCGCTGCGAAGTTTGGAGGAGTATCTCAAAATCGAATCATCGGCTTTGGGCCAAGACTGCGAACAGCTACGCTACCAGTGCTACACTCTCGAGAAGATGCTGGCCGTCCGACAGGTTTCTCCTCAGAAATTATTCGACGCCCGACTCTACGTTTTGCTGACTGGCTCCGAGTGCGAATCCTCTCTCGAATGGACCATCAAGGAAGCGGCCGAAGGGGGAGCGACCATGTTCCAACTTCGCGAAAAAAATTTGGAGGATCGAATACTCCTGGAACGGGCCCGCGCAGTCCGACGTTGGACGCGCGAAACCCAGACCCTGTTCATCGTGAATGACCGCCCGGATATTGCTCGGCTTGTGGAAGCCGACGGCGTTCATCTCGGACAGGACGATATGCCGCTTACCGAAGCGCGAAAATTGCTGGGGATTCAGTCGATTATCGGTGTGAGTACGCACGATATCGTACAGGTTCGCCAGGCGATCCGGGATGGAGCCAACTATATCGGAGTGGGTCCCACATTTCCATCGACCACAAAGGCCTTCGATGCCTTCCCTGGATTGGACTTCGTGAAGGCCGTGGCGGCCGAAACCACCCTGCCGTTCTTTGTAATTGGGGGAGTCGATGCGAATAATACATGTGAGGTGGTAAAAGCTGGGGGAAAGCGTGTGGCGGTCAGTTCCGCCCTGGCCAAGGCAAAAGATCCGCGATTGGCTGCATTGAAACTGGTCCGCTTACTTGGTGGGGAATCGTGATCTACACTTCCCCGTCCGTACTCATTCACCGAATGGAACCAGAATGGAAGGCCTCCGCGAGTTTCTGGAATTCGTACGCGAGAAGCACTTGGCGAAAGATAATCTGCCGGGGATTCTCGTGATTGCGATCGGGTGTCGAATTCGCCGTGCGGATCGAGTTCTATCGGAAGGTTCGAACTGGCGGGTGCTGGCCGAACTTTTGCGTCAGATCCGTTGGGATCGCCATCAGGTCACCGAGTTGGGTCAGGAGGTCAAAGATCTGCCGCCCAAGGATCGGACCAAGTTCTGGTATGTCAGCATATCGAAAGCAGATCTGACCTCCGTCGCGGCCCGCGAGAATGCTGTGCGGTTGGCGAATCAACTGGCCGAGTACGGATTCCAGATTGAGGTGGGCCGGGGCAAATAAAAAAGGTCCGGCAAGCAATTGCACCGGACCTGGAATTTTGATCGAAAAGTCGAGCGGGACTTAGTAGCTGCCGCGGCCACCGCCGCCACCGTAACCACCTCGGCCGCCACCACCACCACCGCCGCCGCCACCGTAGCCGCCACGGCCACCGCCGCCGCCACCGTAGCCGCCTCGGCCACCACCACCGCCGCCACCGCCACCGTAGCCACCACCACCACCGCCGCCGCCCGTTCGAGGTTCGCGAGGTTTGGCTTCGTTAACAGTCAGGGTACGGCCCTGGAACATCGCACCGTTCATGGCCGCGATGGCTTCGTCAGCACCGCCGGCCATTTCAACGAATGCAAAACCACGTGAACGGCCCGTTTCGCGGTCGATCACAACTTGCACCTTTGACACCTGGCCGAACGCACCGAAGGCCGCTGACAGGTCTTCGTTGGTCGTCGAAAACGGGAGGTTTCCGACATAGAGATTCTTCGCAGACATAAAAACCCTTCAACCCGCGATTCCGCAGAATCGCTTACGCATGGACATAAACACCGGGGAAGCTGACGGAAAACGGAAGGCGCGAGTCGAACATCCAGCATATCCAGAAACGGAAAAAGCGGAAGTGGTCTCTATCAGCGTCGATCCGAACGGGACTTCTCAATCTCCTACGATAAGCACGCGGTAGCCATGAACTTTACCAGTGGGCAGGCATCGTTCTACTTCAAAAACCGTAGCCATCAACGAAAACGAAAGTCGGGCACGTTTCTTCCCTGTGTCTGAACCATCAGACACTGTGTGAATCATAATGGAAATTCCTGTAAATGATAGAGGAAAATGAAAAAAAGTTTTGCACAATCTGAACTTGTTAAATAAGGAGATTTTAATCGACTAAAACCCCTCATTTCCAAGGATTATCACTTACTGGATTTCAAAAAAGCGACCAAATCGGCCAACTCTTCCAGGGTCATCTGCTGATCCAACCCGGCGGGCATTATGGAAACCTTGCTCGGCTGCATTTCTTCGATATCCGTTCGGGCGATTCGAGTCTCCCCCACGGCCCCCTGGATCAGTACCACTTCCTGAGCATTTTCCCGCTTGAGAATTCCGATGTACGTTTGTCCCGAAGAAGTTGTCACTTTAACCGATTCGTAACTGCGTACGATGCTGGCACTCGGAAAGACAATCGATTCCAGCAGGTCACGTTCCGTGCGGATCCGGCCAATGTTAGTCAACTCCGGACCGACATTCCCCCCCAGGTATCCCATCGTGTGGCAGGTGATGCAGGCTGCTTTCTGGCTGTTGAAGATAAGTTGTCCCTTGCGGATATCGCCCTTTTTCATCTTCGTCATCATCTCTTCGAGCTTCGCCTGTTGTTTCAGCAATTCGGTATCGATCAGGGCGTAGAGTTCCATTTCCTCTTTCGCGAGCGTCGGACCGAATTTTTTAAATAGCGATTTCAACGTATCGATTTGCAGGCTGGAGCGGGCCGTCCCCGACTTGAGAGCTTGAACCAGAGCTACCCCCACCTGCGGGTCACTCGATTTGTCAAAGGCCTCGACAAGTCGATTGATCTGCAGTGGTTCTGCTTTCTTCAGATCGTTCGTCAACTCAATCAGCTGGGCAGAACTGAGCTTGGCCTTGCGGAACACCTCCACGGAATCGGGCAGATTCTGTCGAGCAAATTGAAAGGTCGCCGCATCAAGTTCCAGACTACCCACCGGAATCGAAGCCAGCGCGGCAATGCGAATCTTAGCAGTTTTGGCTGTATCGGAAGCGAATAGAGCCAGTGACTTGGAAACTCTAGGTGCTTGGGCAGCGGAGAACTTCAAACTTCGTATAGTCTCAAACACGAATTCCTGATTGGAAGCCGATGGCTTTTCTACCAGAGCCACCAATGCTTCGGTCCAAAGGTCGGGTGTCTGCTTTAACCGGGCGGCGGCCAAAACTTTCAACGCCAAGGCTTGCGCTGGAGCTGAAGGGGATATCAGAGTTTCTGCTAAAACGCTCTGAATCTTGGGATCCGCCGCGAAACCCGCGAGGGTCTCTACATCCATGCTGCCCTTCTGCAACTGCGCTTTCACCACCTCCGCCAGAGCGTCGGCCCATTCCGGATGATGGGATGCCACCCACCAGAGAATTTTCGAAGTGACGGCTTTCTCTTCGGGTTTCAGCTCGTTCTCATTGACTTGGAGGAGATTTTTCCAACTCTCAACCGCGAGTTTCTTTCCGGGCATTTGGTCGAGCGCGATCAAGGCCGCTCGACGAACTTTGGGATTGGGATCCTGTGAGCCACCGGCCACACTCACGACATCGCCAATCTCAATCAGCGCAAAAGTCAGAGCATGCTCCAACACTCGATCCGCCGGTAGCGCAAGCTGTTTCAGCAGAACAGGCACAGAGGTGGCATCGCCGATGCGCCCCAAGGCTTCGGAGGCGATCCGCCGTTCGATGGGAGAGCTATTCGTCTCGCTGACGATTTTTCTGAGGGCGACGATCGCGTTGGAGTCTTTGAGAAGGCTGATGGAATTGAGAGCAGCCTGACGAACAGTTGCATCCGCATCATTTAACGTTGTCTGAATATAGGCTTTCGACTCGGGAGATGCCAGCCGTGCGGCCACCCAGACGCAATTGAGCCGTGCGATGGCAGTAAATTTTTGCTTTTGGACCAGTTCGAGAATGGGAATAGCCTTCTCTCCCCAAGTCGCCAGCAATTCCACTGTGCGTTTTCGCACGAATGGCCGGGGATCCTCCAAACGCTTGGCTAATTCGCTTTCGGTGGGGTCTTTCCAATTGAGTTTCAGACCCCGTGGGTCATCCACCTTTTGTGTATCGCTCTTACGAATGCGATAGATACCGCCTGTGATATCAGGCTTGGCCAACTGCGAAGTTGGGCAGCAGAGCTTGTACCAACCGCCCGTATCAATCACGAGCAAGCTGCCGTCGGCATCTTCCAGAACATCGGTGGGATGAAAATCGAAGTTATCGGAAATCAGAAAATCGTAATCGGTGGTTTTGAAAGTGGAACCGTTCGGCTCGAGAATATGCCGACTGATCTTGTGCATATTAAACTGTGCGGCGAACAGATTGTGCTGGTACTCCTCGCCGAAAACTTCGGATTCGTATCGCATCAATCCCGCCGGAGCGGCCGGCCCCAAATGGGTGAGTACCGGCATCAGTTCCGGACTGGTCCGCGGATGTCCCAGTATCGCATCATGATTTTTGCCATACACGCCGCCATAGATAGCATGCACCAGTCCATCGCGATTTCCACCGCCGGGGTGCTGAAAGAAAGTGGTGGTAAAGATCCGATCGCCCCCAGGCGTGAAAGCCACTTCCACCGGGTTATCCATGCCACCGTTCATGACGGCTTCCAAACCGGTGCCATCCGGTCGGCATCGGAAGATGTGGGCGGCGCGGGAAACGAACGGCTCTTTCCCTGGCCGTTCGTAAGTCTGCTTGGCGAAGGCTCCCTTGCACCAGTAAATCCAACCATCCGGACCGGCGTAGGGACCGTGCAAATCATTGGCACAATTCGTGAGCGTCTGGCCCTTGAACCATTCCTCCCGCTTGTCGGCCACACCCATACCGGTGGTATCGGTCAGCTTCCAGATGCTCGGCGGTGCAGCCACATAAAGCGAACCGTTGTTCCACATGGCTCCTTCCGGGAACATCATCTTATCGGCGAAGATCGTCCGTTTGTCGAACTTGCCGCTTCCCTGGGTATCTTGCAGTCGCAGTATACGATGGGGTTTCTTTAGAAGCTGTTGTTGGACTGGTTCGTTGGAACCGGAGGAATCGGCCACATAGAGATTACCGTTCTCGTCGAAATCGGCATGGATGGGCCGATCCACCAGGGGCGGAGCCGCAACCAGTTCAATTTCAAAGCCGACGGGCAATGTGAAAGTCTGTCCGTTGAGTTCCACGCGATGATAGCGCGGTGCCCGGCTTTGAGCCATCGCCGGACTGAAATTCCAGAATGCTACCAGACACAGAGATGAGAGAAATTTGACCATCGCAGCACCTCCAAATCCTATTGGAAGGAAATTGAACAACGCTCGCCGGAAGCGAACTTTTATAGCGATGCGAATGTTCTACGAAGCGGGCCAGGAATCCAAAGATGGTTCCCGAAATCTTTATCCGGGGAGAGTGGAGGAGCAGCCAATTTTAGAATTGTTCGAGACGATTCCTTCGTGATTCATGCACTACTAAAGCAATTCAAATTTTCCGGCACAGCAATTGCCTCTTAAATTTGGCAGAGAACATAGAAGGCTTTAACCCGAGGAAATTTATTATGGGACTAATCCTCCTGATTATCCTGATTCTAGTACTGTTCGGTACGGTGCCCGTTTATCCCCATTCTCGAAGTTGGGGTTACGGCCCATCCGGCTTGATCAGTCTTCTACTGGTGGTGTTGTTAGTGCTACTGGTCATGGGCACGATTCCTTGGGGATTCGGAACTAATACCGTTGTGGTTCCTTAGTTCCCTCTCAAGAGGGGATCGGCGGCTGGTATCGAATGTTCGCGAGACGTTCGAGTACCAGCCGTTTTCATTTTCAGTGATTCATTTTCAGTGAGATGTTCTGAAATATTCGACTTGCCCGATGTTGGCATGGATGCTGCAAGTAATATCTTTCATAACGATCCTTAGTAGAGAAGGGATTCGTTAACTTAGGCGGCAAAAAAGTGATGAGCAGCACTTCTTAGGAAGGTTTACTGACAGTTTGGGGTTTAGCACCAAAAAGTTGAAGTGAATCCTTCTAAGTCGCCTAAGAATAAGCAAGGCGGGTGGTTACCGAGTGACTTGATTGACACTCGATAACACACCCGCTGCTTTCATTTACAAAGCTTTTTCCTCCAGATCAGTACTGATGAGAATTTACCGGCACAGGCCTGCAGGCCTTCCGTGGCAAATCCCTGAGTTCGTTCACTTTTGAGCACTTGCGTGCCAACTTTATCGCGAACCCATGCCCGATTCCGAACTATCCGGTAAGATACTTCTCTTATTAGTTGTGCGGAAAGGAACCGGGGTTGATCGACATAGCTCTATTGGGTACCGGGGGAACCTTGCCCCTGCCCGGACGTTTTCTATCGAGCGTACTACTGCGACACGGCGGAAATCTCATCCTGCTGGATTGCGGGGAAGGTACCCAGGTCAGTCTCCGCAAACTCGGCTGGGGCTTGAAAGACATCGGCCATATCCTGATCACGCACTTCCATGCCGATCATATCGCCGGTCTTCCCGGCCTATTGCTGACAGTCGGGAACAGCGGACGGACGGCAGAGGAACCCCTGACGATTTTTGGCCCGCGCGGCCTGCAGCGGGTGGTCGATTGTCTCCGGGTGATCGCGCCCGTACTGCCCTTCCCCATTCATTGCATCGAATGGGATGGATGTTCCACCGTCGATTGGCAAATAAACGGATTGCGGATCTCGACCTGCAAGGCCGAGCACGACATGTTTACCATGGCGTACCGTTTCGATCTTCCCCGGCTTCCGGAATTTCAGCCGCAGCGAGCCAAGGAACTGGGTATCCCCGTGACATTCTGGAAGACCTTGCAAAAGGGCGAAGCAATAACCTTCGATGGGAAGACTATTACACCGGACGCCGTGCTCGGCCCACCGCGCCCGGGTCTATCCTTCGGTTTTGTAACGGACAGTCGGCCGCGCCGGACCTTCCACTCGTTCTTTCAGAATGTCGATCTGCTGATCACCGAAGCAACCTACGGGGATAATGCCGATCAGCAGAAGGCTATCGACAACAAACACATGACGTTCGCCGAAGCGGCGGATATGGGGATTAAGGCGAGCGCTCGCCGGTTGTGGTTTACCCACTTCAGCCCGGCCCTGCCCAACCCGGATTACTTCCGCCGTAATGCAGAGTCGATTTTCCCCGAAGTGGTACTGGGGCAGGAACATATGGCGATTACTTTGAACTTCCGTTCGTAAAGGGGAAACTCGATGGGTCGTCCCTTTCATCGCCGCCGGCATCGAAGCACGCCGCAGGGGCAGCACGTTCCCGTAATGCTGCCCGAAGTACTATCGACCCTTCAGCCCAAACCGGGAGACATCGCCGTCGATTGCACTCTCGGTTTTGCCGGCCATTCCTTCGAGCTGTTGAAGCGGATCGGCCCGGACGGCAAACTCTTTGCTTTCGATCTGGATGCCGAGAATATCGAGAGTGCGAATGCCAAGCTGAGCGAAACCGGTTTCTCCTTTCAGCTTACACACGGCAACTTCGCTGGTTTTCCCACGGCGTTAGAAGGTCGGGAAGTCGATTGCCTGTTGGCCGATCTCGGTATGTCCTCCATGCAGATCGACGACGCCAGCCGGGGCTTCAGTTATATGCGCGAAGGCCCGCTGGATATGCGTATGGATCGCTCTCGCGGCAAAACGGCTGCACAACTTCTTCAAACGCTCGATGAGGAAGAACTGGCCGAGATGTTTCTCGAAATCGGCGATGAACCGCAGGCGGCCGGCATTGCTCGAGCCATTATCGTCCGACGTCAAACCGAGCCTTTTGAAACTACACAGGATCTGCGCGAACTGATACTGAAAGCCGCCCCCGTCAAAATTCTTGAAGATCGCAAAGCCGGTACTGCCCGCCAACAGACGTTCCGACCGGTTGCCCGAGTGTTTCAAACACTTCGGATTGTGGTGAACCGAGAGCTATCGAATCTTCAAGAACTGCTGCGAGTTCTCCCCTGGACGCTGAAAGCCGGAGGGCGGGCGGCCATCATCAGCTTCCACTCGGGGGAAGATCGACTCGTGAAAAAGGCATTCAAGGAAGGCTTGGAAAGAGGCGAATATTCAGAGATTTGTGAGGAGCCACTTCGTCCGGGCCTGCAGGAGCGGTTCGATAATCCCCGCTCCCGATCGGCAAAGTTACGCTGGGCGATCAAGTAGACGAATTAGCCTTTTTTGACCGTATTGTAGCGATCGCTGACCCAATCCCAATTCACGACCTTGAACCAGGCGTCGATATAGTCGGCGCGCTTGTTTTGATACTTCAGGTAATAAGCATGTTCCCAGACATCAATGCCGGTTAGCGGGGTGCCCGTGCCTTCGATAATCGGGTTATCCTGATTCGGAGACGAGGCGACTTTCAACTTTCCTTCCGGAGTCAGCACCAGCCAGCTCCAACCGCTGCCGAACCGACCCATGGCCGCCGTCTTGATCAGCTTCTGCAGATCTTCCAACGATTTGAAGGTTGAGTCAATTGCCTTGGCCAGTTCGCCTTTAGGTTTCGTTCCGCCCTTACACATGGTCTGCCAGAACAGCGAGTGATTGTAGTGTCCGCCGCCGTTGTTGCGAACGGCCGATTGAATCGCTTCGGGAAGTTTCTTGTAACCGGCGATCACTTCATCGATCGTCTTGCCCTGCCAATCGGGAGCCGAAGCCAAAGCCTTGTTCAAATTAGCGACATATGCGGCGTGATGTTTGTCGTGATGGATTTCCATCGTCATCGCATCGATGTTCGGTTCGAGAGCATCGGTCGCATACGGCAACTTAGGCAGTTCGAATTCCTTGGCGGCCTGACTGACACCGGGCAGCAATAAGGAACCAGCGGCCACCCCTGTGACGGCCAGAAAGTCTCTTCGGTTCATAGCATTCCTCCAACGGATATTTTTAATCGTGCAGCAAGAATATCCTTATCTTTCATAGGTTCGCGTGAAGAATCAAGAACCATTTCCAATCTTTTCAGCGGCCAGTACGAATTCACTGGACTAGGAATATCCCAAGCACTAATTCGATTATTAAGGCGCACTCATGAATCTGCCGAATCCGTCCCATCCCTCGATCGATCTCTCGCCCAATACGATCTCCATCGGAAAGTACCTCCTGGATCGGCTTCACGAATTAGGCGTGAGGCATATGTTCGGCATCCCCGGCGATTACATTCTCGGATTTTTTAAAATGGTCGAGGAGAGCCCCATAGAAATGGTGGTTACGACTAACGAACTGGGGGCGGGCTACGCCGCGGATGCGTATGCCCGAATTAATGGGATTGGTGTGGCCTGCGTGACGTACGCGGTCGGTGCTTTTAGCTTATCCAACGCTGTGGCTTCCGCTTACGCCGAAAAATCGCCGGTGGTGATTATCAGTGGTGCCCCGAGTCTTAAGGCCATCAAGCGCAATCAATTGCTTCACCATATGGTTGGGGAGCACGATACCCAGCAGGGGGTATTTGAAAAGCTGACGGTGGCGAACACGTTGTTGAAAGATCCGCTGACGGCTTTCCGGGAGATCGATCGGGTGTTGAATGCCTGCCTTCGACACAAACGGCCTGTCTATATCGAACTGCCGCAGGATCGTGTACACCACGTGCCGAGTTATCCGCACACTCCCATTCATGAAAATCCGGTCAGTGATGAGGATGAACTGCGGGAGAGCCTGGCCGAAACCTACACCATGCTGATGGTGGCGAAATCGCCGGTTATCATTGCGGGCGTGGAACTGAGCCGCTTTAAACTGGCGGATTTGGTTCTTCAATTCGCCGAGAAAAATGGCATTCCCATCGCTTCGACCTTGCTCAGTAAATCGGTCATCCCGGAACGGCACTCGCACTATCTGGGGGTCTACCAGGCCGCGATGGGACGGCAGAGCGTGACCAAGTTCGTCGAATCCTCGGATTGCGTTCTGATGCTCGGTGCGATGCTTACCGACATGGACACAGGAATCTTCACGCATAATCTCGACGAAAATCGGGTGATTTTCGCCACCAGCGAAGTCGTTCGAATTCGCTATCACCATTATCGCGACATCCTGCTTCACGAATTTGTAAAGGGATTGCTGACCCAGCCGCTTCCCAAATACACTCGGGCGCTGCCGAGCGAAAAGAATCCGATGTCCCAGGCATGGCAAGCGGAAGTGTCCCAAAAAATCACCGTCCGGCGGGTCTTTCAGAAGGTGAATTCCCTATTGAATGGCAAGTTCCGTGTGATCGCCGATCCGGGAGATGCCTTGTTTGGGGCTGCCGATCTGACCGTTAATGAAAGTGCGGATTTCCTCGGTTCGGCGTTCTATGCGACTCTCGGTTGGGCCGTCCCAGCCGCGATCGGGGCCCAGACTGCGGAACCGGATATTCGACCGATCATATTGGTGGGGGATGGGGCCTTCCAGATGACTGGCATGGAATTGGGAACTACACGACGCAGCGGCCTCTCGCCGATTGTAATTATCCTGAACAATAAAGGCTATCTGACGGAACGATTTATATTAGAGGGCAAGTTCAACGACATTCCCAATTGGAATTATCACAAACTCCCTGAGGTGATCGGATCGGGAATCGGTTTCGAGATTCGTACCGAAGGTGAGTTGGACCTGGCTCTGGATGCCTCCTTGAAGAATATCGATTCCTTCAGCATCCTGAACGTCCATATCGAAGCGGATGACTACAGTGCCGGCTTGCGAAGACTGGGCGAAGGTCTTGCCAAGAAACTGTAGTTCGCCTGCTAAAAGATTTAATAATTCCGCAGAGATTCAGGTCACTTCGATGTGAATCTCTTTCTGATCTTCCGTGATGGTATAATGGAGATTGGCCGTATCCGGATCCATCAGTTTCTTCATAACTGGATCGAAACTCGGCAGTTTACCCGCGTTGTGTTTGTCCTTCCCATCGGAAGAACTTCCGAAGCTTTGCGGGGATTCGGTCAAACTGACTTTCACAGCGCCCGGCACCACGTCGGTGATGATAAACTTTCCACCTTCGTGAACGATTGCCGTCCAGACCAGCCCTTTGTCGCCGTGAAACTTTACGATGCCATTATCGAGAGGTTTCCCCTTTATGGTAATGGTCCCTTCGAGGGTAACCCGTTTCACTTTTTTCTCGCCGCAGCCAAGAAGAGCAACGCAGCAAACCAAAAGTACGCTAGTAGACAGGAAAGAGAAACGCATGGGAGAGATTTCCATTGGGAATGCGAAAAGCAGAGGGGATCACCTCGCGGCCCTTCCCTCTGCGTGGGTATTAAGACAAATGAGACTTACCAATCGGAGCCCAGGATGAGCCCATCGGTCGGCCACAATGCGGCGTACCAGGTCGTAGGACTGACGTTGGTCGAAACGGTACGAACGCTGCCGTCGCACATCCCGGTCATGCACCCGGAAGCATCGAGTGCCTGAACGTAGTAGGGGTTACAGGCCGCGATGGAGGGTTGGGACTGCGGTGGCGTAGCGGTAGGCGGATTGACACTGGTATTACTCATCAAGCGGGTATCGAAGTAAGGTCCCTGGGGCCACCACCAGGGGGGATAGTAAGCCCACAGTTTAGGTGTGGGATCGGTCGAACTGGTGTTATTTCCAATGCCGCATTGCGATAGCTGCTCGCAGAAGGCAACCGTGTTGGAGGTTCCATCGGTTATGCCGAGTATGGTCTTGGGAGCATTCGTATTCGAAGTATAGGGCGTGCCGAACACAGCATGGTTCATACCGTAGTTGCAATATCCCCAAGTACCGCCGTTGCCCTCGGTCCAGGTGTCGGGAGGAGTGGTGTAATCCCGGTTTGTGAGATACGTCTTAACCTTCTGAGCCCCGGGGGCGTTGGCAGTTCCCGTCCAGGTGTTGGCGATGGAAGCGCCCCAATTCCAAATGTTATTCTGTTCGATGTAAGGGAGAATCCAGAAATGCAATGAGGCCCAATTCCCAGTATTATTCGGGATCGTATCCGCCATCGGAGGGAGTTTACCGTTAGCACTTTCGAAGTTGTGGCAAGCCAGAACAATCTGCTTCAGGTTGTTGGTACTCACCATACGGGCCGCCGCGGCACGAACTTTTTGAACTGCGGGGAGCAGTAGCCCGATCAAGATAGCAATGATTGCGATTACAACCAGCAGTTCGATCAGGGTAAATCCCCTTCGACGTGATTGGGAGAGCATAAATCAGTCCTCTAGAGAAACTTTATAAATGGGATCTCCTGCTCATCTCGAGAGGCCACAAAGAACTCGGAACATGAGTCACCTGAAGACGCTGAGAGGCATCGAACCCTATTTGAACTCTACCTGCAAAAAAATGTCCAGCTTACATCGAATGATCAAGAATAGGGTTATTACCGACAGGATATTTAGCGATTGTCTGCACATGCATCTATTTATGAGTGGGGACTCATTAAAGGGCGATCATAAACGTTCAATTTTGCATATCTAACCAGAGAATTTTGCATCACATAAGCCGATACAAATGAGAAAATTTTTCATTTAGATATTCCAAAAACGGCTTATGCGTTAGAGCCTGCCCCGTGATCTTGCGACACAACACGTCCGGCGTGTAGCGACGTCCGTGAGAGTGCACATGAGTCACCAGCCACTGCTTCAAGGAACCAAACTCCCCTTGTGAGATCTCCCGATCTAACAGCGGCATCACTTTCCGGGCTTGGACCATGAACTGAGCCGCATACAGATTGCCCAGAGTGTAAGTCGGAAAGTAACCGATACCTCCCATACTCCAATGAATGTCCTGCAAGCATCCGGTCTTCGAATCCGGCGGCTGAATGCCAAAATAACTTTGAAATTTTTGATTCCAGGTCTCGGGCAAATCCGCCGTCGAGAGATCCCCCTTGAGTAGATCCATCTCCAGTTCAAACCGCAGGGCAATGTGCAAGTTATAGGTCACTTCATCCGCTTCCACGCGAATCAGGGAAGGCTTCACTTCGTTAATGGCAAAAAAGAAATCTTCCAGCGGCACGTCCGACAGAGAACTGAAAAGCTCTTTTGCCTGGGGATAAAAATGTTCCCAGAACGGCCGGCTGCGACCGATCTGGTTTTCCCAGAGGCGGGATTGAGATTCGTGAATTCCGAGCGAGCAATAGCTGCCCAACGGAGTACCAAAATCCGCTGCGGGAAGATTCTGTTCGTAAATGCCATGCCCGGCTTCGTGCAGAGTACCGAAAAAAGATTCGTTGAAGAAATTCGCGTTGTATCGGGTGGTGATCCGACAATCGCCCGGGCCAATACCCGAACAAAAGGGGTGGGTGGTTGTATCCAGTCGCCCGGCCTCGAAATCGAAACCGATTTTCGCGGCCGTCTTCCGGCCGAATTCCTTTTGAGCCTCAATCGGGAAGCTGCGGTGCAGAATTTCCGTGCGAGGCTTAGCCGAGGCGCCCTGAATACGCTTCAGCAGCGGCGTCAACTCCTTTACCAGACCGGCAAAGATCTCTCGAATTTCGGTGGAGGAACAACCCGGTTCGTACTCGTCCAGTAGCGCATCGTAGGGATGATTTTTAAAACCGATGGCCTGAGTTTCTTCTCGCTTCAGTACCAGGATCTTATCGAGCCAGGGTTTGAAAGCAGGATAATCGTTCTCCTGTCGGGCCTGTGACCAGGCTCCTTGGGCCTGGGTGGTGATCTTCGCCATCTCTTCCACTAATCGAGCGGGAAGTTTGGTCGCCCGATCGTAACTGCGACGAATTTCCCGAATGTTCGCCTGCTCGGGCAGATCGACAGCGGGCATCAATCTCCCTTCGACGTTGGCAAGCAGTTCACCAACACGCGGGTTGGTATTCATCTGGTGGGAGAGACGTGCGATCAGACCGACCTGCTCACCGCGAAATTCGGAACCTTTACTGGGCAGGTAGGTTCGCTCATCCCAACCGAGTAAAGAACCGCAGGAAGCGAGCAGATTGGCTTCGCGGACCAAGTTAATCAATTCCTGGTATTTAGGATCTTTCGACATCACAGACTCGAGGAAATAGATGCGGGAATATGAAAAGAGCCCGACACAATATTGCTATTGTTCGAGCTCGGTTTGCTTTCAAAACTCAAATATTACAGATGCATGCCAATGAGGAATTCCATGTTCGTCTTGGTCTTGCGGACCTTGCTGACGAGCATTTCCATCGCTTCGACCGGGTGCATATCGGAGAGTACCCGGCGGAGAATTCGCATCCGTTCCATCTCTTCGGGATGGAGCAGTAGTTCTTCCTTGCGGGTACCGGAGCGGTTGACATCCAGAGCGGGCCAGATCCGCTTGTCGACGAGTCGGCGATCCAAGTGCAATTCCATGTTACCGGTGCCCTTGAACTCTTCGAAAATCACATCGTCCATCTTGGAGCCGGTGTCGATCAGAGCCGTGGCCAGGATCGTCAACGAACCCCCTTCTTCGACGTTACGGGCCGCCCCGAAGAATCTCTTCGGTTTCTGCATCGCGTTGGAATCGAGACCACCAGAGAGCAGTTTACCGCCGCCCGGAGCTTCGGTATTATGAGCGCGGGCCAGACGGGTGATCGAGTCGAGAAGAATGACCACGTCGCGTTTTCGTTCCACCATGCGTTTGGCTTTTTCGAGAACGATTTCGCTGACGTGAATATGCTCTTCGGGCGGCTCGTCGAATGTACTCGCCACGACTTCGACATTTGGCCCCTGAACGTTACGCTGCATATCGGTAACTTCTTCGGGACGCTCGTCAATCAATAAAACGATAACGTAGGTTTCCGGCTGGTTCTTGAGAATGGACAAGGCCATCTTCTGAAGCAGCACGGTTTTACCTGCTCGCGGCGGTGACACGATCAAACCGCGCTGGCCTTTACCGATCGGGGTGACCAGATCGACAATTCGAGCCGACAGTTCATTCGAATCGGATTCGAGGACCAGACGACTGTTGGGATGCAAGGGAGTCAGGTCATCGAACTGAGTGATATTGGTCTGTTCGTCCGGAGCCACGCCATTAACGGTTTCGACCTGCATGATGGCGAAGTTGTCCTGTCCTTCGACCGGCAGGCGGATTGGACCTTCGACGATCAACCCGGTTTTCAGGTTCATGCGTCGAATCTGGCTGGGAGATACATAAATATCTTCCGGGGAAGCCAGGTAATTGTGGGCTTGGCTGCGCAGGAAGCCGTAGCCATCGGGCAGGACCTCCAGGGTGCCGGAGCCTCGCACCACTTCGCCACGTTCGATCTGACGTCGGACAATGCCCACAATGAGCTGAGCTCGGGTCATCCCCGTATGTTCGCCCAGTCCTTCCTTTTCGGCCATGGCGAAAAGCTTGGGCATGGCCAAGCGATAGAGATCGTCGAGGCGGGGAGAACGGGGCGCCACCGGGGCGGGAGCCGCCGGTTCCGTAGCGGCAACTGGTGCAGCGGCCGGAGCAACTTCTCCGGGCTTACGAATGATTCGGCGACGTGTGGGTGTTGTGGGAGCGGATGGAGCCTTTGCTGACTCCTCGTCGCTTCTGGCGACGGCCATAATCGATCCTCGAATAGATGGGAAATGAGTTAAAGCTTTTTCATGCCTAGAGAGATTTAAACGACACTGGGGTAAATAATCCTTCACGAAAAAGGAATAACTATCCTTAAAGACGAGTCAAACCTATTAGTCATTGCACGGGATTATCGAAAAAACGTGTCGTCCGAGTTCCAGTAATAGACTTCTACGACGGAATGTTAGCGAGTTCCAGAAAAATAGCTAGAGTTTTTGAAAAACTTTTTCTATGCCATCCTACGGATCTTTATTTTAAGCAGGTGCCATGGCAGATACAACCCCGCTCTCCCCAGAGACCGTTAGAACAACTCCGGACACGCGTTATGCCGTGGCCCGGGGACGAGCGATGCCACTGGGCGTTTCCACCTCTCTGGATGGAATTAATTTTTGTCTTTTGTGCAGACATGGCGTGGCCGTCACCTTAGTTCTGCTGCCCCTGGAAGGAAGTGAAATTCCTCTCGCGGAAATCGAACTTCATCCCCAATTTCACCGAACTGGTGATCATTGGCACGTTCTTGTCAAAGGTTTGCCTCTCGACTTTCGCTACGGCTGGCGAGTCTCCGGACCCGATGGAAATGGACACCGCTTCAATCCGAAAAGAATTCTGCTCGATCCGGCGGCCACGATTCTTTCCGAAGGCGCCGTCTGGGCCGGTACTTGCGAGACCGACCGGGAACGCACCGGGCGACGCAGCGTATTTCACAGATCGCCTCGCTACGACTGGGCCGACGACCATCCGCCGCGCATTCCTCAGGACGAATCGATCATCTACGAACTGCATGTTCGGGGTTTCACCTGCCATCCTTCCTCAAAAGTTCAGAACTCGGGTACCTTCAGCGGCTTGATCGAAAAAATTCCTTATCTGCAATGGCTGGGCGTAACGGCCGTGGAATTGTTACCCATCCACGAATTCGATGAATGCGATTGCCCGTTTATCAATCCGGAAACCAAGGAGCGAAACCGGAATTTCTGGGGTTACAACACGCTGGCCTTCGCCGCCCCCAAAGCAGCCTATGCCGCCCGGGCGAATGAATATGGCCAATTGGCCGAATTTCGAGATCTAGTAAAGGCCTTTCATGCGGCGGGCATCGAAGTCATTCTGGATGTCGTGTTCAACCATACGGGGGAAGGAGACGACCGGGGTCGCACTTATTCTTTCCGGGGTCTCGATAACTCGCTTTACTACCTGATGTCGCCCGACGGCAAGAAATTTCTCAACTTTACCGGCTGCGGGAACACCCTCAACTGTAACCATCCCGTGGTTCGGGAATTAATTATGAACTGCCTGCGCCATTGGGTGGGCAATATGCACGTCGATGGCTTCCGGTTCGATTTGGCTTCGATCTTCGGCCGGGATAAATTCGGTAACGTACTGCTGGAACCGCCGATTCTGGAAATGATCACCGAGGATGGCATTCTGGCCGATTGCAAACTCATCGCGGAACCTTGGGATGCCGCCGGATTGTATCAGGTGGGTCACTTCCCTTTCGGGCATCGTTGGCAAGAATGGAACGGCAAATATCGCGATGATGTCCGCCGGTTCTGGCGCGGCGATGGCCTGGCGGGATTACTCGCCAGTCGCATATGCGGCAGTGCCGATGTTTACGAATGGAATCAGCGCAGTCCCCTGCACTCCATCAACTATGTGACCTGTCACGATGGGTTCACACTCAACGATCTGGTGAGCTACAACCGCAAGCACAATCTGGCCAACGGCGAGAATAATTACGATGGCATGGATGAAAATTATTCCTGGAATTGCGGTGAAGAGGGACCATCTAACAATCCCGAGATCAATCACCTGAGAATTCGGCAGGCAAAAAATCTGATGGCCACGATGCTGCTTTCGCAGGGTGTCCCGATGATCCTGGCGGGGGATGAATTCTTACGAACGCAAAAAGGGAACAATAACGCCTGGTGTCAGGATAATGAAATTTCCTGGGTCGATTGGACCCTGGCCGAGAAGAACAAGGATTTTCTCCGCTTTACCCGCGAGATGATTCACTTGCGCAAGCGACACCCGGTTTTGCATCGACCGCGCTTCTTCAAAGGGGAAATCACCTCCGATTGGTCGCGCTTCGGCAATTCCGTACCCAACAACTGGCGGGGCGAGAAGATTTCTGATATCGTGTGGCATGGGCTGGAGCCGAATCTGCCCAACTTCAACACGGCCTCCAACTTCCTGGCGTTCACGCTGGATGGACGAATGACCGGCCGGGAAACCGACCCCGAGTATATGGTCGATAGCGATTTTTATGTTGCGATGAATGCCTCGAATGATATTTGCCGATTTAAAATTCCGCCCTCGCCCACTCGACGAAAGTGGCGCAGAGTGGCAGATACTTCCCTGGAGTCGCCCCTCGATTTCGTTGCGGAAAACACCGGACCGGAAGTGCCGCCCGGTTCTATTTACTCCGTGCCGCCCCATGCGATACTGATTTTGGTATCCGAAGGGTAACGCTAAACGCTACTTGCGATTTTCCGAAAACAGGGTCCATGAATCAGATACTCGAACGCGAAGAATATATCGAGCAAGCCTACTTCTTCCGGGTCTTCCGGGAGCGCATGCTGGAGAACCTCCCGGCCCAGGAGATTCTGAATCGACTTCACGAGGAAATACTGACCACTACCCGTCTGCCGATGGCCATTCAATTTTTGGCCACCGAGATCAAGCACACCGGCTTGCTGTCGAGCGGTTTCGATCGTCTGGGTCACTATTTCACTCCCTTTCAGACATTCATGGTCAAGCAATCGGAACAGGAAAACCGCCGGTTCAGTACTTTGACCGCGTTGATTGTCCTGGAACGGGAAGCGGTCTATCGGTCCAATAATCCGACCCCCGCCGGGTTGTTCGTCTATCAGTTCGAAACCATTTGCCGCAATCGTCTGGGCTATGACGATGGCTTGCGAGCCATGGAAATGGATCCAATTTTTAACGACAACTGGAAGGATTATTTTCGAACCGTCCGTCGCTCGGTCGGTCTTTTTGAATTTTCGGAACTGGTTTATCTGCGTAGCGAAAACTATGTGACCAATCAGAAGAAGAACGATGCCACCTTTGTCCCCTCCATCGCTCCCTTATTCGGAGAAAAAGAGGGAAAAATTGCCCGGGCTAGCATCGGCCGGGATCCCCTGTTTCTCTTCGCGGCATTGCAACGACAGTTAGGCTATCCTGAAGTGCCCCGGCCGAAACAGCGCGACGATGAATCGACCAAACTCGATCAGATGGTTCAGAAAGTCCGCGAACTGGAAACTCGACTTAAGCTGATGGAGGGGGAAATGCGCGGCAATGTCGATTTGAGCCAGTTCGGCAAACCGGCCATCCTGAGCGACGTTGACGACTTGAACATTTGAAGCAATCCGCAAGGGAGTAGCGACTCCCTTGCGAAAAAAATCAGAATTACTTCTTGGGCCAGGTCGTTTCCGGGAATTCATCGGTCCGGAACGGTGTGGCCGGCAGGCCCGATTTGCCCCAGAGATTCACCACCGGATAATTCGCCCAGCCGTATCGCACGGCCACCGGCTTGGATACCGTATCCGACCAGACGACGACATGATCGCCTTCAATCTTGGCGTCCGCATCGACGAACTTGTGATCGTCTCCGCAAATGCTGAAGCCCATGAGTTTGTCCTCTTTGCATTCCAGTCCACCACCCAGGTGATCGAAGCTCAAAACGATTTTCGAACCCTCGATCTTGAACGACTTGTACTCAGGGCCAATCGGTTCGACCGATTTTCCGTAAGCGATGTTCAAAGCAGAAATGGCCAGTCGTTCGCCGACCGGTTGTTTCTTCTTGGGGTGAATATCGACTTCATCTCCCACGTCGGTAATCACGGCAATACCGACTTTAGGTAAGGCCTTGGTCGTCAGCAGTTGAGCTTCGCGAAGTTCCGCCCAGTTGCTCGGCCCCGGCTTGGAGACGATTTTGGTGAACGGGGCCAGTTGCACCATGAAAAATGGCAGGTCGCTATTCCAGGCTTTGCGCCAGTCGGAAATCAACGTCGGCATCAAAGTGCGATACTCGTAAGCCCGGCCCGCGTTCGATTCCCCCTGGTACCAGATCGCTCCGGCGACCGGGAATGGCAGCAAGGGATGAATCATGGCGTTGTACAAACGGCTGGGATCATTCGGACCCTGGCCCGGTTTCTGACGTTTGTTCGGTTTACGCGGTTCCGGCTTCTGATCCTTCTTTTCTTTGCCTTCATTCTCGGCTTTTACTTTCGCCAGATCGGCCTCGTATTTTTCCATCGCTTTTTTGTAATCTTCCTCGGCCTTTTCGGGATCGAACGCGGCAATCCGCTTATCGAGATTTTCGTGATAGTGCTTCAGAGCGGGAACTGCATCGAGCGATTCCTTGGAAGTCCAGGCTTCGGCTGGGGTACCACCCCAACTGGTGTGGATGAGACCTACCGGAACGCCGAGTTCTTTTTGCAGTTTGCTGCCGAAGTAGTAAGCCACGCCGCTGAATCGCGGGGTGTTTTTTGGATTGCATTCAACCCAGGTGTGATCTTCAGTAGGGCCGCCTTTGAAAGTTTTCAAAGGAGTTTCTGAGGTGTTCTTGGTAACGGTGAACAAACGAATCTTATCGTTAGTGGAATCCTGAATGGACTTGTCGGCTTCGTGGCACGAGCCCAAAGACATTTCCATATTCGATTGACCGGAGCAAACCCAAACTTCCCCGACCAGAACATCTTTCAGAGTTTGGGTAGTCGTTTTTCCGTCTTCCGTGGATGTGATCTTCAATTCGTAAGGGCCACCTACAGGCACGGGATCGATTTCCACTTTCCAGCTGCCTTTGGCAGCGGTCGTGCTGTAGTCTTTGCCGTTAATACTGACGGTGATTTTCGCATCGCCTGTAGCAGTTCCCCAGACGGGAATCTTTTTTCCCTGCTGCAGGACCATATGATCGGTAAACAAGGCATGCGGTTTCACCTCGGCCCGGGCATAAGCCAGACCGGAAAAAGTGAGGATTGCCAAAGCGTAAAGGCCACGCCAACGCATAAAGAGCTCCATGAAAGTGAGGAGAGTCGGAAGAAAGGTAGGCTATGCAGGGCAGCAATTGAGACAAGAAGGCAACCGGAGAATCAGTGAAGTCCAAGTGGGACTTCACTGTTCGATAAGCTTATTTGGCGTTTAGTTCCGTTTCAGTTGCTTTAGGTTCCGGCAGGAAAAAAGAGGCGATCAAAGCAATCAAGAACATTAGGGTGCCCATTATTCCCGCGGAAAAAGCAGCTATTTTGAATGGGGTCGTTCCTTGAGGCAGATACCCCTTAACTTCGGCGAGAATGACTCCAGTTGTGACGAAACTCATCATCCCGCCAATCATTCGACCTCCGACATTAGCTGTAAATCCTCCCGCTGTACCACGTAAGTGAACCGGGTAGGCCGCAGGTAAATAATTCCCAAGATAACTGAGTTGTGCCACCGTAACGAGCGCGGCGGCCCCAATACCGAACAACAGCATATCCGAGCTTTGCTGAGACCCCATGAAGAAGAACCAGGGAATGATGGCCAATCCAGGGATCAAGAACATTCGAAGCTGCGCCCGACGGGAAAGGATTACGATGGCAATTGCCGCAAAAATGACCCGCCCCACCAGGCCGCCCATTTCCTGCCAGAGCTGCGCTGTCGAACGAAACTCGTTGATCGGTGCACTGAAGGTTCTCTGCTCCTTCAAATTACCTTTGATTTGAGCTAATGCTTCCTGGCGAGCATCGCTGTTCGGTTCGGTTGCATCGAATTTCTTGTAGAGTTCTGATGCCTGAGTTCGGAGTGGGGCAAGACCTTTTCTCTGTTCCGCCAGTTCGGGGACACCGGGAGCGATCTGAACAGGAGTTAGTTGGATCGCCCCAAAAGCAGCCCCATAAGCGCAAGCGAACAAGATCGTTGTGATAATCGTCGTTCTTCGAAGCGCCGGAGTAAACAATTCTCCAATGCTAGGCCGCTTCAATTTCCCTTCTGCTTTTCTTTGCCTCCATACCGGTGATTCGGGTAGGAATGGCAAAATGATAGCAATGGGAATAGCCGGAATTAAACCGCTGATAAGCGTATAACGCCAAGCCGCGTGAGGATCGAAAGGAGGATCAATTGGCAATGCAGGTAAGGATGATCCATGCCGAGTGAGTAGTAAACTCATTCCGGAGACCATCAACCCACCAATGGAGGAGAAGGCCTGGGTGATGCCCAGAACGGACTCTCGCTTTTTGGGCTCCGGGAAGAGTTCTGCCAACCAGGCTACCGCCGCGACGAATTCGACGCAAACTCCGATAAAGGTCGTGCATCGGAAGATCAATAATTCGATTGGGGAGGTACTAAAAGCCGCGAGTACAGGCGAAACTCCATAGACGAGAATACTTAATCCCAGAATTCGCTTTCTGCCAAAACGGTCGATCAAGTACCCACCTAACAAACCGAAAATGCCACCACTGATAGCAGCTGCGGCATTGATTCTGCCAAACCACTTGGAGATATCTGGATGTTCCGGAGGCACTCGGAGAAGTTCCGAAAGGGCCGGACCGGAGATCACCGGCAGCATCAATAATTCGTAGATATCGAAGGCGAAGCCGATCACGGCGACCAGCAACACTAACCACTCGGTTAAGGAAAAACCTTTACCCGAACCGGAATCAGGAGAAGACATGCAAAACTCCAAGGCGGGGATCAACTGTTCGGGTAGTTTAGGGCCGAAACCCAGATCATCAAGAACTCACTCGCCGCGCAACAAATCGGCCTGCCACTTTTTTTCCAGTTCGGCAAGCGATTTAATGCCGTAGTGCTGACTGAGACTCTTCTCCACGCCGCGGCGGGGAGACTCCTGCAGAAATACCACGAAGGTTCGATAACCTTTCAGTCGCACCAGATAATCGACGACCGTGACGCTAGCGAGGTAAAAGGAGGTAACAGAAGAATCGTTAGGAGAGGCCGTGGCTTCAAAGACTTTCTCCAGTTTGAGGAGCTTTCTTTCCTCAATCAAACGTGCGGCCATTCGACGATTCCGGCTCCGATGAGCCGCCGGTTCGGCGAGCGTCGTCATACCCAGTTCGGCCCAGACCGGCAGTGGTTCTTCCGAAAATAATTCGCTCATCACGACATAGTGAATTTCTCGGGGCAATTGCGCTTCAAAGAGTTCGCTTGCCTCCAGATGCAAATCAATCCGGCGGGAGACGACCTTGCCCCCATCGAATTTCACGGTCGAATGTCCCGGATGGGAAGCGGGTTTACCGGTTGCCCGGGCATACGCCTCGGCCGTTTCGTACAGATAGATCTCACAGGGAATTTTCCAATCGATTCCCTTACTGCCCGTCCAGCGTTCCAGAGCCAGCGATCGCAACTGCTCGGCGTAGCGGGAGATTTCCTCGCCCTTCAATCGCTTGGATATCGAATGAACGACGAAGTTCCGTCCGCTAGTCGCAAAGGTATCGGCCGTCACGGGTGTTTCTACGGTCGACAACTTTTCCAGGAGGGCATCGCCGAACGATTTCACCGGTTTGCCACCCAGAGCCATCGCCGTTAGAACTTCGTTTTTGGAAGCGCTGGGATCACTATCGAGATTGGCCTTCCAGCGCTCCGCAACGACTTCCAATCTACAGAAGGCCCAGCACTGCTTTTCATCTTCCCGCAAAGGAATCGAGTTCTTTTCCATCGCCGCGAATTTCTCGCTGGCCTCCCGATACTTGCGAGCCCCGAATAGTCGGGCGGCGTCAAGTCGCAACCCCGAATCGACCGCAGGGGCCGAAACTTCCTTGGCGACTTTGGCAACTTCGGTTTTCTTTTCCGGTTCCGCCACCTTGGGATCTTCAACGGTTAAAGGAGGCAGATCAACTTTCGGATTCATCGTCTCAGCAGATTTATCCGCGGGCGATGGGGTTCTGACTTCTTCCGATTTAGTCGCAACCGCGCCCTTTTTGGCATCTCCCGTGCCAACGGATAGTTCGAGCGTTTTCAACTGCTTGCGAATGTGGGCGATCATCTCATCGCTGCCGTTTTTCAGCTGCGATTCCTTGATGGCCGCGATATAGGCATCGCGCAACAGTTCCAGATAAGCCGTTTGGCCATTGGCGAAGAGAATGGATTCTTCGAGAATTCGCACCGCTTCCTGCGGCTTTTTTTGGGTGAGGGCTTCGCGCCCCAACTTGATCGCATTCTGCAATCGAATCGCCTGATTGATCTGATCGGGCTGGGCGAATATGGGGTTGGAATTCGCGAAAAAAACGGCGCAGACAAAGATTACGAAGCAAACCGTGCGACTCATGTGTGCATCCTGCAACTGGGCCTATAGGCAGGAGCGTAACCGATTTTTGTAATTCCGACAATCCCGGATTAACCCGGGCTATCCGTAACCATCATCTCGGCGGCGTCCTTGATTTCGTAGCTGTAGCCTTGCTCCGTCAAAAAAAGCTGGCGATGCTGGGCAAAATCCAGCTCGCGAGTATCCCGGGTTACGATGGAATAAAAATGAGCATCCTCCCCGTTGGTCTTGGGTCGGAGAATTCGCCCGAGTCGCTGGGCTTCCTCCTGCCGGGAGCCGAAAGTTCCGGAAACTTGAATCAAGACATTGGCGTCGGGCAGGTCGATGGCAAAGTTGCCGACTTTCGAGAGGACGAGGTGCCGCTGCTCGCCGAAACGGAATTTGCGATAGAGTTCTTCCCGCTCGCCGTTGGGGGTCTGCCCGGTGATGATGGGAATCTCGAAGCGCTTACTGATATCGCGCAGCTGCTTGAGATACTGGCCGATGATCAGAACCCGCTGTTCCTTATATCGCTGCAGTAAGATGTCGCAGATATCCAGTTTTGCCGGATTTTCGCTGGCTATGCGGTATTTGTCGCGCCACTCGGCTACGGCATATTCCATGCGCACCGATTCCGGCAGCGCAATGCGGATTTCGGTACAACTGGCCGTGGCTATCCAGCCCTTCTGTTCCAGTTCCCGCCAGGGGACATCGTATTTTTTGGGGCCGATGAGACTGAAAACATCCCCTTCCCGACCATCCTCCCGCACCAGAGTGGCTGTCAGACCCAGCCGACGTCGAGCCTGAATTTGCGCCGTCACCCGGAAAACCGGGGCGGGGAGCAAGTGGACTTCGTCATAGATGATCAGGCCCCAGTCTCGCTCTTCGAACAGCTTGAAGTGCGGGAAGTCTTCATCTTTATCGGGTCGATAAGTAACGATCTGGTAGGTCGCGATCGTCACCTCATTGATTTCCTTGGTTTCACCAGTGTATTCGCTGATTTGATTATCCCGGAGGTTGGTTTTATCCAGGATTTCCCGGTGCCATTGCTTCACGGCCGTGATACTGGTCGTCAGTACGAGCGTGGATCTTTTTACCAGACTCATGGCCACGATGCCGACAATCGTTTTGCCCGCACCGCAGGGGAGAACAATCACGCCGCTGCCGCCTCGGGCTGCACCGCCGGCGTAAAAAGTATCGGCCGATTCTCGCTGGTAATCGCGAACCGTAAAAGGCAGCCCCGATTTCATCACCGGGATGATATCGACCTCCATGGGGGTGCCTTCGACGTAACCTGCAACATCCTCGGCGGGATAGCCGATCTGGTTCAAAGCCAGCTTGATGATCCCGCGATGCGCCGAATCTACCAGGAAACTGACCGAATCTACCCGTTCTCCGAGATACTGGCGGACTTTGGGCTGGCGAGTGATTTCCTCTAGCAATGGCTTATCTTCGCAGATCAGCTTCAGATGGCTTTCATCGTGCTTTACCAGTTTAATGCGGCCGTACCGGCTGACGACTTCTTCAATGTCTGTCGGGACGTTTAAGGGGAGGGGAAACTTGGTGAATTGCCGAAGAACTTCGACCATTTCCGGCGCGCTTAATCCCGCCGCGGCCGCATTCCAGAGCGAAAGATTGGAAATTCGGTAGGTGTGAATGTGTTCGGGGCTTTTCTCGAGCTCGGCAAAAGGGGCCAGGGCATCCCGGGCCGCTGAATATTTGGGATTATTGACCTCCATTAATATCGTTCGATCCGCCTGCACGATCATCGGATTTGTCGGATCGAATTGCACAGCGGCGGAACGGGACGGTTCGGCGGTCAGTTTCTTCGGCATCTGAACTCTCGACACAACCACATCGGGCAAACAGCCATTATAGGGATCGCTCGCAACTAATAATGGGTTAGCGGTCCGCCGACAGATTTCTTTGTTCAAACCGCAATTTGAGCGTGAATCTCTGGGCGACTATGTAGTAGAATTACAAACACGATGAAATGGCTGCCGAAATAGGACGTCATTATTTCGGAGAAAACCTTTATGCAATCTTCCATCCAAACTTATCTGACCCGAACCCGACGCCGCGTCTTTCTTCGAAATTTCCTGAACACGCTACTTTTGGCGGGCGGTATCGCCTGTCTACTGAGCGTGATCTGGATTCAGGTTCAGCCTCTGGTGACCGAGCCTTTGCCCGAGTGGCACCGGCAAGCGGTGCTGATCGGTTCGCTCTCTCTGGCATCTTTGTTCGCCATTTACCGCTCCATTCGACTCAGCCCCACTTCCCTGCAAACGGCGTTACTGATCGACCAGCGCTTCGATTTGCGGGAACGGCTCACTACCGCCCTGGCTCTCGATGAGACTCTCCAAAAAACCGAACCGGGACAAGCCTTGCTCCAGGATGCGGCCCAGCGCGTCAGCAAAGTGAATATTGCCGACAAATTCCCGATCCATCTCGATCGGAAATCCTGGGTGCTCCCCATCCCGGCGGCCATCCTGGCCTGTCTGGCCTTGCTGTACGATCCCCTGTTCTCCGAAACCAAGGCGGAGAGCAATACCGACAAGAAATTGGCAGAAAGTAAGGAAGCTCCCTGGGAAAAAGTCAAAAACCCGGAACAGAAGAAGAAGCGGCTGGTCATCCCCGATCTTTCCCAGCGAAAGAAAAGCGAAAAGCTCGAAAAGTTGGAAGCTCTGGCCAAGGAAGTCGACAAACTTTATTCCGATCCGGAATACCAGAAGAACAAATTGAACCCCGAAAAAGCCCGGGAGGGTTTCGAAAAGGCGACCGAACTGCAGGAAAAACTGAAGCAGATGGAAGCCGAAAAGCATGATCAGATCAAGCGCATGCAGGAACAACTTCAGCAGTTGTCCGATCGCAAGATGACCGAACAAATGGATGGCCCGGGCAAAGAGGCCATGCAGGCGCTGAAGACCGGGGATTTCGGAAAAGCCAAAGAGGAATTCGAAAAACTCAAAAAGAAGATTAAGAACGGCGAACTGAGCCAGGAAGACGTTCAGAAATTGAAACGCCAGATCGAAGAAATGGCGAAAAAATCGAAGGAAATGACGGAGAACAAGAAGGAACAGGATAAGCTCAAGAAGATGATCGAACAGGCCAAGAAGGAAGGCCGGAATGCGGAAAGTCTGCAGCGCGAATTGAAAAAACTGGAAGATCAGTCCGAAAAGTTGAATGCGATGAAAGACATGGCCAAAAAAATGAATGAGATGAAGATGGCCATGGACAAGAACGATATGGACGAACTGGCTCAAAAAATGAGTGAACTGGGCGATCAGTTCGGCGACCTGTCGGAAGAAGTCAAGGACATCGAAGCCCTGGATGAAAGCCTCGAAGAAATTCGCAAATTCCGAAAGTCGCTCGCCGGAAAAGCTAAGGGCGACGGGGATTCCCAGCCCTCGGATGAGGTTACTGAATCGGATGATTACGATGGGGACAGAGGCGGAGTGGGGGCCGGTCGCCGCAAGATCAACGAGAATGCCAAGTCCAATTCGGAACAGGAGCGCGTTCGCGTTCAGTTCGATCCCACCGGTAAAAAACGCTACGTCGGTTCGACCGATGGCCCGGCTTTTACCAAGAAATCGACGGTGGAACTCGAAGGGGAAATTAAGGAAGCCGCCCAGGATGCCGCCGATTCTCTCGATGTGCAGAAACTGCCTAAGGGAGCTCGCGATACTGTGAAAGAGTACATGGAACGTCTGGGCGATCAGGCTCCCAAAACCGAAAAGAAGTAACTGAGAATTCCCAGAAGTGAAAATTGCCAACCGCGGGTCGAGAGCCCGCGGTTTTTTCGTTAATATACCCGAGGATCTGACTGAGACGCTTTTTACGCAATCCCATACACTTTTAATAAGCACTCAGGAACATAGAAGGAACCTTTCCATGTCGAACAGTTTTGGCAGCAAGGCCACACTCGCCGTAGGCGGGAAGAACTACACCATTTACAAGATCTCCGAAGTCGAAAAGGCATTTCCACAGGCAGCCAAGTTGCCGTTTTCGCTGAAGATTCTGCTCGAAAACCTGCTTCGCAAAGAAGATGGCCTGGCTGTTCGCAAGACCGACATTGAAGCTCTGGCTAAATGGAATCCAACCGCCGAACCCGATGCGGAAATCGGCTTCACCCCCGCCCGCACGCTCCTGCAGGACTTTACCGGCGTTCCCTGCGTAGTCGATCTCGCCGCCATGCGCGATGCGATGGCTCGCATGGGAGGCGACCCGGCCAAAATCAACCCGCTTTCCCCGGCCGAATTGGTGATCGATCATAGCGTTCAGGTCGACGATTTCGGCAACGCGAACGCTTTCCAGCATAACTCCGACCTCGAGTTCCAGCGAAACCAGGAACGCTACGTCTTCCTCCGCTGGGGTCAGACGGCACTGGACAACTTCAAAGTCGTACCACCCGAAACCGGCATCGTGCATCAGGTGAACCTGGAATACCTGGCCCGGGTAGTGTTCGTGGATAAGAGCAATACCGCTTATCCCGATACGCTCGTCGGGACCGATAGTCACACGACGATGATCAACGGCTTAGGCGTACTCGGTTGGGGCGTCGGCGGCATCGAAGCAGAAGCCGCCATGCTCGGCCAGCCCGTGACCATGTTAATTCCTCAGGTGGTCGGCTTTAAGCTTTTCGGCAAGCTGGCTCCGGGATCGACCGCAACCGATCTGGTACTGACGATCACGCAGATGCTCCGCAAGAAGGGGGTTGTCGGCAAATTCGTCGAATTCTTCGGCGAAGGTCTGGCTTCGCTGCCACTCGCCGACCGCGCGACTATCGCCAACATGGCGCCCGAATATGGGGCGACCTGCGGGATCTTCCCGGTCGATGCCGAAACTCTGAAATTCCTCCGTTCTTCGGGTCGGCCGGAAGAACTCGTTCAACTCGTCGAAGCCTATTACAAGGCTCAGGGCCTGTTTCACACTAAGGAAACCCCGGTCGCCTCGTATACCGACACTCTGGAACTTGATCTCGCCACCGTTCAGCCATCGCTCGCCGGTCCGAGTCGACCCCAGGACCGCGTGCTCGTCAAGGATGTCAAGAAAAGCTTCCAGGAAGCCCTTCCCAAGCTGTTGAGTGCGGCGAAACCAAAGCCGAGCCTCCCCATGGCCTCCAGCGAAGGCAATCCGGAAGTGACGGTTCCGCCCGGCGTTCTGCATCATGGCTCTGTGGTGATTGCCGCAATTACCTCCTGTACCAACACTTCAAATCCTTACGTAATGGTGGCGGCGGGGCTGGTGGCTAAAAAAGCCGCTGCTTTAGGCCTGCAAACCAAACCCTGGGTGAAAACTAGCCTGGCCCCCGGTTCGAAAGTGGTAACCGATTACCTGACGGAATCCAATCTGTTACCGGAGTTGGAAAAACTCCGCTTCTATGTTGTGGGCTACGGCTGCACCACCTGCATTGGAAACAGCGGTCCTCTGCCCGATGCAGTTTCCAAGGAGGTCGCCGAAAAAGCTTTAGTTGTTTCCGCAGTGCTCAGTGGCAATCGCAATTTCGAAGGCCGGGTTCACGCGGAAGTGCGAGCCAACTACCTCGCTTCGCCGCCGCTAGTCGTCGCGTATGCTCTGGCCGGGAAAATCGATATCGACTGGGATGCCGAATCGCTTGGCAAGAGTTCAAATGGCAAGGACGTTTACCTCAAGGATATCTGGCCGACGCACGAAGAAGTGGGAGCCTTGGTCGACAAGCATGTGCACCGAGCCCAGTTCGAAAAGATTTACGCCGATGTCTTCAAGGGCGATCCCGCCTGGCAGGCACTGAACGTACCCGAAGGCAAGCGCTTCGCCTGGGACGACAAATCGACCTATGTGAAGAACCCACCCTACTTCGACAACATGCCGAAGCAACCGGCTGCTGTAAAGGATATCGCCAACGCCCGTTGTCTGGCGGTGCTGGGAGATAGCATCACGACCGACCATATCTCTCCCGCGGGTTCGATCAAGAAAGACAGCCCAGCCGGGAAGTATCTCATTTCGCATGGCGTCATGCCAGCTGACTTCAACAGCTACGGAGCTCGTCGCGGTAATCACGAAGTGATGATGCGCGGCACTTTCGCCAACGTCCGGCTGAAGAACTTGCTGGCTCCCGGTACCGAAGGCGGCGTGACCCGCCATCTGCCGGACGGAACCGAAATGTCGATCTTTGACGCTTCGATGAAATACCAGAAAGACGGCGTGCCCCTGGTGATTCTGGCCGGTAAGGAATACGGTTCGGGCTCGAGCCGCGACTGGGCGGCCAAGGGGGCCATGTTGTTGGGGATCAAGGCCGTGATCGCTGAAAGTTTCGAGCGCATCCATCGTTCGAATCTGGTCGGTATGGGTGTGGTGCCGTTGCAGTTCGTCAATGGTCAGAACGCCGCTAGTCTCGGTTTAAGTGGTGAAGAGATTTTCGAAATCCATGGCATTGCGGCCGGGATCCTCAATAACTTTGAATCGGGCCGGGAACTTTCCGTGAAGGCCACCAAGGATGGTAAAGTCACCGAGTTCAAAGCTCGGGTTCGCATCGATACACCACAGGAATGCCTCTACTACCAGCACGGCGGCATTCTGCAATACGTGCTGCGACAGTTACTGGCCACGTAAGAAACGCTGACCGGTCTACAGGTATTGGCTTCCTCGCTAACGCTATTTTTTCATTGTCAATTCGCGCGTTAGCCACGGCGAATTGACGATTCCCGGTAGAATTCATCTCATCGAGTACTGAAAATCTCTTTCGGGGATTCCCGCATGACCGTTATTCTCTCCGCGGTTCGCACTCCCATCGGTAAATTCCTCGGCGGACTTTCTCCGTTGACCGCGCCGCAATTAGGGGCGCTCGTCATCCAGTATTTCCAACTGGTTCCCGATCAGGTGATCATGGGGAATGTGGTACAAGCCGGGGTCGGACAGAACCCCTCCCGACAAGCGGCCCTGGGCGCCGAACTACCGACCACGATGGACGCTCATACGGTAAACATGGTGTGCGGCTCGGGGCTGAAAGCCGTCATGCTCGCCGATGTCAGTATCCGATCCGGCGAAGCCGAGTGCATAATTGCGGGCGGCATGGAAAGCATGTCTAATGCGCCGCATCTGCTCCGGGGCCGAACCGGTTTCAAATACGGCGATGCTCAACTTACCGATGCCTTGATTCACGATGGCTTGTATTGCCCCTTCGAACACTGGCCGATGGGTAACGCCGCCGAGCACATTGCCAAAAAATTTGGCATCACCCGGAAAGATCAGGATGAATTTTCGGTTCATTCGCATCTTCGAGCTGCAGCGGCCTGGGAACAGGGCTTTTTCAACGAAGAAGTGCTTCCGGTAGAAGTACAAAGTGGGAAAACGACACTTCGAATCGATCGCGATGAAGGCATCCGAGCCGATTCGAGCGTTGAAGCGCTGGCTCGCCTGAAACCGGCCTTTGCCAAAGACGGAACCGTCACCGCCGGGAATGCTTCGCAACTCTCGGATGGGGCGGCCGCGCTGGTGATAGCTTCGGAAGTTTATGCCCAGAAGCAGGGCCAAAAACCTCTGGCGAAAATTCGCAGCCAGGCTACCAGCGGCGTCGATCCGAAGGATATATTCATCGCCCCGGTGGAAGCCATCCAGCGTGCAATTGCCAAAGCGGGATTGAAACTCGAAGACATCGATTATTTCGAAATCAACGAAGCGTTCGCGGCCCAAATGCTGGCCTGCTGTCGAGAATTGAAACTGGATCCGGAAAAAGTCAACGTGCAAGGCGGCGGCGTCGCCCTGGGCCATCCGATCGGAGCATCGGGTGCCCGGGTCCTCACCAGCCTGATTCACACGCTCAAAAGAACCGGGAAAAAATTCGGCTGTGCCAGCCTTTGCCTGGGCGGAGGCAACGCCGTGGCAGTGATCGTGGAAAATCTTGCTTAGTTTTGCTCAGTCCACATTCACGACTTCCAATTGATGTCTGGGGAGCGGGGCTACCTCGACATCGTAGAGTACATCTTCCAGAATCGACAGTCCCAGATCAATCTGCTCCGCCGTGATGCACAAAGGCGGGCAGAAACGGATCGCTGATTCACCGCAACCCAACAGCAGCAAGCCCTGATGAAAAGCGGCTTGAATGACGGCATCGCGCAGCGGCGGGTGATAGTCCCAGTTGGGTTGATCCTTCACCAAGTCTACCGCGGTCATCAATCCCAATCCCCGAACGTTGGCCAGACACTCGTGGTGAAGCGACAGATCGCGTAAGCCTTTTCGAAGCTGCTCGCCGCGTTCGGCCGCATTGGCCATGTACTCCAACTCGAGCAGTTCAATGGTGGCCAGAGCGGCCCGGCACGAGACCGGGTTACCACCGAAAGTGCTGGCATGACTACCGCTGGGCCAATTCATCACTGAACTTTTGGCAATGATCGCGCCGAGAGGTAGGCCGCTGGCAATCCCTTTCGCCAGACAGATGATGTCGGGTTCGACGCCGAAATGCTCCACGGCGAACATCTTGCCCGTGCGACCCATCCCGGTCTGCACTTCATCCATCACCAGTAGAATTCCATGTTTGTCGCAGAGTTTTCTCAATCCCTGCAGGAACCCCGGTGGTGCGACGTGATAGCCCCCTTCCCCTTGGATCGCTTCGACGAAAATGGCGGCGACTTCCTCCGGGGGAGCGATCCGATGGAGGAGATGATTTTCAATCTCGTTCAGGCACTCGCAGGCGGATAATGTTCGATTCTTATGGGAAGCGCAGTTATCGCAATCGCGAGGGAAAGGGACGTGATGAATGTCTGGAACCAGGGGTGAAAAGCCCGCGCGATGAATGAGCTTGGAGGCCGAGAGAGACATGGCTCCGTAGGTCCGGCCATGAAAAGCTCCCAGGAAGGCCACGACTCGATTTCGCCGGGTGTGCCAGCGGGCCAGTTTCAGTGCGGCCTCAATCGATTCAGCGCCACTATTGGTGAAAAAGACTTTTTTCGGGCTGGGACCCGGCGCCAGTTGAGCCAATTTCTCCGCCAATTCGATTTGCGGGCCGTAGTAGAAATCGGTGCCTGACATATGCAAGAGTTTAGTCGACTGATCCTGAATCGCGGCCACCACATGCGGGTGACAATGCCCGGTGGCATTCACCGCGATACCGGCCGTGAAATCGAGAAAACGGTTGCCGTCCACATCCTCCACGATGGCGCCACTGCCGCGGGCAACGACCAGCGGGTAGACGCGGGTGTAGGATTCCGAAACGAATTGATGATCGATTTCCAGCCACTCGCGGGCTTTCGGACCCGGAAGAGAGGTTTCCAGATGCGGTACGGGAAGATGATCCAGAGCGAACATGACCTTACCCCCAATTTTTACGTTCCTTCAATCGGGATTTCGGATGTTCGCCACAAAGCGCATCCGAAATTCAGACGCAGTTAAACATCAGTTTTCAACCCTTGAGCCATTTTGATTTCCGTTCCGTGATTCACGGTCCAGGCAATTTTGTGTGTAACCGCATCGACCAGTCCCGCCGCGGACGGATGGCCGTTGCCGCTCTTCTTGACACCGCCGAACGGGAGGTGAACCTCTGCCCCGATACAGGGAAGGTTCACATACCCCATGCCGAAGTTGCACTCCTCGCGGAACAGCCGCATCTTCCGAAAATCTTCGGTAATCACGGCCATGGACAGCCCGAAATCGGTATCGTTGTAGATTTCAATGGCGTCGTCGAGCGTCTTGAAGGGAATCAGCGCCAAGTGCGGCCCAAACACCTCTTCCCGGATACATCGTATCTGCGGCGAATGAGCAATCCGGTAGACATGAGGCGTCAAATAGCAGCCCCGCTTGTGTTCGTGATCGAGCATTCGTTCGCCGACCAGAAGCACTTCGGCTCCCTCCTCCTTCGACAAACGGTTATATTTCAGAACCTTTTCCACCGAATTCTCATGGATTACCGGTCCGGTAAAATTTCGCTCGTCGAGCGGATTTCCAATGCGAATGCGTTTGGTCACCGTCAGGAGTTTTTCGGCGAACTTATCGAAGATCTTTTCCTGAACTAGAAGTCGGCCGGCCGAAACGCAGCGCTGGCCGCTTGTCTTGAAAGCACTGATGAGTCCCGCCGAGACAGCCAGATCGATTCGAGCGTCGTCGCAGATGATTACGGCACTCTTCGATCCCATTTCGGCTGCAACGATTCGATCGAAGTGATTTGCTGAGACCTGCTGAATCCGTTTACCGACCTCGTAACTCCCGGTGAAAAGAACCACGCTCACTTCGGGATTGTCAACCAGGGCTTCCCCAGTCGTCCCATCCCCGTGCAGGAGATTGATCGTTCCCGGCGGGAAACCGGCTTCTAGGAAGAGTTCGAAAAGGCGCTGACCAATGGCCGGCGAGTCTTCGGAAGGCTTGAAAACGGCCGTGTTCCCTTCCAGAAGCGATGGGCCGAGCATCCACAGTGGCACGGCGAACGGAAAATTCCAGGGAGTAATTACGGCGACCACCCCCCACGGCTTGCGACGCAGGAAGGCGTCTTTTTCGGAAATCTCCGAATCGATGACGTAACCGGTGGGCATGCGTCCGGTGCCGAAAACATACTGCACCATGTGCAGGCCTTCGACCACTTCCGCCCGGCACTCCGAGAGAGTTTTTCCCACTTCGCGAGCCATTAACTCGGCCAGATATTCCTGATCTCGCTCGATGATATTCGCCAGCCGATTGAAGCATTCCGCTCTGTGCAGGCGACTCGTGCGCCGCCAGTTCGGAAAGGCATGCCGGGCCGCAGCCACGGCTTCGATGGATTCTGCCTGAGTACCGACCGGGAAGGCTCCGATGATCTCATCCAGATTGGCCGGATTGCGGCTGAGAATTTCCCCAGTGCCGGGATGCCAGGAACCCGCAATGCAATGTCGGCCGGGATGCTTGAAACTTAACATGTCAGAACCTCCGCGGGCGATAGAAGGGAGGAAGTCGTCTCGAAAACGAAAGGAGATCGGTAATTAATTATACCCGATGCGAATAGTGGAAGATAGCTGCCAGTGGGAAAGTGCGAAGTTCAGAGCGGGCAACGAAAAAGCCGGAGTGTTTTCGCCACTCCGGCTTTGAGATTTTTCAACGGCTGAGTTTAGTACTGGAAGGTCACACCGAAGTTCAGACCTTGAAGATAATAATCCGTCTGCTGGATCCGGCTGCCGATGGGTACCACTGGCAGGTTCGTCCCGAAAGCAGCGTTGGTCGGGATGACTGCTGGATTGATCACCGGGCTGACCACATCCGTCGGTCGAGCTACGTTGTTGAAGTAGATGAAGTTATAACCCACTTGAACCGTGCAGCACTTCAGCAGGTGATAACCGAAGGTCAGATTGAAGTCGGGAATAATAGCGAACTGATCCTGTCGATACCGACCGATCGTGTTGGTGTTCGCATACAGACCACCGATGGCCGTGCTGGTCGTGGCGTTCACATCGGTACCCCGGGTCAAAGCGGAATAGCCGTTGATGTCGGCCGTTTCGTGCATGTCACCGATAGCCAGCTTGGCATCGAATCTCCAGAAAGCTCGACCGTTCTGTATTTCCGTCTGGATACCGACCTGACCACCGTAGAACTGGTTATCCGTTCGGATGGAGTCATTTACGGTGGTAATCGTCAAGCCAGGCTGGAAAGTTCCAACGAAGGGCGTCGGTTGAGCACCCGGAGTCTGCAGAGCGGTACTGGTCGAACCGATGAGCAGATGCTCTTCAATTTCCGCATAACGGAAGCCCGCGATAAAGTTCACATTCAAACCGTAGCCGCAGTCATCCCCGGGGCAGGTGCGGTAGATGTTCAACAGCCAGTTTCCTTCCACACCGAAGCTGCTGGTGTCGAACTTGTAACCGAGTGTACCGGAAGCAACGTTCGGAGCGGCAACGATGTAGGAAGATTGAGCAAGTCCGACGGCATTGACGTACGGACGGGCAATCAGCGGGAAGCCAGCCCCGTCGCTGGAGATCGAGTAAGACTTCGACTGGGTGGCCATCTGGTATCCCGAGCCTTCGAACCCAACTCGGCGATCATCGCCTAAGAAGGCCCCAAAGGTGATTCGATAACCGGAGCCGAAGCCAAAATTAGCGTCGCCCGGATAGATCGTACCCGTTGAAGCGTTGCCCAGGATACCGCCGCTGGCGGCAGCCCCGGTCGTCGCTATCGGGTAGTTGATATTGGCAGACTTGGGAGTCCAGAGCAAGTAATCGACGCTGCCCCAGACGATTGGCCAGCCGGTGAAGCTGCTAGTCAGCGACGGAACGCCTTTCCCGCCGTTAAACATATCCTGGAAATTCCCCGGTGGGGGATATTCTGGCCCTGGACCGCCACCCATCAGTGCAGCTTCCGAAGGAGCCATCTGGGGAGGGATCAGCGGAGCCTGCTGGTGACCCGCAGGCATTAACATTCCATCGCCATAACCTTGTGGAGGTGTACCGGGCACCTGACCCCAGGCCAGACTCGCTCCTGCCGCCATCGCGGCGACCGAACTCAAAAAACGATTTCGCATTTTGTTCGCTCCCGATACTGCACAGCCGAAGCAAGTGTGCCTACTTGCCCCCGCGCATCTCCTGCATTCCTAACAAATATTTCGGCAAGAGTTTTCCTTAGCATGAGAAGATTTGACGGATTCGTTACGAACATCCAATTCGAGAAATCTGCTACATCCGGGTAGTATTGCCCAGATTACCGGCGAAGTGTGAACTTGGAAAATGTGGATAAGCTGGACCGGGTTCAAGAGGGTGAGATTGCAGATGGGCCGCCTGCGATTGCGAATTCAGTTTAAGGACTTATTGATCTCCGTCCGCATCCCCTGCACAATTAGGAAATAGCCTCAATCGGCAGATTGGGAGGCCCCGGTAATTTCGGAGGCGGAAGACGATGAGGAACACGGCGACTCTCCAACTCGATCTTAACGACCATTTCGCAGTGATCAGTTTCGATCGGGTGAACAGCAAGCTCAACGTGCTGACTCGGGAACTCTGGACGGACCTGCAGCTTGCCCTGAAAGAAATCAAGGAAGACCACACACTTCAGGGGCTGATTCTGCAAAGCACCAAACCGGGGGTTTTTCTCGCAGGAGCCGATATCAAGGAGTTGTATCCCCGCCAAACGGGGGACATGAAATCGGTCGAGGAATTCATCGATCTGGGCAACAATACTCTTTCGATGCTCGAATCGCTCCCTTTTCCAACCGTGGCGTTGATCGACGGCGTCTGCCTCGGAGGGGGTTTGGAAGTCACCTTGGCCTGCGATCTTCGAATTGAAGGGGATAACCCCAAGCTGAGTCTGGGATTTCCGGAAGTCAAACTGGGCTTAATTCCCGGCTGGGGCGGCACGCAAAGATTTTCCCGGCTCTATTCCAGCCCGTTGGCCGCCGAGCTCATCTGCACGGGAGAACCGAAAACTCGGCTGTTCGATTGGAGAACCGACTCGGAAAAATTAATGGAATTTGGCAAAAGTCTGCTGAAATCCAGCTCGAGTTCGTATCAGGAAGCCCGCCGTCGCAAACACGATCCTAAACACGATGTGCAACCGCTGGATGTTTCGGAATATCATTCGGACAACCTAAACCGGCAGCCAGCCATCAACGAAGCCCTGAGGATCATACAGGAAGGTATCCACCTACCCTTTCAGGAAGCGCTGAAACTGGAACGGGAAGCTTTTATGAGGCTGGTCCCCAGTACCGGCGCTCAGACCTTGATGGGTGAATTTTTCAACCGTCCCCGGGGTGGCTAATTCTTGGAAGTGACGGTAAGCGAAAGAGTGAGATTCTTGCCCTTGCGAGTCACTACAATCGGTAATCGAGTACCCGGCCGTAATGTGGTAATCATCTCGCGAAGTTCATCATCGCCATCGACCTGATAGGTCCCAATTTTTTGAAGAAGATCCCCCGGTTGTATGCCGGCGCGGGAGGCCGGCGTATCTTCGACGACCTCGGTAATGCGAACCAATCTTCCCTCGGGGGTCATGCGGACACCGAAATATCCCGGTGCGTACTGATCCGGAATTGCCGGTTTAGGTATGGGCATGCAGCAGGAAAACAGAAGGGTAGCCAATGCGGAGTACACTTTAATCCTGCCAATTAAGGAAGTATCACCGTCTCATTCTGGTTGAGCGGATAAACGGGAAAATCCTTGGGTCGATGACCGACGCGCAATTTTACATTTAAGACTTTGTCACCCCGCAGAATTCCGATGACAATCAGCGTATTCGGCGGGGTTTCGTAAATCATATTTTGAACGGTAAGCATATCCCTGACCTGTCGGCCCGAAATCTGCGTTATCACATCGCTTGGCTCGAGTCCTGCTCGCTTGGCGGGGGATTCGTCGTACACGTTGGTGAGCAGAATCCCCTTCTCCACTTCATCGAACTGGACGCCCAGGTAGCCGGGCATCTTAAGATCGGGAGTGGGCCCCTTGGGAACAGGGGCACAGGTGAACATCAGTAGGAGCGTCGTAAGAGCGGCCATGCTCTCCACCTTTGCATTAAGTTAAGCCATAAAACTTGGCTGCGTTATCATGGAAGAGCTTCATCTGGTTTTCTTTCGACTGATTGGACACGATGCTCTTCAAAGCAGCTACCCATTCTTTATAGCTCGCCGCGAGCGTACATACAGGCCAATCTCCGCCAAACATCACCCGATCCCAGCCGAAAGCTTCGATCGTGTGATTAATAGCCGGGGCCAGCGTATCGGCATTCCAAGCCCCTTTTTTGGCCGAGGCGACGATGCCGGACACCTTGCAAACGATATTCTTGCGGCTCGCGATATCGGCGATATCCTTTTTCCAGGTCGCCATTTGCGCGGCATCATTTATGGGAGCATTCCCACAGTGATCGAGAATGAAACGCGTATGCGGGCAGGCATCCACCAGTTTGGCGCCGTAGGGAATTTCGCCGGGACGGATGCAGATATCGAAACTCAATCCGAGCTCACCCAATAGTTGCACCCCTTTTTCAAAATCTTTACTGTTGCAGTAACCCGCGGGCGTCGAATCGACGTGTATCACCTGCCGGATGCCTTTAACGTAGGGGCTTCCCTTGAACTGAGCGACGTATTTGGCGAATCCTTCCGACGAGGGATGTCCACCGAGTACCGCCGCGACGGTGGGAGTCTTCTTGCTCTTGCAGAGATCAATAATGTAATCGGCCTCGATCTGCTGATTATCCGGAACCACATCGACTTCCATGTAGACTGATTTCACAATCCCCACATCAGCAGTCGCCGTGGCATACTCTTGGGGCCGAAACTGATTATTGAGCGGCGACCCCTCTTTGAGCCAACTGAGCTTCACTTTCGTAAGGTCCCAGAGATGCTGATGCGTATCGATTATTGGCTGCATGGGTGCTTCCTTTGCGGAGAGAGGACTGAGTGCAATGGCACTGATCCCGGCGGCGACAAATTCACGACGATTCATGGTCGAGTACTCTGTTAGCGGATAATCTCCGGATCATAACACGAAAAAGAGTTCGACGGAAAGCAGATTTTTCATCCGAAATGAGGTGTTAAGAAAATCGGGTCAATTCCCTTTCATCGGACCGATGGGAATGCCATTTTCAGTCTTAGGAATAACCGCGCTTTTGGCGGCGGGTTGCATCACGGACTGCGGGTTGAACTGATCCGTAGAGAGTTTCACGCCGGCCCGAACGGAAATTTCCTCTCCCTTTTCAAAGCCGGGAGGAGAATCTCGCCAAGCCTGGCCTATGCGTATCTGCCGAACGCCTTCGTCGAACATTTTCGACATGGTAATCGGGTCGAAAGTCGTAGCATCTTCCGGTACAGGGAATTCTTCGGGAATCGAGGTCAAGCGATAATTCATACCGGTCAGAACGCTCACCGCGTAGAGCTTGAAAAGTTGATCGCGGGTTTGGGAATAAATGAGCGTACTGACGCTGGTGGCCGCGATATTCAAAGCTCGCAACTTGATCGACTGAGGATCCGCATAAAGCTTCCCGGCCGTGATGATATAGAGATCCGAGCCGAATAGCTGGTGCGACCCATTGCGAAGATTCGCCGGCATCCAGGGTGGACGGGCAAATACCGCCTGCGTTACCCCGCCATCGACGTGCAATTCCTCGCTCCGGCGACCATCGATTTCCACCGGGATTCGCACGGGCGGAAAGAAACCTGGAATCGCAGCAGATGCCAAGAGCAGTTTGCTGAAGAGAACCCGGGATTCTGCAGTACCCTGGCAGGCGATCGCCCCCATATCCCAGATGATCGGCTGACGGCTATCCATTTCAGTAGTGCCAACGTATAGTCGACGCCCCTTGCGATGCTCCGCCGCAACCTTAGTCAAGTAATCGGGAGTGACCACTTGCATGATCATCTTTTCGAGCGGCGTATTGTCGGCCAGTGATTCCGAAAGGATGCCGCGGGGCAGAAGTTTCTGAATGTAGATATCGTTGTTGGAAACGGTGGTATAGAGCCGCTTCAATTCGCCATCCATTTCGGGGCCCAGGAAGACCATGGCCGCGATCAGAGCGCCGGTCGAAACGCCGGTAACGACATCGAAGTTAGGACGATTGCCCGCCTCGGACCACCCGACCAGCACACCGGCCGTGTAAGCCCCGTAGGTACCGCCGCCGGAGAGGACCAGCACGCTCTTTTTCGGCGGCATCACTTCCGGTTTGCGGGTAGCTTTCAACTGCTCGCACATCGAGTAAAACTCGACCCAGTTACAAAGCTGCTCGGCCTCGGACTGAGCCGCCGGATCCATGACGCGCCGCGGATCGATCCCTTGCTTCGAATAGGACTGCAAACTCATCGCGGGCGCAGAACAGCCCGCCACTGTTGCCAGGAACAGCCAGACTACCGAGATTCGAAGACCCTTCGCCACGGAGATCCTGTTTTTCAAGAAAAAGCAGAGCCAAATCAACTCATACCAGTGCGGAGTACCAGCCGCAAGGGCAATTGATTACAGGTTCAGGGAATGGGCGCTTAGGGAAGTTGAAGGGATTTAGCTCCAAGCGAAGATGGGAAACCAGGGTGCAATCGGGAGTTCGGATCTGAGAATTTACTTAAGAAAATACTTACTTCCTGAAAACGATTATTTGGCGTGAGCCGTCGATTCAGTGTAACCTAACAGGAGCCACCCAATGCACAGAGCACTCATCATCATGGCCATCTTCGGACTCACAGCAGGATGTGCCCAAAGCGATGCCGCCGAAACGAAGGCCGTCGTCGATAGTAACACGCAATTTGCGTTCGATCTTTACGCGAAGCTTAAAGATTCGAAGGGCAATCTCTTTCTTTCGCCATTCAGCATCTCGACCGCGCTGGCGATGACCAGCACCGGAGCTCGTGAAGAAACGCTCCAGCAGATGATGCAGGTACTGCATCTTCGACCCGGTAGCAATGAAGGTTTTGCCGAACTCTTACAGAAGTTGAACTCTGCCGATCCCAAGGCGTATCAGTTGAGCGTGGCGAATTCTCTCTTCGGTCAGAAGGGGCATCCCTGGCTCGCTTCCTTTATGCAGGACACGCAGAAGTACTACCAGGCCGGCCTGAAAGAAGTCGACTTTGTCGGTAACACCGAGGCATCGCGCCTGGAGATCAACAAGTGGGTCGAGTCTAAGACCAACAACAAAATTCAAAACCTGCTCGCCCCGGGGACTGTCGATTCTCTCACCAAGTTAGTGCTGGTCAACGCCATTTATTTCAAGGGAGCCTGGAAGAAGACCTTCGATCCCAAGCTGACGCAGAAGGCCGACTTTTCCACTTCAGCGGACCATAAAGTTCCCACCCAGCTGATGGTGATTAAAAATGAATACTCTTACTTCCAGAACGACGATTTTCAGATGGTCGCCCTGCCTTACAGCAAGGACGAACTCTCGATGGTGATTCTCCTGCCGAAAAAAGTGGACGGTCTGAACGCCCTTGAAGCGGATCTGACCGGTACGAAGATGACCGGCTGGATCGGTTCGATGAAGCCGACCAAAGATGTGAACGTCTTACTTCCCAAATTCAAACTGGAGAGCCAATTCGATCTCGAATCGACACTTGCCAAAATGGGCATGAGCGATGCATTCGGACCCAAATCCAACCTCAGTGGCATGGACGGCACGAAAAATCTGGTCCTTACCAAGGTGGTGCACAAGAGTTTCGTCGAAGTGAATGAGGAGGGAACCGAAGCCGCAGCCGCCTCGGCCGCTATCGTCGCCTTGCGAGCAATGAAACCAACTGCTCCGCCGATTTTCGTTCGCTGCGATCATCCCTTCCTGTTTATGATTCGCGATAACAAGTCGGGAAGTATCTTGTTCCTGGGTCGACTGACCGAACCGAAATAAGCCTGGCCCATTAATGCGAAAAAGCTCGGAGAACAGGAATTCTCCGAGTTTTTTTTATTTTTTGAATCCGAGCTGCTTACTTGGCCAAAGCGGCCTGAGCCGCGGCCAGACGAGCGATGGGTACCCGGAACGGCGAGCAACTCACATAATCCATGCCCACTTTGTGGCAGAAGTGAACGCTATCCGGATCGCCGCCATGTTCACCGCAGATGCCCACTTTCAAGTGCTGTTTGTGGTGCTCCGTACGGCTCTTACGACCCTTCTGAATCCCGATCTCAATCAGCTGGCCTACACCGTTGACATCGATGGATTGGAACGGGTCGACCGGCAGAATTTTGTGAGCCAGATAGGTCGGCATGAAGCCTTTGATGTCATCGCGGCTGAAACCGAAGGTCATCTGGGTCAAGTCGTTAGTTCCGAAGCTGAAGAATTCGGCTTCCTCGGCGATCTTGTCGGCCGTCAGAGCTGCGCGTGGCAGTTCGATCATGGTGCCGATCTGGTATTCGACCTTCACGCCATGTTTCGCCATGGCTTCCTCGGCCACTGCGATGGCTCGCTTCTTGAGGATAATCAGTTCTTCGACGATGCCGACCAGCGGAATCATGATTTCCGGAAGGACGCTCTTACCCTTCTTCTTGACTTCGATGGCGGCTTCGATGATGGCTCGAACCTGCATGTCGCCAATTTCTGGGAACACCAGCGGCAATCGGCAGCCGCGGAAACCCATCATCGGATTCATTTCGTGGAGTTCTTCAACGCGTTCGAAAATCTTTTCGACAGTCACACCGATCTGCTTGGCCACGGCTTCCGCACCGGCCTTGTTGTCCTTTTGTGGCAGGAACTCGTGTAGCGGGGGATCGAGCAGGCGGATGGTGACGGGGAAACCGTCCATCGCTTCGAAGATCCCTACGAAGTCCGCCTTCTGATACGGTTCGATCTTCGCAAGAGCCTTCTTCCGCCCTTCCTCGGTCGTGGACAGAATCATTTCGCGCACGGCGGAGATGCGGTCTTCTCCGAAGAACATATGTTCCGTTCGGCAGAGGCCGATACCTTCCGCGCCGAATTCGCGAGCCTTCAAAGCGTCGGCCGGGCTGTCGGCATTGGTGCGAATCTTCAGCTTGCGGGATTTATCGGCCCAGGTCATCAGGGTGGAGAAGTCGCCGGTCATGCTGGGGGCGATAGTTTCCACTTTACCGATCATCACATCTCCGGTAGTACCGTTGATCGTAATGAAATCGCCTGCTTTCAGAGTTTGGCCGCTGATCACGACCACGCCCGCTTTTTCATCGATTTTGACAGCTTCGCAGCCGACGACGCAAGGCTTGCCCCAACCGCGAGCCACCACGGCCGCATGGCTGGCTTTACCACCCGTGCTCGTCAGAATGCCGCGTGCCAGGTGCATACCGGCCACGTCTTCCGGGCTGGTTTCTTTTCGCACCAGCATGATCGGATCGCCGGGGTGCTTGGCGGCGTGCTCGACGGCGGCTTCGGCCGACAGAACGATTTTGCCCGAAGCTCCACCTGGGCTGGCGGCAATCCCCTGGGCCACCGGCTTGATCTTCGATTTCGGATCGAGCTGCGGTTGCAACAGGTGGTTCAGCGAATCGGGGTTCACTCGCTTCACGGCGGTGGCTTCGTCGATCAGCTTTTCCTTCACCATATCGACTGCGATCTTCACAGCGGCCGTGCCGGTGCGCTTGCCGTTACGGGTTTGCAGCATGTAGAGTACACCATCCTGAACGGTGAACTCGATATCCTGCATATCCTTGAAGTGTTTTTCGAGTGTTTGGCGGATTTCGACGAGCTGGGCATAGACTTTGGGCATCTGCTCTTCGAGTTTAGCGATTGGCTCGGGGGTTCGAATCCCGGCCACGACGTCTTCGCCCTGGGCGTTGATCAGGTAATCGCCGTAGAAGACGTTTTCGCCGGTATTCGGATCGCGGGTAAACGCTACACCGGTACCGGAAGATTCGCCCATGTTGCCGAACACCATCGCCTGAACGTTTACCGCCGTGCCTTTAAGGCCGGTGATGCGTTCGATGCGACGATATTCCACGGCCTTGTGCCCGTGCCAGGAATTGAACACGGCATTGATAGATAGCATCAACTGCTTGCGGGGATCGTTGGGGAAATCTTCGCCGACGTGCTTCTTGTAAACGGCCTTGTAGCGTTTGACGAGTTCTTTGAGATCATCCGCCGACAGATCGGTATCGAGTTTGACCTTCTTTTCTTCCTTCAACTTGTGAATTTCGTGTTCGAAATCTTCATGCTCGCAGCCCATGGCCGTGGAACCGAACATGTCGATCAGTCGTCGGAAGCTATCGTAGGCGAAGCGGGGATTGCCGGTCTTTTTGGCCAATCCCTCGACGGAAGTATCGGTGAGACCCAGGTTAAGAATGGTGTTCATCATCCCGGGCATGGAGAGAGCCGCCCCGGAGCGAACCGAAACCAACAGAGGATCGGCCGGATCGCCAAATTTCTTGCCGCCGAAAACTGCTTCCATTTTCGTGACGGCGGCGTCAATTTCCGGGACTGCGGCTTCCGGAATCTTCTTGCCCGCTTCGTAGTAGGCAGCGCAAACTTCCGTCGTAATGGTAAAACCGGGAGGAACCGGAATTCCAATCAAACACATTTCTGCGAGATTCGCCCCTTTGCCTCCCAGTAGTTCCTTCTGCTTGCCGTTACCATCGGCTGTTTTTCCGCCGAAAGAATACACGTGCTTCTGCGACATTTCGAATTTTTCCTCTGCGAAAGTGAACAGGTCTCATTTCCGTATAAATATATGGTAATGAGATATTGAAAAAGGGGATTTTTGCACAGTGCCCGGGAGGAACAGGATGTCGTCACCAATCAATACCACGCTGTTTCGATATATGATGGGCCTGACTCAAAAGGTCTTTGCGGAGATCCCGGAGGAGCAAACCCGGACCCAACCGACCCCGGCGATCAATCCGCCTATCTGGGTAATCGGTCATCTGTGCATGGCCTGGGATGGGGCGCTGGCGTTGTTGGGCGGTACTAAACTTTGTCCCCAGGAGTATACCCAATGGTTTGGCCCAGGTTCGAATCTGGCCGATATGCCCAAAGAATTGCCCAGTAAAAAGGAGATGCTGGCGCAACTGAGCCAGATTTCGGAGATGATCCTGACGGCCCTGAATGAAGTTTCACCGCAACGTCTGGAGAAGCCGAATCCTTCACGCTTTTTCAACAAAGAATTGCCGACCGTTCGCGACTTCGTGGAAAACCTCCTCTTCTCCCATCACGCCCTGCACCTGGGCCAGTTGTCCATCTGGTGCAAGTTGATGAATCTCCCCAAAGTGATCAATTTCTGAGCAATATGATGCGAAAACTCCTTCCCGTCTCGATACTGCTTTTATTTCTGACGGCCTGCAACAGCCCAAACTTAACCGAGGAGCCGGCGGATACGTTGGCTCAGGATTCTCTGAACAGCATGGATGCCCTGGCGGACGAATTGCATAGCGTCGTTGATCGGGAAAGCTGGATCAGAGCTTGGCCCAAGATTCGGCAATTGGGTCGAAAAATGCAAATCATTCGGGAAACCGGAGATGGTACGCTGCGAATGACTGCCGAAGTCCGCCACCAAATGGAAGACAAATATAAAGAACAGATGGTGGAAACCTCCCATCGCTTGAAGCGGGAGTTCGAGCGAATCGTGACTAAAGTCGATCGTGGAAAGGACTATATCCGCGATCTGGAAAGGTTGATGAAGCAAATTTTAAATGAAGTTAAAGATCGCTCCAGTCATTAAGCCAGTTCCCTTCAGACACCCTTTCCCTGAGTCCTTATGCGTATTTTTGTAACCGGCGGCACCGGCCTGATCGGTAGAAAGCTGCTACCCCGGCTGGTCGAAGCGAACCACGAAGTCTTCCTGCTCTCGCGACACGAAGGTCCGGTCTCGGAAAGTTGGACGACGATTACCGGCGACCCGGCTGTGGCAGACGAAAGCTGGCTGAAACGGGTCGACGAATGCGATGCGGTGATCCATCTCGCCGGGGAACCGGTGTTTGCCCATCGCTGGTCGAAGAAATTCAAGCAAAAGCTTTGGGATAGTCGGGTTCTCTCGACACAGATTCTAGCGAATCGCTTACGAGAGAAACGGAGATCGAACCGCATCTTCCTGTCGGGTTCGGCAATTGGCTATTACGGCTCGCGCGGGGATGAGGAACTCACCGAAAAGAGTGCACCCGGAACCGATTTTCTGGCGCAGCTATGCCAAGCCTGGGAAGCAGCCGCCAGTGAGGCAGAGAACGCTGCGCGAGTCGTCTCTATCCGGACCGGAATAGTACTAGATCCTGCCGGGGGTTCTCTTAAGCAAATGATCCCTCCATTTCGTTTCTTCTTCGGCGGGCCACTTAGCGATGGCCAGCAGTGGATGAGTTGGATTCACATCGAAGATCAGGTCGAAGCCCTGCTTTTTGCTCTGAATAATTCCCAGATCCAGGGGCCGCTCAATCTCACGGCTCCGGAACCGATCCGCAACTGGGGTTTTTCCAAAGCTTTGGGGGATCAGCTGCACCGGCCGAGTTGGTTTCCGGTTCCTGAATTTCTGATGAGAATTGCCCTGGGAGAAGTGACGGAGGTGGCCGTGGGCAGCCAAAGAGTCTATCCCGCGCGACTTTCGGAAAATGGCTACTCGTTCCGGTTCACTTCGTTGAAAAATGCACTCGCCAACCTCCTGGGATAGTTGAAAAATTGGAAATGCCACTTGTAACTCTCTAGCTCCCGGTACAGAATTGCAATATGCACTCCTCACCAAGCATTATCTCTCCGAAATTGGGTTTTCCGGCCATGCGCAGGTTGTCAGGAATTTTGCTTTTAGTGCTTTTGATTCAAAATGCCCCGGTGGCGGCCGAAGCTCCTCCCTATATCGACTTTATTCGCGGTCTGCGTAACGAAGGCCTGCCCGATCTCGCTCTGGAATATATTCGAAAAATCCGGCCCTCCGCCCCGGCCGATATTCTCGACGATCTGTCGCTGGAATACGCTCGCACGATGATGGAACTGGCGGGTGTGGAACTCGATGAAGGTAAACGAAGTCTGCTGCTGTCCCAGGCCCGTGCAGAATTCGATTCCTTTCTGAAAAAAAATGCCAACCATCCGGAAGCAAACGTCGAACTGGCCAAGCTCACTTCCTATCTGGCCCGGTCGCAGCTGCTGAAATCACGGCGAAGCGAAGATGAAGTCTCCAAGAATACCGAGGCGGAGAAAGCCCGCCCGATGTTTGAAAACGCCGCCACCCGTTTCCAGAAATCGACCAAGCTGCTCGATGAGGAGATCAAGAAGGTTCGAGCGGAGAAGAAAGGCACCTGGCAGGCCCGAATCCGTTTGTTGCAGGATGCCCAGGCGAAATCCCACCTGGATGAAATGATCAACCTGTACAACATTTCGGAGACGTACCTTCGCAATGATCAGAAAGACCTGTTAGCCAAGGCGAATGCTCTCAAGAAAGCCCGGAGCGGTTTTAGCGCCATTTACGAGAGCAATGAAGTGGTCGATCGAACCGGTTGGATCGCGGCCGCGTGGTACTACCATATCAGCGTTCTGATGAACGAGCCGCAAGTCGCCCTGAAAACCTACGAAACCCTGTTGAAAAACCGGCCCGATCCTCTCGCTTCCGATGGGGTCCGACTCGTTCGCTATTTCAAAATCCGAGATACCTTTGAGGGAAGGGACGATGGCAGCAAAGCCGCGGGCGATGTGCTGCTGAATACGCTGACGATGGCAAGTTCCTGGCTGAAAGACTACGGGAGCTTCCGGAATACCCCAGAAGGGTTGGGGATTCGATTCATCCAAGGGATCTGCTACCAAAATCTCGCGGATAAAGAGAACGGCATCCGAAGGGACAAGAATAATAAGGTTTTATCGATCACACCCGCTGCCAACACGAATCTGCAGGAAGCCTTGCACATTTACAAAGAACTGACGGATTTGGACAACGAATATTACGATAAATCCAGCCGTCGAAAGCAGGAAATTCTGCTGCTTCTGGCAGATTCCGAAGGAAAAGCAGGAGAGGTACAACCTTCGTCGATCAACTCTTTCGATAAGGCGGTAATACAAGCTCAGATACAGGAAGCCCGCCTACTCGTCTTTCTCCGCAAACAGGAGGATCGTAGTTCGCCAGAAGGTAAAAAGCGAGTGGCCGATGAAGAGAAATTACGAATCGGTAAGGCCATCTCCTACCTCGAACGAGCTCTGCAGATCGTATCACCGAAGGATTCAACTCGGGATGTCTTCGATGCCCGCTATTTTCTCACTCGCTGTTACCTCTACGGCGGTCAGCCGATGTCCGCAGCGGTTTACGGAGAAAATCTGGCTCGAAACAATCTGCGTCTCCCCAAGGCCGCCTCGGCCTGCTCTCTGGCAGTCCAAGGCTACAATCGCTCGGCGGCGGAAGCAATCGCCTCTGGCGAAGCTGGCAAGACGTTAGCGGAAGTCGATATCGAGCGTCTCAAGAAACTCGCCCAGTATATGGATGTGACTTGGCCCGATGATACCGCCACCGACGATGCACGGGAACTTTGGGCCTATTACACGGCCCGGGATAAAAAATACACCGAAGCAATTTCCATCTATCAGAAAATTCGACCGAACTATGCCGGTATCTATCTGGCACGGCTGCAACAGGGTGGGTCCCTGTTCAGTCTGATTCGCGAAGATGTGGAATCCTCCCGACTCAAAGCTTTTGTGCCCGGACAGATCAAGAAATACTCTTCCTACTGGAACGATACGCTCACCAGTCTGCGTAATCTGCCCGAGCCGAATCCCAATCTCGACTCCACAGAAGCTTCGCATTATTTCCTGGCCCGCATGCAACTTTGCCAACTGCTGATGCTCGAAGGTAAAGAGTACGCCGAGATTCAGAAAATCGCCGATGCCGCACAGAAATTATTGGCAACTTCCGCTTCGTTCACCAATAAGAACGCCGAGAAAAACGAACTGCTTTATTCGATCAAAGCCATGCATCTGAATGGCATTCAAGGGCAGATTGCGACCCTGATTCAGGAAGGGAACCAATCCAAGGTGTCCGAATTGATCAAGGCCCCCTTGCAGGAAATTCAGAAGGAAATTAATGAGCGGGCTGACCCCAAGAACAAAGAGAAGTTGACGGCGCTGGAGGCCGTGCCCACTTTCGATCGCTATACTCGCGGCGAGCGGGACATCCTGATCATCGCCTTACGAGCGGCCATACAGGAAAACAAGCTGGAAGACGCTAACGGCCTGCTGAATACCCTCGAGAAATCCGGGGGCTCGGTCGAAAGTCGCGTGGCCAATCTGCGCTCGTTAGTCGGTACCGTTCGAACCCAATTCGAGTCGCTACGCAAAGCAGGTAAAGCCGAGGAAGAAAAGCAACTGGTGGAGGGTTTCTCGAAATTCCTCGATCAGATTGCCAGCCAACCCAAGCTGCCGACCACAATGACGCTCTTCCTCGCCCAGGGGTATGCCAGTATCGACCTGAATGCGAAATCGGTCGAATTGCTGGAGAATTTGCTTAAATCGCTTCCCGAACCGACCGGGAATGATCCTTCGGATACCAAAACAAAGACGTACCGCCAGATTCAGTACACCCTAGCCAAGACTTATCGCCAGGCCAAAAACTACGAAAAGGCCAAGGAGTATCTCGAAAAGCTGATCGGCACAGGACAAGCGAAAGGTCCCTTCTTCTCGAGCATCGAAGCCCGCAAGGAACGAGCTTATCTCTACGAGGATCAGGGCGATTTTCGCAATGGCGTAGCTTATTGGACCACAATGGCCCGAATGTTCGGCGAACCGTTGCCTCCGCCGAATCCGAAGAACGACTCGGATGCCCGGAAGCGATCCCTCTACTTCGACCTGTTCTTCGAAGCGCAAAGGTGCTCGGCCAAAGCCTATAACTCGCTCGACAAGAACAAATCCGCTAAACAGATCGACGATGGCTTCGGCAAGATTGCCCAGCGCTTTTACGATATGGAAAACAAGAATCCCGATCTTTCCACGACTCTGAAAGATAAAATGCGCGATTTGATGGAAGAGAACAAGATTCTGCAGGACAAGTACAAGGCGCTCGGCGGAAAGCTACTCGAAACTTCGAATTGAAATCACGACTGGAACAACAGTTGAACGAGGACCTATGAAGCGGAAATATTTCCACCCCTTGCTGGTGATCTCCCTCGGTCTGATCCTACAGGTCGGCCTACTCTCAGCGGACGATCGCATCGATTACCGGGACTCCAAAAACAAAACGGGATCCTTAATCGCGAATGGAACGATTGTCGATGAGAACTTCACCACCATCCGAATCAAACTCACGGCGGGCGGTAAGGAAGTCACTATTCCTGCAAACGACCTGACGAAAATCAGCTATGAACTGCCTGGAACGGCGAAACTCGATTACGGTCCGATAGCCATTGCGGAAGAACGGCAGGATTTTACCAAGGCTCTCGAAGGGTACAAAGGTTTGCAGAACCGGGTGACGGGAAGCGAACGGGCGAAACGATTCGTCGATTACAAGATCTCCGTGCTGACCGCCATTCTATCCAACGACAATTCGAGCCTCTTGCAACCGGCCATCGATCTGCTGAAGAAGTTTGTGAGCACCAACAATTCCACCTGGCATACGATAAACGCCTATAAGCTGCTGATCGCTCTTCAATTGCGCGCCAACGATGCCACCGGAGCCTTGGCTAGCGTCGATTCGTTCAGCCGGTTGGACAAACTGCCCAAAGAACTGAAACAGGAAGCCGAATTCGCTCGAGTCGATGTCCTGTTCTCAACCAAGAAAATCCGAGAAGCGAAATCTAAAGCGGAGGAATTGGCAAAATCTTTGGCCAGCAGCGATCCCCTGAAGGCCAAACTGAACCTTTATGTTCTGGCCTCGGCCGCCGACGATCCGACCTCGAAAATGGCCGATCTGGCCAAGCAGTTCGAAGAACAGATCGCTCAATCGAGCGACAATTCCTTCAAGGCCGTCGCGTATAATGTGCTGGGCGATTGCTACAACTTGAAGAACCAACCCCGGGAAGCGATGTGGTCCTACCTCTGGGTCGATGTGGTGTACAACCAGGATCGGACGGAGCATCTGAAGGCGCTGGATCGGCTCGTGAAACTGTTCGACAGCGAATCGATGAAGGATGCCGATCGGGCAAAACTCTATAAGGATAAGCTGACCCATTTACGTCAGTGAACCATTGTCGTAGCTTAGAGTCTTACAGGAGGGAGCGGTTTTCTCAAGAAATCGCTTCGCGATCAGGTGGATCATTCCGGGGCGGTAGCTCAGTTGGGAGAGCGCTGCATTCGCATTGCAGAGGTCGGGAGTTCAACTCTCCTCCGCTCCATTTCTCACATTTCGTTAAAATCATGCGTTTAACCTTGCAATCACTTCCGGTCCTGCACAATTGGGACTGTCACGCCTGCGGCGAATGCTGCCGGGAATACGAAATCCAAATCACCGAGGAAGAACGGCAGAGAATTATCGATCAGAAGTGGGAAGAAGACCCCGAAATGAAAGGGGTGACACTCTTCAAGCCGTCTGGTCGATTCAAAAAACAATGGCGGCTCAACCACCGCGAATCGGACGACGGCTGCGTCTTTCTCACCGAAAAAGGACTCTGCCGGATTCACGGTAAATTCGGCGAACCGGCCAAACCCCTCGCGTGCCGAGTCTATCCGTTTATTTTGATTCCTGTGGCCAAGCAGTGGAAGGTGGGACTTCGCTTCGCCTGCCCGTCCGTGACCAAAAATATCGGTAAAGCGATGCCCGGCCATCTGGAGGAATTGCAGGTCTATGCTCAGGCGCTGGAAAAGCGAGCCAACGTCACCGATGAAACGATCGTCGAGCCTCCGCCCCTGCAAACTTCACAGTCCGTCAGCTGGGAGGATTTGCAAGTCTTCGCCCGGCATTTCCGCAATCTGCTGACCGACAACAGCGACTACCCGATTGAGTTTCGATTGCGGGTGATCCTGGGTGTGGCCACCATATGCCGCTCAGCCAGATTCGACAAAGTCTCGGGGAATAGGCTGGAAGAATTCCTCGGAATTCTGACGCAAGAAGTTCTGGCAATCACTCCGGAAGACAATACCGAATTGGCACCGCCAGGCTGGATTGGACGGATTCTATTTCGACAGATCTCGGCGGTTTTCTGCCGCAAAGATAAGGGACCGCAACAAGGGATTTCCCGCAAAGGGCGGGTGGCCCTGCTCTTCGCCGCCTGGCGTTTCGTTCGAGGGAGCGGACCGATTCCCAAGACTCATCGGCAGATCCCCGATGGCACTTTTGAAGCCGCCGAGAAACCGACGGGGGGATTATTGGACGAGACCGAAGACCTCTTCGAACGTTATTTTCGGGTGAAGTTGGATTCGATGCAATTCTGCGGGGCAACTAACGACAACCGCATGTTCTGGGACGGCTTGGAATCGCTGTTATTGACGTTTCCGATTGTCTGCTGGCTGGCGAGAGTCTTCCACGATCGTCCTCAGGAAGAAGCCTTCCGATGGGCACTGCAGGTGGTGGACGACAACTTTGGTTTTAACAAGCTGCTGAAGTCTCAGAGGTACGTCTATTCGACGCGAATCATGTGCAAACGGGGCGAACTGGCGAAATTAATCGCCTGGTATTCCCGTTGAGAATCAGCACTTCCGAACGACCCCTACCAGCACTCCCAGAATCGAAATATCGCGATCGGGAGTGACGACAATCGCTTCCATCGTGCTGTTAGCCGGTTCCAGGCGAATCGAATCCCGCTTCTTGTAGAACTTTTTCAGCGTCACTTCTCGGTCGATCATGGCGACCACTCGCTCGCCGTTGTTGGCCGTCGGCTGCTTTTTGATAATGACGATATCGCCATCGGCGATGTGATCTTCGATCATCGAGGTGCCGCGAACTCGCAAAGCAAAGTGTTCTTTTCCGCCGAAGAGCTCGCCGAGATCAATCTGGTCATCCTGCTGCACGGCTTCGATTCCCATACCGGCGGAAACCAGACCGAGCAAGGGAAAGGAAACCCGGCCGACGCGAATATCGGGGACTTCAATCGCTCGGGCGCTCTTGTGCTCCATCCGGTTAATGAAGCCCTTGCGTTCGAGGGCTTTGAGGTGACCCGTCACGGCGTTCGGACTCTTGAAATCGAAAGCATCGCAAATTTCTCGGATCGAGGGAGGGAAACCTCGGTTTTCAATTTTCGTTCTAATAAAGTCCAGAACTTCCTTCTGACGAACAGTCATTTCCGCAGAACGTGCCATGCAAATCCCTTTCATATGTTCGTGCATCAAAGCGTGTGCGCATCAACATTGATGTAGTCTAGTATAATAAACAGCTGTACAGATGCAAACAGGGTTTTTTGACCGGCTGACAAAATCCTTTAGAATGAATAATTCTCCTATTTGACGGGGGTTTTGGCGGTGTCGGACTCGACGAAAACATCCTGGTGCTCCGCAGCCGTGGCCGCGTTTCTCGACCGCCGACGCCCTTCGAATGAAGTTTTACGAACGGCCTTCGATTCCATCACCGATGCCCGCGTGGACGAAGCCACGGCAGCCTCCTTTCTGACCGCACTCCGCTTTTTTGAAACCTGGGCCGAGCCCATCGAAATTGCTGAGATTCTGGTTCAGGCGGCGACCGTGCTCCGTGAAAAAATGTTAAGGATCGATTGCCGAGGTCGAAAATGTCTGGATACCTGTGGTACCGGAGGCGACCATTCCGGCACTTTTAACATCAGTACGGCCGTCGCCCTGGTGGTGGCGGGTGCGGGCGTGCCGGTCGTCAAGCATGGCAATCGCTCCGCGTCCTCGCGCAGCGGCAGTTCGGATGTCCTCGAGATTCTTGGCGTGCCGATTCAAGCCGGTCCGGACTGGTCGCAACGCTGCCTAGACGAGTTCGGGCTGGCTTTCTGCTTCGCCCCGAGCTTTCATCCCGCTTTAAAATTCGTCGCCCCGGTCCGTCGCAAGCTCGGATTTCGAACGCTTTTTAATTTTCTCGGCCCACTGCTGAACCCCGCCTCGGTCCCCTACCAGTTGATCGGCGTGGGAGAACTCAAAGCGATTGCCATACTGGCCGAGGCTTGCCGACAGCTGAATTTCGATCGAGTCTGGATTCTGCACGGCCTGGACGGGCTGGACGAAATTACATTGGGTGATTCCACGAGAATTCAGGAAATCCACCAGCGAGTTTGTACGCCGGCCTCGGAAATCGAGCCCAGCGACCTGGGACTGAGGCGGTTTCCACTATCCACGTTTCAGATTCAGGATGCGGCCGAGAGTGCGAAAATCATCGAACGCATCCTTTCGGGGGAGGATATTCCCCATCGACAAATTGTGCTGGCGAACGCGGCGGCTGCACTGGTTGTTGCACAACGCGTAAAAACTTTGTCTAATGGTGTTGAACTCGCACTTGAGAGTATTTTGAGCGGCAAGGCCAAAGCTGTTCTGAAAAATCTCCAGAATAGCCGGTGATTGTGAGGTATAGCCATGCCCCAGAAAATCGTTCTGATTGCTGACCCCGGAATCGACACTTCGTTCGCAATCGCTTTGGCGTTGCACGATCCGGAATTCGAGGTAGTGGCCATTATTGCCACCGCCGGGAACATCTCCGCGGCTCAGGCCACGCGAAACGTCCAGGTCTTGATTAATCAAATCGATCCACCGAAGTGGCCGCGACTGGGCGGTGCTTTGCCGGTGGACTACGAAATCGACGGCAAAGAATTGCACGGCCCGGAAGGATTGGGCGGCTTCGTCGTTCCCGACATATCCCTACACTCCCCGTTGCCCGGGGACAAACTTCTGAACGAACTGGTAAGGGAGTACCCCAAGGAACTTCGCATTTTATGCATGGGTCCCGCCACGATTCTGGCGCGGGCGATTGAACGCGATCCCGATCTGCCCAACCTCATCGAGAGTATCGTCCTTATGGGAGGAACCTGGCTCGAACCGGGCAATTCCACCGCGGCCGCGGAGTTTCATTTCGCCTGCGATCCCGCGGCGGCCAAAATCGTGCTGCACAGCGGCGCGACCATTCAACTTCTGACGCTGGATATCTCCCGCAAATTGATCTTCAGTCCTTCGGACCTGCTTGAACTGCCGGCATCCCGTTCGGGCACCTGCCAGTTTCTCCGGCAGATCATCCCCTTCGGCATTCGGGCAAGTTCCAATCTTTATGGCATCGAGGGGTTCCATTTGAAGGATGTGCTGGCAATTGCCGCTCTGGCTCTGCCGGCCTGCATCAACTGGAATGGGTATTTTGTCGATGTGGAAACTCGCGGCGAATTAACTCGCGGTGCCCTGGTCGTGGATAATCGCCCCAACCCCGCCAGTGCCCCGAACGTGCTCCTCGGGATGGATGTTGACGTGGTCGGCGTACGCGACTACATTCTACGCACGCTCAGTACCTGCAGTTAGTTAGTGTCCGGAGCTTCCGTATGATTGCCTACGCCCTTCTGGCTTTTCAATTTTGTCAATTGCCGCCGGTGCTCAACGCCGAGAATCCCGCTGCTATGGGACAGGCGTTGCGAAATCTCCTTTTGCAGAAGATGCCGACTCCTCTACTAGTAAAAGACACCAAATGGGGAACTCAGAAGGCCTTCGACACTATCAAGTTCGATCCGAAGCATCCGCTGACGCCGATCAAAGAAACCAAAATGAAGAATGATGGTAACTGGAAGCGGCTCGAAGTGGAGGGCTTGAATCTGCAAAACACTCTGGTGGTCGGGGTGGATAAGGTCGTCTCTCCGGAGCCGGGAGTTACTCGTTTCGAAGTGAATGTACGTGGCCCGATTCGAGTGACTTTTCTCCAGCAAATCTGGAAAGATGGCGTAAAACTCTACAGCGGCGAAACCCGAGCGCGCTGCGATGTCGGGGCCATTCTGCAATGCGAAGTGCGGAGCGAACTGAAATTCCAAGGCCTCATTCCAGAACTTAACGTCAAATTCAAAATTCTGGAGGCAAAGGTCGGTTACGATCACCTGACTGTTGAACACACCCTCGGTCTGGGCGGCGAAGCGGCTAAAATGGTGGGTAATACTCTGGTGGAATTCGTCAAACAAATCAAACCGTCTCTGGAAAAGGAACTGCTCGAGAAGGCTAACGCGGCGCTCGTGAAGGCAGGAAAAGAACGCGAATTTCGCATAGCTTTAGGCAAACTGTTAGGGGAGCAGAAGAAAAAACCAGGATGATGGGTGGGTGCTCCCGGGATTTCGTCTTACTCCTCGACCTCACCTGTGCTGAATAGCCGGAGCGGTTCATCGAATGTCGCGGTTGGTTTTGCTTGGATTTCGTTGGCCAAGGAGAACAATTATGGCGGGCGGGGTTGTCCCGTGAAATGTGGTGAGAGGAGTGTGAGCAGGCAAGTGTTCCAATAAAATTCGGAATAGCTGGAACTTGAAACTTGGAAAACCTAATTTTGTTGTCTGCAACTTGTTCCGAACTTTATTGAATCGAGCTCTGTCATTAATCGAATGAAGATTTCTAGTCGGAGATGATCGCCATGGAAGCTGGATTTGCCTGTAAAGCTCTCGATTTCCAAGAAACCTATCAAATTGGCGATCAGTTGTTCGCTTTTGGTCGAGTTCTTCACTTCGATAAAAAGTATAAGAAGGTAGATAATTGGATTCTAACTTATCGTTATGCCATTCGAGGTATGTTAGCTCGAATTCTTTCTGTTGACAGAAATTTTGAAAATCTCAGCGAGTTTGGAGTAGGTACTACTCCCCCCTTGAATATTCAGACTTCGCTAAGTTCAAATGATTGGAACATTGTCTGGGAAAGTTATGCTGCTACTCTTTTTTTTGGCATGGATTCTTCCTTGGAATGTTTCGCGCACGCGCTGAATGCTCTGGGGTTCCTTCGCAGGCCTTCTGAGTTCATAGACATTACCGATCCTGCTAAACTAAAGCGGATTAATCCACTCAATCTTTTTGATCCTCCAAGCAGGAACAACGAAAAATTTTCTATTCATCGGTTCTGTTCGAGAATGTTCCCTAAGATTTGTTCTCATTGGTCAAAGAATAACCTGCTTTTATCGACAATCATTGAATATCACGATGCCACTAAGCATCGCCATTCAGTAGTTCTTGGACAGTATCGCGAACCTCCATTTGAGCATCTGATTTGCGTAGACCCAAAACGAGCTATGAATCAGATTAAATTCGATCATCCGCGAAGCTTTGTACCTCACAATCAAGATGACACGTTGCAATCGATAGCGAGAAAATATCAGGTATTTATCAATGAATGGGTGCTTGTTATTAGGGAAGAACTCGAGGATGTCTTCGAAATGCCATTACCTAAATCGGCTGATTTTGGCATTTGAATCTTGCCCGACGCCTAAACCGCCAGCCCCCAGCTCGTCTCGACTCTCGCCCCGCGCTTCACCATCTCCGCCCAGGTGTACTTGTCGATCGGTCGAGGAGTGCAGCGGCAGTTGAACGGTCGATCTCCCCGGACATCCTCAAAGCTCGCCCCCGCCGGATAGAACTTGTTGAAATGGATCTAGTGATCCGATCCCTGACGGCCGTCCTCGATGCCGAGATACTGCCAGACCGGAAAGAACGCCTTAACATCCGGGGCCTGATATTCCGCTCGCAATCCCGCGTTATACGAGTCCATCGCGTTGATACGGTACACCATTCCGGCGTACTGCGGATTCTTCGGTGTAACTCCGGCCTCGCTCAGAATCGTGTTCAGATCGAACTTGCTCGCCTCTTTGCCGCCCGATTCCAGCCCCGTCTGGATCGCTTCCTGAACTTTTTTAATAAGCGTCTGCTCGGTCGCCGCGGCGAGAGTCATCGACTGACGACGCATCTGATTTTCGAATAGCCGAACATTGAGATTATCGAGCGAGGGAACCAGCTTTTGGAAATAACTGGCTGCTTCCACGGGCGGCAGCGGGGTGATGCCGCTGAAGGTCGGAATCTCATTGAAGGAGTCGGTCAGCTTCTTGCGGTTAGTTCTTCGTAAAAGCAATTGCTTCGACAGCTCCAATTTGGTGATCCAATCCATCTCATTAATTTATTTTAATATTTCCCGATTAGCACTATAAAGCCTGACTCTATCAAGGTTTAATTCCAATTTTGCCCTCCGGGCAAGTTTCCCCCCTCCGAATGTTGCTTGTAACATATAATTTCGAGAATCTTGGAAGTTGAAATCCCGGCATGACACCGGTGATGAACTCCCCCCTTGGAAACCCATCCGCCATCGATGAGCACTCCCGTACCTGGATCTCCCAAACCGACCGAACACCAGAGCTTTTGGCTTTGGGTTATGTGTCTGACCGGTGTGGATTACTTCAGCACCTTGGCTTATCAACCCTCGACCGCTTATAAAAATGCGGGATTGCTAGGCCCCTTCGCCACGATTGTGCTCGTCCTGGTGACGCTCCTGGGAGCCTTGCCGGTCTACGGCTATGTCGCCGGGAAATCGCACAGCGGTCAGGGTTCGATCGGGATGCTCGCCCGGCTAGTTCCCGGCTGGCCCGGTAAGATTCTCGTGCTCGTACTGCTCGGCTTTGCTGCCACCGATTTCGTTATTACCAAGACGCTTTCCGCGGCGGATGCTTCCGAACACTTGATCCAGAACTCCTTCTGGCCCTTGAACTATAAGCCTTCCGATTTTAATCTCCCGCAGTCAACCCCCGGGGAAGCCTCGGAGGAAGATAAAAGTAAGATCTTCGAACAGGCCAAGCAAAGCTTCGACATTCGACAGCGGTTGGTCGTCACTTCGATTCTCCTGATGCTTCTCGGGGCCATGTTCATGAAGGGTTTTCGCGAGGTCATAGGCCTCGCCGTTTTCCTCGTTGGGGGGTACCTGATTCTCAGCCTGATCGTGGTCGGGTCCGGACTCATTCATATAGCGGAACATCCCGATAAAATCACCACCTGGCTGCAACGGGTTAACGAAGGAAACTGGTATCTCGAACAGCCCTGGACAGGTTCCAAGAGCTTTTTCAGCATTCTGATTCTCAGCATTATTCTGTTCCCCAAGTTGGCACTCGGTTTGAGCGGCTTCGAAACTGGAGTGGCCGTGATGCCGCTCATCAAGGGAAATAAGGACGACAACCCGGAGGAACCGTTCGGCCGGATCCGCAATACCAAGAAGCTTCTGATAACGGCCGCCGTAGTTATGTCGGCTTTCCTACTAGCCTCCTCGCTGGTTTGCACGACGCTCATCGAACCGATTCAGATCCTGGCGATGGATGAAAACGGCGTTCGACTCTCGGACGACGACGCCAAAGATAAAGGCATCAAGCCGGCCGCCGATGGCCGGGCTTTGGCTTTTCTGGCACACGCCGAGAATGGGGAGAAACTGGCGCCGTTTTTTGGGGATATTTTCGGCACCATCTACGACATGTTTACCATCGTGATTCTCTGGTTCGCCGGAGCTTCGGCAATGGCGGGGCTGTTAAACCTGGTGCCCCAGTATCTACCGAAGTACGGCATGGCGCCTGAATGGGCTCGGGCCATCCGGCCGCTCGTGTTGTTATTCACATTCATAAACCTAGTCGTCACACTTATCTTCAAAGCGGATGTGGATGCCCAGAGTGATGCTTATGCGACTGGCGTGCTGGTACTGATTACCAGTGCGTGCGTGGCCGCAGTGATCGATATTTATCGAGAGCGAAACGGGGCCTGGTACAAGCGAATCTCCTGGCCCTTTTTCCTCATTACCATTGTGTTCTGCTACACTACGGCGGCGCTTATTCTGGAAAAACCGGTCGGTTTGCACATTGCAGGCTGCTTCATTGGGGCTGTGCTGGTGACGTCTTTTGCCTCCCGGGTTTATCGTAGCCGGGAACTGCGTTTCAGCGGTTTCTATATTCCCGACGGGGAATCGAAACTCTACTGGGATACCATTAAGCATCTTGAGCTTTCCGTTTTGGTGCCGCACCGCCCAGGTCGCCGCAGTCTGGCCAGCAAGGAACTCGCTATTCGGCAGGAGCACCGTATTCCCCGGGATATCACCATAATATTCGTGGAGGTCGTACTGCTCGATGCCAGCGAGTTTCTGCAGGAACCGACGTTGGAAATTCGTTTCGAAGACGGCCGGTATGTGATGAAAATCAGCCGGGCCGCTTCGATAGCCCATACTCTAGCTGCCCTTTCTCTGGAAATGGCTAAATACGGTCGCCCACCAGAGATTCACTTCGGCTGGACCGAAGAACGGCCGCTCACCGGAACCTTGGGCTTTTTATTGTTCGGGGAAGGAAATATCCCCTGGATGGTCCGGGAATTGCTTCGCCGAGCGGAACCGAATGAGGAAAAACGGCCCCGCGTCATTATTGCCGGCGCTTAAACTTCGGTAAATTGCTCTTTACAGGAAATCTGCCTTCCGTTGAAATGGGCTTTGGAGGAAGCCACGGATGGCAAGCAACCTGATCGAATGGATGCAGAAACTCGGTCGTCCCCGGGTCGTCGTACTCGGCGACCTGATGCTCGATCGTTACATTTTTGGCGATGCGGAACGGATCTCCCAGGAGGCTCCCGTTATCCTGCTGCGTGCGGATAAACGCGAAGAGCGACTGGGTGGAGCCAGCAGCGTGGCCACTATGCTGGCCGCTCTGGAAGCCGAAGTTCACCTCTGCGGCGTTACCGGCGATGATGCCGATGCCGAGCGCATCCGACAGATTCTCAAAAATCTCGATATCAACGAACGAGCCGTTCTTTCCGATTCGAACCGGCCCACCACGGTTAAAGAACGCTACATCGGTCGTGCCCAGGCTCGACATCCGCAGCAAATGATGCGCGTCGATTTTGAAAGCCGGGAGGCTCTCTGCAGTGCCGTCGAAAAGAAACTGCTCGATGCGATGTTGGAAGCCATCGACAAGGCAGACATCGTTCTGATTAGCGATTACGATAAGGGTGTCTGTACACCCAACTTGCTGCAAAGCACCATTTCCGAATGCCGGCGAAAAGGAATTCCGGTGGTCGCCGACCCCATTCGCGGCAAGGACTACGTCAAGTATCGCGGCTGCTCCTCCATGACGCCGAATCGGCTGGAAGCTGGTCTGGCGACCGGTCGCAACATCCAAACTCTTGAAGATGCTTTGCAGTCAGCGCGCGAACTGCGGGATATGCTCGGCCTCGATTCCTCAATCATTACCCTCGACAAAGATGGCATGGCCCTCTGCCAGAAAAACGGCTACGAAGAAATCTTTCCGACCAGACCCCGCGCCGTTTACGACATCACCGGAGCGGGTGACATGGTGATGAGCATGCTGGGTCTGGCGCTATCCGCGGGGGCCGATTACCCGACCGCTATTCAACTGGCGAACGTCGCCGGCGGCTTGGAAGTCGAGAAATTAGGTGTGGCCACCGTCAGCCGGGAAGAGATCATTCAGGATCTGCTGCATCATTCCCTGGCTGGTTCGACTCATGCCGGCAAGGTCATGACACCCAGCCAAATTCAGCCGCATCTGGATCAACGCCGTCGGCTCGGCCAGAAGATCGTCTTCACCAACGGCTGCTTTGATATTTTGCACGCCGGGCATGTGCAGTACCTGCAGGAAGCGCGACGCCAGGGGGATCTCCTGATCGTCGGGCTCAATAGCGATTCGAGCATTCGTCAGTTAAAAGGGCCGGATCGACCCGTTAATCTGGTGGATGCACGGGCTTCAGTACTGGCGGGTTTGCAGGCCGTCGATTTCATCACGGTGTTCCACGAATCGACTCCCGCCAAACTGATCGAAATGATCAAGCCAGATGTGTTGGTGAAAGGGGCCGACTACCGCAAGGAAGATGTAGTCGGGGCCGAATTGGTGGAGTCGTACGGCGGTCGAGTTTATCTGGCCGGTTTGAAGGATGGTTATTCGACGACTTCGATTTTGAAGAAGATGAAGGCGGCCTAAAGAAACTCGGGAAGCGGCTGTTTTCACGACATCATCTAAACCACCCGGATCAGCTAGCAAGAAGTACGGATGCGAATTGCAGTTTTTCTACCGAACTGGATCGGCGATGTAGTGATGGCGACCCCCGCCATTGCGGCTCTGCATGCTCGCTATCCGCATTCAAAAATGGTGGCTATCGGAAAGCCTTACGTTGAGGCGGTAACGGCCGATTCTCCCTGGTTCGAAAATTTCTGGCCGCTGGAACGTACAATACGCTCGGGCTTGGCTGTTGCCCGGCAGTTAAGATCCTATGAAGCCGATGCCGCCGTGCTATTTCCCAATTCCTTCCGCGTTGCCGCCGTGGCCCGGGCAGGCCGATGCAAGCTGCGAATCGGCTTCGTGCGCTATGCCCGCGGCTTTCTATTGACCAATCGCTTTTATCCGGTCCAGGATGAAAAAGGGAACTTCGTACCCCGTCCCATCCTGCGCGATTACAATCGAATAGTTCAAGTGCTGGGGGCAGAGCCGACTGATCGGATGGAACTGTTTACGAGTGATTCACAAGATGCACAAGCCACTGGTGTTTTAAATCAACTCGGAATTCAGCACGATGAAGAAGTGATCGGTTTGAATCCCGGGGCGGCGTTTGGAGCCTCGAAGTTCTGGCCGACCGCCTACTTCGCGGAACTCGCCCGCAAATTCGTCGATTCCCGAAATGCCAAGGTCGTGGTGATGTGTGGGCCGAACGAGAAGGATATTTCGCGGGAAATTGCCGCCCAGAGCGGCCGATCCACCGTGAAGTCGCTAGCCGATTTTCCGCTTTCCATTGGATTCAGCAAAGCGATCGTCAAAAAGCTGGATTTGCTGGTCACAACTGATTCCGGACCGCGGCATTTCGCCGCCGCTTTCAACCGACCGGTCGTCACACTCTTTGGTCCGACGCATATCGAATGGACCGAAACGTTTTACGATAAAGCAATTCACCTTCAGAAAAAGGTGCCTTGCGGCCCGTGCCAGCTCCGAGTTTGTCCGACCGACCACCGCTGCATGAAAGAGTTGAGTGTTGCGGAAGTATTTGAAGCTTCCTGCAAACTCCTTCCTCGTATCGACCGGGGAGGATTACGCCATGCAGGTTGAATCGCGAACAGGAGGAAAGCGGCTACCGTCGTTAGTCGGCCGGTCGCTGATGTCGGAAGTATCTGCGGAAACTGGGGCGGTTGAGATCAATCCGAGAGATCTGGCATTCCTGCACGCTGTCGGGTTGAAACACTCGACCGATTTTCTGAACTGTCCGGGCGAAATTGTGGGAGGCCATGTCGGCCGCAATGTCAGCCGGGTAATTCTGCAAGGCCAGAACCGGGAAATCGTCGGCTATCTGAAGCGGGAGCATCAGGTCGATTGGAAGGATCGCTTCAAGCATGCCTGGGAAGGCTTTGGATTCTGTTCGAAATCGGAGCGGGAAGTCCGCATATTGCAGGAACTGGAACTTCACGATCTACCCACTCCTCGCTGGCTAGCGTGGGGAAATAATGGCTCCGGTAAAGCCTTTCTCTTGATTCAGGAAGAATCTGGATCTTATCCTCTTAAGAATTGGTTACTGACCAACGGCTACTCGAAACGATTGCTCGGTAATCTGGCTCAGACACTGGCTGGTTATCATGCCGCGGGGTTCACGCAACCCGATCTTTTAGCGAAGCACGTACTGGTGAACTCGGTCACGCAGGAATGCCTTTGCATCGATTGGCAACGCTCGGTCTGTCGAAATAAGTTCCACTATCGCTCGGCCATCGAATCTCTCGCCCGATTGAACGCTTCTCTTCCGGATGCGTTGCTAAGTAATACGGCGAAGCTCTACTTCCTGAAGAAATATTGCGAGGTTCTGCTTACCAAGCAAATCGGTTCGACTCCGCTCGCCGTTCTGGTTCGGGACATTGAACGCAAAACTCGCACATTTCGAAACTCGCGGGCAATCCTTCAGGAATCTCGACAGCTTGAAAGTGCAAGCGAGCAACGGTTAATCTGGCTCGATGGCGAAGCACTTTGTCTGATTCCCGAAATTGCCACAGGGCTCAGCCCCGATACGGCGCGGGTGCTGTTCTACCCCCCGGAAGAGCGTACGGAGAAAAAATTCTGTTTCGCCGAGCGCTCCGTGCGGCTACTGCGTGAATCGAACTCTAACTGCCTGCGCCGCTTGTTCTACTTGAAATCCCTCCGCCGAATCCTGATGCCCATGGTCACCGCCCGGATCGCCTTCCATCTGCAACGGGCGGGACTGGCAGTTCCCAAATTACTCGCGTTTGGGCTGGATACGGAAAACAAATGTGAGACACACAGCTTCGTTCTGCTGGAAGAAAAGGGCGTTTTAATCGACGATCGGATTGAATGCATCGCGGAATTGGAAAGCCGTCGCAAAATCATCCGGGAATGCGGCGAGTTGATTCAACGAATCCACGAAGCGGGCTGCATGCTTCGGAAATCGCCTTGCAAACGAAACCTTTTCCGCCTGGAAAACAATTTACCCGAGTTCGAAAAGATCGAGAATCTCCAATACGTCCGGAGGGTAAGCGAGCAGCAGTGTTATCGCAGCTTGAAGCGGCTCTTCGATACCGAGATTCTGTTTCAGAATCGCACGGATCGATTGCGATTCCTGCAGGCGTTTGTCCGCGGCCGTAAGTCGCCGCTTTCTCGAAAAGTCCTGGTACGTCTGGTCTGCCAATAAAAGAGGTTTTTCGAAAAATTATGAAAGTGGTTCCGCTCCATCTGGATTACCCCATGGCTCGACGAGAAAACCGACGAGATCGGCTGGTCTCTCAGCCGGAATGGGAATCTATTGCCGGTGTGGGATGGGCGGATCGCATCATGGAACTGGAACTATCAGATCGCTTCCATTCCAAACAGGGTCGCTCCATCGTGCGCTGGACGGTTACGAACTTGGGTAATCCTTGCGTAGTTTATCTGAAACGGCATTACAAGCTTCCGCGATGGATGAGTTGGGCCCGGCGCTACCTTCCGAATAAAGACTTCTCACCCGGTTTGCAGGAATATCATCATTTGCAATGGGCGGTAAAACAAGGCATTCCCGTGCCAAAAGCGCTGGCTGCGGGTGAGTTTCAAGGCGAAAACGGCCAATTGCAGGGCTTTATCGCCATCGCGGAATTAACCGATATGATCGGTCTGCACGAGGCGATTCCCGAAGCCGAGCGGAAATTATCGCCAGAGGATTTCCGTTGGTGGAAGCACGGCCTCTTTGCCGAACTGGCCCGATTGAGCCACCTGTTCCACGACCGTAATGCTTATCACCAGGACTGGTATCTGTGCCACTTTTACATTCCCCAAAGAATGTGTGATACCCCTCCGGCCGAGTGGCAAGGCCAGGTTTTCGTTATCGATTTCCATCGCTTGAGGACCGGTCCGATCCTCGGCTTCCAATCCCGAATGAAGGATCTGGCCCAGTTGCAATACTCCGCGATCTGGCCAGGAGTGACAGCGGAAGACCGCCAGCATTTCTGGAAGATTTATTCGAAGAGCCTGCCGCGGATTTACCGCAAGCTTTTGCGATGGGGTATCGAAATAAAGATGGCCCTCTATCGCCGTAATCATCGCCGGGCGGAACGACGCAAACATGCCCACACATGACCCTCAGGAAGACATCATGGATATTGCACTCTGCTACGAGAACGTGAATCCCGCCCGGGGCGGTTGCGAACACTATATCTCCGATCTCGCCCGCCGTCTGAGTCGGGACGGCCACAGTGTGCACCTGTATGCCTCGCGCTGGGAAGCCGATGCCTTACCGACATTGATGCACTACCATCGCATCCCGCAACCGACCGGGAACCGGGCACAACGCCCTTGGAAGTTCGCCGAAGCTTGCGAACGGGCCCTGGCTCAGAATCATCACGATCTGTCGATCGGATTCGATAAAACCTGGGGGCAGGATATTCTCTACCCTCAGGGAGGATTGCATGCCGCTTCGATGCAGCAGAATATACTCAAATACCCTTCCGGCTTCGGTCGGTTTCTAGCTAGATTGAGCAAGCGCATCGACCCGGCGGCTCGATCCTTCGCTCGGCTGGAACGTCGACAGTATTGCACGCCACCGCGCCCCAGGATCGTCGTCAACAGCCAGATGGTTCGGAAACATTTTGAAGAGTTCTACGACATCCCCGCCGAAGAGATTCAGGTTCTACCGAGTGCGATCGATCCGGCGAAATTCCTCGCGGAAGATCGCTTGAAACGGCGTTCGGAAGAACGGGGCCGCTGGGGTATTACTAGTAGCACACCGGTGGGTCTTTTTGTGGCCATGAACTACCGACTGAAAGGTTTGGCCCCCCTGCTCTCTTCTCTGATGACCATTCCGCCGGAGAAGGACTTCAAAATCATTGTCGTCGGGCATCCGAAGACCGCTCGCTACGAACGCATGGCCCGCTATCTGGGCGTGCAGGATCGAGTAAAGTTTCTCGGGTTCCGGGCCGACCCCAGCGATGCCTACTTCGCATCCGATTTTCTGGTACACCCGACCTTTTACGACCCCTGTTCGCTGGTCGCTTTGGAAGCCCTGGCGTGCGGTTTGCCAGTCATCACCACAAAATATAACGGTGCTTCAGAACTCTTCCGCGACGGCGAAGAGGGAATCGTTGTCAGCGATCCCCACAATGCACAGGAATTGGGCGGAGCGATCGCTCGGTTGATCGACAACTCCGTTCGAACTCCGATGAGTGCGGCGGCCCGACAAGCGGCCAAAAGATGGAATTTCGAAATGCACTACCAGAAATTTTTAGGTTTGATGAAGCAGGTGGCTCAATTGAAGCGCGCGGCGTAGACTGATGGGGTTACCTTCCGGAAATCTGCCATGCCGCCAATTATCAACCTAGTGCTGCTCCTTGCGGGAGCTTATTTGCTCGGTTCCATCCCCTTTGGAGTGCTGGTCGCTCGTAGCCGGGGTGTGGATCTTCTGAAAGTCGGCTCCGGAAATATCGGGGCGACTAACGTGGGGCGTACGCTCGGTCGTAAATGGGGCATCCTGGTTTTCGTTCTGGATTTGCTCAAAGGAGCCGTGCCGGTTTATCTCGGCAAATGGCTGGTTCTGCACGATGCTGAATTTGTAGCCTGGCAACCGATTCCTCAGCTGGCGGCGGTGGGCACTGCGGTATGTGCTTTTCTGGGGCACACTTTCCCCATCTTTCTGAAATTCCAAGGCGGTAAGGGCGTTGCCACCGGATTCGGAACCATGCTGGTGCTGCTCACCGGTCCCGATTTTTTCGCCATCCTGATCTGGGTGGTCGCTCTGCTCGCTTCGTCGATAGTCTCCTTTGCTTCGGTCGTGGCCATGATAGCATTTATGGCCGGGTACACAATTAGCGTTGATGGTCGGCCGTTCGCATTCGAAAATATCCTAACGAGCCTGTATTGTTACATCGGCTGTTCCATGGTGATCGTAAAACACCATGCGAATATTCGCCGACTGCTGGCCGGGACGGAAAACTGCATGAAACCTTCTTTCCGCAGAGAACGCATCAATTACGCTTTCCATTTGCTGGCACTGGGCTGGCTCTTCGGGGGGACGCTGTTTCTGCAGTTCATCGCCGGCCTATCGGTTTTCGAAACCTTCCCGGATGTGGTGGAAAATTCCCCTTCGGATCGCACGGCCCAGGTGGCCATCGCCAACGGTCTGTCGGCCGAACAGAAAAAAGCGCTGGGAAGTGCTCTCGCCGGCGCGGCTGTCGGGCCGATGTTCCCCAAGTATTTTCTGTGCAGTGCCATCGCGGCCACCGTCGCACTGATTAGTGCGCGCGGCTGGCGGAGTAAAGAGAAGCTGAATCGCATTCAACTTGGTCTTCTGGTCGTCACATTTCTGCTGGTCTGCGGCAACTGGTGGATCGCCGGGGAAGTGAGTCGACTGAGGCTGGAACGATTTGCAGCCGATGCTGAAACCGCGGCCCGAGCCAAGGAGAACTTCACCTCCTGGCATCTGGTCAGCCTACTCTTGAGTATGCTGACCTGCCTGACGGCCACAATTTCTCTGATTTGCGCGGCCTGGACCGCCCCTGAAAAAGCCCAAATGGATGTGGGCCAATTGCCTAAGGCCGCTTAGAAATTTTATCGGGGCTCCTGCTGGGTCATGCAATGCAAGGTTCCCAGCCCCCAGACCAGATCGACCGCGTGAATGCCGACCACTTTGCGATCGGGGAACAACTCAGCCAAAATCCCTAAAGCTTCTCTATCATTCGGATCGTTGAAGGTCGGAACGAGAACAACCGTGTTGGCGATGTAGAAATTCGCATAGCTGGCAGGCAGACGCTGGCCGTTGAAGACAACCGGTTCCGGCATTGGTAGGGCGATGATATCCAGCTTGGTGTATTTCAGGCGATCCCAGTTCTCTTCCAGAATCGCATGATTGGGATCGGCGGCGTTCGGCTCGCGAATGGTAACGATGGATTTGGCATTCACAAAGCGAGCCAGATCATCTACGTGGCCGTGCGTATCGTCGCCGACAATACCTTGGTTCAACCAGATCACTTTTTTGATGCCCAGGTAATCGTGAAAAACCTTTTCGTAATCGGCTCGGTTCATTCCCGGATTACGTTCCTGCACCGGACTTAAAAGGCATTCTTCGGTTGTTAAGAGCATTCCCTTGCCATTGGGATCGATGCTACCCCCTTCGAGTACCACTCGCTTGTCGTGACAGAAAGGTTGCCAGGCCGGCAGCTTCAATTTCTTATTCAGCTTTCCGGGAATCGCATCGTCCTGTTTCCAGTCTGGATACTTAGCCCAGGCGTTGAATCGCCAGTCCAACATTCCCTTTTGGTGTTTGTCGTTCACCACGAAAATCGGGCCGTAATCTCGGGTCCAGACGCGGTTGGTCGGTTGCTGCCAGAAGTGTACTTTCGTGAGATCGACACCTCCTTTTAGCAGGTAGCGGCGGGCCGCAGCTTCCATCCTGGAATCCGCCACCAGCAGATTCACTTTTTCCGATTGGTGCAGATGGCGAACGATCTCGGTATAGACCCAGGGAATGGGTGCGATCTTACCTGGCCAATCGGACTTCTGATGCGGCCAGGCGATCCAGGTCGCGGCGTGCGGTTCCCATTCGGCCGGCATCCGGTAGCCCAGTCCGGCAGGTGTGTCTGTTCTGGCCAATGGCATAGATCCCTCGACTTGGAAGATACGTCTCCTGATTTTATGAATCGTTTGTCCCGGCGACTTGGAGCATTCTCGCAGCAATTATTGATTCTTCATAGAATCACGGCACGGAGGAAAACCATGACGAAGCGACTTTGGCTGTTCTCATTTTTTTGCTTATTTCCCAGCTTGATCCACGCTGAGGACCCCCCTCAAACAGTAGTGGAAAAAACAAATTACCAGGAAACCTCGCGCTATAGCGATGTGGTGGACTTTTGTCAGAATCTGGCCAAGGCATCACCCAAAGTCCGGCTGACGGAGTTGGGCACCAGCCAGGAGGGCCGTAAACTGCCGGTGATGATTATCGCCGATCCGCCGGTGGCAACACCTCAAGAGGCTGCGAAATCGGGCAAACTGATTATTTTCGCCTGGGGTAACATTCATGCCGGCGAAGTCGATGGCAAAGAAGCATTGCAGATTCTGGCCCGGGAAATCGCCACGACCAAAGAACATCCGCTGCTCAAAGATCTGATACTGGTATTCGCCCCCATTTTCAATGCCGACGGTAACGAACGATTCGACAAGCACCGCCCCGAACAGGGCGGACCGACACTGGTCGGCATCCGTGCGAACGCTCAAGAACTCGATTTGAATCGCGATTTCGTCAAGCTCGAAAGCCCGGAAGTGAAAGCTCTGGTCCGCTTCGTGAACCTCTGGGATCCGGCCGTCTGTATCGACATGCACACGACCAACGGCTCCTACCACAAGTATACGCTGACCTACGAAGGTGGCAGTTCACCGGCGGGCGACAAACGTCTGGTCGATTTGACGCGCGATCGTCTCTTCCCCGAAGTGGGCCGAAGAATGGAGAAAACAACCGGGTACAAGACCTTCTTCTACGGCAACTTCGCCAAGGGAAATACCATTTGGGATTCAGTGCCTCCCACGCCGCGCTATGGATTTCATTACTTCGGCATCTGCAACAAGATTTCGATCTTATCGGAATCCTATAGCTATGCTTCCTTCAAGGATCGTACTCTATCGGGCAAATCCTTCGTTCAGACCATCAGCGAGTACATCCAGGAGCATAAAGACGAAGTGAAGAAGCTTCTGGCCGAGGCGCGCGAAACGACCATCAAGGCCGGCCTATCCTCCGACGGCCAACCCGGTGTCGTACTGCAAACCAAGCCAGTTCCCTACGGCCGACCTTATAAGGTTCTCGGGGAAGTGGTGGAACTGAAAGACGGTAAGCGCCATCCGACGGGTAAAGCGGTCGAGTACGAAGTGCTGTATATGGGCGGTTCGGAGCCGACAAAAACCGTGACGCGGCCACGCGGTTACGTCATTCCGGCCAGCCAGACTCGCGTGCTGGAAAACTTGAAAAATCATGGCATCGAGATGGAGAAACTTGCAGAAGCGGGCGAGTATGAAATCGAAGCCTATCGAGTGGACAAGATCACCAAATCGCGGACGTTCGAGAAGCACCAGCCGGTCACTTTAAAAGTGACGCCCCGAACTGAGAAGCGGAAAATTGAAGCGGGCGATTATCTGGTGAAAACCAGCCAGAAACTCGGTTCGCTGGCCGCATATATCCTGGAACCCGAATCGGCGGACGGCCTGGCGACCTGGAACTTCTTCGATTCTTCGATGGAGGAAGGGAAAGATTTCCCCGTCCTGCGTTTGCCGCCGAGCAAGAAATAAAATTTAGAGGGGCCGGTCGAATCGACCGACCCCTCCACTCAATCACTCGGACAGGGATTTAAAAATCTTTTCAAACTCGCTCGAACAATCGTGGAAGATGTCGAGCAAATTCGGATCGAACTGGCCCGGCGAACAGTCGACCATGGACTTCACAGCCGTGTTGTGCTGAATCGCCGGTTTGTAAGTCTTGGCACATCGCAAAGCATCATACACATCGGCGATAGCGACAATCCGAGCAGACAAAGGAATGGCCATGCCCGAGAGCCCATCTGGATAACCAGAGCCATCGAAGCGTTCATGGTGATGGCGAGCGATATCGACAGCCATTTGCAGGAAGCCCTGCGAGAAGCACTCGTAATGAGCGATCTTCTTGAGAGTATCGGCACCGATGACTGTGTGCGCCTGCATTTGAATCAATTCATCCTGCACCAGTTTACCCGGCTTCAGAAGAATGTGATCTGGCAAGGCGGCATTGCCGATATCGTGTAGAGGCGAACAAGCTTCGAGGGCCTGGAGAAACGCTTCGTCGATCTGCCCCGAAAAATGCGGGGAAGCCATAGCCTTTTCGCCGAGTACCCGAGCATAGGCCTGAATTCGTCGCAGGTGATTCTTGGTTCCCGCGCACTTTCCTTCCACCAGATCTGCCAGCGTGAGAATCAGGGTGTTTCGCATGAGAACCAGATCGGAATTTTGCTCCAACAGATTCTGTTCCAGTTTGGCGTTGGCGTTGAGCAATTGCCGATTCAAGAAATCGGCCCGATCCTGAGCTTCTTTGTGACGCAGGGCCGTTTTGACTCGCGAGCGAAACTGAATGACACTAAAAGGCTTGTGCAAAAAGTCGTCTGCCCCATCGACCAGGAGTTTCGCCAGATCATCGACTTGCGAATCGCCGGAGAACATCATAATTTTCAGGTTCGGTATCGTGCAGGTCTGGCGAATCTGTCTCAAGGCCGCCGTGCCGTTCATATTCGGCATGTTGATATCGAGTAGCACCAGATCGTAAGGTGTCAGCGTCAATTTCTCCAGCGCCTGCGCGCCATCCTCGGCTTCGTCGCAGATACAACCATCGCCCTGAAGGATCATCTTGCTGAACGAACGGATGTTTTTGTCATCATCCACCACGAGTACCCGGCGCTGCTGGGCACCGCCTTGATCCATGGTCTTGGGCTTCTTGCCGATCTTTTTCTCGGGCAAGAGCTGATCGACGCACGCATGCTGGAAGGGCATCAACAGCTTCATCACTTCTTTGGCGTCCCCCAGCCGGTCTTCCGGGTGCACCTGCATCATTTTCTGAATGAGCTCATCCAGTTCCTGAGGCAGTGAGGGGTTGATCTTGCGGATCGAAGGAGGCGGTTGCGTGAGACGGTGGATGAGATCCTGAGCCGGTTCCTCACCGACGGGAAAGGGATCTTTCCCCGTCAGGCACCAGTAGAGGGTCGCACCGAGGCCATAAAGATCCGAACGCCCGTCCACGCTGGAAGCATCTTGAGCCTGCTCGGGCGACATGTAACCGACAGTTCCCAGAATCGTGCCGGGAAGCGTCATGCGTTCGCCGAGATTGCGGGCCAGCCCGAAATCCAGCACTTTGGCAACGCCCGCGAAAGTGAGCAGAATATTCGATGGTTTGATGTCTCGATGGACCAGATTATTGCGATGCGCTTCGGCGAGTGCATCGGCCACCTGATGAGCCATTTTGCAAGCCTGATCGACCGAAAGCGGTCCTTTCTTGCGAACCAGCGAATCCAGGTCCTGCCCGGCGAGGTACTCCATCACGAAGTAATGCAGTTCGGGCATTTCCGGATCGGGATTGGGAATACTGCCGGCATCGAGTGCCGAGACGATATTCGGATGCTGAAGTTCACCGACCGCTCGGACCTCGGCATAGAAGCGGGAGACCATTTGTTCGTCGATCTTCCGCGACCAATTCAGCGTCTTGATGGCGACGCGATAACGCATGCGGATATGCTCGCCGACATAGATCACTCCCATGCCGCCCGAGCCGAGATGGCCGAGGATGCGATAACTGTTGATCACCAGACCAAACCGACGGCCACTGCGCAATCGTTCCGATTGAAACTTGTTGATCAATCCGAAACGCATCATGTTGCGCAGCAGGGCATCGACTGTTCGAGAGCTGAAAACGGCTTCTTGATCGTGCGAAGGGAGATTTTTCCAATCGTCCGCCATCACAATGTTTTCGTCAAGCAAATCGTGAAGATAATCGCGAGCGCGAAATTCCAGGGGCGGAGCTTTCTCGTACGGATCCACTGGGCGCTGCATGGGCTTTATCTCATTTTCAAAGTTCAGGGTAGCTCCTCCGGAGCCGGTAACAGTCTTTTGCATTTTTTCCTCTGCTTCAAACCGCGGTCGGGAAGGTGTTCCCTTAACCGTCAGGCCGGTTTAATGAATGCATGTCGGATCGCCTCCGACTCGACATACTTGAATCAGCGCTTGCTGGCCCATTCATTTCAAAGGAATTCTAGCCTGTACTATTTCAGGGCGATTTCAGGAAATCCCTGAGAGGATACGGCTGGCGATGGAGTGCCGGCGTGAAAATTACTAAGCCGGCCTTAATGAGTTGAATTCTAATCGAGGAGGACCGGGACCTGAGGCGGTACCTGGAGAGTTCATATTTTCAGAGTTGGGAAATAAATGCGAAAAGTCGTGCCGGCGCCTCGTTCGGAACTGGCGGAAATATATCCGCCCGTTTGCTTAATGAATCCTTCCACCATCGCCATTCCCATGCCCCCCGACTCTCCAGTCGTACGCGAGGAGAAGAAGGGCTCGAACACCTGGGAAATGCTCTCATCGTCCATCCCCATACCGTCGTCGCTGACGGAAAGCACCACATAGCTTCCCGGTTTCAAAGCGGGGTGCGATCGACAATAATTTTCGTCCAATAAAGCTTTGGACGTTTCAATTGTCAGCTTGCCGCCGACATTGAGAAACGAGCGCGAGTGGGCGACCAGATTCATGAGCATCCGCTCCAGCTGCGCCAGATCGGCCTGCACTTTTTCAATCGTCATATCCAAGTTGATGATGAGCGAAATGCCATCCCCGAGCAGATAGCGGAGATTCTTTTCCCCATTGGTAATGACCGTGTTGAGATTCAAAAGTGCGGGTTGCAGAACTTGCTTCCGGCTGAAGGCCAGAAGCTGGTGAGTCAAAATCGAAGCTCGATCGGTCGCTTTTTTCACTTCGAGAAGCATTTCCCGGCGTGGGTCGTTCGGTGAAAAACCCTCGAGGAGTATTTCGCCGTAGCCAGCGATAATCGTCAGCAGGTTGTTAAAGTCGTGGGCTACTCCGCCGGCCAGGCGTCCGACGGCTTCCATTTTCTGCGATTGCCGGAGCTTTTCTTCGACGTTCTTCAGATTGGTGATTTCCGTCTGAACACCGAGAAAATAGATCAGTTGCCCGTTGTTGTCGAAAATCGGATTGATGGTCAGGGCGTTCCAGAAGGTACTACCATCTTTACGATAGTTGAGAATTTCGACCATGCAGGAGGTCCGCGTCCGCACCGCCGAGCGTAATTCGTTCAGGGCCACGGGGCTGGTTTTGGGTCCTTGCAGAAATCGGCAGTTCCGACCGAGCACCTCTTCCCCACCATAGCCGGTCTGGCGGACGAAGCTGGGATTCACATAGACAATGGGATTATCTTTTTGCAGGGGATCGGTGATGATGATGCCCTGAACCAGCGAGTCGAAGATCTTATTCTGCTTCCAAAGGGGCGGATTGACCTCCTCGGTGTTATCGCTGAATTCGAATGCGGGAGGGGTCAAATCATCGGAACTGATCGACCAGGTCGAAACGACCGGAGGCGAAGTTCGAACCGAATTGCTCATGCAATTCTTGTTTTCCTTCGCTAAATCATTCTGTTGCGCTTTTGCTTTAGTGTCGCAACTGTCTGAAGCATGGGAAGATTGAGGATCGCTATTTGGGCTAAAGAAATCCAATTGAGATCTCCGGTAGCTATTTTGTAATTATCTAGGCGTTAGGCGAAGGGGATTGAATTCTCCCAACGACCGGGCAAATTAGCATTTAAAATCTCTAGTTTACGCAAACAGCGAAGTCTAGAAATTTTCGGAATAAATCCTCTAGGCAATGTATGCAGATTGACTTTGCCAACTGCGTAAACTAAGCATTGTTATCGTTGACATCTTAAGATTCAGGATCATATTTCCAGAAATACGAGAATCGGTTTGCAGTCCCACCCCGCTGCCGTAGTCGACTTATGCAGTCATCTCATTGAGGAGCACGAGATTCTTCGACGGGATTTGGCGCGATTCCTGCACGACGAAGTCTCCCAGTCGCTGATTCTTCTGAAAATGAATCTGCTTCAATCCGAATCTTCGAAATCGGCTACCGATAACTGCACTCAATTAATCGATGACACTCTGAAAAAAGTCCGGGATCGCTCGCTGGCTCTCCGTCCTTCTCTACTAGACGATCTGGGACTGGTCACCGCACTGAGCTGGTATCTCCGAAATGCCCCGGAACTCCACGAGAAGAGTTACCAGTTGGATACCGAGCCGCGAAACTTGAAATGGGATCGGACTACCGCCCTGACCTGCTACCGGCTGGTTCAGCGCGTGGTCGAAAATGGCGATCCCGCTCGCGGTCAGACCTTGGAAATCCGGTTGCGAAGCTCGGCGACTAGCCAGACACTGAGTTTTAGTAACCTCAGTTCCTTATTCGCAAACGCGGATTGGGCCAAGAAGCCCAATCCAACGCTTCTGGAAGTGCAGATGAGGGTTGCGCAGTTGGGGGGTACTTTGGAATATTTGTACACTGCGGACACTGCGACAGGCCTCCGAATCGAATTTTCTAGTAAAATTTGAGGCAGACTTCATTTTCACAGAATGCGATCCCATGATTACGGTAGCCAATCGACGCATAATGCTGGTCGACGACCACGCAATTCTCCGGGCCGGCATCCGCGCTTATCTGGAAAAAATTCCAGGCGTGGAAGTCGTCGGAGAGTTTGCTGAGGGAGAGAAGGCGATCGAGGCCATCGCGGAACTCAAGCCGGATCTCGTCTTCATGGATATCGCCATGGCCGGGATGAACGGCCTGGAAACGACCTGGCGGCTGAAATCGCAACATCCCCAGATTCACGTGGTGATACTCTCCTCTTACTCGAATGTGGAGTATGTCGAACAAGCCCTGCAACTGGGCGCCAGCGGCTACCTGCTCAAAGATGCCAGCTGCAACGAACTGCAGACTGCCATAGAAGAGGTCATGCAGGGGGAAACCTATTTGACCCCCGCGGTAGCCGATTTGTCCTTGAAGGGCTCATATCGGTCCGGATCAACTTTCAATGATTATGAAGAATTATCGAGTCGTCAGCGTGAGACCTTAAAACTCCTGGCAGAAGGGAAAAGCACCAAAGAGATCGCCCGGATTCTGGGTATCGGTGTAAAAACCGTCGAGACTCATCGCGCACATCTGATGAAAAAATTAGAAATTCACGATCTCGCCGGACTGGTCCGCTACGCCCTGCGGCTCGGGATCGTCGGCATCGAGCAGTAAATTTCATCTCCGAGAGAATGAATCTTTCAATTCGATCCTCAGATCGTTTCTTTTTTGACGTCAAGTGTCGCCGGTTTTGTTACAAAAGGAGAATGCCCATGCTGGCATCCTACCTGATGTATCTGAAGTCGGAAAGAATGCACTTTTGAGATCGATTGGGCTTCTCATTGTCGATGACTCTCCTCCAATCATCAAGTACTTGGAGGTACTGGCCAGGAAATTGCCGGAAGTGTCGGTGTTTAAATCGGCCGGATCGATCGCGGAGTCTCAAGAATTACTAAATAGTTTTATCCCCGATTTAGTACTACTGGATCTCTCGGCTGCTGAAAACGAATTGACGGAGTTCGCGCGAACGCTCAAGCTGCTCAATCCCAAAAGCCGGCTCTATCTGATGTCCGGTTTCGATCTCGAAGAATACAAATTACTCGGTGAATCCCGGGATATCGATGGATTTTTCTCGAAGACGGAAATTAATCGCGAACTTCCCGAATTGATTCGCCGCTGCTGTGCGGATTTGGACAATCCTCAGCCGTAATTTTTTTGCAGCCGAACTCGGATTAATCCTACCGATGATTCGCCGACGCGATCGTCTTCGATAAAATCTTTTTTGTTACACTCCTTCCGCTCGGATGACCTCTCATGAAAAATCTCATTCGGCCAATGCTTTTTACTATCTCCTTGCTGGCGCTACCGAGTACTAGCCAGGCTCAGGAAGCGGCCAGTTCCCCTTCTATTCAGAACGCGCTTCAACCTTTTGTGGAGAAACATGAATTGGCCGGAGCCGTTACTCTGGTCGCCGACAAAGATAAAATTCTCAGCATCAACACGGTCGGTTTCGCCGACATCGCCGCCAAGAAACCGATGAAGGCGGATTGTCTGTTCTGGATCGCCTCCCAGTCCAAGCCAATCACGGCCGTCGGCCTGATGATGCTCATTGAATCGGGCAAAGTGAAGCTGGATGATCCTGTGTCTCGGTATTTGCCCGAATTCAACAATCAATGGGTGATTGCGGAGAAAAAGAACGATCAACTCGTATTGAAGAAGCCAAAAACACCCGTCACGGTTCGACACGTATTAAGCCATACCAGCGGGATGCCTTTTGCCTCTTCCCTGGAGACTCCCACTTTGGACATGCTGGTCCTGAAGGATGCCGTTCGCAGCTATGCGTTGACGCCGCTGAATACAGAACCCGGTACCAAATACAATTATTCCAATGCGGGCATCAACACGGCCGCGCGCATCATCGAAGTGGTTACCGGTAAAAAATACGAAGACTACATGGATGAAATGCTTTTCAAACCCTTGGGAATGAAAGATACTACTTTCTGGCCGAATGAAGAACAGCTGACTCGTCTCGCAAAAACTTTCAGGCCAAATGCCGCGAAAAACGATCTGGAAGAAACCACGATTTCCCAGCTCACCTATCCGCTGAACGATCATAAACGCCAGCCGATGCCCGCTGGAGGTTTGTTCTCCACGGCCGTCGACGTCAGTAAATTCTGCCGGATGCTACTCAACGGCGGGAAACTGGATGGCAAGCAATATCTGACGGAAGCTTCGATTAAGGAAATGACTAAAAAGCAAACGGCGGAAGGAATCAAAGACAACTACGGCCTGGGTTTCTCGGCGGGTGAGTCCTTCGGACATGGCGGCGCTTTATCGACCAACATGAGCGTTGAAACCAAACCGGGTTTGGTGCTGGTCTGGCTGGTTCAGCATGCGGGATACCCGGGGAAAGGTGGCGAAAGCCAGGGAGCATTCCGTCAGGCGGCCTACAAGGAATTTGCCAAACCGAAATAGCCTAAACGATTGGAGCCCGGTTATGCCAAAGCCACAAAAAAGTGAATATGGTCGGTTTTACGATACTTACATCGACCTGGTTAATGAAGAGGATGTTCTGCCGGCTTTGGAGAAAGGACCGGCCGAGACGATACCATTTCTTAGAACGGTATCGGAAGCCGTTTCCAAAATCGTACATCCGCCTTATACCTGGAATTTGAAACAGGTTTTAGGACATATGATTGATACCGAAAGGGTCTTCGCCTTTCGGGCGCTCTGCTTCGCCCGCGGCGACCAAAACTCCCTGCCCGGCTTCGATGAAAATGCCTACGCTCTGGTTGCCGAATACGATTCGCGCAATTGGCAAGATCTGGTCGAAGAATTCGATCTCACACGTCGATCGAACATTCTCATGTTCCGGGGATTTAAGGCCGGGGATTTGTTGCGGGTGGGAATTGCCAGCAACAATTCCGTTAGCGTTCGCGCCCTGGGTTACATGATGGCCGGTCACGAACGGCATCACCTGGGCATCCTTCGAAAGCGACTACAATCCGCGTAAGGACAAAGGGGTCTCCAATGAAAGCCGATGAAATCGTCTCGGAATTAAAGAGCCTCGGCAGTGAGTCGATCAAAAAAATTCTGATGAATCACGGGGCGCGCGAGCCTTTTTTCGGCGTTAAAGTTGAGCACTTGAAAAAGATCCAGAAGCGGATCAAGAAAAATTACGAACTGGCTCTGGAACTTTACGCGACCGGCATTTCGGATGCAATGTATCTCGCCGGCCTGATTGCCGACGACGAAAAAATGACAAAAAAACAGCTGCAGCTATGGGCAGAGGAAGCCTACTGGTACATGCTGAGCGAATATACCGTGCCGTGGGTCGCCGCCAGTGGACCGCACGGTTGGGACATGGGTCAAAAGTGGATCGGTTCCAAAAAAGAGGGTGTCGCAGCTGCCGGTTGGTCGACCTTCTCTAATCTGGTCAGCATGAAGCCGGATGAGGAACTGGATATCCCGGCCCTTACCAAGCTCCTTTCGCAGATACCCAAAGAGATTCATAAAGAGGCCAATCGCGTCCGCTATACGATGAATGGCTTCGTGATCTCCCTGGGTGCCTATGTGAATCCGCTCAGCGAAAAAGCGGTTCAGGTGGCAGAGAAGATCGGCCCAGTGACCGTGGAGATGGGAGGCACCTCCTGTAAAGTTCCCTCTGCGCCAGAGTACATTGAGAAAGCGAAAGCTCGCGGCAGCCTTACCAAAAAGAAGAAAACCTGCAAGTGCTGACAGAAAAAGTACTTAGCAATTAAATTTTACCAAGAATACGCTGCTGAAAGCGAACATTTTTATCCTTTCACATCTATTGGCTTTCTTTCCATTGTTTGCTGTTTTCGAACGGTCGAGGACTCGTTCTGGAGTTCATCCATTCCCGCGAAAGGCTCTTTTCTTAACTGGAAAACAGGAGTTCCTTCAAATCCTGTCAACGATGGAGGCGAAATTCCTATAAAATCTGACTCTTAGATTTTCGTTTCGACAACCGGATATCATGCAAAATAATCGTACAACTTTGATCGCCGCGATAGCCTGCTTTGCACTATTCATTGGTCTGCAAAGCATGTCGAACCTGATCTGGCCGCCCAAACCGCTCCCCCCGAGTCAAGAAACGGCCATCGCCTTGGCCGGGGGAGCGATTGTCGGGGAGCCACCCGCCTCCAATCTCATTCGCCGCAGCCGACTCGAAGAAACGCCCAAGCCCGAAGAGAAAAAAGAACCGGCTAAACCGCCGGTCGCCGTCGCTCCCAAATCGCCCCCGGAATTTATCGGGCTGGGTTTCGGCCCCAAACATTCGCACCTTCAAGTCTTGGCCAACGTCATCGGCGGTGGTATTCAACAAGTCGTGCTGCCGGACTTTCTCGAAGCGAATCGCGAAGGATTGAAATCGGAAGTTGCCCCGGGTGAATATCGTAAGTTGGATCTGGTTCCCGGCTACCTCCGCGAACGAACTCGAAAAATTCATGAGCAGAAGGATGTGCCTTATCCCGATTTAAAACCGGGGTTGGTGAAAGATCCCCAAGTTCTTCAGAGTCTGGCCCCCACGTCTTATGTGATGTACCACTACGATCGGCCCGGAGATGACTTCCCGGTCGATCTGCTGGGAAAGATTCCCTGGAAGGTTGTCGAACGCCCCGACCCGAACGCCGACGATCAGAAGGTCGTGTTCGAAACCGAGTTGCTGTCCCCCTACTACATTCGAATCCGCAAGACCTTTACTGTCGCGAGCGGCGCTTACCACATCGGTATGAAAATCGAAATCCAGAGACTGGAATCCGAGCGATTACCCAAGGAATTCGACGCCAAGAAAGCTCCTAAATTCCGCTACCAAATTGTTGGGGCGAATAATCTCCCGATCGAAGGGGAATGGTACGTCAGCACCTACCGGACCAACATCGTCGGCTACGTCGATCAGAAGGATCGGGCAACGCGAGTCCTGGAGGATGCCCAGTCGGTTCGAATCTCCGAAGGGGGAGAACGGCGTCAGCGTTCCAGCCGGGAGATTCGGATGGCCGGGACGATGGTGCAGTATTTCGCGAGTATTCTGTGCGTGGACAACCTACAGGTCGAAGGCCAGGCCCGCAACTTCATCGAGTTCATTCGTTCAACGCCGATCAACCGTCCGATTCCCGAGAAAAGCTTCCTGGATGATCTGACCATTCGGGCGATCAGCGAGGAAATCAATCCCGACAAGGCGACCACGCATCAGTATCTGCTCTATCACGGTCCTGTAAAAGTGCGCCTGCTCAAGCAACTTGAGGGCGAAAAAGCGGTTGATCCGGATTTGGTGGATCGTTACAAAAATACGCTCCACCTGGAAGTGATGACCGATTCTCCGATGCCGAACTGGCTGGGCGATTTCGCCAGCGCGATTTTCTGGTCGGATCTCGTCGTATTCGTCACTAACACCATTCACTCATTGCTTCACTTGCTGAATCTATTCATCCCGGTTCGCGGCATCTGCATCGTCTGTGTGACACTGATCGTTCGCGGCATGTTATTCCCGCTCAGCCGTAAGCAGACCATCAGCCAGCAGATTATGCAGGCCAAGATGGCCCGCATCGCCCCGGAACTTAAAAAACTGCAGGAACAATTCGGCAACGATTTCCAAGGTTTCAATCAGGCAAAAACCCGCCTCATGCTGAGTGCCGGGATCAACCCCGCGACCATGATGAACGGTTGTTTTCTGGTTTTGATGCAGATGCCGATTTTCATGGGCCTGTATTACGCGTTGCAGGAAAGTATTTTCTTCCGGCTCGAACCCTTCCTCTGGATTCAGAACCTCGGCGCTCCCGACATGCTGGCCTTCTGGTCGGAAAACATTCCGATGATCAGCGTGCCCGAAGGTCTGGGCAGCGGACTTTATCTGGGGCCCTACTTCAATATCCTGCCGATCATTACTGTGAGCCTGATGCTCTTTTCCATGATGAAGTCGATGCCCACCCCCACGACCGATCAGGAAAAGATGCAACAGAAGACCATGAAGTTCATGATGATTTTCATGGCGGTGATGTTCTACAAATCTCCTTCGGGTCTATGTCTCTACTTCATGGCCAGTTCCATCTGGAGTTTGATCGAGAAAAAGTTCATGCCGAAATTCGTCAAAGGCGAAGATGGCGTGCCAATTATTCCCGAACAGTATAACAAGCCCAAGGTGAAGCGGGAAGCTTCCGGATGGCGGAAGAAACTCGGGGATCGAATGAAGGAAGTGATGGAGCAGGCGGAGAAGCAAAAGCAGTATCAGAAGGAAAAACCAACGACTCCGGCCGAGCGAAAGAACCGCAAGAAAAAAGATCGGTAACCGACAGAGCGGGAAACTAACTCCAAGAGGCGAAGCCACTGGATCGTGGGCCTCGCCTCGGGATTTATTACAGCGAAATTCGGCGATGGCAGTCGTCCACCACCCAGTGAAAAGCGGTGAGATGAATCGATTCCACAATACCCATATCGTCCAGCGGTACATGGAAGTTATATTTGGCTAGACTTTGCAGTTTGCCGCCGGTAAAGCCAGTGCAGCCATAGGTAGTGAGATCGTGCTTATTTGCCCATTCGACCGCCCGCAGAATATTCGGTGAGTTCCCCGAACCGCTGATGGCAATCAAGAGGTCGCCGGGAGAGGCCAGGTTCTTCAACTGCTCGACGAAGACGCGGTCGAAGCCCTCGTCGTTACCCCAGGCCAGAATGTACGGCGTGTTGTCGGTCAGGCTCAACACCTTGAGCCGCTTTTTACTGTCGTTATCGAAATCGGAACGTTTGAGCGTTCCCTTTCCCATGTCTTCGCAGAAGTGGGAAGCGTTGGATCCACTCCCGCCATTACCGATGACGAAAACGAATTTTCCGTTCTCGTAGCATTCGTAACAAAGTTCCGAGAGGCGATGGATTTCCGCGGGGTTGACCCTGCCGAGTTCGTGAGCAACCCGTTCCATAAAAGCGCGAGCATCCATTTGCGTGCCGAGCATCGAGCAATCCTCGTATGATTAATTCCAGGCTGTTTGTTTATCCCTTCAGCCACCAATACGCAAGGTGAACTTGGATACCTGGATGCCACGCGAATTGATTTTGGGTACGGCCGGGCATATCGATCACGGCAAAACCTCCCTGGTAAAAGCCCTCACTGGAGTCGACTGCGACCGGCTGCCAGAAGAAAAAGCCCGGGGAATCACGATCGACATCGGGTTCGCCAAACTCGATCTCGACGGCTATCACCTCGGCATCGTCGACGTGCCGGGGCACGAACGATTCATCCGCAATATGCTGGCCGGCGCAACGGGTATCGATCTGGCAATTCTGGTAATCGCGGCCGACGATGGCGTGATGCCGCAGACCCGCGAACACCTCGAAATTCTGCGGCTTCTCCAGCTTCAACAGGGGGTCATCGCCCTCACGAAAACTGATCTCGTGGATGAGATCACCCTGCAACTGCGGGAAATGGAAATTCGCGAATTGGTGCGAGATTGTTTTCTCTCGGAAAGTCCAATCATTCGCACCTCGGCGACCCAGGGCAACGGCATCAGGGATTTAAAAGAGGCTTTGAAGATATGCTGCGATCAAATTGAACAGAAACAAGCCAGCGAGTGGTTCCGACTTGCGATCGACCGAGCCTTCATAGTTCAGGGACATGGCACCGTGGTAACCGGTTCGGTCTCCTCGGGAACCCTCGCGGTTGGGGTAGAATTAGAATGGCTTCCTAAAGGGCAACTTGTCCGCACCCGGAGTCTCCAAAACCATGACCAGGTCGTCTCCCAGATACAGGAAGGAATGCGGGCCGCGATCAATCTGGTCGGGGTGCCTCTGGAAGAGGTGAAGCGTGGCCAGGAGTTGGCCAAACCGGGATATTTGAAAGCCAGCAAGGTGTTGAGCGTTCAATTGCTGGCTTTGAAAGATCAGCGTCATTCGATTAAGCACCGAACCGAAGCCCGCCTGCACATTGGTACCGCCGAGGTAATGGTGACGGTTTCACTGTTGAACGCCGAACTACTCAATCCCGGTCAGTCCGGCTTGGCACAGCTCTTTCTAAAAGAATCGGTTACCGCCATTTGGGGACAGCCCTTCGTTTTGCGAAACTCTTCGGCTGAGACAACGCTGGGAGGCGGACAGGTTCTGCAGCCCACCGGACTGAAAATCCGGCGAAGCCAGCCGGAGATGCTTCAGTGGATGGACAGACTCCGGTCAAATGACATTATGGAGCGGGCGGAAGCGGTCGTCTGGTTTCGCAATTATCATGGACTTACCCGCGTCGATCTGGTTCGGGAGGCCGGTATTGCCCCGAGTCAGTTGGCGGAAGTTGAAAACTCTTTGATTCAGAACGGGAAATGGCTATCCATCGAGCAGACCGAGCGGCGGATTCTGCTGCACAGGGAACGCTGGGACGAATTGGAAGAGCGGATTCTGGCGGTGCTGGCGAAACTCCACTCCGAGGCTCCTCTGCTCTCGCACCACGATCGGCAAAAAGTCATCTCGCAACTGGCCTACATCGGGGATGAGGGACTGATCGATTGGGGAATCGAGGAATTAATCCGGCTCAAGAAAATCTCGGGAGATAATCGCCGGATTGCCTGCTCGGATTTCAAACCCAAGTTGAGCCAGAATCAAAAGAAGTTGAAGGATCGAATTATCGAATCCTTGAGAACGGCCGGGTTTGCCCCTCCCGAGCCACGCAGCTTTGCAAATCTGGCGGGTGGTAATGCAGAAAGCCTCGAAGATATATTTGCTGTAGCGGTGGCCGAGGGCCTCCTGGTTCGTGTGTCCCATGAGATTTATCTGCATGCGGACGCAGAGGCCAGTATGCGGGAAGCGGTTCGACAGGTCCTGGCATCGGGACGGGGCATCACCGTAGCCGAGATTCGCGATATCCTGGGGACAACGCGAAAGTTCGCGGTACCCTTGTGCGAATACCTCGACCGCATTGGCTTTACTCACCGCGAGGGCGATTTACGCTTTCTCCAGGTCGCGAATTCATGAAAGATCCTGCCATTCAGATTCGACTGCGCTCGCTGCCGGCGGTTAATTCCCTGGTCGACCAGATTGTTGCCTGGGAAGCGAAATTTGGCGCGATCGGCTGTCGAGACGAAGATCGGGTCGACATCTGCCGAAGGTCGCTGGAGGCCATTCGACAAAGAATACTACAGGGCGAGGAAATCGATGTCCCCGTCTGGTTGGAAGAAGCCCGACATGCGATCGTTAAGGAACTGCAAATTCGCCCGCTCCATCAGCTGAATGAAGTCATTAATGCAACCGGCATCATTCTGCACACCAATCTCGGTCGAGCTCCCATCGATTCTCAATTGCTCCACGAAGCGACAAGAAAAGCGGGACAGTACTGCAACCTCGAAGTCGATCTGGAAAGCGGAGTTCGATCGCAGCGGCAGAAACCTATTCGGGAATTCCTCCAGCAACTCACCGGCTGCGAATCAGCCACTGTCGTCAACAACTGTGCGGCGGCTACTATTCTTGTCTTACGCGCGCTGGCCTCGAGCCGGGAAGTCATTGTCTCGCGAGGCCAACTCGTGGAAATCGGAGGCAGTTTCCGCATACCGGAAATCATGGAAGTGAGCGGCGCGAAACTTCGCGAGGTGGGCACGACCAATATCACTCGAATAAAGGATTTCGAAAAAGCAATTCAGCCTCAAACTGCCTTGCTGATGCGAATTCATCAGAGCAATTTTCGTATCCGCGGCTTTACGGAAAGCCCTTCGCTGGAAGAACTGGTGGAACTCGGTCACAAGCACAATCTGCCCGTGGTGGATGATGTGGGGAGTGGTGTGTTAATACCTTTAACACCGTTTGGGATGAACGACGAACCTCTGGTACCACGGAGTATCCAGGCAGGAGCTGATCTGGTCCTGTTCAGTGGCGACAAATTGCTCGGTGGTCCGCAGTGCGGAATCATCATCGGAAAGAAATCGCTGATCGAAAAACTGGAAAAAGATCCGTTGATGCGGGCGCTTCGCTGCGACAAAATCACACTCAGCCTGCTTCAGGGAACTTTGCAAAAATATTTGCAGGCAAAGGATTCTTGGCCCGACATCCTTCTCTACCGGTTGCTGGCGATCAGTATCGAGGAATTGAGAGTACGCTCGGCAAAATTTATCGCAGAACTTTCCTCGCTGGAGGAACAGGCCGAGTTCCAACTGGCGGAGGAAACGGCCTATGTAGGCGGTGGCACGCTGCCCGATCAGGCGCTGCCGACAATCGTAATCCAAGTGAGTCCCAAATCGATTTCGAGCGAAATATTGTGCAAGAGGCTTCGCGAAAAATTCGTGCTGGCCCGAATATCCGAAGATCGAGTTTTGCTCGACCTTCGCACTGTGCTGAATGACCAGAAATTAGCCGGGGTGCTCAAAGAAGCCTTGGAGGGGATCTGCTATCCTGATCACTTCGCCGCTTCCGCTCGCTGAACCAACTTTTCTATCAGCGCATCGGATCTGGCATCCCCGGTATATTCCCCGGCGATATTCCCTTCGTGATCTATGAGATAAATCGTCGGCCAGAACTTCACTTCCCAGGCTGCGGCAATCGGTCCGGATTCCCCATCGAAGAAGGAAGGCCAGGTTATACCATTTTCTTCTAATATGTCGCGAACGTCTCGAAGGGACTCATCGCTATTAACGCCCACCAGGGCAAAAGGTCTGTTTTTATACGTTTTGACCAGCGACCGCTGGTGAGGGTACATAGCCCGGCAAGCCGGTCACCAATGGCCCCAAAAATCGAGCATTACCACTTTGCCCCGGTAATCGCTCAGCCGCATCTCTTTGTCGTTGAGATCGCGCCCGACGATTTCCGGAGCGGGCTTACCCACGAGGGATTTTTTAAACATCGGAGCCGCCTTCAGATAGATGACGGCGGCGATGAATGCCAGAGCAAATACTGTAACTACCCTGGAAAGCGATTTATCCGGATCGGCCATAAGAAACCCTCTTTGGAGTGGACTCTTATAGCCTATAAATTTTTTTCACTTTCTAACACTCTCGATTTCTTCAACCAGTCCGATAGCCGCTCCCAGGGAACAAAGACGGTATAGAAACAGAGCGCGTAAATCGCGAACATGCCGACTTCCAGATGAAAGAAAGTAAAAACGTGGAAGAAAGCCCCGATCCAGAGGATGGCCTTGCGCGTGATCGGCATCCAAAGGAAAATCGGGAAGAAGATTTCCCAGACTAAAGTGAACCAGGTCAGCAGTTTATACACGGCCATCGGAACCGGATGCGATTGACCGGACCAGTGAGCCCAGAGTGAACTATTGCAGACATAGTAAAGTACCTCGCCCGATCGCCACTCCGGCCCGGGATACTTCCGTAAGCCATTCAGACAGTACATCAGGCACATTTGCATGATCAGTAGCACCATCCACCAGGGATGGACCACCGCGGGTGGCTGTTTCCGGCCGATCACCCAGGCGGCATCGCAAGGCGTCAGCATCAGAATAAACATCAGTATGCATTTCACCCGGTCCCCGCCATTGTGCAGGAAGGGGCAAACCGACAGGAGCGAGTAGGAGATCATCCAACCCAGACAGGCGCTCAAGCGCGGCATCACACCGAAGATCATTCCGAGCGCGGAAAGTATTCCCACATATAAGAGACTAATTGCTGGAATCCCGGGTGGTAACCAGTGAATGAGCGACCAGGACCAGCTGGGGGATTGAAACAGGCGTTCAAAGACGTTCGGTTCGGATAAACTTCCTGGGCCGTAGTAATCACTGAAATGCGGGGCGTACATCCACAGCAGATCCAGAAGGAAAAATAATCCCACGGAAATCCTTAGTGCGGCCAATCTTTCCGCGGCTACCGGATGGTTCAACCACCAGATATTGCGCAGGAATCCGGGCATCCAAGGAACCGTGCCGACGAGAGTTCGGTCGTTCATGGCAGCTCCTTTCGGACGAGTTTTTTGAATTTCATTTCGATCAGATCCCAGTACTCGAGGGGGAGGTATTTGTCCGAAACTTCCGCGGGTGTCCAGCGGAGATAGGGAATCGTTTGCTGAGTTTCGACGGTATTGGGATTATTAGGATCCGGCGTCGGGATGATGTGGATCTTCAGCTCGACTGTCTCCGGCATCGGATAGTCGGGGTGATCCTTCAGGAAAAGACTGATCCGCCAGCGCAGGTAGGAACTGTACTGGCGATGCAACAGTTGAACGTAGGTCTCAATTTCGGAATTCCAGCGATCGACGTATCGAGGATCCCACTGTCCCGGATTTTTCGGATCTTCGGGAATCAGCGCGAATGGGGCGCTCATGCGGGTTTCGTAATTGAAGCGTCGATGCCGGGAATCAGTCAGTTGAAAATAGTGTTCCGGATTATCGGGCGTGAAATCTTCGGAAAGCGTCACATCGGGATATTTGCTCGATTCCTCAAAATGCATAACCACTACGGGGAATACCCCGCGATGCGGGAAGACCGGAGCAAACATGGACCAGCCTTGCCATTCGCCGGTCAGTTCGGTCCAGCGATCGCAAAACCAGCCAACAGCTTCCACAGGTTCCTGAATCAAGTCTGAATCGCTCAGTCTACCCAGTTTCTGAAATGGCTCCGCCCGATGCTCCGAAAGCTGGCGAGGCAAATACTGGATGACATTGCCGACAATCAGAAAAATGATCTGGAAAAGGAAAAAAATTCCCAGAGCCACAGAGGCTAGTTTGCTACAGGGGGATTTTCGCGGGATGGATTCATTTTCTGGCGCCATCGTTTAGCCGCTTTCTGGAGGGGTTCGAGCGGTTGCCCTAGTCTAAAAGGGCGAACAACTGGTAATATAGAATAGATTGTGAGAAAAAAGCTTCGCCTAGCCCGGGAAACTGCAGTGTTTTTTCCCGGGGTCGGAGATAGTCTGTGACCCCTGCGTTCCCGCCGTGTCCGCAGCCGCCCGAATGGAAAATCGACTGGGCGACGCTGGACATGCTCCCGTGGATACGGGATTTACAAAGTTGCCCCCAGAACCCTCAACGCCATGCGGAGGGGGATGTGTGGACGCACGTCCATATGGTCTGCGAAGCCATGGCCAGCCTCCCGGCCTGGCGAGAATTGCCCGAAACGGAACGCTACATACTCTTTACGGCGGCTCTCCTGCACGATGTGGCCAAGCCGATCTGTACCCGGGTGGAACCCGATGGATCGATCTCCTCCAGAGGCCATTCCTGGCGTGGGGCCGTGCGGGCCCGACAGATACTTTGGAAGCGGGGCATCCCTTTCATTTTGAGGGAGCAGATCACCGGACTAATCAGACATCATTTAGTGCCCTTTTTCGTTTCCCAAAGTGAAGCCCCGGAACGCATCGTTATCGAGGTCAGCCAATCGGCCCGGTGCGACTGGCTTTCCCTCCTCGCCGAGTCCGATGCACGCGGCCGAATCTGCCCCGACCCGGATAATCTTCTGAAACAAATTGCCGACTTTCGCGAAATTGCCAAACGGCTCGGCTGCTATTCCTCCCACTACGCCTTCAATGGCGATGCGGAACGGTTTAATTTCTTCCAAGTCGAGAATATGGAGAATCCTCCGAAGAAGTCCGAAGGGCTGGAAATCATCATGATGTCCGGCCTGCCCGGCGCCGGAAAGGATTTCTGGATCCAGAAACACTTCCCTGATATGAAAATGATCAGTGTGGATGCCCTACGACATCAGAACGGGCAGTCGATCAACGATACACACTCGGCGATTCTTGCAAAAGCCCGTGAAATTGCCCGCGAAGAGCTGGAAGCTCATCATTCTTTTATTTTTAATGGAACTAATTTAACTCGTCACGCTCGAAAGGATTGCATCCGCCTATTCGCCCAGTATGGGGTGCGCGTGCGCCTGGTTTACGTGGAAACGAGTTTTCAACGTTTACTCAATCAAAACCGGTCCCGTAAAAAACGGGTGCCGGATCAAGTGATTGAACGATTGTTAGACAGATGGGAAGTTCCGGACCGTACAGAAGGTCACGAAGTAGAATGGGTAATTCATTGACAACCGTTGTCTGAATGTCATATACTATTCGATGATCAAAGCTCTCCTTAAAATATCCGCCGATGCCTCAGCTTTGCTTTGTTGTAATTGTTGAATAACCATCCAGGAGGTTGGAATCTATGAAAGCCGTTACGTGGTTTGATGATCCCGCGCATTTTCGCCCCAGCCGCCGTACCGCTATTTCCGTTGGAGCTTTAAGCTGCTTCGGTCTTACCCTGGACGGGTTTCTGCGGTTACAGTCGGCCAATGCCGGCGAAGACCGTGCTAGCCTCAAGAGCAAAGAAGGCAAGGCGAAATCGGTCATCCACATCTTCCTGCCGGGCGGGATGGCGCATCAGGATTCCTTCGACCCCAAACCGACTGCTCCGCTGGAATACCGGGGCGAAATCGGGGTCACCAAAACCAAAATCGACGGCGTTTACTTAAGCGAACACATGAAATCGACCGCTCAGGTCGTCGATAAGATCGCTATTTGCCGTTCGATGACCCACGGCGAAGCGGCCCACGAACGCGGCACGCATAACATGTTCACGGGATATAAGCCCAGCCCTGCTTTGATCTTCCCCAGCTTCGGCACCATTGTCGCTCACGAATTCGGCGTACGGAACAACCTGCCGCCTTATATCTGCATTCCCAACATGCCGACGAACTTTGCCGGCAGCGGCTACCTCAGTTCCAAGTTCGGCCCGTTCAGCCTCGGTAGCGACCCGGCCAATCCGGGTTTCCGCGTTCAGGATCTGTCGCTTCCCAACGGCGTGGACGACAAGCGATTCAGCACTCGCAAGAGCATCCTCGAAACCGTGAACGATCATTTCGCCACTCGCGAGAAGGCCGATAACATCGCGGCCATGGACACCTTCTACCAGCAGGCTTATTCGCTGATTTCCTCGGAAAAAGCCAAAGAAGCCTTCGACATCAACAAGGAAGATGCCAAACTCCGCGACACCTACGGCCGTAACGCCGCTGGCCAGCGCATGCTGATGGCTCGTCGGTTGGTGGAAGCCGGTGTGCGATTCGTGACCCTGACCTACGGCGGCTGGGACATGCACAACAACATCAAAGATGGCATGAAATCGCAACTGCCCGAGTTCGATAAGGCCTTTGCAGCTTTGATCACAGATCTCTCGCAGCGAGGCCTGCTGGATTCGACATTGGTTATGGTTTCCAGTGAATTCGGTCGAACGCCGAAGATTAATGCGACCGCGGGTCGCGATCACTGGCCCAAAGTGTTCAGCGTCGTTCTCGCCGGTGGCGGCATCAAGAAGGGAATCGTTTACGGTTCCTCCGACCCGACCGCAACCGAACCGGAAGATGATCCTTTGACCGTCGAAGACTTGGCTACCACGATGTACACTTGCCTGGGCATTCCCTCGGAAAAGGTGCTCATCGCTCCCGGTAGCCGACCGATTGACATCGTCAACGGTGGGAAGGCCCGCAAAGATCTGCTTGCCTAATTAATCGATTTGCCATGCCCCGCTGCGTCAACAGCGGGGCATATTTTTTGATCGCCGTGATTCTCCCTCGAAGGTACACCACCGTGAATCGACTATTGGGTTTCACGTTTCTCCTCGTATTTGCCTCATTCGCGCGTGCCTCTAATCCGCAGTTGAGCACGATTATGCCCCGGGGCGGCGAACGGGGTACCGAAGTGGATCTCGTCTTCACCGGATCCAACCTCGATGATGCGAAAGATGTCTTCTTCTACGACGACCATTTTGAGGTCATCAGTCTCGACGTACTGAGCAAGCAGCAGGTGGCCGTGCACCTGCGGATCAAAAATGATTGTCCGCTCGGCGAACATTATTTCCGACTCCGATGCGATTCCGGCATCACGCCGATGTGTACTTTCTGGGTCGGCCCTTTCCCCGTAATCGATGAAAAAGAACCTAATAACGAATTCACGGCCCCGCAGAAAATTCCGTTGAACGTGACTGTGCACGGCACCATCACCAATGAAGATAACGACTATTTCCAAGTCGAATTGAAAAAAGGCCAGCGGTTGGCAGTAGAAATCGAAGCGATGCGACTAGGAGAAGCTTTCTTCGATCCTTATGTGGCCATTCTGGATTCCAAACGATTTGAATTGTCGGCCTCTGATGACTCGCCGTTGTTCTCACAGGATGGCTTACTTTCGATCATTGCTCCGGCGGATGGCAAGTACTACGTACAGGTTCGGGAAACCGCTTATCAGGGCAGTGGCAACAGCCACTACCGCTTGCACGTGCACACCTATCCCCGACCGCTGGGAGTGCTGCCCCTGGGCGGCAAACCGGGCGAAGAGATGGATGTGACATTTATTGGCGATGCAACCGGCCCCTTGAAGCGACGAATCAAAGTTCCAATGGGTCAGCTTGACACCAAGGTTGATATTTTCGCTGAGGAAAATGGCAAAACGGCAGCCTCCGGTGTGCCGATTCGCCTGAGCAACCTGACGAATTACCTCAAGACTCAACCGAATAACACTGTGGCTCAGGCTATCAAAGTGGGTGCGCCTGGAGCCATCAACGGTGTCGTCGAAAAACCCAATGATGTCGATTACTACCGCTTTACAGCGAAAAAAGGGGAAGTGTACGACTTCCGGGTGTTCGCCCGCCAACTCGGTTCCACTTTAGATTCCGTTCTTCAAATTTCCAACGATAAAGGAGCGGTTCTCGCCGCCAACGACGACTCCGGTGGCCCGGATAGCTACTTCCGATTCGGCATCCCGGCCGATGGGGATTACATTTTGGGAATCTACGACCACCTTCGCAAAGGCGGACCGAACTACTTTTATCGCATAGAGGTCGCGCCCGTTCAGGCCAAAGTCGAACTCACGACGGTTAAGCCGGTTCAATATTCCCAGGATCGTCAATCCATCGCAGTGCCTCGAGGAAATCGCTTCGCGGTACTACTCTCCGCCGGCAGACAGGATTGGGGCGGCGATCTGAAACTTGGCTGGGATGCATTACCGACCAAGGTCAAAGCCAGCACGAATGTGATGGCTGCGAATATGACCGTTCAACCCATCGTTTTTGAAGCAGACGCCGATGCACCTATCGAAACTCGCTTCGTCCAAATACTCGGCAGTGCGGTCGATCCCAAACTTCAATTAGTTAGTCATTTTCACCAGACGCCGGAAATGATTCTCGGCCAGAACAATTCGATTTTCTGGGCTCCTCGCCTACCCAAGGCCGCCATTGCAGTTACCAAAGAGGCACCCTTCAGCGTCCGGATCGTCGAACCCAAGGTGCCTTTGGTTCAGAATGGTACGATGAATTTGAAGATCGTCGCCGAGCGAAAGAACGGCTTCAAAGGCCCGATCAATATCTACCCGCTCTATAACCCTCCGGGCGTTGGCTCCGCGGGTTCCGCAACTATTCCCGATGGCCAGACAGAAACCATTCTCCCACTGAACGCGAATGGTGGTGCACCGGTTCGCAAATGGGATTATGTGGTTCAGGCCGAAGCTACCGTCGGGGATGGACCGGTTTGGGTATCCTCGCAACTGGCAACTCTGGAAATTGCCAGCCCTTTTATGGCCGTTACGATAGAACGCGGCGCTGTAGAGCAAGGCAAGGATACTCAGATGTTCGTGAAGCTGAAAAACCTCCAACCCTTCGACGGCAAGGCGACCATTCGACTGGTGAACCTGCCGCCAAAAGTGGCGACGCAGGATATCCAGTTCGATAAAGGAACGGCCGAAGTCGCTTTCCCCCTGAAAACGGAAGCAACCACGCCCGCTGGCATCCATCGCAACATCTTCTGTAACGTGGTGATCCTTAAGAATGGCGAGCCGATTTCGCACAATCTGGGAGCATCGGAATTACGGGTGGATGTCCCGATTGTTGCGGCCAAGCCTCCGGCGAATACTCCCCCGAAACCGAATCAACCCGCGGCCAACCCCGCCCAGCCGACTAAACGCCTCTCCCGACTGGAACAACTTCGGTTGGAACAGGAAGAGCGAGAAAAAGCTTCCAAGGAAGAGAAGAAGGACAAATAACCATGAAAATAAACTCAGCACTTACCACGGTTCTTCTACTGTTCTTAAGTTCCGCATCCCTGCGTGCAGAAGATCCGGTCAAGGTAGAAGTTTTCCCAGCAGACTTTAATTTGGAAACCTCTCGGGATTATCAGTCCTACGTGATTCAGGCCACTTACGCGAACGGCATTACGCAGGATGTTACCGATCAGGCCACAGTGCAGATCGCTAATCCGGCACTAGTTCGCCTGGACAAAAACGTCCTCTATCCGATAGCGGATGGCTCGACTGAAGTCGCCATTTCCTACGGTAAGAAAACTGTAAAAGTCCCGATGAGTGTAAAGCAAGCCAAAGTCGACCGTCCCATCAGCTTCAAGCTGGATGTGATGCCGATTTTCATGCGTTCGGGTTGTAATTCCGGTGCCTGCCATGGAGCGGCCCGCGGTAAAGACGGCTTCCGACTCTCGTTATTCGGTTTCGATCCGGATGGAGACCACTATCGTCTCACCCGCGAAATTAATGGCCGTCGGGTGAATCAGGCGTTTCCCGAAGAAGGTCTTTTGATCGAAAAAGCCTGTGGCAAAGTGCCGCACACGGGTGGCGATAAAATCAAAGTCGGCGATCAATATTACCAGACGCTGATTCGATGGCATGAAGCGGGTTTGCCGATAGATGAGCTCACGGTCGCCAAGCCGGTCTCCATGGAAGTGTATCCCAAAGCCGGTGTTCTCGATGGCAAAGGGACCACGCAACGGTTGACGGTTCGAGCCAAGTATTCGGATGGTACCGACCGCGATGTGACTTCCCTGGCTCTGTTCCTCAGCAACAACGACAACTCCGCCAAGGTGGATTCAAATGGAGTGATTACGGCGGGAGAACGAGGGGAAGCCTTCGTGATGGCTCGATTTGCCACCTTTACGATCGGTTCTCCCTTCGTGGTTTTGCCTAAGGGACTGCAATTCGAAGCCAAGAAGCTTCCGGAAAACAATTACATCGACAAGTTGGTTCACAACAAACTCGAAAAACTCCGCATTGAGCCCTCCGGCCTTTGCACGGATGAAGAATTTATCCGGCGGGTGTTCATCGATGTCGTCGGCGTACTGCCCACGCCCGAAGAATATCGCAAGTACATGGCCGACAAGAATCCCAACAAGCGGGAAGCCCTGGTGGATGATCTGTTGTCTCGCAAAGAGTTTGCGGAACTCTGGGTGATGAAGTGGGCGGAACTGCTTCAGATCCGATCCGGCAATCAGGTCAGCTACAAGGCTACTCTGCTTTATTACAACTGGCTGCAGGACAAGATTGCCCGCAACGTACCGGTGAATGAATGGGTAAAGGAATTGCTTTCCGCCAGCGGTGGCACCTTCAAGAACCCCGCCAGCAACTACTTCGAGGGTGAGAATGACATTCTGAAAATATCGGAGAATGTGGCTCAGGTCTTTATGGGCATGCGAATCCAATGCTCCCAATGCCATAATCATCCGTTTGATCGTTGGACGATGAACGATTACTACGGTTTCGCGGCCTTCTTCGCTCAGATTGGTCGAAAACAAGCGGACGATCCTCGCGAGCGAATCGTCTTCAACACCGGCGGTGGTGAAGTTCGTCACTTGCTGGGGGGCCGGGTGATGGCACCGAAATTCCTCGGCGGAGAAGAACCGGATGTAAAAGGGAAGGACCGCCGGATTGTTCTGGCAGAATGGCTGGCCTCTCCCGAAAATCCTTACTTCGCCACCAATATGGCAAACATCGTCTGGGCACACTTTTTCGGCAAAGGCATCATCGATGAAGTCGATGATGTGCGGGTCAGCAATCCGGCTTCCAATGCCGAACTGCTGAATGAATTGGGCAGGCAATTCACCAACTACAAGTACGACTTGAAGAAACTAGTAAAGGATATTTGCTTGTCTCGCACCTATCAACTGTCAACGACCGGTAATGATAGCAATGCTTCCGACACTCGCAACTTCGCCAAAGCGACGGTGCGCCGAATTCGGGCCGAAACCATGCTCGACTGCATTTCGGAAGTGACGGAAACCAAGAACAAGTTTCCCGGCCTGCCTCTGGGAGCCCGGGCCGTGCAGATTGCCGATGGTAACGTCTCCAACTACTTCCTGACGACGTTCGGCCGGGCGAGCCGAGAGACAGTTTGCTCCTGCGAAGTGAAACTGGATCCCTCGCTCTCCCAGTCGCTGCACATGCTTAACGGCGATGCGACCACGCAGCGGATACTTCAGGGGAACCTGATCGGTCGAATGCTTCAGGAGAAGAAATCTCCCGAGGAGATTATCGAGGAGATTTATATCCGAACTCTCGTTCGCAAGCCGACCACTCAGGAGATGGGCAAACTCCAGTTAGCCCTGGCGGGAGAGAAGGATAAGAAACGAGTCCTCGAAGATATTTTCTGGGCTGTACTGAATTCACGAGAGTTTTTGTTCAACCACTAAATCCTGGTCCCGGGATTTTGGCATCCTTCGATTACTTTGCGGTGGATTGATATGCGCTTACTTGTTCTGCTTATCTCGCTTCTCGGCTGGGCGTCAATCGAATCTTCGATTCAAGCCCAGGCTCCGAAGGACAGCAAAGACACCAAGGTGAAAATCACCTACGATCAGCACATAATGCCGATCCTACGCGAAAAATGTCTGAGCTGCCATAATGCCGACAAAGCCAAAGGCGGCCTGGATCTCAGTACGTTCTCCAAAATGATGGAAGGCGGTTCCTCCGGGGAAGTCGTCAAGGCCGGCGACATTAGTTCGAGCCGTCTCTATCTGCTTTCCTCGCATAAAGCCGAGCCGAAGATGCCGCCCAATTCCGCTCCCTTAGCGAAGGAAGCCCTCGATACTATCACCGCTTGGATCAACGGCGGACTGCTCGAAAATTCGGGAAGTAAAGCCGTCGCGGCCAAGGCTACGGCCGACGTTTCGCTGGTTTCGATCAAACGGGGCCGACCCGACGGACCACCCCCGATGCCGGAACTTCGAAAGCCTCGCGACACTACCAAGGTCACACCCAAGGCGAACGCCGTGGTGGCCCTGGCGGTAAGTCCCTGGGCTCCCCTGGTTGCGGTCGGTGGTCCTAAAGATATCCTGCTCTACCATGGCGAAACGATGGCTTTACTGGATGTCATCCCTTTCAAACATGGCATGCCCACCGTTATAAAGTTCAGCCGTAACGGGAGCTTGCTGTTGGCCGGCGGCGGACGTGGGGGTCTTTCGGGCAAGGTCGTCGTTTGGAATGTAAAAACTGGTCAGCAGATTATTGAAGTGGGTAATGAGAACGATGCGGTGCTAGCCGCGGATATCAGTGCCGATCAGACCCAAATCGCTCTGGGCGGTCCTTCCAAGATGATTCGCATCTACTCCACCAAGGATGGTTCCCTGGTTCGTGAAATCAAGAAACATACCGACTGGATTTACGCTCTGGAATTCAGCCCGGATGGGGTCTTGCTCGCCTCGTCGGATCGCTCCGGCGGTCTATTCGTTTGGGAAGCAGCGAACGGTCGCGAATTCTACAATCTTCGCGGGCATACCGCCGCGATTCTCGATCTCTCCTGGCGCGACGATTCTAACATTCTTGCCAGCGGCAGCGAAGATGGTACGATTCGTACCTGGGAAATGGAGAACGGCGCCCAGACCAAGGCCATCAGCGCCCATGGCGGTGGCGTCCAAGCTGTGAAATACGCTCACGACAACCGCCTCGTCAGCGTTGGCCGCGATCGCACTCCCAAGATTTGGGACGCTGCAGGCAATCCCCAGAAGAACTTCAAGGCCTTGAATGATCTGGGACTGCGAGTCGGCGTCAGCCACGATGCACAGATCATCTATTCGGGCGATTGGACCGGTGAGGTTCGAGCTTCTCGAATCACAGACGATGTCACCCTGGGTTCGGTGAACACCAATCCCCCGGCTTTCGCGGATCGGCTCGCCGTCATCGAAAAGCTTTTTGCTGAGAAGCAGGCCAAGGTGAATCAGGCCAAGAGCGATCTCGAAGCCGCTCAGAAGAAGTTGGCCACGCTCCGACTGGAGTTCGGGAATTCTCAAAAAGCTTTGACCGATGCGCAGACGATGGTCAAGACTCTGGAAGCCAATCTGCCTACTCTGAAAGCGGCGGCGGATAAAGCCGCTGGAGATATGCAGGCGGCTCAAAACACGCTGAAAGCCAAGGAAGTCAAAGTGAAAATCTTCACCGAGACGGCCACGAAGTTTAAGACGGAAGTCGATGCAGCAAAAGGGAACGACGAGCTTTTAGCTCTCTTCAATCAGGCCAAGACGCAACTCGATACCGCTAATACGGAACTCGCCGCTGCCCGCAAAACTTTGATGGAACGCCAGTCGTTCGTCAACATGTCGGGGCCGAAGTACATCGAAGCTCAAAAGAACCTGACCACGGCCAAAACTACCGTCCAGACAGTAACCCAGGCCATGCCGCTGAAACAGCAAGCCATTCCAGCAACGGAGAAAGAAATACCCCCGTTACAGCAGAAACTGGCGGCTGCGGAAGCCGACTTGAAGCCGGTAGCCAGCCAGCTGGAATTAATGCGGGCTCAAGCGAAGAAGTAATCACTTTGCATCGAAACTGAGGATGGCATCCAGCGCCCAGCATCCTCGGAAATGCGATTCCGACGAACGGAGGTGATCGATGATCTCCGTCCAGTTACAACCTGCATCCTGAAGTGCGTCGGCTAAAATGGGGAGGTTCTCAAACTCCTTCTGTTCGTAGATCTTAGTCGCGATGTCCAGGATGTTGGTATTTCGCCAGTTCACGTCAAACGCCGTTTGCGCAAAAGGATTACCGATTATCTCCCGAAGCGTATCGGCCTGCTGCATCCGTTCCATCTCTCGAAAGTAGCGGTTGCTTCGAGATTCTTCGTGCCTGGGCCGTTCGATCAGCAACCGGCAGGCTTCACGTACCCAATCCGAGACGGTGCCGCAACCCTCCTTACCTTTACGAAAAAATTGCTCGTTCTTTCCTGTGAAAGCCACGAGCAGGCAAGCCAGAGAATGATCGCTGGTCTGGCTGCGGTCGTCCTGACGCTTCTGCAATTTTTCCCAAATTCGTTCCCCTTCGGAATCTTCCACACTATCCGCCAGTTTCTCCGCGTAATCGAGTAATTTGACGTAAGCGGGAGTAATCCCTTCCTCGAGCGGATAGCGCCGACAGCAGGCGATGCCAAAAAGCCGCATCTTGCGATCGGTCATTCGCACTTCGAGGTAGCGCAGCATCGGTTCGGGGTTCGCGCCCAACTGCCAATCGTCTTCGGTCACGCGCTTCCTCCTTTTTTGCGGCTGCGCAGTTCGTCCAGAAACTTTTTGATGATGGCCTCATGACCCCGATCCGAAGGCAGATAGTAGCGTCGATCTTCTGGGAGATATTCCTGATCGACCCAGGCATCGGGTGCGGAATGGCTGTAGACGTAGCCTTCCCCGTGCCCGAAAGTTTTCGCACCGGAATAATGGGAATCCTTGAGATGCTTCGGTACGGGTAAGGTCCGGCCTTCTCGGACATCGGTGGTCGCTTTGCCGATGGCAACCGTCGAGGAATTCGATTTTTGACAGGAAGCCAGAAAGGTCACCCCTTGAGCCAGATTAAGCTGGCACTCCGGCAGGCCGACCATTTCTACGGCATTCCAGACGGCCGTTGCGACCATGATGCCTCGGGGGTCGGCATTTCCCACATCTTCCGATGCGAAAATCACCAGTCGCCGGGCGATGAAGCGGGGATCTTCTCCAGATTCCAGCATCCGGGCCAGCCAGTAAATGGCCGCATCGGGATCGCTGCCCCGCATGCTTTTGATAAAGGCACTGGCAAGGTCGTAGTGCGAATCTCCCGTCGGATCGAAATCCTGCAATTTCCGCTGAATCGAATCCTGCACGGCGGCCAGCGTCACGTGCGGCTGTTCTTCGAGACAGGATTTCGCAGCTATTTCCAGGGCGGTCAACGCTCGCCGGGCGTCGCCGTCGCACATCACCGCCAGAAATTCTAATGCTTCAGGATCAACGATTACACCGCTTTCGCCCAGGCCGCGTTCTGAATCGGCAATCGCCCGTTTCAGGAGCGTGAGGATGTTCTCTTTGGATAAGGATTCGAAAGTGAAGATCTGACTTCGGGACAACAGTGGTGTGTTGATGGCAAAGAAAGGATTCTGCGTCGTGGCCCCAATGAGAATAATGGCCCCATCTTCAACGTCGGGTAGCAGTACATCCTGTTGTGATTTGTTGAAGCGATGCATCTCATCGAGGAACAGAATGGTTCGTTCGCCCTCTGTCTCCAGCAGTTTGCGGGCTTCCAGAAGAATTTCGCGAACCTCCTTGGTTCCCGCATTCACGGCATTCAGGCGTACAAACCGGCTCTTGGTGTGATTGGCGATGACTTGAGCCAGAGCAGTTTTGCCGGTGCCCGGCGGGCCGTAGAAGACCAGACTGTTCAACCGGTCTGCCAGAAGCATCCGCCGTAAAAGCTTTCCTTCGCCGAAAAAGTGTTCCTGACCTATGAATTCTTGAATGGAGCGCGGCCGCATCCGCGCCGCGAGGGGCCGGGCTTTCATGCGATTGGCTTCGTGGACTTCTTCGAAGAGATCGATGACTCTGCTCCCCTGGAAAGATCGATAAAAGCATTCGATACTTTTATTCTAGTCCAGCAGGATATAGGGGCGGAGTTGTTCCAGTTTCTTCACGCCGATTCCGCTCACTCTTCGGAGATCATCTACCGTTTCGAATCGCTTTTTTTCCCGCTCTGCCACAATTCGCTGAGCCAGGGTATTCCCAATTCCCGGCAGTTTCAGAAGATCCTCTAAAGGTGCGGAGTTGACGCGAACCTCCTGAACCGTCTTCTTCATCGAACTGGATTTCGGAGCTGCCGGCGGCGAACCTGGAGACTTGCGCTCCAGACGTTCCGGTTCCAACTCCTGGGTCGACTTCTGGATGTGAGTTTCGAGATTTTGAATCGATTTTGGGCCAAAGCCGGGGATCGCCTGCAAGCGAGCGGGAGAATCCGAACTCGCCCGGCTGGCGAGAATCTTATCGGCTTTGGCAGGACCAATCCCGGGAAGTTGCTGAAGTTCCGAACGGCTGGCCGTGTTCAGATCAATCTTCTGCTGATAGCCCGATAACTCTGACGTCGGAGGCCGAGTGGCCAAGCGACTGTCCCCGAGCCATCTGTAAAGGAGTACGCCGAGAAAGACAACGAGCAGCGGAACAAATACGCGATCGGGATTGGAAGTCGCTAACTGCGAAACCGGAGAGGAAGCGGGGGCCGGTTCCGATAACGGAACGACATTTTCAGTAGGAGTGGGACTAAGCTCCGCCACTAGCAAAACCATCATTGCGGGCTGGGGCGATCAATTATTAGCTTACGCTTTGCGAAGGGAGATAACAACATACCGGGCTTGATTTTGCATCTTGGGGAAGACCCGGAAGAGCATTCCGTCCATGATGTCCAGTACTTTCCAGATTCGAGAACGGCGAACGCTCCAAAGTCGCCGCACCATGCCGAAGAGTTGATAGCCTCTGAACTCCAGATCGGGGAAAGCTTCCCGCAGTGCCGCGACGTCGTCTCGCGACAGCGGTTTCTCGTCCGGGGTTCTCTGTTTCCCCGCGTAGGGAAGGTACTTGCGTGCTAACCGAACCAAACTGTTCCCGGCCCAGGGCTCGCAAAACACCGCGACACCACCCGGTTTGAGAATTCGCTTCAGCTCTCGGGCAATCGCTGGAATTTCCAGATGGTGAAGAATCGCGCTGGCCCAGACGGCATCAAAGGATTCGTCTTCAAAGGGCAAATTTTCCGCATCGGCGGCTAGGAACTCGCCGGACACGCCATTCGCCAGCGCCCGCGCCCGAGCTTCGGAGATATAGCCGGGGGATAGATCCACTCCCGTTACTTTGGCTCCCTGACGTGCGAGCACGACCGAGGCCATGCCGTGCCCGCAACCGAGATCGAGAACCGCTTTCCCGGCCACATCACCCAGCATCGCAAAGGCGGGACGAATCCAGCTTTCGTGCTCGAGATATTCGCGATCCTCGAATTCGAGATCTTCCTGACCGAGTTTGATGCGAATCAACCGCTCAGCGGCCTGCTGGTCGTGGAAGTGTCGTTCCTGCTCAATTTTCGCGAGTTGCGGCATAATTTCTTCCTTGAATATTCCGCATCCTACCCCAAAATCGCGAAATATTACAAGATCGAACTCAGCTAGTACAATGCTGGAAAACCGATGCGAGGATTCTGATGCGTTACGCGATTTGCAACGAAACATTTACCGATTGGGAGCATGGCCGAATTTGCGATTTCATTGCCGGCTGCGGCTACGGCGGCCTGGAAATCGCCCCCTTCACACTTGCCCCACTGATCACGGACGTCAGTTCCGAAAGGCGATCGCAATTGCGTTCTCAAGCGGAAATGGCCGGGATCCAGATCATAGGCCTGCACTGGTTGCTAGCCAAGACCAACGGCTTTCAGCTCACTTCGGCTGATCCTCAAGTTCGGATTAACACCGGGAATTATCTGGCGGAACTGGCTTACGCCTGCCGGGATTTGGGTGGCGATGTGCTGGTTTTAGGTTCGCCGCAACAAAGAAAGATTCCGGAAGGAGCCTCCCACGAAGCCGCCGAAGTTTACGCCGCGGACACGATTTCCTATGCGTTTAAAGCTCTGGAATCCTCGGGCGTGACACTAGCCTTGGAGCCGCTCACTCCAAAAGAAACGGATTTCCTGCAATCGGCCGAGAGTGCCGTAAAGCTCGCCCAGCGAATTGGGCATCCGAACGTGCGATTACACCTGGATGTGAAAGCCATGGCTTCCGAGCAGAAGCCGATATCGCAGGTGATCCGCGATAATGCCCACTGGCTGAAACACTTCCACGCCAACGACGAAAATTTGCGCGGTCCCGGTTTCGGCGAAATCGATTTCAAACCGATTTTTCAGGCCTTGAAAGACGTGAATTACACAGGTTGGGTTTCGGTGGAAGTTTTTGACTACACTCCCGATCCGGAGACGATCGCACGCCAGAGCATCGAGTATATGCGCAGTTGCGAGTGATCAGGGATTCAATTCGATCAGAAGGTGATTTTCCGACTCCGTCTGGACTTCCCAGCCCAAACCGGAACGAACCGGACTGTGAAACTTCTCCGGAAAGTCGCGATAGAGCGTGACTGGAGAATCCTGCATCGGGGCGGCTATAGTGATGCGGTGCCAGCCGCGGACGGCACCGATTCGATCGTCCGTGGCGAGATCGAAAGAGCCATCGGTTTTGATGATGGCTCGAGAGGTCGGGCCGGAAGCCCCTTTTTCAAAATCGGGGGAGAATACGATCAAGCCCCCGGCCAGCGGTTGTCCACGATAAGTTACGTAACCACTTACCGGATAACAGGTTGCCTCTGATCCACAGCCGGATATCCCGCACAAGCACAGACCCAGTAATGTGGCGGCAGCGCGCATTCCTATCCCCTATTTTGAACCGTATCGGAGTTATCGGCACATTAGGGGGTTTGGCTTGATCGAATGTGTTTTAAGCGACTTTTCGGTAAACCGACCAGGTTTCCTCAGCGCATCGTCGCCACGAGTACTGGGAAGCGAAAGAAATCGAATCGCGACGAAGTTCATTCCAACGATCGTTGTCGGTCAAGATCGTTTGCATTGCTTTTCGCCAGGCGGTTGTGTCGTTCGGATCGAGCAGCCAGGCTTTATCTTTAAGCACCTCGGCCACAGCATCGGCCGTCGAAGCGAGGACCGCCCCACCGCAGTTCATCATCTCAATCGGCGGTAGCCCGAAGCCTTCGTAGAGCGAGGGATAGAGCAACGCTTGCGCTCCGTTGCACAGCACAGGCAGCATCTCATCGGGCACATAGCCGAGGTGACGTACGCCGGCCGCTCTGCCGACGCGATCGTAGAAATCGTGAACTTCATCGGTCTTCCAGCCCCAGCCGCCGGCCAGTACCAGTGGATGCAGGCTCCGTAGTTCGGCAGGAAGATCGCAGTAGGCTTTCAGGAGCATCATCAGATTTTTGCGCGGCTCAATCGTACCCAGGTAAAGCAAGAAGCCAGGTTGCAGACCCAGAGATTGCAGACCGGCTGCGACCTGAGAGGCTGGTAGCGGCCGGAAGTGTTCCCGGGGTGCGATATGAATCGAAGTCACATCTTCGGGTTTCATGCCCAAATGGTGAATAATCTCGCTGCGTACGGCCTCGGAAATCGTTATCACATGCTGGCAGCGAGCGATCCCTTTCTCGAAATTCTGTTCATGGACGCGAACGCGCTCGATGGGATGCCACTCGGGGTGCAGGAGCACCGAAAGATCCAGAACCGTAATGATCGTAGGCAGGTCGCTCGGCAAGGGAATGAAATTCGGTTCGTGGTAAAGTTGTACGCCGTTGCGAACGCAGACACGCTGAAAATGACGTCGGAAGATCTTGGGCACATTCCGACGGACATAGCGTCCCAGCAATTTTTTGGGGTTCCAGACGAGTCTCGGCAGTGCCGGTGCGGCGGTCGCCACAGGAGTCGCGGAGTTGGCGGGTGCGGACTTGGATTTGGTCCGGGGCTTATTCATCCAATTCCGGGCCATGCGAACCACATCGCGGGTGATTCCGGTGGGATAAAAAACCGCGCGATCCCCAGTGTCCCCGGTCAGTTGCAACTGCTGGTGCAGGGAAGCTATGTAATGTCCGACACCGGTCTTGCGATCGAGCGAGGCCAAGCCGTTGATAACCACACGCGTCGACATTCCAATTCCTTTAAGCCACTTTTTTCACGGGATGAACGCTGGCCCGATAGTTTTGAATCACTTCTTCCGTTGGCCCGACCATTCGCACCACGCCGTGATCCATCCAGGCAACCTTGGTGCAGAGCCCAGGTAAGGTTTCGAGATCGTGGGAAATCAGCATCATCAGGCGAGCGGTTTTCATCATTTCGGTCATGCGCTTGCGGGCTTTCATCTGAAAAGAGAGGTCGCCTACTGCGAGCACTTCATCGACGAGCAGGATTTCCGGTTGAATGGCGGAGGCAATACTGAAGGCGAGCCGCACGAGCATACCGGCGGAGTAATAGCGAACGGGCATATCCAGGAAGCTGCCCAGTTCGCTGAATTCCGCAATTTGATCGATTTTCTCGCGAATCGTTTTGGGATTTTCGCCCTGCAGATAGCCGCGATAGTAAATGTTGTCCCAGCCGTTCGATTCGCTTTCGAAGCCGAGTGCAATATCGAAGAGCGAACAAATGTTGCCGTGAACGGTCCGATAGCCACTGGTGGGAGGATAGATTCCGGCCACCAGTTTCATCAGCGTGCTTTTACCGGCGCCGTTGTGGCCAATGACGCCGAGCCGATCCCCATCCACGAGCCGGAGATTGACATCCTTGAGCGAATGAACCTCGGTGAATGGATTGACAGATTTTCGAAAGAGCCCCCGCACCAGGTACTCCTTCAGGGTCGTACGCCGGCTCTGTCGAACTCGGAATTTCAGGTTGACGTCTTCGAGTAATATCTCGGCCATTGCGGTCGATCCGGGTAGTGACGGCTAATTATTACAGGTGGAAAATCAGCTTCTTTTCGAGCTTCGAAATCATTGTCAGAGCGATGGCGGAGAACAAAGCCACAGCCACCATCGCCTTACCGTAAAGCATCAGATCGGGCAAAACGCCCGTACAGAGCGGCGTGCGGATCAATTCAATGAAGATGACCGCCGGACTGTAATCGGCGATTAAATCCAAGCCCTGTTTGCGCATGTCTGATGTTTCATACATAATCGGCGTCAGGAAGAAGAAGATGCGGAAAAACACCTCCGCCAGTTGCTGCGTATCCTGGAACATCACATTCAAAAACGCCGCAATTACTGAAATGGCCCAGCAAAAGATAAATAGCAGGATCAAGGAAGGTAATACCGCCCAGAATGTGTAAATCGGGCTTTTCCACTGATCGGGAGTGAGCAATACGATGGAACCAATCGTTACGACGATCGCGATGAGAAAATGGATAGTCGCCCCGAGTACGGAGCGCAATGTATAAATCACGAGCGGCAGCGGGCATTGCCGGATGTATGCTTCGTTACGGAAAAAGGTTTGGCAGGCAGTCAGTGTGGAGACGCTTATGAATTCCCAGATAGTCAGCGCGGCGAGGTAGCGAGGGGCCGCCACTTTCCAGTCGTGTCTGTCCAACATCTTGTTGAAGACGACGCAGAAGACGACCGTCATCAAGATGGGATTGAGGAGCGACCAGCCGATACCGAGTACGCTGCGACGGTAGCGCAGTCGCAGATCGAGCCGCACCAGCGACATCCAGAAATGGCGGAACTGCCATATAGTCGAAACTTGAGTACGCATAGGTTGCATGCCGTCCTTGGTTTTTCCGGCAACCCGTCGAGTCCAGGAAATCCTTTTTCCCTCCCCCAATTTATTCTCTCTCGCCAAATCGTGCTAGTCGAGTTTCAAAAGGGCTTGCGCGATTCTTCAATCGCGGTTAACATGGGTAATTCGGGCGCTATTGCGAGCCTGGAAAAAAATGGTTTTTTCTTGGCAAACTGCTCTTGCGCTTTTTTTGAAGGGAGGCATAATACTGTTTCATCACCGTTGGGTAGCGAGACGCGCAAGGTGGAATTAAGACGCGTCTAGCCCGAGGATTCGGGCAGTTTTCTCGATCGACAACAGGAGGTTCACCCTTGAAACCAGGATTGTTTAATCGCGTATTTGAAGGCGATTGCTGCGAGATATTGGATAACTTGCCGGAGCATTGCGTGGATTTGGCTTTTGCCGACCCACCGTTCAATATCGGCTATGAATATGACCAGTACAGCGACGACCGGGAAGCTGAGGACTATCTCAGTTGGACCGAACGCTGGCTGAAAAGTGTCAAGCGAGTTTTAAAACCGACCGGCTCGTTTTACGTAGCCATCGGAGATGAGTATGCCGCTGAGATGAAAATCCGGCTCGATGCTCTCGGGTTCACTCTGCGAAACTGGATCATCTGGCACTACACGTTCGGAGTGAACTGTCAGAAGAAATTCAATCGGTCTCATGCCCACATTTTCTACTATGTGGCCGATTCCAAGAAATTCACTTTCAACGCCGACTCGGTGCGCGTCCCCAGCGCCCGCATGACGACCTATGCAGACCGCCGGGCGAATCCTGTCGGCAAGCTTCCGGATGATACCTGGGTGCTCAGACCGCAGGAAGACGAACGGGTATTTCCGACGGAAAGCGATACCTGGTATGTTTCGCGAGTCTGCGGCACGTTCAAAGAACGTACCGATCATCCCTGTCAGATGCCAGAAGCCGTGCTGGAGAGAATCATCAAGGTCTCTTCCAACCCGGGCGATCTGGTACTGGATCCTTTTGGAGGGTCGGGCACAACGCTGGCGGCTGCGAAAAAATTGGGACGGAATTTCGTGGGGACAGAATTGTCCAGTGATTACGCTCGTCAGATCCGGCAGCGACTTCAAAAAATCAAACCGGTCACCGTACCGGCCTAGAACTCTCTTAGCCTTCTCCAACAGACGGAAGGATTCTGACTGTTGGAGGGGGACTAGGAGTTTTTCTTTGCTTGTCGCGCTGCAATTTCCTCGGCGAATAACTTCCGCACTTTCTTCTTCGCGAAGAAATCGATGACAGCCGGTGCAAACCGGGTAAACAATAAAAGCAATTTTCCGCGGAACGTCAGATTGGTGTTATTCTTCCCCTTTTCGGTAGCTCGTAGAATTGCCTCGGCTACCTGCTCGGACGTCATGCCGCGGAGATGATCCATCTGGATCTTAGCTTTCTGCTCCAGCATATTTTTTGAAAAGTTCGTCTGCGTCAGGCCCGGGTTGACCACCAGCACATCGATATTATCTTTCGCGAGTTCAGCACGAATCGCTTCGCTCCACCCCTGCATGGCAAATTTCGAGGCGGAGTAGAGACCGCGGGCAGGAAGTGCCCGGCGGCCGACAATGGAGGAAATATTCACTATGGCAGGTTTGGTCCCCTGCTTCAGAATGGGCAGAAAGAGACGAGTCGTTTCGGTGGCCCCGAAGAAGTTCGTCTCCATGATATTGCGTAGCACTTCCGGCGTCGAATCGGCGAAGTGACCGGTGGCACCGATACCGGCGTTGTTGATGAGGATATCCAACCCGCCGAATTTCTCCTTCGCAGCTTCGACCATCTTCTGCCGATCTTCCGGCTTGCTGACATCGGCCTGGACCACTTCCATCACCAGATTATCTTTGCGGACTTTTTCCGCCAGTTCCTTGAGAAGATCGACCGAACGTGCCGCGGCCAGCACTTTGCAGCCCCGCCGAGCCGCCAGTTCCGCGAGCGCTCGACCGATGCCCTGTGAAGCACCCGTTACCAGAACCCGCATCCCCTTCAATTCACGACGTTGACCCATCGATTTCGCCTCAATTTAATTTCTCATTCCTGATAGATTAACGTAGCGGAATGCTCCTCTCCAACAACCGTCAATCCGCGGCCTTAGCAAATGAGTGGACTAACGTTGGATTCTGACGATTGAAACGGGAATTTCACGTATGAAGCAGTTTATCAACGCCCGATTAGTCCTTCCGGATCGGGTGCTATCCGAGGGGACACTTCGCTTTAACGACGACAAAATCGATGCGCTGGGGTCGAAATCGGACCTTAGTTTCAACCCTTCAATTGAGACGATTGATCTGGAAGGAAAATATCTTTTCCCTGGCTTCGTGGAAGCTCACGTGCACGGCGGGCTGGGCGCGGACTTCATGGACTTGACTCCGGAAGCTTTTCGAACCGTTTGCCGCTGCCATGCCCGACACGGCACCACAACGATGACCCCGACTTCTACAGTCGGCAGTCCGGAACAGATTCTGGAATTTTTGAAACTGACCCGTCAGATTATGAATGAGCCTCAGACGGGTAGTCGCGTGGTCGGGGCGCATCTTTATGGTCCCTACTTCGCTCTGGAAGCGGTGGGCTGCCATCCCAAAAATGTTCGAGCTCCCCTGCCCAGCGATTACATCCCCGTTCTGGAATACACCGATGCGATTCGCACGGCCACCGTCGCCCCGGAGTTGCCCAGTGCGGAAGTATTCACTCGCGAATGCCTGCAGCGTGGTATTCGCATGAATGCCGGGCATTCGTTCGCGACGTTCGAGCAAATGGAAGAGGCCGTGCGTTGGGGGATTCGCCATGTGGATCATCTTTTTTGCGCGATGTCCGATCGGGGCAAGCTTCGAGCCCTGCAAAATTTTCCCAACCGCGGCGGCGTGATGGAAGCGACACTTTACTTCGATGAACTCACCACGGAAGTGATCGCCGATGGCAAACATCTCTCGGATGCGTTGCTCCGGCTGGCGTACAAGATCAAGGGGCCGAACCGTCTGGCGCTGGTCACCGATTCTAATCGCGCGGTCGATATGCCGGATGGGGAATACCTCTTTGGCCCGCCGGATGCTCAGATTCGCACTCTGAAAAAGGAAGGCGTGGGGCTGACCCTTGATGGGAAAAACCTGGCCTCGAGTGTCGTGGGACTGGACCATTGCTTTCGGACGATGCTGACAGCCACGCAAGCCCCCTTGCACGACGTCGCTCGTTGCGTGACGTTAACGCCCGCACGAATTCTGGGTCTCGAAGAAGAATGTGGCAGCCTCATCGCAGGGAAGCGAGCCGATTTTGTGGTGATGGACGATGCTATGCAGGTTCAGGACGTCTGGATCGGCGGAAAAAAAATAGACGCGGGGATTAGCCGCGTCTAATCGGTTGATACGGGGAATTTACTCGACAGTCAGGTTGCCGAGATAATTTTCGTAAGCCACCCGCCCCAACTGATCTTGCTTCTGAAGATCGCGCAGCTTGTCGGAGAGTTGATCCATCTCCTTTTCTTGTTCGTCGAACTTTTTGAGGTACTTCTTGTACGCTTCCGATTCTTTTGGAAGTTCGCGGAAGTTCTGACGCAACCGGTTCTGATCCTGAGTAATCGTGTTGATGCGATTATTCACTTCCTGAATATCCCGGCGAGTATCGTCCCATTTTTTCTTCAAACTCAAGGCTTCCATCAGCTTTTCTTTGACGGCGGTGCTGGCTTCGTTGAGGTTAATGACGTATCGGATCTGGTTATCCTGGCTGTTGGTCAGGACCATTTCCGTTCCCAGTTCACGCTCTTCGGCCACTGTGTAGCTAAGGCTCTTGCCCGCCGGCACGGCAGTCTGGAAGCGGAACTGATCCGCAGTCTCTTCGACGGGCTTGTTGGTCCCCACGATACTGAAGCCCAAATTTTTGCGATTGGGATGCTCGATCAGCAAGGTCCGATCGGTCGTGGATCGATTCACCACATCGTAGACTTTCTCTTCCCGGAACCGAGTCTTGGTGAAGACAACTCCCTTTTGGATTTTCAGCTGAGTGATCTTGCCGCTACCGGGGGTATTCTTGGCGGATACTTCCGTCCCCAAATCGACGGCGTACGAAACCAAGCGTTCTTCGTTGGGCTGAATATCGAGAATTCTTGTATCGCCGGCGTAAGTGGATCCTTCAAAAACCGTGATCGGTCCCTGGCTGAGATGGAACCCGGAAGTGTTTTTGAATTTCAAACCCAACAGTGGATGTTTGGCCTGAACGTTCGGATTGTAGATACTGACGCGCGTGCCATCGATTTCTTTATTAACAATCGGTAGCAGCGAGGATTTCTGGCGAGCCAGACTCACGGGATTATCAATCACATACTGGAAGTAATCTCCCAGTTGAGATGCCGATGCCACGGAAGAAATACCGGCCCCCAAGTTCATGCGCTCGCGCAACTGTTCCTGAAGCTGCCGGCTCCCTTCGCCGTTGGCGATATTCCCCCCCAGCATGTTGGCGGCCATCGGCTTATCGGCTGCCGAGGCCGATTTCGCCATGGCGCCACGGCCGCCGCCAAATCCGCCTCCGGGACCACCTGCAAAGCCGCCTGCACCGGGCGCCATGGGTGCAGGCGCAAAGGCCACGGCATCCTCCCCCTTACTGGCTCGAGCGAGGGCGCCACTATAAGTTGGTGGACGAAGCGAAGCGAACAATTCAGGTTCCACTGTGGGGCGCGGAACGTATATCGGGTTATACAGGTCCATCTTGAAGCTGATGGGCCGACCCGAGATCAGAGCCATCGAGACATTGGTCCAGTCTTCATCGGTTGGATTTTCGACCACCGCCCAGCCCTGCAGGAAGGGTTTACCCGCCTTATCCAGCACGAGACGATAGCTGGTCTTCCAGATCGGATTTTCAACCACATAAGAAACTTGAACTTTGCGTTTGCCTTCACCCGCGAAGTGTAAACTCACTGCTTTCTTCTGCGAATCGTGCGAAAGAGCCAGCACATCCAGTGCGCGGCGGAATTCGCTTTCGATCACTGGATTCAGGAAGCGGATTCTCTGAAGTTCAGAAAGCTTGATGCTGCGTACGCCTTCCGCGCACCACATATTGAGAATTTCGGCTTCGACCTGATCCTTCTCTTTTTTGTGTTCGATGCCAATGATGGAGCCGGTCAACTGAGCAGGCTGGGAAGTCGCATTCTGCTGGAGCGAAACTTCGATCTTTTCGCCGCGCGCCTGATTGAGAATCTGGGAAAGTGAGGGATTATTGTTCAAGTTGATGGCGAAACTTTTCAGGGTGCGATCAATGGGATCGCGGCTATCGCAAGTGACGGCGGCAATGCGCCCTTTTTCGGAATAATCCTGGAGAACCATCGATTTAATCAAGTCATTGATGTCATTTTCCGGGAAGGTTAGATCGACTCGAGCATCCCCTTCCACTTCGCCCGAGCGCGAGAAATGTCCCACGCCCGAGGAAAAAAGAATCACTCGGCTGATTGGCAAGGTCGTGATGGCTTTGAGTTCGGATTTCGGCACGTCTGGTGCGGATTTTGCAGGCTGAGCTCCCAGCCAGGAAGCCAGGCCGACTGCCCCGACGACTGGGGACAGCCAAAGTAAACGACGAAGGGATTTCATAGGTCTATCCTCGAACAATGATGGGAGAGTGCATGGAGTCTTGCAGGTATGACGAGACTTGATCCAGCGGAGTTTGCGAAATTGAAGATTCTCCTCCGCGAATTCAAGATCGGGCGATCGGTCACCCTCGAGCGAGATGATAACATACCTTTCCTCGTTTTCCTCACAAAAGTCATAATCCCGATGAAAACCGTGCTCTTTCTTCCGGATTGTCCCCGCCTTTGTTGCAAAGCCTTTTGATGCGAAGAACAATGGGTAAGAGAGCTTCGCCCGAATTCGATTTGCCGCGGGAGTTGATAGCATGAACCCGTACTCCGCCATCTGTGACGATTTTGGCGTTTACGCACATCTGAACACAAAAATCGATCTTCCGCTGCATTCTGAGACGATTCTCCATTTCTTTGAAGCTTTGCAAAAAGGTTTCCCACAGCTCACCGAGCTGCAGAAAAAAGAAACCGGAGAGTACGTGCTCGAGGAAGAGCGGGAAGCCGAGAATTTTCGCTGGATCGCCTTGGAGAGCAAACGAGTCTCCACCTGTTACATGAATCCGCCATTGCTGGAGGATGCCGATAATCAGCATGCGCGGGTTTTGGAGAACGCCCCCTATCATCTCGACCTGAGCAGTCTCAACCTCGAATCGCTGGATCTGTTCTACACCTTCGATTTCATCTATCCCGGCAACCACGACCAGGTGATAGCTGAAGCCCTGGGACAGTCCTCGCCTTTCGACGGACTGTTGAATCTGGACGGGGCCCGAGTGGTGGGCTACGAGCCGTCTATTTTGCTCGCACTCGACGACAAATGCCGCCTCCAGGCCCGCATCGGCGTGGAATCCCGTTCCAGTCTGGCCCAGATCCAGAGCGGCCAGTTCACCGAGTCGCCACTGAGCGTCAACGTGCTCATCCGGCAGTTCTGGGGTAAACAGCCCTTCAAGTCGTTCGTTGAGTCCTATCACAATCAACGACGCATTTCGCAGGAGCTGATCGAATCCTTCGTCATACCTCAAGTAGTCACACCGCTGGCACAGCGCATTGCCGCCCGCTAGTGTCCGGGTAAGCTACTAGAATGATTTTTTAATTCGCGATATCCAAGGAGCCGGGTTCCTGGATGGCTGGATGGCAATGCCCGCGCCGGCCTGCTTCCCTGCACCCCAACATCTCATGAGTAGTTCTTTGCGCACCAGCGCTTTTGCCAAGGGTCTTAACACAGAGACAGCCTTCGACGTACTCGCCGTAGCCAAACAACTCAAAGCCGCCGGGAAAGATGTAATCGAATTGCAAATCGGCGACAGCCCGTTCCCCACGACGAAAAGCGCTTTGGCGGCCGGGAAAAAAGCGATCGACGATGGGTTGACCCGCTACTGCCCCTCGCTTGGCCTCCCCGCATTCCGAGAAGTTATCGCCGAAACCGTTAAAAAAGAATTTCATATCCCGGCCACGGTGGAAAATGTGGTTGTTGGGCCTGGGGCGAAGGTTTTCGAACAATTCTTCTGCGAGTTATTCGTGGAACCGGGCGATGACGTCCTCCTGTTCAGTCCGCAGTTCCCCACTTTCGAGCCCAATATCGCCCGGCGCGGCGGCGTCCCCTATCATGTGCCCTTGAAACAGAGCAACGCCTTTCGACCCGATTTGAACGACGTCGAAAAGTTCATCAAAACGGCCAAGAAGCCCAAAGCGATCTTCTTCAATTTTCCCCACAATCCGACGGGCGGCGTCGCAACACTCGAAGATCTCAAAGGAATCGCGGACCTGGTGCGCGGCCGAGATATCGCTTTATTCAGCGATGAGCCCTATTGTCATATGATCTGGGAAGGGTCGCACAATTCCATCCTGGCACAGCCCGGGATGATGGAACAATGCGTCGGGGCTTACACATTCAGCAAGTCTTACTCCATGAGTGGCTGGCGTGTCGGTTACGCCATCTCGAGTAAACCGATCGTGGATATGATCGGCAAAATGATCAACACTTCTCTTTCCTGTGTGCCGCCCATAAATCAAACCGCCGCCATGAATGCTCTATTGCACGATACGGCCGAGCGGGATTCGGTGATGCAGCTCTTCAAATTGAAAGTCCAGAAACTGGTTAATGCCTTGCGAACGGTGGAAGGACTGGAAGTGCTGATGCCGGAGGGCACCTTCTATGTCTTCCCGAACGTGGCAAAGATTTGCGAACGCTTGAAAATCAAATCGCACGGTCTGGCGATGTATTTGCTCGAAGGGGCGGATGACAAAAAGGGAGTGGCCTGCTTGGGGGGTGAGTGTTTCGGCACTGCCGGCCAGGGCTTCTTGCGCTTTAGCTGCGCGGAACCGGACGAAAAGTTGCTGGAAGCCGTGGAATTTCTGAAAGTGGCGATCACCCGGGAGGACCGGGTGAAGAAATATCTGGAAACTCATCCCAAGTACAAAGCTTAAAACTTGAACATGATCGCCGTGAAGTAGTCGAGGTCATTTCGTTTGTAATTAAATCCGGGATCGGTGTCGTACCGATCCTGAATACCAACTTTCAAGGTCGCCCCGGTCGAAGGATCGATCAACACTTCATACGCTGCCTTGGCTCGCACGCGATATTGTCCGAAATTGGTGAGGCTGGGATAGACATCGATCGAAGATGTGAACTTTTGCCGATCGGTGAACTTATAATCGAAGTCCCAGCCGAAAAGGGCCTCAGTCACCCATTTGGAAGGCACTCCGGTTTTGCCGATTTCATCCGTTTCCCCCAGACCGATACGCCCCTTGAAGAGAATGTTATCATCTTTCAAGAACGTATAAGAGACCCCGCCGAACAGACCGACGCGGAATTCATAGTCTCGAAACTGATCGTACTCGACCTGAAGTGCGGTGAATAGAGCCCAGGGGTTATCCGGTCCAAAGAGAATTTCATCGCGAGCGTTATAGAGTGCTTTATCCTGATTTAAAATCCCATTCTGTCGGGCCGTCCCATAAACCAGATCGCTCGTGAAAATGTTTTCGTCGGTTTCACGCCTGAGATTCCCGGCAATACGGACGTTCAGAACATCGGTATTCCCCGAACTGCCATTGATGCCGGCTTCAAAGCTGCCGGACCAGACTTTGGGTTCCACAATCGCGGACGCCGGGGCAGGCGCTGCGGTCTTAAGATCTTTCATGAAGATCGGGTTGTCTACGAAGGTGGCCGGGGGATTTCCCGTGGCGGAAACGGGAAGGATCGGGGCCGCACTTGAACTGGCAGGCGGATTCAAGGCGGGTCCATCCGCGAAAATGGGAGAGCTGGACAAACACAGACAGAAGCCCAGCAGAATTTGTTTGGAGATCAACCGCATCGAAACTCTACCCTCAAATGATTTTTGAGCAAAAATTTAACCAATTTATTTGTCGGTGAATACCTTAACGATTTGAAAAATCAAGGGGAGCCAGCGATTGCCAATTTTGGGTCGAGAGGTTGGAGTCCGGAAATTGGGAAATCTCAAAGATCGGTTCTGAACGAAAATCTCTGTTAGTGAGTTGGCCTCACTCAGATCTTTTTCTGAGTAAGGAGTGCTCTCATTCCCTGAAGATGTTTGCACTGCCCATGTCGGAGATAACCGAGACATTCACAGGAAGTTTCCGTGGGTTCACCCATTCGCAAATGATATAAATTACCCAAACCGAGACGGTGCATCGCGAATCCGCGGCCCCCAATTTCACAGGGAATTTCCCTAAAAACATAGAACTGAGATTTGTTTTTTTCCTGAATTACCAGAAGGCCCGGCGCATCGGAAGATTCAGCTCGAATTAATCGAATGGATCTCTCTAAATTTCGCCGCTTGCCCATGTTCCCTGGCTTTGCCTAGAATTGAGATTCGACAAACACTATTTTTAACCTATGCTCAAATTACAATGTTCAATAGGTTGCGAGGTTCGATATAAGTCATCCGTCTCAATTCTGCTGAGCGGAGTTTTTTGGATTCGGAACTGAAGCCCATTACGCCGTCCGAGTCCTACTCTGGAGCTTATCATAGCATGGCCGGTCCGTCGACCATTGACGAATTCATCGAGCTGGTCACACGCAGTGGTGTAACCGATAACGCCCGCTTACAAACTTATTTGACCTCCTTGCGCTCCAGCGGCGGTCTCTCCCCGGAACCGACTCAGGTCGCCGGGCTGTTCGTTCGCGATGGACTTCTCACGTATTTCCAGGCCGAGCAAATCCTGCAGGGCAAGTGGCGCCGTTTCCACATCGGCAAGTATCGGATATTGGAACGCCTGGGTTCGGGAGGCATGGGTCAGGTCTTCTTGTGCGAACATATGAAGATGAAAACCCGTGTCGCGGTCAAGGTATTGCCCGCCGCCAAAGGAGAGGATCCTGCCTCTCTGGAACGGTTTACCCGGGAAGCTCGTGCCGCGGCCGCTCTGAATCATCCCAATATTGTCCGTGCCTACGATATCGACCAGGACGAGCAACTGCACTTTCTGGTCATGGACTACGTCGATGGCAGCAGCCTTCACGAGATTGTGAAAAAAGGCGGCCCGATGGACATCCGGCGGGTCTGCCATTACATCTCGGACTCGGCTAAAGGCTTGCAATATGCCATGGAACAGGGAATCGTTCACCGGGATATTAAACCGGGGAACATCCTGATCGATCGCCAGGGCACTGTCAAAATTCTCGATATGGGTCTCGCTCGGTTCTTCAACGACGAGGAAGATGCGATCACCCGTAAATTCGAGGAGATGGTTCTGGGCACGGCCGATTACCTGGCGCCGGAACAGGCGGTGGACAGCCATACGGTCGATACGCGCGCCGACATTTACAGCCTCGGCGCTACCATGTATTTCATGCTCACCGGTCGTCCGCCGTTCGCGGAAGGTACGGTAGCTCAGAAGCTTCTTTGGCATCAGAATCGCGATCCCGATCCGGTCGAGTCCCTCCGGACCGATCTACCACCGAAAATTGCCGCCATCGTTCGCAAAATGATGGTGAAGGACCGAACCAAACGATACCAGATTCCTCTCGATATCGTCGACGATCTTCAGGAGTTTACAACGGAGCCGATTGCTCCGCCTCCCGAAAAGGAAATGCCGCAGCTTTCGATGGCGGCCCGAATTTCCCTGGGTGCACCGAGTTCGGTACTAAAAAGTCGTCGGATTCAAAACGCTTCACAGAGCAATCCGCGTACTTTGGAAACGGCAAAAATCATTGCCGAAGCTCCTCCGGTCGCGAATACACTCACTGCCGGTCCCGATTCCAAACGGCAAAATTCCCCTTCTCCAGAGACGATGAATCTGGCCGATAAGGATACCAACGAATCGGCCGGTCCGAAAAATCGTCCGCTCAGCAATCCGTTCTACGAACAACCTTCGGAGATCGAACGGAGCGGTTTCCCACTGCTCTATGTGTTGCTGGGAGTGCTAGGGCTACTCGGAATTGGCGGCGTGGTTTTATTCGTCCTGATGCAAAGCAAATCTACGGTTTTGCCGGACGTTAATACCTCGAGCCGCCTTGAAGTTACTAAGTCGCGCCGGCCCTATTCCTACCCTACCCTGAAAGCGGCCATTGAGGCCGCCAAAGAGGGCGATCGCATTGTCCTCTACGATCAGATCTGGGAAGAGATCATTACCATCAATCGTCCGGTCAAGAATCTGACAATAGAGGCGGAAGTCGGCCGACCGGTCATCTGGCGCAGCAAGAGCCAGTTGGGGACAGCCGGAGGCATGATTAGCCTGAACAACTGTTCGGGTCTGACGATCAGAAATCTGATTATCGAAGCCGATCCCAACCAATGGGATAACGTAATAAAAATTACCGGATTCAATCCCGGTTTGACCCTGGAAGGGATCGAATTCCGCGGCTCGAAATCCGCAGCCATTTTGTGCTCGGGAACTCGCGGCGAACCGGAATCACCGATCCGTATCCGGGATTGCCGCTTCCCCGGTAAATCTCACGAAGAATCGCCTGCGAAAAAAGGGGCTGTCGGCCCCATTCGAGTCCCCGATTGCAAGTCGGCGATCGCTTGGGCTCCTCTATCCTCGGAAGCGAATGACGTCCGCTTTTTACAGATTCGAGATTGTCGATTCGAGGGAATTTCCTCGGATGGCTCGTCGCACCAGTCCGAAGGCTACGAACAAGCCCTTTTGATTCAGTGCAACCAGCGGGACTGCCAGTTTATTAACAACCGGGTTATGGGCCTCGAACGAGGGGTGACCTTCTCTGCATGGGCCAATCCAATCAGTCGGACGAAATTCGAGAACAATACTTTCTGCAAGTTGAGCAATTCAGCGTTTGCCTTCGATCAGGTCGAAGAATACTCCAAACCCGATATTGCCAAAGATACCAAGCTCGAAATCAACCAGAACTTCTTCACGGATGTGCAAGCTGTATTCAATTTTAAAGGCAAAGCGGTTCCTAAATTCGCCAACCTGAGCGGGGAATTCAATGCGATTCACGGTTTGAGGAAACCGGACCCCAACCTCAATTTGATTCATTCGAAGCCGGTAAACGAACTGGTCGAACAGAAGTCGCTGAGCAACAAGGACTTCCTGTATTATCCCACGACCAGCGAACTTTCCAAAATGGCTAACGGGGGCCCGGTGGGAGCCACCCCACCTCCGACTCCGGCGAGCACGGTTAAGAAGTGAGCTTTTACTTCACTGTGAAGTTCAATTTAATGATTTGCCCGCGATTTCGTCGTTTTTCCGAAAGGCGTATCTCGAATCCGGCCGCGAGACTATTGCCGCAGGAATCCTCAAGAACATCTCGAACTAGAATTTGATACTCGCCTGCTGCCCAGGAGCTTTTTGGAATTAGACTCCAACGTTTTTCCCGATCGGCAATTTGAATCTCGCCAGCCACCTCCCGACCCTGAGAATCCACCACTTGAATTACTCGCTCCAGCATGCCGTGATCGAGAGAATGATCGAAGCCAAGCGAAACGGGTTCCTTGGTGGCGGCATTTGGGGTCACAACTTTCCACTTTTTTTCATCGAGCCGATCTTCAATTCGGGGAAGCGTGGAGAATTTCTTTCGAAACTCTTCCTTCAGGAAATCGCCCGCCTGAGTCTTCCACTGCCGTCCGATCACAAGGGTATAGGTTTTGCCATCCTCCAGAACGGGCCCCATTTCTTCGTGAGGCTTCAATTCCCGCTTCACTCGTCCCGGGTCGAGCAAAAGTGTGAAACGCTTACCATCGGGTGACCAGAGTTCCTCGTCGAGTTCCAGAAAGGGACGATCCAGAGCTTTGCCCGCAGAGTCGAGCAGCTTCAAATTCGGGTACGCATCCCCCACTTTCATCGGCTGATCGAAATGAATGTAAAACCGCAGCAGGTTTTCCGGCAGATTGTCGGCCGACGGATACACATGCGTGACTTTGGCGGGCTGCGTTTTCAGTTTCGGAAGCGAGACCACTTTTTCCAGCTTGGTCTCTGCCGATTCCGATATCAGACGAACTCGGTAATCGGTGGCCGTTTCGAAGGGAAAGCGCGGATTGAATTCGTAACCGGAGCCGGTTTTCTGCCAACTCCCCAGGATGGCAATTTCTTCCTCTGGGCGGGTGGCTACCACAGTGATTATAGATTTCTTCAAATCGAGCGAATAGCTATTTTCGCTGGTGACCGCGATCTTACTATTTGAAATTGTAATTTGCGGGTCAGACAGGGAAATTAATGCGAAAAGACAGGTACAAAGTGCAGTCATAAGGATAACTCAGCGAAGGAGGCGATTCTTCGTTTGAGAAGAATCGCCCGAGGGATTTTGCTTAGGGAAGATCGATTGAAACGAGATTCAGACCCTTATCGCTTTTCGACAGAATCACGGCGTGCGAATCGTCCAACTTATCGAGAGTCAGAACTCCCTTCAGATTGGGAATCGTTTCATACTTCAGCCCGGCCGTCGATTCGACTCGTGCGCTGATGCTTTCAGTAGTATCAATTCCATCGGTGGATACCTTCATCACTCCACGCGCGGAATTAGCGATCAGAACGTACTCTTTGCCCTCTTTTTTGTAGGAAATCATGTTCAGCGGCACATTACGATTACCCAGTTCCGCCACGGTGGTGCCCCGAAGCTTTTTACCATTTTGCAGATCTTCCAGGGGAAATTTCACGAGGGGCGTGCAGGTGTAAGCGGCCAGAACGTGCGTTTTGCCGCCGATATCCATGGCCATGAAGGTTCGGATCGGGGAAGCCGTTTCATAGCGGCCGTGAGCACCATGGTAAATTTCGACCGCGGTTCCCTGATCGGCCTTATCGAATGGGAAAACGAGCATCCGCAGATTCGAGGAAAACTCTTCGTTCGAAAGCCCGGCGACAATAACGCGACCATTTACAAAAGAAATTCCCGTAATCGATTCCTGACGCTTCTTCTCGGTGGCATTTTTCAGACTGACTGAGGCGAAGGGAATGTCTTTAAGCATTAGTTCGCTGATTTTACCCGAACGTTCGACCTTCAGAAGAATCGGCGATTTGCCGCGCATCACGGAGACGTAGACATTTCCGCTGGCGGGATTGACTTTCATCGACTTGACGCTGACGCCGTCCGGTTTGGTGCCCAGCATTGCGGCCACTTTGCCGTCAAAACCTTCGATCTTGATGTCTTCCTTACCAGCCGGCTTCGTATCGGAGGTATCCAGCGCGAAAATGCTGGCCGCTTCTGGATCGGCCACGAACAGGATGCCGTCCGGCCCGAAAGCCAAAGGACCAACTGACTTGAATTCAGGTGTACCCTTTTTGAGACTATCGTTTAGACCGCCGGCCGCGACCGGCGAAGCGAGAAGGCCTGCTAAGAGCGAGGCCAGGAGAAGGAGCCGTTTCATGATGTTCCTCTGTGGAGTGGAATTCTCTCCATCATCTTTACCGTGTAGCCTGGAAATTCAAGCAAAAAGAAATGAGAAATCGTATTGGGAGTGTATGAAATAACTTCTGCCAAAATTCATAAAGCGTGAATTAGCTGGCAGAATTCTCGCCCACGGTCACCCTTCCGAGATTCGCGGTCGCGGCCGAAGAAGGGGAAACTCGAAAATTCCTCTGGAAAATTGTGCCGAATTGCTTTAAATTTGAATGCATGGTCATTAAGCTGCTGCTACCGATTCTAATTCTTGCACCCCGCATAAGTTGTGGTTCCAGGTAGCGGCTGACGTCATCCGAAGGATAACGAACCCTGGAACCAGAAGTTCCAGGGTTTTTTTGTTGGCTTTTTCGTTCGAACGGAGTTCCCAATGGTCCCCCCGACCGATCCCAACCGGGTCTTGATTTTCGACACCACCCTGCGCGATGGGGAGCAATCCCCCGGTTGCAGCATGAACCTGTCGGAAAAGCTGGAGATGGCCCACGCGCTTCAGGAATTGGGCGTGGACGTTATCGAGGCGGGTTTTCCCATTGCTTCCCCAGGGGATTTCGAATCGGTACAGGCAATCGCTCGCGAAGTGCGCGGCCCGATCATCGCCGGGTTGGCCCGATGCAATAAAGCAGATATCGAAAAAGCAGCCGCGGCCATCAAAGACGCCGAAAAACCGCGTATCCACCTTTTTCTGGCCACCAGTGCCATCCATCGCGAATTCAAACTTCGCATGAGCCGCGAGGAGATCGTCAAGCGAACCATCGAAAGCGTCAAAATGGCGCGCGAGTATTGCGAGGATATTGAATTCTCACCTGAAGACGCCTCCCGTACCGAGTTGGAATTCCTGGCCGAGGTTTGCGAAAGAGCTTTGGAATGCGGGGCTACTACCCTGAACATACCGGATACCGTCGGCTACTCGGTTCCGTCGCACTACGCCGACATCATGCGCTATTTAAAGAAAAATGTGCGCGGCATCGAAAAAGCCATTCTGTCGGTCCACTGCCATAACGATCTGGGGCTGGCCGTGGCAAATAGCCTGGCCGCCCTCATGGAAGGTGCCCGACAAGTCGAATGCACCATCAACGGCATCGGTGAACGAGCGGGTAACTGCGCTCTCGAAGAAGTCGTGATGGCTTTGCAGACCCGCAAGGACTTCTTCAATCTGCAAACGGGCATCAACACTCGGTTGCTTTTCCCGACCAGCCGTAAGCTGACGACCACTACCGGCATGATGGTGCAGCGAAACAAAGCCATTGTCGGCCAGAACGCGTTCGCGCACGAAGCCGGCATCCATCAGGACGGCATGCTGAAAGAACGCTCCACCTACGAGATCATGCGGCCGGAAGATGTCGGCATTTCGAAAACCGAACTGGTGCTCGGCAAGCACAGCGGCCGTCATGCTCTGAAAGATCGCATTCAGGAACTGGGCTATCACCTGGATGATACCCAGCTTCAAAAAGTGTTCGATGCTTTCAAAATCCTGGCCGACCGCAAGAAAACGATTTACGATGCCGATATCGAAGCGTTGTGCGAAAACCTGCTGCATACCGGACATCACACCGTCTGGACCCTGGAAGCATTTACCTGCAATGCAGGCACCGGCACCCTCCCCTCAGCGGCCATAGCCCTCTGGCACTCCGATGGCGAAATAGTTCGGGAAGCGGCTTGCGGTGACGGCCCGGTCGATGCCGTTTTCACGGCCATAGACCGCATCACCAAGATCGAAGTGGAATTCCTCGATTATCGAGTTCGCAGTCTGACCATGGGCGGCGATGCGTTGGGCGAAGCGACTGTGGAGGTTTCTTACGAAGGTAAAAAGTTGTCCGGGCGGGCGGTCAGTACGGATATTGTGGAAGCCAGCGCCCTGGCTTATTTGCAGATCCTGAATCGGATTGCGTCCCGACAGGTCAATCCCCGTTTGAAACCGACGGAATCGCATATTGCCTGATCTTGGCTTTTGAGATCTGACCGAACCTATTAATCGGTCAGACTTGAAACTCCAAGAGGCGGGCATGTCCAAACTTCGGAATCTTATCGTGGTCTTGGGGGACCAGTTATCCGATCAATCGCCCGCTCTGGACGGTTTCCATCCGAAGCAGGATGCAATTTGGATGGCGGAAGTCCGCGATGAGTCGCGCCACGTCTGGTCTCATAAAGCTCGCTCGACTTATTTCCTCTCGGCCATGCGGCACTTTCGCGACCAGCAGAAATCCCTGGGCCGCAAAGTCCTCTATACGCAGTTGGACGATGTTTCAAACGCCGGTTCACTGTCGGCGGAACTCGAAAAGTCTATCAAAAGCCGAACTCCGGGAGCGATTCGCCTTACCGAACCCGGCGATTTTCGAGTCAAAAAATCTCTTGAGGAAACCGCCCGGGGTCATCGAATCCCGCTGCAACTGGTTCCGGACAATCACTTCATCAGTTCGAATCAGGAATTCGAGGAGCACTGCCGGGATCGCAAACAACTCCGACTGGAATTCTTCTATAGGGAATTGCGAAAGAAAACGGGAATCCTGATGGAGGGCTCCGAACCGCTGGGAGGCGCCTGGAACTTCGATTCGGAGAACCGCAAAAGCTTCGGGAAAAAAGGCCCGGGATTGTTGCCAGTGCCGGTCGCCTTTGAGCCGGACGCCAATACTCGCCAGGTCATTCAGACCGTTGAAAAATGGCTTTCGGACAACCCCGGTTCCACAAAAAATTTCGACTGGCCGGTGACTACCGAACAAGCGCGAGCCGCACTGAAAGACTTCATCGAGCATCGACTGCCGCACTTCGGCGATTATCAGGATGCCATGTGGACCAGCCAAACCTGGCTGTATCATTCGCGAATTTCCGCCGCGTTAAACTTGAAGTTATTAAATCCGATGGAAGTGATTCGCGCGGCCGAGAAAGCTTATCATCTCGGGCGAGTTCCCCTCCCGGCGGCTGAGGGGTTCATCCGTCAGATCCTCGGCTGGCGCGAATATGTTCGCGGCATTTACTGGAAATTCATGCCCGATTACCTGGAGAGGAATGCACTCAACGCTCAACAACCCCTTCCCGCTTTTTTCTGGACGGCAAATACCGATATGCACTGCCTTCGCGAGACGATCCAGCAAACTCTCGACTACGGCTACGCCCACCACATTCAGCGGTTAATGATTACCGGGCTCTTCTCCCTTTTGTTGGGAGTTCAACCCAAGGCCATCCACGAATGGTATCTGGCCGTTTATGTGGATGCCGTGGAATGGGTCGAGGTTCCCAACGTCATCGGGATGTCCCAATTTGCCGACGGCGGCGTTATGGCCTCAAAGCCCTATGCGGCCTCGGGAGCCTACATCAATCGCATGAGCAACTACTGCCAGGGCTGCCGTTACAAACCGACCGAGTCAACCGGCGAGGAGGCCTGCCCATTTACCACCCTCTATTGGGATTTTCTCGATCGGAATTTGCCATTGCTGAAAGGCAATATGCGGATGGCGATGCAGCTGAAAAATCTGCAGCGAATTCCCGGATCGGAACTTCAAGCCCTCCGGAAGAAAGCGCGATCAATCCAGGAATCTCTGCACGTCAATTAGAGAGGAAATCGTACCTTTCTCATGGGAGCTTTTGGGAGCGCGTTCAACGAGTAGGCTTCTCATCCCACAAGCCTTGGCGGCCTGAAAATCGTTCACCCGATCATCGCCCACGAACAGAATTTCAGGAGCCGAACAACCCGAATGTTCGATCACTCGTTGAAAAAATTGTTTCCCCGGCTTCCGACAACCCATTTCGGAACTAATGAGCAGCTGAGTTCGAAAATTACTCAATTCGGGCATCTCATTCACGATGGTGCGTAGCCGTTTGTCGAAATTCGAAGCTAGACCGACGGGCAAATTCCGCTTCAACAGCCTATCCAATGTCGGCAGAAAATCTTCGAAGAGTCGCCAGGCCGTCGGTTGCGCAAACCAGTGATAAAGCTCCTGAAAGATCTGCTCGCGCTGGGGAGATTCCCGGAAGGTCTCGACAACCACTTCGTGCCATCGTTCCAATTCCCGATCCTCCGAAGTGGACCAGTCGCGGGAGCGATCGACCGTCTCCTGACGGGAGTAAACCTCTTTCAATCGCTCGCGGATTTGAATTTCCGGAAAATGAACTCCATATTGGCTGGCCACTTGCTGATAGATCTGGGTCACAGGCGGTTCGGGATAAAGGATAGTACCTACTGCATCAAACCAAACGGCTCGAATCACTTGTAATTCCTTCAAAATCAGTGGGCAAGACGCCTCAAGCTTGGAAGATCGGCTATTCTTGTGAACTACACCTTGAGGGACCTCACATGCTCGGCTGGTCAACTACGCCACTCAAACGCGCCGATCAAAAGCGGTTCGACTGTTACGAACCCAGGCCGTTTCTCCCCCAAACTAATTTTTGGGCTCGCTGGTCCTTTGTTTTTGCACTTATCGGGCTCATTCCATTTATAGGCGTTGTTTCAGGAACATTCGCGGTTATCACAGGATGGGTGGGAATCCGAAGGATATTCAAGTCGGGAATGGCCGAGGGGCTGAGCCATGCTCGTCTGGCCGTTTATCTGGGACTATTTGAATTTGCGATGAACGCGATTGGGATTCTGTTAATCGCAATCGCCCTTCTCTAGGAGTTCATAACCGCTTTCGAGACGGCATGGTTTTTACCGCTTCGATGGGCTGGCAGATCCGAGCTGCCAGCGCGACTTTCAAAAGATGGATGCCGCCGCGAAAGACGATAAAACCGCTAAAGATGATCGGCCCCGATTCCACAATCCAACGGCTGGTCAACAGCATTACGAACGCGAAACCAAAAATCGCGATCCCTAGTCCGACCAAAATCCAGCCCGCAATTTCTCTCGAATTGATCATGGAAGGTTCTCTCCTTTTCGCATCTGCTTTCGCTTATACCATTTGATCCAGCGGTCCATTCGCTGCTGTTCGCGTCGACTGCTCTTCCAGAATTCATCAGCGAGCGTCAGGTAAGCCTCGTCTTGTGTCGTCTTGCGGCGATCCATTATCAGAAACAACAAATAGAGGACCAGCAGGATCGCCGCGATAAGACCGACGAATAAGGCCAGACTGGCCAGGTTGGCTTCCAGCGTTATAAACCGCTTCTCATTCAACCAGAGTCCGCTGTTGTAGAGGGCGTTACATAGAACCACCGCCAAGACGCCGCAGATCAGGACCTGAAAGATCGAATCACCCGTTTCAGTTGGGGGACAATCCTCTGCCTTGCGGACGATAGGCCCTTCGGTCAGTTCGATGGCTTCTCCGCGATTTCGAAATCGCGGAGGTAACAGGAAGCGCCAGAATCCCAACAGTTTCAACTGCCCCATGACATATCCGAGCGTTCCCAGGGCTAGCAGTATTCGTTCCAGCCGGGGCATGCCGGGAAGCCCGAAGGACCGGGAATTAAAATTCTGCGCGGCGATCCTCAGACCCGGATCGAACAGGTGATAGCCGATGATAATTACATAGAGGTAAAGCGAACTGCTCCAACTTGCCAGAATCCCCGGAATAGCGAACAAAAGAGCAAACAGACCAATCAGTTCGGCTCCCTGCGATGACATCAAAAAGAAGTTCAAGAGCAGGCACGCGCTGGTCAAAAAAAGATAATTCCGCGGCCCGGGTTCTGCCATGGTCTGACTGAGCAGGTGCAGGGGATTTCTGAATTTTTGTTCGTTCATCGACGTATCCTCGCCGCGCGCAGATCGGACATCTTCTGAACGATTCGTGCGACCGTGTCGTCATCGTCGGCCCACAGCAGTTGAACCCCCAAACGCCGGACACGGGTTTGAAATTGCAACAGTTGCTCGTCGTAGAGCCGCATCAGCTCTTTCCGGAGATCCTTCTGTAATGCAGAGAGCCGTTGATCTCTGGGTTCGGGGAGGTTTTTTTCAAGGCGGAAGCGTTGACAGATGAATACCACTTCGTGATGACGGGCCCGTATCAGCCGAATGGCCCGCAGCAATCGGGGCCAGGCTGCTTGACTTTCGGCAAAGTTACCGAGAATGACGAACAGTTCGTTATCCCGGGCTCTCGTCACGCACTGGATTAGGGAGTTGTTGAGGTGATCGACTTTAAATTCGCCAGGGCTGGGAACTTCCAGCGGCGGTGGCGTCGAATTCCCCAGAAATTCCAGTGAGTGATGTCTCAGAAAATCCCGGCATCGAGAGGTAAATTCTTCGTCGTTTTCTCTTAGGAAACTGATCTCTCGAGCCGGTCGTCGGTCGAATGCGGTGAATAGGGCCGCCAGTTGTTTCCGGCGATGTGTCCGATTTCGTCGCGAGGGCCAGTAACCCTGCAGACCGAAAACGAAGAAAGCGAACAGGCCGATCCCGGCGGAAATCAATCCGAACATCAGTGACAAATCGGTATCCGATCTGCCCCGGGTCAGCGCCAGAATATCATCGAGGAATAACCGGATTCGCGGCCAGAGAAGGAGCAGAGGAGCCGTGAGAAGCAGGATTATCAACCAGGCCCCGGCTGAATCTAAAACGGGTTCCCAGGCTAGAGTCAGGGGTGTGCTGTTCCGCCGGGGGGTCATCAGATTGGGGTAGATTTCCGAAGCCACTGCGTGCGTCTGCTGCGTTATCCACTCGACATCGTGACTGGCTATCACCGGCTGTCCCACTTCGGAAAGTCTTTGCAGCATCTCGATTCGATGTCGGCTACTTCTCGAAGGCTTCATTCCTCGCGAGGAGGCTTCGTCGAATGTATAAAGGCCGACGTAATCCCGGTTACGTAACAGCGATTCGAGAATGGCCGCCGACGTCTCGACCAGCACTTGCTTCACACTGGAGGCTTCCGGGGAATCTATCATTTCCGGGCTGGCATCGAGAAAGAGTGTACAGCGGAGCGGAACCTCACTCTCGAGTTCCCGAGTAATCAGTTTGTCTCTTCGGGCGGATTGCTTCCAGGCAATCATCTTGGGGGGGTCGCCGGGCAGGTAATCCCGCAAATCGAGCAGATCCCCCGCCCCGCCCGGCCTTAAAAACCGCTGAGTTCCCAATGCCGGCAGTACGTTATGCCGTTTGGTCGAACGAGGTTGATGAACGCGACGTAGCCCTAGCGGAAGAATGGGCAATTCGATCGGATCATGCAGCACTAGTCGATAGCTGAAAAGTCCGTGCAAGTCGGAGAGTCGCAGGCCGATGCCATGGAAAGTGAGTAGCCCGATCAATTGAGGCTGAATCGTGTAGGAGATTTCCGTTTGCCCGCGGCGCGGCAAGGAGATCCAGTTACCCGTAGCCTCCGGACTGGCGAAAGCTCCCGCCGGCACCAGGTCTCGGAATTGAAACAACGGCAGGCTGACCCGCGCGGGATTTTTGAAAGCAATGGATACGGTGATTTTCTGGTTGGGAAAGCTCGAGCGGATGACTCGTCCTTCCGCACGGAAGATCCGTTGAAATTGCAATCGGGGAACGACATAGGACAGATGGATACGGAAGCGAATCCACTCGACTAACAGCCAGCAAAGAATGGTGACCCCGAGGACAGCCAAGGCCATTCCGCCGCGCTGACTGAGAATGAATCCCATAGCCGCCTGGAGTAAGGCCAGGACTGTCAGCCACCAGCCTCGAGTCGTCAGCATGGAAACCCCTGCAGACAGTAACTACACGCTCGTTACCACCGGAACGGAAGCGAGCAAATCCTTCACGATGTCGGAAATCTGCTTACCTTCCAACTCTGCTTCCGGCCGGATAATGAGACGGTGGCCCAGCACCAGAGGAGTCACGACTTGAACATCCTCGTGCGTGAAGTAATTTCGCCCCTGGGTCAAGGCTCGAGCGCGGGCGGACTTCAGTATATTCAGAGAAGCTCGAGGGCTCGCGCCCAGCAGCAGATCCGGATGCGTTCGGCTCTCTTCAGAAAGTTTAACGATGTAGTCGAACAACTCCGGCTTGCCGAACACTTCCCCGAGTCGCGAACGGATTTGCAGCAACTCCGCCGGAGTGGTTTGCTGCTGCAATTCGACGAGCTCCTTGCTGTGCACCTGGAGCATGCGAACTTCCGCACGGTGATCGGGATAGCCGACCTGAATCTTTATCAGGAAGCGATCCAGTTGTGCTTCCGGTAACCGGTAGACCCCTTCCTGCTCCACCGGGTTTTGCGTTGCGAGCACAAAAAAGGGTTGCGGCAGCGACAGCGTCTGGCCATCCACCGTCACCTGATATTCCTGCATGGCCTCCAGCAATGCCGACTGGGTCTTCGCCGGAGCGCGGTTGATTTCGTCCGCCAGCAGGATCTGGCAGAAAATTGGACCTTTCCGCAGAACGAAGTCATTCGTCCGGCGGTCGAAAATCGAAGTGCCCGTTACGTCGGAAGGCAGCAAGTCCGGCGTGAATTGAATTCGCTGGTATTCGCAGCCAAGAATTCGGGCGAACAACTTGGAGAGAGTGGTTTTTGCCACCCCCGGCACTCCTTCGAGCAAAACATGCCCGCCGGCGAGAATGGCGATCAGCATCTGCTGAATGACATCGTCCATGCCGACGACCACCTTATTCATCTGCTCGATGGAACGGAGGCAGAGTTGTTGAGTGGATCGAACGGGGTCGAAGGAAGTTTCTGTTACCGGTAGACTCATGCTTTTTGTGGTACGTGGGTCCGAGGGGAAGGCAAGACAGAGGAAGACGCAATCGATCGGGAAATCGCACGGCGTTCCAGTTGGTTCAGATCCGCGAGGACCTTCTGAAATTTCCGGGCGGTGATTTTTTGAGGTCCTTCATAAGCCAAAAGCCATAAACGCCGTAATGTGAACTTCGAACCGAACTGATACCAGGCAAAATGCTTCCGGAGTTGCCTCAGACTGGGGCTGCCGGTGCTATCCGGAGTTTCCGCGATGCGGGCGAAAGACGATCGAATTACGTTGCGGGCCGAAGAATAGTAATTATCTCGATATTCCTGAATCTCAAGCTGTTCACCCGGATGATCCAAATTGTAGGGTATTAGTCGAGTGGCCTGACGACGGCCTCGAGCCGATGCAGAACGGGCACTGAAGAATCGCCAGAGAATCCAGCTGAACAGCCCGAATATCGCGAAGAGCCACCAGCCGCGGTAGATTTTGGGTAAACCGATATTTTCCTTCAACCAGGTATTAAAGAAATCCTTTTCCTCCATGGAGCTGACAACCTGATCGGACGCCTGCAAAAACATGTTGCCGAGTTGGTTCAACGGCGGCAAAGGCATTTCCGGAAGAGGTAAATCAAAGTTATCCTCGGGGAAAGTATTATCGCTGAAGTAGCAATATTCTCTTTTGAACCTGCCCAGGTTGATCAAATAGTCGACGAGTTGCTCGGCAAATTGATAATTATCCGTGTCTTTTCGAACCATTAGTTGATTGAAAAAAACATCCTGATCGGAGAGAAAAATCGCTTTTCCGCCTCGGGATCCCAGTTCGCCTCCGAATGCGAAAAAATCCTCTTTGGGAAGGAATTTATCGACTTCGAGATAATAATTCGGGTCCGAAAGCAACCTGATTCTCTGCTCCGGCAGCAGCAGCTTTTCACCAAATTTGGCCCCCGAATAAAATCCCGCCAGGGGGTAAAGCTTACCATCGAATTGCTTAAGTAAATCGGCGGAAGCAGTGAATTGGTTCATAACGGGAGCGGATCGGGATTCTCGTCGAATGGAACTGGGGATAGTGGTTACTATTTTTCGAAGCGGGGCACCATTCCGATCGTAAAAACATTCACTGGCAGCAGTTAAATGCCTTTGATCGACCGGGGACACCAACGGAAAATTTTCGGGGTTGAGGACGTTGCGTCCGGGAAATGATCCCTGCGGTCCGGGAAGCACCGCGCGACCGGTAATAAACAGTCCGAAGGTCCGTACTAATTCTTCACAGTTGTGATCGCTGACAAAAAGTAACGATCCCCCCAGGGCGACAAATTTCTGCATCTCCTGAATGTCCCCAGTGTTCATCACATCGCCCATCATGATTATGACAGACTTGGGAGCCGAAGTGAGAATTGTCAATCGATTGGGTATGGGCCGAAGCCCCTTCTGATGCAGAACCCATTTGAACAAATCGGTTCCCTGAGCTTCCAGAACCAGCGGTTTATTTTCCGCGGCTGGCGTGGGGCTCTGAGAAAGACAGGTCGAACTCGCCCACAGCAACAGACTGACTGTCCAGCCCATCCATCGACGCGATATCATTTGACAGAAACCTCCAAAAGCGTGCGAATCGCACGCCGGGCGGAGGTTAAATCGGTTTCTGAAAGTGGAGCGTCCAGCTTACTGTATCGAGCTCGTTCATAGAGTTCGGTGAGCATGTTGATATTCTCGGCCAGCTGGGGTTCCCTCTCTCGGATTTCATTTTCGACCTTCTGGTGATTCCAGTGGATAGCTTTTTCCCCCAAATAGCGAAGGCTCAACCGGTCGTAAGCCGCTACGAATTTTCCAGCATCGGTGACTTCATCGACCTGAATGCTCAAATCCCAGCGGCTGAACTTATTCTCGACAGGAATTTCCGGTGGTTTTTTCACTGCGGATTTCAGGAACCAGATCGCTAAGCCTGCTCCGCCAATCACAATGATCGGCATGATCCAACTGGAACCTGTGGAAGCCTGTCCCGCGATGCCTCCCACAAAGCCCGGCAGTTCGAAATTCCCGCTGAGACGACCGGCCGAACGAAAGTTCGTTCGCGGCACTCGAAAATTTTGTCGGGCCGCCCATTCCGCCAGATCCTTTGCTTCTCCTTCAAAATTCTTGTACCAATCGCTCTGCTGCCATTCATTCTTCGAAATTTTCAGATTGAGATCCTTGAGGAAATCGTTCCATTCCGGTCGACCGGCCAGATTCTCCTGAAACCATCGCATGAGGTTCGGGCTCGGTTTGAAATCTGACCTTCTCGGAAGCGATGCCAGAAATTCCTTCTTTGGATTTGGTCGATTGAAGTCAAGTTGCATCATCGCATCATCGATGCTGGTTAGGCCCGGCTTTTTGCGAGGGACATCGATTTTGGGTTCCTCGGTCGATTTGCGTGAAGATTTATTCAGAAGGCCGTTGAAACCGCCCAGAAGTTTATTGAGCGGCGAAGAGCTAGTCGTCTCGGTGGATTTTCCGCCCAGGCTATTCGATCTGCCCTCGAGTTTTTCCTTCATTTCCGTCAGTTTTTTGACATCGCGAAATTCGGGGGGAAGAGAATTGAGCACTTCATCCAGCTTGGAAGGATCTTTTTGCAGATCGAGTATCTTCTTCTGGAGATCCGGGTCGGAGAGTAGCCGTTGGAAGATATCGCGATCTTTTAAGGAGGAAATCGCATCAAATGTGACTGTCGATTCGCGATTGAGTAGTGCATGCGAGGGCACCGCGGGCATATCATCAATTGCCAGTATGGGTTCCAGGCGGTATTTTTGTGCCAAACCGGGATTGGCCATGGCCAAAAACGCGAGCAATAGGCACAAGGATCGGATTGTCATTTTTGCGACTCGTTTACTATTCCGGTCAGGATCATACTACCCCTAACCCGGACAATCTAGCAAGCAATAAAACCCGCACAAAGAGTGCTACCCTAATTTCGGCTAAACCCTAAAATGCTACTCTTCAACACGATTCGCAACACAAAGAGTACGGCATGGCCGAGCATTATATTTTTCAGATCGAGAACCTGAGCAAACTTTATAACCGCAAGGAAGTCCTCAAAAATATCTGGCTGGCGTTCTATCCCGGGGCCAAAATCGGCGTCATTGGCAGTAACGGGGCCGGAAAATCCACCCTGCTCCGAATCATGGCTTTGCAGGACACCGACTTCATGGGAACCGCCCGGGCCCACGAAGGCATCAGCATCGGTTACGTACCCCAGGAACCCAAACTCACCAACGGCAAAACTGTCCTGGAAAATATTGAGGAAGCAGTTGCTCCCACGCGAAAAATGCTGAAGCGGCATGAAGAAATCGGCGAACTGATGGGTGATCCCAATGCCGATTTCGACAAGCTGATGGAGGAAATGAGCCGGCTCCAGGACAAAATCGATGCCTGTAATGCCTGGGAACTGGACCGCCAGCTGGAAATCGCCATGGATGCCATGCGTCTGCCTCCTTCGGATGCCCTCGTCGACAAACTCTCCGGTGGGGAACGCCGTCGGGTTGCCCTTTGTAAAATGCTGCTTCAAAAGCCGGACCTGTTACTATTAGACGAGCCCACGAACCACTTGGATGCGGAATCGGTATTCTGGCTCGAGAAACACCTGAAGGAATATCCCGGCACGGTCGTCAGCGTTACGCACGATCGCTACTTTCTGGATAATGTCGCCGAGTGGATCCTCGAACTGGATCGCGGCTCCGGCTATCCATTCAAAGGGAATTACACTTCCTGGATGGAGCAGAAAAAAGCCCGGCTGGAGAAGGAAGAGAAAACCGAATCGGCCCGGCAGAAGGCTCTGGCCCGGGAATTGGAATGGGTTCGGACCAGTCCCAAGGGCCGATTGGCAAAAAATAAGGCCCGATTGACCTCTTATGAAAAATTAGCGAGCCAAGCGTACGAAGAACGAGAAGACGATCTGCAAATCCAGATTCCCCCGGGCAATCCGCTCGGCGATCTGGTGGTGCGTGCCGAAGGCTTGACCAAAGGCTTCGGCGATCGGGTATTGTTCGATAATCTGAGTTTCGACCTGCCTAAAGGGGGCATTGTCGGAGTGATCGGCCCCAACGGCGCGGGGAAAACCACGCTGTTCCGGATGATTGTCGGACAGGAAAAACCCGATAAAGGCACTCTGAGAATCGGCGATAAAGTCGAAGTGGCCTACGTCGATCAGCATCGCGATCACCTGGCGGACCAGAAAACCGTTTTCGAGGAAGTGGCCAACGGACTCGATTTCATGATGCTCGGCAAACAGAAAGTTCCTTCCCGCGGCTATCTATCCCGATTTAACTTCAAGGGACCCGATCAGCAGCGGAAAGTGGGCGAACTCTCCGGGGGAGAACGAAACCGCGTTCACCTGGCAAAGCTATTGCGCTCCGGGGGCAACCTACTTCTACTGGACGAACCGACGAATGACCTCGATGTCGATACGCTTCGAGCACTGGAAGAGGCTTTGATAAACTTCGGGGGCTGCGCGGTGGTTATCAGCCACGATCGCTGGTTCCTGGATCGTATCTCCACCCACATACTGGCCTTCGAGAGCGACGGTGTCTATTGGTGTGAAGGGAACTATAAGACTTACGAAGAAATGCGACGCGTTCGGTTGGGTGAGGCCGCCGACCGTCCCACCAAGGTGATCCACAAGAAACTGATGGCTTAAACGAATTTATTCACTCGTACAGGATCGTTATGGCCTTCATGGAATTACGGGATGTCACCAAGACCTATCAGCAGGGCAGCCGGACTGTCAATGCCGTTCGGGGAGTTACACTCTCAGTCGATGCCGGGGAATTCGTTTCGATCATGGGCCCGAGCGGTTCCGGCAAATCGACGTTGCTTCACCTGCTGGGAACTTTGGACACCCCTTCCACGGGGCAGGCCTTTTTCGAGAATCGCGATCTGCGGTCGATGTCGGATAAAGAACGCTCCGTCCTCCGCCGGACGAAGGTCGGCTTCGTGTTTCAGTTCTTTAATCTTTTGCCCACGCTCAAAGGCATCGACAACGTGAGTCTGCCGCTCCTGCTCGGTCGAACCAATCGCAAAGTCGCACTCGATCTCGCGCAGAAGTCATTGGAGCGGGTCGGGATGAGCCATCGAGCGACGCATTATCCCGAGGAAATGTCCGGTGGGGAAATGCAGCGCGTGGCGATTGCCCGGGCGCTGGTTACCAACCCCTCGGCGATTCTTTGCGATGAGCCAACCGGAAATCTCGATTCCGCCAGCAGCAAAGAGATCATGACACTTTTACGAAGTCTGCCCGAGCCCGGTAAAAGATCCGTGGTGATGGTAACGCACGAGCGCAAGGCCGCTGAGTACGGCGATCGCTTGATTTACATTCAGGACGGAACTGTCGCCAACGAAGAACGGTTTCGAGTTCCAGCATAGATTCGACAGGACACCTTTCGCGCATGATGCTGCAACTTTTTCGCACCCTGACCCTTCCGTACCTGGCTCGGCGGTGGGAACGCACGTTATTAATAATTGCCAGTATCGCTCTGGGAGTGGCCACACTGGTCTCCACCCGGATGCTGAGCAACTGCCTCGCTTCGGTGATCTACGAGACGACTACGCCCCTCGCGGGAGCGGATCTCTACATCACCAACGGGGAAATTGGCGTGGTTCCCGAACTGGCGGAGGAACTAAAAAAAGCCGATATTGCTGGTATCGAACGCATTGTCCCGTTCGTCATCGACCGGGTGGATCTTCCCGGCATGAATGATCGCACGGGCATCCTAATCGGTATCGATCTCAAGGGAATCGAGAGCGGGCAAGGGAACGAACAACTCAAATTCAAGCTGACGCCGATACCACCGTCGCTGTTCAAAATAAGAACCCCGGCTGTGATCAGTCGTGGGCTTTATGAAGAACGACAAAAAATGGGCATTGCCCCGAGCGATCCTTTTGTCATTCGCATCGCCAGCAGCAAGATCGAATTGATGCCCGTCGCGATTCTGGATGTCGATCCGGATAGTCCCGCCGCTCCTTTTGCCCGCAATCTGATCGCGATGGAACTCAATCAGGCGATGGCCACACTTCGAGGCTCCGCGCCGCTATCCGTAATCGCTTTGATGGGGGGTACCGCGAGCATATTAAGTCCCCAGGGAGATCGACTGACTCGAATTGACATTTTCCTGAAGTCGAAATCTGAACTTCAGAAGGTCCAGGAAGAAATTCAAAAAGTCCTGGGCGATCGCGCTCAGGTCCGAACACCGGAAGTCCAGAAGAGATCGACCGAAGAAGTAGTCGGCGGCATTCAAACTAGTTTCACGGTCTGCTCTCTCGGGGCCCTAATCGTCGGGCTCTTTTTGGTTTACAACGCCCTGTCGGTATCGGTGGCGGAACGGCGGCACGATATCGGGATCTTGAGATCCCTCGGTTCGAGCCGGATGCAACTGGCGGGCCTGTTCGCCCGGGAGGCCGCTCTCCTGGGATTCGTGGGGGCCGTGCTGGGGATTCCACTAGGAATTTTCATTGCGGAAACGGCGTTAAATCTATTCCACGAAGAACTGAGTTCTCTCTTTCTGTCGGGTACAATTCAAGTGGCCTGGATCGATGCCTCCATCTGGATTCTGGCTCTGGTCGCCGGCATGCTGACCTCGCTGCTTGCGGCATTGATTCCCACCTGGCAGGCCGCATCCGATCAACCGGCGGAGGTCGTTCGCCGATCACCCAATCACATTTCACCCATCTGGCGAACGTTGCATTGGGGCATGGTGATCTTCCTGGTCACAGTGGGGGTGGCCATGGTCCTCTTCCGGCACTCGCTGCCCTCCCGCTGGGGCAACTTCGCCGGTATGATGGTGGTTCTCGTCGGGCTATTCCTAGCCTTACCGCTGCTGGTTCGAATACTCGCTCAAATTATTCAGCCCTTCCTGCGACTGGTTCTGGGTATCGAAGCACGGCTGGCCCTCGACAATCTGACTCTGAGCCCGGGCCGAACGGGTATAGTGGTCGGTGCTTTGGCCGCCGGAGTGAGCCTGATGTTTCAGACCGCTGGTGTGGGCCGCAGTAACGAGGAACCAGTCAAGAAGTGGATTAACCAGGTTATTCAGGCCGATGCGTATATTTTCTGGGGCAACCTGGCATCGAGTAATAGTTCCGCCACGCCGATGGAATCGACCATCGGCACGCAGTTGAAAGAGGCCGTTCCGGAAATCGATTATGTCGTCGGCATTCACTTCTATCGTCCCGAATTCAACAACACGATCGTTTACTGTCTGGCTATTGATGCATCGCATTATCAGGTCGGGATACAAGCGCGTATTCCCGGCCCCCAAGGCCTGGAATTGTTCAAGAAACTCGCCGATGGCAACTACTGCATCATCTCGGAGAATTTCTCCGTGAAGCATGGCGTCAATCCCGGCGACACAATCCAACTACCCGGGCCGCGCGGACCGGTTTCGCTGAAGGTACTGGGAACCGGACTGGATTACACGTGGAATAAAGGGACGATATTTATCGACCGGCAGAAATTCAAAGAGCTCTTCGATGAAGATTACGTCGATATTTACCACATTTTCTTCAAGAAAGACGTCGATAAAGCGGCCGCTTTCGCCAAGCTGGAAAAGGAAGCGGGCAAGCTCGATCTCTTGACCAAGGATCGGGCCTTTCTGCGCTCATATCTCTACGAAGTGATCGAGAAACTTTACACCATCGCTTACGTGCAGCAGATCATCATCGGTACTGTCGCGGCCCTGGGAGTGATCACCGCACTCTTAATCTCCGTACTGCAGCGACGACGGGAACTGGGACTTTTACGTGCAGTCGGGGCCTCGCGCTTCCAAATTTTGAAAACGGTTCTCGCAGAAGCTTTCTTCATGGGTGTTCTCGGGGCACTCTTTGGCTATGCCCTCGGTTTTCCCATGGAGTGGTTCCTGTTGCGCGTGATTGTATTCGAGGAATCGGGCTTCTATTTCCCGATGCTCATCCCCTGGGCCAAACTGATCTTCATCACTGTGGTTTCGCTAGGCGTGGCTACCTTGGCCGGATTATTGCCAGCGATCCAGGCGATGAGGATGCGCATTACCGATGCGATCGCTTACGAGTGATTGCAAATTTTTGATTGCCTGGCGATTAAATCCAATCGCCTTCTGTCACTCCACTTGCTCGGGACGCGCTCCCGCCTGAGCTAATCTCCCATCAAAATTTTTACTTAATCCTCTATTGACAGAATTTCCAGTCGTGAGCATATTTGGTTAATCAAATTTGATTACTTCGATCTCAAGGAAAGGAGTTCGAACTATGTCGCGACCGGCGGCGAAAGAATTAACGGAACGCGAACTGGAAGTGATGCACATCTTCTGGGAACAGGGTGCGATGACGGCGGCCAGTGCCCGCGAACAACTCTCGCAGAAGCAGCGAGACTTAACTTATACCACAGTGGCGACCCTGGTTCGAATTCTGCATGAAAAAGGCTTTTTGATTCAAAAAAACGATGAACGCCCGTTTGTTTACGAAGCGTCCCAGCCCTATGAAACCGTGTCTAAACGGTTGCTCAATGATGTCATCGATCGCGTTTTTCGAGGATCTCGAGAAAAGTTATTGGTAAGTTTGATCGACCAGAAAAAGCTCTCCCCCCAGGAACGAGCTTTTCTGGAATCGCTTTTGAAGGAGGGTGGATCATGAGCGAACTGGGAATTCAAATCGCTACAGCCTTCTTTCGCATTGGTGCGATTACTGTGCTTGCCCTGATTCTGGCGGAATTGCTGGGAAGGCGGTCTCCCCGAGCGGCCGCACGCTGCCTGACCATCACCAGCATGATTCTCATCGCCCTTTTCTGCTACTCCCTGTTGCAACCGTTCGATCTGGTTCAATGGCAAACTGCTATAGCTGAAAAGGCTGTAAACTCCCCAGAGCAGCCGCTGCCATCGGCCACTTTGTCATCCACTAAAGGCACAGAAAGCGGTCCTGGTTTAGATCTTTTGGCATTGCTATCAAAATTGCAAATCGATGCGCCCCTGCCTGCTCCTTCACGGACTTGGCAAAAGGTCTGGCTGGCTTTGTGTTGCCTCTACATCGGGGCCGGGTTGATAGCTGGTACCAAACTCCTGCTCGCCTACCGCTCCATCCGAAAGTTGCAGCGCAACAGCCAGCCAATTTTCGACGCCGAGTTGTTGACAACAGCTCACAGGCTTCAAGCGAAGTTGAATATTAGCTCGGAAATTGGCTATCGAACTTCCGCGGAAGTCGGCTTGGCCGCGACCGTCGGCTGGTGGAAACCGATGATCTATCTGGCCCCCACCTGGAATAGCTGGACTGTAGAAGAACTGTCAGCAGTCCTCACTCATGAACTCGTTCACATTGCGCATAAGGACTTCCTTTCGTTGACATTAGCCCACATTTGCGAAACTTTGAATGTGCTCCAGCCGCTCTCGAAGTTTTTAACTCAGCGCCTGCGCTGGATGCAGGAATTGGCCGCCGATCAACGAGCGAGTCTGTGTTTGGCCAACCGCGAAGGGTATATCCGTTCGCTGGCGGGCCTGGCCCTTCACCAAACCGAAGGGGTGTCCCTTCGATTCAGTCCCATATCCGCCATTACCGGCGGCTTACTTGTTAGGAGGATAGAAATGTTGCTTAAAGGAAATAATGTCCAACCCGTTTCATCGAAATGGCGAGTTTTGAGTATCGGCCTGTTAATACTGGCCGCCCTGTTCTCAACCAGTATTGGTAGTCAGGCTCGCGATACGAAGGTATCGAACAAGCGGGGAGCGGAATTGTCCCCGTTCATCACGAAATATCTGGCGCCCGATGCGCTGGGCTTTATAGCGGTGCGACCTTCGATCTGGTTGCAGGAACCGGGTGCCGAGGAATTCTCCAAAAGAGTGATGGCCGTGTTTGCGGAGGGGCTCAAAAGAGCGGGTTTAGAATTCCCGAAATCGATTCTCGATAACGGGGTAGAACAACTCGTCATTCAGTTCAACATTAAAAGTTATGAAGCTCCAAATGAAGACGATCATCACCATTCTTTGTTAAACAACAACTTCGTTATTCGTATGCAGAACAAGGTGGATTGGTTGCCCGCACTCAAATCCATGGCCCGATTAATGAAAAGTGAATTGCAAGAGCGTACTTTCAACGACGTGAAACTTTACCAGCTTGTCGAGAAGAACGATTCCGGCAAGATCACCTATACTTACACATTTTTATTTCCGGATGATCGAACCCTGGTAAGCCTTTATCCGTCCAGTCAGGATCCCGAAAAGCTGAAAAACTACATGAACTCACTCGGGACTGTGAACCCTTTTGAAGGCAAGTTTAGCGATTTCGCACAGGCGGGCATTGCGCTGGGTCTTCATGATCAAAAAAATGAATTCGAGAAAATGTTCACGCCGGGCGTTGATGCTCGAATGAAACCTTTCAACGGCATTCGATTGTGCCTCGGAACCAGTCCGGGGGAAGGTGTCCCCTTACACTTAGTGGTTCAGGCGACAGATGAACAGCAGACGAAAAATGTCGTCACGCTGCTAAAAAGCCTTCCGCTATTGGCTAAACCGTTTGTTGAAAAACTAAGCGGGAATGCGACGGTCCCCGAAGACATGCGGTCGGTGGCCAAGCAATTCCTGAATGATATTGCCGAATCGGCCAAGATCAGCTCCGAGAAAAATGTCATCGAATGCGAAGCGACCACCAAGGTCCGAGTCGGCGATTACCTGAGCTGTAAGAGTATTTTGAATGCTCTGGAGCTCCTGCCAAAGTAAACGTGCTTGATCTATAGCCGCTGGAAATTTGGAAAAACCCGGGGGACTGACCTCTTGGAAGTTAGTCCCCTTTGACTCCTACTATCACTTCCCGATTGCTTTTTCGTAGAGCAGATTCACAATCTGCTCGAGTAAATCGAGTTGTTCCCCCTTGGCTATGAACCCCACCTTATCGAGTATCTCGCGGCGGCGTTCCATCCGGCGAATACAATTTTCCACCCCCTGCTGCTGTAACAAACCGCCCACCTCCTGCATCTCCAGGAGTTCCTTCACTTCGGCTCGGGTAAGCCGTTCCATTCGATCGGGGTGATGGCTCAGCCAATCCTTCAGTTCGGGCAGAGTCGCTTGCTCCCGCAGTTGCTTCAGGGCCTGTTCATCCGCGTGGACCTGACCATGCATACGGGGCAACAATCGTTCGAGCGGCAGATCCCGCAACTCGTTGACGCGCAACCCCAACGCGGTCGCGCATTGTGCGATGGTCGCATTCCGAATCGCCCGCGCTTCGGGATCCTTCAGGATTTGACGGGCGGTATGCCGATTGATCTGGGCAATGCGGGCGAAATCCTCCTGATTCCAGCCCCGCTCTTCCACCAGTAAAGAAATTTTGCGAGCGAGACTCAGCGATTCCATAGGTCACGCCCGGATCCGAAAAAGTTGTTTCAGGGAACGACGAGATAATCGGGTAGGCTGAAGGTCATGTCCGACAGTCGCACCCGGCGGATCGGCCATTCCAACGGACCAGTGATCGACTCTTCTCCGGTCTTTTGAGGGATGATCGTTTCCACGATGCGATACGAACCCAAAGTCGTCTCCCAGGCTATCGGTTGTCCTTCCAGGAACGTCGCATCGCTGCCCGCATGCAAAAGTCGTCCTTCCATGCTGCTGCGACCAATCCGACAACCGAACGAGTGCTTCCGCCACTCATGTTCGTATTCGGTATTCAGCAAAAACGCCTGGCCGACGCGAAGTACCGTCTTCACCAGTTCCCCCGGTTTACAGCGGGATCGAAGGATCGATTGCAAGCGGCAGACCTGATCGTAAACGACTTTCAACTCTTCATCGGGCTTGCCGAAGCAGACTGTGCGACTGGCCGTCGCCACCAGACCATGCGCTGAAGCGGTGGCATGAATTAGACATCGATTATTTACAGTCGCTTTCGTGGGGAGACTCCGATAATGCTGTTTCAAGCGATCATCGGCTATCACCGAAAGTGAAATCGGCAATAATCCCCGTTTGACCAATCGATGCCCCAATTGGCCAGCAATTTCTATCTCGGATTCTCCCGGTTGAATGTTGCGAGCCGTCGCTTCAACGGCATGAGCGAGGATGTGACCGAGTTCGCGATACCGCGTCTGCTCGAACTCACTGAGGGTCGATCGCACCTGCCCCAGCGTTTCCGAAATATCGATACAGGCTTTAAACGGCCGATCGCAAGCCACCTTGCGATTCATGGTCAACTGTTCCAGATAGCGATCCCGACCTAGATGCCAGGGATATTCCTTAACGCCGAAACCGAGCCCATCCAGATCGTTATCGAACAGGGGCTGCGTATCCATTGTCGAGCAGATCACCGAGCGATTCATCAGATTGACGAAGATCACCGGTTTTTCCGATTCGGGATACCACTCGTAAAACTGCATCCCGGCGGTGATCCAGCTGATGTTCGCCGGATCGAAGAGCAGGCACCAATCGCATCCCGCGTGCACGAGGATTTTCGATAGTTCCACCTGCCGGGCATCGACATCGCTTCGTCGGGTGGGTTCAATGTGCATTGTGGGCAATAATGGCCCGTTGGCATGGTTCGGCGTTATCGGCGACGATTTGCCATTGAGTCGTTCGAACTTCGAAGATGTATTTGAAACCTGGCTCATCGCGAATTTCGGAGGCGATCCCACATCAGGAGTATAGATACAGTTTTCGAGTCCTTGATACGACCATCGAAGCACATCTTCAACGCTTCGTCCATCGTGAGCGTAATCGGTTCCAGCTGTTCGTCCGGTTCCGGCTGAGCTTCGTGCTGGGTTAGATTCTCGGCGATATACAGATGAAGCTTTTCGTTCATAACCCCCGGAGAGGCAAAGAGATAACCCAGGTAGGTCCACTGGGTCGCCTTGTAGCCGGTCTCTTCGAGCAATTCCCTTTCGGCGGCGTGCTGCCACTCTTCCTTCGGCTCCAGAGTGCCGGCCGGGGCTTCCCATAAAGTTTCGTTCACGACAAATCGAAAGTTCTTCAGAAGACAGACATGCTCCCGGTCGATCACGGGTAGAATTACAACGGCCCCGGGATGCAGGATCACATCGCGCTTGATGAGCTGACCATTGGGAGCGGTATGAGTATCGATCTGGACTTCGATTTTTCGGCCTTTATGGACCGTTTCACGTGCCATAGGAGTCGGACCTGTCGAATTTGGAATTCAGCGAATTCGTTGTAACTATCTTTTGTATGGAAGGATAGAACAACAACGGGCTTTGGGAAGTTGAATTTATCGACCCTCGGTGAGCCTGAGGCGAATTGTCCGTCTATTATTAGGGAAGATTTATAAACCGATGCATCGACGGAACCTTTTCCGGGCTGCGGAACTGGGGGATATCTTCTCGGCCTTCGGGCTGTCGGAGGAACTTCCGCCGGAGTTGACGCTGATTCGCGCCAGCCGGCAGGCCATGGCCACGCTGTTCGAAATATTTCTGCCCTACTCATTGCCCAATTCGATGCAGGCCGCCGATGCCGCGTTTGATCTGATCGATGAAATGGAAGATCAGTTGACCGTTTATCGGAACAGCAGCGAAGTTTCGAAACTCAATGCCTGCGCGGCCTCGGAATTCATCCCGGTCGCACCGAATCTTTTCGAGTTGCTGGTCCGCTGCCAGAAACTCCATCGGGAGACCCAGGGCTGCTTTGACCCGGCCACCGGAGCGATGACGCGAAGCTGGGGCTTTTTCGCCCGGGAGGGAAAAGTTCCTGAGACGGCGGATCGAATACAAGCCATGCACAATTCGGGATTTCGGCATCTGATTCTGGACGCCGAAAAGCAGAGCGTAAAATTCCGTAAACCTGGGCTGGAACTGAACTTCGGCGGAATCGGCAAAGGTTACGCGCTGGATCGAGCGAGTGCCCTTCTGCGACAGAACTGGGGGGTAAACTCTGCCTTGTTGCACGGGGGGTCGAGTAGTATTGTTGCTACGGGCTATCCGGCCGGACAGCCGTTGGGTTGGCCGATTGCCGTGAAACATCCTTGGAATCCCGAGCGAATACTTGGTACACTGTTTTTACGGGATGTGGCCCTGGGGACTTCAGCGGCCACATTTCAATACTTCGAGTATAATGGCAGTAGGCTCGGGCACATTCTGGACCCGCGTAAGGGTTGGCCCGCGGAGGGGGTAGCCTCAGTTAGCGTGATGGCGGCTAACGCGGCGGATGCGGATGCTCTCTCCACGGCACTTTTTGTGATGGGCCTGGAAGAATCGATAGAATTTGGTCGAACCCACCCGGAAATCTCCGCATTGATCCTTCCCGACTCCCCGCACGCCGAATTGATTTCGATTAATTTGCCCTCGCAGTGGGCGACTTTCCGACCCGGATGATTCAGAGAACCTTCCCATGATGGAACAAATCCAGAAGCTCCCCTTACCGGTCCTGTATGTGGGGCTGGGGGCTTTCTTTCTGGCCCCGATTATCGCTGGCATCATGCAGCGATCCACCACCGTCACCTTCATGCTTTTTTTGCGTTTGGCCATCGGCTGGCACTTTTTGTTCGAGGGCCTTCACAAAATCCATTCCGAACATCTGGGTGCGATCGACGGCAACCGCCCTTTCAACTCCGCCGCTTATTTCGAAAACTCCGAAGGGCCGCTGGCTCCCCACTTGCGTAAATTCATTGGTGATCCAGACGAGAAACTGCTTGCCAAGTTGAAAGTGGAAGACGACAAGCCGATGAGCCCCGACTTTCTGACCAAGTGGAGCGAATACTACACCAGCAAGCGGGCCGCCGGGAAAATCAGCGATTCCGATAAAGCCAAGGAAGCCGAACTGAAAAAAGCCGCCAACGACAAAGCACAAGAATTATTCGACAAACTTCCCGAACCGAACGAAGCCGCCCTGCCCGCCGGACTGATAAAAGATTGGACCGATTACGTCGCCAAATTCAAAGCGGCCTACTCGACAACGGACGAGGAAAACAAGGCGATTGATGCTAAATTGAAGGAGGCCAAAGCCAACCTTTACATCTGGCTCAACGGTACTCGCGACACCAAGAAAGCCAGTCCGGGGGGCGGCGGCACAGCGGATGTCGAGGAACCCACCAAGAATACGATCACAAATTATCACAAAAAATTGGATGCCTTGAAGGACACCTTTAAGCTGGAGTTGGAAACGATTGGAACAGATGGCCGAAAAGGGCCCGCGATCACGGCCCTCCGTGGCGATATCATCAAACTACGGGGTGAGTTGAACAAGGACCTGGATGAGAAGACCCAGGAATTGAAGGACGACCTAGTCAAAGTTCTCGGCAAGAGAGCGGATGCTCAGGTTACCGCCAACCTGGATAAACCCCGCAAGGACAATCTTTACTGGGTGAATTTTGCCACACGCTGGGGGGTGTTCAGCATCGGCCTCGGCTTGCTGGCGGGTTTCTTCACCCGGATTGCCTGCCTCGGAGGCATCGTTTTTCTGTTATCCACTTATCTGGTCGATTCGCCGTTCCCCTGGTTGCCGAGTTCGCCGAAGAGCGAAGGGAACTATCTGTTCGTGAACAAGAACATCATTGAAATGCTGGCCCTGATGGTGATCGCTTCCACCCCCAGCGGTAAGTGGATGGGCTTGGATGCCTTCATTTCCAAATTCAAAAATTGGATTCAAGTGCTCATTCTCCTGATGGGAGCGGGTGCCTTTTTCTGGTTCGTGCTTTGGAAGCAGCTGTAATTTATCGTTCGCGGTTGAACCGCTCCTATATCCGATCCGATACTTAGCCGGAGTCATTCTCCATGATTTTAAAACCCGATGAAAAAGATAACGGCAAGAAGAATTTCTATGCCGTCAGTCAGGGGATCAATGCCTCGCTGACTGAAGAACTGGCCAAGCAAAACCTTAAGCCGAGTATGCAACCCATGGAAAAATTCGATGAAGCCGAATTGAATCGACGTGGCTTTTTAAAGACCACGCTTGCCGCCGGGGCCGTGCTGCCGGTTTCCGCAGCCGTCTACTTCGGTTACGGAGCCATGGAAGGTAAACCGGTGAAAGCCGCTCTGATCGGTGCCGGCGACGAAGGCGGCGTGCTTTTAGGCGAGCACAACCCGGCCTACATCGAATTCATCGCCTGCTGCGATATCCGGCCTTCGAATAAAAAGCGCATCATCGAAGGTGATCCCAAAGTTCCTTTGCGAAAAGGCTTCGTGCTGAAGTACGGCCGGGAGCAGGCGGACAAGATTGCTTCCTCGCACATGTACGACGATTACAAGGAAATGCTGGATAAAGAGAAGGAGATCGAAGCGGTCGTCATCGCTTTGCCTCTTCACCTGCATGCTCCCGTGGCCATCGAGTGCATGAAACGCGGCAAGCACGTCCTGTGCGAAAAGCTGATGGCTCGAACCATCACGGCCTGCAAAGACATGATCAAGACGGCCCGGGAAACCGGTAAGATTCTGTCAATCGGGCATCAGCGGCATTACAGCATGCTCTACGCTCACGCCCTGGACATCATCAAGTCCGGGACGCTGGGCGATGTTAAGCACATCCGGGCTTTGTGGCACCGCAACTTCACCTGGGATGCCGATGTCCCCAAGGATCCGCCCCCGGGTATTACCCTGCCGAAGTTCCGCGACGGCTGGTTCCCCCCACCCACAAAAGATGATTACGAAGCCCTGAAGGATTCCTTCAGCAAATACGATTACAAGAGCTTCGAAGAGTTGATTCGCTGGCGCTTGTACAACCGCACCGGCGGTGGTCTGATGGCCGAGTTGGGTAGTCACCAGCTCGACGCCTGCAGCATCTTCCTGGGTAAGGTGAAGCCCCTCGCAGTCACCGGCGTGGGAACCCACTCCTTCTTCGGCATACTCGGTAAAAATCAGAATCGCAACGACCGGTCAATCGACGACCATGTCTTCACGATGTTTGAATTTCCGGGAAAGAATCATCCCAAGGGAGCCAACAAAGGCACCGATGAACACGACGTCGTTGTCGTTACCTATTCTTCCATCAGCACAAACGGCCTGGAACCTTACGGTGAAACGGTGATGGGTTCCCGAGGAACGATGCTGGTCGAAGGGGAAAAAGACGTTTACGTTTACAAAGAGCCGCAACCGGGTGGGGGCGCCGGTGGCAAGGGCACGGCTGTTTCCATCGCCAAAGCGGGAGACGGCAAGCCGGTGATGGCCGCGGCATCGACCTGGGGTGGACCAGCGGCCGCCGCAGTATCTTCTTCCGTGTCCGGTTCGGATGGGCCGCCGGTATCGCGCGGTTACAAAGAAGAAATGGAAGACTTCGCCGTCTGCATCCGCAAGTGGGATGGTAAGATCGGTTACAACCAGAAGGATGGCAAGTTCGAACAGCGCCTGCCGCGTTGCCATGGAGAAGTGGCCATGGCCGATGCGATTCTGGCTCTGACTGCCAACCTGTCGATGGGCAAACGGCAGCGAATTGAATTCGATCCCGCCTGGTTTGATTACACCAAGTCCGATGTGCCCGATAAGGATGTCAATCTGGAAGGTTGATCGTAATAGAGAAAAGCGAACGCGGGAGTGATCTCCCGCGTTTTTTTATTGATGGGCGTGAAGTTCGAATTAATAGGATCGGGCAAAGAGAACGCGACCCTGGGAAGGATTGCCAGTGACCATGCACGTGCCTTCTTCCAGTGGCCGGTCGAAGGGAATACAGCGGATCGTGGCCTTGGTTTCCTCGGAAATCTTATCCTCGGTTTCCCGAGTGCCATCCCAGTGGGCCCAGATGAAACCAGGCTGTTCGATCATTTCCTTGAACTGCTCGTAACTATCTGCGCTACGGATATTCGCATCCCGGAATGTTTTGGCTCTGTTGTACAGGTTTGCCTGAATCTCTCGCAATAAGTTGCTGATTCTTGAAGCCGCTTCGGTCAGCGGCACTCCCATCGTTTTGCCTTCTTTACCAGGGATATCGCGGCGAGCCACAACGCAGGCCTGTTTCTCCAGATCCTTGGGCCCCAGTTCCACGCGAACGGGAATACCTTTGAGCTCTCCTTCGGCAAAACGAAAGCCGGGTGAGTTCTTGAAGTCGAGATCCAGTTTCACGCTGATCGGCTGGAAACCGAAGAAGTCCTCTCGTGGTAATGCCCGAAGCTCCGCGGCCAGTTTTTCTGCAGCGGCAATTGCCGGAGCCCGCTCTTCGTCGGTTCGACCCATGGGGCAAATCAACACATGTGTCGGAGCCAACCGGGGCGGAATAACCAAGCCATTATCGTCGGAGTGCGTCATGATCAGTCCACCAATCATGCGGGTACTGACACCCCAGCTGGTCGCCCAGGCATGTTCCCGTTTTCCTTCCGTGTTCTGGAAGGTCACATCAAAGGCCTTGGCAAAGTTCTGACCGAGGAAGTGGCTGGTACCAGCCTGCAAAGCCTTGCCATCCTGCATCATGGCCTCGATACACAAAGTGTAGATAGCCCCGGGGAATTTCTGACCTTCGCTTTTGGGACCGACGATCACGGGCATCGCCATCCACTCTTCCGCGAACTTCTGGTAGACGCGAACCATCTGTAGCGTTTCGGCTTCCGCTTCCTGCTGGGTCGCATGGGCCGTATGACCTTCCTGCCAGAGGAACTCCGCCGTTCGAAGGAACAATCGGGTTCGCATTTCCCAGCGAACCACGTTACACCACTGGTTGATCAATAAAGGCAGATCGCGGTAGCTTTGGATCCAGTTGCGGTAAGTGTTCCAGATAATCGTTTCGGAAGTGGGCCGGACGATCAGTTCCTCTTCCAGCTTGGCTTCCGGATCGACGACAACACCTTGTCCCGGAATCGATTTGAGCCGGTAGTGCGTGACCACCGCGCATTCCTTGGCGAACCCCTCGGCCATCTGCTCTTCCTTGGAGAAGAAGGATTTGGGGATGAACAGCGGGAAATAAGCATTTACGTGACCGGTCGCTTTGAAAAGGCCATCGAGCGCTTTCTGCATGTTCTCCCAGATGGCATAGCCATTGGGTTTGATGACCATGCAGCCGCGAACATCGGAATTCTCGGCCAACCCTGCCCGATAGACGATGTCCTGATACCATTCGGAGTAATTGGCGGCCCGGGTCGTGATCTTGTTATCATCTTTGGCGGGTGCCGAGGACTGCTGTTTTTTTTCGGCCATCTTTCACATCCTGAATAAACGAAATTCTGTCGGGAAATTGTATGAGTTGAAGGCCCGGTTGCTGTACTTCGGAAATTAATCTACTCCCGGTAATACGAGAGAGAAATTTTCGAAATGGGGTTCGGCTCGTTCCCGTGCCGGGAGGATTTCAGCCGGAGAGTTGCTAGAGTAATATTCGTTGTTCAGAAACCGGATGACCTGTATGAATTGGAGTCTGAAATGCGGACGATAATTGAATCCCCGGGCGCCCCCAAAGCGATTGGTCCCTATTCTCAGGGCATCAAAATCAAAGCGAATGAACTCATCTATCTCTCGGGTCAGATCCCGCTCGATCCGGTGTCGGGTCACGTGGTGGAAGGGGGCGTCGAAGCTCAGGCGGAGAGAGTACTGGAAAATATCACGGCTCTGTTGACCGCCGCTGGGGCGAAAATGACTGACGTTGTGAAGGCGACTATGTTTCTTAAGGACATGAACGATTTTCCGAAGGTGAATGCGATTTATTCCCGGTATTTTCCGACAAATCCTCCGGCCCGTTCGACGATTGAAGTGGCCCGGCTGCCTCGGGATGTACTGGTGGAAATTGAAGTGATTGCCGCCCTTTAAGCAAATAGCACATTAATACTGCAGGGTAACTTGAAGGAACGCGGCCATTAGCGGGTTTACTTTGGAATCCGCTCCGCCGAATCCGTTGTAGAGTTGTTTAAAACCGTTGGCGGGAATCAGCGTCGAAACCCCGCCGAGCAGGATTACATTATTGGATAGTAAGGGCCGGTATTCCAGGCCGGTACTGATATCGGTTCCAATTTCCCGGTCGATATTCCCCTGAAACACAAATTGCTGAAGCACGGCCGTCTTGTCGAACCATAGAAAATTGACGTTGTTCACGCTTTTGAGCTTCGGCGTGATGTCGGCATCGAAGCCAATATTGATGAGCTGCAAACCGGGATTCACAAAGTTCGCCTGCCCCTGTGTTTTGCTGCTTCGCAAGTCGACCAACAAGCTGTCTCGCTGGGTCAGATTGACTCCGAATAGTGGTATCGCCTGCCGTTGCCAGAAGCTGAATTCGCCGCCGGCAAAGTTGGGATCGTCCATGATCGAATCGAATCCGGTGGCATGGCTATTGTTGATTTTCCCATCCCCGGATTGCCAGAGGCCACTGACTCGAAAGCGAGCCCAGTCTCGATCGTAGGACAATTCCAGTGCGGCCATCTGAGCATTAATGTCCTGCCGCTGATTCGCCAGCGGATTCATGCTGTCGGTACCGAGGGCCCAGTAAAATGCATGGGAAATATTGAAATGGTCAATATGTCCATCGCCGGCCCAACCCAGGTAGACCGTCTCCACGCGGTGAGGCTGAAAGATACCAACCGGATCGGGACGAACCAGAAAATCATTGCTGTCATAGTGCAGGGACGGTGCGTCGTTGTTGTAATGCACACTGGCTTCGGCAGTATAGCCCGGGAACAGAAAATCCTGCCGGTAGTAATTGGCGATAATCACTGTCTGATCGCGGTCGTTAAACGAATTCAAGCCACTGTTGGTATCCTTTTCCAGCATTCGAAAAAAGACCAGGTTGTATTGATCCCGGTTTCCATCCAGGGTGCCGAATAATCGAACACCTCGATTGGTATCACTGAAGATAAAGCCACGGAAGTCACTGGTGAAAGGTTGAGCCCCGGCTCGGACGCTCAGAAAATCGTATTCCGGGCTGACGTCGGCGATTTTGTATTCCGCAAACCATTCCTGTAGCGTCGCCCAGGATCGTTCGCGAGTGGTCCCCTTCTGCACATCCACATTTACCACGCCCAGTTCCTGGGCATTCAAGTAGTTCGCATTGAACGCGGGGGTGAGATTCACCCGCCAATCCTGCGGTTTAAACGAAGTGTCCCCGCTGAACAGATCGAAAGATACCGTCAGAGTGTTGTTGAATAGGAAAGAATTCGGTCTGCCAAAAAAATCGGTCGTTCCCGCCCGCGCGGTCGACTCCAACGGCGTGGTTGCCGTGGGGAGTTGACGACCTTCGAAGAGCATCGTGTTTGTGGCTGTAATGTTGAGGAATGTGTGCTGCCCATAAATGGGATAATCGCCTTTCAGCACATTTTGGTTGTAAGGATCCAGGAGACTGCCTCGCATATGGAGGTAATCCTCTCCATTGGGGAAGCCGCGATTGTACCGGTCGTAGGCCGGTAAGCCGAGCCGCCACCGATCTTCGACCGGTTCGAAATCGGCATTCGCCCCATGGCGATTTTTTACGCTTGTTGTTCCCGCATACCCGGCGGGCTGATCGTAATCGACCGGCTTTAAACTTGGCTCTGCCTGCTTCGGCTCGGTTTCCGCCAGTTTCACTTCCAGAGGTCGGTCGAGGATCGGCGGATTCGTAACAGTCGATTCGGGCTGTGTAGGAATTTGCGAACTCTGGGCTTCTGCAGAGAACGATCCTGCAAGGATCATCAGCGCAGCCGGAATGACGAACGGCACTCGCATCTGCAGCTTCCGAGGATTTACCTACGAATCTGTTAACTTGTATCGACCATTCGGTCGCTCTTAGATGAATTATTCTCTTTTTCCAAAGATTACTTGAAGAATTGACGATCAATTCGACATGAGGAAACGCATCGTCCCAACCTTTGAAACTCTTCACGAGCGAAATCCCGCCTCGTCCATCCAGCTCGTGAGTGGCCTACTGACCATCATCGGAACCGAGGGGGCCGACCGTATTTTAATTTCCCGGGATGCTATTGGAAGAATTGTGGTATCGGAGTCGGGGCACCTGAGCTATTTTCAGAATTCCCAGGTCCAAAAAATCGAAGTGGACACCGGAGCCGGAAACGATCTGGTTTCTATTGCCAAGAGCGTGACTCAACCGGCCACGATTACAGGAACATCCGGAATCAAACTGTTCCAGGCTGGAGGCGGTCCGACAACGATCATCGGGGGAACCGGAAAAAACAAACTGGTGGGAGGCGCCGGAGCCAATACTATCGAGACCAGCGGGGGATCGAACCTGGTGGTTGGCGGGACCGGTTCGAACAGCATTACAGCCGTAGCGGGCCAGAGTACTATTCAACGAGTTACTCCCAGCGATTCCATTACTTCCAATTCCACGAACAATATTCTGGTCAATTATCCGACCGGTACGGTCGCGGCTAATGGAGCCAACACGGTTCTGACCCAAACCGACGTTCAGGCGATTCTCCAACGGGCTTCGCAAGTCTCCAGCAGCAACAACGCGATCATTGCAATTGTGGATAGAAATGGGACAATCCTCGGAGTCCGAGTGGAATCGGGTGTCGATCCGGCCATTCTGGACAATACGACCTCACTGACATTCGCCATTGATGGTGCAGTCTCGCTAGCTCGAACGGCCGCCTATTTCTCGAACGATCAGGCACCTCTTACATCGCGTACGGTGGGCTTCATCAGTCAATCCACCATTACACAAAGGGAGGTTGACGCCAATCCCGATATTGCCGATCAAAACTCCACGGCTTATGGACCCGGCTATGTCGCCCCCGTCGAATCGGGCGGCCACTACCCGCCAGGAATTGCCAATACGCCTGAAGTCGACTTGTTCGGGATCGAACACTCGAATCGCGACAGTTCATATAACGCGGGCACCTATGTGGTGAACGGCCAAGTGGTTCCGGCGGACCGCTTCAATATCGATCCGAATTATGTACCTGCCGGCCAGGCGCTGGTGACGCCCGACTCTTACGGCTATGTCAGCGGTATTCTTCCGCAGGCTCAGAATCGTGGCATCGCCACGCTCCCCGGTGGCGTGCCGATTTACAAAGATTATGGGGGCTCTTCTCGGGAACTGGTCGGAGGCATCGGGGTATTCTTCCCAGGTAAGACCGGATTTGCCACGGAAGAGAATTCGAGTTTGAGCGCGACTTATAATCCGAATAAGCCGGATCTATCCCTGCAAGCGGAGTATATCGCCCTGGCGGCGGTTTCCTCTTCATTCCTGGGCGGCACGACGCCGACCCTCAAAACAATTTCCTCGGTACCCCTTGAGAACGTGACTTCGCTTTCCCAGATCACCAATCTTCAGATTAGTCTCGGTGGAATCACCCTGAATATCTTTGGCCCCGGCGGAGTTAACGGGATTTATACCTTGATCGGTTACGGCCAAACGCTCGGGACAAGTGTCGCCGAAGGTACCGATATGAAGGTCGATACCGGAGGTGATTTGTACTTATCGGGCAAGCCGGTTCCGAGCGGATGGCTGGTGCTTCCGCATAACGGCGTCGGCATCACCGGTGCCCAAGCGCAGCAGATCATCGTCAATGGGATCAATCAAGCCAATCAGACACGTTCGGCCATCCGTTTGCCGCTGAACAGCACCGCCAAAATGGTGCTGGCGGTCACGGATCAAGAGGGCAACGTCGTCGCCCTCTATCGGATGCCCGATGCGACGGTGTTCTCTCTGGATATAGCCGTAGCCAAGGCCCGAAACGTGATGTACTACGATGATCCCACACAGCTGCAGCCTATCGATCAGGTTCCGGGAATCCCCGCCGGCACGGCGTTTACCAATCGGACCTTCCGTTATCTGGCCTTGCCGCGCTTCCCGAGTGCTGTGGATGGCACCCCGCCGGGTCCCTTCTCGATTTTCAATGATGGCGGCAGTAATTTAGCCACAGGTCTTACCGTGGGCTCGCCACTGCCCGCCTCCGCTTTCCAAAGCGTCTATGGCTATGATTCGTTCCATCCCCACACCAACTTTCGGCAGACGGCCAATCCCAAGAATCAGAACGGTGTGGTCTTCTTCCCCGGCAGTTCGCCGCTGTACCAGTATTGGCAAGGCAAATCGACTCTGGCCGGTGGATTTGGTGTGTCGGGTGACGGTGTGGATGAAGACGATCTGGTCAGTTCGGTGGGAGTCTCCTCCATGCCGGTACCAACTAACATCGTGATGGCCGATCAAACGTACTACAAGGGCGTGCGATTGCCCTATTCGAAATATGATCGCAATGCCACGGGCGGAGTCGTCGGCTGAGAACGGCGGACTTCAGTTAAGCCGAGTAAGCTTTGCGAGTTATACATAGTTTCTGCCCACGCCCTCCTTTCGGCCGCCTTCCCAGTTCGTTTAGGTTGAATCCGGAAAATGCGGCTTGTCGAAACGTCCCAAAGAAGCCACTTCAAGGGACGAAAATATGTCGAGACTATTAGTTATCGGGATTGTGCTATTCGCGCCCTGTTTACTGACGGCGGAGGAACGTCCACCAATCCGTACTATTACCGGTCCTAGTGCATCGCGCGATCAGGGGGCGGGTTTAATCGGTGGAGGGCGTCTGTTTAAGGGCGATCCAGCCGCCCAACCAGCGGATGGAACGTTCGGCTGGGATTATGTGGGCAAAGGGCAGTTCATGCATCGCATTTTCCTGGGTTGGAATCACGATCGCAAACAGCAGTTCCATTCTGGTGGAACCTACAACACAGAGGGAACGACTTTGAAGAAAAACTAATTCTTCTTCAAGGCTTCCACGCAGACCGGACCACTTTTTTGAGCGGTCCACATCGCCGGAATTTCCCAGCCCATGCTGGATAAGTTCAGATTTTTGTTGATATAGGGGATTGGCGACTTATCGTAGAACATATCGGTGGGATAGGTGGCTGCGGGCCGCGTTGACTCCGCAGATAGTAAACCGGCATAGACCAGGGCTTCCAGCACAATTTCCGCACACATATAGCGTCCTTGAAGCCCCTTTGGCTTGCCCAGATAATTGGTTCGCAACAAACCCCGCGACCGAAAAGGCGTCAGCTGCAAGGCAAATCGACCAATCGCATAGGGATGTTCGGCAACCGAATAGGCGAAATGCGTGAGAGCGTTAGACTCAGTCTCTCCAATCGGAGACTTGCGTTTGCGTATCCAGATGGTTCCCTTGTATTCGTAAAATCGTTTCGTGATCGGAGTCACTTTTGTAATCGGCTTATCATTGTAGCCCGCCTCCAAGATTCCCATCTCGCCGTCAGGCATCTTTACCACAAGCCCTGCATGTCCCGGAACCGGCTGCGTTCGTGCAATCAAATAAAGCAACGTCCATACGAAATTGGTATCGCTGTAAAGGATGATGTCGCCGGCTTGCGGCTGATAAGCATTGAGCGGTGGACGGGCCTGTTTATCGATTGAATAGGCCGGCTGCCAGGTAAAACCATACGGTGCTGCAGACGCGGGAAGGGAGTTTCCGTTTAAATTGTCCTGAAAAACAGGAAAGCATAGGCTCGCAAGGTAGACAAATACTGCGTTCATATTCAGTAGCCTCGAGAGTCTTCTTCATGATGATACACGATTGAAATCTGAACGGATTGGACTAAGAAGGCATTGAGCCGCTAAAACTTGCAGAAAATCAGAGGCTTTTCGGACCAGCACAGTTGAGCTTTCTATAGTGATTGAAGGACTTCTTTGCACAATCCTTACAATCGGCATTTTCAGAAATCGTCTACACCCTTGACAGCCGCATTTCAATACGGGATACTATTGGGACAAGGAGGAACCACATCGGCCGAATTCGCAGGGATCGCGATGTGTCCCAACAAGAGCTCAGCATATTTCGTTCCAGTACGTCGATACTTGTTGGAAGAACAAGAGTTGAAGAAATGCATGAGGCTGCGAATTTCGCTTGCCTGCAGTCACCTAACGAGTAGCAAACTACTTGACATCGCAACCGACTAATCCCGGCGATTCGAACGTGCAGCGGAATTCAGATGCCGCTCAGAAGTCGCGAAGCGAGGCGTCGCCTTCTCCTGTCGATGCTCATGAAGCTCCCACAATCATCTCTTCCCGCCAAAATAAGATCACCCTCGACCAGCGGATCATCGAACGCATCCCCAGCCGTCAGCTAGGGCCTTACCAGTTAATTGAAACCGTTGGTACGGGGGGGATGGCCGCTGTCGTCCGCGCATTGGATACCAGCCTGCACCGGACTGTCGCGCTCAAAATTCTGCCCCCGGAAATGGCCCAGGATTCCGAGCATCTGGAACGTTTTCGTCAGGAAGCTCGGGCGGCCGCGAAGCTCGACAACGATAACATCGCGCGGGTGTATTCCATTGGTGAAGATCAGGGGCTCAATTTCATCGCTTTCGAGTTCGTCGAAGGCGAAAATCTCCGTCAGCGCATGAGCCGGGTGGGCGGTCGCCTTTCAATCGCTGAGGCAGTTCCACTGATGATGCAGGTGGCCGCCGGTCTGTCGCATGCGGCTTCTCGCGGCGTCGTTCACCGGGATATCAAGCCCTCGAACATCTTGATTACGCCTGAGGGTAAAGCAAAAATCGTCGATATGGGCTTGGCCAGGAGCATGGACAATCTGGCTTTCGATGGGGGAATAACCCAGTCCGGGATTACACTCGGGACCTTCGATTATATTTCCCCGGAGCAGGCAATAGACCCGCGTCGGACCGACATTCGATCCGACATTTACTCACTGGGCTGCACCTTTTATCACGCCATTACGGGACGACCTCCGGTGCCGGAGGGTACGGCCACTCAGAAATTACAGTTTCATCAGAATACCGAACCGATTGACCCCCGCCGGTTGAATCCTCTGATCTCCGAAGAGTTGACGATGATCCTGGCTCGCATGATGGCCAAGGATGCCAATCAGCGTTATCAGCATCCAGATCAATTGATTCAGCACCTTTATCTGCTTACGCAGAAAGAACAGATTGGCATTTCCTCGGCGAAAGTGGAAACTCTGCCGCGCGACCTTACCTATAACGAACCGATTCTGCCGGAACCTCCCCGCTTTTCACGCACGGCCCTGGTAATTGCCGTGAGCTTGCTGTTAGGCATTTTCACTTGGATATTAGGCGGGTTTCGCAACAAAGAAGAACCGATTGCCAGCGGCCCCTTCTGGGTTTCCGAGAAAGAAAAAAAATCGAATTCCAGTACCGACACTTCGGAGCCTAGCAACACAGCGCCGAACGTCAATTCTGAGGGCCCGCAGACCGCTTCGAATGTAATGGAACTTCGCAAGCTTATCGAACAAGGCGTCAGCTCGATTGTTTTGAAGCCGGGAGAAACTTACGATCTTAGCCGGGCGCTCCGCAAGGACGATCCGGTGAAGCCGCTCAAATTCAGCGCATCGCAACTGGTCCTCGATGGCGGTGACGGAGTCAGCCCCGCTCTGCTGATTATGAAAATCCCCACGCCGCTGGAAGAGCGGATGGGTTCGCCACACACGCTGCAAATTGCTGACACCGTCAAGAAAATCAAGCTTCGCGGCGTGCAGATCGAGTGGATTTCGGGGGAAGGCGTACCGGTGAATTCGGCCTGGAAAATGCCGCTTCTCGAATCGTTTCAAGCCGATCGCTGTGCCTTTGTAACTACCTCATCCGGTTTGGTCGATATGACCAGCGGACCGACTGCTCAAATTGAGTTTCCCGGCGATGCCGATCTTCCTCCAACTCTTTCCTTCGATCGATGCTACTTCGGGCCATCGAAAATCGGTATTCGGTTGATCGGTCCAACTGAGGTGCATTGTCGAGAATGCGCCTTTGCCCCGAGTGACGCGGCCTTCAAACTTTCTGGCGACATCGGGCCGGGCAAGGCCACTGAAATTCAATTGAAGATGTCCTCCGTAATGATGAAAGGGGGATCGTTTCTGGAAGTGGACGATTCGGTGCCATTCCACTTCTCCGCGGACCAGAGTATTTTCAGCTCCAGCGATGAAACCTCTTCCAGCATGGGTATTCTGGTGCGTCAACTGGGAGATTTATCCAAAGATTCGCGTATGGGCTATGTGAAAGAGTCGGATGGAGGATCCGGCTTTCACGGCAATGCCTACCATAACACCGCCATTTTGCAACTGAAAGACATGAATCTCGGTTTTGCCGAATGTGCTCAGCAAAATTTGCCGTTCGTCGATGGCAAAGCCGTTCAGGTCGGTTTCCCGTGGGACCAGCGCGATCCTTTGAAGAAACTCTACGATCCGCAATTGCCACTTCGCAGCCGGCTGAATTCCGCTTTCCGGGTGATGCTGAAACGATCGGCCCTTCGCATTCCAGGCTCGCCTCAGAATGTCTTCGGGTTGGATAACATGCTCGGCAGCGCCCTCTACGATTCACCCCTGCCACAACCTTTTGATGCCAAACTGGCCTCCACCCGAATCGTTCAACCGGATCTCCCGGAAACGGAAACCCAACCCGCGGGTGTATATCGCTCTCTTCGAAACGCCATCGAGGAAGCGAAACCGGGGGATGAAATTCTGCTGCACTGGAATGGCACTCACGACGAACGCTCGGTCGATCTCGACAAACCGAATTCTCAATTAACCATTCGGCCGGATGAAAACTGCAAACCGATCCTTCAATTGACCAGTCGGAAGCGGGAACAGGCTTTGTTCAAGATCGCCGGCGGCGAAATCCATTTCGAAAATCTGCAATTCCGTCTGCGCAACGAAAAAGGTCAGAACGATTCTTCTCGCTCGATCGTCTCCTTGCCCGGCGGTGGACTGTGCAGTTTCAAAAATTGCGTGGTGACCTTCGAGGATCAGGACGGCATGTCCGTAGTCCAGCTAGAAGATCCCCGCGATGAAATGATGATGAATGATAGCATGGAGAAATGGCCCATTCCTCGCATTACATTCGAAAACTCCCTGATCCGAGGTAAAGGCAAACTCCTTTGCGTGAAGTCGAGCCGATCCTTCGATCTCGATGTGAAAGATACACTGGCTGCACTCAACGGCAGCCTGATTGACATCAATCCCACCACGCTCGATGTCACCGGCGTGAATTCGACTCAAGTCCATTTGCATCGAACGACCACTTACCTGACCGGCCCGCTTTTTGAGATCCTCGCGGCGGCCAAAAAATTGGATATGAAAGGATGCGGTATTGTTCCGATCCAAGCTCTGGGTACGCAATCGCTTTTCATACCCGCTTCCGGAAGTACTTCTCCGCTGGTGAAGATGGAACATGTGGAGACCGAGAATCTCATGAAGGATCTTTTCAACTGGCGCGGCTCCAAAGATAATTTTTACGGTTACGACAAAACGACCCAGAATCTGATCGAGCGGACCAGTGACAATCCGGAAGCTCTCACGCCGATGCCGATCGATCCCGATCGCTGGCTGGAACTGTTTCGGGAAAAGGATCACCCCTTCGGGAAGGTCAAATTCCTCGGTAGCGCCCTGGAGAATGGAAAGGCCTTTAGCTCCTTGAAGCCCGCCGATTTTCGACGAAAAAATGACGATTACTCCGATTCGGGTGCCACACTGGAAACGCTTCCCACCCCCTACGGTGAGGAAAAGTTAAGCCCCTCCAGCAATTAGTCTCCCCCTCCTGCACGCTACTTTCAGCAGATTTCCCCCAGCTTCGCAAGTGGATCGCTCAAAACGAAGCGTTTGTCGAAATCGAATAGTGAAATGGCGGATTTCCTTTTTGCCGCTCCCGTCTATTTCGGTTAACCTGTCGGGATGAATTCTCTCTCTCCGATTCTGGAAGTTCGTGAAGTACGCAAGGAGTTCCCTGGCGTCCTGGCACTCGACAATGTCTCACTGAAGGTTTATCCCGGTGAAGTCCTGGCTCTGGTGGGAGAAAATGGTGCCGGCAAATCGACTTTGATGAAAATCCTGGCCGGGGTATATAGCGTCGATGAAGGCGATATCTACGTCGATGGTCAACTGAAGATCATCAACAATGTGAACGACGCTTTGAAGGCCGGTGTTAGCCTGATCCACCAGGAATTGAATCTGGCGGAAAACCTCAGCGTGGCTTCCAACCTGTTCTTGGGTCGGGAAATTCGTCGGGGAGGCATCTGGCTGAATCAGTCGGCGATGCGAGATGCGTCGCGAAAACTGCTCAAACGCGTGGGCCTCGACGAGAGTATCGTAAACCAGACGGTCTCAACTCTGGCGCCCGGGCAGAAGCAACTGGTCGAGATTGCCCGAGCCCTCTCCTTCGATGCCCGCATCATCATCATGGATGAGCCGACTTCGAGTCTCACCCAGAAAGAAACCGACACGCTTTATACGGTGATCGACGACCTCAAAGATGCGGGCGTCACCATCATCTATATTTCGCACCGGTTGGCCGAAGTGAAGCGGTGTGCCGATCGGGTCGTCGTTCTGCGGGATGGCAAAAATGCCGGGGAAATTGCCCGGGAGAACATCAGTCACGATACGATCATCAAGTATATGGTCGGCCGCGATCTGAAAAACATTCATCCCCGCAGCGAGCGCTTTCCGGGCGAGACAATTCTCGAGTTAAAGAATGTCGTTTATCGCGGCGGGCCGGAAACGCCAGTCTCTTTCAAGTTGCGAGCTGGAGAAATTACTGGTATGGCCGGCCTGGTGGGTGCGGGCCGTACCGAGTTGGCCGAAGCCTTATTCGGGATTCGCCCGATTATCGGCGGGGAAGTTTCCATTGATAGCGAGAACTTCCAGCCTCACCATCCCAGCGACTCCGTTGAGCGGGGCTTGCTGCTCGTTCCCGAGGATCGCCGCAAACATGGACTCATTCTGGAAAGAGGCTCCGGCTTCAATATCAGTCTCCCCAGTCTGCCGAGTCTCAGCGCATTCGGTTTTTTGAAGTTTAAAGCCGAGCAAGCTTTGAATGAAGAGTTCGTGACCCGGTTGCGTGTGAAGACCCCCAATTTATTTCAGCCGGTCGGATTCTTGTCGGGTGGCAATCAGCAGAAGGTCGTGCTGGCCAAGTGGCTGGCCCGAAATCCCAAAGTGCTGATCCTGGATGAACCCACACGAGGTGTGGATGTCGGAGCCCGCCAGGAAATCTATCAGAACATCGATAACCTGGTGCAGCAGGGAATTGCCATTCTGATGATCTCTTCCGACATGGAAGAAGTTTTGGGAATGAGCGATCGCATTCTGGTTCTGCATGAAGGCAGATTGACCGGCGAACTCGAACGGGATCAGTTCAGCGAAGAAGCGGTCATGAATCTGGCTACAGGCTTCGAAAAATCCAAAGTTGGCTATTAAGGATACTCTCGGAATGGTACGAATTACTGGTGTCCTCGCGATATTGGTGTCCCTCTACATTGCCCTTTACTTCTCCAATCCGAATGCCCTCGACTGGAGCACTATCCAGGATGTCGGCAATCGGCAGGGGCGACTGGGCATCACCACACTTGGTGTTGGGGTTCTCATCATCACCGGGGCTATCGATCTTTCCATTGGTTCGGTAATCGGACTCGCCTCGGTAAGTTTCGGCTATCTCATCGAAAAACGGCACATGAACCCTTACCTGGCCTTCGCGGCAGTCGTTTGGGGCGGGTTGATTATTGGAATGATCCACGGACTGCTGATTACTCAACTCCAGTTACAGCCCTTTCTCGTAACCTTGTGCGGACTGTTCGTCTATCGAGGCCTCACCCGTTTAGTCTGGGATAACACAGTTGGTTTGAATTCCATCAAGACGGGCAATCCGGATGCGGCCGCTGCGATCGATCAGTTGCGCTGGATATTCATAGGAAAAGACGCCCGTGGAGAACTGCTCTTTCCCGCGGAGTTTATCTGGCTCCTGGGAATGGCCTTAATAATCGGTTTATTACTGCATTTCAGCATCTATGGCCGATATTGTTACGCAATCGGTTACAACGAACAGGCCTCCCGATACGCCGGTATCCGGACCACCCGCTTTCGATTTGCCGGCTTTGTGATTTGTTCCGGTCTCGCGGCGTTCTCCGGTGTACTTTTGCTTTTGGATTTGGGATCCGTAATGCCTTCCAACTCTGGAGAAGGCGAGGAGTTGTTCGCCATCACGGGGGCCGTGCTGGGCGGCTGTAGTTTGCGAGGCGGTGAAGGGACGGTTGTCGGAATGATCTTCGGAGCAATGGTTCTGAAGGTGCTCGATCCACTCATAGTTTTCGCCGAGTTTCCCGATGCGGCTCAGAAAGCGATCGTCGGATTGACGCTTCTGTTCGGGACGCTGGCCGATGAGTTCTTCCGGCGCCGAGCCACGCGACGAGGTTAGGATTCCTGCGGCAGAAGCACTATCGGAGTCCTTTTACCTTGAGAATTATCGATCCCCACATAAACGACTTCCGCATCCGTGACGGGGATGACCTCTCCCGCGCGCTCCGAGATCACGTTAATGTGCATGGTTAGTGAAGTCCGGCCGATGCGCAGGACATGAGTTTCGAACCGAACGACATCCCCCACCATCACCGGCTGTTTGAATTCGACGCGATTGATGGCAACCGTGACAAAAACGATATCTTTCGCTCCGCCGCGAAGAGCGATTTCCCGCCGGGCCGCTATGGCGCCGGCCATGTCGATGTAGCTGAGAATGACGCCGCCGAAGATCGTACCGTGCGGATTGGTATCCCGAGGCATCATCACGATCTGAATGGCGGTATACGGCTTATCCATCTGATTTACTCTCCCTTAGGCTTTTGACGGATTAGTTTAGCAACTTCTTTCGCAATGCGGGGAGTTTCATTGCTAAGCGAGTATTTCTCTCATTAAATTAAAAAGATCATTTACTAGATTCGAAGGAAAACCCGATGCGGACGAGATCGATGGGACGATACATCTCTCTCAGTATTTCCAGAAGATTCGTCTGCGACATGATGGATTTCAGCCGGGAAATCCCTTTGATTCCCTTCGAGAGGAGGATGCAACTGGCAGAGCTAGTGGCGGCTCGCAATTGCTGCTCGATCAAACCGAGTTGGTGCGGAATCTTCACAAAAGCGCTAGCCATCGTGGGACAGCGAATACCGGTCTTCCGCCGGGCTTATCTCAAATTCCCGCGCCCCAGACTCTACGAGCATCCCTATAGCGTGGCCTGCGTGGTCATCGAGCGCGATGTGCTCGGCGATTTGGGAGTGATTTTCTGCCTGATCCGGAAACCCCATGAATTGCCATTAACTGAGATTGATGGCCGCATTCTGATGTATCAGAAGGATCCGCTGAATAAGCATGGTACTACGCGCAAAATTGTACGGGTGAGCAAGCTGCCGCGCTGGCTGCGACATCTGGGCTGGTGGTATCAGCTCAATTGCGACGGTACAATTCGGGCCTACAATTCGGGGACCTACGGCGTCAGCGTTACGGCCGGGCACGGAGCAACCGCTTTGAGCCTGGAAACACCTCTGACCAGTACGTTGCATTACGGGATTTTTGAAGCGGATGGTTCGCTGGCCTGCCGGATGACTTTTGATCACCGCGTCATGGATGGCGGCGACATGGCTCGCATTCTGGTCGAACTCGAAAGCGTTTTGAGGACGGAAATGCTCGCCGAAGTGAAATCGCTCGTTGAAATGAATCCCCCAGTTTCATCGAGTGCTTAACGCAAATCGCCCACCTTGCACTAAGCCACTTTCTCGTAGCTCACCCGATGGATCGGTCGCCCTTCTTTTCGAAACTTCCTCTCGAAATTGGTCAGATAGTCGAAATCGTGCTCGCCGCGAGATTCCGGGATCGCATCGCATTCTCGAAACGAAGGTAATCCCTGCATGGTTTCCTGTTCCATGGCGAAGTAATCGGCCACATCGGTCACCAGGTGCAGTTTACCACCCAGCTTCAGAACTCGACCGCAATCGCAGGCGAACTCCGGCGTAAACAGACGGCGTTTATTGTGTCGTTTCTTCCACCACGGATCGGGGAAGTAGATGTGCACTGCCTGGACGGTTCCGGGGGCGATCTGCTGTCCGAACATAATCTTGGCGTCGGCGCAAGCCACTTTCACGTTGCGAACTTGTTTGAGTGCCAGTCGAGTAGCCGTTACCAGCTGATACTTCCGGACGATCTCGATACCGAAGTAATTGATCTCCGGGTGCTGGCTGGACGCGGTGAGCAGAAATAGCCCTTTGCCGAACCCGACTTCCACCTCAACGGGATTCGAATTTCCAAATACTTGTTGCCAATCCACCGGCGGGGGGGCTTCGCCACGAACCGCTTCGGGAAAGGAGTAAGGCTGCAACTCTTCCAGGGGCAGCCGTTTCATCCGTCTCACGACTTGGGCGCCTCGAGGACTTTATTGATGTTTTCCTGGCCCGGGATTGGCACCCCGGAAACGCGCACTTCAAAGCAGAGGTTCGATCCCACGTAACCCTGCACATCGAAAACGGTTATGCGCCGGCTGACTTTTATGCCTTTGCCTATCATCAGCAGACGGTCGCCTGGACGAACGGGGTAGCGGAAACGGGCTCCATCCAAGCCACCCAGTCCCAAAAGATTATCGCCGAACAGTGAGAGTTTCTTGGTGTAAAAGGAAATCATCTGGGCCGCCGCTTCGCACATCATCACGCCCGGAAAGAGCGGATAGCCCGGCATGTGCCCGGAAACCCAGAATTCATCGGAACGGACATCCTTATAGCCGGCGATGAGCATCGCTTCAAAGTCGAGGAAGACGATGGCGTGCAGCTGCAACATATTATCGCGATGGGGATTAAGTCGCTTGATCTCGTCGAGATCGGCCACGATTTTCGAGCAATCTATCTGAGCTGGCTCAATAAACGGTACCGGTGGCATATGGCAATCCTTTAGCCGAGTATGAAGTTCAGTTGCGACAGTTCCGTCAGCAACATATCCGGGCGGGTGGAATCGTCCTTTAACTGTTCTGGGGAGGCTATAACAGCGTTCCGGTCGCCGACAAACAGAGCCGTGCGAAGTCCGGCGGCCTTGGCAGGAATTATATCTCGATTCATGTCGCAGCCAACATGAAGAGCCTGGTCTGGAGAAATATTTAACAATTCCAGATGGCTGGTAACCGTGGCCAAAAAGGCTTCCGAAGGTTTGCGTGCGTTGAAATTGCAGGAAATCTTTCGATTCCGGCCGGGAATCAGCAGATCCATATCGAAGGTGCTGTTCTGCTCGCGGAGGCACCATCCCAGATGCGCGGTCGAAAAACACTGGCCATCCGCGTACAAGCCCTGAGCAATTCCCAGCGATTCCAGATTCCGGATCGTATCGGCCGCCCCCGGAAACGCCCCGGCCCCCTGCATCGCCACGTGAAAGAAAAAAGCCACTTTCTGGGTAAACTGGTTCAGTGAGCCGTACATTGCGGCGTCGAACTTATACTCCTTCTGAAGCAGCCGTTTGATGATGTTTTCCCAGATCAATTCGGATCGGGTTTCCGGATATTTCTCGTTGCGGGAAGGCAGCATGGTGGCTTCCCGCAAGGCGCGGTCATAAATCTCCCGCATATATTCGGCCGGCTGGCCCGGCTTGCGGCTCATCGACTGCCACATCTTGAATTCGTGGATCGTTTTATCGAGGGCGACATTCAGCATCAGTTCGATGTCGCTTTTGAGCTTAAAATTTCCTTCGGATATGACCAGCAACGTCCCGTAAATATTCCAGAAGACGGCTTTTAAACCCGTCATCTTTTTCACATGGGGCTTCGCCTTCATCGGTTTGGGATCGGGCGCGGCCGGGAACATGATGTCCTTACGGGCAAATAAGGCGTCCGCGTACTGATCTAAAGTAAGTGCCATTGATCAAGCGATTCCTAACGAAAGCGAGAAATTTAAGTTATGCGGAGCCAGTGAGTTATGTCAAGACGCTTCTGGTCCGTCGGACCAGTCTAGACGCAAATTCTCCACGATTTTCCGGTACAGCTCCCCTATTGCCGTAACTTGGCACAGTCGAACGTCTTGCTGCACAATCTCGAGTCGAATTTCCAGATATTGTTCGGGCAGCGCCGGAACGATTCTGTCCGCCCACTCGATCAGGCAGACGCCGCCGCCGGAGTAGTATTCATCGACCCCCAGATCCCGAAAAGCCTGAGGATTGGCCAGTCGGTAGGCATCGAAGTGAAAAATCGGCAGCCGGGCCGGATATTCCTGAATCAGAACGAAAGTGGGACTGGTGACCAGTCTTTCGTTGGAAATTTCCAGTCCCTGAGCTATTGCCCGACTGAGATGAGTCTTCCCCGCTCCCAGTTGGCCCAGCAATGCGACCACCGAATTCGGGAATAAGCGACTTCCCAGCCAGCGACCCAGACGTTCGGTCTGTTCGAGATTCGCGATCGCGAACGAAAAGCTGGTCTTGGGCTGATCCATAACGCAAAGGCCGTAAGCAGAAGTTCTTTTGGACAGCAAGCAAGCCGGTCGATTCCTCCAATCTGAGTAAAGGAGGAATCGGCCGGGAAAGATTGTTAAGCCGATTTTTTGCGATGCATCCGAGCCGTCTTGTGTCTCAGATAGGCATGCATGAACTGATCGAGATCGCCATCCAGGACGGGTAGCACCTGGGCCGTCTTCACATCGATTCCGTCTCGTTCGTCCCGAACCAGCGTGTAAGGCTGCAGAACGTAACTGCGAATCTGGCTGCCGAAGGCCACTTCCGCTTTGGTCTCATAATGCTTGTCGAACTCAGCCATCTGCTTCTGCTCTTCAATACGATACAGTCGGGCTTTGAGCAGAGTCATGGCGTTTTCGGCATTCTTGATCTGGCTGCGCTCGGTACGGCTTTCCGCCGCCACGCCGGTTGGCACGTGAATCCACCGGACGCCCGATTGCGTTTTATTCTGATGCTGTCCACCCGGTCCGCCGGAACAGAAAGTCTGTTTGATCAGATCGTCGGGCTTGATGACGATTTCGATTGTATCATCGAGTTCCGGAAGCACATCGACAGCCGCGAACGACGTCTGCCGGGTATCGCCGCTACCGAAAGGACTGATGCGGACCAGACGATGCACACCCAGTTCGCTCTGGAGGTAGCCATAGGCGTAATCGCCAACTACACGGAAAGTGCAGGACTGCAAACCGGCTTCGATGTTTTCCACCTGGTCTTGCAGCTCAACTTTGAAACCGTGCGATTCGGCCCAGCGGGTATACATTCGCAACATAATCTGAGCCCAGTCGCATGCATCGGTTCCCCCGGCGCCGGCCTGGATGTGCACAATAGCATTGCTGGCATCGTGCTTGCCGCTCATCATCGCTTGAAGTTCGAAATTGCCGTACAGCTTTTCGACTCGCTCGATTTCTTTCAACCAATCGGTCTCGAGAGTCTCGTCTTCCTGGCAGAGTTCGGCAAAAGCCTGCAGATCGCCGATCGAGGCAGTCAATTCTTCGTAGGGTTTAATCAGCCCGTTCAACGGCTTCAACTGTTGAATGGTTTTTTGGGCCTGGGTAGGACTATCCCAGAAGTTCGCTTCCCCCATCTTGGCATTCAGGGCATCGCGATCCCGGATCTTGGCGGCGATGTCAAAGAGAGTCCCGTAGCTGCGTCAAATTGTTGCACAGGTCGTCGGTCCGTCTTCGCAATTCCGCGTTCATTCCACTTCCTCGATAGATGTAAGGCCTATTCCATATTCTATCACGAAGACAATCAAAGAGCGCGAAACGCTCGACTTCAAGTGAAGGAAAACATGCAAAATCTTAAAAACAGAGTGGCGGTTGTAACAGGTGGCGGCAGCGGCGTGGGCCTGGCAACGGCAAAACGCTTCCTCGAAGAAGGAGCTCAGGTCGTCATCGCGGGACGAGACGCGGCCAAATTGGCCAAGGCCGTGGAATCGCTCCAAGGAGGTGCCAAGCTACATTCCTTCGCCGCCGATGTCACCGATACCAAACAGGCTCAAGCTCTGATTGCTGAAGCTACCCGAAAATTTGGTAAAGTGGATATTCTGGTCAACAACGCCGGACTGAACATCAAGCAACGAGCCTTCCGGGAACTAACTCCCGAAAGCTGGAATCAACTGGTTCGGACTAACCTGGACGGGGCCTTTTACTGCATGAGCGCTGTGCTGCCGCAAATGCTCGCCCGAAAAGACGGCCTAATCATCAATATCAATTCCGTTTCCGGTAAACGAGGCAATCCACTGGGGGGCGCTGGCTACTGTGCCGGGAAGTTCGGATTGGATGGCTTGTCCAGCTGTCTGGCGAACGAGGAAAGAGAAAACGGTTTGCGAGTGACCAGCATTTTTCCAGGCGAAATCGATACACCGATTCTGGACGAACGGCCCAATCCGGTATCGGCGGAACACCGGGCGAAGATCCTGAAACCGGAAGACATCGCAAATGTCGTGGTCTTCGTGGCCCTGCAACCGCCCCACGTGCATATTCCGGAACTGATCGTGAAGCCGAACTGGCAAGGCTACATGTAATCGACTTAAAAATGCCGTTCGCAACTCACTTTTTCTCGAACGGTAAATTTTCCCGGCCGCGCGGCTTGGTTGCTCCATAGCCGCCGACTTTCTCGTAGACCCGAACGTAATCGATCAGCATTTCACAGGGGAACTCAGTCGTCTTATCCGGATTGCCCAAAAATTTGCCCCCGATGGCCAGATTCATGACCAGATAAAAGGGCTTATCGAAAGGCGCCGGCCAGGGATTCAATTCGGATTCTTGGGTTGGCTTCACCCCTTTGCCATCCTCCAGCTTCGAGCTACTCCACCAGGATTTTTGCGTGGAGTAGACTTCACCGTCCAAAAGCCAGCGAATTTCCCCCGGTTCCCATTCCAGGGTATAGGTATGAAAGTCGGAGATACGGCCTCCTTTGGGCAGGGTGATCGCTTTGCTGGCTTCACGATTGGCCGGCCATTTTGCTCCGAAATGGAGGGTACCGAGAATCTTGGTCGGTTCCTGTCCCCGAGCTTCGAGAATGTCGATTTCCCCAGAGGAAGCCCAGGTGCCATATTTGTCAGCAAGAGGGAGCATCCAAATCGCAGGCCAGACGCCCTGCCCGGTCGGGAGCTTGGCTCGGAATTCGAACTTGCCGTAAGTCTGGCTGAACAAACTGCTGCCGTCTTTTTTTCGCGACTTAAGCCGGGCGGAACTGTAACCGCAATTATGAATCGATTCCTTGATGGCTCGGATATGCAGATAGCCGCCTTCAACGAAGGCATTATCTTTCTCCTTGGTGTAGTACTGCAGTTCGTCGTTGCCCCAACCGCTGATCCACTGTTTGGCATCGTAGTTGTAAAAGCCATTGCCGATGTCGAAATCCCACTTTTTGGGATCGATCTCCGTCCCATTGAATTCGTCGCTCCAAACCATTTGCCAATCGGCTTTTGCGGGTTCTTCGGCTCGGCTACCCGTATCGGGAAAGATGATCCCGATCAGACTAGCCAGGAAAAAAAAAGCCAAGGCAAATCGATATGGCTGAGTTTGCATTATCTTTCGTTAACTCAAAAGGAGATTTCAAAATTCGCGATGCAGACTATTTTATATCCCGGCGTTCGGTTTAACAGAATGCGATCACAGGGCCCGGATAAAAACTACTCGGAAGCTCCGGTTCGAATTGCTCGATAATTTCATCCCTTCCTAACAGGAATGCCACTATCTTTTCAGGGATCGCTCTGTAACTTGCCTATATTGGAAATGCGTGATCAGGATGATCCATTGTTACCCGGCTAAGCTAGAGTCGATTGCATCCATGGCCAAATCAAATCGGCATCCACTACCCCTCCGCAAAAAAACCTTCTATCTCTTTGTCCTGGCGGCTTTTTTTCAGTTTTCGTCACCCATCCAGGCTCAAACTTGGAACGGCGGTAGTGGTTCTTCGCCGTACTACTGGTCGAATAGTGCCAATTGGGCGGGAGGTTCCGCGCCCGCCAACGATGGTTCCGCGGATATCGTCATGGCGGGATCGATTGGCCTGTCTTCGGTAATCGACACCGCTTACAGTGTGAACTCCCTGAGCTTCGCTTCCTCCGCAGGTGCATTCACCCTGAGCGGCAACACCCTCACGATCGGCTCGGGTGGGATCACAAACAATAGCAACTCGGCCCAGACGATTACGGCCAGCATCAGCCTGAATTCGGGCGTGACGAGTTTTAGTTTCACTAATAACGCCAGCAGCACTTCCGGGCTGCTGACAATCGGCGCGGTCACCGGAAATGCCACTACGGGTAAGACTCAGAACCTGACAATCACTGCCGCTAATTTGGGCGGAATCAATTTGAATGGCTCAATCGGAGATGGTATTGCTGGCGGACAAGTTTCCCTGACGATTGTCGGCCCGGGAACAACCACTATTTCGGCTTCCAATTTCTATTCCGGCAGTACTACAGTCGCCTCAGGCAATCTCTTGGTCACGGGTGGCTTGGCAAACACCAATGTGATAATCCAAAACGGGGCTACTCTGAGCGGCAACGGAACCGTAGGAAATGGCGGGGGAGCAACACTTACTGTGAACACCGGGGGAGTACTCAGCCCGGGAACCGGTTCGACTTATGATGCCCTGACCGTCAACGATAATGTGATTTTGAATGGGACACTGTCTTTGATCGGCAAACCCAGCGGGGCGACCAGCCACCTCAGCATTGGCATGGGTAACACACTGTATCTCGGTCGTAACAGCACGCTTTCACTCTCTGGAACTTACGACACAATATCGACTTACGTGCTTTATTCGGGCAACTACAGCGGCTCCTTTCAATTTCTGAACGGTTTACCAGCCGGCATGGTGGTCTATTATGATAATCCGACGGAAATCTATTTGGCCCCGGTACCAGAGCCGGCGAGCATTTTGCTGTTCGGGTCGGGGATGATCGCCGTGGGAGCCGGGATCATCCGCCGAAGAAAGAGTGCTAGTTGCGATTAGTATTGGAATTGTTTTGAGGCACATTCTTCGACTCTTTGGCCTCCCGCGCGATTTCGACTCTTCGTTGGGCCAATTCTACTTCAATTTTCATTTTTTTGACATTGTATTTGGCCTTCTCGACTTCCGTCACACTAATGATGCCACTTGCATTCTGATCGCGGATATTGTTTAGAGCAGCTTCTGCTTCCTCCAAACGGATTACCGCCAATTTCACCTGGAGTTCCAGGGTCTTAACATCTTGCGAATCGGCCGAGATAAGTGGATCCGCTTTTCCTTGCGGCGGAATAACCGCCATCGGAGGAATTGAAGGAGCATCCGTTGCGGGAATAGCTTCTGCGGGAACGATTCTATTCGTTTGAGGCACTTCGCCCAAAGGTACGTTATTGGATGGGGCCATCACTCGGATGATGGGCGACAGTTTATCCTTTCGCTGCAAGCCCCAACCCAGATCATCGGTTTCCCCCATAAGCTCTTTAATCCGGCGATTGATGATTTCCACTTTCTTGGTCTGTCTAACTTTCAAAGACTCTTGAAGCTTAGCCAACTTTTCGGTCAAATCTTTCGCTTCCGCTACCTGTAGCGCATGACGTCTATCGAAAATTGTTTCGACTAGCTTTCGCAACTCCGCTTCTCTTTCTGGCGTGCGTTTAGCTTCTAGGGCTACCGCCAGCTGGAGAGACTTCTGCTCCAATTGCATAATTTCCTGCTGTTCGTGAAGTTGAGCTGAGGAATATGGTTGCACGGCTGGTGTCATCCCGGTCACATTCGGGTAAACTTGCAACTCTGGAGTCGTGGTTTCCGTTGCTGGAGTCGTCGGGGTTAATGTCGGATTGGCAACGGGGTTTTGAGCATCTAAATGGCTAAACCCATAGGAAGCTCCCAAGAGGGAGCCCGAGACTAGGGCAAAGCCAAAAACAAGACGTTTCATGATCTTTCCTTTCTAATCAATGACAGTTTTAAGATTTCAAAATCAACTAATGGGGCGACCCGGGTGTCAAGGCATCCAGCCTTTCGCGAATATCTCGGAGTTCTTTATCTCCCCAGTTCCAGGAGGGGTCGAATTCTTCTTTGATTTCCGGAGGTGATTCGATTTTCTCAATTGGTTTCTCGCGGTAGCAGAGATATACGCAAAATCCGATCATGGCCAGCAGCCCGAAACTCAGGGCCAGCCAGCGGAACCAACGGAACTTCTTTTTGAGTTCCACTGGTAACTGAGTGGCTGGATCCTGCATGTGTGCCAAACAGTTCTCCAGCAATTTTGAAACCTCCCGCGCGCTGCAGTAACGATCTTCCGGATTCTTACTCAGGAGCCGGAGGACGATACTATCGAACCAAGGGGGCAATTGTTTGTTCAAGCGGGAGGGCGCAGGTGCCGATTCCTCGCAGATTCGCCGTAACAGGGCGAGCGTGCTCTCGGATTGAAAGGGCGTCTCTCCAGTAGCCATCTCAAACATGACGCAACCGAGGCTGAAGAGATCGGAACGTCCGTCAATCGGCTCCCCACGGGATTGCTCCGGGGACATGTAAGCGGGTGTGCCGGCGATCACTCCCCACTGTGTGAGAGTCCGATCATCCGCCGCGCGGGCCAGACCGAAATCGGTCAGCACCGCCCGTTCGATTCCCGGTTCGAGCAGAATATTCGCGGGCTTAACATCGCGATGCACCAGCCCCTGCTCGTGGGCTACGGCCAAACCTGCTGCCGCCTGCATGGCAATTCGAAGAACTTCGATCAATTCCAGTTGACCCCGCGCGGCCAACCGCTGTTGCAGGGACTCCCCGGGTATGAGGGGCATGACAATAAACGGCAGCCGTCCGTTGGCCTGAACCTGATGGATGGCAATCACATTGGGATGAACTACCGCGGCGGCGGCTTGAGCTTCCCGAGCGAATCGCCGACGGGCTACTTCGCTTGAGGCCCATTGCGGCCCCAGGGCCTTGATAGCCACAAAGCGATTTAACTGTGTATCCCGAGCCTTCAGCACTACTCCCATGCCACCCCGGCCGAGAATTCCGTGAATTTCGTACTCGGCCAGAAGCCCCAACAACGAGGGATTATCCGCCGGGTCCAAAAAATCGACGGAGAAATCGACTGCCGACCAACTCTCCGATCCGGGCGGCGGGAGATCATCTTCGTCGACTCTTAATTGGGTAGCCGTTTCCGTCCACCATTCCGCTCCGCCGGAGGTCCGTTCGAGAGCCGCCTGGCAAAGCGTGCAATGGTCCAGATGAGCGGAAGCCTGAGTCTCCTGTTCCGTGTTTAAGCTCCCCTGAGCAATCAGGGTGAGAGAATCATTCGAGAGATGTTCGTCGAGATTCATTACTGATTCTCCTCTCTATCGATTCGATCCACTTCTGCCCGCAAACGCGTAATCACCCGGCTGCGTGCGATATAAACGGCCCCCGGCGTAATCCCCAACCTCTGGCAGACTTCCGCGATGGGAATTTGCTCGACGCAGGTCTGCCAAAAAGCCTGCCAGGTCGCTGGACGGAATTCCTTCCGAACCCGATCGGCCGCATGATGGAAAAGCCGACGCCGAAATTCCGTATCGACGAATACCGATGTCTCGCAATCGGGAGCGGGAAGTTGCTGAATCAAATGCAGCATATCGGTAGACCCGGTTCCCGCCCCGAGCTTGCGACGGCGTTGTTCCAGAAGATTCACCAGCAGATTACGTGTTACTGTACGCAACCAGCCGCGAAAACTTCCCTTTTCGTAGGCCGGTTCGAAGCGGGCCACATTGCGACTGACGGCCAGAAAAACTTCCTGGGTGACCTCGCGCAGATCGGCGTCCTGCAAGCCTGATTTCCGCAAGAGGCGATGAACCAGCGGTTCGTACAAGGTAACGAACTCGGCCCAAGCCTTCTGATCTTCGGGATTAGCCAGCCGCAGTAACAGGCTGGCTCGTGTCGTTGGCGATGAACCCATCAGACCCTCCGCAGATGGAAACAGCCCGAATTTCAAATCTTTCAATCCGAGAGAAAAAAACTTTGGAAATCACTCGGAAGTGGCGACCACCTGATTCAGAGGACAGATTACCACGAACAGAACATAAAATGGCTTTTATAAACGAATAAAGAGGAGCAATAATGCTCCTCTTTCACGGACTTCCCCCTCAAGGCTATTCGATCGGCCCAATCACTTGACCGTCCGCCTTCTGAATTAACAGATGGAGCGTATCCAGTTTCAGTTTGGTGGAGACGCTGCGGACGGAGCCATCGCATAGGCTGATCGGCGTGGAACCGTCTTCCCAGAAGAGGAGCTTCAAGACGTCCACTTTCTTGTCATATTCGATATCATCGGGCTTGGTCCATTCCACCGGTTCCGCGGCGGTCACGCACATGAGGGTGTTCGATGTGCCATCTGTTATTTCCTGAAATTTAGTCGCTTTGACCACATCGAAGCAAGCTCCGTTACCGGTGAAAATCTTGTAGCGGGTCTTGGTCGTTTTAGGGTCATCGCTCGGATGGCGATAGACCCTGGGCATCTTGGCGATCAGTTTCTTGTTGTGCTCGCTATCCCAGGGTTCATCGAGCTTAAATTCCGCGTAGAGGGCCGTTTGATCCACATAGGGAAGAATGGCCACTCTCCAGCTAAGAAGCTTCTTTCCCTTTCGATCGCAGATTGCGCCCGGTGGAAACCCGTCGTACACGCTGGCATAGTTATGCATGGCTAGGGCAATCTGCTTCAAATTATTGACGGCAATAGTCCGGCTCGAATTTCCCAGCATCTTGCCGCTGAGACCTTTCAGATAGCTCCCGAGCGGTATATCGGACTGAAATTCGACCAGGGCCGAGACCTCGTTCTTCAACTCCTGAATCTTCGCTTCATCAATTCCCTTTTTGATGATCTTCAAGGCCGGCAAAAGCGGTTCGAGATCTCTAGACTTGGAGTTTTGGACGAGTTCGATTTGTTTGCTGGCAATCTTTCCAGCCAGGTTTAAACTGCCTTTAACAGTCTCAGCCTTGTCAGCATTCTCGCAGTGAAATTTCAGATTCACTTTCAGACCTTGGGTGGCATCCGCGAAAATCCCGAGGTTCTGAGCATTGAATATTGGGAGAAAGGGCCGAAGTTCCTCCGCCGGGTTCTTGCGAATTTCATCGGGAAGCCCGGAAAGATTAATAGCCATGCAGAGCTGATGTTTCTGCGATTCCTGAATGAAATCCGCCAGGGAATCCGTCTCGGAATTAGCCGGTTTGCCTTTATCCTTTTGCGCCGCCATTTTTTTATTGGTGAGCTGAACCGTTTTAGAATCCACCAGACGAAGCAGCATATCGCTTTTCAACGGGATGGCGTTGTCCTTTTCTTCTCCAGCTCGCTGGTCGACGAATAATTTCGATTTGTCATACGCCTCCTGAAACTGAAGGGTGAGCAAAAACTGATTATTTTCCGCATTGGAAGCGATCAGTGTGAAATTCGGCGAGGAGAAAGTCACGGTCGAGAGTTTTTCGATATCGATCCCTTGAGCTTTCGCGGCTTCCATCGCTTGCTGGAGTTGATCCCCCAGCCCCTTACGAACTTCCTGGACCAGAGGAGATTTCAGAATCGACTTCACGTCCGCATGGAAGAAGTAAATGCTATCGGGCGGCACATCTTTTAAACCCACTGGTAGTGGAGCTCCCTGACTGCGCGCGGTGCCCGCCCCGAGCAGGAGGGCCAGCATCGCAATTAACTTGCAGTATTTCATTTCAACAACTCCGGAGAGGAAAGTACCCGTTCACTAACAACCAGACGCCTCCGGCAAGTCGTCCGTTTCAGGGAACTGATCGCCTTTTTTCGAAAGATCTCCGAAGCTTAAAGGCGGAGGTTTTTAACCGGGAGGCCAGCCCATATTTCGACCGCCGAGCAAATGCATGTGCAGATGCGGAACAGTTTGCCCGCCGTCTTCCTTGCAATTGAGGACCAGCCGATAACCCTGGTGAAGCCCCAGCTGACGAGCGATCTTCTGGGCAGTCAGATGCAGATGCCCCAGCACAACGGCATCTTCAGAGGTCAGGTCGTCGTGCGTGCGAATTTCCTTTTTCGGTATGATCACGACATGAACGGGGGCCTGAGGATGGATGTCGTGAAAAGCCAGACAGAGATCGTCCTCGTGAACGATTTTTGCCGGGATCTTTTTGTCGATGATCTTCAGAAAAATATTGTCGGCTAGCATCGCCATGAGATTCGTTCCCCCGGGTATGGCAGTTACCTGCTAAACTATTCAGGAAGCACCGTGCTCGTAATTATATAGGGCGGAAAAATGGCCTATTTGGCAGGAATCGATGAAGCGGGCTACGGTCCGAATCTGGGTCCAATGACTCAGGCGGCAGTGATGTGGCGGCTGCCCAATCCCAATCTGGATCTCTGGTCAGAACTTCAGGATGTTCTGGCCCGCGACGAATCCGATGCCAGCAAGATTCCGGTGGCAGATTCCAAAAATCTCTACGGGAAGTCGGGTCGGCTCGCTTCCCTGGAGCGTGGCCTCTTCACCTTGCTGCCGATGTTGCGAACGCCACCTCTGACACTCGATTCCTTTCTGCAGGATGTCGGTGCCCTGGGACTTGAAGAACTTCGGCAGGAGCCCTGGTACGATCCACAACGGACTATTCCCGTCGAGTATCCTCTCGATCAAATCGTTTTGGATGTCGAAAAGTGGGATCGGCATCGAATGTCGCTACCCTCCGGCCACACGATGCAAACGGAGTGGACGTTCGTGGCGATCACTCCAACCCCCTTATTCAACCGGATAGTGGAGAAGCACAACGTCAAGAGTGCGGCCACAGCCGCCGGCGTGATATCGCTCTTGCAGAAACTTCGACCCGAATTCCTAGGTCAGGGTTGGGAAAACGTGGTGGCAGTTGACAAATTGGGGGGGCGGAATTTCTACGGTGCGATCCTGCAGGAAGCCTTTCCCGACTGTTGGATTGAAACCGTGCGAGAAACGGCCGCGGAGGGCTTCTATCGGGTAAAGCTCGGCTGCCCCAGCGATCTGGAAGAGCATGATATTACGCGTGTGGACCTACGTTTTACGCCCAAGGCCGAAGAGAAATATCTTCCGGTGGCTTTGGCATCTATGCTGGCGAAGTATCTGAGGGAATTGCTGATGCTGCAGTTCAACGAGTACTGGCGCAACAAGATTCCCGGCCTGAAGGCGACCGCAGGCTATCCGATGGATGCGAAAAGGTTTTTGGAGGATATTCGGGACACGCTGGAAAAAGAACGCATCCCGTTAGAAAGTGTCTGGCGGATGAAATGAACGTGGGCGACTCGCAGCAAACGATTATTTCAATTCCTTGACTTCAATTTTCTTGAAAGTCATCACCGAGCCTGGGTCGTGGCCTTGCAGAGCGAAGTGCCCCTTGGTGAAGGTCTTGGCCGGATCGGTCCATTCCTTGATTTTCTTGCCGTTCACGATCGTCGTCAGGGTAGCGCCCTTGGCGATAATTTCGTAGGTAAAGAATTCGTCCGGCTTGTGAGGCGCGGTGTTCATGACCACGATATCCTTGCGGAATTTGTTCAGACCGAATTCACCGTTGGGGTAAATGCTTCCCGTTCGAATCGGGTCGCTGTGGGTCGCATCGATCTGGGCTTCGTAACCTTCTGGAATTCCGCCGCGGTAACCGGCTCGGAAGAAAATGCCACTGTTGCCCTTATCGTTAATTTTAACTTCAGCCCGGAAGTGGAAGTTTTCCCACTTGGCCGCGTCGTGGTAGAGGTGGCTCATCGGGCCGCCGCCGACGATCGCACCGTCGACAACCTTCCACAGAGTAATCGTTTTGCCGTCTTTGGTGATGCCTTCCCAGGCGACCTTTTTGCCATCGGCCATCACAGCCTTGACTTCCTTAAAAGCTCCCGTGTTCGTTTCGGGATGCAATTTCCAGCTGGTGAGATCCTTCCCGTTGAACAGGGGCACGAAGTCGTCATCCGCTTTGACAGCAACCGAAAGCCCAAAAACTAGAGCCAATGCACAAAACCACTTCCGCATGAGAGCCTGCCTTTCCAAAAAGGGACTGATTGGTGGGAATATGTTGACTTAAGCGATTCTATTGAGAATGGCAAAGATTCCTAAGTTGATTTTACCTAACTCCTACTCGTTAGAGTGAAAGCCCCGATAAAGACGATTTTCTCTTTCCATTTTACCAGGATTGTGTATTCTTCTTATTACGCGTGGCCTTCCCAAAAGGTCATGTTTAGCATGATGCTTCAGCGGTCAACATTTAGCCGCAATAAGATAGGACATGATTTGTAAGGCTCCGCCATGAATAAACCTTACATTTCACATCATTTATTTTCGGCGGAAAGAGGGAGACGACGTATGTTGAAAGGTTTTCGTTCGGCCGCTGCCTTCACTGCTGCCATGCTGTTGACGGCTCCCGTAATGGCTACCCACAAGAAATCTTGTGGCGCCGTTGCCTCGGGTTGCGGTGTTGCTGCTGACCCCTGCGGTCAGGTAGCTGCTAGCGGTTGCGGTGGCGCAGTTGCATCGCCCTGCGGCGCCGCTGCTCCCTGCGGTCCTGTTGCAGCACCTGCTCCAACCTGGATTGACCAGAAAGTTATCACCTACAAGCCTGTCACCAAAGAACGAACCGTCGAATATATCGAAAAGGTTCCCGTGACGACCAAGCAGAAGCAGACCATCAAGGAAACTGTTTGGGAACCGAAGACCGAAACGACGACCTACACTGTTAACGAGTGGGCCGATGTCAAGGAAGTCGTCAAGCAGACGAGCTACGACCGCAAGGAAAAGCAGGTTCCTTACACCTACACCGTCAATGAATGGCAAGCCGTTGTCGAAAAGAAGACGGTTACCGAATACGCGCAGGTCGCTAAGCAAGTCCCTTACACCTACACCGTCAACGAAATTCAACCGACCGTTGAAAAACGCACAGTGACCGAGTACACCCGGGTCGCCAAGCAAGTTCCTTACACCTACACCGTCAACGAAATTCAGCCCACCGTTGAAAAACGCACAGTGACCGAGTACACCCGGGTCGCCAAGCAAGTTCCTTACACTTACACCGCTTACGAATGGCAGCCCTCCGTCGAAAAGCGAACCGTAACCGAGTACACCACCGTTTCGAAGCAAGTTCCTTACACCTACACGGTAATGGAACCCGTCACGACGATGGAAGCTCGTACCGTCACCAAGTACACCTGCGTTCCCAAGACTGTAACGAACACAGTTCCTGTTTGTCGCAAAGTTTGGGTGGCAGCTCCGGTTGTTGCCGTTGATCCTTGTGCAACCACGGTGAGCGGTTGCGGCGGTTGCGGCACTCCCGCAGTTGCAGCTTCCGGTTGCGGCACCCCGGTTACCACCGGCGGTTGCGGTGGCTGTGGTACCACTTCTGTGGGCCATGGTCACAGCCTCTTCGGTGGCAAACTGTTCGGCGGCGCTACCACCAGTGCATGTGCTACCCCGGCTCCTTGCGGACACTACGAAACCGTTACCGAATCGCAAACTGTCACCAGCACCGTTTACGAACGAGTTGCAATGACGGAAACGATTCAGGTTCCGGTCACTCATTGCGTCGCCAAGACCATGACAGCTACCAAGACGGTTTACGAAAACGTTCCTTCCACTAAGGTCGTCGACGTCACCGTTAACAAGTGCGTTCCCGTCACCAAGTCCGGCGTGAACACCGTTTACGAAAACGTTCCTTCGACGAAAGTCGTTGATGTCACCGTTAACAAGTGCGTTGCCGTCACCAAGACCGGCGTGAACACCGTTTACGAAAACGTTCCTTCGACGAAAGTCGTTGACGTCACCGTTAACAAGTGCGTTGCAGTCACCAAGACCGGTGTGAACACCGTTTACGAAAGCGTTCCTTCGACGAAGGTCGTTGATGTTACCGTCAACAAGTGCGTACCTGTTACCAAGACCGCTACCCGCACCGAAGTCGAAATGATTCCGGTTACCAAGGACGTGGAAGTTGTTACCAAGAAGTGCGTTCCGGTCACCAAGACCGCTACCCACACCGTTAACGTTGCCAAGGTAGTGGACAAGGTCATCGACGTTGATGTCACCACTTGGAGCGACGTTAAGAAGAGCAAGAAAGAAACCTACACCGAAATGGTTGCTACCGAAGAAATCGTCAAGGTTCAGGTCAGCAGTGGTTGCGACAGCGGCTGCGGTGGCGCTACGGTTTCGGGCTGCGGCGGAGTTGTTGCTCCTGTCAGTGGTCACAAGAGCCTGTTCGGCGGAATGAAGCTGTTCGGCGGTCGCTCTTCTTGCGGCGGCTGCAAGTAATTGATTCCGACCTAGACTGAAACATCGAAGGCTCTGGAGATTCTCCAGAGCTTTTTTCGTTTAGGCCGCCCGTCTCTGACGCTGACCATCTTCCGCCAGCACACTCGATATATAATCGAGCATTTCGCGCCGAAAGCGATCCTGACTGAACTTCTGTGCATTCGCTCGAGCGGCTAACGGAGAAAACGCACTGCGACTCCTCTCGAACGTTTCGATGGCCGCGACGAGACTATCCACCGACTGTTCGTCAAAGAACACTCCCGTAGGCTCCGCCGAACCCGCAAGAGGCTTGATCGTCTCTGTGGCCCCTCCCCGAGCGTAAGCGATCACGGGAGTTCCGCAGGCGTTCGCCTCCAGGGGAACAATCCCGAAATCTTCCTCTCCGGGAAACAGTAGTGCCTGGGAGCGTCGCAGATAGTCCCGGATCGTCTGATCTGATTGCCAGCCCAGAAATTGAATCCGATCATCGCCAGCGTATTGATTTTTCAGCTTCTGTAGGTTCTGCCCTTTGCCGATGAGCACTAACTTTCGTCCCAGCCGTCGACAGGCCTCCAGTGCCAGATCCAATCGCTTGTAAGGAGCGAAAGCCGAGACCACGAGAAAAAAGTTCTCCCGACGAATGTTTGTTGGAGTGTAGAACTTGGTATCCACGGGAGGATAAATCACCGTGCTGTCGCGATCGTAGGAATCCCGGATCCGGTCCCGGATCGTTCGACTAATAGCAATAAAATGGGTAACCCGCGTACTGATTTTGCGATCCCACTCCCGGATGCGGCTTAAAATTATGTCGATTCCCCGAGTCTTCAAGGAGACCCGTTCCGAACCGAAATACTGCTCCTTCATATGCCACGCGTAACGCATCGGGGTAAAGCAGTAGCAGACATGCGGGATTCCCGGAGGAGGTACGGCGGCCTTGGCCACGCAGTGGCTGAAACTCAAAACCAGATCGCAGTCGCGGACATTCCAGCGGGCGGCCCAGGGCATGAGTGGTAAAAGATATCGGTAATAGCGCTCGATTTTCGGCAGATGATTGAGCCGACTCGATTTGACAGGATGCGAGTCGATTTCAGGTGAGGTCGAGCCAACTTGGTGGATCAGGGTATGAATCGGCGCACCCGGAAACTCCCGGCAGAGAACCTCCAGACACTTCTCTCCGCCGCGCATTCCGGTCAGCCAATCGTGCACCAGGGCCAGCCTGGGCCGGGGCATCGCATCCATGCAATTCTCCGTTCACACTTGGACTCTGACGAGAATATCGAATATATCGGCAGAATTCGCAAGAGGAGAAAGCGAGTTTTTCAGCTAGCATCCTATCTGACTTGTGGATTTACACTTTGTCACACATACTATATTTGGTAACGTGATAGTAGGTTGCAAGGAAGTTCCCTGTAGTTGCTGGCTTGCGCAGCATTTTAATTTCATAACTTTCGCCTGGCACAGTTGATAGCGTTGACAGGCGAGGAGTTGTTCGCATGGCATTGTCGCTGAACATCGGTAAATGCACACTTCTCGGGAATTACCGTGAAAACAACGAAGATTCTATCGAAGTCAAACTGTTCCCCGATTTGATTGTGTGTATTGTTGCGGACGGTATGGGCGGCCAGAACGCTGGCGAAGTCGCCAGTAAAAAAGCCATCGACATCATACCCCGCGAATTGCGGAAACATCTCTCGCCGGCCGTAAATATCGAGCAGACGAAAACCATTATCCGCAAAGCGATTGTCACCGCCAATGAAGAAATCATGGCGATGGGTTCGCTGGATAAGGAAATGAAGAACATGGGCACGACCGTGGTCGTGGCCGTCTGGCGTAAAGGTCAGGAACTCTTCGTCACCGGCGTTGGCGACAGCCGAACCTACCTGATTCGCAATCGCAAGATTTCCCAGTTGACCGTCGATCACTCTTTAGCTCAAGCTCTGGTGGAAGCGAAAACGATTTCAGCCGCCGAGGCCCGAGAGCATAAGTTCCGCAACGTCCTTTGGAAATACCTCGGCAGCAAAGAAGTCGGAGATGGCCCGGAAGTGACGGTAGTTCCGCTGCAACAGGGGGATCGTTTCCTGCTCTGCTCCGACGGTCTGCACGGCGTAGTCCCGGATGACAAACTTTTGAATTTTGTCGGCACGCAAACCGATTCGCAAGCCTGTGCGGACGGTCTGGGTCAACTCGCTTTGGATAGCGGCTCCCGAGACAACGTCTCCTGCATTATCATGGATATCCTGTAATGAAATTTGGTCGCCCGATCACCACTTGAATTTCGCCCGGACGTCTCCGTTCACTATCTGCTCCGCCGGCCATTCCCCTTGGGACAACTTGACTATCGAAGCTGCGGCGGAATAAGCCAGATCCTGCAGGGCTTGCTGATCAACGCCAGCGGTGTGAGCGGTTAGAATCACATTTGAGAACTTGTAAAGCGGGTGATTTGCGGGCGGGGGTTCGGGATCGAAAACATCCAGTGCGGCCCCGGCCAACTTTTTCTTTTCCAGAGCTTCTACCAGATCCGTTTCGTTTACGACGGGTCCGCGTGAGGTGTTGATCAGAAAAGCGGTCGGCTTCATCAGCTTCAAAGTTTCGGAGCGAATCATCTTGTATGTGCTGGGCAAACTGGGGACGTGAAAGGTCAGATAATCGGATTTCGCTAGCACTTCCTCAAAATTAAGCATGGTAACATCGTGAGCGCGGTTAAAAGATTCATCGACCACCGGATCGCAGGCAATTACATTCATGCGGAAGGCTTTTGCACGCACAGTCACCGCTTTCCCGATCCGACCTAAACCCACAATTCCCAGAGTTGCCCCGCGAACCGGCAGATAGCCCTGTCGAGGCCAAAGCCCCTGTCGGATGGCGGCATCCTGAGTCATCAGGCTTTTCGCCAGTACCAAAACGGCCATCAGCGTCTGCTCGGCGACGGCCTGATTATTCGCACCAGGAGCGTAGGCCACGACTATCCCCTTTTCGGTGCAGTGGGGAATGTTCACCGCATCGTAGCCGACGCCGACCCGGGCGATAACTTTCAGATCGGGTAAAGCATCCAGCACTTTGGGCGTGTAGCGTTCCGACCCGGCCACCACAGCCTTCAAGCCTTGCAGAGATTCGATGGTCTCTGCCTCGGTCATTTGGGCGCGGCGCGGCGGGAAGACCAACTCGAATCCCGACTCCGTGAGAATATCGCGATAGGGCCCGGGCATAGTGGCAAGCGGTGCGGGAGAGATCAACACTTTCTGCATAATTCAAACTCCTTATGTCGTTCGAATATACCGTTCGGACCTGCGAATGTCCGGTAATTTTTGCGAGAACCCGAGAGGACATGTCCTGTCTTTAAAGTAGAAGAGCTTTTGAAAATTCGTGTTTCCCAAGGGAATTCCCCGGAAGCCGCTTGACCTTTTTCGTCGATCAAAGGAAGATATATATGTCCGCACATATTCTGGAGGTGGAATCAGCCAGTGACCGTGTTTGGGAAAATGCGTTGCTCGAAAGCCACCTTCCGAACTTTGAATTGATTCAAGGAGGGCCTTTGGCAACAGAAACTTTGACTGCCCCCATTTCGAAACCTGCACTGAAAAGTGCTCTTGAACGGGCTTGCATATGCGCCCGAAGTGCCCGCGATAATAAAGCTAAGGACATCATCGTGCTCGATATGCGAAGAGCGCACCCGCTCTACGATTTCTTCGTGCTGACGACTGGGGCCAGCCGTCGCCAGATCCACAATATCGCCGAGGAAATCGACGATGTGTTGAAAGCCGAAGGCGACGTACGTCACGGCATCGAAGGCTACGAGGCGAGCAAATGGATCATCCAGGACTACACCGATATCCTGGTGCACGTCTTCGATCCGGAAACGCGCGATTTCTACCGCCTCGAAGAGCTTTGGAGCGATGCTCCGAAAGTGGATTGGGAGCGTTACTAGCCTGTAGGCGGTGACGCTGATCGCCCTATCTTTCCCCTTCATTTCCTAAGAAAATCCTGTCAACAGTGGGTTCCGCGAAGCCACGGCTTCGCTATACCCAACCATCAGCGGTCGTTTTTAACACGAGCATCGAGAATATTCTGAATGAACCTGATTGAGCAACTTCGATCTGTATTCCGACCGATCCTGGCTAAACGAGTCGAGGACGAATCGAAACTCCTCGGGTATCTGGGGATGATTCGCCCCGGACAAAATCCGGACTTGGCCGACTATCAAGCCAATTTTGCAATGCCGCTGGCAAAAACGCTCAATAAAAAATCGCCAGAATTGGCCTCGGAAATCATCTCGGAATTGCCCAAAGACGGCCTGATCGCCTCGGCCAACTTGGCCGGTCCGGGATTCATCAATCTGAAGTTGTCGGATGCGTTTCTGGCTCAAGCCCTGTCCCAGATTCGCTCGGATGATCGACTAGGGGCTTCCCGAGCTTCCTCGCCGCGAAAAATCGTCATCGATTACTCGGGTCCGAACGTAGCTAAACCATTGCACGTCGGACATTTACGCAGCACAATCATCGGGGAAGCGTTGCATCGGCTGCTGGAATTTCGGGGACATCAGGTGATTGCGGACAACCACCTGGGCGACTGGGGCACTCAGTTCGGCATGCTACTGTATGGTTACAAGAATCACTTGGATAAGGCGGCTTACGAAAAAGACCCGGTGAGTGAGTTAGCTCGACTCTACAAACTCGTCCGCAAACTGGGCGAAGCGAAAAGCGATGAAGACGAGGGAGATACGGCCAATCCGGTCGTCCAGGCTTATCGACAGGAGACCGTGAAACTCCATCAAGGAGACCCTGAGAACAATCGGCTCTGGAAAGAGTTCATGCCGGCGTGTCTGGAAGAAGTCCACATTATTTATCGAAGACTCGACGTTCATTTCGATCATGAACTCGGAGAGAGCTTCTACAACCCGATGCTGGCCGATGTGGTAGCGGATTGCCTGAAAAAAGGAATCGCCCAGGAAAGCCAAGGGGCAATTGTTATCGCCGAGAACGAGAAATCGGTATCGCTGATCCGAAAGAGCGATGGGGCCTACACTTATACCACCACTGATCTGGCAACGATCAAGTACCGGGTCGAGCATTTCCGAGCGGATTGCTGCCTTTACGTAGTCGATTTTCGGCAGGGCGATCATTTCAAGAAACTTTTTACCGCCGCCAAACGCTGGGGTTACCCAAACATCGAACTGACGCACGTTTCATTTGGTTCGGTGCTGGGAGAAGATAAACGACCGATCAAAACGCGCTCCGGCGAACCGATCGAACTGAATGAACTGTTGGACGAAGCGATTCGCCAGGGTCGGGAGAAATACGAAGCGAGTCGGTCCGAACGAGAAGAACGCGGCTTTCGGGTACCTGAGTTAAGCGATGCCGAGATTCAGGAAATTGCAGAAGTTGTTGGCCTGGGAGCTGTGAAGTACGCGGATCTGAGTCAGAATCGGACCAGTGATTATGTTTTCAGCTACGAGAAAATGCTGGCAACCGATGGTAATACGGCAACATACAACCAGTACGCCTATGCCCGGTGCCGGAGCATTTTCCGGGAATCGGAAGTGGAGGAACTGGCATTTCAGAAGCAAAATCATCCGGTGATTCTCGGCGAACCGCAAGAAAGAGCTCTCGCCTTGCAACTCTTAAGACTGGATGAAGCTCTGATTACCGCCGAGGCCGAATATGCCCCGCATGCTTTGACCAGCTATTTATGGGAAGTTTCTAAGGCTCTTGCAAGTTTTTATGCCTCGCCGAATTGTAGCGTGCTGAAAGCCAGTAGCGATGAACTGAAAAATAGTCGGTTGGTACTGTGCGATTTAACAGCCCGGACAATCAGCCTGGTATTGAATCTGTTAGCGATTCGGACGGTAGAGCGGATGTAGGGGTGATTGGATTTTATTTCGAGTGAGTGATCCTTATCAATCTTTTTAATCCAACGGGTGGGGCATATTAGTTCACCGGGTGCGGCATATTAGTTCACCGGGTGGGGCATATTAGTTCACCGGATGGGGCATATTAGTTCACCGGGTGACGCTGCGCTGACCCGGTGCTGATTTCTGAAACCCCTCCGGGGTTTCACGATGCAAATAATCCCCGGAGGGGTTACAGACTAAAGCCCCGGATGAAATCCGGGGGAGGTATTTGATCCGAGGGAACTATTTGGCCGGGTGGAAATTTGACAAACTTCATCAATTTATACACCGGGTGACGCTGCGCTGACCCGGTGCTGATTTCTGAAACCCCTCCGGGGTTACACGATGCAAATAAACCCCGGAGGGGTTACAGACTAAAGCCCCGGATGAAATCCGGGGAGCTATTTGATCCGAGGGAACTATTTGGCCGGGTGGAAATTTGACAAACTTCATCAATTAATACACCGGGTGACGCTGCGCTAACCCGGTGCTGATTTCTGAAACCCCTCTGGGTTTTCACGATGCAAATAAACCCCGGAGGGGTTACAGACTAAAGCCCCGGATGATATCCGGGGGAGGTATTTGATTCGAGGGATCTATTTGGCCGGGTGGAAATTTGACAAACTTCATCAATTTATACACCGGGTGACGCTGCGCTGACCCGGTGCTGATTTCTGAAACCCCTCTCGGTTTTCAATTCCACAATTCCACGGATTTCATTCACAAAATAACCCAGGAGGGGTACCGCTTAGATACTGGGATAAAATCCGGGGATCAGTGGGGGATTTAAAAATGTTTTGGTTGGGCAGGTACAACAAAAAACCCCGCTGATTTTACTCAGCGGGGTTCTTGTTTATATCTAAGCAAATTGGTGTGTAGTAGACTAGTCGAGAGTGAGTTTCATGTGAGCTATCCTCTTTATGTACCTGTGAGAGGTACTAAGAGAGATGCTTTGGATATTCCTTAGAAAGGAGGTGATCCAACCGCAGGTTCCCCTACGGTTACCTTGTTACGACTTAGTCCCAATCAAGTGTTTTGCCTTCGGCGCGTTAGCGACTTCGGGCACTCCACTCTTTCGTGGCTTGACGGGCGGTGTGTACAAGGCTCAGGAACACATTCACCGCGGTGTTGCTGACCCGCGATTACTAGCGATTCCAACTTCACGAAGGCGAGTTGCAGCCTTCGATCTGAACTGGGGTGTGTTTTTTGGGATTTGCTCCCTCTCGCGAGTTTGCGTCCCTTTGTTCACACCATTGTAGCACGTGTGCAGCCCTAGACGTAAAGGCCATGAGGACTTGACGTCATCCCCGCCTTCCTCCTATTTAACATAGGCAGTCCCCCTAGAGTCCCCGGCATAACCCGCTGGCAACTAAGGGTAAGGGTTTCGCTCGTTAAGCGACTTAACGCGACATCTCACGACACGAGCTGACGACAGCCATGCAGCACCTGTAATAGGTTCCGGATTGGATACCGTTCGTGTAACGTTTCCGCACACTACTTCCTATCGCTTTCGCACATGTCAAGTCTAGGATAAGGTTCTTCGCGTAGCCTCGAATTAAGCCACATGCTCCACCGCTTGTGTGAGCCCCCGTCAATTCCTTTGAGTTTCAGTCTTGCGACCATACTCCCCAGGCGGAGAACTTAGCACATTTGCTTCGACAGTAAACCCATGAAAGTCTACTATCTAGTTCTCATCGTTTAGGGCCAGGACTACCGGGGTATCTAATCCCGTTTGCTCCCCTGGCTTTCGCGCCTCAGCGTCAGTAAATGTCCAGCACATCGCCTTCGCCACCGGAGTTCCGACTGATATCAACGCATTTCACCGCTCCACCAGCCGTTCCACGTGCCCCTACATTACTCGAGATTCCCAGTATCCGAGGCAGTTCTCCAGTTGAGCTGAAGTATTTCACCACGGACTTAGAAACCCGCCTACGCGCCCTTTATGCCCAGTGATTCCGAACAACGTTCGCTCGGTTCGTCTTACCGCGGCTGCTGGCACGAACTTAGCCCGAGCTTACTGAGGTTCAATCAAGTTTCCCTTTATTCCCTCTTTCGCGCTTTACAACCCGAAGGCCTTCATCGCGCACGCGGCATCGCTCGTTCAGGCTTTCGCCCATTGACGAAGATCCTCGACTGCAGCCACCCGTAGGTGTCTGGCCAGTGTCACAGTGCCAGTGGCGCGGGTCGTGCTCTCACACCCGCTAGACATCTTAGACTTGGTGGTCCGTTACACCGCCAACTATCTAATATCATGTGGGCCCCTCTCGAGGCGAAATTCATTTCCCGGCAAAGTGATGCCACTTCGCCGAATCGCTGGGAATTACCCGGCCGTTAGACCGGCTATGCCCATCCCCAAGGTAGGTTACCCACACATTACTGCCCCTTTCGCCATTTCCCCGTATTGCTACGGATTCATTCGACTTGCATGCCTAATCCATGCCGCCAACGTTCGTTCTGAGCCAGGATCAAACCCTTCAAAAAATATTGTTTTCGCATGGCTTTCGCCATTTAAATAACAACTGAGTGTTTAATCATCTGACCTAAAGGACTACTCAAAGTATTCCATGCTTTCGCATGAGAGAATGAGCAGCCTTAATGTCTTATGACATTAGTTTTGCCCACTCTCGATTTAGGCTCTCTACACAACCAATTTGTCAAAGATCAATGCAATCTGTCCGAAAACAGATCCTGTTACCGACACCCCTAAATCTCTTCAGAGGCTTACCATAAAGACTAATCGGCTGTCATCGTTAAACTCGCGTCTTTCGATGTCACCGAGTGTTCTTTACTTCGGTAACAATACTTTATGGTCGCTGGTCAAAAGTGTCAACGGCCTGGGTCAAAAAAAAGGGAAATAGTCCCCGGCCGCTTTCCAGCGGTTGAATTTTGCATCCCGGCCCGTCCTACACAAGCCGTTCCGATTTCAGCACTTAAAGTCCGCTCGCTAAGCTCGACTCCATGGCCAAAAACGTTTTCGAATAATCGAAAACTTTCTACGGAAAACCACCAAACAGCTTCGGAAAACCACCAAATACCATCAGAAAAGCCCACCTACTACTGCCTAGAGCTTCCCAATACATTGAAATCATCGTGGTAATTTCAGATGATGTCAAGCAAAAAGACAGGGATAATACCAATAATGGCCACCCCAAAAGTGCTCGTTCTTCGTGGTCCAGGCTCCAATTGCGATCAGGAAGCCCATTTTGCTTTCGAGATGGCCGGTGCATTCGTAGAACGCATGCACATTAACCGCTTACGCGAAGATCCGGCCCAATTACAAAGGTTTCAAATCCTCTGCGTTCCCGGCGGATTCACCTATGGAGATGATGTGGCCGCCGGGAAAATTCTCGCGACGCAACTCGCCAACTTCCTCGGAGACGCTCTTCGCAAGTTCCGCGACGCCGAAAAGCTGATTCTGGGCATCTGCAATGGCTTTCAGGCCATATTGAAGGCTGGACTGATTTTACCACCCGATGAAGATGGCCCTCTCGCCACCCTCGGACACAACGACTCGGGAAAATTTGAAGATCGCTGGATTCACCTCAGGGTAAATCCTAATAAATGCGTGTTTTTGAAGGGCCTGGAATCGATGCACATCCCCGTCGCTCACGGCGAAGGGAAATTCATTACCCGTAAACAATGGATATTGGACGGACTCAAACAAGCGGGACAGGTTGTGCTCACCTATAGTCATCCAAACCAACCCGAAGCCCAGTATCCCGCCAATCCCAATGGCTCGATGGGAGCGGTGGCCGGTTTATGCGATGCGACTGGCCGGGTTTTGGGGCTGATGCCTCATCCGGAAAGGCATGTTCTACCCACGCAACACCCGCAATGGACGCGATTGGGATTAGCCCAGGAAGGCGACGGACTCCCACTCTTCAGAAATGCCGTGGAATACTTTGCGACCTAAGCCGCTTTTCTCGTCGCTTCATCTCGATCGAAGTTGAATCGCCCTTTCTCAATCACTAGCGGCTTCTTCCGAACTTGCGAGTGTATCGCACTGATATACTCGCCGATCACCCCAAAGAAGAAGAGCTGAACGCCCGAGAAAAAGAACAGAGCAACAATGAGCGTCGGCGTGCCGGGCGGAACGGGGCTGCCAGTGTGAAACAAATGCCAGCAAAAAGCGAATCCGGCGAAGAGTATGCTGAATCCTGACAGCACAAAACCGGCCGCCATGCAGATCCGCATGGGCAACTTGCTGAAGGAAATCAGCCCGTTAAGCCCTTGATCGATCAAATGGAAGATCCGATTCTTGGAAATTCCCTTACGCCGGGCCCGCCAAGTGTACTCGACCCCCACTGAGTTGAAGCCGCAACTGGCAATCATCCCTCTTATATAGGGGTAGTGGTCATCGAACTGACGCAGAGCTTCCACGACCTGCCGATCAATGAGCTGAAATTCACCTACATCCGCAGGAATGGGCATATGAGCCAGTCTAGTAACCGCCCGATAGTAGACATGCCTCGTATTGCGAAGCAAAAACCCTTCCTCGCGGACCTGACGGATGCCATAGACAATTTGATACCCCGCTTCCCAGCGACGAACGAAATCAACGATCACTTCGGGCGGATCCTGCAAATCGGCCGCCAAAAGCACCACGACCGCGTCCCCAGAAGTACTCATCAAACCATTGAAGGTCGAACAAAAAGGCCCGAAGTTGCGGGCGTTCAAAATAACCTTCACCCGTTCATCCCGAACGGCCAGATCTCGCAACAGAGTCGGGCTGTTATCGCTCGAGGCATTATCGCAGAAAAGATGTTCCAGATCGTATTCGGGTAATTGGGAAGCGAATACCGATTTCACTGCCTCGTAACAATCGATCAGATTATCCTGCTCGTTGTAGCAGGGTGTTACGATGCTGATTTTCTTTCGCTTCATAAGGCAACCGTGTGGGTAGTCCAGCTTTTCCGATTAAAATGTACTCGAATCATTGAAATTCGAGCAATGGCAATCTCCAACCGGGAGTCCGTGTGAATCTGCCAATTTTCCACCGCGTCAAACAAATCGCCAACCAACCTCAAGTTCAAGATGTGTTTTTCGAGGTTCAGAATCAGCTTCAGAAATCGAACCTCTCGAAAAAGATACGGCCCGGTGATCGGATCGCCGTAGCCTGTGGTTCGCGAGGTATTGCCAACTACCTTCAAATCGTCCGAGCCACCCTGCTTTCCCTGCAACAGTTGGGAGCGAAGCCCTTTATCGTGGCCGCGATGGGCTCCCACGGCGGGGCCAGTTCCGAAGGTCAGCGAGAACTGTTAGCGGCTTATGGGATAACCGAAAAGAACTTGAATGTGGAAGTTCGCACGGAAATGACGGCCAAACAGATCGGCATCAACAGCTTCGGCGATCCAGTCTGGTGGGATGACAATGCACTATCGGCCGACGGCGTGATAACGATTTCACGCATCAAGCCGCACACCGATTATCGCGGACGCTATGAAAGCGGCATCACCAAAATGACCGTCATCGGCTTAGGAAAAAGAGAGGGAGCTTCCCAACATCACCGCTGGGGAGTGAAGGGTCTGCGGGAGATTCTTCCCGAAACCGCTAAAGTCATTTTACAAAACACGAAATTCCTCGGCGGCCTGGGAATCCTGGAGAACTCCCACGATCAGACGGCCCTTCTGCAATGGGTGGATCGCGACGAACTACTTGAAACGGAACCGAAGCTCTTGGAACTTGCCCGCAGTTGGATGGGTCGGATTCCTTTCAAGCAGGTCGATATCCTGGTAATCGGCGAACTCGGGAAAAACTACTCGGGATCCGGCATTGATCCGAACGTGGTCGGCCGCTTCCTGGTGGAAAACTCCCCCGATATGGAGCCGGCCGAACCTCGAATCACACGGATAGTATGTCTCGATGTCTCTCCGGAATCGCATGGCAATGCCACCGGAATCGGTATCGCCGACTTAACCACAAACCGCGCAATTCGAGCCATCGATCCGACTCCCTTTCGCATGAACAACCTCACGGCGTGCATGCTTTGGCGTTCGAAAATCCCGCTCGCCTTCGAAACGGATAAAGAGTGCCTGGCCGCGGCTATCGACACCTGCTGGCAACCGAACGACTCGCAGAGGAAGATCGTTTTCATTCCTAACTCTCTGGAAGTCAGCGAGTTATGGGTATCTCCGAGCCTGCTGACCGAAGTGAAAAATCACCCGAATCTTGAGCTTTGCCAGGAAACGATTGGGCTGCCCTTTGATGAGAAAGGGAACCTGGAGCAGGAAAAATTATTTCAAAATTCGATTCGAGCCCACAGAAAAATTGTTTGAGCGGGTTGTGTAATTGTTACAAGGTTCAGTCAATTCGCCCTCATTTTTGCATTTGTTACAACTGCTTTTGCCCGCTTGTTCCTCACTCTGGGCAATTTCCAACGTTTGCGGTAAAGCTTAACCCCCTTTTTTTGAGCTGCTATTCCACTGGCAAGCGTTTTGCGTTTACATTTCATTCACGCAGAGCATACACGTGAAGCGTAGAAGGAGCTATGGATGGCAAAGTGGATTATCTCTTTAATTTTCACCTTAAGCGTGCTCATTCCAGTTCGAGCGGGCGGTTCGGTTGTCCGGACGGATAACTTTGTCGTCGAAGCTCCTACGCGAGAAATGGCCGAAGAATTCGCTCGCCTGGCCGAGAAGTATCGACGCGAAAAAGCGATCGAATGGCTGGGTCAGGAAATGCCCAATTGGAAAAATCGCTGCCCCTTACGAATCATTCCCGCGAGCTCGGCCGCGGAAGGCGCGACGACTTTCGACTTCGGTCGCGGCACTCAGGACATGTACATCAAAGGCCCTATCGAACGGCTTAAGAATTCGGTTCTGCCTCACGAAATTACCCACACCGTATTCGCACACCACTTCAAACAGCCCGTTCCCCGTTGGGCGGATGAAGGCGGATCGGTCTATTCTGAAGACGATTTGGAACGTCGCCGGCACGACAAAATGTCCGTTCAGTATCTGAATGCGGGTCGGGCATTTCTGCTGACTTCGCTATTCGCCATGAAAGATTACCCGGCCAATCCCAGCGAGCAAATGATTCTCTACGCCGAAGGGTATTCGATCTCCAAGTATCTGATCGAACAATCCGATCGCCAGACGTTTCTCAACTTCGTGAACGACGGTATGCATAACGGCTGGGACCGCGCCTGCCAGAAGTATTATGAAGTGAAGAACGTGAATGAACTTCAGACTCAGTGGATTGATTTTCTTCGCAAGTCGGCCCGGGGCGATGATGTTGCAAGTACTCCCCGTAAATCGGCGCCTCCCGCCACGGTGACCTCAAGAGATAGCCGGAGCAATGTGCGGTCGAGCGATACGATGGCGCAACCTCAACTCGATCCCCTGCCAGTGGCTCGTGGCTCTTCGCCCTCGGTGGACAGAACCAGCAAAGCCGATCCGGCCTGGGAAAACATGCCGCGACGATTCTATGAGTCGGCACCCGCTCAATTCCCCAGCTGCCAGGATTGCAACTCCGGAAACTGCACTAATGGCAGTTGTCCTGCCAAGAACAGCAACACCAGCAATCGATCCGGTCGAAATAGTGATCCCCAATTGCCGCCTCCGGCTGTGCTGCTTCCTCCCGAAGTCGATCGTCCCTAATTTCCTACTTTGAAATAAAAACGAAAAGAGCCGCAGTGGATACTGCGGCTCTTTTCGTTTGAATGGACCGGGGCGAGGTCGAGATTAGCGGGAGGTGGGAGGAGAAGTATTCGGAAGGCCGTTCGCCGGGGGAGGAGGAGCCACTCCCAAGGGGTCTACTCCCCGCTTTGGTGGAGAAACATGTCTCGGATCGGGAATCGCCTGACCTCGGATACGCAACTCTTCCGCATCCAGACGAATCTCTTCCAGATTCGGCGGAACAATTGGTTTCATATCGAATGTGGTTCGGTGAACGTCTTGAATCTTAGCTGGATAGAGATTCTCGGTTATGAAATCGAAAGGAGGATAGGCCCACCAGGGGGCAGGGATGTGCCATTTTTGCGTTTCGGTTTGATAGCCTTCGCGTTCCAGTGTGATGTCATACTTACCGTAGTATGTGAACGGGACATCCACCGGTGTGAAACCCACAGGTTGATTGTTCACATAGACTTTCGCACCCGGCGGCGTCGAATCGACTACAAATCGTCTTTCCACGCAGCCTGTCAGCAGTCCCGCGACTGTAAAGCCCAGACCGAATTTAATCGCGCGTAAACGCATTCTGCACCTGTGCGGTAAATTGAATACTCGTAACGGCTGGCAATACGCGGAAATTGAAGAATCTGCAAGTCCGAGATGACACTGAGGCGCAATCCTGCCTGGGCGAGAGAAGATGGAGAACTTGCAGGAATACGAGCCGAATTTGTAGGCTTCTTCCGAACTGAACATCAAATCGTAAGGACGCGGTCGCGAGCCGTGATCTTCCACTGTTCGCCCACCTTCTGTCCCTTCACAACATAGGCCGTTGCATGCAGCGCTACCGTGGGACAAATGTGAATCGGCACGGCGTACATCCAATCCCCGGGTTGGAACCGATCCGCTTCGGGAGTTTGGATGATGAAGTGCTCTTCGTTGTGCCCTACAGGCTCAAAATTATCGAAGCCGATCAACTTCAGTCGCTTCCCGGCCGGCGGGTCGCTGGCTATGGCCTTGGTTCCGACGTCGAATGTGACCCGATCTTTCGTCGGTTTGGAAACCACCCTCGTCAGTACGACAGCCGCAGGCTGAAAACCGCGTAAATCCTCGTATTTCTCACCATACCCGGCATCGTGCAGCACGAACGTTCCCGGCGAACATTCCACTCCGGGAATATTGAGGGAAGCATGCACGGGAAAGGAAGGAGTACCTCCGCACACCAGCCGAGGAACGGGGATTCCCTGCTTTTCGAGTAGGGATCTCAATTGCAAAATCGGCTCGAGAAATGCTTCCACTCCCTTTTTACGGGACTCCAATTCCGGCTGGTTGTTATGGCCATCGTAGAGTTGGAAACCATCGGGGATAACATTTTTCGTCGAAGCTAGCTGTCGATAGAGATCACCTGCTTTTTCCACGCAAATGCCCGTGCGATGCTGTCCGACGTCGAGATCGAGGAGAACTCGGACTTTCACGCCGGCTTCGCATAAAGCCTGTTCCAGCATTTTCAAAGAGGTCGGATGATCGACGAGAATCGCGAAGGACGTGGCCGGGTATTTTTGAATCAGGGCGGTAAGCCTTTGGAGGTTCGGACCGACCAGCGGATAGGAAATCAGCACATCGGGCACTTTTTCGATCGCAAGCATTTCCGCTTCGGCAATCGTGGCACATTTATGCTTCGTGATGCCCTGTTGGAGGGCTTTTTGAACGATTTCGGGACATTTATGCGTTTTCACATGCGGGCGAAGGCGATCCGATGACCCGGCAATTTCGACGACTCTTTTGAGATTAGCCTCGATAAGTTCTTCGAAGAATAGCAGCGAAGGACTAAAGAGCTTAGCAAGATTGGTCACACTGTATTGAGTTGCGATCATTCGATTTCCTTAATACTCTGACCTTCAGCTTAGCTGAAAACCGTTCGGCTTCCAGGTTTCCGAATTCGGCACAACCGGGATAACGCCTACTCTTTAGCGACCAACGGCGATTTTCCCTCACACATCTCTTTTTACAGGGGTATCGCACTTTCGATATCCCTCATACAATAATGCGAAGAAGATTGACCTCCCCAAACGGATTCGACGAAGGTCGATTAAACTGGAGTTTTTCATGGCAGAAGAAGCAAACAAGCCAGAAGCAGCGCCACCGGTCACGACGCCAGCTGCAACCGCCGATCAGCAGATGCGATTGACGGTCAACACCGCCAATATGACCACGAGTTATAGTAACTTTTTCCGCGTCACGGCGACGTTCGAAGAGTTGATAATGGACTTCGGTCTCCATTCCGGGTTGATGACGCAGAGTGGACCAGAAGCCGTTCGCATCAATCAGCGCATGGTGTTGAGCTTCCCGACTGCCAAACGGCTTCTGACCGCCTTGAACATGGCCATCGGCCGTCACGAACAGGTTTTCGGGGCCGTCGAAGTGGATCCGCAGCGCCGTTTTCGACCGCAACAGGGCCAGACCGGCAACCGATCGTAAGTTTTTGAATCAATCTCTCGGAACACGCTTTGGGCGTGTTCCCTGGATAGTATGGGGTTCACATGACCCCATGCTGTCGTAGCAACTCCCCGTTGGACAACAAATCTTCTGCAGGCCCATCGGCGATCACTCGCCCTTCATCCATCAGCAGAATTCGATTGCAGCTGGCCCGGATCAATTCCAGATCATGAGAAGCGATTAATTTGGTTTGCTGGAGTCCGCAAATCGTCTCAACCAGCGAACGCCGACCGCGGGCATCCAGGAATACACTCGGTTCATCGAAGAGAATGATTTCCGGCCGCATCGCCAGAATCCCGGCCAGGGCCACCTTGCGTTTCTCGCCGCCCGAGAGTTTCAAGGGACAGCGTTGTTCCAGACCAACAATCCCCGCTAACTTCATTGCCTCCTGAATACGGCCCTGCACTTCCGCAATTGGCAAGCCCTGATTCAATGGGCCAAAGGCAACATCTTCCTCCACGGTCGCATGAAAAATCTGATCATCGCTATCCTGAAAAACGATTCCCAACTTAGTCGGCAGCTTTTTTCGATCCTGGAGATCAAAAGGATTTAGCCCGGCGACCAGTACCTTGCCCTGCCGGGCTTTCAGCACGCCCGAAAGTAATAGGAAAAGTGTCGTTTTACCCGCGCCGTTTGCCCCGAGAATTCCCACACATTCGCCCTGGCGAATCGCAAAGGATACTCGATGCAGGGCCACCCGGCCGTCGGGATAGCGATATTCCAATTCCTCGACGGAAAGTATCGGTTCGCTCGTCATCTTCCCATCCAATCCCCGGCCAACAGGGCGGAATGAAGCAAAATCGAGAAAGTCAGAAATACCCAATCTTTGGTTTTCATCACGGGGGTCCGCAGACTGGGGAGTTGACCGTTAAAACCGCGAACCATCAAAGCCTGGTGCAGAGTCTCGGATCGCTGAAAACCCTGCTGAAACAGAAATCCGAGCAGATGACCTATGGTTTTCTGGCTGTGCAGATTCATGCGATTCCGAAAACCGCGAATGCGCACTGCTACTTTGATTCGATCCAACTCGGCATTCATCAGAAAAATATAGCGGTGGGTCAGAAGCAGAATGGCCCCCAGTTTTCGGGGCATTCCCAGTTTTTGCGCGGCCTGTATTCCCTGGGTCCAACTGGTTGTAGCCAGGATAAATAACGCCCAAAGGGAAATGCCCGTGGTGCGTAGAACCAGAACCAGGGAAAATTTCATCCCACCTTCATAGACCGCTAATCCCCAGACCTCCGCCAACTTTCGGCCTTCCGTGATCCAGAATGGTGCGAACAAGAGAAAAGGCAACGCCGCCAGCCAGACTAAAAGAACTCGATTCAGGGTCCAAATCCAAGGCATTCGCACGAGAAAGCAGATAACCAGGATATAACCGACGGCCCCGGCCAGGATCGGAATCGACTGGCTGGCGATCAATAGGATAAACGCGGATAGGGTCGCCAGTAATTTAGCTCGGGGTTCAAACGAAGCGCCGGCCGACGGAATTTTCTGCAGAGCATTGGCCATGAAACTGTTATAAGATCGGGACGATCACTTTTGAGGTGGCTATCATGCGTTGGCTCGGTTTTTCGTTAATACTTCTCGTACTGCCCGTTGACTCGCATGCTCAGGACAAACCGGTGAACGATCAACCCGACACTAGCTTCCTGCGGGAATACGCCGAATCTCAGGGGTTTCTCCGAGGCCGTCCCGGTAATTTCCAGTTCACCGAAGATAATAAATATGTGCTCTTCCTCAGGAGCCGGGCAAGCGAACCTCAACTGGCCCTGCATTCCCTCGATTTAGCTACCGGAAAAATTGAAGAACTTCTGCTGGCTTCGCAGCTGATGGGAACCAAAGAGGAAAACCTGACAATCGAGGAGAAAGCCCGACGCGAACGGATGCGAATTGTCGCTCGAGGCATTTCCAATTACTTCCAGATTCCAAATTCGCAGCAGCTCTTGATTCCCCTCTCCGGCAAGCTCTACACTTTCGACCGGTTGCAGAAGAAAAGCCAGGAATTGAAGCTCTCCGGTTCGCCCATAGATCCGCAACTCAGTCCCGATGGCAGAAAAGTCGGCTATGTGCTCCTTCAGGACGTGTACGTTTATGATCTCGCGACCGATAAGGAATCTCGGATTACGCACGGCGGCACACTGGTGAAAACGCACGGCCTGGCGGAGTTCGTGGCCCAGGAAGAAATGAAGCGGATGCACGGCTTCTGGTGGTCGCCCGATTCCAAAATGATGCTGATTGAGGAGGCCGATCACGAAGGGTTGGAACAGTGGACGGTCAATGATCCGAGCAAGCCGGATCGGGCTGGCTTGCCGCAATATTACCCTCGCCCCGGTAAGAAGAATGCCAAGGTCCGCGTCGGACTCATTAGTCTGGAAGATGGTCAGGCGGGTAAGGAACCATCCTGGCTGAAGTTTGAGGAGATCACTTTTCCAGAGTTTGATCCTCAAAGTGGTAGCCCCTCACCAAAATCTGCAGAATCATGGGAATACTTAACAAATGTCGGCTGGAGCAACGAAACGGGATTGCTCATTATCTGGCAAACCCGGTCCCAGCAACACCAGGCTATTTTTCGGGTTGAAGGAGAAAAGAAAGACACGGAGATTATTAGCAGACAGCATAATTCTCGCTTTCTGAATCTCTATCCGGAGTCTTTGAAGTCGCTCCCTAAGAGCAAGTTATTCTTTGCGACATATCAGAGAGATTTTGATCGGCTCTGCTTCCAAAATTCCGAATCGGGCAAAGGGGTCTTTTCTTTTGCAGACTTAGATCAAAAGAAAATTTCGGATCTTTCAGAACCAGCATTATTCGAAAAGCTGATCTCCGCAAAATCTGATGGGACAGAATTCATTATTACCGGATACCCGTTCAAGGACGCAGAGGCCAACGGTAGCAGTGAGATCCATCTCTACAGAATTCGTATCCCAAAGAATGAAGGAGAGGATCTCAAATTAGAACGTTTTTCCGAGGAGCCCGGCCAGCATACCGCTGTATTTGCCAGGGATCATTCATGGTCCGTGAGAACGCATACTTCGATCAAGAATATGCCGCAAAGTAGCGTCTGGTTCGGCAACCAGAAGAAATTCGACATACCCTCCGTCGGTGCGGAACCGAAATTGGATCTACGTTGGGAATGGTTGAATGTTGTAAGTGGTGAAACCTTTAACAGTCCCAGGAATGAAACGCGAGAGTTGAACTTCTCCACTTGCATTCTCCGGCCGACCAATTTCGATCCTAAGAAGAAATATCCGGTCATCGTGGATGTCTATGGTGGCCCACATCATCTCACCGTCGTAAATGCCATGCGGCCCTGGCTCATCAAGCAATGGCTGGCGAATCAGGGATTTATCATCGTCGGTATCGACAACCGAGGAACCCCGGGCAAAGGAATCGAGTGGGAACGTAACATTTATGGCAAATTTGGTTCAATTCCATTGGCGGATCAGCAACTGGCTCTGCGGCAGTTAGCTCTTAAATATCCGGAGTTGGATATTGATCGTTCGGGTATCGTCGGCTGGTCCTTCGGCGGGTACATGTCGGCTCTCGCAATGCTGGATGAAAAAAGTTTCTTCAAAGCGGGTGTGGCCGGGGCTCCGGTCACTGACTGGGAAGATTACGATACCCACTACACAGAACGCTACATGGGCTTGCTGCCGGAGCACCAAAAAGACTACGATGAAGCGAATCTGATCAAAAAAGCCAAGAATTTGCGCGGCCCTTTGATGCTGGTGCATGGTTCCGCCGATGACAATGTCTATTTTCGGCACTCTCTCCGCCTGGCCGATGCGCTGTTCCGCGCCGGCAAGGATTTCGAATTCGTTCCCTTGGCGGGTATCACCCACATGTATCAGGCCGATCCGGAAGTCACGGAAAAGCTCTGGGTTCGCACGGCGAAATTCTTCAAAAAGCATTTGGGCGAACCGAAATAACTGTTTGAGTTGAGAGAGTTTCCAAAGAAAGGTTTTATGGCTATCGAACGTCAAACGCGCATCGTTGCAACTCTGGGTCCTTCGACCGATTCGGAGGAGCGACTGCGAGCGATACTGGATGCCGGGATGGATGTGGCCCGCATCAACTGTTCCCATGGGAGCGCTGAAGAGCACCTCCAGCGGATCGATCGACTGCGAACTATTGCCCGGCAACTCGGCAAGAATGTTGCCATTCTGGCGGATCTGCCCGGTCCTAAACTCCGAGTGTTTCTCCCCTCAGAACGCGAACTTCGAGGCGGCGATACGATTTCCTTCAGCCTCTCCCACACTCCGGTTGCGGCGGAGGACATCACTATAACGGAACCGGAGATGCTTCAAGATGTGAAGCCAAACGAACGCATTCTTCTGGATGATGGCCGGTTGCAACTGGTAGCCGGGGAGAAATTGAAGGATCGACTCCTGGCGAAAGTCGTCATCGGGGGAAAATTACTTCCCAAGAAAGGATTGAACCTACCCGACACGCCGCTGACCATACCCGCGTTGACGGACGCCGACCGCACCGCTCTGGCGTTCCTCGCGAAATCCGGATGTGACTGGCTGGCACTCTCCTTCGTTCGGAGCGCGGAAGCAGCGGAGGAACTCCGTTTGGCGGCTAAAAGTTTCGGCCTGGATGTGCCGCTAATCGCCAAGATGGAACGTCCGGAGGCCGTGGAGCGAGCGGAAGAAATCGTGCGAGCCTTTGACGGTATTATGGTGGCGCGCGGCGATTTAGGCGTCGAGATCCCGTTGGAAAGAGTGCCCACGGTTCAGAAACGCTTGATTACCCTGGCGCGTTCTTACGGCAAGCCGGTGATTACCGCGACGGATATGCTCGATTCGATGCGAAAAAACCCTCGGCCGACGCGTGCGGAAGCCAGTGACGTTGCTAACGCGATTTACGATGGGACCGATGCCATCATGCTCTCCGGGGAGACCGCTGCCGGCGATTACCCGGTGGAAAGCGTGCTCTGCATGTCCAAAATTGCCCTGGAAGCGGAATCGCACCTGGCCGATCTGACCGATCCGATGGTGCAACTGAATTTGAAGACCGAAGACGTCGACGACATCATTACCAATGAAGTTTACGACCTGGCAAATAAGCTGAAAGTCGACGCCATTGTCACTCCAACTCTATCTGGTAGAACCGCCCGGTTGATTGCTCGGCACCGCCCGAAAGCCATGGTAGTGGCTCCCTCCCCTTCGGAGTTTGTCGTCCGGCAAATGGCTCTGGTCTGGGGTCTGAAACCTGTGCATATGATTTACTGCCGCCGCGCGGGTGATGATCGAATGTCGACAGCGATTCAGCACTCTTTCGACGCAAAGGTTCTCACGGAAGGTATGCGGGTACTGGTTCTCGCAGGGCACCCGATTGAAGGAGGGGATTATCTGCCAACCATTAGACTTTTGAAAATCGGGCCCGATGGCAAGCCGGTGGCTCCGTCCTGATCCAGAATCTTCGAAACCTGACTTGGCAGAGAGCTCTATTTGCGATCATTGTTCGCCCAGAAGTCTGAATTTTCTGCTACTTGCCATTGTCCGCAGCAACAGAGATTCTTATCATAATTATTCTTATTTGAAGTTAACAGTGAGGCGGAAATGGCACATAAGAAAGGTCAGGGCTCGGTACGTAACGGACGAGACTCGGCCCCCAAACGGCTCGGCGTCAAAGCTTACGCCGGTCAGTTCGTCACGGTTGGCAGCATCATCATCAAGCAACGGGGTACGAAGTTCCTTCCCGGTCGCAACGTGAAGCGAGCTAAGGATGATTCTCTGTTCGCCTTGGTCGAAGGTCTGGTATCATTCGATCGCGAAGGCCGTCGTGTGAATGTGACGGCTCCCGTGGTTGCAGAAGTCGCGAAATAAGCGATTTCGGACAATTTGAAATTCGATGAAACTCCCGCGCGGTCGCTCGACTGCGCAGGAGTTTATTTTATTTCGCCGCGATCTGTTGCGGATTTTCGAGTTCCACAATCAGCGGTTTCTTGTGATCGCTCGCAGCCAATCCGGCGGCCAGCAGTATCAGCAAAAATGCCCCTCCTGTTCGCCAGGTCGGCGATTCTCTCAGATAAAAGTAACCGAAAAGTATGAAGATGGTAACGGAGATCACTTCCTGGAAGATCTTCATTTGCGTCGCGCTGAACGTGTTCGTCCCCAGTCGGTTCGCCGGCACCTGCAACAGGTACTCCGGCAGTGCGATCATCCAACTGACAGCAATAACGATCCAGATCGAATGATCCTTGAATTTCAAATGGCCATACCAGGCCACGGTCATGAAGATGTTGGAGCCTATCAGCAAAAAAATTGGTAGCACGTCATCAACCTAATCAGGGCAACAAAAAATGAAGCGATCCCAAAAACGGGATCGCTCGAAATAATGCGGGAGAATTTTAGCGACCGGGAGTCACTTCAATTTTCGCGGTAGCCCGCATCTTCGCAGTAATGGCTTCGCGAAGCTTCCCTTCATAGTACATTCGGACGGCATCCTTAACCTTCTCAAATTCCGTCGGCGCCCCCTGCTTGCGTTGCGTCACCAGAATCAGGTGGTATCCAAATTGCGTGGGAACGATGTCGCTGACCGTTCCCGCAGGCAGCGCGTAAGCCGCCTTGGCGAAAGGCTCCACCATGCTGCCAGCACGCGGGAACCAGTTCAGATCGCCGCCTTCGCTCTTCGAAGGGCAGTCGGAATAGGACTGGGCGAGCTGCTTGAAAGCATCTTCGGTGAATTTCAGGCGATATTGCTCGCGGGCTTCTTTAGTCGTGTCCGCCGGCAATTTGACCATGGCTTCGTTAACGGCCTTGGTGAGTGCCACCTTGATCTGGCGAGCTCTGACTTCGGCTTCCTGCTTGCTCTTGGCGGAATCATCTTTTGGAGTCACCAGAATGTGGCGGGCGCGGACCAGCGTACCGTCGAACACGTCTATATTCGCCTTGAACATCTGTTGAAGCACTTCTGGGGTCGCCTGCTGTGCAACGAACTTATCGAAGCGAGTCTGCCCTACGATATGTTCCTTGAGCTCTTCTTCGGTGAGCATCAGGTTTTCGAGAACCTTGGCGTATTCCTGCTTGTGGGAGGTCGCTTCGGCTTTGAATTCAGCGAGTTTCTTCTCCACTTCGAAGGCATCGACGCTGATCTTCAGGGCACCGAGGTATTGATCGATCAGAGCATTGTCGATCAGAAACTGAATGATTTCCGGCCGAGCCTTGGCTCGATCTTCCACGGGCACTGCTTTCAGTGCGCGAGCCACGGCGACTTCGGGAATATTCTGATTGTTGACGCGGGCGGCCACTCCGGTGGGTCGTGGAGTGGCAACTTCCGCTCCACCGACAGCGGGGATGGCGATTCCACCGTTCGGGCTACCACCAGCCGGTCCTTGAGCGTTGACAACACCTGCGGACCATACCAGCGAAAGAGCCAGTACCACCGGCTTTCCGATAATCTTCATCTTAAAGGCTCCTGCCAGGAAAAACATTCTCTTGAAAGAAATTCAATAACCGATGAGCCATAAGATGGGAATACGAATATCCAGGACCGCTCAAATTCTCATACTTCGGGGTGGGGGAAGTTTTCCTGCATTGCCAACTTCATCTCTCTAACCGCTCTTTCCAATCCTACGAATATCGCCCGGCTGATGATACTATGCCCAATGTTCAACTCCTCGACTCCGGGAATCCGCACGATCGGCTGGACATTGAGGTAATTCAAGCCGTGCCCCATGTGCACGTGCAATCCGAGTTTGATCGCCCGCGCCGCTGCTTTACGCAGGAGACCAAGCTGATGAGCTACCGCATCGCGGCCCCTGGCTTCCGCATAGGAACCGGTGTGAAATTCGATCGCACGCACGCCGAGTTTCGCCGATTTCTCCACTTGCTCAATGGAGGGGTCGATGAAGAGGGATACGTCAATTCCTGCGCTTCCCAGTTGCTGGGTCACTTGAGCAACCGCGGCCTCGTTGCCAATAACGTCCAAACCGCCTTCGGTTGTGAGTTCCTGGCGTTTCTCTGGAACCAGCGTTACCTGATCGGGCTTCGTCTTCAGTGCCAGTTGAACGATTTCATCGGAACAGGCCATCTCCAGATTCAATCCCGAAGGAAGTGTCTGTCGGAGAATATAAAGATCGCGATCCTGGATGTGACGGCGGTCTTCCCGCAAGTGAATGGTGATCGTATCCGCACCGCCCAGAAGTGCCAACCCGGCGGCCAGTACGGGATCGGGCTCGAACCCGCGTCGTGCCTGCCGTACGGTGGCAACATGATCGATATTCACACCCAGTCGAATCATTCTCAATCCATCTCCATGGGCGTGTGAGGATCTTCTCCTCCGGATGTGACAACCGTTGGCCGACGCAGGTTATTCCAATTCGCGAAATTTTGCAGAACTTCTTTGTATCGGACCAACTCACCCAGCAGCACCTTGTACAGAAGTATAGCCAGGAAGATTTCGATAGCTCTTTCCAGAATCGTACTCAGGATTGGCAGAGCAAAAAGGTAGTTGAAGAAGAAGTAGCTGCCAACGAAGAGCATGGCGATGGCCGGTATCACCAACTGGGTCATCCGACGCATTCGATAACGCGGGTCGATGTACATTCGGAATATCAGAATCACTTCGGAATAAAGTTCGAACAAAGGCCAGTTACCCAACCGACTCCAAAAAGTTTTTTTGAGGGCCTGAGTGGCGACTGCGGCGATTGGATCGCTGCTATCCGAGCGGGGGACCGTCGCGGTCGGTGCAGAATCTTTGGGAGAGGTGCCGACGAAAAGATCGCCGAACGTCGTCACGACGTTTCGCAGTTCGACGACTTCTTCCTCCAGAAGCCGGACCCGTTCTTCCAGTCGCTCGACGGAATGCTCTTCCGGAGGATATACACCGAAGGAGGGATCCGAGCTTTTACTGACTGCGGCCATGGCGAATCTGCACTTCTGATTGACAAGGGCGACGCTCTTATTAGTGTATTCGTTCGGAAAGTAGCTGGATTAATGTGAAATAAAAAACGGCCTCTTCCGAGACCGTTTTGTTAGTTTTATGACTTGTAGGGCAAGTTGCTTACTTGAGAGCTTCTTTGAGCCCCTTGAGAGCCCGAGCGCGGACCGAGGTCGAGGCGGGCTTGTTCTTGGTGATGGTCATCTGGCCCGTCAGTCGATTGAGAACTTCCTTGCCGCCCTTCACTGCGGGTTTCTTCACCGCTCGGAGCTTGAAAAGGCCGGGGAGCGTCAGAACGCCGGGGCCCTTTTTGCCGAGATTCTTGATGATGGTTGCGGTCAAACCGTCGAAGAAAGTTTTGACCTGAGCCTTGGTCATGCCGGTCGCATCCGCGATCTGGTTGTACAATTCAACTTTCGTAATCGACTTCGGGTTAGCCATTCGATGCCTCTCATGTCTGATAGTACAGTTGGAAAAATCGTTATTGCGAGAATAGGTGTACTCAACTCACTAGTCAACGAAAATCGCCACAATTCCCAAAGAAAAGGCAATTTTCCGTCTCAAAAATGCCATATCTCTTGGATTTTAGACGCTTTTTTGGTCAGAAATGCAAAAATTCGCGAGGAATCAGCTGACTCTTTCGCGAATTTTTGAAGGGGGGTTATCAGGAGGGCTTCAGGGCCGACGGAGTCAGTTCCAGTCGGCTTCCAGAGCTACCTTATTTAATGAAGAGCATTTCGCGATAGGTCGGGATCGGCCAGAGATCATCCGCGACAATCGCTTCCAGCTTATCGGCCGCCGCTCGAACCTCGTTCATGGCGGGGACGGCGGCATCGCGCGAGTACTTGGAGTGATCGTACGGTTCACCACTGGCGTGATGAGCGAGAACCGCATCCAGCTTTGCCACAGCCGTGGAGAGAGTAATAATCTGCGAATTTAAAGTCTTCAACAGTTCCATGGAGGTGGTTGCCTCGACACCTGCGGCTTTGCTGGTTGCCACAGCACCGGCAACTTCGGTCTGGTAACGCAGGCAGGCGGGAATAATCATTGTCTTGGCCATGAAACTGGTCAGTTTCGCTTCCACGGTGACGACTTTGACATAGTTTTCGCAGAGAATGGTAAAGCGGCTTCGAAGCTCGGCTTCGTTATACACTTTGTACTTCGCGAAAAGTTCCAGACTTTCCTTGCTTACGATCTTGGCCAGGGCGTCTACGGTATTCTTCAGATTCGGCAGTCCGCGCTTTTCAGCTTCTTTGTGCCATTCTTCGGAGTAGCCGTCGCCGTTGAACAGCACTTTCTTGCTATCCTTGAGGATTTTCGGCAGCAACTCCTGCACGGCCAAGTTCAGATTCTTTCCGCCCGCGGTAACTTTTTCCAGTTCTGTAGCAATGAAATCCAGCGATTCCGAAACGATGGTGTTCAGAACGGTATTCGGTCCCGCAATCGACTGGGAACTGCCCACGGCACGGAACTCGAACTTGTTGCCGGTGAAAGCGAAAGGACTGGTTCGATTGCGGTCGCCGGCGTCTTTGGGAAGTTTCGGAAGAACCGAAACGCCGATTTCCATAAAGCCGCCCTGCTTGGTCGATTTGGCCGCGCCCTTTTCGAGCTGATCCATGATGTCCTGGAGTTGGTCGCCCAGGAAGATCGAGATAATTGCCGGCGGAGCTTCGTTGGCGCCCAGACGATGATCGTTGTTGGCACCGCTGACGGTCACTCGCAGAAGTTCGGGATACTTGGCGACAGCCCGAATCACAGCCACGCAGAAGACCAGGAACTGTGCATTTTCGTGCGGCGTCGAACCGGGATTCAGAAGGTTTTCGCCATCGTCGGACGACATGGACCAGTTATTGTGCTTGCCCGAACCATTGATGCCGGCAAAAGGCTTTTCGTGGAACAGAGCGGCCAGTCCATACTTCGGAGCCGTGCGACGAATCACTTCCATCACGAGTTGATTGTGGTCGGTAGCCAGGTTCGAATCTTCGAAAATCGGCGCAATTTCGTACTGGCTGGGGGCCACTTCATTATGGCGGGTCTTCACCGGAACTCCCAGCTTGAACAGTTGAGTTTCGGCATCGGCCATGCAGGCCAGAACGCGTTCCGGAATGGCCCCGAAGTACTGGTCTTCGAGTTCCTGCCCCTTGGGAGGATTCGCTCCGAAAAGCGTACGGCCGGCATTCAAAAGGTCGGGACGAGCGAAGAAGAACTGGCTGTCGATCAGGAAGTATTCCTGTTCGGGGCCCACGGTGGTGAAGACCTTGCTGCAATCTTTCCCGAACAGTTTCAGAATTCGCTTGGCCTGGGTGGACAGTGCTTCCATCGAACGCAACAGAGGCGTCTTCTTGTCGAGAGCTTCGCCCGTCCACGAAATGAAAGCGGTAGGAATTACCAGCGTGGAACCGTTGGGGTTCTCCTGGATGTAGGCTGGGCTGGTCGGATCCCAGGCGGTGTAACCGCGAGCCTCGAAGGTCGCTCGCAAACCACCTGAGGGGAACGAGCTGGCATCGGGTTCGCCCTGGCAAAGTTCCTTGCCGCTGAATTCCGCGATCGCATTACCGTCGCCCGACGGAGACAGAAAGCTATCGTGCTTTTCAGCGGTCAAGCCGGTCATCGGCTGGAACAGGTGCGTAAAGTGGGTGGCCCCTTTCTCCAGGGCCCAATCCTTCATCGCGGAAGCCACGGCGTCGGCAATGGCGGCATCGAGCGTGGTGCCCAGCTTGATGGTTCGCTGGAGAGCTTTGAAGACCGGCTTGGACAGTCTTTCTCGCTGGACCGATTCGTTGAAGACATTCGAGCCGAAGATTTCTTTGAAATGGCTCTCTTTGAAATTCACGTTATCCAGTTTGTGCCGAGAGGTTGCAATGTTGTGAATGATGTTTTGCCGACCGTTCAACTTCGCCATGCTAGGAGCTTCCCTGTGATGTTAAAAATATTTCCGTTCGTGGTGAATGTGTTTCCTACGAATGCCAACTGGGTAGGCAGCCTGCCTACCTGAGGTGAATGACAATACTATACCGCGCGCGATCCGGATGGAAACGGGTAAAAATTGCGGTTTTGATCAGGGTCCGATCGCCGTTGGGCCCCGTTCGCCCGTCCGAATTCGAATAGCATCATCGAGCGGCAGAACGAAGATTTTGCCATCTCCGATCTGCCCCGTCTCTTCGGTGCGAGCCGCGTGCACGATGGCTTCCACCGTGGCTTCCACGAAAGCCTCGTTCACGGCGATTTCCAGCTTGATCTTCGGCAGCAGCCGGATCTGAATTTCCGTGCCGCGATAAACTTCCGTGAAGCCGCGCTGGCGACCGCAGCCCCGCACGTCGGACACAGTCATTAAATACACGTCGACTTGATTGAGAGCCTTTTGAACTTCCTCCAGCTTTTCGGGCCGGATGATCGCTACGACCAGTTTCACTTCTAATCACCTTTGTGAGAGTATATTTTGCCGGCTGGGGCATTGCCCGAAACCTGGTTGTCAGGTCTCGTTGATTTTGACAGTCACCGGTTTACCCAACTTCTTTTTGAACAGCGCGGACAGGTGCGAGGCAATCTTCTTGGAATCTCCACCCCGGAAGTAGAACTTAGTCCCCTGCACGGTCGTTACGTGCGGATAAACCGCTTTAAAATCGGCATCCACTGCCCCGGTCTGCGGCACGCACAGCTCGGACCAGGCTTTCATCAGGCTGCCGTTTTCCGTGCCTTCAATTTCTATGCTGAAGCGCTTGCCACCCGGAGGCATCTTGGCAGCCTTCGGTTCCCCCATACCGCTCGTTGAGGATTCGATACCTAAACCGAAGTCGAAGCCGACTTCGCCATGCTCGGTATGGTCGAGACCTTCGGTCTCTTCCTTAGCGGATGTAGTGAAGTTCCCCAAAGTCAGGATCTGAACGAGAATCGCCAGAAGTAAACTGGCTACGAAGGCAAAACCGGCCGAAAGACAGGCCGCTTTGACCTGCTTCATCACCTGGGTCATCGGGCCGATATTGTCCTTCTTGTAGGATTCCACGGCCTTCGTATTGGTTTCTTTGTCTTTCTTCAGGCCTTCGAGCTTCGCCTCCAAGCGGGAGAGCTTGCCCTTAGCCACCGCTGTGGATTCCTTCAATTTGTCATCCGCTTTATCACCGGCCTTCGTCAATTCGGCATCCGCTGCCTCCGCCGCTTTCTTAATCGCGGGCAAATCGGCCTCCACCTTTTTGATTTTTTCATCCAGCACTGGACCGGCCGCTAAAACCGACGGAACGGCAAAATAGCCATCCGCACTGGCCGGTTGAATTTGAGCGTAGCAGAAAAAGCCCGTCAGGATAGCACCCAGGAAGCCCCCCACGGCATGCACACCAAAGGCATCCAGGGAGTCGTCGTAGCCAAAAAGCCCCTTGAGAGAAACGGCGAAGTAGCAGAGAACCCCAGCCAGAACGCCGATGGCCACGCCCCCCCAGATGAAAACAAATCCCGAGGCCGGGGTAACGGCTACAAGACCGGCAACGATCCCAGAAGCCATTCCCAGAGCAGTCGGCTTCCCTTTGAATAGCCATTCCACGAATATCCAGCTCAGGCCGGCAGCGGCGGCGGCGGCTTGCGTCGCGGCGAAAGCCGAACCCGCCAAGGGCGAACTGTTCAGGGCCGAACCCCCGTTGAAACCGAACCAGCCGAACCAGAGCAATCCCGCACCCAGTAGGGTCAGCACCATACTGTTGGGATGAACTACGGTTTTCGGATATCCCAGGCGACGGCGGAGGACCAAGGCACAGGCCAGACCGGCGGTTCCGGCAGCGATGTGAACGACCGTACCTCCCGCGAAGTCGAGGGCTCCCAGTTTTCCAAGGAAACCTATGGGGGAACCACCCAAACCCTTCGCTTCATCCAGGGGATCGTCATAAAAGAAATCGTTCGCCCAGACCATGTGTGCCAGCGGACAGTAAACCACGGTGACCCAGAGAATCATGTAGATGCAGAAAGGCCAAAATCGAATACGTTCTGCCAGCGCTCCTGAAATCAGAGCCGGGGTGATGATTGCAAACATACCTTGAAACATGCAGTGCAGATAAACGGTGATGCCATTCCCGGGAAGTTTTTGATCCGGGGCGATCCCGCGCAGAAAAAATAGGTCCGGGTGCCAGCCTACCAGTCCGCCTTCCGAGACTCCCCAGAAACTGACTTTGAAGAAATTGATGGACGGCCCGAAAGCGAGACCGTAACCGCACATCACCCAGTAGAGGCCGACGATTGCCAGTGCGGCATAGCTTTGCATCATCGTGGCCAGAATGTTTTTCTTGCGAACCATCCCGCCGTAGAACAGGGCCAGCCCGGGTACCATCAACATCACGAGCGCACTGGAGATCAGCATCCAGGACGAGTCGGCTCGATCCTGCCCTTTTATCGCTTCGTCTTTGGCATCTTTTGCATCTTTGCCAGCATCCAGCGCGAGTTTTTTGACTTCGTCGGGATTGGCTTTGGCCGCATCGGCAGGGGGTTGATAATAGATGAACTCGCTGTTGGCCACGGCTACCGGCAAATTAGTGCTTGGTTTATTGAGATCGAAGCGAATAACGGAGAATTGCGGTGGTGTGAATGCGGTAGGTTTTATTTCACGGGCTGGACTGGTTTGAGTAACCAGCAAGAGAGACAAAGTTGCAATGAAGAGCAGACATCGCTGATGCCTCACGAATATTCTCCGTTAGCCGGGGATTGAGTAATAGTGAATGCGACGAATTCAATTAAAGCAGGTATGTTTTCACTCGCATACTATCATTAATGCAATCCTGGTACCGAAACGAATCAAAAAGCTATTGATATGCGCAATCGTTTGCGTGGGAACGTCTTAAATCGCGAATATTTCATGAGATTTTCTTCATCCAGCTCCCAGAATGTCAAATTTGGATACAAAATGCCTATTTAATAGGCAAAAAATGCTTAACAAATAGAAGCCATTTGTTGCATTCAAAGACTTGTCATGGCATTGACTCGAGTCGTCGTTTTCATCATAAATCCTTGCCAGATCTTATGTTCTGTGAAGAATGACCTTCGAAAACTTGGCCATCAGTCATAATAAACTAGAATTTAATAAATCAATATTTATCAGTTCTTCCGTCGAAACCACGCAAGATATCGGATCACTTTTGAAAATGTAATGCTCATAATTGATGAGATCTTAGCGCCTTTATGTCGATTATACTGATCATGCGGATTTGCAGAAGTTGGAGGATACTGGCGAAGATCAGGGGAAATAGGGAAACCTTTTGCCCTCAGCCTGGGCCCTCAGTGAGTTCCTAATTCTTGATATTCGACCACTTTGAAGGAGAGAATTGTGTTCACGGAAGTTCTCGTCGGATTGTCTCTCGCGATAGGGCAGAGCAATTACACCGCCGCTCCCCCGAATTTGGAATCGGATAATCCCTTGAGCACGGTCATTGTCCTCAAGGCGCCTAAACCCTCGAGCGGCCAGACCGTGCCAGGCACGCCGGCTGCCAACGGCAATACTCCCGCCGCGGATTCGATGGCCAAGCCTGAAGAAACGAAAGCGGAGGACAAAAAAGCCGACGAACCCGTTGAGGGCTCTTATTTCCTCCGAGTACTCAAAACCTATAAAGCGGAGTTCTGCAAGAAGGACGAACCGGCGGAAGATACTCCTCCGCCAGCACGCCGTGGGTTGCCCGCTCCTTACCCCGCTTATTCCTGGCCGGTTCTGGAATACCAGGGTCCCATCATTGGTTTACCGCAGGAACCTGTGCTCGGCCCTTTTCAAAAAGCGCTTGATGGAACTCCGTTTGGAAATTTCCTGAAAGACAATCGAATCGCTTTGTATGGTTGGGCAACCGTTTCCGGCAACTTCAGCACTAATAAGCAATCGAACTCGCCTACTTCGTATTTTGTCGTTCCGAATCGGGCTGAACTCGATCAACTGGTTTTTCGTGCGGAACGGCTACTCGATACCGTGCAAACCGACCATTTCGACTGGGGCTTCCGACTGACCAGTCTCTATGGGATCGATTACCGCTACACCACTTCCGAAGGCAACTTCAGCGATCAATTACTGAAGAATAATCGCCTTTATGGCTACGACCCGCTGGAATACTATGGCGACTTCTACATTCCGTGGATAGCCGAAGGGGTCACGATCCGAGCCGGTCGCTACATTTCGCCTCCCGATATCGAAGCCCAACTGGCTCCGGATAATTACCTGGCATCGCACTCCATTCTTTTCACTTATGACGATTACACCCATACGGGGGTCCTGACGACCGTTCGTCTGACCGAGCAGTGGCAAGTCCAGGCTGGTATTTATGCCGGTGGGGATATGGCTCCCTGGTCGCACGACGCAATTCCCACGGGGATGCTGGGCGTCAAATGGACATCCACCGATAATAAGGACTCGGTATATCTGGTGGATAATGCCATTAATGATGCCAAGTATCGGGAATCTTCGAGCGGCGGCCACGACAACTACAACTATGTTGTGGGTACCTGGTCACATACTTTCAGTGACAAATTCCACACGGCCACGGAAGCCTACTTCATGTGGGAGACCGATGCGCGATTGGGAGGCACGCCGAGTAATGGCCCCCCTCAGGCCTTCGGAGGTGGTGGTGGACCTGGGCCCGTTATCCCGGGAACTTCCAAAGCTTACGGAGTACTGAATTACACGGTCTATGCCTTGGGCGACAAAGACTATCTGACCTTCCGAAATGAATGGTGGGATGACGCGGAAGGTATGCGATCGGGATATGCGACGAATTATTCTTCCCACACCATCGGGATCAGCCACAATTTCAACGCGTATTTACAGTTCCGACCGGAAGTGGGCTACTACCGCTCCTACGATGCACCGGCATTCGATAATGGCACGCGCCGGAATATGCTGATGTTCGCCTTCGACACGACGCTGCGTTTCTAATTGAGAGCTCGAGTGCGGAATTAGCTGAACCGGGAGACGCGCCCCATCAAATCTATGGGGCGCGTCGAAAATCGCAATTCACCACCGGAAAATCACATCGCACGAAGCCGTAAAAAGAGAAGATTTGTTGGCGAACGGCCGCGATTCGTCGTTGTAGTCGTAGCGTACTTCAGGTCGGATCCAAAGCCAGGATTCCGGCTTATAGGTTACCCCCGTCGTCAACGCGGTGTATAGCCCTTTGAATCCGGTCTTTTGCCCCTGACAATCGTCGAAGAATTCCAATCGGCCAGTCACACTCAGTTGCGGACAGATTTGATAAGTCAAATACTGCGCTACACCGAAGTTGTTGACGAAACCACTGTCAGGGAGGTTCGTCTGAAAGCTGTAACAGGCATCGAGGGTGTAAGAAAGATCGTCGTTAAATGTATGCGTGTAGACCAGGTCGAATACATCCGGGTTGTTCAAATTGTGCGAAGCATCGTAGCGATGACTTCCAATCACGACAGCGAACAGCACGCTATCGTTCCCCTTCGGCGGAGCCCACTTCACGCTCCCGATGTAGGTCGGATTAGAGCCGGAATCGATGAAAATATCGCTCCCGGTGACCAGACCGTTCTGCACGCTCCAGGTATCATCCAGATTCAATGTGGTCAGGACACCGGTGTGTGTGAACGGGTTGTAGAAAAAGTTATAGCTACCCGAAAATAGCGGATTCTGAGTCGCGTCAATACTTTCCACGCCAAATTGAGCGAAGAACCTACCGACCTTGATGTCGAGGCCTTTGGCAATTCCGGGCAGATAAAATTCGCCGTAAAACTGAATCGGATCGATACCGTAGAGATTGGGGTCACCACGATTGTCCGTGAGCTGAGAGGTCATCAATCCGCGGGCCAGCGTAAAACGATAGTCGCTACCCGGTAGAATCGTATCGAATCGGAAACCCCAGCTCGGTTCGCTCGACTCCGTATCGATACTTCGCTCAACTCGCAACCAGTTCTGCTGTAGCAGAAACTGGTTCGGCTTATAATTGAAGCCGATGGGCAGCGACCCCCCGCGAGCTGAGCTCGCTGTATAAGCCCCTTCTGTCCAACCCGAGATGCTGATTTTGCTTTGTTCCAGAGTCGAACCAATGGCCGTGCCTGAAAGGAGCTTCATGAGAGCTCCAGACTCCGGTAACGCTTTTGGAGCTTCCTCGATTGGGACAATCCTAGAACGACTATCGTTGGGAATTTCCGGCAGAACAGTCTGCCCTGGAATAGTTTGCGGAACTGCCAAATCCCTTCCGGAATCAGGAGGGGTAGCTGTTTTTACGGCGATTGTGGCTCCCGGAGACTCCACCGGATCAGAGGGCCCGGTTGAAATCAGACAACTCGTAAGCAGCAAGCACTTCCACATTTAATCACCGGTCCCGATCTGATTGATTCATAAACAAAATTTTATGAATCAATAATCGGATAACCGGCATTTCATATTCAACCAAAACAAGAGGTACGAACTGCTTTCAAAGCCTGCCCATAGACTCAAAGATGGGATAAATTGCCCAATTTGACGTCAAAAGATTATGAAATAACCATAATAATGTGATTTCGATAATATTTCGTCTTACTTTCACGGACTGCGAAAGGCTTTTTTCGACCTCCGTCCAGACATCAAATCAGTGCAATTCTCACATATCGTAGTACAAAGCAAATTCGTAAGGGTGGGGTCGCGTGCGAATGGCTTCGACCTCTACCTGGTGCTTGTACTTGATCCAGGTTTCGATGACATCTTCCGTGAAGACGCCGCCCTGCAGTAGAAATTCATGATCGGCCTTGAGTGCGGACAGCGATTCCTCGAGCGACCCGGGCGTCGGTGGCACCTTGGAAAGTTCCTCGGCCCCGAGATCGTAAATATCCTTATCCAGGGGTTCCCCGGGTGCAATCTTATTCTTGATCCCATCCAGCACGGCCATCAACATTGCTGCAAAAACCAGGTAGGGATTCCCGGCGGCATCCGGGAGTCGATACTCGATCCGCCGGTTCTTGGGCACCGGTGAGTAGACCGGAATTCGGATCGCGGCGGAGCGATTCCGTTGGGAGTATGCCAGACTGATGGGAGCCTCGAAACCGGGGACCAGTCGTTTGTAACTGTTGGTCGTCGGATTCGTGAAAGCACAAAGTGCCGGAGCGTGCTTTAACAAGCCGCCGATTGCATACTCCGCCATCTCCGAAAGGCCGGCATAGCGGGAACCCGCAAAAAGATTCGTGCCGTTTTTCCAGAGCGAAAGATGCACATTCATGCCGCTGCCATATTCCTGGTAGAGCGGCTTGGGCATGAAGGTGGCCGTCTTCTGATTGCGGCGGGCCACATTTTTCACAACATATTTATACTTCAAGACATTATCGGCGGTCTTCACCAGCTCATCGTAACGAATACCCACTTCGCCCTGACCAGCCGTAGCCGCTTCGTGGCGATGGGCTTCGACGGTCAGCCCGCACTGCATCATCATGAGCATCATCTCCGAGCGGAGATCGTGCATGGCGTCCGAAGGGGGACAGGGCGAATATCCTTCCTTGTAGCGCAGTTTATGTCCGAGATTAGGACGCTCGTCTCGCCCGGTGTTCCAGGCGCCTTCCACACTGTCAATCTGGTAGTAACCGGAGTGCGTATTCTGATCGAAGCGAATATCGTCGAAAACAAAGAACTGGACTTCGGGTCCGAAATACGCCTTATCGCAAATGCCCCCGGCCCGCATGTAGTTATAAGCTTTGCGGGCGACATTGCGGGGATCGCGCGAGTAGTCCTCTTTTGTAAGAGGATCCTGTATATTGCAGATCAGGGTGAGTGTCGTTTCTCGACAGAAAGGATCGATAAAGGCCGTGTTCGGAACCGGTACCACCAGCATGTCGGCTTCGTTGATCGATTGCCAGCCGCGCAAGCTCGAACCGTCGAAGCCGATCCCCTCTTCGAACGTCGCCTCTTCGAGAATCTCCGCGGGGATGGTGAAATGCTGCCATAAACCTGGAAAATCCATGAAGCGAAAATCGACTGCTTTGACCTCTTTTTCCCGGATCAAAGCGAGGATTTCTTTGGGTGTCACGAGGGACGGTCTCCCGTTTGGATAGTGAGGTTCAAAAGGGGAGTGATGAACCGAGGTTGGCTAATTCTTTATTGTTTTATCCTGAGCGCCCAAAACGGCACCGAGTAATCCGAAGGGACGTGCGGTAATTTTTGCCCAGTTATCGGCGGACTTGAAATAGGAATTATCGCCTTTTTTCGTGTTTCGCCGGACGATCCAATAGCGTGCATAGCTGGCCGCAATCTTAGCCAAGTCAGGCTTGGCGATATCATCGGCCTGAGTTTCGTCGATTTTCGCACTCGGCTCGAGGTTCATTTTATTTCGCACGAAAATGAACTTGGCCCAGCCGGTGACCGTTTCGTCCGAGAGGGATTTAATGACCTGTTGAGCGAGATCTTCTTTGCCGAGCGTCTGCGATTGATCGATCAGGAGAAAAATCAGCCAGGGAGAGAGGGGCGAAGCTCTTAACTGAGACTGATAGTAGCGATTGGCCGTCTCGATCATAGCCACGGAATCGGGACCTTCCGAGAAGCAGGAAACCAGTAAAGTGGTTCGGAAAATGGCTTCAGGTGTACCACCGGCTCGAGTCGCGATACTCTTGGCCACATCGCCGCGACCGCGCAAGATGGCTTCAATCGAATAGGCCAGTCGGCTGTCATCCCGACTGATCGGATTGGGAGAAGCCGGAGGGGCGGGGACCAGATTAAAACCGGAATCGGCCGGTTGATCGGTGAGTTTGATGAGCGCGGTGGCAAAAGGGCTAGCCCGGCTGACATCGACCATACCCAGAATATCCGAAGCGGCATCCGGTTTTTTCAGGTAGATCGCTTCCAGGCCGACGTAGGCCATTAGATCATGAGATTCTTCCGGCGGCGAAGCTTCCTTCACGATCTTGGCAAAATTGGTTCCCTTACCGGCATTGATCCATAACGGAGCCAATGCATGGATCATGTAGATTCGAAATTCTTTAGTCAGCCCCGCCGCTTCATCTAGAGTCTGACGGACTTCCTTCTGCATCTGCTCCCAACTTTTACGAGTATTCGCTTCAATCTGGCTTTTCTCACCTGCGAGAGCCGTAAAAATTTTCGACAGGTCGATCATCAGCATGCCTCGATCGATCGGCTGCCTCTCCATTTCCGAAAGTTTCTTTCGAGCCGCCTGCAAAGTCTGGAAACCGGATTCCAGGGTGCTTTCCGTACTGGCGGCTCGAACTCGGTATTCGCCCGTGGCCATAAGCACTGCGGCATGGTATTCGGGAAGGGTCGAGCCCCCTTCCCCCGTGACCTCGGCCAGAGAATCTTTCAACAACTTCTCAGTATTGGTCGCGGCTTTGGTGCGGAAGAAGAAAAACACGGCCCCTGCCACCAAAAGGAGTGGCACAACTACCAGACTTACGCGAAAGGCTTTCTGTTTGAGCGTGAGTGGTTCGTATTCGATCTTGGGTGCCGCACCGGCCGCCACGATCGAGGTACCGGAGACATAACCGCCCAGACCTGCCGCGGCCACACCTTCCAACTTTTCAAAATTCTGCTTGGCACCGGAGGGAAGTCCCTGATTACCTACTCGCCAGTCTTGCTTCGCGGCTTCTTTGGGGATGGGCACCTTGTTGATCGTGCGGCATTCGGGACAAGGGACGTTTTTGCCTTGTTTGTTGACTTCCACATCCCAGTGATGATCGCAGTTTTTGCAAATCATCGAAATTACCGACATGGCGCGTTGAACTTCGGGCTCGTCGGCGAGGGCGGACAAGGCCAGAGCCTCTGCATCCACGGGAGCTTGAGACCCTGCGGAACTAGCAGCTGTACCGACCGGTTGCGAACTGCTGGGAACCGTAAAAACTTTACGACAACTCTGGCGGCGGCAAGTGGCTTTCTTGCCCGCGTATTCGTCCTTAAGTTTGTATCCTTCACCGCAGAACGGACATGCAAAAACAATCGGCATGGACTAGAATCCCTGGTGCCCGAGTCGATCTGATAGGTTCTTAATATTTATTGTCGCAAAGCGCAGCGCCGAGAGCAAGCAGGAAAGAAACTCTCGCGCCTTGAAAATGATAAAGTCGAAAAAGTGGGCGAATTACTTTCAAACCACGAGGGGAAGCTTGCGTCGTCCGCCGACGGTTTTCGGAACCTCGGCCGGCATTTTATCTTTGTTGTTCGTTTCCCATAACTGGATCTCTTCGAGCAACGCATCCACCATCTCGGCTTCGAGAACGTGGCGAACGATCTCGCCATTGCGGAAGATCACGCCTTTGCCGTTCCCGGCCGCGATTCCAATATCGGCCTCCCGAGCTTCGCCCGGCCCGTTGACCACGCAGCCCAGCACGCTGATTTTGACCGGCGTTCGCTTCCCTTCGAGTCTCTTTTCGAGCTCAGCAATGATTTTTTCCAAATCAATCGCCAGGCGGCCGCAAGTGGGACAGGCGATTAACTCCGGCTTACGTACCCTCCGCTGCGTGGCTTGAAGAATATCGAATGCAGCGCCAATCTCCGGTACCGGATCCCCGAGGAGACTGATTCGAATCGTATCTCCGATGCCATCGAGCAGAATCGGAGACAGCCCGGCGGCGGATTTGGTGACGGCATAGGGAGGTTTGCCCGCTTCGGTGACGCCAATATGAGTGGGATAATCGCAGAGCTGAGCATAAAGTCGGTAGGCTTCCACCACGGTCAGGACGTCGCTCGATTTTAGGGATACCACCATCTGGTGATAGCCTTCCTCTTCGGCCATCTCGATGTAACGTATGGCACTTTCGACCATCGCCGGAGGGCAAGGAAATTCGTATTTCTCGACCAGTTCCCGCTCCAGACTTCCCGCGTTCACGCCGATTCGCATCGGGATACCGCGTTCCTTGGCCCGGCGAACGACTTGTCGAAAACGATCATAGCCCCCGATGTTGCCCGGGTTAATGCGGATTTTATCAACTGGGTGATCCAGAGCCTGCAAGGCCATCTTGTAATCGAAATGGATATCGCAGATCAGCGGAATGCCGATTTGCTCGCGAATCCGGCCTAAAGCCCCGGCATCCTCGGGTTTGGGCACGGTCACCCGAACCATTTCGCAGCCCGCTTCTTCCAAAGCATGAATCTGTTTTACAGTCGCCTCAACGTCGAAGGTATCGGTGGTGGTCATCGACTGAACAAGGATAGGATTACCCCCGCCGATGCATTTTTCACCAATTTGCACTTCCCGAGTTTTATGACGCGGTTTTCCTGGGGTTTTGGGTACTTCCTTGATCAAGGACAAATTCCGCTTCATGGGAATAATCTCATGTTAGGTTACGGTCCGACAACGGTGTTATTGTAGGTCGATACTTCTCGCCTTCTATGGGGTTTTCGTTCTCATAGGGCTTTCATTGGAAGTCGATTAGAATCAATTTTGTAAATACTATCCGGGAGACTGACAGTGCGATTGCTCCTGATCGAAGATCACAAGCATCTCGTTAAAGCCCTTCGCCAAGGACTGGAAGAAGAAGGATTTGCTGTCGATGTCGCTTACGATGGGGAAGATGGCAACTTCAAGGCGCGGGCCACGAATTACGACGTCATCATTCTCGATCTAATGCTTCCCAAAATCGATGGGCTCGCCTTAATTAAAGAATGGCGTAAGGCAGGTATCCAGACTCACGTCCTGATGCTGACGGCCCGCGATACCCTGCAGGACAAAATCACCGGCTTGGATCACGGGGCAGACGATTACCTCACCAAGCCTTTCGAACTCGAAGAATTACTGGCTCGCTTGCGGGCTCTGATTCGTCGTGGCCATCACATTAAAGATCCGGTTCTCCGCATCTGTGATATGACCATCGACACATCCGCCCGCGTGGTAAAACGCGCCGGACAGATGATACATTTGACACCACGCGAATATTCACTTCTCGAATTCCTGGCGTACAATCGGGGTAAAGTTGTTACCCGAACCATGATCTGGGAACATATTTACGACGAGTACGATGAGAATACCTCCAACGTCGTCGACGTTTATATTCGGTATTTGCGGAACAAGATCGACAAGGGCTTCGATCCACCTTTGATCCTGACTCGCTGGGGCGAAGGCTATATGCTCCGCTCGGAAGAGATGACGGCCCCTGCCAGCGCCACCCCGGCCGAAACGACTAGCCCGTCTGTGGAATTAAAATGAGCTCGATCCGACAGAGAACAGTTGTGGGCATCGTTTTGATGCTCATCTGCACGCTGGGTGTGGTTTGTTTTCTGGTCTATCGGATGAGTAAAAATGCTCTGGAAGAAAAAAACTCCGCTATTCGAAATTTGCTGAAGTTGCAATTCGAAGACAAGCGGGACGAAGCCATTCTGGCCGAAGCTCGCAGTTTCGCCACCCTCGCCGAACTCAAAGTGACTTTCCGGGCCGGCCCCATGCCGGACACTATCAGTCCGGTGCCGAACAAAGTCAGTTTCAAAGAAGATCAGTTAAGCCGTTCGCTCGAAGAAAGCCAGAACGAATTCCTTCAATTGAAATCCGAATCACGCGATCTGACGACCTGGATTTCCAAAAGTCTGGAGCAAGCTCAGACCAGCCTGCCCTCCCCCTCCATATTACTAGCCCCCTACGAACACTATTACAGCGAAGCGAAACTGGGAGAACGCAATATCCGCATGGTGACTTTGCAGGTGCCCATCGACCACTACATTTCGGTGGATGCCCGAGCGCAATTTCTCATCAACCGCTTTTCGAGTAGCATAATCGGTGGAACGGCAGCCTGGTATGCCATTCTGCCACCTTCCCCGACCCCGAGTCGTTCGCAGACCCCTCCCCAACCCCCTTCCGGTCCGCGATCGAACGCGGGTGTCGTTAAACGAACTACCCCGATGGTTACCATTCAGGTCGGCTGGGATGAAGACAATCATCCCACAATTCAACGACTCCTCAGGAACACGGAAGACGAAGCCGACACCTTCAAGGCGGAGGGAGAAGCTACCCTCTCTCGATTGAAGCTGAGCCTGATAGGAATAGGCTTATTAACTCTGCTGGCAGCCACACTCGGCGTGGGATTGATCATCACCCAAGGTCTGAAACCGCTTCGCCGGCTGTCGGAAGCCGTAAGCCAGGTTTCGGAGAAGGATTTCAATCTTCCTTTGAAATCGGAATCGATGCCGTTAGAAGTCTATCCCACGGTGGAAAAGTTACGGACGACTCTCGATCTGCTTCGCCGGGCGTTCGAGCGCGAAAAGCAGGCGACCGCGGATATCTCGCACGAATTGCGAACTCCGATTGCCTCACTCAACGCCACTTTGGATGTCGCCCTGAAAAAGCCGCGTTCGGTCTCTGAGTATCAGGAAGTCCTGCAGGATTGCCGGATGATCGGCAAGGAGATGGGAGGATTGGTCGAACGCATCATGGCACTGGCGTACCTGGATGCCGGGGCCGATCATGTGAAGACCGAAGAGGTCGATGCCAGCAAGCTTCTGGGCGTCTGCGGAGCGATTAGCAAGCCGCTGGCGGAAGCGCAGGGGCTGAAATTCCAGCTGAAACTCGATTCCGATCTGAAGCTGCGAACCGACCCGGACAAACTTCGCGAAGTGGTCATGAACTTGCTCCACAACGCCATCGAGTACAATAAGCCCGGCGGTGAAATTGAGCTCAGCGCCAAAAGCTGGGGCAAAAATGGCTTGGAAGTCGATGTGCGGGACACCGGAATCGGAATTTCCCCCGATTTGAAAGATAAAATTTTCGAACGGTTCTATCGCGTTGATCCATCCCGGACCAATACCGGCGTCCATGCCGGCCTAGGCCTTGCAATCGTGAAAGAATACGTATCCCGCCTCGGCGGCACTCTCGAACTAGCCAGTCAAGTGGGTCAGGGAAGCCAGTTCAAAATCTGCATTCCGAACCGATAAGAAATTAATTCCTCTTTTCAGTCGCATCTTTCGGCGATAATCTCTGTGTTGAGGCTTTCGCCGGGAGAATTAGCATGCGTTTTACGCTGATAATCAGCACTTTATTACTGTGCATTTCCAATGTCCGCGCCGGGGAAGCCGAAGAGCTACTCGACAAGATTTTCGTCGCGACCGCTGAAAAACCCGAACGGCTGGACCGGCTGAAAACCATGATCACCAAAGCTCATGGCACCATGTTCAATCAGAAAGCCGATCGGGAATTTCAGATGAGCTGGCCCAGCAAATTCCGCATGACGACCGATCTCTACTTCGATTCCGAAAAACGGCGCGTCAACATCGTAATGAACAAGGAGAAAGGCTGGAGCCAACGATTTGGCCAGGCCGTGGTGGAAATGACCCGGGAGGATCTTGCGGAATTCAGTGAGGGAGTCTACATCTACTGGCTCTGCAATCTCTTCCCGCTCCGGGAAGCCGATACGAAACTGACTCGCATTCCGGATATCCAACTCGACAGCGGACCGGCCGTGGGACTGAAAGTCTCGAAAAAAGGCCGTCCAGACGCTCTGATGTATTTCGACAAACAATCTCTGTTACACGTGCGAACGGCCTACTCCTCGCGGGAAGCCGGCGTGAAGATTCTGCGCGAGTTGAGTTTCGGGAAGCATCAGGCCGTGAATGGCATTAAGCTGCCCTTCGAGGAAACGGAATTTCATAACGGTCGCAAAATGCATTACTGGGCGATCGACGAAATCAAACTTGTCGACAAGCTGGATGATAACGTTTGGAAGCCGTAATGTTCAGCCCTAACCGGAAAGGGTTGTTATTTGGTGGTGATCTCTAACGGGTTGCTCCAATGCCCGCAACGGCCCGTTTGGTCTCTCCAGCGAGCACGCACGCGATAAACGCCCGATTCCTTGAAAATCTCCGTCGGAACCTCCACTTCCAACCCCGCCCCGGTTTCCTTCCGCCAGTGATCGCCCAACTCGTACCAGCCTTTTTTGCCTACCCGGCCGACACGCCATTCCAAAGCCGCCGATTTATCACCTGCGGAAGATTCGAAGGAGGTCGCTTTAAATTTCGGACTGTTGCCGGGTAGCCGTTCCACTCGGGCGGTAGCAGGTATTTTGTCCTCTTTCGCTTCAAAATTCAGATAGCCCCAGCCATAGCCTCTCTGATCGCCATCATTCGGAGCGTAGTTTTTGGTCGGCCGCGAATCGGTGCAAAACTCGACGATGTATTTTTGAAAGCCCGCAAAATCATTGGTAGCCAGAGTCCGCTTCCATGCCCCTCCAAAATGCTCGGCATTGGTCGGATTGAGATAGTAACTGCCCTTTTGATTCATGTGCGGGTTTTGATTCCAGACAGCTTCATCCAGACGTGGCCAGTCGACGTTAAAACCGGGGGGAGTCAGAACTTTCCCCAGATCGATGGTCAACTGCCCGATCTGTCCTCCCTTCGGAGAGTAGTCCGAAGCGAATAGATCCAGAATTTCGCGGGCTCGATTGCGATATTCCAGGGCAATTTTCGGATGATTCAGACAGGCCACCGCGTCGATGACACCGGGTTGATGGTGACGGGGCACAAACATCATATCCAAATCCCAGGGGATCGGTGCCCAATGCCCGTCCGGATGCCGGTAATAGCCGTGATTGCCATCGGGCCGCAGATCAACGTTACCCAAAAGTCGATTCATCGCATGGAAACTGAAGAAGGCTTTGAGATCCAGGTTCTCCCGCCACCAGGATTCCTTGGGATTCGACCGCATCGTATTGACGAACTTCTCCCACAGCTTATCCGCATCCGCCATCCCTTTGGGAGTATGCTTGATACCGCTTTGAGTGCTGAAGGTCAGTCCGTTGGGTAGTTTGGTATCGCTCAACTGTTTGGGTGTCATTTCGCCGATGGCTACGTAAAGCCCCCACAAATCTCCCTGATACTGATCTCTGGCAGACACTTCGTCCGGTTGGGTGATCACTCGCCATTGGATCCAGGTCGCCGGGGGACTGGGGACTCCGGCTAAACGATAAGCGCGAAACGAAAGAACTTCATCCAATCCGGCAATCCCTCGATGAACCGGTAAGTAGGGTGTGCAACCCCCAGGGTTGAGATTCAGACTGGCGCAGCTCTCCGCGAAGGGAACGCCGTTATGATCGACGAAGGGAATTTCTTCATCGGGATTGAACTTCAGGCTCCATTTGTTTTTCCCGGAGATATGCGCGCTCCCCTGCCCCCGGTTGCTGTAGCGGATATGATCGTAAACCACCCCTTTGTAGATAATGGTCCCCTGCTGCTTCTGCTTATGAGCCCCGCCATCCCACTGGCTTTTCGCGACTTCTTCGGCTTTGGCGATGAGTTGAATCGATTGCAGTGTCCCCAGAAACTGGGAACTGAAGGTTAAAACCGGAGTCTTTCCAGGGTCGCGAGTTCCTTTCCAGGTCGCCGGTCCCGCATCACACCACCAGGCGTAATTCGGACTGGCCTCCGCGGCCAGCGGTTCCTGAACCGTCTTTCCCTCCTTACTGGTCACCAGGATGCGATAGCGCAGGAGCCAGCGATGTTTCTGGTAACTGGCCGGAATTCGTACGGAGTAAATGCCATCCCCCGCCTTGGCATCGCCGTCCTGACCATCGTCGTGCATCGGGAATTCGAGCCATTCCTTTTCGTAGGCGGGGTCGGACTTCGCGATATATTTCCCAGGAGCCACAGCCTGAAGCTTCAAAACAACTTTAGTGGCACCGGGAGCGATTCGAGCCTTTATTAGCACTGGTATGTTAGGTTTCGGTTGCGTAGGTTCATGGACGATATCTGATATCAGGGCGACTTTGTCTTGAGGAGCGGATTCCGATGCCGGAGAAGCCCCCGCCAGAAGTAAACAACCAAGGATTGCCAACAGACGAGACATCATCGTCCCCCGAAGGATTGCGGGACTACCCATTAACCTCTTCTATTCTAGGCGGAGAAGACTTGGGACTAGGCGGAGAATGGCCTGGAGATAGTCCCCTGGAAAAAAATATCGCAATCGGGGCACAACCGGGCCAAATTCAATTTCGCCGAAATGCCAGCCTAAGGTAGACGCGGCTGAAGCGGCCCAAAGCTGGCGGCCGGAATTGGAGATTCTTTCAGACCCGCACTGGGCCGAATAGCTCCACCTAAGCCGATGCTTTCCGGATGCCGGGCAATCTTATCGGAGAAGACTTCGAGATCCCGGAAGATGCGATCGAGCCGAGGCATCACACGCATGAACAGAATGGAAGCTTGATTTAGATTGTCGTAAAAGGCCGGATCGTTCAAAAACTTGGCGACCGTTCCATCCGCCCGGGACACGGCCTTTAGTAATTGCCGAGTATCGGAGAGCGTCAAAGCCAGTTGCTTGGAAGCAACGTCGATGTTCTCCATCACCTGTCCCATTTTGTCGCTGATCGGTTTAATCGTACCGCGAAGATCGGTGACTGCGAGATCCGCATTGGTGAGCGTCTCATTTACCTTAGTCATGGTCTTGCGGATATCTTTAAAAAAGTCTTCCGTGGAAGAGGCCGTACGCTCGAGACTCTTGCTGGCGTCGTTAAGGTTCTTCAACATCTCCGAGGCATTCTTCCGATTCTCATCGTTGAATAACTGCCCCAGACTATCGAGGGTGTTGGCGGCATTATCCAGCACTTTGACAACTTTGGGTTCGTTTTTCTTGATCAAATTATTGGTGTCTTCAATCCAAGTGCGGCCAGAGTTGATCATCTTCTGAGCATCGGCCGCCGCATCCTGAATTGCCTTATTCGATTTGGTAAATTCCGGGATGGTATTTTTCGCGAGGGCGAGAGCTTCCTGAAAACTGTCGCTCGATTTCTTCAATTCGGGGATTAACGTTCGGGTATCCTTGGCCAGCAGAGAAAAATCTTCCAGCGTACGATTCATCTGGGGAACGATTTCCTCCAGCTTGGCCATCGAACGGCGAATCTGTTCGAGAGATTTCTGAACCTCGGGCATCAGATCCTGCACGGCGGCCACCGGATTAGACGAATTGGAGATACCGACGAGTTCCGAGCCGATAGGCAGTGGTGTTCCAACCTGATCGGGCCGCAGGGGAATCAAATCGATGCTGGTATCGTTCACTAGCAGGCCGCGCACTACCGTGGGTTCATCCCCGGTCCGCGGCAGATATTTCGATTCCAGCAGAACCTGGGCATAGACTTTGCCGGTTTCCGGATCGAGATCAATCTTCGAAACCTCGCCGATGCGGATTCCCGATCTGCGGACCGGTGTACCGACATTCACCCCGGGGGCATCGGAAAACCGGATGGTATAGGGGTTGGTTTCCCGAAAACGTACGGGGGAACCACCAAACAGCAAGATCATCCCGGTCAGTAAACCAAAGGAAAGTAGGACAAAAAGTCCCAGCCGCAATCGGTAGCCATTGGAGTTCATGTTTTCACGAGTACTCGGGCATCGCCTTCGATGAACTGTTTAATCCGCGGATCAGAAGCATCCGCCAACCCCGCAACCGAGCCGTCGAAGAGGACCTGACTCTCCGAATCCGTCAATCGGGAAGCCGGGAACAGCATCAGCACCCGATCGGCCACCTTCCGGACCGTCCGCATTTCGTGGGTGACCACGACGCTGGTCAGGGGGCGTTTGGCCCGAGTCTGAAGGATCAAATCATTAATCACATCAGTCATGATCGGATCGAGCCCAGTAGTCGGTTCATCGTAGAGCATCACATCGGGGTTTAAGGCGAGCGCACGCGCTAATCCAACCCGCTTTTTCATACCGCCCGAAAGCTCCGAGGGCATCTTGGAGACCGAATTTTCCGGTAATCCGACTTCTGCCAGATGTAAGTGCACGATCTCCCGGATATGCTTCTCGTCGAATTTACGGAGAAGTCGCACACCGAATGCGATATTTTCGTAGACCGTCAGACTGTCGAAGAGGGCGGCCCCTTGAAAGAGAAAACCGATTCTGCGACGGATTGAACCCAATTTGAAGGTCGACAGATCCCCGAGATCGGCTCCTTCGAACAGAATTTCTCCCGCACTGGGCTGCAGCAGCCCAACCAGAAGCTTCAACAGAACAGTTTTACCGCAACCACTCTCCCCGATTATGGAAACCGTCTCACCCGAACGAATGGTCAGATTGATGCCGCGCAGAATTGGCTGGCTCCCGAAAGAGACATCCACGTTTCGCAATTCTAGTAAAGGTGCTTCCATGTTTGAATTTTAACCGACGAAGAAAGGGCGAATATGAGCAAAAAGATAAACCAACAGAAAATCAAAGAACAGGATCGCCAGGAACGAAAGAACGAAGGATTGCGTCGCCGCCCGTCCAACACCTTGAGCGCCCGCCTTGCACTGAAAGCCCTGGTAGCAGCTGATCAGGGCGATCATCGCTCCGAACACGATCGACTTGATTAAACCGGTGAGGAGATCATATCGCACAACCACTCGCAAAGTCTGCTGCCAGTAGTGGTGAGCATCGACCCCCAGAACCTGTGTGGAAATGAGGGTGCTACCGACAATTCCCGCCAGATCGGCAAATAAGGTCAGCATGGGCACCAGTATCAGGCAGCCGACCAACCGGGGGGTGGATAAGTAGTGAATCGGATTCACTCCCAGACAGGTCAAAGCATCAGTTTGATCGGTAATCCGCATGGTACCGATCTCGGCCGCCATGGCACTGCCCACCCGTCCCGCTAACATCACGGCCGCGAGAACTGGACCGAGTTCGCCGAGAATCGACGTGATGCTGATGGCACCGAGCGAAGTATCCAATCCGTACGGATGAAATTCGGTATGGGCTTCGAGGGCTAGCACCATTCCAATGAACATACCGGTAACTACGACTACCCCAACGCTGCGAACGCCGATTTCGTAATAAACGGGCCAAGACTGGGTTAACGTTCGAAAGCTGAAGAAAATGCCGAAAACTGTCTGAAAAGAAAAATGGGCCCAATCACCCAGGTGTTCCAACCAGGACCGGATAATATTCGCTTCAGCACTCATGCTGTTGTTTTAGCGGAGAAGACCGAATCCGGAATTAATTCCCGATCAAGGCGTTGGCGCTAATTGGCTCGCCATTTTTCCACTCGATCCAGAGTTTCGTGCGGGCATTGAAGGTGAAACCGGTAAAATTCGGCACCGTTGGCCGAGAATCGATATCGATCACCTGATCTTCGGGTAGGACCATCGCCGGGGATTTGCTGGTCGAACCGTAGCGTTTACGGATGCTGGCAAAATAGCGGACATCGGCCAGTTCCTGCTGCGACCAGATGAGGAAGTAGACTCCCAAAAGCATCAGGTAAGGATATTTCGTGTAAAAGCCGAAGCCGATGCAAATCAGACTTACAAAAGTTCCGAGATAAGAAGTGATCTCGGTTGCTCGAATCCGCTTGGCATTCATCGCCAGAGCCGCCCGGAACAAAAAACCCATACTGGTTGGGAATACGGGCACGCAGTCAATTATCAGCATGACAATCGACATCCAGAAGAGTCGATTACAAAATAGAGCCCCGTCCACTGCGGAAAAATCGGTCTGTGGTGAAATGGGTATGCCGGCAAAAACCAGGATGGCGTACAGCACCCCCACCTGAAGGACTCTGGCTAAAACTCCCGCGATATGTACTCCGAGTTCGTAAACCGGTTTTTCGGAGATCCAAGTCAGCCGGACGATCACGGACAGCGGTAGCAGGGTGACATCGCGGAGGCCGACTTTTAAAGTCCAGGCCGCGGCCGCCTGCAGCAAGGCTTGGAAGCAAAATCCGAGGTAGAGACCGAGGAAGATCAGTAAGGCGAGAACGGCAGAGGCCGTGCCTTCCGAGAAGTACTGCCAGATGGCTACTGCGATTGGCAGCGAAAGAAAGAGCCAATTTCCTCGAACAGGAACCGCCCGAACTTTAGCAATGACAGGAGATCGATACATGAACGTCAGCAGCACTTCCGGAGTTTCGGGGTGTTCTAGTTCTAGTGGTAATTTTACGTTGGAGATCAACCCGAGGTAGGTAGATCAACCCGAATTAATATACCATTCACAAAATAGCGAATCTGGGAGAGATGATCCGACGATACTACAAGAGAAAAACGTTGTCGATCAGACGGGTTTTCCCAACAAATGCAGCCACGGCCAACAAGGCCTTGTTCTGAATCCGATCAACCGGCTGCAGGTCAGTCGAATCGACTACCTCCACGTAATCTAGTTGAATATTTGGCTTCTGACAAATCTGCTCGCGAACCAATTGGCGAATCTTTGCGGTTTCTCGCTCACCGCGGGCAAATAGTTCCTGCCCGGCTCGAAGACTTTGGATCAGTATTAAGGCCTCCTGACGCTCGCTTTCGGACAGATATCGATTCCGCGAGCTCATGGCCAATCCATCTTTTTCGCGGTAAGTCGGCAACACGACGATTATTCCGGGAAGATTCAGATCGCTTGCCAGTTGCTGAATGATGCGGGCTTGCTGGGCATCCTTCTGACCGAAGTAAGACCCATCGGGTCGAACGATGTTCAGCAACTTGGTAACTACGGTACAAACTCCCCGAAAATGACCGGGACGTGATCGACCGCAGAGATGGTCGCCAAGTTTCTGAATATCGACGGACGTGGAGAATCCGGAAGGATACATTTCCTCGACCGAGGGAGCAAACACCAGTTCGGCCCCGCTCGCGCCAGCGATCTGGCAATCGGCTTCCAGTTGCCGGGGATACCGGCTGAAATCTTCCTGGGGTCCGAATTGAGTGGGGTTCACAAAAACTGTAACCACGACGAATTCATTCTCGGACCGGGCGCCGCGAATCAAACTGGCATGCCCCTCGTGCAAAGCTCCCATGGTGGGTACACAGCCAATTTTTTTTCCGGCCAGTCGAGCCTTCTGGATATGGGCCCGAGCTTCTTCCACGGTTCGCGTAATTATCGGCGTCATGATTTCACAAAAGTTCCAAGACCATTCGCAAGTAAGAGCGTTCCTCGCGGACAGTTAATCCTAATAATTTCTCGGCCGCTTCGAACGTCTTTTTTATTCGAGACAGCTCCGATGCGTCCCCAACGACTTCCAGTTCCAGAAAATCGCCTACCGATTCCAGACGATCCAGACAGACGTGAATATCGAGTTGCTGAAAATTCCATTTCCAATTGTCCCGGGTTTTCTCCACGCTTAACGCCGACTGATAGCCGAGAGCTTGAAGAATTCCGATCAGAGCCTGCCGATCTCTATTGCCCGATTTAAGTTCTGCTTCGATCTCTTTCCGAGCTTTGATTTCTGAGTTCTGCCGCGGCCCTTTGTAGGTCAGCACCGATTGGTCATCCACGCAGCGCAACCGTAAGACCTCATCGGTTTCGCCGAAATTCCGGTCGGGTGCCGAGAAAAAGAGATCGACATGTTTCTCTTTTCGGTCGTACTGCGCGCCTTCTGACCGGAGCAACTCCTCGATCTTACGCGGGTCGTCGATACGATATTTTTGTTCCATCTCGATCATTGGATGAGTCCCGATTATGCCAAAGCTTCACTTCGTCTGCGGTACGGAGAATCTTCCCGAAGGCCAAAGTTTTGTTACCGAGTTGAACTCGAAGCCCGTGGGAGTTTATCGCATCGATGGCGAACTCCATGCCATTGATGATATGTGCCCGCATATGGGGGCCTCGCTCAGCGCTGGACCGGTGGAGGATAAAATCGTCACCTGCCCCTGGCATTTCTGGCGATTTCGACTGACCGATGGCGCCTGGGCGGATAATCCGCGAATCAAAATCGGTTGCTATAAAGTCATAGAACAGGAGGATAAAATCTGGATCGAGCTACCCGACTGATTGGGATCGAAGATTTTACCTCAAGGGGTCGCTGATAGGATTTGACGATTGGAATCGTCGCGATTTAATTCAACGTGCCGTGAAAGCTACCTGATTTTACGCTCACCACCTCGAGAAGTTTATTTGTCCATCCGCCTTTATGCAGGAATTGATCTGGTCGGACCTCCCCTGAATTTTGGACCCCACGATGGACGTTCTTAATCCGCGCGATAATGCCGAGTCGGCTCCGAAAATCCGGTTGGCCATCATAAGTACCCCGCGCTCCGGGAATACCTGGCTCTCATCCTTACTCAGCCAATTTTACGGCCTTCCAATCCTGGCGCGTCATGCGATGAATGCGAGCGATTGGGCCTCCCTGCCCTCAGAATTGGTGTTTCAGTACCATACACGCCGTGATTCGGAAACTGTCGAATTCCTGCAAAAAGAAGGCTTTCGCGTTATCACTCTGGGTCGCCACCCCATCGATACTCTGATCTCCATCCTTCACTTCTCCTGGTACGAACACGACACCGAATACTGGCTGATGGGTCGTGGCGGTTCAGAAGCTTCCATTCGCGCTTCGATGCCGCGCAGCCTGTCGTTCCTCGATTACGCGCGGGGCGAACGAGCCCGGGAACTCCTGAGTGTGTCGAGCGACTGGTGGGACTTTCCCGGTGTTCTGGCGTTCAAATACGAAGATATGGTTGCCGATGTTCGCGGCTGTCTCGAAACGTTTCAGCAGGAGATCGGCCCTTCCCGTTGCACTTCCCTCGAAGAAGTCTTGGAACGCAACACTTTGGCCCATTTTCAGAAATATTCGGTGACCCACCATTTCTGGAAAGGCAAACCGGGCTTGTGGCGCGAGCTCTTGCCTGAAGCCGAGACAACAATTCTTCGGCCCGCACTTCGCCCTTTCGCTGAAAAGATCGGCTATTCACTGGAGCCCGACGCGACATTAGATGCCCGAACCGCTGATGCTAACTGGGTAAAATTTGTAGGAGAGGAATTGGGTTCCACTATTACCAAATTTCGCAGGAATCATTTGCAAGCCGATCAACGATCTGCCGAATTGCATAAAGCCTGTGAAAGCCTGGCGGAACAGTTGCAAACCTATCAGAAACTGAATGGATTACCGATCCAGTTCGCGAATGCCGTTAAATCCTTTACAGAACGCCATCCTCAAGTTTCCGGGATTCTGCGGCGGATATTTAAGATCCCGGGACGGCTGATATTCGGCACGATTCCCTCGGAACCTGCCAAATAAAGCCAAATTTCTTGTTTGACACTCAAGGTATACGCTCGTAATTTGGCTGCATTGAAATAGGCGGACCGCTGCCTCGAATATACCCAACAACGAGTGATTCACCCCCATCTGGAAAGGTTTGACATGTCTGATAACACTAGCCCGCCTCCCCCATCGGCTCCTCCGGTGCCGCATACCACCGGGAGTGGCCCCAACAGTCTGCAGATCCGCGTGATCAGCCATTCCGGGCTGTTCTACTGGTGGCCTATCTGGTTTTTCGGTATTCTTTTCGCATTGTGGTCGTTTGCCGATGGTCATCGTATGGCCATCGTCCCCAAGGATTCGATTTTGAAGGTCGATCCCGGCGCAAATACTTCGATTATCTCCATGGCCGGGAAATATCCCCGTATGGAAGAGACGGTCGAACGGAGTGCCGAACCCAACACCTACGACTTCAAGACGCACGTTTCTATTCGCCCCTGGATGGGCCCGATATTCCTCAGCATCTTCTTGGTGGTCATGCTGATTACCAACGTGCCCTTGCGCGGCCTCTGGTCGCTGGTGATCATCATAAGCTTTATTTTAGTTGTGGTGATCTTCAGCCTGATGCAATGGTGGGATACAATCCTCGGTAAATTTGCCGATCTGCACATCTACATCAACATGGGCGGCTACTTCTTCATCGGCCTTTTGGTTCTGATTGCCTGGTTGACGACAGTGTTCGTCTTCGACAAACGAGCGTACATGATCTTCACCCCGGGCCAGATTAAAGTCTGTGAAGAAATCGGCGGTCGGGAACGGGTGTTCGACACCACCGGAATGACCGTCGAGAAGCAACGCGACGACTGGTTCCGACATATTATTCTGGGCTTCGGTTCGGGGGACTTGACCGTTAAGACCGCCGGAGCCGATCGCCAGCAGATTACGATGCCGAACGTGGCCTTCATCGGCTTCAAAATCGGTGCGATCGAACGACTATTGCGCGAACGTAAAGTGAACTAATTCCCAGTAAATCCAGGCGTGAGGAGCAACCCCTCACGCTTTCTCAGGCGATTCCACAATTCGACCCTTCCAACCTACTGGTTGGCCAATCCAATACCGATAATTGGCATACCACTGAATCGATAGAAATAGAAAAACGCTGACGGGGTGAAATAATGCCCCCAGGAGTTCTCTCGCTTTCCCCCCGGTGAGCAATATTCGAGGTAAAAACGACAGGCAGAAAGCCAGAGCCAAAATATTCGTTTGGTCTGCGGTTAAACGATCTTGCAAGATCAGCAACAACGGTCCAGGCAGAATGAAGGCCAGGCTCAGCAAAATGCTGAAAACGAAGATCAGCGGAGGTTTTGCTATTCCCTCACGTGCATTCTTTACGAAGCCATTCCAGACCTGAGACGCATTTCGATACATCCGGCAGCAGGCAATCTCCGAGCCATCGCATAAATCGGTGAAATAACTCGCCTTTCGATATGCGCGAGGTAATTTCAGGCCGTCGTGCATCGACTCTTTCACCAGCGAGTGCCCGCCGATCAATTCGTAGATTCTACGCGTGGCCAGGAAAAGCTGTCCGCAACCCGCGCCAAAGCCGGGCATCGGCAAATGACGCATTCCCCACATCGGCAGATAACACAGGAGCATGAAATTGATCATCGGAATGATCATCAGTTCCATCCAGCTTACCATGATCTGCCGGGGAAATGCACTGACGAGTGGCACATTCCGATCCTGCTGGAAGCCGATCAGTTTCGCCAGCCCCTCTTTACTCAGGCGGACATCCGCATCGAGAAAGGCCAGATACTCATAGCTGGCCAGTTTGCTCAACTGAAAGCAGGCGAACTGCTTGCCGCACCATCCCTCGGGGAGTTCCGAGGAGTTCGCCAGTCGCACGCGAGCATCGCTCTGAGCCATTTCTCTAACTATTCCGGCGGTCCGATCGGTCGAGTGATCGTCGAGTACGATGACTTCCAAAGTGACATGCTCCGAAGCCAGTGCGGCCTCAAGGCATCCACCGATACTTCCCTCTTCATTGCGAGCCGGGATCAGCACGGAAACACGGGGCGAATCGGATGGAATGCGGTGTGGTCTTCGAAAGTAAACACAATTCCAGAAAAAGAGCAAGGCAGGGGTCGAGGCACAAACGAGAATCAACCAGCACAAATCGGTCATTGGGTACTTACCTTCCGGTCGTCCATATGGCTCAAATCCGCTTTTTTACCTTTCAGAGCGGCTTTGAATCTCCGCCATAAATCATAGACACCGCCGACGCCGGATTTCCCCAAAATCAGAGTATCGAATTGTGCCGGATCTCGGAGGATCGCTTCCTGCGCCAGCCGGTCCATGGATTCTTGCAGGTGTAGCTCGATGAGTGCGGTCCACTGCTGCCTATCCAAATCCTGATCCAGTTTTAAGGGCTGGCCTATTCGTACCAAGGCCTCCGGAGTCTTTTCATTCCAGAAAGGATACTCCAGAGCAATGGGAATGATCCAGCCTGACTTCAAGCGAGTTGCCAGTTGCCCGACCCCCGCACGAATTTTCACCGGTCGAACGCGCGGATCGACGAATTCGCCCTGAGCCGTGATCCACAGAGAGTTAAACGGCTGGGAGAAAATCGCTTGGGTGATCCGCAGAAAGTTTCGCGCCCCTTCCACGGTCTCCTCAACGCCAAAAAAGCCGAGCCGATTGAAAAACTTGTATTTGGGGAGCATGCCGGCTTCGATGGGGGCAAAATGCTGATACTTTTCATACCGCGCGGACAACAGCATGCAAACGATGATGTCCCACCAGCTGGGATGGTTGACCACAAAGACCAGGGGTTCGCCGGCCGCCACGTTCAGCAGATGCGAGGATTTCGATAATCGAACGGCATGGAAATGCTTGGCGGAATATCTCCGACAGTAGCGATAGAAGCCTTTCCAGAGCCATTGAGTCTTCCTCGGGAGATACTGGTTGGAAGCTGAAGGTTCAGAGTTCATGAAAAGCTGACCCTGTTACTTGCGATCGACTCGGATCATCTCCTGTATACCGGCCCCCGCCGCCGCGTCCTGTATCGCTATCAAAGACTTGAAAGGCACCTGAGGTTCGATCTCAATCGACAGGCTGGCCTTACCTGTCTTCTTGAGCCAATACTTGAACTTGTTCTCCAAATCCGATTCTTCAACGACTTCCTTCTCGATCAGATAGCGGACTTTCTCCCCGTCCAGTTTGGCTTCCACGGTGATTGTGAAATCCTTCAACTGCTTCTCGGACATAACCGCTTTGCCGTCTTTTTTCTCGGTCTTACCCGGCGGCGGATTCGCTTCCTTTCGAAGCTCCGCGTAACTGGTCGTCAGAATAAAAAAGATCAAAAGTACTAACGAAACGTCAATGAGCGGGTTCATATCGAGCCGAGTCTCATCCTCGGGCGGCCGGCGGTTAGATTCCTCAATCTGCTGTAAAGTCTCCTCGAACGCGGGATGGTTTTCGAGTGCCAGCCACGGATGGGATTCATCCGCCCGCACCAGATCGTCGCCGGTCAACGCTCCCGTTTCCAGGAATTCCAGCACCTGAGCCGTCGAAAGGATCTGAGGATCGGCCCTCGGAGTATCGATGGAACGGATTTCCCATTTCTGGCTCATGGGCGGTCACTCACTTGAACGGTGAAATTGGCAATTCGCACTCCCTGGTCGATTCGCTTCTGCAACTCCGCAATGATCTTGTCGACTTTCTCGTACGGCACTTCCGCATGCGCGGCGATGCGGATCTTGGCCGGGCTGGTTCGAGTGGCCAGAATGGCATCCAATTTCTGAAGCAATACGATCGGGTCATTTATTTCGCCGTTATCCGCATCCGGTACTGAGTTGCCAAGTCCTACGCCATACACCGCCTGCTTACCCACCCAGTCGATGTCGAGTCGGATGATGTCCGGCGTGCTGTCGATCTTGCCCGCGTTCTGCATCTGCGGAACCTGAATCTTGGAAATGGCCGCCACGGTCGTCGTCATCATGAAAAAGATCAGCAGCACCAGACTGATATCGATGAGCGGAATCATATCCACATCGTCGTCCTCATCGGTGTGTCTTCTTTTCCAGCCAAAATCGAGGCCGACATCGGGCTCCGCCTGAGTCGGAGAATTTTCCTCGGTTTGCGAAGCCTCCTCGGCCTCGGAGGTCAGATAAATTGAAAATTGCGGATGATCCTTGAGGGCCAGCCAGTTTTCTTCCTCGACCGATTTGATCTTGTCCTCGGGGAGCACTTTGGCCTGCTGCACCCATTCGGTTACTACTTCGAAAGGGACTGCCCGAAAGACTTGATTTCGGCGGAGAAACCAGACATCGTATTTTATGGCCGACATGATTCTGCGTTCAAGTTGTTAGAAAGCGGGTTTTGCGACGCAATTTCAGGAAACCGCGGTCAGGCCGATTCCCGCTTCTTCCTCTTTTCCGAGGAACTCTTGATCCCCTGATAGATGACAAGCAGTTTCTGGGCGGCGGACCGCATTTTAATCTCGAAACGAGACACGTTATCCTTGAACATAACGTGGGTGAACACGAGCGGAATAGCGGTCATCAAACCCAGTGCCGTAGCAAATAAGGCCAGACCAATAGCCCCGGCCTGAGATGTCACTTCCGTCGGGTTATTCTTGCTGGCACTAATCGCATTGAAGGTGTTGATCATCGAGATCACTGTTCCCAGCAGTCCGACCATCGTGGCAATTTTGGCGATAGCCAGGATCGGAGCGAGAAGAAAGTTCAGATCGGGGATGATTTCAAATTCCATCACGTGGGCCATGCTGCGTCGCATGGCGGAAAGCCCCTGGGGAGCCGCTTCCAGACCGGCCACGTAAAGCTTTTGCGGAATGAAGCCGTGCTGCGTCCGGCAGAACTCGAGGGCAGCCTCTGGGCCTTCTTTAGCCATCTTGTCCTGAAAGGCGGGCAGAAACGCGTTCATATCCGTTTTGGAGGAAGCGTTCAACATCATGCGCCAGATCACCAGGGTGATCGCGATGAAGGACATCAGAAGCATCGGGGCGGAAAAGTACCATTCTTCAAAAAGGAAATGCGTCAGAGCGTTCATCCTGCCCGCCTATAGATGGGTGTATTTTCAAAATATGATATGTCCGTCAATATCTGGGAGAAGAGTAGAACCTGCCCTTCTCCCGGAATCTTGACAAGTTACTCTTCGTCGTCGTGACGTAAATTGGCCTTCGAAACGATTTGCTGCTGCACATTCATCGGCACATGCTCGTAATGCGAGAATTCCATTACATACGAACCCTGCCCCTGCGTCAGACTCCCCAACTGGGCAGTATAGCGGCTGATTTCCGCCAGCGGCACTTCCGCGATAATCACCGAAAGTTCGCCCGGCAGAGTTTCCTGATCCTCCACATGCCCTCGTTTTCCGTTGATGTCGCTGAGAATCGCACCTGTAAATCTTGTAGGAATGGTCACTTCCAATCGAACGATCGGTTCCAGGAGTACCGGCCGAGCCGATAGGAAGGCTTTCTTAAAGGCATGTTTGGCCGCGATTCGAAATGCCGTTTCCGAACTGTCGACCGGGTGCTCCTTGCCGAAATGAACTTCCACCGCAATGTCCTGCATCCGATAGCCGGCCAACGCCCCGAAGTCCATCAATTCCCGGCATCCTTTCTCGACGGCGGGAATGTACTGGTTCGGAATTGAGCCCCCCACAATATGGTCGATGAAGGCGAAATTCAACTGCGGATCGTAACTGACGGCTCGCATCTTCTCGAAGCGCGACTTGTTGGCGAAGTTCTCTTCCAGTTGCGCCTGACTGGTTATCTCGCGGGACAACGGAAAAATTCGCAGATGAACTTCAGCGAACTGACCTCGGCCACCCGATTGTTTCTTATGCCGATAATCTCCCTCGGAATGATTCTGAATCGTTTCCCGATAGGGAATTTTCGGTTCCTTGGTGACCACTTCCAGATCGAAGCGGTGTTTCAACCGTTCCTGGATGACATCCAGATGCGTCTGCCCCACGCCCGACATGATCATTTCATGGGTCTGCTCATCGTGGGTCACTTTAAACGTGGGATCTTCTTCCTCCAGTTTGTGGAGACTCTGGCTGATCTTCTGTTCATCGCCCCGTTTTTTGGGAGCAATCGCTAAACCGAACATCGGTTTGGGGAATTCCGGTTGGGGCAGATTCGGTACGTTCATCGTATGCGCCACCGTGTCTCCAATGTGCAGATCGTCGATCTTGGTGATGGCCACAATGTCGCCGGGGTAGGCTTCCACAACCTGTTGATGTTCCTTGCCCTGAATCATGTACAGGTGGCCGATCTTTCCCGATTTGCCGGTGCGAATATTCACGAGAGGCTTATCCGCACTCAGCTGACCGGACATCACTCTCAAAAAGCACATGTGACCGACGAACTTGTCGTTGATGATTTTGAAAACCTGCCCGATAAACTCCTCAGTTTCGGTGGCCTGGAACGCATGGGTGGAACCATTGGCTCCGACCTTCAAATCTTTGAGTCGAAGATTGGCGTGATCGGGCGGCAGAGCATAATTATCCAAGGCGTGCAGCAACTCCTGCAGGCCGATCTCTTTCTTGGCATCGACACAGAACGCGGGAATGATTGTGCCCGCTTCAATTGCTCTCGGAATGGCTTTTTCCAGTTCTTCGAAGGAAATTTCCCCTTCGGTAAGATACTTTTCCATCATCGCTTCATCGGCTTCGACGATGGCGTCGACCAACTGACTGCGAATGGCCTGAACGCCGACCGGGCACTTCGCCGGGATACTGGCCGGCGGATTCAAAATGCTGACCACGCTAGTGAAATCGGCTCCCACTCCATCGGGAGCGTTAAATAGGATGCAGTTCTTGCCGAACGTATCCTGGATGTTCTGGTACAGGTCGCCGAAATGAACATTTTCGCCTGAAATTTTGTTGATGACGAGAATGCGGGCCAGTTCGTGTTTCCCGGCCTCTTTGAACATCCTTCGGGTATTGATTTCTATGCCATTGGTGGCGGAGACGACAATCACGGCCGTCTCAACGGCGTTAACAGCTTCCAGAGAGGCCCCCACGAAATCGGGATGTCCGGGAGTATCGAGCAGGTGCAGGAACTTCCCTTCGCTTTCCAGATGCAAAACGGTGGTATCGATCGAGAAATGATGTTTGTGCTCTTCTTCATCGAAATCGGAAAAACTGGTTTGGTTGTCGACATTACCAAGCCGGTCGACGGCGTGCGAGACATGCAGGAGAGCATCGGCCAGTGAGGTCTTGCCACTCCCGCGATGTCCCAAAAGCGCAATGGTGCGAATGTTTTCCGCGTGAAATGTCAGCATACGAAAGCCCCTTGAATTGAGGCGTGCCGGAGGAAGATTTGGAAACCGCGTAATTGGAGAGTGCGGTGCCTCGGCGGTTAGAGCGGTATAGGCAGGTTCATCGGCATCAGGTCGAAAGCCCAATTGAGGGTCGACCACAGGTTAAACACGAATCGGAATCTTCTAAGGCCGATAAGCCCAACATGGCCGTCCCCTTTCGATGCTATTCCATTCCTACCCCGGCAGGCGCCGGTATCAGTGATAAAACGTTCCGCAATTGCAACCGACCCTCATATAAGGACCGGCCTATGATGCAGCCCGCCAGATTGCATTCGAGCAAGCGACGGACGTCATCGAGTGTGGTTACCCCGCCGGAGGCGATGATCGGCAGAGGCACTTTTTCCGCCATTTCCTTCAGGGCCTCGACATTCGGCCCCGCCATCATGCCATCCTTGGAAATGTCTGTAAAAACTATTGCCGCGAGAGGCCAGTTGGCGAATTCCCGCGCCATATCCAACGCAGAGGATTCCGATACCTGTAACCAGCCGTGGGTGGCCACTTTGCCGTCGTGGGCATCCAGCCCCAAAACGATAGTCTTAGGATAGCTGGTCGCCATTTGCCGCACCCACGAGGGATCCTGTAAAGCCCGGGTTCCCAGAACTATTCTGCGTACACCCCAGGACAAGGCGGCCTGAATATCGTCCTCAGTTCTGATCCCGCCACCTAGCTGACAGGGCAGTCCGGTGGCAGAAACGATTCTTCGAACGAAATCGCCATGCGCCGGTTTACCTTCTTTCGCCCCGTCCAGGTCAACCAGATGAAGAGCCTTGGCTCCTTGTTTGACCCAGATTCGGGCCATGGCAACGGGGTCTTCCCCGTAAACTGTTTCCTGCTTGTAGTCACCCTGTCGCAGGCGGACGCACTTTCCGCCCCGCATATCGATCGCCGGCAAAATGAGCATGAAAAAAAGCCTCTGGAGTTCGTTCAGTTCGGCTGACAATCATACTCTATTTAATCAACCGTGATTTTGACGCTTAGTTCACGAATCTGCAAGAAAGAAGTGCTGGGATTTTTTCTAAGACAAAGTAAATATAACAATTTGGGTCATTTCCCTCTCAGTTAAGGAATTCTATGAGCGAAGTTCACGAACATCTCGAACAGGCGGAACATGCTCAACATGCGGCTCACGCCCCCTTTGACCGACGGGTTGCCGTGAGCATGGCCATCATCGCCGCCGTTCTTGCTGGGGTAGCCATGGTGGGACATCGAACTCACAATCAAACGCTGCTCTACCAGACGGAGGCGGGCAACAAGAAGGTGGAAGCCTCCAACATGTGGTCTCAGTATCAGGCCAAGCGCTTGCGGCAGGCCTCCAACGATAACACGATTTTGCTGCTGAATCTCCTGTCTGGCAAAGCCGGTAAGGATGAAGAGCAGCAGAAACAATTAGCGAAGCTCGCCGCCAAGAACAAAGAATATGGCGATGAGAATCAGGGCGAACTGGGAGAGATCGCCGTCAAGGCGAAGAAAACCGAAGCGGAATCCAAAACGGCCGATCACAAGGCTCATCACAGCCACCTGCAAGCCGATTGGCTCGATTTGGCTCATCTGGCCGTGGAACTTGGGCTGGTGGTCTGCTCAATCTCGCTTTTGACAAAAAAGAAATCGTTCTGGATCGGCGGTATCCTCAGCACGGTAGTTGGCATCGCTCTGGTCTGCTGGGGCATGACTTTGCCGGAAGAGCACTCGAAGGAGCCGAATGTGGTTCAGGAAGCTTCCCACTAGACAGCCAAGATTATTTTTGCAGAGCTTTTTCCATTTCGAGAATCGTTCTTAAGATGACCGGCGCACTGGTGGGCCGGTCTTTTATGAGCCGGGAGATCTGCCCGAGGCTCTTCTCCAGCTGCTGTTTATATTTCTCGTTCTTCTGCTTGCGATACAGCAATTCCAGGTTATAGGTCATGACGTTATTGGCCGCCGGCTGGGCATTGTCGTAATAGTCTTTCACGCGGGTGAACAGCAGACTGTCGTCTTTGGCGGTCAGGTAGAAGCCGCCGTTCGGATCCCCCATCAGCTTCTGCGTCTCAGTGTAAATCTCTTCCGCGGCCTGGAGCCATTTTGCTTCCCCCGTGGCCGAATGCAGTGCGAGTAAGCCGTTCAGGAGAAACGCTTCATCGTCCAGGCAGGCCGGAATACGAGCCGCCCATAGCCCCTCGGGATTTTTGGTCAGAATCCTCTGCAATCGACCATCGCGAATGCCCTTGTCCAGCAACATCTGAGCCGCTTTGGCTGCGGCATCCACCCAGGCTTTCTGTTCAAAAGCCTTTCCCGCCAAAGCCAGGGCGGCAATCATCTGCCCATTCCAGGCCGTGAGGATTTTCCGATCCAAAAATGGCTTCACTCGCTTCTGCCGAGCCTCGAAAATCGCTCGACGGGAGGTCTCCAGGCTAACCATCACTGCCTTCTCGTCCGTTTTGAATTGCTTAGCAAGTTCGGGCATCCCCGCGGTTATGCGTAGCACATAGGCTTTATCTTCAAAGTTAGGTTTCCCATGAATTCCATATCGAGCCTTGAAGATCGCCGACGCGGTTTTATCGGATACAAGTTTATCGATTTCCGCTTCGGTCCAGACGAAGTACTTCCCTTCTTCTCCATCGCTGTCGGCGTCGAAGGCCGTGTAGAACAAGCCCTCGGTCGTCCTCATTTCCCGGAAAACAAATTCGATGGTTTGCTCTACCACTCGCTTATAGAGAGGGTCGGAATTATCCTGAAAACCCCTTGTGTAGAGTTCGATGAGCTGCGCGTTGTCGTATAGCATTTTTTCAAAGTGCGGAATGCTCCAGGTACGTTCCGTGCTGTAGCGATGGAAACCGCCGCCGAGTTGATCGTAGATTCCACCCTCGGCCATTTTTCGCAGGGTCAGATGGACCTGCTTGCGAACGTCCTCCTGCTTCTGATCCCGGGAGTAGGACAAAAGGAAGTTCCAAACGGAAGCGGTAGGAAATTTGGGTGCGAGGAAATCCCGATTTTTATTACCGATACCGCCGTAGACCGGATCGAAGTTATCCTCATACTCGCGCACGGCTTCTTTCAGGATCTCCGAATCGATTTTGCCGTTGATGACTTTCAGCGAATTGCGGGAGTAGATCAGGTCGGTCTCTCTCGCAATTGCATCGGCTCGCTCCTGAATCATCGGCCCCTTCTCTTTGTTGAGCTCGATGATCTTTTTGAGAATGGATTTGAAACCCAGGAGCTTGTTATTGTCCACAGTTTTATCTTCGCGGGGCCAATAAGTACCGCCATAGATCGGCTTGGCATCCGGCGTCAAAAATACGGACAACGGCCAGCCGGTGCGTTCGCCCATGATCTGTACCGCCGTGATGTAAACTTCGTCCACTTCGGGCCGCTCCTCGCGATCGACCTTGATGCAGATGAAATTTTCATTCAGGATTTTCGCGACTTCCTCGTTCGAAAAACTTTCTTTCTCCATCACGTGGCACCAGTGACAGGCACTGTAGCCGACGGAAAGAAAAATGAGTTTCTTTTCTTTCTTCGCTTTATCCAAAGCCTCTCGACCCCAGGGATACCAATTCACCGGGTTATCTGCGTGCTGAAGCAGGTAGGGGCTGGTTTCCTTGGCCAGGGCGTTGGGGGAATGCTTTGCTTTCCCCTTCTCGGCCTGCTCGGCGGGTGCCTGGGCTTGCGATAGTGAGGCCCAAAAGGCGATCAGGAGAAAAGCAGAGAGTAAACGCATGCTGGCCCTAAAAATGGGATTTGCTGGAATTCGTTTAAATTCGATTTTAATATGGTAGGGAGAGTTCGAATCATTGAGGCAAGACTATGCGTAAGTTCCTGGTATTGGGTTTCCTGATTGCTGCGGTCTCTCCCGTTTTCGGGTTAGATACCTCCGAATTGGATAAAAAGCAGATTGAATTTGCCACAACTGCGAGCCAGAAGGCGGGTCTTGAGAAAGCCACACTCGTGGAGACCGATCACTATCGATTCGTCGGTCACCTCTCCAAAGAAAAGGCGAATGCCCTCGCCAAAAATCTCACGAAACATGCAACCATCGCCGCGAAATTGGTGCGATTCAAGGACGACGACAAACCCTGGGAAGGCAAATTGACTATTTTTGCCTTCCCGGAACGCAATCAATTCACGGCCTTCGTCCGCAATCAGGAAGAACGGCGGGCCGAATCCGAAGAAAAATCGAGCTTCGCTCTGAAAGGCGAAATTCCCTACCTGGCCGTCTCTCTTTCCAATTTGAAACCGGCCGAACTCGAACCGAAGCTCATGGAAAGCATTTCGGAAGCGATTCTCAATCGCAAAGTCGGCGGAGTAGCCCAGTTCCCGGAATGGTTCCGGGAAGGGTTCGAAAAACTGGTGGTCCTGAAGTCGGTACCGGCCAATTATGCGACTTTCAAGACGCAGACCAAAGCCAAGTTCGGCCCGCGCGGTGTCTGGTACACGGCGGGCTTGCGGCACATCAGCGGCGAAACGATGGCGAACGAAAAATCCGAACTCAAGGATTTGCCGCTTTTGAAGGTCTCCTTCGTCGATTATCTACTCAACGGCCTACCCGACACGAAAGTCGAAGTGGCGTTGGGTAACTTCCGCGTCAGCGAAGAAAATCCCATGCCCAACATCGCCGGATTGTCGGCGTTAATCGAAGTCAAAGAGGGGGAAGATTGGAAAAAGAAATTGGAGTACGATTGGAAGACTTGGGCGGTAACCGGTAAGGAAGCGAAAGAACCCAAGAAGGATAGCAAAAAACCTTAAAGGATCGGCTGCCCTGAAGTAACCAGGGCAGTCAAGTTATAGCGATCTTTAAAATCAGAGCAGCAATTCCGGATCGAGCAGCCAACGCAACCGTCCGGTTCCTTTGGTTGCTTTTTCTTTAATATCCAGGCAAGCCACCGAGCCTTTGTTCAAACGGATCTTCGCTGACTTTCGGCCCAACAACCATCCGATAATCTGCCCCAGTTCCGGTTGATGTCCTATCAGCCAGGCATTTTCCCAACGACCGGCCGGGAGCGATTCCAACAAGGGCTTCCAATCGACTCCCGGCTTCAGACGATCGTCGAACTGCAAGGCTTTTAAAGGTTGGGTCCAGGTTCTTTGAAATACCTCGGCGGTTTGGCGCGAGCGCAGGAGCGGACTCGAAATGATCTTGGGTTTTTCCAAACCGACATATTTGAGATGCTGAGCGACCTTCCGGGCATCCTCCAAACCTTTGGGAGTAAGCGGACGATCTGCATCCTTTATCGTAGCTTTTTCGTCGAGCATCACCGCCTCAGCGTGACGCACAATGTATAAACGCATGGCATAATCCTCTCAGATTATGACCATCCTAGTAGTTGCTATCCCATCCGTGGACTGGAATTTACCTACGGTGAAGAATCTTCATAATTGATGGCCGTTAATTTCCGATCAATAAATATTTAGACAATCTTCATAACCTATTCCACCGTAACGCTTTTCGCCAGATTTCGCGGTTTATCCACATCGCAGCCCCGTAACAGCGCCACGTGGTAGGAAAACAGTTGCAGCGGGATGACCGCAACGAGCGGTTGCAGATATTCCGGAACATCGGGAATGAAAATGACATCGTCCGCTTTGGTGGCAATATATTCCGCTTTAGGGTCATTCTCGGTCGCTATGGCGATAATTGGTCCGCCGCGAGCTTTCACCTCTTCCAAATTGCTCATAACTTTATCAAAGATCGAGCCGCTGGGCACCAAGAAAATCGAAGGCGTCGATTTGTCCACGAGGGCGATCGGACCATGCTTCATTTCAGCCGCCGGATAGCCTTCCGCGTGAATGTAGCTGATTTCCTTAAGCTTTAAGGCCCCTTCCAGTGCGACTGGGAATAGATACTGGCGACCCATGTAGAGCATGTTGTTGTACTGGTGATATTTCTCGGCGATTTGCTTCACTTTATCGTGGCACTTGAGCGCCCTGCGGATCACATCGGGGATTCTTCGCAGTTCCTCAATCATCCTTGTGCCTTGAAGCGAGGAAAGGTGGCGCATCCGTCCCAGGTAAAGAGCCAGTAGCGTCAGAACGGTAACTTGCGAGGTGAAGGCTTTCGTGGAAGCCACGCCAATTTCCGGCCCGGCATGCAGATAAACCCCACCGTCGGCTTCCCGGGCGATGGTGCTACCGACAACGTTGCAGATCGCCAGGGCCGGGTGCCCTTTTCGCTTGGATTCCCGGAGAGCCGCCAGGGTATCCGCCGTCTCGCCCGATTGGGTGATGGCGATTACAATCGTGTTCTGATCCATGGGGGGATTGCGGTACCGAAACTCGCTCGCGTACTCCACTTCGACAGGGATTCGGGCGAATTCTTCAAAAAGATATTCGCCGACAATCCCAGCGTGATAACTGGTTCCACAGGCGGTGAGTATGATACGCTCCGCCCTCCGTAACCGCTGGGCATCGATATTCAAGCCGCCGAAGTGAGCCGAGGCATCTTCATCGCTCAAGCGGCCGCGCATGGCATTTTCAATTGATTCGGGCTGTTCGTAGATCTCTTTGAGCATGTAGTGGGGATAACCGTTGAGATCGGTCTCGGTATTCGTCCATTCGAACGAGTGAATTGGCGAATCGACCCGGCTGGATTGGTCGTTCTCGACGTTCCAGTCATCCGCGGTCACCAGACACAATTCGTGATCCTGCAGATAAACCACCTTTTGCGTGTGGCCGATTAAAGCACTGGAATCACTGGCGAGGTAATGCTCCCCTTCGCCGATGCCCAGTACCAACGGGCTTCCCAACCGGGCGCCGACCAGCAGGTTCGGGTTCTGCACGCTGATGACTGCCAGGCCCCAGGTTCCCTTGAGCAAGGGTAACGTTTGACGAACGGCCTCAGCGAGGTCGCCATTCATATTTTTGGCGATCAGATGAGCTATAACTTCGGTATCGGTCTGGCTTTTGAAGACGATCCCTTCATTTTCCAGTTGCTTCTTGAGCGTGGAATAATTTTCGATGACGCCGTTGTGCACCACGGCCACCTCCTTTTCCCCGTATCCGCCGAGGTGCGGGTGAGCATTGGTGTCGGAGGCGGAGCCATGGGTCGCCCAGCGGGTATGGCTAATGCCAACATGCCCTTTGACCGGCTCGCTTTGCAACAATTCGCTGAGCCTGGAAACGCGCCCGGCCTTCTTTCGGACGTGAATCTTGCCCTCCGATAGTACGGCCAGGCCGGAACTGTCATAACCGCGGTACTCTAATCGTTTCAGCCCTTCAATCATGATGGGCTCTGCCGATTTTTTTCCGATGTAGCCTACAATTCCACACATAGCTTGATTTCTCAATTGTTGGGACGACACAAACGGGCGATTAGCTTACTCAGGTAATTTCTGAAAGAGAAATTCTTCTCCCACCTGAATTGATATGCTACAAACCATTTAACTAGTTGTGCCATCAGTATTAAAGCATAGCATGAGGATTTGAACTTTATGGCCATAACGATAAGAGAATTGGAAATCGGCGATTTTCAGAAGGGATTTCTGGAAACCTTGGATCATATGTCCAAAACCGATTTAAGTGCGGAAGAAGCGATCGTGGTCTGGCGTGTGCGGTGCATGGCCGGCGTGCGGACGCTGGTGGCCGTGATCGACGGAAAGGTCGTTGGTACGGCGAGTTTGATTCTGGAACAAAAATATATTCACAAAGGGGGTATGATCGGCCACATCGAGGATGTCGCGGTGCACCCCGATCATAATGGAAAAGGCGTCGGCTCGGAACTCATCCGACACCTCAACCAGTTGGCCACCGACTTACGGTGTTACAAAGTGATTCTCAGTTGTTTTCAGGATTTGGTCCCGTTCTACAGCCGCTTAGGCTTTCGAGCGCATGATATTGGCATGCGTTTTGATTGTCCCAAGAGAGGCGATAGTCGAATTGTTACTCCCGATTGAGTTTTGGAACCCTAGCGTGCTTTATGAAGATTGGAATTATCAGCGATACACACGACAACGCCGAGCGAGTAGAAAAGGCTCTGAAAATCTTCCGCGATAACCAGGTGGGGCTTTTGATCCATTGTGGCGACATGACCAACATGGAAACGGCTTTGCTCTTCCAGAACATCCCCACCAATGCCGTTCTCGGGAACTGCGATATGAATGAGCAGGCAATTTCCAGTGCCATCGCCGTATCGGGTGGCCAATTCCACGGTCTTTCGGGCCAACTACTGATCGACAACCTGCAAATCGCCTGGACCCACGGCCACGACAAAAAGCTTTTGCACCATCTTGAGAATCTGGATAAGTGGGATTTCGTTTTTTACGGTCACACTCATATCGCGCGCATCGAACAGCGCGGGAAGACGACGATAATTAACCCGGGGGCCATTCAACGGGTGACTGTGCCAACCATTGGCGTCCTGGACTGCAAGACGAAGGAATACCAGTCGATTACGGTGGAGTAATCTCGCCCTTCGCCACAATCAAAGTGATTGTAACAATGCCCCTTTAGTTCGAATGAACGATTATTTCACATCTAATTAGAGCCGTAAATCGGCATCTCGCATCAGTATTTGTCCGATGGAATGCAACTTCAACAGCGAGTTCGATTTCCGGGAGCCGGATAAAGCCGAAAGCGGACCGACGTTGATGATGTGCATTCTCATACATGAGTCGCCCAAGAAGTAACGGGAAACGCCGCCGCGCTTTGAGCGCGGTGGCTCTCATTTCTTTTCCTGCGATCCCGTTAGAATCTTCGAATTCTGTTCAGAAAGAATAGCCAGAACTCTATCGTGCACCAGATCCAGATGCACCCGCAGGTTGTAATATTCTTCCATGTAACTTAAGGGTATTTCCACGTAAGCCACCTGCTGATCCAGGAGACTCAGCCGCTGAAGATTTCGCTCGGCCTCGGCCCTCGACATCCCTTCATACATCTTCAGATCGATGTGCCGCAGCTGCGAATACCAGCGGTAAATTCGCCGTCGAATTCGCCAACGCATCAAGGGGGGTGTAGCTCGAACCAGGGGCATCAGCAGCATGACCAGGGGAATGATCATGAGTTTCATGCGATCGAGGAAAGTGGCCAGCCAGAATGGAAGGAACCGCTGAAGAAACGGCGGCCCCGATTTCAAGAAATGCTCCGCATCCTCGTCCATCGGCAAGTCGACGAATTGCTTGGACGGGAATTCGCCATCCGCGGAAAGCAAATCTCCTCCGCCGTGCACCTTGGTTGCCGCTCCAAGCAGAAGGGCGATCAAGGCCGGGTGCATCGATCTGCGAGCGATCAAAGTCGCTGTCGGAGCGATGATCTTCGTATCCTTATAGGGAATGTTTGCCTTCAGATCGACCAAACCCGCGGGCAGAGTGATGCTCGACAGGAAATGGAAGCGCTTGGAGTAGGCGAGATTTTGCGACAATTCGAGGATCTGAATTTCCGGCGCCTGCAGTAACTGTCGAACGTAGACGGCTTCGATACTGGCGACGAGAAAGACCACATCGATCTTCTTCTCCTGAAGCAAGCTGGCCGCCTCGGTACCCGTGGCAGATAAAAGTTGCGAATTCTTTTCATCGATTCCGTTGATCGCCAGAAGTTGCTGAGCGACCGACCGGGTACCGCTCCCTTCCGGACCGATCGCAATGCGTTTCCCGATCAATTGACTGAGTTGATTGACCGTCGGCATGCCCTGCTGAAAAATCCAGAGAGGTTCGCGATACAGACTACAAAGCGCATTGAGATTTTCGCAGCTGGCCCGATCGGCAATACCCGATTGAACCAGGGCGACGGTCACATCTTTCGAATCATCCAGCAACCATTCCAGATTCTCGATCGAACCTTTGCTTTCGCGCACTTCGACATCGATTCCCTGCTTCAACAAAATCTGCTGGTATCGCAGCGCGAATTTGTAGTACTGCCCTTCGCGGACGCCGGAAGCGATCACGAGTTTTCGCGGGGGGGGCGCCTCCACGAAAAAAACATAAACGGACGCCAGGATTAACAGGCAGAGACCCAGAATCGACATCCAGGTCCAAAACGAGATGTAGACGTTCCCTGCCAGTTTTTCGGCCGATGAACTCTTGGAAAACGCCATACTCTAATCCTTATGACCTTTCGGCTGAAAACTTCCTGATCCTGTGCACTATAATCCTTCACCGAAATTGGCCGGTGCTTCAAATTTGTCCCCGATTACCGTTTCGGCGACCACCTGAATCTGTTTTTCATCGACGACGAGATCTTTCGTGTGAGCTCTCTGGATGGCCTCTTCGGTGCTGGTCGGATCCACTTTCCGACAGATCTCCTCCAAGTCGCTGCCGATTTTTCTTAAATCGTTCTGCCAGAGACTCGACTCGACCCCTTCTGGTATAACTTCCAGAAATTCTTCCAAAAGAAGAATCAGCCGCAGCAGATGTCGAAAAATTATCCCTTCCTGCCGAATGAGATCGCGTTGCTTGACATAGCGATTGAAATCCCCGTCGTACCGGAACACTTCGGCCGCCGCCCACACCGGTAGTACGGTCACATCATGGACTGCCGGATGCTTCGCCTCGAAGTAGAGAAACAATTTTTCCGCAAAATTGGGCTCTCGTTCCTCGGGCCATTCTTCCTCAATTTCCTCTTCATCCGTTTCTTCGCTCGGCTCCTTGGGAATATTGACTTTCAATAGCCCCAATTGCTCCAGTTGCGGGCGTAAAAATGTCGTTTCCAGGATTCCCGGTTTAACTTCCCAGGGGACGCGCACGTATTTCAGTAACGGACGGGGTAATTCGAGTACGCTTTCGAACGCCTGAATCCGTTCATCGGCATCGGCTTTGCCCAGCAGATCGACCAGGAAGGAACCATAAAGCGGGTGAACCGCTCGGAATGCGAGAAGGCGATCCATCGCGGGTGTGGGATGAGCCAGAATCGGCTGATAATTTTCGTCGACTTTTCCCACCTCGTTACGAATCACATCAGGCTCGAGTTTCACATACCCGGCATCGTGAAGGGTGAGGAGCATGGTTATCAACTGCTTTTCGCCAGCCACGATTCTTGGCTGGTCGAGCAGTCGCTTGCGGACGACCGTTCGAATGCGATCCACATCGGGAGAAGCTTTCAACAGATATGCCAAAAGTCTCCAGGGTAGCGGTCCCTTGGAGTAGAGCCGGGCAGCCGGGCCCGTTTTCAATTTTTCAAATGAAGATTCATTCCAATACTGCCTTTGGGAATTCCGCTCCGGCTTTTTGCGTTTCAACTCCTTTTTCTTTTTGATCAGAGTCGGATCCTTGGTGTCCTCGGGTATCGCATCGTACTGTTTGCGCCAGCGCAAAATGCGAACGTCATCTTCATGCGGAAGCGCAAATACGTGGCCCTGCGTATCGTACTGTGGCCGCCCCGCTCGGCCGAAAATCTGATGGGCCGTGCTAGGCTCGATCAGTTTTTCTTTCCCGAAGGGCCCTTTCATGAGACTCGAAACTACGACTGAGCGCGCCGGCAGATTGATCCCCGCCGCCAGCGTTTCGGTACAAACGGCCACCGAAAGGAGTTTTTTCTCGAACAATTCCTCGATTTTCCGTCGATAGATCGGCATAACGCCCGCATGATGGACGCCGACGCCGCGACGCAGCATTTGAATCAATTTGGGACCGGCCCCGGTTTTCCATTCGAGCTTATCGACCTCGGCAGCTAGCGCGGCCCTCTGCCCCGGAGCCATCACATCCAGTCCTTTAATCATCTCGGCAACCGACCAGCATTCATCTCGATTGAAGCAAAAAACCAGAGCCGGGGTTTTGCGGGTGTTGTCATCCCCTTTGGCCATATCGACCAGTAATTCACCGAGAAATTGATCCGGAACCCAATGATACGTCAGAGGAATTTTTCGCTCGAAGCCTTGAACCAAATCGATCTTGCGGTTGTGACAGCGCTCCAACCACTGGATGAACTCATGCGCATTACCCACCGTCGCGGAGAGCAGCATCAGACGCACATTCGACGGCAGCATCGAAAGACTCAGCTCCCAGACGATCCCTCTCTCCGGATCGGCAAAAGAGTGGAACTCATCCATCACCACGCCGAGCACCTTGGAAAAATCGAAACCCTCGGGATGCAATAAGCGATTGAGCAGAATCTCGGCCACGACGATCAGAACCTTGGCATCCGGATTCACCTTACGGTTTCCCGTGACCAGACCAACATCCTCTGGCTGAAAGCCCCAACGCACCGCCTGTATCTGCATCTCGTGGAACTTCTGCTCGGTCAGTGCGATTAACGGCGTGGTGTAGTAGGCCGTTTTGCCGGTCTGGAGGGCTTCGAAAAGAACGGACTGGGCGATCAGAGTTTTACCCGTTCCCGTGGGGGCGCAGACCATCACCCCTTGCTCGCTCTCGAACCATTTGAGAACGGCTTCCTCCTGAAGCGGATAGGGGGAATAAGGCAGTGTGCCCAGGTAATCGAAGGCCAATTCTTCACGGCTACGCAAGGATGTAGATCCCCTAGGAAAGATTCTCAATGAGCTTTATTAAAGCAGACTTTGCCTGCGCCGACGACAGATTCTCCCATAGCATCGAGAAGACTCGTTAACGAAAAGGCAAAGATTTGGGTTTCTAACTGTTTTGTTTCGGAAAACACCTCAGCTATGATAATAGAGCGTGGCGATGATATTGGAATTTCAGCCCTCCGGGAGTGTTCTGTGAGCAGCAAAAAATCTCCTACGCTGCATCTATTCAGTGAACTCGAGAATCCTCCGGAGACGCCGTCAAACGCGGTCGCCCAGGTTCCAGAACCCGCCGAGGAACCGGAACCCAGTATCCCCTTACCGAGTGTACACTCCTCCTGGCTGCCCTTCTTCCGCAAAGAATTTTCCAAACCTTACATGGCCGAGCTGCGGCAGTTTGTGGCCGACGAGCGCAAGCAGCATGCCGTCTATCCACCGGCACCCGAGGTCTTTCAGGCGTTTCAGCTGACGGGTCTGGCTGATTTGAAAGTCCTGGTCCTCGGGCAGGATCCCTACCACGGCGAGGGACAGGCCCACGGTTTGAGCTTCTCGGTGAAACCCGGCGTCAAACCGCCGCCGTCGTTAGTGAACATTTTCAAGGAGCTGATGAGCGATCTGGGCATAGCGATGCCAAAAAATGGCTACCTGAAGAGTTGGGCGGAACAAGGGGTAATGATGCTCAATGCCGTACTGACTGTCCGGGCAAATACACCCACCAGCCATAAAGATCGCGGTTGGGAGACGTTCACCGATGCCGCCATTGAAGAGATCAACCGCAAAGTCGATCCAGTGATTTTTGTTTTGTGGGGAGCCTATGCACAGAAAAAAGGTCGATTAATCGATGCGAAGAAGCATCACGTTTTGAAATCGGCCCATCCGTCCCCCTTCTCAGCCGACAGCGGTTTCTTCGGTTCCAGGCCATTTTCCCAGATCAATAAATTGCTGGAAAAAGAAGGCAAAACCCCAATCGAATGGGGCTACTGAACCTTCAGTCGGCGGATACCTCGGCTACCCAGCCGAATGATCATGCCATCTTCCGGAACGATCATCTGTTTGGGATCGGTAATCTTGGTGCGGTCGGCTCCAACGTTCACGGCCCCTTCAGTCACCTTCTGGCGGGCTTCGCTGTTGCTTTTAGCCAGGCCACACACGGCCACCAGTTTCGCGATGTTGATTTTGCCTTCGAACAGATCGGTAGTCGCCACGATCGCTTCGGGAATTTCCGCGGGATCCTGTCCCTTCGAAAAGCGATTTTCCCATTCTTTCTGGGCCGCTTCGGCCGCTTCGGCACCATGATAGAACGACACGATATCCTTACCCAGGGTTTTCTTGGCCGCCATGGGATGGGAGGAGATGAGGGCTTCAATTTCGGCAGCAGGTCTATCGGTCAAGAGTTCGAACCATTCCTTCAACAGGCTGTCCGGAATGCTCATCGTCTTACCAAACTGTTCGTTGGCCGGCTCCCCAATGCCGACATAATTGCCGAGGCTTTTGCCCATCCGACGATTGCCATCGAGCCCTCGTAAGATCGGCATGGTCATGCAGATTTGCGGCTCCTGGCCATCGATTTCCTGCAGCCGTCGCCCCATCATGAGATTGAAGAGTTGCTCACTGCCGCCGAGTTCGATATCGGCATGGATTTCGACGCTGTCGTGCCCCTGCATTAGAGGATACAGACATTCATGCATATAGATCGGTACCGAAGGTTCCGCTCGAAATCGCTTGGTAAAATCGTCGCGCTCCAGCATTCGTTGAATGGTGGTTTTGCTGGTGAGACTGAGCACGTCGAGAAAACTGAATTTGGAGAACCACTCGCCATTACGGCGTACTTCGGCCTTCTGAATGTCGATAACCTTCGCCACCTGCTTGAGGTAGTCGATGGCATTCTTCTCGACCTGTTCTTCCGTTAATCGCGCCCGGCTCTGATCCCGGCCACTGGGATCTCCGACCAGGGCCGTATAGTTTCCGATGATCAGCACGGCCTGATGGCCGAGTTCTTGAAAGAGACGTAGTTTACGCAGAGGAACGGTGTGGCCCAGATGGACATCGATTCCCGTGGGATCAATCCCATATTTTACCCGCAAAGGCTTGCCGGTAGCCTGACTTTTTTCGAGTTTTTTCCGCAGTTCCCCGGCAGGTTCGATCTGTTCGGTACCCCGGCGGAGGTGTTCTAATTGTTGGTCGATCGAAAGCACAGAGAGAATCCTTTTTCCCAAAGGCGAATTACTGCCCTTTTCTACGAATGCATCTGAAATTTGCCCACCGCCGGGAAGGCATTCCGGAAATGTTTAATCTCGGGATAGCGGGCAGAACTGGGCCAGCGAATCGTCAGAACATCGAATCGAACGGGAATATTTTTCAATTGGCGGCGTTGAAGAAATCTGAGTGCGGCCTGGGTCAGGCGTCTCTGTTTCTCAGCGTTGACGGACGCCGCTAGTTCCATGTGAGTGGCAAATTCGCTGGAGCGGACTTCCACAATGACTAATATTCGCTGATCGACTGCTAAAAGATCGATTTCGCCGGCGTGATCTTCCAGATTCTGGCCGATGATTTTGAAATGCTGGCGTCTTAAAAAACGATAGGCCGCCTTTTCCGAACGGCGGCCGAACCATCTGCGCCACCAGGGGTGGCGTGTGAAGGACAATTCTTTTTTGGGCTCGGGCAGGCTCATAGGTTCTATCGAGAATAAATCGTAGAACGCCAGCGAGCAAGCAAAAAGTGGCCTAGGCCACCGGTTTGGTCGTCTTGACCTTGAGTTCCTTGACGCGGGTAGCCTTACCGACGCGGTCGCGGAGGTAATAAAGTTTGGCACGCCGCACCTTACCGCTTCGCTTCACTTCAATCTTGGCGATCTTGGGCGAATTGAGCGGAAACGTCCGTTCCACACCTTCGCCCTGCACGATGCGGCGAACGACGAACGATTCGCAGATGCCTTCGCCCTTGCGGCCGATGACGGTCCCCGAGAAGACCTGGAGACGGCCCTTCTCGCCTGTTTCAATCCAGTGGTGCACATCGACGGTATCGCCGATGTTGAACGCATTGATCGTACGGGTCACATTCGACTTCTGCACTTCAGCCTGTTTGGCGGTCAGTTCACTCGCTTTGGCAACCTGAGCCTTTTCAACGGCTGAGATAAGTTTGGATTTCATGGATAATTTCCTGTTTCTTCGTCTTTCAAATTCGGTTCTATCGATCCCCGGCTGCGGAGTCTCGATTGTTCTTCTCGCCAGCGGGCTATTTCAGCATGGTTCCCGCTGAACAGCACTTCCGGCACATTCATTCCCCGAAAGTTCCGGGGCCGGGTGTATTGCGGATATTCTAATCTACCATCCACACTGTGCGATTCATCCACGGCACTCTGCTCGTCCCCCAGAACACCGGGGATGAGGCGAATGACCGTGTCGATCAACACCATCGACGGCACTTCACCGCCGTTACAGACGAAATCGCCGATGGAAATCTCCATCGGCTGCAATCCTTGCCGGATTCGATCGTCGAAACCTTCATATCGTCCGCATAGGAGAATCAAGCGTGGTTCGCGTGCCAATTCTTCGACCAACCTCTGATTCAGCCGACGGCCACCGGGAGTGAGCATTATCAGCTTTCCTGGTATTTCCGCTTTTGCCTGAACTTCTTCGACCGCGGCAAAAATCGGGTCGCACATCAGCACCATACCGGGTCCGCCGCCATAGGGCCGGTCATCCACGCTGTGGTGCTTACTTTTCGACCAATCGCGAAAATTCCAGGTGTGGATGTCCACGAGCTTTCGGTCGATGGCGATCTTCAGTATGCTCTGCGTCAGGTAACCCGAAAACAAATCCGGGAAGAGGGTCAGCACATCGAAGCGCATGACAACTTTTCCCGGATGCGATTAAGCCTGGTTCGGATTGGCCGGTGGAGCCTGATTCGCGGCAGCTTCGGCTTCGAAACGGGCCATGTACTTGTTCAGGAACGTATCGACGCGATCCGATACCTGAGCCCCGACGCTCTTCCAGTACTTGATGCGGTCGGGAATCAGCGTCACTCGCTTATCCTTGTCGATTACGAAAGGATCGTAAGTTCCCAAGTCTTCGATCACCTTACCATCACGCGGTTGGCGATGATCGATAGCAACTATCCGGTAGAAGTGCCGGTGGGTGCGGCCCATCTGTTTCATTCGAATACGAACTGCCACTGCTAACCCTCGGTCAAAAAACCGTCCAAACCTAAAAATATTGAAACCGAAATTATACCGTTTGAACGTGAAGTGTCCACTGGCGGAGCAGATTCTTCTTTAAAAATCCTGTACCGGCCTGGGATTGGTCCAATTTCACCGATTGCTCTTCGAATTAAGTTTAGTGGGTAACGCGGCAGCGGATCACGGTTTGTGATTTCCTGAGGAAGCTCGAAAATCTTCCAAGAATTGTTTGACTCAAGCTCGATTCCTTGTTGGAATGGCCGCTTCCAAGTTCTCATTTTTTGGAGCTACATTCGATGATCGTCACTACAGGCAACGACATTGCAGGGCACGTAATTCAACAGTACATGGGCGTGGTTCGAGGCATTATTGTTCGCTCTCCAAGCATAAGCCAGGGGATCATGGGCGGATTGAAATCCATCGTCGGAGGTAACAATAAAGCTTTTCAGGCAGTCTGCGAACAGGCCCGCTTGGAGGCCTTCAAGCTCATGGTGGAGCATGCCGAGGAATTAGGCGCCAATGCTATCATCGGTATGCGATATGATGCCACCGAATTCGCGCAGTCCGCAACGGAAGTCCTGGCTTACGGAACGGCCGTGAAAGTTTGAGAATCCTTACCTTTGACCACGGGAGGCCGATCCCATGTTCACCCCAAGTGTGCCGATTTGGGAACTGGTGATTCGTGCGGGAATTGTTTACGGTTTTTTACTGATTCTCCTGCGAATCACAGGGAAAAGGCAGGTCGGCCAACTCGCCCCGTTCGATCTGGTTCTTCTGCTGGTGCTGGCCAACGCCGTGCAGAATTCCATAAACGCCGGCGATAATAGTGTCTCCGGGGGATTGATCTCAGCGACTGCTCTGGTTATGCTGAATTTTCTGGTTGGCATGGCGACTTATCGCAGTAAGACATTAGAATCGATAATTGAAGGTCAGCCCCTGGTACTCATTCACAATGGGCACGTGCTCGAAAAAAGCATGGCCAGTGCCAAACTGACCCGACATGAATTGCAAGCGGCTATGCGTTTAGCAGGATGCGCCGCTTATTCGGATGTGCAAGTCGCTATTCTGGAAAATAACGGTTCGATTTCCGTTGTTCAGCATAGAGACAGAAAGGCAGCTCCGCCTGAGGAGGAACCGAGACCGTGAATGACTTTCTGAACAAACTGTTTGGCTTCAACCACATGAACCTGATCGGGTGGCTTGTGGCGGGCATCTCCCTATTGAGCGTTTCCGGATTCTTCGGCTATCAGGCTCTGGAAAGCGGCAAACACATGGCTACTGGTCCTGGACCGGATGTGTACATCCTGGCCACGATCGCGTTATTGCTTCTCGGAATTTTCTGCCTGCTCTTGCAGATCTACTGTGCATTGGTGGTCGAGCAAATCAACAAGCAGGAAAAACCCGCTAGCAACGAATTTCTCGACTGATCTGCGATTTTCTGTTCTTTTCCGTTCAATCGCCCTGCCTTAAGTACGAAATACTGAGGCATCCTCCATTCCTCCTCCCCGATGGACTCGCGTATGAAAACTACCGTTCTGTGGATTGGTATCTTGAATTTGTTTCTGCTTCCCACTTTATCCCGGGCAGCCGAGAAACCGATGGTCCGACTCCAAACCGAATCCATCGAGCAGATTCACGGTAAAATTTTCGAAAGCTATCAGACCGCTACCGCCCTGTTTCCATTTCTGGGGATGATGAACCAAGTCGGCAGGCCCAGCCCTCAGGGCGAGAGTCCGGATGAGACCTGGAGCAGCATCTTCTTCAAGAAAAAATTCAGCTCCAAATTGCTGCCCGGCGTGGATCTGAAGAAACCCTTGTGTCTGTTCTCGAACTTGGAAGCCTCGATTCTGAATGGCGATTTCTCGAAGTGCGAAGCTGTGGCAGCGATCCCCTGCAACAACGAACTCGAGTTTCGGACTCTGCTGAAGAAGTACGAGATCGGCTGTACCCCATCGGAGAACGGCCTGAATAATCTCTCGGTTCCTAATCTGCCCGTGCCCGCCTTTCTTCGTTTTCAAAAAGGTTATGCCTGGATTTCTCTGATATCTTCGAAGCCGATTGAAACCAGTGCCCTCGGTGAACTCGTAAAGTTGATCGACCCCAATCAAAAGGACCTGCTGGCGCTTCAGCTGAATGTAACTCGAATCCCCAAGGAGTTGAAGAAATTCGCCAGCGATCAGATCGTGAGCCATCTCTCCGAAATTCCGGCCCCGATGAGCCCTCCAGAAGAGGCCGTGCATAAAAAACTGGTTCCCCTGGCTAAAAAAATTCAGAATCAATTATTGATGGAATCGAACGAAGTTAATCTGAAACTCGACCTGGATAGCAAACTGCTCCAGTTTATTGTGAACTTGGCACTGGATGGTCAGGCGAAGACGGAGTTATCCAAAGATATCGCAGCCTACAAAACCCCGGAAAACTCCTTTGGCAGCTTATCGAAAACCGAACTCACTTATGGCACGTTTCTGCGCATGCCTCTTTTTGCTCCGGAAATTCGGGACCTGGGAGTCGAACTACTCGCCCAGGCCGACCAATTTTTGAAAGCCGACAATGCCCTACCCGAAGGCACGGCTCTGACGTCGCAATTTCTGAAATGCCTTCAATCCAGCGTCAAAAAAGGCAATCTGGATCTCGCCTACATCATTTCGGCACCTAATAAAGACAATCAATTTACCGCTCTGGCGGCCCTGCATCTGGAAGAAGCCGATACGCTGTTGCCTCTGGCAACGAAATTGATCGGTGTTCTACCGGAGGATTTGAAGAAACTCTTCAAAATGGATGCCACGAAAGTTCAGGGCCTGAGTGTGAATAGCTTCAAATTGAAAGATGTCCTCAATGAGGCCGATTTTGACGGAATCAAAGGGCCTTTCCTGACCAGCGTATTCGGCAAGGATATGGATATCAAATTCGCTTTCGCGAAAGACGCGTTATATGTGGCTATTGGTCCCGATGCGGAACAAAAAATTGCGGAAGCCATTCAAGCCAAACCGCTGGCAATGCCGGTGATTGATGTGGGAGCCAACGGTAAGCATACCATCGAATTTCTTAAAGCGTTATCCAAAAATCAGATGCCCGCCGCGATGTACGGCGCCTTTGGCAATCAGGAAAAATTCAACATGCTCTCTGTGAAAACGAAAGGTGGGGAGCGTTTGGAAATTGAAGTACGCACTGGGCTGGTCGCATACTTCGTCATGGCTTTTTCTACATTCAGAGCTCAGCAATTTCAGGCCGTGCCCGCCGCACCTGTATTAGCTCCGCCCCAGAATTAAAGCCCGAAATCGCTTGGCAAGTGCCGCCAGACACTGTGAATGTGGTTGGCGGGATTGTTCGAGCCATCGGCCTGAACGTTGAGAAACTCGACCTGAAAAGTCGGTCCGACAATGTGATAAGTGTACGGCTTACCGCTCTCGGTCGTTCCCGCATAGGCGAAATAGACCTTATCCACGCCGCCACTGGTATTGATCGCCTTCCATTCGTACTCGGCGACTTCGGCCGGAATGCGATTGGTATAAGCCTGAATCAGATCTTTCAGTTTCGCTTTCTGGGTCGCGTTCAATTTTTCTCCCGAAATTCCTACCGTCTGGACTGGCTTCGCACTGGTTACCGCTTCGGGAATCTCCGGGAACAACTTGGTTTGGAGTGCTTCTTTCTGCTGGGATTCATCGAGGGATTTGAACAGGTCGCGTGCCAGATCTTCCACTTCCGGCAATGTGCGTAAGCCCTTGCGGTCGCCCGATTTGACCTCGGCCGGATTGGCCCCGAAGAAAAACGGTGTTACTGATTTCACCTGCCCCTGTTCGACCGTGAAATTCACAGACATGTGATGGCCTTCCAACCGCCAACCCCACGATCCGGTTTTGCTAGGCGTTCCGAACACACTGACGAAATACCAATTCGGGTTGCGAACGTTGACGCCATTTTTTTCCAGATCCTTCAGAACATTTTCCAGGCTCATGATCGTCGTAGCCTGTTTATAGCCCTTTTCACTGGTGCCCGTTTTCAGCAAACCCAGTGCCGCTTCCTGGCTCTCCTTGCTCATCTCCTCGAAACGCACACCTTTACGGGTGAACATTTTGTCTTTCTGCTGCGGAGTGAAGTACCAGCCTGTTCGTTCCTTGGAATCGAAATCAAAAGTTGCTTTCTTGCGAAGATCCTCGGGAAGAGTTGCCAGGAACTTTTCGGCGGCGACCGTCATCTGATTACCGACCGGGGCTCGCTGCTGTCCGATCATCGAGACTCGAGTGAGTCCGAAGATCAGAAAAGCCACGCCAAGAAATTTCAGAAGTTTCATGAGAGGACCTCGAAAAGGAAGTCCGGACCTCCGGTCCGGGGGGAAGGAATCAGGCTTCGCTGGCGAACTTGGTCGGATTAGCAAGCATCTCGGCCAACCGGTTCGCCGCTTTCGTGTAAGCCGCCGGGTTGGACCAGGTCAGGCTTGGGTTGAGAATATTATCGGGAACGCCCGGGCAACTGTCGGGAATTTCCAGACCAAACACCGGATCGGTATGGAAACGAACGCTGTTGAGACTTCCCTCCAGCGCGGCCTGCAAAAGGGAACGTGTATGGGCTAAGGACATTCGGTTCCCCACGCCATAGCCACCTCCCGACCAGCCAGTGTTCACCAGCCAGACTGGAATCTTGCGGGCCTGCAGTCGCGTCCGCAACATTTCGCCGTAGAGTTGAGGCTCCAACGGTAGAAACGGGGCTCCGAAACAGGCACTGAAAGTGGCTTGGGGTTCAGTCACTCCCGCTTCGGTACCGGCAATTTTCGCCGTGTAGCCGGTCAAAAAATGCTGCATCGCTTGTTCGGGACTGAGCCGGGAGATCGGCGGTAGAACGCCGAAGGCATCGCAGGTCAGAAAGAAAATATTTTTCGGATGGCCCCCACAACCGGAAGGAACGCGGTTGGGAATCATCTCAATAGGGTAGGCGCAGCGGGTATTCTCGGTGTATTTCTTGCTGTCGAAATCGGGAACCCGAGTGATCGGATCCAATGGCACGTTTTCGAGTACGCTACCGAATTTAATCGCATTCCAGATCTGGGGTTCGCCAGTCGGGGACAGTTTGATCGTCTTGGCGTAGCAGCCCCCTTCGATGTTGAAAACCCCCTGATCGGACCAGCCGTGCTCGTCATCGCCGATCAGGCTTCGATTTGGGTCGGCGGAGAGAGTCGTTTTGCCGGTCCCCGAGAGGCCGAAAAACAACGCCACATCGCCTTCGGCTCCCACGTTGGCTGAGCAGTGCATCGGGAAGACGCCCTGCATGGGTAGTAAGCCGTTGAGGATGGAGAAAATCGATTTTTTGATTTCCCCGGCGTACTGAGTGCCCGCGATCAGAATTGTTTTCGATTCGAAGGAAATCGCCACGCAGACTTCCCCCGCCACGCCATCGATTGCAGGGTTCAATTCGAGTGTCGGGGCCGCGTAGATATTCCAGTCGGGGGAGAAAGATTGCAATTCTTCACGCGCCGGACGAATGAAAAGGCACTGGGCAAACAGGGCATGCCAGGCGAATTCGGTATGCAAGCGGATTTTAATCCGGTAGGCCGGATCCGCGCAAGCAAAGGAATCTTGCTGATAGATCGATTTCGTCTCGAGATGCGCTTGTATTTTGTTGGTGAGGCGAGCAAAAACCTCCGGTGTCATCGGATGGTTGACGTTCCCCCAGGCAATGCGATTTTCCCAATTCGCTTCCCGAACGACATACTTATCCTTGGGGGATCGACCGGTTCGCTTTCCGGTTAAGGCGACCAGTGCCCCCGCATCGCTAAGTTGCCCTTCCCGATTACGCAGCGCATCTTCAATTAATGTCGCGGGGGAGAGGTTCGCAAAGAGAGCCATAAATTCATCCGGATAAATTCGTAGATGAAATTATCCTAGTCCGGCGGGCGGTATCTGTCTGCCTGAGTGCAACGCACGACGGCCTATTTGCGGGAAGGGATGGTCAAATCCGGTTTTATCGAACTTTGGTTGGCTCAAATTCCGACTTCTTTTGCGGTTCGCAGCCCCCCATTTCGTAGGTCCGGCCGTTGCCTTCAACGTTCTTGAGCGAAAGTTGATAGAGCCGTTCCCCGGTGGGCGTCGGATACTCACCGGTAACGCAAGCTTGGCATAGGCTGCTCACGGGCAGATCGATACAGCGGGCGAGCGAAGTTAATGGAAGATAGGCCAGGCTATCCGCCCCCAATTCATCGGCCATCCGCTGCTGCTCTTCGCGCGTCGGCATCTTCCCCTTCATGAACTTGGGAGCGAAGAGTTCCGTGACTGTGGACATATCAATGCCGTAGAAACAGGGGGCGACAATCGGTGGACAGGCTACCCGAACGTGAACTTCCCGAGCACCGCCCCGTTCCCGAAGATGTCCCAGGAGCGATTTCAGTGTGGTACTTCGGACGATGGTGTCCTCAATCAGCAGAACTCGTTTACCATTCAGGACTTCCCGCAACGGCGTATACTTCAATCGAACTTTATCGAGGCGATTGGCTCCTTCGATAAACGTCCGGCCAACGTAACGATTTCGCATCAATCCTTCGACCGATGGCAACCCCAATTCGTGGGCCATGGCATCTGCCGCGGCTTTCCCCGTATCGGGTACGGGAACCACGATGGTGTCGGAATCGATGGGGACGCGATTCATTTCGCGTTCCTGCTGGGCCAATTCTTTACCCAGAGCAGAACGCGACAAATAAACGCTGCGATCGTCCAGAGTGCTGGCCACGTTGGCAAAGTAAATCCACTCGAAGAAGCAATGCGCGGTTGGCTGTTTGGGGGCAAAGCGGTGGAAACTGACCAGCCCATCCTGAACCAGGGCCATTTCGCCCGGTTCCAGAGAACGGATCTCGGTGAAGCCCAGGTTCGCCAGGGCTACGCTTTCACTCGCCGCCGCAAACAACGGCCCGGATTGGGCGATACACATCGGCCGAATACCCTTGGGATCGCGCATCACCACCATGCGACCGAGAGCATCGAGGAAGACGATGTTGTAAGCGCCGTCGAATTTCTTACTGAGATTGGCGAACACCTTCACCAGATCGGGTGGCGTTTCCCCGGTTAATTCCCGAGCGATCGAGTGCATGATCACTTCGGTATCGTTATCCCGAGTGAGGTGGTAATCGTTATTGGCCAGCAGTTCATCTTTGAGCTGCTTGAAATTCGCGAGTTGTCCGTTGAAGGCAAAGCAGAACCACTTCCACTTACAACCATGCTCTCGTTCAAACGGTTGAGCATAGCGGCGAGTGTTCGGTCCACAGGTCGCATAGCGGACGTGGCCTATGGCGGCGTGGCCGCAATGTTCCTTGAGAATACTCTCGGCTTTCCCCGGGTGATTTAACCGAAAAGCTTCCGCAACCAGTCCAATTTCTTTGTAAGTATCGAGGATCTGTTCGCGATTCGGATGCAGAGTACTCATCCCGGCCGCCAGTTGTCCGCGATTTTGTAAATCGAGTAACATTCTGGGGATAAGTCGAGAAGTATTTTTGATGTCGTTGCCGGGAACCAGTGGAGAAATTTCCAGACTGGGTAAATGGTAAAGGGCGGCCACACCGCATTCGTGCTTCAATTCATGCATCGTGTGCTGCTTTGCGAAGTAGTCTAATCGGATTACATGGCCAACCGCCCGCCGCTACTGCAAGTATAGTGTTCGGAAGCGCAAGTTCCAAATCGTTCCCTAAGTCCGGAATCAAAGGGCGATTTTTTGCATTACCTGATTTTTTCAAATATACTTGCAACGAACTTCTCAAGGTGGCACAAATGACACGGGCGATTGAATTTACGAACGTGAGCAAGATATATGGATCGGGTTGGCCGAACCGTTATCGAATTCCCGCGCTGGATAAAATTTCACTCCACATCGAGTCCGGAACCTGCCATGCACTGCTGGGTCCGAACCGCTCCGGGAAAACGACCTTCGTCAAACTGTTACTCGGTCTCTGCAAGCCGACCGAAGGTGAGATCAGCCGACTGGGCGATTCACCCAAGAATAAATCGACTCTCGCGAAGATCGGCTACGTTCACGAAAATCAGCTTTTCCCCCGTTATCTGACGGCGCGGGAGCTTCTCCGGTACTACGGTAGCCTCTCGCTGATTCCTCAGAGCAAATTGAATCCTAAGGTCGATGCCTTGCTGAAAAAAGTGGGGCTGGCCGATCGCGCCACCGAGCCGATTTCCCGTTTTTCCAAGGGAATGATCCAACGGCTTGGCCTCGCTCAATCGCTTCTGAATGATCCTGAATTACTGATTCTCGACGAACCGACGGAAGGCCTCGACCTGAGTGGTCGGCAGTTGCTTCGCGATGTCGTTCACGAGCAGAAAAAACGGGGGGCGACCACTCTTTTGATCTCGCACGTATTTCCGGAAGTCGAACAATTATGCGATCGCGTCACAGTATTGGTGGCGGGTCAGGTTGCCAAACAAGCCGAGATTACCGATTTGCTACGAGATCCGAAATCGGGTCAGCCCCGAAGTCTGGAAGACGCTCTCCGCCCCCTCTACAAAACGAACAATCCATGAACCTACCAACGATTCTGCTCACTATTCAATGGATGGTTCGCGATACCATCCGCCAATCCATAGCCGCCAAGCTTTTCTGGGTGCTGCTGGGTGCGAGTATACTCTGCATCCTGTTCTGCTTAAGCGTGGACGCCCGCGGCGATGAGAATCTGCTACCGCTCTCCCGATCAGAACAGCGCGAACAGATCAGCAAAGATGAAGCCCTGGCTCAGGGTATGAAACTGGGTACTCAATCGGGCTTGGGTCACGCGGTCGGCGCTCCCGCCCTGGCGATGCTGGCAACATCCCTGGGCGAGCAGTTCGCCCGCAAGGAAGGCGTCGATATTGCCCAGGGCGAAATATCGATCGGTTTCGGAGTCATCAAAGTTCAGGTCGGCCGCGATCGCACGGACGCCGTGCGTTTCCTGCAAATCTGGCTGGCGGGAGCCATCGCGGACACTGCCGGGATTTTCCTTGCCTTGATCTGGACGGCTGGATTCATCCCGTCCTTCCTGGAACCGGGAAGCGTGACCGTATTACTGGCCAAGCCCGTTCCCCGCTGGGCTATTCTGCTGGGCAAATTCATCGGTGTGATGTTGTTTGTTTCCGCACAGGCGATTTTCTTTGTACTCGGGACCTGGATCGCTCTCGGGCTAAAGACCGGCGTCTTCGACAGCCTTTATTTAATGGCGATTCCGATGATGATCGTTCACTTCGGCGTCTTCTTCAGCTTCAGCGTGCTCATGGCCGTCTGGTCGCGAAACACCACCGTCTGCCTTCTTTCCACTTTGATTTTCTGGATCGCCAGCTGGGGTATGAACTTTGGCTGGGTAGTGGTCTGCACGCAGAATATCTCCGCATTTTCCCCGCTGTCCCGATTGCTTCTGGATATCGGCTACTGGACTATGCCCAAACCGCTCGATTTGAACATGGTGCTCTACGATCTCTTGAAGGCCGACGGCTTCACCATGAAAGTGCCGGAGTTCAAGCAGTTGCAGGATCTGAAGCTGTTCCGCCCGGTGGCATCGATTCTGGCCTCACTCGCTTTTGGGCTGGTGATGCTTTTATCCGCCTGCTGGGAATTTGAAAAGCAGGAATACTAGTCCACCCCGTCAGCCCGTAACATATCGTTCATGGACTGGAAATATCATCGTTCGCGGATGATGCTCGACCCCGACATCATCAACCTCAATACGGGCTCCTTCGGCCCGCAACCTATCCCGGTTTATGAAGCGGCAGTCCGCTTCCGCCAAATGCTGGCGGCCGAGCCGACGCACTTTTACGTCAGGCAAGCGCCTCCTTTGCTCTGGGAAGCGCGTAGAGAAACGGCGAAGTTTCTCGGAACGACGCCGGAAAAGCTGGTCTTCACCAATAACGTTTCCTCTTCGATCAATTTCGTCGCCTCGGGGCTGACGATCTCGTCCCCGGGCGAGATATTGCTCACCGATCATGAGTATGGCGCCATGCACTGGTGCTGGGAACGCGCGGCCAAACGCCTCGGCCTGACACTAAGAACTTTTCCGCTGCCGACGATGCCGGAAGACCCTCAAGAAATCGTGGATGCGGCTTGCGCGGCCATGACCGCGCGTACCCGGGTCTTCTTTTTCAGCCACGTCCTGTCACCAACTGGGTTGGTTTTGCCGGCCAAGGAACTCTGTACCGAGGCTCGCAAGCGCGGAATCCTGACCGTCGTGGATGGAGCCCATGCCCCGGCCATGATTCCACTCAACGTCGATGATATCCGAGCCGATTTCTACGCGGCCAATCTTCATAAATGGCTGCTGGCTCCCTGCGGAGCAGGCTTTCTGGCAATAGGCTCTGGAAATGAGGATCGCCTGCAGCCACTGGAGGTCAGCTGGGGCTACCATTATCCGCGAACCGATCTCGATGCCCCCGATGAGTTCGGATCCACCCGGCGCATCCGGCACTTGGAATTCAACGGTACCCGCGATATCTGCCCGTGGCTGGCGTGCCCGGAAGCGATTCGATTTCAAACCGAAATTGGCTGGCAGGCGATTAGAAGCAAAATTGAAGAATTGTCGAATTACGTCCGGCGGCGAATGCGAGAGACAGTCGCTCTCAAACCGGCGACCCCGGCGGATCGGCGCAGTTGCGGCTCACTGACCGCTTTTAATTTACCGGAAGGAATTCACCCGGTGAAATTGCGGGAAGCGATCTGGAAACACCGCATCGAAATCCCCATTGTCGAACGCCCCGACCGCCTAATTATTCGATTCTCCACCCATTTTTATAACACCGAAGACGAGATCGAAGCTCTTCTGAAAATCCTGCCCGGGGCGCTTCAGGAAGCTAAGGCTTAAACGTTCGGAGTTCTTTTGGGCACTACTTGCTGGCGGAGATTCGCCCCTCCATGGGGCTGCTGGCGGTCGCATACATTTTCCGGGGAATCCGACCGGCCAGATACGCTTGCCGTCCCGCTTCGGTGGCCCAACGCATGGCATGAGCCATTCGCAGGGGATTCTCCGCCGAGGCAATAGAAGTGTTGAGCAGCACGCCATCGCAACCCAGTTCCATGGCAAAAGCGACATCACTGGCCGTGCCTACCCCGGCATCGACGATCACAGGATAATCGGGGTCGTTCTCTTTCAAATACTCGAGAATAATGCGGATGCTATTGGGGTTCAGAATCCCCTGCCCGCTACCGATCGGACTCCCGGCCGGCATTACGCTGACCGCCCCGGCTTCCTTCAGTCTCTTTGCCAGCATCACATCGTCGCTGGTGTAGACGAGAACCTGAAAGCCTTCTTTGACCAGTTGTTCTGTGGCTTTGAGTGTATCAATCGGGTCGGGCAGCAGAGTTTTTTTGTCACCCAGGCATTCCAGCTTCACCCAATCGGCTCCCGGGTTTTCCAGATTCTTCAACAACTCGCGAGCCAGCCGGGCGTGCCGGATGGCATCCTCGGCATTGAAGCAGCCCGCGGTATTCGGCAGGATCGTGTAGCGAGACAGATCGAGGTAATCCAACAAGTTGCGGCCTTGAGTGTCTATCAGCCGTTCGCGGCGCACAGCTACTGTAGTCACTTCGCATCCGCTTAGCTCCAGACTCTCCTTCATCAGGCCGTAATTGGCATATTTGCCGGTCCCGGTGAAGAGTCGGCTTTGGAAGGTAAACTTACCCACCTTCAGAGGTTTATCTTTCAGCGGATCCGAACCGCCCCCGACCAAGGTGACAATTTCCACCTGATCGTTTTCCTTCAATTGAGTGCTGGGGTGTACTTCCCGCGGCAGGACCTCGCGGTTCAACTCGACAGCGACCCTTTTCGAATCGTGACCCAGTTCCTGAAGCAGTTGCTCAACCGTGGTTTTCTCGGAGAGTTGGCGAACGGTTTCGTTAAGACGTATTTGCATTTTGCCTTCGCAATTGGAAACTAGCGGCGACTTCGATCCAGTCTGCCGTTGAACTTAATTTTATTCGGCAGCACCAAAACGGAGCGAAAAGATGCAATAACCTGTGAAAAACCGCCCGGTTCGAGGCCACTGAAATATTTTTTGATCACAGTTTTTTGCCGGGGCCGCAGTTCCCTCGCCCTCTTCAGGTCAATTGCTACAAATATCCATTCACTTAAGACTGTCCTGTAAAGGAAAAGTGATGATGAATCCTACGGTAGCACCTTCGACCCGGATGCCCACATTGATATTTCCGACCAGTACCGATGCTGCGCGGCATGTGGCCACTCTGATGGCCAAGATGATTCGCGAAAACAATGCTTCGGGCGTTCCCACTGTTCTGGGGTTGGCCACCGGTTCGACGCCGGTGGGGCTCTACCGCGAACTAATCCGCATGCATAAGGAAGAGAACCTCGATTTCTCGCGGGTGGTAACCTTCAATCTGGACGAATACTTCCCGATGCCGAAGGACGATTCTCACTCCTACAACCGCTGGATGCAGGAAACGCTCTTCTCGCACATCAATATCAAGCCGGAAAATGTCCATATCCCCGATGGCACCGTGAAACCGGGGGCCGTGGCCGATCACTGCGAACGCTATGAAGAAGCAATCCGCAAAGCGGGCGGGATCGACATCCAAATCCTGGGAATCGGCCGAACCGGACACATCGGCTTCAACGAGCCAGGTTCTCCCAAAACGGCGCGAACGCGACTCGTCACCTTGGATCCGGTGACCAAACGCGATGCGGCTTCGGGTTTCTTCGGGGAAGAGAACGTCCCCCAGCAGGCCATCACAATGGGCACGGCCACCATTCTCGAAGCTCGCAAAGTCATCCTGATGGCCTTCGGCGAGCACAAGGCCCCAACCGTTCAGAAAGCGGTCGAAAATCCACCTTCGGAATCGATTGCGGCCAGCTTCCTGCAGGAGCATTCGGATTCGACTTTCATTCTCGATGCCGCCGCCGCCAGCGATTTGACGCTATATCGCCGTCCCTGGGAAATCGGCCCGGTGGTCTGGAAACCCGAATTAATCCGACAGGCGGTCATCTGGCTCAGTTTGAAGGTACACAAAGGATTATTGAAACTTTCGGATAATGATTTCCGGGAACATCACCTCTACGAACTGCTACGGGAGCATGGCCCGGCCGAGAATTTGGGCTACCGAGTCTTCCAGGATCGGTTCCAGACCATTATCAATCACCCGGCGGGAAATGATCCGAAGCGAACCATTTTGGTTTTCAGCCCTCATCCGGATGACGATGTCATCAGCATGGGAGGAACGATTATTCGCCTGGTGGAACAGGGGCATAAAGTTCACATCGCCTACATGACGAACGGGAATATCGCGGTATTCGACCACGATGCTTTGAGATTCACCGACTTCGTGGAATCTTTCCACCGCATATTCCAGCTCGACCAGCAGAATACCTCGGAAGTCAAAAAGCGGGTGACGGAGTTCCTGAAGAACAAGAAACCGGGCCAGCCCGACACGGACGATGTTCTGAAAATTAAAGCTCTGATTCGGGAGACGGAAGCCCGGGCGGCCGCGCTGGCCTGCGGAATTCCTCCGGAACAGCTCGAATTTATGGACCTTCGATTCTACAGAACGGGCACGATTGCAAAAAATCCTATTCACCCGCAGGACATAACTGATATTGTGAACTTATTCGAAAGATTGAAACCTTATCAGATCTATGTCGCCGGGGAACTCTCCGACCCGCACGGCACGCATCGACTCTGTGCAGAGGCCATTTATGAGGCTGTCCGCCGGGTTCGTGCGAAGAAGCAGGACTTCGATGTCTGGCTGTACCGTGGCGCCTGGGAGGAGTGGGAACCGCATCAAATCGAAATGGCCGTTCCGCTGAGTTCGGACGTTCTGGACCGCAAAAAAGAAGCCATATTCCGGCATCAGTCTCAAAAAGATCGGGCTATGTTTCCCGGCAGTGCGGACAAGCGGGAATTCTGGCAGCGAGCGGAATGGCGGAACACCCAGACCGCCCAACTGTACGACCAGTTTGGATTGCCCGAATATTATGCCATGGAAGCGTTCGTACGATGGAAGGACGCCTGATTCGGTCGGTATTTTCTTAAAGAGAGGGAGATTCTGGGGGTCTTATCGTTATCTAAGGATTAAACCGAAAAATTCCCCCATTTTTCCTTGAACCACGACGTATGATCAAAATAGGGAGGAAAAAACTCCCTTACTCTAGCCCGTGAGGCACATATGAAAAATCCATCACAACGAACCTTCGGGTCGTTCTCAAACAAGAATAGGAAGACGGCGGAATTCGACATCCAGACGGCTAACCGGATGTTACCGCTGGTTAAACAAATTGCCCAGGATATGTCGGCTAACAGCCTTCGCCGCTGCAAGCTTCAACGGGAACTCAACCAGTTGGATGCATTCCGGCGGGAACTGACTTGGGAATCGCGAAGCCGCCGGTATCGCATCGTCGAGGAACTCGGCACCTGCGATAGCGAAATGAAATCCGCCATGCAAGAGCTCAAGCAATTGGGAATCTCGGTGGTGGACGATACGCACAGCCGGATTGGTTTCCCCACGAACATTAACAACCGCCCAGCTTACTTCACCTGGCAACCCCCGGAAGAACAGGTCCAGTTCTGGAACTACCGGGATGAAGAAGCTCGTCGGCCGATTCCTTCGGACTGGCTGGAAACCAAACCCAAGGTTTTAAGCTGATTCGCGTCCCGTAGGAAAAAATCAGGCCAGGAAAGAAGTGGGGAAAAAAGTGATTTTGTGGTTTGCATCACTGCAGTGCTGAGCTAGGTTTTCCTCGTGAACGACAAGTTCACCGTGAAGGTACCACACCTTCCTCGTTAAGGGCAAACTCGTCGCGAGGCGGGGGCGCAAAGCTGTGGGTCTGATAGATGCCGAGGGGGGTGTTTATCAGACAGCCAGGCTGCCGAAGGGATGGACGGGACCCATCAGTTAGTCTGGTTCCAGAAGCCGGATTGCTCCAAGCAATCCGGCTTTTTTTATGCGCTGCGTTCTTCAACCCTTCGAATCGTGAACAACCATCAATACGAGCTATTTCCTTACTCCTTGGCCGAGATCGCTTTGCCCACTTCCCGGGGAAAGTTCAGTCCGCTACTAAAGGGTTCGGCGACCCAACCACTAACGATGCCATACCGGCGGGCTTGGACATCCCACTTCAGCGCGACATTTTCCTTCACACCGGGATTCACAGGAAATTTGTGGTAGAAAGTGGTATCGGCGTAGGGATGAAGTATCGTCGTGACGGAACGGGAAACCACGACGAGGTCGTTCTTCCTGATACTCCCTTTCTCGACTTTCAGAACTTGCAGGCAGATGTTCAGCTCGAATAGACGCTCCATCGGATCCTGGCCCGAAGCTTCGGTGCAAACGACGCTCAGAACGCGAACTTCCGCAATGACTTCGGCCTCTTTTTTGTCGGACTCGAACTGCTTTTTGATTTCCACCAACTGTTTGCGAACTGTTTCTTCATATCCCTGCGGCCGCTGTGCCTGGAGACAATTCTGATCCAATGATAAATCCGCAGTCAGCAAACCAACACAAAGCAACATAAAGGACCGGTACATAGTCGATCTCTGGGAAATGAAGTTTGCCAATTGCCACGCTGAACTTGGCAAATTTTCAGCATCGCTGGGTACCGAGATTTGACGAGTCGACCGGCGTAGTAGATTTACCCTATCCGAAAAGAGAATTCAAATATCCGATCAGTGCGATTCGGAGGTAATCGGAACATGCCAGAAACGGAGAGTTCCATCAAAACTTCCGGATAGGATGGTTTTCCCGTCGGGTTTGAAACGCAACTCCATTACCTGTTCTTTGTGACCAGTATAAGTGTGCAATGGTTTGTGAGATTCGATTTCCCATAGGCCTATCGAGCCATCACTTCCCGCACAGGCAATTTTGTCACCCGAGGGCGAAAAACGAACAGAAAACAACTTCCCGAAATGGCTTTCGAAACTCGCTATTGGCTTGCCGGAATTGGCATCAAAGAGCCTCACAGTCCCATCAAAACAAGCGGTCACAAGTTGCTTCCCGTCGGGTGAAAATTGCATCGACTTCACCAATCGGGGATGTTTTTGGATTCTCAAAAGTTCGCCGCCACTTTCGGCATCCCAGATGGAGACATCTCCCACCGCGGAACCGGCGGCAATTTTCTTACCGTCCGGCGAGAAGCAAACTGAGGATGTATAGCGGGCAAGTTCAAGTTCCTTGATGCACTTTCCGGATTCCAAATCCCACAGTCGAGCAAATTTGTCTCCGCCTACCGAAACCAGATTTTTACTGTTCGGCGACCAGACTGCTTCGAAAACTTCAGCGTTCGGGCACTTAATTTCTCCGATCTTTTTCAGTTCAGCGGAATCGTAGATCAGAATTGAGTTAGCGATACCTGCTACCGCGATAAATTTTCCGTCTGGTGAGCAACGGACCGAACTAAGATCAAAATCGCATTTCAGCTCAGTGCTCTTTTGCTTGTCAACATCCCAGCGACGTATCAATTTATTGCCATAAACGGCAAAGAGGGACTTCGCATCGGGCGAAAGGGCTATGGAGTAAATAGGGGATTTTTCTTCCACGGAAAACTTCTGAGTTTCCTTGGCAAAGTTCCCGATAAGGGTCTCAATAATCTGGTTCAACCGCCCTTTTACTTCGGGCTCTGTCGCCTGAGAGGCTAACTTTCGGAGATGGGGAATGGATTCTTCTTTAAGCACTAATAGTTCTTGCTGCGATTTTTCCCGTTCTCGAAACGCCTTCGAACCCAACTTCTGAACCAAGGCCTCTATTTCACTTTGGGTTTTATCCTGTCCTTCAAACGCAAACGCGGGTAGCACAAAAAGAAATGCGAGGGAGAAAAAGTGATTCATTTGCAGACACTCTAGCTAGTGACGAGGTTCGAATTCAGATCCAGTTTGAGCTTTTGCACGAGAATCAGTTCACACAAGAGTCAAATCCGCTGAATTCCTTTGTTAGCCTTCAACAGGCCAAGCTGGTCGGGCAATTTGAACCGTAAAAATCCTCGAGACAAGAAGAAATCCAGGGAGTTATCCCCCCGCCAGCTTCAGCCCGATCGGCAGCGACTCCCCAAACAGTTGAGATTTTTCCGCCGAGTCCAGAACCGACACTTCCTCCACCATCTGAATCCAGTGCTCGGGAATCTTCATATCCCGCAAGACCGCCAGGATGTTGTTTCGCGTATCCTCGGAAAGATCGATCGACCGCTGCCCCGTTCGCCGGCCCCATTGAGCCAGACAGAAGGCCCAGTTCACCTTCTCCGCATCGTTCTTCGGTTGTAGCAGGAGCAATTGCTCGACCCATTTTTCGACAATCTGAGGGTGCAAAACCGAGTTGATCGGACCATAAAGCAACTGACGGGCTCCCAGACGAGTCAGCGCCCACAGCAAATGCCCGCTCGAACTGGCCTTGGAAAGCTGTCCCAGAATACTCGAACCAAGTTGATCCTTCACCTTCGTATCGAGTCGTTCCAGGCTACCGGCCGTTCGATACATTTCCACCAGTTCGTTCGCCGCCGGTTTGGGCTGAGATTTCCCCTTGGAAGCGATCAGCACCGGCCGCAACCGATTCCAGAGCGTCAACTGAAGTCCCGAAGGTAATCCCCCGGCCACCCGCCGCATCATAATCCAGAAATCAGCGCCGGAATCGAAAACCGCCCCTTGTGCGGAGGGCGTGGTCGCGATTTTCCACAAAGATTCCACCCGATAGCGATCCAGAGGATCGCCAAAGCCAGGCCGCAAGCAAAAGCCCGCCAAGTTGTACCAGCGGGAAGCATGCTGGGGCGATAGGAATCGACTGTTGGCCAGCTCTTCCAGCTTCCCCCAGATGCGCCGACAGACCGGCATCGCCCAATCGGATCGGGATTCTCCCAGAACCGTTTCGAGTTTCTTGGTCAATTCGCGAGCATCAATTTCCGGATTCGAAAACGTCTCGGTGACGGTGTCCATGGCGCCTGCAACTACAGTTTCGGGAAGGACTTCGGAGAATTCCGCAGTAGTCTTCTCCTCGGCCTCTTCCTCGTTGTTAAAACCGGCATCGCGAACATTGAACTCCAGCCGCCAGCGATTTTCCTTTTCCTTGCCGATACAGAATAGCTCGAGCGTACCGATCTCCGTGCAGCGAGCCGCCAGAGTTACCGGAACCTGTTTCACTCCGCTGCGTTTGCCGCCGCGCAACTGAGTATGCACCGGTGGTAATTGAAGGAGTTGGTCCGGCTTGATTTTGACAATTTGCCCAGCTTTGTCCTTTCCACGAACAGTTGAGCTGTACAAGGGGAACAGCACGGGCTGGCCGAGGGACAACTCCAGGACCGGTTCTGTCAGTTCGATGGTCTCCCCTTCCTGCATTCGACGGGGAATGACGCAAAGGACCGATTTGGCCTGATTTTCTTCAATCGATTGATCGGTTTCGATCCCGAGGTAGTAAGAACGCGGGATACCGCCCCCGATACGCTTACCACCGGTGTGCAGCAGCCAGGCGGAATAGGCGGCTCCGTAAGCGACTGCAAGATCCAGCGAAGGTGTAGAGAGCTGAATCGGATTCCACTCTTCTCCGTACCAGCCCTTCATGACTTCCACAAGTCGATCTCGCAGGACGCCGGCCGTGAAGACGCCGCCGTTGAAGAGAATGGCCTCGGGGCGAGTATTTTCGGGGAGATGTTTTTTCAGAAAGCTGGCCAGATGCTTGGTGACTGCCGGATCCTGAACGTAGGGCAGACCCATTTCCTGGATGCCGTGCCGATTCGATTTGACGGGTTCTGCATCAACTGGCACAGCAGGGAAAAAGCCATCGAGTAAAGACTTTTGCAACTGCTCTTTCTTCAACTGAGCAGTCAACGTGCCACCAATTACGGAACGGCCACGGCCAATCACTGTGACGGGGACACTCTCTGGGGGATTTTCCGAAAGAAGCGTTTCCTTGGCTTTACGGCAGGCCTGAATGAGCATGGCGAACTGGGTTGCATCCAGCTTACTCGATCCAGTGAGCGTCGGCTCGACCTCCCGAGCCAAAGCCAAGTCCATGTTATCGCCGCCCAGCAGTAAGTGGTCCCCCACGGCTTCTCTCTGGAAGGAGAGCTCTCCAGTATCCTCCCCGGCCCGAATGAGACTAAAATCGGTAGTGCCGCCGCCGACATCCACTACTACACATTGCATGCCCGGGCCGACCCGTTGAATTTCCAACGGTGAAGACATCCCCATCCAGCAGTAAAAAGCGGCCTGCGGCTCTTCCAGCAGCCGGATATTTTTGAAGCCGGCCTGTTTGGCGGCTTCCAGTGTGATGTTTCGGGCGACGTCGTCGAAAGAGGCCGGTACGGTAATGACGACTTGCTGCTCTTCCAGTTTCTCCACGTCCGATTTGGCAACTGTACTATTCCAGGCATCGACAAAATGCCGAAGATATCTGCGAGAAACTTCCTGCGGAGAAAATCGTTGGATGTCCGGCGGGGCTCCCCAGGGAAGTAGCGGGGCCGTTCGGTCGACACCCGGATGGCAGAGCCAGGACTTGGCGGAGGAAATCAGTCGTCCTGCCACCTTCGAGCCATGATCCCGGGCAAATTCGCCAATGGCGAATTTCTGCTCGTTCGTCCAAGGCAGATTGAGTGCGCCCGGCGGCAGATCGAATTCCCCTGGGATGTAGAGAAAGGAAGGAAGAAGAGGCCGTTCGACAACTTGCGAGATACCCACCAACTGAGGAACCCGAAAGTGCTGAATGGTTACGCCTTTACGGGATTTACTCTGAAGATCGATGTAGGCAAGCGCGGAATTGGTGGTTCCCAAGTCGATTCCGACTAGATAACGGCTCATCAGTCTTCCCGATTCCCTAAGACATCTCAGAATCTCTGTATTATATGGGACTCTCCGAATGAACTATCTCGGTCTGGATATTGGGGGGGCGAACATAAAAATCGCCCACAGTAAAGGCAGAGCTTTCACCTTGCCTTTCGCACTCTGGAAGTCCCCCAAAAAGTTGCACAAACTGCTAAAAAAAGCTGCCAGGCAGATGCCCAAATACGATCTGGTCGGCATCTGCATGACCGGCGAATCCTGCGACTGCTATTCGACCAAACAGGAAGGCGTTAATCGCATACTCGATGAAGTATTAAAAATATTTCCCGAAGAGGAATTGCAAATCTGGCAGGTGGACCAGGGTTTTCAGACGATCGAAAGTGCCCGTATCGACTATTTGAAAACGGCCTCCTCCAATTGGCACGCCCTGGCCAGTTATTGCGGACTGATCTATTCCGACGATCGCAGCTTGCTGATCGATATCGGTTCCACCACCACCGATATTATTCCTATCCTCAAAGGTAAACCAGCCAGCCGGGGTAAAACCGATTTTGAGCGACTTCAATCCGACGAATTAGTCTATATCGGTGTAGGCCGAACTCCGCTTCCGATGCTGGATGGCCAAGGTATCTGCCGGGAAGTTTTCGCCACCACCCTCGATCTGCATCTCGTCCTGGAACATATCGAGGAGGATCCGGACAACTTCAACACCGCCGATGGACAACCGGCCACGAAGAGGGAGGCCAAGTCTAGAATTGCTCATACACTCGGTGGGGATTTATCGACAATCTCCGACAAAAAAATCGCTGCCACGGCTCAGCGGTTTTACCAATTACAGGCCGAAGGGATTCTGCAGGGAATTGAGAAAGTTCTGGCTCGACATAAAGCCGGCTTTACACGGACGATCCTCTCCGGGTCGGGTGAATTTCTGATCCGCGAATTGGCCCGGCATTCCGAATTTAATCAGCGTCTGCCCCAGACTGATTTCGTTTCTTTATCGCAACTTTTGGATCAAGAGCTTTCCTCGGCCGCTTGCGCCTGGGCAATCACTCAACTGCTCGTGCACTTCAAACACTAAGGGAGTTAATCTCGGTGAGTTTGTTGCTTGTCAAAGTGGGCGGCAGCCTGTTCGATCTCCCCACTCTGGGAATTGCAATCGAACACTGGTTAGCGCAACAGTCAGAGGGCCAAATTCTGTTGCTGGCGGGCGGCGGCGATTTTGTGGAAGCCTTAAGAAAATATCAGCCGCTTCACCATCTGAACGATGTCGATTCCCACTGGCTGGCCGTGCGGGCCTTGGGAATTTCCGCTCGGATGCTGGCTCAGATCCTGCCAGGCAAACCTTTACTCGAAGAATTTGAGCCGTCGCTTCCCCAGGAACGAATCCTGGTTCTGGATGGTCACCGTTTTCTGGAATGGGATGAGAAAAACACCGGGGCCCTTCCCAAATCCTGGTCGGTCACGACCGATAGCATAGCCGTGCGGGCTGGTGGGCAACTGGGTGCTTCCCGAGTGGTACTTCTGAAATCTCGGGACTTCCCATTCGACGGAAACTGGCTAAAAGCAGCCCGGGAAGGCTATGTCGATGGGCATTTCCCCACAATCGCGGCGGAAACGACCTTATCGCTGGAGTGTCTGAATTTTCGAGGCTGGATGCAGCTTGCAGGCTATCAGAAGTCCTAGGCATCAATTGAGAAGTTGCTTCAAGCGTTTTACCCGTTCCGGGTCAATTGGCTTTCTGCGATCCCCCTCCTGGCAGACTAATCCTCGCACGGCCAGCCAATTGGGACGAATTCGTTTGATCTCGGGCAGTTCTTCCCACTTCACGGAGCCGGCCAAGGCCAGTTCCATATCTCCCCAGAAAGCCATTTCGCGAAGGTGTTCGATCTCCGCCACAGATACATGGGCGAAAAGCGATCGACCATCCTTCTGAAAAGTATCGATCAGGAACACCGGGGCATTCAACCGGCTGGCCAGACAGGCGACTTTAGGCAAGGAGGGAGCATCGCAGATTTTAGCATCCGCGTATGCGGCCCCGATCATCCGCCCAAAGCCGTTCACCTCGCGAACGTGATTGACAAAAGGCATTGGCCAGCCGAGTTTGCTCAAGCCCCACTTCAAATAACGCAGTGGCAATTTCAGTAACCGAACATCCAGAGTATCGTGTTCTTCGGAGAACTCTCCCAGTGCGGCGCTTAAGGGCACCTTATCGGCAACGAGATTAACCACCTCGTCCACGACTTCGAAAGTAGGTCGCCCCAACGAACCCACGCTTGGATTTTTAATATCGATGCAATCGACCCCCAAGTCCATAACCAGTGCGGCTTCTTCAGCATTTTGCACGCTGACCAGCAGTTGGATCGTTTTCGGCTTCATGAATCGTCTCGGACTTCGAAGAAACTCCCATTCTTTTTATATCGGTGAAACGAAAGGAATTTCGGAGTCTGGAAAACAAAACCATCCTTCCGCGTCGTTTAAAACCGGATTGAACAGAATGCTTTTCAAACGGCCTTCGCAGCGAGCGAGGATGTTGTTACGGACAATCACCCTAAGCGAAGTGTTCCCAAAATGTCCATGTGAAAGGGATAGCGTGGCAAGGCTATCGTGTGAATCCGACCTCTTATTCTTTCTCCGGGGTCGCCTCGAGAAATCTAGGATCCAAAGTTCTACCAAGTATCCCCGATGACCACTCAGATAACCTGACCGTTTTGATCTGGGATGAAATTTGCGCCCCAGGGCAGAGCGAAGGAGATGGGACCGGCATTTTTATAAAGCCAAAATTATCTCCGGAGTAAACTCCCTTTTAGCGGATTTCTACTGCTCGTTCAGTCCCGATTATAATTCGTGATCTATATTTAGGAATCATCCGGGATAGTCGCAGCCCGCGTTCCTGGATGGCTGTACGTTCAGGGATCATTAGAAATGGCGGCTTCACCCAGCATAAATGCCGGCGAACCTATTCCGGGATACCGCCTCATTGAGCGAATTGGCCGAGGCGGATACGGGGAAGTTTGGAAATGCGAGGCCCCCGGTGGAATTCTCAAGGCAATTAAATTCGTTTATGGGGACATAGAAAATGCCTGTTCCGAGGATAAGTCGGCCGAGCAGGAATTAAAAGCGCTCAACCGCGTCAAGACCATCCGGCATCCGTTCGTACTTTCTCTGGAACGATTCGATATCGTCGAAGGTCAGTTGCTGATCGTGATGGAGTTGGCCGATCGCAATCTCTGGGATCGCTATCAGGAATGCCGCAAACAGGAGTTACGGGGGATTCCCCGGGATGAACTCATTGCCTACATGGAGGAAACGGCCGAGGCTCTCGATTTGATGAACGAGCAGTACCAACTGCAGCATCTCGACATTAAACCGCAAAACCTGTTTCTGGTTTATAATCACATCAAGGTGGCCGATTTCGGCTTGGCCAAGGACCTCCAGGGAATTCGCGCGACCATGACCGGCGGCGTCACGCCATTGTACGCCGCTCCGGAAACGTTCGAAGGCTGGGTCAGCCGCTTTTGCGACCAGTACAGCATGGCGATTGTTTATCAAGAATTATTGACCGGTGAAAGGCCTTTCAGTGGAACGAATGTTCGCAATCTCATGATGCAGCATTTGTCGGCCGTTCCCAACGTCAGTAGCCTTTCGGAAGAAGAGAGACCCATCATTCTGAGGGCCCTCTCGAAAACACCGGATGATCGCTATCCCACTTGTCGGGACCTGGTACGCGCTTTAAAGTCGGCCAAGCGAAATTCGCTTCCCGAGGTTGCCCCGAAAATCTCCCTGGTTCCCAGCGGCGACACTCCAACACGCGACTCCTCCAAGCCGGGCGAACTGGAACCACCTCCCTCGACCGCTTCTGCTTTGACCTTGCAGCCGATCCGTTCTCAAACCTTGCGGCTGGTTCCCAAGCTCAAAACGCCGGTACAACGCAAACCGGAGGATTCGCAGAGCCTATCCCCTCCTTCTCCCTCGCTACCCCCCTCTTCACAGAACCTGGGTCAATTGCGGGCGTTGAGCGAGAAAAGAGATAAAGGGATTCTGTTCCCGATGCTGATCATCGGCATTGGGGGTTACGGTGCGGCTTCGATTCGACAGATCAAGAAGCAACTGGGCGAGAAATTCCCGGACGAGAAGCTGCCAAACGTTCAATATCTGCTTCTCGACACCGATTCTCAGGAGATCGATGCCAGTTCTTCCTATCGCTCGGATACTCAGCTTTCCAAGGAAGAAACGCTGCATTTAAGCCTGCATCGCCCGGCCCACTACCTTAAGCAGACTCTACTTCCGCCTGTCGAGCAATGGCACGATCCCGAATTGCTTTACAAGATTCCCCGCGATGGCGGGACCATGGGCGTCCGGGCTCTGGGCCGACTGAGTCTTCTCGATCATCAGGCAGCCGTGAAGTTGAAATTCGGCCGCATGCTGAAAAAGGTGATGCGGGATACCGAAGGCGGCGATATCTCCGGCGCGAAAGGCCTGGGACTGCGAAGTACATTCCCGCGGGTTTACATCGTCGGCTCGCTGATGGGGGGAACCGGTAGCGGGATTGCCCTCGATCTGGCGTATATGCTGAAGCAGGAGCTGCGGAAGGTCGGTTACGACCCGAATCGCGTGTCGGCCCACTTCTTCCTGCCGCGTTCGCTCTGGTCCAACGAAAACTCTTTGCAACTCGAAAAACCGTTGATTGCACTGAGGGAAATCGACACTTTCATGTCCGGCAAAGAGACTTTCCGGGCGGTATATTCGCTGAAGGAAGAGCCTTTTACCGACAGCGAGCGGCCGTTCGATTCGATCACTCTCCATCCGGTGGAAAAAACCGGAGTGAAGAGTGCGACGACTCGACACCTCGAAGTACTCTCCGAAACTCTCATTCAGGAAGGTTTTACCAACCTCGGGAAATCCCGGTTTGAAGGCGAGCTGCGCAAGCGCGACGTGCCGAATCCTTACCGCAATGTCGCCTCGGTCCGGCTGACTTGGCCCCGTCAGAGATTACTTCAGGATTCCCTCGGCCGGCTGACGCTGCAATTGCAGAATCGCTGGATCGAAACCGAATCCAGCTCCGACAGCACCGAAGTGATTCAATTCACCAAAGAATTTCTGCAGAAAAAGCGGCTCGATAACGATTCGCTGCGCAAACAACTCGATGAAAAACTGACTGTCCGACTGGGATACTCGATCTTCGACAAATTGATTGAGACGGAAAAGGCGATCGGCGAAGGACGCGGACAAATCAGTCAAATCGAATGCTGCAACCTGATTGAACCTCTGGTTCAAATCGTGGGCTCCCCCGGTTCGGGCGACGACCATCCCAGCAAGCGTGCCTTTGCGGAATGTTTCAAGGAACTGGCCAAAGAAACCGAGAAGCGATTGTCGGAAATGGTCGTTCAACTGGTCGAAATGCCTTCGAAGCGATTTGGGTTTTCCTTGAAATTCCTCAAGCGAATCGATCAGGAACTCACCGAAACGATCGAACAAATCAAGCAGTTACTGCACAAAAACGCTTCCGAGCTGGAGAGCCGCTACGATCGCATGCTGAATTTTATCGGCAATCTGGATAACATCGGGCCCAAGTTGAGCGTACGCCGCAGCGACCCGCGTTCGGAACTTCGCGAGCTGATTTCCACCTATGTAAATACTCGACTGGAAAGCCAGAGAGAGTATGCCCTTCAGTGCGTACTGCAAAGCTGGAAAGGGATTCTGCCGGAATTCACCCGAGACATCAACTTCTGCAAAGAGCAATCTCGCGAGATGCTGGAAGAGATCCGGAAAGCCTCTAAACCGCCTGAAACCAGACAATTTCTGGAATTGCACATCCTGCCGGGTAAATCGAAGGAAATCGAGGAAGCCTCCGATTCCGTTATCCAATCCATCTCTGAGAACGATTGGGACGCTCTCGATGAGCGTTTGCAGGTTCGCATCCGCCGGGAATGCTCCGCGCTGGTAAAGGTCTGCCTGCAGAAAATGCAATACAAGGATCGCTTCCTGAAACTGATTCGCGAAGAACTGCTCGCCCTGGCCGAAACGCGCCTGCCGGTCAGCTCTTCCGTGGAAATGTTCCTGAGCGAGGGCCGCGATCCCCAACTGCTCCACCGGGAAATTCAGAGGGCTTTCGACGAGCTCTCGCAGACAATGTTGACCGGAAGATTACCCGAAGGCACCACCATGCACTTCCTGGGCTTACCGAACTCCCCCTCGAAAGCGAATTTTCAGGCCCTGTTAGCCGATGTGATTTCGGAAGTTCATTGGACTGATTATCCGTCGGAACACGATATCGTTCTTTCCTGCGAACAAAAATTCGCGGCGGGCCGGCTTTATTTTGGATACTGGGAAAATAATCCTTCTCGAATACTGCCCCAGGATAAATTTTTGTTCAGTCGCACGGACTTTGCCTGGTTTAAGGGTTTTGACGATCCTAGAAACGGCGAAGGTAGCTCGCCCGAATTATTTGCAGAATCGCTTTCATAGTCTAAATTTGTTTGTCCCCCGGTGAAAGTTTACGTGACCATATTAATCCCCCTGGTGTCGTATGCTTAGGATTGAGCAAAACGCGGAACCCATACCCGGTTATCGCTTGATCCAGCGCATTGGTAGCGGTGGTTTCGGCGAAGTCTGGAAAGCGGAAGCGCCTGGCGGTTTGCATAAAGCCATAAAGATCATTTATGGCAACCTCATCGCTACCTCGGCTTTCGAAGACCAAAACAGTCTGCGGCATGCCGAGCAGGAACTGAAAGCGCTTCGACGTATCCAGTCGATTCGCCACCCTTACCTGCTCTCGCTCGAACGCTACGACATTATCGAAAACCGGCTGTTCATCGTCATGGAACTGGCCGACTGCAACCTCTGGGAGCACTATCGACTGTACCGGGGTAAACAGCAACCCGGCATCCCGCGAAAAGAGTTGTTGAATTACCTCGCGGAGGCCGCCGAGGTTCTGGACCTGATGTATGTGAATCATCAGTTGCAGCATTTGGACGTAAAGCCGCAAAACCTCTTTCTTCTGCACAACCACGTTAAGGTGGCCGACTTCGGGTTAGTCAAAGAACTCGAGGGTTTGCAATCGGCCGTGACGGGTGGCGTCACTCCCGTCTATGCCGCGCCGGAAACACTTCGCGGCATGGTCACCCCGTATTGCGACCAGTACAGTCTCGCAATTGTTTACCAGGAATTACTGACGGGTACGCGCCCTTTCGAAGGCGTCAATCCTCAGCAGCTGGTGCTGATGCATACGCACGGCATCCCCAATTTGTCCGCGTTGCCGTCAAACGAGCGGGCCATCATTGGCCGAGCGCTCTCAAAAATACCCGAAAATCGGTTCAACAGTTGCAAGGAACTGATCCAGGCTCTGTCGAACATTCGCGGCGAACCGGTTGAATTTGTGCCGCACGCGTTGCTGTCCGAGGAAAAGGTAGAAGAATCCTGCAAATTCGGTGAACTCGCGCGGGGTACCTCCGAAACTCCTTTCCCGGCGTCGAATCTTCGCAATACCGATCATTTCGGCGATCAAGTCAATTCGATGATCCGGTCCCCCATCGTCATTCCTGAGATCACCGGCGATGGTTGCATTCGACCGATCATCATGATCGGCCTGGGAGGCACGGGCCTCAAGATCATGAAAGAGTTCCGCAAGCAGATGATTTCGGAATATGGCCTTCCGAATAATTTGCCCAATATTCGTATGCTCTTTCTGGACACCGATCCGAATCTGATGGAGCAAATCCGAGACGAAGGCTATTACCCATATCTCCGCAAAGAGGAGATTATCCACGCCAAACTGCACCGTTCCAGCTACTATCTCAAACCGAGACGCCACGGCCGCACGATTATTGAAGGCTGGTTCGATCCGCAATTACTTTACAAATTGCCGCGTCAGCCTCGAACGCTGGGGATCCGGGCCTTTGGTCGCGTAGCCTTCATCGATCATTACCGCTCAATCGTCGATAAAATTGAGAATTTCATCCTGAAGGCGATCCATCCGGATGCGCTCGCCAAGGCTGCCAAGCACACTCAGTTAGGCCTGCGCACGAATCGGCCGCGAATCTACATCGCCACCGGTCTGGGCGGTGGCACCGGTAGTGGCATGTTCATCGATGCTGCCTATGCCGTGAAGCACAAGCTGAAAAAAATGGGTCTGCCGGATTCCGAAGTCGTGGGCTTATTCCAGGTTCCGAACGTCGATCGGGAAAAACTGGATGGCACCGCGCTGTCCAACAGCTATGCCAGCCTTCGGGAACTGCATCACTACACGCAAAAACCGGAAAACTATTCGGCGATCTTCGACGAACGCGATTCCGTCGTCAAGCCGACTCACAGCCCCTACGATCGCTTTTACTGTTTCCCCTATGGAAACTCCATCTCTGGCAATTCGAACGATTCTCTCGATCTGAAAGTGACCGGTACGGAATCGATTGTCGATCTTTTGATGAACGATGCGTTCTCGCCCTTCGGCCGTCATCTCGATCGCCAACGGCAGCGAACAACCGACACGACGAACACCGACACCTGCTTCACGACGCTCGAAAAAGCTTCCCACAACTGGCCTCGCAAACTGGTCCATCAGCATTTGTCCGATTGGCTGGCTCAGACGGTCATCGCCCGCTGGATCTCCAACGATTCGGGAATATTGGAAGATAAAGTACGCTCGAGAATCTCGCAGCGCTGGTCGGAATTCGAGCTTTCCGTGGATAACCTGTCCGCGGTTCTGGAAGCGGAAATTGTCAAGCTTCTCGGCAAACAGATCAGCCAGTTTTTGGAAGAGGAAACCAGCGTACTGCAAAGCAAGGGCTGGTTCTCCCGCGATCCCGACCCCATGACGGTTTGGGAAGTCGTTTCTCGAATCCGCTCGGCCTTCGGAAACCCGGAAGACAAGCAAGTTTCCACAAGCCTTTCCAAGACCGAAAAAGCGATTCAATATCGCACCGATCTATTGGTGAAAGATCTCACCCCTAAAGTCGTGGGAATCTCCTCCAGCATGACGGACGAATATGATTTCCGCCTCGCGGGAGCGATCGTCGCCAATGAGATGATGCACCAGACTCTGAACCAGATTTGTGGCAAGCTGGACGAAACGAAGAACGATCAATTTGCCCGGGCTAACCAGGCGCTGCGCTTCCTGAATGTCGTCAGCACTTCCGAGCAGACGAAAACCCGTTCGTCGACGCTGATGGATGCATTGAATACGTACGTTCGCAGTTGGTTGCAGTACATGTACTGTCAAAGCATGATTCAAATTTACCGATGCGCGGAACGCAGCCTGCTGACCCAGCATCAGGAACTTTGCTACAGCCGCAAGCAATTGATGGATCTGCTGCGTCAGATGCGTCAGAATGCCGTCGGGACGTTGCCGGAAACGCGATCGCTGCTGCTGCCCTTTGGTGCGGGTTCCCTTCAGGATGCCATAGATATCTTCAAGGATATGTTGAGTCCGGAGGACATGAGGGAAGTCGATCAGAAGATGCAGTTGAAGATCGAAAAGCAGTTCAATCTCGCCGTCGATTCGGCCAAGAAGAATAAGCAGCTGGAGACTTCTTTACAGGAAATCGTCGAGGAACAAGCACGTCAGTTCATTTTGATGAAGCTGAACCAGGTCGACTTCTCGGATATTTACGCTCAGAAGTTTCCGGATTTCGGATCGTTATCGGAATCGCTTCAGGAACTTTTCTTCCAGGCCGAACCGGAATATCGGGTGACCGTATGCACCGGCCAGGAAGTCTGCATCGTCGGGATGCCGGAGTCACTTCAGAGTGCCCTGCTGGATCAAGGGGAAATCAAACTTCCGACGGCGAATTTCGCTTACGCGACTTCGCGAGACGAGGTATACGTCTACCGGGAATATTCGGGCATACCTATCCGCTATCTGCCGCAGGCGGGACCATTTGCGGAGGATGCCTATTTGAACTCCCTGCACATGGGCACCAATCCGCATTGCCGGTTTGACGTTCTGCAGTGGGAGGATATCGAATCCTCCGCAGAGTACGTTCACGAATGATAACCGTATAAAGTCCTCATGGACTCGACGGATTTTCAAATTCGGCTCCAGACCTTCACCGGACCGTTCGACCTGCTGCTTCACCTGGTGAAGCGGAATGAGATCGATCTGCGGGAGGTCTCGATCGCCGGGATCGCCAATCAATTCTTCGAGCATATCCGCATACTCAAATGGCTCGATTTCGAACTGGCGGGAGACTTTCTGGTCGTTGCCGCCACCCTGATGGAAATTAAAAGTCGGCAACTGCTGCCGCGCGGCGAATCGACGGAAGATAGCCCGATCGAGGAGGAAAAGCACTCTCTGGTTCAGCAACTCATCGAATATCGTCGCATCAAGAAAGCAGCGAGCCTCCTGGAAATTATTTCCTCGCAGCAAAGCAAAAAACTCGCCCGCCAGGCGATCCCCGAGGAAGAATCCCTGGAAGCGTCCACCTCACTTCAAAAAGTGGAGATCTGGGATCTCCTGAACTCGTTCGGGAAGCTCATTCGCGAGTGGGAGGAAAAAAATGAATCTCAGACTATCGTCGACGAGATGCCGCAAGCTTTTTTTGAGGATAGTATCCTGACCAGACTGAATCGACAGGCGCCGATTTCATTCGAATCGATCTTTGAAACGCCCCGCACCAAAATGCGTTTGATCGGCTTCTTTCTGGCATTGCTGGAACTCGCCAAACAGCAGAAAATCGCATTATACTTCGGCGAAAATGAAGCGATTCTCCTCGATCTGGTTCGACCGCCCGAATTCTTTCACGGCTCCAAAATTGAAGCGTGACGCCCTGGAAATTGTCTGCTTCTCCCCTTCGACTTTTTCGTCGGTGAATTTCTGATCGCCGCCGATCGGCTAAAAGGGGATTAGCCAATTGCAAACCGCACCGCTATACCCAAGACTATCGCCCTTTTGCTGAATGTCACTCTCCGAGGATCTCCTATGAAATTGAAATTGCTCTGCTCCCTGGCTCTGTTCGGCCTGCTGGGCGCTTTTGCGAAAGCGGCCGATCCCGATTTCCTGAGCAAGGACAACTGGGAAGGTCTGGAAAAATATTGGAAGTTCGAAGGCTCGAGCATCATCGGGAAAACCGACGCCAACCCCGGCTTCAACACCTTTTTCTGCTCGAAAACCAAGTACACCGATTTTGAATTGCATTTCGATGTGAAACTCACGGGTACCAAGTGGACCGGCAACAGCGGCGTGCAGATTCGCAGCGAAATTTTCGACAAAGAAAAATTCAAAGTCAAAGGTCCTCAATGCGATATGGGCGACCGCTATTGGGGTAGCCTGTATGGAGAAGGCATGAAGGAAGGTATGCTGAAGGCTTCGAAATGGGACGATGTGAGTACAGTGCTCAAGCCGGATGACTTCAACGATTACTACATCAAAGTGGTCGGCAAAAAAGTGACCATCAAAATCAACGGCGTCACCACCGTCGATCAGGAATTTGAAGTATTACCTCCCGCCGGTGTGATCGCCCTGCAAATCCATGCGGGCAATCCTATGGAAGTGATTTTCAAGAACATCAAATTCAAGAATCTGGCCAAGTAAAAAATCGGGGAGCTTGGCTCCCCTTCTTGCCCGCCTCACTTTGTCAATTTTCGCTCCGGATCCAGAAATCGAATGTAGACCTCCTCCTGCTTTCCTTCGTACTCGAAGGTAACCGTCAATTCATTCGCTCCCTGCTTCAGCTCCACCTCCCAGCGCAACGCATCGGGCCGCACCGTTGATTTGTTACCCACAAAGCGAGTCGCCCGACCATTCAGGCGAACGTGGGCATCGTGCCCCACTCCCAACAGTAGCGTGGTTTTCAGGGCTGCAGGCGAATCGACCGAGGCTCGGACGGTGACCAGTTGTTTCGTTATGGCTTCCGGGAGAGTTATCCGCCCGGTTACCGGAACATCCACGGAAAGGGATTCATTCTCCTTGTGCTGCGGCAGTTGGAGAGACACTTTTCCCACATAGGGATCACGCATCACATATCGGACCAGATTGCGAAAATCCTGCGGCGTCATGTTGTAGCCTAAGCCTTCAGGCATCAGCGATTTTTCGGAAACCTTGATCTCTTCGATATCCGCTTTTGAAAACTTCTTGATGACGCCATTCTCGCCCTTCAGCGAGATATTTTTGTCGTCTTCGCTTTCCAGAATTCCCGTTTCGACTTTGCCATCCTGGAAGTTGATAGTCCGCATGTAATACGGAGCCCCCACCACCCGGTTGGGATCGAGCACGTTAACCAGCAGATACTCTATCCCGCGGTCCGCTCCCTCGAGTAATGGGCCCACCTGACGCCCTTTTCCTTCAAAAACGTGGCACTTGGAGCAATGATTTTCGAATACCAGCCGGCCTTTGGCAAAATCGCCGCCGCCGCTGTTCAACTCGCCGCGCATCTTTTCGATGACGGCATTGAGCTCGGCTGGGGTCGAACGAATTTTGCCCCAGGATTTGGAGATCATCGTGTCTATCTCCTTATCCTTGAAGGCCTGCATTTTTAAGATCAGGTTGTCGTTGAGATCGGTGGGAAGGATCTTTTTCTTTTCCACGGCCTGAAGGAGTGCTTTTGCGAGTGGCTTTCGCGAGCTGAATAGTTGAAGTAGTTCGCTTCGGACTTCCTTGGGATAGTCTGCCCAAAGATTCAAGATAGCTAGCGATTTTTCTAGATCTTTAATACTCCCTAAAGCTTGCACGGCCGCAACGCGAATTTTCGTGGGATTACTGGCCATAATCAGAAGTTCGAGCTCTATTCTCGTATTCTCCGAAGTATCCGAGGCCATTCCTTTGATGGCATCGATCCGATCTGACTCGGAGGCAGACGTGTCGCGGGCGATTTTTCTTGCTTTATTTAAGATTTCCGGATCCTTAAATAAGAGATCCAGCTTGAAAATCAGCTTCTGGAGATCTTTATTATCCTCCGACAACAAATAGAAACGCGTGCTCCTCCAAGCTGTCGGGGTACTCTGGCTTTTCTCGGGCAAGCCAGCAATCAAACTTTCCAGGAGCTGTTTATAAAGATTGGAGTTAACCTTCGCGCCCAGATTTTGACTCGCTACTGTTTCAATAATCCGGATAGCTGCATCTACATCATTCGGTTTACCTGATGATGCAAACTTACGAATAGTTTGAGACAATAAAAAACCTGAATTCGATGAAGCTTTCCTACTAAATTCCTGTAACCAACTCAAAATCTGCCTTCTTGCTTCGGGATCCTCGAGTTCCTGATTTATTGCCAACCAAAGTTGTTGATTTTCCGCGATCTGGTTCGGATCGGAACTCGTTTCCAAAAGTTGATGCAGTAAATTGATATCGTGACTTTTGCGAGCAAGAATTGCCAGTTGCAATCGAACATTGGGGTCTTTCAAATTCGAAGTTAACGGTTGAACCTTATCTGAATTAATGTTCTGATCACTTCGGGTTCCGATCAACCGAATCAACCAACTCTTGAGTAACTCGTTGTGCTGAAGCGCGGGGATCTTGACTGCTTCTAACAGATCCCCATGACGAAGTGCTTCCAACCCAAACAACATGCGTAATTTAGTTGAAGGCAATTCGGATTCCTCACTCAGTTTTTTGAGCAAATCCTGTACTAGTTGATCAATCTCCTTGTCGTCCGGCTTAGCGGAGCTCCGCCTCTTCTCATAAAGCATTCGCAACGCCGTCCGCCATCGATAAGGATTATCAGCTCGAATTAATTCGTTAGTAAGTTTTGTCAGATCCCATTTTCCGAGATCCTCCGCGACTTGCGTTTTCAATCCCTTGGTCTGAATCGAAAAGATCCGACCACGTTCGTAATCCCAGGCATCCGCAGCCGCCTGATGGCAGGGGTTCTGGTCGTGCCAGTCGATGCAATAAATTTCTCCATTTGGACCCCAACGGAGATTGATTGGCCGGAAGTTCTTGTCGCCACTGACCAGAAAATCATCTCCTCGAGTCGCTTTAAAGGTGGCCCCGTTCGGCGCCAGGATATTTTGCTTCAGCGAAGAGCCGTGAATGCTGCCGAATATCACGCTGTTGCGATATTTCTCCGGCATCAAGGGCGTATCCAGCGACACCAGCCCGGCATGCGCCCAACCGCTTTCCTTGTGAAAAATGTGATCGCAGATTTCCGGGATGTAGGAATAGACGTTGGGATTAAAACTCGCCCCGGCCTGTCGCTTGAAACTGCCGCCTTCGGTAATGTGAAACAGGTGGGGAATGACGCAACAGCACAGAATGAACTGGCCATCGCTGTTGCGATAGTCCATTCCCCAGGGGTTACTGGTTCCTTCCGCAAAAATTTCGAATTTCTTCGTGGTCGGATGGTAGCGCCAGATGCCCGCATTCAAGCGGGTGGCCACACCGTCCGCCTGGCCAGGCTTCACATCCGAGTGAGTAAAAACTCCCTGCAGACCATAGAGCCAGCCATCCGGCCCCCACTGAAAAGTATTCAAAGTTTCGTGCGTGTCCTGGCTGCCGAATCCTTTCAACAGGATTTCGAATTTGCCCGGCTTGTCATTTTTGTTTTCGATGAAAAACAGATACGGCGGCGCTCCAACGTAAACCCCGCCATTACCTACTTCGATACCGCTGGCGAGATCGAAGGGCACCGGAAAGTCTTTCCCTTCGGCAAAGATTGTTACTTTATCGCAGACGCCGTCCCCTTTGGTCGATTCGAGGATCTTGATCCGATCGCGCGGCATCTTCCCTTTGGCCGTGCGCTTGGGGTATTCGTAGCACTCGATCACCCAGATCCGGCCTCTCTCATCCACCGTCATGGCAATGGGATTGATCACATCCGGCTCGGCGGCAAAGAGCTTCACTTCAAAGCCGTCGGCCACCTTCATTCGGGAAAGCGACTCCTGAGGTTTGAGATAGGGTTGGCCTGTCGACTTGGTGTTATCGAAACCGTATTCTCGTTGGGCGTAACTCTCGGAAACCAGACAAAATGCGCAGAAGATGGCCAGGCACGACCGAATGGAGAAACTCATCAGCGAATCCTCGGAGAGAAATTAGACCGTCGCCGAAGATGATAACAAACTCCCTTCCGTATTACACTCCGATTCGTTCAAATTTGCGTGCAGCGGAATGGTGATGACATCGATCGTGTAGAAAGATTGCGTTTTGGGAGAATACATGCGACGGTTCAGCTCGATCGAATGCGGGCTCACCAGAATGTCGAGATACATCCACCGCTTTTTATGGGTGACGCTACCACTACAGATCATCGCATAAGGATGTTTGGGCGTGGGTGTGTACCAAAAGCTGCGGTGCCGGTGCCCGTGCAACCAGGCCAGAAATTTGTGCTTTTTGACGAGTTTCGCCAGCTTGTCGGCATCCCGCAACTGCCGGCCGGGATGCTCGGGTTGCCCCTTGCGAAGAAGCATGGGATAGTGCGTTGCCAGAATTTTCGGCCCTTCCAAGCGTTCGCACAATTTATCGAACCTGGCCAGTTGTTCATCGCCCACACGGCCGCGAGCGTCCCAGAAGCCCCGGTTTTCGGTCGCGGAACAGACAGCGACTATCCAGAAATCTCCAACTTTCTTAGCAAATGGATAGAGAGCGGCTTCAATGCGTTCCCCTTCCTGCCAGTTGCGGAAAGTCTTCTCAAAATTGCCTCCCACCCGGGATGCTTTGGTGTAATAATCGTGATTTCCCGGAGTGATCACGCCGGGTAGTTGCAATGGCAGATTCTCGGCGGCAGCCGCGAATTCTTCCCGCAGACCGAAAGAAGAAACGTCACCGGTCATCACGACCTGATCGAAAGCATTCGTTTCCAGCTCACGGCGTAAGGCTGCGAGAATTTCGTCATTACGCCTGAATCGGGAGCCGCGACCCAGAATTTTGTAATTGAACCATCCCGTGGTGTGCTTCGAGAAGTAGTCCCGCAGGTTCCACTTCACATCGCACTGGACATGGATATCGCTGAAATGAGCAATCCGTATGTAGTTGTGTCCTTGCATGATCCGCGTTCTTGCAGGTTGAGTTTCAAGACTGCAAGGAGTCGAGACATCACTCATCAGTTGCATCCTTGCATAAGGGGATTCTTGCCAAGATCTGATCGGGATTGCAAGGCGTAGTTGGCAAACTCATAAAATGTTCTTCGAATCTTCCGAACATTCTCCTATTTTAGGAGCAATAAGTGATCAACTACAACTTCAAATCTAAAAACGTGCTGATAACCGGGAGCTCGCGCGGCATGGGGGCTTGCATTCTGGAAGCCTTCGCGCAGGCCGGTGCTCACGTCTGGTTGCACTACTGGAATGACCCGGAAGGCGCGAACTTCCGGGATGCGGAAGTTCTGGCTAACCGTCTCCATTCGGCCGGTTGTACGGTACGAGTCGTGTCGGGGGACGTTCGAAAGCCCGAGGACATGCAAGCCATCATGACCGAAATTCAGCAGAAGGATGGGGGACTGGATATTCTGGTGAATAACGCCGGGGTGCTTCGAGACAAAACTCTGAAGAATCTTACTCTCGACGACTGGCAATTCGTCCTCGACACCAATTTGAATGGCGTGTTTCATTGCTGCAAAACGGCCAACACCATTCTGCGCGATCATGGCCGAATTGTGAATATTGCCTCGATTGCCGGTTTGTTTCCCTTTCACGGTCAATCGAACTACGCCGCCGCAAAAGCCGGCGTCATCGCTTTGACAAAGGTATTAGCCAAGGAACTGGCCCGTCGGAAAATTACCGTGAATGCCGTCGCCCCCGGCGTCATCCAAACCTCCATGATCGAAAGCATCAAACCCGAGGTCCGGGCCGAATACGAGAAGCAAATTCCGATGGGTCGATTGGGGCTGCCTCAAGATGTGGCCAATGCCGTGCTGTTCCTGGCCAGTGAAGAGACGGAGTACATTACCGGTCAGGTCCTGCCGATAACCGGGGGTTGGTTTTAGTCATGCGACAATTCACAATGATCGTCCGGCCTTTCGTGGCTCAGGCAGTTCTGGAAGCTCTGGTGGACTTAGGTATCGATTCCTGGATCGTTCACGAAGCGAAAGGCTATAGCCGACAAAAAGGGTATCTGGAACGCTACGTCGGCAGCGAATATAGTCTGGCGTTCTTACCCAAAGTGGAAATCTCGCTTTGGGCGAATCGGGAATTGAATCCCGAGACGCTATCCAAAATCCAAGAGATCGCCCGAACAGGGCGAATCGGGGATGGCAAGATTTTCGTGGTGCCGCTGGCCTGGCAAGAAGAACTGGAATTCTAGCTCTTGGCCAATTGTTTACGAGCCTCAGCCGCCATCTCCTGGAAGCCGTTCTCCAGACTCCGCTTCAAAGCCTTCTGGGCGAGACGAGTCCCATACTCGGCGTATTTCAATGCCAAATCGGGGGCTCCGTTCGATAACAGAGTCTCCGTAACACCCGCCAGCAGTTCGAGGTGCTGCGGCCATTCGGCATCGTAAGATTGCATCTCCTCGTCGATGCCCTCTTTTTTCTTCATCATCAGCTGGCATTTCAGCTTTCGCGTCATGAAATCTATTTGAGTGGATGGATCGGCCACAATCGCCACATGCTTTTGACCTTCCTCGGCCCAGCGAACGGCCTCTTCAAACTTCTGCTGCCGGAAGGCAGCGTTCATTATCGAGATGTAATAATTCGAGCGGTCTCGGGGTTCCTGCTCGGGAGGGAGTGCGATAATCTTTTCTCCCAGACGGCCCGCGAGATCAAAATCCTGAAAGCGGATGGCGCTGTCGAACAGTTTTACCAACCGGGAAGGAACGGTCTCTGATTTAGCCAGTTCTGTCACGGCGCCTAAATCGAGAGTCTCAATCTCGGTGGCTTGATCGCCCGAAGCGATGATCTGTTTGTGGGTAATGCCCAATTTTCGTCGGAGTCGATTGAAATCGTACGGCAGGCGCTCCAAAGCCACGTCCCGAATCAGTCGATTGGTGTTGAAAAAAGTCACGATCGCCACATACTCGAGATATTGCACCAATCCTTCCAGCCGATTCTTCTTTTTGGGATCTTGTTGCGCCTGCTCCGGCGACAGACCGCCCAGGGATTTCAGCGGCTTATGATACCATTGCTCTTCCAGATACTTGATGAGACTGTCCCGGACGAGGATGACAAATTCCGACGGCGGAAGATTTTCATTGGTGACGGGAATTAGTTGATTGAACGTATTCTGCCATCGATCGAATCGCTGTTCGAATTCAGGCTTCTCAACTGAAAAGCCGAGTATCGCATCCAGTTCTTTTTTTGTCGTTTCGACGTTCTCGCGATTCATATGCTCGAGGATTACCTGCCCCGGAACCAGATGAATATTGCAGAAAGGCAGACGCGATTTGGGAGGGTGGGCAGGATCGATGATGGTTTCGGGTCGGAAATAAGTCAGGGCAACAGCTCCGGATTCCTCCGAACGGCCCACTACTCCCAGCCGGTTCTCGGCCAGCAGTTTCTGAACCGTTTGTCCGAGTTTCTCGCCATCCACTATCTGGTAATGGTAGATGTAGCTTAAGTGATCGCAGTAGTCTTCAAACCCAAATACTTCCGAGGCGACTTCTCGCAAGCAACCGGCCTCCGCGGCGCGAACCGGATCGGACTCGAGATCCTGATAAATTTCAAATTCCCGGATCGCCTCGGCGCATTTCCCCAGCCAGAGTCGCGTCAAAGCCAGATTGAATCTTGCGGCCTGATCGTTCGGATTCTGTTCGAGATGTTTCGCAAACAGATTCTCCGCGGAAAGCAATTTATTGGTCGATGGGGGTGCAATGGTGCCCGGCTGGTAGGAATAGTCGGCCAGCACGAACTGAGGCACGCCCTCTTCATTGACGAAATAAGCTTCGAAAGTTTCCTTCCGTTTTTCATCCAGAGGGTCATGCTCCAGTTGCTTTATGAAGGCGAGCTTGGCCGCCGGAAAATTGGCGCGATGATATTCGAAATCGGCAATCATCCCCCAAACGATCTTAAGAGAGTCGCTTTGTTTTTCCGGAAAGTAGTCCGCCGCTTCGTGAAGGACTTCGATCGCTTCCGCCAGTTTCTGCTGGCGCGACAGCATCATCGCCTTCATGAGGAGAGCGCTGGGAAGTTTAGGAGCGATTTTCAGGGCATCGACCGTCAACTCTTCACTGCGAATTAAGTTCTGAACGTAATAATAAGCCCGGGCCGCATAAATTTTTACTCGAGGATCGTTGGGGTGCTTCTTCAAGAGCTCCTCAACTAGGCGAATTCCCGACTCTGGCTGACCAGATTCGATCATTCCAATGGCTTTGAAAAATTGAGGATATGTATCTCCGCAGCACCATTTGAGGCCTTTTCCGCTGCCGCACGGGCAGAGCATGTACGGTTCGAACTTCATGTTGTTAATCCTGTTACGACCAGTCTTGCTAGGAAATCTGGGAGTAATTCCCCTAATCGAAACTTCTTACCCAGCCGACGCAATCGTGCAATCCCTACAAATTACGGAAACGGATCAGTAGGAAAACCACCAACAACATGGTTGACATGCTGAAAACGGAAATTAAGCTGAAAGTAACGGTCGTGGCATAATTCTGTCACAATTGCAGTTTACTTATAGATAATTGACTCAAGCCCCGATCCGAGCATGGATGCACTTTGGGGACTTCATCCCATTCCCTAAGGGTGGTTCTTACATGGTAACGAGTGATTTAGGCGCTTGCGAATGGTTCGTATGGGACCTACGCCGGAGCGGCCTGATTGATCGAGGTCAGCTGGATCAAATTGTGGGGGATTTCCTACGCCGAAATCCACGCGCTGAGCCACCCGCACTGGCAGACTTCCTGATTCAGCAGCAAGTCCTGACGGCTTTTCAGTCGGAGAGAATTCTTTCCGGCAAATCCCAAGGATTGGTTCTGGGGCCCTACGTCCTGATCGATGCCATTGGCCAAGGGAGCATGGGCCAGGTCTACAAGGCGTCCTCCAAGAGCGATAATCAGCTCTACGCGATCAAGGTCCTTCCCCGGCGGAGCATGTGGAACGTGCGTCTGGCTCGACGACAGGTCCGAGCCTTCAGTCAGGTCAATCACCCGGCAGTCGTTCCTTTCGTCGATGTGGGAACTTCCGGTGGCCAGCATTATTTGGCCTGGCCCCTGGTTGAAGGGGAAACTCTGGAAGCGAAGATTGCCCGCGAAGGCAAACTGACGCCAGGACAGGCCGCCCAGGTAGGCCTCCAGGTGGCTCAGGGTCTTGCCGTCTGCCATCAGAACGGCATCTTCCACGGCTTGCTGAAACCTTCGAATATTATGATTGGCCGAGATGGTCAGGCCCGCGTTCTGGACTTCGGCATCGGTTCGTTGCTGGTGGAAAATGAAGGGGAATCGCTTGTCGACACCATGTCGACCGCCAACACCCTGACCAGCGGCTTGGATTGCTGCAGCCCGGAAAGCATCATGGAACCGACCAACCGGACGCCGGCGGGCGACCAGTACAGCCTCGGTTGTGTACTGTACTATTGCTTGGCGGGCCAGTATCCGTTCCCGGATGGTACCGCGGTTGAGAAGATGATGGCTCATCAATTCAAACAGCCACCTTCCATCCACACCATCGATAACACCGTCCCGCAACCTGTGGTGGACGTAGTCGAAAAGCTGATGCAAAAGGCACCCGAATCGCGATTCGGCGATGCGGATGAAATCGTGGAGAGCCTTCAGCCCTTCGCCAACGAAACGGCTCTGCCGCGTCGTTCGAACAGCTATAACGCCCCGCGTGCGCAGTACGATTCCCGAAACTCCCGGTCTTCCATGCCGAGCATCCCGGAAGTCGCCACCAGTGGGCCCAAGAGTCACATGGGAACGGCGATTCCAACCGCCAGTCCGGCCTCTCCGCACAATCCGGGGGCCAAGCAAAGCTGGGGTGCGACTTCCCCCGATATGCGGACGCCGAACCCGCCGCCTTCCGGAATGCGGGCTCCCACGCCGGCCCCGGTAGCGAACCCCGTCGGATATGGCAGCAACGCTGGTTTACCGGCGGTCAACACCGGTTCTAACGCCGGATTCCATCCCGGTTCGAGTTTCAACACCAGCCGTCCACCCTCGGCACGAGATTCGCATTACAACACCACCCCGGGTTGGGTACCAGAAGAGCCGAGGAAATTCAGCATTCTGGGAGTTTTGTTAGTGTTGGGCATTGCAGCAGCGGTTGCACTGCTAGTTCTTTACATGGGCAAAAACTTCCTACCAAAGACCTGATTAACCCAGACAAATAATGAGCCCGCTTCGGCGGGCTTTTTTTATTGAGCCTCTCTATCGCGTTCTCTCGCACTATAAATATCTCAAGTTCTTATTGTTATGAGCGAATTGCCATTATGAAGGGCATCGTTATTCTCGGCTCCACCGGCTCAATCGGGGTGAATACCCTGGATGTGCTGGCCGCGTTCCCGGATCAATTTCGAGTAATCGGACTGACCGGGCACCGTAACCGGGAACTCCTCCAGCAACAGGTCGAGCGTTGGCAACCGGCCTGGCACGGCACCGGAGACCAGCTAGAGGGCCTAGTTGATCGCCTGCAGCGGCCGGAAGTCGATCTAGTAGTAAACGCCATAGTCGGCTCGGCGGGGCTCAGAAGTACCCTGGCGGCCCTGGAAGCGGGAAAGACCGTCGCCCTGGCCAATAAGGAATCATTAGTCGTGGCCGGAGATCTGGCCGTTCGAACCCTTCAAAAGAGCGGTGCAAAGCTCCTGCCGATCGACAGCGAACATAGTGCGATCTTTCAGGCGATCCAGGGAAATCGCACCAGGGATATCGAAAGGGTGGTTCTGACTGCCAGTGGCGGGCCGTTTCGAGGCAGACACCGAAATGAGTTATCCTCGGTGAGCGTGGAAGACGCTCTGAATCATCCGACCTGGAGAATGGGACGAAAGATCACGATCGACTCGGCCACTCTCATGAACAAGGCTCTTGAAATGATCGAAGCCAAATGGCTATTCGATCTGAAGGCCGAGCAGATCGATATGATTTTGCATCCGGAATCCATAGTGCACTCGTTCGTCGAATATCGAGATGGGTCCGTTATGGCCCAACTCTCACCGCCGGACATGCGACTGCCGATCCAATACGCCCTCTTCCATCCGGAGCGACCGGCCGGTCCGGCGAAACGTCTGAACTGGCAGACCTTGAAGTGTCTGAATTTTTCCCAACCGGATTTCGAGGCCTTCCCGGCTCCGAAACTGGCACGCCGAGTGCTCGAAGAGGGAGGCACCACCGGGGCAGTGTTGAACGCAGCGAATGAAGCGGCCGTGGAACGTTTTCTTAATGGGACTCTGAGATTTCTGGATATAGCTTCTGCTTGTCAAAAAGTGCTGGAGGCCCATAACTTCTTAAGCACTCCGAATTTGGAAGAACTACTCGCCGCGGACCGCTGGGCGAGGCAGGAAGTCGAGCAATGGTCATAAGCGAGAAATGGATAATATAACTCAATGAGCGATACTGTTAAACAACCCGACAATCCCGAAAACGATGCGAAAGCGGCCGAGCCCTCCAAACTGGGCCGAGCCATGCCGTTTCTGTTTGTGATTGCTATCTTTGCATTCATCATCTACAAACAGCTGAGCATTCCCGATGTCGGCAAAGTAGCGATCGGCCTTGGCCTCGTCATTTTCATTCACGAGCTCGGTCACTTCCTCGCCGCCAAGTTGTGCGGCGTTCGCGTCGAAACGTTTAGTATTGGTTTCGGGGAACCGATTCCCGGGTGCCGATTCCGTTATGGTGAGACCTTGTATAAGATCGGCTGGATTCCTCTGGGCGGCTACGTAAAGATGCTCGGCGAAGGGGATAACGTCGATTCGGAAGATGCGGAGGAGGACCCGCGATCTTTCAAGAATAAATCCGTCGGCAGCCGGATGATCATCATTTCTTCCGGAGTAGTGATGAACTTGCTCCTGGCCTTGGTCTGCTTCCTGATCGCTTACAGCAATGGCGTGAAAGAACGGGCACCGATAATTGGAGCCGTGGAAGCGGGCTCACCCGCCTGGCGCAGCAACATCCATTCGGATATGCGGATTCGCTCCATCGGCAATCTGACCTCCCCGATGTTCGACGACATTAAACCCATCATCATGAGCACCCGCAAGGGGGAAATTGTTCCGTTCAAGCTGGAATCTCCCGATGGGACGCTCACCGAAGTGAATCTGGAACCGATTCGAAGCGATGAACCCCCCTACCCCGTGATCGGGGTCACTCCCGGAAATTCACTTTCCTTGTTCAAGAGCCACCGTGCTTCGACCAAGCCCGTGCGCGAGATGTCCGCCGCCGCAAATGCGCAACCGGCCTTCGAACAGGGCGATCAGTTCATCGAGATCGAGGATGCCGCCGGCAAAGCGATTGATCTCACTTCGACTCCAGAAGAACTCGCCAACTATCAGAACAAATTCCAGACTTTCTACAATCAGCTGCAATCCCAGCGCGGCTCCGAATTGAAGGTGAAAGTACTTCGCTCCAACGGCGAAAAAGTGAGCATCACCGTACCGCCGCAGTACACGCAGACTTTCGGGGTGCGAATGCAAATCGGCCGGATCAGCGGGATTCGAAACAATTCAGCCGCCGCGGAAGCTACCCCGGTGCAGGCAAATAAGGAAGCAAAAGGATTGAAGGAACTGACCCCCGGCGCTGCCGACTCGGGGGATAAGATCGTCGAACTGAAGCTGCCGGAGTCAGATGGATCCTACACGATTATCACCAGCAATTTCGACCCCAAAGTGGCGGGGATCAAAGCTCTCGATCCATCTCGCTTGCCCGAGGATCTCGACGCCTGGGCGATTCGCAATCCCAAGTCAGATAAACTTCTGATGACGGTTCTTCGTTCGGTGGAGCATGCCCCGACCCAGATTCAATTCGAGCTGAAATGGGATAGAAATGCCCAGTACTATCGGGAATTGATGTTAAATGCCAAATCCCCTTTATCCATTCCCGCGCTCGGACTTTGCTATACGATCGAGCCGATCGTGGAAGCCGTGGAACCAAACTCACCGGCCGATCAGGCCGGAATCAAAGCGGGCGATGTGATCAAGGAGATCAAGCCGAAGTACGAAAACAAGGAAGACAAAAAATTGGAGAGTTGGTTGCCGATTGCCGCCAATCAGTGGGGCTATTTCTTCGAAGCCATGCAATCGCTGCCGACGCATAATTTTGAACTGAAGATCCAACGCGGCAACGCCGAACCGACCATCGTCGCTTTCACGGCGGTAGAAGATAAAACCTGGCCGCGAGTGGACCGAGGCTTCCTTTTCGAATCCGAATTGGCCATTAACAAAGCGGAAAACATCGGAGAAGCATTCCAGAAAGCGGGCCACAGAACGTTGCGCATGATTCGGGTGATTTACCAGAATCTCTATGCGATGCTGTTCGGCCGAATTTCCGCCATGACCATGAGCGGGCCACTGACCATCGCCTCCTTCTCGTACGATATCGCCGGCGAAGATATCTGGCAGTTCATACTTTTCATCGGCTTGATCAATGTGAATCTGGCTGTTGTGAACTTCCTGCCGATCCCTGTGCTGGATGGCGGGCACATGGTCTTTTTGATTTACGAGAAGCTGCGCGGCAAACCGGCCAACGAAAAGGTGCTGGAACTCACACTCTACGCAGGATTGATACTCATCCTGTCTTTAATGGCGTTCGTGCTGTTCCTGGATGTGCGAAGACTGTTCTTCTAGTAGCGAAGATGCGACCCGGAGGTTTCCGGGTCGCAGTGGACTTAAGCCCCGTATTTGCCTAGTCGCCCGGCATGAGCCATGGCCATGAGCATCAAGTGCATGGCCTGAAACTGACCCAAACCTCCTTGCAGGCAAGTGCTTTCGCTAAAGCGAGTCACTGCATCGGTTCTCGCTGATGCGGCTCGAATCAGCGTCGGCACCGGATGCCAGCTATGGCTCTTCAGTTTGCTGGGAGTGCTGTGGTCCCCCGTCACGATGAAGACATCCGGATTCAACTCGAGAATTCCGGGGACCGCCGCATCCAACTTTTCGATCATATCCACTTTGGCCGGGAAATTCCCGTCTTCTCCGGTGCTGTCGGTATACTTGTAGTGCAGGAAGAAGAAGCTGTAATCGTTCCATACTTTCTTCAGGGTGGTGATCTGATCATTCAGAGTGCTACCCGCATCCAGAATATCCATTCCGACCAGGCGAGCCAGCCCCTTGTACATCGGGTAGACTGCAATGGCCGCACTCTTCAACCCGTATATTTCCTGCATGGTTCCGATTTTGGGATAACGGGCGAATCCTCGCAGAGTCACACCGTTGGTCGGTACATCGCTTGCCAGGACTTTCCCGACTGCCGTAACGAACTGGTTGACGAACTCGGCGGTCTTTTTAGAAGCTTCGTCCTTTCCGTGCGCCAGTAGGGGTGCAACGCCAATCGCTTGAGGATCGGTATCGTTTACGGCATCACCCAGATTTTCCCCTCGGAAAACGACGACAAAACGATGCTCTTTCACGGGCTCGACGAAAATTTCCACGCCCGGAATTTTTACCGATCGCATTTTTTCGACCATGGCCACGCAACGCTCGGTAGTCGGCCGACCCGCCCGGCGATCGGAAATTTTGCCGCTGGCGTCCAGAGTGCAAAAGTTTCCGCGGACCGCGACGTCCTTGTCCGTGACGTGAAAATTAATGCCGAGCGCTTCGAGAATACCCCGGCCGATCCGATATTGCAGCGGATCGTAACCAAAAAGACCAAGATGGCCCGGTCCGCTACCGGGGGTAATTCCGGGGAGCACCGGTATGCTCAATCCCGTAACCCCTTCTGCGGCCGCTTTATCGAGGTTCGGCGTCCGGGCGGTCTCCAGTTCCGTTTTTCCGCCAGGGGTAAGCGGTAGGCCGCCTAAACCATCGGCCACCAGCAGGACAATCTTGCTCTTATTGTCTTCGCGGAGTTCGCCAATCAATTCGTGAATGTTCATCGGGGGAGTTTACTCTCTAAAAAGATCAGATATCGTATTCTCAAACGTATATGAAATCCGCGTCTAGCGGGCACCCTGTCGCCCGGATCGTTCTGAATGCAGCTCCCGGATGAAGCAATCGACTTTAACTATCAAGGTATGCTTATCCCCACGTCGGAGAGCTGGACTCCGCTCGGAGAGTTGCAGACCAACAACTTCCTGACTCCGGAGAGGCTGGAGGCTCTCAAACCTCAACTTCAAGCGATTCGCTCGCGAGTGGCCGGCGAGCGGGAGATCCGGAATCCGCCGCCCCATCTCAAGCCTCTCGATTCCGGGTTCATCGATTACCCGGGCTTACTCCTCGAACAATTTCGCACGCGCGGCGATAGCAGCGAACTGAGTCGCATACTGGCCGTGGCGTCCCGACTTCGAGACAACGTGGATCGCGTAGTCCTCCTGGGAATCGGAGGATCCTACCTCGGTGCGAGGGCGTTGTTCGACTCGCTCTGTCATGGCCAGCATAACGAATTGCCGCCCCGGATGCGGTTAGGCAAGCCTCGGATCTATTTTGAAGGCCATACCGTCGACAACGATTCCCTGCAGGACTTAATCGAACTTCTGGAGAACACTTGCGTCGATCCGGAATTGCGCGAAGAACGCTGGGGCACGATTGTGATCTCGAAATCAGGAGGAACGCTGGAGACGGCGACGGCCTACAGGATCATTCGAAACGAACTGAATCGCTACTATGGCAACAGTCTGGATAAGATTCGTAAATTCATCGTCCCCATCACAGGATCTACCGGTAAATTCCGCGAATTACTCAAAGCCGAAGGCTTTGCGGACGATCAGATCCTTACGATTCCCGAAAATGTGGGAGGCCGGTTCAGCATTTTCACAGCCGCCGGACTGCTGCCCGCGGCCGTGATGGGTCTGGACGTCCGAGCCCTTCTGATCGGTGCGGCCTCAATGACCAAGCGATTCCTGGAAGAGCCCTTCGAACGTAATCCCGTGTTGCAATATGCCGCCGTGAACTACCTGATGACGGAGGAGAAAGGCAAGAACGTGCGAGTTCTCTCCGTCTGGACAAAGAAGCTCGAAGCGGTGGGTTTGTGGTACGATCAACTGCTTTCTGAATCGTTGGGCAAACGGGGCCGCGGAGCCACGCCGTTGACGGTAGTGCAGCCGCGAGATTTGCACTCGCGCGGCCAACAACATCAGGAAGGCTCGCGGGATAAAGTTATCAACAATATTCTGATCCGCGCGGTTCGCCACGTCCCGATGCAGATCGGCATGGCCGACAATAATCAGGATGATTTAAACGGGATTTCCCGCAAAACAATGCCCGATGTTCTGGATGCCGCTTATAAGGGCACTATGCAGGCATATGCGGACTCTGCCCGACCTTCTTCGGATATTACCTTGCCTGCTATTAACGAGCATGCTTTGGGGCAACTGATGCAGATGCTGATGCTGGCAACGGTCATTGAGGGGCGGTTGATGAATATTAATCCTTATGGCCAACCGGGTGTCGAAGCTTATAAGCAGAATATGAACAAGATTTTGCGATCCAAATAAGTCATCAAGTAGTTGGCATTCAATGTCTTCGGAATTGCCTGAGTGGCCCTGGTGGATCTGGCCTCACCTTCTGAGTTTGGATGCCCCGATTATTGCGGTGATCTGGCAGTCCTTTTTCTGTTACATTTTCCATGTTCCGTTACCGGCCCTCGAATCGATTGTTCTAGGATTAATCGTCTGGGGAATATACCTGGCCGATCACTGGCTCGACACTCGGAAGCATTCCCGCACCGTCTGGCAGGATAGGCACAAGTTCGCAGCCCGATACTCGAAAGCTTTTCTTTGCGGAGCTCTGTTGTCGTTAACAATGGGGGCCTTTTTGAGCCTCTGGCTTCCCGAACGAACCCGACTGAGCGGCGGTATACTAGGCTTGCTCGTGGCACTTTATTTTGTCGCAGTGCACGGCAGCAGAATGTTGAGTAAAACGGCGGTCAAGGAATTGAGCGTGGCCCTACTCTTCGCCGCGGGGGTAAGCGTATCATTGATTGCCGAAGAGAATATTCCTTTTCCGGAGTCCACTGCCGCAGTCGTCGGATTTGGCTCGGTTTGCTTCGTCAATTGTCTGATGATTACACTTTGGGAAAACTCCGAGCGAAAAATGGCGAGAATCTCCCTGGCACTCGCCTTCATACCGGTGGCACTTTCGGCAGTGTTCAGTCCCGCGCCGTTCGGTGGGTGTTTCCTGCTTTCCTACGCTTGTCTGGGGATATTACATCTTTTCCATAGTCGGCTGAGTCTTCGCGTTCTTCGGGTGTTAGCCGATGTGTCATTACTGTCGCCTCTTTTTGTTCGGTGTCTGCTTTGAGTTTCGATCTGCTGGCTCCGCATTACCACTGGATCGAGAAGATCGTCTTCGGCGATTCTCTGCAGAAGTGTCGAATCGGCTGGCTCGATTCACTAAAAGACGCAAAGAGAGTGCTGATTATCGGCGAAGGAGACGGGCGTTTCCTTCGGGAATTTTTGCGTGCAAATCCCCTGGCTGTAGTCAAGAGTATTGATTTCAGCCGGAAGATGCGCGAGTTGGCGAAAAGGAGAATGGAGGCCGCCGGGATCGATGGCAAACGAGTGCAATTTCAAACGGGAGACATCAGAAAACTCTTAGTGCCCGAAGGGACTTTCGATCTGGTAATCACCAACTTTCTTCTCGATTGTTTCGACGAAAAGGAATTGCAGCCAGTCATAGCACTTCTGAGCTCTGCCCTTATCCCAGGCGGTTTATGGGTCGTGGGCGATTTTCGAATTCCTTCGATCTCAGCTGCGGCGCGCAGAGCTCGATGGCGACTCCGCATGATGTACTTCTGTTTCAGGCTCTCGACCCGTTTGCAAACGAAAGAGTTAGTGAATTTCGATCCCTTGTTGGCCTCCCATGGATTGGTTCTCCTCAAGGCTCGAAGCTGGCAAAACGGCTTTCTGTCCAGCGAAATTTGGAAAAAACGGAAATTGCAACCCTCGGAGAGGGCTCCGGCAATTGAGCAACCTGACGATCTGAGCCCGCAATAAAATTTCATTCAATTTTCGTGTAAGAAGAGGCCAGTTCGGTTATATATGAGACATGTATTGAGCCATCACCAACAGTTTCGGAATTAACAGGTGAAAGGCTCAATCCCATTTCTAAGGAGGACATATGATTCGTAATCTTTTCGGGCTGGTTCTGCTGGCGGCCATCGGTGCCTTTCAGGTTTCCGCGGCGGACACCAAGTTTGAACTCAGCGGGAAAAATACCGAAATCAAGTTCGTCGGAACGAAAAAAGACGGCAAGCATGAAGGCGGTTTCAAGACTTTGATTGGGTCGATCGAAGTGGAAGGCAAGGATATTGTAAAGGGCAAGATTACGGTTGAAATCGATATGGACTCGACCTGGTCGGACAATGAAAAATTGACCAATCACCTCAAGGCTCCGGATTTCTTCGGCGTGAAAAACAACCCGAAATCAAAATTCGTATCGACGAAGATTGAACCGACGACGGCTGGCTACAACATTACTGGCGACCTCACTCTCAATGGCAAAACCAAAAGCATTGTGATTCCGGCGAAAGTCACGGTGGCCGATGACAACCTCACTCTCAAGAGCGAGTTCAAAATCAACAAACTGGATTTCGGCATGGCGTACGGCAAGGGAATCATCGAAGATGAAGTCAGTCTGACTCTGGACGTAAAAGCGAAGAAGTAATTAATCTTCAGATACCGGCCGACGATTACATCGTCGGCTTATTTTTTGGGGAAACATCATGTTGCCACCCCTTCCCCCTCGTCATCTGGTCCTGGAAGCCTTTCGAGAAGAAATTCTTCCCACTTTCATCGCGACTACCGCCATTCTCGGACATTCTCTCTGGCTTTCGGGACGTAAAAACTCTTTGCTGGCGACGGGTTACGCCTTGATGGCCGGATTGATCGCAGGGAACGCCTTTCGCGGATTGATTCCGCTGAAGCCGGAAAAAGCCACCTGGCACTATCTGCTTTGGATAGCTTTAGGGATGACGTTACTTGGGACGGCTTTACGAACGGTGAAGTTACGATTCGATGTGCTACTACTCTTCAAAGTAGTTCTGGCAACGATTGCAAGCTGGTTCCTGGTTCCGGCAGAATACCAGGAAAATCATCAATGGGTCCTTGAAGTCTTTGCCGTGACGGTCGTCCTGGAATGGTTGACATTAGAGCGTGTTTGCTCCCGAGTAAACGGGTTTTCAATCCCTCTGGGACTCTCCATGACCTTCGGTGGAGCTTCGATTATTCTGCTCTACGCACACAGCGGCCTATTTTCTGACATTGCAACCGTTCTGGCCGTTTCGCTTTTTGGAATTGCTTGCTTAGCGATGTTCGCCGATATCGACTGTGGGGGTATCGCCCCAGCGATGGCAGTACTGCTTCCCGGTTTGCTTCTGGCGGCACATTATGAAACCTACAGCGAGGTCGAGCTCAAGAGCTTCCTATTGGTTGCTCTGAGCCCTCTCGCCTGGTTGCTGTTATTGATTTGGCCCTTGAATAGAATCCGCAATCACTGGATTCAGCTGATTCTCTCGCAACTATTCATTCTGATTCCGGTGGTATTGGCCGTTATCTTTGCTATGCAAGCCGAAGAATTGGATTTTGGCTGATCCTTTATTTCGATTTCAACCAGAGTTGACGGGCACAGGCCGCCGCTCCGATGAAACCCGCATCACTTCCCAGTAGCGCGTAGCGAACTTCTGTCTTCGAAGCCGGTACCGGGAAGGCGAGTTCGCAGATGTGGTAGCGGATTCGATTCAGGAACGATTCTCCGGCCGCGATCATTCCTCCCGCAAAAACTATCGCATCGGGGTCGATCGTATGCATCATGTTGATTGCCCCGACTGCCAGATAATACGCCGTATCTTCCACGATGGTTTGTGCGAGAGTATCTCCCTGTTCCGCGGCGGTGAAGATCGCCCGGCTGGTGAGTTCGCTTTCCTTTTTGTTCAGAAGTTGGCGAAGCACGGAATGACCGGAATCCTTTTCCAAAGCCTCTACGCAACGCTTTACAACAGCCGTGGCAGATGCGTAGGCTTCCAGACACCCCAATCGGCCGCAACCACAGCGGCGGCCATTAGTCATCTCAATTTTCAGGTGTCCAATTTCTCCGCCGTGGCTGTGTTCCCCTTCGAGAACGTAATCATTGATGATGATTCCGCCGCCGACTCCAGTACCCAGTGTGAATAGAACCATGCTTTTTGCAGTACGGCCGGCTCCCACCCAGTATTCGCCGAACGCTGCAGCATTGGCATCGTTTTGAAAGGCCGTGGGAATTTTGAAATGATTCAAAATATGATCACGAACGGGCACATCCCGCCAAGGTTTGAGGTTCGGCGGATCCAGAATCAAGCCGGCTTTGATATCCATGGTGCCCGGCGTGGCCACACCGATTGCGGCGATGTCGGCTAGCTTTTTGTTGGCGGCTTCCACCGCTTTTCGAATAGTGTCGCACATGGTGGCCAGGCCATGATCCTGACCCTTATAGGATTCGGTGTCAGATACCACGGCGGGACCGGCCAGCCCGTCGGAATCGACGACGGCCGCTTTCATAGTAGTACCACCGACATCTAACCCGACAAAATACGCTTTACTCATGTTAGATCCATCGATCAGACATCCTAACCGACGCCTGAATGTACGTTCTTCACCGACTGTTGGTCTTCCGCAACTTACTGGAACCGCTTATATTACGCGGTGTAATGGGTTTCAGAAAGATCATTCTGCAAGGCTTAGGATGAACCGATTTTCGCAATCTTCGAAATTGCACTTAATGATCCTAACGACGGTAATGGCTTTGTGCACATTCCCCAATCTCGGCACGCATAGCCTGTGGGATGTCGACGAAGGTGTTAATGCGGAAGCCGCCCGGGAAATGCTGGAGGCCGGCACTTGGATTGTGCCCACTTTTAATTATGAACTGCGCACGGCCAAGCCGGTGATGCTCTATTGGTGGCAGATGGCCTCCTATAAGCTTTTTGGCATCTCCGAGTGGTCGGCAAGGCTACCGAGCGTCCTGGCCGGTTTTGGTACGGTGTTTATCACCTACTTCCTGGGTCGACGCATGTTCGATGCGATGACGGGTTTGATCAGCGGTTTACTCCTGACGACAGCCATCGAGTTCTGTCTACTTTCCCACACGGCCAGCCCGGATTCTATCCTGGTATTCTTCACTACCCTGTCCTTCTATTGTTTCTGGCGATTTTCAGAAAATGGTGGTCGAGGGTGGTTCATTCCGATGGCCGCCGCATGCGCCTTGGCGGTCCTTACGAAGGGGCCTATCGGAGTGGGTCTGCCTGGGCTGGTGGTCCTAGTTTATCTGGGTTGGAACAAACAACTCTCGCGGCTATGGGATCGCAAGCTGATTCAAGCCAGTTTGGTTTTCCTGCTCCTGGCATTACCCTGGTATGTGATGGTCGGCGTGGAAACCCGCGGCGAATTTCTCCGAGTCTTCTTCGGTCGAGAAAATATTTCCCGATTCACGACGCCCATGGAAAACCATAGCGGTAATCCGTTCTTTCATCTGATCGCCTTGATCATTGGTTTCGCTCCAGGCAGTATTTTCCTCGGCTTGGCATTTTGGGAAGCCGTCAAACAATGCCGAACTTCCCAACTCGACTATGCTCCGTACCGATTGTTGTTGACCTGGTTTGCAGTCTATCTCGCGGTTTTCTCCATCGCGGCCACCAAATTGCCGAACTATGTGTTTCCCCTTTATCCAGCGACGGCTATCGTGTGCGGACGATTTGTGGAACGCTGGCGAAGTCAGCAAATTGCGGGCTATAGCTGGGGGATGCCGGTAGCGTTGAGTGCCCTTTTACTGGTCGGTCTGATAACCATAGCGGGTCTTTTAATCGCCAGCGGTGCCATCACCCTACCGATCAAAAAGATGCGCGTTTTTCCTGGGCTCGAGAAAAGCGCCTGGGTGGGAATGTTCCCGTTGCTGGGTGCAATTGCGGGTTACTACTTTTGGCTTCGCGGAAACCGGAATCGAATTCTGATGTGTATTACGACGAGCGCCGTGGGGTTCATGACCTGTCTTGCGGCTTTTCCAATCTTACAGATGGACCAATACAAAGCACCGCGAGCTCTGGTCGAAGAGAGCCAACTCCGGCAACGCGAAAGGGATATTCGTATAGCCTCGATTTACTGGTTCAAGCCCACGACGGTCTTCTACACCCAACGGGAGATTCTAAAGTTGGAACATCTGGAGGACGCAGTCAGTTTCTTGAATTCGCCGCGGGAATCCTATCTGATTTTGACGGAGAACACCTGGAAGGAATTGGAGAAGGACCTCCTCAGGCCATTTCGATTAGTCAGCCAGCATTACGATTTTTACGAAGACAAAAATGTGCTGGTAATCAGCAACCGTCCGTAAGGATGTGACTTGATTGAAAGGTCAAATGAAAAAGGATGCGACTTATCGCATCCTTCGATTCCAACTACCACATCTCACACATTACTGCGGAGGACAGGGGTTTGAGGGAGAGGTCGGACCGGTAGGAAGCGGCAATGGTGTCCCAGGACCCGGAATCGTGGGGGGGAACGAAGGGCCGAATGGACCTGGTTCCGGAGTAACAGGATCATCAAGATCCATAACTTGAACGCTATTCAGATTAACACTTTGCGCGTGGAGAGCGTTCTGGCTCGCAACGGCAAACAATGACAGCAGTGCTATCATTGCAAACTTAACGGGTTTCATCAGTTTGCTCCTGATGTCATCAAAGCAGCTCTAGTCGAAATGAAGGGGTTTGGCTGCAGGACGACTCTCATAGTTATAAAACATCGATACCCTAAAAGTCAACTGAAATTATGTGTCTTTTTTAATAAAAATTCCAGCAGCAGCATGAAATTCTTGGCTTGAGCTCTGAATATTTGGCGTAAATTGAAATTTGAGTTATTCTTAGGTCATAGGATTTACAATAATTTGCGGCTCAAAATGGATCCCAAGGTTGACTTCCTCACCCGAAACGACTGATTTTCTACCGTTACCGAGACTCCTGAGAGCACTCGTTCGACGAAGTAGCATAAATCCCATGGGTTTAGTGGAAACGAAATCGTTCCACTTCGAGAGAAGGGTGAGCCTCTTTTTGGAAAAATGGGCAAAACGCCGCAAAATGGAATGCACGCGGCAACCCGTTGCTCCTTTTCGCGACAACGTCCTGATTTCGCACCACTCTCCCCAAGCCAAACGGACCATTCTCCTCGAAGTTCATCAGGACACTGTGCCAGTTGAAGGAATGACAATCGATCCTTTTGCGGGAGAGGTTCGAGACGGAAGACTGTTCGGTCGTGGAGCTTGCGATGTCAAAGGCGGCATGGCATCGATGCTCGCTGTGATGGATCGACTGAATAGGGAGAAACCACCTCAGGCGGCCAACGTGATCCTAGCCTGTACCGTCGATGAAGAGCACACTTTTCTCGGCGTTCAGGAATTGCTTCGTCGGGGGGTCCAAGCCGATTTCGCAATCTGTGCCGAACCCACTAATCTGCAAATAGTAGATACTCATAAAGGCGTGGTTCGCTGGCTCATCAAAGTGCCGGGACGAGCCTGCCACAGTTCTTACCCGCAGGAAGGCGTTAATGCCATTTACCGGATGGGGCATCTCCTAAATGTGATTGAGCAGTATGCCGATCATCTCACTCGACTGGAAGCCGATCCTCGCCTGGGAACACCTACCATTAGCGTGGGGAAAATTCAAGGTGGAGTGAGCGTCAACACGGTTCCCGACTTCTGCACTATTGAAATCGACCGAAGATTGCTTCCCGGAGAGAAGCCGGAAGACGCTCCGCTAGAACTCGAAAAATTCCTGATCCAGCATCCCGTCATCGATTTTCCATTTATCATCGAACCAAGCTGGCTCGCCTGCCCAGCTTTGAAAGCTACGAATAATCACGAAGTCCTACGGCGATTGGGTTCGGCCATTAATTCCGTGACTGGTAAGCACGAGATACTGGCGGTGCCCTTTGGCACTGATGGTTCGAGTATCGCCGAAGCCGGGATTCCCTGTGTCGTTTTCGGCCCGGGCGACATCGCCCAGGCACACACCAAGGACGAATGGATCGAGCTCAAGCAGGTTGAACAGGCGGCGGAAATCCTCTACCGTCTTTGCACGGCCGATTGATTAGCGGCTACTTTTTTCGCACTCTTCCGCGAGCGCGATTTCCTCAGCGAGTGTGACTACCGCCTTTTTTTTCGATTCCTTCGGATTTAGACAGAACAGATCCCACTGTTCGCCCCCATATCCCCATTGCCGGATATACCATTCGTTCGTGTCTTCATCTTTAGTTAGGGGAAACAGAGCACACTGAATCGGCTTATATTGGTAGGCAGCACCATCCTGGGCTCCGATTTTGTGCAACACACAGCCCTTATTGAAAAATACACAATACTCCTCGATCACGCGCAACATGGGAGCACCCAGTTTCGTCCGCTTGCTGAGATAGCCGTCCTTCTCAATCAACTTTTGAGCCACCGGTCTCAGGTGCGGCAGGACTTCCTCAAGCTTCGAATCGATTACCTTCTTTTCCTGAGGCGTCACGCTCGGGCGACCATTTTTGCAGCAATGACCTTCACAACCCCTCCCGAAAATGCATTCAAAGGTCGCCGTTTTAGAGTTCACGATCGGCAATGAAAAAGCCATTTTTCAACTCTCCGATTCCTGTCGATATGATTTTGTAGGTAATAAAAGATGCGTGGAAGGGCGACTGGGTAAATCGGTCAAACGGCCCGCACGAAACAGGGCATTGCGGGCAAGATCCCGAACTTGTTCGTGGAGCGATCTTCCCATCGCTTCCAAAGTCAATTGGAAGAAATAACTCAAAAGATAAGGATTCGGATTAACTTCCAGGATGTAGGGAACTCCTTTTTCGCTAAGCCGGATATCGAGACGGGAATAATCTCGCAATCCGATACAGCGAAAGGCCCCCAGGGCGACTCGCTGGATCTCCTCCATCAACTTGGGCTCAAGATAAACCGGCAAATCGAAAAAAGAGGAATTGAACTCTTTCGATTCGTCCAGCCATTTGGCACTGTATGTGTAGATCGGCCAAAGATCCGAGGAATTGTTATAGTCGAAGCGCAATTCGATTAAGGGTGTCAGAGACAATTTCGAAGCCGCGCGGCCACTTTCGTAATCTTCGAGAACATGGATGTGAAACTCGCGGCCGTCTATGTATTCCTCAACTAGGACCGGTTCGCCATACTCCGTACCAATTCGCTCGACCTGCTCGGCCAGATCCTTCTCATTCGTTACGACATTTTTTTGGGAAATACCGACGCTCGCATCCTGCGTAATTGGCTTCACCATCGCCGGCCAGTTATAAGGCCAGGTGATCTTCGTCTTAAGCTCCACCACCTGAAATCGCGGCGTGGGCAGACCGGCCCCCTGCAGCAAGAATTTCGTACGGACTTTATCGCGACCTAAAGCGATCGCCGAAGCACTCGAACCGGTAAAACTGACGTTCATCCATTCGAGCAAGCCGGCACACGAAATTTCCGTGGCATTCTGATTGGCCAGTCCTTCAAACAAGTTGAATACGGCATCCGGGCGGAAGGATTTCAAAGCATCCAGCAGCACAGCAGGATCTTTGGAGAATCCCACGCTCTCGACTTGGAAATTCCCCTCTTCCAAAATCCATATCACATCATCCCGAATATCCAACACGTCCACTTCCGATGCGTAATCCGGATGATAGGGAGATAAGACCGGCTCGTTGAAAATAACCAGCACGCGAGGTGACGACATGGACGCTACAATTTCCTTCCGGTATTCGGGATTCCTCTAACTTACAAGTCTCCAAGCTTCTCGTCGCCCCTCCGCTCAATCAATCGGGCCAGACTCCCGATTTGAACTCCTTCAAGACGAATTTATTCGGGTCCAGCACCACATGTCGCACCCGTTCACGCTTCCAGGTGTAAGTGATGTGCACCAGACCATCGCGGGTTTGGATGACCGCCGGATAACTGAATTCCCGAAACGGGTCGTTTTCCAGGATCATAGCCGCCTTCCAGGTTTCTCCATTCTCAGAAACCGCGACATTCAAAGGGGACCGAGAAAGAGGCGTATGATTATAAACCAGTAGTTGCCGGCCATCTTTTAACGTAACGGCATCCGTACCGGAATTCGGATTGGGCAAATCTAAAAAACGGACTTTGCCCCAGTGCAATCCGTTATCGGAGGAGGCGATCTGAAAAATTTTTCGCTGTTGCGAACGGCCGACCGCCAAAAGTTGATCTTTACCCCGCAGCAGAATACTGGGTTGAATAATGCTTGCTTCGGACTTGGTGTTCACCGGTTCGGTGGCATTCCAGGTTTTACCGCCATCCGAACTTCTCTCGAAATGGACGCGCCAACCTTTAGTCTCATCGCTCGTCGGGCAGAGAATATCACCATTCGATAACTGAACCGGCTTATTTTTAATCGGCCCAAGAATGCCCTCCGGCAGTCGACGGGGCTCCCCCCAGGTTATCCCACAATCGGTAGAGGTCTTCAGCATTCCCCACCAGGTATCCGGGCTCGGCCCGACCTTGTAGAAGAGCATCAGCGGACCTTTTTCCGGCTGGAATAACACTGGGTTCCAGCAAGGGAGTTGTTTGCCCCCGGACTGAATGCCATCGGCTACGCGTACCGGAGCCGTCCACTTTCCGTTCTCCTGACGACTGAGCCAGATACAGACATCGGGATTTTTCTCGCGAGTTCCCCCGAACCAGGCTGCGACCAACCCTTGTGAAGTTTCAACGATAGTGGAGGCGTGACACTGCGGAAACGGCGCGGATTCATAGATGAACTCCGCGCGGACGTAGCCGGGCTGCTTGGCGATTTCCAGCTTTCGCTGATCCTCTGCGTGGAGGGAGGAAGAAAAAAGAAGAAGTATCAGCAGCGTTTTCAAGGCCTGTCTCCAATCGGGGCTTTGCACCGACCGATTGTAAAGACTATTTGCTCCCGCGCAAATCAAATTTTCAGGATAGGGCAATATGCAGACAATTGCCCTGAAATTGATCGATCCAGACTAAACGACATCAGTTGTAGAAGCCGAGCCAGAAGCTGAAGACCTGAGTCTTATCCCCATCCTTCTGATTGATTGGGAAACCGAAGTCGAGGGCCAGCGGTACCGGGCCAAACAACTGCGGTACCGAGATTCGCAGACCGGCCCCCACCGTCACGCGGTAATCGTGAATACTGACGTTACGCTCAACAGTACCGGAGTCGATGAAGCTGACGAAGTAGATCTTATCGCTGGCCGCGACGGGAATCTGATATTCCACGCTATTCATGAGCGAAAAATTTCCACCCACTGCGAAGTCATCCACTCGGGGACCCACACCCCGGAATTGGAAACCTCGGATGCTCTGGAAGCCCCCGGCGTAAAATCGTTCGTAGATAGGCGTATCGCTCCCGGCAAAGCCGACCTGACTTCGTACCTGCAAGACCTGTCGGCCGCTCCCATCCGCCCGTTCGTAAAGCGTGAAGTACTTGCTCATTTCCGCCGTGGCTAGCCCATAGGTATAGGTGCCTTCAACCTGTTCGTAGCCGACGTTGATGATCTCACCCTTGGTCGGTCGAAGATAAGAATCTCTCGAATCATAGGTTAAGCCCAATCGTTCGCCGATCAGCGTGCTATGACCCTGATATTTGGAAACATCGATAGGAGCATACCAGGGCACTCCCTTGACGTTCACATCTTCCAGTCGAACTGCCGCGTTCACGGACCAATTATCGTCGAGTTTTCGTCCGATGTTCACACGGGCGCCCAGCCGATCTTCGGTGTATTCGGTGTAGGTTCGGGTGAAGTAGTAAGCGCTCAGACCGAGACTATAAGGACCATCCATCAAATAAGGCTCGCGCCAGCTGGCGGAGTAGCGCTGCGTCTGAGTACCCGGCATCGCTTCCAGGCGGAATTCTTCGCCGCGTCCTCGGAAGGCTCTGCCCTCGAGAATATCTTCAAAGCTGGTCGGTAGACGGAAAGGGTCGAAGTTCTGCTCGTTGAGCACGATACTACCGGTGATCCCCGCATCGGAGTTCACACCCGCCCCGAACATCAACCGGCCGGTCGGCTTTTCCTTCACATCGACCAGAATATCTTTGAATCCGGGCGGACCGGTTTCCGAATCGAGAACGGTAATCTTCGGTTTCTGTTCGTCATCGAAAATCCCCAGTCGAGCTAGGTTCTGCTCCCCCTTGAGAATATCCGGGTAACTTAAAATCTGACCGGGAAGAATCGGAATCTGCCGACGGATGACGTTATCGCGAGTAACTTCGTTTCCGCGAATCAGAACTTCCTTCACACGCACGGGCTCTTTTTCTTCAACCACGTAGCGAACTTCAACGACGCCCGGCTGAGTTTCGTTGGGAACTTCCTGGACGATTGCTGGACGGCCACCGTAACCGTAGTAATTCTCGATTCTCTTAATGTCCGCCGTGACGACGCCTTTACTGTAATTCTCGTTTGGCTTGAGATCGGCGAGGGATTCGATTTTCGCTTGATCATAGGCTTTCACGCCCTCGATCTGGACCCGGCCTACCTTGTAACGAACCCCCTCTTCGACCACAAAGTAAATCTTCACCGAGCGTTGGTCGGACGACCATTCCAGCTCGCGCGAAACTCGGGCAGCGAGGTATCCGAGCGACTTGTAATACTCTTTGATCTTGTTTACATCCGATTCCACGGTCATGGCGTTGTATTCGCCGCCAATCCGCAGAAAATGCGTGCCGCTATTGATCTGAGTTTTGATTCGACCTTCGCTGACATCTCCAGAGCGCGTCCCGATGAACTTCACGCCGATCGATTCGATCTTCACCACCGGGCCTTCGACGATATCAAAGATTACCCGGGTATCATCGGTCTTTTCGCCTTCGATCAAACGAACGCTGGCAAACGGACGGCCATTCTCCTGGTACTTCCGAACGATGTTTTGGATAGCGAGACGGTTGGCGTTGGGGCTGTTCGGCGAGCCTTTACGCAAGCCAGTCAGTGTTTCGAGTTCTTTTTCGCTTAAGTGCTGTGCACCGCGGTACTCAATTTTCTGAATGACATTTTTCAGTTCGACGACCTGGAAAAAGACGTTTACTTTTCCGTCGTTGGTCATTTGGGTATAAACTTTGACATCCTGGAACCAACCGCGCGATAGCAATTTTCGCACATCGTCGTCGACTGTCACCTGGTTGTACTTCTGACCGGGACGGGTCAACACTTGGCTGAGAACCTGCTCCGTCGTGTAACGGGCATTACCCTGGACGTAAACTTGCGACACCTCTTTGCCGGTAGGTATTTCCGCTTTCAGTGCAGGTGCGCCTTGGAACAAACCAAGCGTCCACACTAAAGCACAAATGCCCAGAACGCAGCGAAATTGTCCCATAACCCATCCATCCCTTGGGTGCGCTCGTGCCGAACCCCGCACGGAGTACGAAAAGGCGCGGTTTCCCACAGCGGGACAGCTTTTAAGGGTAATCAGATTTTCTGTCAAGTCCGAGGGTTCGATGGCCGAAATCGCAGGAGACTGATTCCCTATCGGTCCGTCCCAGTCAGGCCATGGGCCGACTGAAAAGTGCTTTCACTTCACCTCTAAAGCGTAAGGTATGAGAGGAGTTTCCCCATTTAATTCTTCCCATTCTACGCACTGTTTTATCCATTTCCCCCAGAACTCGAATACGACTTCGCTAGAAGTTTGAATGGACTCCGGAACCGCTTTCCGATTCAACAAAGTAGGACAGCGAAAACAGAGACCTCCCGGCAATCTGGGCAGTCCTCTGATATTCTGAATAAACAAAGAGGAATTCGACATGAGTCTCAAAGGCAAGCGAATTGCAGTTCTGGTCGAACAGCAATATCAGGAGTTGGAAGTCTGGTATCCGGTCTATCGATTGCGCGAAGCGGGGGCGGAAGTCCATCTGATTGGTCCGGAAGCGGGCAAATCCTACCCTTCCAAACTGGGGTATCCAGCGAAGAGCGATAAAAGCATCACCGCCGTCACTTCGAAGGATTATCACGCGGCCGTGCTTCCGGGCGGATTCGCCCCGGATTACATCCGGAGAGTCCCGGCCATGATCCAGTTTGTTCAGGCTCTGCAAGATGAGGGGAAACCGCTGGCCGCGATCTGTCACGGCCCCTGGGTACTTTGTTCGACCAATGCCCTAAAAGGGAAAAAGGCCACCTGTTTCTTTGCCATCAAGGATGATGTGATCAATGCGGGAGCTCATTATGTGGATGAGGAAGTAGTCGTTGATGGGAACATCATCACCAGCCGAAAGCCGGATGATCTGCCCGCCTTCCTCCAAGCTCTGATTGCAAAATTGAGCTGAATCCGCCTCGGTCTTCCATTCATTAAGAAAAAATGAAGGAATACCGGACGAGCCGTAATCGCCCCATTACTCTCACCAAATTTAATAACACATAGATAACCTCCCTCAACTGCATTTTGGAGAATAAATCATGTATCGGCGATTCGCACTTTTATTCGTCTTCGCACTGGCAGTGGCTTCCAGTGCCCGGGCCGAAGCCCCACTGCCCGATGGCAAGTGGCTTTTAACTTCGATCGGCTCCCCGCTGATCGAGTCGAAAGTGATGATCCTGGATATCGAAACCAAGGATAACAAAACCACGGCCAAGATACTCGCGCTGCCTGGCAAGCAGACGGTTGTCATCAAAGATTCCAAAATCACCGACAAGGAAATCCGCATCACCTTTGGTAACGGACTCACGTTTCACGCCGAAATCGGTGCGGACAAAAGTTCCATCCGGGGGGCCTACGGCAACGAATCCCGTTATGGCCGCGCTAAACTCGCCCCTACCGACATGGATCGCATTGCCGCCAACGAAGTTATCACGCGGACTGTACCGCCCGCGACTTATAAAGAAGTGACGGATCTGAATGTAAAACCGATTCTGCTGCAACAGCAAATTCGTACGGAAAAAGACGCGGAAAAGAAAAAAGAATTGCAGACGAAATTGGCAGAAGCCCAAAAGGAGGCTGCTGAAAAAGTTCCCGGTTTACTTCGTAAAACGGTAGAGGAATCTTCCAGCACTCTGGCCGGAGCCACCGCAGCCAACCAATTGCTCACGTCCGCTACCAAGTGGAAAGTGGAAAAGCCGGAAGCTGAAAAGCTGGTGAAGATCATACAGACGGAATCGAAACTCTACGGGAGTCTCTTCGAACGATTTACCACTTTTTCACTGGCGAATACCCTTTCAAACCAAAAAGGACTCGAAACGCTTGCTCTCGAAGTTGCGGTACCACTGACCAAATCTCTGTCGGATAAAGATCCAACTTCATTTCAGGTGAGCGTTCTGGATACGTACAAGAGCATCCTGGAATCCAATGGCAAAAAGCAGGAATTGGCCGAGATCGAAGCTCGCCTCACCAAGCTTGAAACCCTACTGGATCAGGAATATCTCGCAACGGTGCCTCCCTTTAAGCCGGCGACCTACAGCGGTCGGAAGAATTCCGAAGCCAATCAGGTTGTGATGATGGAACTATTTACCGGGGCCCAGTGCCCGCCGTGTGTGGCGGCCGACGTCGCTTTCGACGCCTTGCACAAAACGTATAAACATAGCGAGCTGGTTCTGGTGCAGTACCACATGCACATCCCCGGTCCCGATCCCCTGACGAACACCGACACCATCGCTCGCTGGGATTACTACCGCAAGACCATTGGTGCCGACAAAGTGCGCGGCACCCCAACCACCATTTTCAATGGGGTATCCAAAGCCGGTGGCGGCGGCGGTATGGCTAATTCGGAGAGCAAGTACAAGCAGTATCGCGATATCATCGACGAAATTCTCGAAGAGAAGACTCCCGTCAAACTGACCGGCCATGCCGTTCGCACCGGAAGCGGGATTTCCATCAATCTGGATGTTTCGGGTGTCGATCCTGCTGAAAGCCTGAAACTTCGAACCCTCGTCGTCGAGGATGTCGTCAAATACGTCGGCGGCAACAAGCTGCGCTTCCATCACCAGGTCGTTCGATCCATGCCGGGTGGCGCTGCAGGCTTTGAAATCAAAGAGAAAAGTTTCAAGCATGAAGTAAAAGCGGATGTCAGCACCATTCGCCAGGGACTTACCAAATACCTGGATGATTTCGTTGCTGGCGGTTCGAGCTTTGCTAATAAAACCCGTCCGCTGGATATGAAAGATCTCAAAGTGATAGCATTCATTCAGGATGACAACACGGGCAAGGTGCTTCAGGCCGTGGAACTGCCGCTCGATGATCACGCCTCGGCAACATTGGAAACGACGAGGAAGTAAATCTCTCCTCGTTTCAAGATATAGGCGAGTGATTCACTGCTGAAGGCGGTAAATCACTCGCCTTTTCTTTTGGAGAATGAAAAAAACCTGCCCGGCCGTTTCTGAGTCGCTGATGATAGCTCTCCTGACTGCGAAATTTTTTGCTTTCTTGAGCTGAGAATTCAGTTAATATTCATCGAAACTCTCTCTCCCGGCAACTCTGGAGATTGCTTTATGTGCCTTACAATCGCTCTAGTTCTTATCGTTGTTTTTTTATCCGTGCCCAACGCACGAGCCCAAAGCCCCATACCGGATGGAAAGTGGTTGTTGAGTGCGGTCGGGGATCGGAGATTTGGGGAATCGAAAATTGCAATCTTCGAGATAGAAACGAAGGGTAATAAACCCACCGCAAAGCTGCTCTCCTCTAATCTTCGAGAAATCAACTCCGTCAAAGAGTTCAAAATTTCCGACAAAGAAATCACCATCAAACCTTTTAATCAGTAGTTTTTAATTTATCATTACTTATGTGTAGGCTTCGAAAAAAGTAAGAGTCTCTCAAAAAACTGGGGCAAGCTCACAAAATTATCGAAACACTGCCCCCATATATGGCTTTCAGAATAGCTTCGTATGCACATATGAGAATGCTAGAGCTTGCTAATGAAAATTCAAAAAATTGTACTTTTCGCAGCTTTTATACCGCTATGTTTTGTTAGACAGAATTTAAGGTGCGAATCTATTGAATCTTTAAATTTCTATTCAGTTCGAGAGATTGAATTCGAAATTTCTAAAAACATAAAGATGAAGTTTTGCTGGATCCCCGCTGGCGAAGCGCAATTGGGTTCTACTAAAGAGGAACAAGATTTTTTAGTCAGCAAAATTTATGGCAAACGTCCCAAATGGATGGATCTGGAATCTGAAAGTGTCAGGGGCAAATTTAAGACGAAAGGTTTTTGGATGGGAAAATATCCAATTACCCAAGAAGAATACACTTCAATAATGGGTAAAAATCCAAGTATCTTTACATCGTCAAGTCCCAACAATGAGTTCTATAGGCTCAGTGACACAAGGAGATTTCCTGTCGAAAATGTGTCGTGGGTGAATGCTCAGGATTTCATTGCAAAGTTAAACGACGAATCGAATTTTTCAAAAATCTCTACCGCATTTGGCGCAAAACTCTTATTTGCTCTACCTCACGAGGACCAATGGGAATATGCATGTCGCGGTGGAAAAGGCAATAAACAGCACTTCTACTTTGGCAGTTCCATAGAAGGCAAAAAAGTGCATTGTGGCAAACTGGAGCCTTATGGCACTCAAACCCTTACTATAGACCACACTTCTGAGGTTGGTTCTCATGAAAAAGATATTCCTCACCCCTGGGGGCTCTGTGATGTGTGCGGTAATATAGGTCAGTGGTGTGATAATTTTTATACAGATCAGCGTAACTTCATGGTGATAAGGAACTCCGGTGGATTTGGGAACATCGATGAATGCAGATCGGCGAGCCGAAGCTATGATGCGAGAAAATTTCATGGTCGAGGTGTCGGCTTTCGCTTGATTCTTACGGAAAGATAAATCGCATAATTCAGATGTTCCATTTTTTAAGATAAAGCGTGTGGGTGATTTGCAACCCATCCGAGGTATCTGGTTGGTCATTTCACGCTTTCCAAGTTCCAAGAATGTAATTCTTCGACGTTGAGAATGCAGCCAAACTACAATACTGGCATGGCAAGCAACGATCTCGTAGTCGCTATCACCGGGGCGAGTGGCTCCCCGTATAGCGTTCGTCTCCTCGAAGTTCTTTTGAAAGCGGGCAAAACGGTCCATCTGACCGTCAGTCCCGCTGCCGTCGAAGTTCTGGAGGCCGAGGCCGGCCGCAAATTGGACCTCAACCACTTCTCGGCCGAGGCTTTACTGGGTCCGGTCGCAAAAATTGTCCCGCAGGCCAACCTGCATTATCACAATTTCCGCAACTTTCAGGCCGGCATCGCCAGCGGTTCTTTCATCACTGGAGGCATGGTCATCTGCCCTTGCAGTATGGGAACTCTGGCCGCGATTGCCCACGGTATCTCGGAAAATCTGATTCATCGGGCCGCCGAGGTGCATCTGAAAGAGAAAAGGAAGCTGATTTTAGTACCGCGCGAAACCCCCTTAAGCCTGGTTGCTCTTCGCAACATGGTGGCCGTGGCAGAGGCCGGTGCGGTAGTGCTACCTGCCATGCCCGCCTATTACACCCAACCTCAGACGGTAGCGGACATGGTTGACTTTGTGGTCGGTCGCATTGCTGATCAATTGGGAGTGGAACATCGCCTCTTCTCGCGCTGGGGCCAGGAAGACGAGGCCGCCAAATGAGTCAAAAATCTCGCGAACAGGCGAAAGCGATATGGCAGTCGGGAGTGGACGCGGTTAAACCGTCTCGACTGTTCGATGAATTTTTCGCCAGCCAATCTACTCTTTTCAACGAGTTGAAGGCCGCAGATCGAATCCTGGTCGTGGGAGGTGGCAAAGCGGGCGCGGCCATGGCCGAAGCGCTGGAAGCTCACCTCAGCAAGTTTCTGAACCGCGTCGAGGGGATTGTCAACGTTCCCAATGAATCAGTTCGGCCGCTTCAAAAAATTCGGCTGCATGGGGCCCGGCCGATGGGCAGTAATCACCCCACGGAAGCCGGGGTCATCGGCAGTCGGGAAATGCTTCTTTTGGCGGATCAAGCTGGTCCGAATGATGTGATGATCTGCCTGATCTCCGGCGGTGGCAGCGCTCTCATGCCGGCACCCACAGCAGGAATTACTCTCGAGGACAAACAAAAAGTCACCAAACTTTTGCATTCTTGCGGGGCGAGTATCGAAGAACTCAACGGCGTGCGAAGTCCGCTTTCCGATATCAAAGCCGGGAATCTCGCCCGGCGATTTCGTGGTAAACTACTCATCTCGCTGATCGTCTCGGATGTCATCGGCGATCCCTTGGATGTCATCGCTTCCGGCCCAACGTATCTCCCCGATGCGACAACCGCGAAAAACAGTCCTCTGGAAATTCTCGCGCGAAAAGGACTGCTCGAGCAGGTTCCACCGCGAGTCATCGAAGTGTTGAAATCGAAAAGCGGACGGCTGGAACAGCAAGCGCCCCAGGCCGAAATTCGCAATGTGATCCTCGGGAATAATCAAAAGGCACTCGCCGCGGCGGCGATTACCGCTCAGGGGATGGGCTTTCATACTTTGAATCTTGGGTCTTTTTTGGAAGGGGATACGCAAGGCTTGGCTCGCGTCCATTTAAGTCTGGCTCGCAGCATTCAGATTAATGGCCTCCCGCTGCCCAGCCCGGCTTGTCTGATCAGTGGCGGCGAAACCACCGTAGACCTGCGTGGGACTTCGGGAAAAGGTGGCCGGAATCAGGAGTTCGTTCTGGCCGCCCTAACGTTCGCGAAATCGCTTCGCGGCTTAACCGTGCTGAGTGGCGGTACCGACGGCGAGGATGGCCCTACCGACGCGGCCGGAGCCCTTGCGGATGAAGAAACGGCTGCCATTCATGCCGAAGAGTATTTGAGACAGCACAATTCTTATGAATTCTTTGAAAAAGCGGGCGGGCTTCTAAAAACGGGTCTCACCGAAACGAACGTGATGGATCTACGCGTATTGCTGATTGATCAGAAGTGATTGCTGAAAGCTGATCGCTGACAGCTTTCCGATGGGACAGGCGGGACTCGAACCCGCACGCCAGTTACCCAGCAGTGGATTTTAAGTCCACAGCGTCTGCCATTCCGCCACAGTCCCGAAACTCTTCACGTCTGATTCATAATACAGACGGCGGCTACGAGGTCGAGGTTCCTTTGAATCGGATTCAAAAACCTTTTGGCGTCAAGCCGCTTACTCTGGTAATTTCCGAACGATCCAAAATTTTGCTACAGTTCCCGAACCCGGGACCCCGATTCCCCTCTTTTTAATAACCATCCTCGGGGTGTGACGGAGGCACGCGACCCTGCGAAGGTCGTAGATGAGGTTCGACTCCTCACGAGGGTACTGCGGGATAGACTGGAGTTGGTCCCAGCGCGGTCTCATAAGCCGTCCTACGCCGGTTCGAATCCGGCTCCCGCGTCTATTGGCGTCCATGATGTAGCCCGGTAGCCTGCTGCCTTGCCATGGCGGAAGCGGGGGTTCAAATCCCCCTGGACGCTCTCGAATAATAGGAATTGCGATCCTATGGACAGTATTGCTACTTCCGATTTGCTGCAACAATTTAACGACAAAACTCTACCGAAACCACTTTGGACTCACGAAGCCCATCTGCGTGTCGGTTGCTGGTATGTGAACCAGTTTGGACCTATCCGGGCCCTGAACGAGTTGCGGCAAAAAATCAAAACGTACAATGAATCGGTCGGCGGTCAGAATACCGATACCAGCGGCTATCACGAAACCATCACCCGGTTTTATGTGATGGCCATAGATTGGGCCTTAAAGCCCTGCGACGGGCAGAAATCGCTCGAATTGATTACTCAGGAAGTGCTGGAGAAGATCGGGCACAAGAATTATCCGCTAGAGTATTACAGCGAAGCCCATCTCATGTCCGTTGCCGCGCGAACCGGCTGGGCGGAGCCGGATTTGAAAAATTTCCCCTGGTCTACTTGATCAACTGTTTCTTCACCAGTTCCGGAAGATACTTCACTGGCAAAGTACCGTGCGACAGTGCGGCTTCGTGATATTCTTTCAGATCGAACTTATCCCCCAGCGCCCGGCTCACTTCCTGTCGCAAGCGATAGAAGACCACCCGACCCGCAAAATAGGTCGACAACTGGCAGGAACTGAGTTTCGAACGGGTGATTTTACCCAAGGCTTCCCCCTCGGTCTGGAAGGCATCCTCCATAAGCAGTTTCAGAGCTTCGGCATCTGAAAGATTCAAACAGTGCATGCGGTAGTCCAGAATCGTATTGGTGACTGCTCGCAAGTACCATTTCAGCTGATGTAAACGCATGGAGAGATCGCCTTCTCCGAAGCCCTGATCGAGCATCATCTGCTCCGTATAAACCGCCCAACCCTCGGCAAAAACGCCGCTGTAAAGAACTCGGCGAATCTTGGAAGGATTGCGGTTGCCGTACTCCAGTTGCACGTAATGCCCGGGGTAGGCTTCGTGAATGGTAAGAATCTTCAACATCGAAGAGTTGTATTCCCGCAGATAACTTTCCACCTGGCGATCGTTCCACTCCGAGGGTGGCGGGCTCACGGCATAAAGGCTCTTCGCCTTCGGATCGAGCGCCGGGGCGGGGTTCAGATAGGCCGTCGAGAACCCGCGTTGAAACTCGGGCATCTCGATCACATCGCAGCGATCCGGCGAAGGAAGCGTGAGAATTTTTTTCGCTTCGATGAATTTTTTAATCTCGGCGATGGTATTCTTCGCATCCGTTACGATGTTCTTGGCTTCGCCATGCTTTTTGCCCAGTTCCTCCAGCACCAGCTGAATCATGAGTCGTCGCCCCGCGGCATCATCCGGCGGTACCGCTTTACCCGGGAAGGTCTGAGCCCACATTTGCCGGGCGATCATGGCCATATCGTTCTTGACGCGTTCCGATTCCTTGAGGGCCCTGGCATAAAGTTCGTCGGCACTGAAGCCAAGATCGAGTTCCATCTTCAATTTCTCGGCGAATCGTTCTTTGCCGATGCGCCAATCCCCTTTGGAACGAGGCAATAGCTCGTGTTCCAGGAACGACTGGTATTCTTCGAGGGCGGCTGCCGCTTTCTTGCAGGGTTCGGTGAGCACAGAAACCTGGGGGGTTTCTCCAGCGATTTCAAAAATACCTTTGCGATAAAAATCGACGGAGCCGCGGTTTTGTTTGATGGCGGTCTGCACGAAAATTTCGGGGCAGTCTTTCAGCATTTTTTTGGTGGCTTCCAGGAGCTTGGGAATCCCCTGAATCCGAGCGGCGGCGTTCTGCACGCCGCGTGTCTTCTCGACTGTGGACTGAACTAAAAGTGTGAAGACGCTATCGGAGATATAGCCATTCCAGGCGCGGGGATCGCGTTCCAGCGGCCGGGTGAATTTGTCGTCCCATTGCGAGCGGATGAGCGAATCCCGAAAAATTTCGAAGTCGATCTGCCCATTTCGCGAGAGTTTCGTGTAGTCGATTTTGTTGGGGAGATCGACGAGAGTGTCGGCGGTATGCTTCTTTCGCGCGGCCACCGCCTGCGGCGAAAAATCATCCATGCGGTCGTCGTAGCGGTGATCCCCCAAAGAGGTCGCTTCGGTGGGATGATCTTTCAGATAAACTTCGAGCCAGGCATCGAAGTAACTGGCCAATTTTTTATCTTCTTCGGTAGCCTGACTGAAGGATGAAGTGACAAAAAAAAGAATACCCAGTAAAGCCAAAATCGACTTCATGAACTTCCCCAATCTTAAGATGCCCTGACGCGATACTCGTCGTGTGCTAGATTCGCGTTTAACTCTTCAAGATTCATATTAAGAACTTAGATCGAGTCCCGGACAAAATTGCATCTCATAGGGCAATCACTGCGCTAAGTTCGAACTCATCCGGATTCTCTCCAGAACGCCGATCAGAGATTCACCGCTTTGTCGGGCAATACGAGCCGCGTCGCTGTACTCGATTTTCGCATGGCTGGAACCATCCGGCAGTTTCGATTCTTTGACCTTCAACTCGGCGGTTCCATCCGAAATGTCCCGAGTTTGCCGATTGGCCTTGCTGCGCGTTTTCTCCACCCGTCGGATGCCTAGTGTCCGTGTTTCCCGAAAAATGATGGTTTCAATCGCTTCCCGATGGCTCGGTTCGCATAACACGCTGAGCATGACGCCTGGCCGGAATTTCTTCATCTGAATGGGCACCAGAAACACATCCAGCGCTCCGGCCTCCAAAAGACGCTCGCAGGTATAACCGATGATTTCACCGGGCACATCATCGAGGTTGGTTTCCAGTTGCCACACGACATCCTCAACACTGGAAGCCGATTTTCGGGCCTCCCCAATGAACAGTCGAAGAATATTCGGCTGCTCGATCGGGTTGCGTTTCCCAGCCCCGGTCCCGATTTTTTCAACGACCATTTCCGGTTGGTTGGTGTAATCGGTAACGATACTGGTTAAGATGGCCGCGCCGGTGGGAGTCGTTAGTTCGCCCGTATTCTTCGCACTGGCCAGCGGCACACCTTTGAGCAGATTCGCCGTAGCGGGGGCCGGCACCGGCATGATGCCATGCTCGCATTTCACGGTTCCGCTTCCCGGAGGAACCGCACTGGAAGTGAACTTTTCGACTCCCAGCAAATCCAAGCCGACGGCCGCCCCGCAGATATCAGTGATGCTATCCAGGGCACCGACTTCGTGAAAGTGGACCTTCTCCACCGGCATGCCATGCACGGCGGCTTCCGCTTCCGCCAGCCGTCGAAAAATTTTTAACGCCAGCTGCTTCTGGGGGTCGGTCATGATGCTGGTATGAATGATCGCTTCCACATCCGGTAAAAAGCGGTAACTCTCCTGATCCTGAGCGACGATGTTTACGTAGGTGGCCGCGATGCCGTTCCGTTTGACTTTTTCGATTTCCATCTCGATGGGAAGCTGGAAAGATGCGATGACTTTGCGGATTGCATCTGGATCGACGCCGGAATCGATCAATGCCGCTAAGGTCATATCACCGGAAATACCCGAAAAGCAATCAAAGTGTGCGATGCGCATAGGCTGGCCCTTCCCTTTAGCCATTGTACAGCGGAAAACAATTTCGCGCTAGCCTCTTGAATAACCGGCCTCTTTCTCCCGATATGGCATAATAGAGAAAGAGAATATTCAGCGAGCTGTTTCTATTCGAGGATCGAATGTTCGAAGCATCCCAAGCACTGGATCGATTGGTTCAACTGCAAAATGCCAACGGCGGCTGGGGCTATGGCCCCGGCCTCTATGTTCATCCCGAACCGACCTGCTACGCTCTGCTAGCCCTGAACACTCAAGAAGGGAAATATCGCGAGGCCATTACCAAAGGTCGGGCGAGTCTCGCCACACACCGCAGTCCCGAAGGGGCCTACCGTCTCGAACAAGGTCGGCCCCAGGCATTCTGGCCCACGGCAATCGCGCTTTTCACCAATAAAGTTCTGGCGGCTCCGGCTTCGGAACTGACCCAGACCACGGATCTGCTGTTAGGCGTTCAAGGAAAATCGATCACCAGCGACCCGGAATTCGCCGATCTCCTCGATATCGACACGCAATTGATCGGTTGGCCCTGGGCACTCAATACCTTCTCCTGGGTGGAACCGACCTCCTGGGCCTGTCTCGCCCTGCGACTGTGCGGCCAGGGCGAGCACCCGCGCGTGGTTGAAGGCATCCGCACCATTTTCGATCGAGCTTTTGAAACCGGCGGCGCGAATTACGGTAACCGTACCGTACTCGGCCAATTGACGACCCCCTTCCCCGGTCCCTCCTCACTCATGCTGCTGGCCCTGCAAGGCTTCGATGACGAGAAACGAGTTCAAGCCGGACGAACCTTCCTCTTCGACAGTGTTCGAGAATCCACTGATCTCGAACACCTGGCCTGGGCTATCCTCGCCCTGAGCGTCTACGACGATACAACAGAAGCCGTTCAAACGCTCAGTGCCCGACTGGAGAAAATCTACCAGTCGCAATTGGACGATGGCCGTCCGATCAGTGTGCCGCGTCATGCCGCTACCCTCCTGGCTCTCTCCACGGATAAACAGAATTACTTCCGTCTGACCGGCGAGCTTCGAAAAGCCCCCAGTCTCGATAAGCCGCGACCGGAGATTCAGGAATATCAGCTTCCGGTCGCGAAAAAAGGCTTGCTTGGAAAGGTCAAAGCCAAGTTTCAAAACGTCATGATGTCCGGCCTGGGGGCCATGCGTCCACTGCCGGAAAAAAGCAACGTCCATATCGCCGAGGCCAAATCCTACGACATTGACCTCCTGGCAATTCTAAAACAGCAGTTCGACCACTTCCGATCGACCGTTCCACTGGCCGGTAAAAAAATCGTTCTGAAACCGAACCTGGTCGAATACCACGCCGATCGACCGATCAATACGGACGCACGAGTCATTGATGCTGTCATCAGTCTCTGTAAAGCCGAAGGGGCGGCCGAAATCGTCGTCGCCGAGGGTCCCGGCCATTGGCGGAATTCCGACTACCTGGTTGATGCCAGCGGACTGCGAGAAGTTCTGAAACGGCAGGACGTCCGTTTTGTCGACATCAATTATGACGAGCCGGTCAAGCAGATGAACCTCGGGCGTTGCACCGGGCTGGAATATCTCTTTCTGCCGCGGACCATCACTTCGGCCGATGTCCTGATCTCGCTTCCGAAGCTGAAAATGCACCATTGGGCCGGGGTCACTCTCTCGCTGAAAAACCTATTCGGCATTCTGCCCGGCCAGTGCTACGGCTGGCCGAAGAATGAACTGCACTGGCGCGGCATACCCAATAGCGTGGTCGATATTGCCCTGACACAGACGCCGCAATTAGCCATAGTCGATGGGATCTGGGGTATGGAAGGCGATGGGCCGATCTATGGGACCGGTCGGTTTATGGGCGCGCTGATCATGTCCAACGATTTACTGGCCCTCGATGCCACTTGTGCCCGCATGATCGGCCTGCCCCCCGAGCGAGCCCCGGTGTTGATGCTGGCCGCCATGAAAAAATTGGGGCGATTATCTGAAGCAGAAATCTTCCAGATCGGCGAACCTCTGGACAAGTTCCGGGCCGAATGGAAATGGCCGCCGCGCATCGAAAGGTTGTTATTACCCATCGAATCGAAGACCGCTTGAGCAGAAGGAGGCTTATGCTCGTTCAGGAGAAAGCGGATTTATGACCCCTCTTTCTCCCGCTCCCGACAGATCGCCAGTTTTTCCTCAATATCCTGGAGTGCCGTCTTGATGCTATCCGACTTTTGGGCAAAAGCGTTACCCGCTTTCTGAGCCTGCGTCAACCATTCGATGGCTTGCTTGTATTTCACCGCTTCCATAGCGGTAATGCCGAGAAATCGCAAATTTGCAAACTCCTCCAACTTGTGATAACCCGAGTTTGGATCGATACTCATCAAATCGCGAATAACTTCCAGTCGTTTCTGGAAGACTTCAAGTGCCTGGGCCGGGGTCTTCCGAGTTCGGTACAGCGATCCGAGCCGATCGTAAATCAGGAGTAAGTCATTCTTGGGCTCACGATTCTTGGGATCAGCTTGCACCTGGGCCAATAATATCTTCAAGGCCTCCTTGAAAGAAGTTTCCGCTTCCGGGAATTGCTTCAAGCCGGCCTCACACTCTCCGATTCGCACCAGACTCAACCAGAAATCGCGTTGAATCTGAGTATCGTACGGCTGCTCGTTTCGAAGCTCTTCGAGCTCCCGATTGGTTTCCCGAAAATCTCCAATTGCATCGCTGTAGCCCTTATTCTGAAGTTTCGCATCTCCCAACTCGAAGAGCGCTGAAACACTATTTCGTCGGGCCTGAGGATCTTTCGGATTCGATTTCGCGATCTGATCCAGGATCTTCGCGGACCGGGTGAAAAAGTCAATCACTTCATCCGGGTAAGGTTCTTGCTTGTTGATTGCCGCTTCCCCAATCGTTCTGGCCAGATTGGAATATGAAATCGCCAGATTCCGCTGATAGGCAATCTCGGTGGGAACATCCTCCGCTAGTTTTTTGCGAATTCTCAAACTATCCCGGTAGGATTGAATCGCGCCGGGCAGATCAGACCGCTGCTGACGATCGCGGCCGTAACGCTCGTAAAGACGTCCCAGCACTCTTTGCGCTTCGCGATCATTGGGATCTTTTTCCAGAAGCTTCAATAGAAGCTGCTCGGCCTTCTGATACTGTTTGTTGGCTTCCTCAGGTCCAGCCGTTTCCAGGTTGAAATAAATGTCGCCGATTTCCGTGTAAATCTTCACTTGCTCGATATCGATCTGCTTGGCGTTATCGGCACTGCGCGAGATCTGGGTCAGCCCGCTGGTCGCTTCCGCGAGTAAATTCTTGCGGATATCCTGGGTATCCGGTCGATTTTTCAGGGCCGACTGGATCTGGTTGGCGACCTTGCGAATTGTAGTCAGCGCCAGTTCACGCTGCTCGTTTGCCAATTTCTCGGATTCCTGGGATTTGTCGAGCGCCAACTTCGTTTCGCCTTGGGCCTCCTTCGTGCGATTCTTCTCGCGATTGACGAAATACAGCCCAATACTCGACGCCAGGGTCAAGGTCATCAACACCAGAGTCAGGGAGATAACCAGACCGCGATTGCGTCGAGCGCGCCGACGCAGCCGCTCTATCCAAGGCTCGGGATAAGCGAGCACAGGTTCATCCCCGAGCCAACGATCTACCTCTTTTCCGAGGTCGATGGCCGATTGATAGCGATCCGTGGCAATCGGCGACATGGCCTTGCGGACAATCGCGTCCAGAGGGGCGGGAATGGCAGAATTGATTTCCCTCGGCCAAGACGGCGCACCGTTGGCTTTTAAACGATCGATCACTTCCGCAACCGACTTTGATCCGTAAAAGGGATAATTCCCCACAAGTATTTCGTAGAGTACGCAACCGAGGCTGTAAATATCGCTCGAGGGTTGAATTTTATCCCACTCACCGCGGGCCTGTTCCGGAGACATGTAGACCGGGCTGCCGGCAATTTCCCCCATCAGGGTATAACTAGCCGAATCGTCCCCCATCGGAAATGTCGCCGTTTCGTTCACCTCCCGGGTCGCGGACTGATTTCCACTCACCACTACCGGCGGCGAGAAATCGCCGACCTTTTTCGCCAAGCCCCAGTCGACTACCAGTGTCTCCCCGAACGGCCCCACCATAATATTCGCGGGCTTTATATCGCGATGCAGAAACCCGCGATGATGGGCATACCCCATCACATTGCAGACATCGACAAATCTCCTCAGCAAGGATCGCAGAGCCAGACTGGTCTCAGTCGTCTTGCCAGTCTCTTTTGCGTTCTGATGATATTTGCTGATCTCCTGGGAAAGCGGATCCCCCTGAACAAAACGCATCGCGTACCAGGGCTTGTCCGGCGCATTCCGACCCCGGCCATAGACCGGCACCACGCCCGGATGCTCGAGGGCCGCAGTAACTTCCGCCTCCGTCCGGAAACGCGACAAGACCTGAGGAGTAATATGGCGATCGTTCCGCAACTCTTTAAAGGCTACTGCTCGGGCCAGTTCCTCGTCCCAGGCAAGCGAGACCTGACCGACGTTGCCTTTTGCGTGGACTTTCTGAATGCGATAGCGGATGGGCGAACTCGAATTCACGGCAGAGGATTTCGAATTCAAAAATTCGGGCGTGGCCGATTGAACCACGGTATTGAGCGGCGATTCGCTCGAAGCCTCGGGTAAATAGGATCCTTCCGTGGTTTGATCGGGGTCCAGCAGCGGATTCTGTAGCGAGCCGGGAGCCGTTTGGTCCAGAGAATTGATCGGCCGAACGACGGCTTGCTGCGAACCGCCGGGAGCGGTGTCATTTACCGCGTCGGCCTGCTTAGGTTCTGAATTCGGCGGATTCCCCGGTGCAGTTTGATCCAATGCCGTTGGCGGAAGTCGGGGAGTTCCTGTGGACGGAATCGTATGGTCCAACATTGAAGCCACCGCAAAGAGTAGGGAAAAGCTCGCTTACGGTTATTCTACCAGACGAAAATGGCACGGGGTGAGAAGAAAGAACTTGAACCGGTGTCAAATTCTCTCCCCTCACCCCGTACGAATCGGGAAGTCTATCCTCGATCAGTTATCGAGATCCTGGTTGGGATCTTTCTTTCGACTCTCCGCCGCTTTTGGATCCATCTTATAATTGGCTTCGGCGTAAAGGCGTTCCATGGTCTCGCGAAGATTATCCGCCTGCCACTTTTGCAGGAAATATTGTCGGTAGAACATATCCGCATCCGGAGTCGACTTCATCGACTGCTTGTAGATGCTGGAAAATTCTGAAATCGTCTTCAGTCGCTGGGCGACAATCGTGCTGATGTAGTAAGACTTCACCGGCAAATCGTTGAGCACCAGCGTTTCGCCCACGGGCTTCGAGCGTGCTTCCAGAAGGGTGCGGGTCATATCCCCAGGGTATTCGACCGTACTCGGAGCTATGGCATAGTTCTGCACATACCGACCGGCCAGATCGTTCGTACCCGTACCCGGTTGATGTTTGTAAATCGACAGGGTCAATTCACCCTTATAGTTGTAATTCATAGGACGAATCATGGCATTCAGATTGTCTTCGAACAAAGCTACCTTATCCGGACCGGTGAGATCCTTGGTAGCCAGTTCTTTGACCTTGGCTCCGAGATCATCGGCCGCTTTTTTCGCGAGATCGCGGGCTTTGGCTGTTTTCCAGGCGTCCATCACACGCTTCTTGATCGGCTCGGGGGCAATATCGTAGTTCAAGTAGGCTTTCGAAGGAATATCTTCGGTTACCCAGACAACATATGCGGGCTTATCCAATTCATCGATCGGTTGTTCCGGATACCAATTGGGGCGGAAGAGCGTCGGATCATTTTCGGTGATCGGCACCAGTCGGGATTCCTGCATCGAGTTGGGATCTTGAGTTCGCTTGAACCAGAATCGCTCTTGTAAACCACTCAGTCGGCCCGGCAGCGGCGGCCCTTTTTGCACTAACGGAGTCAGCTTGGGATCCTTATCGATGTTAAAAATATCTTTGGCTTCGGTTGAGGAGGAAATTAACAGACCACGAGCGACCGAGAAATCGACGATATTTTTGATCACCGCTTCTTTGGCTTTCTGGAACTTGCCAGGTTCAGTCTTGGAAGTCAGGTCGTTGGTGTACGCATTGAAGCGGTTCATGAACGCAGTTACGTCATTCACAAATAACTGTCGAATCTCCTGCTCTTGAATCTTCTTGCGGATGGGTCCGGCATAGACCGCCGAAGGGGGTTCAGCTGGCAACAGAGCCGCTGTCACCGGGACGGCCGCCAAGGGAGCGATCGGATTCGGCGAGAAGCCTGCCAGAGCCATGGGCATACCAGACTTCACGCGATCGCGAGTTTCGATTGCATACGCCTGCTGCGTGAAGCAGACGCCGGCATTCAGGAACCGCGTCGGATTATTAGGATCCAGCATTTGAGCTGCCAAGGCCGCGAGCGGCAGCGGACTATAGACGCTGGAATCGTGAACTTTGCTGGAGCTCCAGTCGCCCCAGTTGTTGAAATTTCGATCAGCATCCCGAATCTTGGCGACCTCCGCCTCCACTTGTTGATTTTCCGCAATCTCAGGTGCCAGAGCCGTCAAAATGCCCTCGGCAGGCCCGCCTACGGGCATCATCCCGGCAGCAATCTTGGTGGCTGCGTGGATATAAGGACCGCTTTCGCTGTACATCTTGGCCTTGGGATTCAAAGTCAAAAACTCCAGTTTAATCTTGCGGGAATCCTTGAAGCCGGGTGTCGGCTGACTGGGATTCATTTCGATAGTCCGATACTTGTCGAACAACTTCTTGAGTTCGTCCAGAGTCGGCTGTTCTTTGACCTGATCGATGAAGTTTTTAACCGGGATTTCGACGAGGGAATAAGAAATTTCCTTGTTGGTGTCCTGGTAGAAATCGAAGAATTCATAAGGCGTGGGGGTGGGTCGTTCCCGGAAGTTCGCCATCAGAACGGTTTGTACCCGATATTCGTCGGCCAGTGCCGTTACCAGATCGGAAGTGCGATAGGACTTAAAGCGGTCAATCGACCGGAGCATTTTTTCAGCAGTGGCCGAATCTTCGGGGGAGAGGGTGGTCCCCAGATCTGTCGTGACCAGCAAATCGAGCTCCTGCTTCGGGAATTGAATCCCTTCTTTGTCGGCTTTACGCTTCAACAAAATGAAGTCGATGGCATTCTGATCTGACTCGTTTGGCCACTGGAAGTTGGATGGAACCTGTTGACGTAATCGCTGAATATCGCGCTGCATGATTGTCAGCACACTGCTGACTGCTTCGTAATCCTCTTTGTTTTTTTCAGGATCGAGTTGCCTCAATTGCTCGCGGAATTTAAAGAAAGTGTACTGTTCGCCCAATTGGGCCAGTTGCAATTCCCGACCGAGAACACCGATGTAGGCTTGCTGTGCAGCCAACCGATCCTTACTGGAGACATCCTGAAGGGTTGTATCATAAAGTTTCCGACGAATTTCCACGGGATCTTTGAGAAGAACGCGGGTCTCTTCCTTCAGTTTGTCCAATTTGCCGCTGATGTTTCGAATCCGAGAGGTGTCGGCCACCTCACGCGCGAAGTACATGAACTGATTCGCCAGCCGGCGGGACATCTGCGTTTGAGAAATTTCAATTCCGGTAATTTTTTTTCCGAAGCCCTCGGCTACGGCCGTACCGGCGTTTCGTCCTCCGCCGCCAAAGACTCTCGGGATGACATCATTAAAGAAGTCGCCGCCCGCTAATCCGCTGGACAGAACGAATATAAACATGATGCAGATGGTGACGATCGAAAGGATCATCTTGCCGCGTTTCCGCATCGCTTCGAACGGGTTAAAAGCCATTGCCGTTCCTCGGTAAAAAAAACTTATATCCTGAAATCCCGCTGTCGCCCCTCTTGACAGCAAGCCGAACACTTTACTAATGGTGAGAGGATATTAACTCTGGCTGTCGATTCTAGCGAAAGCTGATATCGGAACAACTGCCCCCGATAAAGGATTGTGCTTTTGCCTGCGGCAGACGAGATCGAGGAACACGAGTGCCGACTAAGAAAAAGACGACTGAAAACCCCACGCCTGACGCGAAGAAGCCCGCGACCCGCAAGGCGAAAGCCCCGGCTGCGCCTAAAAAGCCGGCGGCCGCCAAGAAGTCTCCTGCGCCCCGAGGCAAGAAAAAGGCAGAGGTCGAACCGGCCGATACCGAGGAACTCGAAAACGAGACCGGCGAGCGCCCGACCCGAAGCCGGGATCTGGTGATCGTCGAATCCCCGGCCAAGGCCAAGACCATCAATAAATATCTCGGCAGCGGCTACAAAGTCCTGGCGTCTTATGGACACGTCCGGGATCTCCCCAAGGGTCGCAAGACCAAAGGGGAAGATATCGTCGGCGTTACCATAAAAGGTGGCTGGATACCGCGTTACGCCGTGCAGGATAAAGCGGATGGCGATCGCAAGGGGCGCCGGACGCAGCGCGACATTCTTAATGAACTGAAGAAAGAAGCGGACAAGAGCAACCGCGTCTTTCTGGCCAGTGACCCCGACCGCGAAGGGGAATCGATTGCCTGGCACATCAAGGACGAATTGAATCTGGAGGACGACCGTACCTACCGGATTCGCTTCAACGAAATTACTAAAACCGCCGTTCAGGAAGCTCTGAAGGATGCCACAAAGATCGATATGGATCGAGTGAAGGCTCAGGAAGCCCGCCGGGTCCTCGATCGTGTGGTGGGCTACCCCCTTTCCGGGCTGTTGGGCAAGAAGGTCACCCGGGGGCTCTCGGCCGGTCGCGTCCAGTCCGTGGCAGTGCGTCTGCTGGTCGAAAGAGAACGCGAAATTGAAGCGTTCGTGCCGGAAGAATATTGGAAAATTACTGCCCTGTTGGCCCTCGAAAATCAGGTGAAGGGCTACATTGCTAACCCAGCCAAAGCCAAGACGTTAGCGAAGAAGAAGGGCGAAAAGAAAGACGAACCGGCCAAGGAAGCCGAGATCGTCGATACCGAAACCGGACCGCAGGAACTTGCGGAGAAGGAAGACGCGGAAACCAAGATTCCGCCGGGCGCCTTCACGGCGGAGTTGGCCAAGTGGAAAGGATCGGAATTCAAGGCGACGAATGAGTCTACGGCGGACGAGATTTTTGAGGCCTTGAAAAACGTCCCTTACATCGTCACCAAGGTCGAGCAAACGGACCGTAACGAACGGCCGCAGGCCCCCTTCACCACCTCGACTTTACAACAGCAGGCGAACATTCGCCTTCGAATGTCTTCTCGGATCAGCATGATGCATGCCCAGAAGCTCTACGAAGGGGTGGAACTGGGCAAAGAGGGCTCGATAGCGCTGATCACCTACATGCGTACGGACAGCACGCGCATTTCCAATGAAGCGATGACCAAAGTCCGGGGCCATATCGGTGAGAGATATGGCGATAGATACTTGCCCGAAAAGCCGAACTTCTATGCCAGCGGTAAAAGCGCTCAGGAGGCCCACGAAGCCATTCGTCCTACGGATTTGACCTACACGCCGGACCGCGTGCAACCGTATCTGGATAACGACCAGTTCCGGCTGTATCAGCTGATCTACAATCGGTTTGTGGCAAGTCAAATGGCCCCGGCGGTATTTGCTGTAACTAATGTCGAAGTGACCGCCGGCGATGGCGTTTTCAAGACTCAGGGCAAGATTCAGAAGTTCGATGGCTACCGCAAAGTCCTGCCGCCCGCGGGCAAGCAGGAAGACGCTCTGCTCCCGGCTCTGCAGGAAAAACTGCAGTTGGATAAGCTCGATCTCTTCAGCAGCCAGCACTTCACCCAGCCACCCAGCCGCTACAACGAAGCGAGCCTGGTTCGGATCCTGGAAAAAGAAGGGATCGGACGGCCGTCGACTTATGCGACGATTATTTCGACCATTCAGAAGCGAGGCTACGTCGAGCAGAAGGAACGCCGATTTTATGCCACGGAAATTGGCAAAGTCGTCACCGATCTGCTGGTGAAGCACTTCCCCAAAGTGATGGATTTGAAGTTCACTTCCCACATGGAAGAGGAGTTGGACGATATCGAGAACGGCAAGCTGGAATACGCTGCGGTTCTCGATGAATTCTGGGGGCCGTTCGCCGAGGAATTGACCAAAGCCGAAACCGACATGCCCGTGCAAAGCGGCGTGGAAACGGGCGAACTCTGCCCCAAGTGCGGACGGCCATTACTCGAGCTTTACTCGGCCAAAACCGGCGGAAAGTTCGTTGGCTGCTCGGGTTACAAAGACAAAGAAAACCAGTGCAAGTACATCAAACCGCGTGAAGGGGAAGAAGCTCGGCCGGAACCGAAACTGACCGATATCGTCTGCCCGACTTGCGGCAAGTTCATGCTGGAGCGGATTGGCAAGACCGGGCCGTTTCTGGGTTGCTCCGGCTATCCGGAGTGTAAGACGACGATGAACATTGGTGCGGATGGCAAGGCTGAGCTTTCGGCCAAGCCGACCGAGCATATGTGCGAGAAGTGCGGCAAGCCGATGGTTATCCGTCAGGGACGTCGCGGGCCCTTCCTCGCCTGTACCGGCTATCCCAAGTGCAAAAACGCCAAGGATGTGGATGCCAGCGGCAATCCTGTGCAACCGGTCAACACCGGGGAATACTGCGAGAAATGCAATAGCGCGATGGTGATCAAGCGCGGCCCGCGCGGACCATTCCTGTCGTGCAGCGGTTATCCGAAGTGCCGGAATGCCAAGCCGTTAAGTCCGGAACTGAAAGAGAAACTGAAGGATCAACTGCCGCCTCCGCCGCCCAAGCAGCCGAAGGTGGAAGTCGACTTCCCCTGTCCCAAGTGCGGTGCCAAGATGAACATGAAGTTCTTCCGTGGCCGGAGCTTCCTGGGGTGCTCGACTTACCCCAAGTGCAAAGGCACGGCCCCGGTAACCGAGGAGATACTGGCCAAGGCCAAGCCGGTGGAGGAAGCCGCGGCGGGGTAAAACTGATTAATAAAATATTGGTCCTAGCTTCAAATGAGGTTAGGACGCCCCAAGCATCAAAAAAACGCTTCAAGAAGTATGGACTAGCAGCCCATACTTATCCCGAGAACCAAAACGTTCATTTGGCCTATTCGGGCTACGCTCTTCTTCCACATCCGAATAACTTCATTGAGCAAATTCGCATTCCATGCGAAAATTTGCTGAAAATCGAACCCTTACAGCTCGAGCAGTATCTACTTGTACTGGCTCAGAGGGAATAGGAATTTCAGTTCCAAGATTTTTGGTTCTTAGAGCAGTCTGGGCTTGCTGTCGCTTGAACCGCGCTAGCCCCAACTTTCGGTCCCGTTCGCCGTGAATTTGCTTCTGTTGAGTGGTCAAGAAATCCTTGGGAGTAATGCAGGAAAATGACGCAACATTATTGCAATTAACAGAATATATTAAGAACTTTTTCCAGATATGAGCACCGAATCAAATACGAAAGCTGTCCGAGTGATTGCCTCGGCCTCCAACTGGGTCGAGACCAGCGCTATTGATCAGCTCAAGAAGACAGCGACTCTACCGGGCATCACCCAGGCGATTGGATTCCCCGATCTGCATCCGGGCCCCGGATGTCCGGTAGGAGCGGCGTTTGTCAGCGATGCCATGCTTTACCCGCATTTAGCAGGAAATGATATCGGCTGTGGAATGGCGTTATATCGCTCTGGTTTGCCGGCGCGTCGGCCCAATCTCGACCGCTGGGTCAAGAAACTTAAAGGGCTGGAAGTCCCTTGGGAGGGAGACGCGGTCGAGCGGCTTGAATCCGCAGGTCTTTCCCCGGCCGCGACTTCTGCGCTTGGCACCATTGGGGGAGGGAATCATTTTGCTGAACTTCAGTGCATCGACACGATTATAGATCCGGTTGGCGCTGCCGCCGCGGGATTGACAGAAGATGAACTGGTGCTTCTAGTCCATAGTGGATCACGCGGACTCGGCGAAGCGATCTTGAGGGATCATGTCGCTGCACACAAGGGAACTGGATTAAGCGCGGACTCTACTGCAGCGGCCGACTACGTGCGCAGGCACGACCATGCGGTCGCCTGGGCTCGGGAGAATCGTCGGTTGATAGCGGAGCGGTTTGTCTCCATGACCGGCGGGGAAGTTACAACTTTGCTCGACAACTGCCACAACAGCATCACACTTGCTCCATGGGCCGGACCAACGAATTGGGTACACCGAAAGGGAGCAGCTGCAGGCGATATGGGGCCATTGGTGATACCAGGTTCACGAGGAGCGATGAGCTATTTGGTGGCGCCTCAAGGTGACCTCGCTTCTGCAGCCTACTCTCTAGCGCACGGAGCAGGTCGAAAATGGGCCCGCAGCGATGCCAAGGATCGTCTTCGCGTTCGTTTCAGTCCAGAAGCCTTGTCGCGAACCGACTTGGGCGGACGAGTCATTTGTCACGACAACGATCTGATCTATGAAGAAGCACCGCAGGCATACAAGGACATTGGCCGCGTAGTGCAGGACTTGGTAGAAGCCGGGCTAGTAAGCGTATTGGCCACGCTCCGCCCACTGATTACTTACAAGACACGAGGTCGGGAATGAGCACCTGGGTGCAAGTCACTTCTGGCCAGGGACCGTCAGAGTGCGAATGGGTTGCAACTCGTGTTGTCGAAGTGCTAATTGCCGAGGCCGGCAACGCAGGACTGAAGGCGGTTGAACTGGACTTGGTGCCGGGAACATATGCGGGATTGATCCAATCGGCTTTGCTTGTACTGGAAGGCGATGGACTGGAAGCATTCCTTTCCAAATGGATCGGAACCGTTCAGTGGATCGGACAGAGCCCCTTCCGACCGGCTCATAAGCGGAAAAACTGGTTTGTCGGTGTAGAGCGACTCGATCCCCCCGCCGAGCGTAATTGGTCTTCTAACGAGATCCGAGTCGAGGTGATGCGTAGCTCGGGCCCCGGCGGCCAGCACGTCAACAAGACGGAAAGTGCCGTTCGGGTTACGCATTTGCCGACGGGTCTGACGGCAGTAGCACGTGAGGAACGCTCTCAGCATCGCAATCGAGCATTGGCCCAGGCCCGACTCGCCCAATTGCTCGAAACATGCAATCAGGAAGTTCTCGCCGGGGCCACCCGCGCCCGCTGGCATATCCACCAGGGCGTAATCCGTGGCAACCCTGTTCGTGTTTATCAGGGGCCAGACTTCCGGCGCCGATAAAGAACGAGCGGAAACGTGTTTAAGTCGAACTCGTCCGGCATTGGGGTGTTCGCAAAGCGAACAGCTTTCAATCGGGGCTGACGGGTCTGCATTCACTTAATCGGGTACGGCTCGCATTGCTGGAGCAGGAATTCTAGAAATCCCTTTTTAAGGGAAAACAGCTCCCGATCTTCACTATCTCAGATGATAATTATCGTAATCCAGCCAAAGACGTGGTCATCACCAAAATATATCAACAAAAAAAGGGAGCCGGATTACTCCGGCTCCCTTTCGCGTTTATCGAGTTATTTAAGCTCAAGCTTAGTACATGTCGTCGTGGCCGCCGCCCGCGGGAGACTTCTTATCGTCCTTCGGTGCATCGGCCACCAGAGCGTCGCTGGTGAGCAGCAAGGTGCTGACCGAGGCTGCATTCTGGAGAGCGGATCGAACGACCTTGGCGGGGTCGATAATCCCTTCCTTGACCATGTCGCAATACTTGTCATTGCGAGCGTCGTAGCCGAAGGTAGCCGTGGTGTTTTCCAGAACCTTGGCGGCGACGATGTTGCCATCGGTGCCCGAGTTATCAACGATCTGCTTGATCGGAGCCTTGCAGGCCCGAACAACGATGTTGTAACCGATTACTTCGTCGTGGCTTAGGCCGGTCGGCTTGAGGCCTTCGCTGCAACGTAGGAGAGCCACACCACCGCCGGGCAGAATGCCTTCTTGGTTGGCTGCACGGGTCGCGTGCATCGCGTCTTCCACGCGAGCTTTCTTCTCCTTGACTTCGCTTTCGGTCGCACCGCCGACGTTGATCTTGGCCACGCCACCGGAGAGCTTGGCGATTCGCTCGCTGAGCTTTTCCTTGTCGTAGTCGCTGGTGCTCTTTTCCAGTTCCTTCTGGATCATCGTCACGCGAGCCTTAATGGCTTCTTTCTTGCCCGCCCCTTCGATGATCGTCGTGTTATCCTTGTCGATCTTGACCTTCTTGGCTCGGCCCAGATCGGAGATCTGAATGTTTTCGAGCTTGATGCCCAGGTCTTCGAAGATAGCCTTGCCACCGGTGAGGATGGCGATGTCTTCGAGCATGGCCTTACGGCGATCACCGTAGCCAGGAGCCTTGACGGCGGCGCACTTGAATGCACCGGGGTTGCGGAGCTTGTTGACGACCAGAGCCGCCAGAGCTTCGCCTTCGACATCTTCGCAGAGGATCAGAATCGGCTTGCCCTGCTGCAGAACCTTTTCCAGGATAGGCGCCAGGTCGCGAATGCTGGAGATCTTCTTTTCGTAAACGAGAATGTAAGCGTCTTCGAGTTCGGCTTCCATCGTTTCCGGATTGGTCACGAAGTACGGGGAGACGTAGCCGCGATCGAACTGCATCCCTTCGACGAATTCGTGATTCGTATCGGTGGTCTTGCCTTCTTCAACGGTGATGACGCCGTCTTTGCCGACTTTGGCCATCGCTTCGGCAATGATGGTGCCGATGGCGCGATCATTGTTGGCGGCAATGCTGGCGACGTTTTCGAGATCCTTCTGATCCTTGACGGGAATGGCCAGAGCCTTAACCTTGGCAACGATGTCTTCGACAGCCTTTTCAATACCGCGTTTCATCAGCATAGGGTTCACGCCGGAAACCACGGCCTTCAAACCTTCGTTGTAGATGGCCTCGGCCAGAACGGTCGCGGTGGTGGTACCATCGCCAGCCACATCGCTGGTCTTGCTGGCCACTTCGCGAACCATGCGAGCGCCCATGTTTTCATAGGCATCGGGAAGGTCGATTTCTCGAGCAACCGTCACGCCGTCCTTGGTGACGGTCGGTGAACCGAAGCTCTTCTGAATAATCACGTTACGGCCCTTGGGGCCGAGGGTGACCTTGACCGCACGGGCCAACTTGGAAACGCCGCGCTTCATTGCTTCGCGGGCTTCGGCATCGAACGAAATCTGCTTGGCTGCCATGTATGATCGCTCCTGAATTTTACGTTAGTTTGAGTTTAAATTTTGATTAAAGTACGGCCAGAATTTCATCTTCCGACATGATGAGGTACTCATCGCCGGTGCCGCTTTCCTTGTATTCATTCCCGGCCCAAGCGGTGAAGAGAACTTTATCACCCACCTTCACTTGCAGCGGGGTTCTGTCGCCAGTTTTGCTCAATTTGCCCGGCCCGACCGAAATGACTTCGCCGCGTTGGGGCTTGTCCTTGGCGGTATCGGGAAGAAGAATCCCGCCGGTAGTTTTCGTTTCGGCCTCAAAGCGCTTCACGACAACTTTATCACCCAATGGATGCAACTTCATACGCCAACTCCGTTGATTCGCTTGTCAGGACAAAATAATCAGCAATTGCCGTGCCAGCCGAGCAATCCAAGTCGTAAACCATTGTTATTTGGTATTTTACGTCAACTGACCGCGAGTAAAGGCTGGGGTTCTCTGCCAAGGCTTGGAAAGGGAGTGGAAGTCGCTGTCAGTTTGGCAGTCAGGCAGATGCAACGAAAAAAGCGTCCCGAATCCTCTCCGAGACGCCGTGGAATTGCAATGGGAACTGTTACTTCGAAGCCTTGATGAGTATTTCGACCTGTTCCATGGCTTTATGAACGGCCTTCAAGGCCTCCTCACGATGACCGTGGAAGTCGTGCTTTGCTTCCTTCAGCTCTTTGTGAGCTTCCTTCAGTTCGTGCAGAGCTTCGTGAAGGTGCGGGTGATGGGCATACTTCTTGTAGTTCACACCCTTGCTGAAATCCTTGGGAATGACAATGCCTCCATCCTCTTTAAGCGCGATTTCGATTTGCTCAGCCGCAGAGTGAATATCGCGCATGGCGTCTTCTTTATGTCCGCCAAAGTCGATTTTCGATTCCTTCAGTTCCTTATGAGCTTCCCGAAGTTCATACAGAGCATGAAGCATGTGAGGATGGGGATGTTTGAACTCGTCCGCTCGCATTCGCGAGGTGGAGTAAATTCCCAGAATCAGCGCCACAGTTCCAACAACTCCGAACTTTCGCATAGGTATCTCCTCTGATTTATGTGGGCTCGAAATTCGCGAGCTCCTTAGGAGAACCAACAAGTAATAGTCCGGCAGGTTTCGCAACAAAGTGGAATAAATCGCAAATTAGAAACGGCGATTATCCCAAACAATCAAAAGCTTCATGGGGCCAGTTCATAGAAGGCTTCGCAGATTTTAGCGAGCATCTTCCCCTCCCGACTCGGCGTGGCTCCCTTATCCAGCGGCACGTTGTTCACGAACAGAGCGATGAAAAGACGCTTGCCCGACTTGGTTTCCAGATCGCCCGCCAAGGCTTTACTCGCTAGAAGTGTGCGATCGTTCATCACATCGTGCCAGCTCAGAGTACCGGTTTTCGCTCGCACCTTGCCCTTGGTGGCGCTATCCGGTTTCAGCACGTCGTACAAAGTGCCGTCGACACCAATGACAGGGAGGCAGTTGTAGTAAGTGGTCGATTCGGGATGCTTGGCCATGGCCTTCAGGAGATCCACTGTGGCCGCCGGGGTCGTGTGGTCCGCCTGCATGCCGCCCGCTCCTCCGGCAAAGCTGATACTGGAGATCTCTACGCCCAATTTGCTGAGAATTTTGCCTTCTTCACGCAGCCCGGCCGTCAAGTTGGTTTTGTTTTTCTTCGCGGCCAGCAGTAAAGGGAGCGTACTGGCATAGAGATTATGGCTGACCTTCAGTGTGACCTTGATCAACTCCGAAAGAGGGAGCGATTTGAAGGTCGCCACTTTCTGCAAATTATCGTAACCCGCTTTGGCTGGAAGATTGTTACGTTTTGCCTCAAATTTGCTTGCGACAACCCTCACCCCCTGCTTTCGCAGGCATTCGATGAAGAGCGTTCGGGCATAATTCACCGGATCATCGACCGGATAAACCACCAGTTTGGGTTTACTTTTGGCTGGAATCCGACCCCGGATGCGGAAACGGTTTGGCCCGTCCGAAAAGATGGTTAGCGCGGGGGGAAGATTTTCATCCCCGGTCATTACCTCAGCGTCCATCTGAACCGCATCGGTTTGCGGTCGCATAGTCAATTTGGCGGAGTCCCCCTTCTTATCCCCCGGCGCAATCAGGATATCCACGAGGTTGTCGTTAATCGTTATCGGCGTGACCTGATTCGGTCCGGAACCGCTGGAAGAACTGCGATCGAACAAGCGATCGTCGATGAGGATTTCCCCAGCAACTTCTTTGATGCCGGTTGCCGCAATCTGTTTGGCCAATTCGGTGAGCCCCAGCAGTGGATCGGTGTCGGTCAATTCGCCGGCCAGCGTTCCGGCATTTGCGTAGGTGTGATCGTTATTTTTGAAAGCCATTTTGCCTTCAGGGGTATTTCGACCCCCCATGGTTGGGTCGCCCGAAGCAACCAAAATTAAATCGCCGTCGAGTATGCCGCTGAAGGCTACGCCGCGTTGATAGACGTTGGTTTCGAAAGTGTGCTGAGAGCCGAGTTCGACCAGCGCGGCGGCACAGGAGAAAAGCTTGGTGGTGGAGGCCGGTGCGAACATTTTTTCGCTGTTCAACTTGTAGATTTCTTTACCGGAGACGGCATCCACCGCCAAAATCCCCCAACTGGCCTGTTGATACTCGGGAGAATTGATCAATTTCTCAATTCTCTCTTTGAGCGGATCCTCGGATTTGGAGACCGAAATAGAGAGCGTCAGGATCACAGCCGAAATCATCCAACGCATTCATTTCTCCTGTTTAGCTACACCTGCAGTATCGAAGCTGGCAGTACGCAATTCCCGGTGCGGGCGGTTAGACCACATCACCCAGCCCGTTGGGATCAAAATTAGTAAGATCCCGAGGATCATGACAAAATCGATCGAATGATTCCACCAGAAAACATCGAGAATTAAGGCAAAAACGACTTGAGATAGTCCTACGATGGATACTTTGCTGGCCTCACCGTTAGCGAAAGCCAGTGTCAGAAAGTATTGGCCGATGGTGGCCATCACTCCCGTGCCGAGCAAACTTAACAGGGAGTTGATATCAGTGGCAAACTTCCATTGATCGCTTCCGAAAATCAGACCGGCTGCCAGACAAAAGGGTAACGACACCGCCGCAAAGTGCACGACTATCGCTTTCGGGTCGATTCCTTTCAGACGATTCAGCCCCAGCATCGCCACTGCCGTTGCAAACGAAGCCAGGATGGCGACCAGTGCCGCCATAGACCACCCCTGAGCGTCAGGCCTTTCAACGAGCAGCACCCCGAGCACAGCCAGCAGGAGAGCTGCCCAAGTCGTCCAATGGGGCAATCTTCTAAGCAGCGGCCAGCTCAGTACGGCCACCCAAAGCGGGAATGTATTGGTAAGCGTCAGAGCGTTAGCAACCTGCATGTGAGTGAGGGCAAAGAAGGTGCAGACCAGACTCGCAGAGCCCGCCAGACTCCGAATCCAGAGCATGCGGGGGCCAATGACGACAAATTTGGCCGAGCCGAGCCACACAGCCAAGCCGGCGAAGATCATTACGCAAAAGCTTCGCGAGAATGCGACAATCGGCCAACTGTACGACTCTCCCGCCCGGTGCACACAAGTGGCCATCAGAGCGAAGGCAAAACTCCCCGTCAACATCCAGATATACGGCATACCCACCGTTATAGCCAATCAAGAGGCGGGTCTTGTAGACGGCAAAATCTTTTCTTTCAGATTAAGCCGCAGAACCCGAAATTCAGGCGATACCTCAATCTGATTCCGCCGGGTGCCGAGCTAAACTTCTTTCCGACTATTATTTTCGTTTTTCTATAAATCTTTCAAACTGTATATTAAGTTTGTAAAAGATCGTAGCTTTGCGGAATCAATCGCTCGGCGGTGGTTCGAATCCTTTCGGGGAAGTAACTTATGGCTGCTCCAGCCACTTTGGATGATCTGGTTAAGCTAATTCGCAAGAGTGGTATGGTGGAGGAACCCCGTCTCGACGCTTATCTTGATAAGCTGCGCACCAACGGCACGATGCCGACTGATGTCAAAAAACTCGCCGGTTCGATGGTCAAAGATGCTTTGATCACCTATTTTCAGGCCGAGCAATTCATGCTGGGCAAATGGCGTGGATTCACGATTGGCAAATATAAACTTTTGGAGAGAATCGGTTTCGGTGGCATGGGCCAGGTCTTCCTCTGCGAGCACCTGTACATGAAACGCCGGGTAGCCATCAAAGTCCTGCCCCCCAATAAAGCCGAAGAACCCGCGGCTCTGGGCCGTTTTTATCGTGAAGCTCGGGCGGCAGCCGCTTTGGATCATCCCAATATCGTCCGCACCCACGACATCGATCAAGATGGCAATCTGCACTTTCTGGTCATGGAATATGTCGACGGTTCCAGCCTGCTGGAAATTGTGAAAAAGAAGGGGCCGATGGATGTTCATCGGGCCATCAACTACACTTGGCAATCGGTGCAGGCACTCGATCATGCCTTCCGAGTTGGCGTTATCCATCGCGATATTAAGCCAGGGAATATTCTGGTCGACCGATTCGGCATGTCCAAGATCCTCGATATGGGTCTGGCCCGATTTTATAACACCGAAGATGACATGCTGACCCTGAAATACGATGAAAAGAGCGTGTTGGGGACAGCGGATTACGTCGCACCCGAGCAAACGGTGAACAGCCACGATGTGGATGTTCGGGCCGACATTTACTCGATGGGCGCGACTTTCTACTTCCTCCTGGCCGGCCATCCCCCGTTCCCCGACGGGACGATCGCCAACAAGCTAATTGCGCATCAGACGAAGGTGCCGACTCCCATTCGAAGTATCCGACCCGAAGTGCCGGAAGGCGTTCAGGCGGTGCTGTCGAAGATGATGGCCAAGAATATCAACGAACGGTATCAGACGCCGGCCGAAGTGTACGAAGATTTGTTGCCTTGGATTTCCGAGCAGCTCATCGCGCCGCCGGAGGACGAACTTCCCTCACTCAGTCCGGCCGCTCGAGAGTCTATGGGTTCGAGTGCATCGATTTCCAGCACCAACCTGGCTCGTCAAGATTCTGCGATTCTTCGGGCCGATTCCAGTCAGCGTTCCGGCGGATTGGCAACCTTACCACCCAAACAAAATGTGGGGGGCGGCAGTCATGCCGGCACGGGTGGCAGCGATCCGAATCTTTCGGCCAGCAATTCGGCAATTCGTCCGCCGTTTTTCCAGCCGCCGCCGCAACCGTCTTCTTCGGGAATTGGGCCTTCGACGATTTCTCCACCAGTCTCCGATCCTCGCGGCATCGGCGAAACCAAGCGGATGGCAAACTCAACGGAGAAGACGCCTCAGCCTTCACGAGTTGCGACGCGAACGCCCGTATCGGCACAGAATCCTCCATCCAACCCGTTCGTGCAACCGGAGAGCAAACCAGGTTCGGGGATGCTGCAGATCGTAGCGTTTATTATCTTCCTGTTCGCCGTGGCGATCGGCGTAATCTGGAAGTTCTGGAATAATTAATTCAGACTCGGCTCAATTGCCCTTCAGCGATTTCATAAACTCTTGAACCGCCTGATATTTCGGGGCGGTTTTCACATCCTGCACCGAGTTTTCCAGCAGCCCCCAACTTCCCCACTTGGTATAGCGGCCCATGCTGGCGAACATGCAGTAAACTCCGCCGCCAATCTCCTTCCAATTGTTCAGATCGATCAGATACAGTTCCTTCATGCGTGGGTCGCGGTTGGCAGCAATAAACAACTTGGTCAACTCCTCGTTATCCTGCTGGCCTTCGATTCCCGTCAGGTGCTGCCCGCCTTCGTAGGTCATCAGTTCGAGCTTTCGCTTGCTCGCGATTTGAGCGTATTCTTCGTTCTTCTTTTTGTTATCGGCGAGGTCGACCTTCAGCTCTTCAAACACTTTGTCGAGACCACCGGCCAAGACCTCCTTGACCATCTTGGGACTTCCCAGACGATTGCCGAAGTAAGGTGCAATCGCAACGGCATCCGCCTGGGTATAAGCTTTCTGCCAATCGAGAGTGGTCGCTCCTCCCCAGCTGTTGGCGGCGTGCGTCGCAATAATTCGGACGAAGCGATCGTGCCCACCGAATTCCTTTTCGATAATTTTGAAAATCTCCACCGAGCGCTGTGAAGAATATCGGAGCTGAGCTTCATAGGCGTTCTTACTCAAGCCGAGTTTCAAACCCTGCTGCTGGCAATATTTCGCCTGAGCAAACTGACCGTTCCAGGTCTCGTTGCTGTATTCGACGTGGAACTTCAAGGCGGGACTCAACTTCTCTTTCACTAACTTGGCGAACTGAGCCACGTAGTCGTCGCTGGCGAGATGCGGTATGCAAAACCAGGGTTCAACCTTCAGAGTATTCGCAAGTTGGATTTGATACTCGAGAGCAACCCCTTTGTTGGTGCCCTGGAATTCGGTCATCTTCGCTCGATCCTTCCACTCCACGACTTCGGAATCGTTGGTTTTGCCCCAATCCATCATGCGTAGAACTTTGTAGCCGTCCAGATGTTTGAGGAAGGCGGGATCGAAGGGATCCTGCAAGTCCTTGCTGGTGTATTTGGCGGGAAAGAGTTTGATATTTCGGACGGGATTCTTGGGATTGGTTCGCATCACTTTGATGGAGATATGACCGCGAGGGGGATCGACTTTAACGCGAATATCCTTCCCTTTTCCGGGAAGCGGCGTGGCCGATCCTCCCAGAACGACTTCGCCCTCCCCCTCGTATTTGCAGATATATTCGCCGCCGGGATATTTGCCTTCCATATCCGGGAAGAGCAGCACTTCGCCGAATTGTTCGGGCTCCAGTTTTTTGATATTTCCATTATCATCGACCGGCAGATCGCCGCCCTGAGCCCAGCCCTTGCCTTTTTTCTGGCTCAGAAAACCGCTCCCCTGTTTCATGATGTCTTTGAAGACGATTTCGGGTGTGTAGTAGGCAATGCTCGAAATATTGATGCCCAGGCGAATTTTGGAGGAATCCTTGGCCGTACTGGGTTCCGTGGGAGCAGCGGAAATACCGAGCGCACAAAGGAATAACGTACCGATGACTCTGAACATGAAAGTCCCCTCCGTTGGTAGTTCTTAACCTTCCACTATATTCCAAATGTCCTAATTTTCAGGTACTCGTGGCGGTCCTACGAGCTCGCACCGACTCGGCCAGCGTCTCGAGTAAGCTTGCGGAATCCTCCCAGCCCAGACAGGCATCGGTTACGCTCTGCCCGTAGACTAAAGGAACGCCCGGCTTCAAATCTTGCCGGCCTTCGACGAGATTCGATTCCACCATGACGCCGACGATGCGTTTCTCGCCTTTTTTCAATTGCCCCGCCACATCGGCCGCCACATCGACCTGCTTGCGATGGGACTTGCCACTATTGGCATGGGAAAAATCGATCATCAATCTTTCTGGCAATCCCACCTGTTTGAGAGCCGCGGCCGCTGCCTGTACGCTCGCTGAATCGTAATTGGGTGTTTTGCCGCCCCGTAAAATAATGTGGCAGTCGTCATTGCCAGTCGTTTCGACAATGGCCACCTGGCCATTCTTGTGCACCGAGAGGAAATGATGTTTCTGGCCAGCGGCTAGAATAGCGTCCGAGGCGATTTTGATGCTGCCGTCGGTTCCGTTTTTGAAGCCAATTGGAGCCGATAATCCCGAGGCCAGTTCGCGATGAACCTGCGACTCGGTGGTTCTTGCACCGATCGCGCCCCAGCTGATGAGATCGCCAATATATTGCGGAGAAATCGTATCGAGAAATTCGGAGCCAGCCGGAACCCCGGTCTGGTTCACTCGGATCAACAGATCTCGAGCAATTCGAAGCCCTTCGTTGATCTTGAAACTGCCATCCATGTAGGGATCGTTAATCAACCCCTTCCAGCCCACCGTCGTCCGCGGCTTCTCAAAGTAAACCCGCATGACGATTTCGAGATCCGCTGCCAGTTTTTTCCGGAGCAGGCTCAACCGTTGAGCATACTCCACCGCGGCGGCCGGATCGTGAATGGAACAGGGACCGATGACCACCAGCAACCGGTCCGATTGTTGTCGCAGTATGCGCCTTATGGAATCTCGAGTCTGACAAACGAGAGCCTCCACCGCCGTACCGGCGATCGGGAAAAACCGCATAAGGTTTTCGGGGGGCGGCAACGGAATGATGTTGCCTATTCGTTGATCGTCGGTCGAAGAGGTTCGCTCGGTGCTATCCCGATTTCCGGAATCTGTTTGGCTCGAAGCCATCTCGGCTCTCATCTGGGCTGAAATCTGAAATTAATTCGGCACATTCCATCATGCGCAGGCTTTCATTATACGATTCACGCCCGGGAGTCGAATTTTCAATTATTCCTTACGGTAGACTGCCCAGAACAAATCCTCGGACGGATAGGGAACCGACCAGTTTTCGTTCAGGAATTCCAAAGCTTTCCCGGCCAGGCGTCCTGCGGCCGAATCTTTCAATTTGTAAGTCAGTAGCGATTTGGCATGGCCGAGATTGATCCACTTCAGCGTTCGACCGCGGCCTATCTGACGGAAACCAAACCGCTCGGCCAAACGGGTCAACTCGTGGGGGCTAAACCACTGAATGACGCTGGGAGGACTGTATTCGTGCCAATGCTCACCAAAAACCCGCGCGGTCAAACTGTCGCGATTCCAGCTTTCGAACAGCCAAAGCCCTCCCGGTTTGGTGATTTCCGCGGCCGTGTGAAGTGCTTTCAGAGGATTGACGAAATGCCCGAGAACTTGAATCATGGAAACCAGATCGACTTGTTCGGTGAATGCGAAATCTTCCAAAGTGCCGACGTTAACGCTTAAACCCTGCTTCTCAAAAGCCAGGCGAGCCATCTTGGGATTCGGCTCCAGGCCGCTACCGGTCCAGCCCTTTTGATGGAACCCTTTCAGCAGAAAACCCGCTGCCGACCCGACATCCAGCATGATGCCCGGTTTTGTGTATCGGCGGACCAGATCGGCGTACCAACTTCCCCGTTCCGTCAGTAGCTTTTCCTCGCTGAGGTAATTGGCATACCCGGCTCCGCCCCCTAGGAAATAGCTATCGTCGTAAACCGTCTCCACATGCTCTTGCAAGGAGGAGATGATGCAGAAACGATGCTGGCAGCGAAGGCAATCCCGAATCGGATGACCCTCTTTATGGAAAGCAATTCTACTAGCCGATTGACAGAGCGGACAAGTTGCGAAATTGTTCACCGTTACCGACCTTACCGAGCCTGTGAGGAATGAAATTCGCCGAGCGTTAACGATATTGTGGCACAAGTTTTTGGGGATTAAAGCGAGGATTCAATTTATTGGGTAATGAACTTATCCAAACAACGGAGGGCTTCCTCTCGATCGTTCAATTTCTTATCCAGTTGCTGGTTGCGAATCGTCTGCAAAATTTCCTTGAACTTCGGGCCGGCCGGGACATTCCGTTCCAAAAGATCTTCCCCAGTGATTAAGGGCACCGGATTCAATTTCTCTGGCGGATAATCGCGCAGGATCGCTTCCGCCCCTTGAGCGTCGGATTCCAGGCCATTCCGCTTGTGCAGTTCGAGGAGGTCTTGAATCCCCGGGTGTATCACAAGTGGTTGGTAACGGCTGAAAGGTTGAGAAGCGAGATTCCGAAATGCGTCCTGATTCTTGACGAGCCACTCGATCCGTTCGCGCTCTTCATTCGACAGCTTCAAGCGTCGGCACAGATCGTGAATCGGAGTTTTCCTGCTGGGCTTTTCGGAAGGGACCGGCCGTAGAAAGCCGAAGAGCAGTGAAAAAGCGACTTCGAAACTCGACAAAGTCATCCGCTTCAACTGCTCGGTTACTTCTTCTCTGTGAAAACGAGGATCGGAAAATTCTGGGAAAATCGGCAGAGCAAGATGAAGTTCGAACAACAAATCCATAGCCCGTGCCCGATGCGCATTCACCAGCATCTTGCGGAACTCTTCCGCTATTCTCTCAGGGCTGACGACATCTATCTGAGGTGCCATTTCTCGAATGGCCTCTGCGGTTTGCGGTTCGATTTCCAACTGGAAACGAGCCGCTAGCCGAACTGCGCGAAGCATTCGCAGCTTGTCCTCGCGAAAGCGATCCCGGGGTTTGCCAATCGCCCGGAGGATTCGATTTTCCAGATCCTTCTGGCCCGAGACGAAATCGATGACCCGATTTTGAAGGGGATCAAAAAACAGACCGTTGATCGTGAAATCCCGACGATCGGCATCTTCCTCCGCGGAGGAGAAAGACACGCTGTCGGGTCGACGGCCATCGGAATAGTTGCCGTCATTGCGAAATGTGGCGACCTGGATTTTATGTTTCTGCGGCCCCAGCACCTCGACGACGCCGAAGCTCAGGCCTACTTCCACCGTTCGCCGAAATAAAGCTTTGACCTGATCGGGCGTGGCGGCGGTGGCCACATCGTAGTCCGCGGGTTCCAGATCCAATAACTGGTCGCGGACGCAGCCACCCGCCCAGTACGATTCGTAACCCGCATCGTGCAGCCTCTGGACGACTTCGATAGCAAATTCTCGTTCGGTCATGTTCCCAAAGGAGGGCTAATACGACGAAGAGTTCGGCTTACGGAAGCGCAATGGCCGAACGCTGGCGATTCTTCAAACTATCGCTGAACGATATCAGAGTGGGGAAAAATTCCATAAAGTCCGCGGAAAGTTCCTTATGCGCGGCCTGCAGTTCAGGCAAAGCATCCTGCAAGTGTACCTTGTGCTTGGGCATCCGCTCCGTTACCCGTTCTGAGATATTGGCCAAAGCAAAGGAGATACTATCGAGCGACGTATAGGAATAAAGCCGATCGTTCTCAATCAGTTTCTGGGCCAGAAATTTTCCTTCGCCGGGCAGATTCGGCAATTGGTCGCGCAGGATATCGTTGATTCGATCGCAAAATTCCCGGAGCGACTCCTCGGAAAAGTGGTCCCAGTTTTCCGTCAGCAAATGGTCGTAGTACACATCGATGATAATGCCGCCAAACCAGCCCCAAGTGGCTTTGAGGCGGCGAATACTGCGTTGAACTACGGGATGTCGATCGGTGAAAGAATCGATTTGGCGATGTTGTCGAATGCCGATTTGAATCCCGACGGGCAGGCGATCGAAGTCCTGTCGGCGGAGAACATCCGCCATCAGGTTTCCGAGAATAGATTGAGGTTCGTTTTCCGCCAAAAAAACGTGGGCCAGATAATTCATTGAGATTCCGCTCCATCGGAACCGGCTGTTGCCGATTCCGCGGGTGCGTCTTCCTTGACCCAAAATAAAAGGAGATTCCGTCCGTACTTGCGTCGGTCCCACTCGGCATAAAACGGCAACTTGTCTTCAGTAAAGCCGTCTTCCGCCTGAATGATCACTACCGATGCCACGGGGATCTTGTCACATACTAGACGAATCATAGCTGAAAATTCGTCCATTTTTTCCGTCAAATCGGGAAAGGGAGGACTGAAAAAGACATTCACCGGCTCTTTTTCCACCGGTATCCAGCGTTCCCAATACCGGTAGACGTCGGTACGAAGCGTCTGCGTGCGATCTGAAATGCCAAATTTGGCCAGATACTTTTGAATCGCATCCAGCAATTTCGCATCTTTTTCCAGAAAAACTGCCTTGGAAGCCCCCCGACTGATGGCCTCCATCCCGATCACGCCCGTTCCAGCGAATACATCGTAAAAAGTCCGATCGGGAACAGCATTTCCCAGAATGCTGAACAGAGCCTCCCGCACCATCTGAGGAGTCGGACGAAGTCCGTCGTGAACTACCGCGGTAACTTTTCGGCCGCGCAAGTCTCCAGCCACAATACGAATGTCTACGCGGGCCGCTTCCATTGATGTCCTTCATTTCCGCTTAAAATCGAAACCGTCTATCAATCATATGCATAAAAGAGGTAAATGGGATAACCAGTTTCGCGCGGATTGCAAATTTTACCCAGCTCCACAAAGCGCGCTCCTTGCACCGAGGTCTGGTAAAAGTTACCAAACCGGCCTTCGCGCAACTTGCCGGGACTGGTACAAATCAGGCCGTAAGCTTAGATGTTCAGGAGAATCCCCATGCTCGGGATGACGAGAATCGCCGCCTTATTGCTGATATTTGCCTCGATGGCCAGCGCCCAGACTTCCCCGGCTCAGGACGAGAAGAAAACCGCTAAAATCGAGCTAACCCCAGAACAGAAGTCCGCCCGACTCGATCAGATTCTCCAGGCCTGGGAAGCTCGGATGACGAAAACCGAATCGTTCAGCATGAAGGTGATCCGCAAGGAAACTGAACCGGTTCGCAAAACCGAAGTCGTTTTGGAAGGCACCGCCAACATTCAAAAACCGAGTCTCGCCCTGTTCGATCTGCAGGAATCGGGCCCGAAGGCGAGCAAACGAGAACGATTCCTCGCCGATGGTAAGAATCTGTTTCAGTACGACTTTAAAACCCAGCAGATCAAAACCTTCGCTCTCCCCAAAGGAAACGGCATTGGCGACAACCTGTTTTTTTCCCTGCTCTCCGGCATGAAGGCGGAGGATGCCAAGGAACGCTTCGTCATGAAGTATCTTCTGGAAGATACGGATTACGCCTACATCGATATTGTTCCCAAGAAGAACTCGGACAAGCAGGAATTCAAGGTGGCCCGTTTAACATTGGTGATCAATTCGAAAAAGTATCCCAATTCTTTTATGCTCCCACGCCAGATCTATTACATCGCCAACAATGGCGAAACGATCCAGTACGATCTGCTGGAGCACAAAATCAACAAGGAAATTCCCGCCAATTACTTTAAACTGATTGTTCCCAACGGCTGGAAATTACTTCCGGAAGAAAAACAAAACGATGGTATTTTTCGAGGAGCATCGCGCCCTTCCGGCTCCGTTCAACCCGGAGGCTTAAAGCAGCAATGACGACTTTCGGCACCTAATGCACAGGATTCCAAGCAACGCTTCCTGCAATTCTGACCTAACGGGAGGCATACGTTTCTGAAATCGCCTTCACGCGCCTCGCGGGGTAACCAGTTCTTCTGCCGGGTTAAGATCTGCGATACGTAAAAAAATCCAGGAGATTCCCCATGCTCAAGACAATAAATCTCACAGTCATTTTTCTGCTATTTTGCAACATATCCAACGCTCAGCAGTCGGTAGGTGAGTACGAGAAGAGGTCGGCCACGAGCGAGCTAACCCCAGAACAGAAGTCCGCCCGACTCGACCAAATTCTCAAAGACTGGGAAGCTCGGATGACGAAAACCGAATCGTTCGGGATGGCCGTAACTCAAACGATAATCGAGCCGGTCCGAAAAACTTCAACCGAAATGAAGGGGACTGCATATTTTCAAAAACCTAATCTCGCATTTATCGATTTGTCCGAAGTTGATGCCAACCAACCAATTCATCGGCGATTTCTAATCAAAGGAAAAGATCTGTATTTATTCGACTTCAAAACGAAAGAGGTAAAAATGCTTTCTGCTCCAACAGGAAAGGATATCATTACTTACTTTCCTCTTCCGCTTCTGTTTGGAATGAAAGCAGCCGAGCTCAAAGAAAGATTCACTTTGAATTACCTTCTGGAAGATACCCACTATGTATACATCGACATTGTTCCCAAGAAGAATTCGGATAAACAGGAATTCAAGGTGGCTCGGTTAACCCTGGTGAACAATCAAAAGCTTTATCCAAGTTCGTATATTTTTTTGCGTCAGATCGAATACATCAATAGCGCTAACGAATCGATTAAGTACGTTTTCACAGACTACATGACCAATAATCCTGATTCCGAAACGATCTTTAAACTCGTGGTCCCAGTGGGGTGGAAACTAATCGGAGACAAGACTTTGGATGGGGAATTCTCAGGAAATTCAAAATCGACGAACCCCACTTCCCCCGGCGGCTTAAAGCAATGAACAATTTATGAGAAATCAAAAAAACAGTAACCCATCGGCGACCCCGATGGGTACTTTTATTAGCAGTCGGATTACGTATACACCAAGGAGACTCTCGAATGCGTAAAATTTTCGGTTTCGCGTTCCTGATGGCGGTTTTGGCAGCTTTTGCCACCACATCGGAAGCGTCCTATTTCCAGGGCAAAGGCCAGGGACGACAGGGCGGCGGCTTCGGCGGCGGAATGTTCGGCGGCGGTGGCGGCATCGGTTTGATCAACAACGAAAGCGTTCAAGCCGAACTGAAAGTGACCGACGAACAGAAAGAAAAGCTCAAAGCGGCCATGGACGAACTCATGCCCAAGCTCCAGGAACAGCGTAAAGAAATGTTCGGCAAGATGGCCGAGCTCAAAGAGCTGCCCCAGGAAGAACGGGCCAAAAAAATGGCCGAAATGATGAAGGAACTCAATGATCCCGTTGAAAAGAAGATCAACGAAGTTCTGAAAACCGAACAGCAGTCCCGCCTGAAACAGATCGGCCTTCAGGAACAAGTCCGCATGATGGGACCGACCGTTTTCGTTTCGGAAGACGTCTCCAAACAACTGACCATCAACGATGAGCAGAAAACCAAGATCACCAGCCTCGCCGAAGAATTCGGTAAAGATCGTCGCGAAATGATGGGCGGCAGCGGCGGTGGCGGTGGCAACAAAGGCGGCAACCGAGGAAACGGTGGAAAAGGCGGCGGTGGCTTCGGTAAGGGCGGTGGCGGTTTCGGTGGCTTCGGCATGGATCCCGAAACCCGCAAGAAGCTCGATGCCCTCGTCAAGGAATACGTCGAAAAAGTGAACGCCATTCTCACCCCCGAACAGAAGGCCGCCTGGAAGAAAATGACCGGCGAACCGTTCGAAGTGAAATACCCCGCTCCACGACGAAAAGATGACTAATTTTTGACCAGTAATCTCTCCGTTTTCTGGCCAAATTCGCTTTCGGGCGGTTGCAGTACCTCACCACTGCAACCGCCCTTCTTTTTTTAGTATTTACTTCAACAGTTTTTCATAGCTTAACAGTAATGTACTGGACTCCTGTTCGAGCCCTGCATACATTTAGAATAGATTTAGTGCTATTTGGAGATCGCCATGGCTCTTTTAAGTAAAAAGACCGACTACGCGCTCCTGATCCTAGTCTACTTGCACAACCATGGAACTGGTGCAAGTGCTCGCGAAATCGCCGATGAGTACCATCTCAGCCGGCCTTTCGTGGCGAATATCCTGAAAGAACTCTGCCAACGGGGATTCGTTGCCAGCCATCGCGGCGTCAAAGGCGGTTACGTCCTGACTCGCTCGGCCGGCAGCATCACCATTAAAGAGATCCTTCAGAATCTGGAAGAAGGGTTCCAACTGGCCTCCTGTGCGGGGCTGGAACACGAAGAGAATCACGAAGACTGTACGATGCTCGGCACCTGTCCGATCAAGTTGCCGATACAGGATCTGCACCGGCGGCTTCTGGAAGTTTTAGAACGGGTGACCTTGGCGGATTTAATACAGCCTCGAATGAATATGCAAACTCTGCAGACCGTTCTGACAGTGAAAGATTCTCTGAATTCTGGAAGTATATCGTAGGTTGCCCTCCTCGGTCTGAATGGGGAAGTGTCGAGATGAAATTGCCGATTTACATGGACAATAATTCGACCACTCGGGTTGATCCCCGAGTCGTCGATGTCATGCTGCCCTTTTTCACCGAAAAATATGGCAACGCGGCCAGCCGCAACCACGCCTACGGTTGGGAAGCCGAAGAAGCCGTTGAAGAAGCTCGCAATCAGATCGCCGATCTGATTAATGCCTCGGGCAAGGAAATCATCTTCACCAGCGGTGCCACCGAAAGCAACAACCTGGCCATCAAGGGTGTTGCTCAAATGTACAAGAAAAAAGGCAACCATATCATCACGGTTGTCACCGAGCACAAAGCCGTGCTGGATCCCTGCAAGCGGCTGGAACGCGAAGGTTTCCAGGTCACCGTTCTCGACGTCGACAGCTACGGGCGAGTTTCGGCCGATCAGATCCGCGAAGCGATGACCGACAAGACGATTCTGGTCAGTGTCATGGCGGCCAACAACGAAATCGGCACTCTGCATCCGATCAAATCGATCGGGAAATTGTGCAAGGAAAAAGGCGTTTTATTCCACACAGACGCCGTGCAGGCCGTGGGCAAGATCCCCGTCGATGTGGAAGACATGGGCATCGACCTTCTGAGCCTGACCGCTCACAAAATTTATGGCCCTAAAGGCATCGGTGCCCTCTACGTTCGTAAGAAAGATCCTCGCGTTCGTCTGGAAGCTCAGATGGACGGCGGCGGCCACGAACGCGGAATGCGATCGGGCACGCTGGCCGTGCCTTCGATAGCGGGACTGGGTATGGCCTGCCAGATTGCGAACAAGGAAATGGCCGAAGAATCCAAGCGAGTTTTCCGCCTTCGCGAGAAGCTCCGCAAGGGAATCATGGATAAACTTCCGGAAAGTTTTCTGAACGGCCATCCGGAGGAACGCTTGCCCGGCAACGCCAACATTAGCTTCGCCTACGTGGAAGGCGAAGGGCTGATGATGGGTATTAAGGATGTGGCGGTTTCTTCCGGCTCGGCCTGCACCAGCGCCAGCCTCGAACCCAGCTATGTGCTGAAAGCTCTGGGTGTCGGAGACGAGCTCGCTCACTCCAGCATCCGCTTTGGAATTGGCCGATTCACGACCGAAGAAGAAGTCGATTACGTGGTCAATCTGGTCGTCAAGGAAGTGAATCGCCTGCGTGAGATGTCTCCTCTGTTCGAAATGGCCCAGGCCGGGATCGACTTGAAGTCGGTTCAATGGAGCGCTCACTAAACGGAATTGAAGATCGCGAGAGAAAGGGTTTAAACAATGCCATATAGTGCACAGATTCTGGAACATTACAATAATCCGCGCAACGTCGGCAGCTTGAGCCAGACCGATCCCAATGTGGGAACGGGCCTGGTCGGGGCACCGGAATGCGGCGACGTGATGAAACTGCAAATCAAAGTCAATCCCGCCACCGGGGTGATTGAAGATGCCAAGTTTAAAACCTTCGGCTGCGGTTCCGCCATTGCGTCCAGCAGCCTGGCTACCGAATGGCTCAAGGGCAAAACGGTCGATCAGGCCCTGAGCATCCGCAACACCGAAATCGTCGAAGAACTGGCCCTGCCCCCGGTGAAAGTTCACTGCTCCGTCCTGGCCGAAGATGCAATCAAGGCTGCGATCAAGAACTTTCAGGAAAAGCAAACCAACGTGGAAGCATCCGAACTGGTTGCTGCCAAGTAATATCCTTATCGAAGTCTTAAATTGGAGAATCGATTATGTCCGCTACAGCCGAACTCGAAGTTAACACCAACGCGAAAGCTCCCGCAGCTCCCGCGGTTCAACTGAATATTTCCGAAAAGGCCGCCAGCGAAGTTCGTCGGATTATCGCCGAGCAGAAAGCCGCCGGCGTGGCCGAAAACCTGTACCTTCGCATGCGAGTCGTCGGCGGGGGTTGCTCGGGTTTCCAGCACAAGCTGGACCTCGACCCGACCGTCAATGAAAAGCTCGATGAAGTGTTCGAAATTCACGGTATTGGTGTGGTCGTTGACAAGCGATCCATGCTGTACCTCAACGGCGTGGTCGTCGACTTCCATGACGATCTGAACAAACGAGGCTTCAGCGTCAGCAATCCCACCGCCAAGAGTACTTGCGGTTGCGGCAGCTCGTTCTCAATGTAATGAATGATATCGACTACTTCGAACTGCTCGGACTTCCCCGGCAGTTCGATTTGAACTTGCAGGATGTCGAAGCCAACTATCTTCGCCGAAGCCGGGATAACCATCCCGATTATCACCAGAATAGTTCTTCTCTCGATCAGCAGACCAGCCTGCAAATCGCTTCCCGACTCAATGAAGCTTATCGGATTCTGAAGGAACCTTTCAGCCGGGCGGAGTACTTACTCACCCGGCTAGGCGGTCCTCCCGTTTCCGAGGTCAAGGAGATGCCGCAGGAGTTCCTTTCTGAAACATTGGAACTTCGCATGCAACTGGAAGAATTGAAGGATCTGAAAGATCAGGCGGGGCTGGATCAGCTTGAAAATGACCTTTTGCAGCGTAAAAAAAAGATGCTTCAGGAGGTCGGAAAATTGTTTGGTGAATCGTCCGTGGGAGACCACCTCCGGACGATCCGGCAAAAATTAAATGCCTTGAAATACGTTCAGGGCTTGATTCGCGACCTGCGAGACATTTAATTGGTATTTCGGGCGCTTAGCTCAGTGGTAGAGCGACGTGTTTACACCGCGTGGGTCAGGGGTTCGAATCCCTTAGCGCCCAGTCTCAATCAAGAACCTGTCGATTCCCCTCGACAGGTCTTTTTTTTCCTGTAGCTTCCATGAATTTCTCAGTCGTTGGCATTGATCTCGGTACCACCTATTCCCTGGCCGCTTACATGCGAGCCGGCCGACCCGAAGTGGTCCGAGATGCCGCCGGTATCGCCCTGGTTCCCAGTGCAATCTCCTTTCACTCGGACGGTTCGGTCCTCGTCGGGCCCGAAGCCAAAGCGCGTGCCCTTGAAGATCCCGAACATACCATCTTCAGCGTCAAGAGACTGATGGGGCGGAACCTCGATGAACTGAAACAGGAACTCGAACTGATTCCCCACCAGATTGTGGAACGGGAACTCGACGGCGGCCGTAAGGTGTTGCATGTCCTCATTGGGGACAAAGAATACACTCCGGTGGAGCTTTCCGCGATGATCCTTCGGGAAGTTCGCCAGCGAGCCGGCAATCCCACCAAGGCGGTCATTACCGTCCCGGCCTATTTCGATGATAGCCAACGACAGGCGACGCGCGATGCCGGGCGCATTGCCGGCTTAGACGTGCTGCGTATAGTCAACGAACCGACGGCGGCCGCCCTCGCCTATGGTCTCGACAAGAAAAACCGGGCAAAAATCGCCATCTACGATCTGGGAGGTGGCACTTTCGACTGTTCCATCCTCTCGCTCGACAACGGTGTATTCAAGGTCCTTTCCACGAACGGGGACACCTTCCTCGGCGGTGACGATTTCGACCGGACCATCATGCGGGAAGTGGCTCGTCAGGCAAATATCGACCTCGCCACTAAACGGCCCACCCTGCTGCAAGCCTTCAAATCGGCCGCGGAAAAAGCCAAGATCGAACTTTCGAACAAGAAAGAGGCGGTGCTGGTTCTCAAGCTGCCCGAAGAAAGCATCGATCTGCAGTACAAGATCACGCGCGCCGATTTTGAGAAATGGGTCACTCCTCTGGTTGAACGCACACTGGCCAAGTGTCGCTCGGCTCTCCGCGACGCAGAGTTGACGACGACTGAAATCGATGAAGTCGTTCTCGTCGGCGGTTCGAGCCGGTTGCCGATAGTTCGCGAAAAAGTGGAATCTTTCTTCCACAAGAAGCCGCACATTGAACTGAACCCGGACGAAGTCGTCGCTCTCGGTGCGGCAGTACAGGCCGATATTCTGGCCGGCGGCAGTCGCGATCTGCTTCTGTTAGACGTGGTCCCCTTGTCCCTGGGGATCGAAACGCTCGGTGGCGTAGTGGATAAGATCATCCACCGCAATTCGACCGTGCCCTGCCAGGCCACCACTCGTTACACGACCTACGTCGACAACCAGACCGCCATCATCGTCAACATCTATCAGGGTGAGCGGGAGTTGACTAAAGATTGCCGACTGCTGGGCAAGTTCAAACTCGGCGGCATTCCGCCGATGCCCGCCCAAATGGCTCAAGTCGATGTCACTTTTCAGGTCGATGCCAATGGCATGCTAACCGTCAGCGCCCGGGAGAACCGGAGCGGCCAGCAGGCCAGCGTCACCGTGCAGGCCAAACATGGTCTTTCGAGTGATGAAGTGGAGAAATTAGTCCTGGCGAGCGTGGAATATGCCCAGGAAGATTTCAACATGCGTCGTTTCATCGAGCTCAAAAACAAGGCCGATGCGGACATTCGCCACACGGAGAAAGCACTAGCCCAAACGGGATTGCACCTGTCCGAAGAGCAACGCCGACGAATTGAAGAGGCCCGGGGAGTTCTGACTCAGGCGATGACGGTTTCTGACGCCAGTAAGTTACAGACGGCCCTGAATGCTTTTGGTGAAGCTACGCTTCCCCTGGCCGAGCAGTTGATGAATACGGTGGTCAAAGCTTCTTTGAGTGGCACCAAGCCGGACGATCTGGACGCCGGCAAGCTCTAAAACTCGCTCAATCTAACGGGCCGAGGAAATTCTCTCGCATCCTCTCGATCACTTCCCAGGCGTGCGACGAAACGGCTGTGTCGTCATGCTCGGTCAGCGTGTCCAGATCAGGCCAAAGGTAAGTCACGCCTTCGTCCATCAACAGATCGATCGTCTGGTGAATCATTTCTGCATTCGAATCGATCAGTCGATTCTGTAACTCTGAGATGGCCGCCAGTTCCCCCAGGCGAGCGAGTGCGCACAGACAGATGTCGCGGGTGGCCAGATCGTCCATACCTCTTCGCAGTGTCTCGATAACCGGTTTGCGATGAATCGGTTCCCACCAGCCGAGGCTGGCCAAAGCGGCCGGCCGGTAGACCGAATCGGTATGGGTCAGTTGCAGCAGAATGGTTTCGGCTTCCATCGAAGGATGTGCCCGCAGTGCTTTGATGGCGGCGAGGTTTTCATTGACTCGAGCTTTCGAGGTCTCCAGGAACGAATGAACGCCAAACCAGAAGGATCGCTTGGGATTGAGGATTGTCCGGGTGTAGTAAAGCAACGCACTGGTGGCCCGAGTGGTTTTGCCATGCTGCAAGCAGGCAAATCCGAGCGATCGATCCGCAATCATATCTTTTTGCAGCAGTTGGACGATGATTTCGCTACTGTCGGTATGGAAGTCGTAAATCGCTTTCAAAAGATCGCTCTGTTCCCGTCCGCGGGTCAGGGCCAGGTTCCGACCCAGGTCGAGTTCGATCTCGTGCAGATATTCGCGGATGATCGGTTCAGCGGATTTCAGGTAAGCTGATTGCCAGCGATAGGCTTGAGCCTTGGAAGGATCTTCTCGCAAAATCTGCAGAATATGATCGTTCCGTCGTAGTATCCGCAGGCTTTCCAGGAAGACGCGAGCCACCAAAGGGTCGACGCTATCGGGACAGGCTTCGGAGAGCGTATGGAGAGCTTCTCCCAGTTGAGCTTCCACATAGAGGCTGGCGCTCAGATACCCTTGCCGAATCCCCGTCAGAGTCGCATGCAGCACGCGCAGACAGGCTTGTCCGTGGCTGGATAGGGGATTGTTCAGATGTTCCTGGAAGGCGGGAAACGAAACCAACTCGGCGGCGTAGAGATGTCCCAGCGGCAGTTCCAGAGCTTTGTCCACATGCTGCAGTAAGCTGGGAAGACTTTTCACGTGGGACATTTCCCGCAACCCTTGTGCGAGATCGATCCAGTACCAGGATTGTTCGATCGGATCGTCCGAGAGATCCCGGCCCAACTGCCGTTCCAGCACTTTGGCGGCTTCGGAACCGCCCAGTTCGGCCAGCGCTCGAACCTGAATGACGAACTGCAGCCCGGGCCGTAGTGCCACATCGGCAATGTGGGAATTGCCGCGGTCGAGTTTCTCGCGCCAGTGGGATTTAGCGGCTTCCACGGCGACGGCATTTAATTCTCCCCCTTTATAAAGGTGGAGATGCTGCCGGGAAACCGGTGAAGGCACCGGTGCCGACGGCAGGAAAGATTTGGGAAGCGCAAGCCGTTCCCGGCGTGCGTAACAAAGAAGGGAAACCCCTCCTAAGCCGGCTAGTAGAATCGGGACTATCATGCGAACTCCGAGTCCATTCGTCGCCAACGTCAACCGCTTCATCCTGAAGCGGGGGAAAATCACTCCCGAACGTGCCCTTCACCGATCACAAGATACTTGTAACTCGTCAATTCTTCCAGACCACATGGTCCCCGAGCGTGCAGCTTATCGGTACTTATCCCAATCTCCGCACCTAGCCCCAATTCAAATCCGTCGTTGAATCGGGTACTCGCATTCACCACCACAGCGGCTGAGTCGATCTCTCTCTGGAACCGCTGTGCTGCCTTCAGTTCGCTCGTGACGATCGCATCAGTATGATGTGACCCATATCGGTTGATGTGGCTTATCGCCTCATCGAAAGAGCACACAGTTTTTATCGACAGGATTAAATCGCAAAATTCAGCCGCGAAATCAGACTCGTTCGCAAGAAGCGATTTTTTCAGATAAGTTTGGGAAACTTCGCAGGCGCGCAACTCGACTCCGCGCTCCGTCAGGGCTTTGTCTATGCGGGGTAGGAAGTCTGGGGCAATGGCGCGGTCTACGAGTAAACTCTCCATCGCATTGCAAACGGAGGGTCTTTGACACTTCGCGTTGACGACTATGCGCTCCGCCATCTCGAGATCCGCGGACTCGTGAACGTAAACGTGACAGTTCCCCAGGAAGTGTTTCAGAACAGGTATGCGCGTCGTTTCGGTAACTTTGCGAATGAGTCCTTCGCCGCCGCGCGGTATCACGAGATCGATCTGCTCGGGCATCTTCAAAAGAATGTCCACGGCCTGCCGATCCGTAGTTTGCACAAGCTGGACGACCTCCTCCGATATTCCACACGACTTCAAGCTCTCGCGTATCAGCTCACCGAGCACGCGATTGGTATGCTGAGCCTCTTTGCCGCCGCGTAGAATCACGGCATTCCCGCTTTTTACGCAGAGGGCCGCGGCATCGAGCGTGACATTAGGACGAGATTCGTAGAGGAAAAATATTACCCCCAGGGGTACGCGAATCTTGCGAATCTGCAATCCATTGGGCCGCGTTTGTCCGCTGATAATTTGCCGGACTGGATCTGGCAGCGCCGCAACTTGCCGTATTCCCTGAGCCGCCTCGGCGATCCGCTTCTCGTCGAAACGCAGCCGTTCGCGCAGGGCGGCCGTGAGGTATTGAGCGGATTCCTGCTGAAGATCCTTCCGATTCGCTTCGAGAATCGCTGGTGTTTTTGAGAGAATTGTATCCGCCAGCAAGTTCAGCCAGCGATCTTTTGACGCGCTGGAAATAAGCCCGGCCTGCCAGGAAGCGGATTTAGCTCGCTGGGCGAGTTGCTGGCATTCCTCGTGGAGTTTGGATGTTGCGGGATCGAAGGCGGCACTCATGCCTTCTATTTTACCATATCGCTAATCTCTTCCTAGCTCAACCGGATGGCTTCAATCATGCGGACCGCGTCCACGGTGGGAGCCACGTCGTGAACCCGAATAATCTGGGCGCTTTGGCGAGTCAGGGCATCACAGGCAACGGCCACGGAACCAGCGACCCGATCGTTTCGCGGTTTACCGGTAATCTGACCGATGAATCCCTTCCGGGAAACTCCCAGACATAGCGGCTTTCGAAGCTTCTGAAATTCGCGAAGCTCTTTGAGTAAAATCATGTTGTGCTCGTGCGTTTTACCGAAGCCGATTCCCGGATCAATGGCAATGGAATCGGCCGCGATTCCGGCTTCCACCAAAAATTGAATTCGCTCCTGAAGGAAGTTCCGCACTTCAGTAACCACATCGCTGTAACTGGGATTCAGCTGCATCGTCTGCGGTGTCCCTTGCATGTGCATCAGAATCACCCCGGCGCGATACTCTCTGATTGGATCCAGAATAGCCGGTTCAAAACGACAAGCAGAGATGTCATTAATGATGTGCGCTCCTTCGGCGAGCGTCGCCCGGGCCACAGACTCCTTGGTAGTATCAACAGATATCATTGCTTTGGTTCGTCTGGTTAGTTCTCTGACTACCGGCACCACTCGCCGCAGTTCCTCCTCCACGCAAACGGGTTCTGCCCCGGGACGCGTGGATTCTCCACCGACATCCAGCAAGTTCGCTCCTTCCGCGAGCATCTGTTCGGCCTGGTGAAGTGCGGAATCGAGCAACGCGAATTGCCCGCCGTCGGAAAAGCTATCGGGTGTGACGTTGAGAATACCCATCACTAAAGCGTGCTGGGTCAGATCGAGATTAAGATCGCGGCATTTCCAGATCAGCATTCTGAAAATTATAGCCGGTCCGAGGAAAAATCATCGGGGACAATTGGCGGAGGATACGTTCCAGGGACTTTCCATCAGTTGAGCAACTTTAACTGCGAGACGACTCATGGCAGCCTGCTGGGCCGTCGCGTTCGACTCGCCCACTTCCGGCAAAGCTCGGCCAGTGGAGGTCAAGGTGACTGGCATTGCCTTTTCTGGGCCAGTTTCCACTGGAGCGACGCGCGGATCGAATCCGGGTCCAGGAAGTTCGGTGCTGGATTTTGCCGGATTCGAAAGGACCTTGCCCGTCTTCAGATCGCGCCAGACGACTTCGATCACCATGACCAGTTCGATTTCGCGGACTTCGTTCTGCTGGTTGCGGTTGGCGAGGTTTTTCTGGAATCGGAGGATAGTTCCCTTCAATTCGGTGTCAGCTCGGTCGGGATCGGAAACCACCTTGTAGGGCGTCTTCAACTCGATCTGTTTGATCACTTCTCGCGTCAGAGCCATCTCTTCTTCGCGACTCGGCCCCGTCTGGAAGGCTTTGTTCTTGAAGATCGGCACGTAAACCGTCTTGATCGTGGTATCGTACTGCGGTCGGCTGGTGTAGCCGAGGATACTCAAATGACCATCGGAAGTGCAGCCGGAAGCAAATAGGCTGGCGGCCCCGAAAAAGAGGAAGCTGCGACGTTCGAGAGTACCACGAGGTGCTTTCACAGGTTTACCTTCCGTAAGGGCTGGCAGCCGTCGGCATCGACTTCGGCAAATCGTTAACCGGCGACTGCGCCGCCGGATTGCGGATATCGGCATCGGTCATAGGCTTGATAGCGCTGAGTTCGCCCGTCTTCTGGCCGAGAACGTAACGGTCCCAGCCACGACGCATATCGCCCCAGAAACCATCGGAATGGTTGCGGGCAACTTCGATTTCCTTCTCCAACTCCGCCTTCTTGGCGCTGGCCCGAGTTGCGTAATCGGTCCCCGGATAACGTCGGATCACCAGTTCGTAGTAGAAGTAGGCCGCACCGGGATGGCCGGTTCGCTGATAGAATTCAGCCGCCTGGATGTCCTTATCGGCCTGCTGCGTTCTGATGGCTATAATCTGGCGGTCGAGAAATTCGCCCCGCTCCTTGGCCAGTTCCGGGATGTTCTTCTTGGCTTGTTGCACCATGCGCAGAGCATCTGCCGTTTTCTGGCCGTCGTACTCCGGCCCGCCGGTGCTGTTATTCTTGGCCATGATCGCCAGTTCGGCGGCCTTGGCCCGATACGGACTCTTGTCGTGGGTATCGACTAACTGGCTGAAAGCGATGTCCGCTTCTTTGAAGTTGCCTCGGAAGAAGTTCACAACGCCGATGATATACAGAGCCTTATCCGAGTAGGGTCCGGTCGGGTCGTTGATATGCACCTTGGTCAGGAGTTCCAGGGCTCGGCCTTCCTGGTCGAGGAAAGGTTTGGTCCGTTCCGTGTGAATGTAGTTCGAGGAGATCGACCACCAATTCGCGCCCTTGGATTTTTTTTCCATCTCCTCGCTGGTGTCTTCCAACCAGAAGTTTGCGATCTGGAACATGATGCCGACCGCTTTTTCCCGGTAGACGCCGCTGGGGAAGTCGTTCAACATGCGAGAGAGAGTGTCTGCCGCTTTGGGATAATAGTTCTGCATGCGGAGGCATTCGGCTTCGTAGAAGCGGGCTTTTTCCGCCAGCAGAGGGGAATTTTTGGTGTTTTCCGCAACGGAATGGAAATGCTTTTCCGCTTTGGCGTAGTCTTTTTCGATGTAAGCTTTCTCACCCGGAGCCCAATTCTCGTCCATGCTTTCGAGTGAAGTAACCGCTTTTTCTGTGAAGCTGGCCTGTACGACACCGTTGGTCGAATTACTCGTTTTGCTCACTGTGGAAGAGCCGACCGTTTGAGCTCCGAAGCTGGTGCAACCGACTCCGGAAACCAGGGGCCAGCTGCACGCACCAAGAAGAGACAGTCGCTGCGTGAGTCTTAACATTCTAACTCGCATCGAAGAAACTCCTCTTCCTAGCTGAGATAATTCAGCAGTCTGGGCATCCTGCCCAGATGATAAACCACGCAATCGCTCAGCACTTGACGAACCTGCCGACGAGCCGACGGATTCAAAGCCGACCAGTTCGCCGCTACGTAAACATCGAGATTCGTCAGAAAACTTAAACAAGTCGGCTCCAGTACCCGATAGTCCCGATAAGAATTTCGGCAGTTTTCACAAACTATGCCGCCGCCCGAAGTCGAGAATCCGGTTGTTTCGCTAGCCCGCCAGTCTTCCAGCATTCGGGAACAGTGCACGCAGGATGCCGTCACCGGCAGATGTCCACTTTCCCTCAGCCAGCTCCATTCAAACCAGGAGACGGTTCCCAAACTATCGTCCGAGTGGTCGTTGAGGGATCTCAATGCCGTCAGACCTGCGTCGTACAAGCCGGGATGCGGATCGTAATCCTGAGTGCCGTCCCCGAGTAGTTCCGCAATGTAATACCCGGCATTTAGCGCTTTGAGGTCCTTGCGCAACGCCGGGAATCTCTCCTCCGCCCGAGCTTCCGTCAAGATTTCCAACCCGGCAGAAGGTTTTCGGAGCCAGACAATACTGCATACGGTCAGCAGGTCAAGGGCGACTTCGAAGTTGGATTTCAGTCTCCTTCCTCCTTTCGCCAGAAGCCTCACTTTGCCCAGTTCCCGCGTCCAAACGACAATTATGCGGCTGGTTTCGCTCCAGTCGTAAGTCCGGACAATCAATCCGCTCGCCCGTTCATATGCCATGGCAAAAAGTTTTGTGTTAATGGGGAAGAATTTTAAGGCTCGACGGACATATTTCGTTTTTGTGTTCTAAATAAGTGTAAAGGATTTACAAGCGGATAATGATATGGATGCATAACTGGGCTATGCCACTGAGGATACGTTGTGAGCAAACCGATTGCCGCTCCGGGTTCGGGAATAGATTCCCCTTCCAACGAGCAAAACTTATTTCCCACTGTTATGACTAACAACATCAAAGCCATTTCGAGTGCTCACCAAGCCGTTACATCCCCCCAAATCGATTTGGATGGGATGGACTTTTTCTCAGCCGGCGAGAAATCTCCTGTCGCAACAGAAGCTCCCAAAGCCGATGCTTCGAAATCGAGCACCGGATCTCAAGGGTCCAGCTTCGGTGCGGCCCTGCTTTCCCGGGCTCAGCTGGCCGGCGGCGACTCGAAAGACAGCAAGCCGGACGCTCTGAAACTCCGCAAACCCAAACTGCTGGTTCTGCGCGGCGAGCGGATTGACGTTCAGTATACCGTATACCCCGGCAAAAATTACATCGGCAGAACGGATGAAAAACCGGTCGATATCGATCTGGAAAATCAGGAACCGGCCGACCGCATCTGGTCTTCCCGCCAGCACGCCATGATCAACTTCGAAAATGGTCAGATCACCATTGAAGATCTCGGCAGCCTGAACGGAACTTTCGTAAATCGAAATCGGATCAATCCGAACGAGCCAAAACTGATTCAGGAAAACGACGTGGTTCAAATCGGTACGGTTCAATTAAAGCTGATCCTGGCTTAATTGCCTCGATTCAGAAGACCGAGGTAGGCCCCCACTGCAAACCCTAAAACACCGCAGTGAAGGCTCGCTAGGGCATACGTGATGGCCATAGCGAGCCTTTTTTGTTCGATCAGTTCGAAAACTTCCAAAGAAAAAGCCGAGAAGGTCGTAAAGCCCCCGCACACTCCCGTGGCCAGCAAAAACCACCAGATGCTGTGACGATCCCGTACGTTAACAGTTATAAATCCCAAGGTAGCCGAGCCCAGAACGTTGATGCTGAAAATCGGCCAGGGAAAGCTGGTTGGCCCTAGCCAGCTTCGCATCCCCATCGCCATCAAATGCCGAAAGATGCTACCGACCATCCCACCCAACGCCACCAGAAGAATAGATTGCATGACTTCAGTTTCCTACAACTTGTCGCCAGCGTTCACGAATCTGCTCGGGACTCGCCGTGCCCGTTACACCGATCTGCTGTATTGTAATGGAAGCAATCAGATTTCCGAATTGTGCTGCGGTCAACGGCGACTGGCCGCAGGCGATCGCTGAAGCAATCGCCGCACTACAGCTATCACCGGCTCCCACGATATCGATCTGTCCGTTCACCGGGTAGGCATGAGCCGTTTCCGCCGCGGCCTGCTTGCGATAAATCTTGATGCCAGCTTCCCCCGCCGTGCAGAACGCTCCCTGAAACTCGGTTCCCATTTTGTCCTGGAGCGATTCGGCTGAATAACCTTCTGCTCGAAACTCGGATAGTAACAGTTCGTACTCCCGTTGATTCGGCTTGATCCAGGTTTTGCGGAATAGGTTTATTCGCTCGCGACTATCGGAGAGAACGAATTTCTCTGACTGTTCGCCAGCGATCTGAATCAAGGCTTCTCGAACTCGGGTCGTCAGCACGCCGCAGTTCTCTTCGCTCACCTGATCGAGTGCTATCAAGGCGTCGAACTCCGAAAACAAATTCCTAAGATTCTCAACGATTTTATCTTCGATCTCCCGCGAAGTCGGCGTGCGATTTTTGGTGTCTAGACGGTTCAGTTCCCGGGACGGCTGGCCCGGTTCACCGAGCATCGGTTTGCAATAGGTCGGCGTCCGACGATCACTCGTGAGCAAGACGGCCTTAAGATCCACGACCTGCATTTTTCGCAGCGATTCCTGCAACTCAAAACCTTCCCCGTCGACCCCCACAAAACTGATCGGCACAATTTTACCCACGCCGAGAGCCACCAGATTGTTGATGACTGTTCCCATTGCGCCCGGATAGCTGCGCACATTCGCGACCTGGTAGGCATCCAGCCCGGTTTCGATGGAGGGCTCGGTAAGTCGCGAATCGATATCGAGATATCGATCGAGAAACAGATCGCCGATCAGACCGATTTTCACCTTGGGCAACTGGCTCAGGATCGCCTCGATTTTGGCGGAGTCCAACATTTCAGATTCCCCCTTTTTCGCTGCGGTTGACTTCATGCCAGAGGCGGGGAACCGTCAAACGGTGATCGCCGGCGATATAGTGGCTTTCACCGCCATCCGCCACGGTACGAACCAGAATCGTTTTCCAGGGCCGGTAATAGTACTGAGGACTCGTTTTCGGAGCCTGCTGATGATAATCCCCTTCGATGGGAATCAAATCGAAAACGGCCGTCGTGAATTTTTTGATGGCCTCGTTATTCTGATGAGCGACGTTGCGAGCCATGGAAAGCGCTTTGAGATAAACTTCCGGGCCCATGACCGCCGAGCCAAAATTCAGCATCAGCCCGCCTTCCAAGGAGCGGACTTTCTCCGCGAAAATCAGAAAATCGGTATAGCTGGCCCGACCGAACGCCGCCCCATCAAAGTTGGGATGTTCGTGCAAGATGTCGTAGCCGATGCCGACGTGAACGGTGATGGGGACTTTGAGCCGGTAGCCTGCTGCGAGGAGAGAAATCTCCTTGTGGGGGAAGGAAGATTCCGCGATCTCCTTGCCGATAGATTCCCCCAAACCCATGCCTTTTTCAACCCCGGCCTTCACGATGTCATTCAGCTCGGCGGTTTCCCGCCAGAGGCCGAATTCTCCGGAGCGGATGTATCGGGCCACACTTTCTGTACTGGCGCCGATCCGGGCAAACTCCCAGTCGTGAATCGGCCCGGCTCCGTTCAAAGCGATCAAATCGATTAGACCTCGTTCCATCCAGTCGATCAGATATTTCACTACCCCGGCCCGGAGAACGTGGGCTCCCATGACGATCATGCGGGCCCGGCCATTCCGGCGCGCTTTGAGCATCGCCTCCGCCAGCTTGGGGAATGAGTGATGTTCAAATTCGGGACAGGGAGAATCGAGCGACTGAATGCACTTCAGATCGAGATCGTGCTGTCGATGCTGAAGCGGCTGAATTTTCAGTTTCGAACGATCGAAGAGAGGGTAAGGCATCGAGGTCATTCTCCGAACAATGGACGAAGCCAGTGATCTGTATGTCGATAATCGGGAATAATCAAACGAGCTCCGGCGGCATGCAACCGATCTCGTTTTTCGGCGTGAATCAAGCCGTCGCGCTGCCAGCGACTAGCTACACCGACGGCGTAACTGCCCGCGTCGGCAATATCCTGAGTTTCGATCACCCCATCGCCGAACCCGAGTAATTGGGAGGGTTCAAGGTGGTTCTCCTCCAGGATTTTGGCCACGATTTTTTTCTTCAGGAAGCCGTCGTTATCGCCGCGGGGAGCGTAGAGGTGCGGGCCGAAGAAGTGCTTCAGCCCTAAAAATTCCACTTCATCGAGCACTTGAACCGCATCACTGCCGCTGACTAAATAAAGTTTAATCCCACGATTCTGGAAGTCTTGCAGCAGTTCGTAGCCGCCGGGCACCACCCATTGATATTCCGCATTGCCCTGTGCCCGCCGCTCGGAAACCCGGCCGAGCAGAATATCCCAGTAATCGAGCTTGTATTCCTCGGCGGACTTCGGTCGGCCGCCGCGTAATTCGATCTCGTCGTGAAGCCGTTTCATTTGATGAATCGTCGGTTTCCCGTTCAGATTCATCACGAATTCTTTGACGTGGTTTCGCAACCGGGTCGGATCCTCACCGGTCTGCAGTTCGAGCAACCGCTCCACCATCATCCCAATCATGATTTCCGGCCAGTCTTCCCGCAAAAGGGAGAGCGTCCCGTCGAAATCGAACATCACCGCTCGAAAAGCTCCGGAACCCGGTTTTATCCATTCGATCTTGGGAGGAGAATTTACCATAAAAGCCGGGGTAGCAAGAAATCTCTAGTTGGTTTACAAATGTAGTCTATTCGAGTACCCGGCAAGTGTGAGAGCGGGCGAAAAGAGATTTCTGGAACTCTTAGAGATGATCAGCGACTCAGGCATGGAAGCTACGATATCTCGGCTGCGCGGCGCACGATGGGTCGATGCTGTCTGGCTATTTTTACTCTGCACTTTGACGGGCTACTATTGCGTCAGCTCGGCCGCCGAACTGAGTGCTACCTTTGATGAACCTTTCTATCTGAAAGCGGGCCTGGAATCCTGGCGGACTGGCAGCAACGAAAAATTGATGCGGGCCGGCACCATGCCGTTGCCGGTGGATGTGCAGACGGGCATCGTCTATGCCTGGGAACGCTATCGAGGAAGCGAGTTCGATGTCGACGAAGATTTCGCAAAAATTCTTCCCTATGCCCGAGCCGGGAATCTGATCTTCTGGTTTCTGCTTCTGATTTACTCTCTGAAATTGGGAAATTATCTCGGCGGACCCTGGGCCGGTCGATTGTCTGCCGGGATCGTCGCCCTCGATCCCAATCTCCTCGGGCACGCCAGCCTCGCCACCACCGATATCTCAATCACCACGGCGGTCATCGTATTCGTTTATTACTACCTCACTACGAGGGAAAAACGCTGGTACCTCCGCGTCGGCCTGATGGGCGCACTTTACGGTTTCGCCATTCTTACCAAGGCATCGGGATTAGTTTTCGCACCGCTATGCATGCTGGTACTGGAAGCGAGTCGTCTTTACCCCCACTTTCGCCAGGAGACGGCGGGCACTTCCGGTCCTTCTCGACTGAGTTGGATCTGGCGAACTACGTCTCAGTTCCGCCGCGAATCAGTTCAAATTGGTCTGATAGGAATGATCTTCGTCTTCGGGTGGGTCGGCTCGGACTATAAGCCACAAAGCTCGTTTGTGAAATGGGCCAGTACGCTTCCGGAAGGAACGCTCAGAAATTCCATGGACTGGATCTCTACCCATCTAGCGGTTTTTCCCAATGCCGGCGAGGGGTTGGTTTATCAGATCAAACACAACTTTCGCGGCCACGGCGTCTACGTGCTGGGCGACTGGTACCAGCGAGCCGTCTGGTACTACTTCCCATTGACGTTGCTGATTAAACTCAGTCTGCCGGTTCTGGTACTACTCATCGTTTCGTTCCTGAATCCGCGTCTGTTCCTCCGCAATCCGATCTTCTGGCTGGCCCTGGCCTTCTTTGCTTTCAGCTTGAACTGCCGGGTGCAAATCGGGGTGCGGTTCATGCTGCCTTTGATCACGTTTCTGTTGATTTACGCCTCCATTGCTCTAATCCAGTCCCGTCCCGGAACCTGGCCCAAGCCGATTCGCCGGGGATTGGTCGCAGCCTGTCTGCTGCTGGTGGCTCTTCCGAGTCTGGTAGTCTGGCCGCACGGGCTCTGCTATGCCAACCAGATTTGGGGCGGTTCGCAAAAAACGTACGAATATCTTTCCGATTCCAATTTCGATTGGGGCCAGGGATTAAAGGAACTGGCGGATTGGCAGCAAAAGCATCCTGAAGCGCCATTACACGTCTGGTACTTTGGCATGGATCCCACCGTGAAGCATCCCCCGCACCACCTGGTTCAACTTCATATGCTGAACCTGAAGGAATCGGGCGAAGTCGACGCCCTTTTAAAGGGGGGATACCTCGCGGTAGGCGTTACTCTACTGCATAGTAATCCGAACCTCAGTCCGTCCGGGGCTATCGCTCTGGAAGATCTGAAACATAAGAAGCCGATCGACCGGACGATGACGTTTTTCATTTACGATCTCCGGTAGTTCCCAATCGCTAAGTCCGACTCGAATTTCCATGCTACCCGCATTTCACGATTGTCTGATTCTGACCGGGCCAACCGCTTCGGGGAAATCGGCCCTGGCCATGGAATTCGCCCGTAAGGCAAACGCCGAAATCCTCGCAATGGACTCCATGACCCTCTACCGCGGCATGGATATCGGCACGGCCAAGCCGACCCCGGAAGATCAGAAGCAGGTTCCGCATCATCTCCTTGATGTTCTGGACCCTACGGAATCTGCCAGCGTGGCCTGGTGGCTGAAGCAAGCCGAGCAAAAAGCCGAAGAAATCCGGCAGCGCGGCCGGCGACCTTTATTTGTCGGAGGCACACCGTTTTATCTCAAAGCCATGGTCCACGGCCTCTTTGACAGCCCCGTGGTCGATCCGGCGATTCGTAAAGAACTGGAACGAGAGGCGGCCGAGCTCGGCGCTCCCGCGCTTCATGAAGAATTAGTTAAGGTGGACCGTAAGACGGCCGAGCGTCTTCATCCCAATGATGCCCAGCGAATTGTGCGGGCGCTGGAAGTTTATCGCCAGACGGGAAAACCTCTGAGCGAACTCCAGACGCAAGCCTGGTTCGAGAAGAAGCCCGAACCACTTCCGATGGTCGAAGATTCGCCGCAAATACTAGTCCTAAATCTTGACAGAGAAAAACTTTACGAGCGAATCAATTCCCGTGTGGATGTCATGATTCAACAGGGCTGGCTTGAGGAAGTTCGCTCCCTGTTTGCCCACTATCCGAATATTAGCCGGGAAGCTTCCCAGGCCGTGGGTTACGGTATACTCAAAAGCCATTTAGAGGACAAAGTGGACTTAGGCACGGCGTTGGAACTGATAAAAACCAAGACCCGGCAGTTCGCGAAGCATCAGTTAACTTGGTTCAGGAATTCGACTTACTGTCTGGAGGTTGAAATCGCGGAAGTTTTCTTGAAATGGAATAAGTTTATGTTGTAGACTCTCCTGCAGGGGTGGTAGAATCGACCAAATCCCTTTCGCCGTTAAATTCCGGTTGGTGCGAGAGAACCAGATCTATGGGTATGCGCATGGAAAAAGAGGAAAAGTCCTCAACAAGAGTCACATTTCATGTGCTCGAAGGTGTGGACAAAGGGCGTGTATACCGCGATTTGAACATACCCGTTTCTATTGGTCGGGAGGAAGGCAATTCACTTCGGCTCAACGATGAGCGTGTTAGCCGATTTCATGCCAAAGTTCAGCACGAAGACGGCGATGTTATCATTACAGATCTGGAGAGCACCAACGGCACTCGCGTCAATGGAATGCCGGTCCAGATTCGAAGACTCCGTCCCGGCGACCAAGTGGGTATCGGCCGATCGACGCTGCTGTTTGGGACACTGGAAGAAATCGCTAATCGCAAAGTAGCTAAAGACTCTCCGGTCGATGTGCCGGAGGGAAAAACTATATCCGGTTCGGTTTCCAAAGAAGATATGGATTTCGATCTCAATATTCGGGGCACTTCACCCGGGAGCGATATCGAAGGTTTCGCCTGGGCTTCGACGGAAGAGGAGATGCCTCCACTGCCGCAGAAACTGGCGGCCTCCCAAGCCGCCCGTCTCGCCGAAATTTTCGACTTCCTCCATAAAGGACTTTCCCTGGCGGCGGATAATATCGAAGCCAATGATGAAGGCACCGAAGTGACCCTCGGCTTCTCCGAGTGGCAGATGATCCAGGCCGTGCAAATGTTCCTCGCTCGATACATGCGAGCGGTCGCCGATCCGAACCAGCAGTTCGAATAATTCCTGATTCAAATTCCGGATAACGTAATCGAGAGCGGTATTACCGCTCTCTGTTCGTTTACGGACTCATAAAATACCCATGTCGATTCTACTCTGAGGAATTTCCATGGCCGAGAAGTCGTTCGCCCATCTCCACTGCCACAGCCACTATAGTCTGCTCGATGGCGCGAATCAGATTCCCGATCTCATCAAGCAGACCAAGAAACTGGGAATGAATTCGATTGCCCTGACCGATCACGGCAATCTCTATGGGGCCATCGAGTTCTATCGCGAAGCCAAGGCTCAGGGCATCAACCCCATCATTGGGTACGAAGCCTATATTGCTCCGGGGAAAAGAACCGAAAAAGCGGTCTATCGAAAGGACGCGGCGTATCACCTCACGCTGCTGGCCCAGAATGCGACCGGCTTCAAAAATCTCATCAAACTTGCCTCTATCGCCTATCTGGAAGGCTTTTCCTACGTCCCGCGTATCGACAAGGAACTCCTCGAACAGTTCTCCGAAGGGCTGATCTGTCTGAGCGGATGTCTCTCGGGCGAATTCAACGAACACCTGTTGAAAACCGATGTGAAAGAAGCCAAAAAACTGGCCGAATGGTACGCCCAGCTTTTCGGGGACCGCTTCTTCATCGAGATCCAGAACAACGGTCTGGATATTCAGGATGCGTGTACCGATCAGGCGGTTCGCATAGCCGACAAACTGGGTGTTCCCCTGGTAGCCACGGCCGATGCCCACTACCTTTGCAGTGATGATGCGGTGGCTCACGACGTGCTAATCTGCATCAACACAGGGGCCAAGCAGTCCGACGAAAAGCGAATGCGGTATGGCGATAACAGCCGATTCAAAAATCCCTTCTACGTCCGCTCGCCGAAAGATATGTACGACCTGTTTCCCAAACAGGCGGATGCTGTGGCCCGTTCACAGGAAATCGCCAACAGCGTCGACATTCAAATCGATTTTAAGAAACGGCACTTCCCGGTTTTCGATCCGCCCAAGGGCAAAACGCCGGAGCAGTATCTTCGGGATCTGTGCGAAATTGGCGTGCGCGAACGCTATGGCGATAATCCCAAACCGGAAGTATTAGCCCGATTTGAACACGAACTGGGGATCATCTGCCGGATGGGTTTCGCAGGCTACTTTCTCATCGTTTGGGATTTCGTACGCTTCGCTCACGAGCAGGGCATCCCGGCCAGTGCCAGAGGTTCCGCCTGCGGGGCACTGGTCAGTTACGTTCTGAAACTTAGCCACGTCTGCCCGCTCGAATACGACTTGCTGTTCGAACGCTTCCTGGACCCCAACCGCAGCGAAGCGCCCGATATCGACATCGACTTCTGCCAGGATCGCCGGGAAATGGTGATTCAGTATGTGAAGAGGAAGTACGGGGAAAATAGCGTGGCGCAAATCGCCACCTTTGGCACGATGGCGGCCAAGGCGGCCCTCAAAGACGTCGGACGCGTACTGGACATTCCTCTCGATCGCGTCAACATGATGACCAAATTCGTCGCCTCCAAGCCCGGGACGACACTGACTCAGACTCTCAAGGAATCTTCCGAGTTCAAACGCGAATACGAGACCGACCCCCGTACGCGGGAATGGGTCGACATCGCCCTGCGTCTGGAAGGCATGAACCGCAACGCAGGCACGCACGCTGCCGGGGTGGTGATCGCCAATGGACCGCTCACCGACTATTGCCCGGTGCAAGTCGTCAAGCGCAAGGACGGCGACGAGAGAACGGAGTCCCTGACCACGCAGTGGCAGATGGGCGACCTCGAAAAGGTCGGCATGCTGAAGATGGACTTTCTCGGTCTTCGCACACTCTCGCTCGTCGACAATACGCTGATTAATATCAAGAAAACGCGCGGCATCACTCTCGATCTTCAGAAGATCAAGCTCGATGATAAACCGACTTATCAACTGCTTCAACGCGGCGAAACCAAGGGCGTTTTCCAGTTCGAATCTGAAGGGATTCGCGAACTGCTCAAGCGCATGAAGCCGGATAATATCCGGGATATCATTGCCTGCACCGCCCTCTATCGACCCGGTCCGCTCGAAGGGGGAATGGTCGACGAATATATCGACTGCAAACATCGCCGCAAGCAACCGACCTATCCCCACGAGATCATGAAATCGGTTCTGGAAGAGACCTACGGCGTGATGGTCTACCAGGAACAGGTGATGCGGATTCTCAATCAGCTCGGGGGAATCGAACTCTCCAATGCGTATGCCTGCATCAAGGCCATCAGCAAGAAAAACAAGGAGATCATCGACGCCCGCAAAAAGGATTTCATCAAAGGAGCCATGGATAAGGGGCTCGGTGAATCCAAGGCCGACGATATCTTCGAACTGATTGTAAAGTTCGGCGGCTACGGCTTCAACAAATCGCACTCGGCCGCTTACGCCCTGCTCTCCTATCAGACCGCGTATCTGAAGCATCACTTTCCCGCAGAGTTCATGGCCGCGTTGCTTTCCTCGGAAATCGACGACGGCAATAAACGCGACATGCTGGTCGATCACATCGGCGATGCCAAGAAAATGGGCGTGCAGGTGCTTCCGCCCGACGTGAATCGCGGCGAAGCCATGTTTACGGTTTCCAGCGGCAACATCGCTTTCGGACTGATGGCCATTAAAGGAGTGGGACGAGGAGCGGCCGAAGAGATTGCCGCAGTACGACAGAGTTCGGGAGCTTATAAGGATCTCTTCGATTTCTGCGAACGGGTGGATACATCCAAGGTTACCAAGTCGGCCATCGAGCGCATCATCAAAGCCGGGGCCATGGACGGATTTGCCAAGCCGTTTGGCCACCGCTTTCAATTGCTGACCGCTCTACCAACCGCGTTACAGGCCGCCAGCGATCTGCAGCAGGATCGCAAACGGGGTCAAAAAAACATCTTCGATGCCATCGAGGACGACTCGCCTACCGAGGAAGGTTTTGGAACGCCGGTGTTACCGGACGTTCCTCGCTGGAATAATCTGGAGCAACTCAAGCACGAGAAGGAATCGCTCGATTTCTACTTCAGCAGTCATCCGCTGGCCGATTTCGATACGGAGATGCGCCGTTATGCCAGCCATACCATCGAGATGTTGCGGGAGTTGGATGCGGGACAGAGTGCCCGAATCGGGGGGATGCTCTCTTCCGTCCGCCTGATGACCACCAAGACCGGCAAACGATACGTCCGCTGTAAGATCGAGGATTTTTCCGGTCAGATCGAGTGCGTGATGTGGCCGGACGATTTCGCCCGCTTCAACGAGATGTTCCACGATGACAAGATCTATCTGTTCGAGGCCGAGCTAGAGAAAGGCATGCGCGAGGAACCGACGGTTATTCTTCGCAAGCTCATGACGCTCGAAGACGCCAAGAAAGAGTTGACCCGAGGCGTAATCCTGCGCATGTCGATGGAGAAACACCACGGGGATACCGTCGAACGATTGGCAAACCTTTTGAAGCGAGCCCCCGGTCCTTGCGGGGTGGAACTGCACGTAACCGATGCTTATAAACGTAAAGTGAAATTCCGCCTGGCCCCGGAGTTTCAGGTGAATCCGCAGAAATTACCGCTGGAAGAAATGGAAATGCTGCTGGGTGACAGTGCGATTGTGTTCAGTGCCCGCTGAGAATCTAGTGGGACAAAACCGGAAGGGACAGCTTGGCCACGTGGTCGAGTCCCAGCCGATAGCGGATGCCGAGGAAAACCAGCATGCTCAGCGAACGCACGGCCTCCCGGAGGTTCACTTTCGACACCCCGGCTCGACGATTTTCGAATATGATCGGCGTTTCGCCCAATTTGCTGCCCGCTCGAAAACAGCGGTAGAGCACTTCCTGCTGGAAGGAATACCCACGCGACCAGATTCGTTCCAATTTGGCCTGTCGAAGCTTGCTGACCCGATAACAGCGGAAAGCCCCGCTGGCGTCCCGGACACCCATCCCAAACAGTATGCGAACCAGCAGATTTACCGAGCGACTGATGATTTTACGGGAAAGAGGCCAGTTTTCCGTGCCCCCGCCCGGCGTGTAACGCGAACCGATCATCACGTCGTTTCGTTTCATCCCTTCCAAGATGGCAGGAATGAAACGCGGCGGATGGCTGAAATCGGCGTCCAGATTTAACAGGAAATCGAACTCGTTCTCGAAAGCATATTTGCACGCGGCCAGCATGGCAGTGCCGAGGCCGAGCTTTCCCGAACGGTGGATCACATCGATCCGGGGATCGGCCGCCTTCAATTCGTCGGCCAGTTTCCCTGTTCCATCGGGGGAATTGTCATCGATGACCAGAAGTTGGGCAAACGGGACTTTGGAGAGAATTTCTTCCGAAAGCGCCCGCAAATTATCCCGTTCGTTATAAGTTGCCAGGGTTACCAACAGGCGCACCGCAGGCGAAACTCCGCTATTTTCGCCATCCGGTTGACTTCCTGCTTGCATTCCTGGTACCTCCCCAAATATCCTAGAGTCTAGCTCATAATCGTTCTCGGCGAAAGTGCAAGGCGAGGATATTTCATGCCGGTTGTTGTTTGTACCGAATGTGATACCAAAATGAAAATTCCCGACGAGGTTCTCGGGAAGAAGATTCGCTGCAAAGCATGCAAAGCTGTTTTCTTGGCCCAAGAGCCGGTAAGTTCAGTAGTTAGCGAAAAACCCAAAGCCGGCCCTCCCCCTCTCAAAAAGCAAGCTCCCCCGACGCCAGCCGCCGTGCCACCGATTCCCCTAAGCGCGGCGGAAGCCAAAGCGAAACAGCTGGATGAAGAGTTGGGAGGCGATCAGAATCCCTACACCTTGAATAAAGACGATGATGGAGCCTTGCCACGCTGCCCGTTCTGCGCCAAAGAACTGGCCTCCGAAACGGCGGTGATCTGTCTCAGTTGCGGTTACAACACCGTAACGCGATTGCGATTCGAAACTAAGGCCGTTTATCAGCCCACAACGATGGAATGGGTTTCCCACCTCGCTCCTCCGTTTCTGGGCATTCTTGCCATGATTGCCCTGATTACCGGACAGGTCATTGTCTTTTTGAAATTGGGATCTTGGATGCAGGAAACCTTCTTCTACGACGAAGATAAGAAGAAACTGATCGTCAAACCTGCGATTTTCTCCGGCTGGTTGTGTGTTTTCGTCGCGTTTGCCCTTTGGAAGATCGGGAAATTGGTCTACAAGCGCCTCGTGTGGGATTTCAGACCACCCGAAAAGAAGATCATTGCTGGCGAGGAGTAGTAGTTAGGAAGCCCACGTGTTATCGAAGCTTACAACATTCGCCCTGGTCGGAATTGACGCTCTGCCTGTTGAGGTCGAAGTCGACAATACTCACGCCCAGATGCCCAAGACAGTTCTGGTCGGACTGCCTGAAATGGCCGTCCGCGAAGCGGTCCACCGCATCGAGCGCGCCCTCTTCAATCTCAATTACGCCCTGCCCGATGGCCGAACGGTCATCAACCTGGCCCCGGCCGATCTCCGCAAAGACGCTGGCGGTTTCGACCTGCCTATTGCACTCGGTATGCTGATTGCCACCCGGCAGTTGAAAGCGGACGCCTTGGCCGAGTATGCCATCTGCGGCGAACTCGCTCTCGATGGCAGCGTGCGACCCGTCAAAGGGGCGCTGGCCATGGCGATGGCCGCCCAGGAATTAGGTGTCAAGAAATTGCTAGTTCCCATCGCCAACGCCCGCGAAGCCGCGGTAGTAGAAGACATCGAAGTTTTCGGAGTTGGCACTCTGACTGATGCCGTGGGGATGCTGTCCGGTTATCTGACGCTGGAGCCGACCACTTCGCAATTGACTACGCTTCAACAGAAGATGAATCAGTACGACATCGACTTTGGCGATGTGCGAGGCCAGGAATTCGCGAAGCGAGCTCTGGCCGTCGCGGCGGCGGGCGGCCATAATGTGCTCATGATCGGCAGTCCTGGGACGGGTAAAACCATGCTTTCCCGCCGGCTGGCCACGATTTTGCCACCCCTGACCGCCTTCGAAAGTCTGGAAACAACCCGCATCTACAGTGCGATGGGTCGACTCCCGGCGGGGGAATCACTCCTCACCACCCGCCCTTTCCGTTCTCCCCATCACACGATATCTGATGCCGGTATGGTAGGTGGAGGGACTATCCCGACACCGGGCGAAATTTCCCTCGCCCATCATGGCGTGCTGTTCCTCGATGAACTCCCTGAATTCAATCGCCGGAGTTTGGAAGTTTTACGTCAACCGCTCGAAGAAGGGAAAGTGACGATATCGCGGGCCACGCACTCCTCGACCTTCCCGGCCAGTTTCATTCTGGTCGCCTCGATGAATCCCTGCCCGTGCGGCTACCTCGGCGATCCCAAGCACGCCTGTAAGTGCTCTCCTATACAGATTGAAAAGTACATGGGGCGAATCAGTGGTCCATTGCTCGACCGCATCGATATGCACATCGAAGTGCCCGCCGTGCCCTTCAAGGAATTGTCGACTCAAAGGGAAGGAACCGGCAGTACCCAGATGAGGGAGCAAGTTGATCGGGCTCGGGCGATTCAAGCCGCGCGTTTTGGGGCCGGTGTGAAATCAATCAATTCCCGGATGTCTTCCCGTCAGTTACGAAAGTTTTGCACGCTCGAAAGTTCGAGCCAGGATTTGCTGCAATCGGCCATGGAAATGCTCGGTCTCTCCGCCCGAGCCCACGACCGGATTTTGCGGGTAGCTCGCACCATTGCCGATATCGAGGGGACTGCCGAAATTCAATCTTCGCATGTCAGCGAAGCGATTGCATACCGAACGCTCGACCGCCGGCTCTGGGCGAAGATGTGATTCGCCTATGGCTCATCCACCGTCACAACAGCGGGCTTGGCGGCTTCCAGATCTTCAGTCGTGAGCCGGTTTTCTGCTTTCAACTTCTGGAAAATCTCCAGCGTCTTACGAATCCCGTCTTTCAAGCTGGTGCTGGGGATGTCACCGATATCCTTCTGCAGACCGGCATCGTCCAGATCGTAAGCAATGGCCAGTTGGGAAGTTCCGTGCGTAATCAACTTGGCCGCTTCGGGCGCAATTTCGATCAGAGTCTTAAGGAATGCAGGAATATCGACGACCGCTCCCCGCAGGTTATAGGACTTCGCCCCTTTATACGGGGCTTCCAGACAGCGGACGAAAATCTGAGCCACATCCTCGACGTACTGGAAGTCGGTGATGCCCCCAAAAGCGATGTGAAAAGGCCGATTCATGACCACTGATTTGATCGCCTTGGTCGGATCGCTGGTCATTCCCAGATCCCGCCCGACACCATAGACCGTCCAGGGTCGCAGACCGATGCTGCTGATGCCGAAATCCTGAAAATAGATGCGGGCATTGCCTTCATTGCAGCATTTGAAATAGCCGTAGTGTGTGCTGGGTAACAAGCGGGCATCATCGGGTTGACGTCCCGGCCCATAAGCTTCCGGGGGGCCGAACACGGCGGCCGAGCTAGCGTAAACCACTCGCTTCACCTGCTCGCCGAGCGTTCGAATCGCTTCGAATACAGCAAGTGTGCCCATAACGTTTACTTGAGCGCCGAGAATCGGATTGGCCCGGCAAGTCGGCACCTGCAATCCCGCAAGGTGGATGATGTGCGAAATAGCATTTTCTTTTAGGGCCGAAGTGAGAAGCAACTGATCGGTCACGTTACCGGGAATGAATACGACTTTTCGAACCTGCTCTTCGGAGAGGATCATCCTCATCCGGCGAGCGTCCTCCTTGAGATCGTAAACCCAGACCGAGGCCCCCTTCTCCAGAAGAGCTTTGATGATCCAGGCACCGATAAAGCCATATCCGCCGGTGATCAGAACACGCACGCTTCGACTCCCGAATTTGGGGGCTGCCTAAAACCGAGTTTGCTTCCAATTTCTATCAGGTTGTGGCTGGGACTTTTTCTTCCACAACTTCTTCCGCGGCCACTAATGCCAGGGAGGCAATTTTGTCCCCATCGTTGACACTCATCACGCGCACGCCCTGGGTGTTGCGACCAACCACTCGGACTTCCGAAATCTTGATTCGATTTACCATACCCTGCATGGTCATCAGAATCAGTTCGTGCGTATCCTTGACAGCCGCAATACCGATCACTTTGCCGTTGCGTTCGCTGGTTCGAATATCTCGAACGCCCTTACCACCCCGGCGCTGTTTGCGGTACCGCATCGCTGAACGCTCTTCCCCCTCGGCCGATTCCTCTTCGACGGGTTCCTCGGCTACCGCTTCTTCGCCATTTTCGGGCAATTCATCGGCGGTATTTGGACCAAACGGCGTACGCTTACCGTAACCGTTTTCGCAGATGGTCAAAAGAAAACCTTCCGGATCGGCCACGACCATGCCTACCAGTTCATCATCGTCCTTGAGATTGATGCCCCAGACGCCGGCCGTGTTGCGACCCATCGGACGGGCATCCGATTCGCTGAAACGAATGGCCATGCCGTTCCGTGAGGAAAGAACGACTTCATCTCCCGGTTTGACGAGGCAGACTCCGATCAGTGTATCACCCTCATTGAGGTTGATGCCGATGATCCCGCCCTGCTTGGGTCGCGAGTAATCTTCGAGAGGAGTCTTTTTCACCTTCCCCTGGCGAGTGGCCGCCAACAGGCAGAAGTTCCCTTCGAAATCACGTACGGGGATGACGCTGGTGATCATCTCGTCGGGCTTGAGCGACAGCACGTTGGCGATCGACCGGCCCGCGCTGGTTCGGCTCGCTTCGGGGATGTTGTAAACCTTTAGCCAGTAGAGTTGGCCGCGATTGGTGAAGCAAAGTAGATATGCATGCGTGGAGGCCACAAAGAAATGTTCAACGAAATCGTCGTCTTTGGTGCCGCCCGAGACGCCTTTACCGCCGCGATGCTGGACCCGATAGGTGTCCATCGGCAGTCGTTTGATGTAGCCTTTATGCGATATGCTCACGACCTGATCCTCTACGGGAATCAGATCTTCCATGTCCACATAGGCCCCTTCATCGCTGATCTCGGTCAATCGATTGTCGCCGAATTTATTCCGGAGATAAGTCAGATCTTCTTTAATCACCTCGCGAATCAGGGCTTCGCTGGCCAGCAGGGTTTCGTAGCCGACTATGGCTTCGCGTAGCTGAGCGTACTCCTTGTAGATTTCATCCCGTTCCAGCGCGGCCAATTGCCCCAACTGGAGCCGGACCACCGCATCGGCCTGGGCTTCCGTCATCCGGTATGATTCGGCGACTCCCAATTCCGCCTGTAGAGCGGTCAGCGCTTTTTCACCGATAGCCCGGCCCAGCACGCTGGCCGACACCTCCATATTTTGCAGGGAAATCTTGGTTTCACTGCGGTTGGGAGAAGATCGGCAGATCCGGATAACTTCGTCGAGGGAGGAGATGGCGATCAACTGGCCTTCGAGAATATGGCCGCGTCGCTTAGCTTCACGCAGTTTGTATTCCGTTCGCCGTCGTATGACCTGAATTCGATGCTTGATGAACTCTTCCAGCATCTCCTTGAGGGTTAGAATGCGCGGCCGACCGTCTACCAGGGCCAGCAGAATTATGCTGACGGTTTTCTGGAGCGGTGTGAACTGATAGAGTTGATTTAAAACCAGGTGCGGATCGGCGCCGCGTTTCAAATCGATCACCAGCCGTACCGGCTCGCCATTACGGGCGGACGACTCGTCGCGGAGGGCCGAAATGTCTTTGACTCGCTCATCTTTGACCAGTTCGCCGATATATTCGGCCAGACGATTGCGAGTCTGCTGGAACGGAACTTCCTTGATGATAATCTGAGTCGTCTTGCCTTCTTCGACGATTTCCGTTCTTGCCCGGAGGGTGATTTTACCCCGCCCGGTCTTATAGCCGTCGATTATCCCCTGCCGACCGCAGATAATGCCACCAGTAGGAAAATCGGGGCCCGGAATGTGCGAGATCAGCTCGCCTAGACTCATGTTCGGATTTTCGAGCAAAGCGATGAGGGCGTCGCAAACTTCGCCGAGATTATGAGGCGGAATTTCCGTCGCCATGCCCACGGCGATACCATCGGAGCCATTAATCAGGAGATTGGGCACCTTGCTGGGCAGTACCAGCGGCTCTTTATACTTGCCGTCGTAGTTGTCGATAAAATCGACTGTGTCGTTATTGAGATCTTCCAGCATCTCGGCGGCGAGGTTGGTGAGCCGGGCTTCGGTGTAGCGGTGGGCCGCGGCGGGCAGACCTGCAATCGATCCGAAATTGCCCTGACCATGAACCAGTGTGTAACGGAGAGCCCAGTTCTGGGTCATGCGGACCAGCGAATCGTAAATGCTAGCGTCGCCGTGCGGGTGGTAGCGCTTCATCGTCTCGCCGACGATGGCCGCGCACTTGCTGGTGGAGGAAGAGGGCCCCAGGCCCAGGTCGTTCATGGCCACCAGGATGCGCCGATGCGAGGGTTTCAGACCATCTCTCACGTCGGGTAATGCCCGGCTGACGATCACGCTCATCGCGTAAGCGAGATAGCTGTCGCGGAGTTCGGATTCGATTTCCAGCGTCGGCATTGGCAACGGGGCGGGAGTGCCCCCGCTGGGAGGTGTATCGGCCAAGTGGTTTTTCCTTTAGTTAGCGGGTCCGAAAATGGCTTCCGAACGAATCTCAAGGAACTTTTTTCATCATTGCGTATTCTATTAATTAGGTAAAGAAATTCAGCCTCTTAAAACCGCTGATTTCGCACAAATTCCCAGCTATTTTCCCGGCAATCTGGAGGGTCTGACATGCGTCGAATCACTCTTCTTCCCGTTCTGGTGATGGCCTTGTTGTTTACCCTTCCCGGGGAAGCGCAAACCACCAAGGATTCGCCGGCCGCCGCGGCCACCCGCGCCCGGCTCAAAATCAAAATCAGCATTGAGATGAAGAACGAGATGCTCCGGGAGGTGCTAAAGGAAATCTCAGGGAATCTCCAGGATATTAAAAAAGGCAGCCTGAGCACTTACCCCGATCAGGGGGTCTCCATGAATTCCCGCATTACCGTTGTGGTCCAGAACAAAACCGTCGAGGAGATCCTGGATTCGGCTTTGAAGCCTCTCGACCTCGGCTATATCATCGTTTCCAAGCCGGGCGACCGTTACGATGGCTGGCTCCTTTTGAAGAAGGGCAATTTCCGAGGCGATGAGAATGCCCCCGACGGGAAGAAGAAGGAAGAGGCAAAGGCGAAGGACAAGGACATGCCGGAGAAGAAAGATACCACCAAATCCGATTCGGCCAGCGACGACAAGGAAGCCAAGCGTCTGCTGAACAATGCCAAGAACTATATCTCCCTGAACCGGAACGAGAAAGCGAAAGATCTCCTGAAAGAAATACTCGACAAACATCCGAATTCCAAATCGGTGGATGAGGCCAAGAAACTCCTCGAATCGCTCGACAAGTGAAATCGACCGGCTTCAAAAAACCCTGGATCCCCGTTCACCTGGCCGATGATGAAGGATTGGTCGGCGTAGGTGGGGATTTGTCTCCCGAAACATTGCTCAACGCCTACGCGGACGGGGTTTTCCCCTGGTTCTCCGAAGGAGATCCCATCCTCTGGTGGTCCCCCAATCCCCGAGCAATTATCGAATATGACGACTTTCACATTTCCAAAAGCCTCGCCAAAACCATTCGCAAACAAAAGTTCATCACCCGCTTAGACTCGGCCTTCGAAATGGTCATGGCGGAGTGCGGCCGGCATCGCCCCGAGGGAACCTGGATCAACAGCGAAATGCTGCGTGCCTACTCCCGGATGCACAAACTGGGTTTTGCCCATTCCGCCGAAGCCTGGCTGGACGGCGTGCTGGTAGGAGGCGTTTACGGAGTGGGCGTCGGCGGACTCTTCAGTGCGGAATCGATGTTCTTCCGCGAAACCGATGCTTCCAAAGTGGCCTTGGCGTACTTGATCAACCATTTGAAAGCTCGCGGGTATCTACTCGTGGATGTGCAGATCATCAATGACCACACGCGCAGTTTGGGGGCAACCGAAATCGGACGGAATAAATATGTGACGCGAGTGAAGACTGCGCTCGCAGCCCAGATCGATTTTCTGGAAAAACCAGCGACTTAGAGCGTTTTGGACCCGAGTAGCTCTGCGAGTAAATTGTTCTGGGGATAGCTGTGTCCCAGATGCTGCCGAAATCCTTCGGCATACTCAAAGGCGACATTTTTACCCTGTTTGGCGGACCAGTCTTTCATTGAAATGATGTAATCGTCCACACCGTGATGTTTGATCAGCCAGTTTCGCTGGCTGGCATGAGCGGCCAGCATCTGCGATTTCAAATCCATGACCTTCGTCACTTCGATCCAGAATCCCGGCACGATCGGGCGTCCCAGAATATCTTTGCCTTCCACCGGGTCGCAATAGTAGAGGTGAGGAATATGCTCCAGAGGTGGATCGATCCAGCGGCCATGAAGATAATTGGGGATAGGGGCCGCAAAGGTGGCAGTGCGTACGATTTTGCTGGTAGCTTCGTGATCGGGGTGGTAATCATCGGGGCTGTGCGTCAGCACGACGGACGCACGAACTTTACACATCAGTTGAACCGTTTTCTCCACCAGATCGTTCGAGTACTCCACTCGCATATCGCGAGCTCCCAGGCAGTGGTACTCGCCCCCGATGAGCTTCGCGGCCGAAGCTCCCTCGGATCGTCTAATCTCGGCAATTTTTTCGGGAGGATATTCCGCCGTGCCGCAGTCACCCGCAGTCATGGTCGCAATGTGAACCGTCCAGTTATGTTCCTGCCGAAGTCGGATCAGCGTTCCCGCACAAAGTATTTCTGCATCGTCGGGATGGGCGAGAATTGCGAGAACCGACTTCGACATGTATGGCTTTCCAAATCAAGGACCAACGGACGATGTGGTTGGTGTAGGCCGGGGAGCGGATTGAGCCGCCTGAGCCGCCGCTTGTCTGGTCGGCGCCAACCGCTGCTTCACGCGTTCTCGGATGTAGGGTGAGATCCAGGGACGGCCATTAGGATCATCACCGTCCAGCGGCCCAGGTTGCGGAAGCGGTTCGATCCGATCGCTTACTGAGACCAGCTTAGCCTCATTCATCAGATAAACGCTTCCAAGGACTTGCAGCGGATCACGCGTTCCCGCCGCACCTAAGCCATTCATTATATCATTCAGAGCCAGAACGGCTTCACGGCGTTTGCTCAGGTAAGGACCAGTGATGATATCCAGGTAGTTGATCTCGTATTCCAGAACTTCTTCCTGTTGCTTATCCCCTTCGTTTCCGCCCGCTTCCTCATCGCCGCGATGGAAATACGGATTCTTCAAAAACACTTTTTTCCATAGTTCGAATGCCTTGACGTACAGGGCAGGAGCCTTGGAGGTTTTTGCCATCTTCTTATATTGCTCAGCCTTGAAGAAGATCTTTCGGGCTTCCAGTGTATCTCGGTCCATCTCGGCTTCAGAGCAGAAGAGGAAGGATTTAAAGTTCGTTACGGATGCATTCAAGCGGAAATTTCGCAGGTCCTCATAGGCTTCGAAGCGATCACGCAGTATGGGATCGGCCAATTCTTCCGGAGTCGCTTCCGTCTGTTGCCCCAATTCCTCGATCGCTTTACCGCGATGTTGAGCGAACTCGCGCGCCCGGCTCACCAAATTCGCCATGGTCGCCTTATCGTAGAACAGACCGCGTCCCTTACCGTGCTCATCCCACATGCGGAAGGCTTTTTCCCACGCTTCCTGAGAAGTCATGCTCGGCGGAATGGCAACATCCTGGGTAAACCAGCGTTCCGGTTCACCGATATCGCGAAACTCATCGACTTTCCAGGGGTCGTTATCGATCCAGCCTTCTTTTTGAAGCCGTTCCGCGATATAAGTCTGGGAGCGCGGGGCCGCTTGAAGGAAAATCACCAACATCGGTGACTTGGGAATTCGATACTTGGCTTTTTCTTCCTCGGTCGCCAGATGCACCGGACGATTATTCGGCGGCGGCACGGGCACCATGGAATAACGGTACCAGGCTCGGGCAGCCACAAGCGCATCCGCATCGCGATCCTGGATTTCCCGCTTCGGGGTCAGCTCTTCCGCTTCATCGTTCAAAAATTGCGGCGGCAACACCGGGAACTGATTGTACCCGGAAACTTCCAGGTTCATTCCATCCCGATAACGGGTGGGAACTTTAACGTTCTCTTTCAGGAAGTTCACGATATCGGCCGGCTGGCTCAAAGCCACTGTCGATTCGCGGAGCCGACGCACCAGCTGGGGATGTTTGTTGCAGAATTCGAGGAAGGCCTGCATGTTCACTGCCTTGCGATCGGGCGTCAGAAGCAGATCGGCCTTTCGCTCATCCGGAGGAATGCAGGAAAGCTGGTAAAGACAGCGAAGGGTGTTCACTTTATCGCTGACCGTGAATTTATTCTGAAGATACAGTCCGATGTTATAGCGTAAATCGGGGCTGTTTTCGTTGATCGATTCCCCTTCGGCCAACAGGGAAATTCCACGCGCAATGTAGAAATACATGTCGTTCATGCGCGTCATGGTCACCGACACGTTGTAGGCCAGATTCCATGACTGGAACAACCAGGGAGTCAAGAAGTAGGGCTGAAGCTTCGTGGCCGAGTCGACCACAACTTCCAGCTTATTCCATTCCTGATTCCGCTGGTAGTCGTTGGCTTTGAGCCAGAGAATGCAAGTCACCAGACCTTGAGAGCCGGTTAGCACCAGTTGAATGGCTTTTCCGGAAAGCTCCGAGCCGCCGCGCGAGTCGGAACTCAATTTCCAGCGATCCGCCTGGGATTTGACCGTGTATTTATTCAAATCCCCGGGCAGGGTAAACTTTCCGCGTCCGAACAACGTCACCACGAAAATGGCCACGATGAGAACTGAATAAGTCAGCTTCCGGTTGAACGCGGCTTTTTGAAACGTATTTGCCATGGGTCCCCGTCAAACTCCCAAATTAAGCGGCAATTTCCCGCGTCTTAAGCAGATAGTAACCGATCAGAAACCAGGGCAATAGGTATCCGATCAGGAAGAGAATATTCACGGCCATCAGTTCGGGACGGATACTGAAACCTTCCGAAACGTAATTGGCCCAGACAAAACGATCGATATCCGGCACGATGTTGAAGAACCGGCGGACGAACCAGCGGAAAATATCGTCCGCGAACAAGACCACGGATACAACCGGGCTATTTTCCAGAGGCGTGGCCGCGACATCCCCACGTACCAGCTTCGTTAAGGCTTCCATTGGCCCACCCCCCGGATTCGTCTTGGTGGCCAGACTGACCAGGAACTCGGTGAAGTACCCGAGAAGGAAGAGGAAGAAGGCCAGCAGCAGACTGATGATGCCCGCGAAGTAAGTACTGAAGACAACGGCCAACCCGATAGCGAGTGCCAGGCGGCACCAGATTCCGACAACCCCCTTGAAGTAGTTGAAGCTGAACTTGCCTTCCGCTTCCAGAAAGTAGAGGTCGTACTGAGCAATCCCCAGCATCTGCGAAGGGCTATCGCAATGGACATAAACGAATACGTAAGGGTGGTGCTCCTCGGTCGAACCATCGGTAAATTTTCGGATCACCTTGGGTGGAGTTCCGGAAGCGGCATTTTCGAAAAGCGCCGGAGGAACCTTGATCCCATACGTATGGTAGTTCAGCATCGGGAAGCCCTTGAACTCGTACCGGCCAAATTTCCGGGCGACTTCATTGGCCTTCTTCCACCTCTCGGCCTGAATCGTATCGGACTCGTCTTCGGGAGGCTGAGCGTTCCGGATATCCCGAACAGCGGCATCGTACTCGGCTTCGCGAGCCGGCGAACTATCGTACTTCCAGCTGCGGAAATCAAACGAGGTCTGGATCCCTCGATTCTCTTCCCCCTTCGTCAATCGGTAAATATCGAAGGCGAACTCGCACGGTACCGCGGACATCGAGGACAAGCCTGAAATATCGGAGAAGCTGTAGAGGCCGCGGTGCGAACTGGTCGGACCACCGGCGATAAATTTCCGATACGTCTTTTCATTACCGACATCGACCCCGACAAAATTTTCCTGCTTGGCGAGGAAATCCATCACCCCGTATTTCGGAAGACGGGCTTTCATACTCTCTTCAGCGGCCAAAGGATCGATTTTGGATGCCGAGATCAACACGTAACTGATGGCCGTGAGACCAAAAAGAGCGACGGTCATCAGAGACATATAACCGATGAAACGGCCCAGCAGAATTTCAAAGCGTTCGACGGGCTTGGTAACCACGGTGTGAATCGTCTGGTTCTTGACATCGTTGGGAATGCTGAAGGCCGCCAGCATCAAGGAAATCGGCACCAGCAGAATTTCCAGCACATAGTGAACGACGCTGACGCTACTACGAACTTCGTCTTCCGCCTTAATGCTGAAGAACCACTTGGCGGGGAAGAGGAAGACGATCAAAAAGGCCAGGAAGACCCAGAAGATCTTGCGCCGCATCGCCTCTACGAAGCTCAATTTGGCGAGAGCGAAAATCCGCCGGAAGCGCATCTTGAAAAGGTCGATGAAGAAGGGAGTCGCAAAAGCGATCATAGCCGCTAAACCACTGAACATCAGCAGTTTGCCGCTGATATCCTCCAACCCTTCCTTCGAGAGATTTTTGAACTTGAAGCTGGTCTCCGCAACTCCATCGAGTCGCATCTGTTCGCGGGCAGGAAACAACGAACCGCTGATCATGATCGCGATATACACAGCGTAGCCGATGAACGCAACGAAGCTGAAAAGACGCATCAGAGTATTGAAACGTACGGTGCGGCTGTTATCGCGGGCAAAGAACTGGCTGATGGCCAGCATCAAAAGGGCAAGCGCCGCAAAACCACCGGCATCCTGAGCCCAGCTTTCGAAATACCTCCAAAAGTAATCGAAGCGTGGCGGATCCTTTTCGAACTCGATAATGCCAAAAAGCGTCCCGTTCATTTCTGCTCTTGAAGTTGTGCTGTGAGTTTCGGTTTCGTGCCAGGTTGCTGTCCGGGCGTACTGAATCGGCGATCCAGTACGCTAGAATTTTCCGCCACCTTCCGAGCCGGTATAACGCCGGCCCGGTCGATTCTTCGACTCTTCGACGATTCGAAGGAACAGGTCTTCCAAGGTCGTGGTCGGATGGCCGACGGTTTCGAGCTTGCCACCATGCTTGGCAATTACCTGCTCCAGATCGCGGCGAATTTCGTCGGTCAGACGGAGATCGGTCGCCCGAACTTCAACGCGGGCCGCATCTTCGAGCAGGGTGCTGACGTTACCCAGCGTCTGCAGGTCGCCGTTGTAAAGAATGGCGATTCGCTCGCAAACGTCCTGCACATCGTCCAAGCGGTGGCTACACATCAGAACGGTCTTACCCCGCTTCTTAAGGTCCAGAATCAGGTCCTTCATCCAGCGGGTACCCAACGGGTCGAGACCCGAAGTCGGCTCGTCGAGAATGACCAGTTCCGGATCATTGATGAGAGCCTGCGCCAAACCGATACGCTGACGCATCCCCTTCGAATATTCACGAAGAATGCGCTTCTTGTCTTTTTCCAGACCGACCATCTCGATCAGTTCACCTGCTCGGCGACGGCGGACATCGGGCGGAATCTCGAACAATCGACCGTAGAAGTCGAGCGTCTCTTCCGCGTTCAAAAAGCGGTAGAGGTACGATTCTTCCGGCAGGTAGCCGATCTTTTCGTTTTTCTTGACATCCCCGGCCGGTTCGCCGAAGACGGTCGCCTCACCACTCGTCGGGAACAGAAGACCCAACAGTAGTTTGATGGTCGTGGTTTTGCCCGAACCGTTTGGTCCCAGCAGCCCGAAAATTTCCCCTCGACGGATGTCGAAATCGAGCGCATTCAATGCGATCTTTTTCTTTCGACCCCAGAAGTCTCGGTAAACTTTCGTCAAATTGCGGGTCTGAACGACCAAATCTTGCGACATCTTGAAATGTCTCCCAGCGGCGGAAATGTCCGCACCATGGCTACGGATGCTCGTTGAATTGTTATACGGGGGGATATTTGACTTGGTTCAAATTCCTGAGCGGCAAACCTCTTTCAGAGCGGCGCTTTCCCCCAAAAATGCGGTTTTCAGGGTTCAGAAAAGTCCTGGGTACATCGCTTAACCCTAATTTCGCGCCGAAACAATCCTTATTTTTGGCCGATGTAGAGCGTTGCCACCCCGAAGGTCAGCGGCTCAAAAGTGACCGACTTCAAACCCGCTTTTTCCATCCAGGCAACCAGATCTTTACCATCCGGAAACTGAAGGACACTTGCAGGAAGATAAGAATAAGCATTATCCCGGCTTTTCGACAACCACTGCCCAATCTTCGGAAGAATTCGTCGAAAATAGAAACTGTAAATTCCCCCGAGCAACCGATTCCTCGGTTTGGAAAATTCCAACACGGCCACCTTTCCACCCGGTTTCGTCACCCGAACCATCTCGGCAAGTCCTTGATGCGGATCGGTAATGTTCCGCAGACCGAAGGAGACCGTTGTCACCTCAAATGTGTTATCCGGGAAAGGCAAATGCTGCGAATCGGCCTCGATAAAGTCGATATTCGCCCGATTTTTCGCCGCTTTCACCTGGGCCCGGACCAGCATTTCGGCGCAGAGATCGGTCCCGACAATATGCACAGGCTTTACGGTACTGTTGCGATAGGTTAAAGCCAGATCCCCTGTCCCCGTGCAGAGATCCAACAACGGGCCTTCCTTCACGGGAACTCGGCGAGTCGTTTTCCTTCTCCAGCGTTTATCGATGTTCAGACTGAGGAAATGATTGAGAAAATCGTACCAGGGAGCGATTTCACCAAACATCCGGCGAATCCGCTCTTCCCGTTTATCCAACAGTTCTTGAGTCATTGTCGCTTGAGTTTCAGCAGGATCGTACAATTCGAAGAGGCTATCTTACAAAACCGCCAAGTTCGCGAGAGACTTAACTCATGCTCACCAAAGACCTCTGCCTGGCCCGCCGTAAGAAACTGATGGAACTCCTGAAAGAGACGCATACCGGACCGCTGGTCCTCAGCGATCCTATCAATTTGCGTTACTTGGCGAATTTTTCGGTCGATCCCTTCAGCCTGGGAGCTGACTTCGGCGGTATTCTGGTCATCGAAAACGATGGCACGGCCCAGTTGTTTCACGACCACCGTCTCCCCAAATCGGTCAATGAAGCCTGTGTCGAACAGCGCACCCCGATCATCTGGTACGACGGCAAAAGCGCCGGCCAAGGTCCACGCCGACTCATTCTTCGCGAAACCGTCGTCAAATTCGGCGGCCGGATTCACGATAGTCTCGGCGATCCGGCCTGCACTCGGGTTCTAACAACCGTTGGAGAGATGCGACGAGCCAAATATGCCGATGAGATCGAACTCCTGAAAAAGTGCATGCGACTGGGCGAGGCGGGCCAAGCCTGGGCTCGAACCAATGTAAAAGCAGGAATGAGCGAACTGCAGGTGTACGAGGGAATTTTCGTGGCGACGGCCGAGGCCGCTCGTCAGCCAGTCATCGTTTATGGCGATTTCACAGTCTCGCCGGGTTCCAGCAAGCGCGGCGGCCCGCCGACCGATCATATTTTGCAGGACGGCGAGACTCTCATCCTCGATTATTCCTGCGTTTTGTTCGGCTATCGCAGCGATTTCACCAATACGCTTGTGGTTGGGGGCAAACCGACCCCCGCTCAGCAGAACCTGATGGATCTCTCCAAAGCCGCCATGGCGGCCGGGGAAGGAATGTTGAAAGCGGGCCAATCCTGCAAAGCGGTTTATGACGCCGTGCGTGGAGTTTTCGAAACGGCGAAACTGGCTGGAAATTTTCCACATCATGCCGGGCATGGGTTGGGTTTACAGCACCCGGAAGCCCCGTTTTTCGTCGAAAAAGCCGATGAAACGTTGATTGCCGGGGATGTGGTAACTTTGGAACCGGGGCTTTATGTGGACAATGTCGGCGGCGTCCGCATCGAGCATAATTACCTGATTACTGCTTCGGGATACGAACGATTGAGCTATCATACGATTGATCTGGTCTGAAATAGCCGAACTTTTGATCCTGTCGGGCAGTCTATTCCGGTATCGCGAGGGGAATTGCCAGAATGCCTGGGCAAGGCTGATTGACGTATATGAAGAATCATCATAGGATTTTCTATCCGGAGAGGTGACCGAGAGGCCGAAGGTGCAGCACTGGAAATGCTGTTTACGGGTAACCGTAACGGGAGTTCGAATCTCCCTCTCTCCGCTTTTTCATTTCATTGATTGACGTAAGTCTAGATTTCAAAACAGTTTACGACTTTTCCTCGTCTTCAAAAAACCCCGTTTGTGGCAGTTTTTGTGGCGTTTTGTGGCAGGAGAAATCTCTGAGGCGACTATGTCGAAAGAGTTTCGAATCGGTAAAGTACATGGGTATCGTCGGGGAAAAATTTGGTATTTGCTACGTCGAACAGGGGTGTCGACATCGACCCCGGGTTGGACCGGATAGGAACGCCGCCCGCCAGCTCGCTTCGCAGATCAACTCCCAGTTAGATGTCGGAGCTCCCGCCGCCTTGAGCTTTGAGAATGCGACCATCGAAAAAACCAGGCAACAATGGCTCGAACATCACGAGCACGTTTCTCGCTCTTCCCTCAACACCATCAATCGTTACCGTGCTGCAACAGATCATTTGATCCGGTTTCTTCAGCAAAGACCCGTTAAGACTATCGCCCAGTTCACCCCGTCCCATGCCGAAGAATTTGCCACGTACTTGAGGTCGATTCGCGTTTCCCCTAACGGTCACGAAAATACAATTAAGCGAGCATTGCTCGATAGCGGCTTAATCTACGTTCTCGAAACTTGCAGGACATTGTTTGGCTACGCGAAGAAACGGCGATACTTAAGCCCCTACGCAGAGAACCCTTTTCAGGTATTGAATATCGATCGAATTCCGATCGAGAGCTTTCGGTCCATTGAACTATTCAAGCCTCAGGAAGAGCGGGCCTTTTTGCAAAAATGCGATCACTGGCAATTTCCGATTTTTCTCACGCTTATGTTGACGGGGATGCGTCCCGGAGAAATGTGTCACCTCTTGGTGCCCGAAGATATCGATCTCGATAACCCGATCTTGCTCTGTGTGAAGCAAAAGCAACGGATATTGGTATCTTTGCGGAAATATTTCGAGTACGACAGGATTACTATCAGCGACTTATTGCCCAATTTTGGCGCCATCACTTTGCAAATTAGAAATGACTTTCTTCTTCAAAAGCAATTCAGACTTAATTAGCAAAAACGGGTCATCCTTGGAGAACTCAATTCCTTCCTCTTCTTCTTTAACCAGGAAGGACTGCTGAGGATAGCCGACTGCATTCACGCGGAACGCTCTCGAACGTGAAACTAAATCCGTTGTGAACGGCAAAACAGGATAACTGATTACCCCAAGCAAAAATCCGTAATGTTGTTGAGTGTGCTTTTTCAACTCGAATCGACCGTCGCTATCTGTGATCGAAGTATCTCCATCGACTGCGATAATTTTGGCATTTGGTATTGGCTGTTTCGTTTCGGCATCCAACAGACGCGATTGGACGGCGAAGCCCTCAACGCGTGAGTTGGGAATAGGAGCAAGTACACAACCAGACAGCGGAATCATCAGAATGGTCATGATAACGATTTTCAGAGATTGATAGATCTTGATTTTGAGGGCGTTCATGCAAGAAATTCCTAATCAATCTTTTGGGATTTACTTCTCGTTTTTAAGCGAAAATAACGTAAGAGAGATTCCTGTCAAGATTGGAAATATTTCAGAAGTTCCTGCAAGGTGATACTGGCAGAAATTCCTTTGAAAGTCTCACAGCGTTTTGAAAAAATGGTTCGGTAGACGATGCGCAGTTCCGAAATGCTAAAGGTAAACTTCCCCGTACCAAATCATGGATGGCTATCTATGAAAATCGAGACAAACGATTCCCACCTCTCCATAGATATTTCATATACGCCGAACGATTTTCTTGATGAACTTTTGACGGCTTTGCTCCTCGTGACTCAAAGAGTGGAATCTGTTGCGATAGCATATACGGAACCCACTGTTTTCCGTTTCAAATTCACTCGGAATGAAGAAACAGATCTGATTTCGCTCGACATTTATTCAGATGCAAGCCGTCTCAGGAGACCAGGAGAGGTTCTTGCTGTCTTTTCAACGAAAGGCAATGTGAAATCTATCGTTACACCTTTTTGGAAAGCGATGAGAAAGTTAGAATCTCTGACATCCCCAGAGGAGTATCGAGCGAGAATGAGATTGGATTTCCCAACGGAAAAATGAGGCGGCTAACCGACTTGCAGGGAAAGGGAAACGCATCGAATGGATGAAAAACGAAAAAGGGCATACCGCTATCTTCTCTATCAGGGTATGCTTGAGATCAGATTCCTCGAATAGGAGATTCCTTCAGGTTTTCTCTGCCTGATGAACCCATTTCACTGGCGTTCTTATTTTCAGCGTTTTCGAGCAGCAGGAGTAGTGGCTGATCTGTTTCACAATTTAGCGAGATTTTCAGCGGAGGATTTCAAGCAATTTGACGAGGATTGGTTCTGGGAGGACGTCGAAACTTTCGAGAACGAGTATCCTTATCAGAGCAGATCATTTTTTAGGAATTTGTTCGATTCGGTTCTGAGTTCTGATTCTGGTGATGTAAGGAGTTAAGGGAAAGCCTCTCGTTCTAGTTCAATTCGGGGTAGACTGATAATTATGAGCGAGCGTGAGCCTACTTCGGAATTTCGGAAAGCACTTTGTAAATTGATTGCTACTGGAAATGTTGTTAATGCTATCATTCGTTACAGGGATATTTGCGAGTGTTCTTTAAAAGATGCACTTGATGCCGTACATATTATTGCCAAGGAGATTCCAATTTCGATTCTCCGTAATAGTCCCCCGTGTCTTTTTTGCGGCATTCCGCTTGCCAGCGAGAAAGCTAAACAATGCTTCTCGTGTGGTCGAGATTGGCACAATTCAATTTCCTCCTGAATCACAGTGGACACTCCTTAATTCCACAATGTTGCAAAATTACGGAAGATTTAGCAAAAGTAAGCATCCGGCTCCCATAAGCTCGTTGCACCTTCATCATTTCTGGTAGCGATAGACCCACATTACGCCATTGTCTCTGCTATCGCCTGCGACGTGGCAGAAATAGGCGTTCAATTCCATGTCGTAAAAGGTGTTGGCTGCAAATTGAAACTTGGAGGGGCTATTTGCCGAGAACGGAATTGGATCAGCCCAGGAATTGCTTTTAGGATCGTACACAAAAATTCCCGTAGTTGCTCCTCTGAAATGGATTGCCACCACGATGTCGAGGCGAGCATCGTACTCATAAAACGCCGCATTGGTGTTGGAGGCTCCCGGAGCTTTTCCCGAGGGTTTCAAGTGGCTCCAGGTATTGCTCTCAATGTCATACGCCATGAGTCCTTCCCCTTTTGATCCATCCCCGTCATTTCGATAGACCCGGTTTCGCTTGGAATCGTAGCAACCACAGGCGTCATACCCTTTGGGTGCAGGACCTTTCGGTTTCGCATCGATCCATTGGTTTTTGGCTGGATCGAAAATCGTTACGGTGTCGGAACCTACAGCGAAGAATTGCTTTTTGGCAGGAATATAGTGGAACTGAGGGAACCCTCCAGCGTTGATGGGTGTCGAAATATTCGCCAGGGATCGCTCGAATTTACCCCTCGCCACGTCGTAGAACCACGGGGAAAAGACCGCTTTCTTTTTGTCCCTCAGTTGCTCTTCAAGCAGTTTCAGTCCTACGTCCATCTGCTTCTCGCCGCCGAGAAAGTATCTGGGAATCTGTGATCCATTGCCATTCCAGCTAAGAAAAGCGAATTTCTTCCTATCTGAGTCATAAGTGAGATAGCTCCAGGCATGAACCAGCGTATGCAGAGGAATGGGCTGTTTGTCGCCGTCGATCAACTGCCCATCCTCTGCAATAACCAGCTGCTTGTCCTTGACCCGCTGCGTGAAGGTCGTCGTGTCCGTTCCGGGGTAGAGGCAAATCCAAGCATGGGAATTGATGTCGTAGAACCACAAGTCGTCCATTATGTGACCATCGGGCTTAACAAAGGCGTGAACTCCTTCTCCGAAGAGGAAGGCTCCACGCTTATCGGCTGCTAGGATCATGGCTTTGGCTCCCCACGAACTACCCCGAGCTTTTCCCCATTTCGGATCTGCGGCGGGCGCACCCAGCTTCAGCCATTCGTTGTCGCCCAGAGACTTGATTTTCTCGATATGCGGACCTGGTTGGCTGGGCAATTCGTCCAGTCTTCCATTCTTGTGCTGAGCGAATCCGGATAGGGATAATATGAAAAATACGGTGAGAGCAAAACCAAAACGGAGCATCGAGAGTCTCCTTCTGTACGTCGCTTTCGACCTGTTTTAGACGATCTTTTGGCAACTAGATAATAGAATCTGCCTTTGCACTGATTTGGGATCGCAGAGTCCAGAATCTACGCTGAACTAAGGCTTAAAAGGTTCCGGTGGTATAGTTTTCCCGCGTTTTTCGACATCCCACAAGCGGATACCCCAATCTTTATGACGGCTATATTGATACTCACCGCGTTTGGAGCGATCTAAAACCTTTCTCACGACATCACCGCCATCGTCCTTAAGATCCATACCCACGGAGTAAATCGCGATCCCATCATCGAATCGCTTGAAGAGAAGAGGTTTGCTTGTATAAGGATCTTCTTCGATCTTTTTGAGGAATTGCGGCACAAGTTCTTCGAGATTCTTGGGCCAACGTTTGTAAGCGATGCGAAATCGTTCGGCAGCTACGCCACAGGTGGTAGATCGAAGAAGTGCCTTAAAAAAGAAATAATTATCAATAAAGAAAGCTAATTTAGCTAAGTCCAGGCGTGAAAGAACGTTTTTTGCTTGGGGTGGTGACTTCAAAAATTCATCTAGTTCCTGCTTATCTTTTTGAATATATAGATGCAATTCATTGACAGGTTGATCTAACATTTTGATTTGTTCAGTTCTTTTTCGTAGCATGAAAGCTTGATCTGCCTGAGGGTAAGGCGAATATCGCCATGCCAGAAAAAAAGCTGCCAGCTGACGTTTTGAAGTACTCATATCTGGATTCGAGATCGCAATCGGCGATAGCATTAGCTCCTTCAGTCGGTCCGATTGGATAGCTCGCTGCATAAGCACAAAACACCTTGCCCTTTCGTTGAGCAGGGCTTTTTTTAGTATCGGTTGTCGACTATCTTCCTCGATCTCACTTTGCATAAATTCAAGGTCGGTCGATTTGGCTACTCCCTGGGAAAGCATTTGCTGAATTGACTCAGTGGTGATATTTGCAACTTCTGTTTGAAGTAAAAATGCTAGCACATTTTCTTGCCCAAAAGACGAGGCAATTCTTCGAAACGCTTGAATATCTCGAAAACAAAGGTCGAATCGATTCAGCTGGGACTGAACTCGCACATCCCACATCAGATCGGTAGCAATGCTTCGAATATCCTCCAACAAAGTAGAGTTGATTTGGAGAGGATCGTCCGCCCAGAAATCCCGACTCATAGGAGAAAAATTGGCTAGTTGCCGCGAAATAAGAATCCGCTCATGCCTATCAGCAACGAATTGTGCTGCCCAATCGGCTATTTCAAATGGCATGCCTTCAGGTAGTATCCTCCAATTCGAGAGATCTGGTTCGCGCGTAATATAAGGTACCGATGGACGGGGAGTGGACAAATCGAGAATTTTTTTGATCAGTAAATAGCTGTTCTTATCCTCCGACGAATCGTTCCGTTTTTTAAGATAAGCTTCCCAAGTCCAATCGGGATCTTCCTTACTCAACTCTTCAGTAATCTCAGCTAATTCCAAAGCCGAATCGCGAGCGATTTTCTCACGATAAAGAAAGAGTGCTGAAATGAAGAAAAGTACAACCGCCAACAAATATAGGGAGTAACGGCTAAATCGATTTTTCGGCAATGTTACTTTCATTTGCTTCTGCCCTGAAGTTCACTTCAGATAGCTTTTCAATTAGTTTGCCTTAGATTGCAAGTTATCGAATTCCACGAGGGTAACAAGACTATCGTGACGCCTAGTCGTGAAACATCTCTAAGAATAGCTATACAGCCTAACTCTCTTTTGGCAGCCAATAATCAGTCGAGCCGTTCCATCATTCTTTTTACTCACTTTTCGTTCGAGGACTCGTAGATCCAGTCTCCTCAGACATCAAAAACCCCTCTTCTCTAAATTTGGTGGCTTATGCCCGAATCTATAGGGAGATTGAACTGCCCGCTTCATGACTTCCACCGCGACTGGAGGTACCACGACTTTGCCTGCCGAGAATTTGGGTCTGGTAACTTCGACCATGATGTACCTTTTTCTTTTTTGAGGCGAGCAAATCAGAAGGTACAATGGCTCGATTGAAGTGGGGAACAGCAGTAGAACTGTAGGCTTTGGAGTAGAGGACCGAGATTTGATTTATTTTACGTCAACGATGATTCCAGACGGATTGCACATCCGAAATATCGAACTGAATATTTCTGCCTATCAGGGAGAAATTAGAGACGATCTCTGGCGTGCTTTTTTGATCTACTGCGTTCGAGCAATTGTTGATTACCTTCCAGAGGAAATCGCAAAATATGTCCAGAGTAATGAGATTTTTAGCAATTCCTACTATTTGATTCATCCCGAAGCGGAGATGAAGATATTTCGAGATCTTTTTGATCTGAAGGGATCTATAATGGAAATCGAACTTGATGATGGCTTTTCGACGGATTATGGTAATGCGTGCAGACTTATCGAAGATTATCGTTTACGCACATCCTGGTCCGCGCTCAAAGCCTTCGACTTGCTGGGAAAAAGATACGATCCCAAAGTGATTGAGCCGGTAAACATGAATGAGGCAATATTTGCAGCAGTAGAAGGAATAAATCCATTTCCTCGAACAAACAATCTCGATAGGATATGTCTATCAGTTGAGAGAAATTCCGTAACAGAATCAATGGAGGCTTTCGCTTGGAATTCAATTGCTAATTATGTCGAAATTCACATGTCTGAAATAGAGCGTTTTGATGAAAAGATAATCAACCAAACCTTTTTTGAATCCAGAAATTCCCTTTCAGATCACTTTTCTCATATCTTTTTTGATATTTTCCCACTTTTGGCAAGTTCGAACACATTGGATAGCCGTGATATTTCTGAATTGAAGGGACTCACACCTTTGGTAGGCAGCTCTCCAGTTCGTCACGATGAGATAGTTCAATATTTGAAGGCAAAAAAACTTTCGAATCATGCTCTCCATGCCCACCTATCGCTTTATCCCAGGCATACAGAGCATTGTTGGGCGATCCGACTAATTCGGGAACATCTTCTGGATAAAGACCTAAACGCAGAGATAAACGACAAAGAATCTATTTAGATGAATCGTCGAAATATGGCATCGGTAACAATACACGTTCGATTTTACACCCTTGTTTTCGGTTTCGCTATATTTCAGGTTTTCTTGATCCTATCAGGAGGATAGGTTCATGCTATGTGGCTTTCGCCTCTGCTACCTCAAATATTGAAAGACTCTCTATCGATTGATTGGGATCTGAATGAGATTGGCAGTGTCGCTATGGGGGAGTTCGATGCTGTCCCAACAGTTCGCGTTCTTACGTGGCGAATCATCGAAGACAATCTTCCTTTTTATGTTGAAGAGTGCGTCCTATTGCTCGCTTGAGTGCGGTGAAACGGAAACTATGGATACTTGTGCGGCTTCATCGTCAGGGGAAAGTAAAACGACATGATACTCGAAAATGGGAATTTTTGAAGGTTTTCGATGCTCCTAATCATTTTTACCGAAGAAATTTTGATCACAGTCCTTTGAGACGTTCACCAGTTCCTCGTTGATTGCGGCTGAGATTTTGGAATTAAAAACATTGAAAAACTCACGGTGCCGCTGTTTGTTGTTTTTCTTCGATTCAGGCTATTGGTCAAAACCTTTCTAGATTTTCGAACCGAAAGTATTTCAAAACAAGTAAAAATAGAAGACATTGACAAAATTTGCACAGTGCAAATTTTGACATTCGTCTATTTATTCGTAATATTACTCATCTGATATTATTTCACAAAGGAGTTTTTTGATGGCGAAAGCAAAGGTAAGCAAGGCACCTGTTGAAACACCTGCGGAACCAGCGGGTAAAGTGAACAAATCTGAATTATTTCGTGAGGCGATTGCAGCACTCAGCATTGATGCAGATGTTCAGCAAATCATTGATTGGATCAAAGAAAAACACGGCGTTGAATTGCCAAAATTGACTGTATATCAGTATCGGGCATTGGCTCGAAAGAAAGTCAATTCTAGCGGCAAACTGACCAAACCCAAAGCCGAAAACCCTGTTTCGGGCAATACCGAGGCGATTCTTGATTTCGTTCAAACTCTTCGACAGTTCGAGGGCAAGATCGATGCCGCGACAATGAAAAAAGCCATAGATGTGATCGTACGATAAATTAATCCATCGCCCAAAGCCCAGTTCCTCCCCCATTCACTAAAACTGTCAAAGCGTCAAGAACGAGAATTGAGCATGGATCTGGCGGAGATCCTTGCGGCAGGTTCAGGCAGAAAATCTTCGTTTTATAGGTACAATATTCCTGACCAAAACAGTCCTTACATCACCAAGTATTCCTGATGGCAAAAGTAGTCTACAGCAGGCACTACAACCTGGGCTTCTGGGGATTCGAACGTTTTCATGCGTTTGATGGCAAAAAATACGGTCGTGCGTGGAAAGAATTGTCGACCGCATTCGGGAAAAGGCTTTCGGAATTCCACATCGAAGTAGATCGTCCAGCAACTTTTGCCGAACTCGAACTGGTCCACTCATCTGATTATCTGAGTTCGCTTTACAACTCAAAGGTTGTTGCCGCTGCCTTGGAAATGCCACCGTTTCGCCACATTCCCAATTGGGTTCTACGTTGGAAGATCATGTCACCGATGCTTTGGGCGTGTCGAGGCACAGTAATTGCCGCCAAAGCAGCCCTGGCGGATGGCTTGGCAATCAATCTGTCTGGAGGCTATCACCATGCCAAACCGAACCGTAGTGAGGGTTTTTGCCTGTTTTCCGACATCGCGATGGCAGTGAAGCAACTACGCCATGAAGGGGTTCTCGAAGACGAATCTATAATTGCATACGTCGATTTGGACGCACACCAAGGAAATGGAGTTTGTTACCAGTTCCTAAACGATCCGCACTTCCGAATTCTAGACATCTACAATAAGCAAAATTATCCCTTCTTCGATGACACTGCCACTGATAGAATCGATTGCGATTTGTCAGTTCGTTCGAGATGTGTGGGATCGAAGTACCTCGAAATCTTGAGGACCAATCTGCCGAAGTTCCTTGATGATTCCGCAAAATCGCGGCTTCCAAGTTTGGGTATTTACAATGCGGGTACTGATGTCTACTTCAAAGATCGCTTTGGAGGACTTCGACTGCACTCACAAGACATTCTCCAAAGAGACCTCTATGTGGTCGAGCAGTTTCGGATTCGAGGAATTCCTGTTGTTATGCTGCCCAGTGGGGGTTACAGTCGGGAAAGTTACCGATTACTAGCGGATAGTGTTACGGAATTGCTTCAGCGGTATTAAGGATCGGCCGCCATGAACGATAACGGTAGAAGTACTTTCGGAGCGACCAGGATACTTGGTCCAAATCGAAGTGGGATCTGATGCATACCAAAGAATACCTTGAGAAGTGAGACTTCCTATTTCACAAAGTCAGACTTTTCATGTTGGGGCTGATCTGAATTCGCTTTTTGCGGAATGAAATCGTCGTGATATGTGGCTTCACCCTCCTGTCTTCATTTTTTATAATTCTTTACGGCAATTGCTAATAGCCCGTCAGTTTCGTCAGATCTTCCTGTTGTTGGGTAAAGCCTACTTGTTGAGATATTCGGGAAGTGGAGTGGATAACGAACAATAAAAGATGAATGCCATAACGAGGACTGCTAAAACGCTTGCCCAGGCTGTTCGCTCTGAACCTCTCCTCGAAATGGTCAGCCCTAGCAATATGCCGAGTATCGCACCTGCCCCATGAGCGACATTTCCAACAAGCAACATCTGAGAGAAAGTAAGCAGAATGCACACAAAGAAGCAAACCAGAAAGAATTTTGCGATTCGAGAATCGGCAACCCCTGCGAATCGATCATCGCTAAGGCCCAGAATCCATACCATTCCACATAGCCCATAGAGCAAACCCGAAAGTCCAACTCCCTCTTCATTGAAGGCATACGCTGCAGCGTTTGATCCAGCTGCAAGCAAAAGGAAAATTCCAAGGGTTGCACTGCCCCCGAATGCTTTTTCGACCACCGGACCAAAATACCACAGCCAGTACAGATTAAAGGCGAGATGCATCAAATTGGCATGTGGAAGAATCGACGAAATTAGACGCCAAGGCTCGCCGTGCCAAGTTCGATAGTCCGTTAGAAAGGGCATAATGCGTTCGTCACCTTCACTCCACCACAATACCGAAACCCCTATTGAGAGTACTGCGAGGACTGCGACAACGGGATACCCAGGGAACGCCTTGATCGGCAAAGGTCGATAAGGTGCAGTCTTGCTTGCAGATTGAGTATTCTCCTGCAGAGGTTTTACCGATTGCGACGCATCGAATTTCGTGTCTTCGGGCATAGATTTTCACTTTTGAAAAGGCAAATTTTGAAAAAGTCTGACCAGCGTATCGTTATGCTAGTTGGAGAAAGTATGCATTTTTCCCAAATCATAGCCAAAGGAATATTGTTCATCAAGGGAAAACGTGGTTGAGCTGCGGATTGAGGACAAATTTACCTTACCCAGTCCATGATTTCGCTCTAGTCATTTATTCTGTGCAAGCGAGATACCTACATGGTGGCTGAATACCGGTTCTGCATCAGATACCACACGGAAATGGACAAGTGGAAGTACTTCATAACCTTTTCAGGACTGCAGGAATTCCAGGCGGCAAGGCTGAAGTCATTCTGAATTTGTTTGACTTCAGCTGCGGGTTAATAAAATTTACGATTCGATTTCTTTCGCTTGAAAGATTGGTCGGCGTCAACAGGAACATCACCAGCATTGATCCTATTCGAATCCTGAAGTGTTTTTTGGCAATGTTTCTTAACCTCTGCGGCCCACCTGCTTCTGTCGTGTCTCCCATCTAATTCGCCACCCTAACGGGAGATAAGCGATAGAGTTAATAGGATTGAATCCGAACACTGTGTCGCCACGGGAGAATGCAAGCCTTTCCGAGTAGACTCTTAGAATTAATTTTCTTCGCAGTGCGGACCATTCAGAGGCTCTTGTTTTATGGTGATTTGACCTTTGTCTTCCAATACTTTACACCGGTCGGCATTCAATTGAATGTAGCCCTGCCATCGTACCGGAACGTCGTGTTCCGCATAGATGGCTTCTACAGGGCATTCGGGAACGCATGCTTCACAATCGTCGCAGTAGCTGGGGTGGATGTACAGCATCCTATCGTCCTGGTAGAAGGCCTCCACCGGACAAACCACACAGCAATCCGTGTACCTGCAATCATCGCATGGAGCTGTAACCACATGTGCCATAAAACTAGCAACCTTTTAAATGAACAAAATGGGATTGGACCTTTGTGGCAATGCCACTTATCAATTATTGAAACCGAAAAGCTAGCAAATGAAGTGTATAGCTCCCTGATAGCCAGACAAAGATAATTCCATTGGCGTAATCGAGACGTCCTTAATTCCGGGAGAAAATGTAGCCATCATTTACCTAGATCTGGCGAGAATGCTTCAGAAGCACAAAAGGCCATCGAGGTGAGGTTCGGTTCAGTGGCTCGCTGTTCTGCTGACAAAAATCGTTCCCACGAGGAAATAGATCAAGCTCGCTTCCCAGAAATAATACCCAAGAAGCAACTCGTTGGTATCGTTATTCAAAAGCAAATTGAACGTTCCTAGACCGCAGCAAACACCAAATATCCCACAGATTTTGGCGGTTTTCTTGCCGCCCCTCGAAAACGCTATCAATCCGACTAGCAAGAAAATGTTGGCACTCCAGGGGACAAATATTTTTGGGTGCGGAAGCCATCCCAATAAGAGGCAGTATAAGCCAGTATGGACTTGAACGCGATTTGGTCCACCACCCCATCCGACGGGACCGAACGTTTGGATTGCAGGCAAATAGCACGCGAACGCGTAGAGGAGCATCACCGGCAGGGCAACTAGCATCGAATTCAGAAAGGACGGTCTGCCCGTGACTGTAACTTCTGGTCGGTCGGTATAGTAGGTTTCGAATTCTTCCGACATCGCTGGTCTCCCGATCCGTTATAGATGCTTCATCGGGTTGCTAATTTGAAGTGTGGACTTCAATTATCAATAACCAAAAGGAGAGCCGAATTCAACTTCAAACCTGGCGCTACGGCTTGCGTATCGCAGCAATCTGCTCAAGATTGCTAACGGTGATCTCGAACCAGGGTTTACCGTCGCTATGGAGCTTCTGCACCACTGAACCCGTCACGCGGACGAGTTTACCCTCAAAATGCGTGGCTGGATCGTCAATTCCGAGTTGCTTCAGCCGGGTGGCTGTTTCACGCGTTAGGTAGAGGATGAACTTCTCGTCTTTCGGCTGAAGTTGAAGCATCTCACATTCATCAGCTCGCGTGACGCCATTCGTTAGCACCCTGCCGCATTTCGCGACTTTGAACTCGACTGTTGCTTCCCCTTCGAACTTTCCGGAGATGATCTGCGTGGGTGTCTTGAGGTTCTCCGGCGGGGCGAAGCAGGTAATGACTGCGGCAAGAATGAGATCTGTCATAGAGGTTCTCCAAGCGTGATAAGTACGACCAACATTCTACGATTGTGCTGTTTCTTGGCATTTATTGCAACTGAGCGTTACCAATGGGTTACATGATGATCAGGGAGGTGAACTTCGACGATTATCGTAGTCTGAAGAGTGGCTAAAGAAGCTTCCAGAGCCTTCGATGCAAAAGATCACCTCCAGTTCACCTCGGACTCTGGTCCCACGGATCGCTTCAGAATTGCAGGATTGCGAGGACAAAGGTAGTCAGATCGACGGCTCTGAATAATTCTAATTTTATCAAGCATCGAGGACATGATTCACGTTTTCTATTCCATTGCCCTAAAATCTGGGTCCTTCCTCATGAAGATATTCTTCGTTGGTAGTGATCTTGCGGTCTTCGCATCGTTATCTTTCTTGAAGGGCATAAGCATGCCGGAACGCAGCGAAACGACTGACCTCGATCAGGATCTCCCGGCCGATTGCCTAAATTGATCTCATCCCTAACTGTGTTCGCAGTCTCGTTTTCAATTCAGGTTGCAGCGACTCCGCTTCACTGGCTTGCAGGAGTTCGGGAAATTCGACGCAGAATGGCGGGTAGGTTTTTGCTAGCCTGTGCTGCCTCTGGATACCTAGCATTGGGAAGTGGATGTCTGTAATCGTAAATTACGCTGAACGAGAGAATCGGAATGCTTCTGAGCAACGACAACCGCTGGCTTTTTTGGGTTGGCTTCCTGGCGATAATCATTTCTGTCTACGTGTTGAGAACAGTTTTTCTTACTTCCATGTCGAGCATTCGAAAATCTTCAGTAGCATTCGGCTGTGCGGTAATCGTCTGCATCCCAATTACGTGGTTGTTTGCTCCTGATTGGAGAAATCCAGATGTATTTTGGTCGTCGAATCTCATCAGCTTTCCTATTAAAATTTAGGCAATCCCAATCGTTGGTTTCTTCATCGATTGTGTACGGCGAGTCCAAGGTAGGAGTTTTGGCTGGGAGTGGAGAATTCCAGTAGAACTGCTCGTAGTGTTACCACTATGGAGTGCCAGTTGGAGCTTTTTTTGGACCTCTCGTCTTGGTTTACGGCTGAATGATGTGTTACGGAAGTGAATCAGAGGAAAACATGGACTGCGATGTTCGATTCAGCCCGATTCTCGATGATCGCCTTTGGAAGTCTTCAAGCACAATTGCAAAATATTGATGTGGAGAAACGTTATCTTCAACCGGACCTATATAAAGTAATAGCATGAAAGTTACATATCAACTTCAAGTAGAAGATTTGATTGCTTTTGAAAACTACATAAGACTACATGTTCCAGAAGTACGTAGGCATTATTATATATCTGTTATTTTATCTATATACGTTTATATCACAATATTAATAGGTGTTTTTTACATATGTAAAACGGATTTCGAAACAAGCCTATTTACAGGAAGTCTATCTCTACTAGTTTTGCTAGCAATTCTGCCAGAAGTACATCGGAACATGATCGAGAGGAAGCATCGCCGTGCTTCCGATAAAGGAGAATATGCAAGCAAACTGATAAGGTCTGAACTTATTATTTCCGAAGATTACTTAATCCATGCTTCAGAGAACGGAGTACTCAGTATTAAAATTGAGAAAATAAATCGGATAGTATCTGATGGAGAAAGAACTTACATTTTCTTTAATAAATTTGAGGCATTTTTATTGCCTCATAGCAATTTGGAAGGTGATTTAAGTTCCCTGATAGCGGAAATCTCAAAACGGATTAACGGTAAAAGTAAGCTGTAAATGGCCCACTTAAATCGAAATGGACGGTGTCTCAACTTCTTTCGGATTTGGATGGCGTCAAAAGAATCGACCAGAAAGCCGATTTACTCGCCATGCGTTTGGCTGGGAAGAACGTGAGTAAAGCGGTATACATCTACTTGTTCGGAGGTTCCCCTAATCAGATATCGTACGATTTGGAAGATTCCTCCGCAGAAACAGTGGAATGGGATCATGCTGTTAAGCGGGGATATCCAAACGGCGGAGTGCATGCAGCAGATGCCGCAATACAACAAGCCATCAGTTTTATCTGCACTCGACGAACTGTCCAATCGTGATGAGCAATGCAGGCTATGGCTTTCGGATGGAATTTCAGGTGAGGTGTACTCGTTTGAAGAGGTCGTTTGCACTGTATTTGACGTAGGGTAACGAATGAACTTGATTCGCGTAAGGTTCCAGAACCACTGGCTGCGTTATTTCAGAACTTGAGCAGGCTAATTGAAAAGGTGCCAGGTAACAGCGGTCCATCCGATGAAATGATCATCAGGTGATGGTAGACATCCGAAGAATTTCTTTCGAACTAACTCAACTCATTCGAAAAATAGAGTCCTAGAACATGACTTGGGAGCAGCCATTTGTTCGGGATATATTGCTTGCATGGTACTATTCTACACCCAGGAATAATCAGCGCTTCAACGAGTACGTCGAGGCAGCATTAGAGCAGCGGAGAATCTCCTCGACAACCGATGATTTCAACACTTTTTTCACATTGATTTTACGCTCGCCTGCTGGTTATAATCATTCCATATGGTTCAGACATCTCGGAGATCCTCGATGTTTCGCTACCAATGCATTCTGTTTACCACGATTGCGTTGAACATTTGCGGCTCAATTTATGGGCAAGTATCAGAAAATTCCGCAAAAGTGAAAGATCCGCCATTGGGGAAATTGGATTACAGCCAATTCAAGCCCACGAATATGGCGACCATTGATCCTCACATTAATGAGAAACTAAAAGAATCAGAGAAAGTGCTTCGAGAGGCTGCATTTTGTGCGATGCGATCTGCCAGAGACCTTAGTGAGATCGTACTTAGTGACTGCGGTTGTCGACTCTCCGCATCACTAGGAATTGATCTTGAAATCAGTTACACGGAATTTCATGAAAGGAATAAGCTGGTTATTCAGGATGCGAAAGCCAGAAAAAGTCGGTTGGATAAATTTAACAGTCTCGTTAGAGAAACAAAGTCCTTGGACGATATTTCCCAAATCAGAGCTGCCACGGCTGACCAAAATAATTTATTGAAACTAATTTCTTCGTTGAACAAACCCAATTCTTCTCCCTGTTTAAATCCTCTTGAAATGGTCCGACTCGATTTGCAGGCGATAATCCAAGCCGATCTAGAGCGAAAAGAAATGGCGATATCGTTACTCAAGGAGCTTTATCCGATCCCAGAGGTGAAGAAGAAAACGTTGGGGAATGATTAACAATATTTTCGGTGATCGAGAAACAGAACAGTTATGAGATTCTGACAAGCGTATTTGTGTACGCAATTGAGCTGGAAAATAATTTATCTATTGTAGTGTCTCAGAAATAGCCTTACATTTAGCTCCTGAACCTCCCCAATTTGCGCGGACACGGAGTTAAGCTATTTTGGTTGCCCTTTCGTACTCGTCTAGGGAAACGTATCCCAGACTCGAATGCCTTCTAATCCGATTGTAGAACACCTCGATGTATTCAAAGATGCTTCTTTTCGCTTCGTCCCGGGTTACCAATTCCACTCGATGACACAGCTCCTTTTTTAAACTGGCAAAGAAGCTTTCCATCGGAGCATTGTCCCAACAGTCGGCTCTACGACTCATGCCGCAGCGGATGCCCTTCTTCTCCAGCAATCTTTGGTAGTGCTCGCTGGCATACTGACTACCTCGATCCGAGTGAGCCAGCAAACCTTCCGCCGGATATCTCGTCTCCACGGCCATGGCTAAGGCATCGACCACCAACCGGCTTTCCATCGTCCGATCCATCGACCTACCGACGATCCGACGCGAGTAAAGATCCTCGACCACGGCCAGGTAAAGCCATCCCTGTTTCGTCGGTATGTAAGTGATGTCGGCCGTCCACAAACGATCCGGTGCATCCGCCGAATCGAACTGTCGATTCAATTCGTTCCCGGCCACCGGCAGCGAATGATTGCTATCGGTCGTTCGAACGAACCGACGAGGCATCGAAGCTCGAATTCCCACTGTTTTCATCACCTTAGCCACCGTATTCCGACAGCACTTATAGCCTCGAGCCTGCAACTCCGCATGCATCCGAGGGCTGCCGTAACGCTCTTTCATCTCGGCATGAATCGTCCGAATCTCCGTCAACAGTCGGGGACTCGCTTCGCATCGCCCATTCAGCCTCAGACGCTTTCGAAACTGATAGTAGCCCGAAGTTGAAACCCCCAGCACCGAGCGCATCCGCTTCACTGGCCAAGTACTCGCATGAGCTTCGATGAACTCATACTTCAGACCGAATCCTGCGCAAAGAAGCTGACCGCTTTTTTTAGAATGTCCCGCTCCATACGCAATCGATCGTTCTCGACCCGGAGACGAGCTAGTTCATTATCCAGCACACTCCGAACGCCGTTGCCGGGAAAGGCCTTCTCGCCGAGCTTGCTGAGTTCGTCGATCCACCTCTTTATCGTCTGCGAGGTAACACCCAGCGACCTGGCCGCCTCTGCGGCAGACTGACCTGTTACAGTCACCAACTCCACAGCGGCTTTCTTGTACTCGGCAGAATAGCGCTTACGACGACGCTTGACCTTCAACTTCTCCATCCGAACCTCCCAAGTTAGTTTATCAGCTTAACTCGGTGTCCGTTTTTAGTGGGGAAGTCCACTATTTAATAAAAAAATTACTAATTGAATCTCATACAGGAATAAATAAACAAGAATAAAATACAGCAAAACGATTTTATTCTGAAATCAATGATCATATAAATTATATTTTAAGGAGCCTGCCTTGAGTCGGACCACACCTAAGCCTCGCTTAAATGCTTTGGAAGTTTGGCCCCAAATGTGTGAGGAAACGAAAAATACGGTACGTCTTCATCCGAGGCGTGCTCATGTTCTTGATGTGACTGCAAGCAAACTAGGGGGAGTGTTTTTGTGGCCTAGTGATGAACCCTGGCCTGTATGCAAATCTCCAAATCACTACAACGGCGAGGGAACGGCTGAAGCTAAGAAGGATGTGCGTGGCAAGGCGATTGAGCTTGTACCCGTACTACAATTGCGCAGCGAAGACTTTCCGGAAGTTCAGTTTTTCCCCGGAAGTGACTTACTTCAACTGATGTGGTGCCCTCTTGAGCATGGGAGCGACGAAGGCTTCGTTGCCAAAACATTCATTTTCTGGCGTAAACGTTCAGAAGTCAGAAACCCGCTCGAACACACGCCAAAATCGCCATTCGCCAGTAAATGGTATTTACCCAATGAGTGCGAGTTGCACCCGGAAAGGGTAAAGGAATTCTTCGTAAAAGAGATTACTCAAGCGATGTGTACACAGGCATGTGAGTGGCTTGCTGCACATCCGTCACCGGAAGATATCCGAACAGAGGACGAATGGCTAGACTTCCTCACAAGTGAGCACGCGCTATGTCCATCGAATAAAGTGGGAGGCTATCCAAAATGGGTTCAGGGTGAAGAAATCCCAACTTGTAAGTGTGGAAATGAGATGGAATATCTATTAACTTTGACCGATTGCGAGTTTGATGGAGGCGATTGGAGGCGATGGTGCCCGATTGAAGATCATGCAATAAGGGACAATATATTCCTAAGGCGCGGTGGAAAATCGCGAGAGGAGCAAGATGCGCAAGCAGGTATCGTTGATCCTGCAAATTTTAATGGATTCGGTGCCGGTGAACTGCTCCTCTTCATCTGTAGAACTTGTAAGAATTGGCCAATACAATCGGTTTTTCAAAGATAAGCCGATTGTATTCAATTTCGAATCAACCTCCTTTAAATCACCAACTCTTTCGCCCAGCCACTCCCGTTCTGCATCACCTGACTGCGGTAATCATTCGGCTCGTTGGGTACGATTGGTGCATATGTTTCTGATCCGACTTGCGGATTCTCCTGTTCCCGTTGCATCCGCTTGCGAAGGCGTTTGGTCACGGGTTCTTCGGCAATGACGATCCGCTGTTCTCCAGAACGCGGCGTAGTAACTTCGACCGTGTTGGAGGATTTTAGTTTCTGAATCTGTTCGGCAATCTCAGCGACGGAGACACGTTCTTCTCCTTCGGCGCGATGGCACTGGTAACCAAACCAAATCAACGCAAGTCGTTATTGAGTAACAGTTTGGGTGGCACTGGTCACTTGCCGTTTTTGTTGATCTTTGCGAATTGTAGGACTCAATCCTCGTCCAATTTCCGGGTGGCACTCAACGCCGTTACCCCTATCTTTTAGGCGCGTAAAGGGAATAGTTCGAACCATTTACGCGCCCGTTGTCGTTGATCGGGTGTCGCGGGGGATATATGCGGGTCTCCGGTTCCATGGGGTTCTTTATTCTTGCGTGGATAATTGCGACTTCGCTTAATACCTCGTTTATAATCGTCGATTCGGGCCTTTTTCAAAAGAGCCTCGATACGCTGGCCGGATTTGGGAATAGCCGAGCCATCACGCATCGCCGTCCGCACGGCTCCCAGTAACCCCGAAAAGCTCACCTTTCGCGGCTCGACTTTTCGATCGTTCAGCAACGCCAGCAATCCCAAAGCCCAGAGGGCCATCAACGACCAGTCCAATTCCAGGTAAACATGCTGAGGTGTTCGGCTCCGCAACTTGCGTCGCTCGAACTTCTGCTTCAGCGTTCGATAAAAGACTTCGATTCCCCAGCGTTGCCGGTAGAGTTTTTTCACGGCGTCGTCCGGCAGGCGTTGGCGGTCCAATACCGTCGTCACCAGCCAGACGGTCGAGGTTCCCGAACCGGTCTTGATCAGACGCAATTCCAAGGGCAGTCCCATCGCGTTATCCGGCCAAAGCCAGACCCGGTCCTTGCTCGAACCCTGTTGCAGGCCCAACTCCGAGAGAAGCCGCACGTGGCTACCCACACGCACCAAGAGATCATGGCCGGCCGAAAGGATCGACCCCCACAGATCGTAACCCGTGAAGCCAGCATCCGCCACCAGAAGTGCTTTAGGCGGCAATTCCTGCAGTAATTCCCGAAGAAGCGCTCGTTCCCCCACGCCAGAACCTGCCCTCTTCCAGGCCCACGGCAACCCCGTCCCCAAATGCCACAACAATGTCAAATTCACCTGCGGCGAAGAGGCTTTCGACAACGCGGCTTGAGATTTCTTCCCCCGGCTCCGATCTCGCTTCTTTGCTCCGTTCAAGGCAAAGGCTCTTTCGTTAGCAGCAGTTCGGGGAGTTTCGTGTCGGGTGCCATCCACGGCAAAAGCGATAAAACCTTCCACCCGGAAACGCCGAGACAACTCCTTCGCCATCAGCTGGCGGAAAGACGCCGCCACCGCCGACAGTAACCGATCCGACCAGCGAGTCAATAATCGGAGAAAAGGTTGGCAGGCCGTGCCCAACGAAGAAATCCCGAAACCGGAGGCCGTTAGACCTCGCGCATGACCCCAGCGGCCCGCTAGCGTGCCCGTCTCGGACCAGGCCCAGTACAAAGCCGCCGCCACTAAGGCCCGTATGGTCCAAGAGCAGTCCGAACGAAAGCGGACTTGCCTAAAATCGGCCTCTCGAGTTAAAGTTTCTATGCAGTGACGCAACGCAGTAGCATTGTTCAAAGACCGTCCTTGGCCTTGGTGCGGCATGATCGCTACCTCTTGATATCCATTTGTTTGGTCACAACGGAATTTCAAAAGGATGCTTCCGCATCAAGGCCATTTATAAAAGACCCCCTCAATAAGTTTAACTACTTTGCCGAAATCACCCGAGATCAACCACGCAGACAACGCACGCTTCCTAGTGTGAAAGTGAATTATGGGTAACGGCGTTGAGTGCCACCCAACGCCGTTGGTGCTTCGGAACGCCCGGTTGCCCGCCTCGCTTGTTCTTCGATTTCGCCTTTGCGGGAGGACGCTTGACGTTCGGGCCGTCCGAGGAGGGCGGCTTCGATGAGTTGGTCGAGTTCAGCCCCAGCTGCCGCTCGAGTTCGCTGATCCGCGCCTCCAGGACTGTGATCACGGCTGTCCCCTTTCCTGAAATATCTACCGGTTTAGCCGTTTAAATCGCTATAGGAATTACCTTCTCTTTCTTAGGCGGGAATACCGCCAGAAGAGAGGCTATATGGATGAATTCAACCAGAATGCATTTGCGGAGAAAAGAGAAGAACAACCGAGAGCTGGTCCGACGGAGGATAGGGACCCGCTGTCCGCGGCTGCCGAAGTGGGGCGGGCGGAGCCGAGCGCCCTGAGCCGCAGCGAAGGGGAGCGACGCGGAGCCCGCCCCACTTCGGAGTCCTTTCCCGATGCGGGTCTGGATTTATCGGATTCCGTGGATTCCGAGGTAGAAGCCAGCCTTTCGAAGCGTAGGGAATTCCACTCGAGGTTATCGGTTCGGGGACCTGTTAAGGGACGGCGTTTGGTGAAAAAACCGACCGAACCCGTGCCGGCGATGACGGCGGAACAGCGGATTTTGTTGCTGGATACCTGGCAGCGGAGCGGCTTGCCCGCCGGCGATTTTGCTCCTTTGGTAGGCGTCTCGAAACACACGCTTTACGCATGGAAGAAGCGGTTTGAAATTTCTGGCCCGGCCGGATTGTTGGATCAGCCGCGGGGCAAACCTCCGGGCAGCCGCGTTCACGAGTTGACCAAGCGTACAATCCTGATGCTCAAAAAATCGAATCCGGAATGGGGGTGTCAGCGGATTAGCGACATGCTATTGCGAGGTCCGGCTTTACCGGCGAGTGCTTCGGCGGTGGCCCGGGTGCTGCATGAAGCCGGTTATCAACTGGAGCAGGCTCCGACGCGAGGGCATCCGGACAAGGTGCGGTCCTTCGAGCGGGCCCGTCCGAATCAGTTATGGCAAACTGATCTTTTCACATTTGTGTTAAAACGTCAGAATCGGCGCGTTCATTTGGTCGGGTTCATGGACGATCACAGTCGGTTTTTGGTCGGCTACGGCTTGCATGCGAGCCAGTCATCGGCTTTGGTGCTGGAGGTCTTGCGAGCTTCCATGGCTTCTTATGGAACGCCGGAGGAGATTCTCACCGACAACGGTACGCAGTATGTGACCTGGCGGGGTAAAAGTGCCTTCTCGAAGGAACTCGAAAAACGGGGCATTCGACAGGTAGTAGCGTCTCCGCGTCATCCGCAGACTTTGGGTAAGATCGAGCGGTTCTGGGGAACCTTGTGGCGTGAGTGCATCGAGAGTGCAATCTTCATCGACATGGGGGATGCTCAGCGTCGGATTGGGTTATTCATAGACCATTACAACTTCCAGAGGCCCCATCAGGGGATCGATGGTCTGGTGCCCGCGGACCGTTACTTCGGGGCGGCCTCGGAAGTGCGTCGGAGTCTTCAAACTCGGGTAGCCTGGCCTGTGGCGGCGGCAACTGCCGAGGAAACGCTTGTGGCCCTTCGGTCATTGATCACCCGGGAGGGAGCCCCGCTGGTACTGAAAATGGATAACGGTTCTCCGTTTATTGCCGAAGTGGTCCAAGAATTTTTGCAGCGAGAAGGCGTGTTCGGCTTGTACTCTCCGCCGAGGAGGCCACAATATAACGGTGCGATCGAAGCGGGCATAGGATCTTTGAAAAGTCGAATCGAACGTAGAGCTGCCTGGGAAGGCCATCCGGAAGTGTGGAACGCTGAGGATGTGGAGGCGGCTCGACGGGAAGCCAATGCCTTGGCTCGACCGAGAGGAGGTCTGGGTCCTACTCCCGAGACGCTTTGGAAAAGTCGGGAGAGAGTCGCAACAGAATCTCGCGATCAGTTCCGAGAGCTTGTTGAAATCCATCGGAACCGAGCTATGAAGGAGGAAGGAAAATCTCCTTCGGGGGTGTTGCTCGAGCAGGAAGCTCGCCGTATCGATCGAATTGCTTTACGCCGTGCTCTCGTCGATCACGGCGATCTTTTGTTCAAGAGAGGGCCAATTCCTCTAGGAATTAAATCGCAAAAAACGGCAAATATTACGTGAGGGGTACAGGCTTGGGACTGTAGCAGAATTCCAGTTTATCTATTGAATGCCGCCAAACCGCAGGTGTTTTTAGAGTTTCTTAACTCTTTCTCCTAAAATAAATTAGGATGAAATCTGCGTATCTTTGCAATAATCAAATTTGTCAAACACTGAAAGTGGACAATCACAGAGAAGCAGAATAGAATAATCGGACTTAACAAAATCCGAAATTACTGATCTGCTGTCAAAAAAAGAGTGTTTAGAGAATCTGTTACGTCCTACCGAGTTCAATCGATCGAATGATTTCAGCGATTACTAAATATATATTCTATAAATTGATAATGAGTCCACACTAATTGGCATGAGGAAGCCGAAAGCTATATGTGTGAAAAAGAAAATTTTCTTAATTTAATACTCCAATATCCTCTAGATAGAGGGCTTCGATTAGTGTTTGCTGACTGGTTAGAAGAAAACGGTGAGCCTTATAGGGCGGAATTTATTCGGCAGATGATTTCTAATGATTTAAATTGGTCAGAAAAACCCACACGCCAAACATCTAGGATTTATCTAGATTCGCTGATTCGAACTTTATTTCAACAGAAGAAGTCAGCTTTTAGTAGAGATCTTGCAGATATTTATTACTCGAATCAATTAAAGATCAAAAGTAGAGTGTTTGTTGGAACTAGTAGCCGCTCGCCATCCCTTTTGTTCGATAATGGGTTAGTGAGCGAGATGCGAAGCACAACTACTATATTTAATAAATATGCTCAAAGTGTATTCGAAAACGAACCGATAACTCGCGTTGTTATTACTGACAAGCAGCCTGCTGTTAGAAGTGATGGTACATCGATCTGGACGTATCATCCTGAATTTGGTGATTGCATCAAATTTTTGCCACAATACTTATGGCTTTTTATTGAAGATGAATATGCGGTCCATCAAAGCAGAGGCTACTATTACCGAGAGTATCCCACAAAAAATAAAGCGATTGAATCGCTTTCTAGAGCTTGTGTTCAGTTCGGAAGAAAACTCGTTGGATTACCAAGATTGGGGTGGACATCATAGCTATAGACGAGCGTCACTCCTCTTCGCTTTGACAAAGCCGTTGAATAATCTCCAATACCATTGAAGAAATGTAATTTTTGTGATAGTTCTGTTTTGCCTCGCCTGGAATCGGAATTTTGGCTCTTCCGTTTTTAGGCGCAACTCTCGGCGAAAGTGTCCTACAGGGATAGATTGCAATTGAGAGTACCCTTTACCTGGATCACGGAAGAGCCGATGACGACGACTACCATTGCCATAGACATGGACGTCCCTGCCGGAGTGAGCGTTGGCGAATACGAACGCGTCGACGGGGGCCACGCCTTTCACGTGAGTTGGGAGTTGCCCGACAATCTTTGTTGCGAGACTTGCACGCGAGAGTCTCGGCTTCAATTGGTGGAGAAGAACAAGTTTCTGAGCATCCGCGATCTGGATTTGTGGGGTAAGCCGAGCTTTTTCGTGTACCAGGAGGTGTATCACCGCTGCCCGTCGTGCGGTCACCGTCAATCGCTGTTGCCGCCGTTCAAGCGTCGGGATGTGAAATATACGTTTCGTTTCGAGGAGCAGGTGCTGGTCAGTCTGATCGGGAGCACAGCCGAAGACGTGGCAGTGCGTTTGGGGATCGCCGCGGAAACGGTGGAGCGAATCGTCAAGAACCGGATAGAGGACGCCAAGGCGAAGCAGATCGATCCCCAGCGGAAGATCGAGCGTTTGGGTCTGGATGAGATCAGCCTGCATAAGGGGCATAAGGGATATGCGACCATTCTCACAGACCTGACGAATGCGGAGCGTCCGGAGATTCTGGCTCTGTCCAAGGGTCGCGACGAAGCAGCGGGGCGAGCGTGTTTGGAGCATTTGTCGGCCGAGCAACGGTCGGCGGTGCGTTGGCATCATACGGACATGAGCCCGGCGTATTTGAAGGCTTGCGGCGTGCATTTACCCAACAGCCAGTCGGTGATAGATCGCTTTCACGTCGCCAAGAAATTGGGTGAGGTGGCGGACGATCTGCGAAAAAAAACTATCGAGCCTACAAGCGAAGTTTGAGCGGGGAAGCCCGCAAGAAGCTGCGTTCTCAGATGCACGACTTCCGGCGTCGTCCGGAGGATTTAAATCCGGAGCAGGTCCAGGCCCTCGAGGATTTGTTCGAGAAGGTGCCTTCGTTGGGAACGATCTACCATCTGCGTTGGGAGGCGACCAAGATCTTCGATAGTGCCCCGAACCGAGCCGAAGCCTCGCGACTGTTGGAAGATTGGATCGTCCAGGCCCGCGAGACCGAGATGGATTGGGAGCCGTTCATCACGATGCTCAAGAATAACTGGGAGGGGATCTTAGCCTACTTCGAGGAACGCAAAAGCAGCGGCCCGGTGGAAGGACTCAATACCAAGATTCGGGTAGTGCTACGTCGGAGTTATGGAATTCAGAGTCTAACTACGCTCTGGACGAGAATACTCCTGGACGTGAATTGGGCTGCGAAAAAATTAGGGCCGACCATTCCGGAGATTCGCGGCTTCGTCAACCAGATACAGAAGCATTTCTCTGGATGCTACACCTAGAAACGGAAGAGCCCCTTTTTTACGTATAAGAATGTTCTCGATAGTCATTTGCAGCGCAAAATTACTTGGAAAAACTGTGGCTTTTCCAGATCCTTTAAGATTAAATCTTACGTGAGCAATAAGCTTTACTTTGAATTATGGGTGCGAGAAAAATGTTTAATATATGCATATCACTTGTGATATTTTCAAGCACATGGCCTGAGAAGCCCTTCTTTTTAGCCGATAAAGTTTATCGTATCCCGAATAGTTCGGTAGATACTAAACTCCTCTTTTTAAAGGATGATACTCTTCTTGTGGCCTCATTAACTTCAAAAGGCGACACGAACTTATATCGATTGCGGAAAGGCGAAAATCTTGAATTCTTCAAAAAAATAGATGATCATATAAACCAGCTTGCGTATGGGGCTGAAACTGATTCTTGTTTTTTTTCAACGAACAGCGGATTAATATTTAAGATAAATAAAAGCAACGACTTTCAGATAGAAGAAATAGTTAATTGCAAACAGCGAATTTCGAGAATATGGATTTCACAAAATGAATCAAGAATTATTGCTGCCGGCACTGATGGTAGAATATTTGACATTGACGTAAGACTGAAACGAATTAAAAAAACGTATCATTCCAATCAAAAGTACGCAATTTTATCAATTGATGTTGATACTAAACATGAGATAATGTACTTCGGTACTGCTGACGCAATGATATACAAATATGATTTCAACAAAAATAAATCTACTCAAGAATACGGAATACACACTGGCAAAGTAAATAAAATTATTTTGCACGACTCAGCAGCGAAAATGCTCTCACTGTCAGGGCACGGCAGCATAATAGATACCGAACTTGGAAATAACAAAGACAAAAAAGTATATGATTTGCCAATGGAGCCAGTTATAGACGCCAAACTTATAAATAACATTTTGGTTGTTGCCTGGGAAGGCGGGTTTATGACCATGCATAATTTGGCCGATGGTAAAATGGATTTTGTTAATAAAAAAGAACTGTATTTATCAATTTTTTCATTTGCATGCAGTAATGATTTAAAAATATTAGCAATTGCAAACAAATTCAACGAACTAAAAATATATAAAAAAAAATAATTGCTTTTTAACGAATGGTCAACTTTCAGACGAAAACGAAATTGGGCAAAGAAGCTGATTAACGTACCCGTGCTGTGAACTGCATACTTGCGGGCTTTGCTAGTGTAGTGTCTCACACAGAATGTGTTTTATCCAGGGTAGCCCTCGCCCGGCGGACTTTATCCAGAATAGCCTCGGCTTTGGCGGTCCATTGGAATCCTTTTCCCGTGTTGTTGTGATGATCGATGTAGTCTTCAATCGCCTGGATTAATTGCGGCACGCTTCGAAATGTCCCTCGACGCAGTCGTTTGTCCGTCAAGTCGCGAAACCACCGTTCCACCAGATTCATCCAGGAACTGCTCGTGGGGGTGAAATGCATGTGGAATCGAGGATGTCGGGCCAACCAACGCCGAACCTTGGGATGCTTGTGCGTAGCGTAGTTGTCCACGATCAAATGCAAGTCCAAGGCCGGATCGGTGGCGGCATCGATCCGTTTGAGAAACTTGATCCATTCCTGGTGTCGATGTCGCGGCATGCATTCGCCAATTACTACTCCCTCGGCCACGTTCAGGGCCGCGAACAGAGTGGTGGTGCCATGACGCATGTAATCGTGAGTCAGAGTGCCGCAACGGCCGGGTACCATCGGCAAGCTTTTTTGCGTGCGATCAAGGGCTTGTATCTGACTCTTCTCATCGCAACTGAGCACCAGGGCGTGCTCGGGAGGGTTCAAGTACAAGCCCACTACATCCCACAGTTTCTCAGCGAATTGAGGATCATTCGATACCTTGAAGGTCTTATGCAAATGAGGCTTCAGACCGTGGGACGACCAGACCCGCTGCACGGTGGCTTTGCTCACTCCTACCTCTTGGGCCATCGTTCGTGTGCTCCAATGAGTCGCACCGGATGGTTTCTCCTGAGTGGTCTTTCGGAGAATTTCTTCGACGACTTTCCCGCTGATCGCTGGCGTTCGACCCGGCCGCGAAGCATCCCGTTCGATACCCGCCAAACGCAGCTTCGCAAATCGGGTCCGCCAGCGCGCCACCGTGGGCTTCGAAGTGCCGCATTCCTCAGCAATGTCCTTGTTCAATACACCCGCGGCCGCCGCGAGTATGATCTTCGCCCGAAGGACCAGCCGAGCGGGAGTACTTCGTCCCCGAGACCAAGAAGTCAACGTTTGTCGTTCCTCGTCAGAAAGTAAGATTGGCAGCGCGACTTTCATGGGTTTTCTCCTTCTCTATAGAGTAAACCGCAAAAAGGAGCTAAAACTAACGCTATTTCTGAGACACTACACTAGGCGTCATGGGCAATCACGAACTGAACGCTCTCGCTTACCACACCGAAGACTCGGAAGTGCCAGGACAATTCCTTCGCCGACACAGTCCCAAAAACCAAAAACAGCATCGGGCGACCCTCGAACAGTTGAAGCCCGACGAACTGAAGTTTTATCTAGATTGGTTCCGAACCCTCCCCATGTGGTTTGATCTTGAGGGGTTGCGTGCAGTTCATGCCTGCTGGGACGAAAAATCGATGTCCCAAATCGCCGCTGACCTTGAGCAACAAGGTGGCATCACTACCGAACTGTTGCATTCGGCCTGCAAGAAAGGCAACGCCCTTTTCGGCCCGGTTGAGGTGATTCTCAAGGGTAAAGAAGGCAAACTGCCGGAAGGAGCTTCCTTCCAGGACAAGGACGGTCACGTTCGCACCGAGATTCGCACCCGTTGGTACTTGGCCCCAAGCGGGCATACCTACCGGACCTACGCCTTTCAGTCCGATGAGATCGAGTGCGACCTGGAACTTGATCAAGGAGTGATTTCCTCTGCCGAACCGTATCCAGAAACCGACAAACCCGTTTTCGTCGGTCATTACTGGCTGTCTGCAAATCAACCTCAGATTTTGGCTACGAATGTGGCGTGCGTGGATTTCAGCGTTGCTAAGGGTGGGTACCTTTGTGCTTATCGCTGGAACGGTGAACAAATCTTGAGCAATGCCAACTTTGTTTGGGTGAAGGCACAGCTTTCCTGAGTGTTGAAAGCAAAAATCTTGAAGTGGAATCCCGCGATCACAAATAAATGTATCTTTGTTCATTGCGTCACCAAATCTTGTGCTTAACAACTTGACAAAAATATTGGTATAAATCCAACTAGCGTGTCGGAGAGTTGGGAAGTTGAGGTTCCAAACTTCGACAAAATCAGTGATCCATCCGATAAGAAACTAGGCAAATTCGATGGCATTTTGTCGATTGACACTGAAAATGTATCCTCAAGGGAATGACGAAATCAAATTTTGTTAATATTGTCTATCCTTGATAAAATATCGGACAAGGTTGAATATTTCGTGCGTGATGCTGAGTACATGGTGTTAATCAGTATTGATGAGATTCCTTCGGATGTCCTTATTTTATATTCAGAAGAACTTCAGATACTTGCCGGAGATACTAAAACTGTCCGATTCCATCTTGAATCCAAGCCTGAATTGCTTTGTAAGCTTATTCGTATAGATTAATAATAACGAAATATCATAGCGAGAAATAATGAAACATGTGCTTTTTGGTATCTGCTGCTCTATCATGTTGACACTATATGCTATAGGGTTGGGTAATTTTCCTGACGAGAATGTGACATATTTCTGGTCCTTGATTGGCTTCCTATTTGGGTACTTTTATTTTAAATGTAGCATTATCGTTAGAGTAACGTTATTTATTTACTTAATTCTGGTAGCAATATCGATCATTTGCCAGAATAAGAGGATTTTGGTGTTGCTTGGAATGTCGTCACCGCTTCTACTATTGGTTTTGATATTTACGATCAAAGAAAAGCAATCAACTTTCGATTCAACGTTGGATACTGAGAGTGATGAGAATGGAACGTGAACAGCAATGGTTTCTCGTATCGTGCCACTGTCCAGACCAAGAAGGACGAATGGATCGAGGTCAGAGTCCCGCTCGACAAGTTCGAGGCTACATCGTTTGGACGAGTGTTCAAAGACGCCGGGCCAGTGAAGCCCGAAGAGGTCAATGCCCTGAGCTTCATGTTGAGTGACAAGAAGGCCGGGGCGTTCAAGATGGAGGTCGAGTCGATCAAGGTTAAGCGGGCGGGGAAGTGATACGGCAAAGCTGTGTAGGAATTAGAGGATTGAATCATGTCGAACTTAATTGCCGCCGTCGCCCTGGTCGTGCGTGACTACGACGAGGCGATTCACTTCTTCACCCAGGTCTTGCGGTTCACGGTCGAGGACACCCCACTTCCGAGCGGCAAGCGCTGGGTGACCGTACGCCCGTGTGGAGGCGGCACGGCACTGCTGTTGGCGAAAGCGGCGACCCCGGAACAATCGGCACGAGTGGGCGACCAGACAGGCGGGCGGGTGTTCCTGTTCCTTCATACCGACGATTTCTGGCGGGACTACCACGAGATGAGAGGCCGGGGCGTCCAGTTCGCCGAGGAGCCGAGAGTCGAGGAGTACGGGACCGTCGCCGTTTTCCTCGACCTGTACGGCAACCGCTGGGACTTGGTGGGACCACGGTCTGCCGACGGTCAGTGAAATCCTCCATCAGATCGCCCTGCACGCCCTTTCGACACGGGTGAAGCTCGTGTCGTTGAGTGAGGCGATGTAATCTTCCATCCTGGTTAGGCGAACGCCGGAATCCACCCTCGCACGATCAGCCGCTTCGCCTCTCCGAATGTTGAGGGTTTAGGGCGCTTTATTGAGATTGAACGAAGGTGGTTAACGTCCTATTTCTTGACGTTTTTTTGCAGGAACTCCCGCATCAGGCTGGCGATCTGCTGGCCGTCCTCTTCCAGGGCGAAGTGGCCGGTATCAAGCAGGTGGAACTCGATGTTTTTCAAGTCCCGCTTGTAGGGCTGCGCTCCCTCGGCGGGGAAAATCTTGTCGTTCTTGCCCCACACGATCAACGTCGGTGGCTGATGCTTGCGGAAGTAAGCCTGCCATGCCGGGTAAAGCGGTAAGTTGGTTCGGTAATCGTAGAACAGGGCCAACTGGATTTCCTGATTGCCGGGACGGTCGAGGAGCGTCTGGTCGATGGTCCAGGTGTCCGGGCTGATGGCTTCGACGTTGCGGACCCCATCGGTGTATTGCCACTTGGTCCCTGCGAGCGTCAGAAAACCACGGAGCGGCTTCGCATTCTCCTCCGTACGGTCCTTCCAGTACGCTTTCAGCGGCTTCCAGAAATCGTTATCCAGCCCTTCCTCGTAGGCGTTGCCGTTTTGTACGACAAGTCCTGTCACACGCTCCGGGTGCTTGACGGCGAGTCGATAGCCGACTGGCGCACCGTAGTCCTGGACGTAAAGAGTGTATTTCGTCAGACCGATCCTTTCGGTGAACTTCTCCACGACTTCGGCCAGTTTGTCGAAGGTGTAGGTGAACTTGTCCACAGGCGGGGCGGAACTCTGGCCGAAGCCGGGATAATCGGGGGCGACGACGTGGTACTTGTCAGCCAACGCCGGGATCAAGTTGCGGAACATATGCGAGGAAGTTGGGAAGCCATGAAGGAGCAGAATCGTGGGTGCGTCCTTCGGTCCCGCCTCCCGATAGAAGATGTCGAGGCCATCGATCTTGACGGTGCGGTGCGCCACCTTCGGGGTTTCCGCCCTCGCTTCACCGGCTTGAACTGGCATGAAGGTTGATCCAAAAACGGCAAGAGTGAGCAGTGCGGATAGTGTGATGCGTCGAAACATGGTCATTCTCCTTGCGAGGGAAGTTCTTGTCGATCCGGTCGTCCCTCGGCGACCAGTCGAACGAAGTCGGTCGGTAAGTCGGTCAAGATTCCGAACCGCTTTTGGCCAGCGCTTCGGCGAGTTGTGCTTCTAAGTCGGCAATACGGCCTTGTAGTTCTTCAATCAGCGGCGTGATCTGCCGCAGAGGAATTCGCTTGTGAATGTGTTGAGGACAGTTGATGTCCCAGGCTTCGACGGTCAAGACGATGGCCCGTTCGACCTTGCCCGGATAGTCCGGGTCACGAAGTTGGTCGAGCAAATCAGCATCATCCTCAATGACCTTGGCAGTCCCCCAGATCTTGACCCGCTGAGAGTTGGCGTAGTCCATCAGGAAGATGAACGCTTGCGGGTTCTCGGAGAGGTTGCCCAGCGTGATGTATTGCCGGTTGCCCCCGAAGTCGGCGAAGGCGAGCGTCTTCTCGTCCAGCACTTTCAAGAAGCCAGGACTGCCGCCACGGTACTGGATGTACGGTTGACCTTCGGCGTTCGCTGTCCCGAGATAGAACATATCCAGCCCCGACAGAAACCCAGCGAGGTCCGGCGTCACACGAGTTTGCCAGCCCCGGCCTTGTTCGACCCTGGCGTAGCTTGCTCGTGATCCCTTGGCCTGTTGGATGCCTTTCACGGCGGGGGTAAAGGCAACGTCGCTGGGGAACTGTCTCATGGCTGGCTCCTGGTTTCTGGTTCTAGGGGCTAGCGAGAATTCCACTGGCCCCTGATCGACGTTGATTCTTGTTACTTACACCCACCGCCAACCGAGCAGGTTTCAACCAGCGCGGCCTTCTGAAAGTCGAGTGTCATGTCGGCCAAGTCGTTGAGAAAGTTCGTTAAGTAGCTCGTCTCTTCAGTTCGAAGCCTGCTAACTCCCACAGACAATACAGATAGGTCTGTATTGTTGTTCTCAAAATAGAGTTAGATGTAGTGCGGCGACTTCATGTCACGGCTTGCGTTTTCCGTGACTTCGCCATCGAAAAGCCTCACAGTCAAGCTCGCCCCCAGGCTTGCAGCTTCCTGGGCATAGGGTCCGATGGCGAATTGCCGAGCGTGTTCCTCGGAGTCAAATTCGTAGAATCCCCCCACCGATCCCCCATGAATGCCATAGAGCCAAGTCTTGCGAACGAGTCCTGGGACCTTCTTCAGTTGGGCGTTGATGGACTGCCAGTCAACGTCGCTGAAGGGAACCGTCATTTGCAGTTCGCCGTACAAAAAGATTTTCTTGCTTTTCATTTGAAATTTCCCCTACTCAAGCCACTGACAGCGACCCGACGATCCGACAAGAACCGTCTCTTCACATCGCATTCCTACTCACGTCCTCAACTATACAGACAGGTCTGTATATATCTTACACAAAAAAAGAGATGGGTTACACGCCGTTCGCTTCCTCCACCATTTTCAAGGCGGCGTCACGGGCCACGTCCACGGCGTCAGGCGAACCCTGAATCACTGCTGTCACGATTGCCCCTTCCACGAGTAAACCCACGGCGAGGGCAACCTTCGCCGCCCCCTTGCCGACCGATTCCTCGACCAAACCGGCCAGAAACTCCTGGAACCGGCGCTTGTGATCCTTCACGAACTTCGTTCCTGCATGTGCAGGGTCGGCCAGTTCCACGGCGGCGTTCTGAAATGCACATCCACGGAAACCGGGACTCTCGAAAAAGTCCTTGAGGGCGGCGAAAAAGGCCCGCAGCTTGTCTTTCGTCCGCTTACCGTGCCGTTCCATCGCAGCCGTGAAGAACTCCAAAATCTTCTCTTCCCGATACTTCAAAACAGCCAGAATCAGGTCGTCTTTGGACGGGAAGTGCTTGTAGAGGCTCATCTTGGCGACTTCCGCATCGGCGATGATCCGGTCGATGCCGACCATCCGAATACCGTCCTGGTAGAACAGCCGGTCGGCAGTTTCCAGGATTCTCTGGCGGGTTTCAGAACTGGGTTTCGTTCGTTCCATGCCTGAAGTATACAGACCTGTCTGTTTTTGTCAAGGGATCAGAGTGATTTTTTTTGGCGATCCTTCAGAACTCGGCGTCGAGACTAGACGTGTATTCAAGGGGTGATTTTCGATTTCGTTTGGAGGCTTATCAAGATCGTTGTCTCCAATTTCGATGGGTCGTCGCAATGATGCCCGTAAATCTCCAGCGAAGGAGAGCCGATGGTCTCGCCACGAGCAGCAAGCTCGGCCTTCAAGTCCTTCCACTTTTGAGGCAATGCTTGATACGGGCCAACATGGACGTGCTTCAGGTATCTTTGCAACTCGAACTCAAGCGGCTCAAGCAGATCGGGAGTCGAAGGTTGCTGTGGGCTGCGAAGTTCAACGCCGACGAACATCCTGTGGTCAGGCATATAAACCCAATGGTTGATGCCGGTCGTCGCAATCGTCGCCTTCTTGACCACTTGCCACATTTCGTTCATGAGGCGAAAGCCAACCTCGCCGAATCGTTCGTTCTCGACGACGCTACCAATGCCGTGCAGGTGGAATCGGATCGGTTCCTCAACGATTTCGATGTTCATTTTCATGTCCTTGGTCTGCGTAAGGTCCGAGATTTCTTCTTTCGACTTGAATTCAACGGAGCAGAGCAGCATTCCGTTTCGCTGAAATGTGGGCATCACCGACGCTCACAACCTCTTGCCAAGATCGGCTTCAACTTTTTTCCAGGTCTTGAAGGCAACGATGGTCTCATACCCGCTCCGCATCACTTTTCGTTGCTCGGCAAGGGTCAGGTTGCTGTACTTCTCGCCCTCCTTGACGAACGGCTCACAAATAAAGGGCGATGCCCCTGGCCCAGGAACTTTGCTTTTGCCGTTGACGATCAACACTTGAAGAGGGAGAACGTCTAATCCGGTTCGTCGCAGTATTCCGTTATCCTGCGGCGCAAGTGATTCAACACATTCCGCAAATTGCAGACCTCAACTCTGGTGAGTTCGGACACGTCCGAATAACTCACTTGAGGCTCCGCCTCTCTGACTCTCCCAATCTGCATTTTAAAACTGCTTTGGCGTCATGGCCAAGCTGTTAGGACACGGGCTTTGATTTCTTCCGTGGTGGCATGTGCGGCCCCAAGGCCGAACCACTATTGATGTTCATCGCCACGGCCCCACCACGGGAATTTCCGACGACGACCTGGGGGTGATGCTGATCGAACTCAGCCTGGGCGGTTTTGATGGCCTGGGTGAAGTTGTCGCCATCCAAGGCGGGATTCAGGACTTCGTGGCCGTAGTCCTTCAGGTAGGTCGGCTTGACGCCGCCTGGGACCGAGTGCCAGCCGTGCAGGAAGAGGATTGTCATGGTTACGTCTCAGCCCCCTGCCGGATTGTCGTAGCACCGAATCAGTCTGCGTCCGACTTCCTCCGGCACGTTGAGCCTCGTCACATCTTCGATCCCTGTAGAGATTGCAATCAAAGCGCCCAACAACTTTCCTTCCTCTTCATCCGACAGCGTCTTATTTGCTAGATGAGCTTCGTGATACGCCAGCCACGCCATCGTGATGTTGCACCACAGAGCAACTTCACTCTCCGGATTAAGGTCCCTCATGAACCCGATCTCAAACTGCTCCAGAGTCATGCCGAGATACGGTCCGATTATGTCGAAAACAGCCTTGATCTTGTTGAGCAGATTTGGAGGCAACGACTCATTTCGAATCGGTCCCGGTCGGAGCTTGTTGGGGTTGATGAATTCAGGTTCGTTCATGTAAGTTCTCTTTATCCCTTTATCTCTCAATATTTCTTACTCCATCAGACTACTCCATCAATGCAGTTCCTTACCTTCACATTCGATGAGCGGTTCAGGACAAAATCCTGGATGAAACGATCTCCAAAAGCATACCGAAGGAAAATCCCAGAAGAAACAAGACGATTTTCTGAAGAACGAGGTAACTATTACTTTTCCTTGTGCCGAAAGACACCTTGAAAATAATTGCTGAAACAGGAGGAATGCTGGGACGAATATTGCAAACATAAGCTGTTCCGTAAGCGATAAACATCAGAACAAAAAATGACACAAGTTGATCGTTTCTAGAAATTTCAAATCTCATCCAGTGAAAATCCTTCATGCAAACTTCTGACAATTTACTTTATCGCTTACAGTTTTGAATATTCTCATCGATTCGTCAGAGAGTAGCAAGGCTTCAGCAAGTTCTCGAACACGCTTCATTGTAATCCCGTTTCGCTGCTCAATCGCCAATGGATGATCGGTCGGTTCTAATTCCACCAAAGGGCGATATCCAACCGGACGGGTACGCACATTCGTTTTCAAGAGCAAAGTCTCCGGGTAAAGCGGAAGTGATGTACACAACCAGCCGAAAGACAGTGGCTCGCTTTCTCGCCCTGGCGATTCCCATAGCTCGGCCATGCGTTTGATATTGTGTTTGCTTAGGGAAGTCCAAACACCCCAAACGAAAGGCCGTGGTCCGTCTATCACCGGAATCTCCAAACATCCTCGAACGTAGAACTCTTTCTGGTCAATCATGCACAGATCGGAGGTCAATTCGCACCGAGCGTCCTGTTCCGCTTGCGGAATCGAGTAAAATGGCGCTGGTGCGTCGGCCCCGAAATCCATCGGAAGCTCGGCGTGGAATTGACCACATTTGCCGCAAAAAAAGCCGTTAGTCATTGCTACTATCCAATTTCCGGCAATCTATCTTTCTCGGAGGGAAGACGCCGGTTTTCTATGAAGAACGCATACAAGCGGAGGTACGCCTCACCCTCCCCCGACAGAATCCGCTCCCACCGGCGTTTACTTTCTGGCAGACCCATGACGTGCGACGAAAGGTCGAGCAGATAGGCTCGTGATTGCCACCACTCCCGGATCAATGCCAGAGTCCAATGGTCGTTGCCGTCCGCCCCGTATCCGACGAAACACTCGCAGTCCGCAGCGCTGATAATGTCCCGCAGTTCATCCTCGCATCGGGGTTGTGCGAAGACGAATTCCTGGCTCGACCGGTCCAACAGAACATTGTGGGGCGCTTCCGCAGTCCCCGTCTCGCAGGTGTCCGTATCGGCTCCGTAAAATGGCCCAGGAATGTTGAACGGGTTGCGTTCGGGGAAGTTGGAGGTAAAGAAGTTGAGTTGAGTGAGAGGTTTCCAGTCTTGTTCAGAAGATGGTGCATCGGCTGCTTTTCGAACTTGGATTCCGTTGGGAAACTGAAACGACAAGTGTACACGATATTCATCTATTTGGATAAGGTGCTTCAGAATCGACATAGGTTTTGAGTTGCTCGTCATGATTCGATTTGTCTGGAACCTTTTCTTGAAACCTTTCACTCTGTTGAACTGGTCTTGCGCGAGGGGTTGCAATTTGCTATCACTCCGTCATGGCTTCTGCGATTCCAACATCAACGGAAACTCCCGTTCTCGATCCCACTTTCCTGGCGTCGTTCCGAAGCGGAAAGCTGACTTCGGAACAAGCTCGGGAGTTCGTTCATCGAGATCCCCTGGAATTGCAGTTTCTGTTACTTCAGCTGAGCGTCGCGGTCGCTGCAGGCACGATACCTCTGGGGCCAAACACTCCCTCGGGATCCATCGCTCCCTACTTAAAGTCGAATGCGAATCCCAAGAAAAAGAAGGGAAAAGCCGGCCCCAAGCCTGGACACGACGGTCATTATCGCCCAATTCCCACCCGCATCGATAAACGCCAGACCCACCAACTGGAGGTCTGTCCCTGCTGCCAGGGAGCTCTGCAACGCACCGACCGCCAACGCCTAAGGATCATCGAAGATATTCCCGACGATTTGCACGCTCAGACGACCGAACACACGATTCATCGCGACTGGTGTCCCAAGTGCAAAAAGCAGGTCGAACCGGTTGTTCCCGACGCTCTGCCAGGCTGTCAGCTGGGCCATCGAACTACGGTCCTGTCGGCCTGGCTGCACTACGGACTGGGTACCACGACGAGTCAGATCCTGGAGGTCTTCAACGGCCACCTTCAGATGAAACTCAGCGTGGGCGGCTTGACCGAAATCTGGCACCGTCTGGCCGAGGTACTCGAACCCTGGTACGAGCAGATTCACCGCGAATGCCTTTTGGCCGGCGTCCTGCACGCCGATGAGACCGGCTGGCGAACCGAAGGAGTGACGTCCTGGCTGTGGTGTTTTGCGCGGGACGATGCGACCTATTATCGGATTCACCCCAAGCGGGGTCACGAGGCCTTGAAGGTCTTCTTCACGGAAGCCTTCCAGGGCGTTCTGGTCAGCGACTTCTGGAAAGCGTACGACATCGTGACCCAGAAGCGTCAGAAGTGTTGGCCTCACTTGTTGCGGGATCTGACGGCGGTCGATGAAGGCTCTGAAAGCGGCGAGGATTGGCCAGAATTCTGCAAGAAACTGTGGCGGATTTACGCCGATGCCGTGCGTTTGGAGGCGGGTATCGAAGAGTTGCAACAGGAGAGCTACGACAGCCGATTGCTGCGGCTTAAGACGCGGATCACCGATTTGGCGGTGCGACCGTGGACGAACCGGCACGCCCGGAGATTGGCCAAGCGTTTGTTCGATTACGGCGACGATCTGCTAACGTTTCTGGAAATAGAGGGAGTGCCCAAGAGCAACAATAAGGGGGAGAGAGAAATCCGACCGGGCGTGATGATGCGGAAAGTCAGTTTCGGCAGTCACAGCCAGCAGGGGGCTCAAACGCGAAGCATTCTGATGAGCATTTATCGCACCCTGAAGTTACGAGAGCAAGATCCTTTAAAGGAAACCGAATCGGCCCTCCGCACCTACACGCTTACAGGGAAACTACCTGCTCTACCCGTGAAGCTCAGTTCAGGAGAGTGAAAGATTACCTTTTCTTTAAAAACCAAGTCACAGAACCAATCAGATGACCGAATTTCGAGGCTTCCAGGATTTTGTCGGGGTCTCAAACGATGCTTGATCATACCGCTTAGGTGGTGACAGATCAAGAATCTCATTGCCCAGCATTTTGGGAAAGATTCGGGCTCTTCCGTTTTTAGGCGCAACTCTCGGCGAATCGGTCATTTTGGGATAGATTGCAATTGAGAGTACCCTTTTCCTGGTTCACGGAAGAGCCGATGACGACGACTACCATTGCCATAGACATGGACGTCCCTGCCGGAGTGAGCGTTGGCGAATACGAACGCATCGACGGGGGCCACGCCTTTCACGTGAGTTGGGAGTTGCCCGACAATCTTTGTTGCGAGACATGCCAGCGAGAGTCTCGGCTTCAATTGGTGGAGAAGAACAAGTTTCTGAGCATCCGCGATCTGGATTTGTGGGGTAAGCCGAGCTTTTTCGTGTACCAGGAGGTGTATCACCGCTGCCCGTCGTGCGGTCACCGTCAATCGCTGTTGCCGCCGTTCAAGCGTCGGGATGTGAAATATACGTTTCGCTTCGAGGAGCAGGTGCTGGTCAGTCTGATCGGGAGCACAGCCGAAGACGTGGCGGTGCGTTTGGGGATCGCCGCGGAGACGGTGGAACGAATCGTCAAGAACCGGATAGAGGACGCCAAGGCGAAGCAGATCGATCCCCAGCGGAAGATCGAGCGTTTGGGTCTGGATGAGATCAGCCTGCGTAAGGGGCATAAGGGATATGCGACCATTCTCACAGACCTGACGAATGGGGAGCGTCCGGAGATTCTGGCTCTGTCCAAGGGTCGCGACGAAGCAGCGGGGCGAGCGTGTTTGGAGCATTTGTCGGCCCAGCAACGGTCGGCGGTGCGTTGGCATCATACGGACATGAGCGCGGCGTATTTGAAGGCTTGCGGCGTGCATTTACCCAACAGCCAGTCGGTAATAGATCGCTTTCACGTCGCCAAGAAATTGGGTGAGGTGGCGGACGATCTGCGAAAAAACTATCGAGCCTACAAGCGAAGTTTGAGCGGGGAAGCCCGCAAGAAGCTGCGTTCTCAGATGCACGACTTCCGGCGTCGTCCCGAGGATTTGAAACCGGAGCAGGTCCAGGCCCTCGAGGATTTGTTCGAGAAGGTGCCTTCGTTGGGAACGATCTACCATCTGCGTTGGGAGGCGACCAAAATCTTCGATAGTGCCCCGAACCGAGCCGAAGCCTCGCGACTGTTGGAAGATTGGATCGTCCAGGCCCGCGAGACCGAGATGGATTGGGAGCCGTTCATCACGATGCTCAAGAATAACTGGGAGGGGATCTTAGCCTACTTCGAGGAACGCAAAAGCAGCGGCCCGGTGGAGGGTCTGAATACCAAGATTCGGGTAGTGCTACGCCGAAGTTATGGAATTCAGAGTCTAACTACGCTCTGGACGAGAATACTCCTGGACGTGAATTGGGCAGCGAAAAAATTAGGGCCGACCATTGCGGAGATTCGCGGCTTCGTCAACCAGATACAGAAGCATTTCTCTGGATGCTACACCTAGAAACGGAAGAGCCAAGATTCGATCTGCCCAAACTAAAAATTGCATTACGAAATCTCTGGACGATCAAAGGCGTTGAGACTCGTTGGTAAGGTTGTATCAATGGCGGGATCACACCGTAATCCCACTTTGTTGAAAAGAGTAGATCAATTGGCGAGATTGATTCGTTCTTCATTGCCTGATATGGATCTAGCCAAGGATTAGCATTCTGGCGTTTCGTTCTTGAGATACCTTTGGTTACCCAAACTGATGAGTGTTTCGAAGACGAGCATTCAGTTCGACTTTCAAACCAAACTCAAGAGCCGAAGAATCGCAAATATCACGAGGAAAATTGTATTTATCAGCAGCATGGTCGTAATGAACGAGTAGATTAGTCCTCCGTTCATGCACGTCGTCGGCATCACAGAAGCCCATACGGCGAAGATTAGGATCGCAACTCCAGCAACCCAATACAAACCAAGAAAAGGCATGACGATAAACGGCGTCAAAAAAGCGAGAACCGCCAGAAGGAAATGCCAGTTTCTGTCGATTCCAGACGATTCTTGGTTCTGGAAAAGCAGCGAGTGATCTGATTCTTTCGATTCGTTGGAGTTAATGGTCATGAATGCAGCTTACCATTATTGATTTCTTCGTTCTATCTGAGAGTTGCCCCTCAACACTTGGCCCTTCGCGTCGCTCACTCCGCCGCTTTGACCTGGACATACAACTTCGCCGGAGGTTGCTTGAGGTACCTGAGCAACGCCGGGCAGAGCCAACCTTCCATGCCCTTCTCGGACCATCGATATACGTTACCACTGAATTCTTCTCTCGCCCATTCCAGTACGATCTTAGCGTCGGGGAAGTTGCCTGCTGAGAAGACGGCGATAAAGCCCTGATTGGCATTTAGAATATGCGAGGTGGCATGATCAATCAGGGTGTCCGCACCGCCGACGAAAGGTTCCTTTACTAATCCCACGTTTGGGTCGTCAAAAACCCCCATCCCTTCCCACTTGTAGGGCTTAATGACAGAGATCGAGTTATTCATGCTGCCTCCAACTTCTTATGCAGATTCATTGGTTTTGGTCTCGTTGATCAAGTCTTCTTTTTCGTGACTCTGGTCGAAGGTCGTTTTGCCGACTTCTTTTTCTCTGCTTTGTATCTCCGCCAAACAAATGGAAGGTCATCCCCGAAGTGATAACGCATCGTGCCGGTGATCGTATCGTCCTCGGCTGTAGCTCACATTGGCTGCGGCTCCGCTGATCTCCTCCCCTTCTTCGGCTCCGATAAAGGTGAAGAAGATCGCCGCCGAATGCGTCCACACTTCGTCAACTCTGCCATCGATCTCGCCATCTTGCATAATCGATGAAAAAACGCGATAAGCTGAAACACTTTTGTGTTGACAGGCATCAATAGGTACTTTATGATACGTACCCATTCAGGCGTAGGAGTTATATTCGCAATGGCAGGTAAAAAGCAAATCGCAATAACCGAGAGACAATTCGCAATTCTCGAGTTGCTCTGGGAACATGGCCCCCTCACCGTGCGGGAAATTCTCGGCCATTTGCCCGGCGGCCAAGCCCTGCCGTACACCACCATCCTCGGCCTGATGCAGGCGATGGAGCGTGCCGAATTGGTCTTCCACGACGACGAGCAACCCGCTCATCGCTATAAGCCCTGCTTTGATCGAGATGAGGCGACCCGGAACCTTCTCGGCGATTTTCTGAAACGATTTTTCCGCGGCTCGGCGGAGCGACTTGTGCTCGGCCTGGTCGACACGCAACATCTCTCCGCAAAAGAACTTCGAGAAATTGAAGAACGGCTGCAATCGAATCCCAAAATCAAATCAACCTCGAAAACTCCGAGGAAAAAATCATGAGCGCATTCGCCTCTCATCTACTCGATTTTCTGGCCGTCTGGTCCTTGCAATGGGCAGTGTTAATCCTACTACTCGGACTATGCTTCCTGCTGCGCAGTCCCCAGAGCGTTGCTCCCCGGCTCTGGCTAGCCAATCTGGTTTTAATCGGGGGGCTGCTCCTGCCTCTCATTCCGGGCTGGTGGCAATTTCCACAAAAGGAAGTCGCTTCGCTGAAATCAAACGAAGAGGCTTCTCGTCCTACTTTACAAAACGGGAGCTTCGGAAGTGCTACAAATTCAAGAATCGTAGCAGGGAATGCTCCGACTCCTTTACCTGCGACTTCGGCGCAAGTATCGAGCGAGAACCAACTCTCCGACAAACAGAATAGCCCTATCGAAAAAGAGGAAAAACCCGCGACTTTATCGACGAATCCCGTCGCGGCCCTGCCTGAGACCCCAGTAAGCGCGCCGGAAAGCAGTGCCGTTATCGAATTGCGTTCGATTCGTTCTTTTGTTTTGCAAAATTGGAAAACCGCATTGGCCTTCCTCTGGTTAACAGGATGTGCCTATTCCCTGCTCCGGCTTGTCGCGGGATACTATTATCTACGACAAATTCGCCTGGGGGCCGAGCACGTATCCGGTGATTTGAACGCTGAGTTCCAGACAATCTGCCAGGAACTGGCCATCCGTCGCCCGACCGAACTTTTGTTATCCCAGGCTGTATGCGGGCCAGCTCTGTTCGGTGGCCTTCGACCGGCCGTGGTTGTGCCTGGCGATTGGCCATCCCTCAATCAGGCTGATCGCCAGGCTTCGCTCTACCACGAACTCACCCATGTGGCTCATGCCGATGATCGGACCGCCCTGTTCGAGTCGATCATCCGCTCGCTGTTCTTTTTCCATCCTTTGGTGAATTGGCTGTTGAATTGCTTGGCCTGTGAGCGCGAAAAACGCTGCGATTTGGCCACCATTCGACAGGGTGTGGAACCCCTCCAGCTCGCTCGAGTACTTTTCGAAGGTGCCAAAAAGATCGGCGCAAGCCAGAGTCTATTGATGCCTCGGCTGGCTACGCCCATGTTTCAAAGGAATTCTCTCACCGAACGTATTAACCATCTCCTGGAGCCCGAAATGAACCTTCAATCGAAATCACTATCGCCCAGCAGGATTGGCCTAAGTCTATTGGCCGTGCTGGCTGTTTGCACGTTGCTCGGCGGCTACACGGCCCGCGCCTACGATCGTGGAGATTCTGAATCATCTACCAAGGCCAACGATACAAAGGATCCGCTGCAGGGAGTTGTGGTAGATCAGGAAGGCAAACCCGTGGCCGAGGCAACCGTGATTATTGTCGGCGATGGCGGTGCGGGAGAGCGTAGGATTCTGAAGAGCGATGCGGAAGGGAAGTTTTCCATGAAGACGTTCCCAATAGGAAATAGTGCATTTCCTCAGGTCGTTATTCTCGCACTCAAGGATGGCTACGCTCCTTCGAAGAGTTATGCAAAACCATTTACGAAGACTGAAGTGAAACTCCCCTTTGCGGCTTCCTTTCAAGGATTCATTAAAGACGAAAAGGGACGTTCCATCCCGGGCGCAAGCGTCAAAGTCGGCTTTATTAATCGTTCGGGGGGAGGTGCAAGTTGGGGATACCTCGATGACAATATTTTTCGCGGCACAGAAGCGGAGAAGTGTTATTGCACTACCTCCGACGATCAAGGAAAGTTCGAATTTAGTCGCGTCGCCAGTGAAAGCGAATTGATCTTTCGAGTCAGTGCGAAAGGGTTTGCCGAACTCGACACGGGCACCAGCCGTTCCTTGGTTCCGAAGTATGTCGTCAAAGCGGATGCCAAGCCCGCAGAACTCATTTTAATGCCGGAAGCTCGAGTCAGAGGCCGGGTGATTTGGAAACTAAAGGGATATGCTACTAGTGACGTTGAAGTGGCACTCGACGGCTATGAAAAACTTCATGGCTATCATCGAAAAACCATTCCGGATGCCGAGGGACGATTCAAGTTCGATCGCTTACCCAGTGGTGATCTCGACATCTTCCTCAAGTTCCCTCAAGGCGCTGCCGCAACCGCAAAAGGCGTATCGGTGACAACCAAGCCGGACCAAACCCAAGAGATTACTTTGGAAATCATTGCCGGGGTCGAAGTCACCGGTCGGGTAGAGGTGAAAGATATTAAGGCCGCGCTGGAGGGAATTCAAATCGCCACCCTCGGCTCGATCAACCCTCATAATTTTCATTTCGATGCAAAACGAACTTCCTCCGACGGCCGATATTCCTTTCGGGCTCCTCCCGGCAAAATTACCGTTTTGACTTGGGGTGCTCCCGAAGGATATGGACAACCCGATAAGAGTCGTATGGAGATTGAAATTCCTGAAGGAGTAGAGAAGTTTGAAGTCGCCGAGCCATTCGAATATGTTCGCGTTCGTAAAGACTTACCGATGCGAGTTGTCGATGCCACGGGAAAGCCATTGACTCATGCAAAAGTCTATTCCATCCAGAACGGAAGCGTCTGTGGCGATCGGGTAGGTGATCCTCAGACGACCAGTCACGATGGTCAGGTCAAGTTCAATTTCACTTTAATGGGACCCCTCGAAGCGGGACGAACGCAGGCCTTCCAGATCGAAACCGAGTCTGGACAGCGATTTGAAGCTTCGACGCGCGTAACTAAGGAGGGAGTGCCCACTCTGAGACTTCCGACTCTCACGGAGATTCAAGGTCCCCAAGATGTAAAAGCCGATGAATATGCAGGTTTTGTTGTCGATGAAAAAGGGAAGCCACTCGCGGGTGCGAAGGTTCACTTATATTCTTGGGTCGATAACCCTCAAAATTATACCTTCACCGATTCCAAAGGGATTTTTCGAATGAAGGATCTCGACACTCGGGATCAATACCAGGTATTATTTTCGAAAGATCAATACTGCCCAGTTATGTTTCTCCGACAACCTGCTGGAACCAAAGGCCTCGTTATCGTTTTGGATCAATCAACTTACTTCGAAGGAGTCGTGCGGAGTCCAGAGGGTAAGCCTGTGGCAGGTGCCCAAATTAGAACAGACCGTGGTCCGAAAATGCTAAAAGCGGGTTATATGATTAATAAGGTTTGGAGCGAAACCAAGGCCGATTCTGAAGGACGTTATAGATTCTATGTACAACCCGATGATTACGCTTTTCATGTCACAAGCCCGGGCATAGGAGTCTGCCGGCTGGAAAAAATTGCTATTGGTCATGGGGAAGTTCGAAAACTGGATATCGACTTGCAAAAAGGGGTAAACTTCCGAGCAATAGTACAGGATTCCGTTTCAGGAAAACCGGTCAAAGGTCTTCGGTTATACTCTTGGGATAATAAAGTCATCGATGCGCGTTCGGATGAGCATGGCGAAATTTCTATTCCGGAAATGATTCCAGGAGAATTTTCCTTCAATGTCGAATCTTCCACGCATACCCGATGGTGGTCGGAACAAGCGACATTTCAAGAAACTGCCAATCCTGAAAGCGGTTGGATCCGCAAGTTCGACAATTTGAGTTTTAATCTGAAAGTAGGAATGGCCCCCGTAATCATCAAAGCGGAACCTGGGGTAAAGATTATCGGCCGGGTACTCGACCCAGATGGAAAACCGGTAGAGGGGGCAACCGCCACGGCTACCTTCACCAAAACCGGTAATTCCTTAACGGGAGACACTCGCTTCAGTTTTGAAACTCGCAAAGATGGCAATTTTGAGATGCTGCTTCCGGCAAGCGGAAATACCGAGTACAACCTCATGGTGCATGACGGGAAATATGACGAATGGCGGAATTGGGCCAACGGCGTTCTGCCTCCCATCAATACCCAGCCGGGTCAGGTGATCAAAGATGTTGTTCTCAAGCTCAACCGACCAGCGGTCGTCCGTGGCACACTCCTTAATACCAAAGGCGAGCCAGTTTCGAACTTGCAAGTTCGTATCGAACTACCTGATTTGTTGGAAAACCGCTATTACGTTCCTTTTACGCAAACTAAAGCGGATGGTACGTTCGAGCTCAATTATCTTCGTGCGGGCGAGCAATCGGTGATTGTGAATCCTATCGCTTTTAAGAATCACACAGGTCCCGATAGTAGTGTGAAGAAGGTCACTCTGAAAGAAGGCGAGAAGATAGAGAACATTATTCTGGTAGTCGATGAAAAAGAATTGCAGGCGCCTTAAGGTAACAAGAAGCAATAGATCGAATCCAGCCCACTCCCTCGTGCCCGACGAGGGAGGACTTTTTCACACCTTTCTACACTTCAAGGGCCCGCAGAAAACAAGTCCGCTAAACACCCAAACTCATTGCCAGCTTTTTTGGCATAAACGACGGTTAAACGATTAGCAAATCTTGATTTCTAGTACCCTCGAGCACATCCCGAGAATTCTAAAAAAATTCTTTGCGCGTCGGAGAGCCCTGTGGACAGCGGTACTGATTATTGAATGTGATAGTGCCAATTGGCAAATCCAAGACTCAGCTAGATTGCTCAGAAATACTGAAGAGAAAGAGTTGTTTCTCAAAGGAAGAGGTCAAGAATTCATTGGCGTAACTTGCATTCATGTTCGGCCTAAATATTAGACTCATCAGAGGCGTCGTAATCAATGGCCGTAAAAATGCGGGGAGGATCAAACCAGTTAAGTGGTGGTTCGTTCGGGGTTAATCCAGACTTCTACTGTACTAAATCGGCCAAGAATTCGGTTAGTGACTTGTGCTCGTACCGATTCACGCCCTGGCCAGGAGTGAGCGGGAGTTTTGTTGTTGAAGTGAGCCGGGATAGCCTCTTTGATAAAAGCGAGGCAGTTGCGTTTTTGCTGTCGGCAGGTTTCGATGACCGTGACCATTCTCTCAAGGAAACGTCTTCCGGCCGCGGATTGCGTACCGAAGCAGATTTTTCGCCAAATGACGAACGGCCGCAAGACCCGCTCGGCCGCGTTGTTGGTCAGTTCTACTCCCTTCACTTCGACGAACGTCCAAAGTCGAGGGCGGTACTTCCAGAGCTCGGCGCACAGGCCTCGCGTTTTCCGGTCGCATTTTCCTCAAAGGAGTAAGGCTTCGATTTGCGAGCGAATCGGAAGCATTCGCTTTTGGAATTCGAGTCGTTTCAGATGGCCGTCTCGAACGCATTTCCAGAGTCCGAACATCGTTTGCGATTGCCGTTTTAAGTCCTGGCCCAGCCGTTTCGATACCGAACAAGGCCAGTCGATGAGACTCTGAAAGTCGCGTAGCATAGGGTCCCAGCACCATTGCAGGCGTCAGCAAGCTCGATACATTTTGGCCCGGTCGCAGTTCAGGATGCACGAGTACGCTGAGCCGAGAAATTCGCGAATCACCTTGGCTTTGCGACTGGTCCGACGGGCGAACAGAGTAGAACTGGGAGCAACGAAAGTCCAGGTCCAGGCCTTGGTCCGACCTTCTTTGGTGGGAGATTCGTCGCCCTGAACCACCGCTTGCCCAGGCAAGGCCTGCTGTAATTCCCGGTACGGCTGCTGTAAAGCTTCGGACGCCCGGTTCTGAAGTTTGACCATCCTGGTGGCGAAAGCTTCCTGACCCGGGATCTCTTCTAGAAGAAGAGCGCAGCGTCGCTTGGAGCGTCGGAAACTGACCATTAACAAAGCGGACAAAGCAACCAATCGAGGCCCGGCCGCTCCGGAAGGAACGACCGTCGGCAATTCGCCGCAGGTCGTCTTGCCGCAGGAACAAGGGAGCCGAGGCTGTTGATATTCGGTGATCGAACGCTGGATTTCGGGAATTTTTCAGACTTGATGTCGCAGGGGTTGAGGGTCAGTTCCGCTCAGCGCTTCGCCGCACCGACGGCATTCGGTCGGCTTGCAGGTGATCATTTCGATACAGCGATCGACCGATACCAAAAAGCGTTCGTGCTTGATGTGTCCCGGTTGACCGCCAACTTTCCGCTTGGCATACTTAATCGCTTGCTTCGACGGCCTGGCATGAGAATGCTCGGAAGACGGAGGCTTCGAAGAATTGCCCGGATTTCCCGTCAACTACTCTTTCAGCTTGGAAATCTCGGCCAAAAACAAATGAATGATCGCCTGAACTCCGGCGGCTTGCCCATTCAGCTCAGACTCATTCGAAATTTATAGTAGCTCATCTATAACAACCTGGGTTTAGACAGGTTAAGTCACAATGCTCTTATAGGAGACTGTCTCTGACTAAAATTTTTGTGGCGTTTTCTATCCCAAGAGAGGTGATTTTCGGGTTTCACCAGCTCTTGACATATTGCTATAACTCGTTATTATTCCAATAGTTGCGACGGACGGGCAGAAATGAAAAAAGTCGGCTCAGAGTATCTCCCTCTCTCCGTTTTGGTGATTTGTACACTATCGTCAGATTTCGCAAAACTTCGCATAAGTCCTTGTAATTTCAACTCTTCCGTTGGTTCCTTCGAACTGCTGCTAAACACTGCAGACGCTTACTGCGTCGGAAAATGCGTTGTGGGCTCTTCGGATTCTGCAAAGAGTCAGGGCCATGCCGATGGATGAGTCCTAGTGGTCCGCCTCTGCCTTCCCCAAAATCTAAGACCCGCCGTCTGTTTTCTACCATCGGCTTATGCCGATCCCAAACCGAGCTTAACCCGACGACCGTTCTATCTCCCGCGAGTGGACGGATGCCGTCTCGAATGATGTCGAGCGCTCCGAGAAATTTACGGCCAGAGGAGCCGGTTCGTTCGTCCCTCAGAACGGGTCCAGCATCGTTGTCCCTCCCCCGCCCAGAGCGTTTATTGAGGTTATAATGAGCTATATCGGCATGGACTCACCCACAAGCCAAACCTCTATGCAGTTTTCAGACAACATCTGAAACACTAATAGTAGACCGCTCGAAGAATTTATTATCGATTTTAAGTAATGTTATTATTTTATAATTTATTCTCAGCTCATTGATATTTTGGATAGAGTGTCCGATTCACCAAAACTTAAAAAGTTCGATTGGTATTTTACTCTAATAACTACTGCAGTTATTTGAATGCCATCGTTAGCAAAAAAATTTGAGCGTTTTTTTTACCTCATGTCTCTGTTGCCACTGGAAGATCTGAAACGGGTATTTGATGACCGGCCGCCGAATAAACTTTTTCCAGACCGATACTCTCTTGGCCGCCTTCGAAAAATCCTGGCGAGCGCGTTCCCTTCAGATATAATTTCCGAAAGTCCATAGCAAATACGATTCAAAGCACCCTATGCAAACGTCTCTGAGTCTTCTCGCGCAAGTCCAAGCCCAGGAAAATGACGCCTGGAGTCGATTGTACACGCTCTATGAGCCGTTGATCCGACATTGGATTCTCCGGGATCCCATCGCCAGATTAGAAGCGGAAGACCTGGTTCAAGATGTCATGCTGAGCGTACAGACACACGTGATGTTGTTCGAACACAAGCGGGAAGGCTCGTTTCGCAAGTGGCTTCGTGTCATTACGGTCAATCGGATCGCCCAATTTCTCCGCAAGCGCCGGCCTCAGCAAGTGGCCGAATCGATCTTCGAATTATTCGCACACCCCGACAACCCCTTGGAAGAGGAATGGAACAAGGAGTACGATCGCCATGTCATCCGAAAGTTACTAGAGATGGTTAGACCGGAATTTGGCGAAAAGACCTGGCGGATCTTTGAGATGACTGAGTTTGAGGGAATCCCTTCCGGTGAAGCGGCCCGACAACTTCAAGTGACACCTGGGACAGTCTATATGGCCCGGAACCGCATCCTCTCCCGCCTCCGCGAAATCGGCGACCAAATTCTCGAATATTGATCGAAAAGCCCGGTCCAAAATCCAGTTCGAAATTCATCCAGAGGTAACTCGAAGGCCTTCATCAAAGAACAATTTTCGGATAGCTTTGTTCGTCCTCCGAACCTGCTTCCTTCAACAATCGTTGTGGTTGAAATCCCAAGTTTTAGGATCCTCGTCGATGCCCCATTCAGCAATGCAAACTACCCTGTCATGTAAGTTTTTCATTATCAAATTCACGAAAACCTTTTTGCGCAACTTAAAAATTAGGCTTTGTGCTAAATTTTTGGCGATTTTGGCTTTAGCCCCCAGACAGGCCCAACAATTGGGCGACAGTTAGACCGAATAAATTTCAATTTTTTTCCCAAAATATCCTGATTGGAAGCGGAACCATAGAGTTCTGGAATACGCGGCAAAGTAATTGCGACAAATTCTGTTTTAGTCGATTGGCGAAGTGCAGGAGGAAAATTTATTTCCTCGTAACCAGGAGGCCGGATTTAAGAGAAGGAACGAGGCAGGGGAATGAACACAAATTTTTTTCAACATCCGACTAGCGAACAACTGGCTGCGTTTGCGCTGGGGAAAGCTGTTTCCCAGGCGGATACTATTGCCGAACATGTGGCGAATTGCTCGCGTTGTGAAGCTTTTCTGTCAAAAACTCCTCGCGATACTTTTTTGGAAATTTTCAAGAAAGCCAACACTAATCTCAGCAACATTCAATCCAACTCGCTTTACGATGCGTTGACGGAATTGCCGCAATCTCTGAGACACCAATCCCGCTACACCTTTTTCAGGAAGTTGGGCGGCGGAGGTATGGGTGTCGTATTCCTGGCCGAGCATAACCTGATGAAGCGGAAAGTAGCCGTCAAGCTGATTCCACCCGAATTGATCGGGAATGCCGCGATCAGAAATCGATTCCTTCAGGAAGTTGTTTCCGCGGCGGCACTCGAACATCCTAATGTTGTGAGAGCCTATTCGGCCGAAGATTTTGGCGAGCACATGCTCTTTGAAATGGAATTTGTCGATGGAAAAGACCTGAGTGCATTAGTCAAAAGTAAAGGCCCTTTACCTGTTCCGAATGCCGTGAACTATATTCGCCAGGCGGCTCTTGGTTTGCAACACGCGATAACCAAGTCCCTGGTCCATCGGGATATTAAGCCGGGCAACTTAATGTTGACTCGTACGGGCACAGTCAAAGTTGCCGACTTCGGTTTGGCAAAAATTTAGCCGGGAGACCGATAAGTAGCGCGATAGCGGTCTAACTGGTATGAATGCCATGATGGGTACGCCCGATTTCATGGCCCCGGAACAAGCCTGCAATACCAAGGATGCGGATATCCGAGCCGACATCTATTCGTTGGGATGTACCTTTTATTTTCTTCTGACTGGTCAACCTCCTTTTTCCGGAGAATCCATAGGCGATCTGATTTTCAAGCATTGGCAGGATCCCCGACCCGATGTTTCGGAACTTTGGAACGATGTCTCAAAAGAACTCGCCCAGTGCATCCAGAAAATGATGGCCATCGAACCGTCCGATCGACCAAAATCTCCCAAAGAAGTGATCGAGGAATTGACGAGAGTTTCCAAGGCGGAACCGAAGAGAAAAGAAAATCCGGAGCTGCCTCGCGCGGAGGGAGAACCCCGAGAAGCTAATTTATTGCAAGTAGAACTTGACCCCCCAAAATTAGCCCCCCAACATTCGAAATCGTCCCTCCTGATGCCATTAAAAAACACAAAACTCCGACGCCCAGGGAGTTTTGTGTTTTTTGGAGTGGGAATCGTCGCACTCCTAGTCGGTATAGTGCTCTTGCAGTTCAGCGACCGATTCAGAATGAGAGCCAAACAGGGAGTTTTGGTTTTAGAGAGCCTCCCCGAAGGCTCGCAGATCAAGGTCGACGGTAAAATCCAATCCATCGATACGAAGAATTCTAAACAAATTGAAATTGAAGTTTCCAGCGGCCAAAAACATGTAACCGCTCACACCTCGTCCTGAGATTATCGGGAATTGCTCTTGCGCTGGGGAATTAATTATCTCATACTCGGGGCATGGAGTCTGTCAGCGAAGAATGGCTTGTTCGCCAAACGCCGGAAGTTCAGGCTGTGCTGCGGATTCTTTTGAACCGCATCGCCGAACTGGAAGCGAAGCTCGGCAAGGATTCCAGCAACTCTTCGAAGCCGCCTTCAACGCAACATCCCCACGCCAAGCTTTCGAAGCAAGCCCAAAAGAAGGCCAAACGGAAGTCGGGCGGCCAACCGGGGCATCCCAAACACGAACGCTCTTTGGTTTCCGCACACGAGTGCGACGGCGTCATTGTTTGTTTACCGGCCGAATGCCGCCGTTGTGGCGAACCTTTGAACGGAACAGATCCCCAGCCTTTGCGTCATCAGGTCTGGGAGATTCCCGAAATCAAGCCTTCGATTACGGAATATCAACTCCATCGTCTGCGCTGTTCGTGCGGCAAGACCACCTGCGGAGAATTACCCCCAGGCGTGCCTGTCGGAATGGCCGGGCCTCGATTGGTTGCTTTGTCCGCTTTGTTGATGGTCTGCTTCCGGCTCTCCAAACGACGCTGCGCCCTGTTTCTGGAACAAATCCTGGGTCAGGAGGCTTCGGCTTCCTGGATGATCAAACTGCAGAACCGAGCCGCCGAAGCCTTGCAAGCCCCCTACCAGGAGTTGGCCTTAGCCTTGCCTGGGGAAGCGGTCCTCAACGGCGACGAATCGCCCACCAAAGAAGGGCTCGCCAAAGCCTGGACCTGGACTTTTGTAGCCGCGACTTTCAGCGTCTTCGCTCTCCGCACCAGCCGCAAAGCCCAGGTGGTCCTCGAATTCCTGGGCGATTCATTTACCGGCGTTCTAGGCTGCGACCGGGCCAAGATGTATTGGGCTTTCGGACGCTTGCAGTGGTGCTGGGCTCATTTGCTCCGCGACTTCCAAAGCCTCATCGATCGCCCCTGTCCGGTCGCTCGACGCTTAGGACACGACTTGCAACGACAGACTCGGGCGATGTTCGAACTCTGGAATCGCGTTCGGGACGGAACCCTCAGCCATAAAGCGTTCGGCGAACAAATGATCCCCATACGAAGCGAAGTCGAAGCCTTGCTCTTGCGAGGAAAATTCGATCCGAAGCTGCGTGGCTTTTGCTCCGAACTCTGGAAATACCGGGCTCGGCTTTGGACGTTCGTCGATGTCGAAGGAGTAGAGCCCACCAATAATGCCGCCGAGCGGGCTTTGCGGCCCGCGGTCATTTGGCGGAAGTTATGCTTTGGAACCCAATCGGCCCAGGGGAGTCGGTTCGTTGAACGAATGCTGACCGCGATCGAAACTTGTCGTCAGCAGAAACGGAACTCATTCGCCTGGATGACTCAAGCGGTACAGGCTCACTTTGCCCAAGAGAAAGCCCCTTCTCTCTTGGCCAGGGCGTGAGTTATTACCAAAAACATCGACTGGAAGTCCTGACCAGCAAAGGGATAATTTTCGGTGAGGAGTTCGAGGTCGATCCGGGAAGTCGAAAGAGCATTCAGATCCAATCCCTGGACGGCAATTCGACGAAACACCAGGGCGGTTTCGTCTCAATTTTTAATGGGAAGGATTTTACAGGCTGGGAAGTCGAAAGTGGCGCACCGAGTAGTTGGGCGATCAAGGAGGGGGAATTGTGCGCCATCGGAGTAGCCGATGACACTGAGGCCACACTCAAAACTCAGGGATATCTATTTTCCACTAAGGACTATAAAGATTTTGTTCTTCGGTTTCAGTTCCTGCAAGCTAATGGACCCTACGATTGGAGCGGGGTTGCACTCCGCGCGATACCTCACGAAACCGTTCAATGCGTCGAACCACTTTGGACAGAAAATATCCCCTGGCATTTAACGGCCATTGTCGGCAAGCGTTCTCCGACTCAATCGAACGCGTTTGTTCCCGGTGCTCTTCTTTGGACAGTTGGCCCCATGCCCTTCCTACCTCCAGATCGATTAATTGATCTTCGAAAACCGGGTGAGTGGAACGATTTCGAGCTTGAGTTGAAGGGGCAATTTCTCCGTATGACTTTAAATGGGACCGAAATCCAAAATGTCATGCTGAACAAGGTTTCTCGACCCCAAAAATTCGTGCCAGGTCTAAACCGTTTTTACGGCCGGATCGGGTTTATGAAGCGGGTTGGGGAAGTCCATTATCGAAATATTGAAATCAAAGAATTGAATGAAGATTCCGATGCTAAGCCCTAAATCCGCCGGCACCGGAAATTCCACTTACGGAAACTTCAAGGTTCGCTGACGGACTGATTCACGACTACTGCAGAATTCCAAGGCGATAACGCTTGCCAAATCTCCTGGATTGAACGCTATTTCCGCAGAGAATATTGAGTTGGTGGTCGATGCAGTATGCAAAAAATGCCCGGGCTGCATAAGCGTTAGTTTTGACATCGCCTCGAGCCATGCGTTCTCAAACTCCATTTATTTAAATTTATTTTTATCCGTGAGAATGGGAGTTGGTCTGCATTTTACTTACGGATCGAAAACATTACCGCCGGGAGATATCCATGAAGTTATTGGTTGTTCGTAAATCCTTGGCTCTGGGAATTCTGATGGCGGGGCTTCTCGTAGCAAGCCTCGGGGCCCCTTCCCCAGCTTACGCTCAGAAAAAGGCACCCCCCAAGCCCCATGTCGTGCAAAAGTTTCGGATTCAAATCCGACATCCGCGGCCGGTTCTCCATCATGTCCCAAGTTCGGAAGCGGCCCATCGGCTGGCCCATCATCTGAATCGTCAGGGCTGGATCACCCATATCAAACGCGATCATAAAGGGCATGTTGTCGTGGCCAAGATGCCGCGCTGGAGAAATCAATCGATCGCCCACAATCGAGGCGCTGCGGCTGGGGTCGCTCACCTGCTGCGCTCACAAGGTTTTGAAGTTCGAATCATACCGTTCCATTAAAGACCCCCAATCCACTGAATTGAAAGGGCTAATCTCATGAACAAGCCAATAGCTATTCTTTGCATATTTTTGACCTCGATTGTTTCTTCGGCCCAGGCGGAAGATCCCCAGATCGATCCGGTCCTGGAAGGCAAGCCGATCAGCAAATGGCTCAAAGATCTTCATAGCGACGATAACCCGACGCACAATCGCGCAGATAAAGTGCTGGAGCGAGCCAGTACCAATAAGAAATTGGTTCCCTCCCTATGCAAAGTCATTCACCATAGCGACAAGGAAGTCCGAATTCTGGCGATCGAACTGATTTCCAGTATCGGCGAGGAGGCCAAGGAAACCGTTCCGGAACTGGTGGCCGCACTGAGCGATGACAAACCTCGCCTTCGCGGGGTGGCGGCGGATGCTCTGGGCGGTATGGGCGAAGCGGCCTACCAGCAGGTGCCGACTCTGGTGAAAATGCTTCGGGATGAGCGAGCAAATCCTACCGCTGTTCGTACTTTGATCGCCCGAGGCCTGGGTCGAGTGGGACCGCAGGCCAAGGAGGCCGTGCCGGCATTGATCGCGATTCTCGACATCGATATTCGCAGCAAGTCCAATAGTCCGGAGGAAGGACCCGAATTACGAGCGACCGCCGCGGAATCGCTCGGGAAGATTGGTCCGGATGCCGTGAAAGCCGTGCCGATTCTTTGCAAGTTGCTGTCCGATTCGAATCGTAATCCGGCCGTGCGAATCAGTTGTGCCGAGGCCCTCGGAAATATCGGTCCGGCCGCTGAGAATGGATTGCTGGTCTTGATTGCCAGTCTGAAAGAGCCTTCCGAAGACCTGCGAGCCGCGTCGGCGGAAGCGATCGGTAAGTTTGGGGAAAAGGCGAAAGCGGCCGTGCCCCGTTTGCAGGATCTTCTGGAAGATAAGAATGCCGAGGTACGAGCGGCGGCCGCGGAATCGCTCGGGCAAATTGGTGAGGAGGCGGAGCCGGCCGTGCCGTCGCTGGTGAAATTGGTTAAAGATAAGCAGGTTCATGTTCGTCTGTCGGCCGTGGAAGCGTTGGGGGCGATTGGGAAAAATCCCTCGGTGGCAGTGCCGGCGCTGATGGATGCATTGAAGGACATGGATGGGGATGTTCGGATGAGTGCTCTGGAAGGACTGGCCGATTTCGGACCGGAGGCGAAGGCGGCCGTGCCTATGGTTCAAATCCTTCTTCAAGATCCCAAGAATTCGATCCGCGAACAAGCGGGGGAAACACTCGCGAAAATTAAAGGCTGAGCCAAACGACTTTCGACTCCCTCACTTACAGGCAAAGTTCAATTCAGGACCTTGTTAGAAAAACCCAAAATCAGAATCTTAAACTCTCCGGCACTCAAATTGGGAGTGCCGGAGAGTTTAAGACGGAGAAAATCGATGACCAAGTGCATTTTTCGTCTCTGTTGTTTGTTGATCATCGCAGCTAGGTCGAGCAATTCCGAAGCCGCCGCGCAGGACTCGAAACCGCTGAAAGTGTTTGTCTTGGCAGGCCAGTCGAATATGGTTGGGGCAGGAGCCGTTATCTCCGAGTTGCCTCCGGAACTCAAGAAAGAACAGGAAAACGCATTGTTCTTTTCCGAGGGCAAGTGGATTTCACTGGTACCTGGCAGAACAGAGAAGACCGGTTTCGGTCCTGAAATCGCGTTCGGACACAAAATCACCGAGGAGCTTAAAATGCCTATCGGAATTATCAAGCATAGTATTGGAGGAACCAACCTAGCCATCCAATGGTCGCCGACAAATGCAAAATCTCTATACACAGAACTGATTAAGAAAGTAAATGATGCGAAGAAGATTAGGAAAATCGAGATCGTCGGTATGCTCTGGATGCAAGGGGAAGCCGATTCGAAGGATCAGAAAATGGCCAGTTCCTATGCGGGGAATTTGCAATCGTTCATTCGCCGGGCCAGAAAGGATTTAGCCAATCCTGAATTAATTTTTGTTGCGGGTCGGGTCAATCCTCCCACGAATAAATTTCCGTTCGAAGCTAAGGTTCGTAAAGCTATCGAGAACTGCAAAGAGCTGAGTTACGCTTTTATAGACTGCGATAATTTCAAAAAAGGTTCAGACAACTTGCACTACACCACGAGTGGTCTGGTCGATATGGGAAATGCCTTCGCCGATAGCGTTATAAAGTTGATCGCCAAGAAAAAAGAATCGCAATCTTGAGCGAAGATTCACTTTTCATTTTCATGCCATAAAGCATGCGAGTTACGTGAGTCTTCTTTTTGAATTTATCCCAACGGGGCGGCCCATTTTGGATAAGCTTATCAGGGCATCGATTCATTATCGAAAGAACTCAGGCCGGCATAAATAGGATTTTTTAAGACCGCGGATTTTGTCGACTTGGAGAACTCGCTTGTGAAGACTCAGAATACCCCTCCGAATCATCCCGCCAACGAGGAACTGGCTGCTTTTGCTTTGGGAAAGGCAATTCCCAACGCGGAAACGATTGCCGAGCACGTGGCCAATTGTGCCCGCTGCGAAACCCTGATAGCCAAAACTCCCCGAGACACCTTCCTGGGCATTCTCAACAAAGCCAAACCCGGGTCCAGTTTAACGGGATCTCAAATCGCGAAATCAACGGTTGTTCCCAGTGAAGAGTTGCCGCTCGAGTTGCGACAACAGACGAAATATACCTTTCTGAAAAAGCTCGGCGGCGGAGGCATGGGAGTAGTTTGGCTCGCCGAGCACAACCTGATGAAACGCAAGGTGGCCGTGAAATTGATTCCGCCCGAGATGATCGGCAATCCGACGGTGCGAGATAGATTCTTGCAAGAAGTCGTCTCGGCCGCGGCCCTGGAACACCCGAATGTCGTCAGGGCCTACGCCGCCGAAGAATTCGGTCCCTACATGCTTTTCGAGATGGAGTTCGTGGATGGTAAAGATTTGAGCGAGGTCGTGAAGCTCAAAGGTCCCCTGCCGGTAGCTCATGCACTGAAATATATTCGTCAGGCCGCGCAGGCTTTGCAGCATGGCATGGGGAAATCGCTGGTGCACCGGGATATCAAGCCAGGCAACTTGATGCTGACACGCAATGGAACTATCAAGGTGGCTGACTTCGGTCTGGCGAAATTTAGTCGAGAAACAGATAAGTCGCGAGGTCGCAGCCTCACCGGTACGAATGCCATCATGGGTACGCCCGATTACATGGCCCCGGAACAAGCAAGGGATGCGAAAACCGCCGATATTCGAGCCGACATCTACTCCCTCGGTTGCACCTTTTACTTCTTGCTGACGGGCAAGCCGCCCTTCGATGGCGTTTCGCTGGCCGATCTGATTTTTAAGCACTGGGAGGATCCCCGACCGGATGTGTCTGTGTTGCGAAACGATGTTCCCGAGGAGTTGGCTCGGTTCGTTCAAAAAATGATGGACAAGGACCCCGCGAATCGACCGCAGACACCCAAAGAAGTTATCGATGGGCTTAACAGGTTCAGTGCAGACCTTCAATCTGCCCCCGTGATAACGAACGGAATGAAGTCCAAATCGGAAACTCTCGTCGGATCTGATTCCGGGCGGAACAAAACGGTAGTTTCCGATACCCTCCCAAGTCAACCGAAAAAGGAGCTTGAAGTCAGTGAGAATCGCAAGCTGAAAACGAGAAGGCCAACTATTGTTAGTGCGGTGATTATTTTTGCAACTCTGGGACTTCTCACTACTGCAGGTCTGTTCTGGTTCAAAACCGGAGACGGCACAATCTCCTTGGTGAACTTTCCGGAAAATGCCGAAGTCACCATCGATGGCGAAAAGATCAACTTTGTGCCCAAAAAGGATCAGCCTATCGAATTGCGCGTCACGGCTCGAAAACAACATAAAATCGAAATTCGCAGTGGGGAATTGACCATTTTGAGTGAGAAGTTCGCGATTGAGCCCGGTGGAAAGAAGCTATTTTCGTCTCGATTGGAAACGAAGTCTCAAGACGGATTCGTTTCGCTATTTAATGGCAAAGATTTAACCGGATGGGTCGTGGATAGTGGAGATGTGAACGCCTGGAAAGTGCAAGAGGGGACTTTGACGGTGCACGGTCTTGCCTCGGAAAGCGGGTGGTATGCGCTTCAGGATCAGAGTTATCTTTTGTCAGATAGAGATTACAAGGATTTCATTCTGCGATGTCAATTTCAACAACTATCTAAAGAAATTCTGAGTGGTATCGCCTTTCGTGCAGTACCCGGAGAACGCGCTAGCAACACCGATCCGTCCAGGATAACTGGAAATAATCAACCCTTGCATCTCACGGCATTTCTTGAAAATTCGACAACTACGAATTTCCCTACAGGTTCGTTGTGGTGGTCAGTGGCATACATGGGTAGCTCTCCGATACTGTTACCGGATAATCGATGCAATTTAAAGAATTTAGGCGAATGGAACGAATTGGAGATAGAACTTAAGGGCCAATCTTTTCGCATGTCAGTCAATGGTCAAGAATTACAGAATGTTATGCTAAATAAAATAGCCCAGCCAAGCTTACTAAATCCCGGTCTGAGACGATACTCCGGTCGCATCGGCCTTTTAAAGCGAACGGGTGATATTCGCTATCGCAACATCGAAATTAAGGAACTGCCACAGGATCTTCAGTTCAACCTCCCTGAAAAAAATGAGCCGCGAGTTCCGAGCGTCGATCCTAAACTTCGTCAGAGCTTCAAAAATGCACCCGGAGATTGGACGATCGTGAACGGGGAATTGCTTCAACAGTCCCCGGACTTTGGAGACTCCACGCTGATTTTCGGCGATAAAAATTGGAAGAATTATGACTTTAGCTGCGAGGTCATGAAAATCAGTGGTCGCGGCGAGGCTGGACTAGTTTATCGTGCAAATAATGATGGCCGAAGTGAATTCATCCTGGGCCGTTACATAGGTCTGGTGGAATCGGCCGTTTCCCTGGTAGGATCCGACCGTAAACGTATGCGAGAACGGAGGACCAATCCAATGGCGGACAACCAATGGTACAAGTTGGAAATTCGCGTGCGCGGCAATCGATTCCAAGGGTTCATCGATAACGAGGCTGCCTTCGATTTTCAAACAGATCGAAATCCCGAAGGAGGCATTGGCGTGCGTACCTGGCGCACCGCGGCAAAATTTCGCAACTTCCGTGTGACCACTCCAGAAGGCAAGTTACTTTTCGATGGACTGCCAGAACTGCCCGCGACTCCCGTCGATTGGATTCTGGATAGCTAGATCAGATCGAAGGCTTACTTTTTCGGAGCAGAAGATAAGTAGCTACAAGAAAAAACGTGGCATGCAGCCCAATCGCAAGAAAACAGCTGGTAGCACTCTCCTGTACCCGACCCGCATTCGGTAACGCTCCGTCCAATAGCTGCTGCGTCCAATAGTCGGTAATGAATAGCTGGCTGAGCCTCTGGCTAACTCCACTGAGACTGACGATGGCCCCCGCCAGAATGATCTGGGGAATAACCGCTATGGGCACAAGAGCGATCGCCACCTCTTCCGTTTTCGAGGCAGCGGAGATAAATAGGCCCAGCGAGGTACCTACCAGTGCCGATAGCCCGAATACATAAAGTTGCTTCGTGAACGAAACTTCGGGATGACAAACGGAGTTCACCACGCCGACCAGGAGCAACACTTGAAGCAAACCGATTCCCATCAAAATCAAAAACTTCGATAATAAATAGCTGATCGCCCGTAAATTGAAATCTCTTTCCCGAGTATAGATAACTCGCTCCTTCACGAGTTCCTTGGCGGAGTTGTTACAACCGAGCCAAAGACAGGTTATGTTCATCAGGAAGAGAAGATTACGAGTTTCAATCGGGCTCTTTAATTCCTTGAATACCAACACCAGTAGTGCTGCCACCAGCAGGCATTGCCCCAGGAGTAATAAAAGCGCCAGACGGTTGGTTTTCCAGATAGAGATATAACGCTGCGTCAAAGTGTAGCATTGACGGAAAATCGCACCGGTAACATGTCCCGCCTGGACATGCTCGACCGAAGCCTTCGGGGTCGGCGACGAATTCGCGCTTAGTCGCGAAGCAATGTAAGTTTTGTGGTGATTACTCTTCTGGAATTTTTCCTCCCAATGCGCGGGCGATTCCGATGCCAACACCTGATAGATTTCGCCCAGGCGCGATACTGCGAAATACGATTTGGCTTCGCCCGGCGTTCCCACGAATGCCAGACGCCCTCCAGAAGTGAGAATAATCACCAGATGACAGCAAGCTTCCACATTCGCGAGATTATGTGTAATACAGACGACGGTTTTATTCGAATCTGCGATCTTCCGGAACAGTTTCATGATCTCGTTATCTGTCTGTTCATCCAGGCCGGAGGTGACCTCATCAAGAAATAGCAAACTCGGTCGACAGAGCAGTTCATTTGCGAGACTGGCCCTCTTCAGTTCCCCGCCGCTCAGATTGCGAATGAGCGTTCTGGCTCGTTTTTCCAAACCGACTGTCTCGAGCAAGCGCAGGACATTCTCGGCTTTTTCCTGAGCACTCGTATCAGGCGGCAGGCGAAGTTTCGCCGTATATTCTAGTGCCGTCTGCACTGAGAGAGCGTCGTGCAGCACATCTTTTTGCGGCACCAACGCAATATCACCTTTCAACGACTCAAAATTCGAATGCAAGTCGATACCGTTGATTTCCACCAGACCGCTTTCCGGGCTCGAGCGACCGCTCAGGACCGAAAGCAACGTCGATTTTCCGGAGCCGCTGGGCCCCAAAAGACAGGCAAATTCTCCCGGGCGAATTGCCAGGCGAATATTATTCAAAAGATTTATTTGCGATCTGGAAACTCGATCGGTCACCGTGCGGCCGATGCCTCGGGCGATTAATTCGACATTATTGGAACGGCTGAGACTGGTTAAAACGGTTCCATTCAAAACCAGGTCGAAGGGGCCGATACTTATCCGGTCGCCAGATTTCAGAGCCACCGGACGCGATAGCAACTCGCCGTTGACATAGGTTCCATTCGCACTCGCCAGATCCCGTAATGCAACCTTCCCATTCTTCAGGAAAAACTCTGCGTGTTTTCGCGAGACCAGGGGATGATCGAGGCGAATTTTCACCCCGGCATCCCGACCGACGATTCCCCCTTCGGCCACATCAAACTTCAGAGCTTGCGAAAACTCCTGACGTATAGCCGCGAGTTGCTCGGCACTCGCAGTTAAGGTCTTACCGGACTCAACCGGCTCAATCGGTTTGATGGCTACCGGCGGCGTTGCCGAGGGTTTGCCGATGGGATCGGCCTCAAAGCCCAAAACGTGTAGAAATGGGCCTGTATAGCCCAGTTGTATACGGTCCCCGACCTTCACCGGAGCTTGCGTTTTGACTTCCTCGTTATTCAAGAGCGTTCGATTGCTCTGGCTCCGAGGAAGTACAATCAGGAAGTTCGCCCTCAGTTGCAATTCGGCATGGATCGAAGAAACCTGAGGAAACAAAGCCTCGTCAAACGGCACTTCCATCGACGCGCTGCGACCGATGCGAATCACCGGTCCAACCGCTTCTTTATCCGACGAAATGCCTTGGGCAGATTCAATTCGATATTTGAACTTCATATTTTCTCATTCAGCCGGTCAACTTCCAAATTCGTTCAGGGCAGTTATAAACGGATATTTCTCCGCTGGGAAATACTATTTCTGAGAATTCGGAGGCCCAACGCGTTAATAAAAAGGTAAGAATGGTTGCTCGATAAACTGTTTCTCATTTTATTGGACGCGAAAGTGTAGCAGAGCCCTTTTGGCCTTTTATCCTTCGATACAGCAGTTAGCCTGCACTATCGGTTTCCGGAATCGAACTGAACAATTGCACTCGCAACATTATGCTGGAATAAAATGGAAATTTGGAGTAGTATCGCCAGCGTGATCTGATGAGGTCTCATCGTATGTGCCCGTGAATTTTGATCGATTATTGGAGAAGAACCGAACTGAAGGCTTTTGCCATTACGATGGGGTTAGTTCAGGGAACACCCTTGGACTTTTAGCGGCGATCCAGATGTGTAATTCTCGACCAAGTTTTTATCGGGAAAGAATCCCTGGATTCGCGCATTACTTAGTTTGACAACTATTTCGATCGCTGTTGGGGAACTCGCTCATGAACACGATAAGTGGATTCACAAACCACCCCCCCAAGGAGGTGCTGGCCGCTTTTGCCCTGGGGAAATCTATTCCAGACCTGCCGCAGGTCGCGAATCACGTCTCCCACTGCTTGCAATGCAAAACTCTGCTCGACAAAACATCGCGGGAGACTCTGCAGGATATCTTCCATGATTCGAAATTGGGCGGGGCCGAGACTACTCCGGAAATGTCCAAAATCGAAATTTCTTCGGAATCGGAACTACCGCCGGCATTACTTCAACAATCGAAATATACATTTTTGAAGAAACTCGGCGGCGGCGGCATGGGTGTAGTCTGGCTGGCCGAGCACAAACTGATGAAGCGAAAGGTGGCGGTTAAATTAATTCCGCCCGAATTGATCGGGAACCCTGCCATTCGAGACCGATTTCTTCAAGAAGTCATCTCTGCCGGGGCTCTGGAACATCCGAATGTGGTACGAGCGTACTCTGCCGAGAAATTTGGCGAATACATGCTTTTCGAAATGGAATTTGTGGATGGCCGGGATCTCGGTGAAATAGTGAAAAACAAGGGACCGCTCTCGGTCCCTCAATCAATGAACTTTATCCGTCAGGCCGCGCAAGCTCTTCAGTACGGGATGTCAAAATCGTTGGTTCACAGGGATATCAAACCGGGCAACTTGATGCTGACTCGAGGCGGTACACTGAAGGTCGCCGATTTCGGATTGGCAAAATTCAATCGCGAAAACGACCGGGGAGGAGATCGCAGTCTGACTGGTGCGAATGAGATGATGGGCACCCCCGATTACATGGCGCCTGAACAAGCTCGTAATGCGAAGACTGCGGATATCCGGGCTGACATTTACTCATTGGGCTGTACCTTCTTTTTTTTACTGACGGGGAAACCGCCTTTTGAAGGGGCGTCCATCGCGGACCTCATCTTCAAGCACTGGGATGACCCGAGACCCGATGTTTCTCAACTCCGAAATGACGTTTCGTCCGAGCTATCCAGGTTCATCCAAAAGATGATGGCCAAGTCGCCTGCGGAACGTCCGCAAACACCCAAGGAAGTTATCGATAAACTTCTGGAACTGTCAAAAGGGAGCGCGGTACATCAAACACTCCCTGCATCAAAAAAATCGACTGCGGAGCTGAAACCGACGGCCCCAACTCTAGAAAAAAAGGTCGCTATACAACCAGCCTCTGCGCCACTTGAAACGCACAAAAATTCCAAGAAATACATCATGGGAGGCGCAGCACTCGTCTTGCTGGGTCTAGCGGCACTGCTTACGGCGATTTTCCTTCCTTCCAGGCGCAATGTGGATCGGGATGAAGCCGATTCGAAAGCGAAAAAGACGTCCGAGGCTCAAGTCCAGGATCCAACAGCACTAAAGCAGGCGCGGCTAGCCAAGGCGAACGAGGAGAAAGCTAGGAAGGAGAGAGAAGAAAAATCGCAAGTGACGACTGCGGTAAGAACGGCTATTGCCTCTCTAAAACCCGAATTGACCCGGTTCGAGACGGTTCCCAACTCGGCAGCGGAATTGAGCAATGCTCTCGATGAACTGACATTGATCCGAAATCGCTTTGATGGAAAAATGAATCCACTGCCGACGAGGCTATTGGAACCAGCGGATCAAATGCTGCTGGACGAAGAGAAAGGTCAACTAGCGAAATTGTTGTCCGATTTAACAAAGCGGGAATTGTTCTGGAGAACCCTCAATCGCGTCGAAAATAATTGGAAGACTAGAGCACCGAACTCAAACTGGGTTAGCGATCTCAGGGATCTCGCAGAAAGTGCCTCATTCTATCCGGAAACGCAATCGGCACTTCGGATCGCACTTGCGGACGCCAATGCGGTTCAATCGATCATCGCTTGGCCAAAAGTTCAGACGGATTTTTCGATATTCAAACAAACGACCTGGGACAGCGAACAGGCCGCTGGCTCGGCACGAATTTCGGATTATCTATCGAGCATAGAAAATCGCGATTCCCTGCAAACGATTTTGCCTTTGGAAACTTTATCGAAACTCTACGAATCGAAGCGGAACGAAAGGGATGTTTCCTTCAAACTTCGCGAACTGCAAGGAATTTTAGACTCTAAACCTATGACGGAATGGGGCACAATTGGTTACAGACTCGGCGCCGGTTTGAATCAGAAGAATTTGACGTTTCATATAACTGAAAATCCGAATACTAAAATTAAGTTTGCCGAGGAGAATAAGAGGGCGAAGTTGGCTTTCACAGTGGTTAAATCCGAAACGGACAGTCCGGGTCAACAGATGATATTCGATTTAAAAAATATCACTTTCGCCAATAATGGACTCGTCAAACAAGCGGCACTTTGCAAGAAGCTAGCTCAGGAAGTCAAGAACGCCAATCTCGGCGATTGGAAAACCTGGATCGATAAATTATTCGTCGAAATTTGGAATGAGAAATCTCTGGACCCGGCCCTCAAGGCGATCCTATTAAGACGAACCTTGGATTGGGTACTTAAAACCTCGCCCGAATTATCAACTACGGAAGTCGCTACCGTGCAAGAGTTCGATAAAACCAGTATCAGATCCGATCTCAACTGGATGGATACTTCTTCTAAAGAATTCCAATCAGCGAGAGGGAATGCAAAAGAATTCTTTGCCACACAAACTCATCCGCTGGAACTGCAGAGCGAACTCAAGAAATGTCGAGAGAGAGCGATCAGCAATTTAGGAAAATCTGTTCCGCAATTGTACGGCTGGATTAAACCCGAAGGAGATACTGGGGAATTTCAAAATATCGGTATCCCGAATCGCTCTGGCAACTTAGTCATCGTATTTAGAGATTCGAATCGATTGTTGACTTGGCTTAAAGTGGGTCGTTTACAATCAGGCTCTGCAAGTTGGGATAAGAAACTATCCCCGGGCCAAGTAATCTTTCTACAAATGGAGTAGAATTCCGAACCATCTTTGCATTAACTTTTCAGCACCCGGCAGTATCCTATGGTAGCCAGAAATCATGGACCTTAAGTACCCGGAGCTTAACGGCGTCTCCTGATTTCGGAAATGCTATTTTGCGAATTAGAGAACTCGCACATGAGCCCTTTCAAGAGCGCCTCGGATCATCCCGCCAACGAAGAATTGGCAGCTTTCGCATTGGGGAAGGAAGTTTCAAACGCGGAAACAATCGCCGAGCATGTCGCCAACTGCGTTCGGTGCGAAACTCTGCTGGCCAAGACGCCGCGCGACACCTTCCTGGGCATTCTGAAGAAAGCCAAAGCCGGTTCGAGTCTGACCGGTGCCCCAAAAGCCGATTCCAATCCTCTCAACACCGAGGAATTACCCCTCGAGTTACGACAGCAGACGAGATACACCTTCCTGAAAAAGCTCGGCGGCGGCGGCATGGGGATCGTCTGGCTGGCCATGCACAACTTGATGAAGCGGAAGGTCGCCGTCAAACTGATTCCGCCGGAAATGATAGGAAATGCCTCGATTCGAGAACGATTTCTTCAGGAAGTCGTCTCGGCGGCCGCGCTGGAACACGCGAACGTGGTACGGGCCTACTCGGCCGAAGAATTCGGTCCCTACATGCTCTTCGAGATGGAGTATGTTGACGGCAAAGATCTGAGCGAAGTGGTGAAAACCAAAGGACCACTGCCGGTGGCTCACGCGATCAATTTCATTCGTCAGGCCGCTCAGGGACTGCAGCACGGCATGCTCAAATCGCTAGTGCATCGGGACATCAAGCCAGGCAATCTGATGCTGACTCGCGCCGGTACGATCAAAGTGGCAGACTTCGGGCTGGCCAAGTTCAATCGGGAATCGGAAAAGGGAAGAGGCCGCAGTCTGACGGGTACCAATGCGATTATGGGAACGCCGGATTACATGGCTCCGGAGCAGGCTCGCGATGCGAAAACCGCCGACATCCGGGCGGACATCTATTCCCTCGGCTGCACCTTCTACTTCCTGCTGACAGGCAGGCCGCCGTTCGATGGCATCTCACTAGCCGATCTGATTTTCAAGCATTGGGAAGATCCCCGGCCCGACGTCTGCTTGCTTCGTAACGATGTCTCGCCAGAATTGTCGCAGTTCATCCAGAAAATGATGGCCTCGAAGTCCGCCGATCGACCGCAAACACCCAAAGAAGTCATCGAGGGACTGGTGAAGCTCTCCAAGGGGGAGACTGTTCAAAAGGAAGTTACCGAAAATTCAAAAATCGAGCGGGAAGTCTTACCATTTCAGGACATCCAGGAGGAATCCAAATCCCGCTCCAGCAGGTCCCTAATCCAGGTAACCCAGCCGAGAAGAAAATGGCCTGTACTCATTGGCGTGTTGGCCTTGCTCTTAGTCGGTTTTGGTATTCTGGCCGCTTCGGGGGTGTTGCGCGTCAAAACCAAGGACGGTATCATTGTTCTCGAAAATGTGCCGGAAGATGCCGAAGTCACGGTGGATGGAAATAAACTGACGATCTCCCCCAGGGAAGGTAAACCCATCGAGATCACTATTTCCGGAGAGAAGAAACATAATCTCGAAGTGAAAAAGGAGGGCTTCAAAGTTTTCGGCAAAGAATTGGAAGTGGAGGTTGGCCGAAGCAAAACGATCTCAGTTCGATTGGAAGCAATGCAAGCGAGAGAAGAGGCAAACGATAAGAAAGAGAGTCCAAAAGTTGGTAACGATGCGGATTGGGCTTCCAAGAGCTCTGGCGACGGGTTTGTGCCTTTGTTCAATGGTAAAGATCTTTCGGGATGGAGCATGGAATACTCGGATTCCAAAGACTGGTCGATCGAGAATGGGGTTCTTCTGGCTCGTGGCACGAATTCGCAGCGACTTGGCTATTTGCTTACAAACAAATCTTATGACAACTTCATCTTGAGACTTGAGTTCAATTTGAACGATCATGCCGCCAGTGGAGTGGTTTTGCGCGCCGTCCCGGGGGAATTGCTGCCGCATCCTCAAGGGGTTAGCATTCGCGAGCACCCTGTGTTCATGCTGGAAGATCAGCCGGGTGGAAGTGAGATCACCGGGACATTGCATTGGGTGCTCGCGAGCACCCACGTCAGACCTAAGAACAGTGCACAGTTGACTTCACCGGGCAACTGGAACAAGTTAGAGATCGAAGTCAACGGACGGACTTTGCGAGCCACGATTAACGACAAGTTAGTCACAGATACCAGTATCACCGAGGGAGTTGTTTTCAAGGATAACACGGTTCCGGCTCTGAATCGAAAAGATGGCCGCATCGGGCTTTTGAAAACGTATAAGGAGGCGCGGTTTCGCAACATCGAGATCAAGGAATTGAATTCCCCTTCGACCGCGACTGATATCTTAGCTCCTTTAAAATCCGAATGGGCAGGCTTGGGAACCATTCAAAGAAGGCGCGGCCAAATAGGCACTTCCACGATCTGCGGCAGTTGGTCGATTCTCAATCGGGAGGGCGAACAATTTAAAGCCCTGTGGCGCACGGACTCCGGATTTCAAGCCACGTTCGAGGGTAAGATCGATGCTTCGGGAAAAATCTCGCTTGAGGCTAGAACTGTCAGTGCCCCCAAGATGGCTGAACGCCAAGCTATTGAGGGCTCTGGTTATGTGACAGCTACTCGAATCGATCTCGTTGTTGAGGACAAAGTGAATGAAAGCACATCCCGAGTTGTACTCAAACGGATGCGGAATGATTTGAAAGATTTCAACTTTCTCGGGAAATGGAAGTTTATCACTTCGCCTAGGAATTTTCAGAACGTTCGCACGGTACTGGAGAATGGCACCGTTCGGGACTGGAACGGAACTTATTGCAAGTGGGTCCGCGAGGGAGGGTTGATTCGGGTTATCATGGCCAACGGCCACGAATCGATGGTTATTGACCCCGATAATCCCAATCAACTTCTTGGTGTGTCCACATACGACAAAGAAGTCAAGTGGATCCGTAATTAGCACAGGCCGGCTGACCTCAACCCAAAACTTCCCGGTTAGGTTTTTGATCTGGGAATTTTGCAGATGGATTTACTGAAGGGAATCGAAGTCTAAAGCCAGAGATGTGAGAGCTTTTTTAATGCCGCCGTCTGCTAGCGACCTGTCTGAATGCAGGGAATTCTGATGAGGACGACGGACGTATAGGATCTACCTTGCCGATTTAGTTAAATTATTATTTAGACATAAAAGTTATGAGGGTTAAGTGTAATAACTCACGCCCTGGCCAAGAGAGAAGGGGCTTTCTCTTGGGCAAAGTGAGCCTGTACCGCTTGAGTCATCCAGGCGAATGAGTTCCGTTTCTGCTGACGACAAGTTTCGATCGCGGTCAGCATTCGTTCAACGAACCGACTCCCCTGGGCCGATTGGGTTCCAAAGCATAACTTCCGCCAAATGACCGCGGGCCGCAAAGCCCGCTCGGCGGCATTATTGGTGGGCTCTACTCCTTCGACATCGACGAACGTCCAAAGCCGAGCCCGGTATTTCCAGAGTTCGGAGCAAAAGCCACGCAGCTTCGGATCGAATTTTCCTCGCAAGAGCAAGGCTTCGACTTCGCTTCGTATGGGGATCATTTGTTCGCCGAACGCTTTATGGCTGAGGGTTCCGTCCCGAACGCGATTCCAGAGTTCGAACATCGCCCGAGTCTGTCGTTGCAAGTCGTGTCCTAAGCGTCGAGCGACCGGACAGGGGCGATCGATGAGGCTTTGGAAGTCGCGGAGCAAATGAGCCCAGCACCACTGCAAGCGTCCGAAAGCCCAATACATCTTGGCCCGGTCGCAGCCTAGAACGCCGGTAAATGAATCGCCCAGGAATTCGAGGACCACCTGGGCTTTGCGGCTGGTGCGGAGAGCGAAGACGCTGAAAGTCGCGGCTACAAAAGTCCAGGTCCAGGCTTTGGCGAGCCCTTCTTTGGTGGGCGATTCGTCGCCGTTGAGGACCGCTTCCCCAGGCAAGGCTAAGGCCAACTCCTGGTAGGGGGCTTGCAAGGCTTCGGCGGCTCGGTTCTGCAGTTTGATCATCCAGGAAGCCGAAGCCTCCTGACCCAGGATTTGTTCCAGAAACAGGGCGCAGCGTCGTTTGGAGAGCCGGAAGCAGACCATCAACAAAGCGGACAAAGCAACCAATCGAGGCCCGGCCATTCCGACAGGCACGCCTGGGGGTAATTCTCCGCAGGTGGTCTTGCCGCACGAACAGCGCAGACGATGGAGTTGATATTCCGTAATCGAAGGCTTGATTTCGGGAATCTCCCAGACCTGATGACGCAAAGGCTGGGGATCTGTTCCGTTCAAAGGTTCGCCACAACGGCGGCATTCGGCCGGTAAACAAACAATGACGCCGTCGCACTCGTGTGCGGAAACCAAAGAGCGTTCGTGTTTGGGATGCCCCGGTTGGCCGCCCGACTTCCGTTTGGCCTTCTTTTGGGCTTGCTTCGAAAGCTTGGCGTGGGGATGTTGCGTTGAAGGCGGCTTCGAAGAGTTGCTGGAATCCTTGCCGAGCTTCGCTTCCAGTTCGGCGATGCGGTTCAAAAGAATCCGCAGCACAGCCTGAACTTCCGGCGTTTGGCGAACAAGCCATTCTTCGCTGACAGACTCCATGCCCCGAGTATGAGATAATTAATTCCCCAGCGCAAGAGCAATTCCCGATAATCTCAGGACGAGGTGTGAGCGGTTACGGGTTAAGTCTCTGAAACAGTCGGATCTCAAGCAGCGGATTTCTCGAAACCAACAAGGCAGTTAAGCCTCATAAAAACCTAGAGAATTGCTTTTCACCGCAATTCGAGACGAAATTTCCTTCCTCAGCAAATTCATATCCGATAAATTTAGATCGGCAGCAGCTAAAATTGCTCGACCCGATTTTCTGACGAAAGAACCAGACTGCTTGCGCATTATCATCTGGAGAACGAGAAACGAACTCGCAAAAGTCGCCGGATCGGCCTCGATTGAAAGTTGCGTATAACCGAGATCCTGTGAATCGAAATGCTCACCGCGGAAGGATAAACGCTCATGCTCCAACGAACATTGCTTTCTCTCAGCCTGATACTGTTGAGCTCCGCGTTGAAAGCGGACGAACCCTACAACCCCTACGCCTCGGTCGTGATGCAACCAGGTTCCTCCGGTAGCGTTTGGGGAGCCACCCAGGTCATGTACGTGCAGTCGCTCGCGGCCCATAATTACGCGCTGGCCGCTACGCAGAAAGAGAAAGCCAAGCAGGAAGCGGTGAAGACGCAAATCCAGAAGCTCGAGGCAAAGAAAAAAGAGATAGAACACATAAAATGGGAACTTGAAAACAAACCCTATCGAGCCGATTTTGAAAAGCGAGTACAGGAGGAATCCTACCGGATGCAGATGATCGCCGCATCCAAGGGAGATATTTTTTCCGGATACGCTCTCGAAGTACTCCGCAAGAGAATGGAGCCTCAGTCGAGTCTGCTCACTTCCGACATCACTCCCCTCCCCGAACAGCTGTTGAACGGAGGGCTTTCCAAGCGAATTAATTTCACTGATGGAACGTACAACGCTTCCACGGGTCTGCTTCTCATGGAGAAGGTCCGCTGGCAGGGGTTGCTGCAGGATGACATCTACAAAAAGGATCGCGAAAAAGTCGAAGAACTTCTGAAGAAAGGGCTTTCGCTGGCGGAGCGAGGCGAAATGACACTTCCCATACAAACCGAACTGAAAGGTTTACTTTTCAGCCTTGATTCCCGCATCTTCGATAATGTTCAAGTCCTCAAAGAAAAAGGCGCCTTCGACCCCTATTTGTTCACTGCCGCTAAAGGTCAACTGAGACAAATTCAGGAAAGCATCAATTTCCTCAGCCGTCCCAATCCCACGGAAACGATCTTTATGAAGAAAAGTATTGATGCCCGCACCGTCGGGGAATTGATCATTCTGATGCGAGATCGCGGCTGGAAGTTCGACAAAGCCTTAGTCGGAAACGAGCAAGCTTACACCACCCTCTACAACGCGATGAAAAAAGCCATCTCGGAAGGAAAATTCCAGTGAACCCGAATATTCCCAAAAGAGAATCCACCTTTCTCGAATCGGACGAAGATATCCGAGCAGCGATAGCGGCTCGCAAATTGGGTGTTAAACCTACCAGTGCTCCCGATCCAAAACCTGCGATTCCTAAACCCGCTGCCATCGTCCCAACACCAGAAACTGCCCCGACGGCGGGTTGGATCGACGTTTCTCCCAAACCCGCTCCTTTGTATGAGCCCCAACTTTTCCAGCCGACCAATCGGCCGCCGATGGCCTCGCTTTGTGTATTGGATGATTTGGGCGAAGACGGTACCTGGCACCGGCTCATGAAAGATCGCATCGTAATAGGTCGAACAGAGGGAGACATTCAAATTCCTCATGACGCGATGATTTCCACGAAACACGCGGAATTGATACGCCAAAAAAACCGCGAGAATTGGCGATGGATCCTCAGCGATCTGGGCAGCACCAATGGCAGCTTCGTACGCGTCGGCAGCGGAATTCTCCACAACCGACAAGAATTTCTAATCGGTCGCACGCACTACCGGTTCGACAGCGCCAAAGGGGAAAGTACCGTACCGGCGGAGAAATCCCAATCGGGCATGACCGTGTCCTGGCAGGATACGGGCGCTCTGGCGATGATACCGTCTATCGTGGAACTGACCCCCCAGGGAGAAGGCCAGCGCATCCCGATCACGACCTCCGAAATATGGATCGGCCGCGACCCGCATTGCCAGGTCATTCCCAAGGAAGATCCTTTCGCGAACGGCAAGCACGCACGCATTTATCGCGATGCCAAAGGAAGATGGTTCATAGTCAACAATAAATCTCTCAACGGCGTCTGGGTCCGCGTGGAGCAGATCCCCCTGGAGGGGAATTGCCAGTTTCTGCTCGGCGAGCAGCGGTTCAAAATGCAGGCGGGCTAAAGATGAAAATTCGACTGTCCATTCAAGACATCGGCGGAAAAACCCGCTCGGTCGAGTCCTCGAAATCGCTCGTTTCGATCGGACGGGATCCGGAGAGCGCAGTCGCGTTCGAAGGAGAAGCGGGGAAAGGCGTCTCCTGGAATCATGCTGTCATTCAATTTCAGGAAAACAAACTGACGATCATGGATGCGGCCTCCAGCAACGGCACACTGCTCAACGATAAAATGCTGCCGCCCAATCAACCCATGACCTTGAAGCTGAAAGATCGCATACAACTCGGCTATACCGGACCGGCCATTACCGTTTCCGCTTTTGACCCGGCCTGGGCCATTGCCGATCCGGAACCGACCAGGAAGGGAAAACAGCCCGCGAAGCAAAACGATTCGCCTTCCAGGAAAATGTCTCCTCGGATCGCCGCGGCGGTCGCGCTGGTTTTGGGACTTGGTTTGATTTGGCAATTCACGGGTAAAGCCAAGAACGACAAATCGAAGGTGGATCCAAACGCGGTATCCAAAGATGCCGGGGCCATCGCTCCCGAATTTTCTAAAGCCGCCGCCTCGACCAATGCCAATAAAACCGAGTCTGCCCCCATCGCCAAGGCGGTTCCCCCCTCGGTGGGCCGATTGATCAAAAAAGACGAAGCTTTTCCAGGTACGTTGCTTCAATGGCCCGGAGAGCCTTACGCCTGGGCTCCCGTTGCGAATAATGGCCGGGTTGAGTTCGGACAATTATTACTGGCACTGCCCGGCTTTCGCTGCCAGATTCAATGCGACACCGGCGTCGCTATCACGGCTCTGAGCAATCTGCCCGAATTCGACCGGGAATTTGTGTCGCCCGATCAATTGAAGAATCTTCCACTGGTTTTGGAAACCTCCTGGATTCACAAAGTGCCGGAAGTGGGAGTCGATACCAGTTTGATTTTCGATCGCGGCCGACTGCATTTTTATAACGGTAAACCTTCGGGATCCGCCCGCATCAAAATCGAAATGAGAAATGCCGAATGGGAGATAATTCTGAAAGACGCTGCCAGCCAGGTGGTCGTCGAGACTTATTTTTCTCCCCTGATCGCCTCCAAACTCGGCCAGCCACTCGATGCGAAAAACGAACCTCTGGTGAATTTCTTTACCACGGGTTCTGTCTTATTAAAACGCAGCGACAAATCGTTCACACTGGATGGTCGCAATGGGATTTTTCAGGAACCTCAGACGCGAAATTTGATCGGACCGAAGCCCCTACCCGCCTGGCCTTATTGGTGGAATGCCAATCTGTCGAATCCCAAGAATGAGTTCGTTCTGGACGCCGTGCGATCTATCAGAGAATGGGCCGATATTATCGAAAAAAGCGATGAAGTATTAAAGGTTGTGATTGCCCGTTGTGAGGCGGAAAAGAACGAGAATTTAAAGCCAATCGCCTATTTGATTCTGGCCTCGTTCGGTGAGATTGGCGAAATCGGACAGAAGGCGATTAGCAAAATCAGTGAGGTCGTCGAATCGACGGAGGAAAGCGAAGCTTCTCGATTAGCTGCCTTATACTCTTTACAAGTCTGGCTGTATCGCAGCGCCCGGCATCTGGATCTTCTCATGCAAACGGTAATTTTCAAGTTGAAGAAATATTCGCCGACCGAAGCCGAGCAAATCTTACGTTTGACGATTGCCCCGGCGAAGGAGGATGAAGAGAATTCCGTTCTGTATCAGGAGTGGCTCTCCGATCTGGAATCTTCCAAATCCGCCGTGCGATTTTTGGCTTGGGAACGCTTGAAGCAGGTCTTAAAGGAAGGCGCGGCGGCATCAATTAACGATTTTAATCCGAACAAGGATCCCAAAGATCCCGATCAGATGAAGTTGTTGAAGAGCATACGCGAGAAGATCCCCGCAGGCTGGACGCCGAAGGCGAAGTAGCGCAAACAACGAAGTTTTTCCTATCAGAGGGGGCAGGTGAGTGAGCCGGGGCTGCTCCTTGCCATGGTTTCACTGAGCGATCCCTATGGGTTTAATTGGTCTAATAGAGGGAATCATCTACCGGTCAAAAATTGATCAAGATTTTTACAAGACTTACGTACTGAATTAACGAGGTTAGTTTTAATCGAGTCATTAATTCTTGACACTAAACCAGACAAGATTTTGCCTAAGCTTCCCAACCGACGGCGTAACATCGGCAAGATAGAATTTAAGAGATTTCACCACCAGTTAAAGAATTGGATTGTTCATTGGGAACTCGGTGGTGAAATCTTTTTTATCGTTTGCAGGTCGTGTGGATTGACAGATGTATATAGAGTCAGGAACCCGCCCTAACTCGCAAACGCCTTATCCATTCGATTCGCCAGATCCTTCATTGAAGCCGCGTCTTTCGATTGGTCGCCGGGCTGTTCCGAGATTCCCCAACCTTCATACCCGATCGCATCCAGAGCTTTCATGATCGCCGGCCATTTGTTGTCGCCTTCGAACAACTTCACATTGAAGCCTTTAACCTTGCCGTATTCCTTGATGTGAAGCTTGAGAATACGTTTGCCAAGAACGGGAATCCAATCTTCGGGGGCCCCGTATCGGATGACATTGCCAATATCGAAATGCCAGCCGACCATGTCACTGTTAATCTCATCCAGAAATGCGGTGGCCTGTTCGGGCTTCGTGATGAAATCATTCCAAACGTTCTCGATTGCCAGCTTTACGCCGACTTCTTTCGCGTAGGGAAGCAGTTGGCGAATCTCGCCGACCGAACGTTTGAAGCACTCGTCGTAGGTGGCGTCTTTATTCACAATGCCGGGGACGAGCAAAACGGAAGTCGCGCCATATCGCTTGGCATCGGAGAGAGCACGCTGCACGCCTTCCCGGCTTTGGGCTCGCACCTTGGGATCTGGATGCGAAAGCGGCTTGGTCCAGTGCGTGCTGCAGCACACGCTAGCCGCCTTCAAACCCGTTTCTTCCAGGGCTTTGACAACTTCCTCCTGATTCATATGACTCATCGGCTCCACGCCTTCGAAACCGGCCTCCTTCAGGGCTTTGAACTTTTCGAGCACCGATCCTTTGTAGCCGATCGTGGCCGACATCATGGCCTTACGCGGAGGTTTGCGTTTTTTCGATTCGTCCGCACTCAGCATTCCCACGGAGCCGACGGCCAGCGCACTGCCGCCGCCGACTTTCAAAAAATCTCGCCGATTGAAGTTGCTTTGCATGGTAGTCCTTGTTGGAGCCGATACCAGAACTTGATTCGATTCCCTTTGCTCGCTGGGGTGAGCGGGTCGGAGGGAAGAAGGCTAGAATCGAATCGCTTACCGCGAAACATCGCGATAATGCTACAATTCGTTATAATCACGAGCGGAGGAGATTCAACATCGTTCCCATTCACCCGTAAAGTGACCCATACTGAGAATAGGAAGCGGCTCTCCAACGAGCCAAATCCGCCCCATTTCTGATTTTCTTCCTCTCAACGCAAATCGCCATTTTTCTTAAAACCAAAGTGATACCGCCGCGAATAAACTTCGAACGAGTCAAAAAATTGTCCATTCGCCCGACCACGGAGAAGCGACCATGAACCCAGTTCCTTTCACTGTCAAACTGTACGGCGGACTTGGTGAATGCCAGGGATTGCTCCAGGATGAAGGGGCGAACATCACTATCGAATTCCAGAAAGTCGATTCTCTGGCCGGTGTCCTCAAATCGGGAATACGAAAAGTGAGCATCCCGCTGAAGGAATTGATTTCGGTCACGCTGACTAAAGGGTGGTTGGGTACGAGCTGGATGGGAGTGACCATCGTTCTGCAGGCCGCTCGGATCGAAACTCTCAAAGATATTCCCGGCATGAGTCACGGCCGGGTGGAATTCAGCGTCGCAAGGAAGAATCGGGACGCTGCGGAGAAATTTGTGGCCGACTTGCATCAAGAGGATCTTTCGGCCGAGGACGAGTAAGTCAGCAGTCAGCAGTCAGCAGTCAGCAGTCAGCAGTCAGCAGTCAGCAGTCAGCAGTCAGCAGTCAGCAGTCAGCAGTCAGCAGTCAGCAGTCAGCAGTCAGCAGTCAGCAGTCAGCAGTCAGCAGTCAGCAGTCAGCAGTCAGCAGTCAGCAGTCAGCAGTCAGCAGTCAGCAGTCAGCAGTCAGCAGTCAGCAGTCAGCAGTCAGCAGTCAGCAGTCAGCAGTCAGCAGTCAGCAGTCAGCAGTCAGCAGTCAGCAGTCAGCAGTCAGCAGTCAGCAGTCAGCAGTCAGCAGTCAGCAGTCAGCAGTCAGCAGTCAGCAGTCAGCAGTCAGCAGTCAGCAGTCAGCAGATAAAGTTGTCGTTCCCACTCAAATTTTCAAGGCAGATTTTGATTGCACTCCATGAATAGCTAAACAAAAATCTGTGATTCCCTGGCAGGCTTAACTGAAAGCTGAAAGCTGATAGCTGATAGCTGATAGCTGAAAGCTCTTTGCTCACTGCCCCCCGCCGTAGAGCAACACCTTCTGAGTCTCAGTAGTCGAGCGCACTCCAGTTTTCGGATCGATTTTCACCGCGGCCACAGTGCCTCGCAAACCGGCCGCCATCTGACTGGGAACGATTTTCACTTTCACTTTTTTCGCTTCCAGTTCGTTAAGGAGCTCAGATCCGTAAAGCCCTTCCGGTAGTGACACAGCCAGACTCCGAGCCCCCTCCGGCTTTGTGAGAGGGCTATAATCGCTCAGATACGCCGGCGCGGCCTGCACTTCCTCCAGACTCAGGCCCTGCCCGGCCACGCTCAAGATCAACTTGATCGTTTCGGGAATCAGAGCCGCGCCGATGGCCGCGGTTGCCAGGATCGGTTTGTTTCCTTCGAGGACAATCGTCTGTACCATTTCATTCGGTAATCGACTTCCCGGTTTGAGGGTGGCCAACCGGGCTTGTTGAAAGCCGGCGGAATCAGGAATCGGAATCCCTCCCACGACGATACCAGTGTCTCCCCAGATCACTGAATTAATCGTGTGTGTGATCGCGGCAATATTCCCGTATTTATCCACAACTACTATCGAATTGGAATGGTGCGGATCGTTTGAAGGGCTCCCGGCTGATTCATCGATTAGAGGCTTGATGCTCTTGGCATACGCCTTGGTCAACTGAGCGGCTGGGGAGGCGTCGATCTTCTTTTCTTTCAAAAGTTTAAGGAACCGAGCATCGATAGCAGGTGCTCCCGAGATTGCATTGTTGATCCTTTGCATATCCATAAGCGATCCGGCCGCTTTCCAGAACGGCGGCCGTTTGATGAGATCGAATTCCTCGATTAGATTCAGTGCGGGGAAAATGTTATAGGCGGAATAGCTCGGTTCACCGGCAGTGTAAACGCGATGCCCTGCGAACTCGGTCGAATGGGGTTCACTCCAAATCACCCGATAATTCGTCAGATCTTCCGGCAAAACCTTGCCCCCTTCGCGTTGAATCGTTTTGACGAACTCCCGCCCCCACGCGCCGCTATACATGTATTGGGCGCCTTCCTTGGCAACCTGCCGCAAGGTATTTGCCAGTTCCGGTTGCTTGAACAGATCGCCTTTCGTGGGCACTTCATTACCGGCCTGATGCAGAAAGACTTTGCCCTCGGGAGTTCTCATCAGAAAGCTTTTCCGCAGTTGGAAACATCCGGCGAGCGAAGCATTCACTTTCACCCCTTGCTCCGCGTACCAGATGGCCGGTTGAAAAAGGTCCGGGAAAGGAAGCCGTCCGAATTTTTGGTGAAGGGCTTCCACCCCGGCCATAAAGCCGGGCACTAAAGTCTCGCGCCCTTTGGCGGGTAATTTGTCCAGCTCATCTTTTTCGTTTTTGCGAAGATCTTTGAAAGTCTGATTGAGCGGTCCCATATCGGCCTGGGGAATCGTCTGGGGGTCGGTTTCATTCCGATAGGTTTGATAGCCGGCATCGAGCGAATAGACTTTGCCCGTTTTCGCGTCGTAGTAGACCATAGTCATAATCCCGGCGTAGGAGACTACCGAGCCGAGTTGAGTTGTGATTTGCGTTAGAGCGATTGTACCGGCGGCATCGGCGGCTGTGCCTCCCTGACGGAGCGCTTCGATTCCCGCCTGAACCGCGATCGGAGAGGCGATGGCCGAAATGACTCCTTCTTTACTCGATATCGAGCGATTTGCGCTGGGAGACCAACCTCCGGTTTCCCGTTTCTCGGCTTGCTCCCGCTCAGCGGCGTTCCATTTTGCGGGCGACAAATCACCGGCTTGTGAGATTTCAAACTGGATAATCAGAAGCGTAACACTTGCCAGGAAGAGCCGGGGAATTTGTCGCATTCGGATTTCCTTTTCACATGCAAGGAGATGTAACAAGCTCGTTCTGCACCAATTTACGGGATGGAAGTGAGTAGGTCTATGCACCGCTCCAATTTCGGCAGAGAAGATAGGAACCATTTTGCCAACTAGCAATTTGCATATCCCTATTGAGCTTCAATATTTCATCCACTATAAAAGACGCATGGCTACTAAAATAGACGATACCAGTGTCCTGATCGCCCAGCGAATTCGCCTGGAACGAACCGTGAGAGGCTGGTCCCTGAAAGATCTCGCCGACAAGTCCGGTGTGGCCAAGGCCACCATCAGCAAAATTGAACGGGAAGAAATGAGCCCCAGTGCGGTGATCCTGGTTCGACTGGCTGGGGCGTTTGATCTCACACTGGCCGGGTTGCTGATTCGAGCGGAAGGAAACGGCGAACGACTCAGCAAAGTGAAGCGCCAGCCGACTTGGAGGGATCCGGAAACCGGTTATCTGCGCACGCAAGTCTTCTGCCAAGCCGATAATCCGCTGGAGCTGGTAAAAGTGGAATTGCCCGCTCGAAAAAAAATTGTTTTCCCGCCCTCTTCCTATGCCCGAATCCGACAGGTGATCTGGGTGATCAAAGGCCGACTGGTGATCGACGAAGCGAGCACACGCCATGAACTCGCGGTAGGCGATTGTCTAGGTTTTGGACCACCTTCGGAAGTCACGATCGCCAATGAGAGCGAAAAACCTTGCACCTATTTGGTGGCCGTGTCACGGAGTTGAGTCATGCACGATTTCGAGATCAAGCGTTTGAACTACTCACCCGAGATTTGCGATCAACTCGCCGAGATCCTTGTGGAAGTTGTTGCGAATAATGGCTCGGTGACGTTCCTGCATCCTCTGCCCTTGCAGCAAGCCCGCACCTTCTGGGAAAATTCCTTCCGGGCGGCGGAACGCCAGGAGCGAATTATCCTCGCAGCCTGTGATAGAGGGAAGATTCTGGGCACCGTTACATTGCAGCTCGACTGCGCCCCCAATCAACCGCACCGGGGTGAGATTGCCAAGATGATGACCCTCCCCATCTGTCGGGGTCGGGGGATCGCCAAAGCTCTCCTTTTAGAAGCCGAGAAGCTTGCACGGGAACATCAAAAGACCTTGCTAGTCCTCGACACTGCGGCCGATGGCGGAGCATCCGGACTCTACGAAAAAGTGGGCTATATTCTGGCCGGTTCGATTCCCGATTTTGCCTTAAAACCGCTCGGCGGCTACACGGCCACCAAGATCTACTGGAAAAAGCTCGATTGAAATTTTCGCCTGAGTCTTATCTCCTACTCCCCTCTCTCTTTTCCTTCAGTCGGGGGCTGAATCAGGACTACTTGTTGCGGCTTGCCTCCATCCACTAGCGCCCAACCCAACGCGGCCAACCAACCGATTCCGGTTATCCCTAACAGGAGATTAATCCAAAAGATAAGCACTTCATTGGGGTGATGTCTGCAATGTGCGATCAGAGCAGGGAGCCAGTAGGCTAGCAACCAGAGCCCACAAATGATCAGTACTACTGTCCGATCCAATTCGATTGAGTTTGTGTTCGGCATCGAATTGTTCAATGGAAACGTCTGGCCAAAAGGCAGAACAATATTAATTCCTCTATTGGAAGATGTGTAACCGACTCGATCCAAAGTCGCGGCGCAAAGGCATAGCCCGCCCACGATCGATAATGCCATAATTACTCGCATCAGCTTCAGGTGATCATTCGACATGGGGGCTTCTTTCCAAAGATATCGGGTTAAGTCAGAAGAAATTATACTCACAACCCATGATGTGTAACTGCTGAATTCTTGGAGCAAGCCAACTTAAAAAGCTTTCCAACCGCTAGAAAGCATGATCATTCCTCTGCTTTCCGCCCGGCCTGCTCAAATAAATGCTTCGCCGCCCGCCCGCTGATCATCCCCTGCTTCATCAATTCCGCGGCGATCAGTTCTACAGCCAGCCAGTTCTCTACTTCCGCAAGTAGGTTCTCCACCTTACTGAACATGCGACGTTCATAACGCTCGAGTTGCCGTTCACTCACACGCTCCAGAGCGAGCTTTCGAACCGTACGCAAATCGCGACCGGCCCCCGCTCGGTCGAAATGCCCGGTCCTACGAGCCTCTGCAGCGATACCCCCCAGGGCAATCAGGATCTCCCGTTCCAACAGGTCGATGGAAGCTCGGCTCACCCCTTTTTGAAAATGGCAAACTCCGAGAAATTCCCGACCGGCGATGATACTGACCTTGGCTACGGGCCGATCCAATGCTAGTGCCACGACCGCATGACCGGCCTCGTGGTACGCCGTGGCTTCGTCGTATTTCGATTCCATTCGTAGATTGTACACATACGAAGAAAAGTGAATTCCCATGACACGCAAAATTATCCTCGGCCTACTGGCGCTCTACCTCCTCGGGTCCACTCTGTGGATCCTCGCTTCCGGGGTGGTTCGAACCACGTCGGAAATTCAACTGCTGAATGTCGCCTGCGATCCCACCCGGGAATTGTGGAAAGACATCAACGAGCGGTTTATCCGTAAATTCGCCGAGGAAAAAGGGCAAAAAGTCTCGATCCGCCAGTCGCACGGCGGTTCGGGCAGCCAGGCCCGTGCCGTGATCGACGGCCTCGATGCCGACGTGATTACACTCGCCTTGTGGTCGGATACCGATGCCGTTCGCAAGGCCGGTCTGATCGAACCGGGCTGGGAGGATCGGCTGCCGAATCGATCGCTTCCCTATGTTTCGACGATCGTTTTTGTGGTGCGAAAAGGGAATCCCAAAGGCATCAAAGACTGGTCGGACCTGACGAAGTCGGACATCAGCGTCATCACTCCCAATCCCAAGACTTCCGGGAATGGCAAATGGAGCTTTCTGGCTGCCTGGGGGGCGATTCTCAAACAGGGGGGCACGGAAAACGATGCTCTCGATTTCGTCACCCGACTCTACAAAAATGTACCTGTTCTGGACGCCGCCGCGCGTGGAGCGACGATGACGTTTGCGACCAAAAAGATCGGCGATGTCCATCTCACCTGGGAAAACGAAGCGTATCTGGAAGCGCAGGAAGCGAAGGGCGAACTGGAAATCATCTATCCGAAAACCAGCATTCTGGCCGAACCGCATGTGGCCGTTGTGGATGCTAACGTGATTCGAAAAAAGACCAAAGTGGTGGCCGAGGAATATTTGAAATTCCTCTACACGGAAGAGGCCCAGGAAGTGATTGCCCAGCACTTCTATCGGCCGACCAACGAGAAAATCTGGAAGCGCTATACCGATCGCTTCCCGCCAATCGACCTTTTTCCTTCCACCCTGATCGCCCCAAACTGGGATGCGATTCAGAAGAAGTTCTTTGCCGAGAACGGCGTGTTCGATGGAATCTATGCCCGGCCCTGATCAAGACAGTGTGAAGGATCCTCGGCTTGGATGCTTTTGCGGAGTAAAATTTGAGTTCAGCCAATCGAAATATACTGCCCGGCTACTCGCTCGGCCTGGGTTACACGGTTTCCTATCTCAGTCTGTTAGTCCTCATTCCTTTGCTGGCCTGCTTTCTCAAAGCTTCGGAATTGGGAGTTCGAGATTTCATCGCGGCGGTCTGGACTCCCCGAGCGATTGCTGCTTACAAGCTGACCTTCAGCCTGTCTCTGATTGCCGCACTGGTCAACACGGTCTTGGGTCTGATTGTCGCCTGGTCTCTCGTGCGGTATGAATTTCCATTAAAACGCGTGATCGATGCCCTGGTGGATGTGCCCTTCGCCCTGCCGACCGCCGTGGCGGGCCTGGTCTACGCCAGCCTGTATGTGAAGGATGGCTGGTTTGGTCAGTTTTTAGTTCCACTGGGAATTGAAGGAGCGTATTCTCAATTCGGCATCGTGCTGGTTTTGATATTCACCGGCTTTCCTTTCGTCGTGCGAACGGTGCAACCGGTGCTCGAAGAAATCGACAGCGAAGTGGAAGAAGCGGCGGGCATTCTCGGCGCGGACCGCTGGCAGAGCTTCCGGCGGGTGCTCCTGCCAACTCTGATCCCCCCTGCTCTGACCGGTTTCACGCTCGCCTTCGCCCGGTCTATTGGGGAATATGGCTCGGTGGTGTTCATTTCCAGCAACATCCCTTCCAAAACGGAGATTGCCCCATCCCTCATCGTGGCTCGGCTCGAAGAATTCTCCTACCGGGAAGCGGCAGCCATCGCCGTCGTGCTGTTGAGTTTCTCGTTTCTTTTGCTGGTCACGATCAATCTTCTGGAACGCTGGAGCAAACGGCATGGAAGCTAAAGCTCAAGATGTCCGCGATATTGTGCCGTATGCCAAGCGGCGATCGAGTGATCCCCTGCTTGTCCGAATTGTCCTTATCGGACTAACCTTCGGCATCGTCGGCATTCTGGTGGTGGTGCCGTTGATCAGCGTGTTCGTGCAAGCCTTTAGCCGGGGTATGCTGGTCTACTGGAAAAATATCACCGCCGATCCCGATACCCGCCATGCCATTTTTCTGACGCTGATGGTGGTTCCCGTGGCCGTGGCCATGAACCTGATATTCGGTGTGGCCGCGGCCTGGACCATCGCCCGCTTTCGTTTCCCCGGCCGAACGATTCTCACCACACTCATCGACCTGCCCTTCTCGGTCTCACCCGTAGTGGCAGGGCTGGTTTTTGTGCTGCTGTTCGGTTTGCAGACGCCGATGGGGGCCTGGCTCCGCGAGCATGGCTATCAGATTATTTTCGCTCCCCCCGCTTTAGTTCTCACCACCGCGTTTGTGACTTTTCCTTTCATCGCCCGGGAATTGATCCCGGTCCTGGAGGCCGTGGGAAGCGAGGAAGAAATCGCCGCCCGTAGCCTTGGGGCTTCAGGTTGGGAAATGTTCTTTCGCATCACTCTGCCGAATATCAAATGGGGCTTGCTTTATGGAGTAATTCTCTGCAACGCACGAGCGATGGGAGAATTTGGGGCGGTCTATGTCGTATCGGGGCGAATCGCTTCGCAGACGGATACCATGCCTTTACGCATAGAAAAGCTCTTCCAGGAATATAACACTCCGGCGGCCTTCGCCGTGGCCAGCGTTCTGACCATGCTTTCTCTGGTCACCCTGTTGATTAAAGTCGGCGTGGAACGAAAATTACGGCAGGAGAAATCCCGTAACAGTAATCTCGCGCTCAAGGCTTAGCAAGGAGTTGAAGTTTATGCTTTCCGATCGCGTCAGCTATTTCACAGAATCGGTGATTCGAGAAACGACCCGGCTGGCGAATCAATTTCAGGCATTGAATCTGGGACAGGGAATGCCCGATTTCGATCCGCACCCCGATCTGAAAGAGGCCGCCTGCAAAGCGATCCGGGATGGCTACAACCAGTACGCCGTGACCTGGGGAATCGCCAGCTTGCGGCAGGCCATCGCCGGGAAGATGCGCACTTTCAACAAGCTCGAGTGGTGCGATGCCGATGCCCATATCACGGTGTGCTGCGGAGCCACCGAATGCATGATGGCCACCATGCTGGCGCTCATCAATCCCGGCGATGAAGTGATTATCTTCCAGCCCTTCTACGAGAACTACGGCCCGGATGCCCTCTTAACGGGAGCCAAGCGAGTCTTTGTCACCTTGCGGGCCCCGGATTGGAGCTTCGACCGGGACGAGTTGCGTAAAGCCTTCAATTCCAAAACCAAAGCAATCATCATTAACACGCCCAATAACCCAACTGGGAAGGTTTTCAATCGCGAGGAACTGGAATTCATTGCTCAACTCTGCCAGGAACATAACGCCTTTGCCCTCTCCGATGAGATCTACGAATACATTCAGTACACCGACCGTCCGCACATCAGCATTGCTTCGCTGCCTGGCATGGCCAATCGCACAGTGACGATCAGCGGTTTGTCGAAAACTTTCAGTGTCACCGGTTGGAGACTGGGATATTGTGTGGCACCGCCCGAGATCACTTCCGGCATCCGAAAGGCTCACGATTTTCTGACGGTGGGCGCCCCGCATCCATTACAGGTCGCCGGCACCGCGGCCATCGGCTTCGGTGAAGCCTACTACGCCAAATTGAAGTCCGATTATCTCCATCGCCGACAGATCTTTCTGCCTTACCTTCAGGAAGCCGGTTTCGAATTTCATGCCCCCGACGGGGCCTATTATGTCATGTGCGATTTCTCCAAAATGGGCTGGAACAACGACGTCGAATTCGTCCGCACGATGATCGAAAAAGTCGGGGTCGCCGGCGTACCGGGCAGCAGTTTCTACGAGCCGAAGGAGTTGGGCCGTACTAAAGTTCGCTTTATGTTCGCCAAGAAGGATGAGACGCTGCACAAAGCCGGTGAGAAGCTCGTTAAGCTCCGACAGAAGATGCCCGCTGCCAGCAAATAAATCGGGAACCCATAATGTAGCGTATAATATCTACACGAAATGGTAATTTAGGCGAAATGGAATGTATTTAGAAAAGCAGTAAGTGGTTATCTTGGAAATATTTACAAGCTGAGATTGACATATTTACAACGCTTAGTTACTTTTACAAACAGCCTCTTCTCTGTTCCGGCCCCGTCTGAGAGTGGAACACCAAACTCAGCGGGGTTTTTTCATTTCTTGAAGTTCTGTCGCAGATTCAACTTACCTGACAACTGGCTACGGGCTTTCGATTATTCCAGGGCATTTTGGCGAGAATCATACCCATTCCGCAGGTATCGGTAAGTCCCGCGAACACGAGCCCGCAACCGACGAAAGCCGAGATGCCAAAAAACGCCTGATGAATGAAGTAACCCAGGCTTAATCCCATCACGACCAGACTTCCCGCGGCAATGCGAACCTGACGTTCGAGGGACATGGTCTGGCGACCGCGAATAACGGGCAATCCCTCTTTTTCCCAGGCCAGGGTTCCGCCTTCAACGTTGATGACCCGATCAATCCCGGCGGCCTGCAACTTTTCGCAAGCCTGTTTGCCCCGTCCTCCCGAACGGCAAATCACGTAGAAATCGTTATCGGGATAGTTGGTTTTCAGAGCTAGCGGATCCAGCTTGTCGAGCGGCATCAACACCGCCCCTTCGGCATGAAGCGATTCGTACTCGGCGGGAGTTCGCACATCGATGAGCTTGCCGGATTTCGATTTCAATTTTTGCAGAACTTCGGAGGGCGGTAGCACCATCAGAGACATAACTGGGACTCCATTCAGCTTGAGTTAAACTCGTTGAATTCGCCGCACCGCATCGACCAATCGATCGACCTCTTCCATCGTATTATAAAGAGAGAACGAAGGCCGTACGGTGCTTTCCACACCAAATCGGCGCAGCGAAGGCTGGGCACAGTGGTGCCCCGCCCGCACGGCAATTCCTTCCTGATCGAGCATTCGGCCTACCTCTTCCGTCTTGCGATCCTTCAACACGAAAGAGATCACACTCACTTTGTCCTTGGCGGTGCCCAGTAATCGCAGGCCGGGAATGTGCGACAATTTTTCGGTCGCGTATTCCAGAAGTTTGTGTTCGTACTGGCCGATGTTGACCAGGCCGATGCGATTGACGTAATCGAGAGCCGCCCCCAGTCCGACCGCGTCCGCGATATTCGGCGTACCCGCTTCGAATTTGGCCGGGGCATCGCTGTAGGTGGTTTCTTCGAACGTCACGTTGCGAATCATATTGCCGCCCCCTTGCCAGGGCGGCAGCATCTCGTGCAATTCTTCCTTGATGTACACCGCACCGATACCTGTTGGACCAAAAATCTTGTGGCCGGAGAATACGAAGAAATCGCAGTTCAGTTGCTGCATATCGACCGGCATGTGCGAAACCGATTGGGCTCCATCGATCAGCACCCGAGCGTTATAGCGCTTGGCCAGTTGCGTCATTTCCGACACCGGCAGGATCGTTCCGAGGCTATTGGAAGCGTGAGTGAGAGCCACCAATTTGGTTTTCGGCCCGAGAATCGCTTGATACTGCTCGAGCATGATTTCGCCGCGGTCGTTGACCGGAATGACTCGAATGATCGCCCCTTTTTCCTTGGCGATCATCTGCCAGGGAACGATGTTCGCGTGGTGCTCGAGCGTGGATAAAACGATTTCATCGCCCGGCTGCAAAAATTTCTTGCCGTAGGTTTGAGCGATTAAGTTCACTCCCTCAGTCGTGCCCCGAACGAAAACGATTTCTTTTGCGCTGGAAGCTCCCAGGAAAGTCTGCACCTTCTGGCGGGCCTGTTCGTAAGCGTCGGTAGCCCGGGCGGCGAGGGTATGGGCTCCCCGGTGAATGTTCGAGTTGTCGTTGGCATAAAAACGGGAGATGGCATCGATGACGCTCTGGGGTTTCTGAGTCGTCGCGGCGTTATCCAGCCAGGCCAGCGGTTTGCCGTGGATCTTCTGATGCAAGACCGGGAAATCCTTGCGAATGGCCACCACATCCAACGGCCGGCTCGAACCGGTATTGAGGACTCGGGGATCGAAGAGCTTGGCAACAATTCCATCTCCCAGGTCGGAATTGCACTGGCCCGAATCTTTGCGCACTCCGGTCATTTGAACGCGTTGAACGAAGGCCTTCAAACCTTCGGGATTTTTGGGGGCATGCTGCACTTCCGGAACCGGCATTGCATAGCTTTCCGGCATCGGACGGAACGCCTCAAGAAGACTCGGCAGGTTCGGAGATTGCGGCATCTGCATGGCTGGCAGGATCGATGCGGGCATGGTCGGGGGCGCTTTCAAATCGCCCACAGGAGATGTGGGTAACGCTCCCTGAGAAGCGATTCCCTGCAGATCCGACTCGGTTTTGGGGACAGTATTCGCCCCCGGCAACTCGTTGTAAAGCCGGCTGGCAATCGAAGCAATCAAATCCGGAGTGATTTCGTTCATGGTGCCGCTCTCAGTTGGGGTGAATTATTTTGGAGTAGACATCCGGTGCTGATAATCGTGGTAGTATCCGACTTCGACGTTTTCGAGAACGCCCAACGCATCGTCGGTCAGCACCGCACACGAAAAGTACAGCGTCAACAGATACGATGCCACTCCCAAACTGTCCAAACCCATCAATCGAGCCGACAGACTCGGCATGATCTCCCCGGGTATCCCCGCCTGATGAAGACCCACCACACCCTGGTCCGCCTCACCCACCCGCACCAACAATATACTCGTCGTACCAAACCACTGATTCGACTGATAACGACTCTTCATCTCCAACTTGTCGCACGGAACCAACGGCACACCCCGCCAACTGATCACCGGAGTCCCAAACAAATTCATCGTCACCGGGGGAACACCCCGCCACGTACACTCCCGCTCAAACGCCGCTATCGCCTTCGGATGAGCCAGAAAAAAAGCCGGCTTCTTCCACACCAACGCCAACAACTCATCCAAATCGTCCGGCGTCGGTGCCCCATATCGCGTACTGATACGCATCGCCGGATCCACCGAATTGATCAATCCAAACTTCTTGTTGTTGATCAACTCCCACTCCTGACGCTCCTTAATACCCTCGATCGTCAAACGCATCTGCTCTTCTAACTGATTGAACGGACCGTTGTACAAATCCGACACCCGCGTATGAACACGCACCACCGTCTGAACCGACGATAACGAATACTCCCGCGGACTCGATGAATAATCCACAAACGTCTCAGGTATCTCCACGTTCTCCGCAAATCCACTCACCAAATCTATGTTCCGCTCCCCATAACGATTCACCGTCGAACGCAAATCCATATGCTCCTTGATCGCACGATTAAAATCCTCCCGCAAATTCCCCGACTCCTCCAACACCCCATCCAAATCCTTACGCGATAACGTCACCAACACACACGGCGTCGTCGTACGTACCGTCACATCCGACGGACGATTGTCCAACACCAAATCGCTCTCCCCAAAATACTCCCCATCCGACAATAACGCGATTCGCAAGTCACTCCCGTGAATACCCTTGCTCAATACCTCCACCTGACCCTGCGCTATTATGAAAAACTTGCTCCGGTCCTCACCCTCCACTATCAACTTGTTACCCAACGATACCTCTTCCGTCTTGAATCGACTCGCCATACGACTCACCACACCGTCCGGCAAACCCGAAAACAACGGAACACCCCGCAACGACTCCGGAGCAAACGACGCCACTCCCCCAGACACATCCACTCCTATACGCGCCGCCTTCGATAACTCCACCTTCGTACGATTCACACGGTACGTGCCCCCGTCCACCTGAACCCACGGCAATAAACTCAACAGCCAACGCGGCGTGATCGACATCATCTTCGGCGATGTCTTCGTCGTGTTCGCCAGGTTACGGGCCACGGAAGTAGTGACACTCCGTTGCAGAAGACCATCAGACATATGCATGCACCTCTAGAGTTGTGTTCGCTTTGAGAAGAATAAGGGGAAATTAGATTCCCAGCCCGTGTTCGAATCCATTTTTGCGATGTTCGTAATCGTGGTAGTATCCGACTTCGACGTTTTCGAGAACGCCCAACGCATCGTCGGTCAGCACCGCACACGAAAAGTACAGCGTCAACAGATACGATGCCACTCCCAAACTGTCCAAACCCATCAATCGAGCCGACAGACTCGGCATGATCTCCCCGGGTATCCCCGCCTGATGAAGACCCACCACACCCTGGTCCGCCTCACCCACCCGCACCAACAATATACTCGTCGTACCAAACCACTGATTCGACTGATAACGACTCTTCATCTCCAACTTGTCGCACGGAACCAACGGCACACCCCGCCAACTGATCACCGGAGTCCCAAACAAATTCATCGTCACCGGGGAACACCCCGCCACGTACACTCCCGCTCAAACGCCGCTATCGCCTTCGGATGAGCCAGAAAAAAAGCCGGCTTCTTCCACACCAACGCCAACAACTCATCCAAATCGTCCGGCGTCGGTGCCCCATATCGCGTACTGATACGCATCGCCGGATCCACCGAATTGATCAATCCAAACTTCTTGTTGTTGATCAACTCCCACTCCTGACGCTCCTTAATACCCTCGATCGTCAAACGCATCTGCTCTTCTAACTGATTGAACGGACCGTTGTACAAATCCGACACCCGCGTATGAACACGCACCACCGTCTGAACCGACGATAACGAATACTCCCGCGGACTCGATGAATAATCCACAAACGTCTCAGGTATCTCCACGTTCTCCGCAAATCCACTCACCAAATCTATGTTCCGCTCCCCATAACGATTCACCGTCGAACGCAAATCCATATGCTCCTTGATCGCACGATTAAAATCCTCCCGCAAATTCCCCGACTCCTCCAACACCCCATCCAAATCCTTACGCGATAACGTCACCAACACACACGGCGTCGTCGTACGTACCGTCACATCCGACGGACGATTGTCCAACACCAAATCGCTCTCCCCAAAATACTCCCCATCCGACAATAACGCGATTCGCAAGTCACTCCCGTGAATACCCTTGCTCAATACCTCCACCTGACCCTGCGCTATTATGAAAAACTTGCTCCGGTCCTCACCCTCCACTATCAACTTGTTACCCAACGATACCTCTTCCGTCTTGAATCGACTCGCCATACGACTCACCACACCGTCCGGCAAACCCGAAAACAACGGAACACCCCGCAACGACTCCGGAGCAAACGACGCCACTCCCCCAGACACATCCACTCCTATACGCGCCGCCTTCGATAACTCCACCTTCGTACGATTCACACGGTACGTGCCCCCGTCCACCTGAACCCACGGCAATAAACTCAACAGCCAACGCGGCGTGATCGACGTCATCTTCGGCGATGTCTTCGTCGTGTTCGCCAGGTTACGGGCTACTGCAGTGGTGACACTCCGCTGTAACAGATTGTCCGACATGTCCTAATTCCTGCGTCTGGGATGTACAATCAATCGTTGAAATTTATTAGTAGTAGGATAAAAGCTCGATAGCCTGTCGGCCAAAGAGAATCTCCCGCTCTACCCACTTTGTCAACCTTACCAAGTGGACCAATTTTGTTGGCTATAATCAGAAGCAGTTCGTCCGTGACCTGGCCAGGGATAAAGGAAGCAGCGATGGAACGATGGATTCTTTATGCGATCATCTCCATGATTTTCGCCGGTTTTACTTCGGTAATCGCCAAACAAGGCCTCTCGGGTATCGGCAGCGAACTCGGGCTTTCGGTCCGCACGGCGTTCGTCTGCGTTTTCGTTCTCGGTTTTGCAGCACTCACGGTTTCCCGATCAGAATTCGATCAACTCACCAAAGGAAATTACCTGTGGCTCGGCCTTTCTGCGGCCACCACGGTCATTTCCTGGATCTTTTATTACAAAGCGCTACAACTGGGAGAGGTTTCAACGATTGCCTTAATCGACAAGGGAAGCTTCGTCGTGGCCGTGCTGCTGGCCTGGTTGCTCCTGGGCGAAAAAATCACTTTGCGGGTAGCCATCGGCACGGCGTTAATCTTAGCCGGACTGGTAGTCGTGTCGCGGAAATCCTGATTGTCATTTTCGAAGAAAGTCGCCATACATTTCGAAGGCTTTCTGCCGCTGCGCTTCCTCCTTAAAGCCGTAAGACATCGCTTTAGGCTCTGGCGAATTGACATCCAGAGCGAAGCCAAAATGCTGGGGGCGCTGTTTCTGAATGCGCAAGGCCATGGCCAGTGCGAAGTCGCGATACTGCGTGATGTAACCGGGATAGTAGCCGCTTGCGAGCGTGGAACTATCCAGCAGGAATTTTTCGAGAACCTGAAGGTGATCGGGGTGTCCGAATCGACCCAGAGTACTCAGGGCTTTTAAGTTCAGGTCGCTATTCTTGATGTGTCGCTTCAAAATGCTGGCGGAGAGATCGGCCATGCGCGAGAGTGGCCGCTTTTGTAGCAAATCGAAGCCGAAAAACAGAATTCCAGAATCGGCGGAGTCCGAGACGAATTCTTCCAGTGTGGCGACCAGCAGAGCTTCGGTCAGAGTGTTGCGATCCTTGTCGATCCAGTGCCGCATGAAGGTTAATTGCTTCAGAAGCAGTTTCAGATGACCATACCGCTTATCGTCCTGCCGCTCCGTTTGCTTCAGCGCCCGTTCGTCCGAGAGGGTGATCAGCCAGAACATCAACTCATCGGTGGCAAAATTCAATTCGACCTGATAGGCCGCTTCGCGGAATCCCCGGATGGCTTCTCCATTAAAATCGTGCAGGGACATCAGGCGAGATTCGTAGTGGTTGACGAATGCCCGGGGATCGCTTTCGAGCAAGATGATTTCCGGGATATGCTGACGGAGAACCGCCAAATACTTGGCTCGGGCCTTGTCGTCCAAACCTCCCAATCGCGTCAGTCTCTTCCAACCCGGCAAATCGATCTGAGCAACATTTCCCTCAAGTTTTTCCAGGCGATTCAATCTCTGCTTGATATCCAGACTCAGTATCTGCGGGAAAATGATACGGCAGCGATCACGCACCTCGGCATCCCGACTCAGCCCCCCTTTTTGCACCGCCTGTTTTGCCAAACTCCCCAGCGCAATCAGTTCGCGCGAGGCCGCTTCCCGCTTCAGAAACGAAGGATCGGCCAGTTGCCGGACTAGAGCTTCAGCTTTCTGGACGCCGGGCTCTTCGGGCTGAGACTGAATGAAAACCAGGAAGTAAAGCAGCGACGACATCAACAAGTCTCCGGGGCTCGAAGTATGAGACTAGTTTAACCAATCATCTCACGATTGACAGAACAAAGCCTCCCTGGGTATTATCCGCTAATAGACCCAAGCGAGGTGTAGTCATGAGCAAACGTAATATCGTAGTGTTTTCGGTCCTGGCCCTGGTGGCCGCCGGCGGCTTTCTGATCCTACCTGCCGGGGGACAGGCTCCTCCGCAGGCAGCGCAGCCTGCCAATCCGTTCATCGACAAAGTCGTGTACGTTCATTCTAAGAACGTTATGACCACCTTGAATCAAATTGACATGAAGATAATTGCGGGTCGGGTATTTTTAGTAGGACGGGAAGTTGTGGGTTACAACGTGACCAAGGAAACCTTCCCCAAGATGCTGGTCTGGATCCCTGTGGAAGAAATCATCGAAATGGTGGAACTGGAAAAACAGAAGGAATAGTCAAACGGCGAAGGAAGCTCGCCAGATAGATTTCTGGCAAGCTTCGAGTCTCACTTTTAATAGACCCCGACAGTCGTCTGGGTCGCAATTTCGTGGAACGGCCGCACACCGGAAACCCCATCCCAAGGGAACTTATCGAACGGCATTTCCCGTTCTCCCTCGTCCCGTTCCGGGAAGCGGGGCATAAAGAATTCCTTCGTTAGAGTAGTCAACAGCACACGACCGGTCTGACCGTAATCGACCACTTTCGTGTAATCGTTGAACTCGACGACTTGAATCGCCGCCCGCGGTTGCGGAGCGTAGTAGGAAATCTTGTAACCGTCGTGCGGCCCGACCGGTTTGGAACAGGCCAGGCCCATGAGCGTGTTACCATAAGTCGGCGTCATGTAAACCTTGTTCTCCAGCATTTCTTCCATCGCTTCACGCGTGAATTGCGGAGTGAATTCGGTTCCACCGGAGAATATCCCGGTGATGCCCGTGTCGGGAATCGAACGCAGGCTTCCTTCCGGAACCGGATGGCCAATCGCCCGTCGCTTCTCTTCCAGCTTACCGGCCCGAAGCGCGGCATCCAGAGATTCCAGCAGCTTCGGCGTCGTGAACATGCACTTGATGTTGTGCCCGGCGGCGAGAATCGTCAGCGCCTGATCGATGCAATGGTCTTTATAGCGCTGCACCTCGTCGATCTTGCGATCCTTGAGCAACTTCACCACCCAGCGAGGATCGAGGTCGACGCAGAAGCAGATGCCGCCGCGGTGCTGGGCCAGGTGTTCGATGGCCAATCGCAGACGGCGCGGTCCGGATGGCCCGAGCATCAGCCAGTGCGACCCCTTGGGGAAATGCTCATCGGGCAGAGTATCGCTCATCTGCTCGTAGTCGATCCAGTGATCTTCCACAACGATGCGGCTCTTGGGAATCCCGGTGGTGCCGCCGGTTTCGAAAACGTAGACCGGTTTTTTACCCAGATAAGCTCGCGGCACCCACTTGGTGATGTCCGATCCCGGGGCCGCCCGCAGCCAGTCGTCTTCGAATAAATCGAAAAGATTCAAATCGGCAAATCCCTGGATATCCTTCAGCGGATTGAATTTGAACGATTTTGCTTTCTCGAGCCAGAACGGCGTTCCAGTATCGGGGGAAAAGTGCCACTGCACTATCTCTCGAACTTGTTTGTCGAGCGCCTCTTTTGCGTCGTGCACCTTGGCAGACAGAGTGCTATCAGAAGCCATGGATCACTCACCTCGTCGTGCGATTCGGGCGATTCGGTAGGTTAGTTTATTTCTAGTTCGACAGGTTCGGGAAGTCACGGAGAAAGTGGGAAGGTCCGCAATGCTACGAAGGAAATTATCATAACCCAGGAATCGAGGAGTTCTAGAACCTTCTCGTTCGCTGAATAAGATATTCCAACAGCGCTTTGTCGAAACTGATGCTCGTATCTATCGGCACATAGTCGATATTCGCCTTATTGCACTCTTCCTTGTAGCCCGCCTGGAATTCCTTGATCGCGGCCTGATAGTCCGATTTCATTCCCCGGGCGTCGATCACCAGTTTCTCTGAGGATTCCACGTCTTCGAACTCGGTCAATCCTTCGAAAGGGAAATGCACCTCCGCCTCATCCAGGATATGAAAGAGAATGATTTCATGGCCGGAGTGCCGGAAACGATAGAGACTCTTCATCACCGCGTCCTGATCGGTCAGCAGATCGCTGAAGATCATGATCAGGCTCTTGGTTTTGATCAGACTGGCGAGTTGATGCAGTGAACCCGCAATATCGGTCTCACCACTGGGTTTCAGATTCGACAACACGGAAAGAATCGTGCCCAACTGAGTGCGCTTGCTTTTGGGCGGCAGAATGGTCTGTATTTTCTTGTCGAATGTCACCAGCCCGACCGGGTCCTGCTGGTAAATCATCAGATAACCCAGCGCGGCCGCCAGACAGATCGCATAATCGAACTTGGTCAACTCCTGCCGATAGGTAAAAGCCATGGAGGCCGAAAGATCCATGACCAGGTAGCCGGTCATGTTCGTCTCAGCCTGGAATTTCTTCAGATAGTACTTGTCGGTTTTCGCATAGACGGTCCAGTCGAGATCCTTGATGTCATCGCCGGGGACGTACTTGCGATGCTCGCTGAATTCGACCGAAAAGCCCTGGAACGGACTGCCGTGCAACCCGCTGAGGAAGCCTTCAACAATGAACTTGGCACGCAGGTCGAGACGGCTGACCTGCCGAATCACTTCGGGCCGGAGATATTTATCAGAAGCCATGCTAATAGTTCATGGGATTTCGTTCGCGAGTCAACGGGATTGCTAATCCCAATTCATTTTAACCGAGTTTGGCTACCAGGCGTCATTGTAAGCCGGAAGTTTTCAGTTTGGCTTTGGCGTTCTGCCCCAGCTTCGATTTGGGCGATCGCTTGACGACCAGTTTCAGCACCAGGCTGGCGAACTTTTTGTGCCGGGCTTCGTGATCCGCAAAATGGAAGCCCAGATAGTACAGATCTTCCGGTTCCAGCCATTTCACTTTTTCGAGTTGCTGGAAAATTTCCTCGTCATTCTGCTGATGCTGCAAAAGTGTGGAAAAGCTGTGGAGACAGGTATCTTTGGCGCGACTATCTTCACTGAAATCTTTCGCGGAAAGCTTCAAACCAACCGTCGCCAGTTCAAAGCGGGCCGACATGCCGCAAGCGGGATCGCGGGCTAGCGTTCTCAGGAAAGGATAAGCTCGCTCGTAGGCTTTTTTCTTGCGCAGTTCGACGGCAAAAGTTTCCAGTCGCTCGCGCAGATCGCCCGCATCGGTCTCGCCCATCAGAAATACAAGCGAATCGGCCCGGCGATCATTCTCCTCGATATACTTAGTGAGCTTCTTGAAAACCGTATCCCGCCATCTGGCCGGGTACTGTTTGGCAATCGGCACCAGCATGCGGGCATATTGCCAGTATTGATCGGGCGTTTCCGCTTCCAGCAGAGCTTCGGAAAGAAGCTTTCGCCCGCTTTCCAGCTCGGTTAGTTTCCGGGTCGCCGCTTCCGCGAACTTGCGATCCGAACTGCGAATTAACGGAAGCAAAGCCCCGGCCAACTCAGGCGTATCGAATCCCTCGAGCTTATCCATCGCAAATTGCCGGGTGGCCGAATCGACCGCCTTGAACAGTACCAGCCAATCGTTCAGCGATTTGTCAGTGACTTTGACATTTTTCAGCATCATCAAGGCCGGGGCCGCCATGCGAAAATCAGGTTCGCAGGCACAGCCAAACAATATCGCCAACTGTTCTTTGTTCGGTGAAGTGGTGAATTTGCCGATCGATTGCAAGGCCGCCATGCGAATGTCGGGGTTACGCCCAGGCTGTACGCGCTCCCACAAGATTTTGCCGATTCGCGGATCGTCGAAAACCGCCAACAATTTCAATGCCGCCGCTTCCATACTCGTCGCGATCGGCTGCTTTTTGTTGGAAACCAATTCGATCAGTTGATCGGCCAGAGCTTTCCTTTGTGAAGCTCCCAGGTTAGGAATACTTCCCATCATCGAACCCAGAGCCGCTTCCACTACGGCCGGGTCTTTATCCTGAAGGATTTTCAACGCATCCGCATCAGCTCGATCCGCCCCACTTGCGGCCAGAGAAGAAGCAATATACTTCCTCAGACCCGGTGCCACCTTCCCCATCAAGTCCTGCAAGGCCTTCCGCCCCTTGACACCGAGTTTGGCCACGGCGTCCGCCGCCAGTTCGCTCTCGAGTCCGCCATGCTTGATTTTTTCGAGCAATTCAGGCAACGCGGCATCGATCTTAAGCTGGCCAATCGCGACGATGCTGGCGAGGCGAATCCCCTGATCCGTATCTCGTAGGCATTCATGGATGGCCTCGGAAGTATCTCCTTCCCGTTGGCCCAATTCTCCCAGCACGACAATCGCCGATCTTCGAATCTCCGTGGTTTGTTTGGGATCTACGAGCTTCAGAATATTTTTGAGAGGTACCGAACTCATTAGAGAAACCTTTTCAGCGGTCAGCGGTCAGCTAAGATAATGTAGTCGCAGCTTTCAGATTCAACGCTCAGCCAAGTAATTTTCAATGATCGTTGTGACAAATGCCAACCATTTCATTAGCTGATAGCTGATAGCTGATAGCTATTTCAACGACTCCAGATAGGCAATCAGATCCCGAAACTCCTTCAGGGTCATCAACTGCTCCAGTCCATCCGGCATCAGCGATTTCGTGGAAGCTTTACGATCTTCGATATCCAGCTTCGGGATCCGCTCGATCTTGCCGTTACCATCCGCGATGCTGACGGTGCTGTCAAAATTCTCGCTGATAATCAGTCCCAAACGCGATTTGCCATCGACCGTGGTGATCTGCCAGGCCGTGAACAAAGGGGCAATTTCCTTGCTCGGCTGCAGAATCGATTCGATCAATTTTTCCCGCTTCAACGCTCCACCGATCTGTGAGAGTTCAGGTCCGATCATGGCGCCCCGGCCTTGAACCCGATGGCAGCTATAGCATTTCGGCCCGTTGGGATGGAAGAATAGGCGTTCCCCGGCCGCGGGATCTCCCGACCCGGCCAGAATTTTCTCCCAACCGGACTGATCGGTGACGGCTTTCGGCCGACCTGGGACTTTTTCGAGTACGGATCCATCGACCTTTTCCGACAGGCCCTGATGCTTGGCGAAACGGACGAGTGCTTCAGCATACTCCACATCTTTTGCGGTCGATTTGCTGAGATCGGCCAGCACCGATGCTTTTTGTTTGGTATCGAGTTTCAAAGATTGCAGCGAACGCACGGCCTCGAGCGAAATGTCCGATTGCGACTGGTTCAAAAGCCAACCAACATCCTCCGGCTTATTCGCATTCGCCAAGCCCAGGGCCATCCAACTCCTTAAATCTTTTGAGAGTTGGGCATCGGTATAGAGTGTTCGAAAATAAGCTTTGGCTTCGTGATCTTGCCTGATGGCGAGCAGTTTCACAGCCTGTAATCGAATATCCGGCTTCGAGGAACCGGCCCATTTCACGAGAGTAGCAGTTTTCAGTTTGGGTGCATTAGGATCAGCCAGTTTCAGAAATTGGGCCCGAATATTCTCCGGATATTTAGTGTCCTCGAGATAGCGAATCACACCTTCGGAAGCATCGAATTCATTTCGCATCACCGGCTCTTTGAACGCGATCCAATTCTCTGCGGCGACAAAAGTCTCCACCAGTTCGCGCGTCACCGGCTGGACACTCAACACATCGCTGAGCTTGGGATAATAGGCCGATAGTTTCTGCTCCGCAATAATGCGAACCAGCGTCTGCCGAACGACAGGATCGGCATGCGTCAACAAGGCCGAGAGATCTGCCTGGGTTTCTGCTCCCTTGGCCAATTTTCGCTGGAAAGCAACTAGAGCGGCCGTCAATCTTTTCGGGTCCTGGGCGGTGGTGCTGGATGTGACGAGCGACTCCAGCTGGGGCATCGGCATTAATCGGTCCAAAAGATCAATGACGGTTGCACGTACGAAGGGATCCTCGCTGCGACTCTCTTCGAGTGCAACCAGCAGGTCAAAATTATCCGTTAACGCCGCGAGGATTTCCCGGCTGACTTCCGGGTTCGGCTTGGCGACCAACAACGGCATCAGCGAGGGCCGCATGGCTTCGCTTAATTTAGGATCGAATTGCAAGAGCCGAAGAGCTTCCGCCTGAACCGGGGTGTTGGTCAGCATCGCCCCCAGAATTTCGGTTCGCTCCTTCTGCGTGGAACTAAACAAAGCGTGGAGGCTGGCCGTGGCCGCGCGCGGACGGGTTTTGTCCGAAAGCGCTTTAATGACCACATCGCGATCCGCACCACCTCTCTTCACCATCTCCCGAGCGGCCAGTTCCCGAACGACCTTGTCCTCATCGTTCATCAGCCGCTTCAACACCAGATTATTGGTCTGATCGTTGATAATTTTCGGTGAAAAACGACTCTCCGATTTCGGGGCCAGGCGCCAGATCTTTCCTTTGCCGTGCACTGGATAGGACTTATCGACCCAATCGGAAAACACCAGCGTACCATCGGGACATTGCACAATTCCCACCGGTCGGAAGTTCTCATCCCCTTTCACCAGAATTCGCGAAGTTGCCTCGAAACTCGATCCTTTGGGTTTGGTTTCAAACACTTCAATGACGTGATCGCCCCAGGAGGTCGAGAAAAGTTTGCCGTAATAATCCTGCGGTAACAACCCATGCTGATAACACAAAAGACCGGATGGGGCTTCCAGCGTGCCGGCCGCCATCGGCAGGCAGCCGGGGAGTTCCCCATTCCAACAAACGAACGGATGCAAACCTTTGCGTCCATAACGGAAGCGATAACCGTAATCTCCTCCGTCGATGACATGCACCAATCGACAGGGGCCGCGAGCATCCGGATCGTTATCCACAATGAAGAGATGCCCGGCGGTATCGTATGCTTGGGCGAAGGGATTCCAGAAACCGGTGGCGACTCGTTCCAAATTCGAACCATCCGGCTTACAGCGAAAAACGGATCCTCCTTCGCCACCGCCGTTCCATTTCTTGCCGTCGCTGCCGACGATGGAGTAGTTCTCGCCGAGATTTTCTCCCAGTCCGAAAATCATGTGGCCAACGCTATCGAATGCAAAACCGCTGAGGCCGTTATGCGGATAGTCGCCCTTGGTTTCCAGGCGAAGAATCTCTTTTTTCTCAACTACCGAATTACCTTCCTTGGACAGAACGAGTTCCAAAATGGCCGCGCGAGTAGCCAGGAATAACCGGCCTTCCGGACTGAAAGCCAGCCCCATCGAATTCTTGAAACCCTCATAGACCGTTGTGATTTTCTTGGCTTTTCCCGTCTTCGGTTCGAAATCTTCCAGGAGCCGGATGCGATCCGTGGCCGGCCCTTTGTAGTTCGATGGGCGCTGATGAGTATGATTTTCGATGACCCAGATTCGTCCCTGAGAATCGACCGCGATACCAGTCGGGGTCACAATGTCGGGATCACTGGCGACTAGCTGAAGCACCAGGCGATCTTCTTTAACGAACTTGGGTTCCGCCGCCGTAACCTGCGAAACATTCTTGTTGCAGAGCAGTACTGCTATCGTGGACAATAGGAAGGCGAAAAGAGAGGATTTGCAAGCGGACAAGTTTCTACCTCGGTGATCGAAGGATTCGGACTGCGGTTATCGCATGCAAGCGTTCAAAACGGAAACATTCCTAAATTTTTCATCTGCATGCAATGTAAAGTTTGACTGCTTTACTGTACTATAGTTATCAATTGTCTACTCTGTCTTTGCGATACTGAATACGCAAGGATATTCTGTTGCGAGCAAAAGAAATGATCAAGCGTTTACTCTCTTGTCTCTGCATCGCTGCCCTGGCGATAGGATTCAGCGGCCAAGCCGCACCGCCGAAAAAACTCACCCTCCTTTTCCTGGGTGACAACGGCCATCACCAACCGGCCGAGCGCTATCGAACGCTGGCTCCGGTCCTGGAAAAGATGGGAATCGAATTGGTGTACACCGATTCCGTCGATTCTTTGAATGAAAAGACGTTGAGCCGGTACGATGCGATCATGATCTATGCCAATCAGGAGAAGATCAGCAAGGAACAGGAATCGGCCCTGATCAACTATGTCGAGAATGGCAAAGCCCTGATCTGCCTGCACTGCGGTTCCTACTGCTTCCTCAATTCACCGAAGTACATTGAACTCGTTGGGGCTCAATTCCAACGACACGGTACCGGGATATTGAAGACCGAAATCGCCCTGCCCGACCATCCCATCATGAAAGGCTTCCAGCCCTTCGAAAGCTGGGATGAAACCTACGTTCACCACAAACACAACGAAAAAAATCGGACGGTTCTGGAATATCACCCCGAAGGTTCTGGCAAGGAACCCTGGACTTGGACTCGTACTCAAGGCAAAGGCCGCGTGTTTTATACCGCCTGGGGCCATGACGACCGTACCTGGAGCAATGAAGGCTTCCAGCAACTGGTGGCCCGAGGCGTTTACTGGGCCGTCGGTCTCGATCCCGCGACCCTTCCCAAAGCCGATGCAAAACCCAAAATTACCGAACTTCCCAACGATCTCAAACCATTTGAATACGTACCGGCCAAAGTGGCCTTTTATCCTCCCGGCAAAAAAGCCGGCGAAAAACGCGAACCTTTGAACAAGATGCAGAAGCCGCTTTCTCCCGAAGAATCGGTGAAGCACGTCGTTCATCCCGATGATTTCGACATCAAGCTCTTCGTCTCCGAAGAAAAGCTCGGCGGCAAGCCGATCTGCATGAACTGGGATGAACAGGGCCGACTCTGGGTGGCACTGACTTACGATTACCCGAACGAGTTGCAACCCAAGGGACAGGGCCGTGATAAGATCGTGATTTGTGAGGACACCACCGGTAAGGGAGTGGCCGACAAGATCACCGTTTTTGCCGATAAATTGAGTATTCCCACCAGCCTGATTTTCCATCGGGGCGGTGTGATCGTGCATCAGGCACCCGATACCCTTTTCCTGAAGGATAACACTGGAAGCGGACACGCCGATGAACGCCGAGTGCTCTTTACCGGTTGGCATACTAACGACACCCACGCCGGGCCCAGCAACCTGCACTACGGGTTGGACAACTGGATCTACGGCATGGTCGGTTACTCGGGCTTCAACGGCACCATCGGCAGCGAAAATTTCCGTTTCGGCCAGGGCTTCTATCGCTACAAGCCTGACACCAATCAATTCGAGTTTCTGCGCAGCACGAATAACAACTCGTGGGGTATCGGTCTCTCCGAAGAAGGGGTTCTTTTCGGCTCGACCGCGAACGGCAATCCCAGCGTTTACATGCCGATTGCCAATCGCTACTACGAACGGGTACTCGGCTGGTCTTCCAGCGTTCTCAGCGGGATTGCTGGTAATGCCCCAATCCATCCCATCACGGAAAATGTCCGCCAGGTCGACTGGCACGGCGGTCATACCGCCGCCGCCGGGCACGCGCTCTACACGGCCCGCAATTACCCCAGCTACTACTGGGATAAAGTCGCTTTCGTCACCGAACCGACCGGCCACGTGATCTCCACCTTCCAGATCTCCCCCAAGGGAAGCGATTACGTTTCCAAGAACTCCTGGAATCTGATTGCCAGCAACGATGAGTGGACGGCCCCGATCATGGCCGAGGTCGGCCCGGATGGAAGCGTCTGGTACATCGACTGGTACAACTTCATCGTTCAGCACAACCCTACGCCAGTCGGTTGGACGACCGGTAAAGGCGGCGCTTATGAGACAGACCTGCGCGACAAGAAGCTGGGCCGCATCTATCGCGTGGTTCCAAAAAATGCCAAGTCAGAAGTAGCCTTCACCCTGAAAGGTGCAACTCCGGAGAAGCTGGTCGAAACGCTGCGAAATTCCAACATGTTCTGGCGAAATCACGCTCAGCGACTTCTGGTGGAACGGGGCCAGAAGGACGTCGTTCCTCAACTGATGGCACTTTTGAAATCACCCAAGCCGGATGAAATCGGGATTGATGCCGGCTCCATGCACGCTCTGTGGACTTTAGAAGGCTTGAACGCCCTCGACACCGCTGAAACCCAGCAAGCGGTTTTCGCGGCTTTGACTTCCCCCGCCGCGGGTGTCCGCCGGGCAGCAGTTCAGTTGTTACCCCGCACGGAAGCCGGCCTGAACAAACTGCTTGAAAGCAATGTTCTGGAAGACTCGGATGCTCAGGTCCGTCTGGCCGCTTTGCTGACCCTCAGCGAAATGCCTCCCTCCGCCGCGGCGGGCAAGGCCCTTGTACAGTTCCTTGAGAATCCGCTCAATTCGGGTGATCGCTGGTTGCGGGACGCCAGCACGGCGGCCGCCGCGACTCACGCTCCTCATTTCGTAACGGCTCTGTTCGACGCAGCGGCCAAGCAACCTCTGAATTTCTCCCCCACGGAAATCCTGGGTATTGTCACCGAACATATGGCCCGCAGTGGAAAGGGGAGTTCAGTTCTGGACGCGCTCTCTTCGCTGGAGTCCAAGATCGACGAAAAGACCTGGCCGAAGGTTTCCGAACTGGTCAACAGCTATCTGCAGGCCGCGATTAAAGGTTGGACGAAGAAGGGCAGAGTGACTTTGAGCGAGGTTCAGGTGAAGAGCCTGAAGCAGCTCTACCAGAAGGTTAACTTCCAGACCAAAGGGCAATTGTTGCAGGTCGCCCAGCTTTGCGAATCGACGATTTTCGACAAGGAATCCGCGGAGATTACGGAGGCCGGTTTCAAAATCGCCGGAGACGAAAAAGCCCCGGACAACCAGCGCGTGGCCGCCGTTCGTCAACTGGTGCAATTGACTCGCTCGGATGCGAAATCGATCGAAAAACTGCTGGGTTTGATTACGCCGCGGACTCCTCCGGTGGTTTCGCAAGCCGTGGTGGAATCGGTGCTGCAGAATTCCTCGGAAGCGACTGGCACGGTTCTGAAAATGTTCAATTCCTGGTCGCCCAACCTCAAGGGGGCGGCTCTTCGGGAAATCATCGCTCGCAAGAATCTGACACTCGATCTGTTGACCGCCATGGAGAAACAGCAAATCTCCATCTCCGAACTCAGCTTGGATCAGAAGCAGAATTTGGCAAACAATGCGGATCGGCGGATTGCCGAACGCGCGAAGAAACTGCTGGCCTCCGGCGGCGGCATCCCCAACGCCGACCGGCAGAAAGTCATCGACGAGTGGATGTTCACCACCAAGAAAGCCGGCGACTCCAAGATAGGTAAGCAGATGTTCACCAAACATTGTGCCATCTGCCACCGCATCAACGGTGAAGGAAACATGGTCGGACCCGATCTGACCGGTATGTCGGTCCATCCGAAGGAAGAACTGATCGTCCACATCCTCGATCCGAGTCGAAGCGTCGAAGGCAACTACCGCATGTACACGGTGAAGACCGCGGCGGGAACGGTGCTGAATGGTTTGTTGGCTTCGGAAACCAAGACCTCGGTCGAATTGATCGATGCCCAGGCCAAGAAGCAGACAATCCTTCGCGAAGACATCGAAGAGATCACGACTTCGAATAAATCGCTGATGCCCGAAGGGTTCGAAAAGCAGATGAACGCCGACGAATTCGCCAATCTGCTCGAGTTCCTGACGGAAAAAGGAAAATTCGTCCCGCTGCCGCTGGATCGTGTGGCCACCGCTTGCAGCATCAAAGGCATGTTCTTTGACGATGCCGGTATGGCCGAGCGCTTAACCTTCAGCGACTGGAAACCGAAAACCTTCAACGGTGTACCGTTCGTGCTGGTCGATCCCACCGACGGCAAGAGAAACATCGTGCTACTCAATAGCCCCAACGGACTCAAGACGCCGAACATGCCCAAGTCGGTCTCTTTGGCCTGTAACACCGCCGCTCGAAGCATTCACATCCTCGGCGGTATCAGCGGCTGGGGTTACCCGTATGGCGCGAAGGGTTCAACTTCGATGATCGTTCGGCTGCACTACAAAGATGGCAAAGTCGAAGATCATCCGTTGAAGAACGGCGAGGAAATGGCCGACTACATCCGCGTGGTGGATGTCCCCAACTCCAAACTGGCATTTAAAGTTCCCAGCCAACAGATTCGATACCTCTCGGTGACGCCGAAATCGAATGCGGTCATCGAGAATATCGAGCTGGTAAAAGGCCGGGACGAAACGGCCCCGATCGTGGTGGCTGTGACCGTCGAAACGCCTTGATCGACAATGAATTCTTAAGCCGGTCGTTGCACGGCGACCGGCTTATTTCGAAATATTGCAAAGTAAATCAACCCGCCCACCGCGATGAGAATCACTCCTGCGACGGCCTCATTTTGCTGCGTTACAAACATATTCGCGATCACGCCAATCATAAACACGATGTAAAGCACGGGGGGTAACGGATAGCCTGGGCAGCGGTAGGGCAACGGATGCGTGGCCACCGGAAATCTTTTCCGTACCACGAAGATGGAACCGACGGCCAGGCAACCGAACGAGATCGCCCCGAACATCGAAAAATCGGTGATCACATCGAAGAGCGCCTTGCCATTCGGCTTGATGTAGCTGCCTGCCAGAACTATCACAATCGAAATGACACTGAGCGTCACGCCTGCATTGGCTGGAGTATTGTAGCGCGGATGAATCCGGCACAAAATCCCCGGCACCAGTTCATCCTGACCCATGGCAAAGAGCAGTCTGGGTCCGACGAGTTGGTTGCCGTTCAAGGCACCGAGCACGGAAATCATCAGGCAGATCGAGGCGAGCATCAATCCGACTGAGCCGAATATTCGCATGGCATACTCACCGGCCGTCATGCGGTCCTTGGGGAGATTCACAATATCCATGACAGGAATGGTGAGGTAGTAAGCCAGATTCACAGTGACGTAGAGAGCGATAAGAGTCAGCACGCCCGCCACCGCGGCCCGCGGCAGATTTCGGCTCGGATTGGTGACTTCCCCGGCAATGGGTGCAATATTCATCCAGCCGTCGTACGCCCAGAGAATGCCGACCATGGCCGCCCCAAAGCCGCTGAGTTGGGCCCAGGAGAAAGACTCCGGAAAAAGGGGATACAAGCGATCCAGCTTGGGAGCTCCTTCGCCCTGGTAGCCGATGAGAAACAATATTAGTGGAATCACCGCGATCCCGACGAGCGAAAACACTTTGACTGCCGTGATGATTACTTGAATGCGACCTCCTAATAACGTGCCTCGCGCATTCAGCGCTCCGAGTAAAACGATTACTCCAATAGTGATGGCATACTTACCGAGGATGCCGACCACCGGTTCTGGGGAAACGCGAAACAAGGCATCGATGACATCGCTGCACGATTCCGCGAAAATCCAGGCCAATGCTGCCACCGAAGCGGCCCGGATGAACCAGAGTTCGACCCAGCCCCAGAGGAAGCCGAACATTCGGCCGTAGCTTTCGCGAAGGAAAACGTAATTGCCGCCTGCTTTGGGATGAACGATGGCGACTTCGGCCAGGGCCAGCGCCCCCATCAGCGTCAGAAAGCCCACCAGCACCCAAGCGCAAAGAGCCAAACCCACCTGGGGAATGCCCTGAGAGATCGGTTGCGCCTTTTTGAAGACCCCCGAACCGATGACGGTTCCAATGACGATGGCCGTCGCCATCCAGGGCCCGAGTACTCGATGGAGTTGGTGCGGTTCCGCGGAATCTTGCTTCATCAAAGATCGCCTCCGGTATAACGGGCCATAGTCTAATCGGGATATGGGTAGGCCCCCAACTCAAAAATCGGAATTATCTGGAAAGCGTCTATGAGCGATTCGGCAAAGCCTGACAGCTACGATGTTCTTGCGGTCGCCCCGCACCCGGACGATCTGGAAATCCTCTGCGGAGGAACGCTGGCAAAACTGGTCAAACAGGGATATAAGGTCGGCATCATCGACCTGACTTCCGGTGAGCCGACGCCGCGCGGTAGCCTGGAGATTCGGGCCCGCGAAGCGGAAAAAGCTCGCGAAATCCTTAACGTGCCGATGCGAATCAATCTGGATCTGCCCAATCGCATCTTGATGGATGAACCGGCCAATCGATTCAAATTGGCTACGTTATTCCGCCGATATCGGCCGCAGATCGTCATCGGATCGGCCGGCCGAACCCCGGCAGCATCGCCCGATCATCATCAGGGACACTTGCTGATCGAAGCAGCGCGCTTTTATTCCCAGTTAACCAAATGGGACGACCAGTTCGAAGGAACCGCACCCTATCGAGTGCCACACCTGGTTTATGCTCCTTTTCCCTTTGAAGCCGAGCAGCGTAGCTGGCAAGGGACGTTCATCATCGATATTTCGGACACCTTCGAACAGAAAATGCAGGCAATTCAAACCTATGAATCGCAGTTCGATCTGGGCCGGTTTGAGAAGGTCGCGCATTTCATCCGCTGTGTCAACGGAGCCACCGGGGCCCGTTGCGGCTACATGTACGGCGAGCAGTTCGCGCTGCCGACTTCGGTAGGCTCCACCGATCTCTTCACACTGGTGAACGGTTCCAAAAGCCTGCTGTCGGCCAATATTCAACCCGGGAAAGATCACTTGCCCATGGGTTGAGCGGAACTCGATAAAGAGCGTCTTAAAGTCCTTTTGTGGAAAGGGAGTGGTTCATAGACTATGGATGGCTGCATAGTTCGAATTACTAATGGAATGGGTTGACTATGTCGCGACGCAAACCGAGTGTAGTGATCATCGGCGCTGGTCCGGGCGGACTCGCCTCCGCACTGATGCTGGCTCACGCGGGAATACAAGTCGATGTGGTGGAAAGACTTCCGCGCGTCGGTGGCCGCTGCTCCGCAATCGAAGCGGAAGGCTATCGCTTCGACGTCGGCCCGACCTTCTTCCTCTATCCGCTGGTTCTCGAACGCATTTTTCAGCTGATCGGCCGTAATCTCCGCGAAGATATCGAGATGATCCGTCTCGATCCGCAATACCACCTGATTTTCGGTTCGGGCGGCGACATGCGCTGCACGCCGAAAATCGAACCGATGGAAGCCGAGATCGCCAAAATCTGCGAGGCCGACGCCGGTTCCCTGAAGCGATACTTGAGCGATAATCGCACCAAGCTGGAACTGTTTCGCCCCGCCCTGGAAAGCGCATTTCTGAACTGGAAGCGGCTCTTCAAATGGGACCTGATGAAGCTTTTGCCGGTGCTGAAGCCCTGGAAATCGCTCGATTCCGAGCTCAAGCGATACTTCAGCGACCCGCGCGTCCGGCTGGCGTTTTCTTTCCAGTCGAAGTACCTCGGCATGTCGCCGTTCCAGTGCCCGAGCCTGTTTTCGATTCTGTCGTTCCTCGAATACGAACATGGCGTTCATCACCCTATCGGCGGTTGTGCGGCCGTTTCGGAAATGATGGAAACTGTCGCCCGATCGATGGGTGTGAATTTCCATCTGGGCGAAGCGGTGGAGCGCATTCTCTTCGAAGGCAAAAAAGCCGTGGGCGTTAAAACTCGGGAGCGAGAAATTCGCGGGGATGCTCTGGTCATCAATGCCGATTTCGCCCAGTCCATGACGAAACTCGTTCCGAACAATTTGCGAACTCGCTGGACCGATGAAAAGCTGGAAAAGAAGCGTTACTCCTGTTCCACCTTCATGATGTATCTGGGCATCGAAGGTCTGTACGACCGGGTGGCCCACCACACGATCTATACCTCGAAAACCTACGAGCAGAATCTGCGCGACATCGAGTTCAACCACGTTCTCGGCGAAGATCCTTCCATCTATGTGCAGAACGCGGGGGTCACCGATTCCACCCTCGCTCCCCAAGGGCACAGTACTCTCTATGTCCTGGCCCCGGTCACGCACAAGCATCCCAATGTCGATTGGTCGAAGGAACTCCCCGCTTTCCGCGAGAAAGTGCTGAAGCAATTGCCTAAAATCGGCATCACCGATCTGGAAAAACGCATTCGTTTCGAAAAGATCATCACCCCCGCCGACTGGGAACAGGGCTACGAGGTCTACAAAGGGGCGACTTTTAATCTCGCTCATAACTTGAAGCAGATGCTGCACCTGCGGCCGCGAAATCGCTTCGAAGATCTCGATTCCGTCTATCTCGTCGGTGGTGGAACGCACCCTGGCAGCGGTCTGCCGGTCATTTACGAATCGGCCCGGATCACCAGCCGAATTCTCCTGAATGATTTCGAGCTGGATTCGACCTGGCTGGATGAGGCTAAAGCGGATCCTCGAGCGAAACTGACGATCTCCTGACAGCCCCTGGATTGGCAACACCTGAAGGACTCGACATGGCGGAAACTTTGAAAGTGGCAATCGTCGGCGGCGGCTTAGGGGGGTTGGCCTCAGCCTGCGTACTGGCCGCTCGAGGACATAAAGTCACACTGTTCGAAAAGAACGAATGGTTTGGCGGTAAAGCGGCTGTGCTCGAGGAAAAAGGCTTCCGCTTTGATATGGGCCCGACCATTCTGACCATCCCCGAAGTTCTGCGCCGGATTTTCGGCGAAGCCAAAAAGAAGCTCGAAGATTATCTCGACCTCATTCACCTCGATCCGCAGTGGCGCTGCTTCTTCGAAGATCAAAGCGTTCTCGATCTCGAAGCCAACGTTCCTCAGATGATGAAGCGTCTCGACCAGTACGCTCCCGGGCAGAACGTCGGCGAAAACTACGGTCGCTTCATCGACTTTGCCAAGCGGATGCACGCCATCTCCGAAAGATTCTACTTCTGGAAATCGATCGGCGGCATTAAGGACATGTTCCAATTCAAGAGCAGCTTCCAGCCCAAAGTGCTCGGCGATGTGCTCTCCATGCGCATGGGATTCTCGGTGGCCGGCACCGTGCGAAAATATGTGCCGAATCCAAATGTTTCCCAGATGCTTGATCACTTTACCCAGTACGTCGGCAGCGCCCCCGATATGTCTCCGGCGGTGCTTTGCGGCATTGCACACATGCAGACCCAGGATGGCATCTGGTATCCGCGAGGCGGCACCCGAGAAGTCCCGGTAGCCTTAACCAAGCTGGGCGGTGAACTGGGGGTCGATTACCGCAACAAAGTGGAGATCACTCGCTTAACAACCGATTCCCGAAATAAAAAAGTGACCGGCGTGGTGACCTCCACCGGTGAGAAGTACGATTTCGACGTCGTCGTCTCGAACTCCGATACGGTTCGCACGCATCGCGAATTACTGGAGGATGTGCCGGCAGCCAAGAAGTTCGAGAACCGCCGCAGTTACGAACCGGCCTGCTCCGGCGTGGTTCTCTATCTCGGTCTGGATAGACGCTACGAACAACTTCTGCACCACAACTTCGTTTTCTCCAGAGATCCCCATGTGGAATTCGAACAGATCTACCGCGAAGGCAAACCCGCGGAAGATCCCACGGCCTATCTCTGTGCTCCGGCGATCTCGGAACCGGAAGTGGCCATCCCGGGCGGTGAAGCGTTATACATCCTGGTCCACACTCCCTATTTGCGGCCCGGACACAACTGGACGAAAATGCTACCGGAGTATCGTCAGGTTATCCTGAAGAAACTCGAAACTTGCGCGGGCATGAAGGACATCGAAAAGCACATCGTTTACGAATCGGCCCTGACGCCGCAAAGCATTCACGATCGCTATCGGGTGCTGAATGGGGCCATCTACGGGTTGGCTAGCCACGGGAAATGGGCGGGAGCTTTCAAACCCGCCAATCGCAGTCCCGATCTGGAAGGTTTGTATTTTGCCGGCGGTTCGGCTCATCCCGGTCCCGGCATGCCGATGGCCCTGATGTCGGGTTGGATCGCCGGAGACGTAGTCGATCAGGACGCTCGGATGGGCGACCCAAAACCGATCAAGGAACTCTCAGCCGCCAGCTTATAAAGTTAGCGCTTTCCCGGTTTAGCCACCTGGGAGACCACTTTGATCGCATACTTACCGTTGACCACCAGAACTTTAAAGGTGGTCTGACGGATATCTTCTTCCTTGCGGTTGTGGAAGGCCATCGATTTTTGGGCCAGTTCTTCCTCAACATCGTGCGGGAAGAACGCCACCATCTGCTCCGGTCTGAAGTCCACTCCCAATTCCGAAATCACCCCTCTTATCGAAGACCAATCCTCATCGACGAAAAACAGCGCACTCAAATTCATGTCATCGGTATACTTCTTCGGTTTAGAACCTTTGCTGAGATCGGTGAAAACGATCGCATCGTTCAGCCCTTTGCTTCCCGGTTTCTGGAATAGGATGGTCGCTTTCATGGCCGCAAGTTGATCGAGGTAGTTTCGGGCATCGTCCGTCTGAAACTGAATGATCCAGCCCAGCGCTCGTTTCTTGGATTTGGCTCGGTCGCTGTCGCCCCCCTCGCCTCTCCCAGTCTGCCCGGAATTGCCCGCCCCCGCCTCGTTCCCTTTCCCCTTTTTATCGCCGATACCTTTCAGCAATTCATCCCGCAACCCCTGATCCATCTTCTCGAGTTTCTCCCGAGCGGCCGAGTTCGCCACGATATCGATGATTTCATTATCCGATTTCAGATCGGGAACCCACTGACTCACCGAGACCTTCACTTTTTCCAACTCGACGGCGGGAATCTCCGGAGAACTCACCGAAGGCAGATTCGTGGTATCGCTATTCTCCGTTTTGGAACCTCCGCCCGAACCCTTGCTGCCCTCCTCATCATCGCCCGAGTCATTGGAGATGGTAACCGATCGGAAAGGAACTTCCGCCTTGGGGGTCTTGAGATTCATCAGCCGGGCCACGATGAGAAAAAACAGCCCGAAAAGTATGATGTGAACGGTCAGGGAGGCCAGACCGGAAATCGAAAATTCAAACCGGGGAGAGTAGTGCTGCCAGAACTTCGGATCGGGCGGTTCCACTTCTGTTTTGGCGGCTTCGACGGTGGCACTCATGGATATTTCTCCTATAGAATCCAGACTATCCGTCTTTTCAGGGATACGCAATTGGCAATTTTTACAATCGACAAGTGCCCCGACGCCGGTCAAAATATACCGTATGGATCGGAAGCGCCTTAAGGGAACTATTAATCTTCTATTGATTCCTGCAATAGTGCTGGTTATGGTCCCGCTTTGTCGGATATTCTGGTAAATGAGGGAATATCCGTCGGGGGAATAAAAATCATGGAACGCATGAATCGTCGTCAATGGCTGAATTTGGCTGGGGCCCAGGTCGGTGGCCTCTATTTTGGTTCGTCGCTTCTGGCTCAACAGGGCGGCGATTTCAACGAGCGAGCCATTGAACCCCGCATCCACCGCGAAGATAAAAGCGATATCTGGACGCTGCACTTCAACTTCAAGGATCCCCGAGTGATCACGGTCGATGTACCGGGCCGGGGAACCAAGGTGGTCTGGTACCTGCTCTACAAGGTGATCAACCGCACGAATGCCGGGCAGAAGTTCTATCCCGACTTCGAATTGGTGACGCTGGACAAGCATACCGTCCATTCCGACGAAATCTTGCCGTCGGTCGAAGACGCCATCAAACGGCGCGAAGACCCGACGAATAGACTCGATATCAAGAATTCGGTCACAATCTCCAAGGACGATATTCCCGTCACCAAGGCCGATTCGTTCCCCCGGGCCGTTACGGGTGTGGCGATCTGGTCCGACGTTTACGACCGGGCCAAGGACACCAACCGCTTCAGCATATTCGTCACCGGTTTATCCAACGGCTGGACCATGGATGACGACAAGGTGATTCGGCGCAAGACGCTGCAACTGAACTTCCAGAAACTGGGCGATGAAAATCAGTCGGATATCCGCTGGGTAGATAATCCGGAGTGGCGTTATCGGGCTTCGGCCAAGGCCGAGAAGAAGGAACCCGAAAAGAAAGAAAACGACAAGAAGTAAAGCGATCAGCGATTTTCGAGAGGGACTTGAGACTTGGGCGAGTGCGATCGTCCAGGTCTTTTTTTATTCAGGGCGGCATCTCCGAAGGTCTGTTCCGATAGTTCGCCCGTCGGCCAATTCAACCGAACCAGCCTTTTGAAGTGATAGTCGCCCCCGACGTTAATTCCCTGCAAAGATTCCAGCTGGCACTTCCGGGCATAGTGGGTGTGCCCGCAGAACACGAAGGGAATCGAGGATAGATTCTTCTTGCTCAGCTCTTCCAGCTGGAGGTTCCCCGAAAACGCCGGCCAGAGGAGTTCATCCAAGGTGCGCGGCTCCGCGGTGGGATACATCAGTTCCTGAAGCGGCGGATGATGGGTGACCACCAGACTCTGATACCCGGCATCGAGTGCGCGGTTCAACTGGCCTTCAAAGCGACGGACAATCCACTCGCAGAACGTTTGATCGGTAAAGTCCCAGCGGATGAAGTTGGCGTCGTTATGCATGCCGCGGCTGAAGCGCTTGCTCGACAGGCGTTCCTGCCAGTCGGGCACGCGTAACCGCAATTGCTCCGCTCCCCAGCTGCCATCGTACCAGTTCATCGAGCCGATGATTGCGAGGCCTTCGTGGGAAAATAGATAAGGTGCATGATCCAGGTAATGAAAGCCGTAGCGATCGCACAGTTCGGGAATATAGCGATCGTAGACCTGAAATGAATCGCCCCGCTCATCGCCCTGGCGCACCCAGATATCGTGATTTCCGGGTACGACGAGCTTTTGACATTCCAGAGCCTGGAATAGCGACAGGCAGCGTTCGAATTCTTCTCCCGCACCGATATCTCCGGCCAGAATCAGAATATCGGGGGTGTTATCGGCCAGATCTGAATAGAGATCGAGTGTCGCCTGATACCCCGAGGTATGCCGCGTACCAAAATGTAAATCCGCAGTCACTGCGATCTTGATCATGATAGATCCCCATCCAAGGCATCTATCTCCATACTGACCTTTTTCGCCGTTTTTTCCAATAGGAAAAATCGACCTAATAGTCGGAATGAGCCATCACCGGCAAAACGAAGTCAATTTGGCCGATGACATTACCATTTTGACCGACAAACAGCTTCAACGGCAGTGGCCCCGGCGGGCAATCGGGCGGCAGCATCAGGCTGTAATGCTGGGTAACCGCATTCCCCTCCCAGGAAAAGGATTTCTTGGCTTCATCGAGCATTCCGAGCGAAGCGTGCAAATGAAAAGCCAATTTGGAACCGCGCCGGATAATTTCTTTCAAGGGGATATTGCCCGCTATCCGCAACGGCAGGTTGGCTTTGGAAATTTCCGAAACAATCGCCGATTTTTCGGAAGGATTGTGCACCACCAGATGAATGAAAGTATGCTTGCCCGCCCGACCATTCCCCTGGCAGAAAATACTGACCTGCACCGGTTCGGAAATTTCTCCCACGAACCAGCCGACCACTTTTTTCAGTCCCGCCGATTTCACCGTCGGTTCCGGTAAGGGCATTTCTACAGGCCCGCGCGGTAGTTTGGGCTCCATAGGGGGTAATTGAATGACCATACTGCTCTTGGGCGGTGGAGTGCGGGCATCGATCGGAAGAGGTGCAGGCCGTGGGGGCGGGGTCAATACCGCGAGATCTTTCAGTTCGGACATTACCATGGCCAATCGCGAGTAGCGATCGAGCGGCGATTTCTCCATCATTCGCTCGATGCATTGCACCAACAAGCCCGGCGTCTGAGGAATCAAGCTGCTGATGGGCGTGGGCACTTTACTTTGGTGAGCGGTAATCTTGTCCACGAAGTTGCCGCCGGGGAAAGGGAATCGCCCGGTCACCGCAAAGTAGATGGTGCAACCCAGACTATACTGATCGCAAGTCGGAGCCCAACGCGACGAATGGACCACGACTTCCGGAGCCGCACACTCGAGCATGCGGCCCACCGCGGTCGCGGCGGAACTGGTATCGAGCAGAGACTCGTATTCCTCGCAGTTTTCGGCCAGGATTGCCCCGATCCCGAAATCCAGCAGATGGACCGTTCCCCCTTCGCCGATGAAGACGTTGGAAGGTTTCACCATCCCGTGCAAAATCTTATGTTCGTGGCAGACATCCAGCATCCCGGCCAGACTCACGGCGATGCGGGCCGCTTCTTCCGGAGGCAGCGGGCCGAATTCGCGAACAATTTGCTCGAGCGAACGCCCTTCCACCTTGGGCCAGGCCAGATAATGCAGCCCGTGCGAAGTTCCCACGTCAACGAAAGGAACCAGCCCTTCGAGTAACGGGATTTTTTCGAATGTATCTACCTGCTTACGTGCGAGCTTGGTATTCCACATGTTGCGCTTCGGCAGAATCTTCAGCGCATAGGGCTTTTTATCGCCGCGTCCGATGGCGGAATAGACAGCGCCGAGACTTCCGGTACCCAGAATATCCTTGATGGTGTACGCGCCGATACACAGGCGTTGCGACTCTCCTTCAAGAATGCGTTTGGCCTGAAAAGACGTAATGATCCCCAGTTGAACGAAATGCTCGGAGACTTTCACAGCATCATTGAATGGATTCGACTTCTGGTAGGATTCCAAGGTGGAATTTACCAGCGATCGATCCGCAACTTTCGACTGGATAACCTGGCCGGCAAACCAATCACTGGTCCCTGGCAGGATCTTGGTCACGGTAGTCATACGCGTTAACCTCTTCATCTCGGGCATTCCGCTATCGCTAATGAACAGCGACGTGTTCGCTCCCATCCACCTCAGTCGGGAGAAGGCGAGTACACGACGCAGGCTACTAATTCGTAGAGCGCCTGGAATGAAATGCAAATGTCACAAACGGCATTATCGGAATGTCTTGCCTTTAGCCTCACTCGTTGCATGATAACTCAGAACCTGTCTGAAACCGCTTGAGTCTGGGGATTAACCCAACGATCAAAGGGCAGTGCTTCTGATCTTGGTAATCATTTCTTAATTTCGGAGAGTATTGAATGCGAACCGCGATGACCTTCGGCACCTTAGTTCTATGCAGTCTCATGGGAACGGCGTCCGCTCAAAAAGCCGACAAGTTCGATCCCTATCTGATGATCGGAGATTGGAAAATCACCGAAGGCACCAAAATGGGCGAGAAATCGGAGGAAAAGGCCCTCTTGGGTAAGATTGTCATCAGCAAGGACCTGATCCAGATCTTCGGTACCGATAATTCGAAGGCGGAACACGAAATGAGCTACAAACTGGACACGAAGACCATGCCAGTGACAATCACACTGACGGGCAAGGAAGGTCCGGCCAAAGATACAACGACTGAGGGAATCGTGGAAGTCAGCAGCGATACTCTGAAGCTATGCTATGCCTTCCCGGGCGAGAAGAAGCCGTCCGAATTCGGCTCCAAAAAGGATAGCAAGAACTTCTACTTCATCCTTAAGAAACAAAAAGACAAAAAGTAGCTGTTTCCTCTATTTGAGACTATCCGTCACGAGCGTGCCTATCGGGTGCCCGGCCATGGCCCGCTCGATATTACCTACCTTCTTATAATCGAACACCAGAATCGGAAGCTTGGCTTCCATGCAGTGATCGATCGCCGACATATCCATGACGCGAAGATTTTCGCGAACCACCTGCTGGTAAGTCAGTTTTTCGTAGCGCACGGCGTGCGGATTCTTTTCAGGATCGGCACTGTAAACCCCGTCGACACGGGTAGCCTTCATCAGAATGTCGGCTTCGAGTTCCCGCCCTCGCAGAGCCGCCGCGGTATCGGTTGTCACGAACGGGTTGCTGGTTCCCCCCGAAAGAATGACCACGCGTCCTTTTTCCAGGTGCCGAAGTGCCCGTCGACGTACAAAAGGTTCGGCCACCGATTCCATGCGGATGGCGGTCATGAGCCGGGTTTCGACTTTGTGAAGCTCCAGAGCATCCTGGAAGGCAAGACCATTCATGACGGTGGCCAACATCCCCATGTAATGTGCTGTGGCTTCGCGAATGGCTTCTCCGCCCGCGGAAAATTGAGCTCCGCGGAGAAGATTACCGCCGCCTACAACAATCGCCAGTTGGACGCCGCGATCCACAACCAGTTTGACTTGGCGGGCGATTTCGAGCGTTTCGTCGATGCTGATACCCGTTTTGCCGCTCTGGCCAAACGCCTCGCCCGACATCTTCAGGATTACGCGTTTATACTTGGGGCGCAACGAATCGGGAGTTTCGCTCATGGATACCTTTATTCAGACGGAAGGATTTCCAAAAATTATAGATCAACTTACCCAGTTGGCGAGGATCTCCAAAATGATCCCCAAAAATCGAAAGTAATTAACATTACTTTATCTGAACAAGATTATTTTAACAAATCGATCAAACCTTGTTTTTCCTAACATTTTAAAAATTTCTCATAAAAATAATAATATTTTGAAACCATTTCTTGACGTGTGGCGTTATAGTGATTATTAATTATTGAGAATATTTCATAAAAGTGAAGTCGCGGCCTCATTTCCTTCGATTTCACTGAATTCGTAACGACGGAACCTGGACTCCCGAGCTTTTGCAAGAGATTCGCTTTCGCTAATCTCTTTTGTCTTTTATTTCTTTTTTTGGGAGATTTTAATGTTCTTGCGATTGCGAAGGCCCAACCTACGCGCCTTCACCCTCATCGAATTGCTGGTGGTAATCGCGATTATCGCGATTCTCATCGGCCTGCTCCTGCCGGCTGTGCAAAAAGTCCGCGAAGCCGCCGCGCGGATGAAATGCCAGAATAACCTGAAGCAAATCGGACTGGCGGTCCACAACTACGAAAGTGCCTACGGTTTCTTACCGGCAGGACTTCTCGGCCCCACCACGGCGGACCGATTCTTTAACGGCCCTAACTCGGGTGGGGCACAGAATAACAATCAGTTTATTGGGCTGCTCCCCCAGATACTGGCCTATCTGGAGCAAGATAATCTCAATAAAGCCGCGCTGGCCGTTTCTCCAGTCTGCTGGAACATGAACATCAACCAGTCAGATACGAGCCCCGCAGGCCAGCAACCACCTGCCCCCTGGTTCTACGGCACACCTTCGGGAAATCCTTACCCCCCACTGGTCTACCAGATCGCGGCCAAGAAAGTCCCCAGCTTTATCTGCCCCTCCTATCCGTTACCGAACGCGGCCTATGTGTTCATTGGGGGACCGATCCAGTGGAACGACACTACAAATTCGGTCTACTTCTCCGGTGGATGGTATGAGGATTATACGGGAGGCGGAAACACTTATGGAATGTTTGGCACTACGAACTATCTGGGTGTCGCCGGATTGGCGGGCCCCTCGGCCACGGGTGGCTCTGCCGCTTTTGGCAAGTATCAGGGCATTTTCAGCGATCGCAGCAAAGTTACTCTGGTCGGCATTCAGGATGGCTCCAGCAACACCCTGATGATTGGCGAAGTCTGCGGACAAAAACAAACCAGTGCAAAAACCCTCACCAACGGGGTCGCTGGAACAGACTCTACTCCCAATGCTTATGACTGGAGCTGGATCGGCGCCGGCGGCTTGTACACTCGTCGGGGGTTGGGTCAGGGGATGGACGCGGAATTTCGACAGTTCAGCAGCTTCCATACAGGAATCGTCCAGTTTGTTATGGGAGACGGTTCCGTTCGCGGCCTAAGAGCGGGCTCCTCCAATAACATCCCCGCCGCCGGGGCGACTACCGGCGGAGGCACCGATTGGTGGGTGTTTCAAGCCCTCGCCGGCAAAAGCGATGGCGTGATAACCGATTTTAGTTCCATCAGCAACTAACCCCTTTCTAATCGAGTTCCGAGCTCACGTCGGCACTCGATTTTTCTCAGATCAGTCCCTTCAGGAGCGTTGAATGCGCAATTTTTTGATATTGATGATTTGCTCTGCCGGCTTCATTCTCAGTGCGGGTTGCAATGACACTACACGCCCGCAGGCGAGCGGCGCAAACCCGGACGGAGCCAGCCGGCCTAAACCGGACGAGAATGGCAGTCTTCCAAAGAGCGGCGCGGCCCCCAAAGGCGCTATGAAACCGGTTGCTGACTAAATCCAAGCGAGCTTTTTGGCTTTGACAGAATTTACCCCGCCATCGCCCACAATCGCGGGGTTTACAAAAATGGCCGTTCCTCTTTAAATCTGTGACCTCGTTCCGATTCAATTCGCCCAGCATTCGGAAAGCTATCCGAAACCCATCAAGAAGAAATATAAGCAATTTTACCTACAATATTAGAAATGTCTGAAATTTTCCTCTCATTTTTATTATTTATCACTCATTTTTAATTGAATATTCTCCCGATATCAATTATAAATTATACATAATTTAATATTCAGGAATATCCAGGGAGTTTTGAGCTCCCCTTTCCTGGGTTCGAACTCTCTCCCGCCCGGCCGCCTGGCCCTAACAGCGAAACGGGAATCGCCGTTTCCTTTTGGTTTTTTATTTACTTCTTTCTTTGGGAGTTTTAATGTTCAATCCGTTGCGAAGGCCCAAAAAAAACGCCTTCACCCTCATCGAGTTATTGGTGGTTATCGCCATCATCGCCATCCTCATTGGCCTGCTTCTACCGGCCGTGCAGAAAGTCCGCGAAGCTGCGGCCAGAATGTCGTGTCAGAACAACATGAAACAAATAGCTCTTGGCGCACACAACTACGAATCGGCGAATGGTGTACTGCCTTACGGCAAACACCGCTGGAGCCACACCGGACCACTCACACTCATTCTGCCGTATATCGAGCAGGACAATATTTACAAACAGATCGACTCACGAATCACCACCGTGACACCCGAATCGAACACCACTTCTCCAATAGATGGCGGAACGGGTCTGGTTTCGTTCTGGCCGACAGTCTTTAATGCCGCCCGAAATCGCGTCAAAACTTACGAGTGCCCTTCAGACCCTTCTCTTTATCAGGCTAGCGCAGCCATCGCTTTTGACATCGGGCAAGGCAACGTATCAACGATCGGTGGAGCGAGTATTCGAAACGCCGGAAGCGTAAATGGGTATACCTCCTCCAGTCTTCAGGCTTCGGGAGGTCTTCCCGGATTGACGAACTATGCACCCGTATGCGGAACCTTAGGCCATTATGTTGTTTCAAACACTTCGAGCCTCTCCCAACCCTTTTATGCCGCTCACGAAGGGGTTTTCACCGGGGAAAAAGGGACTGCTTTAATCAGCATAACTGATGGAACCTCGAATACGATTTTGTTTGCAGAAGTCACGGGTGGATTCGATGCCAGCAATTCCCGCACGTGGTCTTTCTCCTGGTTTAATTCGACGGGAATGCCCGCTTATTGGTCCGCTACAAAAGACAAAGGATTATTTACTTATTCCAGTTTTCACACCGGAATTTTCAACGTGGCCTTCGGAGATGGCTCCGTGCGTGGACTGCGCTCGGGAAATAACACCCCGGCTTCGGCTCAGGAAATCCACGACCGAACCAACACTGCCTGGGATGCTCTACAGCGGCTGGCCGGCAAATCGGATGGGGATGTGAACTTGACGGACGTAATTTCCAACTGATCGAAGTTATTGATGGAGCATTGGAGGGATTTTCCAATGCTCTTTTCTTTTCTACCAGAGAGGTAAACGATATGCGAAAAATCAAATTTCTCACTTTAACGGCTTCGTTATTCCTGCTGGGTTGCGGGGAGAAGGATCTTAATAAGGATCTCAAGCCGGTTGGGAAGGACGCCCCAAAACCGTCTGCCGCTGGGGCTCCTGCCGCTCCGGGAAAGAGCGATGGCAAGCAGTCCAATAGCGTCGCCCCGACCACGCCTCAGTAATTACATCTAACCAATCGGCGATACCGCTGTCAGAACGTCTTCTGCCGCGGTTTTCGTTCGATCAAATGCAATCTCTTCATCGCCGCCTCAGAACCTCGATTAGTTGAAATTTGTGACAAGTCGAAAGCGAAATGGCGACCTATTCGCCACTTCCGCTGCACTTAATTTTGAAAGAAATATTACCTACAAATAAGCCCGCAATTTTTTCTAGTTAAGAATTTTTTTGGAATTTATATTATTTTTAGTTAATTTTCTGTTGCATTTTCGTCTTATGAAAATTAAAAATTGGTAATGTTTAATTTTGATGAAGCTTTGTTCCTTTAACCCCGCCCGGCTTCGTCTTTGTCTGAACTACTCTCCCGGCCTTAACAGGGTTTTTGCGTTCGCAAAATCCCCTTTGATTTATTCTTTTTTCTTTGGGAGGTTTCCATGTTCCACTTGTTGCGGAGGCCGCAAAAACGTGCCTTCACGCTCATCGAATTGCTGGTCGTCATCGCCATCATTGCGATCCTGATCGGCCTACTTCTGCCCGCCGTGCAGAAAGTCCGTGAAGCGGCTGCGCGGATGAAATGCCAGAACAACCTGAAACAGCAGGGTTTAGCGCTCCACAGTTACCACGATGCGATCGGCCGATTCCCTTCGGCGTTGCAAATGGGAACCACCTGGTACACTTCCTACCAACGCGAGGCGGCCCCGGGCGGCTACGCGAGCAACGGTTACCCGAATGAAGGTCCCTTCTGGAGTTGGACCTTCCGCATCGCCCCCTACATGGAATTAGGCAACGTAGCCTCCAAGGCTCGCGTTACGTCAAACCCGGCCGATTGGCCCTGGTTCCAATGGTTCCCGGGTGCCGCGCAAACTGTGAACAACTGCGTTAATGCCCAGACGGCCAAAATCATGAGTTGCCCGTCGGATTCACGGTCGGGCCTAATCGATACCGCAGCGAGCGATGTGGATCCGAATAGTGGAGCGGCCCTGACCTCTTACCTGGGTGTGGATGGCCGGGATCAGTTTAAAGAATCCATCGCCGGTTCGGGAAATCCGAGCCCGACCGCCAAACTGCCGGGTCAGGATGGCATCCTATACGTTAATTCTCAGGTCAAAATCACCTCCATCACCGACGGAACCAGTAACACACTACTCGTGGGGGAACGGCCGCCATCGAACAATCTCACATATGGTTGGATGTGGGCGGGCTCGGGCGATCCGCCCTATTTCGGGGCTTGCGATGTGGTCATTGGCGTCCGGGAGCGCTCTCAAACTCCGAGCGGCCAGCCCGATTACTTCCGTCCCGGGGATTTGAACGATCCAAGCGATCAGCATCGTCAGCACTTCTGGAGTCTGCACACCGGCGGCTCAAACTTTCTCTTCTGCGATGGGGGCGTTCGCTTCATCACCTACGCCGCGGGCACCGCTAATGTAGCCGTGGTGAACAACATCAACGTCAGTCTGCTCGAAGCACTTGCCTCGCGCAGCGGCGGAGAAGTTGCCTCCTCCCCTTGATCCTCTTTTTGGAAAAAATGCCCGCGCATCCCGAAGTTATGCGCGGGATTTTGGAAAGGCCAGAATATGAAGACGATTCGCTCCTGCACCTTTTTGCATATCCTGTTCGGTTTTTTGGTACTCAACTGCGTGGGTTGCGACAACTCTTCTCATATCCCCAATCCCGAATTTACGCCCCCCAAGCTGGACGCGGGCGGCCGAACTGGGCCGACGGATATGAAGAAAACGAGCGGCGCGCCGAAAAAATGAACGGCCGAGTTCACAGTTGAGAGCTGAGAAAAACGTCAATTTTCGATGCCGATCGCATTGATCGGCGTCCTATGAGAACATCAAAATTCTCACAAATCAGACGTGCATCTTATGCAGAGTTCCTTCAGAATCTCAATGTTTTTCATGCCCTCCAGTCCCGATGACCTTCCAGGTTTGTCCTAGAAAATAATTAAATTTTTCGTTGCATCCACTCCAGGCAAATATTAGAAGAGTGATGTCCTGACTGTGTGAAGGCTCGAAATCCGCTTCTCCTTCACCCTTCTCGCTACGCTCGACTGTTAACCTGTCTGACCATGGGACTTTGAATTCGAAAGTATCCCCGAGGTCGCTTGCTTTCGGAGGAGTTTTGGGATGCTTGCAGTCACTCTTAAGTCCCGTAAACAGGCTTTCACCCTGATCGAACTCCTGGTCGTAATCGCAATAATTGCGATACTCATCGGATTACTACTACCGGCCGTTCAGAAAGTCCGGGAGGCGGCCGCCCGCTTGAAATGCCAGAACAGTCTCAAGCAACAAGGGTTGGCGTTGCACAATTATCTGAGTGCCTATGGGCGTTTTCCTTCGGGACTCGAAATCGGTGCGAACTGGTATTCATCGTTCCAACGAGAAACTCCTCCCGCAGGATACGCCAGCAATGGTTACCCGAACGATGGGCCGTTCTGGAGTTGGACTTTTCGTATAGCCCCTTTCATGGAATTGGGAAACATCACTGCCATGGCCCGCGCCACTTCCAACCCGGCCGACTGGCCCTGGTTTCAGTGGTTCCCCGGCTCCACTCCTTCGGTGGCCACTTGCGTGAACGCGCAAATAGCGAAGATCATGCAGTGCCCTTCCGACCCGAATTCCGGTCAGATCGATACCAATCTCGATTCGGTGGCCCCGAATAGCGGCGCCGCCCTCACCTCGTACTTCGGCATTACCGGACGAGATCAATTTCGAGAATCAATTCCCGGTTCGGGAAATCCCGGTCCAACCGCCAAACTATCGGGGCAGGATGGAATTTTATATGTGAATTCCTCGGTTGAGATTTCTTCGATCACGGACGGAACGAGCAATACACTCTTGGTGGGCGAAAGACCCACTTCCAACACCCTGGCCTATGGCTGGATGTGGGCGGGTTCCGGCGACTTTCCTTACTTCGGTTCCACCGATACGATTTTAGGGGTTCGCGAACGATCCATGGATCCCACGGCCCAACCCGATTTCTTCCGACCCGGCGATCTGAACGATCCTACCGATCAGCATCGCCAGCACTTCTGGAGTCTGCATCCCGCGGGAGGTAATTTCCTCTATGCCGATGGCTCGGTCCACTTCATCACTTACGCGGCGGGAACGGCGAACGTCGCGGTCGTCAGTAATATCAACGTCAGTCTGCTGGAAGCGCTCGCTTCTCGTAACGGAGGCGAGGTGGCTTCCGCCCCCTGATCCTCCTTCGGCGGCTCCGCCCTCTTACTCAACAGTTTTCGAAATGGGAAAATACAAAATGAAACGCCGTTTGGTGCAGATTGGCTCGGCTTGCATGTGCGGGATTATTCTTCTAGCCGGCTCGGGCTGCGGCGATTCGAGCGGAACTCCTAATTCGGAATTCGTGGTTCCCAAACTCAGTAATGGTCGCCAGGGTCCCACGGAATTGAAAAATACCAAAATCGATAAGAGCAAACAGCAGAAGTAATGGTTTAGAGGAGAGGAACAGAAGTCCAGGACATTTATCTCAAGCTGTCTCGAAACTCGAGGTACTTCTTCTCCTTACGGATGGGATCGATGTCCGAGTCTTCATCAAGAAGTTTCAAGTTCTGCTCGGATTTAAAGTAACCCCTCGCCCGACAAGACTTCAAATAGTCCATTGCACGATCCAGACTAAGGGCACGATTTTCGGTTGTAATCGCTCCGTAATGCTGTGAAAAAATGCAGGCCAGATTATAGCGAAGGGCATCCTGCAGTTCGGCAGGTTGCCCATCGCTGATGTCTTGTTCGAGCGACGTTAAATCCGATTCGAAATTTTCGAAATGCCCCGACTTTACTTTTTCGATCAAGAGTGTGGAACGGAAGTTTAAAATCTGCTGCGGGATCCAGTACATTCGCGGATAAATCTGCAACATGGCATCCGCTTCCCTGTTCAGTTCTGCGAGCGTCGACTTCTCACGATCGAACATATTCGCACGACTGATAATTCCTAATCGCAGCTGCAACAGAGTCAGGTATTGCGTTCGAATTGGAAAATTTCGCGGTTCCCTTCGCAGCATTCCCTTCATCAAATCCTGCACTTTGTCGAGCTTTTGCAATGCGTCGCTGACTTTTCCTTCCTTCTCATCCAATATGGCTTCCACGGAATATCTTTGAACCTGTAGCGTCTCAAAGATCTGTGCTACATATGCGGAGGGAGCGGGTTCTTTTGCCAATTCGTCGATCTGTTCAATGAGTTTGCGAATGGTATTCGCCTGCCCGGGTAGTTTCGCTCGCAGTTGAACCATCGCGATATTCATCCGAGCCAGAATGTAATTGAGGCGTGCGTTGTAGCTAGGCGACGGTCGTTCCATCAATTTCTGAACTTCCGTCAGTACTCGTCCGAAGGCTCTAAGCGACTCATTCTGATTTCCCGATCGACTTATCGCCAGATAGTTCAATGCTTCGATCAACACTTCCCGCGAAGGCTCATCGTCGGGATAGTCGGCCAAGATTTTTTCACTGATTTCGACCATCTTTTGATAATTTTTCATGCCTTCTTCGAACTGGGCATCGAGCATCAAACAATGCCCCAGAAAGCCGGTTTCCATCGCCAGGTCGCGACGATTTTCGGCCGACTGTGGAAATTCGTCCACTAGTTTGGAAGTCATCTTTCGAGCTTCTTCCAGGTACTCCTTGGCTTTGTCGACCTCACCCATCGACAAATAAGTCGATCCGATTTTGAAATTTGCATTGGCACTAGTCCGACGCAGCCGCAGATCGAGTGAATCTTCGTTTAAAAATTGCTTGTAGACATCGATGGCTTCCTGAAGGACTTGCTTGCGTTCCTCCTTCAATTCGGGATTTCGGGCCCATTTTTCATTCGCCATCCGGGTCATCATGCGTTCGACGGCATCGATTGCCAGTTGCAGCCTGCGCTCCGCCTTGTCCCGCTCTTTCTGCGCAACTTCTTTCTGTTGATTGACGGCATCTCTTTCCTTCTGTAGTCGCAAATTAGCGTTGCTGACAATGCCAATGATGATTCCAAGGCCGAACAGCGAGGCGAACATCAGCGCCGTAAAGGTGGGATGCCGGCGGGCAAATTTGATGGTTTTTTCCCGGGAGGAAGCGGGTCGAGCGAGAATGCTTTCCCCGTTGCGAAATCTTCTCAGATCCTCGGCCAGTTGCGTGCAGTCGGGGTATCTGTTTCCAGGAAGTTTCTGCAGAGCTTTCAGGCAAATGGTTTCCAGATCGCGAGGTAGGCCTGGCACCAGTCGGCTTGGCGGCACCGGTTCGTTCTGCAAAACCTGACGGACGGTTTCGAGGGTAGTGGCCGCTCGAAAAGGCGGACGACCTGTCAGACATTCATACAGAATCGAACCCAGCGAATAAACGTCGGTGACGGGGCCAATGGCATTGAGATCGGATCCTGCCTGCTCCGGCGCCATGTAACTGGGTGTCCCCAGAATTGCTCCTGACTGTGTCAGACCCGCGGCTGATTCGGTGCGGCGAGCCAGTCCAAAATCGGTAATCTTCGGAGAGAGGTCCGCTCCAAGAAGAATATTCGCCGGTTTTAAATCGCGGTGGATGATACCCTTCGAATGGGCGGAAATCATCGCCCTGGCCAGTTTTTCAATCAGTTCGGCCGCCTCGGTTGCCGGAAGTGGGATGCCGTTGAGTCTTTGCGCTAACGAGCCGCCCGGACAATATTCGAGTGCAAAAAAAGGTAATTCTTTGTACGTTCCCAAATCGTAAATTTGAACGATATTCGGATGCGAGACGGAAGCAACGGCCTCCGCTTCGGATAAAAATCGCTGGCGGTCTGTATCGGACGAGTAATCGCCAGAAAGAATCATTTTCAAAGCTACATCGCGAGCCAGAGCTTTTTGACGAGCCAGATAGACGATTCCCATACCCCCCCGTCCGAGTTCTTTACGAATTTCGTAGCCGGGGGGAGAACTGACCGAGACATTTCCAAGTGAGGAATTTGTGTCGGTATCCGCCTGATTGACGACGGTTTTATCGCCGCCCTCGGGTCGGTAATCAATGGTTTGGTCCGTAGGACGGAAAATCGGTTGCATAGAAGTATAATCGCAAACCGACCCAACGAATTTCAAGCGGATTAGAGTCGATTGCTATATTTCTTGTTCGAGCGGCCGAATACCGGTTTTGAAGCTTTGGGAGCTTCAGCTTCGGTAGTGGCTCGAGGCGTCCAGGCCTCGAAATCCTCAAAGTGGTCTTCTTCGATCAGCCGGTTGATCATCAACTCGATGCCGGTCAGCATGCTCCCCTGCTCGGGGGTTACAAAGGAGATCGCTTTGCCATCGCGGCCCATACGCCCCGTACGGCCGATCCGGTGCACGTAACTTTCCAGATCCTGGGGCAAATCGTAGTTGATGATGTGCGAAATGCCCTTCACATCGATGCCGCGACTCATCACATTGGTGGCAATGAGCGTGGTGATCTTGGCCGATCGGAAATCGGCCATAATCCGTTCGCGCTTCTTCTGTTCCAGATCGCCGTGGGTGACGTTGACCCCCGGAAGGTGCTTTTGCAGATCTTTGTAAAGTCGGTCCGCACTGCGCTTGCGCTCGACGAAGATGATGCATTGCCGGGGCTTCTCGCGGTCCAGAACCTTCAACAGCAGATCGAACTTGTTGTGTTCGTCCACCGTGAAATACTTCTGCGTAATCTTGTCGACCGTGGGCGTTTCGGGGGTGATATTGATATGTTCCGGTTCCACGAGGTAGCGCTGCACCAGCTTCATAACTGGAGGCGGCATCGTCGCGGATAGCAACAGCGTCTGTCGTTTCTTGGGCAATTTCCGCATGATCCGTTCGATCTGCGGTCGAAAGCCGATGTCGAGCATCTGGTCGGCTTCATCCAGCACGACATAGCGAACGTGATCCAGAGAAATCGTTCCGCGGCTGAGGTGATCGAATATTCGTCCCGGAGTACCGACTAGAAGCGTGATGCCCTTACGCAACTGATCCATCTGCAGGCCGAATTTTTGCCCGCCGTAGCAACAGACGGTTCGGAAATGCCGACTGGGAGAGAGCTTGGTTGCCTCCCCGGCCACTTGTACCGCCAATTCGCGCGTGGGAGTCATCACCAGGGCTTGCGGAAAGCGCGGGTCGTTGCCTCGCCAGCTATTCATGAACGGAATCAGAAAAGCCGCTGTCTTCCCGGTGCCGGTTTGCGACTGGCCAATGACATCTTTGCCAGTGATAGCCACGGGAATTAGCGCGCTCTGTATAGGCGATGGATTCACGTAGCCTGCAAAAGCCACGGCGTCGAGCAGAGGTCGAATTAAGTTCAGGGGTTGAAAACCACTCCCTGCTTCTCCCTCCGGCATTGCGTCCGGAATGGGAGGGGTAGACTCAGTATCAGAAACCATATTCTTATTGTTCTACGAGAATCATGCGAATCGGCGAGTTTTCCTGTCCGAGAGGAAGAATCGAGAAGGGAAGTTGGGAAAAAGCGATAAGCGGGGTGGAAACAGATCCGCCGCCGGAACACGGCTCCGGCGGCTTGAGAGATTTTTAATTTCGGTCATCCTCGGCAGGCGGCCGATCGCGACCGTCCTCTTTATCGCCCTTGGGTGGACCGTCGTCTCCCTTTTTACCGCGTCCCTTCTTGCGGTCGTCTTTTCCTTCCTTACCTTCTTTCCCTTCATCTTCCTCACCCGGTCGTCCAGGCCGGAAGTTTTCCAGAATCTGGACCTGCTCGGGAGTGAGAATCTTTTCCAACTTGGCTTTCACTTCCGCTTTCAAGTCGGCGATTTTCTTTTCCTGCTCGGCAGTCAGCTTCAGTTCTTCCGCCACATGCGGCGGAAACAACTCGCCCAGTTTATAACGCGGTGGACCGCCTTTTTTATCCCCCTTCTTATCGTCTTTTTCTCCATCGGGTGGTGGCTGGGAAACCAGGCAGGCCCCGCAGACGCTCAGGATCAGTAATCCGGCAATAATCCTTAACATAGTACTCCTTTTATTTCGACTCAAGACAGTAAAGGAACTTGTTGGAACGAAGAAATAACTGATTGCCGGCAATCGCCGGTGTCGCATTAAAATCGGTATCATCCAGAGGCTTGTTCGCACTAATCTGTTCGAATTTGGAATCGCCCGCCAGGACAAATACTCCCGCCTTGCGACTCACCGCATAGATCTTATTCTGGGCCAGGACGGGAGACGCATAGAATGGCTTGCCCCCTCGCCCTCCGCCCTGAAGACTGAGCCGTTCTTCGTAAAGAATTTTCCCCGTTTTGGCATCGGCACAAACCGCTATTCCCTCTTCATTTACCCAGTGCAGCAGATTATTGTGCAACAGCGGTGTCGGCACATAGGAGCTTTGCTTGATGCTCCATTCAATGTGAGTTTTGGTGACATCGCCCTTGCCTCCGACTCGAATACAAGTGGTTCCTTTACCGGTAAAGCCACCTGTAATGTAAACTACGCCGTCGCCTACCAGAACGCTCGGCGAGATATTGCCGTCGGATCTCACGCCGGCATACCAGATCAATTTTCCGGTATCGGGATTCAATCCCCAGACTTCCCCGGGGGCGGCCACGATCAGATCGGTCCGCTGATCCGAAACTTTGGCGAGTGCGGGGGTACCGAAGGAGAGTGCCAGACGGGAGGCGGGAGCTTTCCAGATTTCCTTGCCGGTCTTTTTGTCCAGCCCGCGGACCGATTGACTTTCGCTGGAGGCATTCACAATGACAATGTCCTTATACAGGATCGGACTGGCCGCGGAGCCCCAGCGGCGCGGATCGGAATCGGTTCCGACATTGCTCTGCCAGAGCTTTTTACCCTTCAAATCGCAGGCCACGACTCCGGATTTTCCAAAAAAACAATAGATGTTTTCGCCATCCGAAACCGGCGTACTGCTCGCATATCCATGTTCGGTAAGATAGCCGGTGTAACGATCTTCGCTGGAAGTGGAAGGGACGTTCAGCTTCCATTCTTCCGCGCCCGTCTCGCGATTGAGACAGAGCAGGCCGCGCAGGAGGTGGGAACTGTCGTTCGAATCGGAGGAACTGGTTCCATAACCCGTATAGCAGGTGACCAGAACATTATTTTTAATGACGATGGGGCTGGAAGAGCCGGGACCCGGCAGAGATTTCTTCCATTTCACGCCTTGCTGATTGGACCAGGAAACCGGCGGGTTCGCCGAGACGGCCAGAGCGCGGCCTTCCACGCCCCGGAATTGCGGCCAGTCTTCCGCCTGAGTCCGACTCATCAGGGCGGGAGGGAAAAGCCCGGCCCAGATTCCCAGAAAAAGAATTCGTGTTCGCATCGGTTACTCCTGTCTGGAATAAATGTAACCGAGCAGGCTTAAGCCAACATGAAGCGGCCGGAGATTATTTTTTCACAACTTGAATGGCATTGACCTTCCCGGGAACGACTTCAAGATCGTTCGAATCGAGTTTCGCCCGATCCTCCGGGAAAAGGAGCTTCAACTTGTATTTTCCCTCCGGCAAATCGATGGGACGATCGGTCAATACCCGAGCCACCGCGCGATTCTCCGACCAAATTTCTACTTCCGCCACCGGGAAGGACGATTCGACCTTCAATTGGCCGGTCGGAGTATTCTTGAAGAAAGAAATTCCGAGCACCAGCAGGAAGCAAGCCACCAGGCTCCAGAGCCAGAGGCCGCGACTGACCGGTAGACTGGGTTCTGGTTCTACAAGGGGAGGTATTTCCGGGGCATTCATAGTTTGTTCGGGGGCTACGGGAAGAACGATTTGCGAGGACGACTTCGGCTGAATTTTCTGTAGCCGTTGCCCGACCACCCGGGCCGATTCGGGACGATCTTTGGCAAATTTCGCCAGCAATTCCATGATCAGATTAGATAGGAGTGTCGGCACGGCGGGATTGACCACGCTCACCCGTGGCGGATGATAGCGGGTAATCTGCTCCATCAGTGCCAGGGCCGTCGTTCCCTCGAAAGGCTTCCGACCGGTGCAAAGTTCATAAAGGATGATGCCCAGCGAAAAGAGATCGCAGCGGGCATCCATCCGATCCCCCCGGGCGTTCTCCGGTGAAGTGTACTGAGGCGTGCCGATCATCAGACTGGAGGCCGTTAGACCCATCTGCCCTTCAATTCGTCGGGCCAGTCCGAAATCGAGCAGTACCACTTCCTGATTTGGCTTCGAAAGCCAGATGTTTGCCGGCTTGAGATCCCGATGAATCAATCCTTGAGCATGAATTTGATCCAGAGCCTCGGCCAGTTGTGTGGCTACTTGCAACACCTGATTGACCGGCCAGGGTTTCCCTTCCTGAATGCGAATTTCGAGCGAACACCCCTGCAGTAGTTCCATGGAAAGATAGGGAAGTTCTTCTTCAATGCCGACGTCGTGAATGGTCACCACTCGCGGATGCTGGATGGTTCCGAGCGCCTGGGCTTCGCGTAAAAACCTCTGAATTCCTTTGGCCTCTTCCGGCAATCCTCGACGCAGAACCTTGAGAGCGACTTTCTGGCCCCGCTCGGGATCGAAGGCTTCGTAGACCACCCCCATACCGCCGCTGCCGAGAATCCTCAACAACGTGAATCGGCCGAACTTCTTAGGTTCTTCCGGGGGATAATTATTAGCGGTGTTCAGCGTGCAGGGTATGACGGGAAGAGTATACTTCGTTCGGTAGGCGGCGGGCGTTAGAGCTGCGATCTTCAAGGCGGTGTTCACGGTGCATTAACTCAACTGGGAAAACAGACATCGGCGTCTACTTTCCAAGTATGGCTTATTTTTTATGCCCAGAGCGAAAATTTCAGCTGATTAGCGAAATCATCGAAAATCCCCGTTTCCAACTTCGAACTGCACTTCCTGATTTCTGTTCACCGAGATCTTCGTCAACTTTTGCACGGGAGACTTGTAGAGAATGCGGGTGATCAGTTGCGTATCCGGATCCTGTTCGTATTTTTCCATCCGGTAATCGGCCACATCCACCACGATTTCATGTTTACCGAGGGGAATGTTTTTGATTTCAAAATTGCCCTGATCGTCGGTGACTGCAAACCAAGGATGATCAAAGACATACGCCCGGCAGCCGGCCCAGCAGTAACGCTGGGAGAACTCCCCGCCGGAATTGTAGAAGTTGACTTGCCCGGCCTGCTCGAGCTTCTTGCGATGGACGGTTTCCGGCGTAGGGAACGTCAGGGAGTAGAAGGCCGCTCCGCGGGCGGTGATGATCGAAGGTTTATCGGAGACCGACTTCATTTCCAGTTCCGAACCGAGCGTTGTGGCGACAATCGGCTGCCGGCCCGGCTCAAAATAAAAACGATTCGGCTCGGCGATTAATGTCAAATTCTTCGGTTGCAGTTCGGGTCGCCCTCTCTCGCTGAGGTCTATGGAGACCACTGCATTGGCAAGTCCCTTCGTCTTCTCGTCAATCCTGGGGAAAAAGGGATTAAACGGCGGAATATGTTTCTCAACTTTCCCAAATATCGCAGGCAGTTTAGGCACGACCGGCGGTTCCCCTTTCCAGATCACCTTACCTCGGACACTGAACCGCGGCGAATTGGACATATCGTCCGGCAAAAAAGTCGAAATCTGCGTTTTGCCCGATGTCTGAGCTGGCGCGACCACGGCGAGGGGACGATCGCAACCGCACACCAGCAGGAAACTTAAACTGGCAAGCCAGATCGGCTTCATGTTGGACTCCTGGATTAAACGGTCATTCCTAGATCGCTAGTATAGATAAAAATCGCATTTTACCGGAGCTGTGAAAATGAATTCGTCCGCTGGCTATCTGGTTCGGCATGTGGAGGACGCGCCGGTCGTCCCCTGCCTTTGCGGCGAGAGTGTTCGGCCACTCACTTTCCCGGATGTCAAAACTTGCAGCCTGCACATTCCCTTAATCACCGATTCCGCAAGACATTACCATCGAATTATGACCGAGGTGTACTACGTTCTCGAAGGATCGGGAATCATGGAATTGAATGAGGATCGGATCGAGGTCCGCCCCGGTTCGGTGATTTACATTGAACCGGGGACTCGCCATAAGTTAAAAAGTGAATTGGGCGTCAAAACGATCGTCTTCAGCGTACCGGCTTTCCTCGAAGAAGACGAATATCTCGATTAGCCTTCGCGGCGACCGGCCTTCTTGCGGTCACTCTCTCTGAGGTGGAATTTCCGCATCCGAATCGAATTCGGCGTCAATTCCACCAGCTCATCGTCTTCGATATATTCCAGGGCCGCTTCGAGAGCGAAAGTTCGGGGCGGCTTTAAGGGCACGTTTTTATCCGAACCGGCGGCTCGCATGTTGGTCAGCTTCTTTTCGCGGGTGACGTTAACGGTGAGGTCGTTATCGCGGCAATGCTCGCCGACGATCTGCCCTTCGTAGACTTCTTCCATGGGGCCGACGAACAACGAACCGCGATCCTGTAACCCTTCGATGGCGTAACCGGTGGCCTTGGCAGTTTCCAGCGAGATCAGCACACCGGCCGGTCGGCCCGGCAGCGCCTGCTTCAAGGGACGATATTCGTGGAAATTATGGTGCATGATCGCCGCCCCTTGAGTGGCGGTGAGCATGCGGGTCTTCATACCGATCAAGCCGCGGGAGGGAATGAAGAACTCGATGTGCGACATGTTGCCCGTCGACTCGAGCTTGACCAGTTCCCCCTGCCGTTCCAACACCAGCCGCATCACGCTGCCGGTATGTTCGCTGGGGGCTTCCACCACCAGATATTCGACCGGTTCGTGCTTCTTGCCTTCGATTTCCTTCATAATCACGCGCGGCTTACCCACGGCCAGTTCCGAACCTTCGCGACGCATGGTTTCCAGGAGCACGCCCAGATGCAGCAAGCCGCGACCGGATACGACGAATTCGCTTTCGCGTTCGCCCGGCTTCACTCGCAAGGCGACGTTGTGCTGAAGTTCTTTTTCCAATCGGTCGCGAAGTTCGCGGCTCGTCAGCGGCTTGCCTTCCTTGCCCACGAACGGCGAATCGTTCACCTTAAACAGCATATCCAGAGTCGGTTCGTCGATGGTCAACGGCGGCAGAGCACTGGCCTTTTCGAAATCGCAAATCGTGTCGCCGATATCGGCTTCATCAATGCCGACCACCGCACAGATATCGCCCGCCAACAGTTCTTCGACTTCGCGCTTGCCGAGGCGATCGAACTCCATCACCTGAACGATCGTATCGGGGAAGTTGCTGAAATCCTTCTGCTTGATGACCGTGACTCGCTGATTCTTCCTGATCTTGCCCCCGTAGATGCGTCCGATGGCAATCTTACCCAAAAATTCGGAGTACTGGAGTGAGGCCACCTGCATTTGCAGGGGAGCTTCCATGTCCACAATAGGCGCCGGAATGTGATTCAGAATGGCGTCGAACAACGGCCGCAAATCTTTGGGCGGAACGTTCATATCGGTGGTGGCGATACCGGCGCGACCCGAAGCGTAAATCACCGGGAAGTTCGCCTGCTCGTCGTTAGCCCCAAGTTCGATGAACAGATCGAAGATCATGCTGTGAATTTCATCGATGCGGGCGTCGGGACGGTCAATCTTGTTGATGACCACAATCGGCTTCAAGCCATTGGCGAACGCTTTTCTCAGCACGAACCGGGTCTGAGGCAACGGCCCTTCGGCGGCGTCCACCAGCAAAAATACGCCGTCGCACATTTTCAGAATCCGCTCGACTTCGCCCCCGAAGTCGGCGTGCCCCGGAGTGTCGATCAGATTGACCTTGGTATCGCCCAGTCGAATAGCACAGTTTTTCGCCAGGATGGTGATCCCGCGTTCGCGTTCCTGATCGTTCGAATCCATAATCAGACCATGTTGACCGCCGACGAGCTTGTCGAGTTCCTCCGAGCGAAACAGGCCGGATTGGCGAAGCATCTGATCGACGAGAGTCGTTTTGCCGTGGTCAACGTGAGCAATAACGGCCACGTTTCGAATATCATTCCGCTGACTTAAAGCCATGTTCGAGCAATTCCATGCGTAAAAATGCAAATTGATATTATAGGAGAGAAGGCGATCAAGCCCAATGAAAGTGTCGTGAATAGAGCTGATTTCTCGCTTTTTTACGAAATTCGCTGGTGGAATGGCCCGCCGCCGACACGACGCTTCGATGCCGGCTGTTTGGAATCTTTCCAAAGATTTTTTTTCAGCGGCGTCCAATTCGCACTCCTCGTGACGTTTAGTGATGTAGGCTTTGCGTCTTTAAGCTGGATCGCGATGATTTCCTCAGACGACAGGACTTGGGCAAGAAATTCAGGCTTATGACAATTTTTCAGCGCGGCAGAGACGCCGTCAGAAATGTATTGAAATGGATGTTCCGCCCAATTCTCCGTCCGCTTCGAGACCAATTTCTTTCGCCGGCCATTCATCAGTTCCTCAAGGTGAATGCGCACGTCGAGTACAGCCTCCACGAGTTGCATACTCTGGTTAAGATTTCCGATGAGACAATTCTCGGCCTGACGCTCGCCCAGAATTTGCCTCCTCGCGGCTCAACGCGACTGCGCGGCTATCCGAAAAAGATCTATGTCGATGTCCGTTGCCTGCAAATGCCGGCCTACAACTATCGCGGCATCGGCTACCATTCGGCCGGAGTGCTCCGTCACGCCAAGGAATTTCTCGGCGATTCCATTCGTCTCATCGGACTGACCGATTCTCTTTATCCCGTCGTGCCAGAAGAATTCTCTCACCTGTGCGATGAATATCGGGATCGGGTTCCGCTCGATGTGGGACCGGCGTTGGTGCTCCACCTTTCGCCTATGACGCATTGCTGTTCATTCCTGGCCCAGATGTTCCTACAGCCCGAATTATTTCATGTGGCGATCTTTTACGACACCATTCCCCTGCAGGAACCGCACCGCTATCTCCCTACGCCGCGGCGGCATCGCGAATACCTCAACTCCATGATCTGGCTGAAGATGGTCGACTGTTTCTGTGCGATTTCGAAAACGGCGGCAACTCAATTGGAAAACATCATCGGTCCCGCCTCGGATCGTATGGCCGTCACGGGAGCCTGCTTGCGCGAATCATTCCAGGATATCGACTTCTCGATGCCTCTGCCCGGCCCTTTCGCGTCGAGAAAATACTTCCTGGTGATCGGCAGTGAGGACGAGCGAAAGAACGTCGAGATCGTTTTGGCCAGCCATGCCCGGTGCGAGGTTAGCATCGGATTGATCATCGCCGGGCATCACTCCCCGGAGCGATTGTGTGAATTGCAAGACCGTTACACCGAAGCGGGCGGTCATCTGAAAAACCTGTATTTCGCTCAGTCGACGAGCGATGGGCAGATGGCCATGCTCTACCACCACGCCCTGGTGACCGTGGTGCCTTCCCGGGCGGAGGGATTTTCGCTGCCGATTATCGAGGCTCTCTATTGCGATTGCCCGGTGATACTGTCCGACATCTCAGCGCATCGGGAGCTAGTGGAGTTTGAAGATGCATTGTTTCAATTCGACGACGGCGTGACGCTGACGAGCCTTTTCAATCGATTCTTGAATGAGAGCCCGCTGCGTGGTGAATGGCTGGCGATTCAGAAGCAAAAATCCCTGGTCTTCGATGAGAATGCGGTTGCCCGAAAGGTCTGGGAGCATGTGGGGAGCTTTTTGCCAGCGAGGTAAGATCATTCGACTGCTGCTGATACAAATCAAAATAGTACTATTTGTGATTAAACATTACTCCCCCTTCAATGCTCTTCCACCGGTTCCAAACGGTAGGCGAGTTCCTGCTCAAGAGATTCGAATAGCAATCCTCGCGACTGGGGATGCGAAGTATTTCTGAGATGCTCCACAAGTATCCCCATGAAATTTTCAACGATTTCCTGGTTCTCTTTATTGTCGACAACATTGTGCAATTCCGCGGCATCGTTCTGCAAATCGAATAGCCACCTTTCCGGACCGGTGGAAAACCGCTCGAGATAATAGCCATCGCGACGCCTGCGGGTCCCCGCCGAGTAGATGAGCTTCCAGCGCTCTGTACGGATCATGATTTCCGCATTGTCGGAATATTCGGAGATCACATGCGGCCTATGGGCCTCGGCCGTTTCGTGCAAAAGTTTCGCGAAAGATTTTCCCTGCACATTTACCGGATTTTCGAAGCCGCAAAATTCCAGAATGGTCGGTACTAAATCAATCTGTTCCACAAGAGCCGAAGTATTTCGTCCCGGCCGAATCAACTCTGGATACCGCATCACGAGCGCAGTGCGAACGGCCTCTTCGTAACAGCAGTGCTTTTCAAAACGGCCATGCTCCCCCAATAAATAGCCATGATCGGAATTAAAGATCACCAGGGTGTTATCTGCTAGACCCGACTGGTCCAAAGCCTCGAGAATCCGGCCAAGATTGCGATCCATATAAGCCACGGAAGTATGGTACGCGGCCTGGATACCCCGCTTCTGTTCTGAAGTCAAATTGCGGAAGATCTCAGGGATACGTTTCGCATCCTCCGGGGAGACTTCCGGAACTCGAAACAACTTCGGATCAAAGGTCTGTTGAAATTCGATGGGGAAACGGAAGGGGGAATGCGTCACGTAAAAGCCGACCGAGAGATAGAAGGGCTTGGAATGATGCTCCGAAAGATATTCGACCGCTCTTTGGGTCAGAAAGGTGTCCGGCATTTCTTCATCGAACGCATAAGGCAATGCTTTGGCATTCAGCCAAATGTCCGCCGGGTCGTAACCCGGCCTCCAGGGTCCCAGAATCTCGACTCCCTGCGGGAGAGGCTTTCTGACTTTACTCGCCAAAAAAAGATCGTGCTCCCTGCGATCAATGGTTCTGTTAAATTCTCTTTTGAGCCGGCAATAATAATGCGTCTTGCCGATCGCCACGGTTTCGTAGCCACGAGCTTGAAGCAATCGGCCGAGAGTAATTTCAGTCTCGGCCAAGGGCGTTGGGGTGAGCGTGACACCCACCGAGCGAGGATAGCGACCGGTTAAAAAAGCCATCCGGGAAGGCGTTGAAAGCGGGCAGGCGGCATACGACCGATCGAAGCGGATTCCCTGACTGGCCAGGCGATCGAGATGGGGAGTCCTGGCAAGAGAAGAGCCATACGCTCCGCTGACGCTGGGGCGATAATCGTCCACGCAAATCCAGAGGATATTGGGTGGACTATGGGATTTATTCAAGGCGATGCTCGAGTGAAGAGTTCGAAATAGTTTGAATCGACTTCGCTACTGGAAGTGTTGCGGGTCCATGGCCCAATGGCACTTTGTCCCGATTCCAGAGTGCTCCTCCGCAACGAAGTTACTGTCCACTACTTGCCTTTGACAATCACATAGGCATCGAACTTGTTCATCAGAGCTTCAAACTCTTCGATAAAATCTTTGGGCGTATTTCGAGGGTATTCAAGTTGAATGTGAAGGTAGTGATGAAGCTTCTCGGAATAGGAGAAGGTCAGCTTTTGAGTGAAATAGCGTTTGTCGAATGTTTGAGGTAATGCGAGCATCCCTTCATATCTGCCCGGACACAGTTCGATCTCGCCCCAGATACCCCCCTTTTGTGGCCCAACGGTCTCGACCGCATCCTGCCATTCACCTGTCAGCAACGGTTCGTGGATCATGAACTTCCGAGTGTTAAACTCGAAGTGAATTGTCTGATCCTTCAGCGTGACCTTGGCTTTCGGGTAATACTTCTCGACGAGTTTGCGAACCTCGCCGAGGAGAGGTTTGAGGTCGGGCCTGGTGGCATCATCGGCTACCAGATGATCCGATCCTAGCGCAGCGCCCAAGAGGGCGAAGACGAACATTTTTGCTATCGTCCCCATTGTCGTATCCTTCCTGTAAGGAGTCCGGGGGAAATCGCCGAACTCTTCTTACAACCGGTACATATTACCCAAACTCGACGGCCAAAACAGCACTATTTTGCTTGCCCATTTTCGGGGATCTTTTTTAGGACGGAAAAAAATTTGAGCATCCTTTGACTGTCAGTCGTTATAAGGGTTAGAGATCCCTCCCTCTGTTATGGATTAAGAATCATTTATTAGGTGAGGCTTTGGGAATTACTCGGGTGTTCTTAACGGATAATGGGACGATATCGGGAAACAAGCCATGAACCACAGAAAATCGAATCGTGGTAATCACTCGAACTTAAGCTCTCGCCTAAATCTGGAAGAGCTGGGAGAACGGATTGTTCCTGCCGTCGTTGCCTCGACTGGAACAGCCCTCCTCGGTACCGCGCTTGTGCAGACGGCCGCAACGCCTATCCAGGCATCCGGGAATATTCCGAAATCCGATTTCACAACCCAAGTTGAGTCTTACTACACAACTTATTTGCATCGCACCGCCGATAGTGCCGGCCTGCAAAATTGGGTATCGATCCTGGAAAAAGGGGTCGATGCGCGTACGGTGATCGAGGATTTTTTGACTTCCAGCGAATACATTCAAAAATATGGAGCATCCCCAAGCAGTTACATCCAGGCCCTGTATCGAGATGTCTTGGGTAGAACCGGCGCGGCCCCGGAAATAGCTAATTGGGTGAATGACTGGAATTCCGGTTTGGGACGGCAAGGAGTCGTGAACGCCATTGTGGACTCACCCGAATCGACGACGCACAATTTCCCACCGGTCGCGTGAATTCCCTCAGTAACTGCAACCTTGTTTCTGAGAAATAGGTTCGGGCCGAAAGTCGCTAGAATTTTTGATCTTCTCGGCCCCGGGTCAGGTTTGCGGTTATTCTATTTCAAGTCTTCGAACAGCTTTTCGTGATACTCTGCGAACGCGACTGTAAAATGTTGAAGCCGATAACGCAAAGAAATCAGTATGCACCAAGTTAAACCCGACGATCAGACGGGGACGTACGTCAGCCTAACTGCATCCTCGCCGATGGGATCGGCACCGATCAGTCGAAGGGGCGGACGGGCACCTGCGAAGTAGGGCTTGCCGCCGCCAAGTACAAACGGTCGAAAGTAAAGACGATACTCGTCGATTAATCCAAAATCGGTGAGGCACCCGGCGAGTTCCGGCCCGGCAACGTCAATTTCGCCCTCGACTTCCCCCTTCAATCGGCGCACAAACGCTTCGACATCTCCCGCCACGAGCGTAGTGTTGGGTCCGACTGATTTGAGCGAGCGCGATACGACCCATTTCGGAAGCGCCCGCCACAGCTTCGCGAACTCGTGATCGGCCACGTCCCAATCCGGTTGATCCTCGTCCCAGTAACGCATCACCTCGTACATTCGCCGACCGCACAAACTGCCGGCCAGTCCGCGGATCTGATCATTGAAATGACTAGCGAGCGAGACTCCAGGCGGCGGCAATTCCAGGCCGCCCGCGACGGCAGCGGGGTAGCCCTCCGATCCCGGGCCGCCCGTAACACCCGCGACGTATCCATCCAGCGATTGCATCATTCCGAATACGAGCTTTCCCATTCCCTCACACCTCCACATCTGTTTTCCGGCCGGGAGATCAGTATGCCGTCTTGAGTTAAAGGTCACGTCAGGCTGAGTTCCCAACCTGCCTTATATCATCGAAGGGCGGGACCGAAATTCGACAGACTGTTCAAATAATTTTCCGGCCACGTTCGCCCTGCATAAATCAATGCCAGAATTTTATCTCTTCAAATCATTGAAAGGAAATAGGTTGAATCGATTGAGTCTACGAATAAAAAACACGGTTTTTGCGTATAAGCTAAAGTAAGACGCAGTAATAGTAACGAATAGCAAAGATGCAAGAAGAACAGCCGGGCTGACACGACGGCTATTCAACTTTTTTTGCCCGGCTTCCAGGGCTGGGAAGTCGGAGTTCAACGGTAACTCCAAGAGGCTAGACTCTAGATTAGTGCTGGCTGTTCTGCCGAACGCGAACTAACTCGCCAGTACTCCGTCGAGTTGTTTGTAGCTCATTTCCATTCCATCCGTCATGCCCGTCGACATCGCCGCATCGCGATCGGCCTGCGACGCATACTTAATCAAAGTCGACACGTTTGTGATCCCGTTGGACTCTTTGAACGTGACCGTGATTATCGACGGTTCACCTCCCATCGATCCACCCATATCGCCCGGGTCGAAGATCTGCGTATGCACGATCTTGGAATTCAACTCGACCTCCAGCATTTCACCCGTGAACCCAAACTCCATGCCGTTCTCGTCGAACCGCCAGCGCCAGCGATACTTCCCACCCACATGAGTAGCCATCTCGCAAATCGGCATCGTCCATCCGGGCATGGCCGTTAGCCAACGACGCATCAACGCGGGATCCGTATAAGCCTGCCAGACCAGATTCACTGGCGCATCAAAGCTCCGCTTAATTAGTACTTCTCGATCCGACGGCGTGCTCACTTCCGCAGGTTTCATTTCTTTCGCTCCTCTTTCTGTGCTTGCTTCAACTCGGCGAGTAAAGCGTCGAGTCTCTTGTAGTTGCCTTCCCAAATTTCTTGCACTTTCTCCAGCCAATCTGTGACCACTTTCAATTGCTTCGTCTCCAGCTTGCAGGGCCGCGACTGAGCCACTCGAGTGCGCGAAATCAGCCCCGCCGATTCCAACACCTTCAGGTGAGACGAGATTGTAGGTTGCGTCAACGAGAAGAGGCCGACCAGGTCGGAAACGGATGCCTCGCCGCGAGCCAGATGCACCACGATTCCACGTCGAGTGGGGTCAGCAAGAGCGGCAAATGCCTGGTCCAGTCGGTTCATGTACATAGAATATATTCTATATAGATGTTCGTCAATATAATCAGTTCGAATTCGCTGGAAAATAGAGCTTATTAATCCAAAAGAACGGTCCGGGGAATTGTTCCGGTCGGGGTTCGATACGCCAAAGTGGCAACAGGATTTGAACTCTTGTGAAGTTTACGTTGAAAGATGTTGTAAGGTCTAAGGCCATTGATAGCGAGAGCTGAACCTTGCGATAGGACCAGATAAGGTCCCAAAACAAGGATGCGGGAAAAACAGTCGGGGGGACAGGAAGGCCCTTGAACTTTTCATCAACGAATTGGCCAGTTGGGACAAGAGGGAACTAAAATGGGCTCAGGTCTGCGAGGTGAATTGAGATGCGCCGAACCGGTCATGAGGTCGTCGTCCAAGCGATTATATATGGGAGCCTTGGCTTTCGCGCATCGCTTGAAGTGACTCAACATTCACGAGCTGAGTCCTTATGTTCTCAACTGTTGCCTTGGCTGGAGCAACTTGGTCTGGGTGCGCAAATCGAAGAGTTTCACCGTGAAATTCTAAAGTCGCCGCACCAAGGCCTGCCGCGCGAATTCCAGACGGAAGCAATTTGGCGAGGAGAAGTAGCGTCGTTCCTAGGATGGGCTGTCCAATTGTTCGACAGACCCGACTCGGACGCATCCTTTAATCCTGAACTCTTGGTGAGCAACCTTCGCATTCTCCAGCCAACCGCGAGCGAGCTTCTGTCGGGTGCGAAACTGCGATCGCAAGCAGAGATCGACGACTATTGCGCTTTCTGCATGACGATGAGGCATCAATTTCAACGGTCGGCTCTATCCGGAGATGGGCAAGCTACGCTCAATCGAATTCACCAATCGCGTCTAGCCGACCTAGGGCTAAACGAAGCTCTTCAGCGACTCAGCGAGGCCGAGGAGGAAATCGCGACATTGCTTTGCACGGTGCCAAGCGTGAAGGGACTTTACGTGGTACGGGCTATGACCGCTGAATGGCTGCTCGGTGAGAATGGATAGCGGACAGATAGTTGAACTTGCGCAATAGAAAGTTCAAATCCCGTCGCCAGTCGCTTTCGCAACCTGCGGCTGGATTTGAGGTTGCGAAACAATCGAGACGATTAGGCGGCTGTGTGGGCTCTTTCACACTCGGGCGAGAAGTTTCCGGTAGTCAATAAACTCATTCTTCCAATCACCGTAACACCCGGTCAGGCCGCACTTGGGACAGCGGCAACCGATGTAGAGCCACCGAACATCGTCGCTGTCCTCATACACGGATACTCCGACAGTAATCTCAAACGCATTCTCGCCGCAAACGCAGTCGTGGTCCTGCATATCTGCTTCGGCCAAGTACTCGTCGCTGTCTCCAATTGGGTGCTCGTCTCCGCAGGAAATGCAGACTCGTACGGCTGCGCCTTCGTTCTCGTCCGAGCGTAGGAGAAACGTAGTGCATGCGCAGATGCAGCGTGCGTCAGCAAATTGCGTGGGGACGTACCCGTTCAGCTTTCCGAACCGCTTCAGTTCATCGCGAATATCTCCTTGCGAGTCGCCGTACCAATATTTGCCACGCTTACGTAATGCCATCCGAATCACTCCGCCGAACTTCATCTGCGATCACTCACCGGTTGGGTGGTAACGACCATGATCGTAATGAAAGAGTTTGCCTTTCTCTGCGACTGATTAGCTGATGAATCTTAAAAAGGGTAATCGCCGTCACACTCAGATGCAATGGGCTGGATCGGTATCTTATGCCTTTCGGACCCACTTTTCAAGGACGCAAAAAAACACTTCGTCCCATTCGGAGTTATATCCAATCACCCAATACCTGAGCACAACTTCGTCAGGTCCGATCAGTTTGACATACGCAAGTTCGCCTTCATAGTCAGTACTGGGCAAATGTAGTCCATTCGACTTCCATTGCTCTGCACTTATCCGCTGCACTTCGTTATCGATCTCTGTGAGATGGGTCATCAGATCGGTGGCCAAGTTCAACCATATGGGATCGATTTTCCCATCAGGAGCGGGGAAGTATAACTCGATCTCATGATTTGCCGCCACAGGCATTTCGATCATCGCCTCGTCAGCCTTTACCGAAAAGCGTTCTGGTCGTCGGGATGAAAGTGTCGGCTTTCCATCAATCCTGTTGAGTTCAAATGGCACAACAACACCCTTCTGGTACTGAACTCGGGATTTCTTAAACAATTTGCACTATTCTAAATGAACATAGATTTCACAGCAACGGCCAATAAGACCGGTCTTTGAGTGAGTTGGTTTGGATCGCGTCGTGCGAGTCCGACAGGCAATTCATGCCTACCGAACAAAGTGGGTGAGATTTTTCGCCGAAGGGCTCATTTTGAAACAGGATCGGGCTGACAGGACGGGTATTGAACTTTTCAGCGCCAGTATCCGGGGCTGGGAAGCTGCGCTGAGACGGTTTCTGGTATGAGAAGAAAATAGCAGGCGACCGTAACGACCCCTCTCACCGGCTACAGCGGCTGGTGAGGTGATGAACCCTGAAATTACGCGATGCCGCCGTGGTCAGGTGAAACGACTGGTTCGACGTTATGCCCATGCCCCGTCTCGACAAGCTTGTATTTCTGAAGGAGAGGCATGGTATTGATGCTCAGATAAAACCCATCGTAATTAGGAGCCGATCGTTCCTCAGCGGGGACCATCCTCCTTTCCATTTCGTCGTAGTGGATCGGCAATGCATAAATGCCGATGGGTTTTCATCAATAGGAGCGGAATCGATCCAGATCCGTTCCCCAGCATAAATCGTGCTTTCTCCGCCACCAGTGTACGGAGCAAACCACGCGGTCATGAATCGAATAGGTTGGTCTATAAGAGATTCGTAGACGTCTCCCTTTTGAGGATAGCGAAGACCATCTGAAATTAGACTGCGTTCGTATTCCCTCGCCCAGTCGATTTCAGGTTGTCCAATTGCCGTGTGCAGTCCAGCGTTCATTTCTTGAACGAGATCGCCTATCGTCTTTTTCCATTCGGCTGGACGTGGTGGACTGGTCGTGGGCATGGGAGATGTCTCCGGCTTCATTCCAAACAGTTTTGCGATGAATCGTTTAATTGGGAACACTTGTGATTCTCTAATCAGATTGCAAGAATAATAAGCGACCGCGGTAAGTCCGTCAATCATCGATCTTGTCAATTTGCCAATGGGTTGTGGCCAATTCAGACGCGCGAATTGACCGAGCGAAGCTCGCAGAGGCACGGCTGAAGGTAAGAAACTACTCGATGAGCAAAATATCGCCTTCAGGCAACAATGAAGAAGTTGAGGCAGTTTGTCTTTTAATCACGAGTGCAATGTGAATGCTATACCACCACAACATAGTCGGGCTGACAGGATTTGAACTCTCCGCTCATCCCACCAGTCCCAAATTCTTAACTCGCCGGATCACTTCCCACCCACAGATAATCATTGCGGCGCCGGAAGGGGGGCCTCGACCACCGGCAACGGCGGCGGCGGAGCATCTTGGAAAGGCTGAAGAAACATGATCCCGGCGACCAGTAGCGCACCTGCCAAAGACGCCAGCGTCAGCCAAACAATTTTGCGTTGAGCAAACTCTTCCGGAACCGAATCAGGATCAATTTTTTCCCCTCGGGCATTCGCTTCACACCCGCAGTTTGGGCAAATGTAACCCCCCGATTTCCACATTCGACGGGTCTTCTGAGACGGCGGGTAGAAATTCGGCAGAATCGTCCCACATTCCGGGCAAGGAACACGACGCATAGCGCACAAAAAGAAGATCAAAAAGAACCCGAAAAACGGCAGGAAGACCAGCAGCATTTCATCCATCGAATCACCTCTACACGATTATTCATGGTTTTACCCTAAATGTTGCAGTTAAAGTGCCTCTCAGACCCTTTTTGCTCGAAGCTTCACAAAACGGAGCCAAACATCCGTATTCCAAAACACACCAAGTGTACCCTGTTGCAAGAGGAAAAAGACCGATGGCGTAGGTCATTCGATGACTGGTGAGAATAAGTATTCAAAAGTCAACTTTCGTTGCATTTTCGCAAGATTTTTGTTATATTTTTGATCGGTAAACGAACCGGTCGCAACTATCGTTTACCCCTTTTCTGGGACTTCTATTTTCTTCCGGGAAATCGCTGAAAGGTCATCAAATTGGCGTTCTCCACTATATAAAAAATGATGATCTGATGACCTTTCCGTCAAAACCCTGAAAAAATCATCGATTCCGCCGGGCGGATTTCCTCCAGGGATGAGCCAGGAAATTCAATTCCTCTCTTCTAGCACGTTCTTCCACTCGTATACTTTCCGACTAAGGACTTCGAGACGAGAAAGATTCCATGAAGACTTTTGCTGAATTCAAAGCCATCTATTCCCTGCCGTTGTCGGAACTGATTCTGCGAGCGGCTGAGGTACACAAGCAAAACCGGGGGCACTCCGATATTCAACGCTGTGCGCTGTTGAGCATCAAAACGGGCGGTTGCCCGGAAGACTGCAAGTACTGTAGCCAAAGTGCTCACTACGACACGCCAGTGGATCGTCAACCGCTCCTGACTGTGGCCGAGGTACGCGAAAAGGCCGAGCAGGCCAAGGCCACTGGAGCCAGCCGGTTTTGCATGGGAGCCGCCTGGCGAGCCCCGAAGGATGGCCCCGAGTTTGACCGCGTTCTGGAAATGGTCAAGGAAGTTCGCAAGCTCGACATGGAAGCCTGCGTCACGCTCGGCATGCTCAGCGAAGATCAAGCCCGGCGACTGAAAGAAGCGGGACTCACCGCTTACAATCACAATCTCGATACCTCGCGCCGACACTATCCCGAAATCATCAGCACCCGCACCTACGACGATCGACTGGAAACGCTCAAGGCGGTTTCCAAGGCTGGGATCAGCGTTTGTAGCGGAGGCATCGTCGGCATGGGAGAGTCCGAAGATGATCGTCTCTCTATGCTGGTCGATCTGGCGAATCTCGAAACTCCACCGGAAAGCGTTCCCATCAACTGCCTGATGCCGCAGCGCGGCACGCCATTGGAGATGGCCCCCTCTGTCGATTCCCTGGAAATCGTTCGACTCATCGCCACCGCTCGCATCGCGTTCCCGACCTCGCGTGTTCGGCTGAGTGCCGGTCGGGATCGGATGAATAAGGAAATGCAGGTCCTCTGCTTCCTGGCCGGGGCCGATTCGGTTTTCTACGGCGACAAACTGCTGACGGCTTCCAACCCGTCCGCTTCCGACGATGCCGCCTTGTTCCGAGCGATGGGTCTGCCCGAACCGGGGGCACTGACGACATGAGTTTGACGGCCCGATGGACGGGAATTCTTGAGGAACTGACGCAACAGGGACGTTTCCGATCTCTGCGATTGCCCGCAGGAATCGATTTCAGTTCAAACGACTATTTGGGATATGGTAACGGCCGGCTACCGATCCCGGACAGCTCAACAACGCTCCCCGTCAGCGGTATGGCCTCGCGATTGCTGCGCGGCCAGCATGCGATCTGGGATCAGGTGGAAGCCGCGCTAAGCAACTGGCACTCGGGTAGCTCGATCCTCATGATGACGAGCGGTTATGCGGCCAATGAGGGCCTGATTTCCACGGTGATCGAGCCAGGCGATTGGGTGGCCACCGACGAGCTGAACCATGCCTGCATCATCGACGGCCTTCGGCTGTCCCGTCCGCGTAAATTCTCCTATCGCCACAATGATTTAAACCAATTGGAAGAAGGGTTGAGATCGGAATCGGCCAAACGTCCGGAAGGCCGGGAAATGTTTGTGATTACCGAATCGGTTTTCAGCATGGATGGCGATAAAGCCCCTCTCAAACAGATTGCCGAACTCTGCGAAAAATATGGCACGCATCTGATCGTTGATGAAGCCCACTCCACGGGCTGCTATGGCGACTCGGGCTCGGGATGTGTGGATGCCGCCGGACTTTCCCAACGAGTGCTTGCCACGATGCATACGGGAGGTAAAGCCCTCGGTGTACCAGGAGCTTATATCCGAGGATCGGAACTTCTGAAGAAGTTTTTGATCAATCGCTGCCGACATTTGATTTTCACTACGGCCCTGCCTCCGGCCATCGGGAGTTGGTGGCTGGCGGCCATCGAGCGCGTGAAGGCGGATACGATTGGCCGAGAGCAGTTGCACCGGAATTCGCATGCGTTCCGAGAGGCACTGATCTCGCAGGGTATTCATCCCTGGGGGACCGAGTATGTGGTGCCGGTGATTTTGGGCGATGATCCGAAGGCCGTGCGGGCAGCTACCAAGTTACAGGAGCAGGGATTCGACATTCGAGCCATCCGACCTCCCAGCGTTCCACTCGGCACGGCCCGACTGAGAATCTCGATTCATGCCGATCACGATCCGGAAAGCTTGAGGCGGGTAGCCGACGCCGTTGTTGAGGCTACGCGGTCATGAGAGGCTTCATCGTTCTGGGCACCGACACCGATGCGGGCAAAACGGCTTTCAGCCTGGCGTTTCTGACAGCGTTCGCCGATCGGTTCGATTACTGGAAACCCGTTGAAACGGGCGCACCCGATAGCGGCCGAATCAAAGCTTTGGTGCCTCAAGCCACAGTTCATGCCTCCCTGATGCATTTCGAGGAAGCGGTGGCTCCACTGCTGGCCGCAAGGAACGCTGGGCAGATTTTACCTTCCCTACAGCAGCTTCGAGACGCCCTGCCGAAAACGACGAAGCCCCTGCTCATCGAAACCTTCGGGGGGCCGTTTTCTTCTTACGACGAAAACCACTTGCAATTCGAAGTCCTTCGACATTTGGATCTGCCACGATTTCTCATCACCTCGTCTGCAGTCGGTGCGATTGGTCGAACGATTCAAACGAAAATCGCACTCGATTCTCAGAACTCTCCTTTGGCAGCTGTGGTTCTTGTCGGTCCCGCCGATCCTTTTGCGGAAGAACAGATTCGAAAGTACTGCCCCGAGTTATTAGTCCTGAATCTTCAGATGCCTTCAGACGAATGGACGGCGGAGTCGTTGCAGCAAGCCGTTGCAGCTCAGAAGGCCAAGCTGGCGAAGTTGCTCGAATTGAATGAACGAACAAACGACTCATCTGACCCCCGCTTAATCGAACGCGATCGGCAGGTGATCTGGCATCCCTACACCTCGCTCGCCGATCCGCAGGAACCGCTGGCAGTAGAGTCAGTCGATGCGGAATTCATTCACCTCCCGGATGGTCGACGACTGATTGACGGTATCTCTTCCTGGTGGACCATTCTGCACGGCCATCGGCACCCGCCGTTAATGCAAGCGTTGCGCGAGGCCGAAGCCAAGTGGGATCACGTCCTGTTCGCGGGGGCCACCCATGAACCGGCAGTGCAGTTTGCCGAGTTGCTGTTGCAATCGCTGAACTGGGAGAGCGGCCGCGTGTTCTATTCCGACAATGGCAGCACGGCCGTGGAGGTGGCTTTGAAACTGGCCTATCAGGCCTGGTGCCACCGCGGCGAACCACAGCGACAACTCTTCATAGGCTTTGAAAACAGTTACCACGGCGACACCTTTGGCGCTATGTCTATCGGCCGGGATCCGACCTTCTTCGGACGCTTCGAACCCCTTTTGTTCCGCACGATTCAGATACCCGTCTCGTCGGAGAGTTTAGACGCCGCATTAACGACTCATTCGAAAGAAGTCGCGGGAGTGCTGATCGAACCGCTGGTTCAGGGGGCTGGCGGAATGCAGATGCATTCACCGCAGGAGCTCAAAGCGATTTTTGAAGTCACCCGCAGGCACGGCGTCTACTTCATAGCCGATGAAGTGATGACGGGCGGCGGCCGAACGGGGACGTTGTGGGCTCACGAGCAGGCCGGGATTCGACCCGATTTGATTTGTGCCGCCAAGACGCTCGCGGGAGGAATTCTGTCCCTGGCAGCTACAATCGTAGACCAATCGATTGTCGCCCTGTTCCAGACCCCGGATCGTACGAAAACCTTCTTCCACGGGCATTCCTTCACGGCTCATCCCCTCGCCTGTTCGATTGCTTGTAAGAACTGGTCGCTGCTGTTGAAGGGCAATTGGAAGAAGCAGGCGGGTTTTATCGAAAGCTACTGGAGACAAAACCTCGTGTCCCTGGCAAAGGCCAAAGCCGTAAAAGAATTTCGAATTCAAGGAACGATCGCCGCCGTCGAGTTCGATACGCCTGGCGGTTACCTCGCGGAAGTCGGTCGAAAGCTTCGGCAGATCTGTCTGGAAGAAGGGGTGCTGCTGCGGCCGTTGGGGAATGTTCTCTATGCTCTTCCGCCCTATTGCACCTCGGAAGATTCGCTTGCAAGAATCACCCATTGCCTATTTCGATGCCAGCAAAGTTTGGCTAATGCGTAAAGCTTAACGAAACTTTCTTCTGCTGAATATTTGGGACTAACTGTCCTAAAAATCTCAAGCAGCTTATGGTAGTCTGGTGTAGGAGAGGGTATATTGGAATCGACTCGTTCTTAATCCCGCGAAGTGTGAATGACTCTGTTCCTTCCTTTACTGCGATGCCTGGGCGCTGGCTGGCTTTTCCTGAGCTTCTGCGCCTTCACTCTTCTGGGACAAGTCCCTCTCAATAAGGATTGGCCTTTCGATGTCATTCAATTGAAAAACGGCGCTGTCTGGAAAGGTCTGATACTCGAAGAAAACCCGACCACTCTGCGATTTCAGAATGTCCGCCGACAAACCAATCGACCCACCTTGTTAGTCACAGCCACTTTCGAGAAGAAGGACATCGAGAAGATCGAGCGGTTGCCGGAAGCGGATCGCCTGATTCTCAAGGAGAAGATCGAAGAGCTGGATCCGAAAGGAGAAAACGAACGCCGTCGAATGGAACAACTCGATTTGAAAGCCACGGACTGGTTCGGTCATAAAAACGGCGGGCTGATCTACGAATCGGACTATTTTCGATTGATCTCCAATGCTCCGGAAGAAATCGTGCGTCGCTCGGCCGTGCGACTGGAGCAGGTTTTTGCGGCCTTCTCCCGCATCTTGCCCCCCAAATTTGACAAGCGGGAACCGACGACGATTTATCTCTTTCTCGCTCGGGAAGAATACATTCAATCGATGGTGCGGCGCGATCGCACGATTCAGAATCCGGCGTTTTACGATCCGAAAACCAACGAGATTTTCTGCGGTAGCGATTTGATGCGTCTCGGCCAGGACTTGTCGGTCGTTCGCAAACAGCATCAATCCCGACTGGCCGAACTGGAAAAGCAGGAGAACGAACTCAAAAAACTTTATTCGAAGCAGAAAGCCGATCTGGCCCGCTTACTCGAACCGATTCAGGAAGAACGCAAACGAATCGGCCAAACCGACAAGCGGAATGATTTTGTTTTTAATCAGGCCACCCAGCAGCTTTTCGCCATTCTGTATCACGAATCATTTCACGCCTACGTCGGCACCTGGCTCTACCCGCAGTTGAGTCAATCCTCCACTGAACTTCCACGCTGGCTGAATGAGGGTCTGGCACAGATATTCGAGAGCTCGCTGGTTGAAGCGGGAGAGTTGCGCATCGGCCATTTGGATCGAGAAAAATGGTTGCGGGTGAAAGAGATGATCGCCGCTAATCAGTTACCCGCTTTGCGTTCCATCCTGAAATCGGGTCGCGACGATTTTGTAATCGAGCATGCCGGTCAGAAGTTGAAATCGGACGCCAGCTATTTGGCCTCATGGGGTTATGTGACCTTTCTGCTCCTGGAGCGAAAGCAGATCACGCCGGAGTTGCTGGATGCTTATCTCGCGAAATTGAAGGAAGGGCACGATCCGATAGCGGCTTTCGAGAAATGGACGAATGATTCGACTGCGGATTTTGAAAAGCAGTTCGTAGCCTGGTTCAACAAAGTTCAGCCGGATGGATCGGTGCTGCAAATCAGTTCAGGGCGCTGAAGTAGGAGGCGGGAGTTCCGTTTTCTTCGGCAGTGGAGATTTAGGTTTTTCGAGGTCGAGACAACCTTCGACTTCCAGGGGTTTTTCAATCGGAGGAATCGGTGGAAGGGAGTCGATCTCAGCGACTGGCTTCGGCACGGGCTCTACCGGAGGCAAAACTTTGAACTCCACCAATTCCACTTTACCGCTTTGCGAGGGCTCCGTCTCATGTCGAGCGTGCTGATGGTGGGCAATACTGCCGAGTTGACCGCCGATCATCGGTATCGAGCTCGGGTCGCCGGTCGCGACTTTTCGAGATTTCAGGGAGTACAGCACGTAGCCGCCGATAGCCGCGAGTACGACCACCATAACCAACGGCCGATTGCCCTCGACTCGTTCCAAGGCAGCCAGAAACTGATCGGTGAACCAGTAGCCGAGGCTGAAGAAAATAATTGTCCCGGGGATGGAGCAAACCGCATCCATCAACATAAATCTCAGGAACTTCAACTTGAGAATCCCGGCCATCAAAAATACGGGAGTCCTCACTCCCGGGACGATTCGAGCGAAGAGGACAATAGCCAGGCCATACTCGTTGTAATTTTGCTTGATTTTATGACGCTTTTCTTCGGAAAGGAATTTCCGTTTGATCCAGGCTTTTTCAACCAGCTTGGCCCCCCACATCCAGCCGATGAAGTAGAGAGCCGAATCCCCGATGGCGATGCCAAGGATGCAAACCGGGATCATAACCTGCCAGTAGATCTGAGCATCGCGACCGCACAGTACTCCCGCGGCCGTAAGGACCATTTCCTCCGGAACGGGCAGCGCAAATCCAGAGAGGATCAGAGTGAAAAAGGGAATTGCGTAGTGATAGACGTCTGGCCAAACCATGCACTATCCTCGGGGACGGGCTTCGAGGAAAGCCGGTATGCGTTCGAATTGCAAGGTAGTAAAACTTAACATATCCCATTAAACTAAGCATAAAGAGGTAGTCGCGACAACCCCAAAGGGCGACTACGGCAGCTATAAATAGAATTTTTTAGGCGGGATCGGAATTCGGCACCATATCTTCAGCATCAGTAGGAAGCCGCATCGTGTCCATAACGACAGAATGTCCAGAATGTCAGAGCCGCTATTTCCTGAATCGGGATATGCTCGGCAAAAAAATGCGCTGTCCCACCTGTAAAACTGTCTTTCTAATCGCAGAACTTGTGGCGGAGAAATCCCCTCCGACTTCCGATCCACCGAGTGCGACGCCAAGCACTCCTCCCAATCTCCCAAAACCAGCCAAGCCCGATCTGAGCCCCAAGGAATTCGTTTGGAGCGAAGGCCAGGATTTGCATCCACCGAGCGTGGAAGACACGGCCTCCTCCGAAGAACTGACTCCGCCGCCGTTTTTTATCCCTCCCAAAGTCAATGTCCTACCGCCGAAACAAAAATTGTCTCCCAATCGCATTCTGGCAATCGTCAGCATGCTGGTGATTATCGCGGGTGGAGTTGTCGCCGGGGCCGTTTATCTCAAACAGCATTTAGCCCTGGCGCCGGATCGCTTATGGGAATCTGCCGAGGCCGACTTTAAGAAGAAAAACTTCGAGGCAGCTAAAACTCAGTTCGAAGAATTTGCAAAGTCTTATCCGACCAATCCGAAACAGAAAGAAGCTCAGTTTCTGGCTGAGTTATCGCAACTTCGCGCGCAGGTAGATTCCATTGTCACTCGAAAAGATCCGCAACCTGCCATCGACCGTTTGATGGCTTTTCTGCGAAGGACGGAAGATAAAGATCTCAAGCCATTCACCGCCAAGGATCGTTACGGCGTGGAAATCTGGCAAGCCGCCTCGCGCTTGCAGGAAGATGCCGTCGACTACTTGACTGCTAAGCTGAATGCCGAAACGGTAGCCGCCGTCAAAAAGGAACTGACGAATCTGGTGCCGATCCAAACACTCATCGGCGAATTGCGACCGTTGGAGGTCGCCCCCGATCAGCAGGCCGAGCAGGCGATCCTCGCGCTGAATAAGCGGATTGAGGATCTGGAACAACGATTAGTTTTCATCGAAGATTGGCGCAAGCGACTCGAAAAGCCGGACGATTCCTCCATTCGCAAAATCCGGGAGGAAGCAATCTCCCGCAAGTTGGAGAACGATCCGGAAGTCCGCAAAATTTTCACCGATGCCGAGTCCGGCCTCCAGAAATTGTTCGTCTACGAGCCTTATAAAGACCTAACTCCCGGCAAGGCCGTGCCGGATCGAAAACTGAGTGGGCTGGTATTTGCACTGAAGGCGTACGACGATCCCGAACGACGATTTCTGGAAGAGCCTAAGCGGATTTTCATCGCGAGCACTCTGGGACTTCTGTACGGCTACGAAGCGGAATCGGGAGAATTGGCCTGGGTGCAATCCATCGGCGATCCCGGGGAATGGTATGAACTCCGCGGCAACACCCCGGCGGAAGACCGCCATCTCGTCGTTCATCGCACCGCTCAGGAAAACACCATCGAATTGCGGGAAAATCAACAGGGGAAAATTCTCTGGTCGCAGAAACTGCCATTTCGCATCTCGGGTTCACCGCGTGTCTATGGCGAGAAGATCCTCTTCGCCGGAAAGTCCTTCGATGGAGTAGCCGCGGTGGCGGTATGGGAAATCGAACTGCGGACCGGGACCATTCTGGGTGCCATGAAACTGGGCTCTGCACGCTCCGGCGAAGTGCTTGTCGAACCGACAAGCTCGAGTGTCTACTGGATTGCCGATGGCCGGGCCGCTTATGTGTTCCGCTGGCCCAGCGATGTGCAGATTAAAGAAGCCCCCCGGCTCATCGATAGCATCATGCTCGATCCTTCAGATACTTCCACCGGGAGTCAGAATCTCATCTGGCCGATCAGCACGGGGGAAAACAAAACGCCCCTGGCTATCCGAATTCAACCTCGCGGAGAGCATCGCCGGGCGCTGCGCTGGCTGAAACTTTCCAACGATGCGAAAGCGAGCAGTGACGCCGAATCACCTCTTTTAATTCAAGGTTCCATCGCCATCGATGGAGATCGGATTGCACTGGTGGACGAGACAAATCAAATGCAGGTTCGCCAACTGGCGGCAAATTCCAGCGGACGGGAGAGCCTGCCGATTGTCACCCAGTTCGGTTTCCCGAAAGAGGAATCGTCCAACTTCGATTCCCTGACCTGGCTGCGTTTCCGGGAGACCGACGCCTTGTATTATCACCAGGGAGATCTCTGGCAGATCCGGTTCGGATTCCAGCGAACGCAAGGTGTCACTCACTCGACAGCAAAGTTAATAGGCAATCTGGGCCGGCTGGAACGAGCCCCCTGGTTGTTTGGCGAATCGGCCATCCTTCAGACTGCTACCGAAACCCAGAAATGCGTACTGACTTCGATCGATCTCCAGACAGGAAAAATTCGCTGGAAACGCCAGCTGGGTTGTCAATCGCCGGAACTGGTGAATTGGATGAACAAGGTCTGGATGTTCGACCGGAACGGGCGAATCTATCAGTTCGATCCTGCCAAATTCAACGACGGATTGACGATTCAATCGACCAGTTTTGCCGATTCCATAGAGGGACTGATAGATGTCCCTATTCGCCTGATGTCGCCCAATGGGCAATCGCTCGTTCAGGTGGCTCAAATTCGCAAAGCCGGCGAACTGATGCTTCTGATTCGCGTTCTCGATGCGGAGAAGTTTGAACAGTATGCGATTAAACTCCCACCGGCGGCATTGGCGGCCACTCCGTTATTGACCGATCAGGAATTGATTTTGCCCCTACTGGATGGAAGATTGTACCGTTCGGGACGCGCAAACAATTTCGCCCTGGAACCCGGACCGAACTGGCGGGTCGGCAACACCTCCCCAGGGAACGCTTTGCTGGCCCGGATTGGAGCCGACAAATTTGCGATTACCGACGGCGACCGACAGGTGAATATCTGGGATTCGACCGCCTTCGAGATGATCGGTAAGTTCACCAATCCCCGGCGAATCCTGGCACTCGCATCGATCAGTGAAACACAGATTCTGTTGCTCGATGAAACCGGCGAGATGACCACTCGAGATTCGCAGGGTAGTGGCCCCGCGACATCGGCGGGAAAGATTACGCTGAACAAAAATGCCTGGCAGGTTCGAGTTCATGCCCTGCCCTTTAGCTCGGCAGGCAAGCCAGGCTGGGTGGTTATTCAACCTGACCGAATGGATATTTGCTATCTGGGCGAGACCAAGCCGCGAGCATCGAAAACATTCGATGATTCGGAAATGATTCTGGGAGCGACTCTCGCCGATACCGATACAGTGCAGCTCACTTTGGCCAGCGGGCAAATCGAGACAATTGGATTGAGCGATGGAAACCTGCGCAGTCAGAAACCGGTGAGTTATCCAACCGCCCCCTCTTCCGGAGCCTTATTCTCACCGAATGGTTCCTACCTCATTCCGATGCTGGATGGCACTGTTCAGGTGATCGGTAAGTAATCCTCGACTCGCTCAAAAATCATCTTCTTCCTCTGGAAAGCTTTTTTCCGGAGATTGGGTCTGGAAGCGAGCGAGTTGTCTCTTGTAGTAGTTCCGTCGCGGATCGATTTTGATGCAGGCTTTTGCCAGTTCAATTGCTTTTTCTTTTTGTCCGAGGCAGAACAGAGATTCCGCTTTAGTGTCCAGATAACTCGTATTGCCCGGTTCAAGTTCTACGGCCTTGGTGGCGCAGCGCAGTGCTTCCTGGAGATCTTTACGGCAATTCACATTCAACCAAGCGATGGAATTCCAACCCTCGGCATACTTGGGATATTCCGCAACCACTTCGAGATAAGCATCGTGGCTGATTTTCCAAAGGGCATCCGCCTCCATTAGTTTGCCGAGCAATTTCAATTTCGGATAAGCGACCAGAACCGAAGAAATATCCCCAGGCAGCACTTTCAAATGCTTTCGGAGAATTTCTACCGAGTCTGGAATCTGCCCTTTTTCCAGCATTTCTAAAGATTGAAAGGCATTCGCCGATTCGGGAGTGATCAAAAAGAAAGAGGGGTCGATGAATCGCATCTCGGTCATGAGACAACCCAAAATGCACTTTCGAATCCTCAGGGCCGCCCCGGCATATCCTCGAGTCCTCACAACTAAGCGAGCCTTTCGGTTCAAGGCATTGATATAACTCGAATCCCCTGGCCAGCAGAGTTGCAGAATCAGATCGAGTTCCGGCTCGACTTCAGAGTTCAAGCCTCGATTTTGCAGGCCGCGGATGAGGGCGGTTCGCTCTTCCGCATCTGCCAGAGGCAACCAATGCCCGAGTTCGCAAAGTTTTTTTCCTTCCTCCATCTTCCCGGCCCGAATCAGACAGATCCCCTTCAGCACGACGGCCAGCGCGCTTCGCTTCGATTGGGCGACCAATCCAAACTGGTCAGCCGCTTCGAGGTATCGTTCTCGCTCGAAGAGAAAATCGGCGTACATCAATTGCAGGTTGGGATTATTGAGGTTTTCCTTAAAGACTTTCTCCGCGGCGATAAGATCGTTGAGAGCGAGATAGGCAGTCGCCTGCATCTCGAATCTCAAGCTGCAGATCTTTTTCGCCTTGCCTTCTATTTGTTGTTCCACGTACTCTTGGATCGGCGTTTTCAGCAGAGCAGTTATTGCCTGATCGGTCTTCGCCCGCGACTCTTTTCCCTCGAGTATCCGATAGGCTTTTTGACAGTGATTGAACAGGGATTCCTCCGGGGCAAGCTCCCGGAAAAGAATGATCCAGTTCAGAAGCTGTTGACCATTGTCGATAATCGAAGTAAACGTCCTGGCGTCGAGGACATCGTCGTAATCCATCAGAGACCGGGACTTGAAAAAATCCGCAAGCTGCTCGAAAACCAGATCCTTAAACCCCGAATTCCATTCCTGAGTCACCAATTCCCGCGCGGAGAATTTTTGACTTCGAAACTCCTCGAATTTTTTGCGGAAGATTTGTATCGCCGCTTCTTTTTCCCCCAGCAGTGCCAGAATCTTGGCTCGACTAATCTCGCTCTGTACATCGGGGACTGGCGAGATCACACCGCGATCGGCCTCCTCCAGCATTTTGAAAGCTGTCTTGAACTTCAACTGGGCGCATAAAGTTTCGAAACAGAGCGTCTTGGACCGTCCGCGACGGATGAGTGTCTCCAGCGCGTCTTCACCTTTACCCAGCAGGATCAGGTCCGAATAACAATTCGTGAGGAGCTGTTCGTCCTGGAGGTCTTCCCCAGAACGGAGTAATTCCTCAATCTTTCTTGCGGCATCCTTCCCGTCGCCCGCCAGGAGCAGCGACTGCGCTTGGAAGGCGAGCTTGGTCGAAGGATTAAAAGTCTCAAGTTCCGCCTTCGCGAGAATTTTCCAGTTATTGAAATGGAAGAGTAAGGTCGTTCGGACACTTGGACTTTTAATTTTTCCCGCCCAGTTCAGCGATTCATTTTCCTGCCCGGACAACTTGTACAAACCGGCTAATAGTTCCGGGGCCGCCGCTTTCTGAATGGGACTGAAATTTTCCTGCTGGGTCCAATAGGCAATCGCTTCGGGAAGACGATTTCTCTTTTTCAGTAAAGCCCCATAATTTGCCTGCATTCCAGAGTCCGGCCCCTTGGCCAGTAGTTCGAGATACTTCAGCGCGGTTTCCTCCTGTCCCGACAGCATGGCATCAAAGAGGGCCGGATTCAATTCGTTGGCTAATCGGCTATATTGAAGAATGGAATTTTCAACGCTCTGCTCTTTGAGCAGAATTCGACTGAGGACTGCAAAGGGAAGCGGACGAATTTTTGCGAGTGCCGCGATGGAATCCTGTCGAACCGCTGAATCTCCCACCCGAAATGCATCGATCAGATCGCGGATTTCGGCCGTTTGACCCGGGAGATAACCCCACTCGATCTTATTGAGAATTTCTTTGGCAGAAGAGGCCACCTCCGCATCGCTCGATTTGGTCGCCTCGCGGAGAACGCTTTCCGCCTGCAAGCCCGCTTCCCATAGTTTTCTTTTCGCGGCTTCGCGCACGGCAAAACGAGGCGCTCCGAGATCCTTGATCAGTTTGGGTATTTCAGAGGGTTCTCTCGATGTCTCCGTTTGAGCCCGAAGGCCCTCAACACCGATCAACAGGGCCAGACCGATCAAAAACGTTCGAGATAGAAACACCAGATTCCCTCCCTAGGATCTACTGAATCGTAACACTCCGACTGTTGAAAGAGCAAGTTGATTATCCGAGCCCCGGCAAAGCCAGCTGGAGATTGCCAGGCACCCGCGAAAAAATAATTCTTAGCCGATACAATCGAAGAAAGGAGTCAGTATGCCGAAGACGTTTGACCGCCATGGCGCGCGGTTTCAGTACCCCGAAAACTGGGCGATAGAAGAAGAAGCTAGCGACGAGGGCTGGACTATCAACCTGCAAAGTCCCGCCACTGCTTTCATGACCATCACATATTACGCCAATGTGGAGGAACCCGAGCCACTCCTCGAAGAAGCGTTAAACACTCTGCGGGAAATCTACAAGGAACTGGAATCCGAGGAGGTCCAGGATAGTATTGCGAAAAGTCCGGCCACCGGCTTCGATATAAATTTTATCACCTTGGATGTCACCAGTTCCTGCTGGATCCGGGGATTGCAGGTGATGAATGGCAGTTTGATCATTTTCTGCCAGTGCGCGGATCGCGAAATGAGCCGCAATGGGTTGGTCATGAAAGCCATATGCACATCCTTGAATCTGGATGACTGATGTCTTTACGAGAAATCCTGCTGGTGAGTCTGTTTGCCGCGGACATTCTGGGCGCGCTGGTTATCGGCGGATTTCTGATTTTCAGCTCCAAAGATATGGCTCGAGTAAGTCGAACGGAGATCCTGAAATCTCTGACCTGTCTGTTTTGTGTCTTTGCTATCAGCAACGCACTTTTCTATCTGGGACTCTGGTTGATTCTGCGATAGCAGCTGCAGGCCGATCTTTCACGGCAAAGCACTTTTCGCTTTAATAAAAGCATGTTCTCATTTTCCCATCCTTGGTGTCTGGCCTTGCTGCCTCTGCTGGGAATTCTATTTCGCCGCATTCCTCCACCAGCCATAGTTTATTCGGATTTGAATCTCTTTGCAGGACTGCCGCACGGCCGGGCGCGCTGGATTCCCCCTTTAAGAAAAACAATCCAGTGCCTGATAGTCGGCTCAGTGATCGTAGCTGCCGCAGGTCCCCGCTGGCCGGATGAGCGGTCCCGCATCCCCGCACAGAGCATTTCCATCGTATTGCTTCTGGATGTGTCCGGTAGCATGGAGGCGGAAACTTTCCGCTGGCAGCCGGGGGAAGCACTCATCAGTCGGGCGGAAGCCGCTAAGCGGGCGTTCAGGTTATTTGTTGCCGGCGGAGAGGGCCTGGGGAAAATGAATTTTACCGGGCGTTCCACAATACAAGGAACCGATGCCATCGGGCTGGTAACTTTTGCTCTGGTGCCCTATCCGATCTGTCCACCGACGCTGCATCATTCCGCGCTTTTGAAATTACTGGACGATGTCGCCCCGCGCGGTGTTCTCGATGCCGGTACTAATATCGGAGATGCGTTGGCTGAGGGGCTGATTTTGCTTCAGGACGCTCCCACGGAGAAAAAAGTTATGATTCTCCTGAGCGATGGAGAGCACAATTTCGAAAGGGACGATCCGGATCGGAAGCCTTTAAAACCTCTTCAGGCGGCGCAGTTAGCCGCGAATCTTCACATACCCATTTTCACAATCGACACCGGCGGCGATCCACCTCCCACGGCCACTCCCGAAGAAATCAAGCAGCGAACCGATGGTCGATTGATCAATGAAGCGATTGCCAAACGGACGGGTGGCCGGGCTTTTTCCGCCAATGATGGAACGGAACTACTCCAGGTGTGCCAGGAACTCGATCATTTGGAACGACAGGATGTTTTGAGCTTTAACTACAGACGCTATTTCGAACTCGGCCCGAAGCTGTTGTTGCTGGCTACTGCGCTATCGCTTGTACTGTTTATTTTGGATCGAACGTGGTGGCGTATTTTGAACTAAATGGAAAAGGTCGTGAATCCTTCCGATTAGCAAGGGAGGACTCACGACCTTTTCGACTTTGAGCCTAACCAGGATTAATGCGGGGTACCGGCCAATTCCTGGGGCGGAGCGGGATTATCTGGAGGAGTCTGCATGGGTGCAGCATCCCCGGTGTCGAAGTAGAGCTTTTTCTCTCCATCGACATCGTGAGCCCGAACCGTAATCCGATCCTTGCCGACAAAGGTGCCGCGAAGCAAATCTTCCGAAAGCGGATCTTCCAGAAGATTTTCGATCGCCCGGCGTAAGGGCCGAGCACCGAATTCGAGACTGGTACCTTTCTCGATCAGCAGCTCCTTGGCTTCGTCGGTCATCACCAGTTCCAACTTCTTCTCCCGCAACCGTTTGAAGACTTTCGAAAGTTCGATGTCCACGATCTTCTTCAAGTCATCGATATTCAAGCTTCGGAAGACGATGATGTCGTCCACGCGGTTGATAAATTCCGGTTTGAAGTTCTTGTTCATTTCTTCCTTGAGACGATCCTGCATCGCCCGGTAGGAAGTATCTTCCGTCTTCGAGGTATACTTGCTGAAACCGAAGTCGGGACGATTGATGATCGTTTCCGCGCCGATGTTGGTCGTCATGATCAAGATCGTATTCTTGAAATCGATGGCTCGACCAAAGCTGTCGGTCAGTCGGCCTTCTTCCATGATCTGGAGCAAGCTGTTCCAGACATCCGGATGGGCCTTTTCGATTTCATCCAACAGCACAACGCTATACGGCTGACGGCGAATCTTTTCGGTGAGCTGGCCACCTTCTTCGTAGCCGACGTAACCGGGAGGAGCCCCCCACAATCGGCTGACGTTGTGTTTCTCCTGGTATTCCGACATGTCCAAGGCTATGAGCTTGTTCTCATCGCCGAACATGAATTGCGCCAGTCGCTTGGCCAACAGCGTCTTACCCACACCAGTCGGCCCAGCGAAGATAAAGCTCCCGATGGGTCGTTTCGGATCTTTCAAACCCGCCCGGCTCTTGCGAACCGCACGAGAGATCGCCCGGATGGCTTCATCCTGGCTGACCACGGCGCCGTGCAATTCGTCTTCCATCTTCAACAGACGGGACGTTTCATCGGCACCCAGTCGTTTCAGCGGAACGCCCGTCATCTTCGAAACGACTTCGTTGATAACTTCCTCATCCACGACACCGTCGGCTTCCTTGGACTTCTCTTTGTGGTCGCGGATGATCTGCTCTTTTTTCTTCTTGAGCTTATCCGCCTGATCGCGAAGCGAAGCGGCCTTTTCGAAATCCTGATCGACGACGGCCGATTCTTTTTCCTGATTCAAGCGGTCGATTGATTCGTCGATTTCCTTCAAATCTGGCGGTCGGGTCATCGCTTTCAGGCGAATGCGAGCTCCCGCCTCGTCGATGACGTCGATGGCTTTATCCGGCAGGCAACGGCCGGTGATATAGCGATCGGACAGTTCCACGGCCGCCTTGAGAGCACCATCGGTGATTTGAACGCGATGGTGAGCTTCGTAGCGATCCCGCAGACCTTTGAGAATCTCCACGGCGTCTTCGTTTGACGGCGGATTGACGATGATCTGCTGGAAGCGGCGTTCCAGGGCCGCATCTTTCTCGATGTATTTACGATACTCATCGAGAGTGGTCGCACCGATGCACTGAATTTCCCCGCGAGCCAAAGCCGGCTTGAGAACGTTGGAAGCGTCGATCGCTCCTTCCGCTCCACCTGCGCCGACGAGCGTGTGCAATTCGTCGATGAAGAGAATCGTGTTCTTGGCGCGACGGACTTCGTTCATGACCGCTTTGATGCGTTCTTCGAACTGGCCGCGATACTTAGTACCTGCCACCATCATGGCCAAGTCGAGCACGACCAAGCGGCGATCTCGAAGCAGATCGGGAACGTTGCCTTCGACGATCAGTTGAGCCAGACCTTCCACGATGGCCGTTTTACCGACACCCGCTTCCCCCAGAAGCACGGGGTTATTCTTTTGACGTCGACTGAGAATCTGGATCACGCGTTCGATCTCATTGGCTCGCCCGATCACCGGGTCCAGTTTGCTGGTACGAGCCAACTCGGTCAAATCGCGGCCGAAGCTATCCAAAGCCGGAGTTTTGGATTTGCCCTTGGCGGGTCGTTCGCTACCGCCGCTGGAGCCACCAGCGCCGCCCGAGGCTTCGGAGGATTCAGGCATATTATGTCCCAGTAGGTTCAGCACTTCTTCGCGTACATCTTCCAGTTTCAAGCCCAGATTCATCAGAACCTGAGCGGCCACACCTTCTTGTTCTCGAAGGAGGCCCAGGAGCAAATGCTCCGTTCCAACGTAATTATGATTCAGGTTTCGAGCCTCTTCGATTGAGTACTCGATAACTTTTTTGGCGCGGGGAGTATGGGGCAACCGTCCCATGACGACCTGCTCGCCGGTCGGACCGCTCTGAACAATCTTTTCCACTTCGAGTCGAATCTTACGAAGATCGATATCGAGATTTTTCAGCACATTGGCTGCAACACCGGAACCTTCTTTTACCAGCCCGAGAAGGACGTGTTCAGTTCCTATGTATTCGTGGTTGAACCGCTGCGCCTCCTGGTTGGCGAGTTGCATCACCTTCCGAGCGCGGTCGGTAAATCGCTCGTACATGCCATGCCTTTCAGTTCGCAGATCTGGTGCGAAAGGGAGTTAATTCCGATCGCCGAGAAATGCGTCTTTCCAAATGGATATTGCCCGGGGTGAAACTCGCTTCCTCAAACCCGGGATTAAAAATTCACGCTTACTACATCATATGCGTAGGGCAAGCGTGCAGCCAATAGCGCGTGGCGGAGATGGGTAAGCTTTTTCTCATTTTCCCCCTGTTTCTCATCAATCCACAAAAGAAATCGACGGGGAGAACAAAAAGAAAAACCTGGAGGAGATCCAGGTTGAGATAGCAGCCGTCCGAATCTGGGGCAGATCAATTGGCATTCGAATCCTTTGAATCGGAGGATTTCGAATCTTTTTTATCCTTGGGATTAGGGTAGATCTCAATGATCGTCACGAGAGTCGACGTATTGACCTTGTTATCCTCCCCGCGTGTCTTGACCGCGGAAAGATGGAGAACCACCTTTTCGCCTTTGGCGATTTCCTCCACCTTCGGCGGCGTCTCCTTTTTGGCGGGGACGAATTTCACCTTGGCTTTTACATCGATGGCGTAGGTATATTCCTTTGATTGGGATTTCGTTGAATAATGCCTTCCGCTGACCACCGGGACGACTTCCTGAACTTTTAGAGTGACCGAATCGGCGGAAATCTTGACAATCTCTCCGGCTCTCTCCCCCGCGGGTGTTTTAGAGAGAACTTTTTCTTCCGCATGGACGAAGCCGATCGCGGAAAACAATCCAATCAATAGCAAGCTATAAATTTTCATGATCCACCTCTAAAAATTGCCGAATGTGTCCCACATACTTTGAACGCTTCTATCCAGCAAAAGTTCCGACTTTCGATCACAATTCGTCGGAAATCCTTCTCAGGTTTCCGCTCCGATCGATTCTTCTGAATTCACACTTTTTCGATTCAGAATCGAGGCACGCTTGTCCTCGGGTCTTCGGATCGCAATCCGAGCCGTGGCTTGCACTCCGAGTCGTACCTGGCAATTGCCTTCAGAAATCACGGTTAGGACGATGTCACTTCCAATCAGAATGCGATCACCGATTTTTCGCTTTAGGAGAAGCAAGTACCGCGAAATTTCCCGAAAGAGAAGTATCTCTAAATGGCAATTCGCGTGATGGCAATTCGCGTGCCGAGCTACAAAATATGGCGGCAAAGTAAAAATGAATATTTCAGTCACAATTCCGTGAATTGCAGCAGAATTATGAGATGCTGGCTTCAATCAGTCTGATCGTCTTCCGACCAGACTGATTTCTCTAGAAATATTCCTAAAGCGCGAATTTTGTGCCGCAGGCTGCCCCGAGTGATTCCCAGAATCTCAGCAGCCCGCAACTGATTGCCACCGGTCTGCTGGAGCACCCTCGTTAAAAGCTTCCGCTCCATCTGACTGAGGCACTCGGCGTAGAGCTCTTTCGATCCCGATTCCAGTTTCGTCTCTATAAACGCATCAAGATTGAAGCCATTGCGAGTATCGGCGCTCACCACCGGGGGAGCGGATGTCGGAGTCCGATTGATCGACAGATTATCGGGCAGTAACACCGCCCCCGACATCTGAAGGATGCCCCGTTTCAGAACACTTTGCAATTCGCGAACGTTCCCTGGCCAGGAATAACTTCGCAGCAGTTCTCGCGTTTCATCCGCAACGATAGGCAATGGCTTCTGAAACTCCCGGCTAAAACACGCCAGAAAGTGATCGGTCAAAAGTTCCAGATCATCTCCCCGCTCGCGCAGCGGAGGCAAAACCAGCGCATAACCGTTCAGTCGAAAATAGAGATCGGAGCGGAATTTGCCGAGAGAGACCTGCTTTTCGAGATCCACGTTGGTGGCGGCGATCACCCTCACATCGGTCTCAACCGTTTCGGTGCCGCCGACTCGTTCGAAGCGCTGCTCCTGAAGAACCCGCAACAGTTTGACCTGAGCCAGTAGTGGCATCTCGCCCACTTCATCCAGGAAGAGAGTCCCCCCGGAGCATTGCTCAAACTTCCCGATCCGTTTTCGTTCGGCCCCGGTGAATGCGCCTTTTTCATGGCCAAAGAGTTCACTTTCAATCAACGCTTCGGGGATCGCCCCGCAATTAATGGCCAAAAAGGGCTTATCCTTCCGCTGGCTATGCTGATAAATCGCTCGAGCCACCAATTCTTTACCGGTGCCACTCTCTCCCAGAATCAGAACTTGGGTGTCGGTAGCCGCTACCCGGCCAATCGCTTTGTAAATCTCCTGCATGCCGTCAGACCGGCCCACCAAAGCATCCACTTCTTTGGTTGCCGGAGGACTATCGGGAAAGACTGCTGGCACATTCATCAATCGGCTGCTGATGCAGGCCCGATCGATCAGTTCCTGTAACTGCTCGTAGCGTAAGGGCTTGATCAGATAGTCAAAAGCACCATGCTTCATGGCTTCGATCGCCAATTCGGTCGTGCCATGCCCGGTTATGAGCAAGATGGGGATGCGTTTATTGATTTCGCGGATGCGATCGAACGCCTGCAGTTTATCCGCATCCGGAAGATGAATATCCAGCACGATCACATCGGGCGTAACCGCGAGGAGTTTAGCGATCCCCTCCGCGGAGGTACGGGCAGTCTCCACCAGATATTCCGGAGCGTGAAACGCTTTCCGGAATGCATGCTGAATCACGGGTTCGTCATCGATCAGCAGCAACCGCCTCATTCGGTATCCTCGGCAACTAACAGACGCAGTTCGAAGCAGGCCCCACCACTGGGACGATTATAGCCGATTATCGATCCGCCATGCTCCTCGACGATTCGTTTGGAGATTACCAGTCCCAGACCGATTCCCGTTTCTTTTCCCGTGGCGAACGGTTCAAACAGTCTGGGAAGAATATCCTCCCGGATGCCCGGCCCGGTATCGCAGAAATATAAGGTTGCCAATCCGTTGATCAACTGAGGGCGGGTAGTGATTTCCAACCGTCCTCCGAAAGGCATCATATCGAGGGCATTGAGAATCAGATTATCGAAAACCTGGCGCAATTGCTGGGGATCGCCATCGAGCATCAACTTCGATTGGGCGGGATGAAAATTGACTGTAGTTCCCTGCTGCTCGAGTCGCCGTCGATGCAATTGGAGGCTCTCTTTAATAATCGATATTAGCTCACAGGGTAGTCTTTCCAGCTTGGGGGGGCGGGCGAAATCGAGAAAGATTTTCAGAGTGCTTTCGATTCTTTGCAGTTCCTGCTCGATGAGCGTCAAATCCTCATCGGTAACACCACCGGATTGCGGATCTTTTCGACCGGTTTCGATCAGCAAGATAGCCGAAGTCAATGGATTGCGAATTTCGTGAGCTACACCAGCGGCCAGTTGACCAACGGCTGCCAGTCGTTCTGATCGGCGAATCTCACGGTCGTTCTGCTGGAGTTTTTCGACTACCTTTTCAACCTGATGAACGAGATCGTCGGTCCCCTCTCGCAACGCCGCATCATCCCCCTGCCACTCCACCGTGGAGGTCTCCTGGCCAAGCCGTTCCGAGGCCCCCTGAACGCGAACCAAAAACTGATGGAGTGTTCTTCGGAGGCTGCGAGCGAGGCCGTAACCGAGAAGCATCCCGGCCAGCGAGCCCAGACTACCGACGATCAAAAGTCCCCAACTCATCCATCGGACCGACTTGCGGTGCTCCTGCTCCGATTTTTCGATCTGATCTTCATTGAAAGTCTGCAGATCCTGGCAGAGCTTGATGGAATCCTCTTTCAAAATCAAGTACGCCCGATTGGTGGAATCGCCCCTCAGGCGTTCCTCACGATACGCATCGAGATATCGGTCTATGCGATTCTTGAGCTTGCCACTCAGTTCCTGTTCTCTTTTTTTGTCGCTGAGATTGATAATGTCCTGAAGGTGAATTTTGACTCTTTCCTGAAGAGGCCCGACCTCGCCCGATTGCCGTTCGTGGTAGAGAATCAAACCCGCCAGGGCTTCTTCGAGATTGTCGGCAGCCTTACGACTACCGATATTTTCGCTGAGGAAAGCGGCCGTTTTCGCCTGCTGTGTGTCCAGGTAAATTGCCAAACCGCCACAAAATGCAAAAACAATTCCGCTCGCTAACGCGGCCGACCAGAGCAATCGATTCGGATAAGAATGCAGACTCATGAAAATGCTCTTGGCACGATTTCGAAAGGCACGGACATACAACTTAGTTTACGCAGAAATCATCCGGCCCCGTAGCGACGCACCCCTCTCAAAAATTCGGGCTGATGCGACAAATTGTTTGTGAATTTCCTGAAATGCAGGCCTAACCCCTTTCAGAATTTATGAAAAGTCGTTTCAAAGCGTATTTTGCAACTTACCCAGATTCTAGATTTCCTCAATTTTCATTTCTCTCCCATCAATTTTAAAGTAAATTTTATCTTAAAACCTGTTTCATATTTTAGACCAGTTCATTGGGGAGCGAGTCATGCCAACACGGATGAAGTCGAAAAAAGGGAAGCCCATCCCAGCAGTTACACCGAAATTGGAGAGTTTGGAAGACCGGACGGTGATGGATGGATCCGTTCAGGCCATGGTCTCCGGGGGTGTTCTCTTTGTCGCAGGCGATCATCTCGCTAACCGGATCCAAATCACTGGCCTAGGATCCAACGCCGTCAGCATTTCGGCGTTGGATGGTAATACTCCAGTCAACGGCCGTACCGCCCCGGTCTATTTCAGCAACCTGAAAGGTGTGCACATTCAACTTGGCGGTGGGGACGATATGCTGGTGCTCAATGGTCTGTCCTTGAGCGGCCAGTTGTATGTGAACATGGGCGAGGGAAATAATTCTCTCAGCGTCTTCAACACGCGCTCCAATAACACCATGTCCCTCATCACGAATGGCGGCAACGATGTGATCACTCTTTCAGGAGTTCAGGCCCCGAAGGGGTTGGTATTGGCATGTGGTCTTGGGTATGATGTCGTAAACATCGGATATTCTTCCTTCGGAAACGGCAGCTACATAGTTTCCGCGGGAGGTACCGCGCAATTTGGCATTACTCAAGTCGACCTTGGCAAGAACCTTCATACTCAAGGTGTATCTTCGGTTACCCCCGGGATGATCTCGGTGGCCAATGCGGATTTTGCCTCGGTCGCGCGGGGCGCGTCAACTCGAGCAAATCTTCTCGCCAACGATCAGGCATTCGGAGGTTCAGCGATCAACACCTCTTCGATCCGAATCGTCCGAGGACCGGCTTCGGGATCGGTTACCACTAACGGCGATGGTAGCGTGACCTACACAAATAACGGTGGATCCGCCAGCAGCGATTCTTTCAGCTATCAGTTCCTCGACAGCAAAGGCACCCTCTCCTCCGTGGGCGAAGTCCATATCACCGTAACGGGAAGTAGCTCAACACCTTCCAATCCCTCCAACACTGCACCGGTTGCAAGTGGTGATTCCTTCACCGTAACCAAAGGCAGTACAGCCAATTTGAACTTGGCCTTAAACGACACTGCCCCAGGCAGTTCGTTGAATCTTGCCTCCATTCAAATTGTGACGCAGCCCGCCCATGGGACAATCACAATCAATAGCGATGGATCGGTGAAATATGTCCATGACGGCAGCAACGCGACAACCGATTCATTCACGTACACAATCAAGAATGCCCAGGGATTGGTTTCGAATACCGCCACCGTCTCGCTGGTAATTGCAGCTGTCAACAAAGCCCCCGTGGCCGGGAACGACATTGCCGAAGTTGAGGTCGGAAGCTCGAAGATCATCAATGTCGCTGAAAACGACACGTCGGAAAGTGGGCAAATCAATCTTGGCTCGATTGTCATTATCACGGAACCGGTGAACGGTATTCTTGTGGTAAATAGCGATGGGACGGTGAAATACACTCACGACGGCTCTGCGACAGTAACCGATAGCTTCACTTACTTTATTCGCGATAATCTGGGGGTTGCCTCCAATGTAGCAACGGTGACGATTACCATCGTTCCACCGAATCAGCCTCCTGTAGCCAATCCAGATTCGGCCTCGGTCAACACCGGTGGATCTTACGCTATTCCGGTGGCAGCCAATGATTCGGATCCGGAGAACGCTCTAGCCCTCAACAGCATCGTAATCACCCAGCCAGCTGAGCATGGCACACTCACCGTAAATCCAGACGGGACTGTGACCTATCAGCACGATGGCGGAGCGACTCTCAGCGACAGCTTCAAATATACAATCAAGGATGCGAAGGGAGCGGTCTCCAACGAAGCGACCGTGACGATCACCATCGTTCCACTGAATCAGCCTCCAGTCGCCAATCCCGATACTGGAACCGTAGCGGCAGGTGCCTCGCTTGTACTTCCGGTAAGCGCGAACGATACGGATCCCGACAACGCCCTGGACTTGAGTTCTATAACCATCACTCAACAGCCTGAGCACGGCACACTAACTGTGAATGCTGATGGAACCGTGACTTACCAGCACGACGGCGGTTTAAGTACCAGTGACAACTTCCGCTACACCATCAAAGACGCAAAGGCATCCGTTTCCAACGAAGCTACGGTCATCCTTACGATTTTGCAACCCCCTGTGGCTAATAATGATTCCGTGGCGTTAAACGTAGGAGGAAATTTGGTTATATCCGTGCTGGCAAACGATAGCGCTCCCTCCGCAGCTTTCGACTTCAGCTCCCTGACAATTGTGTCCATTCCCACAACGGGATTTCTCAACAAAAATCCCGATGGAACTTTTACTTATATCCACGACGGTTCCCCCGTCTTATCGGAGAGCTTCCAGTACACCATTAAAGATGTGGACGGCAGAGTGTCTAACGTGGCGACCGTGTTCATTACGATCCACCAGCCGCCCGTGGCCAATTCCACTGCAGTGACAGTTCCGCTCGGCCAGACTGCCATTTACGATCTCACTGATAGCATCTCCGATCCACAAAATGATCCCGTCTTGCAAATCGTGATTACCGGACCACCGACTCATGGTACGGCTACCGTTCTAGATAATAACCGGGTGCAGTACGAAAATAGTGGGGATATGCAGGGTATGGAAGTCATCAAATACAGGGTCGTGAACAGTTTCGGACTGTCTTCCGAGGAAGCGGTTATTTCTATAGCGGTGATTCCGAATATCTGAGGATCGAGAGAATAATCAGACTCTTCCCCATGGTGTGATTCGGGGAAGGGTCTATCTCATATGAGTGAGCTGTTTTGAGAAGGGTTGTCAGCCAATATGTTGGGCACTATCATTTGCCCCGATACACAATGCGGCCACGTGTGAGATCGTAAGGGGAAATTTCCACTTTAACGCGATCCCCGGGAATGATACGGATGAAGTTTTTCCGCATGCGACCGGCGACCACTGCGATGACTTCGCCCCCGACGTCCAATTCAACTCGAAATTGCGTGTTGGCCAGGGCTTCTTTCACCCGGCCTTCGACTTCAATCGCTTCTTCTTTCGCCATATAGTTTTTTGTTTCCCTATAGAGAATAGACCCCCGCACCGTACGTCCAGTACAGTCAATCTATGAATAAACTTACAGTTTGGTACTGTTAATACGATCCGCGACGGTCTCTTCCACCGCCGCCGTAGCCCCCGCCCCCTCGCCGGTCGCCTCCCCCTCCTCCGTAACCGCCGCGGCCGCCACCACCGCCTCCTCCATAGCCTCCGCCTCCGCCTCCTCCACCATAACCGCCACCGGCCGGTCGAGGTTCGCGAGGCTTGGCCTCATTCACGGTCAACGGTCGACCTTGAAAATCGGCGTTGTTCAGGGCCGCAATTGCCGCATTCGCTTCTTCAGCGTTGGGCATTTCGACGAACCCGAATCCCCGGGAGCGGCCAGTCTGCTTGTCTTTGACGACCTGAGCTTTCCCTACCGCTCCATAGGTGGAAAACAGTTCCGTCAGTTGCTCTGGCGTGCAAGACCACGCCAGATTCCCCACATAAATGTTAACCATTCCAACCCTTTCAAAAAAACTGGCTTTTCAGCGTCTCACATTCTAATGCTCCGGCAACAGTACGCAAGTAAAATCTTCAAATCTAAAAGGTTCTTCTTGACAAAGGGTTTAGTCGCCCATTTTGCGAGAATTGACTGAACGAAATGATGGTCCTGAAATTCTCATAACTCCCTATTGACGCTTTCGAGAAGCTGCATTAGTATCCGCGCGAGTTAAGAAACTGCTAAGAAAAGGAAAAGGATTGGTACAAAAGACGGGATGGAACCCGACGAGCCGCGATGGCGTTTGAAATGACCCCATCTTTACAGACCGATGGTTCTCTCCTTCTGCTTGCACCAGCAAAACTCAATCTTTTTCTGGAAATTCTTGGCAAACGACCGGATGGCTATCACGAATTGTCCACTCTGATGGTAGCCATCAATCTCTGCGATGAGATTATTTTCCGCCCGCATCGCGCGGAGATTCTGCTGAGTTGCGATACGCCGGAACTCGCAGTAGGTGCGGAGAATCTGGTTGTCAAAGCCGCTCAATTGTTGCGGCGAAGCACCGGATGCCAGGACGGGGTCGCGATACATTTAAGGAAAAAAATTCCCTGGGCCGCCGGTTTAGGAGGGGGCAGCAGCGATGCCGCCGCCACACTGCTCGGGTTGAATCGGCTCTGGAAATTAAATCTTTCCGTCGTCGAACTGAAGGAATTGGGAAGCCAACTCGGTAGCGATGTACCGTTCTTCCTGGGTGAAAATGCGGCGTGGTGTACGGGTCGAGGGGAAATTCTCGAACCCTTACCGGCCAGGATTCCCTTGCATTTGCTCTTGCTGAAACCGGCAAGCGGATGCGATACCGCGGCGGTTTATCGGAACCTCAAGCTTCCGCCGAATCCTCGATCGGGCCAGAATTTGCGGGAAGCTTTCGTCGTGGGAGATGCCCGGCGGCTAGCGGCAGAGATGTTCAATCGCTTGCAGGAATCTGCATTCGAAATGAATTCCGAAATCCAGGCCATCCTGGCTGAGTTATCGAGGACATCTGCTCTGGGATGTCTGATGAGTGGTAGCGGTTCCAGTTTGTTTGCTGTGGCGGAAGACGAGTCGCACAGCGAGAGGCTGGCTGCGGAATTGCAAAACCAGAAACTACCAGCCGGTACGCGCTGGTGGAGGGTTCGATCTTTATAGGCGGAGAGTTTTTCGCCGGGCTATAGGGTAGGCAAGAAGCCGTTGCCCTTGAAATACTCCATGAAGGAGCCAGCTGTGACAATCACGGAAGTGCGCATCAAACTGGTCGAAGAAAATAACGAGCGACTTTTAGGCTTCTGTTCGATCACAATCGACAACGCTTTCGTCATCCGCGATCTGAAAATTATCGAGGGTACGAGAGGGTTGTTTGTGGCAATGCCAAGCCGCAAGCTCACCGATCGATGCCACTCCTGCGGCAGCAAGAACCACCTGAAATCTCGCTTCTGCAACTTCTGCGGACATAAGCTCGACGAATTGCGAGCCGGCCGGGATATGGACGGCCGGGTCAAACTGCACGCCGACATAGCCCACCCGATTCATTCCTCCTGCCGGGAAACCATGCAAGCGGCCATTATAAAGTCCTTCCATGCCGAAAAGGAACTGGCCAAGAAACCGGGCTACGTTTGCCGATATGACGACTTTGACGGGGGCGATTACGATTCGACCTCGGTCAGCTATCAGGATGTGGTCAGCGAAGTCGCTCGAGCAGGCTTTCGCACCCACCCCGGACATGCGCCGCGCGGGCCGCATACCAACCCCGCGGACAAGTCGGTCGCCACGAACCGCGACGATTTCGCCAGCGGTCTGTAAATCCCGTTCGAACTCGACTGGCCTCCTTGTGATCGGATGAATTCACCGGATCTCAAGGAGGCTCCCCGTTTTATCCCAAATTTGATTTCCAGATTTCGCGGGTTTTTAAATTCTTCTTTGCACCCGGATCGTTTGTCAAAACGAGCAGAATCAGCAATAGGATCAGAGCCAGAACACAAACGGTCGAGATCACTAACATCATTTTTTTATTGGAATGGCTCTCCGACTTATTTCCTCGCACAGGCCGCTCGGTGTTCAGACTGGCGAATCGAAAGCGGCTGGCAGTATCCGGTTCGTAAGGCGCAACTTCAGGAATAGTATCCGCGACTTCCTCAGTTCCCAGTTTGGCCATCAAACCGGTAAGAACGGTATTCGTTCTGGGGGCATAGGGTTTCAGTGCTTCGGCGAATTCCACGGGGGTCTGGTAGCGCAAAGCGGGATCTTTCGCCAAAGCTTTGGTAATGATCTCCGGCAGGCCCGCTGGCATGTCGATGCGGTCCACGGTCGGGATCGGTTCCGTATTGTGTGCGATCATTTTCTGGGCCGGTGTGCCCGTGGGATACATCGGGCTGCCGGTGAGCAAATAGTAAAGGCTGGCTGCCAGAGCATAAATATCCGAGCGGATATCCACATCGCGAGGATTGCGGCATTGCTCGGGGGAAATGAAATCGGGTGTGCCGAAAGTTATGCCTTCCGTAGTAAGCCGGGTTTCATCGGCACTCGTAGCCGTATCGATGCGGGCTAGGCCCATATCGAGGATTTTTACTGTGCCCGTCTTGTTCAGCAACAGGTTTGCGGGCTTGATATCCCTATGAACCATCCCCCGCTCGTAAGCGTGCTGCAATCCCATCGCCGCTTGCAGGATATATTCGCAGGCGCTCGCGACGGGTAAAGCTCCCGATTTCTTCACGAGTTCGAACAGATTTATGCCTTCGACGTATTCCATCACGAAAAAATGGGAATCCCCCTGCTGGTCGGCATCATAAGCGATGACGACATTTTCGTGCTGGAGTTGAGCTGCTGCCTGAATCTCTTTTTGAAATCGTTTGATGGCATCGGGATTCGAAAGCCGTTTCTGACGAATCAATTTAATTGCCACTTCCCGGTCCATGGTCGAATGCCGGGCTTTATAGACGTCTCCCATCCCCCCTTCACCGATTTTGTCCACGATGATGTACTGTTTGAGAATGAGCTTATCGCCTTTCCCCTTCCAGAATTCTTTGACTTGATAGGGCGTCAGCCATTTGCGCTGGACGATTTCCTTGGCAATTTCCTGGGGATCCGCATTGGCGACGACTGCCCAATTCTCGAGGAGCTTCATGGATTTTTCTTCCAGGAGATTACTCTTTCGAATCGATTTGACAAAAGACACCAACTGTTCAGATTTCATGCTTCCCCACTACCAAATAGGCTCTTCAATAGATTACGGGTTTCCTTGAATATCTGATACCCAGATTAACTGCTCGCCTACCGGAATTCCAGTTCTCCTTCTCGAGAAGGAAGGATCTATTAAGTAACTCAAAAGTCTCCCAATACCAAAACCGCTTCGCACGAGAGAGTTCGAACCGGAAAAGGTCTTTTGAAATTCCCCGGTATCCCTGTAAACTGAGGCTTATGAAACGTGGCCTCTCTCTCTCGGCCGGGATCGCCATCGCCCCGGCATTTCGGATGGATGAAGTTGCATTCCCCGGCCTTGCGGATAGTGTGAATCCTGCCACAGAACTGGTTCGATTCGACGCGGCCTGCGAGGCCGTGGCTGCCGATCTGGACCGAACTATCCAGCACGTTGCCAAGGAAATCTCAGAACCCGCCGCGGATATCTTTCGCGGCCATCGCGCCCTGCTGCGGGATCCGGCCCTGGTCGGTAAAGTCCGGAGTATTATTGAAAAAGAACATCTCGATTCCGTCAGGGCGCTTCGGAAAACGCTCGACGATTACAGCAAACTTTTCGAACAGATTTCCGATGAGTATTTCCGCGAACGCATGGCCGATATCCGGGACGTGATCGGCCGGTTGGTTAATCAACTTTCCATTGCATCGGGGCTACAGAAGTTCGACACTCACACGCCGGTGATACTCATAGCCCAGGAACTGCTTCCTTCCCATGCGGTGATGTTTGATCGTCTGAAAGTTATTGGTATCGTCACGGAAACCGGCGGAAGCATCGGCCATGCCGCTATTCTCGCCCGATCGCTGGGTATTCCGGCAGTTTCCAGTGTCGTCGGGGTTCTGAAAGAAACCCGTTCGGGCGATCTGATCATTGTCGATGGCCGGGAAGGTGTGGTGCTCGTCAATCCCGGGCCGGAAGTGGAATCGGCCTATCGGAAGCAAGAGCGAGAGTACGTCGACCTTCGCAATCAGCTCATCGAAAATCGCGACCACGCGCCCATAACGGCAGACGGCGTTAGCCTCGAGTTCCTCGCGAATGTCAACAACATGTTCGATGCCGCTTCGGCGGTAGGTGTTGGTGCGACGGCTGTTGGGCTGTTTCGAACGGAATTCATCTTTCTGACGCACTCTGGCGTCCCCACGGAAGAAGAGCAGGAACGGGCCTACCGTAACGTCATTGAAGCCTCTCCCAACGCCAACGTGACGATTCGAGTGCTGGATCTGGGGGGAGACAAGCAGGTTCCTTATCTGGGTAGCCGTCGCGAAGCCAACCCTTTTATGGGATTTCGCTCGATCCGTCTGATGACTGACTATCCGGAACTGTTTCGAACGCAACTTCGGGCGATTCTAAGAGCCTCCCGCTACGGACATATCAGCGTGATGTTCCCGATGATATCCCGAGTGGAAGAAGTTATTGAGTTAAAATTGCTTTTCGAAGAGTTGCGCAAGAGCTTGATCGAACAAGGCTTACAACTTCCGGATCGAATTCCGTTCGGAGTGATGGCGGAGGTTCCCTCAGCCGCTTTGTGCATCAACGAAATTCTCGATCTGGTCGATTTCGTGAGCATTGGCTCGAACGACCTGACACAATATCTCATGGCCGCGGATCGCGATAATCCGAAAGTGGCCCATCTGGTCGATCCCTGCTATCCGGCGGTTTTAAGGCTACTCCGCGGCCTGATCGGGGCGTGCGTGGAACGACAAAAACCGGTTACGCTTTGCGGCGAGATGGCGGGAAGCCCGCGCTGTCTGCTTCCTTTGCTGGGTATGGGACTTCGGCGATTCAGCATGGCTCCCGCATTTGTCGGTTCGATGAAGGAAATGGCGAAGACCATCACTCTCGCGGACGCCCGGCAGGCCGCAGAGAAAGTTCTCAGCATGCGCACTCTCGCGGAAGTTCGCGATTACCTCAATCGTCGCGTTCGCGAACTTTGCCCGCGAGTGGCTGAATTGGAAGTCGGCTGAGAGGCCAGTTCGCCCCAATTTTCAAATGGTTATCAATCGTCTATCCTGACTCTGTAAGCTTTCTATAGACCGGGAGTACTCGAGTAAGAACGGCTTCGCATTGACAGACTGAGGCGATAGCGACTAACTTGAAATGGATTTCTCCCCGACCGGAACACTCTGGAAACGCGAATGCAACAGGTCCTCTTTCACATACCGATCCTGCAAAACCAATTTGGCCCGGAGGGTATTCCGATCCACGGCTTCGGGGCCATGCTATTTTTGACCTTCGTCATTTGCATGAATTTCGCCGTTCGCCGAGGACGATTAGGGGGTGTTTCCGCCGATCGCATTCAGGATTTGTCGCTCGTGCTGCTAGTCTCGGGAATTGTCGGAGCCCGAATTTTTTACATGATTCAGTATAAGGTTCCCTTCAGCCAGTTCTTCAAAATCTGGGAAGGCGGGATCGTTTTTTACGGTTCGGTTCTGGGTGGCACCATCGGTTATATCGTCCTCTACTATTACGTTCTGCGTAGATTGAAAATCTCGACTTGGGTACTGGCAGACGCCATAGCACCGGCCCTAGCCATGGGATTGGTTCTGGGTCGGGTCGGATGTTTATTGAACGGCTGTTGCTACGGGCAGGTAGCCTCATCCGAATGCGCTTCTCTGGAATTTCCGTTGCTCACTGGCCCGGTTCGATCCACGGTCGCCCAAAAGTATTCGTACCAGACGACACTCGGCTTCTCCTCGATAGATCGCAGTGAAGAGAACGATCCTCGTACGATTGTTGATAAAGTCGAAGCCGATTCTCAAGCGTTGCGCGCGGGTTTACAACCGGGCGACAAGATCCTTAAATTTAATGGTCAGGACAACGGCCTATTGATTCTCTTTTTGACAACACCCTCCGGTCTGGATTCCGTACGGAAGATCGAGAAGGATCTCGGGAAATTGACTGAAATCGATCCGGTCAGCGAAAATTCGCAAGGACTTTATACGTTTCTGGTGACTTCTCCGAACTTGTATCTACTGGCTAAAGACGAATTTTCCAAAATACCCGGTGTTCGCCAACTGTCAGCGACTGACCTGCTGAGTTACCAGTTGCGAAATTGGCCAAAAGGAAAGGCCAAAGTTCAATTCACCGTGGAGCGAAATAAAGAAGTCATTGAACTGCCTGAGTATACACCGCGATCCCTGGGCTTACAGCCGACTCAGTTATACGAATCCATCAGTATGATTCTGATGGTCTTTTTACTGGTCTCTTTCTATCCGTTCCGCCGACACGATGGCCAAGTCATGGTACTGTTGATGTTCGGCTATGCGATTCACCGATTTTTGAATGAGATGTTGCGAAATGATACCGATCCAATCTTCGATTTCGTTTCGCTTACCGCTTCCATGACCGTGAGTATTCTGGTTTTCGCGGGAGCGATTCTTCTGGAATTGTACCTGCGAAAGACGCAGCCTAGACGGACTGTTTAAACGAAAAGGACCGGATCCCAGCGGTCCGGTCCTTCGCAATTTCTAATGGGATTGCACAACTCGGCCCGGGCTTACTTGTCTAGCAACACCTTCTTGGCTGGCGTGTGATAGGCCTTGTCGTCGAGCTTACCCACCGACCAGAGTAATCCTCGGGTTACCAGATCGAGATATTTAGGATCTTCCACGGTCGCATTATTATGACCCAGGGTCGTTCCGAACACCTTGGCTTTGCCGTTATAGGTGTTCGTCCAAACGACGACCGTTTCGGTAGCGATTTCTTTACCACTTTTGTCCTTGTAAACCTGTTTGCCCTTGGCCAATGGTTGAGCCGTTTCCAGCAGCTTGCCGTTCGAATTGTTGTAGAGCTCTTCGTTGATCGTCTTCCAGTCCTGAAAGCCTTTAGTGACGGGATTGGTCTTGTCTACGAAAGAGATGCTAATCGGTAGCTGCGCCCCATGGCCGGTGGTGGCCAGTCCCGTGAAATCGAACCAAGGGGTGGATTTCGGGAATCCTTCCGTGCGATAGCAGTGCATCCCGCAGTGCAGGACCACGCCAGGCAGCCCCTCTTTATGCGGCTTCAGAATATTATTCACGGTTGCGATGTCGGTCACATCCGCGGTGCACTCATCGTGAACGATGACGTCAAATCCCTTGGCCCAATCGGTCTTTTCGTATACCGGATTCAGGTGCTTCGTGCCCTGATCGGGATCATAGGAAATCACCCACTCGACATTGGCCCGTTCGGAGATGCCTTTGGTGAGAATATCCTTCTGTTTTTTATAATCGTGACAGCAACCACCGATGACCAGTAATGCGCGAATCGGGGGGGCTTCTTTTTGTGTGGGAGTCGGTTCGGCCGCCGAAGCTCCCGAGGTGAAGCCGGGGATTAACATACCCAGAAATGCGAGTGATCGGAGAGAGAAACGAGCCATAAGGTGATGCTCCAGTAGTCGTTCGAAGGGCGACAGAGGGATGATATTGGATTGTATTATTCAGCACGCTATCAGGCCGGAAAATTCGAAAGTCAGAATCCGAGAATTCGGATAACCGTCGGCCCCGCTACAATCCGTAGAATAGTTTCGAATTACGCAACTTGTCTGGCTTGCTAACATCACGATTAGAAGCTGTAATGAATTAGAACCACGAATAACGCCTCCAGAGTTTTCAAGCGGTCAGGTTTTTCCCATGAGCGTTCCTCCATCGAATGATCCGACGGTCGCTTATCAACCCGGTGCAAAAACCGCTGTACCCCAGGACCAACTGTCACTCCCCGGCCAGGGAGCCACTATAGATCTTCCCTCCAGCCACGCAGGAACGCCCCAAGCCACGGAATTTGTTAAAAGTCCGATCTCCATGCCCTCCGAAGCGATTTCCGATTCTTCCTTACTTCGCCGCATCGAAATTCCCGGCTACGAAATTCTGGAAGAGCTTGGCCGCGGCGGCATGGGCGTGGTTTACAAGGCTCGTCAGATCGGTCTGAACCGGCTGGTGGCCATCAAAATGATTCTGGCGGCCGAACACGCCGGGCGTGAGCATCGTCAGCGCTTCCAGGCGGAGGCCGAATCCGTCGCTCAACTTCAGCATCCGAACATCGTTCAAATCTACGAAGTCAACGAGATCAGCGGCCGACCTTTCTTCTCACTGGAGTTTGTCGATGGCGGCAATCTCTCTCAGGCAATAGCAGGCAAGCCCCAAAATCCCCGGCACGCCGCCGCCTTGATACAAACTCTCGCCAACGCGATGGCGGCCGCGCACGCACTGGGCATCATTCACCGCGATCTGAAACCGGCGAATATTCTTCTCAGCAAAACGGCGCCCACCGGGGACAGCGGAAATAAGTCGATAGCCTCGAATATTTTTTTCGCCCAGCACCCATACGGTATACCCAAAATCACCGATTTTGGATTGGCCAAACGATTGGAATCTGCCACCGGTCAGACTCAATCGGGGGCGATCATGGGCACCCCAGCTTACATGGCTCCGGAGCAAGCGGCCGGTCACATCAAGCAAATTGGTCCCAGCACGGACGTTTACGCCCTGGGTGCAATCCTCTATGAGATGCTGACGGGGGCACCGCCCTTTGAGAGCGAATCGCCGCTGGAATTAATCCTGAAAGTGATCCGGGATGAGCCGGAGCGGTTACGGATTAAGAATCCCAAGATCCCGCGCGATCTGGAAATCATCACACTCAAATGCCTGGAGAAAAAGCCGGAGAAACGCTACGCCTCCGGTTTGGAACTGAGTGATGATCTCAAAAAATTTCTCGATGGGGATACCATCTCCGCCCGGGCCGCCACCCGTTCGGAGAAGGTTCGAAAGTGGATTCGATCACATCCCACCTATAGTGGGATGATTCTGTTGGGCGCCCTCTCGCTGGTCGTGCTTGTCGGCTTTGGTCTGATTTACAATGCGAAGCTACAAAAGGCCTTAGCGCTCGCTCAAGAACAGCGCGACAAATTGGGAGAAGAGCAGAATGCGGCGCTCGAACGAGGCATCCGGCTGACAGTTCAAAACGGAACTCAGTACCTGCAGCAGGGAGACCTGATGCGAGCCTTGCCGCTGTTTGCCGAGGCCTTGCGTCTAGAAAACGGCGTTGCCTCACGAGAAGGAATGCACCGCGTTCGGTTGGGTTCGGTCCTTCGACAGTGCCCCATGCTGGTGAGGGCCTGGTTTCACGAAGGCAAAGTCCGGGATGCGGCATTCAGTCCGGATGGCTTCTGGGTGGCCGCCGCCTGCTGGGATAATCACGCTCGGCTTTATTCCCTGAAACCGGAAAAGACCAAAAAAACGGCCCTCGCGTTCGAGCATCCCGCAGCTGTTACCAAAATTCTATTCAGCCCGGATGGCAAATGGCTGGCAACCGCCTGCGCGGACGGACACCCGCGAATCTGGAGTCTTCAGGATCAAAAATCGGTCGAGTTCCTGGAAGATGATGGCGAGGAAATCACCAGCCTGTCGTTTAGTCCTGATTCGAAACTCCTGCTTTCAACCTCAACAGATGGTACCGCGCGAATTTTCGATATTACTCTCGAGGAGGAACTGAGCTTCAGCATCCGTCACTCCGGGCCAATCACCCATGGAGAGTTTGCCGCCACCGGCAGTTGGTTTCTGACCTGCTCTGTGGATCAGACGGCCCGGGTTTGGGATTCCGCTACCGGCAAACCGGTCAGCCCGGTGCTCGCCATGCAAGGGCCAATCATTCGAGCCCATTTTTCGCCGACCGCCGATCAAGTGGTCACGGCCAGTTCGGATAAAACCTGTCGAGTCTGGACCGTAAAAACGGGCGAGCCCTACGGCCAGATTATTCGACTGGGGGGATCCACCTCGGACTGCGGATTCAGCCCGGCGGGAAATCAGATTTCGACCGCCAATCTGACTGGGCATGCGCGAATCTGGAATCTCGCCACGAAAGATTTTCGACCGATGGTGATGAAGCACGAAGCCCCGATCCTCTGCGAAATGTTCAGCCCCGATGGTCAGATGATCGCGACCGGCAGCGAAGATAATGCCGCCCGCGTTTGGAATGTCATTTCCGGAGACCCGATCACCCCTCCGCTGCGGCACAACGGCAGCGTTTACCGAGTCTGTTTCAGTCCCAGCGGAAGCTCATTGCTCACCGCCTCAGACGATGGAGGATTGCGATTGTGGGAGCTTCAGGAAATCATGACTCACGAGGAAGAATTCAATCTGGAACAGTCTAACAAAAAGATGATATACAGCCCTGATCGTCGCTACGTCATGGTCATAAACGGTAGCTTGATCAACATTATGGACTCCGCTTCCGCAAAAGTAATCGGCAAGCCGATCGTTCACAACGGCCCCATTTTATCCGCGGGTTTTACGCCAGACGGAGAAAAGATATTTACGGCCAGCGCCGATAGAACAGCACAAATCTGGAGCACCACCTCGGGCGAACCGATCGGCGAGCCGATGCGGCATGGCTCGGAAATCTTATTCGCCTCGCTGAGCCCCGATGGAAAAATGCTGGCAACCGCCAGTTCGGACAACACCGCTCGCGTCTGGGATGTCCAGACCAATCAATCCCTCGTCCCACCGCTGAAGCACAACGGGACCGTGGACAAAGTCATCTTCAATTCTGATGGCAGTTGTGTGGTGACGCACTGTATCGACGATTCAGTGCGAATTTGGGATACGAAAAATGGCGAAATGGTCAGCCCGGTATTAAAACCTACTGGATGGGTTCAGCAGGCTCTGGAGTCGGCCGAGAAGCAGCAATCCGGCTGGGATTTGGCTCCCGATCTTCGGTCCACGGATGAACTGGTGTTGATCTCGCGCTGGCTATCAGGATGTTCCGTCGACAAAAGCGGCACTTTGATTCCGCTGGATGCGAGTTCGCTGAAGTCCGTGCAGGATGATTTAACCGCCAAATATGGGGATGTTTTCGAAAGGGAAGTTTTCCCCACTACCGCCTGGCATGAATATCTTTCGCTTCAGGCGGAAAAGAACAAAGACTGGTTCGCAGTGACCTTTCATCTCAAGCAGATTTTGTCTTCGAAGGATGGAAAGCCAAATGCCCACTATGTCTACCGTTTAGGCAACGCCTATGCCGAGCTCGGAGATTGGCAGAAAGCGTCGGAAAACTATCGGGCAGCGATCAAGTTAGGTAAAGAAGATCAGAAGGTTTTGATTGCCGCCACTTGGGCGAGTCGAGCGATCAACGACAAAGCGTCCTTTCAGTCGAATCTCAAGAAACTTGTAGATCAGGCCGGGGAATCAGTGCATGGAAAAACCGCATCCGCCATCGCCTGGATTTGCCTTCTCGATTCCTGCGCCGATTCTCGGAAATTCGCCAAGGATATGATTAACCGGGTCGGGCATGAACCGACGGATCATCAATCGAAAAGCATTCTGCTGGCGGCCAGTCTTTATCGCGACGGGAAGCCCGATTCTGCTTGCGAATTATTATTGGAGGCCAATCCGACATTGGATGGCCTCGATATCCCGAGAGCCGCTTTAGTGATGGCGTTATGCGAATCGGGCAAATCGCCCAAAGAAGCCCAAAGGTGGTTCCGAGCTTCGCAGAGCTGGCGGGATAAAAATGAAGCTTCTCTAAACTGCTTCGAGAAACTGAGCCTGGATCTGCTGAGAGAAGAATTGGAAATCCAAATGAATAAGGCTCCCACCCCGCCAAAATCCAAGTGACAGGGAGGAGCGACATTCGGTTTACTGACCGAGTATTTTCTTCAAATTCGCCCAGAACTCATCCACCTTGACTTTGCCGGGCCCGCCCTCTTTCGTCACCACTTTCACAGGAACGGGGTCTTTCATCAGCTTGGATTTGTCTCCTTTGGCCAACGCGGCGAGAATTTCCACCGACTTGTAGCCGAAAGTAAAAGGATCCTGCACGATCGTGCCGTAGATTTTGCCGTCCTGAATGCCCGTGAGGGTATCGGGATCTTCGTCGAAACCGACGATTTTGATTTTATCTGTCAGGCCTTTTTCCTTGGCGGCCTGAAGGATAGCCGGGGCATTGTAAGCCCACAAACCCACCATGCAGATTTTGTCGTTGCCCAGCAACTTGGTCATAATGTCTTTGGCCTTGTTGAAGCAATTGGCCGGCTGACTGTCGTCTGTGATGATATCGTTCGAATAAAGTTCATACTTGCCGAGCTTCGGCCCTTTAGCATCCTTCGTTCCAGCCAGAGTATCCATCACACCCTGAGCTCGCTGCCGAGCATTAGCGGGATCCTTACTCCCGACATAAATCACTACCGTTCCTCCCTCGGGCAGGGCTTCTTTCACCAGTTGACCGGCCGCCTTACCCGCTTCGTAGTTATCGGTGCCGACGTAGCAGAGCCGACCGGAATCGACCGCATCGTTATCCATGGTGATCAGCGGCATTTTTTCAGCGATGAGCTTCAGATCGTTGCTCTGCTCTTCCGGTTTAAAGACGCTGATGGCAATGCCCTTGATACCTTGCTTGGTGACAGCATCAATCACTTCTTTCTGAACGGAGACGTCCCCTTTGGAGGGTTGGCGGAAGATCAGATCGACCCCAAATTCCGCCGCTCCTTTCTTCGCCCCGGCTTCGCAGATTTTCCAGAAATCGGCCGTGACGTTCGTCACGATGGCCACGCGGGGTTTTCCACCACCGCCGCCACCCGAATCCGACTTGCCGTCCCCTTTATTACATGCGGGTAAGGCGAGTGCAACCGCGGCACTCAGACCGAGAAAACATCGTCGAGAGAGGAACATCGAGAATTCTCCAGAGTTATTTCAACTTCGAGCTTTTGTGGATCATCCAAAAGCGGATGAGTGTCATTCTTCATCATCCCGCAGTTTTGCCAGCACGGCGAGATCTTCGAGAGTGGAAGTATCCTGAGTGCTGATACGATTTGCGGCTATATCCCGTAGCAACCGACGCATAATCTTGCCGGATCGGGTTTTGGGCAGTGCTTCCGTGAAGCGCACTTCGTCCGGTCGAGCCAGCGCCCCGATCTCGTGGGCGACGTGTTCCCGCAATTCCTTTTTCAGCTCGTCCGTTTTTTCGACACCGGCTTTCAGGGTCACGAAGCAGCAAATGCCTTCCCCCTTGATGTCATCCGGTTTGCCGACCACCGCGGCTTCCGCGACCTTGGCGTGTTGTGCGAGAACGCTTTCCACTTCCATCGTACTTAAACGGTGGCCGGAAACATTCAAGACATCGTCGACCCGACCCATCACCCAGAAATAGCCATCTTCGTCCTGACGAGCGCCATCGGCCGTGAAATACCAGCCGGGGTAATGGCTCCAATAGGTTTTATGATAGCGTTCGTCGTCTCCCCAGATCGTTCGCAGCATGGACGGCCAAGGTTGTTTGATGACCAGAAAGCCGCCCGAGCCCGCCGGAACCGGGTTACCCCCTTTGTCCACCACCTCGGCGACTACTCCAGGAAAAGGTCTGGTAGCTGAACCCGGCTTCGTGCCAATGGCTCCAGGAACCGGAGAAATCATGATGGCTCCCGTTTCGGTTTGCCACCAGGTATCGACGATCGGACAGCGACCACCGCCGATCACGTCGTGATACCACATCCAGGCTTCGGGGTTGATCGGCTCTCCCACGCTTCCCAGCAAACGCAGGCTCGAGAGATCCCGGCCCTTGGGCCAATGATTTCCCCATTTGATAAAGGCTCGTATCGCCGTGGGGGCGGTGTAGAGAATGTTAACGCTATACTTCTCGATGATCTCCCAGAAGCGGTCTTCCCGGGGCTGATTCGGGGCTCCTTCGTAGATCACCACCGTGGTGCCGTTGCAAAGCGGGCCATAGACAATGTAGCTATGGCCCGTGATCCATCCCACATCGGCGGTACAGAAGAAAACATCTTCGTCCTTGATGTCGAAAAGTAATTTATGGGTGTAGGAGGTTCCCAACAGGTAACCGGCGGTAGTATGCAAAATGCCTTTCGGCTTTCCGGTGGAACCGCTGGTGTAGAGCAAAAAGAGGGGGTGCTCGCTATCGAACGGCTCGGCGGGGCAATCCGCGGAAGCTTCGTTCATCAGTTCGTGCCACCACAGATCCCGGCCCTTCTGCATCTCCACCGAAGTATTGCAGCGGTTGAAGACGATGCACTTTTCGACCGTGGGTGATTTCGCCAGCGCGTCATTGACGTTCTGCTTCAAAGGAACGACTTTCCCGCGACGCCATCCGCCGTCGGCCGTGATCAGCAATTTGGCTTTGGCGTCGTTGTTCCTTTCCGCAACTGCCTCAGCGGAGAAGCCCCCGAAGATGACCGAGTGCATGGCTCCAATCCGTGCACAGCTGAGCATGGCGATGACCGCTTCGGGAATCATCGGCATATAGATGGTAATGCGATCCCCCGGAACCACTCCCAGCGTCTTCAGGACATTGGAAAACTTGCAGACTTCCCGGTGCAGTTGCTGATACGTCAGAGTGCGGGAATCGCCTGGTTCTCCTTCGAAAATCAATGCAGCTTTGTTTCGTCGATGCGTCGTAAGATGGCGGTCCAAACAGTTATACGCGGCATTCAGTTTGCCGCCGAGAAACCACTTGGCATGTGGTTCCTTCCATTCCAGCACTTTGTTCCAGCGCGTGAACCAGTGCAGGCTTTCCGCTCTTTCTCCCCAGAAAATTTCCGGCTTATCTTTAGCTCGCTGCCAGAGCTCTTCGTACTCGACTACCGATTTGATGTGGGCCTTGGCCGTGAACCCGGGATCGGGAGGAAATATGCGGCTCTCCTTGAGCACGCTGGTAATATTGGTGTTGGGAGAGGTCATCTCTAACCGCCTTTCTGTAACTTCAAGAATAGGCTTTTCGGAAGCGATGTGAAGGCCATCTCCCGGGCAACTCAGGTTTCCAGGGTGGATTTTTAGCGTGCGGAGCGCCCCGCACTATCAGGATGAGGATAAATCGATTTTAAAACTAAGGGCGATTGGTTCGTCTAATCGATCTCGTAAACTTCTCCAGTTTCCTCGGCAACTAGTTCCGGTTTCTTTTCCGGAATCGAGCCCGGACGTTGAGACGGGTCTTTGAATTCTCTCTCGATCTTCTCCTGCAGGCTGAGGATGTTACCCAAGCTCTTGAAGTGGAGGCGTTCGCACTTATCGATTACTGTGCCGAGTTGATTCAGCAGTGCGCCCAGCGTCTCGCCGTCCAGAGAACTAGCCGATTTCGAGATCCGCGGTACTAGAGGTTCGGATAGCAGAAACACGGACAACGATTCTCCCTGGTTTATATTTTTGAGAGCGGGCAGACTCATCCCGGCGGCCACAGCAAGTTGCGTTTCCAGCGTATCGCGAGCTTCCCGCAGTGCGGCGACCATTTCCTTGAACTCTGCCGGACTGACTTGGCTCTTAGCGGATTGAGCGGCCAGCAACGACATCACGTGATCCCGCTGTCCTATCAACTGTTTCAAAATTTCCTGAAGTTTTAAATGGAATTCGTAGCGACTCCTGAGCTCTTCCGCAGCCGTTCGGTTTGAGAGGTAGGCCATGTGAAGGTGGGTTCGAATAATCAGCCGATCGAGCTTCCCCAGTTCCGAATAATCCTCATCCAATTCCTTATCGAGTTTCCTTAAAAATTTGGAGATGTCCTTCAAACGAATCGTCTCTTCGCGAATCTTTAAATCTTTTCCCTTGAGCGTATATTCTCCAGACTGCAAACCGTTCAAAAGTTGCTGTTCCCCAAGTCGTTCGCGATGCTTCTCCATGCGATTTTTCAGATCCTCGCTAAAGAGCGTCTCGTGTGAGTGTTCCGGAGCTCGCTTCGAACTCGCCAGATCTTGTGCTTCTTGTACGATCTCTTCGAGATTTCCCGGTTTGATGTAGCGCGAATCGAACATTCCCTGATACCGGGGGTCGTACATTATCTCGTTGTGTTCGTTATCGATGAATTCCTGAACCTTGGCCGGATCTTGAAGAGCAGGCTTAATCAGTTTGTAGACAATCTTGTAAAAGCGCCGGGTCAGGCGTTCGCGTACTTCGGCTTTATCGTCGAACAATATCCAGGGAGATCGTTCGTCGATCTCCCCTCGAACGTAAATTTCCTTGGCGTTTTGTTCCCGATCGTAATTGGAAGGGTGTGTAGCCCACATCGAAGGAGCACCTTCGTCCCCTGCTTTGAAAACGGCCACCGTCTTCGTCGGATCCTCGGGCAATGCAGGTGATTCTCCCAGATTCGGATTCTTTCGAATGCGGCGAAGTAACTCAAGGGCACAGGTCTGGTGATAGAACAAATCGCGAGTATAGAGCTTATGATCAGCGGCCGTGTTAAGATCTTTCGCCGCCTGCCCGAGTGCTTCGGAAGCCAGATCCAACTTCGAGAGTGCGAAAATCAAGGCATCGCTCCCGGTTACGCTGACGGCAACCAGATCCGCGTTAAATTCCATTTGGCGGGACAGCGAAAAATTGGCGAAGTTAATGGCCTTAAAGACCAATTCCAGGAACTTTCGGAGTATCCAAAGCACGGCGGAAAACGCATAAAAAAAGATGCTGACCCGGATATCAACTCGCTTCATGGTGTCAATGAATCCATCGAGTTTATCCCGGCCATACACCAAATCTCCCACGACTCGATTGGCGGTGTAAACGTAGGTGCCTAGCTTCATGCTGTTTTGGGAGAAGTGTCCGAATTCATGAGCAAGTACGGCCTTGAACTCGCTTAAATTGAGACGATTGACCAAACCCAGCCCTATGAGCAGATTCTTTGGCGTTTTACGGACCAGACTGAGTAGCGATTCGTGGTAGAAAACGGCCGCATTCACCTCGGGAGTGAGAAAGATCTTGTGGGGCTCGGGAGCTCCCGTATCTTCACAGATCTGATCAATGAATGAGAACAACCGGGGTTGATCCTTCCGCTGAATTTCGATCATCATCGAAGGATCGCTTTCCCGCCTTTTGAAGAAGCCCTTGATGAGATAGAGACATAAAACACCCGAAGCGATTCCGCCGACGATGTACCAGAATTCTTCCTTCTCCAGAATTTGCGATCCCGGTCGGGAAGTCGTTCGGTTATTGAAATTTGTGGCGGGCACAGAACGAGGCTTGGTATTTCCCGTCATGCTAAAAAGCTTGTAGCTCAGATAGGCCGAACCGCCGACCATCGCGAAGTACAATAAAACGAATAACAATAGACTGCACAGTACTAGAGTTACCCGGGACTGATAGCTCCCGGAAGGTAACGTCAGATCTTCGGGAACACCTGAAGGATTCGGGGGATAATACTCGGCGATATCCGACATGAGAGGGTCCTTGGGCATAAAAATGAAACTGATTCTGAATTGCAGAATATCAACATCCGAAAACGAAAACAATTCAAAATCAAGAAAGTGTTTCGTCGTAATTGACAAGTAGTTTTTAAGCCGCTCAAAAAGATTATGGCGAACCTAAAACCTATGCAAAATCGCGCGCTATTTTCGGACAATTACCGCCAGGCTCGGGAACGCTTTCGCAACCTCGCCCGGCAATTGAACTGGGTGCTCGAAGCACATGCTATTGGCCTCTCCGATTCTGAAGGTGAGCCCTTAACAATTGATGTCGCGATCAAACCGGGGACGAATAACAGTCGTGCCCTGGTAGTATCCAGTGGCCTGCATGGAATCGAGGGATTTTTTGGTTCCGCGGTCCAGTTGGCCTTGATGAACGACTGGAAGGAAAACCCCGCCTCGGTTCCTGGACAGAGGTTAGTGTTCATACATGGCTTAAATCCGTATGGCTTTCATTTTCTCAGAAGATTCGATAGCGAGTCGATCGATCCGAACCGGAACTTTCTTCTGGAAGGCGAAAGCTTTGCCGGTAGTCCGCCCGGTTACAAAATTTTCGACGGAATGCTGAATCCCAAGCGACCGCCTTCAAGGTTTGAGTTCTTTACACTTCGGGCCTTACTGATGATTGCCCGGCATGGACTGCCCGCCCTGAAGGAGGCTATTGTCACCGGACAGTATGAGTTTCCAAAAGGCCTCTTTTTTGGCGGTGCCCGCCCCTGCATCACTCAACAAATCCTGAAAGCTAAACTGGCGGATTGGATCGGGGAATCGAGTGAGATTATGCATCTGGATTTCCATACCGGGCTGGGCCCCTGGTCGACCTACAAATTGCTTCTCGATGTGAGTATGCCGCCGTCTCAGGTTTCCTATCTGAATGAGATTTTTGGAGCTCCAAACATCGAAGTCAGTAGGGCTTCGGGGGTCTCCTACAAAACGCGTGGCGGCTTCGGTCCCTGGCTGGCCTCCCAATTTCCTGATCGGCGATACTTCTATCTCTGTGCGGAATTTGGCACATACGGACCAATTCGCGTACTGGGAGCACTTCGGGCTGAAAATCAGGCTCATCACTGGTCCAGAGATACTGGAAAGTCGCAGGATAGAACGAAAAGAGTCTTGCAGGATACTTTTTGCCCGAATTCTCCGCAATGGCGGGCGCAGGTTCTTAGGGACAGCCGGGCGCTCGTGAACAGAGCAATTGATGGTCAAGATTTCACTAAAACTCATTAGAAAACGTTCTGTTCTTGTCAATTTCCCTCGAAAAAAATCGATTTCCGGCGTGGCATTCATCGTTATTTTCGGTTATACTTCGCATCTTGCTCCAAAACGCCCAATTGAGGGATTGCAATGAATTTCGGCGAAGGAGACGATATCGACACGATAACTGCTCGAGGGCGGGATTATCCCAGCGTTCGTCAGTTCAATGTCTTTCTCGAAAACCGGCTCGGGGCCATGATGAATGTGGTCCGACGTTTTGAAGCCACTGATGTTCGGATCGTCTCGCTGACTGTTGTCGATTCCGCCGACTGTGCCATCATTCGAATGGTGCTTTCCGATCCCGAACGGGCTCTGGAAATATTTAAGCTGGCCAAAATGATGGTCACCGAGAGCGATCTGGTGGTCGTAAAACTTCCTAACAGCAATCAGCCTCTGGTGGAAATCTGCAAAGCGCTTCTCTCCGCGGAAATCAGTATTCACTATGCCTATCCATTACTGATGGGTGTAGGATTCGAGGGTAGCACCGCACTGGCGTTACACGTCTCCGATCATGAAATGGCCGTGCAGACGCTCCAGGAAAAGGGTTTTACGATCTACACGGAAAGCGATCTGAAGTTTTAGACACGCGAAGTGTCGTAAGTCGCCCAAAAAATCACACCGGCATTGATCCCCGCTTTTTCACCACCCCCTTCGGAACAGGTGGTGATGTATAATTCCCGCTGTCCGTCCCGTTCCATCAGCACCGGGCAGGTCGCGCGAGGGGCGCCGGGTGTTTTCCACATTTTGAGTGCCGTAGCGGTACGGAGGTCGTACTCGACGGTCAAACCATGGTCCGCTGGCTCCGGATTGTAAAACGAAATGATCACACTTTGGTCATTCGCTGAGGTCATCCCATCGGGAAACCCGGCAGCCTCTTTCAGATCCAACGCCACCGATTGACCGACGATTTTCGAATCCTCAATTTCGTAGCGAACGACCTTCCTGGTCGGAGTATCGATATCCAGAAGCTCGATCCCTCGCGAACGTTTTCGAATTATTTTGCCATTAGAGCAAGTTTGCCGGTCGATCAAGGTGGTCAGATGATTCGCCACCAGATCGTACTCGTACAGATGGCCGATCGGCTCTAAAAAGCGAACATCTTTCGTACCAAAATAAAGCTTGGTCTGGCAGTCGGAGAGCAAAGCATCGTTGATGATCGTAAACGGGCTCGTATCCGGAATTGTGGTCAGGGGCATCCAGCTGTTTTGCGAAAGATCGACGATTCCCACCGTTTTATCCATGCCGCAGACCATCGTATTCTGTGGGCCGATTGGGAGAGCGAATCCTGGCCGACCGGCTTGGGTGAGAATCCGGCGTTCGTGAGTGTCCCAGAAGAAAAGATGGATCTCACCGCGAAGTGCGTCGACTCCAGTCTGGATGTTCACCCAGGAGAGTGCGGGACGCCCATCAACCACGAGCCGACTCGGCCCCTCAGGGAGAAAACCCTGTTCGGAGATGATCGGTTTTACGAACGGCTTAGCATCCCGGATTTCCAGCATGCATCGAGTATACTAAATTCCCAAAAGCTAAGCCGCATGATTTTCGTTGGAAGTGAGCGTCGAGCGCGGTGCGGTTCCTGCGATTCCCCGCTTCGAATTTTTAATGAAGGTGATCATGTCCTGAATGACTTCATGTTCTCCCAATTCTTGCTCGATCAGCGCCATGGCATACTTGATCGTGTAGCCCTTGGAGTAAAGAATCTGGTAGGCTTTTCGGACAATATTGATGGATTTACTGTCATAGCCGGCTCGTCGCATACCGACGATATTCACTCCACCAAACAGATTGCGGTCGAAGGTAATGGAAAAAGGAGGTACGTCTTTCGTTGCAGTGGCCGAACCGCTGAGCAGAGCGAGTTTACCGACTGAACCGAATTGATGAATGGCCGCGTTGCCGGAGATCAACGCCCGGTCGTAAATGATGGCATGGCCGGCTATCAAAGCCCCGTTAACCAGAATACAGTTGTTACCTAGAATCGCATCGTGAGCCAGATGGCAGTTAACCATCAGATAATTGTTGTTACCGATGATTGTCGAACCGCCCGCGACATAAGATCCATGGACGGTCACATACTCTCGGATTGTGTTCCCCTCACCAATAATCAGTTTAGTGGGATCTCCCTTATAGCCGGTGTGCTGGGGAGGGGCGCCGAGCACGGTACCCGTACCGACGCTATTGGCCTTCCCCATGACGATCTCGCCGATCATATGCACGCGTGGACCGATATGACAATCGGGACCAATTTTCACCGGCCCCTCAATAATGGTGTATGGGCCTACAGTGCTATCATCCCCGATTTCTGTCTGATCGGAAATTATGGCCGTGGGATGGATGCGGGCTGAGGATGAAATCATCATGACGCCTTCTCTTCTACGCCTTCCTTGGCGATGTTAACGACCTAACATACCCCGATTTCCACGAATTAATCCAGTCCAACTTGACCAATCCCGATTAATCCATTTCAATAGAAAGCTAGGACGGTTCTCAAACTTTCCTCTCTTTCCTGGCTTCGCATGATTGAAAAAGAAATTACCCGCGAACAACTCCACGCCTATCTGGAGGACGCACTGAGCGATGCGGAGATGTCCGGCATTGAGAAGCTGCTGCGCGATTCGGAACAGTTGCGCTTCCGCCTGAAACAAGTGCGGGAAGAGCAGGATCGGGGAGAGCATTCGCTGGGCGCTATCTGGCGGAGGGAACGTTTAAGCTGTCCCAGCCGGGAACAGTTGAGCGGTTTTCTGCATGGAATTCTGGAACCTGATGTGCACGGTTACATCGATTTCCATCTCAAGACAATCGGTTGCGCTTCCTGTCTGGCCAATCTCGACGACATCAAGGAAAAGCAGGCGGAAAGTGAACCTCAGAAAAAGCGCCGGCGGAAGATCTTCCAGTCCAGCGCGGGGTTGTTGAAGGCCAACTAAATTGCTCCGGCGTTGGCAAATTTACGAACGCGACCGAAGCCGATCCATTCCAGGATGTACAAGTTCCCTTTCGAATCCAGCGTCAGTGCGTGCGGGGTGAAGAACTTATCGGGATTGGCGTTCACATCTTTTTCCGCCAATTTTTTACCTTCCTTGGAATGGCCGTCGCCCAAAAAAGCCACCAGTTTATCGGAGGAATCCATAACCGTGACCCGTTGATCGAGTTCCGGGATATAGAGATGTCCATCGTGCTGGTAGAAGCAGCAGGGATTGCGTACCCCGGGAACGGTTCGTTTGTAGTCAAGTTCGAGTGAGAAGATTTCAATTCGATTGTTGGCGCGATCTGCCACGTAGACTTCCTGTTCTTTGTTCAGAGTGCTGACCCAGACGCCGTGGCATGTGCTGAACTTGCCGTGGGTATTCCCGGGACCGCCAATGGTTTTCAGATGTTTGAAATTCTTGTCGAAGCGGTAGAGTAGTTGACTGCCGTAACCATCGACGATGTAAATATCGCCGTTGGGGGCAATCGCGACATCGGTGGGATTTTTGAAATCGAATTTCTGAGTGGTATCGCCTTCTTTATTCACATTGCCGAGTTCATAAAGAATTTTGCCCTGCATGTCGGTTTTGTAAACGCGGGCTCCAATGCGCGGATTATCCTTCTTACCGCTCCCGGCCACATTCTCCGTCCAGTAGAGGAATTCGCCGGAGAGTTCCTTGCTCCAATACAGGCCGTGAGCGGTACCAGCGATCTGCTGAGGAGTGTAGCCGATCTTCTCGGAAAGTTCCTTGCTCCAGGTTTCCAGCAATTTCCCATCGGTATCGAAGATGGCTACGCAGGGATTCTCGGAGCGGCTGGTCACTATGATGCGATCTTTGGAATCGACCACGATGGCACAACCCAGCCCATAGTGCATGCCGCTGGGAAGCTTGCCCCAGTTCTCATCGAGAGTGAATTTGAATTTGCCTTCGCCGATGGTGACCGGCTTGGAGTCAGCAGCGGAGGCCAAGCTACCGGTGAAAACTGCAGCCGTACCTGCCGCAGCCATTTTTAAAAAGTCGCGACGGACGGGGAAGAGATATTCGCTTTGCATGGAGAGACATCCCTAAAGGATCGACGAAAAGGTAGTGAAAGCAGCAGGGATGTTTTAGCAAAAAAATCAGTTCTTTTCCTTGTCGTCCTTCTTTTTCTCTTCCGCTTTGGGGAAGCCTTCGTTGACCAGATCTTCGAAGCCCAGTTTCAGCGGACGAACGTCGAAGCCTTTTTCTTTGAGAATCTTTCCCGCCTCCAGAGCTCGCCGTCCGGCACCACAATGCGTGTATATGATCTTGTCTTTGGCGAGTGCCTTCAATTTGTCCTCATCCACCTTCTTCATTTCCGTCAAGGGCATGAAGGTCGCATCTTTCAGATGGCCGGCTTCCCATTCATCCATCGAACGCACATCGAGAAGAATTGCCTTCTTATCCTTGAGATTTTTCTTCACTTCCTCGGGAGTATCCTTGGTATGCATCAGCGGTTCCTGGGAACTGCCGAAGGATACCAGGAGCACCGCCGCTGCGATTGTCGAAAAAAACCGTTTCATACCGTTAGCCTCCTAAAAGAATACATCTTCCTAAATAGATACTTCACCCTTCTGGCCAAGTAACTTACAGTACTTTTCGCGGATCGGTTCGACTTCCGCGGCGAGAAATTCCTCTACTTGTTCGGGGGATCGACCCACGTAGCGTATGGGCGCCATTTCGCCGGCAAAATCGACTCCGGAAAAAAGTGCTTCGCCTTTCAAGCGGGTAATCAGTTCTGCCGAGGTCATCGAATTGTCCTTCAGCCCCGCAGTAACCACATGGCTATGTTTTCGAACCGCTTCGTGCACTTCCTGCCGATCCTGCCCTTTGGCCACGGCGGCCATCATCAGATTCTCGGTGGCCATGTAAGGGAGTTGTTCCTGAACATTTCGGGCTATCACGGCTCGATTCACAACCAGTCCGTTGGCGACATTCAGTGCCAGTTTCAAACAGGCATCGGCGGCCAAAAAGGCTTGAGGAATATAGAGACGACGAATGGCGGAATCATCCAAAGTGCGTTCGAACCACTGCGTGGCGACGGTCTGAGCCGACATAGCGGGAAGATTCATCAAAAATCGAGACAGCGAGCAAAGCCGCTCCGCCCGCATCGGGTTTCGTTTATAGGCCATGGCTGAGGAACCGACCTGATCGGCCTCGAAAGGTTCGTCGATTTCCTGTCGGTGAGCCAGGAGCCGGAGATCGTTGCCCCATTTATGAAGACTTTGGCCCAGGCCACTTAGGGCATCCAGGATTTGCGAATCGAGCTTGCGGGTATACGTCTGTCCGGTGACTGCCAGCGTCCGATCGAAGCCCATTTTTTTCGATACCAGACGATCGAGTTCTCGAACTTTGGCGTGATCGCCGTGAAACAAGGCCAGGAAACTCGCTTGAGTTCCGGTAGTTCCCTTGGCCCCCCGGAATTTCAAATTTTCTCGACGATGCTCGAGATCGTGCAAATCCAGGATCAGGTCGTAACACCAAAGTGTAGCCCGCTTGCCAACCGTAGTGAGTTGTGCCGGTTGAAAGTGCGTGAATCCCAAACTCGGTTCGGACTTCCAGGTGGCCGCGAACTTGGCCAGGGAATCGATCAGCGAGGCGAGCTTTCCCAGAATATCGTCCAGGCTCTCGCGCATCAGAAGTAGGTCGGTGTTGTCGGTCACGAAGCAGCTGGTTGCTCCCAAGTGCACGATCTCTCGACCTCGAGGGGCCACTTCTCCCAGGGCATGAATGTGGGCCATCACGTCGTGCCGAAGTTTTTTCTCGTAGAAGTCGGCTCGTTCAAAGTGGATGTCGTCCAGGTGCTCCCGCAACTCCTGCAACTGGGCAGGTTGAATTCGCGGCGTTTTGCGATCATCGGCGAGCAATCCCAGTTCGGCCTGACTTTCTGCCAGGGCCAGCCAGAGCCGGCGCCAGGTTCGAAATTTTCGCAGCGGTCCCCACCGTTCCGCCATGGCTTTGGAGGCATAACGACCGATCAGAGGATTGTCATAATTCAGATGGGAATCAGCCACTTGAGAAAAAGCCTTTCCATTCCGCAACATTTTTTCAAATTCCCTGGTCTAAACGGTAGACCCGGCGAGTCGATTGCAATCGGTGCAACGTATCGTCTGTTCTAGGCTTTTCAGCCCCCATTGGCTTGTGGTGCCTACAGGGAGGGATATGCAAATTACGATGATGAGGATAAGGAAATCAACGGTCGCGAATCGGCCGTATATTCAGGAGGAATCCATGTTCCGACGCACTGTACTGGGCCTGGCCCTGGCAATGGGATTGTTCGCGGCCTGGGGTGGAACCGCTCAAGCTGGCGATCCACCGTTGCCCCGGATGTATTACTATCCCTATTATTACTTCCCCCACAGCTACTGGCCCACGCAGAGCCCACAGTGGCCTGAGCCAGCCGGACAACCGTATGTCCGTCCACCAGCATACCAGGCTTACCCGGCCTTCAAAGAACCCAACTGGCGATACGAACTCTTCCAGCCGATGAAGTATTACCGCGGTAGCCACTTCTGGCTCGACCAGTTCTAATACGCTCTCAATCGCTTGAACTCCCTGAAGGACTCCGCTCAGCGAAGTCCTTTTTTTCGTTGGCTGCGACCCGACAAAAAAAAGACTGGGGAGTTCCCAGTCTTCGAGTTTAAAAGGCGAGAGTGTTGAATGTCCTACCGGCGATGATTCCAGCCATGGACGTTATGGAAGCTTCGGTAATGAACGCTTGGGATGATCACCTTCGGCACACATACTGGAGGAGCCGCAACTCCGACAATGGCTGGAGTACAAACCGGTGCCGGGTTGACAATCACAGTTTCACATGCAGGGCGATAGGATCGGGATTTGACGATTACTGCCGGGTGGCCGCGGTGGATCTCATGGGCCGAAGCCAAGCCGGTGCAGGCGAAGAGTACAGCAAAAGCGGATATTGAAGTAAGGATGATTTTCATGGTGAAACTCCCTTTTTAAGTTGAGCTTTCTGAATCAGGCGGGGTTTTCTCAACCCGGTTGACCTTTTTCATACTTCTCATCCCATCGACGATTTTGATTAAAGTTCTTGCGCGAGAAACGGCGGAAGGTGCCGTAACTCAGAAGGCTCTCATCTTTGAAAGCGGAAGAATTCTCGCTCGAAATAGGACAGAAAACAGCTTGCGGGGCATGCTCAAAACGACTTGGAAGTGTGTTTTTGGGCGATCTCGTAAATGGTTATTACTGTTTGGCTTTAGGTGCAGGAGCTTCGCCCCCCGCCGGCTTGGATTTGATTTGACCGATACCAACCGACTCAAAACCCGCCTTCTTGCAGATATCCATCAAGTCAATCAAGCGGGCGTACTTCAAATCGGGAGTCGATTCAATGGTGATTTTGACCGTTCGATCCTTCGGTTTGGTAATGGACGATAGCTTCGTCAACAGGGCATTCATTCGGTCAACTCCGCTAATGGGATCTTCCCCGGAAGTGTTTCCCAAAGCCATCGAGCCAATATCTCCCTGCGAGGAGTAGACGCGGAGCTTGTAGTCATCCCCTTCGTCGGAGGGGACTGCAATATCCGGGGTCGCGTTCTTGCTGGGATCGTCTTTGGGTAGAATCACCGAAAGCTGGCCTTCCGTGGGCATCGGATGGAAGCTCATGATGAAGAACGCCATCAATTGAAAAGTCATATCCAGCATAGGAGTGATGGGCAGAGAAGTCTCCACCGGCGGATCTGACTTTCGTCTCGCTTTCCTGGCCATGCTCAACTATCCAATCGAGGGAATGAACCCCAATTCAATTTCAGTTTCCGTCAGCTCATCAATACGCGGAATTGCAATTTGGTAAAACCCGCTCGCTTGCACGAGGCGACCACCCGATAGATCGCATCGAAGGTCGCATTCTCGTGTGCGCGGATGATGATTACGGTCTTGGCCCCGGAACCCGGAGTCGTCTTCTCGGAGAATTCGAAACGGCGACGCAAGTAAGATTCGATTTGCTGAGGACTGATCAGGGGTTTGCGGTCGCCATCAACCGGCAGCAAATGCCCCTGCTCGCTGATGTTGATAAACAGCAGATACGACTGCTCGCGATCCAGAGACTTGGCCGTCGTCGCTTTCGGCAGCTTAATGGTTTCGTTTACTTCCTGCTGTACGAAATTCGCACAGAGCATGAAGAACATCACCAGTTGCAAAACCATATCCAGAAGCGGAGTCAGGTTTGGCTCTGAAGGACTTTCGGCTGTGTGACTGCCGTGGCTCACTAGGGTAAACTCTGGGTCTAAAGAGACTTTGAATCGAAAAAATTAACTGGGCGAAAACCGTTTTACTTGGTCGGTGCGGGAGGCGCCGGTGGCATAGTGGTCGCACTCGGCAGGCCACCCGTTTTCTTGGAGTTGTGGTACATCTGCGTCAGAAGGTCATCCGCAATATGGTTGGTTTCCATGGTGATGCGGGTGATTCGGTTCCGGAAGAACGCATTGAAGAAAATGGCGGGCACCGACAGAGCAATCCCGAGCAAGGTCACTACCAGAGCGTGGGAAATACCGTCGGCGAGTCGCGCGGGGTTCGGCGTCGTGCCGCGGCCCAATTCGATGAACGAGAGAATCATACCAAACACCGTTCCGACCAGCCCGAGCATTGGCCCCAGCGTTCCAATTACGGCGGTGTAGTTGTTCTTCTGTTCTTTGTCGCTCTTGATGCTTTCGAGAGTATTTTCCGCCATGTCGCGGGCATCTTCCAGGCCGTACTGCAATCGGCTCATCCCGGCGGTCAGCACTCGAGCCAGAATCGAATTATCGGCCTTGGCCATATCAAAAGCCTGCTTGAACTGACGTTTGTTCACAGTATCCGTGAAGGCGTCAACGAATCCCGGCGGGATCGCGGCGGCCATCTTCAGATCCATGAACAGAATCACGATCAAAGCGACGAGTGCAATCGACACCAGGAGCAAAAGCGGGCCGAAAACGACTCCGGCCGACTTCACGATGTGAATAATGATGTTCGGTTCAGGCGCTTGACCGGGCGCATCCCCCGCATCCTGAGCGGAAACAGGTTGGCCGGTCAACCAGAAAGTGCCAAGCAAAATCAGTACGAAAGCGAAAGAAAACCAACGCGAATGGAGTATTCGGGAGAGAGCCATTACCACTTCCTAACTGACGAGTTGCAGATTTGCGACCGAAGTATGGAACTTTGATGGAGCAGTTGCCTGCAGAGTTCCTCATTTCTCGTTAATTTTACGTTATTCAATATTAACAGGTCGGGAAGGGCCGTGCCAAGAGGAAAGTGTGCGGCGATTGGGAGTTTCGGTTCGTCTTCATAATCCAAACCGACCTCAGCGAGAAATGACCATTTTTTTATCTGCCGATACGGTCGCCTTCGATAGAACCTCGAAGGCGAAAGTGGCTCCCTAGCGATTGTCCTAGTCTCACTCTTGAGATTTCACGACCAGACAACCGGCAATGATATCGTGCAAGGCCTGTTTCTTCTCGGTGAATGCCGCCATCAGGTAACCGATAAAAAAGAAGCTGGATGGAATCCTGGCAAAATGTCGTCCCGTAGCCTGAGCAAAAGAGATTCGATTACCCTTCATGTCGGTTACTTTGATTCCCACGGCTCTTTTGCCAAGAGTTCCTTGGTAGGATGAACTTTCCATCAGAGCAAAATATAACCACAAAATTAAGCCGTAGATGGCTTCGAATAGAAGAAGTCCATCCAGACCCTTTTTTAGATTCTCGGGATTATTAACCCCGGTCGCTCTCATAATAATTGACATGGGAATGCCAAGACACATACCGTCAACGAAAAGCGCACAAAACCTCTTCCAGAATCCCGCATAGCCGTAGAATTTCTTCTTCTTTCTTACCGGCTCAACGACTTCGAACTCCTCATCTTCTTCCTCATCGTCCACTTCTTCGATCTCGTCCTCTTCCTCCACAGGTTTCGACGGAGCTTTAGCGAGTTGGTTGGCCCCGAACAACCCTTTGACCTGACCCGCAGGTATCCAGTTGGGCAGCCCTTCTTTCCAGACCAAATCTTTGGTGGTTAACTTCCCCGCGTCGGCCAGTTTTTTGAGATCCTGAGCCGTCACTGGCCCCTTTTCCTGGTCGTTGATAGCAAAGTACCACTGAGCGCTCATACGGGCCTTTTACAAAAAGAGATCGAGGATTTGGGTCAGACCTACAGCAAAGCGAATGTTAAGAAATTGAATCAGTCGAATCAAGAGAGATTTCACTACAAATAGCACGCGGCTATTTCGATCCGGCTTTGTCTGTTTTTTACTGGACGGTTTTGCCAAGTTCGTCAGAATCAACAGCGTAGCATTGACGATCAGTTATTTAGAGGAAGACCCAAATGTTGGAACTTGCAGCGCCGCTATATACCCAGAATCTGGCCTATGCCAAGCGATTGGTGGCCGATCTCAACAAGGACCAATGGATTTCTCAACCACTGGCCGACAAAGATCTGAATCATCCCGCATTTGTGATCGGGCATTTAGGCTGGGTTTGCGATTTCGGTACCACTCTTTTGGGGCATCCTGCCGAACTTCCGCCCAATTGGAAGGAGATTTTCGGTAATACCGCCAAGCCCTCGAGAGACGGAACCGTTTATCCCGCCCCGGAAGAGATTCTGAAGGCTTACGAAACACAGCACACTCGACTGACAAAACTCGTCCTGGAAGCAACCCCCGAAAAGCTCAAGGAGCCCTCTCCCGAACGGATGCGGGCTCGTTTTCCCGAGCTGGGTCAGGTAATGCTGCACCTGTTGACCAACCATCAGGCGGTCCACCTCGGCCAACTTTCGGCCTGGCGACGAGCTTTCGGACTACCTTCTGTGTAATCTTCTGCTTTTACCTATTCGGTGGGGGGCACCACAAGCCCCCTACTCTTCCTGTTTCGCCTTCTTTTTCTCTTCATCGACATACTGCTTAAACGATCCCATGTTGTAGGAAATGAACATAAACGCATGGTGTAACGCCTGGTAGGTCTCGTCCTCCGGATCGTCGGCATAGTCTTTCCGAAGTGCGTAGAGCCGGGCCAGCAACTGATCGGCAGTCAACATTTCACGTTCCTCGATTACCCATCTTGACCGAATTTCGAATATCCGTTTAGATTCAGCATAGCGGGCCGACCGAATGCCTGCCCCGCGAATTTTTTCCCCAAGGAAGGGGAGGTATGATACAGCGCAGCCGACAGTCCCTGATTCTCTGGTTCATCTTCTGGGATTTCCTGGCGATAAGTCTGGCCTGGGTTGGCGCGTACTACGTCCGATTCAAATACGATCTCATCCCGGTTCTGAAAGAGCGCCCGCAGGAACGCGTCTGTTGGGAAAATCTCCCGTTCATACTGCTGATGACCATCGTTTCTTTCAAATTTGCAGGTCTCTACGAAGTACACCGACTCCGCCGTACACGGGAAGAAATCCCCGCCTGCTTCAAGGGCGTGGCACTCCTGGTTCTGATGGTCATGGCGACCCTGTTTTATTCGCAAGAGCCCTACGCCTCGCGCATGGTCATGTCGCTGTTTGCCGGGTTGGCCTTGGGATTTGTGATGCTGCCCCGACGGCTGACCTGGACACTTTTGAAGAAACTTCGCCGGCAGGGCTGGAATCAGTCGAACGCGATTATTGTGGGGACGGGTCGAGGAGCCCGCAAGATGCACCGGGCGCTCCGCCATGCCAGCTGGATGGGAATTCGCAACATCGGATATGTGGACGATAAACCTCGACCGATCGATACCGACATGAATATCATCGGCAAGCTCAATGACCTTCCCCGGTTGATTGAAGACAACAACGTTCGACATGTGTTTATTGCTTTGCCCATGAAGCGTTTCGACGATTCGATTCGCTGCTTCGAAATTCTTTCCCAGCATCTGGTGGAAGTCCGACTGGTAACTGATGTCCCCAATCTGGCTGGACTGTCTCTTACGACGACCTACATCGATGGGTTGCCGGTGATCGGACTTCGCGAAAGCCCGCACTTTGGCGTGAACAGCATAGTTAAACGGGGCATGGATATCGTACTCGCTTCGATTGCGCTGATGTTGGCCACACCTCTGATGGTATTAGTTGCCTTCCTGGTAAAACTGAGTAGCCGCGGGCCGATTTTTTACCGGCAGGAACGATGTGGTCTGAACGGCGAATCCTTCCAGATGATCAAATTCCGCTCGATGCGCGTTGATGCGGAATCGAGCGGGGCCATGATGACTAAAGAAAACGACCCGCGCCGGACTCGTTTCGGTTCCTTCATCCGGGCAACCAGCCTCGATGAATTGCCACAATTATTCAATGTCCTGAAGGGCGACATGTCACTGGTCGGCCCGCGCCCCGAACGGCCAGTATTCATCGACAAATTCAAGAAAACCATCCCGAACTATATGGCCCGTCATAGCGTGAAGTGCGGCATCACGGGTTGGGCTCAAGTGAATGGTTGGCGGGGAAACACCTCGCTTCGCAAAAGACTCCAATTCGACCTCTATTACATCACTCATTGGAATCCCTTACTCGACATCCGAATTCTGTGGCTGACGATCTGGCGCGGCTTTTTCCATAAAAATGCTTATTGAGATTGTCCTTAGCACGAGTCGTTTGTCATGCAGACTGTTTCCGTAAATCTGGGGCCGCGCAGTTATTCCATTCAAATCATCGCTCACGAAACGCTCGGCTGGCTCACTTTTCTCAAGTCGGCCTTGGGCCACACCCGCAAGTTGTTTTTCGTTTCAGATACGCACACCACGACGCTGATGCAGAAGTTGCGGGATCTCTCCCTGGGCGCCTACGAGTGCAATCACGCCATCATCCCGGCCGGCGAGTCTTCAAAAAGCATGGCCCAGTTCTCGTTCCTCCTGGATGAATTGGCGGAATTTGGAGCGGATCGGCAAACCGGAGTGGTCGCCGTTGGTGGTGGCGTCATCGGCGATTTGGCGGGGTTTGCTGCGGCCGCTTACAATCGCGGTTTACCCTTCATTCAGGTTCCCACAACTTTGCTTGCGATGGTCGATAGTTCGGTCGGCGGCAAAGTGGGAATCAATCACCCCAAGGGCAAGAATCTTATCGGCGCATTTCATCAGCCCAAAGCCGTCTGGATCGATATTGGCTCGCTGGTCACCCTTCCAGAACGGGAGTACCTCAGCGGCCTGGCTGAGGTGGTCAAGTACGGGGTGATCCAGGATCCCCAATTTTTCGAATTTCTTGAGCAGAACACAGCGAAAATTCTCAAACGCGATGCAGCGATACTCCGGCAGATCGTGGCCCGCTGCTGCCGTTTGAAAGCTGATGTTGTGGAGAAGGACGAGCGGGAGGAAACCGGCCTGCGAATGATTTTGAATTACGGTCATACCTTCGCGCACGCCTTCGAAACGGTTAGCGGTTACGGCCACTGGTTGCATGGGGAGGCGGTGGCTGCGGGAATGGTTTACGCGAGCCGTCTGGCGGAGAAGAAGGATCTAATTCCCGCCTCGATTACAGAAAGGCAAATCAAATTGCTCTCAGAATTCCGCCTGCCTGTAAAAGCCGAAAGCGGTTGGAAGATTCCCGATCTGATCGAAGTCATGAAGAGGGATAAGAAGGCGCAAGCCGGTCGATTGCGATTCATCCTGCCAGTGAAACTTGGCGAAGTTCGCGCACTCGACGATGTCACCGAGCAGCAGGTGGCGGAAGTTCTAGCCCCCTAGTGCTACTAGATCTTCAAGGTTTCAGGCATTCCGTGGTTCACTGAAGATTTGTTGCTGGCTTCGATAAAGGCCACGATTTCCAGCGTTATCAACGGATCGAGTGGTGACTTACCCGTTTTGAACATCTCCACAATTTGTTTGAGCAATTCGCGATAGATGTATTTCGTGCTGATTGCAACAGGGAGCGCGGTCCCTTTTTCGTTAAACACAAACGCCCCGTAACTTCCCCCGGGTCGGATGCCGCGCACACTGGCTACCCGGCCATCCGCCCAGGTTCCGGTCACCATATCGACCTCTTTGGTGGTTACGGTTTCGACTTGCTTGCAGCCGGGCCCCATCAGCGTATACAGAATCTCGACCGCATGTATCCCATAGTGATACAGCCCGGGATTTCGGGGATGTTGGGAGCAGGGGCCGTAACTGATCGCGCCGATGACCTGCCGTTTTTTATCCTTCTGGAATTCCACGAGTTCCGGTGCGTAGCGCAAGGAGGAGGAAGAAAAAAGTGGCAGTTTTTTCTTCTCCGAGAGATCAATAATCTTTTTGGCATCCGCAACCGAGCAGGCGAACGGCTTATCGACGAAGCAGGGTATCCCGGCCTCCAGGAAGGGTCGGACCCGTTCCCAGTGAACGCTGCCATCGACCGCTTCAATGAGCATGCCATCGACTTTGCCGATCAGGTCTTCGGGCTTGTCCACCAGGGCAACCCCCAGTTTCTTCATCCCTTCGGTATATTTGGGAACCAAATCGGGCGAGATCTGAGATTGGCCGGGACAGCCGATCACTACTTCGGCCCCCTCGACCCACTGATCTTCAGCAATTGCGTTACGATTAAATCGTTTGGTGAACTCTTCCGCATGAGAAGTGTCGAAGTCGAGAATGCCAAGTTTGATCATACCGGGTCTCCTGTTTGCAGAATATATCAGAGCTGAAAAGCTTGTGCCAGCAAAAGAAATGTGTTTGAATAAAGGTCCTACCTCACAAGCGGAGTCTTCGGGATGCGGCAAATCTCTCTGGCAATCTCTCTTTTCTTCCTGGTTTCGAGTTCCGCGCTTCAAGCCGAGGATTGGCCGGGCTGGCGTGGCCCGAGAGGCGATGGTACCAGTATCGACACCGGCTTCCCGATCCAGTGGACCGCAACTCAAAATGTGGTTTGGAAAGTCGCCATTCCCGGTCGCGGCCATTCTTCTCCGATTATATGCGGGGACCGCGTTTTCTTAACCAGTTGCCTGGAAGGCGAGGCTCCGGGAAATGAACCCTGCGATCGGGTGCTGATATCTCTGGATCGCAAATCCGGCCAGATTCATTGGAAAACGGTGGTGGAAAAAGCCCCCTTGGAGAGAATTCACACGCTGAATAGTTATTCGAGCAGCACGCCCGCCACAGATGGCGAGCGAGTATATGTGACTTTCCTCAATCGGGATAAACTGCTGGTGGTCTGTTACGATTTCGACGGAAAAGAACTCTGGCGCAAATCGCCCGGCCCCTTCAAATCGCAGCACGGCTTCTGCAGCCCACCGGTACTTTACAAGGGTAGCGTGATCGTCAACGGCGACCACGACGGCAACGGCTATCTGGTCTCATTCGATAAAAAGACGGGTGAAGTGAAATGGAAAATTGATCGACCCAATCACACCCGATCTTACTGTCCGCCGTTGATCGTGGAGGCGGCCGGGAAAACTCAATTAGTTATGACCGGAAGCAAATGCGTTTGCAGCTATAACCCGGATGATGGCTCCTTAATCTGGACGATCGATGGCCCTACGGAGCAATTCGTGGCCAGCATGGTCTATCACAAGAATCTCCTTTTTCTCACGGCCGGCTTTCCGACCTACCACGTGATGGCCATTCGCCCTGATGGTACGGGGAACGTCACAAAAACTCATGTGCAGTGGCACGAAACCAAGGGAGCCGGTTATGTCCCCAGCCCTCTGGCGGTGAATGGGCTGTTTTTCAACGTGAAAGATGAGGGGCTGGCGACTTGCCGGAATGCCGAGACGGGTAAACTTCTCTGGGAGGAACGCTTGGGAAAACACTTTAGCGCCTCTCCCGTGTTCGCCGAAAATCGCCTCTACTTCCTCGACGATGAAGGAAAAATGACTGTGGTACAGGCGGACAAAAATTTGGAAGTCCTCTCCAAGAATTCACTCAATGAGAATTGTTTCGCTTCCCCGGCATTCAGCAAAGGGCAGATTTTCATCCGGGGCGAAAAACATCTGTGGTGCATCGGCACACAAATTAAATGACCACTCGCCCGGGCTGACTATTGCCTTAGAATAGAAATAGAACGTAAACGTATTAACCACCCCATCACGGAACGGCACTCCATGCCCCGCGATCATTATGAAGTCCTTGGCGTTTCCCGAAGCGCCTCGTCCGAAGAAATCACCAAAGCTTATAAGAAACTGGCTCGGCAATACCACCCCGACCGTAATCTGGGCGATAAAACTGCGGAGTCCAAGTTTAAAGAGATTCAGTCCGCCTACGATACTCTGAACGATCCGAAAAAAAGACAAAATTACGATCAGTTCGGTACCGATACCCCCATGGGCGGGGCGGGCGGACCCGGCGGTTTCAATTTTGCCGGCGGTCCGGGCGGCGGCGGCGCAAACGTCGATCCTGCCATGTTCGAGGAAGTCTTTTCCCGAATGCACGGCGGCGGTATGCCCGATCTTTCCTCGTTCTTCGGCGGGGGTGGCGGCGGCGGCAAGAAACGCGGACGTCGATCCGCTCCGCCCCAACCGATCGAAGTCGAAGCTCGCATACCTCTGAGCACGGCGGCCAGCGGCGGATCCGTCACACTTCAAATCGGTCCCAAGCGGTTGGATATCAAAGTTCCCGCGGGAATTGAAGAAGGCAAAAAACTCCGCGTGCCTGGTCAGGGACCCAGTGGCGAAGATATTACCGTTAAGATCCTGATCGATCCCCATCCCTTCTTTCGAAGAGAAGGAAAAGACATCTACCTCGATGTTCCCATCAGCATCCCGGAAGCGATTCTCGGTGGAAAAATCGAGGCTCCTACAGTCGGTGGAAAACGGGTGGAAGTCAAGATCAAGCCAGGAACCTCCGGAGGCTCCAAACTGCGTTTGCGCGGGCTCGGTCTGGGTGATGGCGACCAATACCTCGTGTTCAAAATCATCGTACCCAAGAACATTCAGGAAAAGTCCATGAAGCTGATCGAGGAATTCGGCAAACTGCAGCCGGAAAATCCCCGGGCCGATGTGCCCTGGGCGTAGAGAACTCAAACAGGCTCTCGCCCTCAAAGAGAGCTAAGGATTGGAAATATGTCTCTGGAAGTCCGCGATCTGCGAAAGTCCTATCCGACGCGTGCCGAGCAACTGGAAGTTCTGCGAGGGGTGGAACTGACGCTGCAACCGGGCGAAACCGTGGCGATTATGGGCCCTTCCGGTTCCGGCAAAAGTACCCTGCTGAACATCCTGGGAACTCTCGACAAGCCTACCAGCGGTTCGGTCAAACTCAACAAAGTCGATCCTTTTACACTGGATGAAACCGGTATCGCCGCGTTTCGCAATCAACGGATCGGTTTCGTGTTTCAGGAACACCATCTGCTGCCGCAGTGCAATGTTCTGGAAAACGTCCTGATTCCAACTTTAGTCCATCCCAATCTCGACAAGGCTCAGATCGAAGCCGTCGCCCGCAAACTTTTAGAGGAAGTGGGGCTGTCGCACCGTCTATCGCATCAACCGGCGGAATTGTCGGGAGGAGAAAGGCAGCGTGTCGCCATCGCCCGGGCCTTGATTCTGAAGCCCGCGCTTTTGCTGGCCGATGAACCCACTGGAAATCTGGATCAGAAAATTGCCCGCGAAGTCGGAGAGTTGCTGATACGGCTGACTCGGGAACAATCGGCCATATTAATTGCCGTAACGCACAGTTCGGAACTGGCCGCAACCTTCCCCCGAACTTTGAAGATGGAGGAAGGATTGCTGGTTCCCGCTTAAAAGCTACTTGGTTTTCTCAATCAACTCGAGGACCTGTTTGGCATCTTCGGCCGCTTTGACTTCCGTATTCTTCGATAGAATCTTGCCGTTTTTCCCGATTACGAAAGTCCAGCGGGATTCAGTGAGGCCTCTAGTTAACTTCACCGGATTATTTTCTTTATCCAGCACGGTTTCCCCTTTGGCATCCTTCGCCGTAACGGTGCCGCCCGCTTTGGTACTCACCCCGAAGGCTTTAGCGATGACCCCGGTTTCGTCCGAAAGCAAGGGATAGTTCAGATTGTGCAGTTTCTTGAAGAGCATCTGCCCCTCGGGCTTATCTCCGGAGATCCCGACGACAACCGTATCTTTGGCGGTGAATTTGGCGGCAAGATCCCGATAGGCACAGGCTTCTTTGGTGCAACCGTTAGTGGTGGCGGCCGGGTAGAAAAAGATGACGAGCGTTTTCTTCCCCACCACATCACTCGATTTCCAAATTTTTCCAGTCTCGTCCTTGGCTTCGAAAGCGGGGGCGGGATCGCCTACTTTGATTTCCTCCGCGGCGGCATGGCTGACCAGAATACCCAGACACAAACTTAGAAACGCAAAGAGTTTTTGGAAACGCATAGGATGCTCCAGAAAAAGGATTTCGGCGTGTCAAGTTAAGCTATCCAGGAATTGGACAGGAACAAGCGCGATTGAAATACCGATTCGAGTTAGTCTAATGCTGAAAGGGAGATTCGTTCAAACTGGGGAGGCAGTGCGATGAAATATTTGGTGATCGTGATTCGGACTCTGCTCGGGGTGATGTTCCTCTTTGGGGGACTGAGTTATTTCGTTAACATCGTGGATATGTCTGAAACGGCCAGCAAATGGCAGGAACCCACAAAAAAATTCATGGAGGTCATGACTCAAAGCAATTATTTCAGTGTCGTCAAAATCCTGGAAATCATTGGAGGGGCCTTTCTGCTTACGGGCTTCTTCGTGCCATTGGGTCTGACCATCATCGGGCCGATCCTCGTCAATATTCTTCTTTTCGATTTCTGCCTTGAAAAGAAAGCCGATCCGCCCGTACTGGTGGGACTGGTCCTTTTCCTGGGCGTTTTTTACGCTTATCGCGAAAGCTTTAGAAGTGTCTTCGCGGCATATCCCGACCACTGTTGCAGCAAGAAAGCCTAGCTTAAGGTAGCCAAGCGGGACTGCACGTGATCCGGGGAGCAGTCCCGAATTAAAAAGATTTTGTTCCGGTGGGTGCGACCGGAAATCAACTCCACCTGAGATCGCTTAACTCCGAAAAAATCCTTCAATACCTCGACTATCGCATCGTTTGCCTTGCCATCCTCCGGCGGCGCACTCACAGCCACTTTCAGCGCCCCGGCCTGTTCGCCCTGCACGCCCACTTTTTTCGCGTTCGGTTGAGCCCGGACGGGAATTGCGATTCCCTCGACGTGTTCTTTAATTTCAATCACGCTTCCTCTCCCGGACCGGGCAATCCTTCGAATAGCACGGAACCGATCCGAATCAACGTGGCCCCTTCTTCGATCGCGATTTCAAAGTCATTACTCATTCCCATCGACAATTCCGGCTGCGGGCTATGTCGATAGGCAAACTCCTTCAGTTCTCGAAAAGTGGCCCGGCAGGCTTCCGGGTCCTCGGTGTACGCGGCCATGGTCATATATCCACAAAATTTTAGCGGATTACCCACCGGCATTTCTGTGAGCTGCTTCTCAAGTTCCTCGTAGGAATAACCATGCTTGGCGGCTTCTCGGGACCCATTGACTTGGAACAGAAATTGGGTAGATCGGTTCTGCTTTTGAGCTTCCTTGCAGATCTCCTGAAAGAGCCTGGGGCTATCCACGGAATGGATCAACTCCACTAATGGAAGCGTCTCCGCCACTTTGTTCCGTTGCAAATGACCGATCATATGCCAGCGAATGCCCAACCCCGGCAGCGACTGGAATTTTCGCTTCAGTTCCTGCGGGCGATTTTCCCCAAAATTCGAGACCCCTAGACTCGGCAAGATCCCGGCGACTTGGTTAGTTACCGTTTTGGTGACGGCCACCAGAGTGACCGATTCCCGTAACCGCCCGCTTCGTTGGCAGGCCGCTTGAATCCGACCTTCCAAGGCTTGTAATCGTTCTTCCAGTATCTTCCGAATTTCCGATTCCGTCATCTCACACGCCCCTTATCCAAGTATACTATCCCCATTCGACTGAGTTTCAGGGAGAGATTTTTCCTCCTGTTGATAAAAGGATTTAGTGATGGCGGATGTTCGGGCTTTTCGTGGATTTCGATACGATTTGGGACGTGCGGGTCAGCTCACCGATCTGGTGGCGCCTCCTTACGATGTGGTCGACGCTTCCCTGCAACAGAAGCTTTACGATCTGAGCCCTTACAACGCCATCCGACTTGAACTCACGAAAGATCTGCCCGAAGACACTGAAAACGAAAATCGCTATACGCGGGCGGCCGCCTCCTTGAAGGAATGGCAGCACGCTTCGGTTTTACAACAGGATACGCTTCGAAACCTGTACGTGCTCCAACAGGAATTTGTCGTCGAAGGGAAGATATTCACTCGTCGAGGCTTTTTCGCCCGAGTTCGTCTGGAACCCTTCGGTCAGGGAAAAATCTACCCCCACGAAGAGACCATGTCCGGTCCAAAAGCGGATCGACTCAAACTCTATCGATCGACTGCAATGAATATCTCGCCTGTCTTCGGCCTTTACCCCGATGAAGCGAATGAAGTCTTCGCCAATTTCGAAAATAGCCTGATGCGGCAGCTCCCACTGTCCGCTACCGATCATCTGGGAGTTACCAGTAAAATCTGGCCGATTACCGATGAAAAGATCATTCTGGCAGTCACTGGCCAGATGACGAATCGGCCGATTTTCATCGCCGATGGCCATCATCGGTATGAAACGGGCTTGAAATACCGGGACGAACTCGAAGCCAACGGCATGCTCACTGGGCCAGATCATCCTGCCAATTTCATCCTCATGAATCTGGTGAGCATGAGCGACCCCGGTTTGATCATCCTCCCGACCCATCGACTCGTTAGCGGCCTGCCGGGACTGAGCTCAAAAATACTGAGCGAAAAATTGCAGCCGCACTTCGAAGTCAAGGTCTTGGGCAAAGGGACGGCCGCGGGTCGGGAAGCCTGGGACGAGATAGAAATGGATGGCTCGCAGGATATCCTGGGACTTTACACCAAGGCGGATGATACCTGGATTCTGGCTCGGATTCAAAATCCTGAACTGATGGAGAAGTTGGCTTCGGACCATTCCGAAGATTGGCAGGAACTGGCCGTGAGCGTTCTGCATGTCCTGGTGCTGAATCATCTGCTCGGCGGCCAGGGCAAGTGCCAGTATGTCCATTTACTTGGGGAAGTGGAGGCGGCGATCTCGGACCAACAGTGCGACTTGGCGGCTCTCGTACCCCCCGCAACCATGGAACACGTGGAATCGATTGCGGGGCACCTGGAAAAGATGCCTCCCAAATCAACCTACTTTTTCCCGAAGATACTCACTGGGCTCGTTTTCAATTCGCTGAAGACCAACTGAGCATTCGCGTCCATGAAAAGAATTGAACGGGAATTCGGAGTCGCTTTCGCCGGGGAAATCCTGGAGCCCTCCAAGTGGGTACAAACGGCCCTCAAGAAGATGCCAGAATCGGGACCGTTGGTCTGGAAGGATCTCTTCGGCCGGGAAGCCCCCGTTATACTCGACCTCGGTTGCGGTAACGGTCGATTCAGCATTCAAAGTGCGGTGGCCAAGCCGGAATTCGATCATCTAGGGATCGATACGCTGCCGGTGGTCATTCGCTATGCACGTAGGCGCGGTAATCAAAGGGGGCTATCGAATCTCCGGTTCGCTGTCGGCGGAGCCCACGAGCTTCTAGCAAAATATATTCCCGAGCATTCCATCGCGGAGATTCACTGCTATCACCCGCAGCCCTACTACGATGCCAAGGTGGTGCACCGAAGGCTCATCACGCCTTCCTTTCTGGCTCTGGTGCACCGTTCCCTGATTCCGGGTGGGATGTTTGTCATTCAGACCGATAATCCCGGCTACTGGAAGTACATCCGGGAAGTCGTACCGATGTTTTTTGATTTTCAGGAACGAATTGGTCGCTGGCCGGATGCTCCGCGGGGACGAACCCGCCGGGAGATCATCGCCATGAAGAAGAAGTTACCGATCTTTCGGGGGACCGGAATTGCCAAAGCGAATCTTTCGCCCGAGGATTCGGTTCGGCTGGCCGAGCAACTGCCCGCCCCGACTTTTGATGCGGATCGGCGCTTGCGAGATCTCGACCGTCTGGCGTAGACTAAACGACTGGGATTTCTAGCCTGACTTAAGTACTCGTCCCAGCGGGTGATTGCAACCTATCGAGGAAACACCGTGAATCTTTTGCTCATTGCCGCTTTAATTATCACCTCTATCGCCGTTCTGGCTTATATCGGTTCGATGGTACTGCAATCCTGGCTCTACAGTGTACCGGCGGACAAAATGCCACTGCGGTCTTTTGTCACGGCGCTTCTGGCCGGCGGTTTTCTGACTCTCTGGTGCTGGATCGACACGAAAAATCCCGGTCGCTACGACACCCTCTTCAGTTTCTCCTCTTACGACACCGAAGATTTCGATGTGGTCGATGCCGTTAAGAAGGTTGGCGAAGAGGAGAAGACGATTCGGTACACCCGCCGGTCGGTCGGAACGAAGATGGTTTACATGAACGATCAAAATCAGCCGTTTCGGAAGGCCGATGCGGAAGGGGCGATCTTCGCTTTGATTGTTACGGAAAAGGATAAGCCAGTCCGATTCATCACCAAACTCGACAAGAACGGCAACTTCCCGCCGGGGGAAATCCAATACCGGGAAGAAGGCGGCAAACGCTATATCGACGATACCATGATCGGCCGAGTCAATCGCCCCGGTACCCTCAAGGTTATCTACGTATTGTTGCTGAACTTCGGTCACTTCCTGATCTGGACGCTATCGCTCTGGCTGGTGATGAACTATGCCCTGGGCCACGCCATCAGCATTGCCTGCTGTCTCTGGCTGGTGATTACGCTACTGATAATGCCAGTACTATTTACCAAGACCCGGAAGCAGGAAAAAGTGATCACACCTCAAGTCTCGTTTCCCTCGGTGAATGATCCGAATCTGTCCGAACCGGAACCGAAGGACGAAGAGAAAAAAGGAACCAGACAATTTCAGGATTCGAATGGAAATGGGATAGCGATTCTCTGGATCGGCAGCGCGATCTCGAATTCTTAAGCGACAATCGGGAGTTCAATCTTCCTCCAAGTCCTCATCGGAGGATTGATCCTCGTTTTGTTTCGAAGCGATTTTGTACTTTTCACCCAGCCAGCGACCCAGATCGATTTTCCGACAGCGCGGGGAACAAAATGGAAAGTCCGGCCATTCGGATGGAGGGCCAGGCATTGGTTTTTCGCAAATTTCGCAGATCTGTTTAGCCATCATTGCATCGCAAAATCAGGAACCGGATGATGCGGAATCAGTCTTGGGAGCGGGCGCTGGTGTCGGAGTTGCCGGGGCCGGCGTGCTCGTGGGCTTAGCCGTGTCGGAATCGGTCTTGGCCGCCGTTTTATAGGAATCGCTCCGGTAGTCGGTTTCGTAGAAGCCCGATCCTTTGAACAAAATTGCGGCCCCGGTTCCAAACAATCGGCGCAGCGAAGGTTTGGAACAGCTCGGGCAGTCCTTCAATGGCTCCGCACTGAAGGACTGAAATTCCTCAAATTTATGACCGCAGGCATCACAGACGTAATCGTAAGTTGGCATGACTCATTCTCCTCCATTCTTTTCAACGGGAACGGTAGGCATTTGGGCGACCACGACGCTGGCCGGACGTAGGACGCGATCGTGAATCATGAAGCCCTTTTGGAGAACTTCCAGGACGTGATTGGCCGGGATATCCGCGGTTTGCCGAGTCGTCACGGCCTGATGGAAATTGGCATCGAAACTCTGTCCCTGCGCTTCGATGGGTGTAATCCCATGTCGACGAAGGATATCCAGAATCTGCATCTGCGTGGCCATGACTCCCATCACGAGCGGACTCTTATCGCCGGCCTGCCGGGCGGCGCCCAGGGCCCGCTCCAGGTTATCCAACGCCGGTAAGAGATCGTTCGCCAGTTTGGAGTGGGAGAACTTTCGTTCGATTTCCAGATCGCGGGCCTCCCGCTTGCGGGTATTTTGAAATTCAGCAAGCGTTCGAAGCAGTTCGATATTCTGCTGCTCTGCTTTTTCCAGCCGGTTTTTCATTTCGGTCACTTCCGGAGTAGTCGCGTTCTCCTCAGGAGGAACTTCGACCTGCGGTGACTTCGTTTCTTCCTTTGCCATTCCTGATATCCTCTCGATCGCAAGATCCGCACCTCAACTGTTGGGCCCTCGGTCGCTGACCGGATCTAAGATCGTTAGTCTTCGTCTTTTTTCTCTTCGTTGCCGAAGAATCCTTTGAGTTTGTCGAAAAATGTTTTCCGCTCGGGGGAAACATGCTTCTGTTCGATTCCCGCCAGCTCGCGAAGCAGTTCTTCGTGACGCGGGGTGAGCTTCGTGGGAGTTTCCACAATGGCGAGAACTCGCAGGTCTCCCTTGCGGTTGCCGCGCAGACTGGGCATTCCCTCGCCGCTTACGCGAAGTTCTGTGTGGGTTTGTGTACCGCGGGGAATCTCAAGCATCGTTTTACCCAGCAAGGTGGGTATCTCAATCGAAGCTCCCAGCGCGGCCTGGCTGTAGGTGATGGGTACAACCGTTATCAGGTGGTTACCGTCTCGTTTGAAATCCGGATCTTCTCCCACTCGGATGACGATTTCCAGGTCGCCCCGAACCGCCCCGGGATCGCCGGCTTCGCCTTCACCCCGCAGCTGAAGTCGGACACCCGTGTCGACTCCGGCGGGAATATTCACTTCGAGTTTGCGTTTTTCCTCAACTTTGCCCTGACCGCGACAGCTGGGACAGGGATCGCTGATTGTCGAACCGCTGCCGTTGCAGGATCGACAGGCCTGACGGACCTGGAAGAAGCCGTGGCTTAGGTAGACTTCCCCTTTTCCTCCGCAGTTTCGACACTGGACTTTCTTGCCCGTTTTCGTGCCGGCGCCCCGGCAATCGACACAGGTTTCCAAGCGCGGAATGACGACATCTTTCTTGATGCCCTTCGCCGCTTCCCGCAGAGTGACATCCAGTACCATCTGGATATCCCGACCTTCCTGCGGTCCGCGTCGGCGCTGCTGTCCACCTCCGAAAAATCCGTTGATCAGATCGGAGAAGACATCACCGGCACCGCCTCCGAAACCTCCAAAGCCCGCTCCCCCCATGCCGCCTTCGAGGCCACTGTGACCATAACGGTCGTAAACAGCGCGTTTCTCGTCGTTGGAGAGGACTTCGTGGGCCTCGTTGACTTCCTTGAACTTGTGCTCGGCGTCTTTGTTACCGATATTACGATCGGGATGGTACTCGCGTGCAAGCTTACGGTAGGCCTTGACGATTATTTCCGTCGAGGCTTCTCGCGTAACGCCGAGTACTTCGTAATAATCGCGTTTACCGGCCATGGATATCTCAAAATAAGAACGATTTAACCGCAAAGCACGCAATAGACGCGAATGAGGTTTAAAACAAAACCAATTAACTTGGTTTATGGGTAACCTACCCGGCGTTCACTGCGTGCTCTGCGGTTTTCCGAAAAGTTCGATTAGACGACAGCGCCCAGAACGCGGCTCTTCTTATCGTCTTCATCGATCTTCGTAATCATAACTTCGGTTGTCAACATCAGACCGGCAATGCTCGCGGCATTTTGCAATGCACTACGGGTCACGCGGGTGGGATCGACAATACCGGCCTTGAACATATCGACGTATTCGCCCGTGTTGGCGTTGAAGCCGATGTTCAAGTTGTCGCCCCCTTGGAACAGCACCTCATCGGCGACCACGGCTCCGTCCTTGCCGCCGTTTTCCGCAATCGTGCGAATGGGCTTGGTCATGGCCCGAGCCACGATTTCTGCCCCCAGCCGCTCGTCGCCCTTCAGCGATTCTGCAACCTTCTCGGCCACCACTACGCTACGGAGCAGCGCCGTTCCGCCGCCCGGAACGATACCTTCGGCGACCGCGGCACGAGTTGCGTGCAGTGCGTCTTCCACGCGGCCCTTGGTCTGCTTCATTTCGGCTTCGGTGGCCCCACCGACACGAACGATAGCAACACCACCCGTCAGCTTGGCCAGGCGTTCGCTGAACTTTTCCTTGTCGTATTCGCTTTCCGTCTGGCTCATCTGAGTGCGAATCTGTTTGATTCGGTCTTCCAGAGCCTTCTTATTGCCGAGCCCATCGATGATCGTGGTGCCTTCTTTTTCGACGATCACGCGTTTGGCGCGGCCCAGTTGATCCACGGTCACGTTTTCGAGCTTGATACCCAGATCTTCACTGATGAAGGTACCGCCGGTCAGCGTGGCGATATCCGCGAGCATCGCTTTGCGACGGTCGCCGAAGCCGGGAGCCTTTACGGCACAAACCGGGAAGCCAGCCTGCAGCTTGTTCACAACCAGAACAGCCAAAGCTTCGCTTTCAACATCTTCCGCGATGATCAGGAACGGCTTGCGGGTTTCCGCCACCTTTTGCAGCAAAGGCAGCATGTCGCGGACGTTCGAAAGCTTCTTCTCGTAGATGAGAATTAAAGCGTCTTCGAATTCCACTTTCAGATCGGGAGTGTTCACAGCAAAGTAAGGGCTGATGTAACCCTTGTCGAACTGCATGCCTTCGACAAATTCCAGAGTTGTTTCGCTGGTCTTGCCTTCTTCAACGGTGATGACGCCGTCTTTGCCCACCTTCTCGAATGCATCTGCCATCAATTTACCGATTGCCGGGTCGTTGTTGGCGGAAATAGCAGCCACATGCTGCATTTCTTCCTTGCTGGTCAGCTTGCGGGTGAGCTTGTCATTCAGGTTTTTGACGACTTCTTCAACGGCCTTATCGATACCGCGCTTTATAGCCATGGGATTGGCACCGGCGGTGATGTTTCTGAGGCCTTCCTGATAGATGGCCAGGCCCAGGATAGTGGCGGTGGTGGTACCGTCCCCTGCAATGTCGCTAGTCTTCTGAGCGACAGCATTCACGAGCTTGGCGCCCATGTTTTCGAATGGATCCTGAAGTTCAATTTCCTTGGAGACTGTCACGCCGTCCTTGGTGACGGTGGGGCCGCCGAACGACTTATCGATGATCACGTTGCGGCCTGTTGGGCCGAGCGTAACGCCCACCGCATGAGCCAGCTTTTCAGCGCCGCTCAAAAGCTTCTTGCGAGCTTCGTCGGTATAAAGGAGTTGCTTTGCCATGATTTATTTCCGTTGTTTTCGAGGTTTCGTTTATTTCAAATCCGGAACTTCCCCGCAGGAAGATTCCTGGTAATCATCCACTTTGACGATTGACTCAACCTGCCTGCCAAGAGTATCCGGAACGTTGAACCAACAATTTACGAGGAAGGCTGGCTTCCTCGTGCCCGATGCGAATTAGGCCAACTTGGCGAGGATATCGCCTTCGCGGAGAATCTTGAATTCCTTGCCGCCCACTTCGACTTCGCTGCCGCTGTACTTGCCGTACAGAACTTCATCGCCAACCTTCACAGCCAGAGCCAGTCGGCTGCCAGTTTCGGACAGCTTGCCCGGACCAGCGGCTACGATTTTGCCACGCTGCGGCTTCTGCTTAGCGGTATCGGGGAGCAGAATGCCGCCCGCCGTCTTTTCTTCCGCTTCCAGAGGTTCAACTACGATTCGATCGTCGAGAGGTTTCAGATTCACGGACATTCCCATATCTCCAAATTATTTCGTGCGATTAAGCGTTGAGAAGGGCCTGCGGAAAACCGGCAGGCCTGCTGGATTACATCATTCCCATGCCGGGCATTCCGCCCATGCCACCCATTCCGCCCATACCACCCATGCCGTCCATGCCACCATGACCGCCATGATGATCACCGCCACCTTCACCCTTGGGTTCCGGAATATCGGCAATGCAGCTTTCGGTAGTCAGCAGCAGGCAAGCTACGCTAGCCCCGTTCTGGAGAGCGCTGCGGGTCACCTTGACCGGATCGATCACACCCGCTTTTCGCATATCTTCATACTTGTCGGTATCAGCGTTGTAACCCCAGTTTGCATCGTTCTTACGAAGGATGTGGGAAACCACAACCGTGCCGTCCTTGCCAGCGTTTTCGGCAATCATGCGGGTCGGCATTTCGAGAGCGCGGAACAAAGTGCGGGCCCCAACTTCTTCGTCGCCCGTCAGCTTGATCTTGTCGAGAGCCTTGCGAGCATTCAAAAGAGCCACACCACCGCCGGGAACCGTTCCTTCGGCCAACGCAGCGCGTGTTGCGTGCAAGCTGTCTTCGTACAGTGCCTTGCGTTCTTTCATGGCCGTTTCAGTTGCCCCGCCGACCTTCAGCTGAGCAACACCACCGGCGAGTTTCGCCAGCCGTTCCTGCAGCTTTTCACGATCGTATTCGCTTTCGGTCACTTTGATCTGCTTACGAATCATTTCTGCGCGACCGTCGATCGCCTTCTTTTCGCCTGCGCCTTCGGTGATCGTAGTGTTTTCACTGTCGATCTTGACCTTCTTGGCTCGGCCGAGGTCTTCGATCTTGACGTTCTGGAGTTGAATTCCCAGATCCTTGAAGATCGCTTTTCCACCCGTGAGGGTTGCGATATCCTGCAGCATTTCCTTACGACGATCGCCGTAGCCCGGAGCCTTCACGGCCACAACCTGCAGAATGCCCTTGAGCTTATTCAGCACGAGCGTAGCCAATGCTTCGCCTTCGACGTCTTCGGCGATGATAACCAACGGTTCTTTCTTCTTGGAAACCGCTTCCAGAATAGGTACCAGGTCTTTAACGTTGGAAATCTTGTCTTCGAAGATCAGGATGTAAGGATTTTCGAATTCGCAGGTAACCGATTCCTGATTGTTGACGAAGTGCGGCGAGAGATAACCCCGGTCGAACTGCATACCCTGAACAACGATAACTTCGGTTTCGGGAGTCTTGCCTTCTTCAACGGTGATCACGCCGTTGGTCGCACCGACCAGTTTCATGGCATGAGCCAGCTTGGCGCCGATTTCTTTATCGTTGTTGGCGGCGATGCTCGCCACTTCCGTAATTTCTTTTTCGCTGTTGGCGTCAATTTTCTGAGCCATGGCCTTCAGTTCTTCGACCACAGCATCCACACCCTTTTGGATACCGCGGGAAACACCCATCGGGTCGTGACCGGCGGCAATCGCCTTCAAACCTTCTCGATAGATGAATTCTGCTAGAACGGTCGCCGTAGTGGTGCCGTCACCAGCCACATCCGAGGTTTTAGAAGCGGCTTCTTTTACGAGCTGAGCCCCCATGTTTTCGTAAGGATCACTCAGTTCAATGTCTTCAGCGACACTGACGCCGTCCTTGGTCACGGTCGGCGAGCCCCAACCTTTATCCAGCACGGCATTTCGACCGCGAGGCCCGAGCGTGGATCGCACGGCTTTGGCCAATTTTGAAACGCCAGCCAGTAATTTCTGGCGGGCTTCATCCGAGTAAGTCAATTGCTTGGCTGCCACGGAGATCTCCTCTTAGTGCAGAATGATTTACGACCCTGATATTCACGGGTCGGGTACAGCGTATTTCTCTTCAAGAAATCCTAGATAGCAAGATTTGTGCCGGATTGGTCCGTCGAACTGATGTGCCACTTTTCTTTGGGAATTGCGCGCTTCGAGAATACTTTTTCTAATGACTCCTGTCAGTTTGGCAGGCCATTCCCTCATGGCCTGTTGGGGCTGTCATTCGCGGCAAATCCGATTGGTTGATAAGGAGAATTTTAATAATTCAGCCGTTTACACTTACACTTCTAGGTAAAGCCGAAAGGAATCAGAAAAGTTTTTTCGCTAGGGTCGGTGTCGCGGGAGCACTGGGAACTTTGATCAGGTGATCGCGACCGGCTTTCTGCGCAGCAATGACAATTCGAGCACAAGCCTCGGCGTCAGAAAGGGCGTCGTGATGTTTCAGATGAATATCCAAATACCGACAAACATCCGGTAGCTTGGTGGGGTAAACTCGCCAGGCTTTACGGGCCAGAACGACTGTGCAAATGAATGGCGTGACCGGCAAAGGTACGCCGGCCGTCGTGCAGCAGCCCTTGAGTACCGCCGCATCAAATCCGGCATTATGGGCTACCAGACAATCGGTTTCCCGAAATTCGACTTCCAGTAACGGCCAGAGTTCGGCAAAATTGGGTTGATCTTTAACGTGCTCCCATTTGATGCCGTGAATGTAGGTGTAGAGGATATTGCGACGGGGAGGCCGAATTAAAAACTGCTTGCGGTCGACGATTTCTCCCCCCACGAACCGCACCAGACCAACCGCACAGGCACTATCGCGCCCGTTATCAGCCGTTTCAAAATCGATAGCCAAAAATCGGGTATTCAGGCTCATCTATTTTCCCGCTGAATCCATTCCAATAAGGCGGCTGGCGTATCGACTATGACTTCCGGTTTAGCGTCACTCAACAAGGCGCTCGAATGATATCCCCAAGACACAGCAACCGGTCTCACGCCCGCTTTCCGAGCCGCTTCCATATCCCGGTATTCATCCCCAATGTACGCCACTTCAGCGCGACTGATATCCAGCGTTTTGGAGATTCGCTTCAACATTTTCGCTTTACCGAACAGTTTCGGATAACTGGAGATCAACTCAAAACAGTCTTCGATACCGAAAAATCGGAGGCGTTCCCGAATATGCAGCTCGGCATTAGAGGAAAGTATTCCGAGCCGATGGCCATCTTTCCTCAAGTTCGCCAGGACTTCGGGCAGCCCCTGAACGGGCTGAATCTCCTGGGCACGCTTCTGCATCTCTTCCTGAAAGCCTTTAACGAATCGACCGAGCTTCCAGATCCGAATCCCCTGCTGCCGAAAAAAAGCTTTGGTGGGAAGACTTCGTAGGGCTTCAAAATCTTGAATCGGCTGAAAATTATGAACGGGGGCGAGTTGATTGAAAATCTCCATGGCCAGTGGCAGGGTCCTGACCATGGTGCCGTCGAAATCGAATATTACCAAAGGAATTCGCATGAAATTGATAGTTCGCGAAAGCCTGAATATTATTTGACTTCAGAATCGAACACTCGAACTTTGGCCATCTGATCTTTGAATTCCTTAATGAATTCGAGATGCTTCGGATGATCCGAATATTTATCGTGAGCAGCCTTGTTCTTGAAAACGATGTTCAGCGAGACATCGAATTCTTTGTCGTTGATATCTCGAGCAAACGCTTCACCGCGAATGCCGGAAGAGAAGTAGACGATGCCATCGATATCTTTGAGATACTTCTTGCAACCGGCGACCATGGCTTCCTTGTTAGCCTTGGTCGGTTCTTTCAAACTGAAATAAACCATGTGTACGATTTGGGGATCTTCCGCGGATGCCGAGGAAAATTGCAAACCGAAGGCCATGACCAGAGCCAACAACAATCTGCGGGTAAACATGAGTGTGAACCTCCTGAGGGTGTTACCGGAAATTGTATAGGCGTTCACAGGCTGTTGCAGCCGGTTTCCAGACAAAATACTCGGGAGACTTTTCGGCCCGGAAGATTGAGATTCATCCAGGATTGGATCGAGTGGACGTTCCAGCCCGCCCGTTTTTCAAAACTGATGGCCGATGTTTCCAGGCCTGTCAATTTCTCGCAGATTCCTTTACTGAGGCAGAGGCTGGCATCCCACGCGCTTTCAGTAAATCTCAGCAGAAACATGTCTTCGGTCGCTTCCAGACAATAACCAGGGGAACTGGTATGGATCAAAATCGTTTGCAACTCTTCCAGCAGAATTCGCTTGGCTTCCACCAATGGAAAATTCTCTGGAAAGCGGACTTCCACCAGGCGTGCGGTTGCCCCTCTTTCCGGAGGAAGGATGGCCAGTTGAATATCGGAATTATCGGCCAGCGATTCCAATTCCAGTCGATTCCGATGGAATTCGGAGGTGAATTCCAGAGTGGCTATTAAGCGGCCCCCCTGCTTTTTCCAGCGTCTTTGATCGAAGATATTCCAAACGCTCGCAAAAGATCCGGCTTTGTCCACTGCCCGGCTGACGCGATTAGCTCCTTCAAGATTTCGATCGATCTCCTCCGGTTCCATCCAGATGACTCGGTCGCACCAATCGCAAAGTTCGGCTCTCTCCTGAACACTTAGAGCCGGAATTCCTTTAAGCACAACTCCGTCAATCATCTGCGCCAGCTCACGATCGGATCGCAAATGCTTTTGCCAGAACTCGAACGATACGCAGGGCGAATGCCCGCTCGACAAGGCTCGCCGCACTTTCACGGTCTCAGGCAGTTCCTGAAAGCGCTTCTGCCAATTCTCTGCCCAAATGCTTTCGTGGAGGGATTGTTGAAGCTGTTCCGAAGTGGGCTGCTGATAGATGCGAAGCTCTTCGACGCTGCGGGGCCGTACGGAGATGAGATTCAGAGATTTGCTCAGTTCCCGCCAGTTTTCATCCAGATTTAAATTCGCCAGATCTATCTGATTTTGGAGCTCGCTGAGCTTCTGATCTCTCACGCGGCAGCGCTCCGAGATTTCCTGTTCGAATAAGCGGGCGATCTCTTGCTGTTCCGCCTGTTTTTTTTCTTCGAACGATTTTTCCGCCTTTTGAAGCAGTTCTTGCAAGTCCTGAATCCGAGTTTCGGTCTCGGCTTTTTGTTTTTGCAGCTCCTGCCAGCGCGGCATCAAGTCTTTTCTGAATAACGACTTCCAGAATCGAATCGTCCACCAGCGCAAATACTGTCGGCTCTCGGCGAAAGGTCGGAGGCGATCCAAGGTCTCGGTGTAAGCCGAGAGGTTATTGGTCTGGCGGACAATTTCCGCGTTCAATTCGCTCCGTTCGGCTTCAAGTTGCTGAAGCCCTTCGCCAAACGACTCAATCACGCGGTTCATTTGAGATCGAAGCGGCAATTCTTCGGAGGCAGTTTCCAATTCGCGCCGGATCAGGTCAGACACCTCTTCCCGCGTCCGGCTCAATTGCCCCAAAAGTCCCTGCAGGGATCGAACTTTCTCGGTTTCTTCCAGCAGTTGTGCCCAGATGGAAGTGAGCGACATATGCCGTTCGACTTCCCCTTGCTGAATGGAATGATAGTCGCGAATCGGGTGGCAAACTACCGAGGAAACATCCGAAGGAGCTGTAGCCTGGATCTCCAGAACTCTCAATTCGCTCCAAAGGGAATTCGATTCGGTCGAATTGATTTCCGGACTCAGCAGGAATAAGCCCGTGGCACGCCGGAGTGTTTTCCGGAAACAATCTCGCAGATCTTTCGGTAATTCCAGGAGTTCGGCAAAAGGATAATCGCCCGAAGAAAGGGTACGTGCGGGCAGTTTAGGAAATGATTTAGGGTCAAACCTCCCGGAGACTAAGCCCCGAGCTTCGACCTCTTTCCATAAAATTTCATCCGGAGTTAGTGGCGCAGGTTCACGCAATTCGGACGTTTGCACTCCCGTAGCCGTAGCTTCCCGAAGTGGTTCGTAATCCTCGTTTTGCAGTGGAGTACCTCGAAAATTCATAGGAGGGACTCGATCTGAGGGAAACGTCGAATTTGCATTCTGACTTCTGATCCGTTGGACAATCTGCTTTTTGGCACACTTCAATATAAGGAACTATTTTTTTATAAGCCATGAAAAGCTGACGAATATACAGCAATTTTAATCTCAGCATGTTTGCTGATTTTATCGACATTTTGGACTGGGAAGGTCGGAAAAAATCTCATTCAAACAATTTTTTGCAGATTTCTCAAGTTAAATCTCCAACCCTCGTGCGAATTTTCGAAGCCCCTTTCGTCGCGTAACTACATCAAAGATTCACAATGTTCCCCTACGCACTTGGCCTCGGGACCATAAGTTATGAAGGTTAAAAACCCATGCAATTTGGTGCCTCGAATGCGGTTCTTCTGGATTTTTCTGCTGCTTCTAACAACTTTGACCGGTTGTAAAGACGCCCGCCGAATCAATGCGGGAGGCGCCTCATTCATCTATCCGGCGATGCTGGTCTGGTCACGCGAATATGAAAAATTGACCGGCGTTCAGATCGATTATCAGTCCACAGGCTCCGGGAATGGCGTACAGCAAACACTCGCACAGACGATCAATTTCGGCTGTACCGATGCCTTCATTAAGGATGATCTGCTCGAGAAAGCGAAGCAAGGCCGAGGAGAAATACTCCACATACCACTGGCCATGGGCGCGGTTGTGCCCATCTACAATCTGCCCGAAGTCAACCAGCCCTTGAATTTTACCGGGACACTATTAGCCGAAATTTTCATGGGAAAAGTGACCCACTGGAATGACCCGGCCATCAAGGAAATCAATCCCGGTCTCGAACTCCCGGATCGGGAAATTGTCCCAGTCACCCGATCGGACTCCAGCGGAACAACGTCCATTTTCACCGATTACCTTTCTAAAGTCTCTGCCGAATGGAAAACCAAAATTAAATCGGGGACGACGGTGAATTGGCCCAAAGGGGTGGGTCAGCGGGGCAACGAAGGCGTTGCGGGGCATGTCTTCCGATCCCCTTATGCCATCGGTTATGTGGAATTGATTTTCGCCGTGCAGAACAAGGTCTCTTACGGAAAAGTGGAATCTCGGGACAGCACCGAAAAAAACGCGGCCCACGTGGCGAAGACCGGACTTAACTCGAACATTAAAGAACGCGTCTTTCTACTAGCCAGCTTGGAAAGTGTCAGTGCGGCGGCGGATGCCGCGTTCGTAAAAATTCCTGCCGACCTCCGCTATTCGCTCACCAATATCTCCGGGCCCAATTCCTACCCGATCAGTGGCACGAACTGGGCCGTTCTTTATAAAAGCCAACCGGAGAAGCTCGCCGAGGATATTAAAAAGTTCCTTCTTTGGGTCACGGAATATCAGGGGGAGGGTCAGAAACGAGTTCGCGAGCTCGGTTATTCTCCACTCCCCGAGCGACTTTGTAATTTGATCAAGCTGAAACTCGAATCTATTACCATCGTTGAAAACTCCCGATAAACTTCCCATGTCGAACGAAGAAAACTCGATCTCGCGAAAAGACTCGCAGCCTCAATCGGATGTCGGCGACGACATCTTCCGGGTTATCTGCAGTTCCGCTGGCACATTCATACTGCTACTGGCGCTGGGATTAATCGTTACTCTGATTTGGCAGTCCCGGCCGATCTTTCCCCACATCGGCAGTTTTTTCACCGACACCAAACTCGACATTAATAACAATAAGTTTGGTGCCCTCGCTTACATCTATGGAACGCTGATAACCTCCGCTCTGGCCATGTTGATCGCCGTACCGTTAGGCGTGGGATCCGCAGCTTATCTCGCTGAGATCGCCTCGGAAAAAATCCGACGTACCGGCTCTTTTCTGACCGAGTTACTGGCGGCCATTCCGAGCGTGGTGTATGGCTTCTGGGGGCTGTTTTTCCTTTGCCCGGCCGTCCAGTGGATTTACAATCAAGTTGGTGGCCCGAATACCAGCGGCGCGGGCATCCTGTCTGCCGGGCTGATTCTCGCTTTGATGATCATTCCTTACATCACTGCAATCACGTTCGATGTGTGCCGGGCAGTGCCCCGCTCGCAACGCGAGGGGGCGCTGGCTCTCGGCGCAACTCGCTGGCAAATGATCCGAACGGTTGTGTTGCCCTATGCCCGACCGGGTATCGTGGCGGCCTGCTTCCTGGCCTTGGGACGGGCACTCGGTGAAACCATGGCCGTTACCATGATCGTGGGGAACCGGGCCGATCTTCCTCACTCGTGGAAAGATGTTCTAGCCATTCCGTTTGCCCTGGCAGATTCGATCGCTTCCGTGATTGCCAACCGATTGAATGAAGCCGTGGATGAACGAGAGCGTGCGGCCCTGGTGGCACTGGGTTTGATCCTTTTCGTTGTCACAATTATCGTGAATGGCTCAGCTCGGCTCTTGGTCCGCCGGATGGGCAAACCCCGCGTCCGCACCCGGGCGTTCCGATCCAATTTCACTCACCCGGCCAGTGAAAACATGGCCGTGAGAATTCAGAATCATCGCAAGGCGGAGCGAATCAATCGCATCATGACCGTCGTTTTAGGCAGTTGCCTGCTCACCACAGTCATTCCCCTATTTTTGATTCTGGGCTACATCATCTATCGGGGTGCAGGGTCTTTGAGCTGGTCCTTCTTCACTCAGCTTCCGATGCCGCCTAAAGATCCGAATGGGGGTATGGCCCATGCCATTGGCGGCAGCTTCATGATTGTCGGGCTGGCTACGCTGATGGCGATTCCTTTGGGGATTCTGGCTGCAGTTTACCTGAGCGAATATCGATCGACGCGCTGGTCCAATTTCGTACGTTTCGTCACAGAACTGTTGGGGGGTGTCCCCTCTATAGTGATCGGTATATTCGTCTATGTGATAGTGGTTCGTACCACGGGAAGTTTTTCCGGCTGGGCGGGCGCCATCGCTCTGGCCATCATGATGGTGCCGATTATCGTTCGCTCCTCGGAGGAATCTCTCAGACTGGTACCATCGACGTTACGACAGGCGAGTCTGGCACTGGGGGCTTCCCACAGACAAACCGTTCTGAGAATTTCGCTACCTGCCGCCCTTCCAGCAATTATCACGGGTATATTCCTGGCCATCGGACGTATCGCGGGAGAAACCGCTCCTTTGTTGCTTACTGCATACGGTTCCAACTTCTGGCCGCGAACTCCGGCAGATCGAACGCCATTTCTACCAAAATACATCTACGACTACTCCCGAAGCGGCATCCCGGAATGGGAGGCCCAAGCCTGGGCGGCCGCTCTGGTTCTGGTCGTGGTTGTGATGGGTTTGAATATCGGCATTCGCGTTCTCGCGGGTAAACGGGTCGTACTGGCTAGCCGGGCGGAGTAAGCCGGCATGCGAAATCGACTGCTACTGTTTCTGTTCATTCTCTTCACACTCGGATTTACCGGGGGTGTTCTCGTTTGCCGAGCCGATTTACTTTCGCTCAAAGACTCCTCTCTTTTGGTGGTACTCTTAACCGGTTCCTTGTTCGGTTTACTCCTGCTGCCTGGCCTGCATCTGGTCTCCCAACGAATAGTTTTCGCGTCTTTGAAGAAGCTTCGCCATTCGATTGAAGCGATACCCTCGCAGAAGCCCGATTTTCGCCTAACTGGCGGCGGCTATTATGAAAGCCGCGCGATTGCCACCTCGGTTAATGAACTGAGCCAGCGCTACCACGACCGCATACGGGACCTGGAACTCGATAAAATTCGGCTGCGCACTATTCTTGAGGCGATGATTGAAGGAGTCATCACAGTTGATACCAGACAGCGGATTGTCTTCGCGAATGCGAGTGCGGGCCGCATGCTCGATTTTCAACCTTCTCATGCCGAAGGCCGCCCGCTCTACGAGATCACTCGCTTTCCCAAAATTCACCAGGCAGTCGAAAAGGGTCTCAATTCAGCTCAGCCCTACCGCGAAGAAATCGAATGGGCGTCCGGTCCGGTCAAACATCTGATGCTGCACATAGCCAAGTTCCAACGCGACGATGCAGCGGGGGCGATTCTGGTAATGAACGATACCACCGATCTCAGACGGTTGGAACAGATGCGCCGCGACTTTGTAGCCAATGTTTCCCACGAACTCAAAACGCCTCTGGCGGTGATACAAACCAGTTCGGAAGCTCTTCTGGAAGGAGCCATCGATGATCCGGAAGTCCGCATCCCGTTTCTGCGCCAGATATCCGAGCAGTGCGAACGACTGCACGCCTTAATTCTGGATTTGATCAGCCTCGCCCGGATCGAATCATCCAAGGAAGTCTTCGATTTCATGTCGGTCTCGCTTTATGATGCAGTGGCCGATTCCGTCGATCGGCACCTGCCCCGGGCAGAGCAGAAGAATATCCAGATGCGAATCCAAAATGCTCGACAGAGCGATTTGCAGATGTGGATCGACCCCGAAGCTCTGGAACAAATTTTAGATAATCTGATCGATAATGCCGTGAAATACTCGAACGATAACGGTACCGTCTCCCTGAGCTGGAAAGCCGAGGGAGATCAGGCCATCATCCGGATTTCGGATAACGGCAGTGGCATCCCGGCAGCGGATTTACCCCGGATTTTCGAGCGTTTTTATAGAGTTGATAAAGCCCGGTCCCGCCAGTTGGGCGGAACCGGTTTAGGCTTGTCTATCGTGAAACATTTAACGAATTTGATGGGAGGAAAAGTCACTGCCAGCAGCGAATTGGGCTCGGGAACCACCATGCAGCTCCAATTACCGTTGGCAAAATCCGTCTAAGATTCTTATTCGCTACATGAATTCTTCACGATTGTGACATAAAACATCTGCAAATTATGTTGATCGTACCCGAACCCATGAGAGAACCCGTGTCGAGACTTTATTCAGACATCATCAACGAACGGTCCACGTCCGGCCGCGGCTCTCTCGATGTTTTGAATTCTCGACCCAAGTTCGAAGCGAGGAATGTCAACTTCTGGTACCATTCCAAACAGGCCCTCTTCGATATTTCCGTGGTGATCCCCGAGCGTTCGGTACTCGCACTCATCGGTCCCTCCGGCTGCGGCAAATCGACATTTCTGCGCATGCTCAATCGCATGAACGACCTGATTGATGGCACGCATCACCAGGGCCAGATCCGATTGGATGGCCGGGATATCTACGGCGCGGAAGTCAACATGGTTGATTTGCGTCGCCGGGTAGGAATGGTTTTCCAGAAATCGAATCCGTTCCCCAAATCGATTTACGAGAACGTCGTGTACGGCCCTCGAGTTTCCGGCGAAAAAGATCCCTCGAAACTCGATTACGTGGTCGAAAAGTGCTTGAAGCAGGCGGCCTTGTGGGATGAAGTGAAAGACCGCCTCCATTCATCGGCGATGGATTTGTCCGGCGGTCAGCAGCAGCGACTCTGCATCGCCCGCTCGCTGGCTACCGACCCGGAAGTTCTGCTGATGGACGAGCCCGCTTCCGCACTCGATCCTAAATCAACAAACAAAATTGAAGACCTGATTTTCGAACTGAAGAGCCAGTACACCATCGTAATTGTGACGCACAACATGCAGCAGGCCGCGCGAGTCTCCGACTCCACGGCCTTTTTCTTCGAAGGTAAAATGATTGAATTCGGCTCAACGAATATGATTTTCACGCGGCCCCATCAGAAGCAGACGGAAGATTATATCACCGGACGATTCGGTTGATCTCAGCCAGTCAATTCGCGGTGTTTTAGGGGTGAAGCCGCAATGGAGTCCAGCACCAGAAGGATCTAGTAATGTCCAAGCATTTAGAACGAGACCTGGAGAATCTGCAGAAACAGATCGTTTCTCTCGCGGGCATGGTGGAAGATTCCATTTATAAAGCGATATTGGCCCTTCTCGAACACGATCGCAGCCTGGCTCAGGAGGTCATCGAGGGCGACAATCGCATCGACGTGCTGGAAAATAACGTCGTCGAGGAATGCCTGAAAATTCTTGCCCTGCACCAGCCGGTTGCGCGCGATTTGCGCCGTATCGCCACCGTATTTATGATCGCCGCTGACCTTGAAAGAATGGCGGACCTGGCTGCGGATATCTCCGAACGTTCCATCGACGTCCCCATCGGCCACTCCGTGCCGGAGAAGCTGCGCCGCATGACCGATTTGGCCACGGGCCTCGTTCATCAGAGCTTGGATTCGTTCGTAAAATCGGACAGTTCCCTCGCTCGTAAAGTCATTCGCATGGATGACGATGTGGATCGTTACCACGCGGAAATCATCAACGAACTCCGCGACGAAATGAAACGCTCTCCGGATCTGATCGATCCCTGTCTTTCGTTGTTCACCGCCACCCGGCATATCGAGCGAATCGCCGATCATGCCACCAACATTGCTGAAGATGTGATTTATCTGGTCGAAGGGGAAATCGTTCGCCATCGACCGGAAGCTATTGTGACGGGCATTTGAACTCTGAGGGCTAACCAATGTCGAAACCCCGCATTCTGCTCGTGGAAGACGAACGCGGACTGGTCCAGACGCTGACCTGGTTTTTGAATAAAGAAGGATTTGAAGTTGCCGCCGCAACGGAAGGTCCCGAGGGCCTTCGCAAGGCCATGAGCCTGCTGCCGGATTTGATTCTTTTGGATCTCATGCTTCCCGGCGTGGGAGGGCTGGAGATTCTGAAGGAGCTTCGCGCCGGCGAGAAAACCAAGGCCATACCCGTTATCGTGCTCACCGCCAAGGCGGAAGAGACCGATCAAGTCGTGGGTTTCTCACTGGGGGCGGACGATTACGTCACTAAACCGTTTAGCAATAAAGTTCTACTCCAAAGAATCAAGGCTCTCCTACGCCGCTCGGAAAATGTCGGCGAAGCCGCAGAGAATCTCTCTCACCTGGGCTTGGAAATCGATCGCGTCCGGCACAAGGTCAGCTTCCAGGGTAAATTGCTGGAACTGACGCCGACGGAATTTCGACTTCTGGAATGCCTGCTCCGACAACCTGGACGGGCATTTTCCCGCCATCAACTGATGGATGCCGCCATCGGTGAGGGATCGATCGTCCTGGAGAGAACTATTGATGTGCACATCAAAACTCTCCGGCGAAAATTAGTGGAGGTCGGAGCGGAAGGGGAATGGATAGAAACCGTTCGAGGCGTAGGCTATCGCTTTTCTGAAGGGGTTAAAGTCGTTTAAAAAAGGGGGTGATCGGTAAACTCCGATCACCCTTTTTGTTTTATCTCATCAATCGTTATTGATTAACCAGGGAATAAGGCTCGCGGCATTAGGCGTGCCCAGACCGGTCACCAGGTCATATCCCGTCTTCGCGGAAGCCGAAGTAGATCGGCCATCGGATCCCGTAGTGACGTCGTAGTAATTCGCTTTGTAAACACTGCTGGCTGCAGCGGCATAAAACGGCTCATTGGACAGATTCGTAGTCGAGATCACCGGTTTGCCCAGAGCAATGCGACCTTGATCGACTAATGCAATCATCCCGGAAATCGCCGGGGCTCCGACACTCGTTCCGCCGACTTCAATCCAGCCGCCACTTGCACTGCTGTACACCGCGACGCCCGTGGAAGGATTCGCATCGAACGCGATGTCCGGAGTGCCTCGCTTACCACCGGTCGAAGTGATGCCGTAGTTGACTTGGTAAGCCGGCTCGGCTTCATAAGCACTCACGCCCCCTCCCGAGCTCGACCAGGCAGATTCGCTCGATCGTGCACCACTGGAGGTAACGGTTAAGGTCGTCCCGCCTACCGAGAGCACGTAGGGGGAAGCGGAAGGATACCCAGCACCCGTACCGCTGTCGCCGGCAGCCGCAACGAAGGCAACGTTAGGTACCTTGAAGGTGGAATCGAGAGAAGTTTCGTTGGAAGTTTCGCTACCGCCGAAGCTCATGGACACGACCTGAGCATGAGCCGCCCCGTAGGAAGCGGCCGTTAAGAGATCGGAAAGATTGGAAGAATTCGCTTCGACCAGTTCAATGTTGGCTTTCGGTGCGATGGCGTGCGCCCACTCGACATCCAGATCAATTTCCGCGGCCCAACTGCTATTGGCCGCGGGCAAGGTCGATCCTCCGGTCTGGTTCACCACTTTCAAAGTGGGGCCACCGGTGGTGTTGAACTGCGGCAAATTGAATTTGGTATTGAAGGTAGATACATCGCTGGTCAAATTGGCGGCGTTGTAAGCGTCAATAATCGCGATGGTCACTCCCGCTCCGGTATAGGTTGCTGGAATTCCATAAGCAGTATCGATCTGGGTGGGAGAAAAACCTGCTACGCTCACCGTGGTGCTTCCACCACCTCCCGAACCACCACCTCCGGTACCTCCACCGCCACCCGTGCCGCCGCCGGAACCTCCACCACCTCCATTATGACCATGGCGGTCCCCAAACCAGCCGCCAAAACCGAAACCGAAGAAGTCGGCACTCGCATTGGGGGTATTCGAGCCAGAACTGTTCAAGCTGCTGGAACTTTGAGTACCCGAGAACAAGTTAGCTTCGTTAAATGTGGAATTGAATGGGGTGGCCGGGGTCACACTAACGTTATTAGCAGTCGAAGAGGAATTTGCAGCCGGGTTGATATTCACTGCGACGTTACGGAACGCGTCATTGGAGAACAGGTTGGAGAAATTCGATCGACCGACGTATACATCCGAGGAGTTATCGTTGCCAATTAACTCAAACAATCCGACACTCGCGGAAGAGGAATCGGTTGTGGAATTCGCCGTAGAGCCTGTGTCCGACTTGCTATCCGTTGGGTTTGAAGCTTGTGGATCCGATAACCAGGATCGTGATGCGTAGTCGGCACTGAGCGCACCGTAAAGAAGATCGCTTGGTGCATTTCGCTCATCGAGCGATTCTAATCTCAGGAATGCTTTGAAGAGCGAAGGTTTTCGATTGGTTGAAACTCGCTGAGCCATTCAGGATGCTCCCTCAAGTAGGTCACGGTAAAGTGATTTCAAGTGTCAAATAACTATACACGTACTTCAACGGACAGAAAAATGAAATGATTTTCAAAATCACTTCTCAGATCTAGTTAGTAAACATAGGTTGGTCATTTTGCGGGCCTGTAAAGGGATAGTCGCAGTTCGCATCGAAAGCGAACCGCCAATTTGAGGCTAAATTCAAGAAAATGCTTTTTTGAGGCCGCTCAGGCGACATCTAGTTTCATTTTTTAATGAGTGGCGTGAAATTGGTTAAGCTCGATTTTATGCGCAATGCACACATTTTTCCGCAGACTCAAAATTGTGAACTATGATTGCCTTGGATGGCACCTAGCACTCGAACGGTTTTCCCTCGACATGGCTACCGCGGTAGAGTTCGATTTACTGACCTTCCTGCGGAAGAATCTCTTCCTCACAGCTCCCCAACTGGAGATTCTGGAGCAGGATAAGAGCCGAGATCTAGATCCTAGCGCTCTGATCGAGCATCTGGCGGAGCTGGGTTACATTACCAGTTATCAGCGCGAACAAATTCTCCAGGGCGACGCTCACAAATTGCTGATAGGCGCTTACCGGTTGATCGAACCGCTGGGCGAAGGCGGAATGGGTATGGTCTTTCGGGCCTGGCAGCCCCGCCTGGAACGAATGGTCGCCATCAAGTTAATCCGGCCACAGGTTCTCGCCGCGAAGCCGGAAGTTCTGACTCGCTTCCATCGAGAAGCCAAGGCCATCGCCCAACTGAATCATCCGAATATCGTCACCCTCTACGATGCCGATGAACTCGAAGGCGTACACTTCATCGCCATGGAGTACGTCGATGGGTTGACTCTCGAAAAAATGGTCCGTTCGAATGGACCCTTGAGCATCAAGCAGGCCTGTGAATATATCCGCCAATGTGCTTTGGGGCTGCAGCACGCCGCCGAGTGCGGTTTGGTCCATCGCGACATCAAACCTTCGAATATTCTGGTCACCCAGAAAAATAATGCGTCCGCAAAGCGATCGTCTGCAAATCTTCGCCGTCCCACTCTGGTGACGATGCGGGATCGCGATCTGAACTTTCGCAGATCCACAACGGACAGTTCTTCCAATAACTGGGGAACGATTAAAATTTTGGATATGGGTTTGGCTCGACTGAACGAGACCATCGAAGATAAGACCGGCCACACTCCCTTGACCCGGGCAGGCGCGCTGCTGGGAACCCCCGATTTTATTTCGCCGGAGCAGGCCCGCGACGCGAGCAGCGTCGATATCCGCTCTGACCTCTACAGTCTCGGCTGCACTTTCTATTACATCCTGACCGGACGGCCGCCCTTTCCGGGAGGCACGGATGTTCAGAAGATTCTTCGCCACCAGACCGACACGCCAGTTCCGCTCGAGGAGATGCGGCCGAATATTCCGATGCCCGTGGTGACGATCACACGCCGGCTGCTCATGAAGCGGCCCGATGATCGATTCAGCAGTCCCAAGCAACTCTCGGATTTACTCGATCAGTACCTCAATGGCAAGGATAACTCTCTTTCGGTTAAGATTACACCGCAGGAAGATGCGCCGCCGAAAGTGGAAGATGTAGCCACCCTTGGCGGGGTGAGCGATTCGCAGTTACTGGATTCGCTCGATTCGGAAATGAATTCCGGGACCCCGATTCCCGCCGCAGACATCTACATGGAGACTGAAGGCCACGAAAATACAACCGAGATGGCCACTCAGTCCGAAATGAAGAGCCTGCACTCTAGTACTCTTTCGATGATTTCGGCTCATACGGGCTTAGTGACCTCACTTTCTATGGCTCGAAACGGCCGTCTTTGCGTCAGCGGCGGCTTGGATGGAACCGTTCGAGTTTGGGATATTTCCAAGCCCACACCTGTCGAACTGGCCATGCTGCCCCGTCCCGGTGTGGAAATCCAGGCGGTGGCACTCGCTCCCGACGAGCCTTATATCGTCGTGGGCGGGACACTCAATAATCAGGCCCGGCTCTGGCGTTGGGATTATCAGGAAGAAAAAGTCTACGACTGGGGAACATTCGACGACAAGCATGGTGTGAACTGCATCAATTTCTCGCCCGACGGGCGAATGCTGGTATTCTCCATCGGCCACGTAATCTACGCTCAGAAAATCAGCAATCGGACCTATAGCGGGCGTTCCACGCTCAAAGGCCATAATAATCAAATCCGATCGCTGTCGGTATCGCCCGATCGTCGCCTGATTGCTTCCGGGAGCGAAGGTCGAAATATCCGAATTTGGAGCAACGGCTGGCTGGGTTCCAGTAGCAAAGCGAAGCTCGAAGGCCACTCCGACATTGTGACCGCCGTGGCCTTCTCTCCGAACTCGAAACTGCTGGCTTCCGCGGGTCTCGATCGAGCGGTCATCTTATGGGATGCCCTGACCCCCAGCCTGAACACGGCTACAATCCTGAACGGTCATTCGAACAACATTCGACTGGTTCAATTCCTCCCCGGAAACCAACACTTGCTTTCGGTCGGAGAAGCCGGCGAAGTGTTTTTGTGGAATTTGAGGACCTTTGAAAAGACTGCCGAGTGCAAAACGGGGCAGATTCTCTCCTGCGTGATGACCGTCTCCGAAAGTGGACGGCGACTGGCAGCCGGCACATCGGACGGTCGTATCCAGCTCTATGAACTGAGCCTGCCGATTTACCATGAAAACCCCAAGACTATGTATGCCAACGGCGATATGGCCACTCCCGCGGCTTCTTAATTCATCGCCCCGTTTCTCTCCACTCAAATCCCCTCGATAGCTGGGTTTCGTATATAATCGCATTCGAGGAGCATCCTTATGCGATTATGCCGATTTCGATTCGAAGATTCGATGGAAGAACAGATCGGCTTCTATCAGGAAGATGGCGTCATCTCCTGCGAAGAAGCCTTTCGTGCCAGCGGAGAATCGCAGCATCACGTTCTCCGTCCGGAGAAGCAAAATCTGCTTCTGCAATACCTTGCTGCCGACCCCTTTTATCCCATGAGCCTCATGGAGGCGACGGAAAAAGTTTACGGCTGGCTGGTTAAGCATCCGGATCGAGCTCAGAAGCTCAAGCGAACCGATTACGAAATTCTGCTTCCCATCGAACGGCCCAACAAACTGCTTCTACTGGCCGGGAATTATGCCGAGCACATTATCGAACGAGGCGGAACGGTGGCCGAGCGGGAAGAAACTTTCCCCTATGTTTTTATGAAGCCACCGAGTACGACACTCATCCCCTCCCAGGCACCGATCGTGATACCGAAAAATGCTCCCTGGGGAGTCGACTGGGAATGCGAACTCGCCGTGGTCATGGGTCGCAAGGTGCGAAATATCAGCGAACAGGACGCTCCCGCGGCAATCGCCGGCTACACCATCGTCAACGATATTTCCCAGCGACAGTTCAAACCCAATCCGACTCGCAAACGTCGGGAGCGCGATGTCTTTTTCGATTGGCAACATGGCAAATGGTTCGATTCCTTCTGCCCGTGCGGGCCGGCACTGCTGGTGGCCGGAGACCAGATCGATCCGCAAAAACTGAAACTGCGACTGACCGTTAATGGCGAAGTGAAGCAGGAAGGTAGCACGGGACAGATGATCTTTTCGGTGGCCGCCATCGTGGCGTTTATTTCCACCTTCGTTACTCTCGAGCCCGGCGATATTATTTCCACCGGAACACCGAAAGGGGTCGGCAGCGTTTCGGGAATCTATCTTAAGCCCGGTGATGAAGTGGAAGCTTCTATCGAAGGCATTGGGTTATTGCGAAACTCGGTCGTAGCCGAGAAGTAACTAGATCTGAAATTGCTTAAGGGATGCGCTGCTTTGCAACAAATCATTAACCACGTCGATCGCCCGTCGGCCCGGATATCGGTTCAATAATTTGCGAAGGCGTGGGATACTTTTCTTTATTCCGACGTATGTCCGCCATCTGGAAATTCGGCCCAGAGCCAGCTTGGGTTGCTGGGAATCGAATTCCCAGGGGTGGAAGTAGAGCATGGCCAGCGAAGGCGTTTGAGCCAGGGTCTGGGCAATCCCCCGCCGCATGAAAGCGAGTGGAAACAACCGGAAATAGCCACCTCCCGCGACGGGCAAATTCTGTCCGAATTTCCGCCAGGTCACTGGTGGAAGTTCGAGTATTTTTTCTTTGGGCCCTTTGGCGAGGAAGGGTTCACGTGGGGCTTCGGGCACGCCGTAGCGATCGTGATGGACGGGATAAATGCTGGAATCGTAAAGAAAACCTTCTTCCGCCAACACGTCGAGTGCCCAGTTGGTCGGACGGATTACACTGAAAGTCGGGGCTCTAAATCCAACCACCGAACAGCCGCCGACCTGCTCCAGAGCCTGCTTACTCTTACGCAAATCCTCTCGAAAACTCTTAGCCTCGAGTCGGCGGATGGAAGTATGGGCATAGCTGTGGCTGGCTAACTCGTGCCCGCCGGATACGATTTCGCGTATGAGATTCGGATGCGATTCGGCAATTTGTCCCACGACGAAAAAAGTGGCTTTACGATTCTGCTCGGCCAGAAGATCCAGTAGAGTACGCGTCGAGCGAACCATCCGGTCGGCATAGAGTTGTCGAGTTTCCTCTTTGGTTGAACAGTTCGCGGCCGCTTCAATTCGATAATGCTCTTCGACGTCGAAGCTGAAAACGATATTCTGGTTCACTTCGATTCCCGGTACCATTCCAAGGTTTTCTGCAGACCGGTTTCAAAATCGATGTTGGGAATGTAATTGAGTTCCGCTCGAATTCGGGTAATGTCTGCTCGGGAGAATCGAACATCTCCAACACGCGTTTCGCCAAACTTGGGGGTGATATTCGTACCGAGTAGCTTATTCAGAGCATTCACCAAATCGATAATGGTTATGCAGGCTCCCGTTCCGACGTTGTACACTCGGCCGGAAACTCCAGGTACGGTACCGGCTTTCACCAAAGCCTGCACGGCGTTCCCAACATAGGTGAAATCGCGGGATTGCAGACCATCCCCGTGCACAACGGGCACTTTTCCCTGACTCATGAGCCCCGCGAAAATAGCGATCACACCGCTGTAAGGGCTATCGGCTCGTTGACGGGGGCCAAAGATATTGAAAAAACGAAGCCGAACGGTTTCAATGCCATAGGTATTGGCAAAAGACTCCAGGAGATACTCGCTGGCCAGTTTCCCTGCGGCGTAAGGGGAGAGTGCGGAAAGCTCCTGATCTTCCCGTTGTCCTTCCTCATTGGAGGAACCACCATAAGCGCTGCTGGAGGCGGCGAAGACGACTCTTTTCACACTCGCCCGGCGTGCCGAATCGAGGACTTTGAGAGTGCCCGTGGCACAGACATCGAAAGACAAGAGCGGGTTTTCCACGCTTCGCGCTACAGAGGCCAGTGCCGCCAGATGATAAACTGTGTCCACGCCCTGAACGGCGCGATCCACGCTGACGCTGTCGCAGATGCTTCCGAGTTGAAACTCGATGCGGTCGCCGTGCTGCTTCAGATTATCCGCAAGACCGGTGTTCAAGTCGTCGAGGACGCGAACGTTGTAATCGGCTGCTACCAGGGCATCGACAAGATGCGATCCGATAAAGCCCGCGCCGCCTGTGACCAGAACTCGGTTTTTCATGATGTTGACTATCCAGGGGGGAGCCGAAAGATCTCGCCTGCAGCAAATTAAGACAAGTTAATGCGGTGAACCGTCCACTCATCCATCGGCTTCGCTCCGAGCGTTCGGTAAAATTTCAACGCCGGCTCATTCCAGTCTAGCACGCTCCACTCGAGTCTGCCGTAATCTCTTTCCTTACCAAGTTTTATTAATTCCGAAAAAAAGGCTTTGCCGATGCCATTGCGTCGAAAACGCGGTCGTACGAACAGGTCTTCGAGGTAAAGACCCGGTTTACCGGCGAAAGTGGAGAAGGTGGTGAAGAAAAGGGCAAAACCGGCGATTTCTGGGCCGACTTCGGCCATGAGAACTTCAGCCGCGGGACGTTGGCCGAAAAGCGCCCGATCCAATTGTTCCTCGGTCGCCTGAGCTTCGGAAAGCAGCCGTTCGTACTCGGCGAGTTCCCGTATCAACTGGCGAATCACGGGAATATCCGAAGGCGTAGCGGAACGAATCAGGAACATCGTTCAAATCTCGTTGGACACGGGGAGAGTTCGATGCGATCAGAATAGGGCGATTGGTCGAAAAAGCACCCAGTTTACGCGGCGGATTTACGCGGACGGGGAATATCGAACAGGCCAAAGATTTCCTCCTCAGAAAGGCCCATGCTGGGAGGGGGACCATTCTGCGAGAGAAGATCGTTAAAAAGTTTGCGCTTGGAATCCAGAATTTCCGCGATGCGTCTCTCGATGGTATTATCCGAAACGAACCGGGTCACCGTCACGGGATATTTCTGACCGATGCGATGGGCGCGGTTGATCGCCTGATCTTCGATGGCCGGATTCCACCAGCGATCGAACAGGAAAACGTAATTGGTGAACTGCAGATTGAGGCCGACACTGCCAGTACCGTAACTCATCAGGATCACATGTTTGGTCGGGTCGGCCTTGAACTGGTCTAAAACCTTGGGCCTGTCCTGCGTCGGAATCTTCCCGTGGAACTGTAATGGTCCGAATTCTTCCAGAGCCTTGGCGAGGACTTCCAGCGGTTCCACCCACTGTGAAAAAATAATCGCTTTACGCCCACTCTCGGCCACTTCAGCCATGTCGGCGATCAACCGTTCCATTTTCGCGCTGGCGCCGGTCCGGGGATCGAAGTTGCAAATTTGCTTTAAACGCATCACTAATTGAAAAACATGCTGCACCGTGATGGTGTCGCCCAGCTCGTTCAGGTGGATGATGCCATCTTTCTCGGCGAGCTCGTACGCTTCCTTCTGCGGAGGCGTGAGTTCAATGCACATGTCGCGAATGATCTTCGGCGGCATGTCGGACTGAGCTTCCTCCTTGGTACGCCGGAGAATGCACTCGGAAGTCAGCGCCGGTAACATTTTGGCAGGCGTTTCCGGGGGAATCCTCCCTTTGTCGACGAACGAGAAAATATGAATCAGGTCATCGGGGCGATTTTCAATCGGCGTACCGGTCAGTGCCCAACTGCGCGATCGCTTCACGCTGCAGACTACCTGAGCCGTTTTGGATGTGTGGTTTTTGATCCGTTGCGCTTCATCGAGTACGACCAGATCGAAAAATACCTGATCATCCTCCAGAATATCCGCATCGCGAGTCAGTATCTCGTAGTTGATCAGCTTCAAAGGACAGTTGGAAACTTTCCAGGTTGCGCGGCGGCTATCGATATCGCCGCCAAACACTTCAAAGGGAAGATCGGGAGCCCACAGTTTCAGTTCCCGGATCCAGTTGAACACCAGTGGCTTAGGGCAGATGAGCAATGCGGTACGAATCAGGCCGGCTTGAAACAGCAGCCGGATCGACAGGATCGTCTGCATCGTCTTGCCCAGCCCCATCTCATCGGCCAACAGAGCCGCGTGACGGGGCATAAGAAAAGCAATGCCTTCCAGTTGATATTTGAACGGCTGAAAGGGGACCTCGACATTTCGGCCGTCGAACAAGTTATCCAGTGGAGGCTGCAACAGGTACAGCAGCCGATCTTTGAACTGAACGGTGTCGGCCGTGGGACGAGCCCGAATGCTTTTCTTAGGCGTCTTGGGTGCGGGATCGGGCAACTCCGGCTCCGGACTTGGAGCAGGCTCTTCCTCTTGGGGTTTAACTTGAACAGGAGGTCGACTGACGACTTCGATTACGGGGGCGGGAAATTTCCATCCTTCGGTGTGAACTCGCATATCCAATGACCCGAGGGCGCGCGTCCAGGGAGAATCGTTGAGAAGCTTGGCTTCTCGAATTCCCGTCAGCAAGGGGTCGTCGAAACCCGCCGATGTCGAACCAGCGAGCAACTCGACATCAACCAGGAAATCCTCGAATTCGGTTGGAGCATCTAAATCAGGCAGCGACACGGTTCTGAACTCCCATCCGACGAGCTTCGCTGATGGCTTCCCGAATGCGGTTGAACGGTTCGCACAGATCCAGGCCCACGTCGATGCGATCTAGAATCGCAAGCAGCCGTTCGCTATCCGCCGAGTGTTTGGAAGATAGAATCAGAGATTTCGAACAACGGGCGTGTTTGAGAACAGCAAACTCATCCCCGAGGGCTTCGTCCGCAAAGGGAATAGCAACGACCGGATATTCCAACCGAGTACGTATAGTCAGCAGACTGGGAGAGTCTACTACCAGCAGATGTATGCTGGTCGATGATTTGTCGATGAGCGTTTTACCGATCAGATCGGCCGAGATGTACTCCTGCAGGGTGGGCCCATAGAGGATCTGCTGGAGTCGATTGGGCTGAACAGCGGTGGATAATCGAAATTCGATCGGCCGACCCCAGCAATTGGTTATCAGCAAGCCACCCAGTTGCCCGGCCCCTTCGTTGAGTATCGTCAAATAGCCTAGTTGGATACTCGTTGGTACTGTGGACGCTTCAGCCATCTCCGTCCCCTGCCATGAAAGTTGTCAATCTTGGTTGTCTCCCACAGGGATAAAATCGGTAAGCCGGAGAAACTTCCATCACACATCCCCGGTCGGCCGCGCTCAGAATACCTTTACGAACCGAGCCCATTCCTCACAAATTACCTGAATTGCCAAGAGGAGAGTCCTATTGATTACAATTACGGTAAACAATATAATCTTTAATGGGATCCCCGCAGGATATCTGCTCCAAAAAAGGCGAGGATTGCTAAAGTAAATAGTTCTCAGAATCTTCTAACTCACGTAGTAAAAGGCTGTAGCGATTTGGCGTTTGAGCATTGGTCGCGCAGGAAATGTGATGTCAACGGAACAGAAGCTCTCCCCGGTCGAAGAAATGAAATCCACCAGCCGCTGGCTGCGGGGAACGATCTCAGAAGAGTTGAAATCAGACGCGGATCATCTCAGTGAAAGCGCCAAGAACCTTCTGAAATTCCATGGAAGTTATCAGCAGGAAGATAGGGATGCCCGCAAAAATCGCACCAAAGAAGGTGTCGGTAAAGCCTACATCTTCATGATTCGGCTCAAACTGCCCGGCGGCCGGATGACTGGGGAACAGTATCTGGCGCTCGATGAACTCGCCGGACAATACGGTAACAAAACACTTCGGATCACCACCCGGCAGAGCTTCCAGTATCACGGCATTCTGAAGGACAATCTGAAGCTGACGATAAAAGGGATCAATGATACTCTAATCACAACGCTGGGTGGTTGCGGCGACGTGAATCGCAATGTGATGGCCTGCCCTGCCCCGGTCGGCGACCAACCCCGCCTGGAGATGTTGCAACTGGCCGATGCCATCGCGGCTCATCTGGCCCCGAAAACTAGCGCCTACCACGACATCTGGCTCAATGGCAAGAAACTCAGCCCGGACGCCGAGCAGGAAGAAGGCGTCGAGCCCATCTATGGGAAAGTCTACTTGCCGCGCAAATTCAAAATCGGGTTGACCCGTCCGGATGACAACTGCATTGATGTCTTTGCTCAGGATCTCGGATTCATCGCCATCATCGAAAACGGCAAAACGGTCGGTTACAACGTCACCGTCGGTGGTGGAATGGGTCGCACGCAGGGTAAAGCAGAAACCTTCGCGCATCTGGGCCAAACTCTTTGTTTTATTGAGCCAAATCAGGTGGTGTCCGCGGCGGAGGCCATCATCAAGTTTTACCGCGACCATGGCAATCGAGCGGACCGTAAACGGGCACGAATCAAGTACCTCGTGCACGATCTCGGCATCGAAAAAGTTCGACAGATTCTGGAGAAGGACTACTTTGGCCGACCACTGGTAGCTCCCAAACCGGTCACGATTACCGATGTGAATCTACATCATGGCTGGCATTCCCAGCCCGACGGCAATTGGTTTCTGGGGCTGTCTGTCGAGAATGGCCGGATTAAAGATGAAGAATCACTTCGACTGCGAGGCGGTTTACAGGAAATCGTGAAACGCTTTAAACCCTCCGTTCGCTTGACTGGCCAGCAAGATCTTCTTCTTTGCGACATCGAAACCGCCAATCGCGCCGCAATTGATTCGCTCTTAAACGAATATGGAATTCCCCGGCCGGAAAATCTGTCGATGGTTCAAAAATGGAGCATGGCCTGCCCGGCAATTCCCACTTGTGGGCTGGCAATCAGCGAATCGGAGAGAAGTCTCCCCGGAATCATCGATTCCCTGGAGAAAGAACTTCGTTCTCTGGGTTTGGCTGAAGAACGAATCAGCACGCGAATGACCGGTTGCCCCAATGGCTGTGCACGGCCTTATCAGAGTGAAATTGGAATTGTGGGTCGTTCCGGGGAAAAGTATTCGCTCTATCTCGGCGGAAGTACGCTCGGCACCCGACTGAGCTTCCTGTTCCAGGATCTGATCCATCGCGATCAGCTAGTGCAGACACTCGCCAAGATTTTAAATCACTTTAAAGCGCAGAAAAAAGTGGGAGAGTCGTTCGGGGAATTTTGCCATCGCGAAGGAGTGATGAGTCTCGCACAGGTGGCCGGGATCGAACCTCCAAAAGCTCACTAGAAACATCTCGAGCGGTTTACATCAGGTGTAAACCGCTCTGCATTCGAGGGAACTTTTAGCCGAGATTCCTATCGGTTGGCTGAAAATTCATATCTCAGATTCAGATACAAAATCACATTCGAAACGATCAGGAAAACGAACATCGGTCCGATGGCGAGGCCCATCAGAAAATGCGTTCCAAATACCGAGACGGGATTTATATTCGGGGGGAAGGTGCCGATGGTCCCACCGGCCAAATTGTAAGGCAACAGTATGGGCAGAGCGGCCAGGAAGCCCATGACCAATGCCACTCCTTCATAAACCAGGATGCGCCCATAGTTGCGAGCACATAGCTTCTGCCAGGTGCCGATACTCTCAATGAAGTTATATTCTTCAATGGGTCCGATAGGTCCCAGAACGGGGACGAGAAGCAGCAACTGGAAGACGAAGATTTTTGCAATTAACAGACCAAGCCCTATCGAAGCCCCTTTATAACTGCTCGGATCGACTGCGAGCCAGATCGGAACATGATTGAGAACATAAATCAGTCCACCGAGGATTCCGATGACTACGGTATAAGCCAGAATCAGTTGGATCCAGGGTCCAAAAGAGCGTCGCTGAGCTTCCCCTAGCGAAATAGATCGCATTCGGGACAGTTCCCAGTGAGTTTGTCGACTGATCCAGGTGATGCCCAGAGTCATCAGTAGAGCGGAAATGGCATTTCCGACGTACGGCAGCCAGGTAGTCTCTTTGTTCCCCAGCTGAAACCAGATAAACGGGACTAGAACCAGCAGCACGGAGGAAAGACCACATAACAGGCTGCCGACGATCAGTTTGTCCCGGTGTCCGGTACTGTCGAAGGCCGTAAGTAATTCCTCCGTCAGGCCTCGTACACCAACGGTTTCCAGGCGCATCGGGTCGCCTTGCCCGGTAATCGCTCGGACGAATTCGACATTCGTATCGCTGGTAATTTGTTCCGGTTTTTTGTCACCACCCACAAGATCGGCAAATTCGTTAAGCCAGCCGAGAGACACCCACTCTTCATTTTTCAGCCGGCGTAGCATGGAATTTCGGGGGATGTGCCCCGCTTCCACATGGTAGCGCACCGATTGCGAACTCTTGGCTTTAATGACCCGGCCGTCCGGCATGCGGACGTACCAAGGATCGTAATGATCTTTCATGGGAACAATACCCTGCACCTAATTCTTCTCTTTAACGGTAAATCCCGCGGTGGGTATCGTGCAAGCTAAAGTCGGAGATGTGGGGCGAAATTCTTCGATGGAAGTCGGTAAGGGTGATATTGACGGATTTATCGTCGGGTTACGAATTGTATATTTTCTTTGCTTTCATGATTTTCACTATGCCCTCCGCACTGTTATTGTCCACTTCCCGGCCCGCATTGATCACTTTCACGATATCCTCGGCGCTCATCCCACGATCCAGCATATCCTGCTTCAATTGAGTGTCCTTCGTGGTTCGATGTGCACTCAGCCAGGTCTGAGCCAGAACTCCGATGAGAACAAACAGAAATCCCCCCAGAATGGCAATCCCACCAGGATTTAGAATTTTTTCCCAATGAATCTCTGAATTTGAAGTGACGGCATCGGAAAATAGCTGCAACACGGTTCAAACTCCTTGGAGTCCGGGGTGAATCAATGGAAGAATATTCGCCAAAGCTCCCTCATTATTTAAAGCCAAGCCATCACAAATTCCCAACTATTTTAAGAAAATCCCGACGCGCGAATTATCCAAGATACCGTCTAATCTCGAACTGATCAACTTTCGCTCCGCGATCGAAGGACACTGCTCGAAAGCCAGCGAGAGGTAATGCCCGGCCTCCGAGAGATTCCCGGCCTGACGGTTCAGCTCTCCCAGCACGGCATTCCAAAGGTAATAGTTTCTCAAACTTTTATCGCTATCGAGCCGTGCCAACTCCTGTAACCCTGCGTCCGGCCCCTTCCAGCGCGCCACCGCAACCGCACGATTCAAAAGATGGATCGGGCCAGGCAGTATTCCCACCAGAAGATCGTAAAGTTCGACAATCCGGCCCCAATTTATGGCCTGGAAACTTGAGCACAAGCAGTGTTCTGCAACGATCGCCCCTTCCAGATGATAGCGCGATAGCGATTCTCCCCGAGCCGACTGGACCATCCAGTGCAAGCCCTCCCGCAGCAACCTTTGATCCCAGAGATTACGATCCTGATCCTCCAGGAGGAAAATTTCGCCATTCTCCTGGGTCCGGGCCTCAAAGCGGGCTGCATGATAATACATCAGGGACATCAGGGCTTGCGATGCGGGTTCATTGGTATCCGGATTATCGCAAAGCAGCAGGCCCAACCGAATGGCTTCCTCGCAAAGATCCTTTCGTATGAGCCGATCCGAAGAAGCCGAATGATAGCCTTCGTTGAACAGCAGATAAATGACCGTTCGCACGGCCTCAATCCTTTTCTGAATCGTCGCGCGATCCAGGTCGGATAATTCCCACTTGGATTCTTTCAGTCGTTCGCGGGCTCGGAACAGTCTTTTTTGAATATTGGCTTCGCTGGTGAGCAGCGCTCGAGCAATCTCTGCAGTATCAAAACCGCACAAGGTTTTGAGAGCCAGAGCCACCTGAGACTCAACCGGGAGTTCATCGCAACAACATAGAAAGAGCATTCGAAGTTGATCGTCCGGAAACTGCTGGTCGCTGAGATCCTCCAGAACCGGTAAGTCGTTCGATTTCCGTTGAGCAACGGATCGGGAGATCGAATCCCAGCGATTACTTCGCCGTAGTGAATCGATGGCTCGGTTTTTTGCCACCCGGAACAGCCAGCCGGTGGGATCCTCCGGAATTCCTTTGTGCGACCAGGATTGCAACGCCTGCATCAGTGAGGTTTGGACGACATCTTCAACGAGATCCAGATTCCGAACACCCAGGGCGCGGGTCAAATGCGACACCAACCGGCCGTATTCATGCCGGAAGAAATGATCGACCAGTTGGTGGGTATTCGCCATGGTTCTGCCAAGAAACGTTTAAACGTAGCCGGCCATCTCGCGAATTTCGACATTCCCGCCGAACTGAACCATCGGGCATGCCTGAGCGATTTTCACGGCTTCCGCGTAATCCTTGGCCAGAATGATGGAGAAGCCGCCGCACACTTCCTTGGCTTCCATGAAAGGACCATCGGTGACGATTCCGCCGCCCTTGACAACTTTCCCACACGGCTTCAAACCATCCCCTTCATCGACGATGTTACCGGTGGCTTTGAATTTAGCCGCCCAATCGTTCCAGTGCTTCAAAGAAGCCTGCATTTCCTCCGGGGAAGGGGGAGTTGTCATCGGTTCGCTGCGATAAATGAACAGATATTTGGTCATGATACAATCCTCGGAAAAGACGGTTTGCGAAAGCCTACCCTTCGCATTTCGAGAAGTCGACGAACGAGAAAAAGGATTCCGGACACATTTTTTTAGAATTTTACAAGTTGCTGCTGAAAAATGAGAAGCCCTCCCCCCACAAATCTTTTTTGCGTCCGGCTTTGGAGATGGTAAATTACCCGTTCGTCTATCTCTCAAGGAGTCGATAATGCGTCATATAGTCGGGTATCGCGGACTGATGGTCCTCTGTGCAATCGTTCTTTTAGTCAGTCAAGTCAGCGGCCAGCGCTTTCTGAATGGTATCGTCTGGCCGGAACCGCCGGTTGTCACCCCCGGAGAAGGATCCGCCCCGCCCTCCGATGCCGAAGTCTTGTTCGACGGCAAAAATTTCGATGCCTGGAATGGGGCCAAGGATTGGAAGATCGACGAGGATGGAGGCTTCACGGTAAAGGGTGTCTTGAAAACCAAGAAGAGCTTCGGCGACTGTCAGCTACACGTCGAATTCGCTTCTCCCAAAGTGGTCAAGGGAAATGGCCAAGGCCGCGGTAACAATGGCATCGGCCTGATGGATGCTCACTACGAGATCCAGGTGCTCGACTCTTATAACAACCCGACCTATCCCGAAGGTCAAGCCGCTTCCGTTTACAACCAGAAGCCGCCCATGGTCAATTCTTCCCGCAAGCCGGGCGAGTGGCAGACGTACGATATTATCTTCACCACTCCCCGCTTTAGCGACGATGGTAAAGTCAAAACCCCAGGTTACGTGACGGTGATTCACAATGGGGTCGTGGTGCAGAATCATTCAGAAATCAAAGGCTTCACGCACTACGATCGGGCGACCGCTTACGATAAGCATCCCGAAAAGCTGCCGCTGGTTCTGATGTATCACGGCGACCCGGTCCGATTCCGCAACATCTGGATTCGGGATATCAAGGAACCGGTCGGAAAAGAAGGCAAGAAGGGTCCGGAAGGGAAGTAGTGGGCGTATTCTCGCCCACCTTCGCTACTTGGCAGAAATCATTCGCAACTGCGTGCTGAGGAAGAAGTTATTGCCTTCCTCTTCAAATTCCAACTCGGCCAGGAATGCCTTCCAGCCCGACTGAGGTGCAGCCACGGTCCCAATCGACTTACCCTCGGAAAAATTAATGGGACTTTCCGTCCAGGTGCTTTTTCGCATATCTCGGGTTGCGTTTTCGACCTGCCAGAGCCGAACGGCTTTCGGTTTTACGTTACTGGTCACCACCACTTCATACATCCCCGGTTTTGAACCGTCTTTGTGCTCCCAATTGAGCTTCGGCATCGGCTTGTCGTAAACGATGCAACGGGTATACGCCGCGAGACTATTCACCGCGCGGCTCAAATCTCGGGGATTGTCATCCGTTTTCTGCTGCAGGTTGTGACCCGCGTTAGGGACGTACAGGAGATACTTATCGCCCTGGAGATCATTCCAGTACATGTTCGTCGCTTCCTGCGGCCAGTAAGGATCGTTGGTTCCATGGATGAGCATTTTGGGAATGGTGACTTTGTCGCGATAGGAATAAGGATCCACCATCGCCCAGAGTTTCTGACCGAGCGGATTTTGAGCGTAGTTCAGCAGACCTTTCTCGGTGTAGTCCTTGATCTGTTCGCTCGGCTGGCCGAAGGAGGCCGTTTGTAAGGGAATCTGTTTGGAGAAATTGAGCATGTCGATCACCAGAGGAGCAATCGCTTTGACGCGCGGATCGCCGCTGGCGCCCGTCAGCCAGCTGGTCCACCCGCGTTTGCTGGCCCCACTGACGAGAAAGCTCTTCACTTCAAATTTCCATTCCTCTTTCGCGAAAGCCTGCACGGTGTCCATGGCTTTGATCAGACTCTTCACCATCGGGAACAACAGAGGCCAATCCTCATCCTTGGATTTCAAATAGCGGACGAAGGTTTCCGATATCAAAGCGTCTTCCCGTAAGCCGTCGAAAAGGGGTTGTTTGGGAATCCCGTAGAGGAAGGCCACCGGAGATTTGGATTTGTCCGCCAACGACAGGGCCAGAGCTGCATCGGTGACTTTGAATGTTCCACCCGTATTGAAAAGCAGCATGGTGGAAGTGGGTTTGACATTCTTCGGTATGATGATGGCAATCGTGTGATCCCAGACAATCCCCTGCCATTCCTGCGAGATCATGTCAATTTCATAGACCGTACCAATCAGGACTTCGGTCTTGCTCTTCAACTTCCAACTGTATTTGGGTTCGGGTTTCTTGAGGTACGAAGCGAGGTCGGCTCGAGCGGATAACGGGAGAAACAGCAGAGCGAGAAGAATCAGAAACAGCCGATGCATGAGTGTATCCCTGAAACTAAAAATCGGAAGGAGGGGAGCTAATCTTTTATCAAGATCAAATTATCGAACGCGAGCAGTTTAGCCTAGCCGACGTTTGATTTGTTGCACCAGATTCTTCATCACAAATCCCTGTTCCGGCACAATGGCTACTTCATAACCGAGGGATTTGATCGATTCGGCCGCTATGGGACCTACCGCCGCTATCGGCGTTCGATTCAAACCCTTGTGAAGAGCCTCGGCCAGGTGATTCGCCTCCGCGACCTCTCTCAACCGGGCAATCTGAGGAGAACTCGTGAAGACCAGCAAATCAAATTTTCCAGTTTCCAATCCCTGAATCAATTCGATGACTCGTGAGCTATCTGCTTCTGGCGCATAGCGATAGGGCGTCACCCCTACGAGCGTTGCACCGATCTCCTGGAGATAATTCACGAGTAAAGGAACCGGTTCGCCGTACCACTGCACGCCTATAGTTAAGCCGTTAAGAGAAACCTTCTTCAAAGAAGCCACGACGCCTTCTGTGGTGGGTTTCTCGGCAACGATGTGAGGAGCCAAACCCAACTCTTTAAGAGCCGCTACCGGTTTGGGTCCACGCGTCACCAATTTCACTTGGGTGAGCGCCGAAAGGAAAGGTTTCTCGGTATTTTCACGCCTCGAGAAAGCATGCAATCGACGAATGCCCTCCCCGGTAAGGAAAATGGTGCAATCTAATTTTCGATCGATAAGCTTTTGAATCCAGGAGCGAATCGCCTCAGTATCGAGGGCATCCAGAATGGCGACTAAAGGATAACGATGCGCTACCGCTCCTTCTGCTTCGAACATCCGGGCCAGAACTTCCGCCTGCCGGCATTCTGCGAGAGCGACATTTCTACCCTGTAGAGTTCCGGGCATGCGAAATCCAATAGCGGCGGTTACTTACCCATGAGGTAAGATCGGAGTTCTACGAACGCGCTGGAGCAGCGGGATCGCCAAACCGGATCCTGTAGTTGGCTGATGTGGTTAGGACGGAATACGACTTGGATGAATAGATTGTTAGCCCGGCCGGTATCCGCATTCCGAAGATTCAATTCCACATTGAGATGTTCGGGCTTGCGCCCGAACAGAGAAGACCAGCTACTTCTCGGGGGAGCACCGGGGTTGATTTCCAGTCGAATATGTCCCGGTACACTCTCAAGGACGTTGCCGTAGTTATCTGAAGCGTAGCCGCGCAATTTGATGAGTGCAATCGATTCCGGCATCCAAGCTTCCATCACGTAGGCAATGGTGGTCGGATCTTGAACGAAAGCGAGCGGATCCACCGGTTTCTGCATTCCGGGGGGAGGCTGGTTTTCCAGCTTCGATTCCATCCCGGATTCCACGATGGCTACCGCGGTTTCGTACTCCTCGGCCAGATCGCGGGCACATTGCGGCCGACGATTCGGATCCTTCTCCAGGCACCGCATCACCACATCTTCGATAATCGACGGGATCTGTCGTCCCAAACCAATGTCTTTGAAGCTTGGGGGTACGTCCGTCGCATGGGCAATCATCATATCCATGATCGAGGCACTGCTGAAAGGCAATCGGCCCGTCAGGAGTTCATACATGATCACGCCGACCGAATAGAGATCGCCACGATGATCGACAGAATCGCCCCGCACCTGTTCCGGACAGATATAGCCGGGGGTTCCGAGGGCAAATTCGAAATTCGAACCGGATAGATTATTCTCTTTGATCTCTTCGAGCGAGGCCGAGTAGGTCAGTTTGGCCAGTCCAAAATCCATGACCTTCAATCGTTCGCGAGGCGAATCGAAATCGACGATCATCAGATTACTGGGCTTCAAATCCCGATGAATCATGCCATTGTCGTGGGCCGCTTGCAGCACTTCGCAAAGCTGGCCGATAATTCGTCCGACCCGGCCCGGTGAGAATCGATTGTTTTTCTGCAGAAGCAGGTCGAGATTCAGTCCTTTGACGTATTCCATGACAATGCAGGGGCCATCCGTCAGCGACGCATCGTAAAGTGTCACGGCGTTTGGGTGCTGAAAGCGAGCCATTAACATCGTTTCGCGCTGAAATCTCTCGCGAAAGATGGGATCGGCCGCTACGTGCTCGTGCATGACCTTGATAACAACCTGCCGGTTGAGATCAAGCTGATGCGCGAGATACACTTTTCCCATACCCCCTTCACCCAGGAGGCGGACGGCTTCATACCGTCCCATAAAAACACGGCCTATCATGGAAAGCTGTTACCTTGGACTATCTTCAACTCAATCTTAGCTTACGGAGTCGCATTTGGCATAGTGCGTATCCGGGTAATGTCCAAGAATTCAACCTGGTTAGCCTAACAATTGGATCGAATTTGCAGGGTAATATGGGACAGAATGCCATTGGATCGTGCGGATATAAACTCACCCAGACCAATTATGAAACTTTGATGAGAGGCACGCTGTCGGCTCATTTAATAAATTATCGATGGAAACATCTGGTTCACTACTTCATCAGGATAGCATGATTTATTTCACCGAAGGCTCAGCCCAGACAACAATTGATGCGAACCGAGCCAGCCAACTCCTCGATGGGTTAATTGCTCAACTTGCTGCCCAACGCGGCCCGCTTCGAAATATTCTGTTAGTTCCTCCCGACGCTACGCGATTGCACTCCTGGGCCGGGGAGCTGACAGTCCAGCTATACAAAAAACTCCATGCTACAGCCAAAGTTCAGATTCTTCCCGCTTTGGGTACCCACTTCGCCATGGAACCCGAAGAATTAAATCACATGTTTCCCGGCATTCCGCACGATTGCTTTCACGTTCACGACTGGCGGCAGGGCACTCGCGAGTTAGGCGCAGTGCCGTTCGATTTTATCACTCAGATTTCGGAAAATCGGGTTAGTTACGACGTTCAAGTCGCCGTCAACAGACTCTATTTCGAGAAGCCTTGGGATGCGATACTCAGCATCGGCCAACTGGTGCCGCACGAGGTAAGTGGCATCGCCAATGGTGCCAAAAATATTTTGGTGGGTACTGGCGGCCGCGATTTTATTTCCAAGAGCCATTTCCTGGGGGCCGCCTGGGGCATGGAACGACTAATGGGCAAACCGGAGAATCCGGTTCGCACGCTGTTCAACTATAGCGTGACCCACTTTTTGAAGGATCTGCCGATTACATTTTTGCTGACGGTGCGTGCCAAGAACGCCCAAGGAGAGTTGGTGACTCGCGGTCTATTCGCAGGTGATGATGTCGAGTGCTTCAACCTCGGGAGTTCGCTTTGCCGCGAGGTAAACCTGACCTACATGGATCGAGAACCGAAGAAGGTCGTCGTCTACCTCGACCCGGCCGAGTATCGCAGTACCTGGCTGGGGAATAAAGCGGTTTATCGAACTCGACTGGCAATCGCCGATGCTGGTGAGCTGATTATTCTCGCTCCGGGCGTGAAACAGTTCGGGGAGGATTCAGGCGTAGATCTGCTGATTCGCAAGTATGGTTATGTGGGAACACCTCGAATTCTGGAAGCGGCGAAATCCGATCGCGAATTGGCCGAGAATCTCTCCGCGGCCGCGCATCTGATCCACGGGAGTTCCGAAGGTCGATTCCGAATTCGATACTGCCCGGGTCACCTGAGTGAAAACGAGATTAATAGTGTGGGCTATGAATATGGCGATTTACGCAAAATGAGCGAGCTTTATGACCCCAAATCGCTTCAGGACGGCTGGAATACAGTACGCGGTGAGGAGATCTTCTACATTTCGAATCCGGCGCTCGGTTTGTGGGGAACGCCGGATCGGTTTGGAAAATGAAGCGGTCGCTACTTCTTCGGGGCCGGTTCCTCGGGTAGTTCCTGGAAATCGCCCGAAAATTTCTTCCCTTCCACCTCCCCGCTCAATGTGCCGCCAAATTCCTGTTCCTTACCGAACCTTTCATGCTTACCGATGAAACAGGAAGCTGTACCCGGGGCATCGTTTTTCTCCGGCGCAGCCATCAAATCGAGTTCGAAAACGGGATCCTTGATCTTAAGATGCAGCTTTTCCACCTTGATGGGCTGATGAGTTTTCATGTCGGTCTTGAGAATATAAATCGTCGCTTCCTGTTTGGGATGTTCCACGCAGAATTCCGCATGGTAGGGCCCCCAATCGAACACGGCCCCACCGTGAGGCCCGGCGCCGTGAATGTGATCTTCCTTCTCAGACTTGGCCGTAGCCCGAGGCGCCGCAGAACTGGTAGCAGCCGGTTTGTCACAGCCCGCCACCTGTAGGATGCAGAAAAAACCCGCGATTAACCAACCCCATCTGTGAATCATGATGTAAGTTCCCTACCCAATTTGAGATTACCCGCTTCTTACACTCATTCCTTTAAAATACGATCAATCCCACGCGTGATCAGCGTCTCTTTTTCAGCTGGATTTTCTCAACGTAAAGAAGGCTTCTCAGGGCGAAAGTCGAGACAGGAAATCGAGCGGACCAAAGTCCGCTCGATCAAAAGGATTCAGAATCAAACTAAAGCAGTCTTGCCCGGAATAGCGACCTTAGCCAGTTCCGCGGGAACCTGGGCGGCCATGTCGTACGCAGTCGGTGCAAGAACCAGTTTCGATTTGTTCATGAAGTCCCAGGTCACCCTTTGGCCGGTATAGGTTGCCGTACGGCCCATGATGGCCATCAGGGTGCTTCTCGCGGCCGATTCTCCATCGTTGATTGGGCTCCCTTTGCGAATGCTGGCGAAAAGTTCCACATGTTCCTGGTCGTACATGTCGGAATTGGGATCGGTAAATTTCCACGCAGAACCTGAATTCGGTTTCAGGCGGGGGTACCCTTCCGTAAATTCCTGATTCTCGCCGATCCCCTTAGTTCCGAAAACGATATCCGAAACCCCGCTGCTGCAGCCGGGCATCTGACGGCAGAAGCTGAAGACGCGAGCGCCGTTTTCATATTCGAAGATTACACTGTGGTGATCGAAAATATTACCGTACTTTTCATCGGTGCGAAGTTGCCGGCCGCCCAAACCAGTTGCGGCCACCGGATAGCTGTTCATGATCCAGCAGGCTTTATCGATGTTATGGCAGTGCTGCTCGACCAGATGATCGCCGGACAGCCAGGTGTAGTAGTACCAGTTGCGCATCTGGTATTCCATGGAGGAATACTGCTCGGGCTTCCAATCTTTCTTCTCGCGGTTCCACCACAGCGGCCCCGTGTTGTAATTCACCTGCATCGCAGTCACGTCGCCGATGACGCCATCGTGAATACGCTTCACCCATTCGCGCTTGGCAAATTCATAGCGGTAGCAGAAACCGGAGCAAAGAGCCAGGTTCTTCTGCTTGGCCAGACGCGCGGTTTCCATCACACTGCGAACCCCGGAAGCATCGACAGCGACCGGTTTTTCACAGAAAACGTGTTTGCCGGCTTCGATCGCCGCCTTCAGGTGCATTGGTCGGAAGTGCGGCGGAGTGCAGAGCAGCACGACATCGCTATTTGCGATTACGTTTTTGTAAGCATCGAAGCCAGTGAATCGGCGTTCGGCGGGAACATCGATTTTATCTTTCAACTTCCCTTTTTTCAGGAAGCCCGCCAGAGAGGATTCCAGTCGGTCCGGAAACGCGTCTCCCATCGCCACTAGTTTAACATTCGGGTCGGCGTTCAGGGCATTCACCGCGGCACCACTACCTCGGCCACCGCAACCAATCAAGCCGATTCGGATGGTTTCATTGCCCGCAGCAAAAACGCCTCCCGAAAGCAGGCCCACGCCTGCCACAGTTGAGGCGGCCACAAATTCGCGACGATTCGGCGTGTTCATTGATGCTTCCGACATGGGAGAGCCTCCAAAACTTTTCAAATAAATGAGCTATCGTGCAGGTTTGATTATCTTCGAGAAAAGAGACCTCAAATGCAAGTAAATTCGATCCCGAGTGAAACTCCACATCTCGATTCACCCAGCATTAGCGGGGAAGAATTTATCTGGAGAAATAGGTAGATTCCTCACAATGTTGGGTGCGAGCTATTTTTCCTGGCATCGCATCATCTACTTCACCAGATCATGCTATGCAGGCATTACTTCGAAAATCAGCGAATTTTGTCTTTAAGAATGGCTCGCGCGGCATTCCAACCACAAGCCCCCATTACGCCGCCGCCCGGGTGTGTGGCCGCTCCACACATGTAAAGCCCCTTTATCGGGCTCTTGTAATTCGCAAATCCAGCAACTGGCCGCAAGCTGAACATGCTAGCCAACCCCATGGAGCCCTGCATGATATTGCCACCCGTGATGCCCCAGAGCCGCTCCATTTCCGGCGGTGGAATGACCATGCGATCGATTACACTGTTTTTGAAATTGGGTGCGTACTCATTGAGGATATCGAAGCAGCGGTCCGCAAATTTATCCATCTCTAGCTCCCAGGTAGTCCCTTTAAGATGGTAGGGAGCATACTGAATGAACATACTGATAATATGTTTGCCCGCTGGGGCTAGAGTATTATCGAGAGCCGTCGCCATCGTGCATTCCAGCATCGGATTTTCTGAAGGACGGCCATACTTGGCCTCGTCATAGGCCCGCTCGATGTAATCCGGGCTCGGACAGATGTGCATGGTGCCGTGGTGTTGCGGGCCGACGCCCGTACCGGGTAAAGCCTTGAACTGAGGTGGTTCGCTGACGCAAACGTTAATTTTGACAGTCGCTGAACTGTAGTCGATATTTTTGACTGCTTGCCGGAAGTCGTCCGGTAGCTCCTTGGGATCGGTAAGCTTCAGGAAGGTGACATTCGCATCGGCGTTCGAAATCACTCGCTTGGCGTGGAATTCCGTACCATCCCTTAACGCTACTCCTGTGGCACGGCCCTCCTTGATCAGAATTCTTCCGACTTCCGCCTCCGTTCGAATTTCCACACCAACCGCTCTAGCGGCGGCGGCGATGCTGTTACTGATCGTCCCCATCCCACCGCGAACGTATCCCCAGACCCCCTTGGCGCCGTCGCACTCCCCCATGACATGGTGGAAGAGCACATAGGCTGTGCCTGGCATCGAAGGTGCCGCAAAAGCCCCGATCACCGCATCGGTGGCAATTGTCGCTTTCAATTCATCCGATTCGAACCAGCGGTCGAGAATGGGACGAGCGGCCCCGCTGAGAATTTCAATGGCCTCGACGCCGACTTTCCGGCCCAGTTTGCGGAACTTCCAACCCAGCCGTGCGAGTTTGGTCAAATCGCGAAAACTGCCCCAGGGATCGGGAGGAGTTTCGACCAATAGCGGTTCCAGAAAGGCCGCGACTTTTTCGAGCATCGCTTCGTACTGGGGGTAGGCTTCCGCATCCTTGTGGCTGAACTTGGCAATTTCTTTTTGCGTCGCTTCGCGATCGGGTCCCATCATCAGATAGCGGCCATCCGGGAAGGGAGTGAACGATGAGGGATTGCGCGGCAGCATGGCGAACCCATGCTTTTTCAGATCGAGATCGCGGATGATTTCGGGACGAAGCAGACTATTGACATAAGCGGCTGGGGAAACCTTGTAACCGGGCCAGATTTCCTCGGTCACGCAGCAACCGCCGAGAACTTCCCGACGTTCGAGAACCAGAACTTTGCAACCAGCCCTGCCGAGATAGGCCGCACATACTAATCCGTTATGCCCGCCGCCAATAATGATCGCATCGTACGATTCCGGCATTTTCTTCCTCGCTCTTATTTCTTTTCCGGAATCACCCAGAGAAATATTTTGTGATCGTTGCCGTCTTCATCCTTCACATCTTCGGTCTTGGTTGGCTTCCAACTGCCGATTTCGAAGTCATGCGAAACAATGCGAGCTCCAGGCTTTAAGGTGCGGCGGAGCATCGGTTCTAATTTTTCATTCAGTTGAGGAAGCATATAGAGTGTGACCACGTTGGCATCGCCCACATCCTTCATCTCCAGAACATCGCCTTCCTTGAATTGAACGGAGCGTTCGACACCTTGAATCCGGGCATTGGCCAGCGACTCTTTCACTCGCTCGGGATCGATATCGATGCCGTACGCTTTCCGGGCTTTGAATTCTTTGACGGCCGCTATGGTAATCCGACCGTCGCCACAACCTAAGTCATAGACGATGTCATCTTTGCCTACTTCGGCGAGTTTCAACATCGCCTTGACGACCGCATTGGGCGTGGAAACGAAAGGCACAATTATCGTGTTCTTTTTATCGATCGTTTTTTTGGGTTCGTCTTTCTTGACGGTATCTTTCTTTTTGAAATCCTCCGGCTTCTTCTCCGGATCCTTCTTCATTTCAGGAGCCTTGGGAATCTCAATCTTGATTTCAGGCTTCTTCGGTTCGACTTTGGTATCCGGCTTCTTCTCCGGATCCTTTTTCATCTCCTCTTTTTTCGGCTCGGTCTTAACTTCCGGCTGTTTCTCCGGTTCTTTTTTCATCTCCACTTTTTTCGGCTCGGACTTCTTCTCCGTTTCGATGAGCTTGGCATTGGAGATCAGATCGACTTCGTAGCTCTTGCCCGCTTCCACCGAGACAGTCTTCTCCGCTTCATATTTCTTGCCGTTCTCCATCGAAACGGCCTTGAAAGTGTACTTGAAAGTTCGACCGTAAGGTAACTCGGGTGTAATCAGTCTGCGTACCGATCCGGTTTGTTTGACGGGAATGCCATCCACCGTCAGACTGGCATCGGCGGGAACTTTGATCTCAATCAATATTCGCGTTTTATCATCATCGAACGGACGAGACTGAGCAGAGTTGGAAACACACACCAGAGCAATCAGGAGGAGAGGCAAACGGATAAGAGCGGACACGTTAAAATCCTCGGGGTGAAGTCACCGGCTGCTATTGAGGGTACTCTATACAGATTTCTGATGAAATTGTAGCACGTTCAACGACTTATGTAATCTTCACAGTGCAGAAAATCGACCTCAAAATGGAGTTCTCCCGGTCGCTTTCGATGGTACCACTGCCATTCACGGCGTTAAAACTTACCCAGCTGTTAAAGTCTCCTACCGGCATGGCTCGGAAAGTATCCCCTGAATTTGAATTCGATCGGACAGACTTAATATCGCTCCCTGCGGGCCATGAGGTAACCGAAGATACTGATGACGCAACCGACCACGATGGAGATCACTTCCGATTTGACGCCCATCACTCCTGGGATGCCAAACTTGTGTCCGACAAAAGCGATGCCCGATCCGGCGAGGAAACAGATCGACATGATTCGCCCGCGATAACCCAGTGACAAAAGCAGTAATAAACCGGCCACCAGCGGATTGAAATAGGTGAATAAACCGTTGATAGAATTCGGCAGCAGGGAAAGCTGAAGGGGGCGAGCGTTCTCCGTGGCTTCGAGAAAGGTCCGCAAGGCCGACTCCGGATTTTCGAGATTATTTGGGAGATTCGCTTTAAACTCGTTCAGGTTTTCCCGAATCCACAAGCAACCTCCCGCGATGAGAAGGGCTGCCAACAAAAATCGAACTTTCGGACCGACCAGTGAACCGATCGTCTCCTCGATCTTCATGCTTAAGGGCTTAACAGCTCGTTTGGCAGGCACTTCCTCGTCTTCCAAGAAATCGTTCATGCGAATGGCTTTACGCCCCTTGGATACCTCCTCGGCTTTTTCCACCATGCGATCGGCCTGGGCCTCGGCTCGCACCCGCGCATCGGCCCGACTGAAGCCTTCCGCTTCCAGTTTTTGAACCTCGACTTTCTCCAGAAATTTCTTCTCACGCTGCGCTTTTCTCGCATTTTGAATCGATTGAATTCGATTGATAATCGGTTCGCGCCAAGTCGCATAGCGATGGATCACTAGTTGCGGGTTCTGCTCTCCCAACTCAGTCCGCATTGCCAGCTTCGATTCGTAGCCGAACAGTGCTTCATAGAACTCCTCCCAATGACGACCGGCCGTCTGAGCCACCAACAGTTGAAGTTCCGATTCCTCCCGACCCTGCATACGCCAGCCGCGCAGAATCTTCTCCGCGGCCTCGATGATGGGTTCCCGAACAGAATTGATCTTGTTGTCGAATAAAAAATAAAAGGCAAAAGCCCAGATTCCCGCGAGGAGCAGCGACCCGATCCAGAGCGCGAGCATTCCGGTCAAATAACTGGCGAACACAAGTAACGCCGCACCTGCTAGATAAGTCAGCCAATCGATAAACCGACTTCCGAACAGCCATTCGCGTACCTTGGAGAATAAATAGGTTTTCTCCCGGATTCCCTGAAGTAGGAAGTAAGCCAGAACAGTTTGAAAGATTGTGAGCAGTAGAGCCAAACCATACACCGAACCGGAAAACAATAAAAGTAGTGATCCCAAAGTTCCCACCAGGGCAAAACTTAAAAGGGCCAGCTTTCGGTGTTTGACTGCGGGGACAGAGTTGAACTGATGGACCAAACCCTGCAGTTCGGAAGTGTCCTGTTCCGGCGTCGATTCTTTACCCGTGTCCCCAATGAGGTAGAGTTCGAAATCCTCGATCAATTCTTTCATGCTCGGGTAGCGAACATCGGGGCTCTTGGCAATCATGCGCATGAGCAGATTGGAAACTTCGGCTGGCACCTCTTTAACGATCTGATCGGGAGGAATCGGGTCTTCAAACGCATGCTTACTCATCACTTCGAGAGCCGTCTCCCCGGAGAAGGGGGGCCTGCCGGTCAGCAGTACATACAGAGTGCAGCCCAGAGAATAGATATCCGCCCGCAAGTCCACTTGCGAGGCGTCCCGGCACTGTTCCGGAGACATGTAAGCAGGCGAGCCCATGGCCGTGTGAGCCTGCGTCACTTCCTGGACGAATACCTCCATACTTTTGGACAATTTGACTTTTGGCCCGGAGGATTTTGCATCGTGAGCCTTGGACATCCCCGGAGTCTTGACCAAGCCCAGATCGGCGACTTTGACTATCCCCTGCTTATTCAGCATCAGATTGTCCGGTTTCACATCGCGGTGAATCATGCCGCGATCGTGAGCGAATTGCAGACCGCGGGCCGCTTGCAGTATGAGCCCGATCGCTTCTTTAGGAGGCATCTTGCCATTTTTCTTGACCAGATCGCCCAGGGATCTGCCATCCACAAATTCCATGCTGAAGAAATTGAAGCCTTTTTCTTCTCCGATGTCGTAGATCTGAACAACGTTATGGTGAACGAGTTGGGCCGCAGCATAAGCTTCCCGCGTAAATCGGGACAGAAAAACGCGGTCTTCCGCCCATTTGGGATTCATGATTTTCAATGCGACGGATCGATCCAGCGAAATTTGGCGGGCCAGATAGACCGATCCCATACCGCCATGGCCCAGTTCTCTCTGGATCTCGTAGCCGCCTAAAAGCTTAGGGAGGGAGGGTTCTTCAACGCTTACCTCGGGCCGGGGGGAATTGCCCATGACAGTGGCATCGTTACCCGCATCGACCTTGGTAGGCCCAACCGGTACCTCCGTCCTATCGAATTCTCCAGGCCGGGATTTGTATCGAGTTCTGGCAATGGGTTCCGAGGCGGAGAGACTCGACTGTTGCCGGAGAGCAGTGACACCTGGAGCGTCCGATAGAACTTCCAACTTCGGAGTTGGAAGCTTTTCCACCTGCCAGGGTTGCGAGACATCGGTTGGAATACTCAGCAGAAAGGACTGGCCGCATTTAGGACACTTCGGCTGAAAGCGACCTGGTTTAGGACTTTTGGGATTAATCAAAAATCCGCAATGCGGACAGTTCAGACTCACAATTCGCTCCCGGAAATTAGGAAGACCTGCAACCCGAAAAGTCGTTGAGGACGTATTTTGTGCCCGGCATTCGTTCTATTTCAACTGAAATCAGAACGAAACGATAACTCCATCGCTCGGAGCTAAACTATAGGGTGGAAAAGTGCCCGAAGAGAGGCGCTTCGATTCTGGCTCATTTTTTCGCGCCGAGCGAGTCATCCGAGTCGGGAAAAATCGGTTTGGTGGCGTCGATTTTCATCCAAATTAGACAGCCGAGAAAATAGGCCAGTGCAAATAAAGAGATGCAAAGGAAGTATCCCTGGCTGATATCGGCACCGGTATAGCTTTTCAGAATCTTGCCGGTGACGTAGTTCGTCAGCACCGCACCGAGATTGCCGATCATATTCATGCACCCCGAAACCATGGCTGCGTTCCGTCGCCCCACATCCTGACAGGTCGCCCAGCAGGAACTCATGGTCAGGTCATTGAAAAAACCCGCCAAAGCGATGAGAAAAGCGAATGCATAAATGTTGGAGATGAAAACCAGAGCCAGGATATAGCTCAAGCTGGCGCCGCCAAAGCCGATCATGCCGAAAAGCCGGCGACCCCATTTGCGATCACCCGTTTTGCGAACATAAGCGTCCGTGAGAAAGCCGCCGATCAGACATCCGAACATACCCAGGAGCAATGGTCCTCCTGAGAAAAAAGCGATTAAGATTTTCTGTTGCGTAGATTGCGCGAGGTCGGCAGAAGCCACGGTCAACCCGCCGCCCAAAGCGCCGATACTGGTTCGGGGCAATCCGAAGTTTTCCTTCATGAATCCCGGCAGAAAATACATGAAGAAGTACCAGGCAAAATTCAGGCAGAAATACATGCCGCAGATCGCCCGCATGTTGGCATTCCCGAACAAGATTTTCCAGGGAATCGAATGCGAGCCGCTTTGCGGAACGTGATGAGCCAGGATAAAATTGCGTTCCGCTTCATTCGCCCTCGGATGCTCCAGAGGGGTATTGCGGAACCAGAAATAGAAGATGAGGCACCATAATGAAGCTAAACCGGCAAAAATAGCAAAGCCCTGCCTCCAGTTCAAAGAAAGAAAGCCCGCATCGGTCATGAACAGCCAGATTAACGGGGTCAACCCGCCCATCAGACGGGCGGAAAGCCAGACGCAACCAGAGGCGAAACCTCGTTGCGAGGCCGGAAACCAGTTATAGATCGCTCGCGAAATATTGGGAAATGCTCCGGCTTCTCCCATCCCGAAGAGAAATTGAATCAGAAGCAAGGCGCTGAACCCGATCAGCATGGTTTCGCCGCCGAATTTCAGACCGGCCAACCCCGTCAGACTCAAAAAAATGGTCCACCAGATAACGATGCGAAAGAGAGTGGAGCGCGGTCCGAAGCGGTCGCCGAGCCAGCCGGTCGGAATCTCAAATAAAGCGTAGGCGAGCTGGAACGCGACTAGAAGATAATACATGTCGGCCCGATCCTGGCCAACCGAGTCCATGATGTCATCTTTGGCATTGGAGACCACGGCCCGGTCGATATAGGTGATCATCGCCAGGCAGCAGAGCAGCAACAGTATCGTGTAGCGGACACCGGTGGGCTTTTCGGAAGAAGTAATGGACATGACATTCCGGCGGGAGAGAATCAAATTTCGGTACGGACACTTTACCGTATACCGCAGGACGAAGCAATCGGCTAATCGAAATCCCCCGGGAATGGTGTTAGGCACTCATCCGGCCAAGCGAATTCTGCAGCCTATCCGAAGGCAATTCGATTTCGAATCGGGTGGGTCCATTCGGCTTGGGGGAATAACGGATCGATCCGCCATGCAGATCGGCCACTCGCCATGCTATGGACAATCCCAATCCCTTGCCGCGTCCTGCACTGCGGCCGGAGAAAAAGGGATCGAAAATATGATCGATCTGGCTCGCCGGGATCCCCGGGCCGCTGTCTTCGATGGCAATCGTCAGTGCGCCGTTCGCATCGATCGTTGTATCGAACTTGGCCCACCCATTGCTGACAATCGCTTCAATGGAATTTACCAGCAGACAGCCCAGACCATGTTTCAGCTGAGCCCGGTCGGCCTTGATAAACAGGGCTTGTCCTGCCTGAGAGGATAGCGAAATTCGCTTCGGCTCAGCCACCGGCTTGTATTCGTTGACCAGTTGTTGAAGCACTTCCCCGACATCGACCGATTCCTCGTGGAGCAAACCGGGGCGAGCAAAACGCATGACATCGTTCAGAATCGCATGTACGCGCTCGGTCTGGCGGATGATGGCCCAAAGGGCTTTTTGCCATTTTTCCTCTTCAGTATGATTCAAGAGATACTGAGCATGTCCGGAGATAATGGCAAGTGGATTGTTGATCTCGTGAGAAGCCCCGCCCGCGAATTCCGCGAGGGAACGCAATTTTTGATTCCGCAAATCGGCTTCGTCGAGATAACTTTTCGGCTGGGCAACCTGCCGTTCCAGCAGATCCATTTCTTCATCGCTGATATTCGTTCGAGCCTGCTGACGAGTCTCCAGCGCGGCGGCAAGCCACGGACGGAGGCCGGGATTGGCTGCGGGACGACGAAATTTCAATTCTCCGATCATAATTACAATCTTCCTGAATTGTTCCGGAGACAAATTGCATTTATTGATAATCTCAGCAGGTAGGCTTCCCTGCTGCAGAGCCCGATCGAGTTCATCGACAACTCGCAGCGCCTGTAGAACCGGATTCGCGTCGGCGGGTCGCGTCGGCAACATCCATCGGCTCAGAGCTTCCCGGAGCCAGACCGGCCAGTGATTTCTGCGAGCCAGTCTTCGGTGAATTTCTCCGAGATGAAGCCCCCATTTTTCAACTTGAAGTTCAATCGACGAGGGGATTTCACGGTCATCGACGAAATACAGCCCAATTTCCATCAATCCGGCGGCGAACCGTATTGCGGGGCCATCGTTCCAGGCCAGGATTTTGCTGCAAGCCGTCGCCAGATCGAGTCGGCGCTGCATTCTTTCCAGTGTCGAGGGCTGTAGGGAATCTGAAGGCTGATCGAGTTGAGCTTCGATTCTTCGCAGGAGATGATCGGAATCGAGAATGTCGGCGATCGCCTCGGTTAAAGTACCGGGCGTCACGCGATGGTGGAGGTGGTTGGCAATCAGCAACAGCAACGCGGGGTCGCGCTGCAGGCAATCCCAGTTTTGCATGGGATGCAAGCGAGTCAGAGCCGCAATGGTAGCGGACTCCGGACGCAGCCAATCGGCTCCGGTGGAATGTTCGCCCTCTCCCTGGGTCATCACCGCGATCGCTCCTTCGATCTTGATGTTCAACGCCTGGCGGGAGATGGCTAACTAATCGGAATCCCGGATCCCGGCCACGCTAGGTGGCATTCGATCCGGATTTCTTAATTCCATCTCTTCAAACCAGGGCTGCGGTAGCTGGCTCCATATCCAGCAGTCCGCACATCCGGTCAATCAGGGCTTCGATCTCGAACGGTTTGTGCAGGAAGTCGTCTGCACCGCTGAGTCGCAACTCCTGAATCTTGTCTTCTTCGATCATACCGCTGATGCAAAGAATGCGCACATCTTCCAGAGCACTGTCCGCCCGGACGCGGTGGCAAACTTCGCGGCCGTTGATATCCGGCAGCATTACATCCAGAACGATGAGGTCGGGACGGTAGTCCTTGACCATCATGCCGGCGTCGAATCCGTTGCCAGCGGTGCGGACTTCGAAGCGTCCGTCTTCGTTCAGTACGTTGTTGATCAGTTCCAGCAATTCGGCATCGTCGTCGACCAGCAGCACTTTACGCTTGCCGCTTTCGAGAGCATCGGTTGGGATGCCATTGTCTTTCATGAACTTGTAAAGAGCTTCGCGCGGAATTCGCCGAAACCGAGATCCCGGAACCCGGAATCCTTTCAGTTGGCCATTGTCGAAGCAGCGAATGATGGTCTGCTGACTCACCTTGCAGATTTTCGCAGCTTCGCCCGTCGTGAACACCGTTTTCATGCGTTTGTCCTTGACTGGCCCTCGCCAGATCGCACGAGTAAGGTCCTAGGCACGACTCGTCCTTCAAGTCGTTTCAACATGGACCGGAATCATCCCTGATCGCCAGATCCGGTACTTCAGTTTTTGATGAATCCGTCATCAACTGATTTACCAGATCTTCAAGCGGTGAGAAAACACGAGCGATCCCGTTGACTTTGGTTGGTTGGGATACTTCGACCGCGTCCAATCACGGAAGCGATTGTAACTTTCCCACCGATTCAGTCAACCTGAATCCTCCAGCATCCGAAAACGCGCTTTTACGACTATTTGCCAATCTTTCGCTATTGTCGCCAATTCTGAAGATCGCAAATCGAACGCGATATCGATGATTCCCTTCCGTAGCTTCGTGCCACGCTTCCTTTCCTCGCCCTCCTAGCTTACGAGCCTTATCGGCAATTTACTTGCCAGAATTAACATGTTTCCACAGTCTCACTAATTACATCAAATACCGGATCTTATCCAGTCCAATTTTTCGACATTCTGGTAAAACGGAAAATTTTTCTCTCTATTCTTACTTTACCTGGTTTACCAAAATTTCTCTATGACGCACGCCCAAATTTTTGATTGGTGGCACTCTTTACAAGCTCGGCTGTTTCCGCCGGTCTGCTGGCAATGCGACCGACCGAGCCCCGACGATCGTTCCCCCTTCTGTAACGAGTGCACAAATGCCTGGTTGACGGACGAATCCACCGTCTGCCCCCGCTGTGCCAGTACGATAGGTGCCTTCACCGAATCCGAGGAAGGCTGCAAGTACTGCCGGGAGGAGAACTATCATTTCTCCAGCGTGGTTCGTCTGGGTCCCTACAAGGAAGCCTGGAGATCCGCCGCGCTCCGTCTCAAAAAAGCCCACGAAGAAACTTATGCGCACCTGTTCGCCCACTGGTGGGCCGGAAAAATGAGCCCGAAACTCCCCCGTGACTGCCAACTGGTAGTTCCCGTCCCCTTGCACTGGTCGCGGCGCTGGGAACGAGGATTCAACCAATGCCATTTCCTGGCCAGAGAATTGGCACGCCAGCTGAAGATTCCGGAAAGTCGAACCCTCCGTCGAAAACGCCGGTCAGAAGATCAGAAATCGCTTTCCGGTACGGAACGCCGTAAGAACCTGAAACAGGCATTCGAATTGCACAGTTCTATCTCATTAAAAAACCAGAAAGTTATCCTGGTAGACGACGTACTAACTACGGGGGCCACAGCCGATGCCTGCTCTCGCGTGTTAGTCGACGCAGGTGCAACGGAAGTGATTGTGGCAATAGTCGCGAAAGGTTAATTGATTAATCGGACAAAAAAAACCTGACGTCCTACTGCTTAGGCAAACTGGTGGGATAGAATAACGGAAGATCAATCTGCCGCTTTGAAGTGTGATAACAGAATTGACGGAATGCTGCCCCAGATTGGTAATAATTTCAAATTTGCGATTTTGCAAGGAAGACTATCCCGCGCATAGATTAAGTACAGATTGCGGATCGACCATCGGGGGACAGAAAAGCAATCCGACCTATACAGCCAGAGAGAGACAAATGTTACGTTACACGCTCAGTATTGCAACCGTCTTGGCGTTGTCGTACGCCGCCCAGGCGGGGCCCGAAGATTTCTTCTCGGAAAAGGAAAAGGACTTTGGCAACGTACCTCACGGTTCCCAACAGGTCCATTACTTCCAGATAAAAAACACCAGCAACGAAACCTGGGTCATCAGTAGCGTCGGGGTTTCCTGCGGATGCACCTCGGCTTCGGCGAATACTTCCACAATCAAACCTGGTCAGACCGCCGTGGTTACAGCGGTCATGAATACCCGCGTCTTCTCCGGATACCGGCAAGTCACGGTTCATGTGAACTTCATCTCCCCGCAACCGGCTTACGTCGGCTTGCTGGTGAAAGCGGTCTCCCGCGATGATTTGATGATTTTCCCCGAGACGCTGAATTTCGGGCAAGTGGCGCATGGCACGAGCAAGACGGTTAAAACGCAGGTGTCGCTGACCACCGACCCGAACTGGACGATCCAATCGGCCACCAGCGGAAGCACCTATATCAAACCCGAATTCAAACTGCTTCGACGGGAAAATAACGAAGTGGTCTACGAAATTTCAGCGACCGTCGCCGACAACCTGCCCGCTGGCAAATGGTTCTCTGAGATTAATTTTAGTTCAGCCGGTAGCAATCTCAGCAAGTTCCGTCTCCCGGTCAACATCGAAGTGACTCCTTCGGCTTCGGTCGATACCACCGGCCTCAAGAGCAAAGAAGAGAAGAACAAAGATGAAGCCAAGATCACCTCGACTAGCAACAAAGTCAATCTGGTTTCGCTCGCGGCCAGTCCTTCACAGGTTTCTTTCGGGGAACTGAAAGTGGGCGGCACCATGGAACAAAAGATCCTGGTTCAAAGCGAAAAGCCGTTCAAAATCACACAGATCGAAAAAGTCGACGGCGTGGAAGTCACTGGAGATCTGAATCAATCCAAGACCATCCATATCGTGACTTTGAAGTTTACCGCTGAAAAGTCTGGCGAAGTGGCTAGCAAAGTTAACATCAAGACCGACGCTGGCAAGGATCAGTCGATCCAGATCCCGATCAAGGCCGTGATCAAAGATTGATAAAATCTCGCTTATCTATCCAAAGCCTGCCGAACCCGGCAGGCTTTTTTATTGTCTCCTGGGTAAGTTCCTTTCTCGCGTTTCACCGGAATTACAATCCATGCCAGATCTTCAAGCTGCAGACTCCTCTCCCTTCGATGATGGAGAACTTTACGATCTGCTATTTGAAAATTTCGATTACGGTTTGGAATATTACCTGGATCTCGCCCGGCGTGCCAATGGTCCGATTCTCGATATCGCCTGTGGAACCGGTCGAATAATGATACCTTGCCTCCAGGCGGGCTTGGAGGTGGAAGGATTGGATCTTAGCGCGGGAATGCTCCAGCGCCTTCAGTCCAAGGCGGAAAAGTTGGGATACAAACCCACCTTGCATCAGGCCAGCATGAACGATTTTAAAATCGACCGGAAATTTCAGCTAATCGTAATCGCGTTCAACGCCTTTATTCACAATATGACGACCTCCGAGCAGATAGCGACGCTCGCCCTGTGCCGAGAACATCTGGTACCGGGTGGAATGCTGGCATTCGACAGCTATTTCCCGGGTGCACACATTATTACCGCGGTCGAGAACACCCGCGTCCTGGAAATGGAAAAGACCGATTCGAAGTCGGGTAATATCGTCCGAATTTTCGACACCCGGGCTTTCAATCGCGTGGAACAGATCCAGAATTCCATCAACGAAATAGAAATTCTGGATTCGAATCGCAATCTCCTCAAATCGCATCTCTCCAAACATTCGGTTCGTTGGATTTATAAAGGCGAGATGCAATTGCTTTTGAAGCTAGCCGGCTTTCCCTCCTGGTCGATTTACGGAGGCTTCGATCTCCGACCTCTCGAACAAGAAACCGATTCCCTGATCGTAGAAGCTTACACTTCGTCTTTGGCCCCGCTCGCCTGACCCTCACCAGTCCGGCCTAATTTCTCTCGATCCGTATTCTGAATCTAATTGTACGATTGGGGGAGAGCCTTCGGATCATGGCCAATTATTCGTTTTGTTCCCTGAAAGGTCTTATCTGGATTTTGCTCTTCGGGCTGGCATTCACCCAGTCCCCCCTCTACTTCTCCAATCAGCATCAGTATTTCGTGCATGGACTGGCACAAGGTGGGCTTGGGGATCTCGGTCGCGACTGGCTGGCCAACACGCTCGATCCCACCCCTCTGTTTAGCAAACTCGTCGAGCTCACCTATCGGTACATCGGAGAGTTCGGTTTTTATCTACTATTCTTCGGTTTGGTCTCGGTCTACTTTGTGGGACTGAGCCGGCTAGGAAGCGATCTGCTTCCCGCGGATTACCACCGAACTAACTTTGTCTTGCTTTTAGTTTGTTTGCTGATGATCCATGCCGCCCTGGTTAGGGTCGCCTCCGTGCATCTGTTCGGGGTTGATTATCCGTGGTATTTTCAGGCCGGCATTGCCGGACAGTACATCCTGGGTTCCTATCTTCAGCCGTCCGCCTTCGGTGCGTTCTTTCTCTTATCCCTGCTCAGTTTTCGGCGCGAAAATTGGATTTCCACTTGCCTCTGGTGCTGTCTCCCGGCCATCGTCCATGCGACCTACCTACTCCCCGCCGCCTTTCTGACCCTGGGATACCAGTATTCTCTGCTGGTTCAAAAACGCTGGAGAACAGCCCTCTTTCTGGGTCTCGGAAATCTCTTTCTCGTTTTGCCCATCGTCATATTTTCCTGGCAGACCTTTTCGCCGACTTCCCTGGCGGATTTCGAAGAAGCTCAGCGTATCCTGGCGGAAGTGCGAATACCTCATCATGCCCGCATCGCTCGCTGGTTCGATGCCCTCGTTGCTCTGCAGATCGCCTGGATGCTGTTGGGATTACTCGCGCTCCGCAAAACAGTCTTCTTTCCAATCTATCTGGTGATTGTGCTCCTCAGTTTTCTGCTCAGTCTAACTCAATACTTCACCTCGAACTACTCTCTAGCCCTGCTGTTTCCGTGGCGAGTCACGGCTCTACTGGTTCCAATCGCAACCGTGGCCATCTTAGCTCGAGTCGTGAGATTTATTGGCGGCGAAACTCGAATCGCACAGTTCGAGGGCGTAGAAAAGCTTGGCTTGCTAGTGGCTCTGTTGCTCGCGAGTGGATCGTTCCTAATTCCCTACCTCCACTGGGGATACCGGCAGAATGAACTGGAGAAGTCGGTGCTGGAATATATCCGGGAACACCATAGCCCGGGAGATGTGTACTTGATTCCGGTCCAAATTCCCAAACCCGACAACGGCGTTAAAGGCAATACTTCCACGACCTTTACTCGACCTCCCAGCGTACAGGATAAGCACTTAGTCGCAGTCGATCTGCAACCATTTCGAATTGCAACGGGTACGCCGCTATATGTCGATTTTAAATCGATTCCCTACAAGGATACCGAGGTTATTGAGTGGTATCGCCGCGTGTTGAACGCCCACCAGTGGTATCAGCGAAAGGACATGGGCTCAGCGGCCTGGCAAGCGGAAGTCCGGCATGAGGGAATCACGCATGTGCTGATTCCGCTCAATAAAGAGTCCAATTTCGGGGGTTTGAAACCAATCTACGAGGATGAGATGTATCGAATCTATGCATTACGGTAGAGATTAATCTCGAAGGGTGCGATCGGTCAGGTGCAGGAAAACGTCCTCGAGTGTAGGTTCCTTGGTGTGCAATTCGAGCAATTCCACATTTCGCTGCGACAACACTCGAACAATCTGAATCAGAGACTTAGCCACATCCGCCGTATCTATCTGAAGTGAGCCTGCGGCATTCTCCACAAGCTTCAAGTTCGGAATCGCTTGGAGCGCCTCCAGATCTGCCGAGGAATAATTTCCCAGCCTCAATGTGATACGGCCCTCGAGCATCCGCAATAAACCCGGCAGTGTATCGCAGGATATGACCTTGCCGTGATCGACAATTGCAATCCTCGGACAAAGCGATTGTACCTCTTCCATGTAATGGCTGGTGTAGATCACGGTCATGCCATCTCGGTTCAGTTCTTTAACGAATTCGAAGATGTGATTTCGACTTTGCGGATCGACACCCGTAGTCGGCTCATCGAGATATAGGATCTTCGGCGAATGAACTATGGCTACACCCAGATTCAAACGGCGTTTCATACCACCGGAGAAGGTACCCGCTCGATCCTCGGCCCGATCCAATAGGCCGATACGCCGGAGAATCTCCTCCTCCCGGGCTTTCAATTGGGGATCTCTCAGTCCGTAAAGCTTACCGAAAAAGCGGATATTCTCCCGCGCCGTAAGTTCGCCATAAATCGCCAGTTCTTGCGTTCCGATACCGATGAGGTGCCGGACACTGCGATTGGAGAGGCTCAATTTCTGCCCGGCGAGTATCGCCTCGCCTTTGCTGGCATCGCTGAGACAGGCCAGGATGGAAAGCAGCGTCGTTTTGCCCGCGCCGTTGGGTCCTAACAGACCGAACATTTCCCCTTCCGAGACATCAAAATCGACTCCCTTCAAGGCCGCGAAAGAACCGTAACTCTTATGAATGTCTCGAACAGAGAGAAAAGAAGTACTCATCTCGACTATGATAGAGTGATTCGTTTCAACGTGTACGGAACTCTCCATGTCCGCTTTCAACGACGCCCGGATACGGTATGCCAATCAGGCCGCGATCAATCCCAAAAACAAATATGTCCTCTACTGGATGCAGGCCTGTCGCCGCTTCGACCGAAATCATGCCCTCGATCACGCATTGAATCTCTGCAAGACTCTGGGCAAACCCCTCGTGGTGTACGAAGGGCTACGCATCGACTATCCCTGGGCTAACGATCGCAATCATCGATTCCTGCTGGAAGGCATGCTAGACAATGCCCGCAAGGCCCTGGAGTTGGGTATCAACTATTGGCCGTATGTCGAAACTCCCGATCAGCCGGCCAAAGGACTTCTGGCCAAGCTGGCTCAGCAGGCTTGCGTTGTCGTAACCGATGATTACCCGGCCTTTGTCGTACCCGGGCACATTGCAGGTCTGGCGAACCATACCAACACGGCTGTTCAAGCAATAGATGGCAACAGCATGATCCCCTTGAGCCTGCTCGGAGCGGCGGTTTCTGCCTGCGCTCATCTGAGACCGCGAATCCACAAGCTCTTTGCGGAAGCGTGGCCGCATCGAGCCACCGCTAACCCTCCGTTTGAAAAAGCGATTGCGACACAGATCGATCCTCCTTTCAAAATCTGGAGTTTGGCTAAAAAGCCCAACGATGCGACCTCCGAAGCTCTCGATCAGTTTCTGGCGTCACTACCCATCGATCATTCAGTGAAACCGGTAACAGTTAGTGGAGGAAGTGTTTCGGCCCAGAAGATCCTGAAGAAGTTCGTTCAAAAAAAATTAAGCTCTTACGCGGACGGCCGGAACGAACCCAACGATCCGGAACACACTGCCGCCAGTGGTTTGAGTGCCCACCTGCGGCACGGCCATATTTCCATTCAGCAGATTGTCGAAGAAGTCTTGAATTCCTCCGGAAAATGGACTCCCGAACAGATCACTTTTTCCAACAAGGGAAAACGAGAGGGTTTCTATCACTCGAATCCCAACGTGAACAGCTTTCTGGATGAAGCCATCACCTGGCGCGACGTCGGCTACCACTGGCACCATTGCCGGCGAGAGAAGATTCGTTTGATCAATGAGACTTCTCCGGCTGCCCGGGCTCTGAAGTGGAAGCATCCGATTTATCAGGATTTGGAATCGACCCTACCCGCCTGGGCCTATCAGTCGTTGAAGAAACATGAATCCGACAGCCGTTCTCATATCTATTCCCTGGATGAATGGGAAGCGGCGGAGACCCACGATGATTTGTGGAATGCTGCCCAGACTGAGTTGGTGCAGACGGGGCGAATACATAATTATCTACGCATGCTCTGGGGCAAAAAGGTTTTGGAGTGGTCGCGTACGCCCGATGAAGCCTACTTCATCCTGGAACACTTGAATAACAAATATGCCATTGATGGCCGAGATCCGAACAGCTATACCGGTATGCTCTGGTGCTTTGGCTTATTCGACCGTCCCTGGCCGCCCGAACGAAAAGTGTTCGGCAACATTCGCTACATGTCTTCCGACAACACGGCCAAAAAGTTCGATCTGGATGGCTATTACCAATACATGCGTCGGCTCGGAGGAGGCAGTTCACCGCGTGGAAAGAAATCCTTGTTCGATTGATACTCAGCTGCACTTCCAGCCCGCCGCTTCTTCCCCGTCGAGCCGGAGGGTCAAACACTTGGCGCTGCCGCCGGCTTTCAGGAATTCATCCAGCTCCACTTCGATCGACTGATAGCCGATTTTTGTGAGATCTCTAGCCAGTTGCGGACAACCAGCGTTATGGATCACCGATTTGCCGACAACCACTGCGTTACAACCAAAACGCCAAGCCTCCGGTTCGCAGACGGAGATCAGCGTGTTCACATTGGAACGAATAACTTTCTGTCCATAATCGTCGAAAGCTTCGGGATGATAGAGGGCCAGACCGGGAGCTAGCGGGCAGAAGCAGGTATCGAGATGATAAAATCGGGTATTCACCAATTCCACGGGTAGTACCTGCATGCCAATTTGCTCCGCCAACCATTGATGGGCATGCACATCGGAGCGGGTTCTATACCCGGCAAAGAGTGCATTTCCGCAGAAAAGCGCGTCCCCGGCCCCTTCGTGGTACATCCCGGACGGCCAGTGGTGGACCTCGAATCCGTTCTTAGCAAACCAGGCATCGAAGTGCGGGGATTCCTTGGCCCGAACGTCGTGTTTGAACTGCGAACTGAAAAATTTGTTGTGGAACATCAACCCCGCATTGGCCGTGAATACCAGATCGGGCAATCCCGCAACTGGCACCATCTCCTCGACCCGGACACCCAGGGAAACAATCGCATCCCGCAGGGCTCGCCACTGTTTGAAAGCGAGATCCCGAACGCTGCTCATGCTGCGATTCATCCAGGGATTGATCTCGTATTCAATCCCATAGTGATCGGGAGGGCACATCAGAATGCGGGGACTCATCGCGTGCTTCCTGTCATTATCAGAATGGAATTTTCAGGCCATCGTAAGCCATTTCAACGCCCGGGGGCAGTTCGGGATTCAAAGTCTCATAGTCAAACTCGTGAGACATATGCGTCAGGTAGGCTCGTTTGGGCTTCAATTTCTCGATCACCTCAAGAGCCTGATTCAAACTGAAGTGTGCCGGGTGATTGCTAAAGCGAAGTGCATCGATGATAAGCACCCTCACCCCCTGAAGCAGCTTCCAACTCTCCGGGGGTATCTCGCTGACGTCCGTACAGTAGGCCAGATCGTCGAAGCGATAACCAAAGACATTGAATCGACTGTGAATCAGAGGGATGGGAATGATGCGCTGATCGAGAATCTCGAAAGGCCGATTATCGATGCGATGGACGTAAAGCTTGGTAATGGAATCCGCGGGCATGTTCGCCGGCGGTTCCTTGAAAACGTAGGGAAAGACGCTGCGTATGATCCCTTCGACTTCTTCCGTGCAATACAGCGGCACGGCGGCCCCGAGATTTTTGGCTACCATCCGTAGATCGTCCATGCCGTAGAGATGATCGACGTGGTAGTGCGTATAAAGCACGGCGTTGACCGTATCGATTTTCTCGCGCAGGAGTTGTAGCCGCATCTCCGGGGTGGTGTCGATCAGAATCCGACCGTTGGGAAGAGTTACCAGCCCGGAGGAGCGGAAGCGATTATTCTTGGGGTTTCCGGAAGTACAGACCTCGCACTGGCATCCGATAGCTGGAACTCCGACCGACGTTCCGGTGCCGAGAAATGTAAAAGTGCGCTGACCCGCCATGGATGCCGACCCTTCCTCAACGAAAAAGCCTGCCGGGCTGACCGGCAGGCCGTTGTAAATTAATTATAGCAATCGTTCTCAGTGTCCTGCACTACCGGCGCCGATCTCCTGAGCCTTGTAACCGCCCCGGGCCTTGAAGTAAAGGAGCAGCAAGAGATAGCTAACCAGCATTATGCAAGGGAACAAAGCGACGGTCTTCAAAGCGGACTTCTTGGCCGTGTCGCCGGTTTCTGAGATAATCTTCTGTTCTTCCTTCGGCAGAACTTTCACTTTATCTTCGTCGACCGGCTGGTATTCGCCGAACAGACTGGCTTTGGGAGCTTTCATGACACTCGCATGAATCGCCGGATTGTTCTTCTTCAAGCTGGCATCGATTTCCTTATCCTGGATGTTACCCAGCAAAGGGGTACCCAAGATCCCCACAGCCAGCATACCTACACCACCGCAAATGTTTAGTGTCAAAGCTCCCCCTTTGGGGAACTGTTCAGAAACGACACCTAACATAGTAGGCCAAAAGAAGGTCTTACCGAAAGCATAGAAGGTGGCGGCCGCGAGAATCGCGACGCCTGTCAGCATGGACAGACTGACTAAGCCAACGGCGGCAATCGCAGCACTGATGGCCAAAAGCCCCAGAGGCGAAAGCTTGTGAACGATCGGGCCAGCACAGAACCGCAAGACCAGCATGATCGCGGAAGTGTAAATCAGCACGTAGCCACCCTTCAAGCCTAGCTTCACCATTTCCGGTTCCATCAAACCGCCAATCCAACTATCGGTGCCGAGTTCGGTGATGGCCAGAGGGCACATGATCAGGAGCAAGAGGAAGAACATGATCCGGCCCAGAGAAAGCGTATACAGTCCAAAGAGCAGGCTGACACCAAGTATCAGACCCCATTTCACCGCCATGAACTTGGTAACTGCAAATTCACCGATAACTGGTAAGCTCAAGGTTTTGACAATGGAATCCCATCGATCCCCGGCTTCAACTCCAGGTTTGTCGACGAAGTAGATTTCCATTTGCTGAATCACGTTAAATACTTCACTGACAACCAGCGCGGTAACCACCAATGCTCCCAGGAAGCCCACTTCGCGAAGCATTTGGCGGTAGGAGACACCCGCGGCCACTCTTTCGCTCACCGGGAAGGTACAAGTGAGCATCAGGATTCCGTAGATAGCAGTGGGAATAGCGAGCAATCCGATTTTGTAAGTCCAATGGAGATCGCCCATACTGATGGCGAGAATGCCCCCGAGCACCAAACCTCCCGGCCAGCCCGCATGCAGCATGTTCAGCCATTTGGTTTTATCGCGGGCGAACATCGTAGCCACCACCGGGTTAATCACCGCTTCCACGGTGCCGTTACCCAACGCAACTATGAAGTTCCCCAGATAAAGCATCCAGTAACCGCTTTTCTGACCCGCCGCCACTTCTTCAGCGGAAGCACCCGGTTTAGCTAATAACGTTGAAGCATAAATCGTGATAGCCATTGAAGCCACATGGCAAACAAATGCAAAAAGCATGGCCTTGCCGTAGCCGATTCGGTCGATGATGAGACTGAAAAGAACAATACTGATCGCGAACGGCCAGAGGCCTACACCAAAGAGTTGCCCCTTCTGGGTTTCACTCAGTCCGAAATCGTCCTTCCAAGTGTCCATGATGTTCGCGCGGACCACGAAGCCGAAAGCGGTCGCGATCAGGGCGATCCAACAAGCCCAGAATAGTTTTTTATCGCCGGTTTCATTCATATCAGAGCAACTCCATTCATGTTGCAAAGGGAGAGACGATCTCTAAGAAAGGGGCAGTTTAAGTGAGTGGTCCGTCTATGTCAACGAATTACAGCAAGAAACACGAAATTGAATCCTTCCGAGGAAGGATCGAACAGATTGGATCGACGAGTAGACCGACGGCCTACTTCCAGCTCAGCTTGATTAGCTCATCCAACGAGCGGACGTACAACTCATTGCCGCACACAGCCAAATGGGCCCAGGTCTCACTCTTGGTAATCTGCGTCTGATCCAGAAGTTCGAACTCTTTGGGGTTGGCTTGGATCAAATAGAGTTTACCATCCATATCGAGGGCCAGAATTTTGTCCTTGTTCGCCACCAGGCTCCAATACTCGCCGAATCGTTTGTCCGTACGCCAGCATTCCTTACCCGCTTTGAGATCAACGCAAATGAATCGGCGATCTTTTCCGAAGAAGTAGGCGTGATCGTTCACGATAACGGGCGTCGTCATATTGCCTTCGTACTTGAAGCCCCAGGCATCCTGAGCACCCAATTTATCGGTCTCTTTTTGAACGGAAACGAGCCTAGTGTTACCGCCATAAGTACTGGTGAAGACCCCTTCCCCATAAATAGTCGGCGTCAGAATGTTCATGCCTCGGAAACTGTCAATGGGCCGCGACCAAAGACTTTGACCAGTTTGCTTATCTACTCCGAACAGGGCCGTACGTGTCTGTACGACAATCTGCTCTTTGCCAGCAAGTTTAGCGAAAACTGGGGAAGAGAAAGCACTGCCCAGCATGCCGCCGCCATCCGAAAGCACGTTCCAGAGAACCTTACCGGTCTTTTTGTCGATTTTCAGAAACCCACCAGCGGCTTGCATGTAGACAGCCGTTTCATCGACTAATGGAGAACAGACACAACCGAAGTCGGGAGATTTGGCTTTAAGGTCCTGGATACAATCGATTTGCCAACGGATCTTGCCACTGGAAGCTTCCAGACAGACGAGATGATCTTGAATGCCGCCGACGTACAACGCGTCCCCGTCGAATGCCGGGGTGGAGCGAATCCAGGAACCATTCCGAGCCGCGAAAAAGGGCACCGACATCGAGCCAGGCCAAGTTTGTTTCCAGACTTCCTTACCGGTGCCACGATCGTAGCAAGTGACAACTTCGTCTTTCTTATCGACCGTGCTGGTTGTGAAAACATACTTATCGCTGACGATGGGGCCGGAATAACTGGGACCGAGTGAGGAGACCTTCCAAACGGTTTTTAATGCTTCACCGGAGATCTTGGCCGGCCAGTCAGACGGAGCGACTTGGCCATCTCGGGTGGGACCCCGCCACTGAGGCCAGTTGGAAATTGGGTCCGAAGCAAGGCTCACGCCCGAGCACAGGAGCAATAAACTGGTGACGATCCCACGCATCAAATAGTCTCCGGTAAAGTTAGACCGTCGTTTCTTCTGCAGTCAGTACTGCTCGCAACTTGTTGAGCGCACTGGCCTGTACCTGGCGCACTCGTTCCTTGGAAAGCCCGATTTCCTGACCCACTTTTTCGAGAGTGAGCGTGGCTTCTTCATTGGCCGCAAAACGGCGACCGATGACAATCTTTTCGCGGGCCGTCAGCAGTGGATGATCGACTTTCAAGAATTCTTCAATTCGGATGCTACCCGAGGAAACCAGTTCCTTCTCGTAACTTTGACCTGGCTCCCCGTCCGGAAGAGATTCCAATGGCATCGAACGTGAAAGCCAGTCTTTCATTTGCCGCTGGCACTGTCGCGACAAGGCCCGGACCAGACAAGTGAAGGCATAAGTACTGAAGCGAATGCCCATCCAGGGGTTATAGGCGGCCACAGCTTGAATCAGAACGATATGACAGTCGCCAATCGAATCATCGGTTCGGTTAGACATCATCATCCGTCGGCGAACGGCTCGGTAAACCAATTTTCGATTCCCAACAACGATCTCATCTCGAAGTCGGTAGTAGGCCAGCCGCCAGCGATCCACTTCCACCAGCCCCTTCGCTTTGCGTAAACGCCAGGCACAAAAGTGCATTCGCTTGGCATAGTCTCGAGTCACTTCATCGGGTAGGTGCTTATCTGCGAAGCTGGAGAGATCTGCTGCATTTTCCGGGTCGTAAAGTTCGACGGCTTCTGGACTCTCAAATGAGGGATCGAATATGAATTTGGGATAACCGGCTGAAATCGCGTCATTCGGCTTCAAAGTTGGCATCTGGTGATCCTCCGCCTTAATTTGAACGATTTGAATAATCTAAATCGACCAAAACGTTCAATTCGTTCACTTAAAGCTTAGTCAGAGGATCCGGCCTGTCAACAGAATTTCGCCATTGCTCAAAAAATGTTCTTCATAAATCGAGTTCGGAAAGACGTGAAATTAAGTCATATCTCTATTGCGTAGTTCCGCTCAGACGGCATAATGCCCGGCGGGAATTGTGTGAAAAGATTTATCCGGCACCGACGAATCCAGGGAAGGAAAACGTCATGGGTCTGCTTCGAAACTTGCTAACTGTCATCGGCGTAATCGCCGTTTTTGGCATTTTCTACGTGTTCATCAAGCCCGATTGGTACGATAAGCTCGCTTCTAATCCCGCTTCAAATACGGGCGTTCAGAAAATAACGCCTGGCGTGCTGCATGCCACTTACGATTGCGTAAAAGGGACTATGGAGAAGGACGCCAACGACACCTATGGCGTTACGCTCAGCGAAATCTGCGACGGCCAGGGACAGGGCATCCCCTCGAAAAATTCTTCCTATCTGCTGATCATCGACAAATCGAGCAATCTGATGCGGTACTGGAAGCTGAGCCCGAACGTGAAAAAAGTGAACCTGAAAAATGCCAGTTCTTTGTCGGTGCAGCCCAAGGAACAAAGTGCTTCCGCTTATGCCCCGGCCTACCAACTGGAAATCTGGGTCGGCCAGCAAATGAATTTGAATCTAGAATTCGAAGTGGCCTCGCCTACGAAATGATTTTGCTTAAAGTGCGGTTCAAAATCGAAAGGGCGAGGATTGCTTCTTCGCCCTATCACAACTCCTCAACTCTCCTCGATCAGTTTCTTCTCTTCCACCCGACTCTGGATATTTTTGATCAGCTTATCGTACTCAGCCTGGGTGATCTGCCCCGAAATCAGCATGGATCGATAGGTAGTCTCGTTGGTTTTCTCGAAGTCCGGAACTTCAAGCGCCGTTTTCTTCCAGTAGCGGAAAATGAAATAGCCGATAGTTCCCAGTATCAGGAAAACCAGGAGGGCCAGCATCATCGTTTCCATCTGGTCATTCAAGGCTTCGAGCTTCTTTTTGCCCTCCGGACTTATAGCCCAGATTCCCAGCGACTGATGTACCATACCAACCCGTCTCACTTGAATCGATTCTTAAAGGATCATTGAAATAGTAACCACCTCTCCCGGTTTAGACAACTGGGTATCCGCCCTGCGCGAACCAGTTGGTCTCACGGAATCAAAGACTTTCCCAAAAGCGGTAATTGAACCTGCCCTGCCGCTTGATAGGATTTTTTGGTTAGAATCCCCGGAGTTAGATCGAGCAACTAAAAACGGTATCTATGACCACTCCCCTCGATGAATATCAAACGCGGCTCGCTCTTCGTCAGGCCGAAGCGCAAAGATACGAATCGCAGTTCGATCGACTCGGACAGGCTCGCGTCAGCCTATTCCTGTTAGGAATTCTGACGGCCTTATTCGGCGGAGGACTAGGATTCTACAGTACCTGGTATGGCTTTCTGGCCCTGCTTCCCATCACTCTCCTTTTCGTTGTTGGGGTTCGAATACTCGATCGACAGCGTTGGGCCAAGCGCCTCATACGCTACTATCAGCATTGTGTAGCTCGTTTAACGGGCGAGTGGGTCGGCCAGGGCAACTCCGGTGAGCGATTCGTCGATCCCAATCATCTCTGCGCTGTCGATCTCGATCTTTTCGGCAAAGGTTCCCTGTTCGAGCGGATCTGTACCGCCCGCACACGGGTGGGCGAAGATCGCCTGGCCGATTGGTTCAACAACCCCGCGACGCTTCCGGTGATCCGCGATCGACAAGAAGCCGCGCAAGATTTGCGCAACCGGCTCGATCTCCGTGAGGCCCTAGCGGCGTCCGGCTCCGAAGTCGCGGAGGGGGTCGATTTCGAACTGCTGGCACACTGGGGCACTCAAATACTTCCGAGCCCCAGTCGGTGGGCTCGTCAGGTCATTTTCGGTTTGGGCATCGTCAATCTGACACTCTGTGTAGCCTGGTTGGGCTTCGATGCGCGTGGCTACTACCTGCTGATTTCTCTGGCGATTTCCTATCTGTATGCCTATCCAATGTTCACCTGGGCCAACTCCGCGGTCAATCCGGTGGAAGAGACGGCTCGCGAGCTCACACTTTTACGAACTCTCCTGAGCCTGTTTGAAAAAGAGCAATTTTCGGCCCCTCTGCTAGTGAATATGCAGGAGCAGTTGCGTTTGAATCAGCGTACTGCTTCGCAACAGATTCAAGAACTGGCTTACTTGGCCGAATGGCTGGCGGCCCGAAGAAACACCATTTTTCTACCCTTTCGAATTCTTTTGATTTGGGATATTCGAATGGCCTTCCGGATCGAGGATTGGCGACTCCGTTCGGGACCCCATATTCGCCAGTGGCTCTTCGCCATCGCGGAACTGGAAGCCCTCTCCAGCCTGGCGGCGTACGCCTATGAGAATCCGGAAGATCCCTTCCCGCAGATTCAGGAAGGCCCAGCCTCTTTCGAAGCTACTCAGTTGGGGCATCCACTGTTACCGGCCAAAACCTGCGTGCGGAACGACGTTCAGCTGAACGAAAAAACTCGCGTACTGATGATTAGCGGCTCCAACATGTCCGGTAAGAGTACATTCCTCCGGTCGATTGGTGTGAATGCGACCCTGGCCCTTTCTGGAGCCCCGGTGCGGGCGAAATCCCTGGCGCTTTCTTCATTTCGAATGGGAGCCACTTTACGGGTGCAGGATTCACTCTCCGATGGGAAGTCTCGATTTTTCGCTGAAGTGGTTCGAGTACGCGCCACTCTCGAAAAGGCTCGTACCGGGCCTTTGATGTTTCTTTTCGATGAGTTGTTCGCGGGCACCAATTCGGCTGATCGCATCCGTGGAGCTTCGGGAGTCATTCAAGCTCTGCTGGAGTCCGGCACCATTGGTCTCGTCACCACCCACGATCTGGCAGTAACGGAAGTTCCTGATTCCATTCGCGATTTGGTGGAGAATATGCATTTCGCCGATCAATGGGTCGATGGGCAGATGAAATTCGACTACACTGTTCGCCCGGGAGTCGTTTCGCACACCAACGGTATAGCCTTAATGCGGGCAGTCGGCCTGGATGTTTGAACGCGATGCAGGTATCTCCACAAAAACAACTCTTCCGTCACCGTCAAAGACAGGATCTGAGAGTCGAGTCTCCTCAGAATTTTCGTAGCGCAGCCATCGTTTATTTGGGAAATTGGTTCGACCCGCTACAATTACCTTTTGAATTCTTTGCGAGACTGACCATGTTTGCGGATCGGGTAGAGCTGTTTGTTAAAGCGGGGGACGGGGGACGCGGGATGTGTTCCTTCCGCCGTGAGAAGTACGTCCCCAAGGGGGGACCCGACGGGGGTGATGGAGGCGATGGCGGATCTATCATCGTTCGCGCAATGCCGGACACGGATAATCTGGCACCGCTGATTCACCGCAAGTTCTGGAAAGCACAAAACGGCCAGCCCGGTGGCACTTCGCAGTGTCATGGCAAAATGGCAGACGACATCATAATTCCCGTCCCTCCAGGTACAATCGTCCGCGATCGAGAACGAGGACATATCCTCAAAGATCTCAAAGAAATGGGTGAACAGGTGGTCGTCGCCCAGGCCGGTCGTGGTGGGCGGGGCAACAAAGCTTTCGCCACCTCCACCAACCGAGCCCCGCGAGAATTTCAACCCGGCGGCGAAGGTGAAGAACGCTGGATTGTCCTGGAACTCAAGGTGATTGCTGATGTCGGACTGATCGGTCTACCCAATGCCGGAAAGTCGACACTTTTGTCTCGTTTGTCGCGGGCCATGCCGGAAATCGCCGACTATCCTTTCACCACGAAGTACCCCAATCTGGGCATGGTTAGCGTCGGTGGCGACAATGCGTTTGTGATGGCCGACCTTCCCGGTTTAATCGAGGGAGCCCATACGGGTGTCGGTCTGGGCCACGAATTCTTGAAACACGTCGATCGAACGCGGGTTCTCGTGCACCTGATTGAGCCATTCCCCACCGATGGTGCCGATCCGCTCGATAATTACCGGACCATCCGCAAAGAACTGGAGATGTACAGCCCGGATCTCGGGAAAAAGCGAGAACTCGCGTTCGTTTCGAAAAGCGAACTCCCGGGGAGCGAAGAAGTTGCGAAGCGACTCTCGGCACAGCTGGGATTTGAAGTCAAAAATATCTCCGCGGTCACCGGGCAGGGACTAAATGTGCTCTGTGGCAATGTCGTCAGGGAGTTGGCAGAAGCCAAACTCCGCGAAAAAGAAGAGACTGCCAAAGAAAAACGCTGGGAAGAAATTCCCGCCCAGGAGCGAGCCTGGACGGCCCAGGAACCCAGCGCTCCCAGTTGATTATTTGAGCACTCGCAACAGCGGCTCGAGAATCGTCCGGAAGCTGCCCGAAAGTTGCGCGGTGAGAAGTCCAGCCGCCGGTAAAACATAAGTCATGAAGGAGCCGATCAAACCGGAATCGAACGATAGTTTACCCGGTTGCGTTCGAGAAATCCGGCTTACGACCGTGTCCTTGTTCATCTGAACGAACACATAAACGACCATACCCATCGCCGCGGCAATCAGTGCCAGCAGGCAGTAGAGCAGTAGTTGCTGCGGGTGGAACGGATAGCAGGTAGCCGCTATCAGCAAGAGCGATGAAGAAATGATCACGGTCCAGGCCATGTTGCGAAGCTGCAAAAAATACTGGCTGAGGTAGACCACAAATTGAGTCGCCGTGAATCCCTCCGCTAGGGGCACCCAGGCGGGTTCTCCCTCGGTCGGTTTACTCGCTTTATAATCTTCCATGCCGCCGCCGAACGCTTCATCCACATTCAGATTCGTCCAGCGATCCGACAGGGCATCCATGGCTACCGAGGCCAGTTCGCTCAACTGCGTGCGAATCGTGCGGGCGAGCAATTCCGTATCTCTGCGTTTGCGTCCTTGAGCGAAGTGCGACAGAAAAACCTGTTCCAATCGGGGAGCGCGCTCGACGATCCGCTGTAACGACGCGGGAGCCTGGGGATCATTTTTGATCGCCTCGGCAAGAATTTGCAACTGATGGATCGGCATCTGCAAGTGCGTCAGATGCGGTTTTTGCGTGTAGAGGTACTTTCCGAAAACATCGACAATCTTGTTTGGAATGCGGCCAAACGATCGCATCATGGGAATCATGGCGATGGCGTCCAGCAATCGTTTTACCATCGTCCACAACAGATACAGGTGAACCAAAGAAGAGGCCGCCAGGGCAAATACAACGCAGAATCCAATAAAAAACAGTACATCCCAGATTTTCCCTTCCATCGTATTCAGCGATTGAAAGAAAAGCCCGGTGGCAGTCGAGGCCAGCAGGATGGTTATCAGGACCGTCGCTTTGGTATGGCGGGTGATAAAGTGCGTTTCTGAAATTTCTTTTTTCAACAGACCTTCCAGCCGGTTGGCACGATCGAACCAGTGGTACTTCCCCGGCTCCTCATTTGCAGGTAGGGGAATTGGTATGGCAAATCGCTCCGCCAGATGCCGGCGTTTCAATTGGAAATAAGCCCACATGCTGGTGGCGAGACAGAGGAAAAACAACGGCGTCAGTGGCGACAAGCCGGTTCCCAGATCGACGCAGCGAACGAAGAATAGGGTTCGGTAGGTACTATCCGTGTAATAAGTGAAACGATTCAGATAAGTGAACGTGAATATGAGATATCCTGCAACGATCAGGACGTTCACCAGCAACCAGAAACTCGACTCCAACCAGATGCCAAGCGAAAGGGAAGGTAATCCCTTTCCCAACCGACGGAACGAATGGTAGCCGAGGATCGGGAAAGGGGCGACCATCGCCAGAATCATCATCACGATGCAAAAGGCCGTGACCGATATGAAGGGCACGTCCCAGGGATTGCTCCACTGCGTGGCCTCGGCATGGGTGCCCAAAATTGTCAGCACCGGCGCCAGGAAAATAATTTGCGAACCCAGGATCAAATTACGGTAAACCATCTGAGGCATGGAATTCAGCGTACCGGAATGCGCCAGCGTATAACAGGAAAGCGGCGAAGAGGGCAAAAACCAGGAGCGATATAAAAGAATCAACCAGATTACCATTAAGCAGAAGCCAATGGGAAAGAGCGCTCCCGGATAGCCGAGCGAAATCGGTTTTTCTCGCAACTCCTTGTCCACATTCGGAAACAGCTTCACATAATCCGCTGAATCTTCGTAGTTATTAAACACCTGCAACGGCACCAGATTCCCGCTCGGCGCTACCATGCTGATCCAGATCGGCGGCCGAGAGTTGGCAATATCATTGTTCCCGGCCAATGCGAAGTTCGGCGGACGGTATTCCAGCAGATCGGGATTCAACCCCAACTGCATGAGGGTGGCATTGTAATAGCCTTCGGTTCCCACTGAAGGAAATACTACCCTCTCGCCGCTGTTGGCGTTCGTCCAAAATTGATTCACCGGCAGGAGAGGATAGGTCGAGCCGATGATCACGCCGCGCATGTGAAACCGATAATCCGGATGGCTGAAGAGAACATCCCCGCCCGTCAAAAACACGTGCACATCGGGGCAATATTCCCGAATCAATCTGACCAGAAACAATTTATCTCGGGTATCGGTAGCAACGATACCGACGTACTGACAGCGCATCTTGGAAATGGTGGTCAGGATAGTCGACATGACCTGGGCATTCGCCGCGGAGGTCGTCGAACCGCCTTGCATGGGAATTCCGTCATACTGGTCGGCATTAATCTCATCGAGTAATGAGGGGATCTGAAATTCGTTAGCTTTTAACCCGGTGGCTTCATCCTTTTTGCGAAAAACCTTGAGGAGATCCGCTTTCACCTGCGAGATGTGCATCGGAAACCGAAGGACCAGAATCCCCTGTCCATTCTTGCCAAAACTCGAAAATTGCTTGCCAAAACCGGTATTGGATTCCGTAAGTATGGCGACTTTTCCCGGAATCGTTTTAGGATCGCCATTGTAGATGACCTCCTCGGCCATGGCGCGATCCCGCTTGCTCAAATAATAGAGGATCGAATTCACAGTCAATTTGGTAGGGATGATCGCGGCATCGAAATTCACTTTGCCTTTGGGTCCAATCGATTCGAAATCGGCCTTTCGAAAGGCCGAAGCGTTCCCCGTAATGAAATTGAAGCTGTAATCGGGATTCTTCATGATCATGGCCACCGGGACGTGCACACCGGCCGCCAACCCTTTGGACTGATACCCCTCCCACCAATTCTTCAGGGTCATCTCGATGGAAACTTGCGAACCGGAAAAATAGGGCCCCACCACCCGCACCGGCTTATCGATCGGATGCTCTGAAAAGTTCATCAGCTGCAGAGCATATGTAAAAGCCCTTTTGTGGATGCCACTCAAAGGCGACTCACCGACCAGAAAAACGACCATCAGTCCGGGATTCTTTAGTCCGGCATTGGGATTGGCATTTCTCCGGAAAACGAGGATTCCGGGTTGAGTCTGGTGTACCGGCAGTTTTCCATCACTGTCTGGCTTGGCGGGCAGTTTGGCATTTTTTCGATCCAACTCCCAGGGGAGCCAGACGCGATCCAGAGAATAACCGTTTTTCTTCTCGATCGCGCGTTGAGTCGCGTCGATCAACTGATCGAAGACGAATCCAAACGCGGAATCGATCGGATCAGGCACGGTAACAATCATGAATTCTTTGTCGAATCCATGCAGTTGGTCTTTAAGAACATCCTGGGCTGAAGGCATCTCCAATTGCGATGTGTGAAATTCGATTAGGGGACGTACAGGATTATTGTCTATCCAGCCGATAGGATCGGAGTTTGCAACATCTTTTTTGTCTGCACTTTTGGTCGCGGCGGGCGAATTTATGGAGTTCATCGCCGGTGTGCCGACCGCGAACATACCCAATATGCCGGAAAGCACGATCCAGGGGAGCGGCGGGCTCGATTTTTTTTCGCTATCAGCCACGGTATTCCATTACAAGTTGACAAGCATCGGTTCCAAACCGGGGTTTCCGTAACCATGGTAGAGCAAACTCCCCCTGTCTGGCAATGCAGATTTGGTTCGTTATTTTTTTGCGTTCTGCCGTTGCCACCCTCGGTTCTATTCCCATAATATCTGTTCCTATAAATTTGACCTAAAACGTGCGGCCTGCTTTTCAGAGCCGTGCTAGTGCGATATTGTCCAGCGAAAGACGGAGCAGACGGTCATGTCCGAGAGTATGGTTTTAAAGGTTGAGCCCCGTAAGGAACTGGGAGGTCGCGCTGCGGCTCGTCTCAGAAAACAGGGGTTGATTCCGGGCGTGATCTACGGCCACAAGGAAGTTACTGAATCTGTGACGGTGAATCTCACCGATTTGCAGACCGTCCTTCGCCATCACAGCCGGACGCTGGATATCGAGGAAAAGGGCAAAAAGGAAACAGTGCTGATTCAAGAAATCCAGCACGATCACCTGGGTAAAGCCATCCTGCATATCGACTTCCGCCGGATTTCGGCAGACGAGTCGGTGACGGTGGTAGTGCCCGTGGAACTGCGAGGCATCGCACCGGGAACGAGCGCAGGCGTATTGGATCAGCCGTTACACACTCTGCATGTGAAGTGCCCGGCTCTGAAGGTTCCGGAAGTCATTCGCGTCACTATCGATAAACTGCAATTGGGTCAGGCCATTCACGTCAAGGAATTGGTCCTCCCCGAAGGTGTGACTGTGCTTGAAGATAAGGACGCCGTGGTGGTTCAGGTGAAGTTGCACAAGGTGGAGGCCGCTACTAGCACTCTGCCGGGTGAAGGCACTGCTGAACCGGAAGTCATCACAGCTAAGAAGAAGGTGGATGAGACCGAGGAGTAATTTCCTTCGTCCTCCAGTCGGTTCGGGTCATGAAAGTGGTCGTCGGGCTTGGAAATCCGGGTTCGAAATTTTCTGGCACCCGCCACAATATTGGGTTTGAGGTCATCGATTATCTGGCCAAGTCTCCTTTGGCCGGGAGTTTCAGAGCGAAGTTCGAGTCGCAAATAGCCGACTCCACCGAGGGCGGTCAGCAACTCCTTCTGGTTAAGCCTGAAACTTTCATGAACCTCAGTGGCCAGGCCGTTAAGCAGATCAAAGAGTTCTACAAGCTGGAACTTACTGATCTGATGATTATTTGCGATGATATCGCGCTGCCCATCGGGAAGTTGCGGATCAAAGCCAAAGGCTCTCACGGTGGGCAAAACGGGCTTCGAAACATAGAAGCTCACCTGGGAACCAATGGATTCAACCGGTTGAGGATTGGTGTCGGTGATACCGGTGGAATCGATGCAGCTGCCTACGTTCTTTCCCGATTCAAATCGGGCGAGCGACAGCAGGTAGAGGACGCAGTCTCCGATGCGGCCCGGGCGGTTTTAGTTTGGGCGGCCGAAGGAATTGATGTCTGCATGAATCGCTTCAACGGCGACCCTCAGACTACGAAGAAAGTTAAGAAGGCTGAAGACCAGCCTTCCAGCAAAACGGATAAAAAACTTGAACCGGGCGAATCCAAAGCTCGGCCGAATGCGACAGGAAACGAGTGATGCCAGTTAACAGCTACGAATGCATGTTTATTCTCGATTCAACCAAGACCGCCACCGGTATGGAAGATGTGAAGTCCCAATTGCATGTGACTCTCGAGAAATATGGTGCTCAGATTCTCGCAAGCCGACCCTGGTCGGAAAAGAACGAAGGTAAGCTCGACAGCCGACTCGCTTACCCGGTGAAAGGCCACAAAAAAGGCACTTATTATCTGGCTTACTTCAAGGCCGATGCCGCTAAACTCCATGAAATCGAACATGATTTCCGACTGAACGAAACCATCCTTCGCCACATGGTTTTGAACGTAGACCCCAAGTGGGAAACCGAGTTGCTGGCCGTGGCTCAGGATGAACATCGCTCCTCGCTGCAATCGCTGCGGGAAGATGCCAACGTCGACGCTGCTCTTGAAGGCATCGACATGGGTGGAATGGGCGGCGGCCGCCGTGATCGCGACCGACGAGATAAAGATTGATCTGCAACTGACATAGGCGTTACGGAAGTCGCCCTTAAAATGGGTAATAACCCATTTTTGAAATCCTAATGGATACTGATCCCGGAGCCTAAAACATGGCCAGATTTAACAAAGTCATCCTGGTCGGTCGATTGACGCGTGAACCGGAGTGCCGGACCTTCTCGACCGGCGGCAAAGTGGCCAAGTTCGGTTTTGCAGTAAGTAATCGCAAGAAGAATACCCAGACCGGCCAGTGGGAAGACGAGCCGATGTTCATCGATTGCGAAGCCTTCAATCGGGGCGAATACGGCAAACTGGCGGATACCATCGAAAAATTCTGCCACAAGGGTTCGCAGATTTTAGTCGATGGTCGACTTCATCTCGATACCTGGGATGATAAAACGAGCGGGCAAAAGCGACAGAAGCATAAGATTGTCGTCGAAGAAATTCAATTGCTCGATGCTCGCCAGGATGGCCCGGGTGGTGGTAGTGCTGGAGGCCGTTCGAGCGGTTACAGCGGCGGTTCAGTGGATAATTACGATGACTCCGGTCCTGGTGCTTCCCCCGCCTCGGGAGGGCACGGATCAGATGATATTCCTTTTTAATGCAGAGAGTGACTGAGATCATGGCAAAAGATAAAGGTCCCAAAACCCTGCCCCAACCCAAGAAGAAGATCCGGGTCCGCAATCAGGTTCGCAAAGGTACTCACGGCGGCGTTCAACTCGTCCTCGTCGAAGACGTTGCATTCCTGGGCAAACAGGGGGCACTGGTCGAAGTCAAACCCGGCTACGCACGCAACTACCTGCTCCCCAACAGCATGGCTGTGATTCCTTCCGAACACAACCTCCGCCGCTTGGAACGCTACAAGATTCGCGTTCAGCAGGCTCGCGAAGCCAAGGTCGCCGACCTGAAGTCACTGGCCGAGCAGATTAATCGCCAGGCCCGCATCACCATCGACGCGATCTCCAACGAAGAAGGTCACCTCTTCGGTTCGGTAGGCCCCGTGGAAATTTCCAAGGCGCTCAAGGGCAAGAATCTGATGGTCGAGCCCGATATGGTCAAGATGGAAACCCATATCAAGGAATGCGGTATCTACCCCGAAGTGAAACTCAGCCTCGGCTTCGAGATCGAAACCAAGATCGAAGTGGCTGTGATTCCGCAGACTTCCTCGACCAAGCGATAATTCGTTTTGAATCGCCCTGTTTTTTCTCTCGCCGGTGGAGTAAATCCCCATGTCTTTAGACCGGCTTCCTCCCCAAAATCGCGATGCCGAGCGTTCCGTGCTCGGCAGTGTTCTGCGCGATAACGACGTCATCAACGACATCGTGAAAATCATTCTCGATCCGGAATATTTCTACTTCGATTATCACCAGAAGATCTACCGGGCCATGCTGGAAATCGACAAGATTTCCTCCCCGATCGATCTTGTAATTCTCGCCGAAAAGTTGAAACAACTGCAGTGGATCGAAGACATCGGCGGTTATTCGTATCTGGCCGAACTCTGGGATGCCGCCCCCACAGCTGGTAACGCGTTATATTACGCTGAAATCGTTAAAGAGAAGGCTCTGGTCCGAGCCTTGATTCACGTCAACACGGACATCCTGAAGGAAGCCTACGATCCCGTCCAGCCGGCGGATGAACTCCTGGGGATGGCTGAGCGGCGAATTCTCGAAATCGCCGAGCGAGGTGTTACCAGCGACACGGCTACCCTTCAGGAAGCCTTGCGAGATGCGTTCCATCGCATGGATGCCCGCAAATCGGGCGACCACGCGGATCTGAGTGGCGTCCGAACCGGCTTCGTCGATCTGGACAACTTAATCGTTGGTTTTCAAAGAAACGAATTGATCATTCTCGCGGCTCGTCCCTCGGTCGGTAAGACAGCTTTCGCACTCAACTTCATCCGACACATCATCGTCGAAGAGGGGCTTCCGGTCTACTTCGTCAGTCTCGAGCAGGCCAAAATCGAATTGGCCGAACGTCTTTTGGTCGCGCAATCGCAGGTCGATAGTCACAAGCTACGACGAGGCATGCTTGGTCCCGACGATGTTCAGCGCATTCTCGACGCCGGCAATGTACTCAATAGGGCCCCCCTATTCATCGACGACAACCCTTCGCAGAATATGCTGCGAATTACCGCGAATGCCCGCCGACTGAAGAAACGCCACGATATCAAAATGGTGGTGATCGATTATTTACAGTTGATCGAACCTGAAAGTCGGCGGGATCCTCGGCAGGAGCAGGTAGCGCAGATATCTCGACGATTGAAGTTCCTGGCGCGAGAACTGCAATTACCGGTGGTCGCTTTGGCGCAGGTCAACCGAGCTTCGGAAGATCGCCAGGACCATCGGCCGCGATTGTCCGATCTTCGAGAATCGGGTTCCATCGAGCAGGATGCCGACACCGTGATGATGCTGCATCGCCCCGGCAAATTCGGCGGCGATGAACAGCAGGAAGATAACACGATTGAAGTGATTGTCGCCAAGCAGCGTAACGGCCCGACCGGCGAAGTAAAACTTGCATACGTCAAACAGTATATGCGTTTCGAGAATCACGCCTTCACGGATACCGGGGGCTATTAGGCTCGCTCAACGGCGCTCGGGCTCGCCCATTTTGGGAAGGTCATCCAGCGAGCGCAGCCCGAACATATCCAAGAATTTGGCCGTGGTGGAGAATATCGCCGATCTTTGTCCTTCTGCCACTTTATTCAAAGAAGATACCAGGCCAAATTTCATCAGTTGCCGAAGTATCATCCCGGTTTCCATTCCCCGAATTCGATCGATATCCGATTTCTCCACAGGTTGCCTGTAAGCGATCAGCGACAGAATCTCGAGGGCAGGCTGAGGAAGTTGCAATTCGCGGTTCTGTTCGTTCAGCTTCTGTTCTACTTCCTTGAACTGGGGCAGCAACTCCATGCGATAGCCTGTCTTGCGGGGGACAATCCGATAGGGCCGATACTGCTTTTCGTAGAGACGATTGAGCTGAGCGATCTCTTCGAGCACAGTCGGCGGCGAGATACCGCGAATCACTTCGCAAATCGCCTCAATTTCCAGCGGTTGATCGGCCACGAAAAGGAGGGCTTCCAGAATTTGCCGGGGCGTAGGAGGTATCTCCTCTTCTGGTGGCAACCAGGATTTACTTTTAGCGGCCGGAATAGGTAAAATATCAATCGGTACAGGTAATTCCGGGACTTCTACTTCTTCGATTTTTCCCTGGAGGAGAGCTTCCGAGTTATCCAGGGACCACTCTTTTTGGCCGATTACTGTGGCGAAGGTTTCGCCGAGCTTTCTCGTGGCCGAATTCGGATCGTCATCGGGAAGAGGTTCGTTCACGCTAGTTTCGATTCCACTTCCAGCCATATGTCTTCGATAGCTTTCTGCATTGCTACACGCAGCATCGATTTCGGGACCATCCGAAGTAGTCCGGTCGCCTCGGGCAATTCCGCAGTCCAATCGATGGCAAACCCCGAATCGAGTGGCCGGAATTTCAAATCAACCACTGCCCGCGCGGAAAAACCACTGCCCTGAATTTTCTGTACCAAATTCAATTTTTCGAACGGTTGCTTTTGTAACACATTGAGAGTGCCCTCGACAATCCCAGAGACGATTCCCAAACTGGGTCTAGCCTTAAAAGTGGCGGCGTTCTCGTCCGCCGAATACTCGAGTAGCGGCCCGATGCAGGTCAGCAAAAATGCCGGCGATGAGAGTTTCTCGAATGCTTCCGGCAACATGCCTTTGAGCGAGCGGTTTCCTTCCAGTGTGATCATGCGGAAATTATATTCTTAAGATGCCTATATGGATACTGAAAGAATCGAGCGTGCTTATCGACAAGTCCGGGACGCCCTGCTCTTCGAGCGACTCCCAGAAGGCTATTGGGTGGGGGAACTCTCTTCTTCCGCTCTTTCCACGGCCACGGCCGTTGCGGCCTTGGCTCTGATCGACCGTCGAAACACCCAGACAGTGCATCGAGACTTGATTGCTCGGGGAATACGCTGGTTGGTCGATGACCAGAACGAAGACGGCGGTTGGGGAGATACCGACAGATCTTTCAGCAATATCTCTACAACCATGCTCTGCCGGGCGGCGTTTCACATCTGTGGCGAAGCAGATTCGCAACGCCCGACACTGAATCGTTGTGAATTCTGGTTAAATGAGAATTACGGTTCTACACCCGAAGAGTTGGCAGAGGCCATTCGAAGGCGATATGGAAAAGATCGAACTTTTGCCGTTCCGATTCTGACGATGTGTGCACTGGCAGGCCTGGTGAACTGGGATGAGATTCCCCGACTCCCTTTCGAACTCGCCTGCCTGCCCCAGAGTTGGTACCGTTTTGCCCGGCTGCCTGTCGTAAGCTACGCCCTCCCTGCGCTAATCGCCATCGGTCAGGTCGTCCACCATCATCGCCGCAAATGGAATCCTCTGACTACTTCGCTCCGTTGGCTGGCTCGCCGGCCCAGCCTGAAAGTTCTGCGAAAGATTCAACCTTCCACGGGAGGTTACCTCGAAGCGACGCCGCTGACAAGTTTTGTGGTCATGAGTCTGGCGGTCTTGCGGGGCAACAAGAATGCCCAACAGGTTATGGAGGAAGGCGTTCGGTTCATCGAACGCTCGGTTCGAACCGATGGCAGCTGGGCCATCGATTCCAATCTTAGCGTGTGGGTGACGACTCTAACTGTGAACGCACTGGATCGAGCAAAGGATCTCAAAAGCCTCCCCGAGAAACAAAAACTGATGGAATGGCTTCTGGCCCAGCAGTCCAAAAGTCGACATCCTTTCACAGGGGCTGACCCGGGAGGCTGGGGTTGGTCGCATCTGGCTGGGAGCGTTCCCGATTGTGATGACACTCCCGGGGCAAAATTAGCCCTGCAAGCACTCCTGAATGTCTCCCAGGGGGAAATTCCGGAATCGCTCGGCCGGGAAGTCGTGCAGAGCGTGGAACTATCAGAAAAATGGATCGAGGGACTTCAGAATCGTGATGGAGGCTGGCCCACTTTCTGTCGGGGTTGGGGTAAATTACCCTTCGATCGCAGCGGGTGCGATTTAACTGCCCATGTCTTGCGAAATCCATTCTGGTGGAACACTCGGATGAGTCGACCGCCAACGGAATCTTCGGTATTGGAAAACAAGTCCTTTCGCAGAGGATTCGATTATCTGAAATTGCAGCAGAGTTATGAGGGCTCCTGGCTTCCCCTTTGGTTTGGCAATCAGCATACAGAAGACGAATCGAATCCGGTCTACGGCACCGCCAGGGTGCTGGCCGCTTATCAATCGCTTGACGCCGTTACTGAGGAAATCGAGCTGGGACTGAACTTTTTGATCAAAAATCAGAACCCGGATGGCGGCTGGGGAGGAGCGATAGGAACTCCGTCGAGTATTGAAGAAACTGCCCTCGTCGTAGAGATTTTTGCCGTCTGGAGTCGCGATTTCGTCCACCTGATGGAGCCACTCGAAAAAGGGGTGGACTATCTCTGCTCTCAAGTCGAAAAAGGTGGCTACCTATATGCCACCCCCATTGGTTTCTATTTCGCGAAACTTTGGTATTACGAGAAACTCTATCCCATGATATTCGCTACTGCGGCGTTGGGGGCGGCACTGCGTTTGCCGAAATCCTCTTGATAATATGCGGAGTATGGGCAATTTATTCTAAAGGAATAAGCTTGTAATAACGGACTACTGGACGAGATTCGTAAGCCAGGAGGAAGTGAAATTCAAGCTGCAGGAGAAATTTCATGGGGATGCTCGATCATTGGCACCCGATGTTGCCCGCCAAGAAATTGCGACGCAAGCCCGTGGGTGTGAAACTGGCGGGCGTTCCGATTGCGCTATTTCGAACGGCGAGCGGAAAAATAGGGGCTTTAAATGATATTTGCCCGCATCGTCGCATGAAACTGAGTCAGGGTGAAGTTGTCGGTGAAAAGCTGATGTGCCGGTACCATGGCTGGACATTCGGATGTGATGGCCAGGGGGAAAGCCCAGGTACGCCAAAACTTCAGGCGTGCGCTTCCAATTTCGAAGCTCGCGAAGCGAACGGAATGATCTGGGTCAAATCGAAAGAATCTAATCCGAAATTCCCGGAAATTTCGATGCCGGGTTGGTTCCACATGTGCACCTTGGAGCACACGATTCACGCCCCGCTGGAAGTTTCGATGGATAACTTCTGCGAGATCGAGCACACGCCGACAACGCACGACGTTTTCGGCTACGAACTCGATCGCATGCGGGATGTGACTGTCCGTTTTGAACAAACAGAGAATACCGTTCGCGTCATCAATCAGGGCCCCCCCAAACGCCTGGGCAGGCTTCTCAATGTACTGGTTGGGATAAAAAAAGGCTGGGTGTTCAACGACGATTGGACCACCCACTTTTCGCCTTTGTATACCATCTACGATCACTGGTGGAGCGACCCCAAGGATCCGACGAAGAAGAGCAAAGTGCAGTGGCGATTGTTCATGTTCTACACTCCGGTCGATGAGAATCTGACTCGGGTGACGACCTGGTCTTACGCCAAGTCCTTCTGGCCACTGCCCATTCACGGCGGCATCTGGCCGTTCCGCGGTGTGATGCGAAAAAAGCTCGACTATGAAATGAAACTCGATGTGGATATCGTGAACAATCTCGCCAGCCACGATGTGAATTTGGAAGGTATGAAGTTGAGCAGGTTCGACAAAGCCCTGGCGTTGAACCGCGAACGAATCAATAAAGTTTATCGTGGTGGAACCGAACAGGCAAAGAGTTCCCGCACCGAACTCCAGTTGGCGGAATAAAAATCGAGTCGATACCCGGCAAATGGATTAACTGCCCGCCAGTTAACTTACAAAACGTCGCCCTGAAGAAACTTTTCTTCATTTACCGAACCTTTCTCGTCTGGCGGAAATCTTCCCCTCAAGCCCGCCTGCCGTTCGAAGGCATTCGACTCGCCTTAGAGGATGACATTTATATCATTTCAGAAACGGGAAAAGGAATTGCAAAGAATGCGTCACATTTTGTCCGCACTGGTTCAGAATCAACCGGGTGTACTGGCCCATATTTCGGGAATGCTTGCTTCCCGGGGTTACAACATCGACAGTATGGCCGTCGGTGAAACGGAAACGCACGATCTGTCGAGAATGACCTTCGTCATCCGCGGCGACGATAATGTCCTCGAACAGGTTCGCAAGCAACTGGACAAGATTGTCACCGTCGTTAAAGTTGTCGACATCTCCTCAGAGGAGCATGTCGAGCGCGACTTGATGCTGATTAAAGTGAAATCGAGTGCTCAGCAGCGCTCGGAAATCTCCCTGCTCGTCGAGATGTTTCGCGGCCGGGTGGTCGACATCACCCACGATACGCTGATGATCGAGATCAGCGGGCAGGAATCGAAAATCAACGCCTTTATCGAGATGATGCGCCCTTACGGCATTTATGAACTGGCACGAACGGGCCGCATTGCACTGGCTCGTGGGAACTCTGTTGGGAAAGAATCGGAATGAGCACTGAAGTCAAACTTCCAACGAAGAAACTGGATCCCGATCAGGCCGAGTTGTTGACATCCCTAAAAGCGGGCCAGCAAATCGAAGTGGTCCAAACGGTGCGAGTCGGTTCCCGCCAGTGGCAGACGCACGTCAAGGGAACTTTTCGCCAGCTGAACTATCTGGCTACGGGACTGGCGACGCAGCGTGTTCCCGAAGACGATATCGTGGTTCCCATGCTGCATTTCGTTAAAGAAAACGGCGAATACTCCAGCATCGCTATCGATGAGAACAGCGTCGTTCGAAAATTGTAAGCCCTGCTAGAATCGAGCTTCAAAGCCCAATTCGATTCCCTGCATCCAGAAGTCGGTCGTGGGTTTAGTATCGCCCTGCAATGTTCGCTCGATATAGGTACGTGGTCGAGCAACCTCACTGGCGTAAGTGAATTGGTATCCGACGTACGCCCGACAATAATCCGTTAACTGACAACCCAACTTCAAACCGGCTTCTGGTACAGCCACAAAATGAGCGTGGCTGCTGCGTAGTCCTGTGTTCCGGACGATGGGTGAGTTCAGGTTCTGAAAATCGAGTGTTTCGATGTTTTCTCCAAGCCCGATCTTAGCCGTAACATCGAGGTACCACATTCCGCGACGCCATTCCCCGATCCAGCCAATTTGGGCCAGGTGCAGATCATTATCCGCCTTCGCCGATCCCAAAGAACTGACTGGAATTGGCAGCATGTCGGTTCCAGAGAACGCCGAAGTGTAAGTTTCGCCCAAATGCAAGTATCGATAGCCGACGAGCAAGTCGTACCGGCGATCATCTTCGCAGAAGAGATTTTTTCTCCAGTTCGCTTCGCCGCCGTTAAGATTCAACCGGTCGCTCTGAAGCAGGAATACTTGCCTACCCACAGGAGTCGTTAGGGAAGTGTTCGATTCGCCGAGAAAGAATAGCGTGCCATCGAGTCCGCCGGTCTGACAGCGATCGAGAAACAGACCCATGTTAATTCGCAGGCCGGGTTGAAAATTCTGTTCGGTTCCGGTCGCTCCGTTCGCGTCCGGCCAGCGTTCTTTCTGAATGATGCCATACAAATATTCGGCCGAGATCCAGGAAGATCCGAGTGGCAGGCAAGGACAAGGCGGTTGGCGGACTCCCGGGTTGGCGTCGGGCAGATAAAACCGATTGCGGTCGAAGTTCTTCAGGTCGGGAGCGTTCGGATTGGTAATCGCAGGCGTGGCCGGGGTAGAATCCGGCGTTCGAACTGGAGGGAGCAATGTCGGCAACTGATCGGGCGACTGCAAAAACTCGGTGTACGATCCCTGTTGAAGAGAATTAATTGGGATGGGTTCCTGAGCAGAAACGAGCTGCGGAACGAGCAGACTGGCTACGATACTCGTGCAGATTACTCTCCATTGCATCGCCACGTCCTTGAGTGGAAGAGTTCGACCAGGCGCAATATCCGACGTTTCGCTTCCTAAATTATCGGAATTTCCCCACCTGCAACTGAAGACACAATAAATAACGACCCGATAAGCCTGGAAAGCTGCCGAATCTGCGCAGGGAGCATTCACTTGCCTCAACTTGCTAAAACATTTACATTGACAGATCATTCGAAATCCCTGCCAGGAATCGGCTGGATGAAAAGACTGTTATTATTGCTCCCTATATGCCTGTGTTTCGCGCCTCGGAATGAGTCGGAAGCCCTCGGTCTGCCGAGCGCGAACGGGATCGTTGCACTCACACCCGACATGGCTGGCCGCCCCTCGCCCGAACAGTTCGAGAGACTCGTTCAGACCGACATCGTGCGCGCGCTGGCGGCGGGGCTAGCCCGTTACCGCGCGGAAGTTCAGGATTACACCTGCGTGATGACCAAACAGGAACGGCTGGGCGGCAAAGTTCGGCCTGTGGAAATCATCCGCTGTGCTTATCGCGAAAAACCCTATAGCGTGCTCATGAAGTGGGAAGCCGGCGATTCTAAAGCCATCTCCAGCCTCTTTGTACAGGGCGAAAATAACGACGAACTGATCGTCCTCCCTAAACTTCTGGGGTTTATCAAGAAGACCGTCTCCCGCTCTCCGTCGCATCCCGATGTGAAGGATGCTTCCCGCTACTCGGTCTTCGAGTTCGGCATCGCCAAGGGGCAGGAGCGAACTTACGCGGCCTGGAAAGCCGCTCAGCAGGCCGGCTTATTGAATGTGGAATTCCTTGGCGAGCGACCGATTCCCGAACTTGAAAACCGACCCTGCTATGTCATTCATCGTATGGTGAATCCGCCGGAAGAAGATGGCATGACCGATCTGACGATCTACATCGACAAAGAAACCTGGTTACAGACCGGTTCCATACTGACGGCGAATGGCAATCTGATCGGCTCTTACTTTTTCAATGATGTGAAAACGAATCAGAAACTCGGAAAAGACGATTTCAAACCCGAAGTCCTGAAGAAGTAAGCAAACGAGCTGCGCAGAACCGAGAAGTGTTACCGACCCCGCGATATCGGGGCCGGCAGGATTTGGCTACTTGGCCGGCACTTCCCAGAGATGAATCGTATATTCATCGCCGTCTTTGCCCTGAACGGTAACGGTCTTATCGGGTTTCCAGCCGCCTAACAGAAAGCGGTGGGAGACAACACGGGCTCCGGGCTTCAGGGTCTTACGGAGCACCGGCTCCAATCGAGCTCCCAAATCATCACCGATGTATAGCATCACCACGCTGGCGTCCGACATGTCTTTCACATCCAGAATATCGCCCTGGCGAATTTCGATCTTATCCTTCAAGCCTTCCTTTTCGACGCGTTCCTTAGCCTGCTTGACAATATCTTCCTTCAGTTCGATGCCGACACCTCGCTTTGCCCCCATCACCTTAACCGATCGGATCAACATGATGCCGTCGCCACAGCCGAGATCGTATACCACGTCGTCTTTAGTCACTTTGGCGATCTTGGCCATCTCATCGACGATATCGTCCGGCGTGGGAACCCAGCGAACCTCGATCTTGTCGACCGCTTTATCTTCCTTGGTCATGTCGATGGTCAGATCTTCGCCAGCTTTGAAAGTGACCTTCCGGGGACGGCGGATCTTGGTGTAGTTGTTGGGAACGATCAATGCTTCGATCAGATACTCGTATTTTTTGCCGGCTTCCAGAGCGGGAGTTTTAAATTCGCGAACGTCACCGGTGGTGCGAAGTTTCTTTCCGTCGATACTCAGTTCCACATCGGCGTTCGGCGGCACGATCACCTGGATCTTGCTGACCTTCATTTCCGCCTTGGTCGGCGGATCGGGCGGTGAGGGTGGAGCCTTTTTATCCTGCGCCGAGATCCCGGAAGAACATAAAAACACCAGTGGGAAGACCAGTAATGCGACGTACCGACTCATGATAATTTCTCGATGAAGTAAAATGCGGGCGATCGTACGGGATTATTTTTTCTTTTCGGGAACGATCCACAGGTGGAGATTGTATTCATCGCCGTCCTTACCGGTGACGGTGATTGATTTATCCGCTTTCCATTTCGCCATGACGAATCGATGCGAGACTATCCGGCTGCCGGGTTTGAGCTTTTCAAACAGCGGCTGCAGTTGATCCATCATGTAATCGGACATGTAGATCATCACCACGTTGGCATCGTCGAGCGGCTTGAGCTTCAGAATATCCCCTTCGCGGATTTCGATCTTATCGGCGATACCGTCGTCCTTGGCCGCTTTCTTGGCATCCTTGATGCGATCGGGATCGATATCGACACCTATGCCCTTCTTAGCCCCGAATTTCTTGACGGCCGTACGGATGGTGATGGCATCGCCACAGCCTAAATCGTAAACCACATCGTCTTTGCCGATCTTGGCAAGCTTGGCCATTTCTTCGCAGATATCATCTGGAGTGGGGACCCAACGGATTTTGACATCTTCCTCATCGGTCGGAAGTTTCGTGCGCAGATCGACCAGGACATCGTCGCCCGCTTTGAATTCAATTTCCCGATTGCGAGTAATTTTGGTGTAATTATTGGGTTCGATGAGAGCAGAGAACTTGTAGGAATATTTTTTGGTGGGATCGAGTTTCGGGGTGACGAACTCGCGGACATCCCCGGTGGAGCGGGTTAATTGGCCATCGATTCGCAATTCCACTGAAGCATCGGGCGAGACCAACACTTTGATTTTGGCTTCTTTACCGGCTTCGGTTTTCTGCTCGGTTTTCGGAGCATCTTTCTTTGCTTGTTCCGTTTTCTTGGGATCTTGTGCGGTGGCCAGGCCGAGGAAACCGAACGCGGCCAGGCAGAGCATGCCGATACGCCATTTCATTGGAAATTCTCCGCAGGAGCCTTGTATTACGATTACGAGCATTTTGGCAGTTGACGGGGGATTTGTCCATTACCCTTTTTGAACTCGCTCGAAAAGTCGCATCGGGAATTTATAGCCCCTTACCTCTCCCGCGATGGATTTCATCTATTTTTAATCTTGAGGTGTCAGTCGTTCCCCTAGAGAGGTCATCAGATCATCATTTTTTAGATAGTAGGAAATGCGATTTTGATGACCTTTAAGTTGAATTCCCGAATATTTTCAAACACTTCTTTAGCGGAATCAGCCAGTACGATACCCCTATTCCTGGCAGTAAATTATCTCAAGAATCCCCTCCAAATTCCATCCAGGTTTTGCTTTTGGATCCAGCGGGGAGTCTCGATTTTCCTCGAATTTTCCACAAGATTTTCGAAAGTGCTCTAATAATGAATTGTCTCCTAAATTCGAGGTGAGTCGATGTCCCGTTATCTGATAACTTGCTGTGCGTTAGCTCTGTTAAATGCCTTTTGTTCCGCACAAGAATCCAGTCCGAAAGCTAACGCTTCCGGCCGCGAAGCCAAATCGGAAAAGAATCTGGCTTACGGTGATCACGAACGCGAAAAACTGGACCTTTTCCTTCCCCCCGCCAGCGCTAAGCCGACCCCCCTCGTGATCTGGGTGCATGGCGGCGGTTGGGAAGCAGGAAGCAAGGAAGGCAATAATCCCGTAAACCCTCTACTGAAAGAAGGTTATGCGGTCGCCTGCATCAACTACCGCTATAGCAAGCAGGCCGTTTTCCCGGCCCAGATCGAGGATTGCAAGGCCGCGGTTCGCTATCTTCGCGGCAACGCCACGAAATTCAATCTCGACAAGGATCATTTCGGGGCGATCGGAGCTTCCGCTGGCGGACACCTGGTGGCCTTGCTGGGAACCACAGGAGATGTGAAGGAACTGGAAGGCAAAGTCGGCAAGTTTCCCAAAGAGTCCTCACGCGTTCAGGCGGTTATCGATTGGTTCGGTCCGACCGATCTCGAGGCACTGACTTCTCCGCTTCTGAGTAACGACAATCCGATTAGCCGGTTACTCGGCGGATCGGTGAAGGAAAAAAAAGATCTGGCCCGATTGGCCAACCCGATTTCTCACATCACAAAAGATGATGCTCCATTTCTGATTCTGCACGGCGACCAGGACCCTTTGGTTCCCGTCAGCCAGAGCGAACTTCTCTACAAAGCCCTAAAAAGAGGGGGAGTGCCCGCAGAGTTGGTAGTGGTACCTGGTGTCGGTCATGACGCACGTGTTCTGACGCCGGAGAATTCGCGTAAGTCGAAAGAGTTCTTCGACAAGTATCTTAAGGTGAGCAAATAGTTAACCCGAGTCGCTGTCGTAACAGCGACTCGGTCCCACCCAAAGGAATAGCGATCAGGGAATCTCTTCAAATTCCTTTCGTACCTGATTGAGCCCGTAGGCACACAGCTCGAAATCGTTGCTCAATCGTTTCAATACCGCCGATTCCTCGGCCCAGGGGTCATTCTCGAAGCTGCTAGCGATCAGATAGCATTGTTTGCCCGATCGGCAGAAATCGACGAAATGATCGGAAGCCCACCGATTCGCGGCCTTCTTCTGGATCACCTCGGGATATAAACCCGTCCAAAATAACGTGTAATCGCCGATATAGCGATAAACTTCGCGACGGGTATCGCCTGTCTCTGGTAGCGATTCCGCCTCTTTCAGCATCTCGCTGACTTCTTCCGTAAAGCGACCATTCCGGCCGGAGATTTTGCAGACGGAATCCATATGCAGAAATCTCGTCAGCATATCGGCCAGATAGTCAATCAGTTTGGTGTCGGTAACACCCAGTTCGATTAAGAATGCATGCTCGGTAATTCCCGCGAACATTTTACGAAGCGGATGTTCTGGTGAAGGAGTCCACATGGTTATGCCCCCTTGGGTTCGATGTTCCATGCCTCCGAAGGAGAGAAGATATACGAAGGCTCAAATCCACTTGGGACGACGCTACAAAATGTCGTCCGATTCGTCAATACTATTCTACACCATAACTTCAAAAATAAAAATGATAACTTTCGTGAAGCTCTGCGAAAAAGCTTCGCTGAAAAAGGATCAAATAGAGCACGGACCGATCCAGATGTTCCTGCTCTTACTGTTCGACAGGATCCGGTCAAACTCCGGACGGCGGATGTAAAGTGAGCTAGGTTCTCTGTACAAGGCGTTGACAATCCAGATTTAATCCTCTCCTTGACCTCGAAGAAGCTTAGGAGCTGATAAAAAGCCTTCTCAAATGCGTTCCTCAGGCCGAGAAATTGTTTTGGCTGACCTACGTGGTTGTTCTAGAACTGACGCGTGATATCCTTTGACACTGTCACTGTATAACAGGAGAATCGGAATAGGCGATCCGAAGAGGAGCGTTCAACCTTGCTTCAGAATGGCTGGGGCGGAACTCTTCGAATGATCTTGGCCCTGATAGACGCCGAAATCATTAAACCAGAATCGCTTGGCGATCCGATACAGCCAGTTCTTTTCCGGGATCTCATTTCCCGGGTTGTACTGGCTGGTTCTCACGTCCATAGCCGCTAGCTCCTGCAAAGCCGTTTTTCGAGCCGTCGTATCCGGGGCCGCGTGTTTCTCGACTAAAGACTTCAGCAGATCGGGACGCTCGAGCACGATGCACCCTCGGGTCGTCTCCTGAGCCAGCTGGCGGAAGTCGTGCAGAAAGGTCGATTGCTGAAACTTCTGTCTTAAGGTTCGCTGGTCGCCATTCTTCGAATGAATCGATTCCTTGGCAAACTGAACGATCGGACAGGGCTCAATATCCCCCCACGGATTGATGTGGTGGCTGATACCCGTGGCCGCCGGGCAGAGGGCTTTGCCTTCGCCATCGTAATAGGCATCGACAATTATGATCGGCTTCTTCGCACGCATCTCGACCACGAATTCGCGAGCTCGTCTAGCCTGATCCGGCGATAAACAAAGATCGAAATTCGGCTTCGGTCCCATCGGCCGGTAAACATGGAACCAGGTATACAGTACTCCCATGTCGATCAGGCGATCGACCCATTTTTCCGTCAGTAAATCATCGATGTTCGTTCGACAGAGACTGGTACAGACGCCGGTCATCACCTTATTCTTCAGGCAGTTCTGCAAACCCTCCATGGTTTTGCTTAGCACACCTGCCCGGCCCCGGCGTTCATCGCTGATGATCTCCGAGCCTTCCACACTAATGAGCGGTGTGACATTCCCCAGTTGCCGGAGTCGCTTGGCTTTTTCATCGGTGATGAAGTGGCCATTAGTGAAAATCTGGAAGTAACAATCGGGATGATTTTCCAGTAACTCGAACAGTTTGGGATGCATGAACGGTTCGCCGCCGACGATCCCAAAAAAGACATTCCCCATTTGTTTGGCTTCACGAACCAGTTTATCGAATGCTTCGGGCTGAATGATCTCCTGTTTGGAAGCGACATCGACCCAGCAGCCCTGGCAGCGCAAATTGCAGGAGTTGATGATCGACACGTACAGAAAGGGCGGGAAATACTCGCCTCGTTTCAGACGGCTCTTATGCCGTTGAACCGATATCATTCCCTTCAGCCCCATGTTCCAGGCCAATTTCCAAAGCAGTCGCTTATCGGTTTCCAGCAGTGTACGTTTAGCCATCGAATAGAGCATGATTTTCTCATCCCGGGAGTGACACTTTATTATAGACACTCCCCGAAAAGCGAACGAGCTTACACAAGGATTCCCTAAAAAGCATATTCATTCCGGCAATGGCAGATCCTTGGTCTCCGGGGCAAACCAGATCAGCACCATACCAACCAGATAGACTAAAGCCAGGATAGGACAGGCCGAAGCATAGCCATCGGCAAAAAGACTTTTGATGACCGGCAGTTGCAACACCCCCACGGCGGCAATGATCCGGCCGAAGTTGAAACCGAACCCTTGCCCTGCGGCTCGCATGGCCGTGGGAAACAGTTCCGGGAGATAGAGCGGCAGCCAACCGTAAAAAGCCGCAGCGATTCCGCCCATGCAGAAGACACTCGCGAGCATGGAGTAATCATAGCCGGTGTTGAAGCGAAAAAAGCCGACGACGATTCCCAGTGAAGCAATGCATAAGCCGAAGTAGGTCCATCGCCGGGGTAGATAAACGCCGATCCAGGCGATAGCCAGACAGCTGAACGTCGCTCCGAGTGCTGAATAAACTTGTGTGAATGCCCGGCACTCCTTAATTGTCTTACCAGTAATTTCGTCGATCCAGGTCGGAGCCAGTTGTACACTCGCCCAGGTGCCCAGGAGTGGTACGCCACTGAGGCAGGCGGCCAGCAATACTCGACGCGTGGTCAATCGCTGCAGAGATTCTGCCAGACCGCTTCGTGCCAGATTGCGTCGGATGGGATAGACATATCCGAACACGGCCACCACGAGGAGTAGAAGAGTCGCTGGTAAGCGCACGATAAACGGAGCTTCTATCGCCCAAATGGTAATAATACCCAGTGCGGCCAACGCCCCAATCAGCACTCCCAACAGATCCCGGCCGTCACTACGAGTATGCCCGCGCTCCCGTTCCTTCTCCCACTTTTGCGATTCCGGAACCATCAGACGAATGAGGAAAGTCAATAACGCCGGAAAGGTCGCGCATAGCATTAGCACTCGCCATCCGGAGTTGCCGGTTAGCCATTCAATAGTCTGCGATGAGAACGATAACGCTTTGAGTAGCGATTTAATTTCCCCAGTGATATTTCCGAGAACCAGACTCATCAGAGCGATCAGCACGTAGCCCAAGTTACCCGCGGAACCGATGACCCCCGCCAGCCAGGCCCGGGATTTATCCGGCCAGAGTTCCATGACCAGGGCCACACCCAATGCCCATTCACCCCCCATACCTAGGGAGGCGATGAATCGAAAGATTGCCAGTTGCCACGCGGCCGAAGCCAGGCCGCAAACGCCGCTGAATAAGGCGTAGGTTAGCACGCTTAGGGTCATAGCACGTACGCGGCCCATGCGATCACCCAGCCAACCGAACAGCACGCCGCCAGTGGCCGCCCCGACGAGAAACCCGGCTTGAATGATGGAGAACCACAGCGATATGTCGGAACCCGGCATCAGTTCCTGCAAGGCCGGGCGGGCGATTAACGGGAATAGGCCCATTTCGAAGCCATCAAACATCCAGCCCAAAAGTGCGGCAATCAGCGCCAACCAGGCGCCGCGATTTGATACAGGCTGCATCAGCTTTTCACCGGAAGGTCCCGAGTGCCGGGCGGGAGTAAACAGAGGTAGTTGAATATGTTAGTGAGATTTTCGCCGGACGGAGAATAAAGGCGGGGCATGAAGAGAAGAAACCACCGCTACTCCCGCGGACCGAACAATTTGAATCAGGCCGCCCTATTCTGTCTGCGATTATCGTTCAGATACATCAACCGGCTGATACGCTCAATCTCCTGATGCAGGTGCTGGATGGTCTTTTCCTGCTGCTGGCAGAGATTCCTGTGGTGTTCGAGATCGTTTTCGAGCTGCTCGAGCTGGGAGCCCTCTTCCTGGCGGTGCAATTCTCTCTCAGCAAGTTCAGTCAGAGCTTTTTCCGCATCCGCCAACAGGTAGTGGTAGCGTTCTTCCATCCCCGCCTCGGCCTCGCGAAGTTCCTGTAGCATCGACAACACTTCCTGATGCCGGCCATCGAGTCGAGCAGTCGCTTTTCGCAGAGCCCGGTCGAGCCGCCGTTCGTAGCGTTCGATCCGATACTTGGATACCAGAGGATTTTCGCTCTCCTCGACGAGCTTCGTACGCAGCTGTTCCAGAACGACCTGCTGGCGGGCTTGAGCCAGAGCGGTCTCTCGCACTTGTCGCTGTTCTTGTTCGACCTGCTCCAGTTTGCGGGTCCAATCCTCGAGCATCGCCTTGCAACGCCCCTGCTCGTTGCGAACTTGTACCAAGAGCGTCGATTGCCGTTCGGTCCAGACGTCGACGAGTTTGGTCAGTCCGAGTTGAATCTGCTTGCGGTTCTTATGCAGAAGACGGATTTCATCTTCCAGAAGTTCTTTTTCCCTGTGCCGGGCTTTCTCCCGATTATTGAAATCGGCTTCCCGGCCCTCCAGCTCGGCCTGCCTTCGCTCCAGTTCCGTCTCGGTCTCGAGAATTGAGGCTTCTCGCTGAGCGATAGATCGCTCGCGCTGGTCGAGTTCCTGTTCCCGATTCTGTAGTTGCGTTCCCAATTCTTCCAGGTCGACCAGGAGGGCGATCTGTTCGCTGCGCCACGACTCCCGGGCCCGGTAGAGTTGGACCAGCTTTTCCGGCACGGGATCGGAATTTGAATCCGATAAACGGGCTTCGGTTGATTCAGTGCGATACTCCAGTGCGGCCGGCTGTGCGGGGACCGAATTACGCAAGGCCAGGATCCGGCGATCGAGCGAAACCAATTCCCGGGCTTTGCTGAGACACTGCGACTGAATTTCTTCCTTCCGCTTGAGCCAAGCCTGCTCTAATTCCACAAGATAGTAGGCGTATTTTTCCAACTCGGCTTTTCGGGAGATCAAATCGGTTTCGGTCAACTTCCAGCGCAGCCGCCAATCCTGCTCCTCGGCGGAGAGATCTTCCCAGCCTTTTTGGATTCTGGCTTTTTCGGAGACGGAGAAGTTTTCCAGTTGGGCTTTTTGTTCCTGCAGCCTCTGCTGTTCGAGTTGCAAGCTAATCTGTTCGTTAGTCAGCGTATCTTGAACCTGCCGCGTTTCGATGCGCTTCAATTCCCAGTGCCGTTTCCAGCGCGCCAGAAATTTCTGCCTAAGTCGAACCAGACGCCGGCGTTCCTGGCTGGCCTGATATTCCCGATCTTCGGCTTCCTGTCGAGCGATGGCCAGCGCACCGAGATCTTCCTGATACTGGCTTTCGAGTTGCTGTCGTTCCTGGCGCAGGAGGTGCCGGCCTCGAGAGAGTTCCTCTCTCAATTGTTCCAGGAGGGCGATTCTGGGAGATTCCGCGCGGGTACTCATCAAAGCCGACTCCAAGCGCACCGAGCCATCGGATCGGAAAGACACAGTGATTACATCGACTGGTGGATTGGGAGAATTGAGAAGGACTGGGAAGAAGAATTGAAACAGCCAGTAAAATAGGCAAAATGGAAAATCCCCGGTGGGCACGGGGATCGCACCTGGGTCATCTCACGCCACGAAGCGTGATCCCATAAGACAAATAAAACCCCTCATTTTCGACCGGTTCAGCGTACCAGATCTCCCCTGTTAAAATGGAGCGGTTTTGCGGATAACTGAAGCTTTTCGAATATCGATGGGCTGATAGAAGCGTTAAAACTGGAACATTCGGCCGCAGAAATGAGAAAAAACCGGCTGGCCGAGTTGCGGGAAGCAAAACTGATAAAAAAACCTCAGCAGGATAGCCCCACTGAGATTCGGTAACGGTCTTTGGACCCTTATACCACTTCGTTGAGCATTTTCGACAAAGTCGCTTCGTTGGTCAGGCCGACCAGTTGTTGAACCGGTTGTGCGCTGCCCTTGAAAATCAGTAAGCGGGGGATCGTCGCGATGTTGTACTGCGAGCCGAGATCCTGATTTTCATCGACATTAACTTTGCCGACTTTGACCTTGCCCGCAAATTGATCGGCAATTTTGTCGATCACGGGAGTCAATTGACGGCAGGGGCCACACCAGGGGGCCCAGAAATCGACCAGAACGGGTACCGAACTTTGAACAACTTCGGCTTCCCAGTTGCTTTCGTTAAACTCGTGTACGTTGGGGCTAGCCATTTTTCCGCTCCTTCATGTGCTGAACGTTCATCTTCTTGTTATTGTAGTTCGAGAAGCAAACGCCTAGCCGAATTTTCACTTTCCACAAGGGATACTACCCTTCTTGGCGGCGGACCTTTCGGGCCGTTTGTATCGGTCAACTTTCTCGAAAGTGGGTCGGATTGTGAACCCTGTCTTGACGTTCACACTCTCTACTTCTATCTATTCTTTTCAGCCGATTGACGGCCCTATCGTCTAGTGGTCTAGGACACAGCCCTTTCAAGGCTGCGACCCGGGTTCGAATCCCGGTAGGGTCATCTGCTTTGGATTACTTCGCCTTTCGCCCTTCTTTACCTTTCGTATTCCGCGTTCGAGCTCTCCAAGCCGCCCAGGCAAATATCGTCCTGCTCAACTGCCACACATATTATCCTTCCCGTAGTGTGGCATTCATCAACGGCAAGGAAACACTCATAATGCTCGATCCCAGGGCAATAAAACCGAATATTTCAGCGATCTGCAGCTTCTTCAGACCGTAAGTGAGTTCTAAACTCCCCTTGGAAGCGAGATGCGATTCAATTTCCGGATTCAGTTTTTCGGGGTTCATGATCGAAGATTTCTGAACGAGACTCGAGATGCAGCGATTTTTGCCACAACTCGCCAAAAAAGTCCAAATCCAAGCAGGCTTGCAAGTTTTTGAACGGTAAAACCATACATTTTAACGTCATTTCGTAAAGTTGGCTCTTCCGTTTCTAGGTGTAGCATTCAGAGAAATACTTCTGGATCTGGTTGACGAAGCCGCGAATCTCCGCAACGGTCGGCCCTAATTTTTTCGCAGCCCAATTCACGTCCAGGAGTATTCTCGTCCAGAGCGTAGTTAGACTCTGAATTCCATAACTCCGACGTAGCACTACCCGAATCTTGGTATTGAGACCTTCCACCGGGCCGCTGCTTTTGCGTTCCTCGAAGTAGGCTAAGATCCCCTCCCAGTTATTCTTGAGCATCGTGATGAACGGCTCCCAATCCATCTCGGTCTCGCGGGCCTGGACGATCCAATCTTCCAACAGTCGCGAGGCTTCGGCTCGGTTCGGGGCACTATCGAAGATCTTGGTCGCCTCCCAACGCAGATGGTAGATCGTTCCCAACGAAGGCACCTTCTCGAACAAATCCTCGAGGGCCTGGACCTGCTCCGGATTCAAATCCTCGGGACGACGCCGGAAGTCGTGCATCTGAGAACGCAGCTTCTTGCGGGCTTCCCCGCTCAAACTTCGCTTGTAGGCTCGATAGTTTTTTTTCGCAGATCGTCCGCCACCTCACCCAATTTCTTGGCGACGTGAAAGCGATCTATCACCGACTGGCTGTTGGGTAAATGCACGCCGCAAGCCTTCAAATACGCCGCGCTCATGTCCGTATGATGCCAACGCACCGCCGACCGTTGCTGGGCCGACAAACGCTCCAAACACGCTCGCCCCGCTGCTTCGTCGCGACCCTTGGACAGAGCCAGAATCTCCGGACGCTCCCCATTCGTCAGGTCCGTCAATATTGTCGCATATCCCTTATGCCCCTTACGCAGGCTGATCTCATCCAGACCCAAACGCTCGATCTTCCGCTGGGGATCGATCTGCTTCGCCTTGGCGTCCTCTATCCGGTTCTTGACGATTCGCTCCACCGTCTCCGCGGCAATCCCCAAACGCACCGCCACGTCTTCGGCTGTGCTCCCGATCAGACTGACCAGCACCTGCTCCTCGAAGCGAAACGTATATTTCACATCCCGACGCTTGAACGGCGGCAACAGCGATTGACGGTGACCGCACGACGGGCAGCGGTGATACACCTCCTGGTACACGAAAAAGCTCGGCTTACCCCACAAATCCAGATCGCGGATGCTCAGAAACTTGTTCTTCTCCACCAATTGAAGCCGAGACTCTCGCTGGCAAGTCTCGCAACAAAGATTGTCGGGCAACTCCCAACTCACGTGAAAGGCGTGGCCACCGTCGACGCGTTCGTATTCGCCAACGCTCACTCCGGCAGGGACGTCCATGTCTATGGCAATGGTAGTCGTCGTCATCGGCTCTTCCGTGATCCAGGTAAAGGGTACTCTAAATTGCAATCTATCCCAAAATGACCGATTCGCCGAGAGTTGCGCCTAAAAACGGAAGAACCGTAAAGTTTTACCAGGAAAGGTCATCAGATCATCATTTTTCATATAGTGGAAAACGCGATTTTGATGACCTTCGGTTATTTCTTGGGAAATACGCATGTTTTCATATTCTCGTATAAACATATTTTGATTCGTTTTGATGACCTCCTGAGGGGTAAAGTTGATAGTCCTTGAGAGCTGCTCGCTCCTAGAAGGTAACAAGCTCGGTGACGAGCAAGCCACCATTCCTGATTGGCAGGCTTATGGAACCTAGGATTGAATCCCAATCCCCGCACCCAGTAGCGTAAACGAGAGGGAGGTGAGCAACAAGGTGCGTTTTGGAGAGGCTACGAGATGCCGTGAATCGAATAACCAGGGCTTTGAAAATAGGTTACTCGTTTTGAAAAAGGGACTAATTCAAAACTGCATGGGCGAGTAGTCAGTGTCACTCAAAACATTACCTGACAGTTACTTACGGTGATTATAAAGGGTTACCAGGGTCACCCGCCGCACACGCCTCTTTATAGCTTCGAGAGTCGCTCACCTAGAGACTGAAGACGTACGATAGGCAAACCAGTAATTGCCAAAACCTCATTTGGCGAATGTCCGATTTCGATCTGGAACGATTGCAAACACAAAACAATGTGCAAAATGTCATTTTTACTGTCTGCCAATACATTATCTCCCGCGATCAATCTGATATTACTGATCGAGACTTCAAAGATGTCCGCGGCGTCATGTAGATAGCTACTTAGCGCATCGAAAATTGCTTCCATTCTCTGCCGCTCTACTTCTGAATACTTTAGTGATGAGCTTCGCAAGAAGGGTGGGAAAAGGCTCCATGTGATTGCATAACAGATTATCTTTACATCTTCGCCAGAAAGATCGATTTCAATTGTTCAAGTTCCTTTAGGTATTAGGTTTCCCGGTGCCGACACAACGTACTTTGACTATACACTTCCAGTCTGGTGCAACTCCATTTTTTTTCATCAGCGTTTCGTAATCAGTAAATTCAGTCGTGGGTTCTTCATACTCAGCATCCCATACCGAGTCGCACTCGAAGCACATAACGGCTCGTCGATCGCCAAGATTCGTAAATATGACATCCCACAGATCACCATATTCTTCGCAACAAGGGCATAATCGCATTGTAGCACCTCACCCTAGAGAATTGACGGCGGGTGGCACTGGCAAGCATTCTTAATCAGCGCATGTCGTTATCCAGTAACGGTTTGAGTGGCACTGGCCATCTGCGAGTGCGTTTCTGCAATAAAGCGTTCGTTCTGCTCGAATTTGTGCCTGAGAGGGTGATAATTCTCTGGCACTTTTTTCTCCCACGCACTGGCAGTTAGCCAGTGCCACGTGCGCCCGTGACTATTCGATACTAGCAGGGTGAGATTCCCTGTCGAAAGGAGGCTTGGCCTTTTGTACCCGAAGGTAACTGCGTCGCCGTGAGGCGGGGTGGGGAGCAACCCGAGGGGAGCATCTCGTCCGCAATAAAGTGAACTCGTTTCGGCAGCGGATACCGGCGAGCCTGCGTGGCTAAGGGCGAAGCTAGCAAAGCCGGACTGACCGAGAGGTCCGCCAGCAGTTGGAGAACTTATGGTGACGGCATTATCCCGAGATAAAGCCCCAAGCGAGTCGAGGGAGGTATCCGATGTGGTTGGAGGCGGAAGGAGTGCGAAAGGTATCGAATGTAAGCGGGGATATCCGAGGCACCGGGGAAGGCGATTGCCTTGTGCGTCGGAAGTCAGAGCGTCCATAGTAGCGTGGAAATCGGGTAATGCCGACGGAGCGAAGGGACGTAGGAAGGTGGATTTCGAGGAGTTTATGGGCAGGAAAGAGAAACCGCCGTCAGTGCCAGTGGCTAAACAAGGCGGAGAAGAAACCGACCCACTCTCGGGTACCGTTAGTAGGGTCCGAGAGCAATGGTCGTGGACGGAACCTGCGGTATGGACCGATCGGATGTTGAGCGCGCTCGAAGAGGGCGTTAAAGGAGGCGTCTGGTTTAGCTTGATGGACAAGGTGTGCAAGAAGAGTAACCTGAAGTCGTCATCGGCGAAAGTCGTGGCGAATGGGGGCTCAGCGGGCGTGGATCATGTGAGTGTCGAAGCGTTTGCCAATCATTTGGACGAGAACCTGGAAGCCCTGGGACGAACTTTACGGGACGGCACCTACCGTCCTTCGGCAATCCGGCGAACGGTGATCCCGAAGCCGGGGAGTGAAGAAGGCCGTCCTCTGGGTATCCCAACGGTTCGAGATCGAGTGGTTCAAGGCGCGGTTCGCCAGGTGTTGGAGCCGATCTTCGAGAAGGATTTCGCCTCGGGCAGTTACGGCTTTCGTCCGGGTCGAGGCTGCAAGGATGCCTTGCGAGAGGTGAATGAACTCTTGCGGGAAGGTTACACGCATCTGGTGGATGTCGACATTAAAGGCTACTTCGACGCGATCAATCACGATCAATTAATGGATTTATTGAAGCGAAAGGTCGCGGACGGCACGCTGTTGGCTCTGGTGGAGCAATTCCTTAAAGCCGAGATATTCTCGTCGATGGGGAGTTGGGAACCGGAATCGGGAGCCCCGCAAGGGGCAGTTTTGAGTCCGTTGTTGAGTAACGTGTATCTGGATCCTTTGGACCAATTGATGGAATCCCTAGGTTTTCGGATGGTGCGATACGCGGATGACATGATGATCGTCTGCCGCAGTCGAGCGGAAGCGGAAGAAGCCCTGGCGACGTTGAGCCGCTGGTGCGAATCGGCCAAGCTACAACTGCATCCGGAAAAGACGAGAGTGGTGGACACGCAGATCGAGAGTTTCGAATTTCTAGGCTATTGCTTTGGAGTTTATAAAGGACAACGTCTGATATATCCTCGGAAGCGAAGTCTGGAGAAACTTCGGGATGCGATTCGCGCGAAAACGAAGCGGAAAAGAGGCGATAGCCTGTCGCAGATCGTCCGCGACGTGAGCGTAACGCTACGAGGCTGGTACGGATACTTCAAGCACAGCAAAAAGAGGATCTTTCGGGACGTGGATAAATGGACTCGAATGCGGCTGCGGTGCATACTGCGTCGTCGTCTGGGTCACGATTGTCGAAGCCGAAAGATGGACAACTTCAAGTGGCCTAAAGCTTACTTTGCCGAGGCGGGGCTGTTCTCCCTGGAACAGGCACATCGTCTGGAATCTCAATCCCTCAAGGGGTAAGACTACTGACCGGAAAGCCGGATGCGGGAGATCCGCCCGTCCGGTTTGGAGGGAAGGGGGAGCCCAATACTCCTCCTAGCCCTATACGGAAATTGGACGAGGATTGAGTCCTACAATTCGCAAAGATCAATAAAAAAAACAGCAAGTAACCAGTGCCACCCACCGTTCTCGATCTAAAGAGTTTCGGGAAGCAGATCGAGCTGATGCTGTTGAGGCGGCCGCGGGGCAGACCGAGCAAGGTCATCCAATATCTTTGGAAGGGGATTTACCACGACGTTCCTGGTCCTGCCAACTGTGGGGAATTGACGGCCGCACTCTGGGCAAATATGAGTCGGGCCTGGTACGAAGGCTGCTTCGCCTGCATCAAATCCAGGTTGGCCACAATGCGGGCAGTCCATCGACCTAACTCGCCCCTTCAGCGATGGAAGGACATTTTGGGCCATCAGCACGCGGACCATGTGAGGGTCAAGCTCTACGCCATCGATTATTACCTCTGAGAATGTGTCATCCACAGTCGGATCTTCCTGGTCATCAGTCAAAAATGCATGGACGTGAATACCCTCTTCTTCGTCCTTTGGTTGCGTCCATAGAAATGCTGGGTTAGAGCCCCAGATTTGAAGGCCGCCAGGATAATCTGACTGCTTGATCTCGAAATTCTTAGGAGCTGGCGAAACCTTATGATCGGCTGCTCCGCAGGCATCCCGCACTCCGATGATCGGATTGCCGATCCCTCTCACGCGGTCATGAAAATGCTTCCCACAGCCAGCGCAGAGATGTCGGCGGTGGGGATTCACACTGAACCAATCCTTGTCGAGGTGAGGCCAGCTACAATGAGTGCAAGAAACGAAGCTCATTGAGTAGCCGAACACAGAACTGACCATGTAGTAAATCGCGTCGGTTTCATTGACGATGATTCCATCCACGGGCAGTTTCTTTCCCATGAGTCGAACAGCTCGGAAAGTGAAATCCAACTCCTTCTTTGAACCCGACTCGGGTCGAGCGTGGATGTGAATCCCGCTATCCATCGGTCGCCGCGTCGTGTCATAGACGGCCGGCACAGCGCCCCAGAGAGCCACGCCCCCGCAGTATTTATCCAGTTCGAGAATCTTTATCTCATCTTCCCGGAGTGGAATTTTGTCTGCTGCACAGCACTTTTTGGCCGGCTTGCCGCCCTTCTCGGTGGCGTCAGCCCGATGCGCTCGGCACCAGTAGCGTGTACCGCCATCACGCCGTTTCTCGATGGGAGCAATGTCACATGGCACATCCGGGCCGCACACTTCTGCATGTGAGGGCAGTTCAGGAGCGAACAACGTTCTCTGCCTAACGAATTGAGACTTACTTTTGCCACTTCTTTGTACTACCATAAATAATCTCCTTAGGCTTTAACGCGAATCGCATCGCGAGTCGAAATTCTCAGAACACGGCCAATCTCCTCCGGCTCGATCGGCTTACCTGCAGCGATCTTCACCCGTTCCAAATGATCTCGCAGTTTCAGAACCTGACGTTCAGACAGGTTGCGGTTTCGGCCCATAAGCTCGCGGATCGAGTTGCCCTTGATCCCGAAGACATCACGAAGAATATCCAGCGTCCAGAGTCGCCCCTCCTCCATCTCCTCTGGCGTCAGGAGGGCAATTGTGTTCGTGCCGACGAGATAGTTTTGAATTCGCCGCTCGAACTGGTCGTGGTGATCGAGCGGGTGCTGTTTGCCGTCGGCGGTTACGATCACGTTCCCGCTGACCTGGCCGTTCGGCAGCAGTACAAGCCGATGCTCTGGGAAGCGCTCATACGCCTCCATCGCGGTAATTTTCTCCTCGATCGCGAAGCCGCCGATCACGAACTGATCGACGTTCCGGACCTTTCCGGACACGACGAAGATGTGGTCATCCTTCTGAAGCTGTTCTCGAAAATCAGGTCGGCACGCACCCAACGAGGCTTTCGGCCCCAGGTAGGGGTCCTTGACATCCTTGCCTTTGCCCGGATCGTAGCCGCTGCTAGTGACGAAAATCTTGCCGATCATGTCGTTAGTCCTCGGTGACAAAATCCCACCCAAGCTTTTGCCTGAGCATATTCCCCTGCCAATGTTTCAGAATCTCATCGTGCTGAAGGCGGCCGACCACCATGCCTGGACCGATCTCGATAGAGTCCGCGAAGGCGTGAATCTCTTCGCTCGTCAGCGTCTCACCGTGGCGACTGAGGAACTCGGCAAGCGCAACGGGCGGGATAAGCAAGTCTCCCGCGAATCGGTCCGCCTCCTCCTCGTACTTCGCCATCACCGGATCGACCACGGCGTCGCCCATATGATCGGCCGCATTATCTATCACGAACAAACGGCGACGATGCAACAGGACGTGGGCCACTTCGTGGTAGAAGGTGAACCACAGCTGATCGGCCCATTTGTACCGGACGGTCAGGCCGATCATGGCGTGACGATCATTCAGCCACCGGGCACACCCACTGATTCTCGTGCCGGGCAATTCTGGAACGAGGACAAGCGCCACCCCGGCTTTAGCACAAAGCAACTGTGCCCTGTCGAGACCGACCTGAGTGTCCTCACGAGTTAGCCGCCGGAACTCATCCAGCGATCCTCGAAGCTTTTCCTCATCGAAATCCGCGAGAGGAATCTGGCCAGCGATGATCTCTGCTTCTCGTACCCATGCGGTAAGAGCTTCGCGATGGAAGTCGAACTTTTGCGTTTGACGGAAGGCGACGGCATAGTCGCCCCACTTTGACCGCCATGCGTCAGGCGACGCGACACCGAAGAATTGGAGAAGTGCCTCCACGTCACTAACGCCTTCGGGCAGCGAGAACCGCAGTTTTCGCATGACACTGACGGGAAAAATCTTTGTCCATTCGGACCGCGTCATCGCCGGCATAGATTGCACGCCTACGTTCATCTCCACGCGGTTAACGAAGCCACCTACGGAGATGATCCGATTCGCCTCCTTCTCCGCCATCCGGAGCAGCCATTCTGGGTTAGTGTTCATTTTCATACCGCACCCCCGCTAGAGTTTGTCGTAAAGCGTGCCGCAATCACGCGGGTCATCTCGTAGTACGGCAGGTCCTCGAAGGACGCATCAGGTCCACAGCATTGCATTTCGTAATCGTCTCGATAGAAGCCCTCTGACTGGGGAAGGGCATGCAATCCAAGCCGCCCATGAAATCCCTGATCGCAACTCAGTTCCACCGCCGCTTGCATGAGCACCGGGCCAATACCGCAGTACATCGGCGTGTCAACCATCATGGACAGATTCCAAGGCGCGGCCTCTAGGTACTCGATGTAGACGAGAGGCTTGCCCACATCGGGATCGATTCTGGCCACCCTGCCCGCAAGATCGACCATGAGCAGGCCTTGGAATTTCCCGGCGCACTCGATGCCGAGGCTCTGATAGGAAAGCAACTTCAGTTTCCCGCTCTTCCTGTCCCAATCCCAATGGAAGTGTTGAGGTATCCCCTGGAACTTTCCCGCGGCGTGAAGCTTCTTCGCAGCAGCGAGCCGAATTGGTCCCCATTCCTTCTCCGTATCGCCGAGCACCTTCGGCGTTAGCTCGGTATGGAGAATGGCGTCAACCAGCGCCTTATCTTGACGCCGGACGATCTTGATGGGGATGGCGCTCATAGGACCATAAGCTCCGCTTTCTTCTGGGCCTTCTCGTCCTCGAAGAAGACCTTCTCGCCAGCCGCCATCCTGACCTCGATCATTTGGTAGAGGCGGATGGCTTGCCGGATGACGGCCGTCTTCGTCAGCTCCTTTTTCTTGGCCAGGTCATCTAAAACCCGCATTTCGGCCTCTGTTAAGTTCAGTGTCATCGTCTTCTTTGCATCGCCCATTCGCTCACCTCCCCAGTAAATAATACAGAATAAATGGCCATCAAGTCAATATAAATTGGCCGTTTTTTCCATATTCTGCTTTGAATGTGGCGACGAGTGCCATTGGCAACCCTTGTTAATAGGCGCAAGTCATTATTATTTTTAGACTTGGGTGGCACTGACTATCTGACAGTGCCATTTTGAGATAAATCGCTCTTCTGGCTCGATTTTGTGCCTGAGATGGTGACAATTCTCTGGCACTTTTTTCTCCCACGCACTGGCATATAGCTAGTTCCACCCTGAAATTGGAATCGGCGAGATGGCACTGGCAAATCTTCTCAATCAATGCAAGTCATAGTGCAGTAACGGCTTGGGTCGCACTGTCTATCTGACAGTGCCATTGAGAAATCCTCGATTTTCAATTTCAAAGGACCTCTTTTCAACTCAAAACAAATTCACGCCCGGGCAGCTCGTATCCTCCCCAATCTCCAGGAAGACCATGAATAACTAGCAAATCTTGATCTCGCGCTTTCGAACTTCGCTGTGTGTAAAACTTAGCTGAGGACCACTTCCCGTTCTTCGCTCGCTGGCATAGCCCTTTTCTTACCGATACTGGTCAGTGCCACCCCGATGCGGGGCAGTCTCCCTCACCCCTTTTCCGCGATCGCTTTAACATTCTCCAGCACCATCGGCCAGCCCGAGGCTGTTTCCGTGTAACGCTTCTCGGCGTTCTCGACCTTCGAGAAATCCCCTTGTGTAACCTCCAACATAACGCCGTGATCCTTAGGCGTTAAACGATAGGTGACTCGCATATAATTCTCCGGCAGATCTTTGTAATTCACATTCGGATCGAACGTCGTGTAGACCAAAGCGTAACCCGGTTCCATCGACAGAATCTTACCGGAAACGAAGGTCATCTCTTTGCCTTCATAAGTCCCTTTCCAATCGAGCGGACTACCCACCTTCCAGTCGGTGACCGCCGCGCAGCCGAACATGTACTGGCGGGTGTACTCCGGCTGAGTAAGCACATCCCAGACTTTGGCAGCCGGGGCTTGAATGTGAATCGATTCTCGGATTGTCAGTTCTTTCATCGGTTTGTTCTCGCTTTCGTTTGCAATTCCCTTTTCTTGCCCTTACGATAGCGGATTGGAAAAACGATTTATTGTAAAAACGCGACTAAAAAAGCTCGACGAGGCATGGCCACAAAGAGAACGGATCAGCCGCGCGGCGTCCTCAATGCCGGACGAACTCACTCCCATCATGTGAGGCTACTTCCCTCGGCGGGGATCGATTTTTACATCGAGCACTACTGGATAGTTTGGTGGGATCTTCGCGGTCAGCAGCCGCAAGTGGCTGAGACGCTTCCGCATCCCACTATTCACGTGGTGATTGAAAAGAACCGCTCCAAGATTTATGGCATACCCAACGGTAAATTTCGAAGGCGAATTGCGGGAAAGGGCCGAGTTTTCGGCATCAAATTTCGGCCGGGAACTTTTTATCCGCTGTTGGGCCAACCGGTGACTCGAATCACCGATCGGCTCATTTCGCTGCGAGAAGTGTTCGGAACGAAAGCGGTGAGATTCGTCTCAAAAATTCTGGCGGAAGAAGACGAACAGATTTGCGTCGAGATCGCGGAAGATTATCTCGGATCGATCCTACCGGAACCCGATCCCGAAATTGCGTTGGTGCGCGATCTGGCCGAGCAGATCGCCCGGGATAGTTCGATAACGCACGTCGAACAAGTCGCCCGGCTAGCCAGGCTGAATCCGCGCATGCTGCAAAGAATGTTCAGCCAATATGTCGGCGTGAGTCCTAAGTGGGTAATCAAACGTTATCGGCTGCATGAGGCGGCCGAGCAGTTGGCCGCCCCGGGCGAAATCCGTCTGGGCCAGCTCGCTGCCAGGCTAGGTTATTTCGATCAGGCTCATTTCATCCGGGATTTCAAATCGGTGGTGGGGAAAGCGCCTGGGGAATACGTCAGAGATTTGAAAGGGTAGAGTTCGGGTAGGCAGGGATAGTGGAAGCTGCTCAGGATTGGCCAAAACCCCCAGGTGATTTTTGATTTTCTCGCTTTTTTCTGCCGGCCTGCTTCGAATTTCCATAGTTATTTCCCGATAGAAATCTTCTTACGCCTAATGCCTTTTCATCCTCGGGAGATTGCCTCATGTTCCCCTGCCACAGTCTTTTTGCACTCTCAGTTGCTGCCACCCTAGCATCGATCTGGGCCGCCCCGGTACGGGGTCAGAAACCGGCCGATACCCCCGCCGCCATTGCTCCAGAGTCGGTCGTGCGGGTCAAGCAATCCACCGTCCTGCTGAAGGTCAGCAGCGAGGGGGGACGATCGGCGGAAGGGAGCGGCTTTTTCGCAGTGGAACCGGGAATCGTAGTCACTAACGCTCACGTTCTTGGCATGCTTCAGGCTCGCAGCAAGCCGCCCGCCAATGTCGAAGTCATCGTCGGCAGCGGCACAGGCAACGAACGCACGCTGCGAGGCTTGATCCTAGGAGTTGACCGGTCGAGCGACTTGGCCCTAGTGAAAGTCGAAGCCCCCGAAAACGGAACGCTTCCGACTCCGCTGCAACTCGAAACCAATACCGAACTGGTGGAGACGCAGAAAGTTTACATCTTCGGTTTTCCCTTCGGCACTGAACTTGGCAAGAGCATAACAGTCAGCGAATCGTCGATCTCGAGCCTCCGGAACAACGCCAAGGGCCAACTCGAGCAGGTTCAGGTCAACGGCGGCATGCACCCGGGAAATTCTGGAGGTCCCGTCGTCAACAATCGAGGCCAGGTTGTCGGCGTCTCGGTTGCGGTGATTCGGAATACTCAGATTAATTTCGCCGTGCCAGTCCGCCTGGTTCAGGCTCTATTCAGCGGTCGGATCCTCGATTGGACTGCCGGGGTTCCGTTCCGCGAAGGCGAAGCGGTGCGTGTGCCGGTCAAGTGCGAGTGTCTCGATCCGCTCAAACGAATCCGGGAAGTCCGCGTCGAAGTCTGGTCGCGCAAGACCGCCGAGGCGCTGGGATCCGCGCCGAAAGATGCACAAACCCAAACATTGCCCTATGCGAAAAATTCCGCGGCGGGGGATATCGCCTTGCCGAAACTCGCACCGGGCGAAGTCGCGTGGGTGCAGCCGATCGCGGTGCTCACGGCGGGGGATCCGATACGGGGCGAGCCCCATATGTTCGATCCGGCCCAGGCTGTCGAAAGGATCCCGGCGGAGTTGGTTTGCAAGCTCTCCGAGCAGAAAGAGCGTACCGTTCAGTTGAAGGCCACTCAGTCGCTCACCCTCACCCGGGGCAAGAGCCAGTACGTGTTGTCTCAATCCTCGGAGTTGCCGATCCTCGAATCGTTCTCCCCCAATCCCAAGGGGGCGCTGGTGACTCTGGGTTTCGGTGCACCCCGTCTGAATATCGAAGAGGGGGGACGGAAAGCTCGTCCGAATCCTGAAGTTGCGAATCTGCTGCAGCGCACACCGCCCCGGTTCGTCATCGACGATACCAACAAACTTCGCGAGCGGACCGAGGTAAATCTGAATCCTCGCCTCTCGGCGGACCTCCGCGAAGCCGTCACCGAGTACCGCACTCAGATTTACAACGCCTACGAAGCGGCGACTTTCACCCTTCCCAACCGTAAGTTGAGCGCCCGAGAAAGCTGGCCGGTCAAGGTGCCGCTGCTACTCAAGACTGGTGGAAAATCCGAAGTCGTCGACCTCGTCTTGAACTGCACTCTTGAAGGCGTCCGACCCGTCGAAGGCAGCCCTCAGGCGGTGGTGACATTTGAGGGCCAAGTGAAGGGCCGCACGAAAAAGGAGGGACTGGATGGCCAAGTCACCGGCCGGTTCGGCCTGCACTTGAATCGCGGTTACATATCTTTCGCAAAGATGACCATAGGATCGGAATTCTCGGCTCCCGGCAGCGATGTCCAACTCGCTCTGGCCTTCGACATCGATCTGACCCGCGCCGAGGGTAATCCCGGCAACATCGTGCTCCCTAAAGTGACGTTGTCGCCAGACCTCGCCAAGAAAGACACACCGGGCAGCACTCCGAAGGAGGGCGTTGCGGTCAAGGACCCCAAGGCGGCCAAGAATCTCTTCAAAAAGCCGGCAGCGAGCAAGGAACCGACCTCTTACATGAAAATCTCCAGCGAGAAAGGAGATTTCATCGGCCAGGGGAAGGACTACAATTACGAAGGCGACAAGCTCGACGTTAAAGTGACGCCTCGCGGCGTGAGCATTCAGGTCGATGGTTGGAATTTTCAGGTGGGTGGCCCCTCGCAGGAATTCCTCCAGATTGGTGAGTACAACGACGCCAAGCGGTTCGCCTTCAGCGGCGCTTCCCCGGGTATCGATTTCTTTGGCAAAGGCCGGGGCAGCAACTCCATCAAGGGGGATTTCGTAGTCTGGGAACTGGAAATCAAGGATAAAAAGATCGTCAAATTGGCTCTGGACTTCGTGCAGCATTCGGAAGGCCGAGCGGCAGGCCTGACGGGCAAAGTTCGCATCAATTCGAGTTTCGAATGAGCGCTTGCTTAGAGGTAAGTGGCCACCGTTGCTGTTGAAAATTTCGACGGACGGGGGGCCAACGTGATTTTTGAAAATGATTGATTGATTCGGGGGCTGATTCAATAGTGCATAGCGCGAGTTTTCAGTGAGTCGTTGATAAAGTGTTAAGGATCAACAAATTGCGTGCCGTGACGCATCTACGCAAAGCCTCCGATGCGTCGCTAAATGATCTTCTTAAATGTGTTATGACTCAGCAAGCAAAAATGGCTTTTATCAAAATGGCTTTTATCCTAGAGATAGGATTAGGTAAATAGCCAGGGCTCAGAAGTCGAATTAGAACAATCCGTTAGGAATCGGGGAAGAAGATTTCCAGTTTACCCATTCAAGTTAAGTCAGATTCTGTTAATGTCCTCGAGAGCGAGACTAGATCTCAGCTTCGAATATCGACTTCGAGCACTCCAGGCGGAATAAGCGAACACAATTATGCTCATTTGCCAAACAAAATAACCTTCTCTGAGTTTTGCCGTTCCCGTCACGGGCAGAAGGATCGTTAGAAGACTTGTACCCAAAGCGACATAACCACACACTTCAGCGGTTCGCAGATATTTTCGCTCGTAGGTGATCATTCCGATCAATAGAGCGATGTTGGCCGACCACGGGACGGTAAATGGCGGAACACAACCTAGAATCAATGCCGTGCCACCCAGCATCGGATTGTTTCTTGGTCCGTCATCCGCTTTCCCCCAACCAAATCCCTTCAGTAATACCAGTGCCGTCATAAAGCAGGAGCTGATGTATAAGGCCGCGACCAGCAGCACTACGAAAACCCTTTCCTTGGTGGGAGGAATTGACTGTAGTTCATATTCCAATTCCTCCTGGTTCGGATCAGGATAGGAGTCCGGATCTGTAAGATTCTCACTCATGAAATCATCGCTCCGGGATGGGAACTTTTATTCGAATACTTGGCAACCAGTAGATTCCAATGCATTTGAGGGCAAAAGGAAAGGAAATTATCAGGTCTCCCCCGTGATAAGCGATTGATAATTCAGAGGATCACTTTCAGACACCTTACTGCTCGAGCGGGTTATCCACCAACCTCATTCCGCACGAATGAAATGTAGTCATTAACGGCCGTCGGACAAAAGAGCGTTAATGCGTGGCCGCCGGCAGGAACTACCAAATCCGGTTTGCTGAGGTGAACCGGGAAAACACGATCGAGAGCGCCGTGCAGGTGAAACAAGCGAGTCGGAATCGGGGCGGAAGGCGGCCGCCATTTCAGAACGCTGCACATGGCCCACAGAACAAAAGCGGCCTCGGGACGGGACAGTTTGAGAAGCCGTCGGCGGGTGTTGTAAGGGATTATGGGCCGACCTAGTTTGGAGATCCAATAAAAAAGCGAATTCAAGCGATCCAGAGGCAGGTGCGCCAGCGGCCGTAACATTCGCCATTTCAAAGGGATTCCGGAAGGGGAACTAATGCTACCGATAATGATGCACGCTTGAGCCCGGATATGCCGTGAGAGTTCCTGGGCGATTATTCCCCCGAAAGAAGCTCCACCCAAAATGCAGGGCTCTCCCGGGTCTACCAGGGGTGCCAGGCGGGCAGCATAGGCTCTCAGAGAGTCGCCCGGAAGCGGTTCGATCCAACGGCAGACTTTCAGGTTCGGGAAAGCCTGCCTCTGAGCATCGAATAGTCGTTCATCGGCTTCCATCCCGGAGAACATGAGAATCGGGAGATCTTTCGAATTGGGGATTTTAGCTACTGGTTGTGCAATTCGATTTCAGGGCTTCACAATCTCATTTAAGTAAATTCTCCGAGGCCACTTACAAAATTTGGCCCCAAAATAGCCCCAGACAAATCTGCTTTTCCCCTTGCATTTACCGCACGGCCCAATTACATTCATAAAAACATTTCTACGAGCAGTAGTCGCGAAGAGAATTGCCATGAAATTACAGACTCTTCAACAACAGCGTCGGGCGGTTCTGTACTTATCCACGTTCGTGTTCAGTGCATTTGTGCTCTGGCAATTCTCCGATGGAATGCCGATTTTCTTTGGTCCCACCGCCAGCGCGGCCGAGAAAGCCCTCGGCCAAGAGTTGTTCAACCACGAATGGCAAGTCAACGATCCGCTGGCTCACGGCGACGGGCTGGGACCGGTCTTCAACGCCAAATCCTGTGTCGCTTGTCATTTCCAGGGCGGCATCGGCGGTGGTGGTGGCAACAAACAGAATGTCCGCAACTTCAGTATCAGCCCTTCGACCCCTGATGGGGAGTTCGTCAGCGGCACTATTCACACCAGTTCGGTCGCTACCAACCTGAAAGAAACTTTCGAACTGGTTCGCAAGAAATTCCCTGTCGTTCCCGGGCGAACAATTCAACCACCGGCCCCCCCGGCGGATCCCGAACATTGCACTTATACGCCGCCGCCGATTGTGATTCCGGATTTCGATCCGCTGCGAACTGAGTCAGTGCAGACGACGGCTCTCTTCGGGGCCGGCTGGGCCGATATGGTCTCCGACAAAGCCATTATGAAAAATTACCGCCGGAATCTGATCAAGGGGACGATTAGCGATCTCAAGCTCGATTTCGATGCCATTCCGCAAGGCCGGCCGCGCATTCTGAAGGATGGCCGGGTTGGTAAGTTCGGCTGGAAGGGACAGTTCGCAACACTGGAAGAATTTGTAGCCGCGGCCTGCTCCAACGAAATTGGTCTGAGCAATCCGAAAATGGGTCAAGCTCAACCGTTGAGCCATCCGGAATATCCAGTGCCCGAGAATCCGGACCTGGATCGCAAGCAATTCCGAGCTTTGGTGGGGTTCGTGGCCACCCTCCCCAAACCTATCGAAAAAATGCCGGAAACTGCCAAGGCGGCCGATTCGGCAATCCTCGGCAAGAAGATGTTCAAGTCGATCGGCTGTGCGGTTTGCCATCTGGAAGACATCGGCGGCGTGAGAGGGATTTTTACCGATTTCCTCCTGCACAAGCTGGAAGATCCTCTACCCAGCGGCGGCGATGGCTATGGCCCGAAGCGTCCGGAACTGCCGCCTCTGCCCCCGGATATGCCGGAACCATCTGAATGGAAGACTCCGGCTCTGTGGGGAGTGGCCGATAGCGCCCCGTACATGCACGATGGTACGGCTCCCACGCTGCAGGCCGCGATTTTCAAGCACGGCGGCGACGCCAAAGTGGTCCGGGAAGCGTATAAGACCCTGAAGGCCGATGAGCAGCAGGCGGTACTTGATTTTCTGGGTACGTTGAAGGCACCGGAGGATGTGCCGCAGGGTAATAACTCACGCCCTGGCCAAGAGAGAAGGGGCTTTCTCTTGGGCAAAGTGAGCCTGTACCGCTTGAGTCATCCAGGCGAATGAGTTCCGTTTCTGCTGACGACAAGTTTCGATCGCGGTCAGCATTCGTTCAACGAACCGACTCCCCTGGGCCGATTGGGTTCCAAAGCATAACTTCCGCCAAATGACCGCGGGCCGCAAAGCCCGCTCGGCGGCATTATTGGTGGGCTCTACTCCTTCGACATCGACGAACGTCCAAAGCCGAGCCCGGTATTTCCAGAGTTCGGAGCAAAAGCCACGCAGCTTCGGATCGAATTTTCCTCGCAAGAGCAAGGCTTCGACTTCGCTTCGTATGGGGATCATTTGTTCGCCGAACGCTTTATGGCTGAGGGTTCCGTCCCGAACGCGATTCCAGAGTTCGAACATCGCCCGAGTCTGTCGTTGCAAGTCGTGTCCTAAGCGTCGAGCGACCGGACAGGGGCGATCGATGAGGCTTTGGAAGTCGCGGAGCAAATGAGCCCAGCACCACTGCAAGCGTCCGAAAGCCCAATACATCTTGGCCCGGTCGCAGCCTAGAACGCCGGTAAATGAATCGCCCAGGAATTCGAGGACCACCTGGGCTTTGCGGCTGGTGCGGAGAGCGAAGACGCTGAAAGTCGCGGCTACAAAAGTCCAGGTCCAGGCTTTGGCGAGCCCTTCTTTGGTGGGCGATTCGTCGCCGTTGAGGACCGCTTCCCCAGGCAAGGCTAAGGCCAACTCCTGGTAGGGGGCTTGCAAGGCTTCGGCGGCTCGGTTCTGCAGTTTGATCATCCAGGAAGCCGAAGCCTCCTGACCCAGGATTTGTTCCAGAAACAGGGCGCAGCGTCGTTTGGAGAGCCGGAAGCAGACCATCAACAAAGCGGACAAAGCAACCAATCGAGGCCCGGCCATTCCGACAGGCACGCCTGGGGGTAATTCTCCGCAGGTGGTCTTGCCGCACGAACAGCGCAGACGATGGAGTTGATATTCCGTAATCGAAGGCTTGATTTCGGGAATCTCCCAGACCTGATGACGCAAAGGCTGGGGATCTGTTCCGTTCAAAGGTTCGCCACAACGGCGGCATTCGGCCGGTAAACAAACAATGACGCCGTCGCACTCGTGTGCGGAAACCAAAGAGCGTTCGTGTTTGGGATGCCCCGGTTGGCCGCCCGACTTCCGTTTGGCCTTCTTTTGGGCTTGCTTCGAAAGCTTGGCGTGGGGATGTTGCGTTGAAGGCGGCTTCGAAGAGTTGCTGGAATCCTTGCCGAGCTTCGCTTCCAGTTCGGCGATGCGGTTCAAAAGAATCCGCAGCACAGCCTGAACTTCCGGCGTTTGGCGAACAAGCCATTCTTCGCTGACAGACTCCATGCCCCGAGTATGAGATAATTAATTCCCCAGCGCAAGAGCAATTCCCGATAATCTCAGGACGAGGTGTGAGCGGTTACTGCCGCAGGTGACGGCACGGAAGTAGGAGAGAAAAACTTATCGCCCAATGTCGCATGAAGAAACCGATAGCCATATTCGGCGAGTTGAACCGCTCTTTTACATTCCATTTCGGAATACTCAGTTTCGTCCTCGCATTTATCGCAGCTGAGCAGGTAGTGGTACGCAATGATGATCTTGAGCGAACCATTGCTTTATATGCCTTCCTGCCATTGGTTATTATCGGGATTTTCTTGACTTTAAAGTCTCTAAACAGATTAACATTACTATCATTTTCAGATACTGGTTTTACCCTCAAATCTCGAAACCATAAAATTGAATATAAAGATTCGGACCTTTTAGCAGTGTCAAGTTTCCATAGCGATTTTTTCGTGATGGGGAATTTTGCGGGGTTCCAACATAAAGGTGAATTTGTACTCGCGAATACTTCGGGAATTTCCAGACAACCGTTCGATTACATCTACAAGGCGGCTTTCGGAGATCCTCTTTACCATTTCTATAAACGCAATTTGAACCGATTGATCGAGCAGGCTTCGGAAAATCTAGAACTAAATATACCCTTGCCCGGCTTGGGTTGGCGACTCTCGAATCAAGGATTGTTCGTCGAAAGCGGAGAGGAAGTAGCATTTTTATCCTGGGCGGAAATAGCCACTTACTATTTGCTGGATGGTGAGATTCGAGTCTGGAAGTACGGTGAAGAAGAGGCATCGCTTTGCATCAAACACACGTCCCTGAATGCTAATGTATTGCTGGGGGTGCTTTACAAAAGATTAGGTGAACGAAGCGAAATAAAAATGCGTCGAGACAGTTCGGATTCTTCTTCACCAGGTCTGGGTAGAAAACTTTTCGAGCGCAAACTCTCCAGCTTTGTTATTCGCTTAGTTAAACTTTTTGAATGCTTTCTTATTTGCTTGTTGGCGACCAGTTTTGCAGTGGGTATTGGCAGAGAAACCCAACTCCTGGGAATATTGGTTGGAATTTCTGGTAACGTCTTTGGTATATACATACTCTACAATGGTTTATTTGGTGGATCTAAAATCATTGTCTACGAGAAAGGCTTTAACCTTCATTATTGGAAAAAAGAAAATATCGTTCGTTACGAACAAATCGATAAATTCAGTTGGGTCCCAAAGACGGAATCATTCCACGGCGTATATATATGCACCTCAATTAAAGTCAGCATCGTTCCACTGAATGAAGCTGAGATCAAGCCATTTCGATTCACTTTCAGCCATCAAAAAGGAGGAGACTCTCAGTTCGATGATTTCCGAGATAACCTTGCCCGATTGATTGGATATCGAATGTCTCTACAGATCCGAAATGATAAATCACTAGCGTGGTGTTCCAAGTTAGTATTTAATTCGGACGCACTTTCTTGCCCGAAGATCATTACCGGTTTCATGAAAACCAAGTCGGGAACTATTCCGTATAGGGAAATCTCCAATTTCAACATGGAGCGAGGAGTTTTCTACCTGTACCAGCAAGCGAAGCCTAAAGCCGTTCTTAAGCTGAATATGAAGGCCATGAATTTTTACCCTGGCTATTTTTGCCTGCAATGGTTAATTCAGGCCTCTAATCAAGGCTCACTTGCAGTTCAATCCAAGCAAGATAGCGAAGAGGCGAAAGCACCACAAGATGAGACTTGATTGAAGATTGCTCCGATATTCGGACGATATTAATCTCATTCTAGTTCGATTCGCTAAAGGCGGTTTCGCCATGTTCTGTTCCAACTGCGGTGCCGAAGGTTCCGGGAATTTCTGCTCCAGTTGTGGTCAACGACTCGCGCCCGAGAAGCCGAACCCGTCTCTGGAAGCTGCGAGTTCGCTGGCCGAGGAAGTCTTCGCCTCCACCGCGAACAATTGGCACGACGAGATCCGTTATGAGATCCTGTTTGGAAATCCGGAAGTTCGCGAGTTGATCAGTCGTTACGCGGCACAGGCGAAAAAAAAATTCTCCGCCGAAGATTTCCTGGCGCTGTGCGACAAGGTCATCTACAAACCGATGATCGGAGTCTCCCTCAATTCGGTCGCGAAAATGCTGGTGCCCTACTACTCCCGCATGGGAATCAACACCTCGAAGGAGAAGAATGAGTTGCTGGCCGCTCCGACGGGTTTGGTTATCGTCGCCGGGATCTGTGCAATGGCTCATGGCGGTAAAACCATCAAGCAGATTACACCCGCCGAGGATGGTTGTCTGATCGAAAGTAATCTTCCTTCGGACATGTGGAGTTTCGAAGGCGAACTAGTGATTTCCTTCCGAAGACTGCCCAATGGTACGCAGATCGCCGCCGCGACGAAGATTCGCGGCCAGCTTTACGACTGGGGTAAGAGCAAACAGCAACTCGAACAGCTGTTCGGAGATATCAAGGAAATTTGCGCTCAACAAGTTAGTACATTTTTCCGTCGAGCGGCATGACAAATGCTTTACGTACCTCCCTGGAATTACTCAACGGAGGTATCGACCATGAAAAAGCATTTTATTGCGCTGGCTCTGGGAATTGGACTTCTCACGGGCTGCGATAACACTACCAACCCGACATCGCGGAGAGATTTGTCACCTAACGATAACAAGGTGCGAGTTAACGATCCTAATCACGATGTTGATGTGAATGTCAACAAGGGCCGGGTGAAAGTCAATGCGCCGGGCGTGGATGTCGATGTGGATGTGAACAAGAACAAGAATAAAAACAATTGAAAACCGGGTGTTCCGAGGAACCGTTTCCTCGGAACACTTTTTTTATGCCCCTTAGCTCGGCAGTAATTCCTTCACGGCGTCCTGCTCTTCCAGCAATTCCTTCAGCGTCAAATCCCACTTAGTCTTGCCGAAAGCATCCAATTGCAGGCCCTCGACAATGCTGTAATTCCCTGCTCCATCGGTCTTGCACGGGTAGCCGAAGACCAATCCTTTTGGAACGCCATATTCGCCTTTGGAAACCGTGGCCATGCTGACCCAGTCGTTGGCAGGGGTCGGTTTCAGCAGGCTCTTTACGTGATCCAAAGCACCATTCCCAGCAGAGAAGGCCGAGGATAAGCCTCGCTTGTTGATAATGGCCTTGCCCCGTTCCTGGCACTGCGGCACGAAGGACGTTTCGAGCCACTTGCGATCGGTAATCACTTCCGTAGCCGGTTTGCCGTTGATCTTCGCATTGGTGAAGTCCGGGTACTGGGTGTTGCTGTGGTTGCCCCAGATGGTCATGCAGGTCACGGCGTCGTTGGTCACGCCACTCTTTACGGCCAGAGCCGAAACAGCCCGGTTGTGATCGAGGCGGGTCATGGCAGTCCAGCGTTCGGCGGGGATATCCTTGCCGTTGTGGTAGGCCACGAGGCAGTTGGTGTTACAGGGATTGCCGACGATCAGAATTCGCACATCGGAAGCGGCCCGGGCGGCCAGGGCTTTACCCTGGCCGACGAAAATCTGGCCGTTTTTGGTCAACAGATCCTTACGCTCCATACCGGGGCCGCGCGGGGCCGCCCCGACGAGGAGAACCCAGTTGGCACCATCGAACGCCTGCAGGGGATCGTCGGTAACTTTAATTTCTTTCAGCGTCGGAAAAGCGCAATCTTCCAGTTCCATCGCGACACCTTCCAAGGCGTCCATCGCTTTGGGGTTAACGGAGCGCGGTATTTCCAAAAGCTGTAGAATAACGTGGGTGTTAGGTCCAAAGACTTCGCCGGAAGCCAATCGGGCCAGCATGGAGTAAGAGACTTGCCCGGCTGCACCGGTCACGGCTACGCGAACGACTTTTGACATGATGAATTCTCACAAATAGCGGAAAACGAAAACCAGCACGACTACTGGCAACACCACTGAATGCTAATAAGGTATGAGCAACATCGACAGTAGGCTATTTCGAAGAAAGAGGAATTGATCTCATGGCAGTGAAAGTGGGGATTAACGGCTTTGGTCGTATTGGTCGACTGGTTTTTCGTGCGATCGTGGAACAAGGACATCTGGGCGAACACATCGATGTCGTTGCCGTCAACGATCTCGTAGGCGCCGATAACCTGGCTTACCTGGTGAAGTACGATTCCACGCAAGGTAAATTCCACGGCAGCGTGCACAGCGAAAAATCTTCGCCGACCGTGCCGGAAGACGACATTCTGGTTGTAAACGGCCACAAAATCAAGTGCCTGGCTGTGAAGGAAGGCCCTGCGGCCCTACCGTGGAAAGCCTTGGGCGTTGATATCGTGATCGAATCGACCGGCCTGTTCACCGAAGCCGAAAAGGCGAAGGGGCACATCACCGCCGGGGCGAAAAAAGTGATCATCTCCGCACCGGCCAAGGGCGAAGACATCACGATCGTCATGGGTGTCAACGACGAGAAGTACGATTCCGCCAAGCACAACATCATTTCCAATGCTTCCTGCACGACGAACTGTCTGGCTCCGGTCGTACATGTTCTGCTGAAAGAAGGATTTGGAATCGAAGATGGTTTGATGACGACGGTTCACTCGTACACCGCCACGCAGAAGACAGTCGACGGCCCTTCCAAGAAAGATTGGAAGGGGGGCCGAAGTGCCGCCATCAACATCATCCCTTCCACGACGGGTGCCGCCAAGGCCGTGGCTCTGGTTTGTCCTGAAGTGAAGGGCAAGATGACCGGCATGGCCTTCCGCGTTCCCACGCCGACGGTTTCGGTCGTTGACCTGACAGTCAAAACCGTTAAGGAAACCAGCTACAAGGAAATCGCCGCCGCGATGAAAAAAGCGAGCGAAACCTATTTGAAGGGAATCCTGGCCTATACCGAAGACGAAGTGGTCTCCAGCGACTTCATCCACGACAAGAGCTCTTCGATTTTCGATGCCGGTTCGGGTATCGAGTTGAACAGCAAGTTCTTCAAGCTGGTCAGCTGGTACGATAACGAATGGGGATACAGTAACCGCTGCGTCGATCTACTGAAGAAGATCGCGGCGAAGCTGTAAAAAAGCTATCCGCTTTCAGCGGTCAGCTTTCAACTATCAGAGGTTAGCTGAAAACAGTTGGCGGGCTTGCTCGACGACCCGAGGAGTTGGGTCATAGAACAGGAATAGCGGCGGCTGAAAGCTGAAAGCTGAGTTCCCAAAGTTAACACCCCTTGGGCCAAACAGAGTGTTGGCCCATCTGAAAGATGGCTGAAGGTTGATTGCTGAACGCTGACTGCACATAGCGCAAAAGGAATGGTCAATGCCAAAGAAGACGATCAAGAATCTCGGCGACATCCAGGGCAAGAAGGTTATTATTCGAGTCGATTTCAACGTCCCGATGGACAAAAAAACGGGCGTGATCACTAACGATCGTCGAATTCGGGCGGCCATTCCCACTTTAAAATACCTGTTGGAAGCGGGCGCTTCGGTCATCGCCATGAGCCACATCGGTCGTCCCAGTGGTGACCCGGCCAAAGACGCTATTCTTAAAACCGATGGTGTGGCCAAGCGACTGAGCGAATTACTGGGCGTCCCCGTGAAAAAAGCGGGCGATACCGTCGTTGGCCCGGCGGTCACGGCGGCCGCCGCGGCTTTGCAGCCCGGCCATGTGCTGATGCTGGAAAATCTGCGGTTCGACCCTCGCGAACAGAAGAACGATCCCGAATTTGCCCAGCAGATCGCCCAACTCGGGGACATCTATGTCAACGACGCGTTTGGGACCTGCCACAACGACAAAGACGCTTCGATGGTGGCCGTGCCCAAAGCGATGGCTCCCAAACCTCGAGTTGTTGGTTTCCTGGTCGCCAAGGAATTGGAAGTGATTGACGGGTTGATGGCACACCCCAAGCGGCCGATGCTTGCGGTGATGGGCGGAGCAAAGGTCTCGGACAAGATCGCATTCATCAATGTGCTTCTGACCAAAGTCGATCATTTGCTCATCGGCGGCAAGATGGCCTATACTTTCCTGAAGGCTCGAGGAGTGGATGTCGGCTCGACTCGCGTGGCCGATGAGGAACTGACCGCTGCCGGACCGCTGTTGCAGTATGTCGGAAACAAAATCTCGTTACCCATTGACTACGTGACCGCAAAATCGGATGATTTGAACACCACCCAGGTGGTGGAAGGCAATATCCCCGTGGGATTCGAAGGCGTGGATATCGGGCCGAAGACGTTGGCGAATTACTCTGCGGAGATCGCCAAGTCCGCAACGGTGATCTGGAATGGACCGGTGGGTTGGTTCGAGCAACCCGCCTTCAGCAAGGGCACGCGGGGCGTCGGAGAGGCCATGGCCAATTCCCACGCCGTGACGATTATCGGCGGCGGCGAAACGGCCGAGGCCATTGAACAGTTCGGCCTGGATTCCAAGATCACCCACGTCTCCACCGGGGGAGGCGCTTTCCTTGCGTACGTGGAAGGTAAAAAGTTCGCCTCCCTGGCCCAGATCGACGAAGTTTGATTTTGAGATCGAGATGTCTGCCAACGAAATTTCCGATACCTCCGGTGGTCTAGTTCGCTCCAAGCGCGGTGTTCCAGAAGGACTCTGGATCCATTGCCCTCAGTGCAAGGCTACCGTCTACCGCAAAGAAGTCGAAACCCGCGCCCACGTCTGCCCGGAATGCACCTACCACTTCCGCATGCCGGCCAAGGATCGCATCAAGCATCTGCTCGACGAAGATAGCTTTGAGGAGTGGTACGCCGAGTTGAAACCGGTCGACCCGCTGGGCTTCAAGGACCGAATTCCTTATTCCAAGCGAATCGCCGAAGAACAAGCCAAATCGGGAATGAACGATGCGGCCGTGGTGGGCAAAGGCTTCATTCGCGGTCGACCCGTCGTACTGGGGATTACCGATTTTCAGTTCATGGCCGGGAGTATGGGCTCGGTTGTCGGTGAAAAACTCACTCGCATCGTCGAAGAAGCCACCAAATTGAAGTTGCCGCTGATTATTGTCAGCGGTTCGGGCGGTGGCGCCCGCATGCAGGAAGGGATTCTCTCCCTGATGCAGATGGCCAAGGTCTCGTGTGCCCTCGCCAAGTACGATCAATCGGGCGGCCTGTATATCTCGATTCTCACCAACCCAACCATGGGTGGGGTGGCCGCCAGTTTCGCCCTGCAAGGGGATATTCACCTGGCCGAACCGGGAGCCATGATCGGCTTCGCAGGGGCCCGCACAATCTGGAACACGGTCCGGCTCGAACTGCCTGAAGGGTTCCAAACCAGCGAGTTCCTACTGGAGCATGGCTTCATCGATCGGATCGTTCATCGCCACAACTTACGGACAGAAGTTGCTCAGATCATCGATTACTGCGAAAAGACCTGATCGCCTTAAGACTAGTATTAGTGTGCTATCTATGAGATAATACTCAGAGATTCGCAGCAAATCATAGTGACTATGCGAGGAGTTCCCGGTGGGTTTACTTGCCAGTTTGTTTGGTGGCTCCAAGAGGATCGCAAAGGTCGACGTTGCCAAGCGCTGGGATTTGCGTAACCGCACCGGTCAGGGAAGCATGTCCAAGGTCTGGTCCGCCTACGATAAGAAGCTGGGCCGGATGGTTTGCCTGAAATTACTCGACAAAGAAAAGACCCATAAGTTCGAAGAAAAATTCAAACTGATGGGGATCAAGGATAAGCCAACCGAAGGGGAACTCACCGAAAAATTGAGTGCCGGCTCCGGCCATCCCAACATCGTTCGGACCATCGAGCATGGTGTAACGACCGCGGGTGAACCTTACATCGTCATGGAATGGATCGATGGCCTCGGTTTGAACTTTCTGATCGAAACGAAAAGCCCGCAACTCAATGGCAATCGCGTCAGCTACGTATTGCAACTGAGCGATGCCCTGGCCTTTCTGCATCGCAACCAATTCCTGCACCGCGATCTCTGCCCGCGTAACGTGATGGTGAACAAGGAAAACCAAGTCAAGCTGATCGACTATGGCTTAACGATTCCCTACACCCCGGTTTTCTGCCAGCCGGGCAATCGCACCGGCACGGCTGATTATCTCGCTCCGGAGATCATCAAAAGGCAGCGAACCGATCATCGCGTCGATATTTTCGCTTTGGGTGTCACCGCGTTTGAAGTGTTCACCGGCCAGTTACCCTGGGAGCGATCTCTTTCCTCGGAAGAGACGTTGCGACGGCATTTGAATACTCCGCCACGTTTGGCCAAGGAATTGAAGCCCGATATTCCTCAGGATCTCAACGATATTCTGGCCAAGGCGATCGCCAAGGAACCCAACGAACGATATCGCGATGTGAAATCCTTCCGCGATGCCCTTGCCGGGATGGAACGCCAGGATTATTGATCCATAACCAGCCGGCTAGCGAGTGCGATCGCTGCCGTCTCGGTTCTTAGTATCCTATCTCCCAGCGAAACCGGTACCCAACCTAAACCCCTAGCCCGTTCCACTTCTACTTCAGAGAATCCCCCCTCGGGTCCTATAACCGCCGTCGTGGCTCCCACGGGAACCGCAACATCTTTCAGAAGTTTGCCGCCGGGATGAGGAAGCAATCGCCGACCTTCTCGGGGGAGAGTCAGGAAATCCTGCAGATTCTGACTGGGGTTCACTTTCATCAGCCGGTTGCGACCGCATTGCTTGCTGGCCTCAATCACCTGTCTGTGTAGTTTCTCCAGTTTATCATCCCGAATTTTGGTGACGCTTCGCTCGGTTTCCAAAGGGGTGAGTTCGGTTACCCCCAGTTCGGTGAGTTTCTCAACGAGAAAATCGGACCGATCCGCTTTGGGAAAAGCGACGGCAATATGTAGAGCGAAACGAATCTCCCGGTCGATGTAATGCGGCTCGTCGAGCTGAAGTAGAGCCGATTTCTTATGCAGTTCTTGAACGGTTGCCGCAGCTTCCCGCCCGGAACCGTCGAATAGGGTCACTTTTTCCCCAGGTTCACAGCGCATGACATGCAGCAGATGGTGCGCTTCGGGCCCTTCCAGAGAGAACGAACCGGCCTGCAACGGTGTTTCGACGAAATAACGGCTCGACATGGAATCATCTTGATCTTGCGGGATTCTGGCAATTCGGGGTATTGTACAGCCTTAATCTCAATTGGGACGGCGTGAAAGGAATCCGCCATGAGCAATCCGACGCTTCATCAGACCCGTCAGCAACTGGACGATCTGGACAGCCTGATTCAACGCATGCTCAGCCTGCCTCTTTCCCATCTGGATGAAGAAGAAGCCCAGAAGCTCCAGGAATCGGCTAGGATTCCCGCCGAGGAGTTTGCACCGCTGCCGTTCCCCAATCGACAGATGATTAACGAAGCCAAGATAACCAGTACACCGCGAATCGACACTCCGGACAGCAGTGTGATGGGGTGGAAGGTCGAATTCGGCGATCCGATTCGGGTGCCGGAAACCAATCGTCTGGTCTCCCTTCCGCCGACAGCCGTCGAGATCACCCCGGAGGAACTGGTTCCTTATGCCAGCGTGGTGGTGGAGGAAGTGCCCCGCCCCGCGTTACCGACACCGCAACCCGCTCTCAGCGCGAGCAACGATTTCGTCGTTCCGATTCTCTGGCCGTTCTATCTGATCACGCGGATTTTCGATATGATTCTGGGCCGCGGACCCACGGCCTGGCTGACGCGACCTTTCGGTAAACACCTGGTCGGAGTGGCCGGGATCGCGATGATTATTGGAGCATTAGTTTGGGCTTACCTGGATTGGACCGAGTTTCGTTGGACCGTTCGGAACAGTTCCTCTAACATATCTGAATTCAAATAATCGTACTTTCGGACCGAAAAGCACTGCATGAAAGAGGAAACCTACCGCATCATCGCGGCTCCGCCCCAGAAGCCGGATGTTTTGGCTGGCATATTATCTTATCTGATACCCGGCCTGGGTCAGATGTCTCAGGGCCGGATGACCAAAGGCCTCATTTTTTTCGTATGCCTCCACGGACTTTTCTTCTACGGTCTTTGGCTGGGAGAATGGCAGAACGTCTACATCACCAACAAAGAAGCAGGCAACCGGCCACCCGATCCCAGAGCGCACATGCACCTGGTGTACTGTCTGACGGCTCGTCCCCACTACGTCGGTCAGTTCTTTATCGGCATGTCGGCGTGGCCAGCCATCTACCAGTTCATGCACTACGACGAAACGAAAGAAGCGGGTCCGCGATTCGGGAAATTGGAACGCGAACCCTCCGATGAAAAGCTCAACGACATGCAGCGGAACGATCAGAAGGTCTTCGACCTCGCCTGGGTCTACACCGTGATCGCCGGGGTGTTGAACATTCTGGTGATTTATGATGCGATCGCCGGGGCGGCCTTCACCATCGTACCCGTGACAAAAAAGAAGATCGAGGAAGCGGCAAAATCCGAGGCCGCCGCTCCTCCCTCGCCAATTCCTGCAGGAAATGCCAAGACGGTGATTACCGAGCCGATCAAAACCATTGAAATCAAACGGGAGGGATCGATCTGATGAATCCTCTCTTGGCTACCGGATCGATCTACTGGCATCTGCCGGTCATGCTCTTCGTCGTTAGTCTGGTTTACAGTGCGACGAGATTCGATCCGCTCGATTTGATATTGCGGGAAGCCTTTCGCTGGGGAATCCGCATGGCGAGCTTCCTGGCCATGATCGGTGTCGTCCTCTATTGCGTTTCCACTTTCCTGTAAAAACGAAAATACCCGCCTCAGCCGTTAAGCCGAAAGCGGGTACTGAGAAGAATTTCAATTATCGACCGATTCCACTCGTGACGGCATCTCGCATAACAGGGGCCGTGAAAGAGAGAGTGGTCGAATCGCCCGGTCGAACGATCACTTTACGATTCTCTTCGACTTCCTTGCCCTCTTTTTCGAAAACTACGCGAACGGTGTAGTAATAATCTTCGCCGACTTCCAATTCGGGGGTGGTGAAGACGCGCCGGCTACCAGTGCTGGTCATGGCGTTGCCATCGACGAAGACCTTGGCCGTTTCCGGAACTTCCAGAACCACGGAGGCTTTGGCCAGTCGATTCGGAACCGACAGGTCGTTGCGGAGCTGCGGGGAGTTGGTCAAAGGTTTGGCGGCGGGGGTCGGGATCACCACGTTAGCGGCGGGGTTGCCAACCGGAGCCGAGCCGTAAGCGCCGAAATTGCCGTAGCCGGTGAAGCCGGCGTAGCCGATGCCGTGGTAGCCGGGATCGTAGGAACCGATGCAACCGCAGCAGGAATAGCCGCTGCAGGAGTAGCCGTGGCAGCTGGTAGGGGCACTGTAGCAGCCGCCGTAGCAGGAACCGTGGCACGAACCGTAGCAGGAGCCATAGCACGAACTATAGTTGTGGTAACCGCAACCGCATCCCGCGTATCCGTACGAGCCACCGAAGCAGGAGCCATAGGAGACACCGTAGCAGCCGCCGTATCGGTAAGCCCCGCTGCAACCGCAGTTGGAGACCCAGCCGTATCGTGTGGGAAGGCAGGTTTCGTAGAAGCAGCAGTTGACCGGAGCGCAGTAAGGCAGTTTACAGGTTCGCAGGAAGCAGAGACTGGTATCCCAGCCGATACCGCCGCCTCCGAACTCGGGCACTTCCGGCCCGGTGGCCATGGCCGCCATCAAAACCAAACTATACATGATGTCATCTCACGCTTGAGGGGAAAAATACAATCTGCGTAAAATGGTAAAACCAGGAAGGGGTGTCGTCAAACGTAATCGTTCAAAATAAAGAACTTGGGGGGAATTTAAGGGATGATTCTCCGGTAGGGTTTCGCCAGCCGCATTTCGAGGAAGAATCGCTAATTTCCATGAGGTCGGGTAATCCGGGAAGCTTGCCCGACCGAAAGGTTTGGATAGTGGGATCGTGCCGAGAAAGATTTGATCATCCCGGACGAATAATAAGTGTCTGGCGGATTTGAGTAGACTTCGACGAGAAACTCGGAAAGCCTGGTAAATTTCCGTCCGGACTGGTTATATCGAAGACACACCTTGAGCAGTACAACTTGACATTTTTCGATAAGATCGATTAACTTTTTTTGCTGAGGGCGTAGTTTTGGCGCAAGTGCCCTGCGTAGAATCGTTATGACGAGTAGTAAGATATGAACGTAAGGAACGGTAAGTTCAATTGGAAAGAGCAAAAGAAGTTAATTGTTAATTTTTCAAAAAATAGCTTTTGCTCCGACCTGAAAGTTTTACAATAAATTTGGTTTCTTACCTTCCTAGCTGAGGAGACATGACATGGAAGAACTGCTTCGTTCATTCAGTTGGGTCGCCCTGGCGGTGGGAATTATCGCGGTTATCGCAGTAATCGAAGTTCTGCTTCGAACGATTGCTAATCGCTTTGGAACACCGCAGGAACGATTTCCACATCGCGTTGGGACAGAACTTCCCCGCATGCTGCGAAACAACTGATCCACGGAAAAATCAAAATAAGACGAAAGCGGGTCGATCGACCCGCTTTTTCCTTTCGCACTTTTGAACTCTTGCCGTGCTGCTAGCAAATGCGCGGCAACTGCTCTCCCATGGGCATACTAATCACCCTCCGGCCTCCCAGGCTCGTTTTGGCCACCACAAGACCGGGATATTCGCGAGTTACTCGACCAATGACCGCTGCTTTCTGGCCCAGAGGATGCTGACGCATAAATTGGAGGAGCTCTTCCGATTTTTCCTCGGCTACCACCGCGACCAGTTTGCCCTCGTTTGCGACCTGAAAGGGATCGAGACCCAGCAGTTCGCAAGCCGCCTGAACCTGGGAATCCAGCGGCACTTTCGACTCTTCGATCTCGATTCCAAATTCCATGCGCCCTACGATTTCATTGAGAGTTGCTGCCAGTCCGCCGCGCGTGGGATCGCGCATCATTCGGAGTGAGGCACCACTGGCTAGCATTTGCACCACCAGGCTATAGAGGGGCGCGGTATCCGACTCAATCGTTGTTCCAAAATCGAGACCTTCCCGCACACTCAAAATCGCCACCCCATGATTTCCCAGGGTTCCGGAGACGACGACAAGATCCCCCTCTTTGACTTGATCAGGTCCGAAAACGATTTCCTCCGGCACTACTCCAACGCCGGTGGTCGTGATAAAGCAGCCGTCGCCATGCCCGCGTTCGACGACCTTGGTATCGCCGCAGATAATCTTCACCCCAGCCTCCCGGGCCGAGCGTGCCATGGCTCGGACAATCTGGCCGAGCGTGCTCAGTAACAGTCCCTCTTCCAGAATGAACGCCGCCGTCAGATAGAGCGGTCGGGCTCCGGCCATGGCCAGATCATTCACGGTGCCATGAACCGCCAAATCGCCGATACAGCCGCCGGGGAAAAATAGAGGCCGGACGACGTAGGAATCGGTAGTCACGGCCAGCCGACCACCGATATTGGGTAGGACCGTGGCATCGCCAAGTGAAGTCAAAGCGGCATTATCAAATGCAGGCAAGAAGAGATTTTCGATCAGTTCGGATGTCAGCTTCCCGCCGCCGCCATGCCCCAGAACTATTCGAGGGTAATCCCGCAAGGGCAACGGGCAGGTCCATCCCTCGGAGTTCAGGCCGGGCATGACGCAGTCTCCACCTCAGGCACCGACTTCAGATTCAAATCGATGAGTCGACCGTAATTGAAGTACGCCGCGCAGGCTCCCTCACTGGAAACCATGGTCGCACCCAACGGTGTTCGCGGCGTGCAAGAGTTTCCGAAGGCTGGGCACCGGTTAGGTTTCAGCGTGCCGCGAAGGATTTCGCCACTTCGGCAAACCGTATCCGCGACCACCGGTAGATCGGGCAGCTCGAATTTCCATTCGGCATCGAAGCCGCGATACTCTTCTCGCAGTCGCCAGCCACTTTTCGGGATCCAACCCATACCCCGCCAGATACGATCTGTCAGCTCAAAGACTTCCGCTATCCGATCTTGCGCCGGACGGTTCCCTTCTAAACTGACTACTCGAGGATAGGTATTCTCCACAAAAGCTTGTCCTGCTTCCAGTTGGAGAACGGCTCGGCGGATACCCTCCAGAAGATCGAGCGGTTCGAAACCGGTAATCACGATCGGCACGCGAAATCTCTTAGCCAACTGCGGATATTGATGATAGCCCATGACGCTGCAGACATGCCCGGCGGCCAGGAACCCTTGAACACTATTCTCCGGAGCGTTGAGAATCGCTTCCATCGCCGGTGGAACCAGAACATGCGAGACCAGTAGCGAAAAGTTCTTGAGCCCGAGCCGCTTCGCCTGATAAACCGCCATTGCATTCGCTGGAGCCGTAGTCTCGAAACCGATAGCAAAAAAGACGATTTCCGAATTCGGATTTTCGCGAGCCAGCTTCACGGCATCGAGCGGGGAGTAAACCACCCGAACATCTCCTCCCTGACTTTTCACCTGAAAGAGATCACCGTGAGAGCCGGGCACACGAAGCATGTCGCCGAAGCTGCAGAAGGTCACCTTCGGCAAAGCGGCAATGGCGAGCGCCCTATCGATTTGTTCCACGGGTGTGACACAGACCGGGCATCCCGGACCATGGATCAGTTGAATTTGCCGGGGTAGAAGTTGATCGATGCCGTTGCGAATGATCGAGTGCGTTTGCCCGCCGCAGACCTCCATCAGGGTCCAGGTTCGGGTCACCAGGGAGGCAATTTCCACGAAGAGCTTTTTCGCCAGTTCTCCATCTCGAAACTCGGTGAGATACTTCATGACGAATTATCCCCCGGTCCCAATTCCTCCTCCAGGTTGTTCAGCGAAGCGATGGCCTCCAGCGTTTCCCGGGCCGTCTGTTCGTCGATTTTACTGAGTGCAAAACCGACATGGACAATCGTGTAATCGCCTACCTCCAGGTCGGGAACGAATTCCAGACAGACCTCTTTGAGGATGCCGCCAAAATTGACTTTGCCCATACGCGTGCCATCGACTTCATGGATAGATTCGAGTTGTCCCGGCACCGCTAGGCACATTGCAAATACTCCCCGAAATCATTTCGCTGGATGGGATCGCCTATCCTGAAGCAACTTCAACCATTCGGTAAGACCTTCGCCAGTTTTAGCTGAAGTCGAAAGCACCCGCATGCTTGGACGCACGGCCTGCACATGACGGAGAGCTAAATCGGCATCGAATTCGCACACTTTCGCCAGATCGATTTTGGTAAAGAGGGTGACATCCGCCGAGTGGAATAAGGTCGGATACTTCAGCGGTTTGTCTTCTCCTTCGGTGACCGAAAGTAGAGCTACCCGCATTTCTTCTCCCAGATCGTAACTGGAAGTGCAAACCAGGTTGCCGACATTTTCGATAAACAGAAAATCGATTTCCTCGAGATTCCATTCTTCGAGATGCCGGGTAATCATATCGGCTTCCAGGTGACAGATCCCATGAGTGTTGATCTGGCGAGCCGGGGCACCACTTCGGGCCAGTCGCCGGGCATCGTTGTCGGTTTCCAGATCGCCGACGAGGGCCGCTACGGCGTATCCCCGTTGTTTCAATTCGACCAGTGTTCGTTCCAGCAACAAAGTTTTGCCGGTGCCGGGGCTGGAAACGAGATTAATTACCGTCGTCCCGGCGGCTCGATACCGCGCGCGCAACGTAGCCGCAATCTGATCGTTCTTCTTCAGAAGTCCCTGCCGAACTTCGAGAATGCGGGGTGTGGTCATCGCTGAGTATCTCTTTGCAGCCTACCCATCTAATTCCCTTATTCGAGTTCGATCCAGGCGATCTCCAGTTCCCGACCGGAGAGAACATTCTCGGTCGGCATATTGCACTCCGGGCAGCGAAAATTTTGGATGCTGGGCAACACGGCTTCCGTCTGACACTGTTCGCAAAATACCGTTACGGGAACCTCTTCCACCTCCAGCCGCGAACCGGCCAGGAGCGTATCGGCCGTGGCCACTTCATAAGCGAATTGCAAGGCCTCCACTGAAACATCCGCAAGGAGTCCGACTCGTAGTTTGACCGTTAGTACACGTTGGGCCCGCTCGCGCGATGCCGTTTGCCCGGCCAGCTCCACAAGGTGCGTTGCTAAAGAGAGTTCGTGCATCGAAGCCGTTGGAACAATTTCCGAGAGAGTTATCGCTTTATTATCCCAGGAAATTCCCTCTGGGAGCAATTAATTCAGTGAAGATTCTCTGTTTCAACTCGAAATTTGTCCTCGGGCGATCAAACATTGGCCAAGGGAAATTCCGCCGTCGTTGGCAGGTACCTGTTGATGCGTCAGGATCGTGAACTTTTCGTTGTGCAATCGTTGGCTCACTTCTTTGAGAAGTCGCATATTCTGGAAGACTCCACCGGTTAAACCCAGTGTACCTAATCCCACCTGCTGCCGAAACAGCCTGGCAAAATAACAAATCATCTCCGCTATCGTGGCGTGGAATCGTGCGGAAATCGTAGCAGCTGGCACTTGTCTAACTAGATCCTGCACAATGGCATGTAGTAACGGCGTGGGATCAATCTGACACGGATTCCCCGAGATGATTTCAAACGGGTAAGGCTCCTGAGGCCCCGAGTCCGCTATCGTCTCCAACTCCACGGCGGGTTGGCCCTCATAACTAGCCAGCTGATTGACACCGAGTAAAGAGGAAACTGCATCGAATAAGCGCCCCATGCTACTCGTGGGGGTGCAATTCGCATTTTTTTCGAGCTGCTGACGCAGAATCGCACGTTCGGCAGGTGGGCAGGCCGCGACGGCTGGGATATCCTCAGACCACGGAATTCCCGCTGCCCACAGATGGGCCAACGCCAGCCGGTAGGGCCGTTTAATACTGAGATCACCTCCTGGCAGGGACACATATTTCAAATGCCCTACTCGTTTCGACCGACTTTTATCGAAACAAAAAAATTCCCCGCCCCAGATGGCACGATCCGTCCCGAACCCCGTGCCATCGAAGCAGACGCCGAGCAGGTCGTTTCCAGACCAGGAAACATCAGCAAGCAAAGAAGCTAGATGTGCTTCGTGATGTTGAACTTTTACTAGCGGTAAATCCAGCTTGCGGGCAAAACGTTCGGCCCACTGCGACGAGAGATAACCCGGGTGCAGATCGCAAGCGATAAGATCGGGCTTCACCCGAAATAAATCGAGAAGATGGTGGGCACAACGGTCGAGTGCCATATGGCTCTCGGGGCTTTCCAGATCTCCCAAATGCTGACTCAGGTAGGCAGATTTCTCGATGGCCAGACAGAGTGTGGTCTTCAACTCTCCTCCCACAGCCAGCACAGTGGACCCCGATTTTTGAAGTTTTACAGGTAAGGGCGCATACCCACGGGAACGCCGAAGGGGATATAGCCGATTCTCAAAGATTCGCACGACCGAATCATCGCACGGTGTCGTAATCTCCCGATCGTGCATCAGAATCGCATCGCACAGCACGCTCAGTCTGTCTCGAGCCTCCTCATTCGCAATCACAATCGGTTCGTTGCTGCCATTCCCGGAGGTCATGACCAACGGTCGGTCAGTCAGGAGCAATTGATGCAGGGGCGAATAGGGGAGAAATAGCCCCAACTGGTTCGTTCCGGGTGCAACGGCTGGAGCCAGGGAAGACTCGTTCGGCTTTCGTTGGAGCAAAACAATCGGCTGCATCGGGCTAAGCAAAAGTTCTTCTTCAGCTAGGGAAATTTCAACATATTGCTGAGCCAATTCCAGGTTTTTAATCATCACGGCGAGTGGCTTTGTCCCCCTGCCCTTCTTTTCGCGAAGTCGAGCCACGGTCGATTCATTCGATGCATCGCAAGCCAGGTGAAATCCGCCAATTCCCTTGATGGCCAGTATTTCCCCCCGTTCAAGTCGCGTTATCGCTTCCTTAATCGCAGCCTCTTTTTCCGCGACTCGCCGGCCATTCGTTTCCAGCCAGACCTGGGGGCCGCATTGCGAGCAGGCAATCGGTTCGGCATGGAACCTCCTATCGGCCGGGTCGCCATACTCCCGCAAACATTCGGTACACATCGTAAATTTTGCAAGCGTGGTGGCAAGCCGATCATAAGGCAGTGAACAAATTACGGTATAACGCGGTCCGCATTGGGTGCAGTTCAAAAACGGATAACGATAGCGTCGATCCTGTGGATCGAAGAGTTCGCTAAGGCAGTCATCGCAGGGAGCGATATCGCCCGGGATCGAGGTACGGCCCACTTCCGTTTGGGTGGAAGGAAGGATTTGAAAACCGGCCTCCTCGCGAAAAGGAATTTCCTGCTTCTGAAGCTCTTGAATGTACGCTAAGGGCGGGTGCTGATGGATCAGATCTTTTCGAAATTGAATTAAGTTATCTGAAGTGCCCTGCACTTCGATGGTCACCCCATTGGCAGAATTGCTGACATGGCCAGCCAGTTGCAATCGCGTCGCCAATTGGTAAACGAAGGGACGAAAACCCACCCCTTGAACCAGACCTTGGACGAGGAATCGGTATCGAGAAACCTGGCACAAGTTTTCGGGACGGTCCATGGAGCAGCACACCCCGGGTGGGTACTCGATGAGAGTACGTGGGGAAATTTTACGATTTGCGGAGGATTCCCGACGTCGAGCTCACTTCAACTCGATTTATCGAAGCGCGAATCGTAAGCGTTCAAGCCAAACGGCGGCGTGTAATCGTAAATCGGATTTTTGCCCGAGAAGGGTTTGCACTTCATTAATAACCGGCGATTACCCGTGCGTGGGGGCAGAATCATTTCCGTTTTCTTGCGGATTTCGCTCCGAGCACCGGCCAGGGCATCGCGTACCAGTCCCAAGCGCCAGCGCCAACCGAGCCGGCCCGGAGGCGGAGGCACGGGAGGCTCCAGGTAACTGCAATCCAGTTCCGTGAAATAAGCAGCCTGGATCATCTGTCGCAGAGCCTCGGTTGTCGGCAACAGTTCCACGCGACGATTGGTGAAATCGTAGAGCACTTCCCCGGGACTCATCTCGGTACCCACCGGCCCATCGATGAAGACGATGGTATCGGGATGGCAGCAATGGCGGATCTGCGTCAGAGCGTAGAAGGGATCGAACAGGTGATAGTAGACCCCCAGAAATAGAATCACATCGAACTTTTCTTTGAGATCGGCCAGCTTGTAGACGGATACATCCTGATTAATTCGCACAGAAGATTTCAGCAGCTCTTTTGCAATGTGGATGCCCTGATCATTCGACCAGTTCTGCGTGCGATCATCGGTAGCCAGGACGTTGGTGGCCCCATGCTTCTCGGCATAAAAGCTCCAGTAACCATCCCAGCAGCCGATATCCAGAACGCTTTTGCCTTGGAAGTCGATGGTCTTCAGGCCGGTTTCGATGAAATTCCAGATGGCCCGGTGGGTGGCCTCATCGGGCGTTTTCGTGCGGGCAACCAGGCCGTTGCCGAAATCGAACTCGTGGTACCAGTTCACCGAATCGATTTTCGCCTGAAGTGACGCGTCGCCCATGCGCACAACCCAAAGAGAAATAAGAACTAACAGAACTTCTTTGGTGTTTTATGGCACGCGGGGAAACTGCATACTCAATTGAAAAAAAACCAGCCCAGAAAAGTCGATTCCCCGGACGAAACTAGAGCCTACTTCCACCTCGACCTAGAATAACTTCGAAATAATTCGTTAGGATTTAAGAGACTGAATATGACCTGGCAGGACTACCGGCAGCTCGGCGAGATGCTTTTCGAAAAGTACGACACCCTGAACCCTCTGACGGTCCGCTTTACCGACCTGCACAAATGGGTTCTGGATCTCGAGGATTTTGAAGGCAAACCGGAAGCTTCCAACGAAAAGATTCTGGAAGCCATCCAGATGGCCTGGTACGAAGAATGGAAAGACGAATACGGCGAATAAGCTAGGCCGCGATGCGCAGCGAGCCGTTGGCCATCCGATTCAACTCATCGACGATCGATTCGTCGAAGATCGCCTGAAGGATCGCGAGGCTATCGGCGACCACCATACCGTCCATTACCCGGTGGTCGTAAACGATGCGAACATTGACGATTCCCTTCGAATCGATCGGCCCGTAATTCATCAGCGTGGTGAGCGGCGAAATCGGGTGCAAAGAATCGGCCCCGGTACCCGAATAAACGCTGATGCCAAAGGTGCCGAATATCGCTTCCCGCCAGATGCCCTTCCAGTTCAAACCGGTCCACCAGATCAAACGGCGGAGTGGTCGTATCAATTTGGAAGTGGCAATCATCAACTGATACGGTTGTACCTGCTCAATGGGACTGTTGATGTAGTGATCGAGTGTTTTTTCGATCTCCGTGATCGACATCTTTTCCGGCTCGCGAATTTTGGCGAACATCACCGCCTGCTCGCCTTCCAGTTCGCGCGTGACGGCGATCGAAGCCACATTGCAGCCATGCTGCCAGAGACGAGCCCAGGGATATTTCAGAAAAGAGCGGCGTAGTTCCGGCTTCTGCATCGCCAGCTCCGCATACGCTTTCGTAAACAGGCTGACCCAGCGCGGCCGATTTCGCAAACGGCCGCGAGCCGCGACTACGCGAGAGAGATCCAACTGCCTCTGAACGGGAATGGTGGGAATTTCTTTAGCGAAATGCAGCAAATCGCAAACCAGTTTCCGGGCCGACGAAAGCTTAAGAGGTTTACCAGTGTCCTCCACCGGGACGGGCATGTTTTTGTAAATTCGCAATAAATTCCGCATGGTAACTCCTCGTGCAAGTGTTCCTATCGACCACTGAGGAGTATGCGGATTATGCGGGACGATCAGAAAACCTGACAAAACTGGCTGTACAGTCTGTAATGATCGTTCAAGCTTAACATTTCGGCCCGTTGTGAACCATCCATGCCCAGGCTGGCAATTAATTCATCGACCTTCTGTTTGTCGAGTTTACCAGTCGGCCAGCCGACGATGGCCTGTCTCAAATTCTTACGGCGATGCGTGTAAAGATTACGCAGAAACTCCCGAAACTTCAGCGGCGAATCGATCCGCTGACGCTTTTCCGGATTGGGCTGAATCAGCACAATCGCCGAATCGACGGCCGGCGGCGGCCAAAATACGCCCGGCCCTAACTTGCGAATCACTTTCACATCCGCAAGACTTTGCGTTAACACCGCGAGTGAGGAATAATCCTTGGTACCGGGCACCGCCACCAGGCGCTCCGCCATTTCCCACTGTACCATCACCACCATGCGTTCGATTTCAATATCGGAAATCAGCAAATTGGCGATGACCGGAGTGGCCACGGCATAGGGAAGATTGGCGATCAGCTTTTTTCGTTCGCACTTTCGCTCAATCGAAAATTCTTCCCAGCGACGGACCACTTCCGAACGCAGTTCATTTTTACCGGCCAGAATATCCGCATAGATCAGCTGAACATTTTCTCGCCAATTCAAGCTTTCCTTGGCGAGACGATGAAAATCGAGATCGAGTTCCACACTGGTCACCGCGCCCGCCAGATTGGCTAGCCGGGCGGTTAAACTGCCGGTGCCGGTGCCAACTTCCAAAACGGAGTCTTTTTCGCTCAACTCCGCATTCGTGAGAATAATCTCAAGGAGATTGAGATCGACCAGAAAGTTTTGCCCGAGCTTGGCCTTGGGCATCAGCCCGTGCGAGCGCAGCAGATCCCGGATATAGGATTGCGTTTGACGGGGATTAGGAATTGGAGGAGTCATCGATTTTCCAGCAGTTTCTGCACGTGCTTGGCCAGCATATCGGCTTCCAGATTGATCGCATCGCCGATCTGACGAAACCCGAGCGTGGTATGCTCCAGAGTATGCGGTATGAGCATGACCTGGAAGCGCTCCGGCTCCACGTTTACGACCGTTAAGCTAATTCCATCGACGGCTATCGAGCCGCGCGGCACCATCAATCGCGTGATCTCCCGAGGAGCGCGGAACCAGAGAATTTCCCACTCCCCCTCTTTCGTTCGACTTTCCACCGAGCCGAGGCAATCCACATGCCCCTGCACGAAATGCCCACCCAGGCGATCGCCCACGCGAAGCGATCGTTCCAGATTCACCCGATCATTCGGCTTGAGATTCTTGAGGTTGGTCTTAATGAGCGTTTCAGGGCCAACCTGAAATTTGAAGGAATTGCCCAGTATCTCGACAACCGTCAAACAGGCGCCATTCACGGCGATACTTTCGCCCAGTTGAATTTCGGACACCCAACTCGGTTCGGCGATTTCGAGTGTGATGCCTGCATCGGCCATGGGCTGAACGTGACGGACGAGAGCTAATTTTTCAACGAGACCTGTGAACATCGTTTTGCCGTTATGTCGCGGAGGTGAACCCTGCTCGTGCTTTGACTTATCTCAAGAAAGTCGTGAATGCCAAAATACAATCGAACAATTGTTATAGTAAAGCGAGCGGGGATACAACACAAAGGATTCGGAAATTCTCTGGGATTCAAGCGCTGCGAGCGGTCTCGATGAATCGTTGCAGCTTCTGAGCATCTTTGATACCCGGCGAACTTTCCACGCCGCTGGCTACATCGATCCCCGCGGGACGAACTGTTCGAACCGCCTCAGCCACATTCTCCGGCGTTAAGCCGCCGGCAAGGATGATTGGAATTTCCGATTTCCAACGGGCGATCAAATCCCAGGGGGCTTTGTGCCCGGTTCCCCCCAGAGCTCCCTGCACGTGAGAATCGAACAGCAGCGCCGAGGGAGAATAACCGAAACCGCGACACCTCTGCACGTACGCTTCCACCTGCCGGAGCGAGTTTTCGTCGGCGATTCGAAACGAGGGAATGAAAGCGAACGGTATCGGATCGGTCGGATCGGCCACAGTGCCGTACCATTGAATGGAACGTAAGCCGAGTTGATAAGCGAGCGCACAGGCTTGCTTCAGAGTGTGATCGACGAATACCCCGACTGTGGAAAGCCAGGGCGGCGAATTCTTAAGTAGGTGGAGTGCGATGCGGGGATCGACGAACCGGGGAGACTTCGCGTAAAAGTTGATGCCGACCATATCGGCGCCCGCTTCCGAGCACAGAGCGAGATCTTCCGGTCGAGTGACCCCACAGATTTTGATTCGCAACATTAAGAAAGTCTAGCGGCTTTGACTCGCCAACGCAATTGCCCCGTGCAGAACTACCTCTTCGCCCAACTCGGCGGGAACTATGTCGGTGAGACCGGCAAACGGCGGGAAGGCATGCTCGGCTACCCGCTTGCGAAGCGGTTCGAAAATGACATCTCCCATGAGGGAGACTCCACCGCCGATGATAATGCGCTGCGGACAGAGCAGACAAACGACGTGTCGAATCGCAATCGCCAGAGGTGTGATGGCCGTATCGAGAATTTCGATGGCTGAACGATCACCCCGCGCGGCCGCTTCGGCAATTAATGGACAGGTCAGCCGTCCCTGTCGACTGGAAATCAAAAAGAGTTCTTCGCTGAGCTGACCCGCTTCTGCACGCTGATTGCCGGTCCGTTCGATCGACCAGCCCGCCGCCTGCGATTCGAGAGTATGACCGGCACTGTCGACAATCAGATGGCCGATCTCGGCCGCGCCGCGACCACAACCGGTATATATTTTTTTGTCGATAATCAGGCCACCACCGATTCCAGAGCCAATGGTGATGTAGAAAATGGGATTGCGATCCCGACCTGCCCCGTGCATCGCCTCGCCCAGGCCGGCCACATCGGCATCATTGCCGATCAGACAAGGCAAGCCGGAGATTTCCTTCAGCCAATCTGTGAGAGGAAAATTATCCCAGCCAGTGATCTGATGCGATTTGATGATCGATCCGCTCGTGTGATCGATAGGACCGCCGAAGCCGACACCGATCGCTTGAATGCTGGAATGGGATTGCAGGGCCAGCCGTTGCATGTCGGCGATGACCCACTTCAACTGATCCTGGATACCCGCAGCGCCCCGGGTGGTATCCACCCGGCCGCGCCACTGCTGCAAGAGTTTGCCATCGCCTCGGCCCAGGGCCACCTGTAACTTGGTTCCACCGATTTCAATGCCGAGGTACATAAGCGGTTCTCACGGAGTCGGAACTCAGCTCCGATCCTTCCGCTTCGCCTTAGCCAGTTCGGTCTTGGCGTCCGCATCGGTCGGATAGAGCTTTAAGGCATTATTGAAATCGTTCTCGGCATCGGCAAACTTTCCGCCGGTTCGATTTCGCTGCCCGCTGGCCATGAATTTACAGAAGTCGCCCCGTTTCTTGAGATTCGCATCGCTCGGATTCAGCCGGAGAGCGGCATCGTAATTCTGACCGGCTTCCGCAAATTTTCCTCGTTGCTCCATGGCCTGAGCATTGCCCACGTACTGCTGAATCTGGGCCTGAGGATTCGGCTGTGCTGGCGGGTTGTCCTTCTTCGGCTGCTGCATCGCCGCCTGAATCTGCTGATGCAACTTGGTGGCTTCCGGATCGGTCGGCACCAGCTTCAAAGCTTCGGTCACGTTACCATTAGCTTCGAGCAGACGATTGGCCGCGAACAACGTCTTGGCCTGCTGCATGTACTGCGCAAAAGCCGCCGCCTTGGGATCGGTCGCCGGTGCCGGGTTCATCGGCTGCGTGGGCGACTTGGGCTGCGCGGGCTGACCAGCCGGTGCCATAGCCGTCTTCAAATCGGCCTGCAGTTTCAGAGCATCCGGATCGTTGGGGAACAACTTCAGCGCCTGCGTGATAGAGGCGTTGGCATCGTCGTATTTACGTTGAGCCATCGCCGCGCGGGTCTGAGCCATTAACTGATTGAAAGTCACTCGAGGATTCGTATTCGGCGTTTCAATCTTAGGCGGAGTGACCGGGTCGACCTTCGGCGGCGCCATCGCGGCTTGCTGTGCCTGATCAGCCTGGGCGATTGCTCGAGTGGCCGTCGCATCGTTCGGGTTGTACCGCAGGGCTTCCTGGAAAGCTGCCTTGGCTTGGGCGTACTGCTTAGCTTGCAGTGCCTGTTGGCCTTTAGCCATGGCGGCATCGTAGTTCTTCTTCTTTTCCTGCTCAGCCGCCATCGCCGCATTGCTTGCCGCGAACTCCTTCTTGGCCTGTTCGGTCTGAGCCAGGAAGGAAGTCGCCGTGCGATCATTCGGCATGGCTTTCAGAGCATCGTGAAAATGTTCGATGGCCCCGTCGAAATCGCGACTGCCATAGGCTGTGCGACCTTTCTGGATGGCGTCGTTATAAGCCTGCTGCTTTTTGGCCGTATCCTGCGCGGCCATCTGAGCACTCGAGGCCGCCGCTTTACCCGCCGTAATCTGTTTTTCCAGATTGGCGATGCCCGGGTCATTCGGGTTGATCTTGCGAGCTTCCGCCAGCAGCCCTTCAGCGGAATCGTAGCGTTTGGCATTCACGGCCTGCTCGGCGGCCGTCAGGAAGTTCTTCATCTTGGCCGCCTGCTGGGCCGCCTGTTGGCTATTCTCATCCTGCTTCAGCTTGGCCTGCTCGGCCTCTTTTTTCATCTGAGCCTGGCGAACTTCCATATCCATTTTGCTCTTGGCGTCCGCATCCCGTTTGGCCTGGGCGGCTTCGGCCTGCTTACGCATTTCGGCTGCCTTCCCGTCATTCGCAGCCTTGGCATCGGCTAACCTTTTAGCCTCCGCCTGCTCCATTTCCTTTTTCTGCTGGGCAAGCTTGGCTTCGTTAGCGGCCTTGGCGTCGGCCGCGGCTTTCATGTTCGCTTCTCTCTTGGCCTGGGCCGCACGAGCTTCGGCCGCTTGTGCGTTTTGCTTTTCCAAGTCCGCCAGATTCGTCTTGGAGACGGCGTCCATACGGGCCTTGTTCTTAGCCTGCTCGACCTTGAGCAATTCGGCTTTCACGGCCGTATCGTCTGGCTTCAAGTTAGAGGCCAGCTTGAAGGAGGTAATCGCTTCGTCGTACTTACCGCTGCTGGAAGCCGATTTTCCAGTCGCAAACGCCTTATCGAATTCCTGTTGTTTGCGTGCGGCTTCCATCTGGGCTTTCTTTTGCGCTTCGCCTGCCGCGTTGGCCTTGGCCTGTTCGTCGCGCAGTTGACGTAACGCTGCTTCGACTTCCTGGGTACGGTTAATCGCCAGAGCCGCGTTGTACTGAGCTTCGGCCTGGGCCAATTGCTTGGCGGCATGTGCCTGACGGGCAGCCTGCATCGCGGCTTCATACTTCTGCTTGTTCACCTGTGCCGCAGCTTCGGCCGCTTGTTTGCGAGCGTTTTCCTGAGCGAGTTGTGCCTCGAAAGCCCTCTTTTGAGCATCGCCCTTGGCCGCTGCTTCCGCACGTGCCAACTCGTTCACGGCGTTGCTCGCCAATTGGTGACTTTCCGGAGTCTGATTCAAACGGTAGGCCGCCTGGTAGGAAGCGACTGCCTGCTTCCAGTTCTGAGCCGCCTGAGCTTGCTTCCCAGCGGCCATCAGCTGCTGATATTCCTGCTGATCGCGTTGCATCAAGGCCTGTCGCTGCTGTTGAATGGCCGCGGCCTGAGTCTGCTGCTGTTGAGCAATCAATGGCTGAACTCGGGCAATCTGCTGCTGTTGCTGTGCCTTGGCCATGACTTGCTGATTGGCGGCGAACTGAGCGTTTCGAGCCTGAGTCTGGCGGTCGGCCTGCTGACGAGCCACGGCCATTTCCTGCAGAATGGCATCGTTGGGGCTCATGTTGTAAGCGACCTGATAAGCATTCAGCGAAGGCTGATACTGAGCTTGCTGAAGGTAAGTGCGGGCTTGCCGCAACAGATCCTGTTGTGCAATCAAGCGGTATTGCTGATTTTTCTGATTTTCGACGGCGGTCACGATAGCGGCATTGCGTTCCGCTTTGGCCTTTTCGGCTTCCAGCTTGATCGCCAGTTTCACGCGGGCATCTTCGTCGCGCTTGATGCGGGCCTGCTGCTCCATGTAAGCGTGGTAGCGAGCTGCTTCCAACTCCTGTTCCCGATTACGACGTCGGGCAAAATCGAGTTGAATCAATATCTGGGTGTTATTCGGCTGGCGGACGAGTTCTTCTTCGTAGAAGCCGATCGCCAGACTGAATTTACCGGAACGAATGTTGATTTCCGCCGTGGCCATCCGCTGCTGGACTACCACCTGCTGCTGAACATAGACCACTCGTTGCGCCGGCGGCATCACCGTGACTTGAGCCAGTTCGCGCATCCGGCATTTCAGTTCGAAAGAATCGCGAACGTGCATCAGGGCCGAGCCGATCTGCCCACCCGTTTCCACGTCAATCAAATTAGTGGTCACATCCATGCCCGGAACTTCCGGAGACCCCTGAATGGAACCCATCAAAAAGAAGCGGGTATTCATCGCACGAGCCAGACAGAGCCGGGCGCTGGGGTTCATCATTACATCGCGGACACTGAGTCCCAATCGGCCCATCCACCAGAACAGTTCGCCCCGGTCGACGATTTCGTACATGCCGCTGAACTGATACGCCAGATTATCGGCGGTCCAGACGCCGGTGCCCGGTGGAATCACATAGGGATTACCGAATTCCGCGAAGGGCAACACGGCCAGTCGCGGGAGTGCGTTGACGACAACAACGACGTTGCCGAATCCCAAAAAGGGCCGGCAGTTATCGATTCGGACGCGAATATCGGGCATATCGGGAGCGAGTGTGAGTGCGAATTCATAGTAACGAAGAGCTTCGGCAAACCGACGTCGGCGATAGAGATCGTCGCCTATCTCCAACGCCACGAAAAGCGAACGCTGGCGGACATTCATCGGAGCTTCGACGATCACGACTGTACCGGAAGGAGGGGCTTGTGCCACCTGAGCAAATTCCGCAGCCGTAATTCCCCCATATTCCGGGGGCCGCGCACTGTTGATGATTACGGTCGAGCCGGGGGCCGCGTTGATAGTGATATTTTCTGTCGTCGCGGCGGGGGGAGGGGCGGCGATTGCCGCGGATACCGGTGCTGGCTGAATCGTCTCCGCCTTGGCGATCTCCATCTCAAACGCGACCTTTTCCTGATCGTTCATCTGAAGAATACGAGCCAGAGAAGGTAACTTCTTGACCAGTTCTTCCGGGGTGCCTGCGACTACCTTGGCCGTTTGTACCACCAGGCCGGAATTCACATCCACCAGTCGGGCGTTCACGGAGATGCCGAAAATTTTCGAAACGCTTCCGACGACCATATAGTTGGCTTTGACGATCTGTCCGACCTGTCCGAACGTTTTCTGATCGTTAGCCCAGTTGGTGTCGCCGAGTTTCAATTGCTCGACGACTTCCCGGACCTGCGAGTGTTCGACGATATCGTACTTGCCGCGGAAGTGCGGCAGAATTTCCTCCGCGATGGCCTGTCCCACATTGGGAATTCCCACATCGCCGATGACTTCAAAGTGTCCGATGGCAACGCGCGGCCGGCGATTGGCGATGACCAGTTCGGTTTCCTGAATATCCTGTTGCACCTGGGAAGTGGGCCAGATCTCCTTGGCTTTCTGGAAAGTCGCTAGCGCGAGATCAACTTTGCCGGAATCCTTGCGCAGTTCGATCGCCTGACTGCGCGTTTCTTCGTACTGCTGCAAGGCGTTGCGGTACCCTTCAAATTTGGCTTTCAATTCGGGATCGTTCTCGCCATTGGCCACGGCCTGGTCGTAGCTGATCAAAGCCGCCCGAATATTTTTGGCTTCCAGAGCTTGCAGGGCTTCCTGGCGGAAACGCTGTTTTTTGTTTCCTTCCCCCAGTTCCGCACTGAGGATGGCATCGGCCTCTTTTTTGATCTGCGTCAAAACCACTGCGATTTCGCTGTCGCCGAACTGCAGCAAGGCGTCGGAAGCCAGACGCGAGGCTTCTTCGGGTTTGCCCGCCTGCAAAATGGCTCGAATATCGGCCGCCGTTTTTTCCGCAATCGACTTCTGTTTCAGATCGCGTTCGAGCCGTTCGATTTCCGCGACGACGAAATCGGTCTTCTGTGCTTCCAGAGCAGCCCGCAGTTTCACCAAGGCGTCTTCGTGCTTCATTTCCGCCATCAGGCGAAAAGCATCGGCCACCGCCAGCGAGTAGCGTTCCTCGGGGCTGAGTTTGGGTTCGGGAGGCAACTCGGCCTCGGCTTTCCGCTCTTCCCGCTCGATTTTTTCTTCGATTCGGGCGAGTGCGCGGGCATCACCGCCGGGGTTCTGGCCGCCGCAGCCGAAGGAAGCAAATAGTGAAATGGAAACCAACAATAACCAGGTGCTGATCCGTAGCATTCGCGAACTCCTGTGCCGGGCTTGCTAGCATTATTCGCAGCCCGGGAAGAGAGGGGTCTATTCCTGATACGAGATCGTAACAGACACTTGCGCAAATAGGCAATATGAGATCTGAAATGTCGAATTGCACGAATTCTGGAAGGCTGGATAAGCCGGGCAAAATAGCAAGCCAGCAAGAAGGCTCCCACTGGCTGAAAAAATTAAAACTGAGCTTTTACCGGCTACCGACCGCCTTGGGTTCGTTCGGCATGATCATCAGTTCCATGTGCGACGGGGCTTTGGGCGAGTGATAGACCTTCTGATCGGCCGCCTGGAAGTCCGAATCCTTGGCTTCGAAAATATTCGGAACATATTTCTGCGGATTGCGGTCGATGACCGGGAACCAGGTGCTGCTGACCTGAACCATGATCCGGTGTCCCTTCTGGAAGCAGTGATGATTCCAGTGCAGGTCGATCGAATATTCTTCCACCTGATTGGGGACAATCGGCTCCGGTTTTTCGAAGCTCTTGCGATAGCGACCTCGGAGCGGTTCACCGCTGATCATGAGCTGGTAGCCGCTCATATCCGGCTGACGGTAACTCTCTGGATAGACGTCGATGATGCGAACCATCCAGTCGCTGTCGGTGCCGGAAGTCGCGGCGAAGAGCTTGGCCGTGATCGAGCCGCCGATAACGATATCCTCTTCCAGCGGTTCGGTCTGATAGGTCAGCACATCGGGGCGGTGATCGTTGAAGCGCTGATCCTGCACGACCCAGTCGGACCAGCCGGGACCTTGATAGGTTGCGCGAATCGGCCGCGGACGATAGGGAACCGGATTGTTCGGATCGGAGCGATAACCATCGAACTCGGTTTCGTTTGCTTCGGGAGCATTGAACGATAGTTTGCGGTCCGAGTGAAAGTAGAGCTTTTTGGTGATGGCATTTTTCACCGGCCATTTGTCGTGGGATACCCACTTGTTCGAACCGGTTTGGAACAGCAAAGCTTCCGGCTGTTTCAAATCTCCCTTGTCTTTCAAATAATAAGCAAAGAAGGGAGCCTGAATTTTTTCGCGGAAGTAAGTACCAGTCGCACTACCGAAATCGATCTTGCCCAGACTGCTGCCGGCCCCGCCCCAGCCGCCGTGATTCCAGGGGCCGACAACGAGGAAATTCTTGTTGTCCTTATCGACTTTCTCGAGATATTCGTAGATTTTCAACGGTCCTCGGAAATCTTCCTGATCGAACCAGCCGGTGACATTCAGCGTCGGCACCGTGATTTTGTTCAGGTAGGGAACCAACGCCTGATCGCGCCAGAACGCATCGTAATCGGGGTGTTTGACGAAGTTGTTCCAGGTCGGCATTTTGTTTTTGAACAGCCGTTCGTTGACGTTGGAGAGAGCGCCCAGTTTCAGATACCAGTCGTAGGTGTCGAGCTTATCGAACTTGTAGAGTTGGTTGGTTTTATCGGTCTCCATCATCGCGGTATATTCGAAGCCATAGCTGAGTCGGAAAGCCCCATTGTGGCGGAAGTCATCGCCCATCCATTGATCGATCGGGGAAGACTGCGGCGAGGCCGCCTTGAGAGCCGGGTGAGGATCCAAAAGGGCCATCGCGGCCAGCCAACCGGGATAACTGACGCCGTAGATGCCGACGCGTCCGTTGTTGTTTTCCACGTTTTTCAAAAGCCATTCGATGGTGTCGTAGGCATCGGTCGTGTCATCGGTGCCCTTGGGATCTTTGCGATCTCGAACGCCGGCCGACATCATCGCGAAAATCCCTTCCGATTTGAATCGGCCGCGCACATCCTGGAAAACAAAGATGTAACCTTCTTTGGCCATCGGGCCGAAGCGGACGCCGAGATCGGCCCCGCCGATGCCGTAGGGAGTGCGCTGCATCAGAAACGGCAATTTTTCAGTCGTGTCATTCGGCACCAGGATCATCGTGTTGAGTTTCACGCCGTCGCGCATGGGGATCATCACTTCGGTCTTGGTGAAGCCCGATTTTTTTTCCTGTTTCTGCGCTGGGGCTTTGTCTTTTTCCTTTTTGGGGGCAGAGTCCTGGCTCATCGAATCGGCATTAAAGCCGAGGAGAAGGCCGCCGGTGAGCAGAAAGGCGAATAACGCCAGCAAACGATGTTTCACAATACTACCTCGGGAAGTCAAAATGGTGCTTCCGGGCAGGGTAAGGGAACGGGAGGTTGGTGTCAAAAGAAAAGCGAGGGGTATGCCTGAAATTCGTGAAACCACAGAGCCCGCAGAGATCGCAGAGTTGAGAAAAAGCAAAAAAAGGAGGCGTTCGCCTTATTCTTTCACTAGCCCGCGAATGATGGTTGCTTTTGCAGCCAGTTCCATGGCAAGCCCTAGATCAGTCGTTTCTCGTGCTATCCGTTCGTACTCAGAAGCCGCGAACAGAAATGCCTTAATTTCATTCTCGTCGGAGATTTGCTTCAACGGTTTAAACTGCCCTATCCAAATTTGGTTAAATTCCCAACGAATTGATAGCAGTCGTTCGATGACCTTTTCCTGAGCTTTAAAATCTTTTGCTGGCTCCCATTTGATCGAACCGAACAAGTCCCAGGGTCTTAATTCCACGAGTTCATAACCAGGTCGATATAGCCGCACTATTAATGAATGGCTCCAAAACCATCCATCCGAGGTTGCTCCTATCCAACCGAGACCCGCATTCCAGGATCCTAAATATTGTGCCTCGGTCCGATTCTCCTTGATTGGAATTTCAACATGTGTTTGGGATTCGGTGAGGTGATTAAAGTAGAAAGTTGTTTCGTTCTTCGTTTCGACCCGATAGGCTCTGATATCATTGGTATTTTCGCCTAGATTCGCCGCTGGCACATAATCGAACTTTGGATAAGGCGGAGTTGGAATCATAATGCAACCGCAGAGTAGCTGCGAAAGAAATGTGCAGACGATCCAGAGCGTGTGGCGAGACATTGGATTCTACTCTAGAAGCGCGATTAGCTCGTAGCAGGAAGCCGAAGATCGCTCAATAGAATTGGTATTGGAATTTGTCAAGCTGAGGATCGAAACGAGATATCCTCGAACCAAATTCTTGCGCTGACCCTGTGGGAAATAGTTTCAATCCAGGCCTCCTTCAAAGTACAGTATCATTTCCCAATTGCGTAAAAGGGATCGAAAGCCTTTACAAAATCCTTCCATCCCTATCTGTTCGAGTTAGGATAAAGACAGGAGAATAAGCCATGTTAAGACGCCTCCTCCTTCTCTCGATCCTCCTCGTCGGGTCTTTCGAGGCCCTCGCGGACGAACCTTCCCAAGCGAGAATCGCAGAATTGATACAAAAGCTGGGAAGTCAATCGTTCCGGGAGCGAGAAAACGCACAAAAGGAACTCTCCCAACTCCCGGAAGATTATTTGCCATTGCTTCAGGAGGCCGCTACTAAATCGTCGGACTCCGAAGTTCTCGAGCGAATTCGAAGTATCATTCGAGTACAAATCGAAAGGTGCTTTGGGCTCATCCAAGCTTTCCACACCGACGGCTCAGTCAATGCCGCTTTTCTGGAGTCGGATGGCAAAACTCTGATTTCCCTGGGAGGTAACGGAACTGCTCGCTTTTGGGAAGTCTCTTCTGCAAAGCTCCTGCGCGAACAGAAATTCAGTGACCAGGGAACTCAGGCCATCCGTTTCTCGCCCAGTGGCAAGAAGATGGCTTTTTCCCCTCTCTCCTCAAGCGATCCTCAGATCGCGGTTTTTGAGATATCGACCGCTAAAAAATTGCAGGATTTCAGCGGTCCCCGAGAAGGGATTTGCCAGTTTAATTGGTCTCGGGAGGAAAGATACCTCGTCGGCAGCGGCTACGATAACAAGCTTCGATTGTGGGATACAAAGACTGGCAAAGAACTGCTGCAGCTTTATTCTCAGGTCGGTGCCCGGGGTGTGGCAGTTTCGGCACAGGGCGAAGAGATAGTTGCGGGATATGAAAATGGCGAAGTGCATTTGTTGGATGCAAAAACGGGAAAAGTGATTCGCAAATTTTCCGGGCATAAACGCGGCGTTTTCGTGATCGCGCTTTCACCGGATGAGAAAACCATCGCGACTTCCGACGACAATTGCATCCGCCTATTCAATCGGGAGAGTGGCAAGGAACTTGAGAATCTGGCAGTCCCTGCCCGGGTGGCTTCTATGCGATTTTCTCCAAATGGGAAAAGATTATTGTCCGGGGGCTCCGACAACACTCTATCCCTGTGGAACATCGAAACCGGCAAACTCCTCCACCGCTATGAGCATCATGCGGGAACTATCAGTGAGGTGTGTTTTAGTGCGGAGGGTCGACAAGCAATCTCAGCCAGTGTGGATGGAGATGTATTGCTCTGGAAGGTGCCGAAATGAAGGTGATGCTTATCACCTGGAGTGTCGCTATAAAATAATGCCCCTCGATATTAATCGCTGATCCATGCGACGTTTGGCGTGGGGTAGAAGGCTACTTCCCCGCTAACCTTTCTTCCATCCTCCAGTTAATTCCGTTAGCAGCCTGTTTAATTATTAATCATGTTCGATGGACCATGAATTGTTTATTCTCTCGTCCCTCAATTGGGGTCGGAATCGCTTAATTGTAAATCAGATCGTTCTCAATGTCATATCCCAACTCACGTTCTTGACGGTTACGAAGAAAGTGGCCAATGGCCTCTTCCAGCGAGATATCGTCCTTATCCCAGAGTAGCTTGCCATTGTGGTCCTTGGATTCCACCCAGTAGTTCTCATTTTCCAGCTGACCGATTTCCAGCATCCCGGCGAACCCCACATAGAATCCCGCGTTCATCCCCAACAGGGTGCGGAGAGCCGCTGCCAGTTCTTGATCGGGGATCGCCATCCGAGTCCTTTCTTCCAAACGAGTTTATTTCAGAGCTTTGCGTGCCGCTTGAACCAAAGCCAGACGTTCATCCCCCTCGGCCCAGGCTCGCAGAAGTTCCTTTGCTGCGGGAGTGCCAATCCAAATGAGAACTTGCACGGCCCGCAATTCGCGTAGAGTGCTCGAGCTGAGAGGCCTTTTCTTGATTACTTCCAAGATTTTTTCGATCTGATTTTTTGATTCGCTGGAAGGTCCTCCTGCCAAAGTCTTCCTTAGTGCAGATTCTGCCGCTTCCCCTGCTTTTGCCAATTCATTGGAGGCTTGTTCGCGAGTGGCGAATTTGGTGGAATCGAGATCTTCGATCCACTTTTTGATCGTCGAATCTTCCAACGGTTTCGATTTAAATGAGGTTCGATTTCGACATTAATTCTTCTTCGATAAATTTATTTCTCAAATCATAATTTATTGGATACTGGCGATCAAGAGAATAGGGGAGATTTGATAGTCTGATCTCAAAAACGATTACCTCTGGGAAACTCCCTATCGGCATGGCGTTTTTTGGGTAAGCTAACAACTACAATCATCGAAAAGCTTAGGATCCTTAGTGGGGCCAGAATCATGTTCGAGCCGAAACACAATCAGCTGAGTACGGAGACTAATAAAGCCTTTCGATTTGGAAAGCAGATCCTTACGATTGGAATAGGGTCACTTGTCTGTTTCGGGATGCTGGGATCAATCGGCGTGCTGGCAGTGGTACTCGACTTGGATGACTCGATTCGTGAGCCGGTGCTGTTAGCCGTGGTCGTTGGTAGCATCTGCACTTTTCTATCACTTATCGGCTTGTACTTGACCATTTCGTATTATCGCCAGCGGTTAATTATCTCCGCTTCCTCCGTACGATTGGTCGGTTGCTTCCAAACCCGGGAAGTGAATCTGCTCGAGGTATATCGAGCGATCTGGGATACAAGCGGCTCAATTACGCTTTTAGCTCAATCCAGAAGACTCAATATTCCATTGGCTTCCTATGAGGGTCGAATTCAAATCATTCAATTCTTACGGGCCAACTTACCAGTAGACATCCAAGTGGGCTGGGAGAAATTCGAATGGCGTTACGTCCCCAATGGGCTATCTCTCTGGCGCCGTCGTCGACAACTGGGTCGGACTCATTTTGTCTGGTTGGAAGGAGTTTTCCTAGGTTTTTGCATCGGAGTATGCCTCTTGTTCCGTGAATGGCTCAATCGACCACTCGACTGCAGCCTGACTGTCTCCGTTTTACTGGTCTTGAGCGTAGGCGGTTATTTAGCGGGCTCGTATCGGTGGAGGAAAAACGAAGCGGCCTACTTATCCCTCGAAAGCCATCAACCTTTATGAAATGTCCAACAGGTCAACACTGTCCCGGTCAGATACTACCGGGGCATGAACTCTGTCATCCGCCGGCTCATCAGTCCTGAGCAGGTTTATCCCAACGCTTCCTCGTACAAAATGAAGTCTCCAACTCTCACTTTTGAGGCGGAGCCAGGAACTTGAACGGCTCGCACTTCTCGAAATTGCCCGATTGATCGCCGAGCACGTCCGGCTTGCCCGCGAGTGTCAGCTTCCGTACACCCGAGCCCTCCGCAAAATCCATCTTGTTCAGCTTGACCCACAAAACGCCCGGACTGTTGGTATCCTCGAAATAGTAGACGAGGTTCTTCTGGTCCGCAACTGTTCGCCAGATCGTCGACGAGAGGTTGGGCGCCCCCTTCTTGCGGATACCTCGCGGCACGCTGACGTTTCTCATGACGCTAAAGACCGCCGCGACCGCTTCACGGGCGTCCGCGGATTGCTGACAGGCGTTGACGTAGTAGCTAGCTCGCGCGAAGCGATCCGCAGCCCGCACCGTGCCTGGCAGCATTACCGCTCCGTCAAACTCCTTCCAGTATTCGTTGATCGCCAGTTGCTTGTCATAGGTCGGCGAGTTAGTCATGACCTGGTATTGTTTGCCTTGGTGGATGACTAATTTACCCTGGACGTACTCGAATATCGCCGAGTCGCCGGACGAGTCGGAAATGGAAAGGTGGACGGTCCCCTTCATTCCATTCGGGGCTTCCACGGAAACCACGCGGAAAGAATCCTTCTTGAGCTCCTCCACAGCTTCTTTCACCGTTGCGAAATTGTCGAGCAAGTATTGAGCCCAGACAGAAATGCAAACACCCGGCCGTTTATCATCGGCGGTGGGGTATTCGGATTCGGCGAGGTACAGCAGGTTAGCGACCAACCCTTTCTCGTTCATACCGTCGGCCGTCCCACCTTCGTAGACTGAGGCCACAACACTGCCATACCTGCTTTTCCACTCCAGGGAACCTTTGCCAAGGCCGCCGTCGCGTTTCATGCCGCGAGGAAAAACCCAGAGGTTGGTATGCATGTCTTCGACCCAGTCCATTGTTCGGCCGGTGACGGTCTGAGTTTCCAGACCGAAGTAGACCACGCGGGTGCAAGCGTTGGCACGATAAGCGTTTAAGCCCAACGTTCCAAAAGCGATCATCCCCAGCAAAAGTAAGGATGCAATCAATCGTCTCATAAGGAGAAACCTCAGAAGGAGTTGCGTATCAAGAGCGCGAGTCTGGTTGAATTATTCAATCCGGTTCGCCCGCGCTCGCCGTGGGGTCGCGTCTCGGTCCGCAAGAATCTTCGGGAAGACTTCAATCACAAGGCGATTTGTGAAATGATTCGAAGTCGAGGAATGGTACGCAAAATTACTAACGGGAGTGTATGGGAATCGAACCCACTGGGAGCGTTGTTCACACCCCCCACTGATTTTGAAGACCAGGGCCGGCACCAGCCGTACAGACACTCCCCTATCCCCAACATCATATGAAAAAACCGCCTGCGACTCTCCGACAGACCGGCCTATTTACCGGTTTCCAAAGTCGGGATCGCAGCTAGGTTTCTTTAAACTGGGCACACTTTGCAAGATAGGGTACCAGCCCCGCTTGAAAGTTCGACTAGACGAGGAAGCCTATCTGGTTTATACGTGCCTGAAGCGCGGAAGGGTTTCGCGCAGAGGAGAGACGTGTGGCAGAAGTCGACAGCGAACTTGTCGTCGAGACTACGCACCTCACCAAGATTTACCAGAATCGCCAGATTGCACTGAATGACGTTTCATTGACGATCGAGCCCGGTTCCGTGCTCGGTCTGCTCGGCCCTAACGGGGCGGGGAAAACGACATTTTTGCGACTGGTTTTGGGGTTGCACCGTCCGACTGCTGGGGGAGTTCGCGTCTTCGGGACACCGATGACGCCGAATTCGGCCATGCTGCGCCGTCGCATCGGTTATATCCCTACGAATCCGCAATTTCCCAAGGGAATGACGCCGATTACGTATCTCGATTACGTGGCCCGGCTCTACGGTCTTTCGCGAGATACTAGGAAACCTCGATTGGCGAATCTAATTCGCGCGGTCGATCTGCTCGGCGAATCGGGCAACTCGATTTCCCAGTTTTCCATTGGCATGACCGCCCGGCTGGCAGTGGCCGCGAGTCTGTTAAATGAGCCCGATCTGCTCATCTGGGACGAACCGACCCACGGCCTCGATATTGAAGCTCGCCGTAGCATGCTGGAATTGATCAAAAAGCTCGCTTCGGAAAAGACACTGATTTTGTGCAGTCATAATCTCAGCGATGTGGATGAGGTCTGCAATCATGCCGCCGTGCTGGCTCAGGGCAAGTTGATTTTTCAGGGAACACTGACGGAATTGAAGGGACGCATCCGCAAGAATCATTATGAGCTGGATCTGGAAGGCGACCAGAAATCGATTTCCAAAGCGGTCGGCCAATTAAAAGCGATCAAGGACATCCAGCAAGTGACACTGCGGCAACGCCGGCTCGATCTGAAACTCTCCGAGGATATTCTCAACAGCCAGTTGCTCGCTTCCGTATTCAACATTCTGAACGAAAACAAAATTGTGCTGGTGAGCATTCGAAGCGTCGGCCAGCAGACCGAACAGGCTTATCTCGACCTGGTGGAAAAAGAGGAATCGCGCGGCTTCACCCGGCTCTACTCGCCCCAGGCCGAAGCGGCGTAATTTCTACCCACCGCTATTGGCGATTATGGTCTATTTCCTCAAGGGCAAACAGGACGTTTGCTGAATTGAAACGATCATGGAAGCTTCCGAACCCATCCTGATTTATCGCCGTTGGCTCCCTTATTGGGCCGTGTTGCAGACCGACTTACGTCAGACTTTGCGAAGCTGGGTCTACCTGCTTTGGGTCATTGTCAGCGTTCTGGCGATGGGAGGATACCTGCTCTATCGGTTTGGCCTGCACAATGAAATGGGCGCGGAACAAAAGGCTTCCATTCAGACGACCGATCTATTTCGCTGGCTGATTATGGGTAGCCTGTCGCTGATCGTGATTCTGACCGTCAGCAGTATTTCTTCCGAGCGCGGCACTCTGGCCGATTCGGTTCTCTCGCGCGGGATCAGTCGGTATCAGTACTTCCTGGCGAAACTCCATTCCCGTTGCTTTGTGGTACTGGGCACCATGACCATCCTATGCAGTATCGTTTTCTTCTGCAGTTACCTTCTCTTCAAAGATGATCTGAGTATCGAGGGGGGATTTAAGGCGATTCTGGCCATCTGTGCGGTGATGCTCGGAATCGTTTCGATCGGAGTAACGATAGGCGCTTTGACGCAATCCACCGTTTTTGGCATTACGGTTTTATGGATATCGCTGATGGCTCTCGGGATCTTACTCAAAGAGCTGCCCGAAGCCTATTTGTCGCCGATCAAGTCGCTGAAGCAACTGGAATCCACCTTGAAAGGGATCGGCAGCATTCAGATTTTTCAGGAGTTGTTCATCACCTCGGCAATCGTCACGGCCGTTTCGACTCTGCTGGGGATGATTGTGTTTTCCCGCAAAGATGTTTGAGACCCAAAGGAGAAGGCCCATGCGTAATTGGATGCTGACCGTTATCACGGTTCTGGCTGTGGCGAACCTCGCCCGCTGCGAAGAGCCGAGCTACAAATTGCAGGTGAAGGTTTATGAATATTCTCAGGATAATTCTACCGCGAAAGCTAAACCTAAACTCCTGATGAATACCGAACAGATTGTTAAGGCTAATCAGGATGTGAAAGCTAACTTCGAAGAAGAGGTGGATGACATTACGCATGCGGTTACTACCGTGGGTTTCACTTCCTCCATTCGACTCGGAAAACTGCAGGATGGCAAAATTGAAGTAACCTTCAGTCCTTCGCTTTGCACACCTTTTAAAGCGGACTTGCCAAGTGAATTGGTAGGCTCGAAAATCGTTACTGCCTACGATGTGCAGGCCGCTAGCCACAAGTTGGAAGTTCCTCTCGATCAAATTACGAAGCTGTTCAACGACGGTGATGAATTAAAAGTACGCAATACGGATGGCACGAGCAGATACTGGAAAGTCGCTGTGAAGGTATCTAAAGCTGAATCGAAATAAATCTCACCGGAAGTAATCCTTTTATCTCAGAAGGAAGTTTTGAAACGATACGGGGTAGGCCCATGCGTAATTGGATTCTGACAGTCATCACGGTTCTGGCCGTGGCGAACTTTGTTCGTAGCGAAGAGCCCAGCTATAAGTTGCAGGTGAAGGTTGACGAGTGCGTCTGCGAAAAAATCGGCAGCAAAATTCAATCGACGCTGATTCTCAACGCAGAACAATTAGTCCGAGCAGAATCGGAAGTGAAATACAAATTTGATGAAGAGATTGATGAAATCACCAAGGAAATCCGGGAGAAAGGATTCATTTGCTCCCTACAACTCGGTCAATCGCCCAATGGAAAAGTCGTGGTGAGCTACAAACCGAAGATTATCTCCCACACTCCCTCAAATGTATTCGGTGGCGGCAAGCCTATTACTTCGGAGATGGGTGGGGAGTTCACTACCATCGTATCGTTTGATCAGTTGACCAAGCTCTACATCGAAGGCAACGAGATGATCACCAAGCAGGGAGCCAATTCTCCCATGCGTTGGTGGCGAGTCGCCGTGAAAGTTTCGAAGAGTGATGAAAAGTAAGGCTATTATCAATTTCTGAAAAACCAAAAACCCGGAGAATTCCTGTCTCCGATTTATCGACTCTCCAGTCTGAAAGGAAGATACTCTTCCGGGCTGGGAGTATTCCGTGCCAGCCGCTTTCCAGCTTCCCCATCAAATCGTTGTTATTCCAACGGTCCAGTTCCTAAAATGCTTATACGCCCTCCCGCAGTACAGGATAATTTCCGATGGATGGCATAGACCATCTTTGCTTTAACTTCAGCTATCTCGCCGTTTTCCTCCTCGAACTGGCCCAGTTGATTTGGCCTAAAAAAGGGCTGCGAATCGCCACGCTGGTCTTCGCATTCGCGGGGCTACTGGCCCATACTCTATTCCTGGCATTCAAGCAGCCCACTCCGGCCATGCCTTACGGCTCGCTGCTTTTACTCGGTTGGGTGTTTGCAATTTTTTATCTCTACGGTTCACTCCATAAGGGAAGCCGGGCCTGGGCGGTTTTCTTCCTACCGATGGTGCTGATATTAGTCTGGGTGGCCTGGTTTGTTTTCCGCGATGAAAACAAAGGGGGAACCTGGTTTTCGGGCCATCATTTTTGGGGAATGTTCCACGGCGGGCTACTGTTGGCCGCCTCGGTGTGCATCATGTTCGGTTTCGTTACCAGTTCGATGTATCTGATTCAGGCACGCCGCCTCCGGGAAAAGCGTAATCCGCTGACCGGGATGAAGCTGCTGAGCCTGGAAACGCTCGAACGGATCAATCGCCGTTCGATCAATATTGCGTTCCCTCTGCTGACCATCGGCCTTTTGCTCGGTATTATCCGCGCCGAAAAAGCCGAGGCGCCCGAAACTCCGTGGACGGCCTTCAAAATTTTAGGCAGTTTTGGACTTTGGGTCGTGGCCACTCTCCTGATGATCGCCCGCTATCGAGCTTCCTTACCCGCCCGGAAATTGGCGTGGTTGACCATTGCAGTATTCGTGCTGGTCATTGTGACACTCTTCGCCAGTCACCCCTTCGTTGCCTCCGGGGGTGTCCAATGAATTTTCGGGTGGTCGGCTGCAGCTACCGGAACGCCCCGGTGGAGCTACGAGAAAAACTGGCGTTTCGCGAAGAATCCCTGCCGGATACGCTGGCCGATCTGTCGGCGCAACTGGGTTCAGAGACGGTGATTCTCAGCACGTGCAACCGCGTGGAAGTTTATGTCGCTCAGCCCGTGGAACCGGAGGCAGCCGACGCGGCAAAAATCATCCAGTTACTCAGTGAATACCACAAACTCCCGGCCGAGGAAATTCGCAAGCATCTCTATGCACTGGAGAACAGCGAGGCCGTCCTGCACCTCTTCCGGGTGACCGCAAGTCTGGATAGTCTGGTGGTGGGCGAGGGGCAAATCGCCGCTCAGGTCCGGGCCGCCTACGAAATTGCCTCCAAGGCCGGTAGTACAGGTCCGTTTTTGAATATTCTCTTTCCCACTGCCGTGCGGGCGGCCAAGCGGGCTCGTACCGAAACCGGCATCTCGCAGGGGCACGTTTCGGTATCCTCGGTCGCCGTCGATTACGTCCGGCAGGTCTTCGATCGTTTCGATGACAAGACGATTCTGGTGATCGGTGCGGGTAAAATGGGACAGTTGACCCTCAAGCACTTGCGGGAACTGGAGCCCCGTCAGATCCTGGTGACCAATCGCAGCCCGGAAAAAGCGGCGGAAGTGGCCAAAAACTGTGGCGGAGCCGCGGTCCCCTGGGAGCAACTGGACGAGGCCCTGAGTAAAGCGGATATTGTGTTGAGCACCACGGGTGCGCCGGAAATGATTGTGACGAAAAAGCGCTTCGACACCATCAAACATCGACGCGGCGGACGATCGCTGGTCATTCTGGATATTGCCGTACCTCGCGATTTTGATCCGGCTATCCACGACGGCGAGGGAACTTTCCTCTTCAACATCGATGACCTCAAACGCATTCGCGAACAAACCCTGCAACAGCGCCAGAAGCACATTCAGCCAGCGGAGCAGATCGTCGAACTCGAAAGAAAGAAATTTCTGGAAGACTGGTCGAGGCGGAAGAATGGCCCTTTGATCGCCAAATTGACCAGCGACTTCGAGAGCAAGCGGCAGGCCGTGTTAGCGCATTTGTTCACCAAATTGAACGGGCAACTGAGCGATGCCGACAAGGCCTATATTGAAGGGGCATTCCGACTGTTCCAGAATCAATTGCTTCATGGGCCGATTGATGCGTTGAAGGAAGCTTCCCGCGAAGGGACCAACTCGGCTATGACGGAAATGGTTCGAAAGATGTTCCGGCTCAGCGAGTGACTATTCCAGCCAAGGCGTATCCAGAGAGGACATCTGAACGTTCACCACGGGACGTTTGACCGTGGCCGTGGTTCCGTTGCGAGCCGCTGGGGTCTGGTGGTAGCTGGAATCGATTTCTTCCGGATTGCCATTGGGCCATTTGCCCTGCGTCCAGAGGGTCACTCGGCGGGCAATCTCGGCGGCGGCACGCGTGTTGGCCGCGGGAACTTCCCCGTTTGCCGGCAATCCCATGTCGATCTGCATGGTGGCCTGCAGGACTTGAGCGACACCCAGAGCAATTTCCCGATTCGGCTGCCGAGCCACTTCCCGCAAAGTTTCCAGTGCAGATTCGTCGAAGCCGTTACTCAAAAGTTCGCTGGCGGCCAGGAGACGAATTTGCGAGGGTTGGTGATGCTCGATCATTTTGCGTAAGACTTCGGGACTGAAAGCCGCCTGGTCGCGAAGGACGAAAGCAATTTCGACGCGTAAGGTCGAATGCAGGCGGCTATCGACGAGTTGCGAGTAAAGTCGGCTCAGCAATTCCGCAGTGCGATTCCGCTGCAACATCGTTCGGTAGTAAACGATCAGACTCAGTAGTGCCCGACGACTGGTCTGCCCTGGTTCGCAGGCCCAGACGGAGATATCATCCAAAGCTTGCGAAGGCAGAATCTGGGTCCCCAGAGGCAACGGACCATCCTCGATAAACCGGCGATCATGCAGGGCGGTGTGAATCCAACGCCGGGTTTCCGGCCAGCGACTCACAGCATTGTAAAGTAGCGCTTCGAAGGTCGCGTAACGAACTTCCGGAGCAGAATCGGTACAGAAATCGGCAATCTTTTGAATCTGATAGGGATCGCGAACATTGGCCAACGCTCGAAGGGCGGCGGCCCGCACGGCCGGCTCCTGAGCATAAAAGGCACAATGAAATACTCGTTCGGCCTGACCCGGAAGCCAGGATTCCCGAGCTTGCAGCGCAGTGAGAACGATCAGTCGAACCTGAGGTTTAGGATGGCTCAGAGCTCCCAGGGCCGGTTCCGCATCCTGAACCAGAAGCCCCTGCAGGATTCGGACCTCGGGAAGTTGGGAGCAGGCGTTCAAGTCTTCGGGCCAGTGCGAGCGTGAGGCTAGACGGTTCACAAACAACCGGGCCCGGCGACGAACACTCGTTAAAGCCTGCGCCGCGGGAAGCAACAGAAGAATGATGGGCAGGGAGACAAATCCCGCATTCGCCGCCCAGAAGTCCAGGTCTTTGGGAATTTTGGAGATCCAGAGGGCTCCCAGGCAAATCGCAAAATGAAGCACCCCCAGCCATCCCGTGGCCGCGTTCCAGACGCCGCGATCGCGGATTAAGCCAATCACGAACATCACGCTAAAGACGGCCGAACCGATCAATTTGGGTTTGGAACCTTCAGTAGTGCGAAACGCGATCAGACAGAGGAGCGCAGGCGGGACGAGGAGAAGCATTATGCAAATAGCGCGCACTATCGCGGATTGGTTCGTTTCAGTCGCCGTTACCCGATTCTGCGGGGATAGCATTTCACATTCCTGACATGGGATATCAAGATCCCGATGCGATGTAGTCCTGTAATACCGTGCGTTGAAAATTAGAACGGGAAAGTAGTGGGGTCAAATTGAGTCTCAAATTGATCGAAATAGCAAAATAGCCACTTTTACCGAAATAGCCGCAATCCTCTTCCTGCCAAAGCGGAGATGCCACCTTAATGCCAAGGCTGTCATAGAGTTTCCTTAAGAAAACACTTCCGAAGTAACCCGGACGTTCGGAAAACTAATCGAATGGGGAGACTCGAACACGCTGCGAATTTCATAAAATCGCTGCATGTCGAATGCGACCACTATTGCCGAATTGTTATCGCCCGCGCCCGATCCCTGGCAGGTATTTCAGAGCCTCACTTCGCGGGGCCTCTCTCGCTTACTCTTTCTCGATTCATCGCAAAGACACCCGATGCGCGGCCGGTATTCCTATATCGCCGGGGAACCGCACGTCTGGCTGGAAAATTCCTGGAGCGATCAGAATCTGGGCGATCCTTTCCTTCGGGTCGCCGCCCAATTGGCCAATCGCCGAGCGAAGAGTTTACCCGGCTTGCCTCCCTTCCAGGGGGGAGCGGGGGGCGTTTTCGGTTACGAACTTTCCCATTGCGTGGAAGAGTTGCCATCCGCCGGGCCCAATTGGCACTCCTTGCCCGATTTTGCCGTGGGAATCTATCTCTGGGTGATCGCTTGGGATCACCTTCAAGATAAAGCTTGGATCGTGGTCCAACCGGGCGGCCCCTCCCTCAATACTATTCGCAACTGGATGACCACTCCTATCGGATCCCCTGGAAATCGTCCTTCCGTAGTCGACCTGCACCCAAAACTTCCAGCGCTCTATCCTTTGCGGGGACAAGTATCTTCGAATTTCGATCTTCGCAGTTTCACCCACGCCGTGCGCCAAGCGATCGATTACGTTCATCAGGGAGATTGCTTCCAGGTCAACATTGCTCAAACCCTGTTCCATCCGGCCACCTGCTCGAATCTGGAACTTTACGAACGCTTGCGCACGCGGAATCCCGCGCCCTTCTCGGCGTACTTCGATCTGGGAAAAGGAGCCCTCTTGAGCGCTTCCCCAGAACGATTTCTGAAAGTTTCGGAAGGAGAAGTCGAGACGCGACCCATCAAGGGGACCCGGCCGCGTGGAAGTACGGAAGAGGAAGATGCCGCCCGGGCTCAGGAACTCGCCAATAGTGCGAAGGATCGGGCCGAGAATGTAATGATCGTCGATCTGTTACGGAACGACATCGGCCGGAGTTGCCAATACGGAAGTGTGCAGGTACCCAAGGTGTGCGAGATCGAATCGTTCGAAACGGTGCACCACATGGTGTCTGAAGTGCGTGGCCGGTTGCGACCGGATCAAACCCCCTTGCATCTTCTAAGAAACTGCTTTCCCGGGGGATCGGTGACGGGAGCCCCCAAAGTGCGGGCGATGGAGATCATCACCGAACTGGAAAAAATACCTCGCGGCTTTTACTGCGGTTCTCTCGGTTTCGTCGGTTTCGATGGTACGATGGATACGAATATTCTGATTCGTACTATTACCTCGACCCAAGGATGGTGGTCCTTCCCGGTGGGGGGTGGAATAGTAGCCGATTCGGAACCGGAAAAAGAATACGAAGAGACATTGCACAAAGCGGCGGGAATTCTGAACGCCCTTAAGTAGAAGGTGGGGAATAGCGATATGCGGATACTCTTTTTCTTAGGAATGCTGTTAGGGTTGGAAGCGAATCTTTCCGCGGACGAACATTCGAAAGGAAATGCCTGCCGCAGTGTGCATCTGGGCTACAGCGCGCCGGAGGCGACCATGTTCTATAACGAAGTCACCGTAAAAACTTCGCAGGAAGGTACCTACTTTTGCGTCTGCGGCTTCAATCAGGGCTACTTCGGAATTCAGGAATTAAGCCGTAACAAGAAAGTGGTAATTTTCTCGATCTGGGATCCAGGAAATCAAAACGATCCTTCGAAGGTGAAAGAAGAAGATCGCGTCAAATTACTGGAAAAAGGGGAAGGCGTTCGCATCGGCCGTTTCGGGAATGAAGGCACGGGTGGACAGTCTTTCCTCGATTTCGATTGGAAGGTCGGCGAAACGTACCGCTTCCTGGTCAAAGCCAAACTCGTTGAAACTCGCACGGTCTACGATGCCTACTTTTACCTGAACGAGAAGAAGGAATGGAAGCACCTGGTCAGTTTCAGCACACTCGCCAAGGGCAAAATTCTGGGGGGTTATTACTCGTTCATCGAGGACTTCCGCCGCAATAAAATCTCGGCCACGCAAGCCCGGGAAGCCTATTTCGGCAACGGCTACATCCTCACAAAAGACGGAGCCTGGCAGGCCCTCACCAAAGCACAGTTTACCGGGGATGACAACCCCTCGCTGAACATCAATTCCAAAGTCGAAAAAGATCGTTTTTATCTGGCCACGGGTGGGGAGATCGAAAATAAGGACACGAAACTCAATGCGAAAATGACTCGACCGCCCACCGGGATAACACTTCCGTGAGAACTTTATGGCCCGCAAACGGAATCCGTTCGAGAATATACCGGGACCTTACATCAGGAATATGTACCTGGTGCGTGAACGTGTTCCGGACTGGAAGGAACACCCTTTCCATCTGCCGGCCGTTCGCCATCTGGGGACTTTTGAATTTCACCCCAAAGTGACTTTCTTGATTGGCGAAAACGGTTCGGGAAAGTCCACACTCCTCGAAGCTTTGGCCGTGTCCCTTGGTATGAATGCGGAGGGCGGAAATCGGAATCTTCGCTTCTCCACTCGGGATTCTCATTCCAAACTGACCGACAGCTTAAGAGTAGGTAAAGTGGCCGGGAAAGCCGCGCCGGATTCTTACTTCCTGCGAGCCGAATCTTTCTATAACGTGGCCACTGATTTGGAGATCCAAGATCAACATCACGGAGGACAGTTACTGCAGCGATTCGGCGGCAAATCGTTGCACGAGCAATCGCACGGCGAATCGTTCATGGCCCTGTTCGCCAACCGCTTTACCGGCCAGGGACTTTATCTGCTGGATGAGCCAGAGGCCGCTTTGTCCGCCCAAAAACAGATGACCTTCCTGTCGATTATGCACAATTACGTTAGGCTCGGTTCCCAATTCGTGATAGCCACCCACTCGCCGATTCTGCTGGCTTATCCGGAGGCACAAATCTTCCTTCTGGATTCGGAAGGCATCCACCTCAGGAAGTACGAGGAAACCGATAACTACCAGATTACCCGGAATTTTTTGAACCGAACTCCGCAAATTTTGAAAATCTTAATGGATAATGAGGAGGGCCAAAGTAGTTGTTGATTTCGCTACATCACTTCCTCATAATCTCCTCATCCTCTCATCCAACTTCTGGGACGCATTATGAACTCATTGAGAAGACTATTTGGTGCAGCGCTGATCGCCGCACTGGGAGTGCTGACCATTCCCGAGTCCGATGCGCAAGATGCCGCTAAGACCGCTCCGGTCTCGGATCCTGCCGCTCTGGCTATCGACCAGCAAATCATTTCGGAAATCCGAGAGCACTCGGATATCATGAAGAACCTTCAGTACATCAGCGATGAAATTGGCCATCGCCTGACGGGTTCCCCTTCGCTGAAGAAGGCGAACGATTGGACCGCCGCCAAGATGAAAGAGTACGGTCTGACCGACGTGCATCTGGAAGCGTGGGAAATCCCCGCCGGCTGGGAACGGGGCACCGCCACTTTGACTCTGATCGACCCGACACCCGGCCGACAACTGACCGTGGCCGCGATGGGCTGGACCCCCGGTACCAAAGGCAAAATCAGCGGCGATGTCGTTATCATCGATGCCAAGACCAAGGACGACTTGAACAAATTCAAAGGCAAGCTGAAGAATGCCATCATTCTGACCCGGCCGCCGACAGAAGTTCGGCCGATTACCGATCTGAACTATGCCAAAGCTGGCGTTCCCGGCAAAAAGGATGGACCTCCTTCCAAGGAAGCTACCCCTAAAACGGAATCGGCCAAGCTGGACCCGCCGAAGAAAGATGACGCCAAAAAGGACGGTCCGATTCCTTCCCGACCCGGTAATTTCGGCGAGCAAATGGCTCTGCGAAGAGAATTGGGCGAATTCCTTCGTACGGAAGGCGCCGCTGTCATGCTGACCGACTCCGGCAAACCGCACGGCCTGCTGAACATGACCGGATCCTGGCGGGGGGGCGACCGAGCCAGTGCCAATGAACCACTGCCGACGCTGTTTATCACACACGATCACTATGCCCTGCTCTATCGACTGGCCTCCCGTAAAGACGCGGTGACTAAAGCGGAAGTAGAAATCACCAATAAGACCATTCCAGGCCCGCTGCCAGTCTACAACACGGTCGGTGAGATCAAAGGTTCCGAGAAGCCGGAGGAAATTGTTGTCGTCGGCGCTCACCTCGACTCGTGGGATCTGGCCAGCGGCACTACCGATAACGGCACCGGTTCCTCGGTCGTATTGGAAGCGGCTCGTGCGATTATCAAATCGGGCGTCAAACCCAAGCGAACCATCCGATTCGTGCTGTTTACGGGCGAAGAAGAAGGTTTGTACGGCTCCAAAGCGTATGTGGAAAAACACAAAGATGAAATGGCGAAAACCTCCTGCGCACTGGTGCACGACACCGGAACCGGGAAGGTATACGGCTTCGGCGTCCAGGGCCGAACCTCCGTGCTGAAAATTCTGGATCCGATGTCGGAATCCCTCAAGTCACTTCCGGGCTTCAAAGAACACACTCTACGAAGCATGGGCGGCACCGATCACCTGTCGTTCGAAGCCGTCGGCGTTCCCGGCTTTGCTTGCGAGCAGGATTCGGCCGAGTATCGTTTCACCCACCACTCGCAGTCAGACACCTTCGACAAGGCTATGGAACCGGATCTCATCGAAGGCGCTCAGGTCATGGCCGTGACGGCTGTACGCGTGGCCAATCTGCCCGACCTGCTCCCGCGCGATAAGCCCGAGGGCAAAGGCGGCGGACGACGACGGGAAAACAAAGAGCAGCCCCCCGCCGAGAAGAAAAGTCCAGCCATCGAAAAGAAGGACGCTCCCCCGGTTCAGAATTAAGCGGTTTGCGATTAGCTCTCGTAAGGGCTAACACTCGAATGGCCTGCTGCCCTAGAGGATTCTGTCGAGGAATCGCTAAGGCAGCAGGTCATTTTCGTCACTTCGTTGCCCCGGAAACAGGAATTGAAATTTCGTAGGTTCCTTAGGACCTACTACGCGATTAATTTGCTGAGGAAAGTAAACGATTTCAGATATGAAGTCGAATTCCACTACAAATTTGGCTGTTGAAAGGCGAATGCTCAAGCAGTTGGAGCTCAGATAATGAAAAGATCATCAGGATTTGTACTTCGATCAAATTCCCTTTAATCGCTAGGATCCTTACAGGCCACTGAGATTGTCTAACTTTCATAACTTTAAGCAGATCTAACTTGACCTAAACCGAAAAGAATTAGAAAATTTTTTATCAATCTTTCGGTCAGAAGCGGATTTTCGCATTCGGGTATCTAAAACTCGTAAGAGTCTTCCCGAGACAGCGAACTGCTCCCCCTGCCTAAACGGGGGGACAAGGGTGGAATTTATATATTCGAACTCCCACCCGAGACGGATTCCTTCGAGCACACAGTGAGACACACCATGATTCGACGACGGTTATCCAAGTGGATCAAATCGCACCTTCCTTTGAATTTTGATGGGCTGCGAGAGCGGAAAATTCATCGATCCGCCTTGAGTGTGATGCAACTCGAAGATCGTCGAGTGCTGGTTTCGGGGCTCACCCCAGCTCAATTACTCCACGCTTACGGAATCGATTACACCCACTACGGCAACATTATTGGGAACGGCGCCGGTCAGACGATTGCGATTGTCGATGCCTTTGATAATCCTGCACTTCTGAGTTCGACGGATCCGAATTATGCCGGCAGCGACCTGGCCGAATTCGATGCGTATTTCGGGCTCCCCGATCCACCCAGTTTTACCAAGATCGCTCAAGATGGTTCAACGAACTATCCCGCTTCAGACTTAGGATGGGCCGGTGAGGAAGCTCTGGATGTCGAGTGGGCTCATGCGCTGGCTCCGATGGCCAACATTATCCTGATAGAAGCGACCGATAGCTCGGGCAATAACTTGTACGCGGCCGTGAATTACGCGAAAACCATACCGGGCGTTTCCGTCGTATCCATGAGCTTCGGAGCCGATGGCGATGATGGCACGGCTTCAGACAACGAGATTTTCACCACGCCGGCCGGCCATCAGGGAATTGCCTTCGTTAAAGCCTCCGGCGACTCGGGTTCCCCGGGTGGCGAAAAATATCCGAACGTTATCGTAGTCGGCGGTACGACGCTGAATTTGAACTCCGACAATACGATGCAGTCGCAAACTGCCTGGTCGGGGAGCGGCGGAGGCTTAGCCAGCACATTCGCGCGACCGACTTACCAGAACGGCTTTAACATCTCGCAATATCGCGGAATTCCCGACGTCTCTTTCGACGCCGATCCCGCATCCGGCGTAGCGGTTTACGATAGATTCTCCAATGGCGAGCAGGACCCCTGGGAGCAGGTCGGCGGCACCAGTCTCGCCACACCCTGCTGGGCGGCCATCCTTTCAATCACCGACCAGTTCCGAGTCGCCGCCGGGAAGACCACTCTCGACGGGGCGACTCAGGTGCTTCCCGCACTCTACGACATTTCGTCGGCAGGTATCTACGGGGCTTCTTCCTACGACTATTACGATGTCACCTCGGGCAGCAACGGCAGTTACAACGCCGGTCCCGGATACGATCTGGTGACGGGTCTTGGAACTCCTTATGTCAATCTGCTGGCCAACGACCTGGCCGGGGTGAACGGCGATCTCGAGTATTTCGCCCCCAACTCCGGAACTAACAACATCTCCGTGCAGGTTTCCAACGGATACATCCAGATTTTCGACAATAACGTCCTGGTATCGGGCAAATCGATTTCCACGACGAACAATGTCATTATTCACGGTGCGGCGGGTGTCACCAACAATGTGGACGTCACATCTTCCTACGACTCGGTTCAGATACCGTTCGACTTTATCGGCGACCCGACGGGTACGAATTCTCTGACTATTGAAGGCACGACCACCGCCGATCAGATTATCATCAATCCCTCCTTGGTCGAAGTGAATTACACCAATATCACCTACTCCAACGTGACGAACCTGATCGCCAACGGCAACGGGGGGGGCGATGTCTTCGACGTCACACCTTCCACCTCAACTTTTATCACCGTTAACGGCGGGTCGCCGGGGGCTTCGCTCGATTATCACGCTCTGGGAACTATCAACTATACCAGCCCGACATCGGGTACGATCACGGCCAGCGGCTACCCGATCTTCACTTTCACCGGCATAAACTCCCTCACCACCGATAATAACCTGGTGTTCTTCGCTCCCAGCGGACAGGTGAACAACATTATCGTCCAGCTGAATGCCGGTAACATTCAGATCCTGGACAACTCGGTGGTTGAAGTCTCCCGCCCCATAACCTCTACGGCGGAAGTGATCGTTCGCGGCGCAGCTTTGTCGGAAAACGATGTCACCTGCGAGCCCGATTTCGATGCTCTCAACATTCCCTTCCAATTCCTGGGGGGCATCGGGGGAACCAACACCCTCACAATCGTGGGCGAAGTTACCTATGACAACTTCACGGTGAATTCCACCAGCGTGGTCATGGATTCGAAGAATTTCACTTATAGCAACGTGCAGTCGCTCACGGTCGAAGGTAATGGTGGTACCGACTACTTCGATGTGACCCCCTCCGCCAGTACCAGCTATACGATCATCGGCGGCTTCCCGGATGGCACCATCTACTATCACGGTGCCGGCGCAATCAATTACACCTCCTCCGATAGCGGAACCATCAGTGCGATTGGCTACGCCAACCTAACTTTCTCGCAAATTTCGAAGGTGATTCTGAGTGGCGAACTCATTTACTCCATCCCAGCTTACTCCTCGCATAACGTCACGGTTCAAGTGGCAGGCGGCATTGTCGAGATTCTCGATAACGGCGTGATCCAGGTGGCGGGCGCGGCGGTGGATACCACCAAAGTCCTTCTGTACGGTGGCGATTCCTCCAATGATGTCATTGTTTCCGATACTACATTCACGTCGACAACAATCCCGATTTATTACACAGCCGGCAACGGCAGTACAAACCTGCTTCAAATCGAAGGAGGAACGGCGGCGGACAACTTCACCATCGGTTCCACCACTACTTCGGTCAACGGTAAACTCTTCAACTACACCGGTTTGCAGACCTTGATCGCCGATGGCAACGGCGGAGGAGATACCTTCGATGTGACCCCGTCCACTACCATGACCATCGATGTGAACGGCGGCACCCCGGGTGGCACTCTGACCTACGAAGCGGTCGGCGAATTCACCTATTTGAGTCCGACAACCGGGGCCATTAATGCTACGGGTACCCAGCCAGTGAATTACACGGGCATCGTCAACAAAGTCAACTTCCCGCTCGGCTTCATTCTGGAACTCGTCGGTAATGCCCCTAGCGGTTCGACGGATACTTTCACGATTGCCAGTGGAGGCTCGGGGAATGGTTTGGTAGCCAACGTAAATGGAATTACGCCGACCAGCTATGTGAATGGGACAATTCTGGGTGTGGTCGTTACGGGTTCAACGAATAACGATAATCTCGTCATCGACAACAGCAATGGATTCGTGGCAGGGTTTATCACCTTCAATGGCGGATCTGCCACCAATCTTCTCAACATCGTAGGGGCACCCGGTACCAGCATCGCCCGTGAAACTGTGACGATGAATGGCACCAATAGTGGCACCGTGATTCTGGACCCGACGGGAGCGCTCGGCGTCGGTGCTACCTCCGGCAACAAGACGACAGGTAATGTCATCTTCAACGATGTTCCCACCTTGCTCTCGACGACTCCAGTCGGCGAACTCGATTTCATCGGCAGCACCAGTGCCGAAACCTACACTTTAAACGATGGCAGTCTGGTTTCAGGTTCCCAGATGCTCCAGTTGCAGGATGCAACTACCACATCGACGGAGACTCTGAATACCTCCAATGCCGGCACACTCACCATCAATGGATTCGGTGGAACCGATACTTTCAATCTGAACGAAAAATTGCAGCCGACCGGAATCGGTGCCGTCAAGGTTTACGGAAACGAACTGACCAACGGCACGCTCAATACCAGTACTTCCAACGATACGTTCATCGTCAACTCGACCGCACCGGGAATTACCACAACAGTTACGGGAGGAACCACTTCCAGCTTCCAGTTGAATGGTTCCGGGCTGGCCGGAAATAACTACTTCCTCGGCAACGCCGGAACGGCCTCCTTCGTCCTAAATACCGGGACGGGAATCACCGCGACGAGCGTCAATCTGAGCGGCGGAGCGTCGAGTTCCGCGGATACCTTCGTCGTGAACGGAATCACTTCTGCAACTAACAATGTGGCTCTGAAACTCGGTCTGACGCCCTTCGGGCAATCGCTGCAAGGATTGGGTACTAACGTCCAGTTCGATTCGCTGCCGAACTTTACGTTCAACGGGGGTGCCTCGGTCAACAACTTCAGTGTGATCGATAGCACGGGTAACGTCTACGGCACTGTCGGCCCCAAAACGTTGAATCTCGCCAGCGGTATGATCTATCGACCGCTTTCCTCCACTTCGGGGGACGTCCGATTCAACGTCGGAAACAGCGGCTTACCGCTCAACGGCAATCAGACGCCTTTCATCAAGTTCAACAACATTACGGGTTCGCTGAGCCTCAATGGCGATGGAACCAACTCCGCCAGCAAGGATATTCTGACCATTCTGGGTGTCAGTGCGACGGGCAGTTCCTCGGGTTCGGTATTCGGAGAGGTGACCGCGGCCAACCCCTCCGATCAGGTGATGATCTCCGATTCGCTAGTCACCATCAGCAATGCCTCATTGGGCACACTGCTCGCCGTGAATCTTAACCCCGGCACTTTCAGCACCATTATGTATCGGGCCGGAAACAAGAACCGACCCAACGGAGATACCATCAATGTGGTCCCTTCCAAGAAGGTGAACCTCCTGATCGATGGGATGGGCGGCAAGCTGGCTAACACGATCAACATCGTGGGGACTGCGAGCAAGACTTACACGAATATTACCACCCCGTCACTGGGCGGACCGCAATTGCGTGTGACTCAGTCCACCGGTGCGAGCGTGGGTCTGATCAATGTCTCCGGAATCCAAGGAGTGGGTTTGATAGCCGTCTCGGTAGCTTACGGTGGCCTGCCTCTGGTAAATGTTTACGATCCTTCGAATCTCACTACTCCGAAATTTGTCCTGCAGCCTTTCGCCACGGAATATCGCGGTGGAATTGAAGTGGCCGTTGGAGATGTAAACGGCGACGGCGTCCCCGATATCGTCTGCATGGCGGGTATCGGCGGTGATGCTCATATCGTGGTCTTCAGCGGTATCGACGGTAGCATCCTGCAATCGTACTTCGCTTACGCGAACTATGAAGGCCAGGCTTCGATCGCCGTAGGCGACGTGAACGGCGATGGCTACGCCGATATTATCACCGGGAGCGGAGTTGGCACCGCGCCGCATGTGAAAGTCTTCAGCGGTAAAGATGGCTCATTGCTGCAAAGCTTTTATGCCTTCTCTACTGGATTCCTCGGAGGCATCAACGTGGCTGCGGGCGACGTCGAGGATACGGGCATCTCCGACATCATCGTCGGGGCAGCTTCCGGCTCCAGCCCGCACGTGGAAGTGTTCCGTGGCACTGATCTCACGCTGATTCGCAGCTTCCTGGCATTCGCACCCGGTTTCCTCGGTGGGGTTGACGTCGCCTCAGTGGACCTCAACGGCGACGGCCATGCGGACTTGGTAGTCGCAGCCGCTTCGGGTAATGACCCGCATGTGGAAGTCTTCGACGGGGTGACCAATAACCTCATCGCCAGTTTCCTGGTACCGAATAATTATCCTTCCGGAACGGCTTCGGCTTCCACCCCAGGCAATCTCAATATCGGAACCGCTAGCGGTGCCAATGGCATCGGTCAGATTCTGGTTGGCCGCAGCAACAGCACCACGATTCAGCGCTTCCAATTATTGCCGACTCTGGCACCGCTTACTCCGCTCAATGCGTTCGATAGCGCTACGGGCTGGGGCGTTTACGTCGGTGGGGCTTAATCGCCCGAATTGAAGATTAAAAACAGCAGGGGCTCGATACTCCGGAAGGAAATATCGAGCCCCTGCTGTTTGGATGCTAATCAATAACTAATGTGCGGTAGCCGTTTCACGTTGAGTCCGAATGGGGGTGCTCACCCCCTTGGGCAATTTGACCACTAGCACCGAACAGGGGGAATCGCGCAGAATTCTCTCTGCAACGCTCCCCATCATTAATCGGTCCACACCCGATCGACCATGCGTCCCGATCACCAACATGTTCATATTGGCCTCGGTGGCATAGCGAACGATTTCATCCGCCGGGTCGCCTTCGAGAAGCACGTGTTGAATGGGAATCGCCGCGTTATTGGGCCGGATCTGTTCGAGTTGTTCGCGCCAGTATTCGCTATCCCGCCCTTGTTTTGGCTGATAGACATGGCAGATTACCAGTTCCGCACCGGTTCTTTCCGCAATGGCCACCGCATGGAAATAGGCCTGATTGGAATAGCTGGAAAAATCGGTGGCGTAGAGAATGCGCAGAATTTGAAACATGGGTTTCACCCGTCGAAATGGCCATCCAATCCCTGAATGGCCGATAGGGATGATACTAACCGCACCGCTTCGATCTTGCAATAAATCTCCTAAAAATTTAGATAAAGCGGAGCAGAGTTTACAGTCGGGCATCCACCGGATCACTCTCCAGGGCCAGCACACCAAAAACCGCTTCATGAATTTTTCGGAGGGAGTCGCCTCGAACGAATCGTTCCAGGGACTCAATGCCCAGCGCAAATTCCTTGACTGCGAGAGCACGTTTCTTGGCAATGGCTCGTTGTTTCAGGCGAGTCAGATTCTCCGGAAGCGTGTAATCGGCTCCGTAAATCAGTCGGAGATATTCTCTTCCACGCACCTTCAAGGCCGGTTGCACGAGAGATTTCTGCGAAGGATTTATCCACTGCATCGGCTTTACAACCATTCCTTCATAACCTTCACCCGTCAACCCCAACCACCATTCGGTGCCTTCGCTGGTCGAGGCCGGATCTTTAGGATTCACAACCAAATAGGGGGTAGCGAGGAATATCGGATCGGCCGACAGCTCCGCCAGAACATCCATATGCCAGGAATGCTCCTGATCGAGAAACAACCCTTTGCGTCCCGCCAGTAAATGAAACGGGGCGAACCGAAAATCATCGATGCTCTGAGTCGGCCAGCAATACTGGCGGTAGCTTTTGGTAAAGGCTTGAATATTCTCGGTTTTTCGAAGGTAACGTTCTTTCAACGTCACCAGGTCCTCTTCATTCACATTCGCCCAGAGGGACTGCAGTTCCTCCAAAGCCGCACGGCCTGAAGCGCCGCAGGCAGCGTACTGAAGTTTCAATAACTCCTGAGCCTTGGCCGACCAGGGCATCATCTCCCCATCGATACAAAACCAATCGCTCTCGAAGCGCCGCCAGAAATCCGCACGAGTCAGCGCAGCTCGAAGTCGATCGAGAAACGCCTGTTCCCAGTCGCGTCTATCGAAAAATCGACGACCCGTGCGGGTGTAGCAAATCCCACAGCATTCATCGCTTGCGCCAAACAGGCGTTGAGCAACTTCTGAGTTTTTGCAGATCACCACAACGGCCCGCGATCCCATATGTTTGCGTTCGCAAATCACGCGGGAAATATTCTGAGCGGCGAAGTAATCGAATGCTTCTTTTGGATGCTCCAGATATCCGTCTTGTTTCGTGGAATCGCCCGGGGACATCGTCGGCGGCAAATAGATCAGCCAGCGAGGATCGACGGCAAAGCGCGACATCGCTTCGAGAGCCGCCGCATTCAGATTTTCATGGATCGGAATTCTTGAGATCAGGCGGGTATCGACCCAGCGCCGACCGAGCAAATCGGCTAGATTAGGAAGATCGTCCGTCTCCTCGATCGGTTTCTGCGGTGTTTTTTCTTCAACGACCTCTTTAAAGTTCCGTTTGGTAATTGCATATTCGCGACGGGCGGGGATACTGATCAATTCCCCTTCCGGATAGCGCACGGCCGTCAGGCTGCCGCCGAACACGCAGCCGGTATCGATATTGATCGTGTTGTTGACCCAACGGGGCATACCGGTAGGCGTATGGCCGTAGATAATCCGGGCCTTACCCCGATAGTCCGCGGCCCAGTTCAGCCGGACCGGCAGGCCATCGGCATCTTTCTCGCCCGTGATATCTCCGAACAAGGCGAAGGTGCGGACTCGATCGGAAACCTTGCCGATGAATTCCTCCTTCAGTCCGGCATGGGCAATGACCAGTCGACCGCCGTCCAGAACGTAGTGGTAGGGCAACGACCCCAGGAAATCGCGGACGCGATTGCTGAATTCCGCCGGGAACTTTTCCAGTTGTTCCAGAGATGTTTCCAATCCGTGGCTGATCTGCACATTTCGTCCGCTGAGCTTGCGAAAGAGCTTGTCGTCGTGGTTGCCCCGAACGCACAAGCTCGAACCACTCTGGACGAGATCCATGACCAGACGCAGCACTTCCGGAGTGCACGGCCCGCGATCGACGAGGTCGCCCACGAAAAGCAGTTTGCGATTTTCCGGGTGGGAAATCCCAAACTTCTCCGCTTCGAAATTCAGCTGGTAACCGAGAGCTTTGAGCAAATCGTTCAGCTCATCCATGCAGCCGTGCACATCGCCGATGATATCGAACGGGCCGGTCCAGTCCGGACGAATGAAAGACGAAGCTTCCCGGCGGATTACTGCCGAATCCATCTGCTCGGCGGATTCCAGAACGAACACCTTTTCGAAATCGGCTTTCAATCGGGGTAGCGACTGCAACAATTGCGAATGGTGCCGCTTGACCACATTACGCGGGATAGTGCGATAGCTGCGCTGTTGATTGCGCTCCTGCGAAATCTGTTCGGGCAATGCGAAAACAATCGCGACCGCGGGCGTGTGATACTTCTGTGCGATATCCAGCAAAGGCTTTCGGGCATGGAATTGCACATTGGTGGCATCGACGACCGTCAGTCGGCCGAATGCCAGCCGTTTATCGACAACCGAATGCAGCAGTTCGAACGCTTCGGCATTAATCGACTGTTCGTTTTCGTCGTCGCTGATGAGTCCCCGAAAATAATCGGACGAGATCACTTCCGTCGGTTTAAAGTGCCGACGGGCGAATGTGGATTTGCCCACTCCCGATGGCCCGACGAGCAGCACCAGGCTAACCGGAGGTAATGTTATGTTCATGAGCGAATGAAAACTCCTAATTGGGAAGGACCACCCAGTTCGGCGTCGAGTTCCCCCAACATTTCTATCTGCACGGCGTAGCCATACTTTTGACCGATCGCCGTGGCCCAGTTCTGAAATTCGGATCGGGTCCATTCAAAGCGATGATCGCGATGCCGCAACTTTCCTTCCTTCAGACCTTCGAATTTCACGTTGTATTCGCGATTGGGCGTGGTCAGAACCACCACCCGCGGCTTCAGGATCGCGAAGATATTTTTCTCGAGCGCCGGCAGTCGATTGAGATCGAGGTGCTCCACCACTTCGACGAGACTAAGACCATCGAAGCCCGCCAACCGATCGTCGCGATAGACGGCCGAGCCCTGTAACAGTTTCAAACGATCCGGTTCGTCGTAGGCGCCGCGCCGCCGCAATTTCTGATCGGCGATTTCCAGCGAGCGAGTGGAGACATCGACACCGATAATCTTCTCGAACTGCTTTTCCTGGCAAAGTCGCGTCAAGAGTTTCCCTTCGCCGCAACCGAGATCGACCACAGACCGGCACCCTTCCGCCACCAGGACTTCACAGACCCGGTTTTGCCGCAAATCGTGCAGGCGAATCTTGGTCTCCACTTCGTCTTCGATTTCCACGCGGTCCGAATCAGCCGGGAGTTCTTCGGAAGCCACTAGCAGCCCGGCATGCGCGGCTTGAACCAGGTTGCCGCGGTATTTCAGATATCGATCGACGATGGCCGCTTTTTCCGGATGAGTTTCCAACCAGCCTTCGCCATGCTTTAAAAGCTTGGCAACTTCTTCTTCGCCGATCCAGTAGTGCTTATCCGCATCGAGAACCGGTATCAGCACATACAAGTGCGACAAGAGTTCGTGCAGCACAACTGTTTTCGAGAGTTTCAAAAAGAAGTAGCGACTCTCCCCCCACTCGGTGAAATTTTGATCCAGCGGGTGTCGACGCAATTCGAGCTGGTAGCCCAGAGGCTCGAACAACTTTCGAAGAAACCCTTCGCCCCCTCTCGAAGGGAGTACGGGAATACTGACCGTTAAGGGTATCGGCGTCTCCGCAAGTTCGGGGCGGTCTTTGCAACGGCCGTTGAGGGCCGAACCCAATACCTGGGAAATCGCCACGCTGAGGAACGAAGAAGCGACATAGGGCCGGTCGTTCACATATTGGTAAAGCAAACCGGCTTCGCCCCGCTTGTCGGGCCGGGAGCGGGTCCAGCCCACCGCGTCCATATCCAGAAGCAGCACGGCTGTGCACTTCTCTTCCGAAGCTTCCGTGTAAAACACGTGCAGCTGGCCGAAATTCAAAGAAAAAGATTGTAGCCGGCCGGGCTTTTTGTGCAGCAGATAGCCGAGATCGGTTGCAGGAGAGTGGCTTGTGGAGATCGTCAGGAACATGGCTGGGGAACCGTTTTTATATTTTGCATAATGATACGGTTAGCGTGGGTTTGGTTCGCAATATTAGGCATATTCGAAAGTACCGAAATGAGAAATCCAACCAAATTCTGGCATTTCTTGCCGACAAATTCGGGGGCGGTCTATTGATGAGACGTACAATATAATTCTGCAATTATGGGGCTAAAGTGTGGAAGCCACTTTGACTAAACCAGAACGAAATCATCGAATCGTCAAGCGGGAGCCTGGAACTCCTGCCGGGGCCGGGCATACAGTGGACCTGCAACGCATTCAAAACGCGGTGCGTGAGATCCTACTGGCTGTGGGGGAAGACCCCGAACGAGACGGGCTGCTGGAAACTCCTGCCCGCGTGGCTCGCATGTATGCGGAAGTCTTCTCCGGACTGAAAATCGATCCCAAGATTTATCTGAAAAAGACATTCAATGTTCAGCACGAAGAAATGGTGCTGGTGCGCGACATCGATTTCAACAGTATGTGCGAACACCATCTGTTGCCGTTTACCGGCCGGGCTCACATCGCCTATCTGCCCTCGGGAAAGGTGGTGGGCTTGAGCAAACTGGCCCGTATTGTCGAAGCGGTTTCGCACCGACCGCAGGTTCAGGAGCGGATGACCGAGGAACTCGCGGATCTGGTGCTCAACGAGTTGGGCGCCATCGGCGCGGGTGTGGTTCTGGAAGCTTCTCACAGCTGCATGTCTTTACGTGGTGTCCGAAAGACCGGATCGACTACAATTACCAGTGCCATGCGGGGAAGCTTCAAGACCAACCCTGCGACTCGCGCTGAATTTTTGTCCCTGGTACATTCCCCCCGGTTGCGGGCCGGCGGGTAGTACACGAGGAATCGACTCCGTGGAAGGCTTGCTCAAGGCACTGAAACAGGACCTGAGACGCCAATTTCGCGGAGAGATTTCCAGCGAATCGACTTCTTGCGCCCTCTACTCCACGGACTCCAGCCCTTTTGAAATCCTGCCCCTCGCCGTGGCCTGTCCCACGAGCGAGTCCGATCTTCAGCAAATCGTCAGTTACGCCAGCTCGCACGCACTTCCCGTGGTAGCGCGGGGAGCCGGTACCGGACTGAGCGGTGAATCTCTCGGCTCCGGCATCATCGTCGATTGTTCGCGCCATTTACGCGAAGTGCTGGAGATCGGTGCCGATTTCGTAAGAGTTCAACCCGGTCTTCTACTCGCCGATCTGAATCGCATACTGTCTAAGCACGACCGTCGCATCGCTCCGACGCCGTTCAATTATGAAACCTGCACGGTCGGCGGCTGGATGGCGGTCAATTCCTCCGGGCCCAACTGCCTCGCCCATGGCATGCCGCGCGAACATCTGCAATCGGCCCGCCTCATTTTGGATACGGGGGAATGTATTTCTCTGGCCGAAGACAACTCCATGGTCGGACGATGGAAACTGGTTCGGGAACAGCTTCAGCAACTGGTGCAAAATCACGCGGAAGTCATCAGGAATCGCGCCCCCTCCCATCCCTTCGATAATGCCGGCTATGGCTTGCGACTGAGATCGGCCTCCGAAGAAATCGACTATACGGTAATGCTTGCCGGTTCGGAAGGGACGCTGGGTTTATTCAGCGAACTGACTTTGAGAACATCCCCTCTACCCAACAGGGTGGCGGCCGTACTGTTCGGTTTTGCAAATCTCGGGCAAGCCTGCAGCGCGGCCCGCGATTTCATTCCCGGCATGCCATCACTGGCCACTGTTTACGACCGCCGAGCACTGACGCTGATTCGAAAAACCTCGGAGGATTGGGACAGAATTCTCACCACGGACTGCGAAGGAATCCTCATACTCGAGTGGGAACAGTCTAGCCTGGCGGAAGCCTCGGAGAATGCTCGGGATGCGATCGCGAGGATCCAGAATCGGGCCAAATGGGTTTACCCATTGATTGAGACCGATTCGCAAGCTCTTTATTTAAGGCTCCGGCACTCTGCTCGACGGGGATTCCACTCCCTCTCGCGTGGTCCCCGTCCACTGCCCTTCACCAACGATCTGGCCGTCGCGATCGACCAACTTCCCGAGTTTTTGAATCAAGCCGAAAGCATTCTGCGCGAGCTCGATTGCACGGCGACTTACCAGATTCAGGCAGCCACCGGTCAGGTGGACATCCGGCCAATCTTCGATTTCAAGAACGATGAAGATCGGGCAAAGCTCTGGCCCTTAGCCGAACAACTCAATTCTCTGGCTATCGAGTTCGGCGGGACGATTTGCAGCCAGTACGGCACGGGATTAACGCGCACACCCTGGATCGAAAAACAATTGGGGGAAATGTTTCCGATTCACCAGGAAATCAAGCGAATTTTCGACCCGCGCGATCAGTTAAATCCGGGGAAAATTATTCGAGTGGATCCCAATCGACCGGCTTGGCCGCTGCGTTCCAATCGTTCCAGCACGCGGATCGAACTGGCGCAGGCGGAAAACTGCCACGGTTGCGCCGATTGCAAATCCACAGGTGTGGAAGAACGCACCTGCCCGGCTCATCGCGGCTGGCGCACCGAAGGCAGTTCTCCCCGGGGAATGATGAACTACCTGCGTTCGCTACCCGAGATTCCCGAGGAGAAAAAAACGGAATCGGACGAGGCGCGGGAAGTCGCTTCTGCCTGCGTTCAATGCATGCAGTGCCGGACGGGCTGTTCGGCCGAGATCGACATTCCCGGATTGATGTTGGGGAGCCGAATTGCCTCCGTCGCGGAAGAGGGGCTTAGCTGGCCTCAGTGGTGGATCAGCCGATCGGAACGCTGGCTACGCTGGGGCACGCGCATTCCCCGCCTGAGTAACCTCATCGCCCGAGGCAGTCTGACGCGCCGGTTGCTGCAAGGACTGACCGGTTTGAGCCGGCAGATACGGGCCCCCCGAGAGATTTTTCGGACCGTGCCGTTCCACCGCCGCAAGAAAAAACTGGCGAATATCGCAAACGAAAAACAGACGATTCTGCTGTTGCCAGGCACGAGCGTGAATTATCTTCATCCGCAAATTGCCGAGGCCGCTCTGGAAGTTCTGAATCTGAACCAGATTCGCGTGGAACTCGCCGACCCGCCAATTCCCTCTGTTGCGGGTGCGCTCTTCCTGGGAGATCTAGCATACGCTCAGAGGATGCTCCAGAAGCATTTACCTCGTCTGATGGAGGCCGCCCGCGCCGGTTATCCGATCGTTTGCATCGAGCCAGCGGATGCCACCGTTTTAAAGAACTACCTGGGCCTGCTGTTCCCGGAAGAATCGGATCTGAATAAAATTCGGGGCACCACGTGGGAATTGACCGACTACCTCAATTCGCTTTATCGGAGCGGGAATTTAAAAAAGGATTTCCAGGCTGTAAACGGACAGATTGCCTACCACACTCCCTGCCATCGCAAATCGAAGTTGACTAGCGATCCGCTTTGGCTGCGGGATATACCCGAGGCGAACGCGACCAACCTGAATGCTGGCTGTACCGGCCTGGCAATCCAATTCGGGCTAATGAAACGCAATCGCTCGGCGGCTAAGAATATCGGTAAATCGCTCGAAGAGGCGGTATTCGCGGCTAAAGGGCAAATCACGACTTCCGAATGTTCCGCCTGCCGACTACAACTATACCAGTGGACGGCCAGTTCCGCCCGGCATCCGGTGGAACTGCTGGCTTCGGCTTATCGGAAACCTCAGAAATTTGGGACCTTGCTCGTGAAAGCCGATCAATCCACCCTGCAACTGTTCGCCCGTTTCCGCGAGGAAGCCAAGACCGATTTCCTGTTGGTGCCGACTCCTCCGGGCTCGACGATCGCGCATATCCGCTCGTTCCTGCGGGAGAGATGGCCGACGCTGACTCCTTTAATCCAGCATTCCAAATTTGCTGCGAACAACGAATTCGTGACCGAGGAGTATGCGATCCGATCGGGAGATGAACTGAGTATTATCCCACCGGTCAGCGGCGGTTGATCGGAATTCCCTATCATGATTGAACTCACACAACTCCCGATCGATCAGTCTCTGCTCCTCGAGAAAGTCCGCTCGAATAACGCAGGTGGGCTAGTCCTTTTTCTCGGCACCGTCCGCGAACTCACCGGGGAGATTCGAACGAAAACTCTGGAGTATCAGGCCCACGAACCGATGGCGCTGGCGAAAATGCATCAGCTGGAGCAGGAAGCCCGCCAGCGCTGGCCGATCCAGGAGCTGGCGATGGTCCACCGACTCGGTTCCTTGAGTGTGGGAGAGGTGGCCGTTGGTGTCGCCGTCAGCTGTCCCCATCGGAAGGAAGCCTTTGAAGCCTGTGCCCATCTGATCGATCGGCTGAAGGAAATCGTACCCATTTGGAAGAAGGAAGTCGCCCCGGATGGTCAGGGGGATTGGGTCCATCCGGTATAATACTTCAATGAGTGCCTTCGAACTTCCACTATCATCGTCTGTACCTTTGGTGGACCGCTTCGGTCGCATTCACAACAACTTGCGTATCTCCGTCACCGACCGCTGCAATCTCCGCTGCACCTACTGCATGCCTGAGGATGTGCAATTTCTCGACCGTGACGAATTGCTGAGCTTTGAAGAGATTCAGAAATTCGTCGCAGCCGTACAGCCTTTAGGGGTGAATAAAATCCGGCTGACCGGTGGAGAGCCCCTGCTGCGGCGGGAACTACCCAGCTTGATTCGATTGCTGCTTCAAATTCCCGGAATCCACGATCTGGGCCTCAGCACCAACGGCCTGCTCCTGGCCGGGCAGGCCCAGTCTCTTCGTGCGGCCGGCCTCAAGCGTTTGAATATCAGCCTGGATACACTGGATGAGTCGCGGTTCGAACAAGTCACTCGTCGAAAAGGACTGTCCCAAGTCCTCGAAGGGATTCAAGCGGCACGGGAGGCAGGTTATGAAAGCATCAAAATCAACGCCGTGAGCATTCGAGGGCTGACTGAACTGGATGCGATTCCGCTGGCTCGCTATGCCCGCGAAAATCAGTTGGAATTGCGCTTCATCGAGTACATGCCAATCGGAGCGGATCACTGGGAACGGGAAAAAGTCTTTTTCGCCAGCGAAATTCTGGAGCTTCTAGAGTCCGAATTCGGTCCCATCAGCCCGGCCCGGAATTACGATCCTCGTAGCCCGGCCATGGACTTCGAATACGCCGACGGCGGCGGCCGGATCGGAATTATCGCCTCGGTCTCCCGACCTTTCTGCCGGAATTGCAACCGCATCCGATTAACGGCCGAGGGAAAATTTCGCAATTGTTTATTTGCTCTGGACGAAGTCGATGTGAAATCGATTTTGCGTTCTCAGCAAGATACGCACCGGTTGCAGGAAATCATCATTGAGTCCGTCCGGCAGAAATGGGAAGGGCATGAAATCAACACGGCCCGCTTCGTGAAACCGCAGCGGACCATGCACGCCATCGGGGGCTGATTAGTCCTTGGTGAAATCGACTGTGATCTGTTCTCCGGCTTTACCCGCAATTTTCCTTCGTTTGCTCAAGGGCACGCCGGCTTCCGTCCACTCCACTCGCACGTTATATTCCAGCACTTCCCCGAGTTTCTGTTCGGGAGAAACGAACGATCGTACTTTACCCGTCTGCTTGGTGAGGGCATCATCGAAGTAAATCTGCGCATTTTCCGGAACCACGATATTCATGGTCAGGCTGGCAACGGCCGGAATCGGCGGAATCTCTTTTGGGAAGTCCGTTATCGGCGTGGCCGGCATCTGCTGCAGGGGCACAGTCGGGACCAGTTGCTGAGTCGGATCGGGCAGAGGAGTGATCGGCGAAGTGGTAATTGGTTTACTCGACTTCCAATCGCCGCTGGTGTACGGCGTGCTGAAGAGCGGTCCTGGATTGTTACCGAGGAAGCGTTGATCGGCTCCGCCGAACATCCCGGGAATAGGAGCGTAGGTCGGCACTGGCGGACCGTACATGCTGAAGCCGTTCGAATAAAAGCCGTTGTAGTTGTTGCCCCAAAAGCCGACCCCCACACCGATACCCGTGCTGGGATCCACTGCTAGCGGATCGTAGAGTCCGCCAACGCCGAAGCTGACTCCGACACCCAGGCCGGAGTAACCGTAGCCGTAGCCGTAATCCCTCTGTCGGTTGCGATCCCAGAAGATTACCGGAACTTTGGTTCCCAGCGGTGCAGGGACGGCAGTCGACGGGCCGGCGAAATGTTTCGGGCCAACAGTAGGTCGAGTTTGAGCGCTGCCGAGTTGGGCAAAAACGAGAAGCGCGGCCAGCGGGGAAAATAGGCGAATGGAACGCATGGGATATCCTCCAGAACGATCTATTCAATTTACCCAACGGGCTGGATTCCTACCCGGGGGAATTTCCCGGAGCAGACTAATCTCAAGCGAATACCCCTTAGATTTATCGGCAAAACCGGACCAGATGATTCAACTTCAAAGGTTTAAAAGAGGGCGAATGTGAAAGATGAGAAATTTCAGCGGGCGTTAACCGATTTTTACCAATCCGAACCCAGAATCTCTCCGCCATTGGGGGTGATGGCCGCGTTCCAGGTCGTCAGGGTGATTGCGGGAGTGACGCTACGCACACTGCCGTCCGCCAGTCCCACCATGACTACCGTTCCCGTTAACCCCTGGAGTAAGCGGTGATCGCAAGTACCTTGAGCCGGTTGGGGCTGGAACGGAATGGTTGGAGGAGTCGGAAGGCCCGCCGTCGGCAGATTTCTACCGAACGAAGGGGCGTAGGGGTTGCTATTCCCGGGTAAGGGGGCGGAAGCGGGCATCAAAGGGGCGGCCGTGTCGAAATCCATGACTTCCCCGATATTCCATTGGCCGCCGCGAACTTCGACGAAGGCCGGGTTCTGACAATTCACGTAGCCCTCGCCGACGAGGAAGGTATTGGAAGTTCCATCCCCGATGAATTCGATTTTCAGCGTGCCCGTGAAGACCTCGCGATTGACGAAATAGCTGGTCGGTGTGTCATTCGACATGGAGGTCGGATCGGCCGGAGCCACGAAGGATTTCACCAGGCCACCCGTACGAACACCCCGCCAGGCATTAGGCGGTTCCACATGTTCGGTACCCGGCAGGATCGGACCGACGAGACCCGTCAATGGACCAAACGATTGGTTGTAGCGATTCTGCTCTTCGATGAATGGCAGCGAGTAGAACAGCGCGGAGCCGCAAACCCCATTTTCCATGCGCATCGGCTTCCAACCCAGAGTGGGCGGCAGATAGCCGTAAACATCATTGAAAGAGTGGAAACTTAAAGCGATCTGCTTCAGATTGTTAGTACTTTGGGCGCGAGCGGCCGCTTCCCGAACTTTCTGCACGGCGGGCAACAACAGGCCTATGAGAATGGCGATAATCGCAATGACTACGAGAAGTTCGATGAGCGTGAAGCCAAGACGGTTCTGACTGCGACGCTGGATCATGGTTGGACTCTTCCGGGAAGGAAAGGACGACCTTAAAGTACTAGTATGCCGGTTCTTAACGCGAATCTCAATTCGATTATCCGCATTTAGCGCGATGAGCTATTTTTCGACATTCGATTTTTTTCAATTTGCTGGCTGGGTCGACATTCCGACAAGTTGCAAAATGGTTATCTTCGTCAGAACTGTAAGCTAAAGGATTTTTTAGGAGATGAGAGTGCCAATCATAGAAAGGGAAGTTATCAGTTGGTGCCGATATTGGTCAGACATTTTTCCTGAAAATTGTGTTCGAGACGGCGACTGTTGATATCCAGCATTTCCAGAATCTGAAACACCGGTTCGAGTGGTATTCCCCAGGAATGGGCCCAGCGAATAATATCCAGATTTTCGCCGCCCGTTTTCAGCCGATCCATAATGCGATCGAGTAGTAATTGATGTTCCCGGAAATCGCGATGCAGAAGCCCAAAGTCGTTGCGATCAAGTTCCGTCCAGTAACAGATGCCCTGCAGGTGCTCAAGCCATTTAGCCCGAAGATAACCGCTCCAGTGCTGGCGGATCCATTCCCGAATGGCGACTTCCCCCAAGTCCCGGCCCGCCCTTTCGCTTTCAATCCATTTGAAGCAATCGATTTCCCGATAGGAATCTGTGTACACGCTGTTCACCGGTACGCACGTGGGTACGGCACAAGGGGTACAGCATTCAGCAACGAATTGGTCCATGACGTTCACCGGGACAAATTCCGGGGAGAAGCGGAAGTCAATTACCTAACCCTATTATAACCACATCGGCGATTCGATCAACATTTCTTCACGATTATAAGTCGTGATTTTTGCTTACCAACTATTGGAATAGCTTCTCAGAATTGGAAATAGATAAAGTTGGGGGTACTGGCATCCGGCGCTAACAGGATGGCCAGCATTATCCAACCGAGACCAAATCCCCACGCCATCCCGCGTTTCCAGGAAGGCACGAAAACACCAGATCCGACAGCTCGAATTTCGGTCAGCTTCTGGCCGAGCAAACTCAACAATAAATAGACCAAAAGCGCCCACCAGACGGCCGGATCGTAGGCATTGCCGACAAAGCCGCGAGAAGTGTCGAAATCGAAAACTTTGCGCACGCAATCGACGCTTTGCTGCCAGCCCGTTAGGCGGAAAAAACACCACGCCAGACAGATCGCATGAAAGGTCAGCAGAATGCAGACGAGCTTCCAGACTACCCCGGCAGTCCCGTTCAGATTTTGCAATTTTCCTCGCAGCGGTATTCGCGACCAGAGCCGATGCAGAACGAGGAACGAGCCATGCAGCCCTCCCCAGATCATGAACGACCAATTGGCCCCGTGCCAGAGACCCCCCAGCAACATGGTGATCATGAGATTGCGATTGGTTTTCCAGAAGCCGCAGCGGCTGCCCCCTAAGGGAATGAACAGATAGTCTCTCAAAAACCGGCTAAGCGTAATGTGCCAGCGGTGCCAGAACTCTGCTACTGAAGTGGCGAGATAAGGCCGATTAAAATTCTCCGGCCAGCGATAACCGAATAAGAGAGCTAAACCACGTGCAATATCGGTGTAGGCTGAGAAATCGAAGTAGATCTGGAACGCATAAAGGTAGATGTACGGAAGCGACCAGACTCCCGCTGTCGTGCCATCGCCGACGTGGGCAAAGAAGGGATCGATCGCCAAGGCAATACGATCGGCCACCACCAGCTTTTTGAAGAAGCCGCGAGCAACAAGAAAGCAGGCCTCCCGAGGGGCCAGGGGCTCCCGCGGCATTCGACCGGGGTTCAGATCGTTTAAAAACTCATGAGGTCGCAGAATGGGACCGGCTACCAGATGCGGGAAAAACGCGGCCGAGAGCGAATACCGCGCCAGGCTCTGCATGGCGGGATTCGTTTTGCGATAAACGTCGACCAGATACGCAATCCCGGTGAAGGAATAGAAGGAAATCCCGTAGGGAATCTTCCAGTTATCGAAATTCCGCGGCGGACCCCCGAAAAGACTGGTGAACGTTTCCACCAGCATCGGCGTGTATTTGAAATAGGCCAGGATCAGCAGGTTGAAGCTGATACCCAGTATCAGCCAGCGCTTCGGCCGGAAACTGATTTCCATCCGGCGGGCAATTATCCAGTCAATCAGACAGAATACGATCAATAGCGGCAGCAGGGACCAGTGGTTATTCCCGTAAAAAACCAGACTGGCGACGAGCAGAAACGGGATCGTCCAATCTTCCCGACGGCGAATCAGCAACCAGACGAAATAGACGGCCACAAAATAGTAGAAGAAAGCGCGATCCGTGAAGTTCATGATCGCCCTCGCAGATGCGCCAGCAGTTCTCTCAGCAGAATCTCGTTCCCGCGCGGCGAGAAATGTTTGTCGGGAATAAATAGAGAAGCTTTATCCGGCTCGTCCTGGAACGAATTTCGAAAATCGCAGATATCGAAACCAAACTGCTGACCCAGTTGAGTCATCGCATCCTGATAGGCACAGCCCGCCCCTTTGACGATCTGCTCGTGTGTCGGAATCAAAAGTAACGTGATCGGGATATTCCGCCGACTGGTCACCTCGGCCAGTTCCTGAAAGAGTTGTGCATACTGTTCCTGCAGTTCCACCGGGATTCGGTCGTTCAATTGCCGGCCATAGGTATTCGCATTGGGAATCGGTTTCGCGAACCGCATCCAGCCAGCCAGAAGCAGCCGACTTTCACCCAGTAATGTCGAATGCAATCCCCCAGGCAAAGGCGAGCGGTAGGTAATCACTCCCCGATCATTCACCCGGTAATCGCCCAGGGGATGCTGCCCGAGCGGAACGCTGTCGAGCGGCATCAATTCAATGAAAATGCGTTCGGGTTGGAGCCCATTCTCCAACAGTAAGCGGATTTGGGCAAAGCGGAGATTGATCGTTTCGTTTTTGCCGAGATAAAAGATTCGCTTGTCAGTGACTGTCGCGCGAGCCGTATCGCCCAGCATGCCCTGCATCTGAATGAAAGAGTTTCCAAAGAAGGCCCAGACCGGATTGCCCTGCTTCAATTTCTCAAGGGGAAGATATTCCGCGAGGCGAAGCGAATTATCTTTCTCGAATTCCGCCCAGGATCGATAATCCGCTCCCAGCGCCCGATCCGGCTTATAGATTCCGGAGCCGCTGGCCTGATTGCCGAGGAAAATCTGAATATCGTTCGGCGGGAAAATCTGAAGAAAGAGTTCCCCTATTGAAAAGACCACCGCCAAACCGAGTAAGAACCCGATCAGCCCGCGCGCGACGCGGCCCGGGCCATTTTTCGCCAACAGCCGGGCTAGCGGCGCGATTTCAAATTTCCGAAAGCGTGTCTTTGTGGGGAACACGTCCTTGTGCTCCAAAATAACCAGGATAGGCAACTTGTATAACCGAACCCACCCAATCTGTCGAGGCCAATTAACGGGCGATATAGCCGCCATCCACAACCAAAACTTGTCCGGTGACGTAGCTCCCGGCTTCGCTGGTGAGCATCAAAACCGGGCCGACCAATTCTTTGGGATCGCCCCAGCGGTTGAGGGCCGTGCGTGAAGCGAATTGCTTCTTTTCGGCATCCGAAAGCACACTCATTGGCATGTCGGTGAGAAACGGCCCGGGAGCGATGCAATTGACCGTAATTCCGAATTCGCCCAAATCGAGCGCACTCGCCTTGGCCAAGCCAATCACGGCCGATTTGGTGGCCGAATAGGCATTTCGGCGTTCTTTCGACACAAATCCCATGATGGAGGAAATATGAACAATCCGGCCCCATTTGCGACTTTTCATCTGCGGGACTAGTGCCCGGGATAGGGCCATGATGGAAGAGAGATTCACTTCCAGAACGCGATCCCAGGATTCGTCGTCAATCGCATCGATCGCCTGAGGAATATTCACGCCCGCATTGTTGATGAGAATGTCGATTCGCCCCATTTTCGCCAGGGCCGTCTCGGCCAGTCGCGCCACATCAGCCCGATCGTTCATGTCGGCCACGCAATACTCCCCTTTTCGGCCCGTGCCGTCCAGGATCTCCGCTAAGGAGGTTTTCAACTCCCCCTCGGATCGACTCGAAATGAAAATATCGGCTCCCGCCTCAGCCAGGCCGCGAGCCATCGCTTTTCCAAGACCTTTATTGCCGCCGGTGACCAGGGCCACCTTTCCAGAAAGATCGAATAGTTGATTGACCGGCTTCATCATGATGAGCACCCCTCCATTTCGTATCCTCAATCTTAGAAGGCAGTCCCACGGGAAGAAATGTTATGACCGATTATCTGAATGTGCATATCCGATCGAAAGCCGGCGAATCCGAAGCCGACTTCAAATCGCGCTTGAGCGAATTATGGACCCATCTGCTTCGCAATCACGAGAGTGAATTTGAAAAAGTGTATGCCGAAGCAAGCAAGTTCGGCCGTGCGGGCGACCGTCTGGTCCGGCAATATCTCTTCGAGGCGGAGATTCAAGAATTTCTGGAAAGCCAGTTGAAGGAGAAGCAGTTCGAGTACGAGGCCATTGATCCCGATGACATCTACACTAAGTACGAAGCGTCTCCTCCCGACTGGTTTCAGATCGAGCACTGAAATTTTCCGCGCGACCACCCTTATTCGGCGGCGCTCGGCGGCACTTTCTTGCGAACTTTCTCTCCGTAAATCCGCCAATCCCCAATGAGGATTCGTAACATCTCTTCCGCGGCCGTCACAAGCCAATCCTTGGGCAAGCGGCCCAAATAATGGCTGATGGCGGCCGTTTCCTTTCCAGAGCCCAGATGAACATTGGCTAATTCCTGACCCATCGCCGCCAGTAGCCGGATTTCCGCGTCGTGCCCGACAAGTTGAGTCAGCTCAATGCGGCCGCAATGCGGGGCCAATCGGCGATTCACCCAATGTCGGCCGTAGTGCAGAAAAGGATCGGGACAACGAATGGATTTCTCCAGGATTTTCTGAGCCGGTAAGGTTCCTTCGGGAGGATCCTTCTCGTTCAACCAGTACTTCGCCGGAGGAACGATGGCTTTAGCCTCCCGGGCAATCCAAGCCCCATCCCACTGGGCCAACATAATGTAGCGCGGCCGACCGAGGCTCCCCATTCCCACTTGCGGTCGACGGCGAAACTGCACCTCTTTGAGATGCTTCGGAGCCATCGATCTCAAAAGTTTCTTCAGTTCTGACGGCGGCCGGATCGGTTCCAGCTCGAGCAGTCGGGACATTTTTTTCCAGTAGCGATTCGGTTCGCGGGCCTGATGGAACGCCAGTCGCCGCAGGTGCCGATTTTTTTCTTCCAGCACCATCGGCCGGCCGCCGCGCTCCAGATTGTTGCGATAGCCCAGTTCGATGGCGGCACAGGCTTTGGGCAGGCTTCTTTTGATCGATTTAATCGAATGGGCCAGGCCGACGCTGGCTGCGAGCCGCACAAGATCGATGGTGAACGGATACAAATCGGCCTCGTCGAAATCGTTCATGCCCCAGCACAGCCGTCCATCGGAATCCCGCCAGGTACCGAAGTTTTCGATGTGCACGTCGCCGATGGCATGGCAAGTGGGCGCTTTGGCTAACTCGGGACAGATTTTGGGCCAGATTTGCAGCCAGCGAAAAAAGGTAGCCCGAAAAAAGGGAAAAGGATTCTTGGGGTGAGCCATCAAACGGTGTTTATAAACCAGATCGGAGCGAACCGTCTGGACGTATTCATTCATCCACCGTTCGTAACTGCGATTTGCTTCAATGATATCCACGACCTTTTCCTTTCTACAGAGAGGTATCATTTCAGAATAATTTCTCTGCGCCGGGTCGCAAAACAAAATACTGGAATCAGTTAGAGAAATTCAGCTGGTTGGTCTTTCTGCGCCGGACGACTAGCATACGATTATCTGGGCTTGCGGGAGTGTATGGATGCCCTCGGACGGGATCCCCTTAGAGAAATTGACGGATCTTCCGGAATTTCTTCGCCATTCCGATGAATGGTTGGAGTTAGAGGCTGCGCTGCGCGCCCGCAAAGCCGGAACAATCGATGGAACCTGGGGCTCTTCCGCGGCTCTCTCCATCGCGGCACTCGGCGTCACCGCTCCTCAGTCGATTCTTGTCGTACTGGCTCACCCGGGCGATCTGGAATTCTGGGCCAGCGACCTGCAAAGCTTCACCGGCCTGCGACCGGCCATTTTCCCCGCTTGGGAAAGCTGGCCACCGGAAAAAACCTCCCTCGATTCCACACCCGGCCAACGGCTACGGCTCGTTCAGAGTCTGCATACCGCTCCACCCAAATTCATCCTGACCACAATCGCTGCCATGATGCAGCCGGTGCCGAGCCAGTCGCAATTGAAATCGCGGCAACGAATTCTGAAGGTGAACGCCGCCTACGATTTGGACGATCTGAGTCGCTGGTTAATCGATCAGGGCTTTCGGCGGGCGGAATCGGTCGAACTGCCGGGCGAATTTTCCCGACGGGGCGGCATCCTCGACATTTTCAGTTTCGATTCTGAAAACCCGGTACGCATCGAATTCTTCGGCGATGACATCGAATCGATCCGCTCTTTCGCGGCCGCCAGCCAGCGCAGTCTGGGCGACCTGAAAGAGGCCGCGATCCTCGGCCCGTTAAAAATGGACGAAGGAGCTGGAAACAAGAGCCAGAAATCGGCCGGGTCGGATTCGCGGTTTGAACATCTCTCCGATTTTCTTCCTTCGGAGAGTTGGACGATTCTGGTCGAACCAAACGACCTCCAGGAGCAGAGTAAATTCTTTCTGGAACGGGTGGATGAACCGATCGGCCTGTTTGGCATCCACGCGGTTTTTGCCAACCTGATGAAGTTTCCCAACCTGACGGTCAGTGCCATGCCCCGGCCGTCGATGGAGCAGACGGTTCATTTGCGCGTCGAGTCGATCGAACGCTTCAGCGGAAACGTCCAGAAAGTGCGCGATGAACTGGATGCGGTGGCCCATCACGATCAGGTGATGATCGCCTGCCAGAATGAGGCCGAACTGCATCGCATCCGGGAAATATTTCAGGAGGGCAAAATTGCCCAATCGGGCAAACTGAAACTGGTGACGGGGGTGATTCGCGCCGGTTTCCGCATGGTTCAGGAGAGAATCGTCGTCATCTCCAGCCACGAGTTGTTCCGCCGCGATCCGGTGGCTCTGGGAGAGAAGACGCCCAAGGGTTTACCCAAACGCCGGATCGAATCGCGGGCCATCGATTCCTTCCTGGAACTGAACGAAGGCGACTACGTCGTCCATGTGGTGCATGGCATTGCAATCTTTCGCGGCATGACGCTGCTCGATAAGCCGATGTCGCAGGGAGGCAAACAGGATCATAAAGAAGAGAATCTGATCCTCGAATTTCGCGACGGCGTGCTCATGTACGTGCCGGTCGCCAAGATCGATCTGGTTCAAAAATACGTCGGAGGCTCCAAAACTCTGCCGGAATTGTCGAAACTCGGCGGCAGTTCCTGGGGCAAGAAAAAGGATAAGGTTCAGGAAGCCGTTCGCGATATGGCGGCCGAGATGATTCAGATTCAGGCCATGCGCGAAGGGCAGGTCGGCTTTTCGCTACCGATGGATTCGGAATGGCAGAAATCCTTCGAGGAAGCTTTCCCTTACCAGGAAACACCCGATCAATTGACCGCCATTTCGGAAATCAAAGCCGATCTGGCTAAACCCCGTCCGATGGATCGCCTCTTGTGCGGCGATGTCGGCTACGGCAAAACCGAGATGGCAATACGGGCCGCCTTCAAGTGCGTCGATAACGGCAAACAGGTGGCGATTCTGGTACCTACCACCGTTCTTGCCGAGCAGCACTTTCGAACGTTCAAGAGCCGGTTCGCCGAATATCCTTTCACTGTGGATGTTCTCAATCGCTTCCGGAGTGCCGCCGAGCAGAAACGAGTGGTCAAAGGTCTGGCCGAAGGCACCATCGATGTGGTAGTCGGAACGCACCGGCTGGTTTCGGCGGATGTCAAGTTCAAAGATCTGGGACTGGTCATCGTCGATGAGGAGCAGCGCTTTGGCGTCGATCACAAGGAGCGCTTGAAACAGATTCGCTCGATGGTCCACGTGCTGACAATGACGGCCACTCCCATCCCCCGTACGCTGCATCTGGCGCTGTTAGGTATTCGCGACATTTCCAATCTGGAAACCCCGCCACCAGAACGCTTGCCGGTCGAAACCCGAATTATCCGCTTCGATGAAAAGTTGATTCGCAACGCGATCATGCGCGAATTAAATCGGGATGGTCAGGTTTACTTCGTTCACAATCGCGTCTACGACATTGAGACCGTCAAACAGAAACTCTTGCAGATCGTTCCGGAAGCTCGCATCATCATTGCCCACGGCCAGATGCACGGCCACGAACTGGAAGAGGCGATGGTGAAATTCGTTCGGCACGAAGCCGATATCCTGGTCGCGACGACGATCATCGAATCGGGGGTGGATATTCCCAATGCAAATACCATGTTCATCGACGATGCCCATCTGTACGGCCTCGCGGATTTGCACCAGCTGCGAGGCCGCGTGGGTCGGCAGAAAAATCGAGCCTATGCTTATCTGCTATTAAGCAAAGAGTTGGCCGTGACGGGCGATGCCGCCAAGCGATTGAAGGCGATTGAAGAATTCACGGAGCTGGGGGCCGGTTTCAAAATTGCCATGCGGGATCTGGAAATTCGCGGTGCGGGCAACATTCTGGGCACCGAGCAGTCGGGGCACATCGCCGCAGTGGGTTACGAGTTGTATTGCCAGTTGCTCGAAAATGCCGTGCGCAGTCTGAAGAATATGCCTTTGCGTACCCCCTTGGAGATCACGGTCGATCTCCCTTGGCCTGCCTATCTTCCAAGAGATTATGTCCCGGCCCAGAAGCTGCGCATGGAAGTCTATCGCCGATTGTCGCGCATTCGGGATATGCAGAAGCTCGAAGATTTCAAAAACGAGTGCCGGGATCGCTATGGTCCGATTCCCGAACCGGCGGAATGGCTATTGCGCGTTACGGAAATCCGGTTGTTGTGTCATTTCTGGCAGATCAACTCGATTCACGTCGATGGGGCAGCGCTCCTATTCAGCTATCGTAACAAGAAAAGAGCCGGGCAATTGGAAGAAAAGACCGGCCGCAGACTAAAGATCATCGACGAAAAGACGCTTTACCTCAAGCTTTTCCCGGAAGAAGAAGAGCCCGAACTTTGGTATGAATTGTTGAGATCGCTTCTGCAAAAATAGCGAAAGGAGTTCGCTTATTTTTTGATCAGCAGTATGCGGTTGTTTTCAGTGTCGCTGATGAGCAGTTCCCCGGCGGGAGTAATGGCGACTCCGTGCGGCCGCTGGAGAGCACATTGCGTCGGACCCCCATTGGGTTCGCCTTTCCCTTTCTTGCCCGTTCCGGCAATCAGGCTCAAAGCATGGCTTTGCACATCGAACCGCCGGACACAGTGATTTTCGGTATCGGCAATCAGCACGTTATTGTTCGGCTCGATCCAGAGAAATTTCGGACCGTTGAGAACGGCCGCACTGTTTGAGCCAACGCTGCCTTTGCCGACTAACGTTTCGATTTTTCCATCCACAACCACTCGAAGGGCATTCCCCGCCCGCTCGAGAATATAGAGCCTTCCTTTTCCATCCACAGCCACCGCGCGGGGATCTACAAGAGGAGCTTCCAGAGCAATGGTACCATTATTCGGTATCCCCTTTTTGCCGTTCCCGACAACGGTTTGAACGATGCCGGTCTCCAGATTGATCTGTCGGATGCGGTAATTGCGAATGTCGGCAAGATAAAGCAGTTTTCCAGTCGAATCGAGTGCGATGTGGTACGCTTCGTTGCAGGTCGCTTTCACGGCCGGCCCACCGTCTCCGGAATATCCTGCTTGGCCATTGCCGAGAACGGTGGTGACGAGTTTTGACTTCGCATCGATCTTACGAACGGTGTGATTGAATGTATCCGCGACGTAGATATCGCCTGTTTTCGGATGAACTACGCAGTTATGAGGCGAGTTGAACCTGGCTTTCTCGGCCGGGCCATCCAGATATCCCTTCGTGCCATCTCCGGCGATGGTCATCACTTTCCCGGCTGGACTGACGGATTTGATCGAATGGCCACCGAACTCGGCCAAAACGTAATTCCCGTGAGAATCGAAATCACCACCAAAGGGTTCTTTCAGATTTTGGTCGGCGAGCAGAGAGATCTTACCCTCGCCTGCTGAAGTCATCGAAACAGATACAAACAATAGGCCGACCAGGGAAAGGATTTTCATCGGATTCGCCTAACTATTCCGGGTGCGGGGAAGACTTTTTCCAGGGTTCGTCTTCCTCCTCCGGGCCGCCCCCGACAGGAACCAGTTCTTCATCGGGTATCCAGATCGGATTTTCCTCGGGGATATCTTCGTGCGCCGTCAGCTTCAGCTCGGTGGGATCGGGCATCCCTTTGGGCCAGATGTGGAAGCCACCTTTGTAAAGCTGGCCGTAATCGGTCAGGTTCCAGACGCCCCAAATGCCTTTGCCTTCGTTGTATCCGTCGTAGAAGACATCGTGCGCTTTCAGATACTTCTTGGTCCAGTAGGCTTTGCCATCCTCGAGCGTGTAGCGACCGGTCAGGATAAACTCTCCGACGCGATCGCGACCTTCGCCGCGAATCACCCCTTTGCTGAAGGCCAGATCCAATTCCATCTGGTGCTTGCCGGGGAGTCGCTTATCGACGAAAAAGCCGATCCAGGAACCGCTGGGGAAGCGGTCATCAGTCTCCAGATCTTCCGGTCGAAAGTTCTTGATAGTATCGCTCAAGGTAGTGGCTTCGTGAAAAAAATTAGAGTTTACTACGTCCCCATTCTACTGCCCGATTCAAGGCATCGGCCAATTTTTCCGGATGCTTTCCACCTGCCCGGGCCATGTTCGGCCGGCCGCCGCCGCGACCGCCGCAAACCTCCGCCACCTTGCCGATCAATTCGCCCGCTTTCAGACCTTTGGCGACCAGATCATCGGTGACGGCGGCCAGAATCCCGACATTGGCTTCATCAATTTTCCAGCCGAGCACCACGATCGCGCTACCGGCCCGCTGGCGCAGGCTATCCAGTTGGGCCCGCAAGGCCTCTTCGCTGACGTTGGGCATCTCGCCGACGATAATTTTGGAGCTTCCCACATTGATGGCGGCATCGAAGAGATTTTCCGCCGTCGCCTGCACATCCCCGGCCGCGGCCTTTTGCACTTTCAGTCTCAGATCTTTCAATTCCTTCTGCATGGCGTCCACGCGATCCGCCAGTTCGTGAACCGTGCAGTTGAACTTGGAGGACAGATCGTTGGTTATCGCGCTGAGTGTCTCGAAATAGGCGAAGGCCGAACGTCCGCTGACGGCAACTAGTCGCCGAACCCCTTTCGAGGAGGCCTCCTGCGACAGAATTTTGAACAGACCGATGGGCGCTGTCGATTCCAGATGTGTTCCACCGCAGAATTCGACCGAATTTTCAAAGCTCGGATTATCGGGATCGTCGGCGATCAGCACCACGCGAACTGGATCGGGATACTTCTCGCCGAACACCGCGCGCACGCCGGGGAGCTTTTTGGCTTCAGCGAGTGGCATAATCCTGGCCGTGACCGGCACATCATCCATGATCCGATTGTTCACATCTTCCTCGATGCGACGAATTTCCTCGGCCGAGAGCGGTTTGTCGTGCGAGAAATCGAATCGCGTTCTTTCGCTATCGACGAGTGACCCCTTTTGGTCTACGTGCGAACCGAGGATACGACGCAGGCTTAGGTTCAACAGGTGGGTCGCGGTGTGATTCCGCATGATATCGAAGCGGCGCAGCGTGGCCGGGACGACTTGGACTTTGTCGCCGACCTTCAACCGACCTTCCTTCAACTCTCCGATGTGCAGAACCGAATCGCCGAGTCGCTGAGTGTCTTCGACTTCGAAGAAGCCGCCCTCTTCGCTTTTGACGATACCGGCATCGCCGACCTGTCCCCCCTGCTCGCCATAATAGTTCGTCGAATCGAGCAGCAGAGCCACCTGTTCCCCGGCCAGGAGCTTACCGTCGGTAACCACCTTGTTGGCTTTGACCCAACCCAGGACCGTGGCCTCAATGGCATCGAGTGAGAACTTGGCCGAATCGTCGGTGGCCGGCAGATTGCCCTGAATCGCCAGAACGTTGATCTTTTTCTGGTTCTGGCGGGATTTGTCCTTGTGTTCGACGATCAGCTTTTCGAAGCCGTCTCGATCGACCTTTAAACCAGCCTCTAGAGCCATTTGCTCGGTGATATCGATGAAAAATCCCTGTTCTGTATGAAGATCGAAAGCGCTGCGGGCACTGATCAACGGCACTTCAAGCTTGCGGGCTTCGATAGCCGAGTCGCTGAAGAGACGCAGCCCGCGTTCGAGCGTCCGCAGGAAGCTTTTCTCTTCGTCGAAGATGATCTCGCGAACTTTTTCCGGGTCACGATTCAGTTCAGGAAATACCGGGCTGAATTGCTCGATGACATCCGGCACCAGCTTGTGCAGGAATGGATTTTTAATTTCCAGATATTGCCAGCCGTACCGTAACGCCCGGCGGAGAATACTTCGCAAAACATAACCGCGTTCATTAGGGCTGGGTACCGCGCCGTCTGTCAGAGCGAATGTCAGAGTCCGAATATGGTCGGCGATCACGCGATAAGAGATATCGGTAAAGCTCTTCAAATCCCCGGTATAGCTCGGCGCTTTGGTAACTTCCTGAATCGCCTGGAACAAAGGCGTGAAAACGTCTGTATCGTAGTTGCTGTTTTTACCCTGCAACACGGCCACGAGCCGTTCAAAACCCATGCCGGTGTCGACATGCTTGGCGGGCAACGGCACGAAAGAGCGAAACTGCTTGAGTAAGGCATCGCGATCAGCGTAGGGAGAATTCATTCGTTCGCTGAGGGGAAGGCCATCGTAGCCGCGCAGTTCCTTGAGCCCTTCTTCGGTGATGCTAGAGTTGAACTGAATGAACACCAGGTTCCAGATCTCAATCACCTCGGGTACGCCGGCGTTCACCAGCTTGGAGCCAGTCTTATTCGGCGTCCGGTCAAAGTGAATTTCCGTACACGGGCCGCACGGACCGGTGTCGCCCATCATCCAGAAGTTATCTTTTTTGTTTCCGTAGTGGATGCGATTTTTCGCTATCCCCACTTTATTCTGCCAGATACTCGCCGCCTCCTCATCGCGGGGCACGCCGTTGTCAGGATCGCCCTCGAATACGGTCACGTGCAGGCGATCCGGGTCCATTTTCCAGGTTTTGGTCAAGAGTTCCCACGCCCAGGAGATGGCTTCTTCCTTGAAGTAATCGCCGAAAGACCAGTTGCCGAGCATTTCGAAGAACGTGTGGTGGTAGGTATCTTTTCCTACGTCATCCAGATCATTATGTTTGCCACCGGCGCGAATGCACTTCTGCGTATCGACTGCCCGCTTGTAGGGGCGTGATCCGGTTCCCAGGAAAACATCCTTGAACTGGTTCATCCCGGCATTGGCAAACATCAAAGTCGGGTCGTCATAAGGAACGACCGGGGAACTGGGAACTTCCGTATGTCCACACTTATCGACGAAGAAGTCGAGGAATTGCCGACGAATGGAACTGGCAGAAAACATGAGAACTCCGAATCCTGGATAACGCTCGCTCCGAACAGAAATTTTATGGATTCGCAGGGCATGGGCACACCGACCGGACGATTCCGAGCAAGAGATATTGGAAAAATCAAAAAAGTGAAGCTCGGAAAGTGAGGGCAATGCACCTAATCAGCTCGAACTATCCCGGAATTCCAGGCTGCTTTCAATTCCCATGATCACGTCATTCAGAGGCTTTGAATTGGAGAGATCCAGCAACCAGTTCGCTAAACCGGCCGAATCCACCGGTCTATTCAGTAACGTCTGGTAATCGCTCGAGAGGGTATGAGTCAGACTTTCCGGGCTGCGAATGATGGCGTAGGCCAGTTGAGTGCTCGTCAATTCACCCGAATTGAGCTGCTCCACCCAGTTACTCAGGCCCAAATTATCCGCCGACCGCCCCAAATAGGTCTGGTAAAGTTGTTGGATGAACGAATCGGTTGTGTTTCCGTTTCGAGACTGACTCTCCGTGGAACCCCAAATATCGGCTTGCATTTGTTCGATCGACAATCCATTCTGAAGATCGGTCAGCCAGTTACTCAAGCCTACCGAATCGGGTGTGCGCTGCAAAATCGATTCATACGCCAGGGTGATTTGATGCTCGTAATACTCACTGGATTGATAAACCTGTTGAACCACATCCGCTCGGGAGACTTTGCCGGCGTCCAATAAAGGCATCCAAATGGCGATATCCCCTGCATCCAAAGGTCGCCCCAAAGCATCGGCGAACAGCTTCGATAAAAAGTTCTGATCGGCACTCGCATGAAGTTCGCCCACCGCCTGATCGGCCACGGGTGTAAACAAGTCAAACTGCTGAACGGTCAGACCATGGGCGGCGGCCAGAGCGGGAATCGCCGCACTCGGAATATCTGCGGAAACCGTGTCATAAATAGTGTCGTAGATGGTTTCCGCCGCCAATAACGCCCCCTGAGGGTTCGGGTGGGTAATGCCATCGATCGAGAGAGCATCCGGGTTATTCACTATCGCCCAAGCATCCCCGGCCGGAGCGATCTGAACACTGAGACCTGGATAAGCATTAATCAAAGCCGACTGGATTTTCGGTTCCATGGCATCGATTGCGGCGATCATCTGAGCCGGACCCGAAAAGACATCCGGATAAATATTTGTCGGCATCGTGCCGTCGGTTCGCTTGGCCCACGGCTCGTAGAGGATTATCTTGGCGTTTGGAGAAGCCTGGTGAATTTCATTAACGAGAGCCACTGCACCGTTAATGACGTAGTTGGGATTGCCGAAATAATACTGACTTCCCTGAGTTGAAGTCTCCTCGGCAAGAGACTGGATAACAACGTAGTCCCAATTGGCATCGCCCGCAGGAAGTAACGCTCGGATAGCCGCGGGAGATAAGCTGTTGGCATGTTCCTGCAGCGTACTTCCATAGATAATGGAGCGAACGATATCCGGGGCCGGTTGACCACCCGCCACGGCCAGATCCCTCACGAAAGTATCGATATAGGTTTCGGGATTGGTTAACGCGGTGTAGCTGTTGCCAATAAATAGAATTGCGTTGCTGAAAACTTCACGGGATTCCAACTCTTCCAAGCGCAGGGATCGAAATCTATTATGGGATTGTTTGCTCGTCCGCCGTCCAAGGAACATGATGTAACTCACTAGCTGAAAACTCAATCCCTACACAACTAGGCAATCTGGGAAGAATGGGCAACTATTGATATCGGAAAATATCCTCTCGTTAAAAATATCTTAAATTCATTCAATTATGAGAGTTATTGCCTGGTTAGCCCTCTGAACCAGAACCTCCTTGGATTGAAGCTGGGAACGGGGGAGTTCCCTGCCGCTGGAATATTCCCCTCACCGGGGAGTTGTTAGTGACTTGCGACTGCGGTTCGTAAAATACGGAAATGGAAAGGGATACTATGCCAAGTGATACACAGTTGAATGCGATCCGCACCAAAGTCGAAAATGGTCAACGGCTCAGCTTTGAGGATGGATTCTATCTCGATCAGCATGCCGATCTGTTCACTCTGGGTGAACTCGCCAACATCGTTCGGGAACGTAAAAATGGCCAGGTGACTTACTATAACGTCAACGAGCACCTCAACCCGACCAACGTCTGCGTTTATCGCTGCACTTTCTGCGCTTTCCGTGCCGACTTGAAGAGCGAAAAAGGCTTCGTGATGTCGGACGAGCAGATCCTGCATCGGGCGGAGGAATGCCATAGCCGTGGGGCCACCGAATTGCACATCGTCGGCGGCCTGCACCACAAATTGCCCTACGAATGGTATCTGAATATCGTGAAAATGATTCACGAAGCCTATCCTGAAATTCACATTAAAGCCTGGACCGCCGTGGAGTGGGACTGGTTCTCTCGCATGACCGGCCGACCGACGAAAGAACTGCTGGCCGAGATGAAGGATGCAGGGTTGGGAAGCCTTCCGGGTGGCGGGGCGGAAATTTTCCACCCCGATATTCGCACCCAGATTTGCGATTATAAAGCCGATGGCGAACAATGGATTCGCGTGCATCGGGAAGCGCACGAACTGGGTTTACGCTCCAATGCCACGATGCTTTATGGTCATATCGAGAAGATTGAACATCGGCTCGATCACCTGATCCGACTGCGAAATCTTCAGGATGAAACGGGCGGATTCCAGACCTTTATTCCACTCGCCTTCCATCCTGATAATACCCGCCTGAGCCACATTCCCAAGCCGAGCGGATTGATGGATCTCCGCACCATGGCGCTGTCCCGACTGATGCTGGACAATTTCCCGCACATCAAAGCGTACTGGGTGATGCTGGGAATTAAGATTGCTCAAACGGCTCTCAGCTATGGGGCCGATGATCTCGATGGTACGGTTGTGCACGAAACGATTTACCATGCCGCCGGTTCGGATTCGCCTCAGGAACTGGGAGTGGACGAAATCAAGCGATTGATTAAGGAAGCCGGTCGAGTTCCCGTCGAACGGGACACGCTCTACCACGAGGTGATTCGGGAAAACGGCACCAGTTGGAAGCAGGGCCGCAAGTTACAGTTAGTGTGACTATCGGTTCTAAAGCGTTACGACCGAACTTCCCCAGGTGAGTCCCCCGCCGAACGCCACCAGTAAAACGGTATCGCCCTTCTTCGCCCGCCCTTCTCGAATGGCCTCATCCAAGGCTATCGGCACCGAGGCCGCCGAGGTATTTCCATATCGATCCAGATTCACCATCACCCGATCGGCTGGGAAACCGGTCGATTCCAAAGCGGCATCGATGATGCGCTGATTCACCTGATGCGGTATCAGCATCGAGATATGCGTCCCCAGTTTGGCGGCCTCTTCATTTGCGTGGTGAATCAATTCCACCATGCGCTGCACGGCGAATTTAAACACTTCCCGCCCGTTCATCTGGAGATATTTGATGGGCTGTTCCCCGGGCTGCGTTATAGTGGCCATCCCGGGCACTTGAATGAAACGCTGGCGTTCCCCATCGGCAAACAGGTTCACCGAGCGAATGCCGCGATTAGGTTCCTTTGTCGCTTGCAGGATGACGGCTCCCGCGCCATCGCCGAACAGAATGCAGCTGTTGCGATCAGAGAAATCGATCGCTCTGGAAAGGATTTCGGTACCGACTACTAATACGTTGCGGCAGGTTCCGGTGCGAATGAACTGATCGGCCACCGACATGCCGTACAAAAATCCGGTGCAGGCGGCCGTAAGATCGAACGAGGGAATGTGCCGACATTTGAGAGCCGACTGAAGCAGACAAGCGGTAGCCGGGGTCATCATGTCGGGCGTGACCGTGGCACAGATGATCAAATCGAGATCATTGCCGGTAAGCTGACAGTTTTCCAGGGCTTTGCGGGCGGCCTCGATGCCCAGACTGGAGGCGGTTTCCGAGGGCAGCGCGAACCGGCGCTCCCGAATACCGGTGCGCGTGCGAATCCACTCGTCGGAGGTGTCGATGGTGGCGACGAATTCATCGTTGGTAAAGACTCGCCCTGGGAGTTGGCAACCCGTACCTACCAGAGCCGAGCGGTACTCACCTGTCATTCCGCTGGCCATGTAAATAGTGAAAAAACCGTAGAGTGATGATATTAATTTTCTCGGAAGGAAACTTCTAATGAAAAAAACTATCGCAATTCCCTTTGCGGCTCCGGAGAGCTGCTAATTCGTTTTTTCGGACCATTCAGAAGAGCTCCGATAGCGGTATAACGGACGAAGTATTCGTAGGTGAACAAGAGGAACGCCAAGGCCCCAGCGTGGACGACGAAAACTTTGACGGCAAGGGGCCAGTCCACCCGGGCCATTAGCATCTGCAAAACGATCAACGGCACCAGACTCCCCACGTAACACCAATAAGAGGAATCGGCCAGATAGCGAACATAGCGATTGGGCTTCGAAAACAGATAATGGAATAAACCCATGAGTCCGAAGATCATCAGCCAGGTAAATATTCCTCCGGTGATCTGAGCCAGAAGTTTGGTCCCCAAAAACTCGGACGTATCGGTCTGGGCCAGTTTCATCTGGTCGAGTCCTGTGAGCACACAGGCGAGATAGAGGGGAAACACCAGAAAATGGGCCACCAACAGATAAATCCGCCAGTGCTTCGAGGCGACCGGAAGAAGTTCCCGCTGGGCAAAGAGAATCCAGCCGAAACTGAAAAAGAGAAAATAGTAACCCAACAGATGGAGCGAGGGGAGCCAGCCGTTGGGAGTATCCACCGCCCATTTATCCATCTGCCACAGACAAGGCAGCAGGATCAAAAAAAGGCCGGGAATCAGCCAGGTTCTTTGCAGGATGTACCGCTGAAGATTCGTCAGTCGATCGACAATCCAACGTCCGGGACTCGACTTACCAACCAGGAGTATCGGAATCATCAAGGCGTAGAAGAAGCAGAGAAAGTAGAGGAACCAGAGGTAATGCGGGAAAAGATAACGGGCAAATCGTCCCGTGGAAAAGTGGTCGTAGACAAAGCTGTCGCTGGGAATTTCCGGGATCTCCTGCCCTGGCATGACGAATCGCAAGGCATCGAGATCACCGATTAGCCAGAGGTACTGCAGGAGCGGATTGATCAGCAGGATTCCCAGGATCAACGGCAGCAGCACTCGCACACTCCGATGCTTCAGCATTCCCCGCAAACCGTAGCGGGAGTGGAGCAACGCGGCGAAAAACCCGGCGAGCAGAAAAAAAGTCTGCATCCGGAAATCGTGGATGTAGAAAATGAACAGATCGGCCAGGAAAGAAGTTTTTGCATCCCGCACGGGCCAGAACGGAATTCGCATATCGGTAAACGATAGCAAGCCGTGAACCCAGAGGCCCAGGAACATGGCGAACGCCCGAAGTGCATCCAGATCGTGATAACGTTCCGACTGGGACATATAACGTCTGATAGTTAATTCCAAATGAGTTGAGACGGCTCCATGCCAAATCTGCTGGCTATCGACGGGCCCGATTCGGGAACACTTTTCCAACTGACCCAGGCTCTTATCAGCATAGGTCGGGATCGAACCAACGGCATCTGCCTCAACGATTCCGAAGCTTCCCGAAAACATGCGGAAATTCGCATGGAACCCGCCGGGATCCGCCTCGTCGATACCGGCAGCGCCAACGGTACCACAGTTAATGGTCGAAAAGTTCAGGACATATTCTTACAGCCCGGAGACCGCATTGCCATCGGCCGCTCCACCCTGCAGCTTCAGATGGAAGCCAAATCCGGCAGCGATAGCCTGCTGACGCATATCGTGCGGAGCATCCCTGCCTCCGAGGCCACCCGCTTTTTCAAGCAGCCCTCGCAAATCGACAGTACCGGGTTGAAGATACGACTGGCTAATCTGAGTGTGATGTACGATAGCAGCCAGGCGATTTCCCGAATCGTGGATATCGACGATCTCCTCAAGCATCTGATGGAATTGATATTCCGGAGTATCGAAGCCGATGAAGGCTGCATGATGCTTCGCGGCGAAACCGGCGAACTGGAACCGAAGGCCATACGGCGTCGCAACGGCCAGGAAATCGACTCAAAGGTCAGTTTTAGCCGAACGATCATGGAATATGTTCTCCGGGAAGATCGCGGCATCCTGCTCAGCGATGCCGAGCAGGACGAGCGCTTCCAGCATGGGGAGAGCATCGCTCGCTTCAGACTTCGTGAAGTGATCTGCGTGCCGATGACGGGCCGGCACGATACGCTTGGGGTACTCTTTCTGGTGACGCAATCCAATGGGGTGCCGGGGCAAACCGTCAAATTCACGGAGGAACATCTATCGCTCGCCATTGCCCTGGCCCATCAGGCGGCTCTGGCCATCGAGGATACCCGTTATCGCCAAGCGATGCTGCAGAATGAACGTCTCGCCGGGATCGGCCAAACCATCGCCGCCATTTCGCACCACGTCAAAAACATCATGCAGGGGGTGATGTTCGGCAGCGATATGGTGCGCAGCGGCCTGAAAGATGACGACAAGACGATGCTGAGTCAGGGCTGGCGACTCGTGGAAAAAAACCAGAAGAAGATCCACGATCTGGTCATGGATATGCTCAGCTACTCCAAGCCGCGCGACCCCCAGTTGGAGAATTCCGACATCAACGTTCTCTGCGCAGAGGTTTACGAACTGCTGCAGGGGCGGGCGAAAGAACTGAACGTCGATTTTCAGTTCGAACCGAATCGGGCGCTTCCCCAATTTCCTTTTGATCCGGATGGTCTTCACAAGGCTCTTTTGAACATCGCCGGTAATGCGATCGATGCCGTGGAGGAAACAGCCAATCCGCGCGTCAAAATTACTCTGAGCCGAATCTCCGATGAGAAGATCGAAATCCGGGTGGAGGATAACGGGCCGGGGATTCCCAAGGAGAAGCTCGTCGATATTTTCAAGCCGTTCGTCAGCACCAAAGGTTCCCGAGGAACGGGTTTAGGTCTGCCGGTCTCGCAAAAAATACTCCAGGAACATCATGGCGATCTAATCGTGCAAAGCGAGGTGGGCACTGGCACGACTTTCGTTCTGCAGTTGCCGTTGAAGCAACCGGATTAACAGTCCAGCGGACTATTTTACCCGATGCGATTCCTCGTTATTCCCGTCAGCGTTTAACAACAATTTGTCCATTAATTCCTTTTTCTCCCCAAGTTTGATTCATTTCGTTCCGCAAAGCGGAGACAATGAAATTATTACAAACGCCCAGGGAGAAAGTGATGTCACCCATCCGAATCCTACAGGGATTCTGCATTACAATTCTTCTACTGCACGCTGCGCCGGTCTCCGCCTGGGAACTCCCCTTTCGCCTGACCGATTTCTCCGTGACCGACTGGCGTTTGAGCCATCAGGCTAAGCGTGTCTTGCAGGATAAGCCCGAGTTGGCCAAGCTGAATATCGGCGTCTCCGTGAAGGATCGCGTCGCAACCGTCTGGGGTGTGGTTCCGGATCAAGCTCTGCTGAATCTGATCGATACCACACTGAAAAGCGTACCCAATATCGCCTCGGTCATTAACGAATGCACAGTCCAGGCCCCGGCGGATACCACTCCGAATGAAATAGCGGCCGAAGTTCGCTTGCGGCAGAAGCAGAAGGCCGACGCGGAAGCGAGTTGGGGAACACCCGACCCTCCCAAGTCGATTTCCCGGCCGGTCTCGATGCAGGATTCCGAGGATAACCGTCAGGCTCAGAAACCTTCGGTCACTTTGGGGGAACCGGAGATCGATCAGGCAGAGTCACCTGCGCCGATTGCGCCCAAGAATAACAGTCTCGAAACGTTAAGGAAGGAAGCCCGCGCTCTCGGATTGAGCATCGATTTTCGCCGCGGAGAAGCGGTCATCAGCGGGCGCGTCGAGAAGTTGAGTTACGCCTGGGATTTGGCGGAAAAGCTGGCGGAAATCCCGGAAGTGGAACGGGTTGTCTTCGGGCCGATCAAAAAACGCTAAGTGCTACTTGCGGCCAGGGTATTCGGACGGGGACCAGCCCATGACCCGCTTGAACGTGGACGAAAAAACGAACGCATTCTGATAGCCCACGGCATGCGCGACCGAAGCGATTTTGGCTTCGCCGGAGGTCAGCAATTCCGCGGCCCGCTGCATTCGCAACCAGATCAAATGCTGTCGCGGTGTCCGACCCAACTCGCGGACGCAAAGACGTTCGAGTTGCTTTTCCCCAATATGACACTCCTCAGCCATGGCCGGGCAGGACCATTCCGCCGCGAGCGAATTTTCGATTTTTTGAAACAACTTCCAGAGCCGTTCGTCCATCTTCGCCGGTTGAGCGAAATCAATAACGCACTGGTGAATGATTTCAATCCAGCGGCGCTGGTTGGCCGGGTGCGTGTTCTCCTGACAATCGTGGTGCAAGCCCAGGATCGCATGCTTAAAGCTCACCCCATCGAAATCGGCCAGAATCGGGGAATTGGCTGCGGCAATCGGCGTCTGACCCGGCACTTCGCGGTAACGGACCCAGGAGAATGCCCAATTGCCATCGGCCGAGCCGCTTTTCACCGAATGAAAAGCGTGCATCGTACCCGGCGGCAATAGAAACGCCTGACCCGACTTCACCGGTTTAAAACGGCCATCCACCAGCACCCGGCCATTGGAGGTATAACTGGTCAAAAAGTAGCTTCCCTGCAGGTGCGCCCGAACGATGCGAAACGGCGGCCGGGCAATTGCGTATCCCAGATGCGAAATATGGTAGTGACTGAGCGCTTCGCAAATGGGCGCGTTGGCCAGCCATTCCCGGTCGTCGGTGGCATCCGCGCGGATCGACCAATATGTGCTCGATTTATTGCGGAGGTCGGTTTCCGATATCTGCTTGTCGATTTGCGGCATTGATTACGAAAAATACTGAATTATCATTTATATAGGCGGTGTCGCTATCAGATAGATTATGGAATTTGCACCGACCGATTGCTTAACTCGTTACGACGGGATAAGCTAATGTTATTCCCACCGACCGGGTTGGCTTCACAGACCCGTCTTTTTATGTGGTTTATCATGCGAAAACTCAAGCACTTTTTGCTGCTCGCGGGCGCGATCAGTTCGTTCAGTTGGCTCGGTTGGACCTACCGCCCCGTGCAGGCCGCCGATACCCAGCCCGAACCGAAGCAATTTTTCGAAAAAGAAGTTCTGCCGATCCTGCAATCGAACTGTTACTCCTGCCATGGCGGCGAAAAGAAGATCAAAGGGGGTCTGAATCTCACCACCCGGGAAGATCTTCTCAAAGGGGGTGACAACGGCTCGGCATTCAACGAGCAGAAGCCGGATACCAGTTTACTTTTGGAAGTAGTGAAGTACGAAGGCGAAACGAAAATGCCCCCGAAGGGCAAGCTGAGTCAGAAACAGATCGACACTCTGGCTGCCTGGGTCAAAATGAAGGTGCCTTTCAGCGATAAGAAAGGCATTGCTTCGGGCACGGCTCACGGCCCGCCGGTAGTCGATGCCAAGGCCAAAGCGTTCTGGTCCTTCAAGGCCGTCGAAAAGATCGAAGTTCCCAAGGTCAAAAACGGTGCCTGGGTCGCCAACCCCATTGATGCTTTCATCCTGTCCAAGCTCGAAAGTAAAGGATACGCACCTGCTAAATCCGCCGACAAAATCACTCTCATCAAACGCATCTATTACGCACTGACTGGTCTGCCGCCGAGCCAGAGCGATGTCGAAAATTTCGTCAAAGACACTGCGCCCGATGCCTACGAGAAAATAGTTGATCGCCTGCTGGCCTCCCGGCACTACGGCGAGAACTGGGCCCGGCACTGGATGGACCTGGCACGCTATGCCGAGACGAACTCCTTCGAGCGGGATGGCGCGAAAGCCTACGCTTGGAAGTACCGCGATTACCTCATCAAGTCCTTCAACGAAGACAAACCGTATGATCAGTTCATTCGCGAACAGCTCGCAGGGGACGAACTTCCGCAAGTAACTCGGGATTCCCTGGTAGCGACGGGCTTTTTACGATTGGGTCTCTGGGACGATGAACCGGCCGACCGCGAACTGTCCTACTACGAACAACTGGACGATATGGTCTCCGTCACCGGGCAAACTTTCCTCGGGTTAACCCTGGGATGTTGCCGTTGTCACGATCACAAGATCGATCCCATGCCCCAAAAAGACTATTACAGTTTCCTGGCGTTCTTCCACGGCGTCAACGGCTATGGCAACGGCCCCGAAGGGATACGTCATTTCGTGAATGGGAAGGTAGAGCCGCCACCGGCACCGCCGCGCAACGATCCGAAAAATCCCAAGAAGAAAAAACTCGACCAGATGGCTTACGAACAGAAGCTTCTGGAATTGAAGAACGAGATCGAAGCTCTGGAAACCAAAGTCGGTTCCCAGCTGGTTGCGGGTGAAAAAGACGATTTCAAATACGAAGCTAACCGGGCTCACATTGTGGCCAAGTACATTGGAAAGTACGTCACCCAGGAAGAATCCGAACGCTACGAGAAGTTCCTGAAAGAGCGGGCAGAACTGCTCAAGAACCCGCCTGAAGGCGGGGAACCGGTGATGGCCGTGATCGAGCAAGGTCGCACCCCGCGCGATACCTTCATTCTGATCCGCGGCATGCCGGCCGCTAAAGGTGCCAAGGTAGAACCTGGTTTTCCCTCAGTTTTGACGGATGCCAAACCGAATTTCCCCGAAGTTCCCAAGGATGCCAAGACGACCGGCCGACGAAAAGTCCTGGCCAGCTGGATTGCCGACCCGAAGAATCCGTTAACCGCCCGCGTGATGGCGAATCGGCTCTTCCAATATTCCTTCGGACGGGGCATAGTTCGATCCGCCAGCAACTTCGGCTATCAGGGTACGCCGCCAACGCATCCCGAACTGCTCGACTGGCTGGCTGGGGAACTGGTCAAAAACAACTGGCATCTGAAGCCGGTGTTACGCGAAATCGTGACATCGAACGCTTTCAAGATGTCGAGCACCCCCGCCGCCGACATGGATCGGGTCGATCCCGAAAACGATCTGCTCTCGCACTTCGATATGCGGCGTCTCTCGGCCGAGGAAATTCGCGATACGCTGCTGGCCATCTGCGGCAATCTGAATCTGGAGAAGACCCAGGGACCGAGCATTTATCCGCCAGTGCAAAAGGAAGTTTTCCAGGGCCAATCGGTTCCCGGGAGCGGTTGGGGCAAGAGCAACGAGAAGGATGGGGCGAGCCGTAGCGTTTTCGTCTACATCAAACGCTCGCTGGCGGTTCCTCTATTGAATGTATTCGATTCACCCGATCCCGATTCCCCCTGCCCGGTGCGTTTCACCACGACCCAGCCCTCCCAGGCTCTGGGCATGCTCAATAGCGACTTCATTAACGAAGAAGCGAACAAGCTGGCCAAAAAGATCCGTAAGGAGTCGGGTGATGATGCCCCGAAAAATGTCAAACAGGCCCTTCAGCACGCCCTCTTGCGGACGCCGACCGAAAAGGAAATTGCCCGCGGGGTGAAATTGATCGAGACTTTGCAAAAAGAAGACAAACTGAGTTACGACGAAGCGTTTCGACGATTCTGTCTGGTGGTTCTGAATCTCAACGAAGTCGTTTTCCTCGACTAATACGAATCGACGATGCGTCGATCAGGGAGAATAGAGTTATGAAAAATTTTTGCGGTCAGACCAGACGGGAATTCATCTGGGAAAGCGGCGCGGGCTTCACGGGATGTGCCCTGGCCGGTTTGCTGGGGAACGACTTCTTCGCCTCGCAGACCGTCGCGGCCGATGGCAAAACGCCCTATAAGAATCCGCTCGCCGAGAAAAAGGGGCACCTTCCCACCAAAGCCAAGAGCGTCATTTTCCTCTATATGTACGGCGGCCCCAGCCATATCGACACCTTCGACTACAAGCCCAAGATGGTCGGCATGGACGGCAAGACCATCGACGTCCAAACCTTCGGGCGCGGCGGGCACAAGAACCAGGGCCGGGTCGTCGAACCGCGCTGGAAGTTCAAGCAATATGGAAAGTGCGGCAAATACGTCAGCGACCTGTTTCCCAATCTGGCCAAGCATGTCGATGACATCGGTTTCATTCATTCGATGACCGCCGACTCGCCGATCCACGGCTCGGCCATGATCCAGATGAATACCGGGAAGATTCTTTCCGGAAGTCCCTCCCTCGGATCCTGGCTGAATTACGGCCTCGGTACCGTGAATGAAAACCTGCCCGGTTATGTGGTAATGCTCGATCCCCGGGGCGGCCCGATCAGCGGCGCTAAGAACTGGTCGAGCGGTTACATGCCGGCTTATTACGAAGGAACCATGTTTCGCAGCGAAGGAGCCCCGATCCTCGATCTGTCCCGCCCGGCGAACATTAGCGAGGCGAGCCAGCGCCGCTTGCTCGATACGCTTCGCGAATACAACGACGATCACAACAAGGCCCAGAACAACGCTCTGACAGCTCGAGTCGCCAGTTACGAGCTGGCTTTCAAAATGCAGACGTCCGCTCCCGAGGCCGTCGACATTTCCAAGGAAACGGAAAAGACCAAAGAACTTTACGGCATGAACAACAAGAAAACGGCCTACTTCGGTAAGCAGTGCTTGCTGGCTCGCCGTCTGGTCGAACGGGGCGTTCGATTCGTGCAGATCTACTCGGGCGGTGGCCACAATGACGAAAACTGGGATGCCCACGGCGATCTCGAATTTAACCATAACATGCACGCCGGGGAAACCGATCTCCCGATCGCCGGGCTACTGACCGATCTCAAGCAGCGCGGATTGCTCGAATCGACTTTGATCGTCTGGGGTGGTGAATTCGGCCGTCAGCCCACTGCGGAGTACGCCAAGGGATCCGGCCGCGATCACAACGCTTACGGCTTCACCATGTGGATGGCTGGTGGTGGTGTCAAAGGCGGTCAAAGCATCGGTACCACCGACGAAATCGGCAGTCGAGCGGTCGATCGCAAATTCCACGTGAAGCATCTGCATTCCACAGTCCTGCAGTTGATGGGACTCGATCCGGAACGACTCACTTACTTCTACGCCGGGCTGGATCAGAAGCTGATCGGCGTGGAAGGCGCCGAGCCGATTAAAGAACTGATCTCCTAAGCTTTGCACAATCCATGTTGCGAACGTTATTTCTATTTCTTTGCATTCCCTCCCTCGGCCTGTCGCAGACCGTGGAGGGGAATGCAATTATCAAGGCCCCAGCTGGCTCCTCGGAAATCGTCATCACCACGACCAATCGCCTGGCCGGGGCGATTCACTCGTTGAAGTGGAACGGTCAGGAATTCATCGATTCCACCGATCATGGACGGCAACTTCAATCGGCCAGCAGCTTCGGCGATGGTAAGATCCCGCACTGGGCGGAGAGTTACAACCCCACCGAGGCGGGCAGTCGAAAAGATAGTGACGGGCCGACATCCACCAGTCGACTGCTCTTCCTTAAAAAGTCTGGCAACGAGTTGCAGACTATCACTCGTATGGCATTCTGGCTTACTCCGGAAGAGAAATCCGAAGGGCATCCCGCCCTAAATAAGACCAAACTTTCGGATCACATACTCACCAAGCGGGTTCAACTCGGCTATCGCGGCAATTCGCACATCATTCCCTATCAGGTGACCTTCTCCACACCCATCGGGGAGCAACCGGCCATCAGCCAGTTCGAGGCGCTGACCGGCTATATGCCGATCAAGTTCGATCAATTCTGGAAGTTCAATCCGGCATCGAATAAGTTTGAAACGCTGAGTCGAGAGATGGGGGAACAAACTCTGCCGGTAACCTTGGCCTCTGCGGATGGTAAGTTTGCGATGGGCATTCTCGGCACCGATCAGTCGGCCAAAGGCTTCGGCAAACCGAGCTACGGCCGGTTTTACTTTCCGGCTGAAAAAGTGACAAAGTGGAATTGCGTCTACCGCCAGCACACGGAAAAAGGACTCCCGCCCGGCGACTATTCTTTCTCGATGTTCGTGCTGGTCGGCACGCTGGAAGACGTCCGGCAGGCGTACATTCAATTGCTGAAGTAATTTATTTCAGAGCCCGCCTCGAACTGTTACAATTCATCGCCCTGACAGTCACTCCCCGAGTCTTGCCGATGCGAGTATTAGCCGTCCTATTTTTGCTGTTCTTGAGCTTCCCGATTGAAGCGAAGGAACAACCACCGCGAACCAATATTCTCTTCATCATGTCGGATGATCATGCCGCCCACGCCATCAGTGCATACGGGAGCAAAATCAATCAGACGCCGAACATCGACCGGATCGCGGCTGAAGGGGTCCGCTTCGATCGCTGCTTCGTCACCAATTCGATCTGTACTCCCAGCCGGGCCTGCATTCTGACGGGAAAGTACAGCCATCTCAATGGGGTGCCGGTTTTCAATCGCTTCGATGGCTCGCAGCCGACGGTGGCCAAATATTTGCAGGGATCGGGCTATTACACCGGGATGATCGGCAAGTGGCATCTGGGCAGCGATCCGACCGGTTTCGACTACTGGAACATCCTGCCCGGCCAAGGGGTTTACAACAACCCCGATCTCATCGATGCCACCGGCAAGCACAACTACAAGGGCTATGTGACGGATGTTATTACCGATTTGTCGCTCGACTTTCTCAAAAATCGGCCGAAGGATAAACCCTTCTTTCTGATGTGCCATCACAAAGCCCCGCATCGCGAGTGGATTCCCGATGAAAAGCACCGGCAGATGTTTGCCAATAAATCGATTCCCGAACCGGCAACCCTTTACGACGACTACGCCACCCGCGGCAGCGCCATCAAGGAAAATCGGCAGCGTGTTTTCGACGATCTCACGCGGCGCGATTTAAAGCTGGTCCCCCCGGCCGATCTAACCGGCCCCGCCCGAAATCAATGGCTGAATGTGAAACCGACGGAAGTCGAAATCGAAGTCGACGGCGCGAAAAAAACTCTCAAAGGGGATGAACTCAACAAATGGAAATACCAGCGCTACATGAAAGACTATCTGGCGTGCGTTCAAAGCATCGATGACAACGTCGGCCGGATTCTGGATTACTTGAAGGCGAACAATCTCGAGAAGAATACGGTGATAATCTACACCAGCGATCAGGGTTTCTTCCTGGGCGATCATGGCATGTATGACAAGCGTTTCATGTACGAGCAATCGCTGCAGATGCCCTTTATCATCAAAGCTCCCGGTATCGCCAAAGCCAATATCTCGACTTCAAAAATGGCTATCAATGCCGATTTCGCCCCCACCTTTATGAACATCGCACGGCTACCCGTACCTGAAGATATGCAGGGAATCTCGCTGTTGCCGGTTTTGAACGGCGATTCGCCCAAGAACTGGCGAACTAGCATGTACTACCGTTACTATCACGATCCGGGAGATCACAATACCCGCGCGCACTACGGCGTGCGAACCGAAACCCACAAGCTGATTTACTTTTGGAAGATCGATCAGTGGGAAATGTACGATCTCGTGAAAGATCCCAACGAACTGAAAAACCTGGCGGGCGATCCCATGCATTCGGCGTTGTTTGAGAAATTGAAAACCGAGTTGTATCGGCTGAAAAAGGAATTGAAGGACGATGACCAGTTCGCTTACGAGCAGCCGGGAGAGAAGCCCGCTCCCAAAAAGAAAAATTGAAATCTAGCGGCATTCGGCGGGATTGGCACAACAGCCACTGCCGGGGAGGCAAACTTCCTTGGCCAGGCAGTCGGTATGCTTGGTTCCCAGGTTCAGAATCAGGCTATCCCCCAAATTCGCCACGAAATCGAGGGGATACTGCGAGACGGCAATCGATTCCCATTCGAGTTCGACCGGAAGATCCGAACTCGGGAAGATCTTCAGCGACTTTTCCAGTACCCCCAGCAGCTTTTTCGATTTCAGCCGGTGCTCCACATCCTTTTCCACCCAGATCTGCAGAAGGCAGCTCTGCAATTGGCGAACTGTCCCGCCGCAGTCTATGAATGTCTTTTGAACGTAACCGACTTCGGTCACATGAAAATGCAGCGGAATTTCTTCGCCGTTGGGCAAAAAGATCCGCAAGGCGTTATCGGCTTCCGTCGTCAGGAGTTCGCAAAGTTCATTCAGGTTCATACAGCTAGGAATATCGTGGATTGGTTCGATTGCAAGTCTGTGAAGGATAGGTGACCCTGAAAGAATCGAACCTCATGAGTGTAATCTCATTACTCGGCGAATAATCAGGCACCCGTTTTTGAATCTCGGAGAAATGCAAAGTGATCAAGACTCTTGGCTACGCGGCCCCTTCGGCCACCAACCCGCTGGCCCCGTTCAGTTTCGAACGGCGCGACCCGGGACCGAAAGATGTGCAAATCGAAATTCTTTATTGCGGCGTTTGCCATTCGGATATTCACACGGCGCGCAACGAATGGAAATCGACCGTCTATCCCGTTGTGCCTGGGCATGAAATCGTCGGTCGGGCCACCAAGGTCGGCTCGGAAGTCAAAAAGTTCAAAGAGGGCGATCTCGTCGGCGTCGGCTGTCTGGTCGACTCCTGCCGGAAGTGCCCTAGCTGCCAAGCCAGCGAAGAGCAGTATTGCGATAACGAGAAAATCTTCACTTACAACAGTCCCGACAAGCATCTTCCCGGCAAGCAAACCTACGGCGGCTACTCCAATCACATCGTCGTCGATCAGGACTTCGTTCTGAAAGTTTCCGAAAAACTCGATCTCAAGGGCGTGGGACCTCTGTTGTGTGCGGGCATAACCACCTTTTCGCCCCTACATCACTGGAAGGTCGGTAAGGGCCAGAAGGTCGGCATCGTCGGTCTGGGTGGCCTCGGACACATGGGTGTGAAACTCGCCCATGCCATGGGCGCTCATGTCGTACTCTTCACCACTTCGCCGAGCAAAGTAGCCGATGCGAAGCGACTGGGGGCGGATGAAGTCGTTATCAGCAAGAACGAAGGCGAAATGAAAGCTCACCTGAATTCGTTCAACTTCATCCTGAACACGCTCTCCGTGCCGCATAATCTGGATGCCTATATCTCGCTTCTGAAACGGGACGGCACCATGGTTCTGGTCGGCGTGCCGGAGCATCCGCATCCCTCGCCGAACATCGGCAACCTGATTTTCGGTCGCCGGTCGATCGCTGGTTCGCTGATCGGTGGGATCAAAGAAACTCAGGAAATGCTCGATTTCTGTGCCGAGAGAAACATTGTCTCGGATGTGGAAGTGATTCCGATTCAGAAGATCAATGAAGCCTACGAACGCATTTTAAAGAGCGATGTAAAGTATCGCTTCGTCATCGATATGGCGTCTCTGAAAGCTTAGTAAAAAACAAATCTCTGCCGCTCAGATTGATCGGCAGAGATTTTCGATTAGCTTCGACAAGCGCAATTCCTGTTTCTTGGCCGTTTCCAGCACTTCCTTGTGATTCAACTTCTCTCCCGTGAGCCCGGCCGCTTTGTTGGTAATCAGCGATAAGCCCCCGACTTCTACTCCCAGTTCCTGGGCGGTGATCGCCTCGTGAACTGTGGACATCCCCACCGCATCGGCACCCGCCGCGTGTAGTGCGTGGATCTCGGCCGGGGTTTCATAACAGGGCCCGGTCACTCCGCCGTAGACCCCCTGGGCAATTTCCGGATCGGTCGCGACCATTAATGCGATTAACCTCTGCGAATAAATCGACGGGCGCGGGGAACCCGAGTTCACTTGTGTTTTCCAGGCCGTCGGAGACAGCCAGCCGAAATGATTGGTCAAAGCCATCAAACTGCCGGGATTGAGATCATGGCGAATCCCCCCGGCTGCGTTGGTCAGAATGAGATGTTGGATTCCCCAGCCCGCGGCCATGGTGACCGGTCTGCCGACAGTTTCCCAGGAATGGCCTTCATAGTAGTGTAGGCGGCCACGGAACAGGAGAATCGGGCGATCGACACAAGTTCCCAGAGCAATCTGGCCGGAATGGCCCTTTACCGAACTACCGGTCAAGCCGGGGACGTCGGCAAAAGAGATGGCTGATTCTTCCTGGAAGCCGGCTGGAACATGGCTCATGCCCGAACCGAGCACGAAAGCCAAGGTCGGTTGGCGGAATAGGACCTGAGTTTCGAACTGCGCGAAAGTGGCTGCCATAACGGACGGACTACTTTTCCGTTTCGAACTGTTTTTGTTTGGCTTTCAGGGCATGAACAATCAGCTCCGCACAGAGTTCTTCACCCAGCTCCGCGGAATTGAGAACCAGATCGAAGTCGTACTGCTGGCCATCGCGGCGGTTGTGCTGGCTGAGGAATTCGATGCGCCGTTCGTCTCGTTTGCGGACCTGGTCGGCCGCATCGGTTTTATTCATACGCAGGTATTGAGCCATGTAAGCTATGCGATTATCCAGGGGAGCGACAATACGGACGTGTAAAGTCGTCCGCTTTGGTAGGAGATACCCGGCCGCCCGACCGACGATCAGAAGGTTGCCGCGACAAGCCAGGGCCAGTATTAGCGAGGCTATGGGGTACGGTTTTTCGCTGCTGTTCGTCATCCCCTCGCGTTCGAGGCGATAGAGATATTTCTCGTACCAGGCCTGAGCTTTCTTCGGAATGTCGTTGGTGATTTCGCTGCGTGCATTTTCATTGGAGGACAAAAATTCGAGATGTTCGCGGGTGTAGACATCCCAGCCGAGCTTCTTGCCGACCCGGCGGGCAATCGTTTCCCCCCGCGCCCCGGCTTCCCGGCTGATCGCGATAGTCGGACCCAACGGGCCACTGGGAGAATGGGCATCGTCCCGATCTCCCTGATTGCCATGAAGGGGAGGAATAGCCACCAGGGTGCTGTCGTCCAAACTCGGCATTGAACCTACTCCGAAAACTAGCCGTCGTCTCGATACTCAAAGCGGGAGAATACCCACATCCCCAAGCCGGTTAATAGTATTGTAGCACTCACAATTACCAACCAAGTGGTCGTTCCGCTCAATGGCACAAACAAAGATCCCGATTCGGTGGGGATATTTTTTAATTCCGCGGAATCGTACATCAGGCAGCGTACGTAATAATTGATGCTCAGCCGTTTCAGTGTTCCCGGCACCGGCAGTTCGCTCAGAATCGTTTCGAAGAAAAACGCATAGAGCATACCTACCACGGCTGGCCGACTGAACATGGCTCCGATCAGGGAGTACAGAGCCGCAAAAGCAATACTGCCCGCCAGCACTCCCGGCCAGAAAAGAACGAAAGCCTGTCGGCCAACACTTCCCCCGGCCAGACAGAGCGTGGCAAAGCCGCCGAGGTTCAGGAGCACACACCAAGGCAGTACCCCAAGAAATTTCGCCAGATATATACTCCACCGTGGAAGCGGCCGGGTCAGTAACCAGATCAGCGATTTATTTTCCCGATCGGTCCCGACGGCCGCCGTGGCAAAACTGAGGCTCCAGAGCGGCATCAGAAATCCCAGATAGAGAAAAAACACCACCCATCGCGTGAATACCGCGACCGGTAGAGTCTCCGCCCGCAGATTACTCATGTGTTTGGTTTCTTCGATCAAGGGGAAGATCGCACCGCCGGCGAACCAGCCGAGTTGGCGGGGGTCGTGGCGGAGCAGCCTGAGATTCAGGCTGTCCCAACCCAGACGCTGGGTGATGAAGCCGACCACAATGGTGAGGAGGATCAGCAGCCCCAGAGCAATGGCTACCATCTGGCCGATGCGAAATTGCCGTCTCAAGCTCAAAGAAAACAGAAATAACCAGGCGGACAAGCGGGAAGTCTGCATCGTGGCTTTCAACGAATAACGAAACGGTCCGTAATCAATAGTACCCTCAGTTTTATTCAATTACTTTTCAGAAGATTTAGGAGATAGCCCGGCACGACCTGCAGGGAATTCCTCATTCTCTGGGAGACTCGGAACCAGGGAATTCGTCGGCACCGCTTTTAAGAGGCTCAAAACATTGCCTTCAATGGTCATGCAGATCTCCCGCAAGGGAAGATGGCTGAGGTTCTCCGGCGAAAAGGGATTCTCGAGTTGAACGCCGATCTGATCGAGCGAAAGAAGCGGATAGGCGACGAGCATGGTGATGAAAGGTACGATGGCGTCGGCTTCGACCCGGTGCAGTAAGGCAAACGGTAAGGAGAGGAGAAACATCAAAAGGAATCGGCGAATCTTGATTGAATAGACTATGGGCAGCGGCGTCTTGGCGATCCTTTCGCAGGCCCCAATGTGGTCGATCAAGAGGGCGCGTTCTTTATCGATTTGCAGAAAAGCAAAACGATCCATCTGAAATTTCTCGCAACCTTCCCGCAGTAAATCCGCCAGCTGCAAGGCCACGTAAACGGGCATATGATTCGCTTCCGAAAGTCGTTTAGTCTGTTCCGGCCCCACGAGTTTCAGCACCTCGGCTTCCGGCTGTTGCTTTCGAAGGCTATGCCGGGCGACGTAGGGAAAAACTGCGATCCAGTGAACGAATTTGAAGCGCCATTCTGTATCGGCCGGCCCGTAACGTAATAACTCACGCCCTGGCCAAGAGAGAAGGGGCTTTCTCTTGGGCAAAGTGAGCCTGTACCGCTTGAGTCATCCAGGCGAATGAGTTCCGTTTCTGCTGACGACAAGTTTCGATCGCGGTCAGCATTCGTTCAACGAACCGACTCCCCTGGGCCGATTGGGTTCCAAAGCATAACTTCCGCCAAATGACCGCGGGCCGCAAAGCCCGCTCGGCGGCATTATTGGTGGGCTCTACTCCTTCGACATCGACGAACGTCCAAAGCCGAGCCCGGTATTTCCAGAGTTCGGAGCAAAAGCCACGCAGCTTCGGATCGAATTTTCCTCGCAAGAGCAAGGCTTCGACTTCGCTTCGTATGGGGATCATTTGTTCGCCGAACGCTTTATGGCTGAGGGTTCCGTCCCGAACGCGATTCCAGAGTTCGAACATCGCCCGAGTCTGTCGTTGCAAGTCGTGTCCTAAGCGTCGAGCGACCGGACAGGGGCGATCGATGAGGCTTTGGAAGTCGCGGAGCAAATGAGCCCAGCACCACTGCAAGCGTCCGAAAGCCCAATACATCTTGGCCCGGTCGCAGCCTAGAACGCCGGTAAATGAATCGCCCAGGAATTCGAGGACCACCTGGGCTTTGCGGCTGGTGCGGAGAGCGAAGACGCTGAAAGTCGCGGCTACAAAAGTCCAGGTCCAGGCTTTGGCGAGCCCTTCTTTGGTGGGCGATTCGTCGCCGTTGAGGACCGCTTCCCCAGGCAAGGCTAAGGCCAACTCCTGGTAGGGGGCTTGCAAGGCTTCGGCGGCTCGGTTCTGCAGTTTGATCATCCAGGAAGCCGAAGCCTCCTGACCCAGGATTTGTTCCAGAAACAGGCGCAGCGTCGTTTGGAGAGCCGGAAGCAGACCATCAACAAAGCGGACAAAGCAACCAATCGAGGCCCGGCCATTCCGACAGGCACGCCTGGGGGTAATTCTCCGCAGGTGGTCTTGCCGCACGAACAGCGCAGACGATGGAGTTGATATTCCGTAATCGAAGGCTTGATTTCGGGAATCTCCCAGACCTGATGACGCAAAGGCTGGGGATCTGTTCCGTTCAAAGGTTCGCCACAACGGCGGCATTCGGCCGGTAAACAAACAATGACGCCGTCGCACTCGTGTGCGGAAACCAAAGAGCGTTCGTGTTTGGGATGCCCCGGTTGGCCGCCCGACTTCCGTTTGGCCTTCTTTTGGGCTTGCTTCGAAAGCTTGGCGTGGGGATGTTGCGTTGAAGGCGGCTTCGAAGAGTTGCTGGAATCCTTGCCGAGCTTCGCTTCCAGTTCGGCGATGCGGTTCAAAAGAATCCGCAGCACAGCCTGAACTTCCGGCGTTTGGCGAACAAGCCATTCTTCGCTGACAGACTCCATGCCCCGAGTATGAGATAATTAATTCCCCAGCGCAAGAGCAATTCCCGATAATCTCAGGACGAGGTGTGAGCGGTTACGCCCGTAACTCAGCGCATTTATGGTGAGATTTCTCGACTGATTGACGATCCCTCCCCAAAGCTTCCGGGCTTCCCACCAGCGATCATACCCGGCATTGGTTCTTAAAATCAGGAGCAATCCCAATACTCCCCCTGCCAACTCAAAAGGAGTAACCGCTAGAGAAATATCGACGTCATATTTACCGGCCAACCAGGCCGCCAGACAAATCAAGCCAGATAGCACTCCAAAGAAGACTACTTGAGGCACAACCTGCGGAGTCACCGACCCGTCCAAAGCGATCGCTTCTCTCCAAAATCCCCGACGGGCTTGAGTATTCATATCAAAAATCTCCTTCGCAATCCAAATAGGGCGCTACAAAATACATCATAGATGGGTGGCCGGGAGAACCCAGTTCCGTGTCCGTCGACTCGCAAACAATGGGCAAACTGAGTGTGCGAATACCCTACAGAGAATTCCCATGGCTGAAATTCGAAAAGTCAATTTAATGGAAAAACTCGCTCTTTTCAGTAACCACTGGCATCCTCGAATTGTCGGCGAACTTAATGGTCAGCACGTAAAACTCGTCAAGTTCCAGGGGGAATTCGTCTGGCACAAACACGACGACGAGGACGAACTTTTTCTGGTGGTTCAGGGGCGGTTTCGAATGGATCTTCCCGAAAGGGAGCTTTGGCTGGAGGAAGGCGAGTTTCTGATCGTCCCGCGGGGAGTCATGCATCGTCCCGTAGCCGAGCAGGAGGTTCATGTGCTGCTGTTCGAACCCAGTTCCACCTTGAATACGGGTAACGAACGAAACGAAAAAACTGTAGAAATGCCGGAATGGATATGAGATCGTACAATCTGTAAGGATTTAAGGAATATCCTCACACTAAGTCAAAGTAACTTGATAAGTGGGACCATAAACCATGATCGGCTGCGTCAAAGTCAGCATGCTCTTCTTTATTTTGCAATTCAACGCGCCCAACACTCCTACTTACTCCCTCTCAGGCGGCTAAATTGGGTATCAATTCACCGAGGGGAGTTTGCCTCAAGTAAGATTGTCAGGTTTGCGGTTTGAATTTGACCTCTGTTAAGAATTCAAACGCTTCCTCTTCGAGTTCTCCAAGATCTTTGGGAATACAGTTTGCGAAGTGCCCGAACTTGAGATGGCTCCAGAGTTGTTCGACGGGATTGAGTTCCGGAGCATAAGGAGGTAGCCATTCGAGCGATAGCCGAGGATTCTGTTTGAGCAATTTTCGCATCGCCTCCCCTTTGTGCATCGGTCCGTTGTCCCAAATGACGATGACCTGGCCGCGGAGGTGTTTGAGCAATTCGCGTAAGAAGGCGGCGACTTCCTTCGACTTGAAGCTGCCGTTGGGCAAGGAGTGGGTGAACAGATTGGGTTTTCGCGTTTTCGGAGAAAGGGTTAGAGCTCCGATGATCGAGATTTTCTGACGGCGACCGGCTTTTTGTTTGAGATAAGGTCGCAGGCCTTTGGGAGCCCAGGTGCGTCGCAAGAGGGGAGCCAGTCTCAGTCCGGTTTCATCGATGAATACGATATGCGCCCGCTGGCGATCCCCTTTTTTAAGATTCGGGACCACTCGGTTTTCGGCCAATCGGCAATTTTCTGTTCGTCGCGTTGGACGGCTTTCTTGCCCGGCATTTGCGGGGAGAAACCTTGTTTGCGTAACCAATCGCAAAAGTAATTGGCATTATAATCGATATCGAACTTCTCCTTGATGAGTTGGACGACTCGCCGAGAAGTCCACAGGTGAGTGCGGAAGCCGAATTCCGTCGCGTCACGGGTCAGCCACGAGCAAACTTCTTGAATTTGCTCTGGGCGGAGCTTGGATTTCGGTCCGGGATGCTTGAGAGCCTTGAGTCCGGCTTCCCCTTGATTTTTGTACCAGGAGATCCAATTATCCACGCTGCGGGTCGAAACCTTGAGCATGTCGGAAACCTGCTTTATAGTATGGCCTTCGAGGATCAATTGAACGCCCAAACGGCGTCGGTTCTCCATCTCCGAGCGATTAGTGATTTTCTTGACCAAACAAGGGATGCTTTTCGTTTCCATGCCCATCGTATGGATGGGCTATTTCCAGAATCAAATCGATTGAAAACAATCCCGTGAATTGAAATTACTACCTGTCCTTTTCCGCGGTTTGATCGCACTTTGGAATTCGAATAGCCGAATAGTTATTGAATTGCCAGTCGTCGATTACGCTGCGAATTTGGTAAGGGAATTGACCTGTTAAGTCGGTTTTTCCCCGCCGTCTTTGATCGGTGATAAATCGTACCTCGCTCCTACCCCGCCTCGTGTCTGTACAATTTTCCTTTTCCATTTTGCTGAGGCTTACTCCTTGGGCGAGGTGCGGTTTTACCGCAGCGAGGAGGAATGGAGTTCGATCGCTGAACGGCTCAAACTGACCCACTGTCCACACTTCCTCACCGCCGTCGATTTACTCGAACGCTGGCTCAACGAATATCAAACCCGACAAGCCAAAAAGTAATCAGTCGCAGGAAGCCCGTTCCTCTACGAACCTCTGCTGCTCGCGGCGAACGGCAGCGCCTCGTGCCGGTCTACGCCGGCCCATCGCAACACCCCGGTCTCGGTCATCAGACCGCTCCAAAATTCCCCGGAATTCGGCAAAACACCCTTCAAAATACCAAAATCCATACAGCTTTAATTCGGCTACAAATGCGACCAGAATTCGGTTCGGGACATCGAGGCATGGAAAGTCTCCGTTAAAGAAACTCTCCAGACTAGCAAAGTACGCATTTCACAGCACGGTTACGAATTGACCATATTTTTAATACTATTCGTAACGCTAAATAATTAATTCTTCGAAAACTCCCACTTCACTAAAAACCCTTCAAAACTGGTAGAGAATATGATTGAACAATCTTCATTTGTCGAAATACCTGTTTTATACCAATGATTATCACTGAGTATAAATGGTTTTTTTGAGAAGTCGCTGCCTATACATATTAGATCACCATTTTGAGCGCCAACAATATACAGATCTTTCATTTTATTATAATGGAGACATAGACAATTTTCCTTAAGATCTGTTTTGTCGATGAGTTTTCCTTTCATAAAATCCCATTTTTGAAGATGACCATTTTTCGTCACGCAAGCGATTTGAGCACCATTTATAATGGCGAGATTGTGAATATAGTCTTGTTCGCCGACAAAAGATCTAATTAGTCCTTAAACAAGCGAAGTTTTTGATGCCAATTCCGTGGGGAGTTTTAGCGAGATAGTTCGATGAGTCCTCCGCGCCGGAGCTTTTCGCTCGGCCGAACGCATACTTCTATTTTTCAAACATTCTTCCTTTCCGCGAATAGCTCTCGGCGTTTTATCGGATCGGGACATCCGGATCCCGACTTCAGTCGGTCGAACGATCAGCACCTCAGTGCTTTCAGTAGTCGGAAGAAGATCGGCAAGTGCGGGTTCCAGCCGAGCAATCGATAGACGATGCGGCCGGCCTTCCGGACGATCTGACAAGGCAGAAGCATGAAAGCATTGAGGAAGGTTTTGAATTCCATTTTCAAAACCGACTGCTTCTGGTCCCGATGCTTTTCCCGCCAGCGACCGGGAGTTTCCGGCAACGTCAAGGCCCACCAGGCTTTCAAGTTCCAGGCCAGGGAGGCCATCACCATGTACGCCCAATTGCTTTCCAGATCGTGCAGCGGCGCGTGCAAGGCCCGGCAACCGCCCTTGAGCTGCGCTATCAGATTTTCCTGATTGCAGCGATCGTTGGCTTCGTAGACGACTTCGGCGGCCGTGCACTCCCGGTCGTTGGTGATGTAGAAGAAATAGCGTTCGTCCGGATACAGAACGGATTCGCCTTTTTCCACGGAAAGATTCTTGCGAATCACCACCAGGCGATACGCCCTTCGGCAAGCGGTCGGTTGGTACTCGAACTCGGCCACCGCTTCGGAGATCAACTTCACATTTACGAATTCCCGCTCTTGGACGATCCGCTCCTTGGTGTTTTCCCGTCGGTGTCGCAACTTCGCTTTCGCCGAGTATTGCGCGGGACGCTCGAGCTTGTGCCAAGCCGCTTCCGGCAGTTTTTCCGCGATTGCTTCGAGGTTTTGCTTCGAATCGTAGCCGAAATAAAAGCGTACCTTGGCGTTGGCATCCCAGCCGTCGAGGCGAGTGGTCTGCGAGAAATCGGTGTCGCCGCGAAAGACGATCCTGCGAAAGCCCGCTTGAAGGCACAGCAAAAGAGCCCGGTCGAGTTCGACCGCGGCCCCTTCGTGCGAAGGGCGATTGCCGGGACGGTTGACGATGCTCAGCGTCTCACCGGTGTTGGCCAGGGTCACCGCCAGGGGGTGGTAACACCAGTCTCTGTTATAGTTGATGTCCATCCCCGCTTTACGCTCGCCACGCGTTTGGGTAAAGCTGCCGTCGGCGTCGATCTTCGCGCATTCCCAAAAGGAATCGGGTTGCTTCGACCAGACGCGTAAACGGGTCTGGTTGAAAGCGTCGATCAAAGCCTGGATGCTGCCACTATCGAAGCGTCGACAAAAGTCGCCCGAAGTAGTCGGGTCGGGAAAACGCTGAGTGCCCAAGGCGTTGAGAAAGTTTTCGTCCGTGCGACGCAGTTCCATGTCTTGCAGGCAGGTACCCCCGCAAAGGGAATTGTAAGCGATGGCCAACACGTGGTCCGATTCCGAGTAAGGCCTTTGAAATTGGAGCAGATGCAGCTTCTCGTCGATGTCGTCGATCAGTCCGATACGCCGGGCCAGAAGGTGCATGGCCCCGAGGCCTCCGCAACTGATCGCCCCCACGCGTTCGGAGACTTCGTAATGAATGTTGGAGGCGTCGAAAGAAGGAGCGAAGGTCATCGCGGCCTCTCGCTTAGCCAGGCGACGTTCGATTCGACTCTTGCATTTTTGAAACCAACGTCCGAAAATAACATTCACTCGAAACTCCTTTTTGCGACTGTCGATTTGTTAAGCGGTTACTTACACAAACCGCAGAAAACAAAAAGGATTTCGAGCTTTCTTCGATAAATCGAAACAATTCTCCAAAAAACTACGCTGGTTTAAGGATTAGTTTCATATCCTCAGCGTTCCACACTTTAATCTCTCCTCCCTCGTCAGCCGAGAGAATGATGTTCTCATTCGGTATACAAATTACTGAGTTGATTGCTTGCTTGTGATCCTTTAATTGTCCAAGTTCTTTGCTAAGATCGATTGGCCATTTTTTTATTATTTTGTCTTCCCCAGCAGACAAAAGTGATTTGCCTTTATGTTCAAAGCAAACTGAACGGATCGCGCCAACATGTGCCTTGGTTAATTTTTTTATTATCGAGAGATCTTTTCCCAGTATATATAGCGAACCATCGAGTTGACCAACTGCTATCATGAAAGGATTTGCATTGATAGCGATAGATCGTACCATCGCAGGAAGTTTTTTTGTTATTGAGACAATCTTCAAAGTAGTTGAATCATGAATTTGCACACACCCACAAGAATCATTTCCTCCATAGCTTACAACATATTTATCCCAAGTTTGAGCACCTGAAAAAAACAATTCTTCCGATGTCTCAAAAGTAGATTTAGGCAAATATTGCGCGTAAGTATTCTGGCATGACCAAGAGATTACAAGAAAAGCTATAACATATTTTTTCGCAATTTGCACTTTTATATGGCGATATGCAAGTGCAAATAATTGTAAAATCTTCGTCATAAAAATTACCATGTGATAGAGCTGTTGTCGCTTCAAATCAAGTTGGAATAAGAGGTTCTAACTAAGCTTAGGTTTTAGGCGCTTTTCAATGGACAAAGAGAGGTATTGTAAGGTCCTCTAAGTTAAAGTCCATTCGCTGCAGCAAAAGCGGCATCTGCTATTTTTTTGACTGCTCTTTCTAGTTTTTGTAAAGATCGTTCAGATACAAAATATGGACATGACCTTTCGTTGGGTCAAGCCTCGGTTTGTTGTTCTTAAATTCATCAGCGGAAATATAATAATTCTCCGCTTTTCCAACGAATGTTCCTGTCACTGGAAACCCAAAAAGTGAGCGTGTGTCTGTGTTTTCCCAAAAATTTATCCATGTACCCCTCACGTAATATTTGCCGTTTTTTGCGATTTAATTCCTAGAGGAATTGGCCCTCTCTTGAACAAAAGATCGCCGTGATCGACGAGAGCACGGCGTAAAGCAATTCGATCCATACGGCGAGCTTCCTGCTCGAGCAACACTCCCGAAGGAGATTTTCCTTCCTCCTCCATAGCTCGGTTCCGATGGATTTCAACAAGCTCTCGGAACTGATCGCGAGATTCTGTCGTGACTCTCTCCCGACTTTTCCAAAGCACCTTTGGAGTAGGACCCAGACCTCCTCTCGGTCGAGCCAAGGCATTGGCTTCCCGTCGAGCCGCCTCCACATCCTCAGCGTTCCACACTTCCGGATGGCCTTCCCAGGCAACTCTACGTTCGATTCGACTTTTCATAGATCCAATGCCCTCTTCGATCGCACCGTTATATTGTGGCCTCCTCGGCGGAGAGTACAAGCCGAACACACCTTCTCGCTGCAAAAATTCTTGGACTACTTCGGCAATAGACGGCGAACGGCAGCGCCTCGTGCCGGACTACGCCGGCCCATCGCAACACCCCGGCCTCGGCCCTCAGACCGCTCCAAAATTCCCTGGCATTCGGCAAAACACTCTTCAAAATGCCAAAATCCCTACAGCTTTAATTCGGCTACAAATGCGACCAGAATTCGATTCGGGACAAGTAGCGATGCGTTGCTCGTACTGAGCTAAAATTTGACCGAATTCCATAAAACGTTTAGCAATCCAAGCTTCCAAATCGGGAAAAACATCCTCGGGGATGCGACTGCGAAGTTCCGTTGGCAAGATTCCTTCTTGCTTCATCACACCAGTCTAATCGCTCTTTAAATTTCTGAGAAAGTGTGAACGGGTACAATCTCTAAATACAAAACGATATTTAGTGAAGCTGAGCTTTGATTTTTTCGACCAAATTACGAATCGCTTCTTTTGCATATGAATCATTTTCCTTAATTTTTAACATTTGACAAGCGGTTAAATATGAAAGCGTATTTTTTCCTTTCATTTCGAAAGCCTCCTGTGCATACTTGAACGAAATGTATATCAATTGCTTGTCGCAATAGGCTAATTTTAAGAGATAGGCGCACTCGACTAAGCAGCCGTCGTAATTTTTATCTTTGATGCATAGTTCGCACTTATACAATGCGTGTTGTTTGGCGCAAGAAAGCGATTTTGGCTCAAGTTCAACTTTTTTAAGTATGTTATATGCTTCTCCATATTTTGACGTGCGAATTTTATAGAGCGCTTCAGCTAATTTGATTTCAATAATATCTCGATGTTCAGCTGGGATTTTTCTAATCAAACTATCTGCTTCAGAAAGATGACCTGAATTAATAAGCGCGGCTATATAAGATGCATGGCCTTGTGGATAATTTTTAAAACTAATTGTAAATTTCTTCCAAAAATCTAAGGCTTCGTCTGTTTTTTGCCCTCTAAACACATTAAAATACCAATAATGAACTAATGAAGGTTGTTCTAATTTGGGATTAAGTTCAGATAGCATTTTCGTGATCTGTATTTCAGTATATTTACCTGCATGACCATAAATAATGTATGTAAATATTAGACAACGTAGAGCATAATATTTATCTTGGTCGGACACATCCGGATTGTCTAATCTTTCCTGCGCCAGATCCAGCGCTTTTTGCCAAGGGCCCAGAATGTAGTCGGCTTCTTGCGACATCTCAATGAGAAGATTGCTATTACGTTCTATAGATATCTTGGAACTATTATATGGCTTGGTAGGTGCCCAGTTAACAACACTTTTTGGATCAAGAAGCCAAGTATATGGCATCTGATCTTGAATAAAAACATTTTTTTCTAGATCAAATTGTCTCAATTTGCTTATTTGATTGAGAACGTAACTTCTGTTGGCGTCATTTGATAAAAGCTTTTCGTATAAAGGCCATCTCTGGGATGACTGTACAACATTTAGCCTTTTTTTACAATTAAAAGTGCCTTTTCTTTATTTGCCCCATAAATTTGCTCGTTATGTATCCAGTTCTCAATTAACAAAGCATCCCAAAACTCATGATAATTTGCTTTTAAACGCTCCGTCTCTAATATTTTTATTGCCAGTTCTTGTTTGCCTTCTGCGAGAGCTAGATTGTATCGAAGAATTGAGGGATAAATCGATTCCGTTGAAAACATTTCGAGTTGTTTAACCTTATCGTAAGCAATCTCGAAATATCGTGCTTTAATCAGTGCGGATATTAGGCAAATAGATTTCCTTTCAAAGTTTAAGTCTTCTTCGAAAGTAGTATGCTCCGCATTCGCTAATATTGACGACATAATTGGTTTTTGAAAAAAGATTACTGGGTCCGAAAAAAAAGAAGTTAATGAATCAAATTTATTTCGACTCGAATCTCGATCGGTTGCTACTGCAAGTGCAAGATCAAATATCATTTTATCTGAGTCGCCTGATAGCCCCCAAAATTGTGAGCGATATCGTAACGCAAAACTTTGAAGGCAATCTCCGCTTCCATCAGATAATGCACGATTAAATAATGATATAGCTTTTCTATTGTCATTGAAAACTGCATAATTTAAATAACCTTTTAAGCTTACAAGCCGTACGTCTTTATCAAACGCATTCACAGAGATAAAGTGCTTGATAAGTTTTGTATCTTTGAGTAGGCAAGAGCCAACTATTAAATTAAATAATTCACTGTCTGAAAATTGATTCCTTAATAACGCCCGGTCAACAATTTTTCTCCATTCGTTTAAGCTTGGAGGAGTCACATGAAGTTTTGCGTACTCCCTTAAATTTTCATAATTAGAATTATTTGGATCATGCTCCATTAATTTATTTGCGATTTCAAGTGCAGTTCCATAATTCGCTTCTTGAATGCAGTAATTATAATCTAATTTTAAGGCGTGAGTATACAGAGCATGGTTTTTACCGATTTCTGTTATTTCAGAGATAGAAGAGCGAACACGCGACTTGGAGACCAAATGACTTTCATATGTGTTCTCCAATTCGCGAATCCACTCTGAATTTAGTTTGATATTTAAATTAATATTTTCCTGAGGATTTAAAGGAGGAGGAGCTTTAAGGTCTTGCGCTTCAAGTGAATAACCTCCGGATGAATTCATAAACATAATGATGCTAAACAGGAAAACCATCTGCAGTTTATTGCTTCGTAAATTAATTATGCTGCCTACGACAAATTTCATATTTGCGGGAACTGTCATGCTCAAATCCTCAAGCGACAATCAATTTTGCATCTTGTTGCATGTAAATAGTACAAGTCATTGCTTGGCCACGCGTCTGTCGAGTGTACTCCGCACGTAATATTTACCGTTTTTTGCGATTTAATTACTAGAGGAATTGGCCCTCTCTTGAACAAAAGATCGCCGTGATCGACGAGAGCACGGCGTAAAGCAATTCGATCCATACGGCGAGCTTCCTGCTCGAGCAACACTCCCGAAGGAGATTTTCCTTCCTCCTCCATAGCTCGGTTCCGATGGATTTCAACAAGCTCTCGGAACTGATCGCGAGATTCTGTTGCGACTCTCTCCCGACTTTTCCAAAGCGTCTCGGGAGTAGGACCCAGACCTCCTCTCGGTCGAGCCAAGGCATTGGCTTCCCGTCGAGCCGCCTCCACATCCTCAGCGTTCCACACTTCCGGATGGCCTTCCCAGGCAGCTCTACGTTCGATTCGACTTTTCAAAGATCCTATGCCCGCTTCGATCGCACCGTTATATTGTGGCCTCCTCGGCGGAGAGTACAAGCCGAACACGCCTTCTCGCGGCAAAAATTCTTGGACCACTTCGGCAATAAACGGAGAACGGCAGCGCCTCGTGCCGGACTACGCCGGCCCATCGCAACACCCCGGTCTCGGTCATCAGACCGCTCCAAAATTCCCCGGAATTCGGCAAAACACCCTTCAAAATGCCAAAATCCCTACAGCTTTAATTCGGCTACAAATGCGACCAGAATTCGGTTCGGGACACCTACGCCGCATTCGCAACGATTTGCCCATGCCCGTCACCATCGCCACGCTGGGAGCCGATGGGCCACCTTCGAAAATGAGCGAAGGCTACTTCCGCTTCCTCTGCCCCAACTGCGGCGAAATGCGGGCTACCGTCAACCCACGCAACAACCTCGCCCACTGCTTCGACTGCCAAAAAAACTTCAACAACATCGACCTCTTGCTCACCCTCGATTACGACTTCCTCACCGCCGTCGAGCGGCTGACGGACAGTGATGTCTGAGCCTGGACGAGTTCGCAGTTGGAGTCCCTTGAAAAGAAGGGAACGCAAAGGTGAGGAGGCCCAAGCCCGGCAGGAGTCCCTTCGGAAGATTTAGCACTTCGATTTCGATGATTGGCACTTTGGCACACGACTTCTGCAACTCGCCGTAGGCAGTCGGAGTGGTCGATAAGGGTGCTGGTCACGTTGTCAGGCGATTCCCACGACGCTCCCAATCGTGCGAGCGAGGCGAGCGGAAGTGCTGGCGTTCCAAGTGGTTGGCGGGCTGATCGACACAGATACAGCCCGGCAGTGTGCGGCTGCCGGGCTTCTTCGTTCGCTCGATGCCGATCACGGGAACCGCAAGCCGAACTCCGGTCACAGCTTGCTCGGGATTAATTTTTGTACTGGGCGATCATGTATCAATCTACGGCAGTACGATAATATCCATTTCCTTCAGCATCTGGCAGCACAAGTCGAACGCTTGCGAATCTTTCGATTGAGTGCGAAGCCACTTGGCTTCCGTCGAGGAAAGTATTAGCCTCGCAGGAGGGCGATCAAGCTTTCGAGAGAAAAGTGTTGTAGAAAAATCGATCTGATCGTCGTTCATTTCATAGGCAAGTCTCCACCGATTCATAGCCAGATCGGAAGGGGCCATGATTTCATCCAGAATCAACTCCGCTCCATGCTCTTGCGTCAATTCCCAAGTGTCCGAAGCCGCCAATCGGCCACCTTTGTCCCAAAATGCAGTTGTGACACGCTGGACTCTCTCGCCGCCGTCTTCCAATTCAAGGAATGTCATCGCGGCTTGGTCGGCAAGATCTCTTTGGTAAGTGGTCGCGCCGACGAAAGCCTGATCTGCCTTCCACTCTTGGTGTTCAAGAAGTGGGTTTCTACTGCTACGGGGCGAGAAAAATACTCCCACTAAAGGACCTTCACTATACCAGTGTCCCCCCGAAAACGAGATCACGCCTTCTTGCCCATTGCCACCATTCACAACATAGTGGTTCCGAATCCACTGTCGGAATGGAGCGAACGATGTGTCTTCTGTGGTCATTACGGCGTTAATGATCCCACCAAGTATGGCTCCTCTCCATAGAGCGAACACCGAAGGGAAGTCGTCTGAATCAGTCATAATTTATGCCTTTCCGTGCCGCTTCCTGATGTTCAACTCTTGAGAGATCAGCCTGGCATTGCAGTAGCTGTTCGATCCCCCGACGACGAATGGGTTAATGTGGTCTACCTGCGCCTCATTGAGGAACCCATTCGCGTCCCGTGGTTTGCTCGGTTTCGGGAATGTCTGTGGATTGACCGGTATGGGCCGCACCAGCAAGGGAGCAGGATCAGCCGGGTCGTCAGAACGAAGCATCCCTCCGTTTCGCATTTCATTGGCGTTTAGAATCTTGACCTTCTGCCTCGGATCAAACATTCGTGAGGCTGTCACCTTAATGTCTGGGTCATCTGTATTTTCGAGTGCAGCATAGGGACCAGGAGTGCCGGTGCCGTCATCTATCCGGCAGCACGGGTCCGACGCATTATGCACCAGGATGCCTTGCTCCCCGACCCGGTAGCAGTGGTCGGCGTCCACTTCGAGGTTGAACACCGGCTCTTCGCCTCGTTCAACTAGATCAAGAACTGTTGCTGTTCCAGTCGAAGTCAACAATCGCTCTCCGACAAGCAGGTCTTTCATCGCAATCCAATCTTCCCGATCAACGCTCCAAATCGGATGCAAACGAGTAACTCCCACCAAATCGCTAGTACCTGTGATGGATAAGTCGTACACCAAGCCTCGACGATGTCTGAAGATGCCCGTGACCCGCCTTCCATGTTCTCCTTCCGTTATCGGACAAGGATCGATCGAAGCTACCTGAAACTCGCCTTCAGCACCCATCTCTGGCAGATCCAGAACGGTTCGATCACCTGCTGACGAGATTCTTTGCTCTGACATCCACTCCAGCGAACGAAGCAACCCGACCTCGAGATATTGAGATTCAGATTCTTGAGCAAGCCAAACTATTCGATGCGAAGACGGGTCAAAAATCGTATTCTGAATACACAGGCTACTTAAATATCCTGTTTCGCCCGGAAGCCAAGTTTTAACGCGATCTTGGAAGTCAATCCGCTCAATTGTGTTCGTTTGGCCATCTGCCAAAAGTACTTTAGTACTTCCAGCGAAACAATTACCGCTACTACTCGAACTTGCAGATGCCTAGACTCCGAAGCTTCAAACGCAATGTGGTTCGGGAGATCCCCAGCAATTCACTCGCCTGTAACTGATTTCCATTAACATGATTCAGCACCACCTCCAGAATTGCCCGATCTACCTCATCCGTCACGGAGCGGTAAATATTCGGTTCGCGGGCCTGCAACAGCTTCGTCGTACGAGCCATAACATCGGTAAAGCGATTGGAGAAAGAGGATAACTTCTTTTCAACAATCGGCATAGCCGACGGTCGATGAAGTTCGAGTGCGCGTTGCAGAATATCCTGTAGAAGAGCAAAATCGAGAGGTTTTACGAGATACTCGTAAGCACCTCGCTTCATGACTTCTATCGCCGTTTCCGCATCGGCCTGATTAGTAAGGAATACAACGGGAAGACGTGGGTAGAGATCTTTAATCCATTCGAAAAGATCCAGGCCTGAAACATCCTTCAATTGCACGTCGATCATAACCACGTCGGGTTGCAATCGTCTGAGGATTTCAAATGCCTCTTGACCACTTCTCACCCCGACTACATCGAGATTTTCCGATCGAAGGGCTTGCTCGATGGAATGAAGTAGCTCGGGTTCGTTATCCACGACTAGCAGTTTCGGCATAGTTTTCTCTTGGACAATGGGTTCTCGCATCCGAGCCTGACTGTTTCCCGGCCATAAAGAACAGCAAACGATCACAAGATCGCTTCCTGAAAGAATGCGTGCCGGCCATTCTTTCCCGGCAACTACGGGAGATTCATCGTGGGAATTTCACGAGTTCAATGCTTCAGGGGAACTTTTGCAATTAGCGTGCCATGCAAAAGAGGGACGTTCTCACGGGCCCTCGGCACTTCAGCCGGCATGCATCAGGAAAGGCTTATGAACGAAATCTAGCCAGTTCGTGAGCAGGAACTGCCCAAACAGAAGTTCAAAACTTTAAATAAATTTGGAAAAATCGAAAATAATGAAGCTTCCCCCCGATCTAGTCGATAAAGAACTTAACTTTTGCCCACATTCATTAGATCGGAGACAGCTCGTCTTATCGGGTTGTGCTCCGATTGTGTCTCGATGGGGGAGACAGTCATGCCAGCGCGTTGGATATTATTGCTTTGCTGCATGCTCTACAGTAGCGGTTGCCAAGCTCCTCGCATGGATTCGGTGGACCAATCTCTATCGATCTACGCTTCCAAGCCGTTCGATGTGGCTCCCACACCCGTTGCAGATCCGACTCCCAACAAACTGCCAGCCGTTCCCGATGTTCCCGCAACACCCAAAGTCAGCCTGATTTCTCAGAGTAGTGATCCGACGATCTCTGGAATTCAACAAGCCAGCTACACTCCGAACACAACGCAAACTTCCCAGCCTTCTCAAACTTTGCGAAAGTTCGAGCTGCATATTCCGGATAGCATCCCGGGAGCGGAAGCACCGCTGGTGAAATTGCCAGCCGACAAGGCGGAGCGGGATAAGGCCGTGATGAATCTCTTCCCGGAATTGAAGGCCTTGCCCGAAGAACCCCAGCCTGTGCCTGGCCCGAATGGCAAGCCCTACACGCTCAGCGATCTGCAGCAGCTGGCCGCCGCCAATAATCCGGTGCTTCGCCAAGTGGCTTCCGACGTCGAAGCGGCCAAGGGGAACTATCAGCAGGCCAGTGCTTACCCGAATCCGACCGTTGGCTACGAAGCGACTCCGAACGGCAATTTGACTTCACCCGGTGCCCAAGGCGTCTACGTCGATCAAGTGATCAAAACGGGCGGAAAATTAAAATTGCAGGCGGCCGCCGCGCAGATGGATTTGAAGAATGCGGAACTGGCCTACAAGCGGGCTCGCAGCGACCTGGCAACTCAAGTCCGCACGGCCTACTATGCCTACCTCGTGGCCCAGGAAACGGTTCGCATCAACCGCACCCTGGCGAAGTTCACCGACGAGATTTTCCGCTTGCAGGCCGAACTACTGGCGGCGGGGCAGGCGGCCAGCCACGAACCGGCCGCTCTGCGGGCTCAAGCGTTTACCATTCGATTGGCTTACAAACAATCCATTGTGAATTACGCCTATGCCTGGAAGCAACTGGTGGCGACCATTGGTCTGCCCCAACTACCTCTTAGCACCGTTGAAGGACGTATCGACCGCGCGATTCCCTATTACGATTACGACAAAATCAAAGCGATTGTGCTGAAACAGCATACCGATGTTCTCGTTGCCCGCAACACTCGAGAAAAAAGTCTCTTTCAATTGAAATCGGCCCAGGTGACGCCGGTCCCCGATGTGGAAGTCCGAGCCGATTTGCTGCATGATTTTACTCTTGCCCCGTTCAATACGTTCCACACTTTCTCGGTCAGCGTGCCCCTGCCGGTCTGGGATTTGAACAAAGGAAATATCCGAGCTGCCACCGCAGGCGTCGTCCGAGCCAGCGAAGAGCCGCATCGTGTCGAAGTCAACTTGATCAACGGTCTAGCCAGTGCGTACGCGGCCTACCAAACCAATCTGGATGCGGTCGAATATTATCGGCGCGATATTCTTCCGGATCAAGTTCGTTACTATCGGGGTGTGTTTGAACGCCGAAAGATTGATCCTAACGCTTCCTTCGGTGATATAGTCAACGCCCAGCAGAATTTGACCAGCACCGTCACCGCGTACCTGGGTGTCCTCGGCCAACTCTGGACTTCGGTTGTCAATGTGGCCGACTACCTGCAAACGGATGATCTTTACCAACTGGGAACATCCAAAGACTTGCCCGAGTTGCCCAATTTCAGCAGCGAACCTTGGTCCTGCCCGCACCCGCAGCCGGTGCCGACCGCGAGTTCAACACCCTGCGCTTCCTGCTCGACCCCGCTTTCAGCGACGAATACCAGGACAGCGGTAACCGCTTCGCAGCCGTTGGTACCTATCGTGAGTTCCACGCCTCCCCTAGCTGGGACTGTCACTCCCGCACCGGTGAGTGTTTCTCCCGCCCTTCCGAGCGCGAGAATGGATAATAGTGTGTCGCCTTCGGTGGCAGTGCCTCGACAATAGCGAGGGGAACCGATTTTTTCGATTGCGGCTGGATTGGAATCAAAATTCGTTGGCGTTGATGTACTTCACAGAATCGCCGGTATGGTCAGAAAAGGCTCGAACCGTTGGATGCGGTTGCTATTTCAGGAGCTAGACATGAATCAAACTCGTAAACCTTTACTGGCCCTTGCTCTGACGGCCCTCCTGTCCGCTCCGGCTCTGGCCCAGCCCCCCTCCAGCAACAGTACCACTTTGCCGCCGACAACCATGGCCGATTCCAGCACGATCCTTCAGGAAATGCCGAAAGTTCCGGTACTGCCTGCTTCACTATTCGCTCCCGCACCCCCAACTGGCACCGTTAGAGGTAATCTCTGGGAGGAGCCTTACTTCACAAAAGATCCGATCCTCGATCCCTCGCAGTTCTCTCAGCCGGGCTGGTTCACCAATCTGGAACTGGGCGTGATGAAACCGCACTTCAAGGATGGCCTCAACAGTCCGGTTCAAAACTCGTCTCAGCTCGCCAATGGAACCTCGACGAATGTGGCGATCCCTTCGGCTCCACTCGATTGGACACTCACGCCCAAAGTTTCCGTGGGCTATCAACTACCTGCTGGCTACGGCGATCTGATCGTCGCCTTTCGCGGCACCTCCAGTTCGGGCAACCAAAACATTCTCGGCCTGGATGGCCCGGCGTCGATTCGTAGCAGACTCAATTACAACATCATCGATCTCGACTACGCCAGTAAAGAATTTGCGTTCATTCTCTGGCCTCAGTGGGAGATGAAGTGGACGGTGGGAGCCCGCATACTCTGGCTCTATCTCGATTCGCAATTCAATCAGCCCATCAATCAGGCGGCGGCTGGCTCCGGAATCGCCTCCCTGCAGGAAACAAATAGCCTGTTTGCCGTCGGCCCCCACGCCGGGTTGGAAATGAGTCGAAAAATCGGGGATACAGGGTTCTCGGTGCTGGGCCGTCTCGACTTCACAACCGACCTGGGCAAAATCACTCAGGGTTATTCCGCCTTGTCCACCAACGGGTCGGGCGGTCCCTTACTCTGGGCTCTGAACCGATCTCACGATGGTACCGATGTCCCGATCCTTAATCTGCAGCTGGGTCTGAACTGGACCTCTCCCAGTAACCCCGGATTCAGTCTGTTTGCTGGCTACGAGTACGAATACTGGTGGAGTGTCGGCAGTCTGATTAATGGCTCCTCCCGCGGCGACCTCGCCAATCAAGGGTTTGTTCTTCAAGCCGTATTGCACTTCTAATTTGCCTCAGGGGTTGTGACCGGGACGCGCTCACAACCCTGATTTCCCGGCGACCACATTCCGCCAGCATAAAATCCTTTCATACTCATACTCGATCAAATTTACCGAGAAATAGTGGCCCTTCCGCTCACCACAGCCTTCGGCACGAAACTTGCCTTACATACTTTTCGTGAAATGCCCGCGGATTATTGATCAGTAACTTCTCACGAAGAAAGATCGGATCGTTCGCACCGGCATTCGCATTCTCTCTGATTGATTTTGACGTCTTTCGCGTTGTTCCCGATCGCCTCAGGTGCTTCCTGGGAGCGTTCTCGGAGAGACTTCGCGCAGAGATACACGCTTACTCGAGCCAACTGAATTGAGGTTCCCATGGCCGCGACACCCGCCCCCGCACCCAGCCCGGAAATCGCTCCGGCTCCCCAAAGTTCCCCTGTACTCGCTGTGGGACAGCGATTGGCCAAGGGATTCTTTTTCCTGATTCTGGTCGGCGTTGTTCTAAGCGCTTTCGCCTTCTCCTTGGGTATTCAACTCCCGAGCATTCCCCTCCATGCCCGCGAACCCAAACAGAAAGTGGAGCCGAAACAGAAACCGGAGGCAGAGCCCCCCACCACGGGAGTGTCCTTGTTCGCCGACCGGCCGCACAGCCTGGAAGTCCCCGAGGAAGTTCGCACTGTGCTGGGAATACGCAAAGGGAATAAGGAGATGATCGAGGTGGCCAAGGCCCCCACCCTGATGAAACCCCTGGTGCTGCCCGGTTCCACCGCACTCGATCCTACGCGACTGGCTCGTATTCGAGCCCGATTTGCTCCCGCCCGAGTTGTGGAAATCGGACAGGTGGCCGACATCAACCGTAAGACCGGCCAGACAGAATTTCGCGAACTTCGACCGGGCGATCACGTTCGCAAAGGCGATGTGCTCGGCGTTTTCTACAGCGTCGACGTCGGCTCCAAGAAAAACGATCTGCTGGATGCCCTGGTTCAACTCGAACTCGATCAGAAGATTCTCGACCAATCCGAAGAGCATCGCGAAGCAGTTCCCGAAGTCTTCATGCTCGGTGCGATTCGGGCCGTACAGGGCGATCGCAACGCCATCAACCGCGCACTCAACAATCTCGAAGCCTGGGACATTCCTCAAGAAGACATCGATGCCCTGCAAGCCGAAGCCAAGAAAATCAGTGCCGATAAGAACGCCTGGCTGAAGACCAAGGAAGGGCGTTGGGTCAAAGGAGAGAAGGCCGAAACAAACGCCAAAGGCGAGGTGAAGGTGAGCGAAAATCCTTGGGGCCGGGTAACGCTGCGAGCGCCCTTCGACGGCATCATCGTGGAACGCAATCTGCACGTCGATGAGATGGTCGTTGACAACACCGTGAACTTGTTCCAGGTCGCCGAAGTGAATCGGCTATTGGTGATTGCCAATGCCCCGGAAGATCAACTGCCCACACTGGAAGCTCTGAATCAGGATAGCCGCAAGTGGTCGATTCGAACCACGGGTGCGGATGCGGGAACGGGCTTACCCGGTCACATTGACGAAATCGGTTATCTGATTGATCCCAATCAGCACACGGCCGTCATCAAGGGCTATGTGGAAAATCCGGGTCTGCGACTGAGGGCCGGACAATATGTCTCGGCGACAGTGCCAGTGTCGCCCCCGGCCGACGTTGTGGAGATTCCTATCGATGCCCTGATCGACGATGGAAATCAAAGCGTGGTCTTCGTTCAGATGGACCCATCCAAACCGATCTACACCATGCGGCGGGTGCAGGTGACGCACCGCTATGAGAAAACCGTTTTTGTCCGCAGCAAGCCATTTCCTAAAGACGAACAACTGACCGAAAAAGAGGCCGAGGATGGCCTGCTGCCCCGCGAAGAACTTAAACCGGGCGAGCGAGTCGTTTACGCGGGTACCGGCGAATTGAAATCGACTCTGATCAAGCTGGAATCGCAGGCGAAAAAGGATACCAAGGAAGCGGCAAAGCCTTAACCCTCGATCGGGCAAAGCCAGTTAATCCGGAACTCAAAACATGATTCGCAAGCTGATCGCCTGGTCTCTGGAAAATCCCATCATTGTGATTTTGCTGGCGTTCGCCTTCGCCGGCATCGGGGTCTATTCCTACCTCAATGTCAACGTCGAGGCGTATCCCGACCCGGCCCCTGCCATCGTCGAAGTTTACGCCCAGTTTCCTGGCGCCTCGGCAGAAGAAGTCGAACGGCAGGTCACGATTCCCCTTGAGGTGACCTTCGCCGGGATGCCGGGACTGAAGTTCATTCACAGCAAGTCGCTGTTCGGCCTCAGCGACTTGAAAATGAACTGGAACTACGGATCCCAGTGGACTTACGAAGCCGCCCGCCAGGAAGTCATCAATCGTATCGCCACAATCTCGCAACCGCTCCCTCCCGGCGTGCAACCAACTATCTCTCCCGAGTCCCCCACGGGTGAAATCTATCGTTATGTTTTAACATCTCCCAAGAACTCTGCCGGCAATCCGATCTACACACTCAACGACTTGAAAGCGATGGAAGACTGGACGATGGAACGGGAGTTCCGGGCCGTGCCGCGCGTCGTCGATCTCACCAGTTATGGCGGAACGATCCGACGCTACGAGGTACAAGCCGATCCCGATCGGTTACGCCGTTATGGCATTACTCTGTCCCAATTGCAAAATGCAATTCAAAATAGCAACGCCACCGTCGGTGGCGATTACGTCAATCAGGGCCAAGTGGCACTGACCGTTCGTAGCGTCGGGTTATTCGGTGGCGGCATGGACCCGGTGAATAAAGTCCTCGGACTTAAAGATCCCAATCAGGCCGCGGCCATTCTCCGAAACGAGGAGTATCGCCGGATTTGCGATATCCGCTCCTTGGTGGTTGCCTCGGTCAACAATCAGCCAGTGCGCGTGGAAGATCTGGTGGTCGGCGGCCGAGTTTCCCCAGGCCTAATTGGTTTACAAGGAGTGGTCGTCAGTAATCAAACCCGGCTCGGCCAGATGGGTTACTGGAAGGCCGACCGCAAACGAGAACCGGGCTCCGAAGAAACGCTTCTGGAGGTCGGACACGACGAACCCGACATGGTGCAGTGCATCGTGCTGATGCGCAAAGGGGAACAAACACTCCCCGCACTGAAAGATGTAAAAAAGAAGGTCGAGGAGATCAATGATCCAGAATCCGGCCGACGGCTACCGGGTGTTTTCATTGAGCCCTACTACGACCGCACCGATCTCTTGAGCGTCACCACCGAAACGGTCAGCGAAAATATGATCATGGGGGTGTTGCTGGTCGTCGTCATCCTCTTCATGTTCGTCAGCAACATCAAAACGGCCCTGATAGTTGCCGTCAACATTCCGCTGGCACTGCTGTTCGCTTTCTCGATGCTCTTTCTGCGTGACAAATCGGCCAACCTGCTCTCGATCGGTGCGGTCGATTTCGGCATCATCGTCGATTCTTCCGTCATCATGGTCGAGAACATCTACCGCAACCTGGCCTCGGGAAATTATCCCGATCTGCCGATCAAGGATCGCATTCTCAAGTTCGTCACCGAAATCGATAACGCGCTGCTCTTCTCCACATTAATCATGGTCTGCGCGTTCGTGCCACTGTTCACCATGTCCGGTGCGGAGGGAGAACTCTTCCGACCCATGGCCCAGACCTACGCGTTTTCGCTGGCCGGAGCCTTGCTTCTGACGCTCACTCTCACGCCCGTACTCTGCATGATCTTCTTCAAGAACTTGAAGCCGGTCCGCGAAAACTTCCTGGTGCGCTTCCTGAAAGCCCGCTATATCTTCCAGCTCAAGCTCTGCCTGAAATATCGCTGGATGACCCTATTTTTGATGACTTCACTGATTGTCTACACGGCCACACTCATTCCCCATCTCGGCCACGAATTCATGCCCGAATTGGAGGAAGGCAATCTCTGGATTCGCAGCACCGGTCCCCTCAATCAGACCCTGGAACGCAACATCCAGATCGCCAAACAAGCCCGTCTGATCATCGCTTCCTATCCCGAAGTCGAATCGATCGTTACTCAGTCCGGCCGGCCCGACGATGGCACCGATATCGAGGGCTACGAAAACACCGAATACTTCGTGCCGATGCGGCCGCGCAAAGACTGGCCCAAAATCATCGAAGAAACCTCGACCTGGAAAACGATCCTTTACGGTCCAATGCGAGCCCGCACCAAGGACGAAGTCATCAGGAGCATGAACGAGGAATTCTCTCGCAAGATCCCCGGCGTGGTCTGGAATTTCTCGCAGAATATTCGCGACAACGTGATGGAGGCCCTCTCCGGTTTCAAAGGAGATAACTCGGTCAAGATCATCGGACCCGATATCGTGCAGTTGGAATCTCTAGCTGAGAAAGTCAAAAACGTGCTGCGGGATATTCCTGGAATGGAAGATGTCGGCGTCATTCACGAAATGGGCCAGTCGCACCTGGAGTTCCGAGTCGATCCCGAAAAGTGTCAGCGTTGGGGCGTCATGACGGCGGACGTCAACAATGTCGTCAGCAGTGCTCTCGGCGCCAAAGCGATGTCGAGCATGGTCGAAGGAGAAAAACTGTTCGACATCTCGATTCGCTGGCCGTTAAATCTGCGCAACAACGAATCATCAATCCTGGATATCCCCGTCGATATCGTGAACAATCAGGTGGTTCTGCCGCAGGGTTCCAGCTTCACGCCCAGCGCTTCCGGCCATGCGTTACCGCCCCCGTCAGTCACCGGCAGCCTCGCTAACACGGCCAACCCACTAAGCAATTCCCCTCGTTTGCGGCTGCGGGAGTTAGTGTCACCGGTCGGCCCGGACGGTGCTCCCGATCCGAACGGACAATTCGAGCGAGCCGGAGCTGCGGCCATCTTCCGCGAACAAGGCAAACGACTCATCGCAATTAAATTCAGCGTTCGCGGCCGGGACCTGGGAAGCGTGGTCGAGGAAGCTCAACAAAAAACCAAGGATCTGATTCAGTCTCCGTATCGGATGGTATGGGCCGGTGAATTCGAGCAGATGGAAGACGCTCAAAGACGGCTCTTGTGGATTGTACCTTTCTCCTTGATTTTGATTTTCATCTTCCTTTACATGGCGTTCCGTTCGTTCCTGGATGCGATTGTGATTTTCTCCAACGTTTTCGATGTGGCCGTGGGGGGCATCTGGGCTCTGTATCTCACCGGTACTACTTTCAGCGTGTCGGCGGCGGTCGGTTTTATCTCGCTGTTTGGGATTGCGATCATGGAAGGCCTATTGATGATCTCTTACTTCAATGCGTTGCGCTTGCAGGGCCTACCCTTGCAGGAGGCGATTGTACAAGGGGCCGGGAAGCGGGTGCGACCGGTGATGATTACCGCCATGACGGCCATTTTGGGATTACTCCCCGCCGCTCTGTCGACGAAGATCGGCGCTCAGACGGCCAAACCGCTGGCGATTGTGGTGGTGGGCGGCATGATACTCACGCTTTTCGTGGATCGCTACTTAATGCCAGTTCTATACACGTTTTATGGTAACCGCGCGCCGAATAAGTACGCGGGAGGCTTGGCGCATTAAGGGGTTGAAATGGGCACAACTGATTATTGCTTGGCTAAGAGTTCCAGGATCGCTTAAAGGGGCGATATTGGACCCAGAAAACTTATAGACCGTCTATATTTTTCTTGGCGATTTATTTTGCTAAACTGGGAACGACCTTCGCTTTCTACTCCCGCTCAAAAGCGGCTGCTATTAGCTAACTCCGTGTTCTAAAGGTCCGTGGCCACGTTCATGACAAATAAGACAGTCACAGGATTTCGCAGGTATGTAATGTCGAATTCCATGAAGTTTTCCAGAAGGGTCTCTGTCAAAAAACTTGAATAGCTTCAGGAATCGGGCTTCTTCCCGGCTGCCCGACAACCCACCTTTATCCAAATATCGGCGAACTACTGCTGCAACAACATCGGCCAGCTGAAGTGCACTCACTTGATGACTTTCCGCGAAGAATGGAACATCGATTACCTTGGTCAATTTCCCGAAGGGATGCCCACGTTTTCTAAAATCCAAAAACAAGTTGTGAATCGTCTGTTCGGTTGCGCCGTCGTTGTCCAAAATCAACATACCAAAATGCGTGTAAGCTTCACCTGCATATCGACCCTCCCAAACTGCTCTGTTATCCAGAAACTTGTCAAATCGAGTTACTACCTGAGTGAAAGCCCCTTTCACTGGATCTAACGAACCGCTCATGAAGGAGGGATGCGATTTGCTTATTGCGTCCGAAAACAATTTGATGTCGAGACCGCTGATCAATTCCAGCACTTCATCTAGAAGTTTCGTTCGCTCAGTCCTGCTCAAATGAATGTAGGGGTCCGTTTGCTTGTATCGTTTGATTCGCTTTAGTTTTTGCTCTAGCTTGGGTTCGCGGGCAATCTTGATGCGTTGCAGTTCGAGCACCTTCTCGCGCCGCACCTCGTAGGACAGCTTCTCGAAATCAGAAATCTCATTTTGCTCTTTAATATCGCAATCGAATTGCTTTACGTGAATCTCAAATTCACTGATGTCCTGACTCGAATACAGGTAACGCTTTTTGATTAAACCGAGAGAGGAATCGGCCTTGTACCAATCCGATTCTTTCAGCCCGAGACCGACCAAAACGTAGTGTTTGGTGTTCTGGTCGGAAGCTTGCGGAGTTCCAGAAGCATCAAGATATAAGAGGAACATAGGCGAAATAAGGGAGACCCGGTAGGGCTTTCGCCCTACGTACTAAAAAGTACCCCCAGGTCATATAATTTATATCTTAGCTTGGCACTGGATTCAGTCAACAGAAAAGTTAATTCGTTTTTAGCTCCCATGCATAAAATCGAATAAAAAAAAGTTCCGCGAAGTGTCCGAGCGAATCCGCAGCTGCTCAAAGCATCTTGCTTTATCGCAAGACCGATCCCAGAAGTAATCTCTGTCAATTCCGCCTCCGATTGGAAACGGGGCCGGAGTTATCCAGTCGACTCTCCGGCAAAAAGAATTGCTTCGCGGGAGGTTTCAGGAACTGCCAGGCACTCACCGCCCAATCAGCGAAGCGAGCAAGTTGGCTCAATCAGAAAGCCTATATACAACCTCTTTAGTATTCCCTCTTTCTTTAAGCCCCTGACGAAAGATCAATTTATGCGACTGGCATGTCTTCTCTTTGTGGCTTTCGCACAAACGATTGTTTATGCCGCGGATCCTCCGGGGGTGACCATCGACAAGGCTCGATTGGAACGGCTCAAAGCCACCACAATGCCGAAGTTTGATAAGCCGATTCAGTTCGACACGCCGGAGGCCGACGCGATCCTCGCCGCACTGGAAGTATTTCCGCCGGACAATCCCTGGAACATACCCGTCGATACTTGGCCTGTGGCCTCTAACTCGGCGAAGATGATCGCGGCCATTGGGGGAAACAAACCCCTGCGCTACAGCCCGGATATGGGCTTCGTTCTAGTCCCGCCCGATCAAAAAAAGATCGATGTCAAATTGAGCGCTTACGGCGAGGAATCGGATAAAGGCCCCTATCCCGTTCCCGATAACGTAACGATCGAGGGCTGGCCCGCGCATTTCAAACGTGGAGATTCGGCCTTGAGAGCCTTGACACTGGAAGATGTTCAGCGAGGCAAGCCAAACCTGGATAGTGACCGGCATGGCATCGTCGTCGATCCCGTCAATCGCAAGCTCTACGAATTCTACCGGCTGACGAAAACGAACCAGGGTTGGACGGCCGAGCAGGCGTCGATTTTCGACCTCTCCACAAATAAACTTCGGCCCGATGGTTGGACGAGTTCGGACGCCGCCGGGTTGCCGATTTTTCCTTCGGTCGTGCGCTATGACGAACTCAAACGGGGCAAGATCGAACACGCCCTGCGGGCGACGTTTCAGAATACCCGGCGTGCTTATGTTTATCCCGCCACGCATTTCGCCAGTCAAAAGACGAATGAAAACCTTCCGCGCATGGGCGAGCGTTTCCGACTGCGCAAGGACTTCGACACATCGAAATTTTCAACTGAGACAAAGATTATCCTGGAAGCTTTGAAACGTTATGGGATGCTCAATGCGGACAATGGCATCGACTGGGCGATCTCGGTGGCCCCGGACGAACGGATCCCGATTCTCCATGAAGAATTGCGAAAAATTAAGGGCTCGGACTTTGAAGTCGTGACGCCGCCGAGGGGCTACGTGCCGCCGAAGTAAGGAGGCTGAGGGCAGGAAGAAGTTGAGAAGATCAGAATTGAATGCAACTATAAATAACCCGAGACAACATATCATCGGACCTCGGAACGAAAGAATGAGATAGTTCCGTATTCCGATTCAAGGAAGGTTTCGCAAGCGAAATTCCTCTCATAAGGGATACTCCATTCCCTGCCGTAGGTTAAAGCTATCTCTCCCCCTCTTTCCCGTTGCCGTAAAATGTTCGAGAAGTCCAGTAGTGTTAGGAGTACTCGGATATGTCCGCGGAACTAATCGCAACTTGTTACATGTAACCCAATTCGATTTGTTATATAGCCCAATGAAGCAAAAAGCCCATCCCCGGTACCGAGAAATTAGCCGATGGCTCAAACGGCATCGAAAAGACTCCATGAGTTTGAATTCGGAATTCTTCAGAGTCGTCGGACCGCGGTATACCACTCCGAAAGAAATCCTGTCGGGCATGGGCTCATATCTGGGTGGTGGACGCTGGAATCCGCTCCAAGTCATGAAGGTCCTGTACCTGAGTGCAGATCCCATTACGGCGATGCATGAGGCAAAAGAGAACTATCGCTACTACAAACTACGATTAGCACAAGAAATGCCCAAAGTCACTGTGGCTATAAAAGTGAAAGTCGAATCCATTCTGAATCTTGCAAACTTAGATCTCACCGACATACTTTAAGGCTCCCTATCGTTATTGATGATTGAAGATTGGCGTGCGATAATGGCCCGAGGAGACGAATCGACTACTCAAGCTATTGGTCGGGCCGCTTTCGAAATCGGCTTCGAAGGGTTACTAGGCCTTAAACCAGCGTAGTTTTTTGGAGAATTGTTTCGATTTATCGAAGAAAGCTCGAAATCCTTTTTGTTTTCTGCGGTTTGTGTAAGTAACCGCTTAACAAATCGACAGTCGCAAAAAGGAGTTTCGAGTGAATGTTATTTTCGGACGTTGGTTTCAAAAATGCAAGAGTCGAATCGAACGTCGCCTGGCTAAGCGAGAGGCCGCGATGACCTTCGCTCCTTCTTTCGACGCCTCCAACATTCATTACGAAGTCTCCGAACGCGTGGGGGCGATCAGTTGCGGAGGCCTCGGGGCCATGCACCTTCTGGCCCGGCGTATCGGACTGATCGACGACATCGACGAGAAGCTGCATCTGCTCCAATTTCAAAGGCCTTACTCGGAATCGGACCACGTGTTGGCCATCGCTTACAATTCCCTTTGCGGGGGTACCTGCCTGCAAGACATGGAACTGCGTCGCACGGACGAAAACTTTCTCAACGCCTTGGGCACTCAGCGTTTTCCCGACCCGACTACTTCGGGCGACTTTTGTCGACGCTTCGATAGTGGCAGCATCCAGGCTTTGATCGACGCTTTCAACCAGACCCGTTTACGCGTCTGGTCGAAGCAACCCGATTCCTTTTGGGAATGCGCGAAGATCGACGCCGACGGCAGCTTTACCCAAACGCGTGGCGAGCGTAAAGCGGGGATGGACATCAACTATAACAGAGACTGGTGTTACCACCCCCTGGCGGTGACCCTGGCCAACACCGGTGAGACGCTGAGCATCGTCAACCGTCCCGGCAATCGCCCTTCGCACGAAGGGGCCGCGGTCGAACTCGACCGGGCTCTTTTGCTGTGCCTTCAAGCGGGCTTTCGCAGGATCGTCTTTCGCGGCGACACCGATTTCTCGCAGACCACTCGCCTCGACGGCTGGGATGCCAACGCCAAGGTACGCTTTTATTTCGGCTACGATTCGAAGCAAAACCTCGAAGCAATCGCGGAAAAACTGCCGGAAGCGGCTTGGCACAAGCTCGAGCGTCCCGCGCAATACTCGGCGAAAGCGAAGTTGCGACACCGACGGGAAAACACCAAGGAGCGGATCGTCCAAGAGCGGGAATTCGTAAATGTGAAGTTGATCTCCGAAGCGGTGGCCGAGTTCGAGTACCAACCGACCGCTTGCCGAAGGGCGTATCGCCTGGTGGTGATTCGCAAGAATCTTTCCGTGGAAAAAGGCGAATCCGTTCTGTATCCGGACGAACGCTATTTCTTCTACATCACCAACGACCGGGAGTGCACGGCCGCCGAAGTCGTCTACGAAGCCAACGATCGCTGCAATCAGGAAAATCTGATAGCGCAGCTCAAGGGCGGTTGCCGGGCCTTGCACGCGCCGCTGCACGATCTGGAAAGCAATTGGGCGTACATGGTGATGGCCTCCCTGGCCTGGAACTTGAAAGCCTGGTGGGCCTTGACGTTGCCGGAAACTCCCGGTCGCTGGCGGGAAAAGCATCGGGACCAGAAGCAGTCGGTTTTGAAAATGGAATTCAAAACCTTCCTCAATGCTTTCATGCTTCTGCCTTGTCAGATCGTCCGGAAGGCCGGCCGCATCGTCTATCGATTGCTCGGCTGGAACCCGCACTTGCCGATCTTCTTCCGACTACTGAAAGCACTGAGGTGCTGATCGTTCGACCGACTGAAGTCGGGATCCGGATGTCCCGATCCGATAAAACGCCGAGAGCTATTCGCGGAAAGGAAGAATGTTTGAAAAATAGAAGTATGCGTTCGGCCGAGCGAAAAGCTCCGGCGCGGAGGACTCATCGAACTATCTCGCTAAAACTCCCCACGGAATTGGCATCAAAAACTTCGCTTGTTTAAGGACTAGTAGCTTCCAAGCCAGATCCAAACGGGCAGAATCTCCTTATTTTTCCAGAAAATTTGTCGTCGGAATCTCGATTGAAGGTACTAAATCCAAGGCTACTCGACAAACTTGGCAAAAAGGGATAAAATCAGCTGACATGCAAATTTGCATGTCAGCTCATACGACCTTTTCATCTGCGATGAAGAAGGATTATTCGATGCGACCCAATACTCAAAAACCTCTTCGACTGATACGAGGCAAAATAAATGGGATAATGAGAACACGTAGCGAAAAACCAAATGCCCAAGTATCAAAAGGGACGAAAGTTAAACCCCCGGAAGAAGCGCTTGTCGTGAAAAGCCCAAAGATTGCAGTGACAAAGATTCGAGAGAAAATTGGTGTTTCTCAAGTAGATTTTGCCCGTATTACAGGTTATTCTGTGAGGTCGATTGCAGGTTGGGAGTCTGGAAAACAAGTCAGCGATGCTGCCCGTCAGAAGTTAATCGAAACCGACCGCCTGCGAGCTGCGTTGAGCGAAATCGTCCCCGCCGAAAAACTGGCGAACTGGCTTCTCGAACCCAACCCAGCTTTCGAAGGCCAGACGCCCATTCAGATTATCGAACGGGGCGAAGCCGATCGAATCTGGCGGATGATCCACCAGATCGAAGACAGCGTGGCCAGCTAAACGAGTGCTGGCTCCTCACCCATCCCGATACCCTTTCCCGTACTTTCGTTCCAGCATCTCCATCATCTCGCGGTGCCCCTTCTCCACTCGCGCGGCCTCCTCCGGACTGAGATAAAAAGGACTCCTCGGCTTCTTCTGATCCTCCAACTCCTGCACGCAGGCCGCATGATATTTCATCTTCTCTTCCAGTTCCCGCTGGATCGCTTGGCCCTGTTCATCCAAGGTCCCTCCCTCTTCCAAATGTTTCTGGCCGCCTTTCCAATTGAAGTAGTCCATTTTAAGTTGGCTCTCCGGTGTGTATTGCGCACGGGTCGTCAGCGGAAAACGCTCGGGATTCAGGTACTCGGCCAGGTTCATCGTGGGGCTCCTTCGAAGGCGATAGATAGAAAGGTTTTTGTGGGCATCCAAACAGACCGCGCGAAGGCGGTACGGAAATTTTGATTGCAACTAGCGTCGGATTATCGGGCGTGCCTGAAAGGGGTGCACTATCGATGGGAGAGGTTAAGCCATAAAGGGGCTTACGGCAACAGGTTAGAACGAGAGGCCTCGCCCGGATTCGAACCGGGGAGTGACGGTTTTGCAAAATGTACTCAGCCATTTTCGATCCTTGGAAAATGCGTGTTTTCCGAGGATTTTGATAGTTCGTTCTAACCCATCATGACCCGTTTCGTGGGTATTTGGGTATCGATTTGGGTATGAGTTTGCGCCATTTTTCGGCGGCCGTCAAGATCGATGCAGTTCAAATGGAATTCGAGTAATTTATTCGGGCAGTTTACTCGCTACGAATTTCAGAAAATATTTTCTCACTCAGGTTGCTGAGAGTGACTTCTTGCGATTTGAATATCCGAGCAGAGAGATAAGAGCCAAAGCTGCGACTCCGAGAATGAAACCAGGTTCTGGAACGGGTGAAACGATTCCCAAAGTCTGGAAACCATCTATCGAGCCGGTGACCATTGCCCAATGATCCCCCGAAGGAGCAAATATTTCTTGAGGGGTGCTGTACGAAAATCCGAATCCATTTCCTAATTCTCCGTCAGTATTGTAACCCCAAGCAAATAACCTGCCGGTATCAGTAATGGCATAACTACTGCTCGCCCCGCAAGCTATTGAAGTAATCGTCAATCCACTGAGTCCCGTAACTGCCACAGGCGTCAGGCTTGGATTCGTAGTTCCGTTTCCAAGCTGTCCCAGGCCGTTAGAACCCCAGGCGTAAACATGCCCATTCTGTATTGCTAGGCTGTGGTTTTCACCAGCAGCGACCGCAGTCACGCCCGTTGTTAAGCCACTTACAGCGACGGGCGTCGAGCGATTTGTGGTAGTTCCATCGCCGAGTTGCCCATAGATGTTATATCCCCAAGCCAAAGCCTGCCCATTCTGTACGGCCAGGCTGAATCCGTTCCCGGCCGAAATGGAAGTAATACCGATGTTTAATCCACCAATGGCCACAGGCGTCGTTCGAGTTGTGGTAGTTCCATCCCCCAATTGCCCATATGTGTTTGATCCCCAAGCATACACTTGGCCATTCTGAATCGCTAAGGCGTGGCCTGCTCCCGCAGCGATTGCGGTCACGCCACTTGTCAGGACACTGACTGCCACGGGCGCATTTGAAGAGTTAGTGCCACCATTCCCTAACTGCCCAACGTTCCCGTGACCCCAGGAATAGACTTTTCCATTTTGAATTGCCAAACTAAAGGAGTCACCTGCAGCTATCGCAGTAACTCCAGTGGCTAAGCTCGTAATCGCAGTAGGAGTAGTCACATTGGTTGCGTTCGATCCGATCCCGAGTTGACCGTAGAGGTTGTAACCCCAAGCATAGACCTGGCCGTTGATTAGAGCCAGACAGTGAGATGACCCGGTTGCAATTCCGGTCGCTCCACTAGGAAGACCTGGAACAATCGCGGGGTATCCGGAGTTGGTTCCGATTGAGCCATTTCCCAACTGGCCTTCTGTGTCATCGCCCCACGAAGCGACATATTGAGCTTGGGCAGAAGTCGGCAGTAAAATGAGTGTTAAAGTCCAAGCAAATAAAATTCTAGGCATATTAAAGTTCCGATCAAAATTTATGTGTGAGGATAAAGTTATTGAGGGAATACGAAATGGACACGAAATGATGGCAATCTGATGGTTTTTAATCATTTGTGAAAGCAGAAAATACCGTGAATAAGAAATAAACAAAGGCATATTTAAATATGCCTTTATCTTTTAGGTTGATTTGCTTTTTATGAACTGATTTTCACTTACTTTAATTGTGAGGTAAACTTAAAGAAAGACCTCAATTTTCTAACTCCGTGGCCCAATCTATGCGAATGTTTTCAGCAAGTTGCTCTGCAGCATTCTTCATGAAAATACAACCGACCTCGGCCAGTGCCTTACCCGCCTGCTCCAATGCCTTCATGCAACTCAGCTCCTCCCTTTGGACACTGGCCGACCTTCGACGCAGACCCCTCTGGCTTCGAATCGATCCCTACTTCAACGGCACCCGGGGTGAGTTCACGCTCCAGGGGGCCAAGTTCGCTCGCCAAGATCCAGACGCCTTCGAGCCCGAGCCGGCGATCCTGCCCCAGGAAGGCGAGCGGTACTACCTGATCGGTGCCGGGGATTTCGAGATACTGATCCGGATTGAAAGCTCGACCGGTAAGCGGGAGAAGACGTACTACTTTGTGCGGGTATGATGTGTGACCGAACCCTAGATCGATTACTCCATCCCTGGAATCGGTTTAGTGTAGCTTCCCTCTTTTGGCGTTCTCGAATCCAGTGCCTCGGGCCAGATCAAAAGCTCCTCAATTGCAGATGTTAAATAGTTGTTTCGGCTCAACATTGAACCAGTCTGGTACACCTGACTTTGTACTATTGAGATAAGCATACTCGACATGGTAGCCAACTGGCAAACAACATCGAAAATTGTGTGCAACAGCCTGGGGATCTAAGTCGATAATGCCCACTTTTTTCAATCGCTTCGAAGTTTCGATTGCCTTTCGGAAGGATTGAATGAGCAACTCATCCGATCTAGGAAAGGAGAATCCGAAAATTAGGATTGATTCTGCATTTTCAATCGCAGCCATAGCGGCCTGCCACATTGCGTCTATTTCAGGGGTCTCCTTAAGGTTCTTGTTCATCGTAGGCATCACTAAGGCTGGAGAGCACATTCGACTACACTTTGGACATTCATGCGGCTCAAACGCGCGACATTGCTCATCGGGAACCAAACATTGATACGCGCAGCATGCAGGATTCAGACATCTTTTCCATGCAATGGAGCCGTGAAGCTTTAGGAGTGCGCCTTGCCAAATTGTTTCATCAGTAAAGCCTGGGTGCGTTGTACAATTACAAGCCTGGCTCAGGAGATATCGCATTTTGCAGTGGGGGCAAGACAACGTCTTTGAAGGGAAATGCTCCATGCCTGTCCGGCTTGACAAGATTGAATCGGCGAGGACGTCATAGTTCATCGAAATCACTGTTGTACGCTCACTAGCCTTTGCCAGGGTTTGCACAGCCCAATTCTCTGGACTCCAGCCTCCCATTGTCTTGAATCGCATGATGGTGTAATAAGCCAATTGATCGCAAATAGAATTTTTTTCAAATAAATTGCCTACGAGTCGATTCCGCAGAGGACTAGGGCAGTTATCTGTCTGGTCCAGGGCTAAGAGCACATTTTCCACATTCGCATCCTCAATGCGAGTGCAAACTTGATTGCATCCATGCTCGTTGACAAAGTCATATAGCTCGGGATAATTATCCCGTTCTAGTTTGTCGAAGAAACCTCGCATAAGAGGTGATCTTCCCTCAGTTGCAGCCGAAGAGAAGCCTGCCCCCAGAATCACGACATTGGTTCCGAAAAAATTCCATTTCATAATTATGTAACTCCACATTACAGAGATTCGCTGTACAGATCATATCGAAATTGAGTACGCTTACATTGGATCAAAAAATGTTCTTTGGTCAGCCGAACCAAAAAAAACGCTCTGCACATTTTGTAAGTAAAATGAAATTGTGTGGTAGAAGGTATTCGCAAAAATAGAATTAATTTTTCAGGGAATTAGTTGATAATAAGCAAAAGTACTTTTTGGTGTTTTCACGAATCAGATGTAAAATAAAATTTATAAAAAGAGGGGGGGCGTATGGGCTCACAAGGATGCAATCTGGTTGGAGGGCCTTTCGATGGTCACACAAAACCACACCACGTTGGAGTAGAGTCGATATATTTCTTGATGGGTAGTAATAATCAGATTTACGACGAAGACGGCCCAATCGTTGGAGTTGCTGAATATTCATTCGATTTGGCACAGTCTTTATACAATTATCGTTTTACTGAATCTGATAACGATAAAGAAAGAGAGCTGCTAATTGAATTAGGCTATTACAATGTTCTAATGAGCCCCTGCGGTGTGTTCAATAATACGACGCAAAATGATTCTCATCCGCAAGTTGAGGTTCGATTTAACAATTTTGTTGTGTGCGTCGATGAAAAGATGGCAAATCTGATTTGGAATGTTTGGAGAAGAAATTGGAGGACTGTCGCTTCGTGTCAAGAGAGCCCGGCAAGCTATAATCATGATGGAATGGCGTATGTGGAATTTTTAAGACCGAGCGAAGGACGACAGTTCGCCACAGCGTTGCTTAGAGCCAACATTGGGTGCAGCACCTTGACTAATGCATTTGGTGTTTTCGGAAGGCCAGATCGGATGAATAAGCAATTCTATTTGTCCACGCTCAAAGTTCTTTTTTCGCCTACAGATATTGAAACGGTCACTCGTTTGTTTACTTAACATTTTCATTAGATCTGAGGCAATAAATTATATCGCGAAATTGAAAATTGCGATTTAAAAAAGGGGCCGAGATCCTTCTCAGCCCCTTCCGATCACCAGCTCCGTGCCCTAGTCCTGGGCAACGGATAAACCACCGGTGAAATTCCATTACCGCCGAAACAGGCGGAAGATGCGCGGCGGAGCCTGCTGCTGAGCCGGGCACTGACCGTTCGGACAGCCTCCTGGACGGACCAGCTTGGCATCACGACCGGTTCCGCTGGTGCCGGCTCGGCGACGACGGCCTTCGGGCGGGGGTACGGGACTCGCGGCTTCGCGACGGCCGGTGGCACGAAGACCTGGCACGGCGGAGCCTGAGGAGGGTTCGGGGCCTGGCAACAGCGTTGTGCATGGCTGAGACTCGCGAGGGACGCGACCAGGACGGCCGCAAGAAGGAAACGCATAAACAACTCCTTTTGAAAAAACGGGCGATTGAGATTTACCGATCCTGAGATCACAGCAGACCGAGCAGGATCCTCGCGATCAACTTCACCGCGAAGAGCAGGAACGGCCCGAAGGCGTTGACCGGCTTCCCGGTGAACTCCGTGACCCACTTCGTTGCGGCCTGGGTCGCTTCCTCCAGAGTCGCATCGCTCGACAAAGTTCCCTTGAGCTTGGCGACGCCGATATCCACGATGCTGCCCATCTTCGGAGCGAACTCGAACAGATCGTTGATCTGCTCTTGCAGTGTCTTGAGCAGCGTAGAATCGGGGAAGGCCTTCGAGGCGACCTGAAGGACGTCGTGAAAGTCGCGGATCAAGGCTCGCACTTGCTTCAGCGTGAGATTGGCCAGGCCTCCCGAATACGCGGCCTCGACCTCGTCAACGAGGGCCATGATTCGAGGGTCCTGGGACGCCTGGAAGAGCTTCAAGAAGGTTTTCAGACTGAAAGTCATCGACTACTCCATTGAGAGAAAAAAGAGATTTAAGCCGCCGAGGCGGTGATCAACCGAGGAGCCGTGGCTCCGTTCGGGATGGCTTTGTCGCCCTGGAGGACTGCGGTGCCGTAGTCGGACCACTCGTCGCCCCAGGAATTCCAGATGCGAATACCGAAAGAATTGCGCTCGACTTCGACCGGGTCGAGCAGATTGACCGAATGTCTCCACCAGTAGTAGTCGCCGATTCCCGGCGTCCGAGTGAGGAGCAAGCTGAACACCTGGTCGAAGGGCATCGTGCGGTTGTAAACCGGAGCCTTGATGTCGATCCAACCCGCGGTGACACGGTGCAGAGCTGCATTCGCCCAGGTGGCCGGATTGTCGTTAGAGCGGCTCATCGACTGCTGAGCCCAGAACTTCTGATCGGGGACGCCTCGCTGCGAAATGAAGTCCAGGGCCTCCGCTCCCCAGCCGCCTTCGTTGCGGTAGTTCTTGATCATGCAGGCGACCGCGAACGCGCTCAAAGGCACATAGGGCAGGTTGAAGATCGCCCGCAGCATCATGGTCGCGTGCGTCGCACTGTGAGCCCAGCAAAAGCTATAAGGGTTCTGGTTCAGTGAGGGGATTCGCTTCCCGAAGTTGCCGGTATTGCGGATATCGGAGAGACGGCTCTTGGTCTCCTCCATCTCCTTGATCCGAGCGGACCACTCGGATCTCGGGATGATCGGCACATCCACGGCGTCGACGGTCGCATAACAGCCCGGAGGATGCTTCGCATAATCCCGCTCGATCAAACCGGTCGAGGCCTGCCGGCCGTCGATAATCGGGGCCAGATGATCCTTGTAGTTGCCATCGTGGATGATGAGTTCCTTCGACATCATTGCCCTCCGTATTTCTTCAACAATTCGAGGGTTTCGTTGAACGACTTCGGGAGAGGCCCCTCGAAGCCTTCCTTGCCGTTGCTGATCAGGAGCCAGGGGACCGACTGCCGGTCCCGGGCATAAGCGTCTCGCCAGATCTTCGACTCGCCGCTGACATCCATCCCGGTGGCCCAGATCCGCCACTCTCTCAGCTTGCCGTCCGGTCCCAGAACGCAGTGCGAATTGAGGTAGCTCCGCAGCTCGGCCCCGTAGATCGCTTTCTGCTGGTCTTCATTGAGGCCCGACTGATCGGCGTTGTCGAAGGTGATCAAGACTCGAAAGCCTTCGGCGGCGATGGGCACGACCTTGGGAGACGGTTTCGGCTTGGGCTTGGAGTCCGGCTCTGGCTCGGGTGGAGGCTGAGCCCCCAGGACGTTCAGGATTCGACGCTGAGCTTCGTCTTCCCCCTTGGCACCGACCGGCAGGACGATGATCTCGCATTGCCCGGCCGAGCTGGCCTCAATGGTGTAGATCCACTTGGCCTTGTAGCTGCGGGTCTCCGTTTTGCCGGTGGAGGAGTCGGCGAACTTCCCCTTCAAGCGAAGCGGCCCAGCTTCTTTGGTGACGTTGACCAGGCCTTTCGGTGAAGTGAACAGAAAGCAATCGACATCCGATTCAATCACAAACCAGGTATCGGCTTGCAGATCGGTGGCGGGGCTGGGAGCTGGGGCCACTTGCTGAGCGGGAGCAATTTCCGGCCAGCGAATGGAGCCTCCGGCCTGGGGATCGCTCGCACAGGCCGCAAACGCGAAGCACAGGGCGAGGATCGTGGCGGACAGACGTTTCATTTCGGTCTCCTGAGTAATCGCTCGAAGTGAGCGAAGGATTTAACTGCCCTTTTCGTGGGGCATGGGGAGCTTCTCCGGGGCGGTGAACTCCATCCCCTGGGGCCAGATCATCTCGACCGAGTGCTTGCGATCCAGACGGTCGATGATCATGGTCATGGTGCTCATGCTGTGAGCCATGCGGTCGGTAGCCCGCGTGTTCTGCTCGACCGTGGAAGCGAGCTGGAAGATCATGGCTCGATCCGCCGCTCGATCCTCTTTGGCCTGAGCGAGGAAGGTACTGGCGATCTGACGCATGTCCGCGATCGCGGCCAGGCAGGCGTAACTGAACAACACCAGGATCGTGCCCGGGAAGCCCCAGCGAGCGATCCAACTTTTGGGATCGATTCCAACGCGAGTATTTGGATCGGACCGGACCATAAGCACTCCTTTAAGCCGCAAGAAACAAAGAATTCCTGATGAGATTCCGGAACGAATTGGCTCCGGTTAGCTGGTGCTGAGACTCACTCCCAGAGTGCAGGACGCAAAATCGCCTGCATCGAACTCGCACGAATAGCGGAGGTATCTCTTCGAGCTGGTGAAGTTAATGGTCTGGATGTTCGAGCTGGTGATGACGAAGGTGAAGGCGGCACCGGCCAGATCGGTCCAGGAGATGCCGTCGGCGGATTCCTGGTACTTGCCGTAAAACGTACTGCCCTCCAGGTTGTTCACGGTCTGCGTGGACTTGCAGCTGAGACCAGGGGTCTTCAGATCGAAGGTGGCCGAGCGCAGAGGCGTATCGGTCACTTCCGTTCCCGGAGGAATTACGATGAAGGAAAGTCCCGAGGGGACGTCGTTGAATAGGAACCAGGGTTTCATGGAACCGACTATAACAAAGCGTCCCGAACTGAGTCGGCGATCAGCTCCGCCGGTTCTTAGGCAGGAGTGTGTTATCGTCACAGCTCGCACAGTCGGGCACGTCCGAGGGCTGCGTTAATCGGCACTCGCCATGCAGCCGGCACCTTCGCAGCCACTTCCCCTGGCAGCTGCATTCGATGCCGCCGGCGTCGGTTTTCTCGATCACCTTGCCCAGGTAGTCGCATTGAGTCAGAGCGATCCGCCGCGGCTTGGGTTCTGAATCATCGTCCTTCCGTTCCAAGGGGTGTGCGTCCCAGGCCTCCTGGAGGCATTCCCGCGAGTGATAGAGAAAGCAGAACTTGCACGCCCAGGCCTTCTGCTCGGGCCAGGTCAAGTCCCGGTCGCATTTGTCGCAGGTGCAGATCCTCATGGCGTTGTCACCGTGATGCGAAAGTAACATTCGAGCTGAGTGCAGGTCGTATTGATGAACCCATCGTAAGCGGACCACATTGGCACCAGGAAGACGAGCATCAGCGGATCGCAAGAGGTGGCTATCGCTTTTGCCGTTCCGAAAGTGTTCTGTGGAATAATATCGTTGTTGAAAGTGCTATCTGGGCCGATGTCGAAAAAGCTAAAGTTGGCATTCAACAGGAATTTTTTTGACCGCACATACGGGCTGGCTACTGGCGGCCACGCCAAATTGTACTCTTGCATGCAGGGGAAAATTACTGAATCGGTAGTGGCCTTGCTTCCACAATTGAAAGTCGCATCGGTGGAGGGATCTAACGCTGGTCGATCAGCATCCCCACCATCGCATGTCATGGCTATACTTCCAATAAGAATAACCGGCCCAGAGCTTGATCGCCCTCTGTAAGAGAATGGCCCCGGTGTCGTGCAGGCGATGCTATCGGGATAATTATCAGTGTTCCCCGCAAACAGGGCACACGTTCGAGTCGAAGGAAACGGATCGGTCCCACGCGTAGTCTTGTCCAGATCGACCGAGAAAATATAAGGGCATCGATAGACCGGGCCAGCGAAACCCAGCGACACCGGGACCACTTCCACATAAGCCTTCAGTTTTGGATACTGCAAAATATCACAAGTCGAGCAGTCGTCCTCACAGCACTCACAGAGCTTATCGAGCAGCCAGTCCGGGAACGGAGCATTGGGGGGCTTGATCCATTTGTTATCCATCGATTGGCCCTCCAACAGGAACGGCAACATTCGCCGCCACAATAACGGTCTGACCGCAGCCGCTGAGCGTCACCGTGAGCGTGTAAGTTCGCGGCATAGGCGGATAGGTATGGACCTGCGAAATCCCCTCCGTCGGCGAGGAACCGTCGTTCCAGTCGATGACGCAGTGCTCGTAGGAGCCGAGGTAATTCACCGTGACAATGACCCTGTAGCCGTCCACGGATACGGAGACGCCGGTGATCGATGGCGGGATGCAGAGATTGAGGATTTCCGAGGTTTCGCCGCCGCAATCGTTCCGCACAGTCAACGAAGCGAAGTAAGGCCCGAGGCCAGCGAAGGTGTGCGTCGGCTCGGCCAGGGCGGAAGTCGTGCCGTCGCTGAAGTGCCATTCGTAAATCACGCCAATATGCGAGCCGCTGAAGCTGGACGTGAACTTGTAGGTCCGCTCGCCGGCGAGAGTGTAATTGATCGTCACATCGTAAGGCGCGACACAAGGCCCGCAATCTTTGCCCCGGGGATCAGGGAACGTAAGTGCGAACGGTCCAATAGTCTTCGAGCTGCAGCCGTTGGAGACGGTCAGCGAAACGGTGAGATACGGGACTTCATAAGTGAGATAGAACGGTTCGGGGCGTTGGTGATGTAACCGCGTCTGCCTCCTCCGCCGCTGAACGACCAGAGATATTGGACCGGTCCTGAGCCGTAGTAGGAAGCCCAGAATCGCACGCCGACGAGCCAGATGGTGTCATCGAAGCAGATCTTCAGATCGCTGATCGGCACGCAGGCAGGGTCAGGGTCCGGGTCGGGATCGCCGCCCTCAGGATCATCGTCCATGCACTTGATTCGCCTCGCCCGGCAGTAGAACTTCCAGTCCTTGCAAGGCTCCGCGGATTCGCCGGTGCCCATCACCACCCATTCCTGGATGTACTTATAAGGATCCGTCGAATCACCCGGAGCTGGAGGATCGGGGCTCTTCTCCAATCGTTTCAGCCAGGGCCAGGCCTGGACTACCTTTCCAGTGTCGGGCACTTCCTCGCCCGGAGCCGGGAACAGCCGATCCGGGTAGTCGTCGCCGAATTTTCGGCCCAACTCTTTGACCTCTTTGTCTCCACCCTTCTTGGGCAAGATCTCGACGGCGGAAATGGACGACAACGGATCGTCCGTTACCGGATCGCCTTCGATCTGCACCCAAATTGGCTCGTCCGCTGCACTCGGCATGATAATCGAGGTGCCGTTGGGGCCCTGCACCACGCCGCCGGCATCCGTACTCAAAGTCAGGATGCGTTGAGCTGCGTTGGCAATCCACTCCAGGAAACGGGAAGAGATAGCTCGATCGCCCGGCCTGGGCATATCGGGGATGGGAGCGACTGCCATTAATATGCCCTCGGGTCGAACAGCAGATCAAAGCCTTTCACGTCTTCGCTCGCGCCGCTCGTAGCAAACGTTTGCTTGACTTCGGTATCGGACTTAAAGATTTTCCGGGAGCTATTGTTGAGCAGATTGACGTAGTCCCAGATGTTTCGAGACGGATCGAACAGTCGATTCCATCCCACATAAGTCGTCGATTTCGTGGGAGCCGCTCCGCCCGTTCCGGCTACGATGACGTCGTCATAAGTGAGGATCGCCTCGAAGGTGTAACGGATCGTCCAACCTCTCCAGCCATTCGGACCCAAGGCATCAACCATTTCCGCATCCAGGAGCTTCAGCGTCTCAGGAGCATACTTCTTGTTGAGGATCGAGTATTCCTTCTCGTTCACTCGGTTTTGCAACTGGGAGATGGCGTTGACGGGAAAGTCTGGGGCCATGAATCGAATCACTGTAATCGACTGAGTAGGGATCGTGATGTATGCCTGTACGCCGTCCTGGGCCAGCAGGATCGGCGTTGAATCGGCTCCGGGTGCCGTCCCCACCTTTCCCTGAGTGCTCCAGACATACCGATCATTTGGAAGCGTCAAATTGCGAGAAGTGTTCTTGAACTCGGCATTGATCAGATCTCGGACATCGGGGTTCTCACCAGTGTCATAACCGGCGACCTTCCAAGGGGCTCTTGTGTAAGTGACCGTGGCGATCGCACCGTTGGCGAGAGGGGCTTGAGCGAGGGCCGGATCGTACGGGATACCGGTGTCCCCCTGGCGATAGTCCTCTTCACGATTTTGCCAGGAGACGGCGGACGCGCGAAGCCATTTCCGAACGGGATGGACGACCGGATATTCGATCTTCCAGTAGTTCAAGGCGTCGAGGTAGACGTACCCTAGGAATCGCTGCTCGAAGAGAGCCCGCTTAGCGTCGTCGTACAGCAAGAAGGTACGTGTCGCGGATTGAGAATCGATCGCCGTTTCTTCGGTTGATTCGTTCCACTCAACGTACTCGGTCGAAAGTAGTGCGGGTTCTGGCATCCCCCCACTCTAACAAGACGTCCGGATGTGTGATGCGAATCCTGGATTGCCACCAGACGGAGAGTTTGGAAAATAAGGAAAATCTTAACATCAGGAGCCCCCATGTCTGCCGAAACAACGCCCCGCACACCAATCGCTGGAATACTTGTCCTTCTGGGACTTTCCGCCATCATTCTCCCAATTCTCAATGCACCGATCACAGGCCTATGGGTGGCCCTATCGGTCATCCTGGTCGCACTCATTGCATGGCTCGGATCCTTTTTCAGGGGCGGTGTCGGTCGGGAGGGCTTTGTCGCCGCGTTTGTGTTTGGCTTTGCCGGATTGATCACCAGTGCTGTTGTCGGGGAGGGAAAAGAGAAACACACGGAAGGAGCTAAGAGCCAGCCGGTTCCGCAGGTCGCCGCTCGTCCAGAGCCTCAAGCCGTTCAGCAACCGGAAGTCAAACCCAAGAAGCCGCTGCCGCTCAACGCAGAAGCCTGGGAGGTTTTTTCCAAAGAGGGTATAAGCGTGAAGCTCACCAAGTACCGAGCTGGGAAAATCAATTTGCTTGAGTTCGGAAGGTCCCAGGTCCCCTCGAAAGATGATCTGCTGGAGGTGCGGCTGGAGATTACCAACAGCGATCCGAATAAGAAGCGTACCTATGAGCAGTGGCCGGGCTCGATCTTCAATGCCCCCAAGCTGGAGGATGACAAAGGCAACAGATACCAGCAGGTTCGATTTTCCTTTGGTCTCGAAGTCGAAGGGCAGACGAGTGGATCCGAGCCCATCTATTCCGACAAGCCTCTCACTGAGGTTCTTGTATTCGAGAAGCCTGTCCCGGGAGCGAAAAGCTGATCCTTTCGCTCCCGGTCGGTGTGCTAGGGCTGAAGGGCGATGATATCCAATTTGCGTTCAATGCTCCCTGAGGCTATTCTACCACCGCCGAATTACTCCTCTTGGCGAGCCGGTCAATCCCGCGAGCAATGTCCTGGAGAATCTTCTGTGAATCGGACTGGACGCCCAGCTGGGCTTTCATGATATCTTCGGTTTTGAAAGCGTTTCCGGTGAAGGCCTGGGCCAGTCGATCGTAGGTGCCCTGGGAGGATTCGAACGCCACGGTGTACTTAATGTTGAAGCCCGGGCCACCCCCTGGCCCCTTGTTTTTGGCTTTTTCCAAGTTCGCCTTCAAGCCTTCCCAGAAGTTGCTCATCTTGTTCTTGACGTCCGACCAGTCTGGGATGTTTTCGTCGACCGCTTTCCCGATACCCTCGATGCCCTCGCGGACCTTGTCGACATTGATCTGCCAGGGCTTGAAGGGATCATTTTTCACCAAGTCATAAGTTCCCTTTTCGACGATCCGCAGCTTCTCAAGTAGCCAGGTCGTCTTCTTCGTCAGCCAGTCGTAGACGCCGACGATCTGGCGAGCCACCCAGTTGAATTTCTCGGCGACGAAAACCACGACGTCCGCAACGCCGGAAGCGAGCTTTAGAATCCAGCTGCGATTGGATTCTTGAATATCCTGGGACGCTTGGGAGCTCGATGAGCTGAACAGCTGGAACGTCTCGTACACCGCATACCCTGCGGCTCCGAAGAGAGCGATCAGCCCGACCATCGGCGTGAAGAGGAGCCCAATCGCTCCGGCGGCCAGGCTGAAGCCACCCGCGATGACCGGCCCGATCAGAGCACCGACCGCAAGAACCGAGCCTACCGCCGTTCCGACGAGTGCGATCTTCACGGCGAAATCTTTGGTCTGCGGGGAAAGTGAGCGATACGCTTCGGCCACGCCGATGAGCTGATCAGTGAGGACGCGAACGTAAGGAGCCAGACTATCACCGATGACTCTCGACAGATACTCCCACGCGGCCGCAAGCTTATCCGCCTCGACCGTCCCCTGCATGGCCCCGCGACCGAACAACCCGAGGAAAGAAGCCGATAAGCCCGCCGCGACGGTTCCGAGCTTTTTCATGCCGCTCATCATCTTGTCAACGCTTTCCTGAACGGACTTGAATGCCTTCAGCATTTCGCCCACACCCGCCTTGACCTGTTCGTAGGCAGCCCTCATCCCTTTGATGGCGAATGCGACGTAATAACCGGCAATTTTCTGATCAGCGGCCATCACATTACTCCTTTGGAATTACCAACTGGTGAGACGGAGGGGAACTGTAATATCAGAAGCTGCGGGAGTGTCAGCTCTTTGGTAATCTCCCGCAGTGACATGCCATAAGCGTTCATCAGGTTACCGATGACTTTGGCCCAGGCGATGTGTTTGTGATCCTTATCGGGTTCAGTGCATTCGAGATGCTTTTGCAGGATCCACTGAACCCAACTCAGTTTGGGAGGCCGGTCGCCGGATCCTGACTGAGACGCTCGGCCAACTCCGGATCGGTATCTGGCTCGATGGGATCGGTAGTCGCTTGCCAAAACGCAATGAACACCGCCATGGCATTTTCTTCCGTGATCAACGATTCGAGATCCTTCTGCGTGATCTCCGGGGAGTATCGTCGCGAGGCCAGATAAACCATCATCCGGACCCCTGGAGCCGACATCAAAACTCCCTGGAGGTCGTCGTCATTCACGGTCGCCACCGCTCCGGAAGCTTTGGCTTTGGCGAACCGATCTATCAAAACGGCCTGCCTGGCCGGCGATAAGCCATCGAGATCCTCGTCGGTGAGAAGGCCCCTCAGCTTGGCTTTGGCGGCGATCGCCTGCACCCGAGCCCAGCTATACATCGTCGCCTGATCATCCACGCCGGGATGCCCGACCAGGATGGTATTGCCACCCAGGTCGAGCGGCTTGGGAGCCGAGATGATGGCTGCGTTTCGCATTTTCTTTTTGTTGGTCGACATGGTTTCCTTATCCGATTGGGAATACAGTCAGGGGCGTGACGTCGTAAGCCTTTTTGATGAAGGCCTGATTGGCTTTGAAATTCAGCGTGTATTTAACGCAGTCCTCATCCTGGTCGTTCTTGAAATCCATCACGGTAATAAGCACTTCCTGCGAGTGGTAGCACTTGTTGGTATCCCCAATCTTCAGCCACATGCCGACCGTTGCACCCTCCGCGAATCCGAGGGATTCTGGATCGCGGTCGTCCTCCCAGAGGAACTCGATGGAGCCCGAGTGCTTCTTGATGGTGCCTTTGGTTTGCTCAATCCCACCCGATAGGGCACTGGTAGCCTTGGCTTCCCCAACGGCTTTGTTGAGGGTCCAGGCCATATTCCGCAGCTCGATGATCACTGCGTTCACCTGGCCATCGACCAAGGTGTAAAGCCTCACCTTACCGCCATGGCCCTGATGCACTGTCGTCAATGAAGATGCCGGGGGTGTTGGCATAATCGCTCTCCTTTAAAAAAAATTAGACCTTCCCAATCGCCAGGACACTCACATCGAGGTCAACGGCCGAGATATTCTTGATGCGTACGATTTTGCTTCCTGCCGCAACTGCGTAACCGACCAGGCCATTCGTGCACAAGACTGTGTCGGCGGAGGCCTGCGAGTTGGCGGCGGCGACACCGCCCATCCTTAAATCGACCGAGTTGGCAACACCCTGGGGGCCGACTTGGATAAGCTTGATCCCGTCAGGTTTAACGACCTGGCACAAAAGGAAGAGCAATCGGGACCAGACCAGGGGAATAGCGGCCATCTCCATCAGAGTTCCGGAGAAAAAATCCAGATCCAGGCTGGCACCCGCCAGCACGGTCTTGGTGGTCATAAACGCCCCCGTCGCCGCGGGATTCTGAAAGGCCCAAATTGGTCGAGGGACGCCGCCCGTCTCGCCCAGCGTGCCATTCGCTTGCCGAGTGAACGGACCAGCGGTATTATCCGCCACCTGTATGGTCCCCGTCAGGCTGATATTAGTCTTGATGCTTGCCATCCGATTACTCCCTAGTATCCGTTGTCAACCGGAATGCCACTCGGCCCGAAACCACATCCGAAGCGTTGCGGCGTTGATCCTCGATCTCCTCGTCCGGTTCGGTTAAACGTATCCGGATGATGCCACTCCCAAGGATCACGAAGCGTTCCGGTTGCTCGTCCCAGCAATCCGCGATGGCCTTTATCAGCTCCCCAGACTCGAAGACGCCGCTGTCGCTGCAGATCGAGATTTGAACTCGAAAGGTCTGGATCACACCCAGGCTATCGAGCATCCGTGATTCTTGGGTCACGCTGAGGGTGGCATACGGCGATGCGGCGTCTGGATCGACTTTCCCGTACCAGAGCTGACCCGGAATTTTGGTGGTGATCGGCACAAAGGCCGAACGACAGGCCTGGGCCACCTGGTGAGGGAAAACGTTCATCATTCGCCTTTCAGATTCTGTGCAATCCGGTCGCGTTGCTGCCGCATCGACTCCTCCAACCCCAAACGGTTAAAGTGCGTTACCAACAATTCCATGTAAAAAGCATTCTCGATGTAGCCGACGCGAATCTCCCAGGTTTGCCGAATCACGTCCAATGATGCGGGCTCGTAAGTGAGGCTGGCCTGGCCGAACCCTGTCCGCTTTCGGGGGAATTCCCCCTCTTCGCTCGGTGTCAGATAGGGGTTTGGATTCGAGATCCCAACCTTCTTCTGATGCTCTCCAATGAAATCCACTACCGTCCTCAGCAATCGGACAGCCACCTCCGATTCGAGTTCGAACCAGGCGGTTGCGAAATCGTCGTCCATTTTGGCCCCTAAGGAATCTGCTCGCAGCTCATGCTCATCAGGTCGGTGATGCGATCCGGGTTGATCGTGCTGACGATTTGGAGGACTCTCGACTTGCCGCCGATCTCCTCGATCCGCCAGTAGGGACCGGGCTCGATCTGCACGCTGGTATAGACCGTGTAATTGCTGGCCCCCAGACGTTTGCCCAGGACGGTGCCATCGATCTGGGAATTCTCGGCCTGGATACGAGCCGGGAGATTGTCGAAGAGAATCGTGCGACCGGTGACCACCAGCCCGCCGGCGGCGTCCTGGCCCATCTGCTGAGAAACGATCCGCACCTGGTCGCAGAGGTTCGACTGAATGACGAAATTCCGGGTCGTCACTCGCCAGGTGGTCTTCCAGCGATTGAGATCCGCGAACAGGACGACCCAGTCCTCACCGTCGAGCTGGATCACATCGCGGGGCTTGGGCTTGGGACTGCCCAGCGGCAGCTCGGGAACGGGAAGCAGGAAGACGCGATCATTGCCTAGGACAACGCCCGCGCTTCCCGCCATCTCCTTGTAACTCGGTGGCCTGGGCTTGGTCCAGTTGACCGGTCGATCCACATAGCCGGTCTTAGTCGCTTCCCGCCAGACGACCGCCTGGGGATTGTCCCAGATCTTGTAATCGCCGAGCATCTCATCCCGAGTCATCGATAGCCCCAGATGATATTGGCAATCACGTTGGCCGCTGCGTTGGTCTGAACGACTTCCACTCCGTTGCCGGCGGTTGTCTTCTCCCAGACCGGATCACAACTACTGCCGACGGGAACCCAGGGGAGCACGCCACCCCCTTGAGCCGAGCAGAAGAACTTGTGCAAAGTCCGACCGGTGCCTTTCTCGCGGATTATGACCGTGGTGGCGGCATCGGCCATCACCCAGACCGCCAGGGTCACGACCGATTTGCCGGAGACGGAGGAAGCCACATCGACCGGGGTTAGCCCGTTGAATTCAAGTGTTTTCGGGTTCATTAGTTTCTCGTGTAAAAGACCCCGATGTCGGGATCGGTGAGGTTCTCTTCGGCGATGATCAATTCGTTGATGGTCTTCAGCTCCTGCAACAACGCCGCCCGGTTGGAGGCGTGCGAGAAGGACTCCCCATCGACCGAGTAATCGGGCTTCACTCCGATGGACTGCAAGGCCGCTAGGATGTCCGCTTTACGCTGCTTTAGAAGCTCCAGGGTTCCCATCGCTTAACTCTCCGAGGTGGGCGTTTCGGGCACTTTCGGTTTCACCGGCTCGGGCGGAGCGATCCCCACCAGCTTCACGGTGAACTTGTTGGCAGTCGAGATCATGCCGAGCTCGGTCATGTAGGCCTCCTTGGCGTTGGCCTCGTCGACTGCTTCCACCTGCAGCTCCGGAGCGTGCTCGACCGCGACCCGCCACAGACGCAGGATCCCATCGCCGGCGACCCGCGGGGCCGACTCGGCCGCCGCCTCGGCTTGCGAGGCCTTGGTGGCGAGCTGCTTATTCTCCGCCTGCAGCTTCGAGATATACTCGGTGAGCTCCGCCTTGGTCATCTTGGCCAGGTCGAGATGGCCCTGCTCCCGGGCCTCGGCCGGCTCGCTGCCGATTTTGATCACTGATTCGGACATCTGTTGAGACTCTCAAAAAACGAATGAGGGAAATACGGGCGATGATTTTGACGGGTTAGGCCGCTCGATTGTCGAGTACCCGGCGAGGCTCTTCCACCATCGGGATACCGCGCTCGTCGGCCTTGAAGAACGCGACCAGGCCGCGATCGATCATGTCCATGCTGGTGGCGATCGCCTCCTGCACGCGGAACGGCCAGTTCACCACCCATTTCAGCCAGCCGGGCTCGTAGTAGTACCAGGTCGAGCCCGCCGTGGTGGCATCCATGCCCAGGCCATCGGCCGCTGTCTGCCGCTCGTACAGATAGGGCGTGGTCAGCACGTCGTACGCACCCGGGTAGGGATTGTCGGCGATGCGGATATTCATCGGTTGAGTGGTGGAAGCGGGATCGCGGTACTGCACCGCCGTGGTGGGACTCTTGACCTGGCCCGCCTGGGCGACCAGCTCCTCGTTGCAGAGCACCCGGGAGGGACGCACGGTCAGCGGCTGATTGACTTCGACCGCCCGCATGTTGCGGAAGGCCACGCGTGCCCGCTGGATGTTGGTCCAGTGCATCAGCGGATTCGCCGTGAGGCGATTGGTATAGTAGCCGCCGGTCATGTACGTGTTGTACACGTTGTTTTTGTAGCTGTAGGTGTTGGTCACCCCGATAAACGCGTCGATGATCGCGTATTCTCGCTGCAACTGCACGTAACGCCCGATGTCCCGAGCTGCCGTCATCAGACCGCCACCGGTGAGGTTGTCCGCGAAGACGGCCTCATAAGTGAGCTCGATCGCCAGCGAGTTTTCCACGGTCAATGGCTGGGTGATCCAGCGTTCGCCGACCTGGGCACGCTTGGTCGGCTGCGAGGGCTGCCGGCCTTCGGCCCGGGGATTCTGCAGCGTCACGCCGATCGACTTGCGACCCTCGAAGATGTTGGTGGTCTCTTCGGTCGCCAGCTGCGAATTGATGAACTCGGGGAGCGTATAGCCTTCCAGCACGGAGGCCTGGATGAGCCCCGAATAGATCGCGTTGAGCGTGTTGACGTTGCTCAGGTGCGACGGCAGCACCGCCCCTTCACCGGCTTCCTGCAGCAACAGAGCCAGCTGCACATTCGGGCCGTTGAACTGACGCTGAATCGCCGACGCATCGTCGGTGCCGAAGATCGCCTCGGTGAGACCCCGCCAATTGAACTCATCGAGCCGGATCCGCTCGCTTTCGCGAATGCCATCGGGGAAGCGGATCTGCTGCCGGCCGAGATGGTCGAGGTGCCGGCGACCATTCTCGTCGCACAGGCCCAGATGATGGTGGATCTGATCGACGAATCGTTCGTCGCTGCCGCAGGACTCCCGCAGAGCGATTAGTCCAGGTTTGCGAATCATAAATTTCCTCTTGCTTGATTCCGGGGAGTTAAAAATCCGATCCTAGTCCGATCAGATCATGAGGTTGAAAAGCTTGCTGACGAACTTCACGCGGACCTTCGTCGCGTTGTTGCCATAGGTGCCGACGACGACGCCGATCGCCGTGGTCAGCGAAGCCGCCGCCGTGACGGTGCCGTTCGTTACGTTGGGGACACCGCTCCGGAGGACGCCCACCTTATCGCCAACCTTGAAGGTCTGAGCCGGGCAGTCGCAATCGGCGATGGCGATGTCGAGGAACGACTTCAGGGCCTGGGCGTTCTCTCCCACCAGGCGACGATCCTGAGCGATGCCCGCGAAGACGGCCGAGAAATTTGTCTGGGTCGCCGTCGCGTCCACGCCCATATTGGTGAACAGCGAAGCCGGCTTAATCAGGCCGTCCGCAGAATCCCGCCAGAGCAGCTCGCCGGCATCGAATGCGGTCGAGGCCGGGACGAGCCCGACCCGCGACGGCGAGCTGGGCAGGATGATGTTGATAGACATGAAAAAATTTCCTTTCGAAGAGATTCAGATAATGGGCGATGGTGTTGATCTCAGCCGCCGCGAAGCTGGCGGAGGATATCGCCCGGCTTCGGTGTCTTCTTCGATTCCTTCAGCGAGAGACCGCCGGGAGCTCGGCTGCGAGGACGGCCCGAGCCGGAGC